>NZ_WVHT01000009.1 GCF_009834875.1 Hufsiella arboris | reverse complement strand
CGTGAAAAGCTTTTTTGCCGCACAACCATTCATTTTAGTGGAATCGTTAACAAAAAACTTGGAGCAAAAAGCGGGGCTGCAGATGCCAACTGTGACGTCCGTTCGTTTTCAAATCAAAATTCATTGTCAACTAACCATTGGCACCATTACGATTCATTTTCTACTCGGGAAGTTTTCGGAAATGCCTCAGACCAGTCTTCGACTCTGCTCAGACTGACAGTTCCAGTCCTCACCAGCTAACTTATCAACACCCCTCAAAACTTCCACGGAAATTGTAAATTTACCTTCTTCATATTTAGGATAAGCTGATGCCGGATTTCTCTCATTTACACGTACATACACAATTTTCACTTCTTGATGGAGCTGCCGATATAAGCAAGCTTTATAAAAAGGCTGCGGCCGATGGCATGAAGGCGCTGGCAATTACCGATCATGGAAATATGTTTGGTGCGTTTAAGTTCGTAGCTGAGGCCGCAAAGCACGGTGTTAAACCTATTGTTGGTTGTGAGTTTTATGTTGTTGATGATCGGCATAAAAAACAGTTCACCAAGGAAAATCGCGATGTACGCTGTCACCAACTTTTCCTGGCAAAAAATCCGGAAGGCTACAAGAATCTGATCAAGCTTTGTTCGCTAGGCTACATGGAAGGCTTGTACAGCAAATGGCCGCGTATCGATAAGGAGCTTATTTTAAAATATCACAAGGGTCTGATCGCGACTACCTGCTGTATCGGGGCGTCTGTTCCGCAAGCGATCCTTAAAAAAGGCGAGGCTGAGGCCGAAGAGGAGTTCAAATGGTGGCTGGATATTTTCGGCGAAGATTATTATATCGAACTCCAGCGCCATGAGATCAACGAGCAAAATATTGTAAACGAGGTGCTGCTTCGCTTTGCAAAAAAATACAACGTAAAAGTAATCTGCTCAAACGATTCGCATTATGTGGATCAGCAGGACGCTAACGCTCATGACATTTTGTTATGCGTGAATACCGGCGATATGCAAAGCACGCCGATCGCTACGGATGAAGAAGGCGGGAAAGGTTATCGTTTCGGCTTCCCGAACGATCAGTTCTATTTCAAAACGCAACAGGAAATGGCGCATTTGTTTCACGACCTTCCGCATGCACTGGACAATACCGGTGAAATTGTGGACAAGGTAGAGACGTTGCAACTTAAACGCGACATCCTGCTTCCCAACTTCCCGATCCCGCCGGAGTTTAAAATACACGCCGACGATACGCTCAACCAATGGGAATATCTGAAGCACCTGACGATGACCGGCGCCAAAGAGCGTTATAAGGATATTTCCCCGGATGTTGAAGAACGTTTAAACTTCGAGCTGAATACGATCAGGATCATGGGGTTTGCCGGCTACTTTTTGATTGTGTCTGATTTCATTCGCGCCGGACGCGATATGGGAGTGTTCGTTGGTCCGGGGCGTGGTTCGGCGGCGGGTTCGGCGGTTGCTTATTGCATTGGCATCACCAACATCGACCCTATCAAATACAACCTGCTGTTTGAGCGTTTCCTGAACCCGGATCGTAAGTCGATGCCCGATATTGATACGGATTTTGATGACGCCGGACGCCAGAAGGTGATTGATTATGTGGTTGATAAGTATGGGAAAAACCAGGTCGCGCAAATCATTACCTACGGTTCAATGGCTGCGCGAACCAGTATCCAGGACGTGGCACGTGTGCTTGATGTACCACTGCCGGAAGTGGCGGCGCTGAAAAAGCTTGTTCCCGAAACATTGGGAATCACGCTTAAAGATGCGTTTGAGCAGGTAGCAGAATTAAAAGATATATTGAAAGGAACCGATGTCCGTGCGAAGGTTTTGCAGGAAGCCGGTAAGCTGGAAGGCTCTATCCGGAATACCGGTGTGCACGCTGCGGGTATTATTATCGCCCCTTATGATTTGACGGATATTTTGCCTGTTGCCACCTCGAAGGAATCGGATCTTTTGGTAACACAGTTTGACGGGCGTGTAGTTGAAGACGCCGGCGTAATCAAGATGGACTTTTTAGGCCTGCGTACGCTGACTATTATCAAAGATGCCCTGCGCCTGATCAAGGAAAATCATCATGTAGAAATTGATATAGATTACATTCCGCTCGACGACCAAAAAACATTTGAGCTTTACCAACGGGGTGATACCAACGGAACATTCCAGTTTGAAAGTGACGGAATGCAGATGTATCTGCGGGAGCTGAAACCGGATAAATTCGAGGATCTCATCGCCATGAACGCGCTTTACCGCCCGGGTCCGATCGAGTATATTCCAAACTTTATATCGCGTAAGCATGGCCGCGAGCAGGTTGCGTATGACCTGGACGACATGGAGGAATACCTGTCGGATACGTACGGAATCACAGTTTACCAGGAACAGGTGATGCTTTTATCGCAGAAGCTTGCCAATTTTACAAAAGGTGATGCCGATGTATTGCGTAAGGCGATGGGTAAGAAGGACCGGAAAACGCTGGATAAGCTGAAACCGCAATTCATTGAAAACGCTAAACTCAAGGGCCACGACGAAAAGAAGCTGGAGAAAATTTGGACCGACTGGGAAGCTTTTGCATCGTATGCATTTAACAAATCTCACTCAACCTGCTACGCGTTTGTAGCCTATCAAACAGCTTATCTAAAGGCGCATTACCCATCTGAATATATGGCCGCGGTTTTAAATAACCAGGGTAACATTGAAAAGATTTCATTCTTTATGGAGGAAGCCAGACAGATGGGGATAGCGGTTTTGGGGCCGGATATCAACGAATCGAACTTGAGTTTTGCGGTTAACAAGAAAGGCGAAATCCGTTTTGGAATGGCCGGCATTAAAGGAGTTGGAGAAAAAGCCGTTGAGAGTATTATTGATGAACGCGAGGCGAACGGTCCTTATAATAGCATCGCGAATTTTGCCAAACGCACCAATTCGCGTACGGTAAGTAAAAAGGTTTATGAAAACCTCGTCTTCAGCGGAGCTTTTGATTGTTTCGGCTTTAATCGGGCGCAGTTTTTTTGTAAGCCGGAAGGGCAGATGCTCAATGGCATCGAGCGCCTGATCAAATACACCAACGATTATCAGAACAGCTTGAATTCTTCGCAGGCATCCTTGTTCGGCGGAACGAGCGACGCACATATTCCCGAACCTCAGTTACCAGAGCAGCAGGAGTGGGGCCTGATCGAAAAGCTCAAGTATGAAAAGGATATGATCGGTATTTACCTGACCGGTCATCCGCTCGATAATTACAAGTTCGAGATGGATAATTTCTGTTCACACCAGGTAAAGCATCTGAAACTGATCAATAAGTTCAAGAACGGCGAACTTCAGCCGGATGACCAGGAAGAATTCAACAAACTTAAAAACCGCGAACTGGTGCTTGGAGGCTTGGTTTCGGCTGCGGCTCATCGTACAACGAAAACGGGAAAGCCGTTCGGTTCGTTTATGTTTGAGGATTATAATGAATCATTTGAAATAGTGTTATTCGGCGACGATTACGTGAAGTTAAAATCCTTCTTTACCGACGGTTATTTCCTGCAGATCAGGGGAACAGTCTCGGAGCGCTTCAGGCAAAAAGATAACTGGGAGTTCAAGGTTAACCAAATTACTTTGCTGTCTGATCTCCGCGACAAAATGGCGAAGTGCCTTACTATTCAACTTCCCTTGCATGAGCTTTCAACAAGCTTTATCACAAAGATGGATGAGATCGTGAAATCAAATGCCGAGCAGAATCCCGTAAGGAATTGCCAGTTGAAATTTTCTGTGCTGGACTATGAGAGTGAAACGATGTTAGAGATGCCCGCTAAATCACTTAAAATCAATCCAAGCAATGAATTTTTAGAAGATCTTGCGAAGTTGTCTATTGTAAAATATAAGTTAAACTAGTTTTTTAGATTGCTGCTTTTCATATAATTGAGCCAAAATTAATTATATGAAGAAAATCTATCTTACTTTTTTAATTGCAGCATTTGGTATTGCTGCACACGCACAGTCAAAGGGTGATAATCTATTAGGCTTAGGTTTCGGTACCACGACAAGCAAGACGGAAGATTTCCAGTCAGGTATGACTTCGAAAGCTACGACTTATTCAGCGGCGCTGAATTACGGCTATTTCTTTAAAGACAATCAGAAATTGTTTGCTTTGCTTTTGTATAACAGGGCGAAATCTGACCTCGATGACTTAGCGAATAATTACTATAATATCGGTGTGGGATATGGACGATATTTTCCTTTGTTGAAAAAGTTTTATGCCCAGGTGCTGCCGTCAATAAATTATGGCTTTACCGATAATGATGATGTAAATGGAATAAGTTCAAAAACGACCATGGTTCAGGCAAATATTGCAGGAGGTGTTACCTGGTTTCCTTTTAAACATTTTGGTTTTGAACTAAATGTTTTATCAGTTGGTTTTGGTTATACGAAGAGCACTGGTGAACAGAATAATAATGGTGCAGTTTATAAAACTACACAATCGAGTTTTAATATTACTAACCAGGGTAATCTGAACAACCAGACATTTATTGCTTACCTGAAATTTTAGATAGCAGATAATCGAATGTCTTAGGGGTGTCCGATCGTATTTTTGCTACCGTAACAGGTTTATAAAATGAAAGAGAAGGCTTCGACTCCGGTCAGCCTGACATCGTCAGTAGTTGTTTTGAGTGGAGTCGAAGGAAGGCCAAATAAACTGACGGATGACTTTAAGTCATCCGTCAGTCTAATACTTCCCATATTTGTAAGTCAGTCCAACTCCCAGCGTTTCCTTTATCTGTACTTTCTTAACCTGGTTTTCATCATAAAAAGCATCGAACGTGATTTGGGTAGAGATAAACTTATTTACCTTCAGGTCGAGAATAGCTGAATATGACAGCACCATGTTTTGGGGCTTTTCAAGATAATTGGAATAAATTCCGGCACGGTTATCAAAGGTGACATTGTCCATTAGTTTCGCTTTGTACCGGGCACCGAGAAAAAGTCCGAACTGGTAAACAAAATGATCAAAGGGATCGGCGCCATAAGCTTCTTTGGGAATGCCGTCACGGTCTGGGTCAAATACATTATCATCAGTAATAAACGTCATCCTGGATGTTAGGGGATGGATATTCAACTGAAAGTTGTCGTTAGGAATGTAATCGAAACCAAGTCCGATGGCAAGATAACCGGGGGCCATAAAATTGGAAATATAATTCAGGTTATCATTTGTGTAATCGTAGCCTTTAGTAAATTGTGTTTTAAAATTCATTCCCACGGCGGCATACCAGTTGCTTCCTATTTCGTAGCCGTATTTGGAGGTAATGTCGATCAGGTCTTCGACTTTTTTGCTGCGGTCGCCTTCTTCCGAACGTAGGCCGTAAGCCAATATGAAACGGTTATCCCATATATTTCTGCCGCGCTTCAGGTTAAACTCCTGGTCGGCGCGGCCGGCAAGAGCAATCGAATTTATTCCCCCGGAAATCCAGTTAGAAAAAGCCGCCTGGTTTAAAAGCAGCGTGTTGTTGCCGCGAACGGTCCAGCCCTCCTGTTTCTTTGTAGTGTCACGTTCCTTTAAAAATCGTTTGCTTTCTGTGTTTACTTTTCCATCCTGGATCTCCTGTGAAAAGGCTTTGAGAGCAAAAACAGATAAAATAATAAGCAGGTACTTTTTCATACTAGTGGTTTTTGCGCAACTTAAAAATCACCACTAAAAAAAATTGGATACTGAGCGGGCTAATTGGTTTTATATTATAAAATGAAACCAATTAAATTGAAAAAATAACTTCCGGCAATACATTTAGAAAGGGCAGCGGTTAAAAAAATGTCATAATGTCAAGCTTTTATTGTGGCAGGATTATTGAGTTAGTACATTTGATTAATAACATTGTAATTTAATTCAAAACACATATGGCATTAGAAATAACAGATGCAAACTTTGAGGAAGTTGTGCTCAAATCAGAAAAACCGGTACTTGTGGATTTTTGGGCTGAATGGTGTGGTCCGTGTCGCATGGTTGGCCCGGTAGTGGAAGAGCTTTCAAAAGAATATGACGGACAGGCGGTGATTGGAAAAGTTAATGTTGATCACAATCCTAATATTTCCATGAAATTTGGTATACGTAATATTCCTGCGTTATTGTTTTTCAAAAATGGTGAAATTGTAGATAAACAAATCGGAGCAGTTCCAAAATCGGTGTTAGCGGATAAATTAAGCAAGCAATTAGCTTAATAGTAACCGCCAGGATATAAATAGAGAGTCCGCCCGGAAACGGTGCGGACTCTCTTGTTTTACGGCAAGTCTATGGAGTTGCCGCTGAGAGCGCCGGCAGGGCAATTTGCCAGTTATTGATGCTTACGCCTTTGTTGACTCCGCGTTTAGCACTATCGAGGCCAAAATAGTACATCGGCCAGCCTTTAAACGTTAGCTGCTTTTTCCCGAAAACATCGATTACTCCAAACGATGCCGCGTCCAGAGTTGAAGGTACTTTCATGGGTTCGCTTTCATAAATGGGCCAGATCGCATTATTGCTGAAATCAGAACGGGTGAAGTTGTTCTTATTTATTTTATCGGGGTTAAATGCATACAAAGTTCGTCCCATGGCATCAGTTAAATAAATCGTAGCACCGGTTCCTTTAACAAGCTGACCTGTGTAATTCTGATTGTCTGCGCCCACAAGTTGGGCCCTCGAAACCATGATATTGTAATCGGGCTTAGCAACAAACCATACGTCATTTACCTTGTCCCCCTTAATATCACCGTCGTAAATATCGTCCTGGTAATAATAAAGAGGCCAGCCTTTATAAGCGGTTTGGCTGCTGCCGTCAGGTCTCGTAATCGTGCTGAAGTCCGCGCTGTTCAATCCGTCAGCGGTAATTGCTCCGTTGGTATAGAATTTCGGCCACACTACCAGGCACTGGCCGGAACAAACCGAATTTCCGGCAACGTCTGGCGAGAAAAAATAAAGTGAGCGGCCGGCACTATCTGTTAATATATTCCCAAAATCATTTGTTGATCGTAATAGAACACCGCGCTTTATTGGCGGATTATTATCGTCGTCGTTTCCTGAATTGTTTTTTTTGCATGCCAGGAGTGCTCCTGATAATCCTATCACAAGCACTAAGCAGTTTTTTAAATAAGTTTTCATGAGAATTAGAATTGCAGATTTAATTAGTGTTTTAATGAACTACGGCGCCATTTCCGGATAGGTTGCCTGTGTCGGTCTGCGCATCGTTAAATATTTTAAATTGGGTAGGCAGCACTGCCGGCAATAATTTATATTTACTTTTTATGAAGCAGGCGGATTTAAGTTCTATCCAGGAATTACAAAATTTTGGCAATCTTGAAATGCTTGCTCAGCAGGTTGTGGAGGGTTTTATAACCGGTTTGCATAAAAGCCCTTTTCATGGATTTTCTGTTGAGTTTGCAGAACACAGGCTTTATAATAACGGGGATGCGATAAAGAACATCGACTGGAAGCTGTTTGGCCGCACGGATAAACTCTTTATTAAACGCTTCGAAGAGGAAACCAATCTTCGTTGTCAGCTGGTTGTTGACACGTCCTCGTCAATGTATTATCCCGAAAAGGAGTTCAATAAACTGGCATTTTCAGTTTACAGCGCAGCGTCGATTATTTACCTGCTTAAAAAACAACGCGACGCCTTTGGCTTAAGCTTATTTTCCGAAAGTGTGGAGTTGGCAACGCCTGCAAGATCGACATCTGTACATCAGAAATATGTTTTTACAGAATTGGAGAAATTGCTTCATAACCCCACACGAAATGTAAAAACCGCGGTAAGTGAAGCATTACATCAGATTGCCGAGCAGGTGCATAAACGTTCTATGGTAATAATTTTCAGCGATATGTTTGACACCGTATCCGACTCGCATGAAATAGCCGAACTGTTTGCTGCCCTCCAACATCTTAAATACAATAAGCATGAAGTGCTGGTATTCAATGTTACCGATCATCAGCATGAGCTAAACTTTAATTTTCCCGATGTGCCGCATCATTTTATTGATATGGAAACTGGCGACGAAATTAAATTAAATCCTTCCCAGGCGCGTGATCAGTATCTGCAGGTTTCAGATCATTTTAAAAAACAGCTCGAGTTGAAATGCGCGCAATATAAAATCGACATGATCGATGCCGATATCAATGCAGGTTTCTATCCTGTTTTACAAACCTACCTGGTAAAACGCGCGAGAATGGCGTAAGGGTTAACGGGATACAGAATCTCAGTTACCGGGTAACAGGTATAGCAACCAGCTTAAGTGCTTTAAGTTTTTTATGTTTAAAAAAAAGCCGCCCAAAGATCCTTCTTTGAACGGCCAGATTAGGGTAACCGGAAAAAAACTAAACTAAACTATGATTGGATTCTTAACTAACTTTCTTTGTTTGCGTTTTGCCGACTTTCTTAACAGTGTTTACTTTCTTAACCGTATCAGTTTTTACTGCAGGTTTTGATGTTTTCGATGGAATTGCCTGGGCAAAAACTCCGGCGCTGAATCCGGCAAACGCAAGTAATAAAATCGATTTCTTCATCCTGTTGCGATTATCTTATTCAAAGGTGCAAATGGAATATGAAGATTTTGTGAAGAAATATTCAGAGGAATTATTTCCTGAAATCAATCGCGATAGTAGTTCCCTTTTCAGGTTCTGAATGCATGGAAATTTCCATATAATGGAATGAGGCGATGCTTTTAACTATTGCCAGACCTAAACCATGGCTGTCTTTACGGTCACTGAACTTTTCGAACCGGGTAAATGCTTTTTCAATTTGCTGCTCATTCATACCAACGCCTTCATCACTTATAAAAATTTGGTAACCCGTTTTTGGATAAGCATCGCTGATGATGATCTTCCCGCTTTCCTTATTGTATTTAACGGCGTTATTAAGGAGGTTCATAAATAAGGTGTGCAGAAGCGCCTGGTTTCCTGTAAAATAATAATCAGTAGTCAGGTTGTTTTCGAATGTTATATGCCGAGCGTCGAGCCGGTCTTCCAGTTCCTCCATCACCTCCGCAATTAAGGTCTTTATCTGGATGTTGTCCGACTTGTTAAATTGCTGATTCTCGACTTTTGAAATAAGAAGCAGGCTGTTAATTACTGCCTTTAGTCGCGTAAGTGTTTTAAGTGACGCCGATATTTTATTAAGGCTTTCAACCGAAATGTTATCGTCATTCAGCATGTTTTCGAGCCTGTTCCGCAAAACAGAAATCGGGGTAAGCAATTCATGAGATACGTTACTTATAAATTGCTTTTCCGTAAGAAGCTGATCGGACACTTTTTTCATCAGGCCGCTGATGCTGCTGTCAAGCAGTAAAAAGTCGTCTGTGGTGGTATCTGCCTTTTCGTAATTAAAATGTATAGGATCGTTAACCCTGTTAAGTTTTTCATCTACGATTTTATAAAAAGGCCTTAGCAGGAAACGGGTAAAGGCAAGATCACTTACTAATGTTAAACTAACGGTAATCAGCAGGATGAGTAAAGTGAAATAAAGAGTGTTTTTTTCGATCCGTTTCACAGCCTCCATACTTTCGCCTATTTCCAGGCGGTACTTTTTACCGCCGTATTGAAAATAATCCCACAAAATAAGGTAAGTGCCTGTCTCTTTTTCGATAGACCGCTGTTCTTCTACAAATTGCGGAGGGATACTATCTGTAACGTTTACTAAAGTCAGAACGATATATTCTTCTTTCAGAATGTTATAATCGGTAAACGATTTCTCCTGCTGAAGAAGCTCATTTATTTCAGTAACCGACAAATTAGATACAAACTTGTCGCGCTTATCCACCATCCGCTGTTTAAGCGAGTTGACTGAAATGTTCTCTACGAACGAAATAATAAGTGTACCCAGTATCGCGATGATCGCAATTTTGGTGAAAGTGTTGTAGAAAGCAAGTTTATGCTGTAGTTTCAAAGCTCATGCTTAAATGTTAATCCGGTAACCAACACTTCTTACTGTTTCGAACCAATCGATCGGGGCCATTTGCGAAAGCTTTTTCCGGAGGTTCTTCACATGCACATCCACAAAGTTTGAATCGGAATTTACCTCGAGTATATCTCCCCAAACATGTTCTGTCAGATTGACTCGGGGAATCACTCGATTTTTGTTTAAAACCAGGTAGTTAAATATTTCGTATTCCTTTTTAGTGAGGTTAAGGCGTTCATCGCCGTAACAAACCGTTCTGTTTTGAATGTTTAATGTAAAATCATGAACCTTAAATTCATTTTTTTCTACTTTATGCTTGCGGCGGATAATGGCATGCATACGTGCCAGAAGTTCAGTGAGTGCAAAAGGTTTCGCAAGATAGTCATCCGCGCCTTCTTCAAGGCCTTTAATACGGTCGTCCAGAGAGCCGCGCGCTGTCAATACAATTACAGAATCGTCACGCCCGGGGATATCTTTCAGGTATTTCAACAAGTCGAAGCCATCACCGTCAGGTAATCCAAGGTCAAGAAGAATGAAGTCGTACGAGTTAACGAAAATCTTTTCCTCCGCAGACTTTTTTCTGCGTGCCAGTTCAATGATAAAGCCTTCTTTTTGCAAAAATTCGGCTATTTCCATTGCCAGGCTGTTCTCATCTTCAATAATCAGGACATTCATAATCAATAAAAGAAAAAAACATTAAAACGATATGTTCCAAAAATAGTTAACAAGGAAACACTTAGTAGAACTAATTTTGCAATGATGCACAAGTTAGCTACAATTGTACGTTTGATTCAAGTTATATAATTGCCCAGTATTTATGAGATTACCGATAGAACGAAAACATGTTAAGGTTTATCCCGATTCAAAACGTGTTATCGCACGCTTTTTTTTTAACGGAGAGGAGAGAGCCAAAGAAGTAATTGAGCGGGTAATGAGTCTATCTGAAGAAGAGGTATTCAGTATTATTTCGCCTCTTTTACAGGAATATTCAAAAAGGCACCGCAATATTACAAAGGTTTTGCACAGGCATTGTAATAAGCTGAAAGGCCTTTTCAGTGATCTTGGTTTTGATTTTCATGACATTCAACCTTATCGCCAGCTTTTAATAGGTGCATATTTTACGCACGAATATTCGATTGAATCGGCGGCGTTTTTTAACCCATCAATTATTGAAGATCCGGATCAGTCAGAACTTGAGGATGGTGAAAAACGACTGATCATCAGTTATCGTGCGGTCGGAGAAGGTCACATTTCGTCAATTGCCTTTCGCCGGGCTATGATCGACAAGAATAATAACATTACCGTAATTCCTGCAGGAAGTTATATCGATGAAGCCGATGTCGTGCGTAATGCAAAGTATCAAAAGAAGTTATTTTTTGATAAAGCTGTTACCTCAATGATCGATGTAAATGTGCTGCGCGAGCTTGAAGGAAAACTCGACGACCATTTTGAGTATTCTACGCTTCGGAAAATCATTATCGATTCGCAGCGTATCCAGCCTGATCAGTTTAAAAAAATGGAATATGAGAAAGTTTTATGGCTCTCTGATTCCTACTACGAGATTGTTTTCTCTATGGATACTGATATTTCAGACCGTGTCATTTTCCCGATTTCTGAATTTGAGCGCAAAGGGATTGAAGACGCACGGTTTGTCAAGTTTACGGAGGATGACGGGCGGATTGTTTATTACGCGACGTACACCGCTTACGACGGCAGCCTGATTATGCCTAAGCTATTGCAAACGACTGATTTCTATGATTTCAAGATCAGGCCACTTTTCGGTGCTGGCGCACAAAACAAAAATCTTGCGCTGTTTCCAAGAAAAATAAACGGGCAGTACGCCATGATTTCGCGCATAGACGGATGCAATAACTACATCATGTACTCGAACAATATAAACGTTTGGGAAAACCCGATTAAATTGCAGGAACCCAGGTTTACCTGGGAATTTGTGCAGATCGGAAATTGCGGTTCGCCAATTGAAACCGAACATGGCTGGCTAATGATTACCCACGGTGTTGGTCCGATGAGAAGGTATTGCCTTGGTGTGAGTTTGCTAAAACTGGATGATCCATCCATTGAAATTGGGCGCCTTTCAGAACCTCTTCTGGTGCCGAATAATGACGAGCGGGAAGGTTACGTACCAAACGTAGTCTATTCATGCGGTTCAATTATCAATGATGGGCAGTTGGTTATTCCTTATGGATTGTCGGACTATTCATCATCATTCGCCACGGTAGATCTTAACGCGTTATTAGACCGGCTTACCACTACCGACAAAACTAAAATACAGGCGGCGGAGCTTAAAAAAGTTGAGGTGGTATAAAACCTCTATTTCGTTTGTTTGTTGAATTTTAAGTCACACTGCAAGTAGGAATAGCCCTGATAGAAGGGGTTAAACACTTGTTGTGATAATTTTACCCTTGTTGACTCCACGCAGACAGCAAGGGTTTTATTTTTAAGAAAGGATTTGTTTGTAAACCTTAATATAATCAGCTACCATTCGTTCTTTAGAGAACTGTGAGGCCGCCCATTTCCTGCAGTCCTGGCGGTCTATATTATGTAATTCGCTGGCTGCTTCAACAGCTTCATTAATGGTGTTGACCAAGAATCCTGTTTCTTTGTGCTTAATTAATTCAGGCATCGAACCTTTGTTAAAAGCTATAACCGGCGTTCCGCATAGCATCGATTCTGCCACACTCATTCCGAATGGTTCAGCGAAATTTATCGGATGAAGTAATGCCGTGGCTTTGCCAAGTAATTCATTCCGTTTGTCTGGTCCGGCATGGCCAATAAATTGTATGTCATCATTTAAAAAGGGCTTTATTCTTTCTTCAAAATATCGCTCGTCCTGGATAATGCCTGCCATGATTAACCTTTTCCTGGCTTGTTTTGCAATCTTTATCGCTTCTGCCGCACCCTTGTCATGGTGTAACCTTCCGAAAAAAAGCAGGTAATCGTCCGGTTGCTCAGTAAACTGAAATTCATCCACATTTAAGCCATTATAAACCGTCGCGACGTATTTCAGATCTTCATTTCTGTCTGCATTACTGATCGATACGTAATGAGACGTATCATTATATTTTTTATAGACGGGAACAATTTTTTGTGAAGAAAAACCGTGTATGGTTGTGACCATCGGTGTTTTAATGAGCTTCGAGTAAGTAAGCGGCAGAAAGTCGAAGTTGTTATGAATAAGATCAAATTCAGACGATCTTTCCATCAAATGACTGATATGTAAGCATTCGCAAACCTTCGCGTCTTGCTGCCGGTCTTCCTCATAACCTCTTTCAATTACAGCAGCTAGTTTTCCAGAAGTAAGGGAATCACCGGTGGCAAATAATGTAACCTCAAGGCCAGCGCTGACAAGGCCTTCGGTAATGTTTGAAGCAATCTGCTCCCAGGGGCCATAATGTTTTGGAGGCGTTTGCCAGGCAACAGGCGATAATACAGCGATTTTCATGAGAAGGCAGCGATGTAGATGTGATATGAATGAACATGGCCCCTGAAAGGAGCCATGTTTTATTTTAAATAGATTGTTTGAATATAACCGGCTCGACCTGTTTGACCGTGTCGTATTCATATTCATGTTGAAATGCATTCAGCACAACCAGGTGTGAGATCATATACGCAAGCGTACTTTCAGCTCCCTGGTTCCGGTTAATACCGGTTGGTTGTAAACCGTCGCAGCAGCCCTTGGTTTCGTGGTCATATAGCGGAACACGGAGGGTATTTTCGCCGAGGAACCACATGTAACTGGTAAACATTTTACGGACAAATTCCGTTTTTTGGGTAGCGTGGTAAGCTTGGCGGTACATCAAAACCATTGCCATCGTTTCGATAGCCTGCTGATCAAAAATCGGCATTTCTGTATCTCCCTTATTGAACCAACCTTCGTTTCCTACGGGGCTTAAATAACCGCTGCTCATAGTCAAATTGTCCAGAAATTTCAAGGATTCAATAGCTACGTTTCGCACGCGTTCATCGCCGGTTATTTCGCATGAATGGAAAAGCGCAAGTGGAAATATTCCATTGTCGTAGGACATTTTATCTTCAAACCATTTCCAGTCACTGGTTTTATTTTTTTCGTAGGCGTCCATAACAGTATTTGTCATGGAAACCAGTTCGTTCAGCATGCCTTCATCGGAGGGGTGAACTTTAAGATAATAAGAGACGCCGATAATAGTGTTAATTATCCCATGAAGATGATGCATCGTCTTAAAATGAGGAACCGACCGCTGAAATAGCTCACGTGCAAATTCGCGGTAAGAATTGTTTGGTGCGCAATTTATCAGGTAACCCAGCGACCAAACTGTGCGTCCGAATGAATCTTCAGATCCAATTTCATCGAGATAGTTTCTGTTAAAACTCAAGAAGTTTCTGAAATTGCCGTCCTCGCGCTGCATGTAGTGAATATAGCTAAGGTAAATCGGCAGCAGATCGAGAGCTTCTTTGCTTTTATTTTGCTGATACGCCATTAGAGCCATAATAAGGGCACGCGCGTTATCGTCTAAGCAATAGCCTTCTTTAAGATTTGGAATACCAAATTTGGCATGTTGTACAATTCCTGTATCATCAGTTAAGCGTTTAATATGCGCCAAACTGAACTTTGGAAGAACCTCCGGATCAACGATCGTCTGAAGTATTTTCTCGGCAAAACCTTGTTTTTGTATAGCCTGCTCAAGTGTTGCCAGGTACGTGGCGCCAATCCTTGGCCAGCGAAGTTTCAGGCCGTATTGATAAGCATTGTTTTTGAGTTTATTCAGTTTGCTAGGGCTTTCAAGAAGCTCATTAACAATGTCTGCAAGCGACTCTGAGTCTTTGAAATTAAACAACCTTCCCCTGTTATCATCAAGCAATTCCTGGGCGTGCCAGTAAGGCGTTGAAACCACCGCGGCGCCGGCGCCAACTGCATATGACAGAGTACCACTCGTTATCTGCGCTTCATTGAGATATGGAGTAATGTAAATGTCGACGGCTGTAAGGTAGTTGAAAAGTTCATCTTCGCTAACAAACTTATTGATGAACATCAGGTTCTTTTCAACGTTCAATTGTGCTGCCAGGCGCTTAAGATTTTCACGGTATTCCTCACCGGAATTTTTTAATACGCCGGGATGTGTGTTTCCTAAAATTACATATACGACATCGGGATGCTGTTCAACGATTTTTGGCAGAGCTTTCACAACTGTTTCAAGTCCCTTGCCTCTGCTGATAAGCCCAAAGGTGAACAGCACACGTTTGTTTCTAAACGGAACGATCTTTTTAATAGGGTTCTCGATTGGCGCCTCAAGATCTGGCACCCCATGTTCTATTAATTGAATTTTATCTGCCGGGATTTCGTAGATCTCTTTCAGAAACTTTATCGCTTTACGGCTCATCACAACAACTTTTGATGATTGGTTAGCGATTTCCCTGATGATAATTTTCTGAATAAAAGAAGGCTCTCTGAGTACTGTATGAAGGATGGATATAAGGGGTTTATTAAGCCGGTTTAATAAAGGAAGAACGTAGATTCCGCTTTCTCCACCATATATACCGAACTCGTGCTCCATAATACAGGCATCAGCTGTACTAGTATTAATGTAATTGGCGGCACGGATATAATCTTTTTGATTATCCTGCCTGATTATGTATTTAACTTCCTCGGGGTATTCATATTCATCGATATTCTCTGAGTCATTTAATGCAACCACAAAGCCGGTATCACTGATGCTTTTGTTTTTAAAGTTTGCTCTGATCGCATTTACAAGGTTATTGTTGAATGTGGCGATACCGCACTCTCTCGGAGGATATGTTGATATATATGCTATTCTCATGTTGCTTTGAACTTTAATGCTGAATAAACAGCATTTTGATAAAATTGTTCTTAATCGTATTATATATTGCTTAAATGAAATTTTATAAGCTCAGGAGATAAAATATTGTAAATTTATTAAATAGCTTGATTGCATATTCTAAATCAAAAACTTCTCTTTTCCGTTTTATCTTTTAAAACTGCTTTATGGATAAATCACAAATAATTCAGCAAGCTTATTTAGTTAGTGAAATTCTTGAAGAGGATGAAAATTTTCCGAATAATAAGTCTATGCCATTATTAGTATACAAAGGAGCATTGTTCCTTCACCCGGACGATAACGACGACACGGTTAAACAAATTTTTGCTGAGAATAACTGGACAAACGCATGGACTGACGGTATTTACGATTATCATCACTACCATAGTATAACGCACGAAGTATTAGGAGTTGTTTGCGGCACTGCTGATGTTCAGTTTGGTGGTCCCAATGGCAAATGTATTGTGCTAACAAGAGGAGATGTGGTAATAATTCCGGCGGGAGTTGCTCATAAAAAGCTAAGTGGCACCGATGATTTTAGTTGTGTCGGCGCTTATCCGCATGGCGCGCAATACGATATGAATTATGGCAATGATGCAGAACGGCCCCAGGCAGATGAAAATATCAGTAAGGTTCATACACCTGAATTAGATCCGGTTTATGGCAACGAGGGCCATTTAAAAGAATGCTGGAATTAATACCCGCCGTTTTTGAATTAAACAAAAAATTCAATCTTTGTAGCGACTAAACAAAAACAAATGGCAAAGTTATTAGAAGGAAAAACAGCATTGGTTACCGGTGCGTCTAAAGGAATCGGTCGCAAAATAGCCGAAAAATTTGCACAGGAAGGCGCTAATGTTGCATTTACATATCTTTCTTCCGTAGAAAAGGGGCAGGCTCTTGAAGAAGAGCTGATGCAAGCCGGAACCAAGGTAAAAGGTTACCGGTCAGACGCATCGAAATTTGATGAAGCTGAAAAACTAATAAACGATATAGTAAGCGATTTCGGAACACTTGATATCGTTGTCAATAACGCAGGTATCACAAAAGACGGATTGCTTATGCGCATGACCGAAGAGAACTGGGATGACGTGATCAATGTAAACCTGAAATCAATTTTCAACGTTACAAAAGCGGCCTCAAAAATAATGATGAAGAATCGTAAAGGTTCATTCATTAATATGAGCTCGGTTGTCGGGGTGCAGGGAAATGCCGGCCAGGCGAATTATGCTGCGTCAAAAGCAGGTATTATCGGCTTTTCAAAATCAGTTGCCAAGGAGCTGGGCTCACGTAATATCCGTTCTAATGTTGTTGCTCCCGGATTTATCCGTACCGAAATGACTGAGGTACTGGATCAGAAAGTGGTGGAAGAATGGGAAAAAAATATTCCCTTAAAACGTGCGGGAGAAACAGAGGATGTTGCCAACGTTTGTGTTTTCCTTGCTTCAGATATGAGTGCTTACGTTACCGGACAAGTAATTCCTGTCGACGGCGGAATGTTGTAGTAACCTGTATTCGTCTTTTAAGGCAGATCAAAATGGAATGAGACAAGTTCTATTCTTGAAGAGATTACCGAACCAGGCAATCCAATTTTGAAATAGAATAAAATTCTTTCAATAAAAATGGCATATTTACGTTCAGGAGTATGCCATTTTTATTTTTGCAGTTTACCGTTTTTACTTTTTTGTGGCTCTTATTGTGCCTGGCATTGGGCGCTGGTTATGCCTTCGTTATATATAGTTTGCCGAAAAAAGACGAAGGAAACAAACGAAAAGACTGGTTACTTTTTGCATTTCGTACGCTTGCTGTTTCGATTATTGCCTTTCTGCTGATTGCACCCCCGTTAAAACTTACTGAAAAAACAGTCGAAAAGCCGCTCGTTCTTATCGCACAGGACAACTCTGCGTCGTTGCAAATTTCTCAGGCTGCAAATTTCAACAAGAAAGATTATGAAACGGCCCTAAGAAACATAAAGAGCGAACTGGGAAGCGAATATGATGTTGAAGAAGTAAATTTCGGGTCGGCAATTCGAGAGGGACTGGCTTTTAATTTCAGAGAGCAGCAAACCAACTTGTCCGCTGTTTTTCAGTATGTCAATAACCGGTACGGCGGCCGTAATGTCGGCGCGGTAATATTAGCAAGCGATGGCATCTATAACAAAGGTGGAAATCCCCAGGACGAGGCCGAAAAGTTGAAAACTGCTGTCTATGCGATTGCTCTTGGGGATACGATTCCTAAACGCGACCTGCTGATCTCGAATATTAATTATAATTCGATAGTTTATTCCGGTAACCAGTTTCAGGCCGAAGTAACCATCGAGGCTTACCAATGCAAGGGGTTATCAACTAGCCTGACTGTAACCGGTAAGGGAGGAAGGCTTGTATCTAGACCAATCAGCATTACGTCAAATAACTTCAAGCAAACCGTTTTGCTAAGCCTGCCTGCTTCCGAAAAGGGTATAGAAAAATTTGTTTTTAACCTGTCGCCGGTTGCATCAGAATTGTCGCTTAAAAATAACGCGAGAGCCATTTTTGTTGAAGTTATCGACGGAAAGCAAAAGATATTAATATTGGCGAATTCGCCGCACCCGGATATAGGAGCCTTAAAGCAATCGATCGAATCGAATAAAAATTACGAAGTAAAAGTTGATTTCGCGGCTGATTTTCAGATAAAGGATTTTAATGATGCAGGCCTGGTTATTTTGCATCAATTGCCATCACAGTTAAATAATCTTCAGCTTCTAAATAACAGGCTGTCTGAAAAGCCCGTTTGGTTTATACTCGGTTCACAGAGTAATACATCCCGGTTTTCTCAAATACAAAAAATCTTAAATATTGTATCAAATGGTACCAGCCAGGAAACATTGCCGGTATTGGCCGACAATTTTTTTGTTTTCAGGCTGAGTAATAACACCAAAGCATTGATACCGTCTTTACCTCCGTTGATTTCTCCTTTCGGAAACTACGCTCTTAAAGATCAAACGTCAGTTCTACTAAACCAGCAGATTGGTCGTGTGCAAACCAATAGTCCGCTATTACTTGTAGCTGATGATTCACGCAATCGGACTGCAATTCTAACCGGTGAGGGAATTTGGCGCTGGCGGTTGGAGAACTTTCAGCAGAAAGGTAACCATGAAGCAATTGACGAACTTGTTTCAAAAGTAATTCAGTACTTATCCGCGCGCAATGACCGGCGTAAGTTTAAAGCTTACCCTGCTAAAAGTATGTTTGAAGAGAATGAAAATGTTGTCTTTAACGCCGAATTGTATAACGATGCATATGAGCTTGTCAATACTCCTGATGTTTCGTTAGCGATAAAAAGCGCCGGAAAAAATTACAACTTTACTTTTTCAAGGGAGGGTGCCTCTTACCGCCTTGACGCCGGTACTTTGCCTGCCGGCGAGTATAGTTACGAAGCTCAAACAAAGCTTGGTATTGCAACGCATCAGGCAAAAGGGCGATTCGTTATCGCGGAAAACAACGCTGAATATATGCAGACGACAGCAAATCATCAGCTTTTATACTCGCTGGCAAACCAAAGTAGCGGGCAACTTATATATCCGAATGAGATTGGCAAATTACCTGAGCTGTTGAGAAAAAACGAGTTGGTGAAGACGGTGTCGTATGAAAATCGTCGTTACGAAGATCTGATTAATCTTAAAGTGATTTTTGGGCTGGTACTGCTGCTTCTCGGAACTGAATGGTTTATCAGGAAACGCGAAGGGCTTCTATAGCCAGGTCAGAAGATTGAGTAATCGCTTTTTTCCGGCTTTGGCTTTACAATGACGTAGATGTCCTCATTGTCTTTTTTCATGTGATACCGTTCGCGTGCGAATTTTTCTAGTCTCTCTTTATTGGTCGTCAATTCATCAAGGTCTTTCCGAACCTGCTCAGTCTCTTTGATGTAGAAAGCCTTTTCTTCTTTCAGTTTATTTAACTGCGAGCGATATTCATATTGAGATAACAGATCGTTACGGTCAAAAAATAGCATCCACACAAAAAATGCGGACGACAAAATAAAGTATTTGTTTTTTAGCAGACTTATAAAACGATCCATTGCAGCAAAAATAAAAAACATCCGAAGGTTTTAAAACTCCGGATGTTTTACAAATTAGTTTTTCAACTTATTAACAGTGATTACTTTTTAAGGAACTTAAAGTTCTTTCCGATAAACACTGCGTTGTTTCCAAGTTCTTCTTCGATACGAAGTAATTGGTTGTATTTCGCGATCCTGTCTGAACGGGAAGCAGATCCGGTTTTAATCTGTCCGCAGTTTAAAGCAACAGCTAAATCAGCGATCGTATAATCTTCGGTTTCACCTGAACGGTGACTCATGATTGACGTGTATGCATTTCTTTGTGCTAAACTTACAGCATCAATGGTTTCACTTAATGAACCGATCTGGTTTACTTTTACAAGTATTGAATTTGCAACACCCATATCAATTCCTTTTTGAAGGAATTTCACATTCGTTACAAATAAATCATCGCCCACCAGCTGAACTTTATCTCCGATCTTATCGGTTAATTTTTTCCAGCCTTCCCAGTCGTTTTCATCCAAACCATCCTCAATAGACAAAATCGGATATTTATTGGCCCAATCTGCCCAGTATTCAACAAGTTCGTCGCTTGTCAGAATCTTGTCCGGTGCAGATTTATAAAAGCTGTATGTTTTGGTTTCTTTGTTAAACATTTCAGAGCTCGCCGCATCCATCGCGATGAATATATCTTCACCCGGACGGTAACCTGCAGCTTCGATTGCCTGAAGAACAGTTTCAATTGCTTCATCGTTGCTTTGAATATCCGGCGCAAAACCGCCTTCATCACCAACATTGGTTGAATAACCTTTTTTCTTTAAAACGGACTTTAGTGTATGAAATACTTCAGTTCCCATTCTTAATGCCTGTGAGAAGCTTTCTGCTCCAACCGGCATGATCATGAATTCCTGGTAATCGATTTTATTATCAGCGTGAACTCCTCCGTTAAGAATGTTCATTAATGGAATCGGAAGGGTATTCGCATTGACACCGCCAACATACCGGTATAACGGCTGACGGCTTTCTTGCGCTGCTGCTTTTGCAACGGCCAGTGAAATACCTAAAATGGCATTAGCGCCCATTTTGCCTTTATTCTCCGTCCCATCAACCTGGTTCATGAGTTTATCAATGGCGTTTTGTTCAAAAACGTCGATTCCTTTTAGTTCAGGTGCTAACGTTTCATTTACATTTTTAACCGCATTTAATACACCCTTGCCCTGGTAAACAGATTTATCATTATCGCGAAGTTCAACAGCTTCGTGCATGCCTGTTGACGCTCCTGAAGGAACAGCCGCACGGCCAATAATACCGTTCTCGGTCACTACGTCTACCTCAATAGTAGGGTTGCCCCGTGAATCCAAAATCTGGCGGGCGTGTACATCTAAAATTAAACTCATGGTAATTTATTCTAAGAGAATTTATAACTATGTTAATGTGATAGTGTAGACACTACACTATCAGGATTGCATCCAAAATTAAGATTTTGATATGAACCACAAAACTAAATTACGAATTAATCATTATGCGTAGGCAAATGCTCGTTCGGCGATTGCTTTTTACGGTCGATCCTGTAAATGACAGTCATCATCAGGTTGTTTTTTCCTATTCCCTCTGTTAACGAGAAGTTGGTTTGGTTTAGCCATCCTGCCTGGAAGATCCATGTTTTGGTGGCCTGGTACCCCAAGCCGGCAGATATTCTGTTACGTTCAAAACGCGGGGCTTTGTTATTTAGAAAAATTTCGTCAAAAGCGTTTACGAAAAATGTTTTCGGCTGCAGTTTCACGTTATTGAGCGGCAGGATCAGATTAAGCCGGTATCGGTACCTGTTACGATATACGCCGTTTAGCCATCGCTGTTCGATGCGGTACCGATGCTCAAATTTTAACCGGTTAAGGAACTGGTTAATGGTCATTTGCTCCCATAAGCGTGTTTCACCAATCACGGGTCCTTTACCGAGGTCGCGATAATCATACGTTTCATATCGTCCCGTACCGATTAGTGCCGTAAAGTTTTTGTCGATATCGTAGCTTATGCCACCTTTTACCTCGTAATACTGGAATTCGTCGAATACGGCGTTTGTACGAACCTGGGCCTCCATATATGCGCCCCAGCCTTTTTCACTTGCCGGAAGAACCACCGATCCGATTCCCCAGGTACCCCATTTTTGGCTGTATGCGTTTTGTGAAATGAACAACAACCACATACCAACAAACCCGATTAATTTTTTCATCGCCTGAAATTTGCGCGAAGATATTAAGCCAATGTTAACTGAATGTTAAGCGTTAGATAGCGAATTAGTCGAGGCATTCAAACATTATTCCCATTTGAAAACCTTTACAGCGAGTGCATAAATTCCAATACCCCATATAAACAGAATAAGTAATTGGTGCTTGATATCCATTAAACCCGCGCCTTCAAAGGCAATTTTCCGCATGCCATCGTTTAGATAAGTAAGCGGAAGTGCCCTGCTGATAGGTTGTAACCAGGACGGGAATGCACTGATAGAAAAGAATGTACCCGACAACAAAAATTGCGGTAAAGTTATAATATTAGCTATGGGCGGAATTGTGCTTTCATTTTTTGCGATTCCGGAGACGGTAAACCCAAATCCCATGAAAACAATGAGTCCGATGGCGGACAAAATAAGCATGTTTATGACCGTCACAAAGCCATGTATTAACGTAAATCCGAAAGCAAAGTGCCCGATTAAAATTATGAATAACGCGCCAAGTAAAGCAAATGCGATCCGGGCAATGGCTTCTCCCAGCACGATGCTGTAACGTTTTACCGGTGTAGCGAAAAAGCGTTTGATGACCAATGTTAACCGCAGGCTTAAGAAAACGAAAGCTGTGCCGAAAACTCCGCTGCTCAACAGCGAAAAACCCAGCTGGCCAGGCAAAATAAAGTCGATCGTTTTATATGTCCTGCCTTCTACGGTAGTTTCTTTTAACTCGGCGACTGGTGGTGGTGCATTTCCCGAACGGGTATTTACTTTGTACAATATGTTATTCAGTACAGATTTGAGGATATTTCCGTTCGAAAGGGATGCTTTAGTGTATTGAACGTTTACTGTAAAGGGAGGCATTGCGGCATTTTTTTGAATATTAATGATCGCGTCAAGCCGGCCTTTCGACAAGTTGCTGTTCATCTCTTCTTCGGATTGGTCTTCAATTAAATGTATGACGCTTACGTTTTTTAGCGCCATGAAAATCGGGTTGGTTAAATCTGAAGCTTTATCAACTCCTACATCGATTTTGATTCCACCGCCGCCAATGAAGCCGAAAACAAGAATAAAGATTAGAGGAAAAGCTAAACTAAAAACAACTGCCGAAGGGCTTCGCAATATTGAGCGAAAACTGGCTTTTGCCATTGCCAGCGTTGCTTTAAGATTACTATATGATTTTGTAGAATTGTCCATGTATCTTACTTATTATTGATTTTTATGACTCGCGCCATTCTTTGCCTGTCAGAGTAATAAATACGTCTTCAAGATTCGCCTTTTTAACTTCTTTTTTGCGCTCAAAACCAGAAGCGACTAATTGATCTATGAAGTGGTCGGGTGTATCAATTCCGATTACTTTTCCTGCGTCGATGAAGGCCACACGATCGCAAAGAACCTCCGCCTCATCCATATAGTGTGTGGTGATTACGATGGTTGTTCCCGAGCTCCTTATTTCCTGGATAAGATCCCACAGATTTCGCCTGGCCTGCGGATCCAAGCCTGTAGTTGGTTCATCGAGAAAAATGATTTTTGGTTGATTGATCAAAGTTGTTGCGATAGAAAAACGCTGCTTTTGCCCGCCGGACAGCTCCTTATATTTTGCTTTTGCCTTGTCCACCAATGCAACTTTTTCAAGTAATTCGATGGGTTTTACTGAAATTCCATAGAGGCCCGAAAAAAGCTCGATCAGTTCGCTAAGATTTAAATTAGGATAATAACCTGCCGACTGCAGCTGGACACCAATAATATGTTTTATTGAATCGGGATCGGAGTCAAGATCTACGCCGTTTATTATTACGCTGCCTGATGTTTTTTCGCGTAAGGTCTCCATAATCTCCAGCGTTGTAGTTTTTCCCGCGCCATTTGGTCCCAGGAGGCCGAATATTTCGCCTTGCATTACTTCAAAACTTATGGAATTAACAGCTGTGAAATCGTTGTATTTTTTCACAAGGTTATTTACCTGGATGATTGGTTTTGCCATTAGGCAAAAGTGAGGTGTTCGTGTGATATATCCATGAAGTTGCTCCGAAAAATTGGGAATTATTTAATGTAATTTGTTTGCGAATTAAAATGGTATGTATGATACTACATAAACCACCGTCAGACCGCGAGATTTATAAAGCGGAAATTGCCGATTATTGGTTCACTGACGAAGGAATATTGGTTTCCCTGTCAAAAAGTGTCAGGCGAACAGTAGAAAATATCTCCGGAAATGTAGCGCTTGTAAAACAACTGACGGATAATAAACCTGTACCGCTGCTCATTTACCTTGCAAAGTCGCCCATACCCGATAAGGCGACCCGAAAGCTCTCCACTGAAAAACTTCCGGAAATTTATTCGGCGATGGCCATGGTTTCTGGTAGTGGTTTAGCGAAGTTTATAATGAATATCCTGTTCAAAGTAAATTCGCCACCAATTCCGATGAAAAGTTTTGCTAACGACCAAGATGCTGTTGAGTGGTTAAAGGGCTTTTTATAGAAGATGACTATGGACTTAGAAATATCGGTTTATAACAGGTTCCAATAAAAAAAGCCGGACAAGCCGGCTTTCGTTTATTTTAATTTTCGATCATATCAACAAACTGATCAAACAGGTATCTTGAGTCATGCGGGCCAGGAGACGATTCCGGGTGGTATTGCACGGAAAAAGCTTTTTTACCCTTTACGCGAATTCCTTCAATTGATCCATCATTAAGGTTGATGTGCGTAACCTCAACTTTATCCGACTTTTCAATATCTTCTTTCACCACGCCGAAGCCATGATTTTGAGAAGTTACCTCGCAATGATCAATGATGATATTTTTAACAGGGTGATTTAAACCACGATGCCCGTTAAACATCTTTTTTGTACGTATGTCGTTTGCTTGTGCCAGCAACTGGTGTCCGAGGCAAATGCCGAACAATGGCTTGTCAGCTTCAAGAATTTCTTTTACCGTTTCAATTGCGTAAGGCATCGCTGCAGGATCACCTGGGCCATTTGAAATGAAGTAGCCTTTGGCACCCCATGCTTCCATTTCTTCAAATTTGGTTTTAGCAGGGAATACTTTAGCATAAATATTCCGGTGATCGAAGTTGCGAAGAATGTTCTTTTTTACACCAAGGTCGAGCACCGCAACACGTGTTTTACTATCCTCGTTGCCGTAATAGTAAGGTTCTGCGGTCGAAACCTTAGATGAAAGTTCCAATCCGTCCATTGAAGGCACCTCGGCAAGTTTTCGTTTTAATTCATCGATGTCGAGTATTTCAGAAGAAATAATTGCATTCATTGCGCCTTTGTCGCGAATATGACGAACCAAAGAACGGGTATCGATATCTGAAATTCCTACAATATTTTCTTTTTGAAAATAATCCTGGATAGACTCCTGCGACATTCTACGGCTGAAAGCGATATTGAAATTTTTACAAACCAGCCCTGAAATTTTTATACTTCCCGACTCAACTTCATCATCCAGGATTCCATAATTCCCAATGTGCGAATTGGTAGCAACCAGGATCTGGCCGAAATAAGAAGGGTCAGTAAATACTTCCTGGTAACCGGTCATACCGGTGTTAAAGCAAATTTCGCCGGTAGTAGTACCGATTTTTCCGGCAGCCTTGCCGTGGTAAACTGTACCATCCTCGAGTAACAAAATTGCCGGCAGCTTGATGTAGTTAGTTGTCATGAATTCTTACCAAAATGTTGTTAGGAAATAGAAATGTTCTGAATCGAAAAAGCTGGAAAAAACGCGTGGAAGCGGAATATATTCCGTTAATCACACTCAGCACACTGAAGTTGGTTACTTCAATTTTCACGGGGGACAAAAGTAATAAAAATGCTCAGATTTACGGGATAAACAATAACTAAATTTTAAATACGAACCTGATAACATTTACTACTTTTGGTGAAATTTTACTTGCTAAACTATGTCAGTAAATAAAGAAGTACGCCGTATTACAACCAATACGATCCAGGATATGAAGGCAAAAGGCGAAAAAATCGCCATGCTCACTTCCTACGATTATTCGATGGCCAGTATTGTAGAAGCGGCTGGTATTGATGTGATACTTGTTGGTGATTCGGCGTCAAACGTGATGGCTGGATATGAAACCACCTTGCCGATAACGCTTGATCAAATGATCTATCATGCCTCGTCGGTTGTAAGGGCGTGCAAACGTGCGCTGGTGGTTGTTGATCTGCCTTTTGGTGCTTACCAGGGTAATTCAAAAGAAGCTTTAAATTCCTCGATACGTATTATGAAGGAATCGGGAGCGCATGCCGTTAAGCTCGAAGGTGGCTCAGAGGTACGAGAATCGGTAGAGCGTATTATTACAGCTGGCATACCTGTTATGGGACATTTAGGTTTAACGCCACAGTCGATTTATAAATTTGGAACTTATACTGTACGTGCGAAGGAAGAACAGGAGGCAAATAAGTTAAAAGCAGATGTGCAGATCCTTCAGGAAGCGGGTTGCTTTTCTATCGTTTTGGAGAAAATCCCCGCTGCATTAGCGACAGAAGTAAGTTCTTCGCTTAAAATTCCGACAATCGGAATTGGGGCGGGCTCAGGCTGCGATGGACAGGTGCTGGTGATTAATGATCTGCTTGGCCTTACAAAAGGCTTTAAACCTCGCTTTTTACGTCAGTATTTAAATTTGTTTGAAGAAATTAAAGGAGCCGTTGATTCTTATATTACCGATGTTAAAAGCGGTAATTTCCCATCGGAAAACGAACAATATTAAGTGATATCGGGTAGGAGGAGCATGACTAAAGGAAATACGAATAAACAGCTGCCTGAAATAACTGATAAAGATGTTTTATATGAAGATAATCATCTGATCAGCATCAATAAGAGGGCGGGGGAGATCGTCCAGGTTGATGAAACCGGTGACGTGCCGCTTGACGAAAAGGTTAAAGCCTACTTGGCTAAAAAATATGACAAACCAAACGGCGCTTTTCTCGGCGTTGTGCACAGGCTTGATAGGCCCGTGAGCGGTATCATACTATTTGCCAAAACCAGCAAGGCTCTCGATCGGATTAACAGGATGTTTAAAAACCGGGAGATGAAAAAAACTTACTGGGCTGTAGTGCGTAACAAGCCTGCGAAAACGGAAGGAAACCTGGTGCACTGGTTGGTAAAAAATCCACAGAAGAATGTGACGAAGGCACATGATCGTGAGGTTCCCGGCAGCTTACGCTCAGAATTAAATTACAAACTAATAGGTGAACTGGGCGGGTATTACCTTATTGAGGTAGACCCGATAACCGGAAGGCCGCATCAGATCAGGGTTCAGCTTTCAACGATGGGATGCCCAATTGTTGGCGATAATAAATATGGATATCCGAGAGGCAGTTTAAAAAGAAGTATTTGCCTGCATTCCAGAAAACTGCACTTTATTCATCCGGTTAAAAACGAACCGGTGAATATATTTGCCCCGCTTCCACAAGATGGTTTCTGGGAGCGATTCGAAGTATTCGGTTAAATTTCGCGTTCGACAACAAAGAAATTGATCTCGTCTTTTTTAAAGGTAGTGTCTGTTGTTGTAAAACCAAGCGTTTGATAAAAGTGCAGATCCTTCTCTTTCGCGTTAAGCCACACTTTTTTTATTCCCTGTGTTTTGCAATAGTCTATCACATGGCTTAAAAGCTGTGTGCCATATCCCTGGCGCTGTTTTTCCTCTACAGTAGCAAATTTGCGGAACTGGGCCAGAGCTCCGTCGCGGTAAATCGAACCTACGCTTACCAGCTCATCATTTTCGAATAGTCCGAAGTGATCGCCAAGTTCGTCCTTGGGTAAGGATGACTGCCGGTCTTTTTCGGGGGTCATAAGGCGGTGCCTGATTGGCCAAGCCTGCTTAACGTGGATTGGTTGGATGATAACCATGGTGAAAAGGAGTTAATGGTGAAACAACAGTGCTTTTTTATTGAAAGTTTTGGCAGCCGCAAAAATTCACATCTTTTTAACTCTTTAATTACAAAGGTATATTGCCATGTTTTTTACGCGGATTGTTTACTACTTTCTTATTTAACATTTTAAAGGCTTTTATGAGTTTATTACGTGTCTCAGCGGGTTCTATAACTTCATCAATAAAACCACGTTCCGCGGCGCGATAAGGATTGGCAAAAATCTCGGAGTACTCAGCTTCCTTTTCCTGCCATTTTTGCTGGTGATCTGCAGCGCCGGCAATTTCCCGCTTGAAAATAATCTCAGCGGCGCCTTTTGCGCCCATAACAGCAATTTCAGCATTCGGCCATGCATAATTCATGTCGGCACCAATGTGTTTCGAATTCATCACATCATATGCGCCACCATAAGCCTTTCTTAAAATTACTGTAATTCGCGGAACCGTCGCTTCGCAAAACGCATAGAGCAACTTCGCTCCGTTGGTAATTATGCCGTTCCACTCCTGGTCGGTGCCTGGCAGGAACCCGGGAACATCTTCGAGAACGAGCAAAGGAATGTTAAAGCAATCGCAGAATCTAACAAATCTTGCAGCTTTTTTCGATGCATGGATATCCAGAACACCGGCAAGTGTCATGGGTTGATTGGCAACTATTCCAATACTTTTTCCAGCGAGCCTGGCGAATCCAATAACTATATTTTCTGCGAAATCTTTATGAACTTCAAAAAATGATTCAGTATCAGCAACCTGGCTAATCACATCTCTTACGTCATAAGGCTGTGATACATTATCAGGTAAAATTGTGTTAAGGTTAGGTCTCAGCTCTTCTGTAGCTGTATATGGCAACTGAAAAGGCTCCTCTTCACAATTTTGGGGCATGAAGCTCAGCAGTTTTTTTATATAAGTAATAGCCTGCACTTCGTTTGCACAGGTAAAATGAGTTACCCCCGATTTGGTAGCATGTGTAAAGGCGCCGCCAAGTTCCTCTGAACTTACCTGTTCGTGGGTTACTGTTTTAACTACGTTCGGTCCCGTAACAAACATGTACGACGTGTTTTCAACCATCAATGTAAAATCAGTAATCGCCGGAGAGTATACTGCTCCGCCGGCGCATGGCCCCATGATAGCAGATATCTGCGGTACAACGCCTGAAGCCATCGTATTGCGGTAAAATATATCAGCATATCCACCTAATGAACTCACGCCTTCCTGGATACGTGCTCCTCCCGAATCGTTCAGGCCAATTACCGGAGCTCCGTTTTGAAGGGCCATATCCATTACCCGGCAAATTTTATTTGCATGAGTTTCAGAAAGAGAGCCGCCAAACACAGTAAAATCCTGCGAAAAAACATATACAAGCCTGCCGTTAATATGTCCGTAGCCTGTTACGACACCGTCGCCAGGATACTTTTCTTTGTCCAGGCCAAAATCGGTAGAGCGATGAGTAACCAGCATCCCAATCTCTTCAAAAGAGCCTTCATCAAGTAAAAAATGAATACGTTCGCGGGCTGTAAGCTTTCCTTTTTTATGCTGGCTGTCGATCCGATGCTGACCGCCGCCTAAAAGGGCTTCATTGATTTTTTGAGATAATTGTTCCTTATTTTTAAAGCTCATTTATACGCTGCTGTGAAAATCAGTTTATTGTAAATATACTGTTCGTAACATCATAAATACTATTTAAGCTTTGTAAATGCGTCAACTTTTATAATTTTGTGATCTGTCAAATGAACTCAGAGGCCGGTAGAAAATATTGCAGTGCTTTATTCCTTTTCATCTTTTTCGTAAAGATGATAGCCTCTGCTGCACCGTTGATTGCTTCAAGCTTCGACAAAAAAGCGGTAAATGCCGTTATTATGCAGCTTGAACTTGAGAACGATTCTGAAACTGTAAAAAAAGCTCCGACAGCTAAAGAAATTAACCAGGATTTCCAACATTTTAATTTCAACCTGGTTCACAGCGTATTGATTCTGGAATCGATACCTGAAGATGCAAAAATTCATGTGCAAGCATTTTACCCATCTGTTCCCACTCCTCCTCCCAACTGCTAATTAGTCATTACTAAGTTTTCCCGTAGAATCTGCGCGGAAAGGAATTTTATTGGAATTAACTAATTGCATTTTATATGACTAACAGATCATCCCGATCGATCAAAAAGTATTTTCTGGCTAAGAATTTAAAGCGGGATCTTCCTTCAAGTATCGTTGTTTTTTTAATTGCCCTGCCATTGTGCCTGGGTATTGCCCTGGCTTCCGGCGCGCCTCTTTTTTCAGGAATTTTAACCGGAATTATCGGTGGAATTGTAACAGCGTCCTTAAGCGGCTCTGAGTTGAGTGTAAGCGGTCCTGCTGCTGGTTTAACAGTGATTGTATTAGGCGCCATAACCAAGTTGGGTGCTTTCGATACCTTTCTTCTTGCCGTTGTCCTTGCTGGGATATTCCAGATAATATTGGGCTTTATAAGGGCGGGAACCATTGCAAATTATTTTCCTTCAGCGGTTATTGAAGGCATGCTGGCCGCTATCGGTATAATCCTGATACTAAAACAGCTTCCGCACGCCGTCGGCTATGACGCGGATTTTGAAGGCGATGAAAGCTTTATTCAAAGCGATAATAATACGCTGTCGGCCTTGGGTTCGGCACTTTCAAAAGTGAATTTCGGAGCCGTAATAATCAGTATCATTTCATTGATTACACTTATATACTGGCCGAAAATTAAAAAAGTAAGTGGCGTTCCTGCTGCCTTATTAGTGGTGGTGCTGGGTATTGCACTCTCTTTTCTGTTTAAAAATACCAGCCTGCGACTCCATGACGATCAGCTGGTATCTATTCCGGTTGTGAACTCCTTCAATGAATTTACCGGATTGTTTACGTTTCCAAATTTTAAGGCACTTGCCAATAAAGATGTTTGGATAGTTGCGATAACGATCGCCATCGTAGCAAGTTTGGAAACTTTGCTTAGCCTGGAAGCCGTAGATAAAATAGATCCTATTAAACGTGTTTCACCTACAAACCGGGAGCTTTTCGCGCAAGGAACCGGCAATATTGTAAGCGGATTACTTGGCGGCCTGCCTATGACATCCGTAATTGTCCGCTCTTCAGCAAACGTAAATTCAGGCGCCAGGACCAAGATGAGCGCAATTTTTCACGGTACGTGGCTGCTTGTATCATTATTGCTTATTCCGGGCTTGATTAACATGATACCGCTTTCATGTCTGGCGGCCATTCTGTTGTTTACGGGATATAAACTCGCAAATCCATCTTTGTTCGTTAGATTATGGAAACATGGAAAGGATCAGTTTATTCCGTTTGTGGTAACTGTTTTAGCTGTAGTTTTTACCGATCTGCTTACAGGCGTAGGTATTGGTATGTTAATTGGAATATTCTTTATACTTCGAACCAATCTGCGGAATCCTTATTTTTACAATATCAACGGAGAAGGGGATATCAAAATACGCCTTGCAGAAGAAGTTTCATTTTTAAATAAAGCCGCGATTCAATACACGCTAACACACTTGCCGAAAGAATCAACAGTTATTATTGATGGCACGAACTCAAGATTTATTGATATGGATGTGCTCGAAATAATAAAGAACTTTAAGCATCATGCGCACACAAAAGGAATTATCGTTCAATTGGTCAATGTAAAAGATCATTACGATGTTCCCTCACTAAAAGAACTTATTTATACACCCAAAAAAAAGAATCAAAATGTCAGCTAGCGAAAACATAAATTCAAATGGCCAGGGCCATCAGAATACTTACCAATTACTAAAAGAAGGAAATCAGAAATTCGTAAAAGAGCAAAAAGATATCGATCCAGAATACTTTACCAACCTGGCAAAAGGGCAAAAACCGGAAGTTCTCTGGATTGGCTGTTCCGACAGTCGCGTGCCTGCTAATCAATTGACAGGTACCAAGCCGGGCGATGTTTTTGTGCACCGGAACATTGCCAATGTTTGTGTGCATTCAGATATGAACATGTTGAGTGTGCTGGATTATGCTGTAAACGTTTTAAAAGTTAAGCATGTGATTGTTGCCGGACATTATGGCTGCGGTGGCGTTGCGGCAGCAATGGGTAATCAACAATACGGATTGATAGACAACTGGCTTCGTCATATTAAAGACGTTTACCGCTTACATAGCGCTGAACTCGACGCAATCACCGACAATGATGAGCGTATCAAGAGGCTGGTTGAACTAAATGTGGTTGAGCAGGTTAATAATCTGTGTAAAACAACAATTATTCAGAACGCCTGGAAACAGCGGACAGATCTGGAAGTACATGGCTGGATAATCGATATATCGACTGGCTTGATAAAAGACATGGAGGTGAGCAGCTCAAGCAGCAACAACCTCGGCAGTGTTTTTACTATGTCGTAAATACTTCAAAATAAAAAGAAAAGGGAACCAAATCGGTTCCCTTTTCTTTTTATTAGTCGTTTTGCAAGAATGGATATCTATAATCTTTTGGCGGGTCAAAAGTTTCTTTAATAGTTCTTGGAGAAACCCAACGCAGAAGATTAATCATCGATCCTGCTTTGTCGTTTGTTCCTGATCCACGTGCGCCTCCGAAAGGCTGCTGACCAACAACAGCTCCGGTACATTTATCGTTGATGTAAAAATTACCTGCAGCGTTGCGTAATCCATGAGTCGCTTTGTCGATAGCATAACGGTCCTGTGCGATGATGGCACCAGTTAAGGCGTATATTGACGTATTATCGATTACCTCAAGTGTCGCTTCGTAATCGGCGTCTTCATAAACGAACACCGTTAACACTGGTCCGAATAGTTCTTCACACATCGTAACATACTTCGGATTATTTGCGACAATGACGGTTGGTTCAATGAAATAACCTTCAGACTTGTTATAATTACCGCCAGCGATTATTTCGACCTGGCCATCAGTTTTTGCCGCGTCAATGTATTTAGCAAGTTTATCAAACGAACGCTCGTCAATCACGGCATTAACAAAATTTGAAAAATCCTCGACAGGCCCCATTTTTAATGTCGATAAATCATCAATCATGAGTTTTTTAATCTCCGGCCAAACTGATCTGGCAATATAAACCCTTGAAGCAGCTGAGCATTTTTGCCCCTGGTATTCAAAAGCTCCGCGAACGATAGCTGTTGCAGCTACATTTACATCAGCCGATTGATGGACTAAAATAAAATCCTTGCCGCCGGTTTCGCCTACAATTCGAGGATATGTTTTGTATTTGTGAATGTTGTTTCCTATTGTTTTCCATATATTTTGAAAAACAGCCGTCGATCCGGTGAAATGGATTCCTGCAAAATCAGGGTGATTGAAGATAACTTCTCCGGCTTCAGGCCCATCGACATATACCAGGTTGATCACGCCGTCGGGCAAACCAGCTTCTTTAAAAATCTCCATAATGAGATTAGCAGCGTAGATCTGGGTATCAGCAGGTTTCCAAACCACCACATTTCCCATCATCGCAACGCAGGAAGGCAAGTTTCCGGCAATGGCAGTAAAATTGAACGGAGTTAGTGCGAATACAAATCCTTCCAATGGCCGTTGCTCGACCCGGTTCCAGCTTCCCCGCGGAGAAACAGGTGGCTGCTGCGCATAAATATCGGCCATGTACTTTACATTGAAACGCAGAAAATCTATGATTTCACAGGCTGAATCGATTTCGGCCTGGAACGCATTTTTTGACTGACCGAGCATGGTTGCCGCGTTCAGTTTATAACGATATGGTCCGGCAATAAGATCCGCAGCTTTCAAGAATATAGCTGCACGTTGTTCCCATGCAAGATTTTCCCAGGAGTTTTTTGCAGCAAGTGCCGCATCTATGGCTTGTTGGACGTGAGATTTATCGCCCATATAAAAATGGCCTAAAATATGGCGATGGTCATGCGGAGGCCGCATGGCTACCTTTTTGTCTGTTTTTATTTTTTTACCACCAATATGCAGGGTCGCCTCAGTTTCCGCCGAACGGGCATCGCGTAAAGCTTGTTTCAACAATTCGCGTTCCTTGCTTCCAGGTGCATAATTTAAAATCGGTTCATTAACCGGCTGTGGAACATTAAAAAATCCTTTAAGCATAATGAAAAATTTGGCGCAAAGGTAAGCAATATATAAGCCGGTTATAAATTATGCGAGTCATTAATACTTCAAAATGCGCTCTGCGAGACGTATCCCAAGCAGCGATCGGCACTTTTTCAGATATTCAGAGCTTGGCGTATGTATCGCGCTAATGGTCTGGGAATTTTTTGCTGCCGCTGGTAACAGCGTTATCGGTCATTTTCATTACCGCATCGTTAATTGCTTTGGCAGAATCAAGGTGCATAGTAAGTACAGGAAGGGTTTTACTTGCAAAAGCCTTTACGTCGGCGTCTTTGCCTTCTTTTGCTGCATCGTTAAATTCTTCAATGTCTTCTTTATGATCGCTAACCATCATCTTCATATATTCTTTATCAAAGTCGATACCTTTTTCGTTTTTCAGTTTGTCGAACATATCCTGGTGGTCTTTGCCTAGTGTTTGTGGTAAAGTCACATTTTTAGTTTTTGCCAATACCTGCAATTCGTCGCCGGCCTTGGTGTGATCTTTTACCATCATTGCTCCGAAATTTTTAACGCGTGACGAAGCTCCTTTTTCCTGTGCCAGTTTTCCGAGCTCAACTTCAAGCATGCCGCCGCTGGCTGCCTTCGTCATAAACTCGGAATCGTCTTCCTTTACGTTCGCCGTACTATCGTTAACAGCTTCGGCGCTTTCAACGCTATCTTTCTTTTGCTGATTGTTACACGCTTGCTGACAGATTGTCGCCAAAACAAGCGGAATAATAAGATATTTTTTCATAGGTGTATCATTGATTAAGAATTTAAACAAGCAGCCGCGGCGATAAGTTTTAGTGCATGATGCGGGCCATTTAAACGAGTTTTTTATTTTTACAGCATGAAGTTTCTTCGCAGGGCGCTGTGGCCCTTTTCTTTGATTTACGGATTGATCGTTGTGATAAGAAACTATCTGTTCGACCGGCAAATTTTACGTTCGACGTCATTTAATCTTCCCGTTATTTCTGTCGGAAACCTGGCTGTAGGCGGCGCCGGAAAAACCCCTATGACCGAATATGTCGCGCGGCTTCTCAAAAATGATTATCATATCGCAACATTAAGCAGGGGATATGGGCGTAATACAAAAGGATTTCTGGAAATTACTGGAGAAACAAGCGCTGCAAATGGCGGCGATGAGCCCGTTCAACTGAAAAATAATATGCCTGATATAACTGTTGCCGTTTGCGAAGATCGTGTTACAGGTATTAATTTTTTGAAGGAAAAAGCAAGCGTAATTTTACTTGATGATGCCTACCAGCACCGGTACGTAAAACCAGGTTTAAGCATTTTGCTTTTTGATTTCACGCGCTTATTCGACTTACAAATGTTGCTTCCGGCCGGTGATTTGCGCGAACCAATGAGTGGAAAAAGCAGGGCAGATGTTATTGTGGTTACAAAAACTCCACCAGCGCTGTCTCAAAATGCAAGGGAAAAAATCTTTAAAAGGATAAAACCCGTTGCCGGCCAGGAACTGTTTTTTTCTTACCTGGATTATGCAGATATGGAAGGTGTTTACCAGGTGCAAACCAAGGCATTATCGTCAATCGGTACTGATACTCATCTTGTTTTATTAACAGGCATTGCAAACCCGGACCCGCTGGTAGCGAAACTACATGAATTTACCAGCCATATAGCGCACGTTCAATATGCCGATCATCATCCCTTTACCACAAAAAATATTGCTAAACTTGCAAATCTGTTTAATACGACGGGTGCTACAGATAAAATCATCCTGACAACAGAAAAAGACGCTCAGCGCTTAAAAGATCCGGAAATTGCTGAACTTTTAAAAGATCTTCCGGTTTATTATCTTCCTGTACGTGCAGTGATCCATCTGCCGGAAAGGGAAAGATTCGATAACTTGATTGTGAATTATGCTGCAAACTATCTACAAAACAACTGAATATATAAAAAAGAGAGTTGGTGATTTCGAGCCGGAAATTGGTATAATCCTCGGAACGGGCCTTGGAGCTCTTGTTCGCGAAATTGAGGTTGAACACCAGTTAATGTATTCGAACATTCCTGATTTTCCTATCTCCACACTTGAATTTCATTCAGGAAAACTGATATTCGGAACACTCAGCGGCAAAAAAGTTGTGGCAATGCAGGGCCGTTTGCATCATTATGAAGGCTACAGTATGCAGCAGATCACTTTACCTGTCCGCGTGATGAAAATGCTTGGCATAAAAAAACTATTTGTTTCAAATGCCAGCGGTTCACTGAATCCTGCGATCAAAACGGGCGATCTGATGATCATCAATGATCACATAAACCTGCAGGGGGAGAATCCCCTCAGGGGACGAAATTTTGATGAACTTGGTCCGCGGTTCCCGGATATGAGCAGTCCCTACGACAAAGACCTGATTGGCCACGGAATAGAGATCGCTGCAAAACATGGCATTGCCTGCCACCAGGGCGTATATGTTTCTGTTCCCGGACCAAATCTCGAAACCCGTGCGGAGTATCGTTACTTGCGTATTATCGGAGGAGATGCGGTTGGGATGAGTACCGTGCCGGAAGTGATTGTAGCAAACCATATGCAAGTGCCTGTGTTTGCGGTTTCAGTTATTACCGACGAAGGTTTCCACGACGTATTAGAGCCGGTGTCGGTTGAAGAAATTATCAACGTAGCTACCGAAGCTGAGCCCAAAATGACAACTGTTTTAAAAGAGCTGATCGCATCGCTGAATTAATGCATGATAACAACCTTTAAAGAAAGCTTCTCTTGTTCTCTTAAATATGTCCTGTTTATCGCCGGCGTGATGTTAATTTCATTATCAGCTTCGCAGGTGAGCGCACAGGTTGTACAGCCTGCACCACAACCTCCACCCAATCAAACACCTAAAGATCCCGGAGCGGAAATCGACTCATTACGTAAACGGGAAGAAGGGCAAAATGATACGGTGGTTATCACGGCAAAATATATCCGTTATACAAATATTGGGTTATTAAGCGATAGCACCAAGACGATACCGATTGACACAACTGACCGGAATTTCGAAAATTATAATCCTCTTTTTCAACCGGAGACGCCGACTATGAACCTTGGAAACATGGGACTCGATTACCGGTATATGCTATTTACTCCGCGAAAAAATATCGGTTTTGATGCAGGCTTTCATAACCTGGATATGTATTTGTTGACAGAAGATTCCTTGAAATATTACCGGGCACGCTCACCTTTTAGCTCGCTGTATTACGTGAATGGCGGCCAGGCGCAGCAATTGTTCCAGGTAATACATTCGCAGAACATCAAGCCAAACTGGAACATTGGTGCCAACTATAATCGCATTGGCGGCAATGGTTTTTATACCAACCAACAACCAAATCACACCAACATCGCTTTGTTTACCTGGTACGAGTCGCCTAAAAAGCGATATAATTTGCAGGCAAACGTAATATGGAATACATTGAAGGCAGCTGAAAATGGTTCGGTAATTAACGACTCTTTATTTACAAGTTCCGAATCACTTTCAGGTTCTTATACCGACGTAAAGTTGCAGGGAACGAGGGCTGATCAACCGCGGCAGACCTGGCGCAACAGCACCTTTTTTATTCGGCAAAGTTATTTTATCGGCCGGATTGACAGCGCAGGAAATGATACTGTTTCGAGCGTATTGCCAACGCAGCGCGTTTCGTACACTTTACAATATTCACGGAACCGCTATAAGTTCTATCGAAATGAGCCGGATAACTATGACGCCTTACCAGATCTGATCCCTGACGACGGGATCACTCAAATAACAAATGATTCAACGGAAGTAAAGAACTTGCACAGCGAATTCTTCTACAGCTTTTACCTGAGAGGCAAATCAGTTAAGTTCATAAAAAATGAGTTGAAGCTTGATCTTGGGCTGCTTTACGACATATACTGGTACCGGCAAATGCAGTATAAAAAGAATTTCCAGAATATTACCTTACAGGCAAACGTTGGATACCGTTTCAGCGATCGTGTAAATATTGTCGGCAAGCTTAGCCAGATAGCGCAGGGCGAAAATGCAGGTGACTTTTTATATGAGGCTAATACAAATTTTCTTCTCAGCCGCTCGGTTGGGCGTATTGTTCTTGGAGCCTACATGCTCAATAAATCGCCTGAACAGTTGTATGAAAAGGTTAATTACCAGTTTTATAGCTGGGACAATAACTTCGACCGAACCAAAACGACCAACCTCTCATTTCTGTACGAAAATCCGAAATACAGTTTTTCAGCCAAAGCGGAGTATTACCTGGTTAGTAATTACCTGTATTACGCGGAAACTTACCTTCCGAGAAAGATCAATCCTTTCCAGGAATCGTCGGATATTAATTTACTGAAGATCAGCGCCGGCAAAAACTTCACCTTTGGCAAGTTTGGCTTTAATACGTTTGTGGCTTACCAAAAAACAGATTCCCGTGCGCTGCTGCGCATCCCTGAATTTTATGGATATGGAAGTCTTTATTTTTCAACACCAGTATTCAAAGTTCTAAAGGCAACCCTTGGAGTTGATGCGCGTTTTAATACGCCCTATGCTGCTCCGGCTTATGATTTAAATACCAGCCAGTTTTACAACGATATCTCGGCTACTGAATTTTCCAGTTATCCTGTTTTCGATCCCTGGCTGAAAGCAACGCTTAAGCGGGCGAATCTTTTTGTGAAATATAACTACGCTAACGAAGGGCTTTTCTCTAAAGGCTTTTATACCGTTAACCGTTATCCGATGCAGAAGGGTTTGCTGACGTTCGGGGTGAGATGGAATTTTTATAATTAAAAGAATATCTCTAAAAAATGTCGAGGGAGTGGAGAGCAAATGTATCGCTGATCTGTCCCCATAGTCCCGCCAATGCTGCAAGCTTAAGGTGATTGACAAGAATATATCATCTGTTATACATCATTAAAGCTTTCCGCGAATGTCGGGTCTATTGCCGTTATGGCATTCCTTCGTCGGCTTTGCAGACCTGAATCACGATTTTTAGGTCGACTTCAGATAGTGAAATTGCTTTGCTACGTTTTCTGTTTTTTCTTCTTCGCGGCAGGGAATAAAATATTATTAAGTATTAAGCGATAGCCCGGTGAGTTGGGATGCAGGCTCAGGTCGGTTGGTGGGTCGCCGACTGCGTGCTGGTAATCTTCCGGGTCGTGGCCGCCATAAAAAGTCCATTGCCCTTTGCCGAATTCGCCGTGGATATATCGGGCCTCGTCGGACGTTTTGGTTTCGCCCATGATCAATACATCGGGTTTAATAAGCGACTTACGGAAAGCAGTTGTTTGGCCCATAAAACCTTTGATCACCTTGTCGTGATTTTGTGTCAGCATCGTTGGTACGATATCCCATTTTGCCGAAAAATCAAACAGTGTGAAAAAGTCTTCCGTACGATCGAGGTTACGGGTTGGTGTTACGTCAATATTGGAAAATTCGTAATTGGCTGGATTCAGGTCGAGCCGGAAATTCTGGAAGGCGAAGGTTTTGCCGAAATCAAGTTTTGACTGCGCATTCGGGTCGGCACCATCACCATCGAACATGCTTTCGCAGATATCCACGCCATCTGCCGCCAGGGCAATATCAAAGCTGTCGGTACCGGAGCACATGGCAAATAAAAAACCGCCGCCGGATGTAAAATCACGGATAGCCTTTGCCACGGCGAGCTTCATTTGAGAAACCTTTTGAAACCCCAGTTTTTTTGCGGTAGCTTCCTGTAACCTTACGTCCTCCTGGTACCAGCTCGCTGTTCTGAATGCCGACCAGAACCGGCCGTACTGCCCGGTAAAATCTTCGTGATGCAGATGAAGCCAGTCGTATTTTGGCAGTTCGCCTTTTAGTATTTCTTCGTCGTAAACTTTATCGTAAGGGATTTCGGCGTAAGTCAGAACAAGGGTAACGGCATCGTCCCAGGGTAGCTTATTTTTTGGAGTGTAGACGGCAATTTTTGGTGCTTTTTCCAGTTTCACCATATCCATATTAACTTCAGGATCATTAATCTGGTTTAAAATTGCGGTTACTTTCGCATCGGCAATCACTTCGTATGACACGCCACGAATCTTTAACTCGTTTTCAATAGCTTGTGCATATTTCATTAAAAAGCTCCCCCCGCGGTAATTAAGCAGCCAGTCTGCCTCCTCGCCATTTTTTAAAACCCAGTAGGTGATACCGTACGCTTTTAGATGATTTTTTTGTTCCTCGTCCATTGGAATAAGAATCGATGCCGAGCGGCCGACTAAGCAGCAAATTATCAACAGGAAGGTAAGACGCCATTTTAGCATAACAAACTAACGAATTATGTAAGTTAAAGGTATGAAAAAGGTATCAGCTATGAGCATCAGGTATCAGCCATTAGCTATGAGCCATCAACTATCAACCATGACCCCCTTAACTAACTTTCCGACTCATGGTCTTACAGACTATCGAGCAATCAGCTTTCAGGTATCAGCAGTCAGCTAACTTCCGGACTTTCGGTCTCGCCGACTATCAGCTGTAAACTATCAACCACATTCTTCTTTAATCCTTTTATCTTCAATCCTTAATTTTTAACTTTGGCCCCTTATCAAATTTGATTATGAGCAAAGCGATTATAAAAACAGAAAAAGGCGACATGACCGTACAATTTTACGATCAGGACGCACCAAACACTGTTGCCAACTTTTTAAAACTGGCTAAAGAAGGTTTTTATGACGGAGTGACATTTCACCGTGTTATCCCTGATTTTGTAATTCAGGGCGGCGACCCAACCGGAACAGGTGCCGGAGGATCAGGAACACGTATTAAATGTGAGCTAGATGGTGGCAACCAGTATCACGACCGTGGCGTATTATCAATGGCTCATGCTGGCCGCGATACCGGAAGTTCACAATTCTTTATTTGCCATAGCCGCAACAATACAGCGCATTTGGATCGCAATCATACCTGCTTCGGTAAAGTAGTTGAAAACGTTGACGTTGTTGATGACATCCGCCAGGGCGACAAGATTTTAGGTATTGACATAATCGAAGAATAAGCAGCTATGAATTTAAGAGGAGTAGTGGCGGTTTCGGGCAAGCCGGGATTGTTTAAAGTTATCGGTCAGAACAAATCGGGTTTTGTACTCGAAAGCCTGGATGCTCAGAAACTGAAGCTGGTAGTGAATCTATCGACCGCTAAACTGGCATCGCTGGAAGATATCACAGTTTTTGGTGAAGACAGCGACTTGAAGTTGCCTGAGATTTTTAATAACATGAAGGATGGCAGCGCTGTTCCGGATATTAAAAAAGCTGATGGTAAAACTTTAAGAGTATATTTCAGGGAAGTAGCTCCTGAGCATGATGAAGAGCGGGTTTATGCTTCGGATATGAAAAAGATCGTTACCTGGTTCAATATCATTAAGGAATTGCCTTTGTTTACAGAAGAGCCTGCAACGGCTGACGCTGAAGATAATGCACCAGAGACAGAAGAAGAAGTTGTAACAGAGCCTGAAGCTGAGAAGCCTGCAAAAACGAAGGCGAAAGCTAAATAAGTAGCTGAAAACAGGAATAACAGAAGCGGTGAGAGATCATCGCTTTTTTTATGAATATATAAACGCTTTTATAGCTGGAGCAAGAGCTTTTTAATCTTATAGCTTTCTGTAGAGTTGAAGCTAAATTATTTGGAAAGCAAGGCTCTTCGATTTTCGGTTGCGATAGTCCCGCCAATGTTTCAAGCTTGAACTGAATGGTATTGCTTTAATTGTCATTACTTCAACTTCAAGACTTTCCACTTATGTCGGGTTTAAAACCGTTGATTCATTGCTGCTATGATGGGATTGCACCGGCGTCGATATCCGATGGGAAACGGGTTTTCGTTCAATAAACCCGATGGAAATGAAAGGCTTTTTTGTCGCCGATGCTTTCAGTATTTTGCAAACGTTAGCAAAAAACTTGAAATGAACAGCGGGACTAAAGTATCCAAGAGCTACCGCCGTTCATTTCAATATTTACAAAATTACTTTTAACTTATTTATTTCAGCGTTATCGGTGGGACTTTAACCACCAAAAAGTATTAGTAAACCTTTCTGTGTAGTTAAAACACGAACATAATGATCGCCGCGATGGCTAATCCGACCACAACCCATATCCAAAAATTCTTTTGCTCTTTATCAGGGTTCACTCCCTTATATCTGTAATTTCTCTTTGCGTTTAACATATAATTATAACGGTTTTATCAGTTCGTTGTTTATTCGTGATGGTAAGGTTCGCCCTTCAGAATAGTGAGAGCACGGTAAACTTGTTCGATAAAAAACAGCCTAACCATTTGGTGCGAAAAAGTCATTTTTGAAAGCGACAGTTTGTTGTTAGCCCGTTGATGCAGTGTGACATCGAAACCATACGGGCCGCCAATTACAAAAACAAGTTGCTGCACACTGGCAATCATTTTTTTGTTTAAAAATCCGGAAAACTGTACCGACGAATATTCTTCTCCGCGCTCATCTAACAGTATTAAATGGTCAGTGTTGTTAAGGTGTTTAAAAATCAATTCAGCCTCCTTAGCTTTTTGCTGGTCTTCTGACAGATTTTTAGTTTGCTTGAGTTCCGGGAGTTCAACCAGTTTAAAGTTGATATAATGCTTCAGTCTTTTGATATATTTCTCCATGCCCTCAACCAGGTACTTATCTTCCGTTTTACCAACAGTTAGCAATGTTATTTTCATTACTCAAAAGTAAGATTCCATTCTAACGAAAATTCCATAAAGAATTTATTCACGGATCAGCTGATCCACGTTGCTTTTTCCTGCTCGATGAATTTTTTAAGGGTAAGCGGTGCTTCGGCGGTTAATTGAGTAAAATCGTTGGTAACCGGTGGTGCTTTTTGAAATCGGGGGAGGTAGTGCAATACGATCATCACTATTATAAACGAGGTTTTTATGCCCTCTTTACGCTTCGTTAAAAAGAAATTTATCAAATTCGGGCTTTGATAGCTTATATTCATTCCCGTTGTTCGCGAAAGTAAATCAGCGACTTCTTGAAAGCTTTTAAGATCATTTCCGGTAATGGTGTAAGCTTTAAACTGATGTTGTTTTGGATGTTGAATTACTTTTGAAATTGCTTTTCCGATGTCGTTCACGTCAACCCATAAAAACTTTGCTTTTCCTGCCGGAATAAAAATTCTGTGCTTATTACGGATATCCTGCAAAAACATCGTAGTTAAATTCTGCATGAAATAACTCGGGCGTATAAAAGTATACGGAATTTCGCTTTCAACGATCAGCTTCTCAATTTTGGCGTGCGGAATGTACGGTGTGTTTTCGGCGCCCTGAACAGAAAGAAAAATTATGTGGCTGACACCTACTTCAATGCAGTTTTCTATAAGCGGTTTAAAATATTTTGGCACATCGGCAAGCTGCGGCGGACGCAATAAAAATAAAATATCGATCTGTTTTAACGTGTGCTTACTTCCTTCAATATCGTCGAAATTAAAATATAACTGGTCGGCTTTAGATTCTTTGATTCGTGTTGCACTGAATACCTGCAAGTCGGCCTCATTATGAGCGATGTTTGATAAAATTGCCCTGCCAACATTGCCGGTAGCACCTGTTATTAAAATTCGACGCATAGTAAATTCATTCTATGATCCATAAAGTTCACACTTATTTCATTATTAAAATATTGGAAATTTTTTAATGGCAGACCGCATTAGGCTAAACGGGTTTTTTAACCCATGCCGATTGCTTATTTTTGCAGCATTAATTGCTTTTAATGGAATCCGAAATTATCAAATCGTTAACTGGTCGTTACTGTAATTCGTTAAGCGGATATTCCCGCTGGCTTACGCGCGAAGTTGCTATCGGGGATATTCCTATGGGTGGTGTTAATCCAATCAGGATTCAAAGTATGACGACCACAGATACGATGGATACTATCGGTACGGTCGAGCAGACCATCAGGATGGTGAATGCTGGTTGTGAATATGTACGCATTACGGCTCCAAGTATTAAAGAGGCTCAAAATCTGGCTAACATAAAAGCGGAATTGTTAAAGCGGGGTTGTAAGGTTCCGCTTGTCGCAGATATTCACTTTACACCGAATGCCGCGGAAGTTGCCGCCAGAATTGTTGAAAAAGTTCGGGTGAATCCCGGCAATTACGCTGATAAAAAGAAATTCGATCAGCTTGATTATACCGATGCGGAGTACCAGGGCGAGCTCGACCGGATATTTCAGAAGTTTAGTCCGCTCGTAAAAATTTGTAAGGACTACGGAACTGCCATGCGTATCGGAACCAACCACGGTTCGCTTTCTGATCGTATTATGAGCCGTTACGGCGACACGCCAAAAGGCATGGTAGAATCGGCTATGGAATTTATCCGTATGTGCGAAGCCCTGAATTACTACAGCTTGGTGATTTCAATGAAATCAAGCAATCCGCAGGTAATGGTTCAGGCTTATCGTTTGCTGGTTGAAACCATGGTTGCAGAAGGAATGAATTACCCGCTTCATTTAGGAGTTACCGAAGCTGGTGATGGGGAAGACGGGCGTATTAAATCCGCAGTTGGAATTGGTACTTTATTGGAAGATGGCTTGGGCGATACTGTCCGTGTTTCATTAACCGAAGAGCCTGAAGCCGAAGCGCCAGTGGCAAAAGCGCTGGCAAACCGCTACGAACGGCGTGCCGTCAGCGTAGTCGAAACAACAACCCAAATTACTGTTCCCGAAATATTCAATCCTTACGAGTACAGAAAGCGTGAAACCTATGAGGCAAATACATTTATCGGCGGGCACATGGTTCCGCGAATTGTGCTTGACTTGTCGAAAGCCAATTTGAAAGATCAAGCCATTTTAGCCGATGCAGGCTACTTGTATTCACCCATCCTGGATAAATATAATATGGCCGATCGTTCTGTCGATTTTGTTTACCTGGCCGATCAATTGCCCTCGTTTAATTTTCCGGGTAACCTGAAACAAATTTATAATCAGGCTACTTGGCAAAAGCTGGAAAATAAAGCAAACTGCCATCCGCTTTTTACTTTGAATGAATACGCCGATGCATCCGGAAAGTGTACTTCTTTAAATCTTGTTTCTCTGAAGCCAGTAGATTTATCAGGCGAATTATTTTCCCGGATTCCATTTGATGAAACATTAGTTTTCGTCCTGGAAACTTCGGCTGAAAACGGCATGGCCGACCAGCGAAGTTTCTTCTTTCAATTAGAACAGTTTGATCTAAAAGTGCCGGTAATTATCAAACGTTCCTATGAATTTGCCGATCAGCCTGATGTAACCGCGCTTGAACAATTACAGCTTTACGCCGCAACAGATCTTGGTGGTTTGCTGATCGATGGCTTTGGCGACGGAATTTGGATCGATGCTCCTTCAATAAAAGCTGCAGATGTTACTTCAACTTCTTTTGGGATTTTACAGGCCACACGCTCACGTATTTCGAAAACAGAATATATATCGTGCCCAAGCTGCGGACGGACTCTTTTCGATTTACAGGAAACTACCCAGATGATTCGCAGTAGAACTTCGCATCTCAAGGGATTGAAAATCGCTATTATGGGTTGCATTGTAAACGGGCCTGGCGAAATGGCTGACGCCAATTATGGCTATGTAGGGGCTGGACCGGGAAAAATCACTCTATACCGCGGAAAAGAAGTGGTTAAGAAAAACGTTAACACAGATCAGGCTTTGGATGAATTGATCGGAATAATTTCAACAGACGGAAACTGGATTGAACCTTAATTTTCTGATTTTCGACCGGCGTTGATTTTCTCAAGTTCTTCAACGTCCAGTTTATCTTTCGTCCGGCCTGTTGCTCTTTTGTTTTCCAGCAAGTGATTATAGTGAAGGAAGCGAACTTCGTAATAATCAATTCTATCTACGGTAGACTTCGCATGATATTCATTGAATTTCTCCTTTGTCAGGCCTGGAATATCGGTCATCAGATCGGCGTACATCCCATCATCCATTAATATTTCGCAGTACCCGTATCAAACTGCCCGTATTGCATATCTGCTAAAGCGTCAATGAGATTTTTTCTGTTCTCTTTAGTGTCTTCAAGGTAGATGTCGAGATCCCCTGTACCGGTTTACCGCAAAACCACCAACAATCAAATAACGGACATTTCGCCCGGCAAAGTTTTTCAGCAGAAATAAAGAGTCGGAATTTTCCTTGTCGAAAGACATATCAGGAATTATTTCTTCGAATAATCACACCTTTGCCCTGAGGTGATTTGATTGGTTTATCGCCATTAAGCCTGACTGACATGCGGTTTAATGCAATTCCATCTTTGATGATTTGCTCTGCTGAACGACTTAAATAATGAGAATCGCATTCGCGGAGTATCTGCTCGCGAGGCGTTGCTAGGTCGTAAAGCTTCAATTTACTCATTTACCTAAAGATAATAAATAATTGCAAGGAGCAGATAAATGGTACTGGCGGCGCCCCAAAGTTCCTGACTTTTAGCCTTCCAAATTCCGATCTTGCCGTCTGGCGAATTCCCCGACTGCCGCTCCCGAAACCTTTCTGACAGCATCTCCGTACAAAACTGACCTTTCGTCGCTAAGCTGATATTAACCCGATGCCTTCCGGAGCTCTCCGTTTTAGCGCCACACTTTAATCAATGCAGGAGGGAGTTAACTGCTCTCTTAAATCATTTATTAATCCTGAACATTTAAAACAAGAACACCAATTATGGCTGTAAATTCAACGTTACACAACGCCCAGAACCCGGAGTAGCCGGCGGCGGAAACAAAAAGTATTATGCGACAACCGTCACCAGCGGAGAGAAAGACATCGTTGGCCTGACTAAATCGATTGAAAAGATCAGCACTGTAAGCGGAGCCGATATTCGCGCCGTGCTTTATGCATTGGTGGATGTAATTTTGGATGACCTTGCAAACGGTCAGATTGTCCGGATAGGCGAGTTCGGCAACTTTCGCATCAGCCTGAGCAGCGACGGTTTCGACACCGAAAAAGAGGTTGGAGCCTCGGCGGTTCGCGGTGCGAAGATCATCTTTTACCCCGGCCAAAAGCTCAAAGACACCATCAGCTTATTGAAATTTGAAAAGGCCTGAGAAACGCCTTTAAAGGCCGTTTTTTAGATCCGCGAAAAACGAAGCTTCGAAATAAAAAAACGAAGCTTCGTTTTGCTCAATTATTAGCTTCGTTTTCCGGAAAACGAAGCTTTGTTTTTTGGGAGGTTAGGGTTTTTAAAAAATTTTCCTTTTTGTGAGGAGATTGAATGACCTTGTATTTAAAGCAACATGTTACTTAAGTCGGGCCTATGAGTAATTATTATGCCCCATGACTAGTTAAATAATCGTCTTATCATGTCTTTTCAAACGGAACGACCCTTCTATATCATATAGTTTTTTATCTGTGTCTTGATATACAAGTTTAAATGTTCGGCCGAAGAAGCTTCCTTCGACAATATCAGAGTTGCTCTTTGTGATATGAATAGTTATCGACGCACCGGGCGTGTCAGGTCCTACCCAGTAAACGATCTGTGATTCAACACCGCTCTTTTCAGTGTGTAAAAAAAAGTACCAACTACGTTCATCCACAGTATAATCTCCGGGAGTAATACTATTCATTAGAAATTGAGACCAGGCTAAACCGTGCGTAGTACGATCAGCAAAACTAACTCCAGCCACGCTAATATCTGCTTGTGAAATATAAAACCAATTGGGGTAATTAATAGCGGAATCCTGTTGCCATAAAACAACAGAGTCTCGTTTTTCGAGACGGTATTTAAAGAAATAAGTTTTAGTTGGTTGCGGATCATACAATTTTTTGCGAGGCTGATCCTTATTGTCTTTTTTGCAGGCTGTTAATGCAAATACGAAAAATAGAAAAACTAGCAACCGCCCTATCGTTTTGATCATCATTATAATTGTTTTTAAAGTATTCTTAACTACCAACAATGTAAATTAAAAAAAATTATTTTTCGTAGACAACCACTACACGTTTTAGTCAACATAAGTAATTCAAAGTAAAAAAACCAATGTTAGAAAAGGGAAGTTCAGTCATGAGTAATGATGAGGGAAAGCCCCCTTGCTAGCGCACGCGTGTGAAGGCTAAATACCAATAGATCAGCATCCGCCCCGTTTCCATCCTTAACTACCTTTCTTCAAACTCCTTCTTCCGCCGAACAATCCCAAACGCAACTTGTTAGAACTACTCAAAGCAATTACCCATGGCAAAAACAGTAGCTGAGCACCTGGTTGATACACTGGTTGACGCAGGAATTAAACGAATATACGCCGTTACCGGCGACAGCTTAAATGAGATAAATGATGCCGTAAGGCGAAATGGGAAAATCCAGTGGGTGCATGTTCGCCATGAAGAAGTTGGAGCGTACGCCGCAGGTGCCGAAGCTCAGTTAAACGGACTGGCTTGCTGCGCAGGAAGCAGCGGGCCCGGGCATGTTCATCTTGTCAACGGATTGTATGATGCGCATAAATCCGGCGCCGCAGTTTTAGCTATAGCGTCAACCGTAGCAAGCCAGGAGTTTGGTACGGATTATTTCCAGGAAACCAATACCATCAAATTATTTGACGATTGCAGCGGATACAACCAGATAGCGTCGAATGCCAAACAGTTTCCGAGGATGCTCCAGGCCGCACTGCAGCATGCAAAGGCAAATGGCGAGGTAGCCGTTATCGGCATTCCCGGAGATTTAACAAGCATGGCGGTAGAGGATAATCTAAGTGCCGATCGTTTATTTGTTTCAAAGCCGCTCAGCCGGCCGGCAGACAACGAACTCGGACAGCTGGCCGATTTAATCAATTCACATAAACGAATTACAATTTTTTGTGGAATCGGGAGCAAGGACGCTCATGATGAAGTGGTGGAGCTCTCAAAAAAAATTAAGGCTCCGGTGGCATATTCGTTTAAGTCGAAAATGGATATTCAATATGATAATCCTTATGAAATTGGGATGACGGGGCTATTGGGATTACCGGCTGCCTTTCATAGCATGCACGAATCAGATTTGATTTTATTACTTGGAACGGATTTCCCTTACAACAACTTCATTCCTACGGATTGTGAGATTGTGCAACTGGATATTGATCCTTCGGTAATTGGTCGCCGTGCAAAAGTTGACCTGGGCTTGTGCGGATCAGTTAAAAATACTTTGAACGTTTTAATGCCTTTATTAAACGAAAAAACCGATGATTCATTTTTGAAAGCGCAGTTGGAAGTTTATGAAAAAGTAAAGGAAAATCAGCAAACCTATGTAGATGATCACGGAGAAAAAGACATTATCCATCCTGAATATGTGGCTGCGATGATTGACAAATACGCAACTAATGATGCGATTTTTACTGTAGATACCGGAATGTGCTGTGTTTGGGGCGCCAGGCATTTAAATGCGACAGGTAAACGTGTTATGCTTGGTTCGTTTAATCATGGCTCAATGGCCAACGCAATGCCACAAGCTATCGGTGCATGTTTGGCACGACCGCAGCAACAGGTAATTGCATTATGCGGTGACGGTGGGTTATCGATGCTTTTAGGAGACTTGTCGACCATTAAACAATATAATCTTCCGATAAAGCTGGTTGTATTTAATAACCGTGCTCTAGGTATGGTTAAGCTGGAAATGGAGGTAGCAGGATTACCTGACTGGCAAACCGATATGGTCAACCCCGACTATGCTGCGGTTGCCGAAGCCATGGGAATTAAAGGTGTCGCTGTACACGATCCTGGTAATGTAGAACAAGCAATAAAAGATGCATTCGATTTTCAAGGGCCGGTGTTAGTGGAAGTTTTTACCGATCCCAACGCTTTGGCCATGCCGCCGAAAATTGAATTAAGCCAAATGAAAGGGATGGCGTTGTCAATGACAAAGCTTATTCTAAATGGGAAAATGGATGAAGTGCTCGAGACCGTCAAATCAAATTACAAGCATTTAAAAGAGGTTTTTTAGTTAGTGGAATTGTGACGGATGATGAACTTGCGGAGTAGGATGAACATTCTGATGGTGAATAATTTATTTTGAAACGAACGGTAGTGACTCGTGGCAATTGAAGTCCTGCTGTTCGTTACAAGTTTTTTGTCAACGTTTTTTGCTAATGAAACCTATCGACTACAAAAAAGCTTCTCACTGCCATCAGGTTTATTGAACTAAAGACAATGCTATTACCGAACTTTTTTGAACGCCATATTTTGTACAGAGTCGTTCATTCTAAACCCGATTGAGCCGGATACCGGCCCTGTGGCTAATGACGGTGGAGTATGAGGCGAAAGCGGGGCAGTAGATTGATAGCAGCAAAGCCTTTCGTTTTCAAATATTAAAATAAAATTAATCAGAGGTCTTCGAGTCCGATTATTGGTTAACCCTTTTGAAAAACTCTATCGTTGCATCACAAACTTTTTGTAAATCTTGCGGAAGCTGTGTTCCCTTAAAAGGATGACTGGCGCCAAAAACGTGATCTCCGTTTTCTACCACAAGGAGTTCTGAATTACTGTGCTCATGCAACATTTTCGCGTGATTTATATTAACCGTTGGGTCAGCGTCACCGTGAACAATGAGCCATGGAACAGATATTTTCTTTGAATTTTCATTCACATTTAAACCATCGGCATTTTGTTCGTAGTCGTCGAGAAGCGTGCTGTACAGGGGCATTTGCTGTTTGGTGCGTGAATTTTCAATCGTTATTACGCCTGTTTTGCGCCATTCCTCAATATCATTATGCAGAAAAAGCGTATTAAAGTAAGCAACTGATGCCCATGTGACGAGTTTGTCTACCCGGCTGTCTCTTGATGTTAGAAGAATGGAAATTCCGCCACCCCGGCTATGGCCAAGCAGGTAAAGCTTCCTGGGAGCGGTAAATTCTTTATTGCTGAAGGTAAAATCAAGAATGGCATTCAGGTCAGATAACTCTTTCGAAAAGGTATTTCGTCCAAATGCTTCGAGGTCCGCGAAGTTGGTTGGGTCATCAATCGTTGTGCCATTATGTGAAAAATTGAATTTCAAATAGGCCAAACCATGGCTGGCAAAGTAATCGGCTACCAGGTTGTGTGTTCCCCAATCTTTAAAACCTTTAAAACCGTGAACAAAAATCACGAGTTCTTCCGTATAGCCATTAAGTGGCGTTGTTAAATCACAAAGGATTTTGTTACCTTCAGCGCTATCAATTATAAAACTATTTTTCATTTCCACTAAGTAAAGATAGTCCTTCTTTTGTGCTTTAATTTATAGCCATTCTAAATAAAGCTGTTTTACAAAGGAGTGACAGAGGGGGGAGTGCTTATTTTTTACTTTTGTTCGGTCAAAAAATTGGAACCTGTAAAGCGTTGAAGCAGTTAAAAGTTATAGCATTCACACACAAGAACATTGAGCTAAAGGATTTAGGACACTTTGTCATCTGTAACGAAACGCTCGAAGACAGGTTAAGTAATCTTAAGGCTAAATTCAATATTCCGGAAATATTTTACATAGGAACATGTAACCGTGTTGAGTTCATCTTCAGCCTGGAGCGTGATCTGGATCATACTTTTGTTAAGGATTTTATCCTGTCGCTTAATTTTTGCGTTCCTGATGAAAAGCTTGCTTGTCTTGCAGACCAGGTTTCGATATATGAAGATCAGGAAGCATTGAATCATTTGCTTCGCATTTCCTGTTCGCTTGAGAGCTTGGTAGTTGGAGAAAAAGAAATTCTTGCCCAGGTTCGTAAAGCATATGAGCATTGCCGCGAAGCAGGTTTTACAGGCGACTATTTACGCATGGTGATGAATCTTGTAGTGAAAACTGCAAAGGAGGTTTATACTCATACCAATATTTCACGTAAGCCAATTTCGGTTGTCTCACTGGCTTATCGCAAGCTTCGTGATTTGAAAATGTGTTCAAATGCCCGCATCCTGATTATCGGGGCCGGCGAAACGAACCGTAATTTTTCTAAATACCTTCAGAAACATAAGTATTCCAATTTCGCAGTGTTTAACCGAACATTGTCAAAAGCGGAAGAAATGGCTGCTGATTTACAGGGAAAAGCGTACAGTCTTGATGAACTGGCCTCGTATAATGAAGGTTTCGACGTGATTATCACCTGCACGGGATCGACAGAGCCGGTTATTACAAATGAAATTTATCAATCGCTGCTTAATGGCGAAACAGATAAAAAGGTAATTGTCGACCTGGCTATTCCAAATGATACCGCTGCTGAGGTAGTTGAGAACAACTCTCTCTATTATATCGAGGTAAGCAGTTTGCAGGAAGTTGCTAACCATAATATCCAGGAACGATATAAAGAGCTAATCCACGCCGAGCGGATCATCGAGCAGAATATAGCGGAATTTCAACCGGCTTTAAAACAACGACGCGTTGAACTGGCCATGCGTGATGTTCCTGAAAAAATTAAGCAGATTCGCAAAACAGCTATAGATTCTGTATTTGCTTCTGAGATCGAAGGCCTTGATCCAAACTCAAGAGAAGTGCTCGAAAAAGTTATCAATTACATGGAGAAAAAATATATCAGTGTTCCCATGGTGATAGCTAAACAAATCCTTGTAAATCACAATTAATTTTTCCCCGATTGCATTGCTTTCAGGCAATTTGATATTTTTACGGGCGTAAATTCTATACTTTGAACAGAACGATTATTATTGGAACACGGGGAAGCGATCTGGCTCTGTGGCAGGCGAATTTTGTAAAGTCTAAACTGGAAGAATCAGGTGTAAATGCTGAGTTAAAGATCATTAAAACGCAGGGCGATAGCATCTTAAACCTTCGTTTGGATAAACTGGAAGGGAAAGGTTTTTTTACCAAAGAGCTTGAAGAAGAATTGCTTCTGGGTAAAATTGACATTGCTGTTCATTCTCATAAGGATTTACCCACTGCACATCCAGCAGGGCTTGTTATAGCTGCCGTTTCAGATCGTGAAGATCCGGCAGAGTTACTGCTTATTCTTAAAGATTGTGTTGAAGTGAAACATAAGCTTTCGGTCAAATACGGCGGTATGGTTGGTACCTCCTCCAATCGCAGAAAGGCACAGCTGCTGGCAATGAGGCCCGATTTAGAAATTGAAGATTTACGGGGAAACGTTCCTACACGTATTCAGAAACTTCGTAATGAAGATTACGATGCCATTATGATAGCTAAAGCCGGAGTTGAACGTTTAGGTATTGATTTGAGCGAATTCCATGTCGAAGAAATCGAGCCTATGGAATTTGTCCCGGCACCTGCTCAGGGTGTTCTGGCTATCCAGATCCGTGAAAACGATAAAGAACTTGCTGAAGCTTTAAAACCTTTAAATAACCCGTCGGTTGCCGAAGAAATTGCTGTCGAGCGTAAAGTTTTAAATCTTTTTGAGGGCGGTTGCCATATGCCGCTGGGTTGTTATTGCCGAAAGGAAGACGGTAAGTTCCAGGTGTGGACTTCAAAGGCGGATGACGGCGACTCGTTTCCTGACCGTTTATTCCTGGAATCTGAAAGTTCTGAAGGTCTTGCCGAAAAAATTGTCGCAAAGTTTTCCGTGGAAGCTAAACGCCCTAAAAGCGTTTTCATAACCCGTAACCTTGGGGAAAGCAGTTATCTGAGAAAATTTCTGACAAAACATACTATTGAAATAGATGATCGTTCGCTTATCCGAACACTTCCAATGATTCATAAGCTGGATTCATTTATTTTCAGAAACATCGACTGGATATTTTTCAGCAGTAAAAATGCGATTGAGTATTTTTTTATGCTTAATCCACAGCTGGCGAAAAAGACAAAGTTTGGTGTGATAGGAAGAGCTTCCGAAGATATGCTGCGAAGCTACGGCCATATGCCTGATTTTAACGGGGAAGAAGAAGGAATCGATACGATAGAAATCGCCGCCGAATTTGCCAAAATAGCGGACGGTGAAACGATTCTGTTTCCTGGCGCTAAAGAGTCGTTGAGAACCATCCAGGGTGCTATGTCGGCCGAAACAAAAATCATTGACCTTCCGGTTTACGAAACGGTGCTCGAAGATAAAGTTTCGCCTTCTTTTGCTGAAGTGTTAATATTTACCAGCCCATCCAATGTTGACGCTTATTTTGCCAACAATTTGCTTGAGCCCGGACAAAAAGTTATTTGCATTGGTAAGTCAACCGGTAAAAAATTCGATGAAATGGGTGTTAAATATAAACTTCCGTATTCGCCGGATGAAATGGGCCTTGCAGAAGTTGTTTTTGCTCTTTAAAATCTCAAATCAAGTTATATGAATTCGCATCAGTATCAGCAGATCATTGAAAATTATATCACCGCGTATAATCAGTTTGACACGAATGGAATGCTGAAGGATATGGACGACGACATTCTATTCGAAAACAGTTTAAATGATGAGGTCAATCTTCGGATAATCGGAAAATCTGGTTTAAAACAACAAATTATTAACGCGTCGGAGTTGTTTAGTCAACGAACGCAGACAATCCAACGCATTACAATCGATGGCGATAGCGCCACAGTAGACGTCCATTACACGGGAGTGCTTGCAGTTGATTTCAATGACACACTTAAAACCGGCAGTAAACTGGAACTGACCGGTAAATCAATCTTTACATTTAAAGACGATAAGATTTCTGAATTGAGAGATATCAGTTAAATCTGGTTCGCTAATTTATTCTTTCCTTATGCCTTGTGGATAGCGAGCTAGTTAGCCGCTAACCAATCTATCTGATCACTTGACTTATACCTGACAGCCAACGTCCGAAAGAATGATAGATTTGTGCCTGATTTTAAACGCTTGATTCATGTTAGTTCGCCCGAGAAGATTAAGAAAGTCCCAGGTAGTTCGTGAAATGGTTGCCGAAACCAGGTTATCGAAAGATATGTTCATTTATCCCTATTTCGTAGTTCCGGGAAAAGGCATAACCAAGGAAATAATTTCTATGCCGGGAATCAATCACTTTTCAGCCGATAAACTTGTTGAAGATGTAGAAAAAGGGCTGAATCTTGGCCTGAATAAAATAATGCTTTTTGGCGTAGGCGAGGAGAAATCAGAAGACGCTCACACTGCCTACCATGAACATTCTCTCGTGGCCGATACCGTACGGTTGTTAAAATCCCGGTTCGGAGACGACCTGTATATTGTAACAGATGTTTGTGTTTGCTCATACACTACTCACGGCCATTGCGGAATTCTGAAAGATGACTACGTCCAAAATGATGAAACCGTTGAATTAATTTCCAAAATGGCACTTAGTCACGCTCAGGCCGGAGCTGATATGCTGGCGCCGTCAGACATGATGGACGGACGAATCGAAGCAATACGTAATAAGCTTGACAACAGCGGATTGGTAAATACAGCGATCATGTCGCATGCTACAAAATTTGCCTCGGCTTATTATGGCCCGTTTCGCGATGCTGCCGATTGTGCTCCCGGTAAAGGCGACCGTAAAGCTTATCAAATGGATTTTCGTAATGGAAATGAAGCTGTCCGCGAAGCATTGCTGGATGAAGAACAAGGCGCTGATGTGCTTATGGTTAAACCTGCATTGGCTTACATGGATATTATCCATAAACTGAAATTAAATACCGATCTGCCCATTGCATGTTATAATGTTTCGGGCGAGTATTCTATGATAAAGGCCGCCGCTAAAAATGGCTGGATAGATGAACAGAAAGTTGTTATGGAAACAATGCATGCATTCGCAAGAGCAGGTGCAAGTATCATCACTACTTATCACATTCGTGATATTTTGCAGAATAAATGGCTTTAATACACTAACAAGACTGATTTTTATAAGATAATGTTGGATTCCATAAAAAAAATATTTTCGGGACAGGAAGAGGAAACTGGAGTAACGGGTACAACTGGTAAGCCTGATATTGCACGGGAAAAATCCGGGGAGCTATATGAAAAGGCAAAGAAATATTTTCCGGGCGGTGTCAACTCACCGGTTCGGGCGTTTAAATCTGTTCATGGAACACCGTTGTTTATTGAAAAAGGTGATGGCTGTTTTTTATGGGATGCCGATGGAAATAAGTTTATTGACTTTTGCTGCTCCTGGGGGCCATTGATTTTAGGGCATAACAATGCTAAAATTCGTGAGAAGGTTACGGAAGTTATGCAGAATGGCATGAGCTTCGGCGCACCGACCGCTTTAGAAAATGAGTTAGCAGAGCTGATCCTTTCAAACAATAAATTAATTCAGAAAATACGTTTCGTCAGTTCAGGAACGGAAGCCGTCATGTCGGCGATAAGGTTGGCCCGCGGATATACGAAACGTGACAAAATTTTAAAATTCGAGGGATGCTATCATGGTCACGTAGATTCTTTGCTGGTTAAAGCAGGTTCAGGCCTGGTTACTTTCGGCGAGACATCATCGGCCGGTGTTCCGAAGTCATTTGCCGACGAAACTATCGTTGTTTCACTGAATGATCGTAAGGCGGTAGAAGAAGCATTTGAGCAGTTTAAAGACCAGATTGCTGCAATTATTATAGAAGGTGTGCCAGCAAATAATGGCCTGCTGATCCAGGACAAAGAATTCGTGCATTTCCTTCGCGACGTAAGCGCCAAAAATAATTCACTCTTGATATTTGACGAGGTAATTACAGGTTTCCGTTTAGGTTTTGAAGGTGCAGCTCGTTATTACGATGTCAAACCGGATATTATTACTTACGGTAAAATTATTGGCGGAGGCTTGCCGGTTGGAGCTTACGGCGCTTCGGTGGAAATTATGTCCAGTATATCTCCGGAAGGCCCGGTTTATCAGGCAGGCACCTTGTCCGGTAATCCGGTTGCAATGGCTGCAGGAATTGCGCAACTCACTGAATTGGCTAAATCCGGTTTTTATAAAGATTTAAATAAAAAAGCTGAAGAATTCACCGATTCGATCAGGCGCTTTACTACAGCTAAAAATTATAAGTTTAAAGTATTCAATATCGGGTCAATTTTTTGGTTCGCTTTTTCTGAAAAGGATATAAAAACTGCCGAAGAGATCGATCCGGCAAGCATGGAAAAGTTCAAGATATTTCACCGGGAACTGTTAAATCGCGGAATTTATCTTGGTCCTTCAGGATATGAAGTAGGATTCATTTCGGCAGCTCACTCGAAAATAGAGCTGGAAAAAACAAAACGTGCTATATTTGATAGTCTGGATATAGTTTTTAGAACGGCCAGATGATAAACTTCATGAAGAAATCACTGCTTATATTCTACTTCCTGACAATTTATGCGTTGGCAGAATTGTTCTGGTGGGGATATCTGCTAATCAAGATACAGCCTGAACGCAAGGCAATGATTCTCGGTGAAGGCTCTGTATTCGTTTTCATTTTCGTGGTGGGAGCCATCCAGTTATTTAAATCGCTTAAAAAGGAGCGTCGCCTAAATGAAGTTCAACGAAATTTTCTATTGTCGGTTACTCATGAGTTAAAGTCGCCGCTTGCATCAATAAAGCTTTATCTTCAAACAATTTTGAAACGTGAATTAGATCCGCAGCAGCAAAAAGGATTTATAAAAAATTCATTGAAAGATATCGAGCGATTGGACGATCTTGTTGAGAACATGCTCATCGCTACGAAGATTGATAACAAGGCCTACAGCTTTCCAAAGGAGGAATTTAACTTTTCTGAACTTGTTGAGCGTGTTGCCGACAGGCTGCAGGTACATACTTGCAGTTCGCAAACAATCAAAGCTGAAATAGAACCAGGGCTAAGTTTAACGGGTGATAGGTTTGCATTGACATCGGTTGTTACAAACCTGATCGAAAATGCCGTAAAGTATTCTCCGCCGTGTTCTGAGATAAAGGCGAAGGCTTTTAGAAACAACGGCAACATCGTTCTACAGGTCGCTGATAACGGCATAGGTATTAATGACGAAGAAAAACTTCGCATATTTGATAAATTTTATCGTGTAGGCAGTGAAGATACCCGTAAAACTAAAGGAACGGGTTTGGGTTTGTTTATTGTTAAACAGGTTTTAAATCATCACGATGCGCAAATCAAAGTGAAGAACAATAAGCCTAATGGAAGTATTTTTGAAGTAACATTTAACTCACATGTCAGCTAAACAAAGAATCTTACTGGTTGAGGACGAAGACCATCTGCTCGAAGCCATTAAATTGAACCTGGAATTGGAAGGATTCAAGGTGTCAACCGCAACAGATGGAAAAAAGGCTCTTAAAGTTTTTAAGGAAGAACGCTTCAATCTGGTCATCCTGGATGTAATGATTCCGGAAATTGACGGATTTCAGGTCGCGGAAACTATTCGACTGGAAAATTCGGAAGTTCCGATCATGTTTTTAACCGCTAAAAACACTAGCGAAGACCGTGTAACCGGATTGAAAAAAGGTGCGGACGATTATCTCACCAAACCGTTTAACCTGGAAGAATTGATTCTCCGTGTTCATAACCTGGTGAAACGCAGTTTGAAAGGCGATGAACTGAAAGAGCTTAATTCATACAAAATCGGCGACAAAACTATTTATTTCAACTCCTTTGAGCTGAAGAATGACGATGGAAGCATCACGCCGCTAACAAAGAAGGAAACAATGCTGCTCAAACTTCTGATCGAAAGACGCAATGAGGCAGTATCACGAGAGCAAATTCTTGAAACCGTTTGGAATTACGATGTTTACCCGTCGACCAGAACCATCGATAATTTTATCCTGACGTTCCGTAAATATTTCGAGCCAGATCAAAAAAATCCAATCTATTTCCATTCAATCCGTGGGGTAGGTTATAAGTTTACCGATATGCAGGGGCATGACTAAACAATACCGTTTCGCGATTTTAGGGCTGGCGATTTTTGTGTTGTTGTGGACGATTTATCGCGAAACATATGAGCTTACGGCCGTTGTCGTACTTGGAATTTTACTCCTTATATGGAGTCATTTTAAGCAAGGGACGGTTTTGGCAGCCTCAAAAGCATACCAATTAAAGGATTACAAAAGGGCCGAAAGCCTCCTTAATGAAATCGTGAATCCTGACAGACTGGCTAAAAACCGTCGCGGATTTTACGAATTTATGATGGGAAATATTGCGCTTCAAAAAGAGAACTTTAAGGCCGCCGAACGTCATTTTCAAATAGCAAGCCGCTTTCCTCTTCGTAATCAAAATGATAAAGGAATTATTTTAGTTCAGCTGGCAAATTTAAGCCTGAAGAAAAAAGAGCTGGACAGAACACGTGCTTACATCGAAGCGGCTAAAGCACTCAAGGTTAGTGCGCGTGTTCAAAATATTATAGAAAAAATAGAAAAAGAAATACCTGTTGTAACGTGAGCACTGATCAGAGAATTATTAGTAATACAATCGAAATTCAACCAGACATACAAAACTCGCTTTTTATTAAAGCGGCATTTTCGCAAAAAACAGAACGACCTCCGGTTTGGATGATGCGCCAGGCGGGCCGTTTTATGCCGCAATATTGGGAGATCAAGAACAAATATTCGTTTCTTGAAATGTGCAAAACGCCTGAAATTGCCGCAGATGTAACGATGCTTCCGGTTGATTTACTTGACATCGATGCAGCGATCCTGTTTTCTGATATTCTGGTTACCGCAGAAGCGATGGGTGGCGATCTGAGTTTCACAAACGGCATTGGCCCGCGATTTTCAAATCCGGTTCGCAGCTTAAATGATGTGAATAGCCTCGCAACGGATGTAAACGACAAATTGCAGTATGTTGCAGATGCTATAAAAGTAATTCAACAACGTTTGAATGGAAAAATTCCATTAATCGGTTTTGCCGGCGCACCGTTCACTGTTATGAGTTATCTTGTCGAGGGTGGCTCATCAAAAGACTTTAAGCTCACTAAGCTGATGCTTCATAACGAACCTGAGCTGGCACATAAGTTACTTTCTAAAATCGCTAAAGTCACTGCCGACTATCTGAATCTGCAGATAGACGCTGGTGTAAATGCAGTGCAGATATTCGATAGCTGGGCACAGGCATTAAGCTGGGACGATTATACAGAGTTTTCGCACCGTTATATTTCTGAAATTATCTCGAATTTAAATCGCAAGGACATTCCTGTGATTTCCTTTTGTAAAGGGAGCTCTGTGTTTGCTCCTTTGATGGCGGAAGCGAAGCCAGATGTTGTTTCAATTGATTGGAACGTCGATTTATTGGACATTAAAAAACGCTTGCCTCAAAATATCGCGGTGCAGGGAAACCTGGATCCGCACATTTTATACGCAGATAAGAAGGTGATCAAGGAACGCATTTATAAGCTGTTTGAACGCATGCGTGGTGAAAACGGATTTATCTTTAATCTCGGTCATGGTATTATGCCGGATATCCCTTTTGATAACGTGAAATACGCGGTTGAAGTGATTAAGGAGTTTAAGTATTGATTTCTGTTAATCATGGCAGAAATGAACCAAATTAAACCCGATTGAAGCGGTTACCACGCAACGAAGGCAGTGGATTGTGGGGATGAGTGAGGAGTAAAGCGTAAAGCGGGACTAACGGAAGCGATGAAAAAGAAGCCTGCTTTTTAAATATGTTTTATTTCTAGAAACCGGGGGTAATAGAAGTATAATTAGTTTATAATATTTTACTAAATACTTAGAGTAGGCTTAAGAAAAGCAGATGAAGTGTTTCAGTTATCGGCAGCCCCGTGTTTTGCTCATACTGTGCAGGTATTAGCCACATGGCCGGTATCCGCTTCACCCGGGTTTACAAATGTTCAGTCCCGTTATAAACTTGTTAACTTGTAAATATTTGATCTTAGCCCAAAATATATAATTCCAGCATGGCCTATCTTTACCTCAAATCCCTCCACATAATTTTTGTAGTAAGCTGGATGGCAGGACTTTTTTACATTGTTCGCCTTTTTATTTACCACACAGAGGCGAACGACAAGCCGGAACAGGAAAGGCTAATTCTTCAAAAACAGTTCGAAGTGATGGAATCCAAACTTTGGAACATCATTACAACTCCCGCCATGATTTTGGCCGTTTTAGCCGGCATCGGAATGGTCTATATCAATCCTGGATTGTTAAAGATGCCCTGGCTTCATGTAAAACTGGCTTTTGTTCTAGGATTGCTTGTTTATCATTTTATTTGTCAGCGCATAATTAAACAGCTGAAAGATGGCAACTCGACCTGGACTTCCACACAACTTCGTTTATGGAATGAACTGGCGACGATTTTCCTGGTTGCTATTGTTTTCACTGTCATCCTGAAGAGCGCGATTGACTGGATCTACGGATTAATTGGCTTGGTTTTATTTGCGATGATCATCATGTCGGCCGTGAAAATATACAAGTATTACCGAATGAAAAATAAGGGCTGACCAAATGAAGAAGATAGAAAAATTTATCGCGGAAAACCCTGATAGAACTTTCTTTTTACTCATTATCCTTGCCCTGCCGGCATTCTTTTATAATCTTGGATTGCAGCCTTTATTTGCCGACGAGCCTACGCGAGCGAACGTAGCGCTGGAAATGATACTTTCAAAAAGATTTTCAGTTCCAACGGTAGGCGGTGAATACTATTATAACAAGCCGCCGGTTTATAACTGGATATTAGCGAGTTTGTATTTACTTACAGGCAGTTTTTCGGAGTTCGTTACACGACTTCCTGCCGTAGTTCCGATGTTCTTATTCGCGGTTACTATTTACTACTCAACAGCTCATTTTTTAAAGAATAACACTACAGCATTACTTGCCGGAATATTTTTTCTTGTTAACGGCCGCATGCTTTTCTACGATTCAATGCTCGGGCATATTGATATCTTTTATTCATGGCTAACTTATATTTCATTTATGCTGATGTTTTATTTTTCGCAGCGGAATGAATGGTTTAAGCTATTTTTTTTTACCTACCTGATAACTGCCATAACTTTCTTATCAAAGGGACTGCCTTCCGTTGTTTTCCAGGGATTGTCGCTGATTGCCCTCACGACTTATACCGGAAATTTTAAAAAGCTATTTAGCTGGCAGCATATTATCGGAGGATCTGTTTTCGTACTAATTGTCGGAGGGTATTTTTACAATTACTGGCTGCACAATCCTAATGTTGTTGGATACCTGGATACCATGTGGCACCAAAGCAGCCAGAGAACAGCCACTAAATTTAGCTTTTGGAATAACGTAATGTATGTGCTTAAATTTCCGTTTGAGCACCTCGTCCATTTGTTGCCGGTAACCTTATTGATAGTCTATTGCTTTAACAGGGAATTTATAAAGCGGCTTTTTGAAACTCCATTTTTAAAATTCGTTGTGATTCTGCTTTTAGCTAATATCTGGATTTACTGGCTTTCGCCGATGACAAGGCCTCGGTATTTGCTAATGCTTTATCCACTAATTTTTGTTGTGATAAGCGATGCCTATGTTACATTTCAGGGTCGTTTGCCACGATTTAATACTATTCTGTTTTATTTCGTAGCTACAGCGTGCTCGATTGTGACTATTATTCTGCCAATAATCTTAATGCTGGAGACGCCGCAAAACGTTGATTATTTAGTTTTAAAAGCTTGCATTGTTTTTCTTTTAATGGCGGCTTTGTGTTTACTGATCTGGCAGATTCCTTCCCAAAAGATCGTTCTTTTTTTCGCCTTTCTTGTGATACTTAGGCTGGGATTCAGTTTTTTTGTCATTCCCGAACGGAACCAGGACGCGAAAAAATATCGTGCAATCGCTATCGAAATGGGAGCAATTTCCAAAGGGAAGCCTTTTTATTTCTATAGTTATCATCCCCATGTTGAAGATATTCCTTTTTATGACCGCTTGATTTTTTATATCGAACGAAGCAGAATGCAAATGCTTAAAATCGTTGATCAGGATAACATGAGCGGTTATTATCTTACCTTTGACAAAAATTTAGAAAACCCTTCGGCCGCCCTGGTTAAGGAATATGAAGACGGCTTGAAATTATTTTTTGTGAAATGAGGGAACTTTCTGTTGTAATAACTGTGTTGAACGAGCGGGAAAATATTAGTCCGCTTGTCGCTGCAATTCGTCAGGCTCTGACAGGTATCGATTACGAAGTGATCTTTGTTGATGACGGATCAAATGACGGAACACAAAATGAAATCAAAGCTAATGCCGACGAGCATATAAAACTTGTTGAACTACGCAAAAATTACGGACAAAGTACCGCTATGACTGCCGGCATCGACCATGCCGAAGGTGAATATATTGCGTTGCTTGACGGCGATCTCCAAAATGATCCTTCCGACATTCCTTTTATGCTTCAAAAGCTTAAAGATGAAGACTGGGATGTTGTTGCCGGAAACCGTGCTAACCGCAAGGATGGAATGTTTTTACGTAAAATTCCTTCTAAAATAGCCAATTCAATAATTCGCCGGATGACCGGGGTTTATATAAAAGACTATGGCTGTACGTTGAAGATTTTCAAGCGCGAAATCGCCGAAGACCTCGGAATTTATGGAGAAATGCATCGTTTTATTCCAGTACTTGCTAAGTTGCAGGGAGCCAATATCACCCAGGTTGATGTGAAGCACCACGCCCGGCAATTTGGCCATTCAAAATATGGTTTGAACCGCACTTTCAAAGTAATGGCTGATTTGATCACCATGGTCTTCTTTCGTAAATACATTCAGAAACCGATGCACCTTTTTGGTACCATGGGCTTTATATCCCTGGCATTAGGGATCCTGATCAATGCGTATTTGCTGATATTAAAGATATTGGGACATGATATCGGCGGAAAGCCATTATTGATTCTTGGATTAATATTTCTCCTCGGTGGGATTCAGCTTATTACGATTGGGATCATCGCCGAAATTAACGTAAGAACATATTTCGAGGGAACTAACCGCAAAACTTATCAGGTAAGACGAATTTTTAATGGACAAGCAGAAACTGTGGGGCATTCTTAAAGTTGTCCTTAAAATTGGTTTTACCGCGGCCCTGCTTTACCTGGTGTCGCTTAAAATCGACTTTAAAGTAGTTAAGGAATTATTCCTTAAAAGTAATCTCGGTTATATTTTTCTCGCCTTTGCGATCTACTATTTATCTCAAATTGTTTCTTCCTGGCGAAGCTTAAGTCTTCTGAAGGCAATCGGTTTGGATTTGAAATTCGGATTTAATTTCCGGCTTTACCTGCTTGGAATGTTTTACAATATCACACTTCCCGGTGGTGTTGGTGGCGACGGCTACAAAATTTATATTTTACGGAAAAAATTTAAGCTGCCCACCAAACGAATTTTCCTGGCAATGCTTTTTGACCGGATGAGCGGCCTTTGGGCAATTGGAATGATAGCCGTTTCGCTGATTATTTTTATTCCCAAAATTGATATTCCAAAAACCTGGCCTTTCATCGCTTTAGTTGCTGGTACATTGGTGTATTACCTGTTAATGAGACGCTTTTTTCCGGATTATTCAAAAAAGTTTTTTACCGTACACGCTAAAGCCGCGCTGGTTCAATCATTGCAGGTACTTGTTGTTATCATGATTTTGTTGTCGCAAAATTTTGATGGTAAATTTTCTCCTTACCTGTTCAGCTTTTTATTGTCAACTCTGGCTGCTAATGTGCCTGTAAGTTTTGCCGGAGTGGGAGCGCGGGAGTATGTTATGACCCATGCCTCAACTTATTTCGGCATGGATCAGAATTTGGCCGTCTTTCTTTCGGTGGCGTTTTTCCTGTTGTCAACACTTGCTGCTTTAAGTGGAGTTTGGTTTGTGTATTTTTCCAGGGAGTTCGAAGCAGCGCCTTCTTCAAAGGAAGCTCATGACTTCGAGGAAAAAGCAGATGAAGCAGCGGTCGGGCGATGAAAGCGCTTTTTAGAATCGGCTTAATCACGCTAATAGCACTTAAATTGCTGGAACCGAAACCGTTGTTTGCACAACTTCAGGGCAGCTACGGCGATCCGGTGATCAATATAACCTTTGGTGCAGGACCTGGTTTCGGTCAGCCTTTTGCCAACCTGTCCGGGTATACCTTCGACAATGCTGATTGTCCAAATGACGGACATTATACCATTGCGCCGTCTACCTATAATTGTTTTGGAAGTAGCTGGCATACCTTAAATAGAGACCATACCGGCGATCCGAATGGGCGGATGCTTATTGTAAACGCATCATATAGTCCAGGGATTTTTTATAAGGAAACGGTTGCCGCGCTTTGCCCAAACACTACCTATTCCTTTACTGCATGGTGTCTCAACCTGATAACAACGATGAACACTATCGAGCCGAATATCACCTTCAGTATTCAGGATACGGAGGGTAATATTCTTCGTTCGCAGGATTCTGGCAACATCCCTGTTACCGCGACGCCTCAGTGGAAGCAATACGGATTTGTTTTCAGTACGCCTGCAAATGTCTCCAACCTGGTTTTAGTAATAACAAATAACGCGCCCGGGGGGATTGGAAATGATATTGCTGTGGATGATATTGTGTTCAGGCCATGGTCGCCGGAAATCAACGTAAACTCTGCTGCAAACGATCCAAACCTTGTTGCTTGTGAAGGGCAAACCAAAACAGTACAACTGAGTGCGACGCTATCGCCAGGATTCGTTGATCCGATGTATCAGTGGCAGAATTTTGAAAATGGTGCCTGGAAAGACATACCCGGATTCACAGGTATTAGTGAAGAAGCTAAAATAACCGGCATAGCAGGCCAGGAGTATAAATACAGGTTGGCTGTTACCCAGCATGGCGCTAATTCGGCGTCATGCAGGGTTTACTCGGATTCAGTTGTAGTTCCGGTAAGCCTAATGATTAAAGCTGATGCAGGTAAGGATCGTACGGTTTTTCAGGGAACATCTTTTGAACTCGAGAGTAAAGTTTCCGGCGCAACATCTTACAATATGCATTGGGAACCGCAGCAATATCTGGCCGATGTGAACGGCAAAACTATCTGTACACCTTTGGAGGATATTACTTATACATTGATTGCAGAGTCAACAGACGGGTGCAATACTTACGCGGAAGACCAGGTTCATATCCATGTAAATAAAAAGCTGGTTGTACCAAATACCTTTACGCCTAATGGTGATGGAATCAATGACAAATGGGAAGTAGCCGGCTTAAATACTTATCTGAACTGCTCGGTTGTGGTTTTTAACCGCTACGGTCAGGCTATATTTAAAAGTAAGGGTTATGAGCATCCCTGGGACGGTAATTATAATGGCAAGCCAATTGAAACTGGAAGCTACATGTATGTTATTGATCCGGGAAATGGCGATGCTAAATTTTCAGGCTGGTTGTTTGTCGCTAAGTAAAAACATAAGCCCGGTTGTCCTGGTACCATTGATAGAACTTTTTTAAACCTGTTTTAAGATCAGTTTGCGGTTTATATCCTAGTAATTTTTCAGCTTTAGAAATGTCGGCAAAAGTTTGCGGTACGTCGCCTGGTTGTTCTGGCCGGCGATCGATAATGGCTTTTTTGCCGCAGGTATTTTCGATCTCGTCAATTAGTGTCGATAATGTAACAGTATTGTGGTTGCCGAGATTGATGATTTCAAAATCACTTTCCTGATAATTAATCGCGGCTTCAATTCCCTTCACGGTATCGTCAACAAACGTATAATCACGGCTTGTAGAACCGTCGCCAAAAACAGGTATCGGCAAATTATTCTCAATCGATTTAAAGAATTTGTGGATCGCTAAATCCGGACGCTGACCAGGGCCGTAAACTGTAAAAAACCTTAAGGCCAGAAAGCGAATTCCATAGAGGTGACTGTATACGTGTCCAAGCATTTCGGCTGATAGTTTTGACGAAGCGTAAGGACTTATCGGAAAAAGCTTTTCTTCTTCATCCCATGGAACGTTTGGATTAACGCCATAAACACTACTTGACGAAGCAAAAACAAATTGTTTGATTTCACGTCTTTTTGCAAATTCTAGCAGATTTTGAGTACCGGCAACATTAACGTCGTTATATAAAACAGGGTCTTTAATACTTGGCCGCACTCCGGCTTTCGCTGCTAAGTGAACTATTGCATCAATAGCGCCAACTTTTTCAAGATCACTCGAATTCCTGATGTCCCCTTGAATAAACTGAAAATTCTGATGAAAGGGCGCTATATTGCGTTCCTTTTGCGTTCTTGAATAGAAAGGATCAAAGTTATCTATAGAGGTTACATGATAACGGCCGCTTTTGAGCAGTTTAGCTGTAAGGTTACTGCCAATAAAACCTGCCCCACCTGTAACTAAAATCCTTTTCATAACTTTTATTTCAGAGTGCAAAATTAGAAGTTGAAGGTTTGTAATGCTACATAATTAAGTCAAAATTTGATTGAACAACACAACAACACGTTTTGAACAAATTTGTTAACCAATTTTTAACCATAACATATATAAAAATGAATTTTGTAATTACCGGAGCAAGTAGTGGAGTAGGATTTGAAGCAGTGTTAGAACTCATTTTAGATAGCAGCAATCAAGTAGTAGCTTTGGCTCGTTCGGAGGATAAATTACAGCGACTTTCAGAAATCGCACGAAGTCTTAATCCTGATTGCAGCCTATATCCGGCAAAGTTCGACATTGTTCATGATGATTATAACGACGGCTTAATCCCTTTTATTAAACAATTTCTTGGGAAGGTGGATGTCCTGATCAATAACGCCGGGCAGTTGATCAATAAACCGTTTATCGACACATCCGCTTTGGATTTTGCCGAAATGCTGCAAAGCAATTTGTTAGGGCATGTTAAGATGATTCAACAATTGCTTCCTCTCATCAATTCCGGCGGTCATATAGTTAACATTGGAAGCATGGGCGGGTTTACCGGGAGTATCAAATTTCCTGGCTTGGCCGCCTATTCAGCCAGTAAGGCTGCTTTACATACATTAACCGAATGTTTAGCTATGGAGTTGTCTGATCAGAATATTAAGGTTAACTGCTTAGCGCTAGGGTCTGCACAAACAGAAATGCTTGAGCAAGCTTTCCCGGACTATGAATCACCTATTATGGCGTTTGAAATGGGTAAGTACATCGCTGATTTTGCAAAAACCGGCGGCAAGTTTTTCAATGGAAAAATATTGCCTGTGGCAGTTACAACACCATAACTATCAAATCTGCCGCGTGGTTATGAAGCGGCAGATTTGATGTTCTAAAGATTATTAAGCAACCTGTGCTGTATCCTTCCTGTTTTTCTCCAATACAGAAATTTCATTGACTACTATTTCTGTCAGATAATGCTTATTACCTTTCTTATCTGTATAACTTCTGCTTACTAAACGCCCCTCTATACTTACCTCGGTTCCTTTGGATAAGCGTTTGTGATCAATAGCGTCGATTTTATTCCATATAACAATGTTGTGCCAATGTGTATCCTTCATCCATTCGCCTTTTAAATTTTTATACGAATGATTTGTTGCCATCGAGAATCGAACTAATTGTGATTTGCCGATTTCTTTTACCTCAGGATCTTTTCCGATAAAGCCTGTTAAACGTACGCTGTTGTTTGTTTGAGTTTCCATTTTTAAAAATTTTAAGTTTTGAGTGATTAACGACCAGCAGCCATTCTCCGGCTACCGACAGAACAAAGATGAGATGGTGGCAGAAGCTTAGTCGTATAATAAACAGGTAGATCCGTTTTTAAACGTTTATAAACGGATAGTGATAGTTAACATGTTGATTATCAACGGTTATAAAATGTTGATCAAATGTCTTTTTGTTTCGTTATGAAAATATTATGTAAATTAAAGCAGCCAATTCCTTAGCATCTTTCTGTATTGTAATCCTAATTTGAAGTTCATCAAGTTTTGTAAATCAATATTGAAATGATTCGGATTCTCATTTTTATTGCCTTCCTGGTTATTTACGTCTTATATCTTGGGATATCTTACGTGTTACTAATGAAGTATGTATCCGGATCGAACAAAGACCGGTTTATTCAAAATGAGCTGCTTGTCATTATTCCGAATCTGTTTTTGTTCGCATTAATATTTACTGTCGGACGATTCTTTAACTCCTACATGATCATAGCGAGTATCGCATTTTCTAATATTGGTTTATTTCTGTCGTTTATAATCTGGAGCCTTTTAGGAAGCCCGAAGGTGCCATATAAAAGTGTTGGCGGTTGGGCCGGATACAATTTTGGTGTTAAAAATCCGCTGTTCAATTTATTCACCCAGGGTATTTCAATTATAATTCTGCTGGCATATCCGATAGTGATTGGATTGTACTTTTTCAGAAATACGCTTGATATAGAGCAGTTCAGAACGTTTTCACTGCAATGCACAATCGTTCTTATTTTGAGCAGTTATCTTTTATTAATCCCTACAAATCTTAATATTTTGAGCGCTGATTTCATCGACGAGGATTCCCGCGCAAGATATCTTACCGCACAATTGTCCGGGTTGATACCCAACGCCCTTTTCATCAGTTTTTTCTTTTGGACGTTAAAATGGACGGGATCCGCAAATGAAATATCGGTCGGTAGTCTGAGGATCAATTTCGATCCATTAATTTTTACGGTCTTGCTCGCGTTCTTTGTCTTCTTTTTTATTTTACCTTATTTTATAGGTATCCAGAAGTCCAGGCAGCTTAAAAAGGAACACTTCGAAAATAAGACTTCCATACTCGATCATTTAATTGACGCCCTGGATTTAGCGACTCTTAATAATGTAATAGCACGAATTGATGAAAGCGGGCAATTTTTGAATGCGAAGTACAGTGAACTGGTAAATGATGATAAGGTAGTGGAAATGGGATTACGATTCGACGATCCGGCTGTTGCCGGCAATCTGAATGAAAATGAGACACTCATCTATAACTTTTACAAACATGCACGCCCGTTCGACAAGCGTTTTGTTTACTATGATTTTTTGAAGTCGACTTACCAAAGTACACTCGATTTAAGAAGCAGCTTGTTAGCCGAAACCGACCCTGCCGTAAACAAAGAGACATTGAAAAATTATGCAGTGCATTTTAAGGATTTAAAAAAAGAGATCAGCGACATTAATGATAAAAAGAGTAACACTAATCCTGCACTATGGATAGCGATCATTGGCATAGCATCGCCATTCATAAGCCAGCTGTTAACAGAAGGAGGGAAGTACCTGATCGACTATTTTAAGAAATTTATCGCTTAATTCATTTGCCATAACAGCTATTATTGACCCAGCATCATATTTGCTTTTCCGAAAATTTCCTATCTTAATAGAACCTAAATTTTGTTTAATGGAAAAGCTCTGTCTTGACTGCTCAATGCCTGTAAAGGGACGTTCGGATAAAAAGTTCTGCGATGATCAATGCCGGACAAGTTATAACAATCGTTTAAAACAGGAAGATCACAGATTGATTAAAGTTGTTAACCAGATTTTGAAGAAGAATCGCTCAATTATGGAGCAGCTTAACCCTGAAGGGAAAAGTAAAGCGGGAAAAGAGAAAATGATCAACATGGGCTTCGATTTCAATTATTTTACCAGCATTTACGAAACCCAAAAAGGAAGCAGGTACTTTTTCTGTTATGAATATGGCTACCTGCTTCTTGAAAATAATGCCGTTTTACTAGTTAAAAAGGAAGAGAATACGATTGTTTGAGATTATAAATTAAATGATCGGCGTATTCCCAGCTCCAGTCCGCGTAGTTCCGCCAGGCCGCGTAACCTTCCAATTGCAGAATAGCCAGGATTGGTTTTCTTATGGAGATCGTCCAGCATTTTATGGCCATGATCCGGGCGGAACGGCATGCGCACGTCTTCCCTGCCCGATAATTTGCGTTTTTGTTGTTCTTCAATAATCGCTTTCATAACAGCATACATGTCCACATCGCCGGCAAGATGGTCCGCTTCGTGGAAATTGCCTTCTTCATCCCGTAAGGTGCTCCGTAGATGGATGAAATGTATACGCTCGCCCAGGCGTTTAACCATTTCGGGTAAGTTGTTGTCTGGTCTAACTCCGAATGATCCTGTACAAAATGTTAATCCGTTATGGCGGCTTTCCACTGCATTGTAAATGTCCAGAATGTCTTGTTCTGTACTGACTACCCGTGGTAAACCAAGAATATGATATGGAGGATCGTCAGGGTGAATACACATCAATATTCCAGCCTGCTCGGCAACCGGAATAACCTGTTGTAAAAAGTAAAAGAGGTTTGCTTTTAACTCGGCCGGGCCGATGTTGTTGTAAGTAGCCAGCACTTGTAAAAACTCATCCAATGTATAGCCTTCTTCCGCACCGGGTAAGCCTGCTATAATGTTTTTTACAAGTTTGGTTTGCTCCTCAGACGAAAGGTCGTCAAGGTATTTGCGAGCCTTTTGTTTTATCAGGTCGGTATAACCATCTTCAGCGCCGGGTCGTTTTAATAGGTATAATTCAAACGCTGCAAAGGCAACTACGTCAAACTTCAAGGCAGTTGATCCATCAGGCATTGGATAGTCAAGGTCGGTTCTCGTCCAATCGAGCACCGGCATAAAATTATAACAAACAATGTCTATGTTACATGAACCAAGGTTTCGTAAAGTTTGCTGATAATTTTCAATATGCTGCTGATAATTTCCGCTTTTCGTTTTGATATCTTCATGAACAGGCACGCTTTCAACTACCGACCATTTCAATCCGGCATGCTCAATCAGTGTTTTTCTTTTTAAAATTTCTTCAACCGTCCATACTTCGCCATTTGCTACATGGTGTAGTGCAGTTACGATTCCCGTAGCACCTGCTTGTTTTATATCGGAAAGGGTCACCGGATCATTCGGTCCGTACCATCTCCATGTTTGTTCTAAACTCATTAATTTTTAGCTTATGGCAAAAGTAATTGCTCTAGTGAAAAAAGTGCAATTATTTTAATGTAACAGGTTGCCCGTTTTTCAGGCGATTCTTGCGCAACAAAGCCTCAAGGTAGTAATAATCAGCGTAACTGATCGGTACGTCAATTTCGCTTTTTGCAGGCTTATGACCTGTACTATGTAATAATAAAAAGCCTTTGCTGCCGCCCGGCGCCGCCTGGTAATGATTTTCCAGGCTTGTGAGAATTTTGTCAGCTGCATGTTTGTATGACTTGCCGTTTTTACTGTAAGTGCCAAGTTCAAATAATGCTGAGGCTGTAATCGCAGCAGCGGAAGCATCACGGAGTTCGCCGGGCTTATTAGCGACGTTATAATCCCAAAAAGGAACCATATCCGCGGGTAATGCTGGATTCTTTAAGATATAGGCCGCAATTTTTTCCGCCTCTTCAAGGTATTTTTTATCGCCGGTTTCGCGGTAACACATCGTATAACCATAAAGCCCCCAGGCCTGGCCCCGCGCCCACGACGACTCATCTGAAAATCCCTGGTGTGTTTGTTTGTGAAGTACTTTTCCGGTTTCCGGATCGTAGTCGATTACGTGATAAGAGCTGTTATCTGCGCGGAAATGATTTTTAAGGGTTGTGTTCGCATGGGTTACCGCAATCTTGTAGAAACTCGAATCGCCAGTAAGATTAGTCGCGGCGAACAGCAGTTCGAGGTTCATCATGTTATCTATAATTACAGGAAACTGCCATTCTTTGCGTCGGTCCCACGACTTAATGCAGCCAACAGCCGGATTAAAACGGGTGGATAATGTCTTCGCAGACTCGATAATGACCTCTTTGTAATGCTCGTCCCTTGTAAGACGATAACCATTTCCAACGCTGCAATAAATTTTAAACCCCATATCGTGAGTGCCACCATTCGTTTTTTCGCCTTCAATGTTGGTGGTGAATTTTTTCGCCTGATCAAGCCATTTCCGATCTTTGCTGTACTCGTACAGAAACCATAACTCGCCGGGAAAAAAACCACTGCACCAGTCGTTTGGAGATACGAGTATCAATTCCCCCTCAGAATTTAATGATCTTGGCGAAACCAGGCCAGGTTTTGAAGCCGATGTTTTGCTTTTTGCGACTTCCTGAAACATAAGCTCGGTTTGTTTTTCAGAGAATGAAAAGGCTTTTTTGACATCTGCCTGCGAAAAACATTTTAACGCGAACGTACTGCAAAACGACAGGATGAGGATTTTTTTCAGTTTCATTATTCTGCCACTTTTATCTTGATAACAAGTTTTTTAACAACATCAAAGCCATCTACCTTGATGCTTGGCCGGTGCGCATTTTGCGGGAAAAATAAAAAGAATGCAGCCGCGGACGCTTCGTAATACGTTCCGCCATCAGAGCTGTAATTTGCAACATCCTTGGTCTCGTCATACGGCTTTTCGACAGACGCTTTATCGACGTCAAGAACTCCGATACTTTCTTTGCCTTTAATTACATATTGCAAATCGATATACTTTTTGTGCGACTCCCATTTAGCTTGTGAGGGCTCTTTCGACGGGCCTTCTGTGATACTTGCATAAGTGTTTGTGCTGTCAACAGGATATTTACCAGCCGGAAGGCTATCAAGATTGTGGTCTTTAATAAAAGTAAAAACCTTGTCCCACACCGCTTTATTGGCGTGATATTGATAATAGAACTCGGAAGCGTTTACTGATTGGTGTGGGTTTAACTTACAACCATTGCTCCATTTACGGCTTTTTACCCATTTTTTTGCGTCGCTGACCGGAGTTTTATTGCGCATAGTTTGAGCCGAGGTTATTAAAGATGGTAGTAATAATAACAGCATATAAAGCTGAAAATGTAGTGATCTGCCTTTCATTTGAATGAGTTACTTTAATCGGTTGCTCAATATTACGAGCAATTAGAATCATATTAAAAAAGGAAACGGCTTTATTTACGCAAACGTTTTAGTTGTACGATCAATCCGAGCGGCTTAACAGACGAAATACAAACGCTTTTGTTAATTTGTCCAACATTTAATTTATATGAATTTTGAAGCGATCACGATAAGAGACATTGCGAAGGAACTGAAATTATCGGTGTCGACCGTTTCAAAAGCGTTAAGAGATAGCTACGAAATTAGTGGAAAGACAAAGGAACTTGTCACGAATTATGCCCGTGAACATAACTACCGACCTAATCCAATAGCACAAAGCTTAAAGCAAGGACGCAGTAAATCAATCGGAATAGTTGTTTCAACAATAGATAATCATTTTTTTTCGCAAGTAATTGATGGCATAGAGTCGGTTGCGCATAACAATGGGTACAATGTGATTATCACACAAACCCATGAATCGTTTGATTTGGAGGTTCAAAACGTTGAGCATTTGACATACCGGTCGATTGACGGCTTACTTATATCCTTGTCAACAGAGACTAAAAACATTGATCATTTGAAACGTCTGCATTCCCAGGGATTACCGATCGTTTTTTTTGACAGGGTGAGCAGTGAGATTGATACACACAAAGTTATTGCTGATAATTATAAAGGCGCCTATGACGCAACTGATCATCTGTTACAGTCGGGATTCAAAAATATAGCGACCATCACCAGCTCGGCTAACGTCTCTATAACTTCCGAACGGTTGGAAGGATATAAAAAGGCGCTTACAGATTCAGGCATAACAATTAACGACGATTATATTAAGTATTGTCCTCACGGTGGTAAAACTACGGAGGAAATTGAAAAGGCTTTGAACGAACTGCTTTCCTTGGATATCTGGCCCGATGCGATTTTAACGGCGTCCGACAGAATTACTACTACTACACTTGCTTTATTGCACAAATTACATATAAAAATTCCTGAAGATATCGCTTTACTCGGTTTTACAAACACCAATCTGGCCGACGTGTTATTTCCTCCGCTGAGTTCGGTTTACCAGCCAGGCTTTGATATCGGCAAAAATGCCGTTGAAATGCTGTTAAGCCTGATTCAAGCCAAGCGGCCTGTTGAAGAATTTGAAACGCGAATTTTACCTACGAAATTATATAAGAGACAATCGACAGCCAGTTCAAATTCGCGACTTGTCGATGATGCTAACAGCATAAAACCGGACGGACGAAAAAAAGATTTAAAGTAAAAAAGCTTCAAAAAATGAAGCTTTTGTTAGTGGAGAATATCGGAGTCGAACCGATGACCTTTTGCATGCCATGCTTGAAAATCGACTATTTTTGCATTTTGAGGTTTGTAAAAATATTCATAACTTGCTTATATACAACTGATTGAATAGCTTTTATTAAGTTTCGTTAATTTTAGTTAGACAAGGATTTGTTGTACCTATGTTGTACCTACGTCGGCCACTTGCATTAGCACTTGCACTATGTCAGTTTCAAACAAGATAATTTTAAGAAAAACTAAACAACTAAGCAACGGCGAATGTCCGATCATGCTTCGCATTACTATCAACCGGCAAAGCCAGTTTATTAGCGTTAAAAAGTCGGCTATCCCAGAACAATGGAATGAAAAAGCACAACAGGTATCTAAGAGCCATCCGGAGCATCACACTATTAATCCTCTGCTTCGTAACATTTCTTCAAAAGTGGATCTATACCTGCTCAACGCCGGGGAAAACGATACGGTGGTCAATTTTGACGATATCAAAAAAATAGTGCTGAAACTCACCAATACTAATAAGGAGATAAAATGCTTTTCCCTGTACTCCTATTTCGAGCGGGAAATCGAACGACTCAAGGAGGCAGACCGTTTGGGGTACGCCGCAACCTATCGGGCTACATTGCAAAGTCTACAAAGGTTCACCGACAAGAAAGATTATCCATTTGTCAATATTGGCCTCGATTTTTTAAAGAAATATGAAGCGTATCTAATCAAGCGCGGAAATGCGGTTACAACCAGGAGTGTTTTCTTTCGAACCTTTCGAACAGTTTGGAAAGGTGCCATGACTGATAAAGTCTGTCCGGAAAACCATTATCCTTTTAAGAACTTCGCTTTTTCTAAATACAACAATCCCAGGACGAAGAAAAGGGCTATAACCAAGGCGCAGATTACACAAATTACAGAGGTGCAGATTGATAAAAAAGATGATGCTAAAATCAATTCGCGGAATTATTTTTTGTTTATGTTCTACTGCCAGGGTCTTAATTTTACAGATTTGGCCAGCTTAAAATGGGAAAACATCATTGATGGTGAGTTACATTATACACGCGCAAAAACAAAAGAGGATTTTCGATTCAAAATGCACCCGGCAGCTGTTGAGATCCTGAACCATTACAGCAAACTAGATGGCAATAGTGACGCTGGCTATATCTTTCCTATCCTTTACAAACGGCATAATACCGCGAAGGCAATACGATACAGAAAGCAGAAAGTATTGAAAATGGTCAATGATAATATTAGAGCGCTAGCTTCATCAGTAGGTATCGAAAAAACAGTAACTACTTATGTGGCCAGGCACTCTTATGCGACCATCTTGCGGGTGAGCGGAGTATCCAAAGAAATTATCGGGCAGTCATTGGGACATGATAGTTTGAAAACGACACAAATTTATTTAGATGATATTGGCGATCCTGTTGTTGACGAAATGATAAACGCTGCCATTTGAGTAATATTCAGATAATGTTTATTATCCTCAATTAAAATATTTCACTGAAATATTGCAACAGAAAAATTTAAGCTTGGCACTATACGGAGTATAGCGACAATAATTTTCGCACTTATCGCAATACTATGAAAGATTAAAAATTACACGGATCTCGCGAGATATTTATAAATCGGTACAATGTTTCGGGCAATAGGCGTATTATTAAGGCATGCAATTACGGCTAAAGGACAACGCTTAACAGCCAACTCGTAATTCTTCTTAACGGCGAATCATCACCTTCCTTTCAATTCCTATAAGCAGCAGGATCACATTGCGATTTGGCATTAATTATTAATGCGATAAAAGAAAATTCGCAAATTAATTACTTCGTACTAACCTTTAATTTAACTGTCATTTTCTTTTTGTGTTATTTCCATGTTTCGGCAATAATTCAATTTAGCATCATCGTATCTTTTTAAGATCAATAAAATCAATTCCTAAGTCTTTTAGATTCTGTTGCGTTAGTTTATAAATTGGTGCTGTTTTTAACCAGTCTAGAATTCCATCGGATGTAAGCCAAATTTTGGCAGAATTGTCATCTGAAGCTGTAACAATTTTTTTTCCATCGGACGAAAAAATAGCGCTGTTAACAGCATCCGTATGTCCTGTAAGGTTAGCCATCATTTTCCCGGTAGCGGCGTCCCATATCTTAGCAGTGTTGTCAATTGAAGCCGTGATAATTTTTTTTCCATTAGGTGAAAAAGCCGCACTCCAGACAGAGCCAGTATGTCCGGTTAGGTCAGCCCTCAGTTTACTTGAAGCAACTTCCCAGATTTTAGCAGTTTTGTCAGATGAAGCCGTTACTATCTCTTTTCCATCGGGCGAGAAAGCAGCGCTACGAACAGCATCGGTATGTCCCGTAAAGTTAGCCACCAGTTTGCCGGAAGCGACGTCCCAGATTTTGGCAGTCTTGTCATTTGAAGCTGTGACGATTTTTTTTCCATCTGGTGAAAAAAAAGCGGTCAAAACAGAGCCAGTATGTCCCTTTAGGTCAGCCATTAATTTACCGGAAGACGCATCCCAAATTTTGGCTGAGTTATCCAATGAAGCCGTCACAATTTTCTTTCCGTCCGGTGAGAAAATAGCACTATGAACATCGCCAATTCCCGTTAGGTCAGCCATCAGTTTACCTGAAGCAACGTCCCAGATTTTGGCAGAATTGTCATTTGAAGCTGTAACAATTTTTTTACCATCGGGCGAGAAAACAGCACTAATAACTCCGCGCTTATGTCCTTTTAGGTTAGTCAGAAGTCTGCCAGAAGCAACATTCCAGATCTTAGCAGTTTTGTCCAATGAAGCAGTTACAATCTCTTTTCCATCGGGCGAGAAAACAGCGCTACTAACAATGTCAGTATGTCCAATAAGATCAGCTATTAGTTCACCCGAAGTAACGTTCCAGATTTTGGCACTTTTATCGTTTGAGGCCGTGACAATTTCTTTTCCACTAGGTGAGAAAACTGCACTGTTAACTTTGCGACTATGTCCAGTAATATCAGTAATCAGTTTACCGGAATTAATATCCCATATTTTCGCTGTGTTGTCCCCAGAAGTCGTGACTATTTTTCCATCAGCCGAAAAAACGGCGCTAAAAACGGCGTCAGTATGCCCTATAAGTTCTGTCATTAGTTTACCCGAAGCAGAATCCCAGATTTTGGCAGTTTTGTCAGAAGAAGTCGTCACTATCTCTTTCCCATTGGGCGAGAAAACAGCGCTAATAACAACGTCAGTATGTCCAATAAGATCAGCCACCAGTTTACCTGAAGCAACATCCCAGATTTTGGCAATTTTGTCATATGAAGCCGTCACAATTTTTTTACCATCGGGCGAGAAATCGACACTGTTAATGTAGCTGGCGTGACCTATAAGACTAACTATAATTTTACCCGAGGCAGCATCCCAAATTTTTATAGTCTTGTCAAATGAAACTGTTACAATCTCTTTCCCATCGGGCGAGAAAACGGCATTACTAACATTGCTAGTGTGTCCTTTCAGGTCAGCCATTAGTTTACCTGAACCAGCATCCCAGATTTTGGCTGTTCTGTCCCATGAAGCCGTTACAATTTGTTTTCCATTAGGCGAGAAAACAGCGCTATGAACAGATTCAGTATGACCTTTAAGGTCGGCCAACAGCTTGCCGGAAGCCGAATCCCAGATCTTCGCAGTTTTATCCGCAGATGCCGTGACAACTAGTTTTCCGTTTGGCGAAAAAACGGCACTATTAACATAATCTTTATGCCCGATTAAGTTGACAATTAGTTTAGCGGTACTAGCATCCCAAATTTTGGCAGTGCTGTCCTTTGAAGCCGTGACAATTTTTTTTCCGTCGGATGAGAAAACACCGCTATTAATACCGTTGTTATGTCCATTAAGATAAGCCTTTAATTTACCGGAATCATTCCAGATTATGGCACTTTTGCCATCTGAAGTCGTGACAATTTCTTTTCCACTAGGCGAGAAAACTGCACTATTAACAGGGCTATCGTGAGGAAGACTATTTAGGTAAAACGCCCTCATTTTTTTAGCCTGTAGATAACGTCCGTTAAAGATTAAAGTTTGGGCTAAAAATTTATCAGCGCTGCCAGAAGATGCTTTCCAGGCCAGTTCTGCAAGCCGTAAAGCGAATGTTGGATTTTTGTCCAATTGTTCATTAGCTATTGCAGTAAATGTAAGGCTCTGCGCTTTTTGCTTTTCTAAAATTGCATCCTCCCTTAATTTATCAATTTTTCGAAAAATCTGTACAATTTTTTCTTGCGTGAACTTCGCGTTATCGGCACAGGCGATCATCGCTGCAGAATAGCTTTTAACAGCTAATTCGTAGTTATTTTCGACGGCAAATTTGTCACCTGCTTTAATCAACTTTTTAAAGTTAACAACATCACATTGCGCATTGACATTTCCTGTCAAAATGAAAAAAAGAAATGCAAAAATTAAGTATTTCATACCCACCCGTTCTTTATTACCTTTTTATTGGTATTTGCTTTTTAATTTTTGTAAATATGTGTTTACGTCGACATTTTTTGAATCTATCTTCAGCGCTTCTTCCAGAGTAGTTATTGCCAGTTTTTTTTCATCTAGTGATTCATAGCTTTTTGCTTTTTGCAGCAAGCTATTTATTTGTATTGCTTTACGATTTTTGTCTGCTTCTTCAAATTTCATGTTTGCTACCGAAACCGAGTCTAAAGCTTTATGTAGCTTTTGGGTTTGCAATTTCGCCTTTGCAGCCTCCAGTATTGCCCTTTCAGCCTCCACTTGAGCCTTTTGCCACATAAATAAACCAAATAAAGCAAAGACCACTGCTACAACTGCTGCGACTGAAACAATACTAATAATTGCACGTTGTCTCTTTCTTTCTTTATCCCTTTTCTTTTTTATCATATCAATACTTTCGTCTATCCTTTTCTGTAAGTCGGGTGGGAAAGAAAGATTTTGTTCAAAGGGCCGTAGGTAATCAATGTCATCCTGCGTAAATAAGCCCTGCCGTTCGCCATACACTTTGTAAATATCGTCGGCCTTCTCACGCATCTTCATTTCTTCGGTAAGGTTCTGTCCCACTACCAGCGCCAGTAGATCATGACTTATTTCGTATTGGGCCTCATCACCTATTTTCAGGGTGCGTATGATACGATGATATTCGAGGTCTTTCAGCAGGTCAGCGACAGGTTTTATAGCGATTACTTTTTTATGCGCCAGGTCCGCCGCTATGGCTGCTTCACTTAATTGAAGTTTGGTAAACTTGTCTGTGATCATTGCAGCGAGTAATTCCAGCGGTACGTTTTCACCAAAACTTTCGTTGAGATCGCCCATTTGTTTTCTCAAAAAGCTTTCCAGGATAGTCTCAAGATCGTCACCATTATGCACCAGATCCACACTCAACAGCGGCAATCTATCGTCGTTCTTTTTTTCATTTAAGGCTCGCCCCCACAATTCTCCCAAAAACACCTGGACGTGCGCCAGTTCTATTTCCATCTTTTTATCAGGCAATTTTGATAAAATACTTTCGGCTAGTTTCCTGCTGTCTTTAACATTAAAATAAGCCCGGTATTTTGGGGCTTCTAGTATTTGATAAATAACCTCTTCAACATTTTTTCGTCCCATTTTCTCCACTCTAAACCGGTACTGGAAAATACTGGGACAAAGCGCTTCAAATTCTGACAGATGCCCGATGAACTCTTCCCGCATAATAAGGAGGATTCGACAGGGAAGTTTATTACGAATCAACTTGTTGAGTGAGATAAAGAATTTACTCTTTTCATTTGATAGTCCTGATATCAACAATTCCTCAAACTGATCAAACAGCAGGTAAACCGGCTGATAACGTTCAGTGAATAATTTTTCGACGGCATGTCCAAATTCCATTTCAGGATCCACCGGCATTCTGGTAATGGGATCCAATGCTATTTGATCTTTCAATGCTTTGTTGATACTGGCAAAAACAGAAGCATTAATATCGGCACTCCTTCGGATACTAAGTGCATACCAATCCGCATCCGAAAACTGGTTGCGAAGTCCGCACTCAACCAGACTTGTTTTTCCTGAACCAGAAGGGCCGTAAACGAGCAGGTGCTTCACACCACTCAACGCTCCATACAAATCAATAGTTTCTTTTTCACGACCAAAGAAGACATCCGCGTCGGCCTGCTGATAAGAATCCAGGAATTTAAATGGTGAATTTACCTGGTTCATGTTGTTTTATTTGAAAGGGTTCAGCAAATCTTCCAGTTGTTCAAACAAATTATCCAGTGGCGGCTGATGGTTGTTTTGCTCTGATACAGTTAGTGATTTATTGGAGCTGATATCTCCTGACTCACCAAAAGACAGTTCATTTTTATATTGTGAATAATTATACTGTCGTTTAGATTTTTCATAACCTGTGTAATAACCTATCTCCGGTGTTTGTGTTGCCTTGGCTGCAAAAACACTTTGATCTATTACGAAAGGTGAAAGTGAAAGAAAGGAGCGTTGGTCTTGGATGTTGTCCATCGCTGAGGATACATCAGTTCCTTTGAACAATAAAATGCTTTTGTTGAAAGTGTAGGAACCTTCAAGCGACTTTTTATTATAATCCTCATCTATAGCGTCTCCGGCACTATAAATCCCATGCAATTCTCCGAACAGGTGAACAAAATTTACTGCGGTTCCTAAACTGTAATTGAGGTTGATGTCTTTAATGGAAACCAGCCTATATTTTGCAATAAAAGAAACTTTTCGTAACCAGTACACCAAGGCTGTTAGGTATTCATCAAGCAGCCTTGGGAGGGCCTCATCCTCCGGAATTTTATTGTCTCTCAAATCCTGGCGTTTGTTATTCAAGAAAAGCGCAGTTCCGTACAATGCTGAACCAGTATCTTTCAATTCGTTGGTAAATTTCGGTATCTCCTTCATATACCCATTCTGTGCCAGTGCATCTGTGGCGATTAGTAACAGGCTCATATAATGGAAGCTGAGGTATTGGTTTCCTTCCATTTGGATGAACTCTGACATGATGGGCATCTTGGGTTTGTTTCCCATTTGCAGTATCTGCGCGATTTGGACATAACATAGATACCGAAGGGAGGCTTGGTATGCTTCCGCCATAAACGAAAGGCGGCGCAATGTTTTCTCCTGACCGGGCGCTGTGCAAAGTTTTGATAAAAAAGTTTCTACCAGCCAACCGTAATTTTGAAAAATATTCCATGGCTGGTTGCCAACTGCTATACCTTGTTTCACCAGTTCCTGTTGCAGGCTTTTTATCCACCCATTACCTTCCCCTACAAGATTCTGCGCCAATTCTGAAGGCAATGATTTATCATGTCCTGCCTGCCCCATTACAAAGCCGAAATTGGCGTTGGTAATGGAGCCGATATTATAAATCTTATTGGCAGATTGAACAGATTTTGTGGCCATCTGCTCCATTAATGTCTGCAGCACATCCAGCCTTTTATCTATCTCCTGTGCCTTGCCGTCGACAAGCAGCGTGATCTTATCATCTGTTACACCTTGGATAATCAGATTATTAGCGGCGACATTGCTTGGACCTGCCATAATTTATCACGAAAAATTTGCTTTATCGATCTTATCAATATTGTAGATCTTTTCAGCGGTTTGATTGATCGTTTTAGTTCCGGCGTTATAATCAGGCCTTTTGTTTTCGGTGAAGCCGTCTGCTTCTAATCTTTCCAGCTCTTTGTTGAATTGGTTCCAGAGATCATTAAAGTCAGCGAAGTTGGCATAAAAATGTTTCAATTGATTCAGCTTCTTTTTGAATTCCCCAAGGCTGGGATCTGCATTATCTGGTGGTGGAATCTTGAAATAAGTATAGATAAACGGCTTTTTTGTTGAGCTGAACTGTCCGATCGCATTTTCAAACTCCTCTTCAGTGTAGCTACCAACTTTGGAATAAGCAAGAAATACGAAAAGGTCGGCCTCTTTTACAAATTTATCATATTCACTTTGGGAACCGGCTATCGACATTCGGGCGGTCATGTCTTCCCAAATGTCAAGATAAAGAAATATGTCTTTATCAAACCAGCCTTTTGTTTTACGATAAATTTCAATTTCAAATTGGTCACGTTCTGGTTTTAGCTCATTAGATGAGGCCAGGAAGATCTTTATTTTTCGCATCGCTTGTAGTTAATGGATAAAAAATAAATTCGTGATATAAACAACCCAAGCATAATAAAGGAAATCTTTAAATCTTTTTATTGATAAGGTAAAAAGGTCATAATTCTGCTAATCAAAATAATAAATAAATATACAAATTAGCTACCATGACATAAAAGGTATTGTTCTTGAAATGACTAACCAGGAAATTAAAAGCCAACATCTATTCGATTATTCGATCCGTGATAAACAGGCTTCGAGATCTAGACCGATTAGGATATGCAGAAACAATTATTTCAACGAAAAGCTATTAAACGTTTTGCAGAAGATTGAAGCCAGCCGCTTTTTAATATTCAAATAAGTTTAAAAATTTGAAGCACCGTAGACACATTGGAAATGGCAATTAAAGTTTATGACCTAAGTAAGTTGCGATTTCATCAAAGTATTGCGACAAAAAATTTAAAACTTGTCGTGATACCGAGTATCGCGACAAAATCTATTCAAGGTGTCGCAGCTTCGTCAAGGGATGCTGGTCATTTATGATGAAAAATATTGCGAGTTTAAGATACTTTATTGCCTGGGGAATAATATAGCTGCTAATCTTGCATACGCTTGCTGGTGTTTGGCAGCCGACATTTTTTCTAGGTTGATCATGCGCCACCGAACTGACGGTAAAGCGGCAACTGCATCAGGATCAGCGACACCCAGCAGCGACCATTCTGGCTTTTTATTTTTAAACGATAACAGAAAATTGCGTTCATCATCGGTCATACTCTGGTTAAGGTCGGCTATCAGCCTTTCGCGTACCTGGAGCAGTTCTTCCAATGTAACCTCAACAGTTGTCATCTGTCGAAATTCTGTTTCATATATCTGAGCGATGTCCTTACGATTAGGGTTCAATAATTCGGATATCGGCCGGAAATGGCTAATCAAAACACGATTACTGTTTTACGCAAGTCGTCTGTCAGTCCTTCGTTTTCATATAACTGTTTCACATCAAACAGGTCTCTTGGATGTTGACGGTCCAGAGCCGCACAAATCTTACCTGCGTAAAGATCAGCATGCGAGGCGACCAGTATCTCAGTATAACCAAAGTCTTTTTCAACTTCTTCTCGTACCGACATCCGCTGCGGTGCGAAAACCGTTCCTCTGATCACCGGTGACAACTCAATTTTAATACGCACGTCACCCAGGCTCACAATGATCCGAAGTGAGTCTTCTTGTTGGAGCGTTGTATTTTGGATCTTGGCAGCAGGCATGACTTTTTTGATGCCACCTGCTATACGCACGAAGGCTTCTTTGATATTCTGCCAAGCGGTTTCCCGATCGTCCATGGGCAGGTAGAGCAGGTCAATATCAACTGATAGCCGTGGAAATGGCCGGTAAAACAGATTGATAGCCGTACCGCCTTTGAGTGCAAAAATTTTTTCCTTGTCAATGATAGGTAGTATGCTGACAAGTAGGCGTACCTGCTGCTCGTATTCTTCTTTCTTACTCATAATTTTCCGGCACGGTGATCAAATATTTTTTATCCAGTTTACCGCCTTTGACGATAACCCGGTTGCCGCTGCCCAAATCAATTTTGGAACGATCTATCCGGTTCAGCCAACTGTAGTTTAACCTTTCGGCGAACCAAAAGAACAGTCTTCTTACCTTGAAGTTATGGCATAATTCCAATAGTTGCTGTAAAGCACGAGGCGATAAACTGGTCAGTCCCTGCATCAGTTCATACGCATGTTCAAATCCAATCTTGTTGGGCACTCCGTTCAGTACCTCCAAGATGGCACGTTCTGGTGTCGACATGACCAGTCCTTCGTGAGCGCCGTTCCAGTTTAATGTTTTAGTAAATTTGGCCAGCTGCTTTCGTATAAAGTCATCTGGCTGATAACCTAAAAGATCGGTGACACTATGTTTCTTGAAGCGGACATCCGGCACAATGAGTTTCGCCCATTGGGGCAGGCTGTCTGACCCGTACAAATGGATTGCCAGCTGCTCATTTAAAGGGATATAATGGCCAAGCTTCTGTAATTCCAATGCAGTCAGGCCACCTATGGTAAGATCGCTTGCCTTTTGGTGTTGTAAAAAATAAACAACAGCTGGCCATTGGATTTCAGATCCATCTCTTTTATAAATCCCACCTTTAATGGTTTCTAATTGCCGGCTTTTCACAAGGTTGTCGATAGCATTTACACTGAACTGCTGATTTTGCAACCAGGAACGCGAAACCAGGCTTCCTTCAGGAACTAGTCGGAGCAGTTCTTTCCTTCTGTTTACATCTAGCGGCATAGTTTATCTATTGATATAATATACGGCGACTATCGCCGTATATTATATACTAAGGTAAATAAGATATTTACTAAAAGCAAGAGTTGACGGCGATGATCGCCGATAATAAGCATTTACAATAAATTACCATTATCTTTAATAAGCATAACAGAGTCCAGCGTACTTAGTTGTTTAAACCAAATACACATATTCATTTTTGAAAAAGAAATTGAACATGTCCCTTACTTAATTATAGCTGACTAAATAATATATTTAGCTTAAAATAACTATAGCCAATTTTCATCTGTCACGTTTGTTTTTAAGCTGCCTATGTATTTCTTAGACCTAAAATCATTTCACCCAACCACTGGTATTAATACGGATAACCACGGCAAATACCCTTTTCTGGAATCAACTCACGGGTTGTTTGAGCCTGACGATTTTGAATTCAACTTCAATCGCAGCTTTCCTTTTGAGGAGATCGAACTGAATGAGGGGCGTTCGTTTTACGTGAGTGAATCCAATCTGTTGAAGCTCTTTAAGAACGCACGGTCAAGGGATTGCAAAATACTGGTTAATAACATTAAGCCAATCGAAGAAACTTATACAAAAGAATTGGCAGGGTTGTTTTACGATGGTTATTCTGAGGGCTTGACACACTTTTACAAAGAGATCGGTCAGACTTTTTTGTCACTGGATCTGAAGCAAAAAAGACAGGCCCTCCGGGATTTTATTATTTATTGCCACACTAACCTGTACTTTGAAGGCTTTGCCATTCCTGAAGTGTTATATGCATTGGGCTACATCCAGGGATCACTGGTCAAAGGTTTCCAGGAATACAGCAACCTCAAAGACCTAAATGAAAAAGAACAGGTGCCGCCGGTCTTTAACATTTCTGAGCCGGAATCGAAATCTAAAGTACCTGTAGAACGCGAGTACGAGCCGGAATCCGTACCATCGGAAACAGAACCTATTGATTCCCCGGTACGTATTCCTTTAAGATACCCAGCACCCGAGATATTCGATCTTTGGTGCGCTTTGCTGGATCAAGAGCTTTGTCAGTTAATGCAAGTTCCACAGATTTTTGGTAGTGAAGATGAGATCAAAGATCTGCTGGGCGGGCTTTTCAAATCGGAGGGTCGGGCGCAAATTTGGTCTGGCAATGAATCATATTATTATGAAATGGCACCAGGTTATCAGAATCTCTTATGCTTGCTGATGCATGCCACCTATAAACTGAACAGGATATATTTGAAAGTACAGCTGGCAAGATACTGCGAATTGCTCAAATCAAATTTCTCGCCTTTTGACACCATCGAATCTGTTGGCGATATTCAAAGCAATATTACCAAGAAGAAAGATTCCGCTATTGACTTTGTACGTAAAAGTAGCGGAACGTATGCCAAAAAAGCCTATGAGGTCTTAAGGAAAGTCCCCACCTATATACTCAGACCCTAACGACGTTGAACTTCGTTCACTAACGTTGAGTTATTTTCATACTCTTTTGTGTTCATCAATTTTTTTATTTATGAACGCAACGTTTGTTACCACACTATCGACACAAGAGCTCCAGGAGCTGATTGAGTCTTCTATTAAAGAAGCTATAAAAGGCAAAACTTCAGCAGCGGATGAAGGCGATACGTTACTGGATACCAAAGAAGCTGCAGTCTTGATAAAGTATGAGATCACTTCCTTATACGGGCTGGTGAAAAGAAGAAAGATCCCGTTTTGTAAAGTAGAAGGTAAGCTCCTTTTCTCACGTAAAAAATTATTGGATTGGATAAGTAGTGGTCACCAGGCTGTTGATAAATAAACCTATTCAAACTCACCCGATCCAATGAAAATCTTGAATTGCAATGAAGCAAAGCAGATCCCAATAAATGAATACCTGAGCCAAATGGGTATTAACCCGGTCTACTCAAAAGGTACTGACCTTTGGTATCTGTCGCCCTTGCGGGACGAAAAGCACCCCTCCTTCAAAGTAAGCACGAAGTTAAATGCCTGGTATGATCATGGTACCGGTGAAGGCGGATCGATAATAGATCTGGGAATACGCCTGCACAATTGTTCGGTTTCGGAACTGTTGCAAAAATTAACTTCTGGAAACGCCGGCCTTTCTTTTTACCGGCCCCACACGGATATAGGTCAAAATAAACCTGCAGAGTCGAAGATTATTATCAAGGAGGTTGGTCCAATCCATAGCCTTGCTTTGACCGGCTACCTTTGTGAAAGAGAAATTAGCTTGCAAACAGCAAATAGATATTGTAAGCAGATAGGTTTTAGCATGGCTAATAAAAATTATTATGCCATCGGCTTTCTCAATCGTTCGGGCGGTTATGAACTGCGCAATCGCTGGTTCAAAGGCTCCTCTTCACCAAAGGATGTAACTTTCCTGGATAACGATTCGCAATCCGTTTGCCTTTTTGAGGGTTTTGTCGATTTCCTGTCTCTGTTAGAACTTAAGGAACACAGGCAACCCCAAGCAAATTTCCTGGTCCTGAATTCTGTGAGTTTGCTTCAACGAAGCGTAGATCTGTTAAAGAATCATCAGAATGTATTCCTGTATTTAAATAATGATCAGGCAGGAGTAAATGCTGCTGCCAAGCTAAAGGAATCAGGAATAAATGGAATAAGCAAAGGAGAATTCTATAAGGAGTTTAACGATATCAATGAGTACTTGAAAGCTACTTTGACCAGTCAAAGCCGACGCTTAGGACTATGATAAAGGCATGTTTTCTTCGCAAACGCTAAACGCACGATTTTTTTGCGCTTGTGAGGAGCAAGTTAATGTTTTTGCTATACAAAAACCCGGATACTCCCTTACGAGCGATCCGGAACTCGCTCCCGTTGGTCAATTTTAAGAATCAAAAGGATGAATGCATGACTGCCAATGAAAATAACAATTTACGGAAAAGACGGACGCCTGGCAGACCGAAGAAAAAGATTAGCCGGAGTACTATTTTGATGGTGCGTTTAACGCCGACAGAAAGATTGTTGATCGAGAGCCGTGCAAAAAATGCAGGACTGAAACCAAGTGAGTGGTTCCGCAGAGCTGCTAAAAGTGCCAGGGTTTTCCCGCGTTTCACCAGCGAGGAAAGCGGTTGGTTCAGGATGTTGGCTGGGTTGGCTAATAATCTTAACCAATTAACGCACCAGGCACATGTTGCAGGTCTATTTACGCTTGCTTTGAAATGCCGCTCCATTCTTAAACAGGTAGAAGAACTATTAACTAAGCTCAGCGATTATGATGGGTAAGCCGATTACCGGTAGGAGCTTTGGGGGCTGTGTCCGATACGTGGTCAATAAACCGGAGGCAAAGATTTTGTCCGTCAAGGGCGTACGTATGCAAAACGCCGGAGCTATTATCCAGGATTTTAATCTTCAACGGAGGATGAGGCCGGAACTTGGCAAGGCGGTTGGGCACCTGGTATTAAGCTGGAGCAAAGAAGATTTGCTCAAATTAAGCGATGAGATCATGGTGGAACGAGCAAAAGAGTACATGGAAAAGGTGGGCATTCATAACACCCAGTACATAGTGGTTCGTCACAGCGACCGCGCTCATCCGCACCTCCACTTGATCTACAATCGGGTTGACAATAATGGAAAGACTATTAGCGACAAAAGTAACTTTGTCAGGAATGTCAAAGCTTGTAAGGAGATTACCCTGCAGTATGGCTATCATTTGAGCCAGGGTAAAGATCTGGTGAACCGCCAGGCACTGAAAGGAAAAGACAAAATCAGGTATGAATTGCATGATGCCATCAAAGCGGGAATGAAAACAGCCGCCAATTGGAAAGAGCTGGAAGCCGGACTTGCCAGGAAGGGAATTACCATTGCTTATAAATTTCGTAGCGGTACCAGCGAAGTACAGGGCATTTCTTTTGAAAGAAGTGATTTCAAAATGAAAGGATCTGCTATTGACCGGAGTTTAAGCTTTGCCAACATAGATGCGAGATTAAACCGGAATCAGCAGGTTCAGCAGTACCATGCAGCAAGGGAAGCAAACCAGCCGACACTAGCCAGCCAATTAAGAGAAGTCATCCGGCAGAGCGTTCAGACTGATTACCAGCACAGTCCTGACGGCGGTAAAGGCATATTGGAAATATTGCTGGAGCCGCAATTTGCAGCGGGATCGCCCGATCCAGTAGGTGATGCAGTTATCGCTCGTAGGAAACGAAAGAAACACCAAGAAGAGCAGTCTCATTCACAAAGCATAAGCAGATAGATTAAATAATTAATACATGCAATCTTAAAATTACACGTCATGCAAAATGAAGAATTAGAAGAGAAAGTAACGATAATGGAAGAGCTGATCCAAGGTATTGCCGGTAGGATCAATGTGATTGAAACTGGTTTAGCTGAGTTTCTGAAGAATTTCTTGAACCAGTACTGCGGTACATTGGAAACTATTGCCGCCCAGATTGAAACGGCTAATAAACGATATGATGATCAGAAGATCCGGCAGCAAATTGATGAACTAAAAGGCGTTGTGGCGGCGGTTCCGAAAGTTATCGGCGTAAGAAACAGTCATCATTTCGGCACCTGGTCGAAAAGTTTAATCATTGGTATAGTGGTTTGTTTTGTATTAACCGCAGTAGCTATGGGAACTTCCTTGTACCTCAATCATCAAAATAATCGTTTGAATAGTGAAGCCTATAACTTTTGGCTGGTTAGAGCGCTGTACCCTAAAGTGTCTAAAACCATTGAAATGAGGTTAGCGGAAAACCCGAACGCGTTTATTGAAAAAGCTGAAAAAGCAATGATTAAACAGCAAGCCATTATTGCAGCAGAAGTGGTAGCAGCGCAGCCAGAACAGGATCAAAAGGAAGCTAAACGTAAGTTGGAAAAGGTGAAGGCAAATAAGTGATACTTTCGTGATAGACGGGCCACACCGCTGCGGCAAGCTGCTGCATTGCACCACGCGCTACGCGCCGGGTTCCATTTCGCAACCAGCCTCGCCGCTGCACACAGGCAAGTATTCGTTCCTCATACACACCTGTCTTCCAGCCGCACCAAAAAAACAACGTATTCACAAAGTTAGCGACACAGGAAAACAGTCATGGGTATAATAAACCGCTGCTATCGCCGCGACCCTTGACAATTTTCCTGTTTTGAGCTTCGGTTGTTTAAGCGGTAATGTGGTAGGTGTATGCAGGGAGACAAATTACACCGAGAAAGTTGATGTATAAAATTTTTTAATATCAATCGGTGTTATTAAATATATCTTAGACAAAAACGCAGGAACTACCTATCAATCCGCGTTAGGGCGTGGAAAATGCAGCCATTTATTACCCGGTGGGATATAATTCACCTCGAAATTCCAAAACGTCAGACCTTCCGCACCATCTACTTGGAAGATGCGGCGCAGCGTCGAGTTGTCATAGGTAAAATAAAAATGATAACGGTCCGCCTTAATATTCCGCTGCCCGTTGCGCAGGATCCTGGCTATACTTTCCTTAGACGGCAAATAGTGGCGGTTCTCACCATCAACACTGATCACATAATGTCTGCAATCGATTAGGCTATATAATGCATCACTGTTATTACCCTTGCTGCCGTGATGCGTCACCTTTACATAGTCGCAGCGCAATCGTTTCAGCGGAGTATGACCCATATCTTTCAGCGCTTTGACCAGCACACGGGGATGTGCATCCGCCAGCCACAGCACCCGAAAGCCATTCAAGTCTGTTAAAAATGCCATCGAACTGCCGTTGTCAATATTCGTATCTTGCTTCCAGCCGGAAAGGTCAAAGTCTTCAATCTTAAGATAGTAATCATTTCCCGAAGCCGCATTCGCCGCGCTAACCTTCGACCACTCGTCTTTTTCCAATGGCACGGAAGCATCTGTATATTTATTCCGAAGCTTTTTCAGTTTGCGCGGCGAAGGTGAAAGCCAATGAAACTGTAGCCCATATAGGTTCATAGCCTTCAGCGTATTGACCACATCCGCCTGTGGTAACTTTTTACGGCTCGACAAGAAGGCCGTCAGTTCATCGCCCTGCCCGATACTCGTCGCCTTGCTCACCTCAGGCCCACCCTCCCCAGTCAATGCCAACACCCCCGGGCGCGGATGATTATAGCACCATTGTCCGACCTTGTCCGCAAGTTCGCCGCGCAGAACGGCCCGCGCGTATGCAATCGCGCCGCCGATATGGTCATCGTGGATATGCGAGACTACCCAAAGGTCGATCGTCGGCGCCGCGTCGATGACGTCCGAAAGCACATGCCGGTAAGTCCGCTCGTAACCCGAATCGACCAACACGTGGTGCATCTTGCCGTCATTGCCCTGGTAAACTAAATACGCTGCATCCCCGCATTCGGCTTGTAAAAAACAAAGTTCCATCTTACCTCCGGTCCATTAAATGAAAATCTCCTGTTACTGCTCCCTGTGCGTCCAGCGTATACACCCCACTTAACACCTTCTGGTAGATATCCTCCGCTTTGCTATTGCTGCCCCAGACATTTTTTTCTCCTAGCAGCGTCCAGACCAGCTCCAGCCCGCTTTTCTCCAAAAACGCCATCAGTTCCATTTTACGCACTAGTACGCCACGGGGATTCGCGTTGGTCACAACCAGCTCCCTGGCCGCATTCGTAAAGTCCCCATCCTGTGGGGCATAAGCCAGCTCCATGCCTTCAAAGATCGTTTGGCAAGGCATCTGGTAACTAAAATGCGCTCCCGACTTGTCATCGGCCAATTCCCCAACCGCATCCACCGTTGCTACAATCACATGGTGCCGGGAACCATCCAGCCGTTGCCATACCCGCTGTTCCTCTTGATAATATTTCGAGGCTGGCGACCAGTAATTCTCCCGATTGAAAAGACCGGAATGCGAATGGCTTTCCGGCATCCATCGGCCGAAGAAATTCTGTCCATCCAGCCAGCCCAGAATTTTAGATTTGGTGTTCTTTTTAACCAGATAAGCCTGAAAACCATACCAGATATCCTTTTTCAACCGGTAATATTTTTCCGCACCGACCGGCTTGGGTTCTTTATAATAACAATTCAGGTGCAGGTACAGCCAGTCCTGCCCGAACTCATCCCGGCGAGCGATGATTTGCTTAGGATCAGGCAGATCCAGCTTATTGACCGCCCAGTCCGCATTTGGCTGGTCCCAGTACGTATAAGGTTCAGGCGTCCACCATTGCTGTTCAGGTTGCACAATACCTAGCGGATCTTCTTCCTCGTCATCTTCAGCCGGGTTCTTTGTTGTAAAAGCAGGATCCACATCCCGCAGGTATTTCTGCCAAGGGCCCTGGTAGAACGAATAGCACTCATCATCCCCATAACCTTCGCGGAGCTGGTAATTATCTGTCGTATATGCCAATATCTCGTATAAAGCGATCCATTGGTATTTCTTTCCGATGCGCTCGATCTTATTCTCCGAACGGCTGTTAAAGTCTCCCACCCGCGAATCATACGGCCCATGCAATTCAGCCGTATAACCCAGGCTAAAGGCTCGCTTTACGATCCAGCGTTTGACCGGCTGCGTATCAAAAGCATAACGCCTGTGATGCTTGCTCCGTACTTTATTATCCAAATGCGGGGTCAGCTGTTCGAGTACATGTTTTCGTTCGCCTTCGTCCAGTTTGATCTCCATCCATTGGTTGGCTGCCACTAGTTGTTCCTCATAAAACTCACGCAGCGTCTTATCATCGGCCAGCTTTGTAAAGATGCGCCCGTCTGCTTCCTTTTGCTTTACTAACTCCAGCCCTTCATACAACATGATATAGAGACGCACTAAGTCGCGTTTTTTAGGCTTCAACGCCTTCATAAACTGCTTTTTCGCTTCCTCGACGCGGAAACTGAAAGGACTAAAATCTCTAAAAGCATGACTGATGGTATAGCGGCTAAAATCCCATTCCATCACCGAATGATGAATCCGGTTATAGGCATGCCCGTATTTTTCCCTGTAGCCTTCTGCCTTGTAATCCATCTCGTAGACCGCGATATCTTCTTCGCTCGGCCAGATCTCCGGCATTGGGCTGTGATAAGGCGGGCGGATCCGATCGATGTCTCCGCGAATGGTTACACCCTTGTATAGTGCATACTCTACGATATTCCTGGCATAATCCCGCAATAGCAAATGTGGCGGCGGATCGCCGGTCGCAAAACAAACATCAAACACATGTTGCGCGATTCTTTGCAGCCCATTGGAAGCGCCCGTCCGCAAAGCGCAGCCGTAGGCTACGGCATACAAACGCTCGGAGATATACGCATCATCCACTTTTTCAAAAGCTTTGAGCACCGCAATCAACGCTCCGGGCTGCTCCTCTAATAAATTCACGATTGCCTTTGTCGCTTGGTCACGCAGTTTCCGGTGTGTTGACGAGAGCGCCCAGGCTAGGCACTGTCCGGTCAGCCGAGCCGTTTCTCCATCGATCCGGGCAGATATCCCCGGTTGCCAAGCCCATTCGATCAGGCCACGTATCGGGAAAGGATTCTTATATTCATCGTAACCCTGATAATAATAAAGAAACTGCTGCAAGAAACTATCCCTTTCGGCCATGTCTTTATGCATAAAAAAACGCTGCAAACGATCACCGTTATAAGGGTGCCCCACCACCGGCACTAGTTCTAACATCGCGTTGAGAAAGCGGTCGAAATCGACCGTGAACTGTTCGGAATTGAACCAATCCGCAAGCTTGGGATCTTGGATACTTTGCGAGGTGCGCCACTTTAGGCTGCCCAGCAGCCAATGGTTGATCCATTCCGACGCCTTCCAGCGGATATTCTCGTCCTCGGAAGTAAAGGCCCAATCATAGACTTCAAAGATTTCCAACCCGAACTTTTCCGGCAAGATTACCGCCAGCGCCTCCAGGATACCATGGTTCGCGTGGTAGTGATCAGCTATCAGATCTCCAAGGCGTTGCCCATCTTGGAAAGATGCGCGTAACTGTTCCGCCGTTTCAAAGTCCTTCAGCAACTCCCGGGCGATAAAGAAATCGCCGAAGCGCTCATAGGAAAAATAAACGATGTCTTCATCTGCCTTGGTATCATAATTGTGCCAGAGCGACTGGATGAATACATTCTCCTGAATCAGGTCATTCAACAGGTTTAAGTGCTTCGGGAAACGTTCATCGAACAGAGCCACCGCCGCTTCCAGCGACAGCGAACGAGAACTTTTAGCAAAGGATGCATCGGCTAGCTCTATGATCGCTTCTTCCGCCAACTTTGTCCGCAACGCATACTCTTCTCGTTTGGCACTCAGCTTCTCGTTGACCGCCTGGAGGTAGAACCCGAACAGGCGGCTGAAACCCTGGAAACCTTGCGGGAATTGTTTGTCTGGCGATGCTTTTACGCCCTCGCAAACCAACTGCAAAAACAGCGGGTTGGCATATTCTGGCGCCAGGATAGGGAAGTTAGGTTGCTGTAAACCGTAATAGGCGCAAAACAGACGCAGAGCCGCATACTCATTCCCCTTAAACCCTTCATAAGTAATTTTTGTGAACTTCGGATCGGACTGAACCGTTTTCGGCACCACCGCATTCCAGTATACCGAACGTACCGTCAGCACAACCCCGATATAAGGGTAATTTCCTATCTCTTCCAAAAAGCCCGCTTGCTCCGCCGACCATATTACTTTGCCGTCGCCCTCATTCAGCGCATCGATTAGGATCAGCACGCGCGAGCCGATCTGCCGGCCAATATCATTCAGCGTAAATAGTAATTCCTCCTTTGTGCAGGAAAGTGACAACTGGCTAAGGATATTTGGCCAGACTCCCTGTTCTTTTTTAAAGAGCTGGCCCAACAACAGCAAGGAAGGCTTTCCCTCTTTGGAACGCGCTGTCGCAATATCGCCCAGCAGGTGCGACTTACCGCAGCCTGCCTCTCCCTTGATGAGCAGGAAGGGCGCGTCCGTCAGCGCAAAATTCGCTGATTCGATTCCGTGGATCAGGTTATCGTTGTCCGAACCGATGGCATAGAGACGGTCGATTTCCCCCTCAAAAGGTGCACGGTAACTATAATCCCGCTCTTTGCGAGGCTCCTCCTTTTGTTTCTCCCGTTGTAGTTGATAAAGCTCACTTTTCTTATCCGTGATTATTTCATTCAACATTTTCAGCGATTGCAGCGGAACCTCAAAATCCATGACCCCACCTGGGTGCCAGTCCGCCCGGTCCAGCCATGTTTTGAGCTGCTTCCGTGTCTCGCGGTATGTCTCACTCACAAATTTTATAATTTCGTTCTTTTCATCGTAGGTCGAACGGTCGGTCGCACTTAGGTAAGTATCAAAACTCGTCAGTACGCTCTTGCGGAAGCGCTCGTCCTTCGCGATCACATTAAACAGTCTGGAGACCGGCATTTGCAGGTTCAGTTTTTCATTGAAACGTGGCCCTAGGTTCTTAATTGCCGTATCTACATGCTGCCTGAAAAAAGCCGAGTTCAGACCATGCTGCCCAAAAAACGTCAAACTGATTAACGGCAGGTAAGCTGCTGCCAGCACCTCGTTGACCGTTTCCAGGTATTGGGCATAGACCACTTTACCCATTTCTTCCTCGCGGAAGCGCGCAAACAAACCGAACAGGTAAAGATGGTTATGGGTATGCAGAAAAACTCCGCTGCCCGAAAACCCCGCTGTTGCCCAGGCCGAATAGCTTTCTTCCAACTGGAGCTGGAATTTGCGGACAGCCGTCATTTCCTGTTTCCAGGTTGGTTGGATCAAATCCAGCTCCCTGCCTTGTGTCGCATTTGGAAACCCCTTTATCACGAAGGTCGTTGCCGACTGCCTTTCGGCTACCGCTGCCACTGTCGGAAGCGGGCCCGTGACTGCCTCCACCACTGTCTTATTTAGCAACAGCACCGCAACATCCCGGTCCGTATGCGCACTCACCAACTCGTGATCCACTGCATGGTCGAACTCGACATAAGCATTAGCCGAAGGGTCATAAATATCGATCTTGACCGCATTTAGGGGCTGCGTAAAAGCGTCCTTATCCGCGAACAGGCAATGCGCCGCCGTGAGGATATAAACCCGGTCCTTTAACCGGGGATGATAATAGATCACGCCGCTGCCGATCGGCTGTAAAGTATTCGCATGGCGAAAGCGAACCGTGAGCAGTGAAAGGGTAGCGTCGTTATAAGGTAACATGATATGCGAAGGTCAGGTGAATAATCGGAAAAGGTTAAAATTAGCGAAAATCCCAGCAGATAATCTACCGGCCCCCTTGTTATTAACATTATCACAATTGGACGGATTATAAAACGCGTTGATATGGACCAATAAGAGATCGGTGTCATGGGTTTGGCTTTTCAGGACGGCCTGGTACAATTTCTCGAACTGCGGCCAGAGCGTATGGTATTTCTCGTCTAAAATTTCTTTAAATAACATCTTTTGTTGAATTGAATGACAAATTATAAGCCCTGCTGCGCAGCCTATCTGCGTAGTTGAAATTCAGTTTATCCATCATGCGAAAAGCGGGCGACCGGTCCGATCGCCGCTTCAAGATAGCAATTTACTTATGGATGGGGCGGAAACACTTTGTCGCTGTTCTCGGGCCGCAGTACTTTCGAATCTCCGGTGGCGATGGCCTGTGGCAAAAGGAGCCAGCGGGCCGGGAATGCGGTCGGCCACAACCCATTCTTTTAACACCGCGAGGCAGACGGCCAGCGTGTTTTTATTGCCTCCCCAGGGCGTGCTCCCATCTTTGAAAAGTGATTCGCTCTCACCGTCATGCCGGGCGATGGCATCGGCGTCTACCGGAAAGACCTTGCCATTCTTCCTAGCCCATAGCGGGCGGTAGTCGCGGTTGACCAGAAGTTCGGTACCATCGGGGTACCTATACCTGACATAGGGCAGCCAGAGACGCATGGGTTTAAAGGCCGCTAAGGCTGACTGGTCTTTCGTCAGGATGACCTCGTCTCGGGCGGCGGTCATCGGGCCACCGTCTCCGTAACAATGCACCACTCCCTTCCTCGTTTCGTGCCTGATAAGCATTACGGGCTTACGGTTACTTTTAATGACACCAGCGAGCCAGGTGTGATCTGGCCGCGCGAGCTGTAGCCTTTGGGTTTGCGTCCTTCGGGCCAGAGTTTGATCCATTTGACGGTAGCATCCAATTTTTGATAAAGTCCGCGTAAGGGACGGCAGTCATGGTAATGCTGGCCAAGGATGGTTTTGGCTTTTTGGCAAAGTGCAATGAGTTCGTTTTTACGCTTGTCAGAAGGTGAATAATCAGTCGGGGTACCCGTATCACCGTAATATATATTAAAAAACACCTCATTCGGTAATTCGGTATGGTGTGGATATTCACCGGCCACCCAGTCGTCCAGTCGAGATCGTACGTTGCCTATTGCATTTTTGACCCGTTTATAGTCGTCGGCCGCGTCGCGGACCTCTTTCAGTATCGTACCCAGTTCGATATGTGTAACCAATGGCATCTTTGCGTTCGGTCGCTCGACGGGTTTCCGGGAGCCGAAGGTATTTAAACTAATGACCAGCGGTGAGGGCGCATCGGGAGCCGGTTTGATCCGGATGCGTTTCCGTTTAACCGAGGTTTTACTTTGATTTTGGAAATGCTGGTAATTGGTGAACCCGGCTGCGATCGCTGCCTGTTCGAGTGCTTTACGGTAAGGTATCCCTAGTTCTCTTTTGATATTTTTGGCCTGCCTTTTTAAATAGGCTTCAGTATGGCCATTGGTTGTTTGATCCATCGTTATCCAAACTCCTGCCGGAAAAACGTCACTTGCCTACCGCCTTTCGAAACAGGAAATTGGTTTCGATAGTCGAATTGATTTGGAGGCGGCGCTGATACAGCTTGGCTAAGACAAGTAGCAAGCTCCCGCTTTGAGCTCTGATCAAATATATAGAAATTAAAGCAATTTTCCAAAGGTCGGTTTTAAAGATTATCGGTAGCTTAGGGACTTAAACAACCGACAAAATTGACAATACAAGCTTCTATTCCCGGCCCTGTATTGGAGGCTATCTGTGATATAATTGCGGATACAAACAATGGTTTGACCGGTAGTGAGATCGGCCATATTTTAGTTAATTCCGGGATAAACGATGTTGATCCGCTGAACAGCAAAAGGCGGCGCCTGTTCAATGCTTTTGCCGGCTGGCAAAATCAACACCAATGCTCTAACCATATCTTAAAATTTATTCAGTATGCGTTGCAACCTGCCCGTTATATCGGCAACAAGGAATTGCACCGCTCACGTTTGTTTGAAGTCAATAAAAGACTGTCTTTTCTGGGTATGGAATTATTAGAAACCGGCAAATACCGGATGGTTGAAAAGACGCAGACAATCTCTGAGGACGAACAGCGGGCAGGCCGGTTCAAAGAAAAACTGGAGCTTAGGAATTCGCATGCATTTATCTTTAAGTATTGTTTACCGGAGCTCCTGGTGGATAATTATTTTCATGCCGTATTCGAGGCGACCAAAAGTGTAGCGGATCGGCTTAGGGCGATGACAGGTCTGTATGCGGATGGCAACGCCTTGGCCGAAACCATATTTTCGACCGACAAGCCGTTGATTAGGATCAACCTCATGCAGAATGCGACGGACCGGAGTGAACATATCGGTCTTTGTAATTTGATCAAAGGGATGTTTGGTGTGATCAGGAACGCTACGGCACACGAACCCAAACTTACCTTTGTCATCGATGAAGAAGCCGCGTTGGATATGATGAATGTCGTATCATTTATCCATAAAAGATTAGATCAGGCTATTTGAGCGGGACGAAGTTGGTCGCTGAAATGGTGGCGATCGAAAGGAATACAGAATCTTATACCGGCGTAAATAAAATGGGTTATGTATACTAATTGTTAAATTTAGACTTTCAAATTTTAGTCAATGCATTATCCGCTTGAAGCGCTGAATGACGAAGAATTAGAGGAACTTTCCAAAGACCTACTGGATCTGGAATTGAGTTTTTTACAGAAAAATTAAATGCGGACGGTAAATTTGCCAAGAGATCAGTGGAAAGCTTTTACTTATAATTGACCGCCTGGATGAAACGGAAAAAGCGAAGATCTTAGCGAATATCTTTTAGTTATATGTTTACGGTATCATTGAACAGCAGATGTACCTCCGGCTGACGCTGGTCGTAGAGCGCGGCATTTTGAACGATCTGCAGATCCTGCATGTAAACAACGTGATAAGAAAAGATTAGAGGTCTGTTGTTTGCTTTAATAATCAGATTGACTAAAATAATTAAGCCGATCAAAATTTTCCGACCTTTTGATCTAATTAAAGTTAGTAAATGATAAGAATAAATGTTGTAACTATGTTGTACCTGAAAAAAAAAATAGGCTTTTGGATATACATCTAAAAGCCTGATAATCAATGTGTGGAGAATATCGGAGTCGAACCGATGACCTTTTGCATGCCATGCAAACGCTCTAGCCAGCTGAGCTAATCCCCCTTTTCTGCGGTTGGCAAAACTAATTAAAAATTGAAAACCTGCAAATATTTAGTGGGTGTTTATTGTAAACGGACTTAATTTAATTTGGCATTCTGATTGTTTTACATAGCATGTACTTAAATATTACCGCTATGATCATCCACCTTCAAACACCCATTACAGAAGACGCTCCAGTAAAAACTGCTTCTAAAGCTGAGAAATCAACTTCTATATCATATAAAGACAAAGTAATTCAGGACAGGCTGGTCATGCTATTTTTATTCGTTGCAACTTTTGTGGCTGCAATATTATACAGCGAATTTTTTGGTGTATAGTTTTCTATATAAGTTGAAATCAATTTGTTATTAGGTTTTTGGTTTGTTATAAAAATGAAAAGCTTCCTGATGGGCAGGAAGCTAGTCAAACTAACCAATTATAAACCTAATTAAATGAAGTGCAATTATTTAAAAAAACATTTGTGAGATTTTGCTTTTTCCTAAAGGATTGATAAAATCTTCAGAACAAATATCTGATATTTTTATGAAAAACAAAAAAATAAATAAAAATATTTGAAAATATTTTTAAAATTCGAGTGTTTTTTATCTTAACGGATAAAAATTAGCAGAATAATCAGTTTTCATATTTGACAATTATTTTAAATTGCTATTTGCTGTCATTGTTTTAACGATAAAACTTGCTGTTTTGTCTGAAGCTCCAATTTTTCCAACTTTTTCGCTTAATATTTGAAAGTTTTTAAGCATTTCACTTCGATATGACGAGTTTTTTAGAATTATAGTCAGTTCGTTTGTGATTTTTTCCTCATTTACGTCGTTTTGGATCAATTCCTTAACTACCTCTTTGTTCATAATGAGATTGACTAATGAAATAAAATTTATTTTTATTAGCATTCTTGCAATTGCAATTGACAATGGATTGCCTTTGTAAACCACCACTTCCGGTATGTGCAATAACGCAGTTTCGAGCGTAGCGGTTCCCGACGCTACGACAGCTGCTGATGAATACTTTAATAAATCGTAGGTCGAATTAAATACTATTGGAACAGGTGCCTCTGCTAGAAATTCACGGTAGTATTCTTTATTGAAATTCGGAGCTCCAGCGACCACAAATTGAAAATCAGGAAAGTGTTTGATAGTTTTTATCATCTCCGGCAACAACTTTTGGATTTCCTGTTTCCGGCTACCCGGCAATAAAGCAACAATAGGTTTTTCGGAGAGATTATTTTCAATAGCAAAATTTGGATTAAGGGTGTGGCTTTCTATGGCGTCCATTAAAGGATTGCCCACATAAAAAACTTCCATACCCCAGCTCTTGTAAAAATCAACTTCAAACGGAAGGATGCACAGCATGTAATCGACAACACGTTTAATTTTCAAAACACGCTTTTGATTCCATGCCCAAACTTTGGGTGAGATATAATAAAAAACTTTGATACCGTTAGCTTTGGCGAATTCGGCAATTTTTAAATTGAATCCCGGAAAATCGATTAAAATCAAGGCATCTGGCCTGTAAGCAAGGATGTCGTGTTTAGCTTCGTTGAGATTCCGAAATATTTTCCGAAGGTTCATGACAACCTCGACAAATCCCATAAACGCCATTGTCGAAATGTGCTTTACGAGAGTTCCACCCTCAGCTTGCATTAAATCGCCGCCAAAATATCTGAAGTCCGTTTGAGGCGCTATCTTTTTGATGGATTTCATCAGGTTGGAGCCATGCAGATCTCCAGAGGCCTCGCCGGCTATTAAATAAAATCGCATACGTTTTAAGATTGGTGCATTTTATACCAGAAAAAAATCATCGCACAAATAAAAGTCGAGCCTACAATTCCACGTGCAGTATTTTCGCAGTTTTTTTTAAAGTAATAACGCACTAAAAACAAATTAATCGCTACGCAACCGATGTACAGTAAATCTGCTTTTCCTAAAATAACAATGTTTTTCTTTAAGTAGCCTACAAAGAAAGCGGCAGTAGCAGGTAATAAAAGGCCAAGAAATGTTCCCAGCCAGACGTTATTTTTCTTCATTAAATTTCCAGGTGTTTAAAAGAGGGATGGCGTGATGCGCTGTCATGTCAAATTGAATAGGTACTACCGATGCGTAATAATTGTCGAGAGCCCAAACATCGGTGTCTTCGCCTTTGTCGGCGTTTTGAAAAACTCCTGTTAGCCAGTAATATTTTCTTTTATGCGGATCAAGCCGCTCATCAAATTCCTCGGCGTATTTTGCATTTGCCTGGCGGCAGATCTTAATTCCCTTGATAGTATCTGTTTTCGGAAAGTTTACATTTAATAAAGTTCCGGCAGGTAATCCATGCTCTAACACTCTTTGCGCAATCACCTTAACAAAAGGCAGGCATTTGCTGAAATCTGCAGCGTATGTGAAGTCGTCGTAAGAAAAGCCGATTGACGGGATGCTTTCAATGGCGCCTTCCACGGCTGCTGACATGGTGCCGGAATAGATCACGTTTATTGAATGATTTAAACCGTGATTTATCCCCGAAACGCAAAGGTCGGGCTTCTTTCCTTTGAAAATTTTGTTTACTGCGAGTTTAACACAATCCACCGGCGTGCCTGAGGTCTTGTACATTTCAACGCCTTCGTAAAGGCCAACTTTATCTAAACGTAACGGCTTCGCAATGGTAATTGCATGTCCCATTCCAGACTGCGGAGTATCCGGTGCCACAACGACAACATTGCCTAGCTCTTTCATCACACTTATCAGCGCATGAATTCCCGGGGCATCGATGTCGTCATCATTTACGACCAGAATGGTTGGCTTATGATTTTTCATGCACAAAATTACAATTTTTGATTTACCCGCCTTTTGAGATCGGTCAATAAATAAAGCTGTAAAAAAATGATACTTTTAGAGTTTAATGTCAGTAATATGAAGAAACTACGACTCATCGTCGCGTTTTTGCTGGTAGCTTCCACCAGTAATATAATAGCGCAGACCAAATTTGAATGGAAGCAGGCGACATCTGCTGGTTACACTTACAAATATGTAACCGGCGATCCCACAAATTCGCGTTTTTATACGCTAAAAAATGGATTAACGGTTATTCTTAGCCCGACACCAAAGCAGCCGCGCATTCAATCGTTTATTGCGGTAAAAGCTGGCAGTAAAACAGATCCCGCTGACCATACTGGCCTGGCTCACTACCTTGAGCATATGATGTTTAAAGGAACTGAAAAATATGGAACCCTTGACTGGACGAAAGAAAAGCCGCTTCTTGATAAGATCGATAACCTGTACGAAGAGTACAATTCGACAACAGACGAAGCTAAACGCAAAGCGATATATAAAGAGATAGATAGCGTTTCGGGCCAAGCAGCAAAGTTTGCGATAGCAAATGAATATGATAAGATGATGGCGGCGATGGGCGGACAGGGAACTAATGCTTTTACCTCATTTGAGCAAACGGTTTATACAGACGATGTTCCGAGCTCTGCTGTTGATAAATATCTGGCGCTTCAGTCAGAACGTTTCCGTGACCCGGTGCTTCGAATTTTCCATACTGAACTTGAAGCAGTTTATGAAGAGAAAAATCGTGGTCTGGATAACGACGGCAGAAAAGTTTTTGAAGCGATGTTTGGCGCTCTTTTTCAGAACAACAATTATGGCAAGCAAACCACTATTGGTACTGTTGAGCACCTGAAAAATCCTTCGCTTAAAGAGATCAGGAAATACTATTACACTTATTACGTACCGAATAATATGGGCGTAATTATGTCCGGCGATTTTAATCCTGATGTAATGATCAAGAAAGTTGATCAAAGCTTCAGCTACATGAAAAACAAGCCTATTCCTCCTTATACTTTTTCGCCGGAAAAACCAATTACTTCTCCTGTCGTCCGCGAAGTTTTTGGTCCGAATCCGGAAAATGTTATGATTGGTTACCGTTTCCCTGGAGCAAATACAAAGGATGCCCAGATGTTAAACCTGGTTGGCGAAATTTTGACGAACGGAAAAGCCGGTTTATTTGACCTCGACCTTGTTAAAAAACAGAAATTGTTGAGTGCTTCGGCAAGTCCTTATACCTTAAAAGACTATAGCGTTCTTCTGCTACAAGGCAATCCTGTAAAAGGCCAGTCGCTTGATGATGTAAAAGGATTAATGCTTACGGAGATCGAAAAGTTGAAAAAAGGCGAATTCTCTGACGATCTCATCTCGTCAATTGTTAACAATCTGAAACGCAGCACAATTGAAGATAACGAAAGCTATTACAACAGGGCCAGTAATTTGATGGATGCTTTTACATCTGGTGTTGACTGGAGAACCGTTGTTGCAAACGTAAATGACTTGTCCAAAATCAGTAAGCCGCAAATCGTCGCTTTCGCCAATAAATATCTCGGGGCTAATGATTACGCGATTGTTTACAAAAGGCAGGGTGAGGACAAAAATATCGTAAAAGTTGAGAAGCCGCCAATTACTCCGGTTGAAGTGAATCGCGAGGCACAATCGCCGTTTTTACAAAAAGTTAACGCGATTCCTGCCAACAAGGTTAATCCGGTTTGGCTGGATTATGACAAAGATATTCAGCGCGCTAAATCCGGCCCACTCAATGTTCTTGCCGTTCAAAATAAGGATAATTCAATCTATAGATTGTCATATCGATACGATATGGGAAGCTGGAACAACAAACTTTTGCCTGTTGCAGCTCAATATCTTCAATATCTTGGAACGGATAAGATGACCGCGGAAGATATCAGCAAGGCGTTTTACAAAATCGCTTCCACATTCAATATTCAGGCAACCGGTGAAATAACAACAGTAAATATCAGCGGATTGCAGGAAAATTTTGCTAAAGCCGTCAGCCTTTATGAATCTTTAATTACTTCTTGCAAGCCTGACGAACAGGCACTTGAAGGATTGAAAACACGACTCAGGAAAAGCCGTGAAAACGCGAAGCTTAATAAAAGCTCAATTCTGCAGGGATTGGTAAGTTACGCACAATACGGTCCCCAAAATCCATTTAACAATAGTCTGAGTGATGAAGAACTTAATGCTTTAAAAGCAGATGACCTGGTTGCAATCTTGCATGATCTTGCCAGTTATTCACATCAGGTGTTATATTATGGTCCATTAGGAGCAACACAACTTGGATCGACACTTCAACCACTTCACCGTACACCAGCGTCTTTCAAGAATGTTCCTGAAGCCAAAAAGTTCGTAAAAATCTCGCAGGATAAAAGCAAGGTGTTATTTGCAAACTATGATATGGTTCAGGCAGAAATTGATTGGATAAGAAATACTGATGATTTTGCACCTTCGGAACTTCCGTCTGTAGAATTATTCAATAACTATTTCGGAAGCGGAATGAGTGCGATCGTTTTCCAGACGATTCGCGAGTCAAAAGCCTTGGCTTATTCTACCTATGCTTTTTATAGTACACCGGTTAAAAAGAACGACCGAAATACCATGATTGCCTATGTTGGAACACAAGCAGACAAAATGAACGAAGCGATCAATAGCATGAATGAATTGCTTAATAATTTGCCGGAATCAGAAAAAGTACTTGCGGTGGCTAAAGATAATATTCAAAAATCGTTAGAAACTGAGCGAATTACGCAGGACGGAATTTTAACGAGTTATCTTAATGCCAAACGCAGGGGCATTGATTATGATTACAGGAAGGATATTTTCAATTCTGTAAATACGATGACTTTTGCGGACATGAAAAAGTTCCATGAACAGGAACTTAAAAATAAGCCCTACACATATTGTATTGTCGCATCAGAAAAGCGTGTTAAAGACGATGATCTGAAGAAATATGGTGAGCTTACCAAATTAGATCTAAAAGACATCTTCGGATATTAAACAAAAAAGTCCGGTCAATTGACCGGACTTTTTTGTTACTTTAAATTTATAAGCTTTTTAGCCATTCAATTACGCCTTCCCGGGTCTTTCCTGTCTTCTGCTGAAGGCGGCCATATAATTCATCATCCTGGCCATCTTCATATTTCAAATCGTCATCTGTAAGATCGCCATAAGCTTGCTTAACTTTGCCTTTCAGCTCGTTCCATTTGCCTTTTAACTCTAATTTATCCATGGTAGTGTTTATTTGATTTATACTTAAATAAACGCTCGGTATGCTAGAAAGTTTGTAAAAAGAAAAGGCTCCCAAAGAGAACCTTTTACACCTAACCAATCTTAAACTAAAACACTAATTTTGAGCAATTAATCTGTCTTTGGAATATTGCTTGTCGTTATATTTTTTTATCCACTCTCTCATTTGGCCAAATTCTAAATTCGCGAATTTTTTAACGTCGTAAAACAGTTCATAGTCGTCTTTGAAAAGATCGTAAAACACTTCATTGCGTTCGTCCTTGCTTTTTTTAACTGAATATAGATTTGCTTTAACTTCTTCTAATGTTGAATTATTTTTTGACGTGTACCATTGCACAATGTTTGAAGTTGTGTTAAATGCATTGCTGAAAGAGGAAACTTCATAAAGATTAATAGCGCCTTCTTCGAGTAAGGCTAAAAATTTTGGTTTCGATGAACCAGGTAGCGTCATGGCGTAGCAATGTGTTTTATCTTCACTCTTATAATATTCTTTTATTTGGTCGATAGAAATTTTTTCGTAGTCGGCTTTATTTTCTTCCTTGAATTTGATCCAGGTATTATCTGTTGCTTTAATAGAACCCCATACAGTATCTTGTTTTACATTAACGTAGAAATCGGATTCTTTACACATAGCTGTTGAGAACGTTAAAAGAAATAATATTACCAGCGTAATTTTACTTGTTAAAAGAGTTTTCATGTGTGTTACAATTAAAGTTTAACAATCGAGTGTGAACTACTTGTGATAAAATCTGTGTAGTTTTTAATTGTATACGCCACTTGAAATGATATTTGTTACGCTAAAACATGAAAAAAAAATAAAAATTTTCAATGTGTAACAAATTGCAAATAACTGCCGTTTAAGTGTGGGAATCCTGATACGACGCGGTTCACCGGGAAATTAGAAGAAAAGCAGTTGTTACAACGATTGCTTTTTTATTTTATGGGTTTTGAAAACCATAAATTCGCCACCTGTCCATGCCTGGTTGAAATTTCTCATAACATCACAATTCATGGGCAATCATTCTGTGTTCATGATAAAGGACGTACGCATAGGTAAATTTGGTACTCTTACTAACCCTATGCATTATGAATCTAAAAATTACATCGCTCACCTGGGTTGTTGTTTCATCGTTTTTATTTGTTACCTGTAAGGAAGAAAACTTCCCGGAACCTGATGCTCAACTTAGTACCACAGATCAGGTAAAGGCAATGGTAAACATTCCACCCTATACGCTTTACACGGTTGCCGGCGGATCGTCGCTTGCTCCGATGTTTCGGGACGGGGAGGGAAGGGATGCGCATTTTTCTGGTCCTGCCGGTATCCAACTTAAAAATAAAGACACGTTATACATTGCGGATGCAGGAAATAGTGCGATTCGAAAAGTTGTACTTAAGCCCGGGCCTAATTCAACAATCCAATATGTAGGCACGGTTACAACTTTAAACACTCCGACTGGTTCCAACGGATTGAAAATGCTGCGACCATTACGCGTCGGAGTAAGCGATGATGGTACTATCAACGTTCTTTTTAATACCCTGAACAATATCGTATTCGGAAGAATTTATAAACCTGGTCGCAGTATTTATACGGTTCAAACATCTAATTTAAACGTGTCTGGAATGTCTCAGGATCCGTATCAGGAATTTTTCTGGTTCACCGGCGCTGGCGGTATCGGCAAGTTCTGGTCGGACCATATACAATTGCCGAATTTTACTATTCCAAGAGATACACTTGCGATACGAAGCCCGGGTGGCGGACTTTTTACTTTGGAATATCCAAACGCGATTTACGCAGGCCCAAATGGTGTTAAGTATTTGGTTACAGCTTACCAGCTTTACAAATTCACCCAGGAACGTGTTTTTACCAAAATAGCGCCGGTGTTTACTATACCACCTTACAATTATGGGGAGGTATTCCCTAATGCGACTGATATTGCGGCTACCGCAGATGGAAGAACCATTTTTCTAGCAAGTGACGGAGCTATCAAAAAAGTTGAAAATGGTATAGTCTCTAATATTTATTACCCACGCGGAAGAACAAGTACAACCGGTATTGAAACTGATATTAATGCCTGGGGATTAGCCATTGATGATAAACGACATATACTTTACTTCACTGACCGGAATAACAATGGCGTTAGAATGATGACGCTTCCCGGCTATAAAGGACATTAACGCAACTTAAGCAAAGAACTATGAAATCTGATATTTTATTCAAGGTAGCGGCAGGAGTCGTGTTGCTTGGAATTGGTTGCAAAAGCGAAAACATGGATGATTTGGGAAAGCCCAAGACGCTTGGTACTTCTTCACAATACACAGTAACTACCATTGCCGGTGGAAACAACACAGAAGAACAGAAAGATGGAATTGGTAAAAATGCATATTTTATCGGCCCAAATGGGATAGCAGTTTCCGCCGTGAGCAATAATATCTATATAACGGATCCTATTGCATCGAGCCTTCGAAAAATTGAATCAGACAGCATTGTTACAACAATCCACTACCCGGAAAATTCCCTTCCTGCATTGTTCGCACCTGGAGAAATCGCTGTTACAAATGATGGCACCATTACTTTTTCCCAGAATGGTGATTTCAGATCTTCTCCCTCAATTATAAGTTTTAAACCAGGTAGCAGCGATCATCCGATAAGTCGCGAGCTGGTTGATCAGGGAGGCTTAAGCGCAGATCCGCAGCTTAACTTAGTGTGGGCAATAGACAGAGCCCGCATCCAGGATAATTTTTTCGTATATCAGATTGAACCGTTAAAGCGACTTCCATTGTCACTAATATTAAAGATAGATGATGTAAGTCTTACTATAAGGTTTGAATTGATAGCTGCCTGTAAGGACGGCGTTAAGTATTTGATGGGACGCACATATGGCCCGGTTAACCCTGTTGACGAACCCCAGTTATACATTTTGGATAAAAACAAAGTAATTAAACCTGCTACGATCAGCTACCATTTTACGGATGTTACCGGAATTACTGCTAAAAGAGATGGTAGTGCCATCTATGTCGCAGATAACGAGTTCATTAAAAAAATCGATCTCAAGAAAAATACTGTGGAAGTAATCGCCGGTCCTAACGAAACTTATTCGGATGACCGCGACGGAGTTGGAAGGGACGCGGATGTTCACGCATTTAAACTGGCAATTTCCAAAGATGAAAGTGCCATTTATTTCACAGAGTTTTATCGTAGCACCAAGATCCGAAAAATCACTTTGTAAAAAATAATACTTTAAAGGTCTGTCGAAGTTGGGAGACAGACCTTTAAAATATTATCAGGGATGTACTTTCATTTTTTCCGATCCGATTTTTATCTCGTCAACAACTCCCGGATCAAGCAGGGTAGAGGTGTCGCCGAGATTAGAGGTATCGCCTTCAGCAATTTTCCGAAGAATACGGCGCATGATTTTTCCCGATCGTGTTTTAGGCAAACCACTTACAAACTGAATCTTGTCAGGTTTCGCGATCGGGCCGATAATTCGCGAAACGGTCATGATAATATCCTTACGTGTAAGTTCCTCGTCACTATGATGTTCCGGGCAAACTACATAAGCGTAAACTCCCTGGCCTTTAATATCATGAGGGAAACCGACAACCGCAGATTCAACAACGCTTGAGTGCATGTTTATAGCATTTTCAACTTCAGCAGTTCCAATCCGGTGGCCGGACACGTTTAATACGTCATCCACCCGGCCGGTGATGCGATAATAGCCATCTGCATCGCGCAAACATCCGTCCCCAGTAAAATACAAGTTTTCATAAGTTGCAAAATAGGTTGTCCGGCAGCGTTCATGATCACCATAAGTTGTTCTCAGCATTCCCGGCCATGGGAATTTTATGCAGAGATTCCCGCTTACGTCATTACCCTCTAATTCCTTTCCATTTTCATCGACCAGTATTGGTTGAATACCCGGCAAGGGCAGAGTTGCATACCCCGGTTTTGTAGGTGTAACGTCAGCTATGGGCGATATCATGATTCCACCTGTTTCTGTTTGCCACCAGGTATCAACGATTGGACATTCCTTATTCCCGATATGCTCATCAAACCAGTGCCATGCCTCTTCATTGATTGGTTCTCCAACAGAACCCAGCTTTTTTAAGGAGCTTAAATCCTTGCCTTTCAGCGGATCTAATCCAAAACCCATTAAAGATCTGATTGCGGTCGGCGCAGTATAAAGAATGTTTACTTTATGTTTTTCAACGATATCCCAGAATCTTGATGCATTCGGCCAGGTTGGCACACCTTCGAAAAGAACCGTGGTCGCTCCCTGTGATAATGGACCGTATACTATATAAGAGTGGCCTGTTATCCAGCCAATGTCGGCGGTACAGAAATAGATTTCTCCCGGCTGATATTGAAATACATTTGAAAACGTATACCCGGTATAAACCATATAACCTCCGCAGGTGTGAACCACACCTTTAGGTTTTCCTGTCGAACCTGAGGTATAAAGAATGAACAACATATCCTCCGCGTCCATTTCTTCAGCCGGGCATTCGGGATTACCCATCGTTTCCACCTTTTTTATTTCATCTTCCCACCAAACGTCACGGCCTTTGATCATAGAAACCGGCGTGCGGCTTCTTGTAACAACAATAACTTTTTTTACAGATGGGCATTGAACCAGGGCGTCGTCTATGACTGATTTTAATGGGATATCTTTACCTCCCCTGAAACCGCCGTCGGCTGTAATTACCAGGTTGCATGAGGCGTCCTGGATCCGATCGGCGATAGATTGTGCGGAAAATCCTCCGAAAACAACGGAGTGGATAGCGCCGATACGCGCACATGCTAAAACGGCTATTGCCAGTTCAGGGATCATCGGCATGTAGATACATATCCGGTCGCCTTTTTGGATTCCGTTATTTTTTAAAACGACGGCAAACTGGCAAACTTTATCATGCAGTTGTTTATAAGTCAGCACACGATGGCTTTCTTCCGGATCGTTTGGCTCCCAGATAATTGCAGGTTTATCACCAATAGTATCCAAATGCCTATCCAGGCAATTTTCGGTTATGTTTAGTTTCGCTCCTTCAAACCATTTAATAGCTGGTTCTTTAAAATTCCAGTTTAAAACAGTATCCCACTTCTTTTTCCACTGGAAATTCTCAGCTATCTCTGCCCAAAATTTTTCTGGCTCTTTAACGCTGTAGTCGTAAGTCTTTTTGTAGTCTTCGAATGAAGAAACCTGTAAGTTCATAAATTAAGTTTGGTGGTTGTGCTGGTAAATTTATAAACTATTAACAGGTTTCACCAAGGGATTTTATTTATTGACAGCTCCTAATGGTAAAACAATCCTTCCATAAAGTTCATTCAGAACGTTCGCGATTCCGGTATAGACAGCCAGCGAGCCGCAAAGAATGCCTTCATAGCCGGCAAATTGTTTTAACTGAGCGTTGCCTGTCGCATCGCCGATTGCCAGCATAAAGAAAAGAACGGTGAGTGTTCCGAAAACTAACTGGAGTGCTTTATTTAACCGGAAGGTTCCGATAAACAGTAACAATGTAAATATTCCCCAAATTCCGAGATAAGCAGCCATACCAGTTTCAGATGTCGCAGGAATCCAGCCTAATTTCGGCATAACAATTAAACCTACAAGCGTAAGCCAAAAGCAGCCGTAAGATGTAAAAGCGGTTAATCCGAAGGTGTTATTTTTTTTCGCTTCGATAATACCGGCAATGATCTGCGCTAGTCCGCCGTAAAAAAGGCCCATTGCAAGGATCATTGAGTTAAGTTCAAAAACTCCGGCGTTGTGAATGTTTAGAAGGATGGTTGTCATTCCGAAGCCAAAGAGCCCAAGTGGTGCAGGGTTGGCGGTTTGATCTTTCACCGAAAGGTGATACGTGTTTTCGCTCATTATTTCAGATTTAAGTTTATTTGGTTGCTATAAACATAGTAATACAATCTCAAAAAATTCAAGGTGATTGATGTTTTATATTTACTCGTTTTTCGGTTTGAGAAGAGACAAACCGGGGCAAACGGTATATCATCTCAAATGATTTAAATGACTGAAATTTTGTGTACGTCAAGCCTTTACAGAGCAGGTAGGAGCATAGAAGTGCTATGATTATTTTTTGGAAAGCAGGGTTCCGAACTTTTGGTTTCCGATAGCCCTGCCAATGCTGCAAGCTTAAAGTGAAGGGAATTGCCGTTGGCAAGCTACTGCGCCTTCAAGCTTTTCGCGTATGTCAGGTTTATTACCGTTCAATCACTGTTGCTATTTCCGAATCCGGGCACGTGCCGTTAAAACCGATGAAAACAAAACGTTGTGCAATAAATCTGATCCGTTAGCTATTGGATGTTCTGATCTTTTCGCTTCTGATAGTTGAATTTGATACTTATTGAAAATGATACATTTATTCATATTACCAATTAACGTAATATCATAAATTCCTCAATATATTTTTCAATATCCTGTTGTGTATTAGAATTTTTATTCAGATATTTGCAAACTCTTTAAGAGGCTGTAGATAAAAGATAACGAAACACAACATAAGTCATGTCGAGAATTTGTGATTTAACAGGAAAAGCGCCTATCAAAGGTAACCACGTTTCTAACTCAAACGTGAAAACCAAGCGCAGATTTTACCCTAACCTTCAGGTAAAGAAATTTTATATTCCTGAGGAAGGTAAATGGATTACGCTGAAGGTTTCTACATCAGCAATCAAAACCATCAATAAAAATGGCATCAGTGCTGTGATTGATAAATTTTTGAAAAAAGGATACGTATAAATCTGCTGATAGCTGATAGCTGATAGCTCGTTGCTAACAGTGTTAAGCTAAAGCGTAAAAAATAAGAAAATGGCTAAGAAAGGTAATAGAGTTCAGGTTATTCTAGAATGTACTGAGCACAAAGAAAGTGGCTTACCTGGTATGTCTCGTTACATCACCAAGAAAAATAAAAAGAATACCACAGAGCGTTTGGAGTTGAAAAAATACAATCCTGTTCTGAAAAAGGTAACTGTTCACAAAGAGATTAAATAATTTTAACCTGGTTTTTCCAACGTTAAAATCTAATTTTTAAATAACATGGCAAAGAAAGTAGTTGCAACCCTGAAAACCGGTAAAGGTAAAGAATACTCAAAAGTTGTTACCATGGTGAAATCACCAAAAACTGGTGCTTACTCTTTTAAAGAAGCAATTGTACATAACGATCACATCAAAGATGCTATCGCTGCTTCAAAAGCGTAATTGTACTTCAAAATAGTTTAAAGGAGCCGTCCCGAGATGATCAGGAGGGCTTTTATTTTATAAGGATTATGGGATTATTCGATTTCTTCAAGAAAAAGGAAACATCTGTTCAGGAACAGGAAGCCCTTGATAAAGGCTTGGAAAAAACCAAAGAAGGTCTGTTTTCTAAAATTACGAAAGCTGTTGTCGGGAAAGCTACGGTTGACGATGATGTGCTGGATGAACTGGAAGAAATATTGGTAACGTCGGATGTCGGCGTTAACACAACCCTTAAGATAATCCAACGAATTGAAGAGCGGGTTGCCCGGGATAAGTACATTAATACCACAGAATTAAATGGCATTCTCCGCCAGGAAATTCAAAATCTCCTTGCCGAAAATAATAGCAGCGATTTCGAAAACTTCGAATATGGCAGTCATAAGCCTTATGTGATCATGGTGGTTGGTGTGAACGGAGTGGGCAAAACAACTACAATCGGCAAGCTGGCAAGCAAGCTGAAGGCCGCCGGGAATAAAGTCGTTTTAGGCGCAGCTGATACATTTCGTGCGGCAGCTGTCGATCAGTTAAAACTTTGGGGCGAACGTGTGGATGTTCGTGTCGTAGCTCAGGCGATGGGTTCGGATCCGGCTTCTGTAGCTTTTGATACCTTGCAATCTGCTGTGGCAAATGGCGACGATGTAGCAGTTATAGATACCGCCGGTCGCCTGCACAACAAGGTTGCGCTAATGAATGAGCTGAGCAAGATCAAAAATGTAATGCAAAAAGTTGTTCCGGGTGCGCCACATGAGATTTTATTGGTTCTCGATGCCTCTACCGGTCAAAATGCTATCGAACAATGTAGGCAGTTTACACAGGCAACTGATGTAAATGCGCTGGCACTAACTAAATTGGACGGCACAGCAAAAGGCGGTGTTGTAATAGGCATCTCTGACCAATTTAAAATTCCTGTTAAATATATCGGGGTAGGTGAAAGCGTAAACGATCTGCAGTTATTTGACCGTAAAGCATTTGTTGATTCATTATTTAAGCAGGAATAATCAGCCAGAACAAGAACGAAAAGTGCGATTGAAATGAAAACTAAATTTAAAGAACAGCCAGCTGTAATTTCTAAACCACGGGTAAACGTTGTTACGCTTGGATGCTCAAAAAACATATACGATTCGGAAGTTTTGATGGGACAACTTCGTGGTAATGCCATCGACGTAGTCCATGAAGCTGAAAAAGTTGGGCAAAATGATATTATCGTTATCAACACTTGCGGTTTTATTGATAATGCCAAACAGGAATCGATCGATACCATTTTACAATACAGTGAGTTAAAAGATCAGGGCAAAGTCGGGAAAGTAATCGTTACCGGATGCCTTTCTGAACGTTATAAGCCTGAACTGGAAGCGGAAATCACGAATGTAGACTCCTGGTTTGGCACGAATGACCTGCCGCAGATTCTTTCGACCTTAGGCGTTAATTACCGTCATGAGCTGATCGGTGAGCGTTTACTAACCACTCCGTCACATTTCGCTTACTTTAAGATCGCCGAAGGCTGTAATCGCCCATGCTCGTTTTGTGCAATTCCGCTGATGCGAGGTAAGCACGTTTCAAAATCAATCGAAGATTTGGTAAAAGAAGCAAAAACGCTTGCGAAGAACGGGACAAAGGAATTGATTTTAATAGCGCAGGATCTAACCTATTATGGCTTGGATCTTTACGGAAAACGCAATCTTGCTGATCTGATGAAACATCTTTCTGATGTTGACGGAATCGACTGGATTCGTTTGCAATATGCTTACCCTTCAGGCTTTCCGATGGAAATTCTGGATGTGATGAATGAGCGTTCAAATATTTGCAAATATCTTGACATGCCTTTGCAGCATATTTCGGATAACATGCTGAAATCTATGCGGAGAGGTATAACAAAGGAAAAGACCACGGATTTAGTGAAAGCCATTCGTGATAAAGTGCCTGATATTGCCTTGCGCACGACATTGATTTGCGGTTATCCGGGTGAAACCGAACAAGACTTTGATGACATGCGTAACTGGGTGGAAGAAACACGTTTCGACCGTCTTGGATGCTTTACCTACTCTCACGAAGAAAAAACTCACGCGCATTCGCTGGTGGACGATGTTCCTCAACAAGTTAAGGAGGATCGGGTAGATGCCATTATGGAAGTTCAGCAAGGAATTTCTTTCGATATCAATCAGCTGAAAATTGGCAAAACGTTCAAGGTTTTAATAGATAAAAAGGAAGGCGACTACCTGGTAGGCCGTACAGAATATGATTCGCCGGAGGTGGACAATGAAGTGCTTGTTGAAGCAACCAATGACTATATCTCACCGGGTGGGTTTGTAAACGTCGAAATAGACCGGGCTGAAGACTTCGATTTATATGGACATATTGTCAAATAAAAATGCTCATTTAGCTTATTGATTAAATAGCGCTATTTTCGTTCGCGATGAAAGCAGCTTACATCAATTACGATCAAACGCAGGCCTTTTCAAAAACGGTGATCAGTTACCTCAACGGCGACGATCGTCTGGATCCGTTTATCAATGAACGGGCGGATCTAAACGGATTTAAAAATCTTCTTTCTAAAAAAAAGGTTCTCGCTGACCGGAAAATCCTGGTCGAAGTTTTGAGGGAGCAATACAACGGAAAAACGACAGCGTTTGAGAAAGTAAGCGGTAACATCAAAAGTCTCGCAAACAACAATACTTTTACTGTAACAACGGGCCACCAACTAAATATTTTTACCGGGCCATTATTTTTTCTTTTCAAGATTGTACATGCGATCAATCTGGCTAAACAGCTTAGCGCTGAATTTCCGGATAAGAATTTTGTTCCGGTTTACTGGATGGCCACGGAAGATCACGATTTTGCTGAGATCAATCACACCAATTTACACGGAAAAAAAATATCCTGGGACTATGATGCTGCAGGCCCTACCGGAAAAATTTCTACCGAAACTATTTCAGAAACAGTCCGGCAGTATGCGGGTATTCTGGGGATTTCAGAAAATGCGCTGAAGCTTTCAGAAATTGTCAAAGCGGCTTATGCGCAGTCGACTCTTGCTTATGCCACACGATACCTGGTTAATGAATTGTTCGGGCAATATGGCCTGGTAATCATCGATGCCGACGATGTTCGGTTCAAAAAGCAATTCTCGTCAATTATAAAAAAGGACATCCTCGAACAAAACAGTTTCAGGGAGATTAACGAAGGAAGTGAAAAGCTGCATAAAGCCGGCTTTGAAAGCCAGGTGCATGCCCGTGAAATCAATTTCTTTTATGTAAAAGAAAACTTTCGCGAACGCCTTGTCTTCGAAAACCAGAAATATTTCGTATTGAATTCTGATCTCTCTTTTTCGCCGGGAGAGCTTGAGGCAGAGATTGACGGTCACCCCGAGCGTTTCAGTCCTAACGTTATGATGCGGCCGCTTTACCAGGAAGTTATTTTGCCTAATCTCGCTTATATTGGTGGCGGAGCAGAATTAGTTTACTGGCTGCAGCTGAAGCAGAATTTCGATTTTTACGAGGTTGATTTTCCGATATTGTTTCTGCGTAACTCAGCGCTGATCGCGGATGAATCGACGGAGGCGAAACTGAAAAGACTAAATCTTAACTTTATCGACCTGTTTGGTGATATCGACAAGCTGAAAGCAGACTGGGTCAAACAAAATAGTAACCATAGTTTAAACCTGGTTGATGAGTGGCAGGAGCTTCGATGTATTTTCGAAAAAATAAAGCTGCGGGCTTATAAAATTGATTCAACCTTAGCGCCCAGTACAGAAGCTGTTCGCGAGCGACTTCACCACAATATTCAAAATCTGGAAAAAAAACTGGTGAAAGCCGAAAAGCGGAATTATTCGACCGCATTATCCCAGATTGATGCAATAAAAGAAAAGCTTTTTCCGAATGGTGTTTTGCAGGAACGAGTAGAGAATTTTGGTTCGCTATACGTAAAATACGGTGACGATCTGATCGGCGGGCTAATCAAGAATTTACATCCGCTCGATTTTAAATTTACCATACTTTACTAAGCGGTTTTTCGCAAGTTAATCCATGAACGAACTTATATTTCAAGAAGCTTATTTACGAAACTTTACAGAATCAGTATTTAAAAAAATTGGTTGCCCGGATGAACACGCTGTCCTGGCTGCTGATGTGCTGTTGAAATCGGACCTTCGCGGAATTGATTCTCATGGCGTTGCCCGGTTAAGCGGTTATGTGCGTTTGTGGGAAAAGAAAAGGATCAATGCGACGCCTGATATAAAAATTGTTCATGAAACGCCAACTACCGCGACAGTGGACGGTGATGCCGGACTTGGTTTGGTTGTGGCTCCATTTGCTATGAAAGTGGCTCTTGAAAAAGCTGAAAAGTTTGGTTCGGGATGGGTGGCCGTCCGTAACTCCAATCATTTTGGCATTGCCGGTTATCACGCATTAATGGCCGTGGAAAAGGATATGATTGGCTTCGCAATGACGAATGCAAGTCCGCTGGTGGCGCCAACTTTTACTACGGAAAGGCTGCTCGGAACCAACCCGATGTGCTACGGTTTTCCTGCCGGAAATTATCCTCCGGTAATTGTAGATATGGCAACTTCGGCTGCTGCGAACGGCAAGCTCGAAATCGCTCAGCGAAAAAATAAACCAGTTCCCGACGGCTGGGTTCAGACATCAGACGGGCAGTTAACAACAGATGCTCACGCGTTGAAATCAGGAGGTTCATTGCTACCGTTGGGCAGCGATCGCGATCATGGGAGTCACAAGGGTTTTGGATTGGGAGCTACAGTTGATATACTTTCTGCGGTACTTTCTGGCGCGAATTATGGTCCATGGGTGCCGCCGTTCGTTTCGTTTATCGATCCATTACCGGATCTGCCTGGCGCGGGTATTGGCCATTTCTTTGGCGCCATGCGTGTTGACGGGTTCAGGCCGGTTGATGAATTTAAGCAGCACATGGATAAATGGATTGAGCGATTCAAATCGGCTAAGCCAATCAGTGCTGATCAGCCGGTTGTCATTCCCGGAGAGCCGGAGCTGGAAGCTGAAGTTTACCGAAGGGAAAATGGTATTCCATTAGTTGAGCCGGTGGTGAAGGATTTGAATGAGCTTGCCGGAAAATTGGGGGTTAGTCTGTTAAAACAGCAGATTTGATAACCGACGGTTTATAAGTCATCCGATGACTAATATTCAGCGCTAATAATCATCGGATGATTTACTTTACTTCATTTTCCCACTTATCGCATACTGAATGCCGCCAAGCAAATGTTTGAGATACAGGGGATCAGCATATGATTCGTCAGTATGGCCTAATTCGGTATAGAACGCCCGTCCGCCGTCATAATCGTGATACCAGCTCATTGGGTGATTTGGTCCGTTTTCGCCGCCGGTATAACTCGTCTCATCGATGGTAATCAGTACATGAAGATCACTGGCGATCCATTTGTAATTGTACCATTCATCCCAGCGTGACCATTTTTCGGGGAGGTGTTTTGTGGCAATAAAATTGCGGTCAATTACATTTAAAGTAGCCTGCTGCTGTTGCGGGTGTTTACTGAAATATGCGCCAACAAGATTGCCGTACCATGGCCAGTCGTATTCCGTATCGGTAGCCGCATGTACGCCTACAAATCCTTTTTTCGATTCAATGAATTTTTTTAAAGCATCCTGTTGGGTGTCGTTTAGCACATCGCCTGTTGTGTTTAAAAATACAACTGCTGCGTATTGACTCAGGTTGTCCGGAGTAAACTTTGTCGCGTCGGATGTAGAATCTGCGGAAAAGCTGTTTTCACCGGCCAATTTAAAAATAGCCGCGGCACCTGCCGGAATGGATTGATGATGAAAACCTGCTGTTTTCGTAAACACTAAAACTCTCGGTTTAACCGCCTCAGGGTTTTTCTCAGAACATGAAAAGGATACTGCTGCTAAAACGATCGTAACACTTTTAATAATTGATATCATTTCAGTTTTGTAAAATGGTTAGCGTTAAACTTTCTTCAGCACCTGTTGTTGCGCTGATGATTGGAAAACAAACTAAAATGCATAAAATTTATTCCAGCTCACAACATCTTTTTAAAAAAATATTTCAAACACACTGTTCGCGTTTTACTGCTCATTTTTTATATAAACCAATACCTGTTGCTTTTCATATTCGACGGCCGGAATGCAAAAGTTTCGGTTTCGCCATTTTTTGAAAACCTAAAAGCAATGTTGTGGTTTATTGATACCTACGTGATGAATAAAAAATAATATTTCATCGACGTAAATTTTGACGATTTAAATAAGGTAAGAACGATGGGAGAAAAACCGTCTGCCTGTATAAGAAAAATTAATGCAAACTAAACTTAAATTAAGATGAACAACTTTTTCAGAACACTGATCGCCGGCTTTGCCGCCTGGAAATGGGGCGGAGGATGCCTTGGAACAATAGCTATTTTCGTCATTGTTTACTGGCTGCTCGGCCACAGCGGATGTAACTAATATTAAAACCAGCCTTGGCTGGTTTTTTTGTTATACGCCTATAACGACGTATTGAGCCAGCTAATTAATGAAAAAATTAACGCGGCTCTGAATTTATAAAACCAATTTCCAGCAATTTTATTTAAAAGAATAGCGGCGCTGTTGCCGCGATCAATTCATCCGATGGAAAATCCGGATAATAAGCTGACCGTTGTATCTGCGAGTGAGGGTAAAAGTCTTTCTGTGGCAGGTAACACTTATCGCATTATCATTTCAGGCAAGCAAACCGGCGGCGCCTACGCAATTGTCGATATGCTTGTCCCTCCCAACGGCGGTCCGGGCCCGCATTCCCACGCCGGTTTCCAGGAAGCCTTCTATGTAGTGGACGGCGAAGTGGAGGTAAGGTTGGAGGGCGAGAAAATTACCGCAATCAAGGGCTCGTTTGTTAACATTCCTCTTGGCGGCTTGATACATCAGTTCAAAAATAAATCGGATACGCTTGCCCATATGCTGTGCATCATTACACCTGCCGGGATGGAAGAGATGTTTGAGGAAATTGGTGTGCCGGTAGAGAATGAAACCTTTCTATCCCCACCCAAAACCATGAGCGAGGAGGATATGGAGAAATTAAAATCTATTGGAGAAAAGTACGGACAAAAATTCTTTCCGCCGGATTATTTTGATAGCTGAATATAATTCATAATCTCATTAACAATACGCTTTTCCGGTAATAAAACCGAACAATTACTGTCCGGTTTCGAACGCTGTATAAAGTTGCTGCGTCTAAATCGCTCTCAATCAGTGTTTTTTTAATGTGGTATAAGTTTGGCAGGCATTTGCTGATCGTTAACGGCAAACCATGTTAAAAAACTACTTTAAAATCGCTTTGCGGAACATCCGTAAAAACAAAGTCTTTTCTGCTATTAATATTATTGGCCTGGCCGTCGGAATGGCCGCCTGCATTGTAATATTTCTATTTGTTTCGTACGAAAAGAGCTTCGACAGTTTTCATACAAAAAATATCTACCGGTTAAACGAGGTACAAAAGTTTCCGGGTATGCTGGCTTCTCAAAAAGTGGCGTTATCCATGTATCCAATGGGGCCGACGATCAAGAGCGAGTTTCCCGAAATAAAGAATTTTTCAAGGGTTAAATGGGATGATAAATATCAAATCACCTACAAAGATGAACGTCTATTTCTCCCGCAGGTGTTTGCTGTCGACTCAACTTTCCTAGAGCTGTTCGATTTTCCGCTTTTAAAAGGAGACCGCAAAACAGCACTCAATAAGCCTAACAGCATCCTTCTGACACATAAAACAGCCGAAAAACTTTTTGGCAAAACGGATCCGATGGGAAAAACGATCACGCATTACGGAACCGATACGGTAAGTTTTATTGTAACGGGAGTTCTGGCAAACGTTCCGCAAAACTCGCAGCTGCAGTTTGACGGGATTTACAGTTTCAGCTCTATCTATAAAAGTTGGATGTACAGCTGGGGAGGTAATTGGTTGAATACTTACTTCGATCTGAAGGAGGGTACTGATGCTGCCGCCCTGGAAAAGAAATTTCCGGCCTATCTTAAAAGACATTTGAATGGTGACGGTTGGAAATTTTATGAATTGTTTCTTCTTCCGTTTAAAGAGGTTCATGCTAATTCCGCAGATATTGGGTTGGATTACCTTAATCATCAAAAGTTCGATAAAAAAACTACCAGTCTTTTTACCATAATTGCCTGCATTGTATTGGCAATTGCCTGTATCAACTTTATGAATTTATCTACAGCCCGTTCCGCAGATCGAGCACGCGAAGTAGGTGTGCGTAAATCGATCGGTGCGTTCAGGTTGCAGCTGGTTGTACAGTTTCTGGGCGAAACAATCATCCTGTCATTAATAGGCCTGGTTTTGGCAGTCGGGCTCGTTGCCTTGGTTTTACCTTACATCAACCAGCTTAGCGAGCGTTCGCTAAAGTTATCTCTTAACGATCCTTCGTTTATCCTGATTGCTTTATCCGGCGCTGTAGTTGTTGGCGTGTTTTCCGGAATTTACCCTTCCTTGTTTTTATCGGCTGTAAAACCCGCTAAAGTACTTAAAGGCTCTATCGACACCGGGAAAGGTAAAAGTACGCTGCGAAACGTTTTAGTTATCGGACAATTCGCCAGTGCGATATTCCTGATGATCGCTACCATTTTTGTTGTCAGACAATTATTATATATGAAACAGCAGGATCCGGGCTTTAGTCGCGACCAGGTCGTTATTATAACGCTTGACGGTATGACTTCACGTAATTACGATCGACTAAAACAGGAATTTCAGGGTAATTCCATGGTTTCCGGCGTAACCGGATCAATCGATAATCTAGGAAGTCATCTTGACCAAACCGGCGTTCAATTTAAATATAAGGACAATCCATTGCGGGAAATGGCTACTACGCAATTGGTTGTAGATCATGATTATCTGAATTTATACGGAATAAAATTGATTTCAGGAAAGAACTTCTCGGCAGATAAAAACGCCAACGGGCGTGAATATATCATTAATGAAGCGCTTGCCAAAGAGTTGCTTAAAGATCATCCGAAGGCGACGGTTAATTCACTAATAGGCCAGCGTTTCGGCGGCGACTCGACCGGAACAATAACCGGTGTTGCGAAAAATTTCAATTTTAATTCCCTGCATTATCCCATTGAAACGATGTTTATGGTTAACCGCTCCGACTGGGGTTTCCGTTACATGTCTGTGAAAATTCGCGGAGGTAAGGCTAATGATGCCCTGTCGATGATGAAAAGCAAATGGGCGGCAATAAACCCGGAATTTCCTTTTGAATATCAATTTTTAGACGATCATTTTGAAGAAGTTTACCGTGCCGATAACCAGGTAAGCAAAATCGTGGGCCTGCTTGCTGGCCTGGCAATTTTCATTTCATGTTTAGGTTTATTCGGCCTGGCTTCCTTCTCGGCTGAAAAACGGGTGAAGGAAATCGGTGTGCGAAAAGTGCTTGGCGCTTCGGTTGAAAATATCGTAATGATGCTGGCCGGGAATTTTATTAAACTGGTGATGATAGCTAATATCATCGCATGGCCGCTTGCGTGGATGGCAGTAAACAAATGGCTGCAGGGTTTTGCCTATCGTATCGAGGTTAGCTGGCTGGTATTTGGTTTTATCGCACTGCTGTCGGTATTTATTGCGCTCGTTACTATCAGCTTTCAATCGATTAAAGCGGCGATAGCCAATCCGGTGAAGAGTTTGCGCAGTGAGTAGCTAGCTCTCTGGTGATATTTTTTATTGCTGTAAAGGCTAATGTTGTTCTATCAATTTCATGACGACTGCGCGGCTAAAAAAGACTTTTGGCCTTTCTGTAATTTCGAAACCATATTCTTTGATTTTATCTACTATAGCGTTAAACGATGACTTTGGAACATGAAATCTTTGTTCAGCGATGAAAATTTTTCCATCGGGTTGTAGTAATGATTTGATTTCATCGATGATATTGTCAAGGTAAGCCACCTCGTGAAAAGAATAGAACGCTACTGCAAAGTTTACTTTTCCGGTTAAGTTAAGAGTATGCTCTTGGGTTTGATGGACTTGAATAATATCTTTAAAGGTTGTAGCATTAATTTTTAACCGTAGTTGTTCAAGCATTCCAGATTGTAAGTCGGCGGCGATAATCTTTCCTGAATTTTTAAGTAAGCCGGCTATGGCAATTGTAAAGAAGCCGGGGCCGCAACCGAAGTCCAATACAGTCATTCCCGGTTTAATATATCGAGCCAATATTTTTTGGGGATTTTGCAGCTTATAGCGGAAGATGTTTTCCAGCGATCCGGATTTTTCAACAGGATGCAGATGTGGTTTTTTAATTTTTCCCATAGTGGTTCTGCGTTGATTTGCTTTCACACTAGGAGTCTTCCATTGCAGACTGACGCAATAGTTTAGAAAGGTAGCCTTCCAGCTTTTCTACACTTTGGTTTAAACCTTCATCGGCTTTGAAAACTTTAACCACGGTTTCAAATAGTTCAGCTGTTTCAAATTCCATTGTCCATTCGATTAACGTTTCGTTTTCTTTTGACGTAAAAACAATCGTGGCAACATAATTAGGGTTAAAGTGATCAAAGACGATTTTCTCAAACAGAATAATTTCTTTGAAAACACTTCTGTTAGGGTATTTTTTTCCGTCGGCGCCGTGCATGGTCAAACGCCATTCGCCACCTGCTATTACTTCCATCTTATGAATGGTACTGGTAAATCCTGTTGGTCCCCACCAATTTGCGATATGCCCAGGATTTGTCCATACTTCCCAAACCAAATCGATAGCTGCGTTCAGCGTTTTTTTAATACTAATTCCTTTGTTTGTAGGAGCAATTTTTGGCTGTTCCATTTTCTTCAGGTATTAATTGGGGGGTGATTAATGCTAATCTACAGCATATTTGCCTGAATTAAAATGTATCAGTTTTATTATCTAGGCAGCAGGGCAAGCGGAGATCAAAGGCGGTCGTTTGTCAGAACCTTTTCGAGCTTTTGAAAAGTAGTTTTCCAGCCTTCCTGGTAATCATGAGCAGACGAAAAACCGAGGTCAGCATGCCTAAAATGCATTCTTGTATTATCTCCATCGGAACTTAGTTCGACAGTGACGGATGATTCGACTCCCGGTTCACTTTTCCAGGTCCAGCTGAAGGCAAGATGGCTGAATTTGTTTACATCTGAGTAAACACCAAAACAGGTATGCTCGGTATTATTGGAGTCGCGAAAAGTTATTTCAAATGATCCTCCGGGACGCACGTCGAGCTCAGCTTTTAAACCCTTGCCATTTGGGTCCGAGCCAAACCAAAGCAACAATAGCCTGGGATCGGTCCACGCTTGCCAAACCTTTTCAATAGGAACCCGGAATATCATTTCCAGCGTTACGGAATCGTTTTTTGTTGAGAACATCGTTTTACTTATATAGGAACAAAAAATGGTTTTAGCCTTGACAACTCTAGCCCAATAACAAACGAAGCTACTACAAGAAATGAAAAAATAAGGCTTTAATCAACAAAAACCGTATCTTCTGCATTTCGCTCAAAACATAGATTTACCGTTCTCGAAGCAACGCTTGTTTTGTGAATAGTGTTAGCGGGGATTTTAATAAACTCACCCGGTTTTAAGAACACAGTATCACTGTCTTTTATTTCAATTTTCAGCTCGCCTTCCAGCACAATAAATAACTCGTCGGTGTTTTTATGGTAATGCCATCGGTATTCTCCCTGCATAACTGCCATACGTAAACAATGGTCATTTACATTTTCAAGAATAAAATTGTCATAGGATTGGTCAACCTTGTCGCTAATCTCTTTCAGGCTCTTTTTAACTAATATTTGTTGTTTGTCCATTTTTGCTTTGAGTTTGAATTGTATTATTTGTTGCCATAATTACTCAAGCAGGCGAACGAATCACCAGTGCAGCAATGGCTCATAAACCCGCATTAATTATGGTTTGTTTCCTTGTTATTTAATATTTCGCGTCGTTTCGCGGAGGTGCACCTTTAAAGCTTTTCGATATGTCGGCTTTACAACCTTTTAAGACATTGCTTCTATTTTGTCTAATAGCACAGTTCCTTCTTTTGCCCGATTAAAGGCAGGCCTGAGTGTAATAAACGCGACAGAAATGAATAACCCTTTACAATCAAACTATTCGAAACACTCCTGATTGTCTATAGAACACAACTATAAATACTTTCAGACACAATAGTTTAAAACTATCCTCTTATAAAATTAATTGATTGGTAATTGATTCCTTAATGTTCTAATTTTATAAAACCGGAATCGATATCCGGTATCTTACCGATACGGGAGAGAAGATCAATTAAAGATAATCATTCATTATAAACTTTTAAAAATGGAATCAAACGACATCAGCAAATGCCCGTTTCATAACGGATCACTTAAACAGACTGTCGGCGGCGGCGGTACCAGGAACCGTGACTGGTGGCCGGATCAGCTAAGAGTAAACATTCTTCGTCAGCACTCATCACTGTCCAATCCCATGGGCGAGCAATTTAATTATGCTGAAGAATTTAAAAGCCTTGACCTGGAGGCTGTAAAACAGGACTTGCATGCGCTAATGACTGATTCGCAGGACTGGTGGCCTGCAGATTTTGGACACTACGGGCCCTTATTTATTCGTATGGCCTGGCACAGTGCGGGAACTTACCGTGTGGGCGACGGTCGCGGCGGAGCGGGAGCCGGTCAGCAGCGCTTTGCACCACTCAATAGCTGGCCCGACAATGTAAGTTTAGATAAAGCCCGCAGGCTGCTCTGGCCAATTAAACAGAAATATGGCCGTAAACTATCCTGGGCAGATTTGCTGGTCCTAACGGGAAATGTTGCCTTAGAATCAATGGGCTTTAAAACCTTCGGATTTGCCGGTGGACGCGAAGATGTATGGGAGCCGGAAGAAGACGTATACTGGGGTTCGGAAACAACCTGGTTAGGAAACGATCAACGCTATCCGCATGGTTCACCAGGCCTGGCCGAGCATGGTGTGGTATCATCAGATGAAAACGCTGATGGCGATATTCATTCACGGAACCTGGAAAATCCGCTTGCGGCAGCTCACATGGGCCTGATCTACGTTAACCCGGAAGGACCTGACGGAAACCCGGATCCGATTGCCGCAGCTAAAGACATCCGCGATACGTTTGGTCGTATGGCTATGAATGACGAAGAGACTGTTGCGTTGATCGCTGGCGGACACAGCTTTGGTAAAACACATGGCGCTGCATCTTCCGAACACGTCGGAAAGGAACCTGAGGCGGCGGGTCTTGAATTGCAGGGTTTTGGCTGGGCCAATAGCTTTGGATCCGGAAAAGCTGGTGATACGATCACAAGCGGCCTGGAGGTAACTTGGACGACTACACCGACACAATGGAGCAATAACTTTTTTGAAAATCTTTTCGCCTTCGACTGGGAACTAACCAAAAGTCCAGGTGGCGCTCACCAATGGGTTGCTAAAAATGCAGAGAGTATTATACCCGATCCTTTTGATCCGTCGAAAAAGCGTTTACCTACCATGCTAACCACAGACTTGTCGCTTAAGCTGGATCCCGGTTTTGAAAAGATATCGCGGCGTTTCCTCGAAAATCCGGATGAATTTGCCGACGCGTTCGCCCGTGCATGGTTTAAATTGACACATCGTGATATGGGTCCGCGTGCGCGCTACTTAGGTCCGGATGTACCCGCGGAAGAACTGATCTGGCAAGATCCTATTCCTGTTGTTGATCATGCATTGGTTGATGCGGCTGATGTCGATGCGTTAAAAGCAAAGATCCTGGGCTCCGGCCTGGCAGTGTCACAACTGGTATCGACAGCCTGGGCTTCTGCGTCAACATTTCGTGGTTCCGACAAACGTGGCGGCGCTAACGGAGCACGCATTAGCCTCGCGCCTCAAAAAGACTGGCAGGTAAATAATCCCGCTCAACTTTTTAGTGTTCTGGAAATACTTCGGGGTATTCAGGATGAATTTAACGCGGCACAGGGCGGCGGCAAAAAGATTTCACTTGCCGACCTGATTGTACTGGCAGGATGTGCTGCTGTAGAAAAAGCCGCAAAAGACGCCGGATATGAAATTGCTGTTCCGTTCACACCAGGCCGTATGGATGCCTCCCAGGAGCAAACCGATGTGGAGTCTGTTGGGTTTTTGGAACCGAAAGCAGATGGTTTTAGAAACTACGGCAAATCGAAATCGGGGGCTTCAACGGAAGCTTTATTGATCGATAAGGCACAATTGTTAACGCTTACGGCGCCAGAACTTACCGTGTTGTTAGGCGGTATGCGTGTGCTGGACACAAACTTTGATAGTTCAAAACATGGTGTTTTCACACAGCGGCCCGGGCAACTGACAAATGATTTTTTTGTTAACCTGCTCGACATGCGCACTGCATGGAAAGCGGCTTCAGACGACAAGGAATTATACCAGGGCTATGACCGCGCAACAGACCGGCCCACATGGACGGCTACCCGCGCTGACCTGGTATTTGGCTCTAATTCAGAGTTGAGAGCTGTTGCGGAAGTGTACGCCGGTGCAGACGCGCAGGATAAATTTGTACAGGATTTTATAAAAGCCTGGGACAAAGTAATGAACCTCGATAGATTCGACGTGGCATTGTAAGTTCATTCTCATTGAGGCATAAAATAAGAAAGCCGTCTCATATTTCGATATGGGGCGGTTTTTTGTTTTATGAAGCTTTGTGTCTGGCGAAAATGAAAGGGTTGAAGAGCAAACGCAGATGGTTAGATTAACTATTTGCGTGAACTTATATCGGGTTTATAACCGTTGGAATATTACTACTATTTGCCAAACAGCACGATCCCTTTCACCGATGAAACGCAGGCTTGAGTGCAATAAACCTGACAACAGTGCAAAGCCCGGAACGAAGCTATGGAGGTGCGGTGGAGTGAGGACTTGTAACGGATGGCAGGACTGCAATTGCCAAAATACACTGCCGCACGTTTTCAAATCTAACTATTATTTCTGCGTGCGATTTTTATAAGTAATTCTCAACAGCTATTATCTGTTATTGACGGAATCAACCAGAAACGAAACCATAACTGTTTAATAGAAGTATTTGAACAGATCAATAATCCTTATCATACTATGAACCAACAAGGCAACTCATTATTTGTAGATGTATGAGTTTTAATTTTTGGAAAGCAGGTTCCTGTGCTGGTCGGTTCCGATAGTCCCGCTAACGTTGCAAGCTTAAAGTGATTGTTACAGGTAGCCGAATGTTCGTGCATCTTTAAAGCTTTTCACTTATATCGGGTTTATAACCGTTGGAATATTACTACTATTTTGCGGAACAGCACGATCCCTTTCACCGATGAAACGCAGGCTTGAGTGCAATAAACCTGATCGAAGAGGAAATTTTTGTTGCAGCCCCCCGTCAATCCATACGGAGCGTTCACAAAAATTGAAACGCGGAGAAGGACTACATTTGCCGAAAAGAACCTGCCGCACGTTTCCAAATCGTACTCATTCGTTTAAGCAAATTTCTCGAATTGCCAAAAGCACACTAAGGCACGTTTCAAATCCTGACTATTATCCTCGTACAAATTTCAATAAGCAAATCCCGCAGCTAGTTCCAATACATTGATCAACTATGTTCATTTTTTGCCAAACCTGGTACCGGGTCAGCTCGAAATGAAACCATATCTGTGTATTTGAGTTATTTGAACAGATCAATAACCCTTTACTCATACTATGAACGAACAAGAGAATTCACTATTCAACGCTTCCCGGACGGGCGATCTCGAACTTTTAAAAGAACTTATTGAACAAAAAACTGGATTAAACATTCGCGATCAGAAAGGATATACACCGCTGATCATTGCTGCCTACAACGGACAGCTTGAAGCGACCCGAATGCTGCTCTACGCCGGTGCGGATGTTAACGCCCAGGATGCCGGTGGCAATACCGCCTTGATGGGTGTCTGCTTTAAAGGCTATCCGGAAATCGCAGAACTGCTGATAGAAAACGGTGCTGATCTGAATTTGCAGCATGGCAACGGAGGTACGGCTTTGATGTTTGCTACGATGTTCGGCCGAAACGCCCTGGTGAAAATTCTGATAAAGCATGGCGCCGATAAATACGTGAGGGAAAGCCGGGGGCTAACAGCTATGGATCTGGCGGTGCAACAGGGAAATGTGGAAGGGTTGGAATTGCTGACGACATAAATGATTCATCAGATGCAAACGTACAAAGATCAGCGTGCGATAGAAGCTGCATCCAGGGCTGATTGGCGAAAATGGCTGGACGAGCATTGTCGCTCGGAAAGCTTTGTATGGTTGGTAATCTATAAAAAGGAATCCGGCGTACCCAGCGTATATTACCCGGAAGCTGTGGAGGAAGCCCTTTGCTACGGCTGGATTGACAGTAAAGCCAACAAACGCGACGATCAAAGTTTTTACCTGTCATTTGCCAAACGTAAACCTGCAAGTAAGTGGAGCAAGGTGAACAAAGAACGTGTGGAGCAGCTGATTAAAAAAGGCCTGATGACAGATGCCGGGATGGAAATGATAAAACTTGCTAAACAAACCGGTACCTGGACAGCCTTAGAAGAGGTTGATAACTTAGCTCTGCCAGCTGATCTGGCTAAGTTGCTATCGTTAAACAAAACCGCTAACGCTAACTGGGATGCATTTTCAGCGTCCTCAAAGAAAGCGATTTTGCAATGGATCCTGAACGCGAAACAAGCCGCGACCCGACAGAAAAGAATCGAAGAAACGGTAAGACTGGCGGAACAGAATGTCAAGGCTAATGAATGGAAACCAAAATCATGAAGATGATCAGAAGCCTCTGTGTTTTTGTAATATACTGTCAGGCGGCCTGTGGACAAATCCCAGAGAAACAACAAAATTTCAAGGATTCGGTATATCAGTACAATACCCCGGGAAGCGGCGGCACTGGCAAGTTTTATATGGGCCGGGAGATCGCCCGCTTTATGGATGCCTCCGGCGCCGCATGGCTCGAACGGAATAACAGGAACCAGGAAGAGAATACATCTAAAGCAATCAGTTCGCTACCTATCACGAAAAATAGTGTGATTGCAGACATTGGCGCAGGGAGCGGCTATTATACCTTCCGCATCGCTAAAAAGGTTCAGCAGGGAAAGGTTTACGCCGTCGAGATACAGGATGAATTTATCCGCATGCTGAACGATAACAAAAAAGCCGGTAATTTCCGAAATGTAGAGGTGATTAAAGGATCACCGTTTTCGCCCAATTTGCCAGAAAATACCATCGACCTGGCGATTATGGTAGATGTTTATCACGAAGTGGAATATCCTCATGAGCTGCTGCAGGCCTTGTCTAAAGCGTTGAAGCCAACGGGTAAGCTGTTATTGCTCGAGTACCGGGCTGAGGATCCAGATGTCGCTATTAAAGAACTTCATAAAATGAGCGTCGGCCAGCTTAACAAAGAAATGATAGCCAACGGCTACAGACTTTACGACCGAAAAGAATTTTTACCTATGCAGCATTTCCTGGTTTACGAGAAGACAAGATAGCCATAGCTGATAATTGTCATAACCGCTTTGCTACACCTGCAGGGGGTAAACCTTCATTGGAACGGCGAAAATATTTATCTTAGAGCAGATATAATTGGTTTAGTACCCCTTTTGAAACAAGAACAAAACATAAACGCCGATATTGAGGCGATTAACAGTATTTCGGTTGTTCCGACCATTTTAAACGTCATTTGCCGAACAACAGGTATGGGATTCGCAGCCGTCGCACGCGTCACGGATAAGCAGTGGATAGCATGCAGTGTACGCGATGAAATTAACTTCGGTCTGAAACCCGGCGAAGAGTTAAAGCTTGAAACAACAATTTGTCATGAAATACGGCAGTCGGGCAGTGGGGTAATAATTGATCATGTGGCTCTTGATGAGCAATTTGCTAATCATCATACGCCGGCCATGTACGGTTTTCAGAGTTATATTTCCTTACCTATTTTCCGGAAAGACGGAACATTCTTCGGCACTCTTTGCGCAATTGATCCGAAGCCGGCGAAATTAAACAACGAGGAAATCATAAACATGTTTAAGCTTTACACTGATCTGATCGCTTTTCATCTCGAGGCGGTTGAACGTGTTAGCCGTTCGGAACAAAGTCTTTCGGAAGAACGGCAGATGGCCGAACTGCGTGAGCTTTTTATCGCGGTGCTTGGGCACGATCTGCGTAACCCCATCGGAGCAATTGATAATGCCGTACAAATTTTAAAAAGGATGTCGCTGGATGACGCCGCGGTCCGGTTCGCAGACATTATTCATAACTCCACTTACCGGATGAAGGGTTTGATTAACAATATCATGGATTTCGCAAGTGGCAGATTAGGGCAGGGGGTTCAGTTGAACCGCAGGGAAGATGATCAGCTGGAGGCGACTATAAAACATGTAATCGACGAGTTACAGCTGGTATGGCAATCCCGTAAGATAGATGCTGACCTGCAGGTTAGCAACCCTGTTTATGTTGACAGTTCCCGGATAGCACAAATGTTGTCAAATTTATTGGGCAATGCACTTAGTTACAGTCCTGCCGAAAGTGAAGTAAATGTAAAGGCGACGACCACCGGCGGAGAGTTTAGAATCTCAATAGCGAATACGGGTAAAAAGATTACCCCTGAAAATATCGAACGATTGTTTCAGCCATTTGTTCGAGGTGATGTAAAACCCGGCCATAAAGGATTGGGATTGGGACTTTACATAGCATCCGAAATTGCAAGGGCACATGGCGGCAGGATAGATGTCGTTTCCGATGACAATGAGACTTGCTTCACTGCAGTTATCCCTCAGAAGGCTTAACGAGTTGCAGCTACTCATTCAAATTTTAAATTGTTCTTTTATTTTAACAAATCGAACTGCGCAATGAAACAATTCTGGTCACTTTGCTTTATTTCTGCGTAATGCAACAGATAACCGGCCAAAGAGTAAAAACAATGATTTTTCACGCAGCTTCAAAGTATCTCTTTTATATTTTAATCGCAGTTTTTTTTAGCAGTACGGTTGCCGCGCAGCCTGTAAAGGTGGCCGTTGCTGCAAATGCGCAGTTCGTAATGAAAGAATTGCAAAAGGATTTTAAAAAGAAAAGCGGAATTGATATTCAACTGATCGTTGGATCATCTGGTAAACTAAGGGCGCAAATTGAAAATGGGGCGCCGTTTGATATTTTTTTGTCGGCAGATATGGAAAATCCTCAAAAGCTGTATAAGGATGGATTTGGACTTTCTGAGCCAGAACGATACGCTTCCGGCAGCTTAATAGTTTGTAGTATGAGTGAAACGCTAACTGAGAACAATTGGAAGCAGTTACTGGTTTCGGATAAAATTTCGAAAATTGCCATTGCAAATGCTCAACTGGCGCCGTATGGTAAAGCTGCCGAACAGGCGTTAACTTACTACAAGTTATTTCCGCAGGCAAAAAGAAAGCTTGTGTTTGGAGAAAGCATTTCGCAGGTTAACACCTATATTACAACTCAGACGGTTCAGCTAGGATTTACGACAGAGGCACTGGTTTATGAGCTGAAGGACAAAAAGTTGAATTGGTTTAAAATTGACCCGGCATCATACAGCGAAATAATTCAGGGAGCGATTATACTGAAAAGCTCACAGAAACGAAGTGACCTGCATGCCAAACGTTTTTATGACTATTTATTCAGCGCTGATGCAAAGGCCTTGTTTAAACGTTACGGCTATCGTATCTGATTTTTTTTATAATTACCAGATGGAACTTGGTCCCCTTTGGCTCACCGTAAAATTGGCTCTGATCACCACGATTATCCTGTTAATAATTGGTTTGCCGATTGCTTACTGGCTTTCTAAAAGCCGGTCGATTCCTAAACTTTTTATTGAGGCGATAATAACTATGCCGCTGGTCCTGCCACCTTCGGTGCTCGGTTTTTACCTGTTGCTTGCGTTTAGTCCTCAAAACAGCTTTGGGAAATGGCTCCAGGAAGCGCTGAATATTCAATTTGTATTTTCATTTGAAGGACTGGTGCTGGCATCAGTTATTTACAGTTTACCTTTTATGATCGGGCCGGTTCGGTCAGCTCTTAACCATTTGCCGGTTTCTCTAAAGCAGGCGTCATTCACCATGGGAAAGTCTGAGGTTCAAACATTTTTTTACGTCCTGATGCCAAACATCCGCTCGTCGGTTTTAACCGCTATTGTTTTGACATTTGCCCATACGATCGGCGAATTTGGCGTCGTATTAATGATTGGAGGTAATATTCCTGGAGTTACCAGGGTGGCTTCTATTGCCGTGTATGATGCAGTTGAACAAATGAATTACCCTTTAGCAAATATTTATTCGCTTTTTTTGTTTGCGCTTACATTCGTAATCGTTGTCTCAGTTTTCATTCTAAACAAAGTTTCCGTTAAAAGTCCTCTTGAATGATAAAAGTTGATATTTCCAGGAAAATTAAAACGTATGATGGCAACCGTGATCTGGTCGTTTCACATTCATTTGCTGATTTAAGCATCACGCGAATTACCGGCCCGTCTGGTTCGGGGAAAACAACATTCCTTAAATTGATTGCAGGACTCATTAAACCTGATTCAGGAACGATTACAGTTGGTGAAAAAACATGGTTTGACAGTAAGCAGAAGATTAACCTGTCCCCGCAAAAGCGCCGTGCAGGTTTCGTTTTCCAGGATTATGCGCTTTTTCCGAACATGACCGTGATGGAACATCTGACTTATGCTTCGCAAAATAAACCACTTATACATAAGCTGCTCGCGACAGGAAATATGCAGTCATTCGTCAATCACAGACCGGCGCATCTATCGGGCGGGCAGCAGCAGCGCCTGGCAATATTGAGGGCGCTGGCAACAGAACCCGGTGTTTTGCTGATGGATGAACCGTTTTCAGCACTGGATGAGGAGCTGAGAATAGCGCTCATTGCGGATTTAAAGCAATTACTACAGGAAATCAAAACGACTTGCCTGATCGTTACACATCATCCGGCAGAACTTGATGGTTTGGCGCAGTTTACTTTAAGGATATAGCCGATTCAGGTATCGTCGCGGAATTGTATTTGCTTAAATTTCCATTGGCGATGTGAATTATTTAATCTCCGTTTTTAGTTTTTTAACGTCCTGCAAAGTGAGTACCTTATAATCTACGCCGAGTCGTTTAGCATTTTCCTCAACAGTTTGGTCGAAACCAGCTTGTTTACGCCGTTGATTAACCAGCTTTGCATCTTTAATGGGCCAAATTACCACCGTCCATTGTTTCTTGCCCGTTTCGTTGTTAGTCGCCATAAATCCCGAGGCTTGTGTACCGTAAATTTGTTCCTGGTTATGTTCCATTAACGACCGGTCAAGCATCATCGCGTAAAGCCGGAATGGCAATTCATCTGCCTCTGCTGCTTTTTTTACTATTGGAAGATAGGTATCAATCACCAAAGAGTGCTGGATAACATAAAATGCCGCTTCATTTGCGGGTGTTCCTACAAGTGATTTTCCGGGATAGCCGTGCTGATCAATGATCTGTTTTATGCGGATAATATTAGCCGAATCAATTTTCGTTTGCAGCGTCCAGATGTAATAATTGATATTTGTTTTGCTTTGATGGTAAACGGAGGCCAGAGAATCGGACATGGCTGAAGTCGTATTGCTCAGGACTTCGCGATATTTTTGATCGGCAACCAAAATGCTGTCAAGTTCCTTTTGCAGCTTTTGATTAAATGTTGTTTGCGCGTTTGAATGAAGAAAAGCGAACGACATCAAAAGAAGTATGAGTTTTCTCATGGGATTAAAGATAATTATGGATCGTAACATTTCGTTCAAACAATACTCTTACAAAGTACTTATTTCAGCATGCCCGAAAAAATCAAAACCTTAAAAACTTATTTGTTCAATGACTTATCCGTGCAAGTCGAATTCGAAGAGCGGCTTGTTCACATTTTAAGCAACGCAAGCCTTCACCATGTCATCGAACATAATATGGCCGGACATACCGAAATGCTATATGAATATATCCAGGCGGATTACAATAAATACTTCGGCCGCGACCTGGATATTTCTTACCAATCCTTTGCTGTAGAGCTTTGGGGCCATATGTACGCGGAGGAATTTACACTGTTTGTTCAGCGGAACTTATCCGACATTGAACTGGTTAATAAGATTGCGAATTTCGTTGTTAACCGCACCGGTGTGATCGACTGCGGTGAACGGGAAATTGACAGCAATCGCATTTTTTGGGATCTGCTATCGCCTTCCTATCACCTGATCAGGTTGTTTATCGGAAATGAAAAGGATGAGCAATCCTGAGTCATTGGCCACGTTTGTGCCAAACGCATTCGTTCAGAACAATCCGGATACCCCAAGACCAGCGATTGCAATACTATTAAACCTACACGCTGATTTTTAAGACCAGTAAAACGTCTATTCCACTCTGCCGCGCTGGAGAACAAACATTTTTACTATACATTTACGACCGCAACCTGGCAACAGCGTTATGAGCGAAGCCCGGAAAAGCAATAACCTTTAACCCTAATCCGTTTAGTGCATTATGAATTTTATTAAGTTAACTTCTCTCACGGCTCTTACCGTGGTATCTGTATGGATGTTACCAGCATGTAAGGCAAAAAAAGAACTTGCAAAACCTACACCTCCGCCCGCCGCGGCAGCTCCGTCTGCGCCGCCGGCACAGGAAGCTACCGAAACGGTTAAGTCTGAACCGGCAGAACAGGCGACGACGCCTGCACCACCCGACTATAACTTCAGCAATATTCAGTTTGAATATGATTCGGGTGTATTGAAAACTGATTCTTATCCTATACTGGAAAAAGCCTCCGCGGAAATGAAAAAAGACGAGAGCGTATCGTTTTTGCTGGCAGGGCATTCATCTGCCGAAGGAAACGACGAACATAACATGTCGCTTTCTACGCAGCGGGCGAATTCAGTGAAAACGTTCCTGGTGAACAGCGGTATTGCTGCAGATCGTTTACTGGTTAAAGGCTTTGGTGAGAGTAAGCCGGTAGCGGATAATACGTCTGAAGCGGGCCGTATGAAGAACAGGCGCGTGGAGATCAAAAAGCAGAACTAAGAATAATTTAGACAGACTCTTATTATCGTCAGCGCAAGGTAGTCCGGCATCTTATTAAGAATCTGCCGGACTACTTGTTTCTATACTTTACATGCCGCACCCGTTCGTTACGATAAACGAACGATTGTTCTTTGATTTTTAATACCATTTCCCTTAATTGGCGTAAAGCTTTTATTAACCCGGCAAATCGTGAATAGCAAGCCGCAGTTAGTAAGTTTTGCAAAATCATCGAACCAATTCTAAATCATCTTTTATTCAATGGCAATTTCTAAAAGACGTCGTGCTGTTTTGTTGCTGGGGCAGCTTGCTTTAATCTCTGTTAAGGCCATGGCACAAACCTCCGCGGAAACACATATTATCACTCCATTAAATTTTTCGCAGGTAAGGATCGATGATAAATTCTGGAGTCCGAAGCTTACCGTTTGGACTTCCAAAACCGTTTACGACGTTTTTGACAAGCTGGAAGGTAAATATGAACCCGACCGGCCGGATATCATTGCTGAAAAAGAAAAGTTGGGCAGAACAAGAAATGCCTTCTTAAACTTTGACCTGGTAGCGCAAGGAAAAAAGGACATTAAAACTCACGATGGCCCGCCCTGGTATGATGGCTTAGTTTACGAAACAATCAGGGGAGCTTCTGACCTGCTTGAAGAATATCCGGATAAAGCGTTAGAAGTCAAAATCGATGGATATATCGATCGTATTGCGGCTGCACAGGCGGCCGACCCTGACGGGTATATCAACACTTATACGACCCTTATGCGCCCAAATATGCGCTGGGGTACGAATGGCGGCAGCGACAACTGGCAGCACGATTGTTATAATGCAGGAATGCTCGTGGAAGCCGGCGTACATTATTATAAGGCTACCGGCAAAATGAAATTATTAGATGCTGGCGTAAGAATAGGCAATTACATGACCCGGGAAATGGGACCTTATCCCAAAAAGAATATTATCCCCGGGCATGGCGGCCCTGAAGAGGCCGTGATAAAACTCTATTGGCTGTTTAAAGACAATCCTTCTTTAAAGACAAAAATGACCGTCCCGGTTAACGAACAAGCCTATCTTGATCTTGCTAAATTCTGGATTGAATATCGTGGCAACCATGGAGATAAGGATGGCAACCATAAGCGGGAAAGTTTTGGAGCCTATGACCAGGATGATAAATCTGTTTTTGAGCAGAAGACTATTGAAGGCCATGCGGTACGGGCAACCTTACTTGCTACCGGCATAACTACGGCGGCGCTTGAAAGTAAAGATCCGCGGTATGTTCAAACAGCCGACCGGCTTTGGGATAACATGATAGGGAAAAAGCTTTTTATTACCGGTGGCGAGGGTGCCGTACATGAGGAAGAAAAATTTGGCCCGGATTACTTTCTGCCTGAATCGGCGTACGGCGAAACCTGTGCATCTATCGGCGCCGGTTTTTTCAGCGCCCGTTTAAATGAGCTGGAAGCAAACGGTAAGTATATTGACGAGTTTGAGCGTGTAGCCTATAACAACTTACTTTCCGGTGTATCGTTAAGCGGCAATCAATTTTTTTATGAGAACCCGCTTATCGGAAACGGCAACAAGCGCTGGCAGTGGCACGATTGTCCTTGCTGTCCTCCTATGATACTTAAAATGATCGGCGTTTTGCCTCAATACATTTATGCGTCGGATAACGCTGGTTTATATGTTAATCTTTTCATAGGCAGCGAAGCCAATATAAGTTTATCAGGAAATGATATCTCCTTACGGCAAACTACCGGTTACCCGTGGAAGGGCGACGTTCAAATTGAGGTTAACCCAACAGTTGTCAAATCGTTTACCATAAATGTCCGCATTCCGGGCTGGGCTCAGGGCAAAGAAAATCCAGACGACTTATATAACTCTAACTTAAGCCAAAAAGCCACAGTTAATGTTAACGGCAACCCGATAACTGCCAACCCGGTAAATGGCTACCTGTCAATTAACAGGACATGGAAAAAGGGCGACGTGATTAATGTCTCCTTGCCGATGAGTCCGCGGCTAATAACGGCTAATGCGGCCGTGGAAAGTGTTAAAGGCAAGGTAGCTATTGCATCCGGCCCGGTGGTATATAGTTTTGAATCAATAGATAATCCTGAACTGAAACAAATGACGCTGAGCGCCAATAGCCCCATGCAAATTAGCTATGAGAAAGGCTTGCTAAACGGCGTGAACGTAATAACGGGTAAAGCGGTCGACGCAAATGGAAAAGCAATAGACTTTAAAGCTATACCGTTTTACTCCCTTGGCAACCGGGAGCCAGGCTCGCCTTACCAGGTATGGATAGCTGAGCGATAATACGCCTGTATCGAGCGATTGCAATCCTGATTACATTTGTAATTGTTATCCATTTAGTGTAAATGATATGACAGATCAAACTCAACGGATTGTGCCGATGCTGGCTTACGAAGATGGCGTAAAAGCATTGGAGTGGTTATGTAAGGTTTTTGGCTTTAAGGAGGTGACCCGCTGGCTGGGCGATAACGGCAGGCTGTCACATGGTGAAATCAGTATAGGGGGAAATCTCGTCATGCTGTCTGAACCTTCACCAGATTATCTTGGCCCAAATCATCACCGAAAAGTTTGCCGGCAAGCCGACAAGTGGTTAAATGTATCTTATGTCATAAATGGGGTGTTGGTGTATGTCGACGATATTGAGGTACACTTCGCCAACGCAAAAGCTGGCGGCGCGGAAATCCTGTCGGTTATAGAAACCGGCGGTCCCGGTAAACGTTATCGCGCTGCCGATCTCGAAGGACAGCGATGGATGTTCATGCAATTGGAACCAACCAATAGTTGAAGCCACACCTTGCGAATCGGGGCCGAACAGCTGTTTTAAATACTGATGACTTTACCGTATGATTTCAATGTAAACTTGCCTTGTAAAAACGGTCAACCGAATGGTTGACCGTGGGGTTATAGTTATCTCACACCTGGCGCACGTGCCTGTATTTATTTCAAGACTGTTTCATAAATTTCATTCAACAGGTTTTGCCTCATTTTTGAGTTCCTTTGGTTCAGAAGTATAATAATGCCCCAATTTTTAGTCCTGTTATAACATATAATCGAAGATTGTCCCATGGAATCACCCGATTTTGAATAAAGGGTATTTTTATCATCCGTTATGATGTTTGTTCCTAAACCCATTTCTCTCTTTTCATCTTTGTAAAAGATTTTTTCGGTGATCATAGCTGCTTTACCTATTGTAGTCTCTTTATTCAGCACCGCTTTTAGAAACGTAACCATATCAGAAGCATCAGATTTTACCAGTCCGGCAGATGCTGTAATATTCCATGTAAAGAATTCCTGGATACCACCATTAGGATTGTAACCGGTTGTCCTGTTTTTTACATTAAAATTTTTAGTTAATGTATTTCTCATCTTTAACGGCCTTATGATTTTACCTCCGATAATTTCATCATAACTCTTACCATACACCTTTTCCAATATTTGTCCGAGTAATGTATAGCCAATGGTAGAATAACGATACTTGCCATAGTCAATTAGTTCGCTACAATTGTTAATGATAGCAGTTAATGTTTTTTCAGTTACACTGCTTACTGGTTGTTGTGGATTTAACTCTATCAGCTTCCCAAAATCTAAATCAGGTAAGCCGGATTGATGAGATGCCAGATCTGATATTCTTATTTTGTTTTTAAGATTTTTATGTAAGACATACTCTTTTGGAAGGTAATCATCTATATAATCATTCAACTTTAGTTTATTCTCAATAACCGCTTGCGCAATCAGATTAGAAGTTAAAATTTTAGTGATCGAAGCGATTTCAAACAGGGAATTTTTGTCAATGTTAATTGAACTTTCTTTATTCAACTTGCCGTATGCTGTATAGTATTCTTGATTATCGTTGATAAAACCAACGCTAATACCTACCTCAGGATTTTTTTTATAATTATCCTTTACGATTGAATCAATCTTATTGAAGAGGGTTTGTCCAAAAGAAATATTGCTTATTAATAATAGCGCTGCTAAAAATTTTAATGTAGTTTTCATTGTACCGTGTTAGGTTAAAAATTATTTCGATACAATTATGTGGAAGAAATCAACGCTATGCGACCGAATAAAAATAGTCGAACGCATTTCTTTTGGAAAATACGTACGAGTATTTAAAAGAGCAAGTACGAATAATTACAAGAATTTGTGTTACAGATTTTTACGATAAAAAGTTGGTGTGTTGCCTGTATGTTTTTTAAAAGCGGTATTAAAAGAAGATTTTGAATTAAAGCCTACTTCGTATAAAATTTCTAAAATAGTTACCTTGTTTTTTGTGGCATCTTTTAAAATATCCATAGCATTCTCAATGCGATAGCTGTTAACGAAATCGTAAAAATGCTGATCTAATTTGTGATTGATTAAAATAGATAAGTCGCGAACAGGAATTTTAATACCATCAGAGATATCTTGAATTGTTAAGGAAGGATTAAGAAATGGCCTTTCTTCAATCATATACTTCTTTAATTTCAATAACTCTGAATGATACTCATTTTCTTTTGCAACTGATTGCTGACCGTTTTTTTCTTCAGAAATTATACTCTTTACAAGTTTTAATTTCGAATCAACGTTTTTAAACAGGCCCGGATTATTTAACGCTTTATATAGGTACCAACTAATAATAAACAGCTCAAGTAAGATAAGTCCGATTTTTAACCAGCCAGAAATGTAGGGGTACTCAGTAAATTTAAAGATGTTTTTCAAGAGGGCAATCGTAAAAAAAACCGATAGCGCCACGGCAAACTGGAATAACCAATTAAGTGATTCCATACTTGCTCCAGCATAATTTTCAAGATATATCGTTTTTGCTTTTCTTAAGATCATGAAAGCTGCAATGATGTATAATACAATCTGAATATGTATGAAAATATGATTGAATTGTATTTCAGGCCTGCTACTGCTTTGTTCAAGAAAACTAATTTTAGAAGCCAGGCTGACGGTATAAAAGCGTGGTAGTAAAATAAAATTTGCTGTTAAAAAGGGGGTAATATGGATTAAATGTTTTGGTTTTAGCTTGAAATCGGAATAGCATACAGATAAAACATACAAATAAAAAGTTGGGAGTTGCAAGAAAAAAATTAAGCTTACAAAGATTCTTGCATTCAAAGGGATTTCGAACAAATAGCCTAGATTTTCGCCAATATCGACTGCATTTAAAAGCAGGAAAAAAGCAAAAAGACGATTACTTAATTTATGTTCTGTTTTAACTGTAACCAAAAACAATGAAAGAAATAATGAAATGAATATGATTATTACAGCGGTTATAACCAATAAATTAATTTTATCCATTCATCATTCTTTTATTTTTAATAGTCTTTTTACCCTTGCAGCTAACGGGTTTAAGAGTGTTTTTCAATCCCTCAATTCCATTACCGTTAGCATGCTTCACGCATTTCTTATAATTTCTAGCGGCCAAATATATAGCTAATTCACTCCATCTGTCACTTAATTATGAACACATAACACCTATCTAATTGCCCGCTCGCAAACCCATCGGCCTTTGCGTTTCTTTATTATATTTATTTTTCTTTTATCTCATAGCTATGATTAAATTCTCTGTTGCTGCTGTATTGCTGATGATGTTTTCTTATTTTGGTTTGCAGCGGCCTTTAGTATCAGTTATTAAATCTAAGGCTGCCGCTGGGAAGGCTGAGATTAAAACCGGCGCCGATCAAACCGAAAAATACCTTCCTTATCTTAAAGGGAAACGAATTGGCCTGCTTGGAAACCAAACTTCCATTGTTGGTAAAACACATTTGGTAGATAGCTTAAAAACGCTTGGTGTAAACATTGTTAAAGTATTCGGGCCGGAGCATGGTTTCCGTGGTAATGCCAGCGCCGGTGTAGCGGTGAAGGATGAAGTAGATAAAGCCACAGGTATCCCCATAGTATCGTTATACGGCGCTAAGCAAAAACCGTCTAAAAAGGATCTGGCTGATATAGACCTGATGATTTATGATGCGCAGGATGTAGGTTGCCGATTCTATACGAACATTAATGCATTGGCAAGACTCATGGAGGCCTGCGCTGAAAGTGGAAAGGAGTTACTTATTCTCGACCGGCCCAACCCCAATGGTTATTTGATTGACGGCCCTGTCCTGGACATGAAACTCAGGTCGGGGATCGGTATGTTTCCGATTCCTATGTCGCATGGGCTTACCGTAGCCGAGTTTGCCCAGATGCTTAATGGCGAAGGATGGTTAGAGGGCGGTGTGAAATGTAGAATAAAGATTATTCCGGTAGCTGATTATAATCACGATATGCCTTATACGCTGCCGGTAAAACCATCACCGAATTTAAACACACAGCAGGCAATTATGCTCTATCCTTCCACCTGTTTGTTTGAAGGCGTGGCCGTTAATCATGGGCGCGGCACTTATTTTCCTTTTACGGTTTTAGGCAGTCCCGATCTGAAAGGCAAATATTCCTTTTCATTTACACCGGTAAGCATTCCCGGCATGGCGGAAACACCCTTATACATGAACCAGGTTTGCTACGGCCTGGACCTGCGCAAGTATGATATCGGGAAGTTGCGTAAAACAGGTAAGATCAACATTCAATGGGTAAGAGAATTATACAAAGCCTATCCAAATAAAAAGAGTTTCTTCGATTACGAGCAAAGCGCGGAAATGGGTAACATTGATTTTCGTACCGGCGACTCTCGGTTTAAACAACAGATTATAGATAACGTACCGGAGGAAGTAATCCGCAAAAGTTGGGAACCCGCGCTAAGCCGGTATAAAGAAATGCGAAAGAAGTATTTGATCTATCCCTGACTTTTACGGAATACGTTTCATAGTCCGTGTTTGGTGCCAAATGTCCAAGAACTGAGGGTTCCTACATCCGGGCTGCGAACGCACACGATTGAGGAGCATCATTGTTTCTGACTAGGCTCCGGCTGTCCCCGTTTCAACTTCTCCGGCTCGCTTAAAGGTGGCAATAATAACTCCGCCTGGTGTAACAATACTTTCTGTTAATGTAAATGCCGCCGGAATCGTTCCGTTGAAAAGCTTTTTTCCATTACCTAAAGTCAGGGGATGGATTTTAAGCCGCAGTTCGTCGACAAGATCGTTCGCAAAGAGCAATTGAACGAGCTCGCTGCTGCCCCAAACCTGGAGGTCTAAACCCGTCGAATTTTTGAGATCTTTGATAGCTTCCAGGTTTTCGAGAAATACGGAGTTCTTCCAGTCCGACTTTTTCAGCGTGCCGGACAAAACGTATTTCGTTCCTTCGTTGATGCCTGGCCAGAAGTCGGCATGATGAGGCCAGTAATCTTCCCAGATCTGGAAGGTTTTTCTGCCCAAAAGATAATCGGCAGGCTTCAGTTCATTTTGCACCACCTTGTTGTAAACTTCATCAGAGAATGGTGCCATCCAACCGCCGTATTCGAAGCCGTTTGATGGATCTTCCTCCGGTCCGCCGGGTGCCTGCATGACTCCGTCCAGGGTGATCATGGATAAGACGATGATTTTTCTCATAGGATCTTAATGTGTTATTTCTATTACAAATCTCGTTGAAAAATGTGTTTTCATGGCAGGGTGAATGCGACATTATTACTGGCTGACCACGAAAAAATGCCTGGCTTGCGGATACCGGGAACCACAATTATATCATTTCTATTCCCTACTTCAGCTTTTTTCGCAGCCAGGCTCTAACCGGTTCATCGTACAACTTTAAGCTTGCATAAGCTAATACGATAGCTCCCGAAAATGTGAGCAGGGCATATGGCCAGGCCTGCGACAATGTGATGCCGCTGTGATTGCTTACCCACGCTACGTAAAAATAGACAAGCACATAATGCGTCATATATAAGGGATAGGAAAGGTTGCCGAGAAACTTACAAATTTTATCTTCCGTTTGGCCACGTACCACACCATTGGCACCGATATAGACAATCAGTGGAAAGACAATGATGATGCAAAAAGCTTCGTACAAGCCATTCATCCAGAGATGTTCTTTACCGCCTATTCTTGGCATAAGCAAAACAGCCACAACCAGCAGGCTGCACCATAAGAAAGCATTTTTGATACGGGCCGGCCGTGCTACCCGCACCAAAAGCAAACCGGCAAAAAATGGAAATATCGTACGCGTTATTCCAACACGCATATGTTCGGCATTCAATGTCCAGCCACCGGTAACGTCTCCGTTCGGGTTGGTAACAGCAAAATGCAAAAGCACAGCACCTGCCAGAACTACAAAACAAGCCAATGCTTTATTAGATAATTTCCTTAGTCCCAGCGCGTAGAGAATATTGGCTATATACTCGAAAAATAACGACCAGCCAACACTATTAAGCGGATGCATTTCCTCCCAGCCGCGTATATCCATAGAAAGCGGGATGGGTAAAATCGTATAACCGATGAGCATAACAACGATGAGCTTCCATACCGGAACTGTATAAATGAGCGGCCATATAGTTGAGTCGGTAAAGTAAAAGCCTATGGCGCCAAGCGTCATTCCCAATACGATGAGTGGCTGCAGCCGCTCGAACCGGCGCCTGAGAAAGCCGCCGAAGGTTAATTTGTCCCATCTGTCGTCATATGCGTAACCAATTACAAAGCCGGACAAGAGAAAGAAAAAATCAACTGCCAGGTAACCGTGATTTACAACATTGTCAAGGTGGCTGCTGGAAAGCGGTTCGGCAAGGTGAAAAAATACCACGATAATGGCTGCTACGCCCCGAAGTCCGTCTAATATTTGATAATGCGGCTTTGTGCCAAGCTTGTTATTGTTCATTCTTTTAATTGGTCGTATTCAGGTTTAAATGAAAGCAGATTCGTGCGGAAGCATTCCTTTGTAACTGCATTATCCAGACTTCGGGATATCCTGAGGAACATCCCAGAGAGCGACAAAGATGAACGTATTTAAGAAAAATACAAATGGGATTTGAAATTCCTTTTATCTAATGTTCGGCATGCCCCTGCAGAAATATCGAACGGCTATGAATGATATGGTCTATTTCAGGTTGTAAGATGGGGCGTCTGACTTTGTACATGGTGTCGTCATTGTCGAATCACACGCGGCACCTCTGCACTGGCAAGCGGAATAAAGGTCTTAAAAATCGTACTTTCAAGCCGAGGTAATCCAAAATTCAATGACAGTTATGAACGTTAGCAATACTCCTAGTCCGATAAATGTTATCAGGGCTTTTTTAAAACCTCTATTGTTTTTCAAATCGGCAACAAGCAAATATATAATACGAGCAAATCCTGCAGCGATCAATAAAAATTTAAGTATGGTTAAGATAAGGTATGGCATTTTGAATTCTTTGCGGGGCTAAGATAGTTTATATCGCCTAATCGTCCGCGTTTGCAACGCGGATGTGCGGGAACGGCGATTGTATCGCTACCAGACCATTTCAATTTAACCAATTCCGCGTTACCAAAATAATCCTTAGCGCTGCCATACAAATAATCTTTTTGTTCTTCAACGATGCCGCAGGCAACGCCCGGAAAGTGTGAGTAATCAGGTGCCTGTAATTGGTGATTTGCAGGCTTTTATGGTTTTTTGCTGGTGTTTCCAGTAGACCTGCCGGAGATCTTTAATATTTATTAGCGTTTTTTGAAACGTTAGAGTCGGTTATATTGCAATTGTCGCTGGGCTCTTAGTCCTCAGCAACCGTTATTTTTACTAAAGTCACGTTTAAAAAGTATCTTATTATTTTGCTCAATATAGTCGCCCGATATAATCAAATAAGGATGATTAGGCGAATACCCTGCGCTGCGGCTTCTTACAATTATTTTGTCGTCAACTTTCAGGCTTTTTAACTGCTGAAATTCCTTAGGAACAAATTGCATCAGGTATTCTTCGTCATTAATCATGACTATAAGCCATTTTGGTCCCGATGATTTCCCGTTTGCGCGCTGAAAAGTAACAGAGCTTACCACGGCCTCCATATTAGCGAAAGCCTTTATGTACTTTTCTATTTTATCATGACTGGCACGCACTTTTTTACCTGCAGGAGAAATCTCCCATTCTTTGTACTTTATACCGTCAGGAGACGCCTCCCATTTTTTCTTGTCATCCGCCAGGCGGGCTTTCCTTTCAGCAATGGACGGCTTAGTTTCATTTTTAGTTTCAAGATTAGCAAATACTAACCCGTTCACCACAACCAGCGACAAGATCAGCACATAGATGGTTTTTTTTAGGTGTTTCATATCCGTTCAAATTGATTCAGCGAATCTAGTGTTATGTTTTTGGTACCGGGTGATTTGGATTGTAAATAAAAATGTAAATTTTGTAAATAATCGTAAATAGCATTTGCTGAAACAATCAGTTTAATTTTACTATAGCGGGAACGGGTGCGCAAACTGTCTTCAATTCACACCGCGCGGGCATTAGCCAGATAGCCGGTATACCAATGTTATTAAGGTAAGAGAATGCCAATAAAAATGTCACATTGAGGCACTCGAAATGCGACATTTTTATGAGACGAAGCAAGCAAATTACGGGACTTCGAGCGCCTCAGCCCGACCGTAATTTGCTTAACTGAATGACATTGGTAGGTACCCACTTCCCGGTTTACAATGAACGGGCACTTCAGTGAAGCCGCTGCCAACTGCTTCGCCCCGCGTTAGGGATTGTAGTGAAAATCCTTTTTCGTCCCGCAGGGCGAAAAAGATTGCAACAGAAAGCCCTAACGCGGGGCAACGCCCGGAAAGGTAAGTAATCATAGGTAATGTTCAGGTATCAACTATGGCTTTGACTATTAAATATGAGCCATGAACTATCAACTGTCAACTATGAACCATCAACTATGAATTTTAACTTTACTGCTTCAACGATACTTATGGACGAGTTACAAAAAGCCTTCACCTTATTCGACGGGTACAACCGGCAGGATCCCGAAACGCTGCATTTTGGCGGCGAAGTTTATCCGGCAGAATATTTTTACGCGATCAAATTATACGAATGGGTGTTAAAGCTTGATCCCGACGCTGCTGAGGAATTGCTTCTCGCATCGCGCAGTCAGCATATCGGCCGATGGGAGATAAAACGGGAAACCTATCCGCCTGGAAAAACCGGTTACCTGAACTGGCGCAGCGACCTGGCCAAATTCCACGCCGCGAAAGCATCAGAGCTGATGAAATTGGCTGGCTACGGACAGGAAATGATCGATCACGTACAGCCGATTATCCTCAAGCAGCGTATTAAACTCGACCCGGAAGTGCAAACTATCGAGAACGCTTTATGCCTGGTATTTCTCGAGTTTCAGTTCGAGGATTTCATTAAAAAGCACGACGATGAAAAGCTGATTAATATCGTTCGTAAAACATGGAAGAAAATGAGTGAAGAAGGTAGGAACGCGGCGCTTCAGCTGAGTTATAGCGACAAAGCCTTGGCTCTTATCAAACAGGCGCTGGCTTGATTTTATTCCCAGTGTCAAAATATACTGAACAGCATTTGTGTGCTGGTTTAAATCACTAATTTGGCTGTATGGTTTATAAATCCACTTATGAAACAGGCCGGACGGTAGCCGAAATCGTTGAAAAGCATTTTTCGTGTCATATTGATGAAGCAGGCCGGGCTGGACAAAAAGACCTTGCTCCGGTTCCCGACGCGAAAGTAGCGGAGTCCATCATCGATGCCGCTTTCTGGGCGAGTTTGAGAAAAGAGGAAGGCCATTCGCCCCGTATTTCTATTGCTTACCTGCCGCCATCCCAGGCAGGAGAGCCGCTCGTATTTGAAAAGTCCCTGCCATTAAGTCCCTCTATACTAACGAAAGTCGCGCCAGGGGTTGAGCGTCCTGGTATACATTTAGGCGTTTGGATCGAGAATGGCGAACTGTGCATATGGGGCACAACTTTGCAGATACCGAATTTCTGTTTCGTGCTGGATGTTTCAGAACCGGGATTGATCGTGATTAAGCACCGCAGGCTGTATGGCTTCGGGAAATTTACCAACGTGCTGGTACTGAAAGGGGATGAGGTAAAGGTTATCAATGAAAAAAGCGCCAACCTGCCTGACTCGCCAGCCATCGTCAAATCTTTGCTAGGCTTGAGTAATCCAACCTGCTTTAACGATAGTGTAAACGTGCTCATTCAGCTTGCGGTATCCATGCGCAATCACCAGCGCGGCGGCATCTTGCTTGTCGTCCCGGCCGCAACGGACGTTTGGAAAGAATCGATTATTCACCCTGTTCAATACGCCGTCGAACCCACATTCTTCGGTTTGTCGGGTTTGCTGCGGAAAGATAAAACGGAGCGCAGTCAAAGCCAGTGGCAGGGATTGCTTAATAAGCAGATCGAACATCTCGCGGGTTTGACCGCGGTAGATGGAGCGACCGTCGTCACCGAATTACATGAACTGCTGGCGTTCGGCGCGAAGATCGGAAGGTCGGAACGGGGCTCGCGGGTTGAACGGATGATCGTTACGGAACCTATCGTCGGAAACGAAGAAAAGCAATTGCATCCCGCGCAAAACGGTGGTACCAGGCACCTTGCGGCGGCGCAGTTCATTCACGATCAGCATGACGCAATAGCTCTTGTCGCCTCGCAGGATGGGCATTTTACTGTTTTCAGCTGGTCGGATACCCGGAATATTGTCCTGGCGCACCGGATAGATACGTTGCTGTTGTAAGGGGTTTGGTTAGCAGGTTTAAGGTATCAGCGGTCAGCGATGAGCAATGACAATGAACTATGAAGCAGCCGCCAGTCAACGCCCAAAGCTATGGTCTATTCGGTATGGTCTATTCACTATGAACAATTAACTCCTTCGGCTCCCAGCTTTCGGTCTTTCCGACTTTTGGCTTTTTCCGTCTCTCCACGTCCCGTCTTCCCGACTATCACCTACTTCCTCAACGACGAGTCCCTCATAATCAACTCATGCCTCAGCATCAGCGTATGGGTCAGCTGCAAATCGTAATTGTTGTTTAAATGACCGATCAAAATCCTGGCGGCTACTTCTCCCATTTCAAAACCTTTGTAATTTACTGACGTTAGGTTGGGCTCAATAATGGTAGATGTTGGATCGTTATTGAAACCCGCAAAGGCAATGTCCTGTGGGATTGAAATGCCATTTTTCATCAGCACTTGCATGCAATTAATAGCGCAGGTATCATTGGCAGAAAAAACGCCATCCGGGCGGTCATTCATATATAAAATTTTCTCAGCGGTTTCGGCGCCCGCTTTCCCGGAAAGGTCGTTAATGAATACGTGCTTTTCGTTAAGCGGGATAGCGTGATCAGCTAACGCCTGTTTATAACCGTTGAAGCGATCCTGGTAAACGTTCCGCAGCTGGTTACCCGTAATGTGCGCTATCTTTTTACAACCCTGACTGATGAGATGTGCAGTTATTTCGTAGGCGGCTTTATAATTGTCGATCTTAATGCTCGGGCACTTTTCATGGTCATAAACACGATCGAAAAAGATGACAGGAATATTTTTGTTGATAAAGTTTTCCAGGTGTTGAATGTCGGTTGTATCGTAGGCCAGGGACACCAGCAAGCCATCCACCCGATTGTTAAACATCGTGTTAGCATTGGCAACCTCTTTCTTCATGGTTTCGAGCGACTGGCTGATTACCAGGTTAAAACCAGCTTCATTAGCGGTTTTTTCCATACCTGCAATCACATCCGATGTAAAACTGCTGTTAAGCCGCGGTACAATTACCCCCAGGATATTAGTGCGCTGCCGGCGGAGGTTACTGGCGAACGTATTATGGCGATACCCCATCTTTTGAGCGGCATCAATAATTTTCTTTTTCGTGTCTTTATTGATGGCGGGATGATCTTTCAGGCCGCGGCTTACCGTTGCAGGGGAGATGTTAAGACTTTTGGCTATATCGTAAATTGTAATTTCTTTATTCTGACTCATTGTTGCATTAATAGGCCGCCGCCGCGGCAACCATTCGATAAATATACAATTAATCGCCATTTCAAACGTGCAACCGATTGCATAACTTCGAGATAGTTTTTATCTTTCAGCGATGATAAATCAACTGTATTCGACAGACACAAACAACTCAAGAATATCCAAATAATATGATAGCCAATTTAGAACAAACCTTCCGCTGGTTCGGTCCTTCAGATGAAGTGACGCTGGCTGATATACGACAAACAGGAGCTACTGGTGTTGTGACTGCCCTTCATCATATCCCTTGCGGCGATGTGTGGCCACTTGAAGAGATCAGCAAACGAAAAGACGAAATTGAAAACGCCGGGTTGAGATGGGCCGTGGTGGAAAGCGTTAATATTCATGAAAGTATCAAACTGGCCACGCCCGACAGGCAAAAGTTTGTCGATAATTACATCGAAACTTTAAAGAATCTGGCGATCGCAGGTATTAAGATTGTTTGCTACAATTTTATGCCGGTACTCGACTGGACACGTACCGACCTCGACTATCGCCTGCCTAACGGTGCCTCGGCCCTGAAGTACAACGCACCCGCTCTTGCTGCTTTTGATTTGTTTATTCTTCAACGTACAGAAGCTTTTAAGGAGTTTAGTCCCAGGCAGCAGCTTAGGGCGAAAGAGTACCTCGAAAGTTTATCGGTCGCTGAACAAGAAAAGTTAACGAACATCATCATGGCCGGTCTTCCGGGTACGGATGAAGTTTTTACAGTGGAAGAATTTCGTGGATTCCTTGAAAAATACGCGAACACGGGTGCAGATAAATTGAAAGAAAACCTGGCCTTTTTCCTTAACGCGATCATACCGACCGCAGAGCAGCTTGGAATTAAAATGTGTATTCATCCGGATGATCCGCCGTTTCCTATCCTGGGGTTGCCACGAGTGGTGACCAACGAGGCAGACTTAAAATTCCTGGTGGAGGCTTGCCCTTCTCCGAGTAATGGCATTACGTTTTGCACCGGCTCGCTTGGTGCTAACCCGGGCAATGATCTTCCGGGAATGATCGAACGATTAGGCGGCCACATCCACTTTTTGCATCTGCGGAACGTACAACGCGAGCCCGACGGCAGCTTCTATGAAGCCGAGCATCTTGAAGGCAGCACCGATATGTATGCCGTGATGCGAAACGTAGTTCTTGAGCAAAAAAAGCGGAAAGAGCAGGGTAGAACCGATGTATCCATCCCAATGCGCCCTGATCATGGCCATAAAATTTTGGATGATTTCAACCGCGATACTTATCCCGGCTATTCGGTAATAGGAAGGATGAAAGGACTAGCAGAGTTGCGTGGCCTGGAGCTGGGAATAAAAAGGTCGATGGAAGGCTGATTAGCTGTTTTCTTGCCGATTAATGATAATTGATTTCTCAGCGCGACAAGTTGGTCGTGCTGAGTTCTTAAAGTTCTATAATTCCTTTTTTCGCGGCATAAATAACCAAACCGACAATATTCTTGGAGCCGATCTTTTCAAAAAGCCGCGTACGATATCCTTCAACGGTGCGAACACTAAGAAAAAGTTTATCAGCTATTTCTACGTTCGTCATTTCCTGGCAAATGAGTTTCAATACCTCAATCTCCCGTTCGTTTAATTCAGCGTCGGGTGCTTCTCCGGTTCCGGAAGAGTTTTGTCCGAGCAGTTGTTTAACCAGTGTTACTGAAAGATGTTCATTGAAGTAAAACCCTTTTTCGTGAACGGTGGAAATGGCGCTGATGATCTCCTCTGGTTCAGCGTTTTTTAACAGGTAGCCATTAGCCCCGGCACGCATCATGTCAACAATATATTTGTCTTCATTATGCATAGAAAGTGCCAGCACCCGGATACCAGGGTAAGTGTGCCTGATAGCGGCGGTTGCCTGCATTCCGTCCATTTCAGGCATCTTTATATCGATCAGGACTACATCGGGCGTTTTTTCCTTTAAAAGTCCCAGCAACTCCTTGCCGTTTGACGCTTCAGCCACTAGATTAAGATGATCGCAGTCAAGTAAGATCGCTTTTAAACCCTGCCTGAAGATCTTATGATCATCGGCAATCGCCAGGTTAATTTTTTCCATCAGGGAAGTGTGTTTAGTAAAATTACGATGGTTTCGGAATTAATCAAATTCCTTTAGCGGGACTAATATGTTTACGAAAATTCCTTTCTTGGGTTTAGCGTTTATTTCGATCCGGCCGTTGATGAAATTTATGCGGCTTTGCATGTTTTTCAAACCGAATCCTTTTTTCGCTTTTTCCAGGTTAAATCCTACGCCATTATCTTCAAATGTAAGTTTAAGTTCTTCGGGTGAGCAATTTAAATGAAGCACAATATTCGTCGCTTCCGAGTATTTGATCGAATTACTGAAAAGTTCCTGTACCACACGAAATAACGCGGTTTCGATCTCTTTTTTGAAACGGCTGTTTTCAATGGTGCTTTCGCAGCTTACATCGATTCCTGTAGAATGCTGCACTTTACCGCAAAGGTCTTTGAGCGCTTCTGATAAGCCGAAATCTGTAAGAAGCGGAGGTAATACATTATGGATAATATGCCTGATTTCCTGGATAGATTCGTCAACAAGCGATCTTGATTCTGAAAGCAACTGATGAAATTCGCCTTCGCCGAACTGCTGTTTGTTTAACCTGTACAAATTAAGTTTGATAGCTGACAGAACCTGGCCAACGCTGTCATGCAAATCCTCGGCGAGCCGTTTACGTTCATTTTCCTGCGTTTCAAATATGGCGTTTAGCAATTCGGCTTGCTTTTCATTTTGAAGATTTCGCAAGGCCAACTGGTTCCGTATCATCTTTCTTTGGTAAAAGATGACGAACAGGAACAGGAAAACCAGTAACAGTACAACGACGAGTGTTCCGGTCACCAATATTGGTATCAGGCTGTTTTCGGGGGCTTGCAAAGTAATCCGATTGAATATAGGCAGTTGGCAATGATGTTACTTATATCATGAATTGCATACAGGTTCTTAATGTTTTCTTTCATTATCCTGCTGAATAACATAAATAGGAAAATGTTGATGGCGAAGTATATCAGCACGCCGGAGTTAATCCAGAACATGCCCTGCTTTTCGATATAAACGAACTCCTGCGTTCGCAACATTTCATAAAAATAAAACAGGGAAATAGTGATCATGAATATGCTGAACAATGTATTTCCCAGCGATGGATAAGCCCAAATACCGTTTCCCCAAATGGCCGAATAAGATGCCGAGCCCAGGGCCGCCGCGGCGAGTACAATGCAAAGCCGTTTCAGAAAGGTTTTATGAAATTCCCGAACATAAATAATTGAAAAAAAAACAATACCTGTCAGGATAAAAAGATGAAGCAAGGGTAGGTTGTTCCGGTAGCCCAGCTTCTCAGTAAGTAAAAAAGCCAGGTCGAATAAAGCAGAGATTGAAAAAAACAATAAAATAAACCTGAAGTTTGCGCTCAGCTTCCTGTAATTGTAAAAACCTGCAAGCACAGGAAACCAGCCAGAAGCAAAAGAAAGGTAGTTAATAATGACCAGTTTAGACACCATGAACTACCGCGTTAGCGCATTGGTGGGACAGCCTGCAGAACCAGGACAAGGCATGGCTTGCTCACCTAATACAAAGTTGTTGGAAGAGCTGCCTGCTACCGCCATCAACGGTTGGGCCTGGGCCATGCTCAGTGCTTTTGTTTCAACAACTACGTCTGCATCAGGCAACTGGTCGGTTCCGGTCTTATCGGCTCCTGCCAGGATGAGATGCTTGGTGCCTTTGGTACCGCCGAGTGTCTTTGAAAAGAAATTTCCGATTATAACCATAAGCCTTTGAAATCCGTTTAATGGCTCTTCATACGCGTAATAAATGCGAATTCCGACACATTCTTCCTGACTTAAAATACGATTCAATATTTCCTGTCCGAAAAAATGGGAAATAGTATCATTGGGTTCCCGGTCCCGGTAATTCCTGGTCCATTGAGCAGCTGTTTTCAGTGAAATAACATCACCTTCGCGACCGGTAAGCATGTAGGCCCTTTCTTGTTTTTGTTGGTTCTCTTCCATATTATTTATTGACTATGATAAGTTTATTAAAGTTATAATATTCCAGCCGGAAAACAATTGTTGGACAAAGTATTAACCTCCTGTTTGAAAGGTGTCCGTATCGTTAATCTATTGAAAATCAATTAATTGAAATCAACTACAAGACGTTGCCGGGAAGATTTTCCGTATTGCCACGTAGCAGAAACCGTAATTTTACGTTTATCTGAAAGTGTTAAAAGTAACATCTCGGAAAGTCCCTTCCTTTAACGGGAAGCCTGAACTGAAGACTGATTTCGTGCGTTCCCTGCTGCACTTTTGCCAGGTCGGTAGCGGCGAAATCGTAAGAATATCCCAGGGCCAGCGTAGGCGTTATAAAAATCTGGGCCAATGCGTCAAACGAATCAAGAGAGCGATAGGACGCACCCACCCAAAGTGTTTCGTAAAGCAGTACGTTTACATTCATATCAAACTGGATGGGTGAACCGTTTACATATTTAATCAGCAGATTAGGTTTGACTTTTAATTGCTCGGAGACAGGGATCAGGTAAGCTGACTGAAGCAAGTAATGTGGACGATACGTCGTCGAGTTACCTTCGTTGAACGAGCCGAAATCACGGTAGTAAAAATGCGGAGATGACAGGCCGACAAAAAACTGTTTGGTAAAGAAAATCACTCCGGCACCAAAATTTCCGCGCCAGTTATTTTGATTGTTAAAAACCGGATCATTTATTGAAAGCGGGCTGCTGCCGAAGTTGTCTGAAAAATTCGCCTGGTAGGAGCTCAATCCGCCGTTAAATCCAACGGCGAGATATGAGTTCTCACCAATAGGAACACGCTGTGCAAGCGTTAAATAAGCACCTTTTTCGGTAATCACTTCACCAATCTGGTCGCGCATGATCAATGCGCCGACAGATGTGTTCGATTCCTTGATCGGTGTGTGGATGGAGAAGGTTTGTGTGTTTGGGGCACCTTTAAAACCAACCCATTGATGGCGTGAAAGAGCGGTTATTGTCAACGCTTCGTCCATCGCCGAATAGGCCGGGTTAATAGCAAGGCCATTAAACATGTATTGCGTATACATAGCTTTCTGCTGGGCATTACTCTTTTTAACAAAGCAGTGTAGAGAAAGAAGTATGACACAAAAAATCCTGAAAATTGTCTTGCTAAGGCATTTCATTTCTTATCCCTCTTTTCGTTTTAAAATGATATAGCCCTTGTTCATTTTACGATCGCTGTTACCCGTTTTTGTATAAATGATGTAGTAGTAGACACCATCAATCAGCTCGTCATTGGTATTCGTTAAAATCCCTGTATTCGCTCTGCCTTTAAAAGAATTGATATCGTTGTCGTAGTTTTTAAGTTTAAATACAAGGTTGCCCCATCGGTTATAAATAAGTACTTCATTGTCCGGGTATTTATTGATATTCCTGACGGTGAAAACCTCATTGCCCTGGCCATCACCATTTGGCGATAAGTAAGGGTCGGGGAGAATGTCCGGATTGTTGTTTTCTTCAACAACCGCGGGTTTGTCAGGAGTTACATCTTTGATGATTACCTGTGCGCCGCTGCCGATATTTACTGTAGAGGCTGTTATCACTTGGTCGATACTGGCAAAAACAGATTCATCTGGTTCCTTGATGTTGTCTGCAATCGCGTAAACTGTTAGCTTTTGTGTACTTATTATTTTACCCTTAGGAATCAGGATGGTTTCATGATTATCCTGAAGCTGATAATCCGGATTTGATGCACCCTGCCGGTTGTCAGTGAATTCACTTACTGCATCGCCGGTATAACTTAGTCGTACGAGTACATCATTTTTCACCGGTTTATCTAATCTGGCATATACGGATGTCTTAAAGCCCTCTAGTACGGTCGAAACAGCAGGAGTAAGACTTACAATAGCGACAGGATCAACGGTGATGGTAATCGTTGATGTACTGCAGACATTGCCGTCACAAACCTTGTACTCGAATTGGTCAGTGCCATAATAATCAGGATTTGGTGTATACACATACGTGCCATCCGGATTAATAACGACTGTACCATGATCTCCATCCGTAACTTTGGTATAAGTCAGTGGGTCACCGTCAGGATCTGAAGTGATCGGATTAAGCGAACCAGGTACCTGGGTGTCCTCGTTGGTCGTGTTCGTTCCGGTATTAGCAACCGGAGGATCATTTACCGGGGTAACGGTGATTATGACGGTTGCAGGTGTACAGGCGCCATTATTGTCGCAAACGTTGTAGGTAAACTGGTCTGGTCCATTGTAGTCCGAATCCGGGGTGTAGGTATAAGATCCGTCCGGGTTTATAACGACGGTGCCGTGAGTAGGTGGCGTAACCTCGGTGTATATTAATGGATCGCCGTCGGGATCAGAAGTTCCCGGAGTTAAGTCGCCTCTTACCGGTGTATCCTCCGGAGTTGTGTTACTGCCATCACTGATGATAGGAGGATCATTGACCGGCGTAACGTCAATTATTACAGTAGCCGGCGTACATGCCCCGTTATTGTCACATACATTGTAAGTAAACTCGTCGGGGCCATGGTAATTCGGATCTGGAGTATAGGTATATGATCCGTCCGGATGAATATCGACCGTTCCATGAGTCGGCGGCGATCCCGTTGTATAGGTCAATGGATCGCCATCAGGGTCGCTGTTTCCTGGTGTGAGTGTACCGGTTACAGGCGTATCCTCATTAGTTCTATTGGTGCCGTTGTTGGCAATAGGCGGATCATTGACAGGTGTGACATTGATTACGATCGTTCCTGTTGTACATGCGCTGTGATCATCGCAAACCTGGTAAGTAAATTGATCCGGGCCGTTGTAATTTGGATCTGGAGTGTAGGTGTAAGATCCGTCAGGATCGATCGTTACAGTCCCGTGTGTTGGTGGTGTATCAGTTGTAAATGTTAAAGGATCACCGTCCGGATCATTGGTGTTTTGTTTAAGGTCGCCAGGAACCGGAGTATCTTCCGTAGTTGAGGTATTGCCAGTTGATGTGGAAGGAGTTGCGTTGATAATAATCGTCACATCCTTTGAAGTTGGGCCACAAAAGCCTGTTATAGTCCATGTAAACACATAAGTGCCTGGAATCAGACTTGATACAGTTGTATTCCTGTCGTTCGCATTATAAACAGCATTTGATGGTCCGGATTGCTGTGACCATTCTCCGGTACCCACAGCTGGTTGCTCAGCATGCAAGGAGGTTTGGGTAGCATTTAAAGGGCCTTGGTTAGAGCCAACGATTGGTTGGGAGGTTAGC
>NZ_WVHT01000008.1 GCF_009834875.1 Hufsiella arboris | reverse complement strand
GCAATAAACCTGGCAGTAGTGTAAAGCCCGCAACGAAGCTGGCGATCTGAGCGCCGGAGTGAGGACTTGCAACGAATGACAGGGCTGCAATTGCCAAACGAGTTGAGCGTTCGTTTACAATAATCTATATGTTACTTAATTTGTTATGCGGCCCAGAAAATTATGACTAATACCCAACATGATTACGGCTGAGAAAATCGCCATGCTTTAGCCCGCGGTATACGTCGTAAGTCTGCCTGAGCAATTGATAAAATAAAGGATGCGTGTTTGGAGTAGGACTATCAGCATTGGCAATTACTATCTCATCATTTCTGCTTATTACGGCTTTAATATGGGTACCATCGAGCACTGAGCTGTTCTTATTCCGATTGGTTTGTTCCAGGTCTTCCCTGGTTGCTGTTGAAAGCTGCTGCAGCAATAGTTTATAATCCGGATACTTATCAAGATCGATTTGAACGGAATCTTTGTCGGCATAAGATTTTTTGATAAGCTCAAGTCTGCGCATGGTTTCTGCCCCGATCTGTTTATTATAATTATCGGCTTTATGAACCTCTTTAAAAGCGCGGCTGAATTTTTGATAAGATGAATCCGCCCACATCTTCTTGTACTGCTCCTTCGAAAAAAAGTAATAAACGATATGAACATCGTTATCTTTCCTGTCAATATCTATCCAGGAATTTAAAAGCCATGTAGGTGTCACACCCGAAAGTTCAACATGCAAACTGTCGTTCTTTGCAACCGGGGCCGAACATGCGTTGAAACTATATAGTATTAAAATGGAAATTATAGTAACAAAAAAGCGGCCCTTACTACGGGCCTGGTATAAGCGATCAATCTTGCAGGTGAACCTCATTTTGTTTTAAGTAGTTTGTGATGTATCCTTTCAGAGCATCTCTTTTTGCGCCCTCCGGTAAGAGCTCATATAACGGAACAAGATCGACGATATCTATCAGCGCTGCATTTTTCTTGTTGCCCGATTGCAGCCATTCGTCAAGCTTTACAACCGAATCGGCCGTTGCAGCGTTATATACTTTTCTAATAAGCGACAAGTCGGCGCCGTAAGCTTTGTAACGTAATTTTTGATTGTAATTTCCATCGGCGCTTTGCAGTTCGGTGTAGTCAGTTTGCCAGATGGGGCTGTTAAAAAATCTCCTCACGCCGATTGACAGTCCTTTTTTGGAAGCCGAAACCCTGTCGGCTGTTTTAGTTTGCGCCTGGTAAACCGCACTGAACTTCATGCCTAAACTGATGTTATTCAATATATGTGTACCGTATTTTTTTACGAGTCCTTCCGGAGACAGGCTTACTGCATCGTTCAAAAATGAGGGTTTGAGGTATGACTGAATACCCTGGAGCATGGCGAACTTCACCTGTTTTAATTGTACCACGGCATCAAAAGCACCATAAATATATTTCGAAGAAAAAGCGTCAGCTTCTGGATAGAATGAGGAAAGCGAGCTTTTGAAAAACTTCTGCCCTTCGGTAAGTTTTATACGCGACGAATAATCTGAGGCATAGCTTTCTGCATTCGCGGCAGTAATGACCTTCGGGCCGCCAAATGATGCCAGACTTAGATCAACCGCGTTTGACCATTCACTTTTTAGTTTCCGAATATCGACAACCGACGCACGGATCGAGGCCGAGTCGGCATAAGGCATAGCCAGATCATAACCGTATCCTAACACATTATAATCCTCGTCGGCTCCTGCAAATGACTGGCTACTTTTCAAAGCTGACACGGTATAGAGGCTGCCATCTTCCAGGTTATCGGTATTAGGCTCAACAACCAGGTCAGATTTTTTGCAGGAATAAAGCGTTGCCGCCAGGGCGCAGATAAGTACAAAATTTCGCATAGGATTAACTAATAGATTAAAGTGCTCGATGATACTAAAAAGGAAGAGCGATCGCTAAAATTTGGGCGTAAAAAATTAGTTACTTTTTAACTAGGAGCCCTGTTCAGTAGATAAACAGTGGTTTGCTATGGTTATGTCGGGAAGATTTTAGGATTTGTCTGCAATAAAACAAAGACTACTATACAAAACTGCGAAGGTGAATCTTACCCGGAGAATGCATATTTACGAATATGCTTTGGTGATTCGGAAAAAAGTACTTCAACTTTTCTGAAAAGTACTTCAAGTTTTTTAAAAAGTACTTGAGGATTTTCTCAATCGCACAAGTACTTTTAAAAATCACCCTTAAGCTTTATTTAGAACTCTTTGCGACGCTTGCTTCAGTGGAGCGTACTTTTTTAAAAGTTAGTGTTTTAAGGGTGCCGTTTAGTTCATTGCCAGGCTTAAAGTTCAAGCGGGCTTCTTTAACAGAATTTGCTGTCACCTTACCTTCTTCCTGTTCACCCTCGCTGGATAAGGTAATGTTGAATGAGCCAAAATCTCCCAAGCGGATGATTTTTCCGTCGGTGATCTCTTCTTTCATCACCTGAAGTAAAAGATCGAGCGATGCGAATACATCGGCCCGGTTTACGGTGCTCATCGACGAAATACGCTCGCCAAGTTGTTTAAGATTAATTTCACCTGAGCTAACCGCTGTTGCATAAAATTTGCGTTCGCCTTCGAGATCGCGTGGATTAACCTTTTGAATAACATTAAATTCTACTGCCATAAGGATTAAGTTTAATTAATTATTTATTTATTGGATTAGCTTAAGTTAAAATAAAAGATACTTAGGGAGAAGAATATTTTATTAACAAATTCAAGATTTTCACACTTCTTGCACAATCGACTGAAACTAATGCCTGGAACGGGCGGCTTGGGTAACTTTATATACCAATTTGTAAATCAGTTTTCGAGTAACGCTACTTTACTTTCCCGAGCCTCATCAGCCTTAATCCGTCACAGTCCGGCTTCTTACTTACATCTGAACTAATAAAAACTAAATACCATGAAAGCAATCGCAGCCATTTTACTTATTGTTGCTCTGTTCGCATGCAAAAAGGATTCGTCTGTGGGTACCGGCGAACAACAACAAAGCACTCAAACATCCAAAAAACTTTATCCCGTAACGTTTAAGCTCGGGCAGTTTAGTACGGATGTCAAGCCGTTCGGGTTGAAGACTTCTGATTTGAAGGATCAGATCAAATTTTTGCATTACAGCTCTTTCATAAATTATATCCATGGCCCGGACGACGAACAGCTTGGAGAAAAGGTTACAACCATCAACCAGGTAGCCGACAGCACTGCCAACTTCGGAACGATAAGGGATTCGCTTCCCGAGGGAGACTATGTAATCATATTCGCGGGCGGCAATACCTCTCCTTTCAGGGGTTTTAACTTCCAGGGCCCGGGCGGATACTACGCCGCTGCAGTCGACCAGGCTTTTCCTTTCGGCGATTCTTTTGGCAATGGTATGCGCATTCATGTGGGCGACAGTGTGATTAATAAGGAAATCGTGCTTAAGCGCATGGTAAGCAAGATAACCATCAAGATAACTGATGCCCTGCCTGCCAACGCTGCAAAATTTGTATTAACGGTTGGAAATATGGCGCCTGTGGTATTTCCGATAAATCAGCACCCGCCGGGCGAACACGGTTATCCCTTCGATGACCAATTCATCACCTTTCCTTTAAAAACGGAGGATGCTGGTAAAAAGAACTACACTTTAACCACGTACGTTTACTATGGCAATGAATATTTCATATTGACCTGTTACAATCAAGACGGCGCTATTATTGCAAACAAAACAATGCCTGTGGTACCCGACCAGTTTATTGATGTCAATAAACAATACAACTTTTCAGGAAAGTTATTTGAAAACAGCTCGTCGTTTCAGATATCAATAGATGATCAATGGGGCGAAAGTGAAGATATTCCCTTTGGCTACCACTCCGATAAATCAATTAAATAATACGATTCATTATGAAAAACACTGCCAGCTTATTGTTTGCCTGTATGGTAATCGCCGCCGCTTCCTGCAAGAAGGACGCCGCCCAAACCGAAAAACCAACGACTCAGCAAAGCAAAAAGCTTTATCCGGTTACTTTTAAACTAAGCCAGTTCAGTACCGATGTTAAACCGCTTGGCATGAAAACGTCCGATCTTAAGGATCAAATTAAATACCTGCATTACAGCGCGTTTATGGATAATATCCATAACGAGGATTATGTCGATCCCGAATATGAATACCATCCCATCAACCAGGTTGCAGATAGCACCGCCAACTTCGGGACCATTAAAGATTCGCTTCCTGCCGGCGACTATATCGTCATATTTGCCGGGGGCAATACCTCTCCCTTTACTGCAATTTACTACGATGATTTGCGCGGATACCATGCAGGCGCTGTATCACAAAGTTTCCCTTTCGGCGATTGTTTCGGTGGAGGAATGAGTATTCATGTAGGCGACAGCGTTATTAATAAAGAAGTTGTTTTAAAGCGAATGGTTAGCAAAATTACCGTTAAAATAACCGATGCCTTGCCGGCAAATGCCGCGAAATTTGTTTTAACTGTAGATAATATGGCTCCTATTGTTTTCCCTGCAAACCAGCGTACGCCGGCAGACCATGGTTTTCCTTTCGGTGAGCGATATATTAATTACCCGGTAGATGCGGCCGATATCGGCAAAAAAGATTTCGCAGTATCGGCATACGTGTATGAAGGAAATTTGGGTTTTGTCATTACCTGCTACGACAAAAACGGCCAAATAATAGCAAATAAAATACTTCCGAACGTTCCTGAAATGTTTATTAACGTCAATAAGCAGTATAATTTCTCAGGAAAGTTATTCGAGAACAACTCGTCGTTTCAGATATCAATAGATGATCAATGGGGCGAAAGTGAAGATATTCCTTTTGGCTATCACTCCGATAAATCAATTAAATAATACGATCATTATGAAAAACACTGCCAGCTTATTGTTTGCCTGTATGGTAATCGCCGCCGCTTCCTGCAAGAAAGATGGCCAAACCGCAAAACAGGAACCTCAAAAAAGCACAAAGCTTTATCCGCTGACATTCAGGGTTGGGCAATTTAGCACCGATATAAAACCATTTGGCACAACTGTTTCCGATTTAAAGGACCAGATCAAATACCTCCATTACTTTGTTTACTTTCCAAACTATGAGCAAGACGGACCATTTATCCATACGATTGACCAGGTTGCAGACAGTACCGAAAACTTTGGAACCATTAAAGATTCATTAGCTGCCGGTGAATATTACATTGGCTTTGCCGGTGGCAATACATCGAAGTTCAAAAACTATTACATAGGAGAAGGTTCCGGCTCAGAAGCACGACCGGGTTTAACGCAAAATATTCCTTTTTGCGATTCATTTGGCTATTTATACCATGTAACAATCACCGGTGAACAGGTTACCAAAGACATTGTAATGCAGCGTATGGTAGCCAAAATCACCGTGAAGGTAACTGATGCGCTTCCTGCAAACGTCGCAAAATTTGTTCTCACCAAGCATAACTCATCGCCTCTTGTTGACATGACCGGATTGAACGGTATCTATCTGCATGTTGGGGAGTGGCCGGATCAAACAGTTAGCTACCAGGTTAAGCCTGCGGATATCGGGAAAAAGAATTTCAGTTTGCACAGTTATGTTTATAGCAACCCGCAATCTTTCACCCTCGATTGCTACGATACCAACGGCAAGTTGATCACCAGCAGAGAGCTTTTACCTCCTTACGCCATCGAAAGAAACAAGCAGTATAACTTCAGCGGTAAGCTGTTCGAAAGCAATTCATCGTTCCAGATCTCGGTTGATGATCAATGGACAGGAAGCGAAAGTATTCCTTTTGCATACGATGGCAAGAACTTAATCAGGAAGCAGTAACAATTTGAAAGTATGAAACCGATGAAACTATTAATAGCAGCACTGGGATTCGCCATGTTTTTATCCTGTAAAAAAGATAAAGCAACCGATGATATTCAGCCGGCTGGCAAAAAAACATACGCTTTAAATTTCAGAATAAGCGGCTTAGATCTTGACGTAACGCCTTTTGGCCTTGGCAAACAAGGTTCCAGGATATCCTCGTTAGAAGACAAGGTCAAATACATAACTTATTTCGCGATCAATGACAGCAATCGGGTTGTCAGGCAAATAAACCAAACCGCGGGAGTTGATGTCGCTTTCGGAACAATAAAGGACAAACTTCCCGAAGGGCATTATGTAATAGCTATCGCTGGTGGCAATAAGTCAAAATTCGACATTCTGAACTTAGGAGATTACAATGCGTTATTACAAGAAGATCCTTATGGCGACACATTCTTTAAGAAATTTGACGTTACCGTACATGACACGCTCAATAAACCGGTAACGTTAAAACGTATCGTTTGTAAAGTGACCATTACGTTTACCGACAAAATTCCTGCGGAGGCAACGTATATAGCTGTCAGTACCACTGATAATCTGCCTTATGATTATAATATAGATACTGACTCACCCAGCTCCTTAACGGGAAACCAGTTTTATTTTGCCGATCTTAAAGATGCAGATAAATCCAAGCCCGGCTTTGTAGTAACGTTTTATTTATACCCGAGTAACAATACCGGGTTTAATATTCGTTTAGGAAACCCCTCCAACCCTTACTTGTTAGAGAAAACTATTCCGCCAATTAATACCAAAGTAAACATGCAATATCTTCTTACCGGGCCATTGGTTACTCCCGATAGCTCAAGTTTTGGCGTAACAGTGGACAGTAAATGGGGAACGCCGGTTGCCATTCCGTTTTAGCTATTATAAAAAAAACCCGTCCGATTTCTCGAACGGGTTTTTTCATACGCTAATTTACAATAAAGCTTTTTTCATACGGTTATAAAGCAGATTATCCAGCTTATACACGTCGGGAACAATTTTAATATTTCCGTTTTCATCAACGACAGCGGTGCGGTAATCAATTACAACCGGCACTTTCGGGTTCACAGAAATATCTGCGGATGTTGGATTTTCTTCACCCAACTCTTTTTTGATACGATCAAACTTGGCGCCATCACCATAAATTTCATGAGCAAGCTCCAAAGGTTTTTCCAATCGCACACAACCATGGCTAACTGCACGTACAGGCAGATTAAACGGTTGTTGTGCCGGAGTATCGTGTAAATAAACACTGCTTGAATTTGGAAACTGAAATTTTATTTTCCCTAATGAGTTATCATCACCCGGCGCTTGTTTAAAGGTATAGGGCAAATTAGCTTTTGAAACAGCTGACCAGTCGATATCTTCCGAATCGAGTTTATTGCCAGCTTTGTCATACACATCGATGTTATTATTTACCAGGTAATAAGGATCATTTGAAGCATGATCATAAATTTCATTCTTGGCAATGCTTTGCGGAATATTCCAAATTGGGTTTACCTGCGCATTATAGATTTCGCTGGTAAGCTGAGGTGTGGTATGCAAACGCGGAACTTTCGCTGTACCCGTATAAGTTGCCTCCTCCAAAGTTTGTTCAGGTCCTTTTCCAACGCAAACTTTCATGGATAATACCGACTTGCCATGATCTATCACATTCAGCATATATTCGGGAATATTCACATAAATATATTTTTCAGCGTCAGGCATATTTTTCCAGCGGAGACGTTCCATGTTCATTTCAATGATTTTTTTCGTCTCGTCGGGATTTTGGCCTGCAACCTGGTAGTTAGTTTTCAAGGCATTTTGAAATTTGACGTAATCAGCATTTTTCGGTTGCACGTCAGACAGGAGGTATTTTATATCAGCGGTATTCAGAACCTTGTTATAAAAAGCGCTGTCGGGTTTGGCAGTTTTCATAAAATAGCGCGGAAATATATTTTTCGGATTCACAAACCCGTATTGTAACCCGGTTGAATATTTAAGCAATGAAATAGCCGTTCCAATTTCAGCATCAGCAACCAGTTTATATGCCTCATCTAAAGTTTTAGCGCCGTGTTTGTCATAAAGCTTATCGATTGTTTCCTGAAGCTGTTTATAATGAAAAAGCTCGGGATTCAGGCCGTGCTCCGCTGCTTTGCTGTAATAATCCAAGGGCAGTTTCAGTCCGCCGCCCTTTGTAAAGTTCAAAATGAACACAGGTTCATAATTTTTGCTTTCGTAAAAATTCTTGATCAGTGCTGTATACGAGCTTCCTTTTAATTGCTGATTGAGGGTTTCTTTAAACACGTTCTCGAAAGCGTCGGGATTCATTTGCTTGTAAACTTTGTTACGGCTTTCTTTAAAAAGAACTCCGCCAAAATCGGATTTAGGCTTTTTACAAGATGATAAGGTTGCGATAAATAGTACTACAAAAGTGGACAGTGTGATTAGTTTCCTGGTGGTCATTCGTATTTTAAGTTTCGTTAATATTTTGATTTTATATCTGAAAAGCTATATTTGCGCTTCCCGATCACATCAGGAACCAAATAACATGCCATTAGTATTCACACATCACGTACATTTCCATCATCGCCATTGCGGCGATAGATAAATTTGTATGTTTCTACGTGAAACTTTTGTTCTGTAATTCTTTGTTGGTCTGATAAAATAAATCCCTTGAAAACTTTAAAAATCGCTATCCAGAAATCGGGTAGATTAAACGAAAAATCCGTTGAACTGCTTAAAAACTGCGGTTTAAGCTTCGAAAACTATAAGAGCTCTTTAATATCTCCCGTTTCAAATTTTCCATTAGAAATCCTTTTTCTACGCGATGACGACATTCCTGAATACGTCCAGGACGGTATTGCCGATTTAGGAATCGTTGGCGAAAATGTAATTTATGAAACAGGCGTAGAAGTGAGTTTCCTTCAAAAGCTTGGCTTTGGAAAGTGTTCACTAAAAATTGCAATTCCTAATAATAGCTCAATACAATCGTTGGGTGATCTTGACGGAAAAGCAATTGCAACCTCCTACCCTGTCATTCTTGAAAAATTCCTTAAACAAAATAAGCTTAAAGCCGATATCAGGACTATTTCTGGGTCAGTGGAAATTTCCCCGGGACTTGGAATGAGCGATGCGATCTGCGACCTTGTATCAACAGGAGGAACGCTTAAAAGCAACGGTTTAAAACCGTTTACCGATGTATTGTCGTCGGAAGCTGTTTTGATTGGCCGTAAAGGCGAAGAAGATAATCCCTTGATCCAGGAATTAATACAACGTGTACAGTCTGTTCTGCGTGCAAAGGAAACCAAATATGTGGTTTTAAATGTGGAACGTAAAAACCTCGAAGCGATTGAAAAACTGCTGCCTGGAATAAAAAGCCCTACCGTAGTTTCATTGGCTGATGAAGCCTGGGTAGCCGTTCATACGGTTATTCCAGAGCGTGATTTCTGGGAACGCATCAGTGAATTAAAGTCTGCCGGCGCACAGGGAATCGTGGTTCTGCCGATCGAAAAAATCATTCTCTAACCTTATGCTGAAGCAATATAACTACAGCGAATTATCGCAGGAACAGATTGCTGGTTTGATCGAACGAAATAACGACAGCAACAATGATATCCGCGGCCGTGTCGAACAAATTATTGACAAGGTCAGGCAAGGTGGCGACCAAGCGTTAAAACAGTTTGCACGCGATTTTGATAAGGTTGAATTACAGCGGCTTTACATCGGATCGTCAGAATTAGCCGCGCTGGTAGAAACGCTTGACGATCAATATAAATCTGCTATCCGTATAGCTTTCGATAACATCCATAAATTCCACCAGCCGCAGTTAAAAACAAAGGAAAAAACCATTGAAACGATGCCAGGTGTTAATTGCTGGCGCGAATCACGGGCTATTGAACGCGTTGGGTTATATATTCCCGGAGGAAGCGCGGTTCTGCCAAGCACGCTTTTAATGCTGGGGATACCAGCAAAAATCGCCGGATGCAAAGAAATAATCGTCTGCTCCCCTCCTCAAAAAGATGGCAGCGTTAATGCAGCGATCGCCTTCGTTTGCACGCTTCTGGATATTGATAAGATTTACCTTGCAGGCGGAGCCCAGGCAGTCGCAGCCATGGCTTATGGTACCGAAAGTATTCCGAAAGTCGACAAGATTTTTGGGCCCGGAAATCAGTATGTGACTATGGCTAAAACTATTCTTCAGGGTTCGGCTCAAGTTGCTATAGATATGCCGGCCGGACCATCAGAAGTATTGATTATTGCGGATGAAGCAGCGAATCCGGCGTTTGTCGCTGCCGACATGCTGGCCCAGGCTGAGCATGGCGCCGACAGCCAGGCGGTACTTGTTTCACTCAACGAGAGCCTAGTGGCAAAGGTTCAAACAGAACTAAAGAATCAATTGGAACAGCTTCCAAGAAAAGAAGTGACCGCATTAGCAATCGATAAGTCCTTCGCGATTATAGCGAATGATTTAACGGAAGCAATGCAATTCAGCAACAGCTATGCTCCCGAACATTTGATCTTGCAAACCGATAGCTGGCAGGAACTTGTTCCGCGAATAATAAACGCAGGGTCAGTATTTTTAGGACACCTTACTCCGGAAAGCGCCGGCGATTATGCGTCAGGAACTAATCACACATTGCCGACCAGTGCCTATGCGCGCTCATATTCAGGCGTTTCGGTAGATTCGTTTGTAAAAAAGATCACGTTTCAAAATATTACGAAAGAAGGTGTTCAAAATATTGGAGAGACGGTTGAAAGGTTAGCGGAACTGGAAGGTTTGCAGGCCCATAAGAACGCGATGAGTTTGAGGATCTGGCAAACAAACATTAATAGTTGAAGAATAGAAAAAGATAGTTCAATTTTCAGGTAGATCATCTTTAAACCCCAATTATTTAGATAGAAATAATTTAGAAAAGCAAGTTCAGTTTCCATTTGTAACACCAGCCCCGTGTTTTGCTCATACTGCACAAGCCTTAACCACGAGGCCGGTATCCGCTTCACCCGGGTTTAAGGGCGCTCTTTTCAACTACTATTAACGCGTCAAACGCCTTACATTAACAATGAACGTCATAACAAAAAGATATAAAATGAACTTTGATATAAATAAAATACTCAGAGAAAACATAAAGAACCTCGTTCCCTATTCTTCTGCGAGGGACGAATTTAAAGGTGAAGCGTCCATCTACCTTGATGCGAACGAGAATGCCTTTGGTTCTCCACTTGATAAGAATTATAACCGCTATCCGGATCCGCTACAATACGCCGTAAAAAAGAAAATAAGCGAAATTAAGGGAGTTCCGCCTCGAAATATTTTTTTGGGAAACGGCAGCGACGAAGCTATCGATATTTTATTCCGCGCTTTTTGTACTCCGGGCGTCGATAACGTAATCACCGTTCCGCCGACATATGGCATGTATGAAGTTTCGGCGAACATCAATGACATAGCGATCAAAAAAGTCTCTCTTACGGAAGATTACCAGTTAAACCTGGAAGGAATCGCCGAAGCGATCGATAAAAACACCAAACTGATCTTTATCTGCTCTCCAAATAATCCAACCGGAAATTCTATCAATCGCGAGGACATCGAAACGCTGCTGGCGAATTTTGAGGGTTTGGTGATAATAGACGAAGCATACATAAACTTCTCCAGGCAAAAAACTTTTATCCAGGAACTAACTGAATACGCCAACTTGGTTGTTTTGCAAACACTTTCAAAAGCCTGGGGCCTTGCAGCACTTCGCGTCGGAATGGCGTTCGCCAGCGAGGAAATCATCGAGATATTTAATAAAGTAAAACCTCCTTACAATATTAATCAGGCTTCACAGGAACTCGCGCTCCGGGCGCTTGACAATGTGGAACAGGTAAACTCATGGATACGTGAAACAGTAGCAGAACGTGAACGCTTAATTAAGGAGCTCGCACAACTTACCATCGTATTGAAAATTTATCCTTCCGATGCTAATTTTATCCTTGTCAAAACAACAAACCCAAAATCGATCTACAATTTTCTGGTAGAACAAGGTACGATTGTACGCGACCGTTCATCCGTTGATCTATGTGAAGGAAGTTTGCGAATCACCATTGGAACACCAGAAGAAAATAATCAGTTAATAACACAACTTAAATCATTCAACAAATGAGTCCGGAAAATAAAAAGTTAAAAACCGTTTTGTTTATCGACCGGGATGGCACCCTTGATGTGGAGCCGCCTGATGAACAAGTGGATTCATTTGATAAACTGACATTTTATCCCGGCTCTCTGCAGTATCTTCCGAAAATCGCTTGCGAACTCGATTTTGAATTGGTGATGGTTACCAACCAGGACGGACTTGGTACGCCGTCAAATCCGGAAGAAAATTTCTGGCCGGTACATAATTTCCTTTTGAAAACTTTTGAGAACGAAGGAGTAGTTTTTTCTGAAGTTGTTATTGATCGCACGTTTGCAAAAGACAACGCACCAACCAGAAAGCCGCAAACTGGTTTACTGACAAAATATTTAAATGCAGATGTGTATGATTTAAAGAATTCATTCACTATCGGCGACCGGCTTAATGATGTTTTATTAGCTAAAAATTTAGGAACAAAAGCTATCTGGATTAATAATAACTCAAACCTGGGTGGCACGGAATTTCAAAAAGTTGAAGATCTGTCAGCAATAATTGCCCTTGAAACTACCGAATGGAAAGATATCTATGAATTTTTGAAAGACGGCCAGCGTAAAATTTCACATCAACGGGTAACAAAAGAAACTCAAATCGAAATTGAGCTAAACCTGGACGGTAAGGGTGATGCGAATATTTCAACCGGCATTCATTTTTTCGATCACATGCTCGATCAGATCGCCCGTCATGGAAATATTGATTTAAAAATTGTCACCAATGGAGACCTTCATATTGACGAACATCATACGATTGAAGACACCGGTATTGCCTTAGGTGAAGCATTCTTAAAGGCGCTTGGCGACAAACGCGGCATCGAGCGTTATGGTTTTTGTCTTCCGATGGACGATTGCCTGGCTCAGGTAGCTATCGACTTTGGCGGCCGCAACTGGATCGTTTGGGATGCCGAATTCAAAAGAGAAAAGATAGGCGAAATGCCGACAGAAATGTTTTATCACTTTTTTAAGTCGTTCTCCGACGCATCGAAGAGTAATTTAAATATCAAAGCGGAAGGTCAGAATGAGCATCATAAAATCGAAGCTATTTTTAAGGCCTTCGCAAAAGCAATAAAAATGTCCGTAAAACGGGATTTGAATAACATGCAACTTCCAAGTACTAAGGGAGTCTTGTAGAAATACCAGGAAATTATAATTAGGTTAAACTATTAAAGCGATTTCTCATTGCTGATACCTGATACCTCAAAATATGACAGGAATTATAAACTACGGAGCCGGAAACATATTTTCACTAACCGCCGCGTTGGATCGTTTGAAGATTCCGTACGGCATGATCAGCAAGCCGGAAGATTTTGATCAATACGATCGTTACATCATCCCTGGCGTTGGCCATGCCGGCGCCGCGATGAAAAAGCTCAATGAAACGGGCCTTGTTCCTATCATTAAAAACTTGTCGAAGCCTGTTTTAGGCATTTGTGTTGGTATGCAGCTTTTAACAGACTTTTCTGAAGAGGGAGATTCCGTACTAACTGGCATAACACCTGTGAAAACGCTTCTATTCCGTGAAGATCTAAAACTAAAAGTACCTCATATGGGTTGGAATAGGGTGAAACAGGAAACAAATAATCCGCTTTTTAAAGGCATGGCCCCTGCCTCTTACTTTTATTTCGTCCATTCCTATTTTATTGAATTTAATCCTACATTTACTATCGCTTCCGCAGATTACGGATTGAAATTTTCTGCTGCGATTCAAAAGCAAAACTTTTATGGCGTTCAATTTCATCCGGAAAAATCCGGTGAAGCCGGCGAAACACTTTTAAAAAATTTTTCAAAAATTTAATCAAACATGTACATTATACCAGCGATCGATATTCTTGACAAAAAAGTTGTACGATTACGCGAAGGCGATTATGAACAGGTAACATTTTACGATGTGACACTGGAAGACATGATCGAAAAATACCACGCCAACGGCACGGAATATGTGCATATCATTGATCTGAACGGTGCCAAAGGCGATTTCAGCAACCAGCAATATCTTTTCAACGTAATTAAAAACACGGAGATGAAAGTGCAATATGGTGGTGGCGTGCGCAGCATCGAAAAAGTTAAAGAGTTGCTTTCTGCTGGAATACACCGCGTGATTGTCGGTACCCAAGCTATTACAAATCCCGAATTTCTGGATGAGCTGAGCATGGCCGTTTGTAATGAAACGCAATGTTCTGACCAGGTTGTCGTAGCTATCGATGTGCTCGATGAAGTAATAAAATATTCAGGCTGGATGGAAAGCTCTCCGATCAAGCTGATGGATTATGTTGACCGCTGCCTGCGGCTCGGATTTTACCGATTTCTTTGTACAGATATCAACAAAGATGGTAAACTTGGCGGTGCAGGAATTGAGCTTTATGAAAAATTACTCGATCATTCTCCATTTATTAAACTTATCGCTTCCGGTGGTATCAGTTCAATGGCAGATATAGAAACACTTCAGCAGATTAAAGTTGAGTCGTGTGTGGTTGGCAAAGCGATATACGAAGGCTGCATCTCCATTGAAGAAATTAAAGACTGGAATCTGAAAGCGCTTATCTCGCTTTAAACTCACGCTGACATAAAATAGCGGTCTAAAATGGCCGTTTTTCTATTATGGTTTCTAAACGAATCATTCCATGCCTGGATGTTAAAGAAGGGCGCACTGTAAAGGGAGTAAATTTTGTTGATCTCCGTGATGCCGGCGATCCGGTAGAACTTGCCTGGCAATATTCGCAGCAAGGCGCCGACGAGCTGGTATTCCTGGATATTACTGCCACTCATGAGCGGCGTAAAACAATGGTTGAGCTGGTAAAAGCTGTCGCAAGAAATGTAAATATTCCCTTCACTATCGGTGGCGGAATAAACGAAATTGCCGATGCGGATATTTTGTTAAACTCTGGTGCGGATAAAATCTCTATCAATTCAGCTGCTGTGCGTAACCCGGGCTTAATTGACGAGCTTGCAGCTGCCTTTGGAAAGCAGTTTGTGGTAATCGCGGTAGATACCCGTTATCACGATGGGAAAAATTTGGTTCATCTCAATGGAGGCAGAATTGCCACTGAGATCGAAACCAAAAACTGGATCAAGGAAGCAGAAGAACGCGGTGCCGGTGAAATTCTGCTCACGTCTATGGATCACGACGGCACCAAAAATGGCTTTGACAATCCATTGTTAAAAAAGATAAACGATGCTGTCTCCATCCCGCTGATCGCTTCAGGGGGCGCCGGAAGCATGCAGCATTTTACCGATGTTTTTCAGCAAAGTAACGTTGATGCAGCGCTGGCCGCATCCGTTTTCCATTATGGCGAAATCAGAATCCCTGATCTCAAAAAAGAATTAAGAAACAACAACATCCTCGTAAGAGACTGATGTTACGTAAGTATAGCAAATACCATGGATATAGATTTCAGTAAAGGCGACGGCCTCGTTCCCGTTATTATTCAAAACGAACAAACACTGGAAGTTCTCATGTTGGGTTATATGAACAGCGAAGCCTTTCAAAAAACCCGGAATGAAGGAAAAGTCACTTTTTATTCCAGAAGCAAGAACCGTTTGTGGACCAAGGGCGAAACAAGCGGAAATTTTTTGTATGTAAAAAACATCAGCATTGACTGCGATCAGGATACGATATTGATACAGGTAAACCCCACCGGGCCGACATGCCATACCGGTGCAAGAAGCTGCTTCAATACCGAGTACAATCAAAACTTCATCCTGGAACTGGAAAATATTATTCATGATCGTTATCAAAACCCCGTTGAAGGCTCGTACGTAAATAAACTTCGATTGAAGGGCCTTAATAAGATTGCTCAAAAAGTAGGCGAAGAAGGCGTTGAAACCGTTATCGCTGCATTAAATGAGACAGAAGAAGATCTAATTAACGAAGCTTCTGATTTAGTATTTCACTTGCTCGTTTTGTTAAAAGAAAAAAATCTCGACCTTAAAACTATAGCCAAAAACCTGGAAAAGCGCCATAAATAACAATGGTTCACGTTGAACAAATAGCTACTCTGCCCGGACATCAGAATCCGGTTTATACGGTTGAGCCTTCGCAGAAACCGGGCATCATATTTACTGCCGGAAACGATAAAGGCGTTGTCGAATGGAGCCTTAGAAAAAGGGAATTTATTAAGGTAATGTTTCCGGTTGCATCGTCAGTTTATTCGCTTCACTGCCCGGTAAATGCACCAATTTTAATGGCCGGTGAACGCAACGGCCAGGTTGACGTATTCGATTTTATCCAGCAAAAAATTACAAGCCGTTTAATCCATCACAAGCTCCCGGTATTTGATATCAAGTCCGTTAAATCCAAATCTGAGATTCTTGTCGCCTCGGAAGATGGAACTGTTTCCGTATGGAACCTGTTGACGTATGAATTGCTGTATAGTTTTAAAGTAAGTAATGAAACCGTGCGGGTTATAGCGGTTAGTCCGGACGAAAAACTGGTAGCATTCGGCTCGAAGGATGCAGTGATAAGAATTTATAATCTAACGGATTTCAGCCTGATCGAAGAGTTAAAAGAACATCAGCTGCCTATAACATCGCTTTGTTTTTCACCTGATGGAAGATTCCTTCTTTCGGGCAGCCGCGATGCGCAACTGAAAGCCTGGGCTGTTCCTGAGTTTAATCTCCATCAATCAGTTCCCGCTCATCTGTTTGCAATTTATGATATTAAATTCCATCCGGTTCTGCCCTATTTTGCTACGGCTAGCCGTGACAAAACGATAAAAATCTGGGATGCTGACTTGAAATTGCTTAAAATCATCAGCATCGAAAAAGGATACCCTAACCACATCTTGTCGGTCAACAAAATTGCCTGGGATCCCGAAACCGGGAATTTAATCTCTGTAAGCGACGACAAGCTTATGATGATATGGAACGTGGAATTTGACAGCTAAACGTAGCGTTTAATAATCCGGAGCTTATGGGTATGCTTTCCTGTATCCTCGTTATAAATTCCCTGATTGTCAATTGAGTCAATTCGTACTTTACCTGAGGCGTGAATAATCTGTGAATTGCCAAGCATTATGCCGACATGAATAATGCGGCCTTCTTCGTTATCAAAGAATGCGAGGTCACCAGTCGAGGCATTCTGAAGAAAATCTACTACCATCCCTTGTGCTGCCTGCTGGCTTGCATCGCGCTTTAACCTGATACCAAAAAACTTGAAAACAACCTGGCAAAAACCTGAGCAGTCTATTCCAAAAGGTGTTTTTCCGCCCCATAAATAAGGACTGTTCAGATAAAATTTCGCGTAGCGTTCGAGCTCGGTTTTAAAATCGGGCTCACCCATTCTAACGGTTTGTCCTTTAACATGGAATGCAAGTTCAGCTGTTGTAAAAGATTTTTCATGCAACAAACTGCTTCCGGGAACAAGCCTGACGGAGGCTTCAAATTCGCCATTTAGTTGATTTTCACTAGCTAATCCGCTTAAAATTTGCGCCTGCTCAAATTTCTCGTAGCTTTCTTTGCTTACCAGAACGTACTGCTTACTATCTATCCAGCCTTCGTAGTCATCATATCCTGTGATAACCTTCGTCCACTTTACTGTTGCCTCAATAATTTGAAAGTGGTCTCCGAACAATAGCTGCGACACCATTTCACTTCTGTCTGAAGGTTCGGCCCGCAAGGGCACAGCAGTTAAATTGCAAATTCCAAAAAGGCTATCCATAGCTTACAAAAAACCGAAAAATTAACGGCATAAATATTTTTCAAACCTAAAATATATTTAAACGTTTTACGATTCATGGCACAAAACTTTATCATTTCAAAAATTCTGATCGCTATTGAAGACAGCACCTTTTCGGAAAAAGCAGCGGAATACGGTTTGGGGATTGCTACCGCGATGAACGCCAGTATAGCACTGGTTCACGTAAACAATATCCCCCCCGCTACAACTTATACAACCGATCCATTGACACTTGAGCCGCCTGTTTTAATGCCGGATCTGATGTTCGTTCAGGAAGAAAGCGGTCAAAAATTACTTGACAAGTACGCCGCAGATTTTGAATCAAAAAACCTTACTGTATTTACTTTCAACAGGATTGGAGATACAAGGAATGAAATATTGGCGACTGCCGAGGAATGGGGCGCGGATCTTATTGTTTTAGGAACTCATGGCCGAACCGGTTTTGATCATCTCATTTCGGGTAGCGTTGCCGAAAGCGTCACCAGGCATTCAAAATGCCCGGTTCTGGTAGTTCCAAACAAGCCGGATAAAGTTTAATGGCCTAGGGTTGATTTTATTTTGTAAAGGCCAAAACCGCCGGCGGCAACGAATAATAACCATACGTAGTCGTCAAGCGGCACATTACAGCTCTGTTCAGATGTTGAATAAACTACTTCTGAACCCCACCTATCTTGATTAGCGCCAAAGTTAACGATACACTGCCTGCCAGTAGTTTGAAGAGCTGTTGTAATAACGCCGCACTGATTATCTCCGTTCCAAAACCTGATGTGGATTGGATTAGCCGGAGTATAATAAGGAACATTGTTATCCCATTGAAAATAATTGCCGGAAGGATTTGGATAGATATCGTTTCCCAAATTACAACCTGTAGCGGCCATTGCAGCACAGCTCGTAATTAGTATAACAGTTAGTATTATAATAAACCTGAGAACAGGGAATTTTAACAAGTGCATGCCACGCATTCACCAATTAATATGCCCCCTATCTGCTCATCACAAATTTTAAATGGTGCAACACCAATTTTCCTTCTGGAAAAATTGGTGTTAGGTGTACGAAATATTCAGTGATTTTTTTCTGACAATGAGGATATTACGTAAAGATGCACTCCACAATTACAAAAATAACTGTGTATCAAATTCTACACTTTTAACTAAAAAGATATTAATTAAAAATTATAGAATATATTAGGTTATAGTGTGGATTTTTTACTCACCTTTTAAGAGTAAATTGGTATTCGCTTGAGCAGTAGGTGTGATGATTAAGTCCGTGATGTTGACGTGTTGTGGCCGCGAAACGGTAAACCAAATGACATCTGCGATATCCTTTGCAGTTAACGGATCAAATCCTTCGTATACTTTTTTCGCACGTTCAGTATCTCCTTTAAACCGGACCTCGGAAAATTCGGTTTCTACAGCGCCGGGATGAATTCCGGTAACTCTTATTTTATGCGGCAACAGATCAATCCTCATCGCTTTATTTAACGAATCGACAGCGTGTTTAGTAGCACAATATACATTGCCGTTTGCATAAGTCTCTTTTCCGGCTATAGAGCCGAGATTAACAATGTGGCCTTCTTTGCGTTTGATCATCCAGTTAGACACTACTTTGGTAACATATAACAGTCCTTTGATATTTGTATCGATCATCGTTTCCCAATCCGAAACATCTCCTTCGTTAATTGGATTTAAACCCTGGCTCAGCCCTGCATTATTTATCAGCACATCGACTTTCTTCCAGTCGTCGGGCAGATTTTCAAGATTGTCAATCACCGCATCCTTATTTCGCACATCAAATGCCGCCTCAGCTATTTCGACATTATACTTTTGATTTAACTGGTTAGCCAAGGCATGCAGTCTTTCCCGGCGGCGACCGGTTAATATCAAATTGTACCCATTTTCAGCAAAGATATGAGCGCATGCTTCGCCGATGCCGGCGGTTGCTCCTGTTATTAATGCGATTTTAGACATAAAATTTTTTTGTGATTTAACAAAACTACCTAGGTTAAGTTTCGATGAAGGTTATTCGAAAAACAGACTGAACTGAACGTTGCGGAGGAAAAGTTTATCCAAAGGTGCTGAAAACGGATGGTCTTCAGGTTTCAGAACATTGTTGTACGACTGGCTGAATTTCAGTTCCGGCGACAATTTGAAATATTCAAAATACAAATCGAACCCGACACCTGCCTCATAGCTTAAAATATTCCGCTGGTTTTTAACGTATTTTTCAAGAAGGGAATTTCCCGAGTCATCGATTTTCTTTTTAGAAATAATATCGCGGGAATACTTTGCACCCAACAGCAAATAAGCGCGAAAATTATTTCGTCTGTCTGACTTTAACTTTAACCCAACAGGAACATCAACCATTGTTGCCTGCACCTTTTTGCTGGTTGGCGGCTGTGTTAAGTATATCCCTGTAACAGGATCAACAATAACATCACTTTCCGGGGGGATAAACTGGTAATCCAAAACCCGATCGGTAAATCCCAGTCCCGGTGTTAAGCGTATATCGGCATGTTCGCTAAGTCTGAAATTCACCACGAATCCTAATCCGAAACCGGGCGTCGGCGGCGAACTGATGGCGTTTAATCCATTGGTAACATTTGACCCCGGAACATCAGGATTTGGATAAGGATTCCGCCAGTCGGCTTTCTTTTGGATTTTATATTCAGATGAGATATACTGAAACATGAAACCAAAGTGGATTGGGTCGTCGTCAACCCCGCCAGCCCAGTTTTGAGCAAACGCAGACACACCTGCGAAGCTTAGAAGAAGTACCAGGCTGATTTTTTTTATCATTTAATACCAGTGTAGATGGAACATATACCAAATGCCAACTGACGGTATTTTATGTCGTGATAACCACATTGATCCATAATCTTCAAAAAATCGGCCCCGTCAGGAAATGCTTTAACTGACTCGGGAAGATAAGTATAAGCGCTGTTATCTTTTGAAAATAATTTCCCGATAGCGGGTGTTATGGCGTGAAAATAAAAACTATAGAGCTGTTTAACCGGGAAATGTCGCGGCTTGGAAAATTCCAGTATAACGGCTTTACCGCCAGGTTTAAGAACACGAAGCATATCGCTTAAGCCCTTCGGCAAATTTTCAAAGTTTCTTACGCCATACGCTACGGTAACAGCATCGAACGTATTGTCATCAAACAACAGCTTCTCGGAATCACCTAGCTTCACTTCAAACTTATTTTCCAAACCTCGCTGCCTGATCTTCTTAGCGGCAATGTCAATCATTCCGATTGATATATCCACACCGGTAACTTTTGCTGGTTTTAGCATTTTAATTGCTTCAAAAGCGAAATCCCCTGTACCAGTTGCTACGTCAAGAATATGCTGAGGCTTGATATCTTTCAACTCGGATATCGCTTTTTTACGCCAGATAACATCTATGCCCAACGACATGAAATGGTTCAGAAAATCGTATGTCTTTGAGATATTGTTGAACATTGTTGCAACCTGTTCTTTCTTTGAAGATTGCTGATCCTGGTAAGGCGTTATTGGACTTGACATGCTGCAAATATAGATAATTACGTTCTGCTTATATCTTGACGCGATTTTACATAAACTATTATCTCATTTTAAGCATGTGATGTAAATTGATACCTTTGCTCAAGTGAATATTAAGTCAGCCGAATTCGTTTGCAGCAATACCCGGACAGATAAACTGCCCGCCCCAACATTACCCGAATACGCCTTCATCGGCCGTTCGAACGTTGGGAAATCCTCCCTGATCAACTCGCTGACCAACAAAAAAGGGCTGGCCAAAACATCACAAACTCCCGGAAAAACCCAGCTGATCAATCATTTCCTGATCAACAATACATGGTACCTGGTTGATTTACCTGGTTACGGTTATGCTAAGACATCGAGAACTAACCGTGCCGAATGGGAGAAGTTCATCCGGTACTACCTGCGTAACCGCGAAAGCCTGCAATGCGTTTTTGTATTAATCGACAGCCGGCTGGAACCTCAGAAAGTCGACCTGGAATTTTGTTCCTGGCTTGGCGAAAACGGTATTCCGTTTTTGATCGTTTATACGAAAGCTGATAAACAGTCGGGGGTTAAAACCGATCAGAACGCGGCAAAATTCCGGAAGTCGCTGCTTCAATCTTTCGAAGAGATGCCCCAGGAATTCATCACATCGTCAGAAAACGGACTCGGGCGCGACGAAATACTCGCGTTCATTGACGAAATTAACAAACAGTTTACCCTGCTTGATCCGCAGTAGTTATTACACATGAAGAAGTATCTTTCGCTCGTTTTATTTGCGCATACCATTTTTGCAATGCCTTTTGCATTTATAGGTTTTTTCCTTGCCGTTACTACAACTGATCATCCATTCAGCTGGATTAAACTTGTATTCATGATCATGTGTATGGTTTTCGCGCGAAATTCGGCGATGGCGTTTAACCGTTACCTGGATAGAAACTTTGACGCGAAAAACCCGCGTACTGCAGTTCGCGATATTCCGGCGGGAAGGATCCAAGCAAAACACGCCTTAATTTTTACCATCTCAAACTGTGTGCTGTTTATAATTACAACCTACTTCATCAATCCCTTGTGCTTTTACTTGTCGCCGGTAGCTTTGCTGGTTGTGCTCGGTTACAGCTTCACCAAACGATTCACTCCGCTTTGTCATTTGATATTAGGCGTCGGACTTGGCCTCGCTCCTCTTGGCGCTTATTTATCCGTTACCGGCGAGTTCGCGCCTTTGCCAATTTTCTTTTCACTGGCAGTGATATGCTGGGTGAGCGGATTTGATATAATCTACGCCCTGCAGGATGACGATTTCGATAAGGGAGCAAATCTATATTCTATCCCGGTATGGCTGGGCCGCAGAAAAGCACTGGCCCTTTCGTCTTTTTTACATGTATTGTGCGTGTGCTTCCTTGTTATCCCGTTCTTTCTGGCGAACCTTGGAGGATTTTATATCGCAGGTATTGTATTCTTTATAGGATTACTTATTTATCAGCACAGGCTTGTTAAACCGGATGACCTGAGCAAAGTAGGACTTGCCTTCGGCACGACTAACGGCATTGCATCCGTAATTTTTGCCTGCTTCTTTTTACTCGACAGATGGATGCATTAAGGGGATTTATACCGGATATGCTTATTTGAAAACTGGGTCGTGTGTTTTGGTTATGAATTTGGGTTTGTTTTTTAAGCACGTGTTAGATTGTTTTTTGAAAATGAGCGGTCTTTCCAGCTATCAGTAAGCAGTCCCGTTTTCCGCTTTTACTCCTCGCCCCTTCGCTCGAACCGACCGCTTCGCTGTGGGGTAACCGCTTCAACCGGGTTTAGGGTGAAGGGATTGTGCAGGAAAATTGACCGCAAGTTAGATCCGTGTTGCTGGATGGATATCACAAGCGGGACGCTTTCTACCTGCGGTTGGTGTTCTCACCATACCGCTACTTTACAAAATAAGTATGCAAAACTGGTACGGTGACAACACCGACAATAGGGAAAATGAGTTTGATTTGAGCTTTGATAAAGTAACGGTCGCCGGACATGAAGGAAAGATAACTGAAATTTATAAACGCTACAAGCGATGAGGGAGGGAATCCTCGCAACATGCGAGGACTAGACGGGGGAATGCAATGTTTGCGGAAGCGAGGAATTGCTCTTTATCAGAAAGGAAGATCGTCAACCGCGAGGTCATTTTGTTCAGCAACTTTCTTTGGATATTTAGTTCTATAATAAGAATTTATAAAAAGCCCAACGGTCGTAACTGTATTTATAATAAAATAAGTATAGATTGTGTCATTGAGTAAATAATCATCATCTGTCTTTCCGTGAAAGTTTGTCTTTTCACTTCTAAGTTTTTCAATTGATTGGTTTATTACTAAAAGTGAGTTCCCAATTGTTTTGATTTCCTTTGGATGTTGATCATCAGTTAAATTGAACTCTTTTAAAATGATTGATGACAGTTTGTAAAGAGTCTCACCGCCATTTATTTTACTAGCAATTCTATCGTCTTTTAAAATCTCCTTTATAATACTTTCAAGTGCAGAGTTTGCGAGTCCAACTGCAGTACTTGGATCTGTTTCTATTTGTTTGTATGCTTTATTAAAGGTGTCATAAGCAGTTTTGAAGTCGGATTTTAAAACGTTCTTAAAAGTCGGAATAGAAGGTATGAAATCCGGTGTATCAACTCCTAAATCAATTGCGATTTTCAACAAAGTGTCACCATCAAGAGAATGTAGTGTTGATTTCAAATCAATACCGCTATTGTTTTTTTGTTTTTTTATTTCAAATTGTGGCGACCAACCATAATGATAACCGGTGTCTGAATATCTATTCTCAAAAACTTGCCATTTTTCAATATATTTTTCTACGTTGTAATATTTAGAAGTGTCAAACATATTCCAAAGTGCGTTTTCTACTTCCTCTACAAGCCTCATTTGATATTTTGGGGAAATTAACTCATTCATTGCTTCCTGTCGTAATTTTAATTTTTAAAGACAATTTATCCTGTTGAGTAAGCAAGTTGTTGATGTTAACCACAAGCGGGACGTTTGTGTAGCCCCGAATAATAATCAACTCCTTGCTTTAACCATATTGCGCTCCAGATGGTTACTTTTCCCATTCATACTTAAAATCTCTATAATAATCCTTTGGATTGATGTCCTCTATAAAATTCTTCGGTAAATTTTTTATCATTTCGTAAGTCGTGATGTATTTATTTTTTTCCCATTCATCACCAATTGATAAAGAGTTTAGAAAGAAAATACCCAACTCATATTGTGTCAATTGAGCTCGTAAAGTTTTCACATATTCATATCTCTGAGGAGGCTCTAAGAAAGTAGCTTTATCAACAAACCTGACGGTCTGAAATAAATGTCGAAAATAGTGCCCTAGCCTGACCTGATGACCTCCGTAATAAACGGTTTTGCTGTTATATTTTGTTTTCTTTAGGTAAATCTTAGAGATAATTGGATCAGTCAAGGGTTTATCATAACCGTACTTTGAAAGAAAGTGTTCCAAATCTGGGCGAGTCGCCTTTGATACACCGAAGAATAAAATTAAGTAAGCAATATTGATCGATGCTTTTTCTTTATTATCGACAGAAATGGTAACAGCTTTGTCGATTGCTGCCTTTACAATTTTAAAAAGACTTGAGAATTGCGATCTCATTTCGATAAAAACTCTTGCTTTTTCATAATAGTTATTGTCATCCCATGGAACACGATGAACCATTTGGGAAACATTATCTCGATGAATATGGATAAGGTCAAAGACTTTTGTCTCGAATTGCTGTATCTCAAACAATCGTTGTTGCCTGTCAAAACTCAACCTTTGGGCCACGATTGTTTCATAAAGGAGTAAAAAGCCTGCTAATGAAAATATAGGACCGATCAAACCACCTATGAATCCACCATAATTGTCTGCATTTTCGGCATTCAACGTCCAACTGCCATCGTTAAATGCATCTGAGAAGCTAAAGATTACAATCAATACTAATCCAATTCCGGCTAGCGAAAAGCCAAAGATGACGGGCAAACTGAATTTTTTCATAATCAAATTATCACCTTTAAATATATAAATTGAGAAACCCTATTATCTAGTCAGCGATAATACAGGTTATTAAAGCTGTTCGAGATGTGTTAAGTTCGGACTGTTCAAGATGTTAAGCTTGCGCATCTCGAACTATTGATAATTGCAGATCTGAAATCTGCATATTTTTCAGTAATGCACGCACCCTCTTCAACACTTGAAACACCGATCTCATCACTTAAAACACTGTTTTGAACAGTGAGAACATTGTTTTGAACGATGAAAACTCTGTTTTGAACAATGAAAACTCTGTTTTGAATAGTGAGAACACTCTTTTCATCAGTGAAAACACAGTTTTGAACGATGAAAACTCCTATCTCATCAATGAAACCCTGTTTTCAGTCATCACGAAACTTTTTCAATCATCCTCGCTTATATCGGAATGCTCGTAAGATGTGTTGTTTTCAAATAACTATAATTGGTCAATCGCAAAAATCAATTGCGAATATACGAAAAGCGTTTTCCGACAAGTATTTAAATTATCGTATTGTATTTGTTTTTGTGAAAATTTCATATATTCAAGTTCACTAATTAACCTAAACTAAAAACGATGAGTAACAAAAACCCTCGCGTGGCCGTACCGGCCAACATTGAAGAATTGCTGAATTTAGCAAACCTCATTTATCAAAAGCACCAGGCCGATGGTGGTTCCAGTCCGTTAAACTCCCTCCAGGAGTATAGCTGGGATACGATCGGTCCGGGAATTCAGCAAGCGCTTGCTAAACACAACGAAGCCGAAGCCTTAAAACGGCAGTCGGAAAAAGCCTTCGCGGAACGTAACGCGCTAGTTGCAGACGTTGCGGATATTGTTAAATCGACCCGCAGCCTGCTTAAGGCCCTGAATACGAAAAATCCGAAAAAGATCGGCGACTGGGGCTTTGATGTGGTGGAATCGCCGAGACCCGGGAAAGAAAAAGTTGTAGAAACTGCGAAGTAAAAAGAAAGAGCCGCTTGAATGAGCGGCTTTTTTGTTTGATTAATTTTTGCAGAGTCGTAGCGGGACGATACGATTAATAATGGTGAGCATATGAGGTCGGAGACCTCTTATTAATTGAAACTTCGAAGTGACGCTAAGCTTAACACTTCGAAGAGCGTGGCAACTTATATTCCTAGCAATTGCTTTTTCTTTGCATTATACTCGTCTTGTGTAATTGCGCCAGAATCAAGCAATTCTTTATATTTTTTTATTTCGTCTGCAGGACTTGGACTACCATTTGTTGCCGTTTTGTTACCCGTTTTAAATTCGGCAGGCACAACTAATTCACCTGAGGATATTGCGTTTTCAACATCCACTTCACGTCTTATTCCTCCGCCTAAAACCAAATAATAAACAAACCCCCTTTTTTCGCTTCCTCTTTTTTCTAAACGGATCACTTTCATATGAGTGCTGGCGCTGGATCTTGGAAGGGCGTTTGCTTGATTTGCCAGACCTTGATATCCAGAAGTTGACGTATAGTTCATTAAAGAGGCAGAATTTGTTCTAATAAACTTAAAGTCGCCGTCAGGCATTGTTCCAACTCCAATTTTAACTTCTTGGTCTTTAACGATTTTATAGCCACTTGTTGTGAATAAAGTATCGTTTACAATTTTAGGTAGTTCGTCTTGGGCATATCCTAAGATTGAAAATGTAGTTCCGAGAACTGTGAGTAAAAATTTATTCATTTATATAATTATAACGTTGGCGCAAATTTATTAAATCTTAAGAAGTTTAACAGGCTAAAATATTTTATGATACACCCTTACTGAGTCAATAATGTAATCACATAATTCAAGGGAGAAAATTGAAAGGAATCACCTCATTCCCCTGTCGCCATGAAGCACAATCCGCTGTGCAATAAACCTGATGGACGCGGAAAGCTTTTTTGTAGCAGCTACTTTCAGGTATGTAACCACGTTCACAAAAAACTTGCAGCAACAGCAGGGCTACAGATGCCACGCAAGATGCCGTTCGTTTTCAAAATATAAACTGAAAACATTCTTTTTTTTCCAGTTACTTTGGGCAATCTCATCGGTGCCTGTTCAAGTCCGGCAAGACGCTTTCCAGGCAGGATTATTTCCCGAAACAATGTTCAAAAAAGCGTAAACTTTAAAGGCGAAACTTTTTTATACTATCTGATCAGCTAACTTAGCAACATGATAATTCAGAAAAAAGCACGCACATATATTCCGGAAAGTTTCGAAATGACATGGGATAATTTGGAACCCCTGTTCGCCGAACTGCAAAGCAGACCGATCGAATCGGCTGAAGAATTAGAAAAATGGCTTCGCGACCGAAGTGAGCTAGAAGCAGCGATCGAAGAAGATTTTGCCTGGCGCTACATCCGCATGACCTGCGATACGGCCAACGAGGAACTCGTTAAAAGCTTTCAATATTTCGCTACTGAGATTGAGCCAAAGATCGCCCCTGTTTCGAATGATTTAAACAAAAAGTTTATCGACAGCGAATACAGCGAACAGCTCGACGAATCAAAATATTTCATTTACAAACGCGGCGTTAAGAAAGCGCTGGAACTTTTCAGGGAGGAGAATATTCCTTTGCTAACGCAGATACAGGTTGAACAACAGCAGTACCAGGCAATTAGCGGCGCCATGAGCGTTACAATCGATGGCCAGGAATACACCCTTGAACAGGCAGCCGTTTTTCTTAAAGACGTTGACCGGAATAAAAGGCAAAAGGCATGGGAAGCCATTACCGCTCGTCGCATGCAGGAAAAAAACAAATTAAACGACCTGTTCAACAGCCTGTTAAAACTGCGGCACCAGGTTGCGTTAAACGCCGGTTTTGAAAACTTCCGTGATTATATGTTCCAGGCCCTGGGACGCTTCGACTATACTCCCCAGGATTGTTACCAATTCCATGAAGCGATTGAAAAAGAGATCGTACCAATTTTACAGGAACAAGCCGACAAACGCAAGGAGGCACTTGGACTGGAAACGTTAAAACCCTGGGACCTGGATGTGGACTCTTCGGGCAAGCCTGCCCTTAAGCCTTTTGCCAACGGCCAGGAGTTGGTCGACAAATCCATTCAATGTTTCAACGAACTGCATCCTTATATTGGCGAACGCCTGCAGATCATGAAGGAAAATAACCTGTTCGACGTGGAAAGCCGCAAAGGAAAAGCGCCGGGAGGTTATAATTATCCTTTGGCCGAAACCGGAGCGCCGTTCATTTTCATGAACTCGGCGAATACTTTCCGCGATCTGACAACGATGGTTCATGAAGGAGGCCACGCCGTTCATACATTTATTTCTTCCAACCTTGAATTGAACGACTTTAAACATCTGCCGAGCGAAGTTGCAGAACTGGCTTCAATGAGTATGGAGTTAATTTCCATGGATAAATGGAACGTTTATTTCGATAATGCCGAGGACCTGAAACGTGCAAAACGCGATCAACTGAAAGACGTATTGAAAACCCTGCCCTGGGTCGCCGTTGTCGATCAGTTTCAGCACTGGATCTATACTAATCCAGAACATACCAATGAACAGCGTGAAGCTGCCTGGAAACAAATATTCGAACGTTTCGGCCATAATTTCGCCGAATGGACCGGTCTGGAAGAAGCGGAATTAAATCTTTGGCAAAAGCAGCTGCATATTTTTGAAGTGCCTTTTTATTACATCGAATATGGCATTGCGCAGCTTGGTGCGATTGCCGTTTGGAAAAATTACAAAGAGAACCCGCAGCAGGGAATTGAAAATTATTTGAACGCTCTGAAACTGGGTTATACAAAAACCATCAAAGAGATATATGAAACCGCCGGCGTTGAATTCAATTTCAGCGTGGAGTATGTGGAAGAGCTGGCCCAGTTTATAAAAGATGAACTGGAAAAGCTGCAGGACTAATATCCAAATGTCACCAAGAAGTAAAGCCTGATTTTTTCAGGCTTTTTTTTATTTCCAACATGATCCAAAGTCTTACTTTTGAATTGTAATAAAATTTATTACAATTATGAACAACAACAGATTTTCAACGTCGTTACATATACTCACGCTGCTTTGCCTTGAGAATGATCGGCCGTTGTCGTCGGATTATATAGCAGGCAGCATCAACATCAATCCGGTGTTAGTTAGGAAGGAAATCGGCGCTTTAACCAAACTTGGCCTGATAAAAAGCAAGCAAGGCAAAAACGGCGGCTATTCGCTCGGAAAGGCACCTTCGGACATAACGCTATCGGACATTTTTCGCGGTGTTTCGCCCTCTAATATACTCGGAAGATTTAATAATACGAATCCAAAGTGCCCGGTTGGGAATCAGTTTAACCACCATATTAATAAAATCAGCCAGCGCGCTGAGGCGGCATTCCTCTCAGATTTGCAGGCACAATCGCTGGAAGATTTTTGTGGTAAATTTATTTAGAATACTGTCACAAAATAACTTACATAATAATAAAACGATGAAAATAGCATTGATCGGAGCCTCAGGTTTTGTTGGCTCAGCAATTTTAAATGAGGCATTAGAGCGTGGACATGAGGTTACGGCTATTGTTCGCAATCCTGAAAAAATAACTGTACAAAACACCAATTTGAAAGCAGAAAAAGGTGATGTTTTTAAGAAATCAGAAATCGCCGGTTTAGTTAAAGGTTCTGATATCGTAATAAGCGCTTACAACCCGGGATGGCATAGTGAGAATATCGCACAGGAAATCATCGAAGGCTCAAAAGCCATCCAGGCGGAAGTTAAGGAAGCCGGTGTGAAAAGATTTATTACCATTGGCGGAGCAGGCAGCCTGGAAATAGCGCCCGGTGTTCAATTGGTCGATACGCCCGAATTTCCGAAAGAATATAAAGTTGCTGCCAGCGCTGTCAGAGATTATCTGGCTGATATTAAAGAAGAACAAGATCTGGACTGGACGTTTTTTAGTCCGGCAATTGAAATGCACCAGGGCATTTCTATTGGTAAGACAGGAAAGTATCGCACCGGCTTGGATAATCCTGTTTTTAACGAAAATAACAGGAGTATTCTGTCGGTTGAAGATCTTGCCGTTGCAATTTTGGATGAGGCGGAAAACCCGAAACATATTAAACAGCGTTTTACCGCAGCCTACTAGAGTAAACTGATACGATCAAAATATTATGAATAACCTGGCCGACTTAAATAGGTTCGCTGCTTCTTTCAAGGACCAAAGCAAACTGATGCCGGTTCTGTTTATCGGCCATGGCTCACCCATGAACGGCATTGAAAATAATGAGTTTAGCAATCGCTGGAAAGAACTGGCTATAGAAATACCTCGGCCAAAAGCCGTTCTGGTGGTTTCGGCCCATTGGTTTACTAACGGCACCTTTATTACGGCGATGGACAATCCTCCGACTATTCATGATTTTTATGGTTTCCCCAAGGAACTGGAAAATACGGTTTATCCTGCACCCGGTGATCCGGTTTTAGCTGCCGAAACGGCTAAACTCTTATCGCCTGTGCAGGTGGGCCTTGATCACGATTGGGGCCTGGACCACGGTGCATGGACCGTTGTAAAACATATGTTTCCTGAGGCTGACATACCGGTTTTGCAGTTGAGCATTGATTATTCGAAAGGCCCCCGGTATCACTATGATCTTGCCGGGCAGCTTTCAGTCCTGCGAAAAAAAGGCGTCTTAATTTTAGGTAGCGGCAACATGGTTCACAATCTCCGCATGATATCCTGGCCAATGATAAACGGCGGCGGTTATGACTGGGCGCTCGATTTAAATGAACAATTCAAAAAGCTAATTTCCTCGAAAACTCATGCTCCTTTAATAGATTATGAAAAACTCGGGCATGCCGGCAATCTCGCTATACCTACACCGGAGCATTATCTTCCTCTGCTATATTCGCTCGGCTTACAAAAAGATTCGGACGAAATTTCATTTTTCAATGATAAAGCGGTAGGCGGTTCGCTGACTATGACATCAGTTAAGCTGGGTTAGAGCTGCCAGAAAATAATCTGCTTGATTTGTTGTACTTTCTTGACAACCTATGCAACGAACATTCAAATTGCTGCTGTTTTAACGCTGTGAAGGCAGGTGTTAAAACATTCATCGGATTTTCAGGTTTAAAGCCTAAACTATCAATATGAAGAAATTAATTTTCACCGTCTGCGCCTTCGTGGCAGCACATACCGCATTCGCACAAAAGTGGGAAGAAGTAAAATTAGATAGTGTAATGTCGGTTTCATTACCGGTTGTACGCAGTAAAAAAGACACTTTAGGCCAGGAAATATATACAGCCGTAACTACTTACGGAAATATTATGGTTATCAAAGTTCCGGATAATCCGACTAAAACTCCTGACATCGAAAAAGAACGTCACCTCAAAAAATATTACGACAATTATCTGAAACGAGTGAGCGGTTCGGCTCCCGGCGCAGTTATCCGCGACGAGAAGGATTCAATGATCGGCAACCTGAAAGTAAAGGATTTCACAATGGAAGTTGACAGCGGATCAGGAAAACAGCTTCGGGATTTCAGAATTATCCACGAAAACTGCGCGACGTACACGTTCGAGTATTTGTATGAAGATATTCATAAAGATCTGGCAGTTGCTGAACAGGCAGACTTTTTCAAATCGATCAAAGCAAGTTCTAATCCAACCGTTCAAAGTCAGTTTACAACAGAAAAAGCTACGGCCAAAGATACCAAACCAAAAACAATTTATATAGTAATTGGAGCAGTTGTAGTTATAATATTGATCATTGTTTCAATTTTGATAAGCCGAAGAAAGAAAAAGACAGCTTAACAATTGAAAATAGTGGCTTTAAACTTATAAGCAGCAAGAAATACAAAAATTCTGTATGTTTGAAGGATAGACATAATCCGGTTTATCACAATCAGGCATGGCGAAAAACTTTTTTCGGAAGAAATCAATAGCGACAATACTTTCTGATGCACAAAACGGTTTCAGCGACGGCGAAAACCCACATGCAGAAGAGCCTCATTTACGCAAGGTACTTCGGACAAGGGACCTGACCCTCATGGGTATCGCGGCAGTTGTAGGTGCAGGAATATTTTCAACCATCGGCGAAGCTTCTTTCAACGGCGGTCCCGGAGTTGCCATTCTTTTTGTACTTACCGCTATAACGTGTGGGTTTTCGGCCATGTGTTATGCTGAGTTTGCTTCAAGGGTTCCTGTTTCGGGAAGCGCTTACACGTATGCATATGCCTCATTCGGCGAACTTATAGCTTGGATCATCGGCTGGGATTTACTTATGGAATATGCTATCGGCAACATCGCGGTAGCAATTTCTTGGAGCGAGTATTTTACCAATCTGCTTGAAGGATTTAACATTCATGTCGCGCCGTACCTGACGATGGATTACCTTTCAGCTTACCGCGGCCACGAAAAATTACAGGAACTAACCACATCCGGCCAGCTTTCGGAAATCACAAACAAGCTTAAGCTGGAATCTGCCGCATGGAGCAGCGCGCCAAATATCGGTGGCTTTCGTTTTATTGCCGATATTCCTGCTTTATTGATCGTCGCCTTAATTACATGGTTGGTTTATATCGGGATCCGCGAAACCAAACGCGTAACCAATGCGATGGTTCTTTTGAAAATTGGCGTTGTGCTCGCTGTTATCGTTTTAGGCGCCTTTTACATTACTCCCGCTAACTGGAGTCCTTTTCTTCCGAATGGATTTAGTGGGGTTATGAAAGGAGTATCCGGAGTTTTCTTCGCATATATCGGTTTTGACGCGATTTCAACCACTGCCGAAGAATGTGAAAATCCGCAACGGGACCTGCCAAAGGGAATGATCTATTCGTTAATTATCTGTACGATTTTATATATCCTGATCGCGTTGGTATTGACCGGAATGGTGAACTATAAAGACCTGCAGGTTGGCGATCCATTAGCTTTCGTGTTTCAAAAAGTTGGGTTGAAAAATATCAGTTACGTAATTTCTGTAAGTGCAGTTATCGCAACGGCGAGCGTGCTGTTAATTTTTCAAATGGGGCAGCCGCGTATCTGGATGAGCATGAGCCGGGATGGTTTACTTCCAAAGGCTTTTTCTAAAATACATCCTAAGTTTAAAACACCGTCTTTTTCGACAATTGTAACCGGGATAGTAGTTGCTGTACCTGCTTTATTTATGAATCTTACAGAGGTTACAGACTTAACGAGTATCGGAACTTTGTTTGCCTTTGTATTAGTTTGCGGCGGCGTTTTGCTTCTTCCTAAAGACGAAACTGCGACAAAAGGTAAATTCCGTATTCCCTATATTAATTCGCAATATATCGTACCGGCGCTGTTTGTAATCGGAATAATCATCTTCAGAAATGGTTTTGCCCAACTTGCAGATTTCTCCGGTGGCTGGCATGGATACAAAGACAGGTTGCCTTATTTTCTGTTTATTATTCTTTCGGCAGCTATAGCAGTAGCGAGCTTCAAAAATAAGCTTTCGCTGATACCTGTACTGGGATTATTAAGCTGCTTTTACCTGATGACCGAACTAGGTTATACTAACTGGCTTCGTTTCCTGATATGGCTTGGGATCGGATTGGTGGTCTATTTCAGCTACAGCTACAAGAATAGTAAGCTGAACAAACAAGCTACTGAAATTGCTTAAATATAGATTTAAAAACAACGCGTTGTTTCCAGCAAAACGACACAACGTTTTACAAAAAACAACCCGACGTTTTCTAGAAACGCCGGGTTGTTTTTTTTAGCGATATTAGCAATAACAGCTACCTGCTTATTAGTTCTTTTAGTCCGTTATCTTAATTCGCTTCAATTCTACGTTTTCTGTGGTGGTCACAACCAGCGGAACCTGTTCAACCGTTACAAAGCTAAGATCAAGGCCAAAACCACGCTCTTCGGATAAAGAGAATCGTTTTAGAATGAAGTAATAATCCATCGTAAAGCGCTCAATGAAGCTTAGATTATTAGCCTTTGAAAGCACTTTTTCTAACAATACAAACTGGAAATCACCGACGATCTTGTGTTTTTTCAGGGATTCATAACGACTTGTTATATTAACCTCGCCATTTCTGACCAGCTCTTCCACAACAGCCCGGAATAAAATATTGATACGCTGCTCAACCCTGAATCCGAGCTTGAAATCAACACGGATCAGCTTATCAGGAACCAGCTCATCTACAATGTATTCTTTTGTATAAGGTTCGTCCATTACGTCTACGTGTACCAGCCAGTAAACATCCGCACGCTTTGGATTCTTTTGAAGGATTGAATACATAATCTTCGATTCAATCTCCGACTTAAAATTAGCGCTGGTTAAATAAACAAGCTGGGACGCATATTTTGGTATAGAATTGTCCTCGCTAAGCTCGCTGATGATCGAGTAATAATCTTCAATTTCAACAAACCGCACATACCGGTTCTTAATCTTCCTCGCTGATGACCATGCCCACATTACCGAAAACAAAATAGATCCCAGCATAATGGTAAACCAACCGCCATGAAGGATTTTAGTCATATTTCCCGCGAAGAACGTCAGCTCAAGAATACCGTAAACGATTACAAACAAGCCAACCAAATACGTCGGGAATTTTTTGCGTTTTAAATAGATCGACATCAGAATAGTCGTCATCAGCATCGCAACCGTAATTGATAATCCATAGGCGGCCTCCATGTTTGCAGATTCATGGAAAACCAACACAACTACGACACATCCGGCCCATAACAGCCAGTTCATAGATGGTACATAGAGTTGTCCCTTTTGATTACTTGGGTAATTAATTTTAACCTTTGGCCATAAATTTAGGCGGACGGCCTCCGATATCAACGTGAACGATCCCGTTATCAGCGCCTGGCTGGCGATAATTGCCGCACTTGTCGCTATACAAATTCCCGGGATAAGAAACCAATCCGGCATGATCTTGTAGAAAGGGTTTTCATTGTCGCCAAGAGTCGATCCCTGGTGTTGCCAAAGCCATACTCCCTGCCCGAAATAGTTGAGTATTAAGCTCGTTTTAACGAAAATCCAGCTAATCCGGATATTTGAACGACCGCAATGGCCAAGATCTGAATACAATGCTTCAGCTCCTGTTGTACATAAAAACACGCCTCCTATTATAAAAAAAGCGTTCGGACTAGTGCTTAAAATATGATAAGCGTAGTACGGATTAAGTGCTTTTAAAATAACAGGGAACTGAATTATGTAACCTATGCCCAGTACGGCCATCATAGAAAACCAAATGAGCATGATAGGGCCAAATGCTTTTCCAACCAGCGAGGTGCCAAATTGCTGCGCGATGAAAAGAATAGTTAAAATCAGGATAACTATTGGCACGGGGTGTATATTCGGGTAAACACTCGCTAAACCTTCAATGGCCGATGAAACAGAAATAGGCGGTGTGATAATCCCATCAGCCAGAAGCGCGCAGCCTCCAACCATCGCCGGAATGATTAACCATTTGGCTTTCCGCCTGACGAGAGAAAAAAGCGAGAAAATGCCTCCCTCCCCTTTATTATCAGCCCGTAAGGTGATTACCACATATTTTATGGTTGTCTGAAGCGTCAGCGTCCATACAATACAGGATAATCCGCCGAGAATCAAATCAGGGCTGATTATTTGGGGGCCAATAATACTTTTGAAAACATAGAGCGGAGAAGTACCAATATCTCCATAAATAATACCCAAACTAATGAGTAAGCCTGCGGCAGAAAGCTTGTGCAGATCCTTATGACTTGTCACGATATATAGGGTTCGTTAAATACGGGCACAAAAGTACATGTTTGCCATTCAATTAACTAATTTGTTTCAAGGGTGTTTTAATTGTGGCGAAAAAACTTCCGGCACGGTCATTGTTAAAATATGTTAAAAACCTTTAAAAGTTTATATCGTAAAAGAGCAACAGATAATTATTTTTAACTTTGCAGTGTTATAAGCTTGATGAAAAAATTTTACTTAAAAGTTTTCGTTTACTCATTGTTTGTGTGCCATCTGGCTGTCACACAAGCTTCGGCTATAACAAGTTTTCAGGCCAGGGACACATCCAAAGTGAAACAGGCGGGAAAATACAACGGAAAAATATACGACACCCGGCCAAATAAGCCATCTTATTTAAAAACAACCGTTGGGGTTGATTTTACGCCCTTCAATCCCTTTAATACTAAAACATCTACATTACCGGGTGCTACGCCAAAAAATCCTCAGCAGGATAATGACAAAATTTTAAGTAACGTAAAAGTTTTTCCGAATCCTGTTACAGATCAGATCAACCTGTCATACCACGTTACAAAAGAATCAAACGTGACTATTAAAATCATGGATGTGTTAGGCAATGAGGTCGCTACTTTATTATCAGAGAGGACGTCGTCTGGTGAGCAATTGAACACCTTCAATATATCGTCCAAGCTCAATAGCGGTTTCTATTTTATCCGTCTGATGGTTGGAAACGAAACAATTGTCAAGCGGATTTCTGTTCAATAAGGCGTAACAATTTCGGAAAGGTGCTGTTTATTCCGGCACATTAACACCTTTATTTTTATTTTCGCAACCATGAAGATTATCGCTATTGGCCGTAACTATGCCGAACACGCAAAAGAATTAAATAATCCCGTTCCGACTATCCCCGTTATTTTTTTAAAGCCTGATACTGCTGTTTTAAAGGACAATAAGCCCTTTTATCATCCGGGTTTCTCAAATGATATACACCACGAAATCGAGATAGTATTAAAAGTTTGTAAGGAAGGAAAGCATATAAGCGAAAAGTTCGCTGCTAACTACTTTGACCAGGTCGGCCTTGGAATAGACTTCACTGCGCGCGATATTCAGCAAAAACACAAGGAAAAGGGCTTGCCATGGGAACTTGCCAAAGGATTTGATAATTCGGCGCCTGTGAGCAACTTCTTGCCGAAAACAGAAATAGAAAACCTTTACGCTTTGGATTTTCATCTAGATATCAATAATAAAACTGTACAGCAAGGCAATACACGCGACCTCTTGTTCTCCTTCGAAAAAATTATCGCCTTCGTTTCTGAATATATCACCTTGAAAAAAGGGGATCTCATATTTACCGGCACCCCCCAAGGCGTTGGCAAAGTCAATATTGGAGATCACTTGGAAGGCTATTTAGGCACAACAAAATTGTTAGACTTTTATATTAAGTAGGGCCGATGCGTTTTCTTTTTATTGCTGTTCTTGCCCTGGTCAGTTTGAATCTCTCTGCACAGGATATCCCTGTAAGCAAATCCTATCCACAGGACTATTTTAGTAAACCGCTGGAACTTGCGCCGTCGCTAGCCGGATCATTCGGCGAAATCCGTGGAAATCATTTTCATTCCGGATTAGATTATCGTACAAATCAACGTGAAGGTTATCCGGTTTATGCGCCGGCTGACGGTTATGTGTCGAGGCTGCGCGTACAAATTGGCGGCGGAGGCAACATTGTTTATCTGACGCATCCAAATGGTTACTCGACTGTTTATATGCATCTCCAGCGCTTTAATGAACGTATTTTACAAGCTTTACGAAGTTACCAGTATCGTCAGCAACAATACGATGTCGACTTTCCGCTATTACCAATAGAAATCCCGGTAAAAAAGGGTGAGATAATAGCATGGTCTGGACGGACGGGGGCGGTCGCAGGTCCACATCTTCATTTTGAAATCAGAGACTCAAAAACTGAAGAAACCATCAACGCCCAATTGTTCGGCTTGAAGGTTCCCGACATAAGCAAACCGACTATTACATCGATGTACGTGTACCGTTTAAACGGACTGCCTTTTAGTCCTGAAACGCCCAAGCAATATTTCCAGGTCGTAGGCAGCGGCGGAAATTACCATCTTAATCAATCGCCGGTAATAAACATAAGCGGTGAAACCGGGTTTGGGATAAATACCTTTGACATGAGTGGCGGAAGCAAGAATGGAGTTTATTCTATTGAATTGTCGCTGGATGGAAAAGTGATCTATCTTTCAGCGCTCGAGGGATTTTACTTTAATAACAGCAGGGCCGTTAACGCTCATATAGATTATCCCACACTGTTGAACTCTGGTATCACTATACAAAAAAGTTTCGTAGAGCCGGGAAATCCATTAACGATCTACAAAAAACTGGTTAACAGAGGACTGATCGAATTGTCTGACGATAGCATCCATGATATGAAATATACCGTAAAGGACGTTGCCGGAAATACAAGCACCCTTTCATTCAGAATAAAAAACAACCCGGCTGCTAAAATTGCCTTTAAGGCTCCTGAAGGTGTCAAGCAGTTTTTTTATAATACAGACAATGAATTTTCGAATCCGGAAGTAAAGGTATTTATCCCAAAAGGCAATCTTTACAGCGATATAAACCTGACTTATTCTGAAAGCAGCCGGCCAGCCCGGGCTTTTTCTCCGGTTTGCCATATTCACAACCGCCTGACACCTATTCATACCGGGTTTACACTTTCGATTCGTGCCGATAGTTTGTTAACCGAAAAACTACACGATAAAGTCGTAATAATGGACACCCGTGGTTTGGCCTATTCGGGAGATTTTGAAAATGGTTTTGTCAAAGCTACCGTTAAAAACTTCGGTAATTACTACCTCACGATTGATACAATAGCACCTACCATACGGCCGATAAGTATTTCCGAAGGCTCTGTATTTTCTTCACAAGGGAAAATCACATTGCGAATCGGCGACAATCTTGCCGGAATCAAAACCTATAACGGATACATTGATGGCAAATGGGTGCTGATGGAGTTTGATCCCAAAACTTACATTGTAACTCATAATTTTGACTATCGGACTATCGCCGGAAAACATAGCTTTCAGTTGCTTGTTACCGATTTAAAAAACAACACCAAATCATACTCCGCAAACTTTACACTTAATTAATTTATACATGACAGAATTAAAAGAAGGTGAAAAAGCGCCTGATTTCACAGCGAAAGATCAGAACGGAAAAACAGTTTCCCTAAGTGATTTTTCCGGCAAACGTGTAATCCTTTATTTTTATCCAAAAGACGATACCCCTGGCTGTACCGCCGAAGCATGTGACTTCAGAGATAACTACCATTCGCTGCAGGGAAATGGCTTTGAAGTAATTGGAGTAAGCACTGACGATGAGAAATCACATACAAAGTTCGTCAATAAGTATAATTTACCATTTACGCTTATCGCGGATGATAGCAAAGAAATAGTTGAACGCTACGGTGTATGGGTTGAAAAGAATATGTACGGCAAGAAGTACATGGGAACCGCGCGAAAAACGTTTGTCCTGGATGAAAACGGTATCATTAAAAAGATTATCGATAAAGTTGACACAAAGAACTCCTCGCAACAGGTGCTCGACTTAGCCAAATAATTTATCTTTCACAAAAAAACCGCTGGTTGACAGCGGTTTTTTGTGTGCCTGCTACGCTTTAAAGCGCTGCGACTCCCTTTTTCAATTTATCCGCTGATGCGGCTTTACTTGTTCCCGAGAAAAGCGTTTTGGCCGTGATATCCTGGCTATAATAAGCTTTTATACCATCTTTGTCTACGGAAATATCAGTTCCGTCTAAGCTGATTCCGGCAAAAAGACCTTTACTTCTTGAATATGAGTAAACTTCAGCGTCGAACTTATAATTTGTATTGGCGCTTGAACTGCGTCCTACCGGGCCAGCAGCTGCGGAGATATCACCGCCTAGTGTAAAATCGCCGTTGCCGATATTTTCCAGCGTATTTCTGTGCTTGAAAACCAGTAACAGATCCACTGACTGAACTCCTGCTTGCAATCCAAAACTTCCACCTGTTAACGTAACAAATACAGGGTCACTCCAGCTTCCATTTGCCATTTTAGTCATCGCGATGCCGCGTCCGCGTTTACCTCCTACAACAAAACCAGCGTTAACGAGCTTCGGAACGATAATTATTCCCTGAGCCATGTTCATCAGCTCCTTCGGGATACTTTCGCTCATTTTGCTGAAATCGCCGACAACGGTAACAGCGTCGTCAATCTTTTGCTGTTGTTTTTCCTGTGCCGGTGCAACATAAGACAGTGTTATTAATGATAGCGACAGCGCCGCTGTTTTAAAAAAGCTTGTTTTCATAGTTTCAATTTCCATAGTTAAATCAAGATGTGTGCCAGTGGCTTCGCTCTGGCAACGACATAGTAACGAAAAATAAATGTTAAAATTCTACGAACAAAATATAAGGGCAAAAGTTATTCAAGCAACATCTATAAATTTAAAATACTATGTCAACATTAGAAAAATCAATTGAAACCCTAAACGATCTGGTACAGATCCATAACGACAGAATTGAGGGCTACGAGCGGGCCATACGTGAAACAGGTGATGATAATGCAGACCTGAAAACTATCTTCACAGAAATGATTCGGGAAAGCCATCAATACAAAAATGAACTGGGCACAGAAATCCAGGCATCTGGTGAGGATATGGATACCGACACGACAACAAGCGGTAAAATCTATCGTGCCTGGATGGACGTTAAAGCAGCATTTACCGGCCATGACCGTAAATCGATTTTAGCGAATTGCGAGTTTGGTGAAGACGCGGCTCAAAAAGCGTATAAGTCAGCGTTGGATGACGACGATTTAACCGCCAACTTTCGCGAGTTAGTGTCACGTCAACAACAACAGCTTAAACAATCACATGATAAAATTAAAGCCTTGAGAGATCAAGCTTAATTGCCAAATCAAAAAGACTAAACAGAAAAGGTATCCCCAGAGAGGGATACCTTTTCTGTTTTAAGAAAGCAGCTGTTACAAATATGTAGCTACAATGCTTATTACTTCTTTGATGTTAAAAGGTTTTTGAATATAGCTGTCTGCACCGCAATCAATCGCCTCTTCTGTTAAGCTCATGGATGTTGAAATCAAAATAAATGGAATATTTGCCAGGTCGCTTGCTTTAAGTTGCTTGCAAAGCTCCGTTCCCCTGGTTCCGGGAAGCCAGTTATCACACAAAATAAGATCAGGAGTTATCTCCCTGATTTTATCAATCTGCTGACCGGTGCTAAAAGCGAACACCTGGTAATCCTGTCCGCTTAAAATGTGTTCGAGTATCTCGAGTATATCCTTGTCATCTTCAATTATCATTATTTTTTTTGCAGTCATAGGTTAACTAGTTTATCAATATACTTCAATCGATAAACAATTGTTTTTACGTGTTTTTAACTTAGGTTGAGTGTTTATGTAGACATATCGACGACTCGCTGTTCTTAATTAAATACAAAAAAATGCGTACGAAGTGCGGCAGAGCCATTTAATTCACCAAACTCCTATTGGCACAAATTTGGAAGAGTAGTTAGAAAGGATTTACGTTATGAATAAGATTATCATTTTACAGGACAGCGCGAATAACGAAGTAAAAACGATCAACCAAACTTTAAAAGTTACGTTGAAAAACTGTAAAAATACTATTCATAAAATAATCCCGTTGAACCCCTATGCAGGCGGGCCAATGATCGCATAACGAAACATAGCTAAATTATATACAAACGAAAAAAGCGGCATATGCCGCTTTTTTTATGTTATCAATTGATTTAAATTATTCCATGTGTAGCCATGCCTTTTTGGCAAGCAATTCTTCTTTAGTCTCACGGATATCTTCATCATCCACACAACAATCAACCGGACATACAGCTGCACATTGTGGCTCATCATGAAATCCAACGCACTCGGTACATTTGTCTGAAACTATATAATAAATTTCATCGGATATTGCCGACTGAACTTCTTCTGCATCAAGCGTAGTACCGTCGCCGAAATCAATTACTCCACGTAAAGCTGTCCCATCCGAAAACCGCCAAGCCGCACCAGCGTCATAAATGGCATTATTCGGGCATTCGGGTTCGCAGGCGCCGCAGTTTATGCACTCATCTGTGATTTTAATTGCCATCTCTGTCTAAAAGTCTTTTTCGAAAGTTATTTTTGCAAACCGGAAATTCCGGTCTGTTGCGCAAATATAACACATTTTGGACAGTTAACTTTAACGAATCAGATTTTGACATTAACTCAACGTATAAAAGCATTCACTGAACTTGGCAGTTTGATAAGCAACCCTGATGAAAATCTAACAGCTACCATAAGTCAGGCTAAAAATGCGAATGCCTGGTTTACTTTTGAATCCACCTTGAATTCGGTGAAAAACATCGGACAAATGCTTAATAACGAGGATCTAACTAAGTGGTTAACCCCTTACGATAACTCCTCAATAACTCCAAAAACAGTTGGACTTGTATTGGCCGGCAATATTCCAATGGTCGGGTTCTATGATATTTTATGTGTATTAGCTGCCGGTCATAAAGCGCTTATCAAGCTTTCATCACATGACCAGCAATTGATTCCATTCGTTCTTAATGAATTGATTAAAATAGAGCCAGGTTTTAACGACCAAATTTCATACACCGAGCGGCTGCAGCAATTCGACGCGGTAATAGCAACCGGCAGTAATAACACTTCGAGGTACTTTGAGCATTATTTTGCTAAGTACCCGCATATCATTCGTAAAAACAGAAACAGTGTAGCTGTTTTAACCGGCAATGAAAGTGCTGAGGAACTTGGCCGGATCGGTCATGATATTTTCGATTATTTCGGGCTTGGCTGCCGAAATGTTTCGAAGCTGTTTGTGCCGGAAAACTACAAATTCGACTTCTTTTTCGAGTCGATCGAACATCTTCAACCCGTTATAAATCATCATAAATATTGCAACAACTATGACTATAACAAATCGATTTTTCTGGTTAATAGTGAGCTTCATTTAGATAATGGATTTTTACTTGTAAAAGAGGATGAAAGACTGTCATCTCCCTTGGCAGTTGTTTACTTTGAATATTACAGTTCGATTGCCGGAGCCCAGGACAGAATAAATTTCCTCGCCAATGATATACAGGTAGTTGTAAGCGCAGCGGGATTAAACATAACACCCCAACTGGTGAAACCCGGCGAAAGTCAGCATCCCAAACTTTGGGATTATGCGGACGGCATTAACACGCTTGAGTTTTTATCCTCGTTAAATTAACATTGCCGCGGTAAACATAAAATCATAAATTTGAAGGCTTATGTATGTAATTAAAGTAAAAGGAGTAGCGAAAATCCCAGATTATGTGCAGTTGCGTGACGAAAAATTTACTTTACTAGCGTACTTCCGCGTTGACAGACCCGACCGCTCGTTGGAAAAAGTCGGACTCGGCGACAAGACAGAATACATAATGCAAAAAATCAAAGACCTTCCATTCGGTCAGATATTAAAACTCGACATTTAGCATGATTGGCACTTCCGTAATAAAACTTCAAAATGTAGATATATATCAGCAAAAGCACCTTGTTTTACGCAATGTAAATCTCCAGATAGAAAAAGGTGAATTTGTTTTCTTAATCGGACAAACCGGTTCAGGGAAAAGCAGTTTGCTGAAAATCATTTATGGCGATCTTCATATTGCTGACGGTGAGGGCCACGCTGCAGGTTTTGACCTTAAAAAACTGATAGTTAAAGACGTTCCTTTTTTAAGAAGAAAACTTGGCATTGTCTTCCAGGATTTTCAATTACTAACCGACAGGACAGTCGAACAAAACCTCAACTTTGTTATGAAAGCCACCGGCTGGACTGACAAGGCGCTTATAGACGAACGAATTAAAGACGTTCTTGAAAAAGTAGGCCTGCGTTCAAAACTTAAAAAAATGCCGCATGAACTTTCGGGCGGCGAGCAACAGCGTATTGTTATTGCACGCGCACTGCTTAATGATCCCGAGATCATCCTTGCGGACGAGCCAACCGGAAATCTTGACCCGGAAACCTCTGAAGAAATCGTTATGCTGCTAAAACAGATCAGCCAAAGCGGAACCTCAGTATTAATGGCAACACATGATTACCACATCATACGAACCTTCCCGTCACGTATTGTAAAATGCGAAAACGGAATTGTGCATGAAGATGTGTCGCTGGTTTAACGACTGACAAATCTGTTTTTTTGACTTTTAATTTATTTCTAACCTGCCAGCTTGACGCCTTTTTGCACTTGGCAAAAAATTTGTCATTGGGTAGTGACTATGAATTTCTCAGATATGCTGAAAAAAAAGAAAGACTCATCGGAGGAGCAACCGGTGGATGCCGGGCAGAATAATGCTCATGACACGATAGCGGAAGAAATTGAACAAGTGAATCAATCACGTCAAAATCATAAGAATGACACGCAGGATTTTGAAGTTTCAGAAGAATTGGAAAAACTCAAAGCTGAAAATGTTGAGGCCAATAACAAGTACCTGAGACTTTACGCGGAATTTGACAATTATAAACGCCGTACCAGTAAAGAACGCGTTGATTTACTTCAAACAGCGGGAAAAGATGTGGTAGTTTCGTTGCTACCTGTTTTGGATGATTTTGAGCGCGCTTTAAAATCACTTGATAAAACTGACGACACGTCAAGCATTCGCGAAGGAATATACCTGATTTATCAGAAGCTTAAAAATACCTTACAGCAAAAAGGTTTAAAAGAAATGCAGGCAATCGGAGAAACTTTTGATGCTGATCTGCACGAGGCGATAACCAATATCCCCGCCCCTTCGGAAGATTTAAAAGGCAAGGTGATTGATGAGGCTGAAAAAGGATATTATTTAAATGACAAGGTTATCCGCTTCGCAAAAGTAATTGTTGGGGCATAATTAAGATGGCAAAGAGAGATTATTACGACGTATTAGGAGTTTCGAAAAGCGCCGGAGCCGATGAAATAAAGAAAGCTTATCGCAAGCTTGCTATTAAATATCACCCCGATAAAAATCCCGGAGATAAAGCAGCCGAAGAGCAGTTTAAAGAAGCAGCTGAGGCTTACGAAGTACTTAGTAACGCTGAGAAAAAACAACGCTACGATCAGTTCGGACATGCAGCAAACGCTGCAGGTGCCGGTGGTTATGGTGGCGGCGGCATGAATATGGACGACATATTCAGCCAGTTTGGTGATATTTTCGGAGGCGGCGGCAGCCCGTTCGATAGCTTCTTCGGTGGCGGACAGTCACGCGGAGGCGGGCGTCGCGTTGCGCGCGGAACCAATTTACGGATCAAGGTAAAACTCACTCTTGAGGAAATAGCCAAAGGTGCAGAGAAAAAGATCAAGGTTAACAAGCAGGTAGTTTGTCAAACCTGCGATGGCACCGGAGCAAAAGATAAATCATCATTCCATACCTGCCAAACCTGCGGTGGCAGTGGCAGCGTTCGCCGGGTAACCAATACCATCCTGGGACAGATGCAAACAACCAGCACCTGCCCTACCTGTAATGGCGAGGGTACAACGGTAACAAATAAATGTAATACTTGTCATGGCGATGGCATTGTTCGTGGTGAGGAAACGATCACGATAAATATTCCGGCCGGTGTAAGCGAAGGCATGCAGCTCTCAATGAGCGGTAAAGGCAACGCAGCTCCACGAGGCGGTGTTCCCGGAGATCTTATCATTCTAATTGAAGAGATTCCGCATGAAACTCTGAAACGTGAAGGCAGCAACGTGGTTTATGACTTGCATATAAACTTTGCCGATGCAGCCCTGGGCTCAAGCGTTGAAGTTCCTACTATCGACGGGAAAGCTAAGATCAAAATTGAACCGGGAACCCAGGGAGGAAAAATCCTCCGTTTAAAAGGTAAAGGTGTACCGGAAGTGAATTCCTATCACCGTGGCGACCAGCTTGTCTACGTAAATATCTGGACGCCGAAAGCCTTATCAAAAGATGAACGTGATCTTCTGGAAAAACTGCAGGAATCGCCAAACTTTAAGCCACAACCCGGTAAAAATGAAAAAAGCTTTTTCGAACGCATGAAGGAATACTTCGAGTAAGCAAAACATAATCTTATAAAAGGGCTCAGTGATGATAATTGCTGAGCCTTTTTTATTTTATCCACTGAGATCTTCGTAAGCTTATCAATTTCTTAGCGACACGCAGGATTCAGTGCGATGCCCTTTCATTTTAAACCGGATGGAAGCGGTACCCCGTAACGAAGCGATGCTTGTGTGTCGGAGTGAGGAGTTTAGCGAACAGCCGGACTAGCGGCAAATAATATCAGAACCGTTCATTTTCAAATTATTACACTTGGCTTAATAATACAACCGTCGAATCTAATCCAAATTGTATCCCAAGGCTGGTTTACAACGATTTTTACTAAATAAAAATTTGTGAGGAATCTTCAATTTCTTTAAATTCTATTTCCACTTATACTTCGAAAACCTATATTTGCAGTCCTTAAACCCAGGTGGCGAAATTGGTAGACGCACCATCTTGAGGGGGTGGCGCCTTACGGGCGTGGCAGTTCGAATCTGCTCCTGGGTACCAAACAATTAAACACCTGCCCGGGTGGCGAAATTGGTAAACGTTGCGGTCTCAGAAGCCGTTGAGAATTGTCTCTTGAGAGTTCGAGTCTCTCCTCGGGCACAAAGCCTGGCTCATCAGCCGGGCTTTTTTTGTTGATAGACTAAATTCAATATATGTCAACCAACCGTCAACTCCCCCATTTCTTGTAATTGCCTGTTAAACTATCCTTCTGTTTTTAAATCATATAAAGCAAAGGTGATTATCGCGATTCCACAATGGTTCAGTAAATAAACTTTTCCAGTGCATTTATCGTTTATAATATTACTTTTAGCATTAAACTAATCGATTATATGAAGAGAGTATTTGTAAGTATTATTTGTGTTCTATTAACTATTTCAGCGTTTTCACAGGGTAAAGACGCGATTGTTGGAAAATGGCTGAGCCAGCATGGCAACGGCCAGATTCAGATTTTCAAAAAGGGAGATAAATATTTTGGTAAGCTCATTTGGCTAAAGGAGCCGAATGATGATAAAGGAAATCCGAAACATGATGTGTATAATCCTGATACCAAATTGAGATCAAGGCCGGTATTAGGACTGGAGATCCTTAAAGATTTCGCTTTTGAGGACGGAACTTACGAAGACGGAACTGTATATGATCCGAAATCTGGCAAGACCTACAGCTGCAAAATGACGATTAAAGATAACAAGCTCAATATCAGGGGTTATATCGGAATTTCATTATTAGGCAGAACTGAAATTTGGTCACGGGTTCAATCTTAATTAAATGAAACGCTTTACACTATTGCTGGCATTTTTCCTGCCAGCAATTTTTTTATATGGCCAGCAGATTAACATTGTAGAATCAGGAAAATCAACCAGCCTGAGAGGATTATCCATACTTAATAACCAGGTTGCATGGGTTAGCGGCAGTAATGGCTGGGTAGCGTCTACAACGGACGGGGCAAAAACGTGGCACTGGCAGCAGTTAAAGGGTTATGAAAACATCGATTTCAGGGATATTGAGGTGCTTAGCGAAAAACAAGCGGTTATTGTAAGCGCAGGCTCACCGGCTGTTATTCTGAAAACTGGCGATGGCGGCCTGACCTGGCGTGAAACTTATAGAAATAATGATCCCGAAATATTTCTCGACGGAATGGACTTTTATAACGCCAGGCAGGGAATAATTTTCGGAGACCCAATTACTTCTAAGATGCAGCTACTAACAACGGATGACGCTGGTGATAGCTGGAAGAATTGCACCGACAATCTTAAGATTAAACTGGAAGATGGTGAGGCCGGTTTTGCAGCCAGCGGCACATCTATCAGAACGATGAAAAATGGAAAAACCTGGATTGCTACCGGAGGCAAGCAATCGCGAGTATTTATTTCCGATAATTTCGGAAAGAACTGGAAAGCATATAACTGCCCGATAATACATGGCGCGAACAGCACCGGGCCTTTTTCAATCGCATTTTATGATATCAAAACTGGATATGTTGTTGGCGGCGACTACCGTAAAGATACAGTGCGTACTAAAAACTCATTTATAACTTACGATGGCGGACTGTCATGGAATCAGCCGGCAGAAAATACTTTCGGATATCGCTCGGCCGTAGAGTACCTATCAAAAAGTGTATTAATTTGTACCGGTACTTCCGGAACCGATATTTCGTCCACAGGCGGTAAAACTTGGAAAAATATTTCAAAAACAGGCTTTAATTGCGTTCGTAAGGCGAAATCGGGCAACCTGGTTTTACTTGCCGGAGGTGTTGGAACTATCGCCAGATTACTTAATTTTTAATCTCTAAAATAATTATGAAAATGGCGCTAACTTTTTGGGAGTTCTTTTTGTTATAAGGACTATGAAACGCGACGTTTTTTTATTAGCCAAGGATCCGGATAATGATTGCCGCAATATTATTTATCATCGTGGCGGAACCCTGAAGGTTTATGTTTACTGCCTGGATATTGAACATTTCGAACCGAATCCTAATGAATTGCAGTTTTATACACAAAACCATAAAGAAACTCTTGCTTTCGAAACATGTGATTATGACATGGAAGACCCGGGTTTAGTTATTGAGGCCATCCGCTGGTACGCCCGATACATTGACAATCCCGAGATGGAAATCTACGCCGAAGATCCCAGAACTGCTAATTAGCCTGCTGGCTGTCTTTGTTTAAAGAATGTTCAATTCGCAAATCAGGAATTAACCAGATCAAAGCTACCACGATATATAACAATATCGAGATCCAGGGGTTAAAAAAGGCGACGGCAATGCCAATAAAATACAATATTGGCGATATTTTTTCCTTTACCGACTTCCCAATAGCCAACGCCAATAACGACGTGTTGCCTTCGACACAGATAAGCCGTTTCTGCAAAATTAACCAGGCCATTGCATTCATAAACAAAACGAAGCCGTACAATGCAACCGGTGCTGAAGCGAAATGATTTTCATCCATCCAGGCCGTAACGAAGGGGATCAGCGACAACCAAAAAAGCAAATGTAAATTGGCCCACAATACGGAACCGTTTACTTTTTTTGTGGTATACAACATGTGGTGGTGATTGTTCCAGTAAATCCCTACGTAAACAAAGCTTAATAAATAACTCAGTAAAACCGGCAGCACAGGTTTCAAATCGCTAATACTGGTCCCATGTGGTGTTTTAATTTCCAATACCATGATGGTAATGATAATTGCAAACACACCATCACTGAAAGCTTCTAATCGTCCTTTGTGCATATAGTTTATGATGATTTGAATATAGCTATTTCGAGAATCAAAACAATGATTCAAACAGAATCATCAACCCAAACGCATCTATTACAGTGAAAGTATTAAGCCATCATAGGCTAACTGAATACCATCAGGTAGTAATGGTTCGATCTCCGAATGCTTTCCCATCTTATGGCTGATGTGGGTGAAATACGTTTTCGGCACCTTCATTTCCTGAGCAAAATCAATCGCTTCCTGCAGCGTAAAATGCGAAATATGTGTATCTTTTTGTAGGGCGTTTATGACTAGAACTTGAGACCCTCTTATCTTTTCCTTTTCGGCCTCCGAGACAGTTTTAGCATCCGTGATATATGTAAAATTCCCAATTCGAAAACCTAGAACCGGCAGTTTATAATGCATTACCTCAATCGGGATGATTTCGACCCCCTGGATTTGGAAAGGTTCGTTATGAATTTCATGCAGGTTAATGAGCGGTACACCCGGATACTTTTTTTCAGAAAAAGCGTAATAAAACTCCCTGACCAGCGATTCCTGGACACGCTTGCTGGCGTAAATATCCATCGCACGTTGCTGCCTGTAGTTAAACGCCCTGACATCATCCAGTCCCGCTATATGATCTTTATGTTCGTGGGTAAATAAAATCGCGTCAAGATGCTTTACTCCGGCGCGCAGCATCTGGTATCTAAAATCAGGTCCCGAATCAATTACAAAGACTTTTCCTTGTACCTCAATCAAAACCGACACGCGTAAACGTTTATCCATTAGATCGGGTGAAGTACAAACCGGGCAATCGCAGGCTATTACAGGCACGCCCTGCGAAGTTCCTGTTCCTAAAAAAGTTATCTTCAAAGCTCCAGCGTTGTTTGTTTTAAATTATAGAGGAACAGTTTCTGCTTTTCATCCAGTAAACTTTCGTCGGCTTGTATCGTTTGTAGTAGCTCAGCAAGCGCATTTATGCGGCTCTCTGTATTTGAAAATTTGTTTATAACAATGATTTTACTGCTATCTAGTGTACACGAACCGGTTTTAAAATTCCCTTTCTCATAACGAACTTTATAACCCATCACTTTTAACAGGTTCTCGAGTTTATCCAATGTATGCTGTGTGTAAGATAAATTCATCTCAAGACAATTGAAGTTTAAACCAGCGTAAAAATATGAGTTGGCTTTTAGAAAAGGGCATTCATAAATGCATAATCTCCATTAAAGAAGCAAACCTTATCTATCGCAAATCCACAACTTCAACACCTGGATATTTCGATTTGTCAAATGTGAAAATTGACTCAGAAACTTTAATGCCAGGAACAAACGAAGTTATAGCATAGGTATATCGATTGCCATTACGATCGAAAATCAACGCATTAACCAGGCTTTTTGTCGCTTTATCAATACTTAACCGAATTTTAAAAACAGAACCCTTCGTGTCAAGTGGTGCCAGTTCGATTACATTGCATATTTTCCCATTCACCTTACTGTCGCCAGGATAAACATATTTATAACCTTTCTGATACATATTGAAAAGTTGAGCCGGGTTGAACTGACTGTTGTCTGCAGGCGAATTGTTTACCTGGACTTCTTTTTCTTCCTTCAGGTAAGTCCACTGTGTTTTGCCATCTGAGATCATTTCCTGATCCTTTAATACCAATTTAAATTTATTGGTGCGGGCTTTAACATATAATGTACCCGATTGTACTTGCTTCGCTTTTGTATCCGGATCCTCAATCGTGTAAGTAAAGCCAGATTTACTTATGTTGGTCGTGCTGTATTTTTTTGCTACCTGGTCTAAAATGGCTTTTGCTTTGGTATCGGTTTGAGCTTGTAATTGGGCAGCGAATACGGAAATAAGCAAAGCAACAGTCGAAAATCTCTTCATAGGTGTCTTATCTTCTAAATCGTTATTGATCTTTCTTATTTAAGTTGTCCAAAAACTGTTCCAACGAATATTCGTCCGGCAACAACACTTCCCTCGCTTTACTTCCTTCAAAAGGACCAACTACTCCGGCAGCTTCAAGCTGATCAATAATACGGCCCGCGCGGTTATACCCCAATTTTAATTTCCGCTGGATAAGCGATGTCGATCCCTGCTGATGTAAAACAATAAGCCGTGCGGCATCTTCAAATAACGCGTCCCGGTCTGAAGGGTCAAAATCCTTGATACTTCCACCCTCGCCGCTTTCATCAATGTATTCAGGAAGTTCAAACGCCGAAGGATAACCACGCTGATCGCCGATAAAATCGGAAATACGTTCTACCTCCGGAGTATCCACGAACGCGCACTGCAAACGGATAAGATCACTACCCGTAGAAAGCAGCATGTCTCCGCGGCCAATCAGTTGATCGGCACCGCCTGAATCAAGGATCGTCCGGCTGTCGATTTTTGATAACACACGGAAAGCAAGCCTCGCCGGGAAGTTCGCCTTGATTGTTCCCGTAATAATATTTACCGAAGGGCGCTGCGTTGCAATAACGAGGTGAATCCCGACGGCGCGTGCCAGCTGAGCTAAACGGGCGATTGGCGTTTCAACCTCCTTACCGGCGGTCATCATTAAATCAGCGAACTCATCAATAATCAGCACGATAAAAGGCATAAATTTATGACCATTTTCGGGATTCAATTTACGCTGCACAAACTTATGGTTGTACTCTTTCAGATTACGTACCTGGCCGTTTTTCAACAGATCATACCGCTGATCCATTTCAATACACAATGAATTCAGCGTATTAATAACCTTCTTGGTGTCTGTGATGATCGCGTCTGCCTCGCCCGGTAACTTTGCAAGAAAATGGCGTTCGATTTTTCTGAACAAGGTCAACTCAACCTTCTTCGGATCTACCAGTACAAACTTAAGTTCGGCCGGATGTTTTTTATAAAGCAGTGAAACAAGTATCGAGTTAATGCCGACTGATTTTCCCTGCCCGGTAGCACCTGCTACAAGTAAATGGGGCATCTTGGCCAGATCACCGATATATACTTCGTTAGAGATGGTTTTCCCTAAAGCGATAGGAAGGTCCATCGTGGTATTCTGGAATTTATCTGTAGCCAATACAGAGCGCATTGCTACCATTTCTGGATGCTGATTAGGAACTTCGATACCAATGGTACCTTTTCCGGGCATTGGCGCAATGATACGAATTCCTAAGGCCGCCAGACTGAGAGCGATATCATCTTCGAGGTTTTTGATCTTGGATATTCGCACACCGGGCGCAGGAATGATTTCGTAAAGCGTCACTGTCGGGCCGATCGTTGCCTTAATCTTATCAATTTCGATATTATAATGATTCAGCGTTTCAACGATCTTATTTTTATTCGCCTCAAGTTCTTCCGGGTTTACCGCGATCTTGTTTGATCCGTAATTTTCCAGCAAATCCAGCGGCGGATTACGATAACCACCCAGATCTAATTTCGGGTCATACTCGCCGAATTGTTCAACCAGCGAATTGGCTTTCTTTTCTTCCTCTGTCTTCTCAATTGTGAGCTCCGGTTCTGGCTTCGGCAAGTTTGTTACTACGGTTTCAAAGGCGATGCTCCTGTTTGGAACCACTAGTTCTAACGGGCCATCCTCTACTAAAACCGGCGGAACCAAACGTTCCTGCTGCAGTTGATTTACCGGACGTTCGGCACTTGGTGTAGGAGCTGAAACTACTTCCGTTTCAAGAGGCACATTGCCATAACGTCTGCCGGGCAATGGAAACTCAACCGGTTTTGATTTAAAATCATCTTCGATCTCGATGTCTTCCTCTTCGGTTTCAAAAGATGGCTCGACCATTTTCTTACGTTCAGGGATTTTAAAATCGATATTGTATGCGACGATAAGGGCGCTTAAGCCTGCAAACACAAGTAAACCTGCAATTCCGGCGTCTCCTATCTGCGCCTGCAACAATCTGTTGCTCCAAAATCCAATCTCACCTTCCAGGAAATGAGGCGTGTCGGCAAAAAAACTATGTAAAAATCCGAGGCCTAAAGAAATAAACAGCAGCAGGAAAAATGAATAGCCCAACGTTTTTACCGCGGAGTATAAGCGGACTTTAAACAGCATCCTATAGCCAATGATAAAAAACACTCCGATGAAGATAAACGAAGCAACACCGAACCACTCATAAATAAACTGATGAGAAAGCAGAGCTCCGAATTTGCCAAGCCAGTTTTGAACAACCGGATTTGCCATACCATCGTCTTCTAATTCCTGGCGTGTTTTAAACAGATTTGCCCATCCGCCATTGCTGTCAAGCACATAGCTCTGATCCTCTTTCCATGTGAAAAGATAGGATGTAAAAGCCACCAGAAAATATATCGATACAATAAGAAAAAACAATCCGACGATCTTAATGGCGCGGTCGTTATTAAAATTCAGTTTCGGAAATATCTCTGTCTTTTCTTTAACTGTACGCTCACGGCTGGCCTTTTTTGCAGGCTCGTCACGGAATGTATTCGATTTAAACTGGTTTCCTTTTATAGGCATTAGAATGTGGAAGCTTTAATCCCACAAATATAATGGATAATACTTACAGCGGCTGTGCATCAAACTCAAAAATTATCGGCGTGCAGTTAAACCTATAACAAGGATTTACATCCAATATTCAGGTTATAATAGTTTAGTTTATTTTGATTGCTCCCAAATCGCTAAGGTTTGGGAGTTTTTTATTATAATTGAGCTATAATTAGCACACATTTATCCTATGAGCCTGGATTTGCTTGAAGATTACATTGAGTCGGGAAACGTAGAAGGATTAAAAACCTTATTGGATGAACAACCGGCCCTCGCAAGCAGTCAAACCAGCCACAACGTATCTCCTTTATTGCTTTCGTGTTATTATAAAAAGCCTGAAATTTCCCAGCTTATTCTTAACTACGTCCAAGAGCCAGATTTTTATGAAGCGGCGGCTGTAGGTAAGTTTGACAGTGTCGCAAATTATGTTTTTAACACGCCTGAATTAATCAACACTTACTCGGAAGACGGCTTCACGCCGCTTGGTTTCGCTGCTTATTTTGGACATGAAGACATAGCGCGTTATCTGCTGCTAAAGGGCGCGGATGTAAACATGCCGTCTCAAAATGGCTTCCAGGTCTTCCCTATTCATTCTGCCGTGGCCGCCAATAATATCGATATAACAAAAATCCTTCTGGAAGCCGGCGCCGATGTAAATGTTGCGCAACGTTCGGGAGCAACACCGCTTCACGCTGCTGCCCAGCATGGCAACATTGAGATTCTCATTCTACTGCTCGAAGCCGGAGCAAATATATCCGTACATATGGAAGACGGACGAACACCAGCCGATATGGCTTTCGAAAAAGGCTTTAAGGATATTGCCAAAATCTTGACGGAATAATACCTTTTTACTCCACTTTCAACGCTTCGTGACAAACTTGTTACTCTGCATGCATAATAAATTGCATAGTGGGAACGTCTTTTGTTTAATTGAAAAAGATTGTTACTACCTAATTATCATTTATGAAAAAGCCATTTATTATATCCGCAACAGCAATTATAGTCGCAATTTGTAGTTTCAACTCAGCGAAAGCACAAGTTAGCGTGGATTTGAATATTCACGCAGGTGCTCCGACATATGCAGCTCCAGCTCCGGTTGATTACTATTATTTACCAGAAGTACAAGCTTATTATTACGTACCAGCCCGACGCTATTATTATTACAATAGAGGGGCATGGGTACATGCCGCTTATCTTCCAGGCGCATATCGACGATATAATTATTACAATACCCGCCGTGTTGCGGTACATAGTGCCCGCCCTTATATGAATCACTCATATTACCGGTCGAGATATACACCAGCTCGATCTAATTATTATCGCTCGGCAAATTATTATTATGCCCCGAAGCATTACAATAACGGACACGCTTACGGACATTATAAAAATCACGGGGGCGGCGGTCACGGGCATGGACACGGACGCCACTAGTTAACAATTCGTCATTTAGCGGAGTCGAAACATACATTTGCGCAGGAGCCCACTAGTCGCAAGTTATTTCGGCTTCGCTACATTGACAAGTCCCGGCAGAAAAATACCAGCAAGGCGATACAACACAAACTTGCAATCAGTACAACAGCATTAAATTTCAACACGATTCTTTCAGACGGCGGATTAACCAATACCGATTTAGCCATTACGATGTTTTGCAGAGAAATTACGTTCCCGACAGCTGAACCGGAAATAAGCATAGCGCTATATAAGGTCATGTAAGACCCAGCGGCAGCTAGAAGGCCATGCAACAGAAGGTTCGACATAGTTGCACTTCCCGTGATAAAGGCACCGGCGGTACCAGCCAGCAAATAGAAAAAAGGCTTTACCACTAAAGTCTGTTCCTTAAGAAAGTTTCCCAATATCTGAAGCAATTCCTCCCGGATTAACTGCGAAAATGCAACAATCATTAAAATAGTCAACGCCGTAGCAGGTACGCGCTTTGCTGATATTTTATAGGCATCAATTAATGTGTATTGCTTTCCTGCAACATGGAAATAAAGCGTAATAAAAAGTATTGCCATGAGAAAAAACAATCCCGGCTGATATATTGAAATAGTACGCAAGCTTGGTGAAAAGACGATTGCATATTGATTAAGCAATGGTTTTCCAAGCAGTAACAAGACCACCAGGCACAAATAAGGACCAAATGATTTGATCCAAAACATAAACCCGTACAATCTTGCATTTGCATTAAAAACGATCATAAAAACAATCATGCCAACTGACCCGGCAAATACGGATGGGTACTCTACAGTAAATCTGCTCGTAACAAAAAAGATCCCGAAATAGATCAATCCTGCACCAAACAGCTTAATCACTTCTTTTCGCCAGTTTACATCAACACTTTCTATCTTTCCATACAACCACGTAAGTAAAAAAGGAAGCAGTACAGTAACTGGACTGTAAAGCAAGAGAACTAGTGTGACTGTTGGCCCCGGCTGAGTAATATTCATTCCAAAAATCATCGGGGTACCCAATGCGCCAAAACAAACGGCCATAAAGCTTCCGCACAAGCCACACACTATGGCCGTCAGCGGTTTAAAGCCAGCGTTAACAAGTAATGGAATGAGCAGCATGGCCGGAATACCGAATCCTGCTATACCCTCAAAAAAACTGCCCAGAAAAAAGCAAAAGGAAATCAATAAGAATGGTCTGCTTGGACTTGTATTTACAAACCGGTACAAAAACTCAAGCCTGTTATTTAACTTTAAAAATTCATAAAAAGTTATTGCTCCAAAAAGCAACAGACTTAGTTCCACAGAGATGATCAGGCCATTTAGAAGCGCGTTTGTCTGGACCGCCGACCAACTGTTATTCAACAAGGCAAACAAAATCTGTATAACGATCCCTGCTGACGCGCCAATACGTATGCTTTTTAAAACAAACGTTCCAAAAAGCAAAAAAAGTAACCCCAATATTACCGCCATAATCTCAATAGATATTAGTTAAATTGGATGTAGGTTTACATGAGAGTTGGCGAATCAGATGTGCAAACAAGATACGAACTAGTGGCGAAGAAAACCCCAGCGATAGCAAAAAATCAGAGCAGTTTGCGATCTAAGAGAAAGAACGTAATTTAATCATTCTTTAAAAGCGATAGCTATGGCCGATATTTCAAATTCAGAAAGCGCTCAATTTAAAGGTCACGCGCTGGTAAATGGCGTAGATTTATATTACGAAATTTACGGCCGTGGTGAGCCATTAGTTTTGATCCCTGGCGGCGGTTCAACTATTGAATGCTCATTCGGACGAATACTTTCCAGGCTGGCAGAAAAGTGGCAGGTTATTACACTTGACCTGCAAAACCACGGACGGTCAGGTTTTAGAGACTTTCCTCAAACGTTTGAACAGGATGCCGATGATGTTGCTGGTCTATTAAAACATATTGGTGTCAGCAAGGCTAATTTCCTGGGCTTTAGCAATGGTGGAACAACCGCTATGCAGATTGCCTTACGATTTCCGGAGCTCGTTGAAAAACTGATCGCTATTGCCGCCACATGCAAACGCGATGGGCTTATTCAAAGTTTTTTTGAGGGAATGGCACATGTAACATTGGCTGATATGCCCCAACAGCTAAAAGATGCATTCCTGGCGGTAAATCCTGATGAGGATAAACTGCAAATTAGTTTTGAACGCGACCGTGACCGCATGCTGGCGTTTGAAGACTGGTCTGACGAACAAATTAAGGCAATTGTTTGCCCCACCTTAATTATTAACGGCGACCGGGACGTAACTACAATCGAGCATTCGCTTGAACTGCACAGACTAATTGCGGGTTCAAGGCTGGCAATCATCCCTGGTGTACACGGTGAATATATTGGCGAGATATTAAGTGCTGAAAATGATGATTTGATCAGCGCAACACTTAAAATCATCAATAACTTTTTAAACGAAAATAACGCAAAGCCGTAGTTAGCCGGCTTTGCGTTATCGCTTTTTTATTTTTTAAGATTTACCCGCAGGCTCACCTCGAAATTACCATTCGAATAACCGTTCAACTCGGATGTATTGGTGTCGTAAAAACCCATAACGGATAGCGTAGATTTAAAGTTCATACCAAATCCGAAGGTTGCGTTTTCTGTGTTATGGTACATTCCCATTAAAAATACTTTGTTATTTACCAGGCTCACATTTACGCCGGCATCCCAGAGATCGTCAAAGTTTTTTACACCGCGATAAGCGACTTTGGGTTCAACGCCGATTGCATTCATAGCTTCACCGAAAGTGAACTTATAGCCTACTGCTGAATAAAATGTTGGCCTGTCTGAATAATAACGCTCATCATCTTCCCTGTCAAAAAGCATGCGCATATTCGGCAAAGCAGCCTCCACCGAAAGATTTTTATCAGTATACGCCAGACCGAAATCTGCATCGACAACGGTGCCCCGATCATTGAAACGAGCGACTGACGGATCATTCGGGTCGTTAACATCATCCATATCCAGGTGGTCGCGAAGCGCCCCCACCGATAATCCGAAATTCAATTTCTGGTCATTGTCGCCTAAGGGTAAATGATAGGCATATGTTGCCACAGCCTTTGTGCGCTGCAATCCGCCCGATTTTTCATTAAAGAAATTAATTCCCCAACCGGTTTTCCCAGCCTGCGCATCAAAGGTCACGGCCTGAGTGATTGGTGATCCCGGAATATTGCTCCATTGTTTCCGGAAACTTCCGTTGATACTGTAACCGGCGTCTATACCTGCAAATGCAGGATTTGAAAGATATTTATTTTGATAATATTGCGCGTTAAGCGGCAAAAGCTGCGCCTGCACGCGACCGGCTATTGCTAACAAAACAATCAGCAAAAACAGGTTATATAGGTTGATAAGTCTTTTCATTTAAAGTGATGTTAATCGCGAATGATGTTAATATAGCCCCTGAATATGCCAACATTTGCGCCCATATCGATGATGTAGTAATATGTCCCTTCGGCCAGCGGGCTGCCATTGTAAGTACCATCCCAGGTGTTGTTGTATCCCTTTTGGGAATATAAAAGGCGACCAGCCCGATCAAAAATCTTTACGGTATTTTCCGGGTAATAGTCGATATTCTTGATGACGAAGAAATCGTTACGGCCATCCCCATTTGGAGTAAGAACATTTGTGATATCGAACTTATGGTCTTTCACCACAGTGATCGAAATCGAAGCCTCCACGGTACATCCTAAACTGTTGGTTGCTGTTATTTTATATGTACCTGTTTCTTTCGGGCGGATAACAAGCTGATTTGTGCCTTGCCCGCTTTGAATATCGGCTCCTGTCCACTGATACGTTTGGCCGGCTTGCTGCTGTACCGACAGTTTAACGATACCGCCTTTCGAGACCGTAGTTGCATCCGCTACTATGTTTACTTGAGCTAAAGGAACCTCAGTCAACTTCAAACTGATCGTCTTAGTATCGATTCCGCCAAAATCTGTACCGCCGTTATCTCTTACAGTTACCGTGATCAGCGAAGTGGCGGACGAATTATTTTTGAAATGATAAGTCAGAACCGACTTACCGGATGATACCGGCTGCACGGTCAATACGTCGAATGCGGCATTATTTGAAGCAGTCACTGATAGGCTCACTGCCTGATTTGCATCGTTACCAGCCGAAATACCGCTTAATTCGATGGTTTGCGGGTTGCTAGAGTAACATACTGATTGATCGGCTACCCTATTTATTGTCGGAGCGCTATTACTTAAAATATAGCGGGTTTTAATTGGGTAGTGATCCGTTGTTGTCGTACTGTAACTGGCTACAAGATTTTTAACATTATCAAGCACTTCGGCTGATCCGGGAATATAATTTACGTTCAGGCTCTTGCTGGCAATCGCGTTATCAATAACTGTTTTGAAGCCGGCTGTCGATTGTTTTCCGGCTAAACTTAATGGCAAAGTAAGCGGTACATATTTCGCTGTGTCGTTTGTAAAGTCTGAATAAGATGTTCCTGTTCCGGCCGGAAGCGGTGCAATAGTTTTATCCGGATCCAGTACATCGTTAAAATCTCCGATGATCAGCACTTTTTTACCCGCAAGGTTAGCATCAAGCCAGTCTTTTAGCTGCCTTGCCCCACCTTTACGGCGGTTATACGAATCGATTTGTTCTGCTGTCGTACCGGTATTTGCCTTAGCATGAATCTCGATAAAGTAAACCGTGTCCTGTTTACCATTTAAGGTTACCTGCGCCTTCATCACGAAAGGAAATCTGCCCGACGACCAGTTTTTGAACGGTGAACCATCGGTGCTGTTGCTGAGATTCGACGGATAATAAGTGTTACGCAATATACCAAATACCTCTAAAGGCTTAATAATTTCAGGCTTGTACATAAAAGCCAGTTTTTGCGACAAGGCATAGTCTGGATCATTTTTATCATCTGCATAAGATCCAAAATCACTAAAAACAACCTGGTAGCCGGCAGGCATTACTTTTGTTTTAAACAAAGTTGTATCCACAACCTCGGCAAAACCGTAAATATCCGCTTTGAGCGAATTTACAACAGTGCTAACATTTGTTGCCTGCAACTGATCATTGGATGGATCCTGAGCCGGACTTCCGAACCATTCGATATTCCAATTCACAACTTCCAGGCTATTGTCAACATTGAACGTATTTCCATAAAAGCTGATTGACTTATTTGCTGTTCCAGAAGTTGAAAATGTCAGGCTACCGGTATAATTCTTATCAGCTGCCACCGGATTAAACTTTGCGTAGAAACTCTGTGATGTGTTATTGATCTCTGCAGCAGGATAGCTAAGCGAATTGCCGTATACACCATCGATAGTTTTAGAAATACCGAAATATTGCGGTGCGCTTACCGTCACGTCAGCTGTTAAATTGCTCGCTGAAAAATTAATCGGGAGAGCTGCTGAAGATGTTTCCGGCGCCTGGTAAGCGAAATTAACGGAACCTGTCGAAGTTATTATCTCTACTGCTGCCGGAGTTGAAGAATTTCTAACTGAGAAATCGTCAACCGTCCACCTGGAAGCGGAAGTCGTGCTGGAATTATAAACGAACGCCACATACACTGGTGATGACTTAAATGCTGAAAGGTCAATATTATCCGTTTTAGTCCATATATCAGAAGCCGGTTCCGGAAATTTACCATTAACATCAGTCCAGGTGGCATTTTTAGGATCGCCGCTGCCCGAATAGTTCGTTGAAACCTTAAGCTGAAGCTTGTCGCCATTGAAGGCCGAACGCGTCCAGTAAGATAGTATTGGATAGGTAAAGGACGAAATGAGCAATGGCGGCGATATCAGCCAGTCTTCATTTTGAACGTTTCCGCCGGAATAACCATTAATCTGCAAGGCATTACCAGCACTGCCTGACCCTGAAGCATCGTTTGCATCATGCCCGAAAGTTGTGATACATCCCCACTTTTGAGCGCCGGTAACGCTGTACTGGTAAAATCCATCCGACAAAGCGCTGCTTCCGCTGGTGCTGCAGTTTTCAAAAGCAAATTTAGTTTGATTGGGATCAATTCCCGTTCCAACGAGGTTGAGAATTAATTGAGACGCATTTGCACTTGTATGGCTAATCGTTCCTGTATTGGTACCAGCAACGGTCGGACTAAAATGAATATATACTGTTTGTGTCGTGGCAAGTTCTGCTGCGGTAAATTCTGCTGTTGTTGAAAAGTTGGCATTATCCTTTGAAATACTGAACGGCGCCGTTGTACTTAAGGAAACCGGACCGGCCAGGTTAGCCGCAGACAAGGTATACTTCTGAGAAAGCGACGTAGTATTAACTGCCTGGACAAACGTCAGGTTTGTGGAAGAAGCTGTTAAAACGGGATTGTTAGATGGCGCAGGAGGTTCCGCCAGGGATGAATTTTGTGGATTTGGCTGACTGATCACAAAATCGGATGCATTGTCATCCGTATCATAACCATTTCCCAGTAACTCGTCCGCACCACCAAAGGCCATGCTGGCTGCGGTTGAGGCAGCGTTTGCTTTACGTTCGGCAGATGTTGTATTCGTTAAAACAGCCGTCGGCGCAGTTCCTTCAAACCCGGTAGCAGTCGGACCAAATCCTACTTTATCAACTATCGAATTTCCGGTTGGATTGGCACCACTTAATACAACTGTACTGTTAGACAAAATTACTTTCCCGGCAGTACCTGCCATGGCGATAGTTCCGGTAATATCCGGAGTTGGTAAATCGGTTGTTCCACCGGTACCTTTAGCCTCCTGGATCAGGAAGTATCCTTTAGACGCGATAGTTCCGCTTAATGGCGTTACAGTCCAGTTACCTGTTCCGGCTGCACTTGTATATTGAACAGACCAGCCCGTGAGGTCGACAGCTGAAGTTGTCGGGTTATATAGTTCGATGAAATCGTTTTTATAAACCGCTCCCGAGTTCCCCCCGCCACCGTATAGTTCACTGATAACAATTTTAGGTGCAGGCGCCGAACTCGTTCCAATTCCGGTTAATGGGATATCTATGTTAGCGACATTAACACTGGTGTTTGATACTACACCGGACGCATTTCCTGTAGACGCCGGCGAAAAACGAACATAAACCGTTTGCGGTGAACTGAATTCCGAAGCACCATACGTGATAGAATTAGTAAAAGAAGTATTATCACGCGAAACCGAAAAAGGCGCCGGGACGGTTACGTTTACATCACCGCTTAGATTTGTACCGCTTAATATATATGGTTTGGAAGCGGAATTTGTATTAATGTCCTGGCTCCCAAAATCAATGGAAGCTGTACTTGCCGTTAATTGTTCAGCAATTCCGGTTCCTGTTAAACTAACGGTTGGCCCGGATGCAACGCCGCCACCAGCGTGTGTAATTGTTCCGGTTGCTGCACCGGTTACTATTGGCTTAAATTGTACATAAATGGAAAGCGGGAAGTTTCCAAAGTCTGCGCTAGAGAACGTCAGCGATGAACCGAACGCTCCACCAGAAGTTTTGGAAATTGTATATGGACCGGAAACAGTAACTGTAACATCGCTGCCATCAAGATTTGCAGCAGACAAATTATATTGCTGGCTGGCTGAAGTCGTGTTTATCAACTGAGCTGTGAATGTTAAAGACGTCGGGTTTACAGAAATTGATGGGATTGGTGCTGTAACAGCTGATTCAGCTGGCGATGCTGTATTTTGCGGCCTTGGTGCACCGGTCACAAAATCCTGGGCGTTGTTATTGCTGTCATAACCATTACCCAAAAATTCGTCGATTCCGCCAGCGGTCATTGTAGTTGTGGTTGACGTAATTTTTGCTTTACGTTCAATTGATGTTGTCGAACTTGGACTTGGAGCCACAGCTCCTTCATAAAAAGTTGCACCTCCAAAGCCGACAAGATCAACAATTGTAGGACTTACAGGACTCGCTCCGCTTAAAGCCGTTAAGGTGCTTACCAGTGCAACTTTGCCGGTTGTGGCAGACATGTTTATTGTACCACTCGCGTCTGCTGCTGGCAAAGCTGCGCCATTAGCACCTCCCGATCCTTGGACCAGATAAAATCCATGTGCTGCAATACTGGTATTGAGTGGAATGGTAGCCCAGCTCGTTCCAGCAGCACTGGCATACTGAACCGACCAACCTGTCAAATTTATAGAAGCATTTGTGGGGTTGTATAATTCGATGAAATCGTTGGTAAATACCGCGCCAGCATTGCCGCCGGCACCGTATATTTCACTGATTACAACTGTTTGCGCCTGCACTGAACAAACAGAAATTACAAAAAACAGGAAAATGAGTAAAAGTTTTTTCATATACTGATTTAAAAGCCAATAAATTTAAAGTTTTACAGATTAATTTATTGTTAAATCAATTCCGTTTTTTCAACATTTGAAATAATGAAAAATAACAGCTAAGAAGTCAATAAATCTAAATGTTCAGACAGGGCTTTTAAAGCTGGAATAGCAAATTATGCCAGATGTTGGACTGTCAACCGAATAAATGAATTGCGATTGTAGTTAAACCGCATTTTTCAAAGCCTCAATATTATGATCCGTCAACAGATGGACGTTTCTTGTGATTTTATCGATATCCCAATTCCACCATTGTATATGCAAAAGATCGTCAATGGCTTGGTCTGAGAAACGTTTTTTTATCTCTTGGGCCGGATTGCCTCCAATCACACAATAAGGCTCAACATCTTTTGTAACCGTAGAATTTGACGCAATGATAGCGCCGTCACCGATATTTACCCCCGGCATTATAGTAACGTTATAGCCCAGCCATACATCGTTACCTATAATCGTATCACCTTTCACCGGATAACTTTTGCCGTCCATAGCTCCCTGCCAGCCGCTGCCGAAAATTGCAAATGGATAAGCGGAGACAACATTAGCAAGGTGATTTGCACCGTTCATAATAAATGTTACTCCGGAGGCAATCATACAGAACTTTCCAATAATGAGTTTATCGCCAATAAATTCGAAATGATATTTTACGTTCCGTTCAAAATTGTAGACATCTTCAAAGTCATCGTAGTACGTGTAATCTCCTACGATGATATTCGGATTAGTAATGATGTTTTTGAGAAAACAAAGCCTTGTATAATGTTCCAGCGGGAACCTCGAGTTTTTATCCGGTGCAATCATGGCCTTGAGGTTTTATGCAAGTTAGCATGAATGCCTCAGGAATGACGGATATTTTATTAAAATAAACGCGTTATTGAATTATTACTTGACGTTGAAACGGTAAACGCTGCGGCCAATGTTGCCATCCTTGTCAATGCCCTCAATAACAGCTTTATAAGTTCCTTTACCATCACTGCTATAAAACTCAACTGATGCTGCACCTGTTTGATCGGTAATTACCTGTGGATTCCAGTAAACGGTACTGCGATAATCGTTTGCCTGCAAGCTCGTTTTTGGCCCGCTATATTTCGGAACATAAAACTGCTTGGCCAATGTATAGCCCTGAGGCTGAAAAGTAACCGCATTTTGATCCGGAAATAGCTTCTTCCATTCGTCGGCCGACATCTTTTTGCCTTTTGGTTTAGCTTTCATGTTTACTACCAGAACACCGTTTGTATTGCTCATCCGGTTGATTCCGCTCAATCCATCGTTCAAAAATATTTCAACGGACTCAACTTCTGAAGGAACAACACTGGAAAGCGCGTTTATATCGACGGCCAAACCGCCCATGTAAATCTGTACCGGCGTTTTGTTACCGTTATTATAAGCGCGGGTTATGTAAAAGTTGTTATCATTATAGGTCAGCCCAAGCGCTGCGGTTTGTAAACACTGAATAAATACGTTGCACCCCGCAAACTGCTCTCCGTTTACGATATGATCCGCTTGCGGACTTAGGCCCGTTAATGCTCCATAATCCATGTGACTTGGTTTTTTTACAGCCTGTTTTGCCGTCACCTGGACCTCCTTAAGCATTCGCGTAAAGGCATATTGCTTGCTGCTGTTTTTAAGATAGGTATCTAGCGCCGTATCGATATTTAATACTTCGTCAGGATAATTCATGTTAGGAGCAATCTCCGGAAAGGATTGCCCGTTCATCGTTAACCGCATCGCCTTCGAATTAACGTTATTCCTGGCGCTTATTGTTACTTCTGATGAATCGGCAAATGACAGATTTTCGAACTTAAAATTCCCGTCCGCGTCGGTACGGGCTTCAGCTGAAAAGTGTTTGTCGGGAACGGTTAAGCGAATACCGGCTTTAAATACGGGCATTCCGTTAAACTGACGCAAAATTCCGGATAGCTCGATACCTTGTTCCGGTAGAAAATAAATTGGGGGTAATTTATCTGCAATCACGTCGCTGTAAGAAAAACGGCGATAACCTTGTGTGAGCATCAACACATCCAAATCAGCTATTTTTTTTGTATCAGGCTTGTGGAAATAATAATTTGGATCTTCGATATACCCTTTCAGGTCGGAGGTAAGCAGTAAATGGCTTAAAATGGTCGTCTCGGAATCCTCGTTATAAGGAACTTTGCTTTCGTCAATTACCGCTACGGAAAAATTCCCCTGAGCTGGAGCCGCTTGTTTTTGCGCAAGCACGGAAAGCTTAACTTTTTGCCTGGTAAGATATGTTGGTTTATCCGATTTTAAAGAGATGGCCAGTTGATCCGGTTGGCTAATGAAAACAATACGCTCGGTAAGCGGAACACCCGCAGCCGAGAACAGCGTGAATTGAGCAATGCCGCTTTTAAACTTAGCCTTCGGAACCGCAGCGGAGTAAACCTGCTGCTGAAGTTTCGTTTGCGCCGCGTAGGTTATAAATCCTTGCTGCTGTCCGATAATGTAGAAACTCTTATTTTGGTTAAGCTGGTAAAACGCGGTATTGGCAAATATTTTAAGCTGCAAACTCTCCCCTTCTTTGTTGTCAATTGATAATGAAATCCCCGAAACCTTTGCTTTTGGAAGATCATAACTGGCGCTGCTGCCATCGTTAAAAGTCACATTAGCCCTGTATGTTTTACCTGGCTGAGGATTTAAGATAAACTTCCCCATGCCTAAGTGCTGGCTGCTAAAATCAGCGACATTATTACCTGCATTGTCTACAACGTTTCCTTTAACGGTAACTCCTTTACCGTCACCGCCTATCGCTTTAAAAGCTACTTGTTTCGGCACTTCGCTGATGAGATCGCCGCCTTCCGGAAAAAATTGAACGTCATATTTTCCAAAAGCTCTTTTCAAAACAAACTTCGAATTCAGTGTCTTTTTATCTTTCGTTTCAATGGTGGTAGTTAGTGTTCCCTCGGGTATACCTTCCAGGCGTTTTCCCGTAAACGGTATATCGATAAAGCCCTTATCGTCTGTCTGCCCCTTCCCTTTAAAATTATTTTGATAATCGATATATACATTCCAGTCGACTTTACCATTTATGATCGGTTGTCCGGATGGATCGGTAAACTGGATTTTCGCTCCTGGTTTTGAGGCTTTATCATTAATATTTCCATGATAAGATATGGATGTGTTAATATCCTTTTCCATCGCGTTTCCGATTGTTACGGTCTTATTGAAGAAATAGTCAGCCTCATGGTTCATCATCCACTGAGTGTAAGCTCTTACATGGTAGTTTCCCTGTTTATATTGCAGCGGTGCCAGCACGACGCTGCCATAAGCAACACTATTATTTACCGGCAACTTCAAACTTGCCATCAACGAATCGTTGCTATTGATAAATTCCACATTAACAACCTTGCTCAAAGTGGAAGGTACATGCTGATCCATTGTTACATAAGCTTTAAACCATATGGTATCTCCGGTGGCATAGTAAGGCTTGTCGAAATGTACATAAACCTTTTCAAGCGGCCGCTCATTAACCAGCTTCGCGGTTTTCTCCATAATAGTTGTTAAACTGACGCTATCGGTTTGAGCAAAGGAAGAAGACGAACAAAGTACTAATAGGACAAGGACAACACTTATGTAAAAACTTTTCAGGAGACTCATGAATTTCAATTTCGGAAAGCGGTAAATATAGATTGATATTGTATTTACAGCAACATGGTTAGTCGCATTTAACACAATTTTACACTTCAAATAAAGCTATATACTTACGTTGGTGTGATTTTTAAATTGTTCGTCGGAACTAATTATGTGCGTTCGTCCATGAGGAACAGGCATTCCGCCTTCGTTCAACAGAACAAATACGATACGTTCGATGGTAAGAATGCTTTGGCGGGTAATCTTGTTTCGTACTTCGCAGCGAAGCGTAATAGACGTTCGCCCGAAACTTGTTGCAGTGATTCCCATTTCAATTACATCGCCTTGTTTTGCCGAACTTACAAAGTTAATTTCCGACATAAACTTAGTTACCACCCGGTTACTTCCTAGCTGGCACATGGTATATATTGCGGCTTCTTCGTCTATCCATTTCAGCAAACTGCCACCAAATAAGGTACCATTTGGATTAAGATCTTCGGGTTTTATCCACTTGCGGGTATGAAAATTCATAATTAAGCTTTTGAATTTGCGAACTTACAAACCATCAGCCGATTATAAAACGATCGAATTGAGTATTGAATTTAAATGACAGTGTATAACAAAATTCTTACATCAGTGAAATGTCATTTGCAGGCCGGCAACTCCGTTTTACGCAGGTTTTAAGTTTCTTTGCAATCAAAATTAGCGTAATCAGCGATTAATAACCTGATTTAAACAAAACAGTATGCCCGCAATGTGTGTAATTGACCAATAGCGGCGTTTGATCCCCGAGCATACTTAATATAATTATTCGAATTGAAACTCAATTTGGCAAATCCTCTGCTATTGAGACTAAATTTATCACATGGATAAAAGTTCTGTAACGATTAACACCGAATCACAACTATGAAATTTACAAGGAAAGCTTTAATTGTACTGATTGCTGTAACACCGGTACTTGCAAAGGCTCAAAATAATGCTGATTCTGTATTACGTTCGGCGTCACTCAGCCAGTGTATAAACTATGCATTGAAAAATCAGCCGGGCGTTAAACAATCATTAATTGATGAGGAGATTGGCGAACGAGATATCAAATCGGCCTTAGCCGGATGGTTTCCGCAGATTCGGGGAGAAGGGAATTTTACAAGTTATTTAAAACAGCCTACCAGTATCTTAAATATTGGCGGCACTCCCCAGCTATTCCGGCAGGGATTAAGAAATAATTCCAATTTTTTACTAGAAGCTGATCAAAGCATTTTTACAAACGAGCTTTTACTGGCATCCCGGGGCGCTAAATACACCCGCACCCAGAACCGCCAGAACACCGAATTAAACAAGATCAATACCGTAGTAGACGTAAGCAAAGCTTTTTATGCGATTCTTACCAGCCAGGAACAAATTGGAATTTTAAAGGAAGAAATCGCCAGGCTTGAAAAGCAACTTAAAGATTCCTATGCGCAATATCAGGCGGGACTTGTTGACAAAACCGATTATAAACGCGCGACAATTTCTTTAAGTAACGCACGATCCGACCTTAAACGAACCAATGAAACGATTAAAGGACAATATTCCTACCTGAAACAATTAATGGGCTATCCTACAGAAAATCCAATTGAATTATCTTTCAATAACACAAATATGGAATCGCAGGTATTGCTCGACACGATGCAGACAATTAATTACAAAAACCGTGTTGAATACAAGCAGCTGGAAACCCAAAAACAACTTCAATCTTTAAACATTAATTATTATAAATATGGTTTTCTGCCAAATGTGTCGGCATTCATAAATTACAACTGGATTTACTTTGACAATAAATTCTCCGACATCTACAATGAATCTTATCCCAGTTCACAAACAGGTTTAAAACTTACCATTCCGATCTTTACCGGAACCCGCAGATACCAGAACTACCGTCGCGAACAACTTGTTGATAAGCGTTTGGATCTGGACATCGTTGACACAAAAAACGCAATCAATACGGAATATCAAAACGCGCTTGCCGCTTATAAAAGCAATCTGAACGAGTGGAAAACGCAGAAAGAAAATGTTGAGCTTTCAAAAGATGTATATAACACGATTAAGCTCCAATACAACGAGGGGATAAAAACATACCTTGAGGTGACAACCGCCGAAACTGATTTGCGGTCGACAGAATTAAATTATTTAAACGCTTTATACAGTTTATTGTCAAGCAAGCTGGATGTTCAGCGTGCTTTAGGAAATATAACGGTCAACCCATAACAATATCACGATGAAGAATATTATTCCAGTTCTAAGTATTAGTGCTTCTGCCCTTCTTCTTTCGGCATGCGGCGGCAAGGATCAGGCTAAGCAAAACCCGGCTGCTGCAGCTGTTTCGGTGGTAACCTACCAGGTTAATAAACAACCTGTTACCGGGGTAGACAGCTATCCGGCAACCGTTGTTGCGTTAAATGAGGTAGAGCTTCGCGCAGAAGTTAGCGGAACGATTACTGCCATCTTTACCCAGGAAGGACAGCAGGTAAGACAGGGGCAGCAATTGTATGAGATTGACAGAAGCAAATACCAGGCGGCCTACAACCAGGCTAAAGCCAATGTGGCAATTGCGCAGGCCAATGTCGACAAAACACAAAAGGACGCGGAAAGATATAATCAGCTTGCCAGGCAGGACGCGATAGCAAAACAACGTGTGGACTATGCAATAACTGACCTGAACAATGCAAAATCGCAACTGGCGGCAGCACAGGCTTTAGCAGATAACGCCGCTACAGACTTGCGTCGCTCTATAATTAAAGCGCCGTTTGCCGGAACTATAGGTTTGTCGCAGGTGAAACTCGGAGCACTTGTAACACCGGGAACCACTTTATTAAATACAATTTCGTCCAATGACCCGGTCGCTGTTGATCTTTCTATCGGACAGAGTGAGATACCAAGATTTAGCAAACTGACTTCGGCAAAAAATGTAATTGCCGATTCCTTATTTACTCTTCAGTTAGCTGATAAAACCTTATATACGCTTCCGGGTAAAATTGAAACGATCGATCGGGCGGTTGATCCACAAACCGGAACAATTAAAGTAAGGCTCCGTTTTCCTAATCCTTCTCATATTTTACGCGCCGGAATGACTGCCAATGTAAATGTCAGAAATCAGGACCATGGCGAGTTGATCACTATTCCAAATAAAGCTTTAACCGAGCAAATGAGCGAGTTTTTCGTTTTTGTTGTTAACGGCGACAGTGTTGTTCAACGCAACGTAGCTATCGGAACCAGAGTTGGTGATAAAGTAGTTATTCGTGAAGGATTGAAAGAAGGAGAAACTATTGTGAGTGATGGTGTACAGAACTTGCGTCAGGGAACTAAGGTTACACAGGGAAACGCCGGGCAGCAACCTGCGGGCAAGTAACTAACCTAAACTATAGAGGACATGATTTCAGATGTATTTATAAAAAGGCCGGTAACTGCGATGGTAATTTCCATCGTAATCGTTCTTGTTGGGATTATAGCAATCCGGTCGCTTCCTGTCAGTCAGTATCCGGACATTACACCGCCGGTTGTACAGGTTTCAGGTTCATATACGGGCGCCGACGCACAGACGGTTGAACAAACGGTGGTGACACCCGTGGAGACACAAATTAACGGTTCTCCGGGCATGGCATACCTGCAGTCTAACGCAACGAGTGATGGCCGTATGTCGACCAACGTTACATTTGACATCGGCACCAACATCGATATCGCTACCCTCGACATTCAAAATCGTGTTAGTATTGCTCAGCCTACTCTTCCTGATGAAGTAAAAAGGTTGGGATTGACCGTTAAAAAACGTAACCCGACCATTATGATGGTGGTCGATGTTTACTCACCAAAAGGGTCTCATAACATTAAATTCCTAGATAACTATACAAACGTTTATATCCGTGATGCACTTTTACGTGTAAAAGGAGTTGGTGATGTAACAGCTATCGGACAGGATTTCAGTATGCGTGTATGGTTAAAACCTGACCGGATGGCTCAACTAGGTATCCGGCCGGACGATGTTTTAGCCGCTCTTCGCGAACAAAACGTACAAGTCGCCGCCGGATCTGTCGGTGCTACTCCACAATTTAATTCGCAGGCCTTCGAATATACCGTTTACGTTAATGGGCGGCTGAATCAGGAAGCTGATTTTAATAATATTATCATCCGTACCAAACCAGAAGATGGATCTATCGTGTATTTGAAGGATGTAGCGCGGGTCGATCTTGGCCAGTTTACCTATGGCCGTTCTTCTTTCCTGAACGGTAAACCGGCAACAATCCTGTTGATCAATCAATCTCCTGGAAGTAACGCGTTGGCAACAGCCGATGGCGTTTACAAGGCGCTTGACGAACTTAAAAAATCATTTCCTCGGGATGTAGATTACCGCGTAGCCTTTGAAAGTGTCACTGTCGTACAGGTTTCTATCGAAGAAGTTATTCACACGCTGGTTGAAGCGTTGATTCTCGTGACGCTGGTGGTATTTTTGTTCCTGCAAAGCTGGAGAGCGACACTCATTCCTATCCTTGCAATTCCGGTGTCGATTATTGGAACCTTCATACTCTTTATACCTCTTGGCTTCACGATCAATACATTAACGCTTTTCGGTTTTGTACTGGCAATTGGTATCGTGGTAGATGACGCCATTGTGGTTGTGGAAGCTGTTCAGCATTACATCGACCACGAAAAACTTTCGGCCAAAGACGCAACGTATCGGGCCATGAAAGATATCACGGCGCCGGTTATTGCTATTGCGCTGATACTTGCCGCCGTATTTATCCCGGTAGGTTTTATACCAGGGATTGTTGGACGATTGTATCAGCAGTTCGCGATTACGATCGCTATCTCGGTGATTATTTCAGCCTTCATCGCTCTTTCACTAACTCCGGCTCTTTGCTCACTATTGCTTAAGCCGATGAGCATTAACAAGGATACCAAGGGCTTTAACCGCTTGTTCTATAAATTCAATACATGGTTTCATGATACCACGAACAAATATTCAGTAGGTGTTCAGAAACTGCTGAAAAAAATCCCGCTGGTTTTTGTGCTTCTAGCTTGTATCTATGTCGGGACCTTCATGCTCTTCAGAACTAAGGCCACAGGTTTCATTCCGACAGAAGATGAAGGACGCCTTTATATTTCCGTAGAACTTCCGAAAGCCGCATCCAGCGCCCGTACTAGAGATATCATCCTCCAGATGTCGGATATCATCAATAAAAAGATTCCCGCTGTAAACAATTACACGTCTATCGTAGGATTAAATGCGCTTAACTTTTCATTTAAACCAAGTAGTGGAACGTTTTTTATTCAGCTTAAGCCATGGGATGAACGAAAAGACAAGACACTGCAGCTTGGAGCAGTGATCGGGCAAATGCAAAAAGAATTTTCGGTAATCAAAGGCGCCAACGTTGTGGTCGTGCCGCCACCGGCTATTCCCGGACTTGGAAATACCGGAGGTTTCAGTTTCATGCTTGAACAGCGACAAGCCGCCGGCGACATTAAAGAGTTTGAACAGGTGGTGAATAAATTCATGATGGCGGCGAACCAGCGGCCAGAAATTGGCAAAGCCTATACATTTTTTACAGCACAAACTCCTGGCTACCAAATAACTGTCGACCGGAATAAAGTAAAAAAATTAGGTGTGTCTTTGACCAGCGTTTTCAGTACGATCTCTACTTACATGGGAAGTACTTATATAAATGACTTTACCAGGTATGGACGTAACTTCAGGGTGGTAGCGCAGGCTGATACGATGTATCGTAAAGATATCAGCGACCTCGGCAATTATTACGTTCCGAATCAGCAAGGCGTACAAATTCCGCTAAGCAGCCTTATTACGTACAAGGTCGTTGAAAACGCACCGCTTATCTCCCACTATAACCTGTTCCGTTCAACAGAATTTAACGGTGACGCAGCACCGGGATACAGCAGTGGAGATGCGATAGAAGCACTGAAAGAAACTGCCGACAAAGTCCTGCCGGAAGGTTATGGATATGATTTCTCCGGCCTTACACGGGAAGAAATCAGCTCCGGAAACAGCACCATTATTATTTTCAGCTTATCGATTGTCTTCGTGTTCCTGCTTCTTGCGGCTTTGTATGAAAGCTGGTCAGTTCCGTTCTCTATCCTGATGGCTGTGCCACTCGGAGCATTCGGCGCGATCCTGGCACTTGTGCTTTTACCGAAACTGAACAATAACGTATACGCGCAAATCGGTTTGATAACGTTGATCGGGCTTTCTGCGAAAAATGCGATTTTGATTGTCGAGTTCGCTAAAGAACGTGTAGACTGGGGTATGAATCTGATTGACGCCACCATTGACGCAGTCAAGCTACGTTTGCGCCCAATTGTCATGACTTCTTTTGCTTTCATCCTTGGAGTTTTGCCGCTGGCCTTTTCATCCGGCGCAGGCGCCGTTGCACGGACAACTATAGGCTGGACAGTTATTGGCGGAATGCTCGCCGCAACTTTGCTGGCAATTTTTATTGTTCCGGTATTGTTTGTGTTTATTACACGATTGGCGTATGGGAAAAAGAAACTTGCTGAACTTGAAGCAGCTTATAATCCGGATGAACATAAGGATGCCATACATGCCGAAGAATAATTTCAAAACTGTAAAACTCTGTTTATGTTTACAGGTTGATAGTTTAATAGAACAGAACTGCTTGTTTGCTTGATATAGAGCACACCAAATTTTTAAATGGATCAAATTGAAAATCCGGCCAAAGCGCCAAAACCTGTTGTTACACGAAAACTTGATAAGTTTTTCTTAACGCTTTACGAAATTACCGGCTTTATTTCCCGCTTTTTTAAGGAAGCATTTTTACCGCCGTTCGAGTTTAAAGAAACAATTCGACAATGTTATCAGGTCGGTTATCGTTCATTAGCGCTGATAACCATGACCGGCTTTATAACGGGTTTAGTTTTCACAAAACAATCCCGCCCTTCGCTTGAAAACTTTGGAGCCGTGTCGTGGCTGCCAGGGTTGATCTCAATAGCTATTGTGCGGGCCTTAGCTCCGCTTGTCACGGCGTTGATCGCTGCCGGCAAAGTCGGTTCAAATATTGGTGCCGAGCTGGGATCAATGAAAGTTACCGAACAGATCGATGCTATGGAGGTGTCGGCAACCAATCCTTTCAAATTCCTGGTTGTAACGCGCGTTTTAGCAACAACCTTTATGATACCGATATTGGCGATGTACACTGGATTTGTTGGCTTGATAGGTTCATTTATCAACGTAAATCAAAATGAGCAAACCAGCCTGGCTACCTTTTTTGAAGGTGTGTTTTCCAGCATTAGTTTTCTGGATATATTTTCTTCACTCATCAAATCGATATTGTTTGGTTTTACGATCGGAATTGTTGGCTGTTACCAGGGATATCATTCAGAAAAAGGAACTGAAGGTGTTGGTAAGGCGGCCAATACCGCTGTGGTAGCCTCTATGTTTTTAATTTTCATCGAAGAAACCATTGTTGTACAAATTGTTGCGGCCATTCGATGAAAGAGCATGTAAGCCATAACATTGACCGCGGCGAAGTTGTAATACACGTCCGGAACCTTATTAAATCGTTTGGCGACATGCATGTATTGCGTGGTATCGATCTTGATTTGTTCAAACGCGAAAACCTGGTGGTTCTTGGTCGTTCCGGCACTGGTAAGTCAGTTTTGATAAAGATAATCTCAGGATTACTAAAACAGGACAGCGGTATCGTTGATGTTTTGGGCGAAGATGTAAATTCGCTTCGCGGCCGAGATTTAGACCAGTTGCGTTTAAAAATTGGGTTTTCTTTTCAAAACAGTGCATTGTATGATAGTATGACCATCCGGAAAAATCTCGAGTTTCCACTGGTTCGTAACATGCGCAATCTTACCAGGACGGAAATTAACCGATCGGTAGAAAGCGTTTTGGATGCTGTTGGCTTATTGCAAAGTATCAATCAAATGCCTTCAGAACTTTCCGGCGGCCAACGTAAACGTATAGGTATTGCACGTACCTTAATTTTACGGCCTGAAATCATGTTGTATGACGAGCCAACTGCCGGCCTTGACCCGATTACCTGCATCGAAATAAATAACCTGATTAACCAGGTCCAGGAACAATACCATACCTCATCAATTATAATCACGCACGATTTAACCTGCGCAAGGCAAACCGGCGACCGCATCGTGATGTTACTCGACGGGCAATTTAAACGTCAGGGAACTTTTGACGAAGTATTTGATACAGACGACGAACGTGTTAAAACGTTTTATAACTATAACTTTTTGAATAATGAGCAAATCTGATAATAAACAGGCGATAATCGTTGGAATCTTTATTTTTTTAGGGATTGTCATTTTTATCGCAGCCGTACTGACACTGGGTTCAAAACAAAAAACATTTGTTGCAAAAGTTCAGATCAAAGCCGTTTTTGATGATGTTTCGGGCCTTAAGCAGGGCAATAACATCTGGTTCTCGGGAGTAAAGGTTGGAACAATAAAAGCTATCAACCTGCTTGGCGAAAAAAAGGTTGAAGTTGTTATGGGCATCGAAGAACAGGTACATAAATTCATCCGTAAAGACGCCACCGCAAAACTTGGATCTGAAGGATTAATAGGTAACAAAATTGTCGTTATTTCAGGCGGCTCCGCCCAAAGCCCACAGGTTGTCGATGGCGATCAGCTGAAGGTTGAACGTGTAATCAGTACCGATGACATACTAAACACACTTCAGGAAAACAACAAAAATCTTGTAGCTATTACATCTGATTTTAAAAGCGTGAGCAGCAAAATAGCTAACGGCGAAGGAACACTTGGTGCCCTGCTTACCAACGATCAGATGGCCGGAAACATCAAAACCATGCTTAGTAATCTTCAAACAGCCTCCCAAAACACTAATAAAATTTCTGCTGCATTAAATCAATTCAGTGGAAAACTGAATAACAAAGATGGGCTGGCTAATCAGCTACTTACCGACACGGTAGTTTTCGCGAATTTAAAATCATCAGTCGCACAACTGCAAAAAACAACCGAAACAGCTAACCAGGTTGCAGCAAATCTTGATAAAGCGAGCGGTAAGTTTAACTCTACGGATAACGCAGTAGGTACACTTTTGAATGATCAGCAGGTTTCAAGTGATTTAAAGAATACCATAAAAAACCTTGAATCCAGCACAGAAAAGCTAAACGAGAACATGGAAGCCTTAAAGCACAATTTCCTTTTCAGGGGATATTTTAAGGACCAGGAAAAGAAAGCCGCAAAGGAAAAAAAACAATCGGGTAATTAAACCCTGAATCCTGGTCGTCGATAAATCTACAACTACTATGAAAAAACGTAAGCTAGGCAAATCGGAACTGGAAGTGTATCCTTGGGCATTCGGCGGTAATGTTTGTGGATGGACAATTGATGAAAAGGCATCGTTCAATGTTCTTGATTCTTTTATCGACCATGGATTTGACTTTATTGATACCGCAGATGTTTATTCTAAATGGGTGGCTGGAAACAAGGGCGGCGAATCGGAAGCAATTATTGGAAACTGGCTTCAAAAAAGAAAAGGCCGCGACAAAATAATTCTTGCGACAAAGGTGGGGAGTGAAATGGAACCAGGAAAAAAAGGCCTGTCAAAAGACTATATTCTCTCAGCTGTTGAAGCATCTTTACGAAGGTTAAAGACCGATTATATCGACCTTTATCAGTCTCATTACGAAGATCCGGAAACTCCGATTGAAGAAACGTTGTCAGCCTATCAACAGCTTTTGAAGGATGGAAAAGTACGGGTGATTGGTGCGTCAAATTATAAACCATCTTCATTGGAAGATGCCATTAATGTAAGCAAAGAACAAAATCTGCCCGCTTATCAAACGTTGCAACCGGAGTACAACCTGTTCGCCAGGCAGGAATTTGAAACAGAACTTCAACCAATCTGCGTACAAAACGGCCTTGGCGTAATTACTTATTTCTCCCTGGCTAGTGGATTTTTAACCGGAAAATATCGTACAGAGGCTGACTTTAACAAGAGCAAACGAGGCGCCGGAATGAAAAAATACCTGAACAAACGCGGTGAAAAGATATTGAAAGCACTCGATGAAGTATCAAACAGAACGCAATCAACGCCAGCGCAAGTTTCGTTAGCATGGCTACTTACACGTGAGGGAATAACTGCACCTATCGCGAGCGCAACCTCAAGTGAACAAATCAGTGACTTGTCGAAGGCATTTTCACTTAATTTAGACGAAGAATCATTACGGATATTGAACGAGGCGAGTGAATTCTAATTAGTAATCCCAAATCCGCGTACGGATACGTTTTACATAATTACGTACGTCGAGTACAAAAGCAGCAAGCACGTAGAAAATAAGTGGGAAGCCAACGGCTAAGAAAGAAGAATAGATGAAAAAGAGCCTTATTTTTGAAATTGAAATCCTGAAACGTTCTCCCAAATAGGTACAAACGCCAAATGATTGTTTTTCAAAGAATGTTAATACTTTTTGTATCATGGTTTTCTTTCGAGCAACTTAATTCCAATCCCACAATTTAAGCATTTTTTGTTATCGCAATAGTGCTTTTTTAATTGTAAAAGGGCTTGAGACTGATCTGCCTTACCGGCTTTCAATCCTATCTCACTAAAACGTCGCGTTACACTATTTGTTTCACCAGGTATTCCTTCGAGTAATGAAATGGCACGATTAATATAAGCTTGTTTCCCGGTGTATTTCCCATACGAAAACAAAAAAATTGACACGGTATTAAGCAACAAATTATTAATAGATTCATCTCCTAATTGAACGTTATTTTGGGGAGAAGATCTTTCAAAACGGTAATGCGTTTCCCAAAACTGGTTAACCGGCAAATTTGTAAATAAATGCTTAAGCTGATCGGGCTCACGTATTTCAATAATTTTTGAAAACAGGTGATTTGATTTAACGACAAGTGCTGCAAATTGAGCGAGTCTTAGCGTAGGAAAGTTTTTTGGCCTCAACCTCATAAATTTCCATAAATAACTGTCAATAGCTTTCAGGTTGTACTTGTTGGCGAGAAATTGATATTCATTCCTTAATTCGGTGTGATAGGAGTCGTCGTTTTGTTGTTGCAAAAATCCAGCCTGGCCAAGTACCAAAGCTTCAATTTGCCGCGAGTGGTTTTTATGCTTTGCTAAAATAGGCTGCGGTAACGAGCGCGCCAACATCTCAAATGGTAAAGCGTTGATCTTAAATCCAAAATTTCTTGCCAGAAGAATATAGAACGCATCATCCCAGCTGCCTTTGTTTTCAGTTAAAATCTGAAAAACAACTGCGGATTTTTCCTCAAGACGTTCAATCAGTATCCTCGACAGCCAACTTGAAATATGGAAATTATCAACGCGAGCTAAAAGGAATTCACACGGAATCCAGTTTATGTTGCCAAGAAGCTCTTGGTAAGAATTGAATAAATGCAAAGGAATGTGTTCCTTTAGTTCAAGCGTTTCAAGTGCTTCGTGGTTGAGCCTTACAACCTCCTGATCATCATTGAGCACCACATGCAGGATCACGTTGTTATAAGCGGATCATTTTGATGCTCGTGTTTCTGCCAGTCAGATGAATTTACATGGATTTCGATGTTTCCAGCCCAAAGCGTTTCTCCTATTTTGAGCTTCGCGTTTTCGAAATCAGGACCGGCATTTTTATTATGAATACCCTGATTAATTATTTCTACCGGCAAACCGGAAACGGTGGTCAGCTTGGTTTGCCCAATTAATTTGAACTTCCATAAATAGTGAAGAAAATCCTCAGGGATATGCATTCACTAAATATAGATTTATTACATCAAAATTAAAATATTAAACCTGCTCAACTGATGCTGGTATTTCTTCGGTGGTTTTACCCGGATTTTTTGCGCGTTTATAGTTAGCAATTATAACGCCGGTAATAATTACTATGGCAGCGATAATCATTTTGAGTGTCAGTTTTTCGTTTAAAATCAACCAACCTAATGAAAGAGCGACAACTACATTTATGTAGGTTATAATGGAAACTTTTGTAGAAGGAAGCTTTGAAAGCAGATACATATACGAAATGTAGCCGATTACCGAGCCAAAAATTGCCAGGTAGATAACCGCAATTATACTCCGGTTTGTCCAGCTTTGATATTCAAATGAACCCGCCCAGATCAATTGGCCAATTAGCAGGAAAACTCCTGCAAACAGCATTTGAACACACATATTAACAAGTATATTTCCTTTGTGGTGAGAGATTGACTTAGAATACACCGTACCAACCGACCACATAGTAACTGCACCTAAAATGATTTCAATGCCAAGTTTGTATTTAGGATTAAAGAGATCGTTAAGACTGTTGCTATAGATCAGGTACATTCCACAGATCCCCAGACCTAATCCAATTGTAATTTTTGCCGAAATTTTCTCGTGGCCCAAAACCAGATTTAAAACTAATACGATTAAGGGTGAAAGTGTCGAAATCAGTGACGCCAAACCACTTGGAATGTATTGCTCAGCGACGGTAGTAAGGCCGTTTCCCAAAACAATAAGAATAAACGAAGCGGTTAAATTACGCGCCCATCGGCCTTGATCCATTTTTTCAAACTGGCCCTTGCTTAACAAAAAGATAAGCAGAATAGTACCAGCGATTATATTTCTGAAACCTGTTACGAGCATTGGCGGAATTGATTCCACGCCAATCCGTATCATTAAAAATGTCGTTCCCCAGAAAAAGGCAACACAAAAAACTGCAAGGAATAACAACCAATCGAATTTAGCTTTCATTAAAATCCTGCCTTTTCAAGTTGCAACGCCATTTCTTTTTGAATTGCCAAAGCTTCTTCACGTGCCTTTTCAGCGAAATCTTTTCCTGACGAGGCGTATAGAATTGATCGTGAAGCATTTACCAACAGGCCGCAATCCCGATTCATTCCATATTTGCAAACATCCTCGAGGCTTCCTCCCTGGGCGCCTACTCCGGGAACAAGCAGGAAATGATCCGGGGCATGTTTACGGATATCAAGAAAGCTCTCGCCGCGTGTTGCACCTACTACATACATCAGATTTTCAATGGTTCCCCAGGTATTTGCCTTCTGAATTACCTTTTCAAACAAAAATTCATCGCCAAGATCTTTTGAAAACTGAAAATCCTGGCTTCCCTGATTGGATGTTAAAGCCAGCAATATCACCCATTTATCTGAAAATTCGAGAAATGGCTTAACAGAATCAGAGCCCATATAAGGTGCAATTGTTATTGCGTCGAAACTCATTCCCGAAAGGTTCCTGTCAAAAAAAGCGCTGGCGTACATCGCTGAAGTATTACCTATGTCTCCCCTCTTGGCATCTATGATACTGAGACAAGTATTGGGTATTTGCTGCGCTGTTTTAACTAAGCTTTCCCAACCTTTAACGCCTCTGGTTTCATAGAAGGCAGAATTTGGTTTATAAGCAACACATAAATCTTCGGTCGCTTCAATGATTTGTTTATTAAATTCGAAAATGGGATCCTCGAAGTCCAGTAAAAATTCGGGTATCTTATTTAAATCAGTATCCAGCCCAACACATAAAAAAGACCTTTTCTCCCTGATTTGTTCAATTAATTGCTGCCGTGTCATAATTTGGCACGAAATTAGTCAATTAGCTTACGTACAGCAGAAATTTTTTTTAATAAAGTTTTTGATTATTTGGATTTAATAACTTAACATTGCGAGGTTATCTCAAAATTTATCTCTGCACAGAGAAAAATCACTGAAACTTCTTTAAAATAAACAGTTGATTAACATCGTTAAATATTTAACTGCCGGATAAATTTCTGTTAAGACAAATCCTATTACATTATAATTCAAAATACCTGATGGTTGATACTAATGAATTGAACGACAAGCTTGTTTCAGAGCTGCGTGAGATTGCAAAGACATACGGTGTAGCCGACTCCGATGGCTTACGTAAACAAGAACTTATTACCAGGATTAAAGAGCAGCAAAACATGATTGAAGCTGCCAAAACTGTACCTGGTGAACCTGAACCCATTGCTGAAGCAATTGCCGCACTTGGCGAAGATTCAAAACCAAGAAAACGAATTCGTACCGTTAAAGCGCCTGAACCCGTTACACGTACAAAAAAGAAAGCCGAAGTGCTTGACGATGCTACGCTTTTTGATATTCAGGACGACGAACCGGAAATTTCATCGGAGACAGATGAGGAAAAACCGGAAATTACTGCACCGGTAGCTATCGAGGAGGTAATAGAAGAGCCTAAAACAGAAGAAAGACGCCGTTTTGAACCTAAAACTCAACCGCGTTTCGAGCGTAAAAACAATAACAATCAACAAGGTAACAATCGCTCAAGTGATAAAGCCAGCGAAAATCTTGCTGCTAATCTTGATTTCGACAATGTTATCGTTAATGAAGGTGTGCTTGAAATAATGCCTGATGGTTACGGCTTCCTTCGCTCATCTGATTATAATTACCTGACTTCTCCTGATGATATTTATGTATCTCAGTCGCAAATAAAACTTTTCGGTTTGAAAACCGGTGATACAATTCGCGGAAGCATTCGTCCCCCGAAAGAAGGTGAAAAGTATTTTCCTCTTGTCCGTGTTGAAGCAATTAACGGCCGTGTACCGGCAGAAGTTCGTGACAGGGTTCCTTTTGATTACCTGACGCCGCTTTTCCCTTCTGAACGGTTAAATCTGTTTACTGATCCAAGCAATCAGTCGACCCGCATTATGGATCTTTTCACACCAATAGGAAAAGGTCAGCGTGGTTTGATTGTTGCTCAGCCGAAAACAGGTAAAACGATCCTACTTAAAGACGTAGCAAACGCTATTGCGAAAAACCATCCGGAGGTCTATTTGATTATTTTATTGATCGATGAACGTCCGGAAGAGGTTACCGATATGGCTCGCAGCGTGCGTGCGGAAGTTGTTTCATCTACTTTCGATGAACCTGCTGATCGTCATGTAAAAATTGCCAATATCGTGCTTGAAAAAGCTAAACGTATGGTTGAATGCGGACATGACGTTGTTATCCTTCTTGATTCAATTACCCGCCTTGCACGTGCCTACAATACGGTTGCGCCGGCTTCCGGAAAAATCCTTTCCGGTGGTGTAGATGCAAATGCTCTTCATAAACCAAAGCGCTTTTTCGGAGCGGCACGTAACATCGAGGACGGCGGATCATTAACAATCCTTGCAACCGCATTGATAGACACCGGTTCGAAAATGGACGAAGTAATCTTCGAAGAATTTAAAGGAACAGGAAACATGGAACTTCAGTTGGATAGAAAACTTTCTAACAAGCGCATATTCCCTGCTATCGATATTACAGCGTCCAGCACACGTCGCGATGATCTTCTTCTCGACAGAGAGACACTTCAGCGTCTGTGGATTTTAAGAAATCACCTCGCCGATATGAACTCCCAGGAATCAATGGAATTTTTGCTGTCTCAGCTGCGTGGTACAAAAACCAACGAAGAGTTCCTTGTTTCGATGAACAGCTAAAAAAAATCATAAAGCACAAAGCTGAAAGCGTAAAGTTTTTAGCTTTGTGCCTGTGAAAAAACATATCCCTAATACCGTTACTTGCCTTAATCTTTTAGCCGGTTGTATCGGTATCGTTATGGCCTTTAACGGGAAACTCAACTGGGCCTCCTACCTTATCATCATTGCTGCTTTTTTTGATTTTCTTGACGGAATGATCGCCCGTTTATTAAAGGCATATTCCGAAATAGGCAAGCAATTAGATTCTTTAGCAGATATGATTAGCTTCGGTTTTTTACCGGCCGCTATTGTTTATCAATTATTTTTGGTGGCTCCGCAAGTAGGAGAAATCAGCCCCTATCTTAATTACTCGGCGTTTCTGATAGCAATTTTTTCAGCGCTCCGCTTAGCTAAGTTCAACATTGACGAACGGCAGACGGAAAATTTTATAGGCTTGCCAACTCCGGCAAATGCATTGCTAATCGCCTCACTCCCGCTCATCATTCAAACCGGAAGCTCTTTTTTTTCAGCATATATACTTAACGCGTTCTTTCTATTTATCTTCAGTTTGGGAATGAGTTTATTGCTGGTAATGGAAATACCTTTATTCTCGCTGAAATTTAAATCATTGGGATTCAGGGAAAATCTTTTCAGGTATATTTTACTGATTGCAGGCCTATTTCTCATCCTAATTCTTAATTTTGCAGCCATACCGTTAATTATATTCCTTTATATAATTTTATCAGTCATACAATTCAGATTAATACGATGAAGTTTATTGCAGATATCAATGTTATGCCTTTGAAAGAAATCCTTGATCCACAGGGAAAAGCGGTTTCAGGAAGCATGAAAAATCTTGGCCTTTCAGGAATTCATGATGTTCGTATTGGCAAACACATTGTACTTGAGATCGAAGCTGATAATGAGCAATCGGCACACGAGCAGGTTGATACAGCTTGTAAGAAACTTTTGGCCAACCTTATAATGGAAAGCTATGAGTTTACCCTGAAAAGCGCTTAGGAACTTCTGAGCTTTATTTCAAGCTCCTTTTTATATGCTTTTAGCTGTATAAACAGATCTGCACAAAGAGAATTAACTTTATCAACCTTCGATTTGATCTGATCCAGGTCCACCAGGTCTCGGGTATTTTGTTCTACCTCTTGTATTTCATCACGCGCTTCATTAAGGCCAATAAATGCAAGGGTTGGTTTTATTTTGTGTGCAACCTCCATCGTGGTTTTCCAGTCCTGCCCTGCTACCGCTTCATTCAGAATATTAAAATAACCAGGAGTTTGTTCTAAAAAAATATCGATCATCTCGATAACAAACTCAGTACTTCCATCGGCAATTTCATTCAGGTAGGAAAGGTTTAACTTTTCGTTGCGACTATCGGTCATTAGCTAAATACGGTTAACCACTAATTTATCGTCTAAATTTATCAATAATTCCTGAATAGTAAGATGAAGCTCAGGATGTTTTAAGGTTGGAGCAATTTCGTTCAAAGGCACCAAGGTAAATCTGCGCTGATGCAAAAACGGGTGCGGAACAATTAATTGATCCTCTTTTATAATCTCGTCATTGAAGAAAAGTATATCAATATCAATCAATCTTGAGCCCCATTTTTCATGACGCTCCCGACCTAATTCGCGTTCAATTGCTAAAATTTCCATCAAAACCTCATGAGCAGAAAGATTTGTCCCGACGAGTAAAACCTGGTTATAAAAATCCGGCTGGTCAGTTTTTCCCCAGGATGCCGTTTCATAAACTGACGACTGTCGCTTTACCGCCCCTATCCGTTCGCCTATCAGATTGCCTGCGGTTTCCAGCTGAAGCTTTCTGTCGCCTAAATTACTTCCGGTAAGTAGATAAACCTGGTTCATTGCTGCAAAATTAAAATTTAAACCATAGCTGTAACATAAAACAAACTCCGCTGTCTATTTTTTGTATTATTGCATCTAATGCTTCTTTTAGTAAATGAAACAATTCTTTAAATATGTTTTTGCCTCGATGGTAGGATTTATCCTGTCGGTGCTGGTTCTTTTTATCCTCGGTTTAGTTATTCTCGGAGTAATCATCAGCTCGGCTGAAGATAAGTCGGTTACCATTTCATCCAACTCAGTTATGCGGATCAGTTTAGACTATCCTGTTGTTGAGAGAACTGCAAAAAATCCTTTGGACGATCTTGACTTTATGGGTTTTAAGGGCGAGAAAAATATCGGACTAAATGATATCCTGACTAATCTTAAAAAAGCACAGACGGACGACCGTATTAAAGGTATCTATCTTGACTTATCATCGGTTCAGTCTGGCATGGCAACTATCGAAGAAATAAGAAACGCCCTGATAGACTTTAAAAAATCAGGTAAGTTCATCATGGCTTACAGTGAAGTTTATACACAAGGTGCTTACTACTTAGCGTCAGTCGCCGATAAAATCTATCTGAATCCCGAAGGAATCCTTGAGTTAAAAGGATTTAGTTCGGAGCTTATGTTTTTTAAAGGCACGCTTGACAAATTAGGCATCGAGCCACAGATTATTCGGGTAGGAACTTACAAAAGTGCCGTCGAACCTTTTATACTCGATAAAATGAGCGACGCTAATCGTGAGCAGGTAACCTCGTTTATGGGATCTATGTATGATCATTTCCTCGATAATATTTCAAAAAGCCGCCGCGTTAACCGCGACAGTTTATTCTCGATCGCTAATGACATGAAAGTTCGTACCCCGAAAGATGCCCTTTCTTATCATTTGGTGGATGGTTTGAAATACAAAGACGAGATTATAGCTGAACTAAAATCAAGAACTGATACAGAAAAAGACGAAGACGTCAAAGCGGTTAAAATAGAAGATTATAAAAGCAATGAAACAACGGATGCTGAAGACGGTGGTGGCAGCAGTCGGATTGCAGTCGTATATGCTTCAGGAGAAATTGTTGGTGGCGAAGGAAGTGAAGATAATATTGGCTCTGAGCGTATTTCACGGGCAATTCGCAAAGCGCGCACCGATGACAAAGTAAAGGCGCTTGTTTTCAGAGTTAACTCGCCGGGTGGCAGCGCGCTTGCTTCCGATGTAATCTGGAGGGAAGTTTTGTTAACGAAAAAACAAAAACCTGTGATCGTTTCAATGGGCGATTATGCGGCGTCAGGCGGATATTATATTGCATGCGCGGCCGACTCGATTTTCGTTCAGCCTAACACAATCACTGGTTCAATTGGCGTTTTCGGCATTATTCCGAACATGAAAACGTTCTTCAATGATAAGCTCGGCATCACATTCGATGGCGTTAAAACCGGAAAATATGCTGACTTAGGCGATATCTCAAGACCTCTTACTGATGCAGAAAAAATGATCATACAAAAAGAAGTAAATAATACGTATTACACATTTACGAAACATGTTTCTGAAGGTCGTAAGAAAGATCAAAGCTATATAAAAAGCATTGCAGAAGGACGTGTGTGGACAGGATCACAAGCTATTAAAAATGGCCTTGCCGATCGTGTTGGTAATATAAGCGACGCCGTTAAGTCGGCCGCTAAAATGGCGAAACTTGATAAATATAAAGTTGTTAGCTACCCATCGCTAAAAGACCCTTTTGAATCCATTTTTGGAACATCAAGTGATAAATTACAATCCTATATCACTAAAATTCAACTAGGCGATCAATATATTTACTACAAGCAAATCAAGGAGGCTTTACAACTAACTGGTGTCCAGGCTCGTCTGCCGTATAACATTAGCATTAAATAAACGGAATTTATTTTTGTCAACCCTCTTCTTATTAGGAAGAGGGTTTTTTATTTTTGGACTGATGGAAAATAAAGCTATTGCACGACAGTTCCGGCTGCTCAGCCAGCTGATGGAACTTTATGACGAGAATTCATTCAAGGTTCGTTCGATAGCAAACGCATCATTTAAAATTGACAAACTACTCTTTCGCTTAGCCGACAAACCCTTAGATGAAATCGAAAAGATAGACGGTATCGGCAAAAGCACGGCTGCTAAAGTCTGGGAATTGATTACAACCAACCATATTTCAGAACTCGACCAATTTTTAGAGCAAACACCCGACGGCATTCTGGAGATTATGTCAATCAAAGGTTTGGGGCCGAAAAAAGTTAAGGTGATTTGGCAGGACCTTGAAATCGAAAATATCGGTGAGCTTTATTATGCCTGCAATGAAAATCGGCTGATCGAAGCAAAAGGTTTTGGTTTAAAAACTCAGGAAGAAATCCGTAATGCCATTGAATTTAAAATGGCAAGCAACGGACGTTTTATTTATGCGAAGGTTGAAGCTACTGCGAATCGATGGCTAAATGTATTGAAAGATCAGTTCCCAGATTCATTAGTATCCTTCACCGGGCAAGTAAGGCGCCGCTGTGAAATTATCGATTCCCTTGATTTCTTAATTGGTACTCTTCAACAAACTGAGGCATTTACTGTTGGCGACGAGACATTTTCTATTTCCGGTACTGATAATACTAAATTTCAAACGGAAGTTGAAGGCCTGAAGATCAATATATCTTTCTGCGAGAAGGAACACTTTACCTATTATTTATTCGTTCAAACAGGCAGCGAGGCTCACACCCCACAGGTGTTAGAAAAATTAGGAGATAATAAAGCCTTTGATACCGAAGAAGCTTTGTATAAGGCCGCGGGCTTGCAATATATCGAACCCGAGTTGCGTGAAGGTCTGAATGAAATCGAACTTGCCGCGATGAATAAATTGCCTGAATTGATAACATTTGCGGATCTAAAAGGCTCATTACATAATCACAGCACATGGAGTGACGGTGTAAATACATTGGAGGAAATGGCTTTATTTTGCAGAGATGAGCTGAAACTTCAGTATTTCGGGATAGCCGATCATTCAAAAACAGCTGTTTATGCGAAGGGGCTAAGCGAAATCAGGGTTCTGGCACAGCACGATGAAATTGACCTGCTAAATAACAAGCTGGCTCCGTTTAAAATATTGAAGGGAATCGAGTCCGACATACTTTATGACGGCTCATTGGACTATCCCGTAGAAATCCTGTCAACATTTGACTATGTTGTTGCTTCAGTGCATTCAGTTTTTAAAATGAGCGAAGACCGTGCAACGGAGCGGTTGGTTAAGGCGATTGAAAATCCATACACAACCATATTAGGCCACCCAACCGGGCGTCTGCTTTTAAGCAGGAACGGTTACCCTATTAATTATAAAAAGATAATCGATGCCTGCGCCGAAAACGGCGTTGTGATAGAAATAAATGCGAATCCGTTACGTCTCGATCTGGATTGGCGCTGGCATCGCTATGCCATTGAAAAAGGCGTAATTCTTTCGATTAACCCGGATGCTCATCGTAAGGAAGGATTTTACGATATGCATTTCGGTGTGCTCGCTGCCCGCAAAGGCGGCGTGTCAAAAGAAAATTGCCTGAATGCAATGTCACTGGAAGAGATCAGCAATTTTTTGGATAAAAAACGTTCAGCTATAACTGTTTGAAGAATAAAAAAATTAAACTGCTGATCATCCGCTTCAGTTCGATCGGTGATATTGTGCTTACAACGCCGGTTATACGCTGCATAAAGGAGCAAAGGCCAGAAGTTGAAATTCATTATCTTACCAAGGCGTCGTTTGAAAGTGTTTTAACAGCCAACCCCTATATCGACCGTTTACATGTTCTGCAACCCGATCTAAAGGAAACGATCCGCCAGTTAAAACTTGAAAACTTCGATTACGTTATTGATCTCCATAATAATCTACGGACAAGGTTAATTAAGCTACAGCTCAAAGCCAAAGCCTATTCATTCAACAAGCTGAATGTCCAGAAGTGGCTTTACGTAAAATTTAAAATCAATTTGCTCCCGTCGGTACATATTGTGGACAGGTATCTCGAAACGGCATCATTTCTTGGAGTCAAAAACGATGGTAAAGGTTTAGATTATTTCCTGTTGAAGCAATATCAGCTGGAGACTCTCTTGCCGGTCACGCATCAAAAATATATTGGAGTTGTTATTGGCGCACAACATGCTACCAAACGGCTGCCGGTTCACAAACTAATTGAGCTTTGTAACAATATTTCCAGTCCAGTAATACTCATGGGCGGAAAAGATGATGAACTGAGAGGTCAGGAAATTGCCGCGGCGTCCGGCGCTCACGTTTACAATGCCTGTGGTAAATTTAGCTTAGACGAGTCGGCATTCCTTGTTAAAATGGCAGGACACATTATTACACACGACACAGGGCTTATGCATATTGCAGCAGCGTTTGACAAGCCAATTACATCCGTTTGGGGAAATACAGTTCCTGAATTCGGCATGTATCCTTATAAAGTATTGTCCTCTAAAATTTTGGAAGTTAAAGGCTTATCATGCCGGCCCTGCTCTAAAATTGGTTATAAAAAATGCCCGCTCGGGCACTTTAAATGCATGAATGAGATAAACATGGCTCAACTTGCCGATTCATCAACAGGCATTTAAATTTCTTCAGAGATTGTTTATCTTCGGAGGCCTATAATTATCACATGAAAAAATATTTGTATGCTGTTTTATTAACGTTGTTCGTGTCCGCCGCAAGTGCGCAGATAAAATTTGGAGCAAAGGCAGGCGTTAATTTTTCAAGCCCGAGTTTACGTTCAAGCTTAGCAGATTTACCGTTCAACATTAGTTCAAGAACTGCCTGGCACGCGGGTGTCGTCTCAGAAATTGAAATGTCAAAACAATTTTATTTTCAACCCGGGCTAACTCTGTCAGAGAAAGGATATAAATTAAGCGCCATTGGCAATGTGTCCTCCGTTTATCAAACGCTGTCGCCATTGTATCTGGAGATACCCTTAAACGTGGTTGCCAAATTTCCTGCCGGGATCGGAAAGATTTTGCTCGGCGCCGGACCTTATATCGGTTTTGGTTTAGGCGGCAAAGCTAAAATAACATTTTCTGATGGCAGCTCTTCTGAAGAAAAAATACTGTTTGGTAAGGATAAATATCTTAATTCGACCGATCTGGGCTTAAATTTCCTCGCAGGTTACGAATTGCCAAAAGGTTTCTTCTTAAGCTGTAATTACGGCTTGGGATTGTCTAACATAAACACCTCCTCCGAATTAATACAGAAAAACCGCGTGGTTTCCGTTTCGCTGGGCTATTTTATATTCCAAACAAAATAGCACTTGATAAAGACCCATTCCAAGCCTTTTTTTAATTTAGCATAATGAAACAACTGCTGCTTGTTCGCCATGCTAAGTCAGATTGGGACAACCCGGATTTAAAGGATTTTGACAAACCGCTTAACAAAAGAGGCAGTGTTAACGCGCCTGAAATGGCGGAACGATTGTTTAAAAAGAATATTATTCCTCAGCAACTGGTAAGCAGCCCTGCGCTGCGCGCGATTAGTACGGCGCAGTCGTTTGCAAAAATATGGGGTGTTCCCGAGTCGGACATCCAACAGCAAACAAGCATTTACGAAGCATCGTTCACCATTTTGCTAAACGTGATCAATAATCTTGACGGTCGGTTCGATTTCGTAGCATTGTTTGGCCACAATCCTGGATTGACAAACCTTGTTGCTCATTTGTCTGACCAGGGCGTTTATAATATTCCGACATGCGGGGTAGTTTTACTCGAATTTGATTTCGACAGCTGGAAATATATCAGCGGCTCAACCGGCCAATTAGTATTATTTGATTACCCTAAAAATCCTAATATTTAGGATAGTTTATACATTTTACCGGGCAAGGAAACAATCAGCCCTTGCATTTCCAATCCCAAAATTAGCATTGCCAGCTTACTTTGCGGCATATTCGTTGCGATAAGCAGTTTATCAATTGCAATGGAACCGTGCTGGTAAATAGTTTCGGCAATCAGTTTCTCATCCTTGGAAAGTCCAATTGGCAAAGATAATTGTTTCGGTGCGACAGTTGTTTCCGCCTCATTCCATCCCAACAGATATTCGAGATCCTTAATTCCAGAGATCAGGTTAGCCCGATTCGTTTTAATCAGGTAATTGCATCCAGCCGAAAATTCGTTATCTATGTTTCCCGGAAAAGCGAAAACATCACGATTGTACGAGTTTGCTATTTCAGCGGAAATTAAAGCACCGCCTTTCAAACTTGCCTCAACAACAATAGTCGCGTCAGAGAGCCCGGCAATTATCCTGTTTCTTTTGGGAAAATTTTCCCTGTCGGGATTTGTACCCGAACAATACTCGCTGAGCAAGCCACCGCAATGCAGCATTTTCTCTGCCATATTTCTGTTAACAGCCGGGTAAATCCGGTCCAGGCCGTGACCCAACACGCCAACAGTTGGTATGTTATTGCGCAATGAAGCTCTGTGAGCAAAGCTATCAATCCCGTGTGCCAAACCACTTACGATAATCACGTTATGTTTTTGCAATTGTTCAATAAGAGAATCACAAATATCCCGGCCATAAGTTGTAGCATTACGTGTTCCGACAATACTGATCACTTTAGTGGCATTGAGGTCGGCGTTTCCTTTAAAATAAAGTAAAATAGGCGAATCATAGCAATTCTTCAGCCTTTGCGGAAAATTGCTTTCGGTATAAAACAACGTCGTTATCTGGTACTTCTCTATAAACTTTAACTCAGATTCTGCCTGATGTAATGCCTCACTTTTCTGAATATTTTCGACGGTTATTTTACCAATACCGTTAATTGCTATGAGTTCAGATGCCTTGGCATTAAAAATATTTTCGGCAGAGCCAAAATATGCCAGCAACTGTTGCGCTGTTTTAGAGCCAATTCCGTAAACCTTGGTGAGTGCAATCTGGTGGAGAAGCGACATACAATCTATTGTGCTGGAAAATAGATCACATACTTGGTGTCAAAAAATTCTTCCTTAAAATAATCACTTAAAGGAATCTGTTTGATATTACGAAGTTTAGATTCAGCAAACTCCTGCTTCAAATCGCCGCCTTTCAGGTAAAAAACTCCGCTTGGATATGTATTACTCGCCGATTTGGTAAATTTTCCTTTAACCCAGGGGTAGAACTCCTTTAGCTGAGTAACTGCGCGTGACACAATAAAATCAAACTTATCGTCAATCTGCTCAGCGCGTGCATGGCTTGCCTGGAGATTTTTCAGGCCAATGGCTTCAGAGACGCCTTGTACAACTTTTATTTTCTTTCCGATTGAATCAACCAGGTAGAATTTCGTTTCTGGGAATAAAATTGCCAGTGGAATACCTGGAAAACCGCCGCCGGTACCTACATCCAATACCTTTTCACCCGGTAGAAAGGATATTACTTTTGCAATACTTAACGAATGAAGAATATGATGCAGGTATAAGCTATCGATATCTTTGCGGGAAATAACGTTGATTTGCGAATTCCAATGGCGATATAATTCGTCCAGCTGAGCAAATTGCTCTTTTTGTTTTTCGCTTAAATGATTAAAATAAGAGGCTATTAGTTCAGAAGTCACTACCCGAATTCTTCTTTTTACGATTTAAAATATTCGACAACAAATCTCTTGCCCTGAATAACTGAGCCTTAACGGTTCCCAGTGGCAGATCAAGTTGCTGTGCAATTTCTTCGTAAGATAACTCATCATAGTATCTTAAAAAAATTAATGTTCGATATCGCTGCGGTAATTTTTCAACAATAAGCTTTAACTGCTCGCTTTGCTGCTTTTTAATGGAACTTTCTTCAGGATTTAAGGTGTCGGTCCTGATTTGCATTGGTTTATCGTCGCCATCATCATCCATCATAGCATGCATTGAAACGACATTCAATTTCTTTTTTCGAATAAAATCAATACAATTATTGGTGGCGATACGGAAAAGCCAGGTGCTAAAAGCAAATTCGGGTTTGTAACGATCCAGGTTTTCAAATGCTTTGCCGAAGGTTTCGACAGTGAGATCCATCGCGTCATCCTTATTATTCACCATTTTCAAAGCCATGAAGTAAATCGAGTCCTTGTAACGTTGCATAAGTTCGGCATACGACCGTTGATCACCTTGTTTAGCTTTAGTAACTAAATTAAAGTCGTTTTTCGCATTGTTTGAGAAATTCGGATTTATTTCCATGAAGTTTTCGGCCTGAATAAGGTTGTGATGCTAATTAGAAAAATAAAGAAATAATAAAGTCCGTCGAGCAGCGGAAGCCACCATAACAGATCCTTGTTTTTTAGTTTCTGAAATGATGGGGCGTAGATAAAATACTGTAATCCCAACCTGAAAGTGAATAAGCCAGCCAGGAACCACCACTGCGCATGTAAGAGTATCAATACCAATAATGCGAAGTAAAATACAATAGCAGACGCTGATTGTAAACCCAGTAACACTTTATGCGAGCGTTTATAAGCATGACCAGCACCGATATGGCGTAATTTCTGTTTCCAGTAAGCAGCCCAACTTTTTTTGGGGTCACTCATTACAAAAGATTCAGGACTTAGTTCTATCGCCGTATTTGTTGGCGTTGCATTTTGGTTTACGAACAAATCGTCATCGCCCGACAAAATATGCATATGCGACGCAAAGCCCTTCCCCTTAAAAAACAGACTTTTCCTGTATGCCATGTTACGACCGACGCCCATATACGCGTTTCCTCCTAAAGCAAATGACAGATAGTTTAATGCAGTCAGAACAGTTTCGTAACGTACAAGGCGATTTAAAAATCCTTTGGCTCTTTCGTATGGAGAAAATCCTAATACTATTTCAGTCTCTGGATTAAAGTTATTTTGCACTTGCCGTAGCCAATTGGCAGATACCGGCCTGCAGTCGGCATCAGTAAATACAAGCAGTTCATTTTTTGCAGCTTTGATTCCTATTGTAACAGCAAACTTCTTTCCGTGTTTAAAACGGTCATGCTCTTCAATAGTAACGGTTTTTAAGTGTGGATATTTTTCGCCAAATTCTCTAAGCACCTGATCAGATTGATCGGATGAACAATCATTCACTACTACAACCTCAAAGGAAGTGTAATCCTGCTCTAAGATTAAAGGCAGATTTTCTCGAAGGTTGTTCTGTTCATTCCGGGCACAAATAATCACAGACACTGGGCTTTGGGCATTTAGTTCTGCTATACGGTTTTTATAGCCCCTAAGTTTCGATTGAATAACTATTATGAAATAGATTTGAAATAAAAAACAAATCTGAAAAATAATAAAGACAACTAAATAAAAGAAATCCGCCAAATCTGTGATAAATTTTAGATGCGCAAAGTTCTCATTTTAAAGTTAAAGTACCATCAATTTATCAAAAAAATAAGACATATTCAATGCCTCTTATTTTGCTATTTTTGCAGGCTATTTTACAGCGAAGAGCTGCTTATCAAGAATGAAATTTAAATTAGAAGCTTCAGATAAATTTTCAAAAGCCAGAGCGGGCGAAATTGTCACGGATCACGGAACCATACAAACTCCGATTTTTATGCCGGTTGGTACTGCCGGATCTGTTAAGGCTGTACATCAGCGGGAACTTAAAAATGATATCGAAGCGCAGATCATATTAGGTAACACTTACCATTTATACCTCAGGCCCGGCCTGGATGTTCTGGAAAAAGCCGGCGGACTGCACAAGTTTAATGGCTGGGACAAACCAATACTTACCGACAGCGGCGGATATCAGGTTTATTCGTTAACAGAAGTTCGAAAAATAAAAGAAGAAGGCGTGACCTTTCGTTCGCATATCGACGGATCAAAACACTTGTTTACCCCTGAATATGCAATGGACATTCAACGAATTATCGGTGCGGATATCATCATGGCATTTGACGAATGTACCCCCTATCCTTGCGAGTACGGTTATGCACGGCGATCTGTTGACATGACTCACCGCTGGCTTAAACGCTGCTGTGAACGGTTTGACAGTACCGATCCGAAATACGATTATTCGCAGACCCTGTTCCCGATCGTCCAAGGTTCTGTTTACAAGGATTTGCGGATAAAATCAGCCGAATTCATCGCTTCGATGAACCGCGAAGGCAACGCCATAGGCGGCCTTTCAGTTGGTGAACCGGCCGAAGAAATGTATGCCATGACTGAGGTTGTATGCAACATTCTGCCCGGTGATAAACCTCGTTACCTGATGGGTGTTGGCACACCGGCGAATATCCTCGAAAACATTGCGTTAGGTGTTGATATGTTTGACTGCGTTATGCCAACCCGCAATGCGCGAAACGGTATGCTTTTCACAAAAAACGGGATCATCAATATTAAAAATGAAAAATGGAAAGACGATTTTTCGGCAATAGAGGAAGATAGTGACCTGTTTGCCGACAGAGAATACTCAAAGGCATATCTTCGTCATTTGATACACTCCAAAGAGATTCTCGGGGCACAAATAGCTACCTTGCATAATCTTCATTTCTATTTGTGGCTTGTAACAGAAGCAAGACAGCAAATAATTGCGGGTAGCTTCTATGACTGGAAAAATAAAATGGTCGTTAAATTATCGCAACGTTTATAAATAATTTATCAGCATGCTGGGAATAAAACTCATTGATTGGTATATCATTAAAAAATATCTGGGCACGTTTTTATTTACCATGATGATATTCACAGTAGTGATGATCATTTTTGATATCTCCGAAAAACTCGATGATTTTTTAAAGCACCAGGCTCCTCTTTCGAAGATTATTTTCGAGTATTACGCCGGCTTCATTCCTTTCTATCTAAACTTTCTTTCGCCTTTGATCAACTTCATAGCGGTTATATTCTTTACTGCTAAAATGGCTAATCAAACGGAGATAGTGCCTATTTTAAGCAGTGGTGCAAGTTTCACCAGGTTCCTTTACCCCTACTTTATTTCCTCCTCTATAATTTTTATAATTACCCTGGTGTTTAACCTTTTTATCATTCCGAATACAAACCGCCTGAAAAATGATTTTGAGAACATCTATGTAAACCCAAAGTCTGAAAACACCAAACTAAAAACGCACATGCAGCTGGATAAAAACAGCTATGTATACATCGAGAACTTTGACAACAATCAAAAGGTCGGCTATAAGTTTTCGCTCGAGAAGTTCGATGGCGACGTACTTCTGTCGAAAATCATGTCCGACCAAATCGCCTGGGATTCTGTAAAACACATTTGGAAATTAAAGAACTACTCGATACGAACGGTTAACGGCTTAAAAGAGAACATGTTAATCGGCGCGGAAAAGGACACCGTTCTGGATATGCGCCCTAAGGACTTCGAAATTCATGATAACATTTATTCAGCGATGAATATGCGTGAATTAGGCGACCGGATTGAAAAGGAAAAAATCCGTGGAACCGGATTAATGGTAAACCTTCTCCTGGAGAAGTACAAGCGCTTTGTGTATCCTTTGTCGGCATTCGTTTTAACGTTGATGGGCGTATCCCTATCATCACGTAAAGTACGCGGTGGCATTGGCTTACCCCTAGGCATCGGTATATTTTTAAGCTTCGCCTATATCTTATTCATTCAGTTTTCTACCATGTTCGCTTTAAAGGGCGGTTTGCCGCCTATAGTCGCAGTTTTTATTCCGAACGTCATATTTGGCGCTATCGGGATATATCTTGTGATTAAAGCGCCCAAATAACGTCATGTCTTTACATCCTTCTCATTCTATCAAAAGGAATCTTTTGATTCTTCACGCTACCGTTTTCGTTTGGGGCTTTACGGGCATATTAGGTGCACTGATAAGCGTTTCTGCTGTGATCCTGGTGTGGTATCGCGTACTAATCGCCTTTGTCGCACTGTGGGCTTATTTCAAGGCAACCAAAACAAACTTTAAGCTTGATCGAAATACGTTGTTCAAACTTCTCCTTACCGGCGGAATCGTAGGTTTGCACTGGATTCTTTTTTTCGAGGCGATCAAAGTCTCTACCGTATCCGTAGCATTAGTTTGCCTGTCGTCTTTAACACTTTTCACTGCCATTCTGGAACCGGTTTTTAATCGCCAAAAGATTTCACCTCTTGAAATTTTTACAGGCATTTTGATTGTCGCAGGCATCTGTTTGATCTTCAAATTTGAGTCCAAATACACGCTTGGAATTATATGCGGTTTATCATGTGCATTGTGTGCAAGTCTCTTTTCAATCATCAATTCTAAGTTCATAAAAAAACACCCGGCAACCGTAATCAGCTTCTACGAACTAGGCGGAGCTTTCATATGGATAAGCCTGTTTTCGCTGTTTACAACTGACCTTAAAACTGCCTTCTTTTTGCATGGCCCAGACCTTTTTTACCTGGTGATTTTGGGAGTGCTTTGCACCTCCGTTGCATATGTTGCCGGCGTGTCAGTAATGAGAGATTTGTCAGCCTTCAGGGTTGCTCTCGTAACCAATCTGGAACCGGTCTATGGCATCCTTTTAGCCTTCATTTTTTTTGGTAAAAGAGAACAAATGACCGGAGGATTTTATCTCGGGGCAGTGATCATACTCACTGCTGTTTTCATGTATCCTTACCTTAAAACAAAGGTCGAAAAACGAAGACTTTCAAAGCAATTACCGATGGGGTAGGGGACAAGTTAAAATACACTTAGCTAAAACTAAACCCGCTATCCTCTTACATTATTACTCTTCAGAACATTTAACCTCAAGTGCAGAATCCAAACTGAAATTTTCAATTCCAATAGTTAACTTTTCGTTTGCTGCTAATTACCGGCTTCACTTCAAGCGATGAAAAGTTGTCATGCTGGCATTTTTTTATCACACTTAAATCTTACAATCAAGGTGAGATATCTGTTCGCGTAATCTTGGCGGTAGCGAGTGTGTATACTCCTTTAATATAGCAAGCTCGGCAAATTGACATCCGACAACCGTAATATTTACGACTTGCGACTAGACCAATTATTTCGAATGACCGTCGAAGCGTTGGCGAGTGTAATCATTTAAACCGCCAACGAATTTTGATACTGACATCAAATTTCAAAACTAGCTGCCAAGTTTCAGTTTACTTATGCTTGAAGCGCAATGCCAGCAGTTCAACAATGTCAGCTATTTTAACTATTTTTAGAGAAAAGAAGACATTATATCGATTCAATGTACTTTACATTAGATTCAGATAATCAGACATATAAACAATTTATCAAACTTTTCACTTTACTTATTACTACTATTTCAAAATCAGTTATACTAAAAATATTAGCACACATAAAATATAATGGGATTATATAAATACAATAAAATATTAATCAGATACTTATCGATACTAATTTTCACTTTTACTTCAGTTAGCACTTTTGGTCAATTCTTTGATTCATCACAAAACCCTCCTTTTTTAAAATGGGAACAGATAGACACAAAATCGTTTCAATTGGTCTATCCTTCTCAATTTAAAAATGAAGCCCAGCGGATGGCTAACACGCTTAACGTTGTTATTAATAAGGTGTCCCTCTCCTACCATATCACACCAAAAAAAATCACGATCATTCTTCAAAATCAAGGAACCTCCGCTAATGGATTTGTGCAACTTGCCCCAAGGCGATCGGAGTTTTTTACCACCCCTTCGCAAGATTTTGATTACCAGGATTGGCTAAATAGCCTGGCCGTTCATGAGATGAGGCACGTAGCTCAGTTTGACAAATTGACAGGATATTTAGGAAAACCCTTTTTCGAAGAACTTGCCTTAGCAATATTTGGTATCGTTTTACCTCCATGGTTTTATGAAGGTGACGCAGTAGGAATAGAAACAAGTCTGACAAATGCAGGCCGGGGACGAATGCCTGAGTGGGATGTATCTTTTCGAACAAATACACTAAGTACCGAAAATTTCTCTTATTCAAAAGACTATTTTGGGTCTGTAAAAAACATCACCCCCGGGTACTATCAATTAGGGTATTATATGGTTACCAAGCTGCGGAGGGACCATGGCCCAAACATGATTGACAGCTTAATGAAACGTATGGCAAAACTCCCTGTGCGGCCGTACAATCTGAGCAACTCAATCAAAAAAATCACCAGCCTGACGACGGCGAAATTGCACGACTCTACCGTAGATGAACTGCGATCAAAATGGCGTGATCAGCTCGAGAATGTAAAGCCATTGGCCTACCCCATTTTACCCGTCAAAAAAGCGAACGGTCCGGTTAATTATTTAATGCCGGCAGCTTCGTCCGCTGGTAAAATTATCGCTTTAAAAAACGGCAAAACATCCGTGCCGAAACTGGTTGAAATTGATTCTACCGGTGTCGAAAAAACAATCCGAAAAATCGGTATACAAGAGGATCCTTACTTCAATTACGGCGCTGGAAAAATTACATGGGATGAGTATCGTTATGATAAACGTTTTCAAAAAAGATCGTTCAATGTTATAAATATTCTCGACTTAAAATCCCGAGAATATCGGCAGCTTACACACCATAGCCGTTACTTTGCACCAGCGCTTTCACCGGATGGAAAAAAAATCATTTCTGTTAATGTCTCCTACGAAAACAAGATAACGTTAAATGAGCTCGACTCGCGCGATGGACGTGTATTAAATTCCTTTCCTACGCCTTCAAATTTGATGATGCAATACCCGCAGTATAATGCTGATGGAACCAAAGTAATTGTTACCGCAGTCGGGCAGCAGGGAACTGCTCTTTATGAACTTAACTGCAATACAAAGTCATTCGATCAATTGATTCCATTTAAATCGCAACTTATCTCCCATCCGATCTATGCAGATAACAACATAATTTTCAAAGCACACTTTAATGGGATCGATAATCTCTATCTGCTAAACAGAAGCACTGAAAAGATTCAACAGCTTACTTCTGTAAAATTCGGTGCTTATAATCCTTCCTATGACAGATCGAGAAAAAGAATTTTATTCAATAACTATAACTTCAACGGCTATGAAATCTCTTACTTAGACCCGGAAGCAATTAAACCTGTGTCCCTTGACAACATCACAGATGCATCCGTTAATTACATTGAGCCAGTTGTAAGGCAAGAAGGCAACCAAGACGTATTTGACAGTATCCCTCGAGCCACTTACTCAACAAAGCCGTACAGGGAAATCCCGCATTTATTCTATTTCCACAGTTTGTATCCGGTAGTTGAAAAGAATGATTTTTACGATGATTACAATCTTGGTTTAAAAATTCAATCGGACAATAAACTGAATACGCTGAATTTTTACACCGGCTACCAGTTCAACAGAGCGTTGCGAAAAAGCGAATACTTCGCGGGCTTTACTTACAGCCGGTTCTACCCGATCATTAACATTCAATATATAAACCAGGCAAGGCTAATTTATCAGCGCCAGGGAAATGGGGCGCCAAGTATACCAGTTAGCTGGAGAGAAAACCAATGGGAAGCCAAAGTCACCTTCCCGTTCATCTTTAACCAGCATAACTATGTCTACAGTTCAGGCTTTGAAGTCGGAACAAGCTATACGACGCGCTATGATGTTGAAAACCGTCCAAAGTCATTTATCGATATTTTGAATTTCCCGATGGAGTACCGGGCCTACTTCAGCAGAAACAGTTTAACTGGCCCACGCGATCTTGCGCCGCCGTGGGGGCAAAATTTTGCTGTGGAATATAATAATTTCCCATTCCAGAATACGCTTACCGGCGAATTACTTACTTTCAAATCCACGTTTTACTTTCCCGGCATACTTCCGCATCATGCACTGACAGCTTCTTTTAACTATCAAAATGCAACCGGGGCATACGATGGCACTATCGATATTCCAAAGGTGAGCGGTTACAGCAATTTGAAGTATTCAGGCAAACTGATCAATACATTACTTACCAATTATGATTTCCCGATTTTCTATCCTGACTGGGAAATCGGACCGCTGGCATACATTAAGCGGTTCAAAGGTGGCTTTTTCTCTGATTTTGAAAATGTGGGGCATAACAATGATTTCTCTCCAAGAACTTTCGGAATTAAGCTTGGCGCAGATATGAACCTTCTTCGATTTTATTTGCCGAACGTTGACCTTGGAGGTAAAATCATTTTTGTAAATGAAAAACCACATCAAAATCCGATATTCGAAGTAAATCTTAATCTTGATTTTTAGAATAGCATGAGCGCTAAGTCGGTTTTTATGATATTTGTTACAGTTATCGTCACCACTATCTTAGTGAAAAACACAGACGACGTTAACTTTTGGCTGTTCGGTGATACAAGAATCTCAAAAGTAGCAATGCTCGGATTCATGTTTCTTATCGGATTGATAACCGGCGGGATTGTTTTCAAAAGGAAGAAACCGGAAAAGATACAGGAGCCAGAACTTCCTGAAACCGACGTTACGCCAACTAAACATTATTTAAGTGATGAAGACCGCGACTATATCAGCTAATATGAAAAACTTCATCCTGATAGTACTCCTCTTTCTTACACGCGCGGCTTTTTCTCAAGATTTAGTAGTTCCTCAGAATTACAAATTCAAAACTAAAGAAGATTTTCTCCGCTACCAGCCCGATGTGATAAAATGTATCAACTGGCTTGCCGAAACACCACGCAATCAAAAACAGCAAAAACGCAAAGAAGCAGAAGATTTTTCGGTTTCATGGATATATAAATGTCCGTACGTAAGCGTGTTCCTGGAACAATATGTAATGAAGATCTCCGCTAAAAACCCAGACCTGGTTTTAAGTTTCTTGTTCGGATTCACGAAATACACGCTGGAACATCCTGAAGAAAAATCGCTCCTTACGCTTAATATGGCTGGGCTTACCAATCTGTTAAACGATTATGAGATTAATAAATCAACGCTGACGCAAGACGACGATCTCGACACCTTAATTTACATAAGGGATAGTCAAAAACTCTCCGACTGGCTAAAACCACAGCTTACGCGTACTAAAAATTAACGGGCACCAATACGACGCTAAACCCCATAGTAAACGACGTTATCAATTTCCAGTAAGGGAAGTTTAATCTGGTTACTAAAAATACCGTAAACCGAAGAACCGCTGCCACTCATGGAAGCGTAAACAGCGCCTGCTTCGTATAAAGCAGCTTTAACTCCTCTTATTTTTGGATGATTAGTAAACACCGATTTCTCAAAATCATTTCTTACAGTTTCCTGCCACTGTTTTACCGGTAGTTCAATAAGCTCTTTCATAGATTTAGCTGGCTTCGCAGGTTCCACACCGCGGTAAGCCTCAGCAGTAGAAACATGCACTGGCGGCATTACTAAAACGATATAATACTTTTCAAGGCTCAATTTGATTTCTGCGAACTCATCGCCTCGTCCACGAGCAAACACCGGAACGTTTTTTAAGAAGAAAGCACAATCGGCCCCAAGCTTACGAGCGTAAGCGTCCATACTTTGCTGTGTTATATTGAGGTCGAACTTGTCGTTCATTAACCTGATAAAAAAAGCTGCATCAGCCGATCCGCCGCCAAGTCCTGCTCCGATCGGAATGTTTTTATGAAGATGAATATGAACAGGCGGCACGTCATAATCCTTCGCGATCAGTTCATACGCCTTCAGACAAAGATTTTCATTAGCATATCCAGGTATCTCTATACCCGAGGATGTGAAAAGCAATTCTTTTGCCTCAACTATCTCAAGAGCGTCCTTAATATTAATCGGATAAAAAACGGTTTCAAGATTGTGATAGCCATCGGCACGACGATTAACTACCGATAAGCCAATATTTATCTTTGCGTTGGGAAAGGAGATCATCTTTTAAACAAGAGCCGAGTTATGAACAAAAATAGGATGGCTAAATTACATTTATTTTATTTGCACAAACTTCAACAAACACTTTCATGAAACAATATCTTGATTTGATGAAACATGTGCTGGAACATGGCGCCCAGAAACATGATCGTACGGGAACGGGGACAATCAGTGTTTTCGGATATCAGATGCGTTTCAATCTGCAGGACGGATTCCCACTCGTAACAACGAAAAAAGTTCATCTCCGCTCCATTATACATGAACTGATCTGGTTTCTGAAGGGTGATACCAATATTAGTTACCTTAAAGAAAACGGTGTAAGTATTTGGGACGAATGGGCTGATAAAAATGGCAACCTCGGCCCTGTCTACGGATCGCAATGGCGTTCATGGCCAAAACCCGACGGCGGCCATATCGATCAGATCAGCCAGGTTGTAAATCAGCTAAAAAACAATCCCGATTCACGGCGCATCATAGTTTCGGCATGGAACGTCGCGGAAGTAGAAAATATGGCACTTCCACCCTGTCACAGTTTTTTTCAGTTTTATGTTGCTCCTCCTGATAAAAGCAAAGGCGAAACCAGGGGAAAACTAAGCTGCCAGCTTTACCAGCGAAGTGCGGATATATTTTTAGGCGTGCCTTTTAATATTGCTTCGTATGCGCTGCTTACTATGATGATGGCGCAGGTTTGCGACCTTGAGCCGGCAGACTTAATTCACACGCTCGGCGACGCACATTTATACAATAATCATCTGGAACAAGTCAGCCTTCAGTTAAGCCGCGAACCAAGACCGTTGCCGGTAATGAAACTAAATCCCGCAGTCAAAAATATCTTCGATTTTAAATACGAAGACTTCAGCCTGGAGAATTACGATCCATATCCAGCGATTAAGGCTCCGGTCGCTGTATAACCAAATATTTTTTAACAAACATGATACAGTTAGTAGTAGTTGTTGACGAGAACAACGGCATAGGCAAGGACAACCAGTTATTGTGCCATCTTCCTGCCGATCTTAAGCATTTTAAAGCAGTTACTGTAGGCTTTCCTGTTATTATGGGCAGAAAGACGTTTGAGTCGATGGGCAAGCCGCTGATAAACAGGCGGAACATCGTCATCAGCAGCAATGATATCACCATTGATGGCGCAGAGGTTCTTCACTCTCTTCGGGAAGCTATTACAGCGTGCGATGATGAAAAAATATCAATTATAGGTGGCGGAGAGATTTTCCGACAGGCAATCGAATTTGCCGATCAGATTGAATTGACGCTTATCCATCACAGGTTTAACGCAGATACCTTTTTTCCGGAAATCGATTTGAACCTGTGGAAGGAAACATCCACTGAACGCCATTCGTCAGATGAAAAAAATCTCTTCGACTATTCATTTATAACCTATCAAAAGCGCAGCTAGAATGCCATAAAATACTCAAAAATGGCTTATAAACCGGCTTATTATGCTCATTTAAAAATAATTATTAACAAAAGAAAATTTAATTAGATTTGCCGTCTTATTTAGAAAAGGCTTATATACACAATTTACAAAATGCAAGGGAAAGGACTGATAAAATTTGTTGCAATAGCGCTCGCTATAGCGTGTTTGTATTCACTATCTTTCACATGGGTTGCCAAGAGGGTAGAAAACCAGGCGAAGGAATTTGCCAAGGGTGATCCGATTAAAGAAAAAGCTTACCTCGATTCAATTGCTACACAACCTGTGTACAATCTGGGTTTTACAAAATTCAACTACCAATATGTAAAAGAACGTGAAATTCCGTTGGGTCTTGACTTAAAGGGCGGGATGAACGTAACCATGGAAATTTCATTGGTTGACCTTGTACGTAATCTGGCTAATAATCCAGCAGACGCAAATTTCAACAAAGCCTTAGCAAATGCCGACGCTGATTTGAAAACTTCTCAAAAAGATTTCATTACGCTTTTTGGTGAAGAATATGAAAAACTTGAGCCAAATGGAAAATTAGCTCAGTTCTTTGCGACAAGAGATAACGCGAATAGTGTAAAAATCACTTCAAGCAACAGCGATGTTTTGAAATTTCTTCAAACACAATCGACAGTTGCAATCGATCAGTCGTTTAACATCCTTCGTACACGTATTGACAAGTTCGGTGTAACAGCTCCGAACATCCAGCGCCAGCAGGGAACAAACCGTATCCTGATCGAGCTTCCTGGTGTTTCAGATCCAACTCGTGTACGTAAATTATTACAGGGGTCTGCCAAACTGGAGTTCTGGGAAACGTATGATAATACGCAGATATTCCCTTTACTTGAGAACGTAAACAAAATAGTAGCTTCCACACAAGCTGCAAGCGATACAACTAAAAAAGTAGCCGGCACATCTAAAATCGATTCGATTAAAAAAGATGCAGGCAGCAAACTGGCGGCATTAGGCGCTAAAAAAGATTCGGCAGCGAAAGATACAGGAGCTCTTGCGAAAAACGCAGCTCAACAAGCAAAACAAAATCCTTTGTTTGCTTTGCTTGCTCCCGCAACTTACCAGGCTCAAAACGGTCAGCAAGCTTTACGTCCGGGACCAATTGTTGGTTATGCAGCTCAAAAAGATACTGCTAAAGTCAATTCTTACTTAACTCTTCCAGCTGTAAAAAGCGTAATTCCTTCTAACATTAAATTATTATGGGGAGTTAAACCTGTTTCGGCAGACAGTAAGATTTTTGAATTATATGCTATCAAAGTGACAAAAGCAGATGGCACTCCTGCCTTAGGCGGCGACGTGATCACTGATGCTAAAGACGATATCGACCAACGTGGAAATCCTGAGGTAGTAATGTATATGAACCCTGATGGTGCACGTGACTGGAAAAGACTGACGGCAGCTGCGTCATCAGATGCGAACAATAAACAAAGCATCGCTATTGTATTAGACGATGTTGTGTACTCTGCTCCTACTGTACAGAACGAAATTCCTAACGGTATTTCATCAATCTCAGGCCACTTCGAACTAAGCGATACAAAAGACCTTGCAAACGTATTAAAAGCAGGTCGCCTTCCGGCTCCAGCTAAAATCGTTTCAGAAGCCATCGTTGGACCATCGTTAGGAGAAACCGCAATACATTCCGGTTTACTTTCTTCGGTAATCGGATTGCTGGTAGTACTTGTCTTCATGATATTCTATTACAACCGCGCCGGAACTGTGGCAAACGTTGCAGTATTTGTAAATATTTTCTTCCTGATGGGGGTACTTGCATCTGTTGGTGCAGTTTTAACCCTTCCCGGAATCGCAGGTATCGTATTGACTATGGGTATGGCGGTAGACGCCAACGTATTGATTTACGAACGTATCCGAGAAGAACTTGGTCATGGCAAGTCATTGCGCCTGGCTGTAGCAGATGGTTACAAACATGCGCTTCCATCGATCCTTGATGGCCAGATCACAACATTCCTGACCGGTGTGATTTTATACATATTCGGATCAGGACCAATCTTAGGTTTCGCGACAACATTAATGATCGGTATCATCACATCGTTATTTTGCTCGATATTTATTTCGCGTATCATTTTCGAATGGATGCTGTCAAAAGACAAACCGATCAAATTTTCAAATCCATGGAGTTCGCATACATTTAAAAATGCACATTACGGATTTGTTAAAAACCGGAAGATATTTTACATCGTCTCGGGATTATTTATCACTGCAGGATTGATTTCAATGTTTACCCGCGGCTTTAGTTTAGGTGTTGACTTTAAAGGCGGCCGTACTTATGTAGTAAGCTTTGATAAACCAGTTGACCAGGAAAAAATCCGCGAAGTGCTTGACGGCGTTTATACAGACGAAAGCAATCACTCTGCTACTGAAGTAAAAACATTTGGTTCGGATAACCAATTAAAGATCACAACTTCTTACATGAGTGATCAAACAAGCGAGTCTGCTGACAAAACCGTAGAAAACAAGCTTGAAGAAGGCTTGTCAAAACTAGGTGTTAAAAGCAAGATTGAAAGTTCTCAAAAAGTTGGGCCAACAATCGCTAACGACCTGAAAACATCGGCGATCTGGGCAGTTATCTTCTCGATCATTGTTATCTCGATATACATCCTTGTACGGTTCAGGAAATGGCAATTCAGTCTTGCTGCAATCGTTGCTACAACGCACGATGCGCTGCTGGTACTATCATTCTTCTCGTTGTTTAACGGTATTTTACCTTTCTCACTAGATATCGACCAGGCCTTCATCGCCGCTATCTTAACGGTTATCGGTTACTCAATTAACGATACCGTGGTAGTGATGGACCGTATCCGTGAATACCTTAACTTGCATCACGCCAAAACCGATGATCCGAAACTGGTAATTAATGATGCGATTAACAGTACATTAAGCCGTACGGTGATCACCGCTTTAACAGTATTCTTCGTGCTGATCGTATTATTCATCTTTGGTGGTGAAGTAATTCGCGGCTTCTCATTTGCATTGTTGATCGGGGTTGTTTTTGGTACCTACTCATCAATTTGTGTGGCAACACCAGTTATTGTTGACTTCGGAAAAAAAGATCTCAGATAATTTATAAAACATTATAAATGAAAGCCCCATGCCTAACGCCTGGGGCTTTTTCTTTTCAATGGCCCGGATCGCTCAACATTTTTCATCTAATTAAGTTAATAGTGCAGTTAATGATTTATGACAAAAACATTGAGTAGCACAGCCTTTCCCAAAATTGTAATTATTGGCGGCGGATTTGGCGGCATCGAAATAGCTAAGAAGCTTAAAGGCAAGGAAGTCAAGGTACTAATGCTCGATCGACACAACTATCACACCTTCCAGCCTCTTCTTTACCAGGTTGCAACCGGAGGACTTGAGGCAGATTCTATTGCCTTCCCGCTTAGGAAAATCTTCAAGGGCCAAAAGAACTTCACTTTCCGGAACACCGAGGTTAAGCAGATTGTGCCTGAAAGAAACGTTGTTGTTACGAGTATAGGTGAGATTTCTTACGATTACCTGGTGTTGGCAACTGGTTCGGATACTAATTTTTTCGGTTCAAAAGAGTTGGAACATTATACCATGCCGATGAAAACCATTCCGGAAGCTTTGAATTTGCGAAGCATGATTCTTCAGAACCTGGAAGAGGCATTAATTGAAAAGGACCCTGTGAAAAAAGCCGGGCTTCTCAACTTTGTAATCGTTGGCGGCGGACCAACAGGCGTAGAGCTGGCCGGCTCACTCTGCGAATTACGAAATCACGTACTGCAAAAGGATTATCCGGAACTGGACATGTCGCTTATGAATATTTACCTGATCGAGGGCTCACCAGCTGTGCTAGGTCCGATGTCTGAAAAATCACAGCATGACGCCAGGGAAGTACTTGAAACGATGGGTGTAAAAGTTTTCACCCAGACACGTGTTCTTAGTTATGACGGTGATAAACTTTCGGTTTCTGACGGGCAGGAAATCTATTCGGAAAACGTTCTCTGGTCTGCGGGGGTAATGGGTGAAGTTATCGATGGTATCCCAAAGGACAAAATAGTACGGGGTAACCGCATAACGGTTGATGAAACAAATAAAGTTACAGGCTTTGATAATATATATGCGATCGGAGATGTTGCTTCAATGGTTATGAGCGAATACCCTCAAGGGCATCCTGGCGTTGCACCTGTCGCGCAGCAGCAAGGCCGTCATCTCGCTAAAAACCTGCTTAAGATTATTAACAACCAACAACCAGAACCTTTTGAATATTTCGATAAGGGTTCTATGGCAACTATAGGCCGAAATCGCGCGGTAGTTGATCTGGGCAAAGTTCACTTTAAAGGTATTTTCGCCTGGTTCATCTGGATGTTCGTCCACCTGATGACGCTTGTTGGCTTCCGGAATAAGGCTGTTGTTTTTGTGAACTGGATTTGGAGTTATTTTAGTTATGACCGCGGAACACGATTGATTATACGACCTTTTAATCGCAAACTGATGACAGAGGATACGAAGAATAAGTAGCTTATTTCTTCAGCACCATTTTGAAATGCTGTATTCCGGCCTCTTCAAACTGTTCACCAACTTTTTCGAAATCAAATTTTGCGTATAATCCCATTGCGGTGATCTGGGCATTTAGATAAACGTAATCGTCTTTAGAAGGCTTCACGTCAGCCAGGACATTTTCAACCAATGCCGCGCCAACTCCGAGTCCTCTGAAATCCTTCAAAACGGCAAAGCGTTCGAGTTTAAATCCTTGTTCGGTTTTACGCCAGCGAGCAGCCCCTGCAGGAACATCGTTTACAAAGGCAAGAAAATGTGTTGACTCATCTTCGTGCTCCCATTCCAGCTCCGGCGGACAGTTTTGTTCGCCTACAAATACGATACGACGTATCTCAAATACTTTTTCCAGATCTTGCTGATTGCTTACTTTTTCTACGTGGAGCTGGTGACTTCTCATTTTTAGTTCCGTTTAGGCTGTCGCTGTTACTCGGTTTTGATTTATATTTTGCGGATTTAAAGTTATGGTTTTCTTCTGCCGCGTCAATAGAATGCGAGCAGGTAATGTCATCTTCCTTTTCAGCGAGATCCGAAATCCGCACATAAAATTTTGACAGCTTATCGAGTTCCGCTTCCGTAAGATCTTCTACATTAACTATGCGGTTGCTTGCGCCTTGCTGCGCTGCGATCAGCTCATTTAACTTTAAATGAAGAGCTTTTGAATCTTTATTCTGCGATTTCTGAATCAGAAATACCATTAAAAAGGTAATAATTGTAGTGCCTGTATTGATTACCAGCTGCCAGGTTTCGGAATATTGAAATATCGGTCCGCTGATACCCCAAGCTACTACCACCGCAGCAGCAATGATAAATGCAGCTGAGCTTCCAGTGGCCTGTGTGGCCCAATTTGCAAAGCGTTCAAAAATGCTTTTCTTCTTATTTTTTGACATCATTTAAATTTGATGCATTATATACAAAAAAAAGCCGCCAGTGTTTTAACACGGCGGCTTCGATCTTAGAACGACTGTCTGTTACAGTTTATCGTTTACATTAATACAGTTCAGATCTTCAAATGCCTGAGTTAAGCGTTTAACGAAGTTTTCTTCGCCCTTGCGTAACCAAACACGCGGATCATAATATTTTTTGTTTGGAGAATCCTCACCTTCCGGATTGCCAATCTGCGCTTGTAAATAAGCTTCCTTAGACTGGTAATAGCCCAAAATTCCTTCCCAAAATGCCCATTGCATGTCGGTGTCAATGTTCATTTTAACAGCTCCATATGATATAGCTTCACGAATCTCTTCTTTGGAAGAACCTGAGCCACCGTGGAAAACAAAGTTAATCGGCTTTTCAGCTGTTAATCCATGTTGTTCCTTTAGATATTCCTGCGAATTTTTAAGAATAACTGGCTGCAATTTTACGTTTCCGGGTTTGTAAACACCGTGAACATTTCCAAATGCCGCTGCGATGGTAAACTTCTCGCTTACGCTGCTTAGCTCTTTGTAAGTATATTCAACTTCCGATGGCTGAGTGTAAAGCTTAGAGCTATCTACATCTGAATTATCAACACCATCTTCTTCCCCGCCAGTTACGCCAAGTTCCACCTCGATTGTCATCCCCATCGCTTTCATGCGCTCAAGGTATTTCTTGCTTATTTCTATGTTTTCCTCCAATGGCTCTTCAGAAAGATCGAGCATGTGAGAAGAAAATAATGGCTTTCCATTTTTCTTATAAAAGTCTTCTCCGTGTGAAAGCAATCCGTCAATCCATGGCAATAATTTCTTTGCGGCATGGTCAGTATGCAGAATTACGGCAACGCCGTATTTTTCAGCAAGCAAATGAACATGCTGTGCCGCCGATACCGCACCTAAAATACAAGCCTGCAGATTATCGTTATTTAAGGATTTACCTGCATAAAATTGTGCTCCGCCATTTGAAAGCTGAATAATCACCGGCGAATTAACTGCTTTGGCAGTTTCCATTACAGCATTGACAGAATTGGTACTTATAACGTTTACAGCAGGAAGAGCAAACTGGTGTTTTTTTGCCTGCTCAAATAGCGCCTGTACCATGTCGCCATACAGAACACCTTTATAATTTTTTAAATCCATTTTTTATAGTTTGTTATAAAAGACGGTCGAAATTAAGAATTTTGCTGAACTTAAGGGTGTACTTTTTACACTTTGTGCGACCTGGGATTTGTACCAGGATCGATTTTTAAATCAGCTCATTTTCAACCAACATCTAACAAATCACACCTGATATTCGGGGTCGTTTATTAAGAAAACCATTTTACCAAATTTTTCGTTTCTTTGTAACCTATTTCCAAAAATTTCATGGCTTGGTTTAAAAGAGAGAAAAAAGGAATCATAACTTCAACAGAAGATAAAAAAGAGGCACCTGACGGCCTTTGGAATAAATGCCCGAATTGCAAAAAGCCGCTGCACTACGCAGAACAGGTTGAAAATAAATACGTTTGCCATTATTGCGGGTATCATTTGAGAATCGGATCAAAGGAGTATTTTTCCATTTTATTTGATGATAACACGTTCACCGAATTAAATGCAAATCTAAAATCCGGCGATCCCCTGGACTTTGAGGATACAAAAAAATACACTGAACGCCTGGAAGAAAGCTATGCAAAGACAGGCTTGAATGATGCGCTGAGATCGGCATACGGCAAATTAAACGGGCACGATATTGTTATCGCCTGTATGGATTTTTCATTCATCGGAGGATCGATGGGTTCTGTAGTTGGCGAAAAAATAGCACGCGCTATCGATTACTCAATTAAGAATAAAGTTCCTTTTTTACTGATATCGAAATCAGGAGGTGCACGAATGATGGAAGCCGCTTTTTCCCTGATGCAAATGGCGAAAACATCGGCAAAATTAGCTTTGCTAAGTAAGGCAAAAATACCATATATCTCCTTGCTTACAGATCCCACAACGGGTGGTGTTACGGCCTCTTACGCCATGTTAGGCGATATAAATATATCAGAGCCCGGTGCATTGATCGGATTTGCCGGGCCTCGTGTTATTAAAGAAACTATTAAAAAAGATTTACCTAAAGGTTTTCAAACGGCTGAGTTTGTGCAGGAACATGGGTTCCTAGACTTCATCGTCGATCGCAGGGAAATGAAAAACAAGCTTTTCACTTTCCTGAAATTAATGGACAACTGATAAAAGCAAAAAAATCCGGCCGTGGCCGGATTTTTTTGCTTTGCTTCTTTATATAAGAAAGCTCCGTTTCGAACTTTACGCAGTAAGTTCTTCGTAAGCCGCCATTAAACTTCGCTCAATTCCATCGCCTTTAAATTCTGTTGCTCCCGGAATTTCGGTAGTTTTTAAAATATCCTCTTTTGACTTCCCGGCCCTTATCTGCGCCGAGACATAATCCATGAGTCGTGCTAGATAGTTTTGCATCATTTTTAGCTCTGCCTTACTTCCTGTCACCTGTTCGGGATCAAACGCGTGGCCGAATACAAACAAGGTATCGTGGTCATAAAGGTTTTGTGCCTTCTCCAACACCTCAATCCAGCTTTTAACTGATGCGCCAGCCGAACGGTCGATAAATGGATATCGCTTGTTAAACACCAGATCACCGGCGTGAACCACGTTCGCGTTTTGAAAATGGATAAAGCTATCCCCATTGGTGTGGCCAGCCCCGAAATAGTTTGCACTGATTGTTTCGTCACCAAGCGTTGTTTTCCACGACGTAGAATATGTTATATCAGGAAAAAGCTGTACTGACGGATCTTTCGCAAACTTCCGTTGATTGGCATCTGAGTTTACATGAGCAAGTACATGACCAGCTATTCCTTTAAAAGATATATTGCCTGACGTATGATCGCCGTGATGATGTGTGTTGATCAGGTACCTGAAAGGTTTTTCGGATTGCTTTTTAAGCTCGGCAATTAAATGATTGGCCGGCTCGGGAAATTCCGCGTCTACGACAATAATTCCGTCACTATTTACGAGCCAGGCAATTGTTCCGCCTTGTTCAGTAAAGATACCTACGTTATTACGTAACTTCTTTATTTTAAATGTAGATTGAAAAACAGAGGAAAAGGCTTTGTCTCCGAAGGCCAGGAGAAGGCTGGCTGAAATGCCGGAAACCTTGATGAAATTTCTTCGCTGCATGCAGCAAGTTATAATTTATCGGTAAAATAAAAAAGCTCCCGAAGGAGCTCTTTTACGTTAAAATCCACTACCCGGATTAGCACCCGGTTCATGGCCTGTACCAAATTGTTCTCTCGAACGTCCGTAGGATTCCCGTCCTGTAAAATCACCTTTTGTATCAAAACCATTTGTGTGATCTACATTTGTGTCGTCGTCCCCATCTTCATCGGCCCAGCTTCCCTCATTTTCATCCTCGTCTTTTTCTGGCGTTTCAGGTATTACCTGATCGTTTTCAATATCATCGTCATTATCTAATTCCGCATTGTCAAATTCTTCATCGCGATCAAGGTCTGATGAGTTTTCCGGATTTCTGTAACCTTCGCTTTCATTTCCGCGGTTTTCATTTGTTGCTCCGGTTCTGTTGTTATCCCATTCCTGGTTACGTTGAGTGTCCTTAGCATACTCATTGTTGGTATTAACATCAGTGTTATTATTTTGTGACTGATTCCTTGAATCGTCATTCCAATCGTTTGATTGATTTTGGCTGTCTAACATAGTAGTTGTTTTTAGATGTGTTAAACATGATGCTATAACAATGCCAGTTTTCGTTAATTAAAAAGATTTACGCATTTACAAGGCAAACTTCTTTTATTTTATTGATTGTGTAATCAATTTCCTCTTTCGTATTAAATTTACTAAAGGAGAAGCGTACAGATGGCCTGTTTGGATTAGTTCCAATGGCCGATAAAACATGCGATCCGATATTTGTACCGGAACTGCAGGCGCTGCCCCCGGAGGCGGAAATGCCAGATATATCAAGATTGAATAAAAGCATATCTGCCATGTCCATTTCCGGGAACGAAACGTTCAGCACGGTATACAAACTTTTATCGGAATCCGTTTCGCCATTAAATTCGATACCAGGTATGTTTTTCTCCAGCTCAGATTTCATATAGCTTTTTAGCTGCTGAATATGTGCCTGGTGTTCATCCATATCTGAATATGCCATTTGCATTGCTTTTGCGAGGCCAACTATTCCATACACATTTTCCGTTCCTCCGCGCATGTTGCGTTCCTGAGAGCCGCCAAAAATCATCGGCTTTATCTTAACACGATGGTTGATGTAAATAAAGCCTACACCCTTAGGCCCGTGAAGCTTGTGAGCAGCACAAACAACGAAATGAACCTTCAGTTTACTGAGGTCATGACGATAATGTCCCATTGTTTGTACAGTATCGCAATGGAACAAGGCGTCGTATTTTTCACAGAGCTCGCCAACCCGCTCTATATCAGTCAGCGTACCGATCTCATTATTAGCATGCATCAATGAGACAAAACTTCTTTCGGTATCTTTTTGTAACAGTTGCTCCAGGTGGTCGAAATCAATATTCCCCTTCGAATCGACATTTACGAAGTCAAGTTGAATCATCTCGCTTTTTTCCATCGCTTCCAGCGTATGAACAACGGCGTGGTGTTCGGTACGTGAAGTTATCGCATGTTTTATTTTGTGATCGATAATACCGCAGCGTATCGCCATATTATCGGCTTCTGTACCTCCTGAAGTGAAAAATATTTCTGAAGGAGCCGCATTTAATAAACCAGCAACGGTTTTGCGTGCTTTTTCAATAACAGTACGCACTTCGCGCCCATGAGCATGTATAGACGATGGATTGCCGTATTGGCTCTCCATAACCTGGTACATTTCCTTCAGTACTTCTTTATCTAGCGGGGTGGTCGCTGCATTATCTAAGTAAACACGCATATTCATTATTTTTCCGGGCGAGTATTAACTCTTTCCCAATATCTCTTTAATATCTGAAATGATTTTATTAGCCAGGCTGTTAGCTGTTGTTTCCGAACTTGCTTCTGAATATATCCGTATGATAGGTTCTGTGTTCGATCTGCGCAAGTGAACCCATTCCTTATCAAATTCAATTTTAAGTCCGTCAATTGTCGAGTAAGGCTGCTTTTTGTATTTATTTTCTACTTTTTTCAGCAACATGTCAATGTCCATATCCGCCGTAAGGGTTATTTTATTTTTAGAAATAAAATAACCAGGATAAGTACTTCTTAATTGTGATACAGATCTGCCATATTTTGCCAGATGCGTTAAAAACAAAGCGATACCTACCAACGCATCCCTTCCGTAATGAGACTCAGGATAAATAATCCCTCCATTTCCTTCGCCACCTATCACGGTTTGAGTCTCCTTCATTTTGGTCACCACGTTAACTTCACCAACCGCGGCCGCATTATAAGTTTGCCCATGCTTTTCGGTAACATCACGAAGCGCACGGGTGGAAGACAGGTTTGAAACCGTGTTGCCAGGCGTATGCTGTAAAACATAATCAGCCACAGCTACCAGCGTATATTCTTCGCCGAACATCGCTCCGTCTTCACAAACAAAGCATAGGCGGTCAACGTCCGGGTCGACAGCAATACCCAGATCTGCTTTTTTCCGAACTACTTCCTGCGAAAGTGAAATTAGATTTTCCGGAAGCGGTTCCGGATTATGTGGAAAATTACCATCCGGCTCGCAAAAAAGCTCATGGACTTCAGTAACTCCCAGAGCCTTAAGAAGCGCCGGAACAAAAATACCACCAGTTGAATTAACGCAATCAATTACGATAGAAAAATCTGCTTTACGGATCGCTTCAACGTCAACCAGCTTCAACTTTAAAATATGATCGATATGTTTTTGGATATACGTATCGTCAAACGTTATTTTACCTAGATTGCTTACCTCGGCGAATTCAATATCCTCTTCCGCAATCTCAAGAACTTCCTTTCCGGCTGCATCGTTCAGGAATTCACCATCTGCGTTTAAAAGCTTCAAAGCATTCCATTGCTTAGGATTATGACTTGCAGTTAAAATAATACCTCCTCCGGCTTGTTCCATTGGTACAGCAAGCTCAACTGTTGGTGTTGTAGATAATCCAAGATCAATTACATCTACTCCGATACTTTGCAAAGAGCCTACCACCAGGTTCCTCACCATTTCACCCGAGAGGCGTGCATCACGCCCAAGTACGATTTTTGGATTCCCCGTATTTTTAATCACCCATTTACCAAAGGCAGTTGTAAATTTTACGATGTCGATTGGTGTAAACCCGTTTCCAGCAGTACCCCCTATTGTTCCCCTGATTCCGGAGATAGACTTGATTAACGTCACGTGTTATAAATTATATCCAGCAAAATTAAAAAAAATGGCCTACGCTTCAACAAACAAAACCATTTAGCTTAATTACTATATTTGCTGCTGCTATAAATTAATTCCGGTATGTCTCGTAAGTGGTTTCAAAACTGGTTTAACTCCCCATATTATCATATTCTATACAACCAGCGAAACGATGAAGAAGCCGAATTTTTTATTGACAACCTGTTTGCACACCTTAATCCGACTTCAGATTCTCTTTTGCTTGACGTAGGCTGCGGGCGGGGACGCCATTCGGTTTATCTGAATAAAAAGGGCTATGATGTTACCGGCATTGATCTTTCCCTTCCCAATATTAATTACGCGAAACAATTTGAAAGCCGGCAACTGCATTTTTTTGTGCACGATATGCGATACCTGTTTTATATAAATTACTTTGATATCGCGTTGAATCTTTTTACCAGCTTTGGATATTTCGAAACGCAGAAAGAGCATGTAACGGCATTGAAAACAATGCGCAAATCGCTTAAAAAGGATGGTTTGCTAGTGCTTGACTATTTTAACTGCCAGAAAATTATCCGCAATTTATCGCCGCAAGAAGTTAAGTCAATTGATGGGATTGATTTTTATATCACCAAAAAAAGAGTCGCTGATAAGATTGTAAAAACGATCTCTTTTGAACATCGCAATAAAGACTACACATTCAAAGAGGAAGTTAAGGTATTCTGCCTGCCTGAGTTTCAAAGGCTGCTTGACGTAAGCGGCTTTGCCATTACCGATCATTTTGGAGATTACTCATTGAATGAGTATGACGAAAATAAATCCGACCGCCTGATCCTTATTTGCCATAAAAAATATGATTGAACATATTATGCAATTCGACCAGCAGCTGTTTTTTGCAATCAACAGAGGCTTGTCAAATCCATTTTTCGACTGGCTGATGCCATTTCTTCGCAACCGGTATTTCTGGACGCCGTTATATCTTTTCCTCGTTGTGTTTTTTATCCGCAATTACGAAAAAAAAGGTATCATGCTGATTGTCTTCCTGCTGATCACCTTTGCACTGGCAGACATGAGCAGCGCCAGCATGATCAAACCGCTTATCCACCGGCTTCGTCCATGCAACGATCCTTCAATAAACCAGATGGTACGTGCTATTGCCGGCTGCGGTACAGGTTTTAGCTTTCCGTCGTCACATGCGGCTAACCATTTTGCTATTGCCGTGTTCCTGGTAACTGTTTTCCGCCACAAGTGGAAATGGATTACGCCGCTGGCTTTATTCTGGGCGGCGTCTATTTGTTTTGCACAGGTATATGTCGGCGTTCACTATCCGGTGGATGTTACCGTTGGCGGCTTGTTAGGCGCATTGATTGGTTATATTACCGGAACTATTTTTCTTGCTATACAAAGGGATAAACAATGGAGTACTGGAAACTGATCCTTTTATTTTTAAGCTGCTTTATAGGCGGGATATCAATATTTCTTTTCAAAAAAGACGCGTCAAAACAACTGAAACTGCTTTTGTCGTTTAGCGGTGCATACCTCTTTTCGATTACAGCAATACACCTGATGCCGGAAGTTTTCCATACTGACGACCCGACAATCGGCTTATATGTGCTGGGAGGATTTCTGTTCCAGATTGTACTTGAACAATTTTCTGACGGTATTGAGCACGGCCATGTTCACGCTCATTCACATTCCCCGGCATTTCCATGGGGCATTATGGTGAGCTTATGCCTGCATGCTTTCCTTGAAGGAATGCCGCTGGCGGAAGGGCATCAGAACGAGTTAGTATTTGGTATTGCGCTTCATCACATTCCTGCTTCATTTGCCTTGGCGAGTGTTCTGGTGCAAAGCCATGTGGGTAAGAATAAGATCATTTTTTTGATTGTTTTGTTCGGACTTATGTCTCCAACGGGATATTTGCTGAGTCATGCTCTTAGCGAGGGATCCATTTTAAATCTCACAAATTATTTCGGAAGGATAATGGCGGTAGTAATCGGTATATTCCTTCACATCTCAACAACTATTTTATTTGAGTCGAGCGTTGATCACCATTTTAACCGGAAAAAACTGATTGCCGTTTTATCCGGCGTTTCAATAGCGCTGATAGGATTTTTGTTATAATCAGCCTCTAAGCTTATCGAGCAATACGTTTAATGAATTAACTTCCTGCTCGGTTAAGCGGCTTAAAAGCAAATCACCACCCATTTCAGGATCAAGTTTTTCAAGCAGGTTCAGTCCCTTTTCCGAAATGCTGATATCTACAGCACGGCGGTCTGTTTGATTGGTACAACGTGCTACCAGTCCCTTTTGCACCAGGCGCTCAACAATCCGGGACGCATCCGACATTTTATCAAGCATACGCTCTTTTAACAAATTAACCGTGGCCGGCTGCGGATACTGTCCCCGTAGTATTCTTAAAATATTATATTGCTGCAATGTGATGTGATTTTTCTCTACACGCTTTTTCAGCTGAGTTGTAATCCAGCTGTATGTAAAAATAATATTCACAACTCCTTTGTGATACTCGTCTTTAAATCCCGCTGTAACAATTTCTTTTTCAAGTTCCATAAGTTCTGTTATTAGTACTAAAAAAGTTTAATTCTTTATTTGTTTTGCTGTTTCCGGTTTTTGCCGGAATGATGCTTTTTCCAGGGACAGTGCCTGCACCCGTTTTTACAGCAAAAACCTCTTTTCAGATGGTATGTCTCTGTAAAAACAATAAATCCATTTTCATAATAGAAGTCGGAAGTAGTAGCCTGCACTAATTTAGTATTTTGACCTGTAAGCTGTTAGCGTAATGTTCCCTTAAAAAGTTACCATTGCCGTGTAGTGTCCAAATTTCGGTCGGCCTCACAGTTTCTACTGTATCCAAAATATCATCCCAGTCTACATGATCAGATATAAACAACTCAGCATCATTGCGTTGCTGCAGCGATTTCCATCCGGAGGCAAATATGCGCAAAACATTTACAGCCCGGAAATAACTGTTAAATGTTAAAGGTGGAACGATATAGATGTAGCCTTCATTGGCCGCTTTCATCAACTTTCGGTCGTAAGGCTGATAAACCCCGGGGTGAAAATTAAACGATTCATAGATTTTATTAATCGGTAAAATTGAATGATGAACCAATATCTTTTTCTCAGGCACATGTTCATTGATCAGGTTTATCAGTCGCTGGCTTTTACCTAAAGCATACGCTCCCAATAAAATGTTATATTTTATTTCCCTGAGCTTGCCAATTTCAGAAGTGACATCGGGATGCTTTACTTCCGGATGGGCAAATGTGGTTTCTGTAATCAACACATCAGCCGTTTCCCATTCAACGGGCACACAGGTTTTGTCAGCCTGAAGTTTTAAATCGCCCGTATAAAGATATTTTGTTCCCTGGTAAGTCATAAGTACCTGAGCGGAGCCCAGCATATGCCCGGCCGACAAAAAGCGAATACGCACCCCATTAATCATAAATTCATCACCGTAATTCCGCTCGTTAAAATTAGCTCCCGCATTTTTTTTATAGCGATGCCTCATGATTGCGGCTGTTTCCGGAGTACACCACACATTAGTGTTTCCAGCAACGGCATGATCGGCATGAGCATGCGATATAACCGCATTTTTTACAGGCTTTGACGGATCGAGGTAAAAGTCGCCGGCAAGACAATAGAGCCCATATTCATTAAATTGAAGAAAATCAGGGGACATATTACGATAGAAAATAATGATGAAGGCTCAAAACCTGAGGGATTACCAGGTTAAGTTCGTCGTTAATAATTAAATGCCCGGAAAGCTTCGCTTTTTCCTGATCACTCATTTGGCGGTCCATCCTTGCCTTAACTTCCTCTGCTGAAATGGAATCACGTTTAATTACTCGCTTAAGCTTTAATTCCAGCGGCGCTTTGACTAATATCGTTTCGTCACAGGCTTTATATGATCCGCTTTCGAAAAGCAGGGCGGCTTCTTTTAAAACGTATGGTGCATTTTGACCGGCAACCCATGCATCAAATGACCTGAAAACCGCAGGATGAACAAGCGAATTCAGTAATTGAAGTTTGCCTTTGTCATTAAAAACAATATTTGCGAGATGTTTGCGGTTCAGACCGTCATGATTAAATACATCCTTACCAAAAGCATCAATTAGCCCTGATTTCAACAGTAGATCACTATCCATAACCTGTTTTGCGGCGGTATCTGCATAAAAAACAGGTATTCCAAGTATCTCAAAAAACTTGCAAACCGTCGTTTTACCGCTGCCAATTCCTCCCGTAATACCTATTTTTTTCATTAACAGGATTTACTTATTTGTAAACTATAAAGTCAACCGTTTGCGGTTCAGTGCTGATAATCTTGGTAAACCCCGGTTCCCTGGTTAAACGCACAGGTAATTGCGGCAATTGGTAACGCTCCCAATCGGTGAGATCTACTGTTGCTGTAAATACATTTTTGGTTATTTTCTGATAGTTCTGGAGTGACGTAAGAACTTTTACAAACACTTTTTCCGGCACGACGCGCACATTCAAGCCCGACGGATTAACTACTTTTAAGGGGACCTCAATAATTTTTTCGGTGAACTGATCGACAGGTATCAGCACATCGACAGAGGACGGATAAATACTGATATTGGCACTCGGACTAGGGCTCAGCATAACCTGCGATCTCACATTTGATGATACGTTTTTACGCACCACGCTATCAGTTGTCCATTCTTTAATTTTTGCTAAATCAGATTCAGGACCAGTTACAACCACATACGAAGGCTTTATCACCGCCTTGTTGCTTATGTTCCATTGCTTTTTAAACTGCAGATTGCTTGACAGCACAACCGGCACCCGCTTAATGGTTCTGGAAGTGAAATCGTAATATAAGGTATCAGGAATTACGGCAACAACCGTTTCTTCGGCGGGCAACTGTGCGTCTATCCGTTTCAGCTGATCACTTAAGGTGACAAAACTCTGTTTACTGATATTTTTCAGGCTAACGGTGACAGGCAGCGGATGCACCCTGAATTTTGAAAGTAAAACGTGCCAACCCGTACTTTGTACCTGCAGTTTGATCGTATCCGATTGTAACGCATGAAATGCCCTGTTAACAGGCAGATCAACATAATTTATTTTGGTTTTAACTTCGTAAATATATTTACCTGACAAAGCGAAGAAAAACCAGGTTAATACCGCCAGTCCTAAACAGGTTGCGAATACCGAAAGTCTTCGTTGTTCGGTTTTAGTTAAAGAAAGAAATGGCATAGGCTACTTCGCTTTTACCAAAAATAAAAAACGGATGATCAATCCGTCTTTTTTTAAATAATAATAGCGATGAATTTTAGTTCATCGCTATTAAATACGATACTTCTGTGACAATGTTATGCCGGCTTGTTAGCGTTCAGCGCTTTTGATGCTTCTAAAGAAATCGATGAGCGTTCAAAACGGATTTTTGTTCCACCTTCAACTTCAATTAAAAAGGTTGTATCGTTCATGTCAATAATTTTACCATGAATACCAGCAGTGGTAACTACGCGATCGCCTTTTTTTAGCTCTTCTATATATTTCTTTTGATCTTTTGCCTTTTTCATCTGTGGGCGAATCATGAAGAAATAGAACACCACGATGATCAGCAACATGGGTAGGAAACTCATTAATCCACTTCCCTGTGCCTGTAATAAAATAGTTGAAATCATTATTTAGAATTTATTTGTTTATTGTCTCTTACTTCACCGGTCAGCAAAAGCTGTGTGATTGCGGGAACGGTGTTTGCGGTTATGGTTATTGCTTTTGTTTGTTTACCGAACTTATTAGCACTGTTAAAAATTACTTTGATAACTCCTATTTTGCCGGGAGCAATCGGTTCATGAGGAAATTCTGGGATAGTACATCCGCAGCTGGCCTGGGCATCGGTAATAATTAACGGACTCTTGCCGGCATTATTAAATGAGTAGTTATGAACAACAGTATCGCCCTGGTCAATAATACCAAAGTCATAGGTTGTTTGATCAAACTGAAATTTTGCAGCTGACGCGCTTAACTGGCTCTTATCAACATTCGCATTATTGGTTTTCGCAGTATTAGTACAACCAATTGCTAAAAGCGCTAACGAAAAGATTAAAAGAATTTGTTTCATTATTCTACGAGCCCGCGGCCAAATTTACGAATCTTACCTTCTGATTTAAGCTCCAGGTAAATTTTGTCAAGTATACCGTTAATAAAGGAATTACTTTTTGGCGTGCTGAATTCCTTGGAAATCTCGATATACTCGTTGATAGTAACTTTTACAGGGATTGACGAAAAATTAACCAGTTCGACAACTGCCATTTTCATCAGCAAAATATCCATCATGGCGATACGATCCGCTTCCCAGTTTTTCGTTTTAGCGGAAATAAGTGCCTGGTATTGCTCATCGAATACGATTGTTTTGCTAAACAGGTCAAGAATAAATGCCCGGTCTTCGGCCCAGTTAGGGCTAAGCTCCGCAAGCTTATTTTCACGCGGATTTTCACTGGCAAAATTCTTGAATGTCTTAGCGATTAAGGCTTGTAACACTTCTTTATCAACAGGCCAATTAATAAATTGCTCTTCGAAAACCTGCTCGATGGCCGGCGACTTCAATATGAGCTTTTTAAATATGAATTTAATGATGTCCTTTTCCGCTTTGATTGAGTGATCTTCCTGGTGGATGTAAGCATCATATTCAGGAGAAGCTTTTAACGAATTAAAAATAGTACGGCTTATTTCAGGATCGAACTGCCATGAAACCTTGTACTTTTTCATCGCAGACTGGTAATCCGGATTATCACGCAATGCAACAATAAATTTATTGGTGTTTAATTTAATGCTGGCATTAAGATCCTCTTCTGAGGGACGGTATTTATTAGCGCGCTCTTCGGCGTCACGTATTGAATAATCTGCAACTTCTATAAACAAAGAAAGCATCCAGATATACATCTCATACACTTCATCAACATTTTGCAACAGGCCTTTTTCAAATGCTTTAATTGATTTGTTTTCCGACTGGTGATACGCATATAGCGTTTGCAAAACTTTTACCCGCAGGTGCCTTCTATTCAACATATTATAAGAACGATGTTGGTTGTTAAACCAGATTTATTAATAAGAGCCTTTTATTTTTCTAATATCCGCAATACGCTTCTCTGCCAGTTCATTGGCAGCCTGAGTTGCGGTAATATTTTCTGCTTTCGATTTTTTTAAAACTTCAAGTGTTGCGTTATATATATTTTCGGTTAATTGCATGGTACGTTTTCTACTGTAACCTGCAATTTCAGAATATGCACTAAATAACCCTCCAGCGTTGATGAGGTAATCAGGGGCATAAACAATATCATGGTCAAGCAACATTTTACCATGCAGTGTTTCATCCGCCAGCTGGTTATTTGCCGAACCTGCCACTATACTGCATTTCAGCTTTCCAATGGTTTCCGAATTTAATGTCGCTCCCAACGCACAAGGGGCATAAACATCAAATTCAAATTCGAATAGCGAATGATTAGTGATAACCTCAGCTCCATACTTCTTTGCTACTTTCTGCAACTGTTCTTCGTTGATATCGGTGATATAAACTTTTGCATTTTCTTCCCGCAATAATCTTACCAGGGTTTCGCCAACGCTGCCGATTCCTTGTACCGCAACAGAACGACCTGTCAGTGAATCACTACCGAAGGTCTGCTTCAAACAGGCTTTAATACCCATTAAAACACCTCTTGCTGTTACCGGCGATGGGTCGCCGCTGCCGCCCATTGACTCGGGAAGTCCGGTGACATACTGGGTTTCCATGCGGATATATTCCATATCGCGCGGATTTGTTCCCAATTCTTCCGCAGTAATAAACGAACCGTTTAAATTCTGAATAAAGCGCGCATAACGGCGCATAAGCGCCTCAGTTTTGTGAATACGACTATCGCCGATGATGATAGCTTTCCCTCCGCCAAGATTAACTCCGGCTACGGCAGCTTTATATGTCATGGTTTTCGAAAGGCGTAAAACATCGTTAAGCGCCTCGGCTTCCGTTTTATATGGCCACATCCTGGTACCTCCTAAAGCAGGCCCGAGCGTGGTGTCATGAATCGCAATGATTGCCTTAAGGTTGGTGTCTTCATCATGACAAAAAACAACTTTTTGGTGCCCCCATTGGCTTAGCTGCTTAAAAATCTCATGATCTTCCTGGTTGTTTATCGTCATATTTTTTTATGATGGGAACGGCTCGCCGCTGCAAAAATACTAAATTTTACAATTTCAATAGTGTCAAAAGCGAAAGCTGTGCGATAATAGCTAATTTTGCGCACTCTGAAATGAAAGATCTCGCCTACCTGAATAAGTTTTTAATTAAATATAAGTGGCGCCTTATACCCGGGATTTTCTTCGTTATCATTTCGAATATATTTGCCGTTTTGCCCGCTCAGGTAATTCGTGTCGCGTTCGATCTTGTAAAAGAAAACATCAGTATTTACATGCTCTTTAATGGGTTTGACCGGCAGGAACTCGTTTACCGGATATTCGGCTACAGCCTGATGTTATTTGGACTTACCGTGTTGCTTCTGTCTCTCCTTCGTGGATTGTTTCTATTTTTTATGCGGCAAACAATTATCTTGATGTCACGCCATATCGAGTATGACCTTAAAAATGAGATTTACAGCCATTACCAACAGCTTTCAATGGCGTTTTTCAGGCGGAACAACACGGGCGATCTAATGAACCGGGTTACCGAAGATGTGAGTCGGGTGCGGATGTACCTCGGCCCCGGGATTATGTATACGATTAATACTGTAGTACTGTCTGTCATGATCATTTTCGCTATGATCACGGTAAACATAAAACTTGCTGTTTATTGCCTGCTGCCACTTCCTTTACTCGTTTTAGCTATCTATTTCGTTAACAGCATCATCAACCGGCGCAGCGAAATGATCCAACAGCAGCTTTCGGCACTATCCAGCCTTGTACAGGAAACTTTCTCGGGAATCCGGATCGTTAAGTCATTTGTTAGGGAAGATACTATTCGTGCGAATTTTGCCGCAGAAAGTGAACGTTATAAAACCAACTCGATGGCACTTGTTCGTGTACAGGCGCTATTTTTTCCTTTGATGGTATTATTAGTTGGAATAAGCACCATAATTACCATTTATATCGGAGGCCGCGAGGTGATGAATGGCACGATCACTTCCGGAAACATTGCTGAGTTTATAATCTATGTAAACCAGCTTACCTTCCCGGTAATATCCCTGGGTTGGGTGACTTCATTAATACAACGTGCCGCTGCTTCACAAAAAAGAATCAACGAATTTTTACACACAGAGCCCGAGATCGTTTCGAATACCCAGGAACAGACGATAATTACGGGCGAAATAAAATTTAGCGGCGTATCTTTTATTTACCCTGATACCGGGATTAAAGCACTGGACAACGTTTCCTTTACCGTTAAGCCAGGTGAGTTCGTGGCAATTATCGGCAAAACAGGTTCGGGGAAGTCAACTATTGCCAATCTTATTATGAGAATGTATGATGTAACTTCCGGCGAGCTGCTCATCGATGGCAATCCGATTCAAAAACTAAATTTAGCCAGCTACCGGCAGCAGGTAGGTTTTGTACCACAGGAAGTCTTTCTTTTTTCGGAGACGATAGCTAATAATATCGCTTTCGGCAACTCGGCTATTGGAAGCCATGAGATACAACAGGCAGCCAAAGATGCAGCGGTTTACCAGAATATCGTTGAACTGGAACAAGGCTTTGAAACAATGATTGGCGAAAGAGGCATAACCCTGTCTGGCGGACAAAAGCAGCGGGTTTCCATTGCTCGCGCCCTTGCAAAAAAGCCAGCGATCCTGATATTCGACGATTGCCTGTCGGCCGTTGATACTAAAACCGAAGAAGAAATTCTGAGTAACCTGGGAAAAAACATGAAGGGTAAAACCAGTATCCTTATTGCGCATCGTGTATCTACCATCAAGAACGCTGATAAAATATTGGTTTTAGATCAGGGAAAGATCATCGAACAGGGAACCCATGATCAGCTGATTGAAGGGCAAGGAGCCTATTTCGAGCTCTATGAAAAACAATTGCTTGAAGAAGAGGAACAAAATTGAAAAAACTCAGTATAAAGCGATTATCAGCATTTTGAAGTTTAATAATTAATAGTTTATATTTACCGCAACCAAAACTATAACTTTACCAACAATGGGAGATTTTGACAACAAAGAGAGAGAAGAAGTTTTTTCAAAAAAAGTGAGAGCAGGAAAACGCACGTATTTTTTTGATGTAAAAGCAACACGCTCAAATGATTACTACGTGACCATCACTGAAAGTAAAAAACGCTTGGAAGATGGGGTATTTGTGAAACACAAAATCTTTCTTTACAAAGAAGATTTCGAAAAATTCGCTGAAGGCTTGAAGGAGACGGTTGAATATATTAAAGACCACCAGGAAGTTGTTGAGAAACGTTATGAGTATTCAGAAAATCCAACTGATTCTGCAAAAGCTTCAGTAGAAGACGATTTCTCATTTGATATTTAATTAATTCAATTTATAAGACGAAAAGCCATCCTAAAAAGATGGCTTTTTTTATTGGCCTAGGGCAGCCCCAACGCCTCCGATCATTATAAATAGAAATAAAATTGCGTAGAAACCGATTATAATCAGCGTAAACACACCCCAAAACTTGAAGAATGATTTCAGTTTTGAAAAAGCTTCGGTAAGTTGCGCCTCGCTATTATACCCAACACCGTCTCTTGCATTTGAAGCGAACTGGTATAAATACAACGTAGGGAAAAAATAAATTGCCGCCATAAACAAGTATGCCACGGTAAGTGATCCGGCACTAACGTTGGCTGGCATCATGCCGCCCCCAAATTTGCCCAGAAAAGTAAGCACACTCCCTATAAATAAGGCGAACACGACAATAAGGCCAATGATGCAAAAACCGACAATCGACAAAATTTTTGCCCACTTCGCAGCTTCGTAAACATAGTACTGAATAGTGTCATTGAATTTCATATCCGGAAATTCCTGATTATCATCATCTTGTAAATGATTTGACTCCATAGTTAATTATAGGGTTTAGGATTAGATTTATTAGCGATCAAGATACAAAACAATGCCTGTACTAGCTAATGGCAGTTGTTAATTTTACTATCTTTGCCGGCTTTAGTTTATCAGCTAAAGTAACGTAAATCGTAAATAAATATAAATGGGCTTACAATGTGGCATAGTGGGTTTACCCAACGTAGGAAAATCAACACTCTTTAATTGTTTATCAAATGCAAAGGCTCAGGCTGCAAATTTTCCTTTTTGCACAATTGAGCCAAACGTTGGCGTTATCACCGTACCTGACGAACGTTTAAATAAACTTGCAGAACTGGTAAATCCTCAAAAAATTGTTCCAAATACCATTGAGATCGTCGATATAGCTGGATTGGTTAAGGGAGCAAGCAAAGGCGAAGGTTTGGGAAACCAGTTCCTTGGGAATATCCGGGCTACAAATGCAATTATCCATGTGTTACGTTGTTTTGACGATGGTAATGTAATTCATGTGGACGGCTCTGTTGATCCGATTCGTGACAAGGAAATTATCGATACAGAACTACAGTTAAAAGATCTTGACACGGTAGATAAACGCATTCAGAAGGTTGAAAAAATGGCCAAAACCGGCGGCGATAAAAACGCGAAAAAAACCTACGATATTTTAAGCGCCGTAAAGCAACATCTTGAATCGGGCAAATCCGTACGTACAGCCCCGATAAGCAAAGAAGATTTTGAATTTATTGAAGATTTGAGCCTTCTTACATCCAAGCCTGTTTTATATGTATGCAACGTGGATGAGGCGTCTGTAAATACCGGCAACCAGTATGTTGAAAAAGTAAAGGAAGCAGTAAAAGATGAAAACGCTGAAGTATTGATTATTTCGGCGAAGATTGAATCGGAAATTGCCGAGCTGGAAAGTTACGATGAACGTCAGATGTTTTTAGGTGATATGGGGCTTGACGAATCAGGTGTTAACAAACTGATCCGTGCGGCATACAAACTCCTTGATCTTTACACATACTTCACAGCCGGCGTTCAGGAAGTTCGCGCATGGACGATTACAAAAGGCTTTACGGCGCCTCAGGCCGCCGGCGTTATCCACACAGACTTTGAAAAAGGATTTATCCGCGCCGAAGTAATTAAATATGACGACTTCGTTAAATACGGATCGGAGAATGCGTGTAAGGATGCCGGTAAACTTAGCGTGGAAGGCAAAACGTATGTGGTTGAAGATGGTGATGTAATGCATTTCCGGTTTAATGTGTAAATTTTAAATTACAGTAATATAAGCTTAATCAACCCGGTTAATGCTTATTCCAGGTAAAAAGTCGTTAACCTTTTGAGTTACGACTTTTTTATTTTAACGCTGCCAACTAAGTCAACAACAAAAACAAGCGGCCTGGCTTAATGTAATTCTTTTGTTCTACATAATAATTGCGTATAATTGTGATCATAGCGTATTACAATGGCTTTAGAAAATTTAAGTAAAGATCTTGGACGTGTTTCAACCGACACAATGGCTGATATTGTGGAACTTCGGTTAAGAGAATATTTCAAGAAAAAATCTTTTAAGCCGGGTGATCCGCTTCCAAAAGAAATGGAACTTGTAGCTGCTCTTGGCGTTAGCCGTAATGTTGTACGTGAAGCGTTAAGCCGTTTGCGAATGCTGGGTATGATAGAAACCCGGAAAAAACGTGGTATGCTACTTGCCCGTCCTGATGTCCTCGGTACATTTGAACGTGTACTGGATCCCTTGATTATTGATGACAGCACCTTACAAGACTTATTTGAATTGCGGTTGGTACTCGAAATGGGTTTAGCCGATTTATTATTTTTGAGAAAAACCGATAAAGACATCTTACAGTTAGAAAAAATCGCTCGCGATGAAGGCCACGAAGGCGAAAAAAAATTCAGAGTGAAAAACGAAATAGCTTTCCATGGAAAGCTATATGAGATGACTGGTAACAATACCTTAAAACGTTTCCAGGTAATGCTCCTTCCGGTGTTCGGCTATGTAACAACCATGGAAAAAGAAGAATACAAAATTGGAAAGGTGAACCATGTGGATCTGGTTGAAATTCTCAAAACCGGCACCAAAGAAGATTTTAAAGCTGGCATGTACGAGCATCTGAAACCCCATTTCGATAGTTTAGCTAATAAATAATTCTCCCTTCAGATCTGCTAATCATTATATTATTTTTTTGCGCATCCAAATAAAGTTAATAATATGTACTACATAATAACTTTATTTTTACATTTGTGATGTGAACCTATAGCCCGCCAATGGCTTAATATATGACGAAGGAAAAATTAAACGCCAAGAACTTAAAAGGTAATTGGGCCACCCTGTTACTACCAATTAATGCCGATGACTCGATCAACTATCAGAAACTTGCCGGTGAAATTGACATGCTCATTGAATCCGGGGTCGATGGCATATACTCAAATGGAACAGCCGGAGAATTTCACAATCAAACCGAAGATGAGTATGCGCGGATTAATAGAATACTTTCGGAAAAATGCCTCGACACTGGAATGCGATTTCAGATTGGCGCCAGTCATCCCTCTCCTATTATTTCATTAGAAAGATTGAAAATTGCCGCAGCGCTGAAACCCGACGCTATCCAATTGATTTTACCTGATTGGATAATTGCTACCGAATCAGAACTGCTGGATTATATGCAACGATTAGCCGACGCAGCAGGCGATATTCCATTGGTTCTTTATAACCCGCCACACGCCAAGTTTGTGTTGCAACCCAAGGATTACTCATTATTTGAAAATATACCACAAGTGATTGGCGTAAAGTTATTAAGCCATGACCAGACCTGGGCAAAAGAGATGGAACAATATGCATCGCATTTGTCCATTTTTGTTCCCGGACATTTATTGGCCACTGGTGTTGAATGCGGCATTGCGTCAGGCGCTTATTCAAATGTAGCATGCATCAATCCTAAAGCTGCGCAAAAGTGGTGGCAACTGATGCAAACCAACATAAAAGAAGCGCTTGAAATCGAAAAAAACATCTTAGCCTTTTTTGAGGAATGTATTGCGCCATTGCAAAGGAACGGTTTTTCAAATCCAGCGTTAGATAAATTCTTAGCTGCGGTTGGCGGTTGTTATCAAGTGGGAACTCGTTTAAGATGGCCCTATAAATGGATCGCAGATCAACATGTTTTGCCGGTTCGCGAAAGAGCCAGGCAATTGATCCCCAATTTTTTTGAGACATCACATGAAATGTAATTTATTATCTATCATCTGTTTATTTATGACGGTATTTACGCAAGCACAGGAAAGGAAAACAACTACTTTAAAAATAGACGAACTAGCAGCCGTACCAGACAAATTCGGTTTTGCCGGTTCATTCGCAGGTTTATCTCACGGATCTCTGCTTGTTGCCGGTGGAGCTAACTTCCCGGACGGCGGGGCACCCTGGACCGGATCTAAAAAAGTATGGACCGATAAAATATTTGCTTTAGATAAACCTACCGGAAAATGGGTACTTGCCGGAAAGCTGCCACAATCAATGGGCTATGGCGTTTCTATTAGCTACGATAATAAACTGATTTGTATTGGTGGCAGTAATGCTGAAGGACACCTCGCAACTGTTTATGCAATCAGCTATGTTAGTAAGAAAATAATAATAGAAAAATGGGCCGATCTGCCGCAACCGCTGGCAAATTCCTGCGGAGCCGTTTTCAATCATAAAATTTACATCGCCGGCGGGTTGCTTTCTCCCGATGCCAAAAGCGCCGCCAGTATTTTTTGGTCTTTAAATCTGTCTGATCCGAAAACCTGTCAATGGCAACAATTGGAGAGCTGGCCCGGTCCTGCACGCATGCTTGGCGTGGCGGGATCTGTAGATAAAGAAGGGTTTTTTCTTTTCAGCGGTACAAACCTCGAGGAAAGAAATGGCACTGCTCACAGGCATTATCTCAACGACGCTTACAAATATGTTCCTGGCAAAGGATGGCAAAGACTTGCCGATATGCCGGCAGCTACTGTAGCAGCCCCAGGTCCTGCATTTGAATTAAACAGGAACAATTTGCTGATCTTTGGCGGTGATGATGGAAAATTAGCTGATAGTACAGCTGTTCTAAAGGATCAGCATCCCGGCTTTTCAGATCATGTACTGAGGTATGACATTCCTGCCAATTCCTGGATCGATAATATCAAATTAAAAACATCTAAGAAGCCGGATGCGGCTACAAATCCCAATGGCAGCCTTTGGATACCTGTTACTACGACTTCAGTGACCTGGAATAATTATGTAGTATTTCCCTGCGGCGAAGTACGGCCGGCAGTTCGCACTCCAAAATTAATCTCATTGAATTTGGATCAATTTAACCTGATAAAATTCTAAGCCGACTAATCACAAATGCAAACCAGAATTACAAAACCAGCCGGATCCTTTTACCAATGGGCAATAGTAGGAATACTTTGGATAGTTGCGTTCCTCAATTACTTTGACAGAAATCTGATCACTTCCATGCGTGATCCCATTGTGTCAGACTTTAAGCTGACGGATGCACAGTTTGGATTACTCACTACCGTATTCTTAATATCATACGGCATTTTAAGCCCCTTAGGCGGCTATTTAGCTGATAAATATGGCCGTAAAAGCATCATTGTATTTAGCGTCTGTATCTGGTCTGCCGTAACTCTCTGGACGGGATTTGTTACTTCTTTCCATGAAATGCTGATAGCTAGGGTAATCATGGGCATCAGTGAGGCATGTTATATTCCGGCAGGATTGGCAATGATAGCCGATTATCACAAAGGTAAAACCCGCTCTTTTGCAACGGGACTTCATATGAGCGGCTTGTATGCCGGCCAGGCATTAGGCGGCGTGGGCGGCTATATTTCCATGTTGTGGGGTTGGCGCTATGGTTTTCAGATGATTGGTTTATTCGGGGTTGTTTACGGAATTATCCTTATTTATTTTTTGCAGGATAAAAAACATAGCACAACGGAAGTTTTACAGGCAGAATTACCTGATTCGAAAGAGGAGCGGTTAAATCTGTTTCAAACGGTAAAAATGTTGGTTTCTGAGAGTTCTTTCCTGGTTTTACTTTTCTATTTCTGCATACTAGGTGTGGTTAACTGGATGATATACGGCTGGCTGCCAACCTTTTTAAAGGAACACTTTGTACTCGATTTGGGTAAGGCCGGACTTTCAGCAACTGGATACATTCAAATCGGTTCATTTTTAGGTGTGGTATTAGGGGGCATTCTTGCCGACCGATGGTTCCGTACCAATAAACGCAGCCGTTTATATATGGTTATTATCGGATTTACATTAGGCGCGCCTTTTCTTTTTCTAATGGCATCAACACATGTATTCGGCATAGCTATTATTGCGATGATCGTATACGGAATTGCTCGCGGAATTAATGATAGTAACCTGATGCCAATCCTGTGCCAGGTTATAGACGAACGCTATATTGCCACAGGATATGGCTTTCTTAACTTTTTAAGCACGATCATCGGCGGCTTAATGGTTTATGTAGGTGGTATGCTTATGGATGCAAATATCAGTCTGGCTATTATTTATCAGGTTTCGGCGATACTAATGATAATTGCAGCATGGTCTCTGCTAAGGATCAGGATCGGCAAAAAAGCTTAAACTCTTGACTACAAAAGATGATTAACAATCATCCAATTGAAGCAATGCTCCAGCCACTTATCTGTTGTGGTTGGATTATTCAATCCAAATCCATGACCTCCTGATTGATAAACATGTATCTCCGCATTTACTCCATGTTTTTGCAATGCCGTGTAATAATTAATGCTGTTAGCTACAGGAACAACCTTATCATTGGAGGCATGTACCAGAAACGTCGGCGGCGTATCAGCAGTAACCTGCATTTCATTAGAGTATTCTATAACTTTTTCAGTACCAGCGTTTTCCCCGATGAGTGCTTTTTTGGATCCTTTATGTAAAATACTATCCTGAAAGCTAATTACAGGATAGATCAGTAAAGCAAAATCCGGCCGCAGATTAGTTTTTAGAGGATTGTCAATCACCGCTTTTTGATAGTGAGTTGCCGCCGTTGAAGCCAAATGTCCGCCGGCTGAAAATCCCATTATTCCAACTTTCGCCGGATCAATATTCCATTCTTTTGCATTTTCGCGAACTATTTTTGTCGCTTGCTGGGCATCCTGCAAAGGACCTATCTCCCTGTTAACCATGATCACATCATTTGGCAGCCTGTACTTCAACACAAAAGCAGCTACACCGCGCGCAGCAAATTCCTTTGCCACATTGCTGCCTTCATCATTAACCACAAGGTACGAGTAGCCTCCTCCTGGACAGATAATAACAGCCGTACCGTTCGCTTTTGATTTTTCAGGAAAAAAAGCTGTAATCGTCGGATTAACGACATTACTTACCTTACCCCGTTTGGAAGTGGAATCACTTTTTTCTTCCACATCACTTTTTTTTGAATTAGGTACTTTTTTATACAGAGGAATTACGGTCTGAGCCTTTGATTCAGTAATAACAAATAGCAATGCCGCCATGATAGTGATAACAGAAATACTTTTCATAATTGGTTTTAATCGTTAACAAAAATAACAAAACATATTTGTTATTATGTAGAACATAATTATATATTTGTTAAAGCAACGCCCGTTGTAACCAGATTATAAACCATAAAACGAAATGAAAAAATGCCTTACAAAAAGAGCCCGCTCTTTTTACCCAAAAGCTTTTATTACGCTATGTTCAATAAGTTCACTGTTGGCCATTTCCTGCAAAAAACCAATTCAGAACGCCTTGGCTAAAACAGTAATAAACCAGGAGAACAAATTTAAGTTATCAGCTGATCCTTCTTATTCCGCACAAAAGATATTCACGGGAGGGTTGGATGGTTATCACTCCTACCGCATTCCATCTTTAATACGCACCGTTGAGCACGGCTATCTCATTGCTATCTGCGAAGGAAGAAATGACAACAACAAGGATTACGGCAATATTAATATAGTTTGTAAGCGATCGTTTGACGACGGCGTGACATGGCAGCCGCTTCAGGCGATCGCCGGGCCTGGAAATTACACAGATGGTAATCCAACGACGGTTGTCGACCAATCCACCGGTAAAATTTTTGTATTTATGCTTCATAACGACTCTACGCATTATTCAAACCCGGACGGATCGTACCTCGCTTTTCAACCAGGAGACAGGACTGTATGGGTTTGTTCAAGTACCGACGAAGGAGCAACATGGTCTGCACCTGTGAACGTTACCAGTACAACACAACCTTCAGGAACGGCACAAGACTGGATCGGACCGGGAACCGGTATTTATAAGCTGCATGGCACAGATGCCGGCACTCTTATAATCCCAGCTTACGGACGTAATATTTATAGTACCAACCATGGCATTACCTGGACTGAATCTGTTATCACCAATGGAACCACAAAATCGACAGAAAGTACAATTATCGAGAAACTAAATGGTGATTTGCTAAGAAACGACCGCCCTACTTCAACACTCCCGCTTTACCGGCAAGTAGCTACAGGTTCTCTTGGCGGCGGCTTTCCCACATGGGCTTCGAATACAAATCTTCCGGATCCTGCCAGCGAAGGCTCTGTCTGGCGGTACAACGATCCGAAACCTAACCGGATACTTTTTCTAAACTCAGCAAGTCAAACTACCAGAACAGCTATGAAAATAAGGATAAGTTATGATGAAGGCACTACTTATCCTATTGGACGCGATATCCCCTCATTCGGATCGTCTCCCGGAAAATTGGGTGGTTATTCAAGCCTTGCAAAAACAGCCGACCTCCAGGTAGGCGCACTGATTGAATATAATGAAGACACAGGCAATAGCAGTACCAGTCATCGCTCGATCGTATTTCACAAATTTAATCTGCCATGGATAGTAAATGGCGCAACTGAACCTGTGGGATATTAATGCAGTACATTATTTAAACCAAAATAATTTTCATTTTTATGTACTACATAATAACAATATAATTACATTTGCTATCACCAATTATAACAATATTTCATGACTATACAGTTAAAAATAGCGAAACAGCTTTTCCGCGGTCTTACGGTAGTCTTTTGTTTTTTTGTCGCGCAACATTTTGATTGCATTGCTCAAACAAACGATAGCCTGATATCACGCAGCGAACCTCTTAACTATCTGTACAAACCTGGGGACAACGGCTATTCATGTTTCCGTATTCCCGCGATACTAACCACAAAAAATGGCATCTTACTGGCCTTTGCGGAAGCACGTAAAAACAATTGCGGAGATACAGGTGATATCGACCTCGTATTACGACGCTCAGCAAACGGCGGTAAAACCTGGAGTGATATGCAGGTAGTTTGGAGTGATTCTACCAATACCTGTGGCAATCCCGTGCCTATTCAGGATATCACTACCGGAAAAATATGGTTAATCAGTACATGGAATTTGGGGACAGATCATGAAAAAGAAATAAGGTATCAAAAAAGTAAAAGCGGCCGATGTGTTTATGTTCTTTCGTCGGATAATGAAGGAACGACCTGGTCATCCCCGCGGGAGATTACATCCCAGGTAAAAATGCCCGACTGGACATGGTATGCTACCGGGCCTTGTCATGGAGTACAACTGTCCCACGGTAAATATAAAGGCCGTTTGGTTGTGCCTGTAAACCATGTGGAAGCTTCAACTGATAAAAACTTCGCTCATATTATATACTCTGACGATCACGGCGCGACCTGGAAATTAGGCAATAATACACCGCAGGATATGGCCAATGAAACTACAGTAGCCGAGATATCGAACGGAAGGTTAATGCTCAATATGCGTAACAGCAACCGTGCCCATAAAACCAGGTTGACAACTGTAAGCAGCAATGGAGGCCAAACTTGGAACAAGTTAAAAACCGACAGCACCTTAATCGAACCTATTTGCCAGGGCAGCTTGCTTAATTATTCGATATCCAAGCGCAAATCTGTCTTATTATTCAGCAATCCTGCAAGTGCTACGTCGCGCTCCAACGTAACGGTAAGAGCAAGTCTGGATAATGGAAAAAGCTGGATTAATAGCGAAGTAATTCACCAGGGCCCTTCTGCATATTCTGATATCGCAGTTTATAACAATGAAATTGCCTGTCTCTACGAGGCTGGAATCCTCAAACCATACGAAGGAATTGCCTTTAAAACGATCGGTTTAAGCAACCTTCTCAAACGCTGATTTTATTAAAGAAACTACCCAATTAAACTAATTATAAACCACTAATATGTAGTACATCACTACTAATTACAATCATGAATCGAAGACTAATTTATTTATGGCTATTAGCCTGCTTCCTCGTCGCAGGAAGGGTGTACGGCCAATCAAACAGCTTAATTGTTTCGGGAGTAGTAACCGACGGAACAAAAAATGAAACCTTACCGGGTGTAAGTATTAAGGTAAAAGGAACAACTATAGGCACTACAAGTAATGCTGAAGGTAAGTATTCCCTAAATGTACCGTCAACTGCTTCAACCCTTGTCTTTTCGTTTATAGGATTTGACTCCCAGGAAATAACTATAAAGGGAAGAACGGCAATAAACGTTACGATGGCATCTAACAGCAAATCGCTGACAGAGGTAGTTATCGTTGGTTACTCCCAGCAGACACGCCAAAAAAACACAGCCGCAGTATCCAAGCTTGATACAAAACAATTGGTCAATGCTGCCAATCCGAGTCCGCTTGCGGCAATGCAGGGCAAAATCGCTGGTGTTTCTATTCCATTGTCAAACGGCCAACCAGGGGCAGCTCCTGTAAACGTGATTATACGTGGCGGCTCAAAGCCTAATGTGTATGGTCAAGGTACCGGGAATGCCAACGGTAATCCGTATTTAAACTCTGATGGCTCGAGTCCGCTGGTTGTTATTGATGGCGTGTTCAGGACATTGAACGACCTAAACCCTGATGACATCGAATCATTACAGGTAATGAAAGACGCCGCTTCAACAGCTATTTATGGAGCACGCGGTGCTAATGGCGTTATCGTAGTGAAAACCAAAAGCGGTAAGTTCGGCTCGGGCAAAGCAAACATTACGTTTAACTATCGTACCAACCGCGAAGTAGCAACAGGCCAGGAAAAATACATGACTGCTGCTCAGTACATTGCCCTGGCGCGTACGACCATCAAAAACACTTCAGATCCGCAGGATAAGAACGCATTCCTGAATAACGCTGGTTTTTCTGCAGGCACAAAAGTTTATACAGCAAAGGGGCAATATGGAAATGCGATGTATACAACAGCTCTATACGACAACATCGTTGCTGTTGAAGGCCAGGCATACGTAGATAACCTGCTCGCCAAAGGATGGGAAACAATGGACGATCCGGTTAATCCCGGCTCTAAATTACTGTTTGACGACAACCATTATCAGGACTTGCTTTGGAATACCGGTACTACCAATAACTACAACTTAAGCATCGACGGTGGCAGTGATGTTGCCAGCTACAATGTGTCTTTCAATCACATAAACCAGGAAGGAACTTTTGTAGGAACCAGTTACAAACGCTATAGCGCTTTAGGAAACTTTAGCTTTAAAGCAAGCAATAACATACAGGTAAATGCATCCCTTAATTACCAGAATTTGCTGCCTAATTATGTTGACGGATATACCAACGACATCGTGCGTGCAACGCGTATCACTCCTTTGATAAGGCTATTTAAAGATGATGGCACGCCAACTACCGGTGAAGTATTAACAGTACGTAACCGTTTCCATACACTGGCATATGACGATAATAACATTTCAACAGAAAGGGTTGTATCAAAAGTTGACCTTGACTGGAATATTGTGAAAGGCCTGCACTTCCGCCCGGCGGTATCATATCTGATCGGCGACGCCAGAACTATTTTTTCAAGGAAGGCATTTCCCGATCCGATACAATTTGCTACCAGCCGTTTAAAAACAGAAAACCAGAATAATACACGCCAGTTAATGATCGATCAGATTTTACAGTACGATTATTCCTGGAAAGTATCTCATCATTTTATGTTGCTGGGCGGATTCAATTACACCCGCAATACAGGCAATGCGATAGATATTGGCTCGCAAAGAGGAACAAACGATTACATTACAACCATTAGTGAACCACCGCTTACAACCGTTAACGGAACTACCGTAACCAATGTAACTAACTTTGGAACCACACTCAGTGAAAATAAATCAGCCAGCTTTTTTGGCCAGTTTGGATACGATTATGAAGGCAGATATTTAGTCAATGCGGTAATCAGACGCGATGGTTTTTCAAACTTTTCACCTGGTAACAGGTACGCTACTTTCCCATCGGCATCAATAGGCTGGAACATCTTCAAGGAAAGCTTTTGGAAACAAAATAACCTGGTAAGCATGCTTAAACTACGGGGCAGCTGGGGCCAGGCCGGATCTAACGACTTGAGTTATACCGACACATATGGCGGTTATTCCGCTACAGTCTACAATCAGCTTTCCGGCATTCAGCGGGCAAATCTCTCTAACCCGAACCTTAGATGGGAAACAACTCAAACAACCGATGTAGCTGTTGACGCAGGCTTCCTGGGAGACCGCATTAATTTAACCGTCGACTTATATAACAAGCTTACAAAAGACAGGCTTGATTCAAAACCACTGCCGGCAGAAGCCCCTTTTTCATCAATTATATTTAACAACGGCGTGCTTCAAAACAAGGGAATCGAGATTGAACTTCAGGCGACTGTATTAAGAGCAAAAGATTTCCGGTGGAACGCCAATCTTGCCTATGCCTACAACTCGCAAAAGATCATATCACTGCCAGACAACGGACGCTTAAAAAACAGGCAGGGTGGCGGCGTAATTGCTGATCCTGGCACAGGTACGGATATTGAAGTTGGTGGTTTTGCTGAAGGTGAACGTCCATACAGTTACTATGCATGGAAGGTTGAAAAAGTTTTTTCAACCGATGCGGAGGCTGCAACATGGAGTGCGACACACAAAGATATTGCATCCACTACCGGCGGACTTGCTGTCGGAAAAAAAGCCGGCGATTATCAGTTTGCCGATATTAATAACGACGGCATTATTGATACGAAGGACCTGGTATTTATAGGTTATAAAACACCGAATGTTACCGGTGGTATGCAAAATTCATTCACCTATAAAAGCTTTACGCTTCGCTTCAATATGGATTTTGCTTTAGGACACGTCATATCCAATGGCAACCTGGCGCGTTCGTTGGGACAGGCAAGAGCATATAATGAGGGGGCGCCTATTGAAGCTCTTGGAAATGACATCTGGCAAAAACCGGGCGACGAAGGTAAAAAATATGCGCGTTTCTCTTTCGGCGATGCAGATGTTGGCCAAAAAAATTATGTAAGGCAGGCCGCTGCTGATGTAGGTACTGGCAGCGCGTATGCATCAGATGTTTCAACTATGATCACAAAAGGAGATTTCCTGGCGTTTCGTGAACTTTATTTAAGCTACGATCTGTCAAAGAAACTCATGTCTAAAATTAAATCAACCGGCTTAACGGTATTCTTAAGTGCAACCAACCTTGGTTATCTGACAAAATACAAAGGCCAGAATCCGGAAAGTTATGTAGGATTTGATCCGGGGGGTTATCCAAGACCAAGACAATACACATTTGGTGCATCATTAAGATTCTAAAATTTTAAAAAACATGAAAAAGATACATAAAGCAACAACTATAGCAGCTTTGATACTGGCAAGCCTTACAGGCTGTCAAAAGCTATTGGATGTTACTCCGCAATCGCAAATTACCGGCCAGGTATATTTTAAAAATGAGGGTGATTTCGAACCCTTTGTTATAGGAAATTACACATCTATCCGCGCCTTTGCTAATTCTATTACTTATGGCACTGAACGCAGCGAGGAATTAATACAGGGCCCCAATTCGCGTTTGAGCACTGCATGGTCGCAAATATTGTCAAACACAACCGGCACCATCAATTATAACGGGCAGTATAAAGCTATTGGCAGCTGTAATTTGCTACTAGACAAGATAGAACCCTTTAATTTCTCAAATCCGGCAACAAAAAACAGGTTAAAAGCTGAAACACTTTGCCAGCGAGCTTATACTTACTTCTTCCTGGTGCGCGTTGTAGGAGATACACCGTTAATGCTAACTGCCGTTAACGATGACAACGTCCCTTTGCTGCCACGCTCCAAGGCTGCTGACGTATTAAAGCAGATATTTGCCGACCTGGATCAAGCAACCTCTTTATTTCCCGAGAAAACGTATGCCAATAAATACCGCTTTTCTTACGGCGCTGCCCAGGCCCTCAAAGCTGAAGCGAAATTATGGAGCGCTAAAGTGACCGAAAGCGGTGCTGCTGATTACAATGATGCAATCACTGCAGCAGCGGCCGTTGAAGCCACCGGTGTAAGTTTGTTAACAAATTTTAAAGATGTGACCACCACGCGTGCCAATGCTGAAGTTATTATGTCAGCCTACTATCAGCGCGACGAGACAGGAGCTAACTATGCTTTAAACGCTTTGCCTTTTTACCAAACCGTGCAGGCTGCTTCAAACCTCGACAGCATTCCTTATACGTTAACATCAGTTAACGGCCAGAGCGGCTACGAGGTAAGTCTGAAGAGCCGCCAGTTGTTTAGCGGATTGCCAAATGACAAACGTAAACCATATACATTTATCACGGAACGCCAGGGCACAACTCCAAAACACTACTGGGCTATCAAACTTCCTGGTAATAAATACACTGACGACAGGATATCAGACAACGATATAATTATGTGGCGCCTGGCTGATATTTACCTGATTGAAGCTGAAGCCTATGCTGCCATTAGTAATACCGGTAAAGCCATTGAATACTTAAACAAAGTACGTGTAAGAGCAGGAAATGGCAATTACGCCGGCAACACCGATAAAGCCACTCTTGAACGTGCCATTTTCGATGAAAGAGGTCGCGAGATGTTTTTTGAAAACAAACGCTGGTATGATATTGTACGCTTCCATTTTGGCGGAACCATCAACGCTTATACTTATGTACCTAACTTAGTGGGTAAAACAACGCCTTTGTTCTGGCCGCTATCAGCAACCGTGCTCGCAGCAAATAAAAACCTTACACAAACACCTGGTTATTAATTACAAACATCAAAATACACATGAAAAAGGACGATTTGTTTAACTATAGAAAACTCACAAAAGAGGAACTAGCGTCATACAACGAAAACGGCTTTCTGATTATCAAAGGAATTTTGAAACAGGAAGGTATAGACCAGATGAGAAAGGAATGTATGGCAGCCTGGGAGAAAGAAAAGGAAGGATTTGATCCCAATAAAAGCTGGCTGCAGAATTCTCTGTTGGTTAATATTCATCACCAGGCACCCACCGTACGCGACTATTATTTTGAAGGGCCTTTAATTGGTGTCGCCAATCAACTTATCGGACCAAATGTAAAAGGTGCAACATCGCAGCTAACCTTTAAAATGAAGGGAAATACCAAACCCTTCGGCTGGCACCAGGATAATGGCTATGGAGAATTGGAACCATACAATGCACTTACGACGCTTACAGCTCTGGACGATACCGACCGTGGCAATGGCTGCCTATGGTTGATCCCGGGTAGCCATAAGCAGGGGCAAATTCGCGTGGAACAGGATGAGGCGCAAAAAAAGAGTCAATCAGAAATAGTGGTAGACGCCGATGACAGCCTTGCCGTTCCGATGGAAATGAAGGCCGGCGACTCTTTGATATTTAACTGCTGGATGCTTCATAAATCTGATGGTAATTATTCAACTGACCGTGACCGACGTATACTCTTTTTAAGATATGCAGATGCAGACGCCATCGAAGTTTACAATAACGGCAAACCGCGCTTAGGAAGACTGGTTAGTGGAAATACGCGTTTTGACGAAGTAAGAACATTTGAAGCAACTATTTAATAACGACGAAAATATACGGCATAACACCGTATCGAACAGAAATTACTATATACAATCTAAATTTTATACATGACAATTCAGGGAATAGTTGCCGCTACATTTGCCGCCTATCACAAAGATGGATCGCTAAATACAGATATAATACCGGCGCTTGTTGATAAACTGGTAGCAGACGGAGTCTCAGGCGTTTATATCTGTGGCACGAATGGCGAAGGTCCTAACATGACGGTAGAAGAACGCATGGCTGTCGCAGAAGCGTATGTAAATGCGGTACAAAAACGCATATTGGTCTTGGTGCATGTTGGCCATACCTCTATCGAAGAATCTAAAAAACTGGCCGCTCATGCAGCAAAAATTGGTGCGGATGCTTTTTCGTCAGTTGCTGCTTTCTACTTTAAGCCGGTATCGGTGCAAAACCTGGTTGATTGTATGGCCGAAATTGCATCCGCCGCTCCAACACTTCCATTCTACTACTACCATATGCCTGCTTTAACCGGCGTAGGCATGGACATGGTGGAGTTCTTAGCATTGGGAGAGCAAAGCATTCCAAACCTGGCGGGTATTAAATATACCGCTGCGACCCTTCACGAATACCAGGCATGCCTCAATTATAAAAATGGCAGATTCGAAGTGCTGTTTGGTTATGATGAAATGTTGCTGCCCGCGTTGGCTGTGGGTGCAGTCGGAGCTATCGGCAGCACCTATACATTTGCAGCGCCGGTATACCTCCGCATCATTGAGTTATACCGTGCAGGTAAACTTGACGAAGCGGGTAAATTGCAGCTGAAGGTGGTCGATTTTATCAGGTGTATTGTTAAACATCCTTCAATTGCGGCACAACGAGCTATAATGAAAATGCTTGGAGTTGACATGGGAAATCCAAGATTACCGCTTGCCCCTCTTTCTGATGATGCATATGCTAATCTTCAAGCAGATCTTGAACGGGTAGGTTTTTTCAAATTATTACAGGATCATACACAAGTAAAAACCGTTATCGCAAATTAAGCTGCTACAACTTTTCACTAACTTCACCTGCAAATGCAAAACAACAATTTAATCGGCCATAATAATTTCAGGTACCGGGTCAATGCAGGCTGGGGAAACCAGGATCCGGACAAATACCCTGTAAAAGACTGCCACGAAATGGTAATGGACAAGAGTGGATTGCTCTATCTTTTAACCAACGAGACCAGAAACAACGTACTGATATATACTAAGGATGGCAAGGTTAAAAACAGTTGGGGAACAAACTATCCGGGCGCCCACGGCCTTACGCTGAGCAATGAAAATAGTGAGGAGTTCCTGTATATTACCGATACAGAAAGACACCAGGTAATTAAAACTACGCTTGACGGCAAAGAGTTGATGATATTGGATTATCCGAAGGAAATAAGTCAATATAAATCAGCCGGCGAATATAAGCCAACCGAAACGGCAGTTTCTCCTAACGGTGATATCTATGTAACAGATGGATACGGCCATCAATTTGTTATTCAGTACGACAGTATGGGCAATTATATCCGCCATTGGGGCGGCAAAGGAAACGGTGACGCCCAATTTGACTGCGTACATGGCATTGCAATAGATAACAGGTTTGACGAGCCAACTTTACTTATAACGTCGCGGAACCATAATGCCCTTAAACGCTTTACGATGGATGGGAGTTATCTGACCACTATTCACCTTCCGGGCTCGTTTATCTGCCGGCCTGTGGTACAGGGAGAAAACGTTTACGGAGCCGTTTTTCGCTCCGGCGACAATCAAAATATGGGTTCGGGTTATATCACTCTGATCGATAAAAATGATAAGGTCGTTTCTTCACCGGGAGCCACGCATCCAACCTACGTTAACGGACAATTGCAGCCTCAAAAGCAGGATTGTAAAACATTTTTCCATCCACATGATATATGTGTTGATAAAGATGAAAATCTTTACGTACCGCAGTGGAATTCAGGAAAAACCTATCCCCTGATGCTGGAAAGAGTGTGATAGTTATGCTTGCTTAATAAAAAAGCAGCCACTTTGAACTGAATAAAAAAAGCGGAGAATTATCGTTCTCCGCTTTTTTTATTCAGATTTTTCGGACTTTATACGTCCTAGGTACGCCGGAAATATTATTTAATCAAATATAAATTTTAAAGGCATTTATAAATTTTACTAATTTTAGCATATCCAATTATAACCTTTATCAGGTAACACTTGCTTTGATAACTGTTAATACTATACCTAAAAAAACAAAATATTAGATGAGTGATCTTTATAAATCATCTGATGAAGCGCTTATTGCATTTTTATCAGCGGATAACTGCAAGGCATTCGAAGAGTTATATAATCGCTATTGGGCAAATGCCTATTCACTGGCTTTCAGAAAAACGGCGTCAAAAGAAACCGCAGAAGAGATCGTCCAGGATTTTTTCACCAGTTTATGGCTGAACAGAAGAACGCTGCAGATCAACACAAGCTTTCCCGGCTATATATACTCTTGCATACGCTATCGTGTGTTTAATTACTATCAGAAAAAATACGTCAGAAAAAATTACGTTGAAGCCTACGAGTATTTACATACCGATATTGACAACTCGACGGAAGATGTTATATCACTAAATGATCTGGCAGAAACTATTGACAAGCAGATAGGCCTTCTTCCGGTAAAATGCCGGGCTGTGTACCAACTAAGCCGAAATGAGTTTAAAACCACAAAGGAAATCGCTTCAGAAATGGGAATTTCTGAAAAAACGGTTGAAGGGCATTTAACCAAAGCACTCAAAAGGCTCCGGCTCAGTCTGAATCAGTTTTTTATGCTGGCACCATTATTCGTGAGTGCATTGTTTTAAAATTGGTAATTGGCGATAATATTTTTTTGACGGGCAAGGGTTCTGAGTTTTTCAACTGACTATAGGCATATAACCGCAGGCCTATGAGCAGTGACCGCTACCATCAACTAATTAAAAAGTATTTACGGGGCGATTGTTCGAACGAAGAGCGCGAACAGCTTTATGCATGGTTTGAACGGCAAAATCAGGCTGATGATCCGCTGCCGAACCTTTCGTTGGAGGAAAGAGACCTGCTGAAACAAAGAATCTTTAACCAGGTAAAAGAAAATTGCGATTTACCGCGATCGGAACGAAAAAGGCTTGGCGACTTACGAAGCCTGGTATATCTCGCGTCGTCTGCAGCTGCCGTCTTTTTGATTGTGGGAGCGATTTATTTTTTCAGACCATCTGACCAACCCGTTGCTGCACTCGCAACAGATAAGCTAACATTTATAAATAAGACAAAAACAATTAAACGTCAGTCACTTTCCGACGGCAGCTCCGTTTGGCTAAATCCGGAAAGCAGCTTAACGATCCCAAAGAGCTTTACCGGAAATTACCGCAAAGTATCATTAAAAGGCGATGCATTTTTTGAAGTTACTAAAGACGCAAAACACCCCTTTGTTATACGAAGTGAAAATCTTATCACAAAAGTGCTTGGTACCAGCTTCCGTATCAGGACCTTACCGAATCACCGCTCGGAGGTTTCTGTGGTTACGGGAAAAGTTTCGGTGGAGATTCCTGGAAAAAATAATTCAAAAATTCTGTTACTTCCGGAAGAGAAAATCGTATACAATCCTCAAACTAACTATTTAAAAACAGAAAGGGAACCGGCCGCATCTCCAATGAAAATCTGGAGAAAAACCACCTTGTCTTTTGATGATGTTGCACTAAGCGATGTCATTGCGATCCTGAATAAAAAATTCGGTTCCTCCATAGAGATAAATGATGACGTACTGAAAAGTTATCTTTTAAAAGCCGATTTCACCGATCAAAGTTTACCCGAGATCCTGGAAATGCTGGAAAAATCACTCAGTATCAATTATGAGATCAATGAAGGCCAAATTATACTTAAACGAAATAATTAACCAATAATCACCTAAAAATAAATCGCTAATGAAGTAAATAGGACCTAACAAAAAAAGCCGGGAAGTGTAGTCACCACTTACCGGCAATTTCTCAAAACCCCAATGCACCGCTCAAAGTAGCAAGGGGTTTCTATTGTCTATTTTTTTACAAAATAAAACTAACGAATGTATGAAATTATGTTTAAAAACTCAGTTTAACTGGAGTGTCATTATGAAATTCACATTTAGCCAGTTGTTTTTAGCATGCATAGTTACCGGCGTAAGTTATGCTAATAACGGAAAGGCGCAGAACGTGTTAAACAAGGTGGTCAATATCTCGGTAGAGAACGGCAGCCTTGAGAGTACGTTAAAAAGCCTTGAAAAAAACAAGGACATTAAATTCGTCTATAGTAAAAGTGTTATAAAAACCGGCAATACGGTTTCATGTGAAGCCGTTGGCGAAAAATTAAAAAATGTTTTAGACAAAATACTTATCCCCAACGGCATTAACTATGAAGTGATGAACGAACGCATCGTTCTGAGCAAAAATAACCTATATACTGAATCGATTACATCTTTGCCGCTCGAAGAACAGCAGCAGGCCAATGTCCGCGGCCAGGTTACCGATGGTAAGGGCGAACCATTAGCCGGTGTCAGTGTCAAGCTGAAAGGGTCGAACGCCGGTGCCAGTACTGATATACGGGGTAATTACTCAATAAGCGTACCTTCCGGCGACGGCACTTTGGTATTCACTTACGTCGGTTTTGTCACTCAGGAAGTGCCTTTGAACAATCGCACTACGCTTAATGTCAAAATGCTCGAAAGCACCCAGTCCCTGAATGAAGTAGTAGTTATCGGTTACGGTACACAAAAGAAATCGGATCTAACCGGCGCCATCGGTTCGGTAAAATCTACCCAGTTACAGGAACGGCCTGCAAGCTCCCTAAACGAACAGTTGGCAGGCCGTGTGACCGGCGTGCAGGTGAACACCAACTCTGGAAGACCAGGTGGCCAAACTAATGTCCGCATCCGTGGCTTTAGTTCGATCAATACTTCCAATAATCCATTGTACGTTGTTGATGGTGTAATTCTGCCGGTTGGCACGCAGACTCAACGATCAAACGCTATCGATTACATCAATCCAAGCGACATTGAATCAGTAGAGGTTTTGAAGGATGCTTCCGCTACTGCGATTTATGGCGCACGCGGAGCTAATGGAGTAATTTTAGTGACTACAAAAAGAGGGTCGACCAGTGGCGGGAAAGTTACCTATGACAATCAATTCAGCACCAATATAATCGGCCCTAACCGAGTTGAAATGCTTGATGCAAACCAATATATTGCTACCGAGAACCTGGCCTACGATAACATAAAGGTTTATGACCCGCAAGGATGGGCAGCCGGGAATTATTCAGCGGTAGAAGATCCGCGGGAAAAAAGGAAACGCCTGCCGCTGCTATTTGATTCTAATGGCAACCCGCTTTATAACACCGATTGGATGGAGGAGGCAACACAGAGTAAGTTGTCGCAAAACCATCAGTTAAGTTTCACCAATGGCAATGACAAAAGCAGCTATGGAATATTTGCAGGCTACCGTGACGATAACGGCCTTTTAAAAAACACCTATATGAAAAGGTATTCCGGCAGGTTTACCTTTGACAGCCAGATAAAAGATTGGTTAAAAGTGGGCGGTGACCTGAGTTATAATAATCAGGATGAAAACATTGGAGATACCAGAACCGGCGCACTGAACTCTGTACGGATGATCACAGAAGCTTTCCCTTTCTTACCTGTAAAGTATCCGAATGGAGCCTGGGCTGATAATGTGAATTATCCCGGCGCAGAAGGCGGTTCAAACCCGGTTCATATTTTAGAAGAAAGCCAATATAAGTTAATTACTCAAAACACGCTTGGAAATATTTTTACCGATATTATGTTCACTAAAGATCTCACAATGAGAACTGTTTTAGGGGCAAATATTACAAGCAGGGAAAACGATGAATACTTTGGACGATCGCTGTACAGCCTTTCATTTGATCAGCGTGGAACAGCCTCTGTCAGAAGCAACCGCGAAACTTACTGGTCTCTTGAAAACTATCTTACCTACAATAAAACGTTTAATGAAAAACATAATGTAACTGGTTTATTAGGAATTTCGTGGCAGGAAACTAACCTTTTCGACTTTAACGCAAATTCTCAAAATTTCTCTACCGATTACTTTCAAGACAACAATCTGGGTGCGGGAAGTGTTCAAAATCCGTCGGGATCCGATCGCAGCAAATTCGCCTTTAATTCCTATTTCGGAAGGGCTAATTACTCGTTCAAAAACAAGTATCTGATAACCTTAACGGGACGACTTGATGGTTCATCGAAATTTGGAGAAAATCACAAATATGCATTTTTTCCTTCGGCGGCTCTCGCCTGGAGAATTTCTGATGAAGAGTTTTTAAAAGGTAATAAAACAATCTCTAACCTTAAACTCAGAACAAGCTATGGTGCCACAGGTAATTCAGAAATCCCAGCCTATTCAGCATTATCATTGTTAGGTACCAACTATGCCGGAATTTTCAATAATAGCAGAGTAACCGGAACCGGAACATCAAGGCTTGCTAATCCCGATTTAAGGTGGGAAAAAACCACACAGTATGATGCCGGCCTGGAAGTTGGCTTCTTCAACAACAGGATTTCATTAGAGGGTGACATTTACTATCGTAAAACTACTGATATGCTATTAGATGTGCCGCTACCACGTTCAAGCGGTTACAGTGTTATAACTCAAAATGTAGGCAGCCTTGAAAATAAGGGGGTTGAAATTGCTTTGAATACCATCAATATTGATAGTAAAGACTTTACATGGAAAACTACGTTCAATATTTCGATGAACAGAAGCAAGGTGTTGGCTTTAGCAACTCCAGCACCTATTTACAGTGGCAACCCGAACTTTTTAAGTAATACAGGTATTATCCAGGAAGGAGAACCGCTTGGATCATTCTATGGCTTGGTCAGGTTAGGTACATGGGGAACCGCGGAAGCGGCAGAAGCGGCAAAGTTCGCAAGCTATCGTGCCGGAAAGCCAATTTTACCCGGGGATATAAAATATCTGGACGTAAATGGCGACTATGCGATTAATGACGCTGACAGGGTGGTCATCGGCAACAATACACCAAAAGGCTACGGGTCATTCCTGAATAGCTTAAGGTATAAAAACGTCGACTTTACATTGGAGCTTCAATACTCTTACGGAAATGACCTGTTAAACCAAACCAGGCACTCCGGCGAAGACCGTGTAAGTATCGCCAACAGTTTTAATACCGTATTAAATGCCTGGACACCTGAAAATCAAAACACTCCTATTGCTGCAATCAGGGATACAAGAGCGGGATATGTGACGAATGTTGATAGTCACTGGGTTGAAGACGGGTCATTTCTCAGAGGAAAAAACATTCTTTTAGGTTATACATTTCCAACATCCATTACTCAAAAAATGCACTTAAGCCGTTTAAGATTGTATGCTTCAGCGCAGAATTTTTTCCTTGTTACCAACTTCACGGGAAATGACCCTGAAGTAACTACCTATGATCAGGCTTTTTCTCAGGGGCAAACATTTTTTGACTATCCCAAACCAACAACTTTTATGGTTGGCTTAAACGTAGGATTGTAATTTTTAGCTAAAACCGATAAATTATGAAATCAAGATATAATAAAATCGCTGGCATACTATTATTTTTTGCCACAATGCTTAGTGCGTCATGTTCTTCGTTTTTAGAAGAGCAGGACCCTTCAAGCTTAAGTCCTGACAGTTATTTCACTTTACCGGAGCATGCAACGGCTGGAATTGCCGCCGCTTATGACCGAACACGCTTTATCGGAGGTGGAGCAGGAATATTTTCAGTAAACTGGTCGATGCCAGAAATGGTTACAGGCACTGCAAGTACCGAAACAGGACAAAATACGGATTTAAACAATCTTCAATCGCTGGTATACAACGGCGATAATGTTCATGTAAACAACTGGTGGAACGGACTTTATGTTGTCATTGCGCAAACCAATCTCGTTCTTGACAAGGTCCCTGGTATAAATCCCATGGAAGATGCGACGAAGAAATCGATACTGGGAGAAGCTTACTTCTTAAGGGCTTGGTCATACTTCTACCTGGTAAGGCTGTTTGGCGACGTACCGTTGATTATTAAACCGGTGGATGCTTCATCTCCGGAACTTAAACCAACCAGAACTGCTGTCAAAGATGTATACACGCAAATAGTAAATGACCTGAAGACAGCAGAGGCATCCGGGCTGCCCTTCACAGATGCCAGCGGAAGAGCATCTTTAGGCGCAGTCAAAACCTTACTTGCTAAAGTGTACATTACGATGGCCGGAAATCCTTTGAATTTAGGACAGGAATATTATAAATTGGCGGCTGACAAAGCGAAAGAGGTTATCGATAATGGCGGATATTCACTTTTTGCCAATTATAACGACCTTCACTCGGTAAGCACTGAAAATGTTGGAGAACACATTTTCGAACTTCAGTTTCTGGCATCGGTTGATGACAATTCCCTGCAAGATATTTTGCTTCCAAATTTTAAGGAAATTTCTGCTTACAGTACAGAGATCGGAAGTACGGTACCAACTGAGTCATTTGTAAAATCATTCGAGGCCGGCGATAAACGGGTTCAGGAGCAGCAATTCTTCTACACCAGTTACTATACCGGCGGAATAGGCCCCTTAAAACCATTAAACAAACCGTATATATTCAAGCATTTCGACGTTTTAGCAAACGGTACATTCAACACAGTAGGCACAACCCGAAGCGATCTAAACATACCTAACTTGCTTTATTCTGATCTGCTGTTAACGTACGCCGAAGCTCAAAATGAAACTGATGGCTCGCCGAATGCCGTCGCTTACAAAGCTATTAACGATATTCGGACAAGAGCCACTTTACCTACCCTGTCAGGACTTAGCCAGGCTGCTTTCCGCGAAGCCGTTTGGCGTGAACGCTGGCATGAGCTGTGCTATGATAACTTAACCTGGTTCGATATGGTACGCCTGAGAAAAGTTTATAACGAAGCAACCAACGGCTTTGACGACTTCGTTGGACATGCGTTCAGTTACGGGCCAGTACTCGCTCAAAAGCATTTATTATTTCCGATGCCGACCAATGAATTAAAGAACAATCCGAATCTCGGGCCGCAAAACCCTGGTTATTAAACATTGCGGCCTCTTTTTAATGGATGGGCATATTGCTCATCCATTTTTTGTTTTAAAGGCGGTTTACTAGAATCAATTTAATATATTTGCCACCCTGAAATACCGCATGCGTAGTTCAATGGATAGAATGTCAGATTCCGGTTCTGATGATGGGGGTTCGAATCCCTTCGCGTGCACGATTACCAAACCACTTAATTCATATTTTAAGTGGTTTTTTCGTTCTGGACTACCGGCGCAGTATCAACATTTTTTTAAAATGTGATGAAGATCACTTTTTTACATGATTACCAGCATTAGCCACCTTTCCATTTAAGCTGATCTTTGAAGTGTTAAACTTCAGAATTATGATCACGCTAAAATCTATTCAAAATGTTTCATGGGAACAACAAGAAGTTGCTCCATCATACATCACAACGCTTTATAATCGTTATATTATTTTTGCCGACACCCAGAAAAGCTTGCACACAGTTTGGTGGATGATTTCATTACTGGCTCATTCCTGCGTGCTCGTGCCACTAACCTTTCTGTTCGTTTACTCGTTTCATGGCCCGGTTGTACCTTTTTTAGGAGCCAGTTTGGTGTTGTTTTTTTCCAACATCATCGCTAATATGGGCGGCGCCAGCACTCGTTTTACGATTTTTATATTCTTCTTAAGTTTAGCGGCGCATATCGCGATGGTTGCTGCGACCGCTTTTATGTTACTATAATTGTTTAAAATGTATTCCCTGAAAGCGCCCTGAATCCGGGCGCTTTTTCTGTTTATAAGCTTGTGTTTAATTATGTTTGTATGAAGATCTAACTATGGAGAGTGCCAAATTATTAAATGCGATTATCGAAACGGCTATCGACGGAATTATTACCATCAATAGCCGTGGCCTGGTTGAATCGGTTAATCCGGCGGCCCTTGCATTATTCGGTTACCACGAATCGGAAGTTATTGGCAGAAATATCTCCGTTTTGATGCCAGAGCCCGAAAAGTCGTCCCATGACCAGTATATCGCTAACTACCAGCACACCGGTGTAAAGAAAATCATCGGCGTCGGACGGGAGGTACGCGGTCTTCGGAAAGATGGCAGCACCTTCCCTTTTCGCCTGGCGGTAAGCGAAGTAAAATCGGGCGAAAATGTATTATATACCGGCTTTATTCATGATCTGTCAAAGGAAAAGGAAGCTGAAGAACGCCTGAAAAATTATGCGGCTAAGCTGGAACATTTGGTGGATGAACGTACCGCCTCGCTTAAACAGAGCGTAGAGGATCTGCGGAAGGCCAAGGAGGAAGTAAGCCAATCGCTCGAAAAAGAAAAAGAGCTTTACCAGCTGAAAGCACAGTTTGTATCTACCGCTTCACATGAATTCCGCACGCCGCTGGGCTCCGTTCAACTTTCAGCCTCACTGATCGAAAAATATGCAGAAAACTGCAATCCAAACATTGCCAGGCATATCGGCAAAATTAAAAACGCCGTCACCAGCCTGACGAATATTCTGAATGACTTTCTTTCAATTGACCGTATTGACGCAGGTAAAGTGCAGGTGAATTATAGTATTTTCAATTTGCCGCAACTTGCACTGGAAATAACTGAAGAAATGCGCCTGTCGGTCAAGCAGGACCAGCAAGTCGTTTACGGCCACATTGGTGAGGTAACTGCTGTCAGGCTTGATTCCAGCCTTTTAAAAAATTGCATTATAAACCTTCTTTCCAATGCTATAAAATACTCGGATGAAGGCACGACCATCCAATTCGTTACCGAAGTCGCGGGAGAAACCTGTATCATTAAAGTTAAAGACGCCGGCATCGGCATCCCCCGGGAGGAGCAGAAACATCTATTTGAACCTTTTTTTCGGGCGAGCAATACCGGCAGTATTCCCGGTACCGGTTTGGGATTAGACATCGTGCAGCGTTATACAGAGTTACTGAATGGCACCATTCAATTCGAAAGCGTTCAAAACGAAGGAACTTTATTTACACTTACTTTTGCCCATGCAACAGCTAAAAATCCTGATAATTGAAGATAATACCGAGATCCGCGAAAGCTCTGCCGAAATCCTGGAACTCGCCGGGTACCAGGTTGTGCAGGCCGAAAACGGCAAAGCGGGCGTCGAATTATCGCAGCAAAATCCGCCTGATTTAATCCTTTGCGACATCATGATGCCCGAACTCGATGGTTATGGTGTACTGCATATGCTCAGCAAAAACCCGGATCTGAACGGTATTCCTTTTATTTTCCTGACAGCGAAAGCAGAGCGGGCAGACATACGTAAAGGGATGGATATGGGTGCAGATGATTACCTCACGAAACCCTTCGACGGAACCGAATTACTTAATGCCGTAGAAAGCCGGCTTAATAAGCACAAAAGGCAGCAAGACCGACGCCCCGGAAGCGGCACCGCAAAGCTTCAGCAACTTATTGCCGAACGCAAGCTAAGAATTCTTAAAAAGAAACAGATCGTTTATTACGAACAGGATATCGTACAAGGGATTTACCTGGTGGTGAGCGGCAAAGTAAAAACCTATAAAATCAGTGAAAACGGGCATGAGTTACTCACCGGGATTTATTCGGCCGATGAATATTTCGGTGTAAATTGTTTTTTGCTTGATGAGCCTTACCAGGAATCGGCCGAAACAATGGAAGATACGCAATTGAATTTTCTGCCGAAAGACGCTATTAACGAACTGTTAAACCTTTATCCTGACATTACCAGGCAATTTATTCGAATAGTTTCCAACAACCTGAAAGAGAAAGAAGAACAGCTTTTGCAAATGGCTTACAATTCTGTGCGTAAACGAATGGCGCTGGTGCTGGTTAGGCTGCTTGGTCAAAATCCTGGAAGCAATACTCTGAAAATTTCCCGGGACGACCTGGCCGCCCTCGCGGGAATAGCCAGTGAAACTGTCAGCCGCATTTTGAGTGATTTTAAAGAAGAAAAACTAATCGACCGCAAAGGCAGTAACATACAAGTGCTTAATATGCAGCGTTTGGCTACTATGAAAAATTGAGGGGACAGCTCTGACCCATTTCAGGAAGCCATCACCTTAAAATGTCTTTCATACAAATAATTCCGTCCGGCATGTTCATATTCAACGATAGCCTTCCAGTCGCCCTCGGCTAAATTATTCACATAGATTTCGGCGTAAGATCTATTTTAAAACGGGCTATGCTTATCTCGATTCAAAGATTTAATGAACGCTAATTTATAAACCGGCGATCTTATATAATCCGACTTCAGAAAGCGTCACGCAAACCGGAGACTTTGTGATATTAATTCTCAGGGCAGCCGTTTTAACCGGGGTAGTCAATCTGATTAAACGTTTTGATCCGATACTCGCGCCCTCATAGATTTTCTTCCAGGCATTATTTTCAAATATATCGATAGTAAAGCCTTCAATCCGCTGCCCGAGAGGAATGAACTCCTGCAAGCTGATCAGGTCAAAAGTCTCTGACTTTCTTAAATGAAAAGTAAGCACGGCCTTATTCACCTCATCCTTTGTTGCCCAGTACGAATTTTTATTATTGTCGGTCAGGTTCGCCGGTTTATAATCCTTACCCCGGACGTCGCTGGCCTCTACCGATGCATTCTGCAACAGGTTTGACGCAAAGGTTTTTTTCAGAATGTCGCCAAATTCTGTTAATGATTTAACATCATCATCCGAGAGTAAGCCGCGTTTATCCGGGGCCAGTCCCAAATCGAGGCCCGCTCCTCTTCCGACGCTCTTAAGGTACAAGTCAAACAGCTCATCGGGTGCTTTAGGTTTTTCCTGGACATGAAAAAACCAGCCTTTCCTGAGCGGAACGTCGCACTCTGCCGGCATCCAAAATTTTCCGTTACGAATACCACCTGGACTTTGCGGATAGTTAGCCTGGCCCGGCACTGCTACGTTCTTTCCCTCCGGAGGCAGGGGCGTAAATGTCGCCCAGCTCGTGTCGGCTGCCATGCCCTGTTCATTTCCTACCCAACGTATGTCCAGTCCGATATCACTGAAAATATTTGCCGATGGTTGCATTCTTCTTGTTATAGCCCAGGTATTGTTCCAGTCATAATAAGTTGTATTGTCAATCGATCGCTTTTCCCGGGCGCCACCGTAATATCCGTCTCCGCCATTAGCACCATCATGCCAGCTCATAAAAAGGCTTCCGTAGTTACTGTAAAGTTCCTTAAGCTGACTTTGATAAATTTCAAGGTATTTATTTGTGCCATATGCGGCATTGTTACGATCCCATGGCGAACAATAAACACCAAACTTCAAGCCGTTTTTCCTTGCCGACTCTTCGATCTCCTTAACTAAATCGCCTTCACCATTACGAAACGGGCTTTTTGAAATATTATAGCCGGTTGTTTTGGTAGGCCATAAAGCGAAGCCATCGTGATGTTTAGCAACCAGTATAATACCTTTTAATCCGCCTGCTTTTGCAGCCTTTACTATTTGTGACGCATCAAAAGACGATGGGTTGAAAATTTTCGGATCAGCATCGCCGTAACCCCATTCCTTGTCCTCAAAAGTGGTCGGAGTAAAATGTATCAATCCGTAGATCTCTGTATCATGCCAGGCAAGTTGCCGCTGGGAAGGCAGCGCACCGTAAGGCTTAGGGGGATTCTGCGCATAAACAGCACTGGAAATAAACAACAGTATCAAAGGCAGTAACTTCATGTGGTAAATTTTACAAACGCTAAGATAAACTTATCGCCAACTTTTTTGCCCGATTACCAACGAGACTGTGAAAAATTCCATTTCGGTATACATTAAACAGATGGCCCAAACCAGACGTATTATCGGCGGTTATCAAATCAAAAATAACACACATCGAAATAATATAAATTAACCTTAGCGATCGGCTATCCTCCTGCCCTGACAAATGATACTGGTATCAAACTCTAACTCACCCGTTCCTGATCGAATAAAACGCTTATTGAGTGAAATTTCACGGTACAAATTTCTCTTTGCAGGATCGGTAATAGTTTGTCTTTTTGCAGCATTCATTTACAGGGAAATAGAATTTTCAGAAAAAACCACGATTGACCTCCCTCAATTCGTATCTGCCGAAGCCAGTAATGATAGCTCGGTTCTTATCAGGCACTCGATTTCAGTATTGAGAAAAAGAGCCGGCAGGCTTGACAGTATTAAGTCTGACCAGGATGCCGGGCCGTACAGCCTGGAAAAAGCGACGGCAAGGTATACCAAAGAACTGGATGTTTTAAATGCAATTAAGCCTTATATAACTGGTCCGCCGGATCAGTTCATTCAAATTCCGGATAGCTTTGAATTGACGGACAGTACTCTGCGAAACACGATCCGTGAACTGAACCAAGCCCAAATCAGGCGGCAGACACTTTTAAGCAAACAATCGCCGGAGGACAAGCGAAGGTCAGCAACCGCCTCCAAAAACATTTCGGCATTGACAAAACGTGTATCAGGTATCATCAGCATCCGGCAAACTGATGTTGAAACTATATTGAATTCGTTAAGAAACACTTCTAAATCCGGTTTGTCAAAAATCGACGTAGAACTTTCTGCAATTAACGCGCTGATCAGACAGCACGAAAACCTTACACCAGAAATACCGCAAACATCGCAATCCGCTCAGGCTTCTCTTACTTCCAAAAACAGTTCAGCCGTTCCGCTTTATATCGGCGCGGCCTTACTCGGACTTTTATTGCCCTTGCCTTACATCCTGTTAGCGGCCGGAAAGACTGATCTTATCAGACACCTGGCAGATATAAAAAAAATTACGGCCATTCCGCTGCTAACACCGGCTGAAGTTATCTACGATCAACGCCAGTTCACGCTGGAACAGTTTACTTTCGCGCCGCTGATTAAAAGGCTAAATCCTGTAATCTCTTTTTTTGAGACTCTGCCCGCTGAAAAAGGTAAAATTATATCGCTTACCTGTTCTAATGCGCGCGAGGGAAGAACTTTCTTTACGATCAAGCTTGCAGTCGCACTGAGCCTGCTTAATAAAAAGGTGGTACTTGTCGACCTGGATCTCCAGAACGCTTTTCTTACAAAGGATTTTCAACTGCAAAAATTAAGCGGAGTAAGTGATTTTCTTGCAGGCGGTACCAACGATGGGCCCGCCCTCCTCACTACATCCAAAATTTCTCCAAACCTGAATCTGCTGGGACTTGGATCGCCGGATAATTTAAAACAGGTTACAGAATTGCTAAATTCAGATCCCCCTGCCGGCCAAGTAACAGATGCGGGTCATTCCGTTTTGCATAGCAGGTTTGAACAGCTCCTCTTCCAGTTAAAAAATCTATGTGACTATCTTATAATCAATTGCCCTCCGGTATCGCCGGATATAGACATTTATCCAATATTAAGACAGGCTGATAGCAATATTTTCGTCGCCCGCTATGGCTATTCGTCGAAAAATAAACTCAATTGGTTTAACGAATTGAACCTAAACAACCTGCTTAAAAGGCCGCTGGTGGTTGTAAATAATATGGCACAATTAGATTTCATGCCTGGATTTTTGGACGTATTAAATGACTAATCACAATGACGGATGGAAATAAGAACCGGCTCAAAAAAATTAAAAAAACAAGGACTGCCGAAATCCGCAATCCTCCGCATACCGTATATAATAAACTGTCATACAAACTCTTATGTCTTAAACATATAAACTAATCAAACATTATGAAAACTAAAATCAGCACCCGGAAAACCACTCTGTTTTGTGGAATCATTTTGTGTTTATTGGCTTTAACCGTACCTGCACGGTCTTCGAAAAAAGGAAATCCGAAAAACCATCCACCGGTTTCGAAAAACATTGACAAACTCATTAAAACCAAGTTTAAAAATGTCGAGTTTGGCTTCAACAAATCCTCAGTAGCCGATGCCTATTATGACGAGTTGGATAAAGTTGCAAAATTGCTTATTGAAAACAACGCGTCGCTTAAGGTAAGCGGGCATGCAGACAACATCGGAGCGTACGTCTACAACTGGAATTTATCAAAAACCCGTGCTCAAAGCGTTAAAGCATATCTTGTAAGCAAAGGTGCCGATGAGTCGCGTATCGCGTCAACCGAATTTGGCGACACAAAGCCAATTGCCAGTAACGAAACAGCAACTGGCCGCAAATTGAACAGGCGCGTGGAAATTCAGTTCGTTGAATAACGAACATTTCAATATGGGCTGTCTTTGAATGGCTTTTGCAAACATGAATTTCAGCCGGGCTCATTGCCGCCCGATGGCTAGCCAGTTATTCACTAGCATTTATTGTTTTTATTGGCGTTCATGGTCTCGCTAACGCTTGGCATTGTCTTGAAACAAAAGTTGCCAAAAATTCAAGAGCTTCCCGAAGGCGCCCTTGCCACACAAACCATTCACACAATTTCCTTGCAATACGGGCTGCATTATTAAATGCTGATGCCCTTGCTTGCCCACAACCCACCATTGCAAGGAAATTTCTCCCGGCGCTGACGGAAAGCTCGCGTACTATCAGTGGCACTGAGATATGAACGCCAGTCGGCTAGTGCCAATAATATCGGCAGTTCCGTTAATCAGTAGCAGGAGGCAAACGGTCATAACACCACAGCTCTTTCCGAAGCACGAACCGGCCTTTGAAGATTTGGAAGTAAAGGCCTGCTTTGACTCCGCTCAGCATTTTAATGTTACCGAAATATAGTGGTGGCCTGTCATGGTGAGCGGAGTCGAACCATGCGCAAAAACAATCTATTGAGGATTTACGACAAATGTTCAGCAGCCGCGGCATTTTTGGATACTTTTTTTGCTGTAAAAAAAAGTATCTAGGCCTGCCCGGCCATGATGGCGACTAAAGAAATAAAACAAGATCTAATCATCGCAATATCCTGAGTGAGTTCATGTGAACCTGTTATGGCTTCTCGGAAGATTACATTTTTTGAAACTTCCAATTAAGTGCTTTTGCGCTCTCCTGACTGACGTAATTTACTCAACTAATAACAAAGATCCCGCTTTGCCTGGAACAAAGCAATTAACCAACTATAAGCCTTGCTGTTATTCATACAAAATAAATCCTGCATTAATTTTAATGATCTTCCGCTGTAATTCGAATACTCCTATTCCATTGCTGCTTCCTGACGGATTGCTGTTACCTTCAATAGTGTGTATAAATCCGCCGTCTTCCTTTACCACGATCCCCGTATGGCCCTTACCTTCTCCGTGATTAATGATAAAAATAGAACCAGCCTGAATCAATGAAGGATTATTGGCGGCATCAAGCGCCTTTATGCGTCTGCCGTTCGTATTGTTCCAGTGATCGAGGCAACCACCGGTCTTAAACAATGGATTGGCGACACCAAGACTTTTAGCGGCCTCATTAAAACACCAGTAAACAAAACCTGCGCACCAGAATGATCCGGGCGGGCAGTCGACAGAAGCCAAATATTTATTAACCTGGACGCCCTTATTACTTCCTGGAGGTTCTTCCATTGTTCCGACCTGTGTTTTAGCAACTTTGATTGCCTCTGCAAGTAAATTATTAGGCGGATTCTCTGATACTACTACAGGACTTTTATCAAACAACACGGACCAGGTGATTGCTCCTATTTCGCCATCCATTTCCAGCGGCACACCGTTTTTGTCGCGGTGAGTGGATTGGAAAAGCTTTACTGCAGCCTTCGTTTTGGGCCCGAAGGTACCCGAAAACTGGAAAGGCCCGAGGCCCAGTTCATCCAGCCTCTGCTGAATGGCAATTACAATGTTCTGATCGGTTTCACCCTCTTTTATTACGCGGTTAGGATAATCCATAAGTAATCGTTTTGTGGTTTTTTACCTAAGGTACAGCTACACCGCACACCTATCAATAGCCAATAATAGCCATTGAAACGAGTTTTGCAGAAACCAGCGAAGCTAGCTTGGGTGCCAGTGAATTTACTGGCCCTCACTTCCAAATTTCCGAAGGCCGTTTCTTACTATCAAAAGTCTGAATTCTATGAACGTTCCTCTTGGCAGTGCACCCAACAACCGATCATCAGAAGTCAGCACCAGCCGAAGTACGATCAATCCGCAAGTGCCGGATAGAATTAAAAAAACAGGAGCAGAAAAAAACGTAAAGCACTGCCAAGCCTATAACGCAGTGGTTTTATGTTCAAGGTTGCAAACGCTTTCAATACGCTGTGCCGAATAAAAATAAGCGCTGTGGTTTTTTAATGTGTGTAAGACAATGAGTAAAAAGGCACCTCGGCGGATTGAAAAGGCTTTTGTTTACTTTTGGCCTTTTCAAAAGTAAATGCCTTGCCGGCAGGAGGCTAATGAAAACTTAAACTTTTGGGTACACGATAGGCGTGCCAGCGCGAGGACTTGGACTGAATGGCGGGACTGGAGCAGCCAAACGTGATGCGCGCCCGTTTTCAAAAAGAAAGCCTCCCGCTCCCACCATTGAAATGATTTTAAAGTTCCAATATTTACACTGGCCCCCTCGGCGTGACATTTTGATATTCCCTTAACTCAATGACATCGGCTTACCTGGTTTCAAGTACAATCACTTTATCAGGATCATCGCTGGTAGGCTGCTCAACCGACAGGTTTAACGATTTACCCTGCAGTGAATATTTTACCGGTGCGTTTGTTTTGAGAAGATATGCCTTAGCAACCTTGAATGGCACCTCTTCCAGTGTCAGTGAATTGCCCTTAGGTTTCAAGGGATGAATGTAAACATACTTGCCATTTTGCGTGATGCCACCCCATGATTGTGGTTTTATATAACCTCCCGTCGTTTGATAAATACTGTTTCCATAAGTTTTCAGCCAATTACCCATCCAGTTGATGCGATCGATAAATTCGGGCTGTATCTCGCCGTTTGGCATCGGCCCGATATTTAACAGCAGGTTGCCGCCGTTGCCTGCCGACCGTACAAGCAGGTTCACAATTTGCGCATGCGTTTTATAGCTCGTGTCGACCAGGTTAAAGCCCCAGCTATTATTGATAGTAGCGCAGGTTTCCAGTGGAAGAGCCGATATCTTTTGGAAGCTCAGGCCATGGCTGTTCTCGCCCGGTACATCCTGTTCAAACAGCTGGAAATCCTCACCCGGCAAAGGTGTGATGTGGTGGTTATTCCCAACCAGGCATTGCGGCTGCAACTTATGTATCAGGTCGTACAGTTCACGCGTGTGCCAGTCGAGTTTAACGTCTGTCTCCTTCCTGGTCTTACTTTCCTCGGCCATCTGATCCCAGTAGCCGTCGAACCATATTCCGCCTATTTCGCCATAGTTTGTCAAAAGCTCGGTAAGCTGGTTTTTCATAAACTGAATATAATCGTTCCAGTCGCCATGAACAGTTCTCCCGGTGCCTTGTCCCGTTCTGCCTGTCCAGTATTGGTAATCATCCCGGCGCCAGTCGAGCAAAGAGTAATATAAAAACAGTTTAATTCCCTGCTTATGGCATTCATCGGCCATCATCTTCACGATATCTTTCTTATACGGCGTGTTCATGATATTGAAATCGCTGTATTTCGTATCCCACATGCTGAAACCGTCGTGATGCCTGCTTATTAGCGTGATGTACTTCATACCACCCTGCTTAGCCATCGATACCCATTTAGCCGCGTCGAAATCAATAGGGTTGAAAAATTTCTCCAGCCTGGTATAATTTTTAACGGTGATATTACGGTTGTTCATCACCCATTCGCCATCGCCGGGAATACTAAAAGGCCCCCAATGAATGAACAACCCATATTTGTCGTTTCTAAATTCCTGCCTGGCGCTTTGGTTAGCGGGCGAAGGAGTATACGTCTGAGCCATGCAGAAAGTCATGGACAATAAAAAAAGACCAGCGAAAAGAAATTTCCTGTAGTTCATGGAGGTTATATTGATTAGCTAAATTTAGTAATTCCGGGGAATTAAGCGACAGCGCGCCGCTCCTTCATCCGTTGTGAAGCATAAACTATCCGCCCGCGAATAATCACCTGGTCCAATGAATTTATTACTTTTTCAAAGCCTCTCTGACCTTCGGCGCAATCTTATCTCCAAAAATCTCAATCGATTTCATCATCCTATCGTGCGAAGGGCCTCCCACATCCATATGTGCAGAGAAACGGGTTAACCCAAACATTTCCTGCATAGCAAGAATTTTGTCGACAGCTTCTTCGGCGTCACCTATAACAAGGTGGCCATTCTTACTGCGGCCGATATCGAACTGGTTTTGCTGGTATGGGGGCCAGCCACGGCTTGCGCCCACCCGGTCCATTTGCGCCGAGTATACCGGGTAATAATATCCGGCGATTTCACTGGCATCGGTTCCGAAAAACGAATGCATGTGCACACCAACACGGAACTTGTCCAGATCGTGTCCGTAATGTTCGTAAACTTTTTTATAGTAATCGAACAAGGGTTTGAACTGCGCCGGACTGCCGCCGATGATTGCAAAAACAACCGGTAAACCCAGCCGGCCGGCACGTTCCACTGATTCCGGCGTGCCGCCTACAGCTATCCAGATGTCGAGATTGTCACCAACAGCTCTTGGCAAAACTTGCTGATCATTCAACGGAGAACGGAAAGAGCCTTTCCAGCTGATACGCTCGTTGCTGTTTATTTGTAGTAATAAATTTAATTTTTCTTCGAACAGGGCGTCGTAATCGGCCAGGTTATAACCAAACAACGGAAACGATTCAATAAAACTTCCCCGGCCGGCCATCAGCTCGGCCCGCCCGTCAGACAGCAAATCAACGGTAGCGAAACTCTGGTAAAGCTTAACCGGATCCGAAGAGCTTAACACCGAAACGGCGCTCCCTAATTTGATAGTTTTCGTAACCGTTGATGCAGCTGCTAAAATAACTTCGGGCACAGATACTGCATAGTCGGGCCGGTGATGCTCGCCAATACCAAAAAAATCCAGCCTCAGCTGATCCATCAATTTTATCTCTTCGATGATATCCTGCAGCCTGTTTTTTGCCGCTTGTATTTCGCCTTTTTCGTTATGTGGCAGGTCGCCGAAAAATCCAATACCTAGTTCCATGGTGTTTGTTTGGTGGCAAAGATAGACGGGAAAGGCGGGGATGGCAAGTGGGAAACACTCGGACACGTAAAACTAACGTTATTCCTCAGGATTAAGAATATTTAACAAAAAGCTGTTATGAAACATTTTTTTTCCAATATCGTACAACTTATTAATTGAAAGATTATGAAAAAATTTGTACTTGTAATGTCTTGTGCTCTTTTGGTACTCATCAATTCATGCAAAAGATCAGAAAACGAAACTTTTCCGCACAGTTCAAATAACTCTATTGATTACTCGTCGGTCCAGGATTGGTATAATTCGGAATTGCTTAAGATTAAAACGAATCCGAAATCTCTAAGCCTAAGTGGTCAGTCAAAATACTTACTGAAACCAATATGGCAACAGCAAGATTCTGTTCAATTAAAAAATGGAACGAAGCTGATAATCGTACCTGCGAAAGAATTCAGTTTAGACTCTGCAAACATTGGCTTTCTAAGGGCCTTTGTTTTTCTAAAAAGGGATAACAAAGTTAAATATGGTAGAATAGTTGAATTTTATGGAGATATTAACTTCATTAAACAAAATAAAAAGCTACTACTTTCATCGTTCAACTATACACAAATAACTGGTTTTAACGGAGCCATCATCACATACGATATAAATTACAGATACTTAAGAGGAAGACAATATAAATACGGATTAATGACAGGCGCTGCAAGTATCCAAAAGGGAGTTTTGCCAGCGTCCAGTATAAAAAGCACTTCACAAAGGCACAGATATATAACTCTTTGTGGTGAATCCCAAACATCTGCATGTTATGACGTATTTTGGGTAACAGATCAAGGTAGAAACTGGGAGTATCTGTATTCCTTTTGCGATAATTGCGGAGAAGGTGGTGCTGGTTCGGGCGGTAACGGTGGCAATAGCCCTGGTCCAACTTACACTGTTGGACAATTCGGATTGCCTCAGTCTCCATATGATGGATTGACTTATACGTATACTTATCCAAACGGAAGAACAGTTGAATTTACTTATAACGCGCAGTTTAATGCTTGGCTATTACCTGAAGTTCAGGCTCTTTCAGACCAAGGGTATGATTTTCAATCCGGGCAAACATTCGGAGGAAAAGTTTTGACCGCTGTGGCCATAATAGCGACCCCTACATTATCTGTTCCGATGGTCTTAATTGGTGTAGGCATTATAGCAACCATATATATCTATGAAGCCAGTACTTATTATAATGCGACAAAAGACAACAAAGACCTTGATCAATGCATAAATATGTATACTGCATGTCGAACTAACAGGCCTTTTAATATACCATGCGACGATTGTTTACAGTATTGCCGGTCCAATGGCTACTGGGATTTTAACCGATGTCCGGACATTTATATACCGGGTACTTCACAATCTCAATAACTACTATGGAAGTAAAAAATAATATAAGCGATGAGTTCAATACATTGATTGACAATATTGTGGAGTCAAAATACCATGTCGATAATATTGTTATCCTGGAAGAGTTTGAAAAACACAATTTAGCCAGGCATGATTTTAAATCAATTGCATATAAACTACAAGCCTGGAAAAGTACTATTTATGAGGAAAACAAGCTTTATAAAGAAGCAATGCTAATTAATTATGACCTGCTTAATACCCTGTCAAAAACCGACTATTTATACCCAATAATTTTAATAAGAATATTAGCTATCGTTGACACGATCAAAATTGAATCTGAATTCACCGAAGATGATATCTTGCTTAAAGTGAAAGAATACTTACTTGACCGCGAAACAACGGAGTCTAAACTGGAATTGTTAAATACCTACCTTTCAAAAACGGTGTCTGTATTTAAATCAGACGTAAACGAGTTTAATATATTGCTTGAAAAGTTAAAATCGCAATATCAAATTGCAATCGCTGAAGCAGATCTAAAGGACATGGTAAATGAAGCCTATATAAAATTTAAGCAGGCTGGAAATTCCTTAACTCATATTGTTGCACAGTCCGGTGAATTAACAGATAAAATTCATTCTTTAAATCGTTTCATTGAAACCACTGAGGTAGGATTCTTTCGAAATGCTGCGTTAAATTATAAACACAACCTAGAAAAGAACATAGAATAAGTATTCATCTCATCGCCCGCGTTTGAAACGCGGGTGCCGGAGATATGCGATTGTATCGAACTAATTTATTAGTCTTTGATCTTGTCAGATTTTTCTGAATCTCACCCCGACCAAACCCAAACCTCTCCCGCTGTTCGGGATGTTACGCTTGCGCATCCCGAACCTCTCATAAAGGCGGGTTTGCAACCCGCATCTCCTGATATCCATCCTTAATAACTACAAGTTCAGTTGCTTTTGACAGATCCACGACATACTCGCACCTCCATGCTCAATTTCCCTGGACGCCGCTTCAGCGCTTTAAGCTTCCGGCAGCGAAGCATATAAAGCAGGCCGTCCTTCGCTAACAGCGGAATAACCTGCTGCCACAACCTGGTAATGGCTTCAGCAATGGCAGGTAATTGCTCGTGTGATTCATCCTGGGCATACAGTTCTTCATACAAAGCAGCCAGGATATACATGCTGAAACAAAGGCTGTTCAATCGCTGCAGGCTACGGCCGATTTCCAATTCATGGCAGTCATGCTCACGAATGATGAAGCGCTTAACGCGCTTGATACGGCCGCTTTCGCCGGCGACCGCAATACAGGGAACCAGCAGCGGCGGAAAACAGGACGACTTGCCGAGCGGAAATACGAGACAATAGCATAACACATACGCTTTCAGCACGGAAGCAAACAAACCGGTGACGGGCACCATTCCGGCCTGTTTAATCTTCCGGCACATGTACCATAGGGTTTTCGGTTGAATTCGAACCAACTGGCAAGGCCGAAAATACCTGCTCCTGCACGTTCTCTTTTGCCGTTTCATCCTCCAGCCTGTTATGGCAAAGCGACTTCAGGGCGGCAAAGAATCCGCTAACCCGCTTAAATAAAGACTGCGCATCTTCATCGTTTATCTCGAAGGCATCCTTATAACGGCAGTCCGAATAGCTTTTCATGAGCATGCGGAACAGGCGCTGATCTTCTGGCAGCTCACGCGGAAAATAAGCGGCCGATTCAGAAAAGCATTCCGTGAGCTCCAGCAGGCGGGAAAGGTTATGCGTATCAGCACGGTAAGCCATAAACAGCCGGATCAACGCCAAACAAGCCTGCTCCACCACCTGGTGCAGCAAAAACAGGCAGGCCGCATAATGTTCTTCATACAGGCTTTTTTCCGCAGCCGTTAAAAAGCTCGAGGCCATTTCAAGGCGCTGGTAAGCATTACTGCTGCACTCCGCCAGGTTTGTTTCGAAATTTTCTTCCGGGTAATCAAAGCACAGGCACAAGCCGCTGGACGAATACAGCTGGAACCCGTACCGGCAAACGCTTGTAAAGAACAGGTTGCCTCGGGCAATGCCCTCCCCGACTGTTTCTTTTCCATGAGCAAGGATCGTCAGTTTGCCATTTCTATAACGATGATCCACAAACTCCTGTACCTCATGTTCAATACGTGCGTTTTCTTTCGTGATCAGCAGGAGAAAATAATGGCAGCTCTCAGAATTCACATGCGAGGCGAAGCAGCCGGCGGACTGACGTTGCCTATTCTTATACCCGAAACAAATAATGCCCTCTGGCTGGTAACGGTTCGCCAGTAAGCCGGTGATTTCCTGTAAGCTCTTGTATTGCAGGATGCTGAGTGTAAGTGGATGACCATTCATAAGCCGGACTTTAAATTCGTTCACCCAAAGTTTGCCAGGCAAAGCCCGGTACCCTACTCAAAGCATAAGTATTTTACTTATCTTCATCACTGTTTTACTCAACGCTAAATCGTATATATTTGAACTATGGAAACAACAGCTAGACCTCATATCGGAAGAAAGATCAGCCGCATTCGCGAACTGCGGGGGATGAAACAGGACGTCCTGGCAACGGAACTCGGGATCAGCCAGCAAACTATCTCAAGGATTGAAGCAAGTGAGACTGTTGAGGAAGATATGCTGAAGAAGATTGCGGGTGTGCTGGGAGTAACAACTGAGGCTATCGAGAATTTTAGTGAAGAAGCTGTATTTAATTATTTCAATAATTTCCATGATCACAGCAGCGGTGACTTCCGTCAACATTGTACATTTAATCCTTTAGATAAAGTCATTGAGCTATATGAGCGATTGGTGCAGGCGGAAAAGGATAAGATCACATACCTCGAAAAGCTTTTGAGAAAATAGAACCGATGCCTAGGCATTTTAAAATTCTATCTTAAAAATCTTTCCGATTTCAGAACACATTGTTTATGGCACCATTTAAAATCATCTGCTACTTAATTTATTACTAAAATCTCAGAGGTTAATTTAACTAACGAAATGTAGTAAACTTGTGTATTGGCTAGACAATAGATTACAGGTATTCTAAAGAAATCGAGACATGTACTTAACCGACATTAATCACTTTGGACCATTTTCTTCTGACGTATGGGGAACTGTCGGCGACTGGTCAATAGTTACTGCTACAGTTGTTACCGGCATAATTATTTTTAAAACGTTAAGGCTACAATATAAATCCGATCAACTGCAAATAGAGCGAAATGATGTTGATGTAATTTTCATGTTAATCAATCAATTGGAACAAGACTATAGTAACTATTCTATAGTGCTTAAAGAGACTCGTGTCGGTATGCCGTCAACTGAAAAAATAATGCATGGTTATATCGCCATGTGTAATTATTTTGAAATAATCGGCGAGAATGATGAGCAATATATTGTAAACTACTTAAATTCTGATCGCGATACCGACAAATTGTTATCAGTAATTAGATCATTTAATTTAGTTAAGAAAAAGATTGCAATATCCACGATATCTAATTCAACAAAAATGTTATTTGAAAAGAAACTTGAAATTTTTTATTCAGCTAAATTCAGTTATCCATTAAATTGTTTACTTAAAAACTTTACAGAGGCCGATAATCAAGTAATTCTAGAGATAAAACGATTCAAAGATGAAAATAGTCGAATCAAGTAATCATAGGCCGTTTAAATATAGCAAGGAATTCAAAAGCATTATAAGTTGTCTTTTGAACTCGTCGTGTACGCTCGGGATGGAGGGCTAAAATTTCGGCAACGCGAATCTTCGAAGCAGCAGTAACGATGATCCGTTCATTTGCGATCAAGCGTTTACTAACCGAAAAAATGTGAGTCATTACGAAAAGAACTAATATCAAAATAATTTAAATCGACATAATGGGAGTAAGCGAATGGTTCACTGTATTCAGTCTTGTTTTAGCGGTTTATGCATTATACTCGTCGGACGAGCGGGCCGTTATAAGGTTGAAATTAGGTAGCTACGATCCATTTTTGCTTTTGTTCACAATTTTAACCATTTTAGTGCTTATAAAGTATGATGCCTTATTGATACACTTTCGGGCATTAAATGCTTTTCGAATAGCAAGTGGCTTCCATTCAAACAATTGGGCACTTCTTATTTTGCTTATTCTTTTTAGTTATTTCGGATGGAAGTTGTATAAAATACCAAACCAACTCCCCAAAACAGAACTGATAAACCTCTACAGAAAGATTATGAGGCGAAACTTTGACCGCTTTTTTAATCTATTTAATAAATACGAACTAAGGGCAAGTGATAAAGAATATTTTGATAGTTATAAAACTATAATCTTTGATCCTGTCTTTATCGAGTCCAATACAAATGATCCATATTTTTATATAGAGTATCTTGGTATTATTGACAATGCTTCCTTTGCAATATTTTTCAAGCATTTAATCAACAATAATAATTCTATTTTCTATAAAGAATTAAGGTCTAATAATGATTCATACTTAGTTAATGAGGACAATGTTCTGTTATGGAAATTGCTGCATGAAAAGCCAGCAATGCTTATTCAGATCGGTGGTTTAAAAATTATCAAAGATTGGTATCTCGTTCATTTACAAAATGAAAAAATAAAAGGATTTCAAAGCCTTTATAATCAACAAACAGATCAGATTATCGATGATCTTGAACTTCACTTCCCGTTGTACCTTCACATTCTTTTTATTCAGTTGCTATATCAAGAATCAATAGCACAGAAAGTCGATATGGACACTGTGGCTAACCACTATGGAAATATGCAGAGCATTTTTTCAAACATGTTGGAAAAGTGTATAGAAGGAATAGACAGCTATAATTATTCCTCTATTCAAGCTTCCGAATACCCAACAAATTATCACTTCTTAATAGGAAAAATATTTGATGTGACAGAACAATGGATCAGATCGTTCAACAAAGATAAAAGCTATGTTTCTAATAGCAGTTATGTTGGTTTTTTTCCATTGTGCATGCGACTGTGCATTAACGAATTAATAAAAGGACTGAAGGTAAATGTGATTAGTATGGACTTTTTGTGCCGAATGATCCATTATCACTTGTTGGCTATTTACTATATGCATGATCTGAAAGAACCTATTAGAAAAGAAATAGAAGACACCTGTATTGCTGAGCTCCCGGCTGAAATAATAGAACCCTTATTTGATTATAGCCTCGATGAAGAATATGCGCTAAGTTTTAACAGTTTTGCTGCAGGTGACTTTAGTCACCCCCATCCTGGTGATAGTGGCCGTGAAGATATAATAATTGAACGGCTTTATAAAGTACTAGTAAGGAACAATTTGATACGGCAAACTGAGTGATGGATTTGATTCTGATTTTAGCTTACTTTTAGCTTCTCGGCTGGCTAGTATAGAGTAAACATGAAGCTCGACCTAAACCGACAATTACCTTTCTAAAATTTCCATTTTCAGACATTTCGATTTACTTGAGTTATTTAGCTTATTGTTCTTAAACGGGTTTGACAGCAAAGTTGGTTTTGTTCCTAATTAATCGACGGCCTAGTATAAAAGAAAAAAATTTGTTTCCTTAAGAGCAAACACAGATCAAGGATATTGCAAGAATAAGTATATACACGCTAAATTAATAACGTGTTTTTTCAATATCGACCTTAATGCTTTGCATATCAAGGTAATGTCGGCCTGCTACATTTCTAAGTTCTCTCGCAATAAATCCTTCTGTCGCTACAACCAATAATTGTTTCCCTCTTGCTCGCAATAGCGTTAGAGCTCGTTCAAAGTCACCATCTCCACTTACCAACACAGCCATATCGTAATGATCAATCGTGTTAAACATATCAAGTACTATTTCAATGTCTAAATTTGCCTTCCGTTTTGTAGCTCCAGTTCTAGTGTCATAGATTGTTTTAATTTGCTTAGAGACAAGCGAATAACCCATTGTAGGTAACGCATCAAGAAATGCTTGTTGCTTAGCTTCAGGCGGTGCGTCTTGCCCAATGTAGTAAAAGGCCTCATTGATCTCCCCTTTTGTACCGATAAAATCAAGTAATTTCTTAGGGTCAGCAAACCATTGAAGTTTTTGCTTTTGCATGAAGAAGAAATTTGCTCCGTCAACAAATACTGAAATTCTCATTGTCTGTTTGTCAAGTATGGTAAATAAAATTTAATGAAGTGATTAAATGTTTTATTGAACTTTATTTCAACAAGCCAATCACTGTAACATATGGCTTATTACTAAGTACCTAAGATAAATTGTTTAGCAGTGGTAAAGCGGCTGAGTTACATCTTGTGTACAATGTGTGCTGATTCAGTGAATTTTTTAAAGTTTACAAGTATTAGTATATGAACCATTTGAGAAAAAAGCCCTTGCTGGTGCGAGCTTGCAGCTCGTATCTTTTCGTTTAATATTCAAGCTGGCTTACCAAAACTTCCATAACTGCCAATAAACGCGGAGATTCTTCCTTCTCCTCCTACACAACCTACTGCACTTCAAAATGACAATTAGTAAGGTAGTTGTATCTACTGGTTGCTATTGCGGGTATTGAATCTGTAAACTCATATCAATATTATTGAAAAACGTGTAAACTTTTTCAGAACGTCACCCCGTCAGACGGCTATCTGCAAGCTGCCTGAGCCGTCAGACGGGTGATCCCAACTCACCCCCCTTGCTGATGCGAGCTTGCAGCTCGTATATTCCTATCACATATTTAATCCAAAAACAAAGGCTGTTTACCGGCAAAACTTCCATTGCCGTTAGAAGTGGAATAATCATTAATAAAATGAGTCTCTCGACCCTAAGAGAGAAACTCTATTTTATTATCGACTTTTGTATAGTGGTGAGCGAATCTGTAATTAAATCGCTTGAATTAAGACACACTTACTATATTAAATGCCACTAAGCCGTTCCTTTGATGTACGCGTTTGAAAAAAGTATGTCCAAGGGTGCATTACTATTATAATTTAAATCACTTAATGAATAACTCTAGAATTATCGAGCGAATCAATTTTACAATTGAAAAAGGTACTGAAATATATAAAAACTTGAGTAAATCAAATATTAGTGATGCAGTGAGGTTTGGTCTTTATTCTCAATTTAGTTCGTTGACCTATTCTACTTTAATTTCAGTTGTTGGTAAAGAGCACATTTACTATAAAGAATTTTCAAAACATGAAAGTCATTCCCAATTTCTTCATATAAAAGCTGGTATCGCCATTCTTGAAAACCTAAAATATGAATTAGTTAACGGTTGGCTTGAGACTTACAAGCAGCTAATATCAGCGGAAATTTTCTCCGACTTTCTTGAAATGTCTGAATATTTTTTATCCGAAAATTATAAGGACGCTGCAGCTGTAATGATTGGAGCGGTATTGGAAGAACATATGAGGCAATTATGCAACAAAAATTCAATATTATATGAAGTAAATAAACAAGGTAAAATCGAATCTAAGAAAGCAAATCTTTTAAACGACGAATTAGCAAAGGCATCGGTCTATAGCACCATTGACAAAAAGAATATAACAGGATGGCTAGGCCTTCGAAATAGTGCCGCTCATGGAAAATATGATGAATATTCAAAAGGGCAGGTTGAAGTAATGTACTCCGGCGTTTCTGAATTTATTGCGAGAATAAATTGAAATCTTAGTCTGGCCTTAAGCTTAAGTGCGATAGTGTAAAGGTTAGCTTAATGCCGTATATAATTAAAGTTTACAACTTCATCTAAAAAAACTAAGCCAATGAAATGGAGCTTTTGACGATTTGATATTTTGTACTTGATGACAGAGTTATGAAAGTTGTAACCTTTCTTCTAGTGAATGGGCTAAGTTAGTCTTAGCTCAGGCCGGCAAATTGAAACTTGAGGCCAGGATTGGGACCTTGAGCAGGTATCGAGTAACCAAATAAAATTTCAAGTCATGTATTAACGTTTGCTAAAAAATTGCACGGGACGCTATTTTCTGCTTAATCATTAATATTGAATTAATTTATCGTTGTTTTTCTTTAAATTTAGCTTCGACGACCAATTCACTAATGTAACACGATGGTATAATTAGTCAAAAATATGTCAGAGGTTCTTCAATTAACCGATTTTCTACAACAGCTAGCAATTATGGTCAGTGACATGATTAAAAAAGTTGATACAAGCTCTAAGGCAATACATGGTTTTACGCCGAACCGACCGTTGTTAAAACAAGAAAAGTATTTACTTGACTGTTTCTTAGCGTCAGCTGAGTTAGAAGATCTTATAAAACAACTAAATACTTCAGGGTATCTCTTAGCTAATTTTAGAAACACAAACACCTTAAAAAAAAATAATATATCAAGATTTGAATATATAATATATCATATTGAAGGTCATTTATTAAGAGTCACTGGAGTGATTGACCGCCTATTGATTTTAGTAAATCATGTATTACAAATTGGCTTGGCTAATTTTTGTTGCAAACCACATTTCATGTTAAAGAATAAGAAAAATAAAAAAGCATTACATTCCGCCGAAATAGAAAAAGTGCCGTTATTACATGAATCGTTATTTAAACTTTCGGCATTCGTCGATCAATTTAGAGATGAGAGAAACAGTATAGCTCATAGTAAAAAAATTACGTATCAAGACTTGAGAGAAATTGAGTTGTATCATTTGCTTATACAAACTTCAACAAATCCTAAAATTGATAAATTAAAAATTGTATCTAAGCGGAAAACCGATATTAAAGTAAGCGAATATAAAGAAGCGATGCTGAAATGTAATCAAGAAATCAAGGACTTGATAACTCCTATTTACGGGATATTGTTAGATCAATTTCACAAAAGGCATTTTGAACTGACTCAAGTTGCGTAGCAATTAAAGAATCTGCCGCATCTTTCAACAACATAAAATTCAAAAACCAAAAACTAATTTATACCAACCCCGCTGTTCGAAGTGTTCAGCGCAGCGTCACTTCGAATGATAAATAAAAAGGAGTCTTTCGACTCCAAATTATACTCGTATTTGCAACACTATAAAAGCTGTTTCTACAGATTATTTCGCAAACGCCAATAAACGCGAAGATTCTTCCTTTTCCTATATTTCCTGTTTAAATAGAAGGTATGTTAAATTACTTTTATAACGAGTACTAAATCATAGCTCTTGCAGGCAATTCTTTACTTACCAGGTTTTCAAACTCATCAGCCCTGCAAAAACCCTTTGTTTTTTTGTTCAAGCTTATCATTTGAAGAAACCCCTTATTAACCAATCCTTCCAAGTCAGTTCTTGCAGTTTGATTAGAAACAATCATTCGGTTTTCGATCTCCTTCACACTGAATAAAAGATTTGGTTCCTCATAAATCCATTTCATAATAATAGCCTGCCTTTCGTTTACACCGTCGATTTTCTGAAAATTTATGATCTGTTTTTTTTCACTTATTTTTCTTTCAATATAATCTTTCAAGCTACTGTACGCCAGCTGCATGGTTTTCAGATTGTAATTGATAAAGTAGGTTAAATCATTGCCGTCAGTCTCCGTGTATAAGTAGGCCTGAGCATACTGATTTTTACTTTTCATTATAAGCCTTGAAATAGATAGGTATTCGGTCAGCCAATAACCCTTTTTTAATAGATACCAGTAGAATAAAGTTCGCGCTGTTCTTCCATTTCCATCGGTAAAAGGGTGGATATACCCGATCATAAAGTGAATAATGCAGCCTTTAATGATGGGGTGTATAAATTCATTTTCATCCTGATCATTAAAAAAAGTTATTAATGCGTCGATCAATTCAGGAACTTCCGTGTATTTAGGTGGAATGTGGACAATCTCGCCATCCAGGCTGTCGATTACATTAATATCATTATTGTCCCGGTATACTCCTTCATCACCGGCGTCATCCATCGTTTGATTTACAATCAACTTATGAATTGTAAGGAGCTTATCTTTGGTTAAAGGCTCGCCCTGAATATTGACAATATGATTGATTGTATTATAATTGTTCACAATCATTTGCTCGGACTTCGTTTTAGGCTTGATGTTTTTACGTAGCATTTCTTTGGCCTGCTTACGTGTTGTAACTGCGCCCTCAATCTGACTTGACGCAATCGCTTCTTCCATTATCGAACTTACCAGATACCTTCTTTTATCGTCTTCAGGTATGATACTTTTAGCTCCAAGATTACCGCCAATATTTAAATCAAATTCATGTAAGCCTCTTTGGATGTTATTGGTTAAGTTATAGCTAAATTTATGGGACCCAAATCCTACTTTTTTCGCATTAACTACCCTGCTAAGTTTTACTGCAGCCCATAATAGTTCAGGCGTTTTTACTATTTCTGTTTTATAATATTTTACTTTATCCCAATAATAATAATTCTCATTTAGCTTATTCACTAAGCTCTCAACCTGTTCATCAAATCTTATTTGCATCACCTCTTCAAAGAGATCTTGTTTATACCATTCCGGAGCGAATTCTAATTTTTTCATTGACTTAAACTACAAGGCGTAAGCAATATTCTGTGCTAATATTTCCTAATAATAGCAAAATTAGGAAATTATATCAATATAATATTTCCCAATATATTCCGAATTAGGAAATATTGGTCTTTTTATATTTTAAGAAGTGTAATACAGCATCCTTATAACGACTCTTGATGGTGTTGTTGGCAGTTCGGCTTGCAGCTACCGCTGTTCGAAGTGTTCAGCGCAGCGTCACTTCGAATGATTAATAAAAAGGAGTCTTTCGACTCCAAATTAAATTCATATTTGGAACGCCGTAAAAATGTTTTCTGCTGATTTTTTCGCAAATCCAATAAACGCGGAGATTCTTCCTTTCCCTGCATATTCCTTCGCACGTCAGAATGACAAAGATGGGTCAATTCGTGCTGGTGAAACTCTTAGCGCCTGTGCAAATGCGCGGCCCAACTCGAGCCTCTGCCCGTCCAAACTCTGGCAAAAGCCACCTAGCCCGTTCCCGCATACTGCACGGACCAGTCCGGATGACCGTAAATTATATTCGCCGACCAATTCTAAATAAACCCCGGCAAGAATCCTAACTGCTGTAAACAAACCTGGCCTGTTTTGACAGCTTACTCTTAGCACGTTCCAAGTCAGCCGTTGATTCATCGGCGTCCTCTTTATCCAGCGAATACGCATAAGCCTTTTGGTAATAATTAATGGCAGCGCTCCAATTCTGATTTTTCTCTTCAAGCAGACCTAGCTGCTGGTAAATCAGTCGTTGGCCTACACCTGCCACTTCCATCGCCTTAAATGCTATCTGCTTCGCTTTCTTTTGCATATTGAGGAAAACAAGAAGCTTTATAAAATCCGTATATACATCCGGGAAACCGGGATCTAACTTTATACACTCACTGAAATAATATCCTGCGGCCTGGTAGTCTTTGATGTAATAATAGTTGATGATACCTATTTGAAAATAGGTACGTGCATAAGCAGTATCAGCTATCAAAAGTTCGTTGAACAACCGGAGCGCTTTGGCGGCTTCACCATACCTTAGCTCTTCAGTTGCCTGGATGTATCGTTCTTCTATCGTACAATAAATATCCATATTCATTTGTCATTTAAAATCTCTAAAATTTTCACAGCGGCCCTCTGATCACTTTAACCGGATTTCCCCGTTCCAGGGAAAGATGTTTGTTCCGGGTATCATGCCTTAGCTGCGAAGCTTGTTCATTTTGCAGCGCTTCTAATTTTTGCGCTAATCGTTTCAGCGCTATACTTTTGTTTTCGAGCTGGGAACGGGTGTCCGCCACCCGGATTTGAATCCCGGTGTGCTGATGCGTTACCCTTACAGCGCTTTCAACTTTGTTTACGTTCTGCCCGCCGGGACCGGAAGCTCTAAATGTTTCAAACGTTACCTCCGATTCATTCCAGCTTACCGGCGCTCCATTTTCCAGGATTTCCACCCCTACGAACCAGTTCTTGCGCTTATGTGCGGGCCGGTAAGGGCTCGCCGCAATCCATTGTACCGTGCCCTGCCATTCGTTCATAAAGACCTCAGGAACAAATCCTTTAAACCTGAGTGTACAAGACTGGAGAGCGCCTGTCTTTTCTGCAGGTATCTCATCCAGTATTTCCACCTGCAAGTCCAGCTTGCGAGCCTGCGCTATCAGAAGTTCTCGCACTTTGTATACTGCCCGGCAGCATTCCAATGGCCCGCTACCGGCGGTGATTAAAAATATTTTCTCTTCCATTATGTTAGTCTTTACTCATTCTTACAATTTTGGGATAGAAAACACCTTCCGTACTTACGAGAGCTTTCTGCGCGTGCATCACTTTCTCGATGTCTTTGTATGCCCGGGGATTTTCGTCGATGTTTCCTCCGATAAGCGTTACCCCGGCTTTTGACAAGAGCTGTTTCATGCCCGAACCCGTCATACTGTCTTTGGCTTTCTGCCGGCTTAGGGCACGCCCAGCACCGTGAGCAGCAGAGTAAAGCGAAGTTTCAATACCAAGCCCCCTTACCAGGTATGCCGGAGCAGTCATACTGCCGGGTATGATTCCCAATTCACCTGCATGTGCGGGCGTAGCGCCTTTGCGGTGGATAATTACCTCTTTACCATCGGGCAACCGATCTTTCCAGGCGAAATTATGGTGATTTTCCACTTTAGCCAGGATTTTAAGTCCCAGGTCTTTCAGCACATTGATGTGTATCCTATCATGGCAAGCCTTAGCATAATCGCCTGCTAAGTTCATAGCCTGCCAGTATTCTGCTCCGGCTTCAGAGTCGAGGCTTAACCACGCCAGTTGCCTGGTATTATTAGGAAGTTTACAACGTTCCATCGCGATGGCGGTATATTCTTTAGCGATAGCAGCACCCAGGCCGCGACTACCGGAATGGGAAAGCAAAGCCAGGTATTTGTTTGCCGGCAAGCCAAGGCTATTGCCTTCATAAAGCATGATCTCACCAAATTCTACAAAGTGATTCCCGTTCCCGGAAGTACCTAATTGTCTTGCCGCCTTTCCGTGCAACCTGCGAAGCAATGGCGTCGATCTGAATAAGGGATGCTCTAAAACCTCGTGTTCCTGCCTGAATCCCAAGCCCCCCTCCATACCAAAATGCGTGAAATTCCGAAGCGCCTGCTTTAGCTGAAAATCATACCGCTGCAGGTAGCTGTCGCTTGCATCCAGTATGGAAAGCCTCATCCGGCAACCGATATCCATGCCAACGCCATATGGAATTACCGCATTATCTGTGGCCAGCGCTGCTCCTATCGGCAATCCGTAACCACCGTGTGCATCGGGCATCAATGCGCCTTGTATGCTAATTGGCAACGACATAGCAAGTTCCATCTGCTTAATTGCATGGTCATCAACGTGCATGGCGCCGTACACTTTAAATGCTGCCGGCTTATCCAGCAGAGAAAAATAGCTTGGTTTTATTCTATCCTCACCTCCGGCGAAAACCTGGGCTATCTTAGCTGTTCCTTCATTAGCCAGAAAGTCCTGCGGCCTATCTTTTATCTGAACAAGAATTTCCAGCTTCTCATCTTTCGAATGGTATTTGAAATGCTTGTTGAATACCGATGCAACAAGGCTCCTTGCCGTATTATTTGTATAACTTATTTTGGTTAAATCTTTTGTTTTTATTGAATTGTCCATACAGGATCTTCATTGCGGATAGCCCACAGCTATCCTCTTTTTTAATTGTTATTGAAAATTGATTTTAATGAAGATAATTCATCCGGGACCGGATATACCTTTCGGCAATGCCTTGCATCAGCAAACTACTCGTAATACAATAAAGGTATTGAAGCTAGCTAACCAGCTGGATCGAAAGGGCTATATGTGAATAAATGAAGTCATAATTCCTAAGTATTTGAGATTGATTAAGGAATTGGCTGCAAAAGTATAAATAAAATTTACTCTTCAAAGTTAAAAGTGAAAGGTCATGAAAGTTTATTAACTCACTGTCTGAGTTCAAGTAGCGCAACCTGCAGAACCAGATGGTTTAGTGTCCGGCGGGACCAATAAATCTCTATGAACCAGATTCTGCTGGTTGCCTTGCACGTTGCACCCCCTGCTGTTCGAAGTGTTCAGTGCAGCGTCACTTCGAATGACCAGTAAAAAAGAGTCTTTCGACTCTGGTGCTACCGACTGTCTAAGAGCCGCTTAAATCTTTACGGAACCCAGGCCTCCGTCCGGCTATTAAGGCCCGCGTGACGTCCTTTGAATCAAGGGTTCATTTTACTAAATTCGTGAACCGTATTTTCATCTTAATTAATTGATTTACAATGATCTGATGCTGATATTTATGCTAACCTATCACGATGAGAATTATGCGTAAATTTAGTATCGGAAGTCAATTGGGAATTTCGCAAGCTTATTAATTAATATGGTTCAAAATAAGGTCCAGGTCAATGGCAAAACGCTGGCGATAAGGATGAACGGCACTGGTGAAAAGGCTATTTTTTTTATACATGGAGGTTCGATGTCTTCAAAAACATGGCTTGCACAACTGTCAGACCATGAGTTATCAGCAAACTACCAATTAATAGCTATAGATCTTCCGGGGCATGGCAATTCTCAGTGGTTCCATGAACCCGATGAGTACACATTGAAAAAGCTTGGCAATTTAATTCGGCAATTAATCGAACTTGTTAAGCCCGGCGAGTTTATTTTAGCAGGACTTTCTTACGGAACTAACGTCATCGGTGAAATATTACCCCCGCTAAATAATTGTAAAGGCCTTGTGCTAACTAGTCCATGCATTATTAACAATCAGCTTCCGCCGGAAGTTGTTATCACCCCGGGGCCTTTTGGTCATCTGATAATAGCTGCTAATCCTCCCGAAAATGAGCTTAGAGATTATATTAACTATGCAACAAGTAATAAAGACGTCGCCGAAAGAACTTATAAAAGCTACAGAAATACCGACCCGGCGTTCCGGCAAGCAATTGGCAATGTAACCGCATCTGCCGGATGGTCTGACGAATTAAATAACATTGAAAACTGGAACGTTCCTGTTTGCGTGGTTTTCGGCACAGACGAAAAATTGGTAAAAACGAATTACCTCGACACTTTTTCTCCCTTATGGAATGGAAAAGTTTACCGGATTGTGCATTCTGCTCACATAATCAACGAAGAAAATCCTGCTGTTTTTAATCAATTACTAATTGATTTTGCTGCTGCGGTTTTCTAAATGATCCCTTTCATATAAGCATGGCGGATCAGCTCTGCAACATTCCTGGTATTTGTTTTTTTTAGTATTTTTTTTCGGTGGTTTACAACCGTATTCTCACTGATGAATAGTTTACCAGCAATTTGTTTACTGCTTAGCCCATCGGCCAGGCGTCCCACTATTTCTCTTTCCCTTTTTGAAAGTTTGGATTCTTCCGGTTCGGGATAATAGTAATTGGTCAGCAGATTAGTATAATTACATAAACCGCCTTCATTCGTCTTCTTATCTATGGAAAAGATCATGGAGGTGTCTTTTTTAAGTGGTGAAATATCGGCTATAAAAGCTATGCCATAATGAGGTTGTTTGGACTTTGAATCAGTGATATAGCTGCCTTGCTGAAATATTTGCATCCATTTGCCGTCTACACGTCTTGACCTGTATGAATAGGTAAAGAGGTATGAGCTATGTTCCTCTTGCGCGTTGTTACACAGAAACTCAGTCGCCTGGCCAAAAATCATTTCGTTATATATTTTAAAATCATCTTTTTGAAATATATCAATGACGAAGTCCAGTCCATTTTCAATTACATCTCTTGGATCGTATCCGGTCATATTTTTAAACGGTCCGTTCAGCGCGACATGCCGGTGCTGGGTATAATCGATTACCTGGATACATCCCTTAAAAGGTAACAAATATTGAGGTATCGACTCAGCCTGCCTCAATAGTTGCAGCACCTCCATGCAATCTATATCCTTTGGAGGATAATACACATCGCTTAGCAGATCCTTATAGGTGACAATTTTTTTTGAGGCCATAACGGCATTTATAGTTGTGATAGAAACCATAAAATGTCAGGAAAGACATCAAGATAAAAATACTAAAAATAGCCGGAAAAGGCTATTGATTGTCGACGAATTGAACGGGAAATTTAAACAACGATTTCAAAATTCTATTGAAAAGGGCAAACCAAAAATTCTTTCCAAATGACACTGATCAAAGTTATTCTTCACAAAAAAAAATGGCGATCTATTCTTAAAGGTTTAGCGGTATTTCTAATATTTCTGTTTGTCTCGTCTTGCAAAAAAAAGGGCGATATAACAGATCCCGTTATTAATAAGCTCGCACCATCAGTAACTACTGCGACCGCATCTGTTGAGGGAGCGACCTCTGCAACCTGTGGCGGAAATGTTAGCTCAGATGGTGGCTCACCAATAACTGCGAGAGGAGTTGTATGGTCTACGAGTGCCAACCCGGATATTACTTTAACAACCAAAACAACTGACAGCACGGGTGTTGGAAGCTTTAGCAGTAAAATTACCGGTTTAAACCCAAATACTACTTATTACGTTCGCGCATTTGCTACGAATAGTAATGGTACAGCATATGGCGCGCAGGTGGATTTTTCAACTACGGCGGGTGACGTTTATATCGCGGGGTATCGCTATAACAATACTACAGGATGGAAAATTCCGATGATTTGGAAAAATGGAGTAGCCGCTGCTCTTGTAGATGTTAACAGCCAGGATGGTGTTGCCAATTCAGTTTTTGTTTCAGGAACAGATGTTTATGTTGCGGGTTTAAAGGCGGCCAATGCTGTAGTTTGGAAAAATGGGGTGAGTACTGCTCTTCCATATGTTTACAAGTATCAACCAGTAGCCAATTCAGTTTTTGTTTCGGGGGCAGATATTTATGTGGCGGGGGATGGCGGAAATGGTCCGACAGTTTGGAAAAACGGGGTAGCCACGGCTCTCTCAACTAACTACTATGCTATGGCAAATTCCATTTTTGTTTCAGGATCAGATGTTTATGTAGCGGGACTGGAGCGGCAGGATACCCAAAAGTATCTTGTTGCAACAGTTTGGAAAAACGGCGTAGCAACTGCTCTTACTGGTGACACCCTCGGAAGTTGGGCCAATTCAATTTTTGTATCAGGATCAGATGTTTATGTATCTGGATATGATAGTAGTGGCGCTAAGATTTGGAAAAATGGTGTGTCAACTGCTCTTTCAAACAGCAACCTCTTTTCAACTGCGCTTTCGGTTTTTGTTTCAGGAACAGATGTTTATGCGGCGGGACTAGAAAAGATTGCTGATAAACAGGTTGCAAAGATTTGGAAAAACGGAGTGGGTACTGCTCTGACAGATGGCACCCGCAATGCAGTAGCTACTTCAGTTTTTGTTTCGGGAACGGATGTTTATGTAGTAGGATTTGAGAATAATGTCGCAGGAATCAAGGTCGCAAAAATCTGGAAAAATGGAATAGCTACCTCTTTAACAGACGGTAGCAATGACGCTGAGGCAACTTCAATTTTTGTAAAATAAAACATTGTTTTGGCTCAACAAGCAATAACCTCAATCTCAAAAAGCAATAAATTAACACTATGAAACGCTTTATCTGGTTCATCATTTTTTTGTGTTCGATCGTAAAAATTGGTTTTTCACAAGAAGCAATTGGAAAATATTATAAACTAAAGGTTGAGCATCAAATGCAAGAGTGCACAATTAACGGAGATACTTCAGGTTTTATAAAAAAAGAGCTTTTAAAAGACGCGATATTTACCGTAGTCAATAAGGTGGATGATAATTATGTAGTCAGATTTTGGAATTGGGGTAATGCCAGAGAAATAGAAGAGGCAAAAAAGAAAAAGACAGGCTCAGCATCAAAAAGTGCAATGCTTGTTCAAGATAAAACAAATTCAACGTCTCAGGACAAAATTGTATCATACAATTTTTCCCAGGACGAACAAGGAAACTGGCACCAGCGTTATTTTATAATACCCATTAGTGACTTAACGGTTTTGGCCGCCGAACGCGAAAATGCCTGGTCGCCTGCAGTTGGAGTAGCCACTTTACCTTTTAAAGCGAGAGGTGGGACGGCAGATTTCACTAAGGATGTTTCGATCAGCGGAATAGGTGGATTTAAGCATAGAGGACTATTTAAATGGTTCCCCAATACAGATTGGAGTACATTGTTTGGAATCGGTATAGCATCGGTAACATTAGATAGTTCAAATACAAATAACACTATAAAAAAAGCCGGCGATTTTGCCGCGATTAGCTTATCGATAGGAGAAGTCATTGAATGGAAAAAACTTCAGATTGGATTGTTCATCGGTTGGGACAACCTTAAGGCAAGTGATGTAAATGGCTGGAAATATCAGGGAAAAACTTGGTGGGGAATAGGAATTGGCTTTTCAATATTTTCTGAAAGTTCTCCTGGCAAGGAAGAGACAAATAACGTTCACTAATCGAAATCTTCAAACCTTGCTGGTTTAAATGTTCGCAGGATGTTTTACCGGTACTGAATACGATACTCTGGCTTCAGAGCAAACGGCGCAATGGCTAGCTTGATACTGCTTATAATTGAAGTTTACAACGTCATCTCGAAGATCCTTCACTCGCCAACTCACTTTCTAAACAGCACAGCGTTCAGGATGACAAAGCATTCAAAGTCAATCCTTAACACAAGGTCTACCCTCCTTATACAAGTCTTAAAAAAATAAAAAATACCGCTTTTTTTAATACCTTTTCCAAAGCCACCTTGAAGCCGTCTACAAGCCGCCTACGCACTGAAAAAAAATCTCCTGTTTATACCTTCCGGTCGTTGAGTTTTAAACCATTTCTAAAAGAAAGATTCTCTGTAATTATAACCGTAAGTTCTTATTTACCTGTGGTCGGTGTTATCACCGTACCACTAAATGTGTTCTTTGTAATGAGTAATCAGTGCATCATCTTGGTTGCAATAATAATACTTAGGCGACGAAAGCTTGTATTGCTCAGGCGAATCACATAAGCCGGCTTTAACAGGGTTATTATGGATATATCTAACTTTCCCTTATAGTCGGTGTTATCACCTACCATTATCAACTGCACAGCCGCAGTATGGTGAACCCCTTTGCGGTGCGAGCTTGCAGCTTGTATCTTTTCATCACCTATTAATTAAAGCTGGCTCTGCTAAAACTTTCACACTGCCAATAAACGTGGAGATTCTTCCTTCTTCTCGCACACAGCCTATTGCACGTCAGAATGACAATGAACTATTAAGTCAGTGTGCATCGACAGATTATTGATACGGGTAATTGAACCTGTAAACCCATAACAGCATTATTGAAAAACGTGTAAACTTTTTCAGAACGTCAACCCGTCAGACGGCTGATCTGCAAGCTGCCTG
>NZ_WVHT01000007.1 GCF_009834875.1 Hufsiella arboris | reverse complement strand
GATTGTACCGCTTGCCCTACCTGAAGCACAACCTCCAGTTGCCGTTACCGTATAAGGGAAAGATCCACTTACAGTTGGCGTACCACTGAGGGTCACAACGCCAGTTCCCGAATTGAAAGCCAGGGTTACTCCAGTTGGCAAAGTCCCGGTAGTAATTGTTGCATCGGTTGCATTCGTTGTATTAAAGGTAATTGGTGTAATCGCTGTATTAATACATTTCGTATCGTTTACACTTGCGCTGCTCAGCGTAATCGTTGTATTCGGATTAACCGTGATAATCGCCGTCGTAGAATTAGCGCTAGTACATCCTCCGCTCTGTACCACCGCCCTATATCTGGTAGTAGTTGTTAAATTTGTATAAGTTAAACTCGTTGTTGTATTTGTTATTGCACTCCAGGTAGTCCCGTCTGGCGACGATTCCCATCTTATCACGTTCCCTGTCTGCCCGCTTAGTGTTAAGGTGCCGCTATTCGTTCCGGTACATACCGTGGCATTTGCGCTAACGCTTCCCCCTACGGATGCTGAACTAACTGTAATCGTTCCGCTTAAACTAACATTAGTACAAGGACCGCTGGTTGTTACAGTATAATTAAAAGTTCCCGTACTTGTTGGTGTTCCGCTTATTGTAAAAACATTTCCGGCGAAGGTCCCTGTCATGCCTGTAGGCAGACTTCCGGCGGTGATACTTGCACCGGTACCTCCGCCCCCTACCGTATATTTAACAGGCGTTACGGCTGTATTTAAACAAGCGGATGTTGAAGCACTTCCTGCTGTAAGCGTAAGAGTTGAATTTTGCCTAACTACAAGAACAAATTCGTTTGAATTGGTTGGACAGGTGTTAGATGTGATCTGTACCCTTCCCCGAAAACCTAAATAAGCCGATGGAATATTTGTGATATTAATCGTTGCCGTCGTCGAACCGACTACTTTTGGATAAAAACCACTACCCGGATCGTCATTGATATTTTTCCAGGACGCTCCGCCATCATCCGAATATTGCCATTGATAAGAAAGGCCACTGCCCGTTGCAGCAACGGTGTTCGTAAACGAATTTGACTGACAAATATTTTGATCTGTTGGTTGTTGCGTGATAACCGGATTTTGCAATGTGATAGCAAGTGTTGAAGCCGAGCTCGACCCGCATGGAGTATTTGCGATTACTGATAAAGTACCGGATGTAGCATTCGCTGCAAAATTTATAGAAACGCTATTGGTGGTGCTGGTAAATGTGGCTCCGCTTCCCGAATAATTCCAAGTATAAGATGTAGCTCCACTTACTGCCGCCACTCCATACGACTGGTTAGACGCAGGGGCACAAAAAGAACTATTGCCCCAAATAGAACCGGGGGTTTCGGCGCCGTTAGTATTATAATAAACAGTGTTACTTGGATATGTACAATATCCGGAGATCGTTAATCTTCTAAAATAGGTTGAGGTATTAATCGTTGCAGCTGTGTACTGCTGGCTTGTAGCTCCAGCTATATTGGTAAAGTTTGTACCATCTGCAGAGCTTTGCCATTGAAACGTGTGTGTGTTATTGTTTCCACCGGACGGATAAGTACCATCGATATATTTATTAGTAAAACTTCCGCAAGTGGTGGTTGAACCCTGAGCGGTAATACTATTTCCTGTTACCGTTGGAGTAACGTAAAAAGCAACATAATCACTTGTCGATATACAGCCGCTTGTTACTTTTCGTCTGTAAGCAGTAGATTGTGTTATTACTCCGGGATCATAATCCTTTGAAGTTGCGCCTGAAATATCCGAATATGCTCCGTTAGTGCCAAAATTATATGGGTCCGTATTAATCTGCCATTGATAAGTTGCTCCTGAAATATTAGATCCGGTCAGATTAATATTAGTTGGTGAACTTGTAATACAAAACGTTGTTGTTGTCGGCGCCGCAATTATATTAGCAGCACCAACTGTTACGACAACATTTTGGGTATTTGGACAACTATTTGCCGTAAGCATAACTACGTAGGTCACATCAACCGGACTGCCGGTCGTATTAATCAACGTCTCGTTTATACCGGCTCCGTTCCCGCTTGAAGCGGCGTTGCTGATACCAGTAACCGCCGCGCGGGTCCAGCTAAACGTTGTACCGCTTGTGGAGCTTGTGGCGGTGTAGCCCAAAGCCGTATTGTTGCATACCGAAACTGCTGCAGCACTTGATAACACCGGAGGGGCATAAACAGTTACCGTATGTGCAGCAGACTTTGGTCCGTTAACACCAGTTGCAACAGCTGTAATAGTTGCGATTCCTGAAAAGCCCGCAGCCCAGGTAACTAGCCCTGTAGAGGAATTAATCGTTCCCGCCGTCGTAGGTGTCAACGAATAGCTTATGCTTGTTGAGTTATTCGCGGTAGCAGAATAGGTAACTGTTCCGGATCCCTGGCACCGCGAAGAGGAACTTCCACTTGTAAATACTGGTGTTGCTACATCAGGACCTACATTTATTGAGACCTTGGCATCGTCGCATTGGGGGTTTGATGTATTATTATTACAAACGCTATAGGTAAATTGATCCGTACCATAATAACCTGCTGTTGGCGTATAAGTAATGGCGCCGGTGCTGCTATTCACTGAAGTTGTTCCGTGCAGCGGCGCGATGGTTACCGTAACACTCGAAACTTTTAATGCGGCTGAAGGTTTGTCATTTGCTAAAACATCAATGCTGGTTGACGTATTTATCGCTGTTGAAGCATTATCATCATTTGCACTTACGACTTGGATTGCCTGATCGTTAAATGCTAAAAACGCGGGATCGCTGGAACCATTTAATTTGTATTTTAAAATTAAGGCAGGTGTATAATTCGCTGATGTAATACCGAAGGCGCTCAGATCTGCAGCCCAAATCCGAATCGGGCGTTCGGTATTGGTATATTGTACAGCTCCATCAGTTGCCCGGTAAAAATCGATCATCCAGTTACCTACAGAAGGACTAAGAGTATGGTTTATTGCTACCCTATTTCCAACTAATGCGCCTGATCCATCAGTAAAATATACTGAATCTAATGTAGCATCCGGCTGGGCAACCTGGCTTACAATGATATCCGGAATACCATCATTAATTTGCGCAGGTGTGATAATTCCGCCAAAGTCGAAAGTTAGGGTACCTGCTTTAACGTTTGCAATACCAGTCCCGATATTTAATCCGTTGATGCCGTCAGTTAAAAAATCTGAAACATTTGCTGGAATCGAAAAATAAGGAGGCGTAACGGCTACACTCAGCGTACCGTCTTTCATTGCTCCTACGCCCGGCAAAGAACCTGCATCGAGCGCATAATTCCGAACCGGGAACGCCTGAAATCGCATAGGTGTAAATGTTACGCCCTTACTGGTTAGCGTTGCATCATTTACGCCTGTCGAATAGATCGTCCCATTCCATTTAAATGCCAATACATTATGATCATTATCGGGTTTCACCGAACTTGTGGCCAGGTTTCCTGTAGTTCCAGATCCTGAAGCCCAATAACCTTTATAATCGGTGTAAATTTCTGTAATCCCAGATTGACCGTATGATTTGCAAAATGAAAGTGCGATAAAAAAAAGCAAGAATGCCTTTTTTACCAGAGCCGTGCTAAATCTGGTAGAGAGATTTCTATTTATTCCAAAGAATTTGTTAATGGATAAAATTCTATATTTCAGAATGACAAGTAAAGATTTTCTCATGCAAGCAGTTCAGGTTCTCGCATGCGAAAAGAAATTATTGTGCCACGGCCTAATTAAAATTTCACAGTTATACACAATTGATTGTGCAACTGCTTCCGACGAAGGTTCTTAACGCGCCGGTATAATTGATTTTTTTGCTAACGAAAGCATTAAACTTATAATAGATATCACTTTAAATTACTTTAAAGTACATTTTCCTTATTTTCTAACATTCTTGTCTATAAAACGAAACTAACAAACACTTTAATCGTATACATGAGGTTTTGAACAATCTCAACATTAAAATATTCTTTTGCACGAGTAAACGCGATTATCATTTTTCTCAGTTTTGTGATGATCGGGGTACACAATGCGGTCACAAATATCCCCACGCCTATTTTAACAGCTCCGTAGCTGACTTCATCGAAGAAAAAATATATTTTTATACATAAATACATATAAACAAAAGCCTAGAATTCTAAATTTTGACATTATTCTATTTTTAGAATTCTAAATTTATATTTGCCGCATGGGAAAAATTATCACAATTGCTCATCAGAAAGGTGGCGTCGGAAAAAGCACGCTCGCCCTAAACTTTGCCGCCTGTTTTAAAGATCAGTTAACCGTCGCGCTTGTTGATATCGATTTACAAGGGAGTCTTTCAGACCTGAAAGAAGAACACCCTGAATTGACTATTATAAGTGAAGATCATTTTGAAAAAATCCGTTCTCTGGATTACGATCTCATCATTGTTGACACACCACCTTACCTTACCAATCGCTTAGCTGATCTTTTTCTGATTTCCGATTACATATTAATTCCTACCAAAGCGGGCTTCTTCGACGTAATGGCTATTCGCTCGACACTTCAACTTGTAAATGAAGCTAAAAAGCAAGACCCAAGTCTTAAGGCGGGCATCGTTATGAATATGATTAAACACCGTTCCGGAATAACGAAGGAAGTTAAAAATTTACTTAAATCGTTTAGCATTCCGATGCTTAAGACCATCATCCATGATCGTGTTTCTTTTGCACGTTCGCCGATAACAGGTGGAGTGTTGCAAAGCGAAGATGAAAAGGCAAAAGAAGAAATATCCTCACTAGCTGAGGAAATAATTAATGCTCTATAATACAATATTACATAAATTTGTATATCTATAATTGTAAAAAATGACCGACTATAAAAACAAACTGGGAAATCTTGCGAATAAATTAAAGACTGAACAGCCTAAAATGCCAATCCAGGAGGTTACTCCGATTAAACAAAAAATTAAGGAAGAAGAAGCTCAGCTTAACGTTTGGATCCCGAAAGTGCTATTGAAAAAAGTAAAATCACACGGAATTGAACATGACCTCTCGTTAAAGGAAATGGCGATACAAGCCTTAACGGCTTACATAAATGCATAATTCTTCATCAACACCAAAAACTTTCAACTCCTCTTTAGCGATGTGTAAGCGAGTTAACAATTATGCATATATGTAAATCTACATCCAGGCACTTTACCATTATTTTCTAGAAGTTAATACGTTCCAAACCGACATACATAATTATAGAAATTTACAATTCAAACTTATACATATTTACATAATTATTCATTTACATATAAAAAAAGGCGTCACTTTGATGCCTTTTTTTCATAGTTTTGATTTTCGCTTACAAGTGAAACTTCAAATTAACCTCAAACTCTCCCGCTGTGTACCCCTGCATCATAGGGTTTTCAGTCGTAAACATTCCATTGATGGTGAATTTCTGCCGGAAGTTCATACCTAACCCGAACGTTGTAGATTTGGTAGTGTGATACATAGCCATCAGGATCAGTTGCTCATTAAGCAACGTTGCATTGGCTCCGAAATCAACGATGTTATCCATTCCGTGAATGCCGCGATAACACAGCATCGGCTCAACATTGAGCCCACCATTAGAGGAAAATTTATAACTAACAGCGCTGTAGAACGTCTCGTAATCGAAAGTAGACAGATCGTCGTCGCGATTTAAAAACTTTTTTAATCTTGGAACCGCTCCCTGGATAGTCAGGCGTTCGCCGGTGTAAGCAATACCGAAATCACCATCCAGGTATGCGCTGCGCTGATTAAACTGAGAAACGAGCGGATCCGCGTTACTTCCTATAACATCATTCGGATCAATCCATTCATTACTTACGCCAACCGACAAGCCGAATCTAAGCTGCTTGCTACCTTCGGGATTAAATTTTACCCGGTAAACATAGGTCCCCAGGGCCCGCAGGCTTTTAATCAAGCCGGCCTTCTCATTGTACAAGTTCACTCCAAGGCCAACATGGTCGCTCGCGCCATAGTCTGCTGTTACACTGCCCTCAAAAGGTGCACCCGGCAATGCATTCCATTGAGCTTTGAATCCGAAATTCAAGGCAACTTTTTTATCGGTGAGACCGGCCATTGCCGGGTTAAACTGGTACTGGTTCTGGAAAAATGACGCTCCCATTGGGTTTATTTGCGCATTTCCGTTTGCTGATAGAAGACACACTGATCCAATCAGCAAAAGCGCTTTTAGATAGATTTTGTTCATAAGACTAAGTTTTGATATTATCTGATCACAGTAATGAAGCCCTTTAGTGCTCCGACATTTTTAAAGGTTATAATGTAGTAATAGGTGCCCTGCGTTAACGGTTTCCCATCAAAACTACCGTCCCAGCTGTTATTGTAGCCGCTTGCAGAATAAACCAGCCGACCGGCCCGATCAAAAACATCAACCTTGTTGTCTTTATAATAGTCAATGTTTTTCACGACCCAGGTATCGTTATTGCCATCGTTGTTTGGCGTAATTACATTATTAGGAATTAATGCGTAATCTTCCTTCACGATCACAGTGATCTGTGCGATGCTGCTGCAGCCTGAAACATTAGACACGGTAACCCAATAGGTAGTCGTTTCCTGCGGACGGACTTTCAGCTCAGCAGCGTCTGTACCTCCGATTATGCCATTTGCTGCTGACCATTTGTAAGTCGATCCGCCCTCTGCTTTGAGGATGATATCATCGCCCTTCGAAATACTAAGGCTTTTTTCAGAACTGATTTTTGCAACAGGAGGGGCTGTCACAGTTATTTTAAATTTGCTAAAGGCTGTGTTAATTCCTCCATGGTCTACCCCGCCATTATCTGTTACTGAAAGCGTAATCCAGGCTGTACCTGTCGCGCCTGATTTAAGTTTATAAACTAATTCGCCTGATGTTCCATTTACCTTTATTACAGACAGCTTGTCAAACATTGCGGCGTTGTCCGCGGATGCCGCCAGTTCGATCTGCTGTCCTGCTTCCGGACCTGCGGATAAGCCGCTTATAGAAAGGCTTTTCTCGGATGCGTCGTAGCAGATTGCCTGATCGGAAATCGCCGCTATTTGAGGTGCTTCGTTGACATCTAATACATTAATATTGAACAGTTTTTCAAAATATTCGCCACTATTATCAGTCGACCTGACACGGATGGAATAACTATTTTGGCTTTCGTAATCGAAAGAGGCAGCAGCTAGCAGATTGCCACTGTTATCGATATCAAAAGATGCATTACCTCCACTACCTGGACCCGGTACAAGAGAATATACAAATCCTGAAGAGCTATCGTAGTCTACTGAGCTGAATTTGCCTATTACCGCTCCATTGGCATTATTCTCGTAAATTTGAGAATTGCTTAACGCAATATCCACAGGCGGTTCATTAACGTTGATCAACTTAACTGTAACTACCTGCAGTTCGCTTACATTAGTACCATCACTTACTGTAACACCCAGATGAAAAACCTGCCGGCTTTCGAAGTCAAGAACTTCACTGTTTGCAACAGTAATTATCCCGGTTGCCGGATTAATTGCAAATGCATTATTGTCATTCCCGTTAACAAGTGTCCAGCTGCTGAAAGTTGTACCTGCGTCAGGATCGGAGGCTTCCGGTGTGCCGACATAAGTACCGACTGGCAATTTCTCCACAATTGTGAATGTCGCCGGCGCAATAACAGGTTTGTTGTTGACCGGTGGGGCTGGCGGGACCGGCTGAGTACTTATCGTTACGTTTTCAGCGGTTGAGATACATCCCGCAGCCGTTTTAATAGACACCATGTAATTTCCTGGTTGTAGGCCGGTAAAAACACCGCTCGTATTTGAAAAATCCGACCCATCGATAGAATAGGTAATACCGGCTTCCGGGGCAGGAGCTATTACGGTAATTGTGCCCGTGGCGATTTGGTAAGTGGGTTGTGCAACAACAAGTACAGGAGCCGTTGGTGTCGAGGGTTGCTGATTGATAACAACTTCCACAGCCGCTGATATGCAGCCTGCTGCATTTTTTACCGTGACGGGATATGTCCCCGGCAGAAGATTTTTAAACACTCCACTAACATTCAGATATATAGATCCATTGATTGAATAAGTTTGGCCTGCTGCAGGCGCCGGTGAACTTATACGGATCGAACCCGTAGCCAACGAACAATCTGGTTGGGTGACTGCAAGAACCGGAGAGGATGGAATTTCCTGTTTATGTAAACACGCCTCAGTAACCGTTGAAATACAGCCTGAGCTATTTTTCACAGTAACCTTATACATTCCTGGCACCAAATTTTCGAATACGCCGCTCGTATTATCATACGTCAGCCCGTCAACTGAATAAGTTTGGCCATCTGCCGGAATCGGCGACGTGATTTTGATAGCCCCTGTAGTTGTGGAGCAATTCGGCTGAGTCAAAGCTAGCACAGGCTTTTGTGGCAGCGTTTGCTTCAATATGGTTACCTCGGTGGCATCTGAAATACAGCCGGCGGCACTTTTTACGGTAACCATATATTTCCCGGCTGCCAGGTTTTTAAATACACCGCCAACGTTCTGGTAAGTCGTTCCGTTGATGGAATATGTCTGACCTGTTGCAGGCGCAGGGGAATTGATCCGAATGATACCTGTTGAGGTAGTGCAGTCAGGTTGCGTTACTGCTACAACCGGTGCATCAGGAGCCTGCGGCTGTTTATGTACACAAATCTTCGTAGTATCAGAAGTACATCCCGCGGCATTTCTGGCAGTAACCGAATACACCCCTGATGAAACATCGTTAAAAACACCTGTAGTGTTAGAATACGACACGCCATCGAGAGAATAGGTTGTTCCATTTGTTGCGGCAGGTAAGGAAACTTTAATCACGCCAGTAGCCCTGTTACAGTCTGGCTGTTTTACAGTTGCGACAGGTTTCGATGGCTTTGCCGGCTGGGCGTGAATACAAACTTTTGTCACATCAGATATACATCCATCGGGACCTTTTACGCTTACCAGGTAATTTCCGGGCTTAAGGTTTTTAAAGACGCCCCCTATATTTTGGTAAGTCGTTCCGTTGATGGAATATGTTTGACCTGTAGCCGGTGCCGGCGAGGTAATTCTGATGATCCCGGTGGCTGTTATACAGTCTGGTTGCGTCAGTTGCACTGTTGGTTTTGCAGGAGTTTGTGGCTGTGGATGTATAGATACAATCGCGGGTGCGGAAATGCATCCCGAAGCTGTTTTATAAGTAACCGAATAATTTCCGGGAACGAGGTTTTTAAAAACCCCGCCAACATTCAGGTAGGTTGATCCATTGATGGAATATGTCTGACCACTGGCGGGTACGGGCGACGTAATCCTGATTGAACCAGTTGCCGTTGTACAGTTTGTTTCGACAACTGTTATTGTTGGCTTAACCGGAGTAGAGGGCTGAGGATGAACACATACTTTGGTCTCAGCCGAGATACAGCCAGCAGCATTTTTTACCGTAATTGTGTAATTTCCTGATACTAGTCCCGTGAAAACACCGCTGGTGTTAGCATAGGTAATCCCATCAATTGAATACGTGAGGCCCGCAGCTGGAGCTGGCGCCGTTACTTTTACAGTTCCCGTTGCAGTTTTGCAGGTAGGCTGAGTAACCGACGCTACAGGCTTTGAAGGTTTAGCTGGCTGTTTGTGAATACAAACTTTACTGGCCTGCGATATTTTACCGCTGGCATCTTTGTATGTCACGGAATATGTTCCCGGTACTAAATTTTTAAAAATGCCGGTCGTATTTGTATAGGAACTGCCGTTGATTGAAAAGTATAATCCCGCACCCGTTAGGGGATTTGTCACTGTTATAGTTCCCGTTGCAGTTGTACAGTCTGGTTCGACGATAGTTACAATCGGCTTGCTTGGAGCCGGGTCTCCCAACGGTTTGGCTATACTCGTTGTTAACGGCAAACCACTATTTAGTATTACTAAAAGAAAAATTAGAAGCGTTAATTTTATTTTCATAAGCACCAATTCTTTCCCGAATGAAAGGAAATTTAAGTGCCACGTGACGACCAAAAATTAACTTGTGCTATATTTGATTATTTGCGAGAAAGGATAACACACTTTGCACAAATCAGCAAAAATCATCTTGAATATTCGTGAATCCGGGATATATCCAGAAAGGAAATATCAATGATCTCAGATATTGAAGGGCTATAAAATTTCACATAAGGGGTGAGAAGAAATGTGAAATAACGCAAATTCAAAAAACTGATGTAACATCAGATTTTTTATGCAAACTTGAAAATCACAAGATGTTTAAGTTACGCTTCTCTATCTATTTTCCAAGCTTCGAGATAGTCTGCGATACGTTTAACGAACGAACCTCCTAATGCGCCATCGACTACCCGGTGGTCGTAGGATAGTGATAAAAACATCATGTGACGAATTCCAATTACATCACCAAATTCCGTTTCAATCACCGCGGGCTTCTTCTTTATTGCGCCAACTGCCAAAATAGCAACCTGAGGCTGATTGATGATTGGAGTCCCCAAAACGTTTCCAAAAGTACCCACATTGGTTATAGTAAATGTCCCTTCTTTAACTTCGTCTGGTTGAAGCTTGTTGATCCTCGCCCGCTTTGCAAGATCGTTGACAGCCTTGGTTAAACCCACCAAATTTAACTGATCGGCGTTTTTTATAACCGGCACAATGAGATTTCCTGAAGGAAGGGCCGCAGCCATGCCAATATTGATATCTCGCTTTTTTATAATTTGCGTGCCGTTTACTGATATGTTGATCATTGGGAAATCCCGGATCGCCTTAGCCACAGCTTCAATAAAAATTGGGGTAAACGTTATTTTTTCTCCTTCGCGTTTCTCGAACTCGTTCTTTACTTTCTCTCGCCATAGCACCAGGTTGGTAACATCTGCTTCGACAAACGATGTTACATGCGGAGATACCTGTTTGCTCATCACCATGTGTTCGGCAATAAGCTTGCGCATTCTGTCCATCTCTATTATTTCATCGCTTCCGCTGAAACTTGAGCCTGGCTTCGATTCATTATATATGGCTTCGTTTAATGTTACTTTCTGATTAAAAGCATCCTGAGTAGCGGCTGGCCTGGCAGAAGATCCGGCAACACCTTTCATGTTTATATAGTCGAGAATATCCTGCTTTGTTACTCGCCCGTCCGCTCCGGTGCCCGTTAAGTTTTCAAGCTCTGTAAGCGAGATTCCTTCTTCAGCAGCGATATTTTTTACAAGCGGCGAATAAAATCTGGTCGAAGATTCGAACGAAACCTTTTGAGCAGGTTTTTCCTCTGCAATCTGATCCATTCCCGGAATAGAAGTTTCTTTAGCTACAGGTATAGCAATAGACTGTTCGACTGTATCAGGCTCCGCAACAGTTTTAGACTCCGTTTCTTTTTCAGACACAGGCTCATCGGTTTCGATAATCGCCAAAACATTTCCTACCTGAGCTACATCATTTTCACTAAAAAACTGCTTAACCAACTTTCCAGACACAGGCGACGGAACCTCAGAATCAACTTTATCGGTGGCAATTTCCATTACCGGCTCATCAAGTTCAATCTGATCACCGGGATTTTTCAACCACTTGATAATTGTAGCTTCAGCCACGCTTTCACCCATCTTAGGAAGTAGAAGTTCAAATTGAGCCATATCGGTTAATTAGTGATAGATGCAAAAGTAATTTTTTTCTGCTTTTGGAGGCAAGCTATCTTTGCTTTGCCATTATTAATTTACACTGACTTTCTTACAAATTTAAAAAGCATTGTCAATGCACTGATAGCCGCCCGTTCAATATTTTGCTGGCGTTTGTTACCGAATTGGAACTTTTTAGCGATAGCGCCATCAGCCGAAGCAACTGCTATCCAAACTGTTCCCACGGACTTCTCCTCAGTTCCACCATCGGGCCCGGCTATGCCGCTTACCGCTATCGAGCAATCCGAGCCAAGCTGCCTGATAGCGCCTTGCGCCATTTCAAGCACTGTCTGCTCACTTACGGCACCAAAATTTTCCAGTGTTTCATTCGCAACACCCAATACAGATTTTTTTAGCCCGTTTGAATAAGTAACGGCACCCCCTAAGAAAACCTTACTGCTACCCGGGTGCTGCGTAATCAGTTGCGATATAAACCCTCCTGTGCAGCTCTCCGCAACCGAAAGCGTCAATTTACTCTTTTCAAGATAGTTTAAAAGCGCTTTTTCGAGCGAAATGTCTTCTACCGCAAAAACGGCGTCTCCTACCCTTTCGATTATCCTGTTCGAATAAGCGCCGATTTCGTCAGCTAATATTTTATGAACTTCCGCGACTGTTTTTTGATTTTCTATTGCTGCAGAAGCACTCAATCTCAAACGCACTATGCCGAGCTTAGGCAGATAGGCAAGCTTAATATGAGATGGCAAAGATTCTTCGATGTCGGCGATCTGCTCGGCAAGAAAAGACTCACCCACACCGGCTGTTAAAATTGTTTGATGAACAATTACATCCATTTCAAACCTTTTCCGCAACTCTGGAATTACCTTATCTTCCATGAGATACATCATTTCGAACGGAACGCCGGGCAATGAAACGTAAACCTTTCCATCCTCGTCAAACCACATACCCGGAGCTGTGCCATTTTCGTTTAACAGTACCTTACAATTTTCAGGAACATCGGCTTGCTGTATATTAACGTCAAGCAGGGGCCTGTTAAATTTTTTGAAGATATTTTTTACGTTTTCGAGTGTCTTCTCGTCGCGTTTGAAACCTGCATTAAAATATTTCGCGAGTGTTTTTTTTGTTATATCGTCTTTCGTTGGACCGAGACCACCGGTCATGATGATGATATCCGCACGATTAGCGGCCTGCCGCAAAGCCTCTGTGATATGTTCAGCATCGTCGGAGACTGACGTAATCTGTTTCACTAATACACCGGCTTGATTTAGCTTCGTAGCCATCCAGGCCGAATTCGTATCTACGATTTGACCGATTAGAATTTCATCACCTATCGTTATTATCTCTGCTAACATAAACTTGATCTGGTAGGTAAGAAATCCGGTGTGTCGTGCACCGGGATCCTTAACTCAAATATTAATAGTTGTTAAAATAATCGCGGCGACGATTTAGTTTCAAATCCTGCAGAATAGATGCTTTTACGCGGAGGTCGAAACTATAGCTCTGGTACGGACCGAACGGAACCCAGCGAAACGACATATCCCAGCAATGTAGATCACGATAGAAGGAAAATTGCGTCAAACTCATTTTCTGTGCCCGGAAATCATAGCCCGATGTATATTGAACTTTCCATTTTGGCGTTACACTTAGATCGCCAGAAAAGTTCAATGTATTTGAAACCGTCGTATATAATCCTGGTTTGCTGTAATTAAAGCTGTATGATGCTGTGATATTCCATGGAACGTTAAAATCGACAAAAGAATTTGGATCACGGCTTATCCTTGCCAGTGCCTCCGCCTGTTGAGGAGTCATATTATTGCGACTCTGGCCGATCTTATCGGCATTATCGTTACGACGTTTCACGGCCTCCGAATTAAAGCTAAAATCGCAGGACAAGCCAATGTTGGTTAAACGTGCGATCTGGCCCCTGCTTAACGCATACTCATTAACACGATTGCCCAGCGAGTTAACCTGATATGGATCGAATGTTCCGTAAAAATTTATTCCCAGCTTCTGTTTTAAAAGCGCGGTTCTTCCCGAAAAACTTATCGGTGATAATTTAAATGAATCGGCTGCAAAATTATAGTTACCGCTAAAGGACAGACCCTGTAAAATCGGTATCTTTTCAAAAGCGTTTGTCGTATCGGATTTCGACCTGACTTTTGCCTCGATATTATTATCCACCGAGAAGCTGATTCCGGCCTGCTTTCCATAAGGAGGTGTACCGTATATGGCACCGTCATAAATCGAATAATGTTGAACAGGCGCATTAGGATCCTTGCTTCGCTGGATATCTCGATAGTAGCCATATTTGGACGCGCCGAAGTCCGGCCTATAGTTGAAACTTGCCTGCGGAGTGATAATGTGGCGTAACGCTACCAGTTTCCCTTTTTTAAAATTTACCGTTCCATACAATTTTGTCGATAGCCCGGTGGACAAACTATAGTCATACGCATGGCCAAATCCACGAACGGTGTCAATCACATCTTCTTGCGCTGGCGCGAAAAGGTAACTTTTTCGGTAAGACTGAAGGTATAACCGATCCGTATAATTCACACTGGAGTTGAACTGGAAAAACTTCAGCACATTCAAAGACAAACTTACCGGTATATTTTGTTGAAAGCCATTCTGGAAACGCTGAAAAGCACCGGGTTTAAACAGCAAACTATCAAAAGTAGTTACACTGTTGCTACCCTGCAAGCTGTAGCCGACTGTAAGCCGCTGATACCATTTTTGTTCACCTACCCGGTCTTTTTTATCAAACGGGCTCAACGTGCTCATATTTAAACTGAACGACGGCAAAGTAAGATCAACTGTATGACGTTGCAGGTCCTGTCTGTGAGTCAGGGCTGCAGTAAAATTGAACAGGTTGTTTGCAAAGGTTTTTCCATAGTTTATGCTTGAACTAAGAGAATTTTGTGTAATCGCATTTAAGTCATAAGTACCACCGGCAGCCGTCTTTGTGAAGTATTGACTGGTACCCACATTTACACTAGCTCCGAAAGTAGTTCCGGGATTGGCTTCCTGGCGTTGACTGTGTGACCATTGAATGTTAAATTGTTTCGACGGCTTGTTTTCCACTGTACCTTCAACACCGGTTTTGATAGAAGCATAACGCAAGCTGATGTTACCATCATACTTATAATTTTTACGGTAGCGCGCCAGCAAACTAGTTTCGTAGGAGCCTTTGGAATAGATCGAACCGCGAAGCTCCGCGTCCCAATAGTCGCTGATACCAAAATACCAGCCTAAATCGCGCATGTAAAAGCCTCGTGACGCATCTTCACCGAATGTCGGGAACAATATGCCGGAAGCACGATGGTTCGCTTTCGGGAAAAATCCAAACGGAAGTATTAATGGAAATGGCACATCTTCAATAACCAGGTAAGCACTCCGCGTGACAATATTTTTTTCACTGACGATGCCTTTGTTAAGGTGAATGCCGTAATGTGGATGCGGTAAATCGCATGTAGTGTAAATGGCATCTTTAATAAATACCTCGTCGTATTCATTTTTTTTCGATTGACCTGCAAGTATGTAACCGCCTTCTACTTCAGAAGAAACACCAAACGTTTTTCCCCGTTTGCTTTTAAAATCGTAATACATTGAATCGGTTGCCGCTGGTGGCTCGCCTCCGGTTTTAAAGATTGGCCTGCCGGTATATTTGCCGGTACGCTTATCATGCATCCCGCTGGCAAAAACTTTATTATTTTTCTGATCGAGGCGTATATAATCGGCGTCAAGTTCAAAATCCTCGTAAGTAACGCGCGCCTTCCCCCACAAATACATCGTACCGCGCATTTTATCGATATACATCGAATCTTCACTTACGGCCTTTACCGCCGCGGTTAGCCCGGTAGCTGTTTTTTTATTTATAACGGTATCCGATTTTAGCGTATCAGGTGTTGTTTTTTTAGCGGCGGAACGCGACTGAGTTCTCCCGCTTCCCGGTGGACGTCCACGAAGCTGTGAATGAGCCTGCTGTTTTACGGCAAGAAGTATCAAAAGCAAAAATAAACAGCGTGTAAAAAAAGCGTTAATAGATTTCAAATTCGGTGATGAATATTATTTTTGCAATGATACATTACAAGTCCCGTCAAAATTAATGAAAATAATGCCATTGAGAAGAGTCATTAGTTCTTTACTAATTTTATTCCTACATCCGTTTGTATCATCTGCCTATTCTGCTAAACTTCCGCCGTACCGTATTAAAACCATCGTGATCGACGCCGGTCATGGCGGTAAAGATGGTGTAAACCGCGGTATATATTCGAAGGAAAAAGATGTTTCCCTTTCCGTTGCCCTAAAACTTGGCCAGGCAATAGAAAGCAATTTAAAGGACGTCCGGGTTATTTATACCCGAAGCGAGGATGTTTTTATTCCGCTTTATGAACGTATGAATATTGCTAATCGCGCAAAAGCCGATTTATTCATATCGATACACTGCAACAACATGCCTGTTGAAACTCGGCGTGTACAGGATGGTTATACACGAAATAAAAAAGGGCAGAAAGTACCTGTTTACAGGACGATATCAGCCAAAAGTACATCTACTCATGGTGTGGAGACTTTTGTCGCAGGCTCAAAGCGTCTTGGTGAACAGGACGCGGCTATCCGTGAAAACGCAGCAGTTCTATTGGAAAGCGATTATAAGGAAAACTACGATGGTTTTGACCCTAATGATCCGGAAAGTGCAATACTTCTTTCGCTGATTAAGAGTAAATATCGGGACCAAAGCTTTAAATTTGCCTCACTCATACAGGACGAGTACATAAAAACCGGCCGTGTTGACAGAGGCGTACAGGAACAGAGCCTTGCTGTTTTGAGACATGCTACCATGCCGGCTGTATTAACAGAAATAGGATTTTTGAGTAATCCTGAAGAAGAGGATTATCTGAACTCGGAAAACGGTCAAACAGAAGTAGTGAATTGTTTGTTAAACGCAATTCAGGGATATAAGAAACAAGTAGAATTAGAATAGCACACATTGAAAATCTCAAACGAAACCAAAGTCGGCGTACTTACCATACTAGCAATTGTTTTGCTCATCATCGGATATAGCTTCTTAAAAGGCAACGATGTTTTCTCATCCGAAGATGTCTATTACGCTAAATATGAAAGAGTTGACGGACTTGCCGTTTCAAAACCAGTATTGGTTAATGGTTTTCAGATCGGACGTGTTGCGGCGCTGACTTTACAGCCAAACGGGGAAGTTTTAGCGCAATTTAAGATTAATCCACGATACGAAATTCCGGTAAATACGATCGCGCGTTTAGAAAGCACCGACTTACTTGGTGGGAAAGCGATAATTTTCGACCTGGGGACGAGCATGAAGTACGCCACAGATGGCGATACGCTCAATTCAAATATTCAAAAAAACTTTCTTGAACAAGTTCAGCCTGTTCAGAAGAAAGCAGAGCTAATGGTGGCGCGGCTTGATTCAATCCTCACTTCGATCAACGGAACGATCAGTCCCGCATTTCAAAAGAATTTCAACAGGAGCTTTGCCAGCATTGCAAATACTCTTGAAACTCTGGAAGGAACAACTAAACGCGTAGATGGTCTTGTTGGCGGACAAAGCGCACATATCGAAGGAATTTTAAGCAATCTTGAATCGATCTCAGCGAACTTTAAGAACAACAATGCCAAGATCACCTCGATCATGAACAATATTGATAAAGTTACAGATGAGGTTGCTAAAGCGAACTTCCAGCAGACGATTGAAAATGCTAACAAAGCAATCGCCGACTTCCAGGCGCAGGTTGAGAAAATTAACCAGGGTCAGGGATCTTTAGGCAAACTACTTAACGACGAAGAGCTTTACAAAAACCTGAACAGTTCAGCGGCAAATCTTAACAAGCTGATGATTGACCTGAAAGCACATCCTAAACGCTACGTAAGCTTCTCAGTGTTCGGCGGAAAGAAAGATTAGTTGGATTAGAGGCGGCATAGCTCATAGTAGTCGATAGTTCATGGTTCATAGTCCATAGTCATTAGCTAATGGCTGATAGTTCATCACTGATAGCTGAACCTACAATTGAAAAGTATTTCCTTCTATGGCAAGTTGCGTGTTGGTGAATACGCTCCGGCTTTCATCCAGCAGCGGAATGAGATCGCGGTACCTTGCCGAAAAATGCCCGATTAGCAGCTGGGAAGCATTGGCTTTTAGTGCTACTTCACCAGCCTGAAGCGCGGTTGTATGATAGGTTTCTTCCGCCCGTGGCAACATATCATGTAAAAAAGTGGCTTCGTGGTAAAGAGTATTCACTCCTGTTATTTGCTCCAGATAGCCCCAACTGCAAATCGTGTCAGAGCAATAGGCATACGATCTTGGTTCTTCGGCTTCAAAAGTGAGGTCAAGTGCCCGATGGATTACACCAGCCTTGTCGGTATAATCATTACCTCTTTTCAGCAAAGGAATATATTCCACCGGAATTCCAAGCTTTTCCACCAGTTCGCGGTTTATTTTTCGCTGCCTTTTTTTCTGACTGAATTTATATCCGGTACAAGGTATCCGGTGATTCAAAATTATCGTCTCAACATAGACATCATAATTTTCAAATATTTTTTGCGGGTTTTGCGGATCGACAGCAAAAAAATAGATGGGATAACGCAGATCCGTTTGCGAGTATTTGAATTGGATTTCGATGATCTCTTTTAAATCAGCTGGCCCGAAAATGTGCATCGGCTTGGTGCGCCCGTTTAAATGCAAGGAAGAAAGAAGGCCTACCAGGCCCAGGTAATGGTCGCCATGCAAATGGCTTATAAAAATGTGCTCAATTCGCTGAGCCTTAAATCCATATTTTAATAGCTGAAGCTGCGTACCTTCTCCACAATCAATAAGAAAGTAACGATCATTAACGTTTAACAGCTGTGAACTTGGATTTCTGTTAAAAATGGGGGTTGCTGAACTGCTGCCTAAAATGGTTACTTCAAATCTCATTTCGGGCAGATAAAGTTAAACTTCTCTTCTCAGTTCTTTTTCGATTTCTTCCATAAAAATCAGGTCGATACCTTCTTCTACAGTAGGCACAATGTTTAAGACATTTTCAAGCTGAGATATGGTAATGAGCTTGCCGATATTATCGTTAATACCTGATAAAATAAAAAGTCCGTCTGAATTCTTACATAAGCGATGGCCTACCAGCAAACATCCTAAACCTGATGAGTCTGAATATTTTACAGACGACAGATCAAGAATCACGTTTCGCTGACCCTCAGCGTTGATCAGGATAAATTCAGACTTAAGCTGCGGAGCAATTAATGTGTTCAGTTTCGACTCATTAAGTTTAATAAGAACATATTTTTCATGCTTGTCGACCGAAAATTTCATAAAGAATGATTGTGTTTAGATTACAAATATTAAAAATAAAACTTAATTCAGACGATTTAAAAACTCATTAATATTTTTTTCCACGCGATTCAAAATTTCAGACGATTCTGTTTTCCGAAATTTCTCGCCGGTGATGTTTTCATAAAGTTCAATATAGCGATCCGAAATTGATTTCACAACTTCCGGCGACATTTCCGGAACCAGTTGATCTTCCTTGCCCTGAAAGCCGTTTTCAATAAGCCACTTTCTTACAAATTCTTTAGAAAGCTGACGCTGAGGTTCGTTTTTATCCTGAAGTTCCTGGTAAGTTTCCTTATAAAAATATCTCGACGAATCCGGTGTGTGGATTTCGTCAATCAGCGTAATTTTTCCGTCAGCTTTGCCGAATTCATATTTCGTGTCGACCATGATCAAACCCCGTTCATCTGCCATTTCAGTTCCGCGTTGGAATAGCAGGCGTGTATATTCTTCCAGTTTTACATAATCTTCCTCCGAAACAATATTCCTTTTTATTATTTCTTCGCGTGAAATATCTTCATCATGCCCAACAGAGGCTTTAGTGGTCGGCGTTATGATCGGCTCAGGAAGTTTATCGTTTTCTTTTAGCCCTTCCGGAAGTTTGACGCCGCATACTTCACGCTTTCCTGCGTTATACTCACGCCAGGCGTGGCCAGCGAGATAACCACGGATCACCATTTCAACTTTAAAAGGCTGGCAAATCTTTCCAACGGTAACACTAGGATCAGGAACATCGATCACCCAGTTAGGCACGATATCCTGTGTTGCCTGTAAAAACTTCGCGGCAATCTGGTTTAAAACCTGGCCTTTGTATGGTATCGGTTCAGGTAAAACCACATCAAATGCCGAAATACGATCAGAAACAACCATTACCAGGTATTTATCTGATATAGTATAAACATCCCGTACTTTTCCTTTATAAAAACCTGTTTGCCCGGGAAAATTAAAATGTGTTTCTTTTATTGCTGACATTGTAAAAAGTATCTTAATATGAGGTTACTGAATATCGCCATAAGCTTCGAGTATCCTTCTTACTAATTTATGCCGTACGACGTCTTCGCCGCTAAGGTAAATAATATCGATTCCTTTTATATCCGGAAGGATGCGTAAGGCGTTGTGCAAACCTGATTGTTGTTTTTTCGGCAAATCGATCTGGGTTACGTCGCCGGTCACGATAAACTTTGCCGACGGTCCCATACGGGTAAGGAACATTTTCAGCTGCATATCGGTAGCGTTCTGCGCTTCATCAAGGATTACAAAACAATTATCCAGGGTACGTCCACGCATAAATGCAAGCGGTGCGATTTCGATAGTTCTGTTTTCGAGGTATACTTTAAGTTTCTCCGCGGGGATCATATCGTCCAGCGCGTCGTAAAGCGGGCGCAAATATGGATCGATCTTCTCCTTCAAATCTCCCGGAAGAAAACCAAGGTTCTCGCCCGCTTCTACAGCCGGCCGGGTAAGTATTATTCTTTTAATTTCTTTGTTCTTCAATGCCCTTACCGCAAGCGCAACAGCCGTATAGGTTTTACCAGTACCCGCTGGGCCGATAGCAAACAGGATATCGTTTTTATTGATGCTGTCGACCATGCGCCGTTGATTGGCGGTGCGAGCTTTCACAACTATACCGTTCGGACCGAACACAATCGCTTCCCCGCTAGATTTATCGGCAGAAACTTCACCCGATGAACTAACCGTTATTTTAGCACCCAACAAACTTTCCAGCTCGTTATTACTTAAACTTTGAAACTTTTCAACATGATTAAGCAACTCTGAAAAACGAATATTGAAAGCGGCAAGTTCAGATTCATCACCCAAAACTTTCACCTCGTTTCCACGGGCTACGATCTTAATTTTAGGAAATTGCTTTTTTATGACTTCGAAATACTCATTGTTTGAGCCCCAGAGTATTACAGGGTTAATGTTTTCAAGGGTAAGTTTTAATTCGTTCAAGCGTGTGTATTTTAAGTTTGCGGTGCTTTAATTGCAATTAAAATTTGAATATTTGCAGGGTAAAAGCTATCGCAAGATTAGTAAATAATATTCACATATTAATGGCAATAATCACTCTTACGACTGATTTAGGTTACAAAGATTTTTACCAGGCTGCATTGAAGGGAAGCCTTTTAAGCCTGTTGCCAGCAGCTAATATTGTTGATATAACACATGATATTTCCGCATTTAACATTGCGCAGGCGGCCTTCGTTCTTAAAAACGCATATCCGTATTTTCCAAAAGGAACCGTTCACTTAATCGGCATTGACTCTGTCTATCATAAAGACACGCGCTACCTTGCGGTAAAGTTTCGCGATCATTACTTTGTGGGTTCTGACAACGGAATTTTTTCCTTGTTATTCGACCAGTCGGCGGAAGAAATTGTGGAACTTCATATTATGCAGGATCTCAAATTTCTCCATTTTCCTCTAACAGATATTTTCGCAAAAGCAGCAACTCATCTCGCAAAAGGCGGTAAATTAAAAGACATCGGCTTGCAAGTCAACGAACTTGAAGAAAAGATGAACCTGCAGCCTGTTATCGAGCGCGACATCATCCGGGGAAGTGTTATTTACGTCGATTCCTTCCAGAACGTTATTACCAATATCACAAAAGATCTTTTCTCGAGGATACAGCGCAACCGCGACTTCGCTCTTTATTTCAGGAGAAATGAGTCGATTTCTAAATTAAGCTGGCACTATAATGAGGTGCCCGAAGGTGAAAAACTGTGCTTATTCGGCATCAGCAACCATTTGGAGATCGCGATTAATAAAGGAAACGCCAGCGGTTTGCTTGGTTTAAACCTTGGGGATATTGTGAGGATCGAGTTTTATCCGGGTATGGCGGTATAGGCGCTATCGTGTTTAAATTGAGTTTATAGTAGTTTAACTAATCTCGACGCTGGTTTTGCGAACTTTAGTTTCAAGCGACGTGAGTGATTTAGTTTGTCATTTCCTTACTTCTCTAAACCATGTAAAATTTGAAAACGTACGTTTGTGGCTCTTGGCTCCTGCAGCCCTGCCATCCGTTGCAAGTCCTCACCCAGCCGCACAGTCTTGGCTTCGTTCCAGGCTTTTCACTGCTGTCAGGTTTATTGCACGATGTTTCTTTTCATCGGAAATGGGACGCTGCTCCGGATAATTTAGCAGCAATGTCCCGACAGTTTTAAACCCGATATTCGCGAAAAGCCTTAAAGATGTAGTTCTTTTTCAGTTTGCCACCGCCGTTCGCTTTAGGCTTGCAGCATTAGCGGGGCTATCTTTTCCTATCGCCGAACCTTGCCTTCCTAATTATAATCAAACATCTTAGCCACCTGGCTTTTGATATGCTAGTTGCATAGATAAGCTCAAATGTATTATTAAGACTTCATCCACGACATTTTGAAAAAACTCAAAATAAAATCAGGGAAAATGTGTTTAAAAGGCATGAAATGTTTTTTTCTTACCCTGTTTATACTTTCAGGCTTATCGGCGTTTGCTCAAACCGATTCAATAGTTTACGAACGGCAGCGTAAAAAAATAAACGACTTGCTCGACGAGCGTAACGAACGCTTCGGGCAATTCGATGTAAGCCTTAGTCAGAAGACCGGCATTTTTGGCTGGAAAACGAAGAAGGATATGCAGCGATCGCTCGACATTCTTGCTGAAATTGCCAAGACCGACAATAACATCTTAAAGGAAACGAAGGTTCTGCTTGATTATAAAGACCTGCAAAAATCGCAGGTACAAACAAAGGTTATTGATGTGAGCGGACGTATAAATAATTACATGAAAACGATCACCAAACTCCAGATACAGAATGACAGGCTCAATACTGAATTGCAGGACGCCGAAAAGCGTAACAGTACTCTTTTATGGATCTCCATCGTATCCGGCCTTATTGCATTAGGGCTGCTCGTATTCATTTTCAGCAGGCGTCAGCACAGAGCGTCACATTAACGTAATACCAACGTCACCACCTATAAAAACTTCATAGGGCTTAAAATTTAAGTCTACCTTGGTCGTCTTTATACTTTAATGGCACGTTCACGATCAACACTTAACAGCGGCAATAAACAAGGTGAAGAATTACCTAAAGCCAGGCTGAATGCGAAAAACCTGAAGAAGGTTGCAGCACTATTAAAATACGTTAAACCTTATCGCACGAAGTTTATATTCGGCATGTTTTTCCTGTTCCTTTCCAGCCTTGTTGGTTTGGCCTTTCCTGCTTTATTAGGGGGGATGATCGATGCGGCGCAAGGCAAACAAAAGATCCCCTTTATACCTGCTAATGTAAATACCATAGGCATTATCGCCTTTACGATCCTATTTTTTCAGGCATTCGTTTCATTCGGCCGTATCAGGCTTTTTGTGGAAGTAGCCGAAAAATCGTTGGCAGACATTCGTCGCGACACATACTTTAAGCTGATCACCCTGCCGATGAACTTCTTTTCGAACCGGCGTGTGGGCGAATTAAACAGCCGCATTTCGGCCGACCTTTCGCAGATACAGGATACTCTGACTACTACACTTGCCGAAATTACCCGGCAGATCGTGTTGCTGATAGGCGGTGTAACGCTGCTGTTTACCTTGTCGACCAAGCTGACCTTGCTGAACCTTTCGGTACTGCCAGTACTGGTTATTGTAGCAGTTTCCTTTGGTAAATTCATTCGTCGGATAGCGCGCGAGGCCCAGGATAAACTAGCAGAATCAAATACCGTCGTAGAGGAAACTTTACAGGGAATAAGTAATGTTAAGGCGTTTGTTAATGAAGCTTATGAAGCCGGCCGGTACAGCCGCAGCCTTTCTGACGTTGTGAGGATCGCGATGCGCGGCGCTACTTTTCGCGGTGGTTTCGTTTCTTTTGTTATTTTCTGCCTGTTCGGCGCTATTGTCGCCGTAATCTGGTATGGCTCTATCCTGGTATCACGCCATGACATGACCGTCGGCAGCCTTACCACTTATATATTATATGCAGTATTTGTCGGCGCAGCCATGGCAAGTTTTCCTGAGTTATACGCCAATGTTCAAAAGGCACTAGGATCAAGCGAGCGCGTATTGGAAATACTGGAAGAAAAAGGCGAACCTATTTCAATGAACGAAGAAGACAACCGAACTAATGTACATATACAAGGCGACCTTGAGTTTAAAGACGTTGTTTTCTCCTACCCGTCGCGCAAAGAAATCACGGTGTTAGACGGCGTTTCTTTCAAAGCTTCCGCCGGAGAGAAAGTGGCAATTGTTGGACCCAGCGGTGCCGGAAAGTCGACTATCGCTTCACTCATCCTTCAGTTCTACGATATTTACTCCGGACAGATAAGGTACGATGGAAAAACCTCTAATGACTACTCTTTAACAGATATACGTAACCAGGTTGCAATCGTACCACAGGATGTGCTTTTATTCGGTGGGACAATCCTGGAAAATATCGCGTATGGCGATCTGTCCGCCTCGCGGGAAGCCATAATCGACGCAGCTAAACGTGCCAATGCACATAACTTCGTTACAGGATTCCCCGAAGGTTATGATACGGTTGTTGGTGAACGTGGCGTGAAGCTTTCCGGCGGGCAGCGGCAGCGCATCGCAATTGCCCGAGCTCTGCTTAAGAATCCTGCTATATTAATACTTGATGAAGCAACCTCTTCTCTTGATTCAGAATCAGAAAGACTTGTACAGGAAGCACTCGAAGAACTCATGAAAAACCGAACTTCCATTATAATAGCTCACCGTTTGTCCACTATCCGTGAAGCCGACAGAATCGTGGTTCTTGAGAAAGGAAAAGTAGTTGAGAACGGAAGCCACACAGAGTTGATGACGAATGAACAGGGGCTTTATAGATATTTAAGCCAGCTGCAATTTGAAGTATAGGTATCACCTGTCAGACAGACATTAGCTGACAGCCATCGACTATATGTATGGACTATTAGCTATCGGGCTATGAGCGATAAACTATCACCTATAAACCGTCACCTAATTAAAATCGGCGATCCTTTGACTGTAAACTGCCACTATTACTATCTTGCAGGCTTATGAGGTTAACAGTTTTCGGAGCGGCAGAGCAGGTTACAGGGAGCATGCATTTGTTGGAATTGGATCATTACAAGATACTGATCGATTGTGGATTGGATTATGAGCGTGATACCCGGCTAGAAGATAATGAGTATTTCCCATTCGACCCGGCGGAAATCGACGTAGTGATATTAACGCATGCACATATTGACCATTCAGGAAACTTGCCGACTCTGGTACGAATGGGTTTCGAAGGACAGATATTATGTACCCCTCCTACCGCCGATCTGGCGGAACTCCTGCTGTTGGATTCCGCATCGATCTTCGCTGGTAAGGAACGGAAACCCGTAAAAAGGCACAAAAATGCTTATAAACCGAAACTACTATACCTGCAAAAGCATGTGATGGATACGGTGGAGCGTTTTGTAACCATCGGTTTTAACAAGCCATTCCGACTGAACGGACAAGCCGAACTTACTTTTTATTCTGTCGGGCATTTACTTGGAGCTGCAGCGGCAGTTATAAAAGTTTCGGGGCATGGCCCCGACCGAACGATCGCATTTACTGGTGATATCGGCCGCGAAAACTACCCTACTTTAACTGATCCTTCCCTGCTTCCACCCGTCGATTACCTGGTATGTGAATCTACATACGGCGGACGCAAGCATAACAAAACGCAGAATGTTGAACAAGTGCTGGTAGGAACCATTAACGAGTCCTGTGTTAAAAATCCGGGACGATTGATTATTCCGGCCTTCAGTATCGGTCGTACCCAGGCTTTGATCTATAGCTTAAACAAAATTTTCGACCAGGGTTTGCTGCCGCCGGTAAAGGTGTTTGTTGATAGTCCGCTGGCCAATTACGCGACCGAAGTGTATCGTAAATATCAAAGCCTGTTAAGCCAGGATTCACAAAAATTCTATCGTGAGAAAGGTGATGAGTTTGAGTTTGAGAATCTCACGTATGTACATAACCTGAAAGAGAGTAAAGAGATTTCGAACTACTTCGAGCCATGTATAATAATCTCCTCGGCCGGTATGCTGGAAGGCGGGCGCATTCAGGACCATTTGTACTATAACATTCAGAATTATTACTGTACTATTTTATTCATCGGCTATTGTGCCAAGGGAACGTTAGGCAATCGGCTGTTGCGCGGCGACCCGATCGTCAGGCTGCGAAACCGTGATCTTTCGGTGTATGCCACTATTAAACAAACCGATACATTAAGCGGACATGCCGATCATGACGATTTGATGCAATTCGTGTCCTCGCAGCAAGCTGGCAATCTTAAAAGGATATTCCTGGTGCATGGCGAAATGAACAGTTTGAAGTCCTTTTCAGATGCGCTGCAGGCCGAAGGCTTTAATACGACGATTGCAGAAAAGGGTGTGAGTTATGAATTATAGCGTATGATCCGGTCGACGGTATCTTTGGCGCTGCTTAAAGCGGCCTCTACTGTTCCTGTCGCCTGGCCTTTGTACAGGGCCTCACCGGAAAAGTAAATTTTCTCTTCTACCGGTTCGGATAGGACATCGATGTATCCGTCATTTCCCACCGTTGGGTAGCTGTAAGAGCCGAGTATGAACGGATCAGCTGTCCAGTTTGCGACTTTCCAGGCGATGAGACCGCTTTCAATCTCATTAACAGGAATCGAAAAGATCGCCGATAAGGATTGGATCGATTTGATTAGAATTTCTTTATCGGAGTCATCTTTTAACTTGTCGGCAGGTGGCCCGCCAAGCCAGCCGGTTAACACATTTGATCGCTCAGGAGCCTGTGTCCACCAGGTAGGAATAACTTCGGAAGAAAAGATAAAGCCAGCATCTTTTGCAATACCTCCTTGTACCGTTTCCCAAAATGGCTGTTTAAATTTAAGTAACACTTTGATAATTGCACCAAAACCCATCTGCTGGATTGCCTCCTGATGCAGTGAGGCAGTATCAGGAAATTTTATAGCGCCCGACTTAAGAACACCGATTGATACGGTAAGAATCGCTTTACCCGCCCAAAATTCCCCTGTTGAAGTAGCTACTCTAGCCCCATAATTTTCAGTTTTTATCCATACAACTTTTTGATTTAACAATAAGCGAACGCCATGCTTTTCCAGTTTTTCTTCCAGGAAACTCAATAATCTGATATATCCGCCATCAACACGATATTGCTCTTCCTCTTCGTGCAGCCATTCATTTTTCAGGGAAAGCATGCTGGCATCGCTAGTATCGGCCGTGTCAAAACCCGAAGCATATCGCTTTACTGATTGCCGGAGGTCATTGAATTGCTCAGCAGAAAACTCCTGTTCAAGAAAGTCGTTTACGGTTATGTCAAGGTCCAGGTTTTCAAGTTTCTCTTCGAACAAGTGCCAATCCTTAATAAAACCTCCACCTTTTTTCAGCAGCCCGTTTTCAGACGATACTCCTTTAAATACCATTTTTCGATAGCCAATTCCCGCTTCATTCAGTAGCGAAAGCGTAACCGGTAAATTGCCATGAACAAATTCTGCACCGAGTTCTACCGCGTCCTTAAAGTCTTGATCGATGTAAGTACGAATTCGCCCGCCGATTCGGTTCGAAGCTTCCAGTATGGTTACAGCGTAGCCTTTTTCGGCAAGCAAGGCAGCGGCATATAAACCGCTTACGCCTGCGCCAATAACAAGTACGGTATTATTCATAGGTTGTAATTGCCTAATGATTCAAGTTATAATATGGAATTTCTCAGCAGCTGACCACCGCATAGCAACCTTTAAATACCAACAGGGCTGATTTTGTTTGTGGAAGCACGGCACACTCATGATTTTACAACGTTCCCTTGTGATATCCGCCTAAAATGAATGTTGGAAACGTTCCGTTTCTGCTACTATTTCGGCAAGTCCGGCAATCCGATGTAATTCCTCGCACCATGCGTTAGCCATTCTTTCGCTGCGGGATTTTCCTGCTGTCGGGTTAAAACACAAGGCTTATACGGAAGGAACTTTTAACCAGAAGCATATCAGAACTTCGATAGACGCGGGCGAAGCGGATACCTGCGATGTGGCTAAGGCCTGCGCAATATGAACAAAGCGCGAGAGTGCAATTGATTGAAATACAGGTTGAGCTTTTCTGAAAACTTACATTAAATGCTAACTGGTACTAATCGCGGTGATCATGATAGTTTATAAAATCATCGGATCCTGCCGGTTATCCCAAAAGAAAAGAAGATAAACTGATGTATCAGTTATTTTATAAAACATTGATGTTTGTTTAGTAATTAAAGCCACACGAACATCATCATTAAAAATGCTCGCCTTAAACATTTGCGGTTGTTCAGCGATTAACTCAATAACTTTTCCGGTCTTAGCTAAAAACTTATCAGCAGCCCTTTTTCCGAATTTACCGTTGATAAAATCATAAACCAATCTTAATGTCTCCTGCGAACGAGGAGTATAAAAAACTTGATAACTCATTTAGAGTTCAACATATCGTCGATACCTTTATAGGAGGTTAAATAACCCTTTTCAGCTTCTTTTAGTGAGAAATTGACTCCTTCAATAACAACAGAAGGATACGCCTGTCTTTTTTGCTCAAAGGAAATCTTCATTGCATTCATAACGGCCTTCACTGCTTCAAGCTGTTCCTTATTTTCAGGGTAAACTATGATGGCATCCATTAAACAAATATAACGAATGGTTTATGATTTAACACTCTTGTACTTATACATTTGCACATGCTTTATCCCGAAATTCTTACCCATATCGCCCGATACGTTCAACTAACAACTGGGGAACAGCATTTACTTTGCGGTTCAATTGAGACGATAAAACTGAAGAAGAAAGAGTTCCTGCTTGAACCCGGCAAGCATTGTAAAGGCAGTTATTTCATAATCAAGGGCTGTACCCGGCAGTACTTCGTCAACAAAAAGCTTAATGAACAGATCATCCAGTTCGGTTTGGAAAATTGGTGGATCGCCGACCAGGATAGCCTGCTGAACAAACAACCATCCAGTTGCTATATCCAGGCTATTGAAGATTGTGAGCTGCTTTTGATCAATGAAAAAGATAAAGACACGCTCTTCAAGCAAATTCCCACTCTCGAAAGCTATTTCAGAATCATGATGCAGAAGTCGTACGTGGCGGCACAGCGCCGTATCGGCTTTATTTTTACCCAAAGCGATGAGGAACGTTACCGGCAGTTTACAAGCTTGTACCCGGATTTTGTTCAACGGGTTCCCCAGTACATGCTTGCCAGCTACCTGGGATTCACACCGCAATTTCTAAGCAGGCTTCGGGCGAAAAAAGCCTGATTTCTTAAACTCAGTTCATTTTTCCGGGCATTGTTTCTTCCGAGATTTGTTTCAGCAAATAACAAGTAGATATGAAAACAAGAATCAAATTGAACGAGGCGGAACCTGCAGCATACAACGCTATGCTTGCTTTAGAGAAATATATTGCCGGCACATCACTCACGGCGAAACATAAAGAGCTGATTAAAATCAGGGCTTCTCAGGTAAATGGCTGTGCGTACTGCCTTGATATGCACACGAAAGATGCAAGAAAACTCGGAGAAACTGAACAACGAATTTATACCTTAAGTGCATGGCGCGACACCTCTTTTTTCGACGAACAAGAGCAGGCTATTTTAGCGCTGACCGAATCCGTTACATTAATCAATAACCACGTTTCTGACGAGGTGTATGAACAAGCAGCTAAAGTATTTGATGAAAAGTATCTATCGCAAATATTGATGGCTATCATCGTTATCAACGGCTGGAACCGCATTGCCATCACCACGAAGCTCGAGCCAGAACTATCCTGATATAAAACAAGAAAGGCTGCCCGAAAGCAGCCTTTTAATATTAGTTTTTGAAATGATCGATAATCAGGTTCGCTAACTCAACCCCGATACGCTCCTGCGCCTCGTTAGTTGCCGCACCGATATGCGGTGTTAATGAGATACGCGGATGAGTCAGGATTTCTTGACGTGGAGTAGGCTCATTGTCGAATACATCCAGTCCGGCAAATGCTACTTTACCAGAGTTCAAAGCTTCGATTAATGCTAATTCATCAATTACGCCGCCGCGTGAACAGTTAACAACACCAACGCCTTTCTTCATCAGGTCAAATTCTTCCTTACCTAAAATCGGGTGATCAACAAAAGGAATATGTAAGCTGATAAAATCCGATTCAGTGATAAGTTCGTTTAAAGTAACCGACTTAACAGGGATATTTACCTTTGTGTTTCCGGCAAATTCAAGCTCAAGCTGGGCAGGAACCGGGTGTAAATCAAAAGCAAGAACATCCATTCCAAGTCCTAAAGCTACTCTTGCCGTCTCGCGACCAATGCGACCAAACCCAATAATACCTATTTTCTTACCGCGAAGTTCAATTCCCTTTGCGTAGGCTTTTTTCAAGTCATTGAATTTTGTAGCGCCTTCTACAGGCATCTTGCGGTTCGAATCATACAAAAAGCGAATACCTGAAAACAGATGTGCGAATACAAGCTCTCCTACAGATAAAGATGAAGAAGCCGGCGTGTTAACTACAGCCAGACCTTTAGAAATGGCGTAATCAACATCTATATTGTCCATACCAACACCGCCACGACCAATTAATTTGAGGTTGGGAACAGCATCAATCAGGTCTTTGCGGACCTTTGTCGCACTGCGGACAGTAATTGCATCGTATTCATTCAGGCGGTTTATCAGCTGATCTTGCGGTATATTGTCGGTGTCAACAGTAAATCCTGCTTGCTCCAACAAAAGTTTTCCTACTGGGTCTATCCCATCATTGGCTAAAATCTTTGCCATTTTATCTTTTATATGCCGGCGAGCGCCGGGGGAATTAAAAATCTGTTTATTATTTATGTTTTTCAGCAAAATCCTGCATCGCGTCAATCAGTGTGTGAACACTTGTAATCGGCAATGCATTATACATTGACGCTCTGAAACCACCTACACTTCTGTGGCCCTTAATACCAATGATGTCCCGATCTTCGGCAAACTTCAGGAATGGTTTTTCCAGTTCCGGATTTTCCATAACGAAGCAAACATTCATACGTGAGCGGTCCTCAACTTTGCAGGTTCCTTTAAATAAAGGGTTGCGGTCAATTTCCTCATACAATGCACGGGCTTTCGCGATGTTCTCTTTTTCTATATCCGCAACTCCACCTTTAGATTTTAACCAGCGAAGGTTAAGCATCGATACATAAATTGAAAACACGGGAGGCGTATTATACATAGAGCCGCCGTCAACCTGAACTTTGTAATCAAGCATTGAAGGCAATTTACGCCCAGATTTGTCAAGCAGTTCGTCTTTAACGATAACAAGCGTTGCTCCTGCAGGACCAATATTTTTTTGCGCACCGGCATAGATCAATCCAAAATCAGCTACATTAATCACACGGCTGAAAATATCGGATGACATGTCGCAAACCAATGGCACGGAAGTTTTCGGAAACTCATACATCTCAGTACCGTAAATCGTATTGTTTGAGGTGGTATGGAAGTAAGCAGAATCTGCCGGCACCTCAAAATCTTTTGGTATAAAAGTATAGTTTGCTTCTTTGGAAGACGCTACAACATTTACGTTACCAATAATTTTAGCTTCTTTTAGCGCCTTGCTAGCCCAAACGCCGGTATCAAGATAAGCAGCCGATTTACCATCAGGCAGCAGGTTCATAGGAACCATTGAAAACTGCAAACTAGCCCCCCCCTGAAGGAAAATAATAGAATACCCTTCAGGAACATTTAGCAGTTCCTTTACCAGGCGCACCGATTCATCAACAACAGATTCAAACTCAGGTGTACGGTGTGATATTTCAAGAATGGATAATCCGGTATCATTAAAGTTTAAAACAGCCTGTGATGCCTGTTTAAAAACTTCCTGCGGTAAGATACATGGCCCGGGGCCAAAATTGTGCTTCATAAAATGATCTAATTGGTACTGTCAAATTTAATAGAATAATATTGATCTTGTGATTAATTTTTAAAATTTGCAATAATTCTGAAACTTATCTGACGAGATGTTAAATAATTTGGCACTGCATATTGATTATTGTTCATATCGGCAATCCACAGATATGATACGGTATTTTTAATGTTTAACAGGTTCAACACTTCCAGGTAAATAGCAAGCGTATTGAAATTTCGTTTAAGAAAGGCAGGTGTTTTCCTGGATTCTTTGTCAATCAGGTCTTTTGAGAAGCCGATATCAACCCTTTTATAAGACGGAATTTCAAAATTATCGGTATAACGCGGCGTTTGAGGCGGTCCGACTGGTAAAGACGAGCCATACAGCATATTTAAATGCACTTTATACGTAGGATCACTCAGAAATTTATCCTGGAAAAAAACAGAAAAATTAAGTCGTTGATCCGTTGGCCTCTTTAAATAGCCAGGTTCGATCTTAACTGTATTACCGGAGCCGTCTTTAGTGTAATAATAATCTCCCTGGATATCTTCTGCCGTCTTCATTAAAGATAACCGGAAAGCCGACCGTAAACCGCTGACAAACTCACCATTGACCGCGAAATCAGCGCCCATCGCGTATCCTTTTGATTTCTGATCGGTAAGGTAATTGATAGTAAGATTATCAATTTTATAAGGAATCTGGTCGCGGAGAAGCTTGTAATATACTTCTGATGAAAAATTCAGAGTTTCACCAAGCGCATGAAACGAATGGTTAACGCCTCCAATGAAATGGACGGATTTTTGAGATTTTATACTCGTATTTAATGCTCCGGTTTTGTTTTTTAACTCCATATAAAATGGCGGCTGATTATAAATACCAATTGAAAATTTATAATTAACCGTTGGATGAGCTGCAGGAAAATAGGCAATACCCGCCCTCGGACTAAACAATGTTTCATTATTTACAGAATTATAATTCATCCGAAATCCTGCATTAATGTTAAGTTCCCTAGAAATTTTACCGGCCGTTTGCAGATAAAACATCAACCTGTTGGCTATTAACCTATTATTATAATTTACAGAATCGGCGACAGAATCAATCTCAGTTACGGTATGTTCATTGTTATAGAACCGGTTCCTTTCATATTTCAGACCACTTTCCCAAAGGAAATCTTTATGCTTTAGGTAAGACTTAACTTCTGAATTGATTATTCTCGTTCTCAACTTATTAAATCCCAATTGCGATTGATAACCATAAATAGTTACGGGCTTTATACTGTCGGGACCGTTGCTATAGTCGTTCGTACCATCGAAACTATAAGCGCCGTACAAATCGTACGTTTTATCTTCATTAATGATAAATGCCGATATAATCGATTTGAATGTAAGATTTTTTGATGGCTTCCATGTAAAGTTCATGGCTCCCATCCAGCTCTGAAATGTATCTTCCTCCTCACCTGCGTAATTCACAGCCAAATCCAAAATCTGGTTTTGGGCACCGAAAACTGTTTCCCGGTTTTGAGGCGCCAGTTTGAACCCGCTAAAATTATAAATACTCATAACCGACCCGGTAAATTTCGGCGACAGATCCGACTGTGCTAAAAGTTGAAAATCATAAAAATCAGGCTGATAACTGCCTTTGACCGGCTGATCATTCAAAATGCTCTTATTAGTCTTTGCACGAAATCCTGCGAGAATGAAACTGTTGTTAAAAAGGCCTTTATAAGATGCGGATAGGCCTAACAATCCAACAGAAGCAGTCATCGATGTGCAGTCAGGCTTGTTATAACGCACGTTTAACACCGAGCTCATTTTATCACCGTAACGGGATTCAAAACCTCCCGCCGAAAAACCGACAGAACCCGCAAGCTCGGCGTTTACCAGGCTTAAACCCTCCTGCTGTCCATTGCTGATCAGCGATGGTTTAAATAATTCCACATCGTTAATGTAAACGAGATTCTCATTGTAACTTCCACCACGAACCTGGTACTGGTAGCTAAGTTCGTTATTAACAGATACACCCGGCTGCGTTTTTAAAAAAGACTCAAAATTGCCTGAGGCCGCCGGATAGCTCTTAAGTTCAGTTAGATCTATACTTGCCGAGTTGAGGCGCCTGCCATTTTCATTGGTTACGGTGACCTCATCGAGCGATAAAACTTGCGCAGTTAATATGACGTCTTTAACGTTGTTTTCACCGGGTTGTAAAACAATAGTTTGCTGCTGATATCCCAATAAAGAGAATTGTAATATAACCTCACCGCTGTGGGCTTTTATTGTATAAAATCCGTTCAGGTCTGTTTTGGTAACAGTAGCGGCGACCCGGCATTTCACAATCACACCTTCAAGAGAGATGCCCTTCTCCGATTTTACAGTACCCTTTATTAACCGCGCATTTTGTGCAAAGCTGCCGGCACAACAAAAGATCAGGTATACCGCAAACAGCAATCTCATGAGCTATCAGGCACGCATAACTTCAGGCGAACTATTTTTAAGCTTCCTGATCATTTCACCTGGATTCTCTGAAGCAAACACAGCGTTACCAGCGACTAACACATTAGCGCCTGCCTGGATAAGTGAAGCGGTATTATTGATTCCGACTCCTCCGTCTACTTCAATGTACAGGGATGGATTCCGGTTTGCCGCAAGATTTTTCAGCTGACGAATTTTGTCGTAGGTGCGAGAAATAAATTTTTGACCGCCAAATCCAGGATTAACCGACATAATAAGGACTAAATCAAGATCCTGAATGATATCCTCCAAAACACTAACCGGTGTATGCGGATTTAACGCCACGCCGGCCTTACAGCCAAGTTCTTTGATCGCCGAGATCGTGCGATGAAGGTGCACACACGCTTCAAAATGCACGGTAATTCCGTCTGCTCCGGCCTTTTTAAAATTTTCGAGATACCTGTCGGGTTCAACAATCATCAGGTGAACATCCAACGGCTTTTTTGCATAACGTTTAATTGCTTCAACAACCGGGATCCCAAATGAAATATTAGGCACAAATTCGCCGTCCATAATATCTACATGGATCCAGTCGGCTTCACTTACATTGAGCATTTCAACATCACGGCCAAGATTCGCAAAATCAGCCGCTAAAACGGACGGAGCAATTAAATGATTCATCAATCAAAGATACTTAAGCGGTACAAATTAATGAAAAACAAAAAACCCCGGCGAAAAAATCACCGGGGTTTCAATATCGTAATGCTAAACTTATGCTTCAACAGCTTCGCCTTCAGAAGCTGCAGCAGTATCTGCTACGGGAGCTTCTTCAACTTTAGCTGCCTTTTTTGCAGGAGCTTTTTTTACAGGTTCCGCTACCTCAGCTTTAGGAGCTTTAGCTGCTTTCTTTTCTTCTTTAACCGGAGCTTCAACAGCTACTGCTACTGCAGGGCTTACAGAAACGTATGATTTGTTATCAGATTTCTTTTTGAAAACTACTGTTCCGTCGATCAATGCGAACAACGTATGGTCTTTTCCAATACCTACGTTCTTATCAGGATGATGCTGAGTTCCACGCTGACGAACGATGATGTTACCAGCGATTGCAGCCTGACCACCGAAAATTTTGATACCTAAGCGCTTGCTATGTGATTCACGACCGTTTTTGGAACTACCGGCCCCTTTTTTGTGTGCCATTTCTTATCTTTTTAATGCTAAGCTTCCAGCTTTCGCTTTCTGCTATACGCTTGTTATAAACTTATACCTGTTATCTCAATCTTCGTGAACTGCTGACGGTGACCGTTTTTCTTTTTGTAACCTTTACGGCGTTTCTTTTTGAAAACGATTACTTTATCACCTTTTAAATGAGACACGATCTTAGCTGAAACTTTAGCTCCTTTAAGTGCATCAGCACCTACTTTAAAATTGCTACCATCTGCAGCTAACAACACATTGTCAAATTCAATACTAGCGCCCTCATCTCCTTGTAAGCGATGTACAAAGATGTACTGGTCTTTTGCAACTTTGAATTGCTGTCCGGCTATATTTACTATTGCGTACATTGTTAGTTAATTATTTTTTAATGAGGCGCAAATATAGAAGTAATAATTCAAAAATGGAAGCGGGCACGTAAATTTTTAAAACTCAGCTACACTATTTTACAAGCCCACGGTCGGCAGCATCTGTTATCGTCTTCTGAACAAGTTTAATTAACTGCTCAGCAGCCTCACGTAATTTAGGTTTTTGATTATAGCTCACATCAAAAAGCATCGTTTTACTTTTCTCCTTGTATTTAAACTCCAGATAAAAGTGTGGCGCTTTCTTACTGGCCAAGGTATCATTACCTATAATCTGCTTCGGGAAATCCCAAAAGCCAAGCTCCACGGCCTTGTGGTGTAAATAAAGAAGATCATCCTTTGTCAGTTTAACATTGGTTTTTACCAGCGAATCACGTGTATTCACATACTGGTAATTGCCGGTTTTCGAGTCAAACTGATTGATCAAACTATCGCCTATTCCATATTTCAAAACAACGGACTCCATATCTTTAAAACGGTAAGGAGCATTTTTGATCATAATACCGTAGTAGTAGATACAGTAGACTAAAAATGGGATGATGATGCTGAGTGCCAGGAATATTTTTTTTCCTCTGTCGGACATGTATATTGTAATTTATTATTTAATTATTTTTCAAAAGTCCTTCAAAAATAGCAGAAAAGGACATTCTTAAACCCGGGCGAAGCGGATACCGGCCAGGAGGATAAGGCCTGTGTAGTATAAGCAAAGCACGGGATTGACTTTAAAATAGATGACGAAATCTGCTTTCCACGCTATTTTTTGCAATTATAGCTTAAACCTTTTATAATTATTAACTCGCCGCTCATTAATATCTAATATGAGATTTAAGTGATTTTTTTAAAAATGAACGCTTGAAATACTATCGGTAAACAGCCCCGTCTTCAACTACAAATCCTCGTTCGTACCTCACTGCGGGTTTTTCGTTACAACCGGGTTTATATTGAAAGTTTGTACAAGTACAACACGTGCTATTACTCTTTTAATTCCCCCTCCCACTTGCTCACTACCGCTGTAGCCATGGCATTACCGATTACATTGGTTGCCGAACGGCCCATATCAAGCAAAGGATCGATACCGATAATCAGCGCCAAGCCAGCTTCAGGGATATTGAAAGAAGCGATTGTTCCGGCAATTACTACCAGCGAAGCACGTGGCACGCCGGCAATCCCTTTACTGGTAAGCATCAGGATCAGCAACATGGAAATCTGCTGCTCAAAAGATAAATGAATGCTATAAGCCTGCGCGATAAACAAAGATGCAAAAGTCATGTACATCATCGATCCATCGAGGTTGAAGGAATAGCCAAGGGGTAATACAAAACTCACGATTTTGTCTTTACAGCCAAAGCGCTCCAGTTCAAGCATGGTGCGTGGATAAGCCGCTTCGCTGCTCGCCGTACTAAATGCAAGCAAAACTGCATCTTTTAAACCGTTGATCAGGTTAAGAGCGCGTTTACCGAGAATTATAAAGCCGATTAAAATCAGAACCAGCCATAAAACCAGTAATCCAAAATAGAATTCGCCGATAAAGATGGCGTACGTAGACAGTATACTCAGTCCCTGCTTTGCCACAATTGCAGTCATTGCGCCGAAAACTGCGAAAGGCGCGAAATTCATTACATAACCGGTAAGCTTCAAAATGACGTGTGCAACAGCATCCATAAATTTGATAACGATCTCCCCTTTTTCGCCAATAGCTGCTGTAGAAACCCCGAAAAACAAGGCGAAAACTACAATCTGGAGTATTTCATTATTAGCCATTGATTCAACAATACTCTTCGGAAATACATGTGCAATAAAATCCTTCAAGGAAAGTGCCGTTTTTTGAATTTCCGACCCCAGATGAGTGTCCGGAAGAGCTAAGTGCATAGTTTTACCGGGTTCAAACAAGTTAACCAGGATCATTCCCAGCACCAGCGACATCAGCGATGCGGAAATAAACCACAACATCGTTTTGCCGCCAATTCGGCCGACTGCTTTGATATCGCCAACCTTTGCAACTCCGACAACCAGTGTTGTAAATACTAACGGAGCGACGATCATCTTGATCAAGCGAAGAAATATATCACTCAGCAGTGTAAAATATTGCAGTTTTTCTTCCCTGATTGCCGTTGCTTCCTTACGGATTTTAGCCTGATCAGCTTTTTGTGTTTTTAATTCGCGGTATTGGGCAACGGTTGTATCCGGAAGGTTTACTATTTGTGTTTGAACGCTTTCAATTTTCGCGTCGGCGCTTGCTATCGTTTCATTGTAAGTATCCAGGTATCGGATATTATAAATATAGCCAAACAAAATTCCGGCTACCAGCGCGATGAATATAAAGAGTGTAAGTTTGTTTTTGTTCATTCAAAATACTTGAGCAGCTAAAACTACAACAATTTACTATTTTGGCGAAAAGTTGTTTTCCGGCCCTGAACAAAGAACGATTTACGATGCAGCACACTTTACAGGAGATAAAAAAAGAGTTAAAACATTTAAACGCTACCGATCTGGCAGAAATATGCCTCCGGATGTCGAAATATAAAAAGGAAAACAAGGAACTGATTAGCTATCTGTTATTTGACGCCTCTGATCCTATGCAGTTTGCAGAAACGGTTAAGAGCGAGCTGAAAGTAGAATTTGAAAATATCAATAAGCATTATTATTATAGCGTAAAGTCCCTTCGTAAAATTTTAAGATTGTTGAATCGCTACGCAAAATATACCGCTGATAAACAAGTTGAAACAGAACTCCTATTATGGTTTGCCGGCAACTTTTTAATTTATACCGACACACGCTCGAGCCATAAACCGCTCAGGCTAATCTTTACCAGGCAATTGGAAAAAATCAAAAAAGTGATAGCGAAGCTGCCTGAGGACTTACAATTTGACTATTCTCAAGAGTACGAACTTCTGCTAGACAATGCTCAAAACAACCTGAAGAGTTTTTATAAAAAAGATTTCATGTTGTAACATTTTTTTGGCATAATCATCTAACAGGCACATTAGCGTTAAATGGATCATAAAGAAGAATCTTTCAGGAAAATTTTCAGGGAAAACTCCCGAAAGATTTACCATTTATGCTATGGTTATACAGGAGATGAGGATTCGGCCAATGATTTAATGCAGGAAACTTTTTTGAAAGTTTGGCAAAACCTTGATAAGTTTCGCAACCAGGCCATGATCTCGACATGGATTTATCGCATCGCAGTAAATACCTGTCTTTCCTGGCTGCGGGTTGAAAAACGGCAGCAAAAGGATGAATTAACCGACAAGATCATCGAAAATAAAGCCGAAGAATATTCGGAGATGAATGAGAAGGTGGCACTGCTTTACAAATGCATTTCACAGCTCGAAGAAAATGAGCGTATCATAATCACTATGGTTTTAGATGAGCTTCCGTACCCAGAAATTGCCCAGATTTCCGGTATATCCGAAGGAAATTTGCGGGTTAAAATTCATCGTATAAAACAGAAACTGACTGAAATATACAACCGTTATGAAAGATTTTGATGCACTGAGAGATATATGGCACGGTCAGACGGCACTACCTAAACTGGGGCCGGAAGAGATATTGAAAAACATACGTTCAACCAAACAAAAGTTTTCCAACAAATTATTATTCCAGGTTTTCAGCATTTCAATAGCTATTGTCACCTTTATTTACCTGTTTTTAAAGGCTGATTTCAGATATGGCACTTCTCAAATCGCGATGTTAATCGCTATTTTATGCCTGTTTTACTACCTGTTTGTTCAGTTGCGCGACTACAGGAAGATAAACAATAGCGAGCAACTAGCGCAGCAGCCCGGCGAATACATTGAATATCTAAAGAACTACAAACATCAGCGCTATATTTTAAACACCAGGATTTATACGGTTTACATGTTTTTTATCGCTCTTGTTATTGGGCTTATTTATATCGAAGCATTTGTTTACATGCCTCTTTGGGAGGTAGTTCTGATTGTTGCCGGAACTATTGCCTGGTTCGCGATGTGTTATTTCGTCTTCATGAAAACTTATATACGGAAAGAGGAAAGCCGTATCAACTTCATGATCGAAAATTTGGAAAGACTGCAAAAACAGTTCAACGATACACCTGACACCGCAAATTAGTTCTTTTTATTGCCGTCCTGGTCACTTTCTATTTCGTGAATATCAAATTCATTTCCGCGGAGATCGTACTCGACAACCTTTTTACCCCCGCCAGGTTTGTTATCAGCGTCGCCTTCATTGTATAGCGGAAATTCACGGCGCAGCTTACCATCCTTTACATAAACCGAATCATGACCGCGATATAACTTCTTAGTTTTATCGGTGAGCTTTGGAAAGTTTATTTTTCTCGGGTCGCCACTGTTATTAAATTCATAAACATACATTTTAAGAGTTTGATCTTTTTCGGCCGACTGGATAAAGATCTCCGGACTGCCGTCACTATCCATATCCATATTCCAGGCATCAGTGATTTTTCCATCCAGTTCACTTTCTGTTGAACTGTACCTGGCATGAGTTGAATCGGATCTAAAGATCGTAAAGGCGCCAACACTGTCAGCTCCGCCGCGTCCCCAGCTTAGCACATCAAACGTTAAACCGGGAGCAACTTCAATTGCTTTTTGAAAACGAAACGGTTGCGGCAACTTTTCAACGATTTTCTCCTGTGGTTTTACAACAGAATTATCTGATGAATTACAGGCGACAAAACTTACGGACGCTAAAGCTAGCAACAGATGAAAATATTCCCTTTTCATTTATTTTGATAATACTTTGAAATGTGATATTTCAAATCTAAAAAAATAAATCAAAGCTGCTATTCAATCTTATTTGAAAACAATACCAACTTTCTTACCTGAAATATTTTCGAGTAAAGGCCTAAAAATTAAAGCGGCGTTTTCTTTCGTTTTGCCAAGAATATCCATATCGGCGGCATTTTGAAGAATTCTTTTTTCGGCGACCTTATAAATATCCTCCATCATTCCTTGCGTATCGCCGGGAAACCAGTCGCCTGAGATATCATAAACTTTAGATTTTTGATGATCAATTTTTGCATAGCAGATTTCAGGCTTTGGCAAATGGACTGTCACTGAGTCGTCGGATATTGAAATATCGCTTTTTGAGACTTTCGTCAGATCAATGCAGCCTGTAACTTCACCAACAGCGACAAACAATATTCGCTTGTCGGGCAGAATATGGCGTATCTCTTTTTTTTCAAGAACATCCTTCATGGAATATTTAACCAGTTCAAGCTTACCCATGCTGGTGATTTTTTCAACCATTACATCTTCATTAAGCTCTGTTTTTTTCGAAAAAAGCTGGCTCTTAAAATAGAAAAACACAAAAACCAGGAAAAGAACTGTTACAACTGTCGTGATCAGTATGATCGTTGTACGAATGCGCATTGAATTATTTGCCATCATTAAAGTTAATTAATAAGAGCTCCAATAACAGCTTTCATAAGATAACAGTTTGCTAACGTGCAATTAATACCAGCAGGATAGCTTTGTAAAAGTCAACAAATCGTGGATTCGCTACACTTCCCGATCGATATTCGAAATCCTGTGAAAAACGAAAAGGCGTCCAGATTGGACGCCTTTCCCTATTTACCAGCCTCGGTTTCAGTAGCCGGCTTTTTCTTGTCATGTGGCCTTTTCTTGCCAAATGATCCGTTTGTAATTTTTCCTTTTTTTGATTTGATATCGCCTTTTCCCATGATAGAATTATTTAGGAAATAACTCATCGACCATGGAATTGTTTCAGGAAATTACCGGATCGTGTTCCTTAGCCGCCAGGTAGCGTTCAGCTTCAAGCGCCGCCATACAGCCAGTGCCTGCCGCTGTAATTGCCTGGCGCCATAACTTATCCTGGGCATCGCCGCAAGCAAATACTCCTTCAATATTCGTTTGCGTACTATCCGGCTGTGTTATCAGGTAACCGGTGTCATCCATATCAAGCCAGCCCTTGAAAATATCAGTATTCGGGTGATGGCCTATAGCAACGAAAAATCCGGAAACGGGAATAGCCGATTCTTCGTTCGTTTTATTGTTTAAAACCTTCACTGCCGTTACGTTTAGTCCGTCGCCGACAATTTCCTTGGTTTCGGTATTATAGTGAATCTCAATGTTTGGAGTGTTTTTCACGCGGTTAATCATCGCTTTTGAGGCGCGGAATTCATCGCGGCGGACAAGCATATGAACCTTGTTGCAAAGCTTGGCAAGGTAAGTGGCTTCTTCAGCAGCTGTATCTCCTGCTCCTACAATGGCGACATCCTGACCTTTAAAGAAAAACCCGTCGCAAACGGCACAAGCGGAAACGCCAAAGCCATTATATTTTTGTTCACTTTCAAGGCCCAGCCATTTCGCCGTTGCACCTGTGGCAATGATCACCGAATCAGCGGTAACAGTTTTTATATCGTCGACTACAATTTTATGTGGTGCCTGCGAAAAATCCACAGAAGTTATGTATCCAAAACGGATATCGGTACCGAAACGCTCTGCCTGTTTCCGAAAATCCTCCATCATTTCCGGACCCATAACCCCTTTAGGATAGCCCGGGAAATTTTCAACATCCGTAGTTTGGGTCAACTGTCCGCCGGGAACAATGCCGGTGTACATAACTGGTTTCAGATCAGCGCGGGCAGCATAAATCGCTGCGGTATAACCGGCAGGCCCCGATCCTATAATTAAACATTGAACGTGTTCTGTTTCTTGTGACATGAAAATAAATTGAAAAGCAAAAGTAATGTTTAACCTTGTTCATCCAAATATGTGCCAGTCAGTTAAATGCAAGGAATGGTTGCCAATATGGCGGGGTGTGAGATATTTTGGGTCAAATTATTGGAGGTTGTTATAATAACAAATTCTTAATGAAAGCAATTGTTGGTCGGTATATATATGGCCATTTAATAAATTGACAAGTAGAAATGTTTTTCAAAAACGAACGCAAGCAGTCCTTGGCATTTGCAGTCCCGCTGTCTGTTACAAGTTTTTTGTGAACGGATTTGCTTTTTGAAAGCTTGCATACAAAAAAGCTTTCTACGACCATCGGGTTTATTTTTCAGGAACAGTGTTTCAATCAACGGAAGGGTAGCGACGTGGTTGCCCGTCACTGCGAGGCACGGATCAATTTTAGTAGTTTAAAGGATCAAATGTCCTCTGGCGCTGCATAGCAGATGGCATTACAATTTATTTTTTAATTCTTCTTCCGGTATGGTTCCCTCAAATACAATTGCAGAGTCCTTTCCATTATAAATCAAACTACCCCATCTATTTGCGAGATCGATTGTATCGATAGTTTGAAGCTTTCCGTTTTTGAGTTTAAAATACCAAAACCGTTTTAATGGTATTTTAATTTCTTTATAACCCTGCTTATTTAAATATTCTTGTGTTTGATTTCTATAATATTCATTGTCACTTACAATCTCGCTCCATTCGTCCTCCGGAGTTATTCTTTGAATACTATCGAGATATTTAGCTGATGGTAGAATCGGCAAAAATATTTTCTCATTTTGGAAAGTATCGGCGCTGGAGATTTTTTGATCTGGTATTAACTTCGCTTTTTGTTTAAAATTCGAACTACTTCCTTTTGCAGAATCTTGATTCCCCAAGTTACCATTGCAAGAGAACAACGCCATGGTCAAAAGCAAAAAATAATATTTTTTCATACTTAGCCCAAGATTGCAAACGGCATTCAATTACTAATTTCAAAAACTTTTAATAATTCGTATTTGTAACAGGGACATCTGAAATTCATGATTTTATCGTTACAACCGCGACGATTGATGTGTTCACTAGAATTAAAAATAGTCATTTTCAATAAGCTTGAATTAGCACATCGGTTGGAATATTCCATCGGTCATGCAGCAATCGGATCATATCAAGCGAAAGCTTCCTTTTGCGATTAAGAATCTCGCTGGCCCGGCTTTTAAGTCCGATGATATCTGCCAAATCAGATTGTTTGTAACCTGATTGCTCCATGCGGAATTTGATTGCTTCAACAGGATCTGGCAAGCCAATAGGAAAGTTTTTATTTTCGTATTGATCAACAAGAATTCCGAGCATTTCAAGTTCATCTCCTTCAACAGAACCTTTTCTGGCATCAAAAAGCAATTCAAGCCTTTCAAGTGCTTCTTCATAATCTTTCTCAGTTTTAATGAGTTTAATATTCATAGCTTAGATTTCGTTTGCATTAATTTTGTCGTATTCAGCGTGAGTTCCAATAAATCGTATCCAAAGCATTTGGTAGTCATAATTAATCTTGACAATTAATCTGTAACTATTTCCTTTTATATTAAATACAATCCTATTGTGTGCAAGGATGCTAACGCTCGGATAATCCAATTTTGACAGCTAGTTGAGATTAAATCTTTTTCATTAAAAATTCACCCAATCCTACTTTTAATATTAATTCAGTTTTAGTTAGTCTAAGAACTGTGAATTCATAATCTTCGTTCTCTGTATTTAACAATATGACTTTTGAATCTTTAGAAAGCACCCATGTTCCCTTCATATTTTGGCTAAGGATAAAAGCTCTAAATTCACCGTTACTTTTAAATTCAAAAGTCATTTTATTTATCACCTCTGACTTCAAACTCCTTTTACCCAAATTATCAATTCCTTTATTTAATGCTTTTTTAAAAATCCACTTTCCATTTAAAAGTTCAGATTTTGGAACGTTTACGATTATACCCGCTACAAAAAAGATAAATACTGTAATTACTTTAATCATATAATTTTTACTAATTGCGTATAGCTTCATCACAAACGAGACGCTTGACGAAGCTCGGAGCGGTAGATAACTGATTATTTCGTTTCACGCTTTATCCAATCAGTCATTATTCCCAAGGCCGCCGGGTAGAACGTTTGCTCGATCCTGGTATATTCCGCAATGGCCCCTGTTTCACATTTCTGGAATAAGTGATTTAAAGACGAAATTTTTACCGTTGTCACATCCTTGTTTCCAGCTTTCTTAAGCGCCTGTTCGATGGCGCTTAGATTTTGATCCGCGTCCACCTGCATATCCTTTTCACCATTCAACGCCAGTACCGGGCACTTCACATGAGCCAGCGCCAACGAAGGATCGTATCGCAGGAAATACAACATCCACGGACTGGTCGTTTGTGCTACAAGAGTGGCAACTGAGTTACTGTCTACATCTGGCATGCTCTGTTTTAAATAACTGGTTAACCCGGCTTTCAACTTTTGGTCATCCTTAGATGCAACGACCATATCGAACAATTTGGCGTTCATCTGAATCGATTTATCAATTGCATTTTGTGGAGTTCCGGCAGCTTTAGCAATTACTTCCTGCTGACGCAGCAATACCTTATCACCTCGCAATCCCGGACCCGCTAACAGTACGATAAATTTCACATCCCGGGATTTTGCAGCTACCATCGGTGCGATCAGGCCGCCCTCGCTGTGTCCTACCAGACCGATGTTATTCAGGTCTGCCTCCTTTCTCGTTTTTAAATAAGCTATTGCGCTTTCCGCATCAGCCGCAAAGTCGGCAGAGGTAGCCGCCTGGAAATTCCCAGTGGACTGCCCGACTCCCCTGTCATCATACCTCAAAACCCCTATACCATTTCGTGTGAGATAATCGGAAATAACAAGAAAAGGCTTATGCCCCATCAGCTCCTCGTTCCTGTTTTGCGGACCGCTTCCACTTATCAGGATCACGACCGGAAATTTCCCGTCTTTTTTCGGCAAAGACAGCGTCCCGGCCATTGTAATCTTACCCTTCTCACTTGGAAAGCTCACATCTTCGGTATAATACGGATAAGGCTTCACCGGTTCCTGCGGACGTAATAAAGCTTTTTTTTCTGTTTCAGTTTTTGTGAGGTTCAGCGGAAGCGTTAATCCCCCTTGCCGGAATATGCCTGTAAGTTTGTTCTCTTTCAATTCGGCTTCGTACTCTATTCCGGCGTTCTTTACCGCGATTTTCAATCTTGAATTTTCAAAAACCGTTGAAGTAGCAGGAATACCAGTTACTCCCTGGTCGGGACTATCCATAGTGGTGGCGTAACCGTTTTCAGCGGCTGAAATATTAAACACGACGGTCAGTTTTGTATTCTGCACTTCGAGAATGCCGCTCCAGCGACCGGAGATGTCTTGCGCTGATGCCGTAACCGATGCCAGGATGAACACGGAGAGAAAGGTGATGAAGGTTTTCATGGTCTAAAATTTTTTTAAGGTAAAAAATTTTATTGTTGTGAACAACCTATCGTGCGTTAAGAGATTGAATAGTTCGATTTGAGGAATATATCTTTCTGAATTAGTAATTATCAGGCTTTGTCTGTCAGCATTTACTTTGATATAAAAATCGATCCAGTTGATACTGCAAACCTGACAAAGCATAACTGATCTTGCTCGCGAAATTTAAATCACGAGCGGCACGCTCGCGCCAGCAAGGGTGCGTGATGAAGGCATCCGGAACCATTTCACAAACATCCGGACACTCGCCGATCACATCCCGATACCACCAGAGGCATTTGCAACCATTCCGTGAGCATCCGGATACTAACCGGGGGCATCTGGGACCATTCCGTAAGCATTTGGATTATACTGTTCGTGATGTTGAGTGACCCTTCGAAATACCCCCCACAGAACATACCTAAAACGCGCTGGACCGTGGTAAGTGGCAACGCCGACTACACCTGAAATCAGCACCGAACCTCCGCGTTAGGGATTGAAGTGGAAATCCTTTTCCGTCCGCAGGGCGGAAAAGATTGCAACGGAAAGCCCGGCCGCAGGCAACGCCCAAAAAACCGCACATCAGCCATAAAGCTTCAGCCATTGACTATTGACCATCAACTATAAACTATTAACCATGGACTACGAACTATACCTATCAACCTGCGCCATCCGGAAAAATGCCTAACTTCGGGCCAGAAAAAATATGACAGAGTTTAACCCGGAACTACGCACCGTTAACGTTACTCGCTACGTCACCCCCTTGCGTGAAGGCGGGTCGCTGCCGGCAATTGCCGAAGCAGACGACGGATTTTTATATGTACTGAAATTCCGCGGCGCCGGACAAGGGGTTAAATCCTTAATCGCTGAACTGATTGGTGGCGAAATAGCAAGATCACTGGGTTTCAAAATTCCTGAAATTGTATTCGCGAATCTCGACACGGCATTTGGACGCACCGAAGCCGACGAAGAGATCCAGGATTTACTTAAAGCAAGCGTTGGCCTGAACCTCGCCATGCATTTTTTATCCGGAGCTATCACATTCGACCCGGCTGTTACCATTCTGAACGAAAAGCTGGCCTCCCAGATCGTATGGCTCGACTGTTTACTGATGAACGTAGACAGAACCGCGCGGAATGCCAATATGCTGATCTGGCATAAAGAGTTATGGCTGATCGACCATGGGGCGTCTTTCTATTTCCACCACTCCTGGCAAAACTGGGAAGATTACGCTAAAAAGCCATTTGTCCAGGTAAAAGACCATGTTTTATTGCCGAACGCCAACAGGCTGAATGAAGTCGACCAGGAATACCGTACGGTACTGACGAGTGAAAAAATCTGGGCAATCGTATCATTGATTCCCGATGCGTGGCTTAACGAAGAAGTTTTCGATATTCCGGCCGATGAAGCAAGGAGAATTTACGCCAGTTTCCTGGAAACACGTTTAGCAAGTACCGATATTTTTATAAAAGAAGCACAACATGCAAGAGAAACACGTATTTGAGTACGCCGTTATCCGCGTTGTGCCGAGGGTTGAACGCGAAGAGTTTATAAACGCGGGAGTGATACTTTATTGCCGCCAGCAACGCTTTTTAAAGGCTATGATCCGGCTGAACGAAGGCCGTTATCATTGCTTTTCACCAGAAATCGGAGCAGAAGAAATTAAGAGGTATTTAAAAACTTTTGAGGACATCAGCGAAGGAAACAGGGACGGCGGGCCAATCGCCGAACTGGATATCGCCTCACGTTTTCGCTGGTTGACCGCAATGCGAAGCACCATGGTGCAATCGTCGCGCGTTCATCCCGGCCTTTGCTCCGATGCGGAAGCCGCGCTTAAAAAGCTTTTTGAGCAGTTAGTACTTTGATGCGGTCAGCGGAATTAATTGGTCCGCATTTTCGTCATCGGGCGATGGCTCAGGTCTTTTTGCGAGGGGCTTATACCCGTCTCTTACAAGACGGTATCCTATCACCGCAAATAATCCAAAAACCAGGTGAGCAGGCAAAAGCTGGCCGAAAAATCTTTTTTCGTCAATTGCCGGTGTGTTGGGATGCAGCTTTAAGGTCAGGTTCCATACTGTGACGCCAAATACGCCGCTCAAACCGCCTAAAATCAAGCCATTTATTAGGGTCGGCTTTAACTTTGTCTTCTCCCACAACTCGCTATAAATCAAGACAAACACTAAACCCACCAAGTAGTGAGCGCTCCAGCCGCTTAGCCTACAAGAAGCATTGTCCATGCCAGGAAACAGGCGTTTTATTAATTTGGCCAGTATTTCGGGCTCCCTGAAGTCCTTGCCTTTTTTTGCCGAAAGCAGGTAACTGTACATCGTCATTAAGGTGGTAGCAGTTATTGTGGACGATGCGACTTTTAATGTTTTCATAGTGTAGAGATAGGTTTATACTCAACCGAATTAGCCGGTTATAGTTTATTAAATCAACTTTTTTCTGCGCATTTGAATTGTGAAAGAAATCATACGGTGCGGATATATCTATTGTTGTTAGATTGACTAATTTTTGAGCCGATTTTTTAATACTTAATAGTTTAAGCCGCTTTTGGAAAGCAGGGTTCGGCAATATATTTTCGGATAGCCCCGTTATTCGCTATTACTCCTCCTCTGCCGCACGAGCTTCCGCTTCGGTGCGGGGTAACCGCTTCTACCGGGTTTAAAACCGTCGGGACATACTTTCATCGGGCAGAACATGGCGCCAAATCTATAGTAGAAACATTCAGTATAAACGCGATTGCAGCGGATACCGGCCAAGTGGTTAAGGCCTGCGCAGTATGAGTGAAAAGCGCGGCTGCTTACTGATCATGGCAGAAACCGTTCATTTCCAAATCATAATATTTCCCCGTTAACTTAACTGCAATATCTATGGTTCAAATAGCCATTTTTTTAAGGCAAACCGATTGACATATCGCCCTAGTTCAGATTTTTGAAAAGCAAGGTTCGGCAACTATATTTCCGGATAGCCCCGTTATTAGCTATTACTCCTACTCTGCCGCACGAGCTTCCGCTTCGGTGCGGGGTAACCGCTTATACCGGGTTTAAAACCGCCGGAACATACTTTCATCGGACAGAACACGGTGCCAAATTTTGCAGGGAATATTTAATATAAACGCGATTTCAGCGGATACCGGCCAAGTGGTTAAGGCCTGCGCAGTATGAGCAAAAAGCGCGGCTGCTTACTGATCATGGCAGAAACCGTTCGTTTCCAAAATCCTGACACGCTAAAATACCGGCAGAACCTTCATGATCCATTAATAATAATCAAAAACACTATCTATTCATTTGATAACTCACCCTGAAACACAACAATCGATAGGAAGTTATTGTAAATAAACGCCATGAAAGCATTAACAGTAATTATAGAAACACCAAAAGGCAGCACACAAAAATTCGATTACGAACCTGATTTAAAGTGCTTTAAGCTGAAGAAAATATTGCCGGCCGGCCTGGCATTCCCGTTTGATTTCGGCTTTATCACCAATACTAAAGGCGAGGACGGCGATCCGCTGGACGTAATCGTCATCTCCGAAATAAAAACGTTTACCGGATGCTGCATGGACTGCAGGATTATAGGCTCTATCAAAGCTCTTCAAACCGAACGCGACGGCCAGAGTATGCGGAACGACCGGTTTCTAGCAATACCGGAGGTTTCAACGCTCTTCGTAAATGTTAAGGACATTGACGATCTCCCCCATGGAATTATCGATGAACTTGAGCGTTTTTTCGAAAATTATAACGAACAGGCAGGCAAAAAATTCGAGGTGTTGGAACGGCTAAGCAGTGAAGACGCTTACAAATTGATAAACCTCTGAAACTGACAGAACCCCTGGCTTACTGTTCCTGTTGCAAGAGTCGTTTGCCAAACGCAGGAAAATATTTTTAATAAATAAAACGCTTAAAAGTTACGATGAAAACGATTTTACTTTTTAATAAACATCCTCAAAAATAGCTTGTTAACCAATAACATCTAACTACTATTTCATGGGATTTGTGAGACCGAGGATTTTTACCTGGCATATTCATGGCAGCTATCTCTATTATTTATCAAAAGGAAATTATGACATTTATATTCCAGTAAAAGAAGAAAAAAGCGAGGGCTATTACGGCCGTGGCGAAACCTTTCCGTTTGGCGATAACGTACATGAAGTGCCGGTTGAAAAGATTAACGACCTGGACTTCGACTGTATCCTTTTCCAATCCAAAAAAAATTACCTCCACGACCAGCACGAAATTTTAAGCGAGGAAAAACGGCAGCTTCCGAAAATTTACCTGGAACATGATCCGCCATGGCAGCACCCTACCGATGCCAGACACGTTGTAGATGACCCCGAAGTTTTGATTGTTCATGTAACGCACTTTAACAGTTTGATGTGGGACAACAATAATTCGCCCTTTAAGGTGATTGAGCACGGCGTTACAGAACCGCAAGCGAAATATACAGGCGAGCTGGAAAAAGGTATCGTGGTAATCAACAATCTGCCAACCAGGGGGCGGCTGCTTGGCCTCGATATCTTCCTCGAAGTCAGGAAGCATATTCCGCTTGATCTTGTCGGTATGGGAACCGAAGATTTAGGACTTGGTGAGGTACTGCATCCGCAATTGCCGGATTTTATTAGCAAATACCGATTTTTCTTTAACCCGATTCGCTATACCAGTCACGGACTGGCCGTATGCGAAGCCTTGATGCTTGGCATACCTGTTATTGGTATGGCAACTACCGAGATGCCTATGGTGATCAGCAACGATATCAACGGATATGTTCATACCGACATTCAGAAGTTGGTACAAAAAATGAAAGAGCTGCTTCAATCGCGGCAAATGGCAACCGAATTGGGTGCCGGCGGAAGAAAAACCGCCCTGGAACGTTTCAATATTCAACGTTTCGCAAACGACTGGGAAGAAACCATTAAACACGTTATAGCCACCTTCAGGCCTATGCTTTTCTCAAATTGATTCATCGGAATAATAACTATGACACCTATCAACTATGAAAAACAGAATAGCATTTATAAGCGAGCATGCTTCGCCCCTGGCCGCGCTTGGCGGCGTCGATAGCGGCGGACAAAATGTATATGTGGCGGAACTGGCCAGACAGCTAAGTTATATTGGATACCAGATTGACATTTTCACGCGCAGAGATGACAAAATTTTGCCGGACTTAGTACAGTGGGAACCCGGAATCCGAGTAATTCATGTTTATGCAGGTCCAGCCGAAATCATCCCCAAAGAACAGCTATTTGATTACATGCCGGAGTTTACCGGGAATATGCTGAAGTTCATAACCGATCAAAATATAAGGTATGAATTAATTCATGCAAATTTCTGGATGTCCGGTATCGTAGCCTGTGAACTAAAGGCGATCCTGAATATTCCGTTTGTAATTACATTTCATGCCCTGGGCCACGTACGAAGAATTCATCAGAAGGAAGCCGATAAATTTCCTGAGTCGCGTATGTTTTTTGAAGAAGAGGCAGTAAAAAAAGCCGACCGAGTGATTGCCGAGTGTCCGCAGGACCTGGAAGACCTGGTACAGTTATATCATGCCGATCCAGCTAAAGTCAACGTTATACCTTGCGGATTTAGCGATAAGGAATTTTATCCTGTTAATAAAACCCAGGCAAGAAAAATCGCCGGACTGCCCGCCAACGACCGTATCCTATTACAATTAGGAAGAATGGTTCCGCGAAAAGGCGTTGACAACGTAATAAAAGCGCTGGGCGAATTGAAGCGAAAATCGGTTGAAGCCAAGCTTGTAATCGTTGGCGGTGAAACAGGCAGTTCCAATCCTGAATTATGTCCTGAACTGGTTCGGTTAATGGACATAGCAAGGGAACACGACGTGGCAGATTTAGTAATTTTTGCGGGGCGCAAGAACAGGGATATGCTGAAATATTATTATTCGGCAGCCGACATTTTCATTACAACACCCTGGTATGAACCGTTTGGCATCACGCCGCTGGAAGCAATGGCTTGTGGAACGCCCGTTATTGGCGCCGATGTTGGCGGCATTAAATACAGCGTTGCCGATAATCTGACTGGCTTTTTAGTTCCGGCAAACGATCCGAAAGCGCTGGCTGAAAAGGCGGCTGTACTGCTCACCAACCAGGAACTTTTGCAAACAATGAAAAAGAATGCTATTGAACGTGTAAACAATGAATTTACCTGGAGCAAGGTTGGCAAAATGATCGATCATGTTTATAAAGAAATTCAAACATCGGTTAGGCAAACAGTTAATATCAAAGAGAACGCCGATCTGTCAAATTTGCTGAGATCTGCTTAATGATGAATAAAGCCATATTCCTGGATAAGGACGGGACGCTGATTCCTGATATCCCTTACAACGTTAATCCGGAGCTGATCCGGCTTGAAAAAAACGTTGTGGACGGGCTTCGTAAGCTTGAAAGTGAAGGTTATTTATTAGTGATCATCAGCAATCAAGCCGGCGTGGCTAAAGGATATTTTCCAGAAAAAGCATTATTACAGGTTGAGACGCGTCTCAACAGCCTCCTGAAATCAGAGGACATTAAACTGAGCGGCTTTTATTATTGTCCTCATTATCCTGGTGGCGGCTCGACAAAATACCAGTCAAGTTGTGACTGCCGAAAACCGAAACCAGGTTTACTGTTTCGCGCTGCACATGAATTAAACATTGATTTAAGTCGTTCATGGATGATCGGCGACATTTTAAACGATGTTGAGGCAGGCCACCTTGCGGGATGCCGGTCGATCCTGATTGACAACGGCAATGAAACAGAATGGATAATGACGGTCGACCGAGTGCCTGATCACAAGGTATCCTCAGTCAATGAAGCGGCTGAAAAAATCCTCAATACTTTCGAAATACCAAAATATGAACAGCGGCTGGAGCAGTTGTAAGGAAATTCTTATCATTCGGGCTGATAATATGGGTGACCTGATCATGTCATCACCTGCAATCCGTGCGGTTAAAGAAACATCTCAGAGCAGAATAACCGTACTTACCTCATCAATGGCGGCCGGAATCGCCAAACAGATTCCTGAAATAGATGATGTTCTCGTTTACAGCCTGCCCTGGGTCCAGGCCAAGGAATCCGCCAGGCCGGAGAGTTTTTTTGAACTCGTTCAAACGTTGAAAAGCCGAAAATTTGACGGCGCCATAGTTTTTTCCGTTTATAGCCAAAACTCCCAACCGGCGGCCATGCTTGCGTACCTTGCCGAAATTCCGCTTCGCCTGGGCTATTCCAGGGAAAACCCTTATGAGCTGCTCACTCACTGGGTACCCGATCCGGAACCGTTTTCCGTTATCAAACACCAGGTCCGCAGAGACCTTGATCTGGTTGCACAAATTGGAGCGTTCACCGGCAATGAATCGTTTGTTCTCGAACACTACGACGAAAAAGCATGGAAACTAACAAGTCTCAAATTAAGAAAGATGGGTGTTGACACAATCAAACCCTTAATCGTTTTACATGCCGGGGTAAGTGAACGAAAGCGGGAATATCCTTTTGCTTCATGGGTCAAATTTTCTAAATCTATTCTGGCAACCACAGACTGCCAATTGCTTTTTACAGGTATCGGGTCGGAAAAAACTTTAACGGACAAACTTGCATTTGCAGCCGGCGAAAACTCATTCTCTGTAGCAGGTGCCCTGACCCTAGAAGAATTTACAGAACTAATCAGGCACTCCGCCCTCGTTGTCTCGGTAAATACAGCGACGGTCCATATTGCAGCCGCTGTTAAAACTCCGGTGATGGTTCTTTATGCGCTAACAAATCCACAACACAGCCCATGGAAGGCCTTTGGAAAACTGTTTCCTTTCCCTGTTCCGCAGGAGATTCAAAGTAAGAATCGCATCGTCCAATATGTCAATGAGAGATATTTCGGTGATTTTTCGCGGATCGTTGAGCCGGAAGAATTAGTGGAAGCCACCCTTAAAATTCTTAATAATGAATTGGAGGAAATTCCTGAATTAATTATGATTCAGGAAACCACTGCCTGACTTTGGAGAAAATTTTCCAGGGTATTGCTTATTATACCGAAATCTTGATTGCGGGTCCAGTCAAACACCTTATGGACTTCCCTGTTAAGCGGCGCCCATCTTTCCGGTTCTCCATCCATGCTGATCACAATACTTGGAGTGGAAAAAGCTGCCGCCATATGCGACACCCCGGTACAATTTGAAATAAGTAAAGCGGCATTTTTTATTAAAACGCCGACAGCGCCTAAACTGGTTTTGCCGGCCGCAATAACGGGATCGTACGTCATCAGTTCCGCTACTTTCAATACGATATGCATTTCATCCTTCGTTCCGGTAATAACAGGAACATATCCCTTTGCCGCACACTGATCAGCGAGACTTGCAAAAAATTCTACCGGCCATTGCCGCCACGCTCCGCGTGAACCCGGATGCACACAGACATATTTTTGCGGTTCGAGGGAAAAATCCAGCGTTTTATAATCAGATTCGTCCTGAGCAGTTAACGGAAACTCCAGCTCCGTTCCCAGCAACTGTATTCCGAGGTGCTCCATCAAAAGAAGATGCCGCTCGATTTCTGAACCATAACCAGGATATTCGATAAACAGTTCTTTATCCGGCCAATAATCATTTTGTGTACTGAAACCGGCTGTGTAACGAGCGTTGAACAATTCAATCATCGGATTCACCAGCGAACCGTTGCCCTGCATCTGTAAAGCGAGATCGAAGCGTTGAGCCTGTACTTCTGCTAAAAACCCGGTGAACTGAATGGGATCCAATGGTTGCTCAGGCAGCCCCGGATATCCAGGAAAGTGAATAAAGCGGTCAAAATAATCAGGAAATCTGTTCAACAAGGATTCCATCCAGCGCAAACCTGTTATAGTGATCTCAGCATCTGGATATGAATTTCTCAAAGCCCTGAGGGCCGGTATGGAACATAGCAAGTCACCAAGTTGTAATGCCCTGAATACAATAATTTTCTTTATTGACCCTGACGGAAGTTTCATATTCAAATAAATAACACCCGATACTTTACTGCTCCATAAAACTGCCAGTATACCGAAACGAATGGTATAACGGCCGACGTAACCGCCATTTCAGCGATATGGACCAGCGAATGATTTGCTCTGCGCTGCCTCCGGATAAAAAACTCTAGAACAAGCAATAGCCATATAGAAAACGATAATCCAGCTAATGGCTCAACTTTGAAGAATAAGCAGACCAGGAAGCAAAAAAAGGTTAGAACCATTAAATAGTAATTCAACGGCACTTTATTTCCAATCCTATTTTTATAGAGCTTAGGATATTTTTTGTAGAGAAGCGCGTTGAACATACCTTTCTTTTGCTCTTTAATGCTGACGCCCCATTTTGCGGTTCTTACCGGATGAACCACTTCTGCTTCCGGTATCTTTTTAATGGTAATATTATTGGCAAGCAGCTTAAAATGCAGATCGCTGTCTTCCCGCCATGCCATAAAAAAACGTTCGTCAAATCCCCCGGTTTTTATAAGTGCTGCTTTGGTACATATACAATTTGCGGTGATAAATTCGGCCGTTTCCAGGTTAGCCGTGTTCAACTCATAATCGCTCGGATTCTCAGATAAGGGAACGGTCAGCTTTCCTGAACAGGCTATTTCTTCGTTTCCGTTCCAGCAATGAAGTATCGTTTGCAGCCAGGTTGATTTTGGCAAACAATCATCATCAGTAAAAGCAATCAATTTAGCTTTCGCACTAAGCCAGCCCATATTACGCGCCGCCGCCGGCCCCTTTTTATCCGGAAGATAAATGTATGTGAGATTTGCAAAACCAGCTTCTTTCCATGTCCTGACGACTTCCTTCGTTTGGCTATCGAAGCCATCGCCAACAATGACCAGCTCATACAACTGATGATCCAGCGTTTGGATAAACAGGGATTCGATGCACCGTTTCAGTAATTCGGGGCGTTTGTAAGTAGGTATAACAACTGAGACAAGAACTTCCATCACTTTTCGATTAAAAAAGATCCTATCACCAAAGCGTCAAATGCCGATGTCCAGAAACACTCGATCGCGTCTCTCGGCGAACAAACAATAGGTTTACCAAGCGTATTAAACGACGTATTTACTAAAATCGGGACGCCCGTTTTTTCCTTAAATGCTTTTAGTAAACTGTAATATTCGGGATGTTGTTCACGGTTAATTGTTTGGATCCGGGCTGTTCCATCCGTGTGCGTTACAGCTGGAATGAGTTGTTTTTTGTCTTTTTTAACATCATAAACAAACAGCATAAAAGGCGAATACTCAGCCCCATCGAACCATTCATGTGCATCTTCCTGCAGAACTACTGGGGCTACCGGCCTGAAGTCTTCACGGTCTTTCACGTCATTTAAGCGAGCCTGCATTTTTGGGCTTATCGGCGAAGCTAAAATTGACCGGCTGCCAAGCGAGCGCGGACCAAATTCCATTCTTCCCTGGTACCAGCCGATAATTTTATCTTCTGCAAGGATATCCGCTGTTTCATTGGCAATATCATTTAATTTTCGATAAGGAACCTTCGCCCATTTAATGAAGCGCTCAATTGCCTCATCGTCGTAATCAGGTCCCAGATAGACATCGTTCATCACGTAATCCTTTTGCTGGCTTGCGCGCACTTGAACATCAATCCATTGCGCCGCACCGAGAGCTGTACCGGAATCGCCGGCCGCGGGTTGAACCCATATATTTTTGAAAGGGCCTTTATCACGAATGCGGGCATTCATTACACAATTTAAAGCAACGCCTCCAGCCATGCATAAATTATCACTTTTCGTTTCGTTGTGTAACCAATTGACGATTTCAAGCGCTGTTTCTTCTAAAACCATTTGTAAAGAGTGCGCTATATTAAAGTGATGAGCCGTAAATTCTTCATGACGCAAGCGCATCGGCCCAAAGCGATTTTCGAGATTTTCACCGCAAATGGTATACTGGCCTTTTTGCCCGAGCCTGATCATATCCCTGAATTCGTTTACAAATTCCGGCTTACCATAAGATGCAAGAGCCATCACTTTATATTCATCAGATGAATGCAGGAAGCCGAGATGAGTTGTAATTTGCTCGTATAAAAGGCCGAGCGAATGAGGCATATTTACCTGCCCTATCCGGTTCATGTTATTTCCGGCGCCAATGTTGTATGTAGTGGTTGCCAGCTCTCCTCTCCCGTCAAGAGTTAAAATAGCCGCATCCTGAAATGGCGAAGGCAGAAAACAACTCGCGGCATGAGAAATATGATGCTCCACAAAATGCCAGGTAAAATCATCCACACTGGTTCCTCTGAAACGTTTTTGCAAATGATGAGGATACCCGTCTACAAGCTGCGCAGGCGCATTTACGATTGAAGACAGAAAGAGCGGATCCCAGGGCGACAGCCATTTACCATGTGGCTCAGCTCCCAGGGCAAGCGGTATTTCGATAGCACTCTTGTCGCTGTATTCACCGCCAAGTAATAAATATGGATCAAACGAATACGCTACGTGGTCAACTTCGCTCAAATTTATGCCTGCAACACCGAGGCAATAGTCTATAGCATGAAAAGGTAATTCCCAGGTAGCAAACGGAACCGGCCGTTTTCCATGTTTAATATGTGTAAAACGTTCGTCTTCGGCCGCAGCAAGTAAAACTCCGTCACGAAACAGGCAAGCCGCCGAATCGTGGAAGGCGGCATTAATTCCTAATACGTACATATGGCAGCCAGATAGATGTTAGTTTCTAACTTTTAAACAAGAAAAAGGTTTGCCTTGCGATGAACGATTCTTTTCTTTTTTACAATTTCTTTAAAACGCAAAACTTCGTCTTCAATTTTTATGTTACCACTGTATCTACCAGAAAACAAATGAATTACAAATTACTTTCTAAAGCGATTGTACTAATCGCCCCGCTTCTTTATGCGGAAAAAATCGTTGCGCAAAAAGGTCTGCCGCCGGGAAAAGATGTTTCAGCATCTGTCAATACTTCTTTTCCGGAACACATTGATTTTAGCGAATCGCTTTTAAAAAATCTTAAAGTGCCACAGGGATTTAAGGTTGCGATAGCTGCTACCTCCTTAGGCAAACCAAGGATGATGGCCATATCTGATGACGGAACTTTGTATGTTACCCGTCGGGATGCCGGTGATATCCTTATGCTGAAAGACCTGGATAATGATGGACGTTACGAAACATTAAAAACTGCATGGGGTAATTTCGCTGACGTACACGGTATCGCGATACATGACGGAATGCTTTATGGCTGTTCGAGTACGCATTTAAAAAGGGCTAAAATAAATCCCGATGGATCGCTGACAGACACGGTGACCTTGCTTAAAGATTTGCCAGAGGGTGCTCAGCATAACAACCGCGTAATTGCATTTGGCGCCGATGGCAAATTGTATATGACAGTTGGCAGCAGCTGTAATGATTGCGGTGAAACAAATCCGGAACATGCTACCATGTTGGTAATGAATGCTAATGGTAGCGACCGGCGGATTTTCGCCCGCGGGCTTCGAAATACAATCGGCTTTGACTGGCAACCTCAAACCAAGCAGATATGGGGTTGTGATAACGGCACAGACTGGCGCGGCGACGAAATACCGCCAGAAGAACTGAACCAGATAAGTGAGGGAAAGAATTATGGCTGGCCGCAGGTATTTGGCAAACAACAACCTGACTACACCAGAGAAGAACCCCCGGGACAATCTCTGGCAGAGTTCGCCAAAACAACGGAGCCCTCAGTAATGGAATTTCCTGCGCACTCGGCGCCGATTGACTTTAGATTTATGACAGCAGCTAAAACCTTTCCGAAAGACTACCAGGATGATGCCTTGGTTTGCTGGCACGGCTCATGGAACCGTAAGAATCCGGAAGGCTATAAAGTGCAGCGGATAATTTTTGAAAACGGCCGCCCGACGAAAGTCGAAGACTTTTTCTCAGGCTTTTTAAGCGCTGACGGCAAGTCAAGGTTTGGAAGGCCGGCAGGTTTGGTGTTCGCCAAGAACGGTACTTTATTCATCTCTGATGACGAAAATGGAGTCATTTACAGTGTAACTCATCCTTGATTTATGAAAAAGATTAGTTTAACCGGGGCATTGATGCTCGTCATATTATCGTTATCTGTGGCTCAATCCAGGCGGATAAATTTCCAGGCTCCACAGCTTTACCCTGAAGGAATTACTTACGATCAACAAAAAAAGCTATTTTATGTAGGCTCGGTGCGTACAGGGGCAATTGGAAGTGTCGACGAACAAGGTAATTATAAAGAGATTTATAAAAGCAATGACTTGATTTCAAGCTTCGGTATGAAAGTGGTGCCTGCAACAACCCGGTTGTGGATTTGCTTAAGCGATCAGAATCCACTTTACAGTATTTATTCAAGTCCTTCAACCTTAAAAAAAATGGCCCGTGTAATTGCGATTGATTTAAAAACCAATAAAAAAGTAGCCGACGTCGACCTGGCTTCACTTTATAACGGGCCGCATTTTCTTAATGATTTAACCTATGACACGAAGGGAAATCTATATATAACCGACAGCTTTTCGCCGGTAATTTATAAAATCGATCAAAGTGGTAAAGCCAGTATTTTCGCTCAAAATGAATTGTTCAGATCCGCGGCAACCGGATTAAATGGAATTGTGTTTCATCCATCCGGTTTTTTATTAGCTGTTAACAATGGTGATGGCACTATTTTAAAGATAGCAGTCAATAATCCTTCAGATGTTCAAAAAGTAGCGGTCGACAGGCTTTTCTCCGGCGGCGACGGTTTAATTATCGACAAGCAAAACCGCCTTTTAATAGCTCAAAACAAAGGAATAAATAAAGTCTCATGCCTAGAGAGTATCGATAATTGGAAATCCGCTAAGGTTATCGCAGCAACTGATGCTTATGCAAGATTTCAGTTCCCGTCTACAATCGCGCTACAAAACGATAAAATATGGGTTTTAAACGCAAAGTTGGACGAACTAAAGGCAAAAAACAATCCGCCTCCGTCCAAAACTTTTTTCATTCAGCAAGTTGAGCTTAAAGCAGCGAAATAAAATTTATTTTTCAATACCTTTTTGCAAATCAATGCGTTATCTTATAATAAATTAACAATTTACACTATGAAAAATCTACTTAAAAAACCGTTACTTAAAGGTGCTGTGATTCTTGGTTTGGTCGTCGGGTGTGCACCACTAATCAAAGCGAGTTCCTCATTCAATTACTCAGGCAAGTCAACCGAGCTGCAGGATACAACAAAGAAAAAGCACAAAGCAAAAAGCGATTCAACCAAGTGGGATAAAAAAAGCAAGTCTAAATCAGATACAACGAAGAAAGATTCAATGTAGTCTGGCAACTTAAATCTTGAAAAAGCGGAAATCAGTAATGGCTTCCGCTTTTTGTTTTGTCGATTTATTGAATTACGGTTCGTTGAGCGCCTTTGAAATTTATAATAACCACTTTTTTCACATTGTCGCCAACGTTGAGTATTCTGCTGGATTGCGAGAAGTAAGTTGATCCATAATAAAATTCAACACGCCTCTTTAAGCCATTTTTATATTCCACTTCAGCATAAAAATCATCAGGCAATAAACGAATTGTTTTATCAGCTGAGTTTTTAGTATTCGTGCTTTTATAAACTTTTAATTTATCCTGGTTTTGCGAAGCGAGTAACAGATTTTCATTTTTAGCCGTGCGGACCATTGCCAGGCCTTTTCCATCACCATTTACATAGAAGCCGCTTTTAGGCAGCGGAACAGCTGAAAACTTTCCCTTTCCATCGCCTTTTAACATTAGTCCCGAAAATGCATCGTGCCTTCCGCTCACCGGTTCCATGCCGTAGTCGTTGCCAACCATAAGAATATCCAGAAGCCCGTCATTATCAGTATCCAGACTTAGCATACCGTAAATGGGCGCCGCCTGCGCCTGCAATGGCAGTGGTGAAATAACAAACTTTCCGTTACCCTTATTTTCGATATAACTGGTTTGCATGTCATTCGCTTTAAGCTTAATGGCATCTTTCTGGTTTTCTTCTTTCCAGAGATCATTCATCGTTGCTTTTCCGTATGATTTGAACGAAGGAAACTGCTTCCGGAACGAAATTACCTGCGCCACCGCATCGTCACGGGTGCTCATCGGAAATGGCTGCATACTTTCGTCTTCCGCTCTCAGGTAACAAAACACCATGGCATCCGTGGAGCCGTTTTGATCAATATCCTTGGCAAGGATTGTCATCGGCTGATTGTCGGTAGCTTTATAATCCGAATTAAGTCCGAGATTACCGGCAACGTAGTCAATATCACCATCGTTATCAAAATCGCCGGAAACAAGGCTGTTCCACCAACCTAAATGCCCGGGGATGCCGCTCTGCTGCGTTACATTTGTAAAGCCTGATCCTGTATTTTTGTAAAAACTAACCGGCATCCATTCGCCGGCTATAATAAGATCCGGCTTTCCATCGCGATCAAAATCAGACCACAAAGCATCAGTTATCATACCGGCATGCTTCAATTCGGGACAAAGCTGGTCGGTAACATCAGTAAATTTACCCTGGTCGTTTCTAAATAGGAAGCTTTCAGGGGCAAGCGGATATTCGCCCGAAACAACTCTTCCGCCCACAAACAGGTCAAGATCACCATCAGAGTCAAAATCTGCCGCTCTCACACAAGATCCGTTGGAATATTCAATTGGCAGGGCGTTAAAGCTTTTAGAGAAAAAACCTTTTCCATTGTTGATATATAAACGGTCCTGTGACGCTGTATGGCCCTTTTCAAATTCATAACTTCCGCTGACTGCATATAAGTCAAGATCCCCATCGCCATCGGCATCAAAAAGAAGAACGCCGTTATCTTCCTCTTCCTTGAGCGGCTCATTCAGAATACGATTGCTCTTTGTAAATTTGCCGCCAGCATCCTGCATAAAGAATATACCAGGTTTACCTGCTGAACCGCCGATATAGAAATCATCAAACCCGTTGTTATCTATATCACCAACAGCGATACCCGGCCCGTACTGACTCAGTTTATGAGGCAATGTTTGCTGTATATTGTAGTCGATCACATCCGTTTCTTCATGTGTATATTGAATTCCCGATATGCCGGAAGCATCTGCAAACAAAGGCTTTTGCGATTTTTCTTTCCAGTAGATATCAAAAACATCTTTAGCATTTTTATGAAATATTGTTAGCGGCTTATCGGCTTGAATGCCTGTTATTAGCTGACTTTTCCCGTCAGCCCATTGAATTCGCAAAGAATCAATTTGCTTCGTGCCGCCTAATCCAAAGTGAGCTCGCTGGTCGTCGGTCGACAAGTAACCGCGGCAAGGCTGATGCTCATAAAACTGCTGTTTATCACCGTCGTAATATATACGGACTTTAGCTCCGTAGCCTTGCGTGTTCAAACCTTCACCTTTGAATGACACGGTAAGAAAATGATCTCCAGGTTTAATTTTGCTTAGCTGATTTTCGTAGACAAAAGACTCATCGTTAATATTATTTATCACCACATCCAGGTCGCCGTCGTTATCCAGGTCGGCGTAAGCAGCACCATTTGAAAATGCAGGTTTATCGAAGCCCCATGCTTGCGTTTGATTTTGAAAGTTATAGCCGTTCGCGGTATTTTTGAAAGCATAATTAGCGATTTTGACCACCGGAAGTGAATCAACCATTTTTAAGGAAAGATCGGCCTTTCCACCACCCTGGCCGCTATTGTATTCAATATAATCAAGGTTAGTAACGTCGCGCGGAAGGCCGTTTGTAATGATCAGGTCCCGCAAACCGTCGTTATCAAAATCAGCGACAAGCGGAGTCCAGCTCCAGTCGGTTTCATAAACGCCGGCCATATAACCTATGTCATTAAATACAGGATGTTTGTCTGGCGTCATGCCTGAGTTTAGCTGTAAAACGTTGCGCACATATTGGTGCTCATAGCCGAATCTTTTCGCGTTGAAATAATTAAAATATTCGTCGCCGCCTATCATTTCCTTCTTCCTCAAATTCTTTTCAGGAAGCATTTCCAAAGACATGATATCAGGCAAGCCGTCGTTGTTAACATCGACTACGTCGGTTCCCATTGCACTCCAGCCGGCATGCTTCAAATATTCTGAAAGCCGGTTGGTAAATGTTCCATCCTGGTTATTGATATAAAGAAGATCGTTTGCTACAAAGTCATTACTTACATAAACGTCGGGCCAGCCATCCATGTTAAAGTCAGAAATTGTTGCTGAGTGCCCCCAGCCTTCTATTTGTATTCCAGCTTTTTTTGAAACGTTGGTAAAAGTTCCGTTTCCATTATTCTGATATAAACGATCGGTATTAAGGGCCGATCCGTCAGTTACCTTTGGCCTAAATTTTATAGGTGTTTTAGGGTCATTCAATTCATTCGTAACGAGATACATATCCAGATCTCCGTCCAGATCATAGTCAAAAAATTCAGCCTGTGTGCTGTAACCCGTATCTGCAAGCCCATAGCTTTGAGCGGATTCCTTAAAGGCTGGCACCCCTTCTTTATTAACGCCCTGGTTAATATACAGAAGATTGGTTCGTCTTTTTACATCTTTACGAAACGATGTACACACATAAATATCCAGTAATCCATCAGCATTTATATCGACCACTGAAACACCGGTACACCATCTGCCCTCACCGCCAACACCGGCGGCATCTGTAACATCGTCAAATTTCAGCGAACCCTTGTTAAGATATAGTTTATTTGAAACCATATTGCCGGCGAAATACATGTCGGGCAAACCATCATTATTGAAATCGCCGATACCAACGCCGCCGCCATTGTAAAGATTTGCCTGGTTTAAGATGTTTGTTGTATCGCTCTCTGTTATAGTATTAGTAAATGTGACGCCCGTTTCTGATGATGGCAGCAATCTAAAAAGTGTATTTGCCTTTTTACCTGAGCATCCGCAGATCAACGCGAGCAGAAAAAAGCACGCGAAATTAATTCGGTTATAGATTTGATTCATTACGGTTAGTTAGGTTTTGTCAGTATGTTCTCTAATATCTTAAAACCGGGGCGAACTTTAAGATCAATTTTCAAACCTGAAATATCACTGGTATTTGTGACAAATAAAAGAGATTTCTTTAATTTTGAGGGTAAGCCTCGAAATCAAAACCACTTAATGAAATTTTCGCCCTTCTTTTTGCTTGTCATCTTATGTCTGAATTGCTGCAAAACAAACGATTGGAAAAAAGAGTCAAGCAATCCTGAATTTTTGCACAGATCGGTTAAGTTGATGACTGATGTGATGGTACACGACATTTACTCCCCTCCTGTTGCCAGCCGTACTTACGCTTATATCAACATTGCCGGCTATGAAGCAGCAATCCACGACAATCCGGCATATCGTTCTCTTGCGGGCCAGGCACATGGCTTAACGGCTTTTCCACAGCCCGATAAAAACAAGAAATATGCTTTTCAGCTGGCCGCAGTCAACGCAATTTTAACGGTAGGCAAGACGATGGTTTTGTCTGAAGGACGGGTTGACCAATTTAAAGAGCAAATTTTAAATGAGTTTAAAGAAACCGGAATGCCTGATGAGGTATTTAACAATTCACTGGAGTTTGGAAACCAGGTAGCTCAGCATGTAATTAAATGGTCAAAATCAGACAATTATAAGCAAACCCGCTCGCTGCCAAAATACACGGTGAAAGATGATTCAGCGAGTTGGAAGCCGACGCCGCCGGGATATATGCGAGCTGTGGAGCCTCACTGGAACAAAATCCGCACGTTCATTATTGACTCGGCTCAACAATTTAAGCCTACGCCGCCGTTTCCTTTTTCAATGGATAAAAGCAGCCCATTTTACCATGAAGTTTTAGACGTGTACCATGTAGTGGCACAAGCAACGTCCCTGCAAACCGAAATAGCCAATTTCTGGGATTGTAACCCGTTTAAGCTAAATATCAACGGACATGTGATGTACGCTTCGAAAAAAATCTCTCCCGGCGGTCATTGGATTAATATTACCCGACTGGCCTGCAAGCGGCAAAATGCGGATTTTGTGCGTTCCGCAGAGGCTTACGCCAGGTTGTCGATAACTTTGGCCGATGCATTCATCGGCTGCTGGCATGAAAAGTACCGCAGTAAGGCCATCAGACCTGAAACCGTAATTAATCAGTACATCGATCAAAAATGGGCACCGCTTCTTCAAACACCGCCATTTCCCGAATACACAAGTGGCCACAGTGTTATTTCGGCTGCATCGGCGGTTGTTTTAGCAAAATTATTCGGTAATAATTTTGCTTTTACTGATTCAACAGAAACCGAATTTAAACTGCCGCCGAGGAAATTTAAATCCTTTGATCATGCCGCGCAGGAAGCTGCTATCAGTCGCTTTTACGGCGGCATACACTATATGTCGTCGATCAGGAACGGATTATCTGAAGGCAATGAAATCGGACTTTATATTTCGCAACGCTTAAATACCAGAAGTCGAAATACGGACATCGCGGTATTAAAATAAAAAACCCGGCAAATCAGATTTGCCGGGAACACTAACTAACTAAATCAACCTTACAAAATATAAAACATAACTTGTTTCCTGGATGATGCTGAAGGCACTTCAACGTCCCTGGCGTACTCATCCTTAAGCAATTCTCTTAAATCTTCCTCGATCTTCCGGCTGATCGTCGTAGTTGGCGTATCTGTAGGCTTATTTTCGAATGGATCCTGGAGATGAATGGCCATCTTTTCAATCAAAAAGAAGGACGATGAAATGGCCACAACCAGCGGAACTTGAAATACACCAAAAGATTCGATCAGCCCGAAAGGTAAAAGCATCACAAAAAGTATAACTAAAAAGTGAATATAAACGCTGTATGTCGCAGGGAACACCGTATTTTTTATCCGCTCACAACCGCCCATTGCATTCGAGAAACGTGTAAGCGTTTCATCCATAGCTACCTGCTGATATTCATTGATCCAGTTCATGCGAAGCAGCAGACGCAGGTCATTAGCATGCTGTTCCATCAATGCCAGCGGTACATTTTTTAATTTCTTAAGCGCTGAATTCTCTTCTTCTGAAATGTAGTTTTTTAAACTTTGATGAGCATTTTGCCCGCGCAATTGCTGACTAAGGCTATAGCACCAGGCGATTTGTCTTTTAATCAAGCGCTCTTTCATTGCGTGCTTATTCTCTTCATCATAAGAGTTATCGATAAACGACAAGACCTGCCGGGCGAATGAACGCGAATCATTCACAATCGCTCCCCAAAGGGTTCTTGCTTCCCACCAACGGTCGTACGCCTGGTTTGACCGGAAGGCAAGCAATAACGATATGATAGTTCCCAAAATCGCCGGAACCGCAATAGGAATCGAAACGCCGGGAAATCCATAGTAGGTATGAGCGGCATAAACGGCAATCGAATAAATAGTGAGGACGGCGATTTCCTTCCTGATCTTACCGAAAACGTAGCTTACCGGTATATTATCTTTAAGTAGCATAACAATTTTTTAGGGGTTAGTCATTACACCAATTCTTCTAGCTGCGAATGTTCAGCAACCGGTGTTTTGTAATTACGGACATTGACAACCCTATACCCGCAACGGCCAAGAAGCGCGGCAGGATCGATGCTCATCTTGTGTACAAGCTGGTAAGATTGATCGGGCTTGATAATTTCATCGACCTCGTGTGTTTCCAGAAAATCTTTAAAAACAGCGACTGTACTTCCGTAAAAAAATTCAATTTCTATTGAAACGATATTTTCAGTAAATGTCCTTTTTAAAACCGCGCACGTGTTATAAAAATCTTCAGATATATTTTTGTATTCGGCGGATCTCCTGGAAAGCATCAACAGATCCTGCATTGAATCGGTTACTTTCATAACGTGTACCAAAACCAGTTTGAGCTTTTTCGATGGATTGCACGCCACAATGGATGGGATACAATCAAGAGATTTAAGTGTAAAATCTGTTGGAATTAAAATCGTTTTCATGGCATTAATTATTTAGCTGATTAAATTGTTTATACACAATTGTAGCTAGCAGTAATTAACGGCACCTAAGAAACTTATTAGAATTTGATTAGAATTTACGCTTCGGCAACTGGCAGCAGAACCTGTATTTCGGTTCCTGCATTTTCCTCGGAGCGGATGGCGATCGTGCCTTTGTGAAGTCGAATAATATTAAGGGTAAGCGGTAAGCCTACGCCGTGCCCTTGAAATTCATGCGTATTCGAAGCCCGGAAAAAAGGATCGAAAATATATTGCTGTTCGTTTAACGGAATACCAATTCCATCATCCGTCACCGAGATGATGATTTTCTTATGCTCAACGTATAGCTTAATCGAAACAAGTTTATTTTGCGAGTATTTACATGCATTATTAATGATGTTTGTAATCGCCAGGCGCAGCAAATTATTATTACCGTTCACATGAAGCATGTTCTCATTTTCCGGCAGATCATTAAAATCAACCTGTATCTTACTGTCAATATTTATTTTTCTTACCGCCTCAACGGACAGCCAGAGCAGTTCGTCAATCCTGATCTTTTGCCAGTTTTGCTTTTTCCCGTCAAACCCTGATTGAGCCAAGAGCAGCAGGCTATTTAGTATCTGCGTCAGTTTGTCCGTTTCGCTATGGATAAGATTCAGCGTCTCTTTTGTGGTGACTGTTAAATCATCTTTAGACAACGCAAATTCGAGCTCACTGTTAATTATCGTCAGTGGCGTTCTCAATTCATGCGATGCATTGCTGACGAAGTTATTCTGCGTTGCGAAGGCCGTTTCGAGCCTGTTAAGCATATTGTTAAACGTATGCGTTAATTCCGCTATTTCGTCCTTCCCTGCAGGCTCATCTAAACGAAGGTGTAAATTATTTGAGGTGATGATCTTTACCTGATCCGTTAGTTTTCGGACCGGATTAAACGTGTATGAAGAAAACATCTTCCCTACAAAAAACGCGATGATCAGCGAGCCAAGGAACCCAATAAAAAGTATACGTTGTAATTCCTGGATTTCACTTAAACCATAAGGATTTAGTGCCGATACAACCACCAGGTATTTTTGATTGGCTTTTGAAAATATCTTGCCAGCGAAAAATTGGTTGTTGGTTCTGTATTGCGCCGTGCCCAGCTTCGTCACTTCGAAAAAAAATTCATTGGGCAGCGTAGTATTTTTGAAACTTCCGGAAGAATCCGCTTTTATAAGCTGCTCTTTTTCCGAATCAAGTTTCTCCAGGTACCTGTTTCGTACTTCTGAGTAAGCGGTACTTTTTTCGCCGGGAAAAAGCCTGATCTGAGCTGTTAGGTTTACCCTGGTTTCAAGCCGTTTAAAAAAGTCCGCGTAATTGAATTGATACTCAAAATATAAGATGAACGCATTCAGCAAAATGAGTATCCCGGTTGACAGAGTGAGAAACAGCAGGCTTATTTTGGTTTGAATCTTCATGCATCACTTTCTTTCATGATATATCCCATTCCAAAAACCGTGTGGATGAGTTTATTCGGATTTTCCTTATCAATCTTCTTCCTTAGATAGTTTACGTAAACGTCCACCACATTTGTTCCCAGGTTAAAATCGATGTCCCAAACGTTTTCTAAAATTTGTATACGAGATAATACTTTCCGCTGATTTTTTACAAAATACTCCAGCAGGCGATATTCTGTAGGCGTTAAATTGAGTGAAGCGCCTTTTATCGTTACCAACTTAGCTTCGGTATCAATTTCGAGATCGGCGATTTTGCTGATGTTAGCCGGCATTGGCATTTTCCCATTTTGCCGCCTCATTAAGGTACGGATGCGTGCCGCAAGTTCAATCATTTTGAACGGCTTCACCATATAATCGTCGGCCCCGCTGTCAAGTCCGGTTACGATATTTTCGGTTGAATCAAGAGCGGTGAGCATAAGGATAGGAACTGATTGCTTTTTCTCCCTGATCAGCTGACAAATCTGGATGCCGTCCATTAACGGAAGCATCAAATCCAGAATGATAAGTTCAAACGGATAATCCGTTGCCATTTGCAGGCCCGTAAGTCCGTTTGATGCAATACTTGTTTCAAAACCAATGTCTTCAAGCCCGCGCTTTATTGCGGATGCTACATTAGGTTCATCTTCAATTATTAATATCATCTACTGGCTTTTAAAAAATGAGCATAATCAGCGGCTAAAACCCACTGATTATGCTCATGGCAATATATTGATTATTTGGAATCTGATACTGCTTTCGGAAGTTCTTTTCGCGGAAGCTTATCGGCACGCTGCGCGGTGTTATAAGCAAACGCGGCTACAATCGTAGCTGCCTGTTTTAAATCATCTTCAATCAGGCGATCATAAGTATCCTGGTTGCTATGGTGAGTACGAGTGCCATAGTCAATTCCGTCCTGGATGAATTGGAAGCCCGGTACACCAACGGCGTCAAATGACAAGTGATCGGTACCTCCTGTGTTATTAATCGTCAATGTTTTAGCACCCAGGTCATTGAATGGTTGCAGCCAGCTTTGGAATATTGGTTTTACCTGCGGATTTCCCTGCATATAAACTCCCCGGATTTTGCCAGTTCCGTTATCCAGGTTATAATAAGCTGAAATAGTTTGCTGTTCAGGTTTCAGAACCATTGTTTTCGCATCGCCCAAATGTTCAGTAACATATCCTTTTGATCCGAACAATCCCTGTTCTTCCGAGCTCCACAAAGCGATGCGGATTGTTCTTTTCGGTTTCAGGCCCACCGCCTTAATAATCCGAATTGCCTCCATCATCACAGCGCTTCCTGCGGCATTGTCGGTAGCTCCTGTTGCAGCATGCCATGAATCAAAGTGAGCGCCAATCATCACTACTTCATTTTTTAACTTTTTATCTGTTCCCGGAATTTCACCAATAACGTTGTAACCATTAAGATCCTGATCATAAAAACTTGTTTTGGTATCAACCTCCATTTGAACTTTGATTCCGCCCTTCACTAAACGAAGTAAGCGCAGATAGTCTTCACCAGACATTTCGAGTTCCGGTGCAACCGGCTTGGCGTCTTCTGCATACGAAGCTCCGTTAGATGTAAAAAACGTGCCATCGTTACCACGGGCAAGAGTTAAAATACATCCTACCTTTTCGTCTGTTAAAAATGCGCTGATTTGCTGGCGCATTGTGCGCATTTTCATCATTTCACGAAATTGCGGACTGTCGGCAAAATTCCTTCGCTGTCCTGCCTGCTGAGGTGCCGCATTTTCCATTTTTACCAGGTCAGAATCTGCAAGGCGCCTGGCATCAGCATTAAAGTTGGTTGCAGTTGTTAAGGTTTTCGAGTCAAAAATGACAATCTTTCCGGCCAGTTTGCCCTTATATTGATCGAGTTGCGCAACGCTGTCGGCAATTAACAGGACAACCTCCGATTTAACGGGACCGTTGGTTCCGGGTGTCCATGCTTTCGGGGAAGCAATCAATGCATGGTAATATGGCGCCGTCATAGCGGCATAGTATTTATCAACCTGCCAGCCTTTACCAAACTTTCCCCAGGGCTCAAGCTTAACATTTTGTAAGCCGAGCGCTTTAAGTTGGCCTGCCGCCCATTCCTGCGCGTTTTTTAAACCAGGCGATCCGGATAAACGCGGTCCCGATACGTCAGTAAGATAAAACGCTGTTTGCATAACCTTTGAATTCTTTAAACCCTCGTCACGGATTTTTTGAATTGCAGCGGCATCAAACGATTCGGTTTGGGCAAACCCAGCGCTCAAGTAAACGCCGAGCATCGTTGTAAGCAGTAAATTTCTTTTCATTGTATTGTTTTTAGTTTAGTCTAATTACAAACCTATCAAATAGCAGACTTACTATCATGTGATTGTACTAACAAATTTGTTACAGGCAAATAATTACGGATGATAATCTTTATTTATTTTGGTAAAATGAAAATCGTACTTTCAATTATAACCCTTTCCATGCTGATTGCTTCCGGATTTGCTCAAACTATCGAAAAACAAGATCCGGTTATAAAACAAATGGTCGATGAAGTTTCATCCCAAAATATAGAGAAGACTATCCGTAAGCTCGTAAGCTTTCAAACGAGGCATACTCTTAGTGATACCACAAGTACAAAAACCGGCATCGGAGCGGCGAGAAACTGGATAAAATCTGAATTTGAGAATTACTCAAAAGCTTCTGGCGGAAGACTGAAAGTTGAGTTTGACACATTTACGCAGACCGCGGGCGGGCGGGTTCCGAACCCGACCATCATGAAAAATGTAGTGGCGACCTTACCCGGAACCGATCCAAATGACAACCGTATTTTTATAATCTCCGGCCATTATGATTCAAGAGCTACTGACGTGATGGATGCGAAATCGTTTGCTCCCGGCGCTAATGACGACGCATCCGGAACGGCAACATCCATGGAACTGGCGCGGGTAATGAGTAAACAACGGTTCAACGCAACTCTGGTATTCGTCGCGATGGTCGGCGAAGAACAAGGATTGAATGGTGCGACCAATCTTGCTAAAAAAGCAAAAGACCTTGGTTGGAACGTAGCCGGCATGATCACTAATGATATTGTTGGCAATACCTATGGTATGGAAACCGATTTAAAAGATAATCGCAGCGTGCGGGTTTTCAGTGAAGGTGTTCCGGCTGGCGAAACGCAACAGCAGGCTGGCTTACGCATGAGTACAGGGTTAGAAAATGACGAACCTGCACGGCAATTTGCCCGGTATATGAAAGAGATAGGCGAACGTTATGTGGATCAGCTTGAGGTTAAGCTTATATACCGTCGCGACAGGTATCTGAGAGGAGGCGATCACACACCATTTTCACAGCAAGGGTTCGCCGCAATCCGGGTTACCGAGATGAATGAAAACTTTGAACGTCAGCACCAGAATGTCCGCAACGAAAACGGAATTGATTATGGTGATACACCCGATTTTGTAGATTACAATTATGTTCAAAAAGTTGCCCGAATGAATCTTTCGACGCTCGCTAATCTGGCTTTAGCGCCGTTAGAACCGGTAAATCCCGGCGTTGTCACTTCCGGACTGACCAATAAAACCAGTTTGAAATGGGAAACCCCCAAAGGCGAAAAACCAGCCGGATATTATGTAGTGATGAGGGAAACGACCAGTCCTGTTTGGGAACGGAAACTATACACCAGCGACACAAAGGCCAATCTTAACTACTCAAAGGATAATTACTTTTTCGGAATTCAATCGGTAGACGCTGAAGGACATGAAAGTATTGTTGTAATTCCCAAGCCGGTTAAATAGCAATGGCTTGTAAGCCAAAAATATCTTTTAGAGCTCGTTTAGCCGCATAATAACCACACATTCCATGGACTCCACCTCCGGGAGGAGTTGATGAGGAACAAATATAAAATTTCCTTGAAGACGTTCTGTACGGAGAAAAGCGCAAGGCCGGACGGCTAAATAGCTGGGTAATATCAAATGCTCCGCCGTTAATGTCACCACCGATATAATTAGGATTGTACTGCTCCAGTTGCAGTGTATTCATGGTGCTTTTAGCCAGAATCACTTCTTTAAAGCCAGGCGCGAACCGTTCAACCTGGTTTTCAATTTGAGCAGTCATATCAATAGTTGAACCAAATGGAACGTGACAATAGGCCCATGCTGTGTGCTTTGAAACCGGTGCTCTCGAGCAATCAAAAACACTTGGCTGTGTGAATAAAACGAACGGCTTTGCGGGATATATTCCTTTTGAAACCTGTTCTTCAGATAAGGAGATTTCCTCAAAACTGTTTCCTAAATGTATAGTTCCGGCACTTTTGCAGGCCGGTGCAGTAAATGGCGCCGGTTCCGACAGTGCCCAGTCAATTTTAAAAACCCCGCTCCCGGATTGGTACCGGTTTAACTGCCATTTGTAAAACGCCGAAAGATCTTCGCCAGCGATATTCAATATCTGCCGGGGCGTCAGATCAAATAAAACAACCTTCGTTGGAGGAATATCAGCCAGGCTTTTTATTTCAATGCCGGTCTCGATCTTCCCGCCTAATGCTATGAAATGACCGGCAAGTGCGTCAGCTATCGATTGCGATCCACCTTTTGCAATTGGCCAGCCACCTTTATGCCCTGCTGCCAGCAGCACCATAGCAGCTGCGGAAGTTGTCAATTTTTGAAATGGTTGTATCGAATGAGCAGCCATTCCCGCCCATAAGCCCCGGGCCTTTTGGGTTGTAAATTTCCCGGAAACATCTTGGGCAGATCTTAAAGCCGTCAATCCAAACCGTAACAGTTCAATTGGATGACCTGGCATTTTGAGTGGTGAGAGAATATCCTTTATCAATTCATCCCAATTTCCCACAGTCGGACTCATAAGATTCAGATACGCATCACGATCATGCCCCAACGAATCAGCGGTATCAATTAAAGATCGCTCTAATGTAACAGCTTTACCGTCATCAAAAGGGTGAGCGGCAGAAATTGTTGGTTGAATAAACTCTAATCCGTAATCAGACAAAGGCAATTTCTTAAAAAAAGGCGATGCGATTGCTAAAGGATGTACAGCTGAACAAACGTCATGCTTAAAGCCTGGCAAGGTCAGTTCTGCGGTTCTGAGCCCTCCGCCAACCTTTTCATTTCGTTCGATTACCAACACCGATATCCCGGCTAGTTGCAGCGTGATAGCTGCTGCAAGCCCGTTTGGGCCAGCACCGATAACAACTGCGTCAACATTTTTCGATGTCATATATGTTTATCGAACCTCAATTATCATCTTAAATACATAAAATATCTAAGCATCCCAAACGCCATTGAATAAAAAGCAATTTTTGTATTTTTGTAAAGTTACTTTATTAAATAGCTTTAGTAAATGAATGAGAATAACGCTTACCAAACCGCCGCACTTCTTAGAGCTGCAATCACCCGGTTAATCAGGCAATTACGAAAACAGGATACTAACTCGACTTTCTCCCACTCTGAAATGATGACGATGGGCCTGCTTGACCAATACGGGACTTTGTTGCCTTCGGAACTTGCGGAAATGGAAAAAGTAACAGCACAGGCTATTTCGCAGCAGCTAAACCGTCTTTGCGAGCTGGGATGTATAACGAAAATCACGCCGGAGGAAGATAAACGTAAAAGTAAGATTGCACTTACGGATGCGGGGCGCGGTCACCTATCTGAAATATGGCATAGCCGGGTAGAATGGCTTACCGCATCGATACAAAACAAATTAACAGAAGAGGAATTCGCCGTTTTAGAAGCAGCGGTTCCATTAATTGAAAAAATATCAGCATCTAATTAAGTTAAATGTCATCAATATTCAGAGCATTAAATTCACGTAATTACAGACTACATTTTACCGGTCAATCGATTTCTCTGATCGGTACATGGATGCAGCGGGTAGCAGTTAGCTGGCTGGTGTATCGTTTAACAAACTCAGCTTATCTGCTTGGGCTTGTTACCTTCCTTGGATTGATTCCTTCACTAGTTCTGGCGCCTTATATCGGCAGTTTTGTCGACAGGAATAACCGGTATAAAATTGTGCTTTTCATGCAGATTGGTATGATGATCCAGGCCGGATTTATGGCTTTGCTCGTCTGGTTCCAGTGGTACAATATTTTCTGGATCGGATTTCTGAGCATGACCCAGGGAGTTTTAGCGGCTTTTGAAACCAATGCCCGGCAATCAATGATGGTCGATCTGGTTGAAAAAAAAGAAGACCTTTCAAATGCCCTGGCACTAAACTCATCAGCATTTAACGCTGCCCGATTGATTGGCCCGGCCTTAGCTGGAATTGTTTTAAGTACGATCGGAGAAGACGCCTGCTTTATTATCAATTTTCTGAGCTTCGTCGCTGTGATTTTCTGCTTGGTTACCATGAAAATCAACACAACGCCCTTAACTAAAAGCACCGAAAATATTTGGGTTGAGCTGAAAAACGGCTATTCTTATTTACGATCGGCTCCGGATTTGTCTTCACTTATCCTGACACTTGCTATTTCAAGCTTGCTGGTTATTCCATTCACTACCCTACTACCCGTTTTAGCTAAAGACATTTTCCATGGAAACGCTGTAACATTCAGCTGGTTCGAAAGCGCCGGCGGCTTGGGCGCCATGATCGGTGCTATTTATATGGCGTCGCTAAAAGATCATAAGTATCTCACTAAAATAACCGTTGCCGCTTCGAGTTTACTTGGATTGGGGCTTATCTTTTTAGCATATTCCCCTGCTTTAGTTTTCTCGCTGATCTGCGTCACGCTTGCCACAATGGGTATGATGATGCAGACTGCTTCAATTAATACCTACATACAAACACATACGCTGCCGAATATGCGCGGCCGGGCAATCAGTTACTATCTAATGGCCTATCAGGGCATCTTACCTATCGGCAGTTTGCTAACGGGTATCATGGCCGAAAAACTTGGAACCCGGGACGTTATTCTGATGGAAGGAATTGCCGGCATTTTATTGATCAGCTGTTTTGCTTTATACAAAAACTACTATCATTGGAAGCGCTTGTTCATCGTCCGGATTTACCGGCATAACTAGCGTATACCATCCCTAGTAACTCATTTCGTCGAGTTTTACCTTGCCCTTAAAGGTCCAGAAAACGAAAGAAGTATACGCTACCACCAGCGGTACGCCAATTGCGGCAACGATGAGCATAATCATTAATGACTTTTCCGATGATGATCCATTGTGTACTGTTATATTATAGGCTGGATTGACCGTTGATATTACCATATTAGGATAAAGTTCGACCGCTACGATAATTAACAACAAACTCACCGTTACACAAGACGAAATAAAAGCGTAAATGAATTTATGCCTGGCAATTTGTCTGGTGATATTGGCAATGCTGAATACCATGCCCACCGGTATGAGAAACATCCAGTTGTGATGGCGAATGGTATTTGTAAGATGCGGAATATATAAAATGGTATAAAAGCTCAAAAGCAAGATGCAGATCGAGAAAAAGATGGTTGTGTTTCTTACCAGGATCGTCAATTTAGTATAAAGTCTGTCCTCTGTTTTCATTACCAGATAAATGGCGCCGTGCATCATGAATAGCGCCAAAGTTGTAACACCGACCATTAAGGCGTAAGGATTAAGAAAATAGATCAGATCGCCGGTAAAATTGCCATCCTTGTCAATCGGAATACCTAGGAGGATGTTTCCGAGAACAACGCCAAGTAAAAAAGCAATTGTTGCGCTGGAGATACAGTAGGATATGTCCCACATCCGGCGCCACCAAGCCATCGGTTCCTTACTTCTGAACTCGATAGAAATCGCCCGGAAAATTAAAACCGTAAGGAACAACATAAAAGGCACATAAAATGCTGAAAAAACGGCTGCATAAACCGGCGGAAATCCAGCGAACAAAGCTCCTCCTCCTATCACCAGCCAAACTTCATTTCCATCCCAAACCGGGCCGATGGCGTTCAAAGCTATCCTGCGGCTCGACTCTTTGTTAAAGAATAAATGTAAAGCGCCCGCTCCCAGATCAAAACCGTCAAGTATCGCGTACCCCGTAAAAACCGCACCCAGGATCATAAACCACCAGGTAGCGTAATCGATGCCTAAAAATGTTGCCATATTAAAGTGTTCCAATTTCTTCTGCCATTATTTTATGCTGAGGACTGTGATCTATATCGCCTTTTCCATACGGACCATACTTGATCTTTTTATTAAGCAGGTAGATAAACAAGGCAAATAGCAACGCATAAACCAGGGTAAACAAAATCAATGAGAATATTACCTGGTTTGCCGTTACAGCTTTACTAAGGGCATCACTGGTCCGCAGCAGTCCATACACCACCCATGGTTGGCGGCCCGTTTCGGCGGCATACCAACCGACCTGGTTGGCAAGTTGCGGCAGAAATACCGAAAAGGTAAATAAAATCATCAGCCACCGTTTATTGAATAAAGCGTTCTTCCACCATAGCCAGCAGGAAAATAACGTAAGCACGATCAAAAAGCTTCCGATCGCGATCATTATGTGATAACTCTGAAACACGAAATTCGGCGCCTGTGGTCTGTCAGCCGGAGCAAAACTTTTTAGTCCGCGCACCGGGGCATTAAAATCACCATGCGTTAAAAACGAAAGTCCTTTTGGAATTTTAAGGCCGACGGTTTTTTCATTCTTTTTATCTACATAGCCAAACAGGTACATGTCTGCTGGGGCGGATTTTTCAAAATGCCCTTCCAGCGCAGCAAGTTTAGCAGGCTGATATTCAGACACAATCTCTGCAGAGCGGTGGCCAAAAAACAATTGAGAAACGGACGAGATGGTTGCTATAACCAAGGCGATCTTAAATGCTGATTTCGCGAACTGCAAATACTTATTTTTAACGATGTACCAGGCGCTGATACTTAACACAAGAAAGGATCCCGACAAAAACGACCCGATCCATACATGCCATACCCTCGTTACCGACGAAGGGTTAAACACCATTGCCCAAAAATCCGTTATCTCTGCCCGGGCCTGCAAACCGGAACCTACAATATGGTATCCGGCCGGCGTTTGCTGCCAGGAATTTGCTACTACAATCCATATTGCAGAAAACATCGAACCAAGCGTTACCATAACCGTGGCGAAAAAGTGCACCCGTGGACTAACCTTATTCCAGCCAAAAAGCAGCACACCTAAAAATCCCGATTCAAGCGCAAAAGCGAAAATTCCCTCTGCGGCCAGCGCCGAGCCAAACACATCACCGACATATTTAGAATAAGTTGCCCAATTGGTTCCAAATTCAAATTCCATAACGATTCCGGTTGCTACGCCGATGCCAAAGATCAGCGCGAAGATCTTCGTGTAAAACCGGGTCATGTCTTCATACATTTTATTGCCGGTTTTGAGATAAAGACCTTCCATTGCCACCATAACAAGACCAAGGCCAATACTTAAAGGAGGATAGATGTAATGAAACGAAATGGTAAATGCGAATTGAATTCGAGCCAGGATTTCGACGTTCATGCTGCGGATTTTTGTTACTCGTAAAAATAAGTGCTTTGTAACAAATAAGTGAAAGTTGGAAATTTGATTGGTAGTTTAGAGTGAAACTAAATTAATTTTTTATTGGCTCCACAGCCGTAATTCGCTATTAACTCAATTACTAACGATATGAAAAGTATTTATAACCCTGCAGACAATGCGGATATGATCAATAGAATACAGAATTTAACAATTGATTCACAAGCTTTATGGGGGAAAATGAACGTCAGCCAAATGCTTGCCCATTGCCAGCAGCCGGTCAAAGTATCCTTCGGCGAACTAAACTTAAAAGGCGGATTGCTGGGATTTTTATTTGGAAAAATGGCTAAAAAGAAATTAATGAGTGATCAGCCTCTTTCTAAAGGCTTGCCAACTGTAAAGCAGTTCGTAATTAAACATACACCCGATTTTGAAACAGAGAAGCAGGAACTTATTAAGCAAGTAAGCCGTTATTCAAACGGCCAGGATCAAATAACAAAATTGCCTCATCCTTTTTTCGGTAAGCTGACCTTAGAAGAATGGGACAAACTTCAGTGGAAACATTTAGACCATCATTTACGGCAATTTGGGAGTTAAGATATGACGGCAACTCGTTAAGTATGACGCTAATCGACAAATAGTAGTAAATTTAAATAATGAAGTATCAGATCATACAGCCGCCTGTAGAACTTGCCTCCATTATCAGGTATTTTTGGGTTTTAGAAGGATCTGTTGATAAAGGACAGCGGTATGTTCACCGTACATTAGCCGACTGCTGTCCTGAAATGGTATTTCATTACAAAGGTTTATTCGATGACCTGATCGAAAACGGCAAGTCTGGAAAAACATTTGCCGCTTGCCTGGCGGGGCAGTCAGATCGATATAACCGGTTTAGTATTGACCAGGATTTTGGAATTTTCGGCGTTTATCTTTATCCATTCGCCGTTCCATTGATTTTCAATATTCCGGCCGATGAGCTGAATAACGAGATGGTGGACATTCAAACCATTATCGGCGCCGAAGGTAGCGAACTTGTCGAAAAGTTGATGTTCTCCAAAAACAACTCTGGGCGGATTGATATCCTGGTTGAGTTTTTCAAAAAAAGGTTGCAAAACAACAAGCAGCAACCTGCAGAAATATTTTCCGCGATCAGTGAAATTATACATTCCAGGAGCAGACAAACTGTTAAAGAACTAGCAGACGATTACTGCCTTTCGCAACGCCAGTTTGAGCGAAAATTCAAGCAATTTTCAGGATTCAGTCCCAAAACCTTTTCCAGGATAAGCAGGTTTCAGCAAGCACTCGGAACCTACTCGAAACCCTTTTCTTCCCTAACAGAAATTGCATATGACTGCGGTTATTATGATCAGTCGCACTTTATCCACGATTTCAAAAAGTTTTCGGGTCATAATCCTAATCATTATTTCAACCGCATAGTCGAAGCAAATAAGTGGAAACAATAATGTCGTTTATTTCCAATTTCGCTGTTACTAACTGCTGTAATTTCGAATCATGTTAAACAATTAAAAATTTAAGATTATGGAAATTCCAACAGGACATCAGGCTGTTATGCCGTATTTAATGTTAGCTGATTCGGCAAAATTTATTGATTTCACTCAAAAAGTTTTTGGAGCCGAAGTAACATTTAAGAGAATGAGAGAAGACGAAAAAACAATCATGCACTCTGAAATAAATGTTAACGGAAGCACGATCATGTTTTGTGATGCCACAGATAAATTCCGCGAGCAAACCTGCAACTTCTTTGTATATGTTGAAAGCGCGGATAATAGCTACGAAAAAGCTCTCCAGTGTGAAGGCAAAAGCGTCATGGAACTTTCCGACCAGGATTACGGAAGAACATGCGGCGTTATCGACCCATCTGGAAATACCTGGTGGATCACTTCAGTAAGCGACAAGTAGATTTGCTAAGTAGCGACAGAATCAGGTTCAACAAGAATATGTTTTATCGAAGGATATTCTGTTTGGATAAGTTCCCTGATTCGGGTGATTGAGGTAGTTATTTGCGTGGTGGTAAGTTCTTTTTCAAATATGATATTCAGAGCAAGAATAATCTCTTCGGGCGATTGATACATTGAACGGTGGTGAAGTACGGATTTAACGGACTCATCACCTTCGATAATTTTTATGATCTGTTGAAGTGCCTCTTCATCTATAGCTTCTCCCATCAATAAGCTTCTGCTTTCACGAAGCAAAATGATAGAGATAAATGTTAAAATACATCCGATAACCATCGAAGCTAAAGCATCAAAAACAGGATTATTATAGTGATGGCCAAGAAATACTCCCAGGAAAGCAGTGATTAACCCCAGCAGATCAGCTGCATCTTCAAATAAAACAACAAATGTAGACGGGTCTTTACTGCTTTTTACAGCTTGCCAAAACGGAGTCTTTCCGCGCTGCCGCCTGAATTCCTTCCTTGCCGTAAGAAAAGAAATGCCGTCGAATAAAAACGCGATTCCCAAAACTATGTAGTTCCATTTCGGATCTTGAATCTCGGTCGGATGAATCAGATGGGTTACCCCTTCATAAAAAGAGATGCCGCCTCCTACACCAAAAATTAAAACCGAAACAACAAAGGCCCAAAAATAAAGCTCTTTTCCATAGCCGAACGGCCTTTGCTTATCGGCAGGTTTTTTACTTTTCTCAATGCCAAGCAGCAACAAAACCTCATTCGCTGTATCAACCAGCGAGTGAATACCTTCAGAAACCATCGCCGAACTTCCGGTTATACCAGCGGCAAAGAATTTTGTAATTGCTATCAGCAAATTGGCAACTAAAGCGCTGTATAAAGGGATTTTTGAAGCCGGCATAGATGAAGTATGACAAATCATGCGGTTGAGTTGTTTGGCCGGATAAAATATTCATGTAAATTCCAGTTATCAACGTTGTCGCGTCCATCAAACCTCAGGTAAGAGAGATTCTGAAACTATTATTCTAAGCACGTATATTTGGTAATAAAATACGTGCAATGACTACCAAGCTTACATTAACCGTGAACCTGTTATAATTCTTTAGATCGGCCAGGTGGTCAGCTATTCAAATTAACCTGTTTATTTTTCCAGCGGCACTTCTCCACATACAATTCTCAACAAACTTCCGCGCATCCAAAAATTTTCATACTTTTGTATCCCGTACAAAAACAATTTATCTGGCTCTTTTCAGCCAGGCAAATTCGAGTTAAATCCTTCAGAAATCATGACTAAATACATTTTTGTTACGGGCGGCGTTACTTCGTCGTTAGGGAAAGGTATTATTTCCGCATCTCTTGCAAAACTTCTCCAGTCGCGTGGCTACCGCGTAACAATCCAGAAATTTGACCCTTACATTAACATTGACCCGGGGACGCTTAATCCATACGAACACGGCGAATGCTATGTCACAGAAGACGGCGCAGAAACCGACCTCGATCTGGGACATTACGAGCGTTTCTTAAATGTTCCGACATCAAAGGCCAATAATATCACCACGGGTCGTATTTATCAGAATGTAATAAGCAAGGAACGTGAAGGTGCCTACCTCGGTAAAACCGTGCAGGTTGTTCCGCATATTACAGATGAAATTAAGCGCAATATGCGTTTACTGGGTGACAGCGGTGAATACGACATCGTGATCACAGAGCTTGGCGGCACAGTTGGGGATATTGAGTCGTTGCCGTTTATCGAAGCTGTTCGCCAGTTTCGCTGGGAGGCCGGTTCAAGCAACTCACTGGTTATTCACCTGACACTTATTCCTTATCTGGCTGCTGCCGGCGAGTTAAAAACCAAACCAACGCAGCACTCCGTTAAAATGCTTTTGGAATACGGTATACAGCCAGATATCCTGGTTTGCCGTGCAGAGCATCATATCAACCTGGAACTCCGCAAAAAAATCGCATTATTTTGTAACGTAAACATCAACGCGGTAGTAGAATCTATTGACGCTCCGTCAATTTACGATGTGCCCTTACTAATGCTGAAGGAGCAGCTCGACAAGACCGTTCTTACCAAACTAAAACTTCCGTTAAAAAGTGACCCTGTACTTGATAACTGGAAGGATTTCCTGGGAAGGCTAAAAAATCCAACAGCGGAAATCAACATCGGTATTATCGGAAAATATGTTGAATTGCCTGATGCTTACAAATCGATCAATGAAGCTTTTGTGCATGCGGGAGCTAAAAATGAATGCAAGGTCAGATTAAAGCATATTCATTCTGAAGGCTTAACGCCGGAAAATGCCGCGGAAAAATTAGCGGGTATGCATGGCGTATTAGTCGCTCCAGGTTTCGGCAGCCGCGGGATTGAAGGTAAAATTGAAGCGATCAGGTATGTTCGTGAAAATAACATTCCGTTTTTTGGGATCTGCCTTGGCATGCAATGCGCGGTTATCGAATACGCTCGTAATGTCATCGGCTGGAAAGATGCTCACAGCACCGAAATGGATGATCATACCAAACACCCGGTAATTTCCATGATGGAAGAACAAAAGAAAATCAAAAATAAAGGTGGAACCATGCGCCTCGGCGCTTATGCCTGCGATCTAAAAAAAGGAAGTAAAGCCGCCTCTATTTACGGCAAAGCACATATTTCCGAACGTCACCGCCACCGTTACGAGTTTAATAGTAAATACCTGAAAGAATTTGAAGATGCCGGTTTAATTGCCTCTGGAATTAATCCTGAAAACAACCTCGTTGAAATCGTAGAACTGAAAAATCATCCATTTTTTATTGGCGGGCAATTTCACCCGGAATTAAAATCAACAGTTGCTAATCCTCACCCACTTTTTGTTAACTTTGTCGCCGCTTCGCTGGCTCATGCCAAAAGAAGTAAGTGATATAAAATATAATGGATAAAAATACATTTACGGGTCTTTTCTTGATCCTTGTTATTATTGTTGCCTCTACGTTCTTTTTAAAGCCCAATGAGCAGGAGATAAAGCGTGAAAAATTTGTGCAAGACTCAATTGCACGGGTTCAGCAAGGCAAACCAGCTGTCAAAAGCCAGGTGGCCAGCAAACCGGCAGTTGTTGATTCTTCGGTTCTAAAGGGTCCTTTTGGAGCTGCACATGCTGGAACCAATCAAAATATAACGCTTGAAAACGAACTTATTAAGGTTAATTTAAGTTCAAAAGGCGGCCGCATCGAATCGGTTGAACTGAAAGAATTTAAAACTTACGACAAAAAACCGCTGATTATGTTCAGCGGCGATGCTAATAAATTCGGCTTATTATTCAACTCGGCCGGCGTTAACATTTCTACAAACGATTTGTATTTCACTCCTTCATCAGGATCTGTAAACGTTTCTAAAAATGATTCCTCGTCGGTAACCATGCGTTTAACCTATGCCGAAGGAAAATATATCGATTACATCTATTCTCTTAAAGGCAACAGCTATAAAGTTGGCCTGACGATCGCCACCAAAGGCATGCAGGATGTCGTAGCGGCCACGCAGCAAAACCTTGTGCTAAACTGGGAAACCGTTCTTCCGCAAAAAGAAAAGGATATTAAATACGAAGAGCGTTATTCTTCCGCCTATTTCAAACACGGCGATGGAGAGGTTGACCACTTAAGCGTTAGCAAGGATGATAAAAAAGATCTTGGCGAGGACGGAAAAGTGCAGTGGATATCATTCAAACAGCACTTTTTCTCAAACGTATTGATCGCTAAAAATGGTTTCGAAAAAGGAACTATCGCAAATAATGTACTGACAATACCCGGTATGGTTAAATCATATGCTGCTAACATGCAGCTTCCTTTTAGCCGTAGCGATGTAAGCGCTTATCCGCTGGAATTTTATTTCGGACCGAACAAGTACAGCACACTTAAGGACCAAGGCTTTGATCTTGAACAGCAGATTGATATGGGCTACTGGCCTCTGAAATATGTAAATAGGTTCATAGTACTTCCTGTGTTTAATTTATTGAACGGTTTTGGCTGGAATTATGGTCTTATTATTCTTGTTCTCACTATTCTTCTGAAACTGGCACTTTCGCCGCTGACGTACAAATCGTACCTGTCGATGGCGAAAATGAAAGTATTGAAGCCGGAGATGGATGAAATTAAAGGCAAAGTTGGCGAAGATAATCCTACTTTATTACAACAGGAATATCTAAAATTATACAAAAAGGCCGGCGTAAATCCGCTTGGCGGCTGTATACCCATGTTGTTGCAGCTTCCGATTGTAATGGCGTTCTTCTTCTTCTTCCCTAACCTGTTTGAACTGCGCCAGGAAAACTTTTTATGGATGAAGGACCTTTCGACGTATGACGCGTTGATCACTTTCCCTAAAATTCCGTTGTTAAACATGGATCACATAAGTTTAATGTGTATCCTGATGACAATTTCGACGCTGATCTATACATATTTTAACAACCAGGTTTCGGGCGCTACAGGCCAGATGAAATATATCGGGTATATTTCTCCGATCATCTTCTTCGGCGTATTGAATAGCTACCCTTCCGGCCTGAATTATTATTATTTCCTTGCCAACATGCTTACATTCGGGCAGCAATTTATCATCCGTAGTTTTGTGAACGATGATAAAATCCATGCGCAGATACAGGAAAACAAGAAAAAACCCGCTGCGGAAAAGAAAAAATCCGGCTTCCAGAAACGTATGGAAGATTACATGAGACAACAGCAGCAAACTGCGAAAACAACTCCGACAAAGACGACTCCGGCGAAAAAGAAGTAAAATTTATATGTTATTATTGAAAAATGCTTATCGAATGGTAAGCATTTTTTTTTGCGGTTATTTAGCGTAAAAGGCAGTTTTCTGCTTGTCGATTTTAAATGTTCATTTATTAAAAGATGTCCATTTCGATCCGGTTTAGGCCGGACGGTCATTGCTCAACTTTCAACGTTGGACCGGTTCCTTTACCATGAAAGTTTGCCCCGCGTACAATAAACCCTGGTGAAGCGGCAGCTTTTTACCGGTGCAGATTTTATTTTAGCGATGCCGCTAACGGTAAAAACTACAGCGGAACAAGGGACTATCGAAACCGATAACGAAGAAACATGCTTTCCAAAATTTGTCAGTTTTGAGAAGTATTCGCGAATTTATTACTTTGGCTATTTATGCCGCATAAGCTTAAGCCCATAATAGATAACTATGAATCCGATTTTCTTAATACTTCGTTTGGTTCGAACTATATTCAATTTTCGCAATTTGAAGCGGAAATAAAAAAGCTTTGGGAAAATCCGTTATTCAAAATCGGGGAAGTCGGCAGTTCCTTTTTGCAAAGGCCCATCTATTCCATCCAGGCCGGCTCCGGATCAAAAAGCGTTATGCTCTGGAGCCAGATGCATGGCGATGAGCCGACCGCGACAATGGCTTTATTTGATTTACTTAACTTCTTTTCAGCAGACGACGAATTCAACAAAGTCAGGCATCTTATACTTAACAACTGTACATTTTATATCCTGCCTTTTTTAAACCCGGACGGCGCTGAGTTGAATACCCGTCGAAATGCACAAGGTATCGACATCAATCGTGATTATCTGGCCCAGCAATCTCCGGAAGGGAGAATTTTGCGCTTGTTTCACGAGAATATCAAGCCAGACTTTTCATTCAACCTGCATGACCAAAGCATTCAGTGGAGCGCAGGGAAATCGGGAAATCCGGCAACGATCTCGCTTTTAGCTCCGCCATACGATGATGCATGCTCTGTTAACGATACGCGCTTAAAGGCGATGCAACTTGCTACAAACATTAATGATGTTCTGCAAACTTATATCCCCAAATATATCGGCAAATGGTTCGATGAATTTGAACCCCGGGCTTTTGGCGACAATTGCCAGGCAGCGGGCAGCAGCACCCTGCTTGTCGAATCAGGCGGATACAAAGACGACTTTGACCGGCAGTTCGTGCGCAAAATTGTATTTATTGCTATGCTGACAGGTGTTTATTCGATAGCTGGCGCCGATTTTGGCGAACCTGATGTTTCAAGCTATGAGCAGTTGCCGGTTAACGAAAAAAGGCACTTCTCTATTCTTCTGAAAAATTGCCGGATAAATAACGCAGTTATAGATATCGGACTGGTTGCTGAACGAATAATCAGCAATTCAGCTATTTCTTATGTTTACCGGATTGAAGATATGGGTGACTTATCGGGTTTTTTCGGATATGAGGAGTACGATATTTCCGCTTTAAATATAGTCACTGAAACACCCCTGGCGATTGAACAACCGGCAAATTTCATTATCAAAGACAGCGAAAACGAAATTTTATCTTTCAACAATGGAAGGATTACTGCTAAAAAAATATAATTTCAACGGCTTGATTAACAAAAGAGGATGGCATTAAATTATATCTGGATCGCATTTTTCATTATCGCTTTTGTAGTTGCTCTCATAAAGCTGATTTTTTTTGGTGACACCGAGATATTTCAACATCTGATAGAAGGTTTGTTTGATACGTCAAAGTCAGCGGTGATGGATATCGCCTTGCCATTAATGGGCACAATGGCATTGTGGCTGGGTATTTTAAATATCGGTGAACGCGCCGGAGCTATCAATTTCCTCTCTCGTATTGTGGGGCCGTTCTTTAATCGCCTTTTTCCAGAGGTACCGAAAAATCATCCCGCAACAGGCCAAATGATGATGAACTTTTCGGCTAATCTTTTAGGACTGGATAATGCTGCTACGCCGCTCGGATTAAAAGCAATGGGAAGTTTGCAGGAACTAAATCCGCATAAAGAAACTGCTTCTAACGCGCAGATCATGTTTCTTGTTTTGCATACCTCTGGTTTACAAATATTGCCGGTAACTATTATTGCTCAAAGGGCCATACTTGGAGCCGCCGATCCTTCAGACGTTTTTTTACCCTGTGTCATCGCAACTTATGTTGCAACAATTGTCGGACTGATCGCCTGCGCCATCCGTCAAAAAATCAACCTGTTTGACAAAGTCGTAATCGCATGGCTTGGCGGACTAACTGCTTTTGTAGGATTGATCGTTTGGTATTTCGCTACGCAGCTCAGCAAAAACCAGATCAGCGAAGTTTCGAAGGTTTTCAGCAATATGATGCTGCTGGCAATTCCGGTCATCTTTATCATTGGGGCGCTGAAGAAAAAGGTCAACGTATTCGATTCATTTATTGAAGGCGCAAAAGGCGGATTTGAAACCACTGTAAAAATCATCCCTTACCTGGTGGCGATGCTGGCAGCGATCAGCGTTTTCAGAAACTGCGGTGCGCTGGATTATATCGTTGATGGGTTCAAATTTGCTTTTACGAAACTGAACGTTGATACGCGATTTACTGACGCCTTGCCGGTCGCGTTAATGAAACCATTGAGCGGCTCGGGCTCAAAAGCGATGATGATCGATACGATGAAAACCTTTGGCCCTGATTCATTCGCCGGCAGGTTGGGAAGTATTTTCAATGGTTCGGCTGATACCACTTTTTATATTGTCGCGTTGTATTTCGGGTCGGTCGGTATTAAAAAGTCGCGTTATGCGATTACCGCGGGGCTAATTGCTGATCTGGCGGGTGTTATTGCGGCGATTTTTATCTCATATTTGTTTTTTGGCTAACTAGCGGAATAATCAATAAATTATCGTCACGGGTCCGCGTAAAACCTGACTGTCGTTCTTTAAAGCGATAAGGTAATAATAAGTTCCCGAAGGCAATCTTTCGCCATTTTTTAATCCGTTCCATGGGATCGGATAACCTTTGCTGCTGAAAACAATTTTCCCATAACGGTTATATATTCGAACAGTAACGGTAACATCATTTTCGACACCCATGATCGACCACGTGTCGTTTATTCCATCCCCGTTCGGGGTAAAAGTATTTGCAAATAGCACATCGGAACAGCGATTATTAATCATCAGGTGTTGTGACGCTGTACAGCCATTACGATCCGTTACAGTAATATAACGGGGCCTGGCTCGGCGGTTGTAAACTTATCTGTTCCTTCCCTGCCGTTCCACTCATACTTTTTGAAACCTGGCGGTGCGGAAAGAGTAATTTTCTCTCCGCTGAATGAACAAACAGAGGTGTCGGATAAGTTCAATACCGGGTTAGCGAAAAACTTTATACCCATACCAAGAGTTACACTGCATCCGCTGGTCGGTTTAATTGTGGCATAGTACATGCCACTCGAATAAACACGAATCGAATCTTTAGTTTCGCCGGTCGACCAAGAAAAAGTACCGGGAGAATGAGTCGCCGTTAACACGACGGGCTGGCCGGCACACAAATCGGAAATATTCTGTTTGCTAATCGTCAGCTCCGGGAACGGAATAAAAGAAAGTGAAAAACCTTCCGATAATCGTTTGCATCCCGAAACACTGTCTTTCAATTCGACTGAGTAAAGCCCGGGCTCGGTAGTACTGATTGTTATCTTTCCATGTAAATCTTTTACTACTTTGCCATCACGCAACCAGTCGATGTTATTTGCTGAATCTGCATTTACATTTATACTTAATTGCGCCGTTTCACCCTCACAATAAGATGGCTTAGCAGAACTAATAACGGGCTCGGGCAACTCCACAAAGTTGATTCTGACACTTTTTGAAGAAACCCAACTCCCTTTACATGCGCTTACTTCTATTCTGTAACGTCCGCTTTCTGAAATATCCAGCCGGGCGTTGGTTTGATTAATCAGAACATTATCACGATACCATCGATATCTGTATGCCGGGTTGTTTTCTGTCTTAAGAGTTGCTAAAGAACCTTTGCAATATTTTAGTGTATCAGGGTACTCAAAAGAAAAAACAGGCGACTGGAGCACTGATACTTTTAAATGATTTGTTTCGATATGAAAGCCGGAACAAGGGTCATACAAAATAGCATAATACTCACCGGAACTATTTATCTTGAGATTACCGTCGCTCTCACCCGAAAGCTCAATTCCATTTCTGTACCATTGCGCAAGGCTGCCGACAGACGAAAAAAGAGGATTAATAGCTACTGTATTCACTCCCTGACATACCTGGATTACGGTATCGCCGGAATATTCGCCACCGAAATAGATAGCTTTAAGTCTCTTTTTAAAATCTATATATGGCGCGTAATCTGGCTTAAGCAAATAAAGTCCGCTTTCGGTTGAAACCCATACTCCATCTTCACAAACCGGTCGCTGATAAGAGGTAGCGTTAACACAGATGTCGTTTATAACTTTATCACCAAATCCAGGATGTTTGAAAAAGGAATATTTATTCATCCGATTCTCATCTAGTTCTTCATATCCTGAGGTACTGAAGTAAAAACCTTTATCGGTACCCACAAGAAGGTTCTCTTTAATTAGCCCGGGATTAAAAAAACCACCGCTACCGAAAGCTCGTAGGCCATAAATAGATGTGATTTTATTAACCTTAAGTCCATGCAGATAATGTTTGTGAGGACTGGTATAATTTGAAGAATAGTTGCGATCCTTTTGAAACAAGCCATTTTCAGATCCCCAGTAAATATTCATAAGGAAGCCACTTTCATACACAGACAAGTCAGCCGGATCGTTGCCAACCATCCCATAAGTATAATAAGCGGTATATATGTTATTGCCATAATCATCGGCTCCATAATATAAGGTTCCTCCATAACCACCGCTTGTGCCTTTATTAAGTTGAATAGTGGAATATTGGGGTATCAAACTGAAGAATCCTCCAAAATCAAGATTGCTAAACATCTCAGAGCGGTAAGTTGCCTCAAATACTTTCGCAGGTTTTTTTGTAGCGTTTGGCAGGATTTTTCCCAGTTTATAATCGTAGAGACACATGCCGTGGTCTGTCGCTATGAAAAATGCATCTCCCTCACGGCCTCTAAGATCTCCGTCAATGAAGTCATAAACGTAGCCTCCCGGATAATCCATTCCAATAGAATTTACTGTACCCGGAATGCCCTCTTGTGAGCCGATAACCTTTGTAAGCCCGTTTAGGTACAAAATTACGTTGGTTGAGCTGGTTGCGATATAAACTGAATCCTTGTTGTGTCCCGCGATATCAATGAAATTAAGATTTCCGTAAGCACTAAACCTGGCGGTATAATCCTCTAATACATTTGTAATACTGTTAATGCGGTAAACTTCGTTGTTTTTGGCAAGTACCCAGAGGTACGGATCTCCAAAATCGCGCTTTGCCTTTAGTATATTTTTGTTCTGAAGGAAAATCTTACTGATATGAAAATCCACGTCCTGCGCACTACAGGAGAGAAAAAAAATAAAACAGAAAACAGAAGCAAGAAGGAACCTGCACAAATTATGAAAGGCCATGAATCTACCTAAGTAACAGATAATTAGGCAAATGACAAATTGACAACATCGTGGAAATTGATTCAATTATCTTTTTCAGATCACTTAATGAGAAAAAATTTCGCAGACTGAAAAGCGGAGACTGGAACCGCTTTAGCTTAAAAAAATTGAAAAACTTTGTTTCCGTTAAATCAATACTAAATTGAAGATTCCAATTCAATACGCCTGTAAATTTTACAGGCAAAAGCCTAGGAAAATTTTCGTGAATAAATTGTGAAACATAATGTCACGATGCCGTTCACTTATTTTACAAGCCAGATTTAAGGCATCCGTTTTTACGTTATATTTCAAATTGGTAACAAAACATTAACCCGAAAAAAGCACTTTACTTAACTATGCGAGCAGCCATCATTACCCAACCCGGCGGGCCAGAAGTTTTACAAATTGCCGAGCGGCCGCTACCAAAAATAAAAGCCGACGAGATTTTAATAAAAGTAGAAGCCGCCGGCCTGAACGGCGCCGATATAGCACAGCGTAAAGGAAAATACCCGGCGCCACCAGGAACACCCCAGGATATTTTAGGAATGGAAGTGTCCGGCTATGTTTATGAATGCGGAGCGTCCGTTAGGAACTGGAAGCCCGGGGATCGGGTTTGTGCATTGATTCCAGGTGGTGGATACGCTGAATATGTACAGGCTCATGAAGGCTCCTGCATGCCAATGCCGGGAAACTTAAATTTCGTGGAAACAGCAGGTTTGCCTGAAGCTGTTTTGACGGTATGGCACAATGTTTTCCAGCGCGGCCAGTTAAAAAAAGGCGAGCGGTTCCTGGTACATGGCGGCTCAAGCGGAATCGGAACAACTGCTATCCAACTTGCCAGGGCTTTTAAATCGGTAGTTTTCAGCACCGCCGGCAGTCCGGAAAAGTGTATGGTTTGCACCGGCCTTGGGGCCGATATAGCCATTAATTATAAAGAGCAGGACTTCGAAGATGTTTTGAAAAACACAAAAGTGGACGTCATTCTCGATATGGTCGGCGGAGATTATACACCAAAGAACATTGCAATTTTAAATAATGATGGGCGGCTGGTTTTTATTAACTCCAAAAAAGGATCTGAAATGAATGCAGACATATTACAGATCATGCAAAAAAGGCTGACAATAACCGGAAGTACTCTTCGCAATCGCGACAATGACTTTAAAAAAGCACTGGCTTCAGAGGCTGTAGAACATGTCTGGCCGCTCATAGAACAAGGTTTGTTTAAGCCGATTATTTACCAGACGTTTCCGTTCAATGAGGCGGCAGAGGCGCATAAACTTATGGAATCAAGCAAACATATCGGAAAAATTATTCTGAAAATTGAGTAGTGTTTCGTGAAAGGCTTTAATTGAAAAATATCATAAATTTATGATAGTTAACACATTAATTGCCTGTGCCTTATCGATGCTTTGCTAAATACTTATTGATTCTAAGCGCCGTCTTATGTATTAGTCTGCAAGCCGCGTTTGCCCAGCCGGCAAATGATGATTGTGCACAAGCGACTTCTATTCCAAGCGGCAAACAATTTTGTTCAGCAAACGGCGCCTACAGCACAGATGGAGCCACTGAGAGCTTTATCGGAAGTGGTAATGACGTTTGGTTTTCGTTTGTTCCGCGCGATGGATATGATTTATACATTACCGTGGCCGGAGCAGGTGATGGCGGAACACTTCAATCGCCTAAAATCAGCTTGTTCAGCGACTGTACGCTTTCCAATGGTTTACTCGGCACAACTTCAACACAAAATAATTCAACTACATTTTACCGCGGAGGTTTAATTATCGGACAGCGATATCTTATATCTGTCAGCGGGGCGAATTCCGGATCTTTTTCGGTATGCGTTACTAACTCAGTGCCAAATCCCGAGCCGGGCCACGATTGCTCCACAGCTACTTATTTATGCAGTAAGGAGCAGGTAAAAGGAATAAATATCCACGGCATAGGAACTAATATTAACGAAGGATCAGGAACTTGCCTGGACGTGGCAGGCGGCAATGCCGAAATCAATTCAGCCTTTTATAAGTGGACTGCTGCGAACGACGGCTCGCTGGTTTTTACGATAACACCTTTTGATTCAAAAACCGGCGATATAGACTGGGTGCTTTATGACCTTGGAACTTCCGATAACTGCGCAAACCTGAATGCTGCACACGCCATCCGTTGCGCTGCCGGCTGGGGTGTCGGTTGTACACCTTTTTATTACTTGACGGGGCTCAGTTTTTCAGAGAACGATCTGAATGAACAATCTGGTTGCTCTCCAACGCAAAATGGGTTTTTAAAAGCTGTTGATATGCAGGCGGGCCATGTTTACGCGCTTTTGGTAAATATCTTCCAGGGAAACGACAATGGTTTCTCAATAGACTTTACAGATCCCAGCGGTAAAGCAGGTACCGGGGAATTTTTAGGACCTAACGCGTCATTTGACATGGCTGTTAACAACGAATGTTTGCCTAACCAAAGTTATACATTCACAAGCACGTCTACCAATACAACCCGCCTGGTGTGGAACTTCGGCGAAGGGGCTGATATACAAACTTCCGCCAATGGCACTGAGACGGTACACTATAATACACTCGGAACAAAAACAGTCGTTCTCGAAGCTCATAACGACCTATCCTGCTTTACTATCGCATCCAAAACTTTTGAAGTAGGCTTAAAGCCGCCAACACCTCAAATCTCATTGAATAAAACCCGCTTTTGTCTCGGCGATTCCATTGTTTTAAGCACAAATGCGGTTACCGGCGCAGTTTACAACTGGACCGGCCCGAACAACTTTACCTCCGCGCAGCAATCGCCCGTTATTCCGGTTAGCTCGTACCAGATAGCCGGCACATATACTTTAACTGTTGCCGTTGGTAACTGCGTAAGCGACGCAGCATCAATTGTGGTTCCTGTGGCGTTAACTACCCCAGTTCCGAATTTTGAAATTAACACGTTAAATCCCTGTACAAACTCTCAAAGCTTCCAGATAAACAATAATTCGGTTGATTTTACTTCGATAGACTGGGATTTTGGTGAGGGAGCAAGCACACGAACGGCACGTACAAACGGCCCTTTTAACCTTACTTATACGATAGCGGGAGATAAGGTTATAACCTTGACGATGCAAAATAACGGAAACTGTCCCGTTGTGTTAACGAAAATACTGCATGTCGACCTTGTTCCTCCTACGCCTAAAATTGTTATTAATAAGCCTGATTTTTGTTTGAAAGACACGATTCACCTGAGTACAGATTTACTCCCCAACACCACATACACCTGGACAGGACCTAATAATTTTGTCAGCGATCAGCCTTCACCTGCGATTCCGGTTACGAGTGAAAGTGTAGCAGGCGTTTATAACCTTTTCATCAAACAGGGTAACTGCAGCAGTGAGATTGTCAGCGTAACCGTCCCTCCCATCTACAAAAATCCGGTTGCTTCATTTACCTCATCCCCCGCTTTGCCGGCGAAGCTATCTAACCCAGCCTTAATTCAATTCTTCAACCAGTCAACCGAAGCCGATTCATATCTATGGGACTTTGGAGATGGTAGTACTTCCACCGAAATAAATCCGCAGCATTTATTCCAGATAAACGGAGAATATGAAGTAACGCTTACCGCATTTAAAAGTAACGTATGTTTTGCTTCTATTATCCAGGGAAAATTCGTGATAAGAGCCGACAACACCACATTTATTCCAAATACATTTACACCAAACGGCGATGGAGTAAATGATGAATTTGTTATAAACGTCACAAATCTGGCCAATTATCACATCAGCATATTCAATCGTTACGGAGTAGAAATGTTCCAAACCGGCAATATTTTCGATAACTGGAAGGGAACTTATAATAATCAGCCGCTCCCGACGGGAACTTATTATTACGTAATCAAGGCCAAAGACCTGGGCGGAAATCCGGTTGTAAGATCAGGTTACGTGGCGTTGATTTATTGAAGACGATCCTTAAAAAGAGTATCAATTATTAGAAGCGCAATGAATTTATAATCTAGTAGATTTTCATTAGTTGTGTGTTTTGACCTTCATATTTATTAAATCAGTGTGAGCAGCATTTCGGTTAACTTAAAAAGCTCTGGCGAACACTGGAAACGGCCGTTCATCACGTTTTGCATTTGCAGCCCCGCCATGCAGTCCAAGTCCTCGCACCAGCACACTACTAGCCAGCGCTTCGCTGTGGGCTTTACCTACTGTCGGGTTTACTGCCGAATGGTTTGCTTTTCATCGGTCGATTGGGATTGTGCAACGAGGTACTACCGAATATATTCGAACGGTCCTTCCGACTAAGCAGGATGTTGCCAGAAGCATAGACTGAAGTTGTTTAAACCCAATCGAAACGGCAGCTTTTTGCTTATCCTGTCTTTCATACAGTAGTCACATTGATGGCAAAAACTATAGTGGAGAGTGGGACTGAACCAGCCGAAGGATGGAAAGGCCTTGCTTTTCAATAAATCCTGGAAGCTCTGTGAACTCCTGCACAAATTTTTAAAAACCCTACTTCATTCTGGCAATTATCGGATCGGCTTACCGTTCATTACGAACTGCAACACACCGCCATTCATAATCTCATCGTGGGTGATATAAAGCCTGTCGAGCGGTTTACCATTTAAAATCACCTGCTTAACATAGACATTTTTATCACTTTGATTTTGCGCGGTAATACTAAAAGTCTTTCCATTTTCAAGAGTAATAGTGGCCGACTTAACTAGCGGACTACCGAAGTAATACTTATCCGAACCTGGAGCTACCGGATAAAATCCTAAGGAGCTGAAAATATACCAGGCACTCATTTGCCCGCAATCATCGTTTCCACCAAGGCCGGCGGCGCCGTTATGATATTGCTTGTTCAAAATCATTCTCACGGTCGACTGGGTTTTCCATGGCTGATCAGTAAAATTGTACAAATAAGCTACGTGATGGGCCGGCTCGTTTCCATGAACGTAGTTTCCAATGATGCCGTCGCGGGTGATGTCTTCGGTCTCAGCAAAAAACTCATCCGGCAGATGCATGGTAAATAACGAATCGAGATGTGTAACGAACTTCTTTTTGCCGCCCATCATCTGAATCATTGCATCAGGATTCTGAGGCACATACAGGCTAAAGTTCCAGGCGTTGCCTTCTATAAAACCTTGTCCGTCAGTTTTTAACACATCAAAATTCTTGCGGAAGCTGCCGTCGCTTAATCTTGGCCGCATGAATCCGGAAGCTTTGTCATACACATTTTTCCAGTTTTCGGACCGCTTATTGAACTCTTCATAAACATCTTTCCTGTTTAGCTTCTTTGCCAGCTGCGCAATACACCAGTCATCATAGGCATACTCTAAAGTCGAGGAAACGGAAACACCATTTTTCTCGGAAGGTATGTAACCCATATCCATGTAGTAACCCAAACCTTCGAATGATCGGTGTTTTGCGGTGGCTACGCATGCATCAAGAGCAGCATTTTCATCGCCCTTATAAGTTCCCTTGATGATCGCATCCGAAATCACCGAAACGCTGTGGTAGCCACTCATACACCAGTTCTCGTTCGCATAATGCGACCAGATCGGCAGCATGTGCATAGCAGTCTGATCATAATGCGCCATCATAGACGAAACGATATCCGCATTGCGGGACGGCGAAATGATGTTCAGGTACGGATGAAAAGCGCGGAAAGTATCCCACAATGAAAAAGAAGTATAATTGACAAAGCCCTTTGCTATGTGCACTTCCTGGTCGAGGCCCTTATATTGCCCGTTCACGTCCATATAAACAGTTGGCATTAACGCCGCATGATACATTGACGTATAGAAGTTCACCAGGTCTTCCTTGTGCGTGGTGCTGACAACTATCTTGTTGAGTTCCTTGTTCCACTGATCCTGGCCTTGTTTTTTTACCGCTTCAAAATCCCAGCCGGGTATTTCCGCTTTCATATTTTCCAAAGCGTTGCTCATACTAACCGGCGAAAGCGCCATTTTCAACTGAATCTTTTCGTTCTCATTGGTTTTAAAATCGAAATACATCCGAAGCTGTTTTCCGGCTAGCTCAGGGAAATTTTTGGACTGATCGAACTTGCCCCAAAAGCCGCGGTACACTTGCCTTTTTGAGTTGTTCTGGCAGCCATATTGGTTAAACGGTTTTGAGAATGACAATGCAAAGTATACGGTCCGGGTACGTGCCCAGCCATTTGTCTGCCGGTAGCCGGTGATCAGGCTGTCGTTTACAACCCGCACATAGGTCCACACATCTTTATCTTCATAATTATAGATTCCGGCCATCAGATCAAGAATAATATGTGCCTGATCTGTTTTTGGGAAAGTGTACTGATGAAATCCAACCCGCGTCGTGGTTGTGAGTTCGGCGAGTATGTTATTTTCATCAAGTTTTACTTTGTAATAGTTGGCTTCTGCCGTTTCATTTGCATGAGAATAAGCAGAACGATAACCATTTTCAGGATGTTCCTTTGTTCCGGGATTAAGCTGAAGTTTTCCAACTGTCGGCATGACCAGGAAATCTCCCAAATCGGAATGGCCCGTACCGCTGAAATGCGTATGGCTAAAGCCGACGATTGTAGGATCATCATACTGATATCCGGCGCAATATTTATAAACATCGCCGTTATACTTTCCGTTCAATTCATACGAAAGCGTATCGGTTTCCGGACTTAGCTGTACGCTGCCAAACGGCACCGTTGCACCCGGAAAAGTATGGCCCATTTTCGCGGTTCCGATTATCGGTTTCACGTATTGAACAAGATTCCCGGAAGGTTTTTGCTGAGCTGAAACGTTTAAAATTGACGAGCAAAAAAGTACTGTAAGTATCGATGTGTTTTTCATTCAAATAACCGTAATGAGTTTCAAATATAGAACAATCGGGTGTATGACAATGAAACAATGCTTTTACATGGGTTTTCGCCGGAGTCATGGCGAGGTTTGCCTACGAATCAATGATGGAAAAATACTCTGTCGGGATAAAAAAACACTTTGCTGGAATGCAAGCATACATTTCGGGGATAAGAGAACACTTTTCGAGGATGCTGGAATACTCTTTGGGAATGCTGGCACATCTTTTAGGGATGCAAGAACACTTCACCGGGATGCGAATATACTTTCTCAGGATGCAAGAACACTTCACCGGGACGCAGAAATACTTTTTCAGGATACAAGAACACTTTATGAAAATGCTAACTTTCAATATACTACAACAAACTTTTACCGCGCAAGAATACTTAGTCACAAAGCTAAAACGAGCTCTTATAGTGCAAGAAAAAACACCAAATACCTGTAAAATTTGAAGGCTTTTGAGTGTTTTGAAATAATTATCTTAGCGAGATAGAAGTAGAAACGTGGCTCCAATCCTGCCTGCGGCAGCGGGATTGGGGAGATCCGGTGGCTTCTATAAACAAGTTGGTGTTAAATGTAAAAACCTAGCTTGTTCACAATAACGACTCCAATATGATTGATTATTCCAGAGCAAAAGAAATTTTTTTTACTTATTCTAGCAGCAAATTTCAAATGATGAGAGATGGGTTTTCTGGAGAATATTACACCTTTAATGTAACGACAGAATTAGAGGGGCAATGGTTGCATGAACTCATACAACAAGAACTTAACAAACTCGACATAAACAACGCAGATAGCCTATTTCCTTTGTGGTACATATTAGAGACAAACTGCAGTATTAAATACCTTAAAGACATTGTTGAGTTTATTGAAACAATGCCAATAAAGCACTAAGCGAATTAAACTTCCTGAAATTTACAGCAAAAGCTTTAGATACGATTGACAAGCTTCAATCAAGTTGCAGTAAGATCAATAATGCTGAATTAAGAGAATACCGAAGACAAATAAGATCTCTGCGAAATGAACCATAATAAAAAACGCCAACCTTGTAAAACTATAAATCAACTAGTTAATTGACCAAACAAATCTCGACTAGATTAGCTAATAGTAGAAAGTTATTAAAAGAGGGTTATTTCCGGCTCTTGCTAGTGCACGCGTGCCGCCTGTGTTCATTATGCTTGACGCGTAGGTTCCTCTTAAAGCTTTATCGACTTCGATTATACAAACAATGCAAAAATGACAGCAGTAGCAGACAATAATATATTGGGGTTTTATGCAAGCTTTCAATCAGGTGAAACTGATCAGGAATTAATAAAACAATATTTATGGGGTGACGCTGGTTTGAAAGAACGACTAAAGAGTTTGAAGTGGCAAGAATTTGGCCAAGATTTTCACCTCATATTATTTGAAATCTATGTAAAACCTATTCCGTATTTGCGAGACGCATTAAAAGAAATTGGAAATTACAGACGTAAAGAAAAATCAATTGGAATTCCAGTGATACTTGACCAAGAGAATTTTTTCAGTCTAACCGAAACCGACAGACACAAATTCTTTCACTCGACAATTTTAAAAAGGCTTGAACTACTCAAAGAAAAAGTTAAAAGAAACAAACTTGACTTAGACCTTGAAAAACTGAAAACTAAGGCAGACAAACTATTGCTTGTGAAATGATGGTACAGCCAGCACATAACAGCACATTTGCAATAGGCGGGGTTCCGTGTTCGCAGACACATTTGTGCAAGCTCATCGCAAATCTACAAAACGTTAACACTCAAGCCATTTAAAAACATCCACGCCAATCAAAAAACAAGAAACCACTATGTCAATTACACAAGAAACCGAATTAATCGGCATGCAAAAGGCGAGTGAAGCCGTTGCTTACACTTTGAAGGAAATGAGTAACTACGCTCAGCCTGGTATGACAACCAAGGAATTAGACGACTTTGGAGCGAAAATACTTTCAGATTTTGGAGCTAAATCAGCGCCACACCTAAGCTATGGTTTTCCGGGGTGGACTTGCATAAGCGTAAATAATGAATTTTGTCATGGTATTCCGTCCGGCAACAACGTACTAAAAGAGGGCGATCTGATCAACATTGACGTATCAGCCGAACTTGGTGGCTTTTGGTCGGACAACGGAAACTCATTTGTGCTCGGCCAGGACATCAACCAACACCAAAAACTTATAGACGCTTCAAAACAGATTCTGCATAAAGCGATCAACAATATAAAAGGCGGAGTGCGCATTTCGGATATCGGTCGTCTTATAGAAACGGAAGCTAAGAAACGTGGTTACAATGTCATCAAGAATTTAACAGGACATGGAATAGGCAGGAGTCTTCACGAAGAACCAGGCGAAATAGCGAATTACAGGGACCGGTCTAATCAGACAAGATTTAAGAAAAATTCTGTTGTTGCCATTGAAACATTTATCTCAACAATATCAACATACGCCGAAACATTGAATGATGGCTGGACAATGGTTGGAAATAAAGGCGGTTTTATGGCACAGCACGAACATACCATCGTAGTTACCGGCGGAAAACCAATTATTCTGACAGAGATGAATGGTATTTGGAATTAGGGAAAGCTTGTAATAAGACCCGTTTTATTTATCCTCTTCCAGTACAGACAAAATATTGCCGGCAGGATCAGTGAACCAGGCAATCCTGGGTCCGCCGCCGCCTTCCGCAATCCCTTTTTCGTTGGTTTTTATATACTCGTTATCGTAGTGTTCGAATTTTACGCCGCGGCTTGTCAGCTCGTCAACAGCCTTTTCCACGTCCTTTACAGGGAAATTTAATATCGTAAACGTAGCCGGTTCATGATTAGGTTTTGTATATACGAGAATATCATTTCCCCCTTCAACTTTCAACCGGAGCAACCCTTCCATTTCGGGAATTTCCTCTACCGTTAATCCCAGGATGTTTCCATAAAATTCTTTGGCTTTTGCGAAATCGTTTACTGAAAATCCGCTGAATGCTTTTGTGTTTTTAAACATAATAAACTCCTTTGTTTAATACATTAAATGAATAAAACATTGAACTATTGTGCCCCGGGACGATATCAGCTAAAATTTCACAATGAAAGCCATATGCCTGCAGCAACAGAATAATTCCGGCAGGTTCAACAATAGCGACATTTTGCACCCGCAAAATATTATCACAATCTTCCAGGTCAAAATTCGCTTGATAGCCCCGGAATATTTGATGAAGCTCAAAAAGAATACGATTCGCATCGCTTCTTCGCTTAACATTTGTTTTAAAAACCTCAACCATATGCAAATAGTTTTTATATTGTAATAAACGGGCTGGCTTGATCGCAACACTGTACCTGGCCTCCAGAAAAACCATTTATAGATGATTATGAAATATAATTTTTTGCATCTTTATATGGTTTAATACAAACTTAACTAACCACTATCAAAGTATCAGGTGCAAATGCGCCAATGAACGGGTTGTTTACGACAAGCCAATTATATACCTTTAATTATGAAACACATATCGATTCTGGTACCTGAAAGGGCGATCATGGGAAGCATCGAGGGTCCACGACAGCTATTTACACAAGTAAATCAATTCTTCACAGCCAGGGGCAAGGAACCTCTGTTTGATATCCAACTGGTTGGACTGAAAAGTGAAACGGTCGTAAGCGGTGGAATTTACACGATACATTCGGATATACTTTTAAAAGAAGTCAAACATACCGACCTTATAATCATACCAGCGATTGACGGTGAGTTTCAAAGCCTGCTTGAAATTAACAAGGATTTTATTCCATGGATAAGCAAGCAATATCACAATGGCGCCGAGGTTGCCAGCTTATGTATGGGAGCGTTTATACTGGCTTCGACTGGTCTGCTGGACGGAAAAAAATGCGCAACACATTGGATGGCTGCTAACGAATTCAGAAGAATGTTTCCCGATGTCAATCTCATACCGGAACGATTAATTACTGATGAAAAGGGCTTATACTCAAGCGGCGGCGCTTTTTCATATCTCAACCTTATTCTGTATCTGATAGAAAAATATGCCGGAAGAGATATTTCCATTCTGTGCGCTAAAGTGTTTGCAATTGAAATCGACCGGGAGAGTCAGTCGCCGTTTATTATTTTCCAGGGCCAAAAAGAACATGAAGACGATTCGATCCGGAAAGCCCAGGAATTTATTGAAAGCAACTTCCGCGACAAAATAACTGTTGATCAGCTTGCGGATACGTTCGCAATAGGCAGGCGCAATCTTGAGCGACGCTTCAAAAAGGCCACCTCAAATACGGTGATGGAATATATTCAGCGTGTTAAAGTAGAAGCTGCTAAGAAGAACTTTGAAACCAGCAAAAAGAATATCAATGAAGTGATGTATGACGTTGGCTACTCAGATGTAAAAGCTTTCAGAACGATCTTTAAAAAAATTACCGGCCTCTCACCTACCGATTACCGGAGTAAATACAACAAAGAGCTGATCGTCGCTTAACGATCAGCTCTTTTAATAGTCATTCTCTGCAGTTTAAAAACGCTTAATTAATTGCTTTACTTTCGGCCAGCTGATAGCCAATCTCCCAATGTAAGCCGAAAGGATCTTCGAGTCGGCCAAGCCTCCAGCCATGCCCCTCGCCCACCGGAAAAATCTCTTTTGCTCCCGCTGTTATCGCTTGCTGGAAAAGTTCGTCGGGATTTGACACCGTTAACACCATCCTGACAGAGTCGCCTCCCACAGGTTCATCACTTTTCCCCGGATCACTACTTACCCAAAATTCCGCGCCGTTGACGGACAATCTCACTACAACTCCGCCTTCCGGATCTTCCAACCGGTAAGTTTCTATCGCATTGAAAGCAGACTGATAAAATTGCGAAGCCTGATCACCATCCTTAACAGTAAGCCATGGCGCAATAGCAGAGGCTTGAAATTTTTGATTTGATTGTTCCATCGGTTAGCTGCTGTACTAATTTACTATACATTAACCAAAAATTCATAAACCTGTATAGTTGCAATTACAAACTACGGACAACAAATTTCTTATTTTGGGCTTTTTGAATATTGTCCATAAACAACTTCATACCCGCATACTCGCTTGCGGGTATAACCTGGTTTTTGATTATAAATTCCGCTTTACTTATAACTTCATTTTTAGCTACAAGATACTCGTATGAAATAGTGTAGCTTCCGTATTTAAATTTAAGATCTACATTTTCCGGCAATGATTCTAACTTAAATCCACTTGGCAGATCAATTACTGTTAAACAGCTTTTTTGCATAGGATGCTGGAAATAATAATCCGTTTTTCTTTTCCCAGTTCCTGACAATGTATAATTCCACAGATCAAAAACCCTTGGCCGGTAAAACTTCCTGTTGCCGGTCGAGATATCCGAAAACGTGTCGTACTGCAAGTTAAAGTTCACCTCCTTTATATCCGATTTATCAGCTGTGCTCGCAAAATTGAATTCTGCCGGCTGTTTAAAATTTAATGTCCGGATGAGGTACTCCTTTTGTTTATCTTGACTGATACGAGGCAACTCACTAACGAATAAATCGCGATATCCGCCCTTGCACAAAAGTTTGACCGTTGCATCAGCACTTCCATCTGCTTTAATGTTCATATGAACTTCGCTGTTAAACTGATTGTCAGTGATCGAACTTTGCGGCGTATTAACTAATTTGCCGCCTTCCTCAGTTATCAACAGCGCATTACGATTCTCTGTAAAAGAACCCAGTTTACCAAAAGGCTGTGTATTACTTGTGCACTCCAGCCAGGTAGTATCTGATTTAAACGGAATACATAAGATGATATGGTTAAAAGGATCGGCAGGGAAATCCGCCAGCGCCGGTTCGTTATTTGTGCCTGCATTTACCAGCGCGTAGTACGAAGGAATATTAACGGCTTTCAGCATCGCATACATGTAATTTACCAGCGCCTTACAATCGCCGTATTTCTTTTGATCGACGAAATCTGCAGGAAATGGCTTGAGCCCTCCGAGGCCTAACTGGATACTCACATATCGAACGTTTTGCTGTAAATAATGATATAAAAATTCGGCTTTCTCCCTATCACTTTTCAAATTAGCAGTCATCCGCTTCAGCTCGTCGCCGCGTTGCAGACTTAATGTATTCACGTCAGCATTCAAAGCTGTATACCATTTTCCGTAACTGTTCCATGAGCTGATATCGCCGGGAATTCCGTTAAACTCAAACTTATCGGCGGCGAAAACAACCCGTTGGTCGACGCACCATCGGGGAATATCATCCTCAGGAATTACAGCCTTTAGATTGGCGACCTGCCATGTGTAAACACTGAACTTTTCTTCGACTGTTTTCCTGGGTTCTATCGTTGTGTTTCTGTTTTTAAACCGAAACCCTACTGACGAAACTGCCTTAACTCTGTATTGTGAAGATTGTATGGCGGTTTTTTCCGGCTGTATATTCCATTCGCCCAGATCAAGGTAACTGTTTGAGGACATTTCATAACTGATTTCGACGGTTGTGGGAAAGCTGGCAATTGTATGATGCAGGGCGAGTAAGCGCTCATCTGTTATTACGGAAAATCCGTCTGTCGCGGACCTGTCGTAGGCGTCACTCTTATTGTACTTTTTAATCAATTTCCCCTGTGCGTCATATATAAGCATTTGCATAGCATTGACGCTTTGATATTTCTTGCTGTAAAACAAAACCAATTCAGCGGCATCTTCAGCCTTATCATTTAATACCGTAACAATGCTATGATGTTTCCGGACAACATGTCCTGGTTCTGTTATTACCATTTCACTCTCCGAAAACCTGACAACTTTATCAGCATCTGTTTTCAGGGAATCGGGAATAACGGAAGCCTGGAATAATGCAGTGTTTTTATTTTTTTCCTGGCAAAAGGTATGGATGAAGCAGCTGGCAAAAACGAAAACCAGGCTTATTATTCTTTTAAAAAATGAAAGCATTACTAAGATTTTTTGAGTACAATCTGTTCGTTAATCAATTCAAACATCTTTTTATAGAATCCATAGAAATACTCATAGTCCTCCTTAAAGAACAAAGACTTTTTATAGTTAATTAGGTATCTGATTTCCACAGAACCATCTTTTTCCTCTATATATCGTTTGAATGAAATTGCATCGTCGGGCAATGACATCACCACGCTTTTCGGCAAGGTTTCCGTTTTAAAACCTGCCGGAAGTTTATAAAATCCACTGATTATATAAGTGTCGTTATGGCCAAGATCAATATCTGTGGTTCTGTTTTCGGATAAAAAAGGATTGGTACCAAAGGAGCTCATTAAATTTGGGTTGAAATAGATATACTCCTTATCCGAGCCTGAAAGCTCCATTTTAAAATCAATATTTTGGACAAAAGGAACGGTGTCGACATCTAATCCCTCGGTTTGAAGTGATGTGATGTCTAGCCCGGTTGTAATTTTTTTCAGGTCTTCTAAATATTTCTTTTCGCCTTTTTCCTTGTACTCTTCTACACTGCTCAGACGTGCATAGCTTGTGCCGCTTATTTGCACTTTTCCTTCCATTGTACCTTCCGGCTTGATATCGGCCATAACCATAACAACACTCCTTACCGGTTCCGTATTTTTAAGAAAAACCAGGTCGTAAATTTTATTTTCTTTATCTACAAACAATCCGTAAGAATTAAGCAGATTGGAAGGAATTGTTGAATAAGTGTTGTATTTACTGGTAGCATCCAGTATGTAGCTTTTGGCTGAGTCTACAGGAATATAAACCACGGCGCGATTAAACTGGTATAAGAAGCTAAACGCGGGATTTACCTTACCGTGAGAACGAGTACTAACGACCATCGGATAAGCTTTAACACCACTTTGTTTAAGAAGATGATAAAGAACCAAATTTACCTCAGCGGAATTTCCTGTTTTCTTTTCCCATGATTTGTTTGTGCCGTCGTTTGTATACCAACGATCAATACCATTCCATTTCATATTGGCTTTTACTTCATTAAAGAGATATATAATCTTCTCCTGTTCCGTTTTCAAAGCTTTTGCCTTGGCAATAATAAGTTCCTCACCGGACAACTTCTTTTTCAGCTGCATTCCAAAATCTTCGTCGTCGGCTAAAATTCCGCCTACTTTCGCCCATGAATCGGAATAACTTCGCGTAAAACCAGATGGTCCCGTATATCTTGTCAGATGGTGATAAATAGCCTGCATATTATCTGTAACCGAAGTCATGAAAGGCTCGTCAGGTGCAGAAACGACATTAGCCATGGCTAACTTATGCTGCGTTTCATTAAACATCATCGGTGTTCTGCCAATAGAAGGAATCGTCCGCGATTTTTCTTTCTTTTCATTAACTGTAAATGGTGTATAAACACGTTGCTGAACAGAAAAATAAAAATATTCAGGTATCAATGTCGTGAACTCACTATACCTTACCGGTATTTTTTCCTGGAAGAACCAATCAGGGATCGCTCCGAGTGAATTGATCGTTTCAGTGTATTTGTATTCAACAACTGAACCGGCTTTTACATTTGGGAAGGAAAACACGACAGCGTTTTGAAGCTTATCTATGTTTTCGATAAAAATTGTCTTTTTGTCAAGTTTGGTAACTTCGGTTACACCGTCACGAAGATTAAATACCTGGGCCTGTATATCGGTGATGGTTTCAAAACGATTTCCACCGTAGTATTCAATGCGTATATCGCCTTGCTTTTTGCCCGCCTCACTAAAAATTTTGATTCGCTTGTGATGTTCAACAACAATCGAAAAATCGTCGTTGTAATACATGCTGCCTTTATTGAAAAGCACCATCGCACTCGCGTCCTTTTCAAAATCGCAATTTTTTAGTTCAAGATCTTCCTTTTTGATTTTTCCGAAAGTTTCTGTAACCGGAACGGAGGTAGTCTGTCCATTGGCAGACAGTCCTGCAAATAGCAAAGCTATAGCAGTGAACATTTTTGTCATTATGATAAATTAGTTTAGTTTAGACAACTAACTTACAAAACTTTTTTAAAGTCGATTGCTCGAATTCTGCACAAATTTCGTTTTATTAAATTTTAGCATATTACCACGATACATGCAGAATAATAATCCAAACGCCACCTTTATAAGAGCTGGAGTTAAATGGCTCTGGCTGAGATGTGTAATGATTGCTCAATCGCTATCGCATACCGGTTCGTGCTTAACTGGAAAATTACAGGAATTTGCAATAAAACACAGTTTATTTGCCTGGTGATGCAGCTCGTTCGCTTTGTTTTTCATCGATTGATCTTTAACAGTGACATGCGGGTGCAGGATCACCTGTTTAAAATGGCCACCCCCGTTTGCCGTTTCCAGCATAATTCCGGTTGCGTTATCTTCATAAGCCGTTACAATAACCCCGGCTTCAGAACAAAGATGCAGATACCATAGCATATGACACGATGAAAGCGAGGCAACCAAGAGTTCCTCAGGATTATACCTGGTTGGATCGCCGCGAAACGAAGGATCTGATGAACATAGAATGTCGGCTTTATTTATAATTGAAACTGTATGGCTGCGTTCATACGTCCGGTAATTAACAGTTCCCTCACCCTTATTTCCCGTCCATTTAACCGTTGTTTTATATTCGTGTTGCTTAGTCATTTTGTTAAAACTTCCGTTAAAATCTGATAATCTATGGTTCCTGCGCGTCAAAATGCTGACGTATTTTTTCTTCCTCCAGATCGAGCAACTCTAATTGCTGTCTTATAATATCGTCGCTTACCCCTTCTTTTTTATTTAAAGTTATCAGAAGGTTCCGCTGTTCTTTTAACAGATCCGACATGGTATCACGGTAGATCTGCCGCGAACTGTTTTCAGCGTCCTGGTTCTCTGACGCGGGGTCGCGGCCTGATTTGATATCGGCACTTAATTTTAGTTTAAGTGATTTCAGCATGTCATTACTTTCCAGTTGCTCTTTATATTTCGTTTCGAGCAGTTGTAATGAATTTTTGGAAAGTTTATTTCGAACTAATTCCCTTTGCTGATCAAGCGATATGGTATAATCCGGATCAGCCATGTCAACCCATTTAACAAGAGCCGGCAACGTCAATCCCTGCAAAACAAGTGTAACCAATATGACGGTAAAAGTTATAAAAAGGATCAGATTACGCTGTTGAAAAGGCAATCCCGATTGTAAAGTGACCGGAACGCTTAAGGCCGCGGCCAATGATACGACGCCCCGCATTCCAGTCCAGCCAAAAAGCAATGGCGCCTTCCATCCCGGACTGCTATCTGCAGTTTTAATATACCGGCTGATAAACATAGTAAAGAAAAGCGCGCCGTACGTGCTCGCCAGCCTGGTAACAATCAATACGCCGGTTATAATAAGACTGTATTTAATGGCCGGGGCCAATCCTCCAGGCCCGAGAGATTTTATAATTACCGGAAATTCAAGTCCGATAAGTATAAAAATAAAACCGTTTAGCACGAAGGCGATAGCTTCCCAAACATTAACTCCCTGTAACCGGCTTCGATGAGTTAAAAATGAGTGCCGCCTGACTGATAAAAACAATCCTCCGCTTACGACCGCCAGCACGCCTGAAAAATGAAATGATTCGGCAACAAGGTACATTGCATACGGTGTTAGAAAAGTGAGGACAATATCGATGTTAGTGGTAGTAGGGAACCAACGATGTATCGCGTAAAATATCCATGCAACTGCCAGTCCGGTTAAAACGCCTGCAACTATCACAACAACAAAGCTAAGGGCCGCTTCGCCGAACACGAACGTACCTGTTGTTACGGCTGCGAGCGCAAATCTGAATACAATCAAACTGCTCGCATCGTTCAAAAGGCTTTCACCTTCTACGATCGCTACCAGTCTCTTCGGCACCTTTAAATTCTTCATAATGGTGCTTGCCGAAACCGCATCGGGAGGTGAAATGATGCCGCCAAGGAGAAATCCGGCGGCGAGCGTAAATCCGGGAATAAGATAAACAGATACTACGGCTATTACGCAGGATGTGACAATAACGATCAGAAACGCAAAACTCGAGATTACCCGCCGCCATTTCCAGAAGTCTTTCCAGGATGTGTTCCATGCCGCCTCATACAAAAGCGGTGGTAAAAATATCACGAATATCGTATCTGGTTCCAGTTCAATGCTACCCAGGTAAGGAATAAAGCTTAAAGCGAGGCCGGCGATGACAAGTAAAATCGGGTAAGCAATTTTAATTTTTCGCGCCAGCATAACGATAAACAAAATAATCAGCAGCAGGCAGGTGTACCGGATAAAGAGATTATGCATAATGAACGCTGTGCCACTAAATTAAAACAAATAACCTCTTTGAAAAAGCTTAACTGTTTTCGTCAAGGGTTTAGCGGATTGCCCTATTGAGACGAGTTATCAAAATATGTATAATCTTTTGTTATCAGGCCGTTTTCGATAGTAAAAATCGTGCAGATAGGTAGTTCGAATTTCTTCTTATTAAAACCTGTACCGGTGGATATGAATTCGACTGTCAGATGATTTCCTGATTCGTAACTGGCGATTATGCTGTCTCTGATATCCGGAAATATCTGGTTTAGCTCCGAATACTTCTTAAAAATATCGGCGCGGCTCTGAAGTATTGCTTTTTTACCATACGAGGGATCTTTCATCTCCGCAGTGTCTGCATACATACCAGCCATTTTCTGCCAGTCGTGCTTATTGAAGTGATCGAAAAACTGATCTACTATTTCCTTATTCGTTGATTTCTGTATTGGTTTTTTAGGCCGGTCTTTATCACAGGAAAATAAGCACACCGCGATTATGATTACAAGAAAAACTTTCATAAAGCAATTATTCAGGTAAATTTTATCGATCACACCGGCCGGCTTTGCCCTTCAAAATTTAATATATCCTGGCTCTACATAAAATTAGGAAATGAAAAATGGATAAACCTGCGCTTATCCATTTATTTTTATTCGCCGTATTTGTTAACAGATAAACAGTTAATTACTGATCAGATTATTAGCTAATTTCCTTATAAAGCAAACATCTCCAGCATCCACTGCAGCGCAACAGGTGAATGCAAACTCTTCGTCGATTCTAATGAAATCGAAGTAACCTCTGAAGCCCGGCATCTCATCTGAACTTCGTACTTCGCTATCGCCGTATGCAAATTCTGACAATCTCCTTCAGTAAGTTTTTCAGCAAGTTCAAACGCGTCCTGCATGGCCATGTTCACTCCTTCGCCGGCGTAAGGCGGCATCAAATGTGCTGCATCGCCAAGCAATGTGAGATTAGGTTTTGTTTCCCATCTTTGATCAAGCGGCATGCTATTGATCTGTCGCGGCATAAATTGCGTACTATCGTTTAAGAACAATTCATGCCATAAAGAATCCCAGTCTGAATATTCCTGCTTAAACCAGGAAAGAAGCTGGCTTTTATCACTAAAATCTAAGCCACTTTCGCGAATCCAGTTTTCGTTTGTTTTCCATCCGGCATAAAAAGCCAGGCTCCCGTCTCCTTTCGAGCTGACAACAAGAGTTTTATTATTCGCCAGGGCGAATATTTTGCCATCATTCAGTAATTCAAATATGTCCGGGGTGTTCTCTTTAGCGTCGTATACCGTTCCTTCTATCACGGTTACACCTGAATAAAAGGGCTTAGCAGGGGTAATGAACGGCCGGATTTTAGAATTTGCGCCATCTGCCCCGATAACAAGATCGGCTGCGGCAGAAGTGCCATTTTTAAAGTCAAGCTTCCAGCCTTCGCCTTCAGCCGACATTGATAAAAACTGGCTGTCCCAAATCACGGTGCCGGGTTCAAGTGAGTCCAATAAGATGTTTCTTAAGGGCCCCCGGTCTATTTCCGGCCTGAAATATTGATCTTCAAAATCATCAACGATTTCTCCGTTGTGTTCGTCGAAAAAAACTACTGCCTTACCATCGACGATACGGATCCGGTCTGCTCCTGGACGATAATTGGCTTTGAACTCGCCCATTAAACCCGCTCTTCGTAAAGCTTCCAAACCTGATTCATAGTGCAGATCAAGCGTTGCTCCCTGAACCCTGACATCTCTGTTCAGATCTCTTTCATAAACTTTTACGTCTGCGCCTTTTATTTGCAGTAATCTTGCAAGTGTTAGTCCGCCCGGACCACCACCAACAATAGCTATTCTTTTATTTTCAATCAGCATCCTTTAAATAGTTTTCTTTATACAAAACTATTTCTTCGTTAGGGCTGATAATTGTAGAAATCGGTCGTTTTTATTTTTGTAGAGATCCTTTGGCTTTACTCCTGAAAGCCTTTTTATCTCTTTGATAAAATGCGCCTGGTCGGCGAAGTTATGTTCCGGAAAAAGTTTGCCTTCAGCAATATGATGGAACGATGCCCGGAAACGCAAAATATTACAATATGTCTTAAGCGGCATGCCAAACCTGCTTTTAAAATAACGGTTTATCTGGCGGCTGCTCCAATGCACCTGCTCTGACAATTCTTCCACGCTTAGCGCGCCCTTTGATGAATAGATAAGTTGAAATAATTTCTGTTTCCTTAGGTCTGTAGTGAAATGCAAATTCTCTTTAATCTTATCGGATACCTTTTGGCAAAAGCCTTCAAATTTAATGAGGTCGCTTTTCTCAATTCCCCAAAAACCGCCAGGTAATAACTGCGTTCCGTTAACTATATCCGATATACTTATATTGAAGATGTATTCAATAGCCGGCAGTTTGAAGCTTACTGCGTATATCACTGTTTTGGGAGATAAGGTTGTCTGGGTTGGCTCGCTCTCCAGTCCCATCAACATAGCATGAAAAGGCTTTGTGTCCGAAAAAGAAAAGAACAGATCAATCCGTCCGTCAGGCACAACAACGAGATCTTTTGCAATATCTGAATGGTTTTCCAACATCCATAAACTATCCACAAAATCCGAAAGCGAACGTTCCGGCGCAGTTATTTTATAGGTGATGTCGCTGTCGTTCATTTATCGTTAAATGAAGCTTTGATGTTAGAAATTCAAATTTATATTTTTCCTTTTGATCTAAGCAGGAGCAGCTTGAGAATTTATTGCTGAATTTCCAATAAATAGAAACGCTCAACCACCGGTAAAATCAGGCGGCTGAGCGTTTTTATGATGGTTATATTTGAAATCAGGCTTTTAAATATTCATCAAGATTTTCCAAACCTGCGGTAAATCCTTCCTTGAAGCCCATTTCCAAGATCTTCTCAAGGTCTGAAAGCTTCTCGTGCTTTATTTCAATAATTACAAGCGTCGATTCCGGTTTGTCATTAAATGTGTTTGTCCAGAACGACCGTGGAAACTCATTATTGATCGTACCGTTTTCATCGCAAAAAGCATCCTTTAACGAATAGCTTTTCAATTGATCAATTGATTGATAGTCGGCGCGGCACCAATGCTCTACACCATCCGGGGCAACCATTGCATAAAGCCAGCGGCCGCCTTCCCTGAAATCCATTGATTTCGTTTTGGCCTTGTACGGCTTTGGCGCCCACCATTGGTCGAGGATCTCACTTTCCGTCCATGCCGCCCAAACTTTCTGCAGCGGTGCAGCAAATTCTCTTTCGACCTTAACTGTGTTGTTTTCCTTGTCGATGGAAAAGTTCATTAAAAGGGTGTTTTTCATTTTTCGTTTGTTTTTAGGTTATGTAATACTTCGTCGAGCTGGTTAAATCGTTTTTCGAAAAGAGCTTTAAATTGCTGCAGCCATTTGTCTATCTCACCGATCTTTTCGGCATTGAGGTGATAGTAGATTTCTCTCCCCACCTTTTCCTGCTTCAGCAATTCGCTATCGGTTAAAACTTTGATGTGTTTGGAGACAGCCTGCCTGGTGGAATGAAACTGTTCGGCTAATGCATTCGGCGTCATAGCCTGGGCCGCAATTAGTAATAAGATCGCTCTTCGCGTTGGATCGGCAATCGCCTGAAATATATCTCTTTTCATTTTAGCAACTAATCAGTTGCAAATATACCAGCAACCGATTAGTTGCGCAAATTTATTTATTAATTTGGCTTGTAAAAAACGAGGCCTCTCCTTTCGGTGAGGCCTTGGTGATTGGGTTTAGGTATAAATCAGAGGGGCAATGATTTATATTTTGAAGACATGAGCAACAGAAGGTCACTTAACCCAATTCGCTGTTGCCGTTATAATTTCTGTACGATATATCCTTCAGCTTTATCCGCCGCCTGTTGATAAAGTATCCAGGCTTTTCCGTCAGCTACTTTGATCACTTCTGCTTTCGCACAATTGACGCGTGCTGGTTCGGCGCCGCTTAACCTGCTGTATATCGTGGCACCGGTTTTAGCGCCGGCTACAGCAGGATCACCTTCAAACTCTAAAAAGAAAAATGACTTTCCATCAGGCGTCGACCATCCGAATTTTTGCTTGCTGCTACCGAAAAGTGCGCCCTTATCGTGGTAAATGACCTGGTTGCTTAAACCATTTTTTACGCTTCCGTTTGAGCCCCCTTCGAATCGCAGGGTTGCGTCGGCTTTAACTGTCGAGTAAGGATCAGCTTTGGGCTGCTCCGGCATATCCTTGCGACATGACGCCAATAAAGAACCAGCGGCGAAAAGCCACGCCAGCGATCTGTTGATATTTTTTGATTTCATCTGAACTTTGTTTAAGGTTAGATTAATTTGTCTTTTTAATTATCACTGGTTTCTCAATATTGAATTTGCCGTCGGCTGTTTCAGCCTTAACAGTGTGGTTACCCGCGGCGATTGATAACTCTAAATAAAATTTGTTTTCTACGGCTGTCACGGCAGTCCCGTCAATAAACCAGTTGATTAGCAATTCACTGCCCGGGCCTTTTGCTTTCAGCTCGACTTTATCTGTAGCTTTTTGCTGATACTCGTCGGCCAACCCGTCGAAAAGCGGGATGTACAATACTTCCGCTTTATTAACTGCGACGATAACAGCGACCGAGGTAACTGTCCCGGCGAGATTTGAGATTACACATTTGTAAGCCCCCGAATCTGCCAGAGCTGCCTTCTTGATTTTGTAAATAGCAGCTGTAGCGCCTGCAATATCTTTATCACCTTTTTTCCACTGATAATTCAAAGGAGTACCTGTAGCGGCAATCGTTAAGGCTAATGAATCATTTTCTGTAACGGTTATGTCCTTCGGCTGCGTAGTGATCTTTGGAGCGATATCCGACGTTGAAATAACCACTTTAGCGATATTTGACAACACATTGCCGCCCGTATTATACACAAGACAGGTATAGTCACCATTGTCTGTGTTCATTACCGGAGATGGATTTGTATAGGTTGTCGCAGTTGCGCCAGCGATATCAATGCCGTTCTTTTTCCATTGATATTTAACTGCGGTTCCGGTTGCAGCAACACTTAGCGTCAACGGAGTTTTTTCAATAACTGTTTGATCTGTTGGTTGGCTGGTAATTATCGGTTTTGCCAAATTAACGGTTACAATAGCCTGACCTGAACTGACTAAACCTTTTCCATTTGATACAACGCATAAATATTTTCCTGCATCGGCTGTTACAATTTTTGACTTTGTATAGGTTGAGGTGTTCGCCCCGGCAATATCACCTCCATCTTTCTGCCACTGGTATTTAAGGTTGGTTCCGGTTGCTGATATTGAAAGAGTAATATTACCGTTTTCCGTTACAGACACATCAAGAGGATCAACGGTGACGACAGGCATTACATCTGAAGTAGCTACCGTTATAGCAGCCGCATTGGAAGTGACAGAGCCGGTAGCATTCGAAACCACAACAGTGTAGTTCCCTGCATCCGTCATGGCGGCGTTCGTATTTGTATAAGTTGAAGAGACTGCGCCGGCGATATCCTGACCATCTTTCTTCCATTGGTAGGATAGATCCGTTCCAGCGGCAGTTATTGAAACCGTTAATGCAGTATGTTCAAGTACGAACTGATTTTGCGGGTGAGCGGTAATAACCGGCGCACCAAGGCTGATGGTAATCTTCGCTACGTCAGACGTAACGCTGCCTGCACTATTGGAAATTGTGCAAGAATAGTTTCCGGCATCATTTTTTTCAACGTTATTCTTTGTAAAAGTTGCTGCGGTTGCTCCAGAAATGTCCTGGGTGTCCTTCTTCCACTGATACGTTAAATTGCTGCCTGTTGAGGTAACGGATAAATTAAGGTTTCCTTTCTCGTTTACTGTTTGGCTTTGCGGTTGTGTTGTGATAACAGGAGTAGTTAGTGTAACAGCTATTGTAGCAGAACCAGATGAGACGCTTCCTGCAGTGTTCGTGACGATACAAAGATAGGCACCCGCATCTGTTGGCGTTATATTGCTTTTAGTATAATTGGCAGCATTAGCGCCGGAAATGTCTGCGCCATCTTTCCGCCATTGATAAGATAAACCTAAGCCGGTAGCTACAACATTTAACGTCAGTGTTCCATTTTCAACTATTGTTTGATTTTGAGGCTGAGTAGTGATACCAGGAAGCGCCTGGCTGATAGTTACTACACCGGGTGCCGTTGTTACGCTTCCGCCACCGTTTGACACCACACAGGTGTAAGTTCCGGCGTCCGCAGTTGAAGCATCTAAAATTGGATATATGTTATAATTAGGACCGCTGGCACCGGCGATATCTATTCCATTTTTCTTCCATTGATAAGTGAGATTTGATCCTGATGCATAAATTTCGAGCTTTGCATTACTTCCTTCAGGGATAACCTTATCTTTTAAATTAGTTGTAATTACAGGCGGTGCGATATTAATCGTTACCGTTGCAGTAGCTGAGGTTACAATTCCTGCGCTATTTGATACACCACATGTGTAATTACCAGCGTCAGCTAATGTGGCCGTTTTGGCATAGGTCGCAGTGGTTGCACCAGAAATGTTACTTCCATCCTTTTGCCATTGATAGCTCAGGTTGTTGCCGGAAGCCGTTACTGATAGAGAAATCAACTGATTTTCAATCCTTGTCTGATTTTTAGGCTGAGTAGTTATAACTGGTAATGTCGCAGTTGCGTTAACGGTTATATTGACTGCTCCCGATGCTGTACTTCCTGCACTGTTTGTGGCTATGCATGTATAACTTCCTGCATCCGCTATTACAACGCTTGCTATCGAATAAGTTTGCCCGGTGGCACTTGCAATGTCAACGCCTCCCTTTCTCCACTGATATGATATAGTGCCTCCAGCAGCCGTTCCTGTAGCGACTGCATTGAGTTTTAAAGGATCTCCAACCGCTAAGGTCTGAGCTTGTGGTGGCGTGGTAAATGTTGGCTTTGAAATTGATACAGTAAGTTGGTATCTGCCGGATATAGCCGGCGGCGGCGTTGTGCCTGTCACAATACAGCGATAATAGCCGTCATCTACTCCGTATACGGCACTTGGCTTTGAGTAAGTACTGGTTGTTGCGCCTGGTATGTCCGCCCAATTGGTTGTTCCGTCGGTTGATTTCTGCCATTGAAAACTAATTCCTCCCACGGTAGTAACCGGCCCCAAAGAGATCGGGCCACCCTCCGCCGTAGTTCTCGCTGCCGGATCCGTAGCAGGAGAAACAGTAGGCGCGGTTGCGGAGGAGCTGACACTTATCACTGCATCTGAAGACTGTACTTTGTCTGAGGCAGCCTTCGAATAGCTGTTAGCAACAACACAATAGTAAGTTCCAGCGTCACCTAAAACTACGTTATTGATTGTAAATGTCGCTGAATTTGAACTAAGTACATTTGCGCCGGCTATAGCAGTTCCGTCCTTATACCACTGGACCTCTGATACGCGCGATGCAGAGGCCCACCTTGCAGTTAATGTTAGTTTTGCACCAACGATCAGCGCCTGTGATGTCGGCTGTGTTGTGATTGTTGGTGTAACTGTTGCAGGAGTAACAGTAAGATTGAGCTCATTTGATACTGCTATACCAGCGCTGTTAGTCACAACGCAACGCCATATTCCCTGGTCAGCAGCAGATAATCCAAATTTGGTTACTGAATTGATATTAAAACCAGGAATATCAGAAAAAGTAGTTCCCCCGTCTTTGGAAATCTGCCATTGGTACGACAAATTATTTCCAGATGCAACGACGTTTATGATTAAAGTTGAGCCCTCTGCATTAGTTTGACTGGAAGGTAGATCGGCAGTAATTACTGGCGGCGAATCCGCGGCACGATTGGTTTCTGTTTTTCCTGCATTTTTTTCTACTGCATAACAGGGTTGCCAAGGAACCCCCGTAAGTACCATACCAAGCAGAAGGAACGTTAAGTAGTAAATTTTCCTCATTGTTTAAAATTTAAGTTGTTAAGGTTTTATATTATCAAAAAGTCGGAGTAATGACCGTTACTCCGACTTGCACTGTTAATATTTAATTACCACAAATCCTTTTCGAGAATTTCCGTTAGACAGTTCCAATACATAATAGTAAGTTCCTTGTGGTATTTTGCTTCCTTTATACGGCCCGGTACTTGCCGTCGCATCCCAGGTGTTGTTATAGTCTGTTGCCTCATAATGCTTCCGGCCCGACGCGTCAAACACAGTCAGGTGGTTACCGCCAAACTTTTCGATATTCTGGATATAGAAAACATCATTCGCGCCGTCGTTATTCGGTGAGAACGCCGTAAAAACTTGTAAGGAATTTTTATCGTGCGGCGTGTCAAGCACTTGTACCGGTATTTGAATAGATTGAGCTCCTTCGAAGGCCGTAACTGTTATTACGGCGTTTCCATAAGCCTGAGCTTTCACATTTCCATACTGATCAACGCTAACCAGTCCCGGGTAGTCTGATTTATAAACCGCATGAAGGCCTAAATTCAGCGGCTGCACGAGGCTTTTGAGTGTAATAGTATCGCCGACGGTCATCGTCAACTTAGTGGGACTTACGTCGAGCACCCCCTGGTTTCCGAGCCGGCCATCCAGCAGCATGTTTTGTGCATAGATATCTCCGGAATAAATCGCTCCGACCCTTGTATCGCTCCAGACAGCTACGACCTGGTTGTTTACCGGATCACCCACGTTGATAGAACCTTTTAAACTGGTTTTACCGAGGTCAGGATGATAGTTGGAAATGAGCTTTTCATAAATAGGTTTTTTCTCATTGGTGTAACGTATAGCTTTGATTTTGGTATTGGTTTGGTTATCCTGGTAAAACAAAATCGTTTGGCCACCTGGTTGCGGGATTGCCTTAGTCGGTAGAATAGATGCATTAGCAGGTGCATTTATCAAAACCTTCCCTGTATCTGCTCTGAGGTATCCGCGATCGTTAAACTCCTGGAATTCGATCATTTCATTTTTATAAGCAAGGTCCACTGACGCGTAATATACCGATAAGCACGACTTTTCTTTATTATAATAAGCCACCGGGGTACCGAATTGCCGGTGTAAGGTATCCGTCGAAATAGACAGATCTTTCTTATAACTCAACTTGCCGTCACTCCGGATATGCTGCACACGAATACTTGGTTTTTGCAGAACAGGTGAAAGGTACCCGAAAAGAATATAAACTCCACCCTTGTCATCGGCCACTGTCATATAATCTCCGCCTATACTAATCCCTTTACCTGTAAAAATCGGCGTTTTCCATAAGCGTTTTAAGTTAGCGTCATAGCCCATAGCATGAAACTGCGATGGTAAGTTAAAGCCCGTTCCGCCTGACTTAAACATATAAGTCGCCAGGTAATTGCCGTTAGAGAACCGGTTTGTTTTAAAGTTATTGATCACATAATTGGTATCGACAGAGGATGAAAAGATCGAGTCAGCCGCCAGAATCTTCCCGTCAGTAGCTGACACTTTTTTTACCAGGATGGCCCCGGTATTTTTCGCCTCGTTATAATCGGTCCAGTTTGCCAGGGCTACGTTACCTGGGTAAAGCGCCAGCCTCGGAGCCGAACATTCAATACCTCCCCTGCTGGTATTTAACTTTTTACCTTCTGCGCCCCACGTTGGCGAGCCGTCAGCGGCATATTTGTATACATAAACATCGCTGAAATAATAGCCCATCGCCCCGGGGCGTGGACGGAACTTTCTAAAATCCTTGAAGATCGCCAGCGTGCCATCATCGTCCGTTCCGGCCATCGAGTAATCATCACTGGCAGAACCGGTAGGCTTGTCGCTGATAACCAACCCTTTGCCCGGCCATTTCAGAACACCGTTTTTGCTTAAACACTGAAGATAAAGTACCTGCATCGCTCCTGTCGCCGGAGGAATCGGTGTATTTTCGAAAGAAATATAGGTGAAATACGTCGACCCGTCGGGATGCGTACTGGCTTTAATGCTCGTTTGCTGATTGGGTCCTTTCCATACAAGCGTGTTATTAATGTTATCGTCGGTAAACTGCGCAAATGCTCCGAATGATGTAAAGGTGATTATTAACAGGCAGAATATTTTTTTCATTTTCATTAATGTGGTGATTTGGGCCGTGTTTTAATTCTTTTTCGCTGGAATGGAGAGTCGCAGTCCGAGTTCATGCGTGGTGCCGGCTTGTTGCGAAAGCTCGCCCGTACCAGCGCCGAACGAATAGTTAAGGCCGATAAGTTTCTGGATCTTAAATCCGATATTCAGTCCTGCTTCCTGGCTTGTACGGTAAAGGGCGCCGATCCAGAACGTATCATCCATGAAAAGGGCCGTTAACACACCCTCGGCATTTACTGAACCGCTTGCCTGGTAGCAAACTAATCCGGACGGCCGCAGCTTCATACCCTGACTGGTTGCAAAGGTATATCCAGCTGCCAGATACGTCCGGAACATATTTTTGTCAAACAGCTGGGAGGTTACTTCATTGCCTTTGAATGAATTGTAGAAGAACTGCGGGGCTGATAGTCCAATATAATATTTATCACCATCGTAGTACATCCCAAACCCTGCGTTAAAGGCAAATGCCCGGCTGGTGTTAGCAAACAAGCCGGTCGTTTCCTGGTCTTTTATCAACAGATCTTCATTGCTTTCTTTCAATGATTCCCCGCCGCCTTGCAAACCAAAGTAAAGGGATCCGTTACTGAGCTGCAGTTTGTAAGAATATTGAGCCATTACATCTAACTGGCTGGTCACTCCGAAACTGTTATTATTTAAAAGAAGTCCTACAGAACCTTTTGTATTTCCCAGAGGCATGGCGATATTCATTCGCTGCGCTGAGGGAGCTCCCTCCACGTTAAGGGATTGTTTTCGGGCATTTAAACCTGCGGTAAAGCCTTCATAAGCACCGATGTAGGCCGGGTTAACCGCCACTTCATTAAAAGTATAGCTTAAAATTGGGCCGCTTGTCTGTGCCATACCTAAAGTGGCAGAGCACAGGACAGCCCCTAACATTAACAAACGCTTTATCATATATCTTTTTATCAAACTTAATTGATGATCGGCTAGCCGAATTAATTATTCATTTACTGTATTCTCTTTTCTGTTTCTCAACGTGACTGTAAACCAATAGCGGCTATCAGATCTGGAAATGAGTGTGAAGACACCGCTAGCTGCGGGCACCACCGTCAGCCCTTTGGGATCCAAAAGAACTTTGGTTACGAAAGGATCGGTGTAAATTTTAGGCCCTGAAAATCCGCTTGCGACAGTGGTTTTAAAAGTCAGGAATTGATAAAACAGTTTATCCTCGTCTTTTATCGTTGGCTTTAAATAATAACTATGAAAATCATAGGTCGCCCCGCCATCAAACGTTTCCACTGCCGTATATAAATTCTGATTTATATCGCCGCTTTGCGTTGTCCAGTTAAAGTATAACTGAGTGGTGTAGTATCCGTTCAGTAACAGTAGCTTTCTATAATAATCATCACTCACCAGCTGACTTACCCCGCTGATCTCATATTGCACCTGGCCGTCCATTAAAGCAGCACCCACGCCTTTATTACTATACAAGGCGGTATCTACAGGTGTAAGTGTCCCGCTAATACCTTTTGCGGCGTCGCCGATTGGGTAAACTCCGTTTGTTTGCCGGGTACCGAAATGCAAAGCACTTAACTGCTGATTACCTACATTTATCGGTTTTGTCAACTCAATCCCGTCAGCGGCTAATTTATATGGATACGAGTCTACTTGTGTCTGCCCGTCTTTCTGGTAAACCAGTAAAATACTGTTGGTGCGTGACTGGAAAACCGCTGTTGCCTGGAGCTTATTATTCGCAATATCTTTAAGATCAATCTGGCGGAAATACTTCATAGTCGGATCCAGCACGAACTGGCGGATTTCGCTCTGCATGTCAACCTTTGCTTTGAAAACCTTTAAACTTTCATCAGTAGCTTTTATCAAATGAAACCTAACGCCTTTATCAGCTAAATGAATAGGGTTGAGCCAAAATCCGCCTGAACTATCCGGTTTTATTTCAAATTCAAAATTACCCGAGGCCCGCTCATATAACCTTGCAAAAACGCTATACGTTTCGAAAGTAATTTCCGGCAAAACAACACCTGAAACTCTGTAATGGACATTTGACTGCTGGCGGTAGTCCTCGGTGCTGTTTATATAGTAATCAGATTCCATATGAACCGTATCACCCTTAAATGTCATGTGCATGTTGAAAGCCCCTGTACCCACCGCGGGTGTGTATTCAATTAGCCAGCCCTTGTCTGCTTCCTGCAAAGTTTTATTGTAGCTGGCGCAAATTTCGTCCATCCGGGGCAAGTCATCCGGAATTAAGCTGCCTGCTTCTTTTTGACATCCAGTAGCCAATACTCCTAAAAGAAGCCACAAAATATAGTGTTTAATTTCTTTCATAACGTATTAATTTCCAATATGATAACCTGTAATCGCCTGATCTACATTCACCTGAAGTATATGTATATCTATTCCCAGAGCTTTATAATAATCGTAAACCATGGCATACTTTTTTTCGAGCAAAGCGTTTCCTTTTATCGTTGCCAGGTAGTCAGCCTTTTGCATAGAAAGGATACCCTCCACCATCGTGGCAAAGTCTTCCGCTTCATTTGACATTCCGTAGGGAATCCAAAAACCACGGGAATTTGCTTCTGCCAGGCTATATTGGTCAAAACGGCTGCTTCCGGCATACAGGCCTTTTGATACATTATCAAAACCCTTTGGTCGCCCGTATAATTTATCCAGAACGTGGGCGAACTCGTGATGCATGGTTTTCGCCTGTTCCTTCATCCAGCTCATCCCGCTGTTGATTAGCCAAACTTTGTCGGTAGGCTTAAAATTGTTTAGGTCTGTCAGGATAATCCGGGAAGAGGATATAGCCAAACCGGCGGCGTTAAAACCAACCTCATCACCAGATTCATACTTCATTGTGGTACCAACGAGTACCACTTCTTTTGGCATGTTTTTAAGCATGAAATTATCTACCTGCATATCATAAGGTATAGCCCATATTTTTTCTAAAAAATCCAGGTAGTAAAGCACATTATCATAGTTGGGCGGTGCGATCACAACATCGTTGCCGAAATACCGGCGGTCCCATTTATAAATGAATTTCGACCGGTATTTACCTTCCAGTTCATAAACCTTAAGGTCGGTTGGATCGGTAGGTATCGGCCTTGGCGCTGGTGTGTCAAGCACAATTGGATCCTCGGTCTTACAAGCAGGCAATGCCAGCGCCGTGAGTGCAAGAATGAAGGATAGCTTAAAAAACTGTTTCATTTAAATTGTGATCAAATGTTCAATTAATTTCATGTCTTATCTGGGGTTAGGAACAATGGCTTTGTTAATAGTCAGTTCCCTGAATGGAATTTGAATGGCGTAGCGCAGGTCCCCGGAAGACAGCGTTTCAGTGCCTGATCCCGTGCTGTGGGTAACTGGTAGTTTCAGGCGTTTAATATCGAACCATCGGTAACCTTCGTATGCCAGCTCGAGCCTTCTTTCCGTGTAAACTCTTTGCAGCAACAAGTCGCTGAGCGTTCCGGTGGCTGAGAATTGAGCGGCTGTCAAGGCTGTAAACGGACTGTAACGCTTGATCAAAATCTTATTCAGATCAGTGATAGCGGCATTATAATCAGGTTTTAAAGAGCGCACATATGCTTCCGCTTGGTTCAGCAACACCTCCTCTACTGAGAAAAGTACCACGTTCGATGACTGCTGCCCTGAAAGCTTAAGCATTTTCCAGTTAGGCGATGTATTCGAACTTATCACGAAAATCTTTCCGCGGTAATCCTGGTTAAGGTAAAGCTGTTTAAACTCATTCGCGTAAAAACCCGACGAGGCGTACCCGTTGTAGGTTGCCGATTGCGCAACCAGTAAGTTGTTGGATTTGGTTACCGAGCCATAATCCAGCGAAAAGTTGTAGAACTCATTTTTATTCGGGATGTAGTTGTTATAGTCGGCAATCAGGTCACGGACAGAAGAATTTAGCGCAAGCGCTTTGTTTGAAGCGTCAATACAGCCGGCCCAGTCGCCTTCATATAATTTAACCCGGGATAAAAATGCGTAAGCGGAAGCTTTCTGAAAATGATATCCAGGCTCCGTAACTAGTTTATCGTTTACCATGTCTGCTCCTTTTAGCAGATCTGCTTCGATCTTGCTGTAAACATCGGCGACCGACTGACGTGGAAAGTTTTCCTGCTGCGCATCACCTGTGCCAAGCTGGTATGGAACCCCCGGATCTGCTGCAGCTGTCGCCGGATCATAGTGTTTTGCAAAAATATTCACCAGCATAAAGTGGCAATAAGCACGGATCAAATAAGCTTCACCCAATACCGAACGTTTCAAGTCTGACTCTTCCGGAAGTTTACTTAACCCCTCGATCACCACATTTGCGTTATATATCTTATTATAATAGCTATTCCATGCCTTTTCCGGCCCGATAGGCAGATTTTGGTCGTAGCCGTCGGACCAGGTATACAGCGGCTTGATCCAGCTGACTAGGCTGGGCTGATTGAAACTGGTGTAATCATAGTATCTGAAGTTGTCTGTCATAAATTCCGTAAACAGGTAATATGCCTCAGGATACGCGTTAACTACCATCGCCTGGTAATCTTCAACCGACTGCGGACTTACCCTCGCGTCAGGCACTTCGCTCAAATATTTTTTACAGCCGGAGAAAATCGCAGTAAGCAGGAATAAAGCAATCAGCAGATATGGGCTTTTCTTATTCATTATTATTCGTTTAAAAATCTACAGAAAGACTAAATGCTACAGTTTTTGTCATAGGCACATTGGTTCCGCCAAGCAATGATTCCGGATCTTGTCCGTTCAACTTCGCGTCGGCCCAAACGTGGAGGTTCTGGCCCTGCACCTGGAATTGCGCGTTTTTTATCCCTGCTTTAGTAATCAGGCGTTTCGGCAGGTTATAACCAAGGCTGACATTCTTTAAGCGCACATACGAGCCGTCGGCCACGCGGATGGTACTCCGGTTGTAACTGGTAACCGGGTCCGCGTTTTGAAGTCTCCAGCTGTCATATGTTTCCTGGTCGAGTATACGTGGCACATTTGTGTAGATTTCATCGCCCGGTGTCGTCCAGCGGTTTGCCAGGTCCTGGCTCAGCGCATTTACGTCATCGTAATAAGCCTGGTAAAAAGGAAGCAGGCGGATTTTATTTCCATAAGAGTAAGTAAGGAGCATCGACAAACTAAATGCCTTATATCGGAAAGTATTCGTAAAACCACCCGACGCAAGCGGGTCGCGGCTGCCTTCGTATTTCAACAGGCTCATATCGGTCGAATAGCGATTTATCAGCGATGTTTTCTCTCCTTTTTCATCGTAAAATAAAGGAAGGCCCTCTCCATCCAGCCCGGCAAACCTGAAAGAATACAAACCATTCAGCGGCCGTCCCACCTGGGCGCTGCCGGCGTCACCCGTGGCTTGTAAAACAGTTTGGTTAAAGAATGCATCGAGAACGGTGTTCTTGTTGTAGCCCCAGGTCAGTACCGTGTTCCAGCTCAGGTTTTTAACAACCGGTGTCGTAAAGTTAAGCGTCAACTCCAAACCAGAATTTTTCATACTGGCCCAATTCACATTTTTATTGGCAAAGCCGGTAACCATTGATGCCGGTATTGAGCCGATCTGGTCATACTCTCTACGGTCATAATATTCGATCGAGCCATTTAGCTTATTGAAAAATCCAAAATCAAGGCCGACGTTTAAAATATGTTCCTTTTCCCAACGCAGGTTTGGATTATCGGGAGCAACTACGTAGAGTGTCGGTTCATCTGTATCAACGTCAAGGCGGTTTGTTTTTCCATAATAAACAAGCATTTCGGAGCTACCGATACCACCGATATTACCTCTTAAACCATACGATGCGCGTAATTTCAGGATATCAAGCCAGCTCAGCTCTGAAAGAAAATTTTCCCTGTCGAGATTCCAGCTTGTTCCGGCCTGCCATGTTGGGAGGAACTTAAACCGCTGTGTTTTGCCAAGTCGGTTTGAGCCGTCAGATCGAAGAGAAACTGAGAAGTTATACCTGTCGAGATATGTATAGGCTGTGTTTGCGAAATATGAGAACTCGTTGTTTACCGAGGTTGTGAAGCCGTAATACGACGAACCCGAAAGCAGGTCGCGCTGCACGGCGCGGTAATCTGGCGATGCACTGCGGCCACGATAAAATTCATAACCATATCCTTTCGTATAGGTATTTTCATAGTCTTTATGACGGAGTTCAGTACCTGCAAGTATATCAAATACATGGTCCTTCCCGATAGTAGGTTTCCAGTTCAGTGAGTTCCGGACTGTATAAAAAGTACCACGGGTTTCATTCATGATCAAAATACCTCCGCGCGGCAGAACAGAGATCGGGTATTGATCAACATCGTTTGGATCGTTAAATAAATAAGGATTTCCGTTCCGTACTTCAAGATTGTCTGATACTTCGCGGTAAGCCTGAGCGGTATTGGAACGTTCGGTAATACTATGATCGCTCGCTGCGGTTGTCAGCCTGCCCGAAACAAGCCCGCTGTAAGTTAAATTTTTCGATAGCTTCAATCCCACATCCGCCTGCAGCTTGAGCTCACGCGTTTTCATATCGACAAAATTGTTCTGAAGCTCTTGCAGGACATTGAACGGTACGTAATTGTTTAAGTAATATTCGTAGTTACCCGCTTTGTCAAACGGCCGCATTGCACGGCTCGTGCTCATCGCATACGAGTAAGGGTTCAGGTCGAACTCCCGTGAAGTGATGCCATTATCCGTATAAGCATCGGCTGTTCCGAAAACACGCTGATTACGTGCCGACATGTAAAGCGTAGGACTGATTGTAAGCCTCTTGTTAATATTGAACGTTGCGTTCATGTTGGCGGTATACCGGTGTGTATTCTGACCATCCGTTTGACCGTTGTCATTATACAGGGATACAGAAGTATAATATTGCGCCTGGTCTGTACCTCCCGAAAGGCTTAAACTATGTTCCTGGGCTAGCGAGTTATGAAACAGTTCCTTAAACCAATCGGTATTCTGCATTTTGTCTTCTCTCATCAGCTGATCGAATCGGTCATCAGTGATCTGTTTTTTCGACCACTGCGAATACAGCGATCCGTAAGCACCATATGAACTGTTAAAATTCACAAGCGCATCAGGATTTTTCAGGTAATAATCCTCAGAAAATTCCATTCGCTGCTTAGAATTAAGCACGTTAAAATCCAGGATTGTCGGCTTAATAGTAAGCGTAGAATTATTCCGGTAATTAACGGACATCGCGCCCTTTCTACCCCTTTTTGTGGTGATAACGATCACACCATTTACGGCCTGTGTACCGTACATCGCTGTCGCGGAAGCGTCCTTTAAAACCTGGATATCCGCGATATCGCTCGGGTTTAGTCCGCTGATAGCTGAACTTAAAAGATCGGAGGCATCACCGCTATACAACTGGTTAGGGTTAATATTCACAATCTCATCCAGAACTACACCGTCGACGACCCATAAGGGCTCCTTGTTACCACTGATCGATGAGCTGCCGCGGATACGTATTTTAGGTTTTGAGCCGAAGGTGGATGAAGGTATTTCAACACTCACACCGGCAACCTGTCCCTGCAACATTTTCCCAACATCAGGTAATGCAAGCTGCTGAATTTTGTCGGCGCCGATCTTTCCTACAGAACCTGTAAACGTCCGTTTATCTACTTTTTGATACCCGGTAACAACGACATCTTTCAGCTCTTTTACCTCAATTGACATTTCAACATTAAAGCTGCCCTGATCAGTAATAGCGATCTCTCGGGTTTTATATCCTGCCATGCTGAACGTCAGGATTTTTGCATCGTCTGATACCGATAACTGGAAATTACCTTTCGCATCAGTGCTTGTTCCGGCTGAAGGATTACCTTTTACAAAAACACTGACACCCGGCATCGGTGCATGATCTTCCGCACTGGTAACCGTACCTCTTATGATTTTCACCGGCCTGCTTGCTTCGCTTTTCAGCGGACGAATACTTTTTTCCGCGTCATGTTTTAATACAATCAGGTTATTATTGATAGAGTAAACCAGGTTGTAATCGCTAAGCACTGTTGATAATACCTGGCCAAGGGGCTGGTCTTTTATATCCAGATCTATCTTCTTTTCAGAAGCGACATCATCTACGCTATAAAAAAAACTATACTGCGAACTTTTTTCGAGCTTTCGCAAAACAGTTTCCAGATCAGCATGCTTAACCTTCAAACTTACGTTAGCTGACTGAGAGTAAACAGTTGCCGAAAGCTGCATGGTTACAGCGAGGATCAGCAAGGTGGTTAATTTCATCGTTCGAAATAGAAGTTTTCTTCTCCCCGTTACCGGGAAGAACCGTTTTCGTTTTTTATTCATACTTTCGTATAGTTAAGTAGTTAACAGTGCGAAATACGTTGACCGACGCCGTTCGCACACATTCTAATTGACGGGAAGTGTGACCGCACTTCTCGTTTTATTTTACATAAATTTTATTGCCAGCTACGCTGATCTTTACCTTTCCTGTTCCTTCAAGGATATTGGCAATACGTTCAAAAGAATCTGTTTTGCTGACCGAGCCCTTAAAACGAACCTTTCTGAGCTGTTCATTTTCAAATTCAACTTCCGCTCCATACCATCTGCCCAGATCCGACATGATCTCTCCGAGAGCCTGATCTTCAAAATCAAATCGGCCTTCTTTCCACGCTATTGCTGGATTTACATCAACTTCCCTTACCTGCATTTGACCGCTGCCGGTAATGTAAGACGACTGAAAACCCGGTTCCAAAAGTGCTGTAGCCGACACGTTCGCCGGATCTGTCATTTTTGCTTTACCGCTAACTAACGTGGTGGTTGTTTTTGATTCTGCTTTATAAGATTTTACATTGAACGAGGTGCCGATATCTTCTACATTGATCCCGTTTGTTTTTACCAGGAACGGCTGTTTCTCATTGTGCTTAATATCGAAGAAAGCCTCACCATCTAACTGAACCTGGCGGATGTTTCCGTTGAAGGCGACCGGGTAAGTGAAAGTTGTTCCTGCGTTTAACCAAACGGTTGACCCATCGGCAAGCTGAATCTTAAAGTCGCGCTGAGCAGGGACGATGATTGTGTGGTACTGATCTTTTACAGACGCGGTAGCATCATAAACCAACTCCTTTGTATCCTTATCTTTAACAACTACACCGTTTTCTATTTTACTTGCATCATCCAGGTTGATCTTTTCTCCCGTTGATGTATAAAGCACAATGCCTGCCGGAGCCTTATTTGAAAAAGCTTGTGAATTCGGGACATCCTTTTTATTAAAGACCGTGAGATAAACCGCAGCTCCAATCAAAACCGGAAGCGCAATAATTGCTGCATATTTAATTAAAATACTCAGCGACCGAGATGCTTTATGTTCTCTGTTGCCAGCCCGTTGAACAAACTGATTCCAGTGTTCATTTATATCGAATTCTTCGTGGCGCTCAAACCTCTTTCCTATGGATGACTGAGCCATGAATTGGTTATAAAACTGCCTGTTATCGGCGTTTAAGTTAACCCATTGCTCAAGCTCCGCTGTTTCCTTCTCAGTAATTGAACCAAGCACCTTGCGCGCAAGAAGCTCACTTAACCGAAAATCTGACATATGTTGATGTTTCATAGTAATTTCTTACTTAGTTAACTTTCCGCTAACAATCACTAAGACACCGGCAAAAAGAAAGTGGGTAGTATGAGAAATAAAAAATTGTAGAAATTTATTTCCGGCAGGCATTTTTGTTCGATTCGAAATATAAATGGCCCTAATTTTTATTTACAGATTGAATATTTAAAAATTAGCAATATATTGGCCAGCTCATTTACAATCTTCTTGGAAAATAAATGGTTTATATGGGGATAATTTTACTATTTAGTGTAGATGACGGTGAGCATTGGTTTTGAAAAAAAAACCTCCAATCTTAACAGCTTTAAAAAAACTTACAGCGCGTATTTCGGGTCGGTTGTAACCTTCATTCAACGCATTACCAATGATTATGATGCAGCCGTCGATCTTGCGCAAGATACTTTTGTATCGATGCTCGATAAACAGGATACGATCAGAAATGAAGAGGCGATTAAATCCTATTTGTATTCCACCGCGCGAAATAAGGCATTGAACTACCTGCGCAGTTTAAAGGTTAGGGAAAAATATGTTCAGGAAGAGATAGCAGAAAAAGACAATGAAATCTATTTCCAACAGTTAGCCATAGAAGAAGATGCTTACCGGCTGATCTTAAAATCAATCCAGGAAAATCTCAATGATCAATGCAGGAAGGTGCTGTTGCACAGCTTAAAGGGTGCGAAAAATCATGAAATCGCAGAACTACTGGATATATCGGTCAATACTGTAAAATATCACAAAAAAAACGCTTACAGGATTTTAAAATTGAAGTTGCAGGATGTAGCTTTTTTATTAGCTCTGTCAGGTTTTCTTATCGCAATGAAAAAATAATAAAGCTTTTTAGTTTATACTGCTAGTTCTTCGGCCGGTATTTTTTCTCCATTCCTTTAATATAGGTTATCGATTTCTTTGAAAACACGGGTGGCTTCTGACTGTCCCTGGCGGCAGCCTTATTGTAGAGATAAATAAATGCAAACGGGTTTTGGATACTTGCTAACATATTTGTCTTAAAACCATTTCGCACAATTATGTCGGCCATATAATAGCCAGGGCAGTGTCCGCTTGTCCACCTGATTAAATTCCGGAATTCTTTCTCTGTCTTAAACTTTTCACCTTTCGAATCTGCCATATCCAGCAAGATCGTGTCAACCTGCCTGACAATGCTGTCGGCCTGGAACAGCTCAAAATCAGAAAACTGGAATTCCATTGGCAATTCTTTTTCATGCAAAAGTTCGTATGACTTATCGATCATATCTGCAGTACCTTCATTCAAAACACCATTAAGAAAATACATAATGCCGTTTTCGTTATCAGCTACATGTTCGAAGGCCTTTCCTTTACGCAACACATGGTGCATTTCATGTCCTCCAAGTATCCCTTCTTTCAGCTTATCCTGGTTATATGCGGTCCATAAAGTAGCAATTACGGTACCTCCGCCTGCTATCGCGTCATTTTCTATTCCCAGAAATTGAATATTGACCGTTGTATCTTTTTTTTGAAGGTTCCGTGGAAGCCAGTTAAAAGCATTTTTATATATAGAATCCAGGTAAGATGGGTTTGAAAGCTGTTTTTCGTAATTCTTCAGTTCCTTTTCATATTCTTTGTACACATAAACTTTATAGGTCATCCAATAAGACGCCGGGTCTTTTTTAATCGCTATTAACCTCGACTGTAAAAGGCTATCGTATTTAGGCATGTAAACGAACTGGATATTTTTCCTCAGCCGTTCCAAATAGTTCTTATCAAATCCCTGGTTGTCAACGTAAATATGGTTAGCTTCAATATTTAGAAATTTGTTCCAGTCGTCAACAGCCAGCGAATCCCCATGCTTCAGGGGTTCCACCATTTTCCAATAAGCGTCTAAGGGCGAGGTATCAATTTTTTGCGCCAGTAAGGAAGAAAAATTTAGTGAGAGAAAAAAAGCGACTAATAATTTAAAACGTATGTTCATATAATTGCAAAACGATGCGGAATGTCAAGGGAAACTCTATATTTTTTAAAGATATTAATTTAAGCGATCTTTTATAATCGCTGTCTGGCCCGCCCCTGGCTTAAGCTTAAGGGAAGATGGAGCGGAGATTTTCTTAATGCCTGTTATGACAGAACTTTTCAACTTCATCCGCTCAGTATCGCCCTGCCGGCGCAACTCTTGGCGCCCGAACAATGCGCTGCCTGGCTTGTGCCTCAATCGTATTTTTCTTGTTCATACGCGTTTTGAACGCTTACGATCTGGCGTAAACTGACGCCTGTCGGCGCATAATGGCAGCCCAGCGCGCAAAGTGTCAGCGTTAATTTCGCAATAAACTGACTATCAGCGATTTTGAAAAAATCGTATCTGCCGGTTACATTTGTTACAAAACGTTGAGCGATTGCTAGCTAAATTTCCCTCAACAATCCAGGAGATAAGTGCGGGTGCAAGTGCAAGCCTGATACAGGATTAACCGGTGAAGAAAGCTCCTTTTCCGTTTAGCTTAGCAGATAACGGTGGCAGGGCATCGATATGCATACGTTATGGGTAAACAAAGCGTTAATCGGTGTTTTCGGAAGTGTCGCTCCTGCCCGCTCCCCGCGGAATTGCAGCTCGTGACCAATTTGCAAAATAGCTCCTTTTCTAACCTGTTTTGCCGCGTTTTTAGCACCAAACCGGCATTAAAAAACGCTCCTTTTTCACCCTCCCTCAACACAACCTTAACACAAGGTCAACCCTTCTTATATACTTCTTAAAAAAGAGCAAAATCCTGTCTTTTTTTATATACTAAAAAACCGTCGAAAAACTTTCCCGTTCCGGCCTTCCGGCCGCTAAATTTTAACCAGTTCTATTAGCAGGAACACAGCATGTAATTATAACCCGAAGTTCTTAATTACAACCGCTGGTTGTAGCATGACCGGTGTCCGATGCTTTACTTCATGAATAGCCTTAAACAAAACTTATGGGTATTCACCGCGAACCAATCGATCCGAAATACGCCGGCCAGTACGATAAGAAAGTCGTCGTAAAACACTGGCTGGGAAAAACAATCCTTACCGCCTACCCGGACATGAGCAAAGTCGTACCGAGCCCGGCTCAACTGGCGAAAAAAAGTCGGTTCAAACAAGCAGTTGCCTACGCCCGTTCCGTGATCAGCGATCCGCGGCAAGCCGCTGTTTACCGTACCAAAGTTCAGGCAAATAAATCCATTTACCACGCAGCTATCGCTGATTTCATGCGTAAAGATAAAGGCTGTCAGAATGGTTTCTGAGCTGTCATCGGATCGTGCCTGTAAGGCATCTGAAAGGGTTCTTCTTCGGGTATCTTACGTTTTTCAGGACTGAAAGCCGAAGCAGGTACGACGAAGGTCCCTTATAGAACACTCACTGTAATGGCAATTTAAATTCAGGGTCAAATCAATAATACACGATAGACGTGCGAAGTTTCTACTTGCTAAGCTGTGCTAAATAATCACTTACTTTCTTAGCCGAATAGTCGGCTACTCCTTCATGCAGAAAAACAATTTCGCCGTGTTTGTTTAAAATGAAAGTTGTTGGAACTGAGCCCCGGAACAACGTTTCAGGAATTGTCCCCTCTACGCTATAAACAGGAAGCGAGTATTTTCTTTTATCCATGAATTTCCGGGAATTTGCCAGGTTACCATCAACGTCGACCATGATGAAAACAATCGAATCGTTTGCTTTTGAACTTTGGTAAAGCTTTTCAATTGAAGGCATTTCTGCCCGGCAGGGTGGACACCAGGTTGCCCAAAAATTGACAAAAACGACTTTTCCGCGTAGATCGCGGAGATCTGTTATTTTTCCCTCGGAATTTTTGAAAGACATCTCCGGAACCAGCTTAGCTTCTGCTGGATATGCACTATTCGGTTCAACCTGAAAAAGACCAACCTTCATCAAACCTTGTAATACAAATGCTTTCGCACCCGGGCTAAACAACAGGATTAAACAAAAAACCAGTATAGCTGCGGATGAAATGTTTGACGCTGATAACTTAAAGCGCTTCATAGTGGCCTTAATCTGCCTTGCTGATGTCGGAACTTCCGGAACTGCTGACTGTTTTCACGCTGGCGCCGCCTTTGTAACTTACGTCGCTGGCGCCGCTGGCCGCAATCTGTAAAGTTTTGCTTGCGTATAATTCAGCGTCAGACCCGCCGCTGCAAGTTGCATTACAGGTTTCTGCAAGTAACTTATAAGCAGACACGTCGGAACCACCTTTTGCCACAATAGTAAAGGTTTTGGCTTTTCCGCTTAACTCGGCATCAGACCCGCCGTTTAGAGACACATTTAATTCGCCGGTATTGATGTTTAGTTTAAGGTCACTGCCGCCCGACGCGTTGATTGACAGAGAACTTAAATTAATCGCGTTTTGTCCGTAAACATCGGTACCGCCACTTACGTTGAGAGATTTTAAACTTTTAAAAGTAATGTACGCTTTAACCGATTCTTTATTTCCTGACCAAAGTGAACCGGCACTTTTCTTCACTTCAATTTTTAAAACTCCGTTTTCCTGGCTTACCTGGACATCTTTCAGGCGATCTGCGTCGCCCTTTAACTCCAGCTTTTCAGCTGTTCCCTGGCTAAGATAGAGGTCAACACCATTTGCAGCGGTGATGGAAGTGAATGGACTAACAGTCACCTGTTTCGAAGTTGTCTGCGCAAATAAGGAAGTTGCTATAAAAACAAATAAGCTGGTAATTAAGATTTTCTTGTTATTCATCATTCAATAAATGTCTGCCTAAATATACCAATTTAGATCATTGCATTTAAGGCCGCCAGCTCAATTTCGTTTCAGTAAAGCGAAAGCCCCTAAGGCTGCACTAAATAGTAATCCAACGGCAATATACTTCCTGTGAGCCTTTGGTTTCCCGGGAATGCCGTGTCCGCCAAAAATACTATGACCAAAATCAAGAGAGTTGAACAGGTTGCCGCTCGTTGCAGGGGTAGTCTTAGCTTGCTTGAGGTAAGTATTCATTACAAGCCTGGTAGATCGCGTGGTAACGGCTGGAAAAAGAGCGTGTGCCAGGCGAAGTACCGACGATGCGCTACCTACACTCACCGAGCTTCGCGGATTTTGAACAAGTGATACCACAGCCTTTGCTACCCGCCGCGGATCATAAACTGGCGGCGCCGGCTTAATCACCTTTCCTGTATAATTGCCTGCATGCCTGATACCAGGCGTGTCAAGAAATGCCGGAAACAAATCGCAAACGTAAATATCCGGCCATACCGATAGTTCAGCTCTAAGTGCTTCTGAAAAGCCGCGTAATCCGAACTTGCTTGCCGAATATCCCGTGCCATACGGAACTGGCAAAAATCCTCCTATCGAAATATTATTTATCAGTGTTCCATATTGCTGTCCTTTAAAATAAGGCATAACGGCATGTGCGCCATGTATATATCCGAGCAAGTTTGTCTTAATAACCTGGTCGTGTATTTCAAGAGGAGTTTTATCAAATTCGCCTACAGCAAGGACACCCGCGTTGTTTACCCATACATCGATTTTTCCAAACGCTTTATTTGCGGCAGACGCAAGGCTGATCATCGCGCCTTTTTCGGTTACATCTGTCGGCACCACCAGCACTTCTGCGCCAGCCGCCTCGCATTCACTTGCTACTTCCTTAAGTATTTGTTCATTTCGCGACGCAAGCACCAGTTTGGGCTGATAAGCTGCTAACTCGAGGGCTATCGCTAATCCGGCGCCGCTACTCGCTCCCGTAATTACGATGGTTTGCCCCGCTATAGATTTTTGCTGTTTCATGTATCCTTTTTCAATTTAACAGGAGAGAACTACATAAGTTTGGACGCGATTTACGCAAAGCTTGTACCTTTTTTAACGATAAATGCGCTCACGAGGCAGCTCCTTTTTCTGAAGTTCGCATCTTTTTATTTGCCTCCAAGAATACTTCCCAATTTCCGGATAGCTGAAAACGGAGATGCTGAAATGTCCATAGATTTATCAATTGTACCGGAAAACCCAAAGGAGTTACGAACGAGGATTTGGAAGGAAAAGAAGGGCTAACCTTCCAGGAGAATTGAGCTTTGATTTTCAGATGATCGCCTTTATAAAAAATCAGTTTATTGATTTTAATCCGATCAAACAAATAAAGGGAGCAATGCCCGTTGCTCCCTTTATAAAAACTTATTAATGTGCACTAGTAAGCAGCTATAAACATACAGAAATACATTATTTCTCTGAGCGCTATTACGAAGTTGTGATAATTCTTGTAAACTAATTCTCATGTTTTCCTAATAATTCTCTACATCTAAACAAACATTATAACTGTATCAGCGGCGAACAAAATATGTTCGTTTGCGAACACGCCCTTATAGAAAATATGCCTTTCAGACCCTTTAGACCATTGGCACGTTATTTTATTAACCTATATAAAAACAACAAAGTGAAAACTCTATTTAACCAATCCAGATTCTTGCTAACCTATTTGGTGTTTGTGACAGGATTAATGGTTTCAGTGTATTTTTACAGGTATGTAACAGACTGTGTAATTGCACAGAAAAAAAGCGAAAGTGCGCCAGCTTGCAAAGAAAATGAATACACGCTGTTTTTCAAACAAACATCTAGCGATACCACCAGGCAACTAAATCGGATGCCGTGCCGGACCGACTGCTAGTTCGTCCGCGATATTTTAATTAAGCAGCGGGTTTGCGCACACTCATTCGTTTAACAGCTGCCTACCTAAGATGTTGTGTGGTTGGAATTGACCTGCCCCAACACGGCAATTGATCTTAGAGAAAACAAAATTACAGCCAGAAAACTTATTTGGATATGAGAACATTTAAATCTTTGCTGGCTGGTCTTGGCGGCGCCCTTACTTTAAATTTCATTCATGAAACCGTAAGACATTTTGATCCTGCGGCTCCCCGGGTGGATAAATTAGGCGAGCAGGCCCTGTCCAAATCTATGGTAAATATAGGCATCAATCCGCCGGAAGGAAATCAGTTATACCAGGCTACATTAGCGGGAGATATTTTAAGCAATGCATTGTACTACAGCTTAATTGATGGTAAAAACAAAACAAGGTACTGGCTTAAAGGCGGATTATTTGGATTGGCAGCAGGCATCGGCGCCCTGTCTTTACCGGAACCGCTGGGTCTTGATTCCGAACCAGTCGCCGGTTCAACTAAACGTAAAAATCTCACTGTCCTTTATTATGTCGCCGGCGGATTGGCAACGGCAGGTATCCTGCATCTCTTAAACAAAAAACGATAAACACAAAAGCCAGCTCACACATCAGGCAAACTGGCTTTCTGTTTAGGCTTCTTATTGCATTTGAAAAGAAATTGGAATCGTGTATTGTACACGCACCGCTTTCCCGTTTTGTTCGCCGGGTATCCATGCCGGTGATTTCTTTATTACTCTCATCGCCTCTTCATCGCAACCAAAGCCAAGCCCTTTCATAACTTTTATATTAGAAAGCCTACCGTCACGTTCAACTATAAAACTTACAAACACTCGTCCGCCTATATTATTCTCCACTGCATTATCAGGATAACGTAAGTTGCGGCTCAGGTATTTATAAAATTCTTTTTCACCGCCCTGGAATTGCGGCAGCTTCTCGACCGATTCAAAAACAGCATTAGGATCGGCCGTTTCAGTACCCTGCATGCCATTTCCTGCAGAGGGATTTATTTCCGGAGTTTGTGTTCCGGCCGGATCACCGGCTTTGTTAATTTTTCCAATCAGCGAATTAGTGAGATCCTCGATTGCAGGAGCTTCTTCAATAACCTCTTCCCGCTTTACAGTTTTAAAGGTGGTAAACTTTTTCGTATCAGCTTTCGGCTTTTGGATGGCAGCCGGCGATTCAGTATTCTTAGGAATAATAACTTTATCCGGAAGTATGACGTTGGTTACTTTAAACTCATTATCCAGTTTGGCAACGTCTGCCAGTGTTTTTTTGCCTTTTGATATCAGGAAAAAAACGACCAATGCCGACACCAAAAAGCCGGTTGTTAAAAGTGCTTTAGTCATTCGTTGTCCGTAATGATGCCGGAGTTCATAAGCACCATATTCCTTGTTACGATTTTCGAATACAACATCGAGCCACTCGATTTTGTACAGATCTGATTTGAAAAGGTTCATAAACTGTTTTCTTTCATGATGCGGAAAGAAAAAGAATTCCATAAACGTTATATATCACTGTTTATCAATGATGTGAAGACACCATTTAGTGGAATTAATCATTTTATACATTATAAGAGCTATACTAAAAGTGAGAAAAACGTCGTTGCAAGATTTTTTTGAACGATTTTTATAATTTTTCAATTTTTTTTAATTTTTATCAAACATTTTAGATAATTTTCCATCCGAAAAGGAAATTCATTAAAAACTTATTATTATTTCATAATAAACCATGTCAAACCTCCGCTTTCAGGCTCTTAATGCCGTACTTACCAGGACGATTCCTGAAGTAAAACCACCATCACACAAAATATCTGAGTATTTTGGTATTAATGTTTTCGATAAAAAGAAAATGAAAGAGTTTCTTTCGAAGGAAGCATTTGAAAGTGTAAACAACTCAACCAACTTCGGCACACCGATGGACCGTGAAGTTGCTGAACAGGTAGCTTCTGCAATGAAAGCATGGGCTATAGGTAAAGGTGCAACTCATTACACCCACTGGTTCCAGCCATTAACCGGTACTACTGCTGAAAAACATGATTCTTTTTTTGAGCCATCTGGTGAAAGCGGTCTTGAAAAATTTTCGGGTGAGGCATTGGCTCAGCAAGAGCCGGATGCATCAAGTTTTCCAAACGGCGGCATTCGCAGTACATTTGAAGCCCGTGGATATACTGCTTGGGATCCTTCATCTCCGGCATTTATTATCGGAAAAACTCTTTGTATTCCAACGGTATTCGTTTCATACACAGGTGAAGCATTAGATTATAAAGCACCATTGTTAAAAGCATTAGGTGTACTAGATAAAGCTGCGGTATCAGTTGCTCAATATTTTGACAAAAGCATCGAAAAAGTAAATGCATCTCTGGGTATCGAACAGGAATACTTCCTTGTCGACCTTGCTTTATACAATGCACGCCCGGATCTTTACCTTACAGGAAGAACGTTGTTCGGCCACATGTCGGCAAAGAACCAACAGTTAGAAGATCATTATTTCGGTTCTATTCCTGAGCGTGTACAGGCTTATATGCAGGATATGGAAACCGAAGCATTAAAACTGGGTATTCCATTAAAAACACGCCATAACGAGGTTGCTCCTTCTCAGTTTGAGTGCGCGCCGATTTACGAGGAAATCAACCTTGCAATTGACCACAACCAATTGTTAATGGATTTGATGGACAAGGTTGCCCGCCGCCATAATTTCAAGGTGTTATTGCACGAAAAACCTTATGCAGGCATTAATGGATCAGGAAAACACAATAACTGGTCATTAATAACCAATACCGGTAAAAACCTTCTTTCACCAGGTAAAACGCCAAAAAACAACCTGATGTTCCTTACATTTTTTGTAAATACTGTTAAGGCTGTTTTTGAACATTCAGATTTATTACGTGCATCTATCGCATCTGTAAATAATGATCACCGTTTAGGTGCCAATGAAGCGCCACCGGCAATCATTTCTATCTTCCTTGGAAGCCAGTTGAATGATGTTTTAGATGAAATCGAAACTTCACGCGTAACATCTAAAATGAAGCAGGAAAATGCTTTATGGACTAACATCCCTAAAATTCCGCAAATCCTGTTAGATAACACTGACCGTAACCGTACTTCTCCTTTTGCCTTTACCGGCAACAAATTTGAATTACGTGCGGTAGGTTCATCTGCTAACTCGGCAAACCCAATGACGGTTTTAAACCTGATCGTTGCGGACCAGTTGAACAAATTCAAAGTTGAGGTTGACAAGCTTTTGAAAAAAGGCGAGAAAAAAGATGTTGCCTTGATGACCATCATTAAGAAATACATCAAGGAATCGAAAGCTATCCGTTTTGAAGGCAATGGATACAGCGATGAGTGGGCTACAGAAGCTGAAACCCGTGGTTTAGCAAATATCAAAACCACACCGAAAGCTTTGGATGTTTTATTAACTGACACTACAGATAAGCTGTTTGAAGAAACCGGCGTTTACAGCAAACGTGAAAACCACGCCCGCCACGAAATTTTATTGGAAAACTATTACAAAAAACTTCAGATCGAAGCGCGTGTAATGGGCGAGCTGGTAAACAACATCATTATCCCTACCGCTATCGGCTACCAAACTGAGCTAATCAACAACGTTAAAGGTTTGAAAGATATCGGTTTGGGAGAAGATACCTACGCTGCACAGTTGGATATCATCAAGAAAATTTCAACGCACGTTAACTTCATCAAATCAAACGTACACGATATGATCGAAGAACGTAAAAAAGCGAATGTTATCGAAGATGCGCGTGAGAAATCAATCGCTTACGATGAAAAGGTAAAATCATTCTTCGATCCGATCCGTTACCATGTTGACAAACTGGAGCAATTAGTTGACGATGCAAAATGGCCGTTACCTAAATTCAGAGAGTTGTTATTCATCAAATAGAATCAACCCAAATAACAATAGCAAATCCCGGGAGTAATTCCGGGATTTTTTTGTTTATGGAGAAGGAACGAGTTTAAGATGACTGACAATTTTAACAAATCAAACGCTGGAATATTAAAGTAAAGTAGCTGTACGTTTGCTTGCAAAGTAATAATCAAGAAACTGCAATGCTGACAAAATATTTCTTTAGATTTTAGACTTGAAAACCAGCGGTTAGCACAAATATCAGTAAGCAGCCGCGCTTTACGCTCATACTTCACAGGCCTTAACCACCTGGCCGGTATCCGCTTCAATCGCGTTTATGATGAATGTTTGTGCAACAATAGCGCCGCATTTCTTCCGATGAAAGTATGTCCCGACTGTTTTAAACCCGATCAGCATGGAAAGCTTTTTTGGCGCAGAATACCTTCGGCTTTAGAAAATCATTGACAAAAAACTTGAAATAAAGAGCGGGACTGAAATGACCAATATTAGGCAGGTATTGTTTTTCTAAAAGACTTTAGCGACCGGCGTGGGATTTACACATAATCAGACGTCTATTCCTAAAACAACTTCTCTGCCATTTGACTATTTATACCGCCTATCAACGATCTATTTTTTACTTTTGTCCCGCACAGATATTGAGATATTACTTCTCATATCTCAGTACTCAAATCTCATATCTAAACAATGTCCGATACCAAATACAACCAGCGCGGCGTTTCTGCCGGGAAAGAAGATGTCCACAACGCCATTAAGAATATCGACAAAGGAATTTTTCCAAAAGCGTTTTGCAAGATCATTCCGGATATTTTAGGAGGTGAAGCCGACTGGTGTAATATTATGCATGCCGACGGCGCCGGAACAAAGTCGTCGCTGGCCTATGTGTACTGGAAAGAAACGGGTGATATTTCCGTTTGGAAGGGTATCGCGCAGGATGCGATCATTATGAACCTCGACGATTTGCTTTGCGTTGGAGCTATTGATAACATCCTGCTGTCGTCGACTATCGGCCGCAATAAAAACCTGATCACAGGCGAGGTGATTGCCGAGATCATCAACGGCACGGAAGAGATTTTAAGCGAGCTGCGTGAATTGGGAATCGGTATTTATTCAACTGGTGGCGAAACTGCTGATGTCGGCGACCTGGTGAGAACCGTTATTGTCGACTCGACCGTTACCTGCCGCATGAAACGCTCAGACGTTATCTCGAATGACCGCATTCAGGCTGGCGATGTAATCGTTGGACTGGCATCTTACGGCAAGGCAACGTACGAGAAAGAATATAACGGAGGCATGGGATCAAACGGCTTAACCTCCGCACGGCATGATGTTTTCCATAAATATATTGCCGAAAAATATCCGGAAAGTTACGACCCGGCGGTTCCTTACGAACTGGTTTTCGCTGGTAATAAAAAGCTGACTGATGTAGTTGCGGTTGAAACCGGAGAGGCCGTTGATGCTGGCAAACTGGTATTATCACCTACCAGGACTTATGCTCCGGTAATAAAAACAATCCTCGACAAATATCGCAGCCAGATAAACGGCATGGTGCATTGCAGCGGTGGTGCGCAAACCAAGGTGCTCCATTTTATCGACAATTTGCATATCATCAAAGATAATTTATTCCCTGCTCCGCCCCTGTTTAAGCTGATACAGGAACAATCGAACACCGATTGGCAGGAAATGTATAAAGTTTTCAATATGGGGCACCGGATGGAGCTATATGTTCCTGAAGAAATCGCAGGCGGCCTGATTGAAATTTCAAAAAGTTTCGGAATTAATGCGCAAATAGTTGGGCGCGTGGAAGCTGCTGACACAAAGCAGGTGACAATAAAGTCGGAATTTGGAGAGTTTGTTTATAATTAAGAATTAATCAAAAAAAGCAAAGAGCCGGCAATAAACCGGCTCTTTGCTTTTTTGGCGGCTTGGGCTACCTGGAAGTTTCATTAACATCGAATCCCCATTTACCGATATCAAGGCAAATATTCCTTTCGGACGAAATCAGCAAATCTCGGGAAGCCATTACCATCCGGTTAATATGAGCGAACAATATATCCCGCTCTTCGAAAGCTTGTTCCGACTGTTTCTTCAGAGATTTTGCTTCGCGGTGTTTATCGAGCGCAATCGCAATTGTCGGTCCTGTCGCGTTCCAGTTATATCCTTGTAATGCATTTAAGGGGCTGGCTTCGCCGTCTTCCAGGTGCTGCTGAAAAATCAATTCAGCAAGAGATAATAATTCTTCGATGTTTTCGGGTGCATTACCCCCTGAGGTTTGGTTGGGCATTTTTTGATAAGAGCTTTTGGTTGAAAGTTCATACAAGATAACCCTACAAAAAAGTAAAAGCAAGCGTAAGATTTTAACATTTCACAAAGAGTGTTAAAAACGATAGCCGGTTGATTAACAGGAAGCCATTTCAATTCAACCGAAACGCAGTTCTTTTCAATGGAACAATTTTGATCAGCAAAAATATATCCGGCTAAATAGCTGAAAACGCGCACAGTACCAACAAGAAAGCCGCCCCGGTTATCCCGAAGCGGCTTTCTTGTTTATTCAATCAACCTGGATTAGTTGAAAATGTATCTGAATCCAAATTGCATATAGTAAGTTGACAACGTCGTTTGCAAATCATTCACTGATTTAGTGATCAGCTGATTTTGGTAGGTAGCTAATCTGAATGTTGGCTTAGTAGTGCCGCCTGGCGTAAGGTTAGCTGTGTTGGTTGGAACAAGGATACTGCTGTTATTGACAGTTTGAACCAATCCCCAATCCTTATTGATCAGGTTTCCGATGTTGAAGACATCCCAGGTAAACTGGAAAGTATTTTTCTTACCTCCAACATTTTTGAAGATATCCTGAGTGAAACGAACATCCACCTGATTTCTCCACGGAAGTTTTGCACCATTTCTCACAGCATATTCTCCTTTATGTGAGCTCAGGTATTTATCCTGGTCAACATAAGCAAAGAATGCAGCACTTTGTTGTTCCGGTGTATAAGTAACGGCAGATGCGCCGGTACCAACGGTTAATGGAACAAATGTAACTTCAGACGCATCTTTAGGTATATAAATCAAGTCATTAACCTGACCATCTCTGTTAAAATCGGTGCTATAAGTATAAGAATAACGGCCCTGAATTGATCCTTCATAGAATAATGAGAACTGAGTGGCCAGGCTCTTCAAATATTCTTTACGGAAATTGATACCTGCAATAACACGATCAGGAACTACGTAGCTTGCATAGCTTAAGGCAGGATTGTTAGGATTTCCGGAAATGTTATTTAATGACCATGTATTTAACAACTGGTCACCGTTACCGTCATAAATGTTCTTTGCTTCGCTTCTTGTATAAGCAACAAACGCCGATAGTCCGTTTGAGAATTGCTTATCCAGCTTAGCTGTTACAGACCAGTAATAACCTTTATTTTTAACGTTATGTAACTGGATTGCGTTAAATGCACTTGCATCATTGCTTGAAGTAACTACAGGTTTCCCATCAACGGTAGTTCCCGGAGCAACAGGCAGACCTTTAATTAACGGATTGATGAATTTTTGTGTGTTAAAATTCGGATACATCGGGCGGCTATCCGGGTAACCGGCAACGTTTAATGCAGTTGGCTCAACCAGGTTAGGGTTTGTACCTAACGCGACAATTAAATCCTTTGTGTAAATCCCTTCTAACGTTCCAACAATTCCCCATGGCAATTTTGCATCAACCGCTAAACTGCTTTTCCACGACTGAGGGTTTTTGAAATCCGGAGCGATAGAACTGATGGTACTTGGAATGGTTGTTCCAGCGGCCGGAGGAGTAGCTGGAAGATATTTTGTTGGGTCCGGGCTAAATGGACCTGGTACTGTATTACCCGAATAAGTTTGGGTGATTTGTAGCAAACCTGAGTCGCCTGACTGCGAAACGATCCAAACAAATGGAACACGTCCAGTGAAAATACCTGAACCACCACGAACTTGTACAGATCTGTCTCCCATTATATCCCAGTTAAAGCCTAACCGTGGAGAGAATAAAAGTTTTTGATCTGGCAAAACACCGGTGTTAATTTTCTCACCATTAGCGAAGTTTAATCCGTAAACTAACTCATGAGTTTTGATTTCGCTAACATCCGGATAAGTTGGCAACTCGACACGAAGGCCGGCAGTTAACTTAAATCGGTCAGAAATTGTGAATTCATCCTGCGCATAAGCTGAATATTGAGCAAACTTAAAGCTAGGGAAAGCCTGAGCAAAACCTGGTGATAGCGAGTAAGTGATGGCGTAGTCCGTCGGTAATTTTCCACCAACAAAGTCAGCCCATGAGTTAAAGCGGTAGTAACTTGTCGCAAAGCGCTGGAATCCGTTTTTAGTCTGGCTGAAATCCGCCTGAGCACCCAAGGTAATAGTATGTGACCCCAGATACATGTTGAAGTTATCTAAAACAGTATATGTTGTTACATCTCTCAAATTTCCTTTTGTAAACGGCTCGTAACCAAATGAAGTAAATGGAGTACCATCTTTAAGGATGTCAACAAATGGAAAATCACGGCTATCAGAGCTTCTTGGGTCATTCTGGTGAGAATAGCTTCCTCTTAACGTATTAGAAAATTTGCTTCCAAATGTAGAGTTCAACTCTGCAGCTAATGTGTAAAGGTTAGCTTCCTGGTAGTAGTTCGAATTTGAGAAATGCAGTGCATTGATGCTTGTACGGCCGGTTGCTGTTGCAAAGTTAGTTACTGGCGAACTTGAGGTACTTGGAAAACTTGGATTCGAGCTTTCTACCTGGCTGTAACGTACATTGAATCGGTGGTTTTTAGCAATGTTCCAGTCTAAACGAGCAAGGAATTTTGTGTTGTCTTGTGCAAATGCGTAACCCTGGTATTCACCTGGCTCATATTGATAATTAGTTACCAGATAGCTTTTAATAGCATCCAGTTCGGTTACACTCGGACGAGCTACTACAGTTCCACTTGGCGAATAAGGTAAGGCAGCAGTAGAAGCAATCCTGTTCTGTCCAGGTACTATTTGCTTGTTCTTTTCTGCGTTTACAAAGAAGAATAACTTATTTTTAATAATCGGTCCACCCAATCTGAAACCATAAGTGCTGATATTAGTTCTCTGAACAGGAATGCTTACATCGCCAACCTGGTCACCTTGATAAGAGTTATTTCTGAACAGATAATAAGCTGACCCCGAAAAGCTGTTAGAACCTGAACGTGTAACAGCGTTTACGGCAGAACCAATAAATCCTGACTGTTTTACATCATAAGGAGTTACGTTAATCGAGATTTCTTCAAGGGCATCAAGCGAAATTGGCGATCCGTTAGCCGGAAGGTTGGTACCGATACCAAAAGAGTTATTAAAATCAGAACCGTCGACAGTAATAAAGTTCTGACGATAGTTACCGCCACCTATTGCACCACTATTAGCCGAAGATGCCTGCGGAGTGATACGTGTCATATCATTTAAGCTGCGGGAAATAGTAGGTAGCGAGTTGATATCTCTGGAGCCAATATTGGTGGTTGTTCCAGTTCTTTTTGCATTTAAAACAGACCTTGAGTTTGTAGCAGTTACAGCTACTTCACGTAACTCTGTTCCGGTATTTTGCATAACCGCATTTAAAGTGAAAGGTTCACCCAGTTTCAAATAAATGTTTTCGTACTTCAAAGTTTGATAACCCACATAGGTTATCTCAATAAGGTAAGGTCCACCAACCCTCATATTGGGAATAGTAAACCGTCCGTCACCATTGGTTGACGAACCATAAACGGTTCCCGTAGGCTGGTGAGTTGCTTTCACGGAAGCGCCGATCAAAGTTTCCTTTGAATCTTTAACACTACCCGTTAAACTGCTCGTCGTCACCTGAGCAAAGCCGGCAAAAGCCGTCAGGATCAAAACAAGCGATGAGAGTAAAAACTTCTTCATAAAGTGTTTTTAAATGAAATTTAGTTATGTGAATTTTGCGCAAATATAGACAGGTTTTCTCATAAATTTCATATTTATAAGTCTTTCTATGTTAACAAATTGTTAACTAAATCGACTGTCTAAATATTTTCTTGTTTTAAGCAAAAAAGGAAACATATTTAAACAATAAAGCCACCTAAAAGGTGGCTTTATGCTATCGTAAATAAGAAATATCTAATTAAAGATGTATCTTAAACCAATTTGCGCCTGCCAGCGTGAAAGCTGGGTTGTCAGATTCGTATAAGAATTTGTAAGAGGAATCTGATTACTGCTGTCAAGATAAGGAAAAGAGAATGTTGGCTTGCCTGTTCCCGCTTCTAATCCTTTATATGTTAGCAATGTCGGCCGGGTTAGCACCCTGTAAACGCCCCAATCCTTGTTAAGGAAGTTTGTAAAGTTAATGATGTTAAACTCAACACGTATGGTATTACGCTTTGTTCCGGCTTTAACAAAGAAATCCTGGGACAGGTTAAGATTGATATTGTTGAAGTATGGCAGCACTACGCCGTTTCTTTTGGCATACTCTCCCCTTTTATCATGAAGATATTCATCCTGCTTAATATAAGAATCTAATTGCGCCCATATCTGCGCAGGTGTACGTGAGTCTACCGCTCCTTTTGTCGGATCAGTGTTATCTGGCACGAGAACGATATCCACCGATGTTTTTGGCACATAGATCAAATCATTGGATGTTTGTGCATCGCCGTTAAGATCGCCCGAATAAGTATACGATGACACTCCATTGTTTGCAGATTCGAAGGTCAAACCGACCGATGTTGCGAAATATTTAGCGTATTCCTTGCGGTATGAAGCTGTAGCGATCACACGGTTCGGCATGTAAAAATTCGAATAAGAAGTAACATCAGCGTTCGGGTCACCTGAAACCACACGGTCTCTCCATGTTGATTGTGCGATAGAACCACCATCGTTAACAGTTCTCGAGTCGGAATGAGTATATGCCAAACTGAAATAGAATGCCGAAATCGTTTTTTGAACCTGGGCGGTAACAAAATAGGTGTAACCCTTATTTGTATTTGACAGCACAGTAACGTCAGATATGTTCGGATTCTGAGCGGTGTTCCCCCCCTGCGCAGCCGGTATTGAGCCGTATATCTGGCTCGCACTATACCTGATACGGTTATCCGAACCCGCTAAAGCTGCTCCGGTTGACGGCAGGTTGATATTCTGATACATTATACCGTTTATATCCTTACTGAATGATCCTTCAAGGGTTCCGATAATTCCCCATGGTAGTTTTTTATCTACCGCAAGGTTAGCTTTGAACAGTTTAGGAAATTTAAAATCAGGATCAGTAACGGCAAGGTTATATGAAGTACTCGCGATACCCGAACCTGCTGCCGGCCTGTTCGCGTCAACATTCGGATTAAAAGCAAGACGTGGATCAGTAGCTAACACGCCGCCTGTACCTGGCTGGATAGAATACGAACCGAACTGAACACCATTGTTACTTGCCTGGTTTGAGATGTAAACATATGGAGGCGGACCAACAAATAGCCCTAAACCTCCACGCAATTGAATGCTCTGGTCGTTTTTGATATCCCAATTAAAGCCGGCTCTTGGAGAGAATTGTATTTTGGCATCGGGATATTTAGCTACATCTACATGCTGGCCGTCGCGGAAGGTTAAAGCAGCCGCGTTAGGATTTGCCTGCGACGTTGTATTATAAGTTGGCAGGTCAAAACGTACACCGTATGTTAAACGGAAATTATCTTTTATTTGCCATTTGTCCTGTCCGTACAACGAATAAGTAGCCACTTTTACATCTGCATAAGGGAATGACGCGTCAGGCAAAGCAGAATATCGGAAATCATATCTCGCAGCATTCGTTAATCCCGTGTTAGCCGAGTTATAAAAATCCGTTAAGCTGTTAAAACGATAATAACCGTAGTAGCTCGGTGCAAAACCGTTCCTGAATTTGTTCAGTTCGGCAGCTGCACCTACTGTAAACTCGTGTTTTCCCGCAAAAATCTGGAAGTTATCAGAAAACTGCCAGGTATCTGTATTTAACAGGTTAAATGCAGTGAACGGCTCATATCCAAAAGATGTCAACGTAGAACCGGACTCAAGAATATCAACCAAAGGGAATGGTGAGCCTCCCGGTGAAGAACGGAAATCGCGTAAAGCCTGGTACCCAACAGTCAACTTATTTGAAAACTTGGCGCTGATGCGTGAGTTCAACTCGGCTATACCTATGTTGAAATTATTGTTGATAGTATAATAAGAGGAGAAGAATGGCAATGTTAGTGCACCCGGACTACGTGATGTAAGCGCGCCCGAAGCACTCGGAGGAACATCTCTGAATGACTTCAGATAGAAATATTTCAGTGACAGGCTATTTTTTGAGTTGATGTTCCAGTCAAGCTTTGCAGCAATACGATCTGAATTGGTACGAAGGTTATAATTCTGATAGGCTCCGGGATCGTATCCATATTTTGTGGTCAGGAAACTGCTTAACTGATCCATGTCTGCCTGCTTTGGGCGGGCGATATTACCGCCCGTAACTTGTCCGGCTTGTGCCGCCTGTAAAGACGTTGCAGGGTCGTTATTGCGTTCCTGCTCACCCGATACGAAGAAGAATAATTTGTTCTTGATAATCGGACCACCTAAACTTACACCGTACACGTGGTAATCTACCGTAGGCTTCGGAACTTCTGTCGTAAGCGTATTCCGGCCTACTAAATCAGCTCCTCTCCAATAACCATATGCGGTGCCTTTAAATTGATTGGTACCTGATTTTGTAACCGTATTGATACCAGCCCCGGTAAAGCGGCCTTGGGTAATGTCGTAAGGCGACAGGTCGACCTGGATTTGCTCAATTGCATCAAGTGAAATTGGCTGAGAGTTGGTTTGACCGCCAAGGCTGCCCGCAAGTCCAAAAGTATTATTAAATAAAGCTCCGTCAACTGTCAGGTTATTTGCGTTAGTACCGCGACCACCAAACGAGTTTCCGCCTACAGCTGTAGAATTCGCGCTCGGAGTAAGCTTGGTATAGTCTGATAATGAACGACTGATAGTTGGCAAACGATCAATCTGGCTGCGTGTTATAGTTTCCCGAGTTCCTGAACGGGAAGCATTGATCACTTTGTTTTGAGTTCCGGTAACAACTACCTCTCGTAAGGCGGTAGCATTATCGGTAATCTTAACATTCAGTTTGTAATCCTGGCCGATAGTCAGGTTTATTTCGCTTTCGCTGTAAGTCTGAAAGCCAATAAAACTCACTTTAACCGTATAGGGACCACCGATCCGCAGGTTGGGCAGGTTAAATCGCCCGTCGCCACGGGTTGAAGTGGTGTAGTTAGTTCCCGTTGGAACATGCAGTGCCTGAATGGTCGCACCTGCAACTGGTTCGCCTTTGGTATCTGTAATCAAACCACTCATGGAAGCGGTGGTTACACCTTGAGCGAATAGCGCTGCAGTAGCAAACATTAAAACAACTGTAAAAAGTAGAAACTTCTTCATATTTTTTGATTATTGTTAATATTTGAACCAAAAATATGCAGGTTTTTCAATATTTATGGAAAAATCAGATTAAATTAATGTTAACAGTCCATATTTTTATTAACATTTAATTTACACAACTATGTTTTTTCTGAAAATAGAAGAAATTCCAAAACAAAATTCAAAAAACTGCTTTTTATCAAATGTTTACATCTTCATATTATAGTTCAAGTTATCAGTAACCAAAACCATTTTGATTTAATAACTATCAGCAAGTGGTATTTATTATGACTTACGCCCTATCTTATTTTTTTGTATCAGCACGCAACAATTAGTAGTTTTGGCGCTCAACATTTTAGAGAATCAAATGAACTACGATTTAATTGTAATTGGTAGCGGTCCCGGTGGATACGTGGCCGCAATCCGGGCTGCACAGCTGGGATTAAAAACCGCAATTGTTGAACGCGAATCATTGGGTGGAATTTGCCTTAACTGGGGCTGCATCCCTACCAAAGCCCTTTTAAAAAGCGCACAGGTATTTGACTATATTAATCATGCTTCCGAATACGGTATCACAGTTGATGGTGCCAAAACTGACTTCAACGCTATTATCAAACGCAGCCGCGGCGTGGCCGACGGGATGAGCAAAGGAATCCAGTTTTTGATGAAAAAGAACAAAATAGATGTCATCATGGGAACCGCGAAAATTAAAAAAGGCGGAAAAGTAGAAGTTAAAGCTGCCGATGGTTCTGTAAAAGAATATGCCGCCAAACATACCATTCTTGCAACCGGCGGGCGTTCACGCGAACTGCCAAGCTTAAAGCAGGATGGAAAAAAAGTGATTGGCTATCGCCAGGCAATGAACCTTCCTGAACAGCCGAAATCAATGATCGTAGTAGGATCGGGCGCTATCGGAATTGAGTTTGCTTACTTCTACAATTCAATCGGAACAAAAGTTACCGTAGTTGAATACCTTGATAACATCGTTCCCCTGGAAGATGAAGAAGTTTCAAAAGCGCTTGCAAGAAGCCTGAAAAAAGTCGGTATTGAAATCATGACCAGCGCTAACGTTGAGTCGGTCGACACTTCCGGAAATGGCTGCAAGGCAACCGTAAAAACTGCTTCCGGCACGCAAACACTTGAAGCTGACATCGTTCTGTCGGCAGTTGGAATTTCAACAAATCTTGAAGGAATCGGACTGGAAGAAGTTGGCGTAAAAACTGATAAAGGGAAAGTTTTAGTAGACGATTTCTACAAAACTAACATTGAAGGGGTTTACGCAATCGGTGATATCGTGAAAGGACAGGCTCTTGCACACGTGGCGTCAGCGGAAGGCATAACCTGTGTTGAAAAAATTGCTGGCCATCATCCTGAGCCAATTAATTACAATAATATTCCGGGATGTACTTATTGCACTCCCGAAATCGCATCTGTCGGCTACACCGAGAAAGCGGCAAAAGAGGCTGGCTACGAAATTAAGGTGGGTAAATTCCCATTCTCGGCTTCAGGAAAAGCCAGCGCTGCGGGAGCAAAAGACGGTTTTGTGAAAGTCATTTTTGACGCGAAGTACGGTGAGTTCCTTGGTGCCCATATGATCGGTTCCAATGTCACGGAAATGATCGCCGAAGTGGTGGTAGCCCGTAAACTGGAAACTACTGGAATGGAAATCATTAAATCAGTTCATCCCCATCCTACCATGAGCGAAGCAATTATGGAAGCGGCTGCTGATGCTTATGGTGAGGTTATACATTTATAGGATTTTAGTAGTGAGTGGAGAATAGTAAGTCATAACAAAAGTTACCAGAAGTTGTGAATAGTAAACACATGCTATTAAAATAACAAAAGGCAGGAATTATTCTGCCTTTTGTTATACAGCAGTATTTATGTAAACAGATTAAGCTATGTTTATTATAAAATAATTCAATATGCTTATTCTTTCTCATAAAATCTTGATGTTTACAAATCATCAATTCTTTTGGCTAAACAGATTTACATCCTAACCAGTAAATTACCAACTGATGAAAAAATTCGACTTAAGTTCTCAGTTGAGAAGAGGTAGTATCTGTAGATTCTAATATTGCTGAAGGAGCTTCCAGAAAGTCGTCGACTGAAAAAAAAGATTCTATGAAATAAGCAGAAGTTCATTAGTAGAAATCGATACCCAAATAGAAATAGCGATTGCGACCACTTTAATTGACAATGGTGATATTTTTGAAATCCAGCCAACGGTAATTTCAATTTTCAAAATGCTGACAGGTTTGATCAATAAACTGGCAGCTCCATCGTCAACTCTAGTTCGTAATTACTTACTATTCACAATTTACTACTTACCGTCACTACTAAACTCACAATTCACAACTCGCCTTATGAAACTTTATTCTATCAACACCGGCAACTTCAAACTCGACGGCGGCGCTATGTTTGGTGTTGTTCCGAAAACGATTTGGCAAAAAACAAACCCTGCTGACGCAAACAATCTGTGTACCTGGGCAATGCGCAGTCTGCTTATTGAAGATGAAGGCCGGCTAATTCTTATCGATACAGGAATCGGGAACAAACAAAGTGAAAAATTTTTCAGTCATTATTTCCTTCATGGCGATGATACACTGGATAAGTCGCTGGCAAAAAACGGCTTTAACAGGGATGACATTACCGACGTTTTCCTAACACATTTACATTTCGACCATGTGGGGGGCGCCGTGGTACGGGAAAATGACAGGTTAATTCCAGCTTTTAAAAATGCGGTTTTCTGGAGCAACGCAAAACATTGGGATTGGGCCGTTAATCCAAATGAGCGCGAAAAAGCGTCCTTCCTTTCTGAAAACATTCTCCCGCTGAAAGAAAGCGGCAAACTTCAATTTATCCAGGAAGAACAGGATGTTTCTTTTTCTTCAAACATCAGCTTGAAATTTGTCTACGGACACACTGACGCGATGATGCTTCCGGTTATACGTTACAAGGATAAAACGATCGTTTATATGGCCGATTTGGTTCCCTCCGTGGGACACATTCCTCTGCCCTATGTTATGGCCTATGACATGTTCCCTTTAAAAACTCTTACTGAAAAACAAGCTTTTATGAAAGAAGCGGCTTCAAATGATTACATACTTTTCCTTGAACATGACCCGGTGAACGAATGCTGTACGCTGACGCAGACTGAAGATAAAATCCGGTTAAAAAGCACTTTTTTATTAAAGGACATTCTTTAACCTGCCTGTTTTTACAATAAAACAACACACCAGATAAAGCAATAGACGCCTTTTCACGTTTTTAACAGCATGATTTGTGGCGTTCGATTTTTGCTTTTATCTCTTTTTTTGCTTTCCGGATGCGACGCGTTTGAGTATAGTCCAAATGTTGCTTTTGACAATAACTCTCCCCGGGATATTAACGCGAAAAATCTGCAGAAACTACTAACGGTTAACAATGACGATACCATAAAAATTGCTCTGACCGGCGATACACAACGCTCTTATGAGCAGACGGCAGCATTTGTTGATAAGCTTAACTCTATTCCCAACATAGACTTTGTTTTTTTGGCGGGAGACATTTCAGACTTTGGATTACTGCAAGAGATGAAATGGGTGAATGACTATTACTCTAAGCTCAAAGTGCCTTATTTCGGCGTTATTGGCAATCATGACCGCGTTGCCAATGGCAAAGAAGTGTTTATTAACATGTACGGGCCGGTTAATTACAGTTTTGTTTTTGACGGTGTAAAATTCGTTTGCTATGACAGCAACGGGCGTGAATCAAATTTCGATGGAACAACTCCGGATATTGAATGGATACAGAATGAGTTAAAACCGCAAGCCGGCGTCAATAATTTTGTTACTGTCTGTCATGTTCCAGCCGGCGACGGCGATTTTGATCCAACACTGTTTGTACGTTATGGCAAAGTACTCGACACAACACCCGGCCTTCTTGCATCGCTGAATGCCCATAAACACAAAAGTGGTGTGTATTACCCGTATGGTGACAATATTCCCTATATCATAACGAGCGCCATCCAGCATCGGGAGTTTACCATTATCAAAATTTTTAATGGGCAGCTAAACTATGAGTTTATCGACTATTAGACCGAAATCATTCATTGTTATAATCCTGACCACATTTTGTTATGGTAACAACTTGCTTGCGCAAAAATTTCTGATTCCGAAAAACGTGACTATACAATATGCCGGAAGTATCGGCTTCATCAGTGGAGATTTTGGATATAACCTTTTTAAAAAAGAACGTGGCACAATGGACTTTGGTTACGGTTTTGTTCCTGCGTCGAAAGGTGGCCCGCTTAATATCCTGAATGTAAAATTTTCTTATAAGCCGTTCAATATCAAACTGAAAGAATGGGGAAATCTGCTTCCGGTAAATCCAGGTTTTTTCATTTCTTATCACCTTGGTTCCAATTACCATATTGGCTGGAACGATGATCAATACCCAAAAGGATACTACTGGTGGTCGACTGCGTTACGACCGAATATTTCTTTAAGCAGCGAATTAAAAATCAAACCGAACATTATCTTTACAAAAAGCAGGATGCGTTATATTAGTATTTATACTGAAGTAAGTACGAACGAGCTTTATTTTATAAGTTTTGTTCAAAATCATGATGAGTTTCCTTTCACGAATATTTTGAAACTTGGCATCGGAACAAAACTGTATTTTTAGTGTCACTACTATGCAAGGAATTAGCTGACAAAGCTGAAAATCAAAGCTGATGGAATGATTTTTGATAATTAATTATTTTGAAAAAAACAATACTTCCCAACCAACTTTTTCCGCTTATTATCGTTTAAACAGTAAAAGTTGTTAACTTTGCAGACTTTTAGAAAGGGACCCAATATAATAAATGAGACAACTCAAAATCACCCAATCGATTACCAACCGTGAATCACAATCATTAGATAAGTATTTACATGAAATTGGTAAGGTAGATTTAATTACTGCCGAGGAAGAAGTTATTCTTGCTCAAAAAATCCGTGAAGGCGACCAGGCGGCACTTGAACGTTTAACGAAGACTAACCTTCGTTTCGTTGTGTCTGTTGCAAAACAATATCAAAACCAGGGTTTAACCTTAGGGGATTTAATTAATGAAGGCAATCTTGGCTTGATTAAAGCCGCCAAACGTTTTGATGAAACGAAAGGATTTAAATTCATTTCTTATGCGGTTTGGTGGATCCGCCAGTCAATTTTGCAGGCTATTGCAGAACAGTCGCGTATTGTGCGTCTTCCGTTAAACCAGGTTGGATCATTAAGTAAGATCAGTAAAGCTTTTTCCAAGCTTGAACAGGAATATGAACGTGAGCCTTCACCGGAAGAACTCGCCGATATACTTGAAACGACAGTAGACAAAATATCAGATACGTTAAGTAATTCAGGGCGCCACGTTTCCATGGATGCGCCATTTGTACAGGGCGAAGAAAACACGTTACTCGACGTGTTAGAAAACAGCGATCCAAATACAGACAGTAACCTGATCAACGAATCATTGTCAGAAGAGATTAAACGCTCACTTGCAACATTGACTGAGCGCGAACGTGAAATCATCGTACTATTTTTCGGATTAAGCACCAATCATCCGCTTTCACTGGAAGAAATAGGTGAAAAATTCAACCTGACCCGTGAACGTGTACGCCAGATTAAAGACAAAGCCCTGCAACGTCTGCGTCATACATCAAGAAGCAAAATCTTAAAATCTTATTTAGGATAACGATATAATCAGTAATAAAAAAACCGTTTCGAAACTACCGAAACGGTTTTTTTGTTTATAAGCCATGCGGCCTTCAGAATACGAAACCCTGCGTCCCGAACAGGCAATCGATTTTCAACAAGAATTAAGAAAAAAAATCTGTATTCAACACCTCTCTACAGAAATTCGGTTAGTAGGGGCAGCGGACGTTTCCTTCAATAAGTATTCCGATGACATATTTGCCGTGGTAGTAATCCTCTCCTACCCGGATATGAAAATCCTGGAAAAGGTTAGTATTAAAACGGCTACCAAATTTCCATATATTTCTGGCTTGCTGGCTTTTAGAGAAGTCCCGGCAGTTTACGATGCCTGGATGCAGTTGCAGTTAAAACCGGATGTGATGATCCTCGACGGGCAGGGAATTGCACATGAAAGACGAACAGGTATCGCTGTGCATTTCGGATTGCTGGCAAATGTACCTACGATTGGTTGTGCAAAAAGCCGCCTGTCAGGTCGTTACGAAGAGCCAGGAAACAAGCAGTTTGACGAGAGCCCGATGCTTGATAAAAATGAAATCATTGGAACCGCATTAAGAACAAAACCTAACTGCAAGCCTGTTTTTGTTTCTCCGGGCCACAAGATAGATCTTAAGCAAAGTATTGAACTGATTAAAACGTGCGTTAGAAAACATCGGATACCTGAACCAACTCGGCTGGCTCATTTACTGGTTAACGAATTTCGCAAAGGATTTGAAAAAGATAGCAGTATCCAACATAGTTTATTTTGAACAGCTATTGCTCAATCGGCAGGGTAAAATAAAAAGTTGCACCTTTTCCCAATTCACTTTCTACCCAAATCTGTCCGTTATGGCGTTTTATTATTTCAGCACTGATATACAAGCCTAAGCCTAAACCTGAAAATTGAACGCCAGAGGTATCAACCCGATAATACCTGTCAAACAAATGCGGCATTTTTTCCGGACTGATCCCAATCCCGAAATCCTTGACTGAAACAAGAGCCATTCCGTTACTCAGGCCGATATTGATAATTATCTCTTTGGAATGCGGCGCATACTTTACCGCATTGTTTACCAGATTAACAATTACCTGATCTATCCGCACATAGTCCGCGCAAACCATCAACTCAGTATTGCCTTTGAGGATTATTTCGTGAGTGCCAGCTAACCTCACATGGTCGCAACAGCCATTGATCAAATTCGCCAGATTAATCCAGGTCTTATTTAAAATAAGCTGCCCGTTTTGCACTTTTGAAACGCTCATCAGATCGTCCAACAAATTGGTGAGTTTGCCAACATTGTTATTAGCCTTATCGACAAATAGGGGTAATTTTATGGAAGTCTGGTCTTCCTTAATAAGTTTCTGCAAAATTTGCATCGAAGCTTTTAATGACGTAATTGGAGTTTTTAATTCATGGCTAGCCACACTTATAAACTCATCCTTCCGCTGCTGCAATTGAAATTCGTCTGTTACATCCTGTAAAATTCCACTTAAACGGTATGCATTTCCATCCGAATCAAATAACGCTTTTCCTATTGCCTTTACAATTCTTGGGATATTATCAACCGGGCTTTGAATAGTGTAAATAATATTGTAGTTGCCATCCGATCCGTTTTGGACCGCATTAAAAATTGCAGCAATCACCCTTTCCCGATCCTTTTCAACAACCACGTTGGTAGCTTTTTCCAGATCAATCTTCTCGTCATGAGGCAAACCGAACCAAGTCTTAAGGCGATCGTTGCCCATAAAAACATTTGTTTTGGGGTCCAGATCCCATGTACCTAGCTCTGCGGCCTCTATAGCAAATTCAAGCTCTTTATTTGCCCGGTGTATTTCGTTGTAAGCTTTGACCTTATCTGTCGTTTCGTTACAAATTACTAATACGCCTGCAGGTTTTCCGGTTTCATCATTCACCCTGCTATAGCCGAATGTCCAGTAAACATCCTCAAGCGCATTATTACGGTAAATCGGTATCAGCTGATCTTCACTCCATGTTGCCTCCTGCCCTGTCATTACCTGGTCTATCAAAGGTTTTATAACCGTCCATATTTCCGGCCAGCATTCTTCGCCCGGCTGCCCCAAAGCTGTCGGATGCTTTCCATTGTTTCCTAAACTGGGGCGGTAAGCATCATTATAAAACTGTATTAACTGCGGCCCCCACCACAAAAACATCGGAAACTTTGAATTCAAAATGATACTGATCGTGGTAAGCAGGCTTTGCGACCACTTGTCCGGAGCGCCAATTGCAGAATTTTGCCAGTCGTATGAGCGGATCAGCTGGCCCATTTCGCCACCTCCGGCTAAATAAGCGTTATTGATAGATGTATCGGATTTACTTTGCAGCATTACATAGGTTGGAAATTTAACATGATGTGGTATAGATTGTTTGGGCAAACATAACATAATCAACAAGGCGTGAAATTGTAGCTACGTCGAAATATAGTCGAAGATAAACCGGACACTTAACTCGTCCTGGCTATTGCCACCAGACGAGATATTTCATAAATCGGAATATGACCTAATTCTGTTCAATTACTTTCCGGCCTTTCAACAATAATTGAATCTTTGCATAAATCAATAGAAAATGAAAACCTTAAAGATCTATCAGGCTGATGCTTTTACCGACAAGCTTTTTGGTGGAAATCCCGCCGCGGTTTGTCCTTTGGATGAATGGATTCCTGTGCCTCTCATGCAAAAAATCGCCGCAGAGAATAACCTTGCCGAAACGGCTTTTTTTGTTGAAACCACTAATGGCTTTGACTTGCGCTGGTTTACACCTGAGTTCGAAATAGATCTTTGCGGACATGCTACTTTGGCAACGGCTCACATTTTGTTTACCCAACTGGGATACGCTCATCCTATTATTCATTTCCATACTCAGAAAGCGGGAACTTTGACGGTAACAAAGAATGACAATCTGTATACGCTTGATTTTCCGTCGCGACCTGTTGAAACTACTACTATTCCATCTGAAATTATTGCTGCCTTGGGCGGAAAAATCCCTAAAGAAACCTATCGCTCGCGCGATTACTTTTTAGTTTACGACTCGGAAGAAGACGTCGCTTCGATGAGCCCCGACTTCAATGCGTTGAGCAAAATAGATGCAGTAGGAATTATCGTCACAGCGAAAGGTCGCGATTGCGACTTTGTTTCCAGGTTTTTTGCACCCGGAGCCGGCATAAATGAAGACCCTGTAACAGGATCCGCACATTGCAACCTCATCCCTTACTGGGCGGATAAATTAAACAAGACAGAGCTTCATGCTTTTCAGATTTCAGCGCGGCGCGGCGAATTGCGGTGTGAACTGAAGGGAGATCGGGTGCTTATGTCGGGCCAGGCTATTACATATTTGAAGGGAGAAATTTTTGTTTAACACAAAAGCATCTAAACTCGAAAACTAAAGAAGTTAAGATTCTGAAACTAACCAGGTTTTGGCGGCGCCTACGATCATAGTTGAAGTGTCATTGAAATTTAAACACGGGCGAAGTGGATACCGGCTTGTGGCTAAGGCCGCGTGTAGTATGAACGAAGCACGGGACTTTCCGTCGGCATGAAAGTGTGTCATTGCTTTTCTAATTTTTATATCTGATAAAATTAATCAACAATAAATCAAAGCTATTACTCATATCGCGAACACAGCAGCCGGCAAGTGACGCAATCATTCTGCCACTTTGACAATTAAACCGCTTTGGAACAAGCCTTGATGAACGTGTTCTATAAATTTTAACATTTAACTACATCATATTATGCAGGAAAAAGGCACGATTTCGATTCACACCGAGAACATTTTCCCAATTATTAAAAAGTTTCTTTACTCGGACCATGAGATATTTTTAAGGGAACTTGTTTCAAACGCTGTCGATGCGACACAAAAAATTAAGAGACTTTCTTCGCTTGGACAATTCCAGGGTGAACTAGGCGATTTAAAAGTTCAGGTTGCTTTTGATGAAAAGGCAAAAACCATCACCATCACCGATCGCGGTTTAGGTATGACCGCCGATGAGATAAAAAAATACATCAACCAGATTGCTTTTTCCGGCGCGACTGAATTCGTAGAAAAATTCAAGGATGCTAAAGATGCTAACGAACTTATCGGAAAATTTGGCTTAGGTTTTTACTCGGCATTTATGGTTGCCGACAAGGTAGAAATCAACACCTTATCTTACCAGGAAGGCGCCGAGCCAGCCAGGTGGATATGCGATGGAAGTACTGAATTCGAAATAACAGAAAGCGACCGCAGCGATCGCGGTACCGAAATCATCTTACATGTTAACGCTGACTCAGAAGAATTTTTAAATCAGCATAAGCTACAGGAAATTCTTGATAAGTATTGCAAATTCCTACCTGTTCCAATTCAATTTGGTACCAAAACCGAAAGTGTTGAAGATGGTGAAGATGAAGAAGGCAAGCCAAAATACAAGTCGGTTGAAGTTGACAACATCATCAACAATCCGAACCCAATCTGGACAAAGTCACCATCTGAGCTAAAAGACGAGGATTATATCGCATTTTACAAAGAGCTTTACCCGTTCTCGGAAGATCCTTTATTCTGGATTCATTTAAATGTAGATTATCCGTTTAACCTGACAGGTGTTCTGTATTTCCCGAAAGTGAAAAACGACATGGAATTTCAGCGCAACAAAATAAAGCTGTTTTCCCGCCAGGTTTTCATTACTGATGAAGTAAAGGATATTGTTCCGGAGTTTTTAATGCTTTTACACGGCGTGATTGATTCACCGGATATTCCGTTAAACGTGTCGAGAAGCTTTTTACAGGCCGACAGCAACGTTAAAAAAATCAATAATTACATTACCAAAAAGGTAGCTGACAAATTATCTGAACTGTTTAACAAAGACAGAAAAGCCTTTGAAGAAAAGTGGCAGGACATCGGCCTTTTCGTGAAATACGGAATGATCAGTGAAGATAAATTTTACGACAAAGCGAAGGATTTTGCACTTCTTGGAAATACGAAGAAAGAATTCTTTACACTTGATGAATACCGCGAAAAGGTTAAAGATGTACAAACAGACAAAGATGGAAACGTTGTTTACCTGTACACCGTTGATGCCAGCAAGCAGGATTCCTTTATTCAATCTGCTAACCGCAAGGATTACGATGTGTTAGATATGAGCTCGCCGCTCGACAATCACTTTATTAATCAGCTTGAGCAAAAACTTGAAAAAACACAACTGAAACGTGTAGATTCAGACGTCGCTGACAAGTTGATTAAAAAGGACGATGCCCCTGCTCATGTTCTGACGGAAGATGAAACAACCACTGTAAAGTCTGCTTTTGAAAAGGCGATCAGTAAGGCAAATTATAAAGTTGAAATCGAAAGTTTGAATCCTGATGAACTTCCGGTAAGCATTACCCAGGATGAATTTATGCGCCGCATGAAAGACATGGCGCAAATGGGCGGAGGAATGAGCTTTTATGGGTCATTACCTGAAAATTACAAAGTAGCAGTTAACGGGAATCACCCGCTGATTAGCCGCATTGCTAAAGCAGATGATTCGGAAAAAGAGAAGCTTGCTAAACAGGCTTTTGACCTGGCATTATTGTCTCAGGGATTGTTGACAGGTTCGGATTTGACGGAGTTTGTAAAAAGAAGCGTTGAACTGATTTAACAGCAACATTAAATGCAGAAAGGCCATCTTGTTAAGATGGCCTTTCTGCATTTGAACCTTATATTTTTTCGATGCCATGGGCAGATTCGAACTGCCGTAAAAGGTTTTGCAGACCATAACCTATCCACTCGGTCACATGGCTTTGTCAATTAAAAATTTATCCTGAATTTTCCTGTCAAGATGATTTGCTGTCATCTGTTTTCTTATCTGCGCCTGTAAACAGGCAGGAATTAGCACCTTGTCGGTACAGGTTGCTAAGACATCATCGGGCCTTTCCCTCCGTCTTTCTGGATAAGTAGTTAAAAGAACTATGATGCAAATATATACAATCAATCTATAATTCCTATAGACTAAAATATTTTTTTTATTTAAACAATGTTACCTTCGAACGATTATAAGGATATGCTTCTAAAAATATACCCGGAAAACCCAAACCCCAAAGCGATTCAACAAGTGGTAGATTGCTTAAAGTCAGGAGGTTTAGTAATTTATCCAACCGACACTATTTACGGTTTAGGCTGTGACATTACTAATCAAAAAGCTATCGAAAAAATTTGTAAAATTCGAGGCATCAAGCCTGACAAAGCTAATTTTTCGTTCATCTGCTACGACCTAAGCCATATTTCGGATTATGTAAAACCATTGGATACTACACAATTTCGTTTATTGAAAAAAGCACTTCCCGGCCCGTTCACCTTTATTTTTAATGCAAATAATAACGTTCCCAAACTTTTAAGTTCCAACAGAAAGACGGTCGGAATTCGTATTCCGGACAACAATATTCCAAGGCAAATCGTGCATGAGCTGGGTAACCCGATCATTACAACTTCTATCCATGATGAAGACGAGATCATGGAGTATTCAACAGATCCCGAGTTAATTCACGAAAAGTTTGAGGATCTCGTAGACATTGTCATCGATGGAGGTTATGGCGATGCAATTCCGTCAACGGTAGTAGATTGCACATCAGGAGATTTTGAAATTTTAAGACAGGGCAAAGGTGTTTTAGAAGAGTATGTCTGAAAGGTCAATTCGAAGGATGCCAGAAGAAGAAAATCAGGCTTCTCTTTTTAAACTTATCCCAATCTGTTAATCAATCAGAACAATGACGCCTGAACGTAAGTCCGGCTTTCGGTCATTGCAAAATCAGTAGGTTTTTCATAGTGCTGAATGTGGTAAACATCCGTTTCCTGGTAGCGTGATGCGACGGTAATTTCAACACCGTTTGCGTGCAGGCTGAACAGATTTGCAACCAAATCAGGGCAATTGTTTTCTCTCGATAAATGCGATAAAAACAATCTCTTCAAATACGGCGAGCGGTGAGCTTTAAATAACTCGAGCGCCTGCGAATTGGAAAGATGCCCTCTCCCGCCGCGGATTCTATTTTTCAAAAAGTAAGGATACCTGCTATTGTTCAGCATTTCTTCATCATAATTGGCCTCCAGGAACGCCGCATGGCATTCTTTAAAGTACCTGATGAGTTGCTCGCAAGGATGGCCCAGATCAGTGAAGACACCTATTTTTACGCCATTACATTCTACTAAAAAACTATGAGGATCGGCCGCATCGTGGATTTTGGGAAATGCGGTTATGTTTATTTCACCAATTCTTATTTCGTCGAAACTTGCTATTGGGCGGAGCAGATTATCATCAATGTGCAAACCACCATTGACCCAGGTTGGCAAAGTAACGTAAACCGGGAGCTGATATTTTCTTGCCAGAACCGGAATTCCTTTAATATGGTCGGTGTGCTCGTGTGATACAAAAATTGCTTTTACTATGCGGATATTTAGCCCGATCCTGGCCATTCGCTTCTCTACTTCTTTACACGATATGCCAACATCTACCAGGATTGCTTCTTCATCATTACCCACATAATAGCAATTTCCATTACTTCCCGAATTCAACGACGCCACAAACAAAGACATGTGCTAAAAATAATAGTTTTCTCAGTTAGATCGGGCAAATTAAAATGGTTTTTTTATTTTACGCCAAATGGCCGTTTCCTTTGATCTTAATCGTTTTCGTGAGTTTTTCAGATCTGCCAGCAATAGCGGGATTATTTTAATTGCTTGCGTGATTATTTCAATTACAATTGCAAATACCTCTCTGGCGAATACATTCAAACACTTACTTGAAACACAATTTGGCGGAAATCCTTTTGGACTCCATTTACGATATTCCGTTGAAGGCTGGATTAACGACGGCCTGATGGCTGTCTTCTTTCTGCTGGTAGGTTTAGAAATTAAGCGGGAAATAGTTGAGGGAGAACTTTCGGAGATAAAAAAAGCGGCCTTGCCTGTTTTTGCCGCCTTAGGCGGAATGTTGATGCCGGCCATTATCTATTATGGTATTAACCGCAATTCCGGATCGGCGCAAGGCTGGGGAATTCCCATGGCTACCGATATTGCTTTTGTGCTAGCCATAATTGCGCTTCTCGGCAAAAAGGTACCTTACAGCATGCGGATATTTACCGCCGCTCTTGCTATTGTGGACGACCTTGGCGCTATCATCGTGATAGCGGTTTTTTATACTTCTAAGATCCAGTTTGATTATTTGCTTGGAGCCGCCGGCGCGTTATTCATCCTGGTTTTAATGAATCGTTTGGGCGTAAAGAACATTATTTTGTATCTGGTGCCGGGAATTATTCTTTGGTATTTGATTCACAATTCGGGTATTCATGCCACCATTTCGGGTGTTTTGCTGGCGCTTACCATTCCAACAAATCCGGAGAAAAAAGCCTCGCCGCTTGAATTCTTGGAACACAAGCTGCATATACCCGTAAATTTTATCATCATGCCTATCTTCGCGCTGGCCAACACCAATATTCATTTTAACAGTAAAATGCTGGATGGCCTTACATCTCCGCTAGGCCTGGGTATCATAGCAGGACTGTTGCTCGGGAAGCCTATCGGTGTCAGCTTATTTTCATGGCTTGCGGTAAAACTAAAGCTTAGTGTTTTACCGGAAAATTCTCAGTGGAAGCACATAATCGGGATAAGTATTTTAGCTGGTATCGGCTTCACCATGTCGGTATTTATTTCACTCTTGTCCTTTAAAGAAATTTTTGAATTCCAGGAAGAAGCAAAGTTCGCTATCCTGCTGGCATCGTTATTATCCGGCGTTTTGGGCTTTATATATTTCTCTGTTCTGAGTAAAAAAGAAAGCAGCTAATTACCCTTTATGCTTTGCACGAACGAACTAATTTTATTCATGTAATCAGGTTCTCCAAGCAAGCGTACAAAGGCGCTGCCAACGATGGCTCCACTCGTATATTCGGCCGCTTTATCAAAACTTTTCTTATCGGAAATACCAAAACCGATCATCAAGGGATTCTTAAGATTCATAGCCTTGATCCTGCCGAAGTAAGTTTCGGACGATTGTGAGACATCCAGTTGTTTCCCCGTTGTAGCTGATGACGAGAGTAAATAAATAAAGGCGTTACTCAGGTCATCGATCTTCCGAATACGTGCTTCAGATGTTTGCGGAGTTACCAGGAAAATATTGCTGACATTATGTTTCAGGAAGCAATCCTTGTAAAGTTCCTCATATTCATACATCGGTAAATCCGGCACTATCACCCCGTCGACACCCGCATCTGCGGCAGCCTTGCAAAAGTTCTCAACGCCGAACTGCAATACCGGATTTACATACCCCATCAATAAAACAGGTATGCTCACTCGTTTACGGAGCTCTTTTAGCCGCTCGAACAGTACTTTAAGCGACATTCCATTATGCAGCGCTTTTTGCGAACTTTCCTGGATTACAGGGCCATCCGCCACCGGGTCGGAATAAGGAAAACCTATTTCCAGGAAATCTGCACCCGCTTTTTCAAGAGCTTCCGCGATATTTACCGTACTGTCTATCTCCGGATATCCGGCAGTGTAATAAATCGATAAAAGCGGTTTGTTTTTATTTTCGAATAACTGTTTAAGTCGGTTCATTTTTTAAGTAATCAGTAGTAAGTATTATCCGGTCAGTTGTAAGTCTTTACGCCTTACATCCTTTTTTCTTACTCATTTATAAATTAAAATATTTCATATAAGTATTCAGGTCCTTGTCGCCGCGGCCTGAAAGGCATATTACTACGGTTTCTCCTTTTTTGAAGTTCATTTTCTCCAGGTGGGCTAAGGCATGAGAGCTTTCAATTGCCGGTATGATCCCCTCCAATTTGGCCAAAAGTAAGCCTGCCTGCATTGCTTCATCATCTGTCGCGCAAACATATTCAGCTCGCCTGGTTTTAAAAAGATGAGCGTGCTGCGGGCCAATTCCCGGGTAGTCCAAACCGGCGGAGATTGAGTAAGGTTCGATAACCTGGCCATCGTCCGTTTGCATCAGGATAGACCGGCTTCCGTGTAAAACTCCTTCTTTTCCCAGGATAGTCGTTGCTGCAGATTCACCTGAATTTACACCGTGTCCAGCCGCTTCAACCGCTATCAGTTTAGCATGCTGATCATCAAGGAAATGATAGAACATCCCGGCCGCATTGCTTCCGCCACCAACACAAGCCAATACGTAATCAGGACTTTCGCTGCCCGTATGTTCTTTTAGCTGCCGGCGTGTTTCCTCAGAAATAATCGATTGAAACCTGGCCACCATATCAGGATAAGGATGCGGTCCAACAACCGACCCAATTATATAATGCGTATCTACTGGGTTATTTATCCAATCGCGCATAGCCTCATTGGTTGCATCCTTCAAAGTCTTACTTCCGGAAGTTGCAGCTACCACAGTGGCTCCCATCATTTTCATACGTGCGACGTTTGGCGCCTGGCGTTCTATATCTATCTCACCCATATAAACAACGCATTCAAGCCCCTTTAACGCGCAAACAGTTGCAGTCGCAACGCCATGCTGTCCGGCTCCGGTTTCGGCGATGATCCGTTTTTTTCCCAGCCGTTCAGCCAATAAAATTTGCCCTACGGTATTATTGATTTTATGCGCACCGGTATGATTCAAATCTTCACGCTTGAGGAAAATGTTTGCGCCGTATTTTTCTGACAGGCGATTAGCAAGGTACAATGGAGATGGGCGGCCAACATAATCCTTAAGTAACTGATCGAATTCCTTCTTAAAATCGGCACTGTTCATGATATCCAGGTACTTTTGCCTCAATTCTTCTACATTCGGATAAAGCATTTCCGGAATATAGGCCCCGCCAAAATCGCCGTAATATCCTTTTTCGTTAACGTGGTAATTCATAGTTCGCTTATTTTTCAGCCCTCGCTGTCTTTAATTTTCTAAAAACTTTATCAAGTTTAGCCAGGTCTTTTAAACCCGGCTCTGACTCAAACTTACTGTTTAGATCAATCGCATATAACCGCTCATCCGTCATTTCAAGTATCGAATCAATATTCACCTCATCGATACCGCCGCTTAAAAAATACGGCTTGCTCAATGTGTAATGTTGCAGCAACGACCAATCGAAACTTTTGCCAGAACCGCCGTAAGCTGCAGTTTGGGTATCAAAGAGAAAATAGTCACAATACTCAATATATTGGTTCAAACGCCCGAAGTCAAAAGATTCATCCAAACCAAACGCCTTAATAACCTCAACATTTAAGTTCTTTATTTCATTGCAGAATTGTGGTGTTTCGTCACCGTGCAACTGTACGGCCTTTAAACCATACTGGCTAATTTTTTCTCCGATCTCCGCTTTTGATGCATTGACAAAAACTCCCGTTCTTATGATTTTTCCAGGAACATGCTTTAAAATACCGGGATTCAAATCGCCTGCGAAGCGCTTAGACTGCGGGTAAAAAATAAGTCCCAGGTAATGCGGATTTAACGCAGCTAAGCCGACGATGTTTTCAGCGTCCCGCATACCGCAAACCTTTATTTTAAGATCGGAGCTTCGCATTAGTTTATCAGTTTTTCAAAGCTCTTTAAAGCCCGTTTACTTAACAATGATTCCTCAGCTTCGTAATAACAATCTGCAAACGATGATTCGTGATTAATTGTCTGAATGGCTACCGCGGCATTACATAAAACCACGTTTACTTGCTGGGTAGTGGCATTTCCGTTTAAAACATCCTTAAATATTTTTGCCGAGTCCTCCACTGTGCTGCCACCTTCGATAGATGTGGGATCAATTTTTTCGAATCCGATATCCGAAAGCCTGTTCAGCTTTTCGCCGCCATTAGAAAATGTTTTGTAGTCACATGTCAGCGATACCTCGTCGTATCCGTCCACAGCGTGGATAATCGTGTATCGCTTGTCGGTTTTTTGGTAAAGATAATTGTAAAGGCGGGCCAGCTCAAGGCTGTATACCCCAACTGTCTGAAACTTTGGTTTCGTAGGGTTAACCATAGGGCCAAGCATATTGAAAAATGTCTTTACGCCCAGCTCACGACGGATCGGAGCAACATTTTTCATAGCAGGGTGAAAAAGAGGCGCATGCAAAAAGCATATTCCGGCTTCCTCAACCGACCGTTTAAGTTCGGACGGATCTGCAGAAAACTTATAACCAAGATATTCCATCACATTGGATGAACCGCACCCCGAAGAAACTCCATAATTACCGTGTTTGGCGACCTTGTACCCGGCTCCTGCAACTACAAAAGAGGCAAGCGTAGAAATATTGAATGTATCTTTTCCATCGCCTCCTGTTCCGCATAAATCGATCAGGTCATATCCGTTTAATTGCGGATCGACACATAATTCGAGCATCGCCTCACCAAATCCTTCCAGTTCATCTACAGTGATGCTTCGCATACAATAGGCTACCATAAAAGCAGCCATCTGCGACTGGTTATATTTTCCAAGCGCAATGTTGGTAAGGATCTCTTTAGCTTCTTTCTTAGAAAAGGTTTTGTTCTCGAAAAGATGGTTTAATATTTTCTTCATAAAAATTATGACATAAAAAAAGGGTTGCCTGTACGACAACCCTTCCCTGTTATTTTAAAAACAGCACACTACAGCGGATTGCCTAACGAATTTTCGTTATGCCACCACCAGTTTTTATGTGCGTTTGTTGTAATCATTTTGCTCGGTGACAAATATGTATAATCTTTTTTTGGGATGCAAGCTGAATGTTAAATCTTTCCATTTTTCGGCTTTTAATTCGTTTAAAAAGATTGAAAATTGTATTTTATGACCTCACCTTAAATTTTTAGCCGATGAAATTAAATAAACGCTACAGAAGATTTGTCCAGTTACAGAAAGAAGCAAAAAATGTCCTTTTAATCATTTTAGGCGTTTTTAGTGCCGCATTCGGCCTTAAAGGTTTTTTAGTTCCGAATCATTTTATCGACGGTGGGGTCACAGGTATTTCACTTTTAACCAATCAGCTGACAGACATTCCTGTTTCTGTTTGGCTGGTTGTTTTTAATATCCCCTTCATATTTTTAGGTGCCAAGCAGATAGGTAAAAGATTCGCCGTTACCACGTTGATAGCCATCATGATGTTATCATTGCTGATCTTTTTCATCAATTTTCCCGTGATTACGCACGACAAACTGCTGATTGCAATTTTCGGTGGTTTTTTTGTTGGGGCAGGCATTGGCCTGGCGATGCGCGGCGGCGGCGTTCTAGACGGAACAGAGATTCTTGCAGTTTTCATTACCCGCAAAAGCGTTTTTAGCATCGGCGACATTATTTTAATTATTAACCTTTTCATCTTCGGCGTTGCGGCTTTTGTTTTAAGCATTGAAAGCGCATTATATTCGGTTTTGGCTTACCTGGCAGCATCTAAAACCATTGATTTTATTGTTCAGGGTATCGAAGAATATACCGGCGTTACCATCGTTTCTCCCAAAAGTAACCAGATCAGGGAAGCGATCATTAATAATTTAGGCCGGGGCGTAACTATTTATAAAGGAGAAAGAGGTTTTGGCATTGGCAACACGAATAAGGACATAGATATTATCTTTACCGTTATAACACGATTGGAGACGACCAAGCTGCGACAGGAAGTGGAGCGCATTGACCGCAAGGCTTTTATCGTGATGAACGTGATTACCGATACAAAAGGCGGCATTGTTAAAAGAAGGCCGCTGCATTAGGAGACAAATCTTTAGATGCAGCTAGCCGAAGACAACCGGGCTCATTCCGAAGGCTACCGGACTCATTCCGAAGACAACCTGCTTCTAACCGATAACAACCAGCCTAATTCCGATGGCAATCTGAACCTGGTTAATGTCACTTGGATGCAGGCCGCAGGCATTCATTTACGGTCCAAAGGCATTCGTTTATACTCTGAAGAAGGTTTATAATTAAAGCATAAATCTTTCATATTCTTTTTTTGAAAACGAACGCAAGTATTTCATCGGCCCTACGGCCCTGCTGTTTGTTACAAGCTTTTTATGAATGGAAATGCCAACACGAAGGCGATTTCAACAAAAAGCTTTTCACGGCCATCAGGTTTATTGAACGACAGACTGTTCAACTATAAACCTTCAGTTTCGTCACTGCAAGAAATTTCTGCTGTAGTACATCTGCGTGTACGTAAGAAACATTGAGAACCCATCTCCCTGTTCTCCAGTCCTGTTCCTTTAAGAAATCAAGGGATCTTTCTCTTTCGAGAATAATTTGAAAACCTGTTTATCAACCCAGGCCGGGATCAGCTTATTCATCAGCACCGCTAATTTTCCCTGCCCGGTCATTATCAGACTACGTTTCCGATCGTTTACTCCATCGGCGATTATTACTGCAACCTCCTCTGCGGTCATCATTTTACCTTCGTCCATGCTGCTTTCACCCTGCTGACTACCGTCTTTAACGAGCGCCGTATTCCGAATATTAGAAGCGGTAAATCCGGGAGCGGCAATCATTACGTGCAATCCTGTTTTGAGGTTTTCCACCCGCAGCGCTTCCAGAAAGCCATTCATAGCAAATTTCGATGCCGAGTATCCCGTTCTTCCCGGCAAGCCACGGTAACCAGCTATTGATGTCACACCAACAACAGAACCCTTGCTTTTCAACAGTTCGGGAAGTGCATATTTCGTGCAGTAAACAGTTCCCCAAAAGTTTACGTTCATCAGGTTTCTAAGCACTACCAGGTCCAGATCTTTAAATAGCGCCCGCATGCTGATACCTGCATTATTTATCAGCACATCTACCCTGTTAAATGTTAATACAGCCTGCTTGATTAGCTGTTCACAATCGTCTTCTCTTGCCACATCGCACTGAACCGCCACGGCTTTCACCCCGAATTTCTTTTCTATCTCCTGGGAGATTTCACAAAGGGTAACATATTGTCGCGCTCCAAGAACCAAATTAGCTCCACGCTTAGCGAATTCTTCGGCGCAAGCCTTCCCAATTCCGGAAGAGGCGCCGGTGATGACGATTGTTTTATTCTTAAAATCCATTGATTATTTAACAAGAGAGTTTTCGTAGGGAATGCGTGTAGCGATCGAGCGTCCTAACGTTATTTCATCTACATACTCCAACTCACCGCCAAAGGCAATACCGCGGGCAATTGTTGTAATAGGCAGGTTGAATTCCTTCAGTTTTTTGTACAGATAAAATATTGTTGTGTCACCTTCCATGGTGGCGCTTAACGCGAGGATAATTTCCCCTGTTTCACCGCTTTTCACCCGATCCACTAAGCTTTCGATATTCAGGTCAGACGGCCCGACACCGTCAATAGGTGAGATTAATCCTCCTAAAACATGGTACATTCCGGTGTATTGATTGGTGTTTTCGATGGCCATTACGTCGCGGGTATCTTCAACTACGCAGATAATAGACTTATCACGTTTTACGGCCGAGCAGATTTCACAGATATGCAAATCGGAGATGTTATGGCAAACCTTGCAATACTTAATTTCGTTTCGTAAACGGGTAATTGCCTGGCTGAATTTTTCTACATCCTCGCTTTGCTGGTTCAAAAGGTGAAGCACTAATCGAAGCGCTGTTTTTTGGCCAACTCCCGGTAACTTCGAAAACTCTGCAACAGCATCCTCTAATAATCGCGAAGAAAAATTCATGATACAAATTTATGTTTTCAGATTAAAAAGATGATATTGCGAATCATAATTCAGTTCAATCATCGTGAAAACACATCTTTTTTTAGTTTCTGCACTGATGTTTTTTGCCAAAATTTCTACCGCTCAAAATATCATTCCTTTGTATAAGAATGTTCCAAATTCCGTTGCCGTCGAAAACCTGGAAAAAACCGAAACTGCCGCTGATGGAATTACACGCGCGAGCAAAGTTTCTGTTCCGACTTTATCTGTTTACCAACCCGAAAAAGGCAAAGCTAACGGAACGGCGGTTATCATTTGCCCCGGCGGAGGCTATGCTATACTTTCAATCGTGAAAGAAGGTTACGATATCGCAAAGGAATTTAACAAGCGCGGTATAACGGCTTTCGTGTTGAAATATCGTTTGCCGAGTGATGTTACGATGAAGGACAAATCAATAGGACCATTGCAGGATGCTCAACAAGCCATAAAACTTGTACGCGAACGTGCCGGCGAATGGAACGTTGATCCCGCAAAAATCGGGATCATGGGTTTTTCAGCGGGCGGTCACCTGGCGTCTACAGCAGCTACACATTACAATAAGGCAGTAATTGAAAACTCCAATAACACAAGTGTACGTCCTGATTTCCAAATACTGATGTATCCTGTAATCAGTTTTACCGATAGTATCGCACACAAAGGGTCAAGAGAAAATCTGCTGGGTAAATCTGCGCCGGCAGAGCAGGTAAAACTTTATTCGAACGAAGAACAGATCACATCAACAACACCGCCCGCTTTCCTTATTCACTGTGAAGACGATAATGTTGTGCCAGTGTTGAACACGATCTGGTATTATGAAGCGCTGATCAAAAACAAAATTCCTTCCGAAATGCACATCTATCCAAAGGGTGGCCACGGTTTCGGCTTAAACAATAAATCAACCAGCGATCAATGGTTCGACCGCTGCATAAACTGGATGCAAAGCAGTGGACTGCTGAATAAAACAAACTAAAACTTTATACAGATTAACGAATGTCGCCGGCAATACTATTAACTTTTATACTGAGCTATTTTGCAGTTCTGATCTTCATTTCCTATCTAACATCACGTAAATCATCAGACAATTCAACCTTTTTTATTGCTAACCGTAATTCCAAATGGTACCTGGTTGCTTTTGGAATGATTGGCACAGCTCTCTCAGGAGTTACCTTCATATCTGTTCCGGGTGCTGTAGGAAAAAGCAGTTTTGGCTATTTCCAGTTTGTTTTAGGCAACGCCGTTGGCTTCATCATCATAGCCACCGTTTTACTGCCGCTTTATTATCGCATCCGGTTAATTTCTATCTACACATATTTAGAAAAGCGTTTAGGCTACTGGAGTTACAAAAGTGGCGCGGTGATATTCCTTATCTCGCGCACTATAGGATCGGCTTTCCGGCTTTATCTCGTTGCCATCGTATTACAAAAATTTATTTTTGACGCGTGGAACGTTCCTTTTTGGCTGACGATTGTAATCTGCTTAACTCTGATTTGGCTTTACACGCGAAAAGGAGGTTTAAAAACCATAATCATAACCGACACGTTGCAAACCGTATTCCTGCTTTTATCCGTGGTTTTGTCTATTTACTTTATTTCGAAATCCTTAAATCTCGACATAGCCGGAACAATAGAAGCGGTAAAAAACAGCAGCTACTCAAAAATATTTTTCTGGGATGATTTTTCAGGAAACAAGCAGCATTTTATCAAGCAGTTTCTTGGTGGTCTGTTTGTTACCATCGCAATGGTTGGCCTGGACCAGGACTTGATGCAAAAAAACCTGAGCATGAAAACGATCGGTGAAGCGCAAAAGAACATGCTCAGCTTTACCACGGTGTTTGTGATCATGAACATCTTTTTTCTGAGTGTTGGTGCTCTTCTTTATGTATATGCCGCACAAAACAATATAGATGTCGCGTCATTGGGAACGCCGGACAATCTTTACCCCGAGATTGCGCTGAGACATCTGAATATTCTTCCGGGAATTATTTTTATGCTCGGCCTTACTGCCGCCACATTCGCCACAACCGATTCGGCGTTAACAGCATTGACAACCTCGTTTTGTGTCGATTTTCTGCATTTTGATAAAAAAGAAAATCAAAATGATCCGAAATTGGTTACAACAAGGCATTGGGTACACATCGGTTTTTCACTGCTCATGACGATTGTAATCCTGATCTTCCGGGTTATCAATGATGATTCAGTTGTAAATTCTATCTTTAAAGCCGCCGGATACACATACGGGCCTTTGCTTGGTTTATTTGCTTTCGGGATGATCAGCAAACGGGCTGTAACGGATAAACTTGTTCCGTATTTTTGTGTGCTTTCGCCGATACTCTGCTATATCATTGATACACATTCTGTAAAATGGTTTGGCTATTCGATGAGCTTTGAGCTCATCATTTTAAACGCATTGATAACATATTTGCTGCTGTTGAGTACAAGTAAGCCAACAAGCATGCAAACAAAATTTTAGAGTAAATTCGAATATGACTAGTGACGATAAGATTAGAAACGCTTTCGAAAATAAGGATTGGCAGGAAATAAAAGTTACTGACTCCTGGCAGATATTTAAGATCATGGCCGAATTTGTTGACGGCTTTGAAAAACTTGCAAAAATAGGTCCCTGTGTATCTATTTTCGGCTCCGCAAGAACATCGAACGATAACAAATACTATAAACTGACGGAGGATATAGCGAGGCTGCTCACAGAACGCGGATATGGTGTTATATCTGGCGGAGGGCCTGGAATCATGGAAGCCGCCAACAAAGGCGCTTATGAAGCCGGTGGAAAATCGGTTGGGTTAAATATTGAACTTCCTTTCGAACAGTTTCACAACAAATACATCGACCGTGATAAGATCCTGGAGTTCGATTATTTCTTCGTTCGTAAGGTTATGTTCATGAAATACTCCCAGGGATATATCATTATGCCGGGTGGATTCGGAACACTGGATGAGATGTTTGAAGCTATCACACTTATTCAAACCGGCAAAATCGCCCGCTTTCCAATTGTTCTTGTGGGATCCGAATATTGGGGCGGCTTAATAGACTGGGTAAAAGAACATATGCTGGCAGCTAAAAACATCAGCCCCGACGACATGAACTTGTTCAGGATGGTTGATACAGCGGAAGAAGCCGCGGAACATATCTTCCGCTTCTACAACAAATATGTACTAAAGCCAAACTTTTAATCATGAATATAGCCGCTACAAACCTGCTTTTTTATTGTTTTGTAGCGGCCTTATTGGTTACAGCTGCCGGATTCAGAAAAACCTATTGGTTTATAAGCGTTGGATATGCATTCAGCGTGATGGCAATGGCACTGATAATTTGCATTTTTTACCTTCCAGAGCTCCGGATTTATAACTGGTTTCAAAATCTCGCCCTACTTGCGTGGGGCTTGAGACTTGGATTTTTTGTGTTAAAAAGAGAACAGAACACCGCTTACAATAATAGCATCGAAGATCTGGCCGCGAAAGCAAACGCCGTAAAATTTCCTGTTAAGCTACTTATCTGGGTCGGGGTAAGCGTTTTATACGTGTGTATGATTTCGCCGTCAATATTCACATCTATACATTTTTCACACTTTGACCGAACGCTGAAGCATGTGGTTATGATTGCTGGAATTATCATTCAATACACAGGATTTACAATTGAAGGTATTGCCGACAGGCAGAAATCAGCATATAAAAAATCTAATCCACAAAAAATTTACCTGGGCGGCCTCTTCCGCTTTATTCGTTATCCCAATTATTTCGGTGAGATCCTGTTTTGGTCAGGAAATTTCATCATTGCTATTCCGTTCCTGGTTTTTTGGTGGCACTGGGCGATCGCACTTGCAGGCCTCGTCTGCATTTGGCTTATTATGCTCGGTTCAACAAAACGTCTTGAAATAAAACAAAACCAGCGGTATGGAGATCAGCCGGATTACCAGGCGTTTATTAAAAATGTGCCGGTACTTTTTCCCTTTATACCGGTGTTTTCCATGAAAAAGGCCAAATTCTACCTGGGATAACAGCAAACCTAGTTTAATACTTATTGCCAACCATGCTCGTTTCTCATTTAATGGCAATATGTTTTTTGATAAATCTATATCCGGAAGTACTTGTTATTCCTTTATGGATTTAAAAAACAGGATAAGCGTTATACAGGGCGATATAACTAAAATAGCCGTCGATGCAATTGTAAATGCAGCAAATACTTCATTGATGGGCGGCGGTGGCGTGGACGGAGCAATTCACCGGGCTGGCGGGCCGCAAATACTTGACGAATGCAGGGATATAATTGCCAGGCAGGGTAAGTGTAATACTGGTGAAGCAGTTATAACTAAAGCAGGTAAACTCCCGGCGGATTATGTAATCCATACCGTCGGGCCGGTATGGAACGGCGAAAAGCACAACGAAGGCAAGCTCCTTGCAAGCTGTTATCGAAACTCGCTTGAGATCGCGTCGAATAAAGGGATTAAAATCATTTCATTTCCAAATATCAGTACCGGCATCTACCATTTCCCCAAACAGGAAGCTGCCGAAATAGCGTTAAAAACTGTTACTGATTTTTTATCTGGCAGTGATGCTATACACAAAGTGATTTTTGTTTGTTACGATGAAGAAAACTTTTCGATCTACAGCAAACTGATCGGAACCTGAGAAAAACGTTAACGATGGTGCCCGATGCCGCTGACTCCGCCGCTTACAACAAATTTCATTGCGTCGGGCCCATTCATTTTAAGCGGTTGGATTTTCTCTTTACTTACCACGCAAAGTTGCCCGGCAAACGAATAGCTATAAGGAAAATAAACAGCTACCTCTCCGGGCAGGTCGAGGGAAGTCAAATCCTTTTGTGTCAGAAATCCGATTTTCTTTAAACCAGTCTCGTTTACTTCAACCAGTACTGGCTCATTAAATTTCTTCTCGTCGCCAACAAAGGCCTCCGTCAAATCTTTAATTGAGGAATATAGAAAATTGAACAGAGGCAAGCGGTTGAACCATCGGCCTACCCAGTTTTTTATCGGGTCTGTTACAAAATTAGTTACCACGATTCCCGCAATCATGATAATGACGAGCACCGTTAAAATTCCTAATCCCGGAATATAAATTGGCCTACCCGTTTTGGGATTCACCCATAGTACATCGCTGAGGTTCAGGGCGTCGTCTACTGAAGACATGATCCAGAATATCAGAAATATTGCGGCGCCAATTGGTACCACTACTAATACTCCTTTCACGAAATAATTGAGCAACGCCCTTACGATCCTATTCATGCAGCAAATTTAATTGAATTAAGCTCTTTACACTAATTTCTGAAGAACGGGTCTTATTCTGAGAAGTAAACCCGCTTAACCCGCTGTGAAATCCCCGTCAATAATTCGTAGGCGATAGTTCCGATATCAGCAGCCACCTTTTCAATTTTGATATCCTTACCGAAAACGATCACTTCATCCCCTTCTTTCACATCGATCCCGCTTACATTAAGCATACACATGTCCATACATACATTCCCGATCACTGGAACGATTTTACCATTGATCGACATTTGCCCAACACCATTTCCAAGCCGGCGATCATAGCCGTCTGCGTAACCGATTTTCACGGTCGCGATGGTACCGTCATCAGACAATACTCCTTTTCGGTTATAACCAACGGACTCTCCTGCTTTTAAATTTTTGAGCTGCGATACACTAGTTTTAAGAACTGCCACTGATTCGAGTGGCGAACGCTCCTGGTAAGCATTGTCAATTCCATACAATCCGATTCCAAGCCTTACCATATCGAACTGGGCCTGTTTCCAGCGACTAATTCCGGAAGTATTGGCGATATGCCGGATAAATTTATATCCTAGTGATTTTTCAATTTTATCAGTAATTGTTGCAAAAGATGAGATCTGCTGATCTGTAAAATCATCCAGGGACACATCTTCTGAGCCCACCAAATGAGAGAAAGCACTCTTTACTTCTATCGCATCAGTATTATGAATAAGGTCAAGTAATGCGTCAACTTCGTTATCCATAAAACCCAGCCTGTGCATGCCGGTGTCTATCTTAATATGAACAGGATACTGCTCAATATTTTTCTGGTTAAGAATATCGATAAAGTTTTCGAGTACCCGGAAATTGTATATTTCAGGTTCGAGCTTATGCTGAATGATTGTTTCGAAAGCTAATTCGTCGGCATTCATCACCATAATAGGCAAATTGATGCCAGCTTTTCTAAGTGTCACGCCTTCATCGGCAAAAGCTACCGCGAGATAATCGATTTTATTAAACTGTAGAAGATTTGCAATTTCGAAGCTGCCACTACCGTAAGAGAAAGCTTTAACCATTGCCATCACCTTCACGCCAGGATTCAATAATGATTTATAGAAATTGAGGTTGTTTTCGAGGGCGTTAAGATTGATCTCTAAAACCGTTTCATGTACCTTTTGAGTTAACGCACGGCTTATTTTTTCGAAACCAAAAGCTCTCGCTCCTTTTAATAATATCGTTTCATTAAAAAACGGCAATTCATTCAAGTGCTGCAGTAAATCTTCCGTAGAATCAAAAAAACGTGATTCTATCTTAAATAAGTCGCTATTACTGCTAATCATCGGCCCCACTCCAATTAATTTGTCGAGATCTTTATTTTCCAGGAGCCGGGCAACCTGTTCATATAAATTTGCAGGATCAACGCCGCTTTCAGGTATATCAGAAAGGATCAAGGTTCGTTTTACGTGTTGATTTTGCTGCCTTAAAAAGTCTAGCGCAATGGTTAGAGAAGAAATATCCAGGCTGTATGAATCATCGATTACAGAACAATTATTATTGCCAGTTTTCATTTCCAGACGCATCCTTACAGGAAGCAATTTCTCCAGTCTTTTATCGGATATTTCGGGATTATAATCCATCGCCAGCATCGTCGCCCAACAGCAAATGGCATTTTCAACCGAAGCGTGATCGGTAAAAGGTATAATACATTGAACTTCACCGCCTTTAAATTCGCCACGCAGAAACTGGTATTTGTTTTCCAGGATTTCATCGCCCCAAACATCAAGGTCCGCCTTGGCATGATGGCACCAGGTGAACTGTGTTCTTCCGGGAATAGTGCCTGTATATCCGCGTAAATAAAACGGTGAGTAAATAAACAAGCCACAATTTTCAAATAGCTTTAACTTCTCTTCGATCTTTTCTTCGGTTGATGAAAAGCCTTCATTATGCGCTTCCCCGATATTCGTTAAAATACCGATAGTTGGCTTAACGATCTTTTCAAGCGCCTCCATCTCCCCTGCTTTTGATATGCCGGTTTCGATAATTGCGAGTGTGTGCTCATCAGTCATTTGCCAAACCGAAAGCGGCACACCAATTTGCGAATTGTAACTTTTCGGACTGCGAATAACGGTGAACTCAGGCGATAAAAGCTGGTAAAGCCATTCTTTAACAATAGTTTTCCCGTTGCTCCCCGTGATAGCGATTACAGGATAAGTAAACAAGCTGCGATGATAAGCTGCAAGTAATTGAAGCGCCTTCAAGGTATCATCAACAATTAAAAAATTAGCGTCAGGAAATGCTGAAACATTAAATTCCTTATCATAAATCACGAAACTCCTTATCCCGCTTTCGTAGATGTCGGTTATAAAATCATGGCTGTTTCTCCGGCCTTTTAATGCGAAGAAAAGCGCATGTTCCATATCAGTTAGTTTGCGGCTATCAATCGAAAGTGTACGGATTGAGGTTTCCGGGTGATTGATAACACCATCGGCATGAATGATCGCTTGTATTTCCTGGATTGTATAAAGTTTATGGCTCATCAGCTTGCTAAGTTCATTTAATTTTTACGATTTTCATGGCTATAACATGGAATCACCTAAAAAAGTTATAACAAAAAACGAAGCCGTTTCAAAGATTGAAAGTTACTGCGCTTACCAGGAGCGTTCACAAAAGGAAGTGCGTTACAAACTCATAGATCTGGGCATTTATGGAGAAGATTTAGAGACGATCATTTCGGATTTGATACAACAGAACTTTTTGAACGAAGAGCGTTTCGCTAAAGCGTATGCACTGGGAAAATTCAGAATGAAGCAATGGGGAAAAATTAAGATCAGGCAAGGATTAAAATTAAAAGGCGTTCCGGAAAAATTGATCCAAAAGGCATTGAAACAAATAGATGATGATGATTATTATCAAACCTTAGCAACCCTGCTGGACAAAAAAACCTTACAAACTGTCGCTAAAAATCCAATACAAAATCGATACAAGCTCTCGCAGTACGCCACTGCTAAAGGCTATGAAAGAGATTTGATTTTTGAAATACTGAGAGACAAAGAGTTATGATCTTTTATCAAAAAAAGTAAAAAATTTCTTGACAGGATTGCTTTTCTGCCTATATTTGCACTCACCAAAACGCAAGGGACAAATAGTTCAAGCGAATTGCGAAAGTAGCTCAGTTGGTAGAGCACGACCTTGCCAAGGTCGGGGTCGCGAGTTCGAATCTCGTCTTTCGCTCAAATCCCTTCCCGAAAAGGAAGGGATTTAATGTTAAAAGGTTAATCGCCTGCTCGGGTGGTGGAACTGGTAGACACGCAGGACTTAAAATCCTGTTCCCGTTAAAGGAGTGCGGGTTCGATTCCCGCCCCGAGTACAAAGCCCTGATACATGTCCGTATCAGGGCTTTTTGTTTCGATTAATTCTCTCACACCCGCTAGTAAAGAGTGATTACGTCATATTGCCTGTTCAAAACAGCTGGCCGGGTCGCGTCGGCTCCGGTTTCTTCAAAATAGCTATAACTAACTATTGCTGATTCATCAAATCGACACTAGCTTTGGAACAACGCTACACGGTATCTCCGATTTTGAACAGGCACCGTTGCGCCCGGTTGACTTGATTTTCCTTTAAACGAACTATGGCCTTCGCAGAACCATCCAACTTCTCGCCCGGGACAAGTCCTGCCGTTATGCCAGCTGCGAGTTTGGGGCAAATTAATGTTGATGTGCGTCCTGATATTTCTTTAAATCCTTTGGCGTCGTTAACTATCCAGTCAATAAATAAGGTGTCTCAACCAACAGATTCACCCCCGGCACCACCGAATGTCATTTACAGAAAATGTACTTGTTCAGCGAATGACGATCTGAATGAACATATCCTTAGCCGCAATGCACAGAGCTCCGCATCGCCGGTGGAACTTTCAAGTTCTTTTATGTCTTCTCTAACTGCCAGCCAAGGCAGCGGCAGTCCGCTGCCCGAAAGTTCAAAAAATTTTATGGAAAGCCGGTTCAACAGTGATTTTTCTGATATAAGAATACACAACGGTCATCAGGCGGCAGAAATGAGCAAGGAAATAAATGCACACGCATTCACCACGGGGAACGATATCTATTTTAACCAGGGACGTTTTGATGAGCACAGTATTTCCGGTAAAAAATTGTTAGCCCATGAACTGACACATACCCTTCAGCAGGATTATGAAAACAAGTTAAAACGATTTGTCGCCTGTGATCAGCCTTCTTTGTCAGGAGAAAAATGTCCTGCCAGGGAAAAGGGCGAGGAAGAGAATTCAAAAAAGGGACCAATGGCATTTTTAAGTGATCCTACGAATTTTTACGTAGTAAATTTTGAAATCGGCCACAGCGATATCAAAAAAAATCTTAAAGATCTGATCTACTGGCAAAACGCTATGAAGCTCATGGCAAAACCTGGTACGATTTGGAATATCTGGGGCCTTTCAGACTGCGATGGTACAGAAAAATCAAACATGGCTATTCGGAAAGCTCGTGCCGAAGCTATCTATAAAATCCTGCCCGCCAAAGCAAAAGCCAATGTAGCTAGCATTGAGGCTGCTGCAATTACTGACTGTCTGGTTCCAAATCATATCCCCGCCGACCGGACGGTTAACCGAGCCGTCATGATTGAACAGGTGCAAAGTACCCTCGATATTGACGAATCGGAAAGCGAACTTATTGAGGTTGATGTTCCCGAGTTCCTTTGCGGCCCCGACGTCACGTCGCAAGTGGCAGGAGCAGTTGATAAAGCAAAAACAATGTTCCTTGGTTGGAATGCCGATCAACAGGAAGAAGCCTGTGATGCATTGGTAAGCTTCGGGGTTGGCGATTGTTCGTGGGACATTGTCGAATTGCATAATAATGCATGGATCAACGAGCAATACCGGCCGCCCTGTGCAACCAAAGGTGCTAAGCCAACTTGTGGTGAATCCGTCCAGATCGACACGGATTGCCACCATGCCGGTTCGTCGAATTATGTTATTTATGGATTGATGTTCAAATTATGTCATGACAAAGTCTCGGACGATTATAACCGGGTGGCGATGAAATCCTTTATTGATATGTATAAAGGTTCAGGTGTCTCGGGCGTGGCGACACCTTCTTCGAACTTTCAAGCTTCACTTGCCTGGGCTTACGCAGGTTACGATGGCTGGCCAATGAGCGGTTCGCCGGCGGGCGATCGGAATAACTGCGAACCAAAATGTCCGACAGCATATTCCGGTCCGCCTTTCAATGTACACTGGTATCCAAATTCCATGGAAGAAACTTGTTCAAGATAAAACCAACACGATTGGATCAACTGTGAAGTTTTTTGGCATCATTAAATACTTCAATTAACGCCAGGTGAGTGCGGGCACCGAAATGCATCGCATCCAATTTCAAAGCGGAATTAAAAAAAGATGCCGCGTAATCAAAATCTTCCAGCCCTAAATATCCTAATCCGCATAAATACTGGCAATGAATAAAGTTTCGCTTGTTTAAATCGTCTTCGAAGATTAACAAATCAGGCAAAGAAACAGCGAAATAGTCTATTTCAATTTCATCAGACTGGTGGTTTTTTCCATGATTGATCATGCTTTCAAAAATTCCCCGGGCTTTATCCTCCTGTTTAAGTTGCCTGAAGGCAAGTCCCTGGTAAAAGATTTTATCAGGCTGCTGATCATTATAGAATATAGCGGCTCCGAAATTTGCCGACCCCTTTGAAGCCTTTTCCCAATATTCAATTGCTTTTCCAGATTCTTTTAAAGAGAAAAACGCGGCGCCCGACCAATAAAAAATATCGTTTTCCTGAGCTCCGGCGATTTTGCCCTCACCAAGATTATGAGGATACTGCTGAGCCTGCTCCAGCTTTTGAATTGCATCATGATATTGCTTGTTCTTAATATCAATTTTTGCCAGTTCAACTAAACTAAAAACGTATTGTCCTGATACTTTCCCCTCTCCTCCTTCCCAGGGATGAAACGTACGATTTTGTATCATTGTTAACGCAGCCTGGTAGTTGCCCAGGAAGTTTTCCAGAGCGATCATTTCTAAATAAATGTCGTCGCGAGTCCATGCTACACCCTTTACATCTTTTAATTTAGTAAGCCGTTCCGCAGGCGACCTATTCAATTTCTTATATAGCTGATCAAGTTCCATCAGCACTCTTGCATCGTTCTGATCTGAATTATAAGCGCGCTCGAAATACTCCAATGATTTTGCGGCGTCTGCCTCCTTATTAAAAGCGGCTATCGCAAGATTTCGCAGCACCGTCGCGAAAGAATTGTTTAAACCAGCGGATTTATTCCAGGCTTCGAGCGCTTCAGGGTACTGCCTTTTGTCATACCATAAATTTCCAAGATAGTAAAGTGCTTTATAGTCACCAGGGTTCTGAGCGATAACAAATTGTAACACACCGATATCTTCCAGTCTGTTCGGAAAACAAAAAGAAGGATCAGCTTTTTCGGCGACTTTAAGAATTTCTGAACATTTTTCCGGGCAACCAGAATGAAACCAGCAATAAGCAAGGTAATATTGAATCAGCGGCGTACTGAGCTCTGAAACTGATGCACATTCCATTAGTTCAATGGCGTTCGAATAAAGCCCGATGTTTATATATTCGATTGCAAAATCAACCAGCGTATTCGCATTGCTTCTACTTAAAGCTTTCAGTTCATTAAGTAAATATTCAGAAGCTTCAGGTGAGTCACAATCCCGGTGGCAGCGAGACAGTTCAAACAATACGCTCAAGTTAAACTCATCTCTTTTCAGCCCCTGGTTTGCAGTTTCAAGCGCTTCATTAATCCTGTTAAGCTTTCGAAGTATATGAACCTTAAGCATCCAGGCTTTACCGTTACGCGCGTTTCTATCGAGAGACCAATCAATATGCTCTAGAGCGGCTGCATAATCTTTTTGCAAGATATCATACTGTGTAACATAAAAATATGCGGAGTCCTGCCATGCCGCGCTCCAGGCTGCCTTATGAAACTGATCATGAGCTTCGGCAAGTTTTCCCTGGCATTTCAGCGATAACCCCAAATTATAATATGCTTCCGAATCGTATGGATTTGGATTTCTTGAGGTAGCAGTTTTGATTGCGGTCCGAAAATACTTTTCGCTTTTTTCAAACTGTCCCCTTCTCAACAACCATAATCCTAAAGCATTATTAACACGAATATCCTGCGGATCGCGGCGCAAAGCCTCCTCATAATAAGGTACCGGACTATAAGTAGCGTGCCGGTATTGTTCCAGGTGCTGCCCGGTTAAAAAAAGTTGCTCATTGTTTTCAACCAGCTCGGGACGGAGCGCAGGTTTTGCCGGCTCGGGAATTTCCGTTTCGGTGGGTTCTTTTTCCTTAAACTCCAGCAATGGAAATCCTGACAAGTTATTAATCGTTACCGCCAACAAATCTTTTGTTTCCTCAAGCGGAAAACTGAATTCCTTGCTGAATATGGATTCCGGATTCAGCTTAGCTTGCTCTTCAAACAACACCTCTGAACCGTGACGTAACGCGATGCTTACCTCGAGATCGGATGTAGCCTGTATTTTTAGGATTATTTTGTCTCCTCGCCTTTCGAGGTTCAACAATAAGTCCTTTGACGCATTTTTAACTAAACCTAATTCCCGGTAGGGCAGAAAATATTCGGCGAAAGATTTTTCCTCGAACGGCATCAGCCAGCTGAAATCGGGCTGATTATCAGTGTACATACCGGTCATTAATTCGATGTACGGCCCATCCTCATCGGTTAAATTTCTGTCCCAGGCGAAACCGAAATCGCCGTTTCCCCAGGTCCATTGCTTTTTACCGGGAGAAACATGATGATCGGCAACATGCAACAATCCGGCTTTAGTATCATGCTCATAACCGCCGATAAAGTTGTATTTCGAATCGACAGCCATGTACGAAGTTGGAACCGGTATATTTTGATACCTCGAAATATCAGTTCCCGGTGAATAGTCAATTTTATAATATGTGCCGGTAGCAATCGGGAAACTTGAAACATCGCGCTTGCCGTGATCAAAAACAGCATGCACATCGGGAGGAAATACCGACTGATAATGCTCATCCACACTTACCGCAGGATTCGCCCACCATAAAAATGTTTGAGGAATATTCGTCCTATTATACAACTTGCCTTTTATTTCAAGATATGCCTTGTCGGGATACAAGGTAAAAGCTGCCATTCCTTTGGTGTGGAACATCTTTTCCACTTCACTGATCAATATTGTTTTACTGCCGTCGGCGTTTTCTTCTAGTTTGAAATCTACTGGCTCAAAAGTACTGGGGCGATGATGTTGAGGCCAGTTAAATTCTATCCCACCTGAAATCCAGGGACCGCACAAACCGACCAGGGCCGGCTTTATTACCTGGTTATAATAGATAAAGTGGCGGTTGGCAATTTTATCATAAGCCATTTGAACACGACCGCCAATCTCAGGCAGGATCAAAATTTTAAGATACTTATTTTCGAGAAACAAACCCAGGTAATCCTTATCTACTTTGGTATCTTCTACTTTTTCGATTACCGGATTTGGGTAGACAACCCCACTGCTTCCCTGGTACACCCTTTTTTCAAAAAACATAGGATTTTTTTCCGGCGCCCCAACCGGATACGTTGGTATGGTTACAGTCTCCTGCCAGATCTTTACACTCATATCTTCAGAGGTTTTTATTGTTCGTTAAAAGTTTGTTCCAATTGTTCGAGGGTTTGGCCTTTCGTCTCTTTCACTTTAACCATGATAAATACAAAACCAAACAGGCAAATCGCCGAGTACAAATAAAAAGGGCCATAAGTTCCCAGGTATTCCGCAAGCACCGGGAATGTAAAAACCAGGATGAAATAAGCCAGCCACAAGCAGACGATGGCTACCGATGAAGCGGCTCCTCTTATCTGGTTAGGAAAAATTTCGGAGATCACCACCCAGGTGACAGGCGCTAGTGAGGTGGCGTACAGTCCGATGGCGGCCAGCACAAATATCGATACCCAAAGCGCAGCTGCTTTTTCCTGCAGCAAGAGGGCCAGCACAACATAAACCAGCATTAAGCCGAAGGAGCCGGCTAACATTAAAGGCTTACGGCCCAATTTATCGACCTGCCACATCGCCAGCAGCGTGAATAATAAATTAACAATTCCAATTGCTACCGTTTCAAAAAGCTGCCTGTTCAAATCGGCGCCGACCGCCTGAAATATCGTAGAGGTATAATTAAAGACGACATTTATTCCACACAGTTGCTGAAAGACGGCAAGCACAATACCAATAATAAGCGCGGGCCTGACTTTTTTTGCGAACACGTCACGGTAGGATACTTTTATGGGACCGGCAGATAATGACGACTTAACATCTGTCATCACCTGATCTGCATACGGTTTGGACCCAATCTTTTTGAGGATAGCCTCAGCTTTTGAATTTTGTCCATCTTTAATCAACCATCGGGGACTTTCCGGCAGAAAAATAACGCCGATCAGAAATAATAAAGACGGCACTACTCCCAGGCCAAACATCCACCGCCAGACATCACCGCCCTGATCCGCAATGAAGTAATTAATAAGGTTGGTTATAAGTATTCCAATAACAATAGTTAATTGATTAATAGCAACGTTACGTCCTCTTACACTTGCAGGAGACACTTCCGCAATGTATAAAGGACTGAGCATAGAGGCCATTCCGACACCGATTCCAGCCGAAAATCGCATCACAATGAAAATAAGCAGGTTTCCGGAGAAAGCCATGCCAAGCGATGACAATGCAAAAATTCCTGCTGCCATGATTAATCCTGGCTTTCGTCCATACTTGTCCGATATTTTTCCGGCAACCAGGCAGCCCGCGATGCATCCCAAAGCTAAACTGCCCGTTAAAAATCCTTCCCACCAGGATGTCAAACCAAAGGTGTTACGTAAAAATGGCAGCGCGCCCGATATAACAGCGAAGTCAAAACCGAATAGATAACCCCCGAGTGCCGACACGAAGGATATTCCCAAAATATAGCCGTGATTATACTTCATACCGGCCTGATCCGTAACTGGAATGTGTATTGAATGATTCATTAAAATTTTAGGTTGGTTTTATATTCCGGAATAAAACTCACTGAGTTTATCTTCAGTAACGGCTTTTCATTTGATACCTGCTTGTTAACCGCGTCAGGTAAGTCCATCAGATATGGTGCATCTTTAAAAATCGGCCTGAAATAAAAAGCCATTTGCGGATGTCCGGGACTTATAAATCGCTTGAGACCTATTTGCCAGGGAACTCCCTTGTAAAAATCATCAGCAACAAGCTCTCCATTGAGAAAAGACATGCCGGTATCTCCTGTATAGTTAATCGTTAAAAAAACATCGTTTAATCCTGCAGGCAATTTTGTGGGCAAATTGACAAATAGCTTTCGCTGCCCTACCGTTTTAAAGTCTGGACTTAGCTTAACTGCGGGCAAACCAAACGCAAAACCTGTAAAAGAAGTGTTTCCGCTAATTTTTTTGATTGTGCCAACATCGGTGGTTGGCGTCCTGGTAATTTTCGGATAAACTTCTAGTTTTCCTGTAGCATTTCCTGTTGACAATAATTGAAAACCTTCATTGTCATTTAGTAACAGTGCATCCGAAAACACGAGGTGTTTAATTCCTGAAATTAAGACTTGCTGTGCCTTCAACGCCAGTTTTTTAGGAATTACAAGAACGTTGGTTTCTTTCTTCCCGGACGAACTGATTGTAAACTCCGCGACACTTCCAGGCGAGCATTTGATGATTTGTCGTTCGCTATACTGTAGAACACTTGCGTTTTTCAGATTGCGGATCCGGGTATCTTTATTTGCGAAGCTTAGCTCCGCATTCGTTCCCTCCGGATAAAAGAATATGTAAAAAGGTCTGTCTGACTTATCCGACTTTGTTAGCAATTGCGCGGTGGAGTAAACAAGGCGGTTCCCATTAATATCCAGATTAAATGGCATAATGATATTTTCGCCTGATTTTAAAGAAAAGCTACCCGACTGAGGAATAGAGATTGTTTCCTTATCAGCTTCAATTGTTATCCGCAGATTGGTTTGATCCGGCGTTTTAAAATGATCCTGAAAGTTGTTTATAAATAAGAATCCAGATTTACCGTCCGTTCTGGCCGCATAGCGAAGATCGGTGCTTTCAGGATTTATTCCTGCAGCATTTTTTGGCAATACCGTGATTTGCTTTGCCAGCACATCGCCAAAGTCATTGATAAAGAAATGGAGCAGCTTAAGCCGGTTAAAGGAAGGATTTATTTGTCCGTACTCGCCAATAGGTGCCTGAAAATCGTAGGATATTTTAGGATAACCGTAAGCTTCATCATTAAAAAAGTACTGATTTGCAATCGGCGTGGAACCGCCGTGAAACATGTAGTAACCGATGCCATTTGCACCGCTTCCAAGCGTACGGTTGATCAGTGCATCGACGCTTTCCGCTGGCACAATCGGCCGCCGGGAGTAAGTAGACATAATTCCAGAACCAAGTTCCGCTGAAAATGCCGGATAACGTAAAGGATCATACCTGACAGGCGAATAATCAGGCTTTTTGTGCAGTTCGGTAAAAAGGTAGAATGGCGACAATTCATTTTTTGTCGTCCATGTAGGATAAGCATACGCAGCTGTTACCGGAAGCGTTTCATTTTCAATGATAGCAGCATAGCCCCAGCCGGTAGCGGTATAAAACGGCGTTGTTATCCCTGCTTTCTGAGCCAGGGCTTTAAGCACCTTCATATGATTGTCGCCCAGATTAGCATAAGGATTATCCGCGCTTGCCACACTTACGCCCTCCTTTGCAGAAGAGCGGTCGCGGTCGGCTACAGTAAAATCATAAGGCTGGCCGGGATATGTAAGTCCCCACGGCGATGCCGAATGCTGATATTCATTCTCAATCTGCGTTCCGATGATCGGGCCGCCGTCCTTAAAATAAAGACCTCTAAGCTGCCCGGCTATCTGATTGTACAGCAATTCTACATAATGCAGATATTCGGGATCATTATCTCTCACTGTAAGAGGCTTCGAAAGTAGCCAATCCGGCAATCCACCGTTTCTGATCTCTCCATGGTCGAATGGACCAATTCGTATCATAACCATCATGGAATTTTCGGCACAGAGCTTTATAAATTTTCGAAGATTCCTATTTCCGGTCCAGTCAAAAACTGCTTCCTTTTCTTCGTGGATATTCCAGAAAATATAGGTCGCGATTGTATTGACACCGCCAGCTTTTATCTTCTTGATCGACTCATCCCAATACTGTTCGGGATATCGTGAAAAGTGAAATTCTGCAGTTACCGGAATAAAAGGAACTAAATTTTTACTGATGTAATAACTGTTAGCCGATAGTTTATTGCCAGACGGATCTGAACCGCTCAGTTCGGTAAGTTCGTTCGGCGCTATCGGTTGAACTTTGCTGATATCCAGTTTAAATTCTCTAACCTGTGCAAAACTGCTATGAACAAATAACAGTTGGATCAGCATAAGCGCAAACAATTTCGGTTTGTTTCCGAAAAAAAATATCGTAAAATCAGTTACGTAAACAGTCATTAACAGGTGTAATTGGTTTTCTAAAAATAATCGCTGTCCTAGCTGTGGCAAATGGATTATGAAGTGTAAAAGATGGATAATTTTACTTTTTATGTACCTTGAATTCCGATGAATGATTTTAATTATTTGAAGCAGATGCCAGGTATTTACAGCTCCGGCATGGCTCAATTTGAACACGTTTATATGGCAAAAACTTTTATCAGAAGCATTAATTTCTAAGCCAGGAAAAATTATGAACAATATAGCGACAACCGATAAAAAGCTTAAAGAAGGATTCGTTGGCCAGAAAATGATCGTTTTACCTCCGGATATAAAGAAAGGAATTTTAAAAAATGATCTTATTAAAAATTTTCATCTCACGGCGATAGGATATTATCCGCATGCGAGTTATCATGATAGGGAACGCAAAGCCGGATGCAGTGAATATATTTTATTGTATTGTACAAATGGCTCAGGGTCAATAAAAATCCGGGACGCGATTTACACTCTTACACCGAATACTTTTTATATTTTACCTAAAAACTCTTATCACCATTACAAATCCTCCAAAGAAGATCCTTGGTCAATTTACTGGTTGCATTTTACCGGGGAGCTGGCCGACTCTCTTTATCAGCGGTATATTGAGACGGGAAACTCTTTTATGGCGCTTCCTTATGAAGAAAAACGTATCGAAGCATTCGACGCCATTTTTGAATTGCTCGAAAACAGCTTTGATTTGCGAAACGTCGAAATCGCCAATATTAAACTGTTGGATTTCATCAGCTCATTCATTTATTTCAAGGAAATTAATCCGACAATTCAAGACGACGATCTGATTAAGAAATCGATCGTATTTATGAAAAAAAATCTTGACAGCCGATTTTCTGTTGATCATTTCGCTTCAAGTCAGCATTTGTCTGTATCGCACTATTCCAGGCTTTTCCGTGCAAAAACTGGTAGTTCACCCAATCAATATTTCAGCCTTCTGAAAATTCAGAAGTCCTGCCAATATTTATATTTCAGCGATTTAAGCATTAAGGAAATTTGTGCCAGGCTGGGCTTCGATGATCCGTATTATTTTTCGAGACTCTTTAAAAAACTTATGGGCACCTCACCAGCAAAATATAGAAGCAAGCATAAAAAGAATTAACAGATAAAGGCCCTTCACAGGGCCTTTAATAATAATGCTAATTGAACTCCGGTTAAAGGTGTCAATTTAAAATTTGGCTGATAGCAGACGCGCTGATTGTTTTATCAGGTGAGAATCTACCACTTGCCATGTAATTCAGAATGCTGTATTTCAGTTGTTTTGCCACCGGCCTTTTGTCCATGTCAGTAAACAGGTCAATCCCCGAAACCATTAAACTTCCCTTGCCTACTTTGCATTCAAATAATAAGCCAAGCGGCCTGGCAGTTACCCAATCGTCAATAACGCGGACCAAAGGATCTATATTGTCGGATAGCTTGTTTAACAAGATTGGGCTTGAATGCGTCATGGCATCGAACCATTGCCAGTTGCTATATTTTTGAGTTGGGAAGTTTTCAAAAACCGCATGTTCCGGATTACAAAGAACTCCCATAGTAACAGGCGGCTGACCTTTTGTCCAGGCTGTATTCCAGAAGATCGTAGAGAAACCGATGGCTATGTCGCCGCCGAATTCAGGTTTTAACGAACCTTTTTTCAATGTCAATAATACTTTTTTGCCCGCTTCTAATTGTGTTGTCACATCGACCGTAAGTTTATCGACAATTAATATTCCGTTATCGTTAGCGGCCTTTTCCGGTGGGTAAACAAATATGTCCCATGCGTTTTTATAATTTTCTATCTCTACTTTAATAGTTAAATGGGAAGGTTTGGTTATCGAAGAAAGAGGCTGCGAAAAATCACCCAAACTAATGTTTCCGTTTACAATGTCTTTAGCCGGCAGTTTGCCGGAGAATAACATCTTGCCGCGATCATCGGTAATTTCCCATTCAGTCGCTACGTTTTTAAGTTCCGAGGGTCCAAACTGAGCAACTTCTATATGCCCCTTAATCGTTTCTGCAGAATTGTAAATCATCTTCGGAAGCCGCAGCAACGGAACTACAGGCCCGCAAAATTGACTAAATTCTTTCGCAGATATATAACCCTTGTCCTGCCAAAAAGCGTCTAACACTCCTACCAGTGCGGTGCCCTGGCCTGGAAAATCATTTAACCCAAGTAATTGAAACCCCCCGAAACCATTGGTTCTTAGAGCAGCCTCAATATCTGCTTTGTAGCAAAGCGACTGTAGCTTACCCGAGGCAAAAAGGAAATCGTTGCTACGATTTTTCATTCCGTGCTCATTCAGTAAATCCTGGAAGATCTCGAAGTTTTTAGCTTTTAAAACACCGTTATATTTCTTTATCTCATCAAAATCAGGATAAACGCACCATTGGCCAATTTCATGGCTTACTGTTGGCTGTTTCAAACCTTGTAACTTCGCCGACCAGTCATACATTGTGTTCGGCTCTTTGCTATTGATTATACTAGTCAGGCCCTCGCCCCACTGCTGAATCCTCGGCGCAGGCGTGCTGTTATAATCAGACTCTTTAACTATCGGCCACCCGGCGGCCGTGGTATATAAACGCCTCTTATCTTTCTGCTGCCAGTATTTTACGAAGCTGGTTAAATACGCAATATGATTTTTCCCGGCAGGTTCGTTTCCATAAGCCATCAGACAAAAAGAAGGATGATTGCCGTAAGTGCTTACAATCCGTTCACTTTCTGCGTATAAATAACGATCAAGCGGCTTCCCATCTCCCACAGTGGCACCCTGATTAGCCCACGATCCGCATTCGATCTGAAAATACATGCCAAGCTGGTCGGCTGCGTCAAACGCGGCTTCCGGTGGGCACCATGAATGAAACCGGATATGATTCAATCCATAATCCTTGCAAATTTTCAGTTCACGCAACCAGGAAGCTAAATCAGTCGGCGGGTAACCGGTTTTAGGAAACACAGCGCACTCCAGCGTACCTCTCAAAAACGTTAGTTTACCATTAATCGTAAACTGCGTGTTTTTAACGCCGAACTCTCTCATGCCAAATTGTTGTAAGCGCTCATCCTTTGTAGTTCCGCTGCCGGCAGAAACTGCCATCCGGTAGAGATGCGGATTAAACTCATCCCAAAGCATGGGGGTTTTTCCCATCGGATAAATTACCGTAACCAACTGCTTTCCGCGAATCTTTACAGATTTTGAAATTACCGGCAACTTATCCGATGGGCGGTCCACATTCAGGGCTTTTAAAGAAACTCCAATGGTTTTTTCACTTGCGGAATTATTGTTCACCAAAATTTTCGCTGTCACAGTTCCGGTTTTTATATCCGGGTATAGCTTAACGTCTTCTATTATAACCTGCGGATAAGCCTCCAAAAGAATTTTGCCAACAACACCATTCCAATTTGTTTGAGTATGATCAGAAATACTGTGTGAATTTTGGCCGACATTGATATCTGAAACACGGTTATCAACCCTGATAGTTAGTTTGTGCTTTCCCGAACGAAGATTTGAAGGAAGAGTAAAAATATTAGGTGTCGACAGGCTGTTTTTGGTACCGAGAGATTGATCGTCCAGCCAAACACCTGTCGTCCAATGGCATCGCTCCAGATATAGTTTAATTTGACTGCCGCTCCATGATTCAGGTATTAAAACCGCTTTTTGGTACCAGGCGGCACCCTTATAGTATTTTACTGGTTGCAGCCAAAATGGAACTTTGATATTCTTAGGGTCGCGATATTTTGCATATTCCTTATTCCGAAACCATGATGAATCTTCGATACTTCCGGTCCACGGCGTATTGACCGTGATGTCATCGCCCTTTAGGTTGGTAGTCATTGATCCCGGAAGTGTCACTTCATCTTCCAGATTTTGGCTGTACCATTTCTTACTGATTCCTTCATCCAAACTATCAACCCGGAACTTCCATTTTCCTGAAAGGTCGAGATTAAGCTTAGATTGCGCAGTAACACAACCAACGGTACACAGCGATGCCACTAACAGGGCAAAAAACCTCTTAACCATATTCATAACATTTTAAAGACTAAAAAGCGCATGCTAAGAAGAAGCATGCGCTGAAGAAAGATATTACCAATTTGGATTTTGAACCATCTTCGGATTGGAGTTTATCTCCGATTGTGGAACAGGGAAGTAATCGAATTTTGGCGATGCAAAAAATTGCTTTCCAACTTTATCGCTGTTGTCAATCTCCTGCTTAAGAAGTCCCCAACGTTTTAAATCATAGAAACGCTGATTTTCACGTGCAAACTCGATCATACGCTGGTGCCTGATTTCAGCCATCATCTGGTCCTGGCTATATCCGGCAGGTAAATCAGCCAGGTGTGCACGGTCACGGATTTGTTTAACAAACGGATAAGCATCCGGAACTTTACCTTGCATTGTCATAGCTTCCGCGATCATTAAAAGGACATCCGCGTAGCGTAAGGCCCTCTCATTGTTACTTGAGGTATAGTCAGATGCTCCGCTCGCACCAGTCAGTTCGCCGTCCTGGTTATAGTTTTGATACTTTTTAATTATTGTACTGTAGCCAAAAACCAACTTAAAGCTGCTAAAAGGCTTGTTGTATAACACGGCACCGGGATAATCCCAAACCATTGTTGCATACATCCTCGGATCCAGTTCATTGCTCACAGTTTTTTCCTTTTGAAATTCCTTAAACAATTTATCGGTGAAGGAAACCTCGAACCATCCTGCAACCTCCGAAGGCGCGAATTCCTGCGCGGTTGTTACACCAATTGCCTGAGCAGCATTTTCGCCAGCCCATGGATTTGTACCCCCAACGTCTGCAAGCTGAATCTCAAATACCGATTCCTGGTTATTGTCTTTGCTGGCAAGAAAATTGTCACCATAGTTAGGCATTAACTGATAGCCATAACCGCTGGTAAGTTGTTTTAACGTCGCTTCAGCCGCCGTATAATTTTTAGTATAGAGCTGCGATTTTCCAAGGTAAGCAATAGCAGCGCCTTTTGTCGCTCTGCCAACCCATTGCGCGGGATAAGACTGTGGCAAGCCGGCTGCAGCATCAGTAAAATCCTGTATAGCTTGTTTCCAAACGTCCGCTTCGGGAGACTTGACAGCAAAATAGTCGTCTTTACTTTGAGGAGTTTTTGTAATTATAGGGCCATCGCCAAAGTTTATGGCGAGAATAAAATAGTTCAGCCCTCTTAAAAATTTAGCTTCCGCGATATAACCTGTTTTTGCCTGATCGCTTAAGCCTGGCACCGTTGGCGCATTTTCAATGATTTGATTCGCACGAAATATCGCACGGTAACTGGTGTTCCACAGATCATTCAGCACACCGTTATCGGGAGTGTTAGTAAATGTCGACAGCTGGTATAAATTGGCAACATCATTCCGAATGAAGAAGTCGTCGCCGCGACCATTTGCCAATTCAATACCTCTTACGCCCCAAAATCCGCCATTTACGTCCCTAAGCAAACCATAAGTTGCCGCAAGGGAGCTTAATACATCATTTTCTGTCTTCCAGTAAGTAACTGTAGTGATCTGGTTTGGATTATCAAGTTCCAGGTCGCTCTCCTTACAATTGGAAAATAGTGTGATGATACTTAAAAAAACAATTGCCTTTTTCATATCTAATATTTTTACTTTTTAATTGGTTAGTGTTGTTATAAGGATAATTGCAGACCTACAGAAATTGTTCTTGCTATAGGATAAGCAACGTGTCCAAAGTCAACTCCTCTGTCAAAAATGCTTCCTGTACGACCAAGGTCAGGATTAAATCCAGTGTATTTTGTTATCGTAAACAAATTATCTCCGCTAACATATGCTCTCAGGTTCGTTAGCTTCAACTTCTTTTTCAGCAGATCAGTAAATGTATATCCTATCTGAAGCGTTTTCATCCGGAAGTATGATCCATCTTCCAAAAACCGTGTAGAGGTACGGTCGTTATAGTTAGGATCGTTTATAACGGCTCTAGGCACATTTGAGTGATTTTCAGGAGTCCATGCATTTAGCGTTTCTTTAGAATAATTAAATTCAAGGCTCATGCTTTCAAGGTCCTGGCGTAAGCCGTTATAAATTTTATTTCCCTGTGTGCCCTGGAAAAATGCAGTGATATCAAAGTTTGCATACGAAGCATTGAATCCAAATCCATATTCAAACGATGGGAACGGACTGCCTGAATAAACTTTATCCTCGTCGCTGATTTGCCCGTCATTATTAGTATCCTGGAATTTTATATCGCCGGGAGCGGCATTTGGCTGGATTAGCTTGCCGTCTTTGCTATAGGCATTGATCTCATCCTGGGTGTTAAAGATTCCAACATCCTTGATCAGGTAAAACGCTGTGATCGGGCCACCTGCTTCAGTTAGCGTACTGGAGGCACCATGGTGGGTTGGCTGGCCGCCAAATATTTGCTGAGAACCTGTGCCAAGCTCTAAAACTTTATTGTCAACCGTGCTTAACGTCCCGAAAACTGAATAATTGAATTTTTCGTGATGATCTGTAAAATTAGCGCCAAGTTCAAATCCTTTATTTCTCAATTTTCCGGCGTTAACCACAGGGTTAGACGTTGAACCTGCTGATCCGGGAATAGGAACATTTAATAGAACATCATCCGTTGTTTTATCGAAATAATCTGCCGTTAAACTAAGTTTATTATTAAACATTCCCACATCCAGTCCGATGTCAGTTGTCTTCGTATTTTCCCATTTTATGTTTGGCGACGCAAAAGTAGTTTGTATCGCACCAAACCATTTCTGCTGTTCGGAACCTGTTACATAATTTATATTAGAAGCAATCGCCGCACTGTACTGGTAATCGCCAATTTCCTGGTTACCCAGCACACCATAACTGGCCCTTAATTTTAGCGTTGGCAGGACATTTTCCAGCTTTCCGTAAAATTTCTCATTTGAGATATTCCATCCTACAGCAATAGACGGGAAGTTACCGTACCTATTATCGCTTCCAAACCGGGAAGAACCATCGCGGCGGAAACTGGCTGTCAACAGATACCTATTATCATAGGAGTAAATCACACGCGCCAAAGCCGATGCAAGCCGGCTTTCATTACTGTTTCCACCTGTTGTTGAAGTTCCGGCACCCGCATCGATATTTTCAATTCCGTCCGGAAGATCTGTTCTGGCAGACAACAGATAAGTGTATTTATTCTTCTGATAGGTGTAACCAGCCAAGGCTTGCAAGCTGCTTTTTCCAAATGTTTTGTTATAATTCAGTGTGTTTTCAATCAGAAGTAAGTTGTTTTGATCCTTGGTCTGACTTAAATCGTTTGTAGGGTGTGAAAACAGCGTTCCAACAACGTAGCGGCGGTAGTAATCATTGCCGCTACCGAAATTACTGGTATAACCTAAATTTAGTTTGTAGGAAAGTCCAGGTGTAAAAGTAACCTCCCCATATGCGTTTGCTAAAATATTTGAAGATATTCTGTCTATATCTTCCAGGTAAAGCTGAGCCACCGGGTTTGCTACGTTTACAACCGGACCATAAGCACCGGCATAACCACCAATAGCCGCAGGATCATATATCTGGAAAACAGGAATCATTTTCGCAGCCGAACCAACTGGATTTCCACCTTGTCCACCCCATCCGCCGGCCATGTTAATAGTACGCTCCCGGGTTAAAAGAAGGGTTTCACCGAACTTAAAAATACCTTTTGTAGTTTCGGATTTTGCCCGAAGGTTATAGCGGTTATAACCAGTCACGTCTACAATACCTTCCTGATCGGTGTAGCTTCCGCTTACACTGTAATTTGTTGACTGAGATCCCCCACTTACCAATAGTTCATATTGCTGAACGGGAGCCGACTTATAAATCGCATCCTGCCAATTTGTACCTTCCCCAAGGCTTTGAGGATTCGCAGCGATATCTAATTTTGGCAATCCGGCTGCATCGTGTGCCGCATTGCTTACGTTTGCCCATTCTTGCGCATTCAAAACACCGATTTCATGAGCAATATGCTGAACACCATAATTCGCGTTAGCCTGAACAACGGTCACTCCGTTTCGTCCCGATTTAGTTGTTACTAAAACTACGCCGTTTGCTGCCCGTGATCCATAAATAGCCGCAGCCGATGCATCTTTCAAAACATCGATCGACTGAATATCTACCTGGCTTAAATTATTGATATTGGCAACCTGCACGCCATCAACAATATATAATGGCGCAGCGTTTCCGAGGGTTCCTACCCCCCTGATCAATATTCGTGTGCCAGCACCCGGATTACCGCCGGCCGATTCGATAGTAACTCCTGGCAGCCGGCCTTGAATTGACTTTGTGATATCACTAACACCCTGCGACTTAATATCAGAACCTTTGATATTTGCAACGGCGCCGGTCAGGTCCTTTTTACGGATTGTTCCATAGCCAATAACAACTACTTCATTTAAATTGCTTGCCTTTGATTGCAGCGTTATGTTTAATGTATTCGTGGAAACGGCCACTTCCCTTGTTTCAAATCCAATAGCACTGAATACAAGCGTTGAGCCTGCCTCCGCTCTGATAGAATAACGTCCATTAGGGTCGGATGCAACGCCATTGGACGTATTTTTCACTTTGACACTTACTCCCGGCACAGGAGATGCGTCATTCGAAGTGATCGTACCGGACACAACATTTTGCTGCTGTGCATGAGCTGTAGAAAACAGCAGCCCTGCGAAAAACAGTGTACTGAGACACCACTTTTTTAAATAGCTTGGTTTTAAATTTCGCATAATTTTTTAGGTTTTTGATAATTGATTGGTTTGTAAATTCCATAAGGGTCGTGTGTAATAATCGGCAAAAGCAGATCAAGCAGAGTTGTCTTCATTGCCCATACTGGAAGTCTCGAACGTCTATTCTTTCCTCATAATTGAAATTTTAGGTTTTAAAAAGCATCCTTTCATTCACAAGACCAGGGAATCAGCTGCGATGAAAAGGATTGTAGTAATTGGTTATTGCAAATAAAGTGTATTTACGACACATAAAAAAATACAATCAGTATATTTAAAGCTTAAGTATTACTATATCAAACTTATCAGTAAACTTAAACCTGCGACAAAGTCTTTCAAATGGACAAATGTTTTGAAAAAATGGATTATTCGACCTTGTTAAGTAAGTCCGTAACGGCGCCCGCATTCCGCCGTAATGAATCCATCACTTAAGCGTCGGATTATACATTTTCGAATCCCAATTAACTATTCATCAGGAAACAACCTTCAAAAACGGTACATATAATTTTAGCCCGATAACGTCTCCCGGCAGCGGCCTGTCATTCCAGTTATTATGAATGGCTACCGCGGCGCCCATGGCGGTTGCCTGCGCCATAGAAGCTGCGTAAACCTCAAATCCCGGAAATGCCATGGCCAGCAAATTCATGTAAATAACGTTGCCTGAAAAGCCGCCGTCGACGAAAATTCGTTTTACTTTACTTTTTTCCAAAACCAGATTGGTAGATATAAATTGCTTAAAAATCAGCGTATAAATTAAATAGTGATAGGCTTCAGTATCACTGCTGAAACGGCTGAGATCTTCTTTTTCAAAGTTCAGATAATTAATACCGAGTCTGTTGAAATATATCGGCAGAGCTTCTTCGGGCAGAAACTTTCTCATGATCTTCAGATCAAATTTTAAGGATTTATATTTAGTATAAGACTGGCCGAAATATTCTGCGATTCGTTTTACTTCCTTATCATGCTCATAACCGGCAAATAAACGCGATGCCTTGACCGGCTTACCTTTATAACTGAGGTAGCAAAGGCAATCCTGCGAAAGTTCAAATTTCGTTAGAGGAGAATTGTTGAAAGGGTTCAGGCTGATACACCAGGTTCCCGTTGAAATTAAGATAAAAGGTTCGTGAAAACTTTCAAGGTAGGGTATCAACGCTGCGGAACTATCATGAAGACCGACACCTGAAGGAAACTTGTCACTGGGAAAAACGGAAGGAATGACGGCATCTCCAGGAAAAATCGGAGCTAGTTTATCAGCCAGCTTTTCTTTTGAAACCCAATCCTGGTATGTGTTCTTCTGAAAGTTCCATAAGCTTGTATGACATCCGATACTCGTGATATCACTGTATAACTTACCAGTTATAATGGAGCTCATGTATTGCGGAAGATGAAGGGCGTAACGTACCTTTTTAAAAATCTCCGGCTGCTCACATTTCAGCCGATATAACTGCATGCCGGAATTTAAACTGCCCAAAACAGGCGATGCGGAACTTAAAGCAAGTTCTTGTTCATCACCATATTTGCGATAAAATTCATACTTAAGCTTTTCAGGATATGCTTTCAGGTAATTATAGAGCGGCGTCAGCGGACGTCCACGCTGATCAACATAAACGAGACTGGCTCCATAAGTGGAAAAGTTAATCGCCTTAATATCAAACTCCTTGTTTCTGATTACCTCACTCAGGGAATCGAAAACCGACAAGCGAAGGCTTTCCAGATTTTCGCAGCTATCACCGTCTTCGTCAACGGTCTCTGTAAATCTCGCTGAACGTTCAAAAACAATCCGGTAATCCTCGTCGAAAAGAAAAAGCTTTTTATTGGTTTTACCTACATCAAATATGGCAATTACTGGTACCGGCATCTTGAAAGACTAATTCACGGTTTATAATCCTGTGGCTACAGTTTTCAGTCCACGCTCATCAATTAGTTTTTTACGCACATCCAGCGTTCTGAAAAGTGCTATCGGATCTAACGCGGCTCCTGCTCGTAGTCTGGCTTCGGCAACCAGCGGGCGAACATCCGTTCGGTGTGCATGCTGAAGAATTTCCTGGCAAAGAGCAACATCATGGACCTGTTGAGCTGCTTTCAAAGCTGTACGATCTACCAAAAGTGATTGCGCATAAGCCATCATGATCGCTTCAACTGACTGAAGCAAATCTTCGAGCGGATCTTTTACATTATGGGAAGCATCGATCATCCAGCCAAGATCTGTTGCATGATTCATACCCCTGGCATCCATTCCTTCAACAAGTTCGTTGAATATCAGAAACAGCTGATATGGTTTTAGAGAACCTGCGGTAAGATCATCGTCGCCGTATTTTGAATCATTGAAGTGAAACCCTCCCAGCTTACCTTCCATCAGTAGCAATGATACGATCTGCTCGATGTTGGCATTAGGTAAATGATGTCCAAGATCTACTAATGTGAATGCCTTCTCTCCCAATTTGGTTGCATACAACAAGGATTGACCCCAATCGCCAACTGTAGTAGAATAAAAATTAGGCTCATATGCTTTGTACTCTACAAATATTTTCCAGTCGGTCGGTAAAGCGGCATAAATTTCACGCAGGCTGTCGAGCGTCCGTTGAAAGGCTTCACGAAAGTTTAATTGACCAGGGAAACAAGAGCCATCGGCAAGCCATACAGTTAAAGATTTTGAGCCAAGGGCCTCGCCATGTTTTATAACTTCAATATTATGCTCAATCGCCTGCCGTCGTACATTCTCATCCACATGCTGCAACGATCCGAATTTGTAACTGAACTCTTGCGCGGCCTGATCCTGGAAGGTGTTCGAATTCATCGCGTCGAACTTCAGGTTTAATGATCCGGCCAGGTTTTTTATTTTTTCGGCATCTGATGGAATATCCCATGGAATATGTAGCGATACAGCGCCGCTGCTTCCGTTTAACTGGTGCAAGAGGCCGATGTCCATTAATTTATCTTCAAGATTCCGGGGTTCACCGCCTCCGGAAAATCTCCCAAAACGCGTACCACCGGTTCCCAAAGCCCAGCTTGGAATGGCAATCTGAAAATCAACTAGCTTTTGAATGATATTTTTAGCTGATGTATTTTCCTCCAGGAAAAAGCTTATCCTTTTCTGGTGTTTATCGTCGAGCTCTGAATTATGCTGATCAATCCTATATTTCTCTAACCTCATTATTTTAATTTAAGAAGATTAATTGGTTGTAATTTCTATCTGACAAAAGCCATAGCCACGCCGCCATCTACGTTCAAAACATTACCTGTAGACTTATCGAGCAAACCGCCAACAAATGCGAAACAAGCATTGGCTATATCGTCCGGTAATATTATTTTATTCAGTAATGTTCGTTTAGCATAATATTCAGGAAGTTCCGCGACCGTTATTCCGTAAGCTTTCGCCCGGCCTTCGGCCCAGCCGCCAGCCCAAATATTGCTGTCGCTTATAACCGCATCCGGATTTACTACGTTAACACGAATACCTGCCGCTCCAAGCTCAGCCGCATTCAACCGGCTTAAATGCAATTGTGCAGCTTTTGCACTTCCGTATCCGGCATTGTTGGGCCCGCTTACCAAGGCGTTTTTGCTGACAATATTGATAACGTCGCCGCCTGTATTTTGGTCTTTCATTAATTTCACCATCGCCTGTGTGACCATAAACTGCCCTTTTACAAGCACATCGTACAATAAATCCCAATCTTTCCCGGTATGATCTTCAATCGACTTAGAAATCGAAAGGCCCGCGTTGTTTACAACGATATCCACCCCGCCAAAGGTTAAAGCAGTTCTTTTCAGTGCTTTTTCAATTTGCTCGTGATTAGTCACATCTAAGGGCGTGGTAGCAACCGAATCTTTACCAAAATTACTGATGAACTCATCTCCTGCTTCTTTCAGGCGTTTCTCATTCATGTCATTTAACACGACACAAGCGCCTTCTTCAACAAATTTTTTAGCAATGGCTTTGCCAATTCCGCCGCCGCTGCCTGTAATTAAAGCAACCTTACCCGTCAGCGGTTTCGGCTTAGGCATGCGCTGGAGTTTCGCTTCTTCCAGTAACCAGTATTCGATATTAAATGCTTCCTGGCGCGGCAGCGATGTGTATTCAGATATCGCTTCTGAACCTTTCATAACGTTGATGGCATTGATGTAGAACTCGGCGGCAACACGCGCAGTTTGTTTATCTTTTGAAAAAGTGAACATACCAACGCCGGGATAAAGTATAACCACCGGGTTACTGTCGCGGATAGCCGGACTGTTTGGATGCTTGCAGTTTTCGTAATATTCACGGTACATTGCCCGGTATGTATCGAACTGCGGCACAAGCTTATTTTTGATTGCTGCGACATCAGAAATATCTTCGTCTGGCTCCAGGTTAAGTACCAGCGGACTGATTTTAGTTCGTAAAAAGTGATCCGGGCAGCTTGTACCAAGCGGCGCCAACCTGTCGAGATCGTTTGAATTAATAAATTCCAGAACCCTGGCATCATCGGTAAAATGGCCAAGCATTAAGCGGTCGCTGGAACAAAAACCACGGAGTACCGGGGCTAACGATGCGGCCTTTTCGTGGCGTTCATCTTCCGGAAGGCTGTTTATCTTTTGTCCGCCGAATACCGGTTTACTTTTCCCGTAGCTCTGCTCCAAGTAGTCTGCGCACTTTTCAATTACCTCTAAGGTATTGATATAACTTTCGTAAGCAGTGTCGCCCCAGGTAAACAAGCCATGGGAACCCAACATGATTCCGCGAATGCCTGGGTTTGCATCCAGGCAAGCTTTTAATTTTAAGCCAAGGTCGAAACCCGGCTTTTGCCAAGGCACCCAGCCAATCGTACCGTTAAATAATTCCCGGGTAATTTGCTCGCCGTCTTTGGCGGCAGCGATTGCGATTGCTGCGTCGGGATGCAGGTGGTCTATATGTTTAAAGGGCAAAAACCCGTGCAGCGGTGTATCAATTGATGGCGCTTTCGAGCATAAATCGTAGATACAATGATTAAAGAGATCAACCATTTCATCCTCATGTTCGATACCGCGGTAAATATTTTTCAGGTTACGTAAACGATCAACATACAGCGCCGCCAATCCACTCCTTTTCAGTGTACCCAAGTCGCCGCCCGAGCCTTTTACCCACATTACTTCCGTGTCTTCGCCCGTAAGCGGATTTTTGGATATCACTTTACAAGATGTGTTGCCTCCCCCATAGTTAGTCAGACGCAGATCTGCGCCAAGCAAATTAGAACGATAAATTAATAAAGCGACTTCATCACCAGCCAGTTTAGCCGCTTCCGCCTCGTCCCACAAATAACTTACACGTTTAAAAGATGATGTTGTCAAAGACATATTATTGTTATTTAAAATGTTATTTAATCGAATTGCCTATACCTACAATAATTATAGATAAAAGAATTACCATGATGCCAGCCACTATCGTCAGCATAGTTTTTCTGCTGACTCCTTTCCATTCTTTCAACACCAGGCCCCATAAATTTGCTACCAATATGATTGAAGCCATATGCAGTATCCACGAGCTGGCGCCGTTGCCAAGCCTGCTTTCGCCCATGCCGTAGAAGAAAAACTGCAGGAACCAGGTTGTACCCGCAAGCGCCGAGAATATATAATTTTTTAAAAGCGGCGTTTTGCTGTTCGTGTAATCTCCGAAAGATTTATTGCGGTAATTTAAGATCATGCACCAGATAAAATTGGTTGTTAAACCGCCCCACAATACAACCACGTAGGTAACATTATTCTGAAACAAAAACTCGCCCTGACCAGGATTAGCGGCTTTCCACAGTTCATTCGCCTGGTTCGCCATGTCTTTTCCGGCGTCGATGCCGAAGGCAAAACAGGCACTTAACACGCCCGAAATAATTGAAACGATCAACCCCAGACCGAGCTTAAACTCGGCGTTTGATGACTTCTTTTCTACAGCGCTCATCCCTTTATCTTTCATCTGGCCGGCTTTTCCGCAAATGACAATTCCGATGATACAAACGAGAAGCCCAAGAATCACTAACTGTCCCCAGCTTGAGGAAGCCATCATGCTTATTGTTTCTTTACCAGCTTTTGGGTAAAATTCGTAGTAGACAGATGGTATCAACGACCCAAATACTGAGCATAAACCCAGAATTATGGAACTACCAAGGGCTACCCCAAGATACCTTACTCCCAATCCATATGTTAAGCCCCCGATTCCCCATAATAAACCGAACAGGTAAGAATAAAATAAAGTTGATGAGGAAGTTGACGCTATGATCTCCCAGAAAGAAGGAATAGTTAGAAACGCGGCTAAGGGTGGAACGATAAGCCATGAAAAAAGGCCGCCAATAATCCAATAACTTTCCCACGACCAACCCTTAACTTTTTTGTACGGAATGTAAAAACTGCCTGAAGCAAATCCACCAAGTAAATGGTAGAAAACACCGAAAATTGCTTGCATTTATGTCGATTTATAATTAGTTTATATTGGCCCTGCCAAAGTAGGAAGATAAGAATTTTCAACTGTTATGTACTATCATGTCATAAGGCAACTGAAATCAAACATGTAAGTTTACCGTCCCAAAACGTTAAAAAACGGGAATTATCATAAAAGAAACGGTAAGCACACGGCGATGCGGATTTATCTTTCCCGCGATTCAAAACAATCACAATTAATTAAATCGACGGCCTGATTGTTATCCGGAAAGGTACTTCTTTATGCTCGATCGTTTGATTTTTAATCATCTCGGCAGCCATCGCCCCCATCATTTTAAAATCGGTTGAAATAGTAGTTATACCATTAAGAAGCAGCTTTTTTAAAGGTGTTTCATTATAAGATATAATTCCTACTTCCTTGCCCATTCGCAGGTTTAACGACATGATACGCTCTATCAGCTTAACGAGGTCGTCTTCCATCAGGTTAATAAACACTTCGCCTTTCCCGATAGGTTCATTTTCGATGTCATCTACTACGAAATGATTGAAAGCATATTGCCGGCAAAAGCGCTTAAAACCGTTTACAATCTCTTTTGGAAAATAACTGGGTTTGGGAAATATAAGCTTCAAGGTATGATATTTTGTTAGCTGGCCTTTGGCGTCGTCAAGCGCTTTATAGATATCATTTTCAAAATTCTCGTAAATGGCGGCAAAAGTGCCATCAACACCCGGAACTTTTTTATCAAGGAGGATAAGCTTTTCTTTTGGAAGCGTATTAATGATTTCATAAGCATTTTCGCCGCCTTCTACAAAATGCGGCAGGATCACATAGTGCGAATAATCGGTCCGTTTGTTCTGAATAAGCCGTTTAAAAAGCGCGAAATCATTATTGTAGATATAGAAGTCAATTGCTGCATCTTCACCAAGCGATGATACGAAAGAGTCGTAAATAATTTTTTTATGCGCCGACAACTTATTGAAGAGTAAAAATATTTTGATCTTCCGCTTAAAATCGGTGTTACCGATATAGTAGCCTTTGCCTGGAACAGAAACGATGACCCCCCTTTTTTTCAGATATTTATACCCTTTCTCGGCAGTGTCACGGGAAACTTCCAGTACATAACTCAGCTCATTAATCGACGGAAGGATATCGTCTTTTTTTAGATATCCATTTTCAACAGCTGCAATAATTGATTCACTCAACTGCAGATATTTAGGCGTCGCGGAATATTCATCAACAACTATAAATTTGAAAAAATCAGGCGCTTTCATTATCAAAACATCGTTATGTACAAAGGTCAGTTGCTATCAAAGGACTTCTGTAAAATACTTAATTCCGCTTTTGTTATTTCCAGTATCGTTCCATGACGGATTCCCTTCGGAAGGTCAATTTCATCGGAAATGTCTTTCCAATTTTCTAAGTCACCGGAAGAAATTGCGCCATAGCGATGTAAAGTGTATTTATCGAAATAGATAATCCATTGTGAGCCTTTTTTCAATAAAGTAGGCCCTTCCGCCCAGTAATCACTAGTAATCGGTTTTCCCGCAGCTGAATACGGCCCGGCTAAGTTTTTACCGGACGCGATCTTCAGATTTTTTTGCGGTGGCTCGCGGGTTTCATCTTTCATAAACATCAGGTACCGGTCGCTATCTTTAACGATTGTTGCATCGATCACGTTGAAGCCGGGATCATAAAGCAATTTAGTTGGCGAATAAGATTTGAAATCAGGTGTTGTTGTATAATAGATACGGTGATTGTAGCCGCTTTCCTTTTCTGATGCCGTCTCGGTGAATTTTCCGGTTATAGTAGTCGACCAGTATATCATGTAATTACGCTTTTTAGTATCGTAGGTAATCTCCGGAGCCCAGCAATTCCGTGATCCTTCTTCCTGTTTCATTACCGGAAGAAACTCCTGCTCCGACCAGTGTACCAGGTCGCTGGAACTAGCGTAACCAATGCCCTTATCCTTCCAGCTGGCCGTCCATACCATATGAAACTTCTTATCGCCGCCGCGGATTATGCATGGGTCGCGCATAAGCTTTTCATTGCCGACCGCCGGCTTCAAAACAGAGCTGTCTTTGTGCAACGCTTTCCAATGAAAACCATCTTCACTATAAGCCAAATGCAGGCCGTCCTCTCCATTATTTTTAAAATACGAAAACAGGTAGATAGTATCGTTTTTGAACTGCCCAGAAGAAAATAAAACACAAAAAAACGTGGCAAGAATGCTCAGGCAGATTACTTTTTTCATTCGTTTCAATCCAGGTGAAAAACTATTTTTAACGGTTTGCTGACCGGCGAAAGATCATCATTTGTTTCCATGATGTCGGCCATGTAAGCCCACCATTTTTTAACTATTTCTGTGTCTCCAAGATCCTGCGATGAAGCACCGGTTTGCTGTTGTACCGCGAATAACTGGTTAGTGTCTTCGTCTAAAAAAATTGAATAATCGCTCACGCCATTTTTTTTCAGCAATTCCGCCAGTTCCGGCCATATTGCATCGTGCCGCTTTTTATACTCCTCTGCAAATCCGTTTTTTAACTTCATTACGAATGCTGTTTTCATATTGCTACTTTATAAGTCGAATTATAATCTCAATTTCAGGGATGCTTCTTTTTGCTATTTCATTTTATAAACTTCCGAACCTGCGAGCAGGAAACATCCCAATCCATAATCTTCAAAATCGGGAATATGATCATAGCTCACCGGCTGTCCATCTTTTGGTTCCTTGCCAGTGCCTTGTACAAACCCAAGCATCCCGTCAGGATGTACAGCGTTTTTGCATACGGCATTCCATGCTTTAGACAGAACGGGCTCGTAAGTCGCGCGGTCCAGCCAACCATGATTGATGCCCGCTGCCATTCCGTAAATAAAGAGTGATGTTCCAGAAGTTTCCGGACCACCGAAATGTGTTGGATCATGAAGACTGACATTCCAGAAACCATCGCTGCGCTGAAACGGAAGCAAGGCTTTCATCATCTGCTTATAATCCGCCATGTATTCGTCCCGATGCAAAGCATTTTCTGGCATCAGATCCAATACTTTAACAAGAGCGGCAACAACCCAGCCGTTGCCACGCGACCAGTAACAGTCTTCTCCGTTAGGCTCTTTATACGGCGGCACAAAATCTTTGTCCCGCCACCAAAGTCCGTCCTTTTCGTTATATAAGCCACCGCCTTCAACCGTTTTGGAATGCCGGTACATTTTGTACATGTACCCGAGGTATTTCGGGTCGTTTTTCAGCTTGCTTAGTTTGGCGAAAACCGGCATCCCCATCTGCAGCGCATCAATCCAGGTCCAGTCGTCAACCCTACCCGATGAAATCATCAGGTCTATAGATTGAGAGATCGCCTCGATACGTTCCGGTTTTTGATCAATTTGATAAAGGTCGATGTAAGTTTGCCCGCAGGCCTGATCGTCTGCATTTCGGGCGTTTACGCCGCCACGAAGGTTCCACTGATGTTTTTGACCCCATTCTACCGCATAGTCATAATATTTCTCATCCTTGTCGATGCCATAAAGTGCCATCAAACCTTCATAGTAAACAGCACGTGTCCAGATGTTGCTCGGGCGTTCTTTGTTCGTGACGATTGACTTGCCCGGATCGGGCCACTTTTGCATAAAATAGACGTTAGCCTTGCGCATACACTGGAGTGTTCCCTTCTTATCGGACACAAGGCCTTTTTTGGAACTACAACCAGCGATCAGGAGTAAGGCCAATGGAAAAAAAAGATAGTCCAGAAACCGATGCATAAATTTTATTTTGTGATTGGTATAATTAAATTATTCGTCCGACTGGTTGCAACCTTCCGGATAACCATATTTGTCATTTTTAATAGTTCGTGCAGCGAAGCTTAATTGGCTAAACCGCTATTTTAAGTTTAATGCCGATGTAACGCAACCTGCTGCATCCTGTATATACTTGTATTTTATATTAATTTAACCGCTTCCAAACCATTTCTGCGATTTCTTTTTGCCCGGCGAGATTCGGATGTAATCCATCCGCGTAGTTTGATTTACTTACCGTATGCAGCAATGAAACGAACTCCACATGTTCTTCTTTCGCCAAAGCTTTATATTTCTTGCTCAATGCCTGAAGCGCATTTTTGGTATTGTCATTATACTTCTTCTTTATGTTCACCTCGTTCATCGTTTTTAGATTGATATCCGTTGGCGCGAGTATTACAATATCTGCTTTCCCGTTGACTTGTCTGATTTCGGCTATCATCCATTTCATATTTTCCACACAACTATTCACCATTGAACCTGTTCCGTCTTTTAAGTCATTTACACCAAGAAAAATCAGGTATTCATTAGCTTTGGGATATTTTTCAAGTACGGGTAGCAATTCTTTTTTATCCGATGTTTTTCTCCCGCTTCTGCCGGCGTTAACGAAATCGACTTCCGGATGCAGTTCTTTTAGATACGACACCCAACTGTACCCATCGACATTTGCACCATAAGTAATAGAATCTCCAAAACATACCGCCTGGCCGCTTAAGCCTTTTTCTTTAAAGCCAACAAAGGCCAAAGCCAATAGAGATATTAACGCAATTTTAATTTTCATACTGTTTGATTTAGCCCTGGCCAAATGCTACACGGTTCACTTTCCCGTTTTTCCAGGAATTACGTGAAACCATCTTACAAAGAAATTTAATGTTCCGGATTGATTATAGCCGGGTCTTTTGGCTAATTTACAACATCCAAACCATTCGCATTGAAAACGACTATTATGTTGAAAAAACCCTTTGCCATTGCCTTACTCGCTCTTCTTTCTTCAACCCTTTTCGCGCAAGATGCGGTCATTCAGGTAAATCTTGATAAAGAAATCGGTTCGATGACGCCAATCTGGAGCTGGTTTGGGTATGACGAACCAAACTACACCTATATGAAAGACGGACAAAAGCTGCTGACCGAGCTTTCGCAACTAAGCAAGTCGCCGGTATATGTTCGCACCCATAATCTGCTCACTTCGGGCGATGGCACGCCGGCGCTGAAATGGGGTTCAACCCATGCATACACCGAGGATAAGCATGGAAATCCTGTTTATAACTGGGAAATCACAGACAAAATATTCGATACTTACGTTAAGCGCGGGATGAAACCGCTTGCACAGATCGGCTTTATGCCGGAAGCTTTGTCGACCAAGCCGCATCCATATCAGCATCAATGGAAACCTGGTCTTCCTTATAGCGTTATTGAAACCGGCTGGGCCTATCCGCCAAAAGATTATAAAAAGTGGGGCGACCTTACTTATGAATGGGTGAAGCATTGTGTAAAGCGATATGGCCAAAAGGAGGTTGAAAGCTGGTATTGGGAAGTATGGAATGAACCCGACGGCGCTTATTGGAAAGGTACGCTACCTGAATTTTTCAAGCTTTATGACTACGCAGCCGATGGCGTTAAACGGGCCTTGCCAACGGCAAAAATTGGCGGAGCGAATGTTACCGGCGGAGGCATGAAGTTTTTAAACGCTTTCATTAAACATTGCTTGTATGATACCAACTATGTTACCGGCAAGATTGGCTCACCGCTCGATGCCGTGCTGTTTCATGCGAAAGGATCTCCCCGCCTCGTAAATGGCGTTGTACAGATGGATATACGCAGACAGCTCAGGAATATCGACGACAATATGAAGGTCATTGCAAGTTTTCCCGAGTTAAAAGACAAAGCTATTATTATTGGCGAGTCTGACCCGGAAGGTTGCGCGGCTTGCGGGATGTCGACCAACCCGGAGAATGCTTACCGTAATGGCACGATGTATTCCAGCTACACGGCCGCATCCTTTGCAAGGCATTATGAACTGTCCGACAAATTTAAAACAAATCTCATTGGCGCCGTTTCCTGGTCGTTTGAATTTGAAGATCAGCCCTGGTTTGCCGGTTTCAGGGACCTGGCGACAAACGGCGTGGACAAGCCGGTTTTAAACGTGTTCCGCATGTTTGGAAAAATGAGCGGATCAAGGGTGGCGGTAACCGGTAATAGCATGTATTCCTTAACCACAGTTCTTGATTCAAGTATCCGAAATAAGAACGAAATCGGTGCCATGGCAGCTAAAGGAAAAAACTCGGCAACGATTATGGTCTGGAATTATCACGACACAAACAAACCCGGCGATATCATCCCGGTTTCTGTTGCAGTAAGCGGCCTGGCCCAAAAAGACATCACCTTAACAGAGTATCGCATTGATGAAAGTCATAGCAATTCATACACCGCATGGAAAAAGATGGGCAGCCCCGCAAATCCAACCCAGAGTCAAATAAAACAACTTCAGGAAGCAGGGATGCTGCAAACTATAGAAAATAATAGCCTCCGAAAAGAAACCGGTAGCACGGTGGTTATCGAAACCCAATTACCCGGCCAGGCAGTGGCCTTAGTTAAACTCACCTGGTAAGGATTTTCAGCATCCTTGTCAAATCCTAAACTGAAAATGACAACCTATTCACCATACTATTTTATTTGAACCGCGCTGTCGTTAATTTCGAAAGGATGCTTTTCAAGAAGCCTGTAAATTTCGGAACCGGCTAGCAGAACCGGTCCGTAACCATGTGCGGCGAAATTGCTTATCGGCCTGTAGTAGTAAAACGCCGGGTCGAAAGCCATCCCCGTTCCAACACATGTGCCTTCTACCTGCCCTTTCTGATTTACTTTTGTACTTACAGCGCTCCACGCTAACAAAGCTGCCGGACCATAAGCCTTTGCCTCAAGCCAGCCCTTGTTTATCGCACGTGCGAAGCAATAGGCATAAATCGCGGTAGCAGAGGTTTCTAAGTATGAATCGTCACGATCCAGAAGCTGATGCCAGAATCCGGTTTTATCCTGTCTTTGCGCTAAACCTGCTGCATGTTTAGCTAATTGATCCAATATGAATTGCCGTGAAGGATGATTTTCCGGCATAACGTCCAGCAGTTCGATCATCGTCATGATAACCCAGCCATTTGCCCTGGCCCAATGAAACTGCGGATGAGGCTCCATGCCTTGTACCCATCCGTGCATGTACAGGCCGCGTTCGGTATTGAACATTCTTTCGGAAAACTGTTTAAACTGCTTGCCGGCCTCATCGAAATACTTACTGTCTCCTGTTAGCCTCCCCATTTGCGCCATCGCCGGTAAACTCATATACAGATCGTCGAGCCATAACGTATTGGGCTGGGGCCGGTTACGGGCTAGTGTCCCATCGGCCAACCGAAATTCTTTTGTCATGATGTAATTGAGGTAATTATCAACCATTGGCTTAACCAGTTCTTTTTTCGCACCCTGATTCATAGCCTTGATCATAGAAGCAGCGATTGAGCCCGCGTCGTCAAGTGCATGAGGCGCTAACACCGAACGGACGGGTGTGGCGACATTCGGATTCTTTTTCAAAAAATCTTTATAATTTTTTACAACGTCGCCGATAAAATTCACCCGGTTAAGCGTGTATGATGTAAACTTTTTGTCGCCGGTTGCTATCCCCGCTTCGAGCATTCCGGTATAAGTAACGCCCCATTCATAACTTAACAGCCTGAAATCTCCGGGCTTGAAAATTGAATTGGTATCAGCCTTCGACAAGTCAGTGACAGCCTGATCTGATGTTTTGTCAACCAGTTCAGTTGGTGTTACCGCATTCAGATAATTGTAAACCCGGTCCAACACGATCTTAACGTTATCTTTCGTAGTCTCACCGTAAGGCGTTTCATATTGGGGCTTCATTAAATGAAGTGGCATCGTTGAATCGTTACCTTTTCCGGTTACGTATTGCGCGCCGACATTAAACGAAAAAAACAATAGCGCCGCGCTGAAAACGGCTGACCTGTTAAAGAAACGTTGATAGTTCATTGTTAGTTAGATTTGGTTAATTGAATCTGGTTGAGCGTTATCAATTGGTTAATTTGTCAGGATATTTTCTTTGGGCATTACAAACTGCCTTGAATTATTATCGCCTTTTTGAAGTCCGAAATAAAAATAAAGTGTCCGTCTTTTTTCTCCGCTAAATTCATTCATCTCTCCAGCAGGGCCGTAATTCTCGGGATGCGGCGTAATTCTCATTCCCAGCTTGCTTCCAATTGCGGGAATGCCATCAAGGAAAGAAATATCTCCTTTCGGAAGATCAGGGTGAGGTTTTAGACCCGTAAGGCCGTAAAAATCAAAAAGACGCACATAAAGTTCATCATCCGGTGTTCCGACAAGAAATTTACCTTCCACTGTATTCATCTGGATCCAGCTGACATCCGCGAAATAACCCTTGAATTCAGGATATATCCAGGGCGCGGCACCGGTTTGAGTATTATTTTTCAGATTTTCCCAAGTGCTGCACGAAACGCCTTCCAGCCTGTTCTTCCAAACTCTGTAAGGGCCTTTGCCAAGCCAGCGTGCGCCTAAAACGAAATTTTCCGGATAATTGAAACTGATTCCGCCGAAAGGATATTTTCCCTGCAAGGTGTATGAATAGTCCATTTTTAACCATCCCGACGGCACCATAGTCCAGGTTATTTTTTGCATGTCACCGGTGTAATTAGCTTCAATAGTAGCCTGGTTATTTTCTAGTTTGTAACTCAGCGAATCGAACACCGCGTTTCCGCTTACCAATACCGGACCGTCTTTGAATGATAAAGGCATGCTTGTTGAATTTGCCAGCGAAGCGATCATACCTGTTCTTTTGCTGAACGTTACACTTATTTCACCGCCTTTAACTGTCAGCAGGGAATCGTTTTCGGAAACACGTACACTATCCGGACCTTTATCGCTAACGATATCTTCGAGCAGCTGCTTATTAGATTTGACCTTCCAAACCCAGCGATATATTTCCTTTCCGGCCGGATCAGATGCGGAAAGCGCTAATCCGTCGGCATGCTTCCAGTCAGCTGGGAGCTTCAGGGCGAGGATTCCTTTTTGTGTTGGCGCGATATCCGGCGATCTGGCAGTTCCGCTGTTTAGTATTTCTTCACCTGCAAACTGATCTTTCGGCGAGCGAAATTTCAGTGTCGACCATTTAAAACTGCAATCCGCTATATTGATGAAGTTGTACCGATTTTCGATAGAAATCTTTCCCTTAAAATCATCCGGAAGCTTTTTCATGTCGATTTTAACAGGCGAAAAGATCTCGCGTATGGCATAAAAACTGCCTTCTTTTTCCCGGTGGGGGCCTAAAATTCCGTCGGGGGCATTTACACCGTTCACATCGATCATTCCATTGTGATCCGTTCTTGCCAGCCCTTCATCAAGCAAGGCCCAGATAAATCCTCCGGCTCCGCGCTTCGAATTCCAATGAAGATTCCACATTTCCGAAAGCCCTGCACCACCGGCACCATCATCCTGCGCATGCATGAACTCGGTAACCATGTAGATATTTGAGTCGGCAAGTATTTTCTGTGTGCTGTAGTAATCCTCGTAGTGATTACAGTCGATACCGTTAATAGCATTGCCTGGTTTATGATGGGCATGAATCACGGTTCTGGCAGAGAGATCGTATTTGGCATAGTCGTCATCAAGGTCGAAATTATGTCCGCCTTCGTTCCCGTTACTCCAAAAAATGATCGAAGGATGGTTCGCATCCCGTGTCACCATTTCCTTCACCAGGGGTTCGCCGGCTTTAGTGCTATAGGCTTTCTGCCAGCCTGCCAGTTCGTCTAATACGTATAATCCGAGTGAATCGCAATAGTTCAGGAAAGACGCATCCGGCGGATAATGAGAACAGCGAACGGCGTTCATGTTCATTTCCTTGATAAGTTTCACATCATTCAGATCGATTCCGGCATTCACACATCGCCCGCTTTCAGGCCACCAGACATGCCGGTTAACGCCTTTCATTTTAATTTTCGTTCCATTTACATAGATCCCGTCTCCTTTGCGCACCTCAATAGTTCGGAAGCCGAAGCGTTCAGTTGACTTATAAACCGTTTGTGTTCCTTCCGATAAGGTGGTTGTAACTTCATATAGATCTGGAGTTTCCGCCGTCCAGAGATCCGGGTTATTAACTTTTGTTTTTAGCGTAATTGACGTGTCAGCTTTCGAATTCGTGAACTGGGTGTTTCCGACAATCCGACCTTCGCCGTCTTTGATCTGCGCGGAAATAACCGCTCCTTTCACAGGGTTTTCAAGATGAACAGCTATTGCGAAGTTGCCATCAGCTTTCGCATTGATGGAAGTCCATTCGATGTGATGACGCGGAACTGCTTCAAGGTAAACCGGGCGAAAAATTCCTCCCAGAATCCAGTAATCTGCAAGCCGTTCGGCATTGTTAACAGATTGATCTGCTGACATTTTGCTTACGGCAACTTCAAGTTGATTAGGTTTTCCGTAAACAAGCTTATCGGATATATCGTACTTAAAGCGATAGAAAGCCCCCTGATGGATTTTACCGGCAGGTTTCCCGTTAATTTTAACTTCCGTATCTGTCATGGAGCCTTCAAAAACAATCTTAATTTCCTTACCCTTCCAGCTTTCGGGAACGCTGAAGTTGTATTTATAGAACCCTTTTTCGTCGGCGAAACGAAAGTTCTTGCCATACGTAACATAGTCACGGCCATAGTTATAGTCGCCAAAACCTTGCTGCTCCCAATGTCCGGGAACATTGATTTTCTGCCAACTGCCAGCTTTGCGGCCTCCTGAACAAAAGAAATCCCAGGCAACCGTATGGTCGTTGTCCTTTCCTGACAAATATTGAACAAGCTTAGTTTGCGCAGTGACACTATCTGAAAATAAACCTGTTAAGATGATAATGGCTGAAAAAAATCTGAACTTCATTTTATTGAGGTTTATTAAACTTTACCGGGGTTAAAGATACCGGACCGATTAAACCGGAGGCGTGCGGAGTCCAGTTTTTGGCAGTAAATTTTCCATCTTCGCCCCTGTTTTCTTTAAGCCTGGCCGACATGTTGATGTTGTAAAACTTCCGGTAAGGCCGGTTATTTTTATCCATGTAAGCGATGCGGTTAGCCATCAGGTTGGCGACTTCAACAACAAGTGTATTTTGCTTTTTTAATTGCGAAGTTGCAATAATCAACTGATAATCCGGACCAATAAGTGTTTCAAGCAAATTGCCATTCAAGTATACTTTCGCACTACTTTCAACTGATCCAAGATTCAAAATCCAGGCATCAGAGTAACTTTTAGGTTTACCGAACTTAACCGAATAACGAGCTGTACCAGAGAAATTTTTATAATCCTGCCCTTCAAAATCCGTCCACGACCGAAGATTTTCGGTTTTTACCTGTGCCGGTAAACTCGGACCGCCATTTATAAAATCAATCGTCCACAAACCTTTTACGGAAACCGGCTCTCCGGCAACTTCCGGATATTGATAATTTGCTGCATGATCCTCGTCATCGAATGTTTGAACAATAACGCTCTCGCTGTTTTTCAACTGCAGATATATTTCTGTGTTTCCGTTTTTGTGTCTTATAGCGCCGTAACCTGATTGGCCGACCAACGGATTGAATACTGCGATTGATTTGGCTTCGGCGTTTAACTGAACCCATCCGGTAATATTTTTTCCGCTTTTATTAACCAGGAAATAATATTTACCTGTTGCATTTGCGCGTCGAATAAATTCGATACCGGAGGCAGTCATTGGTTCGGCGTAAACGTTTAGCAGTTTTAGATCGTTCAAGTCGGTAACAAGCATAACTCTCCCTTTGCCAACCGTTGCCGTTTTAGCTGAAAATTTCAAACCTGATATGATTTTTGCTAATTGAGCCCGCCGGTTTTGCAGATCATTGAAACCGGGAACATCTTGCGGCATTTTTTGATAAAAAACGATTGACGCTCCGTTTTCAGCCAGCTTAACCAGGTGCTGCAATGTTTCAAGCGGCATTTGCTCAGCTGCCGGAACAATAATCGTTTTGTATTGCACATCGGCTGTTCGTATTAATCCATTTTCAGCTTTTGTATTCTGAACCTGGCGGTCGGAAATAAAATCAAACGAATAACCTGCTTTGTATAGCTGATTAGCTGCACTATCAAATGAGCTACCCTTGAATCCATGTTCTATGCCGTCGAAATGCACAAGCTGCGAGCGTCCCTTTATAGCTACTGCATCGTAAAAAGGTAAATAAACAAGCACGTCATTGTCGGGCTTTCCCAGTTGCAAAAACGACTGAACCCTTGCAACATAATTGTTCAGCGTCGGAAAATCTTCCCAAAACGTATTATCAGGAGTAAAGTGCACAGCGGCGTAGAACAGCCATCCCGGCCAGGCAGCATCTTTTGGAGTATAATTTGCCCCATGGTAAAATGTATGATTTATTCCGCCAAGGAAATACATATCCATTTTTCTTTTCACGTCGCCCAAACCAGAAAGAAAGTGTTCATTCAGCCAGGTTGCCGACTCAGATGAGGACAATTTTTTGCCGGTTACATGTGCGGCAGAGGAAGCGAACTTAACCCGCAGTACATCATCGCCCTCTGCTTCGGGGATATCGGTTGCCGCATACAAATCGAGTATATTTGCAGGTGAACCGTGCGCCTGGTTCCGGATGAGCTTACTTTTTTGTGCGGCCCACTTATGCCAGGCCATCGTGTAATGTTCAAGCAGTAAATCGGATACTGTTTCACGATAATCTGTAAGCACACGCTTGTTCTCATCCGCCGACGCCAACCCAACAAGCGCCGGCAAATGACCTTTCAGATCATATCCTCTTCTCGATTTAAACTGGCTAAGGAAATCAGGTGTCCAGTCTGCTTCGCCTATCGCGTCGTCAACCTCGTACGAATCGTTGAAAAATCCCCGCAAATAAGAAAGATCATGCCCGGCAAACGCCCGATCAAAATGATTTAAATAGTTATTTGTAGCACTTAAGGAAAAATGATCAATCGCGTAGCCTTCTCCTCCCGGACCGGCGCGTTCAACCATTTTTCCGTGAAGGCCCTGAAAAATAGCTACGAGCGTCCACTTTCCTGCGGGCGCTTTCCAGCTAAGCATTCCGTTTTTACCTACTTTAGCCGATAGATCTAGCACCTCTCCTTTTTCAGAATAGGCCATCAGTGTTTCCGCTGGCAGCGTTTCCGGGTAACGAACCTGGTCGATTGCTAACAGCTGCAAGTTCTCATTTGCAGTTATCGGCTTTTTGAGTACAGCCAAATCTATTTTCTGCCCTTCCTGTCTTAAAATACCTTTTTGATCGTAAATGACGGGTTCTTTCAATGTTTGTCCCCCGCTAAGTTTGTAAATCTTGTAATCGAAGTATTTACTGGCATCAGCATTTTTCACCCATGGCCCACCGAATGGCCAACCACTCGCCTGCGCCATATCAATTCCGAGGCCGGCTCGTTCTGCTTGTTTTAACGTATAGTCAAGCATATTCATCCATTTCGGTAATGTGAAATCGATAAATTTATTTTCTTCTCCTTTTACACCGTAAATGCTTGTAATTTCCATTCCGCCGAGGCCGGCGTTTTTGTATTCGTTGATGATCCATTTTAAATTAACTGTATCAACAGCGCTGCCCTCCCACCACCAGCGTGTCCAGGGCTTTGCCTGCTGAGTTATTTCGGGCCATGCCAGGGAATTTTGAGCAAAACTCTTTCCCGGGAAAAACCAAAGAGTAGCAGAAAATAGCGTGATCGTTAAGATATTTCTTTTAAGCATGCAATTACCTGTAAGGTCCGTGAAACAACAAGGTCTAATAGTAAACGCTGTTTCACCTGCCTAATTTAGGTGTAATCATCTGTGAAGATGAATTGGTTATTTATCGTATCCTAAAAGTATGCACTACCACACGTTAGATTGTCCTGTGGCATCCTGTATCGATACATATCTAACAAGATTTTTACGTTCTAACAAAAAGAGGTCGCATTCGGGCGAATATGACCTCTTTTAACCAACGGGAACTGTGAACTAACTAATATAGTTCGGCTTCTTAATAATTCAATATTTAAAAACTTTCCCTCCTGCCATAACATCTTGCGTACTCTCGTTAAACGTTGCCTTGGTACCGGTTCTTACGGCTGCGTTAGTCATGATATTTGCGATGGAATGATAGTAACCAGCTTCAACCGGCGCATTAGGTTGTTTGCGGCTGCGAATACATTCCATCCAGTTTCTAACGTGATTAAGTACCAGGGTATCTGCCCCGGTATTTGCCGCAGCAACCGCTTGTACCGACTTATCGGCAAGTGTAACATTGGGAAGCAGGTTCGGCTTCATATTCATTGCCGATGCAAACTTTTCGGTTAAACCACCTTCCGGCGAAACTGTATTGGTAATCAGATTCAGCTCACCGCCATTTGAATAATAGATTTCGGCGGGGCGCTCATCACCGTTTTGCATACGCGAACTGAAAATAACCTGGAAGCCGTTTGATGGATCGCCCGATGGGCCATAATCAAACACAGCAGTGGTCGTATCCCAATTTTTACGGCCGTCTTTCCAAGTATAAATGCCGCCGTTTGCCACAACACTGCGCGGATGTTTTAAACCGGAAAACCAGTGCACGGTATCAATCTGGTGGCTCATCCACTGTCCCGGCATACCGGAGGAATAGGGCCAGAATAAGCGATATTCAAGATATTTCCTCGGATCGAACGGTTCGTAAGGCCGGTTTAGCAAAAAACGCTTCCAGTCGGTATCTTGTTCCTTTAGCTTAGCAACCAGTTCAGGCCGGCGCCATCTGCCAGGCTGATTAACATTCCAGGTTAGCTCAACCATCGAGATATCGCCGAATTTGCCTGATTTGATAAAATCTTCGGCGGCTTTATAATTGCTTCCGCTTCGGCGTTGTGACCCGATTTGAACAATTTTCCCGGTTTCTTTAACCGCTTTCAGCGCGGCCCGGTTATCTTCCATCGTTTCAGCAAAGGGTTTTTCTACGTAAGCGTCGCAACCGGCTTTTACCGCTTCGATACAATGCAGCGCGTGCTGGAAATCAGACGAAGTAATAAAAACCGCATCCAGATCCTTCACATTGTATAATTCGTCATTATTTACGCAGGCCGTAATATCATGACCCATTTTCTCTTTCAAATAGGCCTGGCCCTCCTCTCTGCGATATTTCCATATGTCGGAAACTGCAATAAGATCAAAGTTAAGCTCCTTGTTACTTGCCAGGAAAGCCGGAAATAATGAAGATCGAAAGCGGTCAGAAAATCCAACCAATCCAACCCGGACACGATCGTTGGCTCCTAAAATCCGGGCATAACTTTTTGCACTAAAGCCAAGCGTACCAGCGTAAGTACCGGCAGCCGCAATTGCCGACTGTTTTATAAACTTTCTTCTTGAATATGCCATAGTTTTATTTCAATACGTCGATTTTAATACTTCTGTACGATACGGTATTGCCGTGATCCTGCAATAGGATGTGACCTTTTTCAGCCATGCCGAAATTTGGCCAGATTTTGTATTTGCTTTCGGATACCAACTTTAAATATTCCGGTGAGCCGCGATGATATTCTACGACTTTCTGACCGTTAAGGTAATGCTCCACTTTATTATCCGGGTAAACGATTACGATCCCCTGATTCCATTCGCCGATGTTATGCCGTGAGTTTGCAATTTTTAGTGAGGGTATTAAATCATAAAGCGACGCCAGTGTACGGTTACCGTCCCTTCCTAATTTAGCGTCTGGATGTTTGTCATCGTCAAGAACCTGGTATTCCAATCCAATGGCCGATCCCGAGCTTTTCTCGTTTTCGGTAACGAAATATTTTACTCCGCTGTTGGCGCCTTCGGTAAGCTTGAAATCGAATTTTAACACAAAAGCGCTGTATTCTTTTTGTGTGACAATATCGCCGCCTATTCCGCCTTCTTTTCCGCCCGAATCGCGGATCGTAAGTACTCCATCCTTAATTTCCCAACCAGTACCAGGAAAACTGGTTTTATACGCTCCGCGCCAGCCGTTTGAAGTTTTCCCATCGAATAACAGAACGTAACCCAGTTTTTTCTCCTGGGCAGAAAGATCGTTTGGAATCGTGTTAACAACAAACGTATTATCCAGCGGCCTTGGTTTAAGATTGGCTGTTTGTATACGGACGTTTCGCCAGTGAATTTCTTTACCTACATTTTCCGGCTTATAAATTTCGTGCACCTGCAGTGCGATGAAGCCTTTTGCTGTTTCTGCATCTACTAAATTAGCGGTGGGAATTCCGTTAACCCATGTGCGGATACTGCTTCCGATACATTCAATATGATATTTATTCCATTCACCATTCTTAAATGCTTTTTTCCCGGAAGGATTAACATCCATTGGATAAAGCCAGCCGCGGCGCGCTTCGTCATAAAGTCCGCCGCTCCATCGGCGCGCTGAAGGATCCACTTCAACCTGATAACCGTGCACACGGCCGTTTTGATAATCCGGAGAGCTCAGGCTTCTGATCTGAATTCCTGAATTCATTGATGTGTCCACTTTAAGATCAAGCTCGAGGATAAAATCGCCATATTCTTTTTCGGTTGCCAGAAACGAATTCTTTTCATTAGGCACAGTAATACCCACAATTTCATCACCTCTCACCTGGTAAGTCGCTTTTCCATTAAGCTGTTTCCAACCTTTCAGATCTTTGCCGTTAAATAATTGTGTCCATTGTTCTTTTGTAGTTTGACTAAATGATTGCGAAGCAAAAGCCAGGCATACCAAAGTCACGATGGTTTTTTTCATAAAGTATAATAAAGGTTTAACTGAATAAAATCAGATCTATTAAATTGGTATCGCAATATAAAGTTGCATTTTTTTTTGTTGAAATCCCACCGGTCAAAAATAGTATGGGAACGTTCCCTATGCGTGGGAACATTCCCACGATTTTTTTTTAAATTAAAAACTTTAAAACCCCAATTATACTAACCAACTTAAATTTATGAAGCATCATCAAATAACAATTGTTGATATCGCTAAGCAACTAAATACCTCTAAATCAACTGTTTCGAGAGCTTTAACGGGGCATCCGAAAGTCAGTCCGGAGAAACGCAAAGCTATTCTGGACCTGGCACACAAACTCGATTATCAAAAAAATCTGATTGCTTTAAGCCTGGTAAAAAGGAAAACAAATACTATCGGCGTAATTGTACCGGAGTTTTCAAATTCGTTCTTCCCGCATGTAGTTATGGCCGTACAAAAGATTGCATCGCAAAATGGCTACAGCGTAATTATCAGCCAATCTGATGAGTGCTATGAAACGGAAGTCGAGAATGCCAGGGTTATGCTTGCCAACCATGTTGACGGCCTGCTGGTTTCTATTTCAAAACAAACAACTGATTTCGAACACTTTAAAGTATTTGAGCGAAAAGGTATTCCGCTTGTATTTTTTAACCGGATCTGCAATGAAATGCAGGTACCTAAAATAATAGTCGACGACCGCCATGGCGCTTTTCAGGCCGTCGAGCATCTAATCAAGATTGGAAAAAAGCGTATCGCCCACCTCGCCGGCCCTCAGTGTTTGCTTATCGGGCAGAACCGGATGAACGGATATCTTGACGCGATGAAAAAATACGATATACCTGTTGATGAAGAACTAATTAAAGTTTGCGACCTGACGGTGCCAGTTATTAAAGATAGCGTCAATGCATTAATGGATATGAAACAGCCACCCGACGGATTATTTGCCTTTAATGATCCAACGGCCATCGAAGCTATCAGAGTTGTCAAGTCCAGGGGTTTTAAAATTCCGGATGATATCGCGATCGCTGGGTTCAGCAATGAGTATGTATCTTCTTTTGTCGAGCCCAGCCTTACAACAGTTGCCCAGCCTATAGATGAAATAGGTCGGTGCGCAACGAATGCGTTATTTGAGCAAATGAAAAGGGATGTTTCCGAATGGAAAGCCGTTACAAATGTTTTAAATACCGAACTGATTATCCGAAACTCAACTTTATCAGATATCAAACCGTAAAAGTATCAGTTTGCATAAACGCCAATAATAAATAAACCTCGGGGCAGGGTAACCGAAACCTGTCTCTATTTTACTAACCAAAACTAAACAACGTATGAGACCAATTAAACTCTTACTGCTGTCGGCTATGCTATTATTTTGCGTGGTTGTTACGGCACAAAACAAGAAAGTTACAGGCAGGGTAACTTCCAGTGACGACGGCGGACCGCTCCCCGGCGTATCTGTCAAAATCAAAGGGGCGACAGCCGGGACCGTCACCGATGCCGGCGGAAATTACACAATAAATGCCGCCTCAACTGCCACCCTGGTATTTACCTATATTGGCTATGATCCGAAAGAAGCCGAAGTCGGAAACAGGACAACCATTAACATTCAAATCAAGCCACATGAAAACTCCTTACAGCAGGTAGTGGTTGTTGGATACGGCACACAAAAAAGAAGCGATATAACCGGTGCGGTTGCGTCAGTTTCATCCAAGCAAATCAGTGAACTTCCGGTAGCCAATTTGCAACAGGCATTGCAGGGACGCATTGCAGGGATCGACGTAGCAAGTAACGGCAGCAAACCAGGGTCCGGAGTTGTTGTACGCATCAGGGGAAGACGTTCGTTTGCGGCCGGAAACGACCCTTTATATGTAGTTGATGGAATTCCTTTTTCAGGCGATCTCGGAGATATCAGCCCTAATGACATCGAGTCAATGGACGTTTTGAAGGACGCATCCGCAACGGCGATTTATGGTTCACGCGGGGCGAACGGCGTTGTTCTTGTTACCACGAAACGCGGAAAAGTGTCTAAACCTTCTGTTTCTTACGCAGGCTATGCGGGGTTTTCGACACCGCTCGGTTCATATGATATACTGCAAGGCGATAAATTTGCCAGCTACAAACGGGAGGCGTACCGTGCGATAGGACAATATGATCCAAACGATCCGGGAGCTATAATTGACGACCCGGCTACATTCAAAACAACAACCGTATTCGAACCTGTTGAACTTGAATCCATGAAAACAGGCCGTAATACTAACTACCAGGACATGATCCTGGAAAATGGCTTTCAGCAGCAACATTATTTGGGCTTCCTCGGAGGAAATGATAATACAAAGTATGCAGCCTCCGCTAATTACTACGATGAAAAAGGTGTTATAGACGGACTTGATTTCGAACGGTTCAACCTTAAGCTTAACCTGGACCAGAACATTGGAAAAAAAATAAAAATTGGCTTATCTACAATTGCCACTCTCGGACAAAGAAATGGCGCCTCAATAAATTACCTTGGCCAAAGCCTCGTCAACAGCCCGCTAACAGTGCCATATGACGCAAATGGTAACCTGGTATTCAAGAATTCGAATGATGCTTTACTGTCAAATCCACTATCGGAAGTTGTTCCGGGAGCAAATGTCGATGAACTAAATCGTACTCGGATCTTTGCAAGTATATTCGGTGAATACCAGATAATAGATGGACTTGCATTTCATATCAATTTCGGTCCAAGCTACTATTCTACCCGTAACGGCAGGTTCGTCGGCCGTTACACCAACGCGCGAAATTTAGGAGAACCGCAGGCGTTTACTGCTAACACCAACAACTTTTCTTATACTTTAGAAAATATTCTGACGTATAAAAAGCAGATAAAAGATCATTCAATCGGAGCAACGGCTTTATACAGTATTCAGAATGACCGGACTGAAAATTATTCAGATGCCGTTGAAGGTGTTCCTGTTGAATCCCAGCAATTTTATAACCTCGGAAATGCTACCACAATAACAAGTGTCGGAAGTAATTTAACTGAATGGACAATTGAATCTTTCATGGGGCGCTTAAACTATGGTTTTAAAGATAAGTACCTGGTCACCCTTACCGGCCGTGCCGATGGTTCTTCGCGTTTCGCACCCGGAAATAAGTGGAGCTTCTTCCCTTCCTTCGCTGTTGCGTGGAGACTAAAAGAAGAAAATTTCCTTAAAAACAAAGAATTCCTAAACGATTTGAAATTGCGGGGCGGTTACGGCCGGACCGGCAACACAGGAATTAGTCCTTATGCCACTCAGGGCGCCTTAGGCCGAACCGTTTACGCATTCGGCAGCGCCAGCGCATTCGGTTTTTCTCCTACCGCTATTACCAATCCTGATTTAAAATGGGAAACAACCTCAACGATTAACCTTGGTTTAGATTTCAGCTTTTTCAATTATCGCCTGAACGGCTCGGTTGACCTATATCGCCAAAACACCACTGATCTGTTAATGCCCCGGCAACTTCCAATTACCGGAGGATATAGCACAGTGCTGCAGAACGTCGGAGCCACACAAAACAAAGGGGTAGAATTATCGCTTTCGTCAATAAATTTCGACACTCCTGGCGGTTTTAAATGGAGCACAGAACTCAACGTAACGATTAACCGTGAGAAAATTGTCAGCCTTTATGACGGGACAGCAGACGATATCGGAAACAGCTGGTTTATCGGACAACCGTTAACTGTTTATTATGACTTTGAGCGGATCGGCGTATGGCAGACCAGCGAAGCCGCAGAAGCTGCAAAATACTCGGCCAAAGTAGGTGAAATAAAAATTAAAGATCAGGATGGAAACGGAACGATTGATGCGACAAAAGATCGTGTAATTTTAGGCTCCGATATTCCTAAATGGACAGGCGGCATCACCAACCGGTTCAGCTATAAGGGATTTGATTTCTCCGCATTCATTTACGTTCGCGAGGGAAGCATGATACGAAGCAACTTCCATTCAGATAACGGAACGTATGCCGGAAGATACAATGTAATAGCAGCAGATTACTGGACCCCTGAAAATCCTAGTAATTATTATCCACGTCCGAACAAAAACCAGGAGCGTCCAAACTATGTAAGCACGCTAACTTATTACGATGGCTCATTCTTAAAAGTTAGGAATATGCAACTGGGCTACAGTTTACCAAAAAAGGTCATTGATAAAATAAAGATACAATCGTTGCGTGTCTACGCCAGCGCTCAGCAACCCTTTATTTTGTTTTCATCTTATCGTGACAAGTATCATGGAATTGATCCGGAGTTTGCGGTTGGCCCTAGCAACGGACGTGAACAAAGCACTTCAATCAGCGTAGATGCACCACCAACGCGTACGTTTATTTTTGGTGTAAACGCTAGTTTTTAATCCTCATTTGATTTAATATGAAAAAACTTACAAAACGGCTTATCGAACAGTTTGAGAAGCTTTATAGACCGACATTCTTTCCTAAATTAAAGTATATAACAGTGCCCGTTTTTACGATGGTATTGTTGCTGGTCTCCCCTTCCTGTAAAAAGATACTGGATGAGGAAGTTATTTCCGGCGTTACGGAACAATACCTCAATACAAAACCAGGATTTGAAAGTGCTGTAAAAGCGTCATACAGCGGTTTGCGTATTTTTTTCGCCAGTGGTGAAATGGGTATGACGTTGACAGAATTCGGCACCGATATGTATACGCACGGCGCCGATGGCGACTTCAAACATTACGATTTATACGATACCAAATTGAATTCGCGTGATGCAATGGTCAGGGATCTTTGGAACAACTTTTACACAACAATCAACACCTGCAACATTGTAATAGATCGCGCGGCTTCTGTTCCCGGTATTGATGATGCCACTAAAAATAAAAGTATCGGAGAAGCCAGATGGCTGCGTGCACAATATTATTTTATTTTGGTTCAAACCTTTGGGCCGATCCATTTGGCGCTTAAGGAGAATTCGGAAATTACAACAGAAGCAAAACGATCATCCGTTAAGGAAGTATATGATGCGATCGTAGCCGACCTTGAATTCGCGATAGCTAATCTCCCGGTTACACAAGCTGATTACGGGCGTGCAACGAAACCAGCTGCTGAAAATTTACTGGCCAAAGTTCTGCTTACCCGGGCTTATATACCTGAAGCCGCCCAGCCCACTGATTTTGCAAGAGCTGCAGAATTAGGAAAAAATGTGATCAACAACTATAATTTCAGATTGCTGGATGATTTTGCCGACATTTTTAAACAAGGCGCGGGTGAAGTAAATGCAGAAGTTATATGGGCTGTTCAATACACCACTGATAAGCTGAACGATGGAAATGGTAACCGTATGCATCCATATTACGTAATGCAATACGATATTTTACCTGGCATGGTACGTGATCTTGAAAACGGGAAATGCTTTAAGCGTTTAAGGCCCACTAATTTCGCGCTCGCAAATTTTGGTGATCGCACGGTCGATTCACGCTATAACAAAAGTTTTAAAGTTGCTTGGATCAGTAACAACGCTGCAAACATACCAAAGGACGCGGCCGGCAAACCTAAATTTGCAGTTGGTGACACAGCAATCTGGCTGCCTGGTAAAAACCTGGCACCCGAAGAAGTTGCAAAAAAACCATACCTCGTTATTTTGCCGAAGGATTATACTGAAACCAAATATCCATCGCTAATTAAGTTCATGGATAAAACCCGGTCTGCTGTTAATGACGATGTAGGTTCGCGTGATTACCTCGCATATCGCCTGGCGGATACTTATCTGATGGTTGCAGAAGCATATATCGGAGCTGGAAACCTTGCTGAAGCCACTACTTACATCAACAAAGTTCGTGAACGCGCCGCTTATCCGGGCAAAAAGGCACTCATGGATTTAACCCCGGATAAACTGAACATTGATACCTTACTTAATGAACGTGGAAGAGAATTATCTGGTGAGTTATGTCGTTGGTTCGATCTGAACAGAACAGGAAAACTTGTTGAACGCGTAAAGCTTTACAATGACGAGGGCAAGAAAAATATACAGCCTTTCCATGTTTTACGACCAATACCACAAGATCAGATAGACAGAACAACGAATAATTTCGGTCAAAACACAGGTTACTAAAATGACTTTCAATTTAAAAATACTTGCATTATTTTTTTTGGGAACTGGCTTTACGGCCAGCTCCCAAAATTTACCGGTTCAGCTTAATTCGAATACGTCTGCGAAAAAAGTTGACGTTTTAATCGGCGGAAAATTATTTACGTCGTTTCATTATCCAGACACCATTGAAAAGCCATTTTTATATCCCATTAATACGGTTTCGGGAAGAACCTTAACCAGGAAATTTCCACTTGAAACCAAGGCTGGCGAGCGGACAGATCATCCGCATCACATTGGTTTATGGATGAACTACGAGAGTGTCAATGGTCTGGATTTTTGGAACAACTCATATGCAATCCCTGCTGATAAAAAATCCAAATATGGCTGGATCACAAATGTCAAAGTAGAGAAAGCTAAAAGTGGAGACAAAGGCGAGTTGCAATATTCAGCCGATTGGAACAACCAGGACAAAAAAGTATTGCTCAGAGAACAAACTGTTTTCTCGTTTTCCGGAACAGAAAAAATGCAGGTGATTGACCGCACCACAACATTAACTGTTCAAAAGGACACTGTAAAATTTGCAGATGTTAAAGACGGTTTTTTGGCAATAAGAGTAACCGGTGAATTGGAATCGCCTCTCGAAAAACCACAGGAATTCACCGATATACATGGCAATAAAACAACGCTTTCAACAACCGGCCAATACAAAGCTAATGGTATCTACTTAAGCAGCGAAGGTAAGACCGGGAACGATGTTTGGGGAACACGTGGTAAATGGTGTGTTTTAAACGGAACGGTCGAGGGCCAGGACGTTTCAATTGCAATTTTAGACAATCCTCAAAATCCCGGTTATCCAACGTACTGGCACGCAAGGGGCTATGGACTGTTTGCGGCCAACCCGCTTGGCCAAAAGGTTTTTAGCAATGGCAAAGAAAATTTGAACCTGGTGCTAAAACCCGGAGAGGCGGTAACTTTTAAGTATCGGATAATTATTAATAGCGGCAGGTTAACTACCGAAAACATAAACAAACTGTTCGATGAATTTACGCCGATAAATAGGTAATTTTTAGCTGTAACTGAGATTAATGATAGTTTTAAAATTAAAATTTCACGTAACAATACACAACTACTAGTTAACATCTTAAAATATATTATAAGTGGTAAATTGCAGGTAACTGCTTAAAGCAAGCAAGTAACACACTACATCTACCATACTTATGATTATTGAGCTACGGGGCGTGGACTTTGTAAACAAAGGCGCCGAACTGATGCTGCACGCAGTTTTTAAGCAGATAAAAGATTACAATGAGAGTGTCGTAATCTGTATGCATAAAAGCCCAAGAGTTCCTGCCGAAAAGTTAAAGCATTTTGATATTTCGATTAAACTAAGCTCCCGGAAATTGAATTTTATCGGAAAACTTATCCCCCGATTTTTTCGCAGAAAATTGGGTATCGTTTTAGAAGATGAGATTAACATTGTGATCGATGCTTCTGGTTTCGCCTTTGGAGATCAGTGGGGCGCGGAATATGCTCAACGACGATTAGGAAATAAAATAGTCGAATGGAAAGCTAAAAGAAAAAAGATCATTCTTTTACCGCAGGCATTCGGGCCGTTTTCAACCGAACCGATCAGAGAAGTGATGAAAAAAATCATTTCAAACGCAGATTTGATTGTAGCGAGGGAAGAAGAATCGTTCGATTATCTGACAGGTGTACAGCAATCGCCTCACATTATACAGTCACCGGATTTTACAAATCTGATCAGTGGATCTGTTCCCTCCGATTTCGATCCGTCAAAAAATGAAGTAGCTGTTATTCCCAATTATAAAATGATCGAAGAAGATGTCGTAGGTAAAGATCATTACTTTGGATTTTTAAAATTTATAATTGAAAAAATTCGATCAAAAGGTTTTATACCTTACTTTTTAATTCATGAAGGGAAAAAAGATGCCGAACTAGCTTATCAGCTAAATAAAGAGCTGGAAAATCCGCTGGATGTTGTTATTAAAGATAATGCGCTGGAAATCAAAGGAATCATTTCAACAGCCCGCTTTGTTGTGTGCTCGCGTTTCCACGGAGTTGTAAGTGCATTGAGCCAGGGCGTACCCTGTATGGCTACAAGCTGGTCGCATAAATACCGAATGCTTGTTAAAGATTACGGCTTTGAAGAAGGCCTGGTGGAGGACTTAAACGACTTTGAACAAGCGGAAAAATTGCTGGATAAGCTTGCCGACCCCATTTACAATTCCCAGGTTTCCGAACGCTTAAAAATATTGAGTGCTAAACAAAAAGACTTATCAGTGCAAATGTGGAAGAAAGTGTTTAAGATTATTCAACCTCAAACCACTTCTGTTGTGCAGCCGATGCTATCCATCAATCAAAGTACCTCTCTGTTATTGCTTCTCCTCAACGAAAATTTCCTGACGGGGTTGGGTGAGATATGCATTTAGCCACAAAAAGAGAGCCGCCTATAGCTGGCGGCTCTCTTTAAGTTATAACTGACTATCTTGACCGGTCCTTACCCCGATTATCATGACCGTCCCATCTGTTATCCCTTCTCTGATCTCTATCATTATCCCTTGCGTATTTAGCGTTATTATTGTAGTCGCGAATGCTGCGCTGATCGTGTCTGTTTCTATATGAGCCGTACCTACTGCTATAAACATTATTGTTTATCCATGGATTACGGTCATTTATTACAACTTTATATGACCGGTATAAATCGTAGTTTTTATATCGCGATGGAAGCGAGGTTTTTGTAACCCATCTGTTTCCTTGCTGATAAGTATAGTTACGTTGTGCTACATTATAATATGCACCAATTTCCGGAAGGTAATAGTAATCGGCACGGTCATAGCCATAAGGTCCCCATTCTGGTTGATTGCCAATGTTAACATTGATCCTGATCTGAGCGTCTGCTGCTTTGTATACAAAGCTTGATAAAACAAGAGCAGACATAATTAAAAGTTTTTTCATCTTTCTTCATTTTAAATTAACAGTAAACACGGACGTCCTTTGTTTTGCTGTTGTTTGAATATTCGACTGGAAGAAAGGATGATTAGTTTAGAGAGGCTACTGTTAAAAAACGTTAATTACGAAAACCAAAAAAATATCGACTTATTACATTTCTACTAGTTTATGCTTAATCGCATATAGCACCAATCCTACCCTATTTTTGATCTGCAATTTCTCGAATAACTGATCGCGATAACCATCAACGGTTCGTATGCTGATACACATTTTATCAGCAATTTCCTTGTAAGTTAGCTCACTGCAGTTCCAGATAAGGAACTCTGTTTCACGTTTATTAAGCGTCACTTCTCCATTGGTCTTGGGAGGAGGTTTAAGCTTCTGCATCATATGTTTTGTTACAAATGACGGAAAGAAAACATCGTCTTTCGACACCGTATCCAAGGCACGCTTAAAATCATCCATGTCCGAATCTTTTAAAAGATAGCCCTTAATGCCCATCTCAACCAGCTTTAAAATCTTTTCCGAATTGTCGAACATAGAAAGAATAATCACGTGAATTTCGGGGAAGTTTTTGTGCAGCCAGTCAGTTGTGGCGATACCATCCATTTCGGGCATGTCGAGATCAAGAAGAACGATATCAGGCTTGAATTTTTTGCTTATTTTCTGAATAAACTCTTTGCCGTTAGACGCCTGGAGCGAAACAATGTATTCGGGAAAATTGCCAATTAACGAAGCCATACCGTTTCGGAAAAGCCGGTGATCATCAACCAGAGCCACTTGGTATTGCCTCATTATCGTTAACTTGAGAATTTCCTGACGGATTTAAGCTAATAGTAATTTGGCAACCTTCATTTGGTGAGCTATTCACATCCATTGATGCACCAATCAGGCTGGCCCTGTTTCTGATATTTTTTAAACCATTCCCCTCACAATTTTTTAAAATTTCCCCGGCATTAAAACCTAAACCGTCGTCTTCAACGGTTAAATTAAACATTTCGGGAAAATATTGCAAGCTGATTTTCAGATGTTTAGCCTTTGAGTGCTTAATGATATTATTAATTGCTTCCTGAAAAATTCGATATAATACAAGTTCAATTCGTTGATCCAGGGAATAATGCTGACCCGAGATAATAAAATCTATATCGTAAGCGCCTGTGTTTTGCAATGTCTGAACATCGTTTTTAATCGTTTCCGGAAGACCGTGTTTAACAATATGCTCAAAACTTAAACTATGCGAGAGATTTCGAAGATCGACAATTACATGACTGATCAGCTCACGGCTTTCATCAATCTTCTCCTGTTTCTGACCGCTGTCCAGGTTTTTCGCCTGGCTGAGGTTAAGCTTGATGAAAGACAGTACCTGCCCAATGTTGTCATGGATTTCATCTGAAATATGTTTAAGAGTTTGTTCCTGGATCTCGATACGGGTTTTCAAAAGTTCCTGATGATATTGCGCGACCATCTGGTCTTTTTCCCGGTCATTTTTTAACTGTTTATTTCGGTACACGAAAATAAAATAGATGATAAAACCCACCAGGCATGAAAACACAAATATCCCCAGAAAGAATAAAAGGTATATTTCAGCTTGTTCCGGTGATCTTCTCATAACTTCTATTTTCTGTCAAACCACAATGCTGCTCCAAGTAAGATATAAAAAATGTAGTTGGCGATGTAAAAAAGCATATATATGTAAGTTTCGTCAAGCTTGTGCCGTTCGAAATAATTATACAAGCCGATACTCGACAGCATGAGCACCGGAAAGACCAGAAAGGCTGTTGCGCTCCAGAAAATGCTTTGTTTAAACAGGTTAAGTTTAATTGGCGAATTGATCATTTGAATATACAAAAGCAGCGAATACAATAAAAAGAGGCTATGTGATATCAAAGCAAAGTTTGATGGATATGTATGGGCCTTTTGAAAATAAACGCTGTTAATCACACCTGCGATACAAACTGGTATCAATAAAACAAGACTAAATATTTTGATCTCCAGGCGGGAGAACGAATAATAGAAGAACAATGTCGCCAGGACATATTGTAAAATAAAAAATATATGGTAGTTGATCAATGTCTTATCACCCAGATACATTCCGATACACTGGTTTATCAACCCGGAAAAAATCAAACAGCATAATATCTTACCAGCGATACTATGCTGTTTGAAACGGATTAGTCCGGTCACAAATGAAAGGAAGATAATTCCCAGTAATATCCAATACAGAATCATCTGCTATCAGGGTTTTGGTTCAATGCTTTTCGGAGGTGGAACTCCGTCTAATAATATTTTGCCTGCGATCAGTTTATTGAATGAATTCACATCGAAGGTGTTGTAGCTCGTATAGGCGGCCCGTTCTTCAGGCGTTGCAGAGAAGAATACCATTGAGTATTCACCCCTTTCGGAAGTGCCTTCGGATGGCTCACGGATACCGAAATAAAACACGAGTTCCTCTGATCTTGATTCAGACACTAATGTTCTGACAAGGTTATTGTCGAGGTAGAATCCATAATGCAACAGATCCTGAAGTGACGGCCAGCTGGCTAATTCATCTAAGCCGCTGATGCATCGATTAATCATATCTCTGGCTGTTTGATCGTCGATCCTGTGCCTATCAATGTTAGGTAAACGGCTTGCAAAGCCTTGACGTTCCGTAGCAGGAATTTGATCTGGGATACGCGTAGCATCCGGCTCTACGGGCTTTATACGTTTTCCATAATAGTAACCTAAAATAAGCCCGATTGCGAGGGCAATAATAATTGTTCCTAGATTTTCCATAATGTTAGTTAGTATTTGTATATGAAGTTAATTGTTAATTTCCTGGAGGCGGAACGCCATCGAATTTTTTGCCAACTAACGCCTTAGCTACATCTGTTTGTGTACTGTCTTCTGCTAGTGCGGATGCAGCACCGTCATCTCCTGCGTAAATAGCAGTGAAGTGGACATATCCTCCACTCTTTCGACAGTTGATCCCAAAAATTATTCGAACTCCCTTGATGTTAGGATTTTGGGTGTCATGGAGAATTTGCTCCAAAGACGCTTTGCTTAGGAATAAGCCTTTTTTTAATATTTTGACAAGGTTGGTGTGTTTTTTTAAAGCCCTATCGTTTTTTAAGAAGGGATAATCAGAAAGTCCATTGACAAGATGATTAATTTGGGTATCTGAGATTGGTATTGTAGGGTCAATTTCGTCTAAATGATCTGGATCTGTTGTGCAAAATGATGGCGATATACTGCAATCAGCAGCAAAATTAATACTATCCGCAGCCAAACTACTTGCATTTATTTCGTTTAAGTTTTTCTGCTTCGGATCACCGCATGCTGAAATTAACACAAAAGTTAAAAGGACAAAAAGCCCTTTCAATGTTGCTCTGATTTTGTTAATCTGACTCGTTTTCATAACACTAATTTTTAAAAGGTTTGAATTACATTAAAATTAGTGATGAAATTTTTCGGACGCACCCCGTGTTTTCACCCTTTTTTTATGTGAAAACACGAGAGCGATAGGGTGTTTCTCCGGTGGATGCGCGTAGCTGCCAAAATGAACTTTGAGGTGTAAATCAAAACATCAAAAAGTCATGAAAAAGCTATCATTTTTACACTTAGTTTCAATCACAGCAGCAAAGTTCGGAGTATATGCCCTGGGATTATTTTTCGCTTTCCAGTTACATGCCGGAACAGCTTCACAGAAAACAGAAATGAATTTTAAAACTCAGAATTTAAGCCTTGTAATTAACGCAATGGAATCTGTAAATACAGACGTTACAGGTTTAACCGATCACAAGGGCAAACCCGTAACAAACGTTCTTTTTTCTGAAAACGCGTTAACAAGATATACAGAAGATCAGGAACATGCATCAGAAGACATGAGCCACCACCATTTAGCTGAAGAAATTGATTTCTCGAAACGCATGAGATTGTTAGTTGCGATATTGTTTCAATCACTTATCTCAATTTGCCTGATCGTGTTGTTTTCAGTCGTTTTTCTCTAATAAAAGTTCGTGTTTATTTTAAAAATTTCAACAAACGGTCGGCCGGCCAATTTTAATAAATATGTACAAACAAATCTACAAGGTAGTGCGCTCGTCAATTCTTCATCGATTTATCTCTAACCGCTTTAAACTCGGAGCCATTTTTCCATCCCGGAAAAGTAGTTTCATTGCCAAGCTTCCAACCAATCTGGTATAATATATTGGCAATTTGAGTGATGCCTCCGTAATCCTTTATCAGCGAAAAATTATCCGATGGTTGATGATAATTATCGTCATTATAACTTTTGCTTTGTGCTTTTCCCCAATCAGCTCCGTGCAATACACTTTCAATTCCTGTGTTGATGTCTAATGCGGGAACGCCGACTTTCGCAAAATTGAAATGATCTGAACGGTAATAGCTTCCGGCGCCCGGCTTTGTATCACCGATTGTATGTTTACCGTTTTCTTCGACAATATCTTCAACATAATCTTCCAGTTCATTTTGTCCTTTTCCGGTAACGGCAACGTCCGTAGTTTCGCCAAACGGATGTAAAGCGTCCATATTGAGATCGGCAACAGTTTTATTCAGCGGGAATAACGGATGCGCAGCATAATATTCCGAACCGAGCAATCCTTGCTCCTCGCCCGTTACTGCCAGGAAAAGAATTGACCTTTCCGGCTTTTCCGATTTGGAAAAAGCCTTCGCCATACTTAACAACGCTGCCGTGCCTGTACCGTTATCTACGGCGCCATTGTAAATACTATCTCCTTTAGCGTCAGGCTTTCCTTTACCAAAATGATCCCAATGGGCGGAATAAATTACACATTCATCGGGCCTTTTAGTTCCCTTAATTAAAGCTGCAACATTGTGCGAGGTTGAATATTTAAGTTTATTATTTAATACTAATGACATACTAGTATTCAGCGGAATCGCCTTAAAGCCCTTCTTCCTGGCAAGCGCTCTGAAATCCCCCGTAATTCCGGCGGCAGCCAGCAATTTTGTAGAGGCTTCCTCAGTAATCCATCCTTCAACTTTACAGCGGGACATGTGTTTGTCACTTTGCTGAAGATAAAGTTTCGCACCGGAAAAGCTGTTATTTACGACATGCCAGGGATAACTCGCCGGCTCGGTTTGGTGAATAATTAAAACACCCGCAGCTCCCTGTCTCGCCGCTTCTTCGTATTTGTAAGTCCAACGGCCATAGTAAGTCATCGTGTCTCCATGAAATAACGAAGGGTCATTCGATTTAAATCCCGGATCATTTACCAAAACAATAACGGTTTTTCCTTTTACGTCCAGTCCGGCATAATCATTCCACTGGTATTCAGGAGCTACAATACCGTATCCGGCAAAGACTAATGGTGAGTTTTGAATATTGATCGTTTCAAGCTCCTGCCTTGATCCAGCTACGAAATCTGTATATGGCTTCAACGATAAATTGGACTTTCCGGACAGTTTTAAATCTCCTGCTGGTTTACTCGTAACTTCTACCATCGGTACATCCTGGAAATAACTTCCTTTATTTGCCGGCTCCAAGCCCAATTTTTTAAATTCATCCGATAAATAACGGATTGTTTTATCCTCACCCACAGTAAATGGCTTTCTACCCTGTAATGAATCATTAGCAATAACCGATAAATAATTTTTTACATCGTTTTCAGATATTTTACCTGATTGTTCAGCGTACTTGTTGCAGGATGCAATTGCGAAAAACAGTATGACGCTTAAAACGGATAAAGACTGGACTTTCATGTTGATAAGTTCTTAATTCTAAGAAAGAGTTAAAATCTGAATTTATCAACCGTTTAGGCTAAAAATTACGAATAATCAAAAGCGATTCTAAATTTACTGGCATCCGATTACGCTTGTTTAATAATTGGCTTTATGGCTCGGTTGTTGGAACATTTGATAAGACGACTGATGCGTCAATTGTTTACTGGAAGAAAGAAAAACGAGCACATGCAGACGTGCTAGTGCCGCTAAACACACAAAATACCAGTTGATAATTAAAGGTAATGGTTCTTATAGACCAATTTGCAGAAAGTCGGGATAAGTAATTGTTAATCACTATAGCGCTCAAGGTTCGGGCAAACTTTGAATAAGATAAGCCCTTTGGCTATAATAAGCCGTACCTGATTGGCAATTCTTTCCCGGCTTTTTCAAAATCAGGGAATAAAATGCACAGTTACACGATATAATAATAAGATTATCAGAACATTCCATTATTACCATCTTTTGGATAACAAGTTAATCAGCCAGTTATTTGTGAGAAGTCCAAGTGAAAACAAGTTTTAAGCCTTTTCCGTCACATACTAAAGCCTAAGATACTGCTACTTTACGCAGAAATCTCTGCCATTTGTCCAAATCGGATAATATCTACCATAAATTGAATAATTTAATCGAATATCAGAACTGGTAAAAATCCGTGTTTTGGAATTCTAACTAAAAATTCAAAATAATGGAAAATAATTTATTTCCGCTGGACGATACTATCCATGTCGGCAATGATCAGGTCAGCGCATTCCGAGAAAACGGCCACGTGCTCATCCATGAAATATTAAAGCCAGAGGAGCTTTCTTACTACCGGAATGTCATTAAAAAAGCAGCTTACCAATACAATACGGAAAAACGCGACTTAAAAGACCGGGACACTTATGGGAAAGCCTTTCTACAAATTATGAATTTGTGGCAAACGGACAAAGAGGTACGACGATTCACTCTGGCTAAACGTTTTGCAAAAATTGCGGCGGATTTACTAGGCGTGGAAAACGTTCGCATTTACCATGACCAGGCGCTTTTTAAGGAACCTGGCGGAGGATTTACTCCATGGCACCAGGATCAATATTACTGGCCGCTGGATACTTCGAAAACTGTCACGATGTGGATGCCATTGATCGACATAGATGAAGAAATGGGAATGCTGACCTTTGCTTCCGGATCGCATACCGCAGGCTTTGCCGAAAATATTCCGATATCTGACGAATCAGAAAGCACATTACAACAATTTATTGAACGGAATAATTTCCCGGTTACACGAGCCAAAACCATGAAAGCTGGTGATGCAACATGGCACTACGGCTGGACATTGCATACAGCGCCCGGAAATTCCTCAAAAGACGTCACCCGCGAAGTTATGACGGTTATCTATTTCGCAGATGGCGCTCACATTACCGAACCGCAAAACAAGCACCAGGAAAATGATCGCCAGACATGGCTTAAGGGGCTGGCTGCGGGACAGCTTGCCGCTTCTGAATTAAATCCAATGGTTAAATAGCACTCGCAACCTCAATTTAAAATGCAAAAATCTCAAAACCAGTCTTGGCTGATAAAAATTGCCATATTCACACTTATCATTATCGCGTTTTCATTGGATTCCCGCGCTCAAACCGCCCAGAAATGGCCGGAGAAAAAGGCATGGGATTGGTATAACAAACAACCATGGTATTGTGGATTTAATTACATCCCGGCTTACGCAATAAATTATACGGCGATGTGGGATAAAACAACGTTTGATCCGAAAGCGATTGACCGGGAGCTCGCCTTGGCTGAACAGTCGGGAATGAATTCGTTGAGAGCTGTATTACAGTATGCTGTTTATGAGGATGACCCTGCTTACTTTTTAAAAACGCTTGATACTTTCATGGCGCTGTGTTATAAGCACCATATTAAGTTCATACCAGCGCTATTTGATGACTGTTCATTTGGTATAAAAAGCGATCCGGTAGTTGGAAAGCAACCCGAACCGCTAAAAGGCTGGTATGCCTGGGCATGGTCGCCGAGCCCGGGCCACAGTATGGTTACCGATTCGACAACCTATCCCAAACTTGAAAAATATGTGAGGGATATCATTAATCACCACAAAAACGATGAACGGATTTTATTTTGGGATCTCTACAATGAACCGACGAACGGAGGACTTGGCAGCGCAACTTTTCCGCTGTTAAAAAAGGTAATCGTATGGGCTCGTTCAATTAACCCGGATCAACCGTTAAGCATCGGTATGTTTGATCAGAATCCAAGGTTAAATGAGATCATCATCAATAATTCGGATATAATTACTTTTCACGATTACGGAAACAAAGAAACCGTTACCAGGGCTGTCGAAAAATTTCAGAAGCTGAACCGTCCTTTGATAAATACCGAATGGATGAACAGGCCGTTTGGATCGACCGTTAGCGAGATCCTGCCTATCTTTTATCAATATAAAATTGGGTGCAACTTATGGGGACTAGTAAATGGTAAAACTCAAACAGATTTGCCATGGGGGCATCGGCCTGGTGATCCCCCGCAAGATTTATGGCAGCATGATCTTTATCACGGTGATTTCAAACCATATAAACCGAGTGAGATAGATACAATTAAAGAATACATTGATCGTTCGGAGAAGAAAGAATATATTGAGTTGCACAAACATCAATGATCTGAATGGTTAAACCGTCCTTAGAAGCTATTTCGGAAAGTGAAAACGGTTCGTTCCTAGTCAGAACCTTCGAGGAATCTGAATTCCATGCACCGTTTCATTTTCATCCTGAATTTGAATTAACGGCAATCCTGAAGGGCGAAGGCAACCGGTTTGTTGGGAATGACATGTCCGTTTTTAATTCCGGCGACCTGGTACTAATCGGTTCTAATGTTCCGCATTGCTGGAAAAATACTATTTTAACCGAGGAAATAAACGCCAGATCGGTAGTTATACAGTTTCAACGCGACTTTTTAGGAAGCGATTTTTTCCGGAAGCTTGAGACCGCCAGGGTTTCCCGCCTACTTAATCAAAGCTTTTTTGGCATTCATTTTTATGGCGAAACAGCGGAACTGGTTACCCTAAAAATGAATGAATTATCCGCAGAAACAGATCCGCTTAAAAGATTAATTAATCTGCTCGATATATTCAGCCAGTTATCAAACACGAAATTTTTCAAACTGCTGAATGACGAAACGATAATTTACGAGCCAGGCACCCATGAACATCATCGCTTAAATGAGGTGCAGGCATTTATTATTGAAAATTTCCGCAATAAAATCGGTCTAAATCAAATAGCGGAAATTGCGCGGATGACACCAAATGCCTTTTGCAAGTACTATAAAAAAATGACCGGCAAAACGTTCTCAGAGGTTATTGCCGGTTATCGCGTCAACTACGCCCGGCAGCAACTAATCAATACCGATAAACCTGTGAGCCAAATATGTTTTGAATGTGGATATGCTGATATAGCCTTCTTCCATAAAGTATTTAAACACACTACCCGATTCAGCCCCCTGACATACCGCAAGGAGTATATCAATCGGCTAAAATTTCAAAGCTAATTAAAACTGCAAAACGCATAACACGGGACAATGATCCGAGGGGAATTTACCACGGTAAGTATCAGTAAGTATTCCCCATTTGGATGCATGAAACTTGCTGGAAATAAAAATATGATCAATCACTTCATCATTTTGAAACTCCCTGCCAAAATCAGTGTATGACGAATTATTTTGATATGGATTTTTCACCTCTTTTACCGAATCGTGAATAATGCCAGATGAAGCAAGAATTTTATACCATTCACTTTTCCGGTCGCCGTTAAAATCGCCCGTTAATACAACCGGTTCGTTTCCGGCAATTGAATTAATCCGTTTGATCATCAGTTTTGCGCTTTCAACACGTGCAACTTTCCCTTGGTGATCAAAATGTACATTGAACATATAAAATTTCTTACCACTTTTCAGATCCTGGAAATACGCCCAGGAACAGACCCTGTTGCAGCATGTAGCGTCCCAGCCTAAGGATGGCTTTTCCGGAGTTTCCGACAGCCAGAAATCACCGCTTTTCAGTAATTTGAACTTATCTTTTTTATAAAATATCGCCGAGTGTTCGCCACCGTCCTTTCCATCGTCTCTACCCTTGCCGTACTTTGAATATTCGGGAAGATCCTTCAGCAGATCACTTAATTGATTCTTTTTTCCTTCCTGGGTTCCAAATAAGTCAAAATCGTGAAAACGTATCAGGTCGGCTACATACTTTGAGCGATCCTTCCATAGGTTTCCGCTGTCTGCCGGATTATCATAACGGAGATTATAGGTAGCAACCCGAATGGAATTTTGCGCGCTGCAGATCAGACAACTGAATAAAAATAAAATTGCTAATAATAAGGAATTGCTTTTCATAAATTGGCTTTTGAATCTGCTCGAAAATTAAAGATTTTACATCACTCAAAGGAAAAAGAATTTGTAATGAAACCGTTAGTTGTCCTGATCGTAGTTTTTGTAATCTCTGTTGCCGGTGTAAAACTATATACCGGAGATTCTGATTATTCCATGGCCGGAAGAATTGGCTTGTCGGCCATGCTTTTTCTCACCGCAAGTGGGCATTTTATGTTTAAAAAAGGGATGGTAATGATGATTCCTCCACCCGTTCCCTTTAAGCCGCTGATGGTTTACGTAACTGGAATAATAGAAATAATCGCAGCTGTTACCCTGCACGTTCCAGAGTTAAGAACTATTACGGGCTGGCTTTTAATACTCTTTTTTATTGTGTTGCTTCCAGCAAATAGTTACGCGGCATCGAAACAAATAAATATGGAAAAGGCAACGTATGACGGACCCGGCTTGAAGTATCTCTGGTTCAGAGTCCCTTTACAGCTGTTTTTTATTGCCTGGACCTATCTTTGTTCTATTGGCTAAGTCGTCTTAATGTATAATTTGTGCCCTTAACGCATGAAGGCCAACAACACCCTGCAGATCTTCAACCTGGAAATTTTCAACTACGTCAGCCAATATTTTTTCGTTCTGTAATATCTCAATGTACTGTCTGTATTCTTTCTCCTCTGATCTGCCGGAATAAACAATCGTTATTTTGCCGGTCTGTGTAATGCGTTCAGTAGTGTCTTTAATGAAGGCTTTATCGATACGCTTTTTGACAACCTCATAACGCGCGTTGTAAGTACCGTCAACATCAAACCGTTTTTCATCCATCCTAAACCGAAGTGAAATACTTGAATGATAAGCAAGGATCAACGAAGTTACATCAAGGGGATAAGGTAATTCCTTTTTTAACTGGTGATGAGCGAGCTCCATCTTGCATAAAATCCGCAATTGCCATAACCGGAGATCTTGTAGAAGCCTGATATCGAAATGATGTTTTGGCGAAATAGAAGGCCCGATGTAAAGATTGTGTTCAACACCGTCTGTTTTAAACCGCTCGTAATAATGCGGATAAATTGTCTGGGCCGAAGCTTCACTGTTGTCAAAATACGTCGCGAGCTTGTTATTGATCATCGAAACCGAAGTTTCATATTTTCTCCGGTTCGCATAAAATGTCCCGAACTTTTTATCATTCTCAATAAAATAAGCATCTACCAATGGCATTACTTCCTTGCCTGCGATCTTTTGCAAATACGGGTGAATTTTATTTTCCAGAAAGTCGTTGACATATTGTTCGGTATTTGCATAAAACAAGTGTTTAATCGATTCGAAATTATCCTCTATCTGCTTCGTTCTTGTATCATAATCAAAATCGGTTAGATAACTTTTAATTTTTGGCAGCAAAATAAGGAGATGTTTAAGCTGGCTGGTTAAGTCCTGGCGAATGCATTGGTTCCTGGTATCCGACGAACCCTTTATATCGGTTTGACCATATAACGGATAAACATCGTCAAGGATTATTTCCTTTAAGACATAGTCTTCGCCACGGCGATTTGCCCTGATGAGATTTTGTGCTTCGCTGGAAAATTTCCAATAAACGCTTGAATGGATGCTGGTATAATTTTTTTGGATAACGGCCTGAACTTCATTCCTGAATTCCGTAATAAGCCTGTCGATTGTATCTACCAGAAACGGCATCACGATTTCCAGTTTATGGGCATTTACGCTGTTCAGCTCTTTTGACCTCATGGATACAATTTCAAGAACGCCCATCAATACGCCATTTTTGGTTATGGGCGCTAAAATAAAACTGTTGATTCCCTGTTCTGCCATATGCCGGGCAAGCAAATTCTCCGGCTCGGCAGCTAACAGTGCCGCAACATCAGATACAGCAAAAAAGTCCTGTTTTTCAATGATACAGAAATGAGATTTTGAACAAAATGTATTTTCAGAGTTGTGCTGACTCCCTTCTTTTAAAACAAAACTTTGCAGTGGTTCGCCAAAATCGATGATATCAAATGTTTGGTGCTCCCTGCTAAATATGCTGGCACCAATCTGTATATCCGGAATTTTATAAATAGAGCGAAAAATTGACTCCATGCTTCCCTTAAATTTTCCAGTATTCGATATCAGTAGCTTTTCCTTCAAAATTGAAACTGCATTTTCCACAGTTGCATCGTATAAAGTCATGATGGCAAAACCGCTTAGCCGCCAGCTTCCTTTCGGAAACTTTTCCTTCCACAACTCAAGGTTGTCGTAATTATCCAGCAACTGATTAATGTCCTCAGCTGTTAAAGAGATGGATTTCTCGGTCGGTATAATATCCAGGAAATCCGCATTATAAAGTATCCGATAGTGTTTAAGTACCCCATTCGCAGTTGGAATGTCGTAGAACAACGGTTTACTGAAATCCAGCTGAGTTCCATAAAATTCATTTAGTATGAGGCAGCAGCTCGATACATAAAACTGATGTTCGGTATAATCCCTGATATTTATTTCGAAGTCGAGATCGGCAGCCCGCAGCAAATTTTTAAACCGCTCGGTCGGGTTAAGCAAAACCTTTGTAAATGGAATGGTAGCTGCCTTAATTTCATTTAAGGTAAGCGCAGGTGGAAACATCGCTTCCAGCAATTGCCCTATCAGATCCTCGTTCCCGTTTAACTGGTCGAAGTCGATACTGCCATCTTTTAATTCAGGATGTAAAGAAACCTTATTTAATACGCTTTGTGCTTTAACAGCGTCTGGATTTAACGGATCGCTTGCCACTTTTTCAAAATGTTCGATGATGCCCGAAAAAGACAGCCTGATATCAAACGGCGATTCAGGAAAATATGGAAGTATCATTTGTAATTCCTTCTAGATTGGCTTCAGAATTTAAAGATAGCAAGTTTGCAGCGGTACAAAATAATGTTAATGTCGGATTGTGTATGGCATAAAGCTGCTTGCAAAAAAGGCAGAGTACTTATCACTCTGCCTTTCATTAAATTCGCATCACTACTTTATACTGATAGCAAAACCGCCGCCCGGTGCAACAAACTGTTTGAGAACGGTTTTGCTGTTAACTTTCAATTTTCTGATTGCATAGCTTTGCGGGTTCTTATCGAAACTGGCATCTTTACCATCGGCGTATATGATAGCTTCGTAGGTTTTACCTTTTGGCAAAAACTCAAAAGTCACATTTGCTATACGAGAGTTTTCATCAGTAATGCTTCCCAGGTACCATTCTTCCTTGCTTTTCGCTTTACGGACCAACGTAATGTAATCGCCCGGTTCAGCTTCGATAACCCAGGTATTGTCCCAGTCGACCGCCACATCTTTAATAAACTGGAAAGCATCCATGTGCTTGTTATACGTTTCGGGAAGGTCGGCAGCCATTTGCAGCGGACTGTACATTGTTACATATAAAGCTAATTGATGGGCAAGCGTTGTATGAACGAACGAGGTATTCTGCGGATTATAAGCACTTACTTTGGTCTGAAAAATACCGGGTGTATAGTCCATTGGGCCGCCCATTAACCGCGTGAATGGCAAAATAGTGGTATGGTCGGCATTATTGCCGCCAAACGCCTCATACTCAGTGCCGCGGGCGGATTCATTGCCAATAAGGTTTGGATATGTACGGCTTAGCCCGGTAGGACGGATAGCTTCGTGAGCGTTCACCATGATTTTGTATTCAGCCGCCTTTTGTATTGTGTACAGGTAGTGATTTACCAGCCATTGGCCGTAATGGTATTCGCCGCGCGGAATAATATTTCCAACATAGCCGCTCTTTACGGCATTGTAACCATTTTCCACCATGAATTTGTATGCGGTATCCAAATGGCGTTCGTAATTTCTGACCGATCCTGATGTCTCATGGTGCATGATTATTTTGATGCCTTTTGAGGCGGCGTAACGATGCAACTCTTTGACATCAAAATCCGGGTACGGCGTAACAAAATCAAAAACGTAATCTTTCGACTTGCCGAACCAATCTTCCCAGCCAACGTTCCAGCCTTCAACTAAAACAGCGTCAAGGCCATTTTGAGCGGCAAAGTCAATATATTCTTTTACATGCTGTGTATTGGCGGCGTGAGTTCCGTTTGGCTTTAATTTTGAGTAATCCGTTTCGCCAAGTTTTACACTCGGAACGTCGGCGTAAGACCATGTGCTTTTCCCTGTTATCATTTCCCACCAAACACCGACATATTTTATTGGCTTGATCCAGGAGACGTCTTTAAATTTTGTTGGTTCGTTTAAGTTCAGGATAAGTTTTGAAAGGAGAATATCGCCGGCTTTGTCGCTTACAACAATTGTCCGCCATGGAGATTGTGTTGGCGCCTGCAGATAGCCTTTATTTCCCTGGGCATCCGGCGTAAGCCACGATTGAAGTACGAAATTCTTGTCATCGAGATTTAATGACATACAAGAATAGTCAACCAGCGCAGCTTCATGAATGTTGATGTACAATCCGTCTTTGCTTTTCATCATCAGCGGAGTTTGCAAACCCGTTGGAGAAAAAGGTGTTTGGGAAGCATTCGGCGTGACGGCGGCTTTCATTTTCCCGCGTACTTCCGATAAGTTCGAAGTAACAGTACTGTATTCCTGTGTATCATAATCGCCGGGCAGCCAGAACGCTTTATGATCGCCGCTCAAAGCAAACTGAGTTTTTTCTTCTTTGATGACAAAGTAGGTCAGGTTTTTTTGCTCTGGAAATTCGTATCTGAAACCCAGGCCGTCATTAAATAAACGAAAGCGAATACGAATCTCCCTGCTTTCAACGGCTTTCTGAGCCAGCGTTACCAGCAATTCGTTATAATGATTCCGGATTTCTTTTTGCTCACCCCAAACAGGGCTCCAGGTTTCATCAAATGTACTTTGTTCGGTTTTTGAGATGGTAAACCCATCAAGGAAAGATGGTACATCCTTGGTTTCTATTCCCAATGTGCTGGGTTTTATCACCTGTTTGTTTTTATAAGTTAACTGATAAGATGGAACACCGTTCGACTGAAGCTCGAATTTAAGTGTCAGGTTTTTATCCGGAGATGTAATTACCTGGGCTTTGAGCATAGCTGAACTTATTATTGACAAGACAATAAATAAGAGGGATTTACGCATAATAGTTTTGTTAATTTCTACCTGCAAATCTTGTAAAGAAATTTAATATTCCTACTGTTTTTAAAAACAGCCGTTGCTAACATTCATTTTTGAAAACTTAATGAAATACTTTTTAACTTATTACTGTGCGTTTAGTTTATAGCTTTGACCCTTTTTTGTTAGAAATGTTGTCACATATCCGAAATCGGTTTTCTTGAACGGAACATCTTTACTATCAACTTTTAAAGGAATTGCAGATCTGACGACGCAGGCCTGGCCTGCAAAAGACGTTATCACCGCCTCATCCAGGCGGCCGTTTTTCCATTTAATATCTACCTGGTAATCTCCGCGCGCCCTTAGTCCTTTGACGAACCCGTTTTTCCACTCATCAGGCAGGGCCGGCAAAAGGTGAATTTCATTATTCTGGCTTTGCAATAACATTTCGGCAATGCCCGCGGTGCCGCCAAAATTTCCGTCGATTTGAAAAGGCGGATGCGCATCGAAGAGGTTAGGATAGGTGCCACCTCCTTCTCCGTAATTAGCATTGTTTTCAGTTGTTAAATGTAAGAGATCGCGAATGAGTGAATAGGCATGGTTTCCGTCCCAAAGTCGCGCCCAAAAGTTTATCTTCCAGGCCTTGCTCCAACCTGTCCCTTCATCCCCCCGGATTTCCAGTGTTTTACGTGCTGCAGCTGCCAGCTCCGGAGTGGCGGCAGGTGAGATCTGGTTGGCTGGGTGCAGTCCGTATAAATGAGAAACATGCCGGTGATGAACTTCCACTTCATCCCAGTCTTTATACCACTCAACGATATTGCCTCTCTTGCCGATATGAAAAGGATACAGTTTTTTTTGCTTTGCAATAACCTGCTGCCGCAATAATGAATCGGATTTCAGTAATTGCGATGATGCAACAAAATTGGCAAATAATTCACGTATGATCGACATATCCATGGTACTCCCCATTGCAATTGCTCCTTCCTTTCCATTCTCGTCTTTGAATACATTTTCAGGTGAGCCGGAAGGCGATGTCACCCAATAACCGTCTTTGTCTTGTATCAGGAAGCCCATTGTAAAAATAACCGCTCCTTTCATCAGAGGATAGGCTGTTTGCCTTAAAAACTCCTTATCGTTTGTAAACCGGTAGTAGTCCCACAAATGTTCACAAAGCCAGTTAGCCCCCATAGACCAATTGGCCCATTTGGGATCGCCTTTGCCAAGATCGCCAACGGGGTTTGAAGTTGCCCAGATATCGCTGTTATGGTGTGCCACCCAACCATCGAGCCCGTAAAACTCTTTCGCAGTTCGCGCGCCGGTAATGGAAATATTTTTGATCAGTTCGATAAAAGGCTTATTGAGTTCAGCGAGATTAGTAACCAGTGACGGCCAGTAATTCATTTGGGCGTTAATATTAATGGTATAATTGGAACTCCAGGCGGGACGCAAGTCTTTATTCCAGATTCCCTGAAGGTTCGCAGCCGTTTGCCCGGGCCGGGAACTCGATATCAATAAATATCTTCCGTATTGGAAATACAAAGCCTCCAGGCCGGGATCGTGGCCGCCACCAGTGTAAGCCATTAATCGTTTATCGGTTGGAAGCTTAGCCGCCCTGGCGGTGTCCTGTCCGAAAGAAATATCGACCCGTTTAAAGTACTTTTGGTAGTCTGCTTTGTGATTTTCCAGCAACAGGTTATACGATTTCAGAGACGCTTTCCGCAAATAGCCCATTGCAAGGCTTTTTTCATTTTTCCCCTGGGAGGAAGGACACTTGTCAAATCCTTTAAAGCTTGTAGCAGCAGACACAAGTAACAAAACCTCCGTTGCACCTTTAACTGATAATGCATTTTTGTCGCTTGTTACCGAGCCGCCTTTATTTATCGCTTTAATGAGGAGATTAAAGTTCATACCACGGCAACCGCCGGAATCTGCGTATATCACCGGCTCCTTGTTGTATCCGACATAACTTGGATCAACGTGGGCGGGCGCCTTTCCGCTCATGGAAAAAATGTTATTGGCAATCGATTCTGTAGTAAATTTTAATTGGCTTTTCGAGGAAATTTCAAGGTTTAGCTGGCCGGGCTTATCTGCCCTGATTCTAATAACAATCACCTGGTCGGGCGCTGAAGAGAAAATTTCGCGTGTGTAATTAACACCCCCGGCCGTGTATTTTGTCGTGGCAACCGCATTTTCAATATTCAGATCTCTGTAATACGATCGCAGGTTTTCAGACCGGAAGTTTTGTTTAATACGAAGGTCGCCCAACGGCATATAGCTTTCCGTATACAATCCCTGCATTTTTTTGCAAAGTTCAGCGCCTTTCTGATAATCGCCGTCGAAAATTGCTTTACGAATCAGTGGTAGATATTTCCGAGCGTCCGGGTTAATACTGCTTTTGACAGGCCCACCGGACCAAAGCGTACTTTCATTAAGTTGAATCAGTTCTTCCTGAACGTTGCCAAAGATCATTGCACCCAAACGGCCGTTGCCAACCGGCAGAGCTTCCGTCCATACGCTCGCCGGTTGTTCATACCAAAGTTTTAAATCAGTTTGTCCACATGCGAAGGCCGGGATCAGGATTAACAAAAGGATGCGAAACTTCATTAGTTTAATTTTTCTGGTTATCAGCGATTATACTTATGCATTTGCCAAAGCACGGTCCAGGTGAACATACCCCCCGTCGACAAATAACAATTGCCCTGTAGTATGACTTGAGCGTGAAGACAATAAAAAGGCCGTTGTATTGGCAATTTCTTCCGGCGTGGTCATCCTGTTTTCCAGCGGAATTTTGCCTGTTATTTCTTTTAATTTATCTTCAGGGTCCGACAATGTTTGAATCCACTTTTCATAAGCAGGTGTCCATGATTCTGCCACGATTATAGCGTTTACCCGAATTCCATATTTTAAAAGCTCTACCGCCCATTCTCGAGTTAAGGCTATACGACCGCCGTTTGCCGCGGCGTAAGCGGAGGTATTCCCCTGCCCGGTGATTGCTGTTTTAGAAGATATATTGACGATCGAGCCTCTGGATTTTATTAAAGCTGGTAAAGCATGATGCGCCAATAAATAATAATGGACAACATTGCGGTGCAGTGATTCCATAAACTTTTCATAACTGCCATTTTCCAGGCCTACACCGTCATTAACTCCAGCGTTATTTACCAGCCCATCGATTTTCCCAAACTGATTCAAAACCACATCAATTGCGCGTTTGCACTGGGTGGGATCAGATAATTCAGCGACCAATTGAAATACCTTGTGGCCCTGCCCCGATATCTCTTTGGTTAACTTCAAATTGTCATCCTCATTTCTACCAATGATAACCGGAATAGCACCTTCCTTTGCCAACACTCTGACAATGCCGTTTCCGATGCCTTTTGCACCGCCCGAAACGATGATTACCTTGTCTTTTAACAATAAATCCATAGTTTAATAATCTTTTGCTAGCTTTTGAGCCGGTAAAAATTGGCCGCGTTTTTACCCCAGATCTGTTCCTGCTCGCCTGGCGATAAATTTGAAAAATAACTTTGTACGATGTTCACTACCGAGGCGTAGGTAGCGGCAACAAGGCAAACCGGCCAATCCGAACCGAACATGATACGTTCCGTGCCAAATGTTTCAAAAATCACATCAAGATATGGGTAAAAATCTTCATTCTTCCAATTGTGCCAGTTTGCTTCCGTTACCATTCCGGAAACTTTACAACTGACATTTTCATAGCTCGCGAAAGCTTGAATATCATCTTTCCAGTGGTCGATTTTGCCGCGTTTTATATCAGGTTTGGCTATATGGTCGATCACAAAAGGCTGATCCGGGAAAAACTCAACAAGCTCCTGTATGTAACGCAACTGATCGGGAAATATCAAAATGTCATAAGTAAATCCAAAACTATTTAACATGCCCAGCCCCCTCTTGAATTCAGGTTTTAACATTAAAGCTCTATCCGCTTCGCCTTGTAAAACATGGCGAAAGCCTTTCATTTTTTCAAATTGCCTGTAATGCGCCAGCCGATCTTCAATATCTTCAGCCTGTAAATCCACCCAGCCAACTACGCCCTTAATAAATTCATGCTGCCCGGCGTTACCAAGCTGGAATAAATTCTCTTCTTCACTCTGACTGGATTGAACAACAATACAACCATCAAATCCATTTTCGTTTAACAACGGCTCGAGATCAGCCGGTAAAAAATCATTTCTGATAATAGCCATATCATCCGTTATCCAGCTGTCCCGAACGGCATCGAATTTCCAAAAATGTTGATGGGCATCTATTTTCATGTTCGCTATTACCGTTTAAGCTGAAATATTTTTTTCATAAGCAGCCATTTTTCTCCGTGCTCCGCCCATGGCAAGGGTTGTTGGTATTTCCACATAAGTTTTTCCCAATCCTGAACTTTCGGATTTGCAGCATCTGATAGGGCTTTTCTCTCGAAACTGAAGTCATCCGTAGTATCCATAATCATGAAAAGCCGGTTTCCGAACCTGTAAATTTGCATATCGGTTATTCCTGAATCCTGAATGCTTTTTATGATTTCGGGCCAGACATTTTGATGCCAGTCTTCGTATTCTTTTATTAATGTCGGATCATCAATTAAATCCAGTGCAAAACAATGACGGTTCATAATTGCTAGTTATTTCTGGCCTGTTCGTTAACCAGGAATCATTTTGGTTTGCTTTCCCACCTGTGCTATCCACTCTCTTGCCATAAGTTCATGTCCGGCCGGCATTGGGTGAATACCGTCCCATATCCAATATTCTGCAGGTGCACGACTTAAGGCTTTATCGAAGGCACTTTGAAAAGCCACAAATACAGCGTTGTATTCAGCGCTAAGTTTCTTTACTACTATTTGTCGCTTTTTAACTTCCTCTGAATACTGTGGCCACTTTTCTTTCACATTACCGACCGGCAAAACAAAAGGTTCACAAAGCACGAACCTCACTTCGGGAAGTCTTTGCCTGGTCTCGTCAAGCAAGTCCCGATATCCTTTTTCATAATTTTCGGCAGTATAAGAATGGTCACCGTTCAATAACGCAGAAATATCGTTAATCCCGATTAAAACACTCAACAGATCCGGTTTCAGGGAGATAGTGTCGCTTTGCCAGCGCGCAGCCAGATCAGTTATTTTATTACCACTGATGCCGCGATTAAAAAAGTGATAGCCATTTTTAGGATAATCAAACCAAAGCCTGCTTGCGATGAGGTAAGCGTATCCATGGCCCATAACATGATTCCAGTCATCATTCCGGCTTCGATTGCCGTCGGTGATAGAATCACCCTGGAACAAAACCGTTAAACCGTCTTTCGCCTGCTGCGTATCATGTGATATCTGCATTCCCGACGCTAAAATGTTGTTGGACACGGCGGAAACCGCACACAGCGCTAAAAATCTATTTAAAAAAATTCGTCGCTGAAGCAAATTTCCTTTTTTCATAACTTGTTATTAACGGGATAACTTTATTGTACCCGAATTTCTAGTTTTCCTGGTTGCAAACCCCTAGCATTTGTCAATAAATTAACCGCCCCGGATTTACCAACCGGCCTGACAATGACCAAACAGCGGCCCTGATAAGTATCGTGGTTTAATTGCCTGAAGCTTTGCATTCCCTTTGGATTTCCATTTCCGATGGCCGCAATTTCTGCAGCCCCACTTATCGAAAAATTGACCGGCATAACTGCGTCCGGGACAAGTTGATCGTTTTCATCCAATACCTCCACAGAAATATATGACAAGTCGTTGCGACTGTTGTCGATCCTTCTTCTATCAGCCGTTAATCGTAATTTAAAAGGCTTTCCGACAGTTTTGAGACTGGTTGCACCTACAACTTCATTATTCGTTATGGCAAAGGCTTTTATTTCACCAGGATTGTAAGGCACATTGAATTTAAAAGCAAGTTTTGCCGGATCGCTAACCTGTTTTTCAGCAAGTGTTTTACCGTTTAATTCCAGCCTCACTTTATCGCATTTTGAATAAACAGTAATTTCAAGCTCTTTCCCTTCATTTCCCTCCCAGTTCCAGCTGCGGTATTCATCGGGCCAGCCCCAGGCACTGAAAACGTCTTTATGACCGGCAGGAACCGGCGCATGCACAGCCATTTCGATAACACTCCTGTCCCACACAACGTCCCTGAAGTATGATTGTGGACGTTTAATTCCCGTGACATCCAAATCTCCGCAATTAGAAATATAATAAGCGGGCCACATACTAGCAGGCATAGGTTTCACTGAATCTAAATCATTATGACCGATCGCCGCTTCTCCCATGTAATCCATAGCGGTCCAGACGAAATCGCCAATTACGTACGGATGTTTTTCTACCTGCGACCAGTTTTCTGCGGCTTCATATGCAAACGATTCAGTTCCCATCATAATTCTTTCAGGATATTTTTGATGATCACTCTCATAATTCTTCCATTCGTAATTAGAGCCGGCGACGTCGAGTGGTTTAAAAGCATTGGCCGAATGATCCCATTCTACGCCAGGATGATCCCAAAATCCACATACTCCTTCTGTTACTTTGCGGGTTGGATCGATGCTTTTAACGAGCGAAACCATTTGAGTCGCAAGGTCAACACCATCTGTTTCCGCACGTTCATTAATCTCATTCCCGATGCTCCAGAAAATCACCGAAGGATGGTTGCGATCTCTCAGCACGATAGAACGGAGGTCTTTCTTCCACCACTCTTTGAAATACAAATGATAGTCGGCTTTATTTTTAGGATGCTGCCAGGTGTCGAACGCTTCATCGATCACGACCATGCCCAACTTGTCACATGCGTTTAAAAACTGCTCTGAAGGCGGATTATGCGTGGTTCGTATCGCGTTAAAGCCGTTGGCTTTTAATTGTTCTACTTTTCGCTCCTCAGCACGGTCGATGGTAACTGCGCCTAAAGCACCGTTATCATGATGTACGCCTCCGCCTTTTAGCAACAATTTTTCACCATTTATGCGTAATCCGTAAGTTGCATCAACGCTTATTTCCCGTATGCCGAACGTTAATTGTTTTCGGCTTATTAGTTTTCCGTTGATTTCGATGGTGATATCCGCTTTGTATAAATGAGGTGATTTTGGCGACCATAAATCAGGTCGTGCAACATTCAATGCTTTTGTTAACACTGTTTTACCTGACGCATTCAATTTTGTATTAATTTTTCCCGAAACTACTTTTCCCCCTTTGGTAGAAAAAATAGTAAACCCGATGACAGCATTTTTTATCTCCCTGCTTACATTTTCAACTTCGGTTTGAAACTGCACTGTAGAGAGGCTTTTATCAACCTTTGGACTGGTAACAAACGTTCCCCATTCGGTAAAATCAATCTTGTTTTTCATCATCATCCAGACATGCCGGTAAATACCCGAACCACTATACCAGCGGCTATTCACACCCAAATTTTTCACCTTTACAGCGATAACATTGTCTTTACCGGCAGGATTAAGAAAGTTTGTGAGATCGTAATAAAACGGTGTGTAACCATATGGATGATTTCCCAGGTGTTTTCCATTTATCCAGACATCCGAGTTCATGTACACGCCATCAAACAAGATACTAATTTGCTTCCCAGCTTCGCCAGGTTTCAGCGTAAAATGTTTGCGGTACCAGCCTGTACCGCCCATCACATAACCAGTCGCACCCGCTGATTCACTTTTCTTTGAAAAAGGACCGATAATGCTGTCACCCGCTGAACCCTGCAAATCCTCAATGCTCCAGTCGTGTGGAAGATCTATTGTACGCCATGCCTTGTCATTAAAAACAACAGATTCTGCGTTGAAAAAATCGCTCTTTTCGAATTTCCAGTTTGCGTCAAAACTTTGTTTAGAAGTAAATGGGGCAGACTGACCGAAAGCTTCCGATTTGAAAAACCATAAAGAAAAGGAAATCAGGACGAACGTCGTTTGTCTAAAAAGGTTAAAGTGACTTTTGAACATGCAGTTTTAAATCATCGACGCCAATTTATGGCGTATAGGTTTATTTAAAGAAGATTAAATTGGTTCTTATAATCAAATGTAAAATAAAAAGTATGCAGTCAAAGAACATAGGTCTTAATCCTCAGTTTTCTGGATCTTAACGACTTGGTGTAACTGCTAAAAACAAAAGCCACTGATTAAATCAGTGGCTTTATAAATCAACTTATCCGTAATTCATCAGATCGAGCCAGTTAGATTTTATTTAACGGGCCTAACATGAAAGACAAGAGCGATTATTGGGTGATATTTTTAAAAAATTGAGGAACCGTTCCGTATTGAGGCAATTTCCCGTCCCATTTTTCAATTACAAGCTGTTGCACTAAAAGTGGTGTAAGCGATTGCTGCCTCAGGCGATTGGCTTCAGCTTCGGCTCTCGCTCGCACCAGCAAAGCAGCCGCCTCACCCTCGGCTTTTGCTTTACTTACAGTTGCTTCAGCAATGGCCTGTTTAGCTTCATTTTCCGCTTTGAGACGTGCCTGTATCGATGCGTTCTTTTCATCTATCATTCGTCTTAAAGAGGCCGGCGGACTTATCGCAGATGTCAGTTGATCATAAACAAACCCGTCTTTCCCGAGATTTTTGGTGAGCAACACCTGTATTTTATCTTCAAACTTTTCACGGTTAGACATGACAGAATCCGATGTAAATGAATTTGCTACGATCCGGTAGGCATCGTAAATCGTATTTCGCATAAACTGTTGCTCAATCTCAGAGAGCGACTTCCGGTATTGGCGATAAATCTGGGGAACCATTGCAGAATTGATGTGATAATTTAACTTTGGATCGACCTGAAACTCAGCGGCGTCTCTCGTCGTTACAACAAATGGCTCATAATCAACGGATTGGGTAAAAGTCGGAAATTCGATGATTTTTGTCGTCCATGTATTGTACCAAACACGTCCGGTTACAATAGTTATGTTATCAACGCCACGATCAGAACCATACAGGTTTATTTTGATCCCCACATTTCCGGCATCGATATTTTCATAGGTAAACGGCTGAATGATCCAGATAATTACCAGCAGAACCAATCCAACACCAGCCTTAATAAGCTTTGAACGTAGGGCGCCTCTGCCCTCGTTATTTTGAGAATCCATAATTATAATTGTTTGATAAGAGTTTTGGCAGGATTGTATACTAGCGCAATAGCGGTAAGAATTAAGAATATTCCCAGTGCTACCGACAAATTTGAGGGTTCGCTTATTTTATTACAGCCTAAGGTTATTAAAATGATTGCGAGCACTACTTTTAATACGATGAAAAAAAATTTCATGAGCTAAATATAGTGAAGCACATCGAATAAGCAATTCAGATAACAAAAAATGCCTGACACTTTCGTATCAGGCATTCTGTACGCCCATCAGGATTCGAACCTGAGACCGACGGTTTAGAAAACCGTTGCTCTATCCAGCTGAGCTATGGGCGCAGCTTTTTCAGCGATGCAAAAGTAAAAAATAATTGCTTTAATTAAAACCAGAATATGATTATCCGACCTATTTCAACTCTATTTCAGTTAAGACGTTGTAAAACACATGGTAAATTGTCCTCAGCGCTTCGGGTTCCATAATGCCATGCTCAATTCTCAGCTCCAGAAAAGGCACCTTTTGATCGGTCTCAGGGACAGTATAATGTACGATCCCCAACGTAAAATTGGTTAAATTACCAATTGCACTTCTTACCTGGCTATCTTTAAACGCGTATTTAACCTTCTCCGCGTTATTTGTTTTAATGATAACTTTTTTATCGAACTCAGGATAACCAATCTCGATATCTTCCATTCCGAAAAACTTGCCGACCTCGTCAACAAAACTTTCAGGATGGATCGCAAACCGAAAATCATTTTCGGGGCTCACGACTGCACTTAACGTTGTTGTTTCGTAACCGCCTTCAAAACCACCTCCCGGGTCGATATCAACGTCGATAATTGTTGTTTTGCCAGCTTGATTTACTTCAGCATGGAACTGGAAACTATCATTATTTGCAACCAGCGCACTGTTGAGCTGGGTCCAAACTTCGTCTTCTGTATTGCCGGAAAATGTTAATGTCTGATCCATTGTGTTTTTTAATGATCTCAACATGAAAGGCAAAAAAAAGTTGGCCTTTGAACTTACTTATTTTGCTTTAATCGCCGTTACCTTTGTCGCTTCCTCTCGCCGCATTGTTTCGAAGACGATCTTTGAATCGCTCAGCTCGCTTACCAGGAAAGGAAAATCATGGGTACGGCCGCTATCAAGAAGTTCGTGATAACGGATCATGTTACCGTCGATTTTATAGGTGCCGTGCGAAAGCGTTTTACCTTCCCAGATCATTTCAAGCTTACCGTTGGGATGAAACGTAATACTTGGATCTGCGAATTTTATTTCTTCGGCGCTTGTCGTATCTGGCGGATGAGTGTTTGGATCTTCGACCTTTATATATTTCCAGGTACCGTAAAGATCATTTTCTTTCATTTTACTTCGACAACCAAAAGCAGCAGTTACAAATATTAAAAGAATGCCGCATAATACTCTATAACACATCAGCAAATTTATTAAAATAGAAGTTAAGTTAATTTAAAATTTATGCATTGAAAATCAATTGCTTAAGGACAAAAATAATCATAAAGAAAATATAATATTTTTTATTTCAAAAATTATTTCTTTTTTAGTAGCACTTAACATTATTACATTTTATGAAACAATTATTACTCACGTGCATATTTGCACTAGGGGCTCTTGTTGCAAGTGCTCAATCAGAAACTTTTAAACCTTTCAAAGTCGACGTAGCCTTCGGCTACGGAATTCCTGGCGGCGGTGACGCAAAAGGAGGAGTTCTTTTTGCAATCGAACCAAAGTATGCTATCAGTGATGCCTTAGCTTTTGGATTGCGCTTTGAAGGAGCGGTTCTTGCAAGAGCCTCTATGGATGTTGATGGTTATGTTGAATCTGTCGACGCAAAGCTCTCGGGCTCTTACCTCGCTACCGCGGATTATTATTTTACAACAACCACTGTTCGTCCGTTTTTCGGGCTTGGGGCTGGTCTGTTCCAGCTGGTTCAGGCACAATCCACCACTATCAACATGGGTGACGAATATGTGGACCTTGATGAGTCCAGCACTGCTACCAAATTCGGATTCACACCACGCGCGGGTATCGAAGCCGGACATTTCAGAGCAGCTGTCGAGTATAATGTCGTTGGAAAAAACGAAGGCGTTAACGGCAACTATTTAGGAATTAAATTAGGCTTCTTCCTTGGAGGCGGCCGGAAATAACTTTTAAAAGAATGAGGCTAAATCAGTAGCCTCATTCTCATTTCATGTACAAGCTGACTTGAAAAAGGGTCAATCCGTATACACTTCCTCGCCCGTTGACTTCAATTATTTTCGTAAACGAACTGCTCCGTTTACGGCGGCCGACAGTCCAGCTATCCACTTTTACTCCTCGCCGGCATCATGCATATGTCAACACGGCCGTAGGATAACGCTGATATTCTGTTTATAGTGAAAAGCAACCGCCAGAATATGCCGGAGCACTTATCTTGTGAGCTTCAATTTTATTAAAAGCCGGTTCTCTAGTCACAAGCAGCCATCGAATATAATTTTGTTGCGAAAGTGGATGAATTCAACAACAACTACTTTGGCATTAAAGCTGGCTTTTTTCTCGGCGGAGGCCATCGTTAACTGTTTGTGCACAGGATTTAGTATCCTGTGCCAATTTAGCTATCCCATAATAGCACAACAGTTTCTTCCGCTTCTATTTCAAGATTTAAACCGGCTATTGCGGATGATTTTTGCGGGTAAATTATTTCAGGCTTCAGATCAAGTGTTGTTTTGATTTCAATATTTAGAGCACTTCCGGATTTGTTAATAATTACCGTTAGATATTCATTTCCATTACGCAAAGACTTCATCAGCACACCTTCTCTGTAATCATCAAATCGAAACGGTTGATTGCTTAACTCAGTAGCCAAGTACTTGCGGAGCAATGCAGCCAACGGCTTCCTATCTTCTTTTACCCGCGCACCCAAACCTAACGGTGAAGGGATCCAAAGTACCCTCCCTTCACCAAATAAATTTTCGCTGGCAAGTACAAAATCCGCTCCCAGGGATCTCGCGGAAGTAAGTTTTAATTCTCCTCGCCACATATGTGCCGGCAAAATCAAATCGCCCTCGATGTGCACATCAAATAAGTCTCCGGCTACCTTAAATTCCTTAATTTCTGCTCCAAACAAGTCTTTTAACGGAAAATTTTTGAGCCTGCAAACCGCCCACTCGTCATAGTAAGCAGTCAGCCCGTCAACGATCAATGTTCCCCCCTTAGCAACAAACGCCTCTAGCTTTGCGTAATACTTGGCCGGAATTGCTACCTGATGAGACAAGATGATAACTGAATTTTTGAAATCCGGTGTATCGAAGTCAAACTCCGATATCTCTTTAAAAGCCGGCTGTATGCCCAATTCGGTGAGCGTTTCAAACCAGGTTAGAGATGAACGCATAACCGCCCCGTTTGTCCTGGCTTCTATTTGTTCTAAAGTTTCGATATTCAGCTTTTTTTCAACCCATAAAGATTCTCTTACATACAAAACATTAAAATCTGGCTCCAGGGAAACTGCGTTCTCAAAAAAAACAGCTTTCTTATTTACACACTTAATTACATCGGCGGCCGCCAGCATACGGTCAGATGGTTCGTCCTGGTAGTTCAACATTGCCCACTCTCCTGCTTCAAAACCCGACATTCGCGGGTTAAGGCACCAAAAAATAGCGCCCTTTCCGCCGGAAGCCAGCGTAAGCCACAACCATTGCGTTATTTCTTCTTTCGTTGGGCACAGAGGTTGAAAAGCGCTCATGGTGTTGTTCCCGCCTTGCAATTCGGTCATTAACCAGGGCGTTTCTCCTGCGCCGGAACGGATGATTTCACAATTTGCCGACACAGCCAATGTATATTGATGTCTTTTAAAGTAACCGAAATGCCAGCTTGCGTGTGCCGAGCCGCCAAAACTTGTCAGGAACTTTCGCCAGGCCGGGAAATCATATTCTGCGACGTTTTTAAATATCGCATGATTATTCACATGGATCTCAGCGTGTGGCTCGTATTTTAGAATTTCTGCAGACAGCCAGTTGAGGTACCAGCTATTGTAACTTAACAGGAAACGTTCTTCTTCAAATTTAAAATGAAGAAACGAGGTATCAGCTGCCGGACCGATTTGAATTGCTTCTTGATCTCCCCGCATTTTGGTGGATAAGGGGTTTTCAGGCAGAATCTCAGCGCCTGGTTCATTAATTGGCACCCACCCGGCGTGTGAATCAAACTTGCTGAAATGCATAACAACCTGCTTTATGTAATCTGCGATTAATTGCAAATGGTTGTCATCACGCGGAAATTTAAAACCGCCAACGTCATCAAAAGTTGTCTCAGGGAAAAGGTTGCCATATATTTTTATTCCATACTTATCACCGGCTTTGTATGCCATATCAAACAAGGAAAAATCCCAGTTGCCGTTCTCGTTTTTCATATACGTTTCAAACAGCCTTATGCGGGTAATATTCATTCCGCACTCACGAAGCCGCAGGAACCATGTATCGATTTCATGTTGTGTCTGGCCAGGTTCAATAAAAACCTCTGCACCTATAAAAATTCCGTCGGTTATTCTGAAACTCATTTTTGAAACAGTGATACGGGATTAAGCGGTTTTCACACTCCCAGTGCCTGAAATATTTCCTTTATTGAAAACTCAGCGCCACAAACAAACTCATCGGAGGCGCCGTAATAAACCGTGATTGTATCGCCATCAGGATGAACAAAGTGCCCGTTAGTGAAAACAACATGACCAAAAAATCCACTCGTTTCATAAGTTTCTGTCGGCTCCATAATCGGCTCGTCGGTTCTTGCGATTACCCGTGACGGATCATCGAGATCCAAAAGGAAAGCTCCAAGACAATAACGATGCTGCGAAGTGGCTCCATGGTAAATTTCCAGCCATCCTTTTTCTGTCTTAATTGGCGATGCTCCGGCGCCTACCCTCCCGCTGTCCCAGTTATCCGACCGTGTTTTCAAAATACATTTGTGATTACCCCAATGAATGCCGTCGGGTGACTGCGCCAGCCAGATGTAGTTTCCACCCAAATCGACGCTGCTTGGTCGATGCAAAGCGTAAAACATCCCGTTTATCTTCTCCTCAAATATTGCACAATCTTTATTATGGGGAGGCAGTATCATGCCATGCGAAGTAAAACGCTTCCAGTCATGCGTCGTTCGTAAAGAAACGCCAACGCCGCTGGGTGACACCGCAGTAAAAGTCAGATAAAACTGATTTTCAATTTCAGTGACGCGACAATCCTCGATTCCGAAAGTCTGCAGCTCACCTGTTCCGAAAAGTTTAGGATATTCTTCCGGCTCGTAAAATTTTATACCATCGTCGCTGCAAAGCAAGCGGAGATGAGATAAGGTTGTCAGGTAATCGACGCCTTTGTAACGAATCACACGCGCATCTGTGGCGATGAGTTCATTGTCATTAAGCGGAATTTCCATGATCTCAGTATCGCCATCGGGCGATAAAACCGGGAAGGAAACCGTAAATTCTGTTTGTAACGGCCTCTCAGCAACACGAACTATCAACCAGGTTTTGTTTTCAAAACGAAAAACACCTGGATTCAGCAGACAGGCAATGTGTAAGCCTTCAGCGCTAGGCTTAAGATCCTTCGGGGATAACAGTGGGTTTTGCGGAAATCTTCTGGCGATGTCACTCATTATTTTTTGTTTATCATGATAGGTAACCACATGGCGATAGCGAATGTTTTCTCCGATTTACTGCTGTAATTTTTCTTGCCATACTGTTGGCGCAGTTTTCAACTATCCAAACCAAATATCCGCGAGCCTGTTAAGGTGGAACTATGAAAACGAACAAAACTATTTTTCCATACCTGGTAGCCGGAGCAGGTATAGCAGCCGGACTTATTGCGCTCAACTCGTGCGCTTCGATACCAAAAGGGGCCGCAGCCGTTAAGCCATTTGAAAAAGACCGCTACCTCGGAACCTGGTACGAAATCGCGAGGATGGATTACCGGTTCGAAAAAAATCTGGCCGAGGTAACCGCGAATTATTCAGTTAAAGATGATGGCAATATCAAAGTCCTTAACCGGGGCCGCGATGAAAAAACCGGGAAGTGGAAAGAAAGCATTGGCAAGGCGAAATTTGTGAATGAACCTACAGAGGCCAGGTTAAAAGTTTCCTTTTTCGGACCGTTCTTTGCCGGATATAATGTCATCGCCATTGACCCGCAGTATCGCTACGCGCTGGTGGCTGGGAATAATCTGAATTATCTGTGGCTTCTTTCCCGGGAAAAAACGATGCCCGAGAATATCAAGCAAGATTATCTTACAAAAGCTTCTTCATTGGGATATGATGTAAAGAAGTTGATTTGGACGAAGCAATGAGATAGGTAAGATAATTACTGACAATTATTCAATAATCAAAAAGTTGCGAGGTTTTGATTGAAAACGAACGCTCGTCACTTTTGGCATTTGCAGTCCCGCCATTCAGTCCAAGTCCTCGCGCCGGCACATAACCCATCACATGCTGTGGGCTTTCCCTTTCTGTCGGGTTTACAATTGATCGCCGGTGTTCCATTTGCAACGGGGCCAGTGCGCCTGGATATTGCTGCAATGCATTAACGGTTTTAAACCCGATCCCGATTAATCGGGACGGAAATCCTTAAAAAGTGTACGCAGTTTCGATTTTAAAAGACTATTCACTTTTTAAGGATTGCCGCATTGGCGGGACTAGCGGAAACTACTGGCGTAGGAACTGCTTTTCAAAAAATTAAGCTTTACGACATTATTAGCGTAGTCGAAACTAACGCATTTACTGCATTTCAGTTACGCTAATAATGACGCCCAATCTCTTAAAAAACCTCATCTCAAACACAAACTTCACTTCTTCAACAGCCTGCATCCGAACACACCACCTGCCGTGCTGCCTTCCATTGCCTGGAACTTCACTGTAACAGTTTTTTTGCCGGCCAGCAACTCCGTTGGAATTTCGTATACTTCGTTGTAAAGCTGGTTAGGATGTTTTGCATCCAGCTTCTCGCGGGCGATCTCTTTTCCTTCAATCAGGATCGCAAACTGCCGGTTGCCGCTATCGCTTCCCCAGTATGTGCATTGGAGGTTGGCATTTGCATTCCCTTTTGTGTCCAACGTAAATGAAAACCAGCCACCATCCCGGGCATCACGCCATTTGCTCGAACCCATGCTTCCCGTTTCGGTTTTATCGCCGGTAAGATTATGGTCTCTTTCAGGCTGCATTTCTCCTATCCGCATCACATCGATTGTTCTGGCTGCAAGTTCTTCATCAGCCTTACGTTCCGCCTCAAACTGAGCCTTTTTCTTCGTCCATTCTTCGGGGGTAAAGAAATCCCAATATACGGCTTGCTTCTGTCCGTAAACTTTATAAAGCGGCGCCAGTGTTAGCTTGCCTGTATTGGTCGACATCGTTTCGAAAACATTCGGTTTAGCCGGGTCCTTTTTCACCCATTGAGCGAGATTCTCATTTGCTGAGACAAACATTGGGATGTCCCGCGACTTCAATTCGCCGTTGCCCAGTTCACCTGCAAGTACCAGCGGTCCATACAGAAAAGCTTTTTTATCTTTATTATCCGGCATGCTTTCAGTGTACAGGCTCATAGGAAAAGTCAATTGCACTTTATCTCCTTTTTTCCAGCTTCTGTTTAAGGTAATGTATGAACCTGGGTTGCTCTTTACCTCTTGCGGTTTACCGTTTATCAGCAGTTTCGCGCCATTTACCGCCCATTTAGGATAGCGAATAGCAAGCGGCATTTGCATGGCACTCTTTACTTCACTAAACGTGATATTTACTGTCTGATCGTCCGGATATTTCGAATCGAGCTGGAGCTTTATGCCCTTCTCCTGCCAGTTTAAAACCGAAGGAATAAACAGGTTGACATAAAGTCCGCCATCCGCTGCTTTGTAATAAATGCTTTCTCCATACTTGGCATGATTTTCCATTCCTGTTCCTGTGCAGCACCAGAACGAATTATCGGGTGTTCCGAAAGGCTTTTCCGATCCCGAGGCGAGCGGCATGTAATATAAAACCATACCATCATCCGGGTTTTGCGATGCAAGGATATGATTGTAGAGCGCTCTCTCATAATAGTCCATATAAGAAGACTTAGGGTCCAGTTCGTACAAATGCTCAGTCAGTTTCAGCATGTTGTATGTATTACAGGTTTCGGTTGTATTATCGCTCAGTCGGTCGTTCAGTTTATCAGGCTCACCGAAATGTTCGTGATCACTGTTCCCGCCGATTACATAGCTATGATGGCCGGTAACTTCGTTCCAGAAATACTGTGAGATTACATGATCTTTTGCATCGCCGGTAAGCTCATATCTTCGGGCGCAACCGATAATTTTGGGAATCTGCGTATTGGCATGAACGCCGGCTAATTGATCTTCCTGCCGTGAAAGCGGATCCAGGATCTTCTTATGATGGAAACGATACGACAAAGCCAGGTATTTCTTATCTCCCGTAATAGCATAAATATTTGCCAACGCTTCGTTCATGCCGCCATGCTCGCAATCGAGCATTTTCTGAAATTGCGCCTCTGTCAGATTTTTAAACTTGGTATCGATCCAGTCGCAAAAACGGACGGCAACCTGTTTGGCTTTTTCATTACCAGTATAAGTGTACGCATCGATCAATCCGGCAAGAACCTTATGCTCTGTATACCACGGCACCCAGCCGCCGTTCAGGTCAAAGCCCTGCGAACGAATGTCACCGGCCGCTACCTGGTCGAATATTTTGTCTTCATCGGGAATCCCACCAACATATCCGGTTTTACGGGCATCCTGGCATATCGCCAGTTCGTTAACAATATAATCGACCTTTTCCTTAAATCGCTTATCGCCGGAAGCAGCATACATCATCGAGCAAGCCGATAAATAATGTCCGAGTGAGTGCCCCGACACACCTCTTGCTTCCCATCCTCCATAGATTTCACCTTTTGGCTGCAGACCGGCATTCGTCATAAATCGATTCAAAAAACGATCAGGGTCAAGGGACAGCAGCCATTTCGCATCCAGCTCCATCGCGTGTTTGAATGGAGATGGCAGCAGCCTGACATTCTCAAGCTTAAAGGGAACAGCTTTTTGCTCCACCTTCGACTTAACTATATACCCATCCTGAGCGCTTACTTTACCCAGGCAAATCCCAGCAATCGCAAAACAGATTAATACTTTTTTCATAATTGATTTAACACCCGTTAGTTGTTTACTATGTTAAAAAATATACGTCATAATGACAAGTAATATCCAGGTAAGATAAACTGGCAGCTTTGGTTTGTTTAGAATGTGTTGAATGATGCTACTTCCTAATATATGGCCCCTTTTCCGACCATCCTATTGGGATGTTACTTAAATACCAGGTTTTGCCATTGTCGTTATTTCCCTGGTAAAACAGGTAGGTTTTACCGTTCGAATCCTGAAAAATTCCCGGGTGACCAGACTCGCTGGAATTCCAGCTGCCAGGCTTTCCGTTTGGAAGAAATGGTTTGTCGCTTAGGCGTTTCCAGGTTAATCCGTCACTGCTTTCTGCAATACCTATTTGCTGAGGAGCATTGTTATAGGCCCCGGCATAAAACATATATAGCTTTTTATTTTTGGTAATAACCGATGCACCTTCCACACATTCTCCCTCCCAGGGTAATTCCGGTTTTAAGATCGAACTATCAACGGCTTGTTTCCAGTCGGAACGTTTAAAATCGGTATTTGCCGGCGCTGTCGCTACACCTTGTTTTTGGATTTTCCCGCTTTTATCTCGCGTAGCGAAATGCAGGAAATATTGATTTTTAAAAAAGTGAACTTCAGCATCGATGGCACGGCCATTTGTCCACTCACCTGTTGGATGAAAAATCGGGTTGCTCGAATCCCGTGTGAACTGAATTCCATCGCTTGACCAGGCGTGACAAATCGCGTCCTTTTCAAAATTGCCGTACGTTTGGTAAAAAAGGTGAACCTTACCGTCGCGCACTAATGCTCCCGGCGCACAAAGACCTTTCTTTTCATAGTCAGCTTCCGGTTTTATCTCCCCTATTTTTTTCCAGTTATAGAGATCACTACTTTCGGCAATGCCTATCTGCCAGCCATTCATTCCATTAGTTTTGTCGTCAATCATTCGCATGGAGAAATACATCAGGTACTTTCCTTTGAATTTGATTACAGTTGGATCTTTACTGAAAGGCACACCCAATGCGCTAGTGTCTCCGTAATACATTTTAGGTTTTTGTGCTTTTGCTGAGAAAGACAAAATCACCATGGTGAAAAGATAAAATACGGTTTTAATTAAGCCTTTATTTGACATCTGAAAGCATGAAATTTTTGAAAGAAGCTGATTGATTTTCCTTGCCTGTGGCTACTATGCCGGCGCGCAAGCCTCTGTCCCACGGTGGCAATCCAGCCGCGTTGATTGGCTCAGGGTTAAGCTCCCGGAATGTTTGCCCGCTTGTTTTGTACAGGAAAGTCACAGTTGAATTGTTCCTTACCTTCAGCTGAAAAGTAACAAGAGGCGATTTTGTTATTTCCGTTTCGGCAACGATACGCGACTTGCCATCTTTGACTTCTGTTACCGTAATTTTATTTAAAGAGACTGTGGCTGTGAGCAGATTTTTTTCATCACCGATCAACGCGAGTCCTCCGGCTGCGGTTGATTTTGCCGATACAACCGTAACCTGCACGTCATAATCGGACGAATAAACTGTCTGTCCAATAAATGAACCCACTTTTGGCAAAGCTGAAATCGTCAGCGTATTTGCCTTTACGCTTTTACTGAACTTTTCAAAAACATTCCACTGCCAGGCCAGTGAAAGTTTATTGCCGGCAAAATTGTCATTGATCGTTACTGGCTTAGGCGTGGTTCCATTGCAATTTTCTACAAACTGAATCCAACCTTCCGGCGTGAACTCAAATTGCTTTAGAACACCTTGCCGGCCGGCAAAATTGGCACTTTTGGTATTATAAGCATGATATAAAAAATAATTCTGCCCGTTAAAAACAACCGGCGTTCCATGTCCCGGGCATTTCCAGCTTGCATTATCGCTGATTATCGGATTTTTATCAAATTTCTCCCAGGGGCCCAGCAAAGATTTGCTTCTGGCAATACCTGTGGCATAATTGCAGCTAGTCCCGCAGCAACCGGCGGCCGCATAAAAAGCGTAGAAAAATTCTCCGTGCCTGGTAATTGAAACACCTTCTACCAGTTTTGATTCCCAGGGTTCCGTCGCACGAAACAGCTCTTTCTTCTCACCAATCAAGCCGGTACGGTCTTCTTTCATTTCCATCGCCCAGATCGGCGTTGGTTGGCCAATGCTGTTTCCGTCTTCCTTCCAGATCAGGTAAAGTTTCCCATTCTCATCACGCATCGAAAAAGCGTCAATCGATCCGTCAGGCTGGCCGATCAGCGGACCAAGATCTTTGTATGGTCCTTCGGGCCTATCCGCCACAGCGGCAGCCACGCAAAGACTTCCGCCTTTTTTATGGCCATTGTAGTAGATATAAACCTTGCCTTTGTCGTAGCTGATTTCCGGTGCCCATAAATAGTAATCGGCCCAATCTGGCAGTTTTGTGAAGGCCACAGCACGTTTCGACCAGTGAACCAGGTCTTTGGATTCATATAACGGAAAGGCCGGCAGCCAGTTCGACGTGGTCGCAGTGGCCCAGTATGAATTTCCAATTTTCACAACAGAGGGATCCGGATGATCACCTGGCAGAACCAACTGCTGCGCGGATGATTTTAAACTAAAAATCACCAATAAAATGGCGAGTGTCTTTCTAAGCATATCTTTTATTGGATGTAACTGATAATAGAACATTTGACAAAAGCTTAATTGTTTGGTGTCTTCTTTTTTAATTGATGTTTGCCTGATGCATCGGCAGCTTCAGCTACGAACTCCTTTTGGGCCGTGGATTTCCTTTCGTTGTTCGAAGCACTGTCCGTTCAATTTAAACCGGATGAAAGCGGCATCCTTTTTTGTGAAAAATGACAAGTGCATTGGATTAAAAAAAGATACAGCGGACAGCCGGACTGCAAGCCGCCATAAGCAAAGCCATACATTTTCAAAAAATAAGCAGACCTTAGCCACGTTGATTTCACTATTATCATATTGAACGATTTGATGGATCACGCAACAGCAAACGAATGCAATTGTCAGCAATGATTCCTTCATGCAAAATGTTAAAATGGTGGGGTGTGGTATAAATTGGTTGGCCCCAAATATAGCTTTGCAATCTCAATCTGCAAAACGAAAGACGAAATACAAATTCAGTTTAACACTCAGGCAAACTGATCGGAATATTAACCGCTAAACCGCCATCAGAAGTTTCTTTATATTTTGAGTTCATATCCAGGGCTGTTTGCCACATCGTTTTAACAACGGCATCCAGACTTACCTTGGCGTGATCCGGATTTGTTTGCAACGCCAGCTGCGAAGCTGTGATCGCTTTGATGGCGCCCATAGTATTCCGTTCAATACAGGGAACCTGAACTAAACCGGCAATCGGGTCGCAGGTTAATCCAAGGTGATGTTCCATGGCAATCTCTGCAGCCATTAACACCTGGCGTTGCGAGCCGCCCAAAACTTCGGTAAGCGCTGCCGCTGCCATTGCAGAGGAAACTCCTATTTCGGCCTGACAACCGCCCATGGCCGCTGAAAGCGTAGCTCCCTTTTTGAATATGCTGCCGATTTCAGACGCGGTCAAAAGAAATTGAATGATTTTATCATCGTTCGCGTCCTGGCAAAACGCTATAAAATAATGTAACACCGCCGGCACAACGCCTGCAGCTCCGTTGGTTGGCGCCGTTACAACCCGCCCGAACGACGCATTTTCTTCGTTTACAGCCAGTGCGAAGCAACTTACCCAATTTAAAATATTGCTAAAATCAGAACCCGTTTGCCCCACGGCTTTTAACCATTCGTCGTAATTTGAGTACGGATTCTCTTTAATCAGTTTCTTATTCAACGTAGCTGCACGCCTCGAAACGTTTAGTCCGCCGGGTAAATTACCGGATGTATGGCAGCCGCGATACACACATTCTTTCATTATCCTGAATATGTTCAAAACGCCATTCCTGGTTTCCCTCTCTCCGCGCCAAACACATTCATTTTCCATAACGACCTCCGAAACTTTTAAGCCGGTTTTCAGGCACCAGTGCAATAAATCGCTGGCTTTATCTATCGGAAATGGAAGATCGACGCTATTTTCATCGGTTGCCAGGTCGTCATTTTCCTTAATAACAAAACCTCCTCCAATAGAATAATAAGTTTCTGACAATGCTTTTCCATCGTTTAAAAACGCCTGCAGCGTCATTCCATTTGGATGATACGGCAAGCTTTCCGAAAACAGGAAATACAAATCATTTTCGTAATCAAAATCAATCAGCTGAGATTCTGAAAGATTAAGTTGTTTCCGTGACTTGATTTGCTCAATGTCCTGATCTATTTTATTTACGTCAAATGTTACAGGATCGTAACCGCTCAAACCCAATAAAATTGCCACATCGGTTCCATGGCCTTTTCCGGTTTTAGCCAATGATCCATAGAGCAGAATTTTTATCGAAATAACTTTACCGAGATTGCCGCTGTTCCGAAGTTGTGCAACAAATTGCTCCGCGGCACGCCATGGGCCTAATGTATGAGAACTTGAAGGACCAATACCGATCTTAAAAATATCAAAAACTGAAATCCGTTCTTCTACAGCTACGCTCATGATTCGTCGGCCAAAGGCCTTTTCTTTTTAGTAACTTTTTTTGGCTGCAGGACAGCGGGGCGTTTCACTGTTTCTATTTTATAATCCAGCAGATCGCGAATAACCACCGAGGCACAAACACCACCAAATGCCGCCGGAAGGTAAGATATCGTTCCGTAGGCTGATCGTTTAAAATTGCTTCCATCGGTCATTATAAGTGAATCGCGCATAACTTCCTCGATGGAAAAAACCGCCTTGATACCTTCCCGAACACCCAAACGTTTAATCCGCTTTCGTACGTATTGTGCGAAGACGCATTGATAAGTTTCCATCAGGTCGGTAACCCGAAGCTTTGTCGGATCAAGTTTTCCGCCGGCGCCCATGGAACTGACGACACGTTGTCCATTCTGATAAGCGATTGAAAGCAATGTCACTTTTGGTGTGATGCTGTCAATGCAATCCATCACATAATCGAATTGTGTCTGCATTATTTCACGGCACTTCTGCGGCGTTAGAAAATCTTTACGCACATGCAGTTTAAGATCAGGATTTATAGCCAGCAACCGTTCAGCCATGATTTCCGCTTTTTCTACGCCGTGGTTAGTCGCCAGTGCTGGCAGCTGCCTGTTACGGTTTGACGGATCTACGATATCACCGTCAACAATAGTCATTTCACCAACACCAGCCCTGCAAACGAACTCTGCCGCAAATGAGCCGACCCCACCTAGACCAACAACTAATACATGGTTTTTTTGTAATTTTTCAATACCCTCGTTGCCCACCAGCAAAGCCGACCGCGACAACCAACTTAAATCAGACATTATTTTTCGTAAACTTTATCAGAAGGGAGTAAACCCACTTTTTTCCAATTTGCAAAAATAACTTCTTTTAATTTATCTGTTGATATATTTCTTTGGTCTGCAGCAAGTTTATAAATCTCTTCGATCGGCAATTCTGAATAATCACTTTCAAGAAACAGGCGATCAAGGTCAATTCTCCTAAGTAATTTTGAAGCATTTGAATCGGGAAAAGAAAGCGCTTTTCCTAAGGAAAAATAACAGTCATGCGCCAAAAGCTGATCCGCTATCTGCTCGTTGTTATTGAAGCCGTGGAAAATAAAAGGAATTTTTGGTTTCAGCTCGTTCATTATTCCCATTATCTCGCTGTAGCATTTTACGCAATGAAGAATTAACGGCTTACTCAGCTTTTCGGCAAGTTCGATATGATCTACAAAAACGGTTTTTTGGGTTTCGAGATCAGGGCCGCGCAAACGGTCAAGGCCACTTTCGCCGACCGCGATAACGGATGGCTTTGCACACCATTCGGTGAGAACATTCTTTTGCGATTGGTAATCGTTCTCGTCGATAAACCAGGGATGTATTCCAACGGAAAATATTCCATCCTGCTCGCTGGAAATAAATAATTCATTATCCTGGCTGAGGATAATGTTTCGTAATGTGAAATAATCTGTTTGATTGTGTGAGTGCAGATTTAAAAACATAGATTACCACGCCTGGTCGCCGACTAATGGCACAAAGCGGAATGTATCTAACACGATCTTATCGTATTCGGTTTCGCTTACACGTAAAACGGTGATCATTTTCTGCACATTTTCATCACCAACAGGAATTACCAATATTCCACCGATTTTAAGTTGCTTCAATAAAATTTCAGGAACGAGCGGCGCTCCTGCAGTTACCAGAATTTTATCGTAGGGCGCTTCATTTTCATAACCAATGGAACCATCGCCTAAAATAAATTTTGACTGGTAGCCCATTTTACCCAAAAATTGGACGGCGCGTTTATGAAGGTTTTCCTGCCGCTCAATTGTAACGACCTTAGCTTTCAGTTCCAGTAAAATACAGGTCTGATAACCGGAACCTGTACCAATTTCAAGAACCTTATCACCCGGTTTTACGTGTAAAAGCTGCGTTTGATAGGCTACAGTATATGGCTGCGAAATAGTTTGACCATCCCCGATCGGAAAGGCAATGTCTTTATAAGCCTGATTCCAGAAGGTTTCATCAAAAAAGAAATGACGCGGCACCTTTCCAATGGCCTGCAATACATCCTCATCGCTGATTCCCCGATCCTTCAAAATCGACACAAGCTTTTTCCGGGCACCTTTCTCGCGGTAATTATCTACAAATTTATAGGCCATTATCGATCAAAATTAGAGCAAAATATTCAGCTGAGAAAAAGTATCACACCTAAATTAAACAAACAAGTTATTATCAGGTTAATAAAATTCGGCTGCAACTTTTGAAACTTTATTTTGCTATTTTCGCAGAAGATACCGTCTGTTATGAAAATATTTTTACCCTTTTTTATTTTAGCATCCATTTTTACGGCAGGAAATGCCCAGGTAGTTAAGACGGACACTACAAACGCTCCATTGGTCTATCCAAAAAATCAAAAAAAATTAATCCAAAGCGACTTCATGTATTCTATTGCGGTAAGCGGATATTCATACCAGCAGCTTCCGAAAATCATGAACCAAGTTAATTATTCAGATTATAAAAGCTCATACCTGAACGGATTGATGATTAAATTCAACGATAACCAGATCAGCTATAGGTTAACCGGGTATTACTACAAGGATGATATATCCTTTAAAAATAATTGTAACAGTTGTGAAATCGCAAAGGGAAAATTAACTGACTATAGTTTTAAAATTGGCTTTGAGAAGAACATTAGTTATTCGAGCGTTCAGCCTTATTTTGGTGTCGACCTTGGATACCGCTATAACCAGTTTCAAGGCACTTCCTATGATTTTAATTCGGGTGCCGCATTGTACGACGCTAATGCACAAAAGAACAGCGTTGTTTTTTCGCCGTTTTTCGGACTCAGATATAATTTCGTAAATCATTTCTCAATCGGCGCGGAAGCTGGTCTTGACATTTTATATTCCTATGAGCGCCAGGAAAAAACACCTGTCGGAAGCTTTCCTTCTGTTAATAAATACAACCGCTGGGAATATTTACTGAAGCCATTGAGCATGATTACGCTGCAATACAGCTTCGGCTCAGTATACTAATAGGGATCTACATCCACTCTTAAAACGATACCCTTGTTATTTTTGTCGGCCTCGAAATTTTGAAGCACTGCTTGAAGTGTTTTCTTGATTTTAGCAATAGAAACATTTGAACGTTCAATCTTCAGCATCAATGTCTTGATATAGTAGTTGCGGATCTTCCCGATCAAAGGAAATTCGGGACCAACTACCCTATCGCCTAAAATCTGTTTTAACGCTTGTCCCAGCTTCTCCGCTGTATAATTGGCCTGCTGCAGGTTTTGATGCTTAACATCGATTTGGATCATCCGATAAAAAGGCGGGTATTTAAAATTTCGCCTTTCGATAAGTTCAGCCTGCGCCATACTGTCGTAATCATTTTTAATAACCTGGTGGATTATCCGGTGTTCGGTATCGTAAGCCTGAATAACCACTGTTCCGCTATTATTTCTTCTGCCGGCGCGGCCTGCCACTTGCGACAAAAGCTGAAAACTTCGCTCATACGCGCGGAAGTCTGGATAGTTCAGTAAGCTGTCGGCACTGATTATTCCAATGAGCGTTACATGAGCAAAGTCAAGTCCTTTGGTAACCATTTGTGTTCCAACTAGGATGTCAACTTTTCGATCTTCAAAATCCGCTATAATTCGTTGAAAGCTATTTTTTGAACGGGTAGAATCAAAATCCATCCGGGCTAATCTGGCTTCCGGGAAGATCATGGACAAATCATCCTCAATTCTTTCCGTACCAAAGCCTTTTTCTTCGATGTGTGTCGAACCGCAGGCCGGGCAAATGGACACCGTATCCTGCTTATAGCCGCAATAATGACAATGCAACTTCCCTGTACTTTTATGGAAAGTTAGACTAACGTCGCAATTGATACATTTGGGAGTATAGCCGCAGGTTTTGCAACGCAGCAGCGGTGTATATCCACGCCTGTTTTGAAATAAGATAACCTGTTCCTTTCGTTCGAGTGTTTCTCGTATCGCATTTACCAGGTTTTCGCTAAAATTACCTTGCAGCGTTTGCTTGTTTTTTCCATCTGTAAGGCTGGTTACATTTATTGCTGGTAATTGTGATCCGCCGAATCTTTCCATTAATTCGGTAAGCCCATATTTACCTGCCCTGGCGTTGTAATAGCTTTCCAGCGATGGGGTTGCCGATCCTAAAAGTGTTTTTGAATGATGTATTTGTGCCAGATAAATCGCAGTATCCCTCGCGTGATACCTCGGTGCCGGATCAAACTGTTTGTACGACGGCTCATGCTCCTCGTCGATAACGATTAAACCAAGATTATTGAAAGGCAAAAACACCGCCGAACGCGCCCCTAATACCAGGTCATATTCACCTTTCAGTAATTTGTTCCAAACTTCTGCACGCTCATTATCATTAAACTTCGAATGGTAAACACCTACCCTGTTTCCGAAATAATTTTTTAACCGTTCTACAAGCTGTGTAGTCAAAGCGATTTCAGGAAGCAGATAAAGCGCTTGCCTGCCGGCCGAAATAGCCTGTTCAATAAATTTGATATATAACTGCGTTTTCCCCGATGATGTTACGCCATGCAACAGTACAACGTCCTTTTCCGTTAACTGGTCTTGAATGGAGTTAAAAGCGGCCTGCTGTGTTTCGCTTAGCAGGAAGTCCTTGCTTATAAATTCATCGCTTTCCAAAAACCGGCTTACTACTTGTTTTTCCGATATGAAAATACCTTTCTCCGATAGTGTTTTAATAGCGGCACCTCCGCAATTAGCTGTTTCAAGAAGCTGTGATTTAGCCACCTGCCCTTCGTATTGCCGGCTGAGCTGCATATATGCCAGCAAGGCGTCGAGTTGTTTCGGTGCACGTTCCAATTCAGCGAACAACACCTTCAGATTATCGGCATCCTGGTAAAAAGGATCAAGCTTTATGAACGTTTTCAGCCTCGGCTTATATCTTTCTGAAATCTCTTCGGAGATGTGGATTACATTTTTATCGAAAAGTGATTTCAAAAGCGGAAACACTGTTTTCTGCCCCAACAGTTTGCTGATATCACTTACCCTAAGTTCACTATGAATCTCAAGTGCATCGACGATAAGAAATTCTTTATCGCTTAGCAGCGTTTTGTCGTAACCGGATTCCGGCAGGAGAATAACTTTGGTTTCACTGGCAAGTTTAAGTGCTGACGGTAGCGCGGCCTGCATAACCTCGCCGATCGAACAAAGATAATAGTCGGCAATCCACTCCCAGAGTTCGAGCTGCTGAGTAGTTACAATGGGCTTTTCATCAAGAACATCTATCAAATATTTTGCCTCATACAAAGTGGGCGGCTCATTACTGATCTTATAAATGATGGCGGTGTATATCCTGCTTTTCCCAAATTGCACCACTACGCGTTTACCAATTTCAATTTGCTGATTTAATTCAAGCGGAACACGGTAAGTGTATGTTTTTGAAATTGCCAGGGGTAAAATTACTTCTGTAAACAGTGTTTCGCGCTGGCCGGTCTCTTCATTTAATTCAAGCATCAGTTTTCTTTACGGGAGCAATTATCAAAAACAACCATCCAAGAATTAGAAGTAATCCGCCAATTGGCGTTACCGGACCTAAAACAGCCGTTGAAATACCAGTAATCGCCCTGGTTGCCAGCAGATATAACGATCCTGAGAAGCATATTATTCCAAGAATGAAGAGCAAAGCCGCATTGTTTATCTTAATTTTTTGGTTGACCGACGTGCCTGATATGACAAGTAAAACAAGTGCGTGAACAAACTGGTAGTTAGCGGCGGTTTTCCAGTTTTCCAGATCCTGAACGCTGATCTTGTCGCGCAATCCATGTGCGCCAAATGCGCCTAACGCAACAGCAATTAATCCTAAAATAGCAGCTGTTCTAAATATTTTCTGGTGCATCCTTAAATAATTGTTTGCTAAAATAGTAAGGCTTTACATTCTTAACTAATTAAAAATCTAATTTTGTAAAGCTCCGTTCATGAAAAAAGTTATAGCTCTTATCATTTTACTCATTGCAGCAATTTTTGCTGTGGCCGCTTTATATTTTTCAAAGGTCAACGTTTCAAACCGCAACAACGGAGTAGTGTTAAGTTACATTCCCGCAGATGCCTGCCTGGTTGCATCGGTGAGATTTGACAAGGCAACGTCGGAAATTTTCGACGATTATGAAGGCTTTGAAACGCTTCTCGGACGTGACGAATTTAGAAAGTTGTCTTCCCTGAACGACACACTGCTCAGCTATCCGGCGATAAGTAACCTGTTAAATGAAAGCAACATTTATTTCAGCGTACATGCTAAAAATGACGATAAAGAAGACAATCTCCTTTTCCTCGCTGCGCTGAACAAAAAAATAAGTACCGCTGAACTTCAATCTATTTTGAAAACGGTAAAAAATATCAGCGTAGAAAATTTAAAAATCGGAGACAAGGAAGCATTTAACATCAACGTTGGAACGTCAAAAAACAACTTCTTTTTATTTGTTGGAAACAATGCTGTTGTTGCCAGCTTCTCGAAAAAACTATTGGAAAAAAGCCTGGGAAACATGCCTAAAATCAGCAATGAATATATCGGGCAGATAACCTCCGGCGGGCAGCGAAGCGAAAATTCACCTTTCAATATCTACATTAATCATTCGCAGGTTAACTCGTTTACTGAAAGCTTCTACTCTTTTCCAAAAAACAAAAGCAATTTACTTGCGGAACTTTCGGGATACAGTTCACTGAACATGAACTTCAAAAGCGATGCATTGATGTTTAACGGTATCAGCACGATCGACACAAATAAATCAGCGTATTTAGCCTGTTTTTTACATCAAAAACCGATCAGGAACGACATTATAAAAGCCTTGCCTCAGATTACTGCCGCTTATACTGTATTTGGAATTTTCGATTACCGGCTTTTTTTTAATGATGTTGCTGCATTGCTGACCAGGCGTGGGCAATATGATGAACTTAAAAAGAAAATTCAGCAGGTCAAATCGGAAACCGGAATTGATCTTGAGCGTGATCTAAAATCTTATCTCGGCAATGAATTCGCATTGATTCAGCTAAGTAACCAGGAAAAGCTTGCAGTAATTCATGTTAAAAACGGAGATAAAGTAGATTTCTTTTTACAGCCGGTAAGTTCAGTGTATGCCGAAAACATTCATCATGTTAACTATTCAGAAATCTTCTACAACTACTTTGGTGATGCATTAAAACCATTCTATAAACCGTTTTATACTGTTGTTGACAACTATCTTATTTTATCAAACTCTGCTGCAGCACTAAATCAGTTTACTATAGAATACAAGCGTGATCTTTTGTTAAATAACACGGAAAACTTTAATGATTTTACGAAATACACCGCTAACCAAAGCAACATATCGTTCTTTTTGAATATTAAAAACTTCAGACAAATCGCTGCGTCAGATTTAAAATCACCGATTTCAAAAAGCTTTAAAGACGAGGAAGGTTTAAAAAAATTCTATTCCTTTTCCTGGCAGTGGAGCAGTGATCGTGACCATTTTTTCACAAACTTTTACGCAAATTTTAGCAGGCAAAAACAACAACCTGATAGTTTACCTAAATTTACACAACCCTGATCAAACAAATTTCAAGTTATAATCTTTTGGGATAAACAGAAGCGATGAAATGTAAAGGCATCATCATATCAGCAATGACGTTTGCAGTTTCATTAAGTGCTTCTGCACAGCAGTTTGCCTTATATAATACCAGGACCTTATATGATGCTTTTGAGAACCCTTCACAAAAAGCGTTTTATGCAGACAGCAGCAGGAAATATGCATTTAACTTTTTTATCCCTTCGGCCGGATTTAACGGCGTTTTTACCGGTCCGGCCCAAACCGCTTTTAAAACATTAGTTTACCGGGGAGGCTTCAGCGGGGCCAGCATTGATGTAAACAACACAGATCCGAACAAATTTTTCGGTAATCTGAACAGCTATTTACTCATGTTCCGTGTGTTCAAGTCGATAAAACTTAACAGGGAGCTGGGGTTTGCCTGGCAAGTGAAAGCAGAAAGTACGATAGATAATTTCAGTAACCAAACGTTTGCCATTCTACAGGATTACAGGTATTTCCCTGACGGAACAAGCAACGATATATTTAACGACAAGGGTTATGCTCAAACCTATCATCAATTCAGTTTTAACTATCGCGAAGATCTGAATAAACAAATTGGCTTGGGTATTAAGATTGGTTACCTCAGTGGCATTGCATATACCAGATTGGATATTAACCAGTCGTCGCTCACTAAAAATCTTGAAGCTGATGCGTACGATATGGTATTAAAAGGCGGCTTGCAAAGCAGTTTTAATTATGGAGATTTCGGTGATATAACTTATGCGCCCGGATTTACCAACCCGGGCGCTGCCTTAACCGCAAGCGCTAATTTTAAATTGAGAGGCGGCTGGTTTCTGCTTACAAATCTAAAAGACATCGGATTTATCCATTGGAACAACGAATCGTATCAATACTACATTAACACCGACCTTGTGGTAGAAAATGCTTCAGAGAATAACGGATCAAAATATTTGTTTAACCGGATTTATAATTCCTTTAAAAGAAATTATACTCAGAAAAGCTTTACGACGATGATCAATGGCAAAGCGGAAGTATTGCTGAATAAAGACTTTGACCGCTATCAGCCCAACCTGCTGGTATCAAAAAATCTTTTTTATAAAGGCTTTGATATAGCGCTAATGAATACTTATAAAACGGAGAATTTTAATTTCAGTTTGTCAACAGCCTACAGCGCTGAGAATTTTCAGGTGGGCGGAGTCGCGATGTATAAAACGCCAAACGCCGAATTCTTTTTGGGGACAGACAACGTATTGAAAACTTATTATACCACTAAGGGGCTCATCACCAATAACGAAAATATTGGAAATGGTTACACAGGAGCTTCGTTTTATTTGGGTTTTGGCTTGAAATTCGGAAAAATAATGGAGCACGATATGAATTCGTCAAACATACCAGGATTTGGCAGCCGGGGTGACGATTCAGGTTTCTTTGGAAGGCTGTTCGGACGAAAATCAAAAAATTAGTTTGCCTTTTTCGGCTGCAAGGCGATAAACTCTTTTAGATAATACGGATCGAAATAGGCGGTGTTCTCAAATTGCTGGTTGCTAAACTTTTCAAAAGCTAACAGATTCATTCCTCTTGCTGAATTTTGAAAATCGTTTACAAAAGAGGCGTTTTCATGTTTTAAAATAGCGGACAATTTTTCACAACCGTCACCGAAAAATACCAGCTCATGCTTTTCAAGCAGTACTGAAAATGAATTCTCGTCGAGGATCATCGCCTCCGTTGCCATGACTTCATCGAGATTGTGGTCATAAACAGCCGTATAAACCTCCATCCTCCTGGCATCGATCATCGGGCAAAGCAACCTTTCTTCACCAGTTTCAGCAGCTATCATGGCCGCCATCGACTGTAGCGTATTCACACTGATTAAGGGGATATCCAGGGCATAGCAGAGCCCTTTTGCCGTCGACACACCGATTCTTAACCCGGTGTAGGAACCAGGGCCTTTACTTACCGCCACAGCGTTTAACTCTGCGAGCTGCTTGCCTGCATCCTTCATTACCTGCTGTATAAATAATGTGAGGTTGCTGGCGTGGATATTCCTGTCGGTCTGCTCTTTGTATGCAAGCAGTGATCCGTTTTCAGACAAAGCGACAGAACAAGTTGCTGTTGCCGTTTCTATTTGTAAAATTAGAGCCATGTTCTAACACTTCAAGGTACAGGATCATGGCCATGGCCACCCCAGGGATGACACCGGCCAATGCGTTTTAATGTCAACCAACCGCCTTTGAACGGCCCGTATTTCCGTATAGCTTCCATGCCATATTGCGAGCATGTTGGCGTATACCGGCATGACGCTCCTAAAATCGGCGACAGCAAAATTTGGTACAAACGGATCAATAATAGAAATAATCCGCCAATTACTGGCTCCAAAATATTAGTCCACAACCTTCTCATGGAATTCGTCGGATAATTTTAGCAATGTCGATTTGAGTTTTTTTTCAACAAACGAAAAAGGGAAAATTTCCTTTCCGACATAATGTATCGATAAGACGATACGATTCTTGCCTTCTATTTGCTGATATAAAAGTTCTTGTTTATTCAGGCGGTATGCCTCACGGATTCGACGTTTTATAACGTTTCGATCGACCGCGCGCTTGAAATTACGTTTTGGAACGCTGATTACAACCCGAACAAGTTGCGCTGATTCATCAGAAGCAGCCATCCAGGTGATACGGAATGGATATAAAATAAAAGAAGAGCCGCTACTAAAAAGCCCTTGAATAAGCTTCTCACTGCATAACCGCTCTTCTTTTTTAAATGTGTACATTTTCTGATTGACTTAAGCCATTACATCAGCGCTGATGCAATTCCAAAAGGATTGGCAGCAACCAAAAATTATGCTTTATGACGACGTTCGTCGGATACCGATAGTCTTTTTCTGCCTTTAGCTCTTCTTGAAGCTAATACCCTTCTTCCATTAGCAGTGCTCATGCGCTCTCTGAAACCATGTTTGTTTCTTCTTTTTCTTTGAGAAGGTTGGAATGTTCTTTTCATGACGATTTATTATCTATTGAAGCTCTTTAAAAAACAAGAGCGCAAATATAGGCCTATTATTCCTTAATCACAACACCTGTTTTAAAATATTAACCGTTTATAACGGCTTATTTTGCTGGCTGCGTAATAAATCACGAATGTCGGTTAACAGAAGCTCTTCCTTGGTTGGCGCGGGATCCACAGTTGGCGCAATGGCCTCCTTCTTTTTCATTCGATTTATCGCTTTGATAAATAGAAACAACGCTAATGCGACAATGATAAATGAAATGATCTGGGATAAAAAGTTGCCATACTTAATTGCTGTCCCCGGAATGGTCAGCTGGTTTAAATCAGACAAATTTGCCGCCTTAAGTGCAGGCGTTAATATGGCAGGAGTTATAATGTCATCAACAAGTGATTTTACGATACTGCCAAATGCCGCGCCGATAATCACTCCTACTGCCAAATCAAGAACATTGCCCTTAATGGCAAATTCCTTAAACTCTTTTAAAAATCCCATATGATTGCAATTTTAATGTATTGTAAAAATATATTTTTTTCTTGATCAGGCAATTACCACAAAAATTCGACCGTTGTCAGAACAATTTCATTTAAGTGCTTGTTTGCCCATCTATCAATAATTAATGTAATTTTGGAGCATTAATAATTATGCTTAAACAACATCTTCAACAAAAACTTTTACAAAAGCTATCTCCCCAGCAAATTCAGTTTATCAAACTTTTGCAGGTGCCAACAGTTTCGCTTGACACCCGGATAAAAGAAGAACTGGAAGAGAATCCGGCGCTTGAAGATTTGAGTTTAAGTGTAAGCGAGCCTGTTGAAGAATACCCGGATAAAGACCCGGATGACAATTACGACGCAGAAGAGCAGGGCTCTGACGATTTCGACGAGTTTAATATCGATGATTATCTGCAGGACGACAACGCCAACGACTATGGTTCAAAGTACGACCAAAATGGCGATGACGATGATGACAGGAAAGAAATACCGATAGCGATCCAGAATTCATTTTTTGAGAATTTACAGGCGCAGCTTGACCTGGTTCCTCTTCCGGACAAAGATTTTCAAATCGGCATGCAGCTAATCGGCAGCCTTGATGACGACGGATATCTTCGCCGCTCAATTACCTCATTAGTCGACGATCTTGCCTTTTCGCAAAATATCTTCGCGGAAGAAGGTGAAGTGGAAGAGATGCTGAAAGTCATACAGTCGTTTGATCCTGCCGGTGTTGGCGCCCGCGATCTGAAAGAATGTCTGCTCATTCAGCTTCGAAAAAAAGATCCTTCAAATCCGGTTATTCAAAAAGCCGTCGTGATCGTTGAAGAATACCTGGACGAATTCACAAGAAAACATTACGATAAGTTAGAGAGATTATTAAATCTTGATTCGGAACATCTCAGGGAAGTTATCGGCGAAATCCTTAAGCTGAACCCAAAACCTGGCGATGCGAGTGAAGTTACAACTAAGCAGTTGCAGGTAATTCCTGATTTTCATATTGCTAATAATGATGGCGTTCTCATTTTAACTTTAAATTCGAAAAATGCCCCTGAATTGAAGGTCAGCCGTTCTTACCAGGAAATGTTTGAGCATTACGATAAAGTGTCTCAGAAAGACAAAAAGCTAAAAGAAGCTGTTCAGTTCGTCAAGCAAAAACTTGATTCGGCGAAGTGGTTTATTGACGCGATTAAGCAACGCCAGCAAACGCTGCTTAAGACCATGAACGCCATCATGAATTACCAGTATGATTTTTTCCTTACCGGTGATGAACGTAACCTTCGCCCGATGATCTTAAAAGACATTGCAGATCGTATCGGAATGGATATATCCACCGTATCACGGGTAGCAAATTCCAAATATGTGCAAACGGAATTCGGGACTTTTCTTTTGAAATCTTTCTTTTCTGAAGCAATTCAGCTGGAAAGCGGCGAGGAAGTTTCCAATAAAGAAGTTAAGAAAATCCTGGAAGAGTGCATTGGCAACGAAGATAAACGCCGGCCTCTTGCAGACGAAAAACTGACAGAAATCCTCAAAGAGAAGGGCTACAATATTGCCAGACGAACAGTGGCAAAATATCGGGAGGCTATGAATATCCCGGTAGCCCGGCTTCGTAAAGAGCTTTAAAATGTCCGTTGCGGACAGGTAACTTTATAACGGTTATTTAGCAGCAGGCCAAGAACAATTTCATGACTGCCAGAACTAACCGACTTCAATTCGGAGGTAGTAAAATCATACGAATAGCTCAAACTAAATAAATAGCTGATATTAAAACCGGCCATCGCTGAAAACGAATCCTGGTTCCGGTAACTTCCGCCCAGCCAAAACCGGTCTTTAAACGCGAACTTCAGGTTAATGTCATAGCTGTCAGGCGCTGGTTTTACGTGTTTGTACATCACCGAGGGAAGCATCCCGATATCGTCCGTCAGAATAAATTTATAACCGGCTGTGATAAAAAAATGAGGCACTTCTTTACCAACATTCAGATTGTCGTTATTGGTAAATGCGATATCCTGGCCCAAAATCTGATCGACTGAAAACCCTGCAAAATATTGCGGACCGTAAAGCCAAATGCCAAGCGCGAGGTCAGGTTTTAGTACATTGGTCAAATTGTTTGGAATCGCCGGATCGTTTTGCTGATCAGTACTGATTTTTGACGCATCCAGACCGATATTTGTAAGGCCCCCGGCAACTCCTACCGCAAGATTCATTTTACTGGTTAGCCCTAAATGATACGCGTAAGTTAAATTAGCGTCTGTACGTTTTAGCGGACCAGCCTTATCAAAGACAACATGAAACCCAATACCATGATGATTTTCCGCGGCCTGGTATTCCTGTACAAAACTTCTCTCCATCGGATTGGTACCCTTGCCGGGAAAAGCATTCGCATCCCCCTGAACAAAACTCTTTCCAATCGGCATATTTGCCGACAAATAAGTTGTCACCGGCGCTCCATCCAGCCCTTGCCATTGAGAGCGGTAACCAGCCTTCACATCGATATAATTTTCAATGCCCGATAAGGCGGGATTGAGTAAATAGTTATTAAAAATATACTGTGTGTATTGAGGAAGCTGCTGACCGAATGATGTGTTGTTAATTAAGATCAGAAGTAAAAAACTTAGCCAGATTTTTTTTGTCATTACAGCCTTAAAAAGTGTCTATCTCGTAACAGAAGTGTATAAAGCTACACAAAAACTGACTACAAATAAAGGACAGGATTTCACGTTTTAATCAACAAGCCTTTCGAAAAAGGCTTGTATTATTATGGAATAAAGGTCTTTGCTTTTGCGAGCGCCGCACTAATACCATCCGGATTTTTACCTCCGGCCGTAGCATAGAAAGGCTGGCCGCCTCCGCCCCCTTGTATCTCTTTTGCTAACTCCCGTACGATGTTTCCTGCGTGAAGACCTCTTTCTTTAACGAGATTTTCGGACACCATAACCGTTAAAGATGGCTTACCATCGATTTTTGCCGCTAATACCAACAACAAATCATTTACAATATTTTTCAGGTTGTAAGCCAGCGTTTTTACAGCATCGTTATTTGGAAGTTCTACTTCTTCAGCGATAAAATTTACGCCATTTATATTTACGGCTTTAGCGGCAAGCACCGTTTTTAAACCGACTGCTTTTTCGAGTACGCTTTTTTCAAGCTCCTTTTTTATACGCGAATTTTCTTCCAAAAGCGATTCGATGGATTTTGCTATATCCTGAGGATTTTTTAACAGTTGCCTGATGCCGCTAAGAACCTCGTCCTGGCTTCTTACATAATTTTCAGCGGCAACGCCGGTAATTGCTTCAATTCGGCGAACCCCTGCAGCCACGGCACTTTCTGAAATTATTTTCAAAAACCCTATTTGGCCAGTTGCCCGAACATGCGTTCCGCCGCAAAGCTCTTTCGAAAATTTATCGTCAAAAGTAATTACGCGAACGAAATCGCCATATTTCTCGCCAAACAAGGCGGTAACTCCCGAGTTGATCGCTTCCTGGTAGGCGACATTTCGCTGTTCTTTTAACGGTATATTTTCACGTATTTTTTGATTAACAATGATCTCGATCTGCTCTATTTCTTCATTGGTAACCTTTGCAAAATGAGAAAAGTCAAAACGCAGATAATCCGCGTTAACCAATGAACCTTTTTGATTAACATGCGAACCAAGTACTTCTTTTAAAGCGGAATGTAGTAAATGGGTCGCTGAGTGATTGTTTTCAGTTGACAAACGGTTTTTCGTATCGACAACCGCCCAGAAAGCTCCCGAAACATCGTCAGGAAGTGAATCAGCAAAATGAACGGTCAATCCGTTTTCCTTTTTTGTATCCGTTATTTCTATAGCAAATAAACGGCTTTTATCCTCTAGCCTGCCCGTGTCACCAACCTGGCCACCGCTTTCAGCATAGAAAGGCGTTTTATCCAGAACCAGCTGATACTGCTCCTTACCTTTCGCATTAATTTTCCGGTACTTTAAAATGAGGCACTCGATCTCGAGTTTGTCATAGCCGACGAATTCCACATTGTCACTTTCTTTCAGAATGATCCAATCACCGGTGTCAACTGATGTAGCGGCCCGCGAACGGTCTTTTTGCTCTCCTAACGCTTTATGATATCCAGCCATATCTACCGTCCAGCCGTTTTCCCTGGCCATCAGCTCCGTAAGGTCGATCGGAAAACCAAACGTATCCTGCAATTCAAATGCAAAGTTGCCGGAAACAACTTGATTGTCATTGGTTTGAAGGTATTTCTCAAAACGATTTATCCCTGTTTCCAGCGTTCTTAAAAAAGCCGCTTCTTCTTCCAGAACAACCTTTTGTACAAAGTCCTTCTGCGATTCCAATTCAGTAAAAACACCCGCAAACTGATCGGCCAAAATTGGTACCAGCTTATTGATAAATGGTTCTTTAAAACCTAAAAACGTGTATGAATATCTTACAGCACGACGAAGTATCCGCCTGATCACATAACCGGCTTTGTTATTTGAAGGAAGCTGGCCATCGGCGATAGCAAAAGAAACCGCACGAATATGGTCGGCAATTACCCGCATTGCAATATCAACCTTTTCATCTTCTCCGTATACAGCTTTAGCCTCCGTGGCTATAAATTGGATCAGCGGCTGGAAAACATCGGTATCATAATTGGAAGTTTTATTCTGCAAAACGCGAACGAGGCGTTCGAGGCCCATGCCTGTATCTACATGTTTTGCCGGCAGCGGTTGCAACGAGCCATTTTTCAAGCGGTTGAACTGCATGAATACATTATTCCAGATTTCGATCACTTGCGGATGGTCGGCGTTAACAAGCGACTTTCCGTCACCTGCCGCCCGCTCCTGAGGTGTGCGGCAATCCACATGGATTTCGGAGCATGGACCGCATGGACCGGTTTCACCCATCTCCCAAAAATTGTCTTTTTTATTTCCTAAAACGATCCTTTCTTCCGGCACAAATTGCTTCCAGAAATCAAAAGCTTCGTTATCTTTTGGCAGTCCTTCTGCTTCGTCACCGGCAAAAACCGATACGTATAATTGATCCTTCGGAATTTTATAAACTTCGGTTAAAAGTTCCCAGCTCCATGCAATCGCTTCTTTTTTGAAATAATCGCCAAAGCTCCAGTTACCAAGCATTTCAAACATGGTGTGATGGTACGTGTCGATACCGACTTCCTCCAGATCATTATGCTTGCCGGACACGCGAAGGCAACGCTGAGTATCGGCGACACGAGAAGATTTTACGGGCGCTTCCCCAAGAAAGATATCTTTAAATTGATTCATGCCCGCGTTGGTAAACATCAATGTCGGATCGTTTTTAACAACAATCGGCGCTGAAGGCACAATCTCGTGGCCACGTTCCTTAAAAAAATCTAAAAAAGCTTTCCGTATCTCTTTCGTAGTCATTCTGAAAAAATTTTGTGCAAAGTTAAAATCATAAATAGATTATAAACAGAAATAAACAAAATTGAATCACAACCAATCAATAGAGTCTCTTGTATTACCCTTTACCACTTATATTGTAAATCCTTTTTTATTCAAAACGTTTTTAATAAATTGTGTATCAAACTTTTTTTACTTTTACAACCCTCGTCCAATTAAAGTAATGAATTAGTTTATTTTGATTGAACGAAAAGCAAGGACGAATTTTCAATTAAAGCCAGTCCCGTGTTCCGCTCATACTGCGCAAGCCTTAACCGCCTGGCCGGTATCCGCTACACCCGGGTTTATTGTCACTCTGTGCTGCTACTTTTAAAGTTAGCGACGGATGTTAAATTCAGCCGCTTTGCATAACAAATAAATCAAACTTATAACCGGATGCCTTATAAAGAGCGGGAAATAAACAAACTTTACTATACTATGGGTGAAGTGACAGAAATGTTCCAGGTAAATGCTTCACAGATAAGATTTTACGAACGCGAATTTGAAATTTTACAGCCGAAGAAAAATAAAAAAGGCAACCGCTTATTTTCCCCTGAAGACGTCGAAAATCTTAAGATCATCTTTCATCTGGTAAAAGACAAAGGCTACACACTTCATGGCGCAAAAGATTATTTGAAAACCGACAAAAATGCGGTTAAAGAAAATCAAAAAGTAATTGATTCGTTAGAGCGGTTAAAACAGTTCCTTCTCGAAGTCAGGGAGCAGCTTTAACTGATATGGATAATTCCCTTTTTAAAAAAGTATTTTTTATTGTCAATCCAAATTCCGGTAATAACGCAAAGGATGGACTTGAAAAAATAATAGAGGAGCATTCAACCAGGCTTGGATTCGATTACGAAATACAAAAGGTTGAAAGCGACGCGTCGTTAAAAATCAAAAATGCCATTGCCGCTTTTAAACCTGATTTAGTGGCGGCATGTGGTGGCGACGGAACGGTAAATTTAGCTGCATCTATTTTAGACAGCACCGGCATTCCGCTCCTGATCGTACCCTTTGGATCGGCAAATGGGATGGCAAAAGAGATTCAGATCAATTCAATTGAGCAAAGCTTGGAATTACTGAGCAATGGCACAACCCTAACAATTGATCTGATAAAAATCAACGGAAAAACCTGTATTCATTTAGCTGATGCAGGCTTAAATGCCAGAATTGTTAAACGCTTTGAAGCAGACGGCAGGCGCGGAATAATTACGTATGCGAAACACTTGTTCGGTGAAATGTTTCTGCTAAAGCAATACAGGTTTGTTATTCGGTATTGCGACAGTATTATCAAACGCAAAGCCGTTTCTCTGACATTTGCGAACGCGTCAAAGTATGGAACCGGGGCGGTTATTAATGCAACCGGAAAACTTAATGACGGAAAATTTGAGATAGTTATCGTAAAACCATTTCCCAGCAGAAAATTGTTCTCAATAGCCTGGAAAATGTTTTCTGGAAAACTTCAGACATCCGAATACGTGGAAGTTTTACGATGCACTGATGCGGTTGTCACCTGTAACAAAAAAACAACGTTTCAAATCGATGGAGAGATAACCGGGAAAATAAAGGAGTTTACAGCGAAGATTGTTCCCGGAGCTTTAACACTCGTAGTTCCTCCTAAAGCCGGCCTTTGATAATTGTTTCATAAATTAGCTTGCCACGCGGGATTTCGGAATCAATCGCCCATGCAGAAACATGAAGATCACCGTCTGCATTAAATCCAAGCTTAAAAAAACCTTTCTTTTTAGCTCCAAATAATAAGTTTTTCCCCTCTTCTAACACATATTTTAGTTTTGAACCTGCCCCACTGATGATGAAATGATTTCCATCTTTTTTTATGTGCTGCAAATTATGCTCGTGGCCTGCCGCGTAAATCAAGCCGTTATATTTGGCCAGTAATTCTTTCAGGCGGTGCCGGAGTTTTCGATATCTCGGATGAGCGATATCTTCCCTGGCACCAAAATATTTGCGATACAAGGGAATAAGCGATCCGATAACCGGTAAGGGAACGTACGCCCCACGCTTATAAAGCGTAAAGGGAAACAAATGATGCTTCAGTTTATATCGTCCGCCATGGATAGCATAACTGTAAACAGGTGCATGTCCGGCGATGACGATACGTTTACCGCTATTGTTTTTTAATATCGATTCAAGCGAGTTAAAAAAGTCATCTTCCGTATCAACGCTGCATCCGCAGTTACTTCCAATAGGCCTGAAACCACTTTGCAGCCACCACTGAGTATTAATAAGAATTAAAACCAGATTCTCTCCGAGGTCAATCTTTACAGGTCCCGGGCATCCGCCGGTTGGAAGAAAAACATTCCGGTCGCCGAACAATTTTTCAAGGTATTTTTCCTGGCGCAGAACATATTCGTAACCATCCTTTCGGCCTTTGTTCCAATCGTGGTTTCCTGAAATAAAAAGAACTTTTCCATGATAATTTTTCATGGCTTCCCAATGCTGATTTAGCGCTTTCTCAGCATCGGCCCGTAAAATATTTTTTTTATCAGGCAGACCTCTTGGGTAAACATTGTCGCCCAGGAAGACGACAGCGGATTTGATTTCCGGATCAAAGTGAGCCTTCATTGTCTCCAGCACCTGGTCATTTCCCGTCCGCGCAATACTTCCGGTATCACCGATAAGAAAAAGCTCGAAGTATTGATCCGGGCTTTTTAATTTATTTACGTGTTCAGGAAGCACAATGCATTAACGTCAAAAGCTGGTACTTGTTGAATAAATTCGTCAGTAGTCAATTAAATAAGCTTTATTCCTTTTCAGAACATACACGTTACAATTGCTCGATTTTGCTTCGTCCTGCCATTGTTTTATTTTGTGATCGCGGTTTGATCCGTCAATAAGCAGCAACTTAAAAGCAATATTCCGTTTGATATCCGCAATGTCTACTTTAGGATTTAATCTGAGCATAACCACGTCTGTTTCAAGTTTTTCAGAAAACGTCTTATTATTAAACGTCGTATCCCAGACAAATACCCGCCAATTTTGAAATTCAATAAAATGTCTGTTAGCAATGTTTTCAAAACTTACTTTTGAAACGGCTGCATCTAATGAAGGTTTTACGGAAAATTGATAGGTCTTATCTTCCGGCGGTACATCTGCAATAACCCGCGCTGAATTCCCTTCCATGAATGCCATTGCTGAGTTTTTCCTGAGACTGTAGATAACAACCCGGCGTTGATTCATCTTAGTAACCGAGGAAAACGATTGATAGGAAGCCAACACAAACAATCCAATGAAGGCGCAGTAAACAAGCCCCTTACTTTGATAACTGAAACTCATGGTAAGCGACAAGATAATCAGGAATATAAGAAGGTAATACCATTCTGGAATCCACAGTCCGTCGATATTGGCATAGGGAATATTTTCAATCCAATACAATCCCTTATTGGTAAAAACAATCATTTTTTCCAGGATCCAGCCTAAAGAGGTCAATACCGGCTCCCAGGGAATGAAAAGGAACACGAGGCCTGCATACAAGATTAACGTTACGGGCAATAAAATGAAGAGATTACTTACTAAAAAACAGACCGGGAATTGGTGAAAGTAAAATACACTTAATGGAAAAGTTGCCAACTGTGCGGCGAAAGAGAGCGCGATAGCCTTCCATATTTCATTTAAGAACCAATTTTTGAGGTAAATGAGGTGTTGGATTTTCGGGTAAAAATAAATCAATCCTAACACAGCAAGATATGACAGTTGGAAACCCACATCCACCAGGTAAAACGGGTTATATAAAAGGAGAATAAAGGCCGACGACGCGATAATATTATACGAATTCGCCTTCCTGTTTATCGATTTGCCGATAACCAAAAAACTGAGCATCAATGCCGCGCGGCAAACAGAGGGTGAGAAACCAGTTATAATTGAGTAAAACCAAATCGACATCACTATTAAAATTGCTCTGAATATTCTCAGCGTTTGGCTTTTATCCATGAAACGTAAAAGAAACATTAATACGGCAAACACAATGGCAACATGCATTCCTGAAACGGAAAGAACGTGCATTGTTCCTGTTTTTGAATAGCTGTCTAACACTTCGCGACTGAGATCATTTCGATAACCGAGAATCAATGTCGACGCGACGGATAGCGCATCGGCATCGTGGATATATCTGGCATATTTAACAACCAGTTTCTTCCGTAAATTAATTGCTACTTCAACAAGCTTATTTCCCTGGTGTTGCCTTACAAGTTTAACTTCATTCTGAGTAAAAAAAGCCTGGTAGTAGAGTTGTTGATTCGCGAGGTAGTTTTTATAATCAAACTCATTTGGATTGTATGGCGGCTCGACCGGGCTGAACCTGGAAACGGTCAGCAATTCATCACCATATTCAAAAGTTTTGGCCGAATCAGTTTTAACGGCAATCAATATTTTACCACTTAGTGCGAAGCTTGAATTTCCTTCAAAACCCTCCAATACATCAGCGGTAAAACGAGTTATTCCCTCCTTTACGTTAGGTTCTGAGTTAACCCTGATTAATAAAGCGCTTGTCTTTCTCTTACTGAAATAATTTGGAGCATGAAGTCCTTCGCTGTAACTGGTTAAAATTTGGGCGCAGAAAAATACGATCCCGTGAAGTATAATTCCTGAGATCCACCTGAATCGGTACAACCTTAACGATTTGTAAAAAACGATGCTTAATGTGAATAACAGAAACAAACAGCAGAAAATCACTTCCGCCAACTGGATATTGCCTGGCGACAACTTAAAATAACTTGCACATGCAATGCCGGCCATTAACGGCATTAAAAGCCGCACAAATGGAATTTCGCCCTTGATTAATTTAGGTTTCAAAACTGGTAGCGCAATTGGATTTTAATATCCGAACGTTTGTCTCCCTCGCTAACATCTAGTGCAGAGCCAACCTCTGTTTGGTTTACATAGGAGGTAAGGCTGTACCTGAGCCATAAATCCAATCCACGACGAAATTTCAAACGTGAATTGATATAAAACCTCAAACCCTGATTTTGGTAAGCAGGAAAAGAATAGCCGTAAAGCACATCATCTTCATAAGTATAAATCCTGGTATCAAAGCCTGGTGTATCGAAAAGCGCTATACGGCCATTAAGCGATACTTTGTTAGAAAGTTCAAAATCTGCGTCCTGGTAAACCATATATCCGATATCGTTGCTTTTGCTGAGATTGCTGTATTGAACAACTTCGGCCCGGTTACTCAAACTGATTTTGTCGTTAAGTTTGTAGGAAAGTTCTATCCTGTAATTTTGCTTTTTAACCTCTGAAAGTTTCGACAGAACCTCTGTATACTGATTTTGCTCTTTGTTTTTCAAACGATATCTCGCAGTAACCGACAGCCTTTTGAATGGGTTGTAAGTTACCTGACTAAAAAGTTCATAGCCCTTAGAAGGCACGTCTACCTGATATTTCAGCCACGGAAATTTGAAGAGATCTGAGTACAGCGACCATTGTACTTTTGGCAAAGGTTCTATTACCAGGCCCGCATAAAATCCTTTCTCATTCTGTGCCGTTGTGGATTCTGATATCGCCTGGTTGAAAAACGACAAATAATCGGATTGGTAATAACGTTGAAGTACCGAAAGAGAAACGCGTTGAGTTAAGCTTGCGAGCATTCCATTCATAAATGCCCATCCATGGTCGAAGCTATGGGCGGCTTCTCCAAAAAAGTACAGATTATTGAAAGCGTAATGATAATAGAAGCCCGCATTGTTCAAGTCTGAACCGGTAAATTCATAACGCTGATAAGGGCTGTTTCCTAAAGCAAATGAATGGTCAAAACCAGTTCTATATGCAATTAAACCAAGCTCCAGATTGCTTCGATTATATTGCATAGTTAATCCGTACGAACTTTGAGCAACCGAGTTCCGATTGTTAATTTCGGCCGGGGTGCGATGGTATCCCGTTTGAAGGATGGAATTCACCAGGTTGTCATCAGAAATTGAAGCATCAATCTTACGATACGAAATGAACGGCGTAAAACTAACCGGCCCGTACTGGATCGTTGCGGCCGATCCTCTGAAAAACAACAGTTCATTTCGGGATGTATACGCTTTTAATCCAAGTCCTTGCTTTGGAATCGTAGTTAATGCAGCCCCTTTCCCGAAGCTCAAACCAGACCATAACGTTAATCCCTGGCCAAACTGAAGAGAAAAATCGCCCAAAACTACTTTTTTGACATGCCCTAGATTTTTCAGGTAAAGGCTTCCAGAATAGAAATCAAAACCCCGCCTCTGCGTACCCGAGAAGAACTGCTCGCCCGCGTCTTTGTCCATGTTTAATGAGAAATATACATGCGGATCAAACGCGTACCGGTATCTCACAAACAACCTCGAAGGCGATCCCAGATAGCCTGCGGAAGTCTCTGAATTTACGTACCCTTTTTGCGGCTCGAGCACTTGTCCGTACAATAACATCAGGTCATTTTCCGATTTTGAAACGGCATCTTTTAACCTGAATGACAGCTGATCAGCGGGATCAGTAACCGTTATAAATAACATAAGCTGTCGCACGGTTTGTTCGTTAAAGCCTTCAAGAGCCTGTAATTCCAAAATATTAACAAACCTGCCGCTCTCTTTGGGATAATCCAAAATCGTTTGAATTTGTAAAGGCGAAAGAAATGTCAATTCTTGGAGATCTTCCCGTGATGCGTTGTTTAGATTAATCTTATGCCTGTAATGATAATTAAGGCGTTCGGCCAGTTCTGAATAGTCAAAATTATCACCCGCGCTTTCGGCGATTGATTCTAAAATGGGTTCCAAAACCGGATCAATTTCAGTTTGCGCAGCCGAATAAAAAGGAACGAAAAGTAAAATAATACAGAAATATTTAAAACGCATAAGTTAAACCAATCTGTGGTAAGTAACCTAAGTCTGGGTGGGATGATACAGCAGAATCAAGACGAAAACCATGATAATCGAATCCAAATCCGGCGTACTGCATAAAAGGATTTGCCGAAATTCCGCCGCGTAATGAAAACCAATCTGCAAGAGCATATTCTAAACCCGCTCTTACGTCTGCACTGGAATCCAGCGTCTTCATTACTTCTGCAGATAATAACACTTTGCCGGCGGTTCGCCAGGCGACGCCTAACTCAAACACCGTGGGAATAAAGCTTCCGAACTTGCTGTAACCACTTTTGCTGAGGTTCGATACGTGCGAACCAATAATCAAATCATCATTAATAAAATACTGCAAGCCCGCGTCGACGGAGTAGGTACTTTCATTTCCATAACTGCTTATGCTGAGCTGATGATAATTAAAGTTAAGAGCCATATTTAATTTGCCGCCAAAACTCCTGGCGTAACAAAGACCGATCTTTTGTTCCTTGTATGCTGAAAATCCAAACGATTGAAAGCTTACTCCAGCGGCGTTGCGATCCATAAACGGAACAGCCATTACCGCCGATTTTGTAGCTACATCCGTAGATGCGTAATTCTGAAGATAAGCAGCTGAAATGATAGGTTTTTTCGATTGTAAAATTCCGGCCTGGTTCGATTGCATTGACCAAACATCTTGCATGGCTACGGAAGCGTTTGCTAATCCTGTAAGTCGCGGGCCGGTATTGACCTGGCAAAAAAGAATGGTTGGTTTTACAAGAATTAAAAAAAGTAATCGTTTAATCATATTAATAAACCGGGCAACTCATTAATATTCACGTTAATTAAAAACTATTATCTAATGTAATAAAAATTTCCTTCCAAAAAAGAAAGCAATTTTCGTAACAAATCATTTAATTTTACATCAAACAGGATAATTACCAAATCATGAAAAAAATCATTTTAAGCTTAATAGCTATTGCGTTTTCTGCGGGTGTGTTTGCCCAAACGCCAATTAACGAAGGAACCATCACCTATACGGTTGAATGGGAAGTACCGGCACAAATGCAGCAAATGGCTAGTATGTTTCCGAAAGAGCTTACTGTATATTTTAAAGGCGACTCAAGTGTAGTAAACCAAAAATCACAGATGTCAACATCAAATGTGATTATGAATTCTAAAACGGATTTTGTTCGGTTACTTCTTGATATTCCGATGATGAGCAAAAAATATGTGATCAATTTTACACCTGCCGACCTTGAAGAAATGAAAGAAAAATGGCCTGAATACGAATTGAAAGCCGGAACAGAAACTCAAACCATTGCCGGATACAAAGCCACCAAGTATACGATAACAGAAAAGAAATCAAATAAAACATCCGAAGGATGGTTTACTAAAGACATCGCTACTCCGGCAAATTCACTTACACAGTTTTTTGATAAGTCGAACGGTGTCCCTTTGAAATTTGACAGCTTCCAGAGCGGCCTTGCAATTCATGCAACCGTTAAAGAAATCAAACAGGGAGCTATTCCGGCCGGAGCATTTGCCACCCCTGCAGGTTATGAAACAATTACATTTGATCAGTTAAAAGGAATGATGGGCGGACGCCAGTAAGTCATTATAAATTAACAATTGCTTAAAGGCTTTTTAACAAGGACCGATTTTTTTAAGTTTGGCCCATGTTAAAAAGCCTTTTCGTTTTAATACGTTTTTTCCTGTTTTGGCTGGCTTTCTTTTGTATCGACCGGTTAATTTTCATCCTTTATTTCCGGGAGAAAGTTAGCGTCGAAAGCCTTCCGGAGATTTTAAAGGCTTTTTTATACGGGCTTTGGATGGACGCATCCATGGTTGGATATATTTCATCGCTTCCATTGCTACTTTATCTTTTTACATGGATTGTTCCAGACGTAAATGTGTCTCCAAAAGTTTTCCGGGCGTTCACTAAAATCCTGATCGTACTTTTCTCGTTTATAACTATTGTTAACCTTAACATCTACCGCGAGTGGGGAACGAAAATAAACTTTCGCGCGCTTGATTTCGCTGTTAATTCGCCAAATGAAGCAATCGCCTCCAGTGCATCCTCCCCTATTATTTCATCATTCCTTGTATTTTTTTTACTGATCGCTGCCGGTTTTCTTTTACAAAAAGTGATCATTTCGTATAAACTGCCGCCGCGCATCAGCTTCGTTAAAGGAGTTTTATCGGGCCTGCTTTTTATAGGATTGACATTTTTAGCGATCAGGGGCGGCACGGACGTTGCTCCGATGAATGAAAGCATGGCGTATTATTCGTCGAACACATTTCTGAACCATGCCGCAATAAATACCGAATGGACTTTCATGAAGGATATTTTAAGTAATAAGTATGGAAACAAAAACCCATATAATTACCTGCAACCGGCAATGGCGGATCAGCTAATTAGAAACACTTATACAATGCCTCCCGGCTCTCCTCCAAAGATACTGACGACCGAGCGGCCCAATATTGTGTTTATAGTTATGGAAAGCTTTACAGCCGGGGTTGTGAACAGCCTTGACGGTGATCAAAATATCTCACCGGAATTTGAGAAGCTTACAAAAAAAGGTGTTTACTTCAAAAATATTTATGCTGCCGGCGACCGTACAGACAAAGGCCTTGTTGCCGTATTAAGCGCATTTCCCTCACAGGCAATCAGAAGCGTTATTCACCAAAACAGTAAACAGGAGAAATTACCTGCAATTTCTAAAATGCTGCTGGAGAATGGCTATCATACATCATTTTTCTATGGTGGGGAGAGCCAGTTTTTCAATTTCAAATCGTACATATTAAGTCATGGATTTCAGCAGCTGGTTGATAAAAACCATTTCAGCGCAAAAGATATGAACTCGAAATGGGGAGCTTTTGACCATGTTGTCTATAACCGGCAGCTTGCCGACCTGGGCAACGATCCCAAGCAGCCATTTTTTTCGACGCTTTTAACGTTAACTAATCATGAGCCATTTGAGCTGCCGGGCAAATCAAAGTTTAAGGGAACTACAAATGAAGACAAGTTCATGAGCACTTCTTTTTACTCTGACTCGTGCCTTGGCGACTATTTTCGTAAAGCTGAACAAAAACCCTGGTATAAAAACACGGTATTTGTTATTGTCGCAGACCATGGTCATCGTTTACCACAAAGCAGGTATGACATCGACGACCCGCACCGTTTTCATATTCCTCTTTTAATTTTAGGGGGCGCCGTAAAACCCGAATACCAGGGAACAGAAATTATGAAAGTTGGCAGCCAGGTTGATATAGCAGCTACGCTGTTAAACCAGTTAAACTTAAGCGCTAAGACTTTTAACTGGAGCAAGGATCTCCTCAATCCGCAAACTCCGGAATTTGCCTTTTACAACTGGGACAATGGTTTCGGCTTCGCAACTGCAACACAAACTATATCCTTTGACAATGTTGGCAAGAGAGTTTCGTTTGTAAAAAACAGGCAGATTAGTCCCACCATCGACGATCAGATAGTACAAACAGGCAAAGCGTTTATGCAGAAAGTTTTCCAGGAATACCTGGATTATTAAGATAAAACGCCAGTTCATTTAGCCAGAGTTAGTTTGACGGAAGGAAGAAATATTTTGGTGGTTGCAAGTTTAGGATTGGCGGTTAGGAGTTTAGGTTTAGCGGAAGCAAAAACAAACTCTCCGGATGCGAAAAAGAACTTCGCGGAGGCAAGAATATCTTTTGAGGAAGCTTGAACAAACTTTATTGCCTCAAGAAACAGTTAGTTTAAACAAGCTGATGTTCGTTATTCAATGCGGCGATCCAATCCTTAAATAAATCCAACTCAAGTTGAACAGCTTTTTGAGCGTGAGTTTCCCAATCGGCTGAAAAGTTTTTCAATTGATGAATCATCTCCTCCAGGTGTCCCTCTTCTTCCAGGATAATTGATTTCACATTTACTTTGCTACCGGCTTCATCAAGCGCTTCCTGGTAGTATGGATAAAGTTCATCCGCACGTACCTCTATTGCGTAGGTCACAAGTAAATAAGCTGCAAAACGCAATTCCTGTCCTGACAGTCCGAGCTCGTTTTTCAGGTAGCGGCAAACATCCACATCCAATTTATTGAGATAAAATCTGCTGTGATGCGGAGATAATAGATATTCATCGCTATACGTGGGACAAAATCCTCCGTCTAATTTCGAAATCTGCTTTTTAAGATAATAAGCATGACGATGTTCTTCGGCCGCGTGTTTAAGGATGATAAGCGTGACGTCCGTTTTGTGTTCACAGGCCGATATTTTGCGCGCGCCGGTATTTTCCATCAGCGATAAAGTGTTCAATAACCTGGCGTGTGTTTCGTTGTTGCTTATGAGTTTGCTAAAAAGATCTTTCAATTCCATAATAGTATCTAAGTAAACCAGCTGGTTAAAATTTATCGAGCGCCTCTTCAATTTTGCTGTAAATGTAGTTCAGATCGTCGTTGCTGATACAAAATGGCGGCAAAATATAAATGATGTTTCCAAGCGGCCGGAGGATAATCCCGTTATCTAAGAAAAACGTATAAAGCTTATCACGAAGATCGCTAAAATAAGATGTGGTTTCGCCTGTATTCCATTCAAATGCGATAATCGTTCCTGTCTGCCTTACAGCTTTTAATTTTGGATGCGATTTAATCCGTTCTAAAAAATGGTTATGCGATTGTTTAATGCGATTCATATTATCGCTTGTTTCCGCTTTAAGCGTCAATTCTAGGCTGGCTAATGCAGCAGTACATGCAATCGGGTTAGCAGTGAACGAATGACCGTGAAAGAGCGTTTTAAGCCTGTCATCAGATAAAAATGCATCAAATATTTGCCCGGTAGCCGTTGTAACTCCGAGCGCCATTGTTCCTCCTGTAAGCCCTTTCGACAAGCAGAATATGTCGGCCTTATTTACGAGATAATCAGACGCGAATAATTTTCCGGTCCGGCCGAATCCGGTCATCACTTCATCCGCGATGGTAAGAATACCGTTCTCTTTACAAAATAGCAGCAGCTCGTCGAGGTACTCAGCCTCATACATCAGCATCCCGCCTGAACCCTGTACAAGCGGCTCAAAAATAAAAGCAGCTACATCCTGCAAACCAAGGATCTGCGATTTGAGTGACGAAATATTCTCCGCATTTGGCGTGTCGATATACTCAACCTCGAACAATAATTTTTCAAAAGGCTCTGTAAAGGCGCTGCGGGCGCTTACCGCCATAGCACCGAATGTATCGCCGTGATAAGAATTTTTAAACGCTATTATTTTGGTCTTTGTTTGTCCCTGGTTGCTCCAGTATTGCAAACACATTTTCAAGGCCACTTCAACGGCAGTGGAGCCGTTATCAGAATAAAATACTTTTGACTGATCGGCTGGCAAAATTTGCAATAGTTTTTCAGCAAGTTCAATAGCTACCGGATGTGTAAATCCTGCAAAGATCACATGCTCCAGCGTTGTAAGCTGCTCAGCAATTTTTTGCGCGATATACGGATGTGAATGGCCGTGCAGTGTAACCCACCAGGATGACACAGCATCTATGTATCTTTTCCCGTCTTCATCAAAAAGATAAGCACCTTCGCCGCGTATAATCGGAACAACCGGAAGCGCTGTTTTCATTTGTGTATAAGGATGCCAAATTACGGCCCTGTCGCGTTCAATCAGGCTTTTATCCATCGTAATTTTAATAATTCAACTACACGCTGGTCGGTAGGAAACGTAACATCCTCAACCTGGATTTCCGAGACCGCCTTCCACCGGAAAGCTTGTTTTATATCTCCTTCCATGTCAAAATCAAAAAGCTCCTGCTTAAAGTTCAAATCGATTGCCGACAACGGCTTAACAAGATAGTACACGCTGATTACCTGGCTTTCATTAAAAGCTGATTTTATAAAGAAATCGGTGGTATAAAAATGCTCGGCAACTTCTATCGCGAGATTACATTCCTCAACAAATTCCCGTTTCAAACCTTCGATAAGTCCTTCACCAAATTCGAGGCCGCCTCCCGGAAATTTTGTAAATCTAACGCCAAACTCTTCTTCATCGCTGATTAGAATTTCATCGGATTCATTAATCAGTAAACCGTAGACTCGCACATTAAATGGATACATAGCTATTCAAAGTGTTTATGGTTGCGTGTTACATTTTCCATAGTCCATGTGATGTCGATTCTTTTCTCCTCACTCCGAACCGGGCAGTCTTTCATTCTGCAATAGTGGCAGCACTTCGGAAGACAAGGATCCGGATGGATAAAAAATTCTGTCCGCCCAATACCTTTTTGATTGACTAAGGAATCGATCTGCGATATTTCCTCATGGACATGGTTAAGATCAAAATAATACGGAAGCGTTACATGGCAGTCGATATGAAGTTCGTTACCGTAAATCTGGGTCCGCAGGTTATGAATATCGATCCAGGCATCATGACGGTTATTATTTAATATCTCAACAACTTTTTTTATTGTTTCAACATCCGATTCGTCCATCAATCCGCCAACCGAACGACGCACCAGCCGGTAGCCGCTAAAAATAATATAAAGTCCGAGGACGATCGATAAAACACTATCAAGATAGACGATACCAGTAAAATATATAAGCACCAATCCGCAAACCAGTCCTGCACTTGAATAAGAATCGACTTTCAGATGTTTCCCTTCCGCATAAAGAGTAATGGAATTTAGTTTTTTGCTTTGAGCGATCAGGTAATGCCCCAGCAGAAAGTTAACCAGCCCGGTAGCGGCTACAATCATAATACCATCGAACAGGTCTTTAACAGCGTGAGGATAGAAAAGATTATAGACGGATTTTAACGAAATAAGCAGGCCGGCGATAATAATCAGGATACCTTCCACAAACATGGAGAAGAATTCAACCTTCCCGTGGCCGTAAGGGTGATTCACATCCTTTGGTTTTGCCGCAAGGTATACGCTGTAAAATGCAAAACTACTCGCAAGTACATTGACAATGCTTTCTGCTGCGTCGGTTAAAATAGCGTTGGAAGATGTGATCAGGAAAGCCCCGAATTTTCCGAGCATCAGCACCGCTCCAATTATCAAGGAAAGTAAAATCAGTTTTTTTTGCATGCCCGGAGTTAGCCTGCAAAACTACGATTTCATTAAAAGCTGGACAAACCGGGCCGAAGATATATTCCATTAATTAATAATCGATTTATGGCCTAGGTTTTTATATTTGCCTTTTTATAAACAATCATGGCAATTTTATCTGACAGAATTAACAATCTGGCCGAGTCAGCTACCATAAAAATGGCGAAACTGGGCAGAGAATTGGCGGCAAAAGGTGTTGATGTAATCAGCCTTAGCCTCGGCGAAACTGACTTTTTCACGCCTCAGCATGTCAAACAGGCTGCGAAGGAAGCTATTGATCAGAATTACTCCTATTATACGCCGGTAGCCGGTTATCCGGAACTGCGTAAGGCTATCGCTGCAAAGCTGAAAAATGAAAACGGCCTTGATTATGGTTTCGACCAGATCGTTGTTTCTACCGGAGCTAAGCAATCGCTGGCAAACGCCCTGATGTGCCTTATTAATCCTGGAGATGAGGTGATCATTCCAACCCCTTATTGGGTATCGTATTCGGAATTGGTTAAGCTGGCTGAAGGCGAATCGGTATTTATCGACGCTACGATTGAAAGTGACTTTAAAATCACGCCTGAGGAGCTCGAAGCGGCCATAACGCCAAAATCAAAAGTATTTATGTTTTCGTCGCCTAACAATCCAACCGGGTATGTTTACAGCTATGACGAACTTGCGGCGCTGGTTAAAGTTTTGGAAAAGCACCCTGATATTTTTATCATTTCAGACGAAATATACGAACATATAAATTTCCTTGACCGCCACGTTTCCATTGCGGAATTTGAAAGCGTTAAAGATCGTGTGATTATTATAAACGGACTTTCAAAAGCCTATGCAATGACAGGCTGGAGACTTGGATATTCAGCGAGTAATAAAGAAATCGCCGCTGCCTGCGATAAACTGCAAAGCCAGATCACTTCAGGAACATGCTCGATAACACAACGTGCTGGAGTTGCAGCCTATGAAGGCGGCCTGGAATCTGTTCGCGAAATGAAAGAAGTATTTCTTCGCCGCCGCGACCTTGTTTACGGATTGCTGAAAGACATTGATGGCCTGAAAGTAAACTTGCCTGACGGCGCATTCTATTTCTTCCCTGATGTAAGTTCTTTTTTCGGAAAAACAACGGCTGATGGCCAGACTATCGCAAATGCGGATGAACTGGCTCTTTACCTGCTTAATACAAGCCATGTCGCAGTGGTAAGCGGTGATGCTTTCGGCGACCCTAAGTCAATCCGTATCTCGTATGCCGCTGCAGATGAAAAATTGATAGAAGCATGTAAACGCATTAAAGCCGGCTTATCTCAATTGAATGAAAGACCTGTTCCAGCGGTTTAATGACCTTACTGTATTAATAATCGGCGATGTGATGGTGGACAGTTACCTTTGGGGTAAAGTCGACCGGATATCTCCCGAAGCTCCTGTGCCTGTCGTGCATATCTACAAGCGCGAAAACCGGCTGGGTGGTGCAGCTAACGTGGCTCTTAACATACAAGCACTCGGAGCCACGCCTGTTATCTGTGCCGCTATCGGCGAAGATAAGGATGGCGAGGATTTCCTGGAGGTGATGGTTAACCAGCAGCTTTCCACGGATGGTATCATTCGTTTTCCGAATCGTCCTACCACGGTTAAAACCAGGGTGATCGGCCATAACCAGCAAATAGTACGGATCGATTCGGAAACAGATGTAAATCTTGATGAGCCATCCACATCACAATTGGTAAAAAAAATCGCCGGGCTTATTTCCAGTCAGAAAATTGATGCCATTATTTTTGAGGATTATGACAAAGGGGTTATCTCGCCCTCTTTAATTAACCAGGTTGTCGAGTTGGCTGAACAAAAAGAAATTATTACGGTAGTTGATCCCAAGAAGCGTAATTTTCTTGATTATCATAAAGTAACGCTGTTCAAACCAAACCTTAAGGAACTTCGTGAAGGCCTAAAGGTCGAGGTAGATCCTCATAAAAAGGAAGAGCTTGACGCGACTGTAGCCTTGTTGCAAAGCAAACTTGGCTGTAGCAAAGTAATGGTTACTTTGTCAGAACTGGGAGTTTACATGAACACCGGTAATGACCACAGAGTGATACCAGCTCACATCCGCAATATTGCTGATGTTTCCGGTGCAGGCGATACAGTAATAGCAACCGCCACTTTATGTCTTGCCGCTGGCCTCGACGATTTTACTACAGCAGCAGTTGCAAACCTTGCCGGTGGCTTAGTTTGTGAGCATATAGGTGTGGTTCCTATTAATAAGGAAAAACTTTTGCAGGAAGCTGAAAAGCTTTAAATAAATCAACAAAGCGGGTCAACAAGATCCGCTTTTTTATTATTTGCTTCTTATCGCCTCTACCGGGTCCAATCGTGACGCCATAAATGCCGGGATTATCCCGGAAATAATCCCGATCGTGGTTGATATTGCAAACATCATGATAACCTTTCCAGAGTCAACAACGATGTTCAGATCAGCTGCAGCTTTGGTGATAAATGCAAGCAGGTAGACAATTCCAAGTCCTATTAAACCGCCGATAATACAAAGCAGCACAGATTCAAACAGGAATTGAAGAAGAATAAAATAATTTTTGGCGCCCAGTGATTTCTGAATACCAATTAAATTGGTTCGTTCTTTTACAGAAACAAACATAATATTCGCGATGCCAAAGCCTCCCACCAATACAGAAAATCCTCCAATAAATAATCCGGCAAAGTTCACCACTGTGAACATCTGATCTAGGCCGGCAGTCAAAATAGTAGATTTATTCAGGGCAAAATCATCTTCCTTAGAGGGTGAAATTCGATGAATAGATCGCATGAGTCCTCTTAACTCACTTTCCAATTCTGTTACTGTAACTCCGTCTTTACCTTTCACGGTAATTTGCGGACCGTAACGTTCATCTTCCACATCAATAACATTCTTAGCAAAATTTAACGGCAATAAAATAGTTTTGTCGTTCGATACGCCCAGCATGTCTTCGCCTTCCCTTTCGAAAATACCTACCACCGTTACCTTTCTTCCAAGAACGTTTATTATTTTCCCGATACCGTTTTCGTTAGGAAATAAGCCATCTGCTATAGACGAACCAATAATTGTAACCGGGCTTCCGGCACGCGACTCTCCATCTGTGAAATAACGGCCATCCTGAAAGTTGAATATTCTGGTTTTGTAATAATCGTTAGAAGCAGCCGCTAACTGAGCGCCTTCAACACTATTGCTTTTATATTTGATCAGCCTGTCCCCAATACCGATTTCAAACGCAACGCCATCAGCTCCTTCTACACGGTCTTGCAATTTCTCAAAATCCCTGATTTTAGGCTCAGGCCGGTTCATATATTTCCACCAGGGATAATCACCCCCGAACTGCCAGGGCCATTTTTGGATGTAAATAGTATTACTTCCCAACTTATCAACGCTGCTTTGTAAGTTATTTCTTAGCGTGTCAACGGCTGAAAACACGCCAATAATGGTCATAATGCCAATTGTAATTCCCAGCAATGAAAGAAAGGTTCGTAGTTTATTTTCACGAAGTGCCGAAAAAGCAAATACAAAACTTTCCGCAAAGAGCTTTAGAAAAATCATATACGTTAAGACTATTACTGGATATAAACGTTACACGAAAAGTAATCATTTATTTTTACAATCGACCACCGAAACCGCGATTGCGCAATAGGCCACGACATTATTTAAGCCAGTAAAGCTTAATTCAAACATTATTATTACCAAACGCAAACAATCACAGGAGATTAAAGGTAAATATTTACTGATTTATTTTCTAAATTTGCGCCCTAATTTATTGACCATTTTATGAAATTATCGCAGTTTAAATTCGATTTACCCGACTCTTTAATTGCCCATTCGCCTGCATCAACACGTGATGAGGCCCGATTGATGGTACTGGACCGTAAAACCGGCGCTATCGAGCATAGAATTTTTAAAGATCTGCTGGAGTATTTTGATGAGCATGACGTGATGATTTTAAATAACACGAAGGTTTTTCCTGCCCGTATGTATGGTAATAAGGAAAAAACCGGTGCTACAATCGAGGTTTTCTTGTTGCGTGAACTAAATAATGAATTGCGCTTATGGGACGTATTGGTTGATCCTGCGCGTAAAATCAGGGTTGGAAATAAACTATATTTCGGCGAGGACGATCTGCTGGTTGCCGAGGTTGTTGACAATACGACATCCCGCGGAAGAACAATTCGTTTCTTATTTGACGGGACAGATGAAGAGTTCAGAAGAAATATTGAAATTTTAGGCGAAACTCCGCTTCCTAAATATATTAAACGTAAAGCCACTGCTGAAGACAAAGAGCGTTATCAAACAATCTTCGCTAAAAAGGAAGGTGCAGTAGCCGCTCCAACTGCGGGACTACATTTTAGCCGCGAGCTATTGAAACGCCTTGAATTAAAAGGAATTGAATTTGCAGAAGTAACATTACACGTTGGCCTTGGTACGTTCCGCCAGGTTGAAGTAGAAGATCTGACAAAACATAAAATGGATTCGGAGCAATTCATTATTGAACAAAAAGATGCTGATATTGTAAACAGAGGTATTGAGAATAAACGCCGGGTTTGTGCTGTTGGAACAACAAGCATGCGTGCAATTGAATCTGCAGTGTCTGCGGGACGGACATTGAAAGCAGCAAACGACTGGACGAGCAAGTTTATTTTCCCACCGTACGATTTCAGCATTGCTAATAGTATGGTTACTAATTTTCACACACCTGAGTCAACTTTGTTGATGATGGTAAGTGCATTTGGCGGGTATGAACATATTATGAATGCCTATGAAGTAGCCATTAAGGAAAAATATCGCTTTTATAGCTATGGCGACGCCATGTTGATTATCTAAATAAAACAAAAGTATATTGACAAGAGATGCAGGTTAATTCCTGCATCTCTTTTTTTTATATTGACCACCGAAAAATATGTCCCAGTTACAGATAAAAGACGAGAATTACTACGCGATCATCGTAGCAGGTGGATCGGGCAACAGGATGAACTCCGATGTACCAAAACAATTTATGCTGTTGGATGGCAAACCGATTGCGATGCATACTATGCAAGCCTTCTATGAATCGTCGTTTAAGCCCGAAATAATCCTTGTCTTACCTGGAACGTCACATGTCTATTGGACAGCGCTATGTGAACAATATGAATTCAAAATACCTCATCAACTTGCAAATGGCGGAAAAACCAGATTTGATTCAGTTAAATCTGCTCTCGAGAAAATCGTTGGAGACGGCATTATCGCCATTCATGATGCGGTACGACCGCTTATCTCGACTGAAATTATTACAAAGGCTTATGATACGGCTTTAAAAAAAGGAACGGCCGTTACAGCAGTAAAAAGTAAAGATTCTGTGCGGCAATTAGTTAATGGCTTATCTAAAGCACTCGATCGCGAACAAATCTATCTTGTTCAAACGCCGCAAGTTTTCAGGTCTAATATTTTATCGGACGCTTATAAACAGCCGTATGATGAGTTATTCACCGACGATGCTTCTGTAGTAGAAAAAGCAGGCCATCGAATTGAATTGATCGAAGGTGATAACCAAAACATCAAAATCACCTATCCGGAGGATCTTGAAATGGCGCATGCTATTTTAAAAACAAGAAAGGTCAGAGCATAAAAAAACCGGCTCTTCGCCGGCTTTTTTTATTTTGTTTAACCTCTGCTAGGCCGCTCCCCGTATAACTCTTAATAAGATAGCAATAATTGCTATTACAAGAAGTACGTGGATGATATTACCTCCGAAAGGAGTAATAAATGCTCCGAAGATCCAGATGATGATCAGGATAACAGCGATTACATAAAGTAAATTGCCCATAGTTTTTGTTTTTTAGTTTGATAGTTATTTCAATTAATCAATCTATAAATATCAATTATCGGGCAAAAGTTTGTGAGAAAATAAAAAATTTCCCGAAAAGATTTAGAATCAACGTTTTAAACAAGAAAAGCCCATTTTCAGGGCTTTTAATATTCGTCTTCGTTAAAAAAGAAGTCGTCTTTTGTAGGGTAATCAGGCCATATTTCCTCTATATTTTCATACGGTTCTCCGTCGTCCTCTAAAGCCTGCAGATTTTCTATTACTTCAACAGGTGCACCTGATCTGATAGCATAATCGATTAATTCGTCTTTAGTTGCGGGCCAGGGTGCGTCTTCCAGATGTGATGCTAATTCTAGTGTCCAGTACATTGTTTATAGAATTTAATTTTGGGCAAAAGTATAATAAAAAAAATAAGATTATAAAATATTTTTCAATAGCTTGTTCAAACTCTTGGTATCCATTTATTTTCGGCAATTCCCAAGTCAAAACCAAGCTTCCGTGCCATTACAAATAAGAAATCGCTGAGCCTGTTCAGGTAGATAACTATTAATGGTTCGACAAAGCTTTCCTCTGAAAGATTAACAGCAAGCCTCTCTGCTCTTCTGCAAACACAGCGGGCAATGTGACAATATGAAATTGTTGTATTTCCGCCGGGAAGAATAAAATGCGTTAAGGCTGGCAGTACCTCGTTCATCTGATCGATCTCCTTTTCCAAAAAAAGAACGTCGGCTTCCAACAGATCAGGTATAATCATTTTTGACTTTTCAGGATCGGACGCTAACGAAGCGCCAATAGTAAAAAGCCTGTCCTGTATCTCTTTTAAAGAAGATTTATGGTGATTACTCAACTGCTGGTCGGCAATTAATCCAATGTATGAATTCAACTCGTCAACTGTTCCGTAAGTCTCTATACGTAAATGATGCTTAGCAACCCTTACTCCGCCAATCAACGACGTATAGCCGTTATCACCCGTTTTCGTGTAAATCTTCATGCCGAAAATTTACTTAAATAAGTGATATTGAACAGGAAAAGTTTCAATTTTGTCACTTAATTTCCTCAAAGTCGATACCCTTTTCCTTCATTTGAGTGAGGCGGGGAGACACTGATTTAACTTCCACATTTTGGTAATCGTTTTCAATCAGGCCGTCGCGCATACGCACGATCCGATGAGCATGTTGCGCGATATCTTCTTCGTGAGTTACCAGGATGATCGTGTTACCTTTTGAGTGAATTTCTTCAAGTAAACCCATGATCTCTACAGATGTCTTAGTGTCCAGGTTTCCGGTCGGCTCATCTGCGAGGATAATTGATGGATTATTTATCAACGCACGTGCAACCGCAACACGCTGCCGCTGTCCGCCAGATAGTTCGTTGGGTTTGTGATCAACCCGGTTACCGAGACCTACATTTTCCAGCGCTTTTTGTGCACGCTCGTCTCTGTCTTTTTTTCCTATCCCTGAGTAAACAAGCGGCAAGGCAACATTGTCTAACGATGATGATCGCGGAAGAAGATTAAATGTCTGAAAAACAAAACCTATCTCTTTATTTCGAACTTCGGCGAGCTCATTATCTGTCATATCGCTTACGCGGATGCCATTTAGAATATATTCACCTTTTGTTGGCGTATCCAGGCAGCCCAGAATATTCATAAGTGTAGATTTGCCTGATCCGGACGGGCCCATCAAGGCAACAAATTCGCCTTTATTGATATCCAGGCTAACGGATTTAAGTGCGTGAATAGTTTCCGAACCAATAACATACTTACGCCCGATGTCTTTGATTGTAATAAGCGGTTGTTCAGCCATTTTTTTCTTTTTAGACGGTTATTAGCGCGTGCTTGTTACAGAGGTTTTCGTGATTGTTTATTTAACGATGACTTTAGCAACCTTGAAATACTTTTCATCATGATCCGGAGCATTTTTCAATGCTTCGGAAACCGTGATATCGCGTTTAACCACATCGTCTCTTACCACGTTCACGGCTTCAGTCATATAAATCAACGGCTCAACACTCGATGTGTCCAGTTCGTTCAATTTCTCCATAAAGCTCAGGATATTTTCCATATCCTTTATTAGAGCAGGTTTATCGTTTTCGCTTACCTCTAATCGCGATAAATGTGCAATGCGATCTATTGTATCATTATCAAGCTTCATTGTCCAGTTCTGTTTTTATAATTCCGAACACTCTGTCACGAAGTAAGTCGGCGTCGGCAAGCTCAATATCTTTGGTATCTACAGGCCTATGGATACAAATATGGCAAATTCCTGCCCTACTTCCATATTTTGCTCCGTCGTCCCACATTTTTTTCCATGAATCTTTGATCGTTACCGGAATTATGGGAATTTTCAGTTCGATGGCCAGACGAAAAGCTCCGTTCTTAAATGAATGTAATGTCGGCGGAAAATCATCAGGGATTTTACCTTCCGGAAAAATAATAACACTAACCCCGGATTTTAAATAATCCTGGGCTCGTTTAAACGCCCGGAAGGACGAAATCTTACTATCGCGGTTAACCGGAATGTCGATCGTTTTAAAAAAAAGGCGGGTCACAAAATTATCCAATAATTCATCCTTACCCATGAATGCAAAATTTGTCTTAACCGAAATGCTCATCGCTGTAATGTCAAGATTCGATGTGTGATTCGGACAGATGATATAAGGCCTGTTCCAATCTATTTGCTCTTCATAATTTATGAAATAAAAAATGCCGGCTGCTGCAGAACTCGAAAGTCCTAACAGGTACCTGACGTGGTTTAAAAACTTGTATCGCGATGGTTTTCTGGAAAAGTAATATAGAAAAGGAAATAGCAACCCAAAAAAAAAGCACACTGCGCCTAAGTAAAAATAACGGTGAATCTTCCTGAAAAAATGAATCATTTAATATCTGTAAGCTTCGTCAAATCACTAAGGTAACATAAGCGAAATAGCTTTTCAAGTCTTTTCCGTCACATCAAAAATAGAAAAAATCCTTACTTTCGCCGAAGTATGGAAACAGTAGTAAGTGGTATAAGAAGTACCGGAAAACTTCATTTAGGTAACTATTACGGCGCAATCAAAAACTTCCTGAAAATGCAGGATGAATATAATTGCTTCTTTTTTATTGCAGATTACCATTCGTTAACTACCCATCCAACGCCTGAGAACCTTCACGGCAGCGTTAAGCAAGTTCTTGTTGAGTATTTAGCCGCCGGAATCGATCCCGAGAGATCGACCATTTATGTGCAATCCGATTTGCCTCAGATTCCGGAACTTTATCTTTTCCTCAATATGAATGCCTATATGGGCGAACTGGAAAGAAGCACATCTTTTAAAGATAAAGTTCGCGCAAACCCTGACAATGTGAACGCCGGCTTGTTAACTTATCCCGTATTAATGGCCGCAGATATATTAATTCACAAAGCTACCAAAGTACCTGTAGGTAAAGATCAGGAACAGCATCTTGAAATGGCGCGAACATTCGGAAACCGCTTTAACAGGCTTTATAATAACGAATACTTCCCGGAACCTTACGCATTTAATTTTACTGAAAAGCTGGTAAAGATTCCCGGACTTGACGGAAAAGGAAAAATGGGAAAATCAGAGGGCGAGGGAAATGCTGTCTACTTGTCCGATAGCCCGGAAGTAATTCGTAAGAAAGTAATGCGCGCGGTAACTGACAGCGGGCCAACCGAACCGAATATGGCCAAGCCGGATGAAATACAAAACTTGTTTGATCTGCTGAAGGTTGTATCAAACGACGAAACGTATAAATACTTTGACGAGTCATACAATAATTGCCAGATCCGGTATGGTGATCTAAAAAAACAACTCGCAGAAGACATGACCATCGCAACCGAACCGGTACGTAACCGCATCGAAGAAATTGCTGCAAACACCAGCTATTTAAAGGAAGTATCGGCATATGGTGCAGAGAAAGCCCGCGCCAGCGCAGCTAAAACAATTAACGAAGTACGGGAGATTATCGGGTTCAAAAAATTTTAATTCAGCTCATTTTTTGACTTTTATCTTTTGACGTTTAACTTTATCAGATGCACATAGCCATAGTAGGTAATATCGGCGCAGGTAAAACTACGCTTACTGAATTATTAGCCAAACATATGGGGTGGGAACCCCAATTTGAAGCCGTTGACAATAACCCGTACCTGGAAGATTTTTACAGTGACATGAAACGCTGGAGCTTTAATTTGCAGATCTATTTTTTAAATAGCCGCTTCCAGCAAATTACAGAAATACAAAAGCAAAAAAAGGACATCGTTCAGGACCGCACAATTTATGAGGACGCTTATATTTTCGCGGAAAATCTACACGAAATGGGATTGATGACCTCCCGTGATTACGATAATTACCGGGCTATTTTTGACAATATAACTTCGTTTATTAAGCCTCCGGATTTACTCATTTATCTTAAAGCCTCGGTGCCAACGCTTGTAAACAATATTCAGCGTCGGGGCCGTGAGTATGAGGCTGGCATCCGGCTGGATTACCTCTCTAAGCTGAATGAAAAATACCAGAAATGGATTGATGGTTATAAGGAAGGCCGGCTATTAATACTTGACAAGGACAAGCTGGATTTTACTAAAAATCCAGAAGATCTCGGCTTTATCATCAACAGAATTGAAGGTGAATTGCACGGGCTGTTTTAATAGCTTGATATGAAAATTTTAGGCATCATTCCCGCTAGATTTGCGTCTACCCGTTTCCCGGGCAAGCCGCTGGTTGACATTCATGGTAAGTCCATGATCCGGCGTGTTTATGAGCAGGCGAAGAAAAGTGAAAAGCTGGATGACGTTATTGTTGCTACCGATGATGAACGCATACTTTCCCATGTACTGGCGTTTGGCGGAAAAGGATTGCTGACTTCTGAAAAACACGAAAGCGGAACGGACCGCTGTGCTGAAGTAATGCAGAAGATTATTGGATTTGATGTAGCGGTGAATATCCAGGGGGATGAACCCTATATTGATCCGAGACAAATTGATCTGCTTTGCTCCTGCTTTGCTTCCGATGACATAAGCATTGCCACGTTAATTAAGGAGATTCGCTCAACAGACGAATTGTTTAATGCCAACTCGCCGAAAGTACTGATCAACGTCTTAAATGAAGCGATTTATTTCAGCCGTACCCCTGTGCCTTACCAACGAAACCAACCCGAAGGCGATTGGCTGAATCACCACAAGTATTTTAAGCACATCGGCATATATGGTTATCGGAAGGATACCTTGGTAGCTTTAACAAATTTGCCCGTATCATCGCTTGAAAAAGCTGAAGCGCTTGAACAGCTTAGATGGATAGAAAATGGCTACAAGATTAAAACTGCCTTGACAAGTATCGAAACTGTCGCTATCGACACTCCTGAAGATTTGTTGAAACTGCCGGCAGATTTATAATCAGCCGACAGTTAGTTATTTGAATTATTAATGCCCGCTATGACCGTCAACGCCATGAGCATGGCCGTGAGACAGTTCATCTTCAGTTGCCGGGCGAACATTTAAGATTTCGCCTTTAAAGTGGAGGTTTTGTCCAGCCATCGGGTGATTGAGATCTACCGAAATTGCCTTTTCATCCACGTTGGTCACTCTTGCTCTGAATTGATTTCCCTGGTTATCCTGTAACGGCAAAATTGAGTCGACCACCGGAAGTTCTGCATCTTTAAACATATCAATCGGAAGCTGAGCAACTGCGTTTTCGTCTTTTTCGCCATAAGCATCGACAGCCGGCAATTCAAAATCATACGTATCGCCTGCTTTCAAGCCATTTAAATTTTCCTCAAATTTTGGAAGCATCATTCCCACACCGTATAAAAAAACAAGTGGGTTTTCGTTGTTTGCCTGCTCTACAAAAGTTTCTTCACCATTGTCTGTGGTGTATAAATCATAAGTAAGCGCTACAACGCTATTTGGTTCTATAGTCATAATTATTAATTTTCTGATTGATTAATTAGTTGATTAAGTGCATCCTGTGTATTAGTAACGGGCATTTTGCAGGTTCTGTTTTTGCAGACAAATATTTTTGTTTCGCCCAACCACTTATCATTCAGCAAAGGTAATGTTCCGGTTGAACCTCCAAGAATTATTTTATTAGGGACGTAATTATTTTCTAATTCCTTACGCTTTGTCTCATAATCAGTGCCCGTTATGGCAACTTCATAAATTCCAAACACATGATAAAGCAATAAAGTTGCCCAGTTAGAATAACCCGAACCATACTTTTTTATTTCAGGCTTTATATTTCTAAGCATTTGCAAAGATCGTTCGATGTACGATTCATTATCGAAGAAGTGCCCCAATTTAAACAGGTTTATTGCCATTACCGAATTTGATGCCGGTATAACGTTATCGGTAAGCTCAAATTTGCGCGCGATTAACTCTTCAGCAGTATTTGAAGTAAAGAACAACATTTGACTTTCATCATCGCTGAAATGCAATAAGGAGTACTCTAAAAGCGCTTTCGCTTGTAGGATCCAGTTCTCGTCAAAAGTACATTCATACAAACCGATAAGACCGTCAATTACAAAAGCATAATCGTCAAGAAATCCTTTTTGAGCGCTTTTATACATTCTCAGCAAAGCTCCATCTGCCGACAGAAGATTACCGGTTATGAACTCCACATTCCGTTTTGCAATCTCCAAAAAACGATGATCATCAAAAACACGATAGGCATCAGCAAAACCCTTTAACATCATCCCATTCCACGACGTTAAAATTTTATTGTCGAGCCCTGGCTTAATGCGCTGATCACGGTAGGCAAAAACTTTATCCCGCGCTTGTTTCAGTGTAGTCAGTTCAATCTCGTTTAATTCCGTTTCATCCCTGAAAAGCACGTTCGTTTTTTCTTCATGCCAATTACCGTCATTCATAACATGATAAAATTTACTAAATAGCGGCTCAGCATCGCCCAGCAATTGAACAAGTTCATTTTTTTCGAAAGTATAGAACTTTCCTTCAACGCCTTCGCTGTCTGCATCCAAAGCAGAATAGAAGCCCCCTTCGTCAGACATCATTTCCCGTTCAATCCAGTTAAGTGTTTCATAAACTATATCCTTGTAAAGCGGAGTTTTCCAGGCCTGATATGCCTCGCTGTATAAGCTAACTAACTGGGCATTGTCATACAGCATTTTTTCAAAATGAGGAACATGCCATCTATCATCTACTGAGTAACGAGCAAATCCGCCACCAATATGATCGTAAATGCCACCGAGCGCAATTTTTTCCAGCGTTATTTTGGTGATGATCTCAGCAGATGAATCTTTCATTAAATGTGAATAACGAAGCATAAACTGCCAGTTATTTGGCAACGGAAATTTGGGAGCGCGATTGTAGCCACCTTCTATCGGATCGAAATATCTTTTCCACGGCTCATAAATTTCCCTGAGATCGTCAATGTCAAATTCATCTTCCGATTCATTGAACTTTATCTTATCGCCTTGTTTTATTCCTTCTGTAAGCCGGACCGCATATTCGACAGCTTCATCTGGTTTTTCGGTCCAAAAAGCGGCAAGGTTTTGTAAAAGGTTCATCCAATCGCCTTTACGGAAATAAGTTCCGCCATAAATTGGCCGCTGATCCGGCAGGCAAAAACAATTCATCGGCCATCCACCCTGGCCTGTCATTAATTGCACGGCATTCATATATATCTGATCGATGTCCGGCCGCTCTTCCCTGTCCACCTTTATACATACAAAATGCTCGTTCATTATTTCAGCCACTTGCTCATTTTCAAAGCTTTCATGCTCCATCACGTGACACCAGTGACAGGCGGAATATCCCACACTAACTAAAATCAGTTTGTTTTCTTTCTGCGCTTTTGAAAGAGCTTCAGGCCCCCATGGGAACCAATCAACCGGATTATTGGCATGCTGGAGGAGATACGGAGATGTTTCATTGATCAGACTATTCGGCATAAAAATTATTTCCTGTAAAGTTAAGTCGCCGGATGGAGAAATGTTTTTTATAATTGAGATTTGAAAAACAAGTTTATTACCCGCTAATTCCATGATTATAACTAAAACCGAAATCTATCGCTTCAGCATCCCGATGGTTCCTTTTGCCATAGCTACCGGCACTATGAGCAGTGCCCAAAACGTTTTTATCAGGATATATACAGACCAGGGACTTTACGGTGTGGGTGAATGCTCTGCTTTTCCGATGATTGTAGGAGAAACCCAGGATACCTGCCTTGCATTAGCCAAAGATTTCGCAATGCTATGGAAGGGAAGAAACGCATTGGAGATTGACGAGCGTCTTAACGAGCTGAATTTATTCGTTGCTGGCAATACGACAATCAAAAGTGCGTTTGACATGGCCTTGTACGACCTGGCTGCTAAAAACGCCGGCCTACCTCTGTACAAATTCCTGAATGGCGCAAAAAAAGAGATTACCACTGATATAACCGTTGGCTTAGGATCGCCGGAAGAAATGGCTTCTAAGGCTGTCGAATTTGTCTCGCAAACCGCAATGATTCTGAAGGTTAAGCTTGGTAAAAATCCATTCGACGATATTAAACGGATTGAACGAATAAGAGAATCGATACCGGAAAATATTTCAATTCGTGTGGATGCTAACCAGGGCTGGAGTTTTGACGAAGCAGTTATCGCTCTACAAGGACTTGAAAAACTTAATATTGAGTTTTGCGAACAGCCCATGAGAGCTTATCACGATCGCTTTTTGCCAGATTTACGAAAAAAAACACCAGTTAAAATTATGGCTGATGAAAGTTGTTATTCTCATAAGGACGCGGAAAGATTAATCGACACTGATTCATGTGACTATATCAACATAAAATTTTCGAAGTCTGGCGGCATTCATGAGGCTATAAAAATTTATAACACAGCACGGAAAGGTAATATCCCCTGCATGATTGGCGGCATGCTTGAGAGCCGCATAGCTTTAAGCGCCAAGTTACATTTCGCCTATGCAAGCCCCGAACTCAGATTTCACGATATGGATACCTGCATGCTCGGACATCTTGAAGACCCCTGCGTTGGCGGTGTTAAATTTAATGGATATAAGCTTTCAATAGATGACTTGCCCGGAATCGCCGCCGATGCTGATAATACGTTTCTTGATAAATGCAAAAAATGGGTGATCTGATTACCGGATTAAATATTGCCTGAATGCCGTGCTGTCCATCCGATATACATTAAAATCAACCGGATGGTTAATGCCATTGACTTTGGCTTTGTCCGAATGTTGCCAGAACAGCCAGTTGCTGTTAACGGATATACCGAGTTTTGATTTGTAATAATGAGCAATCCACAGTGGGTATCCATCAAAGTAGCCTTCCAGGTAATCCTGATAAAATTTTAAACCAGTATAGATAATTGGCTTTTGACGACTTCTCACTTCCACGTAATCAAGGAACTCCGCAAGTTCGCCCCGCATCTTTTCCGGAGTTGAATCATCCAACTCTTCTATGTCAACAACGGGAGGCAAGTCCCCGTCTTCGGCATTTACGACTTGTAAAAAAAACTTTGCCTGTGCCTTTCCGTCCTTTCTTGGCCTGAAATAATGATAAGCGCCGCACACAATGCCCACTTTAGGAGCTTCCCGCCAGTTCCGGGAAAAGTATCTGTCTACCCTGGTTAATCCTTCAGTTGCCTTTATAAACGCAAAACTGATCTTTACGCCATCGTCATTCATTCTGCTTACCTCTTTCCAGTTTATTTTTCCCTGGTAATAGGAAACATCAATTCCATGAACCGTATATTTTTTTGGAATTTTAATTCCATAGCTTTCATAGGTTCGATAGTCCGTATCCTCTCCTATATCCGAAACCCATTGCCATGCTGAGCTAAACGATTTTAAGATGTAACCATAATAGAGAGGAGAAAGTAGTATGAGTGCAACGACTATTCCGGCAAATTTTAACTGAAGTGGAATCGTCTTTTTCTTTTTGACAGGTTTTCGTTTTCTTGGAGCTGGAGCCATATAAAAAAAGGCTTATAGGTACTGCAAGGCAGCTCCCAATAAGCCTTTGGTAAGTTTTATTTACTTAATTCTGCGAAATACTTATGAAACAATGGGAGCGTCTCGATTCCCTTGTAATAATTATATAGGTCGTATTTTTCATTGGGTGAATGCAAAGCGTCGCTATCAAGTCCAAATCCTAACAAAACGGATTTAATTCCTAAAACATCCTCGAACAAGGCAACAATCGGAATGCTTCCGCCGCCTCGTGTTGGAATTGCTTTTTTTCCGAATGACTCTTCAATGGCTTTCTCTGCCGCCTGGTAGGCAATGCTATCAGTAGGAGTTACAACAGGTTCGCCGCCATGATGTGCGGTTACTTTAACCTTCACATATTTTGGCGCGATACTTTCAAAATGCTTTGTAAACATTGCTGAAATTTCTTCTGAACTTTGATTTGGGACCAAACGCATCGAAATTTTTGCATTCGCTTTGCTCGGAAGTACCGTCTTTGCGCCTTCGCCGGTATAACCGCTCCATATGCCGTTTACTTCTAAAGTTGGCCTTGTTCCTGTGCGTTCAGTAGTCGAGTAACCTTTTTCGCCCCAGACTTCGTCGATTGAAAGGTCAGCTTTATACTCTTCCTCATCATACGGTGCAGAATTTAATGCTGTTTTTTCTTCATCACTGAGCTCTAAAACCTTGTCGTAAAAACCTGGAATAGTTACGTGATTATTTTCATCGTGAAGAGATGCGATCATTTTGCACAAGATGGTGGCCGGATTTGCTACTGCACCTCCATAAACACCCGAGTGCAAGTCTCTGTTTGGGCCCGTTACTTCGACTTCCATATAAGCAAGTCCGCGCAGGCCGGTTTCGATAGATGGATTTTCCATGCTGATCATGGACGTATCGGATATAAGAACAATATCCGCTTTCAATTTTTCGGCGTTTTCCTTTACGAAAATTCCAAGATTCGCAGAACCCACTTCTTCTTCCCCTTCTATCATGAATTTGATATTACAAGTGAGTGTACCGGTTTGCGACATTAACTCGAAAGCTTTTACATGCATGTAGAACTGCCCTTTGTCGTCACATGCACCGCGGGCATAAATTTTACCGTCGCGAATAGTAGGTTCGAACGGCGGAGTTTTCCATAGCTCCAGCGGGTCGGCTGGTTGTACATCATAATGACCGTAAACCAAAACAGTCGGAAGACTGGGATCAATAATTTTTTCTCCAAAAACTATTGGATAACCCGCAGTTTGACAAACCTCTACGCTGTCAGCACCGGCATCTTTTAATTTTTGAGCTACGTAATCTGCTGTTTTGAGAACGTCAGATTTATATTTTGGATCAGCGCTAACAGATGGAAAGCGCAGTAATTCAAACAATTCGTCTAAAAAACGCTGTTTGTTATCCTCAATGTATTTTTTGATTTCTTCCATTATATCGTTTTGAGCAAATATAAGCTCTATGTATGACAATGGATGATCATACAAACGATAGTGGAAAAATAAGTTATTCTTTAAATCAGGTTATGGCGTTTACTTTAAGAGCGAGAGTAAGCAATTTAATTTAGACCGATAAATAGCTGAGCTAATACGAATCACTGGATTAGTCCCAGCTGCCAGTGTCTTTCTGATCAGCGATTGTCGTTTTTACTTTGGCCGATGGCGTGGCTGTTTCGTCTTTCTTGCAAGCTGTGAATCCTAAACCGATGATGGCTATTAATGCGAATGCTATCTTTTTCATTTGTTGTATCTGTTTTGATTTTGATTGATTAGTCCCAGCTGCCAGTGTCTTTCTGATCAGCGATTGTCGTTTTTACTTTGGCCGATGGTGTGGCTGTTTCATCTTTCTTGCAGGCTGTGAACCCTAAACCGATGATGGCTATTAATGCGAATGCTATCTTTTTCATTTGTTGTATCTCTTTTGATTTTGATTGATTAGTCCCAGCTGCCAGTGTCTTTCTGATCAGCGATTGTCGTTTTTACTTTGGCAGATGGTGTGGCTGTTTCGTCTTTCTTGCAGGCTGTGAATCCTAAGCCGATGATGGCTATTAATGCGAATGCTATCTTTTTCATTTGTTGTATCTCTTTTGATTTTGATTGATTAGTCCCAGCTGCCAGTGTCTTTCTGATCAGCGATTGTCGTTT
>NZ_WVHT01000006.1 GCF_009834875.1 Hufsiella arboris | reverse complement strand
GGATCCGGCGACAGCGACGATGAATATCTCGGATAGCGGTTCAGCAACGGTCAGTATTGCAGCGGTACCGTCTTCGGTAAGCGAAAGTGCAGGAACGATCACTTTCGAGGTGACATTGAATGCAGCAGTGGCCGGTTCGTTTACAGTAGATTACAAGACGGTAGACGGCACGGCTAAAGCGGGCTCGGATTATACGGCTAAAACAGCCACACTGACCTTCCCGGCTAACTCGGCAGCAGGCAGCAAGCAAAGCTTTACGGTAGATATCACCGATGACAACGTGGTGGAAAGTTCAGAGAACTTCACGGCAGAAATCAGCAATGTATCGGGCGGCCTGGTAACGATAGGAACAGGTACAGCCACGGCGACGATCACCGACAATGATGCCGCCAATATTTCGATTGCCGATTTAACGGTCGATGAAGCAGATGTTAAAGCGGTAGTGAAAGTCACGCTGAACAATGCGGTACAGGATGCCTTTACCTTCGACTATACCACGTCAGATAATACGGCCAAAGCAGGCAGTGACTATACGGCAAAAACGGGTACATTAACTTTCCCTGCCGGATCAGTGGCAGGCACAGAGCTGACAATCGAGGTACCGATTAACGATGATGCCATCGTCGAGACATCAGAAGATTTCACAGTTACCTTAAGCAACCTGAACACCAGCCTGGTAACGATCAGTAAAGCAGCAGCAACAGTAACCATTACAGATAATGACGTTGCGAACATATCTATAGCTAATATAACATCAAATGAAGCGACTGGAAAGGCCAAGTTGACGGTAACGCTTAGTAACGCCGTGCAGGATCAGTTTACTGTAAAGTATACTACATCCGATAACTCGGCCAAAGTTGGTGATAACGATTACAGTTCAGCATCCGGAGTATTGACATTCCCTGCCGGATCAGCGGCCGGATCTGTTCAAGAATTTGAAATATCAATTAATGACGACCTGATTCGCGAGGCCACAGAAGATTTTAAAGTTACGTTAAGCGACATCAGCACAAATCTGGTCACTATTAGTAAATCCGAAGCTACTGTAACAATTACAGACAATGATGCAGCCAGTATTTCGATTGCTGATGTGTCAATAAATGAAGCAGATGGGAAAGCTAGCGTGACAGTAACACTGAACAATGCTGTCCAGAATGGATTTGCCGTCGATTATACTACTTCGGATAATAGTGCGGAAGCTCTAAACGATTATACGGCAGTAAGTGGAACATTGACGTTTCCAGCTAATTCTGCTGCAGGTACAATCAAAACTATAGAGGTTCCTATAATTGACGATGCGATTTTAGAAGGAATAGAAAACTTTAAAGTTAGTTTAAGTAATCTGAGTACTCCTCTTGTAACGATAGGGCAAGCGGAAGCAATTGTAACTATTAATGATAATGAAGCAGCCAGTATTTCGATAGCGAATGTAACGGTTGATGAATCTGCAGGAAAGGCGATTTTGACGGTAACATTGAACAACTCAGTTCAGGCTGAATTTAAAGTTGACTATGCGACGTCAGATAATACTGCAAAAGCGGGAAGCGATTACACTTCAAAGACAGGAACACTTACTTTCCCGGCTAATTCGCCCGCTAATACACAATTAACGATAGAAGTTCCTATAACTGATGATAATTTCTTAGAGAAATCTGAGCAGTTTAAAGTGACATTAAGTAATATAACCGGTGGACTGGTATCTATCGCTAATGGGATAGCGTCGGTTACAATCACGGATAACGATAACGCAAGCATTTCTATTGCAGATATCACTGTAAACGAAGCCGTTGGCAATGCAACGGTTACAGTAACTCTTGATAATCCTGTTCAGGATGCATTTGATGTAGACTATTCGACTGCCGACGGAACAGCATTAGATGGAGACGACTATACGGCTGCCAACGGAACACTGTCATTTGTTGACAACTCGCCGGCCGGCGCTACGCGTAGCTTTACAATCGCTGTTAATGACGATGACATCGTTGAACTTACCGAAGATATTAAAGCCTTATTGCAGAATATCACAGGCGGATTGGTAACTATCAATAAATCAGAAGCGATAATCCAAATTACAGATAACGACGAGGCGACTGTTACTGTTAGCGGCGCAAGCGATGGATCTGAATCTTCTACACCATCTAATGGTAAGTTCAAATTCACGCTGAGTAACAAAGTTTCAACGCCTACTACCGTTAATTTTACCGTAACTGGAACTGCAATTAGCGGAAGTGATTATACCTCTATTGGAACCTCTGTTGTAATTCCGGCCAACACATTAAGCGTTGATTTAGACGTTCCTGTTTTAGATGACCTCATTTCGGAACAAACTGAAACGGTAGACCTGGTTATGAATACAGTTACCAGCAACAGTAAGGTAACAGCCGACCCGACATCTGCCAGGGTGAATATCACAGATAACGATGGTGTAACGCTGGAACTAAGCGGCGCTACAACAGTTAATGAAGATGCAGGCACAATAACTTACACAGTTAAGCTTGCCGGAACAGCGGGTGGAACTATACAGGATGCGGTGACAGTAAAAACCGACATTGCTTCGGGGACAGCGGATTCCGGATCTGATTTCGACTATGTGCCGGAAACGTTAACCTTCCCGGCGGGTTCGGCTATCGGTACATCCCGAAGCTTTACAGTGTCGATTGTGAATGACGATGTTCTTGAAGGTAATGAAGACTTTACTGTAAATATTAAAGATGCAGTCGGCATTGCAACCATCGGAAACAACTCGGTGACAACGGTAATTTCAGACAACGACGCGGCAAGTATTTCTATTGCTGACGTTACAGTGAATGAAAACGCAGGCACTGCTACATTTACTGTGAAACTGACTGGAAATATTCAAAATGCATTTGACTTCGATTATGCTACTGCAGACGGTACCGCATTGGCTGGAAGCGATTATACCGCTAAATCCGGAACCTTGAATTTCGCCGGTGGTTCGGTGAATGGTGCAGTTAAAACAATTACAATCGATATTAACGACGATAATCTTGTTGAAGAAGACGAAACGTACAACATTACTTTAAGTGATATTACAGGCGGACTCGCTACAATCAGTCAGGCTTCAGCTATCGGAACGATCGTTAATAATGATGCCGACGTTATTAACGACAACTTGATCGCAACTGAAGATCAGGAAATTGACTTAATCGTTTTAGCGAATGATAAATTAACCGGCATCTACGGAACGGGTTACAAAATTACATCAGTAACAAATCCATCGAAAGGAACCGTTGCTATTAATACGGATGGAACGATCAATTTTATTCCGACGCATGATGAAAATGGCAACGACAGCTTCACTTATACCGTAACCACGTACAATAGTGACGGATCTAGTACCGTAAAATCGGCTACCGTTGCTTTACTAATTAACGCGGTTAACGATTTACCGGTTGTAACGAATCCTCCGGCTGTTCTAAATAGTATCCTCGAAGATTCATCGTTTTCCGGTAACTCACTGATTACTGATATTGATGGAGACGTATTAAACTACGGCATCAGTGTTCTACCGGCTCACGGACATGCAATTGTAAATTCTAACGGAGATTATAGCTACAAACCTGATCAGGATTATAATGGGTCTGATGAATTCACTGTTAAAGCTGATGACGGTAATGGTGGTTCGGTATTGGTTAAGATTGCGCTACAAATTACTCCTGTTAATGACGTTCCATCATTCACTGTTGGGTTAGATCAGTCTGTTCTCGAAAACTCAGGAGCTCACATCATAACAAATTGGGCTACAGACCTAAGCACGGGTCCGTCGAACGAATCAAATCAAAAATTGACTTTTGAAGTAACAAATAGCAATAACGCTTTATTTAGCTCACAGCCTCAGGTCAATTCAAGTGGAGATTTAACATTCACTCCTTCATTGAATGCTGAAGGCGTAGTGACCGTCACAGTTTATATTAAGGATGATGGTGGTGTCATTGATGGTGGTGTCGATAAATCATCAAGCCAATCATTTACGATAACTATCAGGCCAACTGTAATTACAGCTGCAGCTGATGCCGGGTCTCTTAACGGATTCATCGGAGGAGTTGTAGTTTCTAACGTATTATCGAACGATACTTACAACGGAAATCCTGTAACGTTTAGTAATGTGAAACTGAACGAGGTAAGTAGTACCAACGCGAAAATTACTTTAAATCCAGCTGACGGATCTGTAAATGTTGCACAGGGAACACCAGAAGGTATTTATACACTTCGTTACAGGTTGACGGATATGCTTGATCCGAATAAAACATCAGAAGCGGACGTTACAATTACGGTTACAAAACCTGCGATCACCGCGGCCAGCGATAATGGAACTATCAACGGATTTAATGGCGGTGTTGTTATTTTTAACGTTTTGGAAAACGATACTTATAACGATGTTGAGGCGACAGTTTCCACGATTACATTAACCCAGGTTAGCAGTACGAGCGCAAATATTTCGCTTGATCCAACCACTGGTAAAGTAGTTGTAGCACCAAATACACCGACCGGAAGTTATACGTTAACTTATCAAATAGCAGACAAGGTAAATCCCGGAAGTATTAAATCGGCTACTATTGAAATCAGCGTAACTGCCGGTATTATAACAGCAGTCCACGACGCTGGTACTGTTAACGGAGTTACAGGCGGAGTAGCCGTACCTAGCGTGCTAAGTAATGACACTTATAACGGAATTACTCCGACTGTTGGTGAAGTTACAATCACACAATTGAGCAGCACAAGTCCGAACGTGTATATCGATACGCAAACCGGTGCGATCATGGTCGCTCCTCAAACGCCGGCAGGCACTTATACTGTGACCTACGAAATCACCGACAAACTTGGTAATGAGAATAAATCAAGCGTTACAGTAACCGTGACAATCGGCTTGCCGGAACTGACAGTAGCAGCAAATGACGGAAGCGCTAACGGTTTCAGCGGTGGAGTTGCGATTGAAAATCTGCTTTCAAGAGTTACATATAACGGAAAACCGGCGACCTTGAACGAGGTAGGTTTAAAACTGGTAAGTGTCGATCATCAAAATATTAAACTTGATCCTTTAACAGGAAAAGTTAGTGTTGACGCCAATACGCCGTCCGGAACTTATACGTTGGTGTTCGAAGTCGTTGATAAACTTAATCCGTCGAATATAAAACAGACTACCGTAAAAGTTCGTGTCTCATCAGCAAGCCTCGCTGCAGCGAATGATAACGGAACAATAAGTGGTTATATAGGCGGTACAACGGTAGCAAATGTGTTGGCAAACGATAAAATCAATGGTCAACCTGCTTCATTATCAAATGTTACGCTAACACAAATTGCGTCAACAAATGATGGCGTTTACCTTGAAAACGGTACTGTTAAAGTTAAAGGTGGAACAAGGGCAGGAACTTACAAGCTTGAGTATCGGATCACTGATAAACTCGACCAGGCGAATACCTCGTCGGCTGTGGTAATAGTAACCGTAACCGGTCTTGAACCGCTGGCAAAAGATGACTTCAGCAATAATGAGTCAGGCAAAGTTTCAGTAATAGCGATTCTTGATAACGACAGCGCTCAGGATGAACTGACGTCGCTTAACATCGGTTCGATCATGGTTAAATCCCAACCTGATCATGGAAAAGTTGCGGTCAATCCTGACGGCTCCGTTACTTATACTTCGATTAAAGGATATGTGGGAAATGATAGCTTCACTTATACTGTTAAAAACAGTTTTGGTTATGAGTCAAACACGGCAACTGTTCGATTAACGGTTCTGGCAAATAAGTTGCTTATACCTAATGCGTTCACACCAAATGGTGACGGTAACAACGATCTGTTTGAAGTTGTAGGTATAGAAGGGTATACAAATGCCGAGCTTACAGTTTTCAACAGATGGGGTAACGAAGTATACAGAAATAAGAGTTACCAGAACCAATGGGATGGATATGGATTAAATGAAGGCACTTATTACTACATATTGATCATGAAGAATGGCGATAAGAATGAAGTTTATAAAGGCTGGGTATTATTGAAAAGGTAGAAAAGGCAGGTATAAATGCCAAATTTAGGATGAAATTAAAAAGGAAAAGGGAATGGGTACTGGGTATTTTAATGACCGTTGGTTGTGTAAAGACTTCTACGGCTCAGCAAAATATCCAATTTACTCAATACATTTTCAACTCGTTAAGCATTAATCCCGCCTACGCGGGTTATAAAGAAGAGTGGTTCGTTCAAACTGCTATGCGCGCACAGTGGGTTGGGATCGAAGGATCGCCGAAAACCGGCCAGGTTTCAATTGACGGAGTGGCAGATCCTGATACTAAAAGAATGGGACTGGGCCTTCAAATTACGGCAGATAAACTGGGTCCGCAATCTGTTTCATCCATTTACGCTAACTACGCTTACCGGATCCAGATGGACGATGACGATACTAAGCGTTTAAGTTTTGGACTTGCAGCCGGTTTCGCTCAGTATACACTCGATGGTTCGATGATCAATACTGTTAGCGGAACCGACCTCGCTTTACCAACAGGCAAGATCAGCGATTTTGTGCCTGATTTTCGCTTTGGAGTTTATTATTATAGTCCGACATGGTACGCAGGCGCTTCGGTAATGGACATGCTTTCCGGCGGCAACTCGCGAAGTGTCTTATTTAAGAACGCATTAAACACCTTAAATCTGGGCCGGACAAGACATCTGTATTTTATGACAGGTGCTATGCTTAATCTTTCAGACGGATTTATGCTTCGCCCGAGTTTGCTGGTTAAAGAAGACTTTAAAGGCCCGACAAGTTTGGACCTGAACGCGATGTTTATTTTCGGAACGCAGTTTTGGATAGGAGGATCGTATCGTACCGGTGTTAAAATTTGGAACAAGAATTACCTCGCGAATCAATCGCTAAGTAATTTGAATTCCCTATCAGCCCTGGCGCAGGTTTATGTTTCTGAACGGATCCGGATTGGCTACTCGTATGATTATGTCATCAGTCAGTTAAGCGATGTTCAAAACGGATCACATGAGATAACGTTGGGTTTTACATTTCCTAATAAACGCGACCGTTATTTAAGTCCAAGGTTTTTTTAATATAAATATATGAAAAACAGATACTTATTAGCTTTTATTTTATTAATTGGTTCATTAAGAGTTTTAGCTCAGGAACAATTGAGTTACATTCAAAAAGCAGATCAATACTATAAAGAATATCAGTATTCTAAGGCTTCGCCGATTTATTTAAGATACGCAGAGTCATCGAAAAAAGTGCGAATTAAAGTATTGGAAAAGCTCGCCGACTGTTACCGTAAAATGAATCAGTACGAAAAAGCTGAGGAGTGGTATGGAAAACTCACCGAAAATTCTAAAAGTGATGTAAGAAATCTGGTTTTGTACGGTCAGGTTTTAAAAGCTAATGGGCATTATAAGGAAGCGAAAACAGCCTTTCAGCAATATCTAGCCAAAACGGGCGATACAAAAAATGTGATTGCTGATATGGCAGGTTGCGACTCTGCACTGGTATGGCTTGATAACCCTACTCCGGTGTTTAAGTTACGAAATGAAGATGCTATAAATACCAAGTTGTCAGAGTTTTCTGTATTTCCAGTTGGAGATAAAATTTACTACACCGGTGAGCCTGATTCTGCAAGTTCTAATCTTGAATATGGATGGACAGGAAAATCATATTTGAAAATTTTCACCGCAAAAAGAGCAGATAATAATATACTTTCTGAACCAATGATGGTTGGGCCAGAGATAAATAACTTAGATAAATATCATATCGGGCCAATTAGCAGCAATCGTTCCGGAGATAAGTGGTTCATTACCCGTTCGTCAGGAAACGATGGTTTAACGACAAAGGAATCCGGTCAAAAATATCGCACGCACAACCTTGGACTATTTATTTATACAAAAACTGATGGCAAATGGCAGGAACCCAAGGCGTTTAAGTATAATAATGTAAAGAAATATTCAATTGGCCATGCTTCATTAAGTGCAGATGAGAAAGTACTATATTTTGTATCAAACATGCCTGGAGGTTATGGTGGAACAGATATTTGGTTCTCGCAACTTCAGGATGATGGGAGCTGGGGTAAACCTCAGAATGCAGGTGCACAGATCAATTCAAACGGAGATGAGAAGTTTCCGGAAATGGCTGCTGACGGCACTTTATATTTTTCCAGTGACGGCCTGCCCGGTATGGGCGGTTTAGATGTGTTCTCAGCCAAGGGAAGCACGGATAAGTGGACGAAACCTGTAAATATGCAATATCCTGTTAATTCGCCAGGGGATGATTTCGCTTTTATTACCGTTAATGGCCAGGATAATGGTTTCGTGTCATCGAACAGGAGCGGTGGTATGGGAGGCGATGATATTTATTCCTTCCAAAAAATTGATTATACGCCGGTTGTTATTGCATTAGAAGGTCATGTTTATAATAAAAAAACCGGAGAGCCTTTGCTGAATTCATTAGTTAATTTGTCGGATAAGGTGACATCTAAGACAGACGAAAACGGCTATTTCAGGTTTGATCTAGATAAGAATAGCAATTACACAGTTAGCGGTAGTGCAAAAGGGTTTTACGCAGATTCGGCGAACTTAAACACACAGGGAATTAATAAGTCAAAAGTTATGAACGTTGACTTAAAACTGGAACCACTCGAGCTTGCTGTTGGCAAGAAAATCAATCTTAAAAATATTTATTACGACTTCGATAAAACGGTAATTCGACATGATGCCGCAAAAGTTTTGGATGAACTGGTGCAAATCATGAAAGAGAATCCAACACTTAAAATTGAGCTGGCTTCTCACACGGATTCAAGAGGTGTTGATATTTATAACCTTGATCTGTCTCAGCGCAGGGCGAAATCTGCCGTTAATTACATAATTTCCAAAGGTATCAGCAGTGATCGTTTAAAAGCAAAAGGCTACGGCGAAACGAAATTGCTTAATCGCTGCGCCAACGGTGTCAAATGCACGAAAGCCGATCACCAGTTAAATCGTCGTACGGAATTCACAATCCTTGAATATTAGGGGAGAAACAAAAAGGGTGTTATTTAAACACCCTTTTTGCATTGATATGCTGCTAACTTTAAAATACTGATTCAATTGATTCCAGCGTTTGCTGATGTTCTATTGCGATATTTTTGTTTCCTATTTCGGCTATAAAAATGCCTTCTTTGCTCAATTCTTCAGCATTGTCGAGGATATTTTGGAGTGAGACAGTGCCTATTAAGTAGTTAAAGTTGTGCGTGAATAAACGCTCTGAAATATCTTCAAAGCCAAGCAGTTTAATGATTTTTTCATCCTGATAGCGGAGATAAACATTTACCAGAAAGGCATTAGTTAATTCAGGTGCACGTGGCTGATGATATTTCTTGTATTCGTAATGATAATCGTACCTAAGCGCGGCAATATCAGAAAGTACAGCAGAGCCCGTAGGGTGACCGCCAGCGCCTTTTCCAAAAAAGAATTGCTGGTCAGCGAAAGCCGCCTGAACAATAACACCATTGTATTCATTTTCTACATTATAAAGAAAATCTTCCGGCTGAATTAGTTTAGGCAAAACGTATAGCACGACCTGCTGATCATTTATCTTACGCGCCGTTGGTATGAGTTTTATTTTATAGCCTTTCTCTTTTGCATACCGTATGTCTTTTTCTGACAAATTTTGGATACCGATGTTTATTACATCGTCAGGATTGATAATCAGTCCATATGCATGGGCCGTAGCGATTACCAGCTTAAACTTTGCGTCGAATCCGCCAACATCCAGTGTTGGATCTGTCTCCGCGAAGCCCAAATCCTGCGCTTGCTTTAAGGCGGTATTGTAATTTAAATTTTCTGAAAAAACCTTTGAGAGTATGTAATTCGAAGATCCATTGAAAATTCCTCGAACAGAGTACAAAAGTTCATTGTCATAGTATTCTTCAAGATTTCTTATGATAGGAATGCTTCCGCAAACTGCACCTTCGTAAAGTAGAGAACCGCCAAATTCCTCCTGAAGGTCAATAAGTTCTTCCAGGTGATTTGCGATCATTTTCTTGTTGGCTGAAACTACATTTTTCCCTTTTGTTAATGCCACAGAAACAATTTCAAACGCGGCTTCAGCATCGTTGATTAATTCAATAACCGTATTTATTGCCGGGTCATTCAGAATTTCTTTTGCGTTAGTAGTAAACAATTCAGACGGCAGGCTGCGCTGTTTTTCGGGGTGTTTAATAGCTATTTTTTTTATTTCAAGATTAAGGTCTTTTGTGCGTATAATGTCGTATAGTCCCTGCCCGACAACTCCGAATCCGAATAAACCTATTGTAAGTTTTTTTGCCATATTAAGCGATCTTATGTAGTGTTCTGATGTCCTTTTCTTCGGGAGATTGCTTTAAAAAAGCAGCCATCTCCCTGGTTAATAATTCTGTTTCAACTAAAAATCCATCATGGCCATAGAAGGAATCAATCTCCACGTAGTCTGCATTTGGGATATGCTTAGCTAAATACTTCTGTTCGTCTGGTGGAAAAAGTAAATCTGATCTGACACCAACAACTAAAGTCTGAGATTCAACCAAACGCAGAGCATATTCAATACTTTCACGCTTTCTACCTAAATTATGACTATCCATAGCTTTTGTTAAGTACCAGTAACTAAACGCATTATACCTAATAACTAATTTATCTCCCTGGTGATTTTGATAGGATGATGCTCTGAAATCATCTTTTTTATCTGTTGAAATTTCTTGCTGTGAAATTCCGTATGTCTCATACGTTCTATAGGAAAGAAGGGCCATACTTCTGGCTGCTTTGAGACCTTTTTTGCCACCGTCTGCTGAATTAGCATAAAAAGTACGATCGGCAGCTATAGCAAGACGCTGACTTTCATTATTTGCAATACCCCACGGCGAGTGGAAGGCATTCGTTGCAAGCAAAATCAATTTTTTTATTTTTTTGGGTTTTTCTATCGCCCATTCAAGAGCCTGTTGTCCACCCAGTGATCCTCCGATTAAAACCTGGATTGTCTGGATGGAAAGATGATCGGCCAGAATCTGGTGGATCAGCGCCATGTCCTTCACCGTAAATTGCGGAAAAGACAGGAAATAAGAACTGCCCGTAGCCGGATTAATGCTTAACGGATTGGTTGTGCCGTATGGTGAACCTAAGGTGTTTGGACAGATAATGAAGTAATCTTTGGGATTAAAAAGGTCATTGTCACCAAATAACCCTTTCCACCAGTCAAATACATCAGAATTGGCAGTAAGAGCGTGACAAACCCAGACGACGTTATCTTTTTTCTTGTTTAATGTGCCATACGTGTGATAAGCGATTTCAAGATTTTGAATGCTTTTACCACTTTCTAATTTAAGCGACTTGTTATGTTTATAGAGATGAAAGTTACTCATTCGTATCTGGTAAATTAAAGCTGGGAAAATGCCTGTTCGAGGTCGGCTTTGATGTCGTCTATATGCTCTATCCCGGCGGCAATTCTTAACTGATTTGGTTTTACACCGGCGGCAAGCTGTTCTGATTCGGATAATTGCTGATGTGTTGTGGCTGAGGGCTGAATGATCAAACTTTTCGCGTCTCCAACGTTGGCAAGGTGGCTGATTAATTTTAAACTGTCGACGAGCTTTGTTGCACTTTCTTTTCCTCCTTTCACTTCAAAAGATAGTACGGCTCCAAAACCGTTTTTTAGGTATTTTTTCGCGTTAGCATGGTATGGACTGTCTTCCAGGCCCGGATAGTACACTTTTTCAACTTTCGGATGATCTTTGAGCCATTTGGCAAGTTCCAGTGCATTGTCAACGTGACGCTGAACACGCAGAGACAGTGTTTCAAGTCCCTGTAAAAACAAAAATGCGTTAAATGGTGCCAGGGAAGGACCTAAATCCCGTAAGCCGTCAACCCGTGCGCGAATGATAAATTGTATATTCCCGAACGGGCCGTTAAATCCAAACACGTCATTAAAAACTAAACCATGGTATCCTTCCGAAGGCTCAGTGAACTGAGGGAATTTTCCATTACCCCAATTATAGGTTCCGGCGTCAACAATTACACCGCCAATGCTATTCCCGTGGCCGCCGATCCATTTAGTGGCAGACTGTACAACAATGTGTGCTCCGTGCTCGATCGGCCTGAAAAGATAGCCAGCCGCGCCGAATGTATTATCTACAATTAATGGAATATCAAATTTTCTGGACAATGCCGCCAATTTTTCAAAATCGGGAACGCTGAATTCTGGGTTTCCAATTGTTTCGACGTATATAGCCTTGGTTTTTTCATCAATCAATTTCTCAAAACTGTCAGCGTTATCGCCTTCGGCAAACCTTACGTCAATTCCCAGTCTTTTAAATGCTACTTTGAACTGATTGTAAGTTCCTCCATAGAGAAATGAAGAAGAGACGAAGTTGTCGCCAACCTGCAAAATATTATTTAAAGCAATAAACTGAGCTGCCTGGCCGGACGAAACGGCTAATGCAGCAACACCACCTTCAAGCGCCGCAATACGTTTTTCAAAAACATCATTGGTGGGATTCATGATCCGTGAGTAGATATTTCCAAATTCTTTAAGCGCGAAAAGATTTGCGCCATGCTCAGAATTTTTAAAAACATACGATGTTGTTTGATAAATAGGCACGGCCCTGGATCCTGTAGTTGGATCGGCTTCCTGACCTGCGTGAATTTGTAGTGTTTCGAATTTATAGTTTGTTGCTGACATATTTTAAGATTTTAGTGATTTGAACTTTAAGTTTGGTGGGAACAACGATTGAAGTTATTCCTTAATGCATCAGGCATTAATCTTTCATGCGACTATGAAAGAAGCGTTAACAGCAGCAGCAAGCGCACATGGAATATCGACGGCAATGATATATCGCGTCTGTTGTGCGTGTTTTGAAGGGAGTTGTTCCCCGTAACGGAGAGATTTCTTTTTTATTCATGGTTTTAAAATTTATAGCTTCCCTAAAAATTCCGGGAAAGGAATTGGCACCTTCTGAAGTCAGACTTCAGGGTTGCCAGTGGGTCATAGAGCCTGTCTCTCGCCACTTCTTTATAAATCAAAGACCTTTTTACGGGTTATTGATAGATTGGTTTAATCGCCAAATAATGTTTCAAATATATTTAGTTAGATCGCTATTTGCAAAATTAAATTTTTATCAGTTTTTCAACGTTCTGATTGCCAGTGATATATCTTCCACCAGATCGTCGATATTTTCCAGCCCAACGGACACTCTTAACAGATTAACGGGCGTTTTTGTATCCGGACCTTCAACCGATGCGCGATGTTCGATGAGGCTTTCGACACCACCCAAGCTGGTTGCCTGTGTGAATATCTTAGTCGCATTGGCAACCTTTTTCGCTGCTTGTTCGTCGCCTTTAACCAAAAACGACAGCATTCCACCAAAGCCATTCATTTGCGAAGCAGCCACCGAATGATTTTCGTGGCTTGGCAGACCAGGATAAAAAACAGCTTCAATATCGTCGTGCGTGCTTAAAAATTCGGCTAGTTTTTGCGCATTTTCTACGTGCCCTTTCATTCGATACGGCAGAGTTTTAATGCCGCGAACAGTCATATAGCAATCAAAAGGAGAGGGTACTGCACCCGATAATCCCTGGATATCACGTATACGCTGCCAGAAATCAGATTTTTCTTTTGTGATTAATGCACCTCCCAAGACATCGCTGTGTCCGCCTAAATATTTAGTTGTTGAATGCATTACCAAATCGGCGTCTAAAAGTAAGGGACTTTGTAAAACAGGAGTGGCAAACGTATTATCACAGCAGACAAAAATTCCTTGTTCTTTTGCAAGTTTGGTAATTGATCTGATGTCTGTAATTTTTAACAATGGATTAGACGGTGTTTCGATCCATATTAATCGCGTTTCAGGCTTTATTGCGGCCTTAATATTTTCAATAGCTGATTGATCAACGAAGTCGACCGTTAAAATACCCTGATAAACCTGGAGCAGCAAGTTTCTTAAGCCATGGTACATATCAGAAGGGGCAATTACATGACTTCCGGGCTTTAAGGCCTGGAAAACCGATCCACCCGCTGCATTGCCTGACGAGAAGGCACAGGCATCTGCCCCGTTCTCTAATTTTGCAAGCACATCTTCAAGCGAAGCTCTATTAGGATTATCAGAACGTGTGTAAATATAGCCTCCGGGATAATCACCGTCAGCACCGCGCTCAAATGTTGTTGAAAGCGTAATTGGCTGTATTGCTGCCTTCGTAGTCTCATCGATTCTGTTCCCGGAATGTATGGCGATAGTTTCTAACTTCATAACTAATTTTTACAGATGGGCATAGTTATTAAATCTTAATTAAAACACCAAGTATTAATGAAACGATGTTGTTAAAGTATTGTTAACAGATAAATCATCTTCCCATGAACGAATTGCCGCTAACCGTTAAACGATCTGTTGAATTACTTGGACTTTGCCTTCTTGGTTTGCTTGTAGTTTTAGGAAATAGTATTGTAATGCCATTGCTGATGGCATTTTTTATGAGTGTTGTATTGCTTCCAATTTACAGGAAGCTGCGAAAAAAAAGAATTCCAGAGGTATTGGCGATAGTTCTGTCGATTTTATGTCTCGCCATTTTAGTAGGGTTAATAGTTTATTTCCTTTCCACGCAGATCGGGATTATGGTAAGGGATTTTCCACAAATTAAGGCTAACGTAAACAACCATCTTACTTCATTAAGTAACTGGATAAGCAGGCTAACGCACTATTCTACAAAAGAGCAGATTCAGATTATTAATGAGCAGAATAATAAACTAATGGATTTCGCCGGCAGCTTTTTAAGTACCACAGCAGGCTCCGTTTCTTCCGTTCTGGTGTTTGTAGGGCTTTTGCCTATCTACATTTTCCTTATGATGTTTTATAAGAATCTTCTTTTACGGTTTATTTTCATGTGGTTTAAACCCGAGGATCATAAAAAAGTGGAGGATTCGATGCGTGAAACCGAAAATATAATCAAAAGCTACCTGGTTGGCCTGTTGATACAAGTTACATACATGACGATCTTGCTTGGCGGTATACTGATGATTATCGGTATAAAGCACGCATTGCTGATAGGTGTCATTTTCGCGATTCTGAACTTGATACCCTACATCGGCGCCTTGTTCGGAAACATTATTGCCGTGCTGCTAACATTGTCGTCATCTAATGAACTATGGCCTGTTATTACAGTCCTTCTGGTTATTGCGGGCGTTCAGTTTCTCGATAATAATATCCTGATGCCAAGAATAGTAGGCTCTAAAGTCAGAATAAATGCCTTAGGAACGCTTGTAGGAGTTTTCGTCGGCGGTTTACTTGCAGGAGTATCAGGTATGTTTTTATCCCTTCCAACCATCGCCGTATTAAAAGTTATTTTCGACAGGACCGAATCTTTTAAACAATGGGGAGTTTTACTTGGAGATGAAAAACCAGAGAATAGCCCGATGACAACCCCAGAATTACGAAGTACCAGCGATGAGGTGCAACACGAACTAAAAGAGGAGAGTTCTAAAAAACCTTTGTAAACAATGCTTAAAAAGAATTAAAAAATATTTTTATAGATAATCTATTAAGTTGATAGATTTTATATATTTGTGACATGGTATCAAATAAAACACACGGCAAGTTCAATTACATGATTATGTGCAATACTTGTTGTTCGCGGTATCGTTTATAAAGAAGAGTATAATTAATCATAGTTTAAAAGCCTCTTCTGCTACAGAAGAGGCTTTTTTATCATATAAAAGTTTTATAAAATGATTTTATCAGCACAATCAACTACAGTAAAAGAGCCGAAGATTACATTAGTTGGCGCAGGGCCGGGAGATCCGGAACTAATCAGTTTGAAAGGCATCAATGCTATTAAATCCGCAGATGTAATTTTATACGACGCGAATATTGATAAGAGTTTATTGGATTATGCACCTGAGCATGCAACTAAAATATTTGTCGGCAGCCCGGTTGATGACGATACCTATTCGCAGGAAACTGTTAACAAGCTTATCATCGACTACGCTTTAAATTTCGGCCATGTTGTCCGGTTAAAAACAGGCGATCTGTTCGTTTTCGGCCGTGGATATGAAGAACTTGATAATGCAGCATCTTACAGCATTCAAACCGAAATTATCCCCGGCATTTCCAGCGCTGTTTCAGTTCCCGGGCTTCAGGGAGTTCCGGTTACACATCGTGGTATGAGTGATAGCCTATGGATTATTTCAGCTACTGATTCTAAAGGGAATTTATCGCCGGATTTATATACAGCTGCAAAGACCGATGCAACGGTTGTTATTATGCTTGGTATCGAAAAGGTAGCTGAAATCGTCGGAATTTATCAAAAAGAGGGCAGAAGCCGCATGCCGGTGGCAGTCATTCAGCACGGCTCAACAAAGGATGAAAAGGTTGTTGTTGGTAATATAAAGACTATTGCTGAAGCCGTCGAAGAAAAAAATATTGGATCGCCCGCTTTGATCGTTATTGGCGCCGTAGTAGGATTACATCCATTGTTTCAGCCGATTAGAGAGTTTTACGAAGCACAGGAAATAGCGTTATAACGAGCCGCAGGTTCTCGACCGCCAACTTTGTTACAACATCGTGATAAATGATTTATCTTCATTATTGTATTTTTGTTGCAAACAATAATGAATGGCCGCTGAATATACCCTTAATGTTTTGCTGAGCGATCCCAATCTATCAGCCGAACTTAAATACATAGCCGAGAAAGTTAAAAACAGCCAGCGAATTACTTTTGACGAAGGTGTGTTGCTATATGAAAAAGGCGAACTTGCTTTTGTTGGGACACTTGCCAACTATATTCGCGAAAAACGACACGGCGATAACACCTATTTCAATCGCAACTTTCATATTGAGCCCACCAATCTTTGTGTTTACGATTGCAAATTCTGCTCATACTCCCGTCTGTTAAAGCAACGGTCGGAAGGTTGGGAATATAGCATGGAGGAGATGCTTGATATCGTAAAAAAATACGATGGGCAGCCGGTTACCGAAGTACATATCGTGGGAGGCGTTTTGCCACAGTACGACGCTCCTTTTTATGCCGAACTTTTTAGAAAGATACACATTCACAGGCCAGAGCTTCACGTAAAAGCGTTAACGCCTGTCGAATATCATTACATCTTCAAGAAAGCCAAAATCAGCTACACTGAGGGTATGAGAATGATGAAGGAGGCAGGGCTAGACTCAATTCCCGGAGGTGGCGCTGAAATTTTCCATCCTGAAATTCGCGAACAGATTTCGAAAGATAAATGTACAGCGGATCAATGGCTGGACATTCACGAGGAATGGCATAAGCTGGGAATGCGGTCAAATGCCACCATGCTTTATGGCCATATCGAAGAGTTTTGGCACCGTGTTGATCACATGGAACGACTAAGACAGTTGCAGGATCGTACCGGAGGATTTCAAACCTTTATACCGTTGAAATTTAGAAACCAGGATAACCAGATGTCGCATGTTCCTGAATCGACAGTTACAGAAGATTTAAGGAACTACGCTATCGCACGTATTTACCTGGATAATTTTGACCACATTAAAGCTTATTGGGCAATGATTAGCCGGAATACCGCGCAATTAGCGTTAAATTTTGGTGTTGATGATATTGATGGGACTTTGGATGACACTACCAAGATTTATTCAATGGCTGGCGCTGAAGAACAAAAGCCTGGTATGAGCACCCGTGAACTTGTCGAGCTGATCAAACAGGTTGGAAGAAAGCCAATTGAGCGCGATACACTCTACAATGTTGTAACAGATTACTCTGATTTTGAGTTTGCGGATGATGAAAAGCCCAAATTTTACAAGCTTCCGATTATCTCCTGAGTTCTGCTACACTTACATATTAACCGGCTAATAACCGTATTAAATCATAATGACTGAATCAAACTCCCAAAACAACCAACGTGCCCTGAAAACTATTTACATCATCCGCCATGGCGAAACAGATCTGAACAAACGTGGAATTGTGCAGGGCAGGGGAATGAATACGGATTTGAATGAAACAGGCAGAATGCAGGGGGAAGCGTTTTATCAGATGTACAAAAATGTGCCTTTTGATAAGCTTTACACATCGACGCTTAAGCGTACACATCAAACGGTACAACATTTTATTGACGACGGAATTCCATGGATTCAATACGCTGGTTTAGATGAGCTGGCATGGGGAGTTTTTGAAGGCCAGGAAAGTACGGAAGATACCAGGTCGGCTTTTAGGGCGATGATGAAAAGCTGGAAAGATGGCGATCTTCAGTTGAAATTTGATCAGGGTGAAAGTCCGCTTGATGTGAAGGAGCGTCAATTGGAGATTCTCGAAAACCTGATTGAAAAAAATGATGACAAAACAATCCTGATATGTATGCACGGCCGTGCAATGCGCCTCTTTCTTTGCCTGCTGACAGACGAGCCGCTTTATAATATGGATAAATTTCCGCATCAAAATACTACGTTATATAAGGTTGAATACGATGGAACTCGCTTTACAATCGTCGAATTTAACAACACCGATCATTTAAAGAATTTACAGACTAAAAAGAAAAGTGAGCAAGATTAGAATATCAGCCGTTTCCTATACAAATACCAAGCCTTTTGTTTACGGATTATTAAAGCACCCGGAATTTTTAGAGAAAATTGATTTAAGCCTCGACATACCTGCCGAATGCGCACAGAAACTAATTGACGATAAAGCAGATATCGGCCTCGTTCCTGTTGCCGCGTTGTTGAAAATACCTGATTATCATATTATTTCAGATTATTGCATTGGCGCAGTAGGGCCGGTCAATTCAGTTTTTATCTTCAGTAGCAAACCGATCGAAGACATCCAAACAATACGGTTAGATAAACAATCAAGAACTTCCAATAATCTTGCCCGAGTATTACTGAAAAACTACTGGAAGAAACATCCGGCTATCGTAGAAACTGCAGAAGCTGACGCGTTCGTTGAGATCGGCGACCGTACATTCGGCAAGAAAGGTAGTTATGCGTACGAGTATGACCTGGCTGAAGAATGGATGAAATTTACAGGGTTGCCATTTGCGTTTGCTGTTTGGGCTTCAAATAAACCGGTTTCTAATTCTTTTGTCACCGAATTTAACGAAGTGCTGAAATTTGGATTAAATCATCGAAAGGAAGTAATTGCAGAACTGCCAAAGCGTAATGACTTTGACTTGGATGATTATCTCATGAGCCGTATCGATTATGATCTGACTGCCGAAAAACGGGAAGCTTTGAATAGATTTTTGACGATGGTAAAGGAGCTGGATTAGCTGTCAGAATCAAGAACAGCTGTTTGTGTTTTATTCAAATAAACATTAGCGGTGAACTTAGCATAAATCACCCAACCACTTATGAATAAAAATAATCCAAGGAATAACAGCTTTAAAAAATTGTTTAGCCTCTTCATAAAAAATTTATAAGTAAGACGCAAATTGCTACCGAAAAGTAACAGCGCTTATAAATTTTTTTTAAAGAGGCTAAGTTCTTCAGTACGGGCGATCAATTTCAGATCCTCTTAGTTCACCAAGTGGATCATCGTCGTCTTCGTCATCGTCTACATAATCATCTTCCTCAACAATATCTTCGTCATCGGTTTCTATTTCATCTTCGTCAAAGTCTGCTTTGTCGTCCTCGATAATATCATCATCTTCGAAGTCGTCGTCATCATCAATTTCATAGCCATCAGGTGGATCGGGAATCATCATTTTAAAAAAATCAACAAGTCTGTTGCTGGCGGGAGTTGGGAGGATTAAAGCTTTCATAGTCTGGTTTTTTTAACATGAACAAAAATTGCAAATAGCGGTTTGTCACATTTTAAAAATTAGCAAAGTTATAATTTTTCGAGTACGTGCTTAATTGCCTGATCGACAACTTTATATGGCTTTTTGCTAAATTCTAATTTAGCTCTGCTTGCTAAAATTGCGTTAACTGACAATGCTTTGTGATTTAATATGCCGGCAAGCGCGTAAATTCCGGCGGTTTCCATTTCCAGGTTGGTTACCCTGGTGCCTTGGTAATTGAACGACTGGAAAATTTCAATAAAATTTTTAAAAACGTTTTTTGCTCTGACCTCGCGGCCCTGTGGCGCATAAAACCCTGGGGCGGTAAGCGTGATTCCTTTAATTAAACCGTCGCCTATTTTTTCAAGTAAGTTTGAGTTACAAGACGCAACATAAGGCTCGGGCAACTGAAAGCTTTGGACATGCTGTTTTAAGCTTTGTGCTAAACCATCATCCTTTTCCGATAGATCTGAAACATAAAATGTCATCAAGTTGTCCAGGCCCAAAGCATATTCGGAAACAAGGATGCTGTCGATTGGTATATCGGGTTGGATAGTTCCAGATGTACCAATACGTACTATTTCCAATCTGGTAAGGTCTGGCTTAACGGTACGTGTTTTAAAATCGATGTTAACCAGTGCGTCAAGCTCATTAAAAACGATGTCGATGTTGTCTGTGCCAATTCCCGTTGAAACAACTGTTATACGCTTGCTGCCGATGTAGCCGGTATGAGTGATGAATTCTCGTTTCCCCTTTTTTACTTCAATGCGATCAAAGTATTTGCTGACATCGCCGACTCTTTCCGGATCGCCGACAGTGATTATCGTCTCTGCTATATCTTCAGGTAAAAGGTTCAAATGGTAAATGCTGCCATCTGCATTTAAGATTAAATCGGTTTCTGCTATCATCATAATTTAGCAAGTTGTCAGGTATTGTGCTTTAACATCTTCGAGTTTCTCCAATCGCGATAAAATTGAATTTATCCGCGATTTACGGATTTCTGTTTCCAATGAACATTCGCTGCTATAGGCGGGGTTTATTACGGACAGATCTTCATCTTTTAGGAGTTTCATAACATCGTTCATCCTGTCGTATGAAAAGTTGATCCTGTAACGATCATTTACCGTTTTTTCAATGGTCTGCGCTGATTTAAGCGCTTCGGTAGTCGCATTTTTATAGGCGTTTATCAAACCTGGCACTCCTAGCAGCGTTCCCCCGAAATAGCGCACTACAACCACCAGCACATTCGTTAAGTCGTTTGATAAAAGCGTGTTTAAAATAGGCCTGCCAGCAGTTCCCGAAGGTTCGCCATCATCGTTAAATTTAAATATAGAACGATCGGGTGAAAGACGAAGCGCCCAGCAGTGATGGTTTGCCTTCGGGTGCAGAGACCGTAAAGTTTTTAGAATTTCGCGAGCCTCCAGTTCATTTTTAACCGGATAAGCAAAGCCAATAAATTTGCTTCCTTTATCCCGAAAGATGCCCTCGGAAACGGATGCGATAGTTTTATAAGTATCTTCAAAAAGCATCAGGAAAAAGATAAGATAATTATTGAAATTAAGGCTAAAGCAATTCCGACTTTGTTAAGCGTGCTTAATTTTTCTTTAAAAATAATCAGGCCGACAAGTGCTCCAATCGCGATGACACCAATATTCATTGACGTGAAAATCAGCGATGGCCGTGCCGACTCTGCCTGGTGCGCTTTCAGATAGAATAAAATGTTACCGAAATTAAACAGGCCCAAAATCAACCCGCAAAAAACGTTTATCCAATGAAACCTGATTTTCTTAGCTAAAAATAATGAGACAAGAATAATCATAGAAATGATGAACGATAGGAGATAGATGTAAAGCAATGAACTGGTATATGGAACAGTTTTGTTTAGGGCAACTTGTTTAAAAAGTACATCTATGAGGCCCATTCCAATAAAAACGGTCAGTAACAAGATTATTGAATAGCTGGAATTTTCATTTCTCGTTGATTTCTCGGTCCAGGGGATTGAGCAGACAACTGCTGTTAATCCAACGATGATTCCGGTAAGCTTTAAGGCGTTAAGTGATTCTCCGAAGAAAAAAAATGAAGCCAGCAACGGAACAAATAATGATAGTCGTTGTGCGACATCCGTTCTGACGATTCCTGTAAAGCGTATTGCTAAGCCAATAATCATGAAAAGTGAGGGCAGTAAAATCCCAAGAAGAAGATAGATCGAGAGCGGCCCACTGGTTACTGAAACACCCAAATTTGGGCGGAAGAAAACGAGCGTCAATAAAATTGCAGCCAGGTAATTCCAGGTTACAGCCTGAGATATATCGATTTGGTATCGTTTGGCCATTTTAAGTAAAACAGATACGACGACACTGCAGCAAATGCTTAGAAAAACGTAAATCATGAATTCGGAGCGTAATATATTTTTAAGAAATCGGTATCTATCGGGTCGGTTGTTTGAAGTATCCCATCAATTTGCGGGGCTTTTATGCCATTTGCCCAACTAGCGTTCGAGGTAAATATCCTGGCTTCATCCCACAGATTATTTTCGATAAAGGTCTTGAGCGTTTTTATACCGCCCTCAATTATTATTGATTGGACGTCCATCAGGTAAAGCTGGTACAAAATCAGCTGAGGCAGATAATGATCAAAGTTTTCTACTTCCAGAAACTTAATATGACCCTGTATATCAGTTTTCTTTGAATTGAATACAATGGTTTCGGCGGCGTCGTTAAACAGGTTTAAGCTATCGTTTAGCGATAGGTCTTTATCGATAACGATCCGTTTTGGATTTTTTCCCGACCATTCACGTACGGTCAGTTCCGGATTATCGATTCGGGCCGTGTTGAAGCCAACCAGGATAGCATCTTCTTCAGAACGCCATTTATGAGCTAATTTTTTTGAAGCTGCAGAGCTAATCCAGCGCTGACTGCCATCCTCAGGAGCGAAGTAATTATCGCTGGTTTGTGCCCATTTTAGAATAACATAAGGACGCTGCTTTTTTACGCGAGTAAAGAAACGGCGGTTTATCCATTTACAATCATTCTCAAGAACTCCCACTGTTACCTTAATGCCGGCAGCTTGTAACTTCTCAATACCTTTGCCGTCCACCGCATCAAACGGATCACGACAGCCAATCACAACGTTTGGAATTTCATGCCTTATGATCAGATCTGCACATGGTGGTGTTTTCCCAAAATGTGCACAAGGTTCGAGTGAAACATAAATCGTTGCTTCTTTGAGGAGTTCCGCTGCATTTTCGTGGTTTTTTAAAACACCGTTTACTGCATTTACTTCGGCATGAGGACCGCCGAACTGCTGGTGAAATCCTTCGCCTATAATCCGATCCTGGTGAACGATCACCGCGCCAACCATGGGATTTGGACTAACATTTCCCGCGGCAAGCAAAGCCAGTTCAATACAGCGATTCATGTATTTTTCGTGATCGATCATTGCGCAAATGTAAGTAATGCAACGATCAGAAGTTTAAAATTAACCGGTAACTCCAATTGTTGCTGATATCTTATTTTTGGCAAATGATTTTCCGGCAGATAGAGACATCCTTCATTGAAACGTTGCAGAATTTATATGATAGAGAAGAAGCCCTGCAAATCGCCCGTTATGCTATAGAGCATGTTACCGGCCTTGATAAGGCCATGATGCTGGCAAAGCGGGACGATAAAGCCTCGGAAGCGCATTCCGGACGGCTTTTCAATGTCTTGGGGCAGCTTAAAACAGGCCGGCCTTTGCAATATATTATCGGCGAAGCGGATTTCTATGGTTTGAAATTTAAAGTAACTGAGGCGGTTTTAATACCACGCCCAGAGACAGAAGAACTTGTTGCCTGGATTGCTGACGAAATACAGGAGTTTCCTGGTTTTGCGGAAAGAAAGATTAAAGTACTCGATATCGGAACCGGCAGCGGCTGTATTCCGGTCAGCCTCAAAAGCGTGGGTCCCCAGCTCGAAATATCTGCAATTGATATTTCAGAGGCGGCTTTAGAAATCGCTAAAAAGAATGCGGATATTAATAACGTAAATGTCGATTTTTTTGAATCGGATATTTTAAATCCGGACAGCTTTATTGCACAACCTTACACACTGATTGTAAGCAATCCGCCATACATAACGGATTCGGAAAAGTCGTCAATGCATCACAATGTTTTGCAGTTTGAGCCTTCTACCGCCCTGTTTGTTCCTGACGACGATCCGCTGCTGTTTTACCGGGCAATCGCTGATTTTGCTTTTATCAATCTCGAAACAAACGGCCGGCTTTTTTTTGAAATAAATGAACATTTCGGAAAAGAAGTATCTGATATGCTTTCACAAAAAGGATTTAAGGACGTTGTTTTGCGGAAAGATATTAACGGAAAAGACAGGATGATTAAAGCTAGCCGTTTGTAAACGTTAAACTGGCTGTTAGCTTCTTGGATGGTATTGCGTGATTACCTGCTTTAAATAGTTACGGTCAAGATGCGTGTAAATTTCCGTTGTCGTGATACTTTCATGGCCGAGCATGTCCTGTACTGCGCGTAAGTCGGCGCCTCCTTCAACGAGGTGAGTGGCAAAAGAATGCCGGAAAGTGTGCGGACTTATCGTTTTTTTTAGTCCTGCCTTCGCAGCAAGATCTTTTATAATTATAAAAATCATCACGCGGGAAAGGGGTGAACCGCGACGGTTTAAAAAGAGGAAATCTTCAGCTCCTTTGGAAACTTCAACAGATTTACGTATCTCTTCTTTATAAATCATCAGATACCTTATCGCCTCACCTCCGATAGGAACAAGTCGCTCTTTATTTCCTTTACCGATTATTTTGATAAACTCGACATCAAGAAATAAATTAGACATTTTAAGGTTTACCAGCTCCGAAACGCGCAGGCCGCAACTATATAAAACTTCCAGTAAAGCTTTGTTCCGCATTCCTTCTGGCGAGGAAAGATCAATGCCTCCGATAAGCTTGTCGATTTCTTCAACGCTTAAAACGTCGGGAAGCTTTTTGCTGAGTTTCGGTGTCTCGATTAATGAAGCGGGATCAATTGTGATCATTTCTTCCAGCATCATGAATTTAAAAAAGCTCTTAATGCCTGAAATGATGCGTGCTTGCGAGGAAGGTAACACACCAAGTTCGTTGATCCAGATAAGGAAATTCTTTAAATCCGATTTCAGTAATTCGGTGGGTTTTTTTGAACCAATAGTTTCAGCGTATTGCCTAAGTTTTTCAACATCCCTTAAATAGGCTTCCAGCGTATTTGGCGATGCTGATCGTTCCAAACGTAAGTAGGCTTTGAATCCTTTGATAGTGCTTTCCCAGCTCAATGTTTTTGTTTTTATGTAAGTTTGAAGCTTGATTGTTACAACCACAGCTCAATGAAAATACAAATAATTAACGGCCCTAATTTAAACCTTCTCGGAGTTCGCGAAAAATCAATTTATGGAGATGCCAGCTTTGACGGATACCTGGAAGGCTTGCGTTCTCAATATGCCGATATCGAAATAAGCTATTTTCAGAGCAATGTAGAGGGCGAAATCATCAATAAGCTCCATGAAATTGGATTTAGCTTCGAAGGTATTATTCTAAATGCCGGAGGCTATACCCATACCTCAGTTGCTATAGCTGATGCGATTGCCGGCATAAACACCCCGGTAGTAGAAGTTCATATTTCTAACATTTATGCCCGCGAGGAATTCAGGCACGTATCATTAACCGGCAAAAATTGCAAGGGCGTTTTAACAGGCTTCGGTTTAAACGGTTACAAACTCGCGATAGAAAGTTTACTTTCTAAGTAACTGCCGGCTTACTGAACTTCCAGGTGCTCGCAGCTAATTTGGCTTCCGAAAAAAATTGCCCCTTTTTTATCAAATTCCTCTACGGATTCTGTTGTGTAAAAGGAGTAATTTCCATTTTTGCTACATAATCCTTCAATCTCGGGATGTCTCACTAAATAATCAGCGAGCTTTTCCGCTACAATTTCACCCTGCGAGATCAGTCTGATAGAATCAGGGATATATTGCATGATTTTGTTTATAAGCAATGGATAATGCGTGCAGCCGAGAATGACCGTATCTATGTCACCCGATTGATTTAACAGGTTATCCATGTGCTGTTTAATGAAATAGTCAGCCCCTGGCTTTTGGTGTTCATTATTTTCAACTAATGGAACCCACATCGGGCAAGCCTCCTGGAATACCTGGATATCAGGATAAAAATGCGATATTTCAATAGGATAGGAGCGCGACGAAACTGTTCCGTTTGTCGCCAGGATACCGACAGACCGGCTTTGTGTTAAATCGCCCACTATTTCGGTTGTTGGCCGGATAACTCCAAGCACTCGTCTGGTATCAGAAAGTTGCGGCAGATTTTTTTGCTGGATGCTCCTCAACGCCTTCGCCGACGCTGTGTTACATGCCAAAACAACTAACCTGCAGCCTTTATCAAATAACTGTTGAACACACTGCCAGGTATATTGATAAACCGTTTCAAAAGACCGGTTACCGTAGGGTACGCGAGCATTATCGCCTAAATAAATGTAATCGTATTGGGGGAGTTTTTTTAGAATCTCTTTGAATACAGTTAAACCGCCATATCCTGAGTCAAAAATGCCTATCGGAAACTTTTCACTCATACATCAGCTAGTTTAAACGGCCTTATGTCAATGTTTTCCCAAACTTTCATGGTAAGATAGGGTTCAGATTCTTTCCACTTATCAACTTCACTTTCTGAATCGAATTGCAAAACCATCATCGAACCGATCATTTTGTCGTGCTCGTCAAGTACGGCACCGCCGGAAATAAAATTTCCGGTTAGTTTTAGCCTCCTGGCATTTTCAAAATGTAAAGGACGAGCCTTAAGACGTCGTTCCAAGGCATTTTCATCGGTAAAATCTTTGGCTGTAATAAGATACTGTTTCATTTAAATTACTCTGACTATGATATAACACCAGGCTGCAATAAACAGTATTCCTAATGCATATTTGATCCATTTTTTTTGATTCTCCGTGAATCGTTTAAAATAATAGGTTCCAAAAATCCCGATAATCAAAAAGATAAAAGGTGTAATGCTCATGATTTACAAAGCGCTGATTGATTATGCTTAAAATCAATCTTATCTTCGCTCGCTTTTTTGTACAAACATAATGAAACGTAATTTTATATTTTTTTTAGGTTCAGCTATTTTGATCCTTTCATCCTGCGCAACATCCAAAAAGATTGCTGCGTTAAAGCCGGCGGCCAGCTATAACACGGGTAATGTGGTTTATGACAAGCAATTGTCCTACGTTAATCTACCTGTAGAGATTTCGGTGACTGATATACAAAGCCAAACCAACAAATATTTGAACGGGTTGATCTATGAAGATAATAATCTGGAAGGAGACAACCTGATTATGAAAGTTTGGAAGCAGGCTCCAATCGTAGTAAACGAAAAAAACGGCAAACTTCAGATTGAAATTCCGTTGAAGATTTGGGCCAGGGTACGATATGGAATTGAAAAGTTCGGCTTGTCTGCCTACGATACACGTGACCTCGGCCTTAACGGTAAAGTTAAATTAAGCACAACCGCCAACCTATCGAACTGGAAATTGAACACAACGACAAGTATTGACGCAATTGAGTGGAATGAAAGCCCGTCAATATTAATAGCGGGACGTAGCGTGCCGATAACTTACCTGGTAAATCCTGCTATTTCTTTATTAAAAGGGCGTTTGGCTACAATGATTGACCAAACGATCGAGCAGTCGCTTGACATTAAACCGTACGTGATCTCTGCACTTCAGGAAGTTAGTAAGCCAATGGAGGTAAGCACTGAGTATCATACATGGTTTGGTATGCAGCCACTGGAATTATATGCTACGAAGGCAACTATTGCAAATAAAAAAATTACGGTTAACCTCGGTATGAAAGCTTATCTTGAAACGACAGTAGGATCGCAGCCGACTTTAAAATTCGACGCTAACAAGTTACAATTGATGGCAGTTGATAAAATGCCTAGCGAGTTCAGTGCTAATATCGCGGGTGTCGTAAAATATGCTAATGCTTCAGAGTTGATGCAAAAGAATTTCGCAGGCCAGAAATTTGAATCGGGGAGTCGTTCGGTAACAATTAACAAAATTGATTTATGGGGCAAGGATGATAAACTGGTTGTTCAAGCTACAATGGCTGGTTCAGTTAACGGTGATTTTTATTTATCAGGGATACCAAAATATAACGCCGAAACTAAAGAAGTTTACCTCGACCAGGTTGATTTTGTTCTCGATTCAAAAAATAAATTATTGAGAGCCGGCGACTGGCTAGTTCACGGAATAATCGCTAAGAAAATTCAGGACAATTGTAAGTTTTCGATTGCCGAACAATTGCAGGATGGACAAAAAACGATGGCTACTTATTTATCTAATTACCAACCGGTGCCAGGTGTAAAAGTTAATGGCTCGATGACTCAGTTAGCTCCAAACAAGATCTTTCTTACGCCTAATGCGATTGTCGCTATGATCGCGGCTAAAGGGAAAGTTGCAATAGCGATTGATGGATTGAAATAATGCCGTACACTCTTGCGTACACTTTCTGATAATATATACAGCAGGATGACCTGTTTTTGTAAAGTATCAAGTTTTTGCATGTAATATTTTTAAGTAACTAGCTTTTTTGTTGAAATATGTGAAATTATTTCACGATTTGTTTGAATTATTCGTTTTATAGATTGTTCGGTTTTATATTTGATAATGGATTAAACGCTCCGTTTGAAATTTTTAATTACGATCACTATGAAATTAAAAGAAGTGTTGCTTAAAGGAATCAGTTTCAACGAATTATTAAAACAATTCGCTGTTGATCAGTCAGATTTTACTATTCAGGACGAAGAAATGATTTTATCTAATCAAGAAAAGTCCTGCAAAGAAATTTTTAAGGAGCGTGTTTTAATCCAGGCAAGAAATAATGCCGGAACATTATTGAATTTTTTCGGAACGCTACATTACAATTTATTAGATCAGCTTGCAGTTTTTGAACCTGATTATGTAGAGCAAAACTCTGTAGCTGCAGCTTAAAAAAATAAGCCGGAGGCTAAAAGCATCCGGCTCTACATCTACCTATGAAAAACATGCCTCTTTGGTGAGGCATTTTTTTTAATACAAACCAGGTGCCAACTCAAATTGTCGCTTGCCAATGTCCTTTAAAAGCTAAGCGTTTGAAATTCTGAGTTTTATTATCCCTTTGGTGTAGAAAAATGGGTAAATAATTACACAGAATCGGTTGGAATATTAACTACTTGTCCGATAATAATGATCGCTGGGTGGGTTAAGTGATTTTCGCCAATAATCGTTTCCAAATCTTTCACGAGGCCTTTCGCCGCTTTTTGATTCGGTAACGAAGCATGCTGGATAATTGCTACCGGCGTTTCGCCTTTTCCGTTCGCAATGTAGGCCTGTGCGATGTATCCGGCTTTTTTCATCCCCATGTAGATAATTACAGTCGTATTACTCTGCATAGCAAGTGCTAAATCCGCAGACAAAGAACCATCTTTTTTCGTACCGGTTACAATCCACATTCCCTCACTTAAAGCGCGATGAGTAAGCGGTATATCATTCATGCCGGCTGTTTGCATACTGGTAATGCCCGGAATAAATTGTGTTTTTATGCCATGCTTTCGTGCAAACAGCACTTCTTCAAAGCCACGGCCGAAAATGAAGGGGTCGCCGCCTTTTAAACGAACAACCTGGCCTTTTTCGAAAGCTTTGGTTTTAATTAACTCGTGAATATCTTCCTGCGGCGTGTAACTACCATACGGATGTTTTCCAACATAAATTTTTTCGCAATCAGCTGGGGCAAGGTCTAATAACGATTTATTGGCCAAATTGTCATAAAGAATAACTTTTGCCTGTTGTAATATCTTATAGCCTTTTACCGTAATTAGGTCGGGATCACCAGGTCCCGCTCCAACTATGTACAGTTCTGGAGTTTTTTTATCGTTCATTGTTATTTATACAAGACGCTTTCAACCTGTCTTGCTGGAATAATTAACGCAGGCCACTTAAAAACAGTGGGATTTGGTTTTTAAAAGTAAACGTCTTTTTTTAAACTGGCGAAGGGAAATTGAGCTAAGTTTCAATTCGAAAGAAAGTATTGCAATTAATAAAGAATTAAAAATTATCTATCTTTAATAAATCACGGATCCAAAGGATACTTGTTTTTTCGTACATAATTTTCGCAGCTAATTTATCCTGTTATTTTTGCTCTCGCGATTACCACCGCAGTGAAATAAAATCAATGAAACTAAGCCAGAAAGAAACAAATTTTAACAGTGAAGTTGTAACGCGCTTCGAGCTTTATAACAGTCTTTTTTTAACCTTGCCCTTTTACCAGGTAAAGCACACCGGTATTCTGCTTCCTTTTTTCAGCTCACATTGCGAAGAAGGTGTTAAGCAACAAATGACGCCTGTTGATATTATTGAAAGCTTTTTTGGCCAATATGAGCAATATGTTCAGGAGGCCGATCGTTTCGATTTACTGTTCCGAATAATACGATATATTGAAAGGCAGGTCGTTTTATTTGATGCTGTTGAGGATTCCGCTTTTAATAAGACAAGCCGTTCTGAAGACGCAGGTTCCCTCGAAGTATTACTGCGGCAGATATCATCCAATCCGGATTTTAAGGAAACCGTTTTGCAGAAACTTGACGATTTGTCACTCAGGTTGGTTTTAACGGCCCATCCCACGCAATTCTATCCCGGTCCGGTATTGTCAATCATCACCGATTTGACAGAGGCCGTAAAGCACGATGATATTACGCTGGTTAATGAGTTATTGCAGCAGCTTGGGAAAACCCCATTTTTTAATAAAGATAAACCGACTCCTGTCGACGAAGCTCGCAGCCTGGCCTGGTTCCTGGAAAATGTATTTTATCAGGTATCGGCAACAATACAGTCGCAGATAGAAAATGAGTTTGATTCGCCTGCTTTAAGCCGTCATCAGTTGCTTGAATTAGGTTTCTGGCCGGGTGGAGACAGGGACGGAAATCCAAATGTTACAACTGAAAGCACCAAAGAAGTTTCCGAAATGCTTCGTAAAGTTTTATTCAGATGTTACTACCGCGATTTTAGAGTCTTAAAACGTCGTATAACATTCCGCGGAGTAGAATCATACATGAACCGGCTTTATGATTTGTTTTATATAAACAGTTTTACTGATGTCGAAAGTCCAACTAATCTACAAAGCGAAATCCTGGATAATCTGAATGCTGTTAAGCAGGTTTTGCACTGGGATCATGACGGCCTGTTTGTTGAAATCGTGGATGACATGATCCGGAAGGTTCAATTGTACGGCTGTTACTTCGCCTCCCTCGACGTCAGGCAGGACAGCCGCATTTTACGTAAGACACATCAGCATCTTAGAGAGAAGCTTGGCCTGGTTGATGATTTTTCATCCGGATATGATGAATTGACTGAAGAGGAAAAACTAGAGAAACTCGCTTTTACAGAAAATGATTACAAGACTTCCGAAGGTGATGATCCGCTTATAAAGGATACGATTGAGACTATCCGGCTCATGAAGTCGATGCAGCAATCGGGAGGCGAAAAGGCTTCGCATCGGTTTATAATTAGTAACTGCCAGCAGGCATCCGATATCTTACAGCTTATCAACTTATTTTTATGGTCGGGCTGGAAGAAAAATGAATTGACTATCGACTTTGTTCCTTTGTTTGAAACCGTTCAGGATTTGTCTGTTGCGGCTGAGGTAATGCGGAAATTATATACTAATCCGTTCTATAAAGCGCATCTAGCCTCCCGCGAAAATAGGCAAACCATTATGCTCGGCTTTTCGGATAGTACGAAGGACGGCGGCTACCTGATGGCAAACTGGTCGATCTATAAGGCAAAGATTGAACTAACGGAAATGGCGCGCAACCATAATATTCAGCTAACTTTCTTTGATGGGAGAGGCGGCCCGCCTGCGCGTGGTGGAGGTAAAACCCAGCGTTTTTACGCGAGTATGGGTAAAGAAATTGCGAATGAACATATTCAATTAACTATTCAGGGGCAGACAATCAGCAGTCAATACGGATCGTTTGATACGGCCTATTTTAACATCTCACAGTTGATTAGCGCGGGCATTATCTCTGCTGTAGAGAAGTCAGAAAAAGACACCATGTCGCCTGATCAGAAAGAGCTATTCGAAAAAATGGCGGTCGACAGCCATCACTCATTTGTCGAACTACGGGAAGATCCGTTGTTCATTAAATATTTGGAAAGTCTTAGCCCGCTAAAATTATTATCGCAGATCAATATCAGCAGCAGACCGATGAAGCGCAACTCTGGTTCTGAACTTAAACTGGAAGATTTAAGGGCTATTAGTTTCGTTACAGCCTGGAGTCAGCTTAAACAAAATATACCGGGCTTTTACGGGGTTGGTACAGCGTTGAAAGACATAAAAGAGGCAGGGCAGTGGGACGAGGTGAAAAGTCTTTATCGCACTTCGGGGCAGTTTAAAACTATCATCGACAACTGCATGATGTCGATGTCAAAGTCGGATTTCCGGATCACAGCCTATCTGCAGGATAATGAAACTTTTGGCGCCTTCTGGCATAAGCTGAAAGATGAATTTGAGCTTACCGAAAAAATGATACTCGACTTAAGCGAAACGACGGTTTTAATGGAGAAGTATCCAGTAGAACGCCGTTCTATCGGTATTCGTGAGCGCATTGTATTGCCGTTGGTTATTATCCAGCATTACGCCCTCCAGCAACTTCAATCGGGTAAAATGACCGAAGAACAGAACGCGATTTATGATAAACTTGTAATTCGGTCTGTTTACGGAATTGTTAACGCGGGCAGGAACCTGGCTTAATAGTACTTATCTGAATGGATAGGCACAAGTACAAAATACTTGTGCCTATTTGCTTTTATAGTAAATCCGCTTTAGTTCAATTTGCCAGTAAAAACATAACAAGTGCTTCCTTGTTTACTCAGTATCTAACTATAAAACATCTAAAATGAAAAAAATTACTTTAATAGTATTGCTTGCTGCCTCTGTAGGGCTGATGCAGGCTTGTAATGGCGGTAAGTCTGGCGACAAAGGATCGCTGGAGGATACTGCGGCATCAGATCCAACACATGATAGTCTTGATAATAGCGGGCAAGTGACTCAGGAAACTGATGTGGAAGGCGACTCGAAAACTTTCATGGATAAAGTAGCGGTTGCCGGTATGACCGAAATAGAACTTGGGAAATATGCCCAGGAAAATGGAAAAAGCAGTCGTGTGAAAAACTTCGGTGCTATGATGGTTGCTGATCATACTAAAGCTGCAAATGAGTTAGGGGCTCTGGCAAAAAATAAAGAGGTTCAGTTGCCAACAACTGTTGACGCAGAGCACAAATCACATATTGACATGCTCGAAAAAATGAAAGGCGCAGACTTTGACAAGCAATACATTGAGATGATGGTAAAGGGGCACCAGGACGTAGTGGATTTACTTAATAAAGGCACGCAAAACCGTGATGCTGATGTAAAAGCTTTTGCAGCCAAAACACTTCCGGTTGTACAAACGCATCTTGATTCCGCCAAAGCGATTTCCGGCTCTTTAAAATAATTCAAGTAATAATACGATGATATTGGGGACGCAAATTGCATCCCCTTTTTTATGACCGTATATTTGCGATATGCAGACTCCTATAATAACGGGCATTCTTTCGTATGGAATGTCAGGAAGGTTATTTCATGCACCTTTCATCGACGAACGTCTTGGCTTTAAGCTTCATGCGGTCACAGAACGTACTACCAAAAAAGCTCATCTCAGGTATCCGGAAATCATCAGCTATGAATCCGTAGAAGAATTATTGTCGGATAAAACCGTCGAACTTGTTATTGTAAATACTCCCAACTACACACATTACGAGTTTGCAAAAGCAGCGCTGGAAAAAGGAAAGCATGTGCTGGTTGAAAAACCGTTTACGGCTACAAAATCCCAGGCCCTCGAGTTATTTACTATTGCTGAAGGCAACGGCTGTAAGATCATGGTTTATCAAAATCGACGCTGGGATTCTGATTTCTTGCTGTTTAAGGAAATGATAACCGGCGGGCAGCTTGGAAATTTAATTGAAGTTCATTTTCGCTTTGATCGTTACAAAATGCAGATCGGGCCGAAGGCTTTTAAGGAAACTCCAATGCCTGCCAGCGGAATTACGTATGACCTTGGTCCGCATTTACTCGACCAGGTAATAAGCGTTTTTGGAGAACCGCTTTCCTTCAAAAAAACAAAGGGTGTTTACCGGCCAAATTCTCAGGTAGACGATTACCTTTCGATTGTTCTTCAATATCCTAATCAAATTAATGTTTTTGTTACAGCGAGTTTGCTGACCGCTGATCCGTTACCATCGTTTGTGGCCCATGGAACAACTGGTTCTTTTAGTAAACATCGCAGTGATGTTCAGGAAGCGCAGCTCGATAAGGAAATTTCTCCCTTTGACAATAATTACGGCGTCGATGGAGACAAGGGAATTTTAACGACCATAGGAGAAGATGGAGAACGCATTAGATCGAACCTTGAACCACCGAAAGGGGATTACAAACAGTTATTTGAGGCTGTGCATAACGCAATACGACTCGGTGTTACATATCCAATAACGAAAGACCAGATATTGCTGCAATTAAGCATTCTTGAATCAAATTAACACATCCTGCATGACAGAACGGTTAAAAGCCTTTTTGAACGAAGCAAACAGCTACCGGCGAAGAAAAATGTCCAATACCACCTTTATGATCATCGCCGCGTTGATTGTAGGTGTTTTCGCCGGAGCAGCGGCGGGAGTTCTAAAAGTTATGACACACCACATCGAGCAGTTTCTGCAGGAAGATGTGCAGTGGAAATATAAATTTATCGTCTATCTTTTGTTCCCGTCAATCGGTATGTTGCTGGCCGTTACCTACGTTCGTCAATTTATTAAAAAAAGCAAGTTCGAATCAGGTTTGACACCAATTCTTTATAGCATTTCGAAGCAATCCAGTCGAATTGATCTGCATAATATTTATTCTCAGCTAATAACAAGTGCAGTCACTGTTGGCTTTGGCGGTTCAACAGGTTTGGAGGCGCCAGTTGTTTACAGCGGATCGGCCATCGGATCAAATATTGGTCGTTTTTTCGGCTTAAATTATCGCGAAACAACTATGCTGCTGGCATGCGGGGCTGCGGCTGCTATTGCCGGGGCTTTTAACAGCCCTGTTGCAGGCGTGGTTTTCGCTATTGAAATTTTACTTCCTGAATTTTCCATTCCTGCGTTTATTCCGTTGTTGTTATCCGCTGCCACTGCATCTGTGATAGGGAAACTTATTTTTAATGAGCAATTGTTTTACCTGATCACCGAAGGATGGAAGCTAAACGCCGTTTTATTTTACCTGGTCTTTGCGGTGGTTTTAGGCTTTTTTTCAATTTTCTTTACCAGGATCACACACCTCATTAAAGGCAGCTTTAAGAAAATCCATAACCCGTATTACAAGATTGTTATTGGTGGAATGACGCTTGGCCTGCTTGTGTTTATTTTTCCGGCATTATATGGCGAGGGGTATATCACGATAAAAGAGCTCCTTGCCGGAAATTATACATCTATTGTCAGGTCAAGCCAGTTTTCAGCGTATTCGGACAGTGCCATTTTCGTTGTGACATTTGCTCTTTTAACCGCTTTCGGAAAGGCGCTTGCCTCGCTGGTTACGTTAAGCGCCGGCGGTAACGGAGGTGTTTTCGGGCCTAGCCTGGTTATGGGAGGCCTGTTGGGTTTTGTTTTTTCCTATGGGTTTAATTTAACCGGATTGTTTCATCTGAGCGTACCAAATTTCATCGTCGCCGGGATGGCCGGCGCTTTAAGCGGAATTATGCACGCTCCTTTGACCGGCATTTTTCTTATCGCTGAGATCACCGGTGGTTATGAGTTAATGGTTCCGTTAATGGTTGTATCGTCAATCAGCTATTTTATCAGTAAAGCCAACCAGAAATACAGTATTTACACAAAAGCGCTTGCGGAAAAAGGTGAACTTCTATCCCATGAAGACAAGGATAAAACCGTTTTGCAAATGATGAAACTCAAATATCTCGTTGATAAAAACTTTGTTGTTCTTCATTTAAACGATACGCCGGAGACCAGGAAGAGTGACATAATTCAATCTAAACGAAATGTATTTCCGGTAATCGACAATGATGGCGTTCTTGTTTCGATAGTTTACAGCGAGCAACTTTTTGAGACGATGTTTGATGAGAAGAAAAACATTACAGTCGAAAAATTAGCACAGCCGCCAATCGATGTGCTCAATATCAATGACGATATGAGCAAGGTCATGTCAATGATGGAGCGAGAAGATGTTTGGATGCTTCCGGTTGTTGATTATGATAATAAGTATATCGGTTTTGTGTCCAAGTCAGCGATATTCTCAAAATACCGTGCGCTGCTGTTGAGACAGTCTGAGTATCACCAATAAAAAGGGCCGATAGAAAAAACTATCAGCCCTGGTCTTTTACGTCTATTCGGTGGTCCGCTTCAGGCCGTATTTTTCAATTTTGCTGTACAAGTGACTTCGCTGAATATCAATATCGTCGGCCGTTTTAGATACGTTCCAATTGTTTTTTTCCAGCTTATACTTGATAAATTCGCGCTCAGCATAATCTTTATACTCCTGAAAATTTGCGAAACTATCGTAGTTGTTTTGAACCGGAGCGCCGATTGTAGCGGCCGGTGTTGCAGTAACCGGGCCCGACGGATTGGCAAAAGTACTAACATCATTTTCGGTGATGGTTTTATCACTTAGAATAATCAACCTTTCAACCATGTTTCGCAGTTCACGGATATTACCTGTCCACGGCAACGATTTAAGAGCTTCAATTGCGCCAACAGTAAACTTTTTTGTAGGGATGCCATAATCGTTACAGATTTCCTCGCAAAAGCTTTGAGCAATGATGGTGATATCATCTTTCCGTTCAATCAGAGAAGGGACATGAATAAGGATAACGCTCAAGCGATGGTAAAGGTCCATTCGGAAGTTTCCGCTTTCAATTTCTTTAAGCAGATCTTTATTTGTCGCTGCGACAACACGTACGTTCACCTCAATTTCCTTTTCGCCCCCGACACGCGTTATTTTGTTTTCCTGCAAAGCGCGCAAAACCTTTGCCTGGGCTGAAAGGCTCATATCACCGATCTCGTCAAGAAAAAGCGTTCCACCGTTGGCCTGCTCAAATTTCCCTATGCGCTGTTTCATCGCGGAAGTAAAAGACCCTTTTTCGTGACCGAAAAGTTCACTTTCAATTAATTCGGAAGGTATTGCGGCGCAATTTACTTCTATAAGCGAACCGCTCGCCCGGTTTGATTTTTCATGTAGCCACCTTGCAACTAATTCTTTTCCACTTCCGTTGGCACCGGTGATTAATACACGTGCATCGGTAGGAGCAACCCGTTCGATCGTTTCTTTAATCTTTCCTATTGCCGGCGAGTCACCAAGAATTTCCCGCGTTTTGCTGGTTTTTCTTTTTAAAACCTTCGTTTCGGTAACTAAACTTCCACGTTCAAGTGCATTGCGTACCGTGATTAACAATCTATTCAGATCCGGTGGTTTGGAAATGAAATCGAACGCTCCTTTTTTGCTGGCCTCAACGGCAGTTTCAATGTTTCCGTGCCCGGAGATCATGATGAAAGGCAGATCAGGTTTTATTGCAAGGCCCTCAGTCAGGACTTCCATACCATCCATGCGGTTCATTTTTATGTCGCAAAGGATAAGGTTATAGTCGTTTTTACGTATAAGGTCCAGCCCGTCGATACCGTTATCGACATCTTCAACCAGGTAATCTTCGTATTCTAAAATTTCTCTTAAAGTATTGCGAATGGCACGTTCATCGTCAATGATGAGGATTTTTGTCATAAAGTCTTTTTGCGAGGTTATTCGTAAAAGTGTTCTTTTTACTGGACATTTAACGAATTTGTTTGGTGATTGTTTTGAGGAAAAGTAAAAAATGCAAGCCTGTAAGCCGGGTTCTGTTCCCACGATAAATCGGGGGCTTCTATCATTTATCTAGGCGTATCATTGCTGATACGCTCAAACGACCTACCCTTCCCGGTAATACAAGTATTAGGAACGAGCAGCTCCGTAACCGGGGTTTATTTGGTCTTTCAACTCCTGGGGTTTACCGCGATGAATGTCGCCATTCAAAGCCGTGAGCTCTTACCTCACGTTTTCACCTTTTCTGCCGATCAGAAATCAGCAGTAGTTTATTTTCTGTGGCACTTTCCGTCTCCTGTTAACCAGGATCCTTCCCGTTAGGAAGCAGGATGCTCTGTGTTGCCCGGACTTTCCTCTTCAAAATTAATTGAAGCGATAGAACGGCTTGCCCGGCAAAGATACGTTTTTCATTTTATTGACAATTCTTCAAATCTGCCGCGGCGTTATTTACATCATAATCGCCAAGTTTATTGCCGAATGAATTGGTTATATAATTTACGATTTCCGCTATTTCAATGTCGGAAAGATCGGATTCAGCCGGCATTTTACCTTCATATTTCTTGTTGTGAACCATCAACGCGGTATTGGAGCCGTTTTTTATGATGCAGGCAATTTTGCTTTTATTGGATCTCATAAAAACGGTATCAGTAAGCGGGGGATAAAGTTCGCCAAGCCCTTCGCCGTTCGCACCGTGGCAGTTCTGGCAATGCTGTTCGAAAATACTTTTTCCGTTAACAAAGTACCGCTGCTGCTCTATTTCCTTGTCGCTTTGACAGGCATAAAGGAAGATCAACAACAGAAATACACTCGCTGAAACAATTTTTTTCATCTTGTATGATACTCGTCCAGCAATGTCTGAATGTCGCTGGTCAACTGATCAACCTGTTTAGGATCAGTGCCATCATAAGCACCACGGAGCCTCTTGTCTTTATCAACTAAAACAAACCAACCCTGGTGAATGAAATTTGCAGGATCCTTACTGTCGGCTGCAACGGAAACCAGGTAGCTTTTTTCAGCGATACCATAAATTGCGTCATGAGGCCCGTTTACAAATTCCCACATATCGCCCTTCACGCCAAGTTTGTCAGCATATTTTTTTAGCTGGGAAGGTGTGTCGTATTTTGAATCGATGCTATGTGAAAGAAGTTTTACTTCCGGATTACTTTTATATTGGTTGTAAACCTTCAGCATGTTCCGATGCATTATCGGGCAAATACTGGTGCACGAGGTAAAAAAGAAATCGGCTACATAAACCTTTCCGGCAAAATTTTTATCGCTTACCTGAACGCTATCCTGGTTAATAAAATTGAATGATGGGATTGTTTGGTAAACTGTATCGACCACTACTTTTCCGTCAACAGTTTTTTCTACTGGTTCGCGATTACCTAATATCGGAAGTTTTTTTTCCGGTTGTGTGCAGGATATAAATGCAGTAAGTGAAATGATAAGTGCGCCGAAATATTTCATGTAAGTCCGTTCGATTTTCCAAAGATATAGTTAGCTATTGGTTATCGCAATTTGCGCCGGTATAAATGATGTTATAAGGATGATTTTTAAACGCTTTTTTAAAGTTACCTTTGCAGCTTAAATTGGAACGCTGTAATAACAAGCGTTCTTTAGTATTCATAAATGACATTTGACAATTTACAACTTATAGAGCCGATCTTAAAAGCTCTTAAATCAGAGGGATACGAAGTTCCCACCCCGATACAACAGCAAGCAATTCCGGTGGTATTACAAGGCAGAGACTTACTGGGCTGTGCCCAAACCGGTACCGGAAAAACAGCAGCGTTTTCTGTTCCGATTCTGCAGTTGCTTTCAAAAACGAAATACCAGCCAAAAAATCACCGTGTTATACATAGTTTGATTCTGACGCCGACTCGCGAGCTTGCCATCCAGATTGGCGAAAGCATTGAAGCGTACGGAAAATATACCGACCTGAAACATACCGTTATATTTGGCGGGGTTTCTCAATTAGCGCAGACAAACGCTTTAAAAAAAGGAATCGACATTCTTGTCGCTACTCCCGGCCGACTTTTAGACCTCATGGGTCAGGGTTTCATCGATCTAAAGCATCTTCAGATTTTTGTTTTGGATGAAGCAGACCGCATGCTGGATATGGGCTTTATCCACGACGTAAAAAAGGTTATCGCTAAAATACCGCATCAGCGGCAAACGCTGTTTTTCTCGGCCACGATGCCAACTGAAATTCAGAAACTTGCAAATACGATATTAACAGATCCTGTTAAGGTTGAGGTGACTCCCGTATCTTCAACTGCCGAGAAAATCCAACAGCTAGTTTATTTTGTAGAGAAGCAAAATAAGAAACACCTGCTCATTGATATCTTGAAAGATAACGCCATTCAAACTTTGCTGGTGTTCACCCGGACAAAGCATGGGGCAGATAAAGTGGTTAAGGATCTTGTAAGAGCAAACATCACAGCCGAAGCTATTCACGGCAATAAATCTCAAAACGCTCGTCAGCGAGCCTTAACGAATTTCAAATCCAAGGACACAAGAGTTCTGGTAGCGACTGATATCGCTGCAAGGGGAATTGATATCGACGACTTAACTCACGTAATTAATTATGAGTTGCCGAATGTTCCTGAAACTTATGTACACCGTATAGGCCGTACCGGCAGAGCAGGGGCGGATGGAATCGCTTTATCATTCTGCGATGACGAAGAACGACTGTTTTTAAAGGACATCCAAAAATTGATTGCCAAAACTATTGATTCCGGAGAACACCAGTGGCAGGCAAAATTTGGAAATATTACCTCCAAGGAACTCGAAAAGCCGAAATCGAATCATAAAAATTCACCAACTTCCGGCCATAAGAACAAGAAAAGAGTATTTTATAAAAAAAGGAGCAATTAATATTGCTCCTTTTTTAGATTCAGTTACTGGTTTTAAGCCGGTAACTGATATTTCCAAAAGCTTAAACACCCAGATCGTTCATAATCGAAGTGATTTTACTTTCCATTTCTGCATCTGCGGCGTGGAATTTTGTAACATCATCAAGTTTACCGTTTACACTGCAGTAAAATTTGATTTTAGGCTCGGTACCTGACGGGCGAGCGCTGATTATACTTCCGTCTTCTGTTATAAATTGCAGTACATCTGATTTTGGCAATTCGATTTCTGAGATCGAGCCGCTGGCGATATCCGTTTCTTTTCGTAGTTCGTAATCTTTTAGCTTAGTCACTTTAGATCCGCCCAGTGTTGCCGGAGGATTATTCCGAAATTTATCCATCAAAGCCAGAATCTCTTCAGCACCTGATTTTCCCTTTTTAGTTATCGATACCAGTTTTTCCTTGTAAAAACCGTATTCGCGATACATGTTAAGTAAAGCGCTGAACAAACTGCTACCCTGATCTTTATAATATGCGGTCATCTCCGAAATAAAAGCGCTTGACACGATTGCATCTTTATCTCTCACCAGTTCACCGACAAGGTAGCCATAACTCTCTTCTCCGCCAGCTATAAACGTCTTTTCGCCCTGAAATTTAGTCATCAGTTCCCCGATGTATTTAAAGCCTGTCAGCGTATTATAGCAAGTCACATTTTTAGATTCAGCAATTTTGTCAATCAGATATGATGTCACGATCGTTTTAACGATGTACTCTTTCCCTGTAAGCTTTCCTGCTTTTTCCCATGCAGTCAGCATATAATTAATCAGGAGCGTTCCTGTTTGATTACCGTTGAGTAAAACGAATTCGCCTTCTGTGTTTTTGACTGCGATACCTACACGGTCGGCATCAGGATCAGTTGCCAGCACAAGGTCGGCATCGATTTCTTTGGCTTTTTTAAGAGCAAGTGTTAAAGCTTCCTTCTCTTCCGGGTTTGGATAAACTACGGTAGGGAAATTGCCATCTGGAGTTGTTTGTTCTTCAACCAGTGTTACGTTGGTAAATCCAAGCTGAGCGAGAGCTTTTGGAACTAGGGTAATACCAGTTCCATGAATAGGGGAATAAACTATTTTCAGGTCGCTTTGGCGTTTTATTGCATCCGGTGACACTGATAACGCCTTGATTTTTTCCAGATACGAGTTGTCAATATCTTCCAGGATTGTTTCGATGTTCGAATCAACCCTATCAAACTTCACGTCGTCTATTGATTTAATGGCGCTTACCTCCGCCATTACATTCTTGTCGTGAGGCGAAACAAACTGGCCGCCATCAGCTCCGTAAGCTTTGTAGCCGTTATATTCCTTCGGATTGTGAGATGCGGTGATCATCACGCCGCTTTTACATCCAAGCTGGCGGATGGCAAATGAAAGTTCGGGTGTTGGTCTTAGTTCGCTGAAAAAGTATACGTAGATATCGTTCGCAGAGAAAACGTCAGCCGTTATTTTTGCAAAATAATCTGATTTATTGCGGCTATCGTGCGCTATGGCAACTTTAATTTTTTCGCCGGGATATGTTCTTTTAAGGTAGTTTGCTAAACCCTGAGTCGCCGTTCCAATGGTATATTTATTTACACGGTTTGAGCCTGGACCCATCGTTCCGCGAAGTCCTCCTGTTCCAAACTCCAGATCCCGGTAAAATGAGTCAGTGAGCTCGGTATTTGCGCCTTGATCAACAAGATCCTGAATTGCTTTTTTTGTGTCGGCATCATAATTTCCTTGTAGCCACTGATTGATTTTTTCTGAAACTGATGGTTCTAATTCGTGCATGATTTTAAAGATTTGGATGTTTTTTAAGCGATGCAATCGATAAATTGAGCGAATCTAAGCTTAAATCGAGCATTTAACAAACAACTAAAAGCTGTGTTTTTAAACTGATGTTTTTTTGTTAAGTAAAATGAGAAATAATGATAGCGGTGAACTAGCCTATCATCACGCCTGGTTTATTTACTAATGGAATACGAATCAGGTTTGAATCGACAATGCTTTCGGGTAGGAAGATGAATTTTTTATCGAAAATAGTTCCGTTGATGTAATAGCTTAGCCAGTATTCGTTCGTCAGGCCGAACACCTGTTCGTCAATTGCCTCGATCAGCGCGTAATGATGAGACGGAATATCACCGATTGAATGACGAAGAACAGAAGTTTTAACATCTTCGCCATCTTTTGTACCATAACCTTTTGAACTTACCAGGACTGTATTGATAGCCTCCGACTTATAGTTGATCAGATAAACATTCCATGCTTTGCCGGACGGTGAGTCCTTCTCGAGGACAACAGCGACGGAAATGTCTTCAACTATATTTTCCGGAAGATCTTTTTTCATAAGTAATTAACTGAGCTTATTCGCTCTTGTTTTAAGGTTCGCTATGGAATAAAGCCGTTATTTCTTTTTTGCGACAGCTTTTTTTGCAGTTTTTTTAGCCTTGGTTTCGAACGCGTTCGGAACTTGTTCCTTAATGAACGCTTTAACTTCATCCAGGCTGATTGATTGCAGTTCTTCCGGTGTATATTTCTGTCCGGTCGAAGTATTTTTGCCTAGCTTCAGCATCAGCTTTCCAAATCGAATGAATGGTCCCCAGCGGCCGTTTTCAATCGCTATCTTTTCAGTTTCCCAGTTCTGGATAAATCTGTTAGCTTCCTTTTCTACTTTTTTGCCGATAAGTTCATCGATATCTTTTTGTGAAAGATTGTCGAAATTATACGCTCTTGGAACATTGATAAACAAATCGTTCCATTTAATGAATGGTCCGAAACGTCCTTTTCCTTTCGTTACCGGAAGGCTTTCATAATGGGCAACCGGCGCATCGGCATCGATTTTCTGATTGATAAATCCAATTGCGGCTTGCTGGTCGATAGTTAAAGGATCGACATTTTTGGGAATCGAAATAAAGGCTTCCCCCCATTTTACGTATGGACCAAAACGTCCGATGCCAATGGATACCTCTTTTCCCTCGTAATCTTCCAGTTGGAACGGTAATTTAAATAGTTCTAATGCTTCTTCCAGGGTTATTGTTGATACCGACTGCGATTTTAGAAGACTTGCATAACGTGGCTTTTCTTCATCGTCTGCTTCGCCGATTTGAACCAGTGGTCCGAATTTTCCCACTTTGGTGTAAACGTTTTTTCCGGAAGATGGATCAAGGCCTAATAAGCGTTCTCCCGTGGCGCGGTCGGCAGTTTGTAAAGTCGTCTCAACTTCCTGGTGAAATGGGCTATAGAACGACTTGATCATTTGTGTCCATTCTTTAAGGCCTTGTGCAATTTCATCAAATTGCTTTTCAACTGACGCCGTGAAATTGAAATCCACGATACCTTTGAAGTGGTCTACCAGGAAATCATTTACAACACCGCCGATATCGGTAGGGAACAGCTTCGCTTTTTCAGCGCCAAAATTTTCCGATTTAACGGTTGAGCTTACTTTGCCATTTACAAGTTGTAATACATTAAAGTCCCGCGGTTTTCCGTCGCGGTCGTCTTTAATTACGTATCCTCTGTTTTGAATGGTTGATATCGTTGGCGCATAGGTTGACGGTCGTCCGATACCTAATTCTTCCAGTTTTTTTACAAGGCTCGCCTCTGTGTATCGGGCCGGCGGGCGGCTGTAGCGCTCCGTGGCCGTTATTTCATTTGGAATTAGATCCTGATTTATAGAAAGCGGCGGTAGAATGGCGTTATCTTCACCTTCTTCTAACTGAACCTCTTCGTCTGTCGACTCAATATAAACTTTCAGGAAACCATCGAACTTCATTACCTCGCCATTTGCGATGAAATCTTCGTTCCTGTTTGATATGTCGATTTTAACAACTGTTTTATCAAACTGCGCTTCACTCATTTGAGATGCAATTGCCCGTTTCCAGATCAATTCATAAAGCCTTTTTTCAGAATTGTCACCGTTTATGGTATGTTGATCGAAATATGTCGGACGAATGGCTTCGTGAGCTTCCTGAGCGCCTGCGGCTTTTGTTTTATATTTTCTTGCCTGATGATATTTTTCACCGTATGCAGAGTTGATCTCGGCTGCTGCCGCCGCTAATGCCGTTTCCGAAAGGTTAACCGAATCGGTACGCATATAAGTTATGTTCCCGTGTTCGTAGAGCTTTTGGGCAATACTCATAGTTCTTGAAACAGAGAAACCAAGTTTGCGGCTTGCTTCCTGTTGTAGTGTCGACGTGGTAAAAGGCGGCGCCGGATTTCGCTTTAAAGGTTTAGTTTCGAGATTTTTAACCCGAAATTTACTATCGATGCAGGCATTTAAAAATGTCTGAGCTTCCTCTTGTGTGTTAAATCGCTGAGACAATTCGGCTTTGAAAAGTTCCCTTGCTTTTCCGGTTGAGAATATTGCCGAGATCTTATAATCTGCTTTGGTTTTAAACTGATTTATCTCCCTTTCACGCTCAACTATCAATCTTACCGCGACAGATTGTACGCGACCCGCTGATAAAGAGGGTTTTATCTTTTTCCACAGAACCGGCGACAATTCAAATCCCACCAACCTGTCGAGCACACGTCGGGCCTGTTGGGCGTTTACAAGATTATAATCGATTTTGCGCGGGTTATCGATAGCTTTTAAAATCGCCGGTTTAGTGATCTCGTGAAAAACTATGCGTTTAGTACTGTCATCTTTTAAAGAAAGAGTTTCAAACAGGTGCCAGGAAATCGCTTCTCCCTCGCGGTCCTCATCGGATGCGAGCCATACCATTTCTGCATCCTTTGCAAGTTTTCTTAATTCACTTACTACTGCTTTCTTATCAGCCGGAACTTCATATTTCTGTGCAAAATTATTTTGCGTATCAATTGCATCGTCGGTTTTTACCAGATCACGGATATGGCCGTAACTCGACTTCACCAAAAAATCTTTTCCTAAATATCCTTCGATTGTTTTTGCTTTAGCCGGAGACTCGACAATAAGTAAATTTTTAGCCATTCAGTAACCCTGTTTTGCGCAAATAAAATCATTTAATAAGGTAATGCCAAATCTGAAAGTAATTTGACACTTATTGTGTGTAACCGCGGTAACTGGTTTTTGTTAGGAGGGGCGAAGCTTTTTAAGCGAGGAAACCGCCGCCAAGCAAGTCGCTCCCTTCGTAAAATACTGCCGATTGGCCGGGAGCTATTCCGCTTACCGAATGATGGAAATCAACCTTAATTAAGCCGTTTTCTTCAACAATATGGCTTAACGCCCCTGCGTCTTTATAGCGGATTTTTGTTACAGCTTCGATCGGTTCGGTAATACTCGCATATTTAACCAGATTAGCGTTTTTAACGTAGGCAGTTTTTTGTTGTAAATCTTCATGAGTACCTAACGTAACCGTGTTCGTTTGCGGATTAATATGTGTTACAAACACAGGATGTCCTAGAGCGATACCCAAGCCTTTTCGCTGCCCGATAGTATAAAATGGATAACCCTGATGTTTGCCGATGATAGTACCATCAGTTAAAACGAAATCTCCACCTGCTACTTTTTCGTCGAGGTTCTCAACCTTGTGTCTCAAAAATGAGCGGTAATCATTATCTGGAACAAAGCATATTTCATAGCTTTCACTTTTATTCGCTAGTTCAAGCTGCCCCATATCAAGGGCCATTTGCCTGATTTCAGCCTTTGTAAAACTGCCTAAGGGAAATTTAGTCCTGGCAAGATTTTTCTGTGAAACGCCCCACAATACGTATGACTGATCCTTGTTTTCGTCGCGACCTTTAGAGATAACGTACCTGTCGTTACTTTCCAGCCGTATGTTTGCATAGTGGCCGGTGGCGATAAATTCGCAATCAAGTTTGTCGGCACGTTTTAGCAATGCGTCCCATTTTATATGAGTGTTACATAACACGCATGGGTTAGGAGTTCGTCCCGCCAAATATTCATCAACGAAATTATCTATTACAAAATCGCCGAATTCATCCCTGATATCAAGAATATAGTGAGGAAATCCGTAGCCGACAGCTAAGGCTCTGGCGTCATTAATGCTATCAAGGCTGCAGCAGCCTGTTTCTTTGGATGATCCGCCGGCAGATGCATAATCCCATGTTTTCATGGTCAAGCCTATTACTTCATAGCCCTGCTCATGTAACATAACAGACGCTACAGAACTGTCAACACCGCCACTCATGGCTACTAATATTCTTCCGTGCTTGCTCATCGAAGCTGCAAAGATAAGGTTTCGCGGGCTATCTTATCACTTGAAACAGTCAGCTTATCGTAAACATACTTATCTATTATATGGTAGATATTTTATATATATCTATTATTTGATAGATTATCTTGTTTTATCGATTAAATGATGTATAATTGTATAACACTACACCACATAATGTCTATAGTAATCACAGGTGATTTAACAGGTTTTACAAAATTAAAGGATACATCCCGGCGGAAACTAACGGAGCAAACTAAAAAGCTGTTTGCTATCTGGCAGGAACATCCGGGCTATGCCGAAATATTCAGGGGTGATAGTTTTCAGCTACTATTCAGCGATGTCGAAACTGCGCTTAAACGAATGATTCAAATAAGATGCTGGTTTATTAAAAGCTCACCAGATCAACAAAAGCCGGTTTTAGATGCTAAAATGGCTATAGGTTTAGGTGCAGTTGATTATATTGGCACAACGGTTCACGACTCGGACGGAGAAGCGTTTCACCTTTCCGGCCGCAGCTTTGACGCATTGGATGGCGAGAAATTGAAGATCATAACAGCCAATACGGAACTTAATCGCCAATTGGACGTAATCACCAATTTAATGAATCTGGTTATCGAAAGCTGGACAACGGGGCAGGCAGCCGTTATATTTGAGATTATAGAAAATAAAACTCAGCAGCAAATAGCCAAAGAATTAGGCATTGGCCAATCGGCTGTCAATAACCGGATTCGCTTGTCCAAATGGAAAAGTATAGAACAAACAATAAATTATTTAATTGATACCCTGAAATCTTACAATTGATGCAGCAAGAAGTCCTTGTTTTAATACGGCTGATTTTAGCGCATTTGCTAACCGATTTTGTCTTTCAGCCAGCCTCGTGGGTGAAGGAGAGAAGCTTAAAAAAATATAAATCACCGAAGCTGTATGCACACATTGTGGTGACTGCGGTAGTTGCCTATTTTTTTTCAGGAATATGGGGCGCATGGTGGCTGCCTTTATTAATCGGGATAAGTCACCTGGCTATTGATATCTGGAAAAGCTATAAACCGGCTCGTGTTAAGTTTTTCATTCTGGACCAGCTGTTCCACCTCCTTATATTATTGGTAAGCTGGATTTTACTGTTTAATAACGGTGCGCAAGTTCTAGCTACTGTTTTTCAATTTATATCTGGTCCGAGATTTATACTGATTGCAGCCGCTTATATTCTTGCCGGCTGGCCGCTTGGTTACCTGATAGGAATGGCGACTGAAAAATGGCGAAATCAAGCCCAGGTAAACGCGGAAGGACTCGATCAAGCAGGAATGTGGATCGGTTTATTCGAGCGTTTTTTAATCCTGACGTTTATTTTAATTAATCAGTATACCGCGATCGGGTTTTTAATAGCAGCAAAATCGGTTTTGCGTTTCAGCGATAAAGACAACACTCAGCGTAAAACGGAATACGTATTAATTGGTACCCTGATGAGTTTTTCAGCGTCGTTCGTTATCGGCCTCCTTGTGCAAACAAGCTTCGCCTATTTCACATAAATAGTTTTAATATTCACAAATTCCCTGATTCCAAACGAACCCAGTTCACGTCCGTAGCCGGATTGTTTAATGCCGCCGAAAGGTAAACGCGGATCAGATTTAACCAGCTCATTGATAAAACACGAACCTGCGTCCAGCTGCTTTGCAATCCCTTCACCACGTTTCAAGTCCCGGGTAAATACTGCCGCTCCAAGCCCGAATGTTGAATCGTTAGCGATTTTTATAGCTTCTTCTTCGTTTTTTGCTGGAATGATAGAAGCAACCGGACCAAAAAGTTCCTCATCAAATGCAGGCATCCCTTTTTTTATGTTTGTGAGGATAGTAGGCGGATAGAAGGCATTTTTCCCTGCCGGCACCTTCCCGCCAATAATACATTTCGCTCCTGCCTCAATGCTTTTAGTAACTTGTTCGTGAAGCTGATCACGCAGGTCGGCACGGGCCTGAGGACCGATATCTGTGCCTTCTTCCAATGGATCACCCATAACTTTTGCCAGCATTTTTTCTTTGAACAGTGCAATAAACTCTTTTTCAATGGCTTTAACAGGAATAAATCGCTTGGCGGCAATACAGCTTTGTCCGCTGTTAATCAGGCGACTTTCCACGCAGGTTGTTGCTGCAAGTTCTAGATCAGCATCTTCAAGTATAATGTATGGATCGCTTCCTCCCAGCTCCAGAACCGTTTTCTTTATCAATGAAGCTGCTTTTGAAGCTACTTTCATTCCAGCTTCGGTGCTTCCGGTCAGTGTAACTGCTTTAATCATCGGATTTTCGATTACCGATGCTACTTCTTCGCCACTGATCAATAACGTTTGAAAGACAAATTTTGGCAAGCCAGCTTCATTGATAATGTTTTCAATAGCCAAGGCACAACCCGGTACATTTGAAGCATGTTTCAATAAGCCGCAATTGCCGGCCATTAGTGCGGGAGCAAGAAACCTGAATACCTGCCAGAAAGGAAAGTTCCAGGGCATGATAGCTAAAACAACGCCCAGCGGTTCGAAAGTTGCAAAACTTTTTGATGCATCGGTTTTGATGAATTCATCTTTCAGAAATTCCTCCGAATGCTGTGCGTAATAGTCGCAGGCAACAGCACATTTTTCAATTTCGGCGATTCCGGCTTTCAGGGGTTTACCCATTTCAAGCGCCATTAATTTTGCGAGCTCGTCACGTTGCTTGTAAAGAACAGAAGAGATGTTTTTTAAACAAGCCGCCCGTTCTTGCAACGTTGTTAATTTCCAGCTTTGCCAGGCTTTATGGGTTTGTCCGATTTTTTTTAACACCTGGGCCGGGGTATGCGACGAATACTTTTTAATCATCTTTCCGTTTACCGGATTAACCGACTGTATGGCCATAAATGCTTTCTTAAGTTTGAACTAGTCTTTCTTAGGTTTAGGTGAATTGCCGGGATAACCGGTCACACGTTTTTTGCCATTAACCGAATCCGGATTTGCTTTTTTCATGGCATCTTTCGCCGAACCGCGGGAATTATGATCTTTATCGGACGAAACTGCTTTCGTAACACTGTCAGATGTACCGGGCGACGATTGCAGGTGGTGAGAGGTGTTTTCAGGGGTTCTTTTCACACCGCTCTTGTTATTTGCAACGCTATCTTTCGGTTGTTTGGTTTGAGCCATTGACTGAAACGCGATAGCGATCAAAAAGGCAGCAATGGAGAATTTAATAGTTTTCATAGGGATTTTTAAATTCAACACGCAGCATTGACGACAGTTTTATTTTTTTAAAACCACTGGATGTTTGACTTGTACTTATTAAAAACAAATTATGGAATCTAATAAGCACAAAGAAGACGAAGATCCGCTAACCGCCAATAACAATTTTGGCACTGCGGGGTCAGAAACTGAAGAGGAGTATCGCAAACGCAGAACCATAAAGGATCCGCACTCAAATCCGACAGGTTTTGCCGAGAACAACGAAAGCCATACTTCAAGAACGGAAGGACTTTATGAAACCAGGAACGAACCATTTCATAACCCTGAATCTGAAAAACCGCATCCGGAAATTCCAACCGGAAAGCAAATTTCACATTCAGAGAATGTAGGAGGAACAAAAGAGGGTGACTTATCATAATCACCCATTTCTCCTATTTAATTAAATCAAGCCATGATTCAGCCATAAGCTGGCCACCAGCCAAGCTTGGATGAACGCCATCGCCCGTCCAATAGGATGGTGATCCGGTTTTTGCGGCCTGATCAAATATTTTTTGGTACGGGATGTAATGTGCCTGGTATTTATCCGCGATCTCCCTGGCCGAATTTTGGTAGTCGGTAAAGGCCGGAAACCACGAACTGTCAACCGCTTTAACGCCAGTTAGCGCAAATGGCTGCCCGATAATTAATTTAACGTTAGGAAGCTTCTGTTTTGTTTTATCGAGAAGAGCCTCAAAGTCGTTTTTATAAGTAGTTACAGTTCCCTTATAACCACCGGTCAGTGTATGCCAGAAGTCATTTACACCGATAAGGATGCTCAGGATTGTAGGCTTGAGATTCAGGCAGTCGTCTTCCCACCGTTCAGCGAGCTGGTAAACCTTGTTACCGCTAATCCCGCGGTTATAAATCGACAAGTTTTTTTCAGGATATTTTTGCAGCAGCCGTGCGGCAGTTAGCAGCGCGTAGCCATTACCAAGCGCAGAGTTGTTATTTTTCTCGGCGTTATTTTTTTGCCTGCCTGAATCGGTTATCGAATCACCCTGAAACAAGATGATGTCGTTATCCTGTAAAGTTATTTTACCTTGTTTGCTTGGCGTTTTAGCCGCCGAAACGATTTCAGGAACCAGTAAGCCGGCTATTGAGCCGATTGCTGCAGATTTAATGAATGTTCTTCTTGAATTGATCATCGATGTTAGTCAAATTGTTGTCAATCTTATTAATATTTGTGTTGATTTTTTTTACAATGTTATCAATATCCCTGATACATAAATCGATCATGTCGAAATACTCTTCTTTTTCAATCAAGCTGTTACTGTCTTTAAGCAATTCATGAAGCGCCAGCAGGGAAGATATCGGCCTGCGAATTTCATGCGACGTTAGCCAGGTAACTTCTCTTAGTAATGAATTCTGTGCGCTGATTTTCTCCTCAGCGTTTTTTCTTTCTGTAATATCGGCTTCGATTGCGATGTAGCCAATATGTTTGTCATTTTTATCGAACATGGGGTTGAAATTCATTTCTACCCAATATGCATCGCCATTTTTTTTATGGTTGAGCAATTCGATATTGCAGTATTTTTTTTGCCTGATACAGTTGTTTAGTTTGTTAAGATTGTTTTCAGATATCTGTTTATCGATCAAATAGCTTGCAATATGTTTTCCCTTGACGTCGCGAAGATTATAACCGCTGACGCGTTCAAAGGCCGAATTTACCCAGGTTGTTACGGCGTTAATGTCTGTCATGATAATTAAACTCTCAACCTTGTCGAGCATATCACCGAAGATTCTATTCTCTTCGCTCGTGAGCTCCAGTGTGTTTTGGAGCTGGATGGTTTCTGTTATGTCCTGCGCTGTGCCATAGATATAGCTTTCTCCGTTGGGATCTGTTTCCAGTTTGCCGATCTCGCTGATATGCCTTATTTGCCCGTCTGGTTTAACAATGCGGTGATTGATTCTTAGGTCAATTCCCTTAGCAATTGTCTCCTCCAATGCAGTCTTTACCCGTTCAATATCTTCAGGATGAATGTACTCCCAAATTGAAGAAACTTCCGAATATTCATTAGGGGCGACCACGTTTAACGCTGATTGCAGCTCGGGTGAAAGCTTGAATTTTTTTCGTGTAATATTATATTCCCAACCACCGACTTTGGCGAGTTCCTGTGCATCGGCAAGCATTTTTTGCTTTTGCAAAAGTTTTTTGCTGCCGCTATTAATCAACAGGTAAAGAAGGATTGATGTAATGGTTACGAAAAAATACCCTTTAAAAATATTGATTATTTGGAGTATCCTGATATCAAACGGAAGCATCAAAACCGCGTAATCGCTTAGTGTGATCCATAATATGCTTAAAATCAGAAACGTAGCAGCGATTTTAAAAGCCGTACTCATAGGTATTAGGTAATGATGTTAGTTCGCTGCAAATTGATGGTGCAACAACTTTTAAAAATAAGCATAAAAAAAACCATCCATGGTATGTGGATGGTTTTTGATTTATTTTTTAATCAGGATTCAACCTGCTCGGACGCATTGAGAAATACAAAGTGATTATCAAATACATCAAGCTTAATTTTGCTATCCTTATCAACTTTTCCTGCTAAGATATCTTTGGAAAGCTCGTTAAGAATACGTTTCTGTATAACCCTTTTCAAGGGGCGGGCACCAAATTGAGGATCATAGCCCAATTGCGCGAGCCAATCCAGGGCCTCACCCGAGGCTTCCAGTTCTATTCCCATTTCAGCCAGAGACTGCTGAACATTTTTAAACTGGAGAGTGACAATGTCGCGTATTTCGCTTCGACCAAGTGGCGTGAACATGATCAGATCATCAATACGGTTTAAAAACTCCGGGCGAATGGTTTGCTTCAAGAGATCGAACAGCTCGTTTTTGGTTTTAGCAACGATCTCATCCTCATTGTTCTCATTCAGTTCCTTGAAATTTTCCTGTATCAAATGCGAGCCGATATTAGAAGTCATGATGATAATGGTGTTTTTAAAGTTTACCACCCGGCCTTTGTTATCAGTTAAACGACCGTCATCTAATACCTGGAGCAAGATATTGAATACATCCGGATGTGCTTTTTCAATCTCATCAAGCAAAATAACCGAATAAGGTTTGCGCCTTACAGCTTCTGTTAACTGGCCGCCTTCATCATATCCGACATATCCCGGAGGCGCACCGATGAGGCGACTCACGGCATGTCTTTCCTGGTATTCGCTCATGTCAATGCGTACCATCGAATGTTCGTCGTTGAACAGGAATTCGGCAAGTGCTTTTGCAAGCTCGGTCTTACCGACGCCTGTTGTTCCAAGAAATATAAAGGAACCGATCGGTTTACGTTTATCATGCAAACCTGCTCTTGATCGTCTTATAGCGTCGGAAATAGCTTCAATTGCTTCCTGTTGTCCTGCAACACGTTTGTGCAATTCTTCCTCGAGATTTAACAGCTTTTCACGTTCGCTCTGGATCATTTTGGTAACCGGAATACCGGTCCACCTGGAAACAACGCCAGCAATATCTTCGGATGTAACTTCTTCTTTCAGCATGCGGCCGTTCAGCTGCTTTTCATCCAGCTCTTTTTTAAGCTTTTCAACCTCATCCTGCGCCTCCTTGATTTTTCCATAGCGAAGCTCGGCTACTTTACCGTAATCGCCGGCGCGTTCTGCCTGCTCGGCTTCGAGTTTATAACCTTCAATTTGTTCGATATGCGCATTGATAGCGTCGACCAGATCTTTTTCAACCTGCCAACTGGCCTTGACGGAGTCACGATCTGCCGATAAGTTGGCAATTTCCAGCGAGAGGTCGTTTACTTTCTTATCGTCATTTTCACGCTTAATCGCTTCCCGTTCGATTTCAAGCTGCATGATACGCCGTTCAAGTTCATCAACCGCTTCAGGAACTGAATCCATTTCAAGACGGAGTTTTGAAGCAGCTTCGTCCATCAGGTCAATAGCCTTATCAGGTAAAAAACGATCGGAAATATAACGTTGCGATAGTTCAACAGCCGAAATGATTGCTTCGTCCTTTATCCGCACTTTATGGTGGGTTTCGTAGCGTTCTTTTAAACCTCTCAGGATAGAAATTGCATCCTGTGTGTCAGGTTCGTCTACCGTTACCTTTTGAAAACGACGCTCAAGAGCTTTGTCTTTTTCAAGGTATTTCTGGTATTCGTTCAAAGTGGTAGCACCGATAGCCCTTAATTCACCGCGTGCAAGGGCGGGTTTTAAGATGTTTGCTGCGTCCATTGCACCTTCACCACCTCCAGCGCCAACTAATGTATGTATTTCGTCAATAAACAAAACTATTTCACCGTCGCTTTGAGTAACCTCTTTAACAACTGCTTTTAAACGTTCTTCAAACTCTCCTTTATACTTGGCACCGGCAACTAATGCGCCCATGTCAAGGGAGTAAACAACCTTGCTTTTTAAATTTTCGGGAACGTCGCCCTTGATGATACGAAAGGCGATTCCTTCTGCAATCGCAGTTTTACCTACGCCCGGTTCGCCAATTAAAATTGGGTTGTTTTTTGTACGGCGGCTTAATATCTGTATTACACGGCGGATTTCCTCGTCGCGGCCAATCACCGGATCCAACTTTCCGCTCGACGCATATTCATTTAGGTTGCGGGCATATTTGTTCAATGCATTATACGTTGCTTCGGCATTTTGATCGGTTACCCGACTGTCGCCGCGCAGCTCAGTAATGGCTTTTTTAAGGTCTTTTTCTGTAACACCAGCGTCTTTTAAGATGGAACTTGTTTTATCGCCAACGGTTAAAATTCCAAGCAGAATATGTTCCACGGATACAAACTCATCCTTAAACTCTTTAAGGTACGATTGTGCTTTCTGTAAAGCGCTGTTGGCGGATGACGATAAATAAATTTCGCTGCCGCTTACTTTCGGAAAGCTCTGTATTTGCGCGTCAAGTACGCTGTTAACACGGTTTAAATTTACGTTGAGTTTTTTAAGGAGATAGCTTACAACGTTCTCATCAACAGTAAGTAATCCTTTTAATATATGAGCAGTTTCAATTGCCTGCTGCTGATTTCCTGCAGCAATTTCTGAAGCTTTTTGAATTGCTTCCTGGGCTTTGATCGTAAAGTTATTGAAATTCATAGTACTCATTTTTTATCAAAACACCGACCATTTCTTATTTGATTTAAAAACCTGAAAATATGTCGCTCAATAACGGACCCGCCTGTAAAAATGGCTGATAGCAAGTGATTTAAACTGAAATAATTACATGCTTCTTTATCTTCTTAAAGCTAAGTAAAACCTAGTCGGAATATTTTAGTAATTTTAAGGCCATTCTTGAAATAAATAAATTGACATTCGACGATTTTAACTTAGACGGGCAGCTGATGGAAGGCCTGAGTAACATGGGTTACAAACAGCCAACCGCTATTCAACAGCAAGCTATCCCCGCGATATTGCAAAACAAAGACCTGATTGCCTGTGCGCAAACAGGTACCGGTAAAACTGCATCCTTCATTTTGCCGGTTATGCATCACATAATTCAAAGTAAAGACCGGCATGTAAGTACGCTGATCCTGGTTCCAACGAGAGAACTCGCGGTTCAGATAGATCAGCATGTTGAAGGATTTTCCTATTTCACCGACGTAAGTTCTATTGCCGTTTATGGCGGTGGCGACGGAAGTGTTTATGAGCAGCAACGCCGGGCATTAATACATGGGACAGATATTATCATCGCAACTCCGGGCCGCCTGATTGCCCACCTGGTATCCGGAATTGTTAAGCTTGATTATCTCCAGCATTTAGTACTGGACGAGGCCGACAGAATGCTGGATATGGGTTTCAGCGATGACATCATGCGAATCGTAAGTTATCTGCCCAAAAAACGCCAGACTCTTTTGTTTTCGGCTACTATGCCGCCTAAAATACGGACACTTGCCAATAAGTTGCTTCATGAACCTGAGCAGATTAACGTCGCGATATCACAGCCTGCAAGCGGAATTTTGCAGCAGGCTTATATGGTATTTGATGAGCAGAAGATCCCACTAATAGAATCGTTGCTCAAAGACACTGAATATAAAAGTATCATCGTATTCGCATCACGAAAGGACAAAGTAAAAGATCTCGAAAAAAGCTTCAAAAAGATCAAAATTGAGTCGAAAGCGTTCCACTCTGATTTGGATCAGTCTGAAAGAGAAATTATCATGCGCTCTTTTAAAAACAAGCAGCTTCGCGTTATTATCGGTACCGACGTTCTTTCCCGCGGTATCGATATCACAGGGATCGACCTTGTAGTTAACTTCGACGTTCCACCGGATCCTGAAGATTATATTCACCGGATCGGCCGCACGGCGAGAGCTGAATCGACCGGAACTGCTATTACGTTCATCAATGAAAAAGATCAGCGCCGGTTTTCCAGTATAGAGAACTTAATTGGCCGCGAAATTGACAAACTGTCGTTACCGGAAGGCTTCGGTGATGCACCGGTTTATAATCCGAAGGCTAAATCAAGCAACGACAACAACAAACGGCGCAACTGGAAAAAGAAAAAACCGCAGCAGCAGCAGAACAAGACGCCTAATTAGAAGTTAATGATAACATTATGATTAACCTTGAAAACGAACTCTTAAAAGTAACGATCAATTCAAAAGGAGCAGAGCTGACCTCCATCTTTGATAAACGCAACAACGTCGAACATATCTGGTACGGTAAGCCGGACATTTGGGCCGGGCGGGCGCCAAATCTGTTTCCTGTTGTAGGGGGGTGCGTTAATAATGAAATTCATATTAACGGCGCATCTTATCCGATGTTTCGACATGGTTTTGCCCGGCAGTCACAATTTACCAAACTTGAAGCTAAGCCGGATTATGCGGAGCTTTCCCTGCATTACAGTGCAGATACATTTCAGGATTATCCTTATAAATTCGAATTTCAGGTTCTGTTTGAACTTACCGGAAGCGAGCTAACACAGACCTATAAAATAATAAACCGCGATACACAAGCCGTTTATTTTTCTGTAGGTGCGCATCCGGCTTTTAATGTTCCTTTTTTTGCCGGGGAAAATTATGAAGATTATTATCTGGAATTTGACAAGGAAGAACCGCTTTATACACATTCCTTATCATCAAATGGCTACTTCAACGGCGAAACGAAGGAAGTTGCTACCACGGGAAACAAGCTTCATTTGACAACTCATTTGTTTGATGATGACGCCCTTGTGTTTAAAAATATTCAATCACGGAAAGTCAGCTTACGCAGTACAGAGCACAATAACTCTGTAGAAGTTACTTTTCCTCATTTTAATTACCTTGGAATTTGGGCCAAGCCAGGTGCACCATTTTGCTGTATCGAACCATGGCTGGGCTGCGCTGATACAGAAGGTAAAATAGTGGATATCTCTCAAAAAGAAAATATTCAAAAAGTTGAAAAAGGACACGTTTTCGAAGCAGATTTTTCAATTAAGATAAATTAGTCTGTTATTTCCAGCTATGCTTATAATAAATAATTACGACGAATTTGCTGCGCATGCAGGTAAGGAGCTAGGTGTCTCTGAATGGCACCAAATCAACCAACAGCAAATTAACCAATTCGCCGACGCTACGTTAGATCATCAATGGATCCATGTGGATGAAACCAGGGCGGTAGAAGAAGGCCCCTTTAAATCTACCATTGCACATGGCTATCTAACCCTTTCTCTAATTCCATATTTGTGGAAACAGATAATTGATATCCGCAATTTAAAAATGGAGATCAACTACGGTATCGAACACTTACGTTTCGCGCAGCCGGTTACGGTAAACAGCGAAGTACGTTTAAAAGTGAAGCTTGTTGCCATAGCCAATCTGCGTGGTGTTACGAAAGCGAATATTGGTATTGAACTTGAAATAAAAGATCAGAGAAAGCCAGCTTTTACCGGCGAAGCAGTTTTTCTGTATCACTTTATAAGTTAATAGCTTAAACTTCAGCTAACCATAAGTTAATAGTTGATTTGTATGATTGTACAAATAGTTGGTTATGGGAAGGCTTTTGGAAAAAATCAAAAAGTGGTTAATCGTACGAAGTATGCGTTCTTTTTTTCGGCCGTATAGATATTACTACTGAAAAATTATCGCCGCTACGTTAAACAGGAATAGTGTTTACTAAAAATTCATTCGGCGACCAGTTTTCCTGGGGGGTATCGGCAGCTGCATATCAAACGGAAGGCTCTCATCTCAGTGATGGAAAAGGTTTGTCTATATGGGACGTATTTTCGGGTATCAAAGGAAAGATAAACCAGAATCATCATGCGCAAACTGCTTGTGATTTTTATAACGCCTATGAAGGCGACATCGATTTAATTCGCGAGCTTAATATTCCTAATTTTCGTTTTTCGGTTGCCTGGTCACGTATTTTCCCTGCTGGGACCGGTCAGATAAACCAGAAAGGAATTGATCACTATAATAAAGTAATCGATTACTGCCTCGAGCAAAACGTCGAACCCTGGTTAACGCTTTATCATTGGGATCTCCCGCATGCCCTCGAATTAAAAGGCGGCTGGACGAACAGGGATATCGTTTCATGGTTCCTGGATTATGTTGAGCTATGTGCCAATAAATTTGGCGACCGTGTTAAAAACTGGATGGTTTTAAATGAGCCGCTAGTATTTACCGGTGCTGGTTATTTCCTTGGAATTCACGCGCCTGGTAGAACGGGCCTTAAAAATTTTTTACCGGCAGTTCATCACGCTACTTTATGCCAGGCACAGGGCGGTGCATTGCTGCGCGACTTACTTCCCGAAGCAAACATCGGCACTACATTTTCCTGCTCACTGGTAGAGCCATTTTCTCAAAAGCAGCGTGATGTGAACGCGGCGGCTAGAGTTGACGCGTTACTTAACAGGTTATTTATTGAGCCATCTCTTGGATTAGGCTATCCTTACCAGGATATTCCATTTTTAAGGCAGATAGAAAAGTACTTTCAACCTGATGATGCTGATAAGCTGAAATTCGATTTTGATTTTATTGGCCTGCAAAATTACACCAGGGAAGTAGTTAGATATTCGTTGTTTACACCATACATGCATGCGAAGCTGGTCGGCGCACTTAAGCGAAAGGTCCCGGTAACCGCCATGAAATGGGAAGTCTATCCGCAGTCGATCTATGAGATGATTAAAAAGTTTAACGGGTATAACCAAGTTAAAAAGATCATCATCACCGAAAATGGCGCTGCCTTTCCCGATGAGCTTGTGAACGGAGAAGTTGATGATCCACTTCGCGTAAGCTACCTGGAAAATTATCTCAGCCAGGTTGTTAAAGCAAAACAAGAGGGTTTGAAAATCGACGGCTATTTCGTGTGGACGCTTACCGATAATTTTGAATGGGCCGAAGGCTATCACCCAAGATTCGGGCTTATTTACATTGACTTCGACACGCAGACACGTATTATTAAATCATCAGGAAAATGGTATCGAGATTTTTTAGCCGGCAAGAGTTAACCTGGCAAGATACTGATCGTCTTCATCTTCGTACATTATCTCGGTGTTCCATCCGGCTTGTAGCGCGATAGCGGTTAACGCATTCTGATCAACGTAAAGCCAGTCGAACCATTCGCCTGCAATATCTTTGTAAACGTATTGGTAGGAGATCTCGCCAAAATAGTTTTCGCTGAGTTTACTTCCATCTGCCTTAAGATATGAAACATCGGAAGAGTCGAATAGCAACTGGCCGCCGACATTAAGTAATTTTTTAGCTTGCTGAAGGAAATTTGAAAGGCCTTTTAATGTGCCGCAAATCCCGACGCCATTCATCAAAAGAAGCAGGGTGTCAAATTTTTCGTCATTATAATTGAAGAAATCAGCGCAGCGTATATTTTTTACACCACGATCTTTCATGATTTCCGCTGCAACTTTGTTAATCTCCAACGCTGTCACATCAGCTTCCCACTGCTGCAGAATAAGTGAATGGCAGCCTGCACCAGCACCTACATCCAGAATTCTACCGCTTGACAATTCCAGCGCATAATATTCAAGGTCGGAAATATCTTCTTCTTCCCGAAAGAAGACTTCAACAGGCATTTTTTCCGGTTCTCCATATGAGTTATTAAGCCATAATATATCCTGGCTATTTTTGTTATAGAAATCTGATAATGCTGAAGAAAATGGATCCATCATAAAAAAAGAAGCTTCTTGATGGGCAAGAAGCTTCAAACTAACCAATTATAAACCTAATATAGAAAAGGAATTTCTCCCTTTGTATGATACAAAGATAAAGCATATAAAATGCCAAAGTGTTAACGAATTGTTAAATTTTAAAAATTTTCGATGAATAGCAACCGATTGCAGCTATGTCTTAAATAATTACTCTACATAACTATCTGAGTTTAGATAAATAAAATATCTTTAGTTATTAAAATCAAATCAATGAATTTAACCTTAGCAATTTCCTTGTTCGTTGTGCTTGTGATCCTGTTTTCTTCGTTTGTGACCGTGAAGCAGGGAACAATCGCGGTAGTGACTGTTTTCGGCAAATATCGCCGGATTTTACAACCGGGATTAAACTTCAAAATTCCGCTTATTGAACAAATATATTCGCGTATTTCTATTCAAAACCGGTCCGTGGAACTGGAGTTCCAGGCGGTAACCGTTGACCAGGCAAATGTTTATTTTAAGGCAATGCTCCTCTATTCGGTTTTGGATGATAATGAGCAAAGTATTAAAAATGTAGCTTTTAAGTTTGTCGACGAGCGAAATCTTATGCAGGCGCTGATCCGCACTGTCGAAGGATCGATTCGTGCTTTCGTAGCTACAAAAAAGCAGGCAGATGTATTGATTTTAAGACGCGACATTGTTGAACACGTAAAAGAACAGATTGACCAGATATTGGAGAGCTGGGGATATCATTTACAGGATCTTCAGTTAAATGACATTACGTTTGATGATGTTATTATGAAATCAATGAGTCAGGTTGTGGCGTCCAACAATTTAAAGGCCGCAGCAGAAAACGAAGGCCAGGCTTTATTAATTACTAAAACTAAATCTGCCGAAGCGGAAGGAAACGCGATTAAGATTGCCGCTGAGGCCGAACGCCAGGCCGCACAGCTCCGTGGCCAGGGTATCGCGTTGTTTCGCGAAGAAGTTGCAAAAGGTATGACATTGGCCGCGAAAGAAATGGAGCAGGCTAACATGGACACTTCAGTAATTCTGTTTACGATGTGGACAGAAGCCATCAAACATTTCTCTGAAAATTCAAAAGGCAACGTTATCTTTCTTGACGGATCGGGCGATGCGATGCAACGCACAATGAAAGAAATGATGAGTCTACACGCAATGGAACAACTAAAAGACAAATGATCTACCTGATTTGCGCGGCAGTACTTATAATTTTTATCATAGTTTATCTCCGCAGCGGTAAACCGGGGAAGCCGGTAACTGAAAAGGAACTTACGGAAATAAAGCTATTGCTTGAAACTTTTGTCGGCTTCTACCAAAAGCTGGGTGCAGATAAGAAGGCAATTTTCGAACAGAAGATCGTAACGTTCCTGTCTCACACAAAAATTGAAGCTATAGGAACTGAAATTGAAGAACTTGACAAGGTATTGGTTGCGGCGAGCGCCGTTATCCCGATTTTTGGTTTTCCAGACTGGCGATATCACAATCTAACTAATGTGATTCTTTATCCTGACGTTTTCGACAAGGAGTTTCAATATGAAGGTTCTGGGCGCAACACGATGGGCATGGTTGGTGAGGGTTATATGAACGGCCAGATGATTTTGTCGAAATCATCGTTAAGAGCTGGTTTCATAAACAAGGATGACAAGCAAAATACCGGTGTGCATGAGTTTGTCCATTTGCTGGATAAAAGCGATGGAACGGTGGATGGCGTGCCCGAAATCCTGTTAAGCCACAGTTATACAATACCCTGGTTAAAAATGGTGCACCATGAAATGAAAGACATTGAGAAGGGTAAGTCAGATATTAATCCCTACGCCGCCGAAAATGAAGGAGAGTTTTTGGCGGTTGTTTCCGAATATTTTTTCGAGCGGTCGGAGCTTTTGGAGAGCCGGCACCCGGAGCTCTATAAGATGTTAAACGGCATGTTCCATCCCGGATAAAAAAGATTTGTGGTTTGTGTGTTAGACAAACCACAAATCTTAATAATAACCTTTAAAAACTGTTTACAATACTGTTGCGTAATGTTTTTGGCGCCCAGTAGCCGCTTGCAATGATCCGTCTGATAGTGAATAACGGATCATTTTGATCACGTTTTTCGGCGAGTTGAAAAGCTGCTAAAAATCCGCGTTTCTTAAGTTCAGGAATTCCTTCAGCATTCCACAAACCAAATGGATAAGCGAAATACTTCATCTTTTTGCCGGTTATTTCTTCAAGCTTCTTGGTTGGCTTGTCAATCTGAGTTTCCCAGTCTTTGCCCTGGTATTTTTTAAAGTTGTGATGATCCCAGGTATGGCTTCCAATTTCATTTCCTTCGTCAGAAAGGGCTTTTACCTGTTCCGAACTCATATAATGCGGGCGACCAAGCGATACGGTCATAATAAAATACATAGCCTTAAATCCGTACTTTTTTAAGGTTGGAGCCGCGATCGTATACTGATCAAGATCGGTATCGTCAAACGTTAATAAAATCGGTTTTGATGGCAGAGCAGCACCTGTATTCAGGTAATCGTAAAGCTGATCGGTTGAAATGGTGTGGTAACCACTGTCAGCCAGCATTTTAATCTGATCCTTAAATGCCTGGATTGGAACGATATAGTCCTTTGCAGTTTTAGAATCAGTCGGCTTCCAGTCGCGGATCTGGTGATAACAAAGCACAGGCACTTGCTTGCGGGCAAGAATAGTGGCGGCGCTTGCTACTTTAACCGTTGATGGATCAGCAGCTTTAGCCGTTTCCGATGTTGCTGAGTCAGTTTTTTCCGCAACTGCAGAATCAGCTGACGAAGCAACCGTGGTGGTTGAAGCCGTCTGGCAGGAGAGAAGAGCCGTAGAGGCAACAAATAAGGATGCGCACAAAAATCTATTCATAATACTAAATAATATCAAGTAGTTAACAGACTGCGAAATTAATTAAATCCCAATGTCTGCCAACTGGAAAGCTGCTGAAGATTGTCAAATGTTTTCAACATTAGCGGCATTTCAATGTTAGTTAAAAAACGTGACTATGATAGAGCAGTTCAATGATTTACCTTCCAACGCTGCCGGTTTTCGGGCGACTGGCCAGGTGACTAAAGATGACTATGAAAAAGTTGTTATTCCAGCCATTAATGACCTGATCTCGCGGACCGGAAAAATTAATTTTTTGCTTTTCATAGATACGGAACTTCCCAATTTCAGTCTCGGCGCGTGGTTTAACGACCTAAAGCTGGGATTGCAAAATTTTTCAAAGTGGAACCGGATTGCTATTGTCAGTAATTACGATTTGGTCAAATATTTTTCAGATGCGTTTACAGCAATTGTGCCCGGACAATCTAAAGGTTTTAAAACCGCAGATCTGGAATACGCCAAACTATGGATCGCAGAAGATGGTCGTGTTTTAATTGTGCAGAATAACTTCAGGAATGAAATATTGGCCGGAATTATGGCAGGCATGCGCGCATCCGCAGCACCGGCGTTCACAAGCCGCCTTTGTCAAAGGAGCCCGAAATCGCTTCAGGATTCATACTTTAAATTTATGGAGTCACCGGTAACGTCGGCAATCACCGGCACAAACGTAGCGCTGGAATTTATTGGCGATAAACTTCCGTGGACGCCAAACCGGACAAAAGCTGGAGGCGTAATAGCCCGTGTGTTGTCCGGAGCATTATCTGCCGCGGTAATCAGTAAAAAGCAAAACAGGCCGGCCTTAGCTGGCGGCATAATTGGCGCAGTTTCAGCAATTGGTTCAACATATCTGTTTTTTTATCTGCGGAAAAGGCTTGTAAAGCAAGCTAATCTGCCTGACCCGTTAATAGGTCTGATGGAAGATCTGGTTGTTTTATATCTTGGAACCAGGATCTTGAAAGAACGTTAACAATTTTTCTTCATGTACTGGATTAGCTGTATTTTAGGATCAACCAAAGGTTGATTTCTCAATATCAGCTATAAACCAAATGATAAAATTTAGTATTCGTTCTGAAAAACTTTTCAGGTTTTCACTCCCGATTTACGCTTTGAGCTGTTTATTTGCTTGCCATTCATCAACTGAAAAACATGATTCCTGGCAGGTCTACAACGGTTCTAAAACAAATATCAAATATTCAACGCTTGATGAAATTGATACCAGCAACGTATCAAAATTAAAAGTAGCATGGCAATTTGATACAGGCGATGCTGATACAGTAAATCATTCCCAAATCCAATGTAACCCGATAGTAATAGACAGTATTTTATACGGTACCTCTCCGCAAATGAAGCTGTTTGCCCTGAACGCATCCACTGGAAAAATAAAATGGATGTTTAATCCTTTTGACTCTCTCAGTTCCGACAAAAAAATGTTCTTTATTCTGAACAACTGCAGGGGTGTTACATACTGGACGGACGGGAAGCAGGACAAAAGGATTTTTTACACGGCAGGTTCTGAGCTGTATGCTATTAACGCTAAAACGGGAAAGCCGGTAAGTGATTTTGGTATAAAGGGGAAACTGGATTTACATGAAGGGCTGGGTCGTGATGTTAAAGATCTTTTTGTAAGCTGCACCACTCCGGGCGTTATTTTTAACAATTTACTGATCCTCGGTTCACGTGTTGATGAAGGCGCGAACGCCGCTCCCGGGCATATACGGGCCTTCGATGTAAAAACCGGTAAACTGGCATGGCTGTTTCATACTATTCCGCATCCCGGCGAGCAGGGCTATGACTCATGGGAGGATAAAGAGGCATACAAACATATTGGCGGAGCAAATTGCTGGAGCGGTTTCAGTCTTGATGAAAAGCGAGGCATCGTTTACGCTCCGATAGGTTCCGCATCATTTGATTTTTACGGTGGTAAACGAACCGGTTATAATCTTTTTGCTGATTGCCTGGTCGCGCTCAATGCCTCAACAGGGAAGCTTGTCTGGTATTTCCAGGATATCCACCACGATGTTTGGGACCGCGATCTTCCGGCGCCGCCAGTACTTTTTACAATAAATAAGGATGGAAAAGAGATTGATGCTCTGGCGCAAACCACTAAAACAGGATTTGTCTTTGTGTTAAATCGCGAAACTGGCAAGCCTTTATATCCTGTTAAAGAAACGGCTGTACCAACAGATACCGAGCTTGACGGGGAAAAACTTTGGCCAACCCAACCTATACCAAGCTTGCCTGAACCGTTTATGAGGCAAAAGTTTACTGAAGCAGACGTTAACAAGTTATTGCCGGAAGATTCACAACGAGAAATAATACAACAGCTCGCCTCTTATAAAAATGGCAATATGTTTAATCCGCCATCAAAACAAGGCACTGTTTTATTCCCCGGATTTGATGGCGGCGGCGAGTGGGGAGGCGCAGCGTTCGATCCGAAAAGTAAGTTGCTTTACGTTAATGCGAATGAGATGCCCTGGGTGCTGAAAATGATCGCGATAAAAAAGGAATCGCCTGTTTCGCAAAGCAATTTGCTTGCTGGGAAATCGCTGTACTTACAAAATTGCATTGCCTGTCACGGCCCACAGCGCGAAGGATCTGGAAATTATCCAAGCCTTATTGGAATAAATAAGCGATACAATCTTGTTAGCTTTAAACAACTTATTTCAACCGGCCGCAGAATGATGCCCGCGTTTAAGCAGTTAAATGAGGAAGAGAAGAATGCAATTGCCTCTTTTGTTCTTGACGACAAAGGATTACAATCCAAATCGTTCAAAGCCCAGCCGAAGGCGGATGACCCTTATCTGGATATGCCTTATACAAACACCGGGTATAATAAATTTCTAAGTAAGGAAGGATATCCTGCAATTAGTCCGCCTTGGGGTACATTAAATGCGATTAATATGGAAAGCGGTAAGTTCGAGTGGAAAATTCCGCTAGGTAATGATGCGCGATTTAAAAATAATGGCGCTCCGACAGGTACCGAAAATTATGGTGGTCCGGTTGTTACGGCAGGAGGAATCGTTTTTATCGCCGCGACCAGCGATTCGAAGCTCCGGGCATTTAACAAGCGTAACGGGAAATTACTCGCAACTTTTAATTTACCGGCGTCTGGATTCGCTACGCCGGCTATTTTCCAGGTAAATGGAAAGCAATATGTGGTAATTGCCTGCGGCGGAGGTAAACTCGGAACGAAATCGGGAGATAGTTATGTAGCCTATTCTTTATAGGCCATATAACCTGTTAATGCATTTTTTCCTCGACCTGTAGTTTTAGTAAGTCGCTTGTTTGAGTTCGTGTTTCCTCACATAATTCGGCCGAATCGTTTAATGATTTACCAAACGTCGGAATCATGTCCCTGATTTTTTGTTGCCAAGCCTCCGAGTTAAACTGATTGTTAAAGCAGCGTTCGATAAGCTCAAACATAATTGAAACCGAAGTGGAAGCGCCGGGAGAAGCACCGAGCAATGCGGAAATACTCCCATCAGACGAGGTGACTACTTCTGTACCAAATTCAAGAACGCCGCCTTGCTTTTCGTCTTTCTTGATTACCTGTACACGTTGTCCTGCGATCTCAAGTTCCCAATCTTCCATTTTTGCTTCCGGAAAATATTCCTTTAACGCATTAAGCCTGTCTTCAGGACTTTGCCGAACCTGGTTAATCAAATATTTTGTCAGTGGGATATTATCAAGGCCTGCGGCCAGCATCGGGCGGATGTTGCTTATTTTAATTGATTTAGGCAAATCCAGTATCGATCCGTTTTTCAAAAATTTCGTAGTAAAACCGGCGTATGGACCAAACAGCAGCGCTTTTTCACCGTTAATCATACGGGTGTCAAGGTGTGGAACTGACATTGGCGGAGAACCAACGGCAGCTTTTCCATATACTTTAGCTTCATGTTTTTTTATGATTTCAGGATTGGTGCATTTCAACCACTGACCGCTTACCGGGAAGCCTCCATATCCTTTGCTTTCAGGAATGTCAGATTTTTCCAGGAGTGGAAGTGAACCGCCACCTGCGCCAACAAATATAAAACGTGTGCAAAGCTGCCGTTTTTTCTTTGTTTGAAGGTTTTTAAGTTCCAAATGCCACTTACCTTTTTTATCTTGATAAATATCACGTACCTCGCTGCTCAGGCTAATTTTTACACCTTCAAGTTTTCCAAGGTAATCGAATAGCTCACGTGAAAGTGCACCAAAATTAACGTCGGTACCAATATCCATTTTTGTTGCTGCAACTTTCTGGCTCTTTTTACGGCCACCCATTACCAATGGCATCCATTCGGATATCTGCTGGTGATCTTCTGAATATTCCATCCCTTTAAAAAGGTTGTTTTGGGTTAACGCTTCATGGCGTTTTTTGAGAAATGAAACGTTCTTTTCGCCCCAAACGAAACTCATGTGCGGGACGCTGCTAATGAATGTCTCCGGAGAACCAACAATTTTATTTTTTACAAGATATGCCCAGAATTCCTTCGATACTTCAAATTGTTCTGCGATTTTTATAGCTTTTGAAATATCGACCGACCCGTCAGCTTTTTGAGGAGTGTAATTTAGCTCGCATAAAGCAGAATGGCCTGTGCCGGCATTGTTCCATGCATCGGAACTTTCACCAGCGATAACATCCAGTCGTTCAAAAACTTCGATCTTAATATCAGGCTGAAATTCTTTCAGCATAATACCGAGTGTTGCGCTCATAATACCGGCGCCAATAAGAACTACATCCGGATCTTTTTTCGAAGTTTTTTCAGTATTTCCCATAAAAAGTTGTTGAGTTCGCAAAGATACGTTGCAAATGTTAACAAATTAAATATTAAGGGAATAGTTTTGAAATATTAAGATGCTTTGACAGATGTCAATGACATGCCAAATAATTCTCTGTTTCTGAATGGATAATTCCGTAGATAATGATAGCAATCCTGCCATTTGGTAATATCTTCAAACATCCTTAAATGTCTCTCGTGGTGAAGATCGGTGCCAGCGAAATCAATGAGCTTTTCACTCAATAACTTAACAGCGGCTGCTTTTACCCGTTTGCCGTAATATCCTGTTACTGATAATAGGTTAAGCTGGAACAAACATCCGGCGTCTTTAAGCGCTATAAGTGGCTGCATATTGTCGTGATAATAAGTATATCTTTCCGGATGCGCTAAAATCGGCTTATATCCTTTCGCGAGCAGGTTAAAAACATATTGGCTGATGTTCCGTGATTCAACCTGGTATGACATTTCGATAAGCACATGATTATCAGGTAAACACAGCACCTGGTCGTTCAATAATAGGTCATCAAAGTTTTCATCCATCATGTATTCGGCTGCAGCTTCAACCGTAACAGGCATTGACTTAATTTCAGGAAGTGAATTTAAAGACGCCAGGGCAGCAGAAATAGTTTCTTTGTTATTGGGATATACCTCCATGAAGATATGTGGCGTACAAACAAACTTTTCAAAACCAAACTTTTGCAAACGTTTGATAAAATCAACGCTTTGAATGATAGTTTTTGAGCCGTCATCAAGGCCCGGAAGTAAGTGAGAATGAATATCAATCCCGATATTTTCGAAACTGATTTCTGAGATTTTTTTTCTGAAAATGTTTAACATAAGGGTAGATAGCAGTATTTAAACTTGTTTTATTCGGTAGATAAAATTTGAAACGCTTCCACGGGAAGTAAATTGTATTAACAAAATCTAATTTTTATTAAATGTTTTTTTGGTTTTTATTAGCCAACGGGCTTGTTTGTAAAAAGTTACGTAAAAAGTTATCTTCCGGTCGGCTTAAGGCGTTTTTTTTGTTAATTGCATTTAGTTTTTCAGATCGTGCTAACCAAGAAAAAGACCAAACAAAAAGTATCTGTAGCAATCCCTTCAGATTTGTATGTTTACATCATTGCGAATGTATGTGTATCGCTTATTTTATTAACGATATTATATTTTCTAAAGCAGTCTGTACCTTTGTTTAATTTTCATTAGGCAATTTCACACTCCCTTTCTTAATTACATCTGACTGAAAGCCCTTTGCTTTTTTTCTAACACTAAATTTTATTTGCCACGCCTATTCCGGTGACTATCGGCCATTTATACTTTTATTAAAATTTAACGTAACCAATCATCTATTAATTAAGTAAAATGAGTAAATCACGATTTTGATTTAGTTAATTAAAAAACATTTTATTGAAATATTTCTTATAAAGGACCGTTTAGGTTGAAATTGATGTAAAGAAACCAAGGTTTATTGTCAAAATAATAATTGGTGGATTAGTAAGTAATTTGCCCACTACCTATGAAAAACATATTAATGAACAGCTACTTAAAAAGCCAGAAAGCCTTGCATTTAAACTGCATAGATGATTGACCGAGCCATTTTTTAACTGGCATTTCGGGAGACGTTCCCAACAATGAAAGCCTTTAAACGGCTTTCAAATTATGGACATTTTAATCATTTTATGAAGAATAGGATTTTCAGAAACTTTTTATTTCTTTTTATAAGTTTTGGCTTTTTCTCATGTGTGAGCCAAAAAGACGTTACATATTTTCAAAGCACCAACACCAAAGATTCTTTGACTGCAATGAACGTACAACAGGCCTATGTTATTAAGCTGCAAACAGGTGATATACTTTCTGTGATGGTGAACAGTTTGAGTCCTGAAGCCAATTCGATGTTTAATCCCTACGTTGAAGCTTCAAGAGCGAACACATCGCAAAACATTACCAACAACGCACCGGCTGCCGCCGAAGGATATCTGATTGATGTTGATGGAAATATCACTTTGCCGTTGGTAGGAAAATTAAAGGTTTCCGGTTTAACCGTTAAACAAACAACCGATCTGATCACTGAAAAGCTCGATAAATATCTGCAGCAGCCAACCGTAAATGTCAGGCTGATAAATTTTAAGATATCGATTTTGGGAGAAGTTGTACGACCATCGGTTTACACGATACCTAATGAGCAGATCACGGTCCCACAAGCTTTAGCGCTTGCCGGCGATCTTACTATTTACGGAAAACGAAAAAATATAATGGTTGTGCGTGAAACCGATGGAAAACGCGAGTTCGGCCACGTTGATCTTACCAGCCGGAACATGTTTAACTCGCCGTATTATTACCTGCATGCTAACGACGTAGTGTACGTCGAGCCTTCAAGTGGAAAGTTGACATCAACCGACAGACTTGTGCAGTTATTGCCATTGCTGATCAGCGCAGTATCTCTGCTGACAGTGATCTTGAAATAATCTGCACCCGTAATTCTTACATCTAAAAAGGAATAAATGAATAATCTGCCCAATGATTCTTTTTTCTTTCAGCACGAAGAGCCTCAGAATGAATTTAATTTCAAGGAATTAATTTCAAAATACCTGGCTTACTGGAAATGGTTCGTCATTTCAATTTTGCTTGCCCTGGTATTGGCCTTCGTTTACCTGAAATTGCAAACACCTTTATATAACGTTCAAAGCAGCATCCTGATTAAAGATCAGGATAAGGGAGTAGGCGAAGACGATCTCATGAAAGAGCTTGATATTTTTTCGTCTAATAAGATTGTAGATAATGAGATCGTCATCTTAAAATCTTATACGCTGATGGAAAAGGTTGTAAATAATCTGAACCTTCAGGCTTCCTATTTTTCGAAAGAAGGTTTGACGAAGACAGAGCTTTACAAGAACTCACCGGTGTATGTACATATTTTGAAAGACAACGGGGAAACGTATAAGAAGCCGCTGCAAATTAAAATTGTTGACCGGCAAACTGTCGAACTTAATGATGCAAAAGTGCCGTTAAACACGCCTGTTAAAACCAGTTTCGGAACTTTTCGCATCGAGCTAAGCGGCAAATCTCCCGATGTAAAAGAAGTTGAAGCCGTACTCAGGAAAACCGAATGGGTAGTTGAAAATTATATCCATAACCTGACCGTTGAAACAAGCAGCAAGATGTCGTCAGTGTTGTTACTTAATTTGCAGGATGCGGTGCCAGCCAGAGGCGTTGATATTTTGAATAAATTGGTCGACGCTTATAACAATGCCGGCCTCGCGGATAAAAACAAGGTTGCAGCTAATACACTCGTGTTTGTTGATGAACGCTTAAAGCTGATATCGCAGGAATTAACCAGCGTTGAGAAAAACGTGCAAAACTTCAAATCGAGTGAAGGAATTACCGATATAAGTACAGAATCGCAATTATTCCTGCAAAACGTTCAGCAAAATGATCAGCAGCTTTCGCAGGTCAAGATACAGCAGGGCGTGTTGAACAGCATCGAAAGGTATGTCAGTTCAACTGGTGATAATTCAGGAACCGTTCCTGCGACTTTAGGTGTTAGCGATCCGACGCTTCTGAGCCTGATTGAAACGCTTACTAAATTGCAAACGCAGCGGCAAAGCACAATCCGCATTATCAAACCTGACAACCCGATCGTACAATCGCTCGACGATCAAATCCGCAGTATAAAAGCCAATATCTACGATAATATTCAAACACTGAAAAAGAATATCGAGATAACCCGCGACCAGCTCGAAACACAAAACAGGGGAATAGAGTCGACCATTCGTACCATTCCTGTCAAGGAACGAACATTGGTCGACATCAGCCGTCAGCAAGCGATAAAAAATGATCTTTACACTTATCTGCTGAAAAAGCGCGAAGAAACAGCCTTGTCTTACGCTTCCGCCGTTTACGATAGTCGCACCGTTGACAAAGCGCGAAGCAGCGTGTTGCCCGTGAAACCAGTGAAGAAAAATATATTCCTGCTTTTCGCTGTGGTGGGATTAATAGTTCCATTTGGCGTAGTTTACGGCCGGGATCTGATGAACGATCGTGTTCGTAACCGCCGCGAAATCGAGAAATTTACCAGTGCACCGATTATCGGAGAGATTGCTGAGACAGATAACAAGGAAGCGCTGGTTGTTAGCAAACTCGGCCGAACCGCCATAGCCGAACAGATACGTGCGCTGCGAACAAATCTTGCGTTTTTATCGCCAGGCAAAGGCATTCAAAGCATTTTGTTCACATCGAGTATGAGCGGCGAAGGTAAGTCATTTGTGTCGTTGAATCTTGGAGCCAGTCTCGCGATGACCGGTAAACGCACCGTTATCCTGGAAATGGACCTTCGAAAACCGAAGCTGCATGTTGCATTGAAAATGCCGAATATAAAAGGAATAAGCAACTTCCTTATCGGGCAGGAAACGATCGACAATGTCATAACGGCGGTACCGGAGCAGGAAAACTTTTACATTATAACTTCCGGACCCATACCACCGAATCCTGCTGAGCTTTTGATCAGTCCGAAACTTAAAGAGTTATTTGAAGACCTGAAATCCCGTTTCGACTATATCATAATTGATGCGCCACCGGTTGGCGTTGTTACCGATTCGCAGATTATTGAAGATTTTGCCGACACCACGCTTTATATCATCCGGCATGACTATACTCCGAGGGAGCGGTTGCAGTTTGTGGATTTGATACACAAACAAAAGAAATTTAAAAATTTGAACCTGGTGTTTAACGGCATTAAACAGGGAAGCAAATACGGTTATGGCTACCACCACGACTATGGTTATTACGAGCAATAAAGTGAAGATGGTTACTGCAATTTTAAAAATCAAAGAAAAAGCCTCGTTCAATAACCGGACGTTAAAGAGTATCATTTCTCTTTTTATCCTTCGCGGAGGAAATATCGCCATACAGCTGCTGATTATTCCGGTGTCGATTAAGTTCGTATCCTCAGCTTCGTACGGTTTGTGGCTAACGGTTAGTTCCATGATCGGCTGGCTGAGTATTATGGATATCGGCTTGTCTAACGGCTTACGAAATAAATTGACGGAAGCAATCGCTGAGAAAGATTTCAAATTGGCGAAAACCTATGTCAGCACAACCTATGGCTTGCTTGGAATCATGTCCTTAATTGGGCTGGCAGTTGTATTTGGAGTAATTTATTTGCTGAACTGGCATAATGTTTTGCATATCCCCGAAGATCTTAGTTATTCGGATTTCAAACTTTTGCTCATTATTGTCGGGGTTTCATTTTTTATTTCCTTTATCCTGAAGCCTATTGCCAGCGTTGCGTATGCGCTGCATCGGCCGGGTTTGGAATACCTGATCATTTTCTTGTCCAACTTCGTGAACCTGGGTATTATCTGGATATTCACCCAAACGGCTCCGGCCGGAAGCCTTCTCAGCTTGGCCACGCTCTTTTGTTTTACCCCGATTGTCGTCACCCTGATTTTAAGTGTCATTCTTTACAATAAAACGTTTAAGGATTTCAGTCCATCAGCTACTACGGCGGATTTTAAATATGCCCGGACGCTGACTTCGCTAAGCTTAAAATTCTTTGTGATCCAGATTTCGGCAATTGTAGTTTTTACAACCAATAATTTTATGATATCTCACTTCTTCGGGAATGAAGATGTGACCCGATATAACGTGGTTTCCAAATATTTCAATGTTCCGATCATGCTGCAGGGAATGATTCTGCTGCCATTCTGGACGCATTTTACTGAAGCCTACGTAAAGCGAAATAAAGAATGGCTCAACTCGATTATGAAAAAGCTGCTGAATATGGCGCTGCTGTTTTCCGCAGCCTGTTTTCTGATGGTGATCGGTTCATCATTTATCTACCGGATATGGCTTGGTGAACTGGTTCAGATTCCCCTGTATCTAACCGTTACGGTGGGTGTATTTACAATTCTAACATTAGTTGCCGCTGTATTTTCTACCTTTTTAAATGGAACCGGCCGTATCAAACTGCAAATGTATACTTCACTGATTCCCTGCTTTTTTCATATTCCGCTGACGGTTCTGGTGGTTAAATATTTCCATGCAGGGATTATCGGCGTGATTGGCGTAAGCTGTTTCTGGCTGGTTGCTACGTTGCCACTGCGATACATTCAATACCGGAAAATAATTTCATTCAGCGATGATAACAGTATCTGGAACTCATAAAAACCGAATCATGATTAGCTATTACTATAATTATTACAAGCGTTTTTTAAAGTCGTACCAGACGCTGAAAAATGCAAAGCCAAAGCACACAACGTATCCTTCAATCGGCCTGATTGATCCTTCCATCGGTTCCAATAACCTCGGTGATATCATCATACAAAATGCTGTTACCAGGCATCTTCGAACTGTTTATCCGGATGCTTTTTTAACGTCGTATCCTTCACAGCTGCACCGCACTTACGACGCCCGGCTGAAGATGGCACAGGAAGATGTGGTTTTTGTCGGTGGAACGAACTTGCTGGCATCCAATATGGAGGATCGCTATCAATGGAAAATTGATCCGCTGGATAAAGTTTATCTGAAAAATAAAATCGTATTGATGGGTACCGGATGGTGGCAATACCAGCAGGACCCAAATGATTATACCAAGAGTCTGTTTCAGAATATTTTGTCGCAGAATTATATTCATTCAGTAAGGGACAGTTATACCGAGCAAATGCTGAAGAAGGCTGGTATTGAAAATGTTGTTAATACCACCTGTCCGACGCTATGGCAATTGTCGCCGGAACATTGCGTTACTATTCCGCAGCAAAAGGCGAAGAACGTAATTACAACGCTCACGTTTTATCATCGAAATGCCGAACTCGACCGCCGCATGATGGAAATCCTTCAGGCAAATTATGAGAACGTATACCTCTGGGTTCAGGGTTTACAAGACTTCGATTACCTGAAAGAAATATATCCCGGATGGCAGCAGGTAAAACTGGTTCCGCCTGTTCTTGAGCTTTATAATGAGATGCTTGAGTCGGAAGATATTGAGTATTTCGGAACAAGGTTGCATGCCGGCGTTCGTGCACTTCAGAAAGGCAAAAGAACACTGATAGTCGCAGTTGACAATCGCGCTATAGAAATTGGAAAAGATACAAATCTTAATGTGATAGACCGTAAGCAGGTCGATTCAAGTCTGGATTTTGTTTCTAAGCCCTATAAAACTGACATTAAGTTGCCGAACGACACGATAGCGCTCTGGAAAAATCAATTTATCAGGAAGTAATGAAAGTACTCTGGCTCGCACCCCATCCGTTGCCTAATAACGATACCAATGGTAAACGTATGCATCCGGCACCATGGATCACATCCCTGGCCGAAGAGCTGGCATTGAGAGGCGTCGAAATAACGATCGTGACAACGTTAAAACGGATGAATCACGAGATTCAGGAGTTCGACATGGGCGCCTACAAATTGGTTATTTTGAATGTGCCTTCCGGAAAAATTGATACGCTGACGCTTTTCAAAACCCGTATAGGCAAACTGCAAAACTATATTTCAAACGTGGCCGGAAATTTCGACCTGGTTCACGTTCACGGCACGGAACATCAGTACGCCACATCCTTATCAGGTATTTCGATTCCCTATGTTATCTCGATACAAGGGCTACTATATCAATACAAAAAATATATTTCTGATCGGTTTACGCAACGAAGGCTGCTGTGGGAGCTCGGTGCCATGTACGAAAAAAACGAAATCAGGAAGGCCGATAACTTCATGTGCCGTACGCATTGGGACTCTGGTTCCGTTCGCTCACTAAATAAAAGTGCCAGAATATTTACCGTATGGGAAATGATCCGCAGCGAGTTTTACCAGGGCATTAAAACTACGGGTTCTGATATTCTTTTCTCCGGTGGAGCGAATTCGCTCAAAGGGCTTCCCCGAGCCTTACGTGCATTCAATGAAGTGTTAAACAAGGTTGATAAGAAGCTTCACGTTATTGGTGGCGGCTGTAAATGGGAGTTTGTTGAGGAAGTGCGGATCAGGTACGGCCTACAGAATATCCGGAAGGATAACGTGATTCTTCACGGGGGCGTTTCGGCAGGCAAAATCATGGAGCTTTATACAGATTGCTATTGCCTGTACCATCCAAGCTTAATTGATAATAGTCCTAATTCTGTATGCGAAGCTCAGCTTGCCGGTTTACCGGTTGTGGCGACAAATACCGGCGGTTTAAGCTCCTTAATTAACCACGGTGTAACCGGTTTGTTGCTGGATAGCGATGTTAAAAACGATGCCGGTACGTTATTAAAGTTATGGTTCGATAACCAGCAAAGACAAACTATTAGCGAAAACGCGAGAAGTGTCGCCTTATTACGGCATGATAAAAACTCAATAACTCAACAGGTTATCGAAGCTTACGATGCGGTGAAAAATAAAACGAATGAAACTGTTAAGGCTGGCATATAAAGGCTATAAATCAGTCAAATTTAAGTTTGACAGGCGCTTCTGTAAAGCGATTACCAAAATACGCTTTGCGCTGAACGGTGTCGACTACCAGGATGACTTTATGGCGAGAGGGCTTCCGGTTATCAACGTGAGTATGAAAGGGAAGCTCAAAATCGGCAACCGGTTTATATTTCACTGTGGCAGAAATTACAATGTGATTGGCCGGCAGCAGCCTCTTTACCTAATTGTCAGGGAGGGTGCGGAACTAATTATTGGTAACAACGTCGGTATCAGTTCATCGGCTATTATCTGCCAGCACCGCATTGAAATTGAAGACGATGTGAAAATAGGAGGGAATGTAGTGATTTACGATTCGGACTTCCATTCACTGGATGCAGAATTGCGAAAAGACTTTTATAAAGACAAAGCAAATGTAAAGACGAAGCCTGTTCTGATACGGAAAGGAGCATTTATCGGAGCGCACGCCATTATTTTAAAAGGTGTTACGATTGGCGAAAACGCCATTGTCGGCGCGGGAGCCGTGGTGAGTAAAGATATTCCGGCAAACCAGGTTTGGGCGGGTAATCCGGCGAAATTTGTGAAAGAGTTAGATAGTGTTGTGGTATGAATAAATATGTGAATTTAAAGGTCTGGTCGTATAACCTGGAAGCAGGTTTGCATAAAGTGAAAGTAAATCAAAACTTCGTTTGGATTGCTATAGCCTTTTTTTTCGTCAACAGTTTTTTTCTGCCTTCTGGTTTATTGATTACAACCCTGCTGACTCCGTTTTTTATTGTTTGGTTGCAGAAAGAACATGTCAACCTGGTAAAACCCACCGGTATTTTCATTCTTATTTTCCTGCTTTTTTTTAGTATTCACCTGTACAACGGAATTTATGTATTCGATTATCTGCGGTCATCGGTGTTGTATTACACGTGTTTGATTTTTGCGCTGGTGATCTATCAATACTTTATCAGATACAGTTACACCTACGAGTATGTGATTGAGAAAATAGTCTTCGTAAATATTGCGCTTGTTGGTATCGCGATTGTGTCATTGTTAGCGATGAGAGATGGAAATATCCTTTGGTTCCGCAATGAGAACGGAATATTAAGATTAAAGCTTTTTACATCCGAATCCTCGGCTTACAGTTCCCGGTTGGTGCCGGTTTTCTTTTTCTACTTCCAGTACCTGTATTATTCAAATCTCAGCAAGCGAAAAAAATACCTGTTCTTCTCGGTACTTATCTCGTTATTACTGTCGCTATCCTACGGAACAATAGGCGCCATCATCGCCTCGACGGTTTTGTTCGTGCTGATTAATTTTTTCAGTTCGCTGCGGGGGCAATACAATTTTAAGATCGTGTTAGCATTGATCGGTACAGTTGGCCTGATGATATTTTTACTTGCAGGGCCTTTGAGAAACGGTTTGATCGGTAAACGATTCTTCAATATCATCGAAGGCAATGATACCTCCGCCAAAGGACGATCATCGGATGCTTATTTAATAGCCGATAAAGTTCTTGAAACGAAAAGCAAATATTTCGGTATCGGTCCCGGGCAGTTTAAAATCATCGGAAAAGACATCGTTAATGATTATTACGAATACGGCTTAACTCAAAAGGAACAACCTGAAGCAAGAATACCCTCGGTGACTGCCGAAACCCTGGTAATCTATGGATATATCGGTTTGGCAATTCGTTTTTTCCTTGAAATATTCCTGTTTTTCAGAACCAGGGTTTACCGGAGTTCATACAGGCTTTGCCTGTTTTTGTACATGTTTATTGCGCAGTTCGTTGGCAGTAACATCGTAAGTGTGTATGAATATTTTATCTGGGTGCTGGCTTTCACAAACGTGTTCCCTGACGCTTATTTTAAAAAAGTAAGCGTGAAAGGCGCAAGGGCAATTTCATAAATAAAGTAACTATGGAAAACACTCCGAAAATCTCCATCATCATTGCCACCTACAACGCCGGTAGTTTTATTGAGCGGGCTTTACAAAGCGTGCTTGATCAAAAATATCCGAATACGGAGTTGATTGTAATCGATGGCAATTCAAAGGACGACACAGTAAGCAAAATAAGGAAATTCGAAGATGGCATCGCTTATTGGGTTTCCGAGCCAGATAAAGGTATTTATGATGCCTGGAACAAAGGCGTAGATAAAGCAACAGGAGATTGGACCATGTTTCTCGGTGCCGATGATTTGCTCGTTCCCGGGGCGATAAAAGACTATGTTGAATTTTTGAAAGGTGTTGGAAAAGAAGTTGACTACGTTTCGTCACGTATCGAAATGATCGACGAAAATGATACCACGATTCGTATCAAGGGCTGGCCCTGGGAATGGCCTATGTTTTTGAAGGAAATGACGGTCGCGCATCCCGGGTCACTTCATTCTAAGCGGCTGTTTGAAAAATATGGGCGGTTTGATACCAGCTACAAAATTACCGGCGATTACGAATTTTTACTTCGCCCGGGAAAAGAGTTAAAAACAGCCTATTATGACAAAGTGCAGGTAAAAATGAGCGAAGGAGGAGCTAGTGACAGCATCGCAGCTGTTAAAGAACATTTACGTGCCGCATCGAAAACCGGCGGCTATCCCGAATACAAAGCGAAGCTCAATGGAGCTGTTGTATACATCAAATTTAAAGGGAAATACCTGTTACGACGTTTCGGATTTAACGCCTACCTGAAAACCTGAAAACATGCCTGCCTATGAAAAAATATATGTTATTTGGGATTTTGGCGCTGGTTCTGCAGCTTAGCCAGGCCCAAACATCGGCTATAAAACTTGGAGCCTATTACTTCGACGGATGGAAAAAGGGAAGCAAACATGTGACAAAAGCATTGGTTGACAGCTTTCCTGAACGGAAGCCGGTTTGGGGCTGGGTAACCAGCACGCCTGAAGCGGTGAAATCACAGATTGACCTGGCGTCGAACGCGGGTATTTCCTTTTTCAGCTTTTGCTGGTATTACGCTAAAAGTAATCCCGATGCCGGCAACCAGGCTTTATCTTATTATTTAGATGCGCCTAATAAGTCTGCGCTTCAGTTTAACCTGATGGTGGTGAATCATGAAGGTTTTACCATCAGGCCGGAAGACTGGCCTGATCTGATTCCACAGTGGATCAAACTTTTCAAAGATCCGCAGTATCTAAAGATTCAGCGGAAGCCTTATATAGCGTTTTTTAGCATTAATTCCCTTGTTAAAGCTTTTGGATCTGCGGAAGCTGTGAATAAAGCGTTCGATGAATTGAGAAGTGCAGCGAAGACGGCGGGATTTTCAGGCGTCGAAATTGGCGGTTGCCCGTCGCCGGATACCAGGTCAATTGCACTTGCGCAAAACTGCGGGTTTGATATCCTTACGGGATATAATTATCCGGGGGTGGGATTGAAAGATACCAAAACTCCGATCAATAGTTTGATAGACAGGTATTCGTGGACCTGGAAGCAGTTTGAAAACTCACATTTGCCCTATATCCCTGTAGCAACACTTAACTGGGATAACCGCCCCTGGCGAACTGGTGATGACGAAAAAAAAGCGAGACATTTCGTGGGGTATTCGTCTGCCTCGGTTTACCAGTCTGTAAAAGCTTTAAAAACATGGCTCGACGCTAACCCCGATAAAACTACGAAGGAGCGAATTGCCCTGCTTTACGCCTGGAATGAATATGGCGAAGGAGCCTGGCTCACGCCGTCCGCTAATTCAAAAGATAACCTGCTGGATGGCGTAAAAAAGGCCATGAATAAAAACTGAGAATATTTTATCTGCCCGTATGAATGTATTAATGATTGCCCGAAAAACGCTTAACACTTCGCCCGGAGGTGATACCGTCCAAATCAATTCGACAGCCGAATACCTCCGGAAACTGAATGTCAACGTCGATATTTTATTCAGCGGCGATAAAGTTGACTACTCGCGATACGACCTGATGCATTTCTTTAACATCATCCGGCCTGACGATATTGTCGATCATGTGCGTAAATCAGGTTTGCCCTTTGTCGTGTCAACGATTTATGTTGATTATAGCGAGTTCGAAAAACGAAATCGAAAGGGTGCTTTGAAATTGGTAACGAACGTTTTTGGCGCCGATAATCTTGAATATCTAAAAGCGATCGCACGTGTTTTTATTAATGGTTACAGGCTTAATTCGGTTTATTATTTGTTGAATGGCCACCGTTCTTCGATCCGCTATATTGCGACGAAATCCGCCGCATTATTGCCTAATTCTCACAGTGAGTTCCGCAGGTTCAACAAGCAGTATTCAACCGGAAGCACATATTTTAAAATCCCTAATGCGATCGATGTTCACACCTTTGATGAAACCGTAACACCCAACGAAGCATTTCGCAACCATGTTCTATGCGTTGGCAGAATCGAGGGGCGGAAAAATCAACTGAACCTCATTCGTGCAATGGCTGGAACCGGCATCCCGCTTACTATCGTCGGAAAGCCGTCGCCCAATCACTTGAGCTATTTTGAAGAATGCAGGGTGCTGGCGGAGAAAAGCGACAACGTGAAAATCATCGAACACATGGACCATCGCGAGCTATCGGCGGCTTACAAAGCGGCCAAAGTTCATGTTTTGCCGAGCTGGTTCGAAACAACCGGCTTGAGCTCGCTCGAGGCGGCCGTGATGGATTGCAACATCGTAGTAACGCGAAAAGGAGATACCGAGGAATATTTTGAGGACATGGCCTGGTACTGCGAACCGGACGATATTTCATCCATACGGGAACAAGTAACATTGGCGTTTGAAGCTCCCGTTTCGTCACGCCTTAAAGAGAAGATATTGAGCGACTATACCTGGAATAAAACAGCTGAAAAAACCCTTGAGGCTTACAAAGCTGTCGTTTAAAGCAATTTGCTATGACCAAAAGACCAAAGTTTGAATTTCTGGATGGATTAAGAGGTATCTGTGCTGTGTACGTAGCGTTATATCATTCACAGCTATTTACAGGCCACGGCGTTACGACATCACAGTTAGTGATGCCATTGAAACCGCTTAGCTTCCTGCTTAATTTCGGGCATTTTTCAGTCGCCGTGTTTATTGTTTTGTCGGGTTTTTGCCTGACTATTCCTGTAGCGCTTAATCCTGATAAAAAGTTGCGAAATGGTTTTAAAACCTATATTGCCCGGCGCAGCAAAAGGATATTGCCTCCGTATTATATCGCGCTAATCCTTTCTGTAATTTTGGTCTTCGCAGTGCCGGTTATGCAGGTCGCGCAGAAAACAGCCTGGGACTCTAAAATTCCTGTCGACTGGCAGGCGATTCTTTCACACTTCCTGATGATTCATAATCTCAATCCTGATTGGGTTCTGAAAATTAACGGTCCGATGTGGAGCGTTGCAACTGAATGGCAGATATATTTCCTGTTCCCGGTTTTATTATGGATCTGGCGAAAGACGAATTTAATATGGTCGCTAGCCTTTGCACTGTTTATAGGAGTGCTGCCACGTCTGCTGGTGCCTTCTTATAACCTTGCCTGGATGCATCCCTGGTATCTTGGGCTCTTTGCAATCGGTATGGCCGCCGCGATAACTGCATTTTCTGAGGATGTCTTTTGGGTGAAAATTCGCGAAAGAATTAACTGGAAAATTACTTTTTACGGTGCGGGTCTGCTAGTAGCCGCTTTACTGGTGTTTGCTAAAAATACCAATCCGATCATCTCTGAAACATTAGTTGGTGTATTGGTCAGTATCCTGATTATCAATTATACGCTGATTGAAGTTTCAGGTGAGCGCAAACCGCTTCCACTCAAGGTTCTTAACTCCGGAATCGCTGTGAAGCTAGGGGTTTTTTCATATAGCATTTATTTGATTCACAGCCCTTTGCTTGCACTTTTTAACTTGCTAACCTTACACGTTCCGATCAATATCAATGTTCGCTTTCTCATAATGATTTTACTGGTCGTTCCTGCAGCGATTGGTATTTCCTATATTTTTCATTTGATTTTTGAAAGGCCTTTCATGCTGAATAAGCCGACGAAGAAAGCGGACGATAAGTTGATTGAGGAATTGGAGGAAGTCAAGGGCTGATGACACATTTTTTGAAAATGAAGGCATTTCTGCTTAGCGAACCTCAGCCCGGCTTTACGCGCAATGTTTGTGCGTTTTAAACTCGGTAGGAGCGATTACCCCGCACTGAAGCGTTGAGTTGTGCGGCTGAGGAGGAGTACAAGCGTATGACGGGGCTATCGGTGAAAAAGGTAATCAGGATCTGCTTTTCTATAAATCAGTAAATCAAGTTTTACTTAACCATTGTAATTATAGCTGTCATTGTATAAAATTTATTCCGATCCTTAGGTTTATACGTTGCAACCGCAGTTTGTCTCAGGAGTGCTTTGCATTATATTCCTTAATCAGTTTCTTTACCTGACCTCTAGTTAATCTGTTAAGCTGATTTATTTTCATTACAACTGCCGGCTCATCACTCATCGCCTGTTTCATGATGGATTTTGAGTTGTTCAAGTAAGTGATATCTGTTTCACCCAAAAAGATTTCCTGGTAAGTGTCTTCTAAACCTTGTTTCAGAATATAATAAAATGTGTCGCTAGTGCCACTGTTCATTAACGTAGAACTTAACGCGCCTCCGTAGGTGACGCTTATCAGGCTTACATTTCCTTTTATCAGTATGTCTTTGATTGTATAGCGTGATCCGAATGAATGATGGCCTTCAGGAATCGTTGCAATGCTCCGCTGATATCTCATATTCGAAACGATCGTAGACATTGCCTTCAACCTTTTTTTCGCCGGATTTTCTTTGAAAAGGACACTGTCCTGAGAATAGCTGTTGAAAGCCAGAAATAACAGCGCGATGATCGCTGTAAATAACTTTTTCATGTGATTCGGTTTGGTGGGTATAAATAAAGCGTTTTTAAATTAATAAGACAAATCTTGCTTTTCAAAATAAGTTAAGCTCGGAGGTGACGCTTGCCTCAGAATGTGAGATAAATCGCACAGAGATGATTTCAGCTTTTGTAACAAAATAGGTCGGGATAAAGTGAAATTGCAACCGCTATCCATAACTTTACTCAAGCTGGTTAACTACTAATTCTGGTGCCTATGAGATCTAACATATCTTTTCTACTGCTATTATTTACTTTGCCCGGTTGCCTTAAAGCGGTAGCTCAACCGTCGCACTATACAGTCGCGAACGCTCACGCGCATAATGATTATCAGCATAGTATACCTTTCTCTCTGGCTTACAACAATGGTTTTGGATCTATCGAAGCCGATATATTCACTCTGAACGGCAATTTGTATATCGCACACAATAAAGAAGATATTGTCGACGGCCGTACCTTGAACGCGCTTTATTTACAACCATTGCTTAGCGAATTGAAAAAGAATAAAAGTCGCCAGATTAGACTTTTAATTGATTTGAAGGGCGACTATAAAGTCACTTTACCTATTCTGCAGCAACAATTAACGCCATTAAATCATTACTTACGCACATTGGAGCAGCCTGGGCAGGTTACTATCGTAATTAGTGGCAACCAACCGCCGCCTTCCGAATTTTCCACTTATCCTTCTTTTTTCTTTTTTGACGCAAGCCATGTTAAGGGTTTTACGCTCAAGCAGTGGCAACGGGTAGGACTGGTAAGTATGCCTTTTACCCGCTTTGCAAAATGGGATGGTCTGACGCCGCTGCCTGCATCTGATCAGCAGAAGATCCGTGCGGTGATCGACAGTGTTCATTCTGCCCATCGAACGATCCGTTTTTGGGCTGCACCCGATACTCCTTTATCGTGGAAAACTCAAATGCAGTTAGGAGCGGATGTGATTGGAACTGATAAGATTGAAGAGTTAACCGGCTTTCTTAAAGAATAATTGAGAAATGCGACGATCCTTTATGTAATTGCTAAATCACTTCTTTCATCAGCCCGAACAGCAATTCTCCCGTCTTTTTCCAGTTAAGCCTTGTTTCATACTCGTTAAACGAAGAGTAACACAAATCTTTATACGTCTGTCCGTTAAAAAACTTTTGGGCAATATAATCTGCGTAAGAAGCGGCACTTTCATTTAATCCAAATGTTTTACCGTTTACGTCGTCGGTTACCAGGCTGGTAATTCCACCTACGTTCGTGGTGATGCATGGCAGTCCGAACGAGTTAACTTCCGCATAAACAATCGGCGTACAATCGGCTTTTGACGGTAGAATCAAAAAGTGGCTTTCGGCCAGCAGTTTATCGATTTTCTTTTGCCCCTCTTCGGTGGCTTTGCTTATAAAGCCGTGGTTTACTACAAAATCATGGACATTTTCAAACGGAAGTTCTTTAATTCCTGTAATATGAAGTATAGTTTTTAGCCCGCGTTCGTTTAGTAGTCTCGCTACATCCATAGCCATATCACCGCCTTTGCGATCCCATTCAACGCCTAGGAAAAGTAGATTGCAAACGGTTTCTGAGCGGTTTCCGACAATGATTTTGATGTCATCTAAAGTTCTGTTGCAAACAATGTTCGCCCCGAACGGAACCACTTTAACTTTTGCCGGATCAGCATTGTAATCGTTGATCGCCGATTGCGCCGCCCAGTCGGATGAAAAGATAGCCAGAGCGGCACTGTCGATCGCCGTTTGCTCAATTAAGTGGCCGTTGCGGATGTTTTCAGCTGACATATTAGTGAAGCCTTCGTAAAAGTTAATCATCGAAGCGAAAGTTGCATCAGTATAGAAAACTTTGGGCTTATTGCTCTTGATAAATGCCAGCGCATTCACTCCGGGAGAAAATAAAACCTGGGAATTGCGGTTAATTCGTTCCTCGGCTTGTTCGGCATAGTGCCTGGCGATTCTTACGTCGCGGTCAAAACGATACTTTTTTCCCAAGGCATTATAAAGAGTTCGCCTCAGCAATGTCGAGGGACCGAGCTTTCGCCTCAGCTCACCCACGTAATCAATTTCCACTCCTTTATCTTCAAGCGATTTGGCAATATTGTAGCCGGTTCCCGACCAGCTATGAACGTCTTTTGCGTCGTAGGTTGTTACGTAAGAAATTTTCATTAAAGGTAGTTTGCGTAATAGTAACGTGACTATTTAAATTTTATTCGATAAAATTTGCTTTTTGTTGCAACTTTCTTTGTTTGATTGCCGTTTTATTGAACAAATTCTAACAACGCCGATAAGATAGGCAATGGGAATTCGTTATATAAATCATTCTACCCGCAAAGCACACCTATGAATACAAATAAAGAGCATATACTAAAACTGCGTGAACTCATATTCAATACGTTAAGTCCGCTGATTAATAAAGATTACTGTTTACTGGATATTCCCGACCACGTTAACATTGGCGATCAGCTAATTGCGGGCGGGGAGTTTGCTTTTTTACAACGCATTCCGCACAAGATGCTTTATACATCGAACGATCGGCTGTGCCAGATGGAAAAAATCCCGGTAGGAAGTGTTATTTTATTTCATGGCGGAGGCAATTTTGGTGATTTATGGCGTGGTTTCCAGGAATTCAGGTTAGATGTTATCAAACGGTTTCCCCATAACCGGATCATCATCCTGCCGCAAACTGTTCACTATAAAGATCCTGAAATGTTGAAGCAGGATGCTGCTGAATTTAGTAAACATCCTGATCTGACTATTTGTGTACGAGATTCGCGATCGTTCGAACTGATGAAAGAGCATTTTGTTCACAACAAAATTTTCATGCTGCCCGATATGGCTTTCAATCTTGATTTCGACCAATATATATCCATGAAAGATACGGGTAAAGCGCTGCTGCTGGAACGTGTCGACCAGGAAATAGGAAAGGGATTTAATCCAATTGAATTCGCGAACAAAGTCCGTAACGGAAAACAGATTGAAATCCGCGACTGGCCATCGATTAAAAAAGGTACAATTGAAGGAAAAGTGAAGGGCGCTCTGCACCGCGCTAATGGCGTATTGTCAAAGGCGCTGATTAACGTTCCTGTGATTAAAGAGCAGATTGATCATCGATATGGATTTATGTCGGAAGACCTGGCTCACGATTACGCAATAAAAGGCATCAATTACATCAATGAGTACGATGTGATATATACAACCCGCCTGCACGGTTTTATTCTTTCTGTGTTGTTAAACAAGGAAGTTTATATGATTGATAATTCATACGGTAAGAACAGCACCTTTTTTAACGCCTGGATGAAGGATTTTGAAAAGGTACATTTGATTCAATAGTATCAATTAAGGCAGGGTTTTCTGAAGAGCCCTGCCTTAATTTAACGTTTCGTAATTACTTATTTTCTTTGACCCGTATTCCTTTCGCGTCGAACATGCCCATCAAACTTCCGCTTACGTGATCGTCGTCTACAGGGTCAAGCGTGATATTTACATCATATCCCTGGGCTGTGAAATAGGCGGTTATGGTTTTATCTTTTTCCTCGATTTGGGTGATTTTAGCGGTTTCTTTCCCAGTAGAATCCTGGAGAGTTCCTGTCATTTTTCCATCTTTTCTTTCAAAAAGAAAGTTGATTTTAGCATCGCCCTGAGGAGTGCCGAAAACAGTAACATTCCACTTTCCGACATAATAATCTGGTTTTGTTTGTGCTTTGGCTGCTATCGACATCAGCAAGCCGATGACTGCCACTAAAATAAGGTTTACCTTTTTCATTAATTATAAGTTCTAAATGGTTAATTGAAGAAAGATAAGCAGAATATTTTAGTCGTACAGCCTTAAGTTGCATCGATTTTATTTTCAATCTGAGCAGCTTTTAACTACAAAGGAAGCGTAAACCAAAATGTACTTCCTTTACCCAATTCGCTAATGGCGCCGATCTTGCCTCCATGACGACGGATAATTTCAGCGGAAATAAATAATCCTAAACCCAATCCTGAATATTGTGTACCTGAGTGGTCGGCGCGATAGTAGCGGTCGAATAAATAGGGGAGTTTATCAGGAGCAACGCCCGGCCCGCTATCTTTCACCGATACCCGGACTACTTCGTTTTCTCTTTCCGCGATAAGGAAAATTTCGGTCGATTCCGATGCATATTTAACGGCGTTGTTGACAAAATTTACTACCACCTGGTCAATGCGATGTTCGTCGGCGAAAACTTCAATATCGAGATCCCCCTGGTAAATCAGCTCATGTTTACCTGCTTCGCGCACATGGTTGCAGCAATTATTAAGCACGTCGGAAATAAAAAACGTCGTTTTATTCAAATGAAGCTGCCCTTCGTTCATTCGGCTAACATTTAGCAGATCATCGATCAGATTGCTGATTTTCCCCATGCTTCGGTTGGCCTGTTCTATCAGTCGCGACACAATCGGAACGTTTTTGCCCGGATCGTCTTTCATCCGATTTAGAAGTTGTAGCGAAGCCTTTAATGTGGTTGTTGGAGTTTTTAACTCATGACTAGCAATGCTGATGAAATCATCCTTGCGTTGTTCAGTGTTCTTTCGTTCAGTTATGTCGATAATTGTTCCCGAAAAATGCGCTGACTTTCCACTTTCCGGTTTATAAAGTTTGCCGGTTGCCCTTAGCCAGCGTTTTTCATTGTCGTGAAATCCCGTCACCGGAAATTCCTGCTCAAAGGGAACTCCTTTAAAAAAGGATTCTTTTGCAGCTGAAACTACTTTTTCGAGATAATCTTGGCTAATCTGTTGCACGGCGTGTTCGTAAGAAATTGGCTCATCGTCATAAAAGCCGAAGACGTTTTTAAGCCGCGCCGATGGTATGAAGTCCTTTGTCTCTAAATCAAAATACCAGGTCCCCAGGTGCGCAGAATCTACGGCTAAACGCAGCATTTGCTCAGCACGTTCAATAGATTGGCGAGCTTGTACCTGTTCGGTAATATTTAATACCGTGGCAAGTATCGATTCTACGTTTCCGTTAAGATCAAAAAGCGGATCGTAGCTAAAATCGATAAAATATTTAACCAAGCCGTTTTCAGTAGAAATATCCGCGGAGATCTCCGGCAGCGAGAGTCGTTCCCCTGTATCAAAAACCTGTTGCAGCATTCCAGGGAAGGGTTGATCATGTAATTCGGGAAATATTTCTAATAGCTTTTTGCCGATAACCTGTTCTTTTTTTCGATTCCAGATATCAAGCATTGGCTGATTAGCTATTGTAATAACTAAATCACGGCCCTCTATCACAGTCATTCCAATCGGGGCATTCATAACCATGCTATTCAGGCGATGCTCACTGGCCTGGATTTTCTGCTTAGCCAATACCTGTTCCGTAACTTCCGTTGCAACAACGATTATATTTACGGTATTGCCTGTTGAATTTTTTATAGGATGATAGACAAAGTTGAAATATTTATCCAATAGTCTCCCGTTATATTCGAGAGTAGCCTTGGTTTCACTTCCCCGGAATTCGACACCGGTCATGTACACTTCGTCAAGAATTTGCAAAAAAGGTTGACCCTTTAATTCTGGTAACGCGTCGGCAAGTGGTTTATCGATAATGTTATTTTGTTTGCCCCATATAGCGAGCATCAAATTATTTGCCGATTCGACAATCAGCTCGCGCCCGGTTAATATGCCGATTGCCACCGGAGCCTGCTGTACCAAGCCTCTAAAACGGGATTCACTTTCGGCTAAATTATTATTAAGTGTTTTAAGATTTTTATGAGATTCCTTTAGCTCATGGTTTACGCTCAAAAGTTCATGATTAGAGGCTTCAAGTTCTTTATTTAAAGCATTTTTGGTTTGTTCGCTCTCTTTAAGAACTTTTTTTTGCGCGTTTCTTTCTGTGACATCTGTTGCGGTATGTAAGATACAGTACATCCGGCCTTCATCGTCTTTAATTGCCCGGTAAATGAAATCAAAATAAAAAATATTCAGCTTGCCATCTACAAACAGCATCGCAGAAGCGTCGCGAGCTTCATAGGTGGTGCCGGTTCGCCATACATTTTGCAATAAACCGATAAATGGCTGGTTTTCTAACTCCGGAATTGCTTCGGCTATCGGTAAACCAATAACGCTGCGGTCTTTACCCCAAAAGCCAACCATCGCATCGTTAGCAGTTTGAATAATTAAATCTTCTGTTGTATAGATTGCTGTCGCGTTTTCTGAAATGGATAAAATTTCCAGCAATTCATCACTGGAAAAGCGGCGTACCGGATTACTCATCAATTTTATAAAAACTAAAGTACAAATGTATAAATATGTAAATTTTGTACAGCATAACCTTAAATGAATCAAATAGTTCATTCAAAATTTAGCTTGATTGGTAAGTAACGGAAATTATCTTTTATAAATCCTTCTTATTACACGATTTCCGGCATCCGCAACGTAAATTCCGGTAGATCTGATGGAGAGCCCATTGATTGATCTGAACTTTGCTGAAGACAGCGGACCATCCACATACCCGAAATTGCCAGAGGAAGGTGGCTCAGGAGATAATAGTTTGACTGTTCGTGTAGACAAGTTGACAAACGAAATGGTGTTGTCACTATTTACTGTGAAAAGATTTTCATGAGCGGCCTGCCCAAAAACCGAGTCTCTTTTCGATGATGACAGATCTTTCAGCCGCCGGCCTTCTTTATATCCATCCATCCTTAGCAATGTGCTGACTTCGCCGTTAAGGCTGATTCGCCGTATGTACGTAATTTCTGTACTGTCGGTCTTGGAGTCGATAGCGTAAAGCATGCCGTCGCCGGCGAGCTTCAAAGTTGTAACATAACCAAAACGAGCTTTTCCGCCTTTTCCATCAACAATTCCATAAGCACCAGAACCGGCGATTACAGACGCATTGCCCGCAGGCGGCAGTTTGATGATTCTTCTGTGCCAGGCATCAGCAATATACAATGTTCCATTGTCGGCAATAGCTAAATCCGTTGGCCGCGACAGGCTGATGCCTACATTTACCGGGCTGACAGTTCCCTGAGGTGTAATCTTCACAATCCGGTTGTCGAAATAAAGCGCGACATAAACATCCCCATTTTTAGCTACTTTTAATCCGAAGGGGCTGTTTAAGCCTTCAGCGAGCACACTAACAATCCCGCCTGGTGATATTTTAAAAACTTTATCGTCCGGGTAGTCAGAAGCATAAATTGTACCGTCAGGTGCACTTCCCAATCTACTTAAATAGGGCAGCGTTGTTGTCGTATAAGTCGACACATAAAATGAATCTGCGAGGGCCGATACTTTATTTTTACCTAAACCGTCTGTGAGTGCAACATCGGAAGATCTGTACGAATAATCATCTGAGTCTTTTTTGCAGTTTGCTAAACAAAAGACAAATAAAAGAAATAGAATAAGTTCTGTGTATTTGAACGCTTTCATATCAGGAAGATTGGGTTTAAAAGTTGGAAAGCTTTAACAGTAGATCTGTAATAAAAATACGTTGATTTAAACTGGAAGTCAAGTAGTTTCGGTTAAATTTTTTAATATTCCTACAGATCGTCCGACACTTGAGCTTAACTTAATGTGCCAATAAATTTTTCATAAAATGAGGGATAGCTGGCAGATTTCAAAATCATAATTTTAACTCCAAGGGCTTTTAACAGCTCTATCTTATCCATTTGTTTTTCAGCATTGATCTCAGGAATGATCCACTGGATTGTATTCCTGATTTCCGCGCCTTTTCTGATAAGCCGGCCGCGAAGATTTAAAATAAACCACAAATGAAGTTCGTTAAAATCCATGCCGAATCCCACTATGTCGATATCATGCGTAAAAAATTTATGCACCCAATTATACCTGGCCTCCAAAATCTGCTCGGCCAACCCTTTTCCTGTGTCACTCTTAATTAACCGGTGAATTTTATCAAGATAATCCGCATAGTGCTCGAAGCCAATCAAAATTGAATCCGCGGGATTGGATTTTCGACCATTATCACATTCGCCATGGATGTGCCAGATATGATGGCCATTGACTTCATTGTAACGGTATAAGCTAAATTTGGATGTTCGGCGATCGTTATGCGTCAAAGGCATACAATCCGGATCTGCAGCTAGTTCGATACAATAATCATAATTGGTTGTCAGGTAATGTTTGTAGTAGTTATTTTCCAGCAGCGCAAAATGAGCTGGATTGGGAGTTAGTTTAATCGCATTATCGGCGATCAGTTTTTTTAATTCCCTGATATTCGCTTCTACCGGTTTTTTTGTATCCAGTGTAAAAGATAGTTCTTCAAAAAAAAGCGGATAAGTTTTACTACCTATTTCTGATGTTATTCGGGCGCTTTTCCGAATGTTATTTAACAGATCGCTCCAGGAAAAGCCCTTACTCAGCTGATTGATTCCGTTTCCGAGAAAAAGATATTTTTCATTTTCATTATATAAGCCGGTCAATGGTTTATACGCCATAGTCGTAGGTTATTTGAAAAGGAGGTGGTCAATAGAATAAGTTAGAGGGCCGGGCAAATATTTTTTTGAGAATTTAAAGTTATAGTAGCCGATAGATGGATAATTGTAGTTGGGAAGTAGGGGTCTTATTGCTTTGTAGCGTTAAAATCGAAGAACTTTGAAACTTCATCGATAAAATTTTGAACATCAAAAGGTTTTTCAAGGAATAAATCACAGCCGTAAGTGCCTAGTGAAAGCAGCACTTTCGGGTAGGCAGTTAAAATTATAACTGGCACGTGGTTCCATCTTGGATTAGATTTTATTTGATGACAGATTTCGCCGCCATTTGAATCTTTGAGGAGATAATCCAGAATAATGAGATCCGGTTCAAATGTTTCAAGTGTTTCAAAAATTTGTCTCCAGTCATTAATAGGTTTTACTTCGTAGCCGGATACTTCGAGTACATCCTTCACCGCCGTAAGCGTATCTTCACTATCATCTAAAACGAGAATTTTTCCAGGCATTATTTATTATCATATAAGTCTATGAAATTACAATAATTGCTAACTAATGTTTTGAAATTCGCCGCCCGGGGCATAAATCCGACGAGTATAGATCCAACTTCGTACGTAATAAATTAATCTATTTGGAATTTAACAGATGATCAGCAGCCATTGCAAGGATCAGGAAATCAGTTGTTCCGTATCCTAAAACATATTCGCCCTGCTGCCATAAATAAGGCCAGTCAAGCAATTCCGGAAAATCAGGTCTTATTAATGCCGTTCCTGATGAGATGCCGCCCGGTATGTACGACCAGTCCGCGCGATTAAATCCATATGCAGTTGTCATCGACCTGGAACCAACTCCCGAGACAAATGAAGAGGTATTTGAGCCTGGATGAACGCCTAAAATAAAATTTAACGCGTCGAGCATATAACGGTCAGAAACAATATCGGGAAAACTCACATGCAGAAAGTATTGGCGTGCGCCGAAGTTCTGAATCGTCCAGCCGGCGCCCCAGATATTTGGTTCGTAAGGCACACCGTAAGGCGTCAGAAGCCCTTGCTTTTGAATGTTGGCAAACATCGTTTGAACAGCTTTTTTGATGGCGGCGCTGTAATTCTTGTCGTTTACCGCTGCCATGGAAAGCCCGATATACCAGCCGGTTTGATTTATTTTACTGGTAATCGTAGCGAGTTTATTGATCAGATAATTGGCATACTTCCTTTCATGCGTTGTAAGTAACAACTCTGAAGCGAGATGAGTGCGCTCCAACAAGTCGTTAGCAGTGTTTTGCTCCCAAATTGCCTGTGCAATTTCAATACAGCTTTTTGAAAGCGTGTCATTGTATCCTTTCATAACCCGGCTGGAAGCGGCAAGGGATGCAGCGGTTTCAAGCTCACGGCGCGGATTTTTCTCTGTAAAAACCCAGCGGTCATCTGGAATATTTGATTGAAAACTTTCGCCTTGCTTTTTAGAGCTATCATAGTCGATATTGTCAGTTAAGTTAGCTGGGTCGCCAAGCAGTACATATTGCCGGATCGTTGGTTCAATTATGCCCCGGTAAAATCTACCCATTGAACGATAGCTGGCCGTCACTGAAAGTAAGCCGTGTTCGATCTGCTCTAAAATATCCGGTTTGTTGTCAGGCTGATGTATTTCTGTGACCAAAGTTTTCTGATCAATAGAGGTATTGTCATGTTTCTCAGCAAATTGCTCATAAGCTAACGTTAACCCGTAAATCGTTTCAGCCTGCGACTCAACACGCATATCGTAGTCGCCCGCGTCATGCCAGCCTCCGCGATTGAGCATTGGTACATGCTCTCCGGGCTTAAAATTTGTAAGCGTTTCGGCACCCTGGATATATCCGTCAAAATGATTGGAATCAAGCGGAGCCATCCTGGCATCATCCAGGTGACACCAGCCGTGCCAGACGCGATATTTTTCATTAACCCGCATGTGACACATCTGGGCAGGCAGAAAATAGTCAATGGTCGGTTGCCAGACATTTTCCTTGTATATATCCGGGCTAATTGAAAATGGGTTTGACCGGTAAGATCCATAAGATATCAAATACATCCCTTTTTGGGTAACGTTGCTGAAATCAAGCTGCAGATAATGATAGCGCAGAAAATCGCCCCAATCTTTTCCTTTTAATGCGGTAACTTTTTCAAATCCGCCTTTTTCAGACAGGCGAAGAAGAGTAGCCGGGTATCGTTTCAGATCTTTTTTGTCCAGTTCAACGATCGCGATTTTTTGCTGCGACGGGTGATAGCCAATCTGCGAAACCTGAATGACCGGCTTCCGCTGCCAGTTTTGAACGGCGTTTGGCGTCACCAGCCATTCGATGGCCTTTTTAGATGCACCCTTTTTTACGAGCGACCGTACAACGAACCAGCCATTATTGTGCCTGGCCCTGCCATCAAGCAGTTCTAAATTTCCTTCGCCAATATTTTTGATAATTAACTGCTGCGCTGGCGACTCAGGGCTAACCATTAGCGTTCTGCCCATTGCCATCGGCTTAACCTGGTCTTCACCGCTTTCATCCTTGTAAAGTTGGTTGTTTGGTTGTCGGGAAAATATACCAGGCTGGTTATCCATGTAATACGATTTACCGAACAGTATCCCCGGGAAAAGTTCGATGTTAAAACCTACCTTGTTTTCCCAGCTGGCAGGTAGCGGTTTATCCAAATCGACAATTATTTTAAACGATTCGCCAGCAGGCTGAATGCGTAGCGTGTAGGCAAAGTTTAGATCCGGATAAATGATCGGATTAAAACCTTTCCGGTTTACTTCCTGGTTAGGGTATTCCATACGCACGCTAACCTCGCGGCTTCCTTTATTAACAACCCGTTTTCCAACCTTCGGGGTTGGCGACCATTGACCGGGTGTTGGCTCAAGACGAAGATCACCGTTAGTAGCTACTCGCTGACCTTGCTGAATAATTCCAACGCCGCCCTGATGGCCCTCCGGATAAAAGTCGTGCGCCAGCATAACGTTCACACCGCCATTTTCAAGGTATTCCTGGCTGTTTAATGTAAATGAAGTTATGTGCTGCTGTGCTACGGCGACCTCCATACTGCACAAAACGACAGTAATAATTTTTATACTTCTGATAAATATTCGAAAGTTCATGTTGTTGATTGTTAGCGGATAGTAGGCACAATAAAAATAGAAACGGAAACGAGTTCCGGGCAATGAATTTTTGCCAAATACTGGTTGATTCTTGTCAATATTAGACAATGCTGGTACGGTGTTCTACTTTTATATTCCTCAGTTAATTAAGAAGATGAATAAGCGTTTTATATCTGTATGTATTTTGCAAGCATTATTTTTCTGTGTTCTTAATAGCAATGCGCAAACGCAAAAGATCGCAATTGCACACGAAATGCTGAAGTCTTCCAGGGTAGAGTTGTTGGATAAGTGGTATCCGCTTTCGATTGACACAGCTTACGGCGGATTTAAAAGCGCGTTTACTTACAATTTTAGACTGGCGCCAAACCAGGAAAAAATGATAGTGACACAGGCGCGGCATACATGGTCAAATGCCAAAGCTTCGCTGATGTTTCCTGGTGTAGCTTACTATAAATACGGCGCGAAACATGGCTTCGAATTTCTGAAAAATGTTATGTGGGATAAAACCTACGGAGGTTTTTACACTTTAACGGACCGGGAGGGAAACGTTAAAAATACTGATTCATTCGCTGCAAAAGAAGCATACGGTAATTCGTTTGGTTTGTATGCACTGGCTGCTTATTACGAATCTTCAGGCGATACGGCAGCTTTAAATATGGCAAAACAGGTTTTTATGTGGCTGGAAAAACACAGCCATGATCCAGTTAAAAAGGGATACTTCCAGCATATGATGAGAGACGGAACACCGGTTAAGCGTAACGCAAGTTATCCCTCAACATCAGACAGGGGTTACAAGGATCAAAATACATCGATTCATTTACTGGAAGCTTTTACAGAATTATATACCGTATGGTCGGATTCTCTGGTGCGTGAACGATTAAAGGAGTTGCTATTCCTTGTAAGAGACAAAATCACTACGCCCAAGGGCTATCTTACTTTGTTTTTTCAGCCTGACTGGACGCCGGTATCATTCCGTGACTCATCTGAGGCGTCAATTCTTAAACATCATTATCTTGATCACGTTTCATTTGGGCATGACGTTGAAACGGCTTATCTCATGCTGGAAGCGTCGCATGCCTTAGGTTTCGAAAACGATACGTTAACAATGCGTATCGCAAAAAAAATGGTCGATCATGCGCTTGATAACGGCTGGGATAACAAAGTTGGCGGCTTTTATGATGAAGGCTATTATTTTAAAGATAAAATAGGGATGACAATTATCCGCGATAGCAAAAACTGGTGGGCGCAGGCGGAAGGACTGAATTCATTACTGCTTATGTCTGATTACTATCCCAATGATAAGCAGCAATATTATTCCAAATTTCTAAAGCTTTGGAGCTATGTTCAAACGTACCTGATCGATCACGAAAATGGCGACTGGTACCAGGGCGGGCTCGATAAAGAACCGCAGTATAAGCTTGCCTTGAAAGGGCAGATATGGAAGGGAACCTACCATAATTTCAGAGCGCTGATGAATTGCGTGCTTCGTCTGGATCCTGATAAGCAAACCCCAACGGTGCCTTCCAGCGTAGTAATTAAGCAAATGAATGATCAGACATTACTCACATGGCGTTCGTCCTCTGATAACAAACAGGTTATCGGATACAATATTTATGAAAATGGCAGAAAAATTGGTTTTACTCCGTTAAATAAATTCGATGTGCCAAATTATTCGACGACGCCAAAAAGAATATTTACCGTTCAGGCGGTTGATTTACAGCGTAATGAATCGGCTATGAGTCAAAAAGTCGCTTTAAAATAAAGGTTTATTGGTAAATTCACTGATAGTTGAAATAATGGAATTTTAATCAGATCAACCGACATGAAAAACAAACGAATCCTGTACATCACGGCCGCATTGCTTTTTGCAAATTTATATGCTTGCAACACAGATACTAAATTCAAACAGAACTCCGATTCAACACTTGCAGGTGATACCTTAGTTGAAAATGTACCAATGGCCGATACATCCGATTCGGATATCACTGATAGTGTGCCCGGTTTACAGTATGACACAAATACCAGCAGCCAGACAACGGCAGACTTAGTTCGTAACTCGTTGCAGGAAATCTTTAAGAGTGACCTCAACTCAATTCCTGAAAATGAACGTAAGTTTATTTTTTACGAAACAGATTTAAACGATGATGGAAAAAAAGAAATCTTTGTGGGCTTTACGGGTACGTATTTCTGCGGAAGCGGCGGTTGCCAGGCCTTAATTTTGTCTCCGGAAGGGAAAAAGATCAGTTCCTTTTCTGTTGTTGATTATCCATTTACGATATATCCTGGTAAAACCAAAGGCTGGCATGACCTGGTTGTTCGAAGCGGTGGAGCAGACCGCTTGTTAAAATGGAACGGTAATAAATATCCTTTCAATCCTTCCGTTGAACCGAAATCTAAAGGTCTACCAACTGATGATGCGCCTCGAGCCTTATGGAACGAGCAGCACCCGTATCCGTGGTTTACATTTTAAGAAACGGTGAATCTTATAAAATAAAAAACGCCTTCCTGTTATTGGAAGGCGTTTTTGGTGACCTGGGAGAGGCTCGAACTCTCGACCCACTGATTAAGAGTCAGTTGCTCTACCAACTGAGCTACCAAGTCGATTTCCGGTAAAACCGGATGGCAAATATACAATCTATGAGCACAATTGCCAGCTAAAATTTAATATTCGGCCAGCACATTAAATCCAACTCCGGCAAGCCCGACTTTTTCCCAGGCTGCCTGGCTGGTTTCGCGGGCGATAATCGGACTGCTGAACAAACTAGCTGAAAACATTAATCCGTGGCCGCGTGAATTCTCGATCCATTCAAGGCTTACAAAAAAGTCGCCGTCAACGATGATACCATATGGTTCAAGGTCAACTGAAATTTTTTCGGCACCTTTTAGTACGGTAACGAAGATATTCCGGTCAGACAATATTTGTTCGGGGAAGCCATTTTTGACGCTATAGATATTCAATCTGAGTTTGACATCCGAGCTAACTTCGTTTGTCAGCGAAACATTGAAGCGCTTTAGAAATGTAGGCGCCCGTTTGATTTTGATAATCGCGCCGATTTCGTTACCAAGTTTATTGCTGGTAAAGCCGGCATTGGTTGATTTGGATTGTGTAGTGTTTCCCAATATACTTTCCTTCAATTTTTTATTGGAAACTTTTACAGCTTTTAACTGGATTATGGCTGGTTTAAGGAGGACTGCGTTAACGCTTGAAAAGCGCTGTTTAAAATCGCTGACTTTATAGATTTGAGGTGCATAGCCAATCATCGAAATTTTGAGTGAGTCAGAATCATCGGTTAGCTTAATAGTGAATTTGCCGGAAGCATCGGTTACTGTGCCGTTGCTTTTATTCTTTATCCCGATGTTTACATAGGCTAAAGGCTGATTCGTGTCACCGTCTTTTACCAAGCCCTCAAATGCGACCTGCGAGATTGCTGCATGGCTTATTGCCATAAAGAGGAGTAAATAAAAAAATCTCATTCCTAATTTTATTTATTTGAAACCATCATGATGGCTTCGTCACCATTCAAAAATCTGAACAGTGAAAATAAAAATTAGAAATGAGACTTTGATCGTTTTGCAGAACTATGCTAAAGCATACAATTCTTCACGCTGCTTTTTTATCGCTTCGCTGTTAATGTATTCGTCGTAAGTCATCAATTTATCGATGATTCCGCCTGGAGTAATTTCAATAATCCGGTTGGCTACTGTTTCTGTAAGCTCGTGGTCACGTGAGGTAAACAAAATCGTCCCCTTGAAATCTTTCATACCGTTGTTAAGTGCTGTGATTGATTCCAGGTCCAGGTGATTGGTCGGCTCATCAAATAACAAAAGATTGGCCTGTTGCAGCATCATCCGGGAAAACATGCAGCGCATTTTTTCGCCTCCTGATAATACTGAGGATTTTTTCATTACTTCTTCGCCTGAGAATAGCATACGGCCTAAAAAACTTCTGATAAACTGTTCGTCTTTTTCACCCGCTGAATATTCTCTCAACCAATCGATCAGGTTTTCGTCTTTTCCTTCAAAATAAGATGTCGTATCGGTTGGAATATCAGCTATATTGATGGTCACGCCCCATTTAAATTCTCCGCTGAAATCTTTATCGCGACCTGTTAAAACATCGTAAAATGCGGAAGTGGCAAGACTGTTTTCAGATAAAACCGCAATCTTATCGCCTTTATTGACCATGAAATTAATGCCCGAGAATAGCAGCTCACCATTCAATTCTTTGCGAAGATTCTCTACCTGCAGAATCTGATCTCCGGCTTCACGGCCCTGGTGATTAAACATAATCGCAGGATATTTACGGTTTGACGGTTTGATCTCTTCAAGGTTGATCTTATCCAGCGCTTTTTTACGGCTGGTTGCTTGTTTCGACTTAGACGCATTTGCGCTAAAGCGACGGATAAACTCCTGCAACTCTTTAACCTTATCTTCAAGCTTTTTATTCTGATCTGAACGCTGACGCGCCGCCAGCTGACTCGATTCGTACCAAAAAGTATAGTTTCCGGTGTAGATTGTCATCTTGCCAAAATCAATATCCACCACGTGTGTACATACCGTATCTAAAAAGTGCCTGTCGTGGGATACTACAAGGATAACGCCTTCGTAGCCGGCGAGGAAGTCCTCTAACCAGGCAATCGTTTGAATGTCCAGATCGTTGGTAGGCTCATCCAGTAATAAAATATCCGGCTTACCAAAAAGAGCCTGCGCAAGTAATACACGTACTTTTTGATTTCCGTCGAGTTCTTTTAATTGTTTATAGTGAAGTTCCTCTTTTATTCCAAGGTTGCTTAGCATGGTCGCGGCATCGCTTTCCGCATTCCATCCGTCCATTTCAGCGAAGACATTTTCCAGTTCGCCGGCGCGTTCGCCGTCCTTTTCAGTGAAGTCTTCTTTCGCATATAAAGCGTCTTTTTCTTTCATGACGCTGTAGAGCTCTTTATTACCGATCAAAACCGCTTCAATTACCGGGAACTCATCGAACTCATAGTGATTTTGTTTTAATACCGACATACGCTCGCCGGGAGTGAAACTCACCGAGCCCGTCGAAGGATCAATCTCACCACTCAGTATTTTCATGAAGGTAGATTTCCCGGCACCGTTAGCACCGATAACCCCATAGCAGTTTCCCTGGGTAAATTTTAGATTAACATCTTCAAAGAGAGTGCGTTTTCCGTAGCGTAAAGATAGATTGGATACGTTGATCATGCGGATTAAAAATTGAGGTGCAAAAGTACGAAATATCAGGGTTTTATAAAAGTTCCTAACGGATTTGTTTATCTCTTTGTAAGCTTAATTACTTCGCTGTGATTATTTTTACAATATCGTTAGACAAACATTCCTGATTAATGGATCTTCTGAAAGAAATTTCATTCACGCTAACCAAAACAAAAGCAGGGAAAATCTCCGCTATCGCTGTAAAGGAGAATTATTCAATCAGCGAATTGATCGACTTAACGTTTCATAAAGATGACGCGATTGCGTTTCGTGCGGCCTGGATACTTGAATATATTGAAGTGTATTTTCCGGCACGTTTTCTGCCTCATTTTGAATCTTTTAACAAAATTTATTCTAATCAGAAAAATCACAGCTGCCAGCGCCATTTCACAAAGATCATGATGCACTTCACGTCCAAAAAAGCTCCGGAAATTTATCAGAATGCTTTACGCGATATTGATCTTGAATCTATTGTGGAAACGACATTTTCATGGCTGATTGACAGTAAAACGCCGGTGGCTGTCAAAGTAAATTGCCTGGATATTCTGTTTGATCTAAGTGATAAATTTGATTGGATCAAAGACGAATTGAAAGCGCAAACGGAATTTCTGCTTCGTGACGGTAGTGCTGCGATGCAAAGCAGGGGAAGGAAAATTCTTGGCAGATTAGAAAACTGAAATTATTGAGGTTTTAACTTAAGTTTCCAAAAATAAGGCTTCTTCACCCATTGCCGGTGTCTCACCAACAACGAATAAACGACAAGGTTAAATTTTACAGATTGGTTTAATTTCCATTGCGAGCCGTTTTAACGATTGAAAATCTTTAGTCATCAGGATCAGGATTGCAAACCCTGATCAGCGGAGTAGATAGTGAGTCATGGAATAATCTTCCGCACATCTGAGGTGGGACACCAATAATCGAAAAATAAAAAAAGCGATGCCCATTCCTGAACATCGCACACAAGTACAACCAATTAAAATTTATTTTTTTAATACCAGATATTGGTATGGTTTCAGAGAAATTCCGGTTCCTGCATTAAAATCTGTATTGCTAAAAGCGTCCTTCCAGCTTGTATTTTGAAGTTGCTGCGGCGTAGGATAAATTAATTGAGACCCCGAAACATTGACAATCACCATAACAGTTTCAGATCCGCTGGTCTTTGTAAACGCAACTACATTGGCCGATGGATAGGAGGTAAGCATGCCGGTTTTTACAGCTTCGCTGGATTTTCGGAACGCGATCAGTTTTTTATATGCCGCCGTCATATCCGGGTTGATCGTCCAGTCTATCGGATCCTTATCAAAGAAAGATAGCTTTTTGGGGCATCCAACTTCTTGTCCATTGTAGATCAGCGGAACGCCCCCCGTATATATTGAAAGGGCCAATGCAGCCAGCGAACCGTCTTTACCACCAAACAGATCAACAGGCGTCCCTTCTGAAGATGTAACGTCGTGATTCGTAGTATAACGAAGTTTCATCCTTGAGTTGTTCAGATTGGTTTGCTCGGTTGAATTTGTCGTAAATAAATCAGATGCCGTCGCAGGATTGCCGAAAACGCTTTTCAGCCTGGTGTAAAATTCCATGGCATAGGTCATCTGGAAACCAGCGTCAAAATGGTTGGTTCGCGTTCCTTCAGCTAATAAGATCAATTTCCGGTCAGTGAACTTTTTAAGGGTGTCAGTCGCCTGCTCCCAAAAATCAAAAGGCAGAAAATCTGCTGCATCGCAGCGATATCCATCAATGTTCGCCTGTAATATCCAGTATTTCATAGCACTAATCATTGCTTTGCGCATTTCCTGGTTATTGTAATTCAACGCGGCAACATCGGCCCAGTTAGTTCCCGGCGGGCTGATAATATTGCCCGCCGCATCTTGTTTATACCATGATTTATTGCTGATCCACGAATTATCCCACGATGTATGATCCGCAACCCAATCGAAAATCACGGCCATGTTCCGATCGTGCGCTTCTTTGATCAGTGTTCGTAAATCGTCCAATGTTCCAAATTCAGTATTTACATCTTTGTAATCTTTTATAGAATACGGCGAGCCCAGGCCGCCGGCTGATTTTACCTGTCCAACCGGGTAGGTCGGCATGAGCCAGATTACATTGATCCCAAGACTTTTTATTGAGTCGAGGCGTGCGCGTACACCCTGGAAGTTTCCGTCTTTACTGAACGCACGCAGATTTACCTCGTACATGACGATATCTTTCGTGTCGGGCACAGCCGAAAATGGCTTTGCATAAGCTGGTGGGTCGCTTGGTGTGACGGGTGGCGCTGGAGGCGTAGGCTTCGTGCCGTCCGACTTTTTGCAACTTAATAAAGCCGAACCAATCAAAATAATGATGATGTTTAGAACAGACAGTTTCAGTAATCGATGTAATTTCATATTAGTAGTTGATTGAAAATTTATCCGGTAAATTTTCTGTGTAAAACGCTATTACCCCTTCGACCGGCCCTGTGTATTGTGCACCTTGCGGATCGAAACTTGATATCGCTTTCAGCATGGAATAGCTTTCTTCTTTCAGGCTGGCAGCTTTACCGTTCACCTTAAGATTTGCCCCGGAAAATCCGTGTAAGATGATATGTATTTTTGTAAAATTAGATTTATAGCTTCCCTGCACTTTATCAAATGTTATCATTTTTTGCGAAGGGGAATAGCTGATCAAACGGCTGTAAAAGTCGCCGTTTCGGTACTGAAAGCTTTTGCCGTCATCTTCATAATACTTGAATGAGTTGTTGCGTTCGCCATTGTAAATATGAATGGTCAGCGTGTCAGAAGGCTTTTCGTCCGTGGTTTGAATAAGTGACTGCATCGGTATAATGCTGCTCTCGCGAACATAAACGGGAAGCGTCTGGTTACTTAATTCAATGATTTTTTCCTGTTTCCCTTTTTCAAGATTACCGGTGTAAAGATTGTACCAGTTACCTGCAGGGAAATAGATTTTGCCGAAATCTTTGGAGCTTTCAAATGGCGCAATTAAAAAAGCCTGGCCAAATAAGAACTGATTCTGGAACTGCCAGTCGAAGATTTTTGGATCATCGGAAAAGTCGAACACAAGCGAACGGTTTACCGGCATACCATTTTCCGATGCTTCGTTAAATGTTGAATACAGGTATGGTAACAGCTTGTATCTTAAATTGATATAATTCCTTGAAATTTCAAGAACTTCTTCGCCAAATGACCAGGGTTCAGAAGATTTGGTATTTACCTGTGTATGGTTTCTGAAATACGGAATAAATGCTCCAAGCTGAATCCAGCGAGTGTAAAGCGCCACAGATGGATTGCCTGAGAAGCCGCCGATATCCATTCCTGTGAACGGCACGCCGCTTAAGCCAAGGCTGTTAATTAAACGAACTCCAAGCAGCATGTGATCTTCTTCCGAACGGTTGTCGCCAGTCCAGATTGCGGAGTATCGCTGTAAACCTGCATAACCGGACCGGGTTAAAATAAAAGGGCGTTCTTTATATTGCTGCAGTGCCCCTTCATAGCTTGAACGTATCATCTCAAGCCCGTAAACGTTATGGGCTTCCGGGTGAGCAGCTTTTTTGCCGTCATAATCAAAAATCACGTTCGACGGCATTTTCTGGCCCCAGGTTGCGATCTCATTCATATCATTCCAAATACCGCTTACGCCATTGTCTGCAAAAAATTTAACCTCGTTTTTCCACCAGTTCCTGCCTTTGGCGCTCGTGAAATCCGGGAAATTGCACCAGCCCGGCCAAACCTGGCCTGTGTAATTCGTTCCATCCGGATACTTGATAAAAATGCTGTCCTTTAATCCCCGTTCCCAGGCAGCAGCTCCCGGTTCGACTTTTATCCCCGGATCGACGATGACAGTCGTTCGAAAACCCATGTCTTTTAGTTTAGACGTCATCCGTTTTGGATCCGGGAAACGGGCTTTATCCCATGTGAAAAGCAGGTAACGGTCCATGTAATGGATGTCGAGCGTGATCCCATCGGCGGGAATTTTCTTTTCCCTCAGTGTTTGGGCGATTCGATAAACTTCAGTTTCGGGATAATAACTATACCTATTTTGCTGGTATCCCAAACTCCACAACGGCGGCATTTGCATCCGGCCCGTTAGCCAGGTGTACGATTCAATAATGTTTTTTACCCGCTTGCCGTAAATAAAATAGTAGTTCAGCTCTCCGCCACGCGCGCCAAATGAAGAAAACCGGTTATTACTCGCGCCAAAGTTGAAATCACTCTGCCAGGTGTTGTCCATGAAGATCCCATAGTTCAGGCCGTCGTGTAAGCCGATGTAGAACGGGATTGTAGAGTACAAAGGATCCTGATCTGTCCGGTAGCCGAAAACGTCGGAGTTCCAGTTTGTATAACCGCTTCCGTTACGATCCAGGTTCCCGGTTTTTTCGCCGAGTCCGACAAAATGCTCGAAATTTTGCATTTTACGGTATGTGGTAACTTCTTCATTTACCCAGGAAACCTGCAGCCCTTTTTCTTCTTCGTTGATCGCCTCACCGTCTTTGGTATAAAACGAAACGCCGAATGGATTCTTGCCAACAACAGTCTTCACAGAATCCGTTGTTATCGTGATTGATTGAGCATCCTGTGTAATCGATGTTTTAGCCACTACAGGCTTGTTAATTACTGCATAGGAAAAATCCGGTAAAAGGGCCTTTTTATCGACCCTCACGCGGACTATTGACGGGCTGTATACAATGATTTCTGCCTGGGCGTTTTGCGTTGTAATGCTGACCTTTTGTTGTTCGATATGTACTGCCGTAACATTCCCGGGATTTTTTACCGGTGTGTTTTGGCAGAATACGGAAAGCGATACGAACAGAAGAACAGATGATGATATTGACTTTTTAATCAACGGGATTGTCATGCTGGTAAACTAGCTGTTGAAATTAAAGGGTGATGTCAGGCAGAGCGTGACCAATTACTCCGATGAATAATCAGATCACGCCCAGTTTGACAAATGTTTAGTTCTTTTTTACAGTGTAACTGTATTTGTATGGATCAGATGAACGGCTCATGTCGATCGTAACAGTGTAATTTCCGTCTGAAGGGATTGTGATTGCTCCATCTGTTTGAATCAGGAAACCATTCATCGCGTTGCTATCCGCCGGACCATAGTTAATATCCCAGCCGTTATTTGCACGGAATTTTAACGCACCCGAAACTAAATTTGCTGTTGTCGTCCAGGTGTTTTTCACAGGATCGTAAGTCATTGGCGTAGAATTATCCCATCCGCCGGACGTTGCTGAGCCGATCAATCCAAAAGAGTTGATGAGTGCGTAAGACCAGGTGAGATTTTTTGTATCGACATTAAATTTATAATAACCGGGTACGTTTACTTTTAAGCCACCTGCAAGTCCGTCTGTAGTCAATTTTCCGGCACCGCCGTCACCAAAGTTTGTATGATCCCAATCTCCCGAGCTTGTAAATTTGAAGTAATCGCCGACGTTCATGTAAACATAGCCCTCGTAAAGCTGGTCGCCGACTGAATAAATTTTTGGAGCATTTCCGGGAGACCAGTTCTGATATTGTCCGGGAACCCAAAGCGCAGTGATTGTTGACTTGAACGGCGTTACGCTGATTTTAACCACGTTTGAATACACATAATCCTTTTTATTTAAGGTTGCGCCAACCCGGAGTTCAACAGTACCGGCCTTGTTCGGCGTGAATTTTAGTGAGTTCAATAAGGTGTTGTTCAGTGCGCCCAGCGTTGTAGAAAGGGAATCACTGCTGTTTCCGCCCAAGGTTGCAGGTTTTGAGAAATTCTTTCCTGCCGAATCAATTTGAACCACGTAATCGATGATCGTGTTGACATTGTAATCAGCCGAACTCCATTTTACCGAGACTGCTTTCGAAGTGTCGGGCGCCGTAATGACGATAGAAGAGCCGTCAGCGGGACTTGTTATTACCGGTGCGATGACATCGGCAGATATCACAGCGCGTTGTTCATCTTTTTTACAGGCATGTAAAATCAGGAAGAATATTGCTGTTGTGTAAAGTAAGATCTTTTTCATTTTTCTATGATTAAAAACCTGCTCTGCCGGGATACAGCAGAGCAGGTTCTTTGTTTAATAGCCAGGATTTTGAGTCAGATTTGTGTTTAATGACAGGTCTGAAGCCGGAATAGGGAACAGGTTGTATTTTGCATCCGTCGCAGTTCCTTGTTGTACGTTTCCTTTCCAGTCCCACAAATAGCTTCCTCCGGTAAACAAACCGTAACGGATCAAATCTGTACGCCGAAGGCCTTCCCAGTACAATTCGCGTGCACGTTCATCCAGGATAAAGTTTAACGTCAACGCTGAACTTGCAATGTTGCCGTTGCTATTGCCGTAAGCGCGTGTGCGCAATTGGTTGATGTATCCTAGCGCCGTGTTCTGGTCACCTCCGGTACCGCCGCGCAATACGGCTTCAGCATACATCAGGTATACATCAGCCAGGCGAAACATCGGGAAATCGGTATCGACGAACGTGCTGTTCGAGCCAACTGCGCCTGCCGAGGTCATGTTTTTGTATTTCGCGCTCAGATAACCTTCCGTGAAAACTGTTGGATGAGTTATCTCCAGGGATTGTCCGTTTGTATAAAAGATGGCGCGTTTATCGGTAGCTCCCGATGGGTCGGCGAATTTCTTTACAAACGTTGAAGTAAGCCGGTTGCCGCTCCATCCGCCCGACGCGATTCCGTAGTCCGGACCGGCATTTTGTGATCCTCCCACACCGGCGTGGATGATGTAAGTCACGCCGCCATAATTCTGCGTATTAGTTCCGTCTTCAGCGACTGTGAATATTACTTCGTTGCGAAGTTTGTCGTTATCCGCCAGGAAAAGATTTTTATAATCCGGCGTAAGCGAATAAGCTCCGGAACCGATGATCTTGTTACAATAAGTTACGCAGTCGGAATATTTATTCGCGCCTTTACCCAGGTAAACTTCCGCATTCAGATAGATACGGGAAAGTAAAGTCCACGCTGCCGCCTGATCAGCACGGGCATATTCATTTGCGCCGGGTTTAGCCAGGTCATTATCGATTGCTTTTAACTCCGATTCGATGTATGCGAACAGATCGGCCCTTGTAATTTGTTTGGGAAGAAACGCACCAGGTTTGTCGGCCTCCGTTACGAAGGGAACATTACCCCAAAGATCCATTGCAAAACTGTAATTCAGTGCACGCAGGAAACGGGCTTCGGCAATGTATTTTACAATATCCGGCCGGCTGCCTGCTTCAACTTTATCAACATTTTCCTGGGCTGAGCGGATGAATTCATTGCAATAAGCAATGTTGATGTAGATACGCTGATACAACAATTTGTTGTACGAGTTCTGGTCGGACCAGATATGTCCGTGATATTCTACCAGCCCCGGATCGCCCCAGGCGTTGAGGCATTCATCGGTTGTGATTTCCTGTGCGCTCCAGTACGTTCTCAAAAAAGAAGTAGTACCTTCATCAGGAGCAGATATATCGGCAAGGCCAAATTGTCCCTTTTGTCCTGTTAAGGTTAGCGAGCCATATAATTTAGCGAGCGATTGTTTGTATGAAGCCGGATCATTGAATACATCGGCAGAAGTTATTATTCGCGGGTCGATCGGTTTTGTGTCCAGATCTTTCAGGCATGACGAAAATAACGTTCCTGAAGCCAGCAGTGCAGATATGATTAATTTGTGTGATTTCATTTTTCGTTTTCTTAAGGATTAGAATTCAGCGTTCAGACCTAATTGAAAAGTTCTGGATCTTGGATAGAAATTGTTATCCAGTCCGCCGCTGATCTCTGGATCAAGTCCTTTGTAATCGGTGATAACAAACACGTTCTGAACGGATGCGCTTAAACGCAACTTAAACTTGTTGCTGAACATCGGCGCGAAACGGTAACCGAGTACCATATTATCCAGCCTGAAGAACGATGCATTCTGAATATAATAGTCGGACAGGTTAGTTGTAAGAGCGGTTGTAAACTGAGTTTCGTCAGCAGCCGTTGTTTGATTGCTTAGGTAACGCAGCGACGAATACAAACCGCGATAGGTACTGTTGGCTGCTACGTTGTTGTACACGTAGTTGCCGAGGCTTGCCCGTCCTGTAGCCGAGAAATCCCAATGTTTGTAGGTTAGATTGGTCGAAATGCCCATCAGCACATCTGCAGTCGGTTTTTTGTAGATGTACAAGTCGCTGGTATTGATCACGCCGTCATTGTTCAGATCGACATATTTATCTTCGATCGGATTTCCTGAAGGGTCATAAACCTGCTTGTAAACGTAGAACGAATTGGCCGGATAGCCCACTTTCTGTGCCTGGATTGTTCCTGACGTCGTTCCGGCAATTCCGCCCAACGGAATCACGTAATTTGGATCATCGTTCAGGTTCAGCTTGGTGATCTTGGTTTTATTATAGCTGATGTTGTAGTTAACCGACCAGTTGAAATTGCCAGTCGCGATGATGTTTGAGTTTAAGCTGAATTCAATACCATGGTTGTCAAGACTGCCAATGTTTGTAAGTACGGTAGGGGAAAAATTCGTTCCCGCCGGTAAGTCGACGATGCTCAGCAAATCGCTTGTTTTTTTCGAGTAATAGTCGATTGCACCGGTAATACGGTTATTTGCAAATCCAAAGTCGATGCCAGCATTGAGGGTGTTTGTCGATTCCCATTTAATATTGGCATCATATCCATCCGGCCTTAGCGTGTAATAATATGTATCGCCAAATTTGTACCGCGATGTTGCATCGCTGATGGTGTACTTAGCGAGATACGGATAATTGTTTAATGATGTCAGATCCTGTTGTCCCGTTACTCCGTAGCCTAATCTTAATTTCAGATCTGAAATCGTATTGCTGTTTTTCAGGAAGTCCTCGTTCTTGATTCTCCATGCAAAAGCACCGGCAGGGAACAAGCCCCAGCGTGTATCGGGTGAAAAACGAGAGGTCGCATCATCACGCAAGGTGAAGGTTAAAAGATATTTGTCGTTGTAGGAATAGTTGAGTCTGCCGAAAAATGCCGCCAGGTAATATTCTGTTTTGTAGGCATCGGTCGGTTGTGGTTGAGATCCGTCTAACGCTGATGTGTTATTTACACCTTCACGATAGAAATGCGACCACGAATAGCCTGCTGTAACGTCTATGCGGCTTTTAATGCTTTTCAGGTCCTTCGCGTAATTCAGGTAAAAGTCGGCCAGCTGGTTACGGGTTGTCGTACTGTAATTATTTAACCGGCCGCCGGCGACGACAGGAACATAAACCCATTGCGTGCTATCCTGAACATTATTATGTCCTTCAGATTTTGCATAGTCGTAACCGAGATTCAGGTTGGCCCGTAGTTCCGGAAGGAAATGGAATTTATAGTCGGTTTGAATATTTCCGATGCTTCTTTTAACTCTCGATGTATTATCGGTCAGATCAAGTTGTGCTACAGGATTAGGAGTTGCCAGCGTGATCGGATTGCCGTTGATATCGCCATTTTCAGTCCAGGTTGTATAACCTCTCCAGCGGGTGTTGCCGTTGTAAACCGGTTTCGTCGGATCATAAAATACAGCACTTGCAACGGCGCCCTGATCAGCGAAGTTGTTGTTATTGATTAAGCCCTTAAAATTAACGTTAAACTTCAGGTGATCTTTCAAAAAGCTGGGATTTAAGCCGACATTCAGCGTTGTGCGCTCGTAGTTGTAAGTTTTCAAAACACCGTCAGCGTTGTTGTAACCTCCTGAAATCCGGTATGGAAGTTTTTTCCAGGCTGTACCCGAGAAAGAAAGATTGTGATCCTGGGTAAAAGCGTTCTTGTAAATCTGACTTTGCCAGTCGGTGTTGTCTGTCCCCAACAGTGAAGTAACGGCATTATTGCCCGCATAAACGCGATTCACAAGTTCTCTGAACTCATCGCCGGTGTAAACGTCAATTTTGTTTGGCGTAGTCGACAGGGAAGTGGTCAGGTTATAACCGATCTTCAAATCTTTGCCGCCACGCTTGGTTGTAATCTGGATAACGCCGTTTGAAGCCCGTGATCCATATATGGCGGTTGCCGAGGCGTCTTTTAACACGGTAAAGCTTTCAATATCGTTAGGATTCAGCGTTGATAAGATATTTGGCGATCCACCGATCGGTACGTTCTCGATCGGAACACCATCAATAACAATTAAAGGATCATTACTTGCGCTTAGCGACGCGCCGCCGCGAATACGAATAGTCGACGTGTTGCCCGGTGCACCACTGATTGATGTTACGGAAACACCAGCAATTTTTCCTGCAATTAGTTCCTGGGGTGAATTAGTCACACCCTTATTAAAGTTTTTCGAACTTACCACATCAACAGCACCGGTGGCATCTGATTTTTTTACGATACCGTAACCGATAACGGCAATTTCATCCAGAATTTGAGCAGAGGGCTTCATCTCAACATTCAGGGAACTGGTTTGTGATGCATCGATTTCTCTTTCGATAGTTTGGTAACCGATAAACGTGATAACTACCGTTTGTTTGCCGGTGGGGAAGCCGTTTATCCGGAAGTTACCGTCAACATCGGTGGAGGTGCTTCGGGTTGTGTTTTTAATTAATACTGAAGCGCCGGGAAGCGGCTGCTGTTTCTCGTCAAGGATCTTTCCTGTCAGCGTTGTGTTTTGTGCCTGGGCAAACCCTGCGAAACAAATAAACAGCAATAAAATCCCGTACTTTAAAGCGTAGATCTTCTTCATTTAAGTTTAATAAATTGGTTAATTGGGTGTATAAATCTTCTGCAGATTTTACCCGTCAAAGGAAAGAAGAGGGAAAGGGATTTAAAACGGGGCAGATGCCCGATATCGATTATTTACAGATTGTAAATAGTTAAAACACTGATTATTAATGTTTTGAAAAATGGTTGTAAAGGTCGAATATTGATTATACTAAAAAGGTATTTGCTTAAACCGGGTTAATCTGCATGATTTTATCCTCAAATTCATCACCCGGAAAGTTCGATTTTTTCTTAATCCGGGTTTTATAAGCATAAATAGTGTTCACGGAATAATTCAGGATCTTGGCAATACGATCATTATCTGTGATACCGATCCGTATGAGCGCGTAAATCCGAAGTTCAGTATTCATGTGCTCATCCGGCAGAACAAATTTTTCTTCAGCTTTCAGCAGATCGTTAAAATCGCTAACGAAATTCGGAAAGAGTTTTAGGAAAACTTTATCGAAGCCCAGGAAGAGATCTTCGCGTTCTTTTTGGATGTTGATCTTACCAACACTGCTTTTTATTTCATCGACGTTTCGCAGGGCAAGTTTATGTTCGACCGAAGTTTTAAAACGCTCGATCTTATCAATGTATTCCGAGCTGATTTTGAAATAGTATATAACATACTCGTTTTTGATTTTATTCGCATCCGTGAGCAGCTTATTGCTTTCCTGCAAGTTTTCATTCGCCAGCGAAATAATCTGATCTGCAAGCTTGATCTTTTTAAGCTGACGTAATGTTATAATCACGAATATCACGATGATGACTGCGAGTATCGTCAATAAAACCGAATAGGTGAGAAGCAGCGTTTTTTGCCGCTCAACGGTATTTAGTTTATCACCCTCAATGATTGGCAGAATAGCGCTGATTTGAATTTCACGGTGACGAGCGCCGTAAAAGACAGCATCTTCCAGTGCTTGCTTGATATATACGTACGAATTTTTTGTATCGCCATTCTTAAAGAGAATATCAGCCAGGTTCGAAATGGCAACTGTTTCCTTCGTTGCCGACTTGATGTCTGAAATAGCGGCCATGATAAGATAATCAAGCGATTTTTCAGATTCGCCGGCATGCGAATAAATGAAACTCAGACAGCTTGTATTAATCGCAAACTGGTGAGGGTCCTGGTTTTTATAGGCCATTAAATTCTTGTAGTCCACCAGCGCGTTCTGGAGATTGCCGGTGCGAAGATTTTTCAACCCGCTTTGCGAATAAAAATCATAAGACCCTGTTTTGCTCAAATGAATGGCCGAATCAGAATAAGCGAGTCCTTTTTTATTATATTCCGAGTTGTAATAGATGTTCTTGTCAAAATCCGCGAGATCGTAATAGCTCCTGGCCAGCGTACTGTAATATTCTATTTGTTCATTCCGGCTTAATTTTGCCTTATCGATTTTGTAGAGGATATCAAATGCTTCCTTAAACATACCTGAAGACAGCAGTATAAAACCCTGTTTGAGTTTTACATATTCAAGCCTTGAAGGATCATCGAGTTTAGAAGCGACCAGTTCAAGTTGTTTGCTATAAACAAATGCCGAATCAAACTGGAACGTTTTATATTCATTGTAAATGGAAAGGCAGATATCATACCTGCTTTTAGCTGAAGGAGCGCCGTTTAATGAAGTTTTAAGGCTTTCAATACGATTGATTTTCTTGCCCTCGTATGTTTTTTTATTTGCTAAGGCGGTATTTAGTTCATTAAGCAGGCTATCGGTATTAGCAAATGAATTGATGCTTAAAAGTAGCAGAACAAAAAAATTAAAAACCTTCATTTATGATTGACGCCCGCGAAATTTTTTGGCCCTTAAAACTAATAAGTATTTTGATATTACCGGCGGTAAATAAAGTGACAGATCGAGGCGTATTGGTTGCTTAAATCATTGGAGGTGGTTATAGGGAAATAAAAAATCGCAATGAAAACCAATGAAAAAAAACGGTCTGAACAAACAAAAAGGGAAATAAAAAAAACGCCCATTCGAGCGTTTTCAAGCTAACTTGCATAGCTGTTTATACGGAGAAATTTTGTTTTACAGATTGATTTCTTAATAGATGATCGGCAATTACCAGGGCTGCCATTGCTTCAATTATGGCAACTGCTCTTGGAACTACACAAGGGTCATGTCTGCCTTTTCCCTTGATTTCAGCGGAATTGCCTTCTTTGTCTATTGTTGGCTGGTTATGCATAATGGTCGCAACGGGTTTAAATGCAACTTTAAATGTAATATCCATTCCGTTTGAAATACCTCCCTGTACGCCCCCTGAAAAATTAGTTACAGTTTCCATTTTGGTTGGATCATTTGTGGCGACAGGAATGTCATTATGTTGTGAGCCCCGCATCTCCGAGCCTTTAAAGCCGGAGCCATACTCAAATCCGTGCACGGCGTTGATACTTAGCATAGCTTTGCCCAATTCTGCGTGAAGCTTATCAAAAACCGGTTCGCCTAAACCTGCCGGACAATTTTTAATGACACATGAAATCCGTCCGCCAACAGTATCTCCGGCTTTGCGTATACCGTCGATATATTCAACCATTTCTGCAGCCTTATTTTCATCGGCGCAGCGAACAAGGTTTGATTCGCGAATTGTTTCAAGTTGCTTTAAATCGGCACTGGATGGTTCAGGCGCTTCAATTATTCCTACGCCGGAAACGTGCGCAAATATCTCAACCCCTGATTTTTGAAGAAATAACTTTGCTATCGCACCTGCTGCTACGCGTGCTGCAGTTTCGCGGGCGGACGACCTGCCGCCTCCCCGGTGATCTCTTATCCCGTACTTTGCCTCGTAAGTAAAATCGGCATGCGACGGCCTGAAAATATCCTTGTTATGATCGTAATCTTTTGAACGCTGGTCTGAATTGGGAATAATGATTGCGAGAGGAGTACCTGTCGTTTTATTTTCGAAAATCCCCGACAGGATCTGGAATTCATCGCTTTCTTTTCTTTGGGTAGTAATCCGCGACTGTCCCGGTTTTCGTTTGTCCAGTTCTCCCTGAATAAAATCCTGGTCAATTTCAATATTTGGCGGACAGCCGTCTATTACTACACCGATTGCTGCGCCGTGCGATTCGCCAAATGTAGTGATGCGAAAAAGCTGTCCGAATGAATTACCTGCCATTGTAGTATTGAGTAATGAGATATCAGTAATAAGATTTTTTAAGTGCCATATTTTGTGGCTAGCTTTTGGCTAATTCTGAAGTTTTTATTTCAAACCCGGCTTTTTTCATGTCTTCCCAAAAATGAGGATATGATTTTTCAACCACCTCTGGATCCTCAATAATAACTTTATTAATTACTAATGCCAGCGGAGCAAACGCCATAGCCATCCGGTGATCTTCATAAGTGCTGAAGCTAACTTCGTCGGGAATTTGCTTGCCTTCGCTGTCCAAAAAATATGAACCGTTATTTTCGGTAAGCGTTACATTCAATTTTGCTAGCTCATTTTGTAAGGCTGCTACACGATCGGTCTCTTTGATCTTAAGCGTCTCCAGGCCGGTAAATGTCGCATTATACCCTAAAGCTGCGCAGCATGCAATAACCGTTTGCGCCAGATCCGGGCATTCCTTGAAATCAAAATCTGTTTGATCAAGTTTTTTTCCTGTATTGACGATCGTAATGCCATCTTCCTCATAAGTCGTTTCCACGCCAAGATGCGACATGATTTCTGCAATACGGTTATCTCCCTGCAAGCTATCTTTTTTCAGAAAAGGCAGTTTGATAGTCGCGTCGTTACAAAGCGCGGCAACTGAGTACCAGTATGATGCGGCGCTCCAGTCAGGTTCAACCGTAATAGTTGAGGGCTTAAAAGTTTGCGCACCAATTTTTACCTGGTTGTCGTGCCACGTATGATTGATTCCGCATTGGCCCATCATCGCCAGTGTCATTTCTACATAAGGTTTTGATGTCAGGTCTCCTTCGATTTCGATCGTAATGCCCTTCGACAGCGTTGGCGCCACAAGAAGCAAAGCTGTAATGTATTGTGAGCTGATGGAGCCTTTAACTTTTACCTTAGCCGTTTTCTGATTGAAATTCCCCGTAATCTTGACGGGAGGAAAACCGGCGGTTTCACTGTATGAGATCTTGGCGCCCAGGTCAAGCAACGAATTAACCAAAATTCCAATTGGGCGCTGTTTCATCCGCTCACTTCCCGTGATGGTAACCTTCGTTCCTTTAACTGCGGCATATGCAGTGAGAAACCGCATTGCAGTGCCAGCAGGGCCGACGCTGATTTCGGTACTCTCGCCGGCACTGTTAACCCCGGACAATTCTTTTAAAAGATTGTTTAGAGTCACTGTGTCGGCTGCGGATGAAAGATTTTTTACTTCAATCAATCCGTCACTCAATGCCTGCAAAATCAAAGCCCTGTTGCTTTCACTTTTTGATCCGGTTAATTGAATCGTTCCGTGAAAGCTGTTATTCAGGTTACTTAAAGCGATTGCTTGAGAATTCATTAGGCTTCTGTCGCTGTTTTTGTGTTCATAACTTCGGTTTGACGACGGATAGATTCGTTGTGCAGTAACTCCAGAAGTTTTTCTGTGAATGTGTCGTCAAGTTTCAAAGCGCGGGCGTAAGCTGTGCGGTTTTTAAGAATCTCTTCCCAACGGTTAACCTGCAGGATCGTTACGTCATTATCACGTTTGTGCTCGCCAATTTTTTCGGCAACTTTCATACGATCAGAGATTTTTTGAAAGATCAGATCATCAAGTTTGTCGATTTGCTTGCGAAGCTCAGTCAATTTGTCAACCAGTTCAGGGGTTTGCAGATCATGGTGGCGCAGGGTAAGGTTGTCAATCAGGTCAGATAACGCCGCCGGAGTAACTTGCTGTTTTGCATCAGTCCATGCAACAGAAGGATCTATATGTGATTCGATAATTAATCCTTGCATATCCAGATCAAGCGCTTTTTGCGAAACGTACGAGATAAGTTCGCGATTTCCGCAGATATGGCTCGGATCATTGATCATCGGCAATTCAGGGCAAAGTGTTTTCAGTTGGATGGCAAGTTCCCACATAGGCTCGTTCCGGAAAGCTGTTTTCTCGAATGAACTGAATCCGCGGTGAATAGCAGCAAGCTTGGTAATTCCCGCGTTGTTGATACGTTCAAGCGCTCCAACCCATAATGAAACGTCCGGGTTAACCGGGTTTTTAACGATTACCGGAACGTCAGCGCCTTTTAGAGCATCAGCAATTTCCTGAACGGTAAATGGATTGGCCGTTGATCGGGCACCAACCCAAAGTACATCAACTCCGGCGGCTAAAGCTTCTTCTACGTGTTTGGCAGTCGCAACTTCGGTAGCGGTTTTTAACCCTGTTTCTTCTTTGGCGCGTTTTAACCACTGTAAACCAATGCTTCCGATTCCTTCGAATTCTCCCGGACGGGTGCGTGGTTTCCAGATGCCGGCACGTAAAGCGGATACTTTACCGGTTTTCGCAAGCAAATGTGCTGTAGCAAGTAATTGTTCTTCAGTTTCGGCGCTGCAAGGCCCGGCAATTACCAGCGGCTTTTTTTCATTTGTTGGCTGCAGCCAGTTTGATAATGGCTCGATGTTAAGATTTAATTTCATGTTTGTTGATTTAAAGCTTTTAATAATTCTATAGATTAAGTATTTTATAAAATAATATTCGGTGACTAGTGTATTTTTTTACTTTTAAACTTCTTCGTTCTTTTGATATTCACCCATGATGGTGAAGTTTACGGCATATTTTAAAACCTGCCTGATCGCTGAATCGTAATCGGGCGAGTTATTCCATTCGATATCGACATAAAAGTTGTACTCATTTCTTTTGCCTAAAACAGGCATGGATTGAATCTTGCTGAGGTTGATATTTTTATCGGCGAATATATTCAGGATTTTTGCCAGTGAGCCAACTTCATTACCAACCTGGAAACTTAAGGATGCTTTATTCGCCAGGCCGTCGATTGATTTTCCGGGATAGGTAAGGATCAGGAAACGTGTATAGTTTTTCTTGTTGGATTCTATCCGGCGTTCAATGATTTCCAGGCCATATAGTTTTGCCGCAAGTTGATTGGCGATGGCAACCGTGTCAGTTAGTTGGTTGTCACGGATTTTCTTTGCACATGCTGCGGTATCTGTACTTTCAACAACTTTTATGTGCGGATATTCATAAAAGAAGTCGATACACTGACGGATAGCAATAGGATGTGATTCAACGAACTTAATATCTTCAAATTTCACTCCCGGCAAGGCCATTAAATGTAATTGTATAGGGAGGTAAACTTCGCCGATAATGCTAAAATGGTAATCTTGTAATAGCGTATAGTTTGGTAGGATGCTGCCGGCAATAGAGTTCTCGATAGCCATCACCACATAGTCCGCTTCTTTGTTTTTTAAAGCTTCGCAAGTGGCACGAAAGGAGTTGCATTCGATGGTATCGATATCCTCACCAAAAAACTTGAAAGCAGCTTCTTCGTGGAATGATGCCTTGATGCCTTGTATTGCTATTTTTCTACTCATAATAAAGCACAAAAAAAAGTCCCGGCTTTTGACCGGGACTTTTCGTTTTTATATCGTTAAGTTAAACGCATTCAGTCCCGGCTCTTACTCCAGAAGTAAAAGTAACCGTAAAAATATGCGTTAGTTGTAATCATTATTTGTATTGCTTGCGCCAAATGTACATAACAAATCTAGTTATGCAAGAAAAAAAATAATTTTTTATCAACCGCTGTTTCGGTGAGCGAGCCGCTTGAAAATGTGATAAATACTAAACCAAGCAGCTTTTTCTGTGTTCCATGTTCAAACCAGCATGCGCATGAAAAAAAATCCTCTTTTTGTATGCATAACCTTATTATCCGCCATACAGTTAAAAGCTCAAATGCCAGCCCTTGTTGAAGTAGCACAATTCGGAAAGTTCCAGCCCATCGGACTTGCTGTTAGTAAGGCCGGCCGGATATTCGTTACATTTCCAAAACGTGAGCAATACGAATTTGGACTTGCAGAAATTAAGGATGGAAAGCGTGTTCCCTATCCGGATACGGTGTGGAATAAATACGATACATTAAATACAGCAGAACATTTTACCAATGTTCAGGCTTTATGGACCGATAAGGAAAATAAATTATGGGTGCTTGATCCGGCTAATCCCAGCGGTGGACCAACGATACCCGAGGGTGTCAAGCTGCTTAAAATAGATATTGATAGTAACAGGGTTGAACGTATTTACCGGTTTGAGGATCTCCGCCGGGAACAAACGGCTCTGAATGATGTACGAATAGATAATGAACGGCAGCTGGCTTATCTTTCTGATCCTAAACAAGCTTGCATTGTTGTATTAAATTTGAAAACGGGTAAAAGCCGGTTGGTATTAAAAAATGAACCGTCAACGAAGGCGGATACAACTTTTGTGCTGAACATCGATGGAAAAGATGTGATCAACCAGGAAGGAAAGGCATTCAGCTCGAATGTGAACGGTCTCGCTTTTTACAATGATTATCTTTTTTTTCGGCCGATAAACCAGACAAAGCTTTACAGGATTTCAGCTTCTTACCTGGCAGACTCAACGCTGAGTGGTTCACAGCTTACACAACGTGTTGAACATATTGATGATGTTGGTGTTTCGCACGGAATGATTGCAGACGAAAAAGGAAACATTTACTTAAGCGATTCTCCCGACAATGCGATACGCTATGTTACAAGGAATGGAACGCTAAAAGTTCTGATAGAAGATAAACGCCTTACCTGGCCCGACTCATTTGCCATCGGCCCGGATAATTACCTCTATGTAACCTGCTCACAAATTAACCGGACGCCGGCTTACAATAACGGTGAGGATAGGGTAGAGTACCCATTCCGGCTTTTCAAAGTAAAGCTTCCCGAGTAACAGATTGTTAATTTGTTTAAAAATAATCTAAGCAAAGCGTCGTTTAGCCTGTTACACCGTTGAATATTTTAACTCTTTGTAATTTTTATGACCAAAGCCGCCGGGCTGATCGCTCTTAGTTTATCCGTATTTTTTTGCAGTTGCTCATCTATTTACATGCCGAACGTTCCAAACACGCCAATGCTCGATTCGAAAGGCGAGCTGAGCGCAGCTGCACATATTTCGCTAAAAGGAAATGTAAGTTTAAATTCCGCTTATGCCGCGTCAGATCATTTTGCTGTTTTGCTTAACGGATCGATAATGAATAATAAACACAGTGACGAGGATTTCAGGCACAATCTGATAGAGGCCGGCGCTGGTTATTTCAATAACTTTGGAGACGATAAAGAACGCATTTTTGAAATCTACGCGGGTTTAGGCAAAGGAAATAGCGAACGTAATTACCGGGAAGAAACCGGTGATCATATTTATACCACAACTGAACGGCAAGAGTTTACGCTGAATAAATACTTTGCCCAGGTTAATTATTCGGCGAAGAAAAAGGACGGAATAAAGTTGTTTAATAAAAATATTGAGCTGAATTACGGTACGGTTTTCCGGCTCAGTTATATCAATATGAAAGACTTCAAGCTGAATGATGTCTATCAGCCAACCGAGGATAATATCTTCATTGAGCCTGTTTTCTTCACCCGAACGGCACTTAGTAAAAATGTGCAGTTACAATACACCACCAGCAGTAATTTCGGCTTAAAGAACAGGAAATATCTTACGGCCGGCAACTCTATTTTTACCATTGGATTGATTGTAAACGTTGGCGGTAAAAAATAAGCAGTTAAGCTGATTCTGTTTTTATTTTAAGTAAAATTATTTTTAAAAATTAGTCTTGTATGTGATAGATTTTGAAGTTTTTACTTGATATTTAGTAAAGATTTTTCACGTATGGCTTCAAAATTTATCAAATGTTTACTTGCAGGTGCAGGAATGTTATCCGTAACCTGTTTAATGGCTCAACCCCGGCTTCCTGAGGGTTATTTTTGGAAAAAGCTTCCAAACGGGTTGGAAGTCGTCGTCATTGAGAATAGTAAAGTTCCGTTGGCGACTATTGAGATTGCAGTTAAGAACGGTGCCTACACGGAAGGACCCGAGTACAGCGGCCTTTCTCACTTATTTGAGCATATGTTCTTTAAAGCGAATAAGGATTATCCGGATCAGGAGAAGTTTCTGAAACGTACGCAGGAGCTTGGCGCAATCTGGAATGGAACGACCAATGTCGAAAGAGTTAACTACTTTTTCACTTTTGATAAGGACAGCTTGAAAGCTGGTCTTAAGTTCATGAATTCGGCCATCCGGTTCCCTATCTACCGTGAAGAAGACATGAAAAAGGAACGCCCGGTAGTCGACGGCGAGTTCCAGCGCGCTGAGAGTGATCCTGGTTTTCAGCTTTATTATGAAACAGGAAAACGTCTTTGGGGAGATAACTTTACCAGAAAAAATCCGATTGGCGACCATGAAGTGATTAATACGGCGACACCTCAAAAAATGATGGTGATCAAGGATAAATATTATTTCCCAAATAATAGCCTCCTGACAATCTGCGGCGATGTTAAACACGAAGAAGCGTTCGCTTTGGCAAGCAGCATATACGGCGACTGGGCATCCAGCGGCTTTGATCCGCATGTTAAATATCCCATTCCGGAATTCAAACCTTTAGCAAAGGACGAGTTTTTCGTAAAAGAATCGTCTATCGCCAAAACGCCGTACATGTCTTACGACTGGCAGGGACCGGCATATCTTACTGATTCTGCTGCTACAATTGCCGCTGATGTGTTTTCAACTATAATCGGACTGAATTCGTCTAAGCTGCATCAGGCCCTTGTTGATAAAGGCCTGGCTTCTTCTGTCGATTTCAGCTACTCAACGTGCCGGTATACTGGCCCCATCGAAGTCTTTATTGTTCCTACAGGCGCAGATAAAATCAAGGAATGCAATGATATATTGATGCAGCATATAGCTATGTGGGATAAGGATGATTATTATACAGATGAGCAGCTGAAAGATGCAAAGGCCATTTTGCTTAGAAATAGTCTGCGCAGTAAGGAAAAGCCGTCTTCGTTAGCCAGCCAGTTAAGTTACCAGTGGTGCAGCACTTCGTTAAATTATGCAACTGATTTGGACGAGAACTACCAGAAAGTAACGCGTGAGGATATTAAAAAATACGTTGATAAGTACATTGTTGGCAAGCCGAAAGTTGCCGGTGTAATTCTCCAGGCTGATGTAAGCAAGCAATACAATGTACCATCATTTTTTGTAGCTAAATAATCTTAATCCAAAAGCAATGAAGAAATTTTTATATACGATATTGATCACTTGTTTGGCGATAGGTAGTCAGACCGCTAATGCGCAGGAAGAAGCCTACGAAATGATGGTGAGCGGGGTGAAAGTCATCGTTCAACCAACGAAAAATGATATTTTGGAAATACAAACGATCATAAAAGGCGGTGTGCAAAATTACCCGGCTTCAAAGGTTGGTATAGAATCGCTCGCCATGAACGCTTTGACTGAATGCGGCACTGAAAAACATGACAAAAATAGTTTTAAAGATGCGCTCGATAAAGTAAGCGCCTATGTTTACGGCTACTCTAATAAAAATTACTCGGTAATCCGGATGAATTGTATAAAGGGAGATTTCGACGCCGTTTGGCCTTTATATCTTGAAGCTTTAACTATTCCGAAATTTGATGCAACAGAGTTCGCACGTATAAAAAAGGTAGCTATTTCCAACCTGAAAGCACAGGAATCGCAACCTGACGCCGCTATCAACAAATTTGCCGACAGCATCGCATTTGCGGGTCGTGATTACGCCAAGGAACCTTCCGGAACCGTGCCGTCCCTTACCAAACTGACCCCTCAGGAAACAAAAGCCTATTATAAGTCTGTGTTTAATAAGGCGCATCTGCTTGTTGTGGTTGTTGGAAATCTCGATAAAAAACTGATCGAAGAAAGAGTGAACGCGATGCTGGCAGCTGTACCGCAAGGTAGTCCATTTCAGTTGAAGAAATCATCATTCAGGGTTTATAAGAATACATTTAATGCAGAACCACGCGAGTTTGCAACGAACTATGTACAGGGAATAACCGGCGGTCCGCAGCCGGGAACTCCCGATTTTGACGCGTTCAGCGTAGCGATGCGCATATTTGCCGACCGGCATTTTTTAGATGTTCGTACCAACAATGGACTTTCTTACGCTCCGCAGGCCTGGTTTAGCAGCGGCACCACTTCTACTGCGCGCTTTTCGGTCTCGACTACTCAGCCAGACAAGTATATCGCTGTTTTCGACAAACTGGTAGATCAACTTAAAACACAAGGCTTTAAAGCCGACGAAGTAGCTAATATGAAAGTTGAATACCTTACAGGATTTTACTACAAAAACGAAACGAACAGCGCCCAGGCTTCATCGATCGCCTCAAACGAAGTGCTGTTTAACAATTGGAAGCGATCAATGACAATGGTTAATGACGTCAAGAAGCTCACGCTCGATGATGTGAACACAGCTTTCAGAAATTACATCGGCAACACTGTTTGGGTATACCAGGGTGACACGAAAAAGGTAAATCCGGTATTATTTATAAACGGCACGGTGAAAAAACCTGATAATCCGGTGAGTCATTAAGCGGCTTTTTGTAGATAATATAAAGAAGCTCCTTGTCTGTTTGTGACAAGGAGCTTCTTTATTATTGGTGGTGTCGAACCTTTGAACTGGTATCGGAAGTTTGGTTACATTTTGGAACGATGCTGTACTTTTCAATAATAAGTCATGACTTCTTGAGGAAAAAGTCATGACTTATTTTAACCACGATACGAAGCTTTTATTGCATACTTTAAAATCAGACTACTAACATAAAAAAGGACCTCTCAAGATTGTCCTGAGAGGTCCTTTTTCAATATTTTGACTTGCTGTTATTTTCCTTGCTGCGCTCTGCCCGGTGATTTTTGAATTTTGTCCTGCAGATCCTTAATAGGATAATTGATCAGTCGGCCGATAGGTTTTCCATCCCGATAGGTAATCATTTTTAGCATAACAGCGTCTTTCGGAGCTACTAAAGGCGCAGTATATTTAGGATAGAAGTTGTCGGGGAAAGAGTTGTCGAAAGTGTAATAAATATCTAATCCGCTTACTTCAGTACTCAGGTTGATTTGCAGCTGCCTGTCGGCCGTTACGCCTGTGCTTATTATCGGATCGTAAGCGCTTGGTGAATATTTTACCTGGGCTTCGTCAAAACGCTTAAAGTGCTTTTCCACTTTTCCGAAGAAGTAGTCCCAGTTTTTCTTCTCTTTTGGCGACCAGACCGATTCTGCGATAGCTAATCCGCGTGGCCACATCATGTATTCCAGGTGGCGCATATTGTAAACTTGTTCAGTCCATAAGTTCGCTTGACCTCCTTTGATATACTTTTTATCGACACCCTCCGGAAGCGGGTCGAACTCATAGGATTTGTTTAAACGAAGCGTAGCATAAACTCTTGGTTCAATTGCCGGATCGCCCTGCATATAGTCAAGGTAGGCAAACGTGGTAGGACTCATTACGACTTCATGCTGGGTTTTGGCGGCTTCAATTCCTCCCTTGATGCCTCTCCAGCTCATCACAGCAGCAGTAGGAGACAGGCCTCCTTCAAGAATTTCATCCCATCCCATAAATTTTTTGCCTTTCGATTCGACAATTTTTTCAACACGTTTTTCGAAATAACTTTGTACTTCTTCCATCGTTTTCAGACCTTCGCGCTGCATAAGAGCTTTTATCGAATCATTTTTTGCCCAAAAGTTTTTCGGGCATTCGTCGCCGCCAAGATGGATATACTCGAACGGAAACAATTGTGCAAGCTCGGTGATCACTTTATCCATGAAATCGTACACCTTCTCGTTTGCCGGGCACAACGTGTTGTCGACCAGCGCAATCGGCGGCGCGCCATGCGACCAGTCCATAATTTGCTCACCCGAACGAACTACATATTTATCAGCTCCCGGAGTACAAGACAGTTCCGGGTAGGAAGCTATTGCAGCCAGGCTATGTCCTGGCACATCAATTTCAGGCAGGATGTTGACGAAACGGTCTTTGGCATATTTTACCAGTTCACGAATATCGTCCTGGGTATAAAAACCACCGTAATTTTTTGGCTCGTTTGGTGTAGGAGGAGTAAAGTTTCCGAAGTAACCTGTTTTGTTTACGCGCCACGCCCCAACTTCGGTAAGCTTGGGAAGACTTTTTATTTCAACGCGCCAGCCTTCATCATCGGCGAGATGCAGATGAAGAAGATTAAACTTGTACTTTACCATTTCATCAATATATTTCTTTACATCATCTTTTGTAAAGAAATGTCTTGACACGTCGAACATTAGGCCTCTCCATCCAAATCGCGGATAATCGGTAATTTCTACACAAGGAACAGCCCATTTGACATCTTCAGCCTTATTGCTTTCAATTTCTTTCGGAAATAGCTGGAGCAACGTTTGAACGCCGTAAAAAAGGCCGGCTGGTTGTCGCGCCTTTATAACGACGGTTTTAGGAGTGATGCTTAATTTATATCCTTCGCTGTCAAGTTCCGCATTCTCATCGGAGACCAACAGTAATTGAATCGATCCTCCAGTAGAAGATGTGCTGACGTTAACCTGTGTTTGAGTAACAGCAAGCTTCTTTTTAAGGTAAGAAGCTACATTTGCTACCTCAGCGCCGTTACTGATTCTTAAGGTCAATTCTTCTTTTGGAAGGACAAAAAAGCCCTCGGTACGAGTTAAACTAACCGGTTCGGGAATGATCGCAATTCCTGTTTGCCTGGAAGTTTGTGAGTGCGCCGCAAACGCAATTAATAGCATACATGCTGTTATGAGTCTTTTCATTGAAAGGATTTATTACCAAATAAGAAATCGCAAATTATTAATTTTCTTTAAAACGAGTTGTTAATGACTGATTTTAACATCTTTTCAAAATTAACAAGTGTTTTATACGTTAACTTTGTTGTAGTAACGCTGTTGATTAATGTATTGGAAATTAGTTGTTTGTGGTTTTTTTTTGCTGATAAGCAGCCAGCTTAAAGCACAGAAAGTGAATCCTATCAGTATGGATCAATTGGAAAATCGATTCAAAAATGGCGGCGATACTACTTACGTGGTAAACTTTTGGGCAACATGGTGTAAGCCCTGTGTAGCAGAACTACCAAATTTCGGCCAGTTACAGTCGAGCTATAAAGATTATCCTGTAAAGGTTTTAATGATAAGCCTTGATTTCAAATCCAAGCTTAAGACGCATGTCGAACCCTTTGCTGAAAAGCAATTGCCATGGGCTTCGGCTTTTATATTAAGCGACGACAATCAACAACAATATATGGAACGAATCAGTAAAGACTGGTCTGGTGCCTTGCCTGCAACATTATTTGTACGTGATAATGGCGGCAAACGCAAATTTCATGAAGGCGAATTAAGTTTCTCTGAGCTACAAAATATCTATAAAACTTTTAATAATGGATTATGAAAAAGATGATATTCTTATGCTTTGTCGCCGTCGCATTGATGGCAAAAGCTGCAGGCACAGGCTATAAGGTTGGTGATAAGGCAACCGATTTTAAGCTTAAAAATGTAGATGGAAAATTAATATCACTGGCGGATTATAAATCGGCAAAGGGATATATCGTTGTTTTTACCTGTAACCATTGCCCGTACGCACAAGCTTACGAAAAGCGAATCATGGATTTAAACACACAGTTCGCGTCGAAGGGTTACCCGGTAATTGCAATCAGTACAAATGATCCTATAGCCGAACCCGATGATTCATTTGAAAACATGCAAAAGCGTGCTGCTGAACGAAAATATGCCTTTCCATACCTGATTGATGAAACCCAGGAAACAAGCCGGGCGTATGGAGCAAGAGCTACTCCGCATGTGTATGTCCTTGAGAAAACCATTTCCGGAAACATCGTCAAATATATCGGTGCAATTGACAACGATACCGAAGATACAAATCCCTCCAAGACAACGTACGTAGCCAATGCCGTCAACGCACTGTTAGCTGGAAAACCAGTTGAAATAAGCAGTACTAGAGCCGTTGGCTGCGGTATAAAATGGAAAAAAGAGAAAGTTTAAAATATACCTTTGTGCAGTCTCCATGATAATTGAAGACTGCACTTTTATGAAAGAAAAGGAAACCTACACCTTTTGGAAAAATATCAGCGTTTTGCTAAAACCGAAATATTACTTTATGTAGTGATGGTTGCGATTATCGTAATCGGTTTGCTGATTTTCGCTTAACGTTTTATCAAAACCAGTTTACTGTTATCCGCCTCCTTAATTTCCTGGTAAAAGTCAACAAGCTGCTGATAAGCCTCTGCAGGGTAATTCCCTTCCTTCAATATCAAACTCCTGGTGTAGGTAACAGACTTTTCGTCTTTTTTTATCGTGACTGAAAATTCACCGAACGGTTGTTTAATAACCTTATTTTCTGGCAACGATTCGATCTTATAATCTCCGGGAAGTTTAAAAGTCAGTTCATCAACGTCGGTATAACCGCGATTGATATATACCGGAAAGGTTCTGTTTCGCAATTCGTTAATAGTTCTGGAAGAATTAACTTCATTTAACGGAATGTATAACCTGCCGCCATTTATGACACCATAATTATATGCCGTAAATTCCGCGGTTTCAACAGCTGTCGGATTAGCGCTTTTATTCTGCGTAAAACTGATTTTGGCTGATTCGATGTTATTGATTTCATAAAACTCCCGAAACTTTTTGATCATCTCAGTCTGCGTAAGCCTCAGCAACGCGTCGTGATTTTCGTATTGTGTACCGCTGAAAGAGGTTTCCATTGTTACATCTGCGTTTCCAAGCGAATCGATACGAAAATTTGCTTTACGTATTTGTTTATTTTTTAGCGGTGAGTAGTATGGAGTATGCATGATTTTACCACCGCTCTCTGTACACGCTATAACAGTTCTGTCATCGGTGAAATCACTTAAAAAACCGAAGGGAATATCCTTGCTGGTGCACTCAAGCCACGTTGTGTCACGTTCAAACGGTAAACAAAGAATTATATGATTACCGAACTGCATCGTTGCAAAATCGGCGGGCGCATTCCGTTTAAAACTGCCGGCCTGAACGATACAGTAATATGATTTGATTCCGGCGACGTTCAGTAAGGCCTGTGTATAATTCACCAATGCCTTACAATCGCCGTAACTTAATTTATCTACTTCAAAAGCTTTGGCAGGCTGGAAACCGCCGATTCCTATCTGAACGCTTATGTATCGCGATTTTTGCTGCATGTACTCGTAAATCTTTTTCGCTTTACTTTTTTCGTCAGGAAGCTGACTTACCAATTCTTTGATGCTGGCGATTGTTTCAGGTGGAAGCTCTGTGCGTCCTTTCAATAGCTTTTCATTCACCCATGTGCCAAATTCTTTCCAATTGGCGAATGATCCGTCAACGCCCTGATAGCTAAATTTATCGGGAGTGATTCTAACAGATGTTAAAAACGTTTCGGGGTGCGGGCTATATAATTCGCTGCGATAAGATGGTGCATCGTGCATAGTCCAAACGGTTGACTTGAAATCTTTCGTAGAATCACTGATTGCCTTTCCTGCATAATTCAATTCTTTTAAGCGATAGCTGAAGCCAGGAAAAGTTTTTAGCTCAAATCGAGCGCTTTGCACTGAAACGCCGGTTGTTTCGATCGGCTTCCAATATGGCAAAAGCAAGCTTTGATTGAAGGTTTGCTCATATTCATATTCAATTGTGTAAGGATATGAAGCGATGGCAGGTTTAAAACGCTTCACTCGTGAATCTTCGTAGAGCGAGCCGTCAGAAATCGCGCTTTCATCAGTAAGATTTTTATCCGAAAACTTTGAAACAGGCATGCCAAATTCATTGTAAATCACGCCTTTTAAGTTTATTCGTGCTTCACGATTACGCGTGTAATAAATATCAATAGCCGCATGTACATCGCCGTTATTATTGAAAACCGTTATAGCTTTTTTAACGTGATAAATTACCTGGGTATATGATTTAACTTCTACCGTCTCGTTATGAGTCCTGATCACTGCATTGCTTCTGATCATCAGGTTTTTAGGTATGTCTGAAGCCGCGTAATTTGTTTGAGCATTAGCTATTTCTCCGCTAACGATCATGCTTAACAACAATAAAAATTTGCGGATCATTTCTTTTTAAATATGATGTCGGACTTCTGCGTTTGTATGATCCGGTTAAATAACTCTTTTAAAAAGGGATACTCGTCAGACATATATACTGACTTATTTAGGGCGAACAATTCTGAATAATTAAGGCTGTTTTGGTCGGTTGTTATTGAAGTGATAAAACGACCACCGCCTTCAGGTAAAGCGAGACCGACGTCTGCCGGCTTGCTAACTATTTCATACTCTTTCGGAAAGGTTAGATTTATGCTGATTTTTGATTCGGAAGGTACACCCCAATCGACAGGGTAGTTACGTTCCTTAAGTTTAAAGGGATTCTCTTTAACGGGATCCATAAAGAAGGGATTGAAAGAAAACTGCTGATTGAGCGAACTGTAGGCATCGATCTCAATGTGATAATTTTCAACCACGCCGATGTCAAGCGAATCAACGTTTTTAATTTCTGACTTCAGCAGCTTGATCTTAGGCATTTTTTCGTCGAGATCTTCCAGGTATTCTTCTTCCGAATTAAACTTTTTTATGGCTTTTCGTTTGTTATAAGCCTCATAACCGAAAGACATAATAGTCATGTCGCCCTCAATTTTACCGTTGTTTTTTAGCTCAAGGTTTAAATTGTAGATTTTATTTTCCTTTTGTGAGGCCGTCAGGTCAACCCAATATGATGCTTTATCCAAACTAAGAACACGGCCCTGATCATTGATACACCGTACAGGTAAAAGCCCGAAAGAAAGTAAAGGGTCTGAAGCGTCAAGCATATAGCTTTTGCCACCGATAGTTGCTTTTGCGACCACATAATTAAAATCACTTATCACAGGAAATAGCCGGTTTATCAGACCATTGTCCCGGGTTGATAAAAGTACTGCCTCGGTATTAATACCTGCCGATGATAATGCAGCGATAAGTGATAAATTGATATCTCCGATATTGCCGGTATGACTTTCAAAGGCCTTTTTTATCCCGTTCTCGCTGTAACATCCGAAGCGGTTATTCCATTTAAAGCTTCTTTTGATGAATGAATAAACAGCCTTCGCTTTTGAAAGCTCGTCGGGTTGATTTTGAATGCTTGCGGTTAACAACGGCTTGAAGAAATCTTTCTTTTTTAGCTGGCTGCCGAAGTTTTCGTCTTGTTTAAGCTCGTAGTCAACGTCTTTCCAATCTTTTGTCACTTTGTGCTTAGCGCCCATATAATCGACATAGTCGGACAATTCGTAGTTTATAGAAGATTTGAAATTTACTGATGACGTCATGTAATCCTCTTCAACAAATGCCGGAACATCTGTAATTAAATAGGAGATTTTTGAGCAATCAGCTTTCACTCCACCGCCGGGAGCAAAACACTCTTTTTCCAGCTCTGCGTCATTTTTAGTTAACTTTAAATAGCCCTTTAAAGATGCGTTGTAATTATACACGGCAGGGATATGGGCAACGTATTCGCTGGACATTTTGGGAATGTTCCATTGGAAATCCCACTTCCTGAAATTGAAAACATAAGGCGATTCAATCTCATAACTATATTCGACAATGCAGCCATCGGTCAGATTTGGCATCGCAAATTTTAACAGGTCCCAATGAATATTCTTGTTTTCACGGAAGACTTTTTTAGGGTCCAGTTCGCTGGTATGCATTGCCCCGTCTTTTCCGAGATAAGTGGTAACTCCTTTAATCTCCCTTACCAGCTCATATCGGTCGTTATTTGATTTGTAAACCGGAATTACCACGTCGCCATACTCAAATGCCTTGCTGTTAAAAATTTTGATTTTTACGTGGTAGTCAAAAATAAGCGGGCATTTATCATCACTGCTGATACGGGCCGTTCCAAATTCTTTCAGCACTACCGCGTTGGCAGAAGTGTCCCTGGAGTACGACTTCATATCAAGCTCCTGAAGTGTGGTGCTTCCATAAGCAAAATCCTGACCATCAGCGGCTTTAAAAAGACATAGCAATGCTATGAATAACGAAATTTTTTTCATTGGATAAGTTAGGTTAAGAGCGCTAATTTAATTTTTTTAATTAATCAGATGAATCGTTTTTCGTTACGAAACTTTTGTTTAATGTAAGTATTGTTACGTAATTTTTAATGTCTTTTGCCGACATTTGCCATCCATATGAAATTGAATTTAAAAAGACCGTTGGCTTTCTTTGATCTGGAAACCACGGGCACCAATATAAGCGCCGATCGCATTGTCGAAATATCCATCCTTAAAGCAATGCCCGATGGCACCGAAGAAATTAAAACACTGCGTATAAATCCACAAATACCAGTTCCGCTGGAGTCATCTTTAATCCATGGTATCTATGATGAAGATATCAAGGACGCTCCGTCATTTAAACAAGTTGCCGCCGAATTAGAGCTTTTTCTTGAGAATAGCGATTTAGCCGGATATAATTCCAACCGGTTTGATATTCCTGTTTTAATGGAGGAATTTTTACGTGCAGGGATTAACTTCGATATTGAAAACAGAAGATTCGTTGATGTTCAAAATATTTTCCATCAAATGGAACAGCGCACATTAAAGGCCGCATACCAGTTTTATTGCGGAAAAACTATCGAAAACGCTCACTCGGCGGAAGCTGACATTAAAGCAACTTACGAAGTGCTGCTCGCGCAGATAGAACGTTATAAAGAAACACCTTTTGAGGATAAAAAGGGAAACATATCAACTCCCGTCCAGAATGATATCGACGCTTTACATGTTTTCACAAACCTGAACAAACCGGTGGATTATGCCGGTCGTATGGTATTCAATGAAGACGGTATTGAGGTATTCAATTTCGGAAAGCATAAAGGAAAATGCGTGGAGGAAGTATTTGATATGGAGCCTAGCTATTATTCGTGGATGCAGAACGGAGATTTTCCATTGTATACCAAACGTTGTCTTGAGCGTATCTGGGTAAGATGGAACGGCAAACGCGTACAATTGAAGAAAAAAACTGAAACTACCGTCACCGTAGAAAAGGTGGAGACTGCACCGTCACCAAGGCCGGAGTTTAAAAAGCAAAACACCGAGCCCGTTACAAACGATATGCTTGAACAGTTGAAACTAAAATTCGGTAAATAGCCACATTGAATTTATGAGATTAAAAAATCTGCTCGCGGCTGTCGTTTGCAGCTTTACAATTGCGTCATCGTTCTCGCAGGTAAAGCTGCCCGTTCCGGTAAACGTACAAAACGCGGTAAAAAAACAAACACGAACAGAATCAGGAATTCCGGGGTCGGCTTACTGGCAAAATACAGCCGACTATAATATAAAAGTGGATTTCGATCCCACAAGCCGTTTGCTGAAAGGAACTGTTTCAATTAATTACTTAAACAGTAGCCCCGATACCTTAAAACAACTATGGTTTAAGCTTTACCCTAACTATTATAAAAAAGGATCGGCGCGTGATTCAAAAGTTGCCGCAAGCGATTTGACAGACGGTGTGAAAATTACCAAGATGCAAATCGCCGGCGAGGATAAAGATGTTAAACGGCTCGTAATCGACGGCACCAATATGTATACGCAGGTAAACCAGATCCTGCCAAAACAATCGGTTAAAATAAACATAGATTATTCTTACGAAGTAAACAAGGGATCTCATCAACGTACCGGCCAGGTTGATGACGGCTCTTTTTTTATCGCTTATTTTTTCCCCCGGGTTGCCGTTTACGACGATATAGACGGTTGGAATAAATACCCTTATCTCGGTGCAGCGGAGATGTACAATGATTTCTGTTCATTTAAAGCAGAGATTACAGTTCCCAAAAATTATGCGGTTTGGGCCACAGGCGACCTGGTTAACGCCAAAGATGTTTTACAACCAGCTGTTTATAACCGCTTAATTCAAGCTGAAAAAAGCGATGCAATAATTGACGTAATATCAGAACAAGATGCTTCGCAAAATGCGGTGACAACCGATAATAACACCTGGAAATTCAATGCCGAAAACGTTACAGATTTCGTTTTTGCAACGAGCAATCATTATATGTGGAAGTCAAGCAGCCTGGTAGTTGATTCGATAACAAAACGCAGAACACGTGTGGACGCGGTTTTTAATCCGGAACACAAGGACTTTTATGATGTTGCCGCTTACGGCCGAAAAACTGTCGAGCTGATGAGCTTCAAGTTTCCGAAATGGCCGTTTCCTTACGCGCACGAAACAGTTTTTGATGGCCTGGATCAGATGGAGTATCCTATGATGGTCAATGACAATCCCCTTGAAGATAAGGAATCGACAATTACACTTACGGATCACGAGATATTTCATACCATGTTTCCTTTTTACATGGGAGTAAACGAAACCAAATATGGATGGATGGATGAAGGATGGGCGACGATTGGTGAGTGGCTGCTTTCTGCGGAAATTAATCCGGGTATGATCGATGACTACGGCGTTGTACCGTATGAAAGAGGAGCGGGGCATGATTTTGATGTGCCGATAACTACCTTAACGACTCAGCAGAACGGGATGGCGTTTTATCTCAATTCCTATCCTAAGCCGGCATTCGGTTACCTGTACGTAAAAGATATGCTTGGGGAAGAACGATTTAATAAGGCATTACATACTTACATCCGTAACTGGAATGGAAAGCATCCGATCCCACAGGATTTTTTCAATTCGATGAATGAAGGTGCCGGCGAGAATCTGAACTGGTTTTGGAAAAAATGGTTCTATGATGGCGGAATACCTGATCTGTCAATAAATGAAGTGAAAAAAGCCGGCGCAAATTATCGGGTATTGGTTGAATCGAAAGGTTCGAAGCCTGTTCCTGTAAATCTGAACTTATTTTATGAAGACGGAACCGAAGAGCGGGTGCATCGTAGTATCGCTGTTTGGAAAGACGGAAATAAGACAATAACTGTTGAATTTCCTGCTAGCAAAGCATTGAAAAAAGTTACCCTGGAAAGTACGTATACACCAGACTCTGATAAGCGAAATAACGTTTTTCCGATGAGGTGACTGTCAAGGTTTGCTCAGAAACAATATATTTCGCTTAAGTCCCGCATACTTGGTACGCTTGACCGCTGAGTTTTTAAAGATAACCTGGAACGTTTCTTCGGTCAATTCCTCCCATTCGGACTTACTAAGCTGAAGAAGTTCGTTTTTTGGCTCAAACTCCGGCTCTGTGTGAGGGATGGAAAAGCGGTTCCAGGGGCAAACGTCCTGGCAAATGTCGCAGCCAAACATCCAGTTGTCCATTTTTCCGGTGAACTCATCCGGGATCTGATCTTTCAATTCGATTGTGAGATACGAAATGCATCTGCTGCCGTCGACTACATAAGGAGCGACAATCGCTTCAGTAGGGCAGGCGTCGATACAACGCGTACAGGTTCCGCAATAATCGGTCGTATCCGGGTTATCATAATCGAGTTCCAAATCGATAATTAATTCCGCCAGGAAAAAGAATGAGCCGGTTTGCCGGTTCAGTAAATTGGAATTCTTTCCAATCCAGCCTAAACCTGCTTTTTTTGCCCACGCTTTATCAAGAACGGGAGCTGAATCGACAAATGCACGACCGTTCACTTCACCAATCTGGTCTTTGATAAAGGATAACAGAGAGAAGAGTTTGTTTTTTATGACCGTGTGATAATCCTGGCCGTAAGCATACTTTGAAATTTTTGGCGAGATATCATCCGACTGATTTTCGGTTGTATAGTAATTAAGAGCCAGCGATATCACCGTTTTAGCGCCTTCAACCAGTTTCCTGGGGTCAAGCCGTTTATCAAAATGGTTTTCCATATAATCCATTTTGCCCTGGTAATTTTTATTCAGCCAGCTTTCCAGTTTTGGCGCTTCTTCTTCCAGAAAATCAGCTTTCGCAATGCCGCAAAAGAAAAATCCCAACCGCTGGGCTTCATCTTTGATCAACTTGCTGTAGGCTGATTTATTTAGGAGCATGTGCAAAATTACAATTAATCGCTGTACGTTTATGTGTTCAATTATCCCAATAAATAGACATTTCAGACCAAAACTAAAAACTGTCTGCATTGATCTGCTCATCCGCTTTTTGTTCAGATATTCAATTACTTAGCTGAATAAGCAGGCGCTTGTTAACAAATTCGTAAAACCTTTGGCAGGATTTTCTCTTATATGGGGCAACGTAAGTATTGCGACTTACCATATAACTAATTTAATTTTTTTACTATGAAAATGACTTTTCTTAAATCTTCAGCCCTTCTATCAGCTGTCATGCTGTCTTCGGGCTTATATGCTCAGGATTCTCTATCTACATCCGGAGCATCATCTAATCTAAAACCTTTTTCACCGGTTGCTTCATACAGAACATGGTCAATTGGTGTACATGGTGGTGTGTTAACTCCAAAGGCATTTTTTGGGAATAACGACTATACCGGTAACAAAGCGGATATCGGCTATGGCGCTTATATCAAAAACCAAATCTTACCTGGCTTTGGTTTGCGTGCTGATTTCCTTCGCGGTAAACTGGAAGGATCATCGCCGCGTGGCAGTTTCGCACCTTCTTTTTCAACAGAGATTCACTGGTCTGCTGCATTAAGCGGCGAGTTGACGCTTGCCAACATTAACTGGTTAAACGGCTCGAGCGTTATGCGCCCGTATGTTACAGCTGGTTTTGGTTTTATGGGCTATAAACCAGTATTGGAAGATGCAAGCGGTGCTCAAACAAATTTTAAGCAGGATAATAATGGTACTGTTAACGAGGTGTTTTTCCCGGTAGGCGCTGGTATTAAATTCCAGTTAGCAAAAGGAATCAATTTAGATTTGGGCTACCAGGTTAATTTCAACAATAACGATAATCTGGACGGTTACAATTATGGTTCACAAAATGATCGCTTCGGATACGGTCACGCTGGTTTAGAGTTTGCTTTGGGTGATAAAAACAAACCGCAGCTGGCAGCTAAAAACCAGGTCAAAATGATGTATGATGATTATACTTCACAAAACCAGGATTTGAAAAATCAACTTGCTGACGAACGTTCAAAAAATGCACAGCAAATTGCAGCAATGCAGTCGCGTTTAGATTCGGCATTAGCTGACAGCGATGGAGACGGGGTTATCGACAGATTGGATAAATGTCCAAATACGCCTGCAAATACTAAAGTTGACGGTTCAGGCTGCCCTCTTGCGCCTGCTAAAGTTATCATTACTGAAGAAGACCGTCGTATTGTCCGTGATGCAATTGCTAACCTGGAATTTGATTTTGGTAAAGCTACTATCCGCGCGAAATCTTACCCAAGCCTTGACCGTGTAGCAGAGATTTTGATTAACAAAAATTTCAGCTTGAAACTTGCAGGTCATACAGATAATGTTGGCAGCGATGCAGCTAACTTGAAATTGTCTAAAGAACGTGCAGAATCAATCAGATCTTATCTTGTAAGTAAAGGAGCAAACGCTTCACGAATTGAAGCAACAGGATACGGTGAAAGTCAGCCAATTGCTACGAACAAAACTGCTGCCGGAAGACAGCAGAATCGCAGGGTTGAGTTTACGTTATATTAATAATAACATAACATAACTAAAATAGGAAGGCCGGCGTAATTGCCGGCCTTTCGTATGTTGTGTTAAATTTTTTCGCCCTTTGCGAGTTTATTTCTTCGGTTATCCTGCCACAAATAATGCAGCAATGTATTAAGGCAAACTGCATTCCAGTCGTCGTGTAGTTTTAAAGCAGATTTTTTGTTTTCTTCGCTTGTTGAGCCAACGTATACAATTCCTTTATCAAGGTTGTGCTTAAGCTGGTTCCATGGCAGGATCTCTTTTTTTGTTTTACCCCAGAACCATGCTTTATAAGGGACTTTTATTCCTTCATAACTTACCTCTATATCAGCAACTGAAAAGGATTTTTGCTCATTTAATGCATCAATCAGTTGATTGATAAGCGGCTTTTTGATGTATTGCCATACACCCGACATGATGTAGTAGTAAGTATGGTCTTCCTCAAGAAGATCGCCAACTTTTGAGCTGTTGAATGAAATATTGAGGGTTTTGCCATCTTTGCTCATCAAATCAATCGCATATCTTTTTGACGATGGTTTTTTTTTCGGGCCGACCAGTGAAACGCCATATTTTAATGCGCTGACATCTTTACAAGCTATTTTTGTATTGTTTACCTCGATAAAGTCCTGGTTTATTTTTATTTTCTGATTAGAGGATTTAATGTGAATGTTTACGTCGAAATTGTGTTGAAGTGTTTCCATGTATTGCTATACGATAAGTATCAAAATAAAGTTCCCGAAGATCCGTGTTTTAATCTTCCCAAATGTTTATATGCGGCTTCTGTCGCTTCTCTTCCTCTTGAAGTTCTCATCATAAAGCCTTCCTGGATCAGGAAAGGTTCATAAACTTCCTCAATGGTACCTTCATCTTCGCCGACAGCGGTAGCGATTGTTTTAACGCCGACCGGCCCGCCTTTAAATTTATCGATAATGGTAAGAAGTATTTTATTGTCCATCTCATCAAGCCCATGCTCATCAACGTTAAGCGCATTTAATGCATAACGCGCTATCTCGGTGTCGATGCTGCCGTTTCCTTTAATCTGGGCAAAATCACGTGTTCGCCTTAGCAGAGCATTGGCAATACGTGGAGTGCCACGGCTGCGACGGGCAATTTCATAAGCGCCTTCATCGGTTATCGGGGTTTTTAAAATAGAAGAGGAGCGGAGGACAATAGTTGTTAATAGTTTGGTGTCGTAATATTCAAGGCGGGAATTTATTCCGAACCGTGCCCTCAAAGGTGCCGTAAGCAAGCCTGAACGGGTTGTAGCTCCAACCAGTGTGAATGGATTTAATGATATTTGAACGGAACGCGCATTGGGCCCCGTCTCCAGCATAATATCGATTTTAAAATCCTCCATTGCCGAGTAGAGGTACTCTTCAACAAGCGGGCTAAGCCGGTGGATTTCGTCGATAAAAAGTATGTCTCCTGTTTCGAGGTTTGTTAAAAGCCCGGCGAGATCTCCTGGTTTGTCTAAAACCGGCCCTGACGTAATCTTAATATTTACGCCCATCTCATTGGCGATGATATAAGATAAGGTGGTCTTTCCAAGTCCCGGCGGCCCGTGAAGCAGGACATGGTCTAACGCTTCACCACGAAGCTTTGCAGCCTGTACAAAGATCCTGAGGTTTTCTAAAATTTTGTGCTGACCTGTAAAATCCTCGAATGCCTGGGGACGTAATACCTTTTCGATATCACGTTCGGTGGGTGTTAAACGTTCTGCACTTGGATCCAGGTTCTCATTATACATGGACGCTAATTTAAGATTATCACTAAGAATAGGAAAATTGGAAAGGAATTTAATTTACGAGGCGGAATATACCTTTTTGTAGTTTCTAAACCAGCTCCCGACCTTCATTTGAATTACTCCAAGAAATGCTTCCCTGAAAATACGGGTGCTCATTTTAGAGGTTCCTTCGGTACGGTCTGTAAATATTATCGGTACTTCAACTACCTTAAAACCATGCATAATGGCTGTAAATTTCATTTCTATCTGAAATGCATAACCCACAAACTTTATTTTTTGCAGGTCGATAGTTTCCAGGACGATACGCCTGTAACATTTAAAGCCGGCAGTTGCGTCCTGGATATTAATTCCGGTAATAAAACGAACGTACATAGATGCGAAATACGACATCAGTACCCGCCCCATGGGCCAGTTAACAACGTTTACGCCGCGTACATATCTTGATCCGATTGCAACGTCGGCACCATCCACGCAAGCCTGGTAAAGTTTTAAAAGATCTTCCGGGTTATGCGAAAAATCCGCATCCATTTCAAAAATAAACTGGTATTTATGAGTAAGCGCCCACTTAAAACCATGAATATAGGCAGTGCCCAAGCCAAGTTTACCGCTTCTTTCTTCGAGGTGCAGGCGGCTTTCGTATTCTTGTTGTAGATTTTTTACAATGTCTGGTGTGCCATCAGGAGAGCCATCGTCAATAATTAGGACGTGGAAGTTATGAGGAAGAGAGAAAACCTTTTTAATGATCTTCTCAATATTTTCTTTTTCGTTGTAAGTTGGAATAATGACCAGGCTGTCGGAAAGCACGCGTTATGTTTTAAAATGCGAAAATAGGTTTAAAATAAAAAACCCGGAAATCTATTTTCCGGGTTCAATTTTATCTTACGCCATGCATCATCTTCTTGAGAACTCCTGAAAGAAGGAAGAGCAGTATGGCTGCCGCGCCCGACAGGATCACGAAGACCATGAAAAATTCATATAAATTATGGATAGTAAATCCAACGAAAGTGGGATATGTGGTATCAATTTTATCCTTGGCGAGGATAGCAATTTGTTCAACCGTTGCTTTGACTTTTCCATCGAGAATTCCCTGTAGGTCAATTCCCTTTGACGAAGCGAGTATAAATTTATCACCGGTAGGCGGGATAAGCGCGCCCAAGGTGCCGGCAAGTGCATAACCCGCGGCATTTCCCAAAAACCAAACTCCCATTAATAACGAGGAAAAGCGTTTAGGCGCAAGTTTTGCAACGAGCGACAAACCTATTGGAGACAGGCATAATTCGCCCATTGTATGGAAAAGATACATAATAAACAACCAGTGAACGGCAAGTTTTCCAGTTGTTCCGATTCCTTTTATCTGGACCGCGATGATGTAATAACCGATAGCCAGTAAACATAAACCGATCGCTTGCTTTACCAGTGAAATAGGCTCCAGGTTACGTTTTTGCAATTTTAACCATAGCCAGCTAAAAGGAAGCGCTAAAACTATTACGAAGAATGAGTTCGCATTCTGAACTGAACTTGGTGGTAAAACCATTCCTAAGAAATGCAGATCCGTTTGTTTGTCGGCTACAAACGTCAACGACGAACCGGCCTGCTCAAATGCCGACCAGAAAAAGATAACGAAAAAAGCTACCGCATAAAGAACGATAATTCTGTCGCGTTCAATTTTTGTTATTGATTTATCCGTCAAAATTAGTACAGCTAAACTGATACCTGATGCATAAATAAATGGATAAACCCAGCTTTTTATAGGGTTTGGATCCAGGGAAAGGAAATGTATTCCGATGAATGCAACAATCATCAATCCGATAACTCCGATAATTGCTCCTTTGGTGAAATGTGCTTTTTCTGCTTCGCCGGTAGGACTTAATGTTGAGTGAGTATAGTCTGGTTTGGCACCTACAGCTTTTCCGTCAGGATCGACAACATATTTGTTTTTCAAAAACAGGAACATAATAGTTCCGGTGAACATCGCCAGGCCGGCAGCCAGAAATCCCCACTTAAATGCCTCTACAACACGTACATCACCAACTTTTACATCTCCAAGGAAAGGACAGATTGCCATCCCAAGCAGCGCTCCTACATTAATACCCATATAGAAAATGGTGAAAGCGGAGTCGAGGCGACTATCGCCTTTCTTGTAAAGCTGACCGACCATCGAGGAAATGTTTGGCTTAAAAAAGCCGTTTCCAATGATGATAATAAAAAGTGCGGTCCACATGATCATTTTTGCCAGGTCGAGGTTGCCGGCATACAGATAGCCGCTGGTAAACATGCATAGCTGCCCGATACCCATCACGGTTCCGCCGAGCAGTATACAATTTCGGTTACCCAGATACCTGTCGGCAATAAAGCCGCCGAGCATTGGCGTTAAATAACTAAGCCCGAGAAAGCCGCCATAGATGATCGAAGCGTCTTTGTCAGAGAAAGCGAGCGCGTTAACCAGGAATAATGTAAGAAGCGCGCGCATTCCGTAAAAATTGAAGCGCTCCCACATTTCCGTCGTAAACAGAACATAAAGTCCTTTAGGATGTCCTTTTGATGTTTGAACAGGACCTTCTGCTATTTGAATTGTATCCATTACGATGAAAAAAAGTTTCTTAAATTTCGCAAATTAAATGATTGTAAGCGAAATATAAAACCTTATATAATTTTATTACAATCCTGAATGGCAGTTTATTATTTCCCAGCTATAATAGACTGGCATTAAAATTTACGCGGAGTGAAATATTTAGGTTTTTTGGGGTCGTTAAAAAGCACGTCTTCGCCAGACGGAGGATTTTTTAGCGGAATGTCCTGAACGAGTTTCCAACGCCCCCCAACAAGCTTATACCCGTCATACGACATATCTGGACCGTAAAGTTCGGGGTTGCCTACCATTTTGGCGTCCGGCGCAGCAAGGTGGTCGAAAACTATCATACCCGTTTTGGTATCGTAATTTAACAGCATCGATGCCTGCCGGCTGTATTCAAATATAATTCGCTTATTCGACGAGACGCCTTTATTTCCGTCAAAGACGGACATCCCGAAAACCGGCTTATCATCTTTGAAGTAAAGCGTTTCAATTACCTTTTTCGTTGATTTAACGTTATTTCCTTTCCATCCGAGTAGTATGTAATAGGGCGTCCTAACATTGTAGGTAACGGGAATGATGCTGTAATACTGGGCACCGTACCATCGATCATTTGAAGTAACAGTATCCGCCGGATTTTTAATCGCCTGACTGTAATCCACCAGTCCGAACAGATGTAATTTTCCGTCCGGGTTGTTCATTTGTATGGCGCCGTAATAGCGGTAACTTCCATCGTCATACATAACATGCCAGCTAAAAATTCTAAAGCGCTGGTCGGGCGAATACCTTACCGCGATGGTTTTAAGCGAATCGAACCGGTAATTAAACGATCTGGGTATTTTTAATGCTCTGACAAGCGTTTTTGCGAATGTATAACTTGCATTTATTCTTTCGGGCACTGATTGGTCATTGATTAAATGACTGCCAATTTCCGAAAGACTATCTTCATATACTTTGAATTTATTCGCGCCGTAAGCGCCGGCATGTTGAGCAACAGAGCAGACCGAGCAGAATGATAGAACTAGTAAGAGAAGCGTCGTTTTACTATTCATGAATTACAAACGTAAATTTTCTATAACAATTGCACTGGCACCACCGCCGCCGTTGCAAATCCCGGCAACGCCAATTTTGCCACCCTTTTTATCAAGAACATTTAAGAGCGTTACCAAAATCCTTGCCCCGGAAGCTCCAAGCGGATGTCCCATTGAAACCGCGCCGCCAAAAATATTAACTGTTTCCGGATCTATATTAAGTTTTTGATTATTAGCTATTGAAACAACGGAAAATGCCTCGTTAATTTCATAATATTCCACATTCTCGGCAGCAATTCCAGCATTGCTGAGAGCGAGAGGTATCGCTTTTGCGGGAGATGTGGTAAACCATTCCGGCGCTTGCTGGGCATCAGCGAAGCCTAAGATTTTTGCCATTGACTTTAATCCCAATTGTTCTGCTTTTTCTTTACTCATCAGCAATAATGCAGCTGCACCATCATTTAACGTAGAAGCATTGGCGGCGGTTACGGTTCCCGGATTTTTGAAGACAGGTTTTAACGACTGGATTTTATCAAAATTTACCTGCGACGGTTCTTCATCTTCAGAGAATAAAGTAACCTGGCCTTTTCGATCCTTAAGCTCCACCGAAATTATTTCATCGTCAAATAATCCTTCCGACTGTGCTTTTTGGCTGCGTTTGTATGATTCAATTGCAAAGGCGTCCTGGTCTTCGCGGCTGATATTGCACACCGCTGCACAAAGCTCCGCCGCTGATCCCATGTGGTAGTCATTATACACATCCCAAAGTCCATCCTTGACCAATCCGTCTGTCAGTTGTCCGTTTCCCAGGCGATAACCAGTTCTGGCTTTATCGAGATAATACGGCACATTGCTCATACTTTCCATTCCGCCGGCAATTATTACGTCATTGTGGCCTAATGCTATATTTTGTGCGGCCAGCATTACAGCCTTCATTCCGCTGGCGCAAACTTTATTGATAGTAGTCGCAGGCAAATCAGGTAATCCGGCAAATTTTGCGGCCTGGGTAGTCGGAGCCTGGCCTAGTCCTGCGGATAATACGTTGCCCATCAGCACTTCTTGCACCAGCGACGGATCAACCGCCACTTTTTCAATTGCAGCTTTGATAGCGAAGCCGCCAAGTTCTGTAGCGCTGAATCCGGCCAGCTTTCCGCCGAAGCTTCCGATTGGTGTACGTACGGCCGATACTATATAAACTTCTTTCATGATTTAAGATAAAATTAGTTGGTCAAAGCTAATGACTATTTTAATTTTGCCCGCTCATATTGTACAGGCCAAATAATATCGTTGTTTAATTTCTTCGCTGCATGTATTGGAAAATAAGCGTCCCGAAGTGACTCCCTGGCGAAAAGAACAATGTCGGCTTGTTCCGAAGAGATAATTTTCTCGGCCTGTTCCGCGTTGGTAATTAATCCAACGGCCGCCGTCCTGATGCCGGATTCCTTTTTTATTTTCTCGGCGAATGGCACCTGGTAACCTGGTTTCAAATCGATCTTTTGCCAATGTACGGCTCCGCCCGATGAACAGTCGATAAGATCAACGCCCTTTTCTTTTAGTATCGACGCCAGTTTTATGGATTGTTCTAAGTCCCATCCGCCTTCTGCCCAGTCGGTGGCCGATATCCGAACGAATAAAGGATAATTGTCCGGCCAGGCTTCTTTAACAGAATCGACAATTTCGAGTATAAGCCGTATGCGGTTTTCGAAACTTTCTCCATACTGATCTTTTCGTTGATTTACCAATGGCGACAAAAATTGATGAACGAGATATCCGTGTGCGGCGTGTATTTCAATAAGTTGATATCCAGCTGTTAATGCACGCCCAGCCGCTGCCTTAAAATCATCCAATATTTTTCTTATTCCCTGCAAATCGAGTTCTTCAGACGGTTCCGTACCTTCGTGAAATGGCGTTTCAGTAGAGGAAACAGTCTTCCAACCGCCGTTTGATGTACTTATTTGCTTTCCACCGTTCCAGGGAGTTTGATGACTTGCCTTTCTCCCAGCGTGAGCCAGTTGTATACCGATAACGGAATAATGGCTTTTTACGAATGAAGTTATTTCACTCAATTTCTCAATATGCTCATCTTTCCAGAGTCCCATGTCAGAAGCTGTAATTCTGCCTTCCGGGGAAACCGCGGTAGCTTCCTGGATGATTAACCCGGCGCCGCCAATAGCTCTGCTTCCCAGGTGTACCACATGGAAATTATTTGCAAACCCGTCTTTCGACGAATACATGCACATGGGAGATATGCCGATCCTGTTTTTTAAGATTAAATCTTTAAATTTAATTGTTTCAAAAAGCTTACTCATATCCACGCGATTGATGCAGAACAAACCTACCAATAAGAATAATCCATACAAAAGAGATTGATTTTTTTACAATCCTGAAACAAGTGTTGTTTGTAGCGAGGCGTTTGGTAAAAAGTTTCTAATTTTGATTTATCTTATTTCCCGTTAAGTGGCAAAAAATAACCCGAAATCACACCTGGTATTATATCATAAATATTCAGCCAATATTAAATATGTAATGATGACTGCTTGTGTGGTTGTTATTACTCTTTTTCTTCCGAAACAGGCGAGATTTAAATACGAGTTTGACAAGGGGAAAATCTGGCTTCAGAAGGACTTGATATCGCCCTATAGCTTCCCAATCAATAAAACTAATGCTCAGATTGAGAAAGATCAGGCAGAGATTTTAAAGTCTGTACTTCCTGTTTATCAAAACAACGTACAGATTGCGCAAAGCCAGCTGTCGGGATTTCAATCGGATTTTGAGGTTAAGTGGAAAACAAGCGGAGAAAACGACAATGCGAAAGCGAGATACCTTGACGCGGCACAGAAAGTGCTTTCAGAGATCTACAACCGCGGAATTTCGACGCTAAGCAAAAAATATCAGCAAAATAATCCTAACTACAATTTTACCTTATTAACGAACAATGTAGGCCACCAATTAAATACAGCCCAGGTTTTCACTATCGACCAGGCATCAAATTATCTTGATAACAGTATAAATTCGATGGCCGATATAAAAAATAAAGCTTGGCTCATTGATGTGGCAGACGATCATTTGCAGTCAAATTATATTTACGACGAGCGGCTTACCGATAAACTGGAAACCGAAGCCTTAAATAATATCAGTACCACGCGCGGAATGGTGCAGAAAGGAGAACTGATTGTAGCGAATGGAGCTATTATTACTCCTGAAATTTTTCAAAAACTAAGTTCGCTGAGAGACACATACGAAAAGGACTCAAATATTACCGGCGACAGGAGAATAGTTTTTCTGGGGCAGTTTCTTTTGGTGGGATTAATTATTACACTGTTAATGGTGTTTCTTTACTTATTCAGGAAAGATATTTTTGCGGATAACCGGCTCATTTCATTGATATTGCTGGTTATCACCGGGATGCTTGTGTCATTATCCTGGGCTATAAAACTTAAGATTCCAAGTCTTTATTACATTCCGTATTGTATTGTTCCGATTATCATCCGGATTTTATTTGACACAAGGCTCGCCATGTACATCCACATTTTGGTCGTCCTGGTTGCCGGATTTTTTGTTCCCAATAGTTTCGAATTCGGTGTGCTGCAGATCACTTCCGGAATGGTAGCTATTTTCAGTATTAAAAACCTGGTAAAGCGAGAACAGTTCCTGATTTCCGCCTTACTTATTTTACTGAACTATTTTGTTGCCTATGTCGGGATCTCTTTTATCCGAAATGGCTCGTTAAGTGATATCGACTGGTATAATTTTATTCCGTTTACATTTAGCGTACTATTGTCTTTGTTGGCCTATCCGCTTATATATGGTTTCGAACGTGTGTTCGGGATTGTCTCCGACGTTACCCTGATGGAAATTACCAACACGAATTCCAAGCTTCTCAGGGAACTTTCTTACAAGGCGCCTGGAACATTCCAGCATTCATTGCAAGTAGCAAATCTGGCGGAGGCTGCGATATTTAAAATAGGAGGGAATGCCTTGCTGGTTCGCGCGGGAGCGCTTTACCATGACATCGGGAAATTAGAAAATCCGCAATATTTTATAGAAAATCAAAATACCGGTCTCAACCCGCACGATAAGCTGCCTTATGAACAGAGTGCTCAGATTATTATTCACCACGTTCATAAAGGAATAGAAATGGCCAGACGGAATAATTTGCCCGAAATGGTCGTTGATTTTATCCGGACCCATCACGGGAATACACGCGTTGACTATTTCTACCAGTCGTACCTTAAAAACTTCCCTGAAAAACTTGTCGATGAAAAAATTTTCCGCTATCCCGGTCCCATCCCTTTCTCCAAAGAAACCGCAGTTTTAATGTTAGCCGATTCGGTTGAAGCTGCATCCAGAAGTTTAAAGGAGCCGGATGCAAAAAGCATCAGTGACCTTGTTGACCGTATAATCGATTACAAACTTGAACAAGATCAGTTAAGCGATAGTAGTATCACTTTGAAAGATATCGAAACCATTAAATTGATATTTAAAACAATGCTAATCGGAATTTATCACGTGAGAATAGATTATAAACTCGAGAATGTATAATCTAACTTTCTTTTACTAAGCGACTTACTTTGTTTCTTCGGTTAAATCGAGCTTTTTCGCTGAATTTTTTTTGCAAAGATTAGTGTTTTACTATATTTGCAGCCCGGGAATATAAACCCCTGGTGAGGTGCCTGAGAGGCCGAAAGGATCAGTTTGCTAAACTGACGTACGGGAAACTGTACCGAGGGTTCGAATCCCTCCCTCACCGCTGATATCAATATCAAAAACTAGCAGAAGCCTGTAAATCATATGATTACAGGCTTTTTTGTTTTTAGAAAATGATTTATGAAGCCGACGGAGTCCGCTTAAAACTGTAATATTGCTGGATGAATGAGGAGTTTTTGCTGCCGGTTTCTTTTGGCGGCAGGGAATATGAATTTAAGGCGCGTCTTCTTTCTTATGGATATGTTTACAGGTTTGAGGTGTTTGTAGAAGGTTTGAAGGTATTTTTTGAACCGGATGAAGAACGCACTTACCGCGCACTGGTTAGCCCGGAAGATCTGCATACTAACCGTGATAGGGTAAGTGTTGAATTATTGCAGGCAGTTGCGGCTTGTCTGGAAGGCTTGCAAGGGGGGAAGTAAAATATGCCGGCTATCAATTAACCGCTGATATGTATTGGCCGTATCTCTGATTAATAGAAAACAAGTCCAAATCATTCGATTTGTTTAACTTCAAGTGGCGGATGATGCTGAAGTTAAACCTCCGTGAGCCAGTTCTTATGATATCGCTTTGTAAATTTTTTAGTCTGTGGCGCTGCCTGTTGTTTTTGTCTTTCCTGCTTTATTTTTCTTTTATAGTAGACGCTCAGCCGATAAACAACAAGTTGGGCCGCATCATCGTTTCACCCAATGGACATTACCTGCAATACGAAGATGGCACACCATTCTTCTGGCTGGGCGATACCGCCTGGGAATTATTTCATCGGCTTAAGCTGGAGGATATCAGTAGGTACCTGGACAACAGGGAAGCGAAAGGTTTCAATGTTATACAGGCGGTTGCCCTTGCAGAAATGGATGGCTTGACCAGACCGAATCAATACGGCGACCTGCCTTTACTCAACCAGAACCCCGCAACGCCGAATGAGAAATATTTCAGGCTAGTTGACACAGTTGTCAGAATGGCGCAAACGCGTGGACTCTACATCGGTTTGCTGCCGACCTGGGGCGACAAGGTGACAAAAGCCTGGGGTGCTGGCCCGGTAGTTTTTAATGAGGACAATGCTTATAAATATGGCCTTTGGATCGCCGGCCGCTATAAAAACGCGAACAACATTTTATGGATATTAGGCGGAGATCGGCCTGCGGTAAACGATTCCAGCGACTGGCGGCCGGTATGGCGGGCGATGGCAAAAGGCATTCTTGATGCTACTGGCAACTGCGCTTTTATTACCTATCATCCCTCGGGTGGATCATTTTCAACATCCCAATACATTCATAACGAGTCCTGGTTAACGATGAACATGATTCAATCCGGGCACGGCGGCGGACATGACGCAGCAACCTGGGATTTGATCTCCCGCGATTTCAAACTGCAGCCAGTCAAGCCAGTTTTAGATGCTGAAATCAATTATGAAGACCACCCGGTAAATCCCTGGCCGAAATGGGATCCGGCAACTGGTTATTACCGGTCGTATGATGTACGAAAGCAAATGTACCGTTCGGTTTTCGCGGGTGCCTGCGGAGTGACTTATGGGCACCACGCCGTGTGGCAGTTTTATAACCCTCAGGAAGAGAAAATAAATTATCCGGACCGTTACTGGACCGAAGCGCTCGACCGTCCAGGTGCTTACCAGGCAGGGTATTTCCGAAAATTAATGAGTTCGAGGCCGTTATTGGGCCGTATTCCGGATGATCGATTGATAATTAACGGACAAGGCGAAAAAGGTGAACATAGCTCTGCTTTCCGTGACAACAGCGGGCGATACCTGATGGTTTACCTGCCGGTGGGGAAAACAATCACTGTCATTACAAATTGTATAAATAGCAAGCAGATTTCTGTGTCATGGTTTAATCCGCGAAACGGAAAAATATCTAAGTCTGGAAAAATTAAACGTTGGAATCAGATGCAATTCACTTCACCGACACAGGGAGTAGGAAACGACTGGGTATTGTTAATTGATGATATAGCTGCAAAGTTCGAAAGCAATTAATCAGGTAAATCTATAGTGTTATCTGTATTTCATTACTGGCGTCAATATCTTCATAGAAATTGCTAAGGCTAAAAAACCCTTATAAATGATTCATTTATAAGGGTTTAGTTTTCGAAGTGGACCCGGAGAGATTCGAACTCTCGTCCAAACATGGAACAAATTATGCTTTCTACATGCTTATCTGCTGTTTAATTGTCGGGAAGAGGAAGGTCAGCCGATTACCTGTACCTGTTTCCTTAGATGTTTTGTCTTGCCGGGTTATTACATCATTAAACCCTGGCCAGTTCTGTTGTTCGATGCCCCTGATGCTAAGCTACAGAACGGAACTTAGCGGGACAAAAGCTATGCTAATTCTAAATTAGGCAGCTAAGGCGTAGTTATTTTCGCCATTTGAAAGTTGAGAGTTCAGATTAAAGCGCTAGTCTCACAACGCGCTGCATGCTTACATAGTTGCCGCCATCCTGTCAATTCCGGTCGGGCCCTTATATAAAGGTAAAAGCTAAAAGACCAAGCTTAAAGCTTTCAAAAGTACAATTTTTAGTTCAGTTAAAGGCTTTCGGCTTTCAGCTTTTTGCTTTCTGTTCTTCCAGGATATTCCAACAATGCTTTTTCAAGGCAAACCATCGCCTCTTTCAAATCCTGTTTGTTCAAAACGTATGCCAAACGTACCTCGTCCTTTCCTGCGCCAGGCGTGCTGTAAAATCCTGTTGCTGGCGCCATCATAACAGTTTGGTTATTGTACGAAAACTTCTCGAGCATCCACTGGCAGAATTTGTCGGCATCGTCAATTGGAAATCTCGCTACGACGTAAAATGCGCCGCCCGGATTCGGACAGAAAACACCATCTATTTTATTCAGGGAGTTTACCAAAATATTCCTGCGCTCTGTATATTCCTGGTTAACCTCTTCGAAATAGGATGATGGCGTGTCTACAGCTGCAGTTCCGGCAATCTGCGCGACCATTCCCGGGCTAAGTCGGGCCTGAGCAAATTTTAAAGCGGAATTGATCACTTCTTTGTTTTTCGTGATCATACAACCCAGACGTGCTCCGCAGGCACTATAGCGCTTTGATACGGTATCCAAAACGATAACGTGTTCATCAAGGCCTTCAAGGTGCATTGGCGAACGAAATTCGCGGTTATCATAACAGAACTCCCGGTACGCTTCATCGCTAAACAAAAACAAGTCGTGTTTAATGCAAAGGTCTTTAAGTTCAGACAATTCATCGTTTGAATACAAGTATCCGGTTGGATTATTTGGATTGCAAATCATGATAGCTTTCGTCTTCTCTGTAATCAGCTTTTCAAATTCACTAATTGGCGGAAGCGCGAAGCCATTTTCAATATGCGACAGAATTGGCTTTACAATTACATCGCCCATACAGGCAAAGCCATTGTAATTAGCGTAGAAAGGTTCGGGAATTATCACTTCGTCGCCAGAATCAAGGCAGGTTTGTAAAGCGACAGTAATTGCTTCCGAACCGCCGTTCGTTACAATGATATTTTCTGGGCTGATATTATAGCCGAGCTTGTTATAATATTCAGTCAGCTTTTTACGATAGCTAAGCGTACCTTCAGATGGAGTGTAAGCCCACACTTTGAAATCAATCGATTTAATTGCGTTAAGCATAATTTCCGGAGTTTCAATATCCGGCTGGCCGATATTCAGATGATATACTTTCTTCCCCTCTAATTTAGCCTGGTCTGCATAAGGAGTTAGTTTCCTTATAGGAGATGCCGGCATATGCTCTCCCTTTGATGAAATTTTTGGCATAAGGCACAAAAATAAGAAAACCTCCCTGTATGCACAGAGAGGTTTTCGCAATAAAGTATAATTTTTGTTACTTGGAGTTGCTTGCTACAACTTCACCCTTAATGTAAAGAACTTTTACCGGGGTTTTAGCATTCGATTTAACGGTTACTGCTTTAGTAAACGGAGAAGCTACTGCTGCATTAAAAGTTAACGAAATAACACCGCTGCCCCCTTTTTTAACAGGCGTATTAGTAAATTTCGCTACTGTGCAACCGCAGGTAGGCTCAACAGAACTGATTATTAAGGGCTCTTCGCCGATGTTAGTAAACTTAAAATCAACACTTACTGGTTTTCCCTGAGGGATCTTACCAAAGTCGTGGGTTTCAGATTCAAATTTAAATTCAGCCTGATTGTTAGTTTGGAATGCCGTAAACGCGGTAAAGCCAACTAACACGGCACATAAAATCATGAATTTTTTCATTGTGTTTAAGAGTTTAATACAAATGTAATAAATATAATCAAAAAATATTCCAATCTATACGGTAAGAACTCTTGAAAGGATACGTTGTTATTTTAATGTTTTTTGAACACCTTTGCTCTTACGTGTATGCAGACAAACCAATTAACAACAACCAATCCATTTGATTTTTCTGAGCTAAGTTTTGATGATTTTAAGAAGATAGTCATCAAAGATTACCAGATTGCCTACGAAAGCAGGCAGGCAAGTATCATCGGGAGAAGAGAAGTGCTCACTGGTAAGGCTAAATTCGGTATTTTCGGCGACGGAAAAGAAGTTGCTCAACTTGCTATGGCAAAGGCGTTTAAAGATGGCGACTGGCGTTCGGGTTACTATCGGGATCAGACGTTTATCATGGCTTCGGGCATGTCTGATCTGACAAAGTTTTTTGCACAATTATACGCACACCCCGACGTCGATTTCGATCCGGCTTCGGGCGGCAGGCAGATGAATTGCCACTACGCTACACGTACTTTAAACGAAGACGGAAGCTGGCGGGATCAGACCATAACAAAAAATACGGCATCAGATATATCAACTACAGGCGGGCAGATGGCTCGTCTCGTTGGCCTTGCACAGGCCTCAAAATTATACAGGCAAAACCCTGACTTGTCCTATTTAACTCATTTTTCAATCGGTGGAAACGAAGTAGCCTTTGGTACCATCGGTAACGGATCAACTTCCGAAGGTGTCTTTTTTGAGACAATGAACGCCGCCGGTGTTATGCAAATTCCGATGGCGGTTTCAGTTTGGGATGACGGTTACGGAATTTCGGTACCAGCGGAGATACAGACAACAAAAGGCGATATATCAGAAATATTAAAAGGCTTCCAGCGCGACGAGAACGGTGAAGGCTTCGAAATATTTAAGGTACGCGGATGGGACTATCCCGGACTATGCGAAACTTATGAGAAAGCGATCTCGATCTGCCGTGAAAAGCACATTCCGGTACTGATTCACGTCACGGAAATGACGCAACCGCAAGGGCATTCAACATCCGGTTCCCATGAACGTTATAAATCTGCTGAACGGCTTGCCTGGGAGAAAGAATTTGACTGTTTGGTACAGATGCGCAAATGGATGATCCATTCGGCGATAATTACCGAGGAAGAACTGCAGGAGATCGAGAAAGAAGCAAAGACCTATGTTCGCGAGTGTCAAAAAAAAGCATGGGATGAGAATGCGTTGATCATAAAGAAAGAATCAGAAGAAGTGTATGGATTGCTTCATAAAACGAACGATCCGGAAATTCAAAAGATGGCCGAGGCGCTTAAAAGCGTCAGCGATGTAACCCGCCGGGATATATTTACGACGGTTCGTAAGGCTGTCATTACTTTGCGTAATAGCTCCGCTGAAGCTAAGTCTGAACTAGTAGACTGGTATAAAAAGGAGCTGGAAGCTAATTCCGAACGGTACAATAGTAAGCTTTTTACAGAAGGAGCGGATTCGCCACATCAAATCGCGGTTATTGCTGCTGAATACAGTGAAGAGTCTAAGCTTGTTGATGGGAGAGAGGTACTTAACGCTTGTTTTGATGAAAATTTCCAGCGTGATCCACGAATTATTGCTTTTGGTGAAGATGTTGGCGCGATAGGAGATGTGAACCAGGGCTTTGCGGGGCTTCAGAATAAATTTGGTCACTTACGTATTTTTGATACAGGTATTCGCGAAATGACAATTGCTGGCCAGGGTATAGGAATGGCCATGCGGGGATTGCGACCGATCGCCGAAATTCAATACGTGGATTATCTTCTTTACGCATTAAATGTTTTAAGTGATGATCTGGCATCACTAAGTTACAGGACAAAAGCTGGTCAAAAAGCACCAGTCATAATAAGGACGCGCGGCCACAGACTTGAAGGTATATGGCATTCCGGTTCTCCTATGAGTATGATACTTGGGGCGTTAAGAGGAGTTCATATATGTGTCCCAAGAAATATGACACAAGCTGCCGGAATGTATAACACGCTATTGCGCGGCGACGAACCGGCTTTGGTAATCGAGTGTTTGAATGGTTATCGTCTGAAAGAAAAGCTACCAACTAATGTAGGCGAGTTTACAGTCCCTTTGGGCAAAGCCGAAATTATACGGACAGGCACCGATATTACCGTAGTGAGTTACGGGTCCACGTTAAGGATTGTACAGGAAGCCGCTGAGGAACTCGAAAATTTGGGCATTTCTGTCGAGATTGTTGATCCGCAAACCTTAGATCCTTTTGATACTGATCAGCTTTGTGCGCAATCGCTAAAGAAAACGAACAAATTGCTCGTTGTCGACGAGGATGTTCCGGGAGGCGCCTCCGCTTATATTTTGCAACAGATACTGGAAAAACAAAACGGATATTATTATCTCGATTCGCGTCCGGCTACTATTTCCGCAAAAGCGCATCGGCCGCCTTACGGGACAGATGGAGACTATTTTAGCAAACCGTCTTCTGATGATGTAGTGGAAAAAATTTATGAGATGATGCACGATTCGAATCCATCTGCGTTTCCGGATTTATATAAATAAGTTGGATATACTGTTAGCTCATCGGATTGTTTTAATTGAAAACTAAAGATGTTTACGATTGACCAGATTAAAAGCGCGCATTCCAAAGTGAAAAGCGGTGCTGATTTTCCTAAATATATCCAGGAAATTGCTGAGTTGGGGGTTATAGCATTCAATACGTATGTGAATGACGGACATACGGAATATCTAGGGCGTGATAATTTTGCAATAAGTTCAAGATCTGAAGGAGAAATACTGAGTGTTGCGGAATTGGCTGACCCAAACGTGTTCAAACGGAATCTTAAAATCCACCAGTCAGGTGGAACCGACTATCCAACATTTCGGCGGGAAGCCGCAGAAACTGGCGTTGAAAAATGGACGGTTTCGATGGATCAAATGAGTTGTATCTACTACGATAAATTCGGAAATACAATGGTAGAAGAGAAAATACCATCTCCCTAACCGTAATATTTAACAACAAATTAATCTTTATAGGATTTTCATATTACAATAAATTCCCGTGTTAATCCTATATTTGTAGAAATTTAAGAAAAGTTAATGAAAATATTTATTGCAGGTTTACCTTACCATGTTGAGGAAGCCGAGCTGACAGCCGTGTTCAGCGATTTTGGTGAAGTTAAATCTTTAAGAATTATTAAAGATCGTGAAACTGGCCAAAGCAAAGGATTCGGTTTTGTTGAAATGCCTAATGATGATGAGGCAAAAGAAGCTATCCGTAAAATGGATGGTGGAGATTACAATGGAAGAAGGATTCGTGTTGCAGAAGCAGAAGAAAGACCAAATGCAGCTGGCGGAAACAAAAACTTCCGTAGCAACAATAATAGAAGAAGCGAAAGAAATTTCAATTAGTAACAGAGCCTGTCTCCAAACCCGGAAGACGGGCTTTTTTACGACATAAATTTTCTGTACGTCTACCAACTGCAGCAGTTTCGTGATTTTGTAATGCCAATGATGTTTTCGATGCATTGAAGCGTAAGCATTGCCATAAACTTTTTTACGTTGTTTGTGGTGAGTTTTAGTTTCTTAAGCAGAATTATTTTGCGAAATGATTTTAAATAAAAGAGGCTGCTCAGTTATGAACAACCTCTTTTATTAAAAGCGTTAGTCTCTAATCTAACTGTTAGTTACATAAAGTTACTTCTCGAAGGCCTGTTTCCACGATCAGATTGCTGACGCTCCTGTCTTGGCTGTGATTGTTGCCTGGTTTCACGATCAGCCCATTGCCTTTGCTGGTCTGACTGTTGGCGTTGCGGCTGTTCCCGCTGAGTTCGTTGTTGTTGATCAGCTTGCTGACGTCGCTGTTCCTGCTGAGCTTGTTGCTGCCGATCAGCCTGTTGTCTTTGCTGATCCCATTGCTGACGTTGCTGTTGATCGCGTTGAGCTTGTCGCTGTTGATCAGCCTGTTGTTTTTGCTGATCCCATTGTTGACGTTGTTGTTGATCACGTTGAACTTGTTGCTGCTGTTCTCGCTGAGCTCTTTGCTGTTGATCAGCTTGCTGACGTTGCTGTTCCTGCTGAGCTTGTTGTCTTTGTTGATCCCATTGACGTTGTTGATCGCGTTGAGCTCTTTGCTGCTGCTGATCTGCGTTTGGATTAATCTGGTCGCGCTGTACCTGGCGCCGTTGTTCATCACTTTGCTGGCGTCGTTGTTCCGCCTGTTGTGTTTGTCTGTCCCATTGATTTCTCTGATCACGCTGATTTCTCTGATCACGCTGATTTTGTTGATTCCACTCATTTTGTCGCTCATTCTGCGACTGTTCTCTTCGGTTTTGATCCTGCTGAGACGCCTGGTTATTTGTCCTGTTTCTATAATCGTGATTATTTTTGTCGTCCCGCTTATCTCCAGGCTGATCAGGGTGCTTCCAGCTTCCTGTATAATCATTGCCGTCATTTCGGTTGCCTTTGTCAGGGCGCTGGTTTGAAGATGGCCTGTTGTATTTATCGTAAGCAACTCTTTTGTCGGGATGGTCGTTTTTATAGCGATCATAATCGGCATATTGTTTTGGACGATCATTGTCTCTCGACTTATCGACGCGTGGCCTGTAAATGTTTACTGTATTATTTGATATACGTTGTCCGGGTCGTCCATAATCGTTAACCCTGTAAACGTTAACCCGCGAGTTTGTATAACGTTCTATTTCGCCCGGGCGCGGCCCGCCATAATAACGATTGTTGTTATAAACGTAAACGTTATTAATGATAGTGGTATTCCGGTAAATTACCTGTGGCCTTCTGTCGTAATAATCCCATGGACGAGGTGAACAGATATATCGTTGTGGCAGGAAAACCCATCTTAACGATGCCAGGCCAAATGATACGTCGATATTCATGCCAGGGCCAAGTGGTGCCCAGCCATAATAGCCGCCGCCTTGCCGCCAGCTAACCCAGCCCGGTCCCCATTCTTCACCGGGAATCCATATCCAACCGTAGAAATCGTCGAACGTCCATCTTCCGTAATGAAAGGGAGCCCAGCCCCAGTCATAATCAGATACCCAGGTATTGCCATATTCACTGGATATCCAATGGCCACGGGTTCCATATGGTACGAAATCCTGATCTACATCGGGTGCCCAGACATAACCATATTGTGGGTTATTGATCCATCTACCATAAGGCTGCAGGTTGTCGTAAAAGACCTGGAAAGAAACACCAATGCCTGGCCTTGCCAGGACTTTGTCGGGAGATACCACTTTGAAGGCGAGCACCACAAGCAGGCAAGTTCCCAATTTTTTAAACCATTTGTTCATATTCAAGTTATCAGTCGCAAGGAGGTTATCCTTTTTGTAAGGTATGACGATGATAACTAAGCAAACGTTTATTTGGTCTATTAATTTTACGAGATTAGTTACATTAAGCTGACGTCAATATCAAATCTTTAAAAAAATGAGCAAGTTAGTAATCGTTCGTCACGGACAATCTGTTTGGAATCTTGAAAACCGTTTTACGGGAAGTACCGATATTGACCTTACCGCACAGGGCCGCCATGAGGCTGAAATAACAGGTGAACGTCTTAAAAATATCCATTTTAGTGCTTGCTTTGTTTCGGCGCTTAAGCGTGCCAAGGAAACGCTGGATATTATACTAAGTGTGATCGGGAAGGAACACCTTCCGGTATATGAGAGTGCTGCCTTAAATGAACGGATATACGGCGATCTCCAGGGGCTAAATAAAGCGGATACAGCCGAAAAATACGGCGCACAGCAAGTTGCTTTATGGCGAAGAAGTTTTGATATTGCACCGCCAAATGGCGAAAGCCTTAAGGATACGCAGGTAAGGGTATTGAAATATTACCATGAAGAAATTGAACCACATTTGAGGCATGGCGAAAATATTTTAGTGGTTGCCCACGGGAACAGCCTCAGAGCGTTAATGATGTATCTTGAGGACATCAGCAAAGATGCGATTGCCGAAGTCGACATCCTTACCTGTGTTCCGCGGCTTTATGAGCTCGATGAGCACATGAAAATTTTAAAAGCAGAGAACTTAACCTAATGGATTCACAAATTCTGATTGATCTTGTCCGTAATAAAATGCCTTATGGAAAATACAAAGGAGTTTTAATAGCCGATATTCCTGAGCATTATCTTGTTTGGCTCAAACAAAATGGTTTTCCGGCAGGCAAGCTCGGAATGTTGCTTTCAACGATGTACGAAATCAGGCTGAATGGCTTAACTTATTTATTGAAACCCCTAAGAGATAAACCGTAACATCGTAATCCGGTTCTGGCATTTCTTTGCATCTGGCAAAAAGGATTTGTTGAGTTATTTAAGCAGGAGTTTCCTAACCATGTTGTCATCGGTAAAGTAAAGTGTGTTTTCATCCTTTGAAAGACCCAGTTGATTTGCATAAACGTCCGCTTTTGAACCTACGCCGTCAGCTCGATTGAGTGCAGGTTGCGGTCCGACGAGGGTTTGAAGCGTATTCTTGACGATCCGCTTAATTTTTCCATCGTCTGCGATGTAAATTGCTAGGCTGTCTCTATTTGCAACGATACTTGTAATGCCATGAAAAGCAAGGTTTCGATAGATGCGGGTAAATACGCCCGAAGATGTGTATTTGTAGATATAGTTACCGTTGATCACCATGTATTTTACGCCGTTATATCCGCAAAAAAAACTGCTGATTGAAGGGTTGTTTTTACCTTCAGCGGTCAGCGAGTCGACAGGCGGGAAGAAAGGAGATGTTCCGATATTTCCGTTGTTTACATAAAATTTTTCCAGCACACCACGGTTTTTAGATGCATCGTTATATGATCCACTGATCCATAACAAATTATTGTATGGATCTTTTTGTAAATCCGCATAGTGGTAGGGACTAAAACCGGCTGGCATGTTCTCAGGCTTCAATCCGGGAGTTAAAACCTCTCCGCTTGGTTTGATAATCCATATTTTATGTTTCGGAACCGAATAGGCATCAAAGGCTAGTATGTTTATCGTACCGTCCTTCTTTATGCGCACTCTGCCAGGAGAACTAAGTGACTCACCATCTGAGCTCTTGGGAATTGCCACGGTCGATACAATATCAGAATTTGATATTTTGCGTATTTTATCATTAAACTCGTCCGCGACATATATTGTGCCGTCGTCCATCACATCAATTCCGTTCGGGTAGGAGAATCTCGCCTGTTTGCCAGGGCCGTCGGTGCTGCCGTTTTCCCACGCCTTCCCAGCTATAGTTATTACTGTTAACGGCTCATGAACGCCTGTCGTAGAGGTGGTGGCCACTGCTGATGAAGAGGGGAGTTTAGTTAAGGTTAGATCGTCACTGTTTTTACATGCAAATAACAAGCCTGTGCAGCATAAAACATACACCATACATTTAGTCGCTTTCATAAGAGTAAGTTTTAATTAAATAAAATTACCTACATATCAAAGGTGTGTCCTATAGAAGCGCTTACAATGTGCAATAATTGTGAAATTTGAGAAAGCTACTAGGTATGAGAAGCGAGGTTCTGCGCTTTCATTTACAGGCATTAATTATTTGTTTTACGAAAAAAGGCATCCTTTTGAGATGCCTTTATTTTAACAGTTAAATAATCTTATACCGAGGCTTGCGCCTTATTTGCAGTAGTCTTTACGTTGTCTTTAACGGATGAAGCTACATCGCTGGCTTGACTTTTTAAATCTCCTGCCTGGCTTTTTAAATCGCTTGCAAGATCACTTGCCTGACCTTTAACTTTATCATAAGTATCTTTAGCTTTCGCCTTCAGATTTTCCTTCAAATCTCCAAAGGAGTCATTCAGGTCTCTAAACGAGTCGCTTAATTTTTCTCTTGTATCCCGGCCGCTTTCTGTAGCAAATAAATACCAGGCTACCGCACCGGCCGCAAGCCCAGCCAACACTACCGATGCAATTTTTGATTTATCATTCATAGTAAGATTCTTTAGTTAGTATAACACAAAAACTTAGCCAAAGATTTAAATATTGCCAAATAGGCAATTTTGACCGATTTACCGCTTTAAAAGTGTAAAAAAAATAAGCAAATTTAATTCTGTTTAAATAAATATTTGATTGATAATGAGATTTTTATGCAGATTATATTTAAATTTTGTTTATTTTAAATTTTTTGTAATCTCAGAAATACCTATCACCGCCAAATTTAATTTGGAATAAATAATTAATTACCTGTATTTGAATGATTTAAGAAAATTAAGTTAAGTACTAATGGCGATTATACGTTGCATTAAAATCAGTACGCATGCTGTCAAAACGGGCAAGTACTGTTTGAATAAACTCTTCGTCAAGAAGCTCAAAAACGCTATTTATTCCGTCGAGTAAATTCATCTCAGCAAGTTTATAAGTTTGCTCGTAGGTCCCCTTTTCGAACTTTACAAGATATTTCATATTCATTGAGAAGATGGTTATCTTACAATCAGGACGAGGGAGTTCTGCTACAATTCTCATAATAGTTTGTTTAGCTATCGATTTAAAGATCTAGATCTATTTTTTTGCCGTTTAAAGTTCCTTCGATAGAAATGATTTTAAAACGTGCGAAGAGTTCTTCGGAATACCAATTTTCAAGCCTGGTTTTTTTAATAACTTCACTATGTTCAACTGAACGATACGCGAAGGCTTTTAGATCATCCATGCTTGCCCAGATAGAGAAGGTCGCTTGTTTGTATACCGGCGCTTCGCCAATACCTATTGAAGCGATAAAACCCTGAGCGTTGTTCATTACGGCTGCAACCGGACTTACGTTTTGCCAGAAGTTTTTTAAACGGTTTAGCCGAATAGTCGCTCTTGTTAAAACTGCAACCGGCCCATTATGCTGAGTCATTTCCTGTGCTGCCTGGAACGGTTCTTCGCCCGACCATTTGCCGTGACTTGAAATAACTGAACAAATGATATTTAGCTTTTCGCAGGTAAAATGCCTCCACCATTTGCTGATAACTGATTTTTGCTGAAATTCCTGCAAGGCTTCGGTTGATTCCCATACAGATAACAATCCCCATTGTTGCCAATCAGGCCGTAAATCAAAAGTTCCGTTTTTACCGCTTCCCAATAATTTCCAAAAACTGCATTTTTTGTTTAAAGCTAAAGGCAAGCGATGGATGGCCATCGAGATGAGAGCGAGTGGAATAAATTGTTTTTTATATCGGACAATTACCAGGGAGGTGATCACCCGTCAAAAATAAAACATCTGACGTGAAATCACTTGCTGTTGAATAATTTTGAGGATGCAAAACAATTATGATCCGGTTGCCTCTTTTTATGATCCGTTATCAAGACTGGTCTTTGGCCGTAAACTGATACAGGCACAGGTGGCTTTTTTAAAATGTATTTCTCCGGGCTCTGCTGTGCTGATTGCCGGGGGTGGCACCGGATGGATTCTCGAAGAAATCACGAGAATCCACCAGTCCGGTTTAACAATTGTTTACGTAGAGCTTTCAGCGAACATGTTAAAGAAGTCGGCTGAAAGAAACACAGGCGGAAATTCTGTAAGATTTGTGGAATCTTCTATTCAGGATTTTAATTCGGCCACAAAATTTGATGTTATCATAACCAGCTTTTTATTTGACAATTTTTCAGCGGAAACGGGAGCTTTTGTATTCGCTCATTTAAATAAAATGCTTAAAAACAACGGCCAGTGGCTATATGCCGATTTCAACACGGAAAAGAATAGCATCATTTGGAAGACACTCCTTTTAAAATCAATGTATTTTTTCTTTAGGCTGTTCTTTGAAATTGAGGGCGTTAATCCCCTCGATGCTCAGGCCTTATTTGTTAAATACAATTTTCTGTTACAGGGAAAAAAGAATTTTTATGCCGGATTCATCGAATCATTAGTTTACCAAAAAAGTTGAATGTGTTGAAAATGTAAATGTTGATATCTGCGACATACAACGGCAAATTAATGCGTCAATATATCGAAGGCATTATTTTTATTTCAATACTATATGTTTATAAGTCAGATATTTACGTTTAAAATCTGTTAGTAAATTATAGGCAAATTTATTTTGACGAAAAACAAAAGAGAACTAACTTAGTTTAAACAAGTAAGACGTACTTTGAAAGCCTGAAAATAAATCACCATCTCGTTGAGAGTGGTATTATTTGAGCCGGCTCTACTCCAACAGCGTTCAGAACGAATTTGGAAAGATATAAGCACCGGCAGGGCGCATGTGAATTTACCCGCGTTTTAAGGAACTATACGGTAAAGAAACGTGTGATCGGTTACTCGCCCAGTTTCAAAAGGATTGGGGAAAAGTTGATCAATCAGATACGTAATTTAAACTTGAAAGCTTTAGCAGCTATGGTTGTTAAAGTATAAAACGGGAGCTCTGCGTTAGTAGTAGCTCCCGTTTTGATTTACTGCCCCAAAAAGGTTATAGCGTTTTTCGAAACAAAATGTAAACGCATTTTATTACTATTGCAAACGCAAACCAGTTACCATTGAACGAATACCTTCTGTTTATCGATACGGAGGCTTCCGGCTTACCAAAAAAGTGGAATTTGCCTTATTCGGCAGATGCAAACTGGCCGCATGTACTTCAAATTGCTTGGGTAATATATCGTAAGAATGGTACCGAGGTCAAACAGGCAAATCATTACATATCTAATACCAATGCTCCGATAAGCCATGATGCAGCCGCTATCCATGGTATAACACGCCAGTTTTTAGAAGACAATGGAGAGGGCAGAAAAGAAGTTTTAAAGCAGCTTGCCTCGGATATAAAAGAATATCAACCAATGGTCGTTGGCCATTTTATCGAGCTTGATTATCGGATTCTTGGCGCCGAGTATTATAGGTCTGAACTTTCCAACCCTTTGCAGAAAGTTGAAACGTTTTGTACCATGCTGGCAACTTCATACCTTGTTCGCAATCCACAAGCAGGTTTTTTAAAGCTCGGAAATTTGTACCAGCAACTTTTTACCAAACTGCCTGAAAAACAACACGACGCATTTTTCGATGCAAGATCTACTGCCGAATGTTTTTTTGAGCTGTTGCACCGCGGTGATTTTTCTGAAAGCCTTATTGATTCACAAAAAAAAGTATTTAGTAATTTACCACAGGTTGCACCGCAAAATGGATGGAAACTTCCGGCTTTCATCTTTTTCCTGGTAGGTATAATTATTTTATATTGCTTATGATTGGTCAGATCGATTTTTTAAAGAACCATCTTCCATTTAGTTTACTACCAGACGATGTTTTGATCGGTGTTGCCGATGTCCTTGAAAAAGTAACTTATACAAAAGATACCTTCATTTACCAGCAGGAAGTTACGAAAATGAAGGGTGTTGATATTTTGGTGGAAGGCGAGTATGAATCTTTCTTTTATGACAGTGCTCAAAATAAACGCTCCCTTGAAATTCATCATGCAGGTTACTGTTACGGCGGAATCTCTGTTTTACTTAACCGGAAACGCTCGCTGAAAACCGTTATCGCGAAGAAAGGTACTGTTATTTATTTTCTTCCGCGTAAGGAGTTTAGGGCGCTTTGCCGCGGATTTGAAGAGTTCTTCCACTATTTTACCACGCAGTTCGGCAACCGGATGCTCGACGAGGAGTTTGTTCATTTTTTTAAGAAACCGATCGCGTTCGAGGAAAGTTATATCGCGTCCGAACAATTGTATTCGCGTCGGATAGAAAGTATTGAGTACCGCGAGATCGTATGGTGCCGGGAAGACACGCCGATTTACCAGACGGCCCGAATCATGGCGGCAAATAAAGTAAGCTGTTTGTTTGTTAAAAATGAAAAGGACGAAATCTCCGGTTATGTGACAGACATCACACTGCGGGACAATGTGACGGCCAAGCAAGCCGACGCTGCTCAACCGATCGTAAAAGTAATGGACAATCCAATTGTCAGTATCGATTCGCATGCCTACGTGTACGAGGCCATTTTGCGGATGTTCAATACGAAAACCAGGTATTTACTGATTAAAGATAAGGGCAATTACATTGGATTTCTGAGCCGGAATAAGCTTTTAAGTGAACAGGCCGAATCACCTCTCGTATTTATTCAGTCCGTTAAGCAGGCACGTTCAACTGAGGAATTACAAAGGAAATGGAATCAGGTGCCGAAATTTGTAACACAGTTGCTTACAAAAGGAGTGCACGCTGAAATTGTCAATCAGGTTATAACAACCATCGCAGACACAATTTCGCTAAAAGTAATTGACAATGCCATTGCGGAAATTGGTCAGCCGCCGGCAAAATTCGCTTTCATGGTGCTGGGCAGCGAGGGACGAAAGGAACAGACCCTTAAAACGGATCAGGATAATGCAATTATTTACGAGGATAAAGCAAATGAGCATAGGGAAGAAGTAAGGGAATATTTTCTCCGTTTTGCAGATATGGTTTCTACTAGCCTTGATTTCGTCGGCATCAGCTTTTGTACGGGCGATTACATGGCCAAAAACCCCAAGTGGACGCATTCTTTATCGCACTGGAAACGTAACTACGAAAGCTGGATGAGCGATTCGCTTCCCGAAACAGTTATACAATTTTCAACTTTTTTCGACTGCCGTTTCATTTACGGAGATAAGTCGATTTTTGACGAATTGCAACAGTTTATTGATAGCGCGCTTGAAAATCCTATGCAAAAGCTATTTTTCTTTATGGCAAAAAATGCGTTGCAGTACGAACCTCCTTTAACATTTTTCAAGAGCATTAAAACCGTTACGAAAGGCGACCGGGAAGTTTTCGATATTAAAAAGACAATGACACCAATTGTCGACCTGGTACGTGTTTATGCATTAAGGAATCGTGTATTTGAAGTTAATACAGGAGAGCGGCTGAAAGTGTTATGTGAGAAAGGTGTCTTTACGGAAAAAGAATATCACGAACTAATGCAATCTTACTATTACCTGATGGGAATGAGACTAAGAAGCCAGGCCCGGCAGATAGCTCAGGATCATACAGAGCCGGATAACGACATCGACTTGAAAAGCATTACGAAAATCGAACAGGTAACGCTGGTAGAGATTTTCAAAACAATCCGCGATTTTCAATCAAAGATCAGGCTCGAGTTTACTAACACAATATTCGGATAGTTTTATTGTTAAGCTTAAGGTTGTTACCATGTAGCCTGGCGTTTTGACGGGCTTACCGTCTGGATGGTTTTCTGCTTGAGTTGTTCCGAACAAATTTTTATATGGGTTGTTCGTTTTGATGACAGATACCACTGAAGTAACGCGTTCATATCACACCAATTAATAGCGGCAATTTTGTAAATGACAAATGAAAAAAAGATCAGAGTTATTCTGGCCGAGGACCATAATATTGTACGAAACGGAATCCGTAATTTACTGAATACAGACAGCGGACTTACGGTTGTGGGTGAAGCACTCAATGGACTCGAAGCGTTGACGCTGATCAGAAATGGAACTTCTGCTGACATCATACTTGCAGATATGAACATGCCAATGATGGATGGACTGCAAATGACCGAAGAAATACGGTCCTTGCCTGATGTACCGAAAGTCATTTTGCTTACAATGCTTGATCATGAACAATATGTCATCAAAGCATTTCGTATGGGTGTTAAAGGATATCTTTTAAAGAATGTAACCGCAGACGAGCTTATTTTTGCTATAAAATTTATACACAAAGACAGCCGGTATATTTGTTCAGAGCTGGCTTTACGCTTTTTAGACAGGCTTGTTGACCTACCAGTTACTGAAGAAAGCACCCAATGGGTAACTGGCCTCGAATTTTCGAAACGGGAAATGGAGATTTTAGAGCATATTGCCGAGGGACTCACCAACCAGGAAATAGCGGATAAATTGTTTACCAGCAAACGTACTGTTGAAGGCCACCGGCAAAGTCTGATTGATAAAACAGGCATGCGTAATACCGCGGCGCTCATTAGGTTTGCCATGCGCAACAGACTTATCAGTTAAAGTCAAAAAAATAGCTGCTACTCGCAAATTCGGTGTTAGTATCTGTTTGTTATCAGCACCGGGTTGACTATTTAATTAGTAATCTTCCGATGCTGTTATTCATCCACAAAATATCCAGATGAGAAAAACTGCCGGTCAGTTCTGCGTGACGAAAATGTTAATTCTATACAATCAAAATTGTATTTTCGTTAACGTATGACGATTGTGATAATTTCGACTGCAATAAAACATGAATAACAAAAAGGTTTTACAAGAGAACCCGGCACTTTGCGACGACGAAGTACAAACGCGTCAACCAGATAACTTGCCGGAATCTTTTGAAAATATGTCCATGCCTTGTCAATTATTGGATGTAAACGGAATTATTACGCATGCAAACAGCGCTCTGCTTGATCTATTAGGCTACACTGACGAAGAATACATAGCGCAGCCGATAGATAAGTTTTGTATCGGTCGAAAAGCATTCCAGGAAATAAGCAGCCGTCGTTCGCAAAAACAAGGTCTTTTAAATTTTGCCGCCGTGCTAAAATGCAAAAATGGTTCGCTGGTAAATGTTTTACTTACAGCCGATCCTGTTAAATCGAATAATGGATTTACTTATTTACAATGTTTCGTTACCGATGTTAGTATTTTAAAAAAAGGCGATGACGAAAAAGATGAACTGTTAGCAAACCTGGAACATAGTGAAGCACGGCTTAAGATGGCCCTGGAATATATCAACCTGGGGACATGGGATTTTAACCCGATAAGCGGAGAGTTGATATGGTCTGATGAATGCCGAAGGATATATGGAGTTGAACCTGACACTGTGATTAGTTTTGAGCTTTTCGCAGACCACATATCAAGTAAAGATAGAGAAGCAGTACTGGAAAAGCTTCAGCAAGTTATGAATGCCGGTTCTTCTGGCTTGTATGACAATTCACATCGAATTATTCGCTTCGATGACAATACGGAAAGATGGATCAGGTCGCAGGGGAAGGTATATTTCAACAACCAAGGTAAGCCCCAGCGGTTTATAGGAACTGTAGCCGACATAACTGACAGCAAACTCGCGGAAGAAAAAAGCGCAAGGCTGGTTGCGATTGTTGAATCGTCTGACGATGCCATAATCAGTAAGACGCTGGATGGTGTTATTACGAGCTGGAATGATTCGGCAAAGCGGATTTTTGGTTATTCCGCTGATGAAATTATCGGGCAGTCGGTTCTAAAGCTGATTCCGGATGACCGTAAAAACGAAGAACCACAAATACTCGCTCGTTTGAGACGAGGTGAGCGTGTCGATCATTTTGAAACGAAACGCATTACGAAATACAACAAATTGCTGGATCTTTCTTTGACAATATCTCCGGTAAAGGACTTTGAGGGTAACATAATAGGCGTTTCTAAAATAGCACGTGACATCACTGATAAGAAAAGAGAAGAGGCTAAGAAGAATGATTTCATCGCGATGGTAAGTCACGAACTGAAAACACCGTTAACGTCGATCAAATCGTATATCCAGGTATTGCTTGCACAGGCGAAAAAGGACGGGGATAGTTTTCGGACTCACGCGCTTACGCGTACCGAGGTGCAGGTAAAAAAAATGGTAAATATGGTTAGCGATTTTTTGAATCTTGCGAGACTTGAGGAAGCCAAGATCAACATCAACAAAGAGTATTTTAATTTGAAGCCTTTGATTGAAGAGATTGTAAGTGAAGCTAAATTATTAACAGCTTATAATGATATTGTTATTTCCGGATGCGACTTAACTCTTTTTGCTGATAAAGAAAAGATTGGCCAGGTGCTGACCAATCTGATTAGTAATGCAATTAAATATTCACCGGAAGGCGGGACAATTGCGATTGGCTCGGAAAAAACTACTGATGGAGTCAAAATATTCGTTAGCGATAACGGCATTGGTATCGCTTTGGTCGATCAGAAAAAGCTATTCGAAAGATTCTATCGGGTTGAAAATGAAAAGCTTAAAAATGTTTCCGGATTTGGCGTTGGATTATACCTGGTCGCAGAATTGCTGCGTTACCATGACAGCGAAATAAAAATAGAAAGCAGTGAAGGGAAAGGGTCGACGTTTTATTTTTTTATGAAAGAAGACCTGGAAATTAAGTAACCAGATTTAATTAACCTGGCTACTTGAGTGACATATCAAACAGTTGCTTCGCGATTGGTGTGTGCAATGTTTAACAGCGCTTTTAGCTTCGGACTTATTTCAGTTTCGCCCAATCCGGCTTTGATATCATCAATAAATTCGGGGCCTTTGTTTAAATGTGTAGCGGCAGCCGCACCATGCGATGTATGGCAAAAATGGCAGTCGTTTTTATACGACACCGATGAGGCAATAATTTCCCTTTCGCCGCTTGTAAGCGTTGATTCGCCTCTTAACAAAGTTTTCTGCAAGCTCTAATAACGGTTTTGCTGTCTCAGGCCGGTAGTTTAATAATCCGCTTATTCCCGGAAGGTTTTCGTTTGTTAATTTAATATGCGCCATGATTTGATAATTGATCATTTCAATTTCTGTAAAAGTATGGAGTTACAAAAAGATATCAGCTTTTAGTTTAGCCTGAAAATCATCTCAACCTTAATTGCTTATTTACCGATAATTCCGTTTGATTGGAAGCGCAACTTCAGTTCGATGATTGAAATTTGTTCCGGCTTTCCGCTAATACTACACAGGCATTAGCCACTTGGGCCGGAATCCGCTTCAATCCGGGCTAAAATGCAAGGGCTGTTCCATAATTTTTGGCAGTTGCCGGGCAAGCTGAACATAGAAGAACTGTCCTGCCATCAATAAACCCAATGGTAGCGGCAGCTTTTGCGTCGTTCAGCAGTTGCGATCATTTTTGCATAACCAGCAAAACTACAGCAAACAGTGGGACTGAAGCAGCCGAAGAATATCAGTTTATGCTTTTCAAAAACACCGTTTATCGAACAATGTCTTATGACATGATCTGCGTTCTAATAATTCACTATACATCATTTACATAACTTATTTGAAGCGCAGTGCCAGTTTGTTGATTAATGTTGTTCCGGCTTTCAGCGGTTATTTTATTGTAAGTCCTCACAAAATAAGTTAGTTATTCTATATTTTTGAAGCGCAGTGGCAGTTCGACGATTGATGTTTGTTCCGGCTTTCCGCTTATACTGCACAGGCATTAGCCACTTGGGCCGGTATCCGCTTCAATCCGGGCTAAAATGCAGGGGCTGTTCCCTGATTTTTGGAAGTTGCCGGGCAAGCTGAACATAGAAGAACTGCAGTGTCGTCAATAAACCTCACGCCTTTGTTGGTGTCCCACCAATAATTATTCAACTATTTATATTAACGATTTTCGCAATACATCAGGCAGGCTTAAAATCGAAGAAAAACAAAGGTTTATTTAATTATTTCATAAAATCGAAAGCGCCTTTCCGGAGATTGATCCCATATTCGAGATAAGCTTTCATACAAGCCAGGAAGTTAGCCCAGCCTTCGGTGTTGCCACGCAGCCATTTAATTCCGGCTTCGTTGTTTTCCTTGCTTTTTTCGGCGACAGACACAACGGTTCCACCATTTTTTTCCGTTAAAGAAATTTCAACCAGGGTTTCATCTTCATCAGGTCCCCAATAAAACGATACAAATTCGTTTTTGGTAATTTTGCTGCTACGCACCGGGCAATCATCTTTAAACTCGGGGAAATGCCAGATTAGTTCTTTGCTTTCTTCCAGCCGCCCGTTGCTGTCTGCAATGAAATAGTTCGACATCTTATCTGGGTTTACTATTGCTTCAAAAACTTCAGCAGGTGATTTCGAAATTTGAATTTTGGCTGATGCCTCTAATGTTTTATCGCTCATGGTTAGTTTGTGTTATGTCAACAAATCAAAGTTATAGAACGAAACTAATAGCTTTATAGCCGCAGTTAAAATTTATTTAAACGGTTAGTAATGCAGACAACGTTCCAAACGCTGTCTGCGTTTGTCAATAAAAAAAAAGCCTTCCCAATTTCTTAGGAAGGCTTTCTATATCAGTTTGCGTTGTTATTTCGCCAGAACTTCTTTTACTCTGTCAGCCGCTTCTCTAAGTAAAATTGCTGAATAAACTTTCAGTCCTGATTCGTCGATCAGCTTTTTAGCTTCTTCAGCATTTGTACCCTGAAGGCGAACGATAATCGGAACCGGAATGTTGCCGATTTCCTGGTAAGCATCAATAACACCCTGAGCAACACGGTCGCAACGAACGATACCACCAAAGATGTTGATCAGAATAGCCTTTACGTTCGGATCTTTGAGGATGATGTTGAATGCAGCTTTAACAGTTTGCGCATTTGCGGTACCGCCAACATCCAGGAAGTTTGCAGGCTCGCCGCCGGCAAGTTTAATAATGTCCATCGTCGCCATCGCTAAGCCGGCACCGTTAACCATACAGCCAACATTCCCATCAAGCTTAACGTAGTTGAGGTTGCTTTCGCTTGCTTCAACTTCGGTTGGATCTTCCTCAGTCGTGTCGCGTAAAGCAGCGTAATCCGGATGACGGAATAATCCGTTATCATCCAAATTTACTTTTGCGTCTACCGCTAAAATTTTGTCATCGGATGTTTTCAGAACCGGGTTAATTTCGAACATTGATGAATCCGTTCCTTCATACGCTTTATATAATGCGGCAACAAATTTGGTCATTTCTTTATAAGCTGCTCCGCTCAAACCTAAATTGAAAGCGATCTTGCTGGCCTGGAATGGACGCAGACCAACTTTAGGATCAATCTCTTCTTTGAAGATCAGGTGAGGAGTGTGTTCGGCAACTTCTTCGATATCCATACCGCCTTCGGTTGAATACATCACTATGTTACGTCCTTTGGCGCGATCCAGCAGAACGCTCATGTAAAATTCTTTGGTTGCGCTTTCGCCGGGATAATACACATCCTGAGCTACCAAAACCTTGTTTACTTTTTTACCTTCAACACCAGTTTGTGGAGTAATTAATTGCATGCCGATAATGTCGGATGCTCTTTGTTTCACTTCATCAAGGTTTTTTGCCAATTTAACGCCACCACCTTTTCCGCGTCCGCCTGCATGGATCTGTGCTTTTACCACAACCCAGTCAGAGTTAAAATCCTCTTTCAATTTTTTTGCAGCCTCAACAGCCTCTTCCGGCGTATCGGCAACAATACCTTCCTGAATGCGTACGCCATAGCTTTTTAAAATGGCTTTTCCTTGATATTCGTGAATGTTCATTGCTTTTAAACTATTTGCGGGTAAAACTACCAAAAAAAATAAATTGTCGGCAAGTAATGTGCATTTGTTTAAATTGTCGGCGGTTTAAGCTCTCATGACATCAACCGATACCGAATGAAATATAAACTTATTCTATGCATTCTGTTAATCGCATCGCTGGAAACGTCGGCTCATGTTCCGCGATTCAATGTTATTGCCTTTTTTACCGGAATAAACGACCAGGCACATGTAAGCTTTGTTCGCGAAGCAAACATTTGGTTTAACACAGTTGCTAAGAAATATCAATTCAGGTACGACACGACGAGTAACTGGAATAATCTTAATGATAAATTTCTATCGGGATACCAGGTAGTTCTGTTTCTTGACACGCGACCGGAGAAATCCGAACAGCGAGATGCTTTTCAACGATATATGGAAAATGGCGGAGCGTGGATGGGATTTCATTTTTCGGCCTTTGCTTTAACCCCGTCCGACTATAACCAGAACTGGGATTGGTACCATAATCAATTCTTAGGTTCGGGTCAGTATGGCAGCAATACATGGCGGCCAACCTCAGCCATCTTAAAGGTAGAAGATAAACAGCATGCAGTTTGCAAAAAGCTTCCGGTGAAGTTTAAGGCAGCGGCTAATGAATGGTATCGCTGGCAAAATGATCTCACAAAAAATAAAGATATTGACATTTTGCTTGCCATCGATTCAACGAGCTTTCCATTAGGCACGGGGCCCAAGCAGTCCGAAATATGGCATTCGGGTTATTATCCTGTCGCCTGGACGAACAAAAAATACCGAATGGTTTACCTGAATATGGGGCATAATGATATGGACTATGAACATAAGTTTGGCGCCGATACCAAAACATTGTCTCATACATTTTCCGAGCCTTATCAAAATCAATTTATCATTAATTCGCTTTTATGGCTTGCCGGCAGGGAAAACAATCCGAATTCGGCTAAGAATGAAAGTCATAAATAGTATTTTCGCAGCATGCTTCAGGCAACAGGAATCAGCAAATCATATAATAAGCTGGAAATTTTAAAAGGAGTAGATATTCATGTATCTACCGGTGAGATTGTTACTATAACTGGACCTTCAGGGGCGGGAAAAAGTACCTTACTGCATATTATCGGCACGCTCGATAAAGCCGATAAAGGTGAAGTTCTGATCAATAAGATCAGTATTAACAAGCTTTCCTCCAAACGATTAAGTATTTTCAGGAATCAGTATATCGGGTTTATTTTCCAGTTTCACCATCTTCTGCCTGAATTTACAGCGCTGGAGAATGTTTGTATTCCGGCTTTTATCGCTGGCAAAAACGAAAAACAGGCTGGGGTACGTGCGCTTGAGCTGTTGAAGATGCTCGGTCTGGAACATCGTGCCCAGCATAAGCCGTCGGAACTGTCCGGTGGAGAGCAGCAACGGGTTGCCATCGCACGGGCGCTAATTAATCAACCGGCCGTTGTTATGGCCGATGAACCTTCCGGAAACCTGGATACAGCAAACGCTCAAAGCCTTCACGAGCTTTTTTTTGAACTGCGGGAGAAAACCGGACAGACATTTATTATCGTAACTCACAACGAGGATCTGGCGCAAATGGCAGATCGTAAAATACTTATGCGCGACGGAAAAATAGTTACTGAATAATGGCGGGATTAATAACTGCGGGATCTTCATCACAGGCCTATAAATTGAAATCGTTAATTGCAGATGACGGGGACGTTTTTTTAGGCGATCATAAACCGCTTCCATCTGTAAAATTACCGGGAATTTGTTTTATTAAGATTCCATCTTCTGCGTCGCTAAGTTTTGCACATGAATTATTGACTTTGTGTCTTGACAACGGAATTACAATGGTTTATCCCTTATGCTACCAGGAAATTAGATTACTTGCAGAATCAAAACAGTTGTTTAGCGAATACGGAATTACTGTTTTTACCCCTGAAGCAAGCGTGTTGCATAAATTTGAAACAACTCAAGAGGGGAATCCTGTTATACGAGATGTGCAACCATGTGGTATTTTCTCGGAATCCGCTGACTCTTTAAAAATTTATATTGCCTATTGATGATTAAATACGCTGACCTGGACCCTCGAAAGAAAGCGTTCATATTTGAGCTTGATGATGTATTGTATCCGCAAAAGGACTATTTATTACAGGTTTATTACCTCTTTGCCAGCTTTATTGAATATACAGAAACGGTTCCTCCGGCCGCTGATCTGACCGCTTTCATGAAAAAAGTTTATGAAAATTACGGCTCAGACCGGATTTTTGAAAAAGCAAGCGAAGCTTTTGCGATAGATAAAAAATATCAGGACAACTTTGAACGTTTGCATATAACGGCCCGTCTGCCCCTGAAGCTTATTTTGTTTCCGGAGATGCTGTCGTTGTTACAGGAAATTGTAGTTGATCGCAAGTCTATTTTTATAGTAACCAACGGGAATCCGGAACAGCAGCTCAACAAGATCAGACAAATAGAATGGAACGGGCTTGAAAACTATCTTAGGGTTTTTTTCGCAGATGAAATAAAACCTAAACCAGACTCGGATGTCTTTACGTATATCCTTGAAAAACATCAGCTTTTAAGACGGGATGTTTTGATAATTGGCGCTACGAATAGTGATGAGGATTTTGCCGCGGCAGCCGGTGCCGATTATTTGGATGTTACTAATTTTCGTTAGATTTATAGTATGATTTGAAGTATATGAGAAAACGACTTATTTATTTTTTCGCTCTTTTATTGGCAGGTTCAGCAGCCTTGCAATCTTGTAAAAAAGACAAAAAAGATACCGGAACTCCAAGCGGCCCACCCACGACCGGAACCCGCGATGAACTGACAAAAGATTCTATCTATCTATATACAAAGGAGCTTTATTACTGGAACTCCAGTCTCCCTGATTACGCCACGTTCAATCCTCGCAAATACAGCTCAAATGAGGCTGAATTGTTCGCTTTGACACAATTTTCAAACAATCCTGAAACAAGTAAACCGTACGAATATGTGGATGGAAAGGAGCCTAAGTATTCATTTATCGATGACGGAACTGTGTCGGGACAGCTCGGCGGACAGGGTGGCGATTACGGATTTTCGGTTAAGGCGGACCCGGACAGAAATGTAAGAGTAAGTTCAGTTTATGCTACTTCACCGGCCGCTACAGCTGGATTAAAACGTGGTTTCAAGGTTACCAAAGTTAATGGAACAACGGTTGATTTAACTTCGCAAACCAGTGTTGATGCGATTAACAATGGAATTTTTGGCGGAAATTCTAACGTGAAACTGACTGTGGTTGATAATAATGGGGCTTCAAAAGATGTAACCGTTACACGGGGATTCTACAATTTAAATCCAATTTTATACACACATGTTTACACGGTCGGCGCTAAGAAAGTAGGTTACATTGTGTACAACAGTTTCACTTCAGATACCACTAAAATTCAGTCTGCCTTTTCAAGTTTTGAAGGCCAGGGTGTTTCGGAGTTAGTTATTGATTTGCGATATAATGGCGGTGGATATGTAAGCACATCGGGCTATATGGCTAATTCAATTGCTCCGGCGTCTCAAACCGGTAAGGTGATGTTTACTTATTACTTTAACCAATACCTGCAGAATTTAACAACCACTCAGAGAAAGTCATCAGTGCTTATTCATCAGCCGATTTTGGATGAAGATGGTGAAATCCAGCCTAGTTCGCAGGCCATCAACGGAAAGTATTATACTTACGCAGATGTGGGATATCAGCCAACTGACAACCAGGGTAATGTTGAGCACTTTTCTAAAAAAGGTGGATTAAACATTAACAGGGTTTATTTTATTGTTAGCGGTTCTACAGCCTCTGCTAGTGAGTTGCTGATAAATAACTTACGGCCCGTACTCTCTGAAGTTAAATTGATTGGAACCACCACTTACGGAAAACCTGTTGGGTTTTTTGGAATTCACATCGATAAGATCGATATCTATACGCCTGAGTTCGAAACCAAGAATCAGAGTAATACAGGGGGCTATTATTCAGGAATGAAAGTTGACCAGGACGCGGTCGACGATGTTACACACGACTGGGGCGATGTTAACGAAACAGAACTTCGCTATGCGCTGAATTATGCGGGTACTGGTTCGTTCACCGGTACGGCGGTAGTCATCGCTGGTGCAAAAGCAGTTACGCTGAGCAAGCAAAACGCTGCTACTGATCTTACAGCGACTGAGCAGGCTACCATAAACAGAAAGTTAGATCCCGGTAAATTCAACGGTATGATCCTCGATCATCTCCGGGGAAAGAGATAACTATTACGTTCTTTAAAGGCTTGCAATTGCAAGCCTTTCTTATTTAGATTGTCGCTTCCAACCCGTTTATTGTCGGATTGCCACCTATTTTAAGATATAAAGAGTGTCTAATTTTATTCGAAAGAATAAACAATGGACAAGTCGAATCTTTCGGAACAGTTCGAGCGAACTGAGGAACAACTCCTGGATGCTATTAATTTGTTCTCGGACGAGCAGATAAATACTGTTCCGTTTAAAGACAGCTGGACAGGCGCCCAGGTGGCAGATCATGTGACGAAATTCCAATCGGGTATTCCGGAGCTTTTTGGCGGAGTAACGGTTAAAGCTGATCGCGATCCTGGCGAAAAAGTTGAACCATTAAAAAAGCTTTTTCTTGACCATTCAATCAAAATGCAATCACCCGATTTCGTTTGGCCAACGGATGATTATCTTGAGAAAGATGCCATCATTGCAGCCTTACAGCAGCGCAAACAGGAAATTACGAAAGTGATAAACGATTACGACCTGGATGAAATTTGTATAGGATTCCAGTTACCTGTTTTCGGAACGCTGACACAGAAGGAGTGGATTTATTTTATAATTTTCCATACGCAACGGCATACTCATCAACTACAAAACATCTACGAAAAAGTAAGCCGGTCTTAGCTTAAGCGACTTCCCTCATATCAACCGCCACAACTCTCGAAATTCCCTGCTCGACCATCGTAACACCATAAATTATATCGGTGCTGGCGATAGTACGCTTGTTATGTGATACGATGATGAATTGTGATCTGTCCGAAAACTTACGAATGATATTATTGAATTTATCGATGTTGGTATCATCGAGCGGTGCGTCAACCTCGTCGAAAATACAGAAAGGCGCCGGTTTCAACAGATACAAAGAAAACAGCAGGGCAGTAGCGGTAAGGGTTTTCTCGCCTCCGGATAATTGATTAATAGATAATGGCCTTTTTCCCTTCGGACGCGCCAGGATCTCAATATCCGAGTCAAGCGGGTTTTCCGGATCGCTTAAAACCAGGTCGCAGCTGTCTTCTTCATTGAACAAGGAGCGGAAAACATGGATAAAACTGTCGCGGACATTCGTGAAAGCGTCCATGAACTTCTCCTTCGCAGTGTCGTCAATTTCTTTGATCGTTTCCAGCAGTGACGCTTTAGCATCGAGAAGGTCTTTCTTCTGACCGAGGATGAAATTATAACGGCTGTCCATCTCGCGGTAAGCCTCCATCGCCATGGAATTAATGGCACCGAACTCGTCAAGCTGCCTTTTCATGCGGTCGGTTTTTTCCCGCAGATCCTGTTCGTTCTCATTCGGCGGAACTTCACCATCAAGCAGGTCGCTGATATCGACCGAAAATTCAACCGATAAACGTTCCTTCAGGCTATTCAGTTCGAGTTTGAGCGTTGTTTTTTTATCTCTTATTTCGGCCGCCAAATGTTCTGCGTTTTCTTTTCGCCTGCGCTGGGCCGTTATTTCTGTTTCCGTGTCGTTGATAATACCTCGGATCGCGTAATAATGCTGTTCCATCTCCTGCACGCCTTTTTCAAGATCTTCCTTTTGTTGGTACATATCCATCAGGTCCTCGTCAGAATGATCTACATGCAAAAGTGTTACTTTGATTTCATCCAGTGCTTTCTCGAGTTCTGCCTGGTTGCCCTGGATCCGTACATCAAGATTATTTTGCTGGCTTTCCCGGTATTCGAGGTCTTTTTCCAGTCCCGAAACTTTGTTTTGCTGCTGGTGAAAGCGGATATTTTCCTGGTTATATGCAGTGGATTTTACAGTCACCAGCTCCGAAAGCTCAGTGTATTGCTGCTGCATGTCAATCAGGTCGGCGCTTTTAATCATTTTTTCAGATTGGATGGCAATGATCCTGGGTTGGGCTTCTGTCAGTTCAACTTTTATCGACGCAATCTTCGTTTCAATATCCTGTTTGCGGTTGCGGCTGTTCTGAATAAATTCCAGGTATTGTTCCTGCCTTGTTTTTACGGAGATTAACTCCTGGTTGGTGCGATTGATCGTGTTTTGCAGTTCCGCCAGCTCTTCTCTTTTTGAAGAATTCCGGTAAACAGTCAAACGCTCATTTTCTTCCGCAACGGTGTTTTTTAAGCCGCTGATGGATGATTCGAGCGTTTTTATTTCTTTGGATAAATTTTCAAGGTTTTTAGCCCTACCGATGCGTTTTCCTTCAAACAATCCTACCGATCCGCCTGATATACCAGTCCTGGTTTTCGAAAATTTGCCGCTTGCGCTCAAGATCACCCGGTCGGATGGAATTCCTTTGTTAAGTTCTTCTTCTTCCGAACCGGTCAGGAGGTAAACGTTCTGAAGCAGCATCTCACAAAGGGGGCGGTATTTCTTTTCGACCTCGATAATGCTCAAGGCCGGAATAAGATTTCCCCGATCCGGGGCTTCCGAGGTGGGTGCAATCGGTTCTATAGCTTGGAGTACAAAGAAGTTTGCCCGCCCCTTCGCCGAATCGCTTAAAAGCCGGATTGCATGAACAGCTTCAGCAGCAGTTTCAACTACGTAGTGGTTCATCACCGGTTCCAGGTAGTTTTCGATTGAAATGCGGTATTCCTCTTTGCAAAATAACACATCCGAAAAAAGAGGCGCCTGTTTTGCCCAGCCCGTCGCCTTTTTTAAAAAACGAATCGACTCCGGAAAACCCTCGAGGTTATCCACCAGCGATTTTGTCAGGTTGTATTCGTTCTGTTTAGCATCCATTCGCCGGCCTTCCGCGTTGATCTGCTCGCTTTTGCTTCGAATCAGCTCCTGGCTGTTCACAATGTTGGCTTGCAAATCATCTTCGTACTGCCGGCTATCGGAAAACAAGGCCTCAAGCGACGTTAACTTTTCTTCAAGAGTGGCCACAGCCTTGTTAAACTCATTCAGCTCAATTTCCCGCGATTCTGTATCGGCTACGTTTCGCAAGCTTTCCTGCTGCAATGCTTCCTGCTGGATATTCAGGATATCGATATCCTTCTCCAGTTTGTAAAGCTGGTTTTGCAGATCGTTATTCTCTTTTGCGGTTTGGTCAAGCTTATTTTTTGACGACTGCTGCTGCACACGCAGTTCTTCAAGTTCTTCTTTTTTATCCTCCAGGGAAGATTTTACCAGGATCAGGTTCTCATTTTCCTGGAAATGCTCTTCCGTTAAACGTTTGATATTGTAAAGGACGTGGTTCAGCTGTCCCTTGTCTTTTTCAAGTTCTTCGGTTAAACGCTTTTCCTTATCCTGTAAAAAGCGTAACTGTTCGTTCTTGACTTTCTTTTCACTTTCGTAAGCCCTGATTTTAGAGGTGTACTCATTTGTGACCTTTTGCTGTGCTGACAGGTTCTTTTCTTTTGTCAGGCTGTCGAGCTTTAACTGCTGCAAAGAAGCTTCGAGCTTATCAATCGATGTGGTAATTTCACTCCGCCCGGTATTTTGCTCTTCTTCCTGTTTTTCGAGCGTATTCAGCGAATCACGAAATCCGGTAATTTTGAAAGAGGCGAGCTGTATGCTTAACTCTTTATACTGATCTTTCAGGCGATAATAACGCTCGGCTTTTTTTGCCTGGTTTTCAAGTGTTTTTAAATTTTTTTCAATTTCAAACAGGAGATCTTCAACACGACTCAGATCTGCCTCCGTGTCTTTTAATTTACTGAAGGTCTGTTTTTTACGGAGCTTATATTTGGAAATACCTGACGCTTCTTCAAACAAGGCCCGTCGTGATCCTTCTTTGTTGGCGATGATCTCGTCGATCATTTTTAACTCAATGATAGAATAAGAATCGGGGCCGATGCCTGTATCCAGAAAGAGGTCAGTAATATCCTTCAGGCGGCACTGTACATCATTTAGCCGGTATTCACTTTCTCCGCTGCGATATAATTTACGTGTAATGGTAACCTGCGAAAATTCCGTAGGAAGGACATTTTTTGTGTTGTCAAAAGTCAGCGAAACTTCAGCGAGATTTGAAGGCTTGCGGCTTTTTGTCCCGTTGAAGATGATGTTTTCCATCTTCTCCGACCGGAGCATGCGCGTACTTTGTTCGCCTAAAACCCAGCGTATTGAGTCTACAACATTCGATTTACCGCAGCCGTTTGGCCCAACAATGGCCGTAACTCCTTCATTGAAGTTAATAGTGATCTTGTCGCCAAAACTCTTAAAACCTTTGATTTCCAGTCGGTTTAATTGCATGCGTTAAAAACGGATTTACGAAATTCTAAACTCAAAAACAGGGGGGTAAATTAATAAATTTAATGGTTTGTCTAACAGAATTTTTACGAGGTAAGTTAGCAATTACACTTATGGCAATGGAGCAAACTCGCTGACATTATGGTCAGGATGCATGGACCAGTGCGATTTGACAATAAAAGCATAACCGCTCATCTTTAAACCTAGAGGGTGAAGCGGTTACCCGGAGCGGCGGCCTGATTGTGCGTTGGAGCAAGGAGTAGAAGCTAAACGGGGCTGTCATAACCAATTAGCAATGGTATTGCTTTCCAAATTATAAGACTTGATTAACAATTATGTTAACTCCAGGGCACATGAGAATGATGTAAGTAAAATAAATGCACTCATCAAGGGATAAATCAATTAGTAAGTTAGTTATTTGAAAAGCAGTTTCCACTTTCCTTAGCTGCCGATAGCCCCGTGTTCCGCTGTAGCCCCGATTTAATATCGGGGTCTGCCGCTTCACCCGGGTTTAAAAATCAGGGACAAACCCTTCGCTGGTAAATAAACACGCTGTCACCGCTAAACATTTACTCAGTACATCGGTTAAAAATCAAAATCATTGTATATGGAATACCGACGTTTAGGAAAATCCGGACTCCAGGTAAGTGCACTGTCACTTGGCAGCTGGCTCACTTTCGGCAACCAGATTGAAGATAAAGTTGCCGACGAGCTGATGAGTATTGCCTACGAGCAGGGCGTTAATTTTTTCGATAACGCTGAAGCTTATGCAGGAGGAAAATCAGAGATCGTGATGGGGAACATTTTAAAAAGCAAGAGTTGGGACCGCGAATCATTTATCGTTTCCAGCAAGGTGTTTTTCGGCGCGGAACCCAAGGGCGTAAACAGGGTGGGTTTATCGCGGAAGCATGTCATTGAAGCCTGTCATGCTGCGTTAAAGCGCTTACAGGTCGATTACCTGGATCTGTACTTCTGTCACCGCCCGGATAAGGATACACCAATAGAAGAAACCGTTTGGGCAATGAATACATTATTGCAGCAGGGGAAAATACTGTACTGGGGTACCTCCGAATGGAGCGCTTATGAAATCCGTGAGGCAATTGCGGTAGCGAAAGAATATCATTTAATCGGACCCACGATGGAACAGCCGGAATACAGCATGATAGAACGTAATAAACTAGAAAACGAATATTCGATGCTCTTCAGGGATCACGGAATTGGTACTACGATATGGTCCCCGCTTGCATCCGGCCTGCTTTCGGGAAAATACAACGACTCACGCCCAGACGATACCAGGTTCAGTGCTATTAAATCGCTGGGCTGGCTGGAAAATAAACGCCTGACGGAAGAAAATATTGAAAAGGCCAGAAAACTAAAAGCCATTGCCGACGAACTGGGAACAAGCCTTCCCAAACTTGCCCTGGCCTGGTGTTTGAAAAATCCGCATGTGAGTACTGTTATCCTGGGCGCATCTAAAACTCAGCAGTTAAAAGAAAATCTTACCGCGCTGGATGTGGTGGGGTTGTTAAACGATGACGTAATGGCAAAAATTGAAGAAGTACTTCAGAATAAACCGGAAGCCCCGCAATTTTAAATAACCTTTCCGGACAAATTGAAAGCCTCAGCCTATTATCGGTCTGGGGTTTTTTTGTAAGCTGTCTTAATACATTTTACTAAAAATATTAGTATATTTGTTCTGCTCTCAAATTAGGAATACCAGATCAGGAAGTGTGGAACGGAATTTAAATTAATATGTTAAGCGAGAGACCAATTTTTATAAGCCATTCAAGCAAAGACGAAAAGATCGTCACCCCATTTGTAGAAAAAATACTAAATATCGGCTTGGGTATTAGCCGCGACCGGATATTTTACAGCTCCGCGAAGGATACCGGTCCGAAAAGCGGAAGCGATTTTAAGGATTCGATAAAAAGTAAGATCATCGGCTCCGCTGCCGTAATCCAGGTAATCACACAAAATTACAAACAGAGCGAGGTGTGTTTAAACGAAATGGGAGCGGCTTGGGTGTTGTCTGACAAGGTGATTTGTTTTATCCTGGAACCTGTGACATTTGAAACGATAGGCTTCATTCACAATACGACGCAACTGCTTAAGTTGAACAGTGCGGATGATCTGTTTCAGTTCCAGGACGATCACCCAGAACTTTATGAGAACAGGCGGATCAGCCAGTCAAATTTTAACAAACAGGTTAAATCATTTATCCGGATCCTGAACAGGAACCATTTAAAGCCTCTGAATTCAGCGCTAAGTTTAAGTGAGTAAAGTGAAATCTTCCGCTTTAGGAAACTTATTGAAAACATCCACGACTATCTGCGGGATAGGTGAGGCGAGTTTTCTTTTCTGTGTATCCATCCATGCGCCGTCGAGTGTCAGCAGTGCGCATAGTTTATTTTCATCATTTAAAAACTCATGCTGAATTGTCCAGCGCGAAGCATCACTTCTCATTTTCGACATCTTTGCGGTGATGGTGATGTCCTGACCGAAGACAATTTCCCGGCGGAAAACACATTCTTCCCTGAAAAGAATGGGGCCGATAGATTCATTTTGCATCACCTTCAATGTTAAACCGTGTTGGTTGAGTAATTCAACTCTAAATTGCGAGCCAAAATCATAGTAAACACTGTGGCGAAGATGAAAATTCGGATCGAGGTCAGCCCAGCGGATCGAAATTTTTTTACTGAAAGAATCCATAGATAGCGTTGATTAATTCGCGAAATCGGCGATCTGCCTCTTATCCGGCTGGGACAAGCCTTTCTCCCTTTCAAGAAGCTCTTTTTGCATCACTTTGGCGGTTTGTGTGCTGCCATCGTGGCTCCATCCCGGGGCATTAAGTGCATATTTGATTTTATCTCTCAGAGAGGGCGACTTCTTCATGTCATTTACCAGGTCCTTAAATTCATGGAAGATGATATTTACAGGCCCGGGCTCTACAGGTTTTGTAATTCCATATATTACCTCTTCATCATCCAGCTCTTCCTGGAAAGTGCCGAACAGGCGGTCCCAGATGATCAGGATCATGCCCATATTTTTATCAAGGTAACGAATGTTGCTGGCATGGTGGACCCGGTGGTGAGAAGGCGTTACAAAAATGTACTCATACCACTTGGGCATTTTACGAATAGTTTGTGTATGAACAAGGTTTCCGTAAAGTTGCGTCACAAGGTATGCGAAGAGAATATTGAGCGCGTTAAAACCCATCAGCGCAAGCGGAACATAAAAAAGCATGCGGTATATCGGCTCAAAAACCGTTGAGCGGAAACCGGTTGCCAGGTTAAAATCCGACGATGAGTGATGCGTAACGTGGACGGCCCAGAAGAACCGTGAAAAATGACCGAGTGCGTGCAGCGCCCAATAGAGGAAATCCTGCGCAATTACTAATACAAACCAATATAAAACGACGTTCTGAATTTCGAAAAAACGGAATTGGTAAAAGTAATCGAGCACAAAGAACGTAGCCGTTTTCATCGAAAAGTTCACCACGATGGCGACAGCCGTCAGGTAAATGGTCGCCCAGGTATGCTGTTTGGAATAATACTTCCTGTTATGCAGGTAGCTGAAGAACATTTCGGCTATGGTAAGTATAGCCAGCATGCTCACCAGAGCTACAACGTAAATATTTCTGTGGTCGTTCATTTTAACAAATCATTATAAAAGCCAAGGCTTTCGATAATTTGTTTTTCATCCGGGTAAATGTTAAAGTCGCACTTTCCGATCTTGCTGAGTAACGCGAATCCAATCTTATCTTTTTCGTTCTTTTTATCATTTTGCATGACGCTTATCAGGTCGGGATAAACCGATTCGTCGATAGCTCTAACCGGAAAAACTTTACAAAGATATTGGCAAATCAGGTTCAGATCTTCTTTCGGCAAATTATTACAGCTATGTGATAGAAAGGCTTCGCAGATCATTCCGATCGCGATAGCTTCGCCATGAAGCAGCGCATTTTTGCCTTTATCGAGGAAGTAGCTTTCAACGGCGTGGCCGATCGTGTGGCCAAAGTTCAGGATCTTACGTAATCCTTTTTCTTTCGGATCGATTGTTACTACTTCGTTTTTGATAGCTACCGAACGGTAAATAATTTCCTGGCCGACTTTCAAAGGATATGTTTCCGATATCAGCTCAAAATAGGAGCGATCATAAATTAAACCATGCTTTATAATTTCGGCAAAGCCTGAGATCAACTCTCTGCGATTTAGTGTTTCCAGGAACCTGGTCGAAATAAACACCGCTTTTGGCAGTGTAAAGGTGCCGATGATATTTTTAACAGAGCCAAGATCGATGCCGGTTTTTCCGCCAACAGAGGCATCAACCTGCGAAAGTAGGGTCGTGGGAACCTGCACAAAGTCAATCCCGCGTTTATAGGTGGCTGCAGCGAAACCTCCCATATCTGTGATAACGCCTCCGCCAACGTTTATGACAAGGCTGTTGCGGTCGGCGCCGAAATCAAGCAGCATGTTCCATATACCGATGCAGTAATCAATATTCTTATTTTCTTCTCCTTCATCTACTTCAATGATGTCGTATTCCGTAAGATCAGGAAGATTGCTTACCACATAAGGCAGGCATTTTTCGCTTGTGATCCGGTCGCAAAGAAAAAAGATCTTTGAATAATTGCTTTCGCTGATAAATGAACGCAGGGAACTTAGCGTATCATCGAAAAAAACTGAGTACTGGTCGCTTACTATTGGCTGCATTATGATACGGTTATTTTGTTTCCTTCAAATTCGATGACATCACCGCGTTTCACTTTGTAACGCTTTCGGGTTTCAACCTCATCGTTGCAGATTACCAGTCCTTCCGAAACAACCATCTGCGCTTCGCCGCCTGTTTGAACAAGGTTTACAGCCTTGAGAAGCTGTATTAAGGGGATGAAATCGCCCTCAAGTTTGAATGAAATCATGGCGCAAACTTACAAAATGTTAACAGATGTTCATTTGGCATTTCATAACTTTGCCGGATGGTAGAGAACGTATCAGACCCCGAGGTTGGTCAATCAGCGAAGTTGAATTTTGATAACACTGAGATTGCTTTTAAGGGCAAATCGCCCGCGGAGATGGAAAGAGCATATTGGCTATTTAAAATAATAAGCAGCAATTTTCTGACTAAGATCGGTCCTTCGATCACCAATACCGCGCTTAAAATTGGCTTACCTATCGTCCCATTGATTAAGTCGACCATCTTCAGCCAGTTTTGCGGCGGCGAAACCATCGGCGAATGCGAACATACGATCAACCAACTCGCTGAAGGACATGTCGGGACAATTCTCGATTATTCTGTTGAAGGCGAAGAAGACGAAAGGGTATTTATCGAAACTGCTGATGAAATTATAAAAACCATAAAACGCGCTAAAGGCGATAAAAAAGTGCCTCTGACAGTATTCAAAATTACGGGAGTAGGCCGTTTTGGCATCCTTGAAAAACTGGATTCAGAAGGCGAGCTGAATAATTCCGAGCAGGTTGAGTGGATCAAATTGAAAGGCCGTGTAAGTATGATCTGCCAGGCGGCTTACGAGTCTGATGTTCCTGTGATGATCGATGCCGAGGAAAGCTGGATTCAGAAAACGATCGATCAGCTTGCTGTTGATATGATGCGCCGATATAACCGCGACCGGGCCATCGTGCTGAACACTTACCAGCTATACCGTCATGATAAGCTCCAATCATTAAAGGATGATATACAATTTGCAATAAGCAACGGGTTTATTTTAGGGGCAAAAATTGTACGGGGCGCTTATATGGAAAAGGAGCGGAAGCGCGCAGCCGAAATAGGTTATCCTTCACCGATTCAGCCTGATAAAGAAGCGACAGACCGCGACTATAACCTGGCAGTGCAGGCTTGTATGGAGAATCTTGAGCACGTTGCCTTTGTTGCCGGCACTCATAACGAAAATAGCTGCAAACTGCTTGCAGAACTTGCCGATAAGTTGTCTGTGCGGCATAATCATCCCAATATATTCTTTTCACAATTATTAGGTATGAGCGACAATCTAAGCTTTAACCTGTCCCACGCCGGTTATAATGTCGCTAAATATGTTCCATATGGTCCTGTAAAGGCCGTACTTCCTTATTTATTCAGGAGAGCACAGGAGAATACTTCGATTGCCGGCCAAACCAGCCGGGAGTTAGGCCTGATAATTAAGGAGAAGAAAAGGAGATCGGGGAGAAGTTAGTAATGAGAAGTCAGCATCGTTGCTAATAATTGCTTTGACGCTGACCTCTCAAGTTTTTTATCCGGGTGTGTTCAGCTTTTTCAGCAGATCTTCCGAAATATCGTCGGAATACACACCGTAGGCGTCTATGAAGGTTCCTTTAATGTTGTACTTATCTGATTTAATCGCATAAACGATTGAGTTATCAGCCGGATCAGACGGGCCTTCAAATCTGTAAAGTTCAGCAATCTCAAAATCATCCGGGTGAAGAGTTATCGTCTTATCGCTGCTGTGCAACGCATCTTTGGCCAAGTTAAAATCAAGGGTAAAGCCACGACTTTTCAAGTCGTTTAAAGCATCTACCATGGTCCTGTAATCTTTCATACCCACATTAACAGTTAGATTTTCCCAATTGTTTAGGAATAATATTACAATAAATTATTCCTGTCCATGAATTTTTCCAGCGAATCGTCCGCCGTCATTAAATGCGTTTGAATACCCAGTTCGGCGGCGGTTTTCAGGTGCTGCGGACTGTCGTCAATAAACAAGGTTTCAGCCGGATTGAGGTTATTTTCACTGAGAACCTGTTCAAATATTTCCCTGTTAGGTTTTCGCTTGCCAACTAGGTGAGAGTAATAGATCTTCTCGAAAAAAACATCATTTGAGGGAATATGGTATTCCTGCTGCAAGTAGTTGTTAATGTAATCCAGGTGAATTTCATTGATGTTGCTTAATAGAAAAGTACGGTATTTCTTTTTTGCCTGCATTAAGATATCATAGTTGGCAGGTGGTATGCCGATAAGCAACGAGTTCCATGTATTGTCGATCTGATCATCCGTTAGATCCGGTTTGCCGGTGATTTCACGAATGCCGTCACGGAATTGTGCCGCGGTGATTTGTCCTTGTTCAAACTGGTCGAAAATAGCGTGGTGCCCGGTATGCGCGAAAAATCGTTCGACGTTTTCAATGCCAAGTTCTGTAAAGGAATGCTGAGTTTTTTTGAAATCGATCAGGAAGATCACATTGCCGTAGTCGAAAATGATGTTTTTAATATTCTCCATAGAGCTGTCGTGCTTTTGTGACGGCAAATATGCGGATGTTTTGTAAAAGTGCGAATCTTAATTTCCCTGTCGATGACAGCAAGCAGATTTTTTGACAGGATGTTTTTGCTCTGCCCTAAACAGGATTTAAGGTTAATTTATTCAGTTAATATTTTTATCATTGGCGTTTATTTTAGCACCTAACCCGAATTATCACATTTATGAATGCTTTAAAAGCATCCATCGCAAGCTTCTTTTGCCTTGCTACAGCTGTGGGATATTCCCAAACGCTTTCTTCCAGATTTACTATAAAGCCGAACGGTGATATAGCAAAGACTGTAATGAAAGTAAACAGCGATCAAATTACTGTAAAGGATATTGCCCTCACATCGCCGCCCCCGAAGATCGTTTACGATTCGCCGCAAAACTATATTATTAATCAACCCATTCCTGTCTTAACTCCGGTTAATACCGGCGGGACTATTCCTCCAAGTGCCTACGGAACGTTGGATATTGCTTCATATGGTTTTTCGACAGTAACCGGAGTTGCGGTGGATGCAGACGGAAATGTTTTTATTGCGGATTGGAATTTAAACCAGATAAAGAAGCTAACCCCGACAGGCGTGTTGTCTGTTTTCGCCGGCAGCGCTTATGGTGCATCCGGCTCGACCGATGGGCTGGGAACCGCTGCAACTTTTTACGAGCCTGACGCGCTGGTGCTTGATGACGCCGGCAATTTGTATGTAAGCGACCAGGGTAATCACAAGATCCGCAAGATCAGTCCTTCCGGGATGGTTTCAACCCTGGCCGGAAATGGCGCCTCAGGATTAGTCGACGGGACAGGCAGCAATGCAAGTTTCAACAATCCGCGCGGACTTGCACTTGACGGGGCAGGCAATTTATACGTTGCCGACCAGGTTAATAATGCAATCAGGAAGATAACGCCGGACGGAGTAGTTGCCACCTTCGCAGGTAGCCAGGCATCCGGATTTACGAACGGCCCCCGCCAGTCTGCCCGCTTTAACACGCCAACCGCGGTTGCCGTCGATGCCGGGCAGAATATTTATATTTCAGATGCCAGTAACGGCGCCGTGCGTAAAATAACACCCGACGGCATGGTCAGCACGTTAGCTACAGGTTTGAGTTTCCCCCGTGAACTGCGCGCCGATGCGACGGGGAACATTTATGTGGCCGAACAGAACGGATACAGTATAAAAAGGATTTCTCCAAACGGTTCAGTCTCAACGGTAGTTCCATACGGACTTACCGGCCCTATTGGACTCACCCTGGACGGAAAAGGCTATATGTATTTAGGAGATATCGGCATTGTGAGAAGAGTGACCATATCTGGGTTTACCATCGACAAACAGCTACCGCCGGGACTGACTTTTAATTCTGCGACAGGTGCCATCACCGGTACGCCGACAACAACGTGGCCGCCCACTGATTATAAAGTTACCGCATTTAATTCCGGCGGCAGTAGCGAAACCATCGTTAACATTGCAGTGTACACTACGTCTACAAAACGTCCGTCCGTTATTACGCTACCACCTCAACGAGGAGGGGATCTTGAAGCTGATAACAATTATGATCCGAAAGGTACAAGCACCAACAATCGCACACCAATTGTTTACACAAGCAGTGACCCCACGATAGCTTATCCGATAGAGAACGGCCTTATTCATGTGTTGCGTCCGGGAGTGATTACTCTCACAGCCAATCAACAGGGCGATGATCGGTTCGAAGATGCCGCGCCGGCTCAGATGATTCTTACGTTTAAAGAATACCTGCGTGTCCTGTTGCCGCAGCCAGAATCAAAAACGATCTGTGACGCTCCGTTCCAGGTTGGAGCGCTAAGATCCAATGCCGTGGTGCCTCTTGAATATAGAAGTAGCAATCCGTCGGTAGCAACCATTTCAAACGATGGAATAGTCACTGTGAAAACCATAGGGACGACAACAATAACTATTTCCCAACATGGAGATCCTTCGCTTTATATCGATGCCGCTCCTGATTCAAAAGTTCTGACTGTAAAGTTACAAGAGCCACCAAAAGTGAGGATTGAGGCAAAATACGACAGCCAGTGTGCCGGTTCATCGGTTACGTTTAACGCGATTTCAGAAAACGCCGGCTCCAACGTTTCATACGACTGGGTAGTGAACGGAAAAAGTACCGGAAATAAAACTGCTGATTTTAGTTCCGCTGTCCTTAAGGATGGAGATATAGTTAGCTGTAGCTGTATAAATAACGATAACACCTGTGTGGCAGGATTTCCTGGAAACTCAAATGACATTAAACTCAGCTTCATTGCCCCGGTACAGCCATCTGTAACCATTCAGGCGGACAAGAACGGCGTATTCCCGGAAACTCCGATTACGTTCACTGCTACAGTTGAAAATGCAAGCAGTCGCGTTAAATATCAATGGAAAGTGAACGGGGATAATGTTGGGGCAAATAGCCAGGTTTTTACGAGTAGCTCTCTGAATAATAAAGACCATGTGACATGCGAAGTTACACCCTTGGCGGTGTGCGGTAATATCGCGGTAAGTGAGGCTATTGAGGTGAAGATCGTCGTGAAGGTCGAAATTCCAAATACTTTTACTCCGAACGGCGACGGAATCAACGACTTCTGGAACATAACCGGAATTGCCAGCTTTCCCGCCTGCACCGTCAGGATATTCAACCGGAACGGGATGCTCGTGTTCGAGTCAAAAGGATATCAGCAAGCCTGGGATGGTACTTCCAACGGATCACCGCTTCCCTTATCGACCTATTATTATGTGATCGACCTCGCATCAGAAAACAGGACAATGAGCGGAAGCATTACCATTATCAGGTAACGTCAGTGACCCTTTAGGTTGCTTTGCTAACAGATTGAAGCAAAAATTTAAATGCCTATACGATTGCAGAAAATTCGTACGTTATTAACAAAAATTAACGTTATTCAAATTAACCTTTTGGCGACTTTGATCGTCAAACGTGAAATATAAGATCAAATGAATTATCTTCATAAAGGTTCGCTCGCAGTAGCGACCGTTTTTTTAACGCTCACACTGTTTAACGCAACAGCACAACCACGTGGTCCGCGTCCTACAAGAGGTTCTTCAGGATACCATTCCAACGGCGGAAACTACTCTTCCGGCGGACATTATTCAGAATTATACCAGCGTCGGCCAGTTTACTCACATTATTATGCCGGAAACACGAGAGTCTATGTGCGTCCGTCAGCAGGTTATTACCGTCCCGGTTACGGCTATTACCGTCCCGGTTATAGTTACTATGGTTACCGACCATATTATCCTTACCATTATTTCGGGCCGGCGATAGGCTTTCGGATTAATGTTCTTCCATTCGGCTATTATCCGTTCTCGTATGGCGGAATGCCTTACTATTATTCAGGAGGAACATTTTATCGGCAGAACAACGACAATTATGAAGTTGTAACGGCCCCGCTTGGTGCGATAATACCCAACTTGCCGTCAAAGGCAAAACAAGTAACAATCGACAACCAGAACTATTACGAATACAACGGAACTTTTTATCAGCCTCAGTCAGGCAGTGATGGCAAAACCGAATACAAAATTGTTGGCAAAGATGGTGTGTTAAATACCGAAAGTACAACAGGAAACGAATCTATTGGCGACGATTATACTAACGACAACGCTTCTGGAAACACAACCGATCGCGTGCCACAAGTCGGTGACATTGTAAGTGAGCTGCCCGAGGGTTCAAAAGAAGTTTATATTAAAAATCAGAAAGTATATGTGTCGCCTTCCGGTGTCTATTACGAAGATTACAAAGATAATGTTGGTCCTGGTTATAAGGTGGTTGGCGTTAAATAATAATTTTAGGGATCAAATGTTTTTAAATACCGCCTGAAATTCTTAAAATTGCACTCGCAAAAATCAGGTGCTAACCCTGATCAAAGCAGCGCCTATAGCTCAGTCGGTTAGAGTAGAAGACTCATAATCTTTTGGTCCCTGGTTCGAGCCCAGGTGGGCGCACAAGGGAAACAGACAGTAATGGTCCTGTTTTTCTCCGGTAAAAGGCCGTTTCTGTAACGGAAACGGCCTTTTTTTAATATCTTTGAGTCGGATTTATTCCACGGCGCTGACACCGTAAAAACTTCACAACGTCAGGACTTGCATAATTATTTGTTGAACTTCGCGCAAAACCGTCACTATTCCGTCATGACGTTTTTACGTGGCCTAAAAAAACAAGATTATGGCAACTGTAAATGCTGTGGTTTATGACCAATTTAAAAGGGAGGATGGAACCTTCCACGTACAAATCAAAGTTTTCCACAAAGATGTCCGCCGGTTTATCGAAACCAACCATTATGTAACCGCCCGGCAACTTGATGGGAACTTAAAAATCAAGGATAAACATATCCTTAAATCGTTAGACGAAACACTAACGGACTATAGAAAAACCATTGGCGACCTTGCTCCCAAATTGGACTTTTTTACCTGTGATGATTTAAAAGCCTATTTAATTAACAAGGACAAAGAGGTGGATTTTATTGCCTTTTGTGCCCAGCACATTGCTTCATTACGGAAAGCTAAAAGAGATGGAACCGCCGATAATCATCGGGCTGTCCGAAACAGCCTGATTGATTATTTTAAAAAGCAGAGCGTATCAATTTCAGAGATTAATTCCGGTATGCTATTCTCCTACGAAAAATGGTTGCAAACCGACCGTACAATGGTGCGGGTTAACCAATTAGGTAAGGAAGTAACAACAACAGAAAAAGGTATGCAGACCGGAGGTATTTACTCCCATATGCGCGATTTACGAACGCTATTCAATGAGGCCAGAAAGATTTATAATAATGAGGATATCGGCGTTATTAAAATCAAACATTATCCGTTTAAAGTTTATAAAATCGGCGCACCTCCAAAAACCAAAAAAAGAAACATTTCAGCTGAGCAGGTCAATAAACTAAAAAAGTGTGCGGTAAACCCCGACAGTCGCGCAGAGTTGGCCAGGGATTTATTTATGCTAAGCTTTTATATGTGTGGGATGAACGCTGTAGATTTCTACAACCTTAGTAGCTATGAACCGGAAAGTACAAGGTTAGAATACAACCGATCAAAAACAAGTGGTCTTCGCGATGATGATGCATTTATAAGTATAAAGATTGTTCCCGAAGCAAGACCATTGCTTGAAAAATACATAGGTAAGTTACAGAATAGATACAGCACCTATAATGGATTGGATACAGCTTTGAGCAAGGGAATGCAACAATTGCGTACGACAACGGGCGTTCCAGATATTACCTTTTATTGGGCGCGGCACACCTTTGCAACCATTGCAAGAAATAAATGCCATATGGATAAAGATAGTATTGCAGAAGCGTTAAACCATGTAGACGGTGATCACAAAATCACAGACATTTATATCGAAAAAGATTGGAGCATCGTTGATAAAGTACAGGCAGCTGTAATGAGGTTTTTCAGAGGATTGAATAAACCTAAACCTGCCAAGCCACAAACATCTACGATAAATGAATTAAATGACCCAATAGAACACCGGAAAACCATGCGCCTTGTAAGCGCATAAAATATATATATCATGAAAACATTCATTTTATTTTGTCTTACCTGCATAATCGGAACTGGTGCATTCCTTGCCGCTACTACGTCGCCAAATAAGTTACCTTTTTTCATTGTAGGTTTTGGAGTATGGATTTCGTTTCTTGTTTATTTTGCGAAAAGGATGAGTAGATAGTAGAATAAAAAGTCCCGAACACTCGCTGCCAGGGACTTTAACCTAAACCTTATCACAAGGAAAGCAAGAATGCGTTCCCTAAACAGGAAAGTAATTTACAAAAAGTTCCAATGGTAGAATATTGTTCCTAATATTCATTTGACTCCAACTATGAATTTGATTACGAGAGTGTAGCGATATCTTCCACCCTTGGCTGCAGATCCGGGTGTTTTTGATACTTCAATATTATTTTGAGGACTTCTACCCGGTGATAATTACTTTTCAGTGAAAGTTCCTCGCGGTGGTTGCGGGGTTTGATTTGCGACAAGCGTTTTAGGGAATTTTCAATTTCTATCGCCAATTTGGCGGCATCCATATCATTAAAATGTGCGAGCGCTACCAATGGGAATCTTTTTTTGACCATTTTGAAAAAGGTTAGTTGTTGAGTAATTTGATAACAAAGTATTGAAAGGGTGTCCAAATAGTTTGAACATCCTTTCCTTAGTAACTACAAACTTTTGCTTGATTCAACTGCTTTTACGCCACCAATTTAGCCTTACCTTCTTTTATAGCCAAAAGTCTGTCTTGACAAGTGGCATTTGCGCTTATTAAAATCTCCTCAATCCGGCTAATTAATTTTGACACATCTGAGGCGCTAACATCAAATTTATCATTGTATCTGGCATCACTAAAACCCTTCAATAATAGTGCGGTTAATCTTGCATACTCTGGTGTTGTTTTTCTAAAGGGTGCTAAAGATGAATCTGGTAAGGCATTTTCTATAAGTTGAAGTAATCTTCGTAAACTATTGCTATTTGTCCTATAGCCAATTAGTACTCTCAACATACCAGAGTAGCAATGTTGCAGTGCTTGATGAAGCATAAAAACTGCGAGTTCATTATTTTGTTCTTGTCCGAAATATTTGGCCCCTTTCAAAAATCCCGATGAAAGGGAATACCAATGCTCCCAAAATTTTTCCCTTTTGATTACTCTTTTATTAGTATTCTCGCCAACTCCCGGAGTTACAAATAGCTCTTTTTGATTGTCGAATATCACATTCCCTTTATGGTAAATGGTAGTGTAGAAAGAACTGCCATTTGATAAGGCTTGATTTATATTAGCCATTCTATCAACGACAACTGCGATATTCGCGATAAATTTGCAATCCTCCTCAATTCTTTGCTGAATGCTAATATCGTGGATCACCTCACCTGTTACCGGTACAACTAATAGACTAAAGCTGTTTAAATCTTCTGAAGTGGCGGAAAGGTCTTGTTCTATTGCAAAGCAGCTTCGGGTTTGAATATTGTTAATTTTACTTCCAAAACATATAATTTTTTCAACTGAAAATTGTTGGAGAATCTTATCACTAATTAATTTAAGTTGAGCCGATTCAACATCGACTGGCTGAATCGGATTTAAAAGTTTTAATTTTTGCTTTTTCATGATTTTTAATATTTAAGAGGAAATTGTCTAATGGGTTTAATCTGCTTAATAGTTAGTTAACGTTATTCTTCGTCTTGAACCTTATAGCAAAAGCGAAAACGGTCAGAGGTCATTTTAAGCTTTTTTTCAGCTATGAGTTTGTAAATTGCAGGAATTAAGTAACTCGGTCTTATGGAGGCTTTTCGAGTATTCAATTGCTTATTGACCAATTGAAATAATTCCAATGGTCGACACCAATTATTGAAACAACCCTCCGCGATCAAATTGAGTAACGATTCATAAATATTGTTGTTAATTTCCAGTAGGGTATTTACACCAACACAAAGCACTTTTTCTTCAGTTACAATTTTTATATTTTTGCCATCAATAGTCCAGGGATGAGTGAACGTGTAATAGCATATGCCGGCGATTTCTCTTGCAGCTCCTCTTACAAGACGTTTTTCATTTTCGCCTGTCTCATCGCGGTCAAACGGTAAGATCTCTGGGTAAAGATTTTTTAAAACAACCGACAAGATTTCTAAATCTTCCAAAGCGAGTTTTGAGCTTGCATTCAAGTCTTCATAGTCTCTTATGAAGTATGGCGGTTTTCCTAAAAGAAAAGCTAAATCTTCTTGAGAATAGCCACTTAATATTCTTGCTTTAATAAGCGCCCATCGACGTTTGAATTCTTCCTGACTAATTATTCCACTATAAGTACGTTCGGCATTTACTACAACTTCCATATTTTACTTTCTATTTTTAACGATGAGTTTAGTCCAATAAGCCTAAAATTTCCTCTTTACCCATAGTGCGTAAAATGCTTTCGTCGGTTGGTATTATTTCTTCCGCAAGCCTTTTCTTTCGTTGTTGCATATCGAGAATCCTTTCCTCCAAAGTGTCCTTGCAGATCACTTTATAAGCCATCACGTGCTTATCTTGACCAATTCTATAACAACGATCAATAGCTTGATCCTCTTTTGCAGGATTCCACCATGGGTCAAGGAGGTAAACATAATCGGCAGTAGTTAAATTCAAACCGGCTCCGCCAGCCTTAAGGCTAATCAAGAAAATTTTAATAGACTGGTCATTTTGAAATGTGTCAACCTCTTTTTTACGATTTAGAGGTGTCGTTTTGCCATCTAAATAGCAATATGAAATTGATTGCTGTTCAAGCTGGTTCCTAACTAAACTAAGCATGCTCGTAAACTGAGAAAATACAAGTAATTTGTGTTCAAGTGAGTTTTCAGAAATATGATCCATTAATGCTTTTATTTTACACGAAGTAGTGTGAAACTGTGGAGCATTTTTCATTAGGAGCGGAGAATTGCAAATTTGTCTTAACTTCATTAAGCCTTCAAGTACATAGAATTTTGATCTTTCCAGCCCCTCACTGTCAATTCGTTCAACTAAGTTCTTTTTAAATAGCTTTCTATAATCGTCATAGATTCTCCGCTGTTCTGATTCCATTTCACACCATAAAATCATCTCTGTCTTAGGTGGTAAATCCTTGGCAACTTGTTTTTTGGTTCTTCTCAGTATGAATGGGCGAATCAGTTCAGCAATTGTATCATTCCGTTCCTGATTATCATTATTGTCAATTGGCAATAAGTTTTCTTTAAACATTTTTAAGGTGCCAAAAAAACCAGGATTTATAAAATTCATAATAGCATAAAGATCGGTGGTACTGTTTTCAATTGGTGTTCCAGTTAGCGCGATTCTGTTTTCTGCTGGAATTAACATGGTTGTCTTATAACGTTGCGAATAAGGATTTTTAATGGCTTGCGCCTCGTCAAGAATGAGATAATGAAAATGCATTGTCATTAAAAATTCGATATCTACTGAGGATGTACCATAGGAAGTTATTATTAAATCGTATTTATTTAATTCCTCGGGATTTTTTTCTCGACTAAAACCATGGAAAAAAAGAACATTTAGTTCAGGGCAAAATTTTTCCGCTTCTTCTTTCCAATTAAATAATAGAGATGTGGGAGCAAGCAATAAATGAGGAAAGAATATTTGGGCATTATTTTTTATATATTGCAATAAGGTTAAAACTTGTAAGGTTTTACCCAAACCCATGTCATCTGCCAGTAGTCCACCCCATTTATGAATGCTTAGGTTGGCCATCCAAGTGAAACCAATTTTTTGATATCCCCTTAGGATGGCGTTTACGTTGTTGGGAACTTCAATTAATGGTGCGTCGTCAATATTTAAAAATAATTGGGTAGTTTCAAGTAGGGATTTTGCAAGATTCGGCTTAGCTAACTTATCATATAATTTATCAATTAGAGTATATTGCTGCCGAGGAATTTTAACACCTTTTTCGGTTAAAGTTCCATGCCTGAAGGGTTTGGATAGCCTATTGAAAAAACTGTCCGGTAAATAGGCAATTTTGCCGTTCTTAAGTTTAGTAACCGGAGATCGTTTTTTTAAAGCGTTGTGAATATCTTCAGGTGTCATTAATTCTTCACCAAATTTTACTGAGACTGAAACATCAAACCAGTCGGCGCCCTGATGAACGTCTGTTTTAATTATTGGTTCGCCGAGATGAAGATTCAAGTCAATAATACTTTCTATACCTACAAATGTTACATCTGACATTAAATATTGACATTTAGCTAACCATTGTTCATCCAATAAAGACTCTTTTGATAAAAATAGGGCGTTGTCATTTATTTGGATTTTAAACGATGGGTGCAACTTGACGAAAGATTCTTTAAACAATTCTTCGTTTAATTTATCCCTATGTTGGATTTGGATCGTCTCAAATTTGTAAATCAAATTGGCGCTACCATTTGTTAGCACAGAAAAGAGCGCACCGTTATCATACAGTGCTAATAGATTAAATGAAACATAATGGCCATGATCCTCTAAGACAATTCGTTTTTCAACGATATTTAGTTGAATTTCTTTCGGAAAAGAAAGAAATTTATAAGCTACTGGATAATCGACAGCTATTGGTGCGAGTATATCTTTGTTAAATTCTTCAAGATCTTGCGATTGGATTGTAAAACAGTAATTTGCTCTATGGAATTCGGAGATGATATTACCCTCTTCCAATGACCTGAACTGATAGTAAAGATTTGTATTATCATGAAGCGTGAAGAAAAACGGTGATGAATAAGGGTAAACAGAATTTATTTTAACATTTCTATCTAATATTTGGGCATGACAGAGCAATTTAAAATAACCGTCGTGTTGTTCTAATGTGAATGAGATTTTTGTTCTTTCGATAGAAAAATCAATTTTTTCCATGTAGGATTTTTTAGGTTTTCCTTTTAGATCAACCTTCCTCTCGAACCCGCTATAATAAAATACATCTCCGGTCTCCGCGAGTATTGGAACTAAGCACTTCCAATAATTGAATGCTATTAACCTCGTTTGTGATATGTTTTCGGTTTCTCTGTGTTCACTTGGCTTTTTATTAAATCCGAGTAGCTGATTGAAATCCTCGCTAAACGCATTCAGCGCTTTTTGTACAAGATTTTTACCTGTTGATAAGTCACCAGGATGTTTGAATTCAATAAAATTCAAAACCTTACCAGTTCTTACGTTGAATTTTGAAATACAAGGTATTAAAAATGGGATCTCCGCCACATATCTTATTCCTGACATCACAAAGATTATTGAATTTGCTTCAGCGCTTTCTTCTCTGTACGGGGGCGGAATAGAAACCGATAATGGCAATATATTCTCGGACTTAATTGAATCTTCAAATTTATATATCTTCCCGAACTCAGTTTTTGGTATCGCTTCTGTATGTCGCCAATATTTATGGTCAAGCTTTAAGTATTTATCGAAAAAATCGTAATCGGAATAAGGGAATTCAGTATATCTCTTGAAAAAGTTATATTTTTCTTCTTTGAGCAGGTCAGAGAAAACTCTAAATAAGTGTCGGCAAAGCTTTTGTACTTTCGAATTACAATCACAAGAAACCATCAAAAAATCAGGATTGATCGAAATTTTTATTTGTTGAGTTTCCTGCGAAAGATGGACATCAACGAATAGCGTTCCTCGTTTAAAGTCAGAGGGGCGATAGTGTAGATATCTGGATTTATTTGCGTCTTCATCATCAGACGAAGTAATCTCACTTAATGGTGGTAAGTGCGTTTTTTCATCGAGGGATAGACGATATGGACTTGATGAGTCACGAAGAGTTGTTTTTGATTTATTTTTATTTGCCATGGTGTACAGATTTCGGAATGATTCAATTATCTATAATGCACTCCCATAATTCAATTCATATTCATCCTTTTTACCCATTGAAATGACTAATTTGTTTTTTAGTGGGGATTCCAATCTGACCGGAGGCAGGCTCCAATAATAATAGCGGATGTTTCAAAAGGCTTTGGGGAGAGCAGTTGAGTGTAAAGACCCGCTTATGTCGTCGTTAGCGCCGGTCTCAAATCATTTTGAACTTGGGCAAATTCGTGTGCGGAATTTATTAAGTGTCCAAGCTTACTAAAACTTATAACGTCGGCCTCAGTAACAAAAGAATTGACTTGATCATAAAGATCAATAACGTCTTGTTTATCGACTTTAAAATCAGTTCTATAACGGCTTGATGAGTAACTGTCCTTTAATAGCTTGAATAGACGGTTATCTTCATTGACAGAACATTTTAGTAGGATTTTCAACCCTGGTTTAAAACATTCTACCAAATCGAGTAACCGGCCAATATTATGTACCTCACATCGATAATCGATGTGTAATCGAATTGATTGTAAACAAGCCTGCTCTGTGGCTTGATGTAAAAAAAACAAGGCATTGTTGAAGTAACCAGCCTCTAAGCAGTTTTTTGCAGCTAATAAAAAACCTTCTGCCGTTTCTTTTCGAACTTTGTAAACCTTTTCAGCTGAATTTAAAACAGCTATATGATCAATTTCGGGAATAACAAGTTTGTCATACTCTGATTCTCCTTTTTTGTATAATAATATTCCCTTGCGGAGAATATTATTGTAAAATGTTTTGCCACTGTTCATTGCGGCAAAAATGTACTCCCAACTTTGAGCGACAATTGTTATCTGCCCCCCGGAAAAATTTGCATTTGCATATTCTTGCATTTCATTCATTAGTTGAATTCCGGCGTTTGGTAAAATCACCACCAAAAACATATGGACGGACTCTTTTTTGGACGGTCTTAAAAAGCAGCCAGTTGTTGATTTACTGTGGTGAATATTACCAAAGTTGTAAATCACTTGAGGCGCGTATTTTTTAATAAATTCGGCTAAAAAGTAATCCAATGTTTTTGAATAATTTGAAGTTGCTTCATCTCCTAAAATTTCAAATTGTGAAATCTCATTTTTAGATGTTTCATCGTCGTTACAAATGGTATTATCAGGCAATGCCTCATGGACTGATTGATTTAAAAAAACAATTGTTTCATCAAGTAGCAGATTGAAATGATCAAAAATTTGTTCCGCTCGTTTTTGTAGAAGGTATGCTCGATGAAATAATAACGGGATGTAGGACTCATTTACCTGGTAATTATGTTTGTATCGAACGGAAGAATATGACTCATTTAGAGTTTTAAGAATATCTCTTTCCTCGTCTGAATTTTCTGGAAATAATAAATGAAGGTGCGGATGAAACGGAGCGATTAACTCTTGATGTGTTCTTAAATTATGTGTTTTCTTTTCTTTAGCAAGCAAAGCTAACTCAAGTGTGCGAAATGTTAATTCAATAAATTGGTGAAGCATATAAACTGTTAAGCCATCATTTTTTCTCTCGCTGAAAAAATTGGCTCCATCAATAAAGCCTTTCGTCTTTCTAACTCCTTCCTCAAAATTTGACTTAGCTGCCGTTTTCCATTTTACGAAATCTTCAGAAGAAAATGTAGGCTTATTGACACATCCTGATCGATTATAGATAAGATTAACATCGTTACAAAAAAAATGGAATAGTAAGTTGCCATTTTTTAGTTGATTTAAAAATTCCTCAAAATGAACGAAATTGTAAGAAAACTTATCACTATCACCGGTAGCCATTTTTACAAATGGCTCCAGCTCCGTAAATTTTTTATCACAAGCAGGATTTATTATTATAATAAGATAATAACTGTCATTACTTAGGTTTTGAATGCAGTAAATTTTTTCGACCGATATATTTTCGGCGATATCATTTCCAATTGTTTTTAAGTCTATCGTTCCCATAATGGTTCAAAAGACGTCTACAACGAGTTTCTATCCTATTCTGAAAATGATTACTTTAGAAAAAAAAACGACTATTTTATTCTGACTCCACTGGTAAGTGCTTTTAGCTTACAATGCTATTTTTTTTACCTTTGTTAAAAAAGACTTATAGAAATGAATTCATCAGCCGAGAAGCCCAATCAAATTCACCAAGGCAGAAACGTGAAACGTTTCCGCGAAATGCTCGGTATAAAGCAAGAGGCGTTGGCTTTTGAATTGGGCGAAGAATGGAGTCAGAAAAGAGTATCATTATTGGAACAGAAAGAAGTAATTGAAGATGATATTCTTCAACAAGTCGCAAAAATCCTCAAAGTACCTGTAGAAGCAATCAAAAATTTTGACGAACAAGCAGCCGTCACCTACTTTAATACATTTAATGATAATAGTGTTAATCAAGGCGCAGTAGGATCGCAAAATTACCATTGCTCATTCAATCCGATTGAAAAATGGTTGGAAGTTATCGAGGAAAATAAAAAGCTTTACGAAAGACTATTAGCAAGTGAAAGAGAAAAGATAGATATGTTAAAAAGTAAACTTTAAAACATGGAAACATTATTTGTACAACCGAAATCCTACAGCGATAGAATGCAGGAATTTGTTACTGATCCAGAAATTAAAAAAATGGAAGACAAGTATGAACCTTACCTCGAAATACACGAAATGGAAGATGTTCTTGAGGGATGTGATATTATTCAGTCGTCGCCAGGCGAGGCTGTTACAGGAAAATTAATTTGGAAATCTAACTATGATCTTCCATTAGATTTGAAAAAGGATATCATTGCTCTTTACAATAAACATTTTGAAAACGAATAATCTTCGTTTCTGCAACTAATTCAAGATAATTCAACATAGCTTGAATACCTATTATCTTAAGGCCCGCCCAGGGCATTTAAAAATCGCACTCTTTAGCGAATCGTCATAATAACGTAATATCCTTAACTATATTAATTAATAAGCAACATTATCAGTCTAATGTTGCGTAATGGTATTTAATCACGTATTATTTTTTACGTTGAGTTAATATATATTACGCCTATTAATTTACCCATAATCGTTATCATAATATGAAGAGAGCAGATTATTCAGACAAGACAATCGTTATTGAAATTTTATCACAATCATTTTACGACAATCAAAGCGTAAATTATATAATAAACCATCAGAGAAATAAAAATGAAATAGCCGCCTTGATGGAATACTCCTTCGAGCAATGTTACTTATTTGGAGATGTTTTTCTATCGGATGATCAAAAAGCCTGCGCTTTAATTTTATATCCTCAAAAGAAGCACTTCAGTATAAAAGCGGTTTGGTTAGATATTAAATTAATTTTTAAAGCTATTGGAATATTAAAGGTTTTAAAAGCTTTAAATAGGGAAAGTGCCATAAAAAAACTTCACCCCAAAATAGACATGGCATATCTTTGGTTTATAGGAGTTTTACCTGGCTGGCAGCACAAAGGAATCGGAAGTAAGTTGCTTTCTGACTTGATTGAAGTAAAATCAACCGAGAATTTGCCAATATTTTTGGAAACGTCAACCATCAATAATATTCCATGGTACAAAAAATTTGGATTCGAAGTTTACGCTGAATTAGAATTAGGATATAAACTCTATTTTCTAAAAGTAGACTAATATATAAATGTATGTTAGTCTTTGGCACTCAAATTCATATAGTCACGTTCATCTTCATACTGTTGGAAGCCGGAATGTTCTTATTTCAGCTTTTTTACTATTTATTTCGACCTCAGGACAAGAATAGATTGCTTTATCTAATTTTGCTAATACTTTTACTTTTTTATAATATTACTGGCGGACTTTTCCCCGATCCTAAAATCAAAATACCTATTTCAGTTCAGGAAATGGTGGCATACGGAAGTGGATTTCTTATGGCTTCGTACTTTCCGTTTTATTTTTATAAAGCTTTCGATTTACAAACTTTACGATGGCATGCACTTTTTGGCGTACCCCTATTTTTAATAGGTCCTTATATAATATTTTTTGTATTGGTTTATGCCATCAACGGAAATTTAAATTTTGATATTAAATACGGAATGATTGCGCCGTTAATTTATGCAATCGTCTTACTTTACGTAATGTATCAGGCAATCAGGAGAAAGCATATCTCTGACCGAACCAATCACAAGTATTTTGAAGAGATTTCGATGTATTGCGCTATAACTCCATGGATTTCTTTAGCATTATTTGGCATAGTTGAAACCAATCAATTAGTCGAGGTACTATGTACAAACACAGGGATAATATGCATAACCGTACTTTTTATTTTTCGGTCTATAAAGAATGCCAGGGCAGAGTACGAGCGACTTGTTTCAATTGAAAGTTTTAAGCCTAAAAACGAATTGTTTGAGGAATTGTGTAGGTTTTACAAACTGACTAACCGTGAAATCGAAATTGTGCTGCTAATCCGGCAAGGCTGTACATATCGTCAAATTTCTGAAAAACTGTTTATTGCAAGTAAAACTGTCGAAAACCATATTCAAAATATTTACGAAAAAACGAATGTAAAAAACAAGGTTTCGCTATTGCATAAGTTATTTAACTAAAAATCACAAGGTAGTGGTTTTCACCTATTGTTTAAAAATGAGGGAAATTACCTATTGAATTGATTTTTAGGGTCACGGATATTTGAAGGTTCAGATGTGTGACAATAAAAATTAGTGGAATGGAATATGCGAAACAAGAGTTTTAATGTCTATCCATATGCATGGCTGGACGAAGTAATTGAAATAACATTAAATCCGGAAAAAACAAAAGTGGCTGATCTGCAATCCCAGCAGCTTGAAATAATTGAAAGTAAATTTGACCAGGAACTGCAGGAGGTACTAAAGGATTTAAAAACGAATACCTTTTACCTTTTTTCTTTCAAAAAGATAAAAGCCGTGGTAACACAATATTATGACTCATTGATGCTACTGGAACACCAGGCTGTGCAAAACCTGTCAGCCTACCCGGATGATCACCCATTGGCTGCAACCGGCGAAAATATAGTTCTATACATTAGGGACATGGGGTTGGCCTTTAAAAAGCGCTATGGCAAATATATAGTGGAAACAACTAACGCTCCCAATAATACACCTCCACGGCCTGGATTGATTTCTAAAATATTATGCAAGCTCAGCGCAGACCAGATCGGTATTATACTTAAAGCTGCCGACGATACCAAAGTGGTTATAGCCAGTTCGCTAAGTTTGGTTTTCCGAACCATAGTTCCATATCTGTCCACTGACAAAATAAAAAATATTTCTTGGGACAGTATGCGCAAAAGCACTTATCGTATCGAGCAAACCGATAAGGATGCCGCAATAGCGACCCTTGAAAAACTCATCATACAAATTAGAAATTACTGACCGTCTCCTATTTTCATTTTAAAGCCTCCCATCCCTGGGAGGCTTTTTTTTGTCTGTTCAATATATCTTAAAAACCCAATTGGTATAATTTACTGATAATCAACTGGGTGCAAGGGCGCAATTCTGGGCGCAACAAAATTTTGCGCTTTTTGAGCGTTCAAAATACCGAGTTATTTGCTCCCATAATCACCAAAGGGATAATGATAAAACAGGCTGAATTGACACGTATTTTTCTCGAATCTGTTACTGGTGGCACCGCTAAAGCGCTATCAGAAACAAGCTCTCAAAATGCGATGGTCAGTAAAGCGGAAGCCTACCGGCTGTATGGCCGCTCACAGGTTGACCGCTGGATTTCCGAAGGCTTATTCAAACCTTTAAAAGGCCAAATCTATATCTCAAAATCGGGGATTGACCGCGAAAAACTGGAATCTATTGCAGCGGCCAGTAATCGCGGAACCTATCTGCCAGTTTCGGACAGATAAACTTTCGCCCGCTTCGGCGGGCAGGTTAACGAACGTTTTTTGACATCATGGGATGAAGCATTACCCGGCATTGTGCCGGGAATCAGGAAGCAGCTACAGCAACCCGTGCTATGCAAAAGCACAGGCGGGACTGGACAACAGCGAACCCTGGGCAGCCCGTTTGGGCATGGTCTGTACAGGCCAACGCACGTAATCCCGGATTTTTCATCAACCGGTAAAAGTGAATTATTTGGGTTCGTTACCCATTGCCGGTTCCCATTTAGATAATAATACGATGAATACAACGAACAAGCAAAACCGTAATTGTCGGAAAAGAAAGCCGACTAAACTGCCTTATTATCATGTTCAACAAACGCTTCCATTGGGCGAAACACCAGCTGTTCGCGCAAGTCTGCGAACTGAGGGACTATTGGAATTGGTAACCGCTGACCTTCGGGAGGTTTACTATTATAAAGTAGACCAAAATAAAAAGCGTAAGGACTTTTGCGCAGTTGGCTGGCCAAACGAAAATGGTGGATGGGAAATCAGGCATCCCAATTTCACAGGTTGTCTTGGCCCCAAAGGAATGACCTTTATTTCTGGTGAAGCTGGCCACCTCGTTATTTTCGAGGACTTTACCGCTTACCTCTACTGGCGATATTTTAATAAGCAGTATTACCCCAACATCCTGATCCTGAATTATCCTGAATTTTTAAGCGCAGCAAAAATAAGAGCGCTCAAGTTCAACTCAGTAACGGTATGCTTCAACCAGGAACAAATAACGCTCATTAAATCTTCTGGCGATGGATTTGACCCTATCAACGCAGCAGCTTAAACTTATAATCCGGGAAGCTGCCGAAATGGGCGCGATCCAGGCGCTAACCAAAGTAGGTAAACTGAAACCCTACCTCAAAAAGTCGGAAGCATTCCGAAAATACGGGCGGGCCAATATCGAAAATTGGGCTGAAAAAGGAATACTAACTATACGCAAAGACGGGGATCATTCCGCCGTTTGGCGCATTGATAGGCTGGAAGTAGCGGCGATAGCCAAATCAATCGAACTTTTACGCTATCTGTAAGATTAGATCCATTTACAAATTGCAAAACAAATGAATACATTAATTAACTACAATGCGCAGGAAATCAGGGAACAGGTGTCCCCGGTTGACTTTTTGGCCCGGTTGGGCTATCACCCGGCCTACAAATCCGGCAAAGAACTTTTTTATTTGAGTATGCTGCGTGAAGAACGCACACCCTCTTTTTGTGTTGATGACAAACTCGGTGTTTGGTACGATTGGGGTGGCGCTAATCCATCGGGCATTAAAGGCGGCAACGTGATTGACCTTGCGCTGGCCTATTGGTACCCACTCGGTTTCAGAGACGTATTAGAGAGAATAAATGAAACCTGTAATATAGAACCAGGAGCAGCACCCTCTATAAGCCGCGAAAACTTTAGGCCAAGAAAAGCAACCAAAATACCTAATTATAAGATTTCAGAAGTAAGGGATCTTGGTAATAATCCAGCCATTACAAACTACCTGCAATCCAGGGCCATATGGCCGGTTGCTCATCAGCACTTAAAGGAGGTTTATTATTACATCGAGGATGAGAAAAAACTCCGCAAATACTTTTTTTCGGCAGGCTGGAAAAATGAGAATGGTGGTTGGGAAGTCAACAATCCTTACTTTAAAGGATGCCTCGGCCCGAAGGGATTAACCATAATTCCCGGTGACTCTGCTCGGCTGGCCTTGTTTGAAGGAATGATCGATTACCTCAGCTGGAAGTTTGAACAACGGGATGACGGTGAAACAGTCATTTTATTAAATGGGGTAACATTTATCGAAGCGGCCATCAAACGGGCTTCAGATTTTAATGATAGAACCATATTTTTTGATAATGATGATGCCGGTGAAGATGCAAGCCGGACTTTTCTAAATGCCTATCCGCTGACCCATAACAGCGCCTCAAATTATGCCGGTTTCAAGGATTATAATCAAAGGCTGGTATCCGAACTGGATAACCTCTACCGCCTACCTTCTGCTGATACCAGTAACCTGGTAAAGACCGGCCTGCGCAGGTAATTCCTTTAGCTATATATACGGATATACCAATATACAGCTAACTGGATAGACAGTAAGTTATATAAACGCTTAGCTGTTTATACAGCTATAGGAATATCTCTTTAGTTATATATCCACTTAATTATATATTCAACTATCCGAATATTTATATAAATAACTATTCAGCTAATCAGCTATCGGTATAAATAGCTAAACAGCTATGTGCTTATTTATATCGTCCGATAGACCTTTATTGGCATAGCTACCTATACCGCTATCTGCATAGTTACCTATTCATATTTAAACATTAACACTTATGGAAATCACCATCACCTGGACAAAAATCATTGTCGTTACACTCACTTATTTTTCCGGCCGATACCTTTATTATTCTTTCCTTAAATGGTATTCAGGCAGTTATGCGCCCTTTGACCCAACAGAATTTTATGAAACGTCCTCTTATTCGGAAGGCTGGAAGATGGGACATCTGCACGGTAGTCACAAATTGCGGATCAAATGCGAAAAATACCGCAGGCAAATTGCGGAACTGAAGGAGAAGCATAGAATCTCAGATATAAAGGTCAAATCCTTAGAGGACAAATTGCTTGATTGATGTCCTTAATACTTTTCTTTTTGCTGGCCAGCTTTCCTTAACCATTTAGTTTTTTAGTATGCAAAGGTATTGCGTTTTGCCTTTTTGACCCGTCAAGGGTATATAAACCGTGATTGCATCACGGCCCTTGACAGGTCAGGCAAACGCTTTTCATACCTGCATAAAAAAACTAAATGTATGTTATGGAAAATCTGATTTTAAGCCCACAATCGCAAAACGTAATTACGGATTATATCAACAAAAGCTGCCTTGTGCCTTATGAAAAACATCTTTTAAACGAGATGCTCGAAGCGGTAGAACAAAATAACCAAGCTAAACTGGACTGGTTTAATAGCTTTGGAAATGATTTGAGGCACATGACCATGAATGTTTATGCCTATCGTAAAGGACTGGAATTTGGCTTTACGGAAATAGGTTTTGATAAAAACGGCTGGTTTATTCAACCAAAATTCCTGGAACGGGAGGATATTATATTAGGGAATCCCGACAGGTTCAGCGAACACAGTATTCTTTATTTAGGCCGGGGACAAAACCCTATATGGACTTATACCCTGGATTATAATTATGGGATGGCTGGCGGCGGGTCGCGTATCTCCGTTTACGATAAACAATTCAACAGCCGTCAGGAGGCCTTAACAGCAGGCTTAAATGACCTAAAGGCTAAAATGACCGCCGTCATCGGCCATACCGACACCACCAATTTTAAGCAAAGTGTTATCCTGCTAACCCTGAATGCGATTAAACAAGCACAAATAAATTCAGTACAATTGGCCCTGTTTTAACAGGGCTTTTTTTTTGCCAGCGCCTGAATATAGCCGCATATACATATAGCCCTTTATACAGCCCCCCGTTTGTTTTACAAGCGGCAAGTTGTGTTTTTGTGTCACAAAAACTTACTTGCCCATTGCCGCAAAGCGGCATGGGATGGGAAAACCTGCGCAACTTGGTTTTCCTTTTAAAAAAATAAGCCGATGGATCAACCCCGCAAGCCTTTTAAGAAATCGGGACGACCCGAATTACAGCAGGGAAAAAAGGAACGCTTTATCCGGGCGAGGCTGACCGAGGATGAATACAACAAGCTTGTTGCTTTGGAAAAGGAACTCGGTATGAACCATACCGACCTGATCCGGCACCGCCTGTTAGGCAGCCAGCATAAACAACTGGTTAACGCCCGCGAAGTTTTAAATCGGCTGGATGTAATGGGCGCAGAATTAGGCCGGGCGGGAAATAACATTAACCAGCTGGCCAGGCATGCAAATATCCTTAACAAGCGGGGGCGGCTTGATGAGATGGTGGTAAAGGAGTTTAACCTGCTTTTCCGGGAATATGCCCGAATCCGTAACGATACCGAAAAATCGCTCCGGCAAATTATACGTCTAATCCGGGGCTGATATGATAGTAAAATTTTTAAGGCCTGCATCTTCGTTTAAGGGTGTCGGCTACAGTTTTGCCAAAATACTGCTGGACAAAGGTGAATTGATGGAGGTAAAGAATTTCGGCGCATTATCCGGACTTTCTAACCCACGCGCAGAGGATTATGTCAATTACCTGGAGGCTGTAACCGATAAGAATAAACGCATTGTTTACCCACAGCTGCATGTTACCATTTCAACGAAAAGCAGGGATCACAGCAAATCGGAGTTAACTGGTATTGCCGAAAAATGGTTAGAGGGAATGGGTTATGGCAGCAACCCTTATTTGATAATTTTTCATAAGGACACTCAAAATAACCACGTACATCTCGTATCCACCCGCATCGGCAGGGACGGCAAAAAGGTTAAGGATAGTTACGAAAGAATTAAGGGCTATCAGGTATTAAATCAAGTTATAGGCCTGGACGAAAATTTGCAGGCCCAAAAAGATAAGAACAATGCTTTAACGTACAACTTCAGTTCAAGAGCGCAGTTCATGATGTTGCTTGAAATAAAAGGATATACCCTAAATCTAAAAGATGGTATTTATCAAATCTTCAAGTTCGGTAAAAAACTGGATAGCCTGCCCGTTGAAAAAGTTGATGAACGCATTGCGGATTACCAGCAAAATAAAAAGCGATTAGAGCAATTGCGAGCCATCATTGAAAAATACCGGCCTGATTTTAACCCTGAACTTTTTCCTGAAACAAGTAAACTGGCAGGAGGCGGCGAAGGAAAAACGACCGGCTATAATTCCGAACTGGCCGGAATGCTGCAAAGAAATTTTGGCCTTCAAATCTTCTTTCATGCAAAAGACGGTAAACAACCTTATGGATATACAGTAATTGACCATGCAAAAAAAGCCGTGTATAAAGGCGGCGACCTGATGCCATTAGCCGAGTTTATCAAACCGGCACCTGAACAAGCCAATCATGTCACCATCAATAAACCTGTGGAGATAGCCGAATTCCCTGAATCCGAAGATTTTGAATCCCCTCAAATTAACGGCGACGAATCGGAGAATTGGTATGCTGATGACATAGAAAATTATCACACCGAATTTACAGGATTTCAAGCCCCAGGCATATACCTCCCGCCATTGCGAATTGATATATCCGATGATATCGATGACGAGCAGATCAATGGCAGGAACCGCAAAAGAAAACGCAAGGCAAGAACCAATACACGATAACCCTTAAAACTTATTTTATGATCATTCTTATAGGCAACCAAAAAGGTGGCGCAGGAAAAAGTACGCTCACGCTGCTCCTGGCCAACTACCTCACCACTGTTCATCAGCACCCGGTTACCATACTGGACATGGATTACCAGCAATCTATCGCGGCCAAAGCAGAAAAAGCAAAAATACTGGAGAACGAACCACTTTATGACGTGGTGCCAACCGACCTGAAACAATTCCCGGATCTGCTACAGGTTATCAGCAAAAAGAAAAAGGATATAGCCATTTTAGACATGCCGGGCAAAATGGATGACGACGGCCTGATCCCTGCAATCGCGGCAGCTGACTTTATCATATGTCCTTTTGCCTATGACGAGTTTACGGTGGACTCAACTATCCTTTTTGCCATGGTGGTGCGTCGAATCAATAACCGCGCTCCAACGATATTTATTCCTAACCGTATTAAACAAACAGTTAAATATGAAACCCAGGCCGAGGTGGAAAAAGTGATACGTCAATTTGGCCCCATCATTCCAAGCCTTCCTGACCGGATCGACTTTCAGCGCATCAGCACTTTTCAAACCCCATTGATCCTGTATCCGGTCGTGTTGCCTACGCTCAATTGTATCTATGAACAATACCTGTTTAAAAAGGAGGCCCTATGACTAAAATACGATCATTAGCCGACGAACTGAGGGAAAAAATGCGCCAGCAACCCGGTATCGAAGAACCCGAAACGGCGAAACAAAGTCAACCAAATGCTAACAATCAGGATAAACCCGTCAGGAAGAAAGCTGGTAAACCGCCCCCCGAAAAACCATCAGTAGAGCTGGAAATCTTATTTGCAGAACTGACCGCCTACGAATTAACCGGAAATGAAAAACTATTGATCCGGTTGGATGGCCGCACAGTCTTTATGCTCAAGCAACTTAAAGTGACCAAGAGTATCGACATGAACAAGTTGATCGCCTACAGCCTCGACAGCTTTTTTAAAGAGCGTCCCGAATTAATTAATTACATCAAAGCATCCCTGCAAACCATTGAATTATGAACTGGAACCATTTTATACTATTGCTCATTGGCATTTACCTGGGCTATTACGCCATCAATATTTTGGCCGACCTATACCTTAAACAGAAAACCCACGGCAGAGAAGCTGATCAGGATATCCTTTTTTTCTCCGAGGATTCCCAGCCCGAAATTATTGTCTACGATGACGAGCCTGAGCAGGCGGTAAACAGTGCGACGGCACCTCAGCAGGAATCTTTTGCCCAGGAAACTGCGCCCGCCTATCCATCACCTGTATTAGAATCAACAGGTGCGGTCAGCTTAAAAGAGCTGATCAAAGTTGCACAGGCAGGTCTGCTGCAATACACCAAGGCAATACCATATTGAAATGAGAAATCAATCATTGATTTTAAAGACAGCATCCGCTGTCTTTTTTTTTGCCTTCACATTTAAGGCGTACGCCCAAAACCCGCCCGGCATCGATGATTTTAACCAGGCTACACAGCAACTCCATAGTGTGTATTTCAGCCTTTCAGATCTCGTGCTGGTTATCGGCGCGCTAACTGGCATCCTCGGCGGTTTGCGGGTCTACACCAACTGGCAGATTAGAGGCCATCGGCACCATCACCCGATTGATGCCCAGGTTATCGGCTGGTTCGGTTCCTGCCTGTTTTTGATACTCGCAGGCATCTTCATCAAAGCCCTTTACGGGATTTAACAATCCATCATTTTTTTATTCACCCTTTTATTTTTTAAGTTTTATGACAGTAAAAAACAAGAAACTGTTAGCAGTAGCTGCGTCCGTAACTTTTGCAGCACAAGGCGCATTCGCGCAAACCGGAGGTGGTACAACAGGCATCAATGCCGCCACTTCATCCCTTACCAGTTATGTAGACCCTGTTTCGACACTTTGTCTCGCCATCGGTGCCGTGGTCGGTATTATCGGCGGCGTCCGGGTTTACATCAAGTGGAACTCAGGGGATCAGGATATCAACAAGGAGATCATGGGCTGGGGCGGATCTTGCCTTTTCCTGGTGTTGGTTTCTGTAGTCATCAAGGCCTTTTTCGGGGTATGATGCGCAAGTACGCAATTTATAAGGGGCTTCAAAAGCCCCTTATTTATCGAGGCTTCAAAGGCAAATTCATCGCCTGGGGAATCAGCTCACTGGTTATTGGATTGGTTTCAGGTGGCTTAACTGGCGCACTAACCAGCATGTATTTAGGCGGTGCCGTTACCATCATCACCATTGCAGGCGGACTCTTTTACACTTTCCAAAAACAGAAAGGGGGCCTCCACTCCAAGTCACGCCACAAAGGCGTTTTTGTTCACCCCGTCAATTTTCAATCCCATGGCATCCCATCAGAAAAACTCCTTTGAACTGCCGTATGCGGGTATAGACCAACATAACGGGTTAAGCTTGTTATATGGCCTGCGCGGCGATTACTCAGTTATTTTTAAAATTCAAAATCCCGTACTGCAATATGCAGCCGACCCGGACGGCTATAACAGTTATCACGGCCTGCTGCTTAATCTCGTTAAAATCTTAGGCGAAGGTTATATCATCCAAAAGCAGGACGTTTTTTGCCGGAAACAATACAAAGGGAAGCCCGCTGCCGAATTTTTGCAGGAGAAATATCACGAGCACTTCGAGGGACGCGAATACACCGCTATTTATACTTACCTCATTATTACCCGGCAGATTAAGCGAAATGCTTTTTATGTTTTCGATCTAAAAGCACTTAATGAATTCAAACAGTCGGTGCTTAAAACAAACGACCTGTTATCTGGCGCAGGTCTGCAGCCGACCCTATTAGAAGAAAAAGACATTCAGCAATATGTCAAACGGATATTGGGTATGTCGTTTTCCAGTGACCTGATCACGCTCGATAATTTGCTTTCACTTGACCAGGAACTCAAAATGGGTGGCCGCACAATTCGAAGTATCAGCCTGATCGATACCGACCTAATAGAACTGCCGGAGCAAGTCGCTACCTATACTGAAAAGCAGGAAGGCCAAACCAAAAGTACGCTTCCGGTAGATAATTTTAGTTTCCTGCACACGGTGCCCAGCTATGACTGCATCATCTTTAATCAGGTTCTGGAGATTCCGCATCAAAGGGTAACGCTGAATAAACTGGAATTGAAACGCAAACGACACGCCGGTGTACCCGACCCAGCTAATAATCTATGCGTCGAAGACATCGATCAGTTATTGGCCGATGTAGCCAGGGATAACCAGCTACTGGTGAATGCCCATTTTAATATTATGGTCTGCGCCCAGGATGACCGGATAAGCCGGGCAGCAAATTATATTGAGGCCGCCCTGTTTCAGCAAGGAATTATCCCCTCCAAAAACGCCTACAACCAAATGGAACTTTACCGGTCTGTTTTACCGGGTAATGCAGTCGAATTACAGAAATACGACTGGTTCCTGACCACCTCTGATGCAGCCCTTTGCTTTTTTTTCAAGGAAGCCCTGCTGACCGATGACCCGTCCGATTTTTTGGTAAGGTTCACTGACCGGCAGGGCATTCCAGTAGCCATTGACCCATCAGATCTGCCGATGCGACAAAACAGGATAAGCGCAAGAAACCGCTTTTGTTTAGGTCCGAGCGGTTCGGGTAAATCGTACTTTATCAATTCCCTGACCGAGCAATACCTACTGTATAACATGGACGTGGTGATCGTGGACACCGGGCATTCTTATTCAGGCCTGTGCAGTTATTACAACGGCAAGTACATCACCTATACCGACAAGAAGCCCATTACGATGAATCCCTTCCAGATCACGGAAGCGGAATACAATATCGAGAAAAAGGACTTTTTGGTTACCCTTATCAGCCTGTTATGGAAAGGTGCCGAGGGTAGTATTTCCTCAGTAGAAAGGGATGTGATTTCCAATGTGATCAGTGCTTATTACAGCTATGGTTTTGGAGAAGCAGATTACCCGTTTTGTTTTAATACCTTTTATGATTTTGCCCTAACCAAAATACCTCAGATCAAGCAGGAAGAACGCATTCCGTTTGATGTGGACGAGTTTCGTTATGTACTCAAAAAATTTTCCAAAGGTGGCGAATTCCAAAGCATACTTAATGAAGCGGCAGACCAGTCCCTGTTTACCGAGCGGTTTATTGTCTTTGAAATAGATTCCATAAAAGAAAACCGCATTTTATTCCCCATTGTCACGCTCATTATTATGGATGTGTTCATCCAGAAAATGCGATACCGTTCTGATCACCGCAAGTGCCTGATCGTAGAGGAAGCATGGAAAGCCATTGCGTCGCCATTGATGGCAGGTTATCTATTGTACTTGTACAAGACCGTTCGTAAGTTTTGGGGCGAAGCAATAGTGGTTACCCAGGAACTCGGTGACATTTTAGGGAACGCGGTAGTAAAGGATAGTATACTGAGTAATTCGGATACCATCATGTTGCTTGACCAATCCCGGTTTAAGGACAACTACCAGGAGATCGCCAAACTGTTATCCATGTCTGAAACAGAACAAAAGAAAATCTTTACCATCAACCAGCTGGATAACAAGGACGGCCGGGGAAAATTCAAAGAGGTTTATATCCGCAGGGGAAATACAGGCGAGGTTTATGGTGTAGAGGTATCCATCTTCCAGTATTTGACCTATACAACCGAAAAGCCGGAGAAAAGTGCGGTAGAAAAATACGTAGCCATTTTCCATGATTATCCCGCAGCATTAACCGCCTTTGTAAATGACCTGCAAACATCAGGTCTGAAGCTGGAAGCTTTTGTGAAACAAGTGAATAAGCACGGGCCGCTATCTCAAAATGCGGCTTAACCATTAAACTCAAAACTATGAAATCTTTATTTTTCGTAATCATCCTTGCGGCAATAAGCGCCGCGAAAGTTTCAGCCCAGGCAGTCTACGTCGATCCAACAACAGCGGCGGCAATGGCGGTGCATTCGGGCATCATCAACGGGCAGTTGAATTCTACTAACAATAAATTAACGCTCATCCAAACCGGCCAGCTTGCCGTAACCGGCCAGTTAACCGCTGTTAATTCCTTGCAAAAGGATATTTACAAAGGATTAAGTCAGGTGTCCTCCATCATGTCGAACCTTTTGGCCATTAAGGATATTGCCGAGATCAGCAGCGACATTGTAACCGACGTCAATAAAGCGGCCACCCTTGCCCAAAGTGATCCGGTGTTATTGCTGTTTGCCCAACAAGGGGCTACGGAATTTAAGACCAGGGCGACCGCACTTTCAGCCGAGGTAAGCACCTTCATATTACAAGGCGGGCAGAGCAATTTAATGGATAGCGGTGAAAGAGCCAAGCTCCTAAACCACATAGTCAATGAATTATCAATTATCAGGGGCGTTGCTTATGGGATGTACCGGACGATGTATTATGCCAAAATGCGCGGTATCCTGAAATCGCTGAATCCATACTCCGGGTTTATCAATATAGACCGGCAGATCGGCGATAACATCATCCAAAACTCCAAAACCCTGAAGCCATGAAAAAGCTGATTTATTTAAGCCTCGGCCTAATGCTGCTGGTAAAAATGGGTTATGCACAAACCAACGTGGAACTGATTGACCAGCTGGTTACCGAAAGCCAGTCTGAACACGACCGTCAAACAACCGCGCGAACGAATCAGGCAACGGTAACAGCCAACGAGGATGTGAACAAATCACAAATGACCACCCTGAAAACGACCTACCGCAATATCCAAAGCCGCCTTCATACGCTCGGCTTGGTGATTGATGCAGGTGAGATCGGGCTGGAAGCCGCTCCGTTGGTCAACGAAATTGTCAGCCAGCAAAAACTAATTATAGCGCAATGCGAGGGCAATCCCATTTTGATCCTGCTGGCTGTGAACTCCGAGGCCGACCTCGCCGACCAGGCAACCTTATTAACTGAATATTGCGCCGGACTGATTTTAAGTATTGGCGACGTAAACCAAATGAAGGCCAGTGACCGCAAGATGCTTTTCAGTTACGTGATTAGCGAATTGCGCCGCATCGATGGCGCATCGCGCGGCCTGCTAAACTCTATCATCAATTTTAACAATCAACTCCATTCCAAATCGGGCAACCCGTTTGGCAGTTTCATCAACCAGGACAAAAGTTTGGTAGATGACATTATGCGGAACGCCAAGGCCCTTAAATGAAAAACCATGAAAAAACAATTATTGATCGGCCTATTCCTGTTCGTAACAGGCGGCCTGAAGACCTATGCCCAAACTATCATTTTCGATGCTCAGCATTTTGCCATCGTTAACGAAAACGGCTTGACGAGGGAAGCCGCAGAAAACACGCACCAAAATTCTTTGAATAAGATTAAGCAGGACTTGGACAATATTAATCTTAACGTAAGTTCAGTTGTACTGGTACAGGATATGATCCACCAGTCTCTCGCTACTGTTGACGGCACACTCAAAGACGGGCTGGCCGTTAAGCAGGTCGCGGAAATTATCGGCGATATCACGACGCAATGTAGCCAGATCACAAACCTCGCCAAAGCCGATCCTTTACTCTTATTATTCGCCCAGCAGAATGCCGAGCAAATGAAAACGCGGGGCATCAACCTGGTATCCGAAGTATCATCCTTTATTTTAAAGGAGGGCGACAACGTATTGATGGATTATGAAAAGCGCGATTTTTTATTGCGCAAGGTAATCCTTGACTTGCAGGTTATGCGGGCGCTTTCTTACAGCATTTACAAAACCATGTATTTTGCGAAGCTGAACGGCGTAATCAAATCAGCCGATCCTTTCCAGGGATTTATCAATCAGGACACCCACCTGGCCGACCAGCTATTACTCCAGTATCAATTACTAAAACAATAAGTTTATGATTAAAAAAACAGCAATCATAGCAATACTATTGCTATGCCTGGGCAAATACACCTTTGCCCAAATGTATGTCAACGACCAATCAGTCCGTTACCAGCAGGAGCGCATGGTTTTTAAGCAATGGAATCAAAATGATTTTACCCCGACCCATGGTTTTCTTTGGCTCAATCCGCTATATTGGTTGACCTGGGCGTGGTTCCCGAACTATCATAAAACCGATCTCCGTCCGCTCGGTCCGTCCGGCCCGCAGACCCAAAGGCTGGCACTTGTGGCCGCCATGCAGAATACTGACAATGCTTATAAATTACAAGCCGATACGCTGCGTAATACCGCTGTATCTGAAGCCGTCAATTATTCTGGTCTGGTATCCTCCGCCGACCCTTTGTGGTTATTATACTATAGTAAGGAATTTAAGGATTTGCTTAACCAGCAAGATAGCCAATTGTTAAGCGGCGTATCATCCAAAGTGCAAAATTATCTCGTTAGCAGCGGTACTTACAACTGGTACCTTGAACAATCGCACAGCCTTTCCGAACGCCTCAACACGGCGAGAACGACGACACTTGACCGGGGTTCGCGCATTTTAACCTATTATCGTTTGCTGGCCGAATACCGCAGGCTAAATTCGGCTTGGGCAACTAAAAAGCAGCAAGCTGGTACCTTCCTCGCGTTGAGCGAAAAGGCTAAAAGCCTGAAATCGCCTGCCACAACTCCTGTCACCATCCCGGCTGGTTACAAGTCAGACCAACAGATCGCGGATGAAATATTAGCCAATTACAAACTTTAACTAATCATTTATGCTCGGTATGTTATTACAAGTCCAGCCGGTCAGCGTATCTGATTCGTTTAAGGACACCTTTAATTTTTTGCAAGGCAACGGCGTTTATGAAGACGGTATCATGCACTTTTTGCAGGCTATGAAAGCCAGCATTTGGGGACAATACGATACGTTCATTGCCGATGCCCAGGCGCTTGCCGCCATTTTTATGATCATCTTTTTTTCACTAAAGGCATACGAAATGATGTCAGGAGATAAGCAATTGGAAGTCATGCCACTGCTTCGGCCTTTCGGATTGGTCATGGTAATACTTTGGTGGGGAACTTTCACGAAAGTAGTGGCCTTTCCAACAGACGTCATCGAAAGCAAAACCAACGCCCTGTTTAACGGCAGCGAAACCCAGCTAAACGACCTGCGGGTGCAACGGGCGCAGTTAATGGTAACGGTCGCCGACTCGCTGATGAGTATGCAGGCACAAACCGAAGTTGCCAGCAATGAGGCCACCACGTGGTACGGGAAAGCATGGGAATCTGTCACCTCCGCCGTCAAAGATGGCTTTGCACAAATATGGAACCCGATTATTGAATTAAGAAACCGGCTGCAGGTCGGGCTTCAGCTACTGGTCACGTCCTTGTTGGAAACTTGTGCCATCTGGATATTACGAATATGTGTTTACATCATATTCTTTATACAGATCATATTTTCAACGATACTGATTATACTCGGGCCGTTTTCCGTCGCAGTCAGTATTATGCCCGCTTTTCGGGATTCGTTTACGACCTGGGTCGCCCGGTTTATATCAGTCAACCTGTACAGCGGAATAGCTTTCCTCGTACTCTATATCGCCACTCAATTTCAGCAGTTTGCAATGGAAGCTGAAATTACCCGTTTCCAGCAATTACTGGATACTTCGGCGGGAAACTCAATGGAGAAGTTAGGCTGGTTCGCCTCCAATGGCATTTTATCCTTTGGAATGGTCATAGTAACCTTTTTGATAGGCGGCTTAACTATGTTGACAGTACCAAGCATATCCACCTGGATAGTGTCGACATCAGGTATTACCTCGGCAGCCTCTACTATGGGACGCGGCGCTTCCAGCCTCGGAGCGACAGTTACCCGTATGATCGCCAAGATTTAATAACCTCTTTAATAACCACTAAAAAGCTGCCCCGACAAGGCGGCTTTTTTTATTTCCAAGCCCATTATGATTATAAAAAACATTGAATCAAAGATCAGGCTGGCTACTTTTTTATCCGTAGGAAGCTTTTTATGCGCCCTGGCAATGGTGGGTATAGTTAGTTTTTTTGCCTACAAACAGGTTGCGATAGCCCGTAAAAGTATCTATGTACTGGATGCCAACAGCACCCCGGTACTGGCCAGGCAAACCGATGTGCAGATGAACCGCGCAGCTGAATATCGCTCCGACATTATCCGGTTTCACAGCCTGTTTTTTACGCTGACTCCCGATGATAAATACATCGAATACCAAATGAAGCAGGCGATGTATCTCGTCGATGAAAGCGGTGCCTTGCAATATAATAACCTTAAGGAAAAAGGATTTTTCAATTCCATTTTATCCTCCAGTGCCGTGCTCACCATAACAATGGACTCGGTGTATTTGGACATGCCGCACAAATATTTCAGGTATTACGGGAAACAGAAGATTGATCGCAGAAGCAGCACCCTGACCCGTTCGCTGGTCACGGAGGGCTACCTCAAAGACCTCGACGTGCGTTCGGACAATAATCCCAACGCCGTCCTGATTACCCAATGGAAAACCCTTGAAAACAAAGACCTCAATAATGTTCAGAAAAATAACTTCCAACCGTGACCCCGGTAAAACATTGGGGAGCGAACTGAAAAAGGAATTTGGTATTTATTTCGAGCGCGCTGGTTCAAAAAGCCGCCAGCTAATGGAAAAATATCCCCGCCAGGTTTTCACCGCCATGGTTATTGCCATTCTATTTTCAGGCGTATTGGCTTTTACAGTCATGCGGGAGAAGCAAAGGCCAATCGTACAGGTAAATGCATCGGTTCAAAATACAGCTTCCGGATTTGGCCAAATTATCAGCACCGCGAACGCTTTGCAAACTTTATGGGCTACCCAGCAACAGGTCGACCTACTGTTGAAAAAAGATACACTTACCCATGCCGACAGCCTGACCCTGAATCAAGCACTAATACAAATGGAAAATCTGCGCGCCTTGCTTAAAAAATCCCGGCCCAACCATTAATAACTAAATCATTAACTCATGAAAGTAAATTTTAAAAGCCCCAGGTACGTCCTGCCGCTTATCCTGCTGCCTTTCTTCCTGCTACTTTTTTATACTTATAAAAGCAGCTTCGGTAAGCCAAAAGCGGTTGCCAAAGGAAAGGAAACCCTACAGGATAACGTGGCCGATGTTTCCGACCAGGTTAAGAAAAGCACCTTATCCGACAAACTGGATGCTTACCGCGACCAGTACAAAAAAGCGGATGGCTACACCGCTATCAACCAGTTACAGGATGATACGACGACTGCCTCGGCAGCGCCAAATCTCTATAACGATGCCGAGAAAAGGAAGCTTGACTCCTTGAAAAAAGCAGTTGCCGCCAAGTATAAAAACAACAGGTCGCGGTCATTACCTCCTAATTATTCAGGTTTTCCCGATGCATCGGCGGTTCCAACTAAGCCCGCAAAACACAACCAGTCAGATCAAGCCTTGGCAGATGCACTTAACCGAATGCGCAGCCAGCCCAGGCAAAACACCAATAGCGGCAACTCGCAGAATGCCAATCCTATGCAATTATTCCGCCAGCAAATGGCGCTCATAGATAGCATGGATAAATCACATGACCCGGAATATAAGGCGCAACAGAGGAAAGCTTTAACTGAAAAACTGGCAGCGGCAACACCACAGGAAAAAACGCTGCCGGTGACTAAAGCCAGCAATTCAACCGCTGCCTTTAATACCATCATGCCCGAACAGCATAACGGACTCATCCGCGCCATTGTCGACCAGAATATCACCGGTTATGCAGGATCACGTTTGCGCATCCGGCTATTGGAAGATATGATGGCCGGGCATTTTCTGATTAAACAGGGTACTTATCTCTATGCCGAAATATCCGGCTTTACCGGGCAAAGGGTATTACTAACCATTAAATCCATTATGGAGGACGACCAGTTGTTGCCCGTCAAATTATCTATTTATGATAATGACGGTTTACCCGGCCTGTATGTTCCGGCGTCCGCATTTCGGGATTTTACAAAAGATCTCGGTAGCGATGCCAGCCAGGGCCTCACCTTACAGCAATCCGCGGATAACAATAACCAGATGGTGATGAGCATAGTTTCGCGCATGTTCGAATCGACCACCACCGCCGTAAGCAAGCTAATACGCCAGAATAAAGCTAAATTAAAATACAATACGCTCGTTTACCTGATTGACCCCGAAACCCTCCGTAACCACCAGTAAAAACAATAAAATTTATGAAAAAAGTATTCTTGTTGTTAACCGCCCTTTTAGGCGCGGCACACATTCTTTTTGCTCAAAGCCTTGGTAGAACTTATATTGATTCGCTGCCGCAAATTGAGATCAGTAGCCAGGCAGACATTCATTTTTTATCGCCTGAACCCATCCAGTATGCAGACATTTCCAGCCATAGTATTGTCGGCGATATGCCTGTTAAAAACTTGCTGCGCATAAAACTGGTGCCGGATTCCTTGCGGCACCTGCAAACTGATTGCACCAGCCTCGGCGTGATCACTATCGTAGGCGAAAGCTTTATTGCGCAATATCATTTGGTGTTTACCAAATCAACCAGCCAGCAGTTACCCACAGCTATTGCGATACAGCCGGAGCAATGCCGGCCGCTTGACTTTCCTGGCATAACGTTGACCACCCCTGAAATGAAATCCTATGCCATGGATATTTTACACAGGGGTAAAAAAACCGATATCCGGAAAGCAAAGGCGTACGGGCTGACTGTGATCCTTAATCATGTATATACGGTTGGCGACCACGTTTTTTTAGATGTGGCTTTTCAGAACAAAACGAACCTTGCTTATGACATCGACGAACTGCGGTTTAAGATCGAGGATAAAAAAATCACTAAGGCGACTAACGTACAATCTTTGGAAATAAAACCTGAATGGCAGCTTTACCAGCAGCCCTCCTTTAAAAAGGAGTACCATAATATTTATGTATTCAAAAAGGTCACGTTCCCGGATAATAAAATCCTTAATGTGGAACTATCCGAAAAGCAGGTTTCCGGCAGAACATTAACGCTGCAAATCAAATACGGAGATCTTTTAAAGGCCGATAATTTATGAGGCTATGGAAGAAAGCAAAGAGCAGCAAAGCCAGCATAGGTTTTTGCAGGCCGCCATCTATTTGTCCGTAGCACTCGAAATATTTTGCTTTATCTACGGCCCCCCATTATTACAAAGCCATGCCTACAAAGGCCTGGCTTTTTTTATTGACCGGCTACACCGCCTGAAGATTTACCAGCAACCAATATACAGCAAGCTTTTTACCTTGATCCTGATCTGCCTCGTATCCGTTGGCACGCTCAGCAAAAAACAACAGGATTTTAATCCTAAAAACTCGGTCGCCTATCCTTTAAGTTCAGGCTTACTGTTGTTTTTTGGAGGCTTATGGTTTTACGGACATCCGGGGTTGCCCGTTTTTTATGGCTTAAACTGGTATGAGATCGCGTATATCGCCTTCGCGTTTGCAGGAACTGTTCTGATCCACACTTCAATGGATAACGTTTCCAAAATGATCAGCGCCAGGCTTGGCAAAGACCGATGGAACGTTGAGGAAGAATCTTTTATGCAGCGAACCACGCCACTCCTGGCAACCAGCGCTGTAAACATTCCAACCCTGTTCTATTTCAAAAATAAAGTCAGGAAAGGGTACCTCGTTTTAGAGAATTTATACCGAGGGATTTTGCTGTTGGGAGTGCCTGGAAGCGGGAAAAGCTTTGGAATTGTGATGCCTGTTATCCGGCAGATGATAGCCAACGAGTTCACGCTTTGCGTTTACGATCTGAAGTACCCGGATTTGGGTAAGATAGTTTATTATCATTACCTGCTTGCTAAACAAAACGAGAAATGCAAAGGCTACACCTTTCATGTGGTGAACCTGAATGACCCGGAGAAAAGCAGGCGGGTTAACCCTTTTAACAAGAAGTATCTCAAGACTCTTGCTGATGCCTCCGAAAATGCCGAAGCGCTGGTAGAAGCATTGAAAAAAGGCGATAAGAGCGGCGGCAGCGATCAATTTTTTACGCAAAGTGCTGTCAATTTTTTGGCAGCCTGCATTTACTTCTTTAGTAAATATGAGGACGGCAAATACTCCACTTTACCTCATGTGCTGGCTTTTTTAAACCTGCCTTACGAGGAAGTGTTTACCACGCTCTTTTCAGAGCCGGAACTGGCCTCATTATTATCGCCATTCGTAACTGCTTACCGGGCAAAAGCCTTTGAGCAGTTGGAAGGACAGGTCGGCACCTTAAAAATCTTTATTAGCCGCATGGCGACAAAAGAAACCTTTTGGGTTTTCTCCGGTGATGATTTTGACCTCAAGATCAGCGACCCTAAACATCCGGGAATTTTGGTGCTGGCTAATGACCCAAGTACCCAAAGTATTAACTCCGCCTGCTATTCTGTAGTGATGAATTGCATCTTGCGCGAAGTCAATTCTAAAGGTAATATCCCGGTCGGGATTGTGGTCGACGAAAGCCCAAGTTTATACTGCCACCGTGTGGATGTATGCGTTTCCCAGGCACGAAGTAATCGCGTATCTGTCCTTTTGGGAATGCAGGAGTTACCAATGCTCAGGCAGCAATATGGTAAGGAAACCGCCGAAACCATTACCTCAGTGATGGGTAACGTATTATCTGGCTCTGTTCGGAATAAAGATACATTGGAATGGCTGGAGCGGTTATTCGGCAAGGTTAAACAAACCGGCGAAAGCCTAAGTATTGACCGTAATAAAACATCGCTGTCCTTAAACGAGAAACTCGAACCGCTGATCCCAGCCGGTAAAATAGCTTCACTGAAAGCTGGGGAAATGGTAGGGCTTTTAGCATCGGATGCGGTAGAAAAATATACCGGGAAATATGAAACCTCCGCTATCAATTGCCGCATCAACCTCAATCTGGATGCCATAAAAGCGGAGGAAAAAGCCTACCAAGACTTACCGCTATTCTATAATTTCAAGGGCAAAAAGGATGATATACTGCGCAGCAACTACTTGCGGATCACTAACGAGGTGCAAGCCTTGACCATGACCTTCCGGAAAATCCCACCCCAGCAATCCGCAGGCACGGCAAAAGGCACCATGAAGCCCGCTCACAAACATTAATTACTTGACAAAAAACTAAGATTATGTATGAACTACTTGATAAAGTGGTCATGGTTCACCCAACCCTAACTCATGACCCCGTTCACATGCAAGGCCACATGGGTACCATATACAATTTGGATGTAGAAAAAGACGAGGTGCTGGTCAAATTTAAAAATCAGATGATTGGCCTGTATAGTACCGATGCCCTGCTAATGTTGGTGCCAGGCGAAGAAATACTTGACAAGTTGCGCGCCCACCTACACGAGGAAATTGATGGACAGGATGTGATTGATATTTTAGGATTATATCTTTTGGATGCAACCGGTGAACTGAACTACCGAAAAGAGGCCTTGGATTTAGCTATGAGCAGGTCGAATTTGATGTTTGCTACCGTGGTCAGTGTACAAGATTATATTGATGTGCATCGCGACCTTGATCCGGACTATAAACCTGGACGGGGGCGCTAATTATAGGGCTATGGTTTTAAAAAGAAACACCTGCCTGACTTTTCTATTGCTTTTAACAGTAACAAAAGCATGGCCCCAAATGGATAGCGACCAATTGAACTTTAGCTTCCCACTAAAGAATTTGCGTATGACCTCCAGATTTGGCTGGCGGATACATCCCATAACCGGCAAAGTTCAATTTCACCAAGGCGTTGACCTTGCCGCCCGCCACGATACCGTTTTCTGCATACTCAATGGTATTGTCAAGGTTATTGGCTACAACGCCTACATCGGAAACTATATCATCATCACACATAGCGGCGACGTCGAGAGCATTTATGGGCATCTATCTGTAATCTCCGTTTTGCCGAACGAAGAAATAGTGGCAGGTCAGGCTATCGGGATCACCGGCGCGACAGGCAGGGTAATCGGAGAACACCTTCATTTTTCCATTAAATATCATGGCCAGGAATTATCCCCGCTGGCTTTTTTATGCGGCTTGTTTGCCAGGCCGCCTTAACCCATAAATAAATCACCATGAACTATGATTATCATAATCGGCACCTCGGATCGCTGGAAAGAAAATTACAACTGATTGCCGAGGGCCAGGAACTGGAACTGACACCCGAAGAAGCGTTGATCTACGGCGTTGACTACGTTGATGAGTTTCCCAATAACTCCGACGAAAGAAAGGAGGCTGAAGATGGCCGATGAAAAAAAGGCACTTCATGTGGAAGTAGCTGAAAAACTGATCGAAGCTTTAAAGGCCGGAACAGCACCCTGGCAAAAGCCCTGGAACAGCAAGGGCTTGCCAGCTTTTCAATTGCCTTACAATGCCGTCACCGGTAACCGTTATCAGGGGATCAACACATTATCCCTTATCATGAGCGGCAGGAACGATCCCCGTTGGATGACCTATAAACAAGCCGATGATAACGGCTGGCAGGTAAGTAAAGGATCTAAATCAACTCCTATTCAGTTTATTAAATTGTTCGAGCAAAGAACGAAAAGGGATGAGAACGGAAAGGTGGTTAAGGATGATAAAGGTGATACTGTAAAAATTACCGTAAAGCTGAACAGGCCAATTATCACCAGTTTTGCTGTTTTTAACGCTGAGCAGGTCAACGGCATCCCCGAACTGATCATCCCCGATATTTCTTCCCTTGGTTGGGAACCGCTGGAAAGAGCAGAACAACTCATCAAAAGTTCCGGTGCAGATATTCAGCATGTTCCGGGAAATCGCGCTTTTTACAGCCCCTTTAAGGATAATATCACTTTACCCCTTAAACAACAGTTCGATGAGCCAGGCAAATATTATGCAACCGCCCTTCACGAACTCGGCCATTGGACCGGCCATGAAAGCCGCCTTGACCGCAGCCTGTTAAACAAGTTTGGGACTAAAGATTACGCACGGGAGGAATTACGGGCAGAAATTGCGTCCCTTCTAATCGGTGATGAGTTGCGAATCGGCCATGACCCCAGCCAGCACACGGCTTATGTGGATAGCTGGATCAGTATTCTAACTGATCATCCTTTTGAAATACACAGCGCCGCAGCCGATGCGGAGAAGATTTATACCTACCTCCTTGACCTCGAAAGAAAACGAAACATGGAACTAACCGCTTTCGCCGACGATAAAAAGGTGTCCAGTCACCTCTTAACGGAAAACGATCATATCAGCTATAACGGGACGATTTTTAAGGTGAACGAAAACCTAAAAAATGGTCGGCTGAAAATGGAAGACCTCGGAAGCGGCCAGCAATTTATTTTAAGCCGGGAGGATCTGTTGTACAAAAATTTGTTGGAAGCCAAACAGCAAAAACCTGAAGTATTAACCATTGAATCTTTAAATACAATGAATTCTCAATTTTCAGAAATAGAGGTCAATAACAACTATCAATTAAAACGCTAAAAATAGAAATATGAAAAATCCTTTTTATGTCAATGAACTACCCAAGCAGGAAATGGAAAGCCTCAGCCTGGTTGATAAGACCGGGAATTATATCCTAAGCCCGGATGATGTTGAAGCTTTGCTTGCCGGTCGACGAACGAATTTAATGAGCCTGAAAAACCTTGATGCAAGCGGTGTTCACATTGAACAGCTTGATGCTAAATTATCACTGGACAGGAACCCGGATGGCCAGGTAAGCTTTAGGTTGCACCCCATTTATAAACAGCCAATAATTCCACCACTACTGGACGAAGATGAAGCACAGGCATTGATTACTGGCGAAACCCTAAGTATTGACAAGATCATTCCTGGGCCAGGGAAGAAAGAAGTTGTTTTTGAATATGACCCGGATACGAGGGAATTCATCTCTTTTGATCCAAAGCTGGTTATTGCCCCTGATAAAATTAATGGCTACAAACTGAAAGACTGGCAAAAGGATGATTTTCAAAAAGGCTTTAACGTGCGATTGCCGGATGGAACCGAGTTGCAGCACAGGGCAACCGACCCCAAAGGCATCCGCGCCGACCGCGCAGCTTTGATATTATCCGTATTACTTGACGGCGGAATTTCTTATTTGTTGATCAGGGGACTAAGGCACCTATTAAACAGCGATAAAAAGGAACAAGCCGACGAGCAGACACCAGCGTTCAAAAAGGCATATGCTGAAATGGAAAAACACTTTGCTAAGAAATTTAAGGCTGCCGATCAGCAAACTGAAGAAACAAGGGGTTATAACAAAACCCGCGCAAGATAAGCTCCATGTTTGGCCTCAAGCCGGAGGTGATAAAACTTTTCACTCCATTTTTTCAATATACCGATGGCCGGTTAATATTTCGTTACGGCAATGAAGTGGTCGAAAGTTGGGCACCGGAATGGCATCGCGTCCCGGCCACCTCGGAATTTTGGCTGGCCAATGCCGAGCATCCAAATCTGATTGCCGACCTATATATCAGTTATTCAGCCGCTGAACTGCTTTGCTTTATTTCGCAGCGCACATTTTTATTAAAATTTCCTGAACAACATGCTTTTGCGGCAGTAGGGTTATTGCCATCAACGGCGCAAGTGGAGGCTTTAAAATCATCTTTTCCTTTAGCGCGCTGGCACCTGATTTTTGATGCCAATCTCGTTGGCCGCATTGCAGATGCGGCAATAGCTACCTGGTATATGGGCCGTTCTGTTTCTTTCCAGATCATGAACGAGCAGGTAATGATTACCTACTGCGACAAGTCTTTTGTGGTAGACAGCGGAATTTTTTCACTAAGTCGATTTGAACGGCTAACCGGATTGCGCGCAGGCATGCGAACGCATAAGCCGCTGCGTGGCCTGTCTTCATTTATCGAATTACAATTCGCCAACTATGATACCTGAACAGTTTAAACAAAATGTTGACCTGGAAATCAAAGTTTACGGGCAGGATGTACAGGTCGCTTACCGCTACTATTGGCTGGATAAGCATCCCGAAAATGAACCATTGGTTAGCCACATGGAGTTTCGCTCGGAAAGCCCAATTATCAGCGAAACAGGCTATCGTTCACATTTCTTTCATACTGAAGTATTGGAGGATACGGCCTACCGGGATATAGCAGAACTGGTTACAGAATTCGGCGAACACTTCGCGAGGGAAAATGGCTATGAACCTCCGGCCATCGGTCATCAATACAAACTTTTTTAATCACTAACATTTAATATTATGGTAAAGAATGAAAAAAACCTGGAATACCTTCAAAAACTGCAAACCAGCCTTGGTTTTGGCGAAAAGCTAAATGCAGTACTGGAATCGGCGATCAGCCGCGAGTTGCCCAAATTTACGCTGGGTATCAGTAATATACTAAGGCCCTTAGAAAGTAAAGATGTAAACGCTCCAAAAACCGATTACATTCAATATGGCCTTAACTTTAATAAGCAAAAAGATGGCGATGCCTATTTCTTAAACACGATTGATGTCACGCTGCATAAAACCGGCGAATTGGTACCGCGTGAGCAAACCTTCGACATCGAAAGGGATCATCGCATTACGGCTTTACAGGCTTATAAGTTATTATCCGGCCAATCACTTGAAAAGGATATTTACGTAAGGCCACAAGGCGCCGAGGCTGATGCGAAAAAATCAGAGAAGATAAAGGCCTGGTTTAAGTTGCAAGTGGATGTTAAAGACGCTTATGGCAATCATCCATTGAAAGTATTAAGGCCGGAATATGGCTATCAATTTGAAAATAGCCTCGCAAAGTACCCCTTGAAAGGGCTGGATAATGAAACAGCCAAATCCGAAGGACTGCAGGCTATGCGAAATGGAAATTATTGGCATACAGAACTGTCGATAGGCAAAAAAAGTATTCCGGTTATCGTTGCAGCTAATCCGGTTATGAAATCTATCGATATCTATGATAAAAACATGAAGGAGATCAGGGATGAGGATATTTGGCCGGAAAAAGCAGCAGCGCGTAACAATGGGGAACAAACCAAAACCACAACTGTTAAACGCCAGGAAGCTGCCGAAAATGATATCTCCAATTCATTTGAGCACGCAGAAAGCGAGGCGAATAACGTAACACGAGGTCGATGAGCAGTCTTACCGGCCATTGCATGAACACGGTTGTGTTTGCTGGCGATAACGAACAAGCAATCTTAGCGCATTTCAACCAAATGGAGGAACATACACCGCCTTTTCTTTCGATCATGGTTTATGATAACGCCCTTCATTTTGATTCACGCTGGATACCCCCGATCAGGAGCCTGAGCGAAATAGCCGAGCAATTTGATGTTAGCTATAAGATAGACTTTCGTGTACCTTATGAGGATCGCGGCACCTATACCTATACTTGTTTACAGCAGCAACCTTTGTCACCCCAGGCGGACCTGCTTCGGGCATTCATAAATGCTGCCGAAAATCCTGAACAACTTGCCGAAAAGGAAACCTATCTCACACGGCATATTCTTGCTCAAAGCTTAGACCTGCACGAACTGGAGGTTTTATCTTATCTCACAGGAAAAAAATACAATGAGTTTAGGGTAAATGAAATCCAAAACCGTCAGGATGATAGCCGCAAAATAGGCCGTTAAGTAAACTCAATAAATGTTTTTTCTCCCAAGCCTTGCAGGAATGCGGGCTAACCCTTTGCGCATGCGTACCCGCTAAAGCCGGGATCGCTTGCGCCGGGAACGCCCGCACACCTTCAGGCACCCACGCCAGGACAAAGCCGCCCTTCACCAACCCCGTTTTCTCAAACGGGCCGGGCGGCTTAGACCTGGCTTTTTCCAACCCGCAATTTTGTTAAACCATGAAACACATTCTTGCTAAGGTCGACCGGATTAGGGCGAGCGGCACCGCTTTGGTTCAGGTGCCGGAAGATTCGCCGCATGCTATCCATAATGGCAAAATCTTCAAAGTACAAAGCATGGGAACTCCGGGCGTAAAGTGCCGCGTATCCCTGTTGATTAATGACAAAGTGGTCGATCTCACTTTAACCGACGTACTATAAAAACCCCAATCTTTTCTATGAGCAATGTCCAAATCAAAACGCCGGTCACTTATTATGGCGGTAAGCAAAATCTGGCTGAAAAGATTGTTGCCATGATCCCCAGGCATCTGCTTTATGCGGAACCATTTACTGGAGGTGCCGCGATATTCTTTGCCAAACATCCTTCAGAAGTGGAAGTGCTAAACGATACCAACGGTGAACTGATTAACCTTTACCGGGTCATACAACAAAGTTATGATGCCTTATATGAGGAAATTAAATCTACTCTCCACAGCCGGGAGATGCACCGCCACGCATGGGTAATTTATAATAACACCGATATGTTTTCGGAAGTTAAGCGAGCCTGGGCAACCTGGGTATTATGCTGCCAAAGTTTTGCCTCTATGATAGATGGCGGCTGGGGGTATGATATTACAGGTAATACCATGAACGGAAAGATTCAAACCAAGATTGACAACTTCACCAAAAGGCTGGTCAAAAGGTTAAAAAACTGCCAGTTGGAATGTACTGATGCTTTAAAAATTATCAAAAGCCGTGACCATGAAAACAGTTTTTTCTACTGCGACCCGCCGTATTTCAATTCCGATATGGGGCATTATGATGGCTATTCTGAGCAGGATTTTGAGAACTTGCTCTCTTTACTGGCGAAAATAAAAGGTAAATTCTTATTGTCCGCTTACCCGTCCAGCATTTTAGCGAAGTATGTTAAACAGTATGGGTGGGTAGAACTTGCTATTATTCAGCCCATAGCTGTTAATTCAAAAAACCGAAAGCAGAAGTTAAAGACGGAGATGCTGGTTGCCAATTACCCATTTCATTTGGCCCAGAACTACGGTCAGCTATTATTTTAAAACCTCTAAAAGGCTTATGCTTATAAAGCATAACCTATTGCACCCCGACCTAATAAGGCGGGGTGCTTTGTTGTGCCTTTTACTTGCGTATAAGTTGTTTTATTGCTTAAATTGCCAGCCTATTTTAAGCGAATGATTCTCATTCGTTTATTGTGATAAGGTTTAGGTTGAAAGTCCCCGGCGGCGAGCGCATGGGGACTTTTATTTTTTAACAAATCTACATTTCGAGTTAAGGGTTAAATAATAAATAGCTCGATGCTATCAGTTAAGTTTTACCGCCAATTCGTCCGCCTCAACTGCGAGTTCAAGAACATGGTGAACCAAAACCGCATCAATCAGAGAAAGTGCATAGTCCCGGTCGATAGGTAGCATACCGTCTTTTAATAGAACTTTATCAATATAAAATTCAGGATTCCAAAGCTTGCGGACACCTTCAGGATGAAGGGGTTCCATTCGCCACATAACAGTTTCAAAAGCGCTTTTCGCAGTTTCAATAAATGCGTCTCGATCTTTCCCTTTTAAGGGGAGGGCCGTAATTTTCCTGCCAATCTTAGCAGTTACTCGATTGGCCTTTTGACTTTTTATCTCGCTTGGTTGACTTTGTTTCAGGCGGTAATCTTGGAACGTACTCTCATGGCCCTCAACATTAATGTACGCCTGTTCAAGAATTTCGAGTTTAAACTCAGGCGATAATGTAGTTTTGTTTTCTGATTCAATGCCGTGGATATACATCTGCCAGTCTTCAGCACTTAGCTTATGCTGATTATCAAACAGCAACTTTGCAAGTTCCAGTTCGGTGGCGGATGCTTGCATGAGATCGGTCCACTTGCGAAATCCGACCAACTTGGCGATCAAGTGCTGTGCCTTCATCAGGCTGAATTTCTCTTCATCGATATCGTAGTCCAGGAATAGGCCATTGATGTCGAAATACTTTGGGTCGTATCCGAAATAGGAAGGGTCAGCCTCAGTAGCAGGCCTTTGGGTTTTGTAATCTTTGAAAAGATTTTTGGATTGGAGTTTAAAGAAGTCTAATGGTTTCATAATACATACCTTATGTTACCAAGTTTATTATCCGGAGAATTTAACGTTCGTAAGCTTTGTTCAGACAATAAGCCCGGTGGGTTTGCATTATTTATCCATTGGCTGATGAAATCTTTGCACGAACGAGCAGGCTTGCCAACAAGCACACACAATTATAAGTATTATTTTTAAAAATACATATGGGGATCAACCGATTTTGTTATTTCAACCCTTTTTTGCGGGCCGGAAATACCAAAACTTTAACTCAAAAACAGTACGATTGCAAAATCTTGCACGTGGATAAGTCAGGTTGGGTTGTTTGAAATGACATTATGATTTCGTAGCTTAGGGTAATATCCAGGTCAGCATCTTAAATTCAAATGTTAATCGGATACCTGACTTCTAATCTCCTGAACATTGTTTGATGTCGAAACCATATTAACGGAAGCACCACCTTTTTTGATTACCATTGAAATCAATAGGGATACGACTGAACTTGATATAATTCCCCATTGGTACAGCGGGGATGACTTTTGTTGTTTTTATATTTTCCAGGCAGGTAAAGAACTTGGCACCGTTATTTGTGCCGATATCAACGAGTGGGAATGGCTAACCGATCCGGATCTGAATTGGCTGGCACAGCTTGTCGGCAATGAGATTGACTGGCATTTTGTTTAGTAGTGGAAATTTTATTTAAGCACCTTAAAATCACGTTCCTGCGTAGGTGACCATACCTTAAATTCCAAATCAATTTCCCTGTTGCGGATGCGGGCGGTACATGTAGATACAGAAGCGAATAGCTTTTGGTAAAACTGTTCAAATACGGCACCAGGATGTACGGTAAACACAATCTGATTAGCTTTCACAGTCAACATTTCCTGGTATTCCGGCAATTCCTGCTGTAGATATATGACCACTCGCTTTAAGTATTCCGTATGCATATATTTTAAAGAATGTCTTTGATCAGCCTATCCATTGCCCCACGATGACCAGTAATGAATCCCGCAGCTTCTTCCTGTTCATCAATTGTTAATTTATCCCCGTCGTAAATCCAATTTTCCTCGCGGTCAAATAAAAGCCTGCCTAACAATTCCATTTTGGGCGCTTCGTAGCCAGGCGATTCGACATGAAATAACTGAAACATGCCATAATCTTCCCGCAATAATTGAAAGACCAATCCGCCATAAATTAATGCTTCGGTAGCATCATCAAATTCGGGGATTACCTTCAGAGTTAGTTGCCCTCCCTCTTTACGATCAATTGTAATCGTTTGAGGCCCGCTTAAAAATACCTTATCCATATTCAGTAAATTTTAATAAAACAAATGTGAATAAAAAATTGTAAAAAAGTAATAGAAAATGCTAAAAATATTAGCATAACTTTATAGTCCTCAATTTGGCAAACATGGTACCATTCAATTTACAAATCGAACTCAATGCACGGCTGGTAACTTTCTCTGCCGAACAGCTTGATCAACTTGCTGATAATGCTGGTTTTATGCGCTATCAGATCAGGACATTCAATCATCATTCGGTGATTTATGTGAACATCGAGGATGAGCCGTTGGAACCTGAAGATATTATCGGTTTCAGCGAAGATGAGGTTTTTTCGCTGGATGAAGTGAGAACCATTGCCGCCGCCATTAGGGAGTACAACAGCAGCCGTAAGCTGAATTTTGATCAAATGCACTTTGACTTTTAAACGACGACCATGACTGCTACGAAAGAAGAAATCATCAGCAAACTCAGGCAGGATATGATCCGCTGGGAGGGCTTCCGTCCGCCACAACCCGGCACGGACAATGACCTGGGCCTTGGCCCGGTAGCCGCCGCTTTTCAAGACGGGGTATTTCCAACCGGAGCGATCCACGAATTTATAAGCAACTGTCCGGAAGACACCGCCGCCAGTGGCGGATTTATTGCCGGTCTTGTTCAAAAACTATTGGGCAACGGTGGGGCGTGCCTGTGGATCAGTTATACCCGCCGCATTTACCCGCCAGCGCTAAAACTTTTTGGCGTCGATCCTGACCGTGTTATTTTTGTGGACGTTCCGTTGCAGAAAGATGTACTTTGGGTTACCGAAGAAGCGCTGAAGTGTGAGGGTGTTGCTACTGTTATTTGTGAAACAAAAGACCTCAGTTTTACAGAATCCCAGCGATTACAATTAGCCGTTGAAAAAAGCCATGTAACCGGATTTGTATTACGAAAAGATGTCAAAAAAGTCAATACGACTGCCTGCGTAACCCGTTGGCAAATCCGACCTGTACGCAGCCAGCTTAGAACCGGAATGCCCGGCGTCGGCCATCCGCGCTGGCAGGTTGAATTGCTGAAAGTGAGGAACGGCAGGCCAGGCAACTGGACTGTAGAATGGAAAAAACAGGATTTTCAAACGATCACCACACCGCAGCGTACGGAGGAAGCGCGCCGTTATGCCTAAGCGTTTTGCGTCCATATGGTTCCGGCATTTACTCACAGACTGGAAGGCAATCCGCCAGACCGGGCTGAAAGGGAAAGCCTATGTCTTCGCCGAACCCGACCATGGACGTATGCTCATTACCGCGCTGACGGATGAAGCCCGTAAGTATGGAGTAACGGAAGGTATGACCGTTGCCGATGCACGGGTGATTGCGCCGGATCTCCATGTTTTCGACGGTAAACCGGGCCGCAACCTGAAATTACTGACCGGCCTCGCGGAATGGTGCCTGCGATATACGCCACTCGTACAGCTTGATCCGCCTGACGGTTTATTACTGGATGTGACCGGCTGCACACATTTGAAAGGCGGGGAAAAAGCTTTTTTGCAAGAGATTGTTTCGCGTTTAAAAGCAATTGGCTATGACATTCGCCCGGCGATTGCCGATACCATCGGAACCGCCTGGGGCGTTGCCCGCTGTGCGACCACCGGCCTCATCGTACCAAAGGGAGAACACCGGAATGCCCTAATGCCTTTACCACCTTCAGCGCTCCGTTTGCCTATGAATCAATTGTTGAAACTGCGGAATTTGGGCTTGCATCAGATCAGTAGTTTTATTTACATGCCAAACGCCGTCCTGCGCAGGCGCTTTGGTAAAGATATGGTACTGCGGCTGCAACAAGCACTCGGTCAGGAGGTAGAATATTTATTTCCGCTTAAAGAGCCAGTGCCATACAGCGTACGCCTCGATTGCCTGGAACCCGTCCGCACCCGAACGGCTATAGAAATTGGTTTGAATGATCTGCTTGAAAGGCTTTGTAAAAGACTTTATGGCGAAGGTCTCGGTGTCCGATCCGCTATATTAACCTGGTACCGGGTAGACGGCAAGAACGGGAACATTAGCATAGGCACGAATCATCCCAGTAACCGAACACAGCACTTATTCAAATTATTTTTTATTAAGCTGGAAACCATCGCGCCGGGACTTGGCATTGAATTATTTGTGTTGGATGCACTGAAGACGGAACCTATCAACGATAAGCAAAGTGAAATTTGGTCAGCCGGAGGCGGCGCGGATAGTGAAGAAGTAGCCGAACTGCTTGACCGGGTAGCAGGTCGGATCGGCACAGCTCATATTAATCGTTACCTGCCTGCGGAACATTATTGGCCTGAACGTACACCGGAACCAAACTGCAATTTAAAAAAGAAACCCGAAAGTGATTGGCGCACAGATAAGCCACGGCCTATGCAAATACTGGATCATCCGGAACGTATTGAAGCGATGGCGCTAACACCGGATTACCCACCCAAGCTATTTATCTGGAAAGGTGAACAGCATATCATCGTAGGTGCCGACGGCCCTGAGCGCATCGAACGTGAATGGTGGCTCGAACCGGGCGAACACCGGGACTACTATATCGCCGAAGATGAAGCAGGGCGTCGTTATTGGCTTTTTCGCTCAGGCCACTATAATGCAGAAAACAATCAACACTGGTATCTACATGGCTTTTTCGCATGAGTTACGTCGAATTACAGGTGACCAGCAATTTCAGCTTTCGGCGCGGCGGCAGTCACCCGGAAGAACTCGTCGACCAGGCGGCCGATTTGGGGTATGATGCGATTGGCATCAGTGATCGTAACACTTTTGCAGGTGTTGTCCGTGCTTACCAAGTTGCTAAAGACCGCAATATCCGGCTGATTCCCGGTGTTCGCCTTGACCTGCTCGATGGCCCAAGCTTGCTGGCCTATCCAACGGACAAAGAATCCTATGCCCGGCTTTCCGCTTTGCTTACATTGGGCAATTTACGTGCTGAAAAAGAAAAATGTTATATTTCTAAAAGGGATGTTTACCAGCATTCCGAAGGGTCTTATTTTATAATTATACCACCCGACAAGATCACCCAAGATTTTGAATTTGAACTTGTATTTACGCACCATGTAAGAGATTACAAGCAAAACCTGCGCAACCTTTATCTCGCTGCAACCAAGTATTATACTGGCGATGATGCCAAGCGCCTTTTCCTGTTAGCTGAATTAAATATCCCATTGGTCGCCACTAATGACGTTCATTATCATCACCCTAACAGAAGGGAACTGCAAGACGTTGTGACTTGTATTCGGGAAAAATGCACCATTTTTAATGCTGGTTATAAACTGCATCAAAATGCCGAAAGGCATCTTAAAGAAAAAGCTGAGATGGAGCGCTTATTCCGCAATTATCCGGAAGCGATCATTAATGCCCGAACTATTGCCGATGCCTGCCGGTTCGACCTGAAATCACTAAAATACAAATATCCCAGTGAACTGACCACTGACGGGCGTACACCTCAGCAGCAATTGGAATACCTCGCCTGGAAAGGTGCGAATAGCTTTTATAATAACAACATACCGTCAAAAGTCAAAAAAGCTATTGAAGATGAATTGGAGATCATTGCAGAATTGGATGTTCCAGATTATTTCCTTACTGTAGAAGACTATGTGACCTGGGCCAGAAACCAGCGTATCCTTTGTCAGGGCCGGGGATCTGCCGCTAATTCCGCAGTTTGTTTTGTACTCGGTATTACTTCGGTCGCACCTGATAAATCTAATTTGCTCTTCGCCCGTTTCCTTTCCAAAGAGCGTAACGAACCGCCTGACATTGATGTAGACTTTGAGCATGAACGGCGGGAAGAAGTAATGCAGTATGTCTACAATCGCTTTGGCCGTGACCGTGCAGCTATCCTGCCAACCGTATTCATGCTCCATTACAAAGGTGCGGTAAATGATGTTGGACGCGCCATGGGACTTTCGGTAGATGTGATCAAGCAGCTATCGGATGCTTACGGCGATCTGTCCGATGAGGAAATTACGGCGGCGCAAGTCGGCGCTTTGGGGCTTAATCACAAAGACCCTCATTTGTTGAAAGTGATAGAACTTACCTCTTTGCTAATCGGTTTTCCACGTCAGCTTGGCCAGCATACGGGGGGCTTTGTCATTACTGATGGCAAGCTAAGCGACCTGTGCCCGATCTTCCATGCCCGCATGGAGAACCGCACGAATATCGAATGGAATAAGGACGACATAGACGCCCTCGGTTTTATGAAAGTAGATATTTTGTCTTTGGGAATGCTGACCTGTATTCGTAAGGCTTTTGATTTGGTGCAAAACCATTACGGTATTACACTCACTTTAGCCAATATCCAACAGGATGATCCCAAAGTTTATGAAATGATCACTGCCGCAGATACCGTTGGCGTGTTTCAGATCGAGAGCCGTGCCCAAATGTCTATGCTGCCGCGAATGAAGCCTACCTGCTTTTATGACCTGGTGATCGAAGTGGCGATTGTAAGGCCAGGCCCGATACAAGGCGATATGGTGCATCCCTATATCAGGCGACGGAATGGTGAAGAAGCTGTAGATTATCCTTCGGAAGAAATTAAATCTATATTGGAGCGCACACTCGGCGTACCGTTGTTCCAGGAACAGGCGATGGAACTGGCCATCGTAGCTGCAGGTTTCACACCAGGAGAAGCTGATCTGCTGCGCCGTACTATGGCGACCTTCAAATTCAACGGTTTGGTCAGTAAGTTTGAGCATAAGTTGATCACTGGAATGACCTCGCGAGGTTATACTGAAGAATATGCCCGCCGTATCTTCAAACAGTTGGAGGGATTTGGGAGTTATGGTTTTCCTGAGAGCCACGCCGCCAGTTTTGCTTTGCTTGTTTACGTTTCATGCTGGCTTAAATTTTATTACCCCGAAGTATTCTGCGCTGCTTTACTTAATAGTCAGCCCATGGGCTTTTACCAACCTGCGCAGATCGTTAGGAATGCCCGTGAGCATGGTGTTAAGATGCTGCCTATTGATGTTAATCTTTCACAATGGGACAATACGCTTGAAGCCAAGCAAGGTGAATATTTTGCACATCGATTAGGGTTAAGGGAAATTGATGGCATTCGAAAAGAGGAAATGGAAAAGCTGGTGGCGGGCAGAACTAAACCCTATACGGCTCCTCATCAACTTTGTGATGCCGGAGTCAGCGTAGCCACGATGGAAAAACTCGCCAATGCCGATGCTTTCCGTTCTATGGGACTTGACCGCAGACGCGCGCTTTGGGAGGTATCTGCACTACATGACCGTCCCGTGCAATTGATGCAAGGCCAACCATCAGAAAGCGTTCACGAGCCGGAAGTGAGCCTGCCTGAACTACGCTTGTCCGAACACGTCGTGCAAGACTATACAACAACCGGGCTTTCTATCAAAGGCCATCCACTCAGCTTTATTCGGCATACGCTTGAGTTGTTGCATATCAAAACAGCTAAAGAAGCAAATACCACTGAAAATAAAACGGTCATTAAAACCGCAGGCTTAATTTTGATCCGCCAGCGCCCAGGGACAGCTAAAGGAGTTTGCTTTATAACATTGGAAGATGAAACTGGCACAACCAACCTGGTTGTTTTTCCAAAACTGTTCGATAAATACCGCAAAGAAATTTTACATGCACGGTTACTGATGGTTGAAGGAGTGGTAGAACGTACTGAAGTTACGCACATCATTGTGCGCCGCGTTTTCGATATCACAAAACTTTTGGGTGATCTAACCGCAATCCGTAACGAGAAACAACCCGTTTTGACGTTGTCACGAGCTGATGAAAAAGCCTCCCCATTTATTCCGATGGAAAAACCGTTAAAGTCTCTCGATACCGAATCGGCCAACTACCTGCACAAAGGCAGGAATTTTAAATAAACATTAGTTGAACAGGTCGCCTTGGGGATTCATACCTGGCGGATAATAAGTTCTGACGGTACTTTCGACTACTGTACCTGATGGCCGCTCGGCACCAGCCAGTACAGGCTCAAGATCGTCGGGCCAATGATTAAACTTTAGTTCCTCAGCAAAGTCAAGGTAAGCCGTGTCTATCGGCGCTAATTCCTGAAAGTCACGCGGCGTCGCTTCTTTAGCGGTGCGATAATCTGGATCAATCGTACAAAACTCTAATAAGCGTGACGGTATTTGTGTGCGGGCAATGGTGCTCAATCGTTCCTCGTCCGGCTTTTTGAGTAACCATTCATACGCCAGGTCTTCCGTTAATATCGTCGGCATGCGCAATTTAGTATTATGAACTTGGCGCATAAGGGCATTGGCCTCTGTAATTCCAATAGCGACGGTATTTACAAACTGGCTCGTTTCCGGGTCTAACCATTCGTTATATAAACCTGGCATAAAAAAATACTCCTGGTTCTTTACCGTTACATAATATGGATATTTGATCGTCTCTTTTAACTCCTGTCCTTTTTTGCCAATCTTCGGTACATGTCGGCTTTCGACAATGCCAGTAGATAACACCAGGCAACGACGATTCTTAGCTGCGGATGACCACATAGACCGTTTGCCGTCCTCTTTCAAAAAAAGATTTTCTGATTTAAAATTAAGGGTAGTGTATTTGGCGCGGAAAATGTTGGCTTCAGAGCGGGTTTTTACAAAACCCGGCACATAACCCCATTCGGCCTGCACAATCTCAAAGCTTCGTCCATCTTCAGACGGAATTAATATCGCACAGGGGGCGTAGTTAAAGCCGTTATGAACGCCAACATTTAGAAAGTTATAATTCCTAATCGCTTTTTCTATGCCTTTTAATCGAATAAATTCCGAGCGGGTAACTTTTTGTCCGTTGTAGTAACACATACTTGGTTCCTCCTGTATTCACGAATATACATAGCAATAATCTTGCCTGCAAATTCTGCTTCTTCTTGACGTCCTTCGGGAAGGGATGTCCAAAATTTTACCCCATCAGTATCTTCAGCTATGGTAATATTTAAAGGCGGTTTGGAATTGGGATAGACAATATGGTAAACCCGAGCCGACTTGATCGTGTGGCCGCTCACCCGGACTAACTGTCCGTTTAACTCCACGTCAAATGTCTTTGGATCATTCATAATTCAAATATACTAACAAAATTAGTAATATTACGGAGTGGCGTTATTTTGATATTGAAATGATGGGAACTAAAAGATTTACTGGCTAAAATAAAAGGAATTTTCTATTTGTAATCATATTTTAAATTAGCATTTACTCACCGCAATGGGTTGGCAGTATCGATTATTTGGGCGACTGTTGCTTTTGTGATAATTTATTAACTTCCTCGGTTACTTTACTGTTCGTGTTATTATTAACGTGATTTGAATTATAACGCAAAGTATAGCGATATTTACTAAATAGCAAACCAATTATTTTAGCGATTTTTGAAAAGTTTAAATTTAAGAAATGTCTCAAGAAGAATTACAAGAAGAAAATAAAGAGTTAATCGAAATTGAGGCGACCGATGAAGATAGTATAGAGGATGTTGATGATATCGTTAGCCCGTTTGATCCCAAAGATATAAAAATCATAGTTGAGCCTAAAACCATAGACCATTTAGTTCAACGGCTACGATTTGATGAAATTGATTTGAACACAGAATTTCAAAGAAAGGGTAATCTTTGGAAAGCAGATGCTCAAAGTAGACTTATTGAATCCATTTTGCTGCGTTTTCCATTGCCAGCATTTTATTTTGATGCGGAAGATGATAATAAATGGTTGGTGGTTGACGGATTGCAAAGAATTTGGACGATAAAAAACTTTGTAATTAATAGCGAACTGAACGATGACAATTACAAGCCACTCGAATTAGTTGGTTTAGATATTTTAACTGATTATAACGCTAAAGGAATTACCTATAAGGACTTAAACCGCGCGATGCAGAGAAGAATACTGGAAACTACTATTACAACATATTTAATTCAACCTGGAACACCGAAACAAGTTAAATATAATATTTTCAGAAGAATCAATACAGGCGGTTTGGGTTTAAATCCAATGGAAATAAGAAACGCTCTAAATCAAGGCAAACCGTCAATTTTTTTAAAAAATCTTTCCGAAGATCAAGAATTAAGAGGATTGTTGAAAATTCAGGATCGGAGAATGGAGGATCGAGAATTGTATTTGAGAGCAATTGCCTTTATTAATGATAGTTATCAAAAATACAAAACACCTTTATCGGGATTTTTGGATAAGGCATTAGAAGCGCTTGATGGGAAAACAGACGCAGAACTATTAGATATTAGAAATGGCATTATAAAGGCAATTAAAGTTCAATATGAATTATTTGGTCGCGATGTATTCAGTAGGTCAATAGACAAAAAAAGTAACTTGAAATTAAATAGTGCCTTATTTGAAGTTTGGGTATCGGAGGTCTACAAACTAAACGATAGCCAACAAAAAAAATTGATAAAAAATAAAGAAAAATTAACCTCTAAATATATCGCACTGATAGCAAATCCAGATTTCTCTCGTGTTGTTTCAACTTCCACATCGGGTTATTCATCAGTACAAATGCGTTTTGAAAAAATAAAGGAACTTATTAATAATTACATCTAATGATCACAAGAGTATTAATGCAAAATTTCAAAGCTTTTAAAGAAGCTGAAATTAATTTAACAGCTTTAAATCTCTTTACCGGCTTAAACGGAATGGGTAAATCTTCTTTCCTGCAATCACTTTTATTACTAAGACAGTCTGAAATTGAAGGGATTACTTTATTAGGAGGCTTACGTTTGAAAGGTAATCTTATTGATATAGGTAAGGGAAAAGATGCATATTGCGTTAATGCAACGGATGATTATATAAAATTTGAAGTTGATATTGATTATGAAAATATGATCAATGTCTCTTATAAATATATAGCAGAAACAGATATATTACCAGGTATTAATGAAAAAATCATGTTAGATCATAGAGGGGATAACATGGCTTTGCTCACAAATAACTTCAAATATTTAAGAGCAGAAAGGATTGCACCTGAACACAACTATAAAGCAAATTTATCCGCAGTACAAAGGGATGGATTTTTAGGGTATAAGGGAGAGAATGCTGGATTATTTATAGCATTAAATAAACTGGAACCTGTTACCCTTGAATCTGTTAAACATCCCTTGGCAAAAGCAAATAATTTAATTTCAAATATTGATGCTTGGATGAACGAAATAACGCCCGGTACTCATGTTATTTCGACCTACTATAATGATCTCGATATTGTAAAGCTTTCTTATCAATTTGAAACAGGATCAGATGTTACTCCTGAATTTAGCCCAGTAAATGTTGGGTTTGGCTTTACATATACGTTGCCGATATTAACTGCAATACTTTCTGCTAAAAAAGGCGATTTAATAATAATTGAAAATCCAGAATCCCATTTACACCCGCATGGGCAAGCCAAAATGGGTGAGTTAATTGCTAAAGCAGCAAATGATGGTGTTCAATTAATAGTCGAGTCGCATTCTGACCATTTGCTCAACGGGATTAGAATTGCTGTTAAAAATAAAGACGTTGATTTTGAGGAGGTATCCATATTTTATTTTGAAAGGGATGTAAAAAACAATGAACATATAACCACTATCGACCAGCCTACAATTGACATTAATGGCAGATTAAGTCATAAGCCTAAAGGATTTTTTGACGAATATTCTAAACAGTTAGATGTTTTAATAAAACCTTAAGTAGCAAATGATTTACATGCTCAACGAACTTTCTCTAAGGAAAGTTAATTCAAAAGCCAATGCTCAATCACTTATGTCTGAATTTGTCAATGCTGCAAGCCATGCATCAGTACATGGGTTTTCAGAAATTAGGTTATATGAGGGTGCTATTCAAACTTTTTACCAAATTCCACTGTGGGACGATTACAACATTGATAATTGGCTACGGGATAATTCTGTAAATGATGATGTCAAAGATAAGTTTAGGGTCATAATTGGTACTTTTCCTTTATTTAAGGAAGAAGAATTTATAGCTAATGAGCAATTTACCCGGTCTGAATTTGCATATAATTATGCGGGTAAGGAAGAAATAATTTTTGGGTTAGGAGCTGCGTACATATACAATACTCTTGCAATAAGCCTTATTTCACATGATTGCTGGAGTAATACAGGTGTGCCAATTAGTCACTATTTCATGAAAGGTGATGGAACAGACGATACAGTCAACGTTGAGGCAAAAAATTTCTTTGATATCATATCCTTCGATTTTCACCTTGATTGGTGGAATAAACTTAGAGTAGACAACTTGGCGAAAAGTCAAGAACTTTGGGACAGGAGAAATGAATTTTTTCCGCATTTAGAATTTAGCCCTGAAGTTGAAGATCAGATAAAAAAATTAGGTTTTTCAAAATTCCTCTTTCAAATTATAGAAAGGTTAAAATCGTTAAACGAATTCGCAAAAAATTGGACTAAGGGAAATTTTGATGTTAATGGCGTTAATGGCTCAACAAACCTAAATATATCTTCTGAATCCGATGCAACTTTAAAAAAATACGGGACGTTGCGCAAGTTTACAATACCAGGCAATGGAAAAGAAATTTTCGATTTACATATTAAGACCGGCGATTTAAGATTTCATTTTTTTGCCGACCCAAAGAAAAACAAAATTTATATTGGTTACATAGGTAAACATCTGCGTACCGTTCTTTATAAATAGAAATTTTTATATCCAATTCCATAACCCAATCATTGAGGAGCGCAGACATTATTAAAGGAATGAGCTTCAATAATAGTGCCCCCAAATAAAGCATTTTAGTAATCAGGGTTTTAAAAATGGAGCCCCAAATTATGGCCACATAGGCAATTAAGAATACCACTTTCTCATATTTTATTTAGTATTTTCGAACTACTTTAGCTTCAATAGCTAATTATAACAACCCATTGGTGAGAACTTATTCAGTTTGAATCACAATCGGTCATTATAAAACATAATTAAATCCCTAAAATATTGTTGTTTGGAGAGCCTTAATGGAGAAAGTTGAATTATATAATATCCCTTCAAACTGGGTATGGGCAAACATTACTGATATTGCATATATCCTTGATCATTTAAGAGAGCCGGTCAATAGTAAAGAGCGACAAAGAAGAATTGACGGTAAAGAAGAACACAAACTATTTCCGTATTATGGAGCCACTGGCCAGGTAGGATATATTGACGATTACCTTACTGATGATGATTATATTTTAATTGGTGAAGATGGAGCACCATTTTTCGATCCATTTAAAAGTAAAGCATATCCTATAAGTGGAAAATCATGGGTGAATAATCATGCTCATATAATAAAAGCACATGAGTTTTTTTCTCAGAAATTTTTACTTAATTATCTAAATCAATTTGATTATAAAAAATACGTTAATGGCACAACTCGTTTAAAATTAACAAAGGGAAGTTTAGAAACTTTTCCAGTACCTGTACCGCCAATTAAAGAACAAGAAAGGATTACTGAAAAAATTGATGAACTGTTCAGTGAATTAGATAAAAGCGTCGATTCATTTAAATTAATCCAAGCACAATTATCTATTTACAGACAGGTAGTTTTAAAACTGGCGTTCGAGGGGCATTTCTCAAGTAGTTGGCGAATTGCGAATAACCCAGAGCCTGGCATAAATATAATTGAACGGTTAATTGTCAAAAATGAAGAAGATTATAAACTCCAAATGGTTATTTGGTTGGAGCAGGTAGAACGATGGAAAATAGAAAAAAAGATTACCACCAAACCGGTCAAGCCAAAAACGCCCAAGGTTGTTGCCAATTTATCACAAGCTCAGGTAGATGTCTTGCCTTCAATTCCTAAAGAATGGTCATGGACTAAATTAAGCGCTTTTACTGAAATTACCAGTGGAGTGACTAAAGGAAAGAAGTATAACAATATCGAAACTTTTGAGGTTCCTTATTTAGGAGTAGCAAACGTTCAAGATGGTTATTTAAATTTAATAGGTTTAAGAAATATTAGTGTCAGCCATTTTGAACTGGAAAAGTATAAGTTAAAATATGGCGACATATTATATACTGAAGGAGGGGATAAAGATAAATTAGGGCGAGGTACGATTTGGAAAAATGAAGTATCACCCTGTATCCATCAAAACCATATTTTTCGCGCTCGTATTGAAACCGATGAAATTAATCCAATCTTTTGCGCACTATATTCAGGTACAAGAATCGCCAAGGATTATTTCTTTTCTAAAGCAAAACAAACTACAAACCTTGCTTCAATCAATTTATCAGTACTTTCTGATTTACCTTTTCCAATAATGTCAAAAGTTGAACAAGATATGATTGTGAATTATATCGAAACTCAAAATTCAATGATTGACTATTTAGAAAATTCAATACAAAAAGCACTTGCCGAATTAAATACTTTGCGGCAAAGTGTTTTAAAGTTTGCATTTAACGGTAAACTGGTATTGGCGATTCCCGAAGAAGAATCAGGAAAATTACTATTAGAAAGAATTAACTTAGATAAAATTAATTACCAGGTAAAACCGGCGAAACGTAGGATTATCAACCAACAAAAAAAGCAAATGAGTGCCAAGAATTTAACAATTATTGATGTTTTAAAAGCATCACCTGGGCCTATTTCTGCGAAATCGGTTTGGGAGCAAAGTAAATATAGCGAGGATATAGAAGCTTTTTATTCTGAATTGAAAAAGGTTCAAAGTCAAGTAGTTGAAGTAGAAAAAGGGATGTTATCATTAATAGATGAGAATAGATAAAGTTCATATTGTCACAAGATTTAAAAATCTGGAGGACTTTAAAATTGATATCGCAGAAGCTGCGATGGAAACTGTTTTACTTGGATTAAATGCGACCGGCAAATCAAATTTCCTCGAGGCTTTAGTTATCATTTTTAGGGATTTGGATTTGAACTTTAATTATAACAGAAAACAAACTCCTCCCTTTCATTTTTACATTAAATATGAGTGTAGGGGCAGAAATATCGAAGTAACTTATAAAGGAAGGTACCAATTTAAGGTAAATGATATAATTGTTACCACAGAGTTTACAAAAAGCGTTGAGCAATATTTACCCAAACATGTCTTTATATATTACTCAGGAATTAGCGACCGTCTAAGGGATTTATATATTCCCCATCAAAAGCTTTACTACGAGCAAATTATTAAAGAGGGCGCAAGGTTATCACAATTTGACTCCATTCGTAGAATTTTTCTCGTTCAAAATATTCACGCCAATTTTGCTTTAATAGCATTTTTCTTATTCCCTGATCAATCACAGGAAACTTTGGAATTTCTTAAACAGGAATTGAACATAACAGAATTCGGCTCGGCGCTATTTATGTTAAAACAGCCTGTATGGGGGAAAGGAAAAACTTCACAGGACAAGTTTTGGGGCGCTAAAGGTTTGGTAAGGAAATTACTGGACGACTTACTTAAATATTCATTTGCTCCAATTGAGGATAAGGCCCGAATCAGTGTGAGTTATAAGCAAGCCGAAACTCAAAACAGATTATACCTTTACATCAAGGATTTAGCAGATTTTAAAAAACTGGTAGAATCCAATTATAAAAACAAAATCGAACTTTTCAATGCATTGGAAAGTATTTACATTTCCGATTTACTTCATGATGTAAAGATAAAAGTGGGTAAAAAATATGTTGATGAAGAATTAGCAATGAGTGAACTAAGTGAGGGCGAAAAACAGCTACTCACAGTTTTAGGGCTGTTGAAATTTACCAAAGATGAGGAATCTTTGATATTGCTTGATGAACCTGATACGCATCTAAATCCGATGTGGAAGTGGAAATATTTAGATTATTTAGATAAAGTAGTTAAGCGTCAAGCCAGCACCCAAATTATTTTTTGTTCACATGATCCTCTCGTAATTGGAAATTTAAAAAGAAACCAGGTTCAAATTTTTAAAAAAGACGCTACAGGTAAGACAGAAGCGAGCAACCCATTTGTTAGCCCACGTGAAATGAGCGTCTCCAAAATATTAACAAGTGAATTGTTCGGAATTCCTTCTCTAATGAGCAAAAAGCTTGAAGACCTTTTAAATGAAAAAAGGTATTTACAAGCAAAACTCACAAGGGGTGGCTTAGAAGAAAGTGATAGACGAATTTTTGATCGCCTAACAAGCTATTTTAACAGAATTGGATTCAATGACGAAACGGTGGACAGCCGTTATAATCGATTTCTTCAATTGACAAGCGAAAAGGAGGAATTCGTAAATCGCAAATATTCAAAAGATGAAGAAGAAAATTTAGACAAAATTGCTGCCGAAGTCTTAGATGAAATTTTGAAAGAAGAGGAAGCGAATAAAAAATGAAATATATTCCACTTACCGAATTAGAGGCCGCAGCTCAGGCTCTTGGTTGGGATGGTATTCGTCAAGGGCATCTTGCGGCAATGGCTGGAATGACCGCCCGTAATAGAAAAACATATATAAATAGCCATCCTGACTGGAACTTATTGCAGCCGGCGATGATGGCGTTATCCAATAATAAATGTTGGTATTCAGAAGCACCTGGAGGTAACAATGATTTTAGCGTAGAACACTTTAGACCCAAAAATCGTGCTGTTTACTCAGAAGATTACAAAGATGCTACCAGGGCCGCTACTGCTTATAAACCAAATGGATATTGGTGGAAAGCATATTGCTATGATAATTATAGGCTTTGTGGAACGTATGCAAATTTAAGAAGGACTGACCGACTAAATCCATCTGAGGGAACCAAAGGAAAAGGAAATTACTTCCCGCTTGATTTGGATGGTGTCGGAACATTTGCCGCCGATAACGCTAATCTTTCTTGTGAAATTCCTATTCTGTTAGACCCATGTGTAGAAGAAGATGTAGGCCTGTTGACTTTCGACGAAAATGGTCAAGTAATTAGCGCTGGGCAATCTGATTATGAACACAATAGGGTTCTTCAATCAATTTTTTATTATCATTTGGATTTAGAACAACTTACTAAAGAAAGATTGATAGCGTGGAAGGATTGTGAAAGAGAAATTAAAACTGCTAAAGATGCCATTGACAACGCGCCTGATGAAAGAGCGCGAAGAATCGTTATGGGAATTTCGTTGAGAAACATAAAAGATTATATAAAAAATCCAGCGCGGCCTTATTCTGCTGTTTCTAAAGCCTGCGTAATGGTTTATTCAGAATTGGATGGCTATAGTGCCTGGTTAAAACGATTTGTACGTGCTAATTTAATATGACAACAAAAAATTTAGTTTTAAAAATTTGGTCATTTTGTGATACATTAAGAGATGACGGACTCGGTTACAATGATTATTTAGAACAGTTAACGTATTTGCTGTTTCTAAAAATGGCCGATGAGAACACAAACAAATATGAATTGCCAAGTAATTGCAACTGGCAAAATTTGCTGAAAATTAAAGGGGGTGAACTTCTCGACCAATATGAAAAAGTATTAAAAACGCTGGCAGAAGCAGGTGGAATGCTGGAAAAAATTTTCACAGGAGCTCAAAACAAAATAAATGATTCAGCAAAACTTAAAAAGCTAATTAATCTAATAGACGAGGAAAATTGGACTTCTACCGGGATTGACATAAAGGGTGAAATTTATGAATCACTATTACAGAAAAATGCTGAAAATAGTGGTGCAGGCCAATATTTTACCCCACGGGCAGTCATTTCAGCTATGGTCGAATGTATTAATCCTGAACCTGGCGAAACTATCTCAGATCCAGCTTGTGGTACTGGAGGTTTTTTTCTTGGGGCGTTAGAACATATATTAAGAAACAAATTAAACGACAAACAAAATAAGTTTTTGAAGTTCGAAACTTTCCACGGATGGGAAATTGAAACTTCAACCGCCCGACTTTGTCTTATGAATTTATTTTTACACGGCGTTGGCGATCTTAAAGAAACTCCAGAAATAGAAGTAAGAGATAGCCTAAAAGTTTTACCGGCAAAAAAAACAAAAATTGTATTAGCAAATCCACCATTTGGAAAAAGTAGTAGTGACATTCCGACTCCAGATGTCAAATTATCGGATAAAGAAGGTTATTATTTAAGAGAAGATTTTTGGGTCACCACAAGCAATAAACAGCTTGCATTTTTGCAACATATTGTCGCTATGCTGGACGAAACTGGCCGAGCGGCTGTAGTGCTGCCGGATAACGTACTTTTTGAAGGCGGGGCAGGCGAATTAGTCAGAAGTACTCTTTTGAAGGAAGTAAATCTTCATACCATCTTAAGACTACCAACCGGAATTTTTTATGCACAAGGTGTAAATTCCAACGTGTTATTTTTTGACAAGGTCAGGGATTTATCAAAACCAGCTACGAATGAGATTTGGTATTACGATTATCGAACGAATATTAGACATACACCTAAAAAAAATCCGTTAAATGCAGCCAATCTGAAGGACTTTATCAAATCTTATAACTTTGGTAAATTAATGGAACGAAGAGAAACCTGGAGTACTTCGAACCCTACTGGTAGATGGCGAAAATATCACTATAATGATATTATAAAAAGGGACAAAATTAATTTAGATATATCTTGGCTAAAAGACGAGAATCTACTTGATTATGATAATCTTCCCGATCCAGATGATTTGATTGGAGATATAATTGTAAACATGGAAAATGCCTTGATGAATTTAAAAACAATGAAGGAATCACTATTATAATAATGCATTTTACAACCTTTAAATTACCAATTAACTAAAGATGTCAGTTTTTATAAGTTATTCAACTAAGGATAGTGATTTTATTGATAAGCTATCAATAAAGCTGATCAAAAATAAAATTCCAATTTGGCTCGATAAGTGGGAAATGCAGCCCGGCGATTCACTAATTGAAAAGATACAGGATGGCTTAGAAAATGCTGAAGCTTTAATAGTAGTCTTGTCTCAAAATTCCGTAAATAGCGAATGGTGCAAAAAAGAGTTGAGCGCTGGATTAATGAGGGAACTTGAAGAAAAAAAAGTAATAGCTATTCCAGCTGTTCTTGATGATTGTAAGGTGCCCCTTTTTTTAAGGGATAAACTTTATGCAGATTTTCGAAGTGATTTCGACACTGGATTTAATAACCTTTTAAGACCATTGTCAAAGTTGTTTTCTGAGCACATGGGTCGCAAAAAGGATAATGATATAATCACCGACTATGCGATAAATTGGGGCATTGACGAGGATTTGTTTTTCCTGAGCATCGATCTTGTTAATTGGTATGAAAAACAACGCAAATCAATTCTCTTAACGATTAATGTGGAAGCTAACGTACAGGGAACCCGAAGATTTGAGGAACAACTTAGCCATGGCGTTGATTGGCTAATGAAAGAGACAGTTATAACCCTACTTTACGAAAATACAAGATTAAGGGAACTTGATATACTTGTGCAGCGAGATAGTTTGTTTAGACTTAAAGTTTTAATGAGGGATATTAATTCAGATATTGATTTCAAAATTATTATCAAGGCAAGTTTAATGGGTGAAGATAACCATAACGATATGCTAATACACTTAGTAGATTATCTTGAAATGTTAAACGATAGCAGAAAACTTCGGTTAAAGTAATTCTAAAAGCGTCATCTTATGATTATTAAATAACTTTAAAAGCAGCTTTTTATGCTGAATTAATCGAAAAACCGTCACCATTCCGTCATTGAATTACTTGCAAAAAAGAAAATATAGTCGTAAATTAGCCCTAAGCAAGTCAAAAACGCAGTTTTTGGCTCAAGATATTAGCCCCAACTCGACCACTCATAATCTTTTGGTCCCTGGTTCGAGCCCAGGTGGGCGCACGAAGTACTCCCTTAAAGAGAACTAAAACCCTGTAAATAGCCTCATTTACAGGGTTTTTTGCTTTTTACACCCCAAACAAATACAAAGAAAATCAAGGTTCTGGTTGCCAATCCGGTTACCAGTTTTAGTTTTTACATTGGTGGTAAATAAAAGTGGCTTAATCGGTTGTGATACAAATACTATAGGCAGATTTTCAGACAAATATATCGGACCGCTGTTAATCTTTCAGCTGCTTTACCTGTAATAAGTTACCCCAACTGTTATAGGTGATCTATCCAGCGTTTATCCTAAATCAGGTACTATCTTTATAAAACAAAAGAGGTAAACAATCTTTTGACAGCAAATTAAATATCAAGGAATGTGGAAATACTATGCCTTATTATCCGCTTTATTTGCCGGTATAACGGCGGTTTTGGCTAAAACCGGTGTGAAAGGTATTGGCGGTAATGCCGCTACGGCAATTCGTACCCTGGTTGTTCTTCTGATCGTCTGGGCACTAACATTCTTTAGCGGCCAAATGAAAGATGTGAAAACGGTCAGCAAGGCTAATTTACTGTTCCTTGTTTTATCAGGTCTGGCTACTGGGCTTTCGTGGATATTTTATTTCAAAGCGCTGGAGACAGGGCCGGTTTCCAGGGTTGCACCTTTGGACAAACTGAGCGTCGTATTTGCTATTTGTCTGGCATTTGTTTTTCTCAAAGAACCGGTGCAACTAACTACAATCTTAGGTGCTGCGTTGATCGTAATAGGGTCCGTCATTATTGTTTTAGGCAGTTAGTAAGTAGCGGTCCCGATTTATGGCGCCTCACCGACTATAAAGAATTAAAAAATGATATTAAAGCATCGCGGTCGGCTTTGGAGCTGTTTTTTACCCTGTTTCTGGCCGGTGCAGCTTCACCACCGTGCCACATGATGGCTTCCAGTAAGTTTCGCGCCCTGCCGTCATGCAGAAAATTCGTGTGACCGTTAACTTTCTGTGTCAGGCCTATTCCCCACAATGTTGCCGTCCGCCACTCTTTTTCCGGTCGCCAGGAAATCGGGACGATTATCTGCAAGGTCATCGCCCATATTGTGAAGCAAAAAATCGGTGTAGAATGAATCAGCTGGTTGCTTAACTGCGGGAACGAAACGTTTACTTTCGTTTTCTGATCCGGGATGTGGCATTTAGCGCAACCTACTGATAGAAACAAGGCTTTACCTTTTATAACCTGGACGTCATCTGCATTTCGCCTAACCGGAACCGCGAGTGTTCGAACGTGACAGTTTGAGAAAATGCGGTTAGTATTAAAGAAGCTTTATCCCATTTTAAGTTCCGCTATTGAAGGGATTTTCCGGTATGGCCGTGATTTTAAGATTCGACGGTTACAATCCTACTTCAATTACATGAAATGTTCCCGGAATCATTTTAGGGCGTTCTCCTGCTTTAGCGGGTTCCAATTTTGCGGTAGGTAAATAGAGACGGTGAGTTTTTGTATCGATAGCAATAGTTCTTGCGCCAGGTTCTGTTTCAATTGGCTTCATTAACGAAAATTTAGCAGGACTCAGTTCCTTTATTACTGAAATGTTTCCTTCGCCATTCGATGTGTAAGCTATCCTGAGGCCGGGATCAAAAGCTACTCCATCACAAGATCCGATCGGAAGCGCTGCCAGGTTCTTGCCGTTTGCGATATTCATCACAACGCAGGTCTGATTTCCTCCGCAGCCAACAGATAAAAGTCCGTTTTCCCGATCAATTGCAAGTCCGGAGGGTTCATTGCCTTTTTCTATTTTATAGCGCTTTTCAACTTTATAGGTAGTGGCATTAATCACGACTACTTCGTTAGTAGTTTCCGAGTTGACATATACGCGACCTTCGCCATCAGAAACACCAGTTTCGGGTTTTCCGCCCAGCGGAATCGTTGCGATAACTTTATCGGTTGCGGGATCGATCACGGAAGCATCCTGGCTACGTCCGTTAAATACGAAAATTTTATTGGAAAAATCATCAAAGAATATTGCGTCCGGGTTTGTTCCGACCGCTATTGCTCCGATTTCTTTGTCAGTTTTTAAATCAAACACAGTACAGTTGTTATCGCGGCCGTTGCTGGTATAACCTTTACCCATCGTTTCGACAAGAGCGATGCCGTGAACACCATTTGTGTTTGGAATCACGCCGACAGAGTCTCCAGTACCTAAATCTAAAATATTGACTTGTGTGCTGTGAGAAACATATAGTTTGCGATTGCTATGATCAACGGTGAGGTAATCCCATCCGCCGGCGCTTCCAATCGGAAAGGTTTTCAGGATACGCATGTTTGCCGTTTGCTGCGCAAAGCATGCTATGGACAAGGTAACAAACAGAATTCCGGCCAATGCGAATTTCCGGTTAAAATGATATAAGTTCATTTTGACATGCTATTTGCGTACTAGATACTTAGAGATTCTGTAGAATATTGTTTTACCATAAAATAATAGTATTGGTAGTAATTTAATTCAGAATTTCTCCAGAATATGAGCGTAACTAGCGAAATGGAATCATTGCTAATTGTACGAGAGATTGAAAGATTTGTGCGGGAGCTTTTTCTTGAAAAATTACCTGACGATATGTATTTCCACAACCTAACACATACACAATATGTTGTAAATGCAGTAACGGAGATTGGGTTTTATTCCAATGTAAGCAGGCGAGATATGCTGATACTGCGGATTGCTTCCTGGTTTCACGACACCGGTTACTGTTTTGAATATAGCGGGCACGAAGAGCGAAGTATAGGGGTTGCATCGTCATTTTTGATTCAGCATAATTGCGATGACAGCCTGATCGAAGAAGTGGTTAATTGTGTAAGAGCAACCAAAATACCTCAATCCCCGGAGAATCTGTTACAGCAAATAATCTGCGATGCAGACATGTTTCATTTGTCGGACGATGATTTTATTAATATGTCGGATCGTTTAAGAAAGGAATGGGGTTGCAGGTTAAATAAAGAATATACAGATAGGGAATGGCTTGAAACCAGCCTGCACTTGTTATCCCGACACCGGTATTTTACCGATTACGGACAAAAAGTAATGCAATCACATAAACTTGAAAATATAGTAAGATTAAAAAGGCTCTGGAATTAGCCGTTTGCCGATACGTCTCAGAAGGTTTAAAACCCGGCGGCAATAAGAATCTTTCAAAATCATCGTTGCGTAATAACAAGACAGCGAGATAAATGCATGCTTTCGTTGGCGTACCTGTAAAATAGGTTACTTTAATGACATATCACAAATACCAGTTCAGAGGCGATGATCGGCGGATACTGAATAAACAGCAGCAGGATCGGCAAATCGACCAAGTTATCATTAATATATTATTCAACTTTAAAGAGGAAGTTACTGCCGAGAAGTTATTTCTGGAAATAAGAAATAATGGATTTCCAATGAGTATAACCACGGTCTATAAGCGTCTGAAGGCTTTATCTACCGTTGCTTTAGTCACAAAAATAAAGGTATCAAACAAAGAATCTGTTTACAGGCTGGCCACAGCAGCTGCCAATGAGATTATCGAAGCGGACACTCCTGTAAAATAAATATGCCACAATTCCTATAAACAAAGTATTTAACGAGTACATAGATTTTGTAACAGCTCTAATGGTAAGTCACGTCCGGTAGCCTGGCGATATAACATTTCTGTTTCCCTGCAAATCCGGTCATTCGTGGCCAGGATACATAATTCCATATTTTTAAAATACCTTGCTGTCTCCTTAGTACTTAATGTTTGACCTTGTTTTACTTTTTCATAATACCTGGCATTGATTTGATAGGCAATTTTTATCAAGGTAACCTTATCTATAACATAAGTCAAATACTTTTGCAAGGGATTTGAGGGCGGTTCATTATCCTGTAGAATTCTCAGCATAATCTTCATTTCTTCTACCAAATCTTTATGTCGCTCCAGGCGAAGCGAAAAAAGCAGGTACATATAGCCTGAAATTTCACCTTGCTTAAGTATTGTCTTTAATTGTTTCTGGTCATTTTTTCCAAATTCGCCTGGCCAATATATTGGAGTTCTTAACCGGTAGAGTAATTTTGCAGACCTGAGTAACACTGATGAATTACTGAGATTCATGCTGATGGTTGTGAGTGAGGTTTGTAAGGTGTTATATTTAATGATCGAGACCGTTTCGGATTGCGAATTCGTTAAAAAGCGAAGTGAATTTGAACGGACATAATTTAGTTATTGGCTATGCTTTTTACTAAAATGTCAAATGATTTTGGAGAAAATCTGTGCAACTGTCTGCACCAGTATGAAGCAACAGATTTCCTCCAGATTTTAGTGCTAATATTCGAACGTGAAAATACTTATAGTTGAAGATGAGCCGGGTCTCCGGGAGAGCATCGAAGCTTATTTTACAGAAGGCGACAATGTATGTGAGATAGCAAATGACTTTACCTCGGCTCTTGCCAAGGTGAGTGTTTACCGGTATGATTGTATCATTCTGGATCTAACTCTGCCGCACGGCAACGGCCTTGATATCATCAAACATTTAAAAGAAAATCAATACAATGACGGGCTACTGATCATATCGGCTAAAAATTCCCTCGACGATCGTTTAACCGGCCTTGATCTTGGTGCAGATGATTATTTGACCAAGCCGTTTCATTTGTCAGAACTGAAATCCAGGGTGGCTGCCATTGTCAGGCGGAAATCCTTTGACGGTAATAATTTTTTGAAATTTAATGAGATCGCGATTGATCTTTCGGCTAAAACGGTGCTTGTAAACGCCCTGCCTATTAAGGTCACACCTAAGGAATATTCTCTTTTACTTTATTTTATTGCCAACAAAGGAAAAGTCGTTTCAAAAAGTGCGATTGCTGAACATTTGTGGGGAGATAGTATCGATGCAGCCGATAACTTCGATTTTATTTATTCGCATGTAAAAAATCTCCGCAGGAAACTCCTCGAGGCAGGTGGTAATGACTACATTCAGGCGGCCTATGGTATGGGATATAAGTTTATTGAACAATGAAACTGCTCGATAAATACAATCGTATCAATATTGCTGTGACTGTTGGGATTATGCTTGTTACCGGCATCATTTATTATTATACCATAAGTGCCATATTAACAAACCAGATAGATAAGGATCTGGTTTTGGAAGAAAACGAAGTATTCAGTTACGTTAGAAAGAATCAAAGGCTTCCCGACGTTTACGAATCCAATCATCAGCAAATTGTATTTGAACCTCTTGGCAACAATCGGTTAGAGCGAAGATTTTTAGATACCGTTTATCGTGAAACAACGGAAAATGATCTGGAACCCGGCCGTGCACTGATCAGTTCGGTGACAGTTTCCGGCAAAAACTTTCGCATCCTGGTCACTCAGTCGAAAGTCGAAACAGAATACCTGATCCAGATCATATTTCTGATAACGATTGGTGTAATCGTTATTTTACTTGTTGTCCTGATTCTTTTGAACAGGTTCATCCTGAAAAGTATCTGGCAGCCTTTTTACAAAGTACTTTCCCAGCTACGGGACTTCAGCCCAACCAACCAGACGGCTGTAGCCAATACACCTTCAGAAATTGACGAGTTTAAAGAGTTGGACAATGCGGTTGTCACAATGGCGGGTCGGGTTAGAAATGATTACCAGAACCTGAAGGCATTTACGGAAAATGCCTCCCATGAGTTAATGACGCCGATCTCGGTTATCAATTCCAAGCTGGATACCTTGCTTCAAACGGATAAATTTACGGATAAACAAAGTAAGCTGCTGAATGATGTATACGGCACCGTGTCGCGATTGACCAGGTTAAATAAAAATATGTTATTGCTTGCCAAGATTGAAAACGGGCTGATTCAGGACGAACAGGAAGTTAATATAAAAGAGGTGTTGACCGAATGCCTTGATCTGTATGAGGAGATTCTTAAAAACAAGAATATAACTCTCGAAACGCAGCTTAATGATAAAAAGGTTGAGGCGAGCATATTGCTCCTGGATGTGTTACTGAATAACCTGATAAATAACGCCATCAAACATAATCACCGAAATGGCACAATAAACATTGAATTAAATTCCCGTCAATTGATTATCAGTAATACCGGTAATGCTGATATTGATTTTGAACAGGTTTTGAAAAGATTCAGCAAATCAAACGAATCTGAAGGCATCGGCTTAGGTCTGACAATATGCAAGCAGGTCTGTGATAATTACGGGTTCATACTTGATTATAATCGGGCTGACAGGATACATGTATTTACAATCACGTTCTAAAGGGATTACAATTTTTGCCATCCAAAAAAAATCCAGTTTTACTTAAGAGCTTAGTCAAAAAGTAAGATTATGAATATTTTCAGAACCTTGGCAGTAAGTGTCGCTGTCATATGCCCTGGCTTAACAGCTTTGGCACAGAAAGTAAGTCAGAAAGAAGTTCCGGCAACAGTTCGGAAAACGTTTGCTTCAGCTTATCCGTTGGTAAAGACAGTCCGCTGGGAAAAGGAGAAGGGAAATTATGAGGCAAGCTTTATGCAGTCGAATAACGATATGTCTGCGTTGTTTACCGCGGAAGGGAGACAACTGGAAACAGAACTGGAAATAAAAACGGCTGCATTGCCCGCCGCGATATTGGATTACATTAAACAGAACTATTCAGGATATCCAATTAAAGAGGCCGCTAAAATCACCAAGGCAGGCGGCGAGGTTAATTTTGAGGCTGAAGTTAACGGAAGAGATTTATTATTCGATAGTTCCGGTAAATTTATAAACGCGGTTAAAGACTAGCATTTCGTTTTCATATGCCTGTTCTTAATTGATCGGACAGGAGATTACCCGAATAAGACCAGGGATGAAGTACATACTCAATTTCTTACTGCTGTTCCTAGGGACATTAACTTGCTTTTCGCAACAGAAAACGCTGGACGAATATCTTCAGCAGGCAATAACGAACAGTCCGTTGCTTAAAGATCTGAATAACCAGATCCTATCGGCGCAGCTTGACAGCGTCCGGATTCGGGCTGGTTTTAAGCCGCAGGTAATAGCAAGCAGCGCCGGCTTGTATGCGCCTGTTGTCAACGGCTATGGTTATTCACAAGCAATCACGAACGGACAGTCGATCAATGGCCTGATTACGGTGAGCAAGTCGTTTATAGGAAAGAATTATCTGAACGCCCAATTTGCCGGCATTGGCTTTCAGCAGGACTCATTACGGAACAACATCAAACTGTCGGAGCAGGATCTGAGAAGAACAATTATCGCTCAGTATGTCACCGCTTATGGCAGTTTGCAGCAACAGGCGTTCAACCAGGAAATTGTCGATCTTTTAAGTAAAGAGGAAGATTTGCTTAAACGCCTGACGCGAAGCAACGTGTACCGGCAGAGCGATTATCTGACCTTTTTAGTGACGCTTAAACAGGCGCAGTTGCAACTTTCCCAGGCACGGCTGCAATACAAAACTGACTATGCGACGCTTAATTATTTATCAGGGTTAGCGGATACAACCGTCTTAGCGATCGCCAAACCTGATCTTCAGCGCAAGATCGTTCAGCGTCCTGATAACAGTATTTTTTTTCGACAATATCGCCTTGATAGTTTACGGCTCGATAATACTCGCAAGCTGATCGACTACAGTTATAAGCCCCGGTTGAGCGTTTTCGGAGACGGAGGGTACAATTCAGACCTGACAGGCCAGTATTATAAAAATTTTGGAGCCAGTTTGGGTTTTGCAGTGAGTCTGCCTATCTACGATGGTGGCTACCGAAAGCTTCAGTACAAAAAGCTATCGCTCGAACAGGACACGCGGCGAACCTACCAGGCGTTTTTTAATAATCAGTATAGCCAGCAGATCAGTCAGCTAAATCAGCAGATCAGCGACTACGATCAGTTGATAGGCCAGATTAACGACCAGTTTAAATATTCGGAAAGCCTGATCAAGGTTGACACTAAGCTTCTGCAAACCGGAGATTTGAAAATTGCAGACCTGATCCTGGCAATTAACAATTACCTCAGCGTCAGGAATCTGCTTACTCAAAATACTATAAGCAGGTTGCAATTGATCAATCAATTAAACTACTGGAGCAGATAATATGGAAAAGTATGGCCCGTCAATAAAAGTTTTGTTAATCGTTTTAATGTTTGTTGCAATTTATTCATGTGGAGGCAGCCAGGCAACCGATGAAGAAACGGCCGTCGAGTCACAAGCTCCGGTGACGGTTACTGCGATAGAAAATGCGGCCCTGTCTGATTCGATAGAATTGAATGCCACTTCTTCGTTTCTGCAAAAAAATTACGTGAACGCGAATGCCGTAGGATATATTCAACGGGTCAATGTACAACCAGGTCATTTCGTTGAAAAAGGGCAGCTACTGTTTACAATCAAAACCAAGGAGGCTGAAAGCATCGGTAATACGATTAACGTGTTGGATACGACCTTTAAATTTTCGGGGATAAATATCATACGTGCTTCGCGCTGCGGCTTCGTTACCCAGTTGCTGCATCAAGTTGGCGATTATGTTCAGGATGGGGAACAACTGGCCATTATCAGCGACCGGGAAAGCTTCGCCTTTGTGCTTCAGTTGCCGTATGAACTTCGCGGCGTAATTGCCCGCAACCAGCAGATGCAGCTTACCTTGCCGGATGGAGAAAAGTTAAGCGGTAATGTATCATCTCTGATGCCTTCAGTTGACACGCTCTCCCAAACGCAGGGTGTCGTTATTAAAGTTCACAGCAGTCACCCTATACCGGAGAATCTGGTAGCTAAAGCGCTGATCATTAAAACGGAAAAGTCCCGTACGCCTTCCTTGCCGAAATCCGCTGTATTATCCAACGAAACACAGGATGAGTTTTGGGTGATGAAACTGATCAATGATACAACGGCTGTAAAAACGATCGTAAAAAAAGGTATCGAATCCGGCGGACGTGTAGAAATACTTTCGCCTTTATTTCAACCGGGTGACCGGATCGCCTTAACGGGCAATTATGGTTTGGCTGATACTGCTAAAGTGAAAATCGTGCAGCCATGAATAACCTCAATAATTTTTTTGTCACGCACCGGAAACCCATCAGCCTGGTGATGTTTGTTATTCTGCTTGCCGGAGGGTTTTCTTATTCGCAGTTGAAGACATCGCTTTTTCCGGAAATTACCTTTCCCAAAATAAAGATCATCGCCGACGCCGGTTTACAGCCGATCAACAAAATGATGGTGACGGTCACAAAGCCGCTGGAAAACGCCGTTAAGCAGGTTCCCGATCTAAGTTATGTCCGTAGTACGACCAGCCGGGGAAGCTGCGAAATTTCGGCTTTTATGAACTGGGACGCTAACATCGACCTGAGTCAGCAACGAATAGAATCGAAGATCGCACAGATAAAGAATGATTTGCCGCCGGAAACAAACGTCACGGTTGAAAAAATGAATCCGTCGATATTACCCGTTAGTGGTTACACGTTGGAAAGTCATGATCTGTCGCCAATCGAACTTAAACAGTTGGCAACCTATACCGTAAAGCCGTTTCTTTCGCAGGTGGACGGTGTTTCGGAAATACGGGTAATCGGCGGTAAAACGAAGGAATACTGGTTGATTTTAAATCGCCAGAAAATGAGTGCGCTTGGTCTGACGCCTGATATGATCACCAACACGCTCCTCCAGACAGCGTTTATCAAATCGAACGGCTACCTGTCTGATTACAAAATGCTGTATTTAACGGTGACCGATGCTAGCGTGAACAGCAGCGAACAGCTCCGGGACTTAGTAATCAGTAACAACCGTAAGCGTGTGGTTCAGGTAAAAGACGTTGCTACGGTACAGATAAATCCCGGTGTTGAATACACGAAGATCAATGCTAACGGGCACGAGGGAGTACTGATTGCCGTGATCAAACAACCTAATTCAAACCTGGTTGACGTCTCCGCCGCTATGTCAGCCAAAGTTGCCGAGCTGCGAAAAATATTGCCTAAAGGCGTTTCTATCAAACCGTATTATGTGCAGGCAGACTTTGTCAATGAATCGGTAAAAAGCGTGAGCGATAGTTTATGGATTGGACTGGCGCTGGCCATCATTGTTGCCATTATCTTTTTACGGTCTTTTAAAGCGAGCGCCACTATCCTGATCACGATTCCTATAACCCTCGGGCTGACGATGGTCGTATTGTACGCCGGAGGTTATACCTTCAATATTATGACACTTGGTGCGATTGCTGCGGCTATCGGGTTGATTATCGATGATGCAATCGTTGTCGTCGAACAAATCCACCGGACGCATGAGGAACATCCAGAAGAGCCGACATTGACGCTGCTTGAGAAAGCTGTTAATTATCTTTTTCCGGCAATGGTCGGTTCTTCGGTCAGTACGGTCGTGATATTTATCCCTTTTTTGCTCATGACAGGTGTGGCGGGAGCCTATTTCAAGGTGATGACCGATACGATGATTATCACCCTGGTATGTTCCTTTTTTGTAACCTGGATTGGGCTGCCCGTTATTTACCTGCTGTTAACTAAAAATGGAGAAGCAAGCAATATCCCGAAAAAAGAGGATGCTTACGGTGTAAAAAGACAAAGCTGGGTGTCATTTTTTATTTTGCGGCCAGCAGTCAGCATGGCTTTGATCGTATTGCTTATCCTGGTGATCGTTCTTGTCCCGCCTAGGTTGCAAACTGGATTTTTACCGGATATGGATGAAGGAAGTATCGTCCTGGATTACACATCTCCTCCCGGAACTTCGCTGGAAGAGACAGACCATATGTTACGGCAGATTGAGAAGGTGATTATCAGGGAACCCGATGTAGAGGCTTATTCGAGGCGCACGGGTACGCAGATGGGGTTTTTTATCACCGAGCCGAATACGGGTGACTACCTGATACAGCTAAAAAAAAGCCATGCTAAAACTTCAGAAGAGGTGATCAGTGATTTGCGAACGCATATTGAGGAGACTCAGCCTGCTTTACGGGTCGACTTCGGACAGGTAATCGGGGACATGCTCGGTGATTTAATGACTTCTACACAGCCCATCGAGATCAAGATTTTCGGCAATGACCAGGCCAGGCTACATCAGCTGTCTAAACAGGTTGCCGGTGTTGTTACCGAAGTTAAAGGAACGGCTGACGTGTTTGACGGGATCGTTATTGCAGGTCCGGCGGCAGACATATTGCCCGATTACGCCAGGCTTGCTCAGTACAATTTGACTCCGGCAGCATTGCAGGTGCAGGTACAGTCGGCCCTGGAAGGGAACCTGGTCGGCAACCTGTTCGAGAAGGAGCAGTTGTCTCCCATACGAATGGTTTATCCGGACAGCCGCGTTCAGGACGTTGCCGGAATAAAACGGTTAACGATATTTTTACCGGATGGCCGCTTAATTCCAATCACTCAGCTGGCTAAGGTAGAACTCCGGCAGGGTAATGCGGAAGTTGAACGTGAAAATCTGCAGGCGATGGGAGTGGTCAGTGCCCGGCTTGACAACGGTGACCTGGGAAGCGTTATCCGGGCGATAAAACAAGGAATCGCAGAGAAAGTGAATCTCCCGCCAGGTTATCACGTGGAATATGGCGGTGCCTATGCCGAGCAGCAGCAATCTTTTAAGGAACTTTTAATGATCCTGGTAACGGCAAGTTTATTGGTTTTCGGGGTGATTCTTTTCCTGTTCAAACAATTCCGTATTGCATTGCTGATCCTGGTTGTAGCTGTGCTGGGAATCGGTGGAAGTTTACTGGCATTATTTGTTACAGGCACGCCGCTGAACGTCGGCAGCTACACGGGACTGATTATGATCGTTGGAATCATTGGGGAGAATGCGATTTTTACGTTCTGGCAGTTTAGGGAAAGCGCAAAAACAAGCCCTGTTGACGACGCGATCATTTATTCAATATCAACTCGCCTTCGCCCGAAATTAATGACGGCCCTCGGTGCTATCACTGCCCTTATGCCTTTGGCTCTGGGAATCGGGGCGGGAGCGCAGTTACATCAGCCCCTGGCAATTACGGTGATCGGCGGCTTTATAGCTGCTTTACCTTTGCTGCTGATCGTACTGCCCAGTATGATGCGGGTGTTTTATCGCAATCACCAATTTCAAATACAACCGGTGAAAGACGAGCATACAAAATAAAGGAGGGGTTCGTTTATACTTTCTAAACGCAGCCGGCTGGTTCTTTTTTTTTACTGGATATCGGTAAGTGCGTTTCCGCAGGTGACCGATACTAGTGCGACAACTTATTTATAAAGAGAAAAGCCTGATGAAGATCGATTCATCAGGCTTTGTTTTAAAGAATTTTTATTCCGTTATTTTAATCTTGCGATGCCACCCAGGAAAGTTCCCTCTATGGTAGCGCCTTTTGTAGCGGTTGCAGTAGCTATATCTGTTTGGTAGATATTCATTACTCCGGCAACTGTTATAGCGCAGTATACTTTACCCTCGTCTGTTGTGGCTGCAAAACTTCTGCCGCCGTTTCCGCTAAACACAGGTGAGTTCGTTACCGGTGTAACAGTTTTGGCATTCAGGTCCACAATGGCCAGTCTCAGATTTGCATCGCTCCATCTGTCGGCTGCTGTCGGAACTTTCGTAGTGATCTCAGCAAATAGTTTTCCGTTACCGATATAAATCGCGTGGGCGATTTTACCGCCGTTGGCAGCAGCATCGGTATTAAAGAAATAATTGGCATCAAATTCTGTAGCTCCTGAAGCAATTTTAAGAATACCGGCCGGCTTAGTTGACTGGCTGTATCCGTTAGAAAAACTGCTGTTGGATACGGCATAAAGATCGCCGCTTTCAGTTTTAAACAAACCCGACCTGGTGTTGAATGCGCCTGAAGGCCCTGTACGCGAATCCTTGATGACTTTTTGAAGAACAAAACCCGGGTAACTGTAGATAGCCACATAATTGTAATCGGTGTTTTTAGTTTCGTAGGTCGCAGCGTTTACAGGATAAAATGTTTGGAACATTTGATTTCCGCGCACCTGCATGCCGGTATGGAACAGCCAGTCCTCACTGCTGGGGTGTATATTGTTCATCGGTACATCAACTTTGTTTGCAACGGTATTCGAAGCAACGTCTACTGTGTAGAATTTCGCATTTAAACCAACGGTAGGACCGGTAGGTAAAGACGCGCCAACCATCGTTTTTCCTGTTCCGTCGATATCAATCAGTTCATTGTTTTGCAATTCGAAAGTAAGACCGGTTTGGGTGGTTAACTTGTCTGACGCGTTGAGGCTCAGTGTATTCACATCTGTAATGCCGAGACCGCCGATACTAAAGAACTTTGAGCCTGCATATGCATAATCGCGGTATCCGTCCTGCAGCAAACCATTACCTGCCAGCGAAACAGTTCCGCTCATAAGGTCGCTTGTCTGCACGACATAGTTGGTTGTCGCCGTGGTAGTCGTCACTCCGATACCAAGCGCATAGACTTTCTGTCCTGCAGGCGGAGTTGTATCGTTATCGCTGTCTTTTTTGCAAGAAACCGTTCCAACGGCCACGCCCGTGATCAGGGCAACATTTAATAGATTTTTAATAGTCATTATGTGTTTGTTGTGTAATTATTTGCTGATAAAATATCTCAGTTTCAAAAAGAAGGAACGACCTGGTTTTTGCAGCAGGTAATTGTCGAAAAGATCGCTGTTTGTAAAATTCCTGCATTCCAGCGATACATTGTACCTGCCATCCTGAAGGGTATAATTGGCAGTTATATTATGTGCGAACTGGGTCGGGATATCATCCTTATTATTTAATCCGAGCTGGTTAGGAGTCAGGTAGTATTTCTGAGTGAAATTTAAACTATATGTGATATCTAGTGCGTTTCGCCTTCCGCCGGCTTCGCTGAATAAATATCCAAGATCGGCATTGCCAAACAGGTAAGGTGTATTAGGAATTCGGTAACCATAGCCGAGGTTAGGAGAGGTGATCGTTCCCTGGAAATTTGTACTGGTAAATGTTTTTTGTTTGTCGATGATGTTTTGATAAGACAGATTTATCGCCGTGTGCAGGTTATTTCTCCAGGAGTACCTGATCTCCCCCTCAATGCCGTTGGTTCGTACATCTCCGATATTGATGTACTGCCTGTCAATAGGTTGCGTTTGGGCCTGATCCAACCGGATAAAATCGTGGGAATTTCTGAAAATGTAGTTTGCTTCAAAATCGAACTTATGTGCACTGCTAAGGTTAAGTGAGTACACAGCGCCCAAATTTATGTTGTTGCTGCTTTCCGGTTTCAACTCTGAATTCCTCCTGGTATATAATCCGTCACCGAGTAACTCGACAGCTTCAGGCAGCCTGTAGGTATGCTCATAGGACGCTTTTACCTGGAACTGAGGCCTGATAAAATAAGCTCCGGCAGCTCCGTAACCGAAATCGCTGGTGCTGGTCGATGATTCACGGTAACCGGCAACACCTGTTCCGTTGCTAACCTGTTCAAATGACCGGCCATTTAAAATATATAACTTTCCAAATACCGTAGCGGTAAAGCGTTCATATTTCGTTTGCCATGCAAGTCCGCCAATTTGCTTGCTTAATTTTTGAGGGTATAAAAAAGTAATGTTGTCGGGATTTTCAACATCACTCGATTTTCGGTTGAAGTCTGTCAATACATAGTTCAGTGACAGGGCATGGTTTTGATTCAAATTATAAGTCAGATTCGCCGTGGCAAGAGCTTCGTTGTCTTTGTTCTTTAACTGCGACCTGCTTAGCTCGGCCGTGCTTGAGGGAACTGTTTGCCCGAGCCAGTTATATTTCAGCCTGGTTGTATCAACAAATGTATTCCGGGTCATATTGTAAGCGCCATAGACGCCCAAATCAAGGCCGCGAATAAACAGATCAGCTTTTTTATATTTTAATGTTGGAATCAGCGAGCTGGAATTTGATGTTCTGGCTCCGAATACCTGGTCCATTGTCACGCCGGTTTGTATATCCTTATCATTACCGGAGGCGATCAGGCCGACTAACAGTTTGTCGGCGTAGCTTTTGCCGGATAGTCCTGCTTCTACCTGGGCACCGATCGATTGATATCCGTCATGAAACCGGTTAACTTCCTGCTCTGTTTCTTTTTGACCGGATTGTAAATCAATTGGCTGTACTTTGACTTTATAATCGTTGTCCGAGTAATTATAAAAAGCATTGGTTCGGACGGTAAAACCGGTTTTTGTATTGGTATAGGCGTGGTTAACAGATGCTTTTTGTGTGCCGAACGATCCATAACCATACGAGATATCAAGAAAATTAGGGTTACTCCTGGTGATGATATTAACTGCTCCTCCGAGTGCGTCAGCACCTAAGGTTACCGGAACCACTCCCTTATAAACCTCAATTCTTTCCGACATATTCACCGGAAAATTATTGAGTGTTAAAGACTGCCCAAAGTTGTCAATAGGAATACCGTCAAGAAAAAACTTTACCTGCCTGCCGGAGAAACCGTTTAATGAAAAACTGAAATTTGAACCGACACCTCCGTCCTCCCGAACACGAACTCCCGAAGTTTGATTAAGAGCACGGTTAAGATCCGAAGCACTGTTGTACAGTTTTTTCGTGTCCAGAACGTTCAGGTTATATGCCTGCTCTTTTGCTTCCGTAGACTTCGTTTTACGGGTAATCCTTACTTCCTGCATGTCACCTTTATCCAAAAGGATAATGTCTTGCAGCAAAAGAGTGTTTCCTGCGGATAATTCGATATTTTGTGTTTGCTCGATAAAGCCCAATCTTGATATACTGAGCTTATATTTTCCGGCAGGTGCATTAATCTTAAAGTTTCCGGCTGCGTCTGTTTCTGTTTTATAGCCCGTTCCCTTCAGGTAAATTACCACGGCACTTACCGGCTGCGATTTTGAATCTTTCACGATGCCGGAAACGGATGGTATGCTGGTCTGTGATTTTGCCCGAAAAGTTATTGTTAGTATTAGTATAAAAAGAGAAAGTGTTTTGAAGCCTTTGGTGCCCATTAAATTCAAGAAATTTCGGCAAAAGTACACTTATTTAGACTAATTACAAACAAAGAAAATGGATTGGTTTGTATTAGGAAATCCGCCGGTTGCAGTAATAGTTTGGTAGTCAGCGGTTCATTTGATTGGTCAGCCGACAGTCTGTTAATTTTAGATAATACAGAATTTCTACAAAATCCCCGGCTACTTTCATTGCAAATATTATTTGCAAATGATCGGAGGGAGAAAGTCCTGGATATTATTTTTCATTTATTTATTTTTATCACTAAGCGCGTTTTCGCAAGGATCAGACACCATTGCGGCATCGTCTGACGCCAGAAGTAAGAATGACTTGATTTCTTTCATTCCGCCTGTTGTTTTTCTGACATATGGCCTTGTTGCATTAAATAATCCGGCATTGGAAAAGGTGGATCGGTTTGTTTATAACGATATGCAGGAAGACTTCCCCCGTTTCTCGACTAAGCTGGACGATTACCTCCGCTATGCGCCTGTTGTTGCTGTCTATGCCCTTAATTTTGCTGGTGTTAAAGGGAAAAATAATTTTGTTGACAGAACTGCAATGCTTTTACTGACAACAGCGATAGTAAGTTCATCCGTTACAATTCTGAAAGAAAGCACACATCGGTTACGGCCGAATGGCGGTTCCAATACGTCCTTTCCTTCCGGGCATACAGCTACCGCCTTTGCAAGTGCCGAATTTATGTACCAGGAATACGGTGATATCTCCATCTGGTATGGAGTTGGGGGGTATGCAGCAGCAACTGCAACAGGTATATTAAGGGTCTATAATAATGCACATTGGTTTAGTGATATTATTGCCGGTGCCGGCGTTGGTATTTTATCGACCAAGCTCAGTTATCTCGTTTATCCTATCTTAAAGAACGCGGTCTTCCCAAAGAAAACTAATAATAGTTTGCTCTTGCCAACATATACAGATGGGATACCTGGCTTGTGTTTTACAAAGCAATTCTGAACTATCATCAATCAATATTTGAGTTGGGTTAGTGTTTGATAAATATTTAAAAATGAAGGCTTTGAAAAGTATTTGGACAGTGTACCTGTCGGTTATTTCGGTATTTGGTTTTTCACAAGGAATTACGTCGCAACATACGAGTGATAATTTGCCCGATACTGTGACATTCCAAAGACCAGCTAATGTACGACACAATCCGGCTTTAGCTGCAATAACCTTTATACCTCCGGCTATCTGTGTTGGATATGGAATTGCCTCATTGAACAGCCCATCGTTAAGGCAGGTTGATCACTTTGTTTACAACGACATGCAGGAAGACCATCCGCAGTTCCAGGTGCATATTGACGACTATTTGCAATTTGCACCGGCGATGGCAGTCTACGGTTTAAATATAGCTGGTGTGAAAGGCAGACATGCAACAGGCGATCAAACAGCCTTGTTGCTGATTTCCAGTGCAATAATGAGTAGTTCTGTTTTCGTTCTGAAGAACCATACCAATCAGCTCCGGCCTAACGGATCAAATAATAACTCGTTTCCATCGGGCCATACGGCAACGGCATTCGCCGGGGCAGAATTCTTAAATCAGGAATATGGAGATGTTTCTTTCTGGTATGGAGCCGCAGGCTACGCAATGGCTACGGCAACAGGAGTGTTAAGAGTCTATAATAATGAACATTGGTTTAGTAACATTATTGCCGGCGCCGGAATTGGTATTGTCTCTACAAAGCTGACATATCTGATGTATCCATACATAAAAAGAGCCGTTGCAGGTAATAAAACATTGAAATCGGTTTTAATACCATCTTACCAGCATGGTTTCGTATTAACTTACAGCAGACAATTGTAGTTAGGTTATGTTTATGATGCCGCTACTCGAACGCCGGCGATCCGTTACCATCAGGCATAGTCATAATTACCTGGATGTACCGGGAAAAGTTTTAGAGAAATGCGCGCTACTATAGTGAAAGGCATTTAGCTAAATCGGAACATAAAAGGTAATTCCCTTTCAAAGAAATTATTCCGGGGCCTAAAACAAACTAACCTGTTCAGCGGACGAACCTGATGCCCCTTGCTGATAGGCGCGGATCAGGCCGATCAGCTCTGCGCCATATTGCGTGGCTTTATGGGCACCGACACCTTTGATCGCGCCGAGGGCTTTTAGCGTAGCCGGTAATTTCTCAGCCACTGCTGCCGATGTTCTTTCCGATAAGATCATACCCGGCATCACATTTTCCGTCGATGCTTTGATTTCCCGCCAGGCTAATATCTGCTCATATAACTTTTCGTTTGGCACTGCGTTCAGCGCTTTAAGATACGAACGATCATGGTTTTGGAGTTTATCTTTGCCAATTGCCAGGTAATCGACTGTAGTAAAAGGACTTAAGGAAAAATATTCCAGCAAACGGATGCGGTTGATCAGCCAGGTGATCATTTGGTCGGCTTTAGCGGCTTTATCCTTGGATTGGTTGATCAACGCAGGTAATTGTAAGTGGAGGCTTTCAACCGCTAAGTGTAGTTTCTCTGAAAAATAAGCAGCAGCTTGTGTGCTGCGTTCGGGATTGAGCTGCCTGACAAACTTTTCGGCGACTTTCAAAATCTCAGTCTCAAATGTTGGCAGCATCAGTGCAAAGCCTTTGAGTTTCGTTTGGAGCGGCACAAAGTTGAACAATTCAGTCAGTAGATACAGGCGGTAGCGTTCCTGGTCGCGTTCTAATGTTTGAGTATCCGGGCGGCCGGCGGCCTGTTCATTAAAACGGGCCACCGCCGGATCGCCGATGATATTGCGTATGGCTACCGGGTTACGCAGTATCATGCCGGACAAGCTGCGGCAACGGCTTAGTGCGACATAAGCCTGGCCATGCGCGAAGGATTCAGACACATCGATGATGGCTTTATCAAAGGTCAGGCCCTGGCTTTTATGGATAGTGATCGCCCAGGCTAATTTCAAAGGTATTTGTGCAAAACTGCCGGCATTGGTTTCCCTGATCTCTTGTTCGGCTGCTTCGTATCTCACATTTGTCCACTCCAGGGCTTCCGCCATGATCTCTTTTTCTTCCGACAACACAAACACCGTTTTATCTTCAATACGGGTAACTGTTCCTATCTTGCCATTGTAGAACAGCTTTTCAGCTGAGCTGTCGTTTTTGACAAACATGACCTGTGCACCGGTTTTTAGTTTGAGGTTCGTTTCGGTGGGGTAGGCGTCTTTAGGAAATTCACCGCGGATGGCCGCTGTAAATTCCTGTTCCTGCCCGGGCAGCGCTTCCAGCCGTTCGGTATTGATCTGTTGGGCGATATGGTTGTGCGTAGTAAGGGTGATATACGGATCTTCGGGAGCGGGCCGGAAGTCGGGCACGTAGCGGGTATTTAGTAAGTTAAGGTTTTCGGCGCTGAGGTGTTGGTTACGTACCTCGTTAAGGATATCGACAAAGGTCTGTTCTTTCTGGCGGTAGACATGGTCGAGCTCGATTCGCACATAAGGCGCCCGCTGTAAGACCTGGCTACTGAAAAAATAGGGCGTGGTATAATAAGGCCGCAAAACGCTCCATTCTTCATCACGGACGATCGGACTCAGCTGTGACAGGTCGCCTATCAATAAGAGTTGTACACCGCCAAACGGATGAGCCGAGTCTTTTACGCTGCGCAGAATCAGGTCGATCTGATCCTGAACATCGGGCCGAACCATGCTCACCTCGTCAATAATGAGTAATTCAAGATTCACCAGCAGTTCACGCTTTTCCGCACTGTAAAAACTATCCTGGCCCGTGGTGCCAGGAATGACGGGCGCAAAGGATAATTGGAAAAAGGAATGTATGGTCATGCCGCCCGCATTGATCGCTGCCACACCAGTGGGCGCGATTACGGCCAGTTTCTTTTTAGAGGTCTGCCGCAGCTTTTGCAGAAAGGTAGTCTTGCCTGTACCGGCTTTCCCAGTTAAGAATACAACTGTATTGGTCGATTCCAGGTAATCGGAGGCCAGCTGCATGAATGGATTGAATTCGCTCATCGGCTTGCAATATGATTATTATCAATGAAAATTTTAGCCTTTGTGGAAAGCTCTTTCCGTCTGTATAGCCGGTGTGTATAACGTCATACACAATTGCCCCGGAACGGTTTTATCACCACGCGCCAGCAGGCAGTTACCAGAAAACCCTGGATGTGGTATTCGGCGAACGGACAGGTAGATTTACTATACCGATAGGCTTGTTTTCGCGTCTGCCGGCGTTATGAACAATTGTTACCTTTGTCCTTCAGCAAACTTGATTTTTATGAGTGAACTTGCCCCTTGTCCGGTTTGCCGGTCACCTTATACTTATCAACTGGAGAGCTTACTGGTTTGCCCGGAATGCGGGCATGAGTGGAACCTTTCGGAAGTGTCGGCAGATGATGAAGCCTTTATGGTGAAAGACAGTAACGGCAATACTCTACGGAACGGGGATACGGTGGTGACTATTAAAAACCTCCCGGTAAAAGGCACCTCGCAAACCATCAAAGCTGGAACGAAGGTGAAGAATATTCGTTTGGTGGATAGCGATCACAACATCGACTGCAGGATCGAGGGTTTCGGTGTCATGGCGCTTAAGTCAGAATTTGTTAAAAAAGCCTGAAGAATTGAGGTGACCTACCTGGCGTCGTTTTCATTGCAGGAGAATATGCGGCAGCGGAGCATAACGCCGCAGTACTTCGCAACCAGCCGATGCAGGCAGATCCGGCAGTGAAAAATAACATTTTATAAATATTTTAAACGAGAACGGTGACGACCTTCTATATCTGAAAAGTTTACGTCGACACGATATAACGTTGCAATAACAACGATATATCGTTGTAAATTTATTGGTTAGCTAATCTTTGCAAAAGAGCTAAATAAAAATATTACGATTTGTACATCGTTGCCCGTCTTTCTAACATAAATGTGGTGTCTAAGCAATACTGGCAGGATCTATGATTTATCTAAGCAGTAAAGCAAGTTCCAATTCGTAATTTTAGCTTAGACGCACTTAATTTGATTAAATAATTTTTCTCATTTATTGTAAAATATAGGTTTAATTTAGGAAGTATGGATAAAAAGAAGATCCTGATCGTTGAGGATGAATATATCATAGCAGATGTATTATCTAATATTCTAGAGACAGCCGGTTATCATATTTGCGGTATTGCCGACAGTGTAAAGGAAGCACTTCAAATGATCGATGAGTTTAAGCCTGAATTCGTACTGCTGGATATTTACCTTAAAGAGAAATTAACCGGCATCGATCTTGCACACCGTTTAACCGAAATAAATATTCCATTCATTTATATTTCAGCAAACTCCAACCAGAAAATATTGGAAGAGGCAAAAGTTACCAATCCATACGGATTTGTGATTAAACCCTTTCGCGAAAAAGATGTATTGATCGCATTAGATATAGCTTTTTATCGTCATGAGAAGCATATGGAAAACGGATTGCGGCAAAGTGCGGTAATGCAAAAAAAAACTGCGGAAATTTTATCATCGGCCCTTGATTGGGAGCATAAAATACTTGAGATGGGTAAAACACTACAGCCTTATATTCCATTCGAATTTTTATCTGTTGGAATGAAGCAGGAAAATGAAGAAGACTTTTACGAAATCGGATTTTCAAGGATAGGGTTTGATGAATACCAGCTGATAGGCTGCCCGGAACTAATGGTTATTACCAGGCGAAAACAGCATGAATTAGCCAGGCTGAAAACAAACGACGTTGCCGAGGTAATGGCCACCTGGTACAATGAGAATGAGTTGGAAGCGTTGCTGAAAAAACCGTCGTTAAAAAAACTTTTCGCTGATACCTACAGCTTAAAGTCACACTTGTCTTTCCCTATTCCATTGAGCAATAAAAAAACATGCTATTTTAACTTTTACAGTCGCCGGCCTGATGCTTACCAGGCTGATCACCTGGTGCTCTGTAACAGGCTGCAGCGCTTGTTAGCCGGTTTTATGGAGGGCATGATGGATACTGCAAACAGTCCGCTGGTCAGTAAGCTGAGTAATTATACGGTAAAACAACAAGTCAGCTCTTTGGATCAGCCAAGCCCTTTTAGCGGTATAATTGGCAGCAGTCATTTGCTGTTAACCGTATTTGATCACGTTATCCAGGTAGCCAAATCAAGTTCGTCAGTGCTTATTTTGGGTGAAAGCGGCACCGGCAAAGAGAAAATAGCCGAGCGTATACATTCATTATCACTTAGAAAAGATAAGCCTTTTGTAAGGATCAATTGCGCCGCGCTGCCTGTCTCGCTAATCGACTCAGAATTATTTGGCCACGAGAAAGGCGCGTTTACCGGCGCCCACGAAAAAAAGATCGGCCGGTTTGAACAGGCACATACGGGCACTATATTTTTAGATGAAATAGGTGAGCTTCCGCTTGAATCACAGGCAAAACTGCTTCGGGTTTTGCAGGAAAAAGAAATTGAACGTATAGGCGGCCGGACGACTATTAAGACCGATGTGCGCATTATTGCGGCCACAAACAGAAATTTAGATAAAGAGGTAGCCGAAGGCCGATTCAGGCTGGACCTGTTTTACCGAATTAATGTTTTTCCGATACTTATGCCGCCGCTTCGTGAGCGCAAAGAAGATATTGCCGATTTGGCGGAGCACTTTTTATCCATCTATGCCCGGAAAACGGGCAAAACGGTACGAGGTATTTCCCCGGAGGTTTTGGAAAATATGAAGCGTTACAATTGGCCGGGAAATATCCGGGAGTTAGAAAATCTGATAGAACGCAATGTGCTGCTTACCCGCGACGATATGATCACTAATATGGTGCTGCCTACACAGTTGGAGCAATCAACAAGCTCGGCGCCTCCCGAATCAAGCGTTATAACTATGAGCGAAGGCGAACGTGCTCACATCCTGGCCGCGCTGAAAAAATGTAACGGCAAAATATGGGGCGAAGGCGGGGCGGCCAGCTTATTGAACCTGCCACCCACCACGCTTAACTCTAAGATGAAAAAGCTCGGTATCCGCAAGAATTTCGCAAGTTAGCCAGTATCTTGCAGGCTGGTTCTCGTTAACGGTTTATTTGCAAAGCAATATATAAATCGAAAACCAACGTGCGAGTTCACTGAAAATAAAGATTTTGGTTTCTCGTCTCAATAACTAACTTTGCCTTGCTTTTGGTTCGCCGAAATTGGTTCGACGATTAAAAGGGAATTTGGTGTAAATCCAAAACTGTCCCGCAGCTGTAAGCTCCAAAACTGAAACCCATTCTTAAAAGTCACTGTCCCGACAAGTCGGGACGGGAAGACAGGGTTGAGGGGAGCAAAGTCAGAAGACCTGCCATAGCAACATAAATTCATAGCTTTCGGGGATTGAAGCTGGAATAAGATATTCTCTTTCGACTATCTTTTCTCTCCGTTGCTTTTATCGTAATTAAATTGACTAAAGGCATTTACTTTATTTGTGTTTTTTTGACTTTAACCGGAAGCGCTGCTTTTTGCCAGACGAATCCTGTTGTTAAAAACGACACGCTGAAAGAAGTAAATGTAAAAGGCGCGAAAATACCGCTTCAACATTCTGTAAACCCCGTACAAACCCTTTCGGCGGCTCAACTGCAAAGCTTAAACAGTTTGTCTGTCGCTGATGCGGTTAAGCACCTGTCGGGAGTTCAGGTAAAAGATTATGGCGGCATCGGCGGTTTGAAAACTGTTAATGTGCGAAGTCTTGGTGCCAACTACACCGGGGTATTTTATGATGGATTCCAGGTTTCCAATGCACAAAACGGGCAAATTGACCTTGGAAAATTTTCTCTTGAAAACCTTTCGCAAGTAAGCCTTTTTAATGGAAACAGTTCGCGGAATTTACAGTCTGCCAGGGCTTTTTCCTCGGGCTCCATACTTTCTCTTGAAACTATTGAACCGGTTTTTAATGGCAAGAAAACCAACATTGACGCCTCAATCACTAGCGGGTCGTTTGGCCTTGTCAATCCTGCAATAAACCTTCAGCAAAAGATAAATGACGTTTTCAGTGCTTCACTGAGTACTGAATTATTGAACTCGAACGGACAGTATCAGTTTCATTTCCAGGATGGCCAGGCCGACTCTACAGCTACCCGGAAAAACAGTGCCGTTAACAATTACAGAACCGAACTCGCCCTTCTTGGGAATTTTGCGGATAGCAGTAAACTTTCGGCCCGTTTTTATGACTACCATTCAGACAGGGGATTGCCTGGCGCCGCGGTAAGCAATAAATTGTATTCTAATCAGAATATCTGGGACGATGACCTGTTTGTGCAGGCATCGTATCTGAAACCTTTCTCAAACAGATACGAGTTAAAGTTTTCAGGAAAGTACAGTTACAACTATACGCGTTACCTGGATCCGGATTATCCAAACAGCCAGCATAAACTGGATAATAATTATACGCAAAATGAATTCTACGTTTCACTCGCTAATTTATACCGCATTACCAACTGGTTTGATCTGAATTTTTCCGGCGATTATTTTCTTAACAGGATGAATTCAAACGTTTTTGCTTTTCCCGAGCCATTGCGGAATACCGGGCTGATCGCATTGAATCCGGTTATCCATTTCCAATCGCTGGAGATCCAAGCCGTTGCACTCGCTACTTTAGTTAACGACAAGGTAAAATCAGGAATTTCAGCCGGGAGCAAACAGGTTTTATCACCTTCCTTATCAGTTTCATATAAACCATTCGAGAGTGCAAATTTTAGACTTCGCGGATTTTATAAAGATATTTTCAGGCTGCCAACCTTTAACGACCTATATTATACTTTAGCCGGCAGCGCATCCCTGAAACCCGAATATTCAAAGCAATATGATCTCGGCTTTACATATTTTAAAGGTTCATCAGGATGGTTTCAATATATTGTATTTCAGTTAGATATCTATATTAATGATGTAAAGGATAAAATAGTTGCCCTTCCGACAGGGAATATGTTCCGGTGGACGATGGTGAATCTTGGGAAGGCTCAAATAAAAGGTGTTGATGTTGTTCTTAACTCGGCAGTTAAACTTAGTCAGACGTTCAACCTGAACCTTGGCCTGAATTACACTTACCAGGATGCCAGGGATATGACGACCGGCGATTATTATGAAAACCAGATTCCTTATGCGCCGCATAATTCGGGTTCGCTGAACTTGTCGCTGAATGCCCGGAGTTATGGATTCTCCTATAATTATCTTTATACAGGTTGGCGCTATAATTTGAGACCGAATATCGAAGACAACTACATGGAGCCGTCTTACACGCATGACTTAAGCCTGTATAAAACTTTCGGCGTGAAAACAACCCGGTTGAAATTACTGGCCGAAGTCAATAATATTTTCGATCAGTCGTACGAGATAGTGAGGAACTACCCGATGCCCGGCCGGAACTTCCGGATCAGTTTAAAAGCAAATTACTAGATAGAAATATGAAAACAAAGATCACTTACCTGCTCATTTTTACAGCCGCTGCCCTTGCATCTTCATGCAGAAAGGATAAACCTGACGAGCCGAAAGAAGCTCCCAAAGTAACCAAAGGATTATTTATATTGAATGAAGGCGGTTTTAATGCATCCAACTCTTCAATCGATTACTTTGATTATGCCACGCAGAAGAATAACAAGAATGTATATGCCGCGGCAAATGGCGCTACTAAATGGGATGTTGGAAATGATATTCAAACGTATGGATCGAAAGTGTATGCGGTAATTAACAATTCGAATTTGCTGATCATAGCAAACGCCACTACCTTGAAATCTGCCGGAGGCGTTACTATTTCCCAGCCCCGCAACATAGCTTTTTACAACGGCAAGGCCCTTATTACTTCCTCGGATGACCATGTTTACGTTGTAGATACGGCCACAATAAAAATTGAAAGCACTATTAAGGTAGGGCGTGATCCGGAACACCTGGTTGTAGTTGGCGACAAACTTTACGTTGCTAATTCCGGCGGTTTTGATTATCCTCATTACGACAACACGGTATCGGTGGTTGATTTAAAAACGTTTACTGAATTAAAAAAGATAAAAGTTGATGTGAACTTGTCTGATATCGTCGCCGATAAATATGGCGATGTATATGTTACGTCAAGGGGAGATTACGGGGCGATTAAGCCTAATTTATACGCGATCGATACGAAAACCGACATCATTAAAAAGAATTTCAATATACCGGCGGGAATGATTGCTGTTCACGGCGACAACTTGTATATCATCAATACAGATTACAGTTTGTTACCGCCTTATTCGCAGGTTACAACCTACAAAACTGTTGATGTGAACACCGAGACCTTAAAAGATAATTTCATTACTGACGGATCGGACAAAGATTTTATATCACCCTATGGTATTGCGGCAGATCCCGTTTCAGGGGATATTTTTATAGCTGACGCGACCGATTACTCAGGCGCCGGTAAGGTGTATTGTTTTGGCGGTGACGGTAAAAGAAAATATTCGTTTGAAACTGGTGTCGCTCCGGCACACTTTGCATTTTTTTCTAATTAACTATACATTTGTTTTATGTCAATATCTAAACTGAACATTCGCAACAGTCTTTTAATACTGATCATCCTTGCAGCCGGTGCATTGCGCCTGGTTGACCTTGGCAAATTCAGCACCTGGGCAAATTTTACACCGGTAGGAGCAATCGCCATGTTTGGCGGCACTTACTTCCAGAATAAGTGGAAGGCTTACGTTTTTCCATTAATAACCCTGATGGCCACCGATTGGATCATTTCATACGCCTATTTTGGTAAGGTAGAGTTTTTCTATAGCGGATTTTTGTTCGTTTACCTCGCATTCGCAGCTATGGTTTACGTGGGAAGCCTGATAAAAAAGGTAAACGCAATCGAAGTTATAAGTGCATCTATTATTTGCGTTGTAATTCATTGGCTGATTTCTGACATTCAGCCGTGGCTGTTCGAAGCGATGTACCCGAAAACATTTGCTGGTTATATCCAGTGCCTGGTTGCAGCAATTCCGTTTGAGCGTAATTTAATGCTTGGCAATCTTGTATTCGGCGGTTTAATGTACGGAGGATTCGAGCTTGCGAAAACCAAAGTACATTCTTTGCAATTAGCATAGAAGATAAGGAGAGAATAGAAAATGGGGAATAGTATGAGTACGCTATCCATTTCCTATTCTTTCTTTCCTGCTATCCATTTCCCTTCCTCACGCTCATGAAAGCCGTCTCTTTTCTCCCTGCAGCTACCAGCATGATTTACGAAATGGGGCTTCAGGATATGCTGCATGCCGTAACATTCGAATGTCCACAGGAGTCGTTACATCTTCCAAAAGCTGTACGCTGTGTTCTTGAAGGAAAGAATTATAGCAGTAATGAGATCGATAAAATGTTTTCTGCGTCAAAAGCGGAAGGAAAAAGCCTGTATTACGTCGACATTGACCTGCTGAAGGAAATTGAACCTGATATCATCTTCACACAGGATGTTTGCGAAGTATGCCAGATTGATACAGCCTGCACACATTCAGCCGTTTCTCAATTAGCTAAACAGCCGGTACTTGTTCCCCTTTCTCCCAATAACCTGGATGATGTTTTTGCTTGTGCAATAACTATAGCAAAAGCATTAGGCAGGGAAGAAGTCGCGTATCAATACCTGGCACAACTTAAAAGCCGAACTGATTTCATTATCGACGAATTAAGGCGAAACCGGGCGCCTTTAAAACGTGTGATGCTGATGGAATGGATTGAACCGGTTTATAACTGTGGCCACTGGATACCTTTTCAAATTGCACATGCCGGCGGTGTCGATATGCTGTCTAATCCTGCCGGAGATTCAATTGTCACGTCCTGGGACAAGATCCTGAAATACGATCCTGAAATTCTGGTAATCGCTCCCTGCGGATTTACAGTTGAGCGTACAATGGAAGAAATGAGTTTGCTGTACCAGAAAGAAGGCTGGTATAATCTCAAGGCTGTACGAGATAACCGCGTTTACATTGCAGACTACGATTTATTTACGCAACCAAGTATTGGAACGTTGGTCGATGGTATAACGCTGCTTTCCTGCATGTTTCATCCTGAGATCTTTCACATTCCTGAAAATTTGAAGCGTAAGCTATTACACCTGGAACTGGTGGAAAACAAACCGCTTCATGGTAATTGATACATTTTTATCGCCATTTATTTCTTTATGAATCAAGATACTACTGCCAAAACATGTCTGGCATTTTTTTACTTATCCTTCGTTGTTTTATTTTTTACAGCGACCTCGTTTTTCGGAAAATCTAGGAATACAGCGGCCGACCAAATTTTAAAAGATTCGACAACAAACAAGCACGTCCGGGAAGAACGGTTTATCGAAATAAACGGTATTGATGAGTGGGTTACCATAAAAGGGAATAGCGCAAAGCCGGTGATTTTATTTATTCATGGCGGCCCCGGCAGTACCATGAGCCCGTATAGTGATGCAGTATATGGCGGCTGGGAAAAAGATTTTGTAATCGTTCAGTGGGATCAGCGTGGAGCAGGTAGAACTTTCGGCCGGAATGCACCGGAGGAACTGAGCCCGGCGTATTTACAGGCACATCCGTTAACAGTAGACCAGATAACTGCAGACGGGATCCAGCTTGCTGAATACCTTACGAAATACCTTCACAAGAATAAAGTAATTCTTTTCGGAACATCGTGGGGTTCAATTATCGGCGCAAAGATGGCTTTGAAGCGCCCGGATCTTTTTTACGCTTACATCGGGCACTCGCAGGTTGTGAACGCTGCAGAAGATTTGATATCGGCCTATAAGAAAGTATATCAAATGGCGCAAAAAGCCGGCGATCAAAAATCTTTAAGTGTCCTGGACTCGATTGGGAAACCTCCGTACGATATTGCCAGGAATGCAGGCAGACTGTTGCGGATAATAAAAAAGTACGAACGTGAAAATTCCGCACCGGCACCGGCTTCATGGTTTATACTGTCACCCGAGTATGACAATCTGCAAGACAATCAGCATCGTGAGGATGGCGACGATTATTCCTTTGTTAATTATGTCGGCGACAAGCGATTGGGTGTAAAGCCCATGAATACAACTGTCAACTTCTTGAAGGATAGTTTTATCTTTAAGATCCCCGTATACCTGATCCAGGGAGAAGAAGATATTTTAACAGCCAAAGAAATTACTAAAGTGTATTTTGATAAAATTAAGGCGCCTGCAAAGGAATTTATTCTGCTGCCAAATACGGCTCACGGTTTTAATTCCTCCGTGGTCGATACGCAGCTTAAGATAATGCGTTCATTAAAAAACGTGCATTAATAAGACCTATCGGATCTAATAATCTATGAAAGCAGTTATCTGCAACGGAAAGAATAGGCTGTGTCGGTCCATACGAAACGCTCTGAGTATTAGGAAAGAATTTTCCTTTTCTTTTTAAAGTAAACGTAATTTATCGCTAAAACTCCAATTACTATTACCAACCCGAAAAACTCCCTCGTTTCTTCAACCCAGGGCTTATCGGCATGCATGGTCTCGGCGATGTTCTCGCCATGATGTTTTGTTATCCAGTCGATAAAACCATTCGCATCGAAAATTTTGTAAACGGCGTAGATTCCATAAACAACGAATCCTGCTATGTATGCCACCTGGTTGAATTTGTTCCTTGCCGCTTGCCAGCAAAGTAAAGAGGCATACAGGTAAATCGGCATCCAAACGTAAGGATCCGGGTCGTTGTATTGAAGGGCCGCGAAAACAATAAACAGAAAGCAAAAGGTCAGGTTGAAAATTTTCATTCAGAATATGATTAGTCAGCTAATTTAATAATTCGGCAATATCAGCAACTAAATAAATTCTTTCTTGTCCTCTTCCTAAAACAGGTATTCAAACCAATGAAGAATAAGCCCGGTGATAACACTCGAGGCCTGGCGTAGCGAAAGTGCTCCGGAAATTATCGCATGTTTCTATATTCGTCAATTAATCCGCTTTCAAGCTTTTGACGGGATTCATGATTGCAGCTTTTAAGCTTTGGTAACTGACCGTTAACAATGTGATCACTATTGTACCGACGCCCGTAATGGCAAATATCCACCAGGACAGTTCTGTATGATAAACATAACGGCCGACCCAGTTGTACATCAAATACCAGGCGATCGGCGAAGCGATTATCAGGGAAATAACTACCAACACCACAAAATCCATTGACAGCATACGCCAGAGGTTAAATGTTGATGCTCCCAGTATTTTGCGGACACCAATTTCCTTGATACGTTGTTCGGCAACAAATATCGCCATACCAAATATACCCATGCAGCTGATAAATATCGCCAGCACAGAAAAGATGCCTGCTAATGTTCCGATCTTTTGTTCATCGGCAAATTTCTTTTGGTATTCCTGGTCTGCGAACCGGAAATCTAAAGGTTCTGCCGGTGCGTATTGTTTCCAGATTCCCTGTATTTTATTAATCGCCGTATTTGCGCTGAGCCGCGGGTTAATCCGGATGATCAGGAAATTTCCCGGTTTAGTGTCCATTAAGAATATGGTTTGTTTAGCCGGTTCGTATGGAGATGACATGACCATGTTTTTGATTACACCTGCTACTTGGTACTTCTTACCCCACCAATCAATAGTTTCTCCGACGGGATGTTTCAAGCCCATATAAGTAACGGCGGCTTCATTCAAGATAACCGAAGAAGAATCTGCGGCAGATGCCGCAAAATCACGGCCTTGTGTTAATTGCCAGCCTACCGTTTCTCCATAAGAAGTATTGACTCCGACCATGCCGAACTCGTCATTCATTTGCGGGTCTTTGCCCGACCATTTCAAGCCGCCGACACCACCAAATATACCAGTAGTCGAACTGCTGGACTCTGTAATGTTAACAATGGCACCGCTATTAATCAAATCATTGCGAAAGGCCTCAAATTGTTTATGAATTGTTCCTGAATTAACTTCTATGGTAATTAAACCGTTCCTGTTATAACCAACTGCCCGGTTTTGGGAATAATGGATCTGTTTAAAAATGATGACGGTGCCTATGATCAGGATAATCGAAACGGCGAACTGCATTACCACCAGCATCTGCCGGGGCAGCTTTGAAAAACGCCCGACTTTGACGGCGCCTTTTAACACCTTGACCGGGTTAAAGGAAGATAAATATAGCGCTGGGTAAGTACCCGCCAGCAATCCGGCAAAAGTGCTGAAACTTAAACAAAGCAGCCAAAACAAGGGATTGCCCCATGGTATGTTGATTTGTTTGCCGGCTACCTCGTTAAATAAAGGTAGCGCCAACCAGGCAAATACAATAGCAAACAGAAAGGATAATAAAGAAACAGCGATGGATTCCGTAAAAAATTGCATGATCAGCTGACTACGAAGCGAGCCTACCGCTTTTCGAACCCCAACCTCCCGCGCCCGCTTTTCACTTCTGGCTGTGCTCAGGTTCATAAAGTTAATACACGCCAGCAGTAATACAAATACTCCAATTAGCCCAAATAGCCAAATATAAGTGATTTGGCCGCCGGTATTAACGCCGTTTTTATACTCGGCATACAGGTGCCAGCGACTCATGGGTTGTAACAGGATTACCGGCTTGAACTTTGCACTGCCCTGGTCGACCCTGTGCAATTTAGCATCTTTGATCTGTGAGGAAACAGTGTTTACGTCGGCATTATCATTTAGCCGTACATAAAGCAGGTAGGAGTTATTGCCCCAGTCGGTATCTGCCTTTTTAAGATTAGGGTCAGCGGCGTAATAGAGCTGCCAAGCTGCGATAAAGGCCAAGTCATTAAAGCTTGAATTTTTAGGTAAATCATCATAAACTCCGCTGATCTTAACCGGCATTTTATTGTCAAGTTTTAGCATTTTCCCTGTGGGATCAACATTGCCATACAGTGCCCTGGCTGTTGTAGCGGCTAAAAGCACGGAAGATGGATCATTCAATCCCTTCCTGGTTCCTCGGATCATATGCAGGCTTAACAACTCAGGCGCTTCGGGCTGCATAAAACTCCCGGTTTTGAGCAGCTGTTTATCACCGCTATTCAGAATGTGATTCCAGGTACCGGATGCCAGCACCACATTTTTAAAATTATTTTTATACGTCGTGCGTAATTCGGCAGCTAAGGGAACGGGTATGTTTTCATTGGTATTGATCGTCCCGCTGATCGTCTTGCTTTGCATCACCCTGGCCACATGGTCATAATGTTCGTTATATTTATTGAACGAAAGCTCATTATTGATCCAAAGGCCGATCAGTAAAGCGACCGCCATCCCGACCGCTAAGCCGCTGATATTGATAAACGAAGTCGATTTTTTCGTTAAGATATTCCGCCAGGCAGTTTTCAGATAGTTCTTAATCATAGCTTATAAATACGTGTTTTAACCGGGCTAAAAGAATGCTAAAAAATTAAATCGCTGAAAATCAATAAATAACGCATGGTCCGAGCTGAGTAATTGTATCGAAAACGAACGTACACCGTGCGAAACTGTTGCATCATTTGTCAAACCAGCTGCGCTAACCCGTAAATTCTCGTGTTTTAAACTTGTTGAAATTCGATATAAAATATCTACTTTGGTTAAGTCGAGCCGCTTGGAATTGACGACTATCCAATAACCTATTTATAAATGTATGTTACAGAAAGCAAAATTTACTGAGAAGAAATTTTTAATTACAATGATTTTTGTCACTTCCCTTTTTATGTTTTGGGGCGTTGCAATTTCACTGGGTGATGTTTTAAACCGGCATTTCCAGGCGGTTTTGAATGTGTCGAAAGCCCAGTCCGGACTCGTTCAATTTTCCATCTTCGGCGCTTATTTTATCATGGGAATACCCGCAGGATTATTCATGAAGCGGTTCGGGTATAAAAACGGTGTGCTGCTGGGATTGTCACTTTTTGCACTGGGCGCGTTCCTTTTTGTTCCTGCTGCAAACACCCAATCATTCAGTTTTTTCAGGATTGCACTGTTTATCCTGGGTTGCGGTTTGTCAACGCTCGAAACGGTGGCGCATCCATTTGTGGCATCATTGGGAGATCAGCGGACCAGTGATCAGCGGATAAATTTTGCGCAGTCGTTTAACGCGCTCGGGACCATCGTCGGGCCGGCGATCGGATCATTATTTATTTTCGGTGGGAGTGAGGGCGTTGGACTGGATAAAATAAAAACCCTTTATATCATTATCGGAACGGTTATTTTACTGGTCGCCTTGTCATTTACCTTTGTTAAGGTACCCGAAACAACTGATCCGCATGCTGTTGTGCCAGACACAAATGATCCTGAAGCTCTGAATGTAGATTTTGCCCCCTCAAAGAAACTCTACCAGCACCGGCATTTTGTATGGGCGGCGATCGCTCAGTTATTTAATGTCGCGGCGCAGGGGGGAACCTGGGCGTTTTTTATCAATTATGGCCACGAAAAAATGGGCTTTACAGATGCCGTCGCTGCCGGATATATGACCATTTTTATGTTTATGATGCTTGCCGGCCGTTTCATCGGTACTTTACTCATGCGCTTTATCGCGCCAAATAAATTGCTGGCGGCATTCGCACTTGGTAATATCGTGATGTGCCTGATCGTTGCCCAAAGCATGGGTTGGGTATCGTATATCGCGCTTATTATGATTAATTTCTTTTTCAGCATTATGTTCCCAACGATCTTCAGCCTTGGTTTGAAGCACCTTGGAAAACAAACGCAGCAGGCTTCCTCATTCATTTCGATGGGAGTTGTTGGAGGCGCTATTTTTCCGTTGATCATGGGGTCCGTAGCGAATCATGACGTCGCTAAAGCTTACTATTTGCCAATAATTTGCTATACGGTCATATTTTTATTTGGCGCTTATTTTTATAAAGTAAAGCACGACTAAAACGCCGCTCATCAACTATTGACTATCATTTGAAATTAAAAATGCACTGCGTTGCGAAGCGGATAAAGCAGTTCCGCCGGCGGCCTGCTGGCTGGTTTCACTACCGTACCGATTGGAACTTGAGTGTCTGGCACGGGGTTTTTAGTGCAATGTCCGTTCGTCTTAAACCGGATTGCAATGGATACCGGCCTTTGGTTAATGCCTGAAGGCGTATGAATGAAAAGCCGGGCTGCTGTTAATGGAAATACAGTATTTGCTTTTCAAAATTAATTTAAAATGAGATGACCTTACCATTTTTCTAAGACGCGTATGAAGTGTAAATGATATAATATATACAGACCATTTAATCCAAAACACCTGCTTTTATAAGGTAACGCACGACTAAGAAAACTATTTGTCATATCTGAAAATGTACTGCAGTGCCAATCGGATAAAGCAGTCCCGTTTTCCGCTGTAGTTTTTGCATCAGCGGATCTGCCCAATGAAAGTTTATACAAGCAAAAAGCTGCCGCTTCAACCGGGTTTAAAATGAACGTCACAGCTTCAAAACCGGCCGGAATGAAGCGTACGGTTGTCCAGGATAAGGACTAGCAGCTAACGCGGAACAGGCTATAACAGCAGCAATAGCTTTGCGCTTCAAATAATTTGAAGATCTGTTTTTCTCGAATGCACGGCAATGCAGGTTATTATATTTGTCTTGTTACTCGCTATAGCTTTGCATGCGGATTGGAAAGCATTTTTTCTTCCTACTTTACACAAGCAGCTAATTTTTTTCAAATTCAGGGTCAAAAAGCTATCTTTCGGCAGTCCAATGATCCGATATCTCTTTTTCCTGCTAAACGCGTTAATACTATTTTCCTGCAAGCCGAGGTCTACTGTTTTTCCCAACGGCAAGCCTTCTTTCGAAATCGTTAAAGGCAAGCATTTTATCGAAGTTAGCCGGCGCTTTCCTGGCGGATTATCTTTCAATAAAGATGGTTACATGCTGAAACCGGAATGGGACCTGTTCATCCTGAACGACAGCACCGTAAGAATTTACAGCCCGTTTGAAAAGGCTTATGTGAACTACCCGTATTTCTTTGACCATGATTCGGTCTTCAATATGGCGCGTACCTGGCTGAGGCTAAAATACCTGACGAAGGACAGCATGATGTTCCAGATCCTGCGTGTGGCGAATAAGGAGATCTCTCGTACACGATCTAACGCTTATATGAAATTCTATTCCGAATCATATATTAACGATTCGCTTCATACTACGGCCCAGAAGTTGAAACAACCACCTGCAGCAGATTCGCTGTATATCCGCCAGCGTACGATGCAGGCCGCTAAAATTCCCGACAGCGCATTTATAGCGATCGAACCTGTTACCCTGACCAGTAAAAGCCCGATCATCCGGGTGGAAAAAATATTGCCGGAAACCGGTCCGCTCAGCGATGACAAAACCAGCGACTTTTACCTCCTCCCGGAATTTAAGATCATGATCAGCAAAGCCTACCGGGATTTCCACTACGAGTTTTCGGTGTTCGTTGACGCGAAGGGTGTCATGCATTTCAACCGTTCAGAGATTATGCTGTCGGATGATTTCGCTGAACATTACCAGGAGATCATGAAAGGTGTAATGAGCGTTTACCTGCAGAATCTGCTAACGATCACCCCGGGCAAAACGCTGGGGATTCCGCATACCAGCATGATCATTGTTGACGTAACCGGAAAGAAGCAAGGCTGAAGGGCCGATGTTGTTGCCAAACCGTTCGCCTCTCGTTTTTGCAGCAACGTTCAACAACCGCTGCCATTCACACAGCTCTTCGCTGCCCTCACGCTATCAGCATGAACTTTTAGCTGAAGATCGGTGAAGCCGGCGGCTGTTATTCATCTGTGATTTATTAATTTTTAAAGGCATGAATGGTCTCCCTGCGGCCGGCATGGTTCTTTCCATGCTGAAGGAAAGAACTAGGGCTGCCCGCCTATGAGGGCAAAGGATGTCATAAAGTCAACCGGGCTTGGTTATGAAAATCCGTATCTACTAAACCAATAGGGTACAATAATATTAACCGCAAGGGGGTTATATATCGTGAAGCTTAGTAGATAAAAAACATCCAGTTTCCCGCCTGCTCCGTCGTATGCCGACCAAAGCAATTACCTCGAGCATGAGTCCAAGGCCGTTGAGAAAACCTTTTAAAAAGTCAGGCATTAGAAGATAACGGCCAACAACGGACGTTAGCGAGGTCATGAGCAACCCGATGATTAATAAGATTACAGAGCGTTTTGAAAGATTGTTGCGTTTCATATTAGTTAAGTTGTTTTGATATATTTTCCAGTCGTTTCCGCGTAGCTTCAAGTTTTTCAGCATCCCGTTTGAACATGCGCGGCCGCACGACGAACCACATTATGCCGAGATATGAAAAAAGCGCCGCATACATACAGGCCAGCCACAGCAGGTGCCGGGAACCAGGCTCATACAGATATAAAATGAGGCCTATAGAACAAAGCAGCAGAATGGCCACCATCGTTTTTTTGTAATAGAATTCCTGGTTCCGCCGGGTTTGCTCAATAAAGGCAAGGAATTCCAGGTTGCTGCAATCATCAAGTTCATAAAAGCGCTTAAGCGATCTGAAATTCGTAAATGCAAGCAACAGTCCAGAAGCGGCCATTAATCCGCCGCCAATATAGGTCGTGATAAATTTAAAGTGCATGACGGCCAACACGGCCATGATCAGGCACGACAATAAACACGACATAACGATGACCAGCCATTTTTTTCTCAGCTTCTGACTCCTGAATTTTTTCACAATCCGCTTCATTTCATCCGGATCAGGCAAGCCGTCAGTTTTCGCCGACAGCCAAATCGTTCTCAGATCATCTAAATTGTTCATTTGCCTTAAATTTTTGAGTGAGTTTTTCTTTTATCCGGTGAATCCTTACTCGTACATTCCCGCTGCTCAGTCCTACTATTTCCGCTATCGACAATTGCGGCAGCCCCTCCAGCTCAAGTGAAATAATGACCCGGTCCGTTTCCTGTAATCCGGCGATGCATTGATAAAGAAAAGTTAACTTTTCTTCGGGTGATTCTTCCTGTGTTTCAGTCAGATCAAAGGGCAATTCCGCGGCAGGCATGCGTTTAGCGACTTCAATAGCGCGAAGGCAATGATTGGTCGCTATCCGGAATATCCAGGTACTGATGTGTGACTCGTTGCGAAATCCTGGCAGGCTTTTCCAAACCGATACAAATGTCTCCTGCACCAGGTCTTTAGCCTGGTCACGGTTATTCGTGTAGCCTAAACATACGCGGAATATCTGCGGCGAGTACTGTTTATACAGGTCTTCGAATGCAATCATAGGTCAGTTGAACCATTATATTCATCATTTTGGCCGGTTAGATACAGTCGTTTGAAAAATGTTACAATAGTATAATTACAGGAATGTAAGCCAAGGTCGTTACCTTAATAGGAAATAAAAAATTATCTTATTGAAACCTCAGGGTACGGCATTTTTAAAATCAGACACACTCAGATTAACTGCGTCGGAACATGCGTTCGAGAGATTTACCGACAATTTTCGACAACGGTTCAGATGCCGCGGCTTTTTGAGTTATCTTTTCAGCTGAAGGCAGCTTTAGCACTGTTGAAAAACAATGAATAAATTATTAAAACGTGAATAGGACCGCCGGCGATGAGGGCAAATGATTAATGAACCTCAGTCGGGCTCATTGCCGCCCGATAGCTAGCCCGTTATTCAAGCATCTATATTTTTAAAGGTGTTCATGGTCTCCCTGCGGTCGGCATTGTCTTGAAACAAAGTGCCGAAAAAGTCAAGGCTTCAAATTTTTGTTACTAAAAACCCGTTGATCCGGCTGGCGCAATCAGAGCCGCAGAAATGAAACTGCTTTATGGCCGATTCTGCTACGCTCGCTGATCGCTTGACTTTTACCCGGTTTGGGCATTCTTACAAAGCCGCATCACCGTGTTTCCTTAACGCCACAAACGCCGGTCGGGGCAGTGCCGATAATATCAGTAGTTCCATCAATCAGCGGCAGGAAGCAAACGCCCATAACACCACAGCTCTTTCCCAAGCACGAACCGGCCTCTGAAAATTTGGAAGTAAAGACCAATAAATTGTATGCAGTTCCTTTCGAATCCGCACAGGCATCAGCGTTTTCCGCGAGTGTTGTACAAACGCTCAGTTTGCAATTCCATTCCCACGGCTCGGAACATGCGCCAAAACAATTTATCAGGTATTTACGACAAAGATTCAGCAGCCTTGAACTTTTGTTTCTTTTCTTTCAAGAGAAAAGAAATAGGCCTACCCGGCCATGAGGGCAAAACGTATTCATGAATGTAAGAGAGTGCTCTGATGAGTGGTTTTTTGCAATCATTGAACGTCAGCCGGTTGGAATGGTAGCTTAAGCTTTTTAATACGAGAAAGTTTGTAACTTTCGTTAGCCTTATCATCCAAATACAAAATATCAGATCATAATCAGCCAGATAACTTCGATAACGCAGCCAATACCATAGTTTCAAATGACATCAGTAAAAACATTAAAATTATGACTATTCAAAAAATTACACCCTATTTGTGGGTAGAAAAAGACGCCAAAGCTGTAGCAGATTACTACTTATCCATTTTTAAAGACGGTAAGCTGAAAGATTTTCGCAAGTTCGATAGCGACGAAAGTGGAAATGATGCAGGCATAGAAACAGCTGTAATTGAAATAGCAGGAATGGAGTTTAGCATATTAGCTGCAGGTCCGCTATTCAAATTTAATGAAGCAGTTTCCTTTGTTATCAATACAAAAGACCAGGCTGAAACCGATTATTATTGGGAAGCCCTTACTAAAAATGGTGGAGAGGAGGGCTCTTGCGGATGGTGTAAGGATAAATATGGATTATCATGGCAAGTGGTACCAACTGAATATTTTGAATTAATCCACAGCGATGACCCAGTAGTAAGGGATAAAGCAATGAAGAACACGTTGACGCAGAAAAAATTGATTTTGTCAGAGCTCAAATAAACTAAATTATTGACTATACAGACAAAGTTGAATTTGCTCTTCGATATGTTTCGCAGGGAATCTCGAAGATAGATAATACGGATTCCAAATCTCCTTAAACTGGCTCAAGTTTCAGTTTTCGGCGTTGCAATGGGTAACTAAATAAACAGAAGATTTCAGTCATCCTACGGAAGATTGAAACCGGGTGGGGTATGCATATAACAGTTTTGATCGCTCGTTTTATCCCCTTAACTGAATAACTTAACATCTGGTGAAAACACGAACCGAGGCGGATGAACTTTCGGCACGTCCAAATCCACCCATCAGATTGTCTAAATGGAACCTATCGGAGCCGCTATCTGAGTAATATCTTTGGTGTATGAAAACAGTCGCGACTTGCCTGATCACAGCGGCATTCATTATAACTGGCGTTAATGGCCATGCAAACCACAAAAATATAAACCACCAAACAAGGAAAACGATGACTACCACACAATCTTCAAGCAAACAAGGCACCCTTACAGCTTCCGAAAGAGATTTTGCCAGCCGCTTTTTAAAAGAAACCGGATCGATGGTATTCGCTTCGGTAAAAGATTTCACTCAGGCGCAATTGACATTTAAACCGGCGACCGGTAAATGGAGTATAGAAGAATGCATTAAGCATATTGCGGCTGCAGAGAAGGAGCTTTGGGCAATGGTGGACGCCTCGTTAAAACAGCCGGCAAATCCGGAGCAAAGAGCCGGAATCAAGTTCAGTGACGAGGAACTGATCAGGGCTGTCGAAGATCATTCACACAAAACGAAAACCTTTGCAGCATTGGAACCGGCCAATTCTCCTTATGCAACCGTGTCTGAAGCTCTTGCGGCGTTTAAAGCAAATCGCGAAAAGCTGGTCGCCTTTGTCGAAAGTACCCAGGCCGATCTGCGCAATCACGTATCGGTACTTCCTGTTGGTACTTATGATGCTTATCAGTTCATTTTACTGATTTCAGCTCACAGTAACCGGCATACTCAACAGATTGAGGAAATAAAAGCCAGCTCAGGTTTTCCAAAGCGTTGAGATCATACCGTTACTCGTTTAAGGGTTCAGCACAGCGCCCGATAGCCGCTCAGAGTTTGATTCCATAAAAAGGTTTAAGCCACCCTTCGGTGACTTAAACCAGTTGGGACATTACAAATTCCAGACACAAATGCCAATCCAGCCATGCACTGCCAGATAAAAAGCGAAGCAACCTAAAACACCGAGATTAAAGCATAACATGCCCTTGATACCCCAGCTTCGAAGACTATTCCATTTACGGTATAATAGAAATATCGCGTAGAAAATATATACAGCGAAGCCTAGTGAGCCAAAAAAGATGGTACCAGAAGAAATATTAAAATCATTATATAAAAGCTTATTTGTTTCGTCTGTTACGGATAGTGTGCGATATGCGAGAAATCCTGAAATAAATGCAAGTATTGGAAAGAAAACCGGCCCTCTGACAGCTGGTTTCGAGTTTTTAAACGAGGCTGGAATCAGTGTTATAACAGCAAGAAGTATACTAAGTAAGACTGCTAAAGTTGTCAGGCCGAGGAAAACCTGCTGCATTAATACCGGAAAGTAAGCTGTTTTTTGATAATACTCATTTCGTTCGCCCTGAAAAAATGGGGTACCTTCATCATCCTTACCGAAAACATAATAAGGATCAAGATCATGTTTTCGCTTAAACAACATATTTTTCATCCGGTATAGGGTATCATCCTGTCGACCAAACATCCAATGCACTATCAGCTTGTCTGCGGATTTTTCCACCTTGAAGCCATTAGTAATCTTCTGTAAAAAATTCCACTTACTTCGTTGTGTGTTAAGAAACTGATAGTATCCGAGGTAGGCGTCGGCACTTCTACCTAATGAAATAGGCTGATCTACTTTTGGTAAAGGCAGGTCTAAAGTCAAGTACTCTTCAATCAATTGGGATAGTCGCCACATTCCTTTATAACCATTATTACAAATTGCATAACCTAGTTTATGTTCACGGTTATACAGCACAAGTGAATTAAAGCCGTTATCACCGCCAAAATGACCGCGGAACGTTACTTTAGAGTTATTAGGAAATTTCTCATTTGCAAAACCATAACCTAACTTCAGGCCATTTTTGGCTGCAAGGGTACTATGCACCGTCTCCATTTGCTCCAGGTAGGAGAGCGGAAGCCACCTGGAAGAATCGGTGCGCCAGTCGTTTAGAAAGAAACGTACAAATTTCGCCATGTCCTGAGCATCAGCTTTTAAGGCGCTTCCTGATCCGGTACCTGCAGGGGAATTAAACGGGAAAGGAATTGGATCGCCATTGGAGAAACGGTAACCTATTGCGTAGTTCGTAAGGTCTTGTACTTTCAGTTCACAGTTTGAATCGTGCATGCCAATGGGACTAAGAACGGACTCTTTTATAAAGGAGCTCCAGGACTTTCCACTAAACTTTTCTATTAAATATCCCAGTATTGCATAATCCGGATTGGAATATGACATCCGTTGACCCGGCTTCCATCTTGAAACATAACTGTTCTTAAAGATCATAGCCGCCTCTAAACCCTTATGCTTTTCAGATTTATTGGAATACATGTTATTCAAATGAACATCATCAAAGCCTGCAGTATGTTCAAGCAGATGTACGACCTTAACGGGATTTGTGTCCTCCCATTTGTTTTGAAATTCAATCTCCGGTGCGATTTTTTTCAATTCGTCAGTTAATTTGAATTTACCCTGATGAACCAGTTGAAGGATTCCCATCGCGGTAAACATCTTGGTGACTGAATTTTGGAGGAAAAGAGTCCTCGAACTAACGGGTATCTTATTTTTTACGTCAGCGTAACCTAGTCCACCCGCATATATTGAATCCCCTTTTACAATTGAAATCATCAGACCTGGAATATGTTCTTCCTTCATCACTTCTTTTAGCTTGTGAAGCAGGACGGTCCGTGATTCGGACGGATTCGGGTGATTTTGAGAAACCTGGCCGAACACATTAATGGTAAAAAAGAAAATCAGGCTCGAGATCGAGCGTTTTAAGATTGAAGTCGAAATTTTCATTAACTACGAGATTTATATCAGAAATTTTATGATAGGTTTTAAAGGATCAGGAATTGAAATTAATGCTTCCTGATCCATTGGTTTTAATTCACGGTTCCTTTGTCGAGCCAGTGAATAAGGTTCAATAGAAATTGTACATTTTGATGCGCATCCGGATGGTTGAACCCTCGTTTGGTATCTTTAGTTCCTTCTATCTGAGCGGTGAAACCAGCTCCATCACAAAATATAACAAGACGGCCTTTTCCGTATTTCATAAATGCTCCGTCTGCAAGCCCTAATCCCGAAATACGGGGAACTGAATCGACAATCGGCCAATTCATATCTTCTTCTTTTGCCGGGAGATAGACGGTATATCCTGACCCCAGCGTAGTAAGAATTTGCGCGGGTTGTGGTGGAACAAAAGCGGTTCCTCCCCAAATACGAATGCTGTCGATCACTTTACCCGGAGTTTGAGTAATGACAGATTTTAACAAATTCCCCGTCTTCAGCGAGAAAATTTCTGTCTTCCGGTCATCTCTCTTAGCATAACCGTTGATGATATTAAACCCAAAAGTTTGTGCTAACAGATTAACAGAACCTCCGCAAGGGAAATGATCGGTAACCAAAAACAAGCTTCCGCCGTTTTTTACCCACTCATTTAATGTTTTAATTTCATCGCTTGTATAGGCAGAACTAGTTGGTAAACTCCAGATAGCTGGATTTGATAGTGCATTCACTGATACATAAATCTTCGCGTCAGAAAGCATATTCTTACTAACCGCTGTTTTTGCTGACGTTAATAAATAGCCATCATCAGACAAAAGTTTATTGAAACCCGAATAGTTGTTTTTCAATGAGACGGGATTTCCATGACCTTCATCAAATAAGATCAAAGGACCTTTCTTGTCCTTATATGCAGGAGAGGCGATTTTAGTATGGTAATCAGTGTCGGGCAGGTCCTGGGCGGAAACTGATCCGCCAATGCTCAATAATATGACCAGGAACAACTTGGTTTTCGATAACGTTTTCATAGCCATATTCTTAGTTCAGTTTATTCCATTTATCGTTACCGAAGCATGTCATTTGCTTTACTTGCTCATTTTCCACTACAAAATGTAAAGGAAAAGTCAGCTCATCGTTGAAAAAATCAACCTCCGACCTGGGGTAAAATGACATGTTTTTTCCATCCCACAATTGATGAAGTATTAAGCCTCCTTTTTCTGCAATGACCTCAATGCTCAGCTTAGCGTCTTTCTGAAACTGGTAACGACCTTCAAGCTTTTTCAACTGCTCAATTTCCAAAGCCATTTTTTGCTCAGGATTATAATTCACCTTCCTAAGTAAAATCCGACCGTTTAACATCATTGCGTTGACATCTCCCTTATCTGCTATAAACTTTGCTGTATATCCCTCACTGGTTTCGAATTCAAGCTCCGATTTCCGGATCATTTCATATTGCTTCTTGTCCCATAACTGCGTTGCCATCAGTTTGCCATCCTTTTGATAGAACTGTACGTACGCCACCTGGTTAGGAAATCTGTAGAAACCTTCAAATGAACTTAAAGTGATTTCTGATTTTTTTGAAACGTTGGCCGTCGATTGGGCCCAGGAAGTCTGCATCTGCTGAAATACGAAGATTGCAGAAAAAATTGCCAACCGGATGAAATTCCAATTAGCGTTACTGAGATACGATTTTGCTTTCATAATTAATTTTTATGAAGCAATAGTAGGTTGGCGAGGCTCGAAGTCCGTTCGTTTGTATCCAAACGAACATCTTAACCGAAGATCTCCCTATGAAGGAGTTACTGGGAACGAGATTTTAGATACAGGCTAGGAGTAGCCCTGTAAGTTTTTTGAAGGTAGTGTTAAAAGTAGTTTTGAATTAAACCCCATGCTCGTTTAAGAGTTCAGCCTACTGGCTTAAGTTTCAGGTGCCGGCTTAGCGATAGGTAACTTAAGCCCTGCAAATAAAAGAAAGTTTGTAACTTTCACTAACCTTGTCATCAAAATACAAAATATCGGATCATCAGGATGTTCACTTCATCACTTTCAGTGTTGTCCAGTGGGTGGACGCTTTAAGCAGACCTGCTTTTGCTCGTTTAAGAGTTCAGCGCAGCGCTCTTAAATGATTTAAATGACAACAGGACTCCGTCCGGCTTCTTTTGCAGGAAAAGAGTAAATTGGGTTCTCATTTTCAACATGGCAACAAGATATCGGTTCGGCGATAATACGCGAGTTCATTTCATCACCTGTACAGTAGTTAACTGGATTGATGTATTTAGCAGAGAATGCTATAAAGAAATACTGGTTGAAAGTCTCAGATTTTGTACAAATGAAAAAGGATTACGGTTACATGCCTGGGTGATTATGAGTAACCACGTGCATTTGATTATTTCAGCCAAAGAAGGATTTGAACTCGCGGCCATCGTTCGTGACTTCAAAAAATACACAAGCAGGATGATCATAGCGGCAGTTGAAGAGAACGTCCAAGAAAGTCGCAAAGATTGGCTTATATGGATGTTTAAACGCGCTGGAGCGAGAAACACAAACAACAAGGTCTACCAGTTTTGGCAACAAGATAATCATCCTATAGAATTGAGTACTAATTTGATGCTCGAGCAGCGTCTGAATTACTTACATGAGAATCCGGTTAGAGCGGGTATTGTTTGGAATGCCTGGGATTATAAATACAGCAGTGCCGTTGATTATTGCGGGCAACAGGCGGGTTTAGTGCCGGTTGAACTTTTGTAGTCAGATAGCCGGACAGAGTCCTGGTGCCATAAAAAGATTTAAGTCGCCCTACGGAAGACTTAAACCAGCCTAGCAAAACACAATTTAATTAGAATTTGCGACAAAGATTCAGCAGCCTTGAACTTTTGTTTCTTTTCTTTCAAGAGAAAAGAAATAGGCCTGCCAGGCCATGAGGGTCAAACGTATTTAAATGTTAGAGAGTGTTCTGATGAGCGACTTTTGCAACATTGAATGTTAGCCGGGCTCATTGCCGCCCGATGGCTAGCCACTTTTGTCTTGAAACAAAAGTTGCCAAAAGTTCAAGAAAAGAAACAAGCTTCAGCCGCACAGTCGACGCGTGGCCCGCATTTCTTTTCAGCCCACCGCGCCCGGATTTCACGCCGTCCTGTATGGCGCCAAAGCAGTGCCACGCGATGCAAATACATTAATTTTGCATTGCCAAGCAGATGAAGCGAGTGGAGTAGTAACGATCAATAACCGCTTCCATTCCCACGGTTCTTCGCTGCGCTCTTGCCATCAGCATGAACTTTTAGCTGAAGACCGGTGAAGCCGGCGGTATTTTGGTCCTTTTTTGCTGTAGAAAAAGGACTAGGCCTGCCTGGCTATGAAGGCTAACATAAAAATAAAGTCTTAACTGGTCGTAACGTCTCGCTGCGACCTAATAGTGGATCTTTTCTATAAAGTCATTGATTGAGAACGGGATTTTAGATACTCAGTAGGAGTAAGTCCTGTAAGCTTTTTGAAGGTAGTATTAAAAGTGGTTTTTGAGTTGAACCCTGCATGCGTAGCAATACCGAGCATATCCAGGCTTTTTACCTTTTCTGATTCCAGAAGTGCTTTTGCTTCCTCCACCCGTAATTCATTTATAAACTCGTAAAAATTTTTCCCCAGTCCGTTGTTAAGCACATACGACAAATCCTGAACACCAATCCCTATTTGACCTGACAAAGCTGGCAGGGAAAGCGAAGGATCAAGGTAGAGCTTTTTCTCCCTGGTAACTTTCGTTACCCGTGCCCGAAGCGCCTCCACTTGCTGTACTTCCAACCTCTCAAAAACTTCCTTCGTACTTTGATGATCACTTGAAGGAGCAGATTGCGGAAGTGCTATAGCAAAAATTGGCTGTTGCCGGATTGAATAATAAGCAAGGAATATCATCCCCGAGAAATAGAGCAAAGGAATAAAATTGTTTACGAAACCTCCTTTGTCGGGGATAAACCTTAACAAAATCATCACAAGCGATATCAGCATCAGGTTCTTTAACCAATTCAGATCGATACGTTCAATAGACGATGCTACCTGGAGCAGGTATTTTCTATGAGCAGAAAGCTTCCGAAACGATAAAAGCCAATAAAAGATAAGCTGACCTGTAAAGAAATAACGAAGGATGAATATTAGAAAAGGAAATTCGGGAAGTTGCTGAGGATATCCGAAAAAACCAGGTACGATATATCTCAATGAATATAGAAGATAGCCTAAACTCGGAATAAAATGCACCCAAGCTCTTTTGTTGCTATATTCCGGATCCGTGAAATTTATAATGGCGTAATAAAAGCAGGGCATAACGGCCCACCTGGATAGTTCAAGAAAGTAAACCAGTATTTGAAAACCATTAGACAATCCTGCCTTATCAATGTAAAGCTGGTAAAAAGTACAGGCAAGGCAAAAATAAAACGCACCCAGCCATTTGTTTGCCCCGATGTTTCCCTTGGGTATATCAGATAGAAATAAAAAGCATAGCATTAATGCACTGCCGGCACTTAAAGCGAAATTTAATACGAATGGTTCCATTGGGTTAGCTTTCCAGATCCCAAGTTAATAAACTTACCCGAACTTGTTTAAGTTTCAGGTATCAGCGTTGGGAAGGGTAAATTAAGCCTGATGAGTGACTTTTGCAAACAATGAACGTTAGCCGGGCTCATTGCCGCCCGATGGCTAGCCAGTTATTCACTAGCATTTATTTTTTTATTGGTGTTCATGGTCTCGCTAACGCTCGGCATTGTCTTGAAACAAAAGTTGCCAAAAGTTCAAGAAAAGAAATAAGCTTCAGCCGCACTGTCACACGCTTGGCCCGCATTTCTTTTCAGCCTACCGCGCCCGGACTTCACGCCGTCCTGCTAAGCGCCAAATGAAACAGTGCCAAAATGGAATGCACGATCATTCATCAGCAGCAGGAAACAAGCGCTTATATGATTACAGACCTTTTCCGAAGCACGATCCGGCCTTTGAAGATTTGGAAGTAAAGACCAGTAAATTGTTTGCAGTTCCTTTCAAGTCCGTACAGGCATCAGCGTTTTCCGCGAGTGTTGCGGGTTCTTTCAAATTGCACTTCCATTCCCACGGCTCGGAACATGCGCAAAAAACAATTTATTAGGTATTTACGACAAAGGTTCAGCAGTCGCGGCTTTTTGGGTTACCTTTTCAGCTGAAGGAAAAGGTAAATAGGCCTGCCCGGCTATGAGGGCTAAACTATTTATGAATGTAAGAGAGTGCTCTGATGAGTGGTTTTTGCAAACATTGAAAGTCAGCCGGGCTCATTGCCGCCCGATGGCTAGATACTTTTGTCTTGAAACAAAAGTATCCAAAAGTTCAAGGAAAGAAATAAGCTTCAGCCGCACTGTCACACGCGTGGCCCGCATTTCTTTTCAGCCCATCGCTCCCGGATTTCACGCCTACTTGCATGGCGCCGAATAACGTAATGCCATAACGGAATTGTACAATCATTAATCAGCGGTAGGAAACAAACATTCATTCCAATTCAGTTCCTTTCCGAAGCACGATCCGGCCTTTGAAGATTTGGAAGTAAAGACCTGCTTCGACTCCGCTCAGCATTCAAAATACTTATTGTGCGGTGCCTGTCATGGTGAGCGGAGTCGAACTATGCGCCCAAACAATTTATTGAGGATTTACGACAAAGATTCAGCAGCCGCGGCGTTTTTGGATACTTTTTTTGCTGTAGAAAAAAGTATCTAGGCCTGCCTGGCTATGAAGGCTAAACATTCATGAATGTCAGCGAGCGTTCTGATGAGCGACTTTTGCAAACATTGAATGTTAGCCGGGCTCATTGCCGCCCGATGGCTAGGTACTTTTTCTTGATAAAAAGTACCCAAAAATCAAGAAAAGAAATAAGCTTCAGCCGCACTGTCACACGCTTGGCCCGCATTTCTTTTCAACCCACCGCGCCCGGATTTCACGCCTACCTGCATGACGCAAATGACAAGTCAGTCCTATTCATTCCCTTCTTTCACTCATCACGCAGGCTTTCAACCGGATTAGCCAAGGCCGCTTTGATCGACTGGAAGCTAATAGTTATCAGCGCAATAGCAATGGCCACTATCGCAGCGGCAACCGGCACATACCAATGGATCGTGGTGCGATAAGCGAAATCCTGCAACCATTTTTGCATCGCCCACCAGGCAACTGGCGTTGCGATCAGGATAGAGATCAGCACCAGCTTAACAAAATCTGCAGATAACATACCCGTGATTGTTGAGACGCTGGCGCCTAGTACCTTGCGAATGCCGATCTCTTTCGTTCGTTGTTCGGCGGCGTAAGCAGCCAGGCCGAATAGCCCCAGGCAGGCGATTAATATGGCAAGTGTACTGAAGCATAGGAAAATTGTTCCGGCGCGCTCTTCGGCACGATAACTGGCATCGAAATCAGCATCCATAAAAGAGTAATCGAATTGCTGATTTGGCGAAAACTGCTTCCATTTGTCTTTAATCAAGGAGAGTGCCTTCGAAATATCACTGGTTTTCAGTCGTACGTTAATAGCGCCATTATCTGTAGCATAATATAAAGCCAGCGGCATTACTTCTTCATGAAGCGTGGCAAAGTGAAAATCTTTTACAATACCAATGATGTGATACGGCTGAATTCCGTATGTGTCCCTGTATAACGTTTTGTCTAACGGGCTTTTAGAACCGAGCTTACGAACAAACGCTTCGTTTACGATTATGCCGGCACTATCAGTGCGCATGTCCTCAGAAAAATTACGCCCTGCTAAAAGTTTCAATCCCATCGTGGGAATATAATCTGCATCAACCGGCCAGAATTCAGTTAAGAGGTCTTCTTTAATATCAATCGGCAGCGATGGAAACAGACCTGTTTTTGAGCGGAGTTCACCCGTTGGCTGAAATGAACTCATGGTCACATTCACTACACCCGTCATTTGTCTTAAATCGTTTTTTAACAGATCGGCATTTTTACCCAATACATCCGTGTTTTTAATAACCAATACGTGACTGCGGTCAAAGCCCAGGCTTTTATTGCGAATAAAGGTCAATTGATTGTAGATGACAAGGGTGCTGATGATCAGAAAAATAGATATCGAAAACTGGAAAACCACTAAAAAACTCCTCAGGAAACTGCTTTTGAAACCCTTTGCAATTTTGCCTTTTAATACATCGATGGGCTGAAAAGCGGAAAGGAAAAAAGCGGGATAAGCACCGGCAAGAAAACCAACCACTACCGCTATGATCAGCAAAGCTGGCAATAACCAGGTAACCGCGGTCCAGCTGAGCGCCAACTGCTTTCCCGACAATTGATTAAATAAGGGCAGCAGCAGCAAAGCCATTAATGCCGCGATCGCCGCCGAGACCAGCGTCACCAGCATCGATTCAGCGAGAAATTGTGCAATAAGAAATCTGCGTACAGAACCCAAGACCTTTCTTACACCTACCTCTTTTGCCCGGTTTGAAGAACGGGCCGTACTCAGGTTCATAAAGTTGACACAGGCAATAAGCAGGATAACAGCGGCAATCACTGAAAGTATATAGACATATTGAATATTGCTGCCGGCTTCTAATTGGTATTGCGCATGGTCACGCAAGTGGATATCCGTTACCGGCGTCAAAATCGTCCTCAGGTAATTAACTCCGTTGGTAAAGGCGGCAGGATTATAGCAATTTTTAATTTCGACCGCCGCAATTTGTTTTTCCAACAGGTGTATGTTGGCTCCGGACCGCAACAGCAAATAATTATGCATGCCGCTGTAACCCCAACCGTGCTGAACGCTTTCCGGGCGCGAGCTATACGACAGGAAAAAATCATAATGAAAATGCGATTGTGTTGGGATATCCCTGATAACGCCGGTAATCTTATAACCACTGGTATCGTTAATGGTCAGCACCTGCCCGACAACATCGGTACGATTAAAATATTTTTTTGCAGTGCTTTCGGTAATCACCGCTGAATTCGGGGCATCAAGCGCATTAGCCGGTATGCCTTCGATCATCGGGAGGGTGAAGACCTTAAAAAGCGAAGATTCAGTAAACACGACCTTTTTCTCCTCGATGTTTTCATTCCCTTTACGGATATAAAACTTTAGAGGTGAGAGGAACAACCCCTGGACATCGATCATCCGTGTCATTTGCTGTATATCCGGAAAAGTGTTTTTTATGGCTGCAGGTAAAGGTTCTTCAGAAGTCGCGTATTGATTAGCGTTCCCATTCAGCTTTGCGTCTATGGTGACCCGGTAGATCTGCCCTGCATTTTCATTATATTTATCATAGCTGAGTTCGTCAGTTACGTAGAATACAATCAGTAAACAAGTGGCCAGTCCGACGGAGAGCCCAAACACATTAAGTAAGGTGAAAGCCTTGTTTTTTAGCAGGCTGCGGTAGGCAATCTTAAAATAATTTCCAATCATGATCGTGCGCTTAGCGGTTTCAACAGTCCGTTCAAAAGGGCTTTTCTGACGCAAGCTTACCGGCTTTACCTGGAAGTCGGGTGCCAACTTATGATTTGGCAGTTGTTTTCTCAGGCCATTTTTGTACTCCAAAGGAGTTTTCCCGGTTATCTCTTTGAAAACGCGATGAAAGGTTCTTTCTGAATTGAAACCCGATTCGTAGGCAATGCCCAGCAATGTAAACCGGTCGTAAGCGGGATCACGCATTTTACGCGTTACCTCACGAACCCGAAATTCATTGACGAAATCATTGAAGTTCTTTTCCAGCCCCGCATTGATGATGCGCGACAATTCATGGGGATGCACCAGCAGTTTTACCGCCAGTGTGTTTAAAGTGAGTTCGGCATCTTTATACAAACCATTGGCGGCAACGGCTTCTTTTAATCTCCGTCCTTTCTCCCGTGCGTCCGATCTGTCTGTTAGTACCGGCGTGGCGAGTTCAATACCATTGACTTGGTTCAGTATTGCCTTTGCAGTCATTAATATCAGGGCAAAAGCACCTCCGAAAAAGAAAACAGCATTCAATACAGATAACAGGCATAGTCCGCCAAGCAGGAACAAGGCACGATCCAATTGCCTGAACGCAAATCGCGGCCTGTCCATCAGCACAGGCTGCAGCCTTTTGTAAAAAGACGTGATCAGCCGGTGCGCCAGGTATAAATAAATGATGACCGAAATCGAAATCAGCCAGGCAGGCATCCAGTATCCCGGGAGCAACAGGGAAAAATGCAGCGCATCGGTACGGCTGAATTGATGATCGGGATTTGTTAGTTGCCGGACATAAAAATACAGCAGCGGCCCCAGTGCCGGTAGCAGCAGCGGCGTAAGTCCGCCGGTTTTTAATGTAATCACAACTAAAGCCAGGTTCAGAAACAGGTTAGCGGCTTTGCCGGACTTTTTAGCAAATCCTAAGAGCAACGCAAACGCCAGCCCAACGAACAGGGTTGCCAGGGATGCCAGATCGTACAGGCTGGTATGAAAAAGATGTAAATTCAATGAGGTGTTCGATTCAATCATTGTTCCAGATTAGTAACACTTTGAAAAATAGGAAATTAGAATTTGAGGCTTGTGGAAATTTGTAACAAAAACGAACGGGTGACTGTGCGGTTGTGGAATTAATAAGTGTTATAGCAGCATCACTCATGCCGTGAGGGCATTTACTTTTGAAAAGGCCAAAAGTAAACAAAAGCCTTTTCAATCCGCTTAGGTGCCGTTAGCTCATATCCATCAGCACGCATTAAAAAACGACAGCGCTTATTTTTATTCGGCAGAGCCGTTATGAAAGTAGTTGCAAACTCCAACATAAAACCGCATTCGCTATAGGCTTGGCAGTGATTTTTGATCTTTTCTGCTCCTGTTTTTAATGCTACTCCGGCACTTGCGGATTGATCGTACTTCGGTTCTGGCAGTCCTTACTGAACGGATTTGGCGCGGTGCCAGGAACCATCGTTCATACCGTTCAGACATTGGATAGTAAGGAACGGCCTTCGGAGATTTGGAAGTAAAGACCAATAAATCTTCTGCATAACACGATCAAAAATCACAACCATCAGCGTTTTCCGCGAGTGGTGCAGCACCGTTAAATTTTGCACAAACATTCCCACGGCTCGGAACATGCGCTTAAAAGATTTATTGAGGATTTACGACAAATATCTGAAGCCGCGGACTTTTTGTTTACTTTTTTGACTGTAGAAAAAAGTAAATGCCTCCACGGCATGAGTGGCGAAAAGAAGTGGGTACACAGTAGGCAACATGCGAGGAGGAGACAGTGACGGCGGGAGGACGCTAACCGTTTAATCCCTATTTTCCTTCAGGTATTCAGACAGGGCAGCGTAATACACTGTCTTTCCTTCCGGAAGTTTTTTGGCAAACGCGGCTTTTTTTTCCGGGTTGGCGAGTATTGCACGTGCGTATTCAACGGCGAGCTTAAATCGTTCGTTTGCGGCAACCTGTTTTTCGCTGAGTTTTACTTTGCTCCTGTCGGGATATTTGGTAACCACCGTCTTGCTTTTATACTGCTTAAAAACAATCTGCTTGTTAATCGCGCCGCTTAAGCCGGTTGTGATATCGTTTCTTTTTACTATTCCCATAGCTTAAAGATAGTACTTAGATTCGGTCAAACAATACTCTTTGCCGTTCATTTGCCGTTGATCTGCCGTTTGTTGTTTAATTGTCTTTCGCTTGTAGTTCGATTTAAAGAAGCTTTGGACGGAAGAGGAAACGAATGACGATGTTACACGTAGTACTTAACTGCTTACAGCTTATTTCCGGGAACCTGGAAAGCACAAAACTGCTTATATCACTCTTCTGTATGTTGTGCCGGTTGAACTTTTGTAGCGCCACGAGCCGGACAGAGTCCTGGTGCCGTAAGAAGATTTAAGTCGCTCTTCGGAAGACTTAAACCAGTTAGGAACTTTTCATTTTAAGCTATTTGTATCTAAAGAGTCAAAGACGCTTTTTATTTTCTTAGGGCTTAAATGAAGGGCAAGCCACGAGATTTGTGCTTGCCCTGTATGGCTCCTGAGGCGGGCATTCAGGGAACCATTTCTTTAAGAGGCTCTGAAAAATGATACTGTAAAGCCTCTTGGACAAATTATTTGCTGCCAACTCAAGAAAGGTTCGCAGTAAAATCTACCAGTTGTCCGTTCTAAAAGGTGCTACCGGTAACCCTTCGGTATTAAACAGATCGCCAACCACCCAATCTTTAAACCCATAACGCACTGCAACAGGTTCTTCGACCAAGTCGTTTTGCACCAGCACACCTTTTCCTGTGACTTTAGCCGTTGCCGGATAAAAAACTTTATCACTGCCTGCAATTTCAAAAGCATTGATAGCTTTGTTCAATGAAGTAAGTCCATTGGGCGCATTGTCGAACGAAATAACGATACCATTTTTATTAATGGTATGGGATTTATAAACAGGACTTGCGAACGGTAAACCGTTCATCCCGTAATCATTGGCCAATGCCCAATTTGCCAGGCGTTTGCTTATCGTAGTTTTATCTCTCGGGTGAATGGAATTTTCTTCGCCAACATCCATACTTACAACCATTCCGGAGTTGGGAATTTGCAGACTTGCCTTTGCCTGTGCCTCTCTTAACAAACTTGCAGAGCCCACCCTGTCTTTATAGGTAAAAGGAGCTATCTGGACGTAATAAAAAGGAAGTTTACCACTGTTCCATAACTGGCGCCATTCACTAACCATCGCACCCATAAGCTTGTCGTAAATCTGCGGATTGTCACGGTTTGCCTCGCCCTGATACCAGATTATACCTTTCAAAGTATATCCTGAAAAAGGTTTGATCATGGCATTAAATAAAACTGTTGGAGTATTTTTAGTGATATTGGAGGTGTCACTCAGACCTGGGATTTTAACCTCCGGAAAAGATTGCAAGCTGTTTTCTGACATCCACGCTTCAATCCTGGTGCCTCCAACGGCAGACATTATAACTCCTACCGGAATCTTTAATTTTCGTTGAAGAATTTGCGCGAATTGATATCCAACAGCACTAAATTCACTTACGTTGGTCGGATTGGGAAGCTGCCACGATGTAGAAGTACAGTCGTATTGAGGTGTTTTTGACATGCTTGTTTCATATCGTATAATGCGGATTTGAGGATTATCGCAATCAAGAAGAATGTCTGTAGAATTAAGTACAGGCTGATTGGGATAGCCTTTCACAGGCATACCCATGTTTGACTGGCCTGAACACAACCATACTTCTCCCAGCAAAATATTTTTCAAAACCAGCGGATTACCATCGTTGATAATGATGCTGTAAGGTCCGCCAGCTTTGGTTGAGATCACCGATAATTTCCATTCTCCTTTAGCGTCAGACCTGGTTATATATTTTTTGTTGTTCCAAGAAGTGGTCATGGTTACAGCAGCGTTTGCTTTTGCTTTTCCCCATATTGCAACTTTGGAATTTTGTTGCATGACCATGTTATCACTAAAGATTGATGGCAATAATATCTTGGCCTTCGCATTGAGAGCGAATAAGATTAATAATAACAAACCTTGGTAATTTTTCATTTACGATTAGAAAGATTACTATGTGATTAAAGAATTATTTACGGTGATTGATTTGATATTGGTTCTCCACTAAAACGGGAATGATATCGGTGTTTAGCGCACCTCTATGATAGCTGTGTTGTCGCAACACTTCCTTCCATTTTTAATTTCTGTAAGATTTTATTTGATCATGAAATTTTTTGATTTGCTTCTGATATTTTGGAGATTCAGACACGTTTACATTTTCTCCCGGATCTGAATCGTAATCGTACAATTCACGGGCAAGCACTTTCCCGGTTTGTAATTCAACCCATTCTGTGTATCCATAATGCACAGAATGTATTGCATAACCCATCACTTTAGGCTGCTTATCAAACTTCATGTCGTCTGGAAACTGGCTGAATGCAACTCCTTTTCCTGAAAAGGGTTTCCCTCTTAATACATTAGCGAAACTTGTACCATCGGTTTGGGGCGGGGGCAAATTACATAAGTCGGATAGCGTGGCATATAGATCTACCAACTGAACCACTTCATCTGAATATCCCGGATTTTTTTTCTTTGACGGAACAGAGATTACCAATGGCACCTGCGTATCTATTTTCGAATTAGTTGTTTTCCCCCAAAGCCCATGTTCGCCTAAATGAAACCCATGGTCACCTAATAGAATAACGATTGTATTCTTATCTAAATTGAGCCGTTTAAGCTCGTCCAGCACTTTTCCAATTTGGTTGTCAACGTAAGATATGGAAGTGTAATAACCTTTTATAAGTTCGGAGGCGAGACTGTCATTAATTGGGCCGAAGTCTGGGATGTCTGTGTATCCTCTGAGTTCAACTGAGTTATGTAAAGAATATGAAGGCACGCCAGTGGCAAGGGCCGTATCAGGAGATAAAATAATTTTTTTAGCAGCGTTTTTCTTCCAATAAGAAAGCGGCACGCTGTAAGGTAAATGGGGCCTTCTAAAACCTACCGCGAGAAAAAATGGTTTGCTTCCCATATTACGAAGCTCTTCGGTAGCTGCATCAGCCACCATTCCGTCGATATACGCGCTGTCCGGTACATCGGCTTGTTCCATGGCAGTAGCCTTGTCAGCCTTTTGAAGGTTAGAATCTAAAACGTACTTTCCAAGTTTGGAAGTAACTGCAAATAATTCGGCGACACTCCAGGAAGGAGGATCTTGAGCATCCTTCGGATCGTGATAAATTTTACCTATTTGCCGGGTGTAGTAACCATTATTTTTAAAGTACTGCGGCAGAGTAACAACATCAGGCAAGGCTTTTCTGAAGTGCGTAGTTAAATTCCAAACCCGTGTATTATCCGGTTTTTTACCTGTCATTAAAGATGCCCGTGATGGCGCACAAACTGCCTGTTGGCAATATGCCTGATTAAAAACAACGCCATTTTCGGCTAAACGGTCTATATGGGGTGATAAAGAAAGAGCGTCCCCGTAGCAGCTTAAAGCGGGTCTTAAATCGTCAACTACAATAAATAGTACATTTTTCTTTTGTTGAGCAAAGGTTGATCTGGCCGCTACACTTAAACAACCAAACAAGATTATACGTGTCCAGAACTTACGCTGTTGTTTACAAGATCTCCTGTTTAAAAAGTGTTTAGTGTATGTAAGCATTTAAAACATATCTAGTTGATCGGTGCATCATATATCATTATGTACTACATAAAGTCAAATTACTTAATTATATTTGATTATTCCTATTTTTTCAGAAAGCTTCAGAAAGGAGTGGATCAACTTTAGTCAGCGCGTGAGTAGTTTAAGAGTTTGGTATAGCGGTTTTAATGGATTCGGCGCCATAAATTTAACGAAGACGGTACGCTGGTCCGCTTCGATATAACCGAACCTATCAGCCTCTGCGGTATGAGTGGTAAGTGATTTAAAGATGTGGATACACGGTAGGGAAAAAGCGGATACCGGCCAATGTCATTAAGTTAAGCAAATTACGGTCGGGCTGAGGCGCTCAAAGTCCCGTAATTTGCTTGCTTCGTTTCATAAAAATGTCGCATTTCGAGCGCCTCAATGTGACATTTTTATTAAGCATTCTCTTAACTTAATGACATTGGGATACCGGCCAGCTGATTAAGATCTGCGGAGTATCAGCGGGTTGCTGATACAAAGCCCTTCTCCGCATTATTGTACTCATGACAAGTGTAGTTTAATGTAAAGCAATTGATAATCAGTATATTGATTGAAAATTCTTACAAAGTTTGATTAACTTAGAAGACAAGCTTCACTTCTAAAAAAATGAATCCAAACAAAGCTTTATGGGAAAAAGGCGACTTCACCCGAATCGCCGAAAGTATGCGCGAAAGCGGTACTGAACTGGTTGCCAAATTGGGGATCACCCCGGGTATGAAAGTTCTTGACCTGGGTTGCGGCGATGGTACCACCGCTCTGCCAGAGGCAAAACTCGGCGCAAATGTATTAGGGGTGGATATAGCGCGCAACCTGGTGGAAGCAGGAAACCGCAGGGCCACAGAAGCAGGACTCATAAATTGTACTTTTCAGGAAGGTGATGCCACCGATTTGCATGAACTCGAGGATAAACATTTTGACCTGGTGGTAAGCATTTTCGGGGTGATGTTCGCTCCTAAGCCAATGGATGTAGCTAAAGAAATGGTTCGTGTAACACGTCCGGGTGGGAGAATAGTGATGGGGAACTGGATTCCAGGAGATCCTACCCTGGTGGCGCAAATATTAAAGGTTAGTTCGGCGTATACACCACCTCCGCCCGAAGGATTCATCAGCCCGATGTTATGGGGAGTGGAAGAACATGTAACCGAACGCTTTGTGAACGCGGGTGTGCCTAAAGAAAACATCTCGTTCATACGTGATACCTTTACCTTCAATTACCCTTTACCACCTAAGGAACTTGTTGGCTTGTTCCGAAACTATTACGGGCCTACTATGAATGCTTTTGAAGCCGCTGAACAAAGCGGCAGAGCACAGGATTTGCATCAAGAACTGGAAACATTGTTTACCAGTCAGAACAAGAACTCTGACAATACCACCTCAATAACGGCTAATTATTTAAGGGTAACGGTTAATTGTTAAATAGGTTTCCATATGGTCGGTGTTGGCACCGTACCATTTCTGTATTCATCTCTAAAAGTCGCGGTATGGTGAGAACACCAACCGCAGGTGAAAAGAAAGATGGAAGTGTTGGGAATGCGACTCGTCTCGACATGTCTTGCATCCTCGCAACATGTCTACAGTGTACCTACAAGTTTAAGTTTTTCGTTAGCCTCCTGCCGGCAGGGCATTTACTTTTGAAAAGGCCAAAAGTAAACAAAAGCCTTTCCAATCCGCTTAGGTGCCTTTCACACATATCCATCAGCACGCTTTAAAAACAACAGCGCTTATTTTTATTCGGCTCAGCGTTATGAAAGTATTTACAAACTCCAACATAAAACCGCATTCGCTATAGGCTTGGCAGTGATTTTTGATCTTTGCTGCTCCTGTTTTTTAATGCTACGCCGGCACTTGCGGATTGATCGTACTTCGGTTCTGGCAATTCTTACTGAACGGATTTGGCGCAGTGCCAGGAACCATCGTTCATACCGTTTCGACCTCTGATAGCAAGGAACGGCCTTCGGAGATTTGGAAGTGAAGGCCAATGATTTTTTCGAAGGACCTTTCATTGACGCAGACAGTCAGCGCATTCCGCGAGTGTTGCAGAGCCGTTTAATGGTTGCAATACAATTCACACGGCTCGGAACAGCGCATTAAAAAATCATTGAGGATTAACGACAAATATCCGGCAGCCGCGGACTTTTTTGTTTACTTTTTTTGACTGCAGAAAAAAAGTAAATGCCTCCACGGCATGAGTGGCTAAAAGAAGTGGGTACACGGCTGGTAACATGCGAGGACGAGACAGGAGATGTTAACCGTTCAGCCCCTATTCTCCTTCAGGTATTCAGACAGGGCAGCGTAATACACCGTCTTTCCTTCCGGAAGTTTTTTGGCAAACGCGGCTTTCTTTTCCGGGTCGGCGAGTATTGCACGGGCGTATTCAACGGCGAGCTTAAATCGTTCGTTTGCGGCTACCTGTTTTTCGCTGAGCTTTACCTTGCTCCTGTCAGGATATTTGGTCACCACTGTTCCGTGCTTGTACTGCTTAAAAACAAGCTGCTTGTTGATAGCGCCACTTAAGCCGGTTGTGATATCGTTTCTTTTTACTATTCCCATAGCTTAAAGATAGTACTTAGATTCGGTCAAACAATACCCATTTGCCGTTCATTTGCCGTTGATCTGCCGTTTGTTGTTTAATTGTCTTCCGCTTGTAGTTCGATTTAAAGAAGCTTTGGACGGAAGAGGAAACGAATGACGATGTTACACGTTTAGCGTATAAATGATTACAGCTAATTTTCCGGGAACCTGGAAAGCAACGAAACTGATTATATCGCTCTTCGATATATTTAGAAAGGCATTTTTAAGAATTGAATTCGGGTTTCTCCGAAGGAGTCAATTCTGACAAACCTGCCTTTATCAAAAGTCCGGGATGCGTAAGCTCGTATACCAAAAAGAACAATACTTTGAAATAATTTTAAACGGAATTACACAAGCGGGACGCTTGCGGCAGCTAGGGGGAGTAACTTTACATTCATATCCTGAAATATTTGGCGTACAAAAGCTAAATTACCAAAATAAAATTCATGTAAGTCATTGATTTTAAAGGCAATCCAACGATATTATTGATAATTTTTCATTTAATAAGTTCGAAAAATTTTCAGCTTATGTAAATTTGCTCGACATAGGGTGAATTAATGGGCTGCTACCTTGCCGTAGGAATCGAAGCGGATAAATTTTGACGGATAGAAAGTATTATCGAATTTGCGTTGCAGCAACTTGAAAAAGTTTTCATCATGCGTCGAGATGACCACCTGCCGGTCGATGTCCTTATCGGTGGTAATCGTCCGAATCAGATCTATAAAGGATAAAACGTTTATCGAATCCAAGTACTGTATCGGATCATCCATGAAAATTGTGTTGATCATCGTGTCCTTGTTCTGCAGAGCCTTTGCCAGAAATATACTCAACGATAAAATATTGATTTGCGCGGAACTCAGGTAAAGCGATGGATTGACCATTTTGCGGCCATCATCCTCAGCAGCGTAAATATGCAACTTGGGTTTCACATCGTTGAACTCGGGTGCCAGTTTGATCTCTTTGAGATCGGGGTGCGGATCGATCTTGCGGTAGATCTCGTTGATGATCTTTTGATTGAAAACGGCGTTGATCTTAGCCAGTAAAAACTCGGAGACCTTATTTTTCAGCGCCTCTAATTTCAACAAAGAGGCCCCGAGCGTGGCGTGTTCGTTTTCCAGTTTTTTCAGCTCACGCTTCTTTTCGTTGACGATCAAGTTGTTCTGCATGACGCTGATATTTTCCTGCAGCTCCTTTAATTTCAGATAGCTAGCCTGGTGTAGGGCCAGGACACGTTCACTGGCGGCCAGCTGTTCCTGCATGGTGGGCAAATCGAACTGTTCGCTCCGAAGCAGCAGCTGATAACTTTCTTCGAACTGTTCGGTCGATTTGAGCAAGCCGTTCAGCGTCTTTTCGATCTCCTTGACTTGTCTTTTCAGACCGATCGCATCGGCTGGTAATGCCTTGGCCTGCAACTGTGCGAGCAGGTGCGCATTATCCTCCAGTTGTTTTTCCAGTTCACGAGTTAGATAAGACTGGGAGCCGATCTTGCCGGCAAAACCGTCCTTTAAGAAATCCTGCTCGCTGAGTTTGTTTTTGTTCAGGTAATCCTGCGCGGTCACATAATCGGTCTGCTGCTGGTCCAGTTTGATTTGGGCGTCCAGCTCGGAAACGCGTGCCTGGGCATTGTCGATTTTAAATTGATGATCGGCCAGCAGCGCGGTGAGCTTCGTAATATCTTCCGTCAGCTTGTTGCGCTGCTTTTCGGCGTTCCCGATCAGCTTTTGCAGCGCAGCGTTCGCTTTCCGCAGTTCGTCGGCATCGGCGGTGAGTCTTTGGTGGGCGGCGGTAGCCAGGGCTGCTGCGGAATCGTAGTACTGAAAATTGGCAGCCATATCCGCGCTTTTTTTCTCCCGGCGGCTTAATGCGGCCATCAGGACTTCTTCGTAGTCTTTCAGCGTTTCGATAAACTCGGCATATGTTTTTTCGATCAGCGCTTCTTGTTCGTCGATCTCCTTTTTTAAAGTATCCATTTGCTGCCGCAGATCGGCCAGGCCTAGGATGTCCTGCTTTTGCGTTTCGATCAAAGCGACCAATGCTTCGTAACTCTGCTGTTTGGTCTGACATAGCGGACAGGTATCGGTATGGGTTTCCAGCACATGTTCGCGTCCGAACTGGATCAGTTTCTGCAGGTTTTCGTCGAGACTGCCAGCTTTGGAAAAATCCGCCCGGAACTGCTCATAATTCTTTTTCAGGGCTTCTTTGGATTCATACAGTTTCGTGATCACACCGGCCAGTTCTTGAAATGCCGGGAACCCGAAGTCTTGTTTGACAAACAATTCGATCGGTTGCTTATAAGTCTGCTGAAGGGATTGGAGTTCCCTGATGATTTCCGAGGCGCCGCCATCGTAGATCATTTTCACCTTTTCGGCGAGTTGGGCCCGGTCCAGGGCTGGCTGTATGATCGCCGTATTTTCGGCGATCCGCTTTTCCATATCGGCTATTTTTTCCAGGTTCTGCTGCAAAGAAAGCGCCGACTGGCTTAAGTTGTTCAGATTGGCCTGGTACTGGTTGAGGTCTTTGGTCGCTTTACTGCTTTCGGTAGCTAAATTTCTGATAAGTTCATTCCGGCTGCGTTTTTCGGTATTGGCCGTAGTGATGCGCCCAGCGGTTTGGACAAATTCCTGGCGCAGTGCTTCGATCTGTCGGAGCGTTGCCAGGGTTTGCTGGGCTTGGGCCAGTTCTTTGTTCAGGCGCTCCCTTTCCTTGGTCCGCTTTTGGAAGTCTTCCATGTCTGCGACCTGCTGGCTGAACACACCGAGCTGTTCGGTGACGGTCTTTTTTTCCGCTAAGTTTTTTTGGTAGAGTTCATAGGTATTCGCCAGGATCTGCAAACCATTTTTCCGGTCCTGTTCCTGCCTGGTCTCGAATTCCGAATTGACAATGAAGTGATTGAGCTGTTTGGTGGTTTCATGCAGTTCCGCGGCCGTCGTTTCTTCGGTGAAAGGCTGCAGGTTAAATTTGAACTGCTGGCTGTCGTTGATGGCTTGGATCAATTGATTGAAAAACGCGACTTTGTCGCTGGTTTGGGCCAAGGCATCGATTTCCCCTTTAAGGTCTGCAATAGCTTTTTCGTGCTCTTCTATCTCCTTGGCGGTGGCTTCGCACAGCCGTGAAATGCCGACGAAATAGGCGGAATCGTCTTTCCCGCCCCAAAAATCAAGCAGGGCCTCGTATTTCTGCTGCGGGGTTTTGGAACTCAGAAAGGAATCGATTCGCGACTGTGGCATGATCTCGATCAACTGGTTCGAGTTAAACGTTTTCAGGCCTGATTTGATCGCCGAATTGCTTTTCCTCTCGATGATCCCGGGCAGCAGGTCCCAGTTCGCACTGGAAGAAGTGCGGCGCTCGAAGAACTTCCCTTCGCCGTCGTTTAGACGCACCCGGCCATGTTCGGCAGTAGCATCGCGGTTTTTCAGGATATCGCCCCCTTCTTCGACTGCTGCATTTTTAATGGTCGGGTTTTCGTCGAAGCGCTCGATGGTGCCCTTGACCGACCATTCCACGCCTTCAAAAAAAGAGGTCTTGCCGAACCCGTTAGGTGCGAATACCGCGACCAGGTTCGCCATCTGACCATCCGCGGTCATGAAGTCGAATTTGACATGCTCCTTAAAACCCCGGAAGGCATCGAGTTCGACGCCGCTGAGTTTAATGTTTTTTGCTGCCATGGCTCAGTTTTTTATAATGTTTGTAGAATTTATCGAACTGTTTGTTACTGGCTTTAAAATCTTTTAAAGCGGTAAGGATAACGGGGTCTTCCGCTTCGATCAGTTCCGCGGTCGTTTTGTTCATCAGCTCACTGGGCGGTGGCAAAGCCGGTATCACCAGCGTAAACAGTTTTTTCTCCAGCAGTTTAGCGATGCGCCCATCATCCAAATCCTCCGCCAGCTGGTCTTCCACCAGTTTGCGGCTGCAGAATTTATTTTGCTCGATGGTGTATTTCAACTGACGGGCGACCTTGAACGGGCATAGGATCAGAAAATAAATATTCCACATCTCGATGCCCTCGGCCAGTTCGGTCTGAAAGCCGACCGCGATCCGCGCGTTCAGCGGTTCCCACAATTTGACGATCTCTTCCTCATCTTTGGGCAGAAAAACAAACATGTGCACGAAATACTGGTCCAGTTCTTTTTTCAGGTACTGCAGGCGCGGCCTGACCGGGGCGAATACCGGTTCGGTAAAGATGGCGGGTAGGTCCGATTTAATGATTTCCATAATCCAGGATCTTTAATACTTCTTGTCTGACCAGTTCCCTGATCTCCTCGGGTTGAAGGCTCGTTTCAATTTCGGCGACCTTATCGGCAAAATGGGCGATATCGATACAGCAGAAATTCTTGGCCAGGTCGGGATGGTCGACCTGCATGTTTTCGATGTCGGCCTCATAGATCGATTTAACGATCTTTTTCACTTTCGCTTTATTCAGGTACTTCTTGGCCGAGGGCTGGTCGCCGGAAAACACGACGATGCTGTTATCTTCAATGGAATCCATCGATTTGGTATCGGTCAGGAACGCTTTGATCATTTCATCGATAATGAGTTTGTCGGGCGAATAGTAAAGCCTGACGTTACGCAGGAATACCTGTAGGGTGTAATCCGGGTTGTCGGTGGCGACATCCAGAAAAGTCAGCAGTTCGATCCAGGATTTCCAAAGCCTCGGGTTATTGACGATATTGAGATAGCTTGCCTGATAGGGTACTTGGAGGTTCCCTTTGAAATGCTCTGCTAAGGCCAGCGGCGTGATCGCACTGCCCACGATATTGTCCATATGGGCGCGGACACTTTTTCTGATCGGCTTATCCAGACTGTTCAAGGCATCTTTTCGATGCGCGGCGAAACTTTTCATCCCGGCCGTTAGCATCCCGGCGTAACCCTTCGCTACGGCCAGCTCGTGGAACAGCGCCGTATAAAAGACCAGCAATTTGTTCAACGCCGCTGCCGGATTATGGAGGGCCGGAAAAATGCCTTTCAGGATCAGCCGGTCGCCGGCGATATAGAAGACCCCGCTGCCCGAAAAGCCGGTGATATAAGCTGCGGCTTTATTTTCGAAAGTGTGCGCCGCCACATCGGCGACGACCTCGTAATTGACCCCGGGCACATGCTCCAAATTGCACTGGCAGGGAATATCGGTCGAGGTCACTGCTGCCTCAGCGGCCATTTTGGGATAACCATAGACCTTCATCTTTTCCTCGCGCTCCGGCCGGGCATGGGTCAGTTCATAGGGGACAGCTCCGATGTAGTTGGCAACGAGGATGGCGATGTCGATACCGGGATGAGCCAGCACCGCTTGGATGGCCAGCGGCTCCGCCTCGCCGGCGCCTGTCCGTATAACCCGGATCTGGTCAACCGGCAGCAGGGTACGGACTTCGGGTTTCCCCTCCACCTTTTCGATATTGTGTTTGACGGTCAAGATATAAGTGTACTCGGTCGTATCCGGCTGAAAAATACAGCCACTGCCTTTGTTCACCTGCACCGCGAAATGTTTTAACTGGTCTGCGATCATGCCCTTCAACCCTCAAATAAATAATCAATTCCCATACTGTGCTTTAGGGTAAAGGTATGGCTCCCGTAGTCTTCCGGAGAGAATATTTTTCCGGCGATCTCCTCATAGTTAAAGTGCAGGGTCACGCCGGGGTTGGCCGCGATGATCCGGGCGAGCGGTTCTTTGTTGGGCAACCCATGCGCGCCGCCATCAGTGCTGACAAAAAAATGCGGACTACGGATGATATCCAGCAATCCGGGGCTCGTATTGAACTTGCTGGCATGGTGCGAGACCTTGACAAATTCTGCGCAAAGCCGGTGCTCTTCACTGTAGCCCAGTGCCCGTAAACTGGCCTCGATCTGACTAGGGTGGGCATCGGCCAGGAACAAATAATGCAAACCATTCAGCGTTATCAAAAAAGCGATGGCGCTGCCATTCGGCACGGCCGTATCTTCCTGAAAATCACGGGCCAGTAGTTCGGCGATGGTATACTGAAAATCATCGTGGTCCCCGCCTGACATTTGTGTTTGTTTGGCCTCTTCGGTTTCCCAGCGCTTGTTCAATTTTTTGAGCATCGGCTCGCGGGGTGACAGCACCTTGATCTCGGCACCGTAAAACGCTTCGGCATAGCCAGCCAGGATGACTTGCTGTACCCAGCCCGACTGTTTTTCCAGTTCGGCCTCCAGGGTCAGGCCCTGCCGCACGCTCATCTCTGTCGTATCATCGGGGATAACCTCCACTTCCCGGCTTTTGTCTTCAGGCGTCCGGAAGTGACGGGACAGTAATTTGCCGGAGTTGAACCAAACCCTTTTGATCAGGGAGCGGTCCAACGCGGTGTCTTCGTAAAGTGCCTTGATGCCGCCGATATGATCATCATCGATATGGGTCACGACCAGCAGGTCGATCGGTTGTCCAGCTTCTTGCAATTCTTTCAGTAAAGGTTTTAAAGCACGCTGATAGGTACGGGGCACACCACCATCGATCAGGATGTTAACCGTTTTGTCATGATGTTGAAAAGAAACGAGGATAGCGTCGCCGTTAAAAGCGGGCAGCGGCCGGATGATCATATTCGGTTATAATAAGAATCTTGCTGCAAAATACACCAATTTTTCTCAATAATACGCAACCACAAAAGTAAACAAGCGTATGGAATGTCAAATGGTGTTAATCTGCCGAATAAATCAGCCGCCGCATTACAAACTTGGAATTTTTCTGATGATGCATAGGGTATGAGTCCATATTGGCCGTTTCCTCGGCACTAAGAATTTATTGGCGCAGGACCTCTTGGGCTAACTGAAACGGCTCCCAATCACCTTTGGCAGCGATAATTCGGGTATACTCGTTGGGATTGTGAAACACGATCTTCGAGGGCAGACGATGTTAATGTCACGCTGCCTTAGCAATAACGCTGGATAACACAGCCGCAAGCTCATCAAGGCGTTTGCTATGGCTTATGACGAATTATTGTATCCCAATGATATTCCTGTTGTGCACACATATTTTTACCTATGGTCGGCATTATCACCGTTCCATTAATTGAACCTAGATAGTTGCAATATCCCCGTCTAGTCTCGCATGTGCGAGGATTCTCTAACCCTTCGAATCCATCGAAATAATTAATCTTCAACCCGCCGCTACTGCCAACCCATCCCTGGCGCCACATGCTCCAATATAGTCTCCAATACATGCATATTATACTCCACCCCCAAAGTATTCGGAATCGTCAGCAATAATGTATCCGCTTCCCGGATGGCCTCATCTTTCTCCAGTTCTTTAATCAGCTCATCCGGTTCGGCGGCATAACTTTTACCGAAGACGGCTCGCGTGTCAGCCTCGATATAACCAAAGCTATCCGCCGATCTGCCTTGCTGTCCAAAGTAATAACGGTCCTGCTCGTTCACTAACGCAAAAATAGACCTGCTTACGGAAACTCTGGGTTCGCGCTCGTGCCCGGCTTTTTTCCAGGCTCCGCCGCAACAGCCAGGTCAATGTATTGCAGCAGCTGTCGCCGGCCGTACGTGTTTTATCATGTGGATGGTCAGACCAATGCCCGAACTATCTTAAGTTTCAGACATGGCATGAGTAACCAGGAGCCCAAGAGTACATCGAGAGACCTGCTATGATTAAGAATGAAATAATTCTTTATTTTCGGGTTTTCTGAATGTATGAGTTTACAGGACAATGAGCAGTTAAATATCATCGTGCAAAGTGCCCCCATCGGCATTTGTATTCTTGATGCTATTTCTTTAAAAGCAGAATTGCTCAATGATAAATTTCTGGAGATCGCGGGGAAGCCCAAAGAAGCCATCATCGGCAAATGGTATTGGGAACCTTTTGCCGAAGTGCGGCCTTATTATGAAGAGGCGCTAGGCAGCGTGGCAGTAACCGGGGAAGTATATCATGCAGACGAAGTAGAAATGATGCTGATACGTCATGGCAGGGAGGAAAAGATCTTCGTTACTTTCGTTTATGCCCCAGTAGTCAATGCTGCAGGTACCATAACCAAGATTGCCGTTTGGGTACTGGAAAACACCAAGCGGGTTAATGAACAGCGAGTTATTACTGCCAATGAGGCTCGCCTCAGAGCTTTAGTTACAGCTACCTCTGATGTTATCTACAGTGTAAGTGCCGATTGGGAATTAATGTATGAACTGGATGGACGGGGCTTTTTAAAGGATACCAGTGAGCCAATAACCGGATGGCGTGCTCAGAACGTTCACCCGGATGATTTGGAAAGAGTAGATGCAACCATCAATAAAGCTATCCGGACAAAAACAATATTTCAGTTAGAGCATCAAGTACTGCGCGCAGACGGATCTCCGGGATGGACGTTCTCGCGGGCGGTCCCTATCCTTGACCACCAGGGAGAAATTGTTGAATGGTTCGGTATGGCCAGTGATATCACCGAACGTAAGCGGATAGAAGAAGCTTTGGCCCGAAGTTCGGGTGAGCTGCAAGCTATTAATGAGGAGTTGGTAAGCACCAACGAAGAATTACATGCAAGTAATGAAGAATTGGATGAGGCCAGGCAAAACCTGCAGACATTCAATACCGAACTGGAACAAAGGATTGCTGAAAGGACAAATGAGCTAAGCAAAAGCGAGGCTGTTTTCAGAAATATCTTTGAACAGTCACCATTAGCCATGAGCCTCCTCAAAGGACGTGAACTGGTTATTGAATCCGCAAATGAATTGATGTTACAGATTTGGGGCAAGACTGCTGATGTTATCGGGCTGTCCTTGGCCAAAGCTTTGCCGGAATTAGAGGGGCAGCCGTTTTTGCAGATGCTGGATGATGTTTATGTCAGCGGCAAATCGTTTTTTGCTTACGAAATGAGTGTCCTGCTGGAAAGAGATGGCATAATTGTGCCCAAGATACTTGATTTTGTGTGGTCGCCGGTACTCGATGAGAAAGGAATAGTTGAAAGTATTTTGGTGACGGCCGTTGATGGAACAGAACGCGCTTCAAGCCGGCAACGCGAAAAGGACTTAAACATCCAGTTAACAGCAACCAACCGCGAACTGCTGGCCAGTAACGAAGCGTTGATGGCTGCTCAAAAACGGTTAGAGGAATTAAATGCAGGTAACCTGGAAGATATGAAGTTTGCCGTAGATGCAGCCGAACTGGCAACTTTTGATTATAACCCTTTAACCAACCGCTTTAATGGAAACGAGCGGCTGAAAGAATGGTTTGGATTACCAAATGTTCCTGAACTCGAACTATCTGCGGCCACGAAAGTAATCGCAGAAAAAGACCGGAACCGGGTGATCGCCGCTATACAGGATGCGCTCGACTACAGTAAAGGCAAAAGTTATGATGTGGAATATACTATTTTAAACACGCTTAATCCTATTCCACGGTTGGTACGGGCGAAAGGCAAAGCGCTGTTTAACAAAAATAAACAACCTGTTCGGCTCAGCGGCACCTTACAGGACATTACTGAGCAGAAAAATGCCTTAGCCGAACTGGAAGCCAGCAATCAGCGATTGGAACTGGCTTTAGGCGCAGCTAACCTCGGTTCTTACCAGCTTGATTTGCTGACCGGAAAAATGATCTGTACCGAACAATGTAAAAAGAATTTTGGTATAGATGCCGCCAGCACATTTGACTTTCCCGACTTATTAAACTTAATCCGGCCGGAGTACCGGGATGATATGCAACAACGGGTGAATTTGGCTATTGCTCAACATGTCATTTATCATGCAGAGTATCAGATACAGCGACCGGACGGTGAAATTCGCTGGATAGCGGCTTACGGACAACCGAAATATAATGATGCTGGCGATGCGGTATCCATTGCCGGCGTTACCAGTGACATTACCGCCCAAAAGGAAACAGAGGCTAAAAAGGATACGTTTATTGGTATGGTGAGCCATGAGTTAAAAACGCCGCTTACCTCCTTAAAGTCATATATCCAGGTGCTGTACCGCGATGCACAAAAAGGAAATGACCAGTTTACCACCAATGCCCTTGCTAATGCCGACAAGCAGGTAAACAAGATGAGCAGTATGATAAACGGCTTTTTAAATGTAGCACGCCTTGAATCCGGGCAGATACAGTTGACTAAAACAGCATTCGATTTGAGCGAGCTTATCACAGAATGTATAGCCGAAGTAGCCGTTGTTTTACAAAGCCATCAAATCATTTATGCAGAATGTCCGGGCATTATGGTGTGGGCCGACCGGGAGAAGATAGGCCAGGTCATCCATAATCTGATCAGCAACGCTATTAAATATTCACCCAAAGGAAAAGAAATCAACAACAAGTGCCGCTCAGTTGAGCAAAAAGCAGAAGTAAGTATCCGTGATGAAGGCATTGGTATAACGGTAGAAAACATCCCTCAACTGTTTGATCGTTTTTACCGGGTAGACAATCCTAACCTTAAGCATGTGTCAGGGTTTGGTATCGGTCTGTATTTATCTAACGAACTTGTCAAACAGCATGGCGGTAACATCTTGGTGAAGAGTGCTTTGAATGAAGGTTCAACTTTTTTGTTTGACATTCCTTTGGCGAATAACGGTCAGGTATAGACTTTTTTTCGGTTAGACTTACTGGTTAAGTCGTTTGTAAAACATGATTATCTTTTATAGCGATTGTTTCTTCCCCGTCTAGTCCTCGCATTTTGCGAGGATTTTCTAACCCTTTGCTTCTTGCGAAATATTAGTTTTCCAACCATCTATCACCGCCACCTCATCTTCGGGTGAACATGTTCCAATATCGCCGACAGCACATGCACATTATAGTGCACGCCCAAAGTATTCGGAATGGTCAGCAACAGCGTATCCGCTTCCCGGATGGCTTCATCTTTCTCCAGTTCTTTGATCAGCTGATCCGGTTCGGCGGTATAAATTTACCGAAGACGGCCCGCTTCAGGTTAACGGCGCGGCATCTTTCCCTTGCGCGGTTCGTAAGCTTGCCAGAGTAGGGGATAATCGCTCAAAAAAACCATTACCCCATTATTTAGGCGGCGCTTCCTGTGTGATTTCACGTATGGTCAACCAACCTGTCGGACTGCTTTTGTCTTGCATGTAAACAACCATTGAGCGTCCCCTGACTATTGAAGAGTCGCCGCCGTTTTTCGGAGTTGATTTGATTGCAAAAATTCCTGTCTGTATGGCGATCTTTCCTATAAATTCTGTGCTCTCCACTGTATTTTCAATAAATTCTACTTTTGAGTTTTGGAACCAGGCGCTCGCACCTTTTGCTACTGCTTCCCTGCCTTTTACCATATGGTTCCCGCCGAAATATTTTACAACGTTCGGACTGTGCAATCGCCCTACTAAAGCCGCATCACCTTTCTCGAAGGCATTTCTGATAGCAGCGGTCGCTTTGTCTAATGACTCTCTTAATGCTGCGGAATCCGTTACCTCTTGTGTATAGGCATTGGTTGAAAAAACTGCCATAATTAATAATTGAATGATGATTTTCATGAGTTAGTTATAGTGTTTACTTTTTGATTCCGCACTTAAGCAGCATTGTTAATCGATAAGGAATATTTTTTTATCCGGAAGACTTATTGTGATCTTCTTTCCCAACCAGTCAATACCGGTTTTGCCTTCGTAGATTAAATTTTCAACGAATATGGATTTCGGATTATCGATGCTCGCTGAGTTATTTTCCGTTCGCAAGGTGTTAATTTTACCTGTGTAAAATAGCCGGGTTTTAGTTGCATCGAACTCATCCTTCTTTTTTAAAACCTCAAATGAATTTTTATCAAGCTTTAACATGTCCATCAACCGGGAGTTGAACCAAAATGAAGATTTGCCTGCGCCTGAATCTAAAAGAACCTGGATCGTTACCTGGTCATTTAGCTTAACATTGGTAAAAATATCGAGCGATTTACCTGCGTAATCAGCTATTTGAATATCGATAAACTTCGACTTACCAACTTCCGGCTTGTTGTTAAAAGAAATTATTTTACTTTCGAAATCAATAGTAACGGGCGTGTTTTGAAACGGCTGTAATGATATCAAGCCGTCGATGTCGCCGGCATCGATGTTGTAGGTCGTGTATAGTTGATTTGAAAAATTAAGCGTCCCGATAGCCAGGCTCTCCGAGTGGTAAAGCGGGACAGTTAAACTTTCGCCGGTAGCCCGGTGGGCAGTAAAATAGTTGTTGGTTTGCTGAGCTTTTAACCGTTTCGCGAACTTGTCGAAAAACAGGTTCAGGCCCGCGCCTGTATCAAAAATAAACTTCCCCTCTACGCCATCAACTTTAGCTTTAATAATTATGTGCCCCGACTCCATCAGCGTAAATGGAACAGAGCTGACCTGCGAGCTGGCTGAAAAGCCAATGAACAGGATGAGTAAGGTCAGGGTATGTTTTATCTTAAGGCTCATACAGGTTTATTTAGGATCTCCGACAGAAAAAAATAAATGAGTTGCAGCCGGTGTTTCAATAGTACTCTCTTTTTTTAGATTTACATTTTGAGCGCTATCACTCTTGAAAAGCGGAGTTCCGCTGCCAAGTATAACCGGCGCAATATGTAAATGAAACTCATCAAGCAGGTTGCTGTAAAAATATTGCTGAGCTACATTTGCCCCGCCCATGATCCAGACATTTTTATCGCCTGCGACTTTTTTTGCTTTGGATAAAGCGGATTCGATGCCGTCGGTAACCACATCAAATCCTTTTACTGCATCTATCGGTTTTGAGCTTAAAATAAATGCCGGCACGTTAAATGGACTTTCACCTTCCCAGGCGCCGTCTATGGCGGTTTTGTAAGTTTTGCTTCCGGTTATCACGGCACCGCAATTATCTACGAGATCTGAGAGTGTGTCACCGTCGGCTTTTTGCTTGCCGCCGAATATCCAATGATGCAGCGACAGGCCGTTCACACCCAGCGGAGTTTCTTTGGACACATTTGGCCCGGCAATAAAGCCATCAAGCGACATGGTAATACTGAGTATTACTTTTTTCATTTTTGCAATGTTTATTTGGTTAAATGTTGATTTAAAAGTTCTTAAAGAAACTAACAACAGGATATCGATTCAAATCATATCAACGATTAGTAAGGATGGTAATCGTTAAATCATTTGGGATAACATGAACACCGTTCATAGCGTAATATTTGCTGTTTACCTATTTTAGAGCTCGTCATATTGTGGAACTTCGAGAATAGCGTTTCATTGTATCTTCTGCTTACAGTTATTATTCTGAATAGATAGAATGGATTCTGTACATCCCTAATAAGATGAATAAGTACACCAGCTGGGTTATGGCATCGAAGGAATCAGCTAAAGGATCGTTATTATTCAAGTGAACACCAATGGCCGATAACATGATGATGATAAGTCCAATGGCTGCCAATACGCCGTCTAGTCCTCGCATTTGCGAGGATTCAACGTGTATCGATTGCAGCGAAATATTAGTTCTAATTTTTATGGAATTCCGCCGTCTCTCATCCGAAAGATCATTTACTTAATCGACGTAAGTCTTTGAAACGGTAGGATAGTACTTTCGATTACAATGCAGTCGAGTGTTATAATTTACTCTTACCGCCAACCCATCCCCGGTGCCACATGCTCCAATATCGCCTCCAGTACATGCACATTGTATTCCACGCCCAGCGTATTCGGAATGGTCAGCAACAGCGTATCAGCCTCCCGGATGGCCTCGTCTTTCTCCAGTTCTTTGATCAGCTGATCCGGTTCGGCGGCATAACTTTTACCGAAGACGGCCCGCGTGTCCGCTTCGATATAACCGAAACTATCAGCCGATCTGCCTTGCTGTCCGAAGTAATAGCGGTCCTGGTCGTTTACTAAGGCAAAAATAGAGCGGCTCACGGAAACCCGTGGTTCACGCTCGTGCCCGGCCTTTTTCCAAGCCTCTTTGTATAAACGAATCTGTTTAGCTTGCTGGATATGAAAAGGTTCGCCGCTCTCGTCGAACTTTAAGGTAGAGCTTTGCAGGTTCATGCCCTGCTCGGCCGCCCAAACGGCGGTAGCATTGGAGGCAGCGCCCCACCAGATGCGTTCGCGCAGTCCCGGCGAATGCGGCTCGAGGCGCAACAAGCCCGGCGGGTTGGGGAACATAGGATTGGGGTTAGGCTTGGCAAACCCAACACCACTCAGCTTATCTAAAAACTGCAGCGCTTTTTCGCGGCCCATTTCCGCATCGGTTTGTCCGGCTTCCGGTTCGTAACCAAAATAGCGCCAGCCCTCGATCACCTGCTCGGGAGATCCCCGGCTGATGCCCAGTTGTAAACGCCCGCCCGCGATAAGGTCGGCAGCGCCGGCATCTTCCACCATATACATTGGATTCTCATAGCGCATATCGATCACACCGGTGCCGATCTCTATATTATTCGTCTTAGCGCCGATGGCTGCCAGCAAAGGGAAGGGCGAGGCCAGCTGGCGCGCAAAGTGGTGCACGCGGAAATAAGCACCGTCCAAACCCAGTTCCTCCGCCGCGACAGCCAGTTCAATGGATTGCAGCAGCGTGTCGCCGGCAGTACGTGTTTCATATTGTGGATGGTTAGACCAATGCCCGAAAGAAAGGAAGCCGATTTTCTTCATAAAGTAAAGATAAAGATCGTCGACGACCATTAGAAATGCTCGGCTTTGTCGGAGCTCGCTTAATATCAACGGCAGTGATTTATGAATGTCAGTCGGGCTCATTGCCGCCCGATGGCTAGCCACTTTTGTCTTGAAACAAAAGTTGCCAAAAGTTCAAGAAAAGAAATAAGCTTCAGCCGCACAGTCTAACGCATGGCCCGCATTTCTTTTCGGCCCACCGCGCCCGGATTTCACGCCGACCTGCTAAGCGCCGAAGCAGGCCGTGCTATAGTGGCATGGCGCAAATATTTCTATA
>NZ_WVHT01000056.1 GCF_009834875.1 Hufsiella arboris | reverse complement strand
ATAGCATGAAAAAGCTATGTAAAACGCTAAAACTTGTTCCGATTCATCTGAAAGGCGGGGAGTCCAATTACTATTATGCGAAATCGACCTGGGTGCGTGGGAATGATACACATTCTGGTGATCTGATATTTTGTCACTGGCGCGGTGTGTGAAAGTTGCAAACTTTCTTTTATGGAAACACCGGCCAAGCTCGACAAAGCGAATCACCGTGTTTTCTTAACGCCAAAAATTTGCAGG
>NZ_WVHT01000055.1 GCF_009834875.1 Hufsiella arboris | reverse complement strand
GGCATCGGCGGTACCATCGCTGTCTGTAAGGATGCACCTGCCCCTGATGTCACCTTTACCGGAGCCAACGGAACAGCCCCTTATACTTTCACTTATACGGTCAACGGCGGAGCCGCCCAGACAGTAACCACCACTACCGGAACCAGCGTGACCGTGAGTCAGTCAACTGCTACGGCAGGTACCTATACCTATAACCTGACCGGCGTGCAGGATGCTTCTTCAACGGCCTGCCAGCAGGTTCAGA
>NZ_WVHT01000054.1 GCF_009834875.1 Hufsiella arboris | reverse complement strand
GAGATATCAGAACGAAGGGTCCTCTTCGAGAGACCCTTCTAAGACAAAAAAAGGGAAGCCTGCTTTCAGAAAAAACAAGCTTCATTGTCGGTGAAAATAAGCTTGTTTTTTTTATGCCGTTAAATAATTGCGCTACACGCTATTTCGCGCTATAAGTAATTCCTTTCCAATCATCAGTTCTAAAAGGCGACGCCGGCAGGCCGGATGCGTTTGTTAAACTTACTTCCGGGTTGTTCGCCCAGCCATAACGAACCGCCGTTGGCTTGC
>NZ_WVHT01000053.1 GCF_009834875.1 Hufsiella arboris | reverse complement strand
TGGTACGCAAAGAAAACAAACGAAGGCTGGGGAACACCGCAAAACTGCGGACCGCAGATCAATACGGCGGAAGATGAGCTGTTTCCAACGGTGAACGAAGCAGGCACCTTGTACTTTTCCAGCGGCGGCCATGCTGGCATGGGCGGGCTGGATGTGTACAAAGCTAAAGGAGCCGATAACCAGTGGGAGCAGGCCATCAACCTGCGGTCACCGGTCAATACGGGATACGATGACTTTTACATGGTGTGCAACGAAGTCGGTTGTTACCTGGCCTCTAACCGCCAGAACGGCAAGGGCAGTGA
>NZ_WVHT01000052.1 GCF_009834875.1 Hufsiella arboris | reverse complement strand
GAGATTACGCTGAGCGCTTCGGTATCGACAGCTATTACGGTGACTTACAGCACGGCCAACGGCACAGCGACAGCAGGATCAGACTATACGGCTGCTTCAGGCAGTGTGACGTTTGCAGCCAATTCGCCGGCAGGGACTAAGAAAACAATTGATGTTGCCATCACAGACGATAACGTGGTAGAAAGCTCGGAAGACTTCACGATGAGCCTGGGCACGGTATCGGGCGGACCGGTAACCATCGGTACAGCTACGGCTACAGCAACTATTACAGACAACGATGTCTCCGTAGTGACAGTGGCAGCGACT
>NZ_WVHT01000051.1 GCF_009834875.1 Hufsiella arboris | reverse complement strand
AAACCTGGAAAGCTCAACTATTGGAAAGCAGGTGCTGTTGCTAAGAAATGCTTCCGTTTTCAAAACTAGTTGTATCAATAAATGAAGCGTACTTCCGATAAGTTAATTATTTTGGAAAGCAGTGTTCTTCACTTTTCGCTTCCGATAGCCCCGCTAATGCTGCAAGCTTAAAGTGAAGGGAGTTGGTGTTTGAACGTGACTGCAGCTTTAAACTTTCCGCGTATATCGGTTTTGAAACCGGCAGAACAATGCTGCTATTATTTCCCGAGCAGTATTTTATCTGCCCGATGAAAAACAAAACTTTGT
>NZ_WVHT01000050.1 GCF_009834875.1 Hufsiella arboris | reverse complement strand
ACTGTAATCTTTGGATTGGTCGTTCCGGTTAAAGTAGCAATCACTGTTTCCGTTCCTTCGATGATCGCATCGTTCAGTACCGGGATGGTGATAATCTTCTCTGTCTCGCCTGCTGCAAAGGTTACTGTATGGCTGATCGCCGTATAGTCATCGCCTTCTGTCGCTGTTCCCGTTAAGGAGAAGCTCACATCCGTTGAAGTTGATGATGCGTTGCTCAGAGTGATCTTGAAGGTTCCGCTGGTTGCCGCCGGGCTGCCTTCTGAGCCATTGCTTACCAGGGCAACGCTAGCTACCGATACATCATTATCTTTTATGGTTGTTT
>NZ_WVHT01000005.1 GCF_009834875.1 Hufsiella arboris | reverse complement strand
CCGCAAACAGATTTTAATATCTTTCTCGTTCTACCCTCGCTTTCAATGAGTTATTTTCTAAATGAAACGCTTCCAGCGTTCATAACGCTAGTTGAGGGCTTTCTATATCCATATAAGTAATAGGAAGTCTTTTTTTGTGCTTTAGCAATATGGGCCGACTGCACTAACGACGAAAGCGTAAAATTCAAGCTGCTTTATTCCTTAATGCATTTTGAGCATTGGCTATCGCCCTATCTATTTTATATCGAAACCAACGTTTTCCAAACATATTTCGCATTAGGTTATCAAACTGCCGAACCAGAACAATATTCTTTAATCCCTTTAAGCGGTCAATATATGATTCAGGCAGCGCGCGGTAACTCACCGAATACCCTCCGGTTTCATATTGAATATAATGCCAGAACTTTTGCGGTATAAATAAGGTATCGCCATGTTCGAGCACATACTCCCAGCCTTTCAAATTTTTTAAAGCCGGATATTTTTCATAATCCGGGTTTTTCAGATTAGCAATTCCATGAAAGTTAAACGGAAGCTTATATAAAAGGCGTGACTGCTGCTGATCAAAAAGCCACACCCGTTTCCTGCCCTGGAACTGCATTAAGAAAACATGTGAGTAATCTATATCATAATGATAACGTACGGAAGATCCTTCCCCGCCAAAAAACATAAACGGAAGCCATTCCAACAGATTTGGAATTCCTTTCATTAAACGTAAATCTTTTCGAAGTTCTGGCTTTTCACGCATCAGGTTAAAAAGGAATATCCTTAAATCAGTAGGGCCTCGTTGAATCAAGTCAAGATATTCGCCAAAAGGCATTTGTTTAACCGGCGGCGATGTAACATGCTCCGCAAACGAATCTTCTTTGCCATGCAGGGAAACAGGCATTTCACCCGCAATTGTCTTTAAATATTCGAAGTTCCATTTTTCCAAAGCTTCACTGCCCTTAGCAAAGTCTTTTATTACTACCGGAATATTCTTATTAAAATACTTATCAATAAAAACGCCATCCGACGCCGATATCGTTTCAATAGGTAGAAGATCCATGCTGACTATCTGTATTCGTATAAAACAATTAGCTTAAAATAACGAAATTTACAGTAATTTATTAACTATGGGCAACAAGCTTCCTAACGAATTACTGCAGTCACTGATTAAGGATTTTAATATAGAACAAGAGTTATTTGAACAAGTACATAACGATGAAAATCAAATAACATCTATAAGACTGAACACCAAAAAACCTTTCAACATTTTTCGCGGCTCTAAGAATATCCCGTGGTGTGATACTGGATTCTATCTGAACGACAGACCAGCATTCATTGCCGACCCTGATTTTCATGCAGGATGTTACTATGTACAGGAAGCATCTTCAATGTTTTTAGAACAGGCCTTAAAGCACTCTACGAATCTAGCCGACCCGTTACGCGTGCTGGATCTTTGTGCCGCACCTGGTGGCAAAAGCACACATATCCTGTCGCTGATCTCTGAAGACAGCCTGCTTGTTTCAAATGAAATCATTAAAACCAGGGTAGGAACTTTGGCAGACAATATAACTAAATGGGGATCTTCAAATGCTTTTGTAACGAACAACGATCCGAAAGATTTTTCCAAGCTTGAAGGTTTTTTTGATGTAATGGTTATCGACGCTCCGTGCTCCGGATCAGGAATGTTCCGGAAAGACCCGGAAACGGTAAGCCAATGGAGTGAAGGAAATGTACAGCTGTGCAGCCAGCGGCAGCAACGAATTTTGGCCAATGCTCTTCCGGCGTTAAAAGAGGACGGCGTTCTGATTTATTCAACCTGTTCTTATTCAAAAGAAGAAAATGAAAACATTGCTGACTGGCTGATTGACGAATTTACGTTAGAAAGTATTCAAATACCATTGAAGAGCGAATGGAATATCCTGGAAACAACATCTGAGATACACAGCGCATATGGATATCGCTTCTATCCCCATCTTTTGTCAGGAGAAGGATTCTTTCTGACCTGTTTCAGAAAAAAGAAGCAGTCGGGCGAATTAAAATACCCCAAGCAAAAGCCTGTTATAGCCGGCAAAAAAGAAGCTGCTATTCTGAAGGAATGGTTACAATCGCCTGATCGGTTTTCATTTATACAATCAGGAGACGATTATTTAGCCATTCGCAACGAGCATATCGACGACTTCAATCTTATAAAAAGCAAATTATACCTCAAAAAAGCGGGAATAAGACTAGGCGCCATACAGGGGAAAAATCTTGTACCGGATCATGAGCTGGCTATGAGCCAGGTAAATAATCATTCTATCCAACGGCTTGAACTCAGCAGGGATGAAGCTTTACGGTATATGCGAAAAGACGACCTGAAAGTTGAGACCGATCTGACCGGCTGGGTGCTAATGTGCTTCGGCAGTCACCCGCTTGGATGGGCGAAAATATTGCCGAACAGGATCAATAATTATTATCCAAAGAACTTGCGGATATTAAAAAGCTTGCAGGAACTTAATTAATCTCATCAAATTAAGAGAAAGTTCAAAAGTCATGCACATTGCGCCGGTGTACTAAGATACTGTTTTGTACTAAGGTACTGTTTTAAGAGTAACAACAAACCTTAATCAAGAATGTACGCAAGACAGCCATCGGAGCGGAATTAAGATAGTCATCACAGGAGTATATACGAATTGAGCACACTCATGCATCAATGTCTTTTCGGACCTGAAAACCGGTGCAGTATAACTTAATTTACAACATATAGTTGTAGTGATAACTTACCCGCTTTTATATCTTGCGGCATAAAAGGTTACAAACAATGAAAAAATACAAAGGCCCAATGGCTGATGATTTTACCGGTCGCATCGGTCACATCGTCGTCAAACGGTGGATGGGTATAAAAGTCATTACAACTTGTCCTGACATGAGCCGCGTAAAACCCAGCGCCGCCCAACTGCAGGAAAAGAGCCGCTTTAAAGAAGCTGTTGCTTATGCGCGATCTGTTCTAGCCGATCCGCGGCAGGCTGCAGTCTATAAAACTAAAATTCCTACTGGTCAGTCAGTTTATCATGCAGCCATCGCTGAGTATATGCGCAAACCTGAGGTTAAAAATCCTGCGATCACATCGATGTTTATTAAAGGGGATGTCTCTATTCCAGGGTTGCTTGAAGAGATACGTTCGGGAGAATTTAAAACTAGGATTTTAAACAAATCTAAAAGGGTTCTGAAAGGGTTCTGAATAGGGTATCCTACGTCTTTACGGTGCTTTTACCGAAGATGGCTGCAAGATGGTAGCAAGAAGAGGCCTTTACGCCATTTAAAGAAGATAGGGAGCATTCTTCGTCCGCCTAGAATTTTCGAGAAATACAATTCATTTGGTTCATGCTCGCGGGCATTCGCAGAAGGGTTTGACATTACATCGCCCCCGGTAATGCGGGTGTTTTCATCGAGTTTGACTGCGAATTTCTTAGCTCAGTGGCTTTGAAGCTTAATACTGACCGGTAGACAAAAGCACCAATGTGCAAGCATCCAAAGGTTCAATACCGTTTTCCCTGGCCAGATCCTCAAGTTCACGATTTTCAGTGCCGGGATTAAATATTATTCGCTTAGGATTGGTTTTTAATATATACTCGTAATATTCGGGTTGGTGAGACGGACCGACATACATCGTGATCGTATCGATATCGTTATGAATATCACCCGCTCTCTCGATCGGAACACCCGCAACTTCCCCGTTTTTGATTCCTACATTTACGATATCGTGCCCGAATCTTTTTAATTTATTAGCAGCAAGATATGCGTATCGTTCCGGATTCGGTGTTGCTCCAATGATTAAAGTTTTCTTATCTGCCATGTCAAATCAACATCTTTTATATTAACCCAAAGATCGGAAAATTTTTTTAGCACATCTTCTTCCGCCGAAAAAGTCATGAAGAAACCTGTTCAGCTAGCAATTCGGCTATTATAAATTATTTCATTTTTTTTGAAATGTTTTAACTTGTTGTTCGTCTACTCTAATAATGCAATTGATCACAGCCCAGATGCCGGAAGATAAAGCAAGCCACACTCTTGAAACTATAAAAGCGTATGGTAAAAACTTATTGGCGTTTATCCGTAAGCGGGTTAAAAATGATGCAGATGCGGAAGATATTTTGCAAGACGTTTGGTACCAGTTCAGTTCTGTGTTGAATGCTGAGCCAATTGAGCAAACCGGCGCATGGTTATACAAAGTGGCAAGGAATAAGATAATAGACAAGCAAAAGAAAAAATCAGAGTTTTTGCTTAATGACCTTTATCAGCAGGATGATGACTCTGACGAACCTTTCTTCGCCGACATCTTATTAACTGAAGCAACAACTCCCGAAAGTAAATACATGCGCGACATTTTTTGGGAGCAACTGTTTAATGCACTTGATGAGTTACCAGAGGAGCAAAAGCAGGCTTTCGTTTTGCACGAGCTCGAGGATGTATCATTCCAGGAAATGTCGGAATTGAGTGGTGTGCCAATACAAACGCTGGTATCAAGAAAACGTTACGCAGTACTGCATCTTCGCAAACGGCTAAAACAGTTGTATGAAGAGATATTAAAAAGTTAGACATTAAAAATTCGAAAAATGAAAAAAGCACTTTATAAAGGACGTTTCATCCTTATCCCCATTGCTGCCGCTGCATTTCTTTCGCTGGTAAGCTTTATCGTGATGACCTTGTGGAACAACCTTTTACCTGAAATCCTGCATGTTGGCACCATTACATTCTGGCAGGCCATGGGCATATTTATCCTGTGTAAAATATTATTTGGCTTCGGTAAGGGCGGTGGCAGATTTGGCCGCGGTGGCGCACCCTGGATGAAAAGAGGAATGGAAGAACGTTTTAAGAATATGAGTCCGGAGGACAAAGAAATATTCAAACAGAAAATGAAAGACCGCATGTGTGGCTTTCGGGGAAAATTTGGAAATGAACGGTTTGGAAACGATTGGATGGAATTTGGCGCTGACGATAAAAGAGCCACCGAGCCGCAGAATCAATAATTAGTTTCACTAAATGTCCAATTTTAAACTCGTCATTCGTCATTGGATAATAACGGAATAGGCTATGGAAGTAATGGTCTTCAAAACAAACGTGAGAAAAACCAGGGAAGTCAGCAAAGTTAAACGACTTTTGACGATGCCTGCGATCATCGGCTGGAATTTCGACCTTGATGATTGTGACAACATCCTCAGGGTGATTTCGGGCGGCCTTTCTCCACGAAAGATCGAATCAATTTTACAATCGGCAGGCTTTTTTTGCCAGGAGCTGGACGATTGATCAGCCAGCAATTATTTTGTTCAGAATGGCAATTTGCCCAGCGTGATAAACCTGGTGTTGAATAAATCCGTCAACTAGCTCAGCGTAAGTATCTATTGAGTCGTTTCCCCTGTCGTCATTAATTAGCTGATCCCATTTTTCTTCCGGGAGCCCCTCGATTGCTTTAATCAACGAGGCGTTTACCAGTTTAAGATCATCTTTCCATAAAAGCCATTTTTGCTCATCGGTTTCGCTCGTTTCGGGCCAATCGCCGCTAAACGGAACGCCGGCTGGTTTTTCATTCAGGCGGTCAATGACTTCCTCCGTCCAGCTTAACATATGCAAAAGTATTTCGGCGATGGTGTGAGCTGTTTCGGAGGTTTTGATAAAAGATGTTTCGAAATCCACCTTGTCGATGATATCATAGATGCAGGTACCATACCATGGTTGTCCTGAAAATGTCTCCTCAAGTTTTTCCCTCAATGACTGAGCCGTACTTTTCATTGCGTTAGTGTTTTATAAGCAGCATCAGCACAATTCATACCATCAATTGCCGCTGAAACAATTCCTCCGGCATAGCCGGCGCCTTCACCGCAGGGATATAATCCTTTTATCTGCGGATGCTGGTAAGTTTCGCGGTCGCGGGGAATGCGAACAGGCGAAGACGTCCGCGATTCAACGCCAACCAAAACCGCCTCATTTGTAAAATATCCTTTCATTTTTTTACCAAATACAGGCAACGCTTTTCGAAGCCGGTCGTGAATAAATGGCGGCAAAACCTCTTTCAGGTCGGCGCTTTTTAATCCGGGTAAGTATGAATTTACGGGTAAATCAGCCGAAACTTTATTTGATACAAAATCAACCATTCGCTGAGCAGGCGCCCTGAGGTCGCCACCGCCTTGTGCAAATGCGGTTTTTTCTATCGCTGCCTGGAAATTAAGCAGGCTTAACGGATCATTCGTACTGCCCTCAACATCTTCCAGGTTTATCTGAACAACCGTTCCTGAATTCGCGAAGGGATTATTCCGCTTTGAAGGCGACCAGCCGTTCACTACAATTTCATCGAAATCAGTAGAACAGGGAGCAATGATTCCGCCCGGGCACATGCAAAACGAAAAAACACCGCGCTGATCAACCTGCTCTACCAGGCTGTAATAAGATGGCGGTAAATATTCATCTCTCACGTCGCAATGATATTGAGCCTGATCGATAACCTGTTGCGGATGTTCAATGCGCACTCCCAAAGCAAAAGGCTTTGGCTCGATAAGGATATTATGATTTTTAAGCAGGTAAAAAATATCCCGTGCAGAGTGTCCGGTTGCGAGGATCACGTGCTCGGCCTCCAGTGTTTCGCCTTTTTGGGTTTTTATGCCTTTGATGCTGTTCGAGTCAATCACAAAATCGACAAGTTTGGTATCAAAATGGATTTCGCCGCCGGCATTTAAAATGGCCTCCCGGATAGAAACGATAATTTGAGGCAGCTTATTGGTGCCGATATGCGGACGGGCGTCGATTAAAATATCATCTGTGGCGCCATGGGCAACTAACGTTTGAAGTACATAATTAACGTCTCCGCGCTTGTTTGACCGCGTGTAAAGTTTCCCGTCAGAATACGTCCCTGCGCCGCCCTCACCATAACAATAATTCGATTCAGGATTGACAATTCCTTGCTTATTGATTGCAGCAAGATCCCGTCTGCGCTGTTTTACATCTTTGCCTCGCTCGATAATGACAGGCTTAAGTCCATGTTCGATACATCTCAGAGCCGCAAATAAACCGGCAGGACCAGCGCCTATTATCAATATTCTTTTGCCATTGTTTACATTTGGATAGCTGATATTAAAAAACTCCGGTGAAGGTTGCTCATCGATATACACCTTTACTTTTAACCGATATACAACCTGTTTACCCCTGGCGTCGATTGATCTTTTGTCCGGTTTAATAAACGTTATTCGTGAGGACGGAATATTAAGCTGTTGGGAGGCCTTCTTCCTAATTATTTCTTCATTACCAGCTTCGGCGGGAAGCAGTTTAAGTTCTATTTCTTGTATCATTCTGCGGCCGGGTTTTTATCCCGGAGAATGCAAAAATACGAATTGTAATAAAAGAAGAGTTAAATTCAATACTCAGCAAGCGACTATTTTAACCGTGTATCGATGATGTAAACGATTTTCCAGCTGTTGCTAAATTTTACCAGCTGGAAGGAATCAATGCCCCGGTGGCTGAATTTATCGCCGACATAAAACTTATAGGGAGTCCATACGCTGGCTAGATCTCCATCTATCAGAACCGATTTAAATTCAATCCGTTCGTCATAAACCTGGGCATGAGGCTTCGCTATCGTCGCAGCGAAATCAGCTACTGATTCATTGACTACTGATACCTTACCGTTTTTGGAAACAACCGTCTGCATATTCGCATTGGGAGAGAAAACGCTTTTTATTATAACGGAATCCGCTTTGCGCATTCCGTTAAATAAAGTATTGATTACTTTTTTTACAGCTTCGGTATCGTCGGCCTGTGCTTTTACGTTTGGCACAAAAGCGCTTAGCGCAATGATCAGAAAAAATAGTTTTCTCAATTTATCTTACAGATTGAATATTCAAATATGCTTTATTTCTATCAATTAACGAATAAATTGCATCTACCGAACTGGCTGACCGTAATCCGTCAGCGGGCGTGTTCATCACATAATCGGTTAATCGCTCAACGGAACTGGTTGCCACATGCATACGGGTATCCGAGGATGCGTAGTAAATAAATACCCGTCCGTCCTTATCGGCAATCCAACCGTTACTGAAAACGACGTTCGATACATCACCGATCCGCTCCTCTCCTTCAGGAGCCAGAAAGTATCCCGAGGGCTTATATGTAACCTTGGTGATATCCTGTAAATCAGTCATAAACATATAAAGTACGTACCGCAAGCCGGCTGCTGTATTACGTACACCATGCGCTAAATGCAGCCATCCACTCTCTGTTTTAATCGGCGCCGGCCCTAGCCCGTTTTTGGCTTCATATACGGTATGATATTTTTTGTCATCAATAATCACTTCTTCATCAATCACTGCATTTTCTATTGAATTGCTCAAACCAAACCCTATACCCCCGCCATTACCGGCATCAATAAAGCCATCTTGCGGACGAGTGTAGAAAGCATATTTACCGTTTACAAATTCAGGGTGCAGTACCACGTTTCGTTGCTGCGGAGATTTGGTTACCAGATCAGGTAAACGCTCCCAGTTAATCAGGTCCTTTGTGCGGGTAATACCACAGGCAGCGACGGCCATCGACTGATCATGCAGCGGAGCCGCCGGATCGCGGCGTTCCGTACAAAAAAGCCCGTAAACATATCCGTCTTCATGGTTAACTAATCGGATGTCATAAACATTCGTATCAGGATCTGCTGTCTCAGGTAACCTTACCGGGTAGTCCCAGAATTTAAATTGATCAATTCCATTGGGGCTTTCCGCAATCGCGAAAAAAGACTTTCGATCAGATCCCTCTACCCGCACCGCAAGTATGTACTTATCATTCCATTTTATCGCCCCCGCGTTGAATGCGGCGTTGATGCCTATACGCTCCAACAGGTATGGATTAGTTTCCGAATTCAAATCGTACCGCCACAAAATCGGTGCATGAGCGCCCGTCAGTACAGGATTGACATAACGTTCAAATATTCCGTTGCCGCCGTCCTGTTTTTGATTTGGCCTGTTTAAAAGATCAGCATAATCACTTTGCAGCTTATCCAAGCGACTTGAAAAGTTATTCATTGTATTGTTATTGTATTTTATCCCGTTAATATTCATTTAATTTATTCCACCATGTCTTCTTCAGAATCGCTATGATTACTCCGAGGATGAGTACCGTGATAATCAAGGGCAATTTTTGCCATAATATCAGGTACATGGGAAGAATGGTAAGACATAATTGTGCGATGATTCCCAGCACCACATTAAACATATTGAGTTTAAAGTTTCGGTTTGGCTGGAACGCCGGATCGTCTGCTATAACCAAATCGTTAACCGGTCCCCAAAAACCCCATGGCCGGACATTTTTATAGAAAGACTTAAGGACTTTAACATCTGTAGGAGGTGCCGAATAAGTGCCGATAATTGATCCGGCCAAAGACAGTGCAAATAACAAAGGAAAGTAATACAGGAACTCGACCCCCTGGAAAAACCTTGTAAAAATCAACGCCGACGCGATACCTGTAAGCATTCCCCAAAAAAACCCGTTCGCGTTGAAGCGCCACCAATGCCATTTCAAAACGTTGGATGCTATATAACCACCGTAAAGCGCTGACACGATCCATTGCAAAACACTGTTTACATCTTTGGCAAAAAATCCCAATAAAATACCAACTGCTACCACGATGATACCAACGAGGTAATTCATGGAAATAATCTCCTTTGTCGAAGCCTTCGGATGGATATACTTCAGATAAATATCGTTCACGATGTAAGCTTGGGCAGCATTTAAGGTTCCACTAAAAGTGCCCATAAAAGCGCCGAGCAAACCCGTTAGTACCAAACCCATTAATCCGACAGGCAAGAAATTATTAATTACCGCAGGCAGAATACGCTCAAAATCTGTCACGCCTGCCGCGTCTTTCAGATCCATTTGATGGTAATAGATCAGGCCAAGGATCGTCAGGCCAATTACCAGTGTGTATCTTATCGGAAGTAAGATAATTGAAACGAAACCGCTCATTTTACTGGCTTCCTCCGGCGAACGCGTTGACAGAATTTTCTGCATGTCGTAATTTGGCGCAGGACCAGCAAGCGCGGCAAAAACTCCCTTAAATGCCATCATCATGAAAAACACCCCAAATAAAGAATAGCCGTCGGCATCGATTTTGTCGTTGGCTTCTTTAATTATTTTCGACCAATCCAGATCGAGGTGTTTACCAAAAAAGGGACTGTACCACCCGTCTGGAACATTCAGTTTTTCGCCCCGGAGATGCAGGACAGCTATGATGCCAATAGCAATACAAGCGGCCGTCATGATGCAATATTTTATCACATCGCCAAGCACGATGCTATGCATCCCGCCGATAATCGAGTAGAAAGTGGCAAAAAGGGTAAAGATGATTCCGTAAACATGGGCCACGTATTGCGGAGCCACATCGAAAGGAATGTATGGCTTAACGATGTCCCATGGAACAAAAATCTCGATAAACTTACCCAGCCCAACGAAACCGTAAGCAAGAAAACCCAGGCAGCTTAACAAAGCAAATGCTATTACTACACGGTGTGAATTTTCAACGCCCCGCCCGGTTTTCCCGAAACGGGTTTGCAGCCATTCGGCTCCAGTTGCAGCATTGGACCTTCGGAGCCAGCGTGATAAATACATCATTAAAAAAACCTGGTTAAATACCGGCCAAAGCCAGGGTATCCAGATACTCTTCATGCCATAAACAAAGCAGAGGCTCACCATCCACATGGTTCCGCTGATGTCGAACATGTCTGAAGCATCGCTTAGGCCCAGCTTGTACCACGGTAGCGATTTACCGCCGAGCATATAACTTTCTTTGGTTTCCCGTGCTTTTTTCCTGTACCACAATCCGATGAAGACGGTTGAAAGAAGGTAAAGAACAATAATGGAGACGTCGATAAGGGTTAGTTTCATTAACTTATAATAATTCGTTCTTTAGTTATTTATAGAGATTTAAAGCCGCAGCTTTCTTTTCAAAAGCCACTTTACTATTTTGATAAAGCTTGACAAAGTCGGGTGCGGAAACCTGGCCTTTAAATGGTGCGAAATAATGATAGTCGTTTTCCTTTGGCCGATAACCCGCATTTCGCCAGACTAAAACATAAGCAGGCAGATCATTCTGCATAGCTGGCCATAAAGTTTTTGTCCACCATTTCGCGTAAGGAACAGCATTATAACCTGTTTCTGCGAAAGCAAAAGCTTTGTTGTGTCTATCGGCAAGCCCGTGAACAATCGACAAACTCTTCTGAACTTCCGTTATAAAGCGAGTATCTTTTTGCGGATCGCCTGATTGATAGAAATCGAAACTCATTACGTCGACGTAAGCATCGCCAGGGTATCGCTCCATGAAATCGTCGGCAGATTTAATATCATTATAATTATACACATATAAAATATTGTGCAACTTTTTAACATCCCGAAGGTATGTGACGGTAAAACGCCATATCTGCTTCAATTCTTCCGGCGAAGTTTCATTACGTCCCCACCAGAACCAGCTTCCTGACATTTCGTGGAACGGGCGGAACAAAACAGGAATCGATTTTCCATCGCTTCCTTTTAAATCACCAAGAAACGCGGCGACCTTCTCCAGCCAGCTTTTGTATAAAGCGTGTTTGGACGCGCCAGGCAAAATTCCCCTAACGCAGTTTTTGGTGGTATCCCATGCTGATTTGCCGTTTACCGGATTATCCAAATGCCAGGAAATAGTTGTTACGCTGCCTTTGTCATATGCCAGCTTAATAAACGCTTTCATTTTATCGAAAGGCACGGAATCGATGTTAACCGGTCGTCCATGCTCGAGTCCGCCTAGCTCCCAGCCATATACTGCCGGATACTCCCCGGTAACATCGTTAATATCACTGCGCCCGGCTTCATATTTCCAGCCGTTGCCGTAAGCAAGGTCGTCCTGATGGCCGAACAATACTTTTTTTCCTTGAATAGCCTTTAGATTTCTAAGTAAATTCTTGGTTTCGGCGGTGGCAAGTTTATCGCTTGTCTGGGCAAAACAAATCGGCGAGATGAGTAATAAAAAGCTTTGCAGCCCAAATCGAACGAACACGATAAAATCCTTCATGAAAGTATTTTAATAATCAGTTGGTGAATAAAAGTAGTGAGATAGCCAGATGCATCATAATACTTTTTTAGCAATTAATAAGGGATTTACAAGAGATTAAAACCGTTCGATCGCTGTGGCGAGTAGTTGACGCTAAAAATACATTGCTTTTATTGTAATATTCTTTTATCTTTAATTCAACCAATTGTAATTTTATTCGTGAGCAATATTATCAAGGAAATCACTCCGTTGACTTCCAACGACTGTTTTACTATGTTTTCAAGAGTCAAACAAAAGTTTGATTTTCCGTTACACTACCATGAAGAGTTTGAACTTAATCTGATACAAAATGCGAGAGGTGCGCGGCGGGTTGTAGGCGATCACATCGAGGACATCGAAGACCTGGAACTTGTATTAGTAGCGCCAAACCTGTCACATGGATGGCTTACGCATAATTGCTGCAGTGAGCAGATAACGGAAGTTACCATTCAATGGCACAAGGACTTGTTCGATGAGAAATTTCTACGCCGAAACCAGCTTAGCTTTATCCGAAAAATGTTCGAGAGATCCGGAAAAGGCATTTTGTTTCCTAAAGAAACTATACAAAACGTGTCATCCCGCATTTTAACGCTCAACCAGTTGAACGGTTTCGATTCGGTAATGGAGCTTATCAGCATCCTGCATGATCTGTCGACATCACGGAATATGCGCACCCTTTCCGACGTATCATTTAATAACGATCAGAAACTTAATTACAATAGCCGGCGCCTGGACCGTGCTTTTGAATATATGAACGACAATTATTACAAAAACGTCAACCTGAAAGATATTGCCAAGCTTGTCAACATGACCGAGGTTTCCTTTAGCCGTTTCATAAAAAAACGAACAGGAAACACATTTATTGACAGCTTAAATGAGATCAGGCTTGGCCACGCGTCCCGCATGCTGATAGACACCACTCACACCGTTGCTGAAATTTCTTACAATTGCGGTTTTAATAACATCTCTAATTTCAACCGCATTTTCAAAAAGAAAAAGAATTGTACGCCGAAGGAGTTCAGGGAAAGTTTTTCGGGAACGAGGGTGTTTATATAAGGCTGTGCATGAAAGCTAAATAATTTTGGTTTTGGAAAGCAGGTTCCGGTTTATTATCGGTTCCGATAGCCCCTTGTTTCGCTGTAGTTTTTACAGCAGACGTAATTGCAACTTTCAGAGAACGGCAACGGTAAAAAGCTGCCGCTTCACCGGGGTTTATTTCTCGATTTAAGTATCGCCTCTGCAGATATCTGTCATTCGTCCAAACCTTTTCTTCGGGTGTCATTTTCGAAATGAGCGCAGATACCTTTTGATTGACCGTAACAGAAGGTTGAGCATTTACAGTTACAATACCCATGACCGCCACGGCCAGGAGATAGATTTTTTTCATGATAAGTTACCGTTTAATTTTCTTTAAAATATTTCAGGGGAATTGCCCGTCGTTAAGTCATTATACTAAGGCTGTAATCTTCTAAAATACATTTTTACATTCTTCGCTGGTTTATTTACGATATAGCCCGATCGAAGAGAAAACAGTTATGGCGGATTGTTAAAAAATTCATCCAAAACTGTAACTTCATTAAATATTATCAATCAAACTGCAATTGATTTCTAACGTAAAAACAAATCGTCAAAAATTACCTTATGCACATAATAACGAATCAGAACATGAAAAGAATTATTTATAGCATCGCGGCTTTATTTTTAGTTTTCTCATTAAGCTCATGCGGGTACAACAGCATGGTTAAATTAGATGAACAAGTGCAATCGCAATGGGCGCAGGTCCAAAACGTATATCAGCGCCGGGCCGATCTTATCCCAAACCTTGTAAACACCGTTAAAGGCGCTGCCAATTTTGAAAAGGAAACATTGACGCAAGTTATTGAAGCCCGGGCAAAAGCGACATCGGTACAAGTTGATCCGACAAAGCTGACACCTGAATCTATTGAAAAATTTCAGGCCGCACAGGGCCAGCTATCACAAGCGCTGGGCCGTTTACTGGTTGTGACAGAAAACTATCCTGATCTTAAAGCAAACGCCAATTTCCAGGAACTACAAGCTCAGATAGAAGGAACCGAAAACCGCATTACTGTTGAACGTCAAAAATTTAATGAAGTAACCCAGGAATACAATTCCAAAATCCGTTCTTTTCCGAACAATCTGACCGCTGGAATTTTCGGCTTCCAAAAGAAAGGATACTTTGCAGCTGATGCCGCGTCACAAAAAGCGCCAACCGTTCAGTTTTAATAGCAATGACATTATTTAGCGACGAGGATCAGCAAAATATCCGCCAGGCGATAGAGGCAGCTGAGCTTTTCACCTCCGGCGAAATAAGGATCTGCATTGAGGAAACCTGTCCGGTCGAAGCCATCGACCGGGCGATTCACTATTTTGGGAAACTGGGTATGGATCAAACCGTGCTGCGAAATGGCGTGCTGGTTTATCTCTCATACTCCGACCGAAAATTTGCTATTATTGGCGATTCAGGAATTAATAAACTTGTAAAAGATGATTTCTGGGATAGCACCAAAGACCTTATGCTCAGCTACTTCAAAGAAAATAAGCTGGCAGACGGAATCATAGCAGGAGTCACCAAGGCCGGTGAGCAATTAAAAACTTATTTTCCGTACAAGGAAGGCGATAAAAACGAACTTTCCGACGATATAGCCTTTTTTTAAAATACAATCCCGTGCTTCGTTTTATTTATAGATTTTTATTTTCCCTTGGCGCACTGTTCCTTTTGACCGGCGTAGTGCTCGCCCAAAACTTTCCTGAAAAACCAGCAACTTTAGTTAATGATTATAGTAATACGCTGGGGCAGGATGAAATATCACAGCTTGAACACAAGCTCGTAGCGTTTGACGATTCAACCTCAACTCAGATAGCTGTTGTGCTCATCAAATCACTTGATGGTTATGATGTGAACGACTATGCTGTCCGGCTGGCTGAAAAATGGGGCATCGGGCAGAAAAAGAAAAATAATGGCCTTATCATCCTGGTTTCAACAGGCGACCGTAAAATATCGATCCAAACCGGCTACGGACTGGAAGGTGCCGTCCCCGACGCTATTGCCAAACGGATAATTGAAAATGAAATAAAGCCTGAATTTAAAAACGGCAACTACTACGCTGGTTTAGATAAAGGAACAGATGCCATCATTTCCTATACCAAGGGTGAATACAAGAATGACAATCCCCGCAAGGGCAAAAAAGATGGTATACCTGCCGGTTTAATTATCTTAATTGTCATCATAATTCTGGTTATTATTTTTCGCGGAGGTCGTGGAAATGGCGGCAACCAGGTTATTGGCCGTGGCGGCAGCGCCAGTCCGTTCTGGTGGTTCCTGATGGGCAATGCAATGGGCGGCAGTAATCGTGGAGGCGGCTGGGGTGGCGGAAGCGGTGGTGGTTTTGGCGGCGGAGGTGGCGGCGGTTTCGGGGGTTTCGGCGGTGGCAGCTTTGGCGGTGGTGGAGCAAGTGGAAGCTGGTAAAAGCTGCGAACATCCTGCCAAGTAATTTGTAGTCAATACATCGATAAACACGTCACCTATGATTAGAAAAGATTTTATTTCTGCTGAAATAGAGAAAATTGCACAAGTACTTGCCCGGGTTCTGGGCTTTAAAGTTGAAGGTAGAATAGACGAGGCACATGAGTTAATTAAGCAAACGCTTGATTCATCGTTCTCAATCCGGGAAAATGATTTTGAAGAATTTGATGCAGAAAAATTCCGGAATTCACTTGCCGGTTACCCCGAAAAGAAACTTGACCTGCTGGCTCAATTTCTGTTTGAAAGCGCACACCCATTCGAAGATATTCCCGAAACATACAACCGGCTTCGCGCTGTACTCATAATCTTCGACCTCATTGAAAAAGAATATAAAATGCAGTCGCTCGACAATCTTTCAAAAAGGGAAATGATCGATAATTTTTTGAATAATGACCAGTATGAGTGATCTGAAATGGAAAAAGCTTTCGTCGAGATATCTTGTTAAGGAAAACTGGGCAACGCTCCGTGTTGATACCTGCGAAATGCCTGACGGCACAATCATCGATGATTATTATGTTTTAGAGTACCCGGACTGGGTTAATGCCGTTGCCCTGACTGAAGATAACCAGGTTATAATTATCCGCCAGTACCGGCATGCCGCGGAAGAAGTGATCACTGAAATTCCCGGCGGCTGCATTGATCCGGGTGAAACACCCGATCAGGCTGTTGCGCGTGAATTATTGGAAGAAACCGGCTATTCATTCAATAAGTTTGAAAAACTGGCGGTGCTTTATGCAAATCCGTCAACGGCCAAAAATCAAACGCATACTTATCTGGCCACCGGTGGTAAAAAAATCCAGGAACAACATCTTGACGGCCGTGAAGAAATTGAAGTTGAACTGGTTAGCATCGATAAGTTAAAAGAAATGCTTTTCAATAACGAATTCGGACAGGCCTTGCATGCCAGCGCATTGTTCTATGCACTGGCAAAACTAGCCTGATTTCACCACACTTAACCAAAATCTTAAGCCAGGCGTTGGTAGCCCTGTAAATCAAAATTTAATTCATTTTTATTTCCAGCGCCGAACGCGGATTAATCAGATTGAAATCGAGAACAACGTTATTTTTATTGGCCCATTCCAGATATTCCAGCGACAACGATTTTACGATCTGAGGATTTTCAGCAGCCAGATTTTTAGTTTCTCCGCGATCATTTTCGATATCATATAACTCCCATTTGTTGGCCGGAAATGCGGATACTAGCTTCCATTTTCCTTTCCGGATAGCACGATTTCCCCACAGTTCCCAAAACAGCGGCTCGGGCCTTTGCAGTTCTTCACCTTTCAAAAACAAGCCTTTTAAACTTCTTCCCGGCAGCGGATTGATCGCCGTTCCCTGAAACGTTTTAGGATACTCGGCGCCGGCAAGCTCATAGAAAGTAGGTGCAAGATCTATCAGATGGACAGTTCCTCTGGCTTGCGTATTGGGCTTTATCTTACCCGGAAACCATGCGATAAATGGAGAACTCATTCCCCCTTCATACAAGCCCCCCTTAAATGATCGCAGCGGAGAATTTGATACGAACGACCAGTTTTTGCCCTGGGCTTCAAATGATCCAGCCGTTCCCACCGGGCCGGTATTCCGGCCTGCACGGATGCCATGAGCCACATTTTCAGCCGGTGCGCCGTTATCGGAGATAAATACGATCAGCGTGTTATCATCTTTTTTTAGTTCTTTTAGTTTGGCGAGCAGCTTACCTACGTTTTGATCCATCCGATCAACCATTGCCGCGAATACTTCCATTTTCGCTTTCCACAACTGTTTCTCATCGTATGTAAGGCTCTCCCAGTTGGGCACTTCGGCGTCACGAACGGCCACCGTTTGCCGGGGATCGCGTATGCCTAATTTTACCTGCCGTTCTAAACGTTCCTTACGCAAAGAGTCCCAGCCGATATCATAACGACCTTTGTATTTGGCTATATCTTCAGGAAGCGCCTGCAAAGGCCAGTGCGGCGCGTTGAAAGCGAGGTATAAAAAGAAGGGCCTATTGGTTTTGTTTTGTTCATCGAGATACTTTAATGCATGGTTACCAATCTCATCGGTAAAATAATAACTGTTGTCTGCAGGATGAAGCCTTACATTATTTTCAACAAGGGTCACCGGATAAGGAACGCCGCGTAATGGCATAGGTTTGGCGTCAAAATAATTCGCGCCTCCGCCAATCACACCGTAAAATTTCTCGAAGCCGCGCTGATTTGGCCAGGCCGTGCTGTCATTGCCAACATGCCATTTTCCCGACATTAGCGTACTATAGCCGTTTTGCCTCAACACTTCGGCCAGCGTTACCGACTTTTTATTCAAATATCCCTGGTATTCCGGTAATCCGAGATTCAGATCAAAATACCCAATTCCCGCCTGGTGCTGGTCCTGCCCGGTTAAGATGGAGGCCCTTGTTGGCGCACAAATGGCATTGTTGTAAAATTCCTTTAGCCGTAATCCTTGCGAAGCGAGACGGTCGAGGTTGGGTGTATGGATTTCGGAACCATAAGAACCAAGATCCGAATAACCCATGTCATCCACCACGATGAGAACTATGTTAGGTTTTTTTGTCTGACCAAATCCTTCATTAAATAAAAAAACTAATAACAGGCCAATAAGTAATCTTTTCATTATGTCTTGATTTCTTGTTGAAGTTTATATTTCAAACCGATCCGGTTTGTCGTCGGTAAAGTTTTTGTAGTATCCGGTGCCTGGCCAAAGCGGATTTTTCAGCCCTTTTTCCCAATCGGTTAGATCATTTTTCAGCTCTTTTACTTTTTCAGGATTTTTAGCCGCAAGGTTTATTTTTTCCGCTTTATCATTAGCCAGGTTGTAAAGGGCTGTAATATTGTCATTCAGGTTGAGGACTAATTTCCAGTCGCCTTTGCGTACCGCCTTGTTTTTTCCCGCCCGCCAATACAGTACCTCATGCGGCTGCCCGGTTTTTGCACCGGATAAAAAAGGAATCAGATCAACGCCGTCGTAAGATCTTTGAGGCAAGGATGAATGCGAAGCTGCTGCGGCCGTAGCAAAAATATCCAGTGATGTAACCGGATTTTTGTACTGAGTTCCGGCAGCAACGTGGCCCTTCCATTTCACTACGAACGGAACATTGATCCCGCCTTCGTATAATGACATTTTGCCGCCTTTTAACGGTGCATTAGTGGTAGCATGTGTGTAGGTAGCGCCGCCGTTATCACTCAAAAAAATAAAAATCGTATTATCATCAAGACCAAGGTCGGTTACCTTTTGCTGGATTTTCCCAACAGCGCTGTCAAGTCCGGATATAAGCGAATAATAAACGGCGTGATTTAAATCCGTTACGCCTTTTGCCTGGTATTTCGCAATATCTTTCTTAATCGCCTGGAATGGCGTGTGCGGAGCATTAAAAGGGACATACAATAAAAATGGCTTGCTCTTATTCTGATCGATAAAATGTGTGGCTTCTCTGGCAATGGCAAACGTATAAAATTCATTTTCAGAGATACTTTTACCATTGCGCTGTTTTTGAGACGTGCCGGAGTTACCGTTTTCCCAAATGTGCGAATCCATTATACCTTTATGATGGACATTAATAGTTGTCGCTGTATCGGTATACCATGAAAAAGCTTCATCAAACCCGTAGAAATAATCAAACCCATGCTTTATCGGACTGAATTGGGGACTGAATCCGAGATGCCATTTTCCGGTGACAGCTGTTGCATAGCCGTTTTTTCGAAGGAGGTCGGCAATGGTAATTTCCTGTTCCGGTAAACCCTGCTGATTGATAGCATTACTGTCCGGAACACTTGTTTGAGTTTTGAACTCCAATTCCTGGAGGTCGATGTTGCGGTTCACATAAAAACGCTCGAGCCTGTTTTTCATATACCGGTTTGCCGGCTGAAATTCATAACCGAAACGCTGCTGATACCTGCCGGTTACTAAGCCCGCCCGTGACGGCGAACAAATAGGGGCGGTAACGTAAGCTTCCGTAAAAGTTGCACCTTCGCTGGCAAGTTTGTCGATGTTGGGAGTTTCAACAACCTGGTTGCCATACAACGGAATATCGGTTTTCCCAAGATCGTCGGCTAATAAAATAATTATGTTCGGTTGTTTATAACCGGGATCAGAACTTGCTTTCTGACTTAGGAACAATTCTTTTTCCCGTATCTGTTTTCTGTCAGGAATAATTGCAAATGATTCAGATGCAAATGGCCAAAAGAGCCATAATACCGTAAACCCGGAAATTAATAAAACTGCGATAATTGAATAGGTGATAGCGTTTTTTTTTGCGGACATGATATGAGTTCAAGTGATTATTTAGCAAAGCTGCTTCTTCCCCGAACGCCCCATCGTCCGTTTACTTTATCAAGGATGTAAAAGGAATGCTCGTCGGCGATAACCGAATTATCTTTTCTGAAAACTAATAAAATAAAATTCTGATAAGGTACTTCATAAATAAAATTTAAAAACCGGGAAACATTTCTGCTTCCCGATCTCACTTCACCAACTAACTATTTCATTGAAAACACACGATTAATCACGTCATCCCAGGTAAAAAAGGGGTAAACATTGTATTTCTTTGCGTCGGCATCAAATAAAGCTTTGAGCTCGGCCAGCTTCTGCGGATATTTTTTTGCAAGATCGTTTCGCTCATTAAAATCTTCGTTGAGATTATAAAGCGCCCAACCTTCGTCCTCCGTCTTGTAAATACTGAACTTATTGAAAAGGCCATTTGAGATTGAAGGCTGGAATGCGAATCCTGCTTTCCATCCGTCTTTGTAAATCGCGTGCGAGCCGAAAATATAATAGTATTGTTCGGTGTGTTTCGATGCAGCTTTTGCGTCTGCAAACGAATAAACAAGCGATGTTCCCTGGATCGGATCCTGTTTAATACCACGAATTTCCTGAGGTGCCTGTATGCCGAGATATTCGAGCGTGGTTGGCAATAAGTCGATCACATGGCCGTACTGCGTACGTATAGCGCCTTTCTCTTTTATTCCTTTTGGATAGAAAACTATAAGAGGATTGCGTGTACCACCTTCTGAATTAGCATCCTGTTTCCAGAATTTAAATGGAGTGTTGGCCGCCTGCGCCCAGCCTAAAGGATAATTAGCTTCCGTACCTTCGGGCTTTCCGATAAGGTCTATTTTAGCCAGGTTGTATTTAATGTTCTCGTCTTCCGGCAAAGGCTTGCCAAACAAAGCGCGATCGACATCTCCGTTCAACGTTCCTTCCTTACTCGCTCCATTATCACCGATTACAACGAAAACAAGCGTGTTATCCAGTTGATTTATTTCTTTCAGGTAATTGATCACTCGTCCAACTTCGTGATCCGTGTAAGTGAGATAACCTGCGTACACCTCCATAAACCGAGCATACAATTTTTTCTCGTCTGCCGTTAATGAATTCCAGGCTTTGATATTTGGATTCCGTTCGGGCAATACAGCGTTGGCGGGAATAATTCCTAGTTTCTTTTGTCGGGCAAATACCTCTTCACGAAAAACGTCCCAGCCTTTATCAAATTTACCTTTATACGGATCGCTCCACTCGGTCGCTACCTGGTGCGGTGCATGCGTTGCTCCCGGCGAATAGTATAGAAAGAACGGCTTACCCGATTTTGCGGCTTGCTGACGGGCAATATAAGAAATGGCCTTGTCTGTAATCTGATCGTTCAAATGCCGGCCGTCTGGCTTTACGTGTGCGTTTTCTTCAACCAGATCTGGCTTATACTGGTCGGTTTGCGAGCCGAGAAAACCGAAAAAGTGATCAAAGCCCTTCCCTGATGGCCATCTGTCAAAAGGACCGGCGTCGGTAGCATCTTCATCCGGTGTTAAACCATATTTACCAACGGCGAAGGTATTGTACCCGTTTTCTCGTAAAATTTCTGCAATGGTTCCGGCATTTGAGGGAATGCGGCCGTCATATCCAGGAAAGCCTGCAGATAAAATTGTGTGCGCGAAACCACCCATATGCACCGAATGGTGATTGCGCCCGGTCATTAAGGCTGCCCTGGTAGGAGCGCAGATCCCGGCTGTATGAAAATTAGTATATCGCAGGCCGTTGTTGGCTAAATTATCGAAGGTTGGTGTGTTAATAACTCCGCCAAACGTGTTTGTCGCGCCGAATCCAACGTCGTCCAGTAATATCCAAACTACATTAGGCGCTCCTTGTGGCGCTTTAATATTGTGCGGACGTACTTCTTTGGAAGTGCTGACAGTGTTGCCAACAACACCCTGAAATGGCTGCTGTTGCTGACTATAGTTTTGCGCCCAAACGGCGGTTGTACCGGAAAGAACTATGATCGCAAGTGTTGCTAAATATTTCATTTTCTAATTATTGAGAATTACTTAGATTCAATGGCCCTTACCAACCCAAAGGACTGGTTCGGCATGCTGATAAAACTCTTCTTCATCTGTTTCTTTTTGAATATCGATGTCTTTGCGGACTGCCGGCCCGTCGGCTGAAAGCTCGCTTCCCTTGATATTAGATTTGAACAAGGGCCAGGCAAGCTGTGCATACCATGGATCGCCTTCATAATGAGAAATGCCATAAGCCTTCGGAAATTGCCGTGAAATGTGAGCGGTTCCAAAGATGACATCCCAGAAGAAAAACATATTCCCAAAATTTCCCTTGTAATAGCCAATACCATCATCTGTTGACGATGCGTGATGTGCATGGTGTGTAGCCGGTGTTGAGATGACCCGTTCAAAAACCCAGGCAACGGGATGTAAAAACTTATACTTGTAAAAAGGCTTATCCCAGGCAATACTCGAATGAGCAAACGTTACGATGATGCCTTTCAGAACCTTTACGAAAAGCGCGGGATATCCCAGGCCCAGGTAAACTAATGTTGTTGTGAGATATATCTGTGAAAAAAAGAAAGTATAAATCACGTTTTGGCGGCTCGCCATCGCCATGCCCATGTACGGAGCGGAATGATGCGTGCGGTGAAAGCGCCATAACCATGGAATTTCATGATGTAGGCGATGATACCAGTATTGAGTTAGATCATCCGCTATTGCAATAATTATAAATCCCCAGAAAAAAGGAACCCATGAAAAAACTCCTTTTAAATCAGGAATAATTAAAGGCAAAAACTTGAGTCCGAAATATGCTACCGCAGGACCAATAATAATAAAGGGAACAACGTAACAAGCGATATCCAGTATCTTTTCGTTCTTGTTCCATTTCTTTTCGTAGAGGCCAAGTGAGAACTCTGCGGTTCCCAGAATAAACACCAGAACGGGGAATCCCCAGCTGCTGAAATGCTTAAATACCGATTCGATAATAGCGATCATACTAGTTTGTTTTTTAATGGTTAATCGACGATTTATTATTTGGGGTTTTATCCTTCCAGGGCTTTTGGCCGGTGAGATAAAAAGTTAGAAACATGAGCAGTACCGGCAATGCATAAATGAGCAGGCTCAGTAATACGTTTCTGATAATTCTTTTCCGGGTTGCTTCTTCCATTTTCATAGCATTTTATTTGAGCAAGTGTTGAATAAGAAATAGTCCGCCTGCCAGAATGATCAGCGGAACGAGCGTGACTACAATACCTACGGCAATTTTTTTAAAAATCAATTCGAAATCCTGTGTGTTCATAATCACCTCCCTGAATTAGTTAACTGTTTTTGAAGTGGCGGCGTTGGCCATGTTGAATGATCTGACAGATATTGCTTTGTCGGCACATATATCCGCAGCACGACATTAAATCCTTCAGCAGGGGCCGGGAGCCAGTTGTTTTCTTTTTCTTTTCCCGGATTATCATGCTGAACATAAATATCCAGCGAACCATCAGCATTAAATTTTAAAGGATTTCTGTCGCCTATCGCATAGCGTTTGATCGGATTGTCAACCAGGTAACGATCTGTTCCATACATAGTGAGAGACCAAAACGCCGTCGACGGAGGAAGTTTTCCTTTACCAAAGTGCACGACATACTTATTTTCACCGCTTAATTTTTCTTTATCAGCGTCTGTTGAATAGCCGATGTAAGTTGCTTCTTCAGGTGTAAGTGCCCCCAGGCCGCCGTAAGCAACTCGTGCACGCAAAAGGAAATCGGTTCCATAGTCGCCGATTTTTCCTTTACCTTTTGAAGATATTGCAGACAGTTGGTTGCCGCCGCTGTCGAAAGTGGCATAAATTTGTGCCGGCAGGGCATTTAATTTAGCTTGTGTCTCTGCATCGAAAGCCGCTAAATTAAACAGACCGCCGGGCTTAATTCCTATTTGTTCTATTTTGGATAAAAGCTCTTTGTCTGCTGGCAGGGGCGGATTTTTGACCAGCAAATCATTTAGGTAATTGAAGTACCCGGTTATACTGATTTTCTTAATTGCCTGAACCAGGTTAACCTGCTTGCTCTTTACCTCGGTGATTATTGCGGGCGTATGCTCATAGGTAGTAATTTTCTCCTGAGACGTGTGTTGTTTGCCCCAATCCGCAAGCTTGGTTATTGTAAATTGATCTTGAATTTTGCTTACAAAATTCACCTGGTCATCCGGACTGTTGACCTGGATCCGGCCGATGATCCAAACAAGATCTGTTGGCGATTTTACTTCCTTCAATCCGCCAGGGACAATTCCTTTCCACTTCGGACCTGTGATTAAATACTGCTGAGGCTTTGTGCCGGTTGTTCGTTTCCCAAAGGAGGCAAAAACATTAGTCCAGGCATCCATTAACGGAACTACGTAATATCGTTCTTTTGTATCGGGAATGTTCAAAACGATTGCATCGTCGCCGAGATCTAAAAAAGCCGATGAATAGTTTGTGTCGTTGTTTGGCGCAACTACCCAGCGTGATGTGTGATCCGGAAATTTATGACCGTGATTAAATACGTTATTTTTTGCCTGTCCAGCCTGACGTGTAAAATCTGTAAATACAAGTGGCAGGCCGTATATGTAGGCTTCAGTTGCAAGTTTGATAACTTCCTCCTGGGAAATTGGATGCCTCGCATTAACACTGTCTGCAGCATTTGTTCTTGCGAAAGCTGACCTTTCTTTTAACAAGAAGCTGGTAAATAAGATGATTGCCGTTAAGATTTTTGTTATACCAGATTTCATATTATTGCATTTTAAATAGGAAAGTAGTTTACTTCATCCCCGTTTTTATACTCCATATACCACACACTTGGCCATGCCGGGGGGGCCAATGTCTTTTCCCATTGCAGCAATCGGGTATTTAATTCGCTGACTTTATCGGGATTTTTTTGAGACAGATCATGCTGTTCGGACAAGTCTTCCTTAATGTTGAAAAGGAGCTTCTTATGTTCCTTTTCGTTGATATAAAGTTTGTAATCCCCGCTGCGAATTGCTTTAGCCCAACCCGAACGCCAGTACAGCGTTTGATGAGGAATACCTGTCACTTTTCCATTCACGAAAGGCAATAAATTAACGCCATCATAAAAAACGTGTTCAGGTAGTTTAACCCCGGCCGCCGCTGCGATGGTAGGTAGAAAATCCAATGTGGATACAGGGTTATTATAGATTTTACTGGCAGGGATAGTACCAGGATATTTAGCGATATAAGGAACACGGATACCCCCTTCAAAATGCGTTGCTTTGCCGGCACGTAAAGGTTTATTGTCATACACGTGCGTATACATTGCACCGCCATTATCGCTGGTGAAGATTATCAGGGTATTTTTATCTAAGCCTAAATCGCTGAGCTTTTTAGTGATCGTTCCAACCGCATCGTCCAGGGATTTAACCATTGCCTCGTAAACCCGCTTTGTGCTGTCGCGGGTAGTTGTCACTCCGGCGAAATCTTCTTTTTTTGCCATCAGTGGATCATGCGGAGCATTGAACGGCACGTATAAAAAGAAAGGATCAGCCTTGTTCGCTTCGATAAATGAAGCTGCCTCGTCGCCGAAGCGTGTGGTCAGGTACTCAGTTGTTGAAATCACCTCGTTATTTTTCCTCAATTTAACAGGGCCTTTGCCATACTTAATGATCTGGGCGTTCCAATATAAATGAGGAAGATCTTTGACCACCAGGTCAACATCATCGGTAGAACCATAGCGCGAACCGCCGCTCAGAAAACCGTAATGGTAATCAAAGCCATACTTTTCGGGAATAAAATCCTGAGTTTCTCCCAGGTTCCACTTGCCTATAATGCCTGTTTTATAACCTGCATTTTTAAGCAATGAAGCAATAGTTATTTCACTGGCTGGTAAACCCTGCGGTGTTTTGTTGTATGCAGCCAGATCCAAACCATCTATTGTATAAAACACTCCGAATTTTTGCAATGCTTTTTTACTTGCCTCAGCGTGTGCTTGATCCTGCACTCCCCACGTCTCGGGAGTTGCAGCGAAAAACTCGTAACCAAAGCGCTGCTGGTACCTGCCGGTCATAAGGCCTGCCCGCGATGGCGAACAGATCGGTGCTGAAACATAGCCTTGTGAAAAATTTGTTCCTTCCTTGACCAAAGCATCAATATTTGGTGTGCTGATCAGTTTATTTCCATAAGAGGAAAGATCATTGTAACCAAGGTCATCTGCAACAATCAAAACGATGTTCGGACGTTTGCCCTTTGGCTTTTCATCGGCACCCGCCAGATTGACGCTCAAGGAAAAAACAACCGTCGCCGACCAGGTAAATAATTTCGATATTAATCGTCTGTTCTTCTTCATGACCGTCTTTAGTCAGTATATCCCGGATTTTGAGGTAATCCGTCCGGATTTAAGTCTCTTTCTGATTTCGGAATCGGGTATAAATTATTACGCTCGGAAACGCCCGCTTTTTCAGGAACTTTTTTTAGCGCAGTCACTAAACGGCCGGTGCGTACCAGGTCAAACCATCGCTGTGCTTCCTGGACAAATTCCAGCCGCCGTTCCAGGTATAACGCATCCCGGAAGGAAGATTGCGTAAGGCTGGAAAGATCGACAGTTACATCCGGAGAAGTTATTGGCCTGGCAAAAGCACGCCTATGCACCTGGTTTATCGCATCATAGGCTTCAGATGTAGGGCCGTCTTTTTCATTCAGCGCTTCCGCCAGGATCAACAATACGTCTGCGTAACGCAATACGGGGAAATTGATGTTGCTTTGATTTGGAGTTGCCAGAACCGACCGGTCGATGTATTTGCCGAAAAATGGTTGTGTATAAACGAAAGGCGTTCCTGTGGCTGGATTGACGATAGAGGTATAAAACGTCACATCCCGACGAGTATCGCCCGGCTGAAATAAATCATATAATCCGTTGTTTGCTGCAGGGACGTCTGCCGGAAGCCGGGCTGTTGTAAAACCAACAAAATTCGCGCCCATCATGGAACTGCCATTCCCTAACCCCGCGTTTGCGTCAAATTGAGCCGAAAAGATATGTTCGCCGGTATTCTCAAAGCTTTTACTTGTGTTGAAAACATCGGAAAATTTATCAAACAACTTATAGCCAAAGCCGCCATCCCTTACTTCCCTGGCTTTCGCGATTGCATGGTCGTAGTCCTTAATGGTTAAATATACCTTTGCGAGCAGAGCCTTTGCAGCACCGCCTGTTGCTCTTCCCTGGTTGTTAACCGGCGTCGGCAGATTCTCTGCTTCTGTCAGATCTTCGACGATTTGTTTATATATCTGTTCTTTGGGCACTCGCGACGATTTTAATTCGCTGGGTGTTACAGAGGTTGCATCATGAAGTACCAGCGGCACATCACCCCATAAACGAACTAGATTGAAGTAAGTAAGGCCGCGCAAAAATTTGGCTTCACGGATCAGCTTTTGTTTTGAATTCTGATCAAAGCTGATTGCCGGAATTTGGTCTATTGCCAGGTTGGCGCGATTTATCAATGTATAAAACTGTCGCCAGGAAACTTGCAAACGGTCGTTACTCGATACATAGGTAATCGCGCTTAGTGCCCTAACGTTTGGATTGATTGCAGAAGGCCCTGCCGACAAATCGTCGCTGACCATATCTGTCAAAAAGTTTAGTTCGCGGCCATAAATAGGCTGCTCGCCCGGGTCAAACACAAGCTCGTTGTAAATACCTGTTACACCGGCGTTGGCATCCGCTTCGGTTTTATAAAATTGTTCTTTGGTGACGAAACCTTCCGGCTGAATGTCCAATTTATTGCAGGAACTGGTAAATAATGTAATAGCCAGAGCCGATTTTAAAAGAACCTTTTGTAGCAGGGAGCTCCGGTCCTTTAAGTTGGTCCGGCGTATTTTATATTTAAGTATAGTCGACTTTTTCATTATTGTAGAAAATTAAAATGAGACGTTTAGTCCAGCGAGAAATGTGCGGTAGTTTGGATACGCGCCGTAGTCAATTCCCTGTGCTGTATTACTTTGCTCGAAACTGCTAACCTCCGGATCGTAACCGGTATATTTTGTCCAGGTAGCCAGATTTTGCGCCGTTACAAATAAGCGAAGCTGCTTGGCTTTAATTTTCGAGATAAGTTCATTTTTGAAAGTGTAGCCTAAGGTTAAAGTTTTCAGCCTCAGGTATGAACCATCTTCAACATAACGATTTGACATCTGCGCCACAGGTGAATTGGTAGCTCTCGGAATTTCGTTACTAGGATTGGTCGGTGTCCAGCGGTTTGCGATATCCGCGGTAGAGTTCTGTACAAGGTTGGTGATTTCGAGTTGCTGTTTAAACGCATTGTAAATTTCATTACCATAACTGCCCTGGATAAAAACCAGCAAGTCGAAGTTTTTATAACCAAACGTGTTTGACAGACTTCCGGAAAACTTAGGTTGAACGCTGCCAAGACTGACTTTATCGGCCGCGGTTATCGCTCCATCATTATTGGTATCAACGTAGCGCCTGTCACCGAAAGTATCTGAAGCTTTAATCTTAGGCAACTTGCTCATCTCATCCCCTAATTGAAAAATTCCATTTGTGCGGTATCCCCAAAAAGTTCCTAATGGCTGACCGACGATGATATTTACAGGCTGTAATAGGTTAACTGTTGAGTTATTGATATTGGCAAAAAATGATTTGACGTTTTCACCAAGGCTTAACACTTTGTTTCGGTTAAGCGAATAGACCAGCGAGGTCTTCCAGGTAAACTGGCTCTTGCCGAGATTGTCCGAATTGATTCCCAACTCGAAGCCTTTGTTTTCAACACTGCCTACATTTTGAAGTGAGGTTGCGAATCCTGAACTGATAGGGATGGGTACATTTAAAAGAAGATCCGTTGTTTTTTTATAGTAGGCGTCTGCCACCAGACTAATTCGGCTGTCAAATAACCCTAAATCGATACCGGCGTTGTATTGAAGCGTTTTCTCCCATTTCAGGTTGGGATTCGACAAACTTGCCGGTGCAAACCCGGTAGTAAGCGAAGCGAAATTGTAAGTGACAGCATTAAGCGGAGCGAGCGCCTGGTAGTAACCTATTTCCTGGTTACCGGTAGATCCGACGCTGAAACGTATCTTCAGATTACTGATGGCATCAATATTTTTTATAAATTTTTCATCGCCGGCATTCCATGACAGGCCGACGGATGGAAAGTAGCCCCAGTAATTGCCTTTGCTGAATCGCGATGAACCGTCTGCCCTTCCTGAAAATGTAAAATTATAGCGATGCAGGAAAGAATAATTGATTCGCGCTAAAAAGGAATTTAATGACCACTCATAAGTACCTGACGATGGTGTATTTATTTGCGCCCCGCTTTGCAAATTATTATAAGTCGTCTGATCTGTTACAAAGTTTTTCGAGCCGGCAAGTACGTTTTCACTTTTTGAATGCTGCGTGGTGTAACCCGCCAGAACGCTCAGTGTGTGTTTGTCGTTAAACGAGTGGTTATAATTTACGGTATTTTCGTTCAACCAGCTATTCGTTTGCCTGCTTCCAACAGCGGCTGATCCTAAAAGCAGATAGCCGTTACTAGAATTTGAAGGCGCATAATAATTTTGCTTTGCGCCGATCAGGTCAGCGCCAACACTAACTTTCGCACTGAAATCCCTCGTAAACTTATATTCACCGAAAGCGTTGCCGAGTATTCGCGTAATATTGGTTTGGTTTGTTACCAGGTCCAGATCATACACCGGGTTTCCGGGTGTCGTCATGTAAGGGTTATTAAGATTAAAAGTACCGTCGGCATTGTAAAGCGAAATAACCGGCGAGGTAACAATTACATTAGTTATAGCATTAGGACTTGATAAGCTGGTGCTCGATGAATTTGTGGCCGCTCCCTGCGATGTACTATAACTGCCGGTTGAATTAATTCCGAATTTAAATTTGTCAGAAAAATCCCGCTCATAGTTAAACCTTCCCGCGTACCTGGTGAAATCCGTGTTTTTTACAATTCCGTCCTGAGAAAAATAATTTCCTGATACCGCAAACCGGGATTTATCGTCACCGCCAGCGAAAGAAAGCTCGTGGTTTTGCACTGGCGAGGTATGAAACGCCGCGCTTTGCCAGTCAGTTCCGTTACCAATTGCCGCGATCTGGTCGGGAGTAAACGACGCGGGTTGATTTGTGCTTGCAAGAATATCGTTTCGCAGCGAGGCCCACTGACTGCCGTTCAGCAAGTCGATCTTATCGGAAAGCTTTTGCGTTCCGTAATAACCCTGGTAGGATACGCTATTTGATCCTCGTCTACCTTTTTTTGTTGTTATCAGCACAACTCCGTTTGCACCACGTGATCCGTAAATAGCCGTCGCCGACGCATCTTTTAAAATATCAATCGATTCAATATCGCTCGGATTGATGGTAGAAAGAGCATTTGTGCCGGCGCCTGAACCAGCCCCGGTTGAGGTGTTGCCGTTATCATTGTAAATTGGAAATCCGTCAATTACATACAAGGGCTCGTTGCCGCCGGTGATAGAATTTCCGCCGCGTATACGAATGCTGGCAGATGCACCTGGCTGACCAGAGCTTTGTGTTACCTGAACTCCCGGGGCAGCGCCGCGAAGCAGGTTGTCAACAGACGGAGATACCTGATTTAAATTTTCACGTGGAACGGATGATACAGAACCTGTTACATCACTCTTGCGTTGTGTGCCATACCCAACAATTACTACATCGTTAAGCAAATTAACCGATTCTTCAAGCTGAATTTCGACAGTGCTTTCGCTAACAACCAACTCCTCCTTTTTGTATCCTATTAAACTGACGATCAGTGTATAAGGGAATTTCTGGCCGGTAACAAAATTAAACTGCCCCTGATCATCTGTCGCCACTTCGTGAGTAGTTCCTTTTATATGGACAAGCACACCGCCCAACGGAGATTTTGTTCGCGAATCGATCACCCGGCCCCGTAAGGTCGAGTTAATCAGCGGCCGCGTTGTCTGGGAAAACGCTGAAGAATAAATTAAAGAGGTAAGAAACAGACTAACCAGCATCTTCAGTGTCTTGCCTGTTTTATTTTGGGTGATTACCCGCAAAGCCGGAAAGGAAAGCGTCCCGGCTTTTCCAATATTTTGCATAATTTTACATGATTTAATTTGTGGATTGAAGCAGGCGACAACGCCAATTGAATACCTGTTTCATAAATTTTTGAATCCGGAGGGAATGCCATTTGCATTCCCTTTCGTTTTTAAGTACATATTATTTTCATACGCTAATTGAAATTAATATTAGTGATCAGTGGTCGGCAAAAGCCGCAAGAAGAATAAATGAGAGTTCAGCCGGAACCGCCAGAGATTAGTATCACATTCGGCAACAACACCAACAACGACAACACTTTGAGTAAGTGGCTCTATTGATTTGTGCTAATGTGTCCATTTTGTTTGCTTTGAAAAAACGTCTTATTCGTTTCGACATTGCAAATGTAAAATAAAGATTTATTTAAACAAATAAAATCTATAGATTTTATAGACTATTAATAAAAGCAATAAAAAAAACCGCTTTTTCAGCGGTTCCCTAAATCTTTTTATTAAGACATTTTAAGCTTTTTTTGGATGTCCTGCACATATGCCTTAAACTTCTTATCCGTATCAATCAGATCTTCAACGGTTTGACATGCATAAATAACAGTTGAGTGATCCCGGCCACCGAAGAACGCGCCTATCGATTTAAGAGACGTTTTAGTATGGCTTTTTGCAAGGTACATGGAAATTTGACGGGCTTGTACAATTTCACGTTTACGGGTTTTGGATTTCACCATTTCGACCGGAACTTCAAAGTACTCGCAAACCAACTTTTGAATATATTCCATTGAGATTTCCTTTGAAGAATTCTTGATGAAATTTTTCAGCATCGATTTAGCGAGGCCAAGATCAATTTCCTTACGGTTCAGTGTCGATTGAGCGAGTAAAGAAACCATCGCACCTTCCAATTCGCGCACGTTATTGTCGATATTATGAGCCACATACTCAACTACTTCGCCCGGTAGATCAATTCCATCGGAATACATTTTCTTTTTCAGGATGGCCATACGGGTTTCCAGATCCGGAATCTGTAAATCTGCAGAAAGCCCCCATTTGAACCTGCTTAATAAACGCTCTTCCAGGCCTGCCAGATCCTTAGGTGGTTTATCAGATGTTAAGATAACCTGTTTTCCTGACTGGTGGAGATGGTTGAAAATGTGAAAGAATATATCTTGTGTCTTTTCTTTACCGGCAAAGTTATGAACGTCATCCATAATGATCACATCCATTGCCTGGTAGAAATTCACGAAATCGTTAATCGTATTATTCTTTAACGAGTCGACAAATTGCTGACAGAATTTTTCGCAGGATACGTAGATAACCAACTTATCCGGAAGGCTTCTTTTGATTTCATTACCAATAGCCTGGACAAGATGGGTTTTACCCAAACCAACGCCGCCATAAATCATCAGGGGATTGAAAGAAGTACCACCCGGCTTTCCGGCTACCGCATAACCCGCAGAACGGGCAAGGCGGTTACAATCACCTTCTATAAAGTTCTCAAAGCTATAGTTTGAGTTCAATTGCGGATCAACCTGAAGCTTTTTTAATCCCGGAATAACAAAAGGATTTTTTATATCCTTATTTAATGCAACAGGAATTGGGATAGATTGATTTTTACCTTCAGCACCGTTTCCGTTGGATGGCATATTAGTAGTAAACGGTTTGCTGTTTGAAGATTTTTCTACAACAATATTATACTCAAGGCGACCTTCGTCTCCTAATTGCTTTTTGATAGTCTTTCTAAGCAATCCGACATAGTGCTCTTCCAGCCACTCATAAAAGAATAAACTAGGCACCTGGATAGTAAGAACATTGCCTTCTAACCTCAAAGCCGAGATCGGCTCGAACCAGGTTTTAAAACTCTGGGGAGGTATGTTGTCCTTAATAATCTGGAGGCAATTATTCCATACACTGGTACTAGTTTTTTCCATATAAAAATTCTAAAAATCTGATTTACAAGTAATGCCGAAGGAAAACATGGGGTCGCTTCGGAACATCGAATATTCGAAAAAAAATTTACTCTTTAAACTTATTTTTAAAAATAGTATTAAGTTATTGTTATCCAGCGAGATAATTCGTTTACCTGATACTTTTATTGTCTTAAACGTCCATAAAACACCGTTTTGGATTTCAGCTCCTTTTTCCATTCTGATCGGTAAAAAAAAGCTCGTATTTTCAGCCTTTTAATATTCACCAAACTGGCTTCGCAATGTATCGGCAATTTCGCCAAGAGTAGCGTACGCTTCTACGGCTTCTAAAATAAATGGTATCAGGTTATTGGCAGTTCGGGTAGCGTCTGATAGTTTATTTAACGCTTCTCTTACCAGTTCATTGTTTCGCTCCGCTTTTAATTTTTTCAGGCTTTCGATCTGAGATTTTTCGCTTCGCTCATCCACCCGAAACGGTTCTTCAACAAGCTTTTCTTCGGTGGTGAATTTATTCACTCCAACAATAATCCTTTCGCCGTTTTCAATAGCTTGCTGATATTTATAAGCCGATTTAGCAATTTCATTTTGCATGTATCCGGCTTCTATCGCATGCACGGCTCCCCCCATCGCGTCAATATTTTCGATGTATTGCCAGGCAAGCGTCTCAAGCTCATCTGTAAGCGATTCGACAAAATAGGAACCGGCAAGCGGGTCCGCGGTATCGGCTACCCCTGTTTCATAAGCAATAATTTGTTGGGTTCGCAAAGCGATCTGTGCCGCCTTTTCTCCGGGAAGCGAAAGGGCTTCATCATATCCGTTTGTATGAAGCGATTGAGCTCCTCCTAAAACTGCGGCGAGCCCTTGCATAGTAACTCTTGCAATATTATTTAACGGCTGCTGAGCCGTCAGCGTAGAACCGCCTGTCTGCGCATGAAACCGTAATTTTTGTGCCGCTTCCTGGCTCGCTCCGAACTGCTTTATAATTGTTGCCCACATCCGCCTTGCCGCCCTGAACTTTGCAAGTTCTTCAAAGAAATTGTTGTGACAGTTAAAAAAGAAGGAAATGCGCTTAGGAAAAATGTTGATGTCTAAGCCCCTTTCAATGCCTGCTTTAATATACTCTTTTCCGTTAGCTAACGTGAATGCCAGCTCCTGCACGGCATTTGCGCCGGCTTCGCGGATATGGTACCCTGATACGGAAATGGTGTTCCAAAGCGGAACTTCTTTTGCACAATATTCAAAAGTATCGGCAATGAGTCTCAGCGATTGTTCCGGCGGATAAATATAAGTTCCCCTGGCAACGTATTCTTTCAAAATGTCGTTTTGCACGGTCCCGCTCAATTTAGCCAATGAATGTCCTTTTTTCCTGGCGACCGCAATATACATGGCGAGTAAAATTGGTGCCGTGGCATTAATGGTCATCGATGCGCTCACTTCTTCGAGATCTATTCCATCGAGTAATATTTCCATGTCGTGCAACGAATCAATAGCCACACCAACTTTTCCAACCTCACCTTCTGCCAGCTCATGATCGGAATCATAACCGATTTGAGTCGGCAGGTCAAAGGCGATCGAGAGCCCCGTCGTTCCATGAGCCAACAGATAGCGGTACCGCTTATTAGATTCCGCCGCAGTTGAAAATCCAGCGTATTGGCGCATTGTCCAAAGTTTACCACGATACATATTTTTTTGTATCCCACGGGTAAAAGGAAAATGTCCCGGAAGTTCTTCATCTGGCCTGCCAGCCGTATAAACATCCTTTATTTCAATTCCCGAATCGGTTACCTTGTTTTTACTGGACATATATTAGAATAATTCGCTTATATCTTTTTTTATCAAATGCAACGCAGCGTCATAAACGTTGTCGGCTGAGGCAAGTTTGTTCAATATTGTACGGCTAAAATCACCGGCGTTACTGTCAGAATTCATCTGTGCAAAGCTCCCGTTAATCAAAATGATAGTATCATCTTTAATCTTCTTTAAAACAGCCCACGAACTTTCGGAGATATACAATTGCTGAGTAACGTTGTGCTGAAACTCCGTCCTGATCTCGGCTAAAATTAGCTTTTGCATTTCGGCGGCAGACAACCCGGCTACATGAAGCCTTAATAACATGTTACTCGGATTAATACGCTCGATAAAAAGAATAGCTCTCTCGTATGCTTGCAGACGAAGCGGTATGATATGCTGAGCGCTGGCTTTCCTTTGTTCAATAAGCATCCATTTGGTTTTACTTTGCAGATACGCTTTTAACAAAACCCAGGATATAAAAAATGCGATGGCACCAATAAAAAAATACAGTAAAAAAGAAATTAAATAGACGGATTGAAACATGGCTAGAATTTGTTTAGAGATGGTCATAAAACCACTGAGAGAACAAAAATGTATAAATTAACTTATATTTGTCACTCCCAATAAATAAAAGATTATGAGTACACTAACTGCAGCTGAAACTGCACCGGTATCATTAACAGAAGGCGCTATAAAAGAAGTAAAAAAACTGATCGATCAACAGGAACTTGGGCCCGATTACGGTCTGCGCTTGGGTGTTGAAGGCGGAGGCTGTGCCGGTATGAATTATATTTTGGGGTTTGACCAAATGAAGGATGGCGACCAGGAGTATAACATCGAAGGAATACGTGTTTTTATGCATAAAGCCCATGGTCTATATCTTGTTGGTATGCAGGTTGATTTCCAGGACGGCCTGAACGCCCGCGGTTTTACTTTTAATAACCCTAACGCTGCGAGCACGTGCGGTTGTGGCACGAGCTTTTCTGTTTAAGAAGTTCATTCAATAAAAATTTTTAAATCCCGCCCTGTGCGGGATTTTTGTTTTACGGCTGTTTCATAATTCGGCAAGGTGTTGATTTATTCAACACTATTCAACATTTCGCATACAGCCTAACACATTGAAAAACAGCTCCTTATTTTATTGTAATTTTTTTGGCACCATTATGTACCTAATGCATTCGTCAACATTTAGATACTATTTATGAAAAAGATCATTTTATCCGCTGCAGCAGTAGCCATTTTGGGAATCAGCGCTACTAAAGCAAGCACAATCACACGGCCCTACATCTCTACCAATACCATACAACAAGACAGTACACAAAAAGCTACTGTAAAATTAACAGATCTGCCTGAGGCTGTTAAAACAACATTAACATCGGATGAATTCAAAGAATGGATTCCATCAGCAGCTTTCCTTGTAAAATCGAAAGATGCTGAGTATTATGAAGTTCAGGTAACAAAGGGTCAGGAAACCAAAGCCGTTAAAATCGATAAATACGGCAAACCTGTCAGCTAAACACAGCTTTTTAAAATTAACAATTAAACCAACCCTTTGCGAAAGCCGGAATCCGTTCCGGCTTTTGTATTTTTGTCAGTAACACGATATTATGGCAAAAATACTTTTGATTGAAGACGATACTACTTTTGTTGAACTGCTGCGGTTCTTCCTCACCAAGCATGGCCACGAACTGCTTATCAAAAACGACATTAAAAGCGGCTTATCAGCATTAAACGAAGATACTTTTGATCTGCTCCTGCTTGACTACCGCTTGCCTGACGGAACTTCAATGGAGATTTTAAACTATAAAAGTGAAAGAGCGTTAACGCTTCCCGCCATTATGATGACCACGTTCAATGATGTGCGCATTGCTGTGAAGGCTGTCAGATCTGGTGCTTTTGACTATATAACGAAACCGGTCAATCCCGACGAGCTGCTTATGATTATCAACGAAGCACTGTTGGAGAAGAAAAACATAGAAAATTTATCCAGCCTGCAAACTTTGCCCGACTTCATCGAAGGCGATAGTGAAGAAGCTCAGAAGATCCAGGAATACAGCTCCCTAGTCGGTCCAACGGATATGTCGGTTTTAATCCAGGGCGAAAGCGGAACAGGCAAAGAATATGCTGCCAGGCTAATTCACCAGAAAAGCAATCGGGCAAAAAATCCTTTCATAGCAATAGACTGCGGTGCATTATCAAAAGATCTTGCAGCAAGTGAGCTATTCGGACATGTAAAAGGGGCCTTTACGGGTGCTATACAAGATAAAAAAGGTCAATTTGAACATGCCAGCGGCGGCACTCTGTTTCTTGATGAAATTGGCAATCTTAGTTATGAAGTTCAGGTAAAACTTTTGAGGGCATTACAGGAACGTACTATACAGCCTCTGGGCAGTCTGAAAAATATCCCGGTTGACGTACGAATTATTTCTGCAACTAACGAAGACCTACTGAATAGTATTGAAAAAGGAGATTTTCGCGAGGATTTATATCACCGCATTAATGAATTTAAAATACAGGTGCCTGCACTACGTGATCGCGGAAACGATATCGACTTGTTTATCGAACATTTCGTAAAACAGTCAAACACAGAATTAAACAGAAACGTAAAAACGGTTTCAACTGAGGTAAAAGAAATATTCCATCGTTACGAATGGCCGGGGAATCTCCGCGAACTGAAAAATGTGATTAAACGAATGGTTCTGCTAAGTCCTGGTGAAAAAGCCGAACTAGCAACTCTTCCTGAAGAAATGATTGCCGCAGTTAACGATCAGCCACAGAAAAACACCGGATCGGACATCAAAGCAGCTAACGAAGCCACGGAGAAAAAACTTATTCAGCAAACTCTGGTCAAAGTCAAATACAATAAATCGCTGGCCGCGCGCTTACTCAATATCGACCGGAAAACATTGTATTTAAAAATGGAGAAGTACGGAATAGAGTAATTAAACGGCAACATGGGCCACAAGATATTGATCAACTTCGCTGGTAAGATTCTGCAGCTTTTCGTTTAGCTGATTAAGTTCAGATTTCAGTTCCTCATCAATTGACTGACGAGTGCGCAAACGCAATTCTGCTTCCCGGAAAAGCGATGCAAGGTCGCGTGCTCCAAATTGCCCCAACCGTCCGGCAATCCTGTGAACTACTAATGCAACGCGGTCATGGTCTTTTAAGGAAATCAGTTTCTCTAGTTCTTCAGCATCCTTAGCACAGTCGAAAACAAATCGACCCAAGACGAAAACGGTTTGATCTTTATCACCGAAGGTCATTTTATCTACCAACGAAATATCGATCATGCTTTTATCAACGGCCGGAATATCACCCTTATCAGTTAGATTAATAATATGTAATATCTCGCTTTCTGTAAACGGCTTCATCAATACACCATTAAAACCAGCGTTCAGGATAGCACTCTGCTCCTCAGGCATAACCTGTGCCGTTAAAGCATAGATTTCAGTAGTTTCCGGTAGCTTCTTCCTTAATACACTACATAGCTCAAAACCGTCCATATCAGGCATACGCAGGTCAAGAAATATAATGTCTGCCGGACCAAAATCCGAATCCAGCAGCGACTGCGCCGTTTGAAATGTATTGTGGCTGATTTTGTTTCGGTTGAGAATCATTGAACATAGGTCGAGAATGAAACGGTCATCGTCAACTATCCATATTTTTTTTCCTGAAGGCTTGGCAATTTTTTGAGATTTTACGGATTTCTCGTCATTAGCTAAAGCGGAAGTTATCGCAAAAGCCAGGTAAAATTTAAACCTGGTCCAGGAACCTTGTTTACTGCTCACATAAATTCTGCCCTGCTGCCGTTCGATCAGCTCCTTAATAATGCTTAATCCGAGGCCTGTACCGGTTTGTTTTCCGTCGGAATTCTCCTGCTCAAACTCATTAAAGATCGTTTTCATTTTATTTTCTGCGATACCAATACCTGTATCCTCCACTTCGAAATTAAAATGCATAATGCCGCCATTTTTCTTCGCAGACACTCTCAGTGTTATACGCCCTTTGTTTGTAAACTTTAAAGCGTTTCCAAGTAGATTGAATAAAATCTGTTTTAACCGAAAAGAATCGCCTATTACCCAAACTTGTTTCGGAAGATTATACTCAGTAAATAATTCAAGTGATTTTGCTTTTACCTGCAAATCAAAAACCGTGATTACCTCATCAAGTAAAGCAAGCATGTTGAAAGGCTTTTCCGTAAACTTAACCTTACCGGAAATTATCCGGCTGTAATCGAGCACCTCGTTAACAATCTGCAATAAATGAACTGATGAGTGATAAATTGCATTTACTCCGCCATTTCCCTCCCCATTGGCCTTTTTAAGCTGCTCTGAGTATCCTATAATTGATTGCAGAGGCGTGCGTATTTCATGGCTCATATTTGACAAAAATCGCTGCTTTGCCGCTGAATGATACTCAGCTTCTTCTTTCGCTTTTTCAAGTTCTTTGCGGTACCGTTTATTCCGCATGATGTCCGCCATAATCATATAAAGGAAAATGACTGTCAATCCCAGAAATCCTATTATAATATAATTAATTCGTTTAATCCCTTCGTTTACGCTATTGCTTGCGAACTGGTTATTCTTAAGATTTTGGTCAATTGCCTCCTTTTCAACCTGGTGCAGCACACCAAGCATCTGGCCGGTTAGCACGTTTCCGGCTTCGAGTAAAATCGCTTCCCTGCTTGCAAACAGCCGGCTTTTTAAACGCTGGCGCATTTCAATTTCATTAATTGCCTGGCCAGCTTTTTCCAACATACTGTCACGTTTTGTAGATGCAATGGTGTCCTGACTGATATTTAGTTCTTCATTAATAATCTTTTGCTCCGATGCAACCTTTTTCTTTTTTCCGAATATTTTTCCAAAAAACGTCCTGTCGTCCTTGGTCTCCGCAGGGTACACGGTAGTAGTTGACACCTTTTTCTCGGTGGTTGTAACCGCGCTGTCGGGGTGTGCAGTACTTTGTGACAAAATACGTGTAACAGATTGTACCTCACGAGCCAGCGACTTATTGTCTATAAGCCCTTTGCGCTGTTGCACATAGTCGATAAAAACTTTGTCACGCTCTTTAAGCAAGCGCTTCATTTCGTTTATTCTACTTTGCTGCTGCTGGTTTGACAGATAAAGGTTGCTCAGTGTATCTAAGGTCAATCTCAACTGTTTCGACTCGTTGAGAAAAGCACTGTAATTATTGGGATTTCGCAGAGCCTGCGTACGTTGCAGTTGATCTAAACGAGTGATACGAGTGGATAAATTCCTAACCATCTGCAGTTTCTGGTCAGGCGCCGATATCATTTTAACGGTAACTAAAATTTCAGAAAAGACATTCCGGCTGATTTTCCATGCCAGGAAAAGTGCTACGCATGCTACACCGAAGGCTAATATTATTTTGCCGGTAATGTTACTCCTACCTTTCAATCGTTTATTGGATTTCCGCATTCAAAGTTATAACGTAAATAGCGCTCATTAAGCATCAGCCTGATTGTAAACTTCGTTTAATGCAAGTTGTTTCATATGAATTTCCCAGAAAACGTACTGTAACAATTGTTCCGATTAGTAAGTCAAATCAGCAGAATTTTTATCTTTATAGCATGAGTGTACAAATGAGCTATCGCGAGAATTTCAAGATGGCATTGCAATCCATCAGCAGCAATAAGCTGCGAACTTTTCTAACTGCGCTTATTATAGCCATTGGATTGACAGCACTCGTCGGTATTCTGACATCGATTGATGCTATAAAAAGCTCACTGAACGATACTTTTTCCAGCATGGGAGCTAATTCGTTTACTATCAGAAACCGCGGCATAGGTATTCGTATCGGTGGCGGCGGACGGGCCCCAAAACGTTATACCTCCATCACTTATGACCAGGCTGTTGAATTTAAGAATAGGTTTACTTTTCCGTCAACCGTTTCCGTAAACGTTTTTGCGTCCTTTGCCGGAACAGCGAAATATGGCAATTTGAAAACAAATCCAAACATCAGTGTGCTTGGAGCTGATGATTCATACATGTTTACGGGCGGATACAAACTTGCCTCGGGCCGTAATTTTTCTCAAAGTGAACTAGAACATGGCAGTAACGTAACAATAATCGGAGACGAACTTAAAACCAAGCTGTTCCCAGACAGCAGTGCGGTAGATAAAACCGTCTCCATAGGCAGCAATAAATTTAAAGTGATTGGTGTTTATGCGCCAAAAGGTTCGAGTGTGGGTTTTGGCGGAGATAAAATCTGCGTAGTTCCTTTGTTAAAAGGGAAACAAATCATGACAAATGATAATCCCTCTTATACAATATCTGTGATGACGGCTACGCCAAGTCAAAACGATGCTGCGGCTGGAGAAGCAACTGCTCTTTTCAGGAATATCCGCGGGTTAAAAGCTGGAATTGACGACAATTTTGAAATTACGAAAAGCGACGCTATCGCACAAACTCTTATCGATAACATCAAGTGGGTAACTTTAGCAGCCATAGTAATCGGATTAATCACACTTGTTGGCGCGTCGATAGGGTTAATGAATATTATGCTCGTTGCAGTAACGGAACGTACCCGGGAAATCGGCATTCGTAAAGCGATCGGCGCCACACCTTCGGTTATTCGCAAGCAATTTTTAATTGAAGCAATTGTTATCTGCCTCATTGGCGGGCTAACAGGAATTTTGCTGGGCATTGCCATAGGTAATCTGGTAGCTTTATTGTTAAAAGCAAGCTTTATAATTCCGTGGCTGTGGATAGTTATTGGCGTAATTATATGCGTTGTTGTTGGTATTGTTTCGGGCTTTTACCCGGCTTCTAAAGCATCGAAACTTGATCCGATCGAATCTTTGCGCTACGAATAGTCAATATCACGATTTGACATTTTTCAAATTTTACTCTCAGTGATTATTCCGAAATTTGCGCCATGGGTAAGCTGCGAATCAAGCAGCGTGTGTCAATCGGTCACCGCTATGTGCAACGCAAAGTAATATTCAGGCAATGGATGTTTTTCATCATGTTCTTAGTCATGATGAGTATCTCATTGTACGATTTGAATAAACGCTATATTTTGCCACTCGAAATTGGCATCGGCTTGTTAGTTGGGGGAACTGTCGGTTTTATTGGCCAGCGAATTTTCAACTTATTCTGGAATGAGGAAAAGCAGCAAATTGAAGCCAAGCGCGATTTGATAGGTGTTGTTATCCTGATACTTTACCTTTCTTTTTCATTTTCGAGGCGATGGATTTTTGGCCATTGGATACAGGGTCAGAAGTTATCGGCGTTTTGCTTTACTACTGTAGCGGGCGCGATGACAGGGCGTTTCGTTACGACACGAATGCAAATAAGAGCTATACTGGAAAAGCAGGGAATCATTCTCCGTTCAAGAACTAAACGACTAAAAGCGGATTAAGCAGCTGGTAATCTGTCAGTAATTTTTGCACGTAAGGCAATTTCAATGATTGTTTTAGAGCCGCGGAATGCCTTTGATGATGCATATCGCTACCGATGAAACTAACCATCGTATGATCAATAAGCTTTTCCGCTATTGTTTGCGAAGCTTTGCCATAGTATCCTGTCAGCGAAATAGTGTTAATCTGAAGATAACAGCCGGCATCTTTCAGTTGACTATAATTTTCCATTTCACCGGCAAAATAGGGATAACGCTCCGGGTGAGCCAGCACAGGCCTATATCCTTTTTGAAGAATCTGGTCGATTACGTCATATAGATTAGACGGATAATTAACAAATGACAATTCAAAAAGCAGGTAATTGCCGGGAAGTGTTAAAAGTGTTTCTGTTTCGAGTTTACTGACAAAAACTTCATCCATGTAATATTCCGCGGCAGCCTCTATTTGCATTGGCATATTTAGCCTGCTTAATTCTTCGCGAACAATATCTAATGCCGGTAAAATCTTCTCAGGAGTATTTTTGAAATAATCAGACATAACATGCGGGGTTGTTATGAGTTTGGTAAAACCCAGCTCGGCCAGTTCGCTGATTAATGAAACCGAATCCTGAAGTGATTTGGCGCCGTCATCAAGATTCGGTAAAAGGTGCGAGTGTAAATCAGCTTTTATAACTGAAAAGTCGACACCTGGATTTGTTTCTCTTTTCTTGAAAAGATTAAAAAGCATTTATCTGTCTGCGTATTGTTCCTGGTAATACGATTGGTAATGACCTGAAGTAACATCATTCAGCCATTCTTCGTTTGCCAGATACCAATCAACGGTTTTTTCCAAACCTTCTTCAAACTGGAGGCTTGGTGTCCAGTTAAGTTCACGTTGAAGTTTGGTTGAATCGATAGCGTAGCGAAGATCATGTCCTGCACGATCAGTAACAAAGGTGATCAGCTGTTCAGAAGTTCCAGGCTCACGACCCAGTTTTTCATCCATAATTTTACACAACAAGCGAATCAGATCGATATTTTTCCATTCGTTATGGCCTCCGATATTGTAGGTATCTCCGGCTTTTGCCTGATGGAAAATTACATCGATTGCCCGAGCATGATCTTCTACCCAAAGCCAGTCGCGAATATTTTCGCCTTTTCCGTACACAGGAACAGGTTTACTATTTTTAATGTTATTGATAGCAAGCGGAATCAATTTCTCCGGAAAATGAAACGAGCCATAGTTATTTGAGCAGTTGGAAATAACTGTATTCATTCCATATGTATCCTGGTATGCTCTTACGAAATGATCAGATCCAGCTTTGGATGCAGAATAAGGACTATGCGGATCGTAAGCAGTTTCTTCTGTAAACATTCCATCGTCGCCCAGCGTGCCATATACTTCATCAGTGGAAACATGATAAAAACGTTTTGATGCATAGTCATCTTTCCAGAATTTACGGGCAGCGTTTAACAGGTTTACCGTTCCGACGACGTTCGTCATTACGAAATCAAGCGGACTTACGATTGAACGATCAACATGAGATTCGGCAGCCAGGTGTATCACTGCATCAAATTGATGTTCCTCGAAAAGCTGATCAATAAACTGTGCATCAATGATATCGCCTTTTACAAAGGTGTAATTTTCTTTGAATTCGATATCTTTCAGATTGGCAAGATTTCCCGCATACGTTAATTTATCGAGATTAACAATTTGGTATGCAGGATAAGTGTTTACGAACCTGCGCACGACATGTGAGCCAATGAAACCGGCACCTCCGGTTATTAATATTTTCATAATTTATCAGTACAACTATTCAACGTTTAAAGCAGTTTATTACTCAAACGGATTTTCTTTAATATAATTTTCCCAGGCCCAGGCGGAACGCATCATTTCGTTTACATCTAGTTCGGCTTTCCAGTTCAGTTCAGCTTCAGCCTTATCGACATTGCCCCAAACTTTTTCAACGTCGCCTTCCCTGCGTGCACCGATCTGGTAATTCAATTTAACTCCTGTAGTCTTTTCGAATGCATCAATAATTTCCAGGACTGTGGTGCCTCTTCCGGTTCCTATATTAAACACTTCGTAGTTTGAAGAAAAACGCTTCTCCTCAAGACGCTTGATTGCGGAAACGTGCGCTTTTGCCAAATCAACCACATGAATGTAGTCACGGATACAGCTTCCATCAGGTGTGTTGTAGTCATTTCCGTATACGGTTATCTGTCCGCGTTTTCCAATGGCACTTTGGGTGATAAAAGGAACCAGATTTTGGGGAACACCTATTGGCAATTCGCCAATTAACGCAGATTCATGAGCTCCAACCGGATTAAAATATCTCAGTGATATTAGTTTATAGTTTGAGTTCACCCTGGCGGTGTCCTGCAAAATCTCCTCAGCTATTTGTTTGGTATTGCCATAAGGCGACTCGGCTTTCTTAACCGGGGCATCTTCAGTTACCGGTAATTCATCAGGCTGACCGTAAACTGTGCATGAGGAAGAGAATACAAAATTAACATTCCGATTAGCAAATGCAGTTAGAAGATTAATGAGCGAGTAAAAATTAGTCCGATAATATTTTAACGGTTTCTGAACTGACTCTCCAACCGCTTTAAAAGCAGCAAAATGAATTACGCCGCTAATCCCTTCATTATTGTTTATATATTCAATTATACGAGCTTCGTCGCATAGATCAAGCTGTTCAAACCCTGGCTTTTTGCCAGTAATCTTCTCAATCTGGCCAAGTACCTCTATATTAGAATTTGACAGATCATCTATAATAACTACTTCATATCCTGCCAATTGCAATTCAACAACGGTATGGGATCCGATATATCCGGTTCCACCGGTAACTAAGATTTTCTCGGCCATTATTAACGGTTATAGTTTTTAAAATCCTTATGTTCGATTTTTTCGATAAGATCTGTAGGAAGAGATTTGAAATATTCGTACGTAATTTTCAATCCTTCTTCTCTTGAAACTTTTGGCTCCCAACCCAGGATCGCTCTTGCTTTAGTGATATCCGGGCGGCGTTGTTTTGGATCATCTTGTGGAAGCTCCTTATAAACCAATTTTTGGTTTGTGCCGGTAAGCTTAATAATTTCTTCGCCAAATTCTTTGATGGTAATTTCGCTGGGATTACCAATGTTCATTGGTTGGACGTAATCTGAGAATAACAATCTGTAAATTCCTTCAATTAAGTCATCCACGTAGCAAAAAGAACGGGTTTGCGAGCCGTCACCGAAAACGGTTAAGTCCTCACCGCGAATTGCCTGACCTATAAATGCAGGCAAAACGCGCCCGTCGTTCAGACGCATACGCGGACCATATGTATTAAATATCCGCACTATCCTGGTTTCAACGCCATGAAAAGTATGGTATGCCATTGTCATTGCTTCCTGAAACCTCTTAGCTTCATCGTATACACCACGCGGACCAACGGGGTTTACATTTCCCCAATATTCTTCCGGCTGCGGATTGATATTCGGATCTCCATAAACTTCGGAAGTTGACGCTATCAGCATCCGGGCACCCTTGCTTTTTGCTAATCCCAACAGGTTATGAGTTCCCAACGAGCCGACTTTTAGTGTCTGAATGGGAATTTTGAGATAGTCGATCGGACTTGCAGGAGAAGCGAAATGAAGAATGTAATCTAAGTCGCCAGAAATGTGAACAAACTTTGAAACGTCATGGTTATAGAATTCGAAATTTTCAAGCTTGAAAAGATGTTCAATATTCCGGAGATCACCTGTTATCAGGTTATCCATAGCGATAACATGAAAATCTTCCTTTATGAACCTGTCGCATAAGTGTGACCCCAGAAAGCCGGCTGCGCCGGTTATTAAAATACGTTTTCGTGCCATTATGTTCCGATTATTTTTCGTCCGATACTATTATAATAAAATCCGCAGTCGATCATTTTCTGCAGATCATACAGGTTGCGTCCATCAAAAATTACCCGTGCTTTTAGTAAACTGCCGATCCTGTCGAAGTCGGGTGTACGAAACAACGGCCATTCTGTTACAATGATCAAAGCGTCAGCTCCGTTTAACGCCTCGTAAGGGTCGGACGAATAATCGATAACATCTCCTTTAAGTTTTTTAACGTTCTCAATCGCTTCAGGGTCATAAGCCACAATTTGCGCTCCTGCCTCTACTAAAGCATCGATTATATACAGTGAAGGAGCCTCTCGGATATCATCTGTTTCCGGTTTGAATGCCAGTCCCCATAATGCAAATTTTTTCCCCTTTAAATCATCGTTGTAATACTTGCGCAACTTTTCAACGATGACCACTTTTTGTTTCTCGTTGACTTCCATTACCGATTGAAGGATCTTGAAATCATATTGGTATTCGCTTGCTGATTTTTCAAGTGCCTGAACATCTTTAGGGAAGCAGCTACCGCCGTAGCCTACGCCTGGGAATAAAAAGCGTTTACCGATGCGGGCATCCGCACCTATTCCGCGCCGAACCATATCAACATCTGCCCCAACAAGTTCACAAAGATTTGCAATTTCATTCATGAACGTAATTTTGGTTGCAAGAAACGAGTTAGCCGCATATTTTGTCAGTTCAGATGAACGCTCATCCATAAAAATTATCGGATTGCCCGAGCGCACATACGGGCCGTACAATTCTTCCATCAATTTACGGGCTTTATCACTGCTCGTACCAACTACTACCCGATCGGGCTTCATAAAATCTTCCACTGCAACACCTTCTCGTAAAAATTCAGGATTGGAAACAACGTCCACTTCTCCGCCTTTATTAATATCCAGGTGCTCATCAAAAACAGCGCGCACCTTATCAGCAGTACCAACCGGCACAGTCGATTTCGTAACAATAACTTTGTAATTCCTAACCAGTCGGGCGATGTCTTTTGCCGCACCTAACACGTAACTTAAATCTGCCGAGCCGTCGCCGCCGGGAGGAGTTGGTAATGCTAGAAATATAATTTTTGCATCTTCAATTGCCTCAGCAAGATTAGTTGTAAAGGATAAGCGGCCCTGTTCTATATTTCTGTGAAACAGGATATCCAAGCCAGGCTCATAAATTGGGACTTCTCCCGCACGCATTTTTTGAACCTTTTGTTCATTAATGTCCACACAAATAACATTATTTCCGGTTTCTGCTAAACAAGTTCCGGTTACAAGGCCCACATAACCGGTTCCAACTACGGCAATTTTCATCAGTTTTTAATTTTTATGGCTTTAAAATAGCTTTTAACTCAGATTTCTTCGGAGTTATAATCCATTCATTAAGCGCAGGTTTCCAAGTTTCTAATTATTTTAACTTAACTTCGGCGAATATAATAATAAGGCAACTAAGATGCTTCTTTTTTACGATTTTGGCATTGCCGCTTACAATTTTTTGATAATCCTTTTTTCTCCATTTAATCACAAAGCTAAACTATGGGTAGACGGCAGAAAAAGACTACTTCAAACAATTGAAAAACAGGTAACTAAGGGTGAAAAACATAGCTGGTTCCACTTTGCTTCACTCGGTGAATTTGAGCAAGGCCGACCAGTTTTAGAGGCATACAAAGCCCGATATTCTGAGAAAAAAATTGTTGTCACCTTTTTCTCACCTTCAGGATATGAAGTAAGGAAAAATTATCCATTAGCCGACCACGTTTTTTATCTTCCGCTAGACACTAAAGCCAACGCGTCAAAATTTATTAAACTGATAAATCCGGAATTAGCTGTCTTTACCAAATATGATTATTGGTACCATTATCTTAACGAGCTTAAAAAGGTAGAGATTCCGGCCTGCGTGATTTCTGCAATCTTTAGAAAAGAACAACCGTTTTTCAAATGGTACGGTTTATTAAACCGAAAGATGCTCGGGTTGTTAACGAAAGTTTTTGTGCAGGATTACGACAGCAAAGAACTTTTAAATACCATAGATATTAACCAGGTCACCGTGAGTGGCGACACACGATTCGACCGCGTTGTGAGTAATGCGATGGCTGCAAGCTCATTTCTGGAAATTGACAACTTTGTTGAAGGGAAAAAAACCTTGGTTGCCGGAAGCACATGGCCGGAAGACGAAAAGCTTATTGCTTCACTGCTCACAGAATACCCGGACTGGAAAATCATCATTGCACCACATGAAATTACCGAAAGCCATCTAACGAGCATTGAAAAGTTATTTAAAGACAGCTGCAGATTTTCTTCGCTGAAAAAAACCATGGGGAAACCAATAAACCAACAATCGCGGGTGCTGATAATTGACAATATCGGAATGCTTTCCTCTCTTTACCGTTACGGCAACATCGCTTATATCGGAGGTGGTTTTGGAGCCGGTATACACAATACGCTTGAAGCCGCGGCATTTGGAATTCCGGTTATCTTCGGACCAAACTACCATCGGTTTCGCGAAGCAACGGAATTGATAAAATGCGGAGGAGGTTTTGCTATAAGCAACATCCGGGAATTGGAGCTGACTGTAGCCAAACTGCAATCTGAAGCTTTTGTTATCGAAGCCGGGTCAAACGCCAGGAATTATGTAATGAACCATACGGGGGCGACAAACAAAATTTTAGACGAAATCGATCGCTTTAATTAGTACTTCCTAACGATAAAATACTAATTTAAAGTCCACATTGCCTTGACCAGTTTTGACAGATTATACATCAATCATATCGTATACCACAACTTTTTCCCATAAGTGTGAGCAGCTATTAATAAACTCTTTGTGTACGGGATGATCCTGATAATATTTTTGCCCAGCCAGATCGTCGAAAAACATCAGTTCGGAAACACTATATGAATTATCGACGACATCTCGTTTCTCTGTTGAGGCAGGAATGCCGATATGCATTTTTTTTATCGTTTCGATCTTCTCCAGGGTTTTCAGACCAGCTATCAATCGGTCTACATCAGCTTGGGATTTTGGATTTTTCAACCAGAAAAGTACGTGATGTATAACAGGTTTTAATGTTTGCATGGCTCAATTTAGTTCATTTGCTCAAAAACCGCAACTTGTCAGGATTTCTTTGTTAAAGCGTTCTTAAGTCCCTCGAGAACAGTGTCTGTTACATTTCCAAACAGCGATACGCCCGAAGCGCCATTTGCCAGAGCGATTTCAATTCCTTTCTGAACTTCGGCGTCATTTTTAAAATCCGGAATATACAAACCTGCGTATAGAGGAAATTTACCGTTTAACGCTTTTACACCTTCTTTCACTGCCGTGCCGATCCAGGATACATTTTCCTTGTAAAACCCATGATAGATCATCGGGCAAACTCCGCTTAAATTCCAGTTAACCCAATCTTGTTTTACGTTGCGGTGGGCGATATCGGGTGTCGGAAAAACGGCCGCTGTGATTGGTTTTTTATATTTTTCTGCAACAGCGGTCAAGCGTTCGACAACCTGGTTTACTCGCTGATACCTGAACACACGCCATGACGGGCTAGCTTCCGGATATTGAACGCTGTCAATGTCAACGCCATACTCCTTCTTATAAGCATCTTTGCATACTGAACAGTAGCAAAAATCGTACTCTGGAAGTTCACTGGTTTGTACGATATCATATTTATCCCACAAATTAACAGGGAGAATCACATCGCAAAAACGTACATAGTCCAGATGAATTCCGTCGACATAATCTTTTTTTAACGCTGCTTCATAATCATTTTCAAGGTACTGTTTTACCTCTTCCCGTGAAGGGCAAAGCCAGCGATAGTAGTTCACGTAGGGCGGCTGATCGGCGCAGGATTTACCGCTCCGGCTAACCGCATACCATTCAGGATGAGCGTCAAGTAATGACTTTTCGCCCCTGTTCATCGTCCATATCCAGCGATGAGCCTCCAATTTGTTCGCCTTGGCGGCGCGGCAATGTCGCTCACTGTCGCTTTCAAAAAATATAGCATGAATTCCAGCTTCATGGTATTTTCTATATCGTTCAGCTAACTGTTCATCGGTATCTTTTGGATCGGGATTGGTCCAGACCCAGTTCTTCAAACGCTTCTTTTTCGATGCAAGGTAATTTTCGGCGTTTGAAGCTGCAGGTAACAGCGCTAAGGAAGCACCTGCAATCATTGAACTTTTAAAAAATTTTCTCCGGCTTGACATAATTATTTCTTTATAGAGGTTATAAGTCCTTCGTCGTTAATCATAAAACTTTCTCCATCAACAGCTGAAACATCGGCCGTGAATTGGCGACCGGTCGCGTTTAAAGTCAGCTTCACCTTCTGCAGGCCTATCTCCTCAACTGAAGCTATCTGAAGATCTTCAAGCGAAGCAGCATATCTCCCGTTACTTTGCTGAAATCTTTTCTGGCTGTAATAGATCAACCATAATCGCTTTTTTAATTCTTCAGCAAAGGGAAGCTTAAATACGTCGCTTTGCTTTTTTGTAAACTGTATATAGCCCCATCGCTCAGGGTAGTGCATATTTATTACTCCCTGTGGCGACCAAACCCAGTTATGTTCTGGTGATGTTTTCCCTGCAGCATCCGTTGCCTTGACATACTTTCCATTTTTATACGCTGTATCCCATTCAACCCGCGAAAAATTAATACGCCAAATGGTTCCTTCCTTTGGAATTGTAGTCGAAAATCCCATTTTTATTGAATTAAATGGGATAGCCATTTCAACGGTCCAGCTCCTATCTTTTCCGGAAGCGTCATTTAATTTCCCATCTATTGAAACGGCAGACTGCAATCCTTTTACATCCCAGCTAACGAGTGCGTCTCCACCATTACGGTAAGGCTTTGGCAGGTATAAGTCGAAGATTTTGTTCAGCGCATTTATTTCTATTTCAAAATACTGATGTGAGCCTCCTTGCGGACTGATAAATATTTCAAAGTCGTTATCGTGAAAAATAATATCGTCGTGTTTTTTCTGATAAGCCCAAATATCCGGCTCGTCCAATTTCGCGGCAACGAATAATGTCGAATCGTTCCACAGCATTTTTACCCGTGTTTTTAAAGCAGGTATAGGCTTCGATGATCCTTCTATGTCAACAAAATCATCAGTCCAGGCTGCACTTGCCCAGGAGTTTTCATCCAGGCTTCCGTCAATTTTCAATGCCGCTGTAGTTTGCCTAATTATATAGCTTTTGGGGTCTGTAAAAAGACTTTTAAACGCATCAAAAGTATTTTGTGCCACTGATTGCTGCGAAAGCGAAATGACAAAAGCGATGATCAGGCCCAATCTATTAATCATGACGCTGTTTATTTTATACTTATCATTTTTTCCGACAAATTCCAGCCGCTAATCATAAGCAGAGGTTGATCTTTGTTCGTGACGTCTTTGTATTCAAGCAAAACCTTCTTTGAATCTCCAGGCAATACAGATATATAGTTATCCGAGTAAAAGACCGGCAATAGACGTTTGTGAGTGGCAGGATCCACCAACGACAGGCGGTTAAAAAAGGCCATCGGAGATCCGGAAGGATTGTTCAAAGTCGCCTCAATCTTGCCATTATTGATTTTTTTCGCTGTTACTTCAAGCTTCGACACAGGCATATTCTTAAGTCCTGAATAGTTTCCCTTTTCGTCTGCCAGCCAATAAATATTCTCGCTCAACTTTTCCTTATTTTTAGTCAGGAGCTGTAAAACCAAAAACACCCCCTTTTCCTTTGCCATTTTCTCTACAACTGGCTTTATGGGCAAGAAATTTTTAACAGACGACGGCTGGACTTCCACAAATATCTGGGTGAGTAAACTATCCTTCCCATCCATATCAGCCACACGCACAGCCAGCATCAGGTCGCGTTTCGCCTCAAAATGATTGTTTACAATGCTGACCATTCCCGTCACTGGGTTATACATCGGGTGAAGCATTTCGCTGCCATTGTGCAGGCCATATAAACAAGCGTTTGGATCAAGATAGTAATCATACATCTGGCCGCGCATGGCCGTCCAGGGGTTTTGGGTTTTCCAAATGATTGTACCGGTATACCAGCTCCACATATGTGAGCTAAACCCTTCCATCAGGGCACGATACTGGTCATAGTTTACCAACTGCGCTTTAGTGGCAAAATCTTTTGCATCAGAAACTTTACCATATGGATCAATCGATTTATCATACCCGATATACTTATGATAATCCCATACCGAATCTACTTTTGATTTACCGCCTTCCGAGTACCCGGGAGCAATTCTGTTTTTTTCAGGAATAAACCGTTCAAGTGATTCATAGTCGCCAACGCCGACCGAGCCTACTTCCGAATTAAACGGGAATGTTTTTGTCTCCCAGAATGTCGCAATATCCTGAATACCGTAAGGACCATCACCATTTCCACCGAGCGTATTCAGCGACATTTTATCAGAATTTGAATATTCTATAAACCAACGGGTTCCATCAAGTTTTGGCAAGATGCTATCACGCATTGCGAGCAAAATATCTTCCGGCGGCGTTATCTCATTTCCACCACACCACATGGCGAGTGACGGATGATTTCTCACCAATTTGATCTGATCCGCGACAGACTTTAAAAACAAACTGTGGTCATCCGGATATTTCCGCCGCGTCCATTGATCATCAGCTTTCATGGGGTCGAGCCATTTCCCGTTAGCATCTCCGGACATCCAGAAATCCTGAAATACCAGCATGCCGTATTTATCGCATGCGGCGTAAAACTCAGGGCGTTCAACGAGCGCACCGCCCCAAATCCGGATCAGATTTAAATTCATATCGCGGTGAAAACGCACTTCGGCATCATACCTGGCATCTGAAAAACGCAACATTGCATCCGAAATAATCCAGTTACCACCTTTAATAAATATTTTCTGTCCATTTACCGTGACGTAAGCGCTATGTGTTTCGTTATTCCAGGCGGATTTTATTTCGCGAACACCTACAGAAATGTTTTCCGCATCGGATAAACTACCGCCAGCAAAAAACTCAATTTTTGCATTATAGAGATTTTGCGGTCCATAACCGTGCGGCCACCACAGCTTAGGATTGGCAAGTGTCAGATCCGAAAGAGTGAATTCCTGCGAAGTATTTGGCGCGACAGTCACATTTTTTGAAACGGATTTTCCATCAATAGAAAGTTTCAAAATTCCTTTTACAGTCGCCGAGGTAGAGTTTTGAAGTTCAGCTGATGCCTTAACAATAGCCGGCCGCTGCTCGCCGGTAACATGGCGTGTTCCAGGCACGATTGTTACGACGTGTGGATTTATCAGATTAATTGACCCGGTTTTTTCAATCGTTACTTGATCCCAAATCCCGGTATTGCGGTCTCGCATTGGCTGTATCCAATCCCATCCAGCCGTGTATTGCAAGCCAACTCCTTTGGCGATGCGTCCGTCACCGCCCTGGCCACCGTTTGGATTTCCGACAGGATCAGGGGGATAAACCAATACCGCCAACCGGTTTTGTCCCGCTTTATTTAACAGCGATGTGATATTATACGATTGACGCAGGAACATGCCCTTATGCGTTTGTTTATTGACTTTCTTTCCGTTCAGATAAATTTCGCAACTATAATTAACGCCCCGAAAATTCAGATATACCTGCTGGCCGGGTACAGTAATCTTTTCTGTAAAGTCCTTCACGAACCAATAAGTATAGTAATCCCGGCCGGTTTGATAAATATCCTTGATCAAATTGTTATTCATACCATAAAACGGATCAGGAACCTTCGAATTATTCAATAAAGTCGTTAGCACAGTTCCCGGAACAGTGGCGGGTATCCAACTATTTATTTTGAAAGATTGCGAAGAAATATTGAAGCCGTTTGCAGTTACTTCCGAAACCGGTGCACATTTCCATCCGGCATTTAACTCATACGAGGTTTGGGCCCTGATATTTAAACCTGGCAATAAGAACAAGATCATTGCAGGGAACATCAGGCGCCGGGCTAAAGAGACTGGCAGCTGCATTCGGTTCGGATTGAAACGCAGGATAAGAGCTCGCAATGTGTTCAGTTTTAATTGTTAATACTCAATTTTAAAACAAGCTGCCGATTTCAAACCAGCGGTATTTGCTGAAGAAGGCAAGGTAAGAGAAATGCCATTTTCAGTTTGTCTCCAACGAAGTTTAACATTGCTTCCTAAAAGGCTTACCTTTTTCAGCTTTTCAGAACCTTCCAACGGAATCTCCATTGTCGACGGAAAATTGATTGACTTGTTATCGAAAAGCTTAAAAGCGTAGATTGTATTAGAATTCTTATTTTTTGTGTAGAAGATGTCGCCGGCAGAGTATGGGGCCACGGCGCGTGAATTATAAATACCTTCTCCATTAATTTTCATCCAGTCACCGATATCGCTTAAACGTTTGTAAGCTTCCGGATCCCAGTCACCATCCGGCCCCGGACCAATATTCATCAGAAAATTGCCTCCCCGGGATACTACTTTTATTAAAAGCTGGATAATTTTTTGGCTCGATTTATATTGATCACCCGGCACGTAACTCCAGGAGTTTCCCATGGTCATACAGGTTTCCCACGGACTGCCCAACGGCCTTTCAGGAACTTCCTGTTCGGGGGTTGTGTAATTCTCGTAAGGCCCGGCCACTGTACGGTCTACCACAATTAAGCCAGGCTGATTTCTCCGGCCCATCGCAGCAATTTTCGCCATATCGATATCCTGGTCATAAGGAATCGTTCGTTGCCAGTCGACGGCCGTATCGATCGTATTTTTCGGGCGGACCCATCCTCCGTCAAGCCACAATATATCGACCTTACCGTAACCGGTCATTAACTCCTGTATTTGATTAAAAGTGAAGTCTTTGAACTTATTCCATTTCTCAGGATATTTTGAAGGGTCGTAATTTACATTGCGATCTTTTGGCGGGAAATATGGCCACCAATAGTCCGGCGAGTGCCAATCGGCTTTTGAAAAGTATGCCCCGATCATAAAGTTATCCTTCCTGAAGCTGTTAAAAATTTCCTTCGTCACATTGGCGCGTGAATCTTTCGAGAAAGGAGTTTTGGAATCTGTAATTTTATAATCCGTTTGCTTTGTGTCAAACATCGAAAAGCCATCATGATGCTTTGTTGTAAAGATCATGTATTTCATCCCGGCATATTTTGCGGCTTTTACCCACTTTTCAGGATTAAATTTTACGGGATTAAACGTTGTCTGAAGATTTTCGTAGGCTTTTTTATAACCTTCATAAGTTTCCGAATAAGGGCCTTTCCGCTGAGTCCATCCTTCATCTTCCGGGCAAATACTCCAGCTTTCAACAACTCCCCATTGGCTGTAGGTTCCCCAATGCATAAACAGTCCGAATTTCAGATCCTGCCATTGCTCAAGTTTCTGACGTACAGCAGGATCTTCCGGCTGTTGATATTCTTTGGACATGTTATGCTGCTGTGCAGTACCAGCAGTTGCAGATAAAATTAAACAAGCGGCAAACAGGCATTTAACTAAGTTTTCGTAGGATGATGTCATACAGCTAATTTACGTTACCGCTTCGATACTATTAAGCTTCTCTTCGAGTGCTTTTCCAAAATTCTCCACGACCAGCGCGGCTCCTCCGATCAGCTGAGCCCGTGTATTCAGATCTGATATCTTAAACTCGGTAAACTGTGTCAGTCTTGGAATGCAGTGTTCGTTAATCGCCTGCTGAATCGGCGCCAGCCACAACTTCCCTACCATACTGCCTTTTCCGCTCAATACAATCGCTCCGGGATTCATCAGGTGAATCAGTATTGCCAGTCCCTGACCTACATGATACGCCGCTTCTGATATCAGCTTTACCGAGAATACATCGCCCTTAATTGCTTCGGCGATGATGATATCTGCATTGATTTCCGGGTAATTCGCCAGGCTCGTTGTCAAGCCTTCCTTTATCCCCTGCCTGGCATTTGCCGTTACAGCAATCAGCGAGGCTTCTGTTTCCAAACAACCGTGCTTGCCACAAGTACATAACTTCCCGTTTTTAAACAACGGAATATGGCTGAACTCGCCAGCCAACCCATTGTTGCCTGTAAATAACTGGTCGTTTAAAATCATCCCCAACCCGATCCCCCAGCCCAGGTTCAGTACCATCACGTTTTTGATATGCGCCGCCACACCGAACTTCTGTTCTGCTATGGCAATGGCCGTTGAATCGTTCTCTAAAAATACCGGAATTGATATCTGTTGCTGGATATAGCCCACCAGCGACTCGCCAGCAATACTGGAATAAGTATAATTGACATTTTGCTCCGTGTCAATGAAACCCGGCATCGTTAATCCGACACCAATGATCGTCTCTCTTGCTATCTCCTTCTTCTCAAGAAATTCATTGATATAAGCAATCAATGCATCCGGTGTCAGTTCGTTAATAGGAAATTCATAACGCTCCGTGTCAGTTACAAACGCGTTATTCATATCCACTATAACCATCTGGGCCGAAAACTGATCCATCGCCACCGACAATATATAATGGGAATCGGCAACAAGAGAATATACAAGCGGCTTACGGCCCCCGCTCGAACTGGCATAACCGTTCACCGTCACGTAGCCCGCTTTTGTCAGTTCCCCCAAAACTTTAATCACATGAGGAATACTCTTTCCTGTCAGGTTACTCACCTCAGTACTCGTCGCTACCTTATTATAATACAAACACTTTATTGTCTCGCTGTTTGAAAACAACGGGCTTAGCTTATTAACGGGCATAATTAAATAATAGTAATACATATTTAAAGATTTTTTTCGACTTCTTAAAAGACTTTTTAAAAATTTAAAAAAGTATTCTTGTTTTTGGAAATAAAAAATTAATTTAGATTTTGTATTTAATTAATAAAGGGATTGTGAATAACCATTAAAATCTTGAAAGTATTGATTCTTATTTCATAAAAAATGATTTAATTTTTAAAAAATCATACTAAATCGACCAAATATTTTAAAAAATACCAATTTTATATTCAATTTAGTTTTATATTTTATTTTAAAAAGTTCTCACATATTAATAATTGAATAATATCACACAATAATTTATACCAAACCAACTTTTATGAATTTCAAATCTTTACAAAAAAGCAAAAAAGGCAACCCATGGCGACATGGGGTACTCGCCGTCCTGCTAGTGGGCACTATGTGCCCAGTTGACAGAATTTATGCAGCTATGCCAGCACACAATCTTTTTACAGCTGCTAAGCAAACTGCCATAAGAGGAAAAGTCACGGATGAATTAGGAGCTCCGATCCAGGGGGTCTCAGTAAAAATCAAGGGATCCACAACTGGGGTTATCACCGATGTTAACGGTATTTACAATTTAAATGCAAATGGCAATGCTATTCTTGTTTTCTCCGCGGTCGGATTTGAAACCACCGAGGTTCAGGTAAACAACCGTTCCACTGTAAACATTCAACTCGCTGGGAGCACCAAACAATTAACTGAAGTTGTAGTAACAGCGTTGGGAGTGAAAAAACAAGCAAGAGCTGTTGGGACATCGACGACTACTGTAGACGGATCGAAATTTACTCAATCACGTGAGACGAACCTCGCGAATGCGCTTACAGGTCAGGTTGCCGGTGTTAGCGTTTCCGGTACATCAACAGGGCCATCGGGAAGCGGTCGTGTTACAATCCGTGGTAACTCTTCGCTTACAGCGAACAACCAGCCATTATATGTTCTTGATGGAATTCCCGTATCAAATTCGAATGCCGGCTCCTCCGGACAATGGGGTGGCGCGGATTATGGTGATGTGCTTAGCACGATCAACCCGGATAATATTCAGAATATAACCGTACTTAAATCAGCTGCGGCTTCAGCATTATACGGTTATCGTGGTGCAAACGGCGCAATTTTAATTACTACAAAGTCGGGACAGGGTTCAAAAGGTATCGGAATCGACTTGAACTCCAATACAACATTTAGCAATGTAGACGACCAACGTGATTATCAATATGCATACGGACAAGGTTCACAAGGCATAAAGCCCGCTAATGCTAATGCTGCTCTTGGAACTTCGACATTTAGCTGGGGATCTAAACTTGACGGATCTCAAGCGGTAAATTTTTTGGGTGACAATTATGCATATATCGCTCAGAAGAATAACTTCAAAAACTTTTACGAAACAGGGATCAACAATCAAAGCACCGTTGCCTTTTCAGGGAATGCCGATCTAGGAAATTTCAGGTTATCACTAATGAACAACTATATGAAAAATCCTATTCCGAATTCTAATTTGAAACAACAGGGTCTTAATTTAAACTCCACAATCAATATTAATAAAAAACTCACGACCACTGTTACTGCGGACTATATTTTTGAAACAGTAAAAAATAGGGCTTCTTTTTCCGATGCTCCAGGGAATGTTTTAGCAGGCCCTTTATATCTTGCCAATAGCTTTGATATCAGGCTACTTGAAAACTATAAAACCGCAACAGGATCAGAGATTTTACCTGGTGCCGACACCTATTTTAATAACCCTTACTTCGTAGCTTATGCCTATCAAAATTCAACCAAGCGCAGTAGGTTAACTGGTGGTGTGACTTTGAAATATGAAATCACTAATTGGTTAACTGCTCAGGGCCAAGTAACTCGTGATGGAAATACTCTTGATTTAGTTAACGTGCTTCCATCGGGAACAGGTTATCAACCAGGTGGGAGCTTAACACAATATACAGACACCTATCGTGAACTCAACTATGGAGGATCTTTAGATTTCAATAAAAAATTTGGCGAATTTTCGACTAAGCTTCTTTTAGGAGGCAATTCTCAGGATGATCTGACTTCTCGTAATGGCATTGTTGGAGCTAGTCCATTCATTGTTCCCGGGTTTTACACTCCGAGTAATATAAGCAGAAAGCCGCTTGAATACCAATACACTCATCTTAGAGTGAACTCATTATTCGCAAGTGCCGATTTGGGTTACAAAAATTGGTTGTTTTTAACGTTAACCGGCCGCCAAGACTGGTATTCAACTCTCGCAATAAACTCAAACACGATTTTCTATCCTTCCGCAGCGGCTAGTTTCGTTTTTTCAGATGCGTTTAAACTTCCAGATTTTATCAGCTTCGGTAAACTCCGGGCTTCAACAGCCAGAAGCTCAAAAGGCGCTGACCCTTATTTGAATGTTTTGACTTACGGATTGCAAGGTTATACAATTAATGACCAAACTGTTGGATACATAACACAAAATGCTGTTCCAAATCCAAATCTTAAACCGGTAAAAATCTCCGAAAAAGAGATAGGCCTTAACATGGATTTTTTTGATAGCAGAGTCGGATTCGATGTGGCCTTTTACGATAAAACCACTAAAGATGACATACTTCCGGTTACGATATCTCCAACATCAGGATACACTGGCCGTAATATAAATATCGGCGAGATGCAAAATAGAGGTTTTGAATTATTGCTAAACGCCACACCGTTGAAATTCGGAAGCTTCGTATGGAATACCTCGTTTAATATCGGTATAAATAATAATAAAGTTATTGCACTAGCGCCTGGACAAGATGCCATTGTAGTTGACGGAGCGTTTCCTCGTTGGGGTAACGGCGTGAGCATTCAGCAGGTAGTTGGTAAACCGTACGCACAAATTGTAGGCTACGCATATAAAAGAAATGAAGGAGGCCAGATAATATATGATGCAGACGGTCTGCCTGAGAGATCTAACCTGCCAGTGCCACTTGGGTCGGGTGTATACAAAACGACCGGTGGATTTAGCAATGACTTTAAGTTCAAGTCATTTAGTGCCTCGATTTTGTTTGACTTCAAATACGGTGCAAAAATCTATTCTGGAACCAACTTGTTGTTATACAACGATGGCCTTCAACAAAAAACACTTGGAGGAAGAGAAGGCGGATACGTTGGACCGGGTGTAAACGAAGCCGGCCAGCCGAACACCGTTGCGGTTCCTGCACAAACATACTGGCAGGCGATTTCGGCACAAGACGATCATCATGTAACGGAGGAATTTGTATACGATGCTAGTTTTATTAAGCTCCGTAGCGCTTCAATCGGATACAGTTTGCCAGCCTCCGTATTGGGAAAATCACCAGTAAAGGGTTTAACAATTTCATTAATCGGTCGCAACTTGGCAACCATTATGAAGCACACTCCAAATATCGATCCGGAATCAAATCTGACAGGCGGAAACGGGCAAGGACTTGAATTGACAGGATATCCTTATATCCGATCACTTGGATTTAACTTAAATGTCAAGTTCTAAGCGATAATTTTTAATTAGTAATTACAATGAAAAAGAAATATATACTAATACCAGCACTTGCAGGATTGTTAATCACCGCAGGTTGCGATAAAAATTTTGAAGAAATAAACACAGACCCTACAAAATTAAATTCAGCGTCAATGAATTATAATTTTCTTTTCACAACAGCTGAGTTGGTTACTTCGGGTAATAGTGATGCAAACGCTTATGAAGATTGGCGAGGAAACCTGATTTACGCGTCAACAATGGTTCAACATTTGTCTTCTACCACAGGATATTGGGCCGGCGACAAATACACCCTGAATGGCGGTTACTTGTCTGCATACTGGGATGTCAATTATCCGAACAGTATAAAAAACATTACGGACATTATTGAAAATGTAAAAAGTAATCCCAATCAAACAAACTTTTATAATATTTCCCGAATTTTTAAAGTTTTTATGTTTCAACGCATGACAGATCTTTATGGAGATATTCCATACAGCCAGTCAGGTCAGGCATATTTGTCGCAAAACCTCACACCGGTTTATGATTCACAGGAATCAATCTATGCAGACATGTTGAAGGAATTGGACGAGGCCGCTGCTGCCTTAAATGCTGCATCACCTAATACTGTTGGAGCAGCCGATATGCTATACGGAGGAGATGTGTCGAAGTGGAAAAAATTCGCCTATTCTGAAATGCTTCGCTTGGCGATGAGATTAATTAAAGTTAAGCCACAGGATGCAAAAACTTGGGCTGCAAAAGCGGCTGCTGGAGGAGTAATGACAGCTATTTCTGACAATGCGATATTGCAGCATCCCAATCTGGCGCCACAAAATAATTTAGCAAATGGCACCGGATCCGTTCTGATCTCACAAGACCCGAACGCAACTCGCATTAGTAAGACATTTATGGACTATCTTAAATCGTCTGGTGATCCGAGAACGCGATTTATTGCGACATTGGTAACTCCTTCAAATATCGGTACCAATACCGATCCGGCAGTTCCCGGTTATGATGCCAATACCAATACGATTGATTATGGCGACACAACTGTTACCAAACAGTTAGGCCAGCCAAATGGCTACGATGTGACAGGCACCAGAGGCATCAACACCGCTCCCAACTGGCCTGGCGCACAGTACAAATATTCTGTTGTTAACCGTTACACTGTTGCTCGTTTTGAAGCCCCGACATTCTTTTTAACTGCTGCAGAAACACAACTTTTATTGGCAGAGGCAGCCGAGCGTGGATATGTAAGCGGAAGTGCGGCAACCTTTTATACAGCGGGGGTTACAGCGGCGATGCAGCAATTTGCTCAATATAATTTAGGTGCAGTTTCGGGAATTAATGTTCCTGCATCTGAAATCGCCTATTTCTTAAGTAAAAATCCTTATGCTGGCGGTGCTGCCGGAATCAGCCAGATAAACACCCAGTATTGGGTTGCTAGTTTTGGCGATGAATATGAAGCATGGACTAACTGGAGAAGAAGTGGAATTCCTGCGCTTACTCCTGTTGCGGCATATCCGGGAAATGCAACCAACGGTACCATTCCGAGACGCTATACTTATCCGACAAATGAAGCAGCAGTTAATCCCCAAAATTACCAGGATGCTGTGAATCGTTTATCTGGTGGAGATAAGATGACTTCTCGTGTGTGGTGGGATAAACAATAATTATTATAAACAAAGAAGGCTGCAATTATGCAGCCTTCTTTGTTTATAATAATTACTAAACTTCCATCTTTATTTGATTGAATTTTTGATGAAGTGCTTTTTCAAAATTCTCCACGACCAGCGCGGCTCCTCCGATCAGCTGAGCCCGTGTATTCAGATCTGATATCTTAAACTCGGTAAACTGTGTCAGTCTTGGAATGCAGTGTTCGTTAATCGCCTGCTGAATCGGCGCCAGCCACAACTTCCCTACCATACTGCCTTTTCCACTCAATACAATCGCTCCGGGATTCATCAGGTGAATCAGTATTGCCAGTCCCTGACCTACATGATACGCCGCTTCTGATATCAGCTTTACCGAGAATACATCGCCCTTAATTGCTTCGGCGATGATGATATCTGCATTGATTTCCGGGTAATTCGCCAGGCTCGTTGTCAAGCCTTCCTTTATCCCCTGCCTGGCATTTGCCGTTACAGCAATCAGCGAGGCTTCTGTTTCCAAACAACCGTGCTTGCCACAGGTACATAACTTCCCGTTTTTAAACAACGGAATATGGCTGAACTCGCCAGCCAACCCATTGTTGCCTGTAAATAACTGGTCGTTTAAAATCATCCCCAACCCGATCCCCCAGCCCAGGTTCAGTACCATCACGTTTTTGATATGCGCCGCCACACCGAACTTCTGTTCTGCTATGGCAATGGCCGTTGAATCGTTCTCTAAAAATACCGGAATTGATATCTGTTGCTGGATATAGCCCACCAGCGACTCGCCAGCAATACTTGAATAAGTATAATTGACATTTTGCTCCGTGTCAATGAAACCCGGCATCGTTAATCCGACACCAATGATCGTCTCTCTTGCTATCTCCTTCTTCTCAAGAAATTCATTGATATAAGCAATCAATGCATCCGGTGTCAGTTCGTTAATAGGAAATTCATAACGCTCCGTGTCAGTTACAAACGCGTTATTCATATCCACTATAACCATCTGGGCCGAAAACTGATCCATCGCCACCGACAATATATAATGGGAATCGGCAACAAGAGAATATACAAGAGGCTTACGGCCCCCGCTCGAACTGGCATAACCGTTCACCGTCACGTAGCCCGCTTTTGTCAGTTCCCCCAAAACTTTAATCACATGAGGAATACTCTTTCCTGTCAGGTTACTCACCTCAGTACTCGTCGCTACCTTATTATAATACAAACACTTTATCGTCTCGCTGTGCGTAACCAGAATTTCAAGCTTAGAAGTAGACATAGTTATAATTGGCAATTAAAAATAAATTTTATACTTTTTAAAAAATTTACAAAGTATTTGCGTTTACGTAAAAGAATTTTTACCTTGGAAATTAGTTTCTTAACAAATTTATTCTTTTACAAGCACAAATAATAATGCATGTAAATTGACTGTTTCGAACATTCCTAAGCAAACACATCTCACTTAATTTATAAACACATGACGAAAAACAACAAATTTTAATCGCTGTAACCGCAAGGCTTGCAGCCATCTCTCTAAACTGCCTTGCAAAACACACTCATCACCAAACCAAGTAAAAAGTATGAAAATCAATAACCACGTAAAAAAGACGAAGGTTAAGGATAGCTTTCCTCGGCTTAACCTGACTACTAAACTTGCGGTTGCGTCCTTATTCCTCTTACATTTTGACGCCTCAGCAAATGCTAATGTACTTAGCCCTCTCATAAACACATCCGGGTCTACCACATTCCTTACACCTTTTACAAACAATGCAGATATCAGAATCAGCGGTAAAGTTGTAGACGAAAAAGGTGAGCCTTTGGTTGGCGTTTCGGTAAAAATTAAATCTACAAACACCGGGGTCGTAACAAACGCATCGGGTTCTTTCAGTTTGACAGTACCGGACAATGCCACGCTCGTTTTCACTTATATCGGATATAATACGCAGGAAATAGCGGTAGCAGGGAAAACTACGCTTAACGTGTCAATGACACCAAATGCTAAAAATCTAACTGAAGTGGTTGTAACAGCCCTTGGTATCAGAAAGGATCAGAAAAAATTGGGCTACGCAGTTACGACCGTCAATGGCACTGATTTAAACCAGGCAAAAGAATCAAATGTTGCAATGTCCTTATCAGGACGAGTTGCGGGATTAAGCGTTAGTGGCGCTAATGGCGGCCCTGGTTCATCTGCCCGTGTATTGCTTCGCGGCTTAACAAGTTTCAGCGCTGGATCTCCGCTCTACGTTATCAATGGCGTCCCGATGGATAACACGCAACGAGGTGCATCCGGAGAGTGGGGCGGAGCTGATTATGGCGACGGTATTTCCAATTTAAACCCGGACGACATTGAAACAATGACAGTTCTGAAAGGACAATCAGCTTCCGCACTTTACGGATCGCGCGCTGCAAACGGTGTTATTTTGATAACAACAAAGTCCGGAAAGAAAAACAGCGGCTTTGGCGTTGAATTTAACAGTAACGGTCAGTTTGATCAGCCTGTTGATAATACTGATTTCCAGGATGTTTATGGGCAAGGCCAATATGGCGCAAAACCGGCAACTGCCGCGGCAGCGCTTCTTGCGGGAAACCTTGGATGGGGAGCGCGATTAGATGGTTCCCAGGTTATTCAATTTGACGGCAACTCATATCCATATGCAAATGCCGGTAATAATTATTTGTCCTTTTACCGCACGGCGCCAAGTTTCACAAATACACTTTCATTAACAAGTGGTGGCGAAAACGGAAATGCCAGGTTATCAATTGCTGATTATAGGGGAAATTCAATCATCCCAAACAGTTACCTCGACCGAAAATCGTTCAACTTTAACGGAACTCAAAATATCTCTAAAAAGTTAGAAGTAACACTGGTAGCCAACTATTTAATCGAACGGGCGAAAAACAGACCTTCCCTGAGTGACGGGCCAGGAAACCCAAACAACGTCCAGTTTCTAGCAGCAAACGAAGACCCAAGCATTTTATCTCCCGGAACAGCGGCTAATGGACGCGAGTTAACTTTTACAAATGACACGTATGTAACCAACCCTTACTTCGCAGCTTATAATTTCTCAAAAAACACTGATAGAAAGCGCTTGATATCGTCTATTGCGGCTAAATATAGCTTTACCGACTGGTTATTCGCACAGGTCCGTGTTGGATATGACAACATCAATGACGATCGTACCGACATCGAACCAACTGGAACTGCATACCGAAATGACAACGGAACAATGACCGAATACGGCTATGTAACAAATGAGATCAACTACGACGCTCTGATCAACGGAAGACATGACCTGGTAAAAAACCTACTGAATCTTGATCTTTCGATAGGAGGAAATATTCGTAAAAGCTCGTATGATGGGACTTCAATTGCTGGTTTGAATGGATTTATTATTCCGTATTACTACAACATTACCAACTTCTCGGCTAGAAATGCACGACCTATCGATAACAATTCGAAAAAGCAAGTAAACTCAGCTTACTATTCAGCCGACTTCTCTTTTAAGGATTATTTGATTTTGAGCACAACAGGACGCTATGATGTGTACAGCAGCATTTCGGAAGATGTTGGAAGAGGAATTTTCTCACCATCTGTTTCAGGAAGCTTCATTTTTTCTGAGCTTTTAAACTCTGACAAACTGAGCTATGGAAAAGCGCGTTTGTCGTATTCGCAAACCAGCGGCGACCCGGATGCTTACACCAACACTGTTTATTACAATGTAAACAACTCAATTAATGGTGTGCCTGCAGGAGGTTTTTCAACTCAGCTGCCAAATTTATTTTTAAAACCATTCACTCTTCGCGAAGTAGAGGCCGGTTTGGAATTTAAATTTTTCGGTGACCGGTTAGGATTCGACATTGCCTACTTTACCCGCAAAACTAAAAACGAGATCATTAACAGTACGATCGATCCGTCAAGCGGCTACAATAACAAGTTCATTGGTACTGGATCTACTCAGAACCGCGGCGTTGAATTAGAAATCCATGGAACTCCCGTACGCTCGGCTTCCGGATTTGTCTGGACACCTTCCTTTAACTTTACGTATGTTAAGAATAAGATCCTGCAAACCGATGGCGTTACAAACTCAAACGTCGCATTAGGAACTTACCGCCCTCTAAATGCGAGTCTTGCACTTGTGGCTGGCCTGCCAGGTCCTCAGATTATGGCCAATGATTACGTACGCGACGCAAACGGAAAAATCGTTGTTGATGGCACTGGAGTTCCGGTTCAGGGTCCTCTCCAGGCGATGGGTTCAACCATTCCGAAGTATTACGGAGGATTTAATAACAACTTCGTTTACAAACAATTTAACTTGTCGTTCCTTGCCGATTACAAGTTTGGCAACAAAGTTTTATCTGCAACCAACTACTACAGTATTTTCCGCGGCTTGAATGAAATGACACTGGATGGTCGTGAAACAGGTGTCACTGTAGATGGAGTTACTTCAACAGGGGCGGCTAATACAGTCAATATAAATGCACAGGATTATTACCAAAATTTAGCACGCCGGATTTCGTCGTTAAACGTGCTTGACGGAAGCTTTATCAAATTGCGACAGGTAACATTTGGTTATTCTCTACCAAGAAACATACTTGCCAAAACACCATTCAACGGTATAACCGTGTCTTTCGTTGCACGTAACCTCTGGACGATCATGAAGCGTACGGACAACATTGATCCGGAATCAGGAATCTCAAATGATATCCGTTACACGGGTATTGAAGGCACGAGTTTACCTGCAACAAGAACCTATGGATTTAACGTAAACTTTAAATTTAAAAACTAACAGACATGAAAAAACGACTCATATATCTTATTGCAGCCGCTTCTTTTATGGCTAGCTGTACCAAGGATTTCGATGATATAAACACGAATCCGAATAAGACAACAGCAGATTTGTTTAATCCGAATTACCTGATGTCTCAGGCGCAATTGCAATTCTCACAAACAGGATATGACCAGTTGTTATTTCAAAGTATGTGGACTCAATCGCTTGCCTCTACATTCAGTTATTATAGCAATGGCGACAAATACGTTTTGGGAGGTAGTGGAACCAGTTACTATAGCCGCACCTGGAACAGGGGCTATGGAGCCCTAACACTGGTTGACGAAATGAAAAACTTAGTTGCGGGGAAACCAGAGTACAACAACCTCGACAACTGTGGCACAATCCTTCGCGTAATGTTCATTCAACGTGTTACCGACCTATATGGAGATGTTCCTTATTCTGAAGAAGGACAAGGAAAAACAGGTAATACAACGCCTAAATTTGATTCGCAGAAAGATATCTACACTGCGATGCTGACCCAATTAGAGGCCGCTTCCGCAGCGCTGGATGTATCAAAGGATAAACCAACATCTGACCTGTTCTATGGTGGAGACATTGCGAAATGGAAACGCCTGGCAAATACGCTGATGCTTCATGCTGCAATGCGCTTAGTTAAGGTCGATCCTGGAACCGCTCAAAAGTATGCAGAAAAAGCATACGCAGCCGGAACAATGACCAGTATCGCTGATAACGCTTTTGTTAGAACCGATAACGCGAACGGAAATGCAAACGACAACACGAATGCATATCTGGTTACAGACGATTTCCGCGAAGTTCGTTGGGCAAAAACGCTGATGGACTACATGTTATCGAATAACGATCCACGTGTTTCGGCCATTGCTGAAATTTCAGCAGGCACCGGCAAAGCCGCTAACGAAAAGCAGAGTGCTGGTATATCTACGTATGAAGTGCAAATAGGAATGCCCAACGGTTACGACCTTAACGGTGGAGCTACCGACATTTCTAAGGCGCCCGGCTACCCTGGAGTTTCCCCTGCGGATCCTACTGTTGCCAATGACGCAGCTGCGCCCGATGGAAAATACTCTCGTCCGCGTTATGCTGTTTATGGCGATCGGAGTGCTTCGAACATCATATTAACTTATGGCGAGTCGGAGCTATTACTTGCCGAAGCGGCTACAAGAGGCTGGAATACGGGAGCAGCAGCGACTCACTTTTCAAATGCCCTGACTGCCGATATGCTGACACTGACTCAGCTAAATTCAACACCGGCTGCCGTAGTTGATGCTGGAAGCATCGCTAGCTATGTTGCTGCTCATCCATTGGTTCCGGCGACTGCCTTACAGCAAATTAACATGGAGTATTGGGTTCATACCTCTGCTACCTTCAATTTCAATGAAACATTTGCGAATTGGAGAAGATCAGGATTTCCTGTACTCACTCCTGTGTCGTACCCTGGACAATATATCGCTGGCGGAATTCCCAGAAGAATGCCATATCCGATTACTTTACCACAAACCAATGGTGCGAACTTCCAGGCTGCAGTGTCAGCTATGGGTGGCGACACTTTTTCAACAAGAGTTTGGTGGGATAAATAATTAACGAATTAAAATCTTTTACATAAAGAGACCTACTGGTCTCTTTATGTATTTATAAGCAATCTAAACACTTTTTTTGCCGACAAACTATTAACTTTTGCATTTAAATCCGGCTAGGTCTCATGTCTAAAATTAAAGCTCTCTTCTCGTCTTCATCCTGGCTTTTGCGATGCTGTTTACAAACTGGTCTAATACTCTCTGTTGTTCCGTCGGTGGCTCAACAACCCCTTTTTAATCTCCTTGATCCGAAGCAAACAAGTATCCATTTCAGTAATGACATCAAGGAAAACGAAGCACTCAATGTGCTTTCCTACGAATATTTTTATAACGGTGGCGGAGTGGCCGTTGGCGATGTAAATAATGATGGTCTTCCCGATCTTTTTTTTACCGGCAACATGACAGCCAACAAGCTCTATCTGAACCAGGGAAACTTGAAATTTAAAGACGTCACAAAAAATGCTGGAAAAGGCTTGGAAGGCCGGCCCGGAAGCTGGAAAACTGGCGTGGCAATGGCCGACGTAAATAGTGATGGTTGGCTGGATATTTATGTTTGCTATTCAGGTACTGCGGAACCCGACAAAAGAAAAAATCAACTTTTTATAAACAACCAAAACGGCACTTTCACCGAAAAGGCCAAGGAATTCGGACTTGACAACTCCGGCTACAGCACACAAGCTGCATTTTTTGATTATGACAACGATGGAGATCTCGATATGATGCTGATCAATCATAATATCAAAAAAATTGATAATATGGAGCTGGCTCAGGTCAAAAGCATGACCGACGAATATGCAGAGAATAAACTCTTTGAAAACAATGGAAATCATTTCACCGACGTATCAAAAAAAGCGGGAATTATCCAAAACCCGCTTACGTTTGGCCTTGGTATCGCCATCGCTGATGTGAATAAGGATGGCTGGCAGGATATTTATGTCACCAATGATTATAACGAACCCGATTATCTCTATATCAATAATCACAACGGCACATTCACCGATAAATCGAAAAGCTTTTTTAAACACCTCTCGCATTTTTCTATGGGGGTGGATATTGCTGATTACAATAATGACGCGCTCCCCGATGTATTAACCCTCGATATGCTTCCGCCGGATAATCATCGTCAGAAATCGCTGCAGCTGGAAGAAAACTATGAGTCATTCGCGCTGATGCAAACGCAAGGCTTATACAAACAATATATGCGGAATATGCTCCAGCTCAACAATGGCAACGAAACATTCAGCGAAATTGCTCAGCTGACAGGCCTGGCCGCAACCGATTGGAGCTGGTGTCCGTTATTTGCCGATTTCGACAATGACGGATATAAAGACATCTTCATAACGAACGGATATCTCCGTGATTATACCAATAAAGATTTCCTCCGTTATTGGGGCGATTATAAAATAAAAAAAGCGATGGCCCGGGAACCATTTCTTCTGATGGATCTGGTGACGGCAATGCCTTCAACAAAACTTCCCAATTATATTTTCAGAAATAATCAAGATCTGACATTTACAAACGAACAATCGGCCTGGGGGATGACGAATCCGTCGATCTCAAGTGCAGCAGTTTACGCAGACCTGGATAATGACGGCGACCTTGACCTGGTTGTTAGCAACATAAACGAAGAAGCATCGCTTTATCAAAACACGGCTAGTGACACTAGGAAAGCGTCTTTTTTGACTATTAAACTTACTGGTTATCCGATAAATACTAACGCCGTCGGGGCAAAAATTCATATTTACAACAGGAACACACAGCAATACCAGGAGTTAAATCCAGGTCGCGGTTATCTTTCAAGCATTTCAACGGTGCTCAATTTTGGGCTAGGAAAGGAAGATCATGCCGATTCAATTCGCATCATCTGGCCTGACGGAAAAGTACAGCGCCTGAAGGATATAAAATCAAACCAGCATCTGACGGTCAATTATAAACCGGAGACAGGTTCGTTCGCAGATCTTCCTAAAACAGGAAAACCATATTTAACAGAAAACGCGCCGCTGATAAGTTTTCAGCCTAAAGAAAATACAATTAATGATTTTAAGCGCCAGCTGCTGATGCTTTTCATGTATTCGAAAACTTCGCCGGTGTTGGCCAAAGCTGACATAAATAAGGATGGGCTTGAAGATCTTTTCATCAGCGGCGATCAGGAATCGCCCGGAAAAATTTTTATTCAGCAAAGCGATGGCAGTTTTCAGTTTTCAGACCTTTTGGGTGGAAACCAAACTTCAACGGTCTCGGCAGCGGCTTTTTTTGATGCTAACGGCGACGGCTTTCCGGATCTTTACCTGGCCAAAGGAGGATATTCCCTTTATCAGCCGAATACGCCCGAGTTGCAGGATCAGCTTTTCATCAATAATGGCAAGGGCATTTTTAATTCAGCACCTCTTCCGGATGTTTCAGCAAGCAGCAAATCCTGTATTCGCCCGTGTGATTTCGACGGAGACGGTGACATAGACCTTTTTATCGGCGGACGCGTTATTCCGGGCGAATACCCTAAAGCCGCTAAAAGCTATCTCCTCGTTAACGGGGGAAAAGGAATGTTCACGGTAGCACAAACGCCCTTTGCAGATGCCGGAATGGTTACCGACGCTCAATGGACAGACATTGATAAAGACGGCAGAAAAGACCTTATTGTATGTGGAGAGATGATGCCAATAAAAGTCTACAAAAACACAGCAGGTGGCTTTGAAGATAAATCTTCAGAATATTTCTCAGCGCCGCAAAGCGGATTGTGGTTTTCTCTGACAGTCGCAGACATCAACGCTGATGGCTCGCCGGATCTGATAGTCGGCAATCTCGGGTTAAACTCTCCGGTGCATGCGACAGTTGCTCAACCTGCCGAATTGTATTTTGATGATTTCGACAGTAACGGCTCTATCGATCCCTTTTTTAATTTCTATAATGGAGACACATCATATCCATTCGTAAGCCGCGACGAATTAAATGAACAGATCTACCCGATGCGGAAAAAGTTCGGTTCTTACAAAGCTTATGCCGACGTTTCAATGAAAGATATTTTCACGCAGGAACAACTTAACAAAGCCGGCAAGCTTCAGGCGACAACTACCGAAACAACTTGCTACATTTTCCGCGACGGCAAGTATCAGCCTGCAGCACTACCGCTCGAAGCCCAGTTCGCGCCGGTCACGGCGACGATTGCACGTGATTTTAACGGCGACGGAAAAATAGATCTCCTATTATTGGGCAACCATTCAGATAACCGCCTGAAGATGGGAAGTATTGATGCAAATTATGGCGTTCTCTTAACCGGAGACGGGAAAGGGAGTTTCAGTTATCAATCGCAAACAGTGAGTGGACTTTCAGTAAAAGGAGATGTTAAATCCGCGCTGGAAATCAGGATTAATAACACAAATTATCTGGTAATCGGCCAGGCAAATGAACCGGTTAAGTTTTACAAAGAACAATGAAATTTTTAAAAAACGTCGTCTTTATCCTGTTTTTCAGCGCCAGTGTTTGCTTTGCCGACAGCAAAAAAAATCAGCCTGCTTATCTCGAAATCGCACCTGTTATAAACTCGATAAACATGGTGATGATTCACGATGTGATCAGCCCTCCGGTTGCTGCGAGGTATTATGCGTACTCCATGTTGTCGGCTTATAAAATTATCTCTGAAAACAATAAAGGTATTCCCGCAGCCGGTACATTCATTAAAAATTTTCCAAAAAACAATAGCGCCGCTCAGGATGAAGCATATACGATTGCCGCTATTTACAGTATGCTGGAAACCGCCAAAATAATGCTGCCGTCAGGATATATGATTCAGGATGATCAGGACAATTATATCCGGTTATTAAAAAAGAACAAAATCCGTCAGGAGGTAATTGACAAGGCTATTGCGATGGCTGCCAAATCTTCGGAAGAAGTGATCAGTTTTTCGAAATCGGACAATTACAGCAAATTAAGCGCGATGTTGCGTTATACACCAATAAAAGGAGACGCGTTCTGGTATCCGACACCGCCGTCTTACCTGGATGCCGTTGAACCTAACTGGAATCGCATTCGTCCATTGGTAATCGATTCAGCTGCACAATTTAAGCCTGCGCCTCCGGTCGCATTCAGTAAAGACTCTACCAGCAAGTTTTTCAAAATGGCGAAGGAAGTGTATACAACAGTTAAACAAGCGGATAACGGAAAAATTTTAATGGCATCGTTTTGGGACTGTAACCCTTTTGCTATCACCACTTCAGGGCACATGAACATCGGCTTTAAAAAGATCAGCCCCGGCGGCCACTGGATGAATATTGCCGCGCTGGCTGTGAAAAAAGCGAATCTGAGCACGGACGAATCTGTAGAAGTCATGACAATTGAAGCGATCACCCTGATGGATGGGTTTATCGGATGTTGGGACGAAAAGTATCGTAGCAGCCGTGTGCGGCCGGAAACTTACATCAATCGTATTATTGATATTAACTGGAAGCCTTATCTGCAAACTCCCCCCTTTCCAGAATACACCAGCGGGCACGCCGTTGTTTCAAATTCTTCTGCCACCATACTAACGTATTTGCTCGGCGACAATTTCGCCTATACCGATGATACCGAACTTCCATTTGGTTTAGGTCCGCGGTCGTTTAAATCCTTTAAGCAAGCCGCGGCGGAAGCTTCCATCTCACGTTTGTATGGCGGCATCCATTACCGGGATAGCATTGAAGAAGGGAACAGACAGGGCGTAGCCGTTGCAACAAACGTTATCGAGAAAATAAAAAAGGCCGGAGTAAAACCTATCCGTCAATAAAAAAGCGGCTTCATCGCCGCTTTAGTATTATTTGTGCTTGTCCGTCATTCTAATCACCAGCTTTCCTCCGTTCATAACATCCTGGTAGCTAATATAAAAATGGTCATACTTCTTGCCATTTAACGTGATATCATCAATATAGATATTCTTAGATGAGTTATTCTGAACATCGATTGTAAACGTTTTATTTTCAGGCAAGCTGATCACCGCTGAATTAATAGTCGGACTACCAAAAACATATTGTCCGCTTACGGGATTTACCTGGTAAAACCCAAGACTGGATAATACATACCAGGCCGACATTTGTCCGACGTCTTCATTACCTATAATTCCATCAGGTTTATCTGTGTAAAAATTATTCAGAATAAAACGCACATTTTCGGCCGTCTTCCATGGCTGGTCAACAAAAGAATAAAGGTACGTGATATGATGGCTTGGCTCATTTCCATGTGCATACTGCCCTATTAAACCGCTAACATCGGGGGATGCTTCCTTTCCCATATCGCCTTTGGCTATAAACAGCGAATCCAGTTTTTTGATGAACGCATCTTTACCGCCCATCAGCTTAACAAGCCCTTCGACATCCTGCGGTACCAGCCAGGTATATTGCCAGGCATTTCCTTCTGTGTAATCATCCTGCCGGTGACGTGATACAAACGGGCTGAATGGCGTTCGCCATTCGGTCTCGCTTAGACGGCCTCGCATGAAACCTGACTGTTTATCGAAATAGTTTTGGTAATTATGCCCCCGTTTGAAAAAATAGTTGTAGTCGGTATTATTTCCTATCTTTTTGGCCATTTGTGATATACCATAATCGTCGATCGCGTACTCCAGCCCCATTGCAACGCTCTCAACTGTGCTGTCGGCTGGAATGAAACCATATTTTTTGTACAAGTTTAAACCGCCGAAATTGTCACGCATAGCAGTGGTTTTTACAGCTTCGTATGCCAATTTTGAATCAAAACCTTTAAAGCCTTTAAGATAGGCGTCAACCACTACAGGCACCGCACTATAACCAACCATGGTGTTTGTCTCACATCCCATCAAGTGCCACATCGGGAGACTTCCCTGCTGTTCATAAACAGCGAGCATCGTATTAATAATGTCATTAACGCGTTCAGGCTGGATAAGCGTATAAAGCGGGTGCAGCGCTCTGTAAGTATCCCAAAGTGAATAAGTGGTCGTATTTTGAAATGATGCTTTCCGGTAAACTTTTTTATCTGTGCCCCGGTAATCGTTATTGACATCATTGAAGGTTGAAGGCGCAATCATCGTATGATACATCGCCGTATAAAACTTCTTCATTTGAGAAAGTGAGTCGGTTTTTACCGAGACCTTACTCAGCTGTTTATTCCAGGCCTGGTCGGCTCGAACGACAATTTCCGAAAAGTTCCAGGCGGGAATCTCTTTGCTGATATTGAGCATCGCATTCGCCGAACTCACGGGTGAAATTCCGACTTTAACAAATACTTTTTCATTTGCCTTTGTTACGAAGGATGTAACGCCCTTTACCTTTTTACCTTTCAGTTCTGCCCCGGTCGCCAATGTGGTGGAGTCATAAACGGCGAATTCTTTTATCGGTTTTGAAAACACGGCTGTAAAGTAAATACGCTGATCCCTGGACCAACCTTTTGAGAACCGGTACCCTTCTATAGTGGTGCTGTTCACCTGTTTGATGTAGGTTTCAACCGGCTGGTCCCAACCAATTCCCTGTTCCAGATCGATAATTATGTGCGCATCGTTTGCAGCCGGAAAAGTATACTCATGAAAACCTACACGGTTCGTCGCGGTGAGTTGCACGCCGATATTGTAGCGTTTAAGTTTCACCTTGTAATATCCCGGCTTAACCGTTTCATCCGCATGGCTGAACAATGAATAATAACCCTGTTGCTGAGAGTCTTTAGGCCCTCCGGCATGAGTCATGACAGGGCCGGTTGTAGGCATTACCGAGATATCACCCAAATCTCCAATACCTGTGCCGCTTAAATGTGTATGCTGAAACCCAAGAATGGTAGAATCGGAAATATGATAGCCGGAACACCAATCCCAGCCTTCGTGAATATTGGTAGGGCCAAGCTGTACAGCACCAAAAGGTACCGATGCACCGACGAAAACATGGCCATGAAAGCCCGTTCCTATCAATGGATCGACGTACTTTGTAAGGCTGGGCGTTGCAGCTACCGTTTGTTTTTTTACCTGGCTGTAGCCTGACATTGCAACAGCTAAAAGTATTGAAGAAGTTATATAAAGTTTTCTAATAGCCATCATTTAACAGAATTTACAGCAAGTTGCCAAAACATTCAGAACGTCAGCCTGAAAAGTAACTATTGGACAATACCCGTTTTCAAGAAAGTGCTGTCGGTTAAAAATGAAAAAAATCATCGCAAACCTACGTACGAAATATATATTTTACATAAATAGTCATAATTCATTAACTATGTAAAATCTTTCCAGAATTAAGAAGATATGCGATTATTTAGCTGCTTTACACGCACCACCTTACTTATAATTTTTTGCATCACCCAATCATTTAGTCAAACTTTACCTGCTTTTAGAAATGCCAGTTTATCAAATGAAAGCCGGGTTGAAGATTTAATAAAGCAATTAACTATTACGGAAAAGGCATTATTGCTAGGGTATCGCAGTCAAGCGGTAGAGCGTTTACAGATTCCCGCTTACAACTGGTGGAACGAAGGCTTGCACGGAGTTGCGAGAGCTGGTGAAGCAACGATTTTTCCGCAGGCAATTGGCATGGCTGCAACGTTTAACCCCTCGCTTTTGCGCCAGGTAGGATCAGTTATCTCTACGGAGGCGCGCGCTAAATATAATCTTGCTATTGCTCGCGGCGATCATGGCATGTACGTAGGCCTCACTTACTGGTCGCCCAACATCAATATATTCCGGGATCCGAGATGGGGCCGTGGACAAGAAACTTACGGAGAAGATCCATTTCTTACCAGCGTGATGGGGCTTGCCTATGTGCAAGGTATGCAGGGATCAAATCTCAATCAGCTAAAAATATCTGCTACTGCCAAACATTTTGTGGCACACAGCGGCCCTGAAAATACACGAGATTACTTTAACTCGAATGTGAGCCGAAAAGATTTGAACGACACTTACTTGTATGCTTTCGGAAAATTGGTGAAGGGAGGTGTCTCAAGTGTCATGACGGCTTACAACAGCGTGAATGGTGTTCCGAATTCAGTAAACTCCGCCCTGCTGCGGGACATCTTAAGGAAAGAGTGGGGTTTTAAAGGATACGTTGTGACCGATTGCGGCGCACTTGACGATGTATTCAATACTCATAAGTACGTCAAAACTTCTGTAGAAGCGGCTGCGGCTGCGATAAAAGCGGGCGTTAATCTCGACTGTTCAAGCGTACTTCAGAAAGACGTGGAAGAAGCTGTAAAACTAAAACTCATTACCAACGAAGACGTTAATAACGCACTTAGACCACTGCTTCTGACTCAAATGAAGCTTGGCTTTTATAATGATCCGCAAAAATCTCCTTACTATAATTACCGGGACGATAGTATTCATAATTCGAAACATGTCGCTTTAAGCAGACTAGCCGCACAACAAAGCATGGTTCTGCTAAAGAACGATAACAAACTGCTTCCTTTAAAAGATAAGAGCTTTAACAGCATCATGGTTCTTGGGCCAAATGCAGCATCTCTCGACGCTATTGTTGGGAGTTATCATGGTGTAAATGCCCAAATGGTCAATTTTGTAGAAGGTATTTCAGGTGCCGTAAGTAAAGGTACACGTGTGGAATACGATTTAGGGACGAGCGATAATGATTCATCACATTTCGGTGGAATATGGGGGGCTGGCAATGCCGATGTTACAGTAGCAGTCATCGGACTAACTCCGGTTTATGAAGGTGAAGCCGGCGATGCATTCTTATCAGCAGCGGGTGGCGATAAAAAAGACCTTAATCTTCCTGACAACCAATTAGCGCTTATGAAGGCGCTGCGTAAAGGTGTTAAAAAGCCGATCATCGCCGTTGTGACCGCGGGCAGCGATGTTAACATTGCAGCAATTGAGCCTTATGCAGATGCAATCATCCTGGCCTGGTATCCGGGTGAACAGGCTGGCAATGCACTCGCTGATATTATTTTAGGAAAAGTATCACCATCCGGGCGTTTGCCGCTAACTTTTTATAATTCTGTAGATGACCTGCCCTCTTTTGATAATTATGCAATGAAGGGCCGCACTTACCGTTACTTTACCGGAAAAGTCCAGTATCCTTTTGGATTTGGATTGAGCTATACTACCTTCAATCATAATCTTCAATCAACATTGAAAAAAGAATACCGTCAATCGGATACGATAACAGTAACCTGCCAGTCAACTAATACAGGCAGCATAAAAGCTGATGACGTTATACAAGGCTATATCCATTATCCAAAAATTGATGGTATGCCTGTTAAGGAATTAAAGGCATTCGCGCGACTAACTTTGGAGGCTCAGCAAAGCGGCCTGGTAACTTTTAAAATACCGGTTAGTGAATTAATGAAATGGGATGCGGCTAAAAACAAGGCAGTACTTTATCCGGGAAAGTATGAACTGATAGTCGGAAAAAACGCCCTGGATGATGAAGTGGTTGCTCTTTTTACTATCAAATAACTGCTACTTCTTTTTCTTGCTTTCCCGAAGCTTGTCAACTATTCCATTAAACGATATTGCTTGCCGGTTATTACTTGTAACCTGGAGGCTGGAGTACCCTTCATCGGAAACGGTAAGATACATTTGACGCACATCCTGATTTTTAGGCACGATCGAAATTTGCCAACCGCCTTTCTTTCTTGCCGACTTTGTATAAGTAAAATCTGTAGAAGTAAACTTTATACCGCCCTGGCTGGGATCCATCGGAGCTACGTAATCACGTCCGTAATACGGAAGAAAAACGATCATCGTATCATTTTTTATCTGAACATCATACTCCGATGTAAGCTGGATATTCCGCCCTCCCATTGGCTGCGCAAATTGCGCGATAAATCTGAATTTTTTTGAATCGACGAGCGCTTTGGTATCAGCGATGGCCTTCGCCTTTTTTTGTTCTTTTGTCTGGCTGTAAGCTGCAAACCCAAACGATGAAAACATGGTTAGCAAGAGTAGAATTTTTCGTATTGGTTTCATAGTAATTGATTTACTCCAATATAAGAAATAATTTACTGCTCCCCTATACTTATCAGCAGGAGGTTGCTAGTGCAGTAAGAGCATCGATCCACTTCGGCTCATCGTTCAAACTTTCCACCAGCTGAACGTGCTCACCACCCAGTGCCTTAAATTCTTCGTGATATTCGACGCTAACCTCGTAAACCGTTTCGAGGCAATCAGCCACAAATGCCGGGCAGAATACCAATAATCGTTTTTTGCCCTCTTTCGCAAGCTTCGCAATCACTTCGCTGGTATATGGCTGTACCCATGGGTCTTTACCCAACCGGGACTGAAAGCAAACAGAATATTTTTCCTGGGTGATACCAAGCTGTGCAGCAATGAGCTTCGCGGTATGATGAGATTGTGCAGAATAACAAAACTTATTGGTATCATTTAATGAATCGCAGCAGCCATTAACCTGCAGACAATACTGGTGTGTATGATCGCATTTTTTCAAATGCCGCTGCGGCAATCCATGGAAACTAAAAAGTATGTGGTCGTACGATTCAGGGTTATGTTTTTTACCATTCTCAGCAAATGTCTCAATCATTCCTGTGTTATCGTGGAAGGAATTAACAAAGCTAATTGGCGGAATCGTTTGCCATTTACTCACAATATCCATTACTTTTTGGTGTACCGAACCGGTACTGGCCGAAGCGTACTGAGGGAAAAGTGCAAGCACTTTAATGCTGCTAACCAGCGATTTTTTCATCCGCTCCAACGCATCTTCAATTGAAGGACTCTGGTAGCGCATGGCCAGTTCTACCTGGAACTGATCGCCTAATTTTTCCTGCAAAAGCTCCTTTTGACGAATACTGTAATATAAAAGCGGCGAGCCTTTTTCACTCCATATTTCTTTGTAAAGCTTAGCTGATTTCGGCGCACGAAATGGTACTATCGCGCCTTTAACTAAAAAAGTCCTGCCAACAAGGTAAATATCAATTACCCGTCCATCCATTAAAAATTCATCGAGATATTTTTTAACATCCGGCACCGATGGGCTGTCTGGCGTACCTAAATTTACAAGTAGAATTCCTTGCTTACTCATTCAATTATATTCTCAGCTGGTTTATGAAAAATGATTGCAAAAGTAATTCATTCAATCAGGTAGTTGGCTATCAAAACAACCGCATTTAGTTTTTTACCGCTTAATGACCAACGGACTTAGTTTTCCATAATTTCCACCACGGAAGATGCGGCGTTTCATGATGTTCATAATGATAGCCGAAAAAATAACAACTTATAAACGCTACAAAATGATTTTTCGATTGAGTGCGAGAAAAGTGCTTATTAGTATGTTCGCCATGATGAGGAAGCCATGTGCCGAAATAAAAAAGTTGCAAGGTGCTTAACAACGACGGGAACACCCAAAACAAAAGTAAGTTCGCTTCACTGATCCACAACTTTAACAGATTGTAAATGATGGCCATCAGAACAATTTGCCACCACGACAGATATTCGGAAATAAATTTTACGTACCAACCTAAAAAACCTTTTTCTGAAAAGTCTGGATCATCATCTGTATGAACGTTCTTATGATGCTTATGATGTTTAATATATAATTTCTGGTAGGGAAAAACGGCGTATAAGGCGGTACACAGTTGACCGATGATTGTATTTACCTTTTTATCGTGAGTGACAGTCCCGTGCATCGCGTCATGAGCCGTAATGAAAAGTCCGGTATATAAATGCATCATCCAGAACACAGCAAGATAGGCAAGCGGATTTTTAAATGAGAAATGCCATTGCATCAGCAAAACAAAGCTAAGCAGCCATATACAAATAATGGTTAGCGCGATTAAAAGCCCTTTTGATGATTTATTATTGCCAGGCATAGAAAGGTTTTAGAAAGTCTGAAGGCGGCTTTTAACATCCTCCATTAACCACATGGGTGTTGAGGTTGCACCGCAAATTCCAACTCGTTCATTTGCGGCAAACATGCCGGAAGTAAGTTCTTCCGCGCTGCTTATAAAATAAGTATGTGGATTATACTTTTTGCAAACTTCATAAAGCACTTTGCCGTTGGATGACTTTTTCCCGGCCACAAAAACGATTCTGTCGAATTCAGACACAAATTCTCGAAGTTCTTCGTACCGGTTCGATACTTGCCGGCAGATAGTATCATTTGCTTTAACCTCATGTCCGCGACTAAGCAGTTCGGCCTTAATTTGGTAGAACTTATCGGTGCTTTTCGTGGTCTGGCTGTAAAGTGTAAATTTCTGGGGCAGATCCAGGTTATCCAATTCGCGGATATCCTGAAAAACCAGGGCTTCATTATTTGTTTGCCCTTCCAATCCTACTACCTCCGCGTGGCCATGTTTACCAAAAATGAGAATGTTGTCTCCTTCATCATACGAAGTTTTTATACGGTTTTGCAGCTTCAGAACCACAGGGCAGGATGCATCAATAAGCATAATATTTCGCTCAAGTGCAAGTCTATATGTTTCGGGAGCTTCACCATGCGCACGGATCAGCACTTTTTCATTACTTAAATTGTTAAGTTCCGAATGGTCAATGATCCGCAGACCCTTGGCCTTCAGTCGCTCAACCTCCTCATCGTTGTGCACAATATCTCCTAAACAGTACAGGTAACCCTGCTCCTCTAATATCTCTTCCGCCATTTCGATCGCATAAACTACTCCGAAGCAAAACCCGGACGAACGATCGATAGAAACCTGTAAGTTATAACTCATGATAGTTAATTAATGGCAAAATTACGAAATTGTTTATCAGAACGCCCACTTGTTTAAAATGGCGAAAAATAAAAATTGAACCAGAAGCAATACAGCCGCTGTTGCGTTTCGTTTTTCAAATTTAAATCGAAAAATCACAAACAACATCAACCATGAAATAACGAACCAAGCCAGGTAATTTTGTAGAGGTATTCTTCCCGATTGCCAGCTCCAATAATCAAACTTAACTGCCACGGGTTCGATCAAACGGTCGAGTAACACCATAACTATCGCACCAATTGACACTTTAAAGTATTTGCTCCCGAACGGAACGTAAGATAAGGCCGAGCTAACCCCGAATACAAGCAAAACCCAGTTTATGCCAATTAATAACGGTATGTCCCACAGTTTAATACCCAGGGTGCTTCCGTACGCATACTTACCAAAAATTAATTCGGTTTTTACACCGGCCAATTCAATAAAAAATCCGGACAAATAAATAGTAAGAAGGGCGAAAAAAAAAGCATTGTTCTTATTAGCCTGATCAACATATATCAGCAAAAACATCAGCAGCAGATGAAAAGGAACGAGCTTTAGAAATATAGAAACCGTCTGAGCATTCAAAAAGCCCGCCAGGCCAACGATGTGAAAAACTATCACCAGCGAACAACAAATACGGCTTATTAACCTGGATTGATGATGCGGCCTTTCCAAACAATTCGATTAGTTAGATAATTTTTGATAGAGATGATTGCGACCGTGAGCAAGGCGATCATTTGAAACGGATGAAGTATCACGTTGTATATAACGCTCTGCCCGGAAAGCAGCGAAATCATTACCCGGCTCAGAATAATCAACGTGATTGCAAACAGCAGTAAGCTGACATCCATATAGTATAATGTATACAATTGACCGCCGAAGATAAGAAACTCGTAAAATAGTAATCCTGCAATGCTGTTGTTAAACCCAGCCAGGAGATTCTTACCAAAGCCGCTTATCGCTTCGTCAAACGTTTTATACATTCTGCAGAAGACAAAGCCATTGGCAAGCAGGGCTTCGCCATTATAACCTGATGATTTAACAAGCTTCATAATTTCGATGTCTTCCACCACTTTGTTTTTGACTTGTTCGTGCCATTTGTTAAGCCGGTAATCCTCTGCTTTAAAAAACATAAACTGGCCGCTTGCGGCGGCAAATGAAGCGTTCCGCGATAAACGCACTAATCGCAGCGGCAACAAATTAAGCAGAATAAAATGCATCAACGGCACAACCAGTTTTTCGCCCAAACTAACAGTCACCTGATTAGTGAACAAGCTTAACAAGCTGAGCCGGGAAACGCGCATGCGGTGAATAGCCGCTTCAATGGCTCCATCAGCAATCTGCTCATCCGCATCCATAAAAAGCAGGTATTTTCCGGTCGCATTTTCCGCAAGTTGATGGCATGCGAAATTTTTTCCGAGCCACCCTGCTGGCAACTCTTTGCCGTTTATAATTTTAAAGCGGGAATCCAGGCTGCAGAATTCCCGGCATACGGTGTACGTATCATCTGAAGAATTGTCGTTTAAAATAATTACTTCAATGTGCTGATAATCCTGAATTTTTAAGGAGGTTAGTAACGCCACAATATCGTTGGCCTCATCACGAGCAGGAATTAATACCGACACAAGCTCGTGATAGTGACGCGGAGAATGAGGAAGTTTTGGATTAGAGATAAAATTGAATACCGTAACCGAAAATCGAAGTATGAGAAAACAGAAAATCAGGTACAGCAGGATCATTCAATTATACACTAATGGCGCATTGCTGCTGCCGCGATGTTTCGTAATGGTCATTATAAGCGTCGGCAATCGCCGTTAAATCCAACGGCTCTGCAGGCGTCCATCTTTTTAAATAACAAGTTAAGGTCGGTTTTCGTTTATCAAAGTAATCAACGAACGAAGCCGCAAAAACGTATTGAAATTGGGTCTCACACGCATTAATGATTCGCAAAATGCCTTTCTCAAAACTTATCTTATCTAAATGATTGGAATATAGCTTTCCCTGCGGGAAGTACAAAACTAAATTATCAGGGTTATTGAGAAGCTGACCGGCATAATGTAACGTTTCGATAACTGATTTGGATTTCCTTTTTACCGAAAACGCTCCCAAATATTTAAGAAACCAAACTTTATGATAATTCTCTTCGGTTACCAGCACATAAAATCTTTTTTTGAGGTATCGCTTGTTTAATATAAAAAGAATAAAGCCATCCCACCATGAAAAATGATTGGCAAGCAGCAAAATTGGCAAGCCAGCTTCTTCTTCAGTTCCTTTATAAATTACGCGGTCGAAGTCAGAGCGCATAATTCTACCAATAAACCAGGAAAAAAATATATAAAGAAGTTTACTAGTTTTTGGTGTGTTCATACCGGCCTGTTTTCTAATATGAGAAATTTTACCGGTTAACCGGCAACTTCTTTTTTTGGAAATATCAATGATGCCAGAATACTCAAAGCCAGGATACCAACGATTATGATTAGGGAGTGGATGGTTTTAAATCCCCATTCCGTTAGCCAATGATGACCCAGCATCTTTAAACCAATAAATGTCAGTAAAACTGCCAGTCCGGTTTTCAGATAATGAAACTTCCGGATAACATTTATCAGCAAAAAGAACATGGATCTCAAGCCCAGTATGGCAAAAATATTTGAAAAGAAAACGATATACGGATCTTTGGTAACCGAGAAAATCGCCGGAATAGAGTCTACAGCGAATATTAAATCGGTAAACTCAACAACCAACAGAACGATAAAAAGCGGTGTAACAAGCCAGCGGCCGGCGCTCTTGTAAAAGAAATGATTACCCTCAAACGACGGATGAACACGAAGATATTTAGAGGCCAGCTTAACTACTTTATGATTCTCAGGATCGATTTTTTCGTCATCATCTTTTGCAAAGAACATAGTAATTCCTGTATAAACCAGGAATATTCCGAACACGTATGTTATCCAGTTGAATCGGGCTATTAATACTGCGCCTAAAAATATAAATGCAAAACGCATGACTAACGCGCCAATAATGCCCCAGAACAATACTCTGTGATAATATTTTTCCTCAACGCCGAACGCGGAAAAAATAAGGACCATGACAAAGATATTATCAACGGACAAGGCGTACTCGACAATGTATCCTGTTATAAATTCAACACCAAGCGTATGACGATAACTATTCAGGCTTGATTCAAAATTTCCCGGAATCAGCTTCACATTGTGCGAATGCTTTTTTACAATGTCTGCTAAGTCGCCATAGGTAGAAATGCCATGCAAATGCTCACCGGCATAAATCAACAGGAAATAAAAAGCTATTGCAAAAGACACCCAGATCGAGCTCATGATAGCCGCTTCCTTGAAGCTTATTACATGATCTTTTTTGAAAAGGCCTAAGTCAATTGCCAGTGCAATGACAATAAAAATGATAAAGCCTCCAAAAGACAAAAGCTCGTTTGACATCTTATTTTTTCCGTTCCGTTGTAAATCTCACTAATTGTTCAAGTCCGGTGCGAGCCTCATGGTTTGGAAAAGTATTCAAAATATTGAAAGCGTCTTCCTGGTAGCGGTGCATTTGCATTTCGGCATAAGCAAGGCCGCCGCTGTTTCGCACGAAATGAATCACTTCGGCAACCTTATCAGGTTCTTCATTATGGTTTTTAACCAGGTTTGTTATCCTTCTTTTTTCCGCGGATGATGCCTTATTTAAGGAGTAAATAAGCGGCAAAGTGATCTTTTTTTCTTTAATGTCGATGCCAAGCGGTTTACCCACATCATCAGTTCCAAAGTCGAACAGATCGTCTTTTATTTGAAAGGCAATCCCAATCTTCTCTCCAAAGGCGCGCATTTTTTCGACAGTTTGGATATCGGCGCCAGCCGACGCCGCACCACATGCACAACATGACGCAATTAAGGACGCGGTTTTCTGGCGGATAACTTCATAGTAAACGGCTTCATCAATGTTCAGCTTTCGTACTTTCTCAATTTGCAGCAATTCGCCTTCGCTCATTTGTTTTACCGCCTCACTTACAATTTTAAGCAGTTGAAAATCATCATTATTTACAGAAAGCAACAATCCCTTTGCAAGCAAAAAATCGCCGACTAAAACAGCGATTTTATTTTTCCATAACGCATTAATTGAAAATAGTCCTCTGCGTTCGTACGAGTTATCAACCACATCATCATGCACCAAAGTAGCTGTGTGCAGAAGTTCAACCAAAGCCGCTCCGCGGTGGGTAGCATCTGTGATTCCTCCACATAAACTCGCGGAAAAAAACACAAACATGGGCCTTATTTGCTTGCCCTTACTTTTAACAATATAATGAGTAATTCGATCGAGTAGCGGAACTGAGCTTTGCATAGACTCTTTGAACTTGTCTTCAAAAACATCCAATTCTGCGGCAATGGGTTTTCTGATCTCGTTAAGTTTCAGCATGAACAATAGTTACGTAGCAGAATGTACTGCCTGATAGCTTTTTTGCAAACATAACTCAAAAAACGGATTTGACGAGTGGTAATTGGTCGGCAAATTCATTTCTTATAACGAAGCAAGCTAATCATGCTATTGAATTTTGCACTCATATTGAGATATTTACACGTCAATTGTGCATTTTATTGTGTAGCGTCTCCCACGACAACTTCACTAGTAATTAATTATTTTTAGTGTATCGATTTAAGAATCGTTAATCATCTCTTTTAACTGCTAAACACAAACGAAATCGAGTGTCCCCAGGCTTCGTTTTTTTTTAATACTTACGGAACTTAACAAGCCTGAATATGAAAATTTACATTTCATCCATTACTTCCCTTGTACAATTACTGACGAATCAAAGTAATCAGCTAATTGACGCGCTGACGACCAAAGGAACGTCCACTTATGAGGTCGTAGACGGAGACAAAACCTATACCGTGACACTAAATGTTCAAGACGGCACACCATCTCCACCAGCAGATGTGGTTCCTTATGGAGTAAGTGTGCACTACGGGCAAGGAACTGGTCATGCAGATTATACAACGGATACTATTCCGTTTGCTATCCAACTGATGAAGGATATGCATTTCAATTTTGCCAGGACAGATGCCACTACTGACGAAGTTGGAACCCCTGAAAATCCAAGTTTTGATCCTTTTATGGATGCTGCACAAGCAGCAGGTATTGGAATTATGGCCGTTCTAAGCGTGAGCGCAGCCGGATCAAATCCTCCCGCTTCAGGCGTGGCAGGAAACTGGTCTCAATCAGAATACGATGAATTATATAAAAAGGGGTTAAAAAAAGGTGCGGGTTTCATCCTCAAATATTACGGACGAATTAAATGGATTGAACTTGGGAACGAATTGGACGTAATTGACGACCACATGAAACTTCGGTATGGAAGTGGTACCGGTGAACCTGCAGATCCTACCGGAGATCCGTTACGTTGGGCAAGTACATATAATGGCGAAAACGTTTGTTGGGACATGAGTTATTACGGTGCCTATTTTCACTATATAAAAGGAATGTATAATGGAATAAAACTATTTGACCAAGATTGCAAAATAGGAATGAATTATGCTAATATACACTATGGCCTGTTTATGAGATTTTATGATGATATGATTAATTTGAACGACGGAGCAAAATTTGATTTTATCGCTAATCATTGGTATAATAGCGACGAGTACTTTACAGATAATTCTCATAACACATCGCCCGATTCCGTGCCAATGGAAGGGCAGGCAGTGGATAGAGTAAGGTTAAAATTTACCGAAGCGGAGCGTACTACATTGGCAGGCTTTTCCGAAATTGGATTTTACGATACCAGGGCGAACCCGGACAATTTAACTGACGCCGAATTTAGGCAACTAATGTATGATAATTATTGGAATGACGCAGACTTTTATATTGAGTATGAGCTATTTAATGAGAAGAAAGCAAGAGCAAGTACGCCATCAGAGGCTACTTTAGGATTGATAGATTCTGATGCTACTGAATATAATGACATCGTTAACAGTTTTATAGCAAGGACACCCTTTCCTAAAACGCCGCAAGTCAAAGGTACACCAAGGATTGATCCTTGTATAGAATGGAGGAGGAATCATCCTTTCCTTAGCAATCTGGGACGTCATCATCATCACCACCATCCTCATCGAAGAAATGATGATGCATGCTTCTAAATTTAAAAAGTTAAAGCCTCCAATTATAGAGGCTTTAACTTTGATATTGATTAATGATTTGCCTCAATAAGTTGGCTTGCACAACACCCGACTGACGCCATTTTACCTGACCGTCTTTGAACAGCACCAATGTTGGCACGCCCTGTACATTTAGTGACGAAGCTGCTTGCGGGTTTTTATCGACATCGACTTTCAAAATGACAACTTCATCGCCCACCTCTTTTTTAAGGCTATCTAAAATTGGTGACATTGTCTTACAGGGCCCGCACCATGTTGCAAAAAAATCAACGAGGACGGGTTTCCCAGAGTTTATGATCTCTTTAAAATTTGCCATTAGAATTTTCTCCTTTTAACCAACCTAACCGAATTTAGTTTAGTTATTTTTACATTGTACGAAGCAATATTAAACTTTTTAATACTTTTGCAGCCTTTAATTGGAGAGTTGTCCGAGTGGTTGAAGGAGCACGCCTGGAAAGTGTGTATACGCCAAAAGTGTATCGAGAGTTCGAATCTCTCACTCTCCGCCAAAAACATTTAAACATACAAAGAGCCTTTTTAATTATTAAGGCCTTTTTTTGCATACCCCAAGATATGCATTTATACCAACTTACTATTGAGTAACACTCAAACTCACCGTACACCCCGCAACACAGCTGGTTTTTTGATTATTACAATAGGCGAATAGCCTACAGGAGAACCGAAAAGGATCGTCCGTTTCCTCAGTTTCAGCTTTTCATTTAATTGTAGCCGATGCCTTTGAATCACCTTCAGTCGCTAATGCAAATTAATTTATGCAATCGATTGCGGAATTGAAATATTTTTATAGATTTGTTTAAAGGACTGTAACGCCAATTTTACAATCCACCGTAACCAAATTTAAACCATTGCGAAAAAACTCTTTTATATCCAGTGAAAGTGCTCTTCAACTATGGAGTGATTTGCGTGCAGGAAACGATGTCTCTTATGGCATTTTAATCCGAACATTCGCCAGTCCTTTGTATAAATATGGCATCCGATTTATTGACGATCCGGGATTTGTAGAAGACTGTATACAAGACGTTTTTTTTGAACTTTGGAACAGAAGAGGAAAGATCAAACAGGCAGAATCTGTTAAGTCGTATTTATTTAAGGCACTACGCTTGCGAATTTTCCACGAAAGACCGAAGTGGAAGAAAATTATACCTATCGATGATAACCCTGACTTCCTAGTTGAGTTTAACGTGGAATCTGCTATTATCCATGAAGAGTTGTCGCAGGAGATATGCGCCAAACTTAAATCGATTTTAATGAACCTTCCTAAGAGACAAAAAGAAATTCTGTACTTAAGGTTTTACGAAGGTATGTCACAGGAGAAAATAGCCGAAGTCATGAACCTAAACCGGCAATCAGTATATAACCTGCTGCATGAATCTATTTTAAGCATGCGCAAGTATTGGGCAAAAAGCCCCGTGTACAACAGCTTATAGCAGTTGGCCTGTTGCTAAAAATATTTTCAATTTATACAGTAGATTTCTGTCTTTTCTGAATATATAATAGTAGAAACCAATTATACCCTTACTTCATGACAAACAATAACTTTCAAGAGGTTGAAGATTATCTATTGGATGATTCATTTATTGAATGGGTATTGGGAAACTCGAGACCGAACGAATTCTGGAATGACTACCTTAAAGCGTTTCCACAGAATGAAGAAAAGTTCCATCAGGCCTGTATAATCGCCAAATCACTCAAAATAAAACCCGAAAAGGATTTATCACAGTCGGCAATTGACAGAATGGTTTCAAATTTCGAAGCAAAAACATCTAAAAAAAATTTTGGTGACCTAATCAATTTTTGGAATTTTCGGCCCTTCCGTATTGCTGCGGCTATTATACTATTTTGTTCAGCTGGCTATATTAGTTATGTATTATTACAGCCGGCCAACGAACAGAAGTCACAAACAGCCTTTCAGCGGATAAAAAATAACCAAAATAAATCCGCCATCATTAAGCTGCCGGATGGAAGTTTGGCTGTCTTACAACCAAATGCACAAATTATTTATCCAAAAACATTTGATTCGCGGCAGCGGGAAGTGAATTTAATCGGAGAAGCGTTCTTCGAGGTGACTAAAAATCCCAACAAGCCTTTTTACGTCTTTTCAAAGGAGATGACCGTTCGGGTTGTGGGAACGAGCTTTAATGTTAAGGCTAACGAGGACACTCATTCATTCGAGGTATTGGTGAGTACCGGAAGAGTTGAAGTTTTTGCGGGCAACCTGAAAAATCGGCAAGCCAACACTTTGATAATGGTTTTAATGCCTAATCAACACGCAGTTCTGGACCGTCGGGAATTGAGGCTGAAGAAAGATGTTCTGGCTAAGCCTGTACTGCTTTCCGAAGTATCTACCGCAATTCATTTTAAATTTTCACAAACGCCTTTTCCAACAGTTATCTCAACCATTGAAAAGGCTTATGGCATACATATTTTATACGACGAAGCTGTAATGAAAAACTGCCAGGTAACCGCATCTCTGGTCAGGCAATCACTCGACGAACGCTTAAAACTTATTTGTAAGGCTATTGAAGCAGATTACAAATATGTAAACGGACAGGTTATAATTGAAGGGAAAGGCTGCGGCAATGAACAGATTGACAACACTAATTAAACTCAGAAAAATATGTAGAAAACTCAACCAAGTCAGAAATAATCATCAGCAGTGCTGATCACACTGCCGATGAAGTCGGTTTCTTCCTTTACTCAGTAGCAAACAGTAGAAAAGGAAGTCAGGTATGGAATTTTATCAAAACCAATTAACCATTTCAAATTTATGAAAAAAAAATCTTCATTAACTGCTATAATGCGTATAACGGTTATTCACATGGCTCTTAGTCTTACCCTGATCAGCGGAGCTCTGGCCGGCAATTCCAGCGCCCAGGTACTTGATCAAAAGATTAGTCTGGATGCGAAGAATCTGGAGATCAGCCAGATTTTGGTAAGCATCGAAAAAATCGCAGATGTAACGTTTGTTTATAGTCCGGTATTAATACCAGCATCTAACAAGGTATCTGTAAACTTTAAAAATATTCCATTGGCACAAGTCCTGTCAAAGTTGCTAACCTCCAGAAATATCAAATATGAAGTTTCCGGTAACGCGATAGTGCTGAACCGAATGGTTTCACCCGACGAAATCAACCTTGCAGAATCAGCTACTATTGATCCAAGGCAGGATATAACTATAACCGGAACGGTCACCGACGAAAATTCCGAGCCTATGCTTGGAGTGAGCGTCCTAGTTAAGGGTGGTTCTGTCGCAGTTGCCACTGGCATAAACGGAACCTTTCGTATAAATGTACCGAACGAAAATGCGGTACTGATTTTCAGATCAGTAAACTATGTATCACAGGAAATACCAGTAGGCCGCAATACAGTTCTTAATGTTCAGCTAAAAAGCGACACAAAGGCACTTAACGAGGTTGTTGTGGTAGGTTACGGATCCCAGAAAAAAAGTACATTAACCGGCGCCATTGCTTCTGTAAGTTCAGCTAAAATTAACGCTTTGCCTGTAGCGAGCGTCGAACAAGCCTTACAGGGCCGTGTAGCCGGATTAAACGTAACCAATAACGGATCGCCCGGCACACAACCAATTGTAACTATCCGCGGTATCAGTTCAATAAACTTTGCGTCTGATCCGCTATATGTGATAGACGGCTTTCCGACAGGCAACCTCTCAAGTTTCGACTCAAGAGATATCCAGTCTGTTGAAGTTTTGAAAGATGCGAGTGCTGCAGCGATCTATGGATCCAGGGCAACCAACGGCGTCATACTCATTACAACGAAAAAAGGAAATTCAAATAACAAACTGCAGGTAGCTCTTGACTCTTACGCCGGCATTCAAAGTCCATCTAACCGGTTAGATTTGCTGAACACGGAACAATACGTACAGTATGCCACCGCATTAAATGGAGCTAATAATTTGCCGCCGCGCTTTAGTCCGGCTAATTTTAACAGCCCTATCTACGCAGGCGCAACCCAAACTTATGCGCAAACCTATACCGACTGGCAAGACGCCTATTTTAAAACGAATGCCTTTTTAACTTCAAACAATCTTTCATTAAGCGGAGGAAATGCAATGTCAAAGTTCTATGCCTCGGGAGGTTACTTTTACCAGGATGGCATTGCGCAGGGATTAAGCTATGATCGATATAATTTCAGAATAAACTCAGAACACAAAATCAGCAAGGTGTTTACGTTCGGCGAAAACTTTTACACCGCGGTGGGAAATCAGCATTACGATGCTACACAAGGCAACCGGACTCCACTGACTAACGTTATCCGCATGACGCCATACATCCCGCTTCATGACCCCACAACGAACGGTGGTTACCAGGGCCCGATAAGCAGTTTTGATGGCTCTGACCCAACCAACCCAGTTGAAGCAGCTTTGATTGGCTCCAATACTGTTAAAACGAATAAAACGTTGGGAACCGCTTACCTGGATATAAATTTTACGTCCTGGCTAAGATTTCGTTCAACGTTCGGCATTGATTACACCAACGGCTATACCCAAAACTATACCCCGATTTACAATGACGGTGGAACACTCAGTGCAACGTCCGCAAACATTGCCAACCAACGGGTATCATCAACTACCAAGTTATTTACTGAACAGCTTACGTTTGACAAATCATTCGGTTCACACCACGTTTCTGCCACAGCGGTATATGAACAGCAGGGATACAAAGTTATCACCGAAACATCTTCGGGTAACCAGTCTACTAATCTGATAAAAACGCTTAACGGCGCGTCAAATGTGGCCGCTAACAATACCAACGAGAGCAATCTTTTGCAATCGCTCGTAGGGCGCGTTAACTATGACTTTGAAGGAAAGTATCTCGTGAGCGCATCAATTCGTCGCGATGGATTTTCAATATGGGCCCCTGACCACAAGTTTGCCAACTTCCCCTCAGCATCTGTTGGCTGGAAAATTGACCAGGAAAACTTCCTTAAAAACAGCAAAGTCATATCAGAACTTAAATTGCGGGCTGGATACGGTTTAACGGGCATTCCTCCCGGCGGGCTGGGCAATTACCCGTACCTGTCTCCGGTTAACTCAAACAAGGCATTTTATCCTATCGGCAACGTTGCTCCAGGAGGCGGGAACGCTTCTTACACCAATGGCCTTACCAACCTGGACCTGAGCTGGGAAAAAACAAAACAGCTGAATATTGGCCTCGACCTGGGTTTCAGCGACAACAAATTCACCGTAGTAGCCGAGTATTTTAAACGTAAAACTGATAACCTGATCCTAACCGTACCCACAGCTCCAAGCCAGGGTTTCCTTGGCGTAGGAACATACGCTAACGTCGGCGCTATGCAAAATATAGGCGGCGAGCTTCAGTTAGGTTACCACAAAAGATCTGGTGATTTCACGTTTGACATTGAAGGCCTTTTCAGTGTAATCCGCAATAAAGTACTAAGTTTAAATACGCCCAATGCTTCGATTTTTTCAGGCAGCGATGCGGATTTCGGTGGCGGTGATCCATTCACAAACACTGTGGCCGGCAGATCTGTTCAGTCATTTTACGGATGGATAGCTGACGGCATTTTTAAAAATGCCCAGGAAGTTGCAAACAGCCCTAAACAGGACAATGCAGCCGCCGGTGATATTAAATTCAGAGATATCGGTGGCCCGAACGGTGCTCCCGACGGTGTGATCGATTCTTATGACCGTACGTTTATAGGCAGCTTTCTTCCGGAATTCACATACTCGTTGAACTATTCGGCGAATTACAAAAATTTTGATCTAACCTTATTCTTCCAGGGCGTACAGGGAAATGACGTTTTAAACGCGGAAAACATCATTGTTGAAGGTATGCCAAGGCTGTTTAACTCCGGCATAAACGTTCTTAACGCATGGACACCGGAAAACTCAAGCTCGACAATTCCAAGAGCAATCGCAGGAGATCCAAACCGAAACGGAAGGCTGTCCACACGCTGGGTAGAAGATGGCTCATACCTGCGAATGAAAAATGTGCTTATTGGCTACACAATGTCGCCTACGGTTTTAAGATCATTTGCAAAAAACACAATCAGCCGCCTGAAATTCTATGTGTCTGCACAAAACCTTTTCACATTTACAAAATACAATGGCTTTGATCCGGAAGTCGGCAATAAAAACCAGAACACTTCCGGAGGTACGCTGACCAATGGGGTAGATTTCGGTCAGTATCCGGCAGCACGATCATTTCAATTTGGCATTCAGGCTGGTTTTTAAACAACGTTAACGTAACATCATGAAAAGTAAAACAATATATAAATGCCTCACCATTTTAACGATAATGGGTGCAGGAGTTTTTTCGTGTAAGAAAGATCTAGACATCAGCAATCCGAATGTGGTACCCACTGAAAACTACTTCATAAACACCAGTGAGCTAACTGCGGGTACTTTTGCCATCTACTCCGCATGGCATAGCGTAAATTTGGTGGGCAGGGAATGGTTTTTCCTGCACGACCTTCGGAGCGACGACGTAGTATCAGGAGGAAGCCAGTTGGAGGCACCCCGTAATCAAATTCTTATTGGGGTAGTGGATCCGGCGAATCCGGTAATGAACTCCGTTTGGAATGGCCTTTATGTTATGATTCATCGTGCAAACACGGTAACTGACGCCGCCCCTAACGTAACCGACAACCCCGCAGAAAGAGATAAGCTTGTTGGAGAAGCGAAATTTGCAAGAGCCTGGGCTTATTTTGAACTGGCAAGTATGTGGGGAAGCGTTCCTGTTTACACAACAACAGTAAAAAGCCCCACGGATTCCCATCCCCGGGCAAAAATCGAAGATGTGTACGCGCAAATAGTAAAGGATCTGAGCGAAGCTGCAAGCGTACTTCCCGGAAAATCAGCAACGGACAAGGGCCGCGCGACAGCCGCTGCCGCTTATGCTTTGCTGGGCAGGGTTTATATGCAGTCGGGCGATTATCAAGGTGCGAAAGACGCGTTGCTGAAAATCCCGACTTCAGGAGCTGACGGTTACTCGCTGACATCACGATTCCTGGATAATTTCGAAGAAGAAACCGAGTTTAATAATGAGTCCATTTTTGAGATGGTTTACTCTGACAAAGGCGACAATGGTTTTAATTGGGGAGCTGTAGGCGATGGTGTTTCCGCTGCACAGTCAACTGTACGTAACCAGGAATATAACCCGATTGCCTGGAGAAACCTTATCCCTTCGGACAAAGTGCTAAATGAGTTTGAAAATACCGCCACTGGCGCTGCAAAAACGGATCCCCGTTATGCCTACAGCTTTTATCAAAGCGGAGACACTTATAATAACGGACAATCGACTCTTGTAGAAACCGATCAAAACGGTAATTCATCAACAGTGAATGGCAAGACATTGAAAGTTGGCTTCCGCAAATTTCAGCTGATTTACAAAGAAGATAAAGCGTTTGCCTCCTTTCATCCGGGAAGTAATAATCAGCGTTTGATGCGCTATGCGGAAGTACTGATCAATCTTGCTGAATGCGAAAATGAACTTGGAAATATTCCGGCAGCTGTAGCCTATCTGAACCAGGTTAGGGCACGGCCAAGCGTAGCGATGCCGTCATACCCGACCGCACAATATCCGGTATCCTCAAAAGCAGATGTTGCAAAAGCTATTATGCATGAAAAGACCGCGGAAATGAGCAACGAGGAAGTCAGAAACATTGACATTTTAAGATGGAGAAGAAAAGGCTATTTCGCTGTAGAACCATTGTCATGGTATACGGCAGCGAAGGAATACCTGCCTATTCCCCAGGCAGAAGTTGATAACAATCCTAATCTCTAAAACCAGAGAAAAAACAATGGCAGCTGTTAAATTACAGAGGCCATTGTTTTTTTACGATACAATCTATGCGGTTTAAACTGTTTTTGGTAGCCTCTTTGTTCGTCGTTATATATAGCTCTTGTAACAGGCCTACCCTGTTTGAACAGATCCCTTCTTCGCATTCGAATATTCATTTCAATAATATTATAACTGAGAACGACTCCATCAACCCAATCGACAATGCTTACACGTACAATGGCGGCGGTGTTGGTGTAGGCGATTTTAACAACGACGGATTGCTGGATATTTATTTCACAGGCAATATGGTCGCGAATAAATTATACCTGAACCGGGGTGACTTCACTTTTGAAGATGTTACCGATGTAGCCGGCGTTGAGGGAAAAGGGAGATGGGCCCGCGGTATCAGCGTTATTGACATTAATAACGACGGCATGCTGGACCTGTATATAAGCAACTCCTTCGTGAACGATTCCCTCAGGCGTACTAACCTGCTTTATATTAACATGGGTGTCGACAAAAAGGGTATTCCTCATTTCGTAGATAAGGCCGGTGAATATGGACTAGACCTTCATGCACATTCAACAATGGCCGCTTTTTTTGATTACGACAATGACGGTGACCTCGACATGTACCAGGCGGTTAACTGGCCAAATTCAAACTCTTATGCTAACAACTTCCGGCCGATTATCACCAACGGATCTTATCCCAGCACGGGAAAACTATACCGTAACGACTGGAATGAACATCTTAAGCATGCTGTATTCACAAACGTTTCGGCAGAAGCAGGCATTACAATTGAAGGTTACAGCCACGGCGTCTCGATAGCTGACATCAACCGAGACGGATGGAAGGATATTTACGTAACGAACGATTTCCTGTCTAATAATCTACTGTACATTAATAACCATGACGGCACTTTTACTGACAAGGCGAAAGAGTATTTCAAACACACTTCGTTCAATGCCATGGGCCAGGATATTATCGACATAAACAACGATGGCCTCGCCGATATTTTCGAGCTAGACATGAATCCTGAAGATAACTATCGCAAGAAAATGATGAGCATGGCCGGCAGCTATCAAACCTTTCAAAACTTTGATCATTATGGATATCAATATCAGTATGTAAGAAACACCCTTCAATTAAATCAAGGTACCAGGTTGGGCGAAAACGACTCGATCGGTGATCCGATATTCAGCGAAACAGCGTTTATGAGCGGTGTGGCTCAAACAGACTGGAGCTGGGCGCCGTTAATTACAGATTTTGACAATGACGGCCTCCGGGATATAATCGTAACCAACGGTTATCCAAAGGATGTTACGGACCACGACTTTATCGTTTTTCGAAACAATCCGTATCTGTCGGCTTCTAAAATGGAAATCCTGAAACAGATTCCTGAGGTTAAGATTCACAATTACGCTTTTAAAAACTCTGGCGGCGCCCAATTTACCGATGTCAGCAACGACTGGGGACTTTCTACTCCCACTTTTTCGAACGGCGCGGTTTACGCAGACTTGAACAACGATGGCGCAATGGATCTGATCATCAACAATATCAATGATGAGGCTCTGATCTATAAAAACAATGCCCGAAACGAGGATAAAAACGCTAATCATTTTTTGCAGATAAAATTCGGAGGCGGCAAGGAAAATGTAAACGGAATTGGTGCCTGGGCCGACATCTATTATGCCAATGGCAGGCACCAGGTTTACGAAAACAATCCTTATCGAGGCTACCTCTCTACAATAGAAAATGCTGCACACTTCGGGCTGAATACTACAAAGATGATTGACTCTGTTATCATCTGTTGGCCTGGTAATAAGAAGCAAATCCTACGAAACATACCTGCGGATCAGGTGCTTCATGTAAACGAAAAAGAGGCGCACGATAGCTTTAACTGGCAGATAGCGCAAACATCCGCTAAAGCGATATTCAGGGAAGCAACAAAACAAACTGGAATAAATTACAAAGACACCGAAGAGGATTTCATCGATTTCAACATTCAGAAACTTCTTCCCCATAAACTGTCGGAATACAGCCCGGCACTGGCCACTGCTGATTTAAATGCTGACGGACGAGACGATATTATTATTGGCGGCAACAGCCAGTCTCCGGCAAAGATTTTCCTGCAAACAACGGATGGAAAATTCAAACAGCGGAATTTATTTTTGGAAAATAGCCAGTCTGCGGAACCGGGTAAAGATGGAGGTGTATTAATATTTGACGCTAATGGTGACAACAAGCCTGACGTTTATATTGCAGGCAGTGGCTATCAGAACCCGCATAACTCGCCCTCGTATCAGGACAGGCTTTATCTGAATGACGGACAGGCTAATTTCAGGCTCGCAGAAGATGCGCTTCCAAAAAATCATACCAGTAAGCTGTGTGTTCGGGCAACTGATTTTAACAAAGATGGAAAACCTGACCTTTTTGTTTCGGGCCGTGTTGATCCCTGGAATTATCCTAAGCCGGTATCAAGCTTTTTATTCCGCAATGATTCACACGATGGTGTGGTAAAGTTTACTGATGTAACAAAACAATTCGCTCCTGTCCTGCAAAAAATCGGGATGGTTTGCGACGCGCTGTTTTCGGATTTCGACAATGATGGATGGCCAGATCTCATACTTGCAGGAGAATGGATGCCCATCAAGTTTTTACGGAATGATCACGGGTCTTTTAAAGATGTTTCGACAGGCACGGGTTTACAAAATAAAACTGGTTGGTGGACAAGCATCGTTGCCGGAGATTTCAGGCATACCGGACAAATGGATTACATTATCGGCAACACCGGGCTCAACACGTTATACCAGGTTAGCGATCAATATCCCGCTTATATCACTGCAAACGACTTTGATAACAGGGGATATTTTGATGCATTCCCATCTCTTTATCTGCCCGACCAGAATGGCACCAAAAAAGAATTTCCAGCCAACGTTCGCGACGATGCGGTTAAACAAATGATAAGCTTGCGCAAAAAGTTCACAAACTATAAATCATACGCGCTGACAACTATGCCCGAGATGTTCACACCTGCTCAAATGAAGGGATCTATCAGGCTTCATGCCAATGAACTAAGAAGCTGCTACCTGCGGAATGAAGGAAATGGAAAGTTTTCGATGATTCCGTTGAATCCGGAAGCGCAGGTTTCAGTAATCAATGGAATGGTGGTTGATGATTTTGATGGCGACAGCAATCTTGATGTCGTGATAAACGGCAACGATTTCGGAACCGATGTTTCTATCGGCCGATATGATGCGCTTAATGGATTGTTTCTGAAAGGCGATGGACACGGGCACTTTAAGGCATTATCTATTGCACAAAGCGGTATCTACATTCCCGGAGATGGTAAAGCCCTCGTAAAACTCCGGAAAAGTGATGGATCACTACTACTGGCGGCTAGCCAGCGGAACGACAAGCTAAAAATATTCGAATCAACTATGAATACTAAATGCTTACCGCTGACAACAAAGGACCAAAGCGCGATCGTAAAATATAAAAACGGAACATCCAATAAACAGGAGTTTTACTACGGTTCATCGTTCCTTTCACAATCAGGCCGGTTCATTTCAGCCGGACCAAACACAGCTGACATAACCATATTTAATACAAACGGCCAAAGCCGAAAAATCAAATTAAACTAGCATGATCCTATTTAATAAGCCGATAAAAAAGATAGCGACATTATACCTTGTATTGATTTTTAGTTTTCCTTTATATGCTCAGCAACTAGCTGAAAAATCGGGCTCTTATCCACCGCCAGTAACGTTTACGGCCGAACAGGATCAGGCTAATATGATGAACCAATTAGGCATTAAGGCGCTTCGTCCAGGCCCTAGCGGCGATGAAAAAGCTCCTAATCATGCAAACTATGACGAAGCTCTTGCTAATCCATACCCAAGGCTTCCGGATGTGTTGACATTAAAAAATGGGGGAAAAGTTACGACCGCCAAGCAATGGATTAATCAAAGACGTCCGGAGCTGATAGAGGATTTTGAATGTGAAGTCTATGGCCGTATACCAGCAAATGTGCCGAAAGTAACCTGGTCTGTAAAAGTTGCCGAAAGGGAATTCGTGGGATTTTTCCCGGTAGTTGCCAAACAACTTATTGGACACGTCGATAATTCAGCCTACCCGCTGATTGACGTAAACATCAAAATGACCTTAGTTCTGCCGGCGAATGCAAAAGGTCCGGTTCCTGTATTGATGATGTTTGGCCGTAGCACGCTGCCTGCACCGGCTCAGCCACTGGCAGAAGATCTTGAAAAGATCAACTCGGCAATCAAGGAACTTCTAATTAAAGAGCATCCCGAACTAAAAGCCGTTTTTGAACGCTATCCGGCTTACAACCCTATCCAGGAAAAGGAATTTCCCGGATTCGGCGCACCACGAGATCCGGGAGATCCGCCCACAAACCAGCAACTCATAGCCGCTGGATGGGGCTATGTACTTATCGACCCGGCGAGTATCCAGGCGGATAACGGAGCAGGACTAACCCGGGGAATTATCGGTTTGGTTAACAAGGGTCAACCTCGTAAACCAGATGATTGGGGTGCTTTACGTGCTTGGTCGTGGGGAGCTGCGCGTGCACTGGATTACCTGGAAACTGAGCCCGCCGTCAATTCAAAAAATGTAGGAATCGAAGGCGTATCACGTTACGGCAAGGCGGCATTGGTAACCCTGGCATTTGAACCGCGTTTTAAAATGGGGCTGATAGGTTCCTCCGGCGAAGGCGGTGCAAAGCTCCACAGGCGTAACTTTGGTGAGTCGGTTGAAAACCTTACCGGGGGTGGTTATTACTGGATGGCCGGCAATTTTTTGAAATACGGTGCCTTAGAAGCTACGTTTGGAGCCAAAACTGCGAATGATATTCCTGTTGACGCCCATGAGCTAATTGCTTTATGTGCGCCGAGACTGACTTTTATCAGTTACGGCATTCCCGAACAAGGAGATGCTAAATGGCTGGATCAGCAGGGAAGTTATATGGCAACCGTAGCCGCCGGCCCGGTATTTAAGCTTTTAGGCGCAAAAGACCTTGGCGTGTCAAATGATTACAACAAAGAGAACATGCCGCCGATAAATACCGGCCTTCTTGACGGTGAACTAGCCTGGCGCCAGCATGACGGTGGACATACCGATGCCCCCAACGTTAAATATTTTATTCAATGGGCTGATAAGTTTATTGCCCATAAGTGATTGGATGTTGAAGTAATATTTGTCGGTTCCAAACGTCCCTGAAACTGGCTTAGTTAAGACTTTATCGGTTTATCATTTGTCTGTTCTGAATGGAGAAGCGGGCAATCCTTCTTTATTGTACAAATTAGGATTAACAGGATTATCAGCCCAGGCATAGCGAACATATAAAGGTTGCTTTATCTCGTCACTCCAAACAATCACCTTTTCTCCTTCAATTTTGGCTTTAGCCCAAACAAATTTTTTATCTGCACCGGCAATTGCAAATTCACTCAGGGCTTCTCCATCATTACTGATCAAACCGCTGCCTATGTGATCAAATGAAAGAATTATCTGGTTGTCTTTAACTTGGGCGTATTGAAACACAGGGCCCGAATATTCTATTTTTTTTCCATAAACTTTGACCAGCGCTGCAAGAGCCAGGCGTTCACCAACAGCTTTTTTATTGTCCGGGTGAATGTCATTCCATTCTCCGGCGTCAATGGCTACCGCCATCGCAGTTTGAGGGATGCTTAACGCTTTCAATTGCGCTTCCCTTAACCTGGCCCACTGACTTTCTGAAGGCAGGTAATTGTAATCCATAAACCCCGGCAACTGCACATAAAAAAATGGCAAGTTCTGGTCCTGGTACTGATTACGCCAGTCCTTGATTAATGCGGGTAACAGCTTATCGTAAAGCTCCGGCTGATTCGCGTTGGCTTCCCCTTGGTACCATGCGGCACCTTTAATGGCGTATCGGGTAACAGGCGCTATCATAGCATTATACAGCGCCGACGGCTGGTTTTGAACATTAATGCCGTCTCCCAGGCTGCCGGCAAAGGGACGATTTACCAATCCAACTTTATAATCCCAGTAACCTTTAAGGTCTACCGTATCCTGACCTGCGAAAATACAATAAGGCTTATCAGGAACGAAGCCACCTTTACCGGAGTTATTTGTCACCCGGATAACGAACAGATTTTTGCCTTCCTTAAGCAGATCTGCCGGCACAGGATATCTTCTTTGAGGATACAGATAGGTAGTATTACCTACTTTCGCCCCGTTGATGTACAATTCGTCGGCATCTACTATTCTTCCCAGAAATACTTTCGCAGGTTTGCCCGTCATAGATTTAGGGATAGCAATTTCCCTGCGATACCATACGATACCATTGAGATCTTTGACACCCTGGTCTTCCCAGTAACCAGGAATATTAATTCTGTGCCAGCCTCTTGGCTGGTAAGCGGGATCAAACCATTTAAGTGCCGCTGACATTCCAGCGTCAACAGGAGGAGTAATGACAGGATTGGATGCCGGCCGTTGCGATTTTTTTTGCAGGCTTATATCCCTGTTTCTTTCAATCGTTTTTTCTATATTTTGAAAATCTTTAAGCCCTGTCTCGCTTATCCAGGCTTCGATCGGTGTGCCGCCCACACTGGCATTGATAATGCCAATCGGCACCTTGGTTTGTTCATACACTTTACGGGCAAAGAAAAATCCTACAGCAGTAAACGGCCTTACCTGATCGCCAACAGCAACCTGCCATTTTCCCTGCAGGTCTTCGGCTGGCCCCTGCATATTCGTTAAAGTAGGAATTAAAAATTGCCTGATCTGCGGGTAATTGGCTTCCTTAATGTCGTTGGCATAGGTAATATCATGGATATTCATCTGGTGTACCATATTAGACTGCCCGCTAAACAGCCACATATCTCCGAAAAGAATATTGCTCAAAAGAATGGTATTTTTTTTACCGCTAAACTTCATGGTATATGGCCCGCTGGCTTTAACCGCTGGCAATGTCAGCTGCCATTTACCGTCAGTGCTGGTATTGGCGCTATACCTTTTTCCTTTGAAATCGAGTGTAACCTTTTCCGCCGGGCTCGCCCATCCCCAAACCTTAATTTTTTGATCGCGCTGAAGAATCATGCTATCGCGAATGATTCCCGGAAGTTTAATTTGCGCTTGCAGCGAAAAACAACCTATTGTAAACCAAAGGAAATACAGGTATTTAAGTTTCTTCATTCCATTCAAGTTTACCGCCATTTCAATATAGTTACCTGTTGTATCAGTTGTCTTCTGGGTTGTGCAAAAAGCTTTTGCAAAGTGTAGTTCATATCGAATCGAAGATATTTCAATTGGTTTGAGCTTTTAAGCTCATTATTTTATCATAAGCAGGCTTAGGCTTGTATTGCCTGTCAAAAATTAAAGGATAATTGGTTCTTCCCATTATCGGCCAATTATTCAGCCAGCTTTGCCCATCATTCACGCCCCAGAAGGTTACCCGGCTAAGCTTATCTCTATGCTTCAGGAACAGTTTAAACAGGTTCTCATAGTCTGATGCCAGCTGTTGCTGCACGCTATCCGGCAATCTTTTTGTATATGGATTTGTATCTGGTGTGCTTCGCATCCGCTGGTTTACATCGGCTTCTGAAGAGTTCCTGGGCAATACTTCAATATCCAGCTCCGTGACCATCACCTTAATACCCAACGCGGCAAACTGTAAAATGCTTTCCTCGATATCTTTAAACGGTACCTTACCTACATGCCAATGCCCTTGTATACCCACACCGTCTATCCGGGCTCCGGTCTCCTGTATCTTTTTTATCAGCGTAATGGCTCCGGCCCTTTTTGCCGGCTGCTCAATATTGTAATCGTTGTAATATAGTTCTGCCCCAGGTGCGGCCAGCTCGGCTAATTTGAAGGCGTAAGGAATATAATCAAACCCCAAGATCCTGTAGAAAACAGAGTTTCTGTATGTGCCGTCTTCATTCAACGCCTCGTTCAGTACATCCCATCCATTAATCCTTCCCTTGTATCTGCCAGCCACCGCGTTAATATGCGTTTTCATGAACAAATTCAGCGAATCTTTCGTACGGATCCGGTGCACAAAACCGGGAAGCTGACGATGCCAGATGAGCGTATGCCCTACGATAAACATATGGTGGCGTTCGCCGTAGTCTACATATTTGTCGCCTAAAGTAAAGTTGTATCGATCCCACTGCGGGTGTACTATTACAGCCTTGAGAATATTTTCGGAAGTGATAGCGTTAAATTGCTGACTTATGAGCTGTTCGGCCCGACTGTCTTTTTCTTCTATCTGAGCGGCATTGAGCGCTGTGCCTATTAAAAAATCTGCGTGATAAGCCTGTTTAAGACTTATGCTATTATTTTGCTTCTCCTGTGCAGAGCTTACCCATATTATGCTGATAGAAATGGATATCGCACCAAAAAATCCTCTTACTTTAGATTTAATGGCACCCGGTTGAGTTCTATTTTCCATTTGTCTCCTCCGCTCCGAGATAACTGGGTTTTAATCCCCCCAGATCCACGACCAGCTTTTGCAATACAATTCCGGGATCGATCATCCAGTATTTCAGTGTATGTTCGCCTGCCTTACTGATCGTGTGATTTGTTGTTTTGATGATGATGTTTTCAGCCGCCCATTTATTCCATACTTCGGTATTGTCCTCTTTATTTAAACTTATGATCTGAGGTTTGTCATCATCAACAGATATGGCGAATTGCAATCCATCAGGATTGTGAAGAAAATTCAAGGTAGGTGAAAAATAACCCTGAATTTTTATTTCGCCCGGCTGACTGGTTTTGAAAGTATAAGTTAAGTAGGGCGATGTAACGGACAATGGTATAGAAGAGCTGTTTACCGGCCAGCTGGTCACTGCGTTTCCTGTTCTACCCAGGTCCGGAAGAATCTTCCATGAAACTCCTTTACTGCCATGAGAGGAAGAAAAATGATCAGCTTCTATTGCAATATATCCTGCCCGCTCTCTGGAAATATCTGCGTTGTTTAATGAAGAAGTAGCAGATTCATTCTTCCCAGTTTTTAGTGTTCCGGCGCCGCCGGTATCTATATAATTTACGGCCGGCATTTTCTGTTTTTCCGGCTGCTGCCAGTAAGTGTAACCTATATGTGTCTGACTCATCATATGATTCCATTTGCCTCCGTTAATCTCATGGTACTGCCGGGTGATCACCGAGTCCATTCCATAAGCAGCCTTTACACTATCTGCATAGGCATTCGCCTGCGTATATTTGTTATTATATGCCTCTTTATTTAGGGTAGTATAATAATACATTTTATACAAATTGGCACATGCCATAACAGGATGCAAAACCAGCTGAAAGTAAGCATCGCGGCTGGCTGATGGTATTTGTTCTTTTAAGACATTTGCCTCTAACCACAAGTCCTGATATTCGTTAAAAACCCGTTCCCACTCATGGTAATTGGTTAAGCTATAAGTGCCGTCGTCCAGCAATTCAGGTTTTCTCCGCGAATTATATTTGGAATAAAGGCCGATAATACGGGCAATTTCTGCAGCATGCTTGCTTCCAAACTGCTCAGCAGCCCATTTTAGGATATAAGGCTGAACATCGTCAGGCCCGATTGCTTCGGGGTTCCAGGCATAATCCAGGAAAAAAGAAATAGGCGCTTCCATCGGCTTCAGGTCGCCCACGTTTACAATCCAGATATCTTTTACTCCGTATTCGTACGCGAGGTGCATTTGCTCCCATATCCGCGGAAACTGATTGGTATTAAGCCATTTATAATTCCGGGGGCCACCAACATAGTCAAAATGGTAATAGATACCGTAGCCGCCTTTTCGTGCAGGGTCAGTTAATTTAGGCAGCTTACGAATGTTTCCCCAATTGTCATCACATAATAAAAGGGTTACATCGTCTGGCACACGCATACCTTTATCATAATAATCCTGCACTTCTTTATACAGCGCCCATAATTGCGGAGTTTGTGAAGCCGGCTTGCCGGTTACTTTATTAATGATCACACGTTGATCGTCAACAATTTTTTCCAGCAAGGCTGTCGCAGTCTCCCGGCTCATAGGCTCGTCGCCATCCCCTCTCATTCCGATACTTACAATTTTTTCATTCCATGCCCTCTCCATCCCCTTTTTCCAAAAGTCCTGCAAGCGGTCTTTATTCTTTTCATAATCCCAGGGCCCTGAACCGTAACGTCGCCATTCGTCATGCGCACGCATCAGCGGTTCATGGTGTGAGGTGCCTACAACGATGCCATACGCATCTGCCGTTTTTATATTTTCGGGATCATCATCATAAAAAGCGTTACCCCACATTGCCGGCCAGATATAATTGCCTTTCAATCTGAGAACCAGTTCGAAAACTTTTTCATAAAACAGGTGATTAAACCCGCCGAATTTTTCCTTGCTCCACCCGCTTAAAGCAGGCGCTTCATCATTCAGGAAAATGCCACGGTATTTCACTTTTGGTGCGTTCGTTTGATTCAAACCGGCTTTAACGAACAGCCGTTCAGATTTTTTAACCGGAACATCTGCCCACCAGTACCAGGGCGAAACCCCTATTTCCCTGGAAAGATCGAAAACCCCATAAGCCGTGCCCCGACGGTCTTCGCCGGCGATGATCAGCGCATTGCTTATACCATTTGAATTCAGTTTAATATTTTGTAGCTGATACGCCTCCCACTTTCCCGGATTCTGATTTTTAATCTTTTGGCCGGCAACAAGTCTCTGCAGTAGTACAGAATTGCTAAATGAACCTATAATAATCAGATTCTCATGTTTCTGATTCAGGCCATGAACTATCGCAGGCCTGTAGCCAGTCACTGCTTCAATATCCTTTTGAAATAATTCAGCCGATTTCTGCACTAACGCCTGCTCTTTCAGATCTACGTAAATGGCAGATTTATGAATTGGGAAAGCACCGGTGGATGACTTTTCACTTACCCATTGTCCAAAAGCATTTACGGCAAATGCCAAAAAAATCAGTAGCAGAAATGGTCTTCTCATCGAATTAAACTGGGCTATCGTTTGCTTTAAATTAGTTAATTAAAATCCTATAGCATTACCTCCATCAACCCGGAGAATTATACCAGTTACATATTTTGCACCTACTCCCGCGAGGAAAAGAGCTGCGCTCCCGATGTCTTCAGGCTGACCCATCTCGCCCATAGGTGTTCTGCCAAAAACTTTTGCTTTTCGTTCGGGATCATCATCCAGCGCCTTGGCAGACATGGCTGAGTAGATAAAGCCCGGCGCTATAGCATTCACTCTGATTCCCTTAGGTGACAATTCTACGGCCATGGCTTTCGTCATGCCCTCGATTGCACTTTTGCTGGCTGTATAGGCTATCACTTTCGGAATTCCGTACTGCGCGGCCATCGAACTTATGTTGATGATACAGCCTGATTTCCTGGGGAGCATGTGCCTTACAATTTCTCGGCTCAGGGAAAAAACAGCATGAACATTAGTGAGCATGACGTCGCTAAAGTCAGCATCTGTAACTTCCTCGAAATCCTTTTTCATGTTGACCCCGGCGTTATTCACCAGAATGTCCACTGGGCCGAATTGCCCTACGATATCATCCGCCAGCTTAGGGATAGCATCCAGCTTAACGAGATCGGCAACGAGAAATGCACAATTTTCACCCAGCGTTTCGGCAGCAGCCTTTAACTTATCCCCGCTCCTGCCAATAATGATCGTAAAAATGTCGTTTTCGGTAAATTTTTGCGCAATTGCAAATCCTAAGCCAGAGCCTCCTCCGGTTACTACAGCTATCTGTCTACGGTTTAAATCTGTTCGGTTCAATGGATATATTTTATAAGTTTCGATAAAAAAGAGTGTAACTCATTCTTTAATTCTAAATATCTATTTGACTATCAATATTTTATTACTCTCTCAAGTTGTTGTCAAACTGCATTGCTTTAAATAAATAAGTCGGTGATTTATATCGGTTGGGCTAGTATAATTTTTAAAAAAGTTTATTGCAACCGATTGCATAACAATGACGCAACCAGGTTGCGCTGGCGATGTATTGAAGATCGGTTGAGAATATGTCACTATGCAATCTTTCATTACTTCTGAGGCGTTATCAATTGATATTTGCCGCTAAGATGCATCAGACTAAAAAGATATAGCAATCCATCGTAATAGGGATCGAAATATCCATCCTCATAAGGTTCCAATTTTGCATTCCAGAGGGCATTCACAAAATCAAAGTCCTTATTCCGGTTATAGATCATTTCCGTTGTTGCCGCGGTGGAAACCAGCCCCAAAGAATGCCGCAGTTTTTTAAACCCACCTGCTTCTAATATCCAATCCGGCTTTGTACCATCCGGGTTATACTGATCATCAAAAGTGCTGATACCTTTTGATCTTAAAAATCCCTGAATTCTTTTCGCATAACCGCTTTGCCATGCTTTATCCTTTTTAAACCAGGCATAATCCATTGAAATGTTCATTGGCACCCGCCACGAATCATAACGAAAAGCTACAGGCATCCAGCGCGCGTTGTGCGGTGCGCCGCTGAACTCCGAATAATCAGGAGTAAGGCCGGTAACAGGGTGTGTCGCTCTTTTTAGATACGCTCTGGATGTATCGGCGCAAGCCTTATAAAAATCCTCATGACCGTCTTTGGCATACATCGCCCACACTTCATAAAATGCCGGAAGATGATAAGACGGATCGGTCCAGTTATAATTATCGCCCTCAGGTACAAACGTGATTTGCTTATGCCCGGTATTGATTAGATTATAAATATTACCTGTGCCGTCCTTTTTCCACATCGCATCCAGGATATACCTGGCTTCGGCGTAATAATTTATCCCGGTATTGTTCCCCCATTTATTACTCGCGAAGAGTAAGTCTGTAATATAATATAATTCGCCATCAGAAGCCGAACCTTCAGAATTCTTTTTCATGGTTTCAGGGTTGATACTCCAGGCAAAATATCCCTTCCTGGGGCCGTCCTGGTGCTGCAAGTATTTTTTCGACCATCTCCAGATTCTGTCAAACACCTCTTTTTTATTCAACTGCACAGCCACCATCATTCCATACGACAGTCCTTCTGTCCGGGCATCATGATTCTTTATATCGGACACATAAGCCATGGAATCGCCAACTTCAAAATAAATTTTGTTGGGCCCTTCGAAAAGCGCCGTATATGCCCGGGCAACTTTCTTATCGATATCCTTTTCTTTATATCCGGCTTCTTTAAAGTAGTTCCGGTACTTTAATTTTGCCGGATCTGTTTGCGCAAAACTTTGCAATCCTACTGTGATGAAAACGATGAATGTGATAGTTGCTTTCATATGGTTTCTTTTTTACTTGCTGTATTTATCATTAGCTATGATCTCATCCAGATTATTGACCGGACGTTCCAAATCATAAGGAATAGGCATATGGCTAAATTTCTGGAAGTAAAGCAAACAAGCGTCCTTCCAAAGAATAGCGTTCGTAGCCTGCTTTCTAAGCTTTCGCTGAACCTCTGTAAATCTTGTTTGGTCAACATAAGGCTCAACCTCGTCCCAAACTTTTTGAAAATTCCGTACCTGGCTGACACCTTTATCGTAATGGAGACAAAGCTCATTCCATAAAGTCTTCCCGCTTTTCATTTGATAGTTCCAGGGTATATGATGAAACCAGAGCAGTAACTCCTCCGGGCAGGTTTTCGGATCATTGTATTGCCCGGCCAGGGGTTCATGATACTGACTTACGGCATCACTTCCCTTATGCGTTCTGTCGAAACCAACGCCGTCTTCTCCAGCTTTGTGATAATATAACGGCGTCCAATCCGCACGCACGCCTTTGGGGCCCCACCAGGGTCCAGGACCGTAATGCTCATTAGCCGCCATAATATGATGCAATCCAAGCGGCGTCATATAATTTACAGCGGCTTCCCGACTATCCATCATCATCTGTTTTACAGGTGCTAAGAATTTGCTTTCCCATTCCTGCTTTTTTTCTTTCCCGGCAATTGACAGAGAATTATAAAACGTAAGTTTCAGCCATTCATCCGCTATTTGCTCGCTGCTTAGGTTATTATTCCAGGCCAGTCTGCCAAACGCGTACCAGTTTGCCTGTCCGAATTGGTGGCCTGTCCAATTGGTATCTAAACCGATATTTGAAACACCCGCAATGGCTGTAAGAGCTTGCTTAAAAACACTTCCATCAGTCACTTTTGCTACGGTACTTCCTTTTCCCGCCTGGTAAGTATCCGCCTTAAGACATTCCTCCCACATCGTTGACAGGTAAACCAGGTAAACGGAGTGCCCAAGATATTCCTGGGTGATCTGAAACTCCGGCATAACCGCGTTCTTTTTCATTGCTCCAAATAATGGGCTAAACGGCTCACGAGGCTGAAAGTCGATGGGCCCGTTCTTCACCTGGACTATGACATTGCTTCTGAACTTACCATCCAAAGGCATAAACTCGTTATAGGCTTGCTTAGCCCTGTCCATGTCGTGCGGGCTATATACAAAGGCCCTCCACATAATGATACCACCGTAAGGCTTTACCGCATCGGCAAGCATATTGGCACCGTCTGCATGCGTGCGTCCAAAATCCTGGGGTCCGGGCTGGCCTTCACTGCTTGCTTTAACCAGAAATCCGCCAAAATCGGGAATCACAGTATATATCTTTTTTACTTTTTCATTCCACCATCTAATGACTTCAGGATTTAACGGGTCTGATGTTTTTAGTTTCCCTAATAGTGCCGGAGAGGAAAATTTGACCGACAGGTACGTTTTAATCCCGTAAGGGCGAAGTTGTGCAGCGATAGCCTTAACCCGTTGCAAGTATTCCGGAGTAAGTATTAATGGCGATGCATTAACATTATTCAGTACCGCAGCATTTATGCCTATTGAAGCGTTTGCCCTCGCATATTCCTTCCAAAGCTTTAAGTCGTTTTCGGTTACGTTAACGTCATTATTTCGCCAGAATATAGAGTTTCCGGCATAACCACGTTCTACTGATCCGTCGGGATTGTCCCAGTGGTTCAGTATCCTTACCTGGTAAGAAGGATTTTCTTTTATATCGGATATAGTTTCGCCCGTATTTTGGCGGCGCAGCAGATCAAATACGCCATATAAAATTCCTTTATCCGTGTTTGCTGTTATAACATTACTGTTGATCGTAAATCCATCTGCAGCCAGGCTTTTATCTTTTTTAAGAACAAATTTCACAGTCGCATTTGGGTTTCCTTTCCAGCCCTGCGTGAGCTCTTGTTTTGCGGTTGCCAAAATAACCGAATGGTGGGAAGACAAAATTTTAACCGGATTTGGATTGTATCGATACAACCACAGATCATGGCCATCCTGTGCAAACGTAAAGGTGTTAAGCAACATGAATAAAATCGATAAATAACTTATTTTCATAGATAGAATATTGCTATAACTGTAAATTTCATATCCCTAACCTGCTAGCAGTTCTTTGTTATCATTTACCGGATAATTCGAGCTTCGCCGGAACGAGATTTTTCGCGGCAGCCGTTATGGTAAATTTACCCGGCTGCTTATCTTTCGATCTGACGATCACCAGCGCCATACCGCTAAGTGCCTTACGCTCTCTGGACGGAAAAGCAACCAAATCCGCAGGATCACCATTATCTGTCGCAACGATTTCTCCTGGACCGGCTATGGAAAATGCAATATTATTATTAGCCTGCGGTACCATATTACCATTTTTATCCAAAACTCTCACGGTGATAAACGAAAGGTCAGAGCCATTGGCTGCGATCTCATTTCGGTCGGCCTTAAGTTCTAATTTAACGGGTTCACCAGCAGTTTTCACCGTTTCCGTTGCCCAATCCCTGCCATTTTTATAAGTTACTACCTTAAGTTCACCGGGTTCGTATTTTACATTGTCCCAGCGGAAACGGTATTCATACTCACCCCGTTTTTTTCGCCCCGCTGATTTGCCGTTAATAAATAGTTCGGCCTCATCCGCCGACGAGAAAACATGAACCGGCGTAATTTCTCCTTCCCTGCCGGGCCAGGTCCAGTGCGGCAGAATATGTGCAAACTGGAGATCAGGCCGCCAGCGTGATTGATACAGATAAAACCGGTCTTTTTTAAATCCTGCAAGGTCAATGATCCCCGAATAGGAACTGCGAGCACCGTAATAAGGTGTCGGTTCCCCCAGGTAATCCCAGCCAGACCAGACAAACTCACCAGCCACAAAAGGATGTTTGTCCTGTGAGGCAAAAACTTTGTCCGGCGAAGCGCCGAACTGAGCTGTATATAATTCGTACCCGCTTACATATTGATTTTTAGGATCACCGCCGGTAGAATCGCTTACCGGCGCGCTGTATCCATTAACTACCGGAAAAATATATGTTCCGCGTGTACTTAGTGTCGATGCCGTTTCGCTGCTGACAATTAACTTTTCTGGAAATTTCTCTTGGAAGGCGGGATATAACGGCGATGTTCTGATTCCTTTCAAATGGGCATATGCCGTCGCATCCCGGATACCTTCGCCCTGGTAATTGAGTGAAAGAATATCCATGACCGCCGGAAATGGCATATTGGGTTTAGCGAAGTTCATCGAAGCAGTTGCAGGTCTGTCAGGATCTTCATCTTTTACTATCGCACTTAATTTAGAAGCCAGTTTCGCTCCTGCTTCAGCCGTGTATTGTTCGCCTACCTCATTGCCGAAACTCCATGCAATAACGGAAGGATGATTTTTATCGCGTCTGATAAATGACCGGATATCTGCCTCGTACCAATCAGGAAAGATCAGGTGAAAATCTAACGGTGTCTTGCCCTGCTCCCAGCAATCAAAAATTTCGTCGATCACCAAAAATCCCATTCTATCCGTAAGATCCAACAATTCAGGTGCGGGCGGATTATGGGACAAGCGAATGGCATTGCAGCCAAGTTCCTGTAACATTTCGAGCTGTCGTTCAGCGGCTCTGTAATTAAAAGCTGCTCCGAGAGCGCCGAGATCGTGATGCTGGTTAACACCCTGTATTTTAACCGGCTCGCCGTTAACCATCACTCCTTTAACAGGATCAAACCTAATATCCCGGACACCGAATGGTGTTTCATAAGTATCAACCTCATGTCCACCCAGAAATAATCGGGTTACCGCTACATACAGGTTAGGTTTTTGTTTAGGCAAAGGCCCCCATAGAGCCGGATTAGTCAGCTGAATTTGGCCTTTAACTGAATGCTTTGTGTGTTTATCAAGATTTGCGGTTAACGGAGTGAAACTGCTGATCTTTCTTACTTTTTCAAATTTCTCGTTCAGGCTATAAATATCTGTAAGTACCTTCACTTGTCGGCTGGTAGTGCCTTTATTCTCAACAGTAACATCCAGATCTACGGTTGCAGATGATTTGGAAACAGCTGACGTTCGAATACAAGTGCCCCACTGCGCTATCTGCACAGGATTAGTTTTTGTAAGCCAGACATTCCTGTACAATCCGCTGCCTGGATACCACCTTGATGAATTCGTCGGATTATCTAAACGAATGGCAATTTGATTGTCTTTGCCAAATTTAACATACGGGGTAAGATCGAGTCGGAAAGAGTTATAACCGTACGGCCAACCACCCACCAGACTTCCGTTTAACCACACCATTGCATAAGACATGGCGCCGTCTATTTCCAGGTAGATAGATTTGCCTTGGTCTGCCGCCGGAATATCAATTCTCTTCCGGTACCAGGCCACACCCTGAATTGGCAGTCTTCCCATCCCTCCGCCAACAATAGCATCGGCTTCTTTATAGAAAGGGCCTTTGGCGGCCCAGTCATGAGGGAGGTTTATGTGCTCCCAGTTCTTGTCATCAAAGTCTGGCCCGACAAATGGAAATTTACTGCCAGGGTTTCCCTGGGGCCTTACAAAATGCTTCGCGGGATCTTTAATAAAATCATTTGCCGCAGGCAATATCCATTTTTTGAGCACATTCTCTGATGTGCCTTCGAATGCGGTTTGAGATGGTCTACTATCGGCTACAATGTCATCTTTCCGGTTGGTGACAGCGGGTCGTTCGTCATACATCAAATCATCAGCTTTGCCATCGTAACGCATGAACATCCAGCCTTTATTTATATTAATCCTTTCCCTGGCATGAGGTTGATCGGTTCCTTTTCTTTGTGCGGCACATGAAAAGTGAACTAACAGTATAATTAACGATAACAATTTCAATCTGCCTTTATATCGTTGATAAAGTTCTTTAAAAAGAATTAGTTGTTTTAAAAATAAAGGGATTGACTGTTTCATATAAGATAGTAATGATTTCGCCAGGTATTAAAAATAAAGGAGAGATGAGACATCTCTCCTTAGAGTAATCCCAAAGATTACGGCAAACACCTAACCAATTAGTATCCAGGATTTTGATAAGATTTCTTTTCTTCAGCGGTCATATCCATTCCGTCCAGCTGAGATGTCGGGATTGGGCGGAGATAATAATTCGCTGAAATAGTGCGGGTAACCGTTCCGACGGTATGATCCTTCCAGTCGTTAGGATTTGTTTTACCTGCTATCACGAATGAGCTGCTCAACTCAACCCACTTTTGCGTACGAACCAGATCTGTCCAGCGATAACCTTCACCAAAGTATTCACGTGATCTTTCTGCTAAAATGTAATTGATATCAATTGCAGCAGGCGTAGCAGCGATCATTGCAGCGCTGTTATCCTGTATTTTGGCTACGTTTCCGCCATTATCCCAACGCCATTTACCTGCACGCGCACGGATAACATTAATTAATCCTCTGGCGCTGCCGTCGTTTGCATACGCACCGGCAATACCTCTTGTAGGAGCGCCCTTAACAGCTGCTTCGGCCGCGATGAAAAATAACTCAGAAAACTTAGCTACAGGGAAGGGACGGGTAAGACTTGCATTAGGCTGTCCTAAACCACCGTTATTATCGGTGCGGTAAGGGCCTAATTTCCAGTTACCCGGATAACAAATGCGGCTATAGGCGCTTGGCTCAACAACAAAATCTGCTCTTCCAGGCAAAACTCCTGCGCCGACGTTACTATTGAATTTTGAATTTGAATAGTCTACGCCAGCCACATCTTGGTCTAAAAAGCTAAGAATCGGATCACCATTGGCCACTGGCAGAAAATTGGCATTGAACATTGTTTCGACCTTCATTCCGGCTTCTTTCCAGTTGCTGCGGTAGCGTGTTACGAACGTGCCATCATAACGCGAATCGTTCGTTTTGTCTGCGAAGGTATTTTTAAATATGCCTTGAGGCGGCGCCAGCATAGTCCATGGGCGGCCCAATGACTGGACTGCTGCACGCTGCACAGTGCTTACTGCAGCCCAGCTTGAATTAGAACTGCTGCTTCTGATATTTGTATAGTTCCATTGCTCAAACCACTGGGCAAAGCTATCGGTACCAAAACCGCCGCCGCTATAACTCAGATCTCCACCATTGTAAATACTGCTTTTTTCTGTGTGATCAGCATATAACAGCACTTCATTATTACGGTCGTTGGTGGCGATACTCACATCATAAAATGTAGGCTGAAGGCCTGCCGAACCAGGGCTTTCAATAGCAGTTGCTGCAACATTATAAGCTTCCTTGAAATACCATGCCGCATCGTGCCCGGCCGGGTCAGTTCTTGGCGCCTCCGGGTAAGTTGGGATGTTATTTGGATTTTGTAACCACCAGCCGTAAGTTAAATAAGCTTTCGCAAGATACAGGCTTGCAACTGTTTTGGTAACACCGCCTACAACGCGTCCTGCAGTTGGTAATTTGTCAATTGCGATTAATAAATCAGGAAAGATTGCCTTGGTGTATACATCCGGCACCGTATTACGTTTTGACGTCCGCACGGTAGAAGTATTGAATTTTAACTCGCCGGCACCCAGATCCAATGGCACGCCACCGAAAGTTTGAACCAGCAAAAAATAATCAAACGCCCGGAAAAACCTGGCTTCAGCGACAAGTGATTCGGCAACGCCAACCGCCGCTCCGTTTTCAATTACACCGCTGGCCGTATTGATATTGGGAAATGCCGCTCCCCAAAGTATACCTGTATTGCTGCTTGCAGGGTCGATATTTCCTACCCCTGAAAAATCCAGGTTTTTTACATTTCCATCAGAGTTTTGTCCCCAGGTAGACTCATCCGTACTGATCTGGTTGGAATTGATGAAATAGCCGTTACCGAACATTAAGCGCAGGTGAGCATAACATGATGTGATACCGCCCTGGACGCCTGCTTCCGTTTTGAAATACTCCGGGGTAAAAATGCTTCGCGGCTCTTCATCCAATATTTTGGTGCATCCTGTAAGGAACAATGCAGCCAGAACTGAAAGTCTTAATGATTGTGTGAGAATTCGCTTCATTGTCTTATGTCTAAAATGTTACATTAATACCTAATAAATAATTGCGGGTTGTAGGCGTGTTATATCCTACAGTCAGCAACCTTCTTTGTCCATATCCATAAGCAACGGCCATATTTGCACTGTCGTTAGCATATGAATTACTTTCAGGATCCATGCCCGACCCTTTATAATATGGAGAGAACAGAACGAATGGATTTTGCGCCGTTGCGTACAAGCGCAATCTCTTTATTCCTGTAGAACCCATCCATTTTCCTGAAAAATTATAACCAAGTGAGATGGTACGTATTTTCGTAAATGACCCGTCGAAGTAGCCTAATGTGGAACCATATTTTGGATTGTTACTGTTTTTAGGCCCTAATGGATCCGGGTATTTGGCGCCAGGATTCTCCGGGGTCCAGTAGTCAATATCAATCTGTCCGCGACGGCCATCTTCAAGATTCAGATAACCGTTTGATCCATAAAGCGTGCTGTTTAAAAGACCACCGCTCTGGAAAGTTCCTACAATGCTAAGATCAAAAGACTTATATCCAACGCGGGTATTGAATCCACCCTGAAAGTCAGGATCAGCATTCAAAATTTGCCTGTCATCGGATCCAATAACACGGGTAGGCGAGCCATCGGCATTGTAACCACCCGTATAAAGTACTTTTATCATACCAACCTGGCCACCGCTGCCTTCATATTGCTTTACAGCCGTAGCCTCATCAGCCTGCCAGATACCTACTTTTTTATAGTCGAATATCACGTTCAAAGGCTGCCCAACAAAAAGCCAGTTACCCTCATCACGTGTTTGTCCTGAAGCCAGACTGACAATTTTATTTACGTTGCGATAGACATTTACACCAGCTTCCAATGTCCAGCCGTTCAGATTGTTTAATATTACACCATTAAGCGAAAGCTCCCACCCTTTATTTTGAGTGGATCCAACGTTCCCGGTATAACTGCTTACGCCTGATGTAGGCGGAAGGCCCACGGCAAGTAAAAGATCTTCGGTTTTGGTGTCGTAATATTCTGCCGTACCCGAAAGCCTGTTTTGGAATAAAGAGAAGTCAACTCCAAAGTTTTTTGTTTTAGAATACTCCCACCCCAAATTCGGGTTAGGCAACTCAGTTACATAGTAACCGTTCGCGTTTGTGGCTCCATAATTATACGGCCTTACACTTAAACGTCCCAACGTAGCGTATGGTGCTACCGACTGGTTGGAAGTTTGTCCGTAACCTGCACGTAGCTTCAAAGAGTTTAACCATGTTACATTCTCCATGAACGACTCTCTGTGAAGGTTCCATCCCACAGAAACTGCCGGATAGCTGTGCCATTTATGCCCCTCGGCCAGGCGCGAAGAAGCATCACTACGGAAAGTAGCACTGATCATGTAACGGTCGTCATAAGAATACATAACACGTCCCATGAACGACATCAGGCCACTAACCCAGTAATTCTGATTGTTAGGATCTAACGAGATATCATCGTTGCTGCCTGTTGATGTCTGTCCCAGGTTAAAGTATTGGAAGTTATCCCCCGCGATATTTCTTCTGCCTATAGACGAGCTATTGAATCTTATTTGTTCTGATGAGTACAGACCCACTACGTTAAGTGTATGTTTTTTCGCAAAAGTCTTATCGTAAAATAACAAGTTTTCGATGGCCCATTGGGTGGTAAGAGAATTATTAACCGAAGCGGTGTTAGGATTCGCCGCATCCGCACTGAAAACTCCGATTCCGGTATAGCTTCCGGTATTACCTGTACGATAGTTCGCTCCAAGATTTAAACGATATTTCAAGCCGTCAACTCCTGGAATTTTCATCTCGCCATAAGCTGAATTGTATGTACCGAATTCCTTTGTTTTATTGACGTATTTATCTCCCAACGCATTCATCGTTTGTTCGGTATAAACCCACTGATTATCCTGCGGCATGCTCACCACCCTCTTAAACGTTCCGTCAGCAGCATAAGGATTTGCCAGCGGAGACATGCTTAAAACCCCATACATTCCCAGGTTTGCGCCATTGGTAATATTGAAATTGTTATTTGTGGTAAATCCTATGCGAAACAGTTTACCTACTTCCTGATCAAGGGATGCGCGTAAAGAAAGACGGCTATAATCAGACAATGGTATCGGAGCCTCATCTTTATAGTAGCCGGCACCAACCTTATAGGTATTGTTAGCTCCGCTTCCGGTTAAACTTATGTCGTGGTTTTGTACGTTAGCCGATCTGTAAAACAAATCCTGCCAGTCTGTATTCGTCGCTCCCGAGATGTCTTCATCAGCTCCCGGATTCATATTTAAACCTGCTCTTTTTCTTAACGCGATGTACTTATCGGTGGTCATCATCGGATATTTCATTACATCCTTTGCGCCGTAGTAACCGCTGTAAGATAACTGTGACGCTTGTCCTTTGTTACCTTTTTTTGTTGTGACAAGTATAACTCCATTGGCTCCGCGTGATCCGTATATAGCAGTTGCAGAAGCATCTTTGAGTATATCCAGGCTCTTTATATCGTCCGGGCTGATATCCGCGATTGTTCCGGCAAATGGAATACCGTCCAACACAATCAGCGGATCGTTTTCAGCATTTATTGATCGTGTTCCGCGGATGCGGATCTGCATGGTAGCTCCAGGTTTTGTTGAAGTTTGTGCCAATTGCACGCCTGCTACACGGCCTTGCAGAGCTTGCGAGATATTGGCCGATGGAACTTCGTTTAGCGTAGCTCCGCTGATAGAAGCCACAGAACCCGTCACCGCTTCTCTGCGACGGCTGCCGTATCCCACTACCACCACATCCTGCAATGTCTGGCTGTCTGCCAATAACTTAATAGTAATATTGGTACGGTTGTTTATCGACATTTCCTGTTTGGCCAACCCCACTGACGATATCTCTAATGTGGCATTTCCGGGAGCCGAGATCTGGAAACTTCCATTAGCATCGGCAGAAACGCCATTCTGTGTACCTTTTACCTTGACGGTAGCGCCCGGTACTGGCTGACCGGAAGAGTCGACAACTTTTCCGCGGATTGCAAGGTTTTGTGCATAAAGCGACACGGAAAAAAGAGTTAACAGGGCTACAAACGCAACAGTAATTGCTCGCTTGACAAGAAACCCGCTAAATCCGATTACCTTCTCTCTTGAGTAAACAGTAATTCGCATAAGATTACTTTTAATTGGTTAATAAAAGGTTAAAAAAGATTTTGGCTATCAAACCAGATATTTCTTCTGGCCGGTTTATAATTTAAGACCAAAGTAAAAAGATTTGTTAAATAATGCAACCGATTGCAAAAAATTTTATTTTTATCAGATCGGTAGATCTATAGCTAGAAATTAAACCTTTTTATGGCGATCAAAGGAAGAGAGATAACTATTTATGACCTTGCAAATGAGCTTAATGTATCAACAGCGACGATCAGTAGGGCTTTAAATGATGATTCGGTTGTTAGTAAAAAAACGCGAAAAAAGGTTTTTGACCTTGCAGAAAAACTAGGCTATCGCTCAAATCACTTCGCCAGGAACCTCAGAACACGGGAAACAAATACAATCGGTTTCATGGTTCATGAGTTACATAGTAACTTTATTAATTCTGTATTGGCCGGGGTTGAAAAGGTTGCTGCCGAAACGGGCTACAATATTATTATTGCCCACTCTTCCGAACAATACATTAAGGAAGCAGCCAACGCTAAAAATCTTTTTCACCGCCGAGTGGATGGTATTATTGCTTCTCTTTCATTCGACTCCCAAAACCTCGATCATTTTAAACCCTTCATTGACAAAGGTGTTCCAGTGATCTTCTTTGATCGTGTAGAAAAAAGCTTTGGCAACACAACAGTGGTTATTGACAACTACCGATGCGGATACCAGGCAACCCGGCATTTAATTGAGCAGGGATGCAAACGAATTGCACATGTCACCTCGAGCCTCGAGCGTAATGTGTATTCGGAAAGATTTCGTGGTTACCGTGATGCACTGTCTGACAACAAAATACCCATCGAAGACAACATGCTCATTATTAACGACCTGAGCGAGAATGCTGGAATAGAATCCGCATGGAAAATACTTAAGATGAATCCCCGCCCGGACGGCGTATTTATTACTAATGATTTTGTTGCCGCAGTGTGCATGCGAACGTTGAAAGAAAACGGAATCAGGATCCCTAAAGATATTGCTGTGGTGGGTTTCAATAATGATGCTATAGGAAATCTGATAGAGCCTTCGTTAACGACAATCAATTACCCGGGTAAACATATGGGTGAAGTAGCTGCGAGAAGTCTTACTGATCATCTCAAGGGAATCAGTGATATACAAAACATCAATACAATAGTTATCAGCGCTGACCTGGTTATTCGTAAGTCGTCGCTTAGAAAGGGGTAACATTTTAAGTAACTTCCGGATAGAGATAATGAAGTTAAAGCGTAAAACATTATTTTAAAAGATTTGGATATTTGACATAATTCCGCTTACTTTGAACTACAAAGTACTTTAAAATGGAAGAAAAAGATTTGTACGCTGAAATAAGTTCGATCAGAACGCTGATGGAGCGTTCGACGAAATTTATTTCTTTAAGCGGTTTATCGGGCGTTTTGGCAGGAATTTATGCGCTGATCGGCGCCGTTATAGCATACAATCTAATTACTATAAACAATGATTTCAAGCCATTTTCTGATCCGGATTATGGGCAGGCTTTACTAATTAAACTTGTTATACTCGCCCTTGTTGTTTTAGTTCTGGCAATCTCGACCGGCGTTTTACTTACTATTCGCAAGGCCAGAGCAAAAGGCGAAAACGCATGGAATCAAAGCAGCAAATTATTACTGAGGAACGGAATACTCCCGCTAATCACCGGCGGCATTTTCGTGATAATTTTATTGATCAAAGGTTTCATTGGCGTAATCGCTCCGGGTTGCCTTATCTTTTATGGTCTCTCGCTGGTGGCGGCAAGCAATTATACTTACGGCGATGTAAAGTGGCTTGGCATCTTTGAAATAGTCCTCGGACTTATTGCTGCACTGCTTCCGGGATATGGTTTATTTTTTTGGGCGGCGGGCTTTGGTGTATTACACATCATCTACGGTGCTGTTATGTACTTTAAATACGATCGTGAAAATAGCGCTGGTTAATTTTGATAAGGCATTCGAAAACAGGATTCGCTTACAAGTTATGAGCGTTCTGGTTGCAAACGAAAGCTACGATTTCAATTCTTTGAAAGAACTCCTGGAAGTAACGGACGGCAATCTTGCATCGCACTTAAAAGCTTTGGAAAAGGATGAATATATTACAGTCAGTAAATCGTTTGTCGGCCGGAAACCTAACACCCGTTACCAGGCATCAAAAAAAGGTATATCCGCATTTAAAAAACATTTAGAAGCCCTTGAAAATTTAATCAAACAACAAAAATTATAAATTTTTTTAATAAGATACTTTGATTTTCAAAGTACTTTTAAAAAAAATCGAAAAACTTTAAAACTGGCTTTGTACATGAAAATCGAAAATCGCCTGCTGCTAAGAATAAGGATTTGCATCAGTATCATGATAGTTGGCTTGCTGATCAGTGGCCTTACAGCCTTTCCAATTGAAACCGAATTAAAATGGCTGGTTAATCATTCAACAAGTTTTCCCTTTGTGGTGGCAGAATGGTTCGAAACTGTTTATCATGCTATTGTTTCGACTAATAATATATATCCGTACCTAAGTTATGGAACCGACTGGTTAGCATTTGCACACTTGAATTTAGCGGTATTGTTTATCGGGCCATTAAAAGACCCTGTAAAAAATATCTGGGTAATTGAATTTGGCATCCTTGCTTGTCTGCTTGTTGTTCCGTTCGTTATCATTGCGGGTCAGGCCCGGCACATCCCCATGTTCTGGCGGCTTATTGACTGCTCTTTCGGCATTTTAGGTCTAATTCCTTTGCTGATCGCATATCGAGCGACTGTTGATCTGAGAGATTTACAAAATCGCACCCTTTATGTTTAAGCTTCGATCAACTTACTTAATCTCCGCGTCCATCCTTTTGGCGATCGAAATTTTAATCGCGCTATTTTGCCACGATTCAATAATACGCCCCTTCGTAGGCGACTTCCTCGTCGTGATCCTGCTTTATTGCCTTGTAAAAAGCTTTGTTCAAACTGATGACTACATCGCGGCGCTCGGTGTGCTGTTGTTCTCGTATCTCATTGAGATCCTGCAACTTTTTGATATATTAAACATACTTGGTTTAAAAAATTCGCCCACGGCAAGGATCCTGATGGAAACGTCGTTTTCATGGATTGATATGCTGATGTACACTTGGGGTATGTTGGTGATCTGGTCTGCCGAAAGGATGCTATATAATTTAAACTCTAACCGAACCAATACAACGACATTATGAACAGGAACTTTTTCGTTAATGAGAATTCGATTGTACGGCAGGTTTGGAGCAAGGCGGACACAATCCTGTTTATATTCGCCGGCGCCGCTGCAGAATTTGCCTTAAACAAGGCAGTGGACTGGCTTTATTTTACCGGCAAACTTCCTGCGGATCCAATCGGCCGATTATTTTCGACGGTTGCCTATGCAAAAAAAATCATCTTTTCACCTTACGAAGATGCCCTTGCATCCATTGACCAGATTACATTTATACATAAACACGTTGAACAGTCGCGGGGAAAATCAATTCCAGACTGGGCATATCGCGATGTGTTATTTATGCTGATTGATTATTCTATCCGCTCGTACGAACTCCTGGAACGCAAACTGACCGATGAACAGAAGGAAGAAATTTTTGCGACGTTTCACGACGTCGGTATACGCATGCAGGTTAAAGATCTACCTGAAAACTTTCAAGCCTGGAAATTTGCCAGGGATAATCATTTGCAAACCAATCTCGCGTTAAGCGACTATTCTATTCACCTTTTTAAGCAATATAAAAAGCATTTGGGAACCGCCAGGTATCTTCTGTTAAGATTGGTGCAAGCTACGTTATGCCCGGAAATTGTACAGAAAAAATTATCGCTCGGCAACGGAACGCTGTTGCTGCCCCTACTTCGCATATATAGAATATTAAATAACCTCCAGCTGCAGAAGCAAGTAAGAGACTGCCTTCTGCCAGCTCAATATAAAAAGCAATTCAAAAATCTCGACATAGCCGAGCAGCCATTCCACCAGTCGAGAAAGTGCCCTTTCAGTATACCAAAGCCACTTTTTAGCTAGCAGCAAACCGTTATCTCCGAGATTTAAAGCTATTACGACCGATAAACCTGACAGGCCTATTCAGACAAATTGAAACATTATTTGTAATAAGTCTAAATAAAGATATATTTGCATCATTAAAAAATAGCCGCACAGCGGGAACTGTACGGCTTGCCCAATTACTTGGGTTGCTCCTCAAAGTGTTATTTAAAAAGCAATGCAAATTAAACAAATTTTGCTACTAGGACTTCTATGTGCCTGTAGTATTTTTTCAAACGCACAAACTACCGGATCCCTGAAGGGGTACGTAAAAAATGAAGCCGGAGAACCGGTTGAATCAGCGACAGTCAAACTTTTAAATACTGCATTCGGCACGGTTTCGGATAACGCAGGTTTGTTCGCAATCAGGAACATTGCCCCCGGTAAATACACCCTCACAATAACCGGTATCGGGATTAAACCACTGCAACGGGCGATTACAATCACTACCGGAAATGAAACGGAGTTGCTCATAGCTGTCAAAAGCGCTATCGTTAACATGGAAACGGTTACAGTAACCGGTCGTTCGGCGGCACAGGAAAGCAACCGGCAAGCTTTTAATGTTACAGCCGTTGACGCTAAAAAACTTTACAATACAACACTTGATCTGGCTGGCGCATTAGACCGGGTATCAGGCATTCGCGTCCGTGAATCCGGCGGCGTAGGATCAAACTTTAATCTTTCTCTTAACGGTTTTTCAGGTAATCACGTAAGGTATTTTATTGATGGGATCCCCATGGACAATTTCGGATCCTCCTTCCAGATCAATAACATACCGATAAACGTTGCTGAACGGCTCGAAGTGTATAAAGGCGTTGTACCTATCTGGCTTGGCTCCGATGCGCTTGGCGGAGCAATCAATATTGTGACCGGCGACAGCTACCGTAATTACATCGACGCATCGTATTCATACGGGTCATTCAATACCCACAGAACCGTAATCAATACCGCGCTTACCAACAAAAGAGGCTTAACAGTTCAATTGAATGCATTTCAAAATTATTCGGATAACAGCTACCGTGTAAAAGTGGACGCCGCCGACATTAATACAGGAGCTTACGCTCCCAACACCTTGTTAAATCGCTTTCATGATACATATCATAATGAAAACCTGATCGTCAATGTTGGCGTAGTCGACAAGTCCTGGGCAGATAAGCTTCTGCTGGGAATTACGCTCGGAAAAAACTACAAGGAAATACAGACCGGCGCCCGCATGGTATCAGTTTTCGGCGGATGGCACCGCAAAGGTGATATTATCATGCCAACCCTGAAATACAAAAAGGCGAATCTCATAAAGAATCTTGATGTCACGCTTAACGCGAATTACAACCTCGGAAGTGAACAAAACATCGACACGATGAACGTAAGGTATGATTGGTATGGCAACAGCAAGCCGAATGGGTCTAATGGTGAGCGGTCCAAAAGCATGTATAAATACAAAAACAACAACGGCATCGCTACATCCGTAGTGAACTATCGCATTGGCGAACATCAGTCAGTGGCCCTGAGTGACGTGTTTACCACCTTTAACAGAAAAGGCAACGATGCGATAAATCCGTCAAGTGCCGATAACGAGCTTACAAAAAAGACACAAAAAAATGTATTGGGCCTCGGCTACAGCTACGACGTACGAGACAATTGGAGTGTATCTGTTTTCGGAAAATATATCTATCAGAATAATATAAACGGAAGCGCGGCAAATGCGGCAGCTACAAACAAGTTTGGTTACGGAATTGCAGCGACCTATTTCTTGTTGCCTGCCCTTCAAATAAAATCTTCGTATGAATTGACGAACCGGATGCCCGAAGCTCAGGAAATATTTGGCGACGTAGAAAACCAGGAAGGTAACCCGAATTTAAGGCCGGAGCAGAGCAATAACTTCAACATCGGAGTTAGCTACGCCTTTTCCGCGAACAGCAACAGTAAATTTCTGGTAAACGCCAACGCCATTTACCGCAGGTCGGATAATTTCATTTACAACAGGCTAAATAACAACCAGTCGAAGTTAGTTGCCGATAACAGGGACGGAGTCAGGACAGTCGGTGGAGACGGAGAAATCAGGTACTCTTACAAAAACTGGCTAACGCTGGGAACCACGATCACCTATCAATATCTGCAAAACCTGCAAAAATACGAACCCGAATACACAGGTGTAAGTCCGGTTTATAAAGATCAGATGCCAAATATTCCTTACTTCTTCGGGAATGGCGACGTATCAGTATCGCTCAGAAATGTCGGCCGCAAAGGCAACAATCTTAATATCGGGTATAATCTGCTTTACGTCCACGCTTTTTACCTGTATTGGCCAAGCCGGGGCGGCGACAAGCTTGACATTCCTCAGCAACTGAGCCACGATATTAACCTGGTTTACAGTGTTGCAAGCGGCAAATATAATGTGGGGTTAGAATGCAGAAATATTACAGATGCGTTGCTTTACGACAACTTTAGTCTACAAAAGCCCGGGAGAGCCTTTTACCTAAATCTCCGCTATTTTTTAAACAACATAAACAAGTAAAATATGAATATCAAAACTACCTTAGCGACGCTCGCTGTAATGGCCGTTCTGGCATCCTGCTCAAAAGACAATGACGGAACCGTTACTCCAGAAAATCCAGGCAATTATATTTTAACAGTAACGCCGGCTGCTTCTACAGGTGTAGCTGATTATCTGCTAACAGCAGGAAGCCTTGAAACGGGTGCTGTTTCTACTGCCGGAAATGGCGTGGAGCAGGATGGAACCTATCGATATTACGTTACATATAACGACAAATTCTTCAGCATGCTTTACGGACAGGGTAACCCGGGTGCCGTAACTGCTTATAACGTCAAAGACGGCAAATTAAATAAGCTTACCAACTTCCAAACCGAAACGGTGCAGGCGTTTGCTCCTGTTAAGGACGACCTGTTGCTGTTTAAAATAAGCCGCAATCCCGCGACGCCCTTGTCAACATGGTATAAAGTTAACACAAACAGCCTGCTTATTACTTCGGAGGGCACTACCAATACATTAGCATTGACCGGCAACGGTGAGCTTGCTCACTTCAGCTGGATCAAACAAGTTGGCGATAAGGTTTATGCGCCTTATTTCACTATCATCAACAACAGCTTTGCCACAAATTACCCCGACAGCGCTTGGGTTGCTGTGTTCAACTATTCCGACATGAAACTGGAAAAAGTTATAAAAGACGACCGTACCAGCTTTATAGGGAGATACTTTACTGATGGCCTTGCTCTGACAGAAAATAATGATGTATACGCGTTCTCGGCATCCGTTGCTGCTAACGGTGGAAAATTAACTTCAACAAAACCCTCGGCAATTACCCGTATTAAAGCCGGCACCTCAGAGTTTGACAAAACCTACTATTTCAATTTTGAAGAGGTAAGCGGTGGTATGAATATCACGAACTGGATCTACCTGGGCAACAACACTTTTGTTGTTAATGCAACCGCAAAAGCTGAAAAAGGCGCCTATGTGGTAGGAACAACCGTCGGCATTGTAAATGTAGCGGACAAAACCTTTAAGAAGGTTAGCGGATTACCTAATGCCACTGATATTAAAAGTCTTACAACGAACAACTATACACCCAAAGACGGTAAAACCAGCTATATCGGCGTAAATCTGAAAGACGGCACCAGCTACGTGTATAAAGTTGATGCTTCAACCCTAACAGCTACACAAGGCTTGAAAGTAGATGGCGGAACCATTACAGCTATTCAGTATTTAAAATAATTCTGAAATTCTTATCAGCAGACACAATGGAACCCGAAAAGAGAGTAAATAAAAAACAAAAAGACACCCTATTTAAACGGATCAATAACTGGCTGCATTTGTGGCTGGGCCTTGCGTCGGGTATCATTGTGTTTATTGTATGCTTAACAGGCTGCATATGGGTGTTCAACGAAGAAATTACCAGCATTTTGGAACCGGAATCTAAAGTCGCTTATCAGGCTAAGCCGGTGTTAACGCCTGCGGCATTAATGGGAATTGCAAACGTTGCTTATCCGGATATGATCCCATCGTATGCTAATTATCAGCAAGGAAAAGTAATCAATTTAGCACTGCGGAAGCCCGGAAAATTCGTTCGTGGTGGTGGTGGCGTGTTGCTTAAAATCCACCCTTATAGCGGAGAAATCATTTCAAAAGAAGTTACTAAAAGAGGCAAACCAGATTTTTTTCGCTTTATCCTGAACGGACACCGGGCCCTTTGGCTGCCTTACGACATTGGTCGGCCTATAGTTAACTATGCCACGCTAATTTTCGTATTTCTGCTGATCACCGGCCTGATTTGGTGGTATCCAAAAAAGTGGAACAAATCAACACGCGAGAAAAGTTTTAAAATCAAGTGGGGCGCTTCTTTTAAACGCGTCAACCTGGACCTACACAATGTCCTTGGATTTTATTCACTACTGTTTCTACTCGCTGTCGCACTCACCGGTATGGTATTCGGCATAAGCTGGTTTAGCAACGGACTATACTGGGTAACAACCGGCGGCGAAAAAGCGGCCGAGTTCAGAAGGCTTAGCTCTGATAGTTTACAGCGCGCTAATGCCAAAGATCCGAAGGTTGCGATGGACCTGTTGTGGAAAAAAGTGATTGCAGAAAATCCTCGCTCAATGGGCTTTTATTGCAACTTCCCCGACACTGCAACTGCAGCTGCCACAATCGGAATTACGGTGTATCCAACTGCCGGGCAATTCTATAACAGCAGGAGTTATACATTTGACCAGTACACACTTAAGCCAATAATTCGTAAAGACCCATATTCTGTGCCTTATGAGAAAGCCGGATTTGGTCAGAAATTGCGAAAAATGAATTACGACATTCACATTGGTGCAATACTCGGTTTGCCCGGGAAGATGCTGGCTTTCCTGGCGTCGCTGATCGGAGCAAGTTTGCCTATTACAGGTTTTTTAGTATGGTGGGGCAAACGAAATAAAAAAAATAGGAAAAAAACAGAAGGCTGTCCCGAAAAGCAAACAACTGACCGAAAACAGCCCTGGGCCAAGGCTCCGGCAATATCAGTCCAATAATTATTACTGCAACTCTTTACTAGAACTATGAAATCAAAAAGTGCCTTTTACAGGCACTTTTTCGTTTAAACGATTTTGAATGCCAGTATTCTTGTAACTATTTGATCACAAGTTCGCATCTCCGGATTTTATTTGCATTTTCAGCCCTAAAATTTGCGTCAAAGCATGAAAAAAATATTACTTACAGGAATCTTTATCACCGTCGCCGGTAGTTTGGCAGCACAGAGTCGGGCCGCTCTAACGGAAGATGACTACAAACAAGCTACCCGTTTTCTGGGATCTAACACAGAACAACTCGTTGATTTCTCTAATGTCAGCCCCAACTGGCTGCCGGGAGAAACCTTCTGGTACCGCAATTTATCCGCCAAAGGCAGCGATTTTGTTTTGATTGATCCGACAAAGGCAAGCCGGAAACCTGCTTTTGATCAGGCAAAATTAGCGGAAGCTTTATCTAAACAAACCGGAAAAATCTATAACAGCAATCAACTCCCGTTCCAGTCTTTCAGTTATGCAGATGGAATGAAGTCGATTGAATTCAAGGTATTAGGAAAAAGCTGGAAATATGATTTAAGCAATTACACATTATCAGAAGTCAGTAAATCAGACAATTCCGGTTCCGCAGAAATGCCCGGTCGCAGGCAACGGAAAATGGAAATAACATCCCCTGATGGAAAGAAGGCGGCTTTTATAAAAGATTATAATTTATGGCTTAAAGACCTGCAAACGCAAAAGCTGACACAGCTAACTAAAGATGGCGTTAAAGATTTCGGCTATGCCACTGATAATGCGGGTTGGAAATCCAGTGATGGTCCGATTTTACTATGGTCTCCGGATTCAAAAAAAATCGCGACGTTTAAACAGGATCAGCGCAATTCAAGCGACATGTACCTGGTAACAACAAATGTTGGTAAGCCTGTACTTAAACAATGGAAATATCCTTTACCCGGCGACAGCATTGTAACCACCATTCAACGTGTGATAATTAACGTAGATGATTCGAAAGTCATTGTCTTGAACATCCCGCCAGATCAGCACCGCGCTACATTAAGTGATGATATTGCCAGCAGCGGAACTTTCGACGATGTCAACTGGAATCAGGATGCTACTAAACTGGCGTTTGTATCAACGTCCCGGGATCATAAAGAGGAAAAAGTACGAATTGCGGATGCGCAGACTGGCGAGGTTAGAGAAATATTTGAAGAAAAGGTAGCAACACAATACGAATCCGGCTGGGGCAGTATAAACTGGCGATTTGTTGATAAAAGTAACGAGATCATCTGGTTTTCGGAACGGGACAACTGGGGACATCTGTATTTGTATGATGCAAAAACCGGTAAACTGAAAAACCAGATTACCAAAGGCCAGTGGCTGGTATCTAAACTCCTGAAGGTGGATGAAAAAAATCGCCAGCTTTATTTTATTGCTAACGGGCGTCAAAACGTTAATCCTTATTTCGGACAGTTATGCCGCGTAGATTTTTCCGGCAAAAATCTTACGGTGCTGACCCCGGAAACCGGAAATCATCAAATTACATTCTCGCCATCAGGTGATTATTTCATCGACAGCTATTCGCAGCCCGATGTTCCGGCGACGATAGTGCTTCGTAAACTTGATGGGAGATTGGTAATGAATCTGGAAAAAACAGATGTCTCCAGGTTAAAAGCAATCGGATGGCAGGCGCCGATGCCATTCACCGTTAAAGCGGGAGATGGCAAAACTGATATTTATGGACTGGTTTATAAACCATCAAAGCTCGACCCTAACCGTAAATATCCCGTGGTTGATTATATTTATCCCGGACCGCAGGGTGGAAGCGTTGGAAGCTGGTCGTTTTCCGCAGCTCGCGGAGATAACCAGGCACTTGCCGAACTTGGATTTATTGTTGTTCAATTAGAAGGCACCAGCAATCCGCTGCGTTCCAAAAGTTTTCATGATATGAGTTATGGCAACATGGCCATCAATACTTTGCCAGACCAGATCAGCGCAATTAAACAACTCGCTGCAAAGTACACCTACATGGATACCGCAAAAGTTGGCATTTGGGGCCATTCTGGTGGTGGTTTTGCTACAGCAGCTGCAATGTTCCGTTTCCCGGATTTCTTTAAGGTTGGCATATCCGAATCTGGGAACCATGATAACCGGAACTACGAGGACGACTGGGGCGAACGTTACAACGGCTTAGCACAAAATGCAGATTATGAATCACAGGCCAACCAAAATTATGCGAAGAATCTGAAAGGAAAATTAATGCTTGCCCATGGCATGATGGATGACAATGTGCCGCCATACAATACCTTGTTGGTAGTGGAAGCTCTTGAAAAAGCGAATAAGGACTACGACCTTGTGATCTTCCCAAACAGCGCTCACGGCTATGGGGCTTATAGTCCTTACATGATGCGTCGCCGATGGGATTACTTCGTAAAAAACCTGGCGGGATTGGAAACGCCGAAAGAGTTTAATATCCAATTAAAACCAGACCCGAGAAACTCGACGAATTAAAATAAAAAAACCGGCAGATAAATTTATCTGCCGGTTTTTTTAATCTCACTAACCTTGTAGTATAAATAAATACCAAAGGTTGGTTCAAATTTGATTACAACTCTCTTACCCAAATATTCCGAAAGCTAATCGGCTCACTTGGATCACCGTGTGCCTGTAATTTTATTGGCGCAGGACCGTGTTTTGCCTCGTACGATGGTTTGCCGATATATCTGGTTGGGCCTAGCAATGCCATATTGTTCTGAACCAACACACCGTTAAAGAAAACAGTTACCCTCGCCGGTGATTTCACAGAGCCATCTTCGTTAAACACAGGAGCCGTCCAGGCAACATCGTATACATTCCACTCCCCTGCCTTCCTGGAAGGATTTGCCAACGGGATAAGCTGTTTGTAAATGCTACCGGCCATTCCATTTACATAGGTTTTGTTGTCGTATGAATCCAGTACCTGGAGTTCGTATCCGGGATCACCTTTACCTAACGATGCCAGGAAAACGCCGCTGTTGCCTCTTGCCTGACCGGTTCCGGCGATCGTAGCCGGCACACGCCATTCAATATGAAGCTGGTAGCTGCCGAACTCCTTTTTAGTTTCGATGTTACCTGCTTTTTTATTTACGGTTAATATGCCATTTTTTACCGTCCAGTCGGCCGGCTTGGTGCGGTCGGCGTTCGATACCCATTGGTCCAAATTTTTACCATCAAACAGAATAATTGCGTCAGATGGCGGAGCTTGTTCAACAAGCTTGCTTGGTGTAACTTTAACTGGTACCGGCTCCCAAACTTCAGTGTCTTCTGGTTTACCAGACTGCTGCGCCTGAGCGATGTAAGAACCTCCGATAATTAAAGTAGTTAACAAAAATTTTGCTTTCATATGTTTAAATTAAATTGAGTACAATGAATAATTCACTGTTTGATCAAATGATAAATAATTGGTTTAAATGCCAACTGATATGTTTTACAGATCCGCGTATTGAATGGTAAATTACAATAATTTTTTATTTGGGGCGGCGCCTGCTAACTTAAAACTACAGCTTCCGATTTTAAACATCTCATTTCAACAGAATAACGGGCTTATTTTAATTCTGGTTAAGGTGTCTGCGATATTCCAGTGAACGCGTATTCAAACTATTTGAAGTTCAACAAACAGCGTAAATGACCCCTAAATTGTCTTTATCGTACATATATTTATCACAAGCATTTACTAGGTTTGTCTTGATCAAATAAAAACTTAAATGGAAACATCTGGCATTAACCCCATTACAATTAAGGCTGAAGTACAGGCACCCATAGAAAAAGTCTGGAAATTTTGGAACGAACCCGAGCATATTAAAAATTGGGCATTTGCTTTAGACACCTGGCACAGCCCTCATGCAGAAAACGATTTACAGAAGGGTGGAAAATTCAGCACAACAATGGCCGCCAAGGATGGCAGTGTAAGCTTTGATTTTGCAGGCGTGTACACGACAGTAGAGCAGCATCAATTGATTGAGTACACACTTAATGACGGCAGAAAGGTGAGCGTTTCGTTTTCGGAGGAGAATGGAACCGTTAAAATTTCAGAATCATTTCAGCCGGAAGATGTTAATCCTATTGAAATGCAGGAAGCCGGCTGGCAAGCGATCTTAAACAATTTTAAAAATTATGTTGAAGAAAAATAGCTCGATTATTTTTCCTGTTTTATAAATCGGATCATACGATGACGGCACCCGATTTAAATCGCTAGCTCATTGACTGGCTGTATTGATCATCCGACAACATGCTCTTTTTCCCTGTTTCGCATTTCGACAACATACTCAGATGGCAACATGTTAAACTCTTCACGAAACACTTTAGCAAAATACGCCGCATTGTTGAATCCAACCTCATAGGCAACGTTCGCTATACTAAGCTGGTTTTTTTCTAATAATTGCGCGGCTCTCTGCAATCGTATAGTCCTTATACAGTCGACGGGTGTTTTGCCCGTGAGTGTGAGCAGTTTCTTGTAGAGCGATACTCTGCTTAAATTCAAATTCCTGCTTAGTTCTTCTACTGAAAAATTTGGATTAGTAATATTCTTTTCAATACAATCAAACGCATTCTTTATGAACTTTTCGTCTTCTGACACGATAACAATGTCATTTGCGACAACGTCGATTTGCTTTTTGAAGGTGTTTTTAAATGTTTGCTGTAATTGTAGCAGGTTATTGATCTTCGACAGTAATATTTCAAAATTGAAAGGTTTGGCGATGTAGTCATTGGCTCCGCTATCCAGGCCAGCCAGCTGGTCCGCATCTGAAATTAGCGCAGTTAGTAAAATAAGCGGTATTTGTGCCGTACGGCTATCCGCTTTAATTTTTCTGCATAAATCGAGTCCGTTCATTTCCGGCATACTGATATCGCTTACGATAAGTTTCGGATGCAAAGCCAAAGCCTTTTGCCAGCCCTCTTTTCCGTTTGCCGCTTCAATTACATGGAAACTGTTCTTTAAATTGTCTTTGAGATAAAAACGCAGGTCGTAGTCGTCTTCTACCAATAAAATAACCGGCTTCTTAGCTGAGCCTAACACATCTTCTGTTTTACTCAAAACCGGCTGCAGGACGATTTGGTTCTGCACAGGCACTACCAACTCGTACGACTGGCTGCATAATGGAATTTTAATCGTAATACATGTTCCATAGCCCGGCTCGCTTTCGATCCCGACAGAACCACCATGCATTTTAGTAAATTCTTTTGTGATAGAAAGCCCAATGCCACTTCCTTGATTCAATAAGTTTTCCGGTATATTATCCTGGAAAAACCGGTCAAATACCTTTTCGTGTTTTTCCGCAGGTATCCCGATACCTGTATCAATAACCTTAATTTCGAGCGTTTTAAGGTCGGTTTGAAATACATCAGCCGATGTTAAATTTAAAATAACGCTGATATGGCCGCCGGCAGATGTGAATTTAAACGAATTGGAAAGCAGGTTGAAAAGTATGCGTTCGATCTTGTCATGATCGAAATTTGTGATGAATGAACAAGTCTCACTCTCAAAAATGTACTGGATTTGCTTTTGACCAGCGACATCTGTAAATGACGCGGCGACATCTTTTATGAATTGGATAATATCACCTTTCGTTAAATGAAGCTTTAGTTCGTTGTATTCCATTTTGCGGAAGTCCAGCAACTGGTTGACCAGGTTAAGTAGCCGTTTGCCGTTCCTCTTAATCATCTGAAGGTGTTGTTTCTCTTCATTTTTATCAGCTGTGTTTATCAGATGATCAATTGGCGATAAGATGAGCGACAATGGAGTTCTAAACTCGTGGCTCAGATTGGTAAAGAATTTGATCTTCATTAAATCGAGCTGGTGCATACGGTGCGCTTCTGCACGCTCATTATTAACGCGGCGCTCTGTTTCGAGTTTTTCTTGTTTCTGTTCAAATTCTTTTTTCAGCTTTACGATACCACGGCGACGCATGTATAATAAGATTCCCATTGCTAATAAAACGTAAGCCGCATAAGCAAATGGCGACTTCCAAAACGGCGGTAGTACCTTTATTTTGAGCGTTATTAAGCTGCTCTTGGTAATATTATTTTCATTTTGTGCTCTTACTTTGAAAATATAATCGCCCGCATCCAGATTTGTATATGTCGCTCTTCGCTCGTCAGCCGGCGATGTTATCCAGCCTTTGTCAAATCCTTCAAGCAAATACTGGTAGTGAATTTTTTCGGGATTGAAATAATCACAGGCTGCAAATTCTATACTGAACACATTTTGATTGTGATCTAATGTGAGGGAGCGGGTTTCCGAAATAGACCTGTTTAAAATCACGTTTCCGTTGACTGAATCACCGACAACAACACTTTTATTGAACAATTGAAAATCTGTAAAAACAAGATTTTTCTTCGACTTAACGGTGTTTATGTGTTGTGGGTCAAATAAATTAAACCCATGCCCGCCTCCAAATACGAGTTCGCCGTTTTTAAGCTTATAAGCTGCATTTACATTGAAGCTTCGCCCCTGCAGGCCGTCTAATTCGTTAAAATTGTTTACACTGAACAGATACTTGCTGCCATTTTTAACCAGCTTAATAGTCGATAAGCCATTATTAGTACTTAGCCATATCTGGCCCCTGCTGTCTTCCAGAATATTAGAGATATTACCTGGGGGATATCTGAAACCGTCGGAATCAGTAAAAAACTTGTTAGTACGAGGATCTAATATGCTTACGCCGTCTTTTGTGCCAATCCAGATAAAACCCCGGCTATCTTGCAAAATAGTATTTACATCATTCGCAACTAGACTGCTCTGATTATTGGGCTCGTTAAAATAATGGTTTATACGTCCCGATCCCTTTTGTATGACGTCAACTCCTTCATCGCGCCCTATCCAAATGTTCTTCTGCCGGTCTTCATAAACAGTAGATGTATACTCAGAACTTAATGGCAGACGCGGATGTGAAAATGAATCATTTTTGCGGTCATATATGTTGAGTCCCCCAGAAAAGGTGCCGACCCATAAATTTTTATCCGAATCTTCCAGAATGCTATATACCCGGTCGTCCGTTAAGCTATTGGGGTTCTTGTCATTATGACGGTAATGCACGAATTTTCCATTTTCCATCCGGTCCAGCCCGCCAAAGTACATACCAATCCACAGCTTGTTTTCATGATCAATACATAATCTTACGACAACATCATTGGCTAAACTATTAGGATCTGCGGGGTCGTGCCTGTACCGGGTGAAAGTTTTCGCCTGTCTGTCAAAATAGATCAACCCGCCTCCATTTGTTCCAATCCACAGATTTCCGGTTCTGTCCTCAGCAAAGCAGTCAACGTCGTCAAATGGGATACTATTTTTATCGCTGATATAATGTTTGTTAAGTGGAAATTGAATAATTCCGCTGTGGTAGTAGTCGGCACCTTGTTTAAACGTTCCAATCCAGATAATGCCCGAATTATCCTTATATAAATTGACACTATTTCCGCTAAGTGATTTTGGATCATCCTCTTTGCTTACCACATATGTCACCTTGTAAGTGGACGGATCAACAATATTAATTCCCCCGTGATCGGTACCGATCCAGATGTTGTTGTCATCGGCTTGAACAACGTTATTAATTACGTTTGAGTTAAGGCGGTGTGCAGGCGAATCTTTCGCGAAATGTACCAGAGAACCTGTAAGCGGATTATAACAGAACGCACCTACGGGACCGGCATTTGAAAATATCCATAAGTTGCTCTTATTATCCACTGTGATATCGTACGACTGGCCTTTATTGCCATTAGCTTTGGCTATACCATGATACCGTATTACAATTTTATTTGACCGGAGGTCTAATTTATCAAGAACGCCATCATCATAAACCAGCCATACATTGTTTACACCCTCATTTGCAATACCTGTAACATTATTCGAATTTATCCTGGCCGCTGATTTTGCCGAGGTATTATAAAAAAAAGTATTCCCAGTTTTTGGCTGATAGCAATACAGGCCCCTTTTATCTGTAAGAAACCAGAAATTGCCGGCGGCATCTTTTTTAACCGATTTTATTTGATTTGTTAATATCTTATACTTAACGAGTAAGTCTGTGGTATAATTAGAAAAGCTTTCGGTAGCAGGATCGTAGACGCTGATGGCACTATGAGTAAATATCCACAATTTATTTTCCGGGCCTTCATTCATTGAAATTACATTGTTTTCGCCCAATGAATGGGGATCCTTATCATTGTGTTTAAAAACTTTGAACTTATACCCATCGTATCGGCTAAGGCCTGATATAGTACCAAACCACATAAAGCCCTTTTGATCTTTAAGAATGCAATTAACCTGGTTGTCTGAAAGGCCGTTCGTGGTATTTAAATGCGAGAAATTATAGCGGTTGTTTTGGCCATATAAATTTTGCCTGATTAAAAAAACCAATAACAGAAACGTAAAGGACTTTAAATAGGTCATAATTGGTTGTCAGATTTAATTAACTCCCTGCTTCTGAAGCAGTAATAAATGTAATTTTAACAATTAAAATTTTTGCAAAACGCTTACCTTGAACCCTGGCTTTAATAGTTATTTATCTCACAACTAAAGCCACACGCAATACTTTTGGCGCTTGTCCAAAGCCTGGTCCGCCCCAATCCGTTTCATCACCATTAAGCACCCGAAGCGGTTTAAACACTGCACTTTCATAATCACCTTCTTCAACGCTCAAATACTGCCAGGCCTTACCACGATTATTTCCAATCGGTTTAAACTTTATATGACAGCGTGACCCAATTGCCAGGAAGTTATTTTCATCAAGCTTCACGATCATTAATTTTCCTGTTGAGCCGTCGTAAACTGGTGCTGCATTCCCGCGGCCGTCACCTCCAAAAGATACAGTTACCTCCCATTGGCCGAGATCGATCGTTTGGTCCGCATGATCCTCATGCTCTACTACCGCATTGATCTTTCCTTCATAAGCCCATTTTGCAATTTCAGCCGCCATTGGTGAAATTGTCGCATAATCTTGTGCAAAAGGTTCAATACGCGTAACGGCTTCTTCAGAAACGGTTTTACCATCATTATCAATTCCGAACGGCGAAAAGCCGATACCGCCACGAGCGATTACCTCATAAAGATATTTGGAGTTCTCCAGCTTAAAACCCGCTTCGGGGACAAACAGTGCATTATCTGGACGGCTATATAAATCAAGAACTTTCAACACCTTATCGCTTCCGGACAAGTAAATATCAGGAGCCAGCAAGTCGACCTCAGGAGCAGCTGCCTTCCAAATTGGAATAACATTATCGGTCGGTCCGCCACTTTCGTATTCGTTTGCCATCGGATTTGTAAGCGGATCGCGCAGCGCGGCATTTACGTACAGCGGCAAGGGATAGATAGCTTTGCCGGCCGCGGCAACCTGCCCGATAAAATGAGCGATGGACCATGCCTGGAAATACTCGTCGGCCCTTTCTCCGAACACCTGTTTCCAGGTACCACTTGACATTACCGGTACGTTCAATGCCTTAAGCACATCGGGCTTTAATAGTGCAGCCGGAACCGAACTTTCAAATAACTTTTGCGCGACAGGTGAGTAATCCCGGACAGTATCCCACGAACCTGGCTCATTTTCTACCTGCACCATGATTACCGTCCGCTGTTTATCAGCACCTTTCAAGTAGGTCATCACCGCGGTAAAAGCTTTCGCATCTGCTGCAAGAGTGGCTTCGCTATGTGGCGAGGGTGAATCAATAGGCTGCCCTTTCTTTCCGGTTATGTTAGGATATTTAACAGCATCCTTCTTCATCCAAGCCGGCATGTAATGATTGCTTCCGTTTTTCCAGGTCGCAAACCACAACAATACTAAACGAACATTGTGCTGCCTTGATTGGGTAATTAGGGTGTTGATTAAGGAAAAGTCATACTTACCAGGCTGCGGCTCTACCTGTTCCCAATAAATAGGTATTTCAACCGTGTTTGCATGAATTTGTTGAACAGCTTTCCATACTTGTGGCATCATTGCAGGCCAGGCGCTAGAATTATGCACCTGGGCACCTAGCATGAAATAAGGCTTTCCATCCACAATAAGAGAATGCCTGCCATTACTTGTAACAAGCTTAGGTATAGGTGCTACAGGCACCTGACAAAAAGCGATTTTTGCCGTAAGAAGGAAAGCAAGGTTCAATAAAATACTTTTGATCATCCTTTTTGCGAAGCTTAATTAAAAGATACCATCCTGGTTTGTCCCTGGTTATTCGTTATCCGGACGTTCTTAGCGGAACTGGCTACAGACATAAATCTCGCCGACTGCGATAAGAACGATGCTCCGTAATAAAATTCCTGTTTCTCCTTTGCTCCATTTTTACAAATTGTTACGGCACTTGCGTCATTCGGCAGCAGCTTTATCATTTTCACGTTTCTTTTCAATTCGAACATCTTTAAGGCGCCGCGGTTCTGGCTTGCCGCCATCAGGTAATTACCCGATGCGGTTTGAAATTTCACCAGCGCTTTACCATCACCGGGAATGTATAAGCCGCTTTGAAGGATAGATTGCGGTATAAAGTCCCCTTTTCCATCGCCTTTAAGCATCAATCCGTTTAACGCATCATAACGGCCGATACCAACTTCAGTTCCGTAATCGTTGCCATTTATGACTACATCCAAATTGCCGTCGCCGTCAAAATCATCAACCACCATTCCATTGATTGCTGATATTTGAGCGAGATTCGGCAAAGGTATCATCGTAAATTTTCCGTTTCCCTCATTCCGCAGGTAACAGGATTGAGAAGTATTTGAGCTCAGTCTCAAGGCACCTTCTCTTTGAGCGGCCGGTACTACTTCATCCATAGTAGCAATGGCGTATGATTTGTAGTTCGTAAATTTCTTCTTCATACTAATCATCTCTTTTAGCATATCTTCCCTGCCGATCGCCGGAAATTCTTTTTTTTCACCGTTCAGGTCCGGTAAAAAGATGGAAGGTATTGCATTATAGCTGCCGATATTGTCAAAATCTTTTGCTGTGATGTAAACCGGATACTGCTCGCTGGCCCGGTATAGAGTGTTTTGGCCGACATTTCCGATGATATAATCCATTCTGCCTGTGTGACGAAAATCGCCGGCCACGATGCTGTTCCACCAGCCGATCTTGCCAGCTATCCCTGATGATTGCGTAAGATTTTTGTAAACACCATGATCATTTCTCAAGAATGTCAACGGCATCCACTCGCCCGCGAGAATCAGATCGGGCCAGCCGTCATTGTCGTAATCACTGAAAAGTGCGTCACAAACCAGCCCGATGTTTTTCAAGGCTGGCGCTACTTCATTCGTTACATCAGTAAACTTTGCAATTCCGTTTTTACTGTCATTTCTAAATATAAAACTGGAGACGGCTTTTGGATATTTCCAGGGATCAACTCTACCAGAAACAAACAGGTCGAGCTTGCCATCCCTGTTATAATCAAAACCCCGCACACATAATTTACTGGTGTGATTTACCGGTAGAGCATTTTCAGATAATTTAAAATTACCGCGGCCATCGTTGATGTATAGTTTGTCCTGGTAAGTTGTGTCTCCGGACGCGCTTTTATAACCTCCCCGCGATATATAAACGTCGGCTTTATTATCTCCGTTAGCATCGAACAATAATATACCCTCGTCCTTATAATCCTGGAATGCATTAATATTTCCAACAATAAGACTTCGCTGTTTGAATTTTCCATCTTCCTGCTGTAAAAAGGCTTGCGCCGGAAGAAGCGAATTTCCGCCAATAACTACGTCATCAAGTCCGTTACCATCAATATCGGCAACGGCCAGCGCCGGATTATAATCAGAAAGTTTATGAGGCATTAACTTCTGAATCTCAAAATCAACAAAATCACGTTCTGTGTGGTTGTATTTGATATTTCGCTCTTTTGTTACCTCTTTAAATAAAGTGTGTGTTGCAGTTTTTGGCTGATTCCATGAATACAAAACATTTGCGCCGCTCAGGTTAACAGTCAACAGCTGATCCGCTTTAACATGGGTTAACACTTGTTTTTTTCCGTTAGGCCAACGCACGACGACTGAATCCAGCGATCCGGTATTTCCCAAGCCAAAGTGCGCTATGTTTTGGTTCGACGAAAGATATCCCCGGTAAGGATTGTTTTCGACAACCTGGTGCTTATTGCGATCATAAAAAATATCAACCCACGCTCCTAAACCGTTCAGATTATCACCGCTCCCTTTGAACTTTACCTGCAGGTAATGGCTGCCGGCCGGATTCTTATCCCGCGAAGTGTTTTTATAAATCATCGCCTCATCATCGATATTGTTGATGATCAGGTCCATAGCACCATCGTTATTCAGATCAGCATAAACAGCGCCGTTTGAAAAATCATTGACGGACAATCCCCAGTCTTTTGTTTTGTCATCAAATGTGAGGTCGCCTTTATTCATATACGCGTAGTTACTGATCTTCACAGACGGTATCTGGTCTAACACCTTTTGCTTTGATCCTACAGAAAAAGCGTTTTTCCGGTAGGTCATAAAGTCATGATCGGTGATGTCTTTTGGAAAGCCATTAGTAACGATGATATCGCGATAGCCGTCGTTGTTAAAATCTGTGATCACGGGAGTCCAGCTCCAATCAGTTTGGGCGATACCGCTTAAAAAACCAATCTCGCTAAATGCCGGGCTACCGATCGTATCATTCTCTAAAACCCTCGGCCCCTGGTTTAGCTGAAGTGTGTTACGTACATACTGATACTGGTAACCAAAAAGATCAAAACTTTGCACAGACTGATAACTGTTTGCGCCGAGCATCATTTTTTTGCGATAATTGTCTTCAGGACTCATATCGAGCTCAAAAACATCCGCCAGTCCATCGTTATTAATATCTACAATATCCTGCCCCATTGCATTGAACGAGGTATGCTTAAAATACTCTTTCGACCTGTCTGTGAATGTACCGTCGTGATTATTGATGTAAAGCAGATTAGATGACAAAAAATCATTACTTACGTAAATGTCTTTCCAGCCGTCGCGATTTATATCAACAATAGTTGCCGCATGCCCGAAACCTTCGTATTTAATGCCCGCCTTTGCTGAAACGTCACTAAAAACAGGATGATTTAATTCCGAATTCCAGGTGTTGTGATATAACCGACCAAGGCTCGCGACGTGATTCTGATCCTTTGATCCGAAGACATTCGGATAGTAATGCTCATTGGCTTCGTTAACTGTTAAATACATGTCGAGCCGTCCGTCGTTATCATAGTCAAAAAAAGCGGCCATAGTCGACTGGACATTGATATCAAGCCCGTATTCTTTTGCCATGTTTTTGAAGCGTGGGATTCCTTGCTTATCAGTACCCTGGTTTATGTACAAAAGATTGCAGCGCCGTGTAGAATCTTGATAAATCGTATTGCAAACGTATAAATCCAGCAAACCATCGTTATTGATATCGATGACTGAAACACCACGTCCCCATCTTCCCATGCCGCCAACTCCAGCCTTTTCGGTTATATCCTCAAACTTAAAATCGCCTTTATTAATATATAAACGATTAGAAACAACATTCCCGGTAAAATAGAGATCCTGTAAACCATCGTTATTAAAATCGCCGACGCCAACGCCGCCGCCATTGTATATGTTTACAATGTCCAACGGATTAATTGTATCATTTTCAGTGATCTTATTATTGAAATGGATACCCGAATGCGAGGAAGACACCTGCTGAAAGAGAGCAGGGCGCTTGCATGAAAAAAGAATTGTGGCTGCTAACAGCAAAAAAAAAGAGTTTAATAATTTCATTCTTTTAACAAGCTTCATAAAGCAATAAGTAACAAAACATTCCGATACGATGCTTGAACTTATTTATCTCTGAGTTGACAGAAAATCGTTCAATATTTCTCTGTAAACGGGTTTATTAATTAGTTATATCAAATCAGACGTAGCCTGAACAACCAAATCTAATACAGAGCCGGTTTTCCGTAGTAATACTATTTTTCCATTCTCTACTCAATTTTGCATCAAATTATAATTGAATATGCTGAAGCCAGTAAGTTTAATTTTTAAATTCAGTGGTCGAAAGGCAATTGGAACGATGACTCTAAGAGAGATATAATGGATATACTAACTAAACAGCGATTAAACATGAGAAGTGTACTCAACTTTTCTTTATTAACCATTTCATTACTGCTATTTTCAGAATGCAAAAATTCAACCGACACACAGGCTTTTTATGTCGAGGGTAATTTTGTAGGAATCCGGCAGGGGCAAATAATTAAATTTTACGACGGGAAAGATACAAAGGCGTGGGTTTACAATGACGACAAGGACTTTAAAAGCACTACCCCGATCGATGAAGCTATTTACTTTGGAGGAAGCTTTATAGGTGTGAGGCAAGACAAAACGGTTAAATTTTATTGGACCAACAGGCAGGGACAATGGAAATACAGCCCGGGCAAAGACTTGACAATTCCGGATGGTGTTGATGGCATATTTTATTTTAAAGGAAATTCGATCGGAGCCTGGAATGGTAAAACAATTAAGTTTTTTGAAACAAACAAACAAGGAACATGGAGATATCGGGCCGATGAAGATTTTATTAATGATCAGAACATCGACGGTGCATTTTATCTTAATGGCTCTTTCATTGGCGTAAGGAAAGATAGAACTGTAAAGTTTTATACTTTAAATCCACAAGGAAGTTGGGAATATCAGTCTGGCATAGATTTTACGAGCAATGACAAAGTTGACGGTATGTTCTACCTCGATACAGGCTTATTGGGAGTTATAGAGGGCCGAAAGATTGTATTCTACTCAATAGATCAGCAGCGAAAATGGACTCATGTTGTAGGCAGAAACCTGAACTTTTAAAAACATACTAAAAAAAGCCGCCTTTTATCTCAAAAGGCGGCTTACCAAATACAATTAACCAATTAATAACCAGGATTCTGCGTAAGGTTTGGATTAAGACCTATTTGCGGTTTAGGAATTGGACAGATGTCCTTCCCTGCTGGCAAGGAAGTAAACCAAACTCCGTGCAATTGACCATCGGCCGTTGGACCATATGGGTAGGCTTGAGGCAGCAAAGATTCGTTTGTATTATAGGCGGCTTTAATAAATGCCGAAGCGACACCAGGTCCAGCTCTGCGAAGATTATAAAACAGCGAATAATCCGCAGTTAGCTCATGACGATATTCGCTCAGTACCATTTGAAGCGGATCAGTTATAGGTTGCGTCGGCTTGCCATCATAAGTCAGTCCGTCTTGCATTACCGCAGGAGCCGCTGTGCCGCCGGAATTTGCTCCCCAGGCTCTATCTCTCACCAATTTAATATCCGCCATTGCTCCGGCTACATCTCCAGTACGAACTTTGCATTCAGCCCGGTCAAGCAGAATTTCAGCATAACGTAACAAAACCTGGTTTTGCGAACCGAAGATTGTTGAATTGCCGTTTGCACCGGTAAGATTAGGATCGCGCCATTTCTTTGCACAGTAGTATCCGGAGCGGGTGCCGTCATTTCCGTACCATGGCTGCCTGAAGGAACCGCAAGTGTTAATAATCTTATCGTCATCACCGGCGTATGACGGATATTTCTGATTAGTATTATCCTTTACATTGTTTTCAAAGCCCGCCTTTACAACGGCGTAGCCTTTTATTCCGCCCCATTTTTCTATAATACCCGGACTAACCAATTCATCTCCCGGACCAACGACTGTAGCAAGTTTACGGGTATCGCCTGACTGATATGAATACCAAAGCCCTGGATTCGCGTAATCGTAGCCAAAGCCACTGATTTCGTGCGGCCAGCTGAAATCGTCAATCCATGCCACCTCACCGCCGTTTTGCCAGCCGCCGTCCCAGCTTTGTGATCCCTGGATGTCAAACTGAATTTCAAATAACGATTCATCATTATTTTGATTGCTAAATTCGTTTACGTCAACGAAACGCGGCAAAAGATGATAATTGTTCGTGATCTCAGGATTATTAAAAGCGGCCAGCGCACCGGTGTAATTCTTTAACCACATTTGTGCGGCACCTTCATAACCGTATGCTGCGCCTTTGGTCGCCCGCCCCAATTCGGCTGCAGGTAATGTTGTTTTTGATTCAAGAAGTTTCTCCGCCAGCTGCATATCTGCAACAACCTGTTGAAATACTTCATCCTGCGAATTTCTGGGAAGCAGCGGATCGCCACCCTTGTATTCTTTCAGCACAAGCGGTACGCCGCCAAAAGTTCCTGCCAGGTAATAATAGCTTATGCCTCTTAAAAAGTAGGCTTCACCCAATAAACGATCACCAAGCTGCGGCGTAACCACTCCATTCTCCTTGGCAGTAGCTATAATTCTTAACGCCGCGTTTGCTCGGCCGATTGCTATGTAAGCATTGTTCCAGAAAACATTAATGGCGCCAAAATTAGGACTGATGGTATAGGAGTTCCAGGCAATGTCAGCACCATTGTTATACCAGTCGTGACTGAAAAAGTTAGCGTAATACCAGATAGACTTTTTCAAAAGATCGCTGCTCTGATAGGCATCATAAATTGAATTCACGAGTGCCACTACATCCTGTGATTTCTGAAAACTGGCATCGGCGGTCGAATTTTGCTGATTTGTTTGCTCCAGGAAACTCTTTTTACAACCCGGTGGAATCAGCACCATCGTTATTAGAGTCAATATTAAAGCACTATATTTTATTAATTTCATTTTCTTACTATTTAGCGTTTGTTAAAACGTTACGTTTAAACCCATGGTGTAAAATCTGGAAGACGGATAGGTACCGTTATCAACTCCGTTCTGCGTAGCATTGCCGCCCTGTAAACCAATTTCCGGATCAAGCCCTGTGTAATTGGTGATTGTAAACAGGTTTTGCGAAGAAACGTAGACCCGCACTCTCGACATCGCTATCTTCTTTGTTAGACTTGCTGGAAACGTATAACCTACCGTGACATTTTTCAACTTTAGGAAACTTCCGTTTTCAATCCAATGATCTGAAGGGACAGCGTTCTGATTATTGTCGTCATTATATAAAACCCTCGTATAAGTGGTTGAAGGATTAGTTGGCGTCCATGCACCATTATAGTAGTCTTTGCTTACGTTTTCGATGCTTACAGAACCCCGCCCCTGGAACGACTCCAGGTTGCTTTCCTGGTAATTCAGGATCTTGTTACCATAAACGCCGTAAAAATACAAGTTGATGTCCCAGGCTTTAAAAGAGCCGTCAAGATTTAGGCCACCGTAAAATTTTGGCTGCGGACTGCCTATACTGACCTGGTCGCTGGCATTTACGGTTCCGTCGCCATTTATATCTTCAAATAAACGATCGCCGGGACCGGTTGGAGCTAAATAATAAAAGCTATTTCCTTTCGCCACAGCGGCTGCATTCAAAGCGTCTATCTGTGCCTGCGACTGAATTATTCCTAATGACCTGTAGCCGTAAAACTCACCTACCGGCTGGCCGATGAATGTTTGAGTAAATGTTTGCCAGCCCTGGCCTGTTAACGTTACACCGCCGAAATTGGTAATGTAGTTTGTACCGCTGGTTAGTGAGGTCAGTTTATTGCGGATTATGGAAAGTGTAAGAGTTGAACCGAATCTGAACTGGTTAAACAGGTGATTATAATTTGCACCAAACTCCCAGCCTTTATTACTCATTGTTCCGATATTCTGTGGCAAAGTATTATATCCTGTTTGTGGGGAAACACTGATATTCAACAAAAAGTCCTTTGATTTACGATTAAACCAGTCGACCGTAAAATTTAGGTCGCCTTTAAAAAACGCAAAGTCAGCACCAATATCAGTCATGTAATCTGTTTCCCATTTTAAAGATGGATTGTCAGGCTGCACAGATGCTATTCCCGCCTGGTAGGTTCCATTACTTCCACCGATTTTACCAAATGCGTAGCCCAGGTTTCCTGAATTGCTGGGTTGCGAACCAGTAGAATATAAAGCCTGGTAACCAAAAGGCGTAATAGGTATTTGATTACCCACCTCACCGTAACTTCCGCGGAAGCTAAGGTCGGCCAGCCAATCTACATTCTCTAAAAACGATTCACTTTTAGCTCTCCATTTCACAGCACCGGATGGAAAAACGCCGTACTTGTGGTCGCTGTCAAATTTCGACGAACCGTCACGGCGTATATTTCCTGTTATGAAATAACGGTCAGCGAAACTGTAATTCACTCTTGCAAACTGTGATGCGAGAGATTGAACGCTTTCTGCAGTGCTGTTAAGTTTCAACGTACCTGTTTGCACCTGCGACAAATCTTTAATTACACTGTTTGGCGGAACTCCACTGCCTCCAAAATTGTTAAATGTCACTTCCTGCGCTGATATACCACCAAGTAACCCAATGGTGTGTTTGCCAAAAGATTTGTCGTAGGAAATAGTGTTTTCCCAAAGCCAGTCGAACGAGGTATTTTCGCTTTGAGAGAAGTTTGCGTTTTGCGTTGCTCCTGCCTGCGCTCCATACTGATTAACCAGGCGGTTATCCTGTGGCGCGTAATAATAGCCTTTACCGGAAGTAATCGTGGCTCCGGCGTTTGTTTTAATTTTAAGTCCGTCTACGATAGTAGCTTCCAGTGACGAGTTAGCTAAAAAGTATTGGTTTTTCCCCTGAGAAACATTATTCTCTACATTATAAACTGGGTTATACCATTTTGCGACATATGTATAAATAGGGTTATAAAAGCCATAATTACCCTGGCTGTCTTTTATTTCGGCGGTAAGCTTATTCCCGCCGTCAAGTGTTGGCGGCAACTGCGCTATGACACCAAGGCTTCCGGTACCAAGTGGATTATTATTAGTCGTATAAGAATACTTCGCACTTGTAGCTGACTTAAGCCATTTTACCGGTTGAAAATCAAGATTAAGCCCCAAAGAGAGTCGTTTAAAATATGACGCCAGTACGATACCCTTTTGGTCGAAATATCCTACCGAGGCAGCCGACTGTACTTTGTCACTACCTCCTCGGATTGCCAGGCTGTAGTTTTGAGTGTAGCCATTGCGAAAAACTTCGTCCTGCCAGTCAGCATTCGTAAGCGCCGAGGGGTTGCTCCATGCAGGCAAAATATTAAACTGCTTAGCGGGATCATTCGCAGCTACGTAGTTAGCGAGCGTCGCGAATTCCTGTGCATTTAGAACATCGTAAGTTTTAGGTTGACTTTGTAGCGAATTATAAACATCTAACGATACCTGCGCAGTATTCTTTTTGCCGCGCTTTGTTGTGACGATAACTACTCCGTTTGCGGCACGAACACCATAAATAGCGGTAGCAGAAGCGTCCTTTAATATATCGATAGATGCGATATCGCTTGGGTTGATATTATTGATTCCGCCTGTTTCTACAGGATATCCATCTATCACATATAAAGGACTGTTACCGTTTGTTGCCAAACTACCTGTGCCTCTGATTAACACGCTGACATTACCGCCCGGACTTGCATCGTTATTAACGATCTGTACGCCCGAAGCACGGCCCTGTAACGCCTGATCGAATGAAGTTACGGGCACCTTCTCAATAGTAGCCGCGCTAACCGAACTGACAGAACCGGTAAGATCCTTACGCCTGGTGGTACCGTACCCGATAACAACCACCTCATTTAAATTACTTACCCCCTGGATTAGCACGACGTTTATTGTTGCTTTATCTCCAACCGCAACTTCCTGAGTTTGATAGCCGGTAAAGCTAACCTCGAGAACCGAATTGCCCGGAACTTGTAATTTAAAAGCTCCACTTGCATTTGTTGAAGCTCCTGTTGACGTGCCTTTTATTTTGACACTAGCACCAGCCAGCGGGCTGCCATTTGATTCGGTTACAACACCACTGATTTGCCGGGGTTGGGCAAAAGAATAATAGCAGGAAAAAATAAGCAGCAAACATATAAATGCTGTTTTACTTAGCCTGTCAAATCTTTTTAGAAGTACTTTTTTCTTCATTTGAATCCATTTAGACTTGATAATAATTGGTTAGTTTTCAAAAGCAATTCATCGATATTTCAGTCGATGCGCTTCTCCATCTTGAGTTAAGGTTTTAAAAATTAAACTGGTTATAATTGTCGCAAAAGCACCAGCTTTTATGCAACTGTTCAGTGTGTGAAATTAGGATAGTAAGCATGCCTCCTGTAACGTTTTTGTTAATGTTTATACAAAAAATGTTAGCCGGAGATGGAGAGTAAATCTGCAAGAATAGGCTATAGGGGGTTGTAATAGCCTAACTGACTATCGGCAGCAAATGCGAAAGTTCTGACAAGCTTATTACGGTGAGAGAAGTTTATATTAAACTGGTACGTCTGACCATTAAATAATTAAAGATGATACGGCTTTACCTGCCATCATCTTCCCGCTTCTTAAAAAACTTAGGAAGCGATAGTTTTCGTTTGACAAGGCTTGCATGGTACAGGGTTATGGTATACAGACTTTTTTCTGGTTCGCGTTTCGTTTCAAAGCTTATTTTGAATTCGTCTTTATGATACTGACGTGAACGGTCACTTCCGACAGTATCTGAACGGGTGTAATTTTCTTCCTCTTTAATCATCCTTTCAAATTCGTCAAACTCATAATGATCATAAGTTTGATAACACACATAATCTGATTTAGGATTAGGTCCGATCACTTTGATCAGTGTTTTTGGAGTTTTGATCAGTTTATTTCCTTTTGTTGTATAGGTATTTATATTCTGACCGTTTTCACTCCGCGAACCTTGCCTGGTAAAAACATATCCCTTTTGGAATAAAAATTCTTCGCATTCATTTTGGCTCAGGTTCAGAGCTTGCTGCAAATCTTCGAGATAAAGTTTTTGAGCAGCACAAATTTGAGCACAGAGTAACAAGGCAAATAAGTATAAAAATTTCATGATAAGGGTTAAGTACTCGTTTTAACGAATTAAGGCAGCAAAAGATACCAACTTATTTACAAACCCGGCGAACCCACTCATAACTAGCAGCAAAAAATTAAGAGCTTTCATCAGATGGAATAGTCGCAGAACAACTGTTTTTCATCAATCTTACAATGTTGTTACAGAACGTTAATAATCCCGTCTGATTCAGCGAATCTGAAATGCTTTGTTAATATTGTACCGTGAAGTATATAAAGATCCTTTATATCCAGGTCCTTATCGGAATAATAGCTGGTGTCATTGCCGGGTTTTTCTTTCCTCATTTTTCTGAATCTGCCAAAGTGATCAGTGAAACGTTCATTAACATGATCAGGATGGTGATTGCACCGGTGATCTTCTTTACAATTGTGCTTGGTATCGCCGGTGCCAGCGACCTGGGCAAAGCGGGACGTATCGGCGGAAAAGCTATTATTTACTTCGAAATTGTAACAACGCTGGCGCTGATCACTGGTTTATATGTAGCCCATATTGTAAAACCAGGATCCGGAATTCCAATAACTCATAGTAACAGCGCTAAAATATCCGAGTATACCAGGGAGGCTGCCGCGTTCAAATGGGGCGAATTCTTTTCACATATTGTCCCATCTAACATATTTGAGGCATTCGCTAAAGGAGACATTTTGCAAATCTTATTTTTCAGTATCTTATTTGGCATCGGGTTAAAATGGCTTGGAAAAGAAAGCGGCAGCATTATTCTCAGCTTCGAAAAACTAAACAAAGTACTGTTTAATATTCTGCAGATTGTTATGCGGTTCAGTCCTTTGGGTGCTTTTGGCGGAATGGCATATACCATTGGGAAATTTGGCTTTGCCAGCCTCGCCGTATTGGGTAAACTTTTGCTAACCTTTTACATCACCGGATTTCTTTTTGTTTTCGTTATCCTGAATGCTATTTGCCGGTATTACCAATTCAGCCTTTGGAAATTGCTGGGCTATATAAAGGACGAAATTTTAATCGTGCTTGGAGCAAGCAGCAGCGAAGCAGTATTGCCATCGGTGATGATGAAACTTGAAAAAGCCGGTTGCGACAAGGAAGTTATCGGGCTGGTAATACCGACAGGATATAGTTTTAATCTCGACGGAACCACGATATACCTTAGCATGTGTGTTATTTTTCTGGCGCAGGTATTTCATATAGATCTAAGCTTTGGACAACAATTAACAGTAATCGGCATTTTACTGTTAACCAGCAAAGGAGCTGCCGGCGTAACAGGCAGCGGTTTTATCGTTCTTGCCTCCACACTTACTGCATTAAAAATTATTCCTCTGGAAGGGTTAGCATTACTTATTGGCATTGACCGGTTTATGAGTGAAGGCAGGGCCGTAATTAACTTTATAGGCAACACCGTAGCTACTGTAGTGATCGCTAAAAGCGAAAAAGCTTTAGATATTAAAAAATATAAACTACTGGTTGAAAAGCAGGAAACCGAAATACTTTAATACAATGAAGCAACTCTTTTTTACATTTTTGATTTTAGCAACGGGCTTAAACAGCACTGTACTTTCACAAACACATGCCTACGCGGACGACATTGCAACGATTAAAAAGTTCGATAATATCTATTCACCGCCGGCAAATCCCATTTTATTTATTGGCAGTTCATCCATCAGAAAATGGACCAGCCTTGATGAGGCGTTTGGCAATTACAAGGTTATTAATAGAGGTATTGGCGGTGCAATAACCAGCGATATAACTTATTACGCAAATGATCTGATTTTCCCTTATCAGCCAAGGCAAATTGTAGTTTATGTAGGAGAAAACGATTTACCGGAGGCAACCGCTACACCAGACTCCTTACTAAGCAGGTTTAAGGTATTATATAAAACGATAAGGACTCAATTACCAAACGTACCAATTGCTTACATTTCTATTAAGCCCAGTCCGGTAAGGGCGCAGTATCAGGATAAGGCAAGAAAATCCAATGCCTTGATACGCCAGTTTTTAGCGAAAGAAGTTAATGCAGTTTTCATTAATGTGTATGACTTAATGCTCGACAAAAATGGAAAAATGCGGCCTGAAATATTTATAGAAGACAAGTTGCATATGAATCGGCAGGGTTATTCTATTTGGGAAAAAGCCTTAAAACCATATCTTATTAAATAAGTGTTAATTTTGCCGACTTTTAAAACTTTTTAAAAATCAGGCTGTTGTTGAAGATTGCTTAATTCAGCGTTTCGACAAACGCCATGCTTAGCCCGTATAATGATATTAATAGTTGACGATAAACCAGAGAATATATTTTCGTTAAAACAAATTCTTGAACTTCATAACTTCGAAGTAGATATTGCACTTTCCGGCGAAGAAGCCCTTAAAAAAATACTTAAGAACGATTACGCACTTATTATACTGGATGTACAAATGCCGGGGATGGATGGTTTCGAAGTGGCGGAAGCGGTAACCGGATACAGTAAATCAAAAGACACGCCCATCATCTTTTTATCGGCCGTTAATACAGATAAAAAGTTTATAACTAAAGGATATGCGTCCGGCGGACTGGATTATATCACAAAGCCCGTTGATGCTGACATTCTGCTTTTAAAGGTTAAAACATTTTACCGGCTTTATGAGCAAACGCACGAATTGTATCGTATGCAACAAGCGTTGCTTGAAGAAATCGAATACCGTAAAGAAGCGGAGAAAAAGAAAGACGAATTTATCAGTATAGCCAGCCACGAATTAAAAACACCGCTTACCAGTATCAAAGCATATCTGCAGCTTTCACAGCGGGCGATAGACAACGACGTTGAAAAAACAAAGTCATATCTCGACAGAACCGGGCAGCAGCTCGAAAAACTAAATGGTCTCATCGCTGATTTACTGGATATCTCCAAGATTGAAAGCGGAAAGTTAAAATTAAATAAGGAGCCATTTGCATTCGGACCCTTGCTAAACAGCGCCATAGATATAATTACACAGACGCATGACGACTTTAATGTGCTTGTTAACGGAAACTATGATGATGCTAAGCTATTTGGCGATGCAATCCGCATTGAACAAGTGCTGATAAACTTTTTAACAAACGCTTTTAAATATTCCCCCGATCGCAAAGAAGCACATGTTTCGGCAAATGTTAATGGCAATGTACTGACGGTGAGGGTTACTGACTTTGGCATCGGTATTCCTGAGGAAAAGCAAAAAGATATCTTTGAAAAATTTTACCGCGTAGAAGCAAACACCAATCGCTTCCAGGGTTTAGGTATAGGTTTATATATTTGCGCTGAAATTTTGCGACTTCACGGTGCTGAATTTGGTGTTGAAAGTAGCCCTGATAAGGGATCTACGTTTTATTTTAGAATGCCGGTTATCCAATAATTCTTTGCTTATCGTCGCATCGCATCAATCACCGCATCATCACTCGAACTATTAAGATTACATAAATAAATGAAAAATTCATTTACCAGGAATTTGCAGATAGGATTTAGCATTTCGCTGATTATCTTATTAATCAGCTCGCTGGCTTCGTACATTAGCATTAAAAACTTGCTGACAAGCTCGGAAATGGTGGATCACACAAATAATGTGATTCAGGAATTGGATGGCGTTATTTCTACAATGAAGGACGCGGAGACCGGACAGCGGGGATATTTACTTACAGGGAACGAAGTTTTTTTAGATCCCTATAAAGGCTCTTCGCAAAAAGCTCTCTCTGCCGTTAAGCGCATCAAATCATTAACAATTGATAATGATGTTCAGCAACAGAATTGCGACAGCCTGCAGCTCATGATCGGCAACAGGCTTAACATACTTCAAAATCTTATTGATCTGAAACAGCAAAACCGGGCTGTGAGCGTCGCCCAGTTATTGCAGGGCAAATCCTATATGGATCAAACCCGCGCACTTATTAAAAAGATGGAGCAAATGGAGCGCTCGTTCCTCCAGACACGCACCGAGAAAATGAATGCATTTGCGGGCTTTACTCCGATTGTAATAATTATAGCCGCAATCCTAGCTTTAGGAATCACGATCTCGTTTTATTTCCGCTTAATAAGCGACTTTAAAGAACGTGAACGATTACAACAGGTACTTGCCAAAAAAGACGAAGACATCACACGTCGGATCGATATCATCCAGAAAATTGCTGAACAAATTTCTGCAGGCGATTACACCACCCGCGTAGCCGATGAAGAGAAAGACAATCTCGGCAGTCTTTCATTGTCGCTTAATAAAATGGCTGGCTCGCTGGAATATTCTTTCAGCTTGCTTCAGGATAAAGAATGGCTGCAGGCTGGTATTGCTGGCCTGAATGACCGCATGATAGGCGATCAGGATCTGCCTGAACTGACCGGCTCTGTGATGGAATTTGTGGCAGACTATACCGGCAGCCAGTTAGGTTCCCTTTATATTCTCGAAAATGACCAACTTAATTATTACAATGGCTATGCGTTTTTACCAAAACCGGATAGGCGCACCATCAAGCTAAGTGATGGTATAGTTGGCCAGGTGGCTACTTCTGGAAAGCAGATAATAGTAAAAGATGTCGATCCGGAGTTTATCACAGTGAGTTACGCTGCTGGCGAAATCCGTCCGCGAGAAATAATTGTAACCCCTATCTTCCATGAAAATAAGGTAAAAGGTGTCGTCGGCATTGCTTCAGTAAACGGCTACAGTGATAACATTGTGGAATTTATTAATACTGTTTCACGAAATATAGGCATCGCTATTTATAGTTCGCAGAATAGAAAACGTCTTCAGGAACTATTAGAAGAAACACAATCTCAATCAGAAGAATTACAGGCACAACATTCTGAACTTGAGAATCTGAACACTGAACTGGAAGCGCAGGCACAAAAATTACAGGTTTCTGAAGAGGAACTAAGAGTACAGCAAGAAGAGCTTCTACAAGCCAATCAGGAACTCGAAGAACGAAGCCGCCTGCTTGAAGAAAAGAACCAGGTAATTGTTGAGCGAAATATTGACATTCAGCGAAAAGCTGAGGAACTCGAAATAAGCACGAAATATAAGTCTGAATTCCTGGCAAACATGTCGCATGAGCTACGTACACCGCTGAATTCGATTTTGCTGTTGTCGCGCTTATTATCTGAAAATACCGACGCTAATTTAAATGACGAACAGGTTGAATCGGCAAAAGTAATTCAGAGTTCCGGGAACGGCCTCCTCTCCCTTATTGACGAAATACTCGATCTCTCAAAGATTGAATCCGGAAAAATGGACCTTGAGTATTCTCGTGTCACTCCACGGGAGGTCGTCAATGACCTTCAATCTTTATTTAGCCCGATAGCCCGGGAAAAAAACCTCGCACTAAATATCTCGATAGCAGAAAATGCGCCTCAGCAGTTTGAAACCGATCGGATGAGGCTGGATCAGATCCTTAAAAACTTGCTATCGAATGCTTTAAAGTTCACCACAAAGGGCTCTGTCAACCTCGAAATCGACACAACAGACGATAGCAACATTAAATTTGTTGTAACGGATACGGGTATCGGTATCCCCAAAGAAAAGCAAAAACTAATATTCGAAGCATTCCAGCAAGCGGACGGATCAACACGCAGAAAATTTGGCGGAACGGGGCTCGGACTGTCAATAAGCCGTGAACTGGCGAAACTGTTAGGTGGTGATATTCAATTAGAAAGCCAGCCAGATAAAGGAAGTACTTTTATCCTTACTATTCCACCAAATAAGCCCGACGAAAATGCGACGACAGAAGCGCCAGTACCGGCTATGGAAACTTTCAAACCGGAAAGAACGGTTTCGGCGCCATCCTCATTTATTGTTCCTGAGATTCCTGAGGACGTACCTGACGATCGTAATAATATACAGCAAGGCGACAATATTGTCCTTATCGTTGAAGATGATACAAACTTTGCCAAAGCCTTGTTAAATTTTACGCATAAACGCAACTATAAAGGTATTGTAGTGGTTCGGGGAGATCAGGCTCTTGATATGGCCTTGCATTACTCTCCCAAAGCAATATTGCTCGATATTCAGCTTCCGATGAAAGATGGCTGGCAGGTAATGAATGAGTTGAAAACCAATTCGGCGACCAGGCATATTCCGGTTCATATAATGTCGTCGATGGAGGTCAAGAAAGAAAGTCTCATGAAAGGCGCTGTTGATTTCATAAACAAACCTGTCGCGATTGAAAACATGCAGCAAATGTTCCAGAAGCTGGAAGATGCATTAAACCGGCATCCGAAAAAAGTATTAATAGTAGAGGAAAATCCAAAGCATGCAAAGGCACTGGCGTACTTCCTTGAATCGTTTAATATCAATGCGGAAATAAAAGACTCCGTTTCTGAAGGAGTAAATGCTCTTCAGAACCAGGACGTCGATTGTGTAATTCTCGATATGGGAATTCCAGACCAAACAGCTTATCAAACACTCGAAACAGTTAAGCAAAATCCGGGGCTTGAAAATCTGCCAATAATTATTTTCACCGGTAAAAACCTTTCTAAGGCCGAAGAAAGCCGGATAAAAAAATATGCCGATTCGATCGTTGTAAAAACCGCGCATTCATACCAACGGATACTGGATGAAATTGCATTGTTCCTTCACCTTGTAGAAGAAAAGGAGCATCCGGAAAAGAAGCAATCTCAAATGCAGCGGCTGGGAATGCTCAACGAAGTGTTAAAAAACAAAAAGGTGCTTATCGCAGATGATGACGTTCGCAACATTTTTTCGTTAACCAAAGCCCTCGAACAGCATCAGATGAACATCATCTCGGCAACAGACGGAAAAGAAGCACTTAAGCAATTGCAGGAAAATCCGGATGTCGACCTCATTTTAATGGACATGATGATGCCAGAACTGGACGGTTATGAAACAACAACACAGATAAGGCAAAACCCGAAATATAAAAATCTGCCGATATTGGCGGTAACCGCAAAAGCGATGTTAGGTGATCGGGAAAAATGTATCAGTGCAGGTGCCTCAGATTATATTTCAAAACCAGTAGATATTGATCAATTACTGTCATTATTGCGCGTCTGGCTTTACGACAAAGCGTTCTAAGAGTTTTTAAAGATGGACGAAGCAAAACAAATTCTCATCGTTGACGATGACCCGCGAAATATTTTCGCCTTGAACCTGGTACTAAAATCGAGAGGTTATAAATGCTTTAGTGCCCCCGGAGCAGCTGAAGCCTTTAAAATTTTGCAGAACAATAACAATATTGGCATTATTTTAATGGATATGATGATGCCTGACATGGACGGTTATGAAGCCATAGCTGAACTGCGCAAAACCAGGAACACGTCGCAGATACCTGTTATTGCGCTTACTGCCCAGGCGATGGTTGGCGACAGGGAACGCTGCTTGCGTGCCGGTGCGGTGGATTATGTTTCAAAACCTGTGAATGTGGACGCGCTAATAGAAATCTTACAAAAATATTTGTAATAAAAACATACGCTATCTGTGGATATAAGTGCCATACATGATGAAGATGTAGAAATTTTGCTAAACGATGTTTTTGAACTTTATGGCTACGATTTTACCGAATACTCAAAAGCTTCGATAAAGCGCAGGATAAACCGGCTGTTCACGTTAGACAAGTTTCCGAGTTTTGCTGAATTGCGTTATAAGGTAATAAATGACCCCAATTATCTGAAACGATTCATTGAAGAGATTACGGTAAACGTTACCGAAATGTTCCGTGATCCGTCTTTTTACCGCGTTTTGAGAGAAGAGGTCTTGCCCGCGCTCGGCACCTACCCCTTTATCAGGATCTGGCACGCTGGATGTTCAACAGGCGAAGAAGTGTATTCGATGGCTATCCTGCTTAAAGAGGCCAATCTATATCACAAATCTTTACTATACGCAACAGATATTAACCCTAGTGTGGTAGAGAAAGCTCGTAACGGCATCTTTCCTATGGGAATGATGAAACAATATTCCGAAAACTACATCGCTTCCGGTGGAAAAAAAGACTTTTCCAGTTATTATTCAGCGAATTATGATCTGGCAAAATTTGATGAAAGTTTGAAGCAAAAGATGATTTTTGCTACTCACAACCTGGTATCGGATAGCTCATTCAATGAGTTTCAACTTATAATTTGCCGTAACGTACTTATTTATTTCGACCGAAATCTGCAGACAACTGTATTCGACCTTTTTAACGAAAGTCTGGAAAATTTGGGATTCCTGGCGCTGGGCTCTAAGGAGAGTATCAGATTTTCACCGATCGCGAAAAACTTCAAACAAATACAACGCGAAAAAATATGGCGAAAAACGGTCTAACGCTTGCAAAAAATCTTCTGCTGATAGGCGGGTCGGCCGGTAGTTTGGAGGTGATACTACAATTTCTCCCTTTCATTCAATTAGGTCCAGACCTGGCAATTGTCATGGTGCTGCACCGTAAGGCAGGGGATGATTCTCCGTTAGTCGAACTGTTAACGTTCAGAACACATACACCTGTAAAGGAAGCAGAGGAAAAAGAGCCTGTAAACGGCGGAGTGATCTATGTTGCACCGGCAGATTATCATCTCCTTGTTGAGCGAAATTTAACCTTTTCGCTCGATTTTTCAGAAAAAGTGAATTATAGCAGGCCTAGCATTGATCTGACTTTTCAAACCGCTGCGGAAGCGCCGTTTACCAAACTTACGTGCTTATTACTTTCGGGTGCCAATGAGGATGGATCGGCTGGAGTAGAGGCCGTTAAATTGGCTGGCGGCACTTTCGCCGTTCAGGATCCCTCAACCGCGGAAGTTTTCTTTATGCCGCAAAAAGCGATTAACAGGGTCAAACCAGATTTCCTGTTAAAGCCAAAAGACATGAGCGACTTCATTAACTCGTTAAACAGTTAATAAAGTGTATTCTTTTTCAGATAGAGAGTATTCATGTTATTGGAAAGCTCTCCCCGAAGATTTGTCTCGAGCAATTCCTTAATTCTGTCGTTTGTGAAACCGCGTCCAAGCAAAAACATCAATTTAGTAACAGCTGCCTCAAACGTCATGTCGAAACCGCTTGCCACACCCATTTCTTTAAGAGCCTGGCTTGTTTCGTAACGGCCGATCTCGACCATCCCAACCTTACATTGAGAGATATCAAGAATAATCTTTCCTCTTTTAATTGCAGATTCCAGGCAATTCAGGAACCACTCATCGGTTGTAGCATTACCGGCACCAAATGCCTCCATGATAATCGCTTTCGCATCGGAGTTGACAATTGCAGATACCGTATCCTTGCTGATACCAGGGTAAAGCTTCAAAACTGCTATTGAATTATCCAATCGCTTATGAACCCTGAACACACAGTCATCGCAGGATCTGATGCTCGCTTCGTTATAACGTAAATGAACACCTGCTTCGGCTAATACAGGGTAGTTTGGCGACCTGAACGCTTCAAATTTTGCCGAATTATATTTAAATGCCCGATTACCACGAAATAGCTGAAAATCAAAATAAATACAAACCTCCGGCACTTTAGCTTTGCCGTTAGTTTTTTTGCTGGTAGCTATTTCAAGCGCTGTAATGAGGTTCTCCTTCGCGTCGGTTCGTATCTGCCCGATAGGAAGCTGGGAGCCGGTAAACACAACCGGTTTATTCAACCCTTCGAGCATGAAACTTAATGCCGATGCGGTAAAGGCCATGGTGTCAGATCCGTGAAGGATTACGAAACCGTCAAATTCATCATATCGTTCTTCTATTTTTTCGGCTAGCTCTATCCAAATTTCGGGCTTCATGTTCGACGAATCGATAATCGGATGGAATGAATGAACGGTGATCTGGTAGTTCAGTCGTTTTAATTCCGGGACATTTTCCAGTATTTGGCTGAAATCGAGCGGAACCAACGAGCCTGAGCCAGAATCACTTACCATGCCAATGGTACCGCCGGTGTAAATGATTAAAATTCTGGTCATATAGTACTGTCGAATTTCGTGTTTAATTCTTTCAAAAGAGAAAGGTTCAAACAGAAAATATTTTTTTTGAATTTTCTGTGGTGATATACGCCACATCCTCTATACTCATTTGAAGTAAATCGGCAACTTTTTGAGCTACATAAACCAGATAGCTGCTTTCGTTCGGTTTTCCTCTGAATGGAACCGGTGTCAGATAAGGTGAATCGGTTTCTAAAACCAGGTTATCCGCTTTTAATTGAGCTACAACTTCAGCAAGGCCCGCATTTTTGTAAGTAACAACGCCTCCGATACCTAAATAAAAGCCAAGTTCAATTATTTTATTTGCTTGCTCCAGGTCGCCGGTAAAGCAATGAAATATTCCCTTTAAAAGCTCATCCTTTTCCTCACATAAAATTTCATAAACCTCATCGAACGCATCCCGACAATGAATAACAATTGGCAGATCTAAACCTTTCGCCCATGAAATCTGTTTCCTGAACGCTTCTTTTTGTATTTCAAGTGTCGATTTGTCCCAATAAAGATCAATTCCGATCTCTCCTATCGCAAAGATTTTGTACTGGTTAATCGCATTGCGAATCTCTTCAAGCTCGTCCTGGTAATTCTCTTTAACATCGCAGGGATGTAAACCAAGCATCGGAAAACAGTTAGCCGAAAATTTCGCAGAAGTTTCCATTACCAGTGGAATAGAAGAAGCATCCACGTTGGGGAGAAACATTCGTGATATGCCATTTTTCAACGCCCGATCCACCAACGCGTTAAGCTTGTCCGGATCCGTTTCGTAGTAAATATGCGTATGGCTATCTGTTAAAATCATATAAATAATAAGGGTTATCTCTAAACAATTCGTTCAACCTTAAAAACGGCAAAATTAATTATTTGAGATAACCCCGAGGTTATTATTTTTTGGGAGCTACCTTTTTAACAGGTGCTTTCGTCGCTGGCTTAGCGACTGGTTTTTTAACGGGAGCCGCAACTGGCTTAACTGCGCTCTTCGGCTTTTTAACACGAACCATATCTATGTCAAACAGCAATGTGCTGAATGGAGGGATATCGTTACCCGCACCGCGATCGCCGTAGCCTAAGTCAGATTGAATAATTAGCTTTCCGCTACCACCTTCGTTGAATAGCATCAAGCCCTCATCCCAGCCTTTAATTACCTGGCCTTCTCCAACAACAACTTTAATTGGCTCATATGTTCTTCCTGGTTGCTGCAATCCTGCTTGTTTCGCAACCGATTCAACACTTGAATCGAATACTTTTCCGTCAATAGTGCGGCCGGTATAATTTACAAAAACGGTATCGCCTTTTAGTGGCTTAGGTTTAACCGAAGTTTTCGATATAACATAAATCAGCCCGGACGGCGTTGCTTTAACAGGCAATTTGGCTTCGGCAAGATATTTTGCTAAAGTCGCTTTTTCCATGTTCTTCATATCGTCCATTTGTTTCTGACGTTCAGTTGTAGCTTCTTCCAGGCTTTGAACCTTATCAATTTTTATTGTGAAATTGATAAAGCTTCCCTTCGGCAAAAACGGCGGGCGTTGATCCTCGTAATCTTTAAAGATTGAATCTGTAGGAACTTTTACAAGCGCACTGTCTTTATCTGCCAGCAACGGAAATACATCCATCAAATCAGCGACGCTTCTTGATGCTTGTATTTGAATTTTAACAGGCTGCCCGTTTTTATAGCTGCTAAGAAGCACCGAATCTTTATCCGTTTTTTGAGTGAAATCAAACGTAATCACGTCGTTCAACTTGATTTTCGGGCCTGCATTACTGGTGAAGATTTTATATTGCGCCCCTTTCGATGTTGTTTTAAACGAAGCATCCTGGGCAAGCACGCCAATCGGTGCAAACAGTGCCGGGAAAATGTAATAGAGTAATTTTTTCATATCAAAGCAAAAAGGGTGTTCGAATTATCGAACACCCTTTGTATCGTTTTTATTTTTTAACCGGAGCCGGAGTTGTTACCGGAGCGGCTGCTGCTGTCGCTGATTTGGGAATTATATTAATTACTTCAATATCAAACACCAACGGAGTGTACGGTGGGATTGCCTGATTTCCTTGTTGCCCGTAAGCCAGGTTAGAAGGCAGGATTAATTTCACTTTTGTTCCTTTAGGGAATAAAGCCAAACCTTCATCAAAACCAGGAATTGAAGCCTGAACTCCAACCGGAAGTTTGATCGGCTTGTAAGGACGCATTGCATTATAAATCTGCTTGTTTTCTTTCGCGATTGATTCGATGCTTGTGTCAAACACTTTTCCGGTTACGAAAGATCCTGTATAGTTCACTTCGATTGTGTCACCAACGTTAGCCTTTATGCCTGCGCCCTGTTTTTCCACAACATATTTAAGCCCTGATGCAGTTACAGTAGGTTTCAGGTTTTTCGACGTGATATAAGCGTTAATTTTACCAGCTTCACCTTTACGTGCTGTTTCAGCTTCGTCTTTAAGATATTGCTGAATTTTGCCGTTGAAAATGCTGTCGGTCAAATTTCCTTTCGGAATAACTTTCTCTACCTTAATATTGAACACTAAGTACTTGTCTTTTGAACCTGCTGGTTTCGGCATGCCCATTTTTTTCTCCATCGAATCGATGTTTACTTTAAAGGTAGCACTATCGCCCTCACTTAATAAAGTTAGCGCGGTGTATAAGTCTCCCTTGAAAACCGGTTTTTGAACTGGCATCATCGAAGGGCGGTCATAGTCATATGAGCTATATAATACTGAGTCACCTTCTGTTTTTTCAATGGCTTTAAAAGCGATAAAGTCGCCTTCTTTGATATTTTGACCGTCTTTATCAGTATTGATTTTATAAAGCAAATCGCCATCTCCCTTTTTATACTGCTGGCAACTCGCGAAGCCAAGAGTAGCAACTGCTAAAACAACTAAACTTTTTTTCATTTTTTCAGATAATTATTGGATTAATAAACTTTTATATTCTGGTAATATTGATTTAAATTGATTCACTGTCTCCTCCAGGGATTTTTCAGAATAGCCGCCGGCAGCGTTTCGATGACCACCGCCGTTGAAATATCTTTTACATATTTCGTTGGCAGGGAAATCGCCTTTTGATCGAAGCGACAATTTCACTTTATCGGGTCTTTCGATAATTAAAGCGGCAAGCTTTACACCGTTGATTGTTAACGCATAATTAACCAGGCCTTCCGTGTCACCGGTTATGATGTTATATTTCTGCAGCTCTTCCTGATTAATTGAAATAAATGCGGTGCAATATTCCGACTGCACTTCCAGCTTATTCAGAAGGCTATAGCCTAAAAACCTCAGCCTGTTTTCAGAAAAGTTATCATAAACCTGCTGATGGATCTTCCAGTTTTCGGCACCCGCAGCTATAAGTTCAGCAACGATACGGTGTACCTCGGCTGTGGTTGATGGGAAGCGGAACGATCCGGAATCCGTCATAATCCCGGTATAAAGACATGTTGCCACGTCCTTATTCACAAGTTCCGGCTCATTCATTTGATTAGCAATAAAATCATAAACCAGCTGGGCGCTTGCACAAGCATTAATGCTCCAATGCCTGAAATCATCAAAGCCTTCCGGCTCGAGATGATGGTCGATCATAATTTTTTTTGCCGCCGAGGCCCGGACCTTTTCGCCCATTTCGTTAATGCGGGAAAGCGCGTTAAAGTCAAGGCAAAAAATCAGGTCTGCATTTTCAATCAACTTATCACTTTCCGTTATTTTTTCCGTATAAATTATAACTTCTGGGTTACCTGGAAGCCAATGCAAAAAAACAGGATAATCTGTTGGCGTGATCACACGAACTGTGTGTCCTTTCTGCTCAAGATAGTGGTACATACCGAGCGAGGAACCCATTGCATCGCCATCAGGCTTGTGATGCGTGGTTATAACAATATTTTTAGGGTGCGCTAATAAGTCTCTCAGCAGTGCTATCTCTGACATCAATTTAAAAAGAATGCAAAGCTATTAAAAACCTGCACGATACAATAATAACATTATTTTTTTTTGTCGTGCAAAAACATTCCAGATTATTAGTGTTTTAACCCAGTCGGCCAATGGCAAGTGTGACTTTAAAAGCATACCTTTGCGGCGATTTTATATAAAAAAGAGAAATGGCAACAAACAGAACTTTCACCATGATTAAGCCTGATGCAGTTGGAAACGGACACATCGGTGCAATTTTAAATGACATTATACAAGGTGGTTTTAAAATCATCGCGATGAAATACACCAGCTTAAGCGATGAAATTGCAGGACAATTTTACACGGTTCACAAAGAACGCCCTTTTTATGGCGAACTGGTTTCTTTCATGTCATCAGGACCAATTGTTGCAGCTATTTTAGAGAAAGAAAATGCGGTGGAAGATTTCCGCAAACTGATTGGCGCTACTGATCCTTCCAAAGCTGAAGCAGGAACGATCCGTAACAAATACGCGAAGTCAATTGACGCGAACGCGATACATGGTTCAGACTCTGATGAAAATGCTGAAATTGAAGGAAGCTTCTTTTTCTCAGCTTTCGAAAGGTTTTAACAAAACTTTTATTCCTGTAAGATCGCTGGTTGATTTTACAGGAATATTATTTCCTCTACAACAACGCTACCTGCCCTTTCGTTCATTTTTTCCATGATCTGTGAGCGAATCATTATCAGCTCATTTTTGATCACCGATGACTCCAGCCGCAGAAAAAGCTTTTTATCACGTATATAAATGGTTTTGGTTCGATTGGCAATCGATTGTCCCATCATTTCAGGCCAGGCGGCAATGAGCGAGGTTTCATCAAACTTCCGCTTAAGCTTATAAACTTTCAGCATCTGTTCAAAAACTTCTTTTAATGGTTTATCGTTGGTACGGCCCATGTCTGTTTGTTAATTGACTTCGGCTACGTTACCGTGATCAACAGCAAATATCTTCACTTTCACCCGGATATCTTCGAAAATTTTACCAACACGCAAGCTGCTTGTATCAGTAATAAATATCTGGCCAAAATCTTCGTGTGATACCATCTCCATCAATTTTCGGATACGCTTATCATCCAGTTTATCAAATATGTCATCCAGCAACAATAATGGCTTATAACCTTTCTGCCGTACCAAATACGAATACTGTGCAAGTTTCAGAGCGATCAAAAACGACTTTTGCTGGCCCTGCGAACCGAACTTCTTCATAGACATCCCGTGAATACTAAATTGCAGATCGTCTTTATGAATACCGTTCGTGGTACGCTCCAATACCCTGTCACGCTCGGTCGAACGTTTCAATAACTCACGAAAATTCTCATCTTTCAGCTGTGATTCATAAATCAACTCTACTTGCTCTGCATTCTCCGATAGGTATTGATAATGAGCATTAAACAGTGGAATGAAAACATCAACAAACTCTTTTCGTTTCCGGAATATCTTATCTCCGGATAATGATAATTGTTCATCAAAAATTTCGAGCAGCTGCGGATCATATCTTCCGGTATCTGCAATCTGCTTAAGCAATGCATTCCGGTTCGCCAGGTTCTTATTATAACTGATCAGTTCGTCGAGATATTGATTATCCGTTTGCGAGATCGAGTTATCGATAAAACGGCGGCGTTCTTCACTGCCTTCGATAATTATGCTGATATCATAAGGAGAGATCATTACGACAGGAAAGAGTCCGATGTGATCGGCAAGCCGCTGGTAATCTTTTTTGTTACGTTTAAATTGTTTTTTCTGCCCGCGTTTCATCGAGCATGATATTAATTCAGACCTGTCAGTTTTCTCAAAACTTCCCTGAAGCATAAAAAACTCCGTGTCGCTTTTAATTTGCTGTACGTCGGCCGGATTAAAATAACTTTTGCAAAGACACAGATAATGAATGGCATCCAGCAAATTGGTTTTGCCAGCGCCGTTATCTCCTGTAAAAGCATTTACTGAGGAAGAAAAATTTAACTCAGCCTCGGTATAGTTTTTAAAATTTAATAACGAAAGTTTTTCAAGCTCCATAAGGGGATTCAAACTTAGATAAAATTTGGGTTTAATAGTAAATGCACCAATGTTTTGTAGGCGGACCGCTCACAGTTAAACCCGGGTGCCGCGGATACCGGCCATGCGGCTAAGGCCTGTGCAGTATGAGCAGAACACGGGACGAATATAAAAAGAACATAGAACCATGATTTTCAAACATTTAAAGTAAATTACCCTGTTTTGTAGTCGACTGCAAGCAGAATATTTGTTAACAACTCATAAGAAAAAAACCTATTGATAATAGATGTTGCATGTATAGTTGAAAACATTATTTTTGCAGACTTTAATTTTTTACGCAAATGGCGAAAAATCAAACAGATAATATTCAAACACCTGTTAAACCAGGTTCGGGGAACTTTGTGAGGGAGAATCAGAAAAGCCTGGTATTTATTGGCGGTGCTATTGTTGCGCTTGTCCTTTTATATTTTGGTTACCAAAAATTTTACCTGGCTCCGCGGGCTGAAAAAGCAGCAAACGAAATTTTTAAGGCGGAAGAATACGTAGCCGTTGACTCATTGGAAGACCGCGCGATAAAAGGCGACGGATCTTATCCGGGATTTGAAAAAATTGCGGAAGAATATTCTAACACTAAGTCTGCAAACCTTGCCAACGCATACCTGGGAGGCTTGTATCTGCAAAAAGGAGAGTTCCAAAAAGCACTGGATGCTTTAGGAAATTACAGCAATACTGGCAGCCCGGTTATTGACCCGCTGGTATTAGGTATGATGGGTGATGCATACAGTGAATTGAAAGATTATAAAAAAGCCGCTACTTATTATAAAAAAGCCGCTGATAAAAGCGACAATTCATTTACTACACCATTGTTCTTAAAGAAGCTCGGCTTGGTTTACGAAGAACAGAAAGATTTTGAATCAGCGCTTGATGCTTATAAAAAGATCAAGGCGAATTACCCTGAAAGCGCAGAAGCTGCTGTGATCGATTCATACATCGCTCGTGCAGAAGCTAAATAATTATTATAGATAAAACTTTAGATGGTTATTGTGATTAATATCATGATAACCATTTCTTTTTTATATCAATGGCAACTCAACTAAAAAACCTTTCTGATTTTTCTAACGTAACAATTCCGGATGCTTCTCCATACAGGTTTGCAATTGTTGTTGCGCAATGGAATGCCGAAATAACTAATGCTTTATTAACCGGAGCTTATAATTTCCTGCAAAATAAAGGAGCATTGGAAGAGAATATTCTGGTAATCGAAGTCCCCGGAAGTTTTGAACTTACATCGGGTGCGGATATGGCTTTAACGAGCCAAAAAATTGATGCCGTTATTTGTCTTGGCTGCGTGATACAGGGCGAGACACGGCATTTTGATTTTATCTGTAACGCTGTGGCAAACGGTATAACCCAACTTGCGATTAAACACGGCAAGCCGGCGATATTTGGAGTACTAACAACCGATAACCAGGAGCAAGCTCAGGACCGTGCAGGCGGCAAACATGGCAACAAAGGTGAAGAGGCTGCTGCAACAGCTATTCAAATGGCTGATTTAAAGAACAGGCTTAACTTCAAACATTAGCAAACAATTGTAAATAAATAAGTTAATTTATACCTTTAAGCTCTCAAAAAGTATATGAAAAGATTAGCAATCGGAGTTTTAGCATTATTTATCTCTGCCAGCGTACTTGAGTCATGCTCTTCAAAGTCGTGCCCGGCATATAATTCTTATCCAAAATCCCGCAGAGGAGCTTAATATTACAGGCTTTTTACACTCATTTTTACATTGGCCGAGCAGGCTTTGTTATTTTTGCATGTAATAATAAGTCTAACTATCTATGAATTGGATACCACTTACATCGCCTGAGCAACTTCAGGAAATAAAGAACAATAACGGTTACAGCATCATATTTAAGCATAGCACACGCTGTTCAATCAGCATGATGGCTAAACGTAAGTTTGAATTTGAACGCGAAGCTTTACCAGAGAACACGCCTGTTTACTTTTTAGATTTAATCAGCTACCGTGATGTTTCAAATAAAGTAGCGGAGCTTTTCCATATACATCACGAATCGCCACAACTTTTGCTGATTAAAGACGGCGAATGTGTTTATGAAACTTCTCATGGAGAAATTTCCGCGGAAGATGCCGCAAGCATGATCGCCTGATCATTGGGATAAATTTAAAAGCAACAGGCAGGTCACAATTCCTGTTTACACTTTGTGTTTTAAGCATTATCACATACTTTTGTTCTATGATTGATTTGCCTGTAATTCCTGCCAATCAGGTTCAACGCAAGCCAGACTGGCTTCGGGTTAAGCTGCCTGTTGGTAAAGAATATGCGCATGTGCGCAGCCTTGTTGATACTCATAAGCTTCATACCATCTGCGAAAGCGGAAACTGCCCTAACATGGGCGAATGCTGGGGTGCAGGCACAGCAACTTTCATGATCCTCGGTAATATTTGTACACGTTCGTGTTCTTTTTGCGCAGTTGCTACAGGGCGTCCACTGGCTGTTGATCTCGATGAGCCCAACCGTGTCGCTACCTCGGTAAAACTAATGCAGGTAAAACACTGTGTTATTACTTCTGTTGACAGGGACGATTTGAAAGACGGGGGATCTACAATCTGGGCCGAAACAATAAATGCCATTCGCAAGGAAAGTCCTGAAACGACACTTGAAACCTTATTGCCAGATTTTAAAGGAAACTGGGAAAATTTAAAAAGGGTTCTGGCTGTTCGGCCGGAAGTCGTTTCGCACAACCTGGAAACAGTACGGCGGTTAACCCGCGAAGTTCGCATCCAGGCGAAATATGACCGCAGCCTTGAATGTCTTAGCCATATAGCTGCTGAAGGATTGCGCACCAAGTCTGGTATTATGCTCGGCCTTGGAGAAACAGAAGAAGACGTCATCGAAGCTATGACAGATCTTCGGAATGCCGGTGTCCATATTCTTACTTTAGGCCAATATTTGCAACCAACAAGAGCACACCACCCGGTAATCGACTGGATAACACCCGAACAATTTATTTATTACAAACAAATTGGCTTAAATATGGGTTTCAGATACGTTGAGAGTGGACCGCTGGTACGATCATCTTACCACGCGGAAAAGCACCTCTTCGAATTTGAATGATCCTAAAGTTTCTTAAGGCCTTTTAATGAAAACCAGGAAAATTACGCTTACCGAGCATGATCTGGTTGATGCATTGCGACAAAAGAAAAAAATTGGCGCGGAGGCTTTATATGATATGTACTCAGCTTCGCTGTTTGGTGTAATTAATCGCATTATACAGCATGAAGAGCTAAGCGAGGATATTTTACAGGAAACCTTCGTAAAAATATGGAATTCATTCCCTTTATTTGATTCGTCGAAAGGGCGCCTGTTTACATGGATGGTCAACATTGCCCGTAATTTGGCTATTGACAAAGTCCGTTCAAAGGACTTTAAAAATACTGCCAAAAACCAAGACATTGAAAATACCGTAAATTTGATTGATGAGAGGCAAAACACCGCTTTGAATCCTGAAACACTTGGGGTTAAGGAGTTAGTGGGAAAGCTTAAACCAGAGCAAAAATCGATTCTCGACCTGGTTTATTTTAGGGGATATACTCATGTGGAAGCCGCCGAGGAACTGGATATTCCATTAGGAACTGTTAAGACTAGGCTTAGATCGGCTATAATAACATTAAGATCTTTTTTTAATTAAAGTGGAAGATATAAAAACATATATTGAAAGTGGCATACTTGAGCTTTACGTTTTAGGCGATCTGCCTGAAAACGAAATGCGAGAAGTTGAAGCTATGGCCGCTCAATATCCCGATGTAAAATCGGAGCTATCTGCCATTGAAGCCGCGGTTGAAGGATATGCCCGCAGTCATGCTATTGATCCTTCCGAAAAATTAAAGATTAAGGTACTGCAGGCTCTTGATTTTGATGAGGATGACTCGTTCGAGCCAGTTGTTAACGCCAAACCGATACGCGAGGTGCCTAAAATTGTACCTCTCAAAGACAATAACTTTTATCGATACAGCTTTGCTGCTTCCTTATTATTGCTGCTTATAAGCTGGATTGCTTTATTTGTACTTTATAGCCGGCTTCAAAATTCAAAGGAGCAGATCGCCAATCTGCTTACGTCGAACCAGCAGTTTTCAAACCGGGTTAACTACCTGGATAAACAGCTCAAGGAATCGAGCACTTCCCTAAGCATTTTAAAAAATCCGGATTTCAAAATGATCAGGCTGCAGGGAACGAAAAATGCTCCGTCAGCAAGCATGATAGTTGCTTTTAACCCGCGCAAGAGCGAAGTATTGATTGACTTCGCCGCGTTAAAAATGCCGGCAACCGATCAAACTCATCAATATCAGCTTTGGGCACTTGTTGATGGCAAACCAGTCGACCTGGGAGTTTTTGACAGCGCCACCGATAGCTTAGGCATGAAAAGAATGAAAGCTATTGAACGTGCACAGGCGTTTGCGGTTACACTCGAACCTCGCGGGGGCAGCGCAAGTCCAACAATGGAACAAATGATTGCGATGGGAGCTATCTGATTAAGCTTTTAATTAAAGCCAATTTTCTCCCATTATCTCTGAAATTTTTATTGGAATATTTTTTACCAGCGCCGATGGCGGACAAATGTAGCCCGGATAGTTTTCGCCACAATATCCATGAATATACGTTCCTAAAATTGCCGCATCTTTAGGTTCGTAGCCTTGGGCGAGGAATGATACAATCATGCCCGTTAATACGTCACCCATTCCGCCTGTAGACATTGACGGACTTCCTGTGGGATTGATACAAACCTTTCCATCCGGCATGACGATAAAGGTATACCTGTTCTTCAACACAATTATCAACTGATTTTCCGCGGCCTTCTTCTTCGCAGTTTCTACACGGCCCCACCAAGTGTTATGCTGGCCAAATAATCGGTCAAACTCTTTCATATGCGGCGTAAGAATTGAATAGTCAGGTAATTTTTTGAGCCATTCCAGTCGTTGCGATAACATATTCAAAGCGTCTGCGTCAATAACCAATGGCACCTGCGACTTTAAAACCATGTCTTTGATCAGCTTCACTGTTTCTTCGCTATATCCAAGTCCCGGGCCAGCCGCAATGGCATTATATTTTTCCAAATCGGTAAATGTAAACGAGCGTTCCCTGATTATTGCCATTATCTCAGGAATTCGGGCATTCAAGCCGGCAAGCCCCTGTGGCGGAATACAGGCAGTGGTCAAACCGGCTCCGGTTTGCATACAGGCTTCTGCACAAAGCAATGCAGCACCCATAGTTTGATCGCTGCCCGCAACTATCAATCCATGCCCAAAAGTACCTTTATGGCTAAATTGCTTACGCGGTCTCAGTATTTTTTGAACGTCCTCACGGCGAATCAATTTGAAATGGCTATCCTGCCCGGCTAAAAATTCTTCATCCAGGCCTATATCAGCAATTTCAAAGCGATTAATAGCCGCACCTGATTCCGGGAAGAAAAAGTTAATTTTTGGAAGTTGGAAGGTAATTGTTAAATCGGAATGTATAACTGCTGCTTTCGGATCAATATGATCCTCACAACAGAAACCGCTAGGAATATCAACAGAAACAATTTTGGCGGGAATCTTATTCAGAAATTCGATTAATGCTCTGTAATACCCTTCCACCGGCCGGCTTAAACCTGTACCCAATAAGGCATCAATTACAACGACCGCATTTTCACCCTCAAAATTATCGTTCTTTATTTCAACGGGTGCTACATCTACCTCGGCTAACCGTTTAAGGTTTGCATCAAATTCAGGGCTGGCTTTGTCGGTAAACCTGGCTATCTTAACGGAAATAGCAGAATAGCCACGTTGCTTTAATTGTCGCGCAATTGCCAGGCCGTCACCACCATTGTTGCCGGTACCGCAATAAATGCTTATTGATGTGCTTTTTTGAGGATATTGGTTTGTGAAAATATCTGTAAAAGCTACAGCCGCAGTCTCCATCAAATCGATAGAACTGATTTGATCTTTACTAATTGTATGTGAATCTGCCTGGCGTATCTGGGTTGATGTGAGAAGATTAAGCATGTGAAAAGTATTAGAATACTGCCTTCGATCAATTATACCTTAATCAAACCCATTCTTCTGCAAAAAGTTTACCGCCGCGGTCTAAAAAATAAGCTATCTCCCCATTTCAATTTTCAGGAACTTGCCGGTGTGACTTCGTTCATTTTTTATCAGATTTTCGGGGGTTCCTTCAAACAGTATTTCTCCGCCGCCGGATCCTCCTTCAGGACCAAGATCGATAACCCAATCTGCAACTTTCACTACGTCAAGATTATGTTCGATAACAAGTACGGTATTCCCGTGATCAACCAACCTGTTTAAAACGCCAAGCAACACGTTAATATCTTCAAAGTGAAGGCCTGTAGTCGGTTCATCTAAAATATAAAATGTTTTACCAGTATCTTTTTTAGATAGCTCAGTTGCGAGCTTCACCCGCTGGGCTTCTCCACCGGATAAGGTGGTTGATGACTGCCCTAATTTAATATAGCCCAACCCTACATCGTTAAGTGTTTTGACTTTTCGGTAGATCGCCGGTATCGGCTCGAAAAAGGGCACAGCTTCCTCGATACTCATGTCGAGTACGTCGCTGATTGACTTACCACGATAACGAACCTCGAGTGTTTCCCGATTATATCTTTTTCCGCCGCATTCTTCACAAGGCACTTGTACGTCGGGAAGGAAGTTCATTTCAATAAGTTTCATGCCCGCTCCCTGGCATGTTTCGCAGCGCCCGCCCTTCACATTAAATGAAAAACGACCCGGTTTATATCCACGGATTTTTGCTTCCGGCAGCTGCACGAACAAGGCGCGGATATCGGAAAATACCCCGGTGTAAGTCGAAGGATTTGACCGCGGCGTGCGGCCAATAGGTGCCTGATCGATCTCAATTACTTTATCAATATGCTCGAGTCCTTCAATTTTTTTGAAAGGCATCGGCTGTTTTTTTGCTCTGAAAAAGTGGTGATTAAGAATAGGGTATAGCGTTTCAGTAATCAGGCTGGACTTCCCGCTTCCAGAGACACCTGTCACCGCGATAAATGTTCCCAAGGGAAATTTTGCGGTTACATTTTTCAGATTGTTTCCGGTAGCATTTTTAAGAACCAGCGTTTTTCCATTCCCTTTGCGGCGATTTTTAGGAATTTCAATTTCCTTTTCGCCGCTCAGATAAGCGGTGGTGAGCGTTTTTATCTTTTTGACTTCTTCAGGGCTACCCTCTGCAACAACCTCTCCGCCATGTACACCGGCCGCAGGACCCATATCAATCACATAGTCCGCCTCCAGGATCATATCCTTATCGTGTTCAACAACAAGTACAGAATTGCCGATATCACGAAGATTCTTTAAAGCTGAAATCAGACGGGCATTATCGCGCTGATGAAGCCCGATACTTGGTTCATCCAGAATATATAAAACGTTTACCAGTTGTGAACCGATTTGCGTTGCAAGCCTTATACGCTGTGCTTCACCGCCCGACAATGTTTTCGCTGTACGATCAAGTGTTAAGTAATTCAATCCTACATCAAGCAGAAAACCGATCCGGGCACGTATTTCTTTTAGAATTTCTTTAGCAATTACATTTTGCCGCTCGTTCAACCTGTCTTCTAACTCGTTAAACCAGGCGCCGAGTAACGAAATATCCATCGAAGCCAGCTCGAATATATTTTTATGATCAACCTTAAAATGCAGCGATTCTTTCTTAAGCCTTGCGCCTTCACAAACCGGGCAAGTTTTGAGAATCCTGAAATTTTCCAGATCCTCCATTGTTTCATCGCCCCTGCGTTCCGTTTGCTCTTCAAGAATTTTAATTATACCATCAAAAGTGATCTGATAATTTTGTACGTTCCACTTGTTGTATTCGACCGGAACGGTTAAAATTTCATGGGTGCCGTTCAAAATAATCTCTATTACTTCGCGTGAAAGTTTTTCGATAGGTGTCGATAATGAAAAATCATATTTCTTGGATAGAGCTTTCAACACCTGGAAAAGCCACGTTTCCCGGTACTCACCAAGTGGCGCCAGTCCACCCTGCAGAATGCTTAATTTCGGATTCGGCATTACCGAAAGCTCATCGATTTCAAATATGTAGCCCAGCCCATCGCAACGTTCGCATGCGCCATAAGGCGAATTAAACGAGAAGGTATTTGGTTGCGGTTCGTCGTAAGAAATTCCCGAAGCGGGATCCATTAAGAACTTGCTGAAGAAAAATTCATTGTTATCCTTGTCAGAAATCTTGATAATACCTTTTGCGATTTTCAAAGCCTGTTGAACTGACAGACGCACCCTATTTTTATCCTTCTCCTGTATGATTAAGCGATCAACAACGATTTCAATATCATGAACTTTGTAACGGTCAAGCTGCATTTTAGGCCTGATATCTTCTATTTCCCCATCAACACGCACTTTGAGAAATCCTTGTTTTCTGATCTGTTCAAAAAGTTCACGATAATGCCCTTTTCGTCCTTTAACTACCGGAGCGAGGATGTTCATGGGCTTGCCATCAAACCTTTCGAGAATGGTTTTTATGATCTGATCCTCAGACATCCGTTCCATTTTCTCGCCGGTAACATAAGAAAATGCTTCACCAACACGGGCAAAAAGCAAACGCAAAAAATCGTATATTTCAGTGATGGTTCCAACAGTCGACCGCGGATTTTTTGAAGTGGTTTTTTGTTCGATTGCGATAACAGGACTAAGGCCGGATATTTTATCGACGTCGGGACGTTCCATACCACCCAAAAACTGCCGCGAATAAGCGCTGAAGGTTTCCATGTAACGCCGCTGGCCTTCGGCGTAAATCGTATCAAAGGCTAATGATGATTTTCCGCTGCCGCTTAAACCGGTAATTACAACCAGTTTGTTCCTGGGAAATGAAATGTCAATGTTTTTAAGGTTGTGAACCCTTGCTCCGTAAACTTCTAAATCTTTCTGCTCGCCGAGATCGGTGACCGTGTTACTCATAAAAAATCCTTCGGAAAATGAAAGGTAAAGATGCGAATTTTTTTAGCAGGAAGCGTCGAGCTGATGTAATAAAACGGCTGTGCCGACAGCCTAAAACGATGTATTTGCCGGCACAGCCGCCGCTAATTTATTAGTTTACCTGTGGGTTATAGAGTTGCAAACCAATGCGTTCAACGATTGGATCCTTAAAGTCACTCTTTTTAGCATTTTTATAAGCAAGTAGTTTTGGCTTTTCCACAAAGCCATATTTTGACGGATTTTCAATAATCTGCTTCATGCTCACCAGGTTATAAATGTAGGAGCCTGTCTCACGATTCAGCTTCAGTTTAAAATAATTATCCTGATTTTGACGATTGATCTGACGCAATAGCTTCACATCTCCAAGGTTATATGCCGCAGCAACAAGTGTCCAGCTCTTAAGGCTTTTATACATCTCGTTGAGATATTTACATGCTGCAACTGTCGATTTGCGCATATCCTGCCGTTCATCAACCGCCGAATTTACCCTTAAACCGTAATTCCTTGCTGTTCCGGGCATAAACTGCCAATAGCCCGAAGCGCCTTTAGGAGATGTTCCGGCTTGCAATCCGCTTTCTACCAATGGAATGTATTTAAAATCTTCGGGAATTCCATAAATACGAAGGATTGGCTCAATTACCGGAAACCATTGCATAGCCTTACGATGCAGTTTGGTTGTTTGAATTTTCTCGTAAGAATGATTTTTAAGCGCTTTATAAACCTTGTAATTTACTTTTGGATCGCCTACCGGAAGATCTTCGTTGGCGAAATTAAGCCTTGATTTAGGAGCTTCAGCCTTGACCTCTGTTGCCAGAGTCTGCTCATTTTGTGATGTTTTTTTACTAACCGTTTGAACGGGTTTTACCTGGTAAATAGATGCTTTGATTAACACTGTCAAAACCAACATCACTGAGCACGCTAATAAGTGTTTCTTTATCATGTGCTTTCTTTTAGTTAAACAAAAAAAGTTTGCAAACTTAACCAATATTAGCCTAATTACCAAATAGTTACGAAAAACCGTCTTTATAACCATTTAAACTCTGTTTTTTGTCGAGAAAAAAGTATCACTGAAAATCAAACACATAGCTAAATTTTCATGTTATTTTTATAAATTTGCACCCCCCTTAAAAAAGGATAGAAAAGCGTATCATGCCATCAAAAAATTTCAGGAACAGTCGCGACGACAAGTCCAAAAAGTTCAACCGCGACGAGAAACCCAACAGTAAAAGACCAAGATTGTTTGACAAAGATCAGAAGGGTGGTTTTAAAAGCGGCTCCGACAAATCTTCTTCCAGTGAGGATCGTCCTTTTGGGTTCAAGAAAAAGACCTTCGATAAACCAAGCGGATTTTCGCGAGACGACCGCAATCGAAGCGATTCTCCAAGAAAGTATGGCCGTGATTCATCAACGGAAGGAAGCAAACCATTCAGAAGCAGGGACGGTGAAAAAAAACGCTTCGATTCGAATGAGAGGCCTGGCAAACCTTCGTTTAAAGGGGATGACCGTAAGGGAAATTCATCATTCTCAAAGCCGTACAACAAATTTGACAAAGACGCTAAAATTGGAAAAGATTCGGCCGACCGTGGAGAATTTAAAAGCAAATTTCATCAAAAAAGTTCCGGGTCTGAACAAAGAAACTTTAGCGGCGGTGAACGGAAATGGACACATGAAGAAACGTTTAAAACACCAAATCGCGAACGAAAGCCAAAAGAAAACGATGGCTTGATCCGGTTAAACCGCTACATCTCGAACGCGGGAATTTGTTCCCGCCGTAAAGCCGACGAACTGATATCGGCTGGCGTAATTTCCGTAAACGGCGAGGTAGTTTCTGAACTTGGCCATAAAGTCAATCCCGCAAAAGATGTAGTACGCTATAATAACGAGACGCTTAAACGCGAAAAAATGGTTTACGTGCTGTTGAATAAACCAAAAGATTATATCACAACAACAGACGATCCACACGAAAGACGCACGGTAATGGAGCTTGTCGAAAAAGCTTCCCGCGAACGGATATATCCTGTCGGGCGACTTGACCGGAATACCACTGGCTTACTTCTGATGACTAATGACGGTGATCTCGCTGATAAATTATCACATCCCAAAAACAACATTACCAAACTTTATCACGCGGAGTTAAATAAAAGCCTGACACAGGGAGATCTTAATAAAATTGCTTTTGGATTGGAACTAGAAGACGGATTTATTAAACCTGACAGCGTTTCATATGTTCAGGGCGCTAGTAAACGTGAAATTGGAATTCAGATACACAGTGGAAAAAACCGTATCGTAAGACGGATTTTCGAACAACTTGGATATGAGGTAGTTAAATTAGACAGAGCTGTATACGCTAATCTTACAAAAAAAGATTTACCTCGTGGCCGCTGGAGATACTTAGACGAAAAAGAGATAATCCAATTGAAACATTTAATGTAATTAAGACAAGCCTCAGCCTTCTGAGGCTTTTTTATTGTAAACAAATTTTAAATTGCATCACGATTTAACGGAACTAACATTAATCAATCCGCAGACTAACAATGAAAAAATTAATTGCAATAATGGCTCTGACAATTCCTTTGGCGGCTTTGGCGCAAAAAAGCACGCTATTGATCGGCACCTATACCAACACAGGAAAAAGTGAGGGTATTTATGTTTATGATTTTGATAGCCACACCGGCAATCTTACTTTAAAAAACAAGGCAACTGGCATTGAGAATCCATCATACCTCGCAATTTCACATGATAAGAAAACGGTTTATTCGGTTTCTGAATTTGGGAAGGAACGAAACGGAAGTGTTTTTGGTTTTGGATTTGATGAAGCTTCTGGCAAGCTTGACTTTAAAAACAAACAAAATGTTGGCGAAGGTCCCTGCTATGTAACAGTTGATGCAAAAGACAATTATGCCTTTACAGCCAACTACGCGGGCGGCTCTGTATCTGCATTAAAAATTCAGCATGACAGATCGTTGACCGCCGATGTGCAAACCATTCAGCATGAAGGCAGCAGTGTAAATAAAGACAGGCAGGCAGCGCCACATGTTCACAGCACCGTTCTTTCGCCGGATAATAATTATTTGTTTGTGAGCGATTTGGGTACAGATAAGATCAACATCTATCAATTAAATAAGGCCGGCTCAGAAAAGCCGCTTAGCGTTGCGAAAACACCCTATGTGACTGTAAAACCAGGCAATGGGCCAAGGCATTTGGTTTTTCATCCAAATAAAAAATTCGCTTACCTGGTGCAGGAAATGAGCGGAAGTGTTGACGCCTTCATATACAAGGATGGTACGTTGAAACAATTCCAGGAAATAACAATGCTTGCTCCCGACTTTAAAGGCCAAACCGGAGCCGCCGCTATTAAAATTTCCGACGATGGAAAATTCCTATATGCTTCCAACCGAGGTGACGCAAATGAAATAATAATTTATTCTATTGACGTTAAAACCGGAAAGCTAGCATACGCCGGCCGTCAGTCTACGATGGGAAAAGCACCACGTGATTTCAGCATTGATCCATCTGGTAATTTCTTACTGGCTGCGAATCAGGATACTGATGACATTTTTGTATTTAAAAGAGATAAGAAAACGGGACTGTTAAGTCAGAATGGAAACAAACTTGATATTGGCCGTCCTGTTTGTCTTTTATTCGTGAAGTAACTTATACAAGCGCTTTAACACGCTCAATTACTTCTTCGTAGAAACTCTCGTAAACAGGCAAGATTAGACTCAGGTCAAATAGTTTTGCCTGTTTTAACGCATTTTCTTTGAAAGTTTCCAGCACCTGGTCGTCTTTCAGAATATTAATAGAATCGTTAGCCATTTTATCAACATCACCAACGTCACTTAAAAAGCCGGTTACGCCGTCAATATTTAACTCAGGTAAGCCGCCCGCATTAGAAGAGACAACTGGCACCTTGCAAGCCATAGCTTCCAAAGCAGCCAGGCCAAAGCTTTCCGAGCCTGATGGTATTAAAAACAGATCTGATACTGACAATATCTCTTCGATAGCATCCTGTTTACCTAAAAACCGTACATGCTCTGAAATTCCTAGTTGCCGGCATAACTGTTCTGTATTTACCCGATCAGGGCCATCGCCTACCATCAGCAACTTCGAAGGAATAACATCCGAAAGTTTTTTAAAGATCCTGATAACATCGCCGGTATGCTTTACTGTTCTGAAATTTGATGTGTGGATAATAATACGCTCGTCATTTGGAGCTATCGCTTTTTTGAAGTGATCTTTCGGCTTAAGGCTAAACCGGTTCAAGTCAATAAAGTTATGAATCACCCGAACTTCGTTGGTTATTTCGAAATGGCTATACGTATCGTTTTTTAAGTGATTAGAAACTGCCGTTACACCATCGCTCTGGTTAATAGAAAAAGTGACCACCGGTTTGTAAGTCACGTCTTTTCCAACAAGCGTGATGTCTGTGCCGTGCAGCGTTGTTACCACCGGAATATTGATGCCATAAGATTTTAAAATCTGCTTAGCCATAAACGCCGCAGAAGCATGTGGAATGGCATAATGCACGTGCAGAACGTCAAGCTTCTCAAAACGCACCACATCTACCAGCTTACTTGAAAGAGCGCTCTCATACGGCGCGAAATCAAATAGTGGATAATCAGCAACGGAAACTTCGTGGTAAAACAAATTCTCGGAAAAGAAGTCAAGCCGGGCAGGGCGGCTGTACGTAATAAAATGCACCTGATGGCCTTTATCAGCCAAAGCTTTGCCCAACTCAGTTGCTACAACTCCGCTTCCCCCGAAAGTGGGATAACAAACGATTCCAATTTTCATTAATAACCTATAATGCGTTAAGTATTCTTCTGCAAAGTAAAAGCATCCAGATTATCTAATTGTTTACAGCGGGTCAATTTACGCGTTACGCAATCAATTTACAGGAGTGCTTTTCTTAATCGCATCGTAAATGGCATCCTGTATCCTTGGCCGTATTCTTAAAGTTGACAGCTGGTCGGTAACCTTTGGATAAACCCGGTTAGAGAGAAATATATAAACCAGGTTATATTGGGGATCAACCCAAACACAAGTGCCTGTATAACCGGTATGCCCGTACGTTTTAGGAGTTGCCTGTTTTGAGGGGTATCCTGTAGTGCTTTCCGGATCCCATCTGTCAAATCCAAGTCCGCGACGACTAACGTCCGATTGTTTGGCAGTGAACATATCTATCGTTTCCGGCTTAAAATATTGAACACCTCCATATGTACCGCGATTGAGATACGTTTGGTATAAAATGGCAAGATCATTAGCGCTAGCAAATAAACCGGCATGACCCGAAACACCGCCTACCATTGCAGCTCCCTGGTCGTGAACATAGCCTTCCAACAACTTTTTGCGGAAATACGTATCATTTTCGGTTGGCACAATCTGGTCTTTGCTAAATCTTGTCCGGGGGTTAAAACCTGCGGTCTGCATTCCGAGAGGTTTATAGAAATGCTCCAGCGCATACTGGTCAAGCGGCTCGCTGGTAATACCCTCTACAATTTCTTTCATAAAATACATACTCAAATCGCTGTAAACGTATTTACCTCGCGTAAGTACTTTTGAATGAAGCATTTCCGGCCACATCACATCATGGTAATAATTTTTGCGCAGAAAATAGCCATCGGCAACTTTCGTTGTGTATAAAGCCGATGAATCGGTACTATGATCACCCGGCTTTAACTTTTCGTAAAATGGAATAAACGGAACAAAGCCCGCCTGGTGAAGCATTACCTCACGTAGTTTGATATCTTTTTTATCAGCAATAGCACGTGTTTGAGCAAGGTAATATTTTAAAGTGCTGTCAAGCTGAAGCTTATTTTCATCATACAACTGCATAACAGTTGGCGTTGTAGCAGATACTTTTGTTACAGAAGCCAGGTCATAAATGTCAGTGATCTTTGTAGGTGTTGTGGATTCATAGGTATGCGATCCATATGCTTTGTTAAAAATCACGTTTCCGTCTTTCACCACAAGCACCACAGCGCTTGGAGTAGCATGTTCAGCGATCGCTTCCCTGGCTATGTTATCAATTTTATTCAAATCGTCAGCGTTAAGTCCAACAGCTTCAGGAACTGTGTATTTCAACCGTACTTTATCAATTGAAAAACCTACACCCGAAGCATAATGTGCCGAAAAAGTGCGTTGGAGCTTATTATTCACCTTAATTCCTCCAAACACAGCCTCAGCAGCTATCGTGACGCTTTGCGGGGTATTTAGCGAACACCATATGAGGGGAGCTGTGATTTTATCGAGCTTTGCCAGATTCTGGCCGTTACCAAAGTAAATAACGGCGAGTTTTTTTCGAGACTGAACTTCAGTTAAAAAGTCTATTAGTTTCTGGTCGTTAACAACAGCATCCGTCAAGGTGATAATCAATGTATTACCGAATTTTAAATCGTCAAACAGTGCATTTAAGTTCACAGCGGCTCTGTAACTATCTCCGTTGTAGGTTGCGACTTTCTCATACTTGTTTAAGATGCTATCTAAAACTGGCTGATAAACATTGCCAAAACCGACACTGGCTATCTGTGTTGCTTCGAGCGATTTTAATGGCAACAACCCTGACTGATTATTTAAAACCACCGTATTTAATTCCGCCTGATGTTCAGCCTGCAGCCAGACCTCATTTTGCTGATGGGTTTGCCCGCATGCGGTTGAGCAAAACAGGAATAAGAAACTTGATATAAAAAGACAGATAGATTGAATTTCCTTTTGGAGCATTGTATTATTTTTTCTGGTAGACTTTTTCACCATTGATATATGTTGTTAATACGTTGGTTTTTAAAATTTTTTGTGGGGATGCCTTCATTATATCGTTATCAAGTATTACGAAATCGGCGTATTTCCCCTGTTCAATACTTCCTTTTTCCTTTTCTTCAAAACTACCTTTAGCGGCCCAAATTGTCATTCCCTTTAACGCTTCCTGCCGCGACAGAGCATTGTTTGTTTGAAAACCGCCAGACGGATAGCCTTTCGCATCTTTTCTTGTCACCGCAGCATAAAAAGTTAGAATTGGATTGATACTTTCAACCGGAAAATCGGTTCCAAGAACTTCCCAACCATTTTGTTTAAGTAAATCTTTGTAAGCATACGCCGATTTAAGACGTTTATCGCCTAGTCGCTGACCGGCCCAATACATATCAGACGTGGCATGTGTAGGTTGAACAGAAGGAATAATATTGTTGTCACCAAATATTTTGAAATCAGCCGGGTCAATTACCTGCGCGTGCTCAATTCTCCACCGGCGATCATTTTTTCCTTTTAAAACCGCCGCATAAGTATTCAAAATCTGCCTGTTGGCCGAATCTCCGATAGCATGTGTACACATTTGGAAACCCTTGTCATAAAGCTTTTCAGCCATCTCTTGAAAATGTTCTTTACTGCTTAACAGGAATCCGCTGTTTGAGGGATCATCTGAATAGGGCTTCAATAAACATGCACCCCTGGATCCTAATGCACCGTCTGCATACACTTTGAAAGATCTGACATTTAAGCGTGAAGTTTTAAAAGCACCGTTTTTAAACAGATAATTAACGTTTTTCTCGTTATCCGACAGCATCATATACACCCGCATTTTCAGCTGGTTGTTTTTTTGAAGAGCATCAATAACGCTTATCATCGGATAATCCAAGCCGCAGTCAACAACGCTGGTTAACCCAACTTTTATGCAATTCGATTGTGCTGCAAGCAGCGCATCGTTCATTTGCTTAATGGTAAAGGGAGGAATTTTAGCAGATACCAGGTCGACCGCGTTATCAACAAGAAGCCCTGTCAGTGTTTTATCTTTTGTTCCGATTTTACCGCCAGCAATTTTTTGTCCGGCTGTAATGCCCGCGAGAGAGAGCGCGGCCTGGTTAGCTATCGCAGCATGACCGTCTACCCGTGACAGAAGAATCGGCCGCGTAGGGAATAATTTATTTAGCTCTGTATTGTCAGGAAAACCTTTTGCTTGCCAGTCATTCTGATCCCAGCCCCGGCCCAGCAGCCAACCGTCCGGATTTACTTCCGAAAAGATTTTTACCATCTCAACAATTTCATCCCAGCTTTTTGTGCCTGTAAGGTCTACCGATTTCAAACCTTCCCCATAACGATAAAAATGGCTATGCCCATCGATGAATCCCGGATAAACGCTTTTACCTTCAAGATCGATTGTGTTTTTCGAAGAATAAGCAGTTTCAATTGCATCGGTACTTCCAACGGCAACAATCCGGCCCCGGCTCACAGCGAATGCCTCTGTCGTTGCAAATGAACTATCTACGGTATAAACAGTTCCGTTTAAAAAAATCATGTCAACGGGCTTTTGCCTTTGTTTACATGAGATAAAGAAAAAAAGACTTGCTGCGAAGATTAAGGTTGTTCTCATGCTGTCTCAGTAAGCGTTAAATATATCATTCATAAGAATTATATAAGGTAAAAGCTTCAAAATTGTTGCATAAAAAAACTGCCCGGTTGTTCCGGGCAGTTAGGTTAGTTTGAATAGTCCCATCAGTGGCATGGCCACAATAATTTTTTTGGAGGTTACTCCTTTTTCAATTTAGTTGATGCAGGAAGCATCGTCTTTCATGAAATTTTGTACCATTTTCATCATAGGCACAACATACATTTTGGTGGTGAATTTTAATTCAAGGTAATAGCATTATTTCGTTTATGCAAATGAAAGTGAGCCCGGGAACGTTCCCGATTATTTTAAACAATGTAAAAAATCAAAGTATTTATTGAAAAGGCTTTAAAAAAATAATATTAAATCAACACATTATTCACAAAGCGACATTATCATTACAAAATTGACAAAAATCAATTGCTAATTAAAAAACACTAAGCGTATAAAATATCTAACTTTGTTTGTTTATGATGTTAGATATTATCCAGCTCTTACCCGATTCTGTTGCTAATCAAATTGCCGCCGGCGAGGTCGTTCAACGGCCTGCTTCAGCAGTTAAAGAATTAATTGAAAATTCGATTGATTCGGGAGCTGATAAAATCCAATTGATATTAAAGGATGCCGGAAAAGCGTTAATTCAGGTGATTGACAATGGCTGCGGAATGAGTGTAACAGATACCCGCATGTGCTTTGAACGCCATGCGACATCTAAAATACGTAAGGCAGATGATTTATTCGCTATTCGCACAATGGGATTTCGTGGCGAAGCGATGGCATCGATTGCGGCGATAGCACAGGTTGAGCTGCGGACAAGGCGACATACCGATGAACTCGGGACCTGTATAAAAATCGAGGGCTCTGAGATAATCAGCCAGGAGCCGGTTTCATCACCAGCCGGAACAAGCACCAGTGTTAAAAACCTATTTTACAACACGCCTGCACGCCGTAACTTTTTAAAGGGTAATCCCGTGGAGATGCGTCACATTATTGACGAGTTTCAACGTGTTTCCCTGGCAAATCCCGGTATATTTTTCAGCCTCCATCACGAAGGGAATGAACTATTTCATCTTACCCCAGGATCTCTGAAACAACGCATTGTCCATCTTTTTGGAAATGCTTATAACCAAAAACTTGTTCCGGTTGAAGAGGAAACTTCAATAATCAATTTAAAAGGCTTTATCGGAAAACCTGAGTTTGCAAAAAAGACAAGGGGTGAACAGTTTTTTTTTGTTAACAACCGCTTTATCAAGGACCCTTATCTCAACCACGCGGTTTTAACGGCATACCAGGAATTGCTGCCTGATGACAGTTATCCTTTATATGTTTTATTCATCGATATTGATCCGGCGAAAATCGATATTAACGTACATCCAACCAAAACAGAAATTAAGTACCAGGATGAAAAGTCGATTTATGCAATTATACGCTCGGCCGTAAAACGATCATTAGGCCGGTATAATATAACACCTTCTTTGGATTTTGACCAGGAGACAGGATTCAGCAATATGATAACCCCGAAGTCGCCCGAAGATATAGTACCACCGCAAATTAGTTTCAACCCAAATTTCAATCCTTTCAAAACAGAAGAAAAGAACGAACGGGAACTACCCTTTTTAAGAAATTTCGAACAAAAGGAAAGGAGTAAAAACTGGGGCTCTCTTTACGAGATAGTTGAAAATCCTGCTTATACACAGCATCAAATGGCTATGCCCGAAGAAAACATTTCTGAGAGCATCCAAAAACCTGCAGAAAAGCAAATTTTTCAACTGCACAACCGCTTCCTGATATCGCAGATTAAATCGGGATTTATGCTTATCGATCAGCAGGCTGCACACGAACGTATACTTTATGAACGTTTTTTGCAACAGCTTGAGAGCCGTCAGGGCGCCAGTCAGCAAAGTCTTTTTCCGCAAACAGTTTCCCTAAGTCCATCAGATTTCGAACTGGTAAAAGAGTTGTTGCCCGACATCAGGGCGCTTGGATTCCAGGTAAGGGAATTTGGCCGAAACACTCTTGTAGTTGAAGGAATTCCTGCCGATATCAGTTCCTCGATCAGTGAAGCTGAAGTATTGGAACATTTAATGGAAGGTTTTAAAAACAATATGTCTGCATTAAAACTAGACAAACGTGATAATCTTGCCCGGACACTGGCGAGAAATTCGTCAATTAAGGCCGGAACACAATTATCCCAGGAGGAGCGAAACTCTTTAATCGATGAACTTTTTGCATGCGATTCGCCAAATATTTCGCTACAGGGCAAACCCATTATACTTACTTTTACGTTAGAAGAGCTTTTACAAAAGTTCGAAAAATAACACACAAAAAACTATATGAGCGCTTTCAGATCATCTCCTTTTTCAAATATCCCGGTCGTTACCAAAAATCTGATTATCATAAATATTATTTTTTTTCTCGCTACATTAATTTTTAAAAATCTGCCATTACTTCAATGGCTCGGAGCGTTTTATCCAGCGTCTCCTTATTTTAAAATCTGGCAGGTAATCACCTATATGTTCATGCATGGTGGCTGGGCACATATCTTCTTTAACATGTTCGCCCTTTTCTCATTTGGCCCCACCCTGGAATATGTCCTTGGGCCCAAACGTTTTTTGAACTTCTATTTTATTACCGGTATTGGTGCTCTTGTATTGCAGTTTGCGGTCCAGGCATTTGAAGTTTTTCAAATTGTCGGTTCAGTTCGTGTTCCCGAAAGCCTGCCCGCATCAATTTTGCCGCAACAGATAGAAACGCTTCAGGCGATTTATTACGGGCCGGTTGTAGGTGCTTCGGGTGCTATATTCGGGATATTAATCGCATTTGGGATGCTTTTTCCAAATGCTGAACTTTTTTTGATGTTTATACCGGTTCCAGTCAAAGCAAAATACATAGTTCCGTTGTATATTGTATTGGAATTATATTTAGGTGTAGCACAATACTCAGGTGATTCGGTAGCACATTTTGCCCACCTCGGCGGAGCTCTCTTCGGATTCATCATCATTAAGGTTTGGAAGCTGCATCGCCTCAATTAATTATTCAGTAAAATGAACAGCTTCAGGTATAAAATCTGGGATTCAGGAAACAGGCTAAACCTGTTCATTGGCATTAATGTGCTTGTTTTCCTGATTATTAAGCTTATTGCAGTCGGCGAGTTTATCTTCGGCACGCACACGGAAATCAGTCAATGGCTAACAATGCAGTTGGCAGCTCCTGCTTACTTACCAACGCTGGCCCTAAAATTTTGGACGCCTCTTACCTACATGTTTACTCATGTTGATTTTTTGCATATTCTTTTCAATATGCTTTGGTTGTTCTGGCTTGGCAAAATTTTTATAGATTTCCTGAAGCAACGGCAATTTGTGTTCGTTTATCTCGCTGGAGGACTAGCGGGTGTTTTACTATTCATCCTCGCATTCAATTTTTTACCGGCATTTAAAAATGACGTTCAATTCTCAGCACCGCTGATAGGAGCATCCGCCAGTGTAATGGCAGTTGTTGTTGCCACGGCGACTTTACTGCCCAATTACTCAATTATGCTGCTTTTCTTTGGTGAGGTTCGCTTAAAATATCTTGCGATCGGGTATATCATTTTAAGCCTCATTGACATACTAAGCAATCCGGGCGGCAGCTTTGCACACCTAGGCGGCGCTTTATTTGGTTTCATCTACATCAAACAGCTTCAGAGCGGCAACGATTGGAGCAAGATTTTTGCTAAGAGAAGCAAATTGAAAGTTGTTCGAAAAAATAAAAGCGCAAGCAGGGGAAACATTCCGGACCAGGACGTGATAGACAACATCCTTGATAAAATATCCAGGTCTGGCTATGACAGTTTAACAAAATTTGAGAAGGAGCAATTATTTAATGCCAGCAAAAAGAACGAGCCGTAAAAAATCATCTCTTAAATTTTTCGATAAGCTGATGCTGACGATCACCTGCGTTAGCGTTGCCTGTATACTTGTTTCCTATATAGCGAAATATATCGATCCACAGATGTTCTGGCCGGTAGCTTTTTTTGGATTAACTTACCCATTACTTTTAGCCGCTAACCTTCTTTTAATTCTCTTTTGGCTTTTCAGGAAGCCACTATATATGCTGATTCCTCTTGCGGCTATTTTAATAGGGTACAATTCACTCACTGCTAATATTGGATTTAGAAAATCAACCGCCGAAAATTCGATAAAAAGCGATGCATTGAGGGTAATGACCTATAATGTTCACTTCTTTAAGAAATTTGATTCAAAACTCGACACTTCCACACGCGATCAGATTTTACAAATCATCCAGGAAGAAAAGCCTGATGTTTTATGTATACAGGAATTTTTCGCTCGTCCCAAAGGAAAATATCAATTTAAAAAACTGGTTCGTGAAGCGATGGGCGCCGACTATTTCTATTTTTTTAAAAGTACAGGAAACGACTTTGAAGAAAGCGGGCTGGCTATATTTTCAAAATACCCGATAGCCGGCAGTGGGCACATAACGTTTCCTGAAACATACAAGGGAAATGAAGCGATTTACGCAAACATTAAGTATAAAAACCGCCTGGTAAGATTTTATAGCGTGCATTTGCAGTCGATCAATTTCCAGCCTGAGGACTACAAATACCTTGATGAGGTTAAAGAAATCAAAGCTAACGTGAAATCGTCGAGGCGTATCGGCAGCCGCCTTAAGCAAGCCTTTATCAAACGAAGCATGCAGGTTAAAGTATTGAAAGAACACGCTTCAGGCTGGAATGAACCTTATCTTTTTTGCGGCGACTTTAATGACACCCCAAATTCTTATGCGGTAAACTATCTCGCCGATGACATGAACAACGCCTTTCAAAAAAAAGGCAGCGGGCCGGGCATTACATATAACGGCGATTTTCCGAACTTTCAGATCGATTTTATCCTGGCCAGTAAAGATCTCAACGTGGAAAGTTATCAAGTTATCAAAAAAAAGCTCTCCGATCATTACGCCGTCAGAAGTGACCTCCTGATGCTTCCACGTGCCAAATAAACCGCCTAAATTACTATGTTTGCACCATGGACAATCAGCTGGTTATATATAATACACTTACCAGAACAAAAGAAAACTTTTTACCTATCAACCCGCCGTTTGTAGGAATGTATGTATGTGGGCCTACCGTTTACAGTGATGTCCACCTGGGTAACTGCCGCACATTTGTGTCATTTGATCTAATCTACAGATACCTGCTGCATGCCGGCTATAAAGTAAGATATGTCCGTAATATCACCGATGCCGGTCATTTGGAAGGTGACCGTGATGAAGGAGATGATAAATTTTCAAAAAAGGCACGTCTTGAGCAGCTGGAACCTATGGAAATCGTGCAGCGCTATACCATCGGGTTTCATGATATGATGCGTCTTTTTAATACGTTACCGCCAAGCATTGAGCCTACTGCGACCGGCCATATTGCAGAACAGATTGAAATGGTTAAAGAAATCATCGACAATGGTTATGCTTATGAGATCAATGGCTCCGTTTATTTTGATGTAGAAAAGTACTGCCAGCAATATAATTATACGATTCTTACCAACAGGCAGCTTGACGACCTCCTGGCTAATACACGCGACCTCGGTGGACAGGATGAAAAAAAAGGGCGCCTGGACTTTGCACTTTGGATAAAAGCAAAGCCCGAGCATATTATGCGCTGGCCTTCACCATGGGGTTGGGGTTTTCCCGGCTGGCACATCGAGTGTTCAGCAATGAGCAGCAAATATCTCGGTGAAACTTTCGATATTCATGGCGGTGGAATGGATCTCGCGGCAACGCACCATACCAATGAAATAGCGCAGTCCCAGGCATGCAACCACACTCAGCCCGCTAAATTCTGGATGCATACCAACATGCTCACAGTTAACGGCGTGCGCATGTCCAAATCTGCCGGAAACGGTTTTTTACCTCAGGAGCTTTTTACAGGGGATCATCCGTTGCTTAGTCGCGGTTATTCGCCGATGACGGTAAGATTTTTCATGTTACAGGCACATTACAGAAGCACACTTGACTTTTCTAATGACGCTCTCGAAGCGTCTGACAAAGGATTTAAACGGTTAATGAATGCGATTGCATTACTTGACAAGCTTAAACCCTCCACAACGACAGACGCAGCGATTGCTCCTATCAGGGAAAAATGCGTTCGTGCCATGAACGACGATTTTAACAGCCCTGTTCTTATCGCGGAATTATTTGAAGTGGTAAGGATAATCAATAGTGTTTACGACGGCAAATCGAAGATTGACCAGCAAAATCTCGACGAACTTCAGTTATTGATTAAAGATTTCGTTTACGACGTTCTTGGACTTAAGGACGAACAGAATGAAACCAACGATCTCGAAAAATTAATGGACTTCATCATTAAAATGCGTATGGATGCCAAAAACAATAAGGACTATGCAACTTCAGACCGGATTCGTAACGGTTTGCAGGAGCTCGGTATTCAGCTTAAAGACGGTAAAGAAGGAACTACCTGGAGCAAAGCGTAAACATTTGCCACAACGAAGCGTTAAAACTCTCATGAAATTATTTTTTTCACTGCTTGTGATAATTTTGCCATCGGCGGGATTGTTGGCACAGACGACCGATAAAGTTAGCCAGTTAGTATCACAGGAGAACTATTTCGCTGCTCTCGTCAAAGAAAAAGGAATAAAAAAGGGCTTCCTTTCAGTTTCGGATAACGAATCCGTTATTTTCAGGCCAGGCCCCGTTAAATTACAAGAGTATTTCAAAGACAAACCTGCAGATTCGGCCATCCTTCAATGGGAGCCGGTATTTGCTAAAATATCCAAAAGTAACGATTGGGGATTTACATCCGGTTGGGGGATTTACAAACAAAGTGACACGAGTAAGGCATATTACAGCGACTACCTTTCTGTTTGGAAACGAAACGAAAAAGGCGTTTGGAAGCTGGCGCTTGATTGCGGAGTTTCTCACCGGAAACCAACAAAGGAGCCTCAACTAACTTTTGTCAACCCTACCGGTGAACGGTTTATTCACCAGCATTCTGACGCAAGGTTAAAGCAGAGGGAAGATATCGTGTTAAGCAGCGATCAGCTTTACGCGACGATTTTGAAAGCTGATAACAAAATAGCCCATAACGAATTTTTAACGGATGAAACACGCTTGCTTTTCGAAGGTCAGGAACCGATAATCGGTAAAAAAGCAGTCGAAGCATTTTGGGCAAAACAGCCTTTCAGGCTAAACACGCAACCGGTGAAAGCTGATAGGGCATATAGCGGCGAATTGGCCTATACTTATGGCACAGCTACAACAACCAATATCAAAACGGGAAAAATCATTAAATACAATTACCTCCGTATCTGGGAAGTGCAGCCAGGTTTTGAATGGAATGTAATTTTTGAAGTTTTCATGCCCGCCAGCTAGACCAGGCTTTATTCATTCTTTGTAGATAAACACTTCAATTTTTCCATCTTTTGTGACTGTTCCCCTGTACATGCCTTCGGTATTGAATGGCATTGCGACATGTCCATTTTTATCAAGAGCGATCAATCCTCCGTCACCTCCGAGTTTAGGTACCTTTTTCCATATCAGCTCGTTTGTTGCATCTTTCAGCGAAAGCCCTTTATATTCCATCAACGCTGCAACGTCATGAGCGACTACATTACGGATAAAAAATTCGCCCCAGCCTGTACATGAAATTCCAACCGTTTGATTAGCGTAGGTGCCTGCACCGATAATAGGTGCATCGCCGACACGGCCATACTTTTTGTCGGTCATCCCGCCCGTAGATGTTCCGGCGGCGAGATTTCCTGAATTATCCAATGCGACAGCACCAACCGTTCCAAATTTATTATCGTGATTTTCTGTACCCAGCAGCTGCCCCTTTTTATTTTGCATGGCTTTAATCGAATCTTCTTTTAATGCTTTCTGCAACCCATCCCAGCGTTCCTTTGTCCAAAAGTATTTAGGATCGACAATCTCAAGGCCAGCTTCCTTTGCGAAAGATTCAGCACCGGCACCAACCATCATAACATGCTCCGACTTTTCCATAACAGCACGTGCTGCGGATATGGGATTCCGAATAGTGGTGACACCGGCAACAGAGCCGGCCGCAAGCGTTTTTCCGTCCATCACTGCCGCATCAAGCTCGTTCTTTCCATCATGAGTAAAAACCGCGCCTTTGCCGGCATTGAAAAGAGGCGAATCTTCCATGATCCTTATTGCTGCCTCAACAGCATCCAGCGCTGGTTTGCCCGATTTGATTTTATCATATCCGGCTTGTAAAGCGGAGCTAAGTGCCTGTTTATAGGCCAGCTCTTTTTCTGCCGTCATGGAAGATTTCAGAATAGTTCCAGCGCCTCCATGGATTACCATTACATAATTTTCCTTTTTTTGCGCCACTATTTTCCCGATGATCAGCATCAGAAAACAAATCATCAGAATACTGCGTTTATGGTTCATTTTATGTTATTTTAGCTTTAAAAAATAAATACATCAACAATGAATACAGGAATTACTTACGATACTTTGTCACAAGCTATGTCTGATCTTCAAAGCCGGGGGTATACCGATGATTTCGATTTTAAGGATTCCTGCCTTTATTGCAACAGTATTAGCCAAACCTTGAATCCGTCGGATCTCAAAATTACCGGAGTTTACCGCTTTGAAGGAATGACGAACCCCGATGACAGTGCCGTCCTTTACGCAATTGAAAGCAACAGCGGCCAGAAGGGCTTGCTTGTTGATGCTTACGGAGTTTATGCCGATGAACACAAGACAGCATTTTTAAGCGAAATTCCTGTTGTGGAGGATTAAAGCAATCTTCGTATTAGATTTTCAACGCTTATTCCTTCGGCCTCAGCTTTATAATTCCGAACTATCCGGTGTCGTAAAATTGGTTCTGCGACAGCCTGAACATCCTCTTTATCCGGCGAATACTTCCCGTTTATTGCTGCATGACACTTGGCTCCAAGCACTAAAAATTGCGATGCTCTTGGCCCGGCACCCCAACTTAGAAACTTATTTACGTCATCGGTTGCTTCAGATGTTCCGGGGCGCGTTTTTGCGGCAAGCGAAACTGCATATTCCAGTACATTGTCCGTTACCGGTATTGTACGAACCAATTGCTGAAAATAACGTATCTGGTCGGTTGTTAAAACCTTTTTTAGTTCTACATTCCTGTTCGAGGTCGTATTTTTTACTACCTGCAATTCTTCCTGGAAAGAGGGATATGTGAGCATGACATTAAACATGAAACGGTCAAGCTGTGCTTCCGGAAGTGGATATGTTCCCTCCTGTTCAATTGGGTTTTGCGTAGCAAGCACGAAAAACGGTTGAGGAAGATGATGCGTTTGTCCGCCAACTGTTACAATTTTCTCCTGCATCGATTCAAGCAGTGCAGCCTGAGTTTTTGGCGGCGTACGGTTAATCTCGTCGGCGAGGATGATGTTGGAAAACACCGGACCGGGAATAAATTTAAAGGCGCGGTCTTCTCCCAGAATTTCTGATCCGGTAATATCCGAAGGCATCAGGTCGGGAGTAAATTGTATGCGGTTATAACTTAGATCAAGAACCTGCGCAATGGTATGTACCAGCAATGTTTTTGCAAGTCCCGGTACGCCAACCAGCAAGCAATGGCCATTGCTGAAAATCGAAATAAGTACCGATTTAACAACGTCATCCTGCCCGATAATTATTTTTCCTATTTCCTGACGTATTTCCCTATATGATTCCGCAAGTGCATCTACTGCTTCAGTTTCGGATCCGAATTGTTTCATTTAAATTGAGCGGGTTATTAAGATTGCAAAACGTGTTTTTTTAGTAAGATGTTGCTAAATCTAATAAAAAAAAGAGACTGCCAAATATTTTCTGACAGTCTCCTTCATATAATTCATTGTTGAAATTAGTTTTGCGCCGTAGTCCAGATTTTTAGCTGAGGACAAGTTTGATATTCCGGATCAATCCGGATATAAGTAGACTTCCTTCGCTTTTCAAACCACTCACTTACTGTTTTATTATTTTTATCTTCAAACGCGGCGTCCTTTATCTTTGCAAAGTCTTCGTCCAGATTCGCTTTATGCGGCCCCGTTTTCGATTTCAGATACACAAAACGATAGCCTTGTTTGCCGTCACGAGCTGTAAATATCTCGGGTTTGGAATAATTCCCAACTTTCATGGTATCAACAGCAAGGAAAATACTTGGATCAAGTTTATCCGTTGGGATATATGTGGTACGCGCCGATACGTTTTCGGCATTAAGCATCATTCCGCCATTAAACTTCGTCTCGTTATCATCTGAGTATAAAGATGCCGCGGCAGAAAAAGGGATTTTCTTAGCCACCACATCCTGGTAGATACTATCGATATGCGCTTTTGCCCTGGCAAGACTTGAAGCCGGAGGATCAATCTTTATCAGGATATGTCGGGCATGAACCTGCTCTCCTCGCCGTTCAACTACTTGCAAAATGTGAAAACCAAATTCTGTCTCAAACACCTGCGACAGCTCTCCCGGTTTTAATTTAAATGCCATCGCCGTGAATTCTTTCGCCATAACGGTACGGTCGAAAAAGCCCAGGTCACCACCATCTCCTGCTGATCCCGGATCCTGTGAGTATAGCCTGGCAAGGGTCGCGAAATCTTCGCCGCCTTTAATTCGTAAGCGCAGAGCTTCAGCCTTGTCATGAAAACTTTCCTTCTCGGCTTTAGTTAATTTCGGATTTACAACAATTTCACCAACCTCTACTTCTGTATTGAAATAAGGAAGACTGTCTTTCGGGATATGCTCGTAATAACGCTTCACTTCCAGTGGCGTTATGCTAACTTTCTCGGTAATTTTGCCCTGCATTTTATTAGCAACAAGCTGTTCCTTAACGTCAGGCCTGATCTCGTCTTTATATTGGAGAACAGAACGATTTAAAAATTGCTCCAATCGTTCTTGCCCGCCAGCCCGCTGAATAAAAACACGCATACGGCGGTTCACTTCATCATCAACCTGCTCATCAGTAACGGTAATTGAATCGATTACCGCCTGCTGCGACAATAACTTTTGTGTTAGCTGCTGCTGCAGAAAATAACACTTCACAGACTCGTCTGGCTTATTGCCCTGAGCCTGGTACTGCGCATACTGATTTTCAATATCCGACTGAAGAATTACAGCACCACCTACTACAGCGGCAATTTTATCTAAAGTTTTTTGTGCAAAAAGATTGGTGGATGTTATAACGGTTAGTAAAAGTATTCCTAAAGTCTTTCTCATTCTGTTTCTTACATGATATACTTGCCGGCTTACACTCAATTACATCCGGCTGTTTCGAATCGCAAAATTATCAGATAAATCAGTAATTGCGTGATAATCTGCAAATATTTACATCGAAATAAAGCATTGAAATTTTGCGCTACTAAAATAAACTTTTATCAGCCCCTACAACCGTTTTTAACTATTTTTAACAAAACACAATCAGCTATCTTTGCAGGCAGAATGTCACTAATCACAACAAACCCTACAGCTTTAAAATTTTTTTTGACTGAGGATATTTATTCGTTGAAAAACGACGAAGCTCTCGAAACCACTGCGACGGCAAATATCGGCCAGGAAATTCCGACAGCAATAGCGGCAACTCCCGAAGAAAGGCCATCATTTGATTTCCTTGGTGAGAATGACAAGTTTGTATTATTTCTCTGCAACAATGAAAACCATAAATTTTTCAGCGCAGAAGCAATGGAAGCTTTAAATGGGATATTAAGTGCAAAAAAACTGGAGCTTAAAGACGTGTCTATTGTAAACCTGGCTAAGTATCCAACGGCCTTGTTTAAAGACCTAAAGTCTTTTTTTGCATGCAGTAAGCTGGTTCTGTTCGGCATACCACCCCAACAAATCGGACTTCCGGCTTTCGGCGGAAACGAATTGCACACTCACGAAAACGTCAAAATTTTAGCCAGCTATTCAATGGAAGAAATGCTTTCTGACATTAGTAAAAAGCGCACTTTCTGGAACGTAATGAAAAACCTATAATAGCTACCTAATGATACTTGTTTTTGCCACCAACAATGAACATAAGCTGGCCGAAGTTCAGGCCTTGATCGGCGATAAGTTCCAGTTACGGACATTAAAAGATATTAATTGCCTGGACGATATTCCTGAAACGGGAAATACATTTGAAGAAAATGCGATTCAAAAAACGGAATACATTTACAAAGCGCATCACATAAATTGCTTTGCCGATGACTCGGGGTTGGAAGTTGAGGCACTCAATGGTGCGCCCGGCGTTTACTCGGCCCGCTATTCGGGCTCCCGCGACAGCGAAACTAATCTTCAGCTGGTACTTGAAAAATTAAAAGGCTCTGAAAACCGGAAAGCGAACTTCCGGTCAGTTATTAGCCTGATGCTTGATGGTAAACAGCATTTGTTCGAGGGAGCAGTACATGGAACAATACGGAATGAGAAGGCAGGCGACGACGGATTTGGCTACGACCCTATTTTTCAGCCGGATGGGTATGATATAACGTTTGCCGAAATGAATGCAGAGGAAAAGAATCGTATAAGTCACAGAGGAATTGCTATCAGGAAAATGGTAGAGTATTTGAAAACGCTGGCTTGAATACTTTACAACAGCTTGTACCTTCAAAAAAATCATTATTTTATGCTAAACGGCTTAACATAAAATTGAAAACAAATCGATCCTGATCCTTCAGTGCCGGTATCGTTATTAAATTGTTTTTAAGTCAATATGAAACTTAACAAACTCGGAAAATCAAGTCTTCATGTTAGCGAGATCAGCTTCGGATGCATGTCCCTCAAACCGGGACAGGCTGATGCAAAGATATTGTTGAACAAAGCCGCAGATCAGGGAATTAATCTCTTCGATACCGCTGATCTGTATGATAAGGGTGAAAATGAAAAACTGGTTGGCCAGGCTCTGCAATCCAGAAGAAAAAAAGTTCTGATAGCGACAAAAGTTGGCAATCAATGGCGCCCCGACGGAAGTGGATGGGATTGGAATCCGACCAGAGAATATATTTTAAAAGCTGCTGACGAAAGCCTGAATCGGCTGCGAACCGATTATATCGACCTTTATCAGTTACATGGCGGCACGCTTGATGATCCCATTGATGAAACCATTGAGGCGTTTGAATTGCTGAAACAACAAGGCAAAATCCGGGAGTATGGTATATCTTCTATCAGGCCGAATGTTATCCGTGAGTATGTAAGCCGCTCAAACATCGTCAGCGTGATGATGCAATATAGTTTGCTTGACCGCCGGCCGGAAGAAAGCTGCTTTGAGCTACTTCAGGAAAATCAAATCAGTGTATTAAGTCGCGGCGCCCTGGCCCAGGGCCTGCTGGTAAATAAACCATCGAAAGCTTACCTTGATCTTACCAGTGAGATCGTCGCAAACGCAGCCGCTGCGATTAAGACTGTAAATAATCAATCTCCCGCTAATGTTGCTTTAAGATTTATATTGAACCATCCCGTAGTTGCATCGGCTGTTTGTGGCATGCACACATTTCAGCAATTAGACGACGCTGTTTCTGCGTCGTTTTATCATTTAACTGGCGACCAGTTTAAATATCTGAACTCGGCTGTGAAACAAACCTATTACGAGCAGCACAGATAGGCCTTAAAATTTTAAATTGCGACAAAATTAAAACATGAAAAGATTTCTCCTACTATTTATGTGTGTCTTCGCACTTTGCCATGGCTTTGCGCAGTCATCGGCTCAATATGTTAAAGACAATTACCGTAAGGTTGAAACTTATATCCCAATGCGTGATGGCATTAAACTGTTTACATCGATCTACATTCCAAAAGATATTTCCACGTCCAGGAAATATCCTATCATGATGCAGCGAACTTGTTACAGTGTTGCTCCTTACGGCGCAGAGGCATTTAAGCCAAGCCTTGGGCCATCAGAAACAATGATGAAGCAGGGTTATATTTTCGTTTACCAGGACGTTCGCGGCCGTTGGAAAAGTGAGGGTCAATGGACTAATATGACTCCTGTTATTGACAATAAAAAAAGCAAGAAAGACGTTGATGAAGGTTCTGATACCTATGACACCATCGACTGGCTTATAAAAAACATAAAGGGTAATAACGGCCGTGTCGGACAATGGGGTATTTCATATCCTGGTTTTTACACGGCAGCCGGTATATTAAGCAATCACCCGGCGTTAAAGGCATCGTCGCCACAAGCTCCCATTTCGGATTTCTTTTTCGACGATTTTCATCATAACGGAGCATTTATAGAATCATACTTTTTCACATTTCCATTATTCGGAATTCAGAAGCAGGATACAACCAGCAGGGCGTGGTATAAAATGATTGATCCGGGGACGAAAGATGGGTATCAATTTTTGTATGACCTGGGGCCGTTGAAGAATGCTCAAAAATATTATGCTGATAACTTTTACTGGCAGGAAACAGTGAATCATCCAAACTATGACGATTTCTGGCAGAAACGTGGCTTGCTTAAGCATTACGGTAAAATAATGCCCGCGGTTATGACTGTTGGCGGCTGGTTTGACGCGGAAGACCTTTCCGGGCCGTTGAATATTTACAAAACTATAGAAAAGAAAAATCCGAACGCCTACAACACCATTGTAGAAGGTCCGTTTGGGCATGGCCGCTGGTCGCGCGAAACAGGCCACACCATGCACAATGATATTTATTTTGGTGACAGCGTTGCAACCTTCTATCAGCGCAATATTGAGGCTAAATTTTTTGATCACTTTTTGAAAGGCGCAGGCGACGGAAAAACCGGGTTGCCGGAAGCCTATATGTTCGATACCGGAATAAAAGAATGGAAACAGTTTGCTGCCTGGCCGGCTAAAAACGCCGCTCATGAAAAGCTCTTTTTAAATGCTGATGGCAAGTTAACGAATAATCAGGGTGGTACTGCTGCTTCGGTTTCATTCGTAAGTGATCCGTTGAAGCCGGTTCCTTATACCGAAAATATCCCCAGCACTATTGGTTTTACGCCGTTTAATTACATGAGCGAAGATCAGCGCTTTGCCGGGCGCCGTCCGGATGTATTAGTATTTCAAAGTGAAGTATTGACAGATGATATTACACTGGGAGGTGAAATTACCGCCAAACTAAAAGTAAGCACAACAGGCACCGATGCTGATTGGGTGGTGAAGCTAATAGACGTTTATCCAGCCGATGAGAAAGACAATCCATACATGCCAAATAAAAATGTCACATTAAATAATTATTGGCAGATGGTTCGCTCGGAGGCAATGCGTGGCCGTTTCCGAAATAGCTTTGAAAACCCGGAACCTTTCGTAGCGGGACAAAAAACCGACGTAAACTTCAGACTGCAGGACGTACTGCATACCTTCAAAAAAGGGCACCGCATTATGATCCAGGTGCAGAGCACCTGGTTTCCTTTGATTGACCGTAATCCACAGAAATTTGTTCCAAACATTTATAAAGCAAACGCCGATGACTTTATAAAGGCGACGCACACCGTTTATAACGACAGTTATATCGACGTTGAGGTGATAAAATAAACAAAGAGGGGCTTAGAAATAAGCCCCTCCTTGTTTATCGATGTTATAATCGCTGCCCGGATTTGGCACGCTTAGTAATTGCTTTCGGTTGCATGCCCAACATAATCTATTTTTTCACGGTACGTGCTACAACAGGTTTGGTCGTCTTTTTAGGCGGCATTTTTTTAGGCACAACCCGAGGCTTGGTTTTTTTTAAGGTCGGAATAATTTCTTCTTTCGACTTCGGACGTTCTTTTGGCCGCCAGACGAATCCTTCTAAAAACTCTCTGTCCTTTTCAAGTTGCTCGATCGGGTAATAATTTACTTCCGGCTTCCTGATAAGCATAATTCCTTCCAGCTGGTTATCGAGAAATTTTATCCGCATACGGCTACTGATTGTTCTGCTCATTCCGGTTATTCCGCTGCTGTCGCGACTATAGTAAATACTCTCGGCATTTCCATCCACATACATCGTGTTGAGTTTATTTTCTTTAAAAAAGCCGGTCAGCAGTTTTCCTTTTACCTGGTTGTACTTAACAGAATCCTTTTCAATGCTTGCTATAAACCCTTTATGCTGCAGCACCATATTGTCGAGCTTTTGATTTTTCAGCTGCATAAAAATAGTATCAGCTGTCATCTGCGAACCCTGCGACCAAACGATCGGATTTATATAATTCCGGATGATAGAATCAGCATAACTGTAAAAAGTAGAATCGCATTTCGATTGTAAATCTGATTTAAAGATCTTCACATGGTGGTAAGCGAGTACTATCCGTGTTTTCGTAGTGTCTGAAGCGCGTAATACAGAGTCTTTTTTTATGCTATCTAATCTTGCTTTCTGCTTTGCATCAATCGCCGGCGAGCTTTCTTTCGCAGTTTCTTCGACTTCTTTTTTTGTCGTATCTTCTCTCAGGTAGGGATCCTTATCCGACCGTGCCAGGGAATCGATTTGAGCGCCGGTTATAAATTTCTGCGGCTCTTTACCTTTTCTATTTTTTCTCTTTTCTTTTGTAGGTCTTTCTTCTTCCTTTTTAGGTGTTTCGGCTTGCGTAAGACGCTTTGGCAAAGGTTGATCGTCGCCAGGTCCGGCCTCGCTGGATTGCCGTCCGCCTTCTTCCACAGCGTCCTCTAACTCTTCATTACTTTTAAAGACCGCCCTATTGGCTGCCTTAAAGTCCTTTTTCGGAACAACCTTCGTAAATAAGGTATCTGCGGTAAGCCATATTGAATCAGTTTTGGCCGAATCGCGGGTAACCATAATTACATAAGGATTTTTTGTAATAAGCGCGCTTGTATCCGCCCGCCGGTAAGTTCCCAGTTGTCCATACATAGCAATCTGATCTTTGCCAAGATCGGTAAATACCACATTTCTGTTTGCACGTCCAAACCCGCTTATATCATCATAAAAAATGGTGTCGCCTTTCAGGAACTTAGTTCCCTGCTGGTACAAATTGTTTTTATATCCATTTGCCTGCCTGGTGATAGTGTTATAATCGCCGTTTTCGGTGTAGACAGTATCTGATTTACTGTAAATATGTGTTGGACCGAAGAAGTTTGCGATTTTGGTGTTGCTGTTATACTTCATGGTATCGGCCTTTACCAATGCATCGGTTGTATTTATTTCAACGTTGTACCTGAAATATGCATCTCGCGAATTAGCAAAGTAATAGCCATTTTTGCTGGTCAGAATATCGGTCCCATTTACAATTTTACCACCGTTCGTATAGGTTCCAATGCGGGTAAACATATTGTAGGTAAGCAGATTGGTCGTTAATGTTGCTCCTTGCTTGTCCACCATCCTTACGTTATTTGTCAGAATAGCGATTCGCGTATTTCCATTGTAATTAAGCAGATCTGAATAAATAACAGTCCCATCAGGCTGTGTGATTACCACGTGGCCAAAAGCATCAAAGGTGTTCGCATCCTGATTGAAATTGGCGCTGTCCGCGCCAAGCGTTGTGCCTTCCTGCGAAAAAACGGGCCTGATCACACGCATCAATCCTTTTCCAATTCCTTTCAATACATCCGAACGATCAAGATGTACCTGTTTGATTTCCTGAGAATAAGATTGTAAGAAAGTACCTAAAAAAAAGAATAGAAGAGCCGCTTTTTTCACGCTGTAAAATTAGTTTTTTGGCGATGGATATTAAATTAAATAATTTTGATTGATGCTGGCACTTAAACCCTTTAAAGATTTCATTGATAACAACCAGCTTTTTAATAGCACACAGCGGATTTTACTTGCTGTTAGCGGCGGCCGTGATTCTGTTCTGATGGCTCATTTATTCCACGAAGCTGGCCATAAATTTGGAATCGCGCATTGTAATTTCCAGCTGCGGGGCAAAGATTCTGAAGACGATGAAACATTTTGTGAAGAGTTGGCAGCTTCCATGGATGTTCCATTCTACAGTACCCGGTTTGACACTCAGCTAAAAGCGAGCGAAAGCAAGATCTCGATTCAAATGGCGGCGCGCGAGCTGCGATACAACTGGTTCGAAGAGATTCGCAAAGATTTTGGTTACGACTATATTTCAACGGCACATCATGGAGGCGACCAGGTCGAAACCGTTCTTCTAAATCTTGTCCGTGGAACTGGCCTCAGCGGACTTCACGGTATTTTGCCTAAACGAGAAAAGCTGATTCGTCCGCTTCTTTTTCTTACCAGGAAAGACATCGATGATGTAATGACATCTGAAAATATTACGTACCGGGATGATGTTTCAAACGCTTCGACGAAATATGCCAGAAACAGGATCCGCCACCTCGTTTTGCCGGTATTAAAAGAACTGAACCCTCAGCTCGAAAAAACATTCGAAATAAACAGCAGGCATTTCAGCGCTGCTGAGCGATTTTTAAATAACCATGTAAAAATGCTCAGGAATTCTCTGTTCGAACGGGAGGATAAGAAAACAACAATTTCGGTTTCCGAATTGCGAAAACTTGATCCCTTGCCGCTATTGTTATTTGAGCTTTTTAAGCCGTATAATTTTACTGAAGCCGTACTTGATGATCTTATAGCTTGTTTTAATTCGCATCCGGGCAAAATTTTTGAATCATCTACACATCGTTTGTATCTAGATCGCAACGTTCTATATTTGACCGAAATAAAAGAGGACGCAGGAATTGAGCAGATCGTGACTAAAAATATCTCTCAAATAAACTGGAATAACGTCTTAATTCAGCAATCGGAAAAACCTTTTGATGAGGTTAATCTTAACAAAGACGCCCGTTTTGGATATTTTGACGCCGATAAATTAGCATATCCATTAAAATTACGGGCCTGGAAACAGGGCGATCACTTTGTTCCATTCGGAATGAAGGGAAGCAAGAAGTTGAGCGATTTCTTTATCTCAGAAAAGATTGCGCTTCATGAGAAACATCTTATTCCGGTATTGGTTAATGGCAATAACGATATTCTTTGGGTAGCTGGCTACCGAAGCGATAACCGTTACCGGTTAACTGGTGAGACGAAAAAAGTTGTTATCTTCGAATTGAAAAAAAATGGAGAATAAGCCCGCATTCACTGAAAAGCAATACATCGGCCGCGACTATCCGCGTATAAGCATCCGGCTGGTTTTGGTGCTGTTTTGTTTCATTGCTTACTACATAAACACCGAACGCGACCGAAACGGCGAACTTTTCCTGATCGCAGGTTTTGGCATTATCATCATCTCTGTGATAATGATGTTTATGCTTCACTTTCGCACCACTGTTTATAACAAAAGCATTATGCTCGATGGCCTGTGGACCACTAAACTTGTCAAGATAGATTTAAAGAGCATTGTCCATGTAGAGCGTGGGCCATACAGTAATTTCTTTATCAACAACCCGGTTTACAATCTCCACCAGAAAGGAAAAATACGCTTCTATGCCGGCGGCCGTGACGCCGTAAGGATTACAGATCGTGATGGACTGGTTTACATTATAGGCACTCAGCATCCCGGGGAACTCGAAAGAGCCATTCAACAGGAAATGAACGCGTAAAAAAGCTCCGGCTTTTTGAACCAGAGCTTAAATATTCTTATTTGCTTGATTACATTTTCAGGCCGATCTCACGCAAACGCTCGTCAAGATATTCTCCGGCAGTAACATCCGGGTAAAGTTTTGGGTGACTTTCGTCAATACACGATTCAAGTGACGTTAGATCCATACCCGATTTCGGATGCAAAAAGAAAGGTACCGAATACCTCGAAGTCTTCATTAACTCACGCGGTGGATTGACAACCCTGTGAGTTGTCGACTTAAGCTTGTTATTGGTTAAACGCTGGAGCATGTCGCCTACGTTTACCACTATATCCTCACCTTTGGATTGTACCGGGAACCATTGTCCATCTGCCGTAAGCACTTCCAATCCGTCAGCGCTTGCTCCGATAAGCAAAGTAATGAGGTTAATATCTTCATGCGCGCCGGCTCTCACAGCATCAGGTGAGATCGATTCCGGATTTTCAATCGGGAAGTAATGGATTGCACGTAAGATCGAATTACCGTTATGTACTTTATCGTCGAAATAGTTTTCGTCAAGGCCTAAATAAACGGCAATTGCGCGCAATAAATACTTACCGGCATATTCAAGCTTTTCATAAACAGTAGTAGTTATCTCATTAAATTCAGACACTTCATCTACTATTACGTTGTCCGGATATTCATTTTTAACCGGGTCGTTGTCTTTTACCGTTTGCCCGCGCTGCCAGAATTCTTTCAGGTCAGGCGTTTTCGAATCTTTTGCCTTTTCGCGTCCTTTACTTGTGTAACCACGTTGCCCGGCTAATTCGGGCTTTTCGTAATGATGCTTCACATCTTCCGGAAGGTCAAAAAATCGCTTAACCTGCTTATATAAATTGTCCATTAATTCCTGTGTCATGCCGTGATTGGCAATCGTGACAAAACCAGTTTCGTTGAAAGCCTTGCCAATGTCATCAGAGAATTTTTTCTTTTGCTCGGCCGATCCGTTAATGTAATCGTTCAAATCAAGCCTTGGAATATTTACAGACATATCTTTATTAATTTATAATGCAAACCGAATATACGAGCATTTTGTTGAAAAACTTCGCTCAAAAACGCCCACTTAACGCCAAGTTCATGTTAAACAATCGGTTAACTTATTAACATCATACGGATTGTAATCTGACCGCCATAAGTAAATATAGTTTTAACCCAAAAATGATTTTACGTATTATTGCATAAAATACTAATTCTATAGAGCATGCAAAGTTTCAGAACGGAGCTGGAAAACCCGGTTGTTGAAAAGGATATCATTGAGCTTGAGAAAAAGATCCGTTTATTTCACGAGGGAAAGATAAGTGACGAAAAGTTCAGAAGCCTGAGACTTGCCCGCGGTGTTTACGGACAACGACAACAGGGCGTACAAATGGTGCGGATTAAGCTCCCTTATGGCAAAGTTACTGTCAAGCAGCTTAACCGGATCTCTGATGTATCAGATGAGTACGCTACCGGAAATTTACATATTACAACTCGTCAGGATATTCAAATCCACTTCGTAAACCTCGACAGAACGCCTCAGCTCTGGTCAGAACTCGAGCAGGATGATGTTACACTTCGCGAAGCCTGTGGAAATACCGTTCGAAATGTTACGGCATCTGCCATGGCCGGAATAGATCCGGCCGAAGCCTTTGATGTGAGTCCTTACGCGCAAGGTTTTTTCGAATACTTTTTACGTAATCCTGTTTGCCAGGATATGGGACGTAAGTTTAAGATCGCGTTTACTTCATCCGAAAGCGATACTGCATATACTTTCATGCATGATCTTGGATTTATTCCTAAAGTAAAATTCGAAAATGGCGAAGAAATTCGTGGCTTTAAGGTTGTTATCGGTGGTGGGCTGGGTTCACAGCCACATATCGCTTTGCCCGTTACCGATTTTATGCACGAAGATCAGATTATTCCCTTCGCAGAGTCCGTGTTACGGATTTTTGACCGTTACGGTGAACGAACAAAGCGAAATAAGGCGCGATTAAAATATTTGATCCAGGATATTGGTGTAGAGGAATTTTTGCGTCTTGCAGACGAGGAAAGACTGGCGCTGAAAAATAAAACATATAAAATCCAACGCGAGACTGAAGAGGTTGTATTGCCGGAAGAAAAGAGTTTAGTCGCAGAAATTAAAAACCCTGGAAAATTTGAACAATGGCGAAGAACAAACGTAACCGCTCAAAAACAGGACGGCTTTTTTGCAATTGGAATTAAAATAACAAACGGAGATATAAAAACTCCGATTGCCCGCAGGCTGGCTTTGCTGGTAAACGAGGTAGCAGCCGACGATATTCGCCTGACAAATACACAAGGCATTCTACTTAAATATGTCCGTGAAGAAAATCTTGCTTATACTTTTCAGAAACTTGACGAACTCGGACTGGCCGATCCCGGATTTGAAAGTGTTGTCGATATAACTTCCTGCCCGGGCACTGATACCTGTAACCTGGGGATTTCAAACAGTACCGGAATCACTCGCGAACTTGAAAAAATAATAATAAATGAATATCCGGACCTGATCTATAACAAGGATATCACGATTAAAATTAGCGGTTGTATCAACGCCTGCGGACAACACGCCATGGCTGCTATTGGTTTCCACGGATCGAGCATGAAAATAGGTAAACTTGTTGCACCAGCACTTCAGGTACTTCTTGGCGGCGGCCCAACTGGTAACGGAACAGGCGTGGCATCAGACAAGGTTATTAAAATCCCAAGCAAACGCGGACCACAAGCGCTACGTGTGCTTTTTGAAGACTTTGCCAATCAGGCACAGGAAGACGAAACGTTTAATCAATACTATAACAGGCAGGGCAAAATTTACTTTTACGACTTGCTGAATCCGCTGGCCAAACAAGAAAATATTACCGATGATGATTTTATTGATTGGGGACAAACAGAACCCTATAAGCCAGAGATCGGAATCGGCGAGTGTGCCGGCGTAATGATTGACCTTGTTGCGACATTGTTTCTGGAAGCAGATGATAAAATTGCCGAATCGCGCGAGTCGTTTCAAAAAGGCGATTATGCAGACTCGATTTATCACGCTTATACAGGCTTCATCCAGGCAGCAAAAGCGATTTTAGTTTCCGAAGGTCAAAAAACAAATTCACAGGCAGGCATTGTAAAAGACTTTGAAGAAATATTTGTTGCCGAAGATAAAATATCTCTGCCGTTGAGTTTCACTGAATTGGTTTATCAAATCAATCAGCAGGAACCTTCCCGCGAGTTTGCCGAATATTACCTGGAACAATCCACCTTATTCAAAGAAAAGCTGGTGGAATTCCGCCAGGCACAGCTGGCTGTTTAAAATGTAAATTGCGTGATGCAAGCGAATAACATCGAGGACGGTAACACGCTTTTTCCGGTTTTTTTGAAACTGGAAAATCTTAATCTTTTACTGGTAGGCGGTGGAAATGTGGCGCTCGAAAAGCTGGAAGCGATCTTTAAAAACAGTCCTAATGCCCGTGTGAAACTGGTAGCTATTGATATCTTCAATCTGACAAGAGCTTTTTTAAGCGATCATAAAATTCCTTACGAAGAACGGCCGTTTTACGAAAATGATTTAGAGGGCGTTAATCTGGCAATAATCGCAGTTAACGACCACGACGCCAGCCGGCAGATTAAAGAAGCCTGTGCCGGAAGGAATGTACTGGCGAATGTTGCAGACACGCCAGCGCAATGTGATTTTTACCTGGGGTCGGTTGTGAAAAAAGGAAACCTGAAAGTCGCGATCTCCACAAACGGAAAATCGCCAACCGTAGCCAAGCGTTTAAAAGAAACTTTAAATGCCGCGTTACCGGATGAAATGGATTCATTGCTCTCAAACATCTCAGCTATTCGTGATAACCTTAAAGGAGATTTTGCGGAAAAAGTAAGGCAGCTTGATAAACTAACTAAAAATCTGTCGCCGGATCAAAGCGCCGGAAGGTGATATCTTTTCCCGCCATTTCTTTACATTTCTAAATAGCTAAATTTGAAGTTTATTTTCTAATTTTAACCAAATTTGCAAATCAGTTGTTAACGAAAAAAGCAAAATACGCATTCAAAGCGCTCATTGCATTAGCCAGAAATGAAGAGAAACACCCGATGTTGATTTCTGACATTGCGGAAAAAGAACAACTTCCTAAAAAATTCCTGGAAGCCATTCTGCTCGAACTTAAAAGAAGTGGCTATCTGGGCAGCAAAAAAGGTGCAGGCGGCGGTTATTATTTGTTAAAACAGGCTTCCGAAATCAAAATGTCGTCTATTATCCGTGTAATAGATGGCCCAATCGCACTCTTACCTTGTGTCAGCTTAAACTTTTATGAACGTTGTGAGGAATGTACTGAAACATACTGCGGCATTCGCGATGTAATGAAGGACGTGCGCGACGCAACCCTTAAAATCCTTGGTGAGACCTCAATCGCTGACATGGTTGCCAGGGAAAACACACTGGCTCCACGTTTACAGAACCAGGATGTGCCAACCGTGTCAACAAACAATCAGCCGCTGGAAAGTAACGGCAAGTCGGACATTGTTGATTTGTAATCATTAAGCTATGTTTTTCAACCGTAAAAATCTCGAAGATCATGATCTCCGGCATTTTTATAAAAAACTGCTTTTTCCAAGGCTTGTTGAAGAGCGTATGCTTACCTTGCTCCGACAAGGCAAAATAGGTAAATGGTTTTCAGGTATTGGCCAGGAAGCTATTGCTGTAGGCAGTACACTCGCCCTGGAAGACGACGAATATATTTTACCGATGCACCGTAATCTCGGTGTTTTTACAACCAGGGGAATTCCGTTGTCACGACTAGCTGGACAGTGGGTTGGAAAGGACTCGGGATTTACCAAAGGCCGTGACCGGTCATTCCATTTTGGCTCACAGGAACATAAGATCATTGGAATGATTTCCCATCTCGGGCCTCAGCTTGCAGTAGCTGATGGAATTGCTTTGGCTCATAAATTAAAAAAGGAAAATAAAGTTACGCTCGTGTACACCGGCGAAGGTGCAACCAGCGAAGGCGATTTTCATGAAGCACTAAACTTAGCTTCCGTTTGGGAACTCCCTGTAATTTTCCTGGTCGAAAATAACGGCTACGGCCTTTCCACACCTGTAAGCGAACAGTATCGATGTGCCAATTTAGTCGATCGTGCCGTTGGCTACGGCATGGAAGGCATTTTGATCGATGGAAATAACATTCTCGAAGTTTATAATGCCATCGATACAATTGCGCAAAGTATTCGCCAAAAGCCACGCCCCGTACTTGTTGAATGCAAAACATTCCGGATGCGGGGCCACGAGGAAGCCTCAGGCGTAAAATACGTTCCTCCTCATTTGTTTGATCAGTGGTCGGCCCTGGATCCCTTATTAAATTTTGAAAAGTTCCTGCTAAAAGCGCAGATCTTTTCAGATATCGAAATTCAACAAATCAAAACTGAGCAGAAAGCGATCGTCGAACAGGAGATTAGTTCAGCGTTCATAGAAACGGAAATCCAGGCAGATATACAACGCGAGCTGAATGACGTTTATGCCAGTTCTGTTTATACAAGTAAAAACAACGGGCCCAGTAAAGAAAATTCCAAGCGATATATTGATACAATCAGTGATGCGCTAAACCTGGCCATGGAACGCAACGACAATCTCATATTGATGGGACAAGATATTGCTGAGTATGGCGGCGCGTTTAAAATTACTGATGGCTTTGTCGCTAAATTTGGTAAGGAACGTATACGAAACACGCCTATCTGCGAATCGGCAATCGTAGGCGCAGCACTTGGATTATCGATAAACGGTTATAAATCCGTTGTTGAAATGCAGTTTGCCGACTTTGTCAGCTGCGGTTTTAATCAGATTATCAACAACCTGGCAAAAACACATTATCGCTGGGGTGAAAAAGCAGATACCGTAATCCGTATGCCCACCGGCGCCGGCACTGGTGCTGGCCCTTTCCATTCTCAAAGCAACGAAGCCTGGTTTACTAAAACGCCTGGCTTAAAAGTTGTTTATCCTGCGTTTCCGGATGATGCCAAAGGATTGCTGCTCGCTGCTATAGACGATCCAAATCCCGTTTTATATTTTGAGCATAAGTATTTGTACCGGTCGTTAACCGGGAATTGTCCGGAAGATTACTTCCATACCGAAATAGGCAAAGCCCGTTTGGTGCATGAAGGTGATCAATGCAGCATTATAACGTATGGCCTGGGCGTTCACTGGGCAATAGAATTCCAGGAGCAACATCCAGAATATTCAATTGACATTCTGGATTTGAGAAGCTTGCAGCCCTGGGACAAACAGGCGGTGGAAACTACCGTAGAAAAAACTGGTCGGATAGTAATTTTACACGAAGACACATTAACCTGTGGTTTCGGAGCGGAACTAAGCGCCTATATTGCAGAACATTGTTTTGAATATCTTGACGCTCCGGTTATGCGTTGTGCCAGCCTCGACACGCCGATACCGATGAATAAATTATTGGAAGACCAATTCCTCGCCAAAGCGCGCCTCGGTTCAACAATCACAAAACTTTTAGCCTACTAAGCATGTTATGCCCAACTATGAAGGCATTCCTTTTTGTGTCTTGCATTTTGCTGGCATCATGCAATAACTTTAAATCTAATCATCCGCAGGCTGAAGTAGGCTCATCAACACCTGTAACGGAAACCGATATTCGTCATTATGCCGACTCAATTAATGCATCTGTTTCAAACATGGATAAAAAGGTAAGCCTTGTTTACACGCTGGGCGATTACTCCTTTTATACAGTTCAATTCAGTTATAATGGAATCCCTGTTCTTTACTGTGAATACGGCACCAGTGGCGAATACGGTTCTAATCAACATAAATACTATCTGAAGGATGGCCATTTATTGCTTTATACGGAACAGAAAGCTAAAATCGGGACCATTCAATCCACTAATGAATATTTTCGGAATGACGTAAAGTTTTATACGGAAAGTAAATCGGCGGATGACTCTGCATCGCTTGCACAAACAGCCTTTACCAAAACATCAGTTACAAACAAAAACTATTCGGAAGATTTACAAAAACTGAGCGACGCGATTGGGCAAAAGGGAAAGTTTCAATTGGTTTTCGACGGGATAACTGACGATCCGAAGGCGCGCTATCTCGTTCTGTCGAAGTCGGAAATAAACTCATACAGAGCACCGCTCCTGGTAAAAACCGGCGATCCGTTTATTGATTCCTTAACCCGTTACCAGGACAGTTTGAAAGGTAAAAAGTTAAATCTGAAATGGAGGATTGAAGACAGCGAGGCTATCTATGTATCTGGTGAGACTATGCACTAACCGGATATACTTCTGCAAGAGGATTAAAAAGATACATCAGACCGGTTTTTACTTCCAGGCACTGATAACGTTTCCTTACAAGTCCCAATTTTTTAAAAACCCTGCCATTTTTCGTGCTGAACAATGTGTTTGCTGCCAGCTTTTCTACAGTTATTGCATTGGATACCTTTTGATCATATTTCTTTAAAACGCGAAATAGATTTAAATCGCTGCAACTGGACGCGGCTGGATTCTCTAGATATTGAATAATTGCACGTTCAACGTCAAACGGAAATATCTTCAGGTCAAAGAAACGCCGCATCATTAGTTTGAAATTAGCTTTCCACTCGGTTCCGTGTGGTTTCACCTGGTTCTTATGTTCATTCCATGTTTGCAGGTGTGCGAATTCGTGAACCGTTGTAATAAGAAATGCATAAGGATTCAAATCATAATTTACCGAAATGCGATGGCCTTTGCCGGCGAAAGGATGGCGATAATCGCCAAATTTGCTGTTTCTGTTACGTGAAACTTTAAACTCGCACTTGAAATAGTCGATCCACTTGGCCACCAACGGGGCAGCAGCAGCAGGCATGTATTTGGATAGGATTGAGATCTTATCCATGCTCAGAATTTTTAAGATCAGAAATCAACAGCGCGATGGATTCAAAATAGTGATGAATGAGTTTGTCCCTCATTTTCGACATCGCAATCCATTCGACCTTTGAATGTTTCAAGCGAAAATCTGAATCTATTTTTTTTGCAGTTTCGCCAATCACTTCAAGGCTTCGAATTACTGCTCTTTGCCAAATGGAATCGTTTAATAGATCGTCGAAAGATTTATCAGCTGATGATTTAAGTATAAAGCCTGTTTCAGTTTGAATATGAATTAAAAATTCAATAATTGATTTGGACATACTTTAGATCATGCTTTATCTGTTCATAAAAAGATGGTGTAGTTGATTCTCTGGTTACTAACTCAACATTTTTCCCAAATTCATTTTCGAGGGTATCAATTAAAGCTGAAAATTCATCAAAAGATTTTTTACCAGGTAAATATTCAACGAGCAAATCGATATCACTTTGAGCCGTTTGCAATCCTTTTGAGTATGATCCAAACAGTCCAATTCTATTAACATGATAACTTTTTAAAACGTCTTTATTTGCGCTTAGATAATTGATTATCTCTTCAGAAGTCATAATATAAAGATACTATGCAGAGGTTATTTAAGCAATTGATAGACGATCAAACTTGCCACGTAAGCCAGGACTCCCATATAAACAAATTGAATGATAGGCCATTTCCAGCTTTTTGTCTCGCGATATACGACCGCAAGAGTGCTCATACATTGCATCGCAAAAGCATAGAACACCATTAAGGAAAAAGCGGACGCCACGGTAAATACCAGCGCCCCCGTTTCGGGATTGCGGGCATTCTTCATCTTCTCCCGAACTGATTCAACGTGTGAATCATCAGCATCAACACTGTAAATTGTTGCCATCGTTCCAACAAAAACCTCACGGGCGGCAAAAGATGTGATCAGGGCGATCCCTATTTTCCAATCGTATCCTAATGGTTTTATTGCAGGTTCAATGGCTTTTCCCAATACGCCGGCATAAGAGTTCTCAAGCTTATCCGACGATTTCATCCGATCCAGTTCTGCGCCGCTGTACTGAGCTTTGACTTCAGGAGAGTTGTATTTTGCTTCTACCGCATCCATCTTCGCAGCGGGACCATACGACGCCAGCACCCAAAGAATAATAGATATTGCGATAATTACTTTTCCGGCCTGGAAAACAAAGGCTTTAACTTTTTCGACCACCGTTAACCCGATATTGCTCCACCTTGGCAAGCGATAAACCGGCAGTTCCATAATAAAGTAACCGCGTTCGCGTGATTTGATTATCAGCTTCATCACCCATGCCACAACTATAGCACTTACTATGCTTAAAATATACATAGCCATAAGTACCAGCCCGGCCATATTAATAACGCCAAATACCTTCTTATCCGGCACGATGAGTGAGATCAGAAGCGTGTAAATTGGCAAACGTGCAGAACAGCTAACCAACGGCGTAACCATGATGGTTATTAGCCGGTCCTTCCAGTTTTCAATATTCCGCGTACTCATGATAGATGGTACCGCGCAGGCCAGGCCGCCGATTAGAGGAACAACCGATTTGCCGCTTAAGCCGACTTTACGCATGATCTTATCCATCATAAATGTAACGCGGGACATATAACCGGTATCTTCAAGTATTGCTATAAAAGCGAAAAGAATCGCGATCTGTGGAATAAATACTAAAACGCCGCTTAAGCCGGCCAGTATTCCGTCGACAACCAGATCTGTAAAAACCCCCGGAGGCATTAATGAGTGTGCTGTACTTCCCAACCAGATGAAAAGCTCCTCAATCAAGCTCATCGGGTACTCCGACCAGGCGAATATTGATTGAAAGATCAAAAAAAGTATTCCGAAGAAAATTATGAAGCCCCATACCTTATGAGTGAGCACTTTGTCAATCCGATTGCTCAACGTTTCTTCAAAGGCCCCGTCACGATGCTTAACAGTATCGAATAGCACATCATTGATAAAGTTAAAGCGTGCAATAGTTTCGGCGGCCTGAGCTTTTTGAGAATGGAATGAAAACTCCTGTTCAAGCTCTTCTATACGGTCGCTTTGTTGCGACGTTAAAAAATGCAGGTTTTCATGCTGATGGGCCATTTGCAATGCCGTATATGGCTTGTCTACAAGCAGCTCATTTTTAATTTTACTAATCAAGCCCGGCGCAAGGCTTTCCACTTCAATGGTGTCCAGCTGCAAAGGAATTGAAGATGTGAAAGCTATTGCTTCCTTTAGCTTGTCAATGTTTTCATGCTGACGGGCAGCGATTGGAATTATCTGAATACCTAGTTTCGCAGATAAAGCGTCGATATCGATTTCAGTCCCGGCCTTGCGGGCCAGATCCATCATATTCAAAGCAATAACGACAGGAACTTTTAAATCGGCTACCTGTGTGTATAATAAGAGGTTCCGCTTTAGATTTGATGCATCAGCAAGAATTACAACGATATCGGGATGGGCTGTATTATTCCGGTCCGCAAGCACTTCAAAAACAATAGACTCATCTTTGCTTTTCGGATAAAGGCTATACGTTCCCGGTAAATCAATTATTTGAGCGGTACGTCCGTCCGGCAGCTTGCAGGCACCAACTTTTTTGTCAACAGTAACTCCCGGAAAATTTCCAACCCGCTGATTGAGGCCCGTAAGTGCATTAAATAATGTAGATTTTCCTGTGTTGGGATTTCCAACAAGAGCAACTTTCAGTTCACCTGCCACTTATATCGTTAACTATGCAAAATTATTGTTGAAGCTTCCTGCTTACGTAAGCTTAGCTGATAGCCGGAAACCGTTATAGCGATTGGATCGCCTAAGGGTGCAAAACGTTCAACAATGATTTTTTCGCCCGGCAAACAACCCATCTCCATTAACTTAACGGACATCTCTAAATCGGTAAACTCTTTGATAATTCCGGACTGGCCTGGTATAAGTTGTGAAAGCTTCATATCTCGACTTCTGATCGGCTTCAAAAGTAAGCCTTATTTAAATTAAATCCAAATAGAGCAATACCCCAAGTGTCGGTTTTACGTAACAAAACCACTATGAAAAATCGCAAGAAATATGGATCATCCTGCTTAGGGATTTACATGTGACCTGTCAGTTTACGATCACTAAAATGTGGACAGTTGCATTTCTTTTGAAAGATTCCGCAGGAACATAAGGACATAAGCGCCATCGAAAATATGAAGGCCTTAATTGAAAATCTTTTTTTCATGAAGTCTGATTCTGTGAAGCATAATATAACTAAAAATACCCATTCCAACACCAACCATGTCACAGAAAAAGTCCCACCAGTCGCCGTCCCGGTAAGTAAAGACTTTCCACTGAAGCAGCTCGATACCGCCACCAAGCGCCGCTGTTATACCTATTATTTTCAGGATAGTTATAATACGATATTCATAATTCCTCTGCTGACGGATCTTTCCGTAAAACAGCAGCACCGTTAACACAAAAAAGAACCCGGTATGAGTTAGTTTATCGAATCCGACAAAAGGAGGTGTATGCTCCCCCTGAAGCGGAATGTCGCACATTACTAAAATAAAAATAGCCCAAAAAAGGGCTAGATATTGATTTCTTACTGAGTTTGTCATTTTTAGGCTCCTACCTGAGATTTATAAGCATCTGCAGATAACAGTGTTTCTAACTGCGCCGGATCCTTAATTCCGATCTTTACCATCCATCCATCTCCATAAGGATCAGTATTTACCAGTTCCGGACTTGCATCAAGTTTTTCATTCACCTCAAGCACGGTGCCTGTAATGGGCATGAAAAGATCAGAAACTGTTTTTACCGCTTCAACGGTTCCAAATACATCACCTTCAGCTACTTCGCTGCCTACCGAATTGATATCGATGTATACAATATCACCTAACTCACCTTGTGCAAATTCTGTAATTCCAACAATGGCTTCGTTGCCTTCAATCCTGATCCACTCGTGATCTTTTGTGTATTTTAATTCCGATGGGAAATTCATGATTTAAATTTTGAGTCAAAAATAGCGGATTTTGCTTAATTGACAAGGAACTTTAAATTAAGGTACTATCAAAATATTAAGGATTGGTTGACCATATCCCGGCTTCCTTAACAAAAACTCGCCGGTTAAGTTTCAGCTGAGCTATAACGAGTTCGGCGAAATCTTCCGGCTGCATTACTTTTTCAGGGTTGCCGTCTGTTAAATTAGCTTCAATAGCCAAATCCGTTGCAACCGTACTAGGAGTTAGCGCAGTTACACGAATATTGTGTTTACGCACCTCTTGCATAAGTGATTCGCTTAAACCCAGCAAACCAAATTTCGAAGCGCTATAAGCACTTGTAACTGCAGCGCCGCGCTGGCCCGCAGTGGATGAAATGTTTACAATGTCGCCGGTTTTTCGTTCTATCATTGAAGGAAGCACCGCCCGGGTTGTATAATAAACACCTAAAAGGTTCACTCGGATGATACGTTCCCATTCAACAGGATCTAATTCCAGAAATTTCCCGAAGGTCGCAGTTCCGGCATTGTTTATAAGGATATCAATCGGACCAAGCACTTCGATTGAACTTTTTATCGCTTTGTTAACAGAGCCGATATCAGAAACGTCCGCTGTAACGATAACCGCCTTTACTCCTTCATTTTCAACTTCGTCAGCTACGGCTTGCAGATCTTTTACGCTGCGCGCAAGTAAAATCACATTCGCCCCTTCTTTTGCCAGCGCGATTGCAATTGCCCGGCCAATACCTTTTCCGGCGCCTGTTACCAAGGCATTTTTATCCTTCAATGATTCCATGTACGATGTTTTTGTAAAGGTAACGATAAGCTCCATTGCAACCCGCCGGAGACCCGATGTTTACCTTTTACTGACTTAGCGTGCTATTGCAGGACGAAACGCATACTCACTCCGAAATTGCTAAATGACGTATTAAATGTTTGTGAGGTATAAGGCCGTGTTATCGTTCCATCATAATACAACCTGATGTTGAATCGTTGGTTGATCACATAATCGATAGACGGACGGTAAGAGATATTTTTAGCTCCTGAAGATACCTCCGCATCATCAACATCAGCCCGATATATGAGCGTTTTCAAATCGTTCAATGAAAAATCCAGCTTGAAGTTCAGATCGTTCTTAAGCTTTGTACCGCCAAACAATCCAAAAGGGAATCGAAAATTGTTGGTGCGGTATCCCATTCCGAACACAATATTGGTTTCATTTTGCTGGGCAAGCTGGCTGTTTGAAAGGCTTAAGCTCATCGCCCTCGATTTACGGTATTCAAAATTGGCAGTCAGATTGTTTTTCATTCTGACATCAACCCCAAACAATGGAACAAATTGTTCAAACAAGGTAACCTGCGCAAACTGGTAATAAGGAAGAAAATTATTGTTTACATCCCTGGAACTTACGGCTCCATTAGTCTCCTCGTAACGAATCAGGGTATTAAAACTGCTAACGCTATAAGTTGAACGATAACCATGTGTAATATCGATAGAAGCAAATAAGCGGTTGAAGAAATCGTTACGCGTAAGGCCGTTATAAGTTAACCGCCAGTTCGGAATCGGAACTTTCGGGAACCTGTTCATATTAATAGTATTTGCATCTTTCCCGGTGTACGCCGCCATAAATGCTTCAGTAACTACGTCCTGTGAGTTTGCACCGTAACCATCCGCATAACCATTGTTAACTCCGTTTGAGTTTGGATTTGTTTCACCCAATCTTCGGGAAATTAACGCCCGGTTATTCTCAAACTGCTTAAACAGATTTGAGCTGCCATCTGGATTTATTTTGCTAAATGCTGTGCGCAACGAGAAATAAGAGATACTGAAATCACCGGTTGTAACCGGGCTTAAATTCTGAAATTCGTTGGTTACGTTATCAAACCTGAAATTAGTGGAATAATTAAATGTCCTGGTACGTAAAGCCGTCAGTTCAATTCGCAAATCCCGTATAGGTTCAAGCGTTCCCCGGAAATTAATATCCTCTTTGTAGGTAGTAATATAAAACTGATTTTGCAGCGTATCGGTAGTGATCCAGCCATTTGAAACGGCGCGGTTTCTCAGGTCGGCCTGGCTGCCAAACAAAAATCCCCAACCCGGAGCATTTGCATCAAAGTCATAGCCAAGAATGTTGGTTTGAGGTAAATAACCCGGTAAAAATGTGCCTTGTGTTTTGGTATAGGCGCCACTAATATTTTTTAAGCTGGTTAGCAATCCAACCATAACTCCTGCAAAACCGGGCTTTTGGTTCGGATCATTCAGCTTCCGTACAAAGTTAAATTTATTATATAACGCGTTAAGATTAAGGTTTGGGTTGAGCTGAATTGTCCGTGCGTTTTGAATGGTATTACCGTAGTCAATATTTGGATCTTTCAACGTAAGCAAAGGCTCTGAATTCCAGTTAAAGTTGGCTCCATAACGAGCTACAAGCGTCATCCAATCAAGGCCGGGAATCTTATTTAACGGAACATTATAATTAAAATTTATCGTATGGTTGTAATTTGTCGTACGGCCGAGCTTCTTAAGGTTCTGCCATATCGTATCGCGTACCAGTCCGTTTACCCGGCCAGCCGGTTCATCAATAACTGAATAGTTGGTTGCGTTGAAATCAAGCTGAAGCGATTTGGTCAGATTCCAGCTGATGCCATACAACCTGCTCATAACGAAGTTTTTATTATAAGTAGTTGTGATGGGTATGGTATTGTTGGGATCATTATTGTCCCGTAAGGTATTTTCAGAATAAAGCCTGTTGACATCGATTCTGAAATTCAGCACAGACGGTAATAAACTGAAATTAAAATCGCGGAACAACGCCAGTGTATTTGATTTAATTTTATTGGCGAACGGCGTATACACTTTAGGCGTCGTCGTAAAATTATAGGCTAAAGCTGCCATATACGTTTTCTGCAGGCCGAGCTCATTGATATAATCGTGATGCCGGTACTGGTTAAAGGCGTAAGTCGCGCTCCAGTTCTCGATGTCCCAGATATGATTTTTTGCGTTTGGATCGGTCTTTATTTTCCGCACGTTGGTGAAGTTGAAACTTCGCCTCGACGTGAAATCCTGCGTAATAAATCTCACCGAATCGGCTTGCGATCCGGACAAAGAACGCAGTGACTGTTTCAATTCAATGTCGGGCGTTCTGGGATCATACTGCGGAGTGCCGATCTGCGATGAAAGATTGATGAACACCGGAATTTTAATCCCTGCACGGTTAGGGAAAAATTTACCAAGCTCCAGCCCGGACGATACGTCGAAGAAATGATCATCGCTACGATAACGTTCGCTAACCCGTTTATCGATCGATCCAAAACCAATTGTATTTAAACTACCCGATACCGTAACATCGGCAAAATCTGCCAGGCGCGCGTTAAGTCTCGCAGTAGCCGCCCATCCGCCCCGTTCATCAAAGTCGGTAAGACGAAGCTCATTAAACCATAAAATTGCAGATTTATCAAGTCCGTCATCGCTTCCTGATCCGCCCTTCAGCGGGTTCATAACTCCAAGCATATAGACACGCGCCTTGCTCAAATCGGGCTGCCCTTTGATGATGATCGTGTTGGCACCATCAGTATATTTATAAGGCTCATTAATCGGCCAGGGGACACCGTTAAGTGTTGCGTTGTTACGTGCCGTTTTAGCAGCCTGAAATTTAGAAAGCTCGACATCCAGTTTATTCGCATCCGGCCAGATGGCATTCGGATCACTGGTTCCGGGAAGCGTAACTTTCATCGGGATATCATACTCGTAGTAATTATCCTGGTTGTCCGCTCCTATGCGAATAAAGGCGGAAACATCGTTATCTCTCAATTGACCGCCTTCCGCGTGGATGAACATCTGGATGCGTTTATATGACCTGAAGTCATTGTATGTTGTGCGGAATGTCGCCCGGCCGTAACCATCCCGTAGAGCATTAACATTTAATGATAATGATTGCTCATTCTGCCGCGTGTCACCGCGATAGTTACTATAGTCACGTTCGCGCTCTATACCAGGAGGAACAACGTATGGAATTGGTGAACGGCGGCCATTCTCTTCGATATTAACTGTACCTACGTCCAGCGTTGAATTATCAAGTCCGGGACTGTTGCCCAGCGCCGGATCCGCTATCACCTTTGCCGGCGAACGTTCTGAATTATAAGTACGCCAGTCGCCCCTAACCAGTTGCAGGCGGCCCATTCTTAAAATTGCCGTATCGGCAAAATTGGTCATGAACATCCGGATAAAACGGATTGATTTAAAATCCTGTATGTTACCCACCTTTTGATCATACTGATTGATCGGAACCCGAATTTGGTACCAGGTTACACGTTGTGTGGTTCCGTTAGCAAGTTTAACGTCCGAGATTACTTTGTCGGTAATAAAGCCATTCATATCACCCACATTCATATTCGGCTTTAACGTCATTTTATATTGAAAATACTCGTCTGTTAATGAGCTGTTGTTGTCCCGGTTGATATCCTCTCCATCAGGAAGCGCTGTAGCCGCGGTATTTTCTATTCCAGTTGCCTGTAATGACTGTTCAGTTGTTTTACTATTTCCTTCTGTACCGTTATACCGTTCATAACGCTTTAAGATACCGGCGTTGATGTCGTCCAAAGCACCGCCCCGGTAATATTGATAATCATCGGAAGATGGGTCACCGCCCAGCTCGTCCGCAGCCTGTGGGCTCAATTGTCCACGAACCTGTGAAAGGAAGGTGGCGTATATTTGCTGCTCTTCAGAATCTCCCAGGCCATCCAGACCAATATCCTGGAACTGGCGGGCCGATGGGTTATTATCGAAAGCCTGGATAACTGGCTGAAGTTTTGGCACGCGGCCCCAATTAGTCAAATCAGTGCCGTCTGTTGATCCATCCGGAGACAAACCATTTTCCAGCGACTTTCTTCCGTCCTTTAAAATATCTTCAGATGTGCTTCCAAGATTAAAATAAAGATCTCCACCTGCTGAATTCGGTTTATAAATGAAAGGATCCATCATCCACATTTCAACGAACTCGATATTCAATGATTCAAAATCCGTTGATTCGAGCTTTTTGAATATCCCGCCCCAGCGGTTTCTTGGGTTATTCAAAGTTCCGTCCTGGTTGACCCCGGTTGTTGTGAAGTTGTAAGGACCACGAACCATTGGATAAAAAGCCAGGTCGAGCGTTGGCAGCGTTAGCGGCTGGCCGGTTGCCGATTGTTTAAACGGAAATACTTCCTGCTCCAAAATTTCTCTTACGTAATGATTGGATTGTTCATTACGGTTATTTTTAATATTATCCGGATTTAAAGAACTGCTCCGGTTGTAAAACAATGGATCAATAGTATAAAATGCCAGTCGGGCACGATTGTACCCGTATGCCAGATCATTGCTTAACTGCGATTCTGGAAACATTTGCGGAGTTCCGGAAATTTGCCAGTTTATCGGGCTTTTAATATCGATGATTGACCGACTCGCTTCAAAATCATCCAGGTAGCTGATACCGCCTGTAGTCCCTGCAAAATTAAGTGCTCTTGGATGTCCAGGAATAAGATTGGCGAATTCTCCGTTAAATGTTACGCTCGATGGTTCTTTCGTGTCCAGAAACGGCAACTTGTCGATCATCCTGGTAAGCCACCTTGAAGGCGAACTGTAATTAACGTCCATGCCCCAGATTGTATTGGAGATTGGCTCCTCGCCGATATTAATTTTTTGAGTAAGCGGCTTTTCGGTAAGATTCATGATCGTACCTCCGAGATTCAATTTATTGCTCAGATGGTAATCGAGGCGTGTTCCAAATAAAGAGCGTTGTTGCAGTCCAAAAAGCTCGCTGTTTTCCAGTTTGATACGTATCTGCTGTCCGGAGTTTAAAAGTGCCTGGTTTAATATCCGGACACGGCCAATGTTGTAATCAACCGTAAAATCTGCACCTTCCTGTAAAGGCAGCGTTCCCGCGAAAACCTGCACGGAACCTGGAGGTACGTTGATCGCATTTAATTGAAATTCAGAACTCACTTCAGACTGGTAAGTTCCCTTTATAATGTATCTGTTTTTATTTTGGAAGAGTTGCTGTGCTATGATCTTAGTCGAATCGTATAAGGCCTGATAGGTGTATTTGTCAATCAGCGCTTGCTCTGCCGGATTAAATTTTGCCGCCAGGTCTGACCCGAAAGGTTCGAGCAATGGAAAGGTGATCCGCCCGTTTTGCGCATCGATGGTTATTCCGTCGAGAAAGTCAAAATATCCGTCAGGCTGCCTGTCCTGTTGCTGATTCAGGTTGTCAAGATTTGCAAGCTGAAGCCATAACTTTCCGGTAGTATTGGCGCCCTCAGTTATTGCTGGCCTTTCTACTCCTGTATTCTCATCAAGGCGCGTGATGCTTAAATTAAAATTGTTACGGCTAACCTGGTAAGCTCCCAAGGAATAGATATTCTTCATCATCAGATCCCAGGTTGGCAGATTGGTTTTCAGCGTTTCATTTTTCAGAAGCTTAACAAACATCACCTTTGGGTTAGATGGATCAACGGTAATATCAGTAGAAAATTCACCTACCTGGAATTCCTGGCCATTAACCGTGTAACGGTAAGCGACGGCCAAAACTTCATCGGCGTTTAAAGCGGCATTGAGCGAGATGTATCCCAGTTTTGGATTCAGCACAAATTCCCTTTCAGTCAGCTTTCTCGCATAAGTCAATTTTGCATAATTGTCTGTCGCGCCATATGGCTGAAAGTAAGCGTTGATAGAATTTGAGTTGGTAAAACGGGCGTCGGCTGGCAAATTTTGCAACAGGTTATTTGATTGTTGCGGAAATCCCGGACCCTGGAATCCGGCAGGATATCCGGTAAAACCCGGACCACCCTGTACGAGTGTCGTGTTATAAGGCCGGTTTTCACCCAGGTCGAGAAAAGCAAGGATATCCCTCGAATCGACGGTACTGCTGCTTCGGTTGGTAATCCAAACTTCGATTTTTGTAATGTTTATATTCGAAGTTATTACCGGAATATTCGCCAGTGCTTTATTGTAATTATTTCTAAAATATTGTGATAGAAAATAGTGCTTGTTGGTCTCATAATTGTCCGCAAGCAGGCGGAATTCATTTTGCTGGGAACCGTTTGTTATTACGATCTCCTTGCTTTGAGATTTCTGCTGAGAGAAAATACTCGTCACATTCATCCGGCCGAACTTCAACTGGGTTTTTAGTCCGAACAGTGACTGGCTGCCTGTAATCAGTGTTGAGCTCAAAGGAAGGCTTACATTTCCCGCCTCAATTTTTTGTATTATTTCATCGGGTTTACCGGTGTAATCGAGTTTAATCTGATTTTCAAAATCAAACTGTGCTTCTGTATTGTAGTTCGTACTGAGCCGCAGTTTCTCGCCGATCTGCCCGACCACGTTCATCTGAATCCGCTGGTCGAAATCGAAATTAGCCTGCGTTCGCTGCCGTTCGTTAAACAACGGATTCTCATTTTTATTAATCCGTCCGGATAAGGTCAGCTCCGCCGAGCCCTGTGGCCTGATATCAATGGTTGAACCGCCGAATATCTTTTCAAATGCCTTGTTATTGATTATTATCGGCGGAATGAAACCCGGTTCACGTGCCTCTGCCACCGGCAAATCGGATAACTGGCGCCAATAATCGCGCTTCATCAGCTCGCTTTCGTATTTCTGGTACTCGCCGATTGTCAGGTATTGAGGTGGACGATAAAGATGATCGCCAATTTTTTCCCGGATTATATATTGCTTGGTTATCGGATCGAATTCAACCGTACGTTGAATATTTGATGGATTTGGAAGAAAGAAACCAGGTTTGGGATTTAGGTCAAGCTGCTGAGTATCTTTAAACGGGTATCTGAGTTTTAGGCTATCCTCGGCAGACAAAGGAGTATTTTGCGCAAGAGCACTTTTTGCCCACAACAACATCAAAAACCCAAAAACTTTAAAAAAGCTTGAAGTTAACCCGTTTTTCAAAACCCCTTGTAAAAATATCTAGGTAATTATAAGATTTTAAGAGCAAATTTTATCAACTGCTCAACAGATAAATTTTCTTCGCTTCCCTTCATTACCTGATCCAAGCCTTTATCTGCTGCGTTCTTAGCAAAGCCCAGCATCACTAATGCAGAAAGAGCTTCTTCGCGGGCTGTATCATGCTGAGGCATCATGGTCAGTGTATCAGGACCTTCTTTTTTCAGTTTATCTTGTAATTCCAGGATAATTCGCTGAGCCGACTTCGGCCCAATCCCCTTGATCCGTTGAATAAGCGGCACATCGCCTTTAACAATGGCCATTTGTATTTCCTTGGGTGTTATAGAAGAAAGCATCATTCTTGCCGTGTTGGGCCCAATGCCCGAAACATTAATCAGGTGCAGAAACAAGCGGCGCTCACCCTCGTCGGAAAATCCGTAAAGGGTAAGCGCATCTTCTTTTACATGTTGCCACACAAATAATTTGCATAGCTCCTGATCGCCAATGGCTGAGTAAGTATTTAATGATATATTAACATGATAACCAACACCGTTTACGTCAATTACTACGTAAGTCGGACACTTAAAAATCAGCTTGCCGTTCAGGTATTCGTACATTAGTTCTTTTTAAATAATCCACGTTTCCGGATATTTTTTTCAGCTTCTTTTGACTGCACGTCTACAACGGCGATAGTTACCATATTTACAATTTCACGAACCGAACTGCCAAGTTGCAAAACATGAACCGGCTTATTCAAACCTAGTAAAATTGGTCCAACAGCTTCCGCTTCGCCCAACTCCTGTAGTAATTTATAAGCAATATTACCCGATTCCAGATTTGGGAACACAAGCGTATTAGCAGGTTGCCCAACCAAGGTACTGAACGGGAAATTATCCTTTAAAAGCGCCGGATTAATAGCAAAGTTGCCCTGCATTTCCCCGTCAACTATAATGTCCGGATATTTCTCATGTAATATCTTAACCGCCGCACGCACTTTCAACGGAACTTCACCTTCTGTTGAGCCGAAATTTGAATAACTAAGCATGGCTATCCGCGGTGTGATATTGAATTGCTTAACGGTATCATGTATTAAAGCAGTGATATCTACCAGCTCTTCAACAGTCGGGTTTTCATTGATGGTTGTATCGCCAAAAAAGATAGGGCCTTTTCTTGTCAGCATCATATACATACCGGCAACACGGTTAACGCTCGGTGCTGTTCCGATAATTTGCAACGCCGGCCTTACAGTGGCCGCATAATCCTTGGTCAAACCTGAAATAAGCGTATCGGCTTCGCCAAACTCAACCATACAGGCGCCAAAATAATTCCTGTCGCGCATTAATTTTTGCGCCTGGAATAAACTGATGCCGCGGCGCTGACGCTTTTTATAAAGGAATTCCGAATACTTTTTCTGACGCACCGTTTCCTCAAAAGGATCTATAATTTCAACGCCGTCGAGATCGAGTGCGTTTTCATGGATGATCTGTTTGATAGTTGCTTTATTACCCAATAGAATTGGAATCGCAATGCCATCATCTTTGACTATTTGTGCAGCTTTCAATATTTTATAATTGTCAGCTTCGGCAAACACTACTTTTTTAGGCGCCGATTTGGCTTTATTCGTGATAGCGCGTAATAATGCATCCTCAGTTCCAAGGCGTTTGTGCAACTCGTCTTTGTAAGCATCCCAATCTGTAATAATCTTTTTAGCAACGCCCGAATCGATTGCTGCTTTTGCAACGGCCGGTGAAACGGTTGTAATTAAACGTAAATCTATTGGCTTCGGAATGATGTAATCTTTTCCGAATTTCAGATTTGTGCTATTATAGGCAAGGTTAACAGCTTCCGGAACCGGCTTTTTAGCAAGTTCGGCGATCGCTTTAACGGCCGCGATTTTCATCTCTTCGTTAATTGTGGTGGCTCTTACGTCAAGCGCCCCGCGAAATATATACGGGAAGCCAAGTACATTATTTACCTGGTTCGGATAATCCGAACGCCCGGTTGCCATGATGATATCTTTACGGTTTTGTATTGCAAGCTCGTAAGCGATCTCAGGATCCGGATTGGCCATCGCGAAAACGATCGGATTTTTAGCCATAGTTTTCAGTGCATCAGCACTTAGTACGTTAGCCGATGAAAGTCCGATAAACACATCCGCATCCTTTATAGCTTCATCCAATGTGTTCAGATTGCGTTTTGTAGCAAACTCAGATTTCAGAGAATCCAGATTTTCACGGTCGGAACGAATTACGCCGGAACGATCGATCATTACGATATTTTCCTTTGTGGCTCCAAGGCTTACATATAGCCGTGAACAGGAAATTGCAGCAGCACCGGCTCCGCTTACCACGATCTTTACTTTGTCAAGCTTCTTTTTCTGTAATTCGCATGCATTGATTAAAGCCGCCGCCGAAATGATTGCGGTACCATGCTGATCATCATGCATGACTGGAATATTCATTTCTTCCTTCAAGCGCCGCTCAATTTCGAAACATTCCGGTGCTTTAATATCTTCCAAGTTAACGCCGCCAAAAGTCGGCTGCAACGCCTTTACAATATTTACGAACTCATCGACATTTTTTGTATCAAGTTCAAGATCAAAAACGTCAATATCTGCGAAAATCTTAAATAAGAGGCCTTTTCCTTCCATAACCGGCTTGCCCGCTTCCGGCCCGATATCGCCTAATCCTAACACTGCCGAACCATTACTGATTACGGCTACGAGGTTGCCTTTGGCTGTATATTTATAAACGTCTTCCACGTTGTCGGCGATACGAAGGCAGGGCTCTGCTACGCCTGGCGAATAAGCCAATGAAAGGTCTCTTTGTGAATTTGTTGGTTTAGTTGGTAGTACCTGAATCTTTCCCGGACGGCCCTGTGAATGATAATCCAGCGCGTCCTGCTTACGGTTTGTTTTACTCATTAAAAATATTTGTTGGTGAGTGCCGGCAAAATTACGATTCTTTTCGGCATGCCCTTATGTAAATCGCATTCAATTAGCTATGTCCGGAAAATTTAAAACAATACGCTTTAGAACAAGCAGTTATCCTTTATTTATTTTTAAGATCATACCGGGCTGCAGCGCTGTACTTTTTAAATTATTCTGACTCTTGATTTCAGAGACGGAACTTCCTTCAAACTTATCGGCTATTGTTGAAAGTGTATCGCCAGGCTTTACTTTGTAGGAAATATAAGTTTTGAGAGACTTCACCTGTATTTCAGGCGCCGATGATGAAAGACGCAACTTTTGTCCGGGAACAATTCGGGTAGTTCTCAAGTTGTTCCAAACCTTGATATCCTGAACTTCGATTTTAAATGCATTGGCTATGCTTTCGAGGCTTTCGTTTGGCTTAACCTTATAAATTTCAGGCGCCAGCCCCGGCGATGCAGCCAACAGAATCGTTGGTTCTTCAGCAGGCTCAGCTTCTGTATTCAGAAAGGTCAGTAATTCCTGCGCCGAGGTCGGGCTTAAATGAGGCACAACAACCTGCCGCGGAGTAGTTTCCGACCCGTTGACAATTCCTTTCTTATAACTGGCGTTCAAAACACTTAGTGCCTTTGCATCAACGTTCATCGATTTAGCTATACCAGCCAAAGAAATCGTTCTATTTACCGGAACAATATCTGTGTTAACGGGAAAATCAAGCGCCGCTGGTAAAATGTCATGCTTCGCGTAATAGTTCATTAAATAAACCGTTGCAATAAAAGCCGGCACATAGTTCCTGGTTTGCTGAGGCAGATAATCTTTGATAGCCCAGAAATTTGCCTGGCCGCCTGCTCTGGCTACGGCTCTTGAAACAGCCCCCATTCCGCAATTATAAGATGCTACAGCTAACAACCAGTCTCCAAGCTGGTTAAAGGCATCTTTAAAATAGGTTGCTGCGGCCCGGCTTGAGGTAAATGGATCTTTACGTTCATCAACATAATTATCGATGGTAAGTCCGTAACCTTTCGCAGTTGTAAACATAAACTGCCACAAACCCGTAGCGCCCGATCGCGAAACGGCATTAGGATCGAGGGCCGATTCAATAATAGAAATATATTTGAGTTCTTCAGGAATGTTCTGTTCTTTAAGCGCCTTTTCGTAGATAGGAAAGTAATACTTAGACAATCCAATCATCCTGGCAAAATCCCCCCTGCGTTTTGAAAGATAGATATCAATATAATTCTGAACGTATTCATTATACTCAAGCGGCACGATTTTTCTTAACGAATCCAGTCGTTGCTTGTATTCAACGTTTTGATAAACTGATGGCGGTTGATTATCTGCAGGAATGATAAATAATGAATCAGCAAAGTGTAAACGAGGTTTAACCGAAACCTTATTAGTATCGGTTAAATAATTAGTTGAAGCTTTTGATGTACTATAAAAAAGTATACAAATGGTTAGTACCAGTAATTTTCTTATCATACTGAAAGCGTAAACTACACAGTCGGCCTGTGTGTTGATTCCATTATATATTTAGAAAACGCTAGCAGATCCCCCTCTCCAAACCGTTTTCCAAGGAATTGAATACCTAACGGCAAATTATTCGAATTATTGCCTAACGGCAGCGAAACAGCTGGAATACCCGCCAACGAAGCCTGCACCGTAAAAATATCAGCAAGATACATTACTACAGGATCACTCATCTTTTCGCCGATACCAAATGCCGGAGTCGGAGTTGTTGGCATGAGTATGAAATCGTATTTGCTAAGAATTTCGTCGGTCTTTGCACGAATCAACTGACGAACCTTTTGTGCTTTCCCATAAAATGAATCATAATATCCTGCGCTTAACACAAAGGTACCAATCATGATTCTTCGCTTTACTTCAGCTCCGAATCCTTCTGTACGGGATTTTTTGTAAGTCGATTCGAGATCCGTTGCGTTTGGACTGCGATATCCGTAGTGCACACCGTCGTATCTTGCCAGATTTGAGGATGCCTCTGCCGTTGTGAGAATATAATATGTTGGCACAACGTATTCAAGGTATGGAAAAGAAACCGCTTCAACGGTATGCCCGTCGCCCTTTAACCTTGCAATGGTATTTTCTGTCAGTTGTTTAATCTCAGGATCCAAACCCTCCGCTTCAAGAACCTCGCTAAGGATAGCGATCTTCTTTTTACCGGAACTTTTAAGATTGCCCGAATAGCTTGGAACCGGCTTAAGAGAAACGGTGCTGTCGTATTCATCCGGGCCAGCAATAATTTCCAGGATCAATGCAGCATCTTCCACAGAGTTTGCCAGCGGACCAACCTGGTCGAAGGAGGATGCATAAGCTACAATGCCATGTCTAGACACTCGCCCGTAGGTCGGTTTTACACCAACAACTCCACAAAACGCGGCCGGCTGGCGGACGGAACCTCCTGTGTCCGTACCCAGGGCGGCAAGGCAAAGGCCTGCTTGTACTGCTACAGCTGATCCTCCCGAAGAACCACCGGCAACTTTTGTGTTATCAACATAGTTCTTTACCGGGCCATAAAATGAATTTTCGTTGGACCCGCCCATTGCAAACTCATCGCAATTCAATCTCCCGATGATAATGGCATCTTCAGCGAGCAGGCGCTCCACAACCGTTGACGAAAATATTGACTTATAGTTTTCTAATATCTTTGAACCGACTGATACTCCGTGCGATTTATAACAAATTATGTCTTTAATGCCGATTACCATTCCGGCAAGCCTTCCGGCAGATCCTGCTGCTATTTTTTCCGTTATCCTGGCAGCTTCCTGCCTTGCCTCTTCACCAAAGACTTCTACAAAGGCATTCAGATGTTTCTCTTCTTCAATTCGTTGCAGGTAATGTTCAACAAGACTCGTTAGCTCCAGCTCGCCAGCATCAATATCTTGCCTGATTTCCGAAAGTGTCGTATATCGTTTCACCTAATCAATTTTAACGGGTTGTAAAAGTAAGAAAATGATCGAACTATGAAACTTCTGACGACTCTTTGTACGGCTTATTACTGTTGCTGCTGTTGTTGTTGAATCAATTCCATATGCCGCATATAGCTGTTTCGGGAAAATGATGATGCTGGCTTGGCCTCTATCACTTCTTCTAATGGAGCGTTGTTGGTGGTACCATCTTCATAGCCTACGGAAACGGCAACCTTTAATACATGGTCAATCGGGCCTTTATAAACACCTTTAACCGGCGAACAATCGGAAAAACTCCGGCCTACAGCCAGTCGGACGTGGGTTTCATTTGCAATACAATTGTTTGTAGGATCCAGTCCAAGCCACCCATAATTTGGAATAAAGACTTCGGCCCAGGCATGAGTTGCACCTTCACCACGCATCCCGTTTCGATTGGGACAAACGTATCCACTTACATACCGCGCCGGAATATTCATTAAACGCAGCATAACTAATAATATATGTGCGAAATCCTGGCAAACGCCGGCTTTAAGCTGCCATACTTCATCCAAAGTGCTTTCGACGCTGGTTACGCCTTGAATGTAACTGAAATTTTCGTAAACATACTTGCAGCAATCCAGTGCGCATTGGTAGGGAGTAACATTACTATGCCGCTCGTTTTGGACTATTTCCTGCAGCTCTGTCAATCCATCAAAATACTCCTGTTTCAGATAATCAATATAAGGAACCTGGTACTGCAATCTGGCGAGTTCCTGCCATTGCATCTCGGCAAACATATCATCAACCGGTAAAGGTTTAGAGCTGGTCGTTATGCTTAACACCGAGTTAATTATAAGCTCACTATGCGGTTTGCTGTAGGTGAAATTTCCTACTTCATTACCATAATAGTCTTTATGAACATCTACCAACGGATCGCCGCTTATAGTTATTTCGTGATTAAGAACTTCCTGATATTTGTCTTTTAACGGATAAAGAATTATCTGATTCGCACTATCACGAACCAACCCCTGATAATGATAGGTTGTAATGTGTTGTATGTTGAATCTTGGCATAATTTGAGTTCTAGGTATATGCAAAATAATGCTTGTTTAAGGCGTTTCCTATTTTAAAAAGCTCCTGTCGTGTGTCCGTCAAAAATGCATGCAAACCCTCTTCGCGTATGGTTTGCACCGAACTGTACTGAATACGGCTTTGCAGTTTACCAATGGTAAAAAGCAGTTCGAGGTAACTTTCCATGTTGCTATCGCTGCGTAAACGCTCAAAATATCGTTTAAGCTGATTAATCGCATAAAGCACCGATCTGGGAAAGTCGACATTTAACACCACCTGCTCCAAAACGTTTTCTGCCTCAAAGCCCTGCCGATAGCATTTAAGATATAATTCGTATCCACCGATTGAAAGCAACAGGTTTTTCCAGTAACTGGTATCACTTAATAAATCAGGGTTGCTGCTGGCCGTGCCAAACTTAATATCGAGAATATCAACCGACTGGATGCTTCGTTCGAGATACTTGCCGATGCTCATAAAACTGCGGCCCTCTCCTCTTGCCATGCTTATCTCTGCTGTGCCATAAAAAAGCATCACTTGTTTAATTAACAAATCAAGCGCCGACACCGGATCGTCCTTTTGCAGCGATTTTTTTACAGCTGAGTCTCTAACAATCAGATAATATTCGTTAAGCGATTGCCACAAATCTTTTGTAATGTGATCCTGAACACTCCTGGCATTTTCACGTGCACGGGTAATGATGTTTAGCACAGAGTAATGATTCTCCTTGTCAGTGATCATGTATTGCAAAACTTCCCGGCTGTTCTTTATATCCGGAGCATTTTCATTACTGGGTGCAAAAATATTTATCACTGGTTCCCAGCTGAATTCTGATATTGAATCCTGCGAAGTGGCATAATTTATTTTCAGCATTCTCAAAATCCCGTCACTTCTTTCTACGTACCTGCTCAGCCAGTATAAACTATCGGCAACTCTGCTTAACATACTTTGTATTTCGTTTAATAAATAATTGATCAGGCAAGCACCCAGGTATCCTTGCTCCCACCTCCCTGCGAGCTATTTACAACAAGAGATCCTTCGCGTAGAGCAACACGGGTCAATCCGCCGGGAACAATTTCAATACCGCCAGGTCCGCATAAAGCGTATGGGCGTAAGTCGACCCTTCGCGGGCTTAATTTCCCCTGGAGGTAACAAGGTGCAGCAGAAAGATTAATGGTGGGCTGGGCTATAAACTGGCGGGTATCTTTCAGGATTTCTTTTTTATAATTATCGATTTCCTCCTCGGAGGACGCAAATCCCATCAGCATCCCATAGCCGCCGCTTTCATTAGTTTTTTTGATCACCATTGTATTAATATTCTCAAAAACATATTCCTTTTCTTCCGGATTGCGAAGTTGGTAAGTAGGAACATTTTTTAAAATCGGCTCTTCGTTCAGGTAGTATCTTATCATTTCAGGAACGTAAGCATACACTGCTTTATCATCGGCAACGCCGTTTCCGATGGCGTTAATGATTGAAACATTTCCTTTACGATAGGCGCTCATGATGCCCGCCACGCCAAGCATGCTGGATGGGTTAAAGACCAGCGGATCCAGGTATTCGTCATCTACGCGGCGATAAATCACATCAACTTGTTTTAAACCGCGGGTTGTCCTCATATAAACATGATGATTCTGCACAACCAGGTCACGTCCCTCTACCAATTCTACCCCCATAAGGCGGGCCAGCGTAGTATGCTCAAAATAAGCAGAGTTATACATTCCCGGCGAAAGAAGCACAACCGTTGGGTTTGATACAGCTCTTGGTGAAAGCGATAACAAATTTTTGTGCAAGATATTTGGATAGTCCATCACTCCACGGACCTTACATTGCGGCAAAAGATCAGGAAAGAGGCGTTTGGTAATCTCACGATTTTCGAGCATATAACTCACACCTGACGGCGTCCGGAGATTATCCTCAAGCACATAAAAGGTTCCGTCGCTGTCGCGGATTAAGTCGATACCGGCAATGTGTACGTAAATATCATGCGGAACCTGAACCATACTCATCTCCCTGATAAAATGAGGGCATGAATAGATCATATCTATGGGAACGATTCCGTCTTTAATGATAAACTGGTTGCCGTAGACGTCTTTTAGGAATAAGTTGAGCGCCTTTAAACGTTGCTTAATGCCGCCTTCAATAAAAGTCCATTCGCTGCTTGTAATAATTCGTGGGATAATATCAAACGGGAAAATCTTTTCAATTCCTTCGCCGCTGTTATAAACGGTAAAAGTTATACCCTGGCTCATGAATAATTTTTTGGCCAGTTCTTCTTTTTTATTCAAATCTTCAACCGATTCGCTAGACAAATAGTTATAAACACGTTTATACTGCTCTCGTATTTCGCTATTCTGGTCGTACATTTCATCCCAAACCTTATTATCCGCTAAGTAAGAACCGAAATAAGAAACAGTTTCCATTAATTTTCAACTTGATTAAGCAATTTAAAAAAATATATCAAAGAAAGGCGGCATTTTGTTTCAAAGATTTAACAAAATGCATATTCAAATATTCATAAAACAAAAAAACCCCGCATTTTGTGCGAGGTTTTTAAATTTCGACATTCAGCCGTTAGCTGTTTTTTCTTTCTTCTTCACTGTATCCTGAAGGGGTATCTTTTGCATCTTTAAATTCCTTTACCCCACGGCCCAAACCGCGCATAAGTTCAGGAATTTTTCTGCCTCCGAATAAAAGCAGAACAACAACAAGAATGATAATAATTTCGGGTGTTCCTAGCATGGCAATATTTTTTTAATTAGACGATATATGATCATTAATTGGAGTATCAGTTTTCTTCTGATCTGAATCTACATCCAAATCATCACTTACGGAATTTATATTCCGATGGATTTCCCGCTTTACTCCTTCAGAAGCATCTTTAAACTCACGAATTCCTTTTCCCAAACCACGGGCAAGCTCTGGAAGCTTCTGCCCACCGAACAATAGCAACACCACCAGAAGGATGATCATCAGTTCCGGAGTTCCTATGTTCAGGAATAATAAACTGGACGTATACATTGTTTTACAATTAATTACAGGTGACAAATATAGACATTTTTATATTGAGAGTTTCCTTGTTTTTTTTGCAACGAATCTATTACAACTATCTACGTGCGTTAAAGTCAGACGGTTTCCCCGGTGAAAAGTTTATTGTTACTATTCGTTTTAATTCGCCAGCCAGCTTGATGGATTCATCGGGTCAGCACCCTTCCGAACTTCGAAATGCAGCAGAGTCGTTCCATCGCTTGAATCGGTTATAACCGACCCTATCGCTTGTTTAACACTAACTTTTTGCCCGTTTGATACATTTACCGATTTCAGATTAGAGTAAACCGTAAAATATTCACCATGTCTGATTAGAACAGCATATGATCCTCCTACATCCATAACACGGGTCACATCTCCAGAGAAAACTGCTCTTACACTGGCTCCTTCAGCTGTTTTTATATCAATTCCATCATTATTGATCATCACATTTACACCCTGGCGATGCGGGCCAAAACCTTCAACGATTACACCGTTCGATACAGGCCAGGGCAATCTGCCGCGGTTACTTAAAAAATCTGAAGATAATTTTAGAGCTTCCGGCGTAGCGGCCAGAACACTTGACGTATTTGATACCGTTTTAGGTGCCGGGGCCGGAGCCGAAGGGTTTTCAGCCTTCGCTCGCGCCGCAGCCTCTCTTGCCTCTTGTTCAGCTTTTCGTTTTGCGGCTAATATCTCCCGGTTAATCGCCGCCCGGATAGCGCTGTTTAATCGCGCTGCCTGTTGCTGCTTTTTGGATATTTCTCGTTTGAGCTGTTTTTCTTCCTTGGCAAGTTTACCGAGTTCTTTGGCTTTATTATTCTTTTCGCCGCCTAATGTCGTTTTCTCTTTTTCTTCCTCGCTAAGCAGGTTGCTCTTCTGCCGCTTATTCTGGTCGAGCTCAACTATTTTTATATTCAGGTCCTTTTGTGTTCCGAGGATATACTGCGCCTGCTTTCTGCGGTAATCGCCAAATTGCTGCAAATATTTCAAACGCTTATATGCCTGGTTAAAATCCTGGGCAGCGAATATGAACATTAACTTGCTGTAGGCACTTTGATTTCGAAACGCGAAAAGTACCATTCCCGCATATTCCTTTTTCAGCTTTTCAAGCTGGCTTTGCAGCGAATGTACGGTGCTCGTATTATCAGATATCTGGTTATTCAACAGCCTTATCTCGGAATTTATAGTTCCGATCTTTTGCTCGCGCAACCTGATTTGGGCTTCCAGTACATTTATTTGTTTTAAGGACAGGCGCTTGCTGCTGCTGGTCTGCTTTAAACTACTGTTAAGCATCTCGATTTCACGGGTCAGCGCTTCTTTCTGCCGTTTCAGTTCGGAACTGCTCTGAGCGAATAACTTGCCACCTGAAAGAAAAATGAAAACGAAAATGAACAGCCTAACAAACCTCATGCGGCAAATCTAATAAAATGATACATGCTTAAAAGAAGTATCAAAGCTGTCAGATTAATTTTCCTGATATTTTTTTGATACAAAAAAAGGAAAGTCGATCTCCTGATCTACATCCACTTTAGTGTAATTGAGTTCAACATTAAACCTTTTACCTCCTGCTGCAGAGTTTATTTTCAATCGGTGAGGAATAACAATTCGATTTTCGGGTTCAATGGCGCTGTAATTTGCTGCAAGGTTCTGTCCGGCGGGATCATCCCGCAAGGATGTCTTTGTAACATTCAGGCTTGGATTAAAAATCACTTCGTAAGCAAGCTGTTTCAATACACCGTTCAGTTTAACTCCGGCACTGTCCTGGCTCAGGTCAGAATTCTCATTTAACAACTCCGGGATGCAGTTTCCAACAAGAAGCGCCTGCACCGATTTAAAAGTTATCTGCCGGTTTGCAAACTGATGAACGTAACTAAAGGGCTGATGTGTATATATACCCTGTAAGCGGTTAAGAATTTTTAAACTATCAGGAGTTATCAACGCCCGAGCAACCTCGATCCCTGCGATGGCTGTTATCGATACCCAGATCATCTGATCTTTCTTGATCCGGATATTCATACTGACATCGTAGCTTTTGTTATCGATGCCGAGATCGGCTTTTGACCGGATGTTTAGCGTGCTGAAATTGGCTTGCGAACGTTCAATGCTGCTAAGCGTTGCCGCTTTAGAGGAGTTAGTTGTTGATTTCGCAGGTGCATTGTCGACCAGTGCCTTTTTTGTTTTGCATGCAAAAAAGACAATTACGAGCATCACAAGAAATAAGTTATTCAATAAATGTTTTCGTATCAATTTTCTGTTGTAGTTTTTGAGAGCTTCCGCCATATTCTTTCGCTTTTATCCACTGTTTCAACGCCTGATCTTTTTCACCGAGCTGATAAAGTATATCGCCATAATGCTCAACCTGGGTCGAGCTTTTAGACTGATCATCACTTAGCGCCTTTTCCATCCATTTGCGGGCATCGGTAAATTTCTTTTGCTTAAATAGTATCCAGGCGTATGTATCCTCAAAGGAGGCATTATTTTGATCGATCTGGTTTGTTTTGAGCGACATTTGCGCCGCTTTATCAAGATTCTCATTCCTTAACGATAAATAATAGGCGTAATTGTTCAGCGTGTAGGTATTATCCGGATCAATCTGAAGTGCCTTCTCATAGGCAGCGTCCGATTCCTGAAACTGTTTCAATGCGTTATATGAATCGCCCAGGCTGGCCCATGTTTGGGCCTGCACTTGTTTGTCCTCCGAACCGATTGAAGAAGCATTTTTTAAATAGGTAACCGCCCTGGCATGGTTTCCTTTCTGAGCATAGCCAATCCCTGTGTATAGATATAATGGCGCCTGGTTCGGAAAATAAGTTAATGCTTCTTCGCCATCCTTTATCGCAGCAGCTCCGTCGCCCAAACCTAAATCAATTCTGAGCAATTGCTCCCAGATCATGTAGGTCTGATTGTTTAACTTTAGTGATTTCCGGTAAGCTTCGGCCGCTTCCTTCAATTTATTTTCCTGGAAAAGCACATCACCGTAAACTGAAAATCCCTTTGGATCGCCGGGATTTGATTCCGTAATCAGGTAGGACAGCTCTTCTGCCTGAGCACGCGCTGCCGGATTCTTAAAGTCAGGAAAAAAAGAAAGTACGATCCGAACCTTATTGTCGATATCTAGATTCTGATTGGAAAACGCACTTTTTAGCTCAATGAAAGCATCTTCATTTTTCTTTTCTGCCCGATAAACATCAGCAAGCGAAAGCCTGACATAGACATTAGAAGGATCGATTTTTTTTGCCTCTTCTAAAATCTGCCTGGCTTTTGACAGATTGCCATTTGTGGAATATATTTGACTCAGCTCGATGTAATTTTTGACTTCAGAAGGATTGTTTTTTATAAGATTTTCAAGCTCTACTGCAGCCTTTTCAGAATTTCCCTGCTTTTGGTAGATACGTTGCCTGGCAGAAGTTAGATCATCGCTTACCCCAAATTTTTTCTCTACAAGAGTATAAACCTGCTCTGCCTTTTCCGTCTCATTTTGCAGTAGAAGAGCGTTTGCTTTATCAAAATAATAGTCTTCCTTCTCGGGAGAAATTGCTATCAGCTCATCAAATACAGGGACCAGATCCCGCATATTCGAAGTTCTTTTATAGATGTCGGCTAACAACAGCCAATACCATTCATTTTCCGGCTCAACAGTTACCGCTTTTCTCGCAAGTTCTTCCGCTTCTTTGTCATTCTTTTTGGCATGATTGATTGATGCCAGTTCATACAAAGCAGCGTCATTAGCTGGGTCGAGCTGTATAACTCTGCTGAAATAATCGGATGAAAGCTGATAGTTCTGAATTGTTTTTTCGCGTAAACCAGAGTAGTAAAGCTCTTTAACCAGCAAACTATCCTCAGTGCTTAAAACTTTTCCCGCTACGATTACAGCTTTATGCTGTTGCGCCACAGATGCACTTGCTGCAGACAGAATAAGTAAAATTGAGGATAATTTTTTCATCGGTTTTTTAAACGCCCGTATGGCCGTATCCGCCGGCCCCACGAACAGTTTCATTGATCACTTCTACTTCATTCCAAACAACACATTCGTGTTTTGCTACAATCATCTGGGCTACCCGTTCGCCGTGCTTTACAACAAAATCAGCATCAGAAAGATTTACCAGTAAAATTTTAAGTTCACCTCGGTAGTCAGCGTCAATGGTTCCGGGTGAATTTAATATTGTAACACCATGCTTAAATGCCAATCCGCTTCTTGGGCGGATCTGTGCTTCATAGCCATCCGGAAGTTCAATAAACAATCCCGTTGGAATTAAAGCGCGTTGCAGTGGTTTCAATGTCACTGCACCTTCCGGCAAATTAGCCCGCAGATCCATGCCAGCTGAGGCTTCCGTTTCATAAGCCGGCAATTTATTCTCTGATCTGTTTATAACACGAACGTTCATATAAAAATTAAATTATTTCTTTAATAAAATGGCTTTCAATTCCTTTCGCTCGATGTATAACGCACCAGCGGAACTTAGGACAAGAAGCAGATTTCCCAAAACAAGACTGCGGTTAAATGTCACAAAACATAGGTAAACCACTACTATCGAGGCGACAATATAGGCAAGATTCTTTTGCAGGTTATACGGAATCGGATAATTTTTTTGTCCCAGAATGTACGACAGAACCATCATACTTGCATAAGCCGACAAAGACACCCAAGCGGCCGCCATATAACTAAATTTAGGTATAAAGAGCAGGTTGAAGACAATCGTAACAATGGCGCCAACTCCGGAAATATAAAGCCCATACTTGGTTTGATCCGACAATTTATACCAGATTGACAGATTCATATAAATTCCAAGGCTCACGTAACCGAAAAGCAAAACCGGCACCACCTTCAATCCTTCCCAGTAAGACGGGCCAACGAAATGTTTCAGAATATTGATATTTGCTGTTATCGCAATAAAGATCAGGCAAACGGTGATCACGAAATAATTCATGATCCTGGCATAGGTTTCTCCCGAGTTTTTGTTTTTAGCGTGACTGAAGAAAAATGGTTCTGCACCTAAGCGAAACGCCTGAATGAATATATTTAGGAAGACTGCAATCTTAGCACAAGCACCGTAAATACCCGTGTCGTGGCTACTTATCCCCGCAGGTAGTAAGTTATCCAAAAGTAACTTATCCAGGTTTTCATTTATTATGAAAGAGAGATTAGCAATAAGAACCGGCCAGCTGTAATGAAACATTTGGTAAAATAACGAACGATCGAATTTGACCTGCAATCCGGCTATTTCAGGGATCAGAAAAGCCAGTGTTATAACACTTGCGGCAAGATTGGAGATAAAAACATAACCAACCCAGCCCGGGCGGTACCAGCTTTCAAACAATGCCGCACCAGCGTAATGATTATTAATGATATACGGAACTACATAAATAAAAAACAGGTTTAAGCCAATGCAGCTTAATATATTCACAATTTTTATAAGGCCGTATTTAATTGGCCTTCCGTCCGCCCGTAATTTCGCAAACGGAATTACGCAAATTGCGTCAGCAACCAGCAAGTAAATGAACAACTTAACGTACGTGGCGTAATCTGATGCCAGGGTTTGGTTGTCTTTTTTTAACCACAATGCGATGTCGTCAACAAACAGCCAGGCAAATGCGAGGAAAATCAGAGCCAGTCCGGCCACTATCAGGAAAGCATTATTATAAACTTTCTTTTTGTCAACGTCCTGCTTATTGAGAAACCGGAAAAAAGTGGTTTCCATGCCGAATGCCAGTATCGGGTTTATTATAGATGCATAACTGTAGAGCACAGTAAAAACGCCATAAACTGCGGGCTTGTAAACATTGGTGTAAACCGGAGTAAGGAAGAAATAAAGGATACGGGAAAATATGGTAGTGATCCCGTAAATCGCCGTTTGCCCGGCAAATTTTTTTATAGCAGACAATTTCCTGATTTATTTAAGAAACAAAAAAGAACATACTTCCGTGTTTACCAAAGCATGTTCTTTTTAACCACTTCAAAATTACGATAGTTTTTTAGTTCGCCCGCTGTTACTTCAACATTTTCAACCTCTGCTTTTTGCGGACCTTCTTTACACCAGTCTAAAAACGATTCAATCGAAAAATCATCGCCTTCTGCTTCGATATAAACCGAGCCGTCTTTTTCATTTCTCACAAACCCTTTTACGCTGAGCTGGTCTGCAACAGCTTTTGTTGACGCCCTGAAAAAAACACCTTGTACCTTCCCGGTGATTCTTATATTGCAATGCTTCATGGCGCAAAATTACTTGTTTAGTAATAACGCCACGCGCTTTTTCTTAAATCAGCCTTTTAATGGTCGAATGTTCTGTAAGATTTAATCCGTTGACATGCGAAATCAAATTCAACCCTGGCTGCTTTCCTTTTTCAATACTACCAAAACGATGATCAACTTTTAAAAAACGGGCTCCATTTAACGTTACCCATTTTATTGAATCGCTGAAATTTATCGTCGGGAAATGCTGGTGAAGAACTTTCAATTCGGATAAAATGTTTAGTTCGTCATTCGATGCCAGGCTGTCGGTACCAATCTGAACCGTTTCGCCAATGCCATTCATCAGGAATAAATCAAGTTTTGGCAGACGGCCTTCAATAAACAAATTGGCTTTTGGACAAAAACACCAGTTAATATTCCTGCTCATTCGTTGTATAAAATAAATGTCCTTGAGACTGGTGTAGGTGTTATGAACGAGCATAACATTTTTGTTGTCAGGAAAATATCTTAACAATGTTTGCAGGGAGTTTCGGGCTTGTGATTTAAAAAAGTTTAATTCAAGCCCCATATCTTTGTAAAAATCAAGGAAAGCGCCTGTCTTGTATCTGTAGAACTGGTTCTCTTCATCCGTTTCCTGGTTGTGGATACAAAAAGGATTTCCGTTGCTACTGCAAAAATGAGTTATGTAGCGCAGGAGTTCCTTACTCACCGAATAAGGAGCGTGAGGCACAATGGACGAACGAAGCGGCTTCAGTTCATCGACCATTTCAACAGCATGTTGAAAAACCTCTTTGGCTTTAGCCGGATCAAAACCAATACTTTCCACGTACGTGTGGTAATGAATTTTACTTTTCTCTTTAACTGATTTTGAGATGGTACGATTAGAAACGTCACCAACGACAACAATGCCATTATTGTACATTTCTTCATCGGCTCGTTGCATGTGTTCAAGCACCAAACCGTCGTCATCCTTTCCACGGGAAGAAATTACTTCTTTCAAAAATGGAACTAAGCCTTGTTTTTCCGCAAATCGTCCCCTGAGATGCGATAGTTCCAGGTGGCAGTGAGAATTTACCAACCCCGGAACGATGATTCCATGTTCCTTTACAATTAAACCGGGTTTAACATGATCTGCCTTTTCAAGTACATCGATGACTATCCCGTCATCGTTTACTGCGACAACCCCATTTTTAATAGGGGGGCCGGAAACAGGCATAATGTAATCGGCTGAGTAATATTTAGCCATAATAAAGTGAGTGAGCGTTAATAACATTGCAAGTTAAAATATTTTCACATTAAACATAAAAATGACGCTATGATTTCAGCATACTGTGAAGGATTTCGGTAAATTTGTGGCGTGGATTTACAGGTTAAGCGGCTAGATATTAGAAATTTGAGTTTTGATGAGATTCAAAAACGCCTAATTGAGATTGGTGAGCAAGGTTTTCGGGCGAAGCAGATTTGGGAGTGGTTGTGGAAAAAATCAGCCCGAAGTTTTGATGAGATGAACAATCTTTCAAAAAATCTCCGTGAAAAACTGGCCGAACAGTTCATCATCAACGCTGTTGACATAAGTAATTCACAATTCAGCAACGACAAAACGATTAAGAATTCGTTCCGCCTTTACGATAATAACCTGATCGAAGGCGTACTGATTCCAACGCCTGAACGTATGACGGCATGCGTTAGCTCACAGGTTGGCTGCAGCCTGACATGTAAATTTTGCGCTACCGGTTACATGGACAGGAAGAGAAACCTGGACGCTGCAGAAATATATGACCAGGTGGTTTTAATTGATCAGCAAGCCCGCCAGAACTATGGAATTCCCTTAAGCAACATCGTTTACATGGGCATGGGCGAACCGTTACTTAACTATGCCAACGTGCTTAAGTCAATCGAACGAATCACTGCAGAAGACGGGTTAAATATGTCGTACAAACGGATTACCGTTTCTACCGCAGGTATTGCTAAGATGATTAAGAAACTTGGCGACGATAAGGTCAAATTCAATCTGGCTCTTTCCCTGCATGCTGCTAACGACAAAAAACGAAACGAAATTATGCCGATTAATGAGCAAAACTCATTAAAATCTTTAGCCGAAGCGCTGAAATATTACTTTGCCAAAACTAAAAATCCGGTTACGTATGAGTATATCATTTTCGACGGATTTAATGATGAACTGGCTGATGCTGCCGAGCTGGCAAAATTCTGCAAGCACCTGCCTTGTAAAGTTAATATTATCGAGTATAACCCGATTTCGTTTGCAGCATTCACCAATGCAGAAGAAGACAAGGTTGAAAAATTTGCCGACTACCTGCGCCGTCATGGAGTAACTACAAATATCAGGCGCAGCCGCGGAAAGGACATCGATGCGGCCTGCGGCCAGCTGGCCACTAATGAAAAATCTGCCGAAGCTGCTATCTCCTAAGTATTTGTAATTATAGCTGATATCGTGTAAATTCATTCAATGAATTTGCTTTATAGTTACTTGCAGGATTTTTTGTCGTTAATTTATCCTGACTTATGTGCTGCCTGTTACAAAAACTTGTTCAAGAACGAGCAAACGATCTGCACAGATTGCTTTTATCATCTTCCTTATACAAACTTTCACAAAGACGAATCAAATAGGTTAGCTCAACAGCTTTGGGGCCGGTTTCCGTTTGAAAAAGCGATGGCGCTGCTATACTTCCACAAAGGCTCGAAAGTCCAGAATTTAATGCATCAGCTTAAATACAGCAATCAACCACAAGTTGGGCTTAAACTTGGAGAGATTTATGGCACATTGTTAAAGAATGACGACAGCTACGATGTACCTGACATAATTATCCCAGTCCCTTTACATCCTGCGAAACTTAAGAAAAGGGGTTATAATCAAAGTGATTATTTTGCCGAAGGATTATCGGGAAAACTAGGTGTTTTCTGGGATGCAACAGGGTTACACCGGACCAGGTCAACGGAATCCCAAACAAAAAAGTCACGTTTTATGCGCTATGAGAACATGAAGGAAACTTTTCACGTACCGGATAAGGCAAAGTTTGAAAATAAACATGTCCTGTTAGTGGATGATGTTATTACGACCGGGGCGACTTTAGAAGGTTGTGCCGCCGCTTTTTTCGAAATAAAAGGCGTTAAAATCAGCATTGCCGGAATTGCCTACGCTAATTAAAAAAAAAATAAAAAAAAAACGTAACTATTAAAAAGCGTTTTCAGTATAAGTATCTGAGAGCGTTAATTTAGATAGAAAAAGCCGGAAGCATCCCAAGCAACCGGCTTTTTCTTTTAGGTACTTAGATGCAGGTACTTGTCTATTTTCTCAAATAAAGCATCTACGGAGAAAGGTTTTAGAAGATAGTCATCCATGCCAGATTTCTTAATATCTTCTATTTGTTCGTTCATTATTGATGCAGTAAGTGCAACTATCGGAAGCTCTGAGAAATATTGCCCCGGCAGGGTTCTGATCTGCCTGGCAGCTTCAATGCCGTTGAGTACTGGCATTTGAATATCCATTAACACAATATCATAGCTTTGCCTACCGATTTTTTCAAGGGCCTCTCTCCCATTCTCAGCGAAGTCGGTTTGCAAACCCCATTTGGAGAGCATTTTCTTCGCAAGTAAGCGGTTAATTTCGTTGTCGTCTACTACCAGTACGATACCTTGCATTTGCCGTTTATCTTCTTCTTTAGGATGCTTTAGCTCGGGTTTTAATGTCTTATTTCTTTTGAACTTAATTTCAAAAGAAAACTCAGAACCCTTTCCAACTTCGCTATTCACAAAAATCTCAGATCCATAGAGTTCAATAAGTTTTTTTGTAATCGGCAGCCCAAGCCCTGTACCACCGTATTTCGTTGCAATGTCGGTCTCCGCCTGCGCATAAGCCTCGAAAATATGTTCCAGCTTTTCAGCCTGAATACCTATGCCTGTGTCTCGGATTTTGAATAATATGCCAATGTCGTTTTCAGCAATTTCAGTCACTTTGACGGAAAGGGAAATTTCGCCTTCATTGGTGAACTTTACTGAATTCCCGATAAGGTTAATGATTATCTGGTAAATGCGGGTTTGATCAGCAATAATAAATTCGGGCAATTCCGGATCGATATCCGCTTTCAATACAACATTCTTATTTTTCAGGCTGTATTGAAAAGTATCTATGATATGACCCGTTAGCATCTTTAAATTTACTTCCGACTCATGAAACTCAATTTTTCCATTTTCGATTTTAGAAAAATCCAGGATGTCATTTAAGAGAAGTAAAAGATTTTCGGCCGAAAACTTCAGTATGTTTAAATTTTCGAGCTGTGATTCTTTTGGTTTATCGTCGAGGAGAATATTCGTCAGACCGACAACCGCACTTATAGGTGTGCGTATCTCGTGGCTCATTACAGACAGATACATTTCCTTCGATTTACTGAGCGCAATGGCTTCCTCACGTGTTTTAATGAGTTCCATTTCCACGGCTTTTCTTTCAGTAATATCTGTGATGATGCTGATATGACGTTCCAGTTTCCCTGTATCGTCAAAAATCGGATCGTTGGACAGATTCACCCAAAGAGGTTCACCAGTTTTGCGGTATATTTCCAGTTCTATTGTGTAGGATTTATGGTTCTTTAGAGCCTTTGTCGCCGACTCGAATACCTCTTTGTTAGTTTTCTCCCCGACTAACAGATCGCCTACCTGTTTGCCCTGTACATCTTCCAATGAATAACCGGTGATTAACTCCACTGCTTTATTCATCCACATTAGTTCGCCGTCGGCGCTTCTGATCACAACGCCGGTGGATGTTTTACTCGCCGCCATTGACAGGGTTTGATACCGGATTTCCGATCTCTTTCTTTCGGTTATATCGGTGATAATCTCTACTTCCTTATCAATTTCACCATCAGGGCCGAGAATAATAGAATTCATAACAGACAGCCAGATCGGGGCTCCGTCTTTCCGATATGCCAGTATATCAACCTCGAACGACTTTTTATTACGGGTATATTCGCGGGCTTTTTCGATTATTCCAATATCGGTTTCCTCACCTCTTAAAATGTCACCTAGTTTTTTTCCCCTGATTTCCTCTATGTTATACCCGGTGATTTTCTCGAATGCTGCATTGACCCATACGACTTCGTTGTATTTACTGATGATCACGCCATTATCGATCTTACTGGCCACGGCCGAAAGCATTTCCGCTTGCGCGGCTATTTCCTTGTGTTCAGTAACATCACGTCCGTTTACAAACCACTTCCTGCTCTGAACTGAAACCGTCCAGCTGATCCACTTAATCTCTCCCTGCTTGGTTCTGATACGAGTTTCGATTTCGAAATTTTTGACATTATTACGTAAACCTTCTTCAACTAAAGGAACGATTCGCTCGCAGTCATCAGATAAACAAAAATCCCAGATACTTTTACCAATCGCCTCGGATTCCGTGTATCCAAGTATATCGATAGCGGTTTGGTTAATCAGCGTGATTCTGGTTCTGTCATCCAACACACAGTGCAGCTCGCCCGACGTATTAAACATCGTGCTGAATTCCACATAGCGGTTCAATGATTCCTCTAACAGTCGATTTTTGCGTGAAACCTCCAGGCGGGTGATAACTTCATCGGCTAAGGTTTGCAGCGCGTCCTTTTGCTGGGCCGTCAGGTTACGTGGAATGGTGTCAATTACGCATAACGATCCTAATTTATAACCAGAAGGTGAAATTAGGGGCGCACCGGCGTAGAACCGGATATTGGGATCGCCGGTAACAAGCGGATTATTTGCAAAACGATCATCTTCAAAGGCATCGGCGACTTCAAAAACTTCATCTCCAAGGATCGTGTACCTGCAAAAAGCAATTTCCCTGGAGGTTTCGGTTTTTTCCGTTCCGTACTTCGATTTGAACCATTGACGGTAACTGTCAATCAGCGTAATTAAAGCAACCGGCGTACTGCAGATGTATGACGCCAGGCGCGTGATGGCGTCAAACTCCTTTTCGGTGCCGGTATCCATGACCTGGTAATCTTCCAGGACTTGTAATCGCTTTTTTTCGCTGATTTCGTTTTGCATTAGTCACACGCTCACAGCTAATTTGTAAATTTTATTTGTAAAGTGGATGACTCTCCATCATTTCATGAACCTTTTTACGGATTTTTTTAATATGAGGTTCGCTTTGTGGGTCTGTGATAACATCATCAATCAGGTCAACGATCTTTTCCATATGCTTTTCCTTAAGGCCTCTGGTAGTAATCGCCGCGGTACCGAAACGTATTCCGGAAGTTACAAAAGGTGATTTATCATCGTAAGGAACCATGTTTTTATTGGCAGTGATTCCAGCTGCCTCTAAAGCGTTTTCCGCTGCCTTACCAGTTATATTTTTGTTGCGGAGATCGATCAGCATCAGGTGATTGTCCGTTCCTCCCGAAATAATCTGGTAGCCTTTAGCCACGAAAGCCTGAGCCATCGCGTCGGCATTTTTCTTAACCTGGATGATGTACTTCATATATGATTCGCTCAAAGCCTCGCCAAAAGCAACGGCTTTCGCCGCAATGATATGCTCGAGCGGCCCGCCTTGCGTTCCAGGGAACACACCCATGTCTAACAAGGACGACATCATCTTCAACTCGCCTTTCGGTGTTTTTAAACCAAATGGGTTTTCAAAATCCTTCCCCATCATGATCATTCCACCCCTCGGGCCGCGCAATGTTTTATGAGTAGTGGTTGTTACCACATGGCAATGAGGAAGCGGATCGGTAAGAAGTCCGCGAGCTATAAGACCTGCGGGGTGTGAAATATCAGCCACAACCAAAGCGCCTACCTGATCAGCAACCCGGCGGATAAAAGCATAATCCCAATCCCTGGAATAAGCCGATGCTCCGCAAATAATCACTTTAGGCTTTTCCCGTAACGCAACTTCTTCCAGCTTTGCATAGTCAACAAGGCCGGTTTCTCTGTCAACGCCGTAAAAGAATGGCTGATACAATCTTCCTGAAAAATTAACCGGCGATCCGTGAGTAAGGTGCCCGCCATGTGAAAGATCAAAACCCAGAATTTTGTCGCCAGCCTGTAGTAAGGCTAAAAAAACTGCGGCATTTGCCTGTGCGCCTGAATGTGGCTGTACGTTAACCCATTCTGCATTGAATAGTTGCTTCGCGCGTTCGATCGCTATAGTTTCAATCTCGTCGACAACTTCGCAACCGCCATAGTAACGTTTGCCGGGCAGGCCTTCCGCGTATTTGTTCGTTAAAACAGATCCCGCGGCTTCCATTACCTGCTTACTTACAAAATTCTCAGACGCAATCAGTTCAATACCGGTTTCCTGTCTTTCTAATTCTTCTTCGATAAGATTGAAGATCAGTTTATCTTTTTTCATTTGCTGTTTATTTGTTTTCAACGAATCTGTCATTTGATCCCGGCTAATGATTTAGCTGAGTGAACGAGCGAGATCCTTTTTATTCTTGTTTAATTATGATGTTCTTAGCTGTATCCAAAAATTATTATATCCAAGGCCGGTTTGTATATGAATTAGCTGTTGCTGAAGCATTTCTAATACAGCTAAAAAATTGTACACAAAATGGACCTTGTTTTCCGACTTTTTAGATAAAAACGCGAAATCCAGTTTTTGATTGATGCTGAGCAATTCGGCGATCTGTTTCTTTTGCTGCTCAATACTGTATGGGTACTGAACAACGGTGTGTTTAACTTGCGCACTCGTACTTTTATATTTAGCAAAAACCCGCTCATAAACTACCATTAGTTTATAAAGGTCGAAAGAAGCAAGTTCTTCACCAGGATCAGCTGTTAAGGCGATTTGAGCGAGATCCTCCTGTATATTCCCGCGCCGGGACTTTTGAAATCGGCTTTCTTCAAACACGCGCAGTTCTTCAGCCACCTGCTTAAATTTTTTGTATTCAATAAGCTTTTGAATGAGATCTTTTTGCGGATCAAGCTCGTTACCTTCTGCGTCAGTTTCGGGCCTTGGCAATAATAACCTGGCTTTTATTCGCATAAGCGTAGCAGCGACATAAATAAATTCGCTTGCCAGCTCAATGTTCATGGCATTTAACTGGTGTATATATGCGAGGAAATCATCAGTAATGCGGGCAATATGAATTTCGTGAATATCCAGCTCATCGCGCTCGATGAAAAAGAGAAGAAGATCGAAGGGCCCTTCAAATTGTGGTAATTTTATTTCGAAATTATCCGGCTGATTCACAGACCGCAAAAATATGAATTTAAAGCTTTTTCAGCTGATAAAAACTAAAAATCCTGATACAGGTTCCGGAATGAACTTCTCAGGCCGAAACTAATGAAGTTTGCTTTTGAATTTTCCATCGCATTCTTTTCCGTCCGTGTAGTAAAGCTTAGCTCAAACCGCAAATTGTACTTCGGATTGATAAGAAATGATGTTCGTATATCGCCATAGTAAAAGTTCGTTGTCAAACCCTGGCCAATAAAATTACCTTTTTTGTTGACTGCAGTTCCATATGGCTTGAAAATGTCTTTTCCATAGTTAAGGCTGTCTGTATCAAGTCCGTATTTAGCATAATTAAATTGTGCTGAAACATCAAATCTTTTGTATGAATAGCTAAGTATGCCCACTGTCTCCCTGAAGTTTGCACCATAAGGATGCGCCAGAGGCTCGTTGTAATGCGCATAATTCAGCACTCTGTTCCGTTCAGAATAAGTATATGGCTTTGCCGTGTTAAATTCAGCTAAGTAATTCAGGTTTGTAACGTTGAAAAGATCCGCACCCCGCAATCCTAACTGAAGCCCCCATTTATTTTTAAAATCGCCGTCTTTTTTAAAGAAATCAGACGCTACGAACTCATCTAAAAAGAACTGGCCGTAAAGTGCAGTTTTATTCAACACCTTATATTTTGCGGTAAAACCAATTGCCGCGTTATCAGGCGATCCGCTCATATCTTCAAGCGGCCTTAAAAAAATAATCGGGTTGGCATAACTCCAGTCAAAGCCGCGTTTATTTCCCAGGCTATCCGTTTGCGCCCAAACAACGGCATCAAAAAAGCCTAGAGAAAGTCGTTTAGAAACATTCCAGTCCAGGTAATGGAATACGCCACCTTTTCGCCTGTTACCGGCGTCATAAGAAACCTGTGGTGCGCCTGGATCCTGCATTGCTGCCCACATTGCCGTATATTGTACGTTACCAAGCTTTGCCGTTAACTTTAGAAATGGATAATTTGAAGCAAAATCCGAAAGTATCATCGAGCGGTAACCGTCGCCGATAAAGTTTTTATCCTGCCCGACTGTTATGTTGAGGTATTTTATCGGCGTATACGATATAAGTGCCGTAACATACGACCAATCCAGATTTTCTTCATAAGGCTTGCGGTATCTTGATTGCCCGGGAACTACTTCAATGGACGAAGCGTAATCTCGGTAGTAATCGGGCGCACTTGCCTGGTTCTCATATCCACTGGTGTAGAATGAAAACTTTTTACCGATTGATCCGCCGGCCTGGAATCCCCTCGTGTTAAGCCATGTTGTTTTTTTACCGGTAAAATCTTTACCGATCATAAAATCAGGCAGAAAATCAGCATACACTGTATAATCCGCGTTGTTAACCTGGAGAAGGTGCTCATTAAAAAGTTTACGTGAAACCCATGTTTTCCTGGATGTATCGACACCGTTGTTAAGCAATGAGTCAACCGGCCGAGCAAGCACACTATCATCAATGAAGAAAGGACGCATCGATGTATGCAAACGTGTACCGGAGTTATATAAAGTATTATCCAGCTTTTGATAAAACTTAAACGAATTGGGATAATATTGATTGGGTGTTTGAGCGTTAACTGTAACAAAGATCAGCAGACAGAGACAAAGCAGCGTATATGTTTTAATCATTAAATAAGCGGTCGATTTAAGCGGCGTAATTATACTATAATTTATCCAAAGCGTTAATTATAAGTTCATTTTCCTAAAACTGCAATCGTTTAAATTGTACAAAAAAATTCTGTAGCTACTATAAAACTATTTGAGTTAATTTGTACTTTCAATTGATATTTTAATACACATGGAAGTTAAGGCGGGAGAACTGTTAGAAACAATCAATTATCCTTCTGATTTAAAGAAACTTAGCGAAGACGAACTTGAAAAAGTTTGTCAGGAATTACGCCAGTACATTATCGATGTTGTTTCAGTAAACGGTGGGCATTTCGGCGCAAGTTTGGGTGTTGTGGAATTAACGGTTGCCTTACATTATGTTCTGAATACTCCATACGATCAGTTAGTATGGGACGTAGGTCACCAGGCTTATGGCCATAAAATACTTACCGGTCGCCGTGATGTTTTTCATACAAACCGTATTTATAAAGGTATCAGTGGTTTTCCAAAACGCACTGAGAGCGAATACGATACTTTCGGCGTCGGCCACTCTTCCACATCTATTTCGGCAGCTCTTGGAATGGCTGTTGCCTCGCAATACAAAGGTGAAACCGACCGTCAACATGTGGCCGTGATCGGCGACGGTGCAATGACTGCAGGAATGGCCTTCGAAGCGTTAAACCATGCCGGAATTGAAAATTCTAATTTACTGGTTATCCTCAATGATAACTGCATGTCAATCGATCCGAATGTTGGCGCTTTAAAGGAATATCTTACCGATATTACAACCTCTAAGTCGTACAACCGTTTCCGGGATGACATTGCTCATGTATTAAATAAAATATCTGAATTAGGACCAAATGCCCACCAGGTAGTTAAGAAACTTGAGAAAAGCATCAAAGGAACATTGCTTAACAAGAGCAATATGTTTGAGGCTTTAAAGTTCAGATATTTCGGTCCGATTGACGGTCATGATGTTAAGCACCTCGCCAAAATTTTAAAAGATTTAAGAGATATCCCCGGGCCAAAACTTCTCCATTGCGTTACAGTAAAAGGCAAAGGGTTCGCGTTAGCTGAAAAAGAACAAACAAAATGGCACGCTCCAGGCCTGTTCGATAAAATTACAGGCGAAATAAAAAAATCTGTTTCAGACAAACCACAACCACCGAAATACCAGGACGTCTTTGGTCATACGATTGTTGAACTAGCTGAGAAAAATGATAAGATCATGGGGATTACTCCTGCGATGCCAAGCGGATGTTCCTTAAACATCATGATGAAAACCATGCCGAAACGTGCCTTTGACGTGGGCATTGCCGAGCAACATGCGGTAACGTTTTCTGCAGGACTTGCAACGCAGGGCCTCGTGCCTTTCTGCAATATTTATTCAAGTTTTATGCAGCGGGCATACGACCAGGTGATACATGATGTGGCTATACAAAAGCTGAACGTTGTTTTTTGCCTTGATCGTGCGGGTGTCGCGGGCGCGGATGGCCCAACTCACCATGGAGCTTATGATATTGCATATATGCGCTGCATCCCAAATATGATTGTGTCTTCCCCTATGAATGAAGAGGAACTTCGCAACTTAATGTTTACTGCTCAGCAGGAAAATATGGGACCATTCAGCATCCGTTATCCGCGTGGAAATGGGGTTATGCCCGATTGGAAACGCCCTATGAAGGCTATCCAGGTTGGAAAAGGTCGTAAAGTATGCGACGGTGAAGATGTTGCGATTCTGAGCTTCGGATCAATCGGAAATGAAGCAGTTAAAGCATGTGTGGATTTGAATTCTGAAGGTATACATCCTGCGCATTACGACCTCCGTTTCGCCAAGCCACTTGATGCTGAATTATTGCATGAAGTATTCACCAATTTCTCGAAAGTTGTTACCGTGGAGGATGGCTGCCTGGAAGGCGGCATAGGAAGCGCGGTTCTTGAATTTATGGCAGATAATAATTATGCTGCACAGGTAGTTCGTTTAGGTATTCCTGATAAAATTATTGAACATGGGGAGCAGCCGGAGTTGTGGGCAGAATGTGGTTATGATGCTGCCGCGATAGTTGAGTCGGTGAAAAAACTTGCGTTAACAAGAACTACTAACATAATTGCCTGCTAGTTGGCCTGTGCTTAACTACCCTTAATTAAATAATCGAATTCGTCGCTTACATGCTTACACTATTCAAGTGCTTCAGCAGCAAATGCTAGTTAATATTAAAGTACTTTCCCTATTGAATGAAGCAACTTCCAAATCTTAATCCATTACGATTATTCCTTGCCGTTGTCGTTGTTTTATTTCATGTGCCATTATTGTCGAAAAGCTTAAATATTCCTTTTTACAACGATCTTGTGATTTTCCAACGCGGCACCGAGGCTGTAAAGTTTTTCTTTACCCTTAGCGGGTTTCTAATCATCAAATTGCTGTACAACGAGAAAACCGAAACGAATACCGTCAACTTAAAGGAATTTTATAGCCGGCGCGCCTTAAGAATATTTCCGGCTTATTATTTGGTTATTTTAACCGGCATCATTGTTTACCATTTTCTCTTGCCCACTGTCGGTATAAATTTCAACATTAAATACAATCTTTTCCAGCTGGCGGCTTATTATGTTGTTTTTCTGCCTAACATCTTCAATATCATCTATGATCCGGGAGCAATATTTTTGGTGCTGTGGTCAATAGGTATCGAAGAACAATTTTACCTGATAATTCCACTATTGATCAAAACGATTAGATCAAAATATTTGATTTTGGTGCTGTGTTCGATCTTGGTTGTTTACTTAATTATATACGTCAACTCCGACTTATTGATGCGTTTTGACTTAATGTACTTTTATCTTCTATTTGGAGGAGTAGTGTCTATTTTATATAAGAAATTAAGTTTCCTGAAAATATCCTTTATAAAATATACCCTTATTTTAATTTTCCTTCTTTTATTCTTTACAAACCTGCAGGATCACCTCAACCGGTTTGCCCTGGAAGCCTGCACAATGATAATATCAGGATTGTTTATCACGATGATTGCCTATTATCCTCCTATTGTTATAAAAAATCAGTTGATAAATTATTTGGGTCAAATTTCATATGGAATTTACATGTACCATTACATTGTTCTGTATGGTGTTTTGTTTGCTTATCTTAAAATACTCAAACAATTAAATCTTACTCCATCTGTCTCTATTTTTTATACTACTGTTACTACGCTATTTTTAACAATTATTTGTGCGCATTTATCATATAAATACTTTGAATCATTCTTTTTGAAAAAGAAAAGAAGGAATTGGCAAAACATTAAATAACGAATAAAACGGCGATGCTTGCAATATTTCCAGTCATATACATATCGGCATTTCTGGTAGCGTTAAAGTTTTTAATAGAGAAAAAACGCCAGGGCTTTCTAATCTTTCTGATTTTCGGTTTATGTATTTATAATACCGTACTGTCAATCACATTCAGTTTGGGATTCACCAGCCTGATCGGATTGTTTAAATCTCTGAAAGAACTTATTGTTCTTCTTTTATTAGGAATACAAATTTATTGGAATAAAAAGACGTTCAGGTTTCAGACGGTTGACTATGTAGTTGGATTTTATTTGATATATACCGTGATTTACGCTCTGCTGCCGATAGGAGTTCAACCGCTTTCTGACCGTATTGCATCCTTGAAAAATATAGCATTCTTTCCATTACTGTATCTCTGCGGCAGGTTATTTGATTTTCGCTCTTTTCAGCTTCATAAATATTATAACTACATACTGTATGTAACTATCGCGGCAAGCGTATTAGTTCTTTACGAATTTGTTACCTACCAGCATTTCCAAACCATGACTGGATATGCTGACTATCAATATTATTTTTACGATGCCGAAGCAACCGGAAGGTATGGGCTTACATTTACTTTTGAAACAGACGAAGGCTTGAAACGATTTGCCAGCTTCTTTGCAAGCCCGCTTGAACTTGCTGGCTCAACGCTATTGTCTTTAGCGATAATAGCTTCAATAAGCACTACTGATGAAAATAAGATCAAGCTGACTAACTTTGGCATTGTAACTCTGGCAGCTACACAGATATGCATCTTCCTGGCAATATCCCGTTCGTCATTTATCAGCTATTTTTTGATGATATATGTATATGCGCTGGTAACCAAAAAAAGGGTTATTACCAATCTAATTTACTCCTTGGCCGTTTGCGGTGTGCTATATTTCTTATTCTTGTTAAGAAACAAAGAAATTCAGGACTTTATAATCAGTACCATAAATTTCTCTAACCCATCAAGCGTTGGCCATATAATTGGATGGATAGAAGGCATCAATTCTATAATCAGCCATCCTTTTGGCATCGGTATGGGAACTTCCGGAATACTTGCTGGCAATACCGGTGAAAATACCGGCGGCGAAAATGAGTTTATAATAATCGGAGTTCAGGCTGGAATTATTGCAGGCCTGGCGTATCTGGCAACATATTTTATAATTATTAAAACCGCCTGGCAAAAATTTCCTTCGTTAAAAGGAAAAGAAAGAAAACTTTGCTTGATGGTTTTACTCATCAAGATAGGGTTATTGATACCCTTGTTCACTTCCGAATTGGAAATATCTTCTTACATCTCCTACCTGACCTGGTTTTTTTCCGGGCTATTTATCAGTGTAATTGCCAGTAAGAGCTCTTCAGAAAAAAGGGTTGAAAAAATCAAATTTACACAAACTGTTTGATCACTTGAATTACCATTTCAGGTTTCACATCGGTCATGCATTTAGAAATTGATCCGGTTTTGTGCTCGCAGCTTAAATGTAATAACTGATTGCACAAACACGTATTAGTTTCGATGACAAAAGCTTTGGGCGAATATGGCCTGAACTCAACAGACCTGGTTGATCCAAAAATTGCGACTACCGGTATATCAAAACAGGATGCAATATGGGTTATTCCCGTATCAACCCCAACAATCATATTGGAAACGCTTACCAATGCCGCTGCCTCTCTAACGCTTGTTTTACCAGCCAGTGAAAATACATTTTTTTCAAATCCTGAAATAAGTTCTAAGGAATGCTGTGCATGATCGGCAGTACCGGTAATTAAAACCTGGTAATCGTTTTTGATCAGAAAACTTATAATCTTTCTGAAATAATCATCAGGCCATGATTTAATATCCTTCGATGAATAGGGAGCAACGAGTGCCATTTTATTAGCGGGCATAATCCCATTGTTTATTAATAACAGCCTGATATCAGCTTGATCATTTTCATTAATAAAAAGACTAGGGAACAACTCAGTTTTTGGCTTAACGAAAGGGCCGATGATATCCAAACATTTCTTCACCTCATGTTTTTCAACATCATAATCCGCACGAAATGTAAGGAGGTTTTTGTTGCCGGTCCTGGAATTGCTTAAGCGAACATCGATGCCGGTTAAAAGGCCAAATAAAACCACAAAACGCAGGTCGCCTCTGAAATCGATAAACAGGTCAATTTTTTCCTTTCTTATTAGTGAGATAAGTTTAAGCAGCTCCTTTATTTTCGCTGTCGACCACTTTACTTTTGCCTGCCTGTCCCATGGCCAGTTAAAAGCAAATGTCTTTTCGAAACGGTTATCACCTTGAAACAATTGTTGGTTTGCTAAACTGCAGAGGAGATACATTTTTGAATCGGGGAATCGTTGTTTCAGCAACGTGAAGGCAGGGGTCGTCATGACAATATCTCCGATATGATCCAGCCTGACCACCAAAATCTTTTCAGGATTAATAACGGTGGGATCAACCCGTTTGCTTATTATTTTAGACGGCAGCCATAATAGATCGATCAGCAGGTTAACGAGCGATAAAGCAAATGCCTTCTTTTTGTTGTGTACTGTAGTATTAGACATTAACGTACCAGCTCCTTTATTTTTTCTATCATTAAATCGCTTGTTCTTTTCCACGAGAAATCATTAAGCCGCTCCGTTCCGCGTATTACCAGCTCATCACGTAATTTTTGATTGAAGATAAGCGATTCAAGCTTTTCGGCTATGTCCTTCACATCATTTGGGTCGCAAGTGAGGGCCGCGTGGTCCGCAACCTCGGTTAATGCTTCAATATTTGAGATCAGTACCGGAACGCTACATGAAAATGCTTCGAGTATTGGCAAGCCAAAACCTTCATAAAGCGATGGAAAAGCAATCAAAATAGCATTGGAATACACCAGAGGAAGATCGTTGTCCGCTATAAAACCACAAAAAATAATATCATCTTTAAGCCCAAGGTTATCAATTAACTGCACGATATCATTGCTCCGGTCCGAATACTTGCTTTTTGAGGGATTACCACTTATCGCGAGTTTTAGATCAGCCAGCGCTTCGGAGTTCTTGTTTTTTATTAGAGCAAATGCTTCAAGTAAACGGTCAACATTTTTTCGGCTTTCAAATGTACCAATGAACATTAAATATTCTTTTTCTTTTAATCCTGCGGGCAGTTGTTGCTGTTCGTTTAAGGTATTTTGATTGAATAGTTCATCAACCGAATTATAGGCAACAACTATCTTTTCCTGGTTGATGCCCATAAGTTTTGACAATTCATTTTTCGAAAAATTTGAAACTGTAAACACGACATCAGCGAAACGTATCGGAAGTTCAATAAACGGCATGTAATAAAAATAAAACCATGCCTTGCTTACATACTGCCGTTGTGCTCTCGTATGTGCGTCATGCGCGATAACCACTCGCTTGCAGAATGTAAACAATGGCGTATTAAATTCAGGAGAAAAGAGCACGTCAGTCTTTTTTAACACACAAAGCCAGGGCAGCTGAATATGCACCCAAAAAAATCTTTTCAAATGACCCAATATCTTATCCGGGACAGTTTTACCACTTTTTAACGAGTAGCCGGGAGAAAGTACAGATAGTTGGATGTCCTCGTTTTTTTTAAACTCTTTCAGTAAACTTACGGTCACCCTTTTTGTTCCAGCGTTTTCCAATAAAAGATGATGGGTGTCAAATGCTATTTTAATTTTCTCTTTCGTCACAAGTTAAACGTGGTAATATTCTAAATTTTGCCAAGCACTTTACCATAAATTTTAAATGGTTTGCTTAAAGACTGGCCCATATTCCCTTTCAAATATTGTATAAAAATTTGAAGTGGTATGATTGCTTTAATCAGCCATAACTTAACGAACCCGTTCCATTTTGCGTGGTAATTCAATTTACTTTTCAGGAGTTGCTCAAATTTCCAGTAATTAAACGACGCCTCCGGCCTAACGCCAGAACCTTCCAGGTGAATAATTTTGGCATCTGGCAGAACAAATGAATCCATTCCCTTACATGCAAGTTTTTTAAACAAATCTGTTTCCTCGTAATACATGAAATAAGTTTCGTCAAAACCGCCAACGGACAGAAAAACATCTTTTTTTATAAAAATATCCGCACCTACAATATACGGCACCCGCATCGGAGTACTTAAAGATACAGGTTTTGCTATGACCACTTTATCTGCATAATATTTCCTGAATAAAAATTTTACACCTAAGCCAACTTGTCCAATTTCCTGCAAAAGTCCCGGAAAATTGCCGTACGAATCATTTGGTGTCAGATCAGCTTTCAGCAAACTTCCTCCACAAGCTGCAACACTGACTTCTGAATTTTCCAAAAAGTTTCGAAACAGCCATAACACATCATTTAAAACTATTGTATCCGGATTTAAAAAGAATAAATACCTGCCTTTTGCGTTTTGTGATCCTGTATTATTCGCCCTGCCAAAACCATAATTTGATTCGTTTTGTATTAAACGTATTGTTTTATCATTGTGCTTTGATAACCAAACCATTAAATTGGCTTTATCAGGAACGCCAGAACTATTGTCAACGATTATAACCTCATAGTTATTGGTCTTACATTTTTCAAAAAGTGATTCCGCAGATTGTATGAGTAAATCCGACGAATTGTAGTTTACATAGATAATTGATATGATTGGAATCAAGCTTGGCGAATTTTAACTATCAACAAAGAAAAGTAATAGTTACTTCAGGTTTTTAATTTTTTAAATATTTTTGTCGCAACGATGCATCAAGCGCCTGTCTTATTTACCAGTAATCTATCTTCATGAAAATTGCTATTATCGGTTCCCGTGGATATCCGTACGTTTACAGCGGCTACGAAACTTTCGTCAAAGAGGTAGCGGAGCGCTTTGTATCCCAGGGTATCGAAGTCCATGTTTATTGCCACAAAAACTTATTCGACAGCTTTCCGAAAATAGTAAATGGTGTACATCTCCATTACGTACCTACCATTGAAAAAAAGTCGCTCAGCCAATTAGTGCATTCGTTTCTCTCTTTTACACATGCGCTTTTTAAATCGTACGATGTATGGCTGGTTGTAAACGCTGCTAATGGTCCCCTGGGTATAATTCCAAAGCTTATGGGAATTAAAACAATGATCAACGTAGACGGCCTGGAATGGCTTCGCCCGAAATGGAAGGGTCTTGGAGCAAAATATTTTCATTTTGCCGCCAAAATGTCAACCCGCTTGTACGATCTGATAATTACTGATGCCGACGAGATGCGGAAAGTTTACTTGGATGAGTTTGGCAAAGATTCCAAAGTAATCGCTTATGGTGCACCAACCGTAAAAGACTCTGACGAAACGTTATTGTCGAAATGGGGATTGATGAACCAGGAATATTACCTGATCGTCGGGAGACTGATTCCGGATAATAATGCAGACTTAATCGTTAAAGGTTTTCTGAAACACCCTTCCTCGAAAAAACTGGTGATAGTCGGCGATGTACCTTATGCGGATGAGTATGCAGACGGACTGAAAAAGCTTAAATCCGAAAATTTGATTTTCCCGGGTTATATTACGGATAACACCGAACTGATTACCTTATTTAAACATTGTTTCGTGTATATACATGGCCATAAATATGGAGGTACCAATCCAACGATGCTTTACGCGATGGCTTGTAATTGCGCAATTATGGCTCTTAATACGCCTTTTAACCGGGAAATGCTGGATAACAAATTCGGTACGTTTTTCGATGAAAACCAACAGGCGGTAACGGATGCTATGACGCTATTAGAAAAGGATAACGATCTCGTATCACATTTGCGATCGCATGTATCCGAAGGTTTAACGGAGAAATACAATTGGGATTCAGTTGCTCAATCCTATATTAACGAAATGAACAAACTTCTCAGCAACAATAAGACCGCCGTGCTTCCGGAAGAAAAATGAACCGTCCTTTTTACATATACAGTGTTCTTCGCTATCTTATTGATGCTCCCGTTCTTGTTATAACGTTTTTTCTGGCACAATCTATTTTCCCGTTATGGGAGGAAAACGCGGGACACTCTTACATCTTTATATTCGTTTTCTTTTCGATTATTTCCTGGTTCACTTCTGCGCAATTCACAAGAATTTATTCAGATTTACGTTCAAAGAAGTTCTCAGAAGAAATAATCTATGTCGCTTCGACCGTCTTTTTGCACACCATACTTCTCACCTCATTCCTATTTTTTTTCAGGTACAAATTTTTGTTAAGCAATGTCTTTCTGGCGTTCTATATTTCTCTCCTTTTTTTCCTGGTCTCAGTTTTCAAATATCTGGTCAGAAAATTTTCTCACTTTATAATCTATCGGGGTAAACTACTCAAAAACATTCTTTTAGTCGGTTCTACTCCTGCTGCATACGATTTTTATGAAACTATAAACCGTTTCAATTATTACGGTTACCGGTGCATTGGCTTTATTGACGACAAACAAACACAGCTCAACGGGTGTTCCTATCTCGGAAAAACGGACGATTTGGAAAACATTCTACGAGAAAATACTATTGATGAGGTTGTTATTGCCTTACCTAATTCCGAGCATCAGCAGATCACCCAGGCTGTTGAAGTCTGTGATTATCATGCTAAAAGCATCCGGATTATACCCGACCTCCAGTTTTATACAACAAGCAATATCCAGGTAAATAATATCGGGCTGCTGCCGGTTATCAGCATTCGTTCTTTACCACAGGACAAGTTGGGCAATCAGCTGGTAAAGCGCTTTTTTGATATACTATTTTCCCTGATGTTTTTTGCGGTCTTCGGTTGGTGGCTATTACCCCTTATATCATTAGCGATTAAACTGACCAGTAATGGTCCGGTTTTCTTTAAACAGGAGCGCTGGGGCTTGAACAATGAAAAGATTATTTGCTACAAATTCCGCACGATGATGACAGGGAGCCCGGAGAAGGATCATAACGGCAATTATCTTCAGGCCACTAAAGATGATCCGAGAGTGACCCCGTTTGGCAGAATACTACGTCAGACAAACATGGACGAGCTTCCGCAATTCTGGAATGTATTGGCTGGAAATATGTCGGTAGTTGGTCCTCGGCCCCACCCCACGCCCTTAAACCTCGAGTCGATCCGCAATGTCGATAAGTATCTTCAACGCCACCTGGTCAAGCCTGGAATCACTGGAATGGCCCAGGTAAATGGCTGCAGAGGAGAAACTAAAACTCCCGCCGAAATGCAGAAAAGAGTAGATTACGATCTTTACTATATTCATCGCTGGACCTTTTGGCTTGACTGTCAAATCATTCTGCAAACTGTCATTAATTTCTTTCGTGGTGACCAAAATGCCTATTAAGCTTCGTACGTCTTCAATTTTTATTATAGTTATTTTTCTATTGCTTACGCTTTCGGTTAGCAGAGTTCACGCGCAGGCCGTATGGGAAAACACCGACAATGAAATCTACAATTTTTTATCACGCCAGGCGCAAAAAGGAACGATTGTTTTAGATGATCAGATACAACCGATCACCCGTAAGGAAATTAGCCGTCATCTGGATTCGCTTGAAGCAAAAAGAAACGACTTAACTCCTAAGGAACAAAAAGAACTTACCTTTTACAGAAAGGAATACAGCGAGTTTAATGTGAATCTTAAAGATTCATTGACATTTCTTAGAAAAGACGAGGCCCAAAGATGGCGCGTGTTCGGCGTAAAAAAGGATGGCTTCATTTTACGTGCCGAGCCGGTTTTAGGAATTGGTACAATCCAGGGTAGCGGGCAAAATATTTTTCGAACATCCAACGGCTTGTCTTTTTGGGGACAAGCGGGAAAACATTTTGGCTTCCAGTTTTACTTCCGTGATATCACTGAACATGGTACCGGAATCGATAGTCTGCGACAGTTCACACCTGAACCGGGTATTGTCCGGGCCGGCGATCTCGAGGATCCTAAAAGCATTAATTATTCGGACCTGAGAGGCTACGTTTCCTATAGCTGGAAAAATGGTTCCATCGCGATTGGAAAAGACCAGTTATTATGGGGTTACGGGCAAACCGGCCGTGTGGTTCTTTCCGACAAGGCCCCGGCTTATCCGTTCATCCGCCTGGATTACCGGCCTCTAAAGTGGCTTGGGTTCGAATACCACCACGCATGGCTTCAATCCGGAGTACTCGATTCAGCACAATTTTACTCAAAAGGCAACGGCGTGTACGGAAACGAGCGGGAATTCTTCGTGCCAAAATTTATGGCGAGCCATACATTGAGTTTCTATCCATGGAAAGGCCTAAGCCTGTTTATGGGTGAATCCATCGTTTACAGTGATCAGTTAGAAATCGGCTATTTAATTCCCATTATGTTTTTTAAAGCGTATGATCAATATGTCAGCCGGTACAACATCAACGCAGGATCAAACGGCCAATTCTTCTTTGGAATAAACTCCCGCAACAATATTCCTAAGACCCAGCTTTACGGCTCCCTGTTTATCGATGAAATAAGATTGTCGACAGTGACAGATCAAAACAAAAGCCGCAATCAGCTCGGATTTACGATCGGTGGTAAAATAACTGATGTGCTGCTTTCCTATCTTACATTAGGGGTGGAATATACCCGCATTAATCCTTTTGTATACGATAACATCATACCGGCGCAAACCTACACCAGCGAAACATATTCCCTGGGCGACTGGATGGGAAATAACGCCGACAGGTTTACGCTGTCAGCAAATTATACCCCTGTTGCCAAACTAAAAACATCTTTTTATTTCCAGAAGATCCGTAAGGGCGGACCCGGCACTCTTGATCAGCAGTACTTTGCCGAGCCGCAACCCGACTTCTTATTTGACCATCAGAAAGATATTAATCGCTTTAATGCTGTCGTAAGTTATGAATTGATCAATAAGCTTTATATACGGGCTGCAATAACTATTGACAAGCAAAAAGACTACGTTAACTCTGTAACCACTACTCCGAAACAAGCTCAGCTTGGAATAAGCTATGGCTGGTAATCGTCAAATTTCCCCTGTGCAATTATTACTTATTTAGCATAAATTAGCCTTTGAATGGTTTACAAACTGAATAAATTATATTTGCACGCTACAATTGTTAAAAGCAACCGCATGCACCTGAAATCTATCTGTTATAGTTTAATTTTCTTTTTCTTCATCACGACAAACTGCTATTCTCAAACGCTCAGTTCACAGAATATACAACAGGTTAAAGTAAGCCAGTTATCCGATCAGCAGGTTTTGCAAATTTGGAAACAATTCGAAGCATCCGGCATGTCAGAGGCACAGGCGACCCAGATCCTTCAGCAAAAAGGACTTCCCGCTACGGAGATCGACGCTTTCAAACAGCGGCTTTTAAAACTTCAGACATCAGCTAAAGTGCCGGCCAAATCTTCCATTTCGAAAACAGATTCAAACACTTTTAAGAGAGACACCATCAAAACTGCTTCACAACAATTTAACAGGAAGAAGTCTTTGGTGTATGGCTACGATTTTTTCAACAATCCAAACTTGAAGTTTGAACCGAACGTGCGGATAGCAACTCCCGCCGGTTATGTGCTCGGCCCTGATGACGAAGTAACTGTTATGCTTACCGGCCTGAACGAAACGACCGTTACAAAAAAGATTTCTCCAGACGGAAATTTGCAGATTCCCTATGCCGGGATCGTTTATTTGAATGGTTACACTATAGACAAGGCCACTTCGATCATCCGTTCTAAAATGGCAAAGGTCTATCCTGGATTAAACTCAGGAGCAACCAAACTTACTGTTAACCTTGGAAACATACGCAGCATACGGGTTATTATTGTTGGGGAAGCAGTACAGCCAGGCACCTATACGGTCTCATCCGTCTCAACTTTATTTAATGTTTTATATCTTTCGGGTGGCCCTAATCAGCGGGGTTCACTTCGGAATATCGAAATAATCCGAGGGAACCGGGTCATTAAAACTGTAGATCTTTACTCATTCCTCCAAAAGGGAATTCTTGAAGGCAACGTTCATTTAAGTGACCAGGATGTGATTCGTATTCCGGTTTATAAAAAGCGTGTCGCAATAGACGGCGAAATAAAAAGGCCGGGCTTATATGAACTGAAAGACACCGAAACGCTGGAAGACCTGATCAACTATGCCGGCGGTTTCAGCGACCTGGCTTACCAGGCTACTGCGAAGGTTTACCAGGTAAACGATAAAGAAAGGAGCGTACGTGATGTGCCTTCCGGTTTGTACGACCGATATGTTCCTAAAAATGCTGATTCCGTATATTTCGAGCCCGTATTAAACCGCTATTCGAACCGCGTAACACTCGAAGGCGCTGTTTATCGCCCGGGAACTTACGAATTGTCGCCGGACTTGACGGTAGGGCAGCTTATCAAGAAAGCCGACGGCGTACGGGAAGATGCATTTCTGACCAATGGCTATGTAAAGCGTACAAAACCCAATCTTGATAAAGAACTGGTACCATTCAACATTAAAGATGTTTTGGCGGGAAATAACGATGTAACGCTTATGCGAGAGGATTCCGTGGTCATCGTTTCAAATGCGGATCTACGGGATGAAATGAGCGTAACCATTGACGGCTTCGTCAGATCACCCGGAACATTTGTTTTCCGGCGGGGAATGCGCCTCGCAGATATAATTTTAATGGCGGGTGGTTTTACCAACGATGCTGCAAGTCATCACGTCGAAATCTCCAGGTTAGTTAAAAATAAAGGAGATGTCTTCTCCAACCAGCTTATAACTTCCATATCACTGGATGTTGATTCAAGTTTGCATACCACAGGTAACGAATCCTTTGGTCTTGAGCCTTTGGATTATATCTATGTGCCGCGCTCTGTGAATTATCATGCCATCGGAAACGTGGCGGTTAAAGGCGAAGTATTATTTCCTGGCGACTATACACTCCAGCGCCGTAATGAAACGCCTATAGACGTGATTAAACGCGCCGGTGGCGTAACGCCGACCGGATCACTGGAAAACGCTGTAATGTATCGCAACGGTATTTTGGTAAACCTCGATCTTACCAACAAAAACAGCCGGGCAACGGGTATGCTTTTACTGCCTGGTGACAGCGTTGTCATTCCACGTCAAACAGATTTCGTGGAAGTTAGCGGGGCAGTTAACAACCCTCAGATGCTACGTTTCAGGTATAAAACATTTAGCTATTACATCAATGCGGCGGGCGGTGTTAAAGAAAACGCACGTTTGAAACATGCGTATGTACAATACCCCAATGGCACCAGTAAACCGGTAAGCACATTCCTCTTTTTTATTCATAACTATCCGAAGGTTCTTCCCGGAAGTAAGATTATGGTACCCGAAAAGTCTCCCGACCTGCGGTTTAAACTTGGCTTCGGTGAGGTCTCAGGTATCGCAACTGCCTTAACAGCGTTGATCGGATTAATCGCAGTAATTTCTAAATAAATGGCTGAAAACGAATCGAAAACACCCCCATATATTTATTCCGAAGAAGACAACTTTTCCTGGAAAGAGACGATAAAGAGGCGGAGAGAGGATTCTCTTTATTTATGGAAAAACCGTAGCAAAATTTTAATCGCGCTAATCATCGGCGCACTATCAGGCGCTTTAACTTCCTGGCTGTGGCCGGTAACCTATACAGCCCGGCTTACCTTTGTGGTCGAAGATCCTAAGGGTATGAGCGGCGGCTCTATGGTCTCCGCTCTGGCTGGCTCATTAGGATTTGACATGGGAAGTATTGGCAATACCTCGGGTTTACTTGCAGGGGACAATGTCCTGGAACTTGTTAAAAGCGAAAAGCTGATCAAAGGATCTCTTCTGACACCTTATAAAGAAAAAAAAACCGATTATACTTTGGCTGATCGTTACTCAGAAGTATATAAGCTAAAAAAGAAATGGCAGGAAAAATATTTGGCTGGCAAGTCACTATCCTTTCCCGCTGATCAGTCTGGCTATTCTCGTCTTCAGGACAGTTTGCTTCAGGTTATGGTCAAACAGGTGAAAGAAAAAGAACTTTCCATCAGCAAGCCTGATAAAAAACTCACTTTTTTTGAGCTTAATATTACGACTCGTGACGAGCGTGTATCTCAGCTACTTTGCGAAAGGTTGTTGAAATCGTCAGCTGATTTTTATATCAGCAATAAAACAGCTAAGCTTAAAAAGAATGTGGACGGACTTCAGAAAAGGGCCGACAGCCTCGCCCGGCTTCTGAACAGGAAAACATATTCAGCCTCCGCAGCTTCCGGAGCACTGCTAGATCTTAACCCAGCGTATACAACCGCCAATGTAAGTTCCGAATTACAGGAGCGGGATAAAGTGACTCTTTCAACTATCTACTCGGAAGTAATTAAGAACCTGGAAGTAAGCAAAACAATGCTTGTGCAGGAAACTCCGGCTTTTCAAATGGTCGATGAACCGGAATTGCCGCTCAAAAAAAATCGGTTCGGCTATGGTAAAGGTATCGCGCTGGGCGTCTTCCTTTTTGCTGTCTTTTATTGTTCAATAGCCTTGTTAAAAAGATCAATGGATCAAAATTGATTATTTCCCTATCGCAATATGCAAAGCGATTTTTTGCCACATATATCCCTTGTTGTCGAGGCTTAAAAAACTCTTTAACATGTTCTTCTTTTGTTGCGGTATTTCTGCCTGGTACTGTTCATAAAAGGCCTTGACTAAGCGCATCTGATCTTTAAGTAAATTTTCACCTCTAATTGCCGCAGTCAATTCTTTCATAAGCCGAACCGCTCTTCGATCTTTCTTTTTCCCGGCCTGAAAAGTAATATTTTTATCATGCTGGCGATATCGCACCAAAGGCACATCAATCTTGTATACATTGCCAAATGTAAAAGCGCAAAGCCCAAGCCATGCGTCGTGCAATACACCTTTGGCGGGAATATCAGCGACGAACCTTCTCATTTCCGGATTCATAAGCATCGTGCAGCCTGCTATCGGATTTTTAAACAGGACGGTATCAAACGTATGCTGGTATTTATCCAAAAGCATGGTCTCCCAAAAGGATCGGTATCTGAAGTCCCCACTTTCTGTTATTACTTCCAGATCTGAGTAGCAGGTTGCCGGCACATTATCTGTTAATAATCCGGTTCTTATTCCGTGCTCCAGTTTCTCCGGTAACCAGATATCGTCCTGGTCGGCAAAGGCTATATACGTGTTTTCCTTTGTCAGAGAAACGCCTTTTTTAAAATTAGCCACTACGCCAAGGGTGCGTTCGTTCTTATATATTTTTATGAAACTATATTTTAATGCAAATTCTTCTAAAATGGCAACGGTGCCATCGGTTGAACCATCATCACAAATAATGATTTCTGCAGGCGGAAAAGTTTGACTTATAATTGATTGTAATTGCTCAGCCAAAAATCTTTCTCCGTTATAAGTGGCCATTACCACCGATATTTCTCCATGACCGTTCATGACGAAGACCTAACAAGTCCTGCCTTTGATAATAAAGACCGGTAAGTCTTAACTAAAAGCTCATCTTTAAACACAATCAATTGCAAAGAGAAATACGAAACAACGCATAATAATATTGATATAAGCAATATGATAATTTCATTGCCCGTAAAATGTTTTATAAGAATAATAATGGGAATAAAAATCAATGAGCTGCAAAACGCCTTAAACAATAAACTCGTCTTAAAACTGAAGTTAAAATGTTTTTTCAGATAGAGGTAGTAAAGTACGTTTACAACCACTTCGGAACTTATGTTAGCTATCGCGCCACCCACCTCTTTAAGTGTCGGAACGAGTATTACATTAAGCAAAAGACAGCATAATACTCCGCCTAGCGAAGCAAAAAACATTTGACGGCCCAAACCGAATGGCACCAGCATTTGAAAAGATAGCAGATGGCCCAGGCCTACGAGAAACGGCACGATTGCAAGTATTTGCATAGGTAAAATCGCATCCCGGAACGCTGCCCCGGAAAATACCTCTATAAACTCCGGGGCCAGCAGGAAAAGTCCGGTCGCGACGGGCACAGCAATTAAAGCCAGGAAATCGAATGACTCCGCAAGTTTGTCATTGACTTTAAGGCGGTCATTTTTACTGAATGCAGCTGATATCTGCGGGATTAAAATAGTTCCAAAAGAAACGATCAGCGGGATAGATATCTTGGTTAATTTAACGGCGGCAGTATATAAGCCTACAGATCGTTCATTCGCTAGAAATCCAAGTAACACAGTATCAAGAATGGTATATATGCTTGCTGCCAGGCCTGTACCCAAAATATATAGCAATGGTTTAAGATGCTGTTTTAAATTCAGGCCGGATAACGTGAACTTAACATGCCGCCCCGCCAGCAACAGGCTTATTAAATTATTGCCGACCATGGAAAAAACGAGGATATACAGGTAATTATAATAATCCGAGGATTGTCTCACAAATAAAAACAGCAAGACAAGCGATATCATTTTGATAAAAACAGACCTGATTGAAATAAGCCTGAATTCTTCTATCCCGGAATAGAACCAGTCAATAGTTGTGAAGCCAAGATATAATACGATACCTCCTGCAAGATAGATCTGCAGATCTGCTCTAAAAAAAGGAACGAAATATATGAGTAATAAGTAGGCTACTGAGAGAACAAGGCAAGCTATGAAGTATAAACTAAGCAGCTCGGAAAATACAACGGACAATCTTCCTTTGTCATCGCGGCTCGTTGCCGTTTTGGCAATTCCGTAAAGTGGTATCCCGAGAGCTGCAAGCATTCCGAAATACATAGCAAAAGATATTACAAACTGCACTTTCCCGATGCCCTCCGGCCCGAGTATATGTGAGGCATATGGAAAGGATAGTATAGGAAAAAGTATATTAGAAACAGAAAGGAGTAAATTATAGATATAATTTTTTCTCATTAAAACCTGTATGATACACCTAATTGTGCAGCAAAGTTATGAGAATCCCAACCTGATTTAAAAAAACTATACTCTTCCGGCCGGTCGTATAAAAACCATTCGTAATTGAGTGAATGAACCGCCGTTAACTTAGCGTTCAATAATAGATTCTTAAAATTCCATTCGCCATAAACGGAGTAGTTCAGATCGACCCAATGCCGGCGTGGGTCATTTGTTTTGGAGTAAGGGGAATAAGTGGAATAAGCGTAATAATAAAAATCGTTATTATGCAGGTACCGTTCAAATTGTACACCTAAATGTTTTAAGCCGCTAAACCAGCTTACGTCAACTGATTGAAGATTTCCGCCAGGCCCGATGCCCGCACCCAAAACCTGTCCCTGGTTTGTATAGCCCTGCCTGATCTGGCTATGAACATACCAGGCTCCCCCATCCCGGATAGTCCGGTTAGCCGACTGGTCCATCTGGGTAAGTTCAACGCTGGTAAGTATATACTCATCCTTGTGTTTATTTAAAGGAATAGCTTTTCTGAAACCTAAAAGATAGGCACGCGTATGATCAGGCTCAAGTATGAAGTCCCTGAAATCTTCTGCATGGTCGTTCCTGCCGTATTCAGCGTAAATCTCGGCCTTGGCATCTGTCCACAGCCATCTGAAAAATAACGAGGTCAGCTGGTCGCGCTCTTTATTATACTCGTCGGTATCGATCTTTTGAAACGCTTGGAAAAGGGGAAAATAATCACCGAAACCATGTACGTCACTATGATACATTTGGAAAGCCCTGGTCATTCCCAAAGTCAATCCCGGAACCCATTTAGGCTGGTAGGTAAAAACATATCCGGTAAAATAACGCCATTCATCACGCTTAGGCTGGTAAAGTACCGAACCGTTAAACACCCTGTTGATTTCTGGCGGGAACATTCCTGAGTTCTCCAGTTTACCTGCTACGATTTGCCCCTCAAACGAACCAATATATGACCTGATCGGCTTACTGGTGTTTAATGTTATATGTTTAAATCCGGCCGCGTTATTACTCATTAAGAGAGAATTTCGTACACCCGGACCCCACCATAGGTTTTCGTTAGATATGCCTAAAGAAACAGGATCAAATGTTAACCGAACACTGCTCTGTCCCCAGTTCGCTTTACTATAGGATGAGGTTCCGAAGCGCTCCGGGTTATCAATAACATTTAATGTTGTACTATAATATGCGGCCCAAATCTCATCATAATGCTCATTGGGAAATCCCTCAAAATATTGATTCTGCGCCCAAACAAACTCTGGCCGCAACTGAACACTTAAAGGTCCGTATTTCGCGAAAAATCCGCCGCTCACAACCGTCTGGTAACCGGCTGCAGGAATCATCGAACCATCATTCCACCCGTACGGATAATTTGAATTATATTGCTGTTGCCAGTTCAGCGGAAGCAATTTGATAACTCCACGGCCACTATCGAATGACGCAGATCCATTGAATTTTAAAAAAGTATTATCTTTCAGGATACTGTCCTGGTAAACATCGTTTAGCCCTTTGATATCAGACTGGAACAACGGCCGCACACTGAAAGATAAGGATGAATCAACTTCATTCAGAAGCTGCTGTCTTCTTAAATAATCTTCAAGCAAAGGAGTGCCTACCGGCAACGATTGAGCGAACAGCCGGCAGCTGGCAAAAAAAAACAATAAACAAATCGGGTAACGGAGATTCCTCATGAAGTTCGTTAATTTTTATATACGACAGTTTTGACTCTTAAATTGTCGACAGACCAGCTCGCATCGCATTTTTTATCCGACGCGTCCGCATGCTCTAACTGACCGTAGCAACCTAGTGTAAAGGAGTTTTGTGTATGATAGATCGACTTTTCAATTCTGTAAACAGCTGTCCCGCCACTTACGCCCTGTAATGAGCAAACTCCGTCAAGGGTTTTATCGATTGCATTTGTATAGGGAAGATTGCCTGCAAAAGGTAAATAGGTTTTAGGAAAGGACTGACGTACGCCCGCCGTATCAGTTTGATTGGTATTGGCAAATGTAGTATAAATATAATTTGCATTATCCATGTCCATGATCCATATATCAGGGCCAAAAGGCGCGGGCGCGTTTCCGTTCCATGAATCATGAATGTACAGGTCGAAACTTACGCGGATCATATCATGCTTGGGAAGATCTGAAAGCACCAGGTTAAACCCGCTTTCCTCGTAACGCCCCAATACCTTGGAGCCATTATAGGTATCTATTCGTCCATTAACTATTGCGTTAAGACTGCCCTTATCGAAATCATTTTCATATACAGTCTCTTGAGTAGCCAGGTCTTTCGTACAGGAAGGTATCGTTAATACAAAAACGAGGAAAAATATTAATCTTATAAAATAATGCATGTTTTAAATCAGGAAACTATCGCTATCGTGTTATGATCCAATTCTTCATAAACTGAATTCTTACTGATAAATTCAGGAACCAGTTCCTTCATTTTAATAACCACTTCACGGTCATTATATTCACAGCTTAGCTTGATAAGTGCTTCAATTTTCGCGTTGACACTTTCGAAATGATATTCTCTCGTCCGGGCTACCATAATCTTTTCATGATGGGTAGGCATGGTATTTTCCAGGTCGTTCAATAATTCCTCATAAAGTTTTTCACCGGGACGAAGGCCACTGAATTCAATTTTGATATCCTGGTTTGGAATTAATCCCGATAGGCGTACCATTTTTTTAGCAAGTTCAAAGATCTTGACAGATTTACCCATGTCAAATACAAATATTTCACCACCGTTGCCCATTGATCCTGCTTCCAGCACCAGGCGGCAAGCCTCTGGAATGGTCATAAAGTATCGTGTAATTTCGGGATGTGTTACTGTAATCGGTCCCCCGCTTTGAATCTGTTGCTTAAAACGGGGAATAACAGAGCCGTTTGAACCAAGAACATTCCCAAAACGTGTCGTAATAAATTTGGTTACCTGCTGGTCTTTCTGTCCGTTTAAGTGGCTTAAACCATTGGTATATCGAACATTCGCATACTTGAAAGAATTGTAAAGTGACTGCACATAAATCTCCGCGATACGCTTGGAAGCACCCATAACATTAGTCGGATTGACCGCTTTATCTGTCGAGATCATTACAAATTTCCTGACGCCGTATTTAACCGCCAGGTCTGCCATAATTTGCGTACCCATCACGTTCGTGCGAATCGCTTCTGCCGGATTATTCTCCATCATCGGGACATGCTTGTATGCAGCAGCATGATATACATAGTGAGGTGCGAAGGTCTTAAACAGTAATTCCATCCGGAACTTATCACGCACATCACCGATAAACGTATGGAAAACGTTTGTAAGATTATTATCCTGTAACTCAAGCTGAAGTTCGTGAAGCGGCGACTCAGACTGGTCGTTCAAAATGATCATCTGCGGTGCGAAACGCGTAAGCTGCCGAACGATTTCGCTTCCGATAGACCCGGCCGCGCCGGTAACAAGCACCCGCTTACCTTTAATCTGTTCGCCGATTACATCGTTGTGAATTTCTATCGGTTCACGTTCGAGAAGATCCTCGATCTTAATATCCTGGATCTGGTTTGTATGAATGTGTCCGTTAACCCAGGCTGGTACAGGCGGCAAGGTGGAAATCTTAATATCATTTTCCAGACAAAAATCTACGATCCGGTTCTTTTTTTCCGGTCCTATGTTGGCGGCTATCAGCAAGTCATGAACGGCATTTTGACCAACAAGGTTTCGCAAATTGGATGAATGAAAAATTTTCACCCCATCGATTACCTTTCCACTCTTCCGCTCATCATCATCGATAAAAGCCAGAACGTTCATATTTACACGGTCTTCATGATCCAAAGTACGCTTCAATGCAATACCTGTTTCTCCGGCGCCATATATAATCACTTTCCGTTTATCCAGGCGGAGGTTTTTAATGTACATGAAGAAATATTTAACCAACACCCGGTAAGTGATGAGGAACAGAAAACTGCATAACCCGGTAATAATCACGACGACGTTGGAAATAATGATCTGCCGGTTAAAAGCTAAAAGGAAAAGATTGCAGATAATAAAGAACGAATTACTGATCGCAATGCTATATAAAATTCGAAATGAGTCCTGGGCACTAGTATACCTAACGATCCCGGCATAGGTTTTTAAACCAAAAAAAACGGCACTGTTAATTAAAGTAAATATCAGGAGGTTCTGGCTTAACTCATTCAGATTGATCTGCGAGGCCTCGAGGTTATAGCGGATAAAATAAGCAAAAATCAGGGAAAAGGCACAAATGCTAAGGTCTATGCAGAAGATGATCCAACGAGGGACAATGTTGATTCGGGTAAACATTTTCCTATAAGTTCATAATAGATATAGAGCAAATATAAAAGTTTTCTATCTTTTTTAAGAGAATCTTACGATAATGCCCAAACTCACCGTTAATCTATTTTACCTTGATAACTTCTTTCTGTAAGATTTGTTTTCCCTCAAGAGTGATTCTGATGAGAATGAATGCGATACCGCTTAGGACAGTAACTGAAACTGTAAGCCAAATATTATTTGAATTCGAGAGAGACAGGCTTATTACCATGCAGTTAACGAGTAGTTGCATTACGCTGTAAAGTGCCGCAACGAGCAGATGAGGCCAGCGTTTACTGTTCGCAAGAAATTGATAAAAATGTGAACGATGAGCTTCTGTAATTTTTTCATTACGAGACAATCTGAATAAAACGGTTGTAACCGCGTCGAGCCCATATACTAAAAGTAAAAGAATATACAGGAAATTGCCCGTTTTAGTAATAAGCTGCAGCGTAAAAAAAATGATTATAAATGCAACGCTTACGCTTCCCACGTCTCCGGCAAAACATTTGGCTTTTCTTCTGAAATTGAAAAAGTTAAATACCAATACTGACAGAATAACTAATACTATTAACTGATAATCTGTAAATTCTGCAACGTAATGATTAATATACAATAAGCTTAATAACGCAATTAAACTGTAACCGCCGGTGATGCCATTAATGCCGTCCATAAAATTATAGGCGTTGATAGTCGCTATCACCAGGACAAGAATGGGCAGATACCAGTACCAGGCAAGCGACAACGGCAGCTGCATAAGCATCAACGAAACAGATGCAAATTGAATGAAAGTACGTATCCCTGGTTTTAATTCCTTAAAATCATCAATAAAACTTACCAGGCTAACCAGAAACAACCCTAACGCAAAATACGGGTAACTAAACCCCGAAATTCCGAACCACAAAATTATTGCTAAAGGAAATATGATCCCTCCTCCCCGGATTGTCAGTTTAGTATGTGAACTTCTGTGATTGGGTTTATCAATGATATTATAACGGTCCGCTATTCGAAAATAAGCTAACTCAAGTATAAAAAACAAAATAAGGTAGATGCCGTAGATCATGCGGCAAAGATAATATCTTAGCGGAAAGAGCGGATTGTTTTTAAAATGCCTTTACGGGCAGTTACCGGCAGCTCCATTCCTAAGACTGATTTAATTTTTGAATTGTCTACCACATAATTCTCAGTGAGCTTTTGCAGTTTTTCAGAGTTTAAGGGCATGCCCATTAGATCTCCAAGCTTTGCCAGCCCTAGGATGATCCGCTTATTAATGTTCAACAATCTTGGTTTTAATTCCGCACCTTCTGCAATTATTGAGATTAATTCGTTTGTTGACAGGGATTCGTCATCTGCCACATTATATATTCCCGATGGAATGTCATCGCGCTCCAAGATCTCTTTTATAATAAAACAGAGGTTATCAATACTCAAAAATGATCGCTTATTGTCAAATGCTGTTAAGGGATAGGGAATACCTTTTGAAATAAATTTAAAAAGCAGGTTCAAATTGCCTTTGTTTCCCGGCCCATGAATCATACAGGGACGCAGAATATAATAAGATTTGCCCTCTGGTAAAGGCTGCGATTGAATATATTCCTCAGCTATAAATTTTGATTTGCCGTAATGGGTTTCAGGACTTGGAATAAAATCTTCTGTAAGAATACCATCGACTTTATCAGCGGCTGCTTTTACAGAACTTATAAAAATGAATTTAGTCGCTTCTGATTGGAGAAAGGTGTCATATAGTTTTTTGGTTAAATCGTAGTTTACCTTATAATATTCATCAGGCTCAGATGTATTTTTCAGGTCATGGGCTTTGCCGGCGAGATGAATGATAGCTGCTGAACGTGAAAAAAACTCAGCTGGTAGTCCGTATAATTCCTTTCTGGAAGGAAGAACGGTTTCAATGAAAGCATCTCTAAGATAGGCAATTAAATTTTGACCGACAAACCCCGAAGAGCCAGATATAATTACCTTATTTTTCAACAACATCTTGAATCACCTTTTTCCACTTTTTGCCCAAGTTATCTATATTGTAATTTTCTCTAATCATATAAAAGGCATTCTTCCTTCTTTGCTTCAGAAGATCATTGTCATTTAAAAGATTTTTTACACAGTTGTAAAAATCACTTGATATTTCTTTATAAGGTCTTTCTTCTATAATGCTCTGCAGATAGTTAAGGTTTAACTCTTCTTTGCTATTGAATGGAGAATTATTAACTACCCAGCCAGCCTCTAAACCTTTAACTAATGCCGCCAGATCGGACCATTCAGGGCAAATAGCCAATATAGCCATGCCGCCGGCCATCATACCATAAGTCTTGCTTGGAAGACATACACTAGCACCACCCGGACTTAAGGAAACTAAGCCTATATGAAAATTACGAATATCTTCTCTCCATTGACTGCTCGGTACAGCAGATATGACTTTTATCGGATACTCCCTTAAGCTATCTGCCAGCATATCTGCCTGAGCGCCACTTACATAAAAGTTAAATTCGACAAAATCAGAAATGTCAGATTGGTATATATATTTAACAGACTCTATAATAGATACTGCATCATGAAGATACCCTAGTTGTCCACCATAATGAATAATCAGTTTCTTAGTATCGAGTTCGGGTACAAAGTCAGATGTATACAAGGTTAGGTCTGTTGAAATATCGATTATTTTTGAAGTTTTTGCAGTTAACCATCGCTTTTCAGCATGCTCTTTTAAAAACTTCCCAAGGTATATAGTTGCATCACATTGAGCTTGGTTAAGCTTAGTAATTTTACCAATAACTTTAGAAGCAATAGAATCTACTTTTATTGCACCTGCTATTTCAATTGCATCAGGATAAAGATCATATAACATGTGAATGACTTTATCCCCTTTCAGGCCTACAATCTTTTTTACCAAATAAGGTGCATAAAATGTATTGCTGGAAACTACAAAAACACTATTACGTTTTCCTATTAATCCTTTATAAATAAGGTAAAACGGATACAAAAAGTACATTTGGATCCTTAACCAAATTTTTTTGAAACTTGACGATTTAGCGAGCTTTCGATAAGTCACCTCAGATATAAGATATAGAGGCTCCACCTCATATCCCCCCCTTTCAATTGTTTTGCATAAGAAGAAGAAGTAATCTATACCTACGCTGCTCGCGACATAAACTTTTACTTTCTTTTCACCCATGACTGATGGATTTCTTCGAACGTATCGTTAAGCGATTTTGTAATATTCCAGTTTGGATAATGTGATTTCATTTTTCTTAAATCACTGTAATAGCAAATATGATCTCCAATTCGATTTCCCTCATTGTATTTATATTTCATAGGCTTACCACTAATAGCAGAAATAATATCAAATGCTTCTAAAATTGAGCAGGTATTTTCTTTGCCTCCTCCTAAATTATAAACTTCCGCAATTCTGGGAGCGCTAATAAACTCCTCAATAAATCTTGCTACATCAAAGGAGTGGATGTTATCCCGAACTTGCTTGCCTTTATAGCCGAATACTGTGTACTCTTTTTCTTCAAGATTACATTTGACGAGATAGCTTAAAAAGCCGTGTAATTCTACACCCGAATGATTCGGACCTGTTAAACAGCCGCCACGTAAACAAACAGTTGGCATATTGAAATATCTACCATACTCCTGCACAGATATGTCTGCAGACACTTTTGATGCTCCAAAAAGCGAATGTTTGGTTTGATCTATACGAAACGTTTCCGGGATACCATTTTCATAACTTACATCAGCATAATCATACCGGGTTTCTAGCTCCACCATTTCAATTTCATTAGGAGCGTCGCCATACACTTTATTTGTTGACATATGTACAAATGGAACATCAGTCCGGTATTGACGAGTAGCTTCCAGTAAATTAAAAGTTCCGACCGCATTTGTATCAAAATCATCGAATGGAATTGATGCAGCACGGTCATGACTTGGTTGCGCGGCTGTGTGAACAATAGCATCTGGCTGTACTGTTTTTATAAGCTCTATAACATGTTTGCGATCACGAATATCTATTTCGTGATGGATGAAATTTTTGAGTTCTGATTGCAGCCTACCCTGATTCCATCTGGTATCGCCGCTTTCACCAAAAAATATAGCTCTTTGATTATTATCTATTCCATGAACTTCCCACCCTAGTTTAGCAAAGTGGATACATACCTCTGATCCTATAAGTCCGGATGATCCGGTTATTAATAATTTATTCATTAATCTTTATGTAACTTTCTATAAATAAGATTTGGGATATATCTTATGATATTAACCCGATATTTAATTTTAGTTCTCAAATTATTTGAACTAACGACTTCGGTTGCGTTTGAAGCATTATTACTATGCTTTCTGTATTTGGTATAAGGATGGTCAATGAATTTAACTTTAAAGAATAAATCGGCGACAAAACCCAACCAGATGTCGTGCATTGGAATATACTGAGGAAATGGCAGTGCGTAATTTAACACACGAGCTCTAAAAGCCATACAACATCCGAAATAAGTGTTTTTTACGAGATTTTTAACTACCCCGGGCCCAGAAGAAACTTTTAAAAAATATGATTCTAATATATCTTCGCCCTCTTCATTTATTATGCTATGGTCTGTTACGACCATATCGTACTGACACAACAGTTTGGTCATGTGTTCTACTTTCCCCTCCACCCAAATGTCATCCTGATCAGCCAAAAAAATAAATTCACCATTGGCTTTTTTAAGAGCATTTTCAAAATTGAAAATAGGATTTTTGAAATTTTGGTTAGAAATTATCTTAATTCTATTATCATTTAGCGAATGAATTACTTTTAAGGTGTCGTCTGTAGATGAGTCGTCAGAAATAATTACTTCATCATCTGTACTTAACTGTTTTAAAATACTTTCAAGTTGTTGTTTAATAAATTTCCCACCATTATAAGAAGCCATACAAACAGATATCATACGCCTTATAATTTGTGATTTGTTAATGAAAAGAAAAATGTTTTTAGATAATAAAAATTTTTGGATTTGTAAGTAAGCTTAATAGCTCGCAAAAAGGTAGTTGCTATATATGCGAATCGTTTTCGTGGTTCGCTTCGAGAAGCCTGCCATGCTCCTTTTAAATAAAAATTGAATCTGATTCTAAATTGAACCTCATTAGTGCTGTCATTACTCGAAAGATTGTGTTCCAATTCAAAGGGCATAAGGTAAAATTGCTTAATGTGTTTTCGTATTCGGTTAATAAAAACAAAATCACTAAAATACAAGGGAACGCTTTCGTCATATCCTCCGGCGTTTCTGACTAAACTAGTTTTGATTAATAGTCCGCTATTTAAAAAAGTTTTTCTATGGAGGTTATTCAGCCCGTTAGGTACATCCTTTAGCAAAAAGCCTTTAGAAAATTTGTAACCGCTTGGTGAAATCATCATTTTATTATGCAACAAGCGTGGAACGCAAAGAGAAACATCATCAGGGACATCGATATTAAACAATTTGCTAAAAAAATTCACTGGTATTTTCGTATCCTGATCTAACAGCAACATCCAGTCGCGTTTACAATACTCAGCATATTTTAAGGCCTCATTGTAAGCCTTACTTACGCCAGGATTAGTAGAATTGTGAATATAATGGATATAACTCGGAATGTCTTCATCCGGCATAAGTGAATTATCATATACGAAAAACTTTAAATCTAAACGCATAGCTTCATCCCTAATGCTCTCGTAGGTTATCGAATTTTTCAGTGTTTGTTCATAAAGAACAATAACTATTAATATTGTCTCACGCTGGATCATAAGAATGAGATTTAGAAGAAATTCGATTTGCTTGGTAGTTCGTCTCGCTTTTTAAAAAATTAAACATCAAAATAACAGTTATCATGCCTGTCGAGCTCATCAACAAGGGGTTTGTTCCAACAATAAACAAGTACGCATAATAGGCGATCAAAATGTAACCTTTATTGTAGTAGAGATCTTTATTCTTGTAATAAATTATAATAGGATAACATAAAATAAAAAGAAATACGCTTGCAACCGGAATGCCGAACCAACGAACAAGTTCTAAATACGATAACTCCGATTGAACTATATAGTCTTTACTGCCTGACGAGTAAAATTTGCTACCTAATCCCTGACCAAACAACAAATATCGGGGATTTTCTTTAAAAAGATCTAGATAGGAATTATAATGACCGGATTTGACATCCGAAGACTCATCGCTATTTTCAAAAGACAATGTCTTTAAAAATTGGAATGTTGCTATTGATAGGAGAATATAGAATATAATTATCCAAAGTTTGTTTTTTCTTAAATTTAGGTAAACGGAAAAATAATAAATTACAATTAATACACCCATTAACATATTAGCCCTCGTTCCGGACACAATCAGAGTGAAAAAAAATAATATCGCCATAAAAAGAGACCTCACTCGTTTATAACCTAAAGTGAAACCATTTGAATAATAGGCTAGTGGAAATACCAGCAATGGCGATGTTCTGTAATACAACATAATGACATCATATCCGTAGAAATTCCTGTTAGAAAACTTTGCGGCATCCTTTAATAAAAGGAAGTCAATCAGCGAAAATGCGGCAACCGGGTTTATTGTAATCAAAAAATAAATCGGTATAATTATTAGGGGTATAATTATACTCAACTTAACTAGGTACGGGCTGATCCGAATATTCGAATCATATAAAATAAAAATTAGAATACAGATACTTACTGATTTCAACATTCCTATTGCAAAAGAGATATCATTGAGGTTCGATTGAATAATAGCACTGGAAATCCCAATAATGGGAATAACTATGAGCGTAAAGACCAAAAAAGCAATATCTTTATTAAATTTAAAGTTCTTCGTTGTTTTAAGGATTAACCAGTTAATTATTATCAAAAGAAATATCGGCATCTTCAGATGAAAGATGAGATCTCCCGGATCTACCAATAATATGAATATCAGTACACCAAAAAGAAACTTCAAACTTGAGTTCAGCATTTAATGTTTTTTTGCTCCGATATTTAATTAAAAATTATCGAAAAGCTAATTTCATTTTCGAGATAAACACAAACATTTTTTTTTGTAAAGTATTCTGCGGCGTTAATTTCAAAAATGATTTCAGATCCAAATTGTCTTTATAACTAATCTCACTTTCGTAAAACTCACTGAAAAGTTTTGCTTGTTCTAAATTAGCCTGCAAATATCGTTTATCTACAAAGAAATGAGTAAAATTAATTTTGATTCTTTGTAAAAAGGATTTACTAGATTTAGACGTTACACTTTTTTCATGCTCCCGATAAAAAATTGTTTGTTCTCTAATTATCTTATGCGTGCCAAAGCTATAGCCAATCAAGGCCAACCAATGATCATGCATAATAACTTTATCAGGCATAACTTTTAACTCATCAGACATTCTTCCATTAATCATAGTGGCGCAGCCCGTGACAACATTTATGATTAGAACGTCCTTAAAAGAACTTTTTTCCGGCTTCAGCCTTAGTCGCTTCCAAAAGGACTGTTCAGTTATATTACCAAAATCATTAATTACTTTTAGGTCTGAGAACACGAGAGAAGGTCTGGTTGATGGTAATTTAATAAGTTCCTCATAACATCGTAATAATTTATTCGGCATCCATATATCATCCTGATCGCAAAATGCGATGAATTCACCTCTGCAATTATTTAACAATTTTTTAAAGGTCTTAACCGGACCTAAATTCACATCATTTTGAATCACCTTAACTGATATATCATCCAAAGCAATTTGCTGGATAATTTCCAGAGATTTATCAGTTGATGCATCATCGATTATTATCAGTTCGCAAGGCTTCAAAATTTGGCGATTTAAAGAGTCTAACAGTTCCACCAGAAATGGCTCACCATTATAAACGGCTAAGGCAACCGAAATATTAGGTTTTATATTTTCCATATCTTGATAGAGTGAAATCCCTAAATCCTTTAAAAATGTATTTTAAGTAATCCCCTTTATGTTCATAGAATCTGATAATCTGATAATACAGGATTACTAAGTTTCTAAGTCTTGAAACAGCCACTTTCGTATCTTTAATAAAATATGTAAAAATTATATATAACCCATTGCGAGTCATGTAATAAAGTCTAATGGGAGGGTGCCGAATTAATGTTTTGTTTTTTGATTTAATGGTGTCATATACTAAAAAGTCATTTCCAAGTTTGTGATTCAAAAAATTATCTCTGGTTTGACGGACTTCAAAGCCTCGCATTCGAAGCAAAACGCAAAATTCATTATCAACTTCGTCAATAAAAAGCTTTTCATTATATCCTCCTACTTTCTTCCAGGCAAGAAGATTAACTACATTGCCAGAGGTAATTATACATGGAGATGAATATGTAGTTTCCTTGGTGATATCAGAACGAAAATAGGATGCGCTGACTATTCCTATTTTAGCATTAGCTAAAATTGAGTCCTCTGCAATTTTAAAAAAATCTTCACTTGATATACGAGAATCCTGATCCATGGTTAGTAACCACTTATAGCCTTTTTGGCTCGCAATGGTACATCCGACATTAAGAGCTTTTGCAATCCCTCTGTTTTCTTTGAAGGGAATGTATGAGACTTTGTTACCGTTGGATATTAATAACTCTTTAATCGCCTTATTATCCGTCAGCGAATTATCAATAATGTAAAGATGATCAAGGCAGTTTAAATATGAAACAATATTATTTATAACATCCTTTTCAGGATTATATAAAACAATCACACCAGCAAAACTTAAATTGGTTGGCATTAGAACAGGCAGTTATATTTTGTTATTTCACCAAACATACTTTTAAATTGCACTCTTATGTATATTATATTTGCCTAATTATTTTCGCAGGATTTCCTCCTATAATCAAATCGGCTTTAAAGCTCTTGGTAACTACCGAATTTGCACCTATGATACAATTGTCTCCAATAAAAACACCTGGAAGAATAATACATCCTTCACCAATCCAAACATTATTTCCAATTAAAATCTTGCCTTTAGATTTCAATGTCCGAGACATTGGCCTTCGATCTAAATCGGAAAAATCCAAATTACCGTGGAAGTGATCTATTATCAAGACTTTGCTGGCAATCAATGTCCCGTCGCCGATTTTGATTTCATTTATGCAACCAATATGGCAGTCTGCATTTATGGTTACGTCGTTTCCAATTTGTATGACAGGTGTGAAATCGTTATCAAGGAATTGCTCGATAGCGTCTATTCTTAAACGCGGACCCGAAACAAAATTGTCTCCGATTGAAACATGTTTCAGCCCGGACGAAGTTATCGGATAACATATTCGAATATTTCTTCCATGTGAACCAATCTGCGTTGAATACCAACCTGAATAGATTCTTATCAATATCTCTTGGCGATACCAATTAATTTCGAATGTAAAGATCCTCGAGCAAACAATCCCTAAAACATATGAGACTCTAAAAATTGTATTCCGAATAATTTCTTTAATAAAGCTAATAGTCATCGAATCAGAAATAAGTTAGAAACTTTCTGGAAAATCTTTAAATAAACTTTAGAAAAAAAATATGGAAGCTTTATTAACGGAAGTATTAAAATCCAGTAATAAATATAATTCACATAAATTTTACGTAAATCCTGAATTGGCATTGTAGACGAAAATTTAGATTGATTCCGTTTCATTGAAATAATATGATGAGGAAAAAAATCAGCTAATAGCTTGTCGTTTATTATCTTTTTTACCACTCGATGATCACCGGCTTTATGGTATGATAGTCGATCTAAAATGTTGTTAAAATTTTCACCGAATACTTTAAACAAATCGTAACCGCCGGTATTGTCTGGCTGCGATCCTACCAACACAGTTTCAACATACATATTAGTTTTTGAATTTAATATTGCCTTGAAAATTAATGATGTTTGAATGAGGCATGTATTTAGATATGTATGCAGCTCATTGAGATCTACAAACTTTTTGTTTACGATGTTTGAAGAAATGAAGGACGAATAAATATTAATTTTCTCCACAAACCCTATCGAATTATCAAAAACCATTTTGTTAACTCTATCTATTACAACACCCTCTTTAAATGCACTGCTTTGTATAAATACGACACCATATTCGTTTTCGGATCCTAAAATTTCTAAGATCCTGCTAATGGCCCCTTCATATAATACATCATCATCGCCTAATGTCAATACATATTTCCCGTTAGCTTCTGCATAACATTGTGCTATATTATAATCAGGCCCTTTATTTTCATTATTTCTCAAATATCTGATCGTCAGTCCACGTTTAACGTACTTTTCTATTATTTCATAAGTATTATCTGTAGAACAGTTATCTGAAATAATTAATTCGATAGGATATTCTTTAAAACCTATTTCTCTTTCTATGTATTCCAAAGACCGATTTAAAAATAAGGAGCGATTATACGTCGGAATACTGATGGTTAACAGAGGATCTTTTAAGACTGATGCCATTCTTGCTTTTTCTTATTAAAAATATATACGCACCAAGTTAAACTTACAAATATCATAATAGAAGTATAACCAATCGTTAAACCATTTACACCAAATACTTTCCCAAAAACCAGAGTAGAGATAGTAGTTAAAATACCTGTAACTACAGATTGAATAACTAATGGTTCTTGCTTATGGCATCTTAAATAAACTGCAAGGCCAAAGATTAACTGACTTACAAAAGTTGATATTGACATAAGGGCCAAGGGTAATAACGGAAGAAAACGATTTGCAACCGGGAAATTATATCCTTTGGTAATGAGTACAAAAAGAATGAATATTGCCAAACAAATAGCACACATTACACAAGCTTGTTTAAGAATAAGATTAAATTTTTCATCAAGCTGAGTATAATCTTTTTTTGCTACTAAGCTCGAAAATAGTGGAATCTTCGTAGTTATCCAAGATATAGATACCGACAAAACACCATTTAACGCGGCCAAAGTCATGCCCATTTGCCCCGCAGCAATTGCACCAGCGGTTGCAAATAAAACAGGATTAAATAGCTGAAAAATAAAATAACCGCTAATCCAGCTTATCGCAATTTTCCATTGATAGGGAAAAATTTCTTTTATGTAATCAACTTTCCATTGATCACCAGATTTCCATATTAATTTCAAAATCTTTATACGTTTTGACAAAAGGATCTGAAGTAAATTAACAAGTATTGAAAACAGTGAAGCAAGCGCTGCAGAATATAATTTAAAATCTAAAATATAAAATATAAAAACTAACGACAGAAACGCACATTTTTGAACAAGACGAAGCTTTGCAATGTCTTTTACAAAACCTAACCCTTCAAAAAATGCAAGAATGGGGTCAATAAACAGATTTAACGAAGTTGTAAGGCAGAGTGAAATCCATGGAAGTTGCCAGTTGATACTAGCGCTTTCCTTGCCATAAAATGAAAAAAATTTTAGGCCAGTTACTATTAAAACAAAAAAAAGAATTATGGAAATAATGCCGAACCATTTTACACAAAAATGCAGCAACGACGACAACCTGGAAAGGTTATACTTATCTCCAGATATAACATAATCATCGTCCCAATTTAAATAGGCACATTCGTGTGCGACATACTGTGTTATAATTCCGCATAAGCCTAATTCAAAGAAAATTTGAACAGCGATAATACTTGCAAATGTGTAATAATATCCTTGTTCAACCCCAGTTAAGAATTTCGTTATAAAGATAATTGATATCACCCCGCCTAACGCCTGAATCACTCTCGTGGCTATTGTAAAAGCTATTGCTCCATCGATGCCTATTCGTGCCGACAGCCGTTTTATTCTAAAATACATGCTTTGTTATTGTGCCTGTAAACCAAGGGTTCTCAGCGGCAGAAATTTATTTGTCACGGTTTAAATTAATTTTTAATTCAAATAGTTTGAAATAACATCACTAATATAGTCGTAATGACTTTCATTGAGGCCCGGCCATACTCCTAGCCAAAATGATTGATTCATTATAACGTCAGTATTTATTAAGTTTCCGATAACTTTATGCTGGATATTCGCATATGCAGGCTGCCGGAGTAAATTTCCTCCAAACAATAATCTCGTTCCAATTTTGTTCTCTTCTAGATGTTGAACCAGCATATGCCGGTCTGCCGCATCTCCTTCCCTTAGCGTAAGCAAAAATCCAAACCATGATGGATGACTATTAGGTGTAGGTTCCGGAAGTATAAAAATATTCTCGAATTGTTTCATGCGTTCATATAAAGCAGCATAGTTTTGTCTTCTCCTATGAACAAAATGATCAATCTTTTTTATTTGTGATACACCAAATGCAGCCTGCATATCAGTCACTTTTAGGTTAAAACCAATGTGCGAATAGGTGTACTTATGATCGTAGCCAAATGGTAATGTGCCCAGTTGTTGAGAAAACCGGCAACCACAAGTGTTATCTTTACCAGGCTCGCAGTAACAATCGCGTCCCCAATCTCTGAAACTTTCCGCTATCTTAGCCAATTCGGGGTTATTAACTAATACTGCGCCGCCCTCTCCCATAGTTATATGATGGGCTGGGTAAAACGAAAATGTGGCTATGTCTCCAAATGTGCCTGTCTTTTTGCCCCGGTAAGTTGCTCCAAGTGAGTCGCAATCATCTTCAACAACCCATAGATTATATTTTTTTGCAACGCGCATCACTTCGTCCAAATCAAACGGGTTTCCCAGCGAATGCGCGATCATAATCGCCTTCGTCTTCGGACTTACAGCTTCTTCGATCATGTCAGACTTAACATTATGCGTTGCTATGTCTACGTCTACAAAAACCGGTACAGCTCCAAATTGTATGATTGGATTAACAGTAGTAGGGAATCCGGCAGCCACGGTAATCACTTCATCGCCGGGCTTAATAGCCCGTTCTCCCAGCTTTGGAGATGTTAAAGCATAAAAAGCAACCAGGTTTGCGGACGAACCTGAATTAACTAACAATGCCCTATTTGTACCAAAATACTGTGTAAAGTCATGCTCAAACTGATTCGCAAATCTTCCTGCAGTAAGCCAGCCATCTAATGCGGCATCAACGCCATACAATATATCTTCTTCATCAAGTACTTTCCCGGTTACAGGAATGTAATTTTTACCAGGTACAATGACCTGCGAGGTTTTAATTTTTGCAATATTTCTTAATTGTTCCTTAAGAGCGCTGTCGTTAATATTGTTAAGCATAATGATTAAATAATTAGGTACCTTCCATTTCTAATGGTTTCGACATCGGCTCCATTTCAGTGATCGGACGGCCAAAAGCGATCTTCGGATAGGTGTTTGTATAAGGGTCTATCATGACCTGAAGTAGAGCGGCTTGATTAGGATCATTCCAAAGCCAGGTAAGAGAGCTTTCAATTTCGTCTTCTGAGGATATCGATTTAGCGGTTATGCCGTACGCTTCTGAAACTTTCTCGAAGTCTGGCGCCGTGTAGCCCCAATAAGTCGACTGGTACCTGGATTCAAAATAACTATCCTGGAATTGCCTTATCATTCCAAGATTTTGATTGTTCATTACAATAATCTTCAATGGAAGTTTATTTCTCGATATTGTTTGAAGCTCCTGAATATTAATCTGCATGCAACCGTCGCCGGCAATCACGACCACAGATTCTATCCCAAGCGCAAAGCATGCACCTATGCCGGCAGGAAGTGCGTATCCCATAGCTCCCATTCCTCCTGACGTTAAAAATAACTGATGCTTCTGTATTTCTATCGACTGGGCTGCCCACATTTGATGCGAACCAACATCAGCTACGAAGCATGAAGCCTCTTTTGATCGCTGTGACAACTGATGAATAAATTTATTAGGATTTATCCCTTTCGGCTTTAATTCAGATGTATCAGGCCATTGATTTCTTAACCTGTTAATGTATGATAACCAATCCTTGCATTTTTGAAAAGTAATATTAAGGCCGCTAGTGAAGCTGTTAAACCCATTTAAAAATTGCTTTGCATCACAAACAACGGGAAAGCACCCCTTTATTCTATTATTAATTTCAGCGGGTTCACAGTCTATATGGAAAATTGGCCGATTTTCAAAAAACCTAGTATCTGCACCTGTTTGCCGAATATCTAATCTGCTGCCGATGACAATTAATAAATCACATTCACCTAGCGCGATATTTGCCCAACGATTTCCATAGCTTCCGATAAACCCAACCCTTAAAGGATCATTGTATGCGACCACGTCCAATCCCAACAGCGTGGTAACCACAGGGATTTGCGTCACCGATAAGAAATCCTCAAACTGATTAACGGCAAACGACGACCGGATACCCCGGCCGGCGAGTATTAGCGGCCTCTTAGAATTTCGAATTGCACTGCATATGTTTTGGAAGTTTTCGCTATCAATTCCAACATTTTCGACATTGGCATGGTTAATGAATTTTGAACCAATAGATGCCCGTTGAATATCCATTGGGATATCAATTAAAACGGGACCAGGCCGACCTTCTGTAGCGATGTAAAATGCCTTACCTAATATCTCCGGTATATCTTCTTCGTTTTCTACTTTAAAACAGGCCTTCGTAATAGGTTTCGCCATTGAAATAATATCGGTTTCCTGAAAACCAAGCTGGCGGATTGGTCTTTCACCTTTTTGTTCATGTCTGTTAACCTGTCCGGTAAAAAATATGGCGGGAGTAGAATCGAAATAACAACTGCCGATTCCTGTCAACAAATTTGTCGCTCCCGGGCCGCTTGTCGCGAGAGCAATTCCAGGAATGCCGGTTACACGTCCGTATGCGTCCGCGGCAAAAGCAGCGGCTTGCTCGTGATGCATTGTAATAACCTTAATTTCAGTTTTCTGACTTAACGAATCGAGTAAATGAGTAATCATGCCGCCGGAAAGTTCGAATACATATTGTATACCCTTTTCCTTTAAAAACATTGCTATGTAATCGGATACCTTCATTTGATTTCTTATATTACTTAATTGTCAGATATAACTTTGGTAAGTTCGTTTAAAACCCTCGAAAACACCAATTTGTGGTATCCAGCCTAACGCTATCATTTTTGAAATGTCGGGTGTATTTCTCGCAAGGGAACTTTGTATATAGCCTTTGATATTTACTGCCTTTCTAATAACGCTTAGAGGATTTTTTCTAATCTGCGCTAAGATGTCAGCTAATTCACTTATACTGTGTTCGGCAAACGGATTACCAACATTATAAGCCTCGCCAACGTTGCCAGACAATAAAACTGTTAGAAATCCTATAGTCGCATCAGAGAGGTAACAAAAAGCGCGTTTTGCAGAGCCATCACTTGTTACTTCAATGTTCTCGTTATTTATTACATTTCTTAGGAAATCAGCATATACTCGTCCATCGTCAAGCTGCATACCTGGCCCATAAGTATGAAATGGTCTTGCAACTTTTACCGGCACACCAAATTGATGGTAATAACTCACGCAGATGTTCTCCCCCATCCGTTTACTTTCACCATAGCATGCTCTCAATTGCATTGGATCCAGCAAGCCATAATAACTTTCTTTTACAGGATTACAGTTTTCTGCAACCTGCCCATATACTTCTGCCGAGCTAAAATACAAAAAGGACACTACTTTCTTTTCTTTGGCCAGTTGAAGCATGTTAATGGTTCCAAGTACGTTTGGACTTAATGTGCCAACTGGATCTATGCCATAATATTTTGGACTTGCCTGACTAGCTGCATGTACTATGTAATCTATCTTTGCGCTTATAGTTACTGGTGTGCAAACATCTTGTACTAAAATTTCTAAATGACGATTTGATAAATGTTCTTTAAATTTTTGTTCTGCTTTCTCTTTGTTTCTTACTAAAGCTATAACTTTAATATTAATTCCTGGACTGACCTTATTCACATATAATAGGGTTTCTACCATATATGCGGGCAAAAAACCGCTTGCACCAGTAATTAAAACAGTTTTATTAGTAAACAGTTTCCAATCAATATTAGCGTTGTATATAGATGATAAATCTTCCTCTATAATTCTATTGTTCATGAGGGAATGGTTAGAAATTCACTTATTTGTTGCTCCGTAAATCTGCTTATTGTTTCTTTAGCGCTGTTATATTGCTTATACCAATCTATCGTCAATTCGACAGCCTTTAATGCATTCGATTTTGGCTTCCATAGTAAATCAGTTATTGCTTTACTAATATCAAGTTTCAATAAACCAGCTTCATGCAATTGATCCTCCTGTCGTTCAATTTTATAATCGCCGCTGCCCCATCGTTCTATAGCTAAACTCACCATATCCACTACAGGCAATGCATCTGTAGTTTCTGGCCCGAAATTATAGGCTTGCCCATACTTTAAATAACTGGTCCTAAGGTGTTTGCCTAAAATCAAATATCCAACAATAGGCTCTAATACATGTTGCCAGGGGCGCACAGCATCTGGGTTCCTTATAATTATTTCAACATCATTTGCAAGCGCCCTGGCTATATCTGGCATTAAACGATCTTTAGACCAATCTCCACCGCCTATTACGTTACCAGCTCGGGCAACCGCAATACCTTTTTTATGAGAATTGTATCGAGTTTTATTAAAGAAAGAGTTACGATATGAATCAATTATTAACTCAGCGCACGCTTTACTTGCACTATAGGGATCATAACCACCAAGCCGATCGTTTTCACGATACGGATACTCCCATTCATAATTATGATACACTTTATCAGTAGTAATTAATACAGCGGAACAAGGCTTGTTTAAAAGCCGCACTGCATCCAACAACTTGGCCGTACCAATAGCGTTCACTTCAAAAGTTTCGGAAGGTACTTCGTAAGAAAGCCGGACAAGCGGCTGCGCTGCCAAGTGAAAAATAAAATCCGGTTGAAAACTTAATACTTCTTTTTTTAGCCTATCGCCGTCACGGATATCTCCTGTAATCGATTCACAAAGCCGATCGCCACCCAATAAATAGAAAAGGTCATAATCATTCTCAGGGGCTAACGCATAGCCTTTCACCTCGGCGCCAAGCATTGACAATATTTTCAAAAGCCACGAGCCTTTAAAGCCGGTGTGCCCGGTTAGTAAAATCTTTTTCCCTTGGTAAACCTTTCTTAACTCCTCGAACATAGTTACCAAATTTTCCATTTCGCTGATCCAGAACTCCAGAGTTGTTCCAATTCAATTCTATCCCTTAAAGCGTCCATAGGTTTCCAAAAGCCATTATGGCGAAAGGCCGCCAACTGACCATCGTTTGCCATTTCAATCAATGGTCTTTTCTCCCATTGAACTTCATCCATATCATCTTTCAGATATTTGAAAATTCCTGGCTCCAAAACAAAAAAGCCTCCATTAATCCACATTCCGTCACCTTGTGGTTTTTCAACAAAATGGTCTACGTTTCCTGCCTCATCCATTTCTATGTTACCAAACCGGCCTGGCGTTTGTATAGAAGTCAAGGTAGCCAATTTACCATGGGAATTGTGAAATTCCACGAGTTCTTGAATATTGACATCGGATACGCCATCCCCGTAGGTTAACATGAACGTTTCCTCATTTAAATATTTTTGAATCCTTTTTATCCTGCCGGCTGTATTAGTAGTTAAGCCAGTGTCAACAAGTGTCACCTTAAAAGATTCGCTATTTGAAAAGTGGACGTCTACTTTATTCTTCTCAAGCTCTATAGTGACGTCTGAATTATAAAGGTAATAGTTTAAAAAATACTCTTTTATTGTCTGAGCTTTATAACCAAGGCACAAAACGAAATCGTTATATCCGTAGGCTTCATATATCTTCATAATATGCCACAAAATCGGCTTTCCACCAATTTCAACCATTGGTTTTGGCCTTGCCTCCGTTTCTTCCATTAATCGGGTACCCAAACCTCCCGCGAGTATTACCACTTTCATAATTTAAATTAAAACTTTTACATTGTTCGATTGCGGAAAACTGCAACATAGCAGACATTCATCATTAGTTAAATCTACAGGCCTTTTTTGCAGGCCAATCATACTAACTTCTCCAGCTAAAACTTTCGCCTTGCAAATCGAACAATTACCAATTTGGCAAGAATAGGGTAGTTCAATCATCGAATCGAGTGCAGACTCTAAAATACTTTTTCCTTTCACCACTTCAACAGAACGCTCAGCGCCATTAAAGTTAACCAGTACATTTTGGGTCGAAATATTTTTGAAATCTTCCGGGTTACGAATTAACTCAAAATCCTCAGAAAAAATCCGTGATTCATCAATACGGAAACCTTGTAAACTCGCTTTAACCGATTCCTTTAAACCAGATGGGCCGCAAATAAAATGAACTGAATTTTCCATATTACCCTCGCTTCTAAGCACATCCATAATTTTTTCGGGATCAATTCTACCCTGTATTAAAAAAGGATTGCTACTGGCCACCGAAAGTCGGGTATGAAAATGCCATATTGAAAAGCGGCTTTCATACTGGGACTGTAACTCTTCTAAGGACTTTTTAAAAATGATAGTGTCATTCGATCGATTGCCATACACCAAGGTGACATGTTTGAACAGATTTCCCTTCAAAGCCGCTTTAATCAATGAATACAATGGAGTAATTCCGCTGCCTGCACCCCACAGTATAAACCGCTTATCATTGGGATCTCTGATTTTTTCGAATGTAAAATCACCTAACGGAGACATAACTTCTATGAGCTGTCCTTCTTCAAAAGTGTCAATAATATGGTTTGAGACAATTCCTTGAGGACACCTTTTAATAGTTATGTCTAGCGTGTTATCAACACCGGGAGCGGACGAAAAAGAATAGGGCCTTAGATATCTCCGACCGTTGATTCTAACTATTACTGTTAAGTATTGACCAGCAACGTATTGTATCTTTTTTAACGCAGGTTGTTTAAAACAGATAGTAACCGCATCTGGTGTTTCTACTTTTTTCGCCTGAATTTTTAAAGTAAAGCTCTTCATGATTAGTCCATAATTCCGGCTAGAATTTTCCGGAAAAGCAGATAAAAGGTGACAAGCAGACTTAATAAGAAACCTCCGATAACCAGTCCTTTTAGTTTTCCGATTTTTTCTTCCTTTAACGGCAGTATTGGTTCATCAACAACTTGAATCAATGGCGCGTCCTTTCGCAATGAAACCTTTGAAATTTCCAAATTTTGAACCAGTTGTGTAAGAATTGCTTTGTTAGCCTCGGCATCAACCTGCCTTCGTTGAGAAGGCACCTGCAAAATACGCAATGCCAGATTAGCATTTGGATTGGCATCCATGGAAGAAGCCACGCCGCTAATCGCGCCGTTCAAAGCTCTGCGTACAGAATCCGTCTGATGCTGAAGTATCGCTAAGTTTTCTAGTGACTTCTTCGTCTTTGTCTGCACATAAAAATCATTTACATCTTTTACAATCGCATCGTTAAAATTTTTTGCGAAAAGCTCATCCTTAGCCTTTACTTCGACCTTTATGATACTTAATTTCTTATCCGGCTTACTAACATCCAGGTAGTTTTTGTTGATGTCTGCGACAATGTTTCCAAGGATGGAATCTTGCAGGCGACTAAAATTTTCCGGCGGTGTATTATCAAAACGAAGGCTTTTCAGTTCAGGTTTCTCAACCCAGCCCTCACGAATTTTATTGATCTGAATATACCTGTCCACGAGCAGCTGGCTCTTACCATTAAAATCAGCAGCTGTCAGCAATGCTTTTTGAACCATCGATCGCGATTTATACAGTTCAAGAATATTATCACCCTGGAAAATTCCGCTATTACCTGCACCGCCCATATCGATTCCGACCATCGAAGCCAGGCCTGCATATTGTCCGAGTCCACCGCCAGCATTCCCTTCTTCCAGGACGAAAGTACAATCCGCAGTATAAACAGGTTTTTTAAAATAAGCGTATGTAAAGCCCAGAATTCCCCCGATAATTCCCGCAATTAGTATGGCCTTCCATTTAGACAGCAGGTACCGATACCACTCCCTGATTTTAAGGATCAGTTCCTTTAATGATATTTCGTCGTCAGCCGACACATTTTGATTGGTGCTCAACTCGGTCATCGTTATTTTAATAAACTTACAATGATTGCTGCTAAGGATGCTAAGCCAGTTGTAATCCCCACTAATTCTGCGGCACTTACACGCTTGGCCGGATCCTTTTTGGGCACAAAAATTTCGGCGCCGGGGCTTACGCTTGGGTAATTATTAAAAAAGAAAAACTTTTTAGCTGTCTTAACAGAACCGTTGGCATAAATCACGTATGATCGTTTCTTTAATGCCCGTTGAGAAAATCCGCCGCCGTTATTGATGTACGTTTTAAAGCCTTTGCTTTTATCGTATATTACTGTTACCGGAGATAAAACTTCTCCGCTAATCTTTACGGTTTGGAGCTGCTTAGGTACATAAAGTACATCCCCCTCTTCCAAAAAGATATCGTCTTTCTTGCCCGGGTCTTTTAGTATTCTTGTAAGGTCGATTCCAACGTATTCATTTTTGGTTGACTCCTCATCGATTAACAACCCGGATGAATTATTTATCGTTGTTTGTGATTGAAGTTGCTGCATCCGTTTTAAGCGTATAACCTGTTGCTGTAAAACTTCAATACTGTCCTTAAACTTGGTGATATCGTTGGTTAGCAAAGTGTCTTTCGGCGGGCCTGGCCTCCTTAGTGAAGCACCTTCGGGATACGCCAATGCGGTAAATCCTCCGGCACGTTTTAATATATCGGAAACCCGTTCGTCTTTACGGGTGATTGTATACATTCCCGGGTAAAGCACTTCGCCTTCAACTTTAACTTGCTTTTGGATTTCAAAACCGGTAGAACTCCTGATCGATACGATATCAAAAGGTTGTAAGACAAAACCAGGCTGACTTAAAGAAAGATTAGGATTGATATTAACCTGGAATACTTCTGAAGAAACCGCGGAAGTCGAGGTGACATCACTGCTTTTTGTGCGACGCGAAATTTCAACCCGGTTTGGCGAGGCGCCTTCTTTAAATCCGCCAGCTTTCAAAACCAATTCTTCAACGGTCATATTATCCGAATAATTGAAGGTTCCGGGACTGCGGACTTCCCCATCAATTGATACGCGGTATTCATCACGAAGATCAAAGATCGAATTAATACTGATTACATCCTCCCGCATCAATGAAATGTCAGCAGTACTGCCTGAAATTATTTTTCTGACATCGAAAGAAATCAATTGAGTGCTGTTATCGGGATTCAACCGCGTAATATAACCTCGCTCTAAAAAAGCGTCTTCCTTCACTCCATCAGCTTTTTTGATTAATTGGCTTAAGGTTAAACCACTCGTCAGCTCAAATTGCCCGGGACGGAAAACAGCACCGTTAATCGTTACACGGTTTTCAAAACGCTCCAATATCTGTTCTACAAAATATTTGTCGCCATTTTGAGGTTTGTAAGTTGAGAATTGATCGGCAAAAACATCGGTAATCTTTCTCTCTTTCGAAGTATTCTGAAGGACTTTCACCCTTGCCGAGTATGCTCTTTCCGTAAAACCGCCGGCGAAATTAAGCGCGTCTGCTAGCGTCTCATTCGGCAATGTTTCGAAAATATAGGGACGCTTAACTTCTCCGGAGAATTCAACGCGTGTCTGATAAGTCGGAACCCTGATGACGTCATTGTCCTGCAGCCGTATATTATTGGTTTGGAAACCCTTTAAAAGAAAATCGTAAATATCCAATTTTCCGACTACACGATTGCCGCGAACCACTTCTATGGAACGAAACGTTCCGTTGTCAGTCGGCCCCCCGGAAGCATAAAGTGCATTGAAAACAGTAGCTAAGGAAGGAAGTGTATAAGAACCCGGTTTAGCGACTTCACCAACCAATGTTACTTTAATGCTGCGTATGTCTCCTACCGCCACGTTTAGTCGTGTAGAACCATTCCGTAATCCCGAGTAAATAGTAGCGAGCTTTGATTTTATTCTTGCCGTTGCTTGTTCGATGGTCATACCACCAACCTGTACAACGCCTGCATATTCGATATTAATTGTCCCCTCAGGCGAAACTTTTAACTGGTAACTGGCTTCAGAGTTCCCGGTTATGTCGATCAACAACTGGTCATCCGGACCGACCACATAATTTTGCGGTGTCGCCAGTCGTAAGTTTGGCTCAAAGCTGAGGTTGGTATTTCTGAAAAGGTCGGCTCCGAATATTTTTGGTTTGAATTCTGCCAAAAGCTTTTCGGCCATCCTTAATGAATCCTGGTTGGTATACCTGAGGGAATCCTGCGCGGATTGCTGTGTATAGTTTCTGCCGCCTTGTTGCTGTTTTGCGCCAATAGTCTTGTTTCCCTGCTGGTTGGTCTGTTGTCTTTTTGCGTCGGCTGTTTTAATGCGGTTAACACGGTCACGAAGCTTTGCAACCTCATCGGTGCTCATACCACGGGCAATTGCGACTTGCTCCAGCTGGGTGTCGCTTAAGCCGGTTGCTTCAACTTGCTTCATAAACTGCCTGATCTGGTCGTCGGACAACTCATCTACCCGGATGGAACTAAAATTCTGCTGATTGATATTCTGCGCTTTGACTGCAGAAACACCAATGAGCGAAAACGTTAATACTATTAAACAAAAACCCTTAAGTAATATTGACTTCATTCAGTTAAATCCAATGCCGTGTTACAAACGCCATCTAACAAAGGTAAAAAATACCGGAATATCTGAAAGCCCGTGGCCGCCCGCTTCGTGTAAAAATATTCACAAAGCATATGCAGATTCCCCATTTGTAAATGCGGCAGCAAAGATATAAATGTAATTGAAAGGTTAAAGCAGATTTCTGCATGAATTACTTTTTAGGATAATTAACGACTACTATAGCGCTCGTTTGCAACGAGTGCTATCTGGTCAATCGTTTGCAACGATATTATCCCACAAAATAGTGCCTGTTTGAAACGAGTGCTTACTGGAAATCGTTTACAACGACAGTTTATACTATTAGCGATGCAATCGCAAAACCATTACACACTCGTTGCAAACGAGCGCGAGGGGACAAGACTGTTATTATTTGTTTGGTGGTTCTTCGGCTCTTTCAGGGTTCTGCTTCGGCTCTGATGCGCAAAAAGAGCCTTTCCGCCCAACAACCGCCAAAGAAGGTACGAAGCAGAACCCTTGCAGACCTGTAAAAAGTTTATGCGCGACTATAGCGCTCGTTTGCAACGAGTGCTTGCCGGTGAATCGTTTGCAACGATAACTATTTGTAAGCGATACGATCGCAAAACCAATACAAACCCGTTAAGCCGAGCGCGAGGGGCAACGCAATTAATAGTACTTCTGGAATTCGTTTACAACGACAGTTTATGCTCTTAGCGATACAATCGCAAAACCATTACACACTCGTTGCAAACGAGCGCGAGGACTGGTTTTCTATCTCTCCTGCTCATCGGGATTTGCAATCACGATGCAATAATTTTGGATTTGAAATCCAAACTTACGCAAGTCGCTTCCTAATAAAAAAACCGGGCTTAACCCGGTTTCACAAATCAAATGAATGATATCTTCTATTCGAAGTAGTTCAAGATCTTGTACCCTCCCGCCTGAAGGTGTTCATCCTTCTTCATCAGGTCAAGATCGGAAAGAACCATATCTTTTACCAGGGCTGGCAGATCGTATTTCGGCTTCCATCCTAGCTGTGTTTTTGACTTAGTAGGATCACCTAACAATAAATCCACTTCCGTCGGACGGAAATATTTAGGGTCTACTTTTACTACCGTTGTTCCCGGAAGGATCTTACTTTTTTCAATGCCGAGGTCCATTAATCTGTTCTCGTCGAAGCCAATGATTACACCTTTCTCGTTCTCATCTTTACCGCTGAATTCGATATCGATACCCAGTTCGTTAAAACTCATTTTAACGAAATCACGAACAGTAGTGGTAATACCACTGGCGATAACAAAATCCTCCGGTTTATCCTGTTGGAGGATCAGCCACATAGCTTCCACATAATCTTTCGCATGACCCCAGTCGCGTTGTGCGGAAAGGTTGCCAAGATACAGGCAGCTTTGTAAGCCTAAAGCGATTTTCGCTGCTGCACGTGTGATCTTACGAGTCACGAAAGTTTCCCCGCGGATCGGGCTTTCGTGGTTGAACAAAATTCCGTTACAAGCAAACATACCGTAGGCCTCACGATAGTTTACTGTGATCCAATAGCCGTAAATTTTTGCAACCGCGTATGGCGAACGTGGATAAAATGGTGTTGTTTCACTTTGCGGAACTGCCTGGACCAAACCATAGAGTTCGGATGTTGATGCCTGGTAAACGCGGGTCTTTTTTGTTAAACCCAGTAAACGCACTGCTTCAAGGATACGAAGAGTACCGATTCCATCGGCATTTGCCGTATATTCCGGCGTGTCAAAACTAACCTTCACATGGCTCATGGCCGCAAGATTATAAATTTCATCAGGCTGCACTTCCTGGATGATACGGATCAGGTTCGTCGAGTCTGTGAGGTCGCCGTAATGAAGTTCCAGTTTCAGGTTCTTTTCGTGGGGATCCTGGTACAAGTGATCAATTCGATCCGTATTGAACAAAGAACTTCTTCTTTTGATACCATGGACCTTGTATCCTTTTTTTATAAGTAATTCAGCCAGGTACGCTCCGTCCTGTCCGGTTATTCCGGTTATTAGTGCGACTTTCATTTAGAGAATCTTAAATAGTTGACAAGTATATTGAATTTTTCATAGCTAAAAAACGGATAGATTGAGAATTATACTCCCAGAAAGGTAAACGGGTTTCAAAAAATAAAATTATTTGGCTTAGAAATTAAAGTCGCCCATCGACCCATCGCCGGTCGATGACAGCTTTAGTGTCAAAAATAACAGTCGACGGTTTTTTTAACCGCTCGAAGTCGATTTCTTCAAACTCTTTATGCGAAACAGCGAGAATGACCGCCTCATAATTACGGGCGTAAATATCTTCAGCCAGTGAAAAGCCATACTGACTCCTGATTTCCTCACAATTCGCCTGCGGATCATGAACGTCTACCTGCATGCCAAATTGAACAAGCTCTTTGTGTATATCAATAACCTTTGAATTTCGGATGTCGGGGCAATTCTCTTTAAAAGTGACGCCCAAAATTAGGGCCCTTGAATCCTTCACAGATGAGCCTTTTGCAATCATCAATTTAACAACTTTACTTGCAACAAAAGATGCCATATAATCATTCACCCTTCTGCCTGAAAGTATGACTTCCGGATGGTAACCCAGGCTTTCAGCTTTATATGCCAGGTAATAAGGATCAACGCCGATACAATGACCGCCAACCAATCCCGGGGTAAATTTCAAAAAGTTCCATTTCGTCGCGGCGGCCTCCAGCACATCATTGGTGTCTATCCCTATTTTATCGAAAATGAGCGACAGCTCGTTAACAAACGAGATATTAACGTCACGCTGGGCATTTTCGATAGCTTTTGCCGCTTCAGCCACTTTAATGCTTGATGCTTTAAAGGTACCCGCTGTTATAATGCTGGCATACAATTGATCGATCAAAGCAGCAATCTCGGGTGTCGAACCGGAAGTAACTTTTACAATCTTCTTTAACGTACGGCTGCTATCCCCGGGACTGATCCTTTCCGGAGAATAACCGCAATAAAAATCACTGTTAAATACCAGGCCGCTTTCTTTTTCGAGTACAGGAACGCAATCTTCTTCTGTACAGCCCGGGTAAACCGTCGATTCATAGATGACGATCGAATTTCTTTTGAGGTATTGCGCGACGAGGCCGGTAGCGCTTAACAACGGCTCGAGGTCCGGTTTCTTATATTCATCAACAGGCGTTGGAACTGTTACAATAAAAATTTCAGTTCCTTCAAGGAAATGTTCATCCTCAATTAGCTTCAGTGCCGTTTCCTTTAATTCGTTAGTGTCCGCCTGGTTAGTTTCGTCAAACCCTGATCTTAAAGCATTTAACCGCTTCTTATTGATATCAAATCCTTGGACCTGGTATTTTTCAGCCAATGCAAGGGCAAGCGGAAGACCGACATAGCCTAAGCCAATCACTGAAATTTTTAGATCAGGACTTAATTTCATTTATTTTATTAATCTAAGTAAGTACTGCCCGTAACCGCTTTTGGTTAGTGGTGCCGCGATAAGCTTCAGTTGGTCGGCGTTGATAAAACCCATACGATAAGCGACTTCTTCAATACAGCCAATTTTGAGCCCCTGCCTTTCCTCGATAACCTGGACAAACTGCCCGGCTTGCATTAACGATTGGAATGTACCGGTGTCAAGCCAGGCCGTACCACGACTCAATACGCCTACTTTTAATTTACCTTGTTCCAGGTATACTTTATTGACGTCTGTTATTTCATATTCTCCGCGCGGAGAAGGCTTTATATTCTTCGCGATCTCAACAACTGAATTATCGTAAAAATATAAGCCAGGAACAGCGTAGTTTGATTTCGGCTGTGCAGGTTTCTCTTCAATTGATATTGCCTTATTGTCGCCATCGAACTCAACAACTCCATAACGTTCAGGATCTGAAACAGGATACGCGAATACAACACCACCTTCTGGTTCTTTAAGGTCCTGCAATAAATGCGAAAGCCCGTCGCCGTAGAAAATATTGTCGCCAAGGATCAGCGCTACGCTGTCATCACCGATAAAGTCTGAACCGATAACAAAAGCTTGTGCCAGGCCGTTCGGATCCTTTTGAACAGCATACGAAAATTTACAGCCGAGATTCTTTCCATCTCCCAGTAACTTCTCAAAATTGGGAAGGTCGTGTGGTGTAGAGATGATCAGGATTTCCTGTATACCGGCAAGCATTAAAATAGACAAGGGATAATAGATCATCGGCTTGTCGTATACAGGCATCATCTGTTTACTGGTAGCAAGTGTCAATGGATGCAGCCTGGTTCCCGAGCCGCCGGCAAGAATAATTCCTTTCATTGGATAATATTTAGTTTGATAGATGGATTTGCAAAGTTAACAGCGTGAACTTAAGTACCTAAAGTTTCGCGATGCATTTTTCGAGGCTTTCGCGCCAGTATGGAATGCTTGCCTGGAAAGCGTTTTTTATAGCCGATTTGTCCATAACTGAAAAAGCGGGCCTCTTTGCTTTGGTGACATATTCAGATGTCGGCACAGGATATACCTTAATATTCACTTTCGCTATATCAAATATCGCTTTCGCGAAATCGTACCAGGAAGTGACACCTTCATTGCTGTAATGATAAACACCGTACTTATTAGAGCCCGATTCGATAATATCAAATATCACAGCGGCAAGGTCCATGGCATACGTGGGCGTACCTATCTGGTCAGCAATTACTTTCAGTTCATCTTTTTCGGCTCCCAAACGCAACATGGTTTTAACAAAATTATTTCCATATTCGGAGTACAGCCAGCTCGTACGAAGGATAAAATACCTGGTTGTGTTAAGAAGAATGTCTTTCTCTCCGGCCAGCTTCGTTTCCCCGTAAACGTTAATGGGAAACGTTACATCAGTTTCTGTCAGCAGTTTGGGAGTATTCCCCTCGAATACAAAGTCGGTCGAAACATGTATCAGCGTACTTTGATATTCATTGCAAAGCTTCGCAAGATTTTCGGCGCCTGTTTTATTAACCTTTTCGGCTAAATCTTTCTCATCTTCTGCCTTATCGACCGCGGTATAAGCAGCACAGTTAATACAATATTCCGGTTTCTGCTGGTCGAAAACTTGTTTTAAAGCTTCAACATTCAATATGTCAGCCTCTGTTTCGGTGGGGAAGTAAATATCCTGGATGTTTCGCTGGTTTGCTAACTCTCTGAGGCACTGGCCTAATTGTCCGCCGGCACCGAATACAATAATTTTACTCATAGACGGCGGTAAACTTAAGAAAGATTTTTTATTGATAGGATAGTAAACGGCAAAAAGCTGATGCTCATCCGGTCAGACGCAAATAGCGCTCGTTTGCAACGAGTGCTGATTGGTCAGTCGTTTGTAACGACAACAAAATCCAATTATTAAACAGAATTTCCAACTCCAGAATAACCAACGTTCAGAATTTCGACATCCAGTATTCCATTATTGACGATATAATTTGATGCTGAGCTATAAATATAGTCTTCCGGATTAAGTACAATCCCGGCTTTTACCGGATTGTTATGAATATAATCAAGCTTCTGGGCGATCAGGGCTAATGAACTACATTCAATAGCATGATACCCGTCCTGCCATACTTTAAAATCCTTAATTCTGTTACTAAACTTAGCATGATAACTAAAACGATGAAGCATCCATTCCCGCCGGCTTTCTTGCTCATGCTGTATCGCAGCAATTATTTGCTTATTGGTAAACTTTTTAAGATCACGAATTATCTGGGCTAATTTTTCGGGATGTCTGGCAGATACTAGCAAATGCAAATGATTGGTCATTAAACAATATGCATGTAAATTTAACCCTTTATTGTACCTGCAATATTTGAGAGATTCAGCTATAATGTTTTTATAAACAGGCCGGATAAAAACATCAACCCAATCAACAATTGCAAATGTGATGAAATGAATCTCTTCCTGATCTTTGACTTTATATTTATGAGACATATTATAAATATAAAAAAGATCGAAATATGATATAATCCGAATTGCCAGATTGGCTCAGCGATAGGCGATACAATCGCAAAACCAGTTAAGCACTCGTTTAGAAACCAGCGCAAAAAAGTTCATTGAATATAGCGCTCGTTTGCAACGAGTGCTGATTGGTCAGTCGTTTGTAACGATGCCTCTGTATTATACTATGAAGGGCTAGTTAAATAAAGTTATGATGATCTAAGACCGATCCTTATGTACCATTCAAGTACAGTTCAAGTAGGGATAAAGTACTTTGAGAGTAGTAATCTATGCAAGCATAGCAAATGAGTACTGACTTGCATGGCTTATAATGATAAGCGATACAATCGCCAAACCAGTTAAGCACTCGTTTGGAAACGAGCGCAAAAAAATCGTTGAACATAGCGCTCGTTTATAACAAGTGCTGATTGGTCAATCGTTTTTAACAATATAAAAATGTCTCTGAAGCTTACTTTCCAGCTCCTGGTACCAATCATCGCCGTACTTGCGAATCAACGGCTCTTTGAGAAATTTATAAACCGGAACTTTTAATTCCCGTCCGAATGAGCAAGCTGGGCTGCAAATATTCCAGCGGTCGTAATGCAGCACATCGAATTCGGGATAGTTTGTTATTCTAATAGGATATAAATGACAGGAAATTGGCTTCTTCCAGTTTACTTTACCTTCCTCATATGCTTTCTCAATCGCGCATTTGGTGATACCACCTTCCCAGATCACATAAGCGCATTCTTTATTTCCGTCAACACAAGGTGTTGTGTAGTCGCCTTCAAAATCTGTCACCCAGGTACCTTGTTCTTCGACGGTCTCAATTCCTTTTGCAGTCATGTACGGCTTAACCGCAGGATAGATATCCTCCAGGATCGTCAGCTCACTTTTTTCAAGCGGAGCGCCTGAGTCGCCTTCAATACAGCAGGCTCCCTTGCATTTGTCGAGGTTGCATACAAAATTCTCCGAAACTACATCCTCATGCACCAATGTATGCTGAACTTCAATCATGATATTAAATTATTTAGAATAGGGGGCGGGGTATTTTAAGCCCGACGCTTCTGCAAGCTCCAAAGTTACGGAACCTACCAATATTTCTACCTGGGCTTTTACCGGTATACGGTTTTTGTCGTCAGTGATCCAGAGATAAAGCTTGCTATCCTTTTTAAATATACGGCCAGGTTGTATCTGCGGACTAAACTTCAGGCAATTAATCACTCCAAGCTGGGTTTTAATCTGCTCCTTTCCTATATAAGCGATCGTAAAATCAGTTACTTCGTCTTTTAAAAAATAACTCATTGTAAAGGCTTTACCAACTCTTGCTCCGGCGAGATCAATATTGCGTGCAAAGTAAAACGCGGAGGCAAGATCAAATGTCTTGGCTGCGCCGCGAAACGTGCCTCGGTTCCCCACTATTTTGCGTTCTGATTGGTAGAACCGCACTTTATCCGTCCGTTTATAACTTGCTTCACGAATATTTTCAGTATATAGATATGGTAGTAATGTAGATTGGTCTATGTAAGAATCGTACCTGTCGCGAACTTTATAAAAGATATCGAATGAGCCTGATGTCTTCCCTTGTGCAACCAGGTGATATACCGGCTTACCGTCGAATTTAGTATCACTTTTCAGAACATCAAGAGTCGCTTCTGCTGCGGTGAGAAAACCGTATTTAAGTTTATAACGCAGTTTCTCACCAGGCTCAAAAGAGGTATTACTTATATTATCAAGCTCCTGGGGCCGTGCATAAAAAGAAATCAATAAAAAAAGAAGCAAAAAAAAACGTTGTTTCATCAGATATCAGTTATTGCATGCAGGCTCAGGCTACAATATTTCAATGCATTTAGCTGTAACACACAAGTCACCTTATTGCTTTTTCTTTTTAATCTTTACGTTTAAACACCGGTACTGTGGAACATGGTTCACCGTACATAATACTTTTGGCAACCTTGCTTAGCTGCGCCGTTAAGGCCACGAAAGCCGAAACAGGAACGGGTACTTCACCACAGCCCTTAACTACCAGTTTCTGATCGCGGTAATCCTCAAAATTAAGCTCATTAACAGCACGATCAAATAATAGCGATTCAAGCTCTGCGAGTGTTCCAAACATGATACTTTTTGCATACGGAGCCATTTTATTGGCAAGCAGCATATAAGCCCAGGTTGGCACAATGGCATCTGCGGTACATGTTATGGCAACATGCCTGCCTGCATACTGCTGCCAGTCGTGTTCCTTTACAAATTCCCTGAAATCCTTCTCACGCAGTATCAGGCCTTGAAACAAATTATCCTTTATATCATATAGGAAGCGTTCACCCTGAGGGTAAATATCAGCAAGGTCAAAGCTTACCAGGCCACTTTGAGCCACTTTATTGACGATATTTTCCTGAATTTCCATGTACCTTATTTCTTCTTTGACACAAAAGTATGCGATATGTTAAAATCAATCGGACAGCCAAAGGTAAAATTTGACATAATTATAAAAAAAATGCCGGCATTAGAGCCGGCATTCATATCTGAAATCAAGTTCTAGAAAAACTTAACACGATTGTCTTTAATATTCGCTTTGTCACGAAGCACCGAAAATGCTTCACCTTGTAAACGCTGAGCGGCACCCTGGGCGATCTGCTCTTTCTGTTTTACCGGGTTGGTTAATGGAGCTGGATTAGTAAACCCGCTTACGGATACAACGTAAACACCTTGCTCGCCGGCAACAGGTTTAGAAAGTTTGCCCGGCTGTAAACCGAACAGTGTTCCTACAACTTTATTTTCCTGTGATAAACCAGGGATTATTGGATTGGCAAAAACAACGTTTTCAACCGGCACGGCTTGCTTTCCTACTTTCTGAGCAACCTGTGCGATTGATGAAGAGCCCGCAAGCGCCTTGTCAAATTTCTCTGTCAGCATTTTTGCTTTAACACGGTTAATTACCATTTGCTCGATCTGCTTTTTCACTTTGTCGAGCGGCAATTCACCGGCTTCGCGTATGTCAGTTAATTTTGCAACGACATATTTGTTATCCATTTCAAAAACCTGGTCGGATACGTCGCCTTCGTCAGCTTTAAACGCCCAGCGAACCATGTCCCTCGGATTCTCAAGTCCCTGTATAAATCCTTGTGAACCGGTTACATTTTCTGCGGATTCTTTTTTCAGGCCTTGCTTGGAAACAGCCGCGTCAAAATCTTTGCCGGAAATACCACTCAAAAATGCAGAAGCTTTCGCGTAAGCCGCTTGCTGCGTTTTGTTGCTGCTGTTTAATGCTTTGTCAACTACCGCAACTTTCGCCACTTTTGAAGATCCTACCTGCCTGTCAATATGAATAACGTGTACTCCGAACTGGGTAGTAATAACTTTCAGGTCGCCGGTAGCGCCGTTAAATACAGCGTCCTCGAACGCCGGAATCATCTGGCCGCGTCCAAAAGTGCCAAGATCACCGCCTTTGTCCTTAGAACCATCGGTTCCGAACTTCTTCGCCAGGTCAGCAAAACTTGTGCCTTTACGAATTAAGTTAGCAATTGAATCGGCTTTAGCTTTCGCCTTATCAAGGCCGCCTTCTGTAGCCGGATTTAAAAGTATGTGACTTGCTTTAACCGAATCTGGACCTACACGCTCGTCGATTATTTTAGCCATACGGTATGCACCGTTACTGAAAACCGGACCAACAACTGTTCCTTTAGCTGCTTTAAACACTAATGAATCCAGTGCAGGATCAAGTTGTCCCTTATGAACATAGGCGATTGGCGACTTTGTGTCGGCATTAATGCTGACAAATAATGAGTCGTTATTGGTAGTTCTGAAATCCTGAGCTATCTTCTCTACGCCAGCTTTAACCTCGGCCGAATCTGCTTTGGAAGCCTGCGCATTGAAAACAACATACTCGATTGAACGAGTTTCCTCACGATTTTTAAAACGAGCCTTGTTTTCGTTATAATATTCTTTGTAGTCTTCGTCACCAGGCTTTACATCCTTATCGGGAATTGAAGCATAGTCGAGATTGACGTAGCTAAAGTTTGCCAGTTTATTCCTGTTCAGGTAATCATCCTTAGCTTCAAGGTTGGTTACGTAAACACTGTTTTTAACAAGATTTGAATATTTCTGTGCCAGGCGGCTTTGTTTCAAACCCACTAAAAAGGCACCCCACTGCGCGCGTACTTCCGGAGCCTGGCTACTAACGTTTGCCAGGAAGCCGTTTAATTGCTGGCGGTTTATCTGTCCTGTCTTTGGATCGCCGAAATTTTGAACAACCATTGGATCAGGGTTTTTACCGGTGATCATGTCGTTGATCTCGTTTTTACCCACTATTAAACCCAGGCGCTCTACTTCTTTACGCATCACTACTTCGCTGATAAGCTGGTTCCAGGTATTTTCCTGAACATACGCTGTCATCTGAGGGTTCAGGCTGGCCTGGCCCATTTGCTGCTTAAAGTTGTTGGTGTTTTGCTCAACCCTGGCGTTGTAATCCTGAATATCCACCGTTTCGCCAGCAATTTCACCTACCTGGTTTCTGCTTGCAGCCATAAACGGACTTCCCATCCTTACCGCGTCACTAAGTAAAAACGCAAAAATTGCCAAACCGATCACTACCACGATGATAATGCCTGCGCGGTTCCGCAAAAAACTCATTAATCCCATATACTTATTACAATATTAAATTCTGTTTTGGGGGGCTTATCAATTAAACCATCCCCGAAAAGAGGGCGCAAGATACAATTTTTGAGAAAAAAATAAACAACAAAAATCAGGTGTTAATTTTTTGATTGCCTATGGTTTAGTTCCCCAGCGGCAAGCCTTGCTGATCCTTCTGTTTTACATCGAAATTACCGGTTGACTGGCGGATTTCGTAATAGGTGAAATCCTCATTTGCCCAGAAACTGGTGCCATAAATCGTTTCACTTTTGGTGGTAATGCTAACAAGCTTGTTCGAATAAAACCGTTTTTTATTCTCATCCCAGAACAACTCATCGGATTTAAAAGTCTTTCCTTCCGGGTTTGTAGCTACTACGTTCTTACGCAGCTCAACAACTTTTTCGTTTTCACGGCTGATGGCGTAATCAGATGTTACACGACTTGTCTCTTTTTGAGCCGGATCATAGAAAATTACCGTAACGCCTTTCGGCATCTCGTAATAAGGGCTTTTTGTTTCGTAATGAAATAGAACAGGCGTATTCATTTTCGCTTTTACGACAGCGGAATCGCTGTAAATTACCTGGACGCCATAGGATTTATCAACCGGTACGGAGACCTTTTTGGAAGATATCCGTTCGACATCTTTCAAATTGTTTTCGCATGATGATACTAATAAGCTTATTAACAGCAGAATAAGCAATGAACTTATAATAGAACTGGATGCGACGTAATTTCCAGGCACGTCCAACTCTCTTTTAAGCCTTACTGCTCTCATTTGTCTTTAATCAAACTTATACTTAATGAACCACTGGTCATTCAGCGTAAAGCCAATGTAAATATTAGCATAGCGTTCGCGAACCAACCCGTTATCCAAAGTTCCGCGTTGGCCAAGTTCTGCCCCGATATTGATCTTATAAAATGTTGACCGGTTTGATGGCAGCGGAAGTCCTAAACCCAGCGTAATAGCTTTCGAAGTTATATCAGTATTATTGATGTTTATGTAAGACTTGTCGTAGCGAAAACCAAGACGATAATCGATCAGGTTAAAGTAATTACTTACTGCAGTCGGATCAGGGGTGATTTGTCCGCCCACGTTAACCGTATAGCTATCATTAAGACCCTGGTTAACATTGCCTACGCTAAAATCAGACCACTTGCCCATTTTAAAATCTGCACCGAACAACCACCTGTTAGTATTAGAGATTGAAAAACCGACAGCGTTATTTAAAGGAAGTTTAATTTTTTGCTTATTTCCCTCCTGGTTGTAGGATGTATCGATTGCCGTTGATTCGTCGCCGCTGTTGTTTATTGTATAGCGGGTAGCTAATGTTGTATACTTGCCATCAATTGACGAGTTAGCGCTGCCCGAATACCCGATTGTAAGATTTATCTTTTTAGACAGTTTGGTATAAAACTGCGCTCCATAGTCGAAAGAAAATCCTGAGATACTGGCGCTTCTATCGATCCGCGAATTAGTAAAGGTCACAATATCGTCCGGAAACTCTGTCGAGCGTTTACTGCTAAGCTTACCAAACAGGTAGGAAGCATTGAAACCAAAACTTATATGCTTGCCCAGACCAAAGCCATATCCAACATACGCCTTTGACAGGCCTCCATCGCCGCTGTAAACATAATCTACATTATTTGTATCAATAGTTGCTTTTTGGCGGTAATTGTAACCCACATTAGAGTAAGGCAACAAACCAAAGCTAAGCGCCGATTTCTTTGTTACTGGTATTCCAAATGCTATATGTCCTAATGATGCTGTATAACTTGACTCGGTCTGATTACTTTTACTTAACTCGCTGATGCTGTTGGTCATTCCTATTTCGAAAGTAGTTAGGCGGATAGCCGAATAGGAAGCCGGGTTTTCCGGGTTAACATTAGAATAGAGTCCAATTTGCCTAACCCCTGTGGCAATGCCGCCCAGTCCGCGGTTTTGCGGAAGAATAGGACCGACAAGATTCCCCAGGCCAAATTGCGAATACGGAGAATTGGTTGTTGTTTGAGCATTGGAGCTGAATGCCAGGAAAATACCGCCCAATATGAGTAGAGTCTTTTTTATATTCTTAATCATTTATCTGATGTATAACTTCGTTCAAACCAGAGAGAACCAAATGAGGTTCGGTTTTAACAATGGGGGCAAAGATGCTATTTTTCAATTGCCTATCAAAAAAAGGTGCATCACCGCCACAAAGTAGTATTTTAATATCCGGGTGTTGTTGTTTGTAATAGTTAATAAAACCTGCAGCTTCATGTATCAAACCAGTTTGAGCTCCTGCCAGCATGCAACTCAGCGTGTCATTTCCGCTTTGCTGATCAAATTCCGGATCGGGTGAAAACAATGGTAACCGGCCGGTATAATAATTCATCGCCGTTAAGCGCATCTTTAAACCAGGTGAGATAACACCTCCCGGGTAATTTCCTTCCCTATCGACAAAATCGTAAGTAACACAAGTTCCTGAATCTATAACAAGAATATCTTGCGAACAGTATAGGTTATGGGCGCCGATAACAGCCGCATAACGGTCAAGGCCAAGCGTTTCAGGCGTTTTATACCGGATGCTGACATTAGTTTTTATACTCGTGCTGAAGCGCTGATAGTTTGAAAAAGACTTCAGATGACTTTCGAGATCGAATGCAGGATCCTCGACGGCTGACACAATGGAATTATCGACATTGTGGCCATTGATAAAATTGCTGATTGTTGATTCTGTAAAATCCTGGTAAGCAGCCGATTTAACCAGCTCTCGATTATTGAATATGGCAATCTTGGTAAAAGTGTTACCAATATCAATAACCAGATTGATCATCAGGCATGAACCGTTTTAAGTATCGATTCGAAAATACCGAGTCCGTCCTGGTTCGCAACTAATGAATCAGAAGCACGTTCCGGATGAGGCATCAACGCAAAAACGTTACGTCGTTCGTTGCATACTCCTGCTATATTCTCCAGCGATCCGTTTGGATTAGATTCAGCAGTGATATTTCCGCCTGCGTCGCAATAACGGAATAACACCTGGTCATTATCATTCAGCTTTTTGATGGTGTCGGCGTTTGCAAAATAATTTCCTTCACCGTGTGCGATTGGGATCTTCAATGCCTTATTTACATCCAGTGAAGAGGTAATTAAAGAATTACTCGTTTCTGCCTTGAGGTAAATATTTTTGCAAATAAATTTACGGTTTGTATTATGCAGCAAAGCTCCTGGTACCAGCCCGGCTTCGCACAAAATCTGGAACCCGTTACAGATACCCATCACATATCCGCCTTTGTTGGCAAACTGGATAACTTCCTGCATAATCGGCGAGAATCTCGCAATTGCTCCCGACCGAAGGTAATCTCCATAAGAAAAACCTCCTGGCAGAACAATAAAGTCGGCATTCTGCAAATCATGATCTTTATGCCATAACTTTACAACTTCCTGTTGCATGATATCCCTGAGAACATAGATGATATCCTCATCACAGTTTGAACCGGGAAAAACTACTACTCCAAACTTCATAGCCACAAAACTATCTATTTTTTGCGGTATCGGAACGCTTAAAGTGTTAAAAAAGGTTAATCTGGGAGGAAAGACGGAAAGTGAAAAAAGCCCGAAAGACAAAAAATTAACAGCTGAGGTCGACTACTCAAACCTGCGGGTTGACCCCTGATACCTTCCTAAAACACCTGGAAGTAAATAATAAACCCAACAAGAATCAGGTAAAGGCTTTCGTAGATCCAGCGCTTGCGGGCCTGGAGAAAGTAATAAGCTATTAATATTGCTACTGATGATACGCACAACAGGAAATGGATTACATCAAAACGGGTTTTCAGAATCACGGAAACCAGCGCCAGCAGAAACATGAAGAAAAAAACCTGGTAAGCCTTACGGACCTGCACAAAGCTTTTGAAAAAAACCTGCCTGAGCGCAAAAGAAGAAATCAGGCATATCACGGCCAGCGGTATCAGCGGAAGGTAATCATTAAGCTTAAACGGGATGTTTGTCAATACCGGCTGTGTTAAGGGCTTCCAGATGTAATAAAAGCTGCCAAGCATATCGTGCCAGTAATAATAAACGGCTACAAAGAAATAAACGGTTATAAACCCCAGCAACGCGGCAATCCACTCACGCCAGTTAAACGGCCGGAAGATTACCAGGCTTACCCAAAGCAACAGCAGCATGGCAATAAAGGGAAAATAGATCATCGTTCCGGCGGCCACGATCATTCCTTCATCAAACATTACCGACAAGGCATCCTCATTACGATATAACTTCAGGAACTTTGAAATGATCCACAAGCTCATAAAGTTGCATAGAAGAGGTGCGCTAATTATTAAAAATGGCGGCAAAATGCTGGATACAGTAACGAACATCAATGCCGGCAAAAAAGACGGCTTCCCCAAAAGGTTATGTTCATTTACTATTTTGTTGAAAAGTATCGCCTGGGCAATTGTCAAAATCATTGCTGAAAGCACATTACTTAAGGGCGTAAAAAATAACTGCAGTGCTTCATTAGAGATTAACTTGGAAATTGGCTCTTCCATGGAAATCTCAATCTTTTCAGGTAAAGAATAGAAAAATCCTATCCGGAGAACGAAAGCAACCAGCACTAACAATAGTAAGTTTACGGGATTTAGCTTTCGGAACTGGTTGATCATACCGGATATTTAGTGCAATTATAATGCAAAGCTCCGATATGTTAAAGCCGTGCCACCTTATTCGGCGTAGCGATTAACCAGGTTGTCGATTATCGACTCTGTCTCGTCAGGGAAACTGACTTTTGGAACTACATCCGAATGAAGCCAGCTTTTAAGCTTCAATACAAAAGAGTCATCAAGATGGTAAACCACCGGAACTCCCAGTCTTTTGGCAGCTTCGGCATTGCATTGCTGTTCGTATTGGAACTTCATGGGCAGCATGATCACTTTTTTGCCGAGAAAGAGCGCTTCGGCCGGACCTTCAAAGCCGCCGCCGGTTAGTAATCCATGGCAGTTTGCCAGACTTATATTGAATTGACTGTTATTAACAGGCCTTACAGCGACATTGGTATCAGTAAATGGTATTTTACTATGTTTACTGAAGACTTCAAACTTAACCTCGGGCACGAGTTTCAAATATTTTAACAAGGTTTGATCGGAATAGGCCGGAAGATATACTGTTACGTGCCCTAAGTCCTTCGATTCCGTTTGCCGTATTTGACTGCGGATTACCGGCGTATGGATAAAATCCTCGTAACGTTCGAAATGAAACCCGATTTTATGCGTTGACGGGGCATAATACTTGAAAAGCCACTCCGTATAATTCGATTGCTTAACTGGGCGGGGCGTACGATCGGACAAGAAAGAGCTTTGATGACTAAGCGCAATGCAATTCCTATGCTGCAAGCGGCAGGCCCAGGCCGTTACGGGCTCGTAGTCGTTTATAATAAGGTTATATTGTTTCAGCGGAAATGACTTAATGTCTTTCCACAATCGCGGCAGATTCATTGATCTATATGTTTTCCAATGATCCACTCCCCCCTTTTCGCCGAAAATAAAACTGAAACCGTGATAGTGATGTGTGATCGGTTGATCAGGTAATATATCGGCCTGAGTTCCGCTCACCAGGACATCAACTTCGCCATGCCGTTGTAACAGGGGTATAATCTCTCTGGCCCGGCTTGTATGTCCATTTCCAGTGCCTTGTATGGCGTAAAGTATCTTCATAAATCTGTAAACAAAATACGACAGGCAATTCTTTAAGCAAATATGCCTATTAAGCGGCAATTGTAAAACTTCTAAGAAACTTCTGCTTTGAAGCGCTCAAATAAGATCTTAACATCAAGGCGCTCCTTAAAATTGTCTTCGTCTTCACCGTCCGTTCCATCGTTATATTTATCGAACGCGACAGGATGATACTGGAATACTTCCCACCTGCCATCATTAAATTCGAGAGCTGTGAGATTTTCAATCCAGTCCCCGGAGTTCAAATAAGTGATTATTTTGTTCTCACAGGGTATCGAACGGATTTCAGGTTGATGAATATGGCCGCATATTACGTAATCATAACCTTTTTCGGCGGCAAGTTCCGCGGCTGTTTGTTCAAAGTTATTAATGAACTTTACGGCATTTTTAAAGCTTGATTTAATACGTTTCGAGAAGCTCATTTTTTCTCTTCCCAACAGACTTAAGCCCCAGTTTACAAACCTGTTAAGCAAAATCAATGTGTCGTAGCCGACCGCGCCAAGCCTGGCCAGCCATTTTGAATGTTGCATGGTAACATCGAAAACGTCTCCGTGAAAGATCCAGGCTTTCTTATCTCCAACGTTCAGGAGAAGTTTATCCATCAGTTTAAAGCTGCCCATACTCAGGTCGGTAAACTTGCGAAGCATTTCATCGTGATTACCGGTAAGATAATAGACCGGCACACCATCAGTTATAAATTTCATGATCTTGCGGATCACTTTCATATGTGCCTCGGGCCAGTAAGATTTACTGAACTGCCAGATATCGATGATATCTCCGTTTAAAATAAGCGTTCCGGGTTTAATGCTTTTGAGATATTGAAGCAATTCAGCAGCATGACAGCCGTAGGTTCCCAAATGCACATCTGAAATAACAACCAGTTCTACTTCCCTTTTTCCAGTTTGTTCGCTAGTCTTCTTCATCTTCTACCATTAAATCATATGGGCCTATTAAAAATGCAAGACCCAAAGTCAGTAGAATGAAAACCAGCAGGTAATACAAAAGATCAGCGCCCATATTTGATGAGGTTTTCCAAAGCAAGGCAACTGTTGTTAGCTGTATATTAAGGAGTTATTAAATTTTAATCCGGCTGACCGGCAAGCATTTTTTGAATGCGCAGGAGTTGTTTGTAATGATGCTTTGTATGGATTTCTATAAACCGAAGCCATTGAACAGCCGTTAAAGGACCAAGCCGTGGGTGCTGAACACGTTGATTGGCTGGAGCCTTTTTTATAAGTGGAACAACTGCTTCTAGCTTATGCTTAAAGTCGATGACGAGGTTACTGGCCTCTTCTTTTGACATTTTTTTTATTTCTGCGCCTAAATTTTCGGGCGCTTTCAGTTTTACTGGAGGAAAGCGACCAAACAGGAAAACCAGCCGGGCGGCCAGTTTAGTAGTACCAGTAACCGTTTTATGTGATCTTATACACCGTTCTATCGGCATGAGCGACATCAGGTTGAGATCAAAGATGTGTGAATAAACTTCAGAATATGACCATACACCGTCGGCAGGTGTTTTCTGGAAATCTTCGTCGCTTATTTTTTTAAGAAAATTTAAAAAATCATCGCTTGTTTCAACGATGCCTGCGGCTATTTTTCCTATGTTCATAAAAGGGCGGTTAGTTCTTTCAGTGCTGAGATTTGTGTTGTAACATCAGCGGGCTTATCCTTGTTTAACGGGTTGAAATAAATTGCATCCATCCCATAATTTAACGCGCCGTATATATCGGCTTCAAGACTGTCGCCAACCATCAAACTTTCGTGTTTCTCTGCCGCAGCACCGTTCAGGGCAAAGTCAAATATCGCCTTATCAGGCTTGTTTACACCAACTATTTCCGATATAATAACTGTCTTGAAATGCCTTTTCAATCCGGTAAGTTCGATCTTTATCTCAGTGGATTCCCTGAATCCGTTTGAAATAAGATGTAAATTATATTTGTTGCCGAGATAGCCAAGCGTGTCATGGGCATCGGGAAACAAGTTGGTTTTTGTTGGGCAAATACGTACATAATCATTTTCAAAATCGACCGGAATTGATTCATGAGACAAACCCAGTTCAATGAAAGTACGCTTAAAGCGATGTTCCCGCAAATAATCTTTACTGATTTTTCCAACATGATATTCGGCCCACAACGTATGATTATTGCGTGTGTAGGTTTCGATAAATAGATCAGCCGAATGAAGCCCGAGTGATTTTAATGAATGTGCGTGATACAGTTCGTGGAGAGTTTCTTCTGCGTTTTTATCGAAATCCCAGATAGTGTGATCCAGGTCGAAAAAAATGTGTTTATACATGCTTTTTAAAGTTCAAGGTTTGGGATAGATAAGGTGCTGATAGCTCATCGTTAATAGATCATGGTTGATAGCTCATGGCTCAAAGCTGATAGCTATTCAACTCTTCACGCCATATGCCAGATCGCCGGCATCACCCAAACCCGGAACGATGTAAGCTTTCGTGGTCATTTCTTCATCTACCGCCCCAACCCAGACATTAGCTTTCGGCAAGTTAGCTTTTACATGGGCCAGACCTTCGGTACTTGCAATTACTGATACGATATGAAGTTCCCTGATTTTATATTGCGATAAAAGTTCTTTACAGCACAGCACCATACTTAAACCGGTAGCAAGCATCGGATCAGCTATTATTACGATTTTATCATCCAGCGGTGGTGTTGAAATATAATCCATTTTAATTTCAAAGCCGCCGGCTTTGTTAGTTTTTCTGTAAGCGGAAATGAATGCAGAGTCCGCTTTATCAAAATAATTGAGCAAGCCTTTATGCAAAGGCAATCCTGCCCGTAGTATCGTAGCTATCACGGGCTGCTGTTCAAAAATTTCAACTGTAGCTGTGCCAAGCGGCGTTTCAAAATCAGTTTCGAGATATTGGAAGGTCTTTGAAATTTCGTAAGCAAAAATCTCCCCCAATCTTTCGAGGTTTTTACGAAAACGCATGCTATCTGTCTGAATTGTTACATCACGCAATTCGGCAATAAAATGATTGCCAATGGAAGGCGTTTCGCTTAAAATAAATGTCATACGATAAAATTAAGACTATTTTCAGTATGTAACAGCCAATTTGCACGCTAAAATACTCATGTTATATAAACATCAAAAGCGTTGTTACCGGCAAGATTTTTAAATTTTCAATAAACCAAATCCCTTTATAAAACGTATATTTCATATTAACGAGCATTATTTGGTGATAATGTTTTGTTAAATAAGGTTTGATTTGGGGGCCACCAGGTGGTCCCCTTTTTTATCTGCCTCTCTACCGATCAATGTTTATCTTTGTTTAACACATGGATTTCAATTTAACTTCGCAATACCAGCCAACAGGCGATCAGCCAAACGCTATAAAACAACTTGTTGAAGGTGTAAACTCCGGTGAGCACTATCAAACTCTGCTGGGAGTAACTGGCTCTGGTAAAACTTTTACTGTTGCCAATGTCGTGCAGCAAACCCAGAAACCAACGTTGGTTTTAAGTCATAACAAAACACTTGCAGCCCAGCTATATGGGGAATTCAAACAGTTTTTTCCCGAGAATGCGGTTAACTATTTCGTTTCCTACTACGATTACTATCAGCCGGAAGCCTATATAGCTTCTTCAAACACCTATATCGAAAAAGACCTCCAGATAAACGATGAAATTGAAAAGTTAAGGCTTCGGACAACATCTGCACTTATGTCGGGCCGCAGAGACATTATTGTCGTTTCTTCTGTTTCCTGCATATATGGTATGGGAAACCCCGAAGATTTTTCAAATTCCGTTTTCCGTTTCGCCGTAGGAACTCGTGTAAGCCGCAACGCGTTTCTGCATCGCCTTGTGGAAATTCTATACTCACGAACAACTGCCGATTTTCGCCGGGGAACTTTTCGCGTTAAAGGAGACACGGTAGATATTTACCCGGCATACATGGATTATGCATACCGCGTATCATTTTTTGGCGACGATATCGAAGAGTTGAGTGCAATTGATCCGGCTTCGGGGAAAACACTTGAAAAGATGACGCATCTTGCGATATTTCCGGCAAATCTTTTCGTTACGCCAAAGGATAGGTTCAATAAATCTGTATGGGCAATACAGGAAGAACTGGAAGCAAGAAAAGAACAATTCATAAAAGAGCAGCGCTTCCTGGAAGCGAAGCGTTTGGAAGAGCGGGTAAATTACGATCTCGAAATGATGCGGGAACTGGGTTATTGCAGCGGTATCGAAAATTATTCTCGCTTTTTTGACGGCCGGTCGCCCGGGATGCGGCCTTTTTGTCTTCTAGATTATTTCCCCGACGATTATCTAATGGTAATTGACGAGAGCCATGTAACTGTGCCACAAATACGGGCCATGTACGGCGGAGACCGCTCAAGAAAGATGGCTCTCGTTGACTATGGTTTCCGTTTGCCGGCGGCTTTAGATAATCGCCCCCTTAACTTTAACGAGTTCGAGCGACTGGCGCCGCAAACTATCTATGTAAGTGCAACACCTGGCGATTATGAACTGGAAAAGACTGAAGGCGTTTTTGTGGAGCAGGTGATCAGGCCAACAGGCTTGCTCGATCCAACCATAGAAATCAGGCCTGTTATAAACCAGGTGGATGATCTGCTTGAAGAAGTGGACCAAACGGTAAAATTAGGCGACAGAATTTTAGTTACCACGTTAACCAAGCGCATGGCGGAAGAGCTGACCAAATACATGGACCGGCTTGGGATAAAGGTTCGCTACATCCATTCGGAAGTAAAAACTTTGGAACGGGTGGAAATTTTACGTGGTTTACGTTTAGGCGAGTTTGATGTGCTGGTTGGAATTAATCTTTTGCGGGAAGGATTGGATTTACCGGAGGTTTCGCTCGTAGCGATCTTAGATGCTGATAAAGAAGGATTTTTGCGCTCCGAGCGATCGTTAATTCAAACCATTGGCCGTGCCGCCAGAAACGACCGCGGTCGGGTAATCATGTATGCCGATCAGATGACCGAAAGCATGCGTATCACAATCGAAGAAACTAATCGTCGGCGCGATAAACAAATTGCTTACAATCTTGAACATGGCATTGTTCCAAGAACAGTCGGCAAGTCGAAAGAAGCCATCATTGAACAAACTTCAGTGGTAGATTTTAAAGGCGGCGTTCAGAAAGCTTACATAGAAAAAGAAACGGCCGATAGTATCGCTGCCGATCCGATAGTTCAATATATGAGCAAGCCGGAACTTCAAAAATCTATTGAAAACACGAAAAAACAAATGCTCGCGGCAGCGAAGGACATGGATTTCCTCTCGGCAGCGAAGTTGCGTGATGAAATGTTTGCATTAGAGAAAATGATGGACGAGCGGTTTGGAAAGTAAGCTACTATGAATTTGAGTATTTTACCTTCAGACATTTTTAACGAATACAACAAAATTGCAACTGAAGACCATTTAAAAAACTATGAACTTCTTGAGGACAGCGAATTGTCAATTGATACATTTAGTTTTTATACATCAGTAGCTGCTGTTTTTTCCTCTAAAATTGAAGGCGAACCTATTGAATTAGATTCTTACGTAAAGCATAAACGCTTTGGAATTGAGTTTTTGCCAGATTACACCCGAAAAATAGACGACCTGTATAATGCCTATCAATTTGCCAACAACAATAGTTTAACAGAGAGCAATATTCTCAATGCTCATCAATTACTTACTAAACATATTTTACCTAAAAGCCATCAGGGAAAAATCAGAACCGGCAATATGTTCGCAACAACAGCTGATGGAAAAATTGAATATGTGGCCGCACAAGCTGGATCGGTTAATAATGAACTAAAAAAGTTCTATCAGGATTTAAATACATTGTCAACTAAGCAATTGACCATACAGGAAATCTTTTTTTTCGCATCATTGCTTCACCTGGTCTTCGTAAAAATTCATCCTTTTGATGATGGGAATGGAAGAATATCCCGCCTTATTGAAAAATGGTTCCTGTCCGAAAAACTTGGAGATAAAGCCTGGCTTATTGAATCTGAAAAGAATTATTACGATAATCATAAAACGTATTACAAAAACATTCGCTTGTTAGGGTTAGAATATGAATCACTGGATTATTCCCAGGCATTACCTTTTCTGTTAATGCTGCCTGACAGCGTAAAACATCATTAATAACATGAACGGACAAAACAGGGACGATGTATACCCCGGTCTTGAAGTAGATATAATTCTTAAAAAGGACCAGCGAAGCGGCAAACGTACACGCGGGATAGTGAAAGATTTGCTAACCAGCTCAAGATTTCATTCCAGGGGTATAAAAGTAAGACTGGAAGATGGTCAGATCGGACGGGTAATTGAAATAATTGAAGATTAATGGAATACTCTGCAAGCTATTTCATTGAAAAGTTTCAATTGGCTGAACATCCTGAGGGCGGCTATTTCCGCGAAGTGTATCGCTCGGAAGAAAAAGTCTTACGGCAGGGCTTACCACAACGATTTACAGGCGACCGGAATTTGTCTACATCCATTTATTTCTTACTGGAATGTCATCAATTTTCAGCTTTTCATCGAATCAAAAGCGATGAACTCTGGCATTTTTATTACGGATCGCCGTTAACAGTTTATGTTATTCATCCATCAGGGGATCTTGAGAAGATCAAGCTTGGTAACGATCCCGAAAATGGCTGTACTTTTCAGGCTGTCGTTAAAGCCGGATGCTGGTTTGCTTCTCAGCCGGAGACCCAGTTTTCGTTAGTGGGTTGTACGGTTGCCCCGGGCTTTGATTTTGAAGACTTTGAAATGGCGGAAAAGCGAAAGCTGCGCGAGCAGTTTCCGCAGCATTTTGAATTGATTAACAGGCTGTCCCAATAATTCATAGTATTGTAACGTTTAAATTGCGCTGAAACAATTCACTAAAATATTCATCTATATTTGTATCGAATTATTTAGAAATGGGTTTATTAAGATTTTTAATTATTTCAATCTGCCTTCTCTGGGCAGTAAGATTTATTGTCAGACTAGTTCTTCCACTGGTTTTTCAAAGCCTCGTTGGCAAAGCTCAGCAACAAGCTAGCCGTAGTTATCAGAATCAAAACTCTTACCAGCAGCACAAGCCTGAAGGGAAAATTCATATTGACTATGTGCCTCCTAAAGATAAAGAAGCCAAAGCTGCAGACAAGGCCGGTGACTTTGTTGAGTTTGAGGAGATAAAGTAGATTTAAAAGCAGGCATCCTGTTTTAATCAAATCCTTGCATTTTCGTTAGGGTTTTGAACGATTTACTTTAAGGAGTATAGTTCAAAGCTTGCTCTATCATCTACTGCTAAATTATCCAGTCATTTGTTATTTATAAGCACGGCTTTAGTAAAAGTCTACTTATAAGATAGAGGCTCGAGGACGGATTTGAACCGTCGTAAAAGGTTTTGCATACCTCCGCCTGACCACTCCGCCATCGGTGCCGGCATCCTTTTAATCTATGATGCCGGCGATCCTAACCGTTAATTCACATCAAACCAAAGTTTGGTAGTTAACAGGTCGGCACCCTGGTTAGTCACGGCGGCTTTGTAACTGTCGGCATTAAGTGACTGCTCCGTTCCCGGATAAATAAAGCGCTGTGGAATTTTACCGTTAAGCGTTCCGGCAACGGCAGGCTGCAATTGCGGATAATCTAAGCGGCGCCACTCGGCGAAAGCTTCGAGACCCTGGCCAAAAAGGGCAATCCATTTTTGTTCCCCGATCGATTTTCTAAAATTGGAAGCACCATATTGAATAGCAGGCGAAGCAAGGTAAGTGTTTATCTCACTGTCGGCCGTTCCGTACTGTGTTAAAGACGCTCGTATAGCCTGCAGGTATAGATCAGCGGCATTTTCGACCGTAAATCCGCGGGCCGCCGCCTCAGCACGGTCAAACAACACTTCTGCATAACTGATGATTACTGCAGGGGCATGCGGCGCTAAAAAGTACGTGCCGGGTTTCGATGTTCTGGTGAATCCAAGATTACTTGCATCGCCGACCAGCAAGCCATTCGGTATACCTACATAGGTTTTATCTGTAGGATCCTTTGTTTTGCTTGCATATACAGGCAGACGCGGATCGTTTAACGCGAATAATTTATCAACAATGGTTTTACTGATGCGGTAATCGTCACGTGTATCAAATAAATTGCTGATTGGATTCTGATTTGGCGAATCAAGATAAACAAGCTGCGCAGTTTCACTGTTTGAGCTGATAAGCAGGCCCCCTTCAGCTTGTATCTCTGCAAAAACCTGTTTCGCTCTTTCCGGCTCACGATCAGCAATTCGCAAGGCAATCCGGATACGCAAAGAATTGGCAAATTTCTTCCATAAAGCGATATTATTTCCATAAAGAACATCACCTGAAATAGCTTTTCCCGCCGGGTCTAGAGCAGCCTGGGCCGCTTTCAGATCGTCCAGCAATGAAAAATAAACGTCCTTCTGAGTATCGTAAGCCGGAGTTAGATATTCATCGATACTGGCTGCCTGTTTATACGGAATGTTGCCATAAGCATCGGTCAATAACTGAAACACCCATGAACGCAGCACTAAGGCAACACCCTTGTAATTAGGATTCGATTGTTCATCGCCAATTTTAATGATCTGGTTGAGATTAACAATACTTTTTGAATATCCCGTTGTCCATAATTCCTGGAAGGCGCTGTTTGAAAAGATATATCTGTCGGGATCTGTGTACTGTATCTTTGCCCAATGCTGAACAAAAAGCAAGCTTGCATCCATATTATTGGCGGTACCCCAGTAGGTGTCAGCCGTAGATTTTGTCGCCGCTGTCAATAAGTAATCCGGCTGCGCATTTTGCGAAGCATTTGGATTTTGGTTGGTATCCTGAAGGTCTTTCTTGCATGATGTCACGGAAAACAAAAGTATCCCAGATATCATCAAAGCTATATAATTGAGTTTCATAAGTTTAGAAATTAAGGTTAATGTTAAAACCAACGTTGCGAACTGTCGGAAGGGTCAGATCTTCCAGACCCTGCCCGTTTCCCGTATTAAAAGCAGTTTCAGGATCGATATTTGGAACATTTTTATGAATTATCCAAAGATTACGGCCAACTAACGACACCGTGGCAGATTGCAGACCCAGCCCTTTTACCAGTTTGGACGGGAAAACGTAACCTATCTTCACTTCGCGTAACTTGACATAGGATGCATCGTAAACAAAAGACTCATCAAAGTTTGTGAATCCTTTGTAATAAGATTGAGCCGGGAGAATAGTAGTATTGGGTGTCCCGTCCGATTTTACTCCTTTGAAAATCATACCGTCATCGTATACAACTTCACCTTTGGGCGCTTGTCCTCCGTTGCTGATCTGCACTGCGGCAGTAGCGGTATTATTCTCCGGATAATAATAACTCAAACCACCGTTAGCTGCACCCCGGCCGGGCAATGTTGACGCCAGCACACCGGTGTAAGTCCCTGTACGATTAGTATTCGAATAAATCGATCCTCCTACCCGGGCATCAACTAAAAAACTAAGGTTTATCCCTTTATAGCTGAAGCTGTTATTAATGCTTCCAAGCCAATCCGGCGTAAATTTTCCTAAATATTGCTTGGTGGGATTAGTGACCGGCGTACCGTTAGCCCCGATAATAATCTGACCTGAGGCATCGCGAAGATAAGCATTGCCGAAGAGCGTGCCATAAGGTTTACCTACGGCTGCCAAAACCTGCACGGTCCGGTTGGTGCCAAGAATATAACTTTGCAGGCGACCTTCTTCATCAAGTGATTCAACCTTGCTTCGGTTCAGAGAATAATTGATCGTGACATCCCATAAAAAATCGCTTTTCTTAATCGGGGTGCCACCCAGTTGTATTTCAAGCCCCCTGTTGTTTATGCGGCCGCCGTTAATCAGTTGCTGGCTATAGCCTGTCGAAGGACTAACATCTACACTTAATATCTGGTTAACACTATTGGTATTGTAAGCACTCACATCAAGCCGTACGCGATCCTTTAAAAAGCCTAGTTCAAAGCCCGCCTCTCCCGAAGTTGTCGTTTCCGGTTTCAGGTTTGCGTTCAGGTTGACGCTGGCTGCGCTTTGCTGTGGATTGGAGCCGAAAAGCGTACCGAATGTGTAAGTATTAATTAACTGGTAAGGCGTTGTCGCTTTCCCGACCTTCGACCAGCCGCCTCTCAATTTAAAATAGCTTAATACATCGCCCTTCAGATTAAATGCCTCCGAAAGTATCAAACTTCCATTTACAGATGGGTAAAAGTAAGATAAGTTGGCTACCGGTAATGTAGAAGACCAGTCATTACGGCCGGTAAAATTTATATATGCATAATTCCTGAACCCAACCTGTGCCGAGCCGAAAATACTGTACGTTTTTAGCCTCCCATAGTAATTCGATGACACCAGCGGATCGCGGGAATTGCTGAGCGTATATAACCCTGCCACCGCCAGTTTAGGCGCTACCTGGTCATTCTGTTCGTTTATAATGGAACTCAGATTGCCTCCGGCGAAAACATCAATTGAAAAGTCATCGTTCAACTTTCTAGTGTATTGCAACCGCGCTTCTGTATTGGTTTCATTCACATAATATGCGTCTTCTTCATATGAGCCAAACGGCGTTCCATTGGTGCCATAAGCAATCCTTATTTTCCGGCGATCGTTATAAAAGTCTGTACCGGTACGGAAATTAGCAGATAAACCTTCGGCTATTTTGTAGTTAAGTTCAACACTTCCGATCAAGCGGTTTTTGTGTTGTCCGACAGTATTTTCATAAGCGATAAAGTATGGATTGCTGTAATAGCTGTTGTTCCAGTTAAACGTATTGCCGTTGGCATCACGATAAGGATAAAGCTGGTTTACATCGACCTGGCGCCCGAACCAGGTGAACTGTAACATGGTGCTTGTCGCCCTTCTGCCATAAGCGCCCGGCAAATTGTCAGCATCATCTTTGATGTAATTGGCAATAGCGGTCAATGTTAGATTTTTGTTTAGCTTGTAACTGCCGTTTAGTAAAAAGGAGTTTCTGCCTTGCGACGAGTTCGGCACAACTCCCGTTTGGTGTAGATTGTTGTACGATAACCTGAAATCATATTTTTCGCCGCTGCCCGAAAGTGCGACTCCATTGTTCAAGGTTACGCCTGTTCTGAAAAAACTGCGTACGTTATCCGGATGTGCTACGAACGGCACAGCCTGTCCGTTCGAATAAAACTGAGGAATCAGTGAGCCATCCAGCGCCGGCCCCCAACTCTCATCTACACCATCGTTTACACCACCGCCTTTACCGTCTACATAGCTGAATTTTCCGTTAGAACCCTGGCCATATGCATTCTGATAATCCGGAAACACATTCAGATTAGAGAAAGTAGTATTCGAGTTAACGGTTATACCAAGTCCCTTTGTTCCTTTACCGGTTTTTGTTTTAATCAGAATTACGCCGGCAGCAGCACGATAACCATATAATGCCGCCGCGTTTGGTCCCTTAAGCACACTGATGGACTCGATGTCTTCGGAGTTCAGATCAGAAATGGCATTAGCAAAATCCCTTGATCCATTGGTACCCTGGAACTGCGAATTATCAACAATCACACCGTCGACAACAAAAAGTGGTTGGTTATTACCCGATACCGAAGTTTCACCACGGATAACTATTCGGGAAGAACCCATGTCACCCTGACTATTGGTAACCTGTACACCAGCAATCTTGCCAGAAAGTGCATTGACCAGGTTAGTTTCCTTTGCCTGCGAAATATCTTTAGCCTTCAGCCCCTGAACAGCATATCCTAACGATTTTTTATCCTTGGAAATATTTAATGCCGTCACAACAACTTCGCTTAGAGAATTGGCGGTTTCCTGAAGCACTATCTGCAGGTTGGAATTATTTTGAGTAACTGTAATTTCCTGAGCAGTAAAACCGATGTAAGTTATTCTGAGCACATCGTTAACATTTGCCCTTACAGTAAATTTACCCTCAGTATTGGTTTGGGTGACAGCCGAAGATCCTTTCACTGTTATACTTACCCCTGGCAGGGGAAGCTTATCTGATTGCGCAGTGATAGTACCGCTTATTATGACAGATTGTGCTGCCACCTTCTGTAGAAAAATGAATGATAGTAAAATAGCAGGGAGCCATTTGTAAATTCTTTTCATGATAGTTTTAAATAGATTTTAATGTACATACATTGTAACATCCCGGGATTTTACCAGTTGCATGTGAAGATTAAAGACTAGGAATTAGTGTTCGGACGACGGTCCACGATTAAAATATCAACAGCAGCAACAACAACATGAGTGATTTGTGGCACATAGTGCCATAAATACCTTAACAGGCGAAGTGATAAGAACAGAAGATTTACGAAGGATGGTAGATGATGTTTTCATGGAATTATCGTTTAAACTAAATGCGGTTATTGCTGGCGGCTACCTTGAAGCGGCGCCCGTTGTAGCTACCAGCGACTCAATTTTTTTAAGCATTGACATAAATTCCTGCCGGTCATACAAGCGGGTGAGATAAGCTATCTTGCCGTCCCTATCGATTACAACATTCCGTGTGACACCACTTTTTTTATCGGCGAAGCGTCCAAATATCTCTGCGCCGGGATCAAGTGCTAAGGGATAACTGATGTTCATACTCTTTTGAAAGTTGATTACTTTTTCAAGCGGTTCGTCCCTGTCGACGCCAATCAAAACAAGTCCTTTATTTTTATAGGCTTGCCAAACTTCTTTTTCAAGATGCGGCATTTCTTCGCGGCAAACGCTGCACCAGCTGGCTGTAAATTGCAACACCACCACCTTTCCGCGTAGTTTACTTAAAGATGTCTCAGTGCCATCTGCCAACCGAAGAGTGAAATCAGCCGGAGCGACATCACCCGTCTTAACTAAGTAGCCACGATCATCAGTCGCTGAATTAGATGTATTTAAGCCTTGCGCCTTCGTTAGAAAGGACATTAATAATAATGACGCAATACCCAGCAGACGAAAGCTGCCCCTGATTTTATTTATCATTTGCATTAGACTTTAATTAAACCGTAAATCAATTAGTGAAAGAAAGAGGTATCATATCCCGGAGCTCCGTTCAATGCAAATCTTCTGCATTATCTTCTCTGTCATTTAACAGATAGGAATTAGCACCGTTACGCTGGAGGCGCAGGTTGCTAAGACGTCATCGGGCCTTTCCCTCAGTCTTTCTTGATAATTGAATAAGAACGATTATGCGGCAAAGATAAATTAAATCTACTAATTCTATAGATTATTATTTTTTATCTTACGATTATTCCTTTTTCATGATCTAATCCTGGAGATTTAAAAGCTGCCAGAAACTTAACTTCCTGCATTTCGCATTCTATATCCTTTTCCTATTTTTGGCTTTCGTAATTTTTAGAATTAAATGAATAACTGGTTCAAACGCAATGGCATTCACCTGGCCATTATTGGAATTTTTATAGTGCTGTGTGGAATTTACTTTACTCCGGCATTGCAGGGAAAATCGCTCATGCAGAGCGATGTATTGCAGGCTCAGGCCGGACAAAAGGAAATAATGGATTTCAAGGCCAAGGATGGCAAGGCACCACTTTGGACTAATTCCATGTTTGGCGGTATGCCGGCATACCAGGTTTGGGCGCAATATCCGAAAAACGTTATCACGCATGTTATTGCATTTTTAACAACTGTTTTACCTAATCCCATTTATTTAATATTCCTCTTTTTGTTAGGCGGATATTTATTGTTTTGTGTCCTTCGCATGAACCCCTGGCTGGCTGCAGCTGGCGCAATTGCTTACACTTTTTCTTCCTATAATTTTATTCTGATAGAAGCGGGACATGCTAACCAGGCGCTGGCTATGGCCTTTTTCGCTCCTATATTGGCCGGAATCTTACTAACGTTCCGCGGCAAATATCTTTTAGGCGCTGCGATTACTGCCCTGTTTCTGGCCCTTGAAGTACGGGCGAATCATATCCAGATGACTTATTATTTGTTTATTGCACTGATAATTCTGGTTGGTATTGAGCTGTACCATGCCATACGAGCAAAATCAACTTCCGGATTTTTAAAATCGGTAGGTTTTTTGGCCGCCGCAGTTATCGTAGCAGTAGGTGTTAACGCTGGTTCTCTGTGGACCACTTATGAGTATGGACAAGAATCAATCCGGGGTAAATCAAATCTGACATCAGATAAGGCCGAACCTCAAACTGGCTTAGATAAAGAATATGCTTACCAATGGAGCCAGGGTGTCGGTGAAAATATCACTTTCCTTGTTCCAAATGCTTATGGAGGATCATCAGGTTCGCAGGCGCTCGACGAAAACTCAGCCGTTGCAAAAATTGTACAGGAAAAGGGTGTTCCCGCAGATCAGGCTGCAAGCTTTGCGAAGCAAATGCCAACTTACTGGGGCGACAAGCCTTTCACTTCAGGACCTTATTACTTTGGCGCCAGTATCTGTTTTCTTTTTATCCTGGGACTTTTCATTGTTAAAGACCGCTTAAAGTGGTGGATCTTAGGAGCAACGATTTTAAGCTTGTTTCTTTCTTTCGGAAAAAATCTGCCGGTTATATCTGATTTGTTCTTTAACTACTTCCCTTTATACAATAAGTTCCGGGCGGTTGAATCCAATTTATCAATCGCAGGTTTTCTATTCCCGATTTTGGCCGTACTGGCGGTTAAGGAAATAGCCTTTCACAAACTCGATCCAAAGCAACTGCAAAAAAAGCTTTTATACTCGCTGTACATTACTGGCGGTATCCTGTTATTACTTATTGCAATTCCGGGACTATTTATGTCGTTCCGTTCAGCCAACGATGATTCATTTGTTCAAAACCAGCTCGTACAGGTAGTTGGCGACAAAGGCTTCGCTGATTCTATCATGAACGCACTGGTTAAAGACCGCGAAAGCCTGGCACGCACCGACGCTTTCAGATCACTTATTTTTGTTTTGGTAGCCGCCGGATTATTATGGGCAATGTTGAAGCAGAAGCTAAAACCAGAGTTAACGTTCATATTGCTTGCAGTAGCGGTTCTAGTTGATATGTGGGGTGTTGATCGCCGTTATCTGAATAATGCAAATTTCACCGAGAAGCAATCACTGGAGCAACTAATTCCGCAACGCGAAGTTGATCAGTTAATTCTGCGCGACCCGGCTTTGGATTACCGTGTATTAGATCTTACCAGCGGCAGCCCGTTCCAGGACGCCAAAACGTCTTACTATCACAAAAGCCTTGGAGGTTATCATGCAGCGAAATTAAAGCGTTACCAGGAAGTGCTTGACAAACAGTTCTCCAATTCCATCAACGAAGATGTTTTGGACATGCTTAACACTAAATACCTGATCACTGCAGACAATAAGGGCCAACGGATTCAGAACAGAAGTACCGCATGCGGAAATGCCTGGTTTGTCAAAAATGTGAAATTTGTAAAAAATGCGGACGAGGAAATGACGGCCATCAGCAGCTTCGATCCGCATAATGAAGCTGTAGTTGATGAAAAATTCAAATCGCTAATTGACGACAAAAAAACGGCCTTTGCAGCGACAGATCAAATTAAACTTGTTAGCTATCAACCTGACGATTTAAAATATGAATACTCGGCGGGGCATGATGTGTTAGCTGTTTTCGCGGAGATATGGTATGACAAAGGCTGGAACGCTTACGTTGATGGAGAAAAGCTCCCGCATTTCCGTGCTAACTACATCCTGCGTGCAGCTGAGTTACCTGGCGGAAATCACAAACTTGAATTTAAGTTTGAGCCGGCTTCTTATTATACAGGCGAAACGATTTCATTAATTTCTTCGATTATTTTAATCGCCGGACTCGCTTCCGCGATTTGGTTCTCAGTTAAAAAGAAAGACGAATACACACTGAAAACGGCTTAGTCAAAGTAAATAATTTTTTTAATGGCCTGGTATCGGGCCATTTTTGTTTAGGCAAAAAAACTGAAACCTCCGTTGATATCCCATGTTTTCAACGGACAACAGCTATCAGAATGAAAATTTTTCAAAACGCCTTCAGCCTCTCGAAAAGACGCGGATTTCATTTAATAACAAATGATGTATTAAGAGCATTTCCAGAAATATCATCATTAAAAAAAGGCATGCTCCAAGTTTTCATCATGCATACGTCTGCCTCACTTTGCATAAATGAAAATGCCGATTCAACTGTTCGAAAGGATTTTGAAACGTTTTTTAACAAAGCCGTACCCGAGAATGACCCGGATTATGAACATGACTATGAAGGTTCGGATGATATGCCTGCACATTTAAAAGCGGCAATTTTAGGGGCGTCGGTTATGATTCCAATTTCGAACGGAAGACTGGCATTAGGAACCTGGCAAGGAATTTACTTATGCGAACACAGGAATAACGGTGGCATACGACACCTGATACTTACGGCTTGGGGCGAATAATCTGTTCAAACAAAAGAAAAATATTTCCGTTTTAAAAGGAAAATAATTACTTTTATATATGGAATCGATCATGGCCTCTGATATTCTTGAACCGTATGTAAAACTTTATAAATCACCCGCAGCTAAGCTATCGGCCATAAAAACAGGCTTGAAATCGCGGGCAATCAGTGATTTAATTCTACTAACGGGCGCCACCCAAACAGATCTTGCAACTATCTTAGATCTTACCGAACCTACTTTACGCAAGCATATTAAAGCAGGTAAAGAGTTAAATACGGGTTTAAGTGAACATATCTTACAGTTATTCGAACTTTTTGATAAAGGCATGGACACCTTCGGATCGCTTGACGAATTCAAGAACTGGCTTCCTCAGCACAATATCGGCATCGATGCCAGGCCTATTGATCTGCTCGACACAATTACAGGTATTAGTATTGTAATGAATGAATTACTTCGTATCGATTTTGGTGTTGTTGCCTAGCCATAGATGCTTGTTTACAGAATCAGCCAAACTAAATACGCGAATAGTTTAATTGCACCCGGCATTGCAGCCCGATGGAATTCCGCCGGCCAGCGTATAATCTATACTGGCGGATCATTGGCCCTTTCATGTTTGGAAATAGTGGCTCATAAAAGCGGCGCTTCGTTACAGTCGGGAGATTTTTCCGTGGCAATTATTGAATTAGATCAAAACATAAAAATTGAGGAAATTATAGTTGAAAGCCTTATTGGACTGGACGAAAAATGGTTCCAGGTCATCAATTATCCGGTTACCCAGGCTCTTGGAGACGAATGGTTAAAATCAGGAAGTTCAGCGATTTTGAAAGTTCCGTCCGCCATTATCGACCTGGAGTTCAATTACCTCCTAAATCCGAATCACCAGGATTTTTCAAAAGTGAAAATTGTACAGGTTAACAAATTCACTTTTGATCCCCGTCTGAAAGCGAATCCATGAACAATTTATACTGCATCCTGCAACGTTGATTGAATCGGATTAATTTGTACGTTTCCCGTTCTTTTTAATACCCCCCAACCGTTTATTTCCCCTTTAATGGCTTTACGAACCGATTTAAATAATACGTAATACATCAGTTGACGCCAAATAAGCCGCTGAGGAATCATGTAGATCAGCTTTTTATAACGCTCGCCTTCAAGTTTAAACGCATACATCGCAAACGCCATATCAACCAACACGAACAGGAAGTAGTAAATGATTACCTGGCCGAAACTTGTTGTTGGCGAAAACACAGTCGCAATTGCTGTCCAGCTCATGCTTCCGGCATGAATAAGGGTTGCAAAACCACTTAAAAGTGCGATTAGCATAAACAGATCTGCCAATGGAGCAAACAGCGGTAAAATGATCTGGAAAATCAGGATGTTAGGCATCCCAACCATCCCGAAATAGCGATATTTTTTATTGAACAGAGCGTGTCTATTTTTCCAGAAGCTCTGCATTACGCCAAAACTCCACCTGAAACGTTGCTTCAGGAACATATTTAACGTTTCCGGCGCTTCAGTATAAGCCACTGCTTTCGAACAATTTTTAACGATATGACCGGCTTTAAGGATTCGCATAGTCAGGTCACAATCTTCAGCCAGTGTATCACTTGTAAAACCTCCAACCTGCTGAATAACGTCTTTCCTGAACGCTCCGATTGCGCCCGGCACAACGGTGATACTATTAATCAAATCAAACGCGCGCCGGTCCATATTTTGGCTGGTGATATATTCGATCGATTGCCATTTGGTCAGATAGTTTGTCTCATTGCCCACTTTTACCGTGCCGGCAACGGCAGCAACATCCTTATTAGCAAAGCAGTTCATCATGTGCATAACTGAATCTGGGTGCAGTTGTGTATCCGCGTCAATACACACTACAAATGGATAGTTAGCAAGCTCGATACCGTAATTCAGCGCAGACGCCTTACCTCCGTTCGGTTTGGTAAATACCCTGACTTTTGAATTATTGGCAAAAGTTCGCGACACTATATTGAAGGTTTCGTCTTTTGAGCCATCATCAACAAAAATCAGTTCGTATGATGAGTAATTCAGCTTTAGTAAGCTATCTATCGTATTCACTGCAGTAATCTCTTCGTTATACGCAGGTATAATGATGCTTACCTGTGGTAAGGGCTGATAAACCAGTAGTTCGTTTGCTTTCTCCTGTTTATATGCTTTCCTTGCCAGGAAAATGATTACGGAAATTCTACCCAACGCCAGCAGAATAGCAGTGGTAAAAATGTAATACAAAAACTTATTTCCGTAAAAAAGAGCTTCTACAAACAGCCGATTTGCATTACCCATAAACCCGGAATCAGCATCATCTGTGATCGGCGGCATTACAGCATCTTTTGATTTGCCAAGGATATTTACAACAGTTGTAAACTGGTATCCCTGCGATTTGAAATAGTGTATAATTCTTGGTAACGCCGCTATAGTGGCTGTCCTGTCTCCGCCTGCGTCGTGAAGCAAAATCATGCTTCCGTTGTTGTGCTGGGCAATAACGCGAGCTACGATCGAATCAGCGGAAATACCGGGATACCAATCCTGCGGGTCAATAGATTCACCGACATTGATATAGTTTTCCTTTTTACTTTGAAGGACAGGCAAAATTTCAGCTTCTGTCTGCGGCTCGGCATCAGCATTATACGGCGGCCGGAATAAAATAGTGCTTCGTCCCGTGATACATTCAATAAGCTTCCTGGTCGCGTTCAATTCAAACTGAACGCGCGTATTACTAACCTTTGAAAGATCGGGATGAAAAAAGGTGTGATTTCCAATTTCATAGCCGCGATTGTATATTTCTTTTACCAGCGGAATATTTTGCTCAGCCATCATGCCAACCATAAAAAAAGTGGCGGGCACCTTTTCTTTTTTCAGGATATCTAATATTTGTGGTGTATAGGTTGGATCCGGACCATCATCGAAAGTCAGAATCACCTTTTTATCTGCTTCACCAAATTTGTTAATAGTATATTTCGTAGGCAGCGTAACGTACTGCTGATCAGTAACCATCATAGTTTTCGGATCCAGCGTTAGCGCTAGCCTGCCATTTTTAGGCGCCGAAACCAAATCAAGAATTTCACCGTCGCCGGAATAGTCTACGCGGTTATTAAGGGTAAATCTTGTAAGCAGATCTTTATTAAATCCATTTTTCTTTAGCGATTCAAGAGATAAGTCTTTATCAAAAAATGTCCACAGGCGTGAGTCTTCCGAACCAAGTCGCCATAAGGCAACGCCCCCGGCGCCCCAATCGTCCGCCAGGCGGATCGTATTAAAATTCGTCGCAGCATCAGTAAAATAAACCGTATGCTTAGTGCCACGATTATCGGAGTAGCCGAAATGCAGATTTCCGGAATTCGAATCAAAAACAACTTTCGAGTTATGCTGCTGAGCTAAGCTGATGGCTTTCTGATAAGTTACGGAAGTACCGACGCTGTTCTCCGGCCAGTCGAAACCATAACCAGCAATAGCAAGGATCACTTTTTCACTCGGGATTTTTTTACAAATGTCATCAAGTTGCTCTTCAACCCATTTTTGATGTGAAATGTCGCCGGCATCACTTAATTCCGTATGCTGATCATAAGCCATCAAAAAAATGTAATCGTTGTAATTATTAAGCGCATCGATATTGTAATCGTCATTATCAGGCATTACATCTTGCGTTACGAGGTATCCATGAGCATGAAGCGATTCATACAACTTCTTTTGAAAAGCTATGATTGGCTCATCGCTATTCTCAATCATCTCTTCAAAATCGACATTTACGCCATCGATTTTATACTTCCGTAACTGAATAAGAAGATTATTAATGAATTCATCGGTTCGTTGCGGAGAGCTGATAATGTAATGAACTTCCTGCCCGTTCCAGTTTCCATCATCGGTTATGTTCTTCAACGAAGCGATGAGTTTCTTGTGATGGCTTTTGACCAGGTTTACTACTTCCGGATCAATTTTAACTTTAAGCGAATCTGTGCCAGGCTTCAAAAAGAAAACCTCGGGAATCACCATATCCATTTGGTTGATGTGATCGTGCAGTGATGTATATGACTGCGGATCCCAGTCGACAAAAAATCCTGCATTAATCCTGTTCCGAAGGTCAGGATGACGGCGCTGGTGTTTTAGTTTGTCCTTTTCAAGCGAAATTAGTTTTGCCTTTTCAAATTTAAACTCTTTGTATTTCGCCGATCTTTTAATCTGATCAAGCTGTTTTTTGCTGTATGAGGGAACGTGTGAAAGATCCGGAAGTTTAGGATATTGGTTGGAAAAGATGGTTAACCCCGCGCAGGTAAGCGCAACAAAAACGGCCAGGACAATTACTCTGCTGAGCCATTTAAATTTCTTCCACCGCGATGGAGATTTTGTCTGAAATATCTGATTGCCTTGCATTTTACCTAATCTTTAAGACAAAGATATCCTGGTAAAATGAAGATAAAATGAAGCTATTTACGCGGCTTTACAGGCTCGATAGCCGAAAAATCCACGCCACATTTGCAGTTTTGTCCACAGCCTTTTTTTGACTGGAGGGTTCCGTAGATCATCCTTCCGATGTAAAATACCGCTGCAAGAAAAATTAGACCAACAAGAACCAATTGAGAATTCATAATACAAATTTCCTTATTTTAACAGTCTTAAACAACACGCTTAAGTTATTGATTTGTAATTATTCAGGCATCTAAAGCTCTTAAAAGCTGATTTAAGCGAACAAGCTGTCTGTCAATAGTAAATCTCACAAATTTACCCTACCTTTGCGCCAAAATTAAAGAGGCGCATTTTCATGCAAAACATTCGTAACATTGCTATCATTGCACACGTTGACCACGGTAAAACAACCTTGGTTGACAAGATATTACACAGCTGTGCTATTTTCCGTGACAACCAGGAAACAGGTGACCTGATTCTTGACAATAACGATTTAGAGCGCGAGCGTGGTATCACCATCGTTTCTAAAAACGTATCTGTACGCTATAAAGACGTTAAAATCAACATTATTGACACACCTGGCCACGCCGACTTTGGCGGTGAGGTTGAGCGTGTATTGAAAATGGCCGATGGCGTGTTGCTGCTTTGCGATGCTTTTGAAGGCGCTATGCCCCAAACACGTTTCGTAACACAGAAAGCACTTGCTTTGGGTTTGAAACCAATTGTGGTTGTAAATAAAGTTGATAAAGAAAACTGTCGCCCTGAAGAGGTCTATGAGCAAATATTTGAATTGTTCTTTAACCTTGATGCAACAGAAGAGCAGCTTGACTTTCCTGTAATTTACGGTTCATCTAAACAAGGATGGATGAGTACTGATTACAAAGTTAAGACCGACGATATATTCCCGTTGATGGATGCAATTTTGGAAAACATTCCACCTGCGCCTATCAGTGAGGGTACCTTGCAAATGCAAATCACATCATTGGATTATTCTTCTTTCGTCGGCCGTATCGCTATCGGGCGTGTTGCACGCGGAGTAATCAAGGAAAACCAGCCGGTATCGTTAGTAAAGCGCGATGGTAAAATCCAAAAATCACGTATCAAGGAATTGTATACATTCGAAGGTTTAGGTAAAGTTAAAGTTCAGGAAGTTAAATCCGGTGATATCTGCGCTGTAGTTGGTATCGAAGGATTTGAAATCGGTGATACCATCGCAGATTTCGAAAACCCGGAACAACTGGAAGTAATCCACATTGATGAGCCGACGATGAACATGTTGTTTACTATTAACAACTCACCGTTCTTCGGAAAAGAAGGAAAGTTCGTTACCTCGCAGCGTTTGAGAGAGCGTTTGTACAAGGAAATGGAAAAAAACCTGGCGCTGAAGGTTGTAGAAACAGATTCTCCGGATTCTTACTTGGTTTATGGCCGCGGTATTCTTCACTTGTCTGTATTGATCGAAACGATGCGTCGTGAAGGTTATGAATTACAGGTAGGCCAGCCGCAAGTTATCGTTAAGGAAATCGACGGCCGCAAAAATGAGCCGATTGAGACACTTATTGTTGACGTACCGGGTGAAGTTGCCGGAAAGGTAATTGAGTTGGTAACTCAACGCAAAGGTGAGTTATTGATCATGGAACCAAAAGGCGATTTACAGCATTTGGAATTTGAAATTCCTTCCCGCGGTATCATCGGCTTACGTAACAACGTTTTAACTGCAACTGCTGGTGAAGCAATTATGGCTCACCGTTTCAAATCATACGAACCATGGAAAGGCACTATTCCAGGCCGTTCAAATGGAGTATTAGTTTCAATGGAAAAGGGCAGCACAACAGCTTATTCTATTGATAAGTTACAAGACAGAGGCCGTTTCTTCGTTGATCCGGGCGTTGATGTTTACGAAGGACAGATCATGGGTGAGCACATTCGTGATAACGATTTAGTCGTAAACCTTGTTAAAGGAAAAGCATTGACAAACATGCGCGCATCAGGAACAGATGACAATACACGTATCGCCCCAGCAATTAAATTCTCATTGGAAGAAGCGATGGAATACATCCAGGCTGACGAGTATATCGAGGTAACTCCGGCAAGCATGCGTTTACGTAAAATTTATCTGACTGAAAACGAGCGTAAGATAAATGCGAAGAAGTTCCAGTCGTAATGATTAAAATCTTTAAATAAAAAGGGTTTAGCGTTAATACGCTGAACCCTTTTTATTTTTCATCCAGGCATGACAACATTATCCAATGTAAACCTTGCTTCGCCTATTTAATCTATAATTTTTACAGGAGACCTAATAGCCTATAACCTGATCCTGCATTATTTTAACGTTTGACTTTCAGAACTGGCAGATACTTATTAATAAGCACATTAACGTCTTCAGAAAGGTTTAGATAATAAGTGCCTAATCCAAAAGCGAATGTTATAAATAAGCTTCTTACAATTCCGTCCGCAATAAAATTGCTTATTACCGGGATGATCCACTCTGAGATGAAATAAATAATCACTCCTAAAACCAATATTAATAAGCTTTTATAATTGAATGGCTGCATTTTGAAAGCTATCCAGATGAATATAAATCTGAAAAGATTAAAGATTAAAAACGTTAAGGTTGACGCCAGCGCCCCACCATTTAAACCATAAATCGGGATAAGCCACAAATTTGCGCCGATAGTTATACCAACAAGCAGAAAGTTAAAAAGAGAATCGTATTTAAAATACTTCGATGTGGCCAGAATAACCCCGTTAACACCGGTCGCCGAATCAATTAAAAATCCGAGGCTAACAAAGAAAATTACGTACTCACCATCTTTATATTCCGGCGGCAGTAACTTGAATATGTTGCCGACATTTGCCCAAATTATAATAAAAATAAACAAGGCGCTTAAAAGCTGATTAATGCAACTTTTCCTGTAAACGGTAATTATATTTTGCATGTCGTTTGATTTCCACGATTCCGCGATAACCGTGTACGCAATGCTATATAGCGACCTTGATGGAAGCGATATTACTGTAGCAAAGAAAAATGCAATTGAGTAAATGCCAGCAGCGCTCAACCCTATTTTTTTGTAGATATAATAGGTGTCGATATTTTGAATGATCAACGGAGCTGCACCGGTCAAAATGGTGAAAAAACAAATTGTTAACAGCTTTGATGATATCGTGCGGTCAAGAAATTGAAAATCGGGCTTAAAGTGAAATTGATTATCTTTTATAAGTCGCGACACCATAAAAATAATCGGGAATATATTGGCAATCAGCCACATCACCATAAATGAACCGAAGCCTATTAAATTGAAATATATTAGCAAAAAGGCAATCAGAATAAATATTCTTTTGACAAATTCTTTAAGTATCAGCCCCGTTGTTATGTTATATAATAACCGGGCGTAAAGATCAAATACATTAAAAAAGAGCGTAAAAAATGTAAGCGGAATTATATACCAATAGTATTTTACAAGAAGCTTAGATTTTTCAGCACCGTAACCAATCAATTGGTCTTTAAAAACAAAAGCCAGAATTGTAAACAGAATCATTCCGATAAGTGAAATAACGCAGGCAAGAAATAAATAGCCGTGATGCTTTTTTTCTTCGTTTCTGAAATAAGGGAAATATCTGGCAGTTCCGTTAAATCCTAATATCGAGAACTGCGCAAACAGTAAAGTGCCAGATGTAAGCAATCCTAAAAGACCAACTTCCGACGGGTCTAATGCGTGCGGTTGTATAATACTTGTCGTTATAAAGCCAATTAAAATACCGAGATAGGAATAAATTGTACCTTTTATAGTTTGTTTAATTATTATTCCCATTCAATTAGCTGCGGCTTGTTTTACCGGCAAAATTATACTTTTGAAAAACATGTTAAATATAAAACATAATGTTAGTGTGTTAACCGTTACTTACGGAAATCGATGGTTGTTTTTAGAGCAGGTGATCAATCGGCTATTAAGCTTTCCGCAAGTGAGCAAAATTGTAATAGTTAATAACGCGTCGGAATATGATGTTGAAATGAAGGTCAATGAATTAGCTCATGACAGGGCTGTAGTATTGAATAATGCCGAAAACTTAGGATCTGCAGGCGGTTATCGGCAAGCAATTGAATATGCTCATCGATCTACCGGAAACGAATTTCTCTGGCTCCTGGACGATGACAATCGGCCCGAAGAAAACGTGCTTGAAAAATTACTTTTACAATGGAGAAACATCCAAACTGCCGATAATAAAAAAGCTCTGTTCTGCCTGCGCGACGACCGTGCAGCTCATCTGAAAATTGCCGCCGGGGAAACCCCGTATCGATATTACCTTGTCCCTAACAACTTTTTAGGTTTCAGCGTTTCGTCTATCGCCAAAAATCAATTATACAAGCTCAGAGATAAATTTGACTCACAATTACCGTTTAAAGAAAGAGTTTCCATTCCCTATGTGCCGTACGGCGGATTATTCTTTCACAAATCAATGGTCGATTTAATCGGCTTGCCAGATGAACGATTCTTTTTATATGTCGACGATTCGGAATACAGCTACCGTATTACGCAAAGCGATGGTACCATCTGGCTTATTCCATCCTGCAAAGTTGATGATATTGACAAGTCGCAGGGGATTGGCTACAAGAAACAACTATTCCATTCGCAATTGCTGGACCAATGGAGCTTCAGAACATATTATGCTATTCGCAACCGCCTTTATTTCTATCAAAGCGTTGCTGTAAAAAACAAGACTATATTTAATATTAATAAAGGCTTGTATTTATTTTACTTAAAGATCATAAGTTTGCTGAGCGGAAAGTCAGCCGAATACAAGAAATTGCTTACGGCTGTTGACGATGGCATAAACGGAAACTTAGGGAAAGCAACTCCAAATAAATTTTAATGAGTGAATTGAAAAGATATGACATGATACAAGCCTGTATCGATGTAGTTAAGAAAAAAAAGACAACGGTTAATTACTTTGAAATCGGCGTTCAAACCGGATTTTGCCTTTTCAAAATAAAAGCAGATAAAAAAATCGCGATCGACCCTCGTTTCATTATTAAGCCCACAAAAAAGATAAAAGCTTACTTCCGTAACTTTTCCAATTTCAATAACGAGTATTTTGAGCTTACCAGCGATGACTTTTTCGCTCAAAAAAAAGACTATATAAAATCAATCGGCGGCATCGATGTTATTTTTATTGATGGATTACATTTATACGAACAGGTTTTAACAGACATAACCAATGCCTTACAATACCTGAATGATGGTGGCGTTATTTTGGTTCATGATTGCAATCCCCTATCTGAAGCGGCGGCAGTACGAGCTTATACGTCAGAAGAAGCCAGGGCGTTAAATATTCCTGGTTGGGCAAATATCTGGAATGGCGATGTTTGGAAGGCGATTGTGCAATTGCGATCAGAAAGGGAAGACCTGGACATCAGCGTAATAAATTCAGATCACGGTGTCGGTATTATTCAAAAGACACCTGCTGAAAATAAATTGTCAAAACAATTGGACATGCAGACTCTTACCTATAAGGATTTGGATGAAAATCGAATGGAGTTCCTTAATCTGAAAGATCCATTATATTTCAATCAATTTATCAGCGAACTGAAAGCAAAAAACTAGCCTGGTTTTAATAAAACAAACTCCCCATGCAGTCGGATATTGACAGTAATATTAAAACCGCCTACGACGGATTTTACGAAAACCATGATGATGCCTGGCGTATGCTTGGCGCACGTTACAAAGCACAAAATATTGCCGATGTATGTAAAGGCCGCGAGTTCAAAAAAATACTCGAGGTAGGTGCCGGCGATGGAAGCATTCTATTTTTTCTTGGCAAATGGAATTTTGCGCCAGAAATGCACGCCCTTGAACTTTCCAAAAGCGGCGTAGAGCAAATTAAATCACGAAACATAGCGAAATTACACTCTGTTCAAGAATTTGATGGTTATCATATTCCTTTCGGCGACGATGAATTTGACCTGGTAATCTTATCGCATGTTTTAGAACACGTTGAGTTTGAACGAATATTGTTGCGCGAATTGAAACGGGTTTCAAAATACCAGGTTATTGAAGTACCCCGCGATTATAAATTCGGAATGGATAAAAAAACAAAACATTTTCTGAATTATGGTCACATAAATATGTACACACCATCATCCTTGCGCTTTCTTTTAAAAACAGAAGGTTTGGAAATTTTAAGTGACAAAATATCGATGATTGCGCCCGAAGTAACAAAGTTCAACACCTTTGTTAATCAGAAAAAAAAGAAATCAGCGTTTAAGTCGTTTAAAATAGATCTGGAATTTGGAGTAAAAAAGCTTCTTTCGAATATCGCAGGGCAAAAAAAGAAAGAAGAATTTGCCAATGCATACACCGTTCTGACTCATAAAACATCCACTTTAAAAATATTCTAAAAATGCAGCATTTCGCTCCTGTTGCACTCTTTGTATATAATCGTCCGGATCATACCCGCCGTACTATTAAATTCTTACAGCAAAATCTGCTGGCGGATGAAACGCGCCTCTTTATTTTTTCTGATGGGCCAAAATCTCAAAACGATGAACGCAGCGTTGCTGAAGTTCGCGAGATTATTGACAGCGTTTCAGGTTTTAAGTCCGTAGAAATTTTCAAGCGAAAAGAAAACGCAGGGCTTGCCGAATCGATCATTGAGGGTGTTTCGCAACTTGTGCAAGAGTATGGACAAGTGATTGTTTTTGAAGACGATCTTATCTCATCGCCGTATACGCTGCAGTATTTTAATGATTCCTTAAAGCGATACAAAGACGATGAACAAGTGATGCACATAGGTGCCTACATGTATCCGCTCAAAGCGCCGAATCTTCCCCAAACTTTTTTCTATCGTGCCGCTACCAGCTGGGGCTGGGCTACGTGGAAAAGGGCATGGAACAACTTTGAGCCAGATGTCGACAAGCTGATGTCCAAATTTGACAAGGAAAAAATCAACCGGTTTTCGATAGACGGTAAAATGAATTTCTGGAAGCAGATGAAGGAATTTAAAAATGGCAAAAATAATTCGTGGGCAATTCGCTGGTATGCTTCTATTTTCCTGAAAAATGGGCTTACTCTTAATCCTTCGAAATCATTAATACAAAATATCGGCCATGACGGCACCGGCGTGCATTCCAATAATGAGGATATCTACAACGTAATCCTGAACCGTTACCCTATTACTGAGTTTCCGTCACAGGTCTCAGAAAATTTTGCAGCGTATTACGCAATAAGAGATTTTCTGGCAAAACGAAAAGGCAATATCCTGCAACGACTGGTACGATTTGTTGCAAAAAAGATCAGATAGGTTTTTTAGCTGTCATAACGATATAAGGCGATAATTCTAACGACTCAAATCTGAACATTTTCGTCGGAATTTTCCCTGCAAGCCATAAAGCTTTGATAAAGGCTTTCGTTAACAGGCTTTTTTCTCTCCAGTTTTCCAGCCATATACTGAAACCCCCATGATAGTAAATATCAATATCATGCAATCTCAGACTAACCGCTGCCTGCACAAGATTTGAGATATCCATCGCTTCGACATTGTGTCTTTGATAATTTTCCTTATCGAACGTCCGCTGCACCCAACCGTTCACTCCTAAAAAATTAGGGAGCGTTATAAACAGTGTTCCGCCAGGCTTTAAATATTTCAAGTGCCTGGAAATGATATCGGTTGTATCTTCAAAATGTTCGATCAGACCGCATGAAAGAACCAGATCAAATTGACGTTCCGGTACCGCGGAAAACAAATCAGCTTCAATAACATCGATGTCATTGCGTCGCAAACCGTTCACCTCAAGCACTTCTTTAACAATTTCCGGATGGATATAATAATCTAGCAGCGAAGTGTCGACAGACAAGTATTTCTTTAGATAAATAGCATAATAACCCGGAAAACCGCCAATTTCAATAGCTGATTTAATGTTATCGTCTTTTACGATTTGCTTGAGTTGCTTATGAAAAGTGTAATTTTCAGGAACCTTAAAAGCCAATCCTTTTTTAGATTCCCAATATTCTTTCCAGAACGTTAGATCAGTTAATTCGTTATTCATGCCTTACAAAGAAAATAAAAAGAAAGCAAATGAATTGTATTTTTGAAGCCTGTGAAAATTATTCATATCAATTCATATGACGGAAACGGTGGTGCGGGACGGGCATGTATTCGTTTGGATAAAGCGTTAAAACAAGAGGGCATTCAATCTGAAATCTGGGTTAACTATAAATTTGGAAACGACCATACAATAAAAAGCTTTAACAAAGGCGGTTTCCGCAAAATGATAACTGCTTTTGGAATTTTAGCTGAGCGCTTTATTTCCTCATTCATATCTAAGCCCATAAAAATTCCATTTTCATACCCTTTCTGGGGAACCGATATTACCAAAAACAAGGAGTTACAAGAGGCCGATATCATTCATTTACATTGGATCAATCATGGATTTTTGCGACCAAAAGATCTACAAAAGATCGCTAAGCTAAATAAACCCATTGTCTGGACATTTCACGATAGTAATGCTTTCACCGGTGGTTGCCATGTCCGATATTCCTGTGACCACTATGAACATGAATGCGGTAATTGCCCGGTTCTGAAAACATCTAATCCGAGCGACGCTTCACATGATATCTGGCTTCAAAAAAATAGGGCATATAAACAGCTGAGTTTTAACATTATTTCTCCCAGTAACTGGATGGGCGGGGCCGCCAGCAAAAGTGGCTTGTTGAAGGGTTTTCCGGTCCATGTAATTCCAAACACATTAGAAACAACTGTATTTAATCCGCATGACAAAGATATCTCTCGAGAGTTCCTTGGCTTGTCTAAGGACAAATTTTTGATTTTAAGTGGCTTTATGCCATCAAGAAATGATCTTCACAAAGGAACGCCCTATCTCATTGAAGCATTGGAATTATTGACAAAAAGGGTTCCAGCTCAAAAGATCGAATTGGTAGTTTTTGGAAACAGAGATAATAAAAATGTTCCCAACTTCCCGGTAAAAACAACTTTTCTGGGAACAATCAGCAACGACGAAAAGCTGGCCTACTGCTACTCGGCAGTCGATGTTTTTCTGACTCCTTCACTCGATGACAACCTCCCGAACACGGTAATGGAAAGTCTCGCCTGCGGAACACCAGTTGTATCTTTTACCACTGGCGGTATTCCTGACATGGTAAGGCATCTTACCAACGGGTACCTCGCTGAATATAAAAATTCCGATGACTTGGCTAACGGCCTGGCGTGGGTGCTTGAAACTCCGGAAAAAGAGATTTTACGTCGTAACGCGAGCAAGATTGTACGGGAAAACTTCAGTGAAACTATCGTTGCCCGTAAGCACATCATATTATATGAGCAGCTTTTAGCAAAAGAGCCCTTTGAGCCCGTCTTATCAGTGATAACCGTTGTTTACAATAATGTTAAAGACATTGAGCGTACGGTCCTTTCCGTGATCAATCAAACTTATTCAAAAATCCAGTACATCATTATAGACGGAAATTCAAACGACGGTACAATTGATATTATTAAGGAATACGATCAAAAAATAGCAAAGTGGGTATCAGAAAAAGATCATGGCATTTACGATGCGATGAATAAAGGCCTGGCACTGGCAACCGGCGACTACGTGATATTCATGAATTCCGGTGACGAGTTTTATTCACCGGATACGGTTAGTGATGTCTTTTCTTCCTCTTCAAACGCAGATATTTATTACGGAGAGACGGAGATGTATAATGAAAATTGGGAAAATCTGGGAAAGAGGCGGCATGTAGCTCCCGAAACATTCACTTATAAAAGCTTCCGCTTTGGGATGAGTGTGAGCCATCAGGCGATTTATATAAAAAGAAGTCTGGCTAAACCTTACAATCTCAATTATCAACTCAGCTCGGATATTGACTGGATACTTGAAGCGGTAAAGAATTCTTCGAAAATCGTTAATACGCGAAAATATGTAGCAAAGTATATGGTTGGAGGTATGTCAAAAAAACGCCACAGACAAAGTTTAAAAGAACGGTTTAATATCTTCACTAAGCATTACGGATTAATTCCGAATCTCCTTAATCATTTCGTTATTGCTGCCAACCTTGCGTTTTATTACTTTAAGCACCGTCGCACAAACGATTGATTAATATTTTTCGATAAGGCAAACAGCATAAGCGACTATACCCTCCTGTCTCCCGATAAAACCCATACTCTCATTTGTTGTAGCTTTGATCGAAATATCTTCCGCATCAATACCTGCAGCTTCAGCAATATTTGCTTTCATAGCGCCCGTATGTGGATTAATTTTGGGGGCCTCAAGACAAATCATCGCATCGATATTGCCAATTTTCCAATTCTTTTCGCCGATTAACCTGACACATTCTTTTAACAATAAAAGGCTGCTGATTCCCTTCCATCTGTCGTCGGTATTTGAAAAATGATAGCCGATATCTCGCATGTTTGCCGCCCCTAATAAAGCGTCGCAAATTGCATGAACTAAAACATCAGCGTCAGAATGTCCAAAAGCACCCGAGTGATGTTCAAGTTTTACTCCGCCTAATATAAATGGATGGTTTTCTTTTAACTGGTGGACGTCAAATCCGAATCCAACTTTAATCTTCATGCGCTATTTTTTGGGCACAAAGTTAAAAACAAGTGAGAAACGAAGGGTATTAGCCAGCGGACTTTTATCCTGGCTTCCGATAAGGTAAGCGAAATCGAGATCAAAAATATTGTATTTCAATCCGGCGCCTAACGTAAAATACTGTCTGTCACCTTTGTTTGGATTTTCGTAAAAGTAACCTGCCCTTAATGCAAACTGCTTGTTATACCAGTATTCTAAGCCTGTCGAGTAGCTGATTTCCTGCATTTCTTCCGAGAAGCCGCCGGGAGCGTCTGAGAATGAGCCGAAAATCGCTGCTGGTACTGATAATTCGGATGGGTCTCTTCCTGATTCAATATATATCTGACCGTTTGCGTCGACAGCATAAACCGGGGGCGATGGAACTAACAGCTTGTTTAGATCGAGTGTAACGGTAAATTCGTTGAAATCGTCAATAAAAAAAGTCGTGGCCCCGCCAAGTTTAAGATTTGTTGGCAGATAAACCTTTGCGCCATTGTCAACGTAGCTAATCTTGTTACCGATGTTGGAAATATTAAGTCCCGCTGAAATTCGGGAATCCTTGCCAAAAAGCTGGGTTTCATTTTTATAGTAAGCTGCCGCATCAACGGCAAGAGCCGTTCCGGCATGTATATCCTGTCCTTGCTGAAACTGCCCGTTTGAAAGCTTCGAGTAAATGAACCTCAAAGAAGTACCCAAAGAAAACTTGTCTCCAAATTTCCGTGCATACGTGCCGTCGATTGCAAACTCGTTAGGATCATATGTTCCGGTATTCTGGCCATAAATATCCGTCAGCTGAATTTGCCCCAGTGAAAAATAACGAATAGAGCCACCTATCACATTCCGGTCATCCAGGCGGTGAAAAGCAGATAAATAAGCTAAGTTTATGTCAGGAACAAGCTTTTGCAACCAGGGTGTATACGACAATGCAACGCTGGTATTATTTTCAACGAAGGCTAGCTTTGAAGGATTCCAATGTGTTGCGTTAGCATCTACCGAAATTGCAACTCCGGCATCTCCCATTGCACCAGACCTGGCATCGGGTGCGATCAGCAGAAAAGGTACACCTGTTTGTATAATCTGGCTTCCGGCACGCCCATCAGTTGTCGGATCATCGGGACCACCAACTTGCGCCAAAGCAATGCTGTCAGAAATCACACCCAGTAATAAAGTAGTAGCGAAAGCGAACGTTTTAGATATCATAGACAATGACCCGAGTGCAATATAAGTTAAAGATAATTAGCTTTATGACATTGTCAAAATCATTATCTAGTGTGAAACTAAAGTGTGATAATAAACGTAACATTCAGCGTAGCTATTACGTAATTAAGCGTTTTAAACAGCTTCGATATTATTTTTCTTGCTTGATTGCTGTGAATTATATTATTATTTTTATCAAATTAATGCTCATTGGTTAGAATGAAAAAGACTTTTACTCATCAATTGTTATATCTGCTTGCTTGCAGCACTCTGGTGATTGCCTGTAAGTCAAAAGGCAATAACGCTTCGTCTAAAACCGGATGGAAATATAACGATAAATATAACGGTGGTTTCCAGGTAAATAAAAAAGTAAAACCCGGACCTGGGCCGGGCCTTATCGCTATTGAGGGTGGTACATTTGTTATGGGCGGAACCTTGAACCAGGATTTGGCCTACGAGTATGATAACACCAGGCGCCGCGTAACAGTTCCATCTTTTTATATGGATGAAACAGAAGTTTCGAACGTTGATTGGCTGGAATACATGTATTGGATAAGACGAAATTTTCCAGACGACAAAGAAGCTTATTACAACTCACTTCCTGACACACTGGTATGGAGAAAACCTCTCTCGTATAACGAGCCATATGTGGACAATTATTTGCGACACCCTGCTTTTCAGGACTACCCGGTTGTAGGCGTAAGCTGGGAGCAGGCCAATGCGTATTGCGAATGGCGTACAGATCGTGTAAACGAACAAATATTACGCGACCGTGGTGCATTACTAGATTATAAATCACTTGCTGGTGGCGGAAAAGGAAAATCTGGAGGGGCTACAACGGTTGCCTCAACCGGAACCCAAGAGCCTTTTAATACCGACATTTATCTTAATGGTCAATATCGCGGCGAGGGAATCGACGGTAAAAAAATGCCAAAGGATTTGAACCCTGCAGCTACCGCAGCTAATTCAGGAGCTAAGGGTGGAAGTAAAGGGCCTACGCGTACGGTGCGCCTGGAAGATGGGGTTTTGAAACAACCTTATCGTTTGCCAACAGAGGCTGAGTGGGAATATGCTGCGTTAGGATTGATTGGAAATACCGAGTATGAGAATATTGCGGATTCAAAAATCTACCCTTGGTCTGGTTTGGGCGTACGGTCTAATAAGAAAAAAACACGTGGAATGATCCTTGCCAACTTTAAACGTGGTGAGGGTGACAATATGGGAACTGGTGGCTATCTGAACGATAAAGCTGATATTACGGCACCGGTGAAAGCTTACATGCCAAATGACTTCGGTTTGTACAATATGGCTGGCAACGTTAATGAATGGGTAGAAGATACTTATAGAAAATTATCTTTTGAAGATTTTGAAGACTTCAGTCCTTTCCGCGGTAACCAATATGTAAACAAAAGGTTAGAAGACAAAGACAAGGGAACTTACGCCAAAGATAAGTATGGAAGACCGATAAAAGATCCGGCAAAGTCTCCAAGAAAACAAAAATGGGCTGAGCTGAATAACGGTGCCCCTGATTCAAGTGCTGCAAACACAGCTGCTCCTGCTTCAGCGATTGCGGGTAAGCCATATAATCCCGATTTCAGAGGCGAAAAAGATACTGTTAACGCTAATCTTTATGGCTATACAACGTTAGTTAATGACCGTTCAAAAGTATACAAAGGTGGATCATGGAACGATCGTGCTTATTGGCTTAACCCGGCAACCCGCCGCTTTATGCAGCAGGATGAAACCAGCGCAGAACTCGGTTTCAGATGTGCGATGACGCTGGTTGGTGCTCCTGAGATTTCTTCAAAAGGAAAACCTCAATTTAAACAGCCCGCTTCAAAAGCGCCAAAGAAAGTAAGATAAAAATTAAAAGGCCGGTGTTCTTAACCGGCCTTTTAATTTTCATGGGACGCTTTAAAAATACCCTGATCCACCCACCAATACAACCATTTTCCTTCCGATTTTTTATCCTTCATTGATTTAGCTGCTAACTTAATTTCTCCTGCTCCTGAATCTTTTCCTTTTATCTGATAAACAGCTAATGCCTTTTCTCCGTTGATCCATGTAAGGCGTTGATTTTTTTCGCAGACTTCAATATTGCCATTATTTGGTTTTATTATAAATGCATAACTCGATCCAAATACAGTTGCGTAACCATTATTGTCTATGCATAACGCAGTCTTTTCATCGACGGCGATTCCTGTCAATTTTCCATTCCAATCTTTTTTAATCCGACTTATAAAAGCAATATGCCTCCCTTCTCTGTTTCTCGTTAGATAATGTTGATCTGTAATAACATTTTCTAAAAAGGGTGGATGAAGAAAGTCTTGTTTATACAAGGTAACCGCCGCGTTATAAGGATCGGCAAGCGCCTCTGTTGAAGTTATGCTCCCTTTTTCTCCACTGAAGTAATAGCCACATAAAATGGCGCATCCGGCGCTTGTACCACCAACGGGAACCTTTTTTTCATTCATGAGATAGTTTATTGCATCTGCCGTTTTAGTTCCTTTCCAATACTTCATGTAGTTAGATTGATCTCCGCCAGCAATAAAAAGAAGCTCTGCATTTTTAATAATAGAAATTACTGTATCGTTGTCAGCCAATTCCCTTGAATCGATCTTTAATGTTTCAACCGAATTAACCTTTCCAAGTGCGTTTATATAAGGATTATATGCATCTGTGCCAGCAGCCCTGATAACCACAACGTCGCCTCCGCCACTCTTTCTGATCATCCACTGAAATGCCTGGTTAACATCGTTGCCACCACCCATTAGAACCGTGCCGCCTGTTGTCGGTGTAGCAATATCGGACGTATCACCAATTATACCGATTGAAGCTGGACGAGACTTTTGTTTTGATTGAGTTGTGGATACGTCAATATAACCTCTTCCCTTACAATCCGCATAAGCCCAGCAATAAGAAAATATCAAAAGAATGAAACCAATCTTCATTTCATATAAAATTGAAATACAATAAAAAACCCTGGTACTATTAAAAAGAGCCAGGGTTTAATCAATAAGTTGTTATATATCTTTAACCACCATAACCTGGATTCTGAATCAAATTACTGTTAGCGTCCATTTCACGTTGAGGAATTGGAAAAACTAATTTATTTGAATCGTAAGGCAGGCCATCAACAGATTTTTTCATCCGTTTAGCGTCGTGAATAGTTTGGCCTTCCAATGCAAGCTCAAGTTTTCTTTCCTTTACAATATTATCCAGCGTAGCAGGAATTGATGTTAGCCCAACTCTATCGCGAATTTTATCAAGATCATTCTGTGGCGTATCGCCAATTGAAGACGTCAAACGCGCGTTACACTCCGCTCTTGTCAGATACATTTCTGCTAAGCGTATAATTGGCAGATTTTTATATTGGAGCTTCCATTTACCACTTCTTATCGCACCGCTTCCTTCATAAAATAATGCCAGTCTCGCGTCATCGTCTTCGTACAGAGCGAGATGTTTATCTGTTACCTCAACATCTCCATCTCGACCGCCATAATCTGGAATTGAAAAGAACAATTGCATATCATTTGCGCCATCCTGTTCGTTGACTTGTATAGCAAATATATCTTCTGATGAATTTTCAGAGTTATTAAATGCTTCTTCGTATGTGTCCGTCAGAACGATTTTTGAGTTATAACCAATTGCACGGTTAGACGCTTGTAACGCTTCATTATATTTACCTATTTGTAGATAAACCCTGGACAAAATTGCAGCGCAAGCGGTTTTTGTTGCATACACATCATTTGTTACCGGCAATAACGACTCGGCTGCCGTTAGATCAGATATTGCCTGGTTGTATGTCTCTTCGATTGTATTCCTTTTAACCTTACTTTCTTCGCTAATTTCGGTTGTGCCTGTTAATAAGATAGGTACTCCTAAATCAGTGCCTGCGCCTCCCGCGGAATATGGCTTCGCAAAATATTCGACCAGCTCAAAATAAACAAGACCGCGAATAAATGAGGCTTCGCCTTTTACTCTATTCTGATCAGCAGTAGCAACCTTATCGATTGCTCCAAGAACATTGTTGCAAATATTAATAGTATTATAAGCATTCAACCATGTATCTCTTACATAAGAGTTCGTAGTCAGAATGTTCTTTCCGTATATTTCTCTCGGTTGACTAAAGGTTCCCACCCACCGTATTTCCCCGTCTGCGGCTAGCAACTCAGAATACAGCTGGGCATCCCCGCCCAATAAATAGCTTGAGCTTAATGCATTATAAGCGCCATGAAGAACCTTCTTAACGTTAGCATCTGACGCAAGCGCTTGAGATTCATCCAAATATTGTTCAGGCAGGATATCTAAATCCTTGTCGCAAGAAGTTGCAGATACAGCAACCAGGCCTGCTAATAATATATGTTTTATGTTGATACGCATAGTCTTAAAAACCAAGATTAATACCGAATGTGAATGATTTAATTTGTGGTGCTGAATAAAAATCAGAACCCTGATTACGGTTTGCATTGGTGCCGGTAACCCGATAATCAGTATTTACTTCAGGATCCCATCCATCATAATTTGTAATTGTAAACAAATTTTGGCCTACAAAATAAAGCCTCACCCTGTCAACGTGTAATTTTGAAGCAACCGATTTCGGCAATGAGTATCCGAGATTTACCGTTTTAAATCTTAAATAAGATCCGTCGGAAATATATCTGTTGGATGCACCCAAACCGTTTGGAATAGAGCCGGACCAATTCCACCTGGCTTCAGGAACCTCTGTTACGTCACCAGGCTTTTTCCAGCTATTAAGCTGATCGACTGTTTGATTATCAAACCAATCCGCATTTGCAGACATAAATCCGCCGGCACCATTCATTATTTTATTCCCAGAAACACCTTGCAATAGAACACTAAGTTCAAATCCCTTGTATGAAAATGTGTTTGTCATGCCGCCGATCCATTTAGGATTTGGATTCCCTACAACAAAGTCACCCGCTTCATTATAATCGTTCGTTAAAGAGCCGTCATTTTTGTAATATAGTGCGTCACCATTCTGAGGATCTGCGCCCGCATACTTAGGACCATAAAACACACCAATCGGTTCGCCCACTATCAGTGAATTTAGATATCGTCCGTCATTTCCTGGAATTATCGTATTGATTCCATCCAGTTTCGTTATTTCGTTTCTATTATAAGAAGCGTTGAAGGACGTTGACCACCTGAATTTTCCAACTAAATTCTGAGTATTTAAGGTGAATTCAACCCCATAATTTTTCATGGAACCGATGTTTGTATATATCGACGAGAATCCAGAAGTGCCGGGAACAGGAACACTGTATAACAAATCAGTAGTTTTCTTGTTATAATAATCAACTTCACCGTATATCCTGTTGTTTATAAAGCCGTATTCAAGGCCAACATCTACTTGAGCGGATTTCTCCCATTTCAAATCGGGGTTAGCTAACTGGTAAGGAGCCAAATCTGAAACTTTTGCATATTTAGCACCCGTATACAATCCTAACTGCGGGAAATTTCCAATTCCATCAGCATTACCAGTTAAGCCATAACTACCTTTAAGCTTTAAAAAACTTAAGGTCGTGTTATTTTTAAGGAAGTTTTCGTTTGACATAATCCATCCTGCAGCCACAGCAGGAAAAAATCCATAACGGTTGTTATTTCCAAATCGCGATGAACCGTCTACCCGACCGCTTACAGAAAGCAGATACTTGTCATTAAATTTATAATTACCCCTTAAAAAGTACGACAAGAAAGCATATTCGCTCGTGCTCGAGCTTCCTCCTGTAATCGTACCGGCGCTTGCGAGCTTCTTTAAATCATCTACCGGGAAATCTTGCCCGATTACATAATTTTGGTCTGTCCTGGAATGCTGATATGACATCCCCAACGTTCCTTCAATATCATGTTTGCTTCCAAGCAGAGCATGGTAATTAAAGTAGTTGTTGGTATTATAATTAAATGACTTTAAATAGTTATTCTCCCCATAGCCGTTTATTGATTTTCCAGTCTGAGTTAGCCGACCATAATATTGATCGTCATTAAGATTTAAAAGATCTACACCAAATTCTGACCGGAAAAACAAGTTTTTCGCAAAATCAATTTTCGCATAAGCATTTCCCAGATTTCGAAAAGCGCGTGAATAATAAGACCCGTCTTCGTAATCGATCAGCGGATTGTAATAGGTCGTAGTTGGAGTATCATAAAGATCTCCATTTTGGTTACGCACTGGTGTTATAGGAGATAAAGCGACAATTTGCATCGGTGTCGAAAACTCATTATCCTCTTGAACACGGCGTGTTTTGCTACCAGACAATCCTAAATTAAAACCAAATGATACTATCTTAGAAGCTTGGTTATCAAAGTTGATCCGACCCGTATACCTTTCTAAATTGTTTCCAATTAAAATTCCGTCTTGCTTAACGTATGAACCACTTGTGTAAAACTTTGACTTCTCATTTCCACCGGAAGCACTTAAGTTTATAGTTGCATTGTGCGCTTTGTCATTATACGCCAAACTTTCCCAATCTGTATTAGTTTGTAAAGTTGTATAGTCTGAATAACCAGAATAACGTCTCAATCGCCCTTTCATAGCAGACACCCAATCATCTACAACCTCTTGTTCGGAAGTATACTCATCGTTAAGAGCTAAGTCATTTTGACGGTTCCAATAATATTTTGCACCATTTTCAGCGGCCGCTAAAAAATAATTGACGTATTGTTCCGCATTAAAAAATTCTCTGTGATTTGTCGGCTTATTATCGCCATACTGCATATCCAGGGAGAAGTTCGTCTTCCCAGATTTTCCCTTCTTTGTGGTAATGATCACAACGCCGTTAGCGCCGCGAGATCCATAAATCGCAGCAGCGGATGCATCTTTAAGGATATCAAAAGATTCAACGTCGTCAAAGTTCAAGTCAGATAATGCGTTCCCGGTTACGCCGCCGCTCGTATTGACATCGGTATTAATTGGAATACCATCAACAACATAAAGCGGTTCATTTGACGCAGAAATAGATCCGGCGCCACGAATACGAAGTTTAATACCGCCGCCCACTTTACCGCTTTGGCCTTCAACCATCACGCCGCTTGCGCGACCTTGAATAGCTTGGGTGAAGTTTGCGACCGGAACGTCAGCAATATCTGCACCTTTAACCTGCGCCACATTACCTGTAAGATCAGCCCGCTTTTGTGTTCCGAAACCTATTACAACGACTTCCGAAAGTTGTTTTGATTCCGACTTTAACGATACATTCAAAATGGGACCTTTAACATCAATTTCCTTGGTTTCGAACCCAATAGAACGAAAAATCAATGTCGAATTTTCGGGCACTTCAATAGTAAAATCTCCTTCCGGCCCAGTTTGTGTACCTTTGTTCGTTCCTTTAAGTGTAACACTTACTCCCGGCAGTGCGACACCATCGTCTGCCGCGGAAACCTTACCTCTTACTGCTTTTTGAGCAAAAGACTGTAAAGAAAACACAAAAGACAACAGAATAAATCCTAGTAATTTTCGATTCATACGCTAATTTTAATAATTGTTGGAACAATTTACAATAAAACTAGCACAATTACATTAATTTTTTAAATAATAGCAGTATAGTAAATAATATTTTGAATTATCGGCAATTAAAATATAAAAATTAATTGCCCTTTCTCTATTTTTTGGCTTTTTACTACCACTATTTCTCGAATAATGGCATCAATCGGAGACTTAATTAAATTTTCCATCTTCATAGCCTCTAAAACAAGCAAATTGTCGCCTTTTGACACTATATCTCCAGGCTGTACAAGTATTTCCAACACCATTCCAGGCATTGGTGCTCTAAGATCTGAGATCGAATTTGAAGTTGAGTCATTTAAACCCATTTGATCTAATAATAAATCATATTGGTCTTTCAACTGAACGTGATAGGCATTACCATTTACCGCGACTAAGAACTGCTTACTATTTGCCTCTGTTTCGATAATCTCTACGTTGAAAGAACGCATGTCGGTAATGACATGAAACTTGCCTTTGTCCCCTTTAATATCAAGCAAAACAGGCTTTCCATCGGGCGATATAACATTTGTCTTATTGTCTATCTCAAAACTGATTGTTTTATTGACTGTCGCTTTCTTCATCCTATTGAGTCAAAGCATATTGGACCAGGTTGGCACCCATTTTTAAAGCGGCCTCATGTATTTGAGGAGAATCTCCGGCATAAGTTCCCTGATCTTCCCAGCCATTTCCAAGATCGCATTCGTAAGTATAAAAACAAACCACCCGGCCTTTGTAGATTAGGGCAAAACCCTGAGGCCTCTTTCCATCGTGCTCATGTACTTTTGGTAATCCATTGAGTTTGAATTTTTGAGAATAGATGGGATGATTTATCGGTAATTCAATAAAATTTAATTCAGGAAATACCTTTTTCATTTGCGGCCGGATAAATTTATCTAAACCGTAGTTATCGTCTATGTGAATGAAGCCGCCGCCAGTCAGGTATTCGCGCAAATTTTTTGCTTCCTGATCAGAAAACTGAATATTACCGTGCCCTGTTAAAAAAACAAATGGGTAATTAAAAAGATCCGGGCTCCCCACTTCCACAATAGCATCGTCTTTTTCAAAGTTTGTATGGAGATTTCTATTGCAGAACTCAATAAGGTTAGGTAAAGCTGTTCTGTCTCCATACCAGTCGCCGCCACCGTTATACTTTAACTTGGCCATTTTATAAGAAGGCGGCGCAAACGAACAGATTAACACCCCAATTAAGGATGTCAAAAAAAAGTATTTGAATTTCATCTATGCAGGAAATTGACTTCAAAACAAGCCTCCAGAGCTGCTGTTTCAGTCCGAAGGCGCGTGTTACCTAAAGTTACCGGAATAAATCCGGATTTCAAGCTTTGACTGATCTCATTTGTGCTGAAATCTCCCTCAGGACCGATCAATATCAGATATTGATTCTTCAAATGAATAGTATTTCTCAATTCCTGTTTAGCATCCTCTTCACAATGGGCAATGAATTTCTGACCGGAAAAGTCCTGTGACAGCAAATCTTTCATTCGTTTTGGCTCGTTTAAAACAGGGTGATAAGCCGTAACCGATTGTTTAACAGCGGACGTTATGACTTTATTGAGGCGGTCAATTTTGACTTCTTTGCGCTCGGAACGATCACATATCAGTGGTGTAATTTCATCTATCCCTATTTCTGTGGCTTTTTCAAGAAACCACTCGAAACGATCGATGTTTTTAGTTGGCGCGACTGCCATATGAAGGTAATGGTTTCTTTTACCGTAACCCTCCGTTTTGTCGACAATTTCAACTTTAACTCTTTTGGGATTTGCCTCGTCTATACGGCCCGTAAAGAATCCTCCTTTGCCATCGATAAGATAGATTTGATCGCCTGCTTCAAGCCTTAATACTCTGCAGCAATGCTTGCTTTCTTCTTCGCTTAGCGTGTACTGCTGAGCTGACAACGTGATATCGGGAGTATAAAAAAGATGCATGGCAATCAATGCATGTCAACCATTTCTGATTTATTGATTACAAGCTCAAGTTTTACCGATTCAATATTCTGATCGGTCTTTTTTAGTATGGTAAACGTGTAACCGTAGAAATCTCTACGCTCGCCGACCTCGGGGATTTTACCAAACAAATCACTTAACATACCTGCAACGGTATCATAATCGCCGTCTTCAGGTAAATCGTGAGGTAAATATTCATTTACGTCGTAAATACTCGCCGAAGCATTCACCATGTATTCGCGGTCAGATAACTTTTCAACGATTGGCTTTTCTTCGTCGTACTCGTCCTGTATTTCACCAACTATTTCCTCAACTATATCTTCCAGTGTCACCATACCTGCGGTTCCACCAAATTCGTCTAAAACGATAGCAATTTGTATGCGTTTAGATTGGAGCTCGGTTAACAGATCATTAATTTTTTTGGTTTCAGGAATAAAATAAGGTTTACGTATAATGTCTTTTAAAACCAATTCTTTATCAGCGGCCAGCAGTGGCAAAATGTCCTTTGCATGAACCACTCCAACAATTTTGTCGATAGTTTCATCATAGACAGGAACTCTTGAATAACCTTCTTTGATAATAACGTCAAGTAATTCATGATGCGTTGAACTCAATTCCACTCCTGAAATTTTTGTTCTGGGAACCATTATATTTTTAACGACCCGTTCATTAAAATCAAACACGTTTTTGATAAGCTCATGCTCGGTGATGTCTAAAGCACCACTTTCTTTACCTTGTTCAAGCAGATACTGCAATTCCTCTGAACTATGGTGAGCCTCATGGCCGTCTATCGAACTAATACCAAACGCTTTGAGTATCAGATTGGCAAAACTGTTTAATAACCAGATAACTGGCCTGAATATTACATAGAAAAACTGCAATGGCAATGAAGTTGTCATTGTCACGCCGACGGGCCGCTGAATTGCCAAACTCTTTGGAGCAAGTTCGCCAAATACAATGTGCAGGAAGGTTATTAATGAAAATGCGAGGATATGACTTACGTTAACAGCAATTCCTTGGGTCATATCCACGTTAAACAGATTGAAAAACTTTACGACTATCTCGGTCATTACGCTTTCGCCGACCCAACCCAGACCAAGGGACGCAAGTGTTATACCAAGTTGTGTTGCAGCAAGATAGCCATCAAGATGATGGGTAATATTTTTTGCAATTTTTGCAACACGGCTTCCAGATTTTGCTTTAATTTCAATTTGCGAGCCGCGCACTTTTACAATAGCAAACTCTGCGGCCACAAAAAATCCGTTTAAAAAAACCAGGAAAAAAGTCAGAAAAATCTGGAAACCCATTAGTTATTTTGAATTGTTAACAAAAGTCGTTTTGTAAAGTTCTAAGCTTTCCTGAATAACTTTATACGCGTATCTCTTGCCTAAAAGGTGCTCAATGGTAACATTTTTAAGTTCCAAAGCCTTATAATCCTGAAAGAAACGGACGATCTCTTTCATTGTATGTGGCGGAAGTTCATCTAAATCTTCAATGTAATTAACGGACATATCGTTTTTCGCAACCGCAATAATTTTATCATCCTGTTCGCCGTTGTCAACCATGTGCATTACACCGACAACTTTAGCCTCAATAATACTTAAAGGATAAACATCAACTGAACAAAGTACCAAAATATCCAGCGGGTCTTTGTCATCGCAATAAGTCTGTGGAATAAACCCATAATTTGCCGGGTACATTACAGATGAAAATAAAACCCTATCGAGCTTCAATAGGCCGGTCTCCTTTTCTATTTCATATTTGGCTTTCGAGCCCTTCGGAATTTCTATTACTGCGTTTACTGATGATGGAATATTATCGCCGGGCGATAAATCATGCCAAGGATGGTTTTTACTCATTCTATATATTTAATTCTAATCTTTTGTCACAAACCGATTCTTAAAATACGTCCAAATAAGAGGGACGGCTGTAATTATAACAAATCCAATGATAATGTAAAATAGATAACTGTCAATTTCTTTCTGAAAGCGCATACCGAGAAAGTAACCAAGTAGGGTAAGCGATGTCACCCACAAAACAGCTCCTACAACATTATAAAGCGCAAACTTTTTAAATTCCAAGCCTATTACACCGGCAAATATCGGTGCAAAAGTTCGAACAATAGGTATAAACCTTCCCATTATAAGCGCGAACGCACCCTGCTTTTTATAGTATTTTTCACCTGCAGATAAATAGCGCTGCTTGAAGAAAAATGAATCTTTGCGTTGGTACAAAAGCGGGCCTGTTCTCTTACCAAACCAGTAACCAGCGAAGTTTCCAGCAATCGCCGCCAAAATTAATCCAATAGTCAGGGTGAAAATATTAACATCAAGCCTGTTGGTAGCGGTAAACATTCCTGCAAGAAATAATAGGTAATCGCCGGGAAGAAAAAATCCAAAAAAAAGGCCTGTTTCAGCAAATACAACGAAGAGAACGACATAAAAGCCACCGTCTTTGAGTAATTTTTCAGGATTAATGATTTGCTGCAGGGAATCCCAAATATCTTGCATAAGTCAATATCCGTAAAAGTACGAATATAAATTGATTATCAGTCCGATGTATCAGATCAGATTGGTAACGAGCGCAGGATACACACCAACAGCTATTGTTACTGCTAGTGAAACCAGTAGAACTATTTTGAAATATGCTGGAACCGGCACTTCGCTGCGATCAATTGGTTTGAAATACATTGCCACGACGACACGCAGGTAATAAAATATTCCTATTACAGCATTAACTACAGCAAGCACAACAAGCCAGATATGATACTGAGAAAGAGCGTTTGAAAACATAACGAACTTTCCAATAAACCCGGCCGTTAATGGAATGCCCGCCAATGACAACATTGAAATAGTCAGCACAAAAGCCAGGAAAGGATTGCGTTTTGCAAGTCCGTTAAAGCTGTCGAATGAATCAGAGCCAGTTTGATTTTGAAGTAACATAAGCGTAGCGAAGGCAATAATAGTCGCAGCGCTATAAGCCAGAGCGTAAATAAATATCCCGTAGCCAGAGTTGCCACCGAGGGCCACAATAGCAAACAACATATAGCCGGCGTGTGATATACTGGAATAAGCCAGCATGCGTTTAAAACTTTGCTGATACAGAGCCGTAATGTTGCCCACAAATAAAGTAACAATAGTTATTATAAGAATAACCGGCATCCAGAACGGTTGTAATGGAGCAAAGCAAAACCAGAACAAACGTAAAAAAGCTGCGAAGCCGGCTGTTTTAACAACGGTGCTCATGTAAGCGGTTATAATGGTTGGCGATCCGTCATACACATCTGGTGTCCAGAAATGAAACGGGGCCGCACCAACTTTAAACAGCAGTCCAACCAGCATAAGCAAGATACCCGAATAAAATAATGGCGAAATTTTAGTGGGATTTAAGCTTACATAGCTTTTGATCACTTCCAGGTCAAATGAAAATACAGAGCCATAAATTAAGGCAATACCGAAAAGCAAAAACCCTGTAGAGAAAGCGCCCATCAGGAAATACTTCAAAGCCGCTTCATTAGAACGGAAATCGTTCTTCTTGATTCCCGCCAAGATATAAAGGCTTACCGACATAATCTCAATACCGATAAACAGCATCGAAAGGTTGTGGTATGAAACCATTACAACTATACCTGCAAGTGAAAAAAGTATAATGGTGTAATATTCAGCTACGTGTTCACTGATCTTTTCAAAATAATTTTTCGATAAAAGCAGGATCAATATTGTCGAACTGATTGCCAAAGCGGAAAACGCGACAGCATAGTTATCATACTGCATCATCCCTTTGAAAACTGGCTGGTTATTCTGATTCCACTGTAAAAGTGCATTCGTCAAAGCAACCAATAAGCCGCCAATTGTAACGGGCAACAATAAAGTTTTAGCCTTAAAAAGTCCAAGGTATAATACAACGAGGGCTAAAACGGTTATAGTAATTAATGTGTTCATTATATCTTATCAGAATTTTACTGATTGAATTTTTGCGTTAACGGTCTGAACCAGGTTTGTAACTGCAGCATCGGAAAGATGAAGAAGCGGCTGAGGATAAATACCGATAATAATGATCAGTGCGCCGACAACCATAAAAATTGACCGTTCTGTTCCGTCGAGATCAGTAAATTTTAATGTCAATTCATTGGATGGCCCGAACATTGCTTTTTGGTACATCCTCAGCATGTAAACAGCGCCTAATATAATTGTAAGTCCGGCTACCGCGGCGGCCCATATGTTATACTGATAAACTCCTAACAATAACAAAAACTCTCCTATAAAGCCGTTTGTAATCGGCAAGGCAACTGTACCTAACAATACAATTAAAAAACCAATAGCAAATTTTGGCGCGTTTTTAGCTATTCCGCCTAACTCGTCGAGATTACGTGTTTTGAGCCTGCGGATAATTATATCAGCGACAAAGAACAGTCCGAAAACATTAATACCATGGTTGAGCATTTGAATCAGGGCTCCTTGGAGGCTTTCTACATTCCAGCTAAAAATCCCGGCCGCGATTAGTCCAACGTGCGCAATGGATGAATAAGCTATTAATCGTTTAATATCCTTCTGTCTGAACGCGATAATAGACGCGTAGACGATGCCAATTATAGCAAGAACCAGCGCCCATTTGCCCCATTGTACAAATCCCAGCGGTGCCACAGGAATTAGCCACCTGATAGCTCCATAAGTCCCCATTTTGAGCATAATACCTGAAAGAAGCATTGTTCCGGCAGTGGGTGCTTCAGTATAAGTATCGGGTTGCCATGTATGAAATGGAAATATTGGCATTTTAATAGCAAATGCCAGGAAGAAAGCCAGGAAGATCCAGCTTTGTTCGGTTCCGCTCAAAGTAAGATTATAAAAAGCAGCTATGTCGAACGTATGGGTTGGTGTTTGAAGATACAGGTAAACGATTGCTATCAGCATTATCAAACTACCGAAAATGGTATAGACAAAAAACTTCAGGTTTACGCGAATACGATTTTCGCCACCCCATAAAGCACAGATGAAATAAACCGGTATTAAGGCTGCTTCCCAGCCTACGTAAAATAAAAATCCATCGAGTGCTGTAAATACAATAAGCAACCCTGTCTGCATAAACAGAACAAGTGCATAAAAAGCTGATGGATTGCCGTACTTATGGCGATAACTCGCTAAAATGATTAATGGAATTAATGCGTTGGTTAGAAGTATCAGCAATATATTTATACCATCAACCCCAGCCTTAAAATTTATTCCGAATGCATACATCCATGGATAGTTCACTAAGAACTGAGTCGATGAGTCCGGATGGAACTTAGCTATCAGAGCTGCTGTGTAGAAAAATGTGATTGCAGAACCAATCAGCGCCGACTCTTTGCTGTAATTTTTATTTATCAGCGCAACAAGTGCGACAACTAATGGAAAAAATAAAATGAAAAGTAAATCCATTACTTATAAATCTCTGTCAGATTAAATTTTGTAAAAACCATAAACCAGCAATGCAACAATGCCGATTACCATCATGAATATATAAAAGCCAATATTCCCAGTTTGGAATAATCTAAAGGTTCTGCCTGCTTCCATAGCTCCGCTTCCCAAACTGTTCACAAACGCATCAATTCCTGATTTTTCAATGAATTTATAGAATGCCCCAGACAGCCAGTCAAGTGGTTTTCTGATGATGGCGTCATATATCTCGTCAACGTAAAACTTGTTATAAGAAAGCCGGGCAAATGCATTTCGTGGACCGAAATCTTCAACAGGAACATGCGCTTTCTTTACATACTTGCTATAAGCTATGATTGCAGCTACTAAAGCTCCTGCGACCGACACTGCCATTAACAAATATTCTGTTGAATGGCTCAACGGTATATTTTCTGTTAAAGCGTTCGATTTTTCTAATACAGGATTTAGAAATCGGGATAACCAGTGATGTCCCCCGAAAATTTCAGGCAAACCAATTACACCGCCAACTGCCGACAATATTGCCAGGACAACTAGCGGGATAGTCATCGCTTTTGGTGATTCATGTATATGATGTTCCTGTTCGTGAGTTCCTCTAAAAGATCCATAAAAAGTGAGAAACATCATACGGAACATATAAAACGCAGTAAACATTGCTCCTATAACTCCTACCACCCATAGTGCCTTGTTGTGCTCGTAAGCATGGGCAAGTATCTCGTCTTTCGAAAAGAATCCTGAGAACGGCGGCAACCCGGAAATAGCAATTGTGCCGATCATCATGGTTATAAAAGTTGTCGGCATTTTCTTTTTCAAACCACCCATCAAACGCATATCCTGCTCATTGCTCACTCCGTGAATTACAGAACCCGCACCCAAAAACAATAGAGCTTTAAAGAAAGCATGAGTCATTACGTGGAAGAAAGCGCCTGTATAAGCGCCAACGCCTAAACCTAAGAACATATAACCGAGCTGAGATACGGTAGAATAAGCCAGTACTTTTTTAATATCGGTTTGCGTCAACGCTATCAATGCTGCTAAAATCGCTGTGGCCAGTCCGATCACAGCCACCACATCCATTGTAACAGGAGATAGCGTAAACAGGATATTTGATCTTGCGATCATATAAATACCGGCAGTTACCATCGTAGCCGCGTGGATTAACGCAGAAACCGGCGTAGGGCCAGCCATCGCATCCGGCAACCAGGTAAATAATGGTATCTGGGCTGATTTTCCGGTTGCTCCGACGAATAATAAAAGTGTGATTAAAAGAAGCGTCCCATTACCGGAAACCATATTTGCTGCCGCCGGAAAAACTTTCGCGAACTCTACGCTTCCGAATGTTTGAAATATTACAAATACTGCGATCAGAAAACCAAGATCACCGATACGGTTCATCACAAAAGCTTTCTTAGCGGCAGAAGCATAGTTGATATTTGTAAACCAAAAGCCTATCAATAAGTAAGAGCATAAACCAACGCCTTCCCATCCGATAAACATGACGATGTAGTTCGACCCTAAAACGAGTAAGAGCATGAAAAATACAAACAGGTTGAGGTAGGCAAAGAACTTTGCGAATCCTGCGTCATCATGCATATAAGCGGTCGAATACACATGGATCAGAAATCCAATCCCGGTAATTATCAACAGCATTAACGAACTTAACGGATCGACCAAGAACGATAGAGGTATTGTAAGCGAGCCCGCCTGGATCCAATCGAAAAGATGAATTTCGAAAGCTTTTACCGGCGATGAACTAAGCTCCGAAAAAATCGCTATGCTAACAGCAAAGGAAAGGAACACTGTTGCGCTTCCGATAAAGCCGACAACAGATTTCGGAATGACGTTTCTTCCAAGGCCGTTGATAATAAATCCCACCAATGGAAAAAGTGGCACTAACCAAACTAAATTAATCCAAACTTGATCTGACATTTTATATGATTGAACTGTTTAGGTTCCTGAACTTTAATAAAAAATACAGCTTACCACTTAAGCCGGTTAAGTACATTAATATCTATGGAATTTGTGTTCCTGTAGATCATTACAATAATAGCCAAGCCTATTGCCACTTCTGCAGCGGCTAAAGCCATTATAAAGAATACAAAAACTTGTCCGGCTGCATCGCCGCTATAAGCTGAAAAGGCAGTCAAAAGTAAATTAACCGCATTCAGCATTAATTCCACGGACATAAAAATAACAATGGCATTGCGACGGATTAATACGCCGATCACGCCGATTGAAAAAATAATTGCGCTTAACAGTATATAGTGATTAAGCGGAATTCCTTGTATAGCTTTAGTAATGTGTTCCATTATGCGTCGTTTGGTTCGCGTTTTGCCAGTAATACCGCCCCAACCATTGCCGAAAGCAACAAAATCGATGAAACTTCAAATGGCAGTAAAAAATCGCTGAAAAGCACCTTGCCGAGATTTTTAACAAGACCCAATGTAGGCGATTGCAGAACTATAGGATTAGAAGTGTGTAATGTTTTTACTGAGCCAGCAACAGTAACTAAAAGGCACATGCCCGCTACTACCCCTGCAATTTTAAGTAATGGCGACTTTGCCGGTTCACTTTCCTTGTTCAAATTCAATAACATCAACACAAAAAGAAAAAGCACCATGATAGCGCCCATGTAGACTATAAAATTGACGATGGCCAGAAACTGTGCATTTAGCAAAATATAGTGAACCGTGAACGTAAAAAAAGTGACAATCAGGTACAATACACTATGAACCGGATTCTTTGAAAAAATCACCAGAAGTGAAAAGAAGATAGATAGGAAGGCTACAAAATAGAATAAAGATATATTCATTAATTTGTTATTTATACATCCCTGAGGATGGTTACTATATCTGCCAATAATGCGGCAAATGTATGATTTATTCCCGAGGCCTCCAGCCTCTGTTAATGGTTAAAACTTACGTTATTTCTTAAAAGGTTCTTCAACCAGTTTTTCTTTTCCGTAAATAAAGTCCTTGCGCAGATAATCAGAAGGTACTATCGGGCCATCAAGGTAAATTGCTTCCTTCGGACAAGCCTCTTCACACAAGCCACAAAAGATGCAGCGAAGCATATTGATCTCATAAACCGCTGCGTATTTCTCTTCCCTGTAAAGATTTTCTTCACCTTTCTGACGCTCCCCGGCGATCATGGTAATTGCTTCTGCGGGACATGACAAAGCACATAAACCACAGGCTGTGCAACGTTCCCTGCCTTCTTCATCTCTTTTCAGCGAATGCATGCCACGCCAGTTTTCGGAAAACTCACGTTGCTGTTCCGGATAAAACACTGTAGGCTTTTTCTTGAACATATGCATAAAAGTAATAGCCATACCCTTCACAATGGCAGGCAGATACAAGCGCTCCATCAATGTTAAGGGCTTTTGTTCGATTACTTTTTTTCTGTTACTTAATGACTCCACCGATCTTACTTTCTATTTGAAATAAATATCCTTAACTGTTATCCAGATTCCGGTTAACACAATGTTAGCAATTGACAACGGAATCAAAACTTTCCATCCCAGATTCATCAGCTGATCATAGCGGAAACGCGGAATTGTCCAGCGAACCCACATAAAAAAGAAGATGAAAAAGAAGATCTTGAGCATCATAAACACGACTCCAAGTATGCTGATCATATTGGCGGAAAGCCCGAGATGGTGCATAAAAGGAAAATTATATGCTCCGAAATAAAGCGTCGCCATAACAGCGGACGAAACAAACATGTTGATATATTCAGCAAACAGGTAAAAACCTAATTTCATTGAAGAGTATTCCGTGTGATAACCACCAACCAGCTCTGTTTCACACTCCGGCAAATCGAACGGCGAACGGTTAGTTTCTGCAAATGCGCAAATTAAAAATATCAGAAATCCTAATGGCTGTTGAAATGCGTTCCAGGTAAACCAGCCATGTGCCCAGAAACCGGATTGCTGTTCGGCAATTACTTTTAGTGACAATGAACCTGTAGACATCAGCAAAGCAATAATGGAAAGGCCCATAGCAATTTCATAACTGATATTCTGAGAAGCGGCACGGATAGCACCCATCAACGAATACTTGTTATTTGACGCCCATCCGCCAATCATAATACCGTAAACACCTAAGGAAACTACACCAAAAATATATAGAACTCCTACATTAACATCAGCAACCTGTAAAGGAATCGTTCTTCCGGCAATTTCAATATTTGAACCCCATGGAATTACAGCAGTGCCAATACACGCTGTTAAAATCGCCAGTGACGGGCCAGCGATAAACAGGAATTTATTAGCATGAGTAGGAATAATTTCCTCTTTGGTGAACATCTTGATACCATCGGCAAGCGGCTGTAAAATACCAAACGGGCCGGCGCGATTGGGACCGACACGATCTTGCAAAAAACTGGCCACCTTGCGCTCAGCATAAGTTGAGTACATGGCAACAAGAAGACTCACAGTAAATATTACAGTGATCAGAATAAATTTTTCGATTACAAAAGCTGCTTCCATCTATAATTTAGTAGCGCGTTCAAATTGATCCTTATTTGACTGCTGAAGTTGAAGGTTGGTTTTTATTACCGGCAATGGCTTCAGTGTATCGTAATGATTAGAAGATATAACCGATTGATTAGAAATCGCTCTTGGTCCTTCAATCACCCAATCTGACGTTTTCTTTTGATCAAAGCGACAAGTATTGCAAATGAATTCCTCAACTTCTCCGAACTGGTCTTTCCGGGCAGTCACTCGAATTACGTCTTCACCTTTATACCAAAGTGTCACTTTACCACTGCATGTCGGACAATCGCGATGAGCATCAACTGGTTTTGTAAACCAAACACGGTTCTTAAAACGAAACGTTTTGTCGGTTAAAGCGCCAACAGGACAAACATCTATAACATTTCCCGAGAAATCATTATCAATAGCTTTTTCGATATAAGTTGATATTTCAGCAGCGTCACCACGCCCCAGAACACCGTGTACACGCTGATTTGTTATCTGGTCAGCAGTAAACACACAACGATAGCATAAAATACAACGAGTCATATGTAACTGTATCTTATCTCCGATATCTATTCTGTCGAATGTCCTGCGTTCAAACTCATATCGGGTTGACGAAAGACCATGTTCATACCCCAAATCCTGAAGATGGCATTCTCCGGCCTGGTCACAAACCGGGCAATCAAGCGGATGGTTGATCAACAACATCTCAACCACGCCTTTCCTGGCTTCGACAACTTCCGGCGACGTAATATTTTGCACCTCCATACCGTCCATAACTCCGGTACGGCAGGAAGCAACAAGCTTCGGCATAGGCCGCGGGTCCTTTTCTGAACCTTTGCTAACTTTTACAAGACAGGTGCGACACTTTCCACCGCTTCCTTCGAGCTTAGAATAATAGCACATAGCTGGCGGAACAATTTCCCCACCGATCTGCCGTGCAGCATTCAGGATGCTTGTGCCAGGTGCTACGTCAACGGTTATTCCGTCTATTGTTACTTTAATTAAATCACTCATTTATCAAGTGTATTTATTCTGTTATGCTGGCTCACCTACCGGCGGCAGCGGATCAGCATAATGAGCCAATCCATAATTTCTTTGAACAGCTTCCTGAGGATTTGTCACATGCCACTCAAATTCGTCACGGAAATGACGAATGGCGCTTGCAACAGGCCATGCAGCCGCGTCTCCAAGCGGGCATATTGTATTTCCTTCAATTTTCTTCGACACGTCAACTAAAAGATCCATGTCACTAAGCTTGCCATGGCCGTACTCCAGTCGGTGTAATACTTTCTCCATCCAGCCGGTACCTTCACGGCACGGAGAACATTGTCCGCAGCTTTCGTGATGATAAAAACGCGTAAAGTTCCAGGTATTGCGAACAATGCACTGATCTTCATCGAACGCGATAAATCCACCGGACCCCATCATGGTTCCTGTAGCGAAACCACCGTCGGCTAATGATTCATACGACATGAGGCGGCTCTCACCATTCAGAGTTTTCAATATCAGGTTTGCCGGCAGAATCGGAACTGAAGAACCGCCGGCAACGACAGCTTTCAGGCGTTTGCCGTTTGCGATACCGCCACAATATTCATCCGAATAGATGAATTCTTCGACCGGCAATCCGAGTTCAATTTCGTAAACACCTGGTTTATTCAAATTTCCGCCAGCAGAAATTAGTTTTGTTCCGGTGCTGCGGCCAATTCCGACTTTCGCATATTCGTCACCACCGTCGTTTATAATTGGAACTATAGCTGCAATCGATTCAACGTTATTCACTACTGTCGGGCAATTGTACAGTCCGGCAATTGCAGGAAAGGGAGGTTTAATACGTGGATTACCGCGTTTACCTTCCAGCGATTCAATAAGAGCAGTTTCTTCACCGCAGATATATGCCCCACCGCCTGGCTGGACATACAATTCAAGATCGTATCCCGTTCCTAAAATATTTTTACCAAGAAATCCGGCATTCTTCGCTTCCGCGATGGCCTTTTCCAGGATGCGGATCTGCGGCATCATCTCACCCCGAACATAGATATATGACGTTTTAGCACCCAGCGCGAAGCTCGCAACGATCATTCCCTCGATCAAAGCATGAGGTATGTAAGTCATCAGGTAACGGTCTTTAAACGTACCAGGTTCCGACTCATCGGCATTACAAACCAGGTAGCGTTCAACACCTTCCGGTTTAGCCAAAAAGCTCCACTTCATCCCGGTAGGAAATCCTGCACCACCTCGGCCACGTAATCCCGATTTTTTAACTTCTTCTACAACTTCGTCGGGGGTAAGTGTTTTCAGAGCCTTTTCAACAGCACGGTAACCACCTTGCTGCCGATAAACCTCCAATGTGTTTATTCCCGGTACGTTGATATGTTCTAATAATAACTTGCGGGCCATGTTAGCTGATTTGATCAACCGGCTTTGCTGCCGTTGTAAGTTTTAAATTATCAATTAGTTCGTCAACCTTGCTTTCGGTAAGGTTTTCATAAAAAGTATACTCAGGGCCAATTTGTAAAACCGGTCCGAAACCGCAGGCAGCAAGGCATTCAACACCACGCCAGCTAAACAAATTATCGTTAGTAACCTGCCCTTCTTTCACACCAAGTTTCTGCTCGATATGTTTCATAATTTTTTCAGCGCCAACAAGGCAGCAAGGCCCGGTCCGGCAAACTTCCAGTACATATTTACCTTGCGGTTTCAGGAAAAACATTGTGTAAAAAGTCGCAACTTCGTACACTTCTATTGGCCTGATGTCCAAATATTGGGCAACTTTATCCATTGCAGGAGCGCTCACCCAGCCGAATTCTGCCTGAACTAAATGCAAAACAGGTAGTAAAGCCGACTTTTGCTTTCCTTCCGGATAACGGCTTACGATTTCTTTGAACTTTGTGACAAGTTCAGGTGAGAATATAACTTCTTCTGTATTTGTTACACTAAGCATCTAATTCTCCTGCTATAATGTTTAAACTACTCATATTGATAATTGCGTCCGAAAGCAGCATCCCGCGGCTCATCGGCGCATACATCTGATAATTGATAAAACTTGGGCGACGGAAATGCAAGCGATATGGCGTTCGACCTCCGTCGTTGATCAGGTAAAACCCGAGTTCGCCGTTTCCACCTTCCACACAGTGATAAACTTCTGTTTTAGGTGTGTCAATTTCTCCCATCACGATCTTAAAGTGATAGATCAAAGCTTCCATGTTGTTATAAACCTGCTCTTTCGGCGGCAGATAAAATTCGGGAACGTCAGCATGGAAAACACCTTTTGGCTCATTCTCTAGTTTGGAAAGGGCTTGCTCAATAATGCGCATGCTTTGCCACATTTCACCGTTACGCACATTAAAACGATCGTAAATATCTCCTTTGGTTCCTACCGGGATTTCGAAGTCGAAATCTTCATAAGACGAATAAGGTTCATTTACACGGACATCGTAATCAACACCGGTGGCACGCAGCAAAACGCCACTCCAACTATAACTCAACGCATCTTCCGGAGTAACACAGGCTACGTTTGCGGTACGGTCGATGAAAATCCTGTTACGTGTCAACAACTTTTCAAATTCAGCCAATGCAACAGGAAATTCCTTTAAGAACTTACGGATCTTAGCGAAGGCGATATCATTAAAATCACGTTCAAAACCGCCAATGCGACCAATATTTGTAGTTAAACGAGCTCCGCAAATCTCTTCATATATTTCGTAAATGTGCTCACGATATTGGAACAGGTACAAAAACGGCGTAGTAGCTCCGGTGTCCTGGCCAATAATTGTGTTGCAAATAATATGATCGGAAATCCTTGACAACTCCATTACAATTATACGCAGATAGTCAACCCGCTTTGGCATTTTGATACCAAGCAGTTTTTCGACCGTCATGTGCCAACCCATATTATTAATCGGTGAGGAACAATAGTTCATCCGGTCAGTTAATGGGGTAATTTGGTAAAAAGGGCGATGCTCGGCAATTTTTTCAAAAGCCCGGTGTATATATCCGATCGTTGAAACTCCGCTAACAATACGCTCCCCATCCATTTCTAATATATTCTGGAACACGCCGTGAGTTGCCGGGTGTGTTGGCCCAAGGTTAAGCGTTGTTGTAGCTTTTTGAGGATCGTTATCTATATATATTGGATGATTACTCATTTTATCTTCCGAAGAAATAATCTTTTTTATCAACTCTGTTTGGATCTTCCAGCGGATACTCTTTACGCATAGGAAAAACCGTCATATCGTCGACATTTAGTATGCGACGCAAATCAGGATGTCCAGTAAAAGTAATTCCGAAAAAATCGTAGGTTTCGCGCTCCATCCAGTTGGCACCCTTCCACAACGTTGTGGCAGTCGGTATCTGCGGATTTTGAGCTTCAAGAAACACTTTAATTCTAACTCTTAAGTTGTTTGTCAAACTGTGGACATGGTAAACAACACCGATAGAAAGGTCTTTTTCCGGAAAATGAACTCCGGTTATGTCTGTTAGATAATTGAACTTCAATTCAGAATCATCACGAAGAAAAGTCAATACATCGTGAATTATCTCTTTATTCGTCTCGAAGGTTAAAAGGCCAAATGGCTCTGAAGGAATTGTTATCTGATCACCGAATCGATCGCTAAGTTTCTGCAATAAAACCTGATTACTGATTCTACTCATTATTGGATTCCGTATTTAGCTAACAACTGTTTGTATTCAGGACTATTTCTGCGTCTTCCGGATTCATTCTTTACCAACTCCTGGATTTTCAAAACGCCGTCTAAAATTGCTTCAGGTCGTGGAGGACAACCAGGCACATAAACGTCTACAGGAATAATTTCGTCAATTCCCTGAAGTACTGAGTATGTATCAAAAATACCGCCGCTACAAGCACAGGCTCCTACAGAAAGCACCCACCGAGGTTCAGCCATCTGGAGATATATCTGCTTTAATACAGGCTCCATTTTTTTTGCTATGGTTCCCATAACCATTAACAAATCCGCTTGGCGAGGAGAAAAACTCAAACGCTCCGCACCAAATCTCGCAAAATCATAATGGGATCCCATGGTTGCCATAAACTCAATTCCGCAGCAAGATGTCGCGAAAGGTAACGGCCAAAGAGAGTTGGCACGAGCCATTCCTATTACTTTATCTAACGAAGTAGCAAAGAAGCCCGATCCTTCTATTCCGGGAGGAGCTTCAACAATATTAACTTCACTCATTAATGCCTTTCCTAAAACAAGAAACTCACTTCAAACACATTGAAATGAGCACAAATCTACTAATTAAGTCGATTAAGCATTTGTTGGTTACGATATTTAGAATCAATCTAAACTCAATCCCACTCTAATGCTTTCTTCTTTATAATGTATATAAATCCTAAAAGTAATGTCGCCATGAATATAAACATCTCGACCATTCCGCGTAGTCCCAAATCTCTGAAATTAACGGCCCAGGGATACATGAAAATAACTTCGATATCGAATAAGACAAACAAAATTGCGACAAGGAAATACTTAATTGAAAATGGCTGACGTGCATTACCGACAACTTCGATACCCGCTTCAAAAGTAGACAACTTATCTTTTGTTTTTCGCTTAGGGCCTATCAGGTGGGTTGCAAGCATTGTAGCAACTACAAATCCTATTGCTACCAGCATCTGGAAAAAAATCGGCAAATAATCAACTGATATACTTTGTGCTTCCATCTTTTAATTTTCAAATGCAAATATATAAGAAGAGCCGGTAAAATTACCGGCTCTTCTTATAGAATATAGAAAATTACCTTTCGTTATTTTCCGCTTATTGCCTTCATCGCTTGCTGGGCTGGAGCATTTGCCGGATCAAGCGCTAAAGCTTTGTTAAAATATTCTTTAGCTTTCGTAACGTTATTGTCTTTACGTGCGGCAACAGAACCTAAATAAAGGTATGACTCAACTAATCCGGTTTTGTTTTTTTCTGCCTTTTCAGGACGGGTAACAGTTACCAATTGTATAAACTGTTCAAAATACGGAACGGCTAATCCCTGGCTATCTTGCTCATCATCCATCAAACGATGAATACGACCTCTGTATAACAACGCTTGCTCAGTTGTTGGTGAACGCTGCAATAATTTGCTAAACGCCGAATCTGCTTGAACGAGTATTTGTTTATCAGGATTTTGGTTTGCTGTTTTCTTCGCCCCGTAATCAAAATAGTGTGATACTCCTAAATAATAAAAGTCAAGCAAAGGAGTTTTTGGATCTTTAATTGCAATCTCGTATGCATCTGCTGCTTCAGCATAGTTTCTCGAATCATAAAGTGTTTTACCAACTTCAGACATTGCAGCTGCGTTAGTTGAATCTTTAGCTATTGCCTTTTTAAGACTGGCAATACCAGCCGCTTTATCACCCGCTTTTATTTGCGATTGTCCAAGATTAAGATAATCACTCGCTATGATACGTGAAGTATCTGCTTTGCTGATAAAAGTATTTAACGCCTGAACAGCACCTGCATAATCACCGCTTTGGAAATCTGCATAACCTAAATAGCGATAAACACGAGCATTAGCATTTTGCTGACTTGACATCGCTTTTGCTTCTTCAATTAATGCTTTGTAATCCTTAGAAAGATATAAGAAGTCGGCATAACGCATTCTTGAATCAATTGAACGATCTGTTAAATCAAGATATTTTTTGTAGTAATCAACCGCTTGTTTGATGCGTGCATCATATTCTTTCGGCTCGTTGTTAGCCCATAAGTAATAAGTTTCGGCAAGCTCACGATATGCCGGACCATAATTCGCATTAAGAGCAATAACGCCATTGAATTCGTCGGTTGATTCTTTGAAAGCCTTTGATTGTTTGTTAATAATTCCCAAACCAATCTTTGAGCGTAAAAGGTTTTTATCAAGATCGTAAGCTGTACGATAATCACTGTAAGCAGCACTATTATCTTTCAAACCACGATGTGCATCACCCAAAGCCAAAAATACTTCGCCATCTTTTTCATTTACGGCCTTCGCCTTATTTAAAAAAGTAAGGGCCGTGTTATAATCAGGCTTTGGCGCACTGACATAAGCTTTTCCAATATATAGGAACGTTTTGTTATCTTTTTTTCCTGCAAGCGAAGCAGCTTTGTCAAAATTTGTCTTGGCACCTGCCGCGTTGTTATTTTCTAATTCAACAGCGCCAAGTCCTATATAATTTAAAGGACTTGATGCAGCTGCAGCAACGCCCTTATTAAATGTCATTTTGGCAGAATCTGGATAATCATTTTTTAAATAAACGTCACCCAGGAAAAAATAATTTTCAGCAGCCGTTGGCTGTGAAGCTACTAGCTTCTTTAAAATTCCTTCCGCTTTTTGATATTGTTCAGCATCAATAGCTTTCTTTGCCTCATTAACATCTTGTGCAAAAACTGACGTACCAGCCATTACAAATGCTATAGACGCATAAATTGCTTTCTTCTTAAATTCCATAGTTCAATTATTAATCTATTTTTCCAATGTTTTTCTAATAATAAGCTCGCGCGGTGGAATGCTGTCAGGTAATAATCCTGATTTTAGCACAATCCGCTGGCCGGTTTCGCCTGCGATAAACGATGCAAAACCTGTGCCTAAACCGGTTCCACCCTGGCAATCAATAATATATACATTCCTGGTAAGAGGATACAGACCTAAAGCAAGATTATTTTGATCTGGCTCATAGAATTTGTCAGCCCCTTTTTTGCCCTGGAGATTTTTAACACCAAGAATTTTTATTTTATCAACTGCAGGTTTCAGATCATTTTTAGGATCAATTAACCAATTCACTCCAACAACTCCAAGTGCCCCTGTGTTTTCGGAAACAAATTTTATAACCTCTGGGTTTGACTGGAGAGCGTATATTCCTGTTGTTGGCAATTTCTTAACGTTACTTAATTCCTTTAAGTATCTGACAGTGCTCGAATTTGCGTTGTCAAATACTAATTTTTTAATGTTTGACGGTTTTGACTGCATTAGGTTTATTATCTCCTGAACAGTTACGCCAGTATCAAGTGACGCCGTGTTAGCGATGAGTGCAATTCCGTCAATTACGAACCTGTTTGTACGGATCACGATCTTTTTATCCAAAAAAACTTTACGCTCTTTTTGGGTCAATTCTCTGGCAAGGATAGCTACACGAGTCGTATCATTATTCAAAAATTCATTAAGCACCGTGCGCTCCGGTTCATAACGCACTTTAATTTGTGCATTTGGGTAGGTGTTATGAAAAATATACAATTCATCATCGATAATAGGCTTAAATGTTTCATCAGCAACAAAAGTAGCCGAACCCTCCCTTGTTGTCTGGGTTGGTTTCGAGCTTTGCTTACATGACGTAAAAACAGAAATGCCGAGTATTAAAAAAGTATACTTATATATTTTTATCATTTTTTAACGAAAGGTAAACCCTGACAAAACGGAACACAGCATAGGCAAGTAAAAACGAGCCAAATAAAATTTCATTTGTCCTCGAAAGGCTCACATTTAGATACTTAAGCCCGTTAAAGAATACAATTGTCACTCCCAAAACAACGTAAATCAGCGGAGTGAAAAGGCCCAAAATGAACAGAAATCGCTTTGCGGGCGATTTCTGTTCTGAATTATCTCTGTAAATCATGGATTACTGTGCTTCCAGATTCAACATGATTGGAATAGTATAAGCCACACGTACCGGGCGACCATTTTGAATACCAGGCTTCCATTTTGGAGAAGACTTCAATAAACGAACAGCTTCTTCACCAGTACCCATACCCAAGTCACGTAAAACTTTGATATCAGTTAAGCTACCATCTTTTTCAACGATGAAACTAACGGTAACACGTCCTGATACGCCTTGTTCCTGAGCCTGTGCCGGATAACGATATTTCTTTCCAACATAGTCATAGAACTTGTTCATACCACCTGGAAATTCCGGCAATACTTCAACGCTGGCAAAATCGTGAACACCGTTATCTTCAGTAACAGCAGCTTCCTTAGGAGCTTCACCGGCAGGTGCGTCAATACGTACTTCTGCATTTGGATCACCTTGGATAGTTTTCTGACCAGGATCAGCTGTTTTTAATTCCTCTACGGTTGGTGGCTCTTCGTCACGAACCTGTTCCTTTGGTACTACTACCGGAGGTGGAAATTTAACCTGGTTAACCTTCGGTTTCGGAGGCTCTGCAGGTGGAGGGGGAGGTGGCTGATTTTTATCCACCGGTGGCGGCGGAGCCAGTACCACTTCCGTTTCAATAGTTTTTTCCTTTGAATCAGGAACAAAACCTGAAATGTATTTGATAATGATTGGAGCTGAAACCGCCAGTATAAACAATATACTGCCGATTACCAACGCCTTATTAGTTGTTTTTGCATTTTCCTTTCTCAGTTCATAAGCTCCATAAGCTTTATTCCTGTCAGCAAAAACGACGTCGATCCAATCGAGTTTGAAAATATCTAATTTAGCCATCTTAGTTCGTTTTAATGGTTTACTTATTTATACAAACCATCGCGTTTAAGCAGGTCTATTTCCGGATCCGCTATATCGACAATCGCATACTGCTGTAAATTGGTAATCTTGATTTCATCAAGGATATCAACCAAATTACGGTACACCGATTGTTTACTTGGTTTTATCAATACGATGACACCTTTCTTAGGATCTCCGGTTTGCGCTATTACCTTTTTATTTTGCTCGATAAGCACTTCCCGGATGCCGTTTTTACCATAATTGGTAACTGTTGGTGGGGCCAACGGATTGTCCGCCTGACCAATATACCATTCAATACGGTTGTTGGCTCCTAACAAAATATTCAATGAACGGAAGTCGGCTATTTTAAGATCGTCTTCCGGCTTTTCACTCTTGTCAGGCATTGCCATGTCCATTGCCTTAGGCTTGGCCAACGTAGTGGTTAACATAAAGAAGGTGATAAGAAGGAACATCAAATCCACCATGGGAGTCATATCCACACGTGCATTCTGCTTTTTGCTTCTTATTTTCCCGCCTTTATGGCCACCGCCGCCACCGCCGCTATTTAATTCTGCCATGTTTTAGAATTTTAATATTTATTTATCCGCTACCCGTAACGAAGTTATTAAACTGAACTTGTTAAGCCGTTGAGCCTGTAAGATGTCGATAACCTTTTTAATCGCTGGATACTCCTCTTTAGAATCGCCTTTGATACTTACCCGCATGTCGTTATTACTCAACTCTTTAGTGGCATAACGTGCTTGTAATATCCAGTTGTGCAGCTCTGATGGTTGCGTGCCTACAGAATCGGCCGGAATACCTGGTTGCAATCCTTCCTTATTTCTATCGGTACTATTCATCGCGATTACCTGCTTTAACTGATTAATTGGAACCCCAAAAGATTCCATAGTGGCAAAACGCTGTTTTTCCTGAGGTGTAAACTGAACATTGTAAATGGCACTCATTTTTTCGAGCATCTTAACACGCACCGGTTGTTCTTTTACTCCAAAAAACACTTTTCCATGTCCTACAGTCAATGTACCTATCTGGGTATCAGGCTGAGGGATGTTTACAACAGAAGCAGGGGTATCAACCGGAAGTGGCTCAGGCTGGCGGGCTGTTGCTGTTAATATAAAGAAAGTTAGCAACAGAGAAGCCACGTCGCACATCGCCGTCATGTCAATTACTGTGCTCTTTCTTGGAACTTTTACTTTAGGCATCTTTAATTTTATTGATCCTTTTTAACTCTGTTTATTTAGTGATGCTAAAACACCGGATTTTCCACAAACCCGGTATTGAAAAATTCACTAAAATTAATCTTCGTGTGTACTCGCGTAAGTTTGTACAATTGAGAATCCAGCCTCATCGATCGAATAAGTTAATTTATCGATTTTTGAAGTGAACACATTGTACATAATAATAGCAAGCGTTGACGTCAAGATACCAGTTGCAGTGTTAATCAAGGCCTCAGAAATACCGTTTGCAAGAGCTGCCTGATCCGGAGCACCTGAAGTTGCAAGAGCGGCGAATGATTTAATCATACCAGTTACAGTACCTAACAGACCCATCAATGTACCAACTGAAACTAATGTTGCAATAACTGTTAAATTTTGCTCTAACATTGGCATTTCAAGCGCTGTAGCTTCTTCGATATCTTTCTGGATAGCAAGACATTTTTGCTCTGTGTCCATTTTTGGCTCTACTTCCATCTCTTTGTATTTTTTCAAACCTGATTTGATCACGTTTGCTACAGAACCTTTTTGCTTGTCACACTCAGAGATAGCTGCATCAATGCTGCCTGCACTTAACAACCCTTGGATTTTCTTAACAAAGGCATCAACATTTCCTGTTCCTGCTGCTTTATTGATAACAAAATAACGTTCGAAAGAGAATACAATTACCATTAATAACATCCCGATCAGGATAGGTACAATAACTCCGCCTTTGTAAACCATTCCAAAGTAATTCCCTGGAAGTGGGTGAGCTTCAGGGTCGCCACCTTCGAAGTTTGAAGGATTACCCATTACGAATTTCCATAAAAGTACCCCTACGATGATACAGATAACAATTGTTAAGCTTGCAAAAATGCTTGAACCAGAGCTTTCTTTCTTCGCTGTTGTTGGTTTTGGTGCGTTTGCCATTTTTTTAAATTTTAGTTTTTAGTTTTTTGATTTGATAAAGTGTTTAATTGTTTTTTAGCTTTTATTACAGAGTACTTACCCGTGAAACAAATTTGAAGATTCCGAATTAATAAAAAATTATTTGCACGTTAACATAACATTTACGTTACTAATCTCCAGCAGTCTCCACTAAATAAGTTTACTATAACGCATTTTAAAAAAAAATTGCCCCGTCAGAGACAATCGTTTTGCAATGAAAAGTATTTTTTCCTTGAAATGCAAATATCAACTTGATTTTATTTTTCATTTGATTAAAAATGCTTTTAGATTAACCGCCTGCCTTTTTTGCTTTATAACCCAATGACACAAGTGTAGTTAAAATCTTGTCCCGGAAATCACCCTGAATTAATATCTCTCCATTCTTTACCGAACCTCCAACACCGCATTTTTGTTTCAGTGTTTTTCCAAGCATCTGCAAATCTTCGTCAGCGCCAACAAATCCGGTTACAAGAGTTACGGCTTTTCCGGCGCGTTGTTTTTTGTCGAGCATAACTTTCAAATTCTGCTGGAGAGGCTTTAGGGTTTCCTGTACTTCCGTTTCAGCGTACCGGTATTCATGTTCCGGATCTGTTGAAAATACAATCCCATCGAAACTGTTAAATTTCTTTGATCGCTTATCGTTATTCATTTTCTTTTTACAAATACAACTTTTACACGGCGATTTAAACTGCGGCCTTCAGTCGTACTATTTGTTGCCGCTGGTTCTAAAAACGCCTTGTCTAACATAGCAATTTGGGGAGCGGGATCAACAATTTTTGTTAAATATCCGATTACAGACTCATTTCTTCTTTTTGAAAGATCCATATTATAATCCATATTACCGATGCTGTCCGTATGGCCTATAACTCTCAAGTCATATTTATCTCTTACCTCCTTATACATTTGAGCTAAGCCCTGCAATTTACTCTCCTCCGAGGGCTTAATGTCAGCGTGATCAAAATCGAAATAAATCAGGCCGTTGTTAATTAATAATGTGTCGGGTAAAAGATCTTCCATCTTTTTTCCCTGCAGTATTTGTTTTGCATCGATGATGCCGCTTAAATCTGCATAATTAATATATCCGGGTTGCAGTGAATCGCGCACGGATGTCAAACTTTTATCCTCAATAAACACTCCCGAATCAAAAATATTGTCTGAAGCATCAGCAATAATAATTTTAAGGTGGTATTTTTTTAACGGCTCAACGTATGTCTGTGCTGTAAGTTTTTTTGTAATACCGTCATATTGAAGATTACGGTATAAATCAGGGCCAACCTTTTTTTGTAATTCTGGGTCTGTTTTCACATATGCGACTTCATAATCTTCTTCATCAGAGGATGCAAAAATGCTCTTGATTCCATACCAGATAGACGCGAAAAATGAGCGCTGAACCTTAACTTTTTTTGGCTGCTCTCTTTTTTCCTCCTGGCTGAAAATATTGTTGTCGATAAAATATTTGGCTTCCGATTTTGCGTTGATGTTATTGATGCTTACCGGGATATTCTTTTCGGGAACAAGTGCGATGTTTTTAGTGGTTACCCCATCGGAAATGAAAAACGCAAAAATATCATTAAACGGTGTTCCCACGTATTCAGGATATTCGTCTGATCCGAACTGGTAGTTAAATTTCAAACTGTTATTGTAAGGGACAAAATCAAATTCTACAGAACTGATGTCATATAATTTTTCCTTCAATAACGGAGACAGATCCGCATCCGTTTCAGGTTCGTCCATACCGTTAAACGTAGTAGATATATTAGGAACCGTGTTTGCCCCGGACGCACTAAACGCATTTCCGGAAGACAAGATCAACCCCTTTGGCAACTCTAAAACCTTACCAAAACCTGTAAATGACGCCATGGAAATGCGATTGCCGTGATGCTTTATGTTTCCGATTACAATCCCCTGACCGCTAAAATTTTTCTTTAGCCATTCGTCCGGATCTACTGAACTTATACGTATCTGGGAAATGCCTGCCGACAAAAAAAGACAGCACACGAGTGTGAGTAAAACACGCTTCATAAGATATTTTCAGATTAACAATTGGTTAGCAACGGTGCTTACACTAAAATACTTAAACACAAGGGTTTTACCAAAATATTAATTTGCAATCCTTCATAAAGCGGCTCACCGTCCAAATGCACAGGCGCCATTTGTTCGCGCTTAATTAAAATATCCTTACCCTGGATAATTTCAACATAACGGGAGCGGTTGGCTGTTTTAGAAAAAAGATGCCAGATCATCACAGGAAACCACCATACTGAAAATGGTTTTATGATACATACATCCAGCAAACCATCGTTTACAGACGCTTCCGGCGCAACGTGCGCATTATTTCCATACTGAGATGAGTTGGCAATACTCAGCATGAAAGCTTTTTTACAATATTCCCTATCGTTGATTCGAAGAAAATACTCTTTGGATTTGTAACTGCTTATCTCGTTAATTATTGACTTAGCATACCCAAAAAACCCTCTCTTTCCGCCCCTGTCAAATAACGCACTAATATGTGCGTCAAATCCCAATCCGGCCATATTGAAAAAACTGCGTCCATTTAATTCGCCACAGTCTATTTTAAGAGACCTGCCCGTATTGATTCTTTCAATCGCTTTCTTATGATCAAGGGGGATATTTAATGTACGGGCCAAACCATTGCCCGAGCCGGATGGAATAATTCCCAATAAAACGTCAGTATCCTTTAACGCGGACGCCACCTCATTCACTGTTCCATCGCCGCCTACCGCAACAATGATGTCGGACGAAGCAACATGATCTTTAGCGACTTTATATGCGTGATTTTTATATTCTGTAAAAACGCAGTGCGCGTCAAATTTATTTAAATCGAGGTGACGATTGAGTTTTTTGAGAAAACCGCTTTTATTATTTCCACCGGAAATAGGATTTATAATGAAAAGGACTCTCTTTTTCAATGGATTTATGCTGGCTCAAAGTTATTTTTAATTTCAATGAATTTAAAATTAGTTGTACTTTCGCAGCGCAGTGGATCGATTTGCGTTGATTGCAACCACGTTAAAAAATGCTAAAAAACAATCAGCTTTTTTACCGCCCGGTTTTTTCTCGTGTAGCCCCCTGTTTGTATCATTAAATTATCAGTTTATTTATGTCATACTTATTCACGTCTGAATCAGTATCTGAAGGGCATCCAGATAAAGTTGCCGACCAGATTTCTGATGCTTTAATTGACAACTTTTTAGCCTGGGATGCTGATTCAAAAGTTGCCTGCGAAACTTTAGTTACCACTGGCCAGGTAGTTTTGGCTGGTGAAGTAAAATCATCAACCTATCTTGATGTTCAAAAAATTGCACGGGAAGTAATCCGTAAAATCGGGTATACCAAGTCGGAATATATGTTCGAAGCAAATTCCTGCGGAATTTTATCAGCAATTCACGAACAATCTGCTGATATTAACCAGGGTGTTGACCGTAAAGAAAAACAGGAGCAAGGTGCTGGCGACCAGGGAATGATGTTTGGATACGCTACTGTTGAGACCTCAAATTATATGCCTCTGGCTTTAGATCTTGCACACAAAATCCTTATTGAACTTGCAGCGCTTCGTCGTGAGAATAAAGATATTACCTACTTACGCCCGGATGCAAAATCACAGGTAACAATCGAATACAGCGATGACCATCTTCCAGTTCGGATTGATGCTATCGTGGTTTCAACTCAACATGATGACTTCGGAGCTGAAGACGTCATGCAGAAAAAAATCCAGGATGATATTATCAATATTCTTATTCCACGGGTAAAAAGCCAGTTGAAACCCGAATTACAGGGATTGTTTACCGGCGATATCAAATATCATATTAACCCTACCGGCAAATTTGTTATCGGCGGCCCTCATGGCGACACCGGTTTGACAGGCCGTAAAATCATCGTTGATACATACGGTGGTAAGGGAGCGCATGGTGGAGGAGCTTTCTCGGGAAAAGACCCATCTAAAGTTGACCGGTCCGCTGCATATGCAACACGTCATATTGCCAAAAATCTTGTTGCTGCCGGCGTTTGCGACGAAATTTTAGTTCAGGTATCTTATGCGATCGGCGTAAAATATCCGATGGGAATTTACGTCAACACGTACGGATCATCTAAAACAGGTTTATCTGATGGCGAAATTGCTCAGAAAGTATCTGAAATATTTGACATGACGCCTTACGGAATCGAGACGCGCTTAAAGCTGCGTAACCCTATTTATGCTGAAACCGCAGCGTATGGACACATGGGACGCGAACCGCAAACGGTAACAAAAAGTTTTGAAGGAGCCGGCGGCGAGAAAAAAACCGTTGAAGTTGAACTTTTCACCTGGGAAAAACTCGATTATACTGATAAAGTGAAAGCTGCTTTTAATATTGCTTAACAGTAATTCGAAGCAATCTTATTTATAATCTCACAGCCTTTCGGAATACCGAAAGGCTTCTTTATTTTGCGGCATGGCAGACGAAGAAACAAATCCCTGGCAAACGCTATCATCAAAAGAGATTTATGACAACCCCTGGATTAATTTGACCGAATACCAGGTAATTAATCCCAACGGGGGCAATGGCATATACGGAAAAGTTCATTTTAAGAACATTGCTATCGGGATTGTCGTTCTCGACGATAAGTTAAATACCTATCTCGTTGGTCAATATCGTTATGCAATAGATCAGTATAGCTGGGAAATCCCGGAAGGCGGCGGACTGCTGGGGGTGGATCCACTTGAATCTGCCAAACGCGAGTTACTGGAGGAGACAGGTCTCGTGGCCAGCAGCTGGAGGGTAATTCAAACGATGCACCTTTCAAATTCTGTAAGTAACGAATATTCCATTCTGTATCTCGCTCAAAACCTTACTCAGCACGATGCAGAACCTGAAGAAACGGAACAACTGGAAATAAAGAAAATGCCGTTCGAGGAAGTTTATCAATGGGTGAAATCGGGGAAAATCACGGATTCAATGAGCGTGGCAGCGATACTAAAAGTTAAGCTTATGCTTTTAGATGGCTCTCTATAACAGGCAATTCCTTAAGAATTTTAACTTTGTCCGTGTTTATGAAAAAAATCGCTGCTTATATATTAACCCCGATCCATTACCTGTACTTCGGATTACTTTTAATTATTTTTCATCCCATCCAATGGCTGGCTTTAAAAATCGGAGGTTACAGCGCACACAAAAAATCAGTAGATATTTTAAATTTTTTTCTTGTTACCACCTATTACGTTTTGGGAGACAGGATTGACTTTATCAACAACCAGCCATTGCCGATTGATCGACCGATTATTTTTATTGCCAACCACCAGGCGATGTACGATATTCCACCACTGATCTGGTTTTTAAGAAAATACCACGCGAAATTTATATCAAAGATCGAACTCACCAAAGGAATCCCCAGCATCTCATTTAACCTGAAATATGGCGGCGGCGCAAATATCGACCGGAAGGACAGTAAACAATCGATTGCTGAGATTTTAAAACTTGCCAAAAGGATGAAGGACAATTGCTGGTCGACCGTTATTTTTCCTGAAGGTACCCGATCACGCACCGGCGAACTTAAAACATTTGCCGTAGGAGGGATTGCGACGATCTTAAAAAAGGTTCCCGAAGCACTTATTGTTCCTATTGCTATTAACGGTTCATGGAAATTTCATCGTTATTCGAGCTCCTTCCCATTGGGTGTTTTTGAAAAAATGACCTGGACGGTTTTAAATCCGATCGAGCCGTCGGGAAAGGCAATCGAAGAAGTAATCGCCGAAGCAGAGGAAGCTGTCAGAGCCGCATTGCCTGCTGGTCAAAAAACTAGTATTTGATCAAATGTTTTTGTTCTCGATCAGTTTAAAGAAGTAGTCGCGGTAAGTATCGCCGATAGGAATAACCTTTTCTCCAATAATAATACGACTGCGTTCAATGCTTTCGATCTTGTCTAATGCAATAATATAAGATTTGTGCACACGAATAAATCTGCCGGAAGGCAATACCTCTTCCATTTTCTTCATGTTTTGTAAAGTAATTATCCGTTCGTCGGCAGTAAAAATGGAGATGTAATCCTTTAATCCTTCGATGTAAAGAATATCGTTCAAATATATCTTCTGAATTTTATGTTCTGTTTTAACAAAAATAAAATCGTTCGAATTCTGGATTATGAGCGGTTCGGCTGCACCCTGAGGAGCGGCTGCCGCAGCTTGCTGTACTTTCTGAACCGCTTTATAAAACCGGTCAAAAGCAATTGGCTTTAATAAGTAATCAACAACGTCGAGATCGTAACCATCCAAGGCATATTGCGGATAAGCGGTAGTCAGTATCACGTCGCATTTGCCGTTAATTATTTTTAAAAACTGAATACCTGTCAGCTCCGGCATTTGAACATCAAGGAAGACTAAATCGGCCTTATCGTTCTGTACAAGTTCAAGTGCTTCGAAAGCGCTTGTAGTTGCCAATACCAGTTCTAGCTGCGGTACTTTTGCAATATAATCAGTTAAAATATCCAGGGCTAAGGGTTCGTCATCAACAACCAGGCAACGTATCATAATTATAAATCTAAATATAATTTGCAATAATAAACTTCGTCATCATCGCGAATATCTAACATGTATTTTCCTTTGTAAAGCAGATCAAGTCGCCGTTGTATATTATGCAGTCCTATTCCACCGGTGATGTCTTTGTTCTGTTTGTTCTTCCTGTTTTTTACCTGGAAAATCAATTTTCCGTCTTTAATTTCCAGGCGAATATTGATCGGATGAGCTTCATCGTTCGCTATTCCATGTTTGAAAGCATTCTCCACAAAAGGAATAAGCATCATAGGAACAATCATCTGATGGGAATCCCCGCAAATAACTTCAAAATTCACGAAAGCCTTGTCTTTTAACCTTATCCGCTGGAGCTCGATAAAATTTTCCAAATATCGTACCTCTTTGGCCAGATCGACCTTTTCATCATTGCTTTCATATAACATGTAACGCAAGATTTCCGAAAGTTTTAAAACTGCCTCCGGAGTTTTGGCAGACTGCTGATAAGCTAACGAGTAAATGTTATTTAACGAGTTAAGTAAAAAATGCGGATTGATCTGTGATTTTAAGAAAGCCAGTTCAGCTGTTAATTTCTCTTTTTCAAGACTTTTTTTAACTTTTTCGTTTACAAACCAGTCCGATCCGAACTTCAAACCCGAACTAAGCACAATGACAAACGTGCTGGTAAATATCGCGGCTAAAAAATATTTATAAAAACTCAGGTGTTCATTTTCTCTGATCAGAACATATTCTTTAAAATATTCGGCCAAACCATATTTAATGAACGCCGAGGCTATTATGAGGAATAAGACGCTGACTACGAACGCCCAGTACTTTTGATTTGTAAGATATCGCGGAAGAAGAAATAAGTAGTTAACATAAAATATTCCAATATTGATCAGCCCGAAGTAAACGTATATTACGACTGTTTTCATCGTAACATTGCCATGATCACTTCCAACAAAAACAAAAAAGAGTAAGATTGCCGCCCAAACGGCTGTATGCAGAATAATCTGGCGGATTTTATTCATTCCTTAAATTTACCTGTAGCTGAACAGTTAACCTCCCCGATTAGACGAACGGGCAAAATTTATCTGCCAACTCTGTACTTTTCACAGGGTCTTAAAAATTGCCGTTCATCTATTAATACTGGCGCTTAGTCTAATTAATTTTAGCAGCTGAAAGATATGGTGTTGATTTGGATTATCAAATCATTGACAATCATGAAAAAAGCAATATCAACACTTTCGCCATTCATCATGCTTTTGATACCGGTATTTGTGTGCGTTGGGCTTGTGTTATTGAATGATCATACCAGTATTCCGGCTGAGGGATACAATGCGAAACTGACGTTTCATTTACCCGCGATAAATGAACTGATTAAAACCATGTTCTGAATGAGCGCTCACTCGGTCAATTTAAGGTCGGGTGAGTGATTTATTTCAAATGCCTCATGCCTTGATGGTATTTCAACTTTTCCGAATCCCTTTTCTTTAAGCTTGCTTTTAAAATGTTCCTGCACCGGATACTCACCGTGTACCAAGAATACTATTTTAACCTCGGCAGGATCCTGACATGATACAAACCGAAGAAGATCCTCATAGTCGCCATGCGCGCTCATAGATTTGATCGCCTGTACTTCTGCACGCACATCATAATCCTCACCAAAAATATCAACCACCCGGGCACCTGACATAAGTCGGCCTCCAAGCGATGACGGCTCACAATAACCAACAAGAAGAATCGTGTTTTTTTCACTACCGATGCTGTTCTTTATATGGTGTTTCACTCTGCCGGACTCTGCCATTCCAGAAGCAGAGATGATAACACATGGCCGCGGATCGGTGTTCAAAGCGATCGATTCCTGAACATTTTCAATGAATTTGAGTCCTTTAAAAGCAAACGGATCAGCATCTACCTTCAGTACCTCATTTACGTCATTATTATATACTTCCGGGTGTGATTTAATCACCTGTGTGGCCTTTTCAGATAAAGGACTATCTACATAATAACTTACATCAGGCAATATGCCTTTCAGTTCCATCGAATTTAATGCATATAAAACTTCCTGTGTACGGCCAACGCTAAAAGCCGGGATAATAACTTTTCCTCCCTTTATATTACAGGTTTGATTGATAACGTTATACAGCGCATCAGTAATCGGTTCCAAATCTTTGTGCAACGAATCGCCATAAGTTGATTCCATAATTATATAATCTGCCTGAGCGAACGGTTGAGGGCTTTTAAGAAGCATATCGCCGTACCTGCCAACATCCCCGCTAAAAGTTATCTGATATGATTTTGCATCCTCGATGATCGATAAATGAACAGCGGCACTTCCAACTATATGACCGGCATCGGTAAATTTTAGTGTAACACGCGGATCAATCTGATGTTCCTCATTATACTCTACTATTTTAAACAAGCGCAGTGAAGCGATAACATCTTCCTCTTTGTACATCGGTTCGATAAGTTTCATTCCCTTAGGTTGCCGATGCCTGTTGCTATATTCAGCATCCTGTTCCTGAATTTTTGCCGAATCCATCAATAAGATCCTCGCCAGATCCATCGTCGCGGAAGTGCAATAGATATTACCTTCAAAACCTTCGGCCACAAGGCGTGGGATAAGGCCGCAATGATCTATATGAGCGTGAGATAAAACAAGATGATCAACTTTTTTAGGATTAAAGCCAAAGTAACCGTTTAATTCATCGGTTTCTTCACCCATTCCCTGAAACATCCCGCAATCAAGCAGTATCTGCGTGCCATTATTTAGTGTTATCAAATGCTTGCTGCCGGTAACATTTTGAGCAGCGCCGTGGAAGGTAATTTTCATGAATATTTATTAAATGTTTGATGCGGTGTAAGCCGCCATCGCCAAAGCAAAAAGTCAACATGAATACCGGAATAAAGTTTTTTTTTACATTAAACTAAACAAATAGTTGTATAACTAATTTTTTAGTTATACATTAGTGTATGCGAATTATAATTGTTGTAGTCTTTCTGTTTTTATTCGCGTCATGCAAATTAAATCAAACGGTAAACGGCTATAAGGAAGGAAAATGGATTTATGGCCCCAGCGAAATGCAGGCAACGGCAAAAAAACTGAAAAAAGCCGGTTATTCAATCCCTGAGGATGCCATTGCCGACAATTATCATTATAAAGGAAGATACAAACACGGACAAGAAAAAGGCACATGGCGGTATTATCTCGGAAAGAGCCTGGTTCGGAAAGAACGCTATAAAGGCTATACCGCGGACGTTGAATTTTACCATTTCAACGGAAAAGTTGATTGTAAGGGCAAAACGTTCTTCGACACTTCAGGCAAAATTCCCGAATGGTACTATATCGGAAGCTGGAGTTGGTACGATGAAGATGGCCGGCTGGCGGTGACTAGAAAATATGACAAGGGTATAATCGTAAACGAGACCTATTACCAAACCAATTAACACTATGGAACTAAAAGATCTTACAAAGGCGGAAGAACAGGTAATGCAAGTCCTATGGGATTTAGAAAAAGGGTTTGTGAAAGATGTAATTGACCAATTACCAGAGCCTAAACCAGCTTATAATACCGTTTCAACGATTATAAGAATTCTCGAAACCAAGGGCTTTATCGACCATGAAGCCTTCGGTAAAAGTCACCGGTATTTTCCGCTGATCAGCAAAGAAACTTATAAAAGCTTCGCCACCGAAAAGCTGCTTAGTAACTATTTCGGCAGCTCGGTTGAAAGTATGTTTTCATTTTTTGTAAACGAAAAGAAAATTGACCTGAAAGAGGCGGACGAAATTTTAAAACTGATTGAAAAACTTAAGAAGAAGTAATCATGAATACGATCAACTTTTTTTTGCAGGCAAATATTTACCTCATTCTATTTTACTGCTTTTACATCATTCTATTGAGGACAGAAACATTTTTCAGCCTCAACAGGATGTACCTGTTGTCGGCGGCTTTATTGTCATGTGCTATTCCAATCTTACATTCTACCTGGGTAAACTCGTTGTTTAACACCACCAAGATCGCCCAATCCAAAGAATCCTTTAATTTGATTATCAGTGAGGTTGGCGGATTTTACGAAGCTCAAAGCAATCCACTTTCGCCTTCAAACATCCTGTTTTTGGTTTATGCCACAGGGTTTATCGCCGTATCGGCACGTTTTACCATACGTCTTTTAAAGTTGTTCTTCGGAAAATATAATGATAAAATTCCTGCGTTTTCGTTCTTCAATAAAATTGTGGTTTCGAAAGAATTAAACGCTTATGACACTATCTATGCTCATGAACAGGTTCATTCAAAACAGCTGCATTCTGCTGATGTGATTTTCTTCGAACTACTAACGATCATATTCTGGTTCAATCCGGTTATTTACCTATACCGGAAAGACATTAAAAATATTCACGAATTTATCGCTGATGAGCTGGCCAGCCACGCGGATAAAGCCGGATATGCGATGCTTTTACTTTGTAATACGCTGAACATAAAGCCGGACCAATTAACCAACAGTTTTTATAATCAATCCATGTTAAAAAAAAGAATTACAATGTTACAAAAAACAAAATCCAGAAAGGCGGCCCTGTTAAAATATGGCTTATCGGCGCCGTTGTTTGCAGCGATGCTCATATTTTCCTCTGCTACAATCAGCAAAAAAGCAGAACGTGCTATCGAAAAAACAAATTTAAATGTTCCATCCGATGATCTGTCAGAGATTACTTCGGCAATGTTTGATAAAACCATTACACATATAAAAAGAAACGACCAAGTATACTTGACGGATACATTGCCGGATAAATCAATCCACAACTTCGGCACTGTAGATGTATTACCGGAATATCCGGGAGGAATGCAAAAGTTTTATGAATTTATCGGCAAAACTTACAAATATCCGCAAGAAGCGATTAAAAACCACGTTAAGGGTCGTGTCACTATTTCCTTTGTCGTCGAGGAGGACGGAGAGCTTACAGATTTGAAGGTGCTTCATGATATGGGCTACGGCACTGGTGACGCTGCAATTGAAATGCTAAAAAAATCACCTAAATGGAAACCGGGCATACAAAATGGACAAGCCGTTCGGGTTGCTTACGCTATCCCGATTATGTTAAATGTTGAGGCGAAAGCAGGAGGTAACATTCAAAAGGATTCAGAGCCTCTTTACATAGTCGACGGCATTGAGAGAACATCTGACGAAATAAAATCCATAAATCCGCAAACTATTAAATCATTGAATGTTTTGAAAAACGCCGATGAAGTTGCCAGGTATGGAGAAAAAGGCAAAAATGGCGTAGTACAAATCTACATAAACCAGGAACCGCCAAAAGATGCTAATGCTGTTAGGGTAAAAAACATAAAAGTTGAAAATGCCCTGTCAACTGACAGCACAAAAACTGTCTACAGCGAAAACGGAGCAATTTTGAAGTTAGGTAAAGCCGAGCAATTTAACGGTCTTGTTATTGTTGACGGTGAACGAAAGGACCCTTCATTCAATTTTAAAAATCTTGATCCTGAAAAGATTGAATCAATGTTGATTTTAAACGTAGAGAATGCAACGGCAAAATACGGCGACAAAGGAAAAAATGGGGTGATTGAAATAAAAATGAAGAAATAAACTCCTAAACGCACAAAAGCCTGGAATAAATCCAGGCTTTTTGTGTTATTCTCCTCCTTGCCTCGTGAGGCAAAGTTAATGCATTTCTTCTTCTTTAAAAAATTTTGCTGTAAAATATTCCCGGTTCATCCTGGCAATATTTGTAAGCGAAATCTCTTTAGGACATTCCACTTCACAAGCACCGGTATTGGTACAACTTCCAAATCCTTCGGTATCCATTTGATTGACCATTGCCTGCGCACGCTGATAGCGTTCCTGTTGTCCCTGAGGCAACAAGGCCATTTGTGAGATCTTAGCAGAAACGAACAGCATAGCAGATCCATTTTTACAAGCCGCTACACACGCTCCGCAACCAATACACGTCGCCGAATTGAAAGCTTCGTCAGCGATTGGCTTTGGTACCGGTATTTCGTTAGCATCCGGAATACCACCAGTGTTCACTGATACATAACCACCAGCCTGCTGAATACGATCGAAAGCAGTACGATCAACTGCTAAGTCCTTAATCACAGGAAACGCGCCTGATCTCCATGGCTCGATGGTAATTGTTTCACCATCGTTGAAGCTACGCATATGCAACTGGCAAGTAGTAATAGCTGTTTTTGGCCCGTGCGGTCGACCGTTAATGTATAACGAACACATACCGCATATACCTTCGCGGCAGTCATGATCGAAATGGATCGGGTCCTCGCCTTTCTTGGTCAAACCTTCGTTAACTACATCTAACATCTCCAAAAAGGACATGTCATCTGCGATATTATCTGCTTTGTATGTTTTAAAACCACCTTTGTCCTGAACATTTTTTTGTCTCCAGACTTTAATGGTTAGATTCATGTGTTTGCTCATATCAGTAAGTATTGTGTATTGTGATTTGCGTAAATGAGAGTAACTTCATTCAGTACGCAGTACTCAATACTATTTATAGCTTCTTTGTGTCAATTTAACGTTTTCAAATACCAGCTCTTCCTTGTGAAGTTCTTCTTGTTCACCATAGCCTTTGTATTCCCAGGCAGCGGCAAATGCGAAGTTCTCGTCATCGCGCTTTGCTTCGCCTTCTTCGGTCTGGCTCTCTTCACGGAAGTGGCCTCCACAGGATTCGCGGCGTTGTAAAGCGTCATCAACCATCAGTTCGCCGAGTTCAAGGAAGTCCGCAACTCTTATTGCCTTTTCAAGCGATTGGTTGAATTCTTCATTTTTTCCGAGAACGATAACATTTTTCCAGAAATCCTCACGCAGTTCGCGTATCAATCCTTTCGCCTTAGTTAAGCCGGCTTCATTCCGGGCCATGCCGCAATATTCCCACATTATGATACCGAGTTCCCGGTGATAGTCATCAACCGTTTTGGTACCTTTTAGCGACAATAATTTGGCAATCTTTTCTTCTACGGATTTCTTTGCTTCAGCAAATGCCGGATGTTTATCATCGATTGGTTTTGGACCAATGGTAGCTAGATAATCGCCAACTGTATAAGGAATCACAAAGTAACCGTCGGCTAATCCCTGCATAAGAGCTGAAGCTCCCAGGCGGTTTGCACCATGATCCGAGAAATTCGCTTCCCCTAGACAGTATAAGCCCTGAACAGTGGTCTGTAAATTATAATCAACCCAAAGCCCACCCATAGTATAGTGAACTGCCGGATAAATACGCATCGGCTGCTTATATGGATTCTCATCAGTGATCTGGTAATACATGTCAAACAGGTTACCATATTTTTCACGTACCGTGTCTTCTCCTAAACGCTTAATTGCATCGGCGAAATCAAGGAAAACCGCTTTTCCTGAAGATCCAACACCTTTTCCTTCATCAACCGCCTCCTTAGCATTACGCGATGCAACGTCACGGGGAACCAGGTTACCAAATGATGGATATTTTCTTTCAAGGAAGTAATCTCTGTCCTCCTCTTTGATATCAGCGACTTTAATCTCACCCTTTCTTAACCTCTCGGCCATTTCAGGCGTTTTAGGCGCCCAAACACGTCCATCATTCCGTAACGATTCAGACATCAGCGTAAGCTTTGACTGATGATCTCCCGTTACCGGAATACAAGTCGGGTGAATCTGTGTAAAACATGGATTTGCGAAATATGCACCACGTTTATGCGCTTTCCAGGCAGCCGTAACATTACAGCCCATTGCATTGGTAGAAAGATAGAACACGTTTCCGTAACCGCCGGTACAAAGCAGAACTGCATGAGCTGCATGAGTTTCGATCGTACCATCGATAAGGTCGCGGGTAACAATTCCCTGCGCTTTTCCATCAGCTACAACAACATCCAGCATTTCATGGCGGTTGTACATCTTTACTTTGCCTTCGTGAATCTGGCGGTTTAACGCCGAGTAAGCACCAAGTAACAATTGCTGTCCGGTTTGACCGCGGGCATAAAAAGTACGCGATACCTGTGCGCCACCAAATGAACGATTGTCAAGTAAACCACCGTATTCTCGGGCGAAGGGCACGCCTTGTGCCACACACTGATCAATAATATCTACCGAAACTTCTGCCAAGCGGTAAACGTTAGCTTCGCGGGCACGGTAGTCGCCGCCTTTAATGGTGTCATAAAATAGGCGATAAACGCTGTCGCCGTCATTACGGTAATTTTTTGCAGCATTTATACCTCCTTGTGCCGCAATAGAGTGTGCACGACGCGGGCTATCCTGAAAACAAAACGCTTTAACATTATAACCTAATTCGGCTAAAGAAGCTGCTGCTGACGAACCCGCAAGTCCGGTTCCGACAACTATTACTGTATATTTCCTTTTATTGGCAGGGTTAACAAGCTTAAGATTAAACTTGTGCTTAGACCATTTTTCGGCTAAAGGGCCTTCAGGAATTTTAGCATCTAATATCATCAGTTGTTATATTTTTTTTCCTTGAGGGAATGAATATCTATTTAGTAAAGTAAACGTAAAGAGGCATCGCTGCAAAGCCGAGTGGAATCAGCACCGCGAAAACCCAAACACCTAAAAAGCTTACGATAGGCATGTATTTTTTGTGGTCCCAACCGAAGGTTTGAAACGCGCTCCAAAAACCGTGGTACAAGTGGAAACCCATAGCGGCCATAGCCACAACATATAAAATAACAAGCCAGACATTTTGAAAAGCATAACTTACCTGCTGATACAGATCCTTAGCTCTTACGATCTCAACCCCGTTATCGACATATTTTACAAAATCACGGAATTCAGAAGCAGGAATTTCTTTCACCGTTGTTTCACCAGTCTGCAGACTTGTTCTGTACTCAACAAACGGCACCATATCATTATGATATTTGAACCAAAAATTAGCCATGTGAGTAACGATAAAAATCAATAATACCGTTCCAAGTATTCCCATATTTCGTGAACTCCAGCTGGCATTTTTACCTCCTTCATAAACAGCATACTTCACCGGCCTTGCTTTTTGATTATGCAATGTCAGAATCAAAGCGTAAACAGCATGTATAATGATCGATGCATAAAGCAGGTATGAAATGATCTTGATCGGTGGAAAATGAGTCATAAAATAGGAGTACTCGTTAAATGCTTTTCCGCCATCGTGAGAGAAGATCTGGAGGTTACCAACCAGGTGGACGATGAGAAATGTACATAAAAACAAGCCAGTCAAGGCCATGATCAGTTTTTTTCCCAGAGTTGATGAAAATGTAGATTTAAAATTGCCCATTACTTTGGTTTAAATTTTATTTTGGCGAACAAAATTATTTAATAAATGCGTAAAAACAGCAAATCAATCAACTCATGCAAGACTTTTTAACTATTTAGAATTAATCTAAAATATTAACTGTTTTATGACAATTTGATCACCTTATTTTTCAGTACCCCGAATACTGAATCTTCATCGCAATATTTCAACGAAACGTTTCCTGTAAATTTTCCAAAAGCCGGCAGTATCGCCTGATCTTTACAGAAGCTGAACGATGGCAGCGTTACAAACTGGCGCCCTTTGCCTCTTAATAAAACGCCGGGGTGAATATGGCCGGAAACGGGATATAAGTCATGTACTTCTTTAACCGGTTCATGAGTAAAGAGAAAAGGCTCTAACTCAAGTTCGGCAACTACTTTAAAACGAGCAGCATGATAATACTTATCGTGCAAAATATCGTGATTTCCACGTACCAGTATCATCTCCAAATCAGGGAACAGATCGCGCCAAAGCATAAGCCATTCCCAGTCATTGTTCATATCGCTGTGAAACAGGTCGCCTAAAAACAACAAAGTTTTTGGTTTGAGATCATGGATTAAATCGGACAAGACAGCAAGATCTTCCTGCTCCATCAATTTAGGAATTGCAATACCTGCTTTACGGAAATGGCCGACCTTTCCCATGTGGACATCGGCAACGATCAGCATGTTTTTATCTTTCCAGTAAAGCGCTTTTTGGGGAAGTAAACACAATTGCTGCCCCAAAAATTGCCAGTCCAACCCATTATGCACATTCATTGGCGCTAAAATAAGAAAGCCTTTCGCTTATTAAACGAAAGGCTTTTGATATATAAAACTTATTAATTATCCTCCGATAGGAAACGAGTACCTGAACTGGGCACCATCAGGGGTGATGCCGCTTAATTGCAGCATATCACCTTTACCAGCCGAAAGCGCTGCATCGATATCATCCACACTGTTAACAGCTTTACCATTCACAGAAGTGATAACTGTTCCTTTCGGAACTTCCTGCTGGTCAAATATTCCACCTGAACGCACTTCCGAAACAACAAGGCCTGAGTTGATATGGTAGCGTTGTTTTACCGTTGATGACAATGGAGCAAAGCTTGCACCTAATTTATTGTAGATCTCTTCGTTTGACCTGCCGCTATTTCCAGCAAGTTTCACTTCGTCGTCTCCCTTCAACGTGATAGTTGCCTGGCGTTCTTTGCTATCACGGATATAAGAAATGTTAATCTTATCGCCCGGACGGAGACGGCCAACACGTTCCTGCAAATCAGCTGATGAATTGATCGTGTTACCTTCTACTTTCGTGATAACATCTCCTTTCTTTAAACCTACAGCTTCAGCTCCGCTATTTGGAACTACCGCGCTAACATATAGTCCGTTGATTTGCGTAGTACCAACTTCTTTCGCTTTATCCGCATCCAGATCAAGGAAGTTAACGCCAATATATCCACGTTTTACCGTTCCGTACTTCATAAAGTCATCCAGAACTTTTTTCGCAAGATTAATCGGGATCGCGAATCCATAACCTTCATAATTTCCGCTTTGCGACGCGATAGCGGCGTTGATACCTATCAATTCACCGTTTGTATTGACTAAAGCTCCGCCACTGTTTCCACGATTAATGGCAGCATCTGTTTGGATAAACGACTCGATTGCAGAACTCGCGGCAGGTGCAGCATTTCTGCGTTGATATGGGTTATCATCATCACCCTGGCTTAAAATTCCAATGCTTCTGCCTTTTGCACTTACAATACCTGCGGTTACAGTGGTATTCAAAGTAAAGGGATAACCTACTGCCAAAACCCATTCGCCAACACGAACATTGTCTGAATTGCCCATTTTTACGAGCGGTAATTTGGTTGCAGAAACTTTGATCAATGCTAAATCTGTATTAGGATCGCGACCAATGACTTTGGCTTTTAACGAACGCTTGTCGGTTAAAATTACGCTGATGTCAGTAGCGTTTTCTACCACGTGATTATTTGTAACGATATAACCGTCATCCGAAATAATTACGCCCGAACCCGAAGCCATCACCGGAGCTGACTGACGCTGACGTCCACCGAAAAAATCGTTGAACATATCATCAAATGGATCAGCGCCACCGCCGCCACGAGTTTGTCCTTTATAGGTTGTTTTTATATGCACAACAGCCGGTGAAACTGCTGCTGCAGCCTGAGTAAAATCCAGATCACCTGTTGATGAATTTACGTTTAGCGGATTATTTGTGAAATAAAGTTTTTGTTTGTCCTCCAAGCTTCTGCTGTCTGCGTACTTATTTTCAATTAATTTATAAGTGCCCAACGCCAACGCCCCACCAACAAAAGCGGTTAGAAGTGTAATTGCTATTTTTTTCATGTTGTTAAATTTCTAAGATCTCTACCTTCAACTTCAAAGTTAATACCACTTATGAGGTTCTTGCAACTTTCGTCGTTTGATATTTTGTTAAAAAATGTTAAACACATAAAGGCGTCATTATGTGTGCCTTTAAATGAATGCATTGAGTAAATTTTGTAATCTTGCATGAAGATTTTATGAAAATACATTTCTACAAATATCAGGGTGCGGGCAACGATTTTATTTTAGTGGACAATCGTGAAAAATTATTACGAAATCCATCAATTGAGACTGTTGCAGGACTTTGTGATCGCCGTTTCGGTATCGGAGCCGATGGATTGATGCTGCTTCAACACAAGGAAGGATTTGATTTTGAAATGGTTTACTATAATGCCGACGGCAAAGAGGGCAGCATGTGTGGTAATGGCGGACGTTGCATTGTGGCGTTTGCGAAGCATTTAGCAATCATCGACTCAGAAACAAATTTCTTGGCAGTCGACGGGCCGCATTATGCCAAAATTTCCGAAAATGGAGATTGGGTGAGTTTGCAGATGATTGACGTTGACAGGGTTAAGACCGATCAGGACGCTTTCGTTTTAAATACCGGATCGCCGCATTACGTGCAGCAGGTTGAAAATCTGCAGGCAAAAAATGTTTACCACGACGGAAAAGCCATCAGAAATAATGAAACTTATGTACTCAATGGCATTAACGTAAATTTTGTAGAGGATTTTGAAGATCATTACTTTATCCGCACGTTCGAACGGGGAGTTGAAGATGAAACCTATGCTTGCGGAACGGGTGTTACTGCTGTGGCATTGGCAATGGCTAAAAAGAAAAATCTAACAGGAAATATCAGCAGTCCGGTCCGGGTACTTGGCGGCAAGTTGAATATTCGCTTTAACTACGATGGTTCGAAGTTTACCGATATATTTTTAGAAGGACCGGCGGAGTTGGTGTTTGAAGGCGAGATAGAGGCAAATTAGCGATTTCGAGTTCTAATTGTCGTCGAAGATTAAGACACTCAATGGCATATTTAATCAAATTCTGTTTTGAAGCAGTTTATGCTGAGGGTTGAATTGTTTAAAGGAACCTGATACTAAGGGATAAATCTTATATATTCATTTTAGAAAGCAGTTTCCGTGTTTCAATTAACATTAGTCGGGCTGTCCGCTGTATCTTTTTTTTCCAAGCTTATATCCTCCGCTCAAAAAAGGATGCCGCTTCCATCCCGTTTATTGCACTTCGGCAATACTTACTATGATCGTTTGCGGTCACCGCACATGATCTTTTACAGTAGCAATATCCTTGCATTTTAAACCCGGGCAAAGCGGATACCGGCCAGGTGGCTAAGGCCCGTGCAGTATGAGCGAAGCACGGGAATATCTGATCCGATGAAAATCTTCCTTTGCTTTCCAAACCTTAAACCAATTAAATATAATTTTCACATAACACATCTATCTCATCTTCTCTGATCAACTTAAAATATCTAGCCCCACATTCTTCAAATCATTTCACCTGATCAAAACTTAACAAATTGAATGACATCATTTTCCTTCAAATTGAGTTTATACCATTTTCCGAATACGTCATCCAATCCTACAAATCACTTTCTTCCACTTCCAAATAACTATCTGAAAATATTGATTGAAAACAATTACTAGCTAACGACGGCTATTTTACAAATTCATCACTTTATAAATTACCCCGCAAACAGCCCTATTAATTTCCCTACGCATAAATCCTTAAAAACCTTACTTTTGCCCCTCATAATTATTACACCATGCACAGAACACATACTTGCGGTGAGCTAAGCTTATCAGATCTGGGGAAAGAAGTAACCCTTGCAGGTTGGGTACAAAAATCACGCGACCTGGGCGGAATGACATTTATCGATGTACGTGATCGGTACGGAATTACGCAGCTTACCTTTAATGCCGACGATGATGCGACGCTTCGCGCTAACGCCCGCGAACTGGGGCGCGAGTACGTGATCAAAGTGAATGGAAAGGTAATTGAGCGTTCGAGCAAAAACCTAAAAATCCCTACCGGAGAAGTTGAAATCAAAGTTTCGTCACTTGAAGTTTTAAACTCAGCAAAGCTGCCTCCGTTTTTAATTGAGGATGAAACTGATGGCGGAGACGATCTTCGCATGAAATACCGTTACCTGGATTTGCGCCGTAACCCGGTTCGCAATAACCTGGTACTTCGTCATAAAATGGCGCAGGAAGTGCGTAAATATTTAGACGGTTTAAACTTTATCGAGGTTGAAACACCTGTTCTGATTAAATCAACGCCGGAAGGAGCGCGTGATTTCGTGGTGCCAAGCCGCATGAATCCTGGTGAATTTTACGCTTTACCGCAGTCGCCGCAAACGTTTAAGCAATTGTTGATGGTTTCGGGGGTGGACCGTTATTTTCAAATCGTAAAGTGTTTCCGTGATGAAGATTTGCGCGCTGATCGCCAGCCGGAGTTTACGCAGATCGACTGTGAAATGTCATACATCGAGCAGGAAGATATATTAAATGTGTTCGAAGGATTGATCCGCCACCTTTTCAAAGCTGTAAAAGGAATTGACCTGGCTGAAGTTCCGCGTATGAGCTATGCAGATGCGATGCGTTTATACGGTTCCGACAAACCGGATATCCGGTTTGGAATGCAGTTCGTTGAGTTGAACGATGTAGTGAAAGGCGTTGGTTTCCCTGTATTTGACAATGCGGAGCTAGTTGTCGGTATCAATGCGAAAGGCTCGGCGGAATATACACGCAAGCAATTAGATGAACTTACCGACTTCGTAAAGCGTCCGCAAATCGGCGCCACAGGAATGATCTATTGCCGCCATAATGCGGACGGATTAAAATCGTCGGTTGATAAATTTTTTAACGAAGACGAACTGAAAAAATGGTCGGCTGCGTTTAACTCTGAAGTCGGTGATTTGATGCTGATCCTGGCCGGTCCGGCCGACAAAGTTCGTAAACAGTTGAACGAGCTTCGCCTGGAAATGGGGACAAGACTAGGTTTACGCGATAAAAACACTTTCGCGCCGCTTTGGGTATTGGATTTCCCTTTACTGGAATGGGATGAAGAAACAGAACGCTACCATGCGATGCACCATCCGTTCACATCGCCGAAGCCGGAAGACATCGCTTTACTTGATTCAAAACCGGGAGAAGTGCGTGCCAACGCTTACGACATGGTACTTAATGGAACTGAAATTGGCGGCGGATCAATTCGTATCCATGATCGAGCCTTACAATCTTTAATGTTTAAGCACTTAGGATTTAGTCCGGACGAAGCACAAAAACAATTTGGCTTCCTGCTGGACGCCTTCGAATATGGCGCTCCGCCGCATGGTGGAATTGCTTTCGGATTTGACCGTCTGTGTTCACTGTTTGCGGGGTTAGATACAATCCGCGATGTGATCGCTTTCCCAAAAAACAATTCAGGCCGTGACGTGATGATCGATTCACCATCGACGATTGACGACAAACAATTGAATGAGCTGAAGATCAAATCAACGATATAATTTATCGAGCCGGAGTTTTCTCCGGCTTTTTTGTTTTTCAGAAAATTTAGTTATTTCACGGATGATTAAATTTCTACTCCTTCCACTCTTCGCCCTTTTATCAATTCCTTGCCTTGCTCAGCATTCTATCGAAGATCGTTATGACGACTTCAATATCGCCAGAACCAGTAATAAAGTGTCAACAGCGATCGAAATAGGCGAGCAGCTGTTACAAGATTCCAGCGAACTTTCTCCTGGTATGCGAACCGCGATTTATGACCGCATGGCAAAACTTTACGAAGACAATAACCAGATCGAAAAAGCCAAGCCGCTGTATTTGAAAGTCTCTTCGCTTGAGCCTGATTATTATGTCGCCCACCGGGCACTTGGCTTTATTTATCTGAACGAATTAAAGCCTATTTCAATAAAAGTGAATTCCTCAAAAGGTGATCCCGCCGCGCATAAAACTTTCCAGGCGCAATACAAAAATGTCGCATTGAAGGCTGTTGCGCATCTGGAAAGAGCTGTGGCCTGCGATCCCGATGATACCCAGACAGTCTCTTACATTAAAACCATTTATCAAAACCTTAAGTTAGCGGAAAAACTAAGCACACTAGATGCACGCCTTAAACAGTTGGGAGTAAACTGCAAAACTATCATCACCGAATAAGAATCAGTTTAGAAGGCCCCCTCAATTATATCAATTAAACAATATTGTGTTATCGCTGTTAAAAGCAGATGAAAAAATCAAGCTTGCTTTACTTGTTGCCGCTAACACTTTTCGCATGTAACTCGGCGACAAAAAAGAGCGAAACAACAGACAGTTCTGTTACTACTACAAAAACAATTACCGATAGCGTTACTGTCACTACTTCAAAAACCTGTTATCAGCTCGTAAGCGGTAATACCAAACGGGATACTGCAAACATCAGCCTAACGGTTACTGGCAATGAAGTTGGAGGCACTTATAATAATATGATCTGGGAGAAAGATTCCCGGAAAGGAACGTTGGTCGGCACAAAACAAAACGACGAAATTATCGGAAGCTGGAAGTTTATGCAGGAAGGCATGACTGACTCGCTACCGGTAGCGTTTAAGATACAGGGCGATAAACTGCTGGCAAAGGATTACAGTTTTGACTCTAAAACAGGAAGACAATTCATAAGTGATACGGCCGCTTACAGTCGTACATTTTCCACCGTCGACTGTAAGGAATAGCGAGCTGTTGCATGTTTAGGCTATAAATAACTATCTTCGGAATTACACTTTTTCTATGTACAGCCGAAGAAAATTTATTGCATCAACAACTGTGGCCGCTGCCGCATTGTCTACTGGTTTCAAGCGACTCATCGCTGCAGAAAAACTTCCCGCCGGTATTAAGCCTATCGTTATATCAACCTGGGATGAAGGCCTGAACGCCAACCAGGGCGCCTGGGAAATCTTAAACAAAGGTGGCCGGGCACTCGATGCCGTTGAAGCCGGTGTAATGGTAACTGAAAATTCCCAAAACTGCTGTGTAGGCTTAGGTGCAAACCCAGACCGCGACGGATTCGTCACCCTGGATGCGAGTATTATGGACGAAAATTTTAACTGCGGAAGCGTCGCTGCCATTGAGCGTATAAAGCACCCTATCAGCGTAGCACGTAAGGTGATGGAAAAAACTCCGCATGTTATGCTCGTTGGGCAGGGAGCGCAGCAATTTGCCGTATCTCAGGGCTTCAAGCTCGAGCCGCTGAAACTGAGTGACGACGCTGAAAAAACTTACAAAAACTGGTTAAAGACTAGTGAATATAAACCGATCGTCAATATTGAAAACCAGAAGGCAGCACCGGCAAAATTAGGCGACAAATACAATCACGACACCATCGGCATGGTGGCGCTTGATGCGAATGGCAATCTAAGCGGTAGCTGTACCACAAGTGGAATGGCCTTTAAAATGCGCGGCCGCTTGGGAGATTCGCCAATTATCGGGGCTGGTTTATATGTCGATAATGAAGTCGGGGCGGTAACCGCCACCGGGCAGGGCGAAGACGTTATTCGTGTCGCCGGCTCACACAGCGTAGTCGAATTTATGCGTCAAGGCCTGTCTCCCAGGGAAGCCTGTAAAAAAGTCGTGGAGCGTGTTGCAAAAATTAAAGGTGCTAAAGCAAAAGACATCCAGGTGGCCTTCATAGCGCTGAATAAAAATGGCGAGCATGGCGCGTATGCCCTCCAAAAAGGATTTACATACTCTGTCTGCGATAAAAACAATCAGAAACAACTCTTAAAAACTTCCAGCTATTTCGACAATGAGTTATAGCCTGGAGATATGTGCGAATTCTATTCAATCGGCATTAAACGCACAAACCGGTGGCGCTTCACGAATAGAGTTTTGCGATAATATTCTGGAGGGCGGAACGACGCCATCTTACGGTGCAATAAAACAGGTAGTGGAGCATCTCACTATTCCTGTCTTTGTATTGATCAGACCGAGAGGTGGCGACTTCGTGTACAGTGATGAAGAATTCGCTGCAATGAAAGACGACATTCAATTTTGCAAAGAAATCGGCTGTCGAGGTATTGTTACAGGTATACTAAAAGCAGACGGAACCGTCGATGTTCAACGTACCACAAAACTTGTAGAACTTGCCAAACCACTACAACTGACATTCCATCGGGCTTTCGATGATTGTGTAAATATGGATCAATCGCTGGAAGATATCATTCAACTTGGATTTGATCGAATTCTTACTTCCGGAGGCAAACCAACTGCATTTGAAGCTATTTCGACTTTGTCAGAGTTAGTAAAAAAAGCGGATAACCGAATTAAAATTGTACCGGGTTCAGGTATTACCGAAACAAACATCATTGATATCGCAACTGCAACAGGTGCCGAAGAATTTCATACGACAGCAAAAACACTCAGGCAAGGCGTTCATTATTCAATGTTCAATGATGAAACGATCGTCCAAACAGACACAGAAAAAGTAAGGGCAATCAGCAAGATTTTGAATTCATTGGACAGTTTAGTTTAAACCATATCTTTTGAATTGAAGGAGTTAGGAGCAATACGCTATATTTAAGGATCAAAACCAGCGTATGAAAAAAATACTAATCTCTCTGATTACACTTAGTACCATTACGGCTCACACATTTGCGCAAAACAGTCCGCTTAAAATCAAAATCAATCAGGAAACCGACAAAATTGAAAAACAGGTAATTGCCTGGCGGCGTGATTTTCATGAACATCCCGAACTCGGAAATCACGAAGTACGTACCTCTAAAATTATTGCAGATTATCTCAGATCACTTGGTCTTGAAGTCAAAACTGGTGTGGCAAAAACCGGCGTGGTCGGCATTTTAAAAGGCACAAAGCCCGGGCCGGTTATAGCATTGCGTGCCGATATGGATGGCTTGCCGGTTGTGGAAAGAACACCTGTTCCGTTTGCTTCAAAAGTTAAAACAACGTTCAATGGCCAGGAAGTTGGCGCCATGCATGCTTGCGGCCATGACTCGCACATGGCTATTTTAATGGGAACAGCCAAAGTCTTATCTGATATAAAAAATGATTTGAAGGGGACCGTGAAGTTTATTTTTCAACCGGCAGAAGAGGGACCGCCATTTGGAGAAGAGGGAGGTGCAGAGTTAATGGTAAAAGAAGGCGTGCTGGAAAACCCGAAAGTTGAGGTAATTTTTGGCCTCCACATTAATTCACAAACCGAAGTTGGAAAAATAACTTACCGTCCGGGCGGAACCATGGCAGCGGTTAACGATATGCAAATAATCGTAAAAGGAAAGTCCGCGCATGGTGCCTATCCCTGGTCTTCTGTTGATCCGATTGTTGCTTCTGCACAAATTATCAATAACCTTCAGCCGATTATTAGCCGAAATTTAAATGTCACAGAGAATCCCGCTGTTGTTACTATCGGATCGATTCATGCCGGCAACAGATCCAACATCATTCCTGAACAGGCCGAGATGATGGGTACGATCCGGGCGATGAGCAAATCTGACGAGAAAATGGTCATCGAACGGATTAAGCAGGTTGCCACTAAAACCGCGGAGAGCGCAGGAGCAACAGCCGAGGTTAAAATCCCCTTTAGCGTTCACTATCCGGTTACTTATAACAATCCGGCTTTAACGGAAAAAATGTTGCCGACTTTAATTGAAAGCGCAGGTGCAAACAATGTTTCGTTAAAACCACCGGTAACAGGGGCAGAAGATTTTTCGTTTTACCAGGAAAAAGTTCCGGGATTATTTTTCTTTTTAGGCGGAATGCCGAAAGGCCAGGATCCATTAAAAGCCGCATCACATCATACACCAGACTTTTTCATTGATGAAAGCGGATTTAAGCTTGGCGTCAAAACGTTTTGCAACCTGGTTGTCAACTACATGGCGATGAAAAAGTAACAAAGCAGATAGCTAATTTCACGATTTAAGTAAAAACCGTATTTTCATCGCATTTTAATTATCTTATTTCATGATAAAAGTTATTTTAAAGAAGCTTAGTGTTCTAAGCTTTTTATTTCTTTCGCTATTGTCATTACCGGCATTAGCTCAGTTTGGCCAGGACACCTATTGGTCTGCAGACGGAAGCAAAGTAATGCAAATTACCTCTGAAGGTATGGTGGAAACAGATCCGGTGAACCCATCAAACACCCATGTACTAATTCCGCGTGAAAAATTGACGCCGGCCGGATCAACAACTCCATTGAATGTAAGTTTATTTTCATTTTCGGACGACCGCAAAAAAGTTATCATTTTCACAAATACTAAAAAGGTTTGGCGTTATAATACCCGCGGCGATTTTTGGGTATACGACCTGCAAAATCAAACATTAAGACAACTGGGTAACGGTAAACCATCGTCATCGCTGATGTTCGCTAAATTTTCCCCCGACGGAAAAAAGGCTGCGTATGTTAGCGGACACAATATTTATGTGGAGGATCTTGTTTCGGGTGCAATAAAGGCTTTAACAACTGATGGCTCCCTGAAATTCATTAACGGAACATTTGACTGGGTTTACGAAGAAGAACTTGATTGCCGCGATGGCTTTCGCTGGTCGCCAGATAGCAAGTCTATAGCTTACTGGCAGCTTGATGCAACGAAAACCAAAAATTATTTAATGCTCAATACTACGGATTCACTTTATCCATATACGGTTCCGGTTGAATATCCGGTTGTTGGTGAAGATCCAAGCCTTTGTCGTGTAGGCGTTGTTTCAGCGAATGGCGGGCCTACTAAGTGGATGAATGTTCCCGGCGATGCCGTTCAACACTATATTCCAAGGATGGAATGGGCAGCAAACTCTACTGAACTAATTATTCAACAGTTGAATCGCCGGCAAAATGAAAGCAAAATAATTTTATGTAATGCTTTAACCGGTACAACTAAAGCAATTTATACTGAAACCGACAAAGCCTGGGTTGATGCGAAAGCGGAAGCCATCGGTTGGACCTGGACAACCAGCGGTAAAAGTTTTATTTGGCTGAGTGAGAAGGACGGCTGGAAACATATTTATTCAATCAGCCGCGACGGAAAGGAAAAGCTGATTACAAAGGGTGACTTTGACGTAATCAGCCTGAACCTTGTTGATGAAAAAAATGGCCTGATTTATTTTATGGCTTCACCGGCGAATGCAACACAATCTTATTTGTACAAAGTTAAGCTCAACGGAAGCGGCGCGGCTACGCGGGTCACTCCAGCTGAGCAATCGGGAACCCATAGTTATGATATCTCGCCGAATGGAAAACTCGCTTTTCATGATTACTCAAACGCTGTAAGTTTCCCTGTATCTGAGGTTGTGAGCCTCCCGGATCACAAAGTGATAGGAAAGGGTGAACAGAGGCTTAACGGGACAAGAGCGTTACCTAAAGTCGAATTTTTTAAAGTTACCACAGAAGACGGCATTCAAATGGACGGCTGGATGGTAAAACCAAACAACTTTGATCCTTCAAAAAAGTATCCGATCGTTTATACAGTTTACGGAGAGCCAGCATCACAAACTGTTACTGACCGTTATGGAGTTGGTTACAATCGCCTTTACAATGGAAGTATGGCTGATGACGGATATATTTATGCGTCGCTTGATGGACGCGGATCACCTGCACCAAAAGGCCGCGAATGGCGTAAATCTATTTACCGCAATATTGGAATAATAAACATCCGCGACCAGGCAATGGGTGCAAAGGCGATGTTTAAACAATTTAATTTTATTGACACAAGCAGGGTTGCTGTTTGGGGATGGAGTGGCGGTGGTTCATCCACGCTAAACCTGCTATTTCAGTATCCTGAGATATATAAAACAGGAATTTCTGTGGCCGCCGTTGACAATCAACTGAATTACGATAATATTTACCAGGAGCGTTATATGGGTCTTCTTCCTGAGGACCGTGAATATTTCGTAAAAGGTTCGCCGCTATCACATGTACAGGGCCTTAAAGGAAACTTGCTGCTGATTCATGGAACCGGCGATGACAACGTTCACTACAACAACGCCGAGCAGATGATCAATCAGCTTATTAAATACAATAAGCCATTTCAAATGATAGCCTACCCTAACCGCACGCACAGCATTTCGGAAGGTGAAGGAACCAGTAAGCATCTGGCAACAGTATTTACTAAATTCTTAAAAGATAATTGTCCGCCGGGGGCGAAGTAATAACAAAAAAGAAAGGCCCTCCGGTATGAGGAGGGCCTTTCTTTTTAAATACATTTTTTAAAAAGGCAAATCATCTCCTGCATCTTCCTCCGCGAAGTTCACGGGTTCTTCTGTTTTATGTGTATTTACCGGTATCCCATGACCATTGCCATTTTCAAAATCGCTTTTACGACCAAGCATGGTAAAATTTTCGGCAACAACTTCAGTAGTATATTTTTTATGTCCTTCTTTATCCTCGAAGGATCTTGTTCGTAATTTCCCTTCGATGTAAACGAGCTTTCCTTTCTGCAAATATTTGGAAGCAACATCTGCAAGGCCGCGCCACATTACAATGTTATGCCATTCGGTTTGCTCAACCTTCTTTCCGTCTTTATTGAATGTTTCTGATGTTGCCAACGGAAAGCTGGCCACGGTAACGCCTCCCTCTAGGTGCCGCACTTCAGGGTCCTTGCCCAAATGCCCCACCAAGATAACTTTGTTAATTCCCGACATGAAGTTTATAACTGATTAATTTAATTCAATTTAGAAATTTATTTAGAAAAGAAAAAATTAATTTGGGCTGTGCGAGGTTTCTAACTTCTTCATAATCTACATATTGCCAGTTCATTTTCGAAGCGAAACGTTCTTCAAAATCCTGGATTTCAATAAATGTGGCATGCAAGTTTTGATGGCTTAAAACATGCTTGATGGGACCAGTTATTTTTTTCGCTAAAACATCCCCGAAATTAGATCTTACCTCTGGCGAAGCAAGCAATTCTTCAATTGATACGGCTTGCGAAGTTTCAAACAATGGTAGTTCATACAGATTTTGCCAGATGTCATTTGCTCCGCGTTTATTAACTAAAAGCCTGTTATTTTTCGACACAACGAAATAATAAAAATACCGGTCCTTACTTGCCACCTGTTTAAGCTTAACCGGTAGTTCTTTAACCTTTCTATTTCGAAAAGCATAACATCCGGGTCGTAACGGACATGTCGGGCAATCCGGATTAAACGGTTTGCACTGCAAAGCGCCGAATTCCATTACAGCCTGATTGTAAATTCCTGGTTGTTCACGGTCCATAATCTCATCGGCTAGCTCGCCAAATGTCTTTTTTCCTTTGGTTGAGTTAATGGGAATATCCACACCGAAATATCGCGACAGCAAACGGAAAACATTTCCGTCAACCACCGCCTTCGCTTCTCCTACCGAAAAAGATGCAATTGCAGCTGCTGTATACTCGCCAACACCTTTCAGTTTAATAAGCTTATCGTAGGAAGTAGGAAAGTAACCTCCATGCTCATCCATAACCAGATTTGCCGTATAGTGCATATTCCGTCCACGCGAATAGTAACCCAGCCCCTGCCAAAGTTTCAAAATTTCGTCTTCCGTTGCAGAAGCAAAATGGGATACGGTCGGATAGTTTTCAAGGAATCTGTTGAAATAAGGCATACCCTGCTCTACACGCGTTTGCTGCATAATTATCTCCGACAGCCATATAATATAAGCGTCATTTGTATCTCGCCACGGCAGATCGCGTTTATTTTTTAAGTACCAGTTAATTACTTCTTCGGAAAAAATCATTTAATAATTAGCGTCGTTTATATGATTTGCAAAAATATCTTACTATTTGTTTTATAGCGAGTTGGTAACAAAAAAAAGAGGATTTTATTTCAGCAATTCAATTTAAAGCTATACTTTTGCAACCCCAAAACAGGGATAGAACAACAAATTTTATTACACATATAAACATGACTAAAGCAGAAATTATTACGGAGATTTCCAACAAAACAGGTATCGAAAAAGTAGATGTTCAGGAGGCTGTTGAGGCATTCTTTAAAGTGGTAAAAACTTCTATGGTTGCCGGCGAGAATGTATATGTAAGAGGTTTCGGAAGTTTCGTAGTTAAAAAACGCGCTAAAAAAACGGCCCGTAATATTTCAAAGAATACCGCAATCATTATCCCGGAACATTTCGTACCAAGCTTTAAGCCTGCTAAGGTTTTTGTAGAAAAAGTAAAAACAGGAAACAAGAAAAAAGCGGAGGCTTAATTTCCACTCATAGGCATGTTAAATACCAAACAAATAGTAGTTATATCAACAGTTGCTGCATTGATGGCGGTACTATTTTTTATGGACATTAAAGGCCTTGTAAAACCTAAAGAAACCCGTGGCGCCGGTATGACTACCGAAACAGCGTCGCAGCCGGTTTCCATAAGCCTTGAAAGCATCTCGACAACTGCAAAAAACAGTTTAAGTGCAAATCTGGCACAACAAATTACAGATCTTGAGGCTTCGCTAAAGCAAGCTTCAGGATCTGATAAATTAAAATTACAGCAGCAGTTAGCCCAAAAGTGGGACGACGTTAATCAGCCGGCGCCGGCCTCATTTTATCATGAAATGGTTGCCCAGCAAGTTAACGATTATCCAACCTGGCTAAAAGCCGGTGATGAGTTTACAGATGCGTATCAAAATACGCAGGACACACTCGTACAACCCGGACTGGTTCAAAAAGCTATTAATGCTTATAAAAACGCGCAGCAGCTACAACCTAAAAGCCTGGATGCAAAAACGGGGTTAGGAGTAGCTTACGTAAGTGGCACACCAAATCCGATGCAGGGAATACAGCTTTTACTTGAGGTGGTTAAAGAAGAACCCAGGAACGTAAAAGCTAATATGAACCTCGGGTTATTTTCCATGCGTTCAGGACAGTTTGATAAAGCCGTTAACCGCTTCAAAACTGTTAATGATATTAAACCAAGTCCGGAATCGTGGTTTTACCTTGCATCAAGCTATGAAAACATGGGCTTGAAAGACGAAGCTATTGCAGCCTATTTAAAAAGCAAAGAGCTGGCCGCCGATCCGGGATTAACGCAATTTGTAGAAAAGAAAATTGCAGAATTAAAGAAATAAACAGAATTATAAAACATTTAAAAAATTAATTATGCCAAGCGGAAAAAAAAGAAAAAGACATAAAATGGCTACCCACAAACGCAAAAAACGTTTAAGAAAAAATCGTCACAAAAAGAAATAATACGTTCTGAGTATCTCCGAGTCAGACTGGTTAAGCTTTGTCAAACGCGCTCGGATCCATCACTCAAACACAGCAATAACCTCCCGCAAAGAAAGCGATGGAGGTTGTTGTGTTATTATTTAACTCATCTTAGTGTTGAACAACGATGGCATCACATGCCGTCACTAAAGGAGTAGCTATTGGTAAAGGAATTAATTATCAATTCATCCCAAAACGGGGTGACTATCGCTTTACTGCAAGACAAGCAACTCGTAGAACTTCACACAGAGCACATTAACAACAATTACGCTGTTGGTGACATTTATCTTGGCAAGATAAAAAAAATCATGCCCGGCTTAAATGCAGCCTTTGTGGATGTTGGTTATGAAAAAGACGCTTTTTTGCACTATCTTGATTTAGGGCCGCAAGTACAGTCGCTCATAAAATTAACCAAGATTGTAAAGAACGGCAGTTATAAAGAAAAACTGCTGAATAGTTTTAAACAAGAGCAAGACATTAATAAATCCGGAAAAATCTCTGAGATTCTAAGCCGGAATATGTTGTTGCCTGTTCAGATAGCCAAAGAGCCCATTTCAACGAAAGGGCCAAGGCTCAGTTCGGATCTTTCTATTGCAGGAAGATTTGTCGTATTAGTTCCGTTTTCGGATGCGATATCTATTTCAAAAAAGATACGCAGCAATAACGAGCGGAACCGTTTAAAAAAGATTGTAGAGAGTATCAAGCCAAAGCATTTTGGGGTGATAATCCGCACGGTATCAGAAGGAAAAGGCGTTGCAGAGCTACAAAAAGACCTGCTCGACCTGGTAGCAAAATGGGAAACTTTTTCTAAAAAGCTGCCTCTTACTGAACCTTCTAAAAAGATTTTAGGCGAGATGGGCCGTACATCGACCATTTTGCGTGATATTTTAAATCCCGATTTCGCAAATATTCATGTAAACGATCCGGGAATTTATGAAGAGATCAGATCCTATGTTCACGAAATATCTCCTGAACTGGAAAAGATCGTTAAACTATATAAGCATAAGGAGCCAATTTTCGAACACTTTGGCATCGAAAAGCAGATTAAAGTTGCCTTTGGCAAAACAGTAAATCTGGCTGGCGGAGCTTACCTGGTAATTGAACATACTGAAGCGCTGCATGTAATTGACGTAAACAGTGGAAACCGCACGGCTAATCCTGAAAACCAGGATGAAAATGCTTTGCAGGTAAACAAGGAAGCTGCGCGGGAAATAGCGCGTCAGTTACGTTTACGTGATATGGGTGGAATTGTTGTGATCGATTTTATTGATATGCACAAGCCACAAAATCGTAAAGATCTGTTCGATTACCTGAAGCAGCAAATGGCATTGGATCGCGCAAAACATACAATTTTGCCGCCAAGTAAATTCGGTTTGGTTCAGATTACCCGCCAGCGGGTTCGTCCGGAAATGAATATCATTACCAACGAAAAATGCCCGGCTTGTAATGGTACCGGCGAAATTAAAGCAAGTATTGTTCTGATGGATGACATTGAAAATAATCTCAATTACATCCTGAATGAACAAAATGAAAAAGATATTACGCTCTGTGTGCATCCGTACATCGAAGCGTATATCAAAAAAGGATTTATTAGCTGCCAGTGGAAATGGTTTTTTAAATATGGTAAATGGATAAAGGTTAAAAGTATATCCTCTTACTATCTGACCGAATTTCATTTCCTTGATGCGAAGGAAGAGCAGATAAAACTTTAAGAAGAAGCCTCTCAGATTTGAGAGGCTTTTTTTTTAAAAGTTCAGTTTCTTATAGGACTTTTTACCCAACCGAGCGTCATGTACATGAGTTTAGAAAAATTTCATGTTATCACGCTTTCAACCAACCTTTTCTCAAAGGAACAGTTTTTTGCGCTCCATATATAGCGCGCTGTTCTCACTTTGTTCCTGGCGGTATCTTTTTATACCAATCTGGACGCTGCTAGCCGTGGTTGTTACACACTACCAGCTTAAAGTTAACCTGATTAACAACTTCCTTATCTTCAGAGGAACTTATGTGCACGCGTTGAATGGCGTAAACCTATACGATTTCGATCCTTCCTGTTGCCAGGATACTAATCATTACGGACCTATATTTAGCCTGATCATGGCGCCGCTTTCATTCGTTGGTGTTCAGACTGCTTCCTATATTTTCCAAATCGCGAACGCGCTGCTTGTTTGGTACGCCATTGATAAATTACCACTTAATCAGTTAAAAAAGAACGCTATTTGCCTGATCTGTACACAGGAGCTGAACATGACGCTTCAAACATATCAAACCAACGGCGCTATTGCCGCCTTCATTATTCTCGGCTGGGTATGCATCGTAAACCGAAAAGATTTTTGGGGCGTTTTTTGGATGATGACTGGCTTTTTTATCAAGCTTTACAGTATTGTCGGATTAGTATTTTTCTTCATTTCAAGTAAAAAGAAGATGTTTATTTACGCTCTGGTGCCCGCCAGCGTAATACTCTTCATTTTGCCAATGGTGATTTTCAAACCGGCATTTATAACCCAGTCATATATCGACTGGGTTCATTCCTTACAACATAAAAATGAAATAAATCTGTTGGCATCAACAACTTACCAGGATGTCTCGGTTATGGGAATGGTTAAGAGGATTTTCAAAACAGAGAACCTGCCGCTTTTACCATTTCTGCTACCAGCGGCAGTCATATTCATGCTTCCCATTCTCCGAAAAAATAGTTTGAGCAGTATGGAAGCCAAATTTTCATTGCTGGCCTCGGCATTAATCTTTCCGGTATTGTTTAGTACAGGATCAGAAACGGTTACTTATATCATTGCCTATGCAGGAATAGGTATTTGGTTTGTTACCCGACAAATGCCGTATACAGCCTGGCAAATTATCCTGATGGTTATTGCTATTTATCTTGGTTCATTATTTGAAACAGATTTATGTCCGCACTATATAAAAAAACACTACATGATTCCATACGCCCTTAAAGCGCTTCCAACTTTAATGGTTTGGTTAACGATTATATATGAGCTGGTTTTTCCTGTCAAGCGAACTGAGCAAACTACGTCAAACGATACAAATAAAATACACCCCTTAACCCAACCGGCTTTAGTATGAGAATTAGCAACGGAAAAAAGATTTCAGTAGTTATTCCAGCATTTAACGAAGCCGCCAATCTTCCAAGATTACTCGAGAAGCTTACTGCGTCGTTAGCTGAAGCCGGTTATAATTTCGAAATCATTGTTGTAAATGATGGCAGCAGCGACCTGACGGTTACCGTAATGGATGAATTTCATGATCTCGACGACAGAATTCATTACATCAATTTATCACGAAATTTTGGACACCAAAATGCTCTGAAAGCAGGTTTGGACCATGCCGATGGTGACTGCGTAATTATGATGGACAGCGACATGCAGCATCCTCCGGAACTTTTGCCACATTTCATTTCGAAATGGGAGGAAGGCTACGAAATAGTTTATACACGAAGAAAATTCTCCGCAGATAGCGGTTTATTTAAAAACTCAACATCCAATCTTTTTTATTCGATTGTAAACAGTTTATCTGATACTAAACTAGAGCCGGGCACTGCAGATTTCCGCTTAATCGACCGAAAGGTAGCTGATGCACTAAAACAATTCAGAGAGATAGATCCATTTCTGCGAGGCATCGTCAAATGGCTTGGTTTCAAACAATATGCTATTGATTATATGCCGGAAAACCGGTACGCCGGCAAGAGCAAGTACTCGATCAAGAAGATGATAAAACTTGCCGTTCAGGGAGCTACCTCATTCAGCATTCGTCCGCTTTATACGGCCATTTATCTGGGCTTTACGTTATCCGGGATATCGGTTTTATACTTTCCATACGTTATGTACAGCTATTTTAACGGACACGCTATTGCTGGTTGGTCTTCGTTGATAATGACGATTGTTTTTCTTGGCGGAATTCAGCTGATAATATTGGGAATTATTGGCATTTATGTCGGTAAGGTTTTCCTGCAAACAAAGCTTCGCCCCAATTATATCGTACAACATACAAGTTTAAAATCCAAGGTCCATGATACTGTTGAGTTTTGATATAGAAGAATTTGATATGCCTATGGAGTATGACCGGGCGATCGCTTTTGAAGAGCAGATACGTATTTCGGTTGATGGCACCCGTAAAATCTTGCGCATGTTGGCAGATCACCACGTAAAAGCAACTTTTTTTTGTACTGCCAAATTTGCCTTAAGTGCCCCGGAAATTATTTACCAGATTGTTGACGAAGGACATGAGCTCGCCTCTCACGGCTATTTTCATTCGAGATTTTCCAACGATCATCTGTTAAGTTCAAAGATTACGCTTGAAAAGATTTCAGGTCAGCAAATTTTCGGTTTCCGGATGCCGCGCATGATGGCTGTAAACAATGATGAATTACAAAAAGCAGGTTATGAATATAACAGCTCAACAAACCCAACATGGTTGCCGGGAAGATATAACAACCTGGGATTAAAGAGAACGATACACCAAACCGGCAAATTATTTCAACTGCCGGCTTCTGTTACGCCTCTCTTTCGTATTCCATTGTTTTGGCTGTCGTTCCATAATTTCCCTTTATGGCTTTATAAGATACTTTGTGAGCTTACTTATTTTAAAGATAGATACCTGAACATCTATTTTCATCCTTGGGAATTTACGGATTTGAACGATAAGGAAAAATTCGGTTTCCCGGGATATGTAAGCAGAAACAGCGGCTCAGGCATGCTGGAGCGCATGGATAACCTGATCACCGATTTTAAAAGTAAAGGTTACGAATTTGGAACCATTAGCGAAATGCTTAAAATAAAGGAAAAAGTGAGCGAAAAAATATTTGCCATATAGGAATTTTAATTCCTGACTGTCATATCTTTAGCGGCTAAATTAATTCGCTTGAAGTTATCAGTTATTTTTAGGACAAGTTGCATTTGCCTCATCGCGTTTTTTTGGATAGCGTGCGAAAAAGGCGATGAAGAGTCGGTAAAAAGCAAGGCACCGCTGCATGATTACTGGATATCTGCAAGACTTAACAATAAAGATGCAGGAACCACATCAACAGCGACAGGGATTTTAAAAGGCAGCTACTCGGAGTCATCGAAAGAGTTTTCGTATGCTATAACTTTTGACAGTGTAACAGCGCAAACAGTTGAATTGTGTAAAGGTGCGCGTGGGGTTAATGGCAGCCGGGTTATCAAATTTTCACCAAACGACGGCGAACTATATAAATCCCCGTTGAAAGGAAAATTTACGGCTACAGCTTTGCAACAACGCGATTTAGTTAAAGGACTATGGTATATTTTACTGACGTCGAAAGAATATAAAGCGGGCGAAATCAGGGGTCAGATAACTTTAAAACAGAAACAGTAAGATATGGAATCACTGTTTCTAAAAATCCCGGACAATGACCGGGAAATTATTGAGGAGATCCGCAGAGGAAATAAAAAAGTTTTTGAAGCGGTTTATAAAATGAACTATAAAAAATTGTTCCGTATTGCCTGTTCTTACACAGGAAGTGCTCAAAGCGCCGAGGAAATCGTGCATGACGTTTTTCTCAACGTTTGGAACAAATCAGAAAAATTGGAAATAACTCAATCATTAAACAATTATTTGAGTCGCGCGGTTGTCAACCGGTCGATAAGTGAAATCAGGCGCGAAAAGCGGAAGGCTGAAAGCCTGGCGCCCTACGAGAGCCAAGAAGTTGAGAATTTGGCGTCGGAGAATGAAGCAGACCATCAAGAGTTGATTTTACAAAAGCTGGAACAAGTGTTGGAAACCCTTCCGCCGCAATGCAAAAAAGTGATGATGATGAGTCGTTTTCAAAAATTACAGCAAAAAGATATTGCCGCCCAGCTTAATATATCGGTTAAAACGGTAAAAAACCATCTAACATACGGTTTCAAAAAATTGCGCGAGCAACTGGCGGAGCAATACATTGAAAACGAACATCTAACAAACTATGGAAGATTTTAAAAACGAAGAAGCATTGGAATGGATCATCGATGAACTCGATGATGCGATTGCTCCTGACAATAAGCGGAAGCTTGACGATTGGCGTAACCTTAACGCGGAGAACGAAAAGACATATCGCGAATTTCAGCTGGTGCAAAACAATCTGGATATATTGTTATTGAGCGACCGTGCCGATGAAGAAAATTCGTGGAAAATACTTTCGTCGAAATTAGAAGACAGAGAAAAGCCGAAAACTTCTGCGTCTGTCGTGAAATGGGCTGCATGGCTAAGCATTGCTGCCTCACTGATATTTGTAGTCTCTTTCTTATTTTATCCGGGCTCAACACTAACCTACACTACGGCTAGCAAGGAAATTCGCCATATTATATTGCCCGATGGATCAACCGTGGACCTTAACCAAAACGCCAGCATCAGCTTTAATAAAAATACATATACAAGCAGCCGTGGACTAACACTGAACTACGGAGAAGCTTTCTTCGATGTGATACACGATCCATCAAACCACTTCGTGATCGATGCCGGCAATATTAAAATAAACGATCTTGGAACGAGCTTTAATCTTCTCAGAAATAAACAACAGGTTCAGGTAGCTGTTGCAAGCGGCCTGGTTAGCATTGAAAATAGCACAGCTAAGACGTCGGAAATGGTAACTCCCGGAAATAAAGCGGTTGTTAGCTACCAAACCGGGCAAATTTCAACAGCTTCTAACACAGACAAAAACTTCAAATCCTGGATAGACAAAAAGCTGATTTTTGACAAAACACCTTTAAAAGAAGTGGCTCAAAAACTCTCAGAAACGTATCATGAGACTGTTACGCTTAGATCAGCCAGCTTGACAAATCGCAAGCTTACTGCCACTCTTCAATATAAAGACCTTGACAGTGCACTCAATGTAATCACAACAACTCTTCAGATAAAAGTGAAAAAAAACACAACAGGATACTTACTGATTGAATAGCCGAATCTTGTGATTTTCAATTTAATATGATATAATTGCGCCCCCAAAGCTCTCAAAACACACAGGGGTTATATGTTAAAGAAGTCGGTTGGCTTAATAGTTATTTTTTGCCTTAATTTATTGTTCGTATTCGCTCAGGCCAATAAAACCGACAACATTAAAATTTCCATCAATTTTGAAAACGAGGAGCTGTCGCGGGCGATCCTGCAGATACAAAGCAAAACACACCTTAATTTCTCCTTCGATCCCGATATTATTCCTTCAAGAATAATTAAAGTCAATTTTGTTGAAACGCCATTTAAACAAGTCCTCGATAATATTTTAGATGGCACAGGGATTGACTTCCAGGTTTCCGGCAACCAGGTTATTTTAACCCGCCACAAGAAGCAAACTGTCACAATAAATGGCCATTTAACCGATGCAAGTTCCGGCGAGGATATTATCGGCGCAAACATCCTGATCCGTGAGTTAAAAACAACGATAAGCACCAATCAATACGGATATTATTCTTTTACAGTTCCTGAGGGAATTTATCATCTTCAAATTACCCATATTTCTTACTTAGTACGTGAAATGGAGTTTTCGGCGAACGCAAGCCGGTCGGAATCAATTCAGCTAAGTCCATCAGAAAACAGGCTGCTTGAAACGGTGGTTGGCATCCGGTCAAAAGATTCTCTCGGCACGCTAAATTCCTTAAAAAACCTTGCACCAGCTGAACTAAAAGGTTTGCCTTATTTTGCTGGTGAGCTTGACGTGGTTAAGGCCCTGCAAATGCAGCCGGGAATAAAAGCGATGACCGAAAGCAGTTCCGGTTTATTTGTACGTGGAGGAAATATCGATCAAAATCTGATCATGCTCGACGAGGCTATGATCTACAACCCATCGCATTTATTCGGACTGGTTTCAGTTTTTAATCCCGACGCGATTAAAAATGTACAATATTATACCGATTACATGCCTGCAAACTATGGCGGACGATTATCTTCTGTAGTTGACGGGCGCATGGCCGAAGGAAACAACCATGAGTTTCAATTAAAGGGCGGCGTGAGTCCTTTATCTGTCCGTATTGCAGCCGAGGGCCCAATTAAAAAAGAAACCGGATCGTACCTGATAACTTTCAGACGAAGTATCATTGATCTTTTAAATCAAAACTTCGGGCTTGTTAATCCTAACTCTTCCTATTATGACATTAACGCCAAAGCCAATTACCGAATAAACGACAACAATCGTCTTCTCTACTCCTTTTATTTGGGAGACGATCATATTTACTCAAAAAATTCTTACGTAAATAACTGGGGAAACCTGACATCTACATTGCGATGGAATCATATTTTCAGTAACAGGTTATTTTTAAATTTATCGGCCATATATAGCAATTATAGAAATAAGCTTGATATTAATGCTGATACGCTGTCTGAAAAAGGCCTGTGGCAAACAGGAATCAGAGATGCCGGGCTTAAAGCAGACTTCACGTTTTACGGAAATCTGAATACCGAAGTCAAGTTCGGCGTGCAAGGTACATACCACCAGTTCAAGCCAGGCCAAAGCTCCGGTACATTTTTCTCGGATTATGATATTCCCGATGATCATTCACAGGAGTACGCGTTGTATTTCTCTCACCAATTCAAACCGACTGAGCGACTTCAGTTATCGTATGGCTTTAGAGCAACTGCTTTTAAAAACGGGGAGCAGGCGAAAAATCTTTTTAACGAGGAAGGAAATGAAATAATAAAAAGAAACTATAAAACTTACTGGGGTATTGAACCGCGTTTTCATATCGGTTATCAAGTGGCGCGCCATCACAATATTTTTGCGTCGTACAACCATACACGGCAGTATCTGCAGCTTATCCAAAATTCCGAGCTGGCATTTTCTTCACTGGAAACCTGGATGCCAGCTTCAGGCAGCACCAAGCCGCAAATTTCAGATTTCATCTCCAGCGGGTACCGTTACTCTGACAACCGCATAAACTTTAGCGCAAGCGCTTATTACAAAAATATGCGGAACCAATTAGAAATGAGTGAACATACGCAGGTAATATTAAATCCGGATATTCGGAGTCATCTAAAAACAGGGGAGTCGCAAGCATGGGGAGCAGAATTTTCTGCCTCGCAAACAGCGGAAAATTTCAGAGGAACACTAAGCTACGTCTATAGCCGGGTTTTCAGGCAGTTTGATGGCGTAAATGGGAACATCCGTTTTCCGGCGAATTATGACTTCCCAAATACAGTAAAGCTTACACTCAGCTACTTTTTGACTGACAAAATTTCGTTGAACAGCTTTTTTATCTATTCAGATGGCAGGCCCGCAACCCTTCCGATAGGGTATTATATGCAGGACGGAATTCAGGTGCCAATTTTTGAAGGGCGAAACGCTTCGAGGTTCCCGGATTATAACCGGCTTGACCTATCCGCCCAATGGCTCCTCTCCGGGAAAAGTCGGTTTAAAAGTACCTTGTCCGTTGGCGTGAACAATGTTTATAACCGGAAGAACCCTTTGTTTTACAGTGTCAGGCAAGCTTCTCCCGCCAGCAACTTTGGACTTGTTCAAACCTCAACCGGTATTATTCCCTGGATAACATACGGCTTTCAGATATAGCTCATGGTAGGAACACGAATCACCATATTAATTTTAAGCTTGTTCCTACTGGCTGGCTGCGACAAAAACAGTCAGTCAGAACTGGACTTTCAGACACCAGAAAACAGTTATAATATTGTTATAGAAGGAGGAATAAACACACTGGTAAAACAGCAATATATACAGATAAGCTTGCCATCGCTTAAAGCTGAAGAGGCTCCCTTGCCCGTAACCGAGGCCCAGGTTTCAGTGAACGACGGATACAAAGAAATTTCCTTTAAAATGACATCGACGCCAGGTTTATATTCTGCGTATATGTCCGGCAATGCTAACTACAACAAAGCTTACAAGCTTACGGTGAAATACAAAAATGTCACTTACAGCGCAACCGACACTTTGAAACAGGTTGTTGATATAACGGATGATTATTTACCATTCACTGCCAAAAAACAAGTGGATGGAGCCGTTAAAATAACCATTCCTAAACACTCGTTCGGATATATGAACTCCGGCAAATGGCTCATTGCGTACACAGGTGTTCCTGAATGGAACCCCGGTAAGATCGGTGGACCGCAATATTACAACTACACTCACACTCTCGGAACACCAAATGCCCTTTATCCGCTGATTAAAGACGACCGGGAAGTCATATTAGGTCCGGATGACCTGATTTCGATTTATAAGTTTTCCCTTTCAGAAACGTATTCACGATATTTATACTCTATCTTTCTCGAAACGGATTGGAAAGGGATTTTCTCTAGCGTACCAGGTAAAATTACCGGGAATATTTCTGGGAATGCGCAAGGATTTTTCTACGTAACGGATATAGACTTTCGCAAATACCGCGTTAAAGAATTCATTACTCAATAAACTCAAATTGGCTAAAACTAAAACAGCATATTTTTGCCAGAGCTGCGGCTATGAATCGCCGAAGTGGCTCGGCAAATGTCCTTCATGTAATCAATGGAACACTTTTGTGGAAGAGGTTCTGGAAAAGTCTGTCGCTTCAGTGCCCGACTGGAAACCCGCCTCAACCTCTCTTCAGCGTGCCACAAAGCCATCACATGTAAAGGATATAATATTTACGGAGGATCATCGGTTAATTACCTCAGATAATGAGCTGAACAGGGTTTTAGGAGGTGGGATAGTTGGCGGATCGCTGGTATTGATCGGAGGCGAACCAGGCATCGGAAAATCAACACTGATGTTGCAGCTGGCACTCACATTGCCAGGCTTAAAAGTGCTTTATGTATCCGGTGAAGAAAGCGACCGGCAAATAAAAATGCGCGCCGAGAGATTAAGTTCGGTATCCGAAAATGCGGCGAATGACTGCTACATCTTAACTGAAACATCCACGCAGAACATTTTTAAGCAGATTGAAGCGCTCGAGCCAGATCTGGTAATTATCGATTCCATTCAAACGTTGTATTCAGCGCACATTGAATCAACTCCCGGAAGCGTGTCGCAGGTTCGCGAGTGTACAGCAGAACTTTTACGTTTCGCAAAGGAAAGTTCAACACCCGTTTTTCTAATTGGCCACATCACTAAAGATGGAATGATCGCCGGACCAAAAATCCTTGAACACATGGTTGACACTGTGTTACAGTTTGAAGGCGACCGCCATCACGTATATCGTATTCTCCGGGCAATAAAAAACCGTTTTGGTTCAGCCTCGGAACTTGGGATTTACGAGATGCAGGGAGATGGCTTACGTGAGGTTTCAAACCCGTCGGAAATTTTGCTCTCTCAACGGGATGAGTCTCTCAGCGGTATAACTGTGTCAGCAATGCTGGAAGGAATGCGCCCGATGCTGATCGAAACCCAGGCACTGGTCAGCTCTTCAGCATATGGAACGCCTCAGCGTTCAGCTACCGGCTTCGATACCAAAAGGATGAACATGCTACTTGCTGTATTGGAGAAACGTTGCGGATTTCGCCTCAGCACACATGATGTGTTTTTAAATATTGCCGGCGGTTTGCGTGTGGAAGATCCGGCTATCGACCTAAGCGTCATTGTTTCTATCATTTCATCGCATGAAGACATTGCGGTTTCTTCTAAGACATGCTTTGCCGCCGAGGTTGGCCTTTCGGGCGAGATTCGTGCCGTAAACCGTATCGAGCAGCGAATCGCGGAAGCTGACAAGCTCGGTTTCGAGCAAATTTACATATCCAAGTATAATAGTAAAGGCTTGGATACTAGTCGTTACCGCATCTCGATAATTACCGTAGCCAAGGTTGAAGAAGTTTTTTCCCTGCTGTTTGGCTGATATTACAATAGCCTGAAAATAATTTTATCGTATTGCCGCATCTTTGCATCTCGTTATCGCAATAAACTAAAACTGGTTTATTGCGTAGAACGACAAAATGCTCAGTATGAAAAAATTAATACTTTTAATATTACCAGTCTTTTTTTACGCTTGTACATCTGAAAAAACCAGGCTATCAGCCGTTGGAAACATTCACAGCGAACAGGCTTTTGGCGATTCAGTTAAAAACAGCGGCATTATCGACGCTGATGCCCTCGCTACCGCAATGAACAAAAAAGACAAGCTCGACACCAGGATAAAGGGTGAAGTGCTTGAGGTTGATCCGGCCAAAAGTGAACTTCGATTAAAACTTAACGATGGTGCGTATCTGCCTGTCGTTCTACGAGACACTACGCTAAGTATTCCGAAAGAGCTTAAAGGGAAACAGATTGTTCTGGATGGCTATGCTTTTATTGATTCGATTAAAGACGCCGATAACATTAAAGGAAATACTAAAACTCGCCTGGCATATAATGCAAGCGGCCTGGCAGTCCTGGAATAAAGGGATCTTTATCAGCTTGCTGATTTACCGAAACAAAAAGACCGGCTGAAAGTTCAGCCGGTCTTTTTTGTTATTTACTTAGATACATTGATTTCTCTTTGTATAAATGTCTGAAGTAAGGATCCTCCAGGTCTTTTATAAAACGGATCGCTTCACCTGTTGATTTCATTTCCGGTCCGAGTTGTTTTTCTACTTCGGGGAATTTATCGAACGAAAATACCGGCTCTTTTATCGCGTAACCTATCAACTTTCTTTCGATTTTGAAATCCTTCAGCTTATTAACACCCAGCATGATTTTAGCGGCAATATTAATATAAGGCACATCATAGGCTTTAGCGATGAATGGTACCGTACGTGAAGCACGCGGATTTGCCTCGATCACATAAACCTTTTCATCCTTAATTGCGAACTGGATATTCAATAAGCCCCGCACATCCAGCGATTTTGCCAGCTTTATGCTGTACTCTTCCATTTGCCTGATAACATTTTCAGATAAATTAAACGGCGGAAGAACGGCACTCGAATCTCCCGAGTGAATACCCGCAGGCTCGATATGTTCCATTAAGCCAATGATATGAACATCTTCTCCATCACAGATCGAATCAGATTCAGCTTCTTCGGCTCTGTCAAGAAAGTGATCAATAAGCACGCGGTTTCCCGGAAGATTTTTTAACAAGTTTACAACGGCTTTTTCGAGATCTTCATCGTTGATGACGATGCTCATTCCCTGGCCGCCTAATACGTAACTAGGGCGAACCAGTACAGGATAGCCAACTTCATGCGCTACTTCAATCGCTTCCTCAGCACTTTCTGCAACACCATATTTTGGATAAGGGATACCCAGTTCTTTCAACAGGTCGGAGAAACGGCCACGGTCTTCAGCAATATCCATATTCTCGAAAGAGGTTCCGATAATTTTAGTTCCGTGCTGGCTAAGCTTTTCGGCCATTTTAAGCGCTGTTTGACCGCCGAGTTGAACGATAACGCCTTCTGGTTTTTCAAGCTCTATGATTTCACGAACGTGCTCCCAGAAAACCGGTTCGAAATAAAGCTTATCCGCCATATTAAAGTCGGTGGATACGGTTTCAGGATTACAGTTAATCATGATAGCTTCAAAACCCGATTCCTTAGCTGCAAGTAAGCCATGAACGCACGAGTAATCGAACTCGATACCTTGCCCGATACGGTTAGGACCTGAACCAAGCACAATAATTTTCCTTTTATCGCTTACGATCGACTCATTTTCCTCTTCAAATGTCGAGTAGTAGTAAGGAGTTTTTGCCGGAAACTCTGCCGCGCAGGTATCAACCATTTTGTAAACGCGGTTGATTCCAAGTTCTTTCCGGCGGGCATAGACTTCATCTTCGGTAACATTGCTAAGCAGCCAGGCGATCTGCGCGTCGGAGAAACCTTTTTGTTTCAACGTCATGAAGAAGTCTTTCGGAATATTATTTAGCGAGTAACGCTTAAGTTCTATCTCAAGATTAACGAGCTCCTGGATTTGAATGAGGAACCATTTATCAATTTTAGTGATTTTGCGGATTGATTCGATTGGTACTCCAAGCACCATCGCATCCTTGATGTGGAACAATCTGTCCCAGCTCGGATGTTCCAGGCTATGCATAATTTCATCGAGGTTGCGGCTGCCTTTACCATCCCCGCCTAAGCCAAGCCGGTTGGTTTCTAAACTTTGACAGGCTTTTTGTAGCGCCTCAATGAAAGTACGGCCGATGGCCATTACTTCGCCAACGGATTTCATTTGCAAGCCGAGCTCTTTATTGGCACCCTTGAACTTATCAAAGTTCCAGCGAGGAATCTTCACGATCACATAATCCAGCGTTGGCTCAAAATATGCAGACGTCGTTTTAGTGATTTGGTTTTCTATCTCATCTAAGTTATAGCCGATTGCAAGCTTTGCAGCTATTTTTGCGATCGGATAACCCGTGGCTTTGGATGCCAGTGCCGACGACCGTGAAACACGCGGATTAATTTCGATGGCGATGATGCTTTCGTCTGCCGGATTAACCGAAAACTGAACGTTACAACCGCCCGCAAAATTTCCAATCGCTCGCATCATCTTAATTGCCTGATTTCGCATATCCTGGTAACAGCGGTCGCTTAAAGTCATCGCTGGCGCAACTGTGATAGAGTCACCTGTGTGAATTCCCATCGGATCAAAATTCTCTATCGAGCAAATAATGATCACGTTGTCCTTGTTATCGCGCAGCAACTCAAGCTCGTATTCTTTCCAGCCCAACACCGCTTTTTCAACCAATACTTCATGGGTTGGCGAAGCTTGCAAACCACGGCTCAGCGCAGCATCAAATTCTTCTTTTTTGTGAACAAAGCCCCCGCCGGTTCCACCAAGAGTGTATGAGGGGCGGATTACCAGAGGAAATCCGATTTCCTGCGCTGCTTCCTTTCCTTCCAGAAACGAATTGGCAATTTTTGACGGCGCAACACCTACTCCGATGTCAACCATCAGTTGACGAAACTCTTCACGATTTTCTGTCTTTTCAATCGCTGCAACGTCAACGCCGATAACTTTAACGCTATATTTCTCCCAAATTCCGCGCTCCTCAGCTTCCTTACAAAGGTTTAAAGCTGTTTGTCCACCCATTGTAGGCAGTACCGCATCGATCTTCTGCTCCTGCAAAATTTGCTCAATGCTTTCGCAATTTAAAGGCAACAGGTAGACATGATCGGCAATAACCTTATCCGTCATAATTGTGGCCGGATTCGAGTTAATAATTGAAACGGCGATTCCTTCCTCTTTCAAAGACAATGCTGCCTGCGAGCCTGAATAGTCAAATTCACAAGCTTGTCCGATAATAATTGGACCAGAACCGATAATAAGAACTGAATTGATGGATGTGTTTTTTGGCATGTTTGTTACAAGTCAAAAGGTGTAATTATTTGATGCTGACTTACAATGCCGAGAAGAATCCCGACTCTGTTATCGGGATGCAAAGATAGTGTTTTAAGTAATGTGCTCGAAGCTTATTTTTAATTGTACTACCGCGAGTTGTTTCAATTTCATAAGTTTGATTTTTACAGCCTTAACAACATGAGATCAACTTTAACAAAACTGGTTCTGACATGTCTTGCCGGAACGTTTATTTTTCATTCCTGCACCCGGAATAAAGAGGAGAAATACAAAGTTTACGCCGAACATGATCCATTGATTAAAAATATTGATTCGACCATTAGCCCTGGAGAAGATTTCTTCAGATACGCAAACGGCACCTGGATCAAGAAAAACCCGATACCGGGTGCTTATTCAAGCTGGAGCATAGGCAATGTGGTTGTAGAAGAAATCAGGAATAACCTGAGAAAGATCAGCGAAGAGGCACAAAAGGATCCTTCTAAAAGCAGGAGTTCACAGAAGATCGGTGATTTTTACGCCAGCGGCATGGATACTGTCGGCATAGAAAAAGCCGGGCTTAAGGAATTGCAGAACGATTTTAACAGGATCAAAAATCTAAAAACACCGGCTGATGTAATAAATACTGCCGCGTATCTAACTACAATTGGGATCGACAACATTTTCGGGCCTTATGTAGCACAGGACGATAAGAACAGCTCGAAGATGATGCTTCAGTTCTATCAGTCGGGATTGGGCTTACCGAACCGCGATTACTACTTTAACACAGACGCACGCACATCAAAAATTCGCGAAGATTATAAAAATAAACATCTTCCGAAGATGCTCGAACTTTCGGGATATACCGCTGGTGATGCTGGAGAAGCTGCAAAAAAAGTTTATGCTATCGAAAAGTTCCTTGCCGACAGTTCCCGTAAACTGGAAGATCTGCGCGACCCTTACGCCAACTATCATAAGTACACAATTGCTCAGTTTAACAAAGTCACTCCTGGTATTAGTTGGGGGCCGCTGTTAGACGGTATGGGCATAAAGGGTATCGATACGGTTATTGTTGGCCAGCCTGAATATTATACAGCGGTTTCTGCTGCCCTCGTGAAATTTCCAATTGATGACTGGAAGGCATATCTGCAATGGAAACTGGTGTCTGACTTGTCATCGTTCCTGAAAAAAGATATTGACAACGAGCATTTCCGTTTTTACGGAACAGTTATTTCCGGACGAACTGAGCAACTGCCGCGCTGGAAACGGGTTATCGATGCTGAAAATTCATTGATGAGCGAAATTCTTGGTCAGCTATTCGTCAAAGAATATTTCCCGGAAGAAGCCAAAGAACGATATACGAAACTGGTAAAAGCGATTAAGGACGAACTCCAGGATCACATTCAAAAACTTGACTGGATGAGCCAAGCCACCAAAGAAAAAGCTATCTATAAACTCAGCAAGGTAAATGCTAAAGTTGGCTATCCTGATAAGTGGAAAGATTATTCGTCTCTTAAGATCAGCAAGGACTCTTACGTTAGAAACGTTATTAATTGCAACCGCTGGAATTACACGAACTCTATTGCAAAACTTGGCAAACCGGTTGATCGCACGGAATGGTCGATGTCGCCTCAAACGTATAACGCTTATTACAATCCGTCTAATAATGAAATCGTTCTTCCGGCGGCCATTTTTACCATTCCCGGAGTTAAGGACGACCAGGTAGATGATGCGGTTGTGTACGGTTATGCCGCGGCTTCAACTATCGGCCATGAGATAACACACGGCTTTGACGATCAAGGACGCCAGTACGATGAACAGGGAAATCTGAAAGCATGGTGGACCAACACCGATTCGGCGAAATTTGCAGGCCGTGCCGATATGCTTGTAAAACAATTCAATGGCTACAAGCTGCTCGACAGTTTGCACATAAATGGGAAAGCAACACTGGGTGAGAATATCGCAGATTTAGGTGGAATTGTGCTTGGTTTAGACGCGTTCAAAAAAACAGAGCAATACAAAGAAGGCAGGAAGATCAATGGTCTTACTCCGGTTCAGCGTTACTTTATGGGTTACGCTTTGGGTTGGCTCGGACATGAGCGTGATGAGTCACTCGCTAATCAATTGCTTACAGACGTTCATTCACCGGGCTTTATGAGAGTAAACGGACCTTTTCAGGACGTTCCGGAATTTTATGAAGCTTTTGGAATTAAGAAAGGCGATAAAATGTATCTGGCACCTGAAAAGCGGGTAAAGATCTGGTAATGCTTTTTATACAGGAAATCAGTAATTGGTTTCATTCGCAAAGTCTGCTCGAAGTTATCGGTGTAATTACGGGTTTACTTTGCGTATTACTGGCCGCGCTCAATATAATATGGAACTGGCCCCTGGCAATTATCAGCGTTTGCATTTACATCATTATTTTCTTTGAAGCAAAGCTATACGCAGACATGGGACTCCAGGTCTATTTTCTTGCCATGAATATTTATGGCTGGTATTACTGGAGTAGAGACAGAGGTATAGGTGATAAAAAACCGGTGGTTCGTATTTCTTCAACTGAAATAATACTATCTGCCATTGGAGTAGTAATATTCACCGGAATACTTGGCTTTATTTTGCATAAAGAAACCGACGCATCGTTTCCGTTTATTGATAGCTTTTGCACAGCCTGCAGCCTGATTGCTCAATTATTTCTAGCCAGAAAAGTTTTAGAGAATTGGCTGATCTGGGTTTTCGTCGACGTGATTTATACAGTGGTGTATTTGTTAAAAGGGTTGCATTTAACTGCAGGAATGTACGCCGTATACATTGTCATCGCACTGCTAGGCTACATAGATTGGAAGAAGACGCTCATCGTCAAATGAAGAGTGCCGGCCACTAAGTTTAGTAACCGCCACTAAGTAAAAAACCAAACTTAATAAGTCTGGTTTTTTACTCTTATTTAAAAGACATTAAACCGTAGGAAGCTTGTATCCATTGTGATACTCTGCAGCAAGTAACTTATTTGCGTCAGAATCTGTAAATGAACGGGCCGAATCATCCCAGAAAATTTTCTTGCCTGTACGGTATGCTATATTTCCCATTTGACAAACTGTTGCAACATGCGCGCCGGCTTGTATCGGGCAATGCAAATCAGATACTTTCCGACTTTTTACAACATCTATAAAATTTACAGCGTGAAGGTCAAGGCCATTATCAACAGCTTTTTGCCTGCTCACAGCTTCCATTTTTAGTTGGCCGTTTATTTTTTCGGGAATAACTTCCCAGCCGCCGCGATCGACAACCAGCGTCCCGTTGTTGCCAATAAATGCCACGCCATGATCGCGGCTGTAAGGGCCATCGTTAATACCTGTTGCGTGCTCCCAAAGCATATTGAATCCGTTGAATTCGTAAACGGTGGTTAACGTGTCCGGCGTTTCTTCAGCATCGTCCGGGTAGGCAAATTTTCCTCCGCTGGCCATAATACTTTTCGGAACTGGCGAATCCATACCTAGCAAGGCATAATCGATCATGTGAACGCCCCAATCAGTCATTAATCCGCCGGCATAATCCCAGTACCAGCGAAAATTGAAATGAAAACGATTTTCGTTAAACGGACGTGTTTCGGCTGGCCCCAACCACATTTTGTAATCAACGCCTTCCGGCGCGGCGGTGTCTGGCTTTTTGGGTACCGATTTCATCCATCCCTGGTACGCCCAGGCTTTTACCAATCTCACCTGGCCAAGTTTTCCTGTTTTTACAAAGTCTATTGCATCCCTGTAGTGCTTATTACTTCGCTGCCATTGACCCACCTGAACCACCCTGTTATATTTTTGCTGCGCATCTACCATCGACCTGCATTCGATAATTGAGTTACCGGCGGGCTTTTCACAATAAACATCTTTCCCGGCGGCACAGGCGTCGGTCATTATGAGGCAATGCCAGTGATCTGGTGTACCGATGATCACGACATCCACATCCTTGTTATCCAAAACCTTCCGGTAATCTGTATAAACATTTTTTACCTGGACATTCCTTTTAGCCAGCTCTGCCACTCGTTTATTCAAAACATTCTTGTCCACATCGCAAAGAGCAACCAACTGCGTTTCGGGAACTTTCAACAAGGCCGTGAGATCGGCCCAGCCCATGCCATTGATTCCAATCGCACCGATATTAATTTTATCATTCGCGCCGATTCGTTTCTTCAGGGCTAAAAGATCAAGTGGCAGCATCGAAGCAATGCCTGCTCCAATGGCAATTTTGGTTGACGATTGTAAAAAATCTCTTCTTTTCATTTAGATATTCAGATTTTAGATTTCCTTTGCGCAGGAAAATTGGTTAACGTTTAACCGAATTTAGAAAGAATACCGAAGGTTACATAGAATAACCTGTAACTATTTTATAACGTACTCTTTATGCCGGAAACACAGAACGGGATTATCAAGATCGCGGTAGTTGGGCCAGAATCGACAGGAAAATCAACTATGTCCAAATTTCTTGCCACTCATTACAACACGATATATGTGCCCGAATATGCCCGTGAATATTGTGAAACACTTAACAGGGATTACACCTGGCAAGATGAGCTGAATATGTTTTTTGGACAGATCAGGCTTGAAGATGAGCTGATTACGAAAGCAAATCGATTGCTGATCTGCGACACAACGTTTATTACCGTAAAAATCTGGAGTGACCAACTATTTGGCAAATCTCCGGTTGAAGTGCTGGACGAGCTGCCTAAACGAGTTTACAATTTTTACCTGCTGCTGGACATCGACTTACCTTGGGAAGATGATCCGTTACGTGATTTCCCTCATCTGCGCGAACATTTCATGCAGGTATGGCATAAGGAACTGAAGGCTCTAGATGCAAAATACAGGGTAATTTCCGGCGTCGGTGAAGAACGTTATCAAAACGCAGCAAAAGCTGTTGACGATTTTCTGGCCGGTAAAACCGAATAGTGAAATATCAGCGAATTTTCTAAACTTCAATCAATTAATATTTTTATTTACTTTGTTCTAAAACTAACTGATATGTATAAATTCTTGCTAGAACTTCATTCCGGATTTCGTTATATCGTTTTTATCCTTGTGATTGTAGCCCTTGTTCAGGCGTTTTCCGGCTGGTTGGGAGATCGCAATTACACGAAAAACAACAAGCGGATAAATCTCTTTGCCATGATATCGGCTCACACCCAATTTCTATTCGGGTTGATTTTATACTTTGTAAGTCCATTTGTTCAACTAAACAATATGGGCAGCGCGATGAAGGACGACACTACCCGTTACTGGACAGTTGAGCACATCGTCATGATGCTTTTTGCAATTGTATTGATAACTATCGGTCATTCACGTTCAAAAAAGGCGGAAAGCAACCAGGAAAAACATCGTTCAATAGCGATTTTTTACAGCCTTGCATTTATCGTGATCGTTGTAGCTATCGTGCTAAGCAAACGGCCGTTGATCGGAATGCCTTCCGCTTAAAATTTGATAAAAAAATTTGATCAACAGATTTTCTTTTTAGATTTGTCTTAATGATGAACGCATTACATACAAACAACTGGTGGTGGCATAAAAATAATGCTGCCGGCTTTGCTTGTTAATTTGTTGTTCAATCTAAAGACATTAAATCACAACCCGGCGCAAAACGCCGGGTTTTTTTGTGTTTAAAAAGCATCAGAGCAACCAGGCAGCGCATAATTAAAATGCTTTAAAAACTAAGGATATGTATAGATTAAATACAACATTCACTAAAATTTTAGCAGACACAACCACACCGGTTAGCATTTATCTGCGCCTGCGGGATGTTTTTCCAAACAGCCTGCTGCTGGAAAGCTCCGATTACCACAGCCGCGAAAACAGCCGGAGTTATGTCTGCTGCGACCCGATTGCCGGCCTTGTGCTTACAGAACATGAATTTTCATCCTATTTCCCTGATGGCACAAAGCAAAGTGCTCCGAGCAACGAAATTGATCTTGAACAGGAAGTGGCGAAGTTCAGAGCGAAGTTTGAAACTGATGCAGATCCAGAGCAAAAACTAATATCAAGCGGCCTGTTCGGATATTTTACTTTCGAAACCATCGAGCATTTCGAAGATATCAAACTGGAAAAGAAACCCGATACAGGAAAACAAATTCCATTGATGCAGTACCATGTTTACCGGTATGTCATCGCAATTGATCACTTCAGAAACGAACTTTTTATTTTTGAAAATCTAACTGAAGGAGAGACTTCTGAGCTTGAGAAGGTTAGAAATCTCATTCAAAATAAAAACTTCCCGGAATATGGTTTTGAATGCCACGATAAAGAGTCATCAAATCTAACAGATGATGAATTTATCGCGCTGGTGAATAAAATGAAGCAGCATATCTTCAGGGGAGACGTGTTCCAGATCGTTCCATCAAGGGCCTTTTCCAGAACATTTAGCGGCGATGAATTCAACGTTTACCGTGCTTTGCGTTCCATTAACCCTTCACCATATCTATTCTATTTTGACTACGGCGATTTCCGGATTTTCGGTTCATCCCCCGAAGCTCAACTGACGATAAAGGGCAAGGAGGCTACCATTTACCCGATAGCTGGAACGTTCAAGCGGACCGGAAATGATTTGCTTGATGCTAAGATAGCCGAACAACTGGAAAACGATCCGAAGGAAAGCGCCGAGCATGTGATGCTGGTAGATCTGGCACGAAATGACCTTAGCAGGAATTGCAGCAACGTGAAAGTGCAAGCTTTCAAGGAGGTTCAATATTATTCTCACATCATCCACCTTGTCTCTAAGGTTACCGGGCAGTTAAAAGAAAACACAGAACCGTTTTTTGTGGTTAGCGACACATTTCCCGCAGGTACACTAAGCGGCGCTCCGAAATACAAGGCACTGCAACTCATTAACCGTTATGAGACTGTTTCTCGGAGCTTTTACAGCGGCGCTATCGGGTATATGAGTTTTAACGGAGATTTTAATCACGCTATCATGATCCGTTCATTTTTAAGTAAAAACAATATTCTCCATTACCAGGCTGGTGCAGGGATTGTTGCAGATTCTGATCCGGAAAGCGAGTTAAATGAAGTAAATAACAAGATTGCCGCGCTTCGTAAAGCAATGGAACTCGCCGGCGAACTCGGAATTAAATCATTCACTAATTAATCCGCAAGCCATGAAAATTTTAGTTATCGATAATTATGATTCATTCACTTTTAACCTGGTTCATTTGTTAAATGAATGCGGATATGAGGCAACCGTGTGGAGGAATGATAAATTCGAAATAGAAGACGTTGCCGGGTTTGACAAAATCTTACTTTCGCCGGGCCCCGGTATCCCGTCTGAAGCGGGCTTACTGCTTGACGTGATTAAAACTTACGCACCACAAAAAAGCATCCTTGGAATTTGCCTCGGTATGCAGGCCATCGGCGAAGTGTTTGGCGGCAGTCTTTATAATTTGTCCCGCCCTGTTCACGGGCGCGCAACAACTATGCAGGTCACCGACAAATCAGAGAACTTATTCAGGGATCTGCCAGAGAGTTTTAAAATAGGCCGTTACCATTCGTGGGCGGTGAACGATCACGATCTACCGGAACAATTAACGGTAACAAGCCGTGATGCCGATGGAGTTATGATGTCGCTGAAACATCGCAGTTTCGATGTAAGAGGCGTACAGTTTCATCCCGAATCGGTATTGACCGAACATGGAAAAGAAATGATAAAAAACTGGCTGGAAAATTAAGCTGATAAGATGACGATACTTGATAAGATAGTTGAACAGAAATTACGTGAAATTAAATTTGCAAAGTCACATACTTCGACAGAAGAACTGCAGCAAAGCACCTTTTTTAACCGCGAATGCTATAATCTAAACGAATTTATTTTGAATGATGGCCGAAATGGCGTCATTGCGGAATTCAAGCGCGCTTCACCGTCTAAGGGAATTATCAATGATACAGCGGAGGTTCAGGATGTGGCAAAAGCTTACGCCGCATCTAACGTTTCGGCAATTTCTGTGTTAACTGACAATGTTTTTTTTAAAGGCTTCCGGGAAGATTTGATGCAGGCAAGAACAGCTGTCGACATTCCACTGCTTCGAAAAGACTTTATGCTGGATGAATACCAGGTACTCGAAGCAAAGGCCTGGGGTGCAGATATTATCTTATTAATCGCAGCGATTCTTAGCCCGGAAAGGATAAAAACGCTGGCAGCATTCGCCAAAAATCTTGGCTTAAATATTTTACTGGAAGTACACAATCAGGAGGAACTTGACCGCAGTATTTGTGATGATCTCACGGCCATCGGTGTTAACAATCGTAACCTTGCCGACTTTACCGTTTCACTGGAACATTCCTATGAATTGGTTTCGCTTATTCCGGATGAGTTTTTGAAAGTATCTGAAAGCGGCATCAGCAATACGGACACAATAAATGAACTCAAAAGTGCTGGGTTCAACGGTTTCCTGATAGGCGAAAACTTTATGAAAGAGTCTGATCCGGCACAGGCTGTAAAAGAATTCACCGGCAGGCTGTAACGTTATTTGGCGATTGTATCTAAACCTTGTTTTGGCGGCATTGAAAGAACATATTTGATTATTTCTTCCGCGTCGGTTTTGCTCATATTTACATGCGGTGTCATTTCAGCTTTACCCCAAACGCCTTCCCCGGTTTTGACTCCGGTAATGACCCGTTCTGCGAGATGCGTAATATTTGCATCTGAGTAAACGTATCTCGCTGCGATGCGCTCGAAAGACGGACCGACAATTTCATTACCAGTATCGTGGCAGGCTTTGCAATCACTTTTACTCAAGAGTTCATATCCTTTTGCAAATTTTGCTTTTGCTGATTCGATTGTTGCATTTTCCTGGCCCGAATCAGCAACAGCAGTACCCTCGCTTGAACTTTGCGATCCGGTTGACGGGCTATTGCTGCATGCTGAAAAGATGCAGGTAACGACTAACGTGCAATATAAAAAAGATGCCTTCATTAGTTCAGATGTTTTCATTTACAAGTAAACTTAATACCGAAATGTTTTCAAAAATGCTAAACTGCTTATCGCTTCAATCTTGCTTCCTCAAGGTCCAGCTGCCTTTCGAGTTTGTTTAACAATGCGCTTGAGAAAGCATTTTGTTTTCTGAAATGCTCAAGCTCCTCACGTTTTACCTGCAATACATCAGCAACAAATTTCCGGTGGATCGTTACACGTGTAGAAACAGTATCATTCTCGTCTTTCTCGAGGCGTTTCTGCTCAATGTCAACAATATTTTGATAGTGATTTCTTGTGTGCCGTATTGAATCATTCGCCGATAAATGGTCAGCGTAATTTTCATCGACAAATGAAACAACTGCAGCAGCGATGGCCATCTGCAGCTTCAGCTCTTCATCCTTATTTTCTTCCGGTTCAATTTTTAAAAACCTGACAATAAAAGGAAGACTGATTCCCTGCACTACCAGTGTAATAAGAATTACGGTAAAGGTTATAAACAGTATCAGGTTACGGTGAGGGAAACGCTCACCGCTGCCTAGCGCAAAAGGTATTGCTAATGCTGCCGCAAGAGAAACTACGCCGCGCATTCCACTCCATGATACTATAAACAGCTGTCGCCAAGAAGGCTTTAGCCCTGTGAAAGTAAAATATCTGCCCAGCAGCCTTAAAACATAGGCGGAGGTAAAAACCCAGGCAATCCGTACAATAATAGCCGTTAAGCTGATTATAAGTCCATAAAAAATGGCCTCTTTCAGATTATACTGACCCAATCCCTCAACAATTTGATGCAGCTGTAAGCCTATTAAAATAAACACGAGGCCGTTAAATAAATACACTATTGTGGCCCAAACACTTCTCGCCTGGAGCCTGGAATTATAGGAAAAAACCTCGTGTGATTTTGCGCTTAAAAAAAGGCCGCCGGAAACAACCGATAATACACCCGAAACATGTAATTCTTCGGCAATTAAGTACATCAGATAAGGTGCAACCAGCGTAATTGCGGTATCAATGCTTGACGTCGTAGGTAAGAACCGGAATAAGCCATAGATAATAAGTGCGATTGCTAATCCAATTACCACGCCCCCAAGAGTTACTACTATAAAATCTGCACCAGCCTTCCAGAAAACAAAATTGCCCGTTATAACGGCCGCCATTGCGACCCGAAGTATGATTAAACTTGATGCATCGTTTACCAGGCTCTCGCCTTCCAGGATGACGACAATGTGTTTAGGCAGTTTAATATGCTCCATTACCGATGTAGCGGCAACTGCGTCGGGCGGCGACACAATGCCCCCCAAAACAAAGCCGAGAGCAAGTGTAAATCCGGGAATCATACTACTGGAAACAAAAGCTACGGCGGTTGCCGTTGTAATCACTAACCCAAAAGCAAGCATATTTATTGGCCGTCTGAAACGCACAAAATCTGTCCACGAAGTGTTCCATGCTGCCGAACATAACAGCACCGGAAGGAAAACTAAAAATACCATATCGGGATCAAGCTTTACCTGCGGGACATTCGGGATAAAACTGATTCCTAAACCCGCGATAACCAAAAATATAGGGTACGAGATTCTTAGTTTTTCTCCAATTACAGATAAAAGCGAAACCGCGAAAAGCAAGGCGATGATTAATAGCAGGTTTTCATGTATCATAATATCAGCCAATTTAACAATTCTGTCTTATCCTTATTAAAGCTGCAAAATCGATTTTGTAATTATTTGAATGTCAGCCTCTGAAAACATTTTTAACGATTTGCTATTTATCTATCAAATCTCTGTGCTATGCAAACCTCAACCTCTGCGCCCGCAAAAAAATCGTCTGTGTTCAAGAAAATAGGCGGCATACTCGCTTTGATAGTTATTTTGATTCTGGCAATAGTCGTTTTCTTTCGTTATTACTATGTTTTTGGCGAAGGCGTAAAATCCGGGCAGCTGAATTACCTGGTAAAAAAGGGTAACATTTTTAAAACCTATGAAGGTAAACTCATTCAGAGTGGTTTACGCGGCGGCGGCACGGGGTCTGTACAATCATATGAATTTGAATTTTCGGTAACAAATGAACGTGTTGCCGATGAATTGATGAAAAATTCAGGAAAGGATTTCGACCTCCACTACAAAGAATACCACGGAACGCTGCCATGGCGGGGCTTCACAAAATATGTGGTTGATTCAATCTACACTATGCGATGATGACTAGTCAATCTAACCAATGATACGAAAATTAAAATCCGGCGAATACAGATTGTATTCAAAGAACAAGGATGAAAAAACGAACAAGCGCCGCAACCTGGGAACATTCGACACACTGGCTGCCGCCAAAAAACACGAACAGGAAATCCAGTATTTTAAAAAGCACTAGCTAGCTGGCGTACTTGCATGTCTGAACTGACAGTCATATTCCCAAATCAGCTCTTCAAAGATCATCCAGCCGTACAACACGATAGAACAATTATCCTCATCGAGGAATTTTTATATTTCAGGCTGTATAAATTCCATAAACAAAAAATTGCGTTTCACCGGGCCTCCATGAAACATTATGAACGGTTGTTAATGGACAGGGGCCTCCCGGTAAAATATGTTGAAAGTACCGAAGCTGAATCTGATGTCCGTATATTAATTGCTTCGCTAACAGGAAAAGTTAAAAAGATTCACGCCGTCTATCCAAATGATAACTGGCTGCAAAAAAAATTTGAACAAGCCTGCACAAAAGCTAAGATCGACTGGGAATATCATCCCAACCCAATGTTTTTAAACAACCCTGAAAGCGATGAACTGAAACAGACCGCGAATCATTATAATCAAACGTCCTTTTACATTAATCAACGGAAAACGCTTCATATTTTAACCGGAACCAACGATAAGCCGGCAGGCGGAAAATGGACTTATGATGAGGAAAATCGCGCGGCTTTGCCAAAAGGATCTATAACACCGCCAATTGATTGGCCAATTCCAGACAAGTATCTCGAAGAAGCTGTTGATTACACCAGGAAACATTTTCCGAATAATTATGGTGAACTTCCGGATATAAAATCTTTTTACCCGGTTACCCATCAAAGCGCAGAAAAATGGTTAGTTGATTTTATAAACGAGCGCTTTGAAAACTTCGGCAAGTACCAGGATTCGATAACGGTACGTTCAAGAATTTTATACCACGGAGTCCTGTCGCCGCTTCTAAATTCTGGTTTGCTTACGCCGGTCCAAGTGCTTGAAAAATCGGGCGAAGCTTATTTGAAAAATAAAATCCCGCTAAATTCTTACGAAGGTTTTATAAGACAAATTATAGGCTGGCGCGAGTACGTAATGCTTGTGTACGAAAGGTCTGGTACACGGCAACGGACAACTAACTTCTGGAGGTTTCGAAATAAAATGCCTGACGCTTTTTGGGAAGGTACAACCGGAATAATGCCCGTAGACCATGTGATCAGCAAAGTGAAAGAACATGCCTACAACCATCACATAGAACGATTAATGATACTCGGGAACTTTATGCTCTTATGTGAAATTAATCCCGATGATGTTTATGAATGGTTTATGACCTGGTATATCGATGCTTATGATTGGGTGATGGTTCCAAATGTTTATGGAATGTCGCAATATGCCGATGGCGGCTTGATGAGTACTAAACCCTATGTAAGCAGCAGCAACTACATCAGGAAAATGAGCGATTACAAAAATGGCAGCTGGCAGCACATCTGGGACAGCCTCTTCTGGCGCTTCCTCGATAAGCATCGCAAAGTATTCGAAACAAATCAGCGCATGAGTATGCTCATTCGAAACTTCGATAAAATGACAGCCGATAAGAAAATCGATTATCTTAAAACCGCTGGACAATACCTGGAAAATTTGCATTCGAGAACATGAGACATTCAACTCGGTAATGCACGATTTAAGCACAACATTTATAAACTGTTTGTAGAAGCTACAAGGAAATTAACTTTGGGTATATTTCAATTAAACCATGAAAAACCTATTACAAATCACTGCGACGGCTATACTTTTAGGCTTATGCCTTGCAGGCTGCAAAAAAGAACTAATCACACCTAATGAAAAGTTAGACAACCAGCTTGCTTCTACCAATTTAGCTAAATCGGAAGTTCCCGGTTTTTACGTTAACACACTTGTCCGGGGCTTTGAAAAGGTATTCCATCCTTATAAAATCTGGACAGGCCCGAATAATATGTTAATAGTGTTGTCGAACTCCGACAAGGTGGGACAGCGTATTCTTAAAATTTTTCCAGGCAAAGAACCGGTAATAATGGCTTCCTTCAACCAGGGAGATGAAGTAGGCGGATTAAAAGTCGCCGATAACGGCGATATCTACGGAATCATGCGTTCCGGCCAATTATTTGTAATCAACGCAAACAAGCAAAAAACAGTTCTTCCGATTGCTATTTCTTTAGACAGACCAACTGATTTAGCACTTGCGCCGGATGGCACAATCTACATCTCTGATTGGGGAAATCACCGGATCATTAAACGCAGCATAAGCGGAGCCACCACGGTGCTGGCAGGAAAAACAGGTGTAAAAGGTTATGCAGACGGAAAGGGGGACAATGCTTTGTTTAATTTTCCTAACCGCCTGAGGCTGGCGGCGGACGGTTTTTTAGTAGCGACAGATGATGGCGGCAAATACCTCAGGAGAATAAATCTTGATGGTACTGTTAGCACGATCTTTAACCGAACTGGCACCATAATCCTGGATTTCGCCATTGCTAAGAGAGACGCTCAAATGGACGTATCACCTTACGAAAACTATTTCATGCTGTTAAATAATACAAGCGGCGGTCCATTGTATTCAGTGAGTCACCTGAGTAACACGAATGTTTTGACCACCATAACCGGTCAGAATGCCTGCTGTTCGTATGTCGACGGACCGGCTGATCAGGCCAGATTCTACGAAGCATATGGCATCGCGTCGACGGGAGGTGTCGTTTATATTGCTGATTACGGCGGCGAAGCGGTCAGGACAGTCGCCAGGTCGTTCAAGCTAAATGATGGATTGATAGCTTACTACCCCTTTAATGGAACTGCTGCCGATTCGTCCGGGCATTTAAACAATGGCACTGCAATAAAGGCATCACTTACCACCAATCGCTTTGGAAAGTCAAACAGCGCCTATTACTTTGATGGCAGCACCGCTTATATCTCGATAGCCGACAAAAAAGAACTCCGGTTGAACAATAGTGATTTCACCATTAACTACTGGGTTAACCTGGATGATTACATCAGCAGCTCCGGCAGCGTTGTGTTGTCGAAAAACAACGGGCCGTATCAAAATGGATGGAATACATCGATTACCGGTTATGGATCAACCAATACACCTACCGGGAAAGCATTTTATAACGTTTCAGGTGGCGGCGATCCCTTCGCGTTTGGAACGAAAACAGTTGAAAAAAATAAATGGCAGATGGTAACAGTTAGCTATGACCTGGCTGCCAAAAAGATCAGTTTTTATGTTAATGGTACATACGACTCGGCAACTTTCAATATACCAAGCCCGAATCCGGCAACTACAGCGAATTTGCAGATAGGCAAGAATACGTACAACGATCCGTCAGGCCAAACCCCGGCATATTTTATCAAAGGTAAGCTGGATGATATCCGGATATACAACAGGAAATTAAGCGATATGGAAATTGATAACTTATATAAACTAAACTATTAGAGCATATTTTAAGGCTAAGGCGTCTCCCCGATTGCAAATTGATCAATTGGTATTCACTTAAAACCTGATTTCTTTTTTCTAAGGAGTTATAACAACAATCTAAAAAACAATCGTAACTTGTTGATATAAACCTTATTAAAATGACGATCTCTCACAGAAAGCAGTATCTGGTGATCCTGCTTTTACTCTCAATGCATACCTATGCACAAAAGCCGTCCAGTTCGATCACAGCCGATAATTGGGTATTCGGCATTGGCGGCGGCACCTCCTTTAATTCCTCCGGAAGTGAAAATTCCTTATTTCGAGGAAGCGGCTTCAGTTCAAAAATGTTTGGCACGTATTACTTTGGT
>NZ_WVHT01000049.1 GCF_009834875.1 Hufsiella arboris | reverse complement strand
AGCAAACCTTCGATGTTCAGCCTGCCCGGCAACTGCCAAAAATTGGTGAACAGTTTTTGCATTTTAGCCCCGATAGAAGCGGTTACCCCGGAACGAAGCAATGGGATTAACGCGGCGTGAGGAGTAAAAGCGGATAGCGGGAACAAACGTTAATTTTTGAACTGCAACTGCGCTTCAAACAAACGGCGACAACTGTTTAGCAATAAGGACGAGATGTGGAACACTTGCAATTGGTAAAAGCGGCCACTGTTTAATAAGATATTTTTAAGAAAAGCAATGTCTTGTGTTTATCGGCCCCGATAGTCCCGCTGTACGTTGCAAGTTTTTTGACAAACGTAGCTGCGTTAAGAACGTCTCTGCCACAAAAAAGCTTTCCACTTCCATCGCGTTTATTGATGACCG
>NZ_WVHT01000048.1 GCF_009834875.1 Hufsiella arboris | reverse complement strand
TGCCCCCGATCAACGGCAGTTAGCTATGAGCGTTTGCTTCCTGCCGTTGATTAATGAAACTGCAGATATTTCTGGCACTGCCCCGGCTGCCGATCATAAATTACAACCATTGATAGTACGCGAGCTTTCCGACAGCGCTGGGTAAATTTCCTTGCAAGGTGGCCCGTGTGTAAGGAAGGGCCTCAGCATTTGAAAAATGCAGCTCGTGTTGCAAGGAAATTGTGCGGTTGATTTGTGCGGCAGAGGCGCCTTCGGAAAGCTTAAGATCTTTGGTCCTTTCCATCGACTGGGAAAGGACTAGCCATCGGGCGGCAATGAGCCCGGCTGACATTCATGTTTGCAAAAAACAACTCATCAGAACACTCTTTTACATTAATCAATACGCTTCACCCTCATGGCCGGGTAGGCCTAGTTCTTTCCCTTCAGCTGGAAAGAACCAAAGA
>NZ_WVHT01000047.1 GCF_009834875.1 Hufsiella arboris | reverse complement strand
GTCTCGTAATACAAGCGATCAGCGAGTGTTGCAAAGCAATCATACGTCACTTCCACTCCCACGGCTCTGATTGCGACAGGCCGGATCATTGGGTTTTTAGTACAAAAATTTGAAGCCTTGATTTTTTGCGCCGCTTTTGTATCAAGACAAAAGAGGCTAGCCAGCCGCCGGCAATGAGGCGGGCTAGCTTTCATAAACAGCTGGCTGTGCTATTTTTATTGTCAGCCGGGCTCATAGCCGCCCGAAGGCCTATAAACTTTGTCTTGATACAAAGTTTAACAAAGATCAAGGCTGCCGAATATTTGTCGTAAATCCTCAGTAAATCTTTGATGCGCATGTTCCGAGTCGTGTGTTCGCCAATGCAACCGGAATGGATCTGCAACACTTCGCGGAAAACGCTGAAACCTGAGCATAATGATTGTTTCTGCAAAAGATTTATTGGCCTTTACTTCCAAATCTTCGAAGGCCGTTGCATGCTTCGGAAAAGCCTATGACAATTTGATCGTTAGCTTCCTGCCACTGACCTAAGTTACTACAGATCATGAATT
>NZ_WVHT01000046.1 GCF_009834875.1 Hufsiella arboris | reverse complement strand
AAAGACGGAGCAGAAGGAGCCACGCCAGTCAAGGGCGAGTTTACCTTCACGTTGAGTAATGCTTCATCAACAGCTACCACAGTCAACTTCACGGTAACGGGAACGGCTACATCGGGAACGGATTATACCTCACTGGGCACTTCGGTAGTGATACCGGCAGGAACAAAAGTATTCACCGTTCCGGTAGATGTGCAGGATGATCTGATTGCCGAAGGCACGGAAACAGTTACCCTGACATTGGGCAGCACCAGCAACACAGCCATCACAGTTTCCGGACCGGCAGCTACGGTGAACATCACGGATAACGACGCGGTAACGGTGGTACTGAGCGGGGCTGCGACGGTTAATGAGAATGCAGGAACGGTCACCTATACGGCAACCTTAACGGGAGCAACGGGCAGCAGCATCCAGAATGCGGTGAGCGTGATCAGCGCGGTAACAGCGGGATCGGCAGTGAGCCCGGCGGATTATACGACAGCCGGCACAGGCACCCTGACGTTTGCAGCAGGTTCATCGGTAGGCAGCACTAAGACATTTACGGTAACGGTTATAGATGACAACCTGGTGGAGGGGGATGAAACGTATACCGCTTCCATTGGCAGTATCACGGGAGTAGCCACGCTGGGAACTTCCAGCATCG
>NZ_WVHT01000045.1 GCF_009834875.1 Hufsiella arboris | reverse complement strand
ATGTGCTATTTAGAATGAATACAGTAGACTTTCATGACAACATTAATTGCATTAGAGAAACTGCTCCAGGACGGTATCGTATTATATTAGACTTTGCTACGACCAATATTTTACCTTTTTTAATAAGATCAGACTACAATTACATTTGGGTACACAACCATATAGCAGGAAAAGGGTTCGACTGGGAAGAATTTAAGTTGCCCATCAAAGACAATTCAATGAATATAAAAACATTAGCAAGGTCGTTAACTTTTGACTTTATTTTAACCACTGACGAGTTTGAGAATATAATGACAGGCTGGAAAGGCGGCATTGAACTTATTCAAATGAATAACATTCCTCCTTATTATCTAGACCTGAATAAGGTGATTGGAAATAAACGATATGAAATTCTGGAGAAAGAATGTGATTACTTATTTGAAGTAGACATTCCATCAGCGACAGACTATGGAACTTTAATAAGCCCGAGCAGGAAGTATCTGCAATCGTTATTAGATAACCCGGAAATAAATTGGAGTGAATTACCATAAAAAAACGGCGCATAACAGCAAATTTGCAATAGGCGGGATTTCGTGCTGCGCAGACAGTCTAGTGGTAGCTGAAAATTTTGTGCTCAGCATCAACATCAGTGGTAAAAATCCCGCGCATCGCAAACCCCCGAACCGTTAGCGGTCATGATAAGACAATAGAGCGATCTAGGA
>NZ_WVHT01000044.1 GCF_009834875.1 Hufsiella arboris | reverse complement strand
GTTATAAGCCATTTTAAAACGACAATGAAACTAATAAACCTGACATTAATAATTATCATTTTTTCAACATCTTGCGGACAAACAGTTGACCAAAACGTATCATCAAATACTCTTGCCGACAGTTCGACAATCAAGCAAGACGCAGAAGAAGAGAACGAAGAACCCGACACTAGAGAATTGCGAAAAGAGTATATTTCCAATTACAGTAAAATTGAAAAGCTTGACACTTCTTTTACAGATAAGGAGGGTAAGCAAATTCACGTTCAGACAAAATATTATTGCCTATTTGACAACGCTATCTTTGTTCCAAAACAATATGTTTGGGAAGACACCACAAAAACTTTCACAACACATAATTATTCTCAAGACATAATAATTGTAATTGACAAAGACACCATCTTTAATAAAACTATCACCAAGGCTGACTTTGCTGACAACTTATACCCTGAGTTAAAAAATTATGCGGTATTAATGTTTCCAAATTTCAGTTACGACAAAGAGAAAAACGTATTTGATTTTGGTTACAGTTTGACCATTCCAATTACAGACGTTGGAGATGGATGGAGACTTATCATTGACAAAACAGGAAATATCTCTAAGACGGACAGATGAACAAAACGGCTTATAACAGCACATTTGCAATAGGCGGGGTTTCGTGCTCCGCAGACAGTTTTGTGGTTGCCGAAAGTTCAGTTCTCCGATTTAATATTTCTGCTAAAAAGCCCGCCCATCGCAAATTTGCGAACCGTTA
>NZ_WVHT01000043.1 GCF_009834875.1 Hufsiella arboris | reverse complement strand
AACGGTTTGCAGATTTGCGATGGGCGGGCATTTCAGTAAAAATGTTCATTCGGAGAATTGAGGTCTTGTAACCACAAAACTTTATGCCGAGCATAACCCCCGCCTATTGCAAATGTGCTGTTATGCGTTCGCCAGGTTGTCATTCAGCACCTCCGTAAATAGCAGCAAGAAGCAACGGAGTAAAAATTACAACTCCAATTATCAGCGGTTTCCAAATTGGTTTGGTTCTGTATTTAGTGTCCTTACCAATATATTTTTTCCAAAAGAAAAAGTTCAGCAATAATGCTCCGCCCATACTAAAAACCAAAGTTAATCCAGTGTTTCTTGGTATCATTGACAAAATCCATACTTGTAATCCTGTGTAAAAAATACCAAAGGCAATAACCTCCCAAACACCTTTTTTAGTTTCGGTGCTTCGAAAGTTTATTGCTAAAAGAACAGCACCAAACAGTACGCTGAAAAATACAGAGAACATGTAGATTGCGCTTTCAGAGTAATATGCTGGAGCACTTATGTCTGTCACAACATTTTTCTTCCATTGATTTCCAACAAGTTTTTTTTCCTCTTTTTCTGTCGCTTCTTTTTTTGCTTGAAACTCTTTTCTATAAATAGCAAGTTCTTCGTCCGAGAATATTCGTCCACGCTTTTGCATTTCATTAATTGCAGCTTCAACAGCTTCAGGTATAAACTTCGTTCGATTATCAAGATATTCTTGAAGACCCTCGTCCGATTTGTTTGTCATTAGTCTTTGAAAATCAATTTCCATTAGTTAGTTTATTGTGTATGGTCTAGTTTGAGTTTGCCTGGTTTAATGGTGACGCATAAC
>NZ_WVHT01000042.1 GCF_009834875.1 Hufsiella arboris | reverse complement strand
CCAGTAATGCTATGACAACAGACTACGAACTTAAAAATATCGACCCAGACGACATTAGCGATTTACTCGTTAAAGTTGAAAAGTCATTTGACATTAAGTTTGGAAACACCGAACTAATGCATATTTCGACTTTTGGTGAACTCTGTGACCACATTGCAAATAAAATCCAACTTGATAATTCAGACGACTGCACAACGCAACAAGCATTTTATAAGTTGCGTGATACAATTTCATCGACACTTCAAATAGACAATAAAACAATCTCCACAAATTCTTCTCTTGCAGACCTATTGCCAAGACAAAGCAGACGTGCAAGCACAAAAAAATTGGAAAAGCAATTAGGTTTTAAACTTAATATCTTACGACCACCACATTGGGTTACAGGGACACTTGTAATTATACTTCTTGCTTCCCTCGTTGGACTTTTCTTTAATTGGCAAATCGGACTTTCAGGACTTTTGTTTTCAATCGCAGGATGTTGGTTCGCAAACAAAATCGGAAACGAATTTGATTTGCAAACGGTTGGACAAGTTGCAGAAAAAATGACGAGAGAAAATTACTTGAAGTCAAGACGAAACCCAAAGACATTTAATAAAAACGAGATTGAAAAAGTGTTGACTGACTGGTTCAGTAGCGATTTTGACTTAGACAAAATAAATTAACAGGAGAAGCGAAATTTGTATGACGATACAAAAAAGCACTACTGGTAACATCGGTTTGGCAATATGGCGGCTGAAGTACTTCTATAAAGCATTTAAGCAGAGTTCAACATTAGGAATTCTATTGAGCTTTTGTGGTAAAAATCCGCCACATCGCCAAGCCGAAAACC
>NZ_WVHT01000041.1 GCF_009834875.1 Hufsiella arboris | reverse complement strand
GCTGTCGCCGGCAAACGATCATATTCTTACTGCCATTGATAGTACGATGTCGGCCTGCGAATTTTTGGCGTGGAGAAACGTCATAACAGGTATTTGGCGTTTTGCAGGTCGTCGTGAAATCCGGCGAGCGGTGGGCTGAAAAGATGCTTCGACCGGCTTCCGCCAACCTGCGGACGCTCAGCACTCGGGCCATGCGTGTGACAGTGCGGCTGAAGCTTATTTCTTTTCTTGATTTTTGCCTCCTTTTTATCAAGAACCGTCTGAAAGGAGCTCATGAAAGCCATTGAAACAATTAACAACTTGAATAAAAAGGAGGGTGCCCCCGCGGCGGAGAGCGGTTGAATTATTTTATGCCTTATGCCGGCAGGCATTTCCTTTTGATAGCCCCAAAAGGAAACAAACCGAGCGGAGCGAGCTCATGAAGTCCATAAAAAACAATTGAAACTACTGAATAAAGGGCTTGTCAATCCGCCAGGTGCCCTTTCGCGCAAGCTAACGCTCAATTAAAAACAACTGCGCTTATTTTTGCTTCTGGTGTGCTGATTGAAAGTTATTGCAACTAAGACGCAAAACCGCTGCGCTATAGGCTTGGCACTGCAAAATTTAAATAGCTGCTACTGTTTTTAATTCTTGCAGGCACTTGCGTCTTGCCAGCGTGCTTCGGAGTAGCCTGTGACAATTTTTGAACGTTGGCTTCCTGCCGCTGATTAAGGGTGCTGCAGATTATGAACGCACAGTCCCGGCAACCGATCATATCTTACTGCCGTTGATAGTACGATGTTGGCCTGCAAATTTTTGGCGTGAAGAAAACGCGGTGATTCGGCCACGGATAATACTCAAACC
>NZ_WVHT01000040.1 GCF_009834875.1 Hufsiella arboris | reverse complement strand
CACATTCCCGTTATCGACACATTATCACAAATAGTTTGACCATCGGCAGCCTTGAGTTTCAGGCATAACAGGTATTCCTTAAATCCTTCAGGAACCGGTAGTGTGAATTCCACGCCGGCAATCGGGCTGTTCAAAGGAATGACAGGCGTCCATTCAGCAGTACTGGCTGTTTTCTTTTCTTCAAAATCGGCAAAGAAAGCGATCAGCCCGATCCTGTAGCCATCCACGAATTTACGCTTGAATCTGGGCGTACTTAGTTCCAGCGTTACCTTAATAAATCCGTTTTCGATAAAAGTATTTTTATGATTTGCCGTGATCAGCCGGCTAAGCGGGTAATCCTTGTGTATCTCAAAGCGCCGGAAGCCCTGCAGGTTCGGAGCTTGGTTGTTTTTAGAATATCCTCTGAACACGGATAGCATACGCTGCCACAATAAACCGCCGCCAAAGTCGTGGCGAAACTGGTCGATTTCCCTTTTCAACAAGGCCGCCGCGTTGTTGGCTTTAACTAGGTTTGCAGCGCTTGCCTTAAAGGCATCATTGATCTCAACAGCCTTATAAGTTCCCCTTGGTTTACGGGTATGGGTCCCGTAAGAACGACTGTCGACAATAATATCACCTGTTGCCGTTCGTGCTGCTTTTTTTCTTGCCATTTATAGAATAATGCGTATTTTAGATCATCCGACTAAAAATAGCAATTTCCTGCTGTTTCAAAATCCAAGATTTCTTATTTACAGCGTACTTTCAGCGACCTCATAGCGTACTTTCAGCGACCTTATAGCGATGGTTATTGTGCCTTCAGAGTGTCTTCATTCGGTCGACATTGTGCTATCTATGGGCGGGAAGGTACTTTAGCCGAACAAGGTCCCTCGCAG
>NZ_WVHT01000004.1 GCF_009834875.1 Hufsiella arboris | reverse complement strand
TGGTGAGCGGAGTCGAACCATGCGCATCAAAGATTTACTGAGGATTTTCGACAAATATTCGGCAGCCTTGATTTACTCAGCCGTATTTATCGTTTTCAATTGTCTTCGTGGTCTCTTCACCCTACGGGTGCTTCGGCATTGTTAAACTTTGTATCAAGACAAAGTTTATAGGCTTCGGGCGGCTATGAGCCCAGCTGACAATAAAAAGGCACAGCCTGATGTTTATGAAAGTTAGTCCGCCTCATTACCGGCGGCTGGCTAGGCCTGTCGCAATCAGAGCGGTGGGAGCGGAAGTGACGTATGATTGCTTTTGCAACACTCGCTGATCGCTTGTATTCCGAGACGGTTTGAGTCTTATCACAAAGCCGGACCACCGCGTTTTTTTAACGCCAAAAATTTGCAGGCCGACATCGTACTATCAATGGCAGTAAGAATATGATCGGTTGCCAAGGACAGCAACTCATGTTCTGCAGTAACTTAGATCAGCGGCAGGAAGCTAACGTTCAAGCTTCCACGGTCTGCTCCGAAGCACGCTGGCAAGACGCAAGTGCCTGCAAGAATTAAAAACGGTTGCAGCTATTTAAATTTTAAAGTGCCAAGCCAATAGCGTAGCGGTTTTGCGATGTATTTGTATTTACTTTCGGCTAAGCAGGGACGAGCAAAAATAAGCGCCCCTTTTTTTAATTGCGTATTGGCCTGTGCAGAGAAGGCACCTAGCGGATTGACAAGATCTATTCAGTAGCTTTTAATTGTTTTTAAAGGCCTTCATGAGCTTGCTTGCAGCAAGGTTTTGTTTCTTTCCATCGACTGGGAAAGAAATGCCATGCCGGCACGAGGCATAAAATAATTCAACCGCTCTCCGCCGCGGGGGCACCCTCCTTTTTATTCAAGTTGGTAATTGTTTCAATGGCTTTCATGAGCTCCTTTTAGTCGGTTCTTGATAAAAAGGAGGCAAAAATCAAGAAAAGAAATAAGCTTCAGCCGCACTGTCACACGCATGGCCCAAGTGCTGAGCGTGCGCAGGTTGGCGGAAGCCGGATGGAGCATCTTTTCAGTCCCCCGCTCGCCGGATTTCACGCCGACTGTAAGCGCCACAAAGCCTGATCATAGTGTTTTCTTAACGCCAAAAATTTGCAGGCCGACTTCGCTCTATCAATGGCTGGAGGATATGACCGGTTGCCGGGTCGACAATCAAATAGTCACAGCGGTCGGAAGTGTAAAATGAAATATTGCGCCGTTTCCAACTTCACTTTCTGCCCACATTTTACCACGATGTCGCGAGATGATTTCTGAACTTAAATACAACCCAATACCGAAACCGGATATATTGTTTGCAGAATCACCTCCTACGCGGTAATAGCGATCAAATAACTTAGATAATTCTGACTCGTTTATACCCTTGCCTTCATCTTTTACACTTACGGAAATACTATCCTGGGATTTGGTAGCGCTTATGGTAACCTTTTTGTTTTTGGCGTATTTTACCGCATTGCTTAAGAGGTTTGTCAAGACCGTTCCAATCTTATCATGGTCAGCAGATACAGTGATCTCTTCACAGTTTATCTCGAATTCCTGCCCACCAGCCGTAAGACCAACTTCATCAACAATTTCCCGGATGAGTTCATCCAGTCTGAACTCACTCAGATCCAGGTGTATCTTACCGGATTCCAGGCGGGAAATATTTAAAAATCCATTGATCAAACCGCTCATTTTACGGACCTGGTTGGACGCCCGGTCAAATAGGGAGATATAATATTCATCCTTATTTTTTATAGCGTGCCTTGATCCAAGCTGGGTGAATCCGCTAAGTGAGGTCAAAGGCGTTTTTAACTCATGGCTGACCATGGCAATAAAATCATTTTTACGGATCTCATCCTCCTTGGATTCTGTGATGTCGAATAGTGTTCCAACTACAGAAATGACGTCACCCTTATCGTCAAGCTCGGCCTTTCCGGTAGAGTTAAGCCATCTTCTCTTACTGCCATCAAACGGCTGAATTTGATAATCCTCGCTATAGTTGATATTTTCATTGATGGCTTTTGTTATCGCCTGGCTGAATCGTTCCCTGTGTTCGGGTACCACCACTGCTAATGTATTCTCGTAAGTAAGTACTTCATTAGGCGGGATGGCGTGAATTATTCGACCCCGTGGCGACACTTCTAACAGGTCTGTCGCCACCGTGATCCGGTATATACCCATGTCGGAGGAATCCATTGCTAAACGTAAAGTATCACTCACCTTTTGCAGTTCCAGGCGTGCTGTTACCTGTTCAGTTACATCGGCAGCAACGGTGATCAGGCCATTGATCAACTGATTCTCGTCTTTAAGCGCTTCAATGGTTAAATTGGTGTAAATAGTTTCCTTGCCAAAACGATGAAGCGTAAAAGGTATTTCCCCCGACACGAAACGTTCTCCAGTTTGATAAACATGATCTAATATCTCTTTAAAACCTTGCCCCGCCAATTCCGGAATGACTTCAAAAAGTGGCCGTTTTAATGTATTTTCCTTTGATCGTCCCCAATAGTTTAGCATCCTGGAGTTGGCAAGTTCGATCACATGCTGAGGTCCGCGGTAGATAGACATAGCTACCGGTGCTTCGGTAAGCAAGTTTCGGAGTTGTTCTTCAGCGTAACCCCGGGCTTTACTGATGTTAATCTGGGCACGCACCTTGGTCAGCAGTTCCGCCGCCGAAAATGGCTTTACCAGGTAATCGTCGGCACCTGCTTCCAAACCGTCAATTCTTGCTTCCTCGCCAGCCCTTGCCGATAAAAAGATGACGGGCAGGTTGTATAGGTCCTCATCTTTTCGGATATTTTGTAGTAGTTCTTTTCCGTCCATCACGGGCATCATCACATCGCTCAATACTAATGAGGGCCGGTTTTGCCTGATCCGTTCTAAAGCATCGCTACCGTTCGACGCGGTATTTATGGTAAAATAGGGCTCCAGCAATCGTTTAAGATAGGCTCGCATATCACTATTATCGTCAACAATAAGGATATTGGTTTCTAAATTAACGGTATGATCGTGGGTGCTTACAATATCACTGGAGGTTTGAGTTACTTCGTCATTGTTACCTTTTGCTTCGTCTTGCAACAAACTATACGCTTCACGGATAAACGGTGCAGTTATTGCACTCATTTCCGTTTCGCGGGCTGATGCCACCACTTGGTTATCCGGCAAGTGCGCCTTTCCCGATGGTATCTTTACCGTAAATGTACTTCCCTGACCTTCTATACTTGCAACGCTGATCTCGCCGCCATGGAGGTGCACCAGTTCATGTACCAGCGATAACCCTATGCCCGTACCCTCATGAGTACGGCCGGCCGAGTTTTCTACCCGGTGAAACCGCTCGAACATATGAGGTAGTTCCTTTTCGGGAATACCGACACCTGTATCTATTACACGCAGTAACGCAAAATCACCTTCCTGCTTCAGATTCACTGAAATGGTTCCTTCCAGGGTATATTTAAATGCGTTGGAAAGCAAGTTCAAAACGATCTTTTCCCACATCTGGCGGTCAGCAAAGAAATCGCCGTTCAGCTGATCGCAGCTGACCCGTAACTCCATGCCCGCTTTTTCAATAATGGAGCGGAAACTACTGGCCAAATCGGTGGTAAGCTCTGCAAGGTCGATGATTTGGTAGGCAGCCTGGATCCGGCCAGCTTCAACACGGCTGTAATCCAACAGGTTATTTACCAATTTCAGTAAACGCATCGCGTTACGGTGCGTCGCCTCGATCTGGGCTTTCTTATGTCCGTCAGATTCGGCTTGCAGCAAATCCTCCAGCGGGCCAAGCATTAACGTTAACGGTGTCCTGAACTCATGGCTCACATTGCTGAAAAATGCCGTTTTAGAGCGGTCGATTTCGGCCAAAGCCTCTGCGCGTTTTTGTTCTTGTTCGTAGGCATATACATTGGAGATCGCCGTATTAAAAGTGCCTCCAAGTTGGTCATAAAAGTTCAGGTATGCCTCATCTAAAGCCCGGCATGCACTGACGCCTGCGATGATAAAACCAAAAAGATCCTGTTGTCCAGATATCCTTACCGGCAGGATCATCGCTGTATGTGGTGCTGTCTCATAAGGGCCGCTGCGGAAATCACCAAACAATGCCTGTAGTTCTTCCACTTTTAGTAATTCTCCCGAATCTACGACTTGTTGCAAAGGCCATTTGCTTTCAGCAAGTGCCATGACCGGTGACGCTAGAGCAGGAGCGCTTGCAACGCCTGCTGAACTTACCAGTTTAGCTTCGGCACCTGATAACTCATAGAACAGCATAAAAGGCACATCTAACTGATAGCTATCGTACTGCGCGTTTGTCAGGTCTGCTATTTCGGTAACGGATTTGGCTTTACTGATTACTGCACCGAGATCTTTTAATACCTGGGTGCGGCGGCCTGCCAGCATCTTCTCGGTAGTTTCCGTAATCGGGTGAAAGATACCGCCCACACCACCGGATTCATCGCGGATAGGTGCAAATGAAAAAGTCATCCACGCTTCTTCCAGGTAGCCATAACGTTCCAGGAACATTCGCTGGTCGGTAATGTAGGTGCCTTCACCCTGCTGTCCGCGGGTAAACTTATCGCCAACCACTTCCAGGGCAGATTCCCAGCAGATTCGGAAATTCATACCCATGGAACGGGGATGCATCTCGCCACAGATCGGCCGATAACTATCATTATAAATTTGAATGGTTTCTGGTCCCCAGGCGATCAGTATAGGAAAGGTTGATGAGAGACAAAGACTCACCGAAGTACGCAGACTTTGCGGCCAGCTTTCCACCGGGCCCAAGGCTGTTTTTGACCAGTCCATGGTGCGGATCAGTTTGCCCATTTCGCCTCCGCCTGATAAAAATTGTTCGGTACTTTCAGTCACCTCTGATAACATCACTTAATTTACTTTGCAGTAAAGATATGGATTTGAGTTATTCGAGAAAATGCTATGTGGTTTGGCTTTTTCGCCGTTTGACGGCATACTGCTCGTAAGAAATTTACCAGTGCTAAGGCTGCTGTAAAATTTTCGATCTTTTGAAGAAACTCAATGATATCAAAAGGCTTTTGGATATCATCACCGAGTTTTCTTAACGCCAAAAATTTGCAGGCCGACATCGTACTATCAATGGCAGTAAGGGCATGATTCGTCGCCGGGGACAGCAATTCATGATCTGTAGTAACTTAGATCGGCGGCAGGAAGCCAACGTTCAAATTGTCACAAGCTTTTCCGAAGCATGCACCGGCCTTCGAAGATTTGGAAGTAAGGCCTGCTTCGACTCCGCTCAGCATTTTAATGTTACCGAAATATAGTGGTGGCCTGTCATGGTGAGCGGAGTCGAACCATGCGCCTAAAAGATTTATTGAGAATTTGCGACAAATATTCGGCAGCCTTGATCTTTGTTAAACTTTGTATCAAGACAAAGTTTGTAGGCCTCGGGCGGCTATGAGCCCGGCTGACAATAAATAGGCACCGCCAGCTGTTTATGAAAGCTAGCCAGCCTCATTACCGGCGGACGGCTAGTTCTTTTTTCTTGATAAAAAAGAACGAAAAAATCAAGGCTTCAAATTTTTGTGCTAAAAACCCGAAGACTCGGCCTGTCGCAATCAGAGCCGTGCGAGCGGAAGTGACGTATGATTGCTTTTGCAACACTCGCTGATTGCTTGTATTCCGAGTCAGTTTGAGTCTTATCACAAAGTCGAATCACCGCGTTTTCTTAACGCCAAAAATTTGCAGGCCGACAGCGTACTATCAAAGACAGTGATTTATGACCGTTTGCCGGGACAGCAATTCATGATCTGTACTACTTAGATCAGTAGTAGGAAACAAACGATCATACATTACTGCCGTTGATCGTGGCATCCGGCAACAGCGGATTCAGCGTTAAGAAAGTTTGTGGTGATGGCGCTGCAGATCCTATCATTTGCATTGCCAAGCAGATGAAGCGAGTGTAGCAGCAACGATCAATAATCGCTGCCATTCCCACGGCTCTTCGCTGCGCTCCCGTTATCAGCATAAACTTTTAGCTGAAGAGCGGTGAAGCCGGCGGCTCTTTGGTCCTTTCCAGCTGAAGGGAAAGGACTAGGCCTTCGGGCGGCTATGAGCCCGGCTAACAATAAAAAGGCACAGCCAGATTGTTTCCTTTTAGGGCTATCAAAAGGAAATGCCCTGCCGGCACGAGGCATGGAATTACGAGAAGATTGGTCTTTGATGGGACAACCAAAATGGTTAAATAACTACAGACTCTTCCCCTTCATCGCTTTATTAATCGCCTCATCCATTACCCGTTCCGCAAACGGCCTGGTGAAATTGTTCAGCGCGTCCACTTTAGCGAGAATGTCGTCCTTACTTCCTGTTAAAAGCGTATCCTTTAGCGCCGTGATGAGATCTTGTGTTTCTACGATTTCCTTATCCGATAAAAACTGGCTGTTCTTTTCGATAAAGCGTTCGGCCGTATAAACCATTTGCTCGCCTTCTGTGCGGGCTTCGATCAGCATACGCTGGCTGACGTCATCTTTGGCATGAGTAATGGAATCGATCAGCATACGCTCAACTTCGTCATCAGATAATCCATAGGTCGGTTTTACTTCGACCTCTTGTTTCACGCCTGAACGAAGCTCGATTGCCTGTACGGTGAGTATACCGTCAGCATTAAGCAGAAAATTGATATCTACTTTCGGCAGGCCGGCCGGCATAGCGGGAATTCCCTTTAAATCAAATTCCGCCAGCTTGCGGTTTTCTTTGATGAGGTCGCGCTCGCCTTGGTAAACGGATATCTTCATATTCACCTGCCCGTCAACGGAAGTGGTGTACTGTCGGCCAGCTTTCGTCGGAACTTTTGCGTTACGCGGAATAATGATATCCATTAAACCTCCCATCGTTTCAATACCCAGCGAAAGGGGAGTAACGTCGAGCAGCAAAATATCGGAGCGGTTTCCTGCCAGGATATCGGCCTGGATAGCCGCACCCAGTGCTACAACCTGGTCGGGATTGATCTGGTCGTGAACGGGCTTGTTAAAGAAACTTGCAACAGAGTTTTTAACAAAGGGAGTCCTGGTCGAACCACCTACCATAATCACTTCATCAATATCGGAAGTGCTGAGTTTCGCGTCCTTAAGCGCGTTTTGGCAGCAGGTGATCGTTTCCTGGACTTTCGCAGCGATAAGTTCTTCAAATTTTATCTTGGTTATCGCGCAGGGAATACTTTCCAGCATATCATTAAAGAGATTCTGCGTGGTCAGCGCTTTCTTCGCTTCTTCAGCTTTAAGGCGTAAGCCTTGTGAAAGTTCTTTATCGGCCGCGACCTCGTTCCTGTTAAGTTGATTCTGCTCGATCCAATAATCAACAATAGCCTTGTCAAAATCATCCCCGCCTAAAAACGTATTACCGTTGGTAGCCAGTACTTCGAAAATGCCGTTTTGTATCTGCAGGATGGAAACGTCAAACGTTCCGCCGCCCAGGTCATAAACAGCGATGGTTTTGGTTTCATCCGGTTTGAGACCGATGCCATAAGCCAGGCTTGCGGAAGTAGGCTCGTTGACAATTCTGAGTACATCTAAGCCCGCCAGTTTTCCTGCATCGCGGGTGGCTTGTCGCTGGCTGTCATTAAAATAGGCAGGAACCGTGATTACTGCCCGGCTTACCGGCGTCTTCAGCGCATGTTCTGCCCGTTCTTTCAGCTCCTTCAATATCAGCGACGACAGCTCAACCGGTGAATAAAATTTGTCGCCGACAGCTATTTTTACGAGGCTTTCGGTATTATCGTCGATGACTTTATAGGAGAAAAAATCCTTATAGTTTTCTATGTCGTGGTATGATCTTCCAAGCAGGCGTTTCACAGAAAAAATGGTGCTAGAAGGATCAGTGATAAGATATTGTTTTGCTTCGTTTCCTACAGTGATCTCACCGCTCTTGCCAAAATGTATGATGGAAGGAACAAGCAAGCCTTTGCCCGTGTCGTTGATTACCTGTGGGTCCTTATCCGGGTTGATGAACGCAACCAGGCTATTGGTTGTACCAAGGTCGATCCCAACAATAATATCTTCTTTTTGCAGCGAACCTGTTGCCAGGTTTATCGAAACTTTTGCCATAATGAATGTGCAAATGTAGCCAGATTTTAAAGATGCCGTGTCATAATAATGTTTTAGAAAGTGGTTTTGAAATTTGCAGCTTTATGCATGGTTTAATAAAAAAATTGCATTTTCTTGCGTGAGTTAGTTAATAAAACTACTTTTATAACTGCGATTTCTACAAAATCACAATAGTTACATCTAAATAGTTCATTCAATCCCGATAAATGAATCGAAAACTTAATATTGTGCTTTTTTGCTGTTTGATTTATACGAGTTATTGTGCCGGACAGGTGGCGGGCGACAGTGCGGTTACAGCTAAAGCCCGCGAAATAGCCCAAAGAATTCAGTTAAAATATGCACCAGATAAGCGGACAGATATTTTTGAAATCGCTCAGGACGTTTCTGATACCGTTAAGATTAGAACTACCATACCAGCGGCTGCAACGGAATTTACTGATCTTTTAAAGTCTGTTCAACCCGGTAAGCTTGTTAAAACGCAAATGCTGCCTGGCACGGAATTGGGAAGTAAGGTTTTTGGTATCGTTCGATTATCGGTTTCAAATAATAGGAAGAATCCTGAGAATGCCGCCGAAATGGTTACGCAGATGCTGCTAGGAACGCCGATCCAGGTTTTAGAGAAATATCGTGGCTATTACTTGGTGCGTTCGCCCGACCGTTATATATCATGGGTCGATAATGACGCCATTGCATTAATGGAGAAAGCGGATTTAGACACCTGGCAGAAGTCAGAAAAGGTTGTTTTTACCGCCGACTACGGCTACTCCTTCAGCAAAGCTGACCAGGCTTCATTGCGGGTATCCGACCTTGTCAAAGGAGATATCCTGAAACTTGAAGGCAAAGAGAAATCGTTTTACAAAGTTTCTTATCCTGACGGGAGGACAGCTTATATCCCGCTTGCGGAGGCTGTCTCATACAAAAACTGGATTGAGAGGAAAAATCCAACCGCCGAACAAATACTCAGCACCGCAAAAACGCTGATTGGCGTTCCGTACCTCTGGGGCGGAACATCAGTGAAAGGTGTCGATTGTAGCGGTTTTACAAAAACCAGCTACTTTCTTAATGGAATTATTTTGCCGCGTGATGCATCGCAGCAGGCACTTGTTGGTGAGCCTGTTGATATTTACGAAGCCGATACGGTTAACCTGGATAAGTGCCTGAAAAATTTAAAAGCCGGCGACTTGTTATTCTTTGCCGGCTCAAAAGGCAAAACCGCAAACCCCAAAGTAACGCATACCGCTATTTACATGGGCAATGGCGAATTTATCCAATCGGCAGGAATGGTACGTATAAACAGCATGATACCGAATTCCGGTAATTACGCCGACTACCAGTCGCGAACATTAGTAAGCGCGCGCCGTATGCTAACTTCTATCGGGCAGCCACAGGTTACACGTATTGATCAGAATCCATTTTATACATCAGCAAAGAAATGAGCAACAGAAGAGACTTTATAAAATCATCAGCAGTATTAGCCGGAACGTCCATAGCCTTGGGTTCATCGCCGCTTTTAACCAGCGCCCGCGAGAAATTCGCCAGCAAAGGGAAATTAAAACTAAGGTTTAAACCCTATACGCTCCAGCTGAAACATGTTTTTACTCTTTCGAACAGCTCAAGAACTACGACACCTGTTGTTTTAACAGAAATAGAATATGATGGCATCGTCGGTTATGGCGAGGCCTCCATGCCGCCATATTTAGGCGAATCACATGAAACGGTATTAAAGTTCCTGGCTAAAGTCGACCTGTCGAAATTTGACGACCCCTTTGAAATGGAAAACATTTTAAACTATGTTGACCATATCGAAGAAGGAAATAAGGCTGCAAAAGCTTCTATTGATATCGCGCTTCACGACCTGGTAGGGAAGATCATGAAGCAGCCATGGTACAAGATATGGGGATATGATCCGGCGAAAACACCTAACACGTCGTACACGATAGGTATCGATACGCCGGAAGTGATTCGCCAAAAGGTGAAGGAAGCCAACCCCTATAAAATGCTTAAAGTAAAGCTTGGTCGCGATACGGATAAAATGATGATTGAAACCATTCGCTCGGTGACGGATAAACCAATTTGCGTGGACGTGAACCAGGGATGGAAAGACAAGCAATTCGCGCTGGACATGGCCAACTGGCTGCACGAACGCAACGTCGTGTTCCTGGAGCAACCTATGCCGAAAGAGCAGATCGACGATATGGCCTGGTTGACAGAACACAGCCCGATGCCAACGATCGGCGATGAGGCCGTTCAGCGGCTGGGTGACGTAATGAAAGCTTATAAAGTTTACAGCGGCATCAATATTAAACTGATGAAATGCACCGGCATGCGCGAAGCACATAAAATGCTGGAACTGGGCCGTGCGCTGAATATGAAGATCATGATCGGCTGCATGACGGAAACTTCCTGTGCAATCTCGGCGGCGTCTCAACTTGCTCCGATGACAGACTGGGCTGATCTGGATGGTGCATTGCTGATAAGCAACGATGTGTACAAAGGAATGGAGGTAATGAACGGAAAAGTGACGCTGTTTGATCAGCCGGGGCTGGGGTTAAAGAAAATAGCAAATTATTAAAAGAAAAGGAGCCGATTTTTAGCTCCTTTTTGTTTTAATCCAATTTAAACTTCTCCGCCTGCCCGCTGGGTGTCCATGTGCTTTTCGGCTCAAAATAATGCCATAGCAAATCAGATGTTTTTACGATCAGCTGCCAGCCTTCGTTTGATGGTGTCCAGGAAGTATCAGCCAGGTTTTTGGTGATTATGCAGAAAACATAGTCGCCGTGCGGGGCATTCACCAGCACTACTTCGGACCGCGACGCGTCGACCGCACCTTGCTTGGAAGCTGTTTGGACGGTCGGCGGTATTTGAGATAAAGCTTTGTCGTCCCAATAAATATGTGACATGTTGCGGTACATTCGTTCGCTGGCGGCTTCACTAACTGCTTTCCCGTTGCGGATCATTTCTACGAGCGTCGCCATTTCACGTGGCGTGGTTTGTCCCCAGCCATAAAGTTTTTGATTTGCCTGCCTTCCCGGAGTGCGCGAATTTACCCTGGTATCTTTGAACCCGTTTTTATCCAGCCAGTTGTTAATGTTTTCGCCACCAACGATCTTTTGAATCCATAAGCTGGCGGTATTATCGCTGGTGGTAATGCTCAGCATTTGCACTTTACTCAGATTGATTTTAGCGCTGTCTGCCAGCGAACCGACTACATCACCTTTGTCGTAACTCAAACTGTCGCGGTATTGCCAAATGTCTGAGTAGTTCAGATCGCCGCGGTCCAGCTTTTCAAACAGGCCGGCCATGATCGGAACCTTGATCATACTGGCGGTCGGGAAAATACTATCCGCATTAAACACGGCAATCTTCCCGGTATTCAGATTCTTGACGTAAATTCCGGCAACGCCGTTAATACCTTTCGTTAGTTCGACTAATTTACCCTGGAGCTTTTTGTCAGTTTTCTGTGCGGAAGCATTCAGTGTAAGTACAAGGAGGAGCGGAGCGATTAAAAATCTTCTCATATTATCTTGCAAAAGTTAAGCGTTGTCCGGGGGAAATTTCATGGAAGTTGCCGTTTTCGTAAACCAGGTTACCGGAAACGATCGTGTGTGTTACGGAAGATTTAAACTTCTGTCCTTCAAACGGGCTCCAGCCGCATTTGGAAAGAACGTTTAAGTGATTAACTGCCCAAGGTCTGTTTAATTCGATCATGGCCAGATCAGCAAAATAGCCTTCCCGGATAAAGCCTCTTTTCTCAACCTGGAAGCAAATCGCAGGAGCATGAGCCATTTTCTCTGCGATCTTTTCCAATGAGATTTTTCCCTGGTGATACATCTCAAGCAAAGCAACTAATGCATGCTGAACCAGCGGCCCGCCGGAAGGAGCCTGGAGATAAGGTTTTTCTTTTTCCTCGATGGTATGCGGGGCGTGATCCGTTGCGATGATGTCGATATGATTATTTAAAACACCTTGCAATATGGCGTCGCAGTCGGCCGCAGTTTTAACCGCCGGATTCCACTTGATCCAGTTTCCTTTTTCGGTATAATCTTTATCGGAAAACCAGAGATGATGGATGCAGGCTTCAGCCGTAATGCGTTTATCTTTTAAAGGTGTTTGATTGTCGAATAAGCCAATTTCTTTCGCTGTTGAGATATGTAAAATATGCAGCCTTGTGTTATTTTTTTTTGCCAGTCCGACAGCAAAAGACGATGACAAGTAGCAAGCCTCCGTGCTGCGGATGAGCGGATGCATTTCCGGTGTGATATCATCGCCATATTTTGCCTTAAACTTCTCCATGTTGTAGCGTATGGTCGCTTCATCTTCGCAGTGTGTGGCAATCAGCATTGGTGAATTTTTGAAAATACCTTCCAGCGTTTTCTCATTGTCGACCAGCATATTGCCAGTAGATGAGCCCATGAACACTTTTATACCGCATACATTCCGGGTGTCGGTTTTCAAAACCTCTTCCAGGTTATCGTTTCCTGCACCCATGAAAAAGGAATAGTTGGCCAGTGATCTTGCCGCGCCAATCGCATATTTATCCGCCAGCAGTTCCTGTGTGAGTGTGTTTGGCACCGTATTAGGCATTTCCATAAAAGAGGTGATGCCGCCCGCCACCGCTGCCCGGCTCTCGGTAAAAATATCGGCTTTGTAGGTCAGTCCCGGCTCGCGGAAATGTACCTGGTCATCAATACATCCCGGAAAAAGGTATTTTCCTTCAGCGTTTATTTCCTGGTCGGCTTTTACGTCGATAGATGGTTCGATTCGCTCGATCAGCCCGTCTTTAATGAACAGGTCGCTTTCAAATATTTTTCCTTCGTTTACAATCGTTGCCGCTTTGATCAGGATGGATGACATGGGAGAAGTGTTTTTTGGGCTAAGATAGGGAATTTGAGTTACGAGTGCGGGGATGTAGGTTGTGAGTCGAAGGTTATGAGTTACGAGCTAGCGATTAAAAGTTAAAAGTTCCTGATTGCACTTGCCATTTGTGTAATGTGTACAGGTTTTGCGTTTTAGCCCCGATGGCAGCGGATACCAGCCGGTGTGTAATGCCTGCAGACGTATGAGCGTACAGCGGGAACAAACATTGATAGCAGTAATTTCCCTGCGCTTCTGATAATTCAACTATTGCCTGTTGCGTATTCGCGGGAAGATTTTTACTATAAACGACTTGAAAATGTACGGAAGTGCTTCTTGCTTGTACCCGTCCCGTTTTTCGCTTTTACTCCTCACACATCCGCACATTCCTCAGGCTTCGCTGCGGGGTAACCGCTGCAACCGGGTTTAAAATCAACGTTTCTCCCTTCGGATATCCTCACTTTTGACAATTTCATGTTTCATCGGAAACAACAGTTTCAATCAATCGCTTGTTCAACATTCAAAAACAAACATTATAATTACCCATTATGAAAATCGATCTCAAAGGAAAAATCGCATTAATTACCGGCGGCAGTAAGGGAATTGGCAAAGGAGCCGCGGAGGCTTTGTCAGGCGCAGGAGCAACCGTAGTTATCTGCGCACGTGACGAAAAGGAACTTGCTGCAACCGCGCAGGAAATATCAGGCAAAACAGGTTTCCCTGTAAAATTCTACACGAACGATGTGACCAATGACGAAGACGTGAAGAACCTCGTTGACAAAATAAAATCGGAAGTTGGCAGCGTGGATATTTTGGTGAACAACGCCGGCGGCATAGGGGAGAACCTCGAGTTCGAAAAGCTTTCGCCCAAAAGCTTTTTAGATTTATACGACCTGAATGTAGTCTCGATGGTGCGTTTTATACAGGCAGTGCTGCCGGAAATGAAGGAAAAGAAGTGGGGCCGCATCATCAATATTTCTTCTGAGAACGGCTTGCAGCCCTATCCGGATATGATTTCTTATAACTTGACCAAGGCGGCAAACATCAACCTGAGTAAAGGTATTTCAAAGCTCGTCGGGCATTATAACATATTGGTAAATACCGTTTCTCCCGCTTTTATCAAAACACCGCTCGTTGAAAACATGCTGCAAACCATGGCCGAAAAGGACGGTAAAACAGTGGAGGAAGTAGAACATGGATTTCTAACCCAAAAGCGCCCTGGAATTGATGTTGGCCGTGCGGGAACCATTGAAGAAGTGGGCGCGGCAATCGTGTTCCTGGCGTCGGAGCAGGCTTCGTTTATAAACGGCACGAATTTGCGGGTGGATGGCGGTTCGGTTGGAGCGATTTAGGTTAACGGATTACAATTCCTTAATTATGTTAGTAGGGGATTGCAAATCCAGAGCAGCTTGGCCCTAAAGGACGCCTTTACCAAATCCAAACAGTTGATGTTACAATTAGTGAAGCAGTAAAGGTTTCCGATTTGCACCTGCCATTTGCGAGTGATGCGCACAGGCATTGCGTTTTAGCCCCGATTGAAGCGTATACCCCGTAACGAAGCAGGGGTCAGGTGCAAAGCGTGAGGAGTATAGCGTAAAGCGGGATCAAACGATAATAGAAGTATTTGCATTGCGCTTCAAGATAAAGTTAATGAGTTAATCAGCTTAGCGTTTATTGTCATTCAGTTTTTAATTTCGAATACAGCACAAGGCCAATATTTTTGTTTCGGATCATTTCTAAATTACACCGGTGGCAGCAATGCAGCTAATCAAAATTGCTTCAGGTAACTCAATTTAACGATCGCCTGTTGCTCCCGAAATCTTTCAGCGGTATTGGTTAAACGATTGTTAAACACGAAAAACAAATAACTCAGCGGCCGGTATTCCCACGAAAAACGTACGTAAAAACCAGCGTTTTTATTTTGTGTATTGTATTGCAGCAGGCTGTTTAGTTGCAGGCGGGGATTCATGGCAAATCGTCCTTCTAAGGTGTATAGCGAAACATTTCCCGACTGGCGCCCGGCTCCCAGTTCTTTAAAATTATTATTTGATAACGATGCTCTCAGCGAGGCATATGGCACAGGTGTTATGGCCAGCGTTGCAGTGGTGCTGGCTAATCTTCCATTAAAATACTTGCCAATATCATAGATAAGTGAGTAGGATATTTTGGCGGAAGGATCGTTGCTTACATAAAATGTGGATCGGCTGTAGTGATATGTTCCTGGATTAATTAATGCACCCAGCGGCGCGAATGGCTCTGTAAGATACTGGTACACTGGTGTAATCGAGTATCCGAAAAAACCGCCCGAGTGCAGCAGCACCCAAAATGGATAAATCGCGATGGAACTTTCAATTAACTTTCCGGTTGACGCCTGGTGATAAAATTCGGCAGCCGCGTCAGGTTGAATTGCCCTGATCCATTTCTTGAAAGGCAGCCATTTACCGCGAAGATTGGTTACAAAGGCGGGTGATGTGCTGATGACATCCTGGCGCGAAACAAAGCCTGTTTCATTTTGATAATTTTTAGTGATAAGCGCCTGTGTGAAAAAGCCTTGTATCGCGTTACTGGTGTACAAATATTGATAATAACCGGCAAAACCCTGTTTATTTTGGTAGCTGTTTGAAGAATGGATTCCCATTACGCTGATCGAATTCTTTTCATTAATCCTGAAAAAACCGTCTACGCTGGCATTGATGTTTGTATTGGAGGAATATAGAGCCTTTGACGAATTCGACTTCATGGATAGCAGGCCACCGATCCGATTTTGTTTTGAGATGTTTTGCGAATAACGGGCTACCGCATAGTGTGTGGCAGGGGTATTGTCGGTTTCTGCCTGTTGTATGTACATGCATCCAAAATTCTTTTCCGGAGAGCGATTTACAAAACGGGCACCGCCGCTAATTGGAACTGGCACGCCGTTGTCAAGGCCGATCGTCCGGCTGAAAAAAGGATAAATAAACATGCTGCCTCCGGTTCCGTTCAAACCCGGACTAAAAAGCGACGCATTTTCAAGGTAAAATTGCCTTCTTTCCGGGTAGAGAACCGAAAAACGGGATATATTATTAACGGCGATATCCGCATCAGCCTGGGCGAAATCCGTATTAACTGTTAAGTCTAGTACGGCATTTGAGTTAATTGCCCATTTAAAGTCGCCTCCAGCCTTCGCTTTATACTGGTTATTACTGGAAGTCGTTAACGTAGAGTTTGTCTGCGAGCCCAAGGTATAAGCGTTTACTTGGAAATTAGCCGACGGCGATGGGGTATCGAACGAATTTAATTCGCCGGCAAACTCCATCCTGTTAAAGCTGAACGATCGGGGGTATGGCGACCAAACCGACACTTCATTACTCGAACGCTTTTGCCGGTAAAAATTAATTCCCCATTGCTTATGATCGGTATTTCCTTTGTATCTCAATGTTTTCCACGGTATTTCAAACTCCGCGATCCAGCCGTAGCTTTGGATACTGGTCCTAACTTTCCATAAGCCATTCCAGTAAATGTCAGTTAGCTGAGCATCGAAACTTAAATAATCGTGCTGGGCTCCATACGGGTTAGCGGCAAATGTTACATTATTTCTTTTGTCGTTAAAAGCATCGATGCAAATCCCGAATACGTCGTTTTTAGAGATCTCGAAATCTCTTCTCAGTTCGGTAACACGTATTCCCTTCCGGCCGATTGAGTCGTAACAAACGGCGCCGATGTACAGGTTTTGGTCATCATAAACGATCCTGACCATTGTTGGAAATTTGGCGGCGCTGCCTTCGTGCGGTTCTACCTCGATAAAATAACCGGCACTGTCAGGAATTTTCCATGCAGCCTCGTCAAGTATCCCATCAATTTTTATCGGCGAAGTTGCCTTGCTGGCTTTTAACTGAGGCTTCGGATTAGTTGGCTGTGCGAAGACTAAAACCGGGTAGATCATAATGATCATTAAAGGTAACTTTACCATATAAATCATTTTAATAGTAAAGTTATAGAATTAATAATTACCTGTAAAAACTTTTTACTGGTAAATATTTATATTTGTTTATGCAACAGAGAACAATTGAACAGCTACAACTGGACGGAGGTTCGTGGGTTTTTGATTTTACGAATACGGTTAATTCAAGAAAGGTCAGCGACAATTTTGATTACCTTAAAAGTTATGATGATTTTCTGGCCTGGTGCTTAAAAACGAATTTGATTGATAGGGATAAATTTGAAATCCTGAAAAATTACAGTTCTAAAAAAAAGGCAGAGGCGAAAAGTGAATTTGAGAAAGCGATATTTTTGAGAGAACTTTTATACAAGCTTTTTTCCAGCGTCGCAAAAAAACAAGCTCCCGACGACGAAACGCTTGACCGGTTTAACAAAATACTTTTGGAGTGCTTTGCAAAACTTCGGCTAACGGTTACGAACGAGAATGCAGGCCTTGTTTTTCAAAGCAAATCGATTTCGCTCGGGGAACCTTACTGCACGCTTGTAAAAACTGCCTACGACATACTTATCAACGAAAATTTTGCGCGCTTAAAGGAATGCCCGTCATGTGGCTGGCTGTTCATTGACACTTCGAAGGGAGGGAAAAGAAAATGGTGCGATATGAACGTTTGCGGCAGCCAGGATAAGGCAAAACGATATTATCACCGAACGAAGCCTAAATCTAAAACCTAAAATATGTTTTTCTTCAGGGATTTTAAACGGTCGCCTTTGAGACAAATGGTTCACCCTGCACGCGATGCTTAAAGATATTAGACGATTCCGTGTTTACTTACAATTGCTCTGAAGACAAATAAGGACAAAAAAAACTGCCTGCGTTTATAGCAGGCAGCTTTTTGATACATGGCGGTTAATTAAGATTTAATAAATTCAAGCAAATCCGCGTTTATTGTGGCAGCTTCTGTGGTTGGCATACCGTGCGGGAAACCCGGATATATGATGATCTTTCCGTTCTTCACAAGCTTAATTGCTTTTTCCGCTGAAATTTTATAAGGAACAATCTGGTCGTCATCGCCATGCAGAATCAATACCGGAACGTCTACACTTTTCAGATCTTCGGTGAAATCTGTTGCTGAAAAAGCTTTAATGCAATCATAAAGAGCCTTGATCCCGCCCATCATCCCCTGGCGCCACCAATTGTCTCTAACACCCTGCGATATTTTTGCACCTTCACGGTTATAACCGTAAAACGGTACTGTGAAGTCCTGGAAATATTGCGGACGATTTTTGGCTGTATTTTCACGTATTTCATCAAATACAGATATTGGAACGCCATCGGGGTTGTTTTCGGTTTTTGCCATTAGCGGCGTTACTGCGCTGATTAGCACTGCCTTTGCAACGCGACCGGCACCGTGCCTGGCCACATATCTGATCACTTCCCCGCCACCAGTTGAGTGACCAACGTGCACCGCATCTCTTAAATCAAGCGCTTCAACAAGCTCTGCAACATCCGAAGCGTACGTATCCATTTCATTGCCTGTAGCTGTTTGCGTAGACCGCCCGTGACCGCGGCGATCATGGGCGATTACTCTGAATCCCTGGTCAAGGAAAAACATCATTTGAGCATCCCAATCGTCGGAAGAGAGAGGCCAGCCGTGATGAAAAAAAATCGGTTGACCTGTTCCCCAGTCCTTGTAATAGATTTCGGCGCCGTCTTTTACTGTGATTTTGTCCATTTTTTTAAGTTTTGTTTATTGTTATTTATGTGATTATCAAGAACTATTCAGCGTCTTCAGGCCTGTGCCGTCCGGGCTTCTGTTCTCATTTTACAATCAGTGTGCCATAGGTATAATCGACTGTAAAGCAGTGATTTGATTTCGTTTTGAATTGCTTTTCGCTACCATTAATCGTGTTTTAGCGAATTATCAATAATTATTAGCATTGAAATGGTGACTTCATTACAGGGCAATTCATGAACGACAATTTCGGATTTAAGTCAATCTTAATCGATTGAGTATATAGGTCTTATGAATTTACCCGAAATGCCGGTGCTTATCACGTTTGCTAAGCGGAACTTCAAAGCCTATGGTCATAAAGTGACTCACAACCCATATTTAACCCTATCTTTGCGCTTATGCCGCAATCGTTCGAAGATTTTAAACTGAACCGCCAGATACTAAACGCCATCGCTGATGCCGGATATGAAACGCCAACACCAATCCAGGAGAAGGCTATCGCGCCAATTCTTTCGGGGCAGGACATGATGGGTATCGCACAAACCGGAACAGGGAAGACTGCTGCTTACGTTCTGCCGATGATTATGAAGCTGAAGTACGCACAGGGCAATGACCCGCGGGCCCTGGTGCTTGCACCCACGAGGGAGCTAGCCATGCAGATCGAGGAGAACATACGATTGTTTGCAAAGTATACGGATTTACGCGCTGTAGTGTTGTTCGGCGGCCTTGGCCCGAAAACCCAGATAGCAGAACTTGAAAAAGGCTGCGACATCATTGTCGCTTCACCGGGAAGGTTTTTAGATTTATACCTCGCGGGACATATTGTGACTAAGCAACTCCAGTTCCTGGTGCTGGATGAAGCCGATAAAATGATGGACATGGGCTTTATCGGTTCCATCCACCGTATCCTGGAAGTCGTTCCGCGTAAGCGCCAGAATCTGTTGTTCTCAGCAACGATGAGCGAGCTGGTGCATAAAATTTCGGGTGATTTTCTGAAATTTCCAACGATCGTAGAAGTTGCCCCACAAGCAACCCCGGCACAAACGGTTAAGCAGGTTCTATATCATGCTCCGAACCTGAAAACGAAATTAAACCTGTTGCAGCATCTGCTAAAAAATGACGAAGAGTTTCATCGCCTGATTGTTTTCTGCAAAACAAAAACCGTTGCCGATAATATTTTTAGTTTTCTTGAGAGACGTTATGGTGCTGAACAGGTCCGTGTGATCCATGCTAACAAGGGGCAGAACACCCGAATTAATTCAATTAACGCGTTTAAAGAAGGAAGCGTCCGTTTTCTCGTTGCAACGGATGTAGCTGCCCGCGGTTTGGATGTAAGCAATGTCAGCCATGTAATTAATTTCGATGTTCCTATCATTATTGAAGATTACGTGCATCGTATCGGCCGGACAGGCAGGGCATTTAATACCGGCGACGCGATTACTTTTTGTAATAAAGCGGAGGAGTATTATGTGAGTAAGATCGAAAAGCTAATCCGCCAGCCAATCCCGGTGCTGGATATTCCTGAAGGAGTTTTTATTGAAGACACCGCTTACGAAGAACGCCAGGCGATCAACAAGGAAATCGACTTGCAAAAACGAAAAGATAATCCTGACTTCCAGGGTGCTTTTCATGAAAAGAAAGCTAAAAATTCAAAAACCGTAAACACCAAACCGAACGGGAAAAAAGCAAAGGTCAACAAGCCAGGTAAAGGCCGCACTAAAAGTGTCCGTTTTGATAAAGCTAAAAAGAGCTAATGAAATTAAGGGTAACACCATTAAATATCGCGGCTGCTTTATCATTGGTCTTTGCCGCTTACCTGTTTCTTTTTCCCAGCCATAACGAATACGGAATACACACGCTTTTTAAGTTCTTACTGATAGTTCTCGCACTCGTTTTCTTTATAAGCGACCTGATTTTCAGATATTCTTTTAAGAGCCTCAAAAAGATCTGGCTGGTCGAAATAGGCTTTATTGCGTTCACTGTTCTGTTGATCTTGATCATCAAAAAGTAAAGCATTGAACATGCGCTTTACGCTTCGGATGAATTTTGCATCTTTGCAACCGCTTTGATTTTGAGATGTGTCTCAAATCTCACTACTCAAATCTCGTTAAAATGAAAAAAGCAGAAATAAAACTTACCATCGAGCTCGACGATAATAACGTTCCTGAAAATATCCTTTGGGAATCCACCGATTCTCAGACTAAGGAGCAAATGGCCGTTAAATCGATGATGCTGGCTTTGTGGGATCATCAATACAAAAACTCTTTACGCATCGACCTTTGGACGAAAGACATGCCAGTTGATGAGATGAAGCGTTTTTTCTATGAAACGCTGCAAACTATGGGCGACAGCTTTCTGCGTGCCACCGGCGAAACAAATATCGTGGAAGATCTTCGCGATTACTGTGCGCATTTCGCGGAAAAAATGGAGATTAACGTAGGCAAGTAGGCATTACAGATAAAAACGCTTTTTTGAAAATCTGTAGTACCGTGGTTTAATAGCCAGCAATTATTTTGACGATTTAAATTCGGGCAACGAGTTCCACCAGTTTAAAAGTTGCTTGCTAAGCTTTGCTGCAATAGCCGGCTGCTTGTCAGCTATATTGTTTTTTTCGTTTTTATCAGTTGACATATCAAATAACTCGATTCTGCTTCCGTCTTTGTTCATTAATAACTTCCATTTTCCATCTCTTACAGCCAATGACGGACTTCGGTCGTTTGTGTTTGGCGGGTATTTAAAGGAGGTTTCATTTCTCCCATATTCCCAATAAATTGCTTTTTTGCGGAGAGACGAAGTGCCAAGCGATACCGCACTTTTATCTTCACCATCCGGTGTGTAATTTTTCGGCAATTGTACGCCAGCTACATTGCAAATGCTGGTTAAAAGATCCGTAGCACATAATACAGATGTAGTGTCGGCGGTTGCCGCCTGTATATGCCCCGGCCATCTGACTATAAACGGCATACGAATTCCGCCTTCATATAGCGAAAGTTTAGTTCCGCGCATAGCAGCGGAGCGGTCATGACGGAAATTTGGCAACGGGCCATTATCGCTTGTGAAAATAACTATAGTATTATCGTCAATACCGAGTTCCTTTAAACCATTCATTAAACGCCCGATTTGTTTATCGTACTCATTCAATACAGCAATAAAGCTTTTCTCTTCTTCCGGTTTGCCCGGATAGTTACGCACGTCTCCATCGCCCGGAACCCAGGGAGTATGCACATCGTCAGGCCACAGATTCACATAGCAGGGTTCTCCTTTATGTTTTTGCAGAAAGGCAAGTGTTTTATCAACAAAGTATGCGGTTCTGTTCCATCTTTTTATACTGTCCTTATCACTCCAAATCCAGTCTGTTGCGGTCAACAGCGGATCAGGATCGGGACTTTCCCAGGTGCTGTTCCATTCGTCAAACCCATAGCTGCTGATCGGCGGCGCATTGTCTACATCTCTGCCTCCGCCCATATGCCATTTTCCGAAATGTCCGGTGGCATAACCGTTAGCTTTTAAAATTTTTGCGACGGTGGGTGCGGAGGGATCTAAAAAATCTGCCTGCTCACATAGTTTGTTATCAGCGCGTTTTTGCAGAAAGCTTGTGATATGCCATTTGGCCGGCGCCATGCCGGTGATAAATCCGGTGCGCGAAGCGGAACAGATGGGTGAGGCGCTATAGTACTGAGTAAACTTCCTTCCTTCAGCAGCTATTTTATCAATATTCGGCGTTTTATACGTTCCATTGAAACAGCTTATATCGCCATAACCCATGTCATCGGTGAGGATAAAAAATAATGTTCGGCTGTTTTTTTTGCGCAAAAACATCGTTAACCAAAAAGATTGAAAGAAGAATGCAAATTATTCCTTTACTCATTTTACTTATAGTGAAGCTGGCATTTACACAGTTTAAGATTGCATACGATCGGGCATTCGTCTATAACGCATAAAACCTTTCACCCTACAATTGTTTATCATAAAAATACAATTATGAATCAGATTATACCCCCCGCCGTTCTGCGTGCGCTTTTTGCATTGCCTTTTGTCGTGTTCGGTGTGTTTCATTTTATGAATGCCAGTCAGATGCAGGCCGCCGTCCCGTCGTATTTGCCACAGCCGATATTTTGGGTTTACGGAACCGGCGTATGTATGATTCTTGGCGGTATCGCCCTGATCATTAACAAATTCGCAAAACTTGCTGGTTACCTGCTCGGGTTATTGTTGTTAAGTTTTATTATAATGGTTCACGTTCCCGGCCTGATGAAAGGAGATCAAATGGAAATAATAGCTATTTTAAAGGATTTTTCATTGATGGCTGGCGCGATGTTTATCGCTAATTTTTCAGCCAAATAAGCTTGTCTGCCCAATACCGGTCAGTTTCGCTTCATGCTCTAACAGCCATTTTTTTCGCCACAAACCACCGGCGTAACCTACCAGGTCGCCGTTTGCGCCGATCACACGATGGCAGGGTATCACGATCATCAGATTGTTCTTCCCATTGGCAGCAGCGATCGCCCTTATTGCGAGCGGATTATTCATTCGCCTGGAAAGCTCCGTATAGGAAATTGGTCTGCCAGCCGGAATCTTTAAAAGTTCCTGCCATACAAGTTGGCGGAAATCGCTGCCTGACTGCCCGATCGGGAAATCAAATGTCAGCCTTTTGCCTTTAAAGTATTCCGCAAATTGCACTTTTGCATTCTCTGTCAGGTTATTTGATTTTACGGCCGTTTCATCTGGCGTAAACCCGATGTAGCTGATCGCATGATCATCTCACTTGAGGTAAATCAATCCAAGCGGCGTTTCAAGCGACGAGCAGAACATGCCGGTAAATTACAAAATGTGTGGAAACTGGCAAGTGAGCATGTATCTTTGCGCCTCATGAACTTAATTGCTCAGGTAAAAACGCTGGTAAAAAAAGAAATTGTTTTGGAGTGGCGCTCGAAATACGCTCTCAACGGAATTTTGCTTTATGTCGTTTCCACCATTTTCGTGTGCTACCTGTCTTTTCGAAAAATTGATCCGCTTACCTGGAACGCCTTATTTTGGATCATCATGCTTTTTGCGTCGATAAATGCAATCTCCAAAAGTTTTGTGCAGGAAAGCCGTTCCCGGCAACTATACTATTACAGCATCGTCAGTCCGCAGGCCGTTATTATTTCCAAGATCATTTACAATGTGATGCTGATGCTGGTGTTGGCTGTCGTAGCAATTTCGGTGTACAGCCTGGTTTTTCAAAATCCCTTAGGTGACCCTCTATATTATTTTTTGTCGGTCGTTATCGGGAGTATCAGCTTTTCGTGTGTGTTTACGATGATCTCCGGTATAGCTTCGCGTGCCGGCAATAATTCGACTTTGATGGCGATATTAAGTTTTCCGGTAATTATTCCCTTGCTTATCGTGCTGATCAAATTGTCGAAAAACGCGATGGACGGCCTTGACCGCTCAGTAAGTTACGATGAGATAGGTGTGTTGGCGGCGATCAACGTCATCGTTGTTACTGTTTCTTTATTGTTATTTCCATACCTTTGGCGTGATTAATTATGAAGTTTATTTATCAAACCTGGTGGAAAGTTTTAGCGGTACTGCTGGTTACTTATACGTTTATCGCCGGATTATTGCTGCCGGTTCCCGCTCTCCCAATTATTCATGAAACTATCCGGAACTTATATTTCCATGTACCAATGTGGTTTTCCATGTGCGTACTGTTTGGAATTTCTGTTTGGTACAGTGTAAAATACTTGCTGAAGGGAGATGAAAATTACGACCTGATCGCTGTAGAAAGTGTTAACACGGGGCTGCTTTTTTATGTGCTTGGCTTAGTTACCGGGATGATCTGGGCTAAATATACATGGGGCGAAGCCTGGAGTAATGACCCAAAGCAAAACAGTGCGGCCATCGCATTTTTGGTTTATTGTGCTTATTTAGTTCTTCGGAATTCGATTGAAGAAGAGCAGAAACGCGCTCGTTTATCGGCAATTTATAACATTTTCGCGTTTCCTATTATGTTGGTCCTGATATTTATCCTGCCCCGCATGACAGATTCGCTTCATCCTGGAAACGGCGGTAATCCTGCCTTTGGCCGTTATGACCTGGATAGTTATATGAGACTCGTTTTTTATCCTGCCGATCTTGGCTGGATATTTCTGGGAATCTGGATAGCAACCCTTCGATTCAGAATGCGTGTTGCCGAAAGAAAAAAATTGGAAGAAATTTAATTACATGAAGCATTTCATTTTATTTATCCTGCTTAGTTTCCTGACTGTATCATCGTTTGCTCAACAGGGAGCAGAGATGGCCGACACCATGCGCAGTTCAGGCAAAATTTACGTAGTTGTAGCAGTTATCGCTGTCGTATTTGTCGGCATTGCAGTTTTTTTATTCAGCCTGGACCGCCGGCTAAAAAAAATTGAAAGAAATTCTTAGTACGAAAAAGCTTTTATTAAACGATTTAAAGGCTGTTTTTGTAAGTTTCAGTTCGCTGTGTGCCAAATACACTAAGGGGGCCCTGCCTTGTAAAAGTGAACTTTTTTAACGCAACTTTGTAGCCTTATTTTAAAAATGCTATCCATTTAATCCGTTACCGATTATGGCAAACACAAACGTTAGTCCGTTAAATACTCATTTCTTTGATGACGTGTGTCAGTTTTTCGACCACGCCGCACAATTTACAAATCATCCGCAAGGGCTTCTGGATCAGATCAAGGCTTGCAACAGTGTATATCGTTTTCAATTTCCTATCAGGAAAGGAAACAGTTTCGAGGTGATCCACGCCTGGCGTGTCGAACACTCGCACCATATGTCGCCAACAAAGGGCGGTATTCGCTACAGCGAAATGGTTAATGAAGATGAAGTTATGGCTCTCGCCGCATTGATGACTTATAAATGCGCTATCGTAAATGTGCCGTTTGGCGGCGCGAAAGGCGGTATTCAGATTAATCCGAAAAACTACACCGTTGCTGAACTGGAAACAATTACTCGCCGTTATACCGTTGAATTAATCAAGAAAAACTTTATTGGCCCTGGTATTGATGTTCCAGCACCTGACTATGGTTCCGGCGAACGCGAAATGAGCTGGATCGCCGATACTTATTATACTATGAATCCTGGGCAGCTGGATGCTATGGGCTGCGTTACCGGAAAGCCAATCGCATTGCACGGTATCAACGGCAGGCGTGAAGCCACCGGAAGAGGAGTGGCGATAGCCGTTCGTGAGTGTGTTAGCGTTTCGGAAGATATGAAGGAGCTGGGCTTGACTGCCGGATTACAGGATAAAAGAGTAATTGTACAGGGCTTGGGTAATGTTGGTTATAATTCGGCTAAGTTCCTGATTGAATATGGCGCAATCGTCGTTGGTCTGTGCGAATTTGAAGGCGCTATATACAACGAAGACGGGCTGGATTTAGACGCTGTTTTCGCTCATCGCAAACAAACTGGTTCGATCCTGGGATTTTCCGGAGCCAAGAAAGAATTCAGAAACTCTGCTGAAGGTTTAGAGCAGCCATGCGACATTTTAGTTCCGGCTGCGTTAGAAAACCAAATCACACAGGAAAACATCGGTCGTATACAAGCAAAAATTATCGCTGAAGGTGCTAATGGTCCAACTTCTCCGGAAGCTGCTGAAGCGTTTCTTCAACGTGGCGGAATTATCATTCCGGATATGTACTGTAACGCCGGTGGGGTAACGGTTTCATATTTTGAGTGGCTGAAAAATCTGTCGCACGTTGCTTTTGGCCGTATGGACAAGCGTTACGAAGAAAATGCGAATCTGAATCTTGTTAATACATTGGAGTCAATTACCGGCGTAAACCTTTCGGGAGATCAGCGTAAAATGATTATCAAAGGAGCTTCGGAACTTGAGCTTGTTAATTCGGGACTTGAAGACACGATGATCCGTTCGTACCACGAGATCCGCGAAATTAAAATGAACAATCCGAAGATTGACAGCCTGAGAACGGCAGCATTTGTAGGTTCGATTGATAAAGTGGCGGTTTCTTACATGAATATGGGAATCTGGCCGTAAGCAAGTTGTGTTAGATATAACTTGAATGAAATGCGGGCAATAAGCTCGCATTTTTCGTTAGTGGTTGTTAATTCTCAACCGGGCCGATGAAAAAGCAGGCCTTGGTACAATAAACCCGATTGAAATGGAAAGCTTTTTTGCTGTCACAGACATTCGGTTTGTCATAACCGTTCGCAAAAAACTTGAAATAAAGAGCGGGGCTACTGTTGCCAAGATTTGCTGCCGCTCATTTTCAATTAGTGCCTACTGTTACGACTCTGTTGGCAAAACAAGGCTCTTCTAACTACTTTGGATAAGCAAATTTTAATATTCTATTTTTTTGTAAAGCAAGTTCCTTTTTTCATCGGTCTGCTGTTGCCAAGAATTGCGACCGCTCATTTTCGAATTAAATTCAAAGCCAATATCCTTTACAATTAAAACTGACGTCATCAATTATCTAATTACCCAATTATCATCTAACTGTCAGAACTCCTAAGCCGCTGATTTGCCGATTATTCCCACAAAAGCTTTACCATTTAAAACTTTTTGCTTTGAGCTTTTTGATGTAATTTTGCGCATTCGGGAAGATTATCGAGGAATAATTAAATGAAAAAAAGCTCCATCATAGGAATTATCATTATAGCGATTGCCATTGGCGTAATCATCAGTACCTACGCAGACTCAAGCACTTACGGAAACTTTTCGCAAGCGAAAGAAACTCAATCTGAATTACACGTAGTGGGTCATCTGGATAAAGGAAAGGAGATGATCTATAATCCCAAGCAGGATGCAAATTATTTCGCTTTCTATATGACCGATGATAAAGGAACTGAATGTAAAGTGATTTTCAATGGGACAAAGCCGCAGGACTTTGAAAAATCAGAACAGATTGTTTTGACCGGCCAAATGAAGGGCGATGAATTTCACGCTTCCAAGATCCTGATGAAATGCCCTTCTAAATACAACAAAGACCAGGTTGAGGTAAAAGCCAGCCCTACAACCTAATACCACTTTAGTTAATGGATATACAATTCGCAGGTGAACACCTGTTGCCGGGAAAACTGGGACAGTTTTTTGTTATTTTATCATTTGGCACAGCGCTTCTCGCCGCAATCAGCTACTACTTCTTTACAATCAAGGATAAAAGTGATAACTCCTGGCAGACAATCGCCCGGGTTTCAACCTGGTTAAATTCAATTTCGGTTATTGGAATTGGTGCCAGTCTTTTTTACATCATTTACAATCACTTATTTGAATATCATTATGCCTGGGCGCATTCCTCGAAAGCGTTACCAGTCTACTACATCGTTTCCTGTTTTTGGGAAGGGCAGGAGGGAAGCTTCTGGCTGTGGACGTTCTGGCAGGCTGTTCTGGCTAACATCCTGATTTGGAAGGCTAAGAGTTGGGAAGGTCCGGTTTTAACGATCGTCATGATTTCGCAGGCGATGCTGGCTTCAATGCTTATCGGGGTAGAGATTTTAGGAACCCGCGTTGGAAGCTCACCATTTATTTTGCTTAGAAATGCGCTTGAAGCGCCGATCTTTTCCCGCCCGGATTATCTGACATTAATCCAGGATGGCAACGGCCTTAATCCACTATTACAGAATTACTGGATGGTAATTCATCCGCCAACCCTGTTCCTGGGCTTTGCATCCATGATCGTTCCCTTTGCGTATGCAATCGCTGGTTTGTGGCAGCGTAAATATAACGAGTGGCTTAAACCTGCGATGCCATACACGCTGTTTGCCGTGATGGTGTTAGGAACGGGAATCATTATGGGTTCATTCTGGGCATATGAAGCTTTAAACTTTGGAGGCTTTTGGGCTTGGGATCCGGTGGAAAATGCGTCTATCATCCCATGGCTTACGCTGATAGCTGCTGTTCACGTATTGATCGTATATAAAAACTCGGGCCATTCATTTTTTACAGCGATCTTCCTTGTACTGATTAGCTTTGTGCTGGTTCTCTATGCATCTTTCCTGACAAGGAGCGGCGTGTTAGGGGAAACTTCGGTACATGCTTTCACTGATTTGGGAATGTACTGGCATTTGGTAGTTGATGTTGCGTTATTTGCGGCTATCGCTATATTTTTCCTGGTAAAACGTTGGAAAGAACTTCCCATCTCAAAGAAAGATGAAGAAACTTTCTCCCGCGAATTCTGGATGTTTATCGGCGCACTGGTTTTGACCGTTGCCTGCGTTCAGATTATCGCGACTACATCGATACCTGTTTTTAATGCCATTTTCAAAACCAAAGTTGCTCCGCCATCCAACCCGGTTGAGCACTACAATAAGTGGCAGGTTCCATTTGCTATCGTGATCGCTTTGCTATCTGGCTTCACCCAGTTTTTGAAATACAAAAATACGGATGTGAAAAAAGTGCTTAAAAGCCTCACTGTTAGCATCGTGATATCACTGCTGGTGGCTGCGCTTTTCGTGTGGATAACCAAAATTGCCAACGTAATATTGGTGCTTCTGATCATTACTTCGCTTTTTGCAGTTGTTAGCAACGGTAAAGTCCTCGTCGATTCACTTAAAGGGAAATGGAAGCTGGCCGGTTCGGCGGTTGCTCACATAGGCTTTGGTTTGATTTTGCTAGGAGCGTTAATCGCTGCGGCAACAAATAAAGTGATCACCGTTAACAGCAACGGATCGATTCCGGTTGCCGGATTTGAAAAAGACAATAAACCGGGTGAGAACCTGATGCTTTACCAGGATAGCACCGTTAAAATTAACCGCTATTCGGTTACTTACCTGAGCGATACGACAGTTGGACCAAATACCTTTTATAAAGTAAATTATAAAGCTGTAGATGACAAAACCGGGAAGGTGAAGGAAGACTTTAATCTTTATCCCAATGCGCAGCAAAATCCGAAAATGGGATTGGTCGCTTCGCCGGATACCAAACATTATCTTACCTACGATATTTACACTCACGTGAGCAGTGTTCCGGTAATTACGGAAAATACGGATGAGCATTCCCATGAAAGTCACTCTGATGATGAGAACTACCTGGACCCGCTTACCAAACAAGTTAATATCGGTGATACGGTTCGCTACCGCGAGGGATTTATTTTGGTTAAAGCGGTGAATAGGAACGCTAAAATCCAGAATATCCCAATTGCAAATGGCGATCTGGCCGTTAGCATGACGCTGGAAGTCCATACCAAAAATAAGGTGTTTACTACCGAGCCCGTCTATTTGCTTAAAAGCGGCAATGAGTTCGACTTTGGAAAAACGATTGAAGAGGCCGGCCTGAAATTGCGGTTCACTCATATCCTGCCCGAGAAGAATAAGCTCGAATTAATGGTCTACCAAAAGAAACCAGCAGAAAAGAAATGGATCGTAATGAAAGCCATTATGTTCCCATATATCAACCTTTTCTGGGGCGGTACGATCATCATGGTTATCGGATTTCTGCTGTCAATCTTCAGACGTATTAGAGAAAACAAAATAACGACTGTTAAAGCGTCTTAGCTATGCGCATCAGCTTTATAGGTTCGGGTAATGTGGCAACGCACCTGGCAGCCGCCTTTAAAAATGCGGGTCACCAGATTGTTCAGGTTTACAGTCCGACTCAGGCGAATGCGGATATCCTGGCTTATCACGTAAAGGCCGAAGCTGTTTATAAACTTTCTGATCTAAGTCAGCAGGTCGATCTGATCATTATATCGGTTAAGGACGACGCAATCGCGGATGTTGCCAAAAATTTAAACACTACGCGTGCCATCATTGTACACACTTCAGGTTCAACTCCGTTACACGTATTGAATAACAACCAGCAATACGGTGTTTTCTATCCGCTACAAACCCTTTCGAAAATTAAAGAAGTTGATATGCGGGAAGTTTATCTCGCTGTTGAGGCATCTTCTGACAATGTTTTGAATAAACTTAAAGGCCTCGCACAAGATATCAGTAATCATGTTATCGAACTTGATTCTGAAAAAAGGCTTTCGCTGCACGTGGCGGCTGTTTTTGCCAGTAATTTCACCAACCACCTGTACACTTTAGCTAAACACGTTCTTACTAAGAACGGACTTGATTTCGATTTATTGATACCCCTGATTAGAGAGGTTGCGGATAAGGTTGCAACGTTCAATCCGGAGGATGTTCAGACCGGGCCTGCTGTAAGAAACGACCAGGCAATCATTCATAAGCATATGGATTTTTTGAAGAACGACGAAACTCTTCTGGCTGTTTATGAGCTGCTCAGTCAGCAGATCATCAATTTATACCATAAAGATTAATCGCTTTGACATTTTTGGTTAATTTTGCCGCACATGGACGTTTACAAGCTTAAAATAAATTTCGAGGAAGCGGGAATGGAACCTGTCGAACTGCCCGTTGCAGAAGGTGAGTCGGTTCTTGATGTTTGCCTTGAAAATAATATAGAATTACAACATAATTGCGGCGGTGTTTGCGGCTGCAGTACCTGCCATATCTACGTGAACCAGGGTATGGATAACATCCAGGAGATTTCTGATAAGGAAGAGGATTTTATTGACCGTGCTGTTAATCCAAGGATCAATTCAAGACTAGGCTGTCAGTGCGTAATAATTGATGGCGATATTGAGGTTACTTTCCCTGATCAGAACCAGTTTTTAGGGCATTAATTTAGTATCTTGGTATATGACATTGCAAATTGAAATCTTAAATCCAAAAGCAAAAAAGCTGCTTCAGGATCTGGCTGACTTGAATCTGATTGCTATTAAAAATCCTCAGGAAGAAAGTTTTTTTGACATTGTCGGCAGGCTTAGGTCAAAAGCCAAAAAATTAAGCATTTCTGATGACGAGATAATAAAAGAAGTTGAGCTCGTGAGAGAAAAACGATATGCTAAATCAAAAGCATAACATCGTTATTGATACAAATCTTTGGATTAGTTTTTTATTAACAGGTAAATTAACCGACTTAGATACAATTTTAAAGAAAACACAAGCGATTGTTTTATTTAGCGAAACCCTTCTGAGCGAATTCTTAGAGGTCGCCCAAAGGCCAAAATTTAATAAATATTTTTCCGTTTCTGATTTAAATGCATTGCTTAATCGAATTCATGAAATTGCCAGTTTTGTGGATGTTAAATCAGAGGTAACAATTTCACCGGATCCAAAAGATAACTTTTTGCTGTCTCTATGTAAAGATGGAAAAGCGACGCATTTACTCACAGGAGACAAAGCATTGCTGAATTTAAATACCTTTGGCAAAACTAAAATAATTACCTTTTCAGCCTATTTAGCAGAAATATGATACAAGATAAATACGCCCTTCCGATACATTGGAACGACCACGAAGATATTGCCATGGGCCTTTACGAAAAGTTTGGCGACGAATTCGGCGAATCGCAGATTTACCGTATAAGGTTTACCGATTTGCTCGAGTGGATTTTGCAATTGCCGAATTTTGCCGGTACACGTGAGGAATCAACTGAAGGGCATTTGGAGCAAATTCAATCGGCCTGGGTTTACGAGTGGAGAGACAACCAATAATCTTAAGATGTTTCTTCAAAAGCTTCATTCTATCAAAGCAATTATTCTCGACATTGACGGTGTTTTAACGGACGCCACCGTGCTTGTTACTGAAACAGGCGAGCAATTGCGAAAATTCAATGTGCGTGATGGTTACGCGATGCAGCTTGCCGTTAAAAAAGGTTTTAAGATCTGCGCCATTTCCGGCGGAAAATCAAAAAGTGTCGTTGCACGACTTAACGGACTTGGCATCACCGAAGTTCACCTCGGTATTGACAAAAAGATCGATGTTTACAACGAGGTTAAACAAACTCATTCGTTAGTTGATAGCGAGGTGCTTTACATCGGGGATGACGTGCCGGATATTGCCGTTATGAAAGCCGTCGGCGTTTCGGCTTGCCCGGCAGACGCTGTTGAGGAAGTCAAAGCGATCAGTGCCTATATCTCCCCTAAAAATGGTGGCGCCGGTTGCGTACGTGATGTGATTGAAAAGGTCCTAAAAGTGCAGCAGAAATGGTATGATGCCGAGCCATCCGCACACGACGACAGTATTCCATCTGCTTAAGATTATGAATCAGACAAAGCCCATTATCCTTGCCTCAAAGTCGCCACGCCGCCAGGAACTCTTAAAACTTCTGGGCCTTGATTTTAGAGTAGTCCTGAAAGATGTGGATGAGTCGTATCCCAATAATCTCCGGCCTGAAGAAGTTGCACTTTTTATCGCCGAAAAGAAAGCGGAAGCCTTCGATGAATTGGTGGAAGATGAAATAGTTATAACGGCCGATACGATTGTTGTAATCGGCGAACAGATACTTGGTAAACCTGGAAGTCCCGAGCATGCGGTTGCAATGCTGCAAACGCTTGCAGGCAATATGCACGAGGTCATTACCGGCGTCTGCCTGTTTTACCAGGATAAAATGCATTCGTTTTACGATGTGTCGGAAGTTTATTTCCGTCCGCTAACGGATGAACAGATAACATACTATGTCGACAATTTCGCGCCGATGGATAAAGCCGGTTCTTATGGTATCCAGGAATGGATCGGTTTGATCGGAATTGAACGAATCAATGGGTCGTATACCAATGTGGTTGGATTGCCAACGGAAAAGTTGTACCAGGAATTGTTGAGGCTATTTGACGCCTAAGCGATAAATTTTATGCATGCCGATGCCGGCGACTACTCCAGCGTGGATAAACGACTGTTTTGACAAGTTTCCCGTAATTTTTAAGTCAATGTTTGTCCCTAAGTCAGTAAGGCCTCCAACCGGTATTGACGCCAAAGATCTAAAAGGCCTCTTTCTGGGTTAAACCACTTTATTTAAACCGGTCGGAGATTTTTATTAGTAAATCCATAGAGGCCGTCCGGATTCTATCAGCGCTTATAAGTTAAGCAAAAATACGTCAGTTACTCGAAGTTGTATGAATATGCGAATGGATAAAATACCGCGTTCCGGAATCTCAAAGCGATATTTTATCCGTGAATTTGTTGTTTCCAGGCATTTAAGCACCTGCGTTGGCCCGATAGTTTTGCTAATCAGGGATAAGAATCAGTTTGATGATTTTCTGCATACAGGGTCAATTCAAGTAATTTCTTTCCGGTAATCTTAAAACCTATTTTTTGGTACTGTGGGTCTTTTGCGAAAGAAGGATCAACTGGCTCAATTAATTTTGCAGCATAAGCCTTCTTACCAACCGGATTATCCAGCCCGGTTTTAAAGAGCATAGCAGTTTGATTGTTTCTATGTTGCTTACCGTTGCCGTGCTCTATTCCTGTGCACAGCCAGTCATTATGTGAAGCGATATAATCGTGTGAAATAGTTCCGTCATCGGTTACCGGATCGGGGAAAAGAGAAGTTTGATATTCATAATAGGGGCCTTTTTTGCACGACGAAAACGCTAACGCTGTTAAAGCGAATACAGTTAAAATAAGTTTTTTCATAATTTTCTATAAGAGAGCTGTTAATTTTAAATCCCCAGGCATTAAAGTTTTTTGAGCTGATCAAGGTTTCCGAAGACGTCAAACAAGTTCAACTACTTTTTTGCTTAAGGACTTTATATTTTTTGTCCTTTAAATTATAGCAATACCGTGCCAACACCTTCATCATTGTCAAGGTTGTATAAGGAATTGTCCATAATTTTCACGTCAATTAAATTACAATTCAGCCTGACGCCCCCGGAAGACAGCGATTACTTCTAACCTCTTTCTCGCGTTATAAAACATAGTGACCGTTCTCAGGGCCGTATGAAAAGATTTGACAAAAAGCGGTTGCTGTACGATTAGTTACAGGGTCTGCAATCGCTTATGATAAGATGGCATGGATTAATAGAGATCGACGTTATTAAAACGATCGGAGACTTTTTCAGGAAATCCAAGAGCTCTTTTTAGCGTATAAGCTTACTTAATATCCCCTCTTTCATCGAATAAGCCGACATTCCAATTTCTTTTACTCCCAGCTTCTCAATAATAAATCCCGTTAGTATGGATGCCGTTACAATCATGTCGACACGGAGGGGAATAATGCTTTTTCGATTTATACGCTGTTCGTGACTGGATGTACAAAGCCAATCTGTTATTTCCGCAAAGGCTATCGAATCAAAAAGATAAGTTTTCAGTTCTCTCAGATCGACATCATTTCCTTTCTCTGTTTCGATCATCTCAACAAAGGTGTCAAAAGCGCCAGCCGAACCGATGAGATTATGTGGCTTGAATATCTTGCACTGCTCGAATAAAGGTTCCAGTTTTTCTTCCAGGTAACGGTTCAGTTCGGTGATTTTTTCTGACGGGATAGGATCTTCTTTATGAAAGATATCCATTAGCCTTGCAGCTCCAATTTCAAAACTTTCTTTCCAGAATAATTCCGAGTGATTGCACAGAATACATTCCACGCTTCCGCCACCGATATCGAGAATTAAAGAGGTCTTATCGCTTAAAGCGCCAGACGATTTTACTCCACCATAGATATATTCCGCTTCCTTTTGTCCGTTGATGGATTCGATAACAATTCCGGTTTGCACTTTAACCTGTTTAATGAAGTCCGGACCGTTTTTTGCATTGCGGATGGCGGACGTGGCTATTGCTTTATAATTTGAAACTTCATATTTCTTCAGCAATCCTGAGAAATGTTTCATCATTTGCATTCCACGCAGAAAAGCGGCTTCCTGGATATTTCCCTTATTAATTCCGCCTTCGCCAAGTTTAACGCCTTCCTCTAAATGGACGAGCTCGTTTAACGCCCCTTCATTTTTTTCGGCTATGATTAAATTGAAAGTATTTGTACCCAGATCGATAACAGCGGTTCTGTTTTTCATTGTGTTTAGCGAATATACTTATGTACAACAAAAAAGCGGGAACAAATCAATTGTTGCCCGCTCTCCTTTGATTTAAATGAATTATCCGGAACGCTATAATTGTTTAATACTGACAGCGGCACCGCCGCCTGCAGCTAAAACGAGGTTTATCTTTGATTTTGACGTAACCGTCATTTTCTTAATTGAATACACTTCCGGGTTGTTGTTCCAGCTTGCGTTCGAGCCATCAGCGTAAATAATCGCCTCGTATTTTTTTCCTTTGTCAAGAAAGTCGAGATTGATCGTGCTTACGCGGGCGTTTTCATCTGTTACTGCTCCAATAAACCAGTCATTTGTTCCTTTTCCTTTTCGGGCGATAGTTACAAAATCACCCGGTTCAGCTTCCAGGATCCGTGTGTCATCCCAGTCAACCGGAACGTCTTTAATGAACTGAAATGCATTCATATGCTGTTCGTAATTCTCAGGAAGATCGGCAGCCATTTGCAATGGGCTGTACATGGTTACATAAAGTGCAAGTTGTTTGACAAGCGTGGTATGAACCTGCCGTCCCGGAACGTCAGAGTAACCTTTAATTTTGAAGATGCCCGGAGTATAATCCATCGGTCCGCCGATAAGCCTTGTAAATGGCATAATAGTTTCGTGTTCCGGGTTATTGCCGGTGCTGAAGGCGTTATATTCGTTACCCCGCCCGGCTTCACTGGCCAGCCAGTTTGGATAGGTGCGTTGCAAACCGGTTGGGCGCATAGGTTCGTGCATGTCGACCATCACTTTATGCTCTGCAGCTTTTTGGGCAACGCGCTCATAATGATTTACCATCCATTGTCCGTCATGATGTTCGCCACGTGGGATGATCCGGCCTACATAACCTGTTTTTACCGAGGTATAGCCGAACTTGTTCATAAAGCCATAGGCGGTATCAAGCTGCCGCTCGTAGTTTGTAGCAGAACCGGAGGTTTCGTTATGCATAATGATATTAACGCCTTTGGCCTTCGCGTAGTCCTGAAGAGCTTTGACATCGAAATCCGGATAGGGAGTAATAAAGTCAAAAACATTCTCCTTCCAGTTACCGAACCAGTCTTCCCAGCCAACGTTCCAGCCTTCCACCAATACACCCTGGATTCCGTTCTTAGCTGCGAAATCAATAAAATGTTTAACATTTTCAGTGTTGGCGCCGTGCTTGCCGCTTGGAATCAATTTCCCGCTGGCATCTACATCATCTGCTGATTTTGCATAACTCCACGTACTTTTCCCGATCTGCATTTCCCACCATACGCCCACAAATTTCATCGGTTTGATCCAGTCGGTATTTTTAATCACTGAAGGTTCGTTCAGGTTCAGGATCATTTTCGACGAAAGTATGTCCGCGGCTTTGTTGCTTACCATTATGGTTCTCCATGGCGTGCTGAAAGGTGCGTGCAAATACGCTTTGTTTCCCACGGCATCGGGCACCAGGCTAGAAGACAAGCCAAATGTTGTTCTATCAACATGCAGTTGCATTGCCGGAAAATTAACCAACGCTGCTTCATGTATATTCAGATATAAACCATCGGCCGATTTAAGCATCAGCGGCGTTTGGACGGAATACCGGTCGGCAACTTCGCGAACAGCGATATCGGTTGCGGCATCACGTACCGGGAAAGCATCGACTTTGCTCAGCGGTGAGTTAGTGTAAGAATATTCATTCGTATCATAGTCGCCGGGAATCCACCAGGCTTTATGGTCGCCGGTTAGGTTGAACTGTGTCAGTTCATCCGAAACGATGAAATAGTTTAATCCTTCTTGTTTCGGGAAATGGTAACGAAAGCCGACGCCGTCGTCAAACACGCGGAAAATAATGTCTAACAGACCCGCTGGTGTCGTATTTTGTTTTAAGTGTATTGTTAGTTCCTGGTAATGGTTGCGCACCTGGCTCACTTCTCCCCAGGGCTGTTGCCAGGTTTCGTCGACATTTTTAATTTCCGAAGACAGCAGCACAAAGTTCTTATCGAATGATGTTTTGTCCTTTAGAACGAAACCCAATGCTGAGGGCCTGATTACATCCCGACCAGCGAACTTCACCGTGTATTTCGGCTCGCCCTGTGAGGAAAGTGAAAAGTTTAGCGTGGTCTTTCCCTGGCTGGCTGTCAATGGATTCGTTTGCGCCTGCAGGCTGAATGTTGCCAGGGCATACAAAAGGCTTAGAAATATTTTTCTCATGAATTGGTTAATTGGTTGATGCATATTAATCAATATTTTTGATTATTCATTGACTGACTTGCTGATATTGAAGGGCTAACAGCATCAGATATCTAACGTCTGTGTTTCGAGGCTATCGCAAAAAGGCCTGTCAGTTGACAGGCCGGAATGGCTATTCAAATATAAACTTGTTCTTACTCCTTATAACTAAACCACTTCACCAACTCCTTGTAACTGGTTTTCTTTCCATACATCAATATCCCAACACGGTAGATGCGTGATGCGATCCAGGTGGTGAGGATGAACCCTCCAATCAACAAAGCGACGGAAAGCGCGATTTCCCAGCCGGGGACACCGAAAGGAATCCGAACCATCATGGCGATAGGCGAGGTGAAAGGGATGATACTCAGCCAGAAAGATAAGGTGCTATCAGGATTGTTTACAATAAAGCTGAAAGCCATAATGTAAGTAAACAATAAAGGCAGCGTTATCGGCAGCATAAACTGCTGGGTTTCCGTTTCGTTGTCGACAGCCGAGCCAACTGCGGCGAACAATGCGCTATACAACATAAAGCCGCCCAGAAAATAAGTCAGGAAAAGCGCTAAGATATACTTGAAGTCGATAGTATCCATAGCTTTCATAAAGGCGGCACCAGGCCCGTCGCTGGCGCTTTTCTGAGCATCGGCCATTTTCTTTTGTGAGCCTGTCTGATGCTGTGTTTTTACAATCGGCGCAGGGTCAGGGCGTGAGAAAGCGGAGCTGGCAACGCTCGTCAATGTAGTGGACAATATGATCCATAAAAGAAATTGGGTAAGTCCGACCAAACCGATCCCGATAATTTTGCCCATCATCAGTTGAAAAGGCTTAACGGAAGATATCACTACTTCAACAATACGGTTGGTTTTTTCTTCGATAACACCTCGCATCACCTGTGAGCCATAAATAAACAAGGCGATGTAAATCAATATTGCCGCTGCAAAACCAACACCATAGGCGGCGCCCGAGCTGCTGTCTTTTTCGCCTTCCGCGGTAATTTCTTTCGAGTCGATAGTAAAATCCGGTTTGATCTTATCCAGCGTAGCGAGGTCAATGCCAGCATCGTGAAGCTGCTTCGTCCGCATGATCTCGTTCATCTGGTCTTCGATATTGCTCAGAACATATATGCCGGCTTTCTTCTTAGAGTACATTTCAGTCTTTCCGCCGGTTTGAATATTGGTCGGTATGTAAAGCAGGAAGCCTTCATCTTCCCCGGCGACCTTCTTCTTCTCTTCTGCAACATTCCCTTTTATGTCGCTGAAAAGGACGCTTTTGGTGTTTTTGAATTTTCCCGCGAAGACGCCGCTTTCATCCAGAACCTTAACATTTGCCAGTTTGTCTCCCCCGGTGATTGTTAGATAAGCAATAAGGCCGTACATCCCGATGATCAGGCCGGGAACCAGGAAAGTCATCACCAGGAAGGATTTCTTCCGCACCCGGCTCATATATTCACGTTGTATGATGAGTAATATTTTATTCATGATTGCTTAGATTAAAGGGTTACAGCGCCTTTTTCGCTTACACGTTGTATGAAAATATCATTAATTGTCGGTATAACCTCGTTTACCTGGTGTATGGTTACTTTGGGCATCAGGCTCGACAGCAGGTCGTTTACCGACTTTCCATTGTTTAACTTGATTGTCAGGGTTTGCAGTTCTTCATGCGCAGAGGCTGATATCGTTTCGAATTCAGGCTGATCGATTGTTACCGGTTCGCCGGTATACTCAACTTTGTAAGTGTTGCTCCGGTACGAATTACGAATATCTTTCAGTCGGCCGTCAAGTATTTTATGCGATTTATTGATCAAAGCGATATTATCGCACAACTGCTCCACGGACTCCATGCGGTGAGTAGAGAAAATGATTGTCGCTCCTTTTTTATTCAGTTCGAGGATCTCGTCCTTGATCATTTCTGCATTAACCGGATCGAATCCGGAAAAGGGTTCATCGAGTATCAGCAGCTCCGGACCGTGCACTACCGTTGCCACAAACTGTACCTTTTGCTGCATTCCTTTGCTGAGGTCTTCCACTTTTTTATCCCACCAGCTTTGGATTTCCATCTTCTCAAACCAATATTTAATACGGCTGACGGCATCATTTTTCGACATGCCTTTAAGCTGCGCCAGGTAAAGCATTTGCTCGCCGATCTTCATTTTTTTATAAAGTCCGCGTTCTTCCGGCAGATATCCGATTTTGTTTATATGGTCCGGATTTAACTTCTCGCCATTAAAATAAACTTCACCCGCATCAGGCGCTGTGATTTGATTGATAATACGGATCAGCGAAGTTTTGCCTGCGCCGTTAGGCCCCAACAGGCCAAATATTTTACCTTTTTCGATTTCAAGACTTACATCGTCTAATGCGCGGTGGCTGGCATACTGCTTGACGATATTTCGGATACTGAGCATGTACTTAGTTGAAGATTAATAAACGTTAATTAGAATAGCTGAATGTTTCATTGTTACACGGGCATCTAAATGCCTTTTTTTAGTAATGCAATATACTGTAACTGATATGTTATCCGGAAGAATTTTTTAATTAGCTTTTAATTACGAATATCGTGTGCGATGAATTTTTTGTCACTTAGAAATGCCGATATCAGGTACCTGGATCAGAAGCTTTTCTCAAACCTCAGCTTCAGTGTTAAAAAAGGCGAAAGTTGGGCACTGCTTGGGCCAAGCGGTTCTGGGAAAAGCGCCTTACTTGCCGCTATCGCCGGAAAGCTGAATATTACCGGTACCGAAGTCTCCTACGGTTTTCACGATGAATATGTCTCCCGGCATCGTATTGACGATCCGCTGTTTACTTACCAGCATCTTATATCGTACGTTCCTCAAAAACATCATTTTAAGAATCTGTCAAATACTTCCGATTTTTATTACCAGCAACGCTATAACTCCGAAGACTCGGAAGACGCGATGGTTGTAAAGGATTACCTGACTGCAATTAAAATTCCGGACGGCAGGAATTACTGGACAGTTCAGAAAGTGACAGAGCGGCTGCATCTCACCAGCTTGCTTGATAAACAGCTTATCAAGCTTTCAAACGGGGAAACCAGGCGCCTGCTGATTGCCGCATCACTGCTGCGAAATCCGCTGTTGTTACTACTTGACAGTCCGTTTACCGGCCTTGATACCGACACTCGCAAAGAACTTCATTCGCTGGTTAATGACATTGTCAATTTCGGGATAACCGTTATTATGGCTACTTCGCCGTCGGAAATACCTGAAGTGCTTACTCATGTGGCGATCTTGGATAAAGGGCAAATCATTAATGAAATGCATCGCAGCGATTTTAAACCCGATATGGTCGATATCCCTGCTTTAAAAGAAGCAGACCAGGCTAAACTTCATGATCTTCTGTCTGCCAAACCAGTAGAAGTATATAATGAGATCATTAGCATGAGAAACGTTAACGTAAGATATGGCGACGTCACCGTTCTCCGGGACGTAAACTGGGTGGTAAAGCAGGGTGAGGCATGGGCGTTGATGGGGCATAACGGAGCCGGTAAGTCGACATTGCTGAGCCTTGTAAACGGCGATAATCCTCAGGCATATTCAAACGATATTTTTTTGTTCGACAGAAAGCGGGGCAGCGGCGAAAGTATATGGGACATAAAATCTAAAACCGGTTATGTATCTCCGGAAATGCTTCAATATTTTGCAACGAGTTCAAACTGTCTGCAGGTTGTTGAATCGGGTTTTTACGATACAATGGGACTGTTTCGTGCGAGTTCGATAAAGCTTGCGGCAATTGCCATGCAATGGATGGAGCTTATTGGGATACAGGAACATGCAAAGCAGTTATTTAAAAAGGTACCTGCAAGTGTTCAGCGGCTTTGTTTATTAGCCAGGGCGCTGGTGAAAAATCCGCCCTTGCTGATACTTGATGAGCCCTGCCAGGGACTGGATGAACAGCAGCAGCGGCATTTCAAAGAACTGGTCGATTCCATGTTCCGGGAAACAAATCTGACGCTGATTTATGTAACGCACTACCAGGATGAGCTGCCGGACTGTATCCGCCATACATTAAAACTTAGTGGCGGAAGCGTAGTTAATTAGTTGTAAATAAAATATCCGGCATAATCCCGGTATTAACCATATTCACACTTTAATAAATTTAATGTATTATGCCCCAGATTGCCCGGCCCGCCGATGGTGGGATGATGTATGCCGAAACGAATCTCAGTCACACCTTCCCCGAGCCCTTGAACACAATCACTTCAGGCCTGTTTTTGATTCTGGCTATTTTCTGGCTGATTAAGCTTAAAGGATTCGATAAACGCCATAAGTTTTTAAGTGGCTGTGCCTGGCTGCTGTTAATCGGTAGTATCGGGGGAACGACTTATCACGGCCTGAGACGCTGGAGTATTTTTATTATGATGGACTGGATGCCGATCATGCTGCTATGCCTTGCTGCCAGCGTTTATTTCTGGATACGGGCGCTGGGCAAATGGTATTACGGATTGCTGGTATTTATTGCATTCGGTTTAGTTGAGTTTTTTGTGCGGCGATTCATTATGAGAAATGAACTGCAGCTAGGTATCAATATCAATTACGGCGTTATGGCCTTGATGGTGCTGTTGCCTATACTGGTCCTTCTGATCAGGCAACGCTGGCAAAACGGACGTTACATACTGGTTGGGTTAGCCGCCTTTACTATCGCTCTTTTCTTCAGAGCCACTGACAGCTCGGCCCTGCTGCCCCTGGGGACTCATTTTCTGTGGCATACGTTTGGGGTTATTGCGGCAGCAAGCATGTTTATGTTTATTTATGAGGTGGAGCGTGTAACGTTGCGCGGCAGTAATAGAACATAGCTGGCGTAGAGCGGTTGAATTATTTTAGGCCTCATGCCTGCGGGCATTTCCTTTTGATAGCCCCAAAAGGAAACAAAAGGGCTTGTCAATCCGCTAGGTGCCTTTGCTGCACAGGCCAATACGCAATTAAAAACAATTGCGCTTATTTTTGCTCGTCCCTGCTTAGCCGAAAGTAAATACAAATACATCGCAAAACCGCTACGCTATAGGCTTGGCACTGCAAAATTTAAGGAAACTACTACTGTTTTTAATTTATCCGGCACTTGCGTCTTGCCAGCGTACTTCGGAGTAGCACGGAGAGGCTTGAACGTTAGCTTCCTGCCCCTGATTTAAGTTACTACAGATCATGAATTGCTGTCCCGGCAACCAATCATATTCTTGCTGCCGTTAATAGCACGATGTCGGCCTGCAAATTTTTGGCGTTAAAAAAACGCGGTGGTCCGGCTTTGTGATAATACTCAAACCGTCTCGTAATACAAGCGATCAGCGAGTGTTGCAAAAGCAATCATACATCACTTCCGCTCCCACGGCTCTGATTGCGACAGGCCGGATCACCGGGTTTTTAGCACAAAAATTTGAAGCCTTGATTTTTTCGTTCTTTTTTATCAAGAAAAAAGAACTAGCCAGCCGCCGGCAATGAGGCGGACTAACTTTCATAAGCAACTGGCTGTGCCTTTTTATTGTCAGCCGGGCTCATAGCCGCCCGAAGGCCTATAAACTTTGTCTTGATACAAAGTTTAACAATGCCTAGGCACCCGTAGGGTGAAGAGACCACGAAGACAATTGAAAACGATAAATACGGCTGAGTAAATCAAGGCTGCCGAATCTTTGTCGCAAATTCTCAATAAATCTTTGAGGCGCATGGTTCGACTCCGCTCACCATGACAGGCCACCACTATATTTCGGTAACATTAAAATGCTGAGCGGAGTCGAAGCAGGTCTTTACTTCCAAATCTTCGAAGGCCGGTACGTGCTTCGGAGTGGCCTGTTAGAATTTGAATGTCAGCTTCCTGCCGCTGATCTAAGTTACTACAAATCATGAATTGCTGTCCCCGGCAACCGATCATAGATCACTGTCTTTGATAGTACGTCTTCGGCCTGCAAATTTTTGGCGTGAAGAAAACACTATGATCAGGCTTTGTGGCGCTTTACAGTCGGCGTGAAATCCGGCGAGCGGGGGACTGAAAAGATGCTCCATCCGGCTTCCGCCAACCTGCGCACGCTCAGCACTCGGGCCATGCGTGTGACAGTGCGGCTGAAGCTTATTTCTTTTCTTGATTTTTGCCTCCTTTTTATCAAGAACCGACTAAAAGGAGCTCATGAAAGCCATTGAAACAATTAACAACTTGAATAAAAAGGAGGGTGCCCCCGCGGCGGAGAGCGGTTGAATTATTTTATGCCTCGTGCCGGCATGGCATTTCTTTCCCAGTCGATGGAAAGAAACAAAACCTTGCTGCAAGCAAGCTCATGAAGGCCTTTAAAAACAATTAAAAGCTACTGAATAGATCTTGTCAATCCGCTAGGTGCCTTCTCTGCACAGGCCAATACGCAATTAAAACAGGGGCGCTTATTTTTGCTCGTCCCTGCTTAGTCGAAAGTAAATACAAACACATCGCAAAACCGTTGCGCTATAGGCTTGGCACTGTAAAATTTAAATAGCTGCTACTGTTTTTAATTCTTGCAGGCACTTGCGTCTTGCCAGCGTACTTCGGAGCAGACCGTGGAAGCTTGATCGCTCGCTTCCTGCCATCGATTTAAGTTACTGCAGATCATAAGTTGCTGTCCTTGGCAACCGATCATATTCTTACTGCCATTGATAGTACGTCTGCGGCCTGCAAATTTTTGGCGTTAAGAAAACGCGGTGATTTTGCCACGGATAAGACTCAAACCGTCTCGTAATACAAGCGATCAGCGAGTGTTGCAAAAGCAATCATACGTCACTCCGTTGCCACGGCTCTGATTGCGGCAGGCCAGATCACCGGGTTTTTAGCACAAAAATTTGAAGCCTTGAACTTTTGTTTCTTTTCTTTCAAGAGAAAAGAAAGAGCCAGCCGCCGGCGGAGAGGCGGACTAGCTTTCATAAACAGCTGGTGGTGCCTATTTATTGTTAGTCGGGCTCATAGCCGCCCGAGGCCTATAAACTTTGTCTTGATACAAAGTTTAACAATGCCGAGGCACCCGTAGGGTGAAGAGACCACGAAGACAATTGAAAACGATAAATACAGCTGAGTAAATCAAGGCTGCCGAATATTTGTCGTAAATCCTCAGTAAATCTTTTAGGCGCATGGTTCGACTCCGCTCACCATGACAGGCCACCACTATATTTCGGTAACATTAAAATGCTGAGCGGAGTCGAAGCAGGCCTTTACTTCCAAATCTTCGAAGGCCGGTGCGTGCTTCGGAAAAACCTATGACAATTTGAATGTTGGCTTCCTGCCCTAATCCAAGTTTCTACAGATCATGAATTGCTGTCCCCGGCAAACGATCATATTCTTACTGCCGTTGATAGTACGTCTGCGGCCTGCAAATTTTTGGCGTTAAGAAAAAACGATGATTCGGCCACTAATAATACTCAAACCGTCTTGTAATAAGCGATTAGCGAGTGTTGCAAAAGCAATCATACGTCACTTCCACTCCCACGGCTCTGATTGCGACAGGCCGGATCACCGGGTTTTTAGCGCAAAAATTTGAAGCCTTGAACTTTTGTTTCTTTTCTTTCAAGAGAAAAGAAAGAGCCAGCCGCCGGCGGAGAGGCGGACTAACTTTCATAAACATCTGGCCATGCTATTTTTATTGTCAGCCGGGCTCATAGCCGCCGAGAGGCGCGAAAAATTACCTCGCTTATCCTGTCGCAAGCATCCTCTTTTTGTCGCATACCGCCCCCGTTTAATGCCGGCAATACTGGTAAGTTTAGAAAAATAAACCAGTATGAGTACAGTAATTCCCGAAATTTCCGTTCCTGCTCTTGCCGGAAGAAAAGAGTGGATAGGCCTGGCAGTGTTAGCGCTTCCGACGCTGCTGATATCGATGGATACCACGGTGATCTATCTCGCCCTGCCGGAGATAAGTGCCGCACTCCAGCCGGGCAATTCGCAATTGCTATGGATAACGGATATTTACGGATTTATGGAAGCTGGTTTTCTCATTACGATGGGAACTTTAGGCGATAGGATCGGCAGGCGGAAACTGCTCCTGGCGGGTGCCGTTTGCTTCGCAATCGCATCTGTATTCGCCGCTTTTTCTTCAAGCACCGGAATGCTGATTGCCGCCCGCGGGCTGTTGGGAGTGGCCGGTGCGACGCTCCTTCCTTCGACGCTGGCAATTTTGCGTAATATGTTCCACGACGATAAGCAGCGCACGATGGCAATCGGTATCTGGACGACCTTCTTTTCCGCAGGCACGGTGCTGGGCCCTTTTGTCGGAGGCCTTCTGCTTACCCATTTCTGGTGGGGATCGGTATTTTTAATGGGAGCGCCTGTTATGCTCGCTTTTATTATAGTCGGACCTATGTTTTTTCCGGAGTTTAAAGATCCGCACCCGGGGACGTTTGATTTGTTAAGCGTGGCACTGTTGCTGTTTTCGGTATTGTCCTTTGTTTATGGCATAAAGAGTTTTGCGGAAAGCGGACCCACCGCCATTTCAGCTATCACATTAGCTGTGGGAGTTATAGCCGGACTTGTCTTTTTACGACGGCAGCAGGTGCTGGCACATCCGCTGATCGATATGACACTTTTCCGGATCAGGAAATTCAATGCAGCGCTGATAGTTCTTGCGCTGGCCTTATTCACCTGGGCGGGAATTTTCTTTTTCGTTGGGCAGTACCTGCAACTGGTACTTGGCCTGTCGCCGTTCAAAGCCGGCTTAGCGACAATACCTTCCGCGCTGATGAGTATCGTGTCATGCATAACCGCACCGATCCTTGTAAAGCATTTCAACCGGGGGAATCTGACTGCGGCAGGATTGAGTCTGATGGGAGCGGGCCTTCTCGTATTATCGTTTGTTGACCAGGACGGCCTGCCATTACTGATCTGTGCAGGCGTGTTAATTTCAGCTGGTTGCGGGATGCTCGTTACAATTAATACAGATATTGTTGTTGCTGCAGCGCCGCCCAATAAAACCGGCGCAGCGGCCGGTATATCCGAAACGTGTACCAATTTAGGGTCGTCTTTGGGAATCGCTTTATTAGGAAGTATTGGTGCAATAGTCTACAGGATGACTATGGCTGATGTCAACATTCCTGGTTTATCTGCCGACCTGTTAGAACCTGCGAAACAGACGATCGGAAATACCCGGTTAATTTCTGATCAGCTTGACCCGGCCAGGAGTCATCAACTGATAGAAGCTGCAAAGAATGCTTTTATACGTTCTTTCCAAATCACGGGCCTTTTTCATGCAGCGACTTTATTGATATCGGCTTTAGTTGCGAAGGTGGTTCTGCCCGGATTGTTTAAGCAGGAACCCCAGGGCTAAGGTTTTTATTTACCTCAGCCCGCTTATCTGGAAAAGAATAAGCCTAGGAAACACAGTGAAGCTCCTTTTCAGGCTGACTTTCCAGCAATTCCTGGTATTTCTCAAGCAGTACAAGGTATTTTCCCTGCCATAGTTCTTCTTCCTGATCCCACCCGCTATAACTAACCGTAGTGTCACGTTTTGAAAAGATGTGCCCGAATTCTTCGGTGCTGAACAACTCCGGGAAATCTTTAGAAAAATCATAGCGAATCACACATCCGATTCGAAAAATTATTTCCGGCTTTAAATAACGCTGATTAAACCAGTTGTAGACCGAGCGCCTGTTCACATATAGTTCCCGGGCCAGGTTGGTAATACTGTAACCATCTTTCCTGACACGATATTCTACTTGCTGTCCAAAATGTTTTTCCATGATGCCTGTATTAAGAGTATATACGAGCCAGTTAATCAATCAGTTTTTTATGATAGCGTTCTGCGGAAGGCACCGATATTATTCCATCACTCCATGCCAGGTTGAGTGGAGTCGAAGCCTTAACAAATTATAAATTCAAATAAGGCATTGGTTACCAATTAATAACACTACCTTTAAGAACCGCTGACGCAGTGCACACCTATATCTGCGTTGTCTCCTTTTTCATTTAAGTTTCAAGCACCAGTTTTATTTAATTTCCCAATCATGAAAGATAGTTTCAATAAATATTATCGTGTTTTTAAAAACGATACAGCGATCACAGAAGTGTCTACCAATGACTTTAAGCCATTAATGCGTGAACAGGTCAACGCAGATCAGCTTAACGAGCCAAATTCCAGTAGCTTGTCGTCAAGAGCCTATTCTTTACCTGCCGATAAGGCGATGTTCTATGGTTACAAAACCCGGAAGCAGGCTGTAGAAATGGCCAGGAAAGGAGCCTTAAGTTATATGAATATGCTGGCTGGCCTGGCAGCAGAAGGCCTGAAGATGTTAAAACAATACCGGATCGATCATTATGAAGATCTGAATTTCAACCTGGTGAAAGTAAATAACCAGGGATAAACGCCCATTAATTAAAAAAGCTACCATGAGTAAAGACAAGAAAAAAACGGCAAGTTCACTTAATAAGAAGTCGCCGTCGGATTACCAGAGTTCAAAGACAAGCGGACCGAAGATTGATATCGAATCTGTTTTTAAGAAAAAGAAATAAGCGGTTTGTGCTTAACAAATCTGCCGGCTTCAGGTAATAGCGCCAGTCTTCGAGCACCCAGTACAGACCCTAGCATTTTACAGAATCGAACTGCTTTGTCATGCTGGCGCTCGAAGCATAGAGGAAGCGAACGCAAATCCGGTCGCCCAACGCACCAGTCTTCGAGAGCCTCAGACTGACGGCCGTTGGTATCGCGGACCGTAATCTATCGTCATGCTGGGGTTTTCGAAGCATAGACGTTACTACGTTTGATCGCACATTCCACCGCACCAGTCTTTGAGACGTCGTAGAACGGGGTGCATAAAAGCCAAAGCAGTTACGAAGAAAAGGCCTCGCAGAAAGCATAGAATGCTGAGGTGAACTTAAAACCTTCTGTCATAGAAGGATTTGAGCTAACCCTTACATTGTCAGCCCTTAAGCTTAAAGCAGGGGAGTTCAATTAGTAAGAACACTCCGCCGAATTACCAGAATTAAACGTCATCGCATATTGATTTATATGAAATTATACCACCATCGGCGTGACGAGGTTTGTCGACCGTTACCCATTTAAAACTGTCTGGACATCCAGGATGCTTCTTTAATTACCGATCTCCCATCCATCTGCTGAGGATATGGAATTGTATTTGGAAAAAGGGTTTCGATTTTAAAAATATTAATTGATTTTAATTTAAATCCTGGCAAGTCCGCAGGAATTTCAGTTACACTACTTAAGTCGGGAAACTTGTAATTTGTCAATGTTGAATGACTGTAGATGTATATATTTTTTCGGTTATCGGGATCGCTGAAATAAGCATATTGATAACTTACATTTCCGGTATATGGAAGCTGAAGGTTATAAATGCTCGTATTTTTAAATTCCATGTTAAAATCTATTGGCTTAACGGCTGATGGAATATCGCCTTTATAATTGTTAATGCCGTGCCATTCGTTCATATGGTATTGTACCCAGGTTTGGTATTGAACAATTGATTCTTTCGGATAAAAAAAGGTGACTTCCTCCCTGTTTAAATTGGTTTGATATGGCTTCGTTGGATCCGGGCTGATATCCGGGATAGCAACATAATTGAGCATATAGTAGTTTTCATAGCCGAGTTCAGGTTTTCCGGAAAGAGTAGCAAAGTATACATCCAGGCCCGGGGCTTTAATAGTTTTTCGCTCCGAAATCTTGTTACATAGGCTCATGTCTACGTCAAGCGATTTTGACCTGACGGATACATCATAAAAGTTGTAATATCCTACGCCATTTCTCTCGACCTGGACGAATAACTTGCTTCCTTCAGAGAAATATGATTTCCTTTCAGCCGTATCTTTTAATGAAGTTATACTGGTTCCGCCACTATTTCCAGAATAAGTCAGGCGGTCAAAAGGCAGTATATTTTTAAAATTTAAGGATATTGGTCCGATATACGGGTGAGAAATAATGGGTGTTTTATCCGACAAATTATAAACAGCGCCTTTTTTTAAATCGAGATAAGCTGAAATATTAATGCGGTTATATTTTAAAATCTGATATACATTAAATGTTTTGCCGTAAAAAGGTTCTTTCGGTGCTATTTTTATTTCAGAAACCGCGTTGTCAGGACATTTAATGGAATTTAATATTTGCCCGGCACTATCAGTAATTACGTACCAGTACTGATAATCAAAGATTTTGCCGGGAAAGTTTCTTAATGTTATCAGGGCATTGTCGATAATAACTTTCGTAAACAACTCCTGTTTATTATCATACTTATCATAAGCCATTGCTTTAACTGCATATTCCCCGTCGGCAAACTTAGTCGAGTTAAATTTATAGCGGAACGAAGCAGAATCGGTTGAAAAGAGAAGCGAATCTTTAAAGTAAAGCTCAATCTTTTTTATGCCTGAATTGTCTTTCGCTTCAACCTGTAAATTGACGATGTTTCTTATACTGTCGCCGTCATGAATTCCGGTGACGATAATTGCCGGTAAATCTTTGTCATTAGGTCTTTCTTCGGAAGGCTGGCAGGCATAAAAAATTGTTATACCAAAAATGAAAAGTATATACTGAGATATACGGCGAGATACGTTTTGCATGTGATAAGGTTAGATCAATTTTACGAAAAATTGTCTTTAAAGTTGCTATAGCTGATAATTAAAAAAAATAATCCTTTATTTGTTTAAATGCCATACCGCCCAAACTGTCAGTAGAATTGTACCTGGTTAGAGAATGACAGGTCAGGAATTGTTTGGGTGGACGGGAGTTTAACTCCGGTTGATTAAAATTGACAAGCCACGGCAAACATGACCCGGGCGCCGGCTCGTAATGACGGAAACTTGTGCAAAAGAACGCGGAGATTCTTCCTTCGTCAGAATGACAGAAATGATCTATGAACGTACCTCAAATACTAAGACTGACCCCCGGTATTACAGAATCGAAATATCTTGTCATGCTGAGGCGCTCGAAGCATAGACGTTACGAAGTTCAATCGCACATTCCTACGCGCCAGTCTTCGAGAGCCTCAGACTGACCCTCGGCATTACAGAATCGAAATTCCTTGTCATGCTGAGGCGCTCGAAGCATAGACGTTACGAAGCTCAATCGAACATTCCTACTCACCAGTCTTCGAGAGCCTCAGACTGACGGCCGGCATTTACAGAACCGAAATACTTTGTCATGCTGAGGCGCTCGAAGCATAGAGGAAGCGAACGGAAACCCGGTCGCCCAACGCACAGTCTTCGAGAGCCTCAGACTGACACCCCGGGCACTACACAATCGAAATACTTTGTCATGCTGAGGCACTCGAAGCATAGACGTTACGAAGTTCAATCGCACATTCCTACACACCAGTCTTCGAGAGCCTCAGACTGACAACCAGGGCATTACATAATCGAAATACTTTGTCATGCTGAGGCGCTCGAAGCATAGACGTTACGAAGTTCAATCGCACATTTCTACGCACCAGTCTTCGAGAGCCTTAGATTGACGGCCTTTGGTATCGCGGACCGTAATCTATAGTCATGCTGAGGCGCTCGAAGCAAGGACGTTACGAAGTCCAATCTCACATGGCTGCGCACCAGTCTTCGAGAGCCTCAGACTGACGGCCCACCCGGTTGCTTAATGCATGCGGATTTACTACATTTAATTCGATGTCAAATGCAATTGATACTTACACTGTTTATATCTTAAGATGTAATGATGGTCAATTTTATACAGGGATTACTAACGATATTGAGCGGAGACTTCAAGAGCATCAAACAGGTTATAACCCCAAGGCTTATACATTCAAGAGAAGGCCGGTAGAGTTAGTATTTACAGAACACTTTAATGATCCGGTATCTGCAATTGCTTTTGAAAAGCAACTGAAGGGTTGGCGACGTCAGAAAAAAGAGGCCTTGATAAGAGGCGATTGGGCGAGTTTGCCTGAATTGAGTGAACGGTATAAACCGTAACGTTGCCACCACACCAGTCTTCGAGAACCTCAGACTGACCCGGATGCTCTTTCGTTTTTCTTACGCTTCCGTCATGCTGAGGCGCTCGAAGCATAGAGGAAGCGAACGGAAATCCGGTCGCCCAACGCACCAGTCTTCGAGAGCCTCAGACTGACGGCCGTTGGTATCGCGGACCGTAATCTTATGGTCATTGTCTCGAAGCATAGACATTACGAAGTCAATCGCATATTTCGCCCCGAAGGGTCTGTTGCACAGGACCGTTCGTTTTTATTCCGCCTCAATTTGACGAGGGATTCAGTCACTTCGATATGTACCCGTCTGACGGCTTCTTGAAGGGCGCTTATAGCCGTCTGATGGGTGTATACGATAAATTACCTGTTCAGAATTTCGTCGTTATCATTAACTGGATAACGTTATTCCTGAAATCTTCATCTTCTTCTTTTAAATACCAGTACATATAACCCAGTTCGGCGTCGATGCTTTTACTGAAACGGTAACCGACAGAGCCAAACAACCTGTTTTGATCTGTCAGACTACCGCTTGCTTTTTCTTTGTTCTGAACATTTAAAAACAGCTCGTTCTGCAAACCGGCGTACACACCTTCTGTGAATCCGGCGTTGGCAAAAACCGGAATCTGAAAGCTTAAGAATGTCCTGAATCGCTGTGTGAAGCTTGTTTTCATATCCTGGTGGATAAAACGCTGCTCAAGCCTGAGACGAACATTTGTTTCAATCTTTCCAAGGTCAAAAGCGGCCAGATATTGCTCATAGATGCGGTTCTCGAACTCATAGCTTGGCGTTGCATTTTCGTGAAGCCAGTCGCCTTTCCAGGCATAGCCGAGAGCAAGTGCATGCACCTTTGTGATCTTATACTGAAGAGCAGTTCTAAGCAAAAGCGTGTTAAAATGTTTAAACTGATCGGATGAACGCGCCTGGACGTCGGCGAGAATATCAAATCGCTTATTGAGCTCCTGCGTATGCGTTAGAAAAAACCATCCGGAAGTTTCCGTTTTCTGGCAAAAGACTGCTGATGTTCCCAGCAGGAACAAAATGGTTGTGAGAGCGTTTTTCATGGGTATAAATGAGACCGATGTAGAATTAAAACTGAACGCATCTGCATTTGTTTTTGCCGTTCGGCTATGAAACCATTAGTGCTTCTCTACCTCTTTAATAACTTACAGGGTTGAGTTGGATCTTTCCCAACGCAGAAATGCCGAAAAGCCCCGTATTGCCTGATATTCCAGGATTAAGAATGTGGCCCGTTAAGTGCAATAAATGCATAGATCTGAAAGTATGGCGGGACTGCCGGCGAGTATTGTTGATCGAGCACTGCCACCTGCGTTTTCTGCACTGTCTGGTTCCTCACTTGACGGGAGGTTAGGTGGGTGATTCGTACTAGTCAATTCCTTTTTAAGCATTTTACGTCGGACAACATCACAGTCCAGATCAGACCAAGCGATTTATTAGCGATATTTATACATCAACAAACTATCAATAAACCTAAAAAACATATAATATGGAAAATAACAGTGTTTCCTTGCACCGCGTACTGACCGCGACTCCGGAAAAAATCTACCGCGCCTTTACCGATGCCGGTGCGATCGCCTCCTGGCTTCCGCCGTTTGGATTTTATTGTACCGTTCAGCAAATGGATGTGCGTGAGGGCGGCAGCTTCAAAATGTCATTTACCAATTTTACGACCGGGAACAGTCATTCTTTCGGCGGTGAGTACCTGGAACTTAAGCCAGGAGAACTGATCAAATACACCGACCGTTTTGACGATCCCAGCCTGCCCGGAGAAATGCCTACTACAGTCTGGCTAAAAGAAGTATCTGTTGGCACTGAGATTAAAATCTTCCAGGAAAATATTCCTTCTGTGATCCCCGCCGAACAGTGCTACTTAGGCTGGCAGGAATGCCTTGAAAAGCTGAAAAAGCTGGTCGAGCCGAATATTCCGGATATGTAAGGGCGAGAGCTTATGCAGGTGGCTGGCACCGTCATAATGAGTAACGATCGTTTGGTAACTCCTTTCCGTTTAAGAGGTTGGCACAGCGCTCTAACGATTGCCCTATAACAGGACTCCGTCCTGCTTCCTTACAGTAAAAGTACATTGAGTTTATAAGGAAAAGCCCGATACAGAAGCTGAAATTTCACGTCAGTATAATTTCGTCACCTTACATCTTTATCAAGATTCGCAAAACCAATCACAATGAGTGGTAGCTAATTCAACGGCTATCTGTCCTTGTGCTCATAGTATTTACTATGGCGGCATGCAAAAAAGATAAGGATTAGCCGGGTCAAGAGGTCAGAGACCTCTATTTATTTTAAACCGCGAAGTGACGCTGCGCTTAACACTTCGCAGAACAGAGATTTTTAGCAATATATACCGAGGTCAGAGACTTCTGTCTACTTTAAACCGCGAAGAGACGCTGCTCTTAACACTTCACAGAACAGAGGGCATAACCGTCATTTCAACCCGGATACATAACCGTCATTTCGACGTTAGGAGAAATCTTTCTAAAGTTTGATTGGATTCCTCAGTCGCTCCCTGCTTCCGCTCTTTTAAATGACGGGCGAGATTTAATGTCGTAAAACACCCGGAATAAAATGGGTTATTTAACGGTAATAAAAAAGGTGTTTTACAGCGCTTGGTTTTTAAGTTATAAGTAATACTTTAGCGGTATAAAACTAAATCTTATTATGAATATGAAAATGTTTACCCTAAATCCTTCTGTTAAATTACTGGCATTGTTCATCGCCTGTACACTTTCACTGGCGTCTTGCAAGAAAAGCGACGACGACAAACCGGCTGATAGTCCTTACCTGAGCGTTAAAATCGACGGGCAAAAGAAAAACAGCACGGGGCCTGTTGTGGCCGGTGTAATGAAAGTCGCTGGCGTTACAGCATTAACTATACAAGGCCAGTTCAGCACCAATGAAGGTGTCGCTTTGATGTTAACCGATTCTAAAGTCGGCGAATACAAGGTGCTTACCGAAGACCAGCCGAGCTTCGAAGGCAACGCGGCGACAGGTGTTTATTTAGCTGACATAGCGAAATCACAATCCTACGACAGCGTTTCAGGAACCGTGAAAATCACGTCGTCTACGGATAAGCTGATTTCCGGAACCTTTGAGTTCACTGCCAAAAACGAAGCGGGCGCTACCAAAACATTTTCGGAAGGCTCGTTCCAGGCAACGGTTACAACCGTGCAGTAATTATCAGGATTCAGACATCGGCTGATTGGCCAGGCCAGTTACAGATGTTTAAGAAATGATACTAGTAAAAGGTCGCCCTGGGTGGCCTTTTTTCGTTTGATCATGCCTCCTTTCCTGGGAATCAAAACGGGTACTCCCGGGGAGCTGGATATGGAAGAAATGCTCGTGCGGATGGAAGTCGGTTCGGAGGAGGCCGAAAAGGTATACGCCTACCTGTCGATTCAGTAGTTCTTTGGCAAAGGGATACGTTGGTTCTTTTAAGTCTTCCGCAGGGCGACTTAAAAGAACTTAATAAATCTGTGCCTCTGACACATTTATCCCAAATCACACTATTTCTACAACCAACAAGGTCAGAGACCTTTATCGATTTTAACTGCGAAGTGACACTACGCTTAACACTTCGCAGAACAAAGGTTCTTTTAACTCAGGTTCTTTTAAGTCTTCCGCAGGGCGACTTAAAAGTGTGTAATAAATCTGTGTCTCTGACACATTTATCTCAAATCACAGCATCTTTATAACCAACAAGGTCAGAGACCTTTATCTATTTTAACCGCGAAGTGACGCTGCGCTTAACACTTCGCAGAACAAAGGTTCTTTTAATTCTCAGGTTCTTTTAAGTCTTCCGCAGGGCGACTTAAAAGAATTTAATAAATCTGTGTCTCTGACACATTTATCCCCAAATCACAGTATCTCTACAACCAACAAGGTCAGAGACCTTTATCTATTTTAACTGCGAAGTGGCACTGCGCTTAACACTTCGCAGAACAAAGGTTTTTTTAAGTCTCAGGTTCTTTTAAGTCTTCCGCAGGGCGACTTAAAAGTGTATAATAAATCTGTGTCTCTGACACATTTATCTCAAATCACAGCATCTCTACAACCAACAAGGTCAGAGACCTTTATCTATATAAATCGCGAAGTGACGCTGCGCTTAACACTTCGCAGAACAAAGTTCAATAACCTTAGGGAATATCCTTGCCGTGCTTTTAATCATGTCGGTATTCGCATGCAGGAAAGACGAAAAGCCGGCGCCCGATAAAAAACCACGACCCGGGACCAACCAAAGCCTATTTTTTCAAGTACCGGGTTGAAAATCGCGATTCAGTAGTTCTTTGGCAACGGGATACAGCAGAACTAAATGGATGGATATATATATCGGTGGTGGCGATCAAAGCTCTGCCGGAGTGGGTTTTGGCGACCTCCAGGGACGGCGCGGCGCTTATTCGCAATTTAATTTCTCTTCCATAAACGAAGGTGATTACTTAATAGACGGAAGTCACACCGGTTTTTCTCTATGGGATGAACCTACAGGGATAGAATCGCAAGTCAGGTATTCCGTTGGGCGGGATACTCCGGGAGCAAAGATGACGGTACATATTCAAAAAAGCACATCAGAAATCGTTGAAGGCAGTTTCTCGGGAAAGGTGTTTAAGTTCACCGATTTCGGATATCGTACAGATAAAAAGCTCTACGATATAGAGGGGGCATTCCGCGTGAAACGCAGAGATAAAATCTAATTCGTGTCTGCTTTTTTTAGACAGGCAGTACTTTAAGTAGTCGCAAAATGAAGATCTAAAATAGGTACGTTGAATGCTTATTTTAACAGCAATGTCCGAATTCCTCCCTTGAGGGGGGTTAGGTGGGTGATTGCTGTCATCCTGAACGATGTGTAATTGGCTTTTGTGAAGGCGAGTGAAGGATCCCCGCGTTCATCAGCACTTCCATTTATATTGCACATCCAATTCCTCAGTTATGGGATATTAGATGATTGATTGCTACTATCATCATGCCAAGCGCAATAGGAAACCAAGTAAATAATTTCTGTATTCTATAACGCTTATTCGTACGCTGGCCATTTATCGTAGGTGTATTTAGTCCCAAAACACCTGTGAAAAAAGGGTGATTAAACGGGAAGAAAAAAGGGTGTTTTACATCACCAGAATTAAATATCAATTTGACATATTTGCAAAATCTACTTCTTACGCCGCAGGTCAGTCTGAGGTTCTCGAAGACTGGTGCGTGAGCGTTGTTTCTATGAAATACATATTTGGGAGAGCTCAGCAGCCAATACAACCTGAATGAAGTTTGTTTACACTTTAATACTTATTTCTTTTTCCTTATTCAATTTAGGGTTTTCCAGTCATCATAGCCCGGAGCTTAACCTAAACAGTCATTTTGGTAGATGTACCGGAGTGCGTATTGCTCAGCTTGTCCGCCGGACTTTGCTGGTCACTATGGTATTTCAATAGACGCGTTGATAAGTAAAAACTCAGTAATATTGCGCCAATAATTAAATGGATAAGATGCACATTGATTAATTTCTTTGCTCGTCGCTATATGATTTAGAAACATGATAAATAAAACTCTAAGCCTGTCCCAACTCGAACAATACTTATCTAAAGCCGCCTGGATTCTAAAGGGACCTGTAGACGCTTCTGACTTTAAAGTGTATATATTCCCATTATTGTTTTTTAAGCGGATATCAGATGTTTACGATGAGGAATATCGCGATGCTTTGGAAGAGTCTGATGGTGACAGTGAGTACGCCAATCTTCCCGAGTTCCACCGCTTTGTAATTCCGGAAGATTGCCATTGGAAAGATGTTCGCGAAACGACGACAAACGTTGGCTTAGCTATCGAAAAAGCTTTAAGAGGGATTGAACAAGCCAACCAGGAATTCTTGTACGGGATTTTTGGTGATGCCCAATGGAGCAATAAGAACAAATTATCGGATCGCCTTTTAATTGATTTGATCGAGCATTTCTCCCGATATGATTTATGCAACAGCAATGTAGATGCTGATTTGTTGGGTAGCTCATACGAATACTTGATCAAACATTTTGCTGATTTAACGAACAAGAAAGCGGGAGAATTCTACACTCCACGTTCCATAGTTCATTTATTGGGTCTTATTCTTGATCCTCATGAAGGAGAAACTATTTATGACCCGGCTTGTGGTACCGGAGGTATGTTATTAGAGTGTGTTGACCATTTAAAACACAATGATGAGGACTACCGTACCTTAAAACTTTTCGGTCAGGAGAAAAACCTGACATCCAGTTCCATTGCCCGAATGAATATGTTTTTGCATGGTATTGAAGATTTTCAAATATACAGAGGCGATACGCTACGCAATCCAGCCTTTTTTGAAGCGGATGGATTAAAAACTTTTGACTGCGTGATTGCCAATCCACCTTTTTCATTAGATGATTGGGGAGCCGAAAATTGGATCAAAGACCCTTTTGGCAGAAACATAGCCGGAGTTCCTCCCAAAAGCAATGGGGACATGGCTTGGGTGCAGCACATGATTAAATCAATGAATAGCACAGGGCGCATGACGGTAGTTTTACCGCATGGAGCATTATTCAGAAAAGGTGCTGAAGGCACTATTCGTGAAGCCTTGGTAAGACAGGATATGTTAGAAGCCGTAATTGGTCTTGGGCCTAACATCTTCTACGGTACGCAACTAGCTGCCTGTGTTATGGTATTCAAACAAAACAAGGAGGAAGCTAAAAAAGGAAAGATCCTTTTCATTGACGCCTCTGAACAAGTGCGTGTGGGCAGGGCGCAAAATTTCCTCGACAAAGAGCATGTGGAACAGATTTTTAAATGGTATCAGGATTTTAATGATGTAGAAAATCATGTAAAGCTTGCTTCTATAGACGATCTGAAAGAAAACGACTTCAATTTGAACATACCACTGTATGTGGAAAAAATAATTGAAGACAATCTGCCGTCGGTAGAAGAAGCATTAGCTGATTTAAAAATTGCATGGGATGAAAGCCTGAAAGCAGAGGAGAAGTTTAAAAATATTTTAAAGGAATTTATTTCATGACCCAACAACAACTCGAAAAATACCTTTGGGGTGCGGCAACCGCCTTACGTGGAACCATAGATGCAGGAGATTACAAGCAGTACATCTTCCCGCTACTGTTCTTCAAGCGCATTTGCGATGTATATGATGAAGAATTTGAAAAGGCCATGGCTGAGAGCGAAGGTGATATGGAATATGCTGCCTTTGCCGAGCATCACCATTTCCAGGTGCCCGAAGGTGCCCATTGGAATGACGTAAGAGAAACAACAGTAAATGTAGGTGTGGCATTGCAGGATGCTATGCGTGCTATTGAAAAGGCTAATCCCGGCACGCTTTACGGGATTTTTGGCGATGCTAGCTGGACCAATAAAAACCGCCTGAGTGATGAAACACTCACCAACCTCATTGAACATTACTCCCAACATAAATTGAGTTTAAGTAATGTGGCAGATGATAAATTGGGCAATGCTTACGAATACTTGATTAAGAAATTTGCAGACGACAGCGGACATACAGCAGCAGAGTTTTATACCAATCGCACCGTGGTAACACTCATGACCATGATCATGGACCCACAACCTGGGGAAAGTGTGTATGACCCTACCTGCGGATCGGGTGGTTTGTTGTTGAACTGCGCTTTACATTTAAAGGAAGAAGGCAAGGAATACCGCACCTTAAAATTATACGGGCAAGAAGTCAACCTTCTTACCTCGGCCATTGCCCGCATGAACATGTTTATGCACGGCATTGAGGAGTTTAGCATCGTACGGGGGGATACCTTGGCTAACCCTGCATTTTTGGAAAATGATGAACTGAAAAAGTTCAATGTCATTTTGGCCAATCCTCCTTACTCCATTAAAGCTTGGGACCAAAAGGCCTTTACCAACGACCCTTACGGACGTAACCTTTGGGGCGTACCTCCACAAGGTTGTGCCGATTACGCTTTTCAGCAGCATATTCAAAAGAGTTTAGATGAGCAGAATGGACGTTCTTGTGTTTTATGGCCCTATGGAGTTTTATTTAGAGATTCTGAAAGAGATATGAGACAGAAAATGATTAAAGAAGATTTGGTAGAATGCGTCATTGCTTTAGGTAAGAACCTTTTTTATAATTCAATTATGGAATCATGTTTACTAATCACGAATAATAATAAATCAGAAAGCCGCAAAGGAAACGTATTGTTTATTGATGCGAGAGAAGAATTAAAAAAAGAGAAAACCATTAGTTATTTGCTTCCTGAGCATATTTCTAAAATATATAAAGCTTATTTTGATTTCAAGATTGAAGATAAGTTTACTTATGTGGCCAACTTGGATGAGATAATAGAAAAAGAATCAAGTTTGAATATCCCCCTATATATAAAAGGTGTTTCAAATGAAACCATTTTAGAGCCGTCAGAAGCATATATCAAATGGATAGATTCAGGAGACGTGCTAAAGAAGTCAATAAACCAATTATTTGAAATTCTATGAATGAGGTATTGGAAATGAATATAACGAAAGCGATCGAGAACAAGACAGATAAAGCTAAATGGGTTAAATGGAAATTTTCTGATCTGGTTGAAAACATTGTAGAGAAAGTTGTGCCACAGGACTCAGGTTTGGAACATTATATCGGTTTGGAACATTTAGATTCTGGTTCTCTGAAAATTAAACGGTTTGGAAAAACAGCTTCTTTAATTGGCGACAAATTAAAGATTTATAAAGGCGATTTAATTTTTGCCAAACGAAATGCATATCTTAAACGTGTATCTATTGCCGATTTTGATGCAGTTGCTTCCGCTCATTCGATGGTTTTGAGACCAAAACCTAAAAATGTATTACCTGAATTTCTTCCTTTCTTTTTATTGTCTGAAATGTTTTGGGAAAAAGCAATAGAAATATCGGTTGGGTCTCTCTCACCAACGATTAATTGGAAAGTACTTGCTAAGCAAGAATTCCTCCTTCCCCCCAAAGACCAACAAGTCAAACTAGCTGAATTGCTTTGGGCTATGTATGATGTTATTGAAAAAGAGGACGGGCTGCTAAAGCAATTAGAAACAAATATTAATTCATTCATATGGCAAGTATTTACATCGCATATTAATAGAGTTTCGAATAAAAATATTTTAAAGTGCAAATCTCTTTTTCAAACTAAATGGGAAAATCGTGAATTTCCTATCGGCTGGAAAACAATGAAGTTATCTGATGTTATTTCAATTCTCAAAATGGTTTTGCTGAAGGACAACGAGACGATACTGGTATCCCGCAGCTTCGAATGAATAATGTAACAAGAGAAGGTAGAATCAATTTAGATAAAATTGCAATGATTCCGTCAAGAAATAATATTAAAAAATATACCATTAAAATCGATGATGTCCTTTTTTGCAATACAAATAGTGAAGATTTGGTCGGGAAAAGTATTGTCGCCACTAAGGAGATCGAAAAATTTTGCTTCAGTAATCATTTTACACGACTCAGAGCAAATGAAGAAATCATCACACAGAAATTTTTATACCTGTGGTTGAAATTTCATTTTGATATTGGTTTATTCGAAAGGATCTGTACAAAATGGATTGGTCAAGCTGCAGTTCAAATTGAAAGTCTACTTAAATTACAAATCATTCTACCTAGTTTAACCGAGCAATATTATGCAGGTGAATATTGTAAGACAATAGAAAATAATATTGACGAAGTAAAAGTGAAAATTTCCAACTCAAAAGCCCTTCAAAAAAGTCTTATCAAACAAATCTTTTAAGTATGGGATTTAACGAACTCAATAGCATAGAACATTACATTATTCACCAACTCAGCGGGGTGAATTTTAATAGTAATGTAGTCCAGGAACCTAAAGCTGCCTACGGGGCGCAATGGGTCTATCAATCGGCCAACGATATCCATCGAAGCGTAAATGAAGTATTGATAGAAACTGAACTCAAAGATGCATTGATTCGCTTGAACCCTGAAATTGCTGTCAATCCTGATTTGGGAGATGAAGTCATTTATAAACTAAGAGCAGTACTAATTGCGGTCAATCAAGTAGGCTTGGTAATAGCCAATGAAGAGTTCTTTAAATGGATGACAGGTGAAAAAACTATGCCTTTTGGAGAGAATAGTCGCCATGTACCGGTACGCCTCATCGATTTTGAAAACCTTTCCGATAATCGCTATGTAGTCACCAACCAATACCGCATCCATCACCGCGAAACCAAGATTCCTGATATCGTGATGATGATCAACGGAATTCCGGTTGTTGTAGGAGAGGCAAAAACAGCTATTCGCCCTTCGGTAAGTTGGTTAGATGGGGCGTATGAAATACACAACGTTTACGAAAATGCCGTACCGCAACTATTTGTACCTAATATATTATCTTTTGCTACAGAAGGAAAAGAATTGTACTATGGTTCTATAAGATGTCCGTTAGAATTCTGGGCACCCTGGCGTTTGGAAAATGATGAAGATGCGCTTGCCAAAAGATTAGGTTTAGGAGAAGTAGGAAAAGAGTTGTCGAACTTGTTAAGTCCAATACGATTGCTGGACATCATGCGCAACTTCTCACTTTTTTCAACAGATAAAAAGAAACGCAGAATAAAAATTATTCCACGCTTTCAGCAATACGAAGGCGCTAATAAAATTGTAGAGCGGGTAAAAGAAGGGGAGATTAAAAAAGGTTTGATCTGGCATTTTCAAGGATCTGGAAAGTCTTTCCTAATGGTATTTGCAGCACAGAAGCTGAGAAGGACTCCGGAATTAAAAAGTCCAACGGTGATCATCCTGGTTGACCGTACTGATTTAGATACTCAGATCAGCGGCACTTTTAACGCAGCTGATATCGCCAATGTAGAAACTACCGACAACATCCGGGAATTGCAAGGTATGCTGGAACGCGATACCCGTAAGATTATCGTGTCCATGATTCACAAATTCCGGGATGCCAAACCCAATATGAATACCCGTGAGAATATCATTGTGCTGGTAGACGAGGCACATCGTACGCAAGAAGGTGATTTAGGCAGACAAATGCGGGCGGCATTACCCAATGCTTTTCTGTTTGGACTAACAGGTACGCCTGTAAATAAAGCAGACAAAAATACCTTTTGGGCATTCGGTTCTGAGGAGGACGAAGGTGGATATTTATCCCGCTATACTTTTCAGGATTCTATTCGCGACGGAGCCACCTTGCCTTTACATTTCGAGCCCCGCATGTTAGATGTGCATGTAGACAAAGAAACGATTGATAAACTTTTTGCGGACTTTAAAGAAGAAACGGCCCTTACCGATGAGGAAGCGGATGCTTTAAATAGGAAATCCGCAAAAATGGCGGCCTTTTTAAAATCGCCAGAGCGGGTAGCTAAAATTGTAAAAGACATATCCGTTCATTTCAATGAGAAAGTAGCACCACATGGTTTTAAAGCCATGGTGGTAACACCGGATCGTCATGCGTGTATACAATACAAAGAGGAGTTAGATAAATACTTTCCGGTAGAAGCCAGCAAAGTAGTCATCTCTACCACCGCCAATGATACTTTTGAGTTCAAGCAGAAATGGGGGGTTGATAAATCGCAGCAAGAGCGAATTGTAGATGAATTTAACGATCCCATTTCAGATTTGCAGTTTCTTATTGTTACCGCCAAATTGCTAACGGGTTTTGATTCGCCTATTTTACAAACCATGTATTTAGACAAGTCGATAAAGGACCATACACTTCTTCAGGCCATTTGCAGAACCAATAGATTATTCCCCAATAAAACCTACGGTCGTATTGTAGATTATTTTGGCGTGTTTGACGATGCAGCTAAAGCTTTGCAATTTGATGAAGCTTCGGTAAAACAAATCATCAGCAATTTATCCGAATTGCGCGAGAAGTTACCGCAGGCTATGAGAGATACCTTACAGCATTTTGAAGGAGTAGATAGAACTCAGCTCGGCTTTGAAGGGTTAGAAGCGGCACAAAATAAATTAAAAACTAACGAGAGCAAAGATGCTTTCGCCTCCGATTATAAGTACCTGAGTAAACTTTGGGAGTCGCTCTCTCCCGATAATATTCTGAACTTATACCAGGCCGATTATAAATGGTTGTCCCAGGTGTTTGAATCGGTTCGCCCCGCTTCAGACAATGTAGGCAAACTACTTTGGATGACGTTAGGAGCTCAAACTACTAAGCTTATCCACGATAACATTCACGTAGGGGACATTCACAACCTGGAAGAGTTTATTTTAGATTCTGATGTTATTGAAGATATATTCAACAACCCAGATCCGAAGAATGCTAAGAAATTAGAGAAAATTCTTATTAATCGCTTTAAGAAGCATGGGGAACACCCCAAGTTTAAAAAGCTAAGTGAACTGTTAGAAGAATTGCGGGATAGAGCTGAGAAAGGACTGATAACCTCTATCGAGTTCGTAAAAGAACTTTGTAAAATAGCCAAAGAAGCCGTACAGGCTGAAAAAGATCTTCAAGCTGAAGTGCAGGAAAGATCACCCAAAGCGGCGTTAACGGAATTATTTCTAGAGCTAAAAACAGACCAAACGCCTGCAGTAGTAGAGCGCATTGTTGCTGATATTGATGCTATTGTTCGTGTTGTAAGTTTTGTGGGATGGCAAAAAACCTCGTCAGGAGAGAGGGAGGTTCAAAAATCATTACGGCAGGCGCTTTTGAAATACCAATTGCACAAGGATCAGGTGTTGTTTGATAGGGCGTATGGGTATATTAAGGAGTATTATTAAACAGTTGAGATATGGGAAGGCCATTCTTCAATTATTCTATAGTTCAACTTGAAGCAGCGTATGAATCCAACCGCAACGATCAGAACTTTCTGAAAGGGTTGTTGGAAGAGTTAGAGCATAGAACAACAGCCAGAGCGGATAAGCTTGCAAAGGACGTTCTAACGTCGATTGATTATTTAGATTCTTCTGCAGAAAAGACAAAAGATTCTTTTGAATTACAGCCGGAAGCGCCTAAAGTAAAGACTGAGCCTGTTGAAATAAACGATTTCATCCTTGATGTAGACCTTGAAATTCCCAAGTTTGAAACACAGCAAAGACCGGTAATTGCTAATAAACCGGAAGATGTTTTATCGAGCTGGATAGCCTTAGAGGTGTTCTCTCCGCAGACTTTCAAAAGGCCTGAAGATTTAGCAGGTGGTGATAGAAGATTGATAGTTCCCTTGATAGGTAACCAGTTACCCTGGGTGGGCGAGGTAGAGAAATCCCGCCCAAAATATCAGCTATTTTATCATGTTATTCTCGGTACCATTGATATGCAAAAGGCGATTGCCGGTCTGTTGCCTATATACTCAGATGAGCGAATTGAAAGACCGCCAGCTACTGGAGAAGCAATCATTGCTTCGCTTGTTCTTGACCAAAAGGGACGGCTTGTAGAGGAGGGTTGCATTGGGATTTCCAGCTTTGCATGGGGGCTTAATCATGCCTTTCAAGGTAATCTCGCCTCTCTGGGTGATTGGCCAAAGGTTGAAAAGGTGGTTACAGAGCAATTGATGAAAGCATTGCTACCTTATAATCAGCAGAACGAAAATTCTTCTGCAATTACATTAGATGCTCTGAACAAAACATTAAATGCTCTCGTGAAGGCCTTTAAGATTCCGCCAGAGTTTTTGAAATCTAACCCTTTTGCTTTAAGGGCCTATGAATATTATAAAAATGACTCGCCTGAGCCGCTCTTGCTAAATAGCTTTTTTGTTAGTGATCTTGCTGAGGCTAGAAAATTATTTCTTGAAAAGAAAGCACCACCTATACTGAAAAAATATTTAAGAGTTGAAACTCCCACTTCAAGAATTAACCTGCTTGACGACACCGCAAAACTAGAGGAATCTGTAGCTCCGCGAATGGCCCCACTAGCCAGATGGCCAGGAGCTGGAAGACATCCCTTAGTGCTTCTGCAGCAGGCAGCGGTTAACCTTGCTTTTAACACGCTTAAGAAAGATTCTGGTATTCTCGCCGTCAACGGTCCGCCCGGAACCGGCAAGACAACATTATTGCGGGATATTGTTGCAGGATTAGTTTCCGACCGAGCTGAGGAGATGTGCAAATTTGATGATCCCGCAACTGCATTCACTTTCTCTGGACAAAAACTTAAGGCCGGAACCGCATGGTTGCACTTGTATAATTTAGACAGTAGCCTTAAGGGATTTGAGATGGTCATTGCATCATCGAATAACAAAGCGGTAGAGAACGTTAGTGCTGAACTTCCCGGTATCAATTCAATCGCTGCTGACGCTGTTGATTTGCGCTATTTTAAGAGCTTATCAGATAATCTGCTTGAGAGAGATAGTTGGGGTTTGATAGCAGCAGTCTTAGGAAATGCCGGTAATCGCTTTCGCTTCAAACAAGCTTTTTGGTGGGATGAAGATACTGGGTTAGCAAGATACCTTGGCGAAGCCAATGGAACACCACAACTTATCGATGTTATTGATCCTGAAACGGGGAAGGTTACAGGAACAAGAAAGCCGCGAATTGTGATTGAAGAAAATGCGCCAAGTAGTCATGTTCAAGCAATTAGCAACTGGAACAGCGCCAGAAATGAATTTCAAATAGCAGTAGAGGAAAGTAAGGCTTCAATCGAACAAATTAACAGCATCCGAGAGGCTGTCTTGGCCTTACCTAAGTTGGTCAAAGCTGAGAGAGAAGCAAAGGAAGCATTAGATGTGGCTGTTGTAAGTGAAACAGAAGTGCTGAAAGAATTAAATAAGCTATTGGAAGTCCGTGATGTTTTAGATAGAAAATTAAAGGCGACAGAAGCTGTAGGTAAAGAATTACTTCAAAGACGTCCGAGTTTTTTCTCGAGACTTTTCAACTCAAAAAAATACCAAGATTGGAAGGAGGAATACGACACTCATCTGCTGGTACTAAAGCTGGCAAGAAAGGAGTTCAATGGAATTAAATCCCAGGTACATACATCAGAGGAAAAATATAAAAATCGGCAGGAATCGCGTGGTAGACTTGCTCAAAATTATCAAAAGACTTATCAATTATTTAAGGCGAGAAACACCACTGTTGAGCAGGCTAGACTGAGATTGAAAAGCCACCTGATTGATACAGGTTTCTTTGCTCAAGAGAGACAGCAAATACATATAACATCGCCTTGGTTTGACAATAGTATTCAAAGTTTGAGAGACAATGTTTTTATAAAGGCCATTAAGCTTCACAAGGCATTTATAGCTGCTGCCGCAAAACCACTTAGAAACAACCTTAATGTCTTTACGCAGCTACTCGGAGGCTTAAGATTCGATGAGAAGGAAAAGTTATCGCTTCTTCCGGATCTGTGGTCTTCTTTGTTTTTAGTGGTGCCGAGCGTCTCTACGACGTTTGCTTCTGTGCGACGTATGATGGAGGATTTACCTCCTGGCAGCCTGGGTTGGTCGTTAATTGATGAGGCGGGGCAAGCATTACCGCAAGCAGCAGTTGGTCTGTTAATGCGAACGAAGCGTGCGATAGTTGTTGGAGATCCTATTCAAATCGAACCAGTAGTGACCTTGCCCGATACGATGACCAAGAGAATTTGCAAACACTTCGGCGCCGACCCAGATAAGTATAATGCCCCCGAAGCGTCTGTACAAACATTGGCTGACAGCGTTACCCAATATTTTGCAGAATTTGAAACTAACGGAGGGAGCCGCGCAGTAGGAGTTCCCTTGCTAGTACATCGCCGGTGCGATGAGCCAATGTTTAGTATCTCCAATGCAGTTGCATATAGTAATCTAATGGTACCTGCGAAACAGCGCGCCCAATCTAAGATAAGAGATTTATTAGGTCCTTCCAGATGGATTGATGTCCAGGGACAGGCAGTAGATAAGTGGTGCCCTGAAGAAGGTGAAATTGTTATAGATGTTCTTAAAAGACTAAAAGCAGCATCAATCTACCCGAATATATACATTATTACCCCTTTTGTTATTGTTGCGGATAATTTGCGCAGGCTTTTGATTGACAGCCGAATATTAGATTCCTGGGTTGACGAACCATTTAAATGGCCTTACGAGCGAATCGGAACGGTGCATACAGTGCAAGGGCGCGAGGCTGAAGCGGTAGTTTTTGTTCTTGGAGCGCAAATGACGCAACAAAATGGCGCCAGGGCTTGGGCTGGAGGAAGGCCGAATTTACTGAATGTTGCGGTAACTAGGGCTAAAGAGGTGGTGTATGTGGTAGGGAATAAAGAGCTTTGGAAAGGGGCGGGTTTGTTTAAGGATCTATCCAGACGATTGTAAGCAGCATGCCTGCTAGATAATAACAAGAGAAATTGAATATTTAGTGTAGCTTCAATAAGGGCACTATGAAATTTTATAGAAGCAGTTTGAGAACATTAATCTACTGATGGAAGAAGGCCTCACTGTCCGTAGTCTTGTGTGCGGCCAAAGAAAGGCAGATTACAGATTAACGGATAGAAAGGAGTTTAAAACTCCGGTAAATAGCTACTGGCGATGTTACTCAATATACTGCAATTCATTACCGCTAAAATGAATGATACGTTGAGACGGCAAAATTATAGGAATAAGGCGTGGTTTGTAGATATCCCTTAATCTGATATATTTGATAGTACCTTATCAAAATCTAATTAACCTAAACCAAACCGCCCGTGGACGAAACTTATAAAAGCGTTATAGCTCAACTATTATTTGGGCCACGAAAAGCCTTTGATGTCATCCTTCGAGATAACTTAAATAAGTACCAGCTTCTATTTATTACGCTGGCGGGAATCTCCAATTCATTCGGAAGGGCTATAGGAATCGGTAATTCATATACCTTGCCTGTTAAACTGATCTTTATCATTTGTACCGGTATACTTATCGGGCTCATCATTCCCAATATTTTGGCGGCCACAATTAGTTTTACAGGTAAATGGTTTGGCGGCGCAGCGACACCTAAACAGGTTTTATTAGTTATTTCATTTGCGCTGATACCTGTCGCCTGTTTCCTGGGGATCAATATCGTTCGTCTTTTGATTTTTGGCGGAGCGCTTTTCGGCTCGAACTTCAACGCTTTTAATTCAGGCAGTGTTGCAGGTTATTTCTTTTTGATTACGCATTACATCCAGGCGTTCCTGATCGTTCCTTATGCGATTTTATTGTTTGTTGGATTAAGTGAGGCGCAGGGGTTCCCTTTCTGGAAGAGCATTTTGAATGTTTTAGTTGCATGCCTGTTAATTGTTGTACCGATGATGCTAATGGTCGTCTTGGTTATGGTAGTTGCAGGTTAAAGAGATAGAATATATTAGTCCTTATGAGATTTCAGATTCCATTTAACCCGGAGCGCTTTATCGAATTAAACCGGCTATACTTTAAAAGAGCAAATGAAAAAACAAGGCAGTCCGGTTGGGCGTATGCCGCGTGGGGTATTTTGCTGGTCTTTTTGTCCAACTTCAACCATTCATCAACTATTGCCGTCAATTTACTTTTTGGGGTAGGGCTTGCGTTCATTGTGATTGGTTTACATAATTTCTATGCATACTGGAAGGGTAAAAGGAAATTCAATGCGTTAGTAAACAAAATATCAGAACAGCATGACCAGCAGCGCGGTTCGGCGATCTGGGAATTTCGTGAACATGAATTTTATTATGAGGACTATCAGCATCAATTGCGTTATGAATGGGCAGGTTTTAATAAAGCCGAAATAGTTGATGGCTGTATATTGTACTTGTATCGTGTTGAAGGTTATATGCCGATGATGTTGCATCAGAACGAAATAGGAGAAGCCAGTTTCAACGAGGTAGTTTCTTTCCTGGAGAAGGTAATACCTTCCGGCATTGAGAAATAATTCCCTATTAAATAAAAGCCTTCGGAACTACGTATCAAATAAGCTTGCATTTTAGTCACTCTTTCTACTCAACACCTTCGGTTTTTCCTCGCTGGCGCGAGCGTGCCGCTCGTGTCAATACTAGGCGGAATAAAAGAAAAAACAATACTTAAATTCACCAAACTTAAGCCGGCGATAGAGAACACCGAACATTCAGTTATATTTTTGTCGATGAAAAAATATTTGCAACGGAAAAATATGCATTTGTAAATACCAGTCAGTTTCTGTTTTTACTTAAATAAGAATACTTTTACGATTTGTAATTTCAAAAACGACCTAACCTTTCATTATGACTAGAGTATTTTTATTTGTCATTTTCCTAATACCATTCTTATCTGGTTGTAAGAAAGATCAACCTACGGATCCCGAAAAACCGAAAGTTGTCGCTGGAATCACCATACAGTCAATTAGTAGCAACCCATTTTTAAATAGTGACTGGCAACATGCAATTGGAGGAAAAGGAGTATTAGAATTTAAGCTTAAAGATTCTAAAGACTCGACTTCATCAAGAACCCAAGACAGCCTTGATTTAGCTAACGCATCTTTATATAAGAAAGAGCTCACGGTAGGTAAATATGACATAATACTTGATACGAAGAAGACCTCAAATGTGGCAGATACATTTCTTAGATTTCATTCTGAACTTAAAGGGTTATCTGTAGAAAAGCAAGAAGCAGTTTCGCTGAGCGTCACGTCTTCTGACGGATTGATTACAATTGATAAAGATTATATAAAAGACAAAACTACACCGACTTTCCAATCCAAATCAGATTCAAAGGCATATAATTTAGGTCTTATTAATGGCTTCTATTATATCTATGTGAAAGGAGATATTTCCGGAACGATTTCTTTTACATCACAAATAACCAACAAGGTTTGTATGAAGGATATCGACGTAAAATCAAGCAACCATTATAATCTTGTTGTTTCTGTATCTAAGAACAATTCTGTTCAGATATTCCTTGGCGATTTTCATTACAAAAATGTAGCTGGCGACAAAAGCACACTTTTGACTTTAGATATCGACCCTGGTTACATGTCGTTTTATAAAAATGTATATTACATTTTAGCTGATGAAAATGGAGAGGTTTTAAACAAATTTGAGTATCAAAAAGGTTCAGCACAAGTTTCTGTTATTTCTAATAAAGATTTTCAAAAAGATAGATTTAATCTATACCGGATTACAATACCCCTAGATAATGGTGCACCCGATATAATTGGTTACCTGGGAATTAAGAAAGGAAGTGTTTGGAGACTTAAGTCTAACAATAGTCCAATGAGGCCAAATGTTGATCAGGCAAAAATGACTATTAAACCGGGTAGTGAACACTATTGGTTAAGATATACAGCTGATAATAGTTGGTCTGAGATCCATCCTTTTGACCCGACTGTTCTTAATACTCAAACCTTGGTATATTCTGCTGATAGCAAGTTGTTTTTGTTAGCAAAGAGCAATAAAGGTGTATTTTATAATTTTTTTGATCTACCGGCAGGTACTAAAACATTTACGTTCGATCCTGACAAATGTACCAGGGAACCAGTAGTTAAAACTTTTACCAGCCCAGGGAGTGATATTCAAGCAACCGTTTTTGCATGGCCATATAAAGATTTCGGTAATTTATTCTGGTTTGGAAGCGACGCTTTAGCGGGCAACACTTTAAACTATTATTTGCCGCAGGAAGTTTTTGGTAAATACCTTACGAATATAAGTTATAAGTTAAATGATAAGAACTATTCGTATACATACGTGGGTTCTGAAATTCCTTTGAAACCGGAAATGTTTGATGCAGACTTCGAGATATCAGGAAGCAATCTTGGAGACTTTAAATTTAGCTTTAATAACAAAGCAGATTACTACATAGCCGTTTTTTTCAGCGATAAAGCGCAGTTCAGATTTTACTCGCCAGTTGCTGCAAATTATACAAAATTAAAATTTCCCGATTTTTCGGAATATTTAAAGACCGACAAAGTAGATTATTCTACTTTCAAGCTTCATGAATTTAGCTTACATTCTGGCAATATATTTAAAGAAGATTTACTTGATTATCCAGTGCCCGGAAATCCAGCTAATGTTGAAACATTCGGTATCTCTAAATATTTTAATTAAATCATAGAAGGCATATTTGTTATATAAGCATTTGAGCCGCTCTATGGCTTAAGCTTTCCCCCTCACTGTCTCTGTTTCTTAAGAGCCGCTTGTTTGTAGCTTGACTGTGGAGTGGAAGGAGTTTAAACACCGAAATAAAGATTGCCAAGCCGCAGCGCATATTGCCATGCTTCGGCTCGCAATGGCGATAGAGGGAGGGTTGCTGCTCCAACACTGGCTTAAGCTTAAGCATCGCCCTAGCAATGGGCTGGCTTAACGCCTTAAATAAGAGAAGTTTGAAACTTCTTTTTATTATAAAGCTTAAGTTACCAAACAATACCTTTGCCTGAAACTGAGCCAGAAATAAAAAAATATAACAGATTCCCAGCCTCTGTGATGGAGGCTTCGACTCCGCTCAGCCTGACATTGGACTCAAGTTTTAGTTGCCAACTGTATGGCCGGCAAATCTTTTGTCGATAAAAGAATTTTGTACTTTCATGATTTAATGAAGTGAAAAGCTTCAATTATAATTAGCATTAACCTGATTTTCGCATAAGCTCCGATAAGCTTAAGCCAGACCAAATAAGTATGAGTTGGACCTTCCCGAAATGCGAACGCGAACTGGCGAAACCAAACCAGTGGCATTATTGCGCAAAGATAAGTGTTGCCAGCCTGTTCGATGGGGTTCCCATGGAGCTGGAACTCGCATTCGACCAGGTGTTGGCTGAAGTAGCTTCCTGGGAAGATGTAGCGGTCAGCACAACACCAAATTGCATTGTATTCGGCCATCGCAAGACTTTCCTGGTAATCCGGCCAACGAAAAAGTTCCTGGAGGTGAAGTTTTATACGAAAGAGCCCTTGCATGAAGGAACTGTTGCTAAAACAAATTTACGTGCGGGGAAGCTGGAACACCAGGTCAGGCTACTTCGTGCCGGCGATGTTAATTCGCAGCTCTTTAGCTATTTTCGAAAGTCGTATGAGTTGCTTTAGGGCTTCAACTCTGCTCAGCATGACAACCGATAAGTTAAACGCAATACATTACGGCATCCTGAGCGGAGTCGAAGGGTGGCCGGTTATTATGGCTTATATGAAGTTCTTTTGGTTTTTGTTTAGCGCTTCGACTCCGCTCAGCGTGACAATCAATAAGTTGAACGTGATATATTACGGTCATCCTGAGCGGAGTCGAAGGGTGGGCGGTACCGTGGCTTATATGAAATTGTTTTGGTTTTTGTTTAGCGCTTCGACTCCGCTCAGCGTGACAACGATAAGTTGAACAAAATACATTACGGTCATCCTGAGCGGATTAGACGGGTCGCCGGTAGAGCGAGTTTGCTTAATGTTTTATTAATGGTTAGCGCTTCGACTCCGCTCAGCGTGACAATCGATAAGTTGAACGTAATACATTACGGTCATCCTGAGTGGAGTTGAAGGGTGGCCGGTTGCGGAGACTTATATGAAATTCTTTTGGTTTTTGTTTAGCGCTTCGACTCCGCTCAGCGTGACAGCCGATAAGTTGAATATGGTACTACGTTTAATCTTTATTTTTATAATGACTGTCATTGTTACACTTTGAAAGATCTTTCAAAGCAATCCAATTTTGGGCAATAATCGCTTCTTTCTTTTTTCGGCTCCAGCCCTTCACTTGCTTCTCAAATGCTATTGCCTGGTTCACATCATTAAAGTGTTCTGCAAAAACTAATTCAACCGGTCGCCGGAAATGGGTATAGGCAGTTTCATTTATGCCTTGTTGGTGTTGTTGCAATCGCGCTTCAATATTGTTGGTAATTCCGGTATAATAGGAATTATCTGCGCAACGCAAGATATAGACGGTGTACAGTTTGAGCATTATTAAATGTACAAAATCAAGGTTGAAGTTTTATTAACGCGCTTCGACTCCGCTCAGCGAGACAACGATAAGTTGAACGAAATACATTATGGTAATACTGAGTGGATTAGACGGGCGCTGGTACAGCGAGTTTGCTTAATGTTTTATTAATGGTTAGCGCTTCGACTCCGCTCAGCGTGACAATCGATAAGTTGAACGTGATATATTACGGTCATCCTGAGCGGAATGGAAGGGTGGCCGGTTACCAAGGCTTATATGAATTCTTGGGTTTTTGTTTAGCGCTTCGACTCCGCTCAGTGACAACGATAAGTTGAACTTGATATATTACGGTCATCGTGAGCGGAGTCGAAGGGTGGCCGGTTATTATGGCTTATATGAAGTTCTTTTGGTTTTTGTTTAGCGCTTCGACTCCGCTCAGCGTGACAATCGATAAGTTGAACAAAATACATTATGGTCCTACTGAGTGGAGTTGACGGGTGGCCGGTTCCATGGCTTATATGAAATCCTTCTGGTTTTTGTTTAGCGCTTCGACTCCGCTCAGCGTGACAACCGATAAGTTGAACGAAATACATTACCTGCGGTTGGTGTTATCAGCTTACCGCAGGACTCTCTTATTAATGAGAATATCTACTGGCACGGTGATAACACCAACCATGAAGAATGGACATATTTGGTGGTATGGTGGCAACACTTATTACAGGACAAAAGGTTGCATAACATCTAACAGTGCCGCTGCACCGCCCTCCCGACAAAGGGCCTCTATTAAAAACCAATATTGACCGGTGAATCCCAGGTATCATTAACAGTCACTTTAAATACTGCATTATTTTGAGGCATTAAGTATCCTGAGTAAATATATTCTGTGTTGGTTTTGTAGGAAGAATTTTGAGCCACAACTTTTGATGCGATCACATGACCATCACGATCGTATAATGTAAAGGATAAATTTTCGTAGAAGGAGTTGCCGTAAATAAAGATGCAAAACTGGGCGCCCTTTTTTCCCTTGTCTGCATCTTTCAAATTAATTGTTACCAATCTTTCCCAATCACGATATGCGAGCCAGTTTTCCTCTCCATCAAACAGATCGAATCCGTTCTGTTCTGAATAAAGCCGAATTACCAGTTTCGATGCATTGTAAGGTATTTCATCCAAAAATTTAAATCCGAGTTTGCTGACGCCTCTTGAAAGAGTCACGTTTTGTACATTAGTTGAAGGGCTAGTAACGGCGAAGTTCTTGATGCCTTTGTAAAAAACATCTGTGCCAAAGTCCGTAGTAAAGGAAAAGCTCGGATGAGTATAGATAGTACCCCGGCCGCTCACAAAACCCGGCCTATAAGTTGGATCTTTTGATGCGATAAATCCTATAAAATAGTTTCCGCCAGGCAGCGAATCTTTAATTGTACCGAAGTTTTTATCTAAAGAGTCCTGGGAGATGCTATGCACCAATTCAAAATGATCCTCGTCATATGTCTCACGGTAAACGCCATAATAGAGATAATGAATCTGATCTTTCAGGCCGCTAATAGTAGCGCCGTTCTTATTGACGCCCATGTCTTTAAGGTCTAAGCCAAATCCATTAACTGTGAAGGAGACCGGATACTTTTCTGCAGATTGATCCGGTTTACCTTCTTGAGCCGAGGGTCCTGAATCTTTCTTGCATGAAGCGGCCATGACAGTCGCGACGGCAACTGCGGCAAGAATATTGGTTAAGATTTTCATTGAGATTACTTTTGATTTACCCTAAAATAGCTCATAAAAAAACGTGTTAAATATTAGTTAATACAATGGTCAAAAATTGGTAAAGTGAGAAAAACGATAGTTTTCATGACAGTGCTCATGTTTTTAATCTTACCTGCGGTTGGCGGTGTCACCATATTGCAGGATTCACTTATTAATGAGGATACTAATGGTACGGTTACCATGCATGAAGTATCGGCCTACTCAACTATTTGAACAGGAAAGTTTAGCAACGATATAGCAACTCTTGGTCCTTGGTGTTTCTGTAAAATTATTCCAATACTGGCTTAAACTTAAGGGTTCAATACTGGCTTAAGTTTAAGGATCATCCGCGCAATGGATTAGCTTCTGTCGTCAAATTTAGTGGGGCGTATTGTGTTAGATAGACAGTAAATTTTTTGCATCTTCACTGGCTAAACCTCATCAAATTAATGCCTCGATTTACAGATGAAGAACGGTGGCAGCGTTCTATTGCAAATATAGGGAGGCTCCGGATTGAAAATCGCCGGAACCGGCTTATAAATTACCGCTACCGGAAAAGTACTTATTTCAGGATATCGATGGTTCTTAGGGCAGCATTTTTGCTTTTCCTGGTTCTGCTGATTTTCTCCAGGCCAATATTAAAGTCCGGGCCGGAAAAGATTATCAAAACCAATTACACAGATGTATACGAACCCCGGCGTTACGGTCAAAAAATAGAAAGCTATTTGATTATAACTATTAAGGATGGTCGGCAGTTCAGTTCCTTAAGTACGTATTTTAGTCCGGACTTTGAGGTTGGGGATCGGATACTGACATACCGCAACTTCTTATTAAAGATAGCTTACATTGCTCCGGCGGAAACCCCTAATAACCTTGTAAGGACTGATTCGGGCGGCTTATCCCCGTGCTTGTTCCTGTTAGCATTTGTGCTGTATTCCTTCTTTAATCTGAACGACTACAACAAAAGCCGGGAACTGACTGCTGTATTATTAGTCGGTTCGTGTATTGTCTTGTATTATTACTTTGGCCGGCCATACTAAACATTATGTAAGTTCAAGCTCTCCGACGGAATGGGCCCCTGGCAAGGGGTTTGCCTCGCTGTCGCGGGGCTTGGCTTGAGATTAGGTAATTACCACCTCGGCTAAGGATCGCCCGCGAAATAGGTTAGATTAATGCCTTTAATAAGAGAGGTTTTAAATTCTTTTATTATTAAGCTAAAGTTACCCAAACTATAGCCTTGGGCTAAATAAGACAGGCGCGGGCTGCCTAAAACTTAAGATCGTGAGGTAAACATTTTACTTAAAATTATTATCGGAATCATTGACAAAAAGGTAATAATATATCCAATCAAAACAGACACAAGCACGTTCACGAAAAAAAAACCGATGTAGTAAACAATCTTTTCCCAGGATAGATAATGAATAAAATCTTCCTGGTAGAACTTTGTTTTTACTGCCCAGAAATGAAAATAAATAAAAGCGGATATTCCCGCTAAAAGTCCTGCGCCAAACATCCATAGCATTTCGATACTAAAGCCGCCCGTAAGTAAGATCATATTCATTGTTTAGGTTGCACCAATATAATCAGATTCAGCTAATTTTCGAATTACGGCCATGCCGTTAACCTTACTATCGGTAGTGTTGTGAGCCGCCTGTAGGAAAGCTGAAACGGATAGGCGAACAGGAAGGAGTTTTAAACCCAGGTTAACTAAAAAGATTGCCAAGACGCTGCACACAATGTTGCGCTTCGGCTCTCAATGACGGTAAGGGGCAACAGCGGCGCAAAGAACGCAGAGATTCTTCCTTCGTCAGAATGACAATCGTATTAGCACTGCCACGCCTCAGCTCATATGACCCGAACGCTGGCTCGCAATGACGGTAGACGAAAGGCGGTGCAAATGAACGCGAAGATTCTTCCTTCGTCAGAATGACAATCGTATCGGCACGGCCCCTAAAAATTCTCGGTGAGCAATAACAAACGGTTAACGCGAGAATTTCCTTGTGCCGATGCACCATGCTTACGCGCGTCGAGATGACGAGGCAGGCGAAATATACCAATCATAAGTGTGGCTCTCGCCGTTAATTAAACGCCGCGCGAAATTCTATCGGACTCTGACTTGTTTTACTTTTAAACAACTTGCTGAACGATTGCGAATGCTCAAAGCCAAGTTCAAAAGCAATTTCACTGACGGATAAGGATGTTGTAGATAGTTTCTCCTTTGCTTTATTGATCAGCTTTTCGTGTAAGTATTGCTGTGCATTCTGACCAATAAGCGACCGTAGCATATCGCTTAAATAACTGGGCGAAATATTGAGTTGGTCTGAAAAATAGTGTACCGTCGGCAACCCGTTTCGTAAAGATGCATCGCTGTTAAAATAGGTATCGACCAGGTCTTCGAGCTTTGCGAGCAGATCATTGTTGACAACCTTTCGGGTGATGAATTGGCGTTTGTAAAAGCGCTGTGAAAAATTGAGCAGCAATTCGAGTTGAGAGATGATGACATCCTGGCTGAGATCATCAATGCGGCTGTTCAGCTCTGCTTCAATCATACTAAAAATAGATAAGATGGTTTCTTTTTCACCTTCAGAAAGATGCAGGGCTTCATTTACAGCATATGAAAAGAAATGATATTGCTTGATCTTTTTTGCAAGGGGATAACCCAGTAAAAAATCGGGATGAATAATGAGGGTTTGCTCTGAGCAGATCCTTGGTGGCGGCTCATCCCTGTTATCTTCGCCAATCACCTGGCCGGGCGCCGCAAACAACAAGCCTCCTTCGTCGAAGTCATAGTATTGCTGACCATACCTGAGCTTGGGACTCATTGGCGGCTGGTAAGAAATTTTATAGAAATGCAGTACATGTTTGCCGGCCAGTTCGTCGGAAACGGCTACGGTTTGTTCGGCATTCATTAACGTGATCAGGGGATGCCGTGGTGCCGGCAGGCCCAGCAGCCGGTGGGCTTCCGTTATGGAAGTAAAACCTTTATATTTTTGCTTGTCTTTTTTCATCTCACTACGACTAATATAACGATAGCCGAACCGGGAAAGTTCGGCCTATCGTGACACACTGAAGATATTATGATTCTTTAACTACATTTCCCTGTGCCGAATCGGATATTTCTTTCCACGCTTCCCATTCTGCATTCCGGGCTTTATAGGTTTCCTGCACCCATGGGAAATTCTGGTTGCCGAGAAAAAAGCGTAAGGGTGGATTGTCCGAATCTACAACGGCGAACAAGGCTTCCGGCGTGGCTTGTGGATCGCCCTGTTTTGAATTTTTGATCTGTTCCATGAATCCGTTTTTAAAGCCTGTGTATATGTCCATGTTGTCGGCAAATTTCAACGAGTTCTGGCTGCCAAACTCGGTGGCATAAGCCCCGGGTTCGATGATTGTCACCTTTATCCCAAATTGTTTTACTTCTGCTGCCAATGCTTCGTGCGCCGCTTCCATCGCCCATTTGGAAGAAGCATAATAACCAATAACCGGCAGGCTCACCAAACCCAATGTGCTTGAAACGCCAATGATGTGTCCGTAACCTTGTTTCCTTAATAGCGGTAATGCGGCTTTCACAACAGCCAAGGGGCCAAAGAAATTGGTTTTGAACATGGCTTTTATATCCTCTTCCTCTGCTTCTTCAATGGTTCCTACCAGCGAATAACCTGCATTATTTAACACGATGTCGAGCTTGCCAAAATGAGCATGCGCCTGGTTTACAGCTTTGTTTACCTGTTCCTTGTCGGTAACATCCAGTTCTAAGGTCAATACATTCTCTCCATATTTTTGCGCAAAGTCGGCAATACTGGAAAGCTTGCGGGCTGTTGCCGCTACTTTATCGCCACGCTTTAAAGCGGCTTCGGCCCAGATACGTCCAAACCCGCGGGAAGTTCCTGTAATGAACCATACTTTTGCTTCTTTTTGATTTTCCATAAGTTCTTTTTTTAACGAGACAAATTTGGAGAGAATAGTGCTGCGGCTTGTAGTGGAAGTGAGACATCTTGTAACCGAATTGCAAGTTTGTGTTTGGCGGGTAGGTTTTCTTTTATTGTGTTGCACTGCCGCGGATTTACTATACCTGGTTTTGACCACAGGTGAGGAAAATAGTAAATCCGAAAACTTATTATTGCCGATATTTACAACCTATTCCCATTTAAAATATATATGAAAGAGCAACTGACCAGCTTGATCCATGACTTAGAACATCATTCGCTCTCGTTTAAGCAAGTGATTGAATTAATCGAAACCTATTATAACCATCAGCCAGCAGCTTTTAAAAATGGAGATGTTTATAATGAGGAAACGCAAAACCAGGGCAGTGCTAAAGTATTTGCTTTTGCCCGGTTGAATGGACTAAGCAAGGAAGATACCTTATTGCTGTTTGCTGAACACTATCAAGCTGTATTAAATGCGCCTGCTGGTACAGATCATCAGAACATCCGGCAGTTTATGCTGCATGGATGGGAGGGGGTCGAATTTGAAGGAGCCGCCCTGGTTGCCAAATAATTCAGGACTCAGAATTATTATTCTCGGAATGCCGAGGCTTAATATCCGGAATACACTTACTATCCGTAGTCTTGTGAGTAAGCTGACTATGGATTAAAGAATACATGGGCGGCTTAAACTCCGACTCAATAAAAAGATTACCACGCCACAGCGCACATGACCAAGCACCGGCTCGCAATGGCGGCAGGGTAAGGGTTGCTGCAAAGGAACGCGGGGATTCTTCCTTCGTCAGAATGACAATCGTATCAGCACTATGCCTGCCAGGTAAACGGGATTGGAATGGATACCGGCCATGCGCTTAAGGCCTGCAGGCGTATGAATGAAAAGCCCGGCTGTTGGTAACGAAGATTGGTGGAGATTGCTTTTTAAATTATATCTTATGTTCCAGGTGAATATAACAATGACCGACAACGGTGTTGAATCTGGTACCGGTGATGGCAGACCGGGTAGAGTCAGCAGATTTATCCTTAGCTTGTAAGTAATTTAATAACAAAAAATCCAGGTTGTGATTCCAGATTTCGACATCCTAGTTATCGGAAAAGGTTTAGTAGGTTCGGCTGCGGCTAAATACCTTTCCGGAAGTGCCGGAAAAGTTGCTGTAATCGGGGCTGATGAACCAGGCGAATCCAAATCGTCACTTGTTTACGCAAGCCATTATGACCAGGCCAGGGTGCAACGGATTGTAGGAAAAGATGAGGTTTGGACAAGACTGAATTTTGATTCCACAGAACAGTATGAATCCATTCAAAAAAAGTCGGGTATTCATTTTCATTACGGTATCGGTTGCTTATATGTTAACGCGTACGGTGAGGATGACTATTTACGAAACTTTTCATCACTTGCCAGGAAATTCGATGTAACGTATAAGCCAATTGAACACGCAGAAGAAAATTACAATGATTTCGGCGGACTTGTTTTTCCTGGAAAAGCGGCTGGTATTATTGAATCGAATCCCTCAGGATATATCAATCCACGGCTGCTGATCAAGGCTCAACTTGAAATTACTAAACAGCAGGGCGGGTTAATTATTTCAGATACGGTAATAAAGCTGTCAGTTAGGGATAATGGTAGTTTCTTATTGGAAACAGAAAGTGGAAAGACCTATTCGACTAAACAAGTGCTGGTAGCAACAGGTTCTTTTATCAATTATTTCGATATACTGCCTCAAAAGCTTAAGCTCATAACAAAAGGCGAGGTGGTGCTTTTAGTAAAAGTTGATGAAGAATTACTGGATCGGTATAGCACACTTCCCTCGCTGCTGTACGAGATAGACGAAGATGAAACGGAGGCTATCTATTTGATTCCACCTGTAAAATATCCTGATGGAAATTATTATTTAAAAATTGGTTGTAATTCGCCCGACGACGTATTCTTCGACACGTTAGAACAAGTACAGAACTGGTTCAGGAATAGTAAATCTGAAAGTTATGCACCCGCCAGGAGTAGAGCCCTCCAAAGGCTTTTGCCCTCATTAAACCTGGACGACAGTTTTACAAAAAAATGCGTGATAAGCTGGACCGCTACCGGACGACCATATATTGGTGAAACCGCTGTTAAAGGGTTATTTCTTGCTGGCGGATGTAATGGATATTCGGCGATGTGTTCAGATGCAATTGGTCGAGTTGCAGCGCAGCTTATTTTAAACGGTAATATTCCGGAAGATTATCCTGCAAATGCGTTTGGCATTGAGTATGTTGATGAAGAATAGAGGCAATAACACTTAATGTCCGGCTAACGTCGGTGTTTGCAAAAGCCACTCATCAGAATACGTATTAACCCTCTTGGTCGGGCAGGCCAAGTCCTTTTCCTACAGTGGAAAAGGACCAAAACACCGCCGGCTTCTGAATCTTTGTCGTAAATCCTCAATAAATTGTTTGGGCGCATGGTTCGACTCCGTTCACCATGACAGGCCACCACTATATTTCGGTAACATTAAAATGCTGAGCGGAGTCGAAGCAGGTCTTTACTTCCAAATATTCATGGGCCGGAGCGTGCTTCGGAAAGAGCTGTGGTGTTATGATCGTTTGCTTCCTGCCGCTGATTAATGGAATTGCCGATATTATTGGCACTATCCCGACTGCCGATCATAACCTACAACCGTTAATAGTACGCGAGCTTTCCGACAGCGCCGGGAGAATTTCCTTGCAAGGTTGGGATTGTGTAAGGGAAAGGGCCTCAGCATTTGAAAAATGCAGCCCGTGTTGCAAGGAAATTGTGCGGTTGATCTGTGCGGCAGAGGCGCCTTCGGAAAGCTCAAGATCTTTGGTCCTTTCCATCGACTGGGAAAGGACTAGCCATCGGGCGGCAATGAGCCCGGCTGACATTCATGTTTGCAAAAACGACTCATCAGAACAATCTCTGGTATTTATGAATACGTTTAGCCCTTATGGCCGAGCAGGCCTAGTCACTTTTGCTTATAGCTGGAAAAAGTAACCATGCCGACCCCAGGGCGACCGTTCATGCTTTTGAAGACAATCGTACGCCTGCAAACTTTCCGGTTTCTATGAAGTTTGATACGGTAATGAACGAGCCATCACCGTATTATTCAGGCACAAGCGGACTGGTATTGCCGGTTCCAAACAAAGCTGGCTACCCGAAGGAATACCAGGACAGAAGCCGGTTATGTTTTTATTCGTCGATATTTAATAGTATCGAAGTGAACAGTTCGTTTTATAAGATTCCATTGGCTTCTACAATGAAGCGATGGTCGAACGATGTCACTGAGGGCTTCAAATTTACTTTCAAGCTGTTCCAGGATATAAGCCATAGCAGGGATCTTCAGTATAATCCTGAGCTTATCCAGCGATTTATTGATACGATCAACGAGGTAGGGGATAAAAAGGGCTGCTTGCTGGTACAGTTTCCGCCTAAGTTCAGTTATGAGTCTGCCTGGCAGCTTGAAAGGCTTTTCAATGACCTGGTTTTGGCTAACAGCGGTTCCTGGAATATTACAGTGGAATTCAGGAATAAATCGTGGTATAATGAAACCGTTTACGACCTGCTGAACCAGTATCGTATCGGGATGGTCATACAGGACATGCCAGCATCAGCAACGCCGATATTGGAACAGCATCTGGATTTTGTTTACCTGCGATTTCACGGGCCCCAGGGTGGATATCGCGGCAGCTATCCCCATGACTTTTTATCTGAATATTCCTGGTATGTCAAGGAATGGATGGAAGAAGGAAAGACTGTTTACGCGTATTTTAACAATACGATGGGGGATGCCTTAAACAACCTGAAGACACTAAATAAGTATGTGCTTGATTTATAGGAAGGAAGTTTCCACGTAATGCCCGGCCTGCCAACCGGATTAAACAGCCTTCGACTTCACGCGGCCTGACAAGGACTTAGGCATTGCAATGCGTACGTTGAGCGAGTACAAAGTTTACGGAATTTTAAGCATTCTGGCTAACTTAGTCTATGCGGTGCAGAAGGCGGGTGATAACATCGTCGAGCGCCCGATTCGTAAAACTTAACTTCTATTTGATCATGATACAGGAACTACAGTGGCTCATCGACATCTCTGTTAAGGTATTGGGCGTTGTCGCTATTTCTTTCGCCTTTTTTCAGCTACGTGAAGTAATCAAAAAAAGGCATATCGATATGTACTGGAAAATAGCGGAAATTTATTATTCAGATGAGCAGAGGCAGGCACGAAAGGATGTCGATAAAATAAAAGGTTTTATCAGGGAGCTTAAAGCTCAGTCTATTTCTGATGCGGAGATCATTAAACGATATAATGAAGAATACCATCTTGCGGTGAATGAAGACAACGACAAGGTCGACCGGAGCATTTTGAACAGGATCAGGTTTTTGAATCAGACAGGCGTGCTGATAAGCAAAAATTTAATAGATAAAGATCTTTTGTTTGGCCTGGTTGGAGCGGGCCTTGAAATTGATTACCCGGTACTTGATATAGTTCTGCAGGCACATCGCAACGAACACAAAATGCCTTATATGTATTCCGACTTAAGTACGATATGGTCAGCATACCAAAGCTGGAGAGAGAAAAGAAGCCTGGAAAATTAGAGAAGCGGCTGCGAAGTTAAGCTTGAGGCACTCCGTCATGCTGAGGCGCTCGAAGCATAGACGTTTCGAAGTTCAATCGCACATTTCGGCGCACCAGTCTTCGAGAGCCTCAGACTGACGGCCTTTGGTATCACGGACCGTAATCTATCGTCTTGCTGAGGCACTCCGTCATGCTGAGGCGCTCGAAGCATAGACGTTTCGAAGTTCAATCGCACATTTCGGCGCACCAATCTTCGAGAGCGTCAGACTGACACCTGGCATTTATAGAATCGAAATACTTTGTCATGCTGAGGCGCTCGAAGCATAGACGTACCGTAATCCCATGCTCACGTTCTTCGAGAGCCTCACACTTAACCGTTTGGTATAGCCAGTATGTTTTTAGCTTTATCACACAATAACAGGTTGGCTGATAACCGTTGGTTCATTTTCCAGGTACTCATCCAAATGCAGGTCCTTTAAAAAATCATTGGAAAAAAGCTTGGCGGCTTCCGGCGAGAGGATAGCACTCCTTAATTTTTTCCATTGTTCAGCGGCGCCGCCATACATATGTCCCGCCAAACCAGGAAAAGACCAGTCGGCATTTTTACCCCAATGCAAGGTGAATGGGATGTTATTGGCTTTTAATACTTCAATCATCCGGGTGCAGAACTGCTTAAGGCTAATCATATTATTCTTTCCGGCATCCCACAGAAGTCCGTCAATCTCAATCATACAGGTGACCGGGAATTTTGTAAACGCGATTGTCGCGGGTGATTGTTTGACAAAGCGCATAGCATAGATTCCGGGAATAGGTCCTTCCTCTTTTGCGAGTTTTACTAACAGGTCCAGTGCCTTTGGCGAATCCTTATGATCGACGCCTACCGAGCAGGCAAACGCTGGTCCCTGGTACCCAGCATCCCAAAAGATCTCGTATAAGGTTCCAGTGAGCTCTAAGTCTACTGGCGGCAAAATGGATTTTTGCAGCAGCTTGATCAACGTAGGTATCGTTCCATCCCATTTCTCAGCAATCTTAATAAACAGCAAAATCAAATCGCGGTAGATGGAAGTTTTAACGGCAGGAATCGGATCGGGATAGCCGGGCTGATACGGCTTTTTGTAAATCATCTCCACAACGTACTCGCTTTGATCGACGTAAGGGTTGATGAATACTTTATAGTGGTAGGGGCGTATCCCTTTCCCGTTGGCGTCGGTTTCCGTAGGAATTTTAAAAGGGGAATCCCCGAAATTCAGGGATGCCGCCAGCTCGAGCGCCTGGACACTACTGATCCGTTTTACGTAACGTTTCAGTAGGAACCGGTCTTCAGCTTCGACAACTACGCCATGTATAAAACCAAATGAGCCCAGGCTCACCAGTGCAGCATTGAACAAGTCATCGTTCCTGATGATCCTGGATTTTATATTAGCGGCAAACTGGTCAGTTAAAGCAGGTTTTGAATGGCGTTCGATATAGACAACATCATCAGGTTCCGGCCCAATAATCAAATTCAGGCCGACCACATAATCCTGCACGGAACCGACATCTAACGCTGAGCCGTGTACCCCGGTAGAAACACAGCCCGCGATGGTTTGGCCATTACTGGCGCCGCTTGCTTTAAGCGACTTACCATTCTCCGCTAAGAAATTGTGGATCTCCTTGATCACATTTCCGCATTGAAAAAAGAAAAGGTTTTCAGGCTTAAATGCCGATTGGGGATGAAGTTCGTCAGCTTGCATGGCTTTCTTGATATTCATATTTGCATTCACCTGCATATTGTCCTGGTGATGCGCGATATGCGACATCGACCACCTGGAACCGATGGCTCGGAAGCCTTCGCCCTTAGTCATTGCTTCTTTAAGCAATCTCCGGATTTCGATGGTTGCATCGTTATACCTATCGATGACCGACGGCATGTTGGCTTTAGTTTCTAAACTGGTGATGTGCAGGAACTTCGCTGGGAACGGGCCGTTTTCATGCAGCGTATTCCAGCTTCCTATAGCTTGTTTAATAGTGCTTGCCATGACTAATTTTCTTTTATACAAACGTATTTAACCCGTACTTTCCGCACTTTTCCAAAGGTAATACCGCTGACCAGGACATCGCCAAAAGTCATGCGGTATTCCAATGCGTAAAACCCCTGGGTGGAGCAGCCTTTTATCAGGCTGAAATCTCCTTCATGAACCTTCAGCCGGATGGTTGTGTCGATTACAAGAACCATTTTATTCTTGTAAAAGTCCGGGGAGTTATTGGTGTAATCCGGTTGAGGCACGCCGTCCCTGCTGATGATACGTACGGAATAGCAGGAGGAAAGGCATATAAAAAATGCAGCACATAAAAGACATTTTATAAACAGCTGCTTATATATTTTAATGATCATGACATGCTGATTAGATAAACTGTGAATCAAGACGTTAAAAATGCCTGGGCGGTAATGGCTGCGTATCGGGGAAATTTTTATGCTTCGGATGAATATGCACTTCTTGCGAGCAATGATGCAAGTTATTGGTAAGTAAATAATATTGAAATAGCAATTTATAGCCATTTTGAGGGTGATGGCTTTTGTCAGTCTGAGGCACTCTCCGCCGGTGGGCAGAGAAGAATAGAAAATGCGAACATAATGCCCACGACCTGACGCACAGTCTTCGAGAGCCTCAGACTGACACAGACGCCCTTAGCCAGCCTTAAGCTTTCGTCGTGCTGAGGCACTCGAAGTATAAAGAAATCGAACGTAATGCCCACGGCCTGACGCATAGTCTTCGAGAGCCTCAGACTGACCCAAACGCCCTTTAGCCAGCCTTAAGCTTCGTCGTGCTGAGGCATTCGAAGTATAGAGGAAGCGAACGTGATACCCACGGCCTGATACACAGTCTTCGAGAGCCTCAGACTGACCCAAAAGCCCTTTCGCCAGCCTTAGGCTTTCGTCATACTGAGGCACTCGAAGCATAGACGAAAGCGAACGTAATGCCGACCGGCCAGCGAGCCAGTCTTGAAGAACCTCCTTATTTGAAAAGTATATTAGAGCAGTTAAATTAAATTGAGAAAGAACGAGTAAACTAGAGTGCCTCAAAGATTAAATTGACGCTTGCCCGGCATAACCGCTTGAGGGTGACAGGAGCCTTGATTAAGCGCCGACTCTTTATATAGCGTCAATTTTTGTCTTCAAAAAGTTTCCCATATTGTGGGAAATTTGTCGATTGTTGAAATCATTATTTCTCACTTATTCATATATTAAATTACTTTCGCGATATAAATTATTGCCGGGATAAATTTTTATTCGGTTTTGCTCTCTCGTCTCCTATAGACATGTCTTTAGTTCTTACGCAAGTTTGAACGTCCGTGGTGGGTTTTAAACTACGGTTATGATAAAATTTTACTTAAGGTTTTTCTTTGCCTTCGCGGCTGCATTTGGCACTGTTCTGTCATTACAAGCACAGGGTTTGTGTGACGGCGCTTTTCAGCTGACAAGCAGTACCAATGTAACTGCGTCGCACATTGCTAATAAATTTACTGATAAAGGATATACGCTTGGCTGTATGGACGGATATAACCTTCCGATAAATGTCGGAAGTCAATATGCTACCTGGATGTATGTGGTCGCCAGCTCTGCCGGAAGTATCCAGATGGCGCTTGATAACACCGCCGGCACGGATACAGACTGGGCAGTTTGGGGGCCTTTCGCTCCCGGGCGCACAATCGCCGAGATATGCGCAGCAAAGATGGATAATTTACCACCGGCGATCTGCGATATCCAGCCCGCTCGCGGTGCATCAGGAACGGTAAATCCAACGCAGGTAGGTTCGATATACATTATCCTGGCTGTAAACTACTCCAATGCGAATACAGATTTTACATTAAATTTTTCCGGTTCAGGATCTATTGCGCCTATTTTGAACACTAACCTGTCCGGCCTCGGAATAAGTGAAGGAACATTGTCGCCGGTTTTTGATAAAACAGTAGTTAATTATACTGCCACGGTGCCCGGAGATATTAATAGTATTGATGTTACACCGGTGCTGGAAGACATGACTTCGACCTTCACTGTTAACGGGACGGTCGCAAGCAGTGGGAGTTCAACGTCTGTAGCTTTGAGTTACGGAACCAATACTATCGAGGTGGAAGTGACCGCTAATGATAATGTAACGGTCAAGAAATACACGCTGGTGGTGGAGCGGGTGAATAATCAACCCGTTATAACAACCGGCACAAGCGTTACATCGTTTACCGAAGGCGACAACAGCGTGTCTGTTCCGGTGACGATTGATAACACGATAACCGTTAGTGATGACGATAATAGCACGCTTTCCTCAGCTAATGTTTCTATTACCGGAAATTTTAATTCAGGAGAGGATATTCTTGCATTCGTCAACGATGGTCTCACGATGGGGAATATTTCCGGCAGTTTTAACTCCGCTACCGGCGAGCTAATTTTGGCATCCGCTGGCGCTACGGCTACGACGGCTCAATGGCAATCAGCACTTCGATCCATCAGCTATACGAATACGTCTGAAACTCCGGCGACTAATACCAGGACAATTTCATTTATCGTAAATGATGGTATTGATAACAGCGCCGCTGCTACACACGACATCGGCGTTTCTGACGTAAATGATAGTCCGCTGATCACAGCGCCATCTGCTCAAACGATTTCTCAGGATGCAGTATTGACGTTTCAAACGGCAGATGCAAACTTGATCAGCATAAGCGACCCGGACGGCGGTTCAGGGTTTGAGCAACTTAGTTTGACAGCCACAAACGGAACAGTTTCATTATCAGGTACGGCTGGTTTGTCATTTATCGCCGGCACAGGTTTCGGTGATGTAACGATGACTGTTGAGGGTACCTTAGCTGACATTAACGTTGCGCTTAATGGCGCCTCATTTACTCCGTCAGCCGGTTACTATGGATCGGCGTCCTTACAGATAACGGCGAATGACTTAGGCTTAACCGGACCCGGAGGCAATAAAACGGCGACCCAAATTATCACTATTACAGTAAATAGTGTTGCTCCCAAAATAACCACAGCATCATTTGTTACTTCTGACGGCACTTATAAGATTGATGATGCGATAACCGTCAGCGTAAAATTTGACCAGCCGGTAAATGTTGATTTAGCTGCTGGTCGGCCGGGATTATTGATGGAAACGGGTACAACCGACCGCAGTGCAAGCTATACGTCAGGAAGCGGCAGCAATACGCTTATTTTCACGTATACGGTACAGCCAGGAGATGTGTCGTCCGACCTCGAATATCAATCCACCTCAGCCTTATCATTAAACGGCGGAACGATAAGGAATTTCAATAATGATGACGCGATATTAACTCTTCCGGCCTTGTACAGCGCCAATTCGGCAGGTGGACAGGCGATAATCATTGTTGATGGTGTCGCGCCTTTCCCAACCAATGCAATTATACCGTCGGGAAACGGGCCTTACAAGATTGGTGAGAATGTTGATCTTCATATCAGGTATTCGGAGAATATAGCGGTTAACACGGCAGGCGGAACTCCGTCCTTGAAGTTTGTGGTTGGCAGCAGGACTTACCAGGCTGCTTATTATTCGGGTAGTGGTACCAATGAACTGGTCTATCGTTATGCTGTCCAAACCGGTGATTTTGACGATGATGGAATTTTTGCAGGACCTTTTAGTTTGAACGGTGGTTCGATTAAAGATGCCGCGGGAAATGACGCCATTATAAGCGGAAGTGTACAAACAGGCATAAAAGTCGACGGTATTGCCCCGATTCCGCCTGCCGGCCTGGCGGCGGTACCAGGTGATGCGCTAAATACCGTTAGCTGGAATGCCAACCCGGAAAGTGATATACATGAGTACCGTATTTATGGAGGTACTGCAGCCAACCCGGTCACACTACTGCAAACGGTTGATGCATCGGTGCTTACATTTACTCATCCCGGGCTGATCAACGGAACCTTATATTTTTATAGAATTACGGCAGTCGATCAGGCAGGTAATGAAAGCGATTATACCGCTGATGTTAGTGCAAGACCCAAAGCCGACCAGCTTATTTCGTTTGCGCTGCTCGCTGATAAGAGCTACGGAGATGCTCCGTTCATGCTTTCAGCTACGGTGTCTTCAGGCCTGCTGCCAGAGTTCGCCAGCAGTGACCCTTCCGTTGTTTCGATCAGCGGAGATGTGGCGACCATCCATAAAGCCGGTAGTGTAATCATTACGGCAAATCAGCCGGGAAGTAATGCGTTTAACCCGGCTGCCGCTGTTGTGCAAACCCTTGTTATTAACCCTAAAATTATCACCGTTACTGCAAATGCCCAAAGCAAAACTTACGGCAATGCAGAGCCTGCTTTGACATACACATTCAGTCCATCGCTGGTAACCGGCGACAGCTTCATCGGATCGCTGACAAGAGCAGCGGGTGAACACTCTGGAAGCTACGCAATAAAGCAAGGTACGCTGGCGCTGAATGGTAACTATACACTGGTATACTCCGGTGCAGACTTATCCATTACCAAAGCAAACCTGGTTGTTCAGGCGAGGGATGCGGCCAGGGCGTATGACGCGACAGCTTTTGCAGGTGGCAACGGTGTGACCTACACTGGTTTCAGAGCCGGCGATTCGGAAGCCGCATTATCCGGTAAACTGGATTACAGCGGAACGTCTCAGGGCGCAAGGAACTCTGGCACATATACGATCGTTCCGCAGGGGTTGAGTTCTGGTGATTATACGATCATTTTTGTCGACGGGAAGTTAATAATAAACAAAGCGGCTGTGACCATCGCTGTTCAGAATGCAAGCCGTTGTTATGGTGATGTGAACCCTGTGTTTAAAACGAATTATTCCGGACTGGCCTCCGGCGAAACCAGCGCTGCATTTACCAAACAGGCGAATCTGCATACTGCTGCAACACGAAATTCTGCGGCAGGCACTTATTCCATTCAGGCGGAAGGAGCAGAGTCGGCGAATTACACGTTCAGTTATCAGCCGGGAACTCTGACGATTTATGCATTACCTGAAGCGACTATTGAAAGCGATAAAGGCAACAGCATCAGTAAGGGAGCGTCGGCTGTTCTCAGGGCCTCAAGCAATAATGGAATCAGCTACCAGTGGAGTTCAACCGAAGGAACCATAAGTGGGCAAAATACATCAGTCCTGACCGTTCGTCCCGCTCAAACTACCACTTACACTGTAACGGCTACCAACGAAAACGGTTGTAGCAGCAGCCGGAGCTTTACCCTGGAAGTGAAAAAAGATTACCAGCTTGATGCTACTAATATTCTCACACCAAACAATGATGGTAAGAACGATGTCTGGGTTGTTCGCAATATCGACTTGTATCCGGATAACCAGGTAAAAATTTTCGACGGTGCAGGAAGAGTGGTTTACAGCAAAAAAGGCTATGATAATACATGGGACGGATCGTTCAACGGAGCTCCGCTGTCAGAGGGAACCTACTATTATGTCCTCGAATTCGGCCAGGAAATCGGAAAATTTAAGGGATATATCACCATTGTGAGGGATAGCAGATAGGAAAGGACGCAGCTAGTAGTAAGTAGCTACTATTAAATAGCTAATATCAAGTAGTAAGTAGTAAGTAGTAAGAAAAATCGGATGCAAAAGATAAAAACAAGAATCATAGTAATTGCTGTGTTAATAATAAGCAGTTATAAAAGCCATGCACAGCTGAACCCTTTAGGGGCAATGTATTTCCAGAACCAATACCTGGCGAATCCGGCTTTTGCCGGAATGGAAAACGAATTAAACATCGGCGGAATTTACCGGCAGCAATGGAGCAATATCCCGGGAGCTCCGAGTCTTCAGTCGCTTACGGCGGATTGGGGAAGCAGCAAGCGGATGGGTCTGGGAGTGAGTTTGAACAATGACCATTCGGGCCTGATGCGGCGAACCAGGGCTGTAGCCAGTTACGCTTACCATCTTCCTCTTAGCGGGAACAACGATCGGCTGAGTTTCGGACTGTCGCTGGGTGTGATGGATCAGCGGATAAATTACAGGGACGTCGACGGAGATCTGACGGATGTATCAATCGCCAATTACAACAACCAGGGTACTTACCTGGACGGAGATTTTGGCTTAGCCTACACCGGGAACCGCTTAAGGGTACAGGCGGCCTTGCCCAATCTGAAAAGTTTCTTTAATACGGACGATAACAGTCGCAATGAGATTGACCGGGCTACCTGGATGGGAGCGGCCAGCTACCGACTGACGCTTGACAAAAATACCGTAGGTGGCATGGAACTGGAACCCAAAGTAGTCGTTCGCGGTGTGAAAAACTACGACGCGATTATCGATGCAGGCGCTAACCTTTCGTTTCTGAACAATACTTTAAACTTCCAGGCAATGTATCACAGTACGAAAAATGCAAGCTTCGGGGTAGGAATGAATTTTAAGAAACGACTTTCCATACTGGGACTTTACAGCTCTAATACTTCGGCTATGACCAATGTTTCAAACGGTACTTTTGAAATAGGTTTAAGAGTGAAGGCCTTTTGATTGTAGTAAGTAGCTGTAGAGAGTTGGCGCCGGCCTTTGTCTAGTTGTTAAAGCTTGTTAAATTTTAGTTTTAACGGTTACAAGGTATTTATTTTGCGTAACAAAGACTGCGCATGAGATATCTTATAACCATACTGGCCATTCTTGGAAGTATGAGTTGTTTCGGCCAAAGCATACGAGGTGTTGTCCTGAACAAGATCAATAATCAACCGGTTGAGAACGCACTGGTTCGTACGCATAAAAGTTCAGTGATTAGCTCCTCAATGGGTGCTTTTACGCTAAATAATGTTTTGGAGGGCGATACTGTTCGCGTTTCATGCCTTGGCTACAAACCAACGCTGATAAAAGTTAAGTCTGCCGGATCCGGCCCTGTCACTATCTTGCTTGAACCGCAATCGCTTATGCTTAAAGATGTCCAGGTAAACCGCGAACGAAACTTTAAACAGGATTCAATCAGGAACCGCGAGGAGAACGCCGCCGGATTTGACTATAAATCGCCGGGCCTGAAAGATATGTTTATTACACGTTCCCCTTATCCGGACAAAAATCCTGAACCGGTACCGACGATCAGCACCGGCTCCTTGTTAAGTGTTAATCTTCTTTCAATTGCCGGGATTTTCTTCCCTGCTTCCGATCCGAAAGCAAAATTTAAAAAGACTTTGCTGGCTAACGAAGAACAGAATTACGCACTTCAGCGCTTTAATGAGAAAAAGGTAAGCCAGTTGACCGGCCTGAAAAGTGATTCCTTAAAGGTGTTTATGGATCGATACCGGCCATCGGTAAATGGTTTAAAAACGATGTCGGATTATGATGTGCTTGCCTATATTAAAAAGTGTTACGCGGAGTTCGCATGGAAAAAGTAAGCGGAATAATGAATTCTTAATAAGTTTTCATGCCTGATGCCGACAGGGCATTTCTTTCGCAATCGATGGAAAGAAACAAAACCTTGCTTGAGCAAGCAGGTAATTTTTGGTGTTAAGTTAAACTTCGCAGTCGCGCCTCTTTTGAAATGACAAACCTGTACGCGTCATCTCTGTTAAAATATCTGCGAAACAGTTTTATCCGGAAAATCCAATTTCGTGCTTTTGCGTACGCCGTTAACAGTCATGTGCACAATATTCATCTGATCGTCGAACAGGTTATGCAAAATGCTTACTTGCGCGTCGATCCTTTTCGGAATCTCAGTGGCGCTCGACTCGAAGTACACGTTCACCGCCTCCCGGTTAATCTCATAGCCGACATAGTTTAATGCCAGTGTACCTTTCTGCGTTTTTAGTCTTACGTTTTCGTTCAGGTAATTTTTGATCAATGCATCCATTGCCTTGTGCATATCAGGCTTCGTCAGATCGGTTTTAACATGATATTGTTTAGCTAAGGCAGTCTCGAAGTCATCAGTAAAAACGGTGCAAATAACTTCGATCTTGTTATCCTGCTTATTATAACTTATATCGGTAGTACTTACATGAAGCGGGTGGCGGTTAGCGGCAAACGCGTTTCCGGTGATGAGAATATTGAAAAGTATGTAACAATATAATAGGACTTTTGAAAATTGTGCAATCATTTACCTGTTATGCTTTATCTGTGTTAAAAAGCTGTTAAATTTAGCGTTTTGAACAGCTATTCGGATGCCGGATTTTCTTTTTTACTTTAATCTTGGATGGACGCATATCATCAGTCCCGACGCGCTTGATCATCAGCTGTTTATCCTGTCATTAGCCGCGGTATATATTTTCGGCGATATCAAAAAAGTGCTTATCCTTGTAACTGCGTTTACGATCGGGCACTCGCTTACATTGGCGTTAAGCGTTTTGGATGTGATCCGCGTTTCGGGTAAATGGGTAGAGTTTCTGATTCCGTGTACAATTTTTATAACGGCGATCAATAACATTTTACGGATAGACAAGCGGGAAGGAACTGCCCGGATAAATTATTACCTGGCCCTGTTTTTTGGCCTAATTCACGGGATGGGATTCGCCAGCGCGATCCGGGTTATGCTTGCGAAGGATCAGGGTATCGGGGTGGGATTATTTAGTTTTAATGCAGGCCTGGAAGTTGGTCAAATAGTCGTCGTTGCGATTATTCTTGTCATGGCCTGGTTGTTTATGAATTTCCTGAAGGTATCCCGGAGGGATTGGATATTTTTTATATCTTCCGGGGTTTTTGCCTTGTCAGTTAAGATGGCACTTGAACGTTTGCCCTGGTTAACTTAGCTTTTAACGATATATATGAAGAAAATTTTTACTGGTTTATTTTGCGCCGTCGCTGTCAGCACGGCACTCGCACAGGATATTCAGAATAATCCTGGCAGTAATCATGGGAACAAGTTCGAACAGCTTGGTACCATTTTAAGTACGCCAAATGAGCAGCGTACAGCCAGCGGCGCGCCAGGCGTAAAATACTGGCAGCAGCGTGCTGATTACAATATCAAGTGCGAACTCGATGAAAAAAACCTGGTTCTTACAGGAAGTGAAACGGTTACTTACTATAACAATTCGCCCGATCCTTTAAGTTATATCTGGTTACAGCTGGATGAAAACGAACATAGCACAGTTAACAACGCGAATTATCAGAGCAGCTCAACCATGCCTTCTCAAATGTCAACGCAAATGCTTGATCGCGTAAGCGGGCGGAATACTACGGAAGATAATAAGCTTGGCGATATCATTACGAAGCTGACCGATGCAAGCGGCAAAAAATTAAGTTACGTGATCAATAAAACGATGATGCGTGTCGATTTGCCAACTCCGTTAAAGCCGGGTCAGCAGTTTGTTTTTAACCTCGACTGGCATTATAAAATTACCGACCGCTTAACGATAGGCGGCCGCGGTGGTTATGAATATTTCCCCGAAGACGGCAATTACCTGTTTACGATGACACAGTGGTACCCGCGTTTGTGTGTGTACAGCGATTTCCAGGGCTGGCAGAACCACCAGTTCACCGGTCGCGGCGAGTTTGCCCTGACCTTCGGTAATTTCAAAGTGCAGATGACAGTACCGGCGGATCACGTGATCGGCAGCACCGGTGAGTGTATCAACTACAGCGCGGTTTTAAGTCCTGAGCGCCTGGCACGCTATCAGAAATCAAAAACAGCTAAAGTTCCTGTAGAGATCGTAACTCTCGCGGAAGCAAAGAAAGCGGAAGTATCGCCTGCGAGCGCTAAAAAGACCTGGGTTTTCCAGGCTAACAATGTTCGCGACTTTGCCTGGACATCGTCACGCAAGTTTGTGTGGGATGCCATGGGACAAAACGTTGGCAATAAAAACGTGATGTGTATGAGCTTTTACGGCAAGGAAGCCTATGGTTTATACAGCAAGTACTCAACCCGCCTGGTAGCGCATACGATAAAAACTTATTCTGATTTTACTATTCCGTATGGCTACCCGGTCGCACAGAGCGTAGAGGCTTCGAACGGTATGGAATACCCGATGATCTGCTTTAACTATGGACGTACCGAAAAAGATGGGACCTATAGTGAAAGTGCGAAAAACGGAATGATCGGCGTAATTATCCACGAAGTGGGCCACAACTTCTTCCCGATGATCGTGAACAGCGACGAGCGCCAATGGACCTGGATGGACGAAGGCTTAAACTCATTTGTTGAATACCTGACCGAAGAGCTTTGGGATAATAAATTTCCAAGTAAAAAAGGTGCGGCGTATACCATCGTAGATTATATGAAGCTTCCCAAAAACGAATTGGAGCCGGTAATGACGAACTCGGAGAATATCGTGCGTTTTGGTCCGAATGCTTACTCTAAACCGGCGACGGGTTTGAATATGCTTCGTGAAACCATCATGGGTCGTGATCTGTTCGACTACGCATTTAAAGAGTACGCAAAACGCTGGGCATTCAAACACCCTACGCCGGCAGACTTCTTCCGTACGATGGAAGATGCCAGCGGAGAAGATCTCGACTGGTTCTGGAGAGGCTGGTTTTACGGCACCGACCCTTGCGATATCTCCTTAGATTCGGTTAAAGTTTCGAAAGCCGATGTGGATGGCGTACCAAAATTTGCTGAGCGGAACGGCGCAGTAAATAAAGTGGCCGCCCCAATGGTTCCGGTATACGATGATATCTCGAAAGTGAGGAATCGTGGAGACAAGTCCATTCAGTTCTACACAGATAAAGATACCGCCACTCATGATTTTTACTGGAAATATGATCGTGGGCTGGTAAACGTAGACCAGAATAAATACGAAAGTATCATGAAAGGCAAAACGCCGTCAGGACCTTCAACAGAGGCATTGGCAGCAGACGATCAGAAAAAATACGCAGGTAAATATTTCTACGAACTATCCTTCAGCAATAAAGGCGGCCTGGTTATGCCGGTTATCGTTGAGTTTACTTATACCGATGGTACAAAAAGTATTGATCGCATTCCAGCGCAAATATGGCGCCTGAACGAAAAGAGCGCGAGTAAGTTCTACGTTCAGGATAAAGAGGTAGCTTCTATTAAGCTTGATCCTATGCGCGAAACCGCAGATATTGATGAAAGCAATAACTATTGGGGTAAGCTTCCGGCGCCTTCGAAGCTGCAATTGTTTAAGCAGCGGTCGGCGGTAAACGGACGTAATCCTTCTTACGGAATAAATCCGATGCAGGTAAGCAAATAGCTCACTAAGCGATATAAGAAAAACCCGCCCGACATGGCGGGTTTTTTTATTTAACAGCTTTTCTTACAGCTTATTCCTCCGTCAAACAGGTATAAAACCTAATATCGACATTTCTTAGTCAGCAGCGGTCCGGGTAAAATAAGTATTTAATCCGTGAACAAATTTGTTTAATAAATGGTTATCTGTTCACATTAAGGTTAGCCGTCAGGAGTTGGGTTTATGATGGTAACTGTTCAAATGTCTATCTGCTTTAAATCTTACAGGTAACGTAATGTATTAATTGCCATTGATACATAGAAACATAGCTGATATTTTATAGGAAGTCGCGATGATTATTCTTAGCATCATTAAAATTATATCAATACTGTGAATTACATACTTTCAATTACACCGTTTAACGACAACGGCAGGCATGCCGCAATGGCTGCATTGCGAATAGCAAAGAAAACGAATGCTGCCTTACTATTGATTGATGAAGATGTTATACCCCAGCCGGTTAAAGAATTAATGGCTTTGGCCGGGGCTTCTAAAGATGAACTTTCGGATAAAGAAGGTTATGTAAAAGAGCAATTTATTGAATTTTTAGAACAGCATGCCGGTAAGGAAACCCGGCTTACTGTTATAGATGAAGCGGATATTAACAGCAACGGAAAAATTGATATTCACAGAATTAGCCTGATTGTTAAATATCGTGAAAGCACATCAGTTAATAACGAATTCGATGCCTACGAAGTTTATCCGTCGTTAAGCAAATTAAAGTCTCCGGTTCTTTATTTCAGCGAAAAAAGCCAGTTAAAGGAATTTAAAAAGCTTGCCTACATAACCGATATACGCTATTGTGATATAGCAAATTTGCTTCCCCTGGTAAAGCTCTGCCATTTCTTTAACACTGAACTTATCCTTATTCATGTTACAGCCTCGGGTTTGCCGGACATAGATCATAGTTATGCAGAGAAACTTCTTGTTCACGAAATAATTCCACGAATCCACTATAAAAACACAACGCTGATTAATCTTCCAGGCACTGATACCATTAACGACATTAATAACGTCGCTGAGATAATTAAGCCTGATGTGATCGCACTCTCAAATCGGAAATACTGGTTTTACGACCGCCTGTTTATTCAGCAATCCGATTTACAACTCTCTTATATTAACATCCCGCTATTAATTTTTAATCAGCAGAACTAATGAACTATGAAATTTATACTGGGGCGCCTTATCCGTTGGGCGCCACATTGGATAAGAACGGAGTAAATTTTGCGCTGTTTGCCGCAAATGCAACCGGTGTTGAACTCTGCCTGTTTGATGAAAAAGGTATTGAAACCCGGCTACAATTACGGGAGAGGACACATCTCGTATGGCATGCTTATATTCCGGGAATTAAAGCCGGCCAGTTATACGGCTATCGGGTAGATGGACCCTATGAGCCCGAAAACGGCCACCGGTTCAATCATAATAAATTGCTGATTGATCCTTATACGAAAGCAATTAACGGTGTTGTTGAAATTGGCGAATCACATTTTGGATATGAAATTGGAAACCCGGATGAAGATTTGAGCTTTAGTGAAATCGACAGCGCACCGTTTACGCCAAAGTCCGTAGTGATAGATTGCCATTTTAACTGGGAAGGAGACCGCCAGCTTAAAATCGACTATCATAAGTCAATTATTTATGAAGCTCATGTAAAAGGATTTACGATGACGCATCCCGACATTCCCGAAGAAATTCGTGGTACCTATGCGGCTATCGGTCACCCGGTAACCATTAATTACCTGAAAGAACTCGGAATTACAGCGCTGGAGCTCATGCCTGTTCATCATTTTATTAATGATGGCAGTTTAACCGAGAAGGGACTTAGTAATTATTGGGGATATAACACCATCGGATTTTTTGCTCCTGATACGCGTTATTCATCCAGCGGTTGTGCCGGCGAACAGGTGGCCGAGTTTAAAACGATGGTGAAGGAACTACATAAAGCGGGAATTGAGCTGATCCTGGATGTGGTATATAATCACACGGCGGAAGGCAATCATATGGGGCCGACGTTATGCTTCAAAGGAATAGACAACGAGTCATATTATCGCGTTACGGAAGATAACAAACGCTTCTATATGGACTATACCGGAACAGGAAATACGCTGAATGCCTCGCTTCCGAATGTATTACGGCTTATTATGGACAGTCTTCGGTATTGGATAACTGAGATGCATGTCGACGGTTTCCGGTTTGACCTGGCCTCCACATTGGCGCGCGAGCTGCATGAAGTGAATAGGCTCAGCGCATTTTTCGATATCATCTACCAGGATCCGGTCATCTCGCAGACAAAGTTAATTGCTGAACCCTGGGACATCGGAGAAGGCGGTTACCAGGTAGGAAACTTTCCGGCCGGTTGGGCGGAATGGAACGGTAAATATCGTGATTGTATCCGCGATTACTGGCGCGGCGCCGATAGCATGCTTGGCGAATTTGCCGAACGCTTTACAGGAAGCTCGGATTTATACAAGGATGATGACCGTAAGCCTACGGCGAGTATAAATTTCATCACCGCGCATGACGGATTTACGTTAAACGATCTGGTTTCTTATAATGAAAAGCATAACGAAGCTAACGGCGAAGATAACAATGATGGAGATGATCATAACAGGTCGTGGAACTGCGGAGCGGAAGGCCCAACCGACGACAAGGAAATAAATGCTCTTAGAAAGCGCCAGAAGCGGAATTTCCTGTCGACACTTTTCCTTTCGCAGGGTGTGCCGATGTTAGTAGCAGGCGACGAGATCGGGCGAACGCAGCGGGGAAATAACAACGCTTACTGCCAGGATAATGAACTGTCGTGGATCGACTGGAAAAATGCTGACAACGACTTGCTGGAGTTTACACAAAAGTTGATTCGTATCCGAAAGAAGCACCCTGTGTTTCGCCGCAGGAGATGGTTTTTAGGTCAACCTGTTCATGGATCCGAACTGAATGACATAGCCTGGTTTTTACCGGAAGGTATGGAAATGTCGGATGAAAACTGGAACCACGATTTCGCTAAATCACTTGCTGTATTTTTAAACGGAAGAGGTATTCACAGGCTTGGGCAAAAAGGCGGTAAAATCATTGATGACAGCTTTTATATGATCTTTAACGCGCATTCTGAAGCGTTGGATTATGTGCTCCCGCCGGAAAATTATGGCGCCGAATGGATTAAAATCATCGACAGTAATGGCAATACAATTCCTGAAGGAAAAACTTTTAAAGCGGGTGAACAAGTAAGCGTCGAAAGTCATTCAATTTTACTGCTCCAGAGCCCTGATTTTGAAGAGAAAAATGAAGACGATTGATATTGAAAAACGTTCGATTGGCGTAAATTTTCAGGAAGACGGAAAAGCTGTAGTAAGAGTGTGGGCTCCTTCTGCCGACAAGCTTGATTTGCTTATAGTTCAAACCGGGGAAGTCGTTTCGTTAAATAAGCGGGAATTTGGTTATTGGCAAGTCACTACCGACAGGTTAAATGCCGGAGATAAGTACTGCTTTTTAATTGATGGAAAAATAAAGCGACCGGATCCGGCTTCGCTCTCTCAACCTGATGGTGTACACGAATCTTCGCAAGCTGTATCGCTTAAGGAATTTAATTGGACAGATACAGGTTGGACAAATCCGCCTTTAGGCGATTATATTTTTTATGAGCTTCATACAGGAGTTTTTTCCCCGGAAGGCACCTTTTCAGGAATCGAAGAAAAGCTTGACTATCTTCTTGAATTAGGTATAACTGCCATTGAAATTATGCCGGTCGCGCAGTTTCCGGGCAACCGCAACTGGGGGTACGACGGCGTTTTTCCCTTCGCGGTTCAGAATTCTTACGGCGGCCCCAACGGGCTTCGGCATTTGATCAATGCCTGTCACAATAAGGGAGTTGCAGTGGTGCTCGATGTGGTTTATAATCATATGGGTCCGGAAGGAAACTATTTTGACAGTTTCGGCCCGTACTTCACTGATAAATATAACACGCCATGGGGCAGCGCAATTAATGTTGATGACGCCTGGTGTGACGGTGTAAGAGAATATTTCATTGAAAACGCGTTAATGTGGTTTCGTGATTTTCATGTTGACGCTTTGCGGCTTGATGCGGTCCATGCTATCAAAGACTTAAGTGCGACGCATATTCTGCGTGAAATAAAGGAAAATGTAGATGCTTTAATGAAGCAATCCAGCCGTAAGCATCACCTGATCGTTGAACTCGACCTTAACGACCACCGTTTTATTGATCCGGTTAAGAATTGCGGCTATGGAATGGATGCTCAATGGATCGATGAATTTCATCATGCGCTGCGGGTGGCCGCCGGTGGCGATACGAATGGCTACTATTCAGATTTCGATGGGATTAATCATCTTGCAAAAGCTTATCGTGATGCATATGTGTTCGATGGCATGTATTCGCCGCACAGAAAGAAAATATTCGGAAGCAAAACGGGCAACCCGGGATGGCAGTTTATCGTTTTCTCACAGAACCACGACCAGGTAGGCAACCGGATGCTCGGCGAACGCAGCAGCCAACTCTTTAGCTTTGAAACGCAGAAATTACTAGCCGGCGCGATAATCGTTTCGCCGTTTCTGCCAATGTTTTTTATGGGCGAGGAATGGAGCGAGCCGAACCCGTTTTTGTACTTCGTAAGCCATACCGATCCGGAACTGGCAGAAGCTGTTCGCAAAGGTAGGAAGGAAGAGTTTTCTGATTTTCATTCGGCTGGTGAAGTTCCCGATCCAATGGCGGAAGGAACGTTTTTAAAGTCGAAGCTGCAGTGGGGACTTTTAGATAAGCCGGATCATGAGCGCATGTTTAAGTACTACCAGGCGCTGATTTCGCTTCGTAAGAATAACCAGGTATTAAAAAAATGTAACCGCGATAATCTGGAGGTCGTAGCTGATCCGGAAAACCAGTTGCTGTTGTTGGAAAGATGGGAGGGAGAACACCGGCTTTTTTGCGCGCTGAACTTTTCAAAACAACGCCGAACGGCAGTAATCCCGCCATCAGAAAAGGATTGGAATAAGCTGATTTCTTCATCGGATAAACAATGGGGCGGTTTTGAAGACTCTCCCGAAATAACAATCGGCAACGCCAATCTCGAAGTTTCACCAGAATCCGTCGTAATCTATTTCAATAACCATGTTTGATCCTGTTTCTACTTATCGATTGCAGTTTCACAAAGATTTTACTCTTAATGGGTTAAAAAAAATACTGCCCTATCTAAAGGACTTAGGCATAAAAACAATCTATGCATCACCGATTTTTAAAGCGGTTCCGGGCAGTAATCACGGGTATGATGTTACTGATCCCGGCCAGGTCAATCCAGAAATAGGCTCATCTAAGGAACTGAAAGCAATAAATAAGTGGCTCCGTGAAAATGATATGAGCTGGCTGCAGGATATCGTTCCTAATCATATGGCGTTTGACCCGCAGAACACCTGGCTGATGGACCTGCTTGAAAAGGGCCGGATGTCTGATAAAGAGACGTTTTTTGATCAGGGTTTATCAAGTGGATTTTCGGAGGAGAAGATCATGGTGCCTTTTTTAGGCTCTTCGCTGCAAGAGGTCTTAGCTGAAAAACAGCTTAATGTCGTTTACAAGGATCAGCGCCTGATGATTAAATACTTTGATGCCGCATGGCCGTTGAGCTTTGAAAGCTACCAGGTAATTCTGTCCGCGACCGGCGTAGCTAATTCGTCCGTAACACAATTGCTGGAACAACTTAAAAAGCAGATCCTACCGGAGGATAAGAAAATGTTCACCCTGGCGGCGGAAGAAATTAAATCGCAGCTTGAAGCATTAATGATGGATGATGTAAGCAGGTTGTACATTGAAAGCTGCATGAACGCCGTTAATAATGACCAGGTCCTATTAACGAAAGTTCTTGAAAAGCAGCACTACCGTTTATGTTGGTGGAAGGAAACGGATACAAAGATCAATTTCCGGCGGTTTTTTACCGTAAACGGATTGATCTGTATGAACGTACAAAACGATGAAGTATTTAACCAAAGCCATGAATTTATTGGGCAGTTAGTTAATGACGGAATAATAGACGGGTTACGGGTCGATCATATCGATGGCTTATATGATCCCGAAAAATATCTCTCCTGGCTGCGGCGTTTAGCAGGGGATGAAACATATATTGTCGTAGAAAAAATCCTGGAACCCGGTGAAAAGCTGTCGGACAACTGGCCGGTACAGGGGACTACCGGTTATGATTTTCTTGCCACTATCAACAACCTTTTAATCAATCACCGTAAGAGTAAATCCTTTAACCGGTTCTACGAAAAGCTGATAAGGAAAAGTCAGCCGGTTGAAGACCAGGTTGATAAAAAGAAGCGATTCATACTCACCCGCTACATGTCTGGCGAGCTTGATAACCTTGCTTCCTGGTTTTCGCAATTGCGCCTCGCAGGTATCGAGGATTTGCAGTCGGTGCCCGCTGAAAATCTTCGTGATGCTATAGGCGAATTTTTGATAGGTTTTCCGGTTTATCGGTTTTATGAAAAATCGCTCCCTTTAAGTGGCGCTGACAGCGATACCGTGAAAAAACTGTTCGCAGAGATTGTTAAAAACAGAGCCTATCTTTTGTCGGCTATTAAACTGCTGGAGAATGTTTTCTTTACTTCAAATTCTGAAGCCGATCCAGACTATGCTAGTCGGGCATTGCATTTCTTCAGGCGATGTATGCAGTTTACAGGTCCGCTTATGGCGAAAGGTGTAGAGGATACGCTGATGTATTCCAACGCAAGTTTTATCAGCCATAATGAAGTAGGAGATTCTGTCAGTTCCTTCGGGATTTCTGTCGCGCGGTTTAACCTGGAGATGCAGCAACGGCAAAACGAATGGCCGCTGGCTCTTAGCGCTACGTCGACACATGATACCAAACGCGGTGAGGATGTGCGAGCAAGGCTTAACGTGTTAAGCGATTCGCCTGATGCCTGGTTTGAAGCCGTCGAAGAATGGCAGAAGTTAAATATTGATTTAAAGGAAGATAATTCGCCCGATCTTAATGACGAATATTTTATTTATCAGACGCTGATTGGAACTTATCCTATGCCGGGACAGGACGACGAAAATTATCAAGCCCGGCTGCTCGATTATCTCGAAAAGGCATTCCGGGAAGCCAAGCAACATTCGGACTGGGCCGAACCCGACACCAAATACGAGAATGCGGTAAAGTCTTTTGCCAGGGGATTGCTAAATAAAAAACGGCTTTTCTGGCCGCGTTTTAATGAATTCCATACTTCTATTTTGGATGCGGCGATTGTCAATTCGCTTAGCCAGGTGATGTTGAAATTTACCTGTCCCGGTGTACCTGACACCTACCAGGGCTGCGAGTTCTGGGATCTGAGTATGGTTGACCCGGACAATCGCAGGCCGGTTGATTTTGACGAGCGTGCCCAGGCACTTCTGGAAATTAAAAGTCTTTCCGGAAAAGACCCTTCGAACTTTTTACCAGAACTATGGAACTCGCGCTATAATGCACGGATAAAGCTTTGGCTGGTTCATACCTTACTGCAGGTTCGCAAAGAAGATCCTGATTGCTTTTCCAAAGGCAGCTACATTCCGTTGGAAGTAACCGGGAAACTTAAAAAGTTTGCAATGGGTTTTGCACGAAGGTATCAGCAGACATGGTATTTAATCGTTATACCCTTACACTCAACAGTATTAGCAAAACGACAACAAAGAACAGTTAATGAATTAGACTGGAAGGATACTTCTGTAATTATTCCTCATGAGGCGCCGGCGCATTGGGAACATCTTTTGTCCAAAGCCAGGGGTTCGCATAACGGAGAAATTAGTTTGAATGAAATTTTCAAGTCGCTGCCCGTGGCAATTCTGAAGCTCAGCCAGCCTCCAAAAGAACGTTCTGCGGGAACTCTGATGCATATCAGTTCGTTGGATTCGTCGTTTGGCATTGGTGATTTTGGTCCTTCGGCAATAGCATTTGCAGATTTTCTTGGAAGAACATGCCAAAAATACTGGCAGCTGTTGCCCTTATCGCCTACCACAGGCCCGAGTCATTCCCCGTACAGTTCGTACTCAAGCATGGCCGGAAATATATTATTCATCAGTCCGGAAGTTTTAGCTGATGAAGGATGTCTTGATGCTGGTATTCTGCCAAAGTATTATTTCGATACATCGCCGGACCGTGTTGATTACCAGAAAGTTGTTCTTTTAAAACAGAAACTTTTTGATATCGCCTGGGAAAACTTTAAAAATGAGCCGGGAAATCGGGCTGACTCCTTTAAACAGTTTTGTATTGATGAAGCGTATTGGCTGAATGATTTTGCTCTTTACGAGGTTTTAAAACAGGCTTTCGATGGCAAGCCGTGGTTTGACTGGCCCCGGGATTTTAAATTACGATCGGCTGAATCAATCGGTTTTTTTGAAAAAACACACCAGGACGCTATCTTGAAAATCAAATGGCTTCAGTTTGTTTTTGTGCGTCAATGGAAACGGCTTAAAGAGTATTGTAACGGTTTAGGCATAAAGCTTTTTGGCGATCTGCCTTTTTATGTGAGCCACGACTCCGTGGATGTATGGGCAAATCCCGAAAGTTTTTGCCTCGATGAAAACGGACAAATGAATGCGGTCGCCGGCGTTCCACCAGATTATTTTAACGCCGACGGGCAATTGTGGAACATGCCGGTGTTTCGCTGGGAAGTATTAAAAGAAAATAAATTCGAGTGGTGGGTGCGGCGTATTCGAAAAAACCTGGAACGATACGATTTGCTTCGTCTCGATCATTTTCGTGCTTTCTCTGCTTTTTGGGAGGTGCCGGCTGGCGAAACCACGGCGAAAAACGGGCAGTGGAAGTCAGGGCCGGGAGCATCTTTATTTGAAATACTTAAACAGGAATTTGGAGGGCTTCCGTTTGTAGCAGAGGATCTTGGCGATATCGATGAAGCCGTTTATGAATTGAGAGATAAGTTTGACCTTCCGGGAATGAAAGTACTGCAGTTTGCATTCGGCGACGATCTGCCGGAGTCATCATACGCCCCGCATAATTTCACTTCGAATTATTTTGTATATCCCGGCACTCATGATAACAACACCGTTGCCGGTTGGTATGCAAACGAATTAAATTCTAAAGGCCAAAAAAAAATAGATGATTATTCCGGGCAAAAAATCAACAATAGAAATGTGCATGAATATCTGGCCAGGCTCGCGCTGTCGAGTGTGGCGAAGACAGCGATAATTTCCGTGCAGGATCTGCTTGGCCTCAATGAAAGTGCACGCCTTAATTCGCCGGCCTCAGTATCCGGTAACTGGGTATGGCGCCTGAAACCGAGGCAGCTTAATTTTTACATCGAAAGGCAATTACTGACGTGGATCAGGTTATATAACAGGTGCTGAAAGTCGATATTGAAGCGGCTGTCTGCCCTATGTTTTTTTGTCTTTCTTCCTGTGGTAGTAACGTTTTGATTTCGCGATACTTCCGCAGTCCTGCATGTCACACCATTTGCGGCTGTGGTTTTTGGTCTCATCTAAAAAGAACCATTCACAGCCGCAGCATTTTTTAATCAGCCTTTGATTTTTGTTAGTTAACAGATCGGAGGCTGACCTTATGAACAAATCGAGGGGCAATCTCAAACCCGCCTGTTTATCTTTATTTTCGAGAGCCAGTTGGTTCCCTGCAAGCGTGTACTGAGGTTTTGCCGGTTCGTTGAGGATCTTATTAAACTTCTTAAGAAGCCCGTTGTCAAGTTCTTTAGCCCGATCGTTTGTAAGTAAAAAAAACACTCTATAAAAAACTGTTCTGACTTTTATGGCTTCTGCGAGAATTCTTTCAGCCTCTTGTACACTGGCTGTCGCAGTTCGTTTTAATTCAGAAAATTCAATTTCATTGATCAAACCGCATTTTCTAATTAACAGGAGCAGGTCCTGATAGGAGTGCAGGCGTTCGGTAATTAAATTCTCACTTTCATTATAGCCTGAATTAATAAAGTCGAGACAGGCAGCGCCGCCAACCAGCTTCATTTCAGGTATTGATTCAAGCTTCATTTAAATAAAAATAGGAATTAAGCATTTTTGTTTGTTGCAATATTACTACCTTTAAAATAAACATAGATGGTAATATTATGAATTCATCTAAAATACCTGTATTGTGGATAGCGCTGGCTTTTTTTGCTATTTATTTTGTGTGGGGAACTACTTACCTGGCAAATGTATATGTGTTGCAGGGAATGGACCCATTTGTTGGTTCAGCAATAAGGTATTTGGTAGCTGGTGTAATCCTTCTGACATATGTTTCCATCAGAACTGGATTTGTTTATAATACAGCAAACATCCGGGTGTCGGCTATTAGCGGGATACTGATGCTGGTGGGTGGATCGGGGCTGGTGGTATTTGCCGAGAAATATATTACTTCCGGGCACGCCGCCGTTCTGATAGCAACGGAACCTATCTGGTTTATCATTCTTGATAAGAAAAATTGGAGGACTTATTTTTCAAATGTTTCAATACTTGCGGGTATTTTAATCGGTTTTGTTGGGATTATGCTTTTTATGCATTTTACACCAGAAGGTGCTGGCCCTCTTGTGCTGCAAAAAGACAAATTAAAGGGAAGTATCATTGTACTTGTCGCCAGTGTCATCTGGGTAATCGGAACGCTTTATGGCAAAAAACGATTAAATGGTACTATATCAAATCTGCAAACAACCTCTCTGCAACTAATATTTGCCGGCATAGCCAGTGCCTTAATTGCAATTCCTAACGGTGGCTGGCATTCATTTGATGCGCCTGCAATTACCTTCAGCGGTTGGTTCGGCTTGGCTTACCTGATTGTTTTCGGTTCGCTTATAGCATACCTTTCTTTCACATGGCTGGTGACAGTGCGTCCGCCCGCAATAGTCAGCACTCATACTTATATCAACCCGGTGGTTGCAATGTTTGCCGGCTGGCTAATTGCTTCCGAGAAAATTAACACCCCGCAAATACTTTGCTTGTTGCTAATTCTGGCCGGCGTTTTCCTGGTGACCTACCGAAAGTCAGAGCAGGCTGCCTAGAAAAGTTGGTTGTTTTTTTTTCGGAAATTTTGATTAGTCAATTTTAATGATACATTTGTAGTGTACTATATAACTAGTACACTAAACTTTTGTATATGATTACAGTTTCCAACCTGACGTTCGGCTATAAAAAAGGAAGGCCATTATTTGAAAACCTTAGTTTGTATTTGGAAGAGGGCCATATTTATGGGCTTCTTGGTAAAAATGGAGCAGGTAAATCGACACTTCTGAAAAATCTTGCCGGCCTGGTTTTTCCGCAGGAGGGAGAATTAGACGTGAACGGACACAATCCCTCACAAAGGCGGCCTTCATTTTTAAGCCAATTATTTTTTATTCCTGAAGAATTATTTATGCCGGCAATCACCGTCAGAGGCTACGTGAAAAATACGGCACATTTTTACCCGCAGTTTGACCGGGAGCAGTTTGAAAATATCCTGCTGGAATTCAATGTTCCCGCTGATCAGGTAATGAGCCGGCTATCTTTCGGACAGCAAAAAAAAGTAATGATTGCTTTCGGATTAGCGAGTAATACATCGTTATTAATCATGGACGAGCCGACCAATGGTTTGGATATCCCCTCGAAAGTGCAATTTCGTAAAATCATCGCATCTGCGCTGACGGAAGATCGTTGCATAATTATTTCAACACACCAGGTACGTGATCTGGACAGCCTGATCGACCAGGTAATTGTCCTTCATGAAAGGGAAATACTGCTGAATAAAAGCCTTGATGAGATATCAGACAAGCTTTTGTTTTTAACCTCGTCTGAAGCGAATGGCCGGAACGTAGTATATGCGGAAGAAAATATGATAGGGACAAACACTATTGCTGAGAACTTATATCAGAAATTCAGCAGGGTAGATATGGAGCTGCTTTTTAACGCGATAATTAATAATCACAAACCGCTGACTGAAATTTTAAACCGATAATCATGGCAAATAATTTCTTCTCTTTCAATCGATTTACAATGCTTTTTGCAAAGCATACGCAGGAACACTACAAAGCCTATCTCATGTCGCTGGGGGTGATATCGGGTATATTAACATTACTTTTTGCGTTCATTGCCTATAACAATAACGGCGTTATCGGACAGGTTTCGCAACTGATCTTATTTTCTACATTTCTTTTAATCGCGGGAGCAATTTTTACAAGCATGATCTTTGCCGATCTGGGGGACAAAAAGAAGGCTATCCAAACGCTGATGCTTCCTGCTTCTTATGTTGAGAAATTTCTTGTTAGCTGGATTTATTCTTTGATTATTTTTCTGATCTGTTTTATCGGAGCATTTTATCTTGTTGTGTTCATAGTCTCTTCGATTTGGGGCAATCCGGAATCAAAATTAATGGATTTATTTTCGGAGGACCTCAAGCCTTATCGTATAATAGGTTTTTATATCATTCTACATTCCATTACACTGATTGGCGCCATTTATTTTGAACGATTACATTTCGTTAAAACAGGTTTTGTCTTTTTTGTTTTCCTTGTTTTACTATCGATTTTAAATCAATTTATAACGTATTTTTTATTTGATGGAAAATTTTCAAAGGCGGTCCCGTTCATCGGCCTTCAGGTTATCGAAGGTGAAAACAGCTGGCCAATTCGGCTGAATGAAAACGCAGATATGCTTACATCGCTAATGTTCTTTACAGTCGCTATAGTTTTTTGGATTTGCGCATTATTCAAACTGAAAGAGAAGGAGATCTGAAGATGGAATTTAGAGATAACGAGGCGATTTATATACAGATCGCAAATTACGTAAACGAAAAAATTCTGCTTGGCAAATGGCCTGCGGAACAGAAGATCCTGTCTGTCCGTGATCTGGCGGTTGAATTACAGGTTAACCCAAATACAGTTATGCGCACCTACGAATTTTTACAGAACCAGGATATTATTTCCAATAAGCGCGGTATCGGTTTTTTTGTAACTGCAGACGCGGTAAACAAAATTCAGACATACCAAAAGGAGCGTTTCTTTAAACAGGAACTTCCCGAATTTTTCAGGACGATTTACCTGCTCAATATCAGTATTGAAGAAATTGACGCGCATTATAAAACATTTAAAACGGAGAATTATAAACCTTAACGCATGAAAACAAGTAATAAACTATTGCTGGCCGCCTTGATAATTTTAACAGGATCAATGGTTGCCTACGACACAGCCTTGAAAGCGGAATATCAGACTGGAAATTTTAAAAGCCGTTTTCGAAATCTGGAACAACAGCAGGTCGGCCAGTTCAATACGATCCGTGTAAATTCTGCCAACCTGATTTCAGTTTCAATAGAGCACAATTCCAGTTCTAAAGTCTGGATCAGCAAATGGGTGAAGGACCGGGTTACGGTTGAAAGTAAAAATGGTGAATTGATTATTGATGTAAAGGAAAAATATAAAGCCGACGAAAGGCAGGTAAGAGGCAGCATCTTAATTCTGTGCCCGAAGGTGGTTAAAATTACAACTAAGTCTGATTCAGCCAATTCGAAATACATCGATAACAGGCAGCTGACTGTCACCGGGTTTGATCAACGTGAGTTAAATCTGGATTTAGGTTTAACGACCGATGCGTTTTTAGAAAAGACAAAATTAAATGCATTAAAAGCAAAAGTCGGCGGCCGCACAGGCGAGTCTTCTCTCATGATCGCTAATAACAATCAAATTGCAACGGCTGATATCGAGGTTCCCGGCAAAAATCATCTGGAATTGCTTGATCCGGATATCAAATCGGCGAAATTAAACCTGGCAGACAGCTCGAAAATTACACTCATGGGACGAGCATTGAGCCTGGTGAAAAAATAAATCTGACTTTAAACCGCAGGCAGCGTAAATGTTTGTTTCCAAGAACGCTGCCTGCGAATTTTTGTTACTTGATATCCCGTAATATCCGGTTCCATCGTATCCTCTTTAATGCAGTTTCGGTACTGTCACTGCTCATCCAGGTGATCATAGCTTTGCCAACTATATGGTCCTCGGGTACGAAACCCCAGGATCGCGAATCTTCAGAATTATGACGATTGTCGCCCATCATCCAGTAATAGTTCATTTTAAACGTATAAGAACCGGCTTTTTTGCCATTTACAAAAAACGCATTGCCGTTTTTAGCGACTGGCGTTAATTCGTAATTTTTGATGGCAGGGCCATAAAGCGCAAGAGTTGAATCATTAAGCGGAATAGTCCATCCCTCCTTCGGTACGGTCAGCGGACCGTAGTTGTCAATATTCCATTTAAACAGCGCGTTATGTGGATATAGACTCTCATCAACGATCTCTTTCGGTAAAATAAAAGGATTGATAGACTTAATGTTCGGCCTGCTTTTGAAATCCGCAAAACTGTCTGCTGGAATGATCATTTCGTAGTCCGTCATGCTAAACTGCCCGCGTATTTCGATGTGAAGCTCGTGAAGCAATTCTGGATTTAGGCTGTTCCCATCTGTTTTTACGAGGTAGGAAGTCTGAGCCTTTGGAGCTGTTGCTACTAGTTTTTTATTTACAAATACATTTGAATTGTTAATTAGAAGGAGGTCACCGGGTGTCGCGATACAGCGCTTGATATAATGTGTCCGCATATCGACCGGCCTGCCTTTTTCAGCGTCCGGCGGATAGTTAAATACGACAACGTCGCCTTGTTTTACGTCTGATAATCCCGGCAGCCTGTAATAGGGCAATTTAATTCCATCCCAATAAGTTTTCAGGTTATATTTTGTAACTGTCGATTCCAGAAATGGCACTGATATCGGGGTAATTGGCATACGGGCGCCATAAGCGAATTTACTGACGAAAAGATAATCGCCTGTCAGGAGAGTGCCTTCCATTGACGCCGATGGAATGGCATAAGCGGAAAAAAGCAAGCCACGAATGATCGTAGAAGCAATGACGGCAAACAAAACGGCATCAAGCCATTCGCGTAATTTGCTTTTTTTGGGCCTGTTTTCTGTGCCGTTTCGCTTTTTGAAGAATTGCAGTTTCATTGATACACCAGTTAGTAATTAGTTATATACAAATTTTTAAGACGTAGCTCGCACGTAATTGTTACACTTTTGCCGAATTGCTCGTCTTACGGCAACGGACATTGGGCCATTGGAAGGCTGATGTAAAACAATTATCCAATCCTGTTATTTATTGGAAATGGGTTATCATTTAGGTTGGCAGGAAATGAACACTTCCAATGATTTAATTTATGATTTATTAAAACAGGCTGAAACCGCCGGCTACATTAATAAGGTCACAGTTAAACCCGAACACAGCAATGCGCTGTCGGAATTAATCAGTATGAATTATCTGCATGAAGAGCGCCCTGACCTGTTTATTTTAACGGAGAAGGGCATCCGCATGGTTAAAATATACGATTCTAATCAGAAGTTAAAGGAGAAAGAAACAGAGGTTATGGGTTTGTTGCAGTTACAGGAGCAGGTTGAGCTGTTAAAAAGAAACAACTGGATGGTGTGGCTGGCTTTAGGAATTTCAGTTTTAACGTTTATCCTGGTAATGATAACCTGATATAATTAGCCAATAAAAAGGCTGCCATAAGACGAAGTATGGCAGCCTTTTTTATTGAACGTGCTGTTACCAGAATAATTTGCCCTGGTAATAGTCCAGGATCTGATTCCTGAAAATGTAATCGTATTTTGTGATGATCAAATTTAATTTGGCACGGTCGAGGTTATTCTTTGCGATATTGTAATCTACGCTGGTTCCAACACCGGCGTTAAGCCTTGCTTCTGCGGCTTTAAATGATTCTGTGTAAGCATCGACCTGCGTTTCCAGTTTTCTATACCTGTCTAACGCCGATTGCTTATTAATATACGCCTGATCAACGGCTTGCTTTAATTGGATCCTGGTTGTTTCTTCAGTGTATTTAGCTTCCCTGTAATCTATTTTGGCCAAAGCAACACGGTTGCGGTAAAACAAACGGCCAAAAATCGGAACTGCCAACCCAACACTAACAGAAGAGCTGAAGTTGTTTTTGATCTGATCTCCATACGGTATTTTGTTCTGGGCATAGTCGTTTTGCATCGAGTAAACCGGTAGTTCGCTGCCGTTAACTTTAACATATTGACCGGTATTGATTTCGGAATTACCTGTAAGGCTGTTTGTAAAGGCAGCGCTCGAGTAATTGCTGTAAAGATTTCCGTTTAATGACAACGTAGGGTAATATTGAGCTCTTGCAACCTGAACACCTTTGTTTGCACTTTGCGTACGATAGGAAGCAGCTTTGATAATCGACAATTGTGTTAGAGCCGATTGGTATATCGAATCGGCGCTGGCGTTATTAATGAGCGACAAATCATCAGCATTCAAACGTTCAACAACGAGTGCTGTGTCATTGGGAACATTCATATTTTTTGCCAGATCAATTTTTGCTGTGTTCAAGGAATTCTTTGCATTGATCATTAAAATTTCATCATTTGCCAGCTGGCCCTTTAAGTCTGATAGTGTTGATGGCGCTATCGAACCATCGCGGTTTAAGATTTCAGAACGATCCACCTGGATGCGGGTCAGCGTTGCCTGATTTACAGCTTGTTGGTATTGATCTTCATTGTTTAGCACCTGCAAATAAGATAAAATCACGGATAACGCAAGATTGTCTTTTTGCTGCTGTAATTCCATTTTTGTTGCCTGGTAAGCGAGAGAGTTTTGTTTTATAGCATGCTGAAGTAATAATCCGCTAAAGAGCGTGATCGAACCATTTGCGGCATAATCGGCAAATTTCAGGCTTTGATCGATATAAGAGTTTGTATACGGATCGATGCTGCGGCCATTGTTAATACCGTGATTAACGCTACCTGAGATGTTAGGCAACAAATTAGCTTTGGCCTGGTTTAAATTAACTTTTTGCGATTCTGACAGCAATTCACTGCGTTTGACATCAAGATTGTTTTTAAAAGCGATTTGGATACATTGATTCAGATCAAGTTTCTTCGCGGTTGAATCCTGCGCTTTTGCCTGGCCAAGCCAAAGTGCGGCTATAAAAAATGCTGTTACGGGTATTCTAAAAAAATTCATCAGAGAGTGGTGTTTGTATCAATTCGGCCATCGAGGAGGTTTATGATGCGGGATCCATACGCGGCATTTTTTTCTGAGTGAGTAACCTGGATAATGGTTATTCCATCTTCCTTGTTAAGCTGTTTGAAAAGCTCCATAATCTCTTCGCCTTGTTTTGAATTCAGGTTGCCGGTAGGTTCATCAGCTAAAATTAGTTTAGGTTTTGATGCGAGAGCCCTCGCGATGCCAACCAGTTGCTGTTGTCCTCCGGATAATTGATTCGGGAAAAGATCTTTTTTACCTACAATTCCAAAGCGGTCAAGAATATCAGCAACGATAGCCTTGCGCTCCGAGCTTTTCATGTCTTTATATATCAGCGGTGTTTCGATGTTTTCATAAACTGTGAGCTCATCGATCAGGTGATAAGCCTGGAATACGAATCCGATATAATCCTTATAAAGCTGCGAACGTTGTTTTTCTTTCAGGCGGAACACTTCCTGGTCCTGGAAAATATAGGTCCCTTCAGATGCTTCGTCAAGCATGCCGATGATATTTAAAAGGGTACTTTTTCCAGATCCAGAAGGCCCCATAATCGAAATAAATTCGCCTTGCTGAATGTCGAGATTGATGTCCTTCAAAATAAAGTTTCGATTTCCGCCGACGTTATACCACTTAAATATGTTCTTTAAAGCTATCATCTTGTTTGTTTGTAAATTTTATAGTCTTCCGATCGAGGCATATCGCCTGATCGTTAAAACATTCATTCCATCATTTGCAGATAGAATGCCAGTGTCAAAATACTTTGATTTGCAGTAGTTTAATGCGATTTTAAATTTGGAGGTGTCCGATATCGCACAGTTTTCGTTCAAAAGCGGACGGGTGAGCGTTCAGCTTTGAGCAATCAGCTTTAAGCATAGTTACCGGTATCCCATTGCCTGCAGGTCAAAAAGCTCAGCATAACGGCCGCCTTTTTGAAGCAGCTCCTCATGGCTACCCAGCTCAATAATTTCTCCTTTATCAAGCACCAGGATACGGTCGGCCATGCGAACCGTAGAAAAACGGTGAGAAATCAGCACTGCCGATTTGCCATGCGTTAACTCAGCAAAACGCTGGAAAACTTCGTATTCAGCACGAGCATCCAGCGCAGCTGTCGGTTCATCCAATATCAACAGCTGCGTATCTTTCATGTAGGCTCTCGCCAGTGCAACCTTCTGCCATTCTCCGCCCGATAATTCGACACCGTTTGTAAACCGCTTGCCCAACATCTGATCGTAATGTTCCGGAAGCCGGTTGGCCAGAACATCCGCCAGGCTTTGTTCGGCAGATGTTTCAATTAAATTCCGGTTGTCTTTTTCGCTAATGTTTCCCGCGGCTATATTCTGAGCAAGCGTCATCTGGTAACGCAGGTAATCCTGGAAGATAACGCCGGTATTTTCGCGAAGTTCGGTTAAATCATATTCTTTTAGATCGATTCCATCCAGCAGTATCCGGCCTTCAGTAGGATCATACAAACGTGCAAGCAGCTTAACCAGGGTCGTCTTCCCCGCACCGTTTTCGCCAACCAACGCCAATTTTTCACCTGGCTTTAAGGTGAAGCTGAGGTGACGGTTAGCCCATCGTTCGGAATGCAGGTATTTAAATCCTACGTCTTCAAAGGTGAAACCAGTTTGAATTGGTTTGGGAAAGGACAGCGGCTTGGCCGAAAGCTTAATTTTAGGTTTGATTTCGAAGAATTCAAAGAAATCGCTAAGATAAATTGCTCCCTGTGACACGGAAGTGAACCGCGTAAGAACGCCCTCTAACAACGATCGCATTTGCCTGAACGAACCGGCCAGAAATGTCAGTTCGCCGATAGTTACTTTACCCTGGATGGTTCGGATAATGATTACCACGTATGCCGAATAATAGCCAAGACTTCCCAGCATAGAAAAAAAAGTTCCCCAGCTCGCTCTGCGTATAACGAGCTTTCGATTGTCGAGATAAAACTTATTGGAAAGTGTACGAAAACGGTCGATTATAAATCCAGAAAGGTTAAATGTTTTTACTTCCTTCGCCGTTTCATCACTGGCGCCGAGGTAGCGAAAGTAATCCAGTTCACGCCGTTCCGGGGTTTGGCCGCGCGTTAGAGCGTAAGTGCGGTCGTTAAAATACGACTCTCCTAAAAACGACGGGATGACTGCTACAAAAAGCAAAAGGATCAACCATGGATTAAATACCGCTAATCCGGCAGCCAGAAATCCAATGGTAATCATGTCCTGGATCTGGCTCATGACCTGCGACAGCAATATCGTGCGACCGATGGTTTGCTGCCGGGCACGTTCCATTTTATCGTAGAATACTGAATCTTCAAACTGATCAAGATCAAGCGTGGCGGCGTGGGCCATGATCTTGATAGATGTGTGATTGGAAAACAAATCGCCAAGAAGGCTATCGATCAAAATGATCGCCCGGTTTAAAGCATCCGAAAAAATTGCCAGTCCAAATTCAAGAGCGATTAATTCCCATAAATAGTTATGTACCTCTGCCGAATGGTTGCTGAGAAAAACAACCTGGTCGATAATCAGCTTACCAACATATAAAATTGCTAATGGAATGGCTGAACGCAGCAACCGCAATAATGAACTGCCGAGCGTCATCCACTTATTGGTTTGCCATACCAGCTTCAAAAATTCCGGCAGATTTTTCAAAGCAGCCAGTCTATCCTTTAAAGTTAAAGACGACGCCTGAATACGATTTTTAGGTTTTTGCTCATAACGACTTTTGCTCATGAAGTAAAGTTAGGGAATCAGGAGCAGGTATCGCTGGGATTCGAGCGCTATAACTATGGTTCATGGTCTAATAATTTATGGACCATCATAGTTCGTCATTCCGTTCTTAAACTCTTCACCGGATTTGCCATCGCGGCTTTTATCGCCTGGAAGCTGATCGTTATGAGGGTAATCAGCATAGCGATTACTCCTGCAATTGCAAACATCCACCAGTTTATAGGAATACGGTACACGAAATTTTGTATCCACTTATTCATGACCCACCACGCGATTGGCGACGCAACCAGGATCGAGATAAAGACCAGCTTTACAAAATCTGCCGAAAGCATCGAAACGATCCCTTTTATCGGTGCTCCCAGGATTTTTCGGATACCTATTTCCTTAGTACGGTGCTCAACTTCAAAAGCAACGAGACTGAATACACCAAGCGATGATATGACAATGGCTATGCAAGCGAAAATCAACGTCAGGTGCGAGGTTCTTGTGTCTTCCGTATAAAGCTCGCTAAACTGTTCGTCCAGAAAACTGTATTCAAGCGGAACTTCGGGAAGGTTTTTCTTCCATACTGTTTCAACGGCTGCGAGTGCTTCCCGGGTATGATTTCCTGAAATTCTCACTGCGAAATACGATCGCCAATCGGCATTGTTAAAAATAACAAGCGGCCCGATTTTATCGTGCATGCTTTTGAATGTAAAATCTTTCGCTATACCAATGATCTGACCCGTATCACCTTTGAAAACGAATTGCTGCCCTATAGCCGGTTCCCTGATACTAAGCGTTTTTAAAGCGGTTTCATTCAAAACCACGTTGTGTTTGTCGGATGTATTTCTGTTAAACCATCGGCCGCTCTGCATCTTCAAATCCATGGTTTTTTGAAAATCCTCATCAACAGAAAGCTGAGCAATGGTTGGTCGCAAAGAAGTATCGCGGCCAGCCCAATCAGCACACCCGCTGCAAGCACTTCCCATATTTACCAGCGGTTGATTAGACGTCGTTACACTTTGAACAGCGCTTTGCGCCAGTAGTTCCTGCTTCATCGTTTTCAGCAATGCATTTTTTCTGTCCCGATTAATTGTAAACGGCAGCGCGAAAGACACAACTTGTGATTTACTATAGCCTAAATCCTTCTGCTGTATAAACTGCATTTGTTTATAAATAACTAGCGTAGCGGCTATCAATATCACTGAGACGATAAATTGAATAATAACAAGTCCCTTTCTGAATGTATTGTCCTTCACCTTTAAGATTGTAACGCCTCTGAAAACATTTATCGGGCTGAAGGAAGAAAGGAGCAGGGCCGGATAAATGCTATTCAGGATAAAAGAACTGATAAGTGTTACACCTGATACCTGTAGCAGTATCGGTAATGAATAGCGGAAATCGAAATCTTTTCCGGTAAGTTCATTGAACAGGGGTAGGAAAAACCGAACCAAGATAAGCGTTATAACTGCCGCTACCAGGCTGGTTAGAAATGACTCGCCGATAAACTGGGTAAAAAGGTCTGATCGGCTGGCGCCGGTAATCTTGCGAATGCTTACCTCTTTTGCCCGAAGGCCGGCTTTAGCTGTCGACAAGTTAACGTAATTAATGCAGGCGATAAGCAGTAGCAAGCCGCCAATCAGCGAGATGATCAAAACTGTGTTCTTATTGCCATGATTGAAGACGGAGTTCTGTATTTCGGTTTCAAAATGCATGTCGCTCAAAGAAATCATACTAACCGGCACGTTGTCACTTGCTTTTCCTTTCAGTTTGATCACATCGTTGATTTTCCTGGTCGCCCGTTCCATATTAACACCAGGGGCGAGCTTAACGAAGGTGATATAGTTTGCGTTATCCCAATTTTCATCATTGGCGCGAATTTTAGGATTGGTTAGCAGCGCGGAGATTGGCAGAAATGCCTTGTACTGGAAGCTGGAATTTGGTGACGCATCCGGCACAATTCCACGGACCTGGTAATCTACGCTGTCTATATGAAGCGACTGACCAACTGGATTCGCGTCAGCAAAAAATCTTCGCGCTTCCGATTTTGTCAAAATAATGCTGAAAGGATTTGCATTGAAAGCAGTGGTGCTGCCGGCAATAAAGCGGTAATTAAACATGCTGAACCAATCGTCATCTACATAAGCATAATCTTTTCCATAGAATAGATTTCCCTTTAAACTTACAACCGGCAGGTTGTTTGTATTCAAGCGGGCGGTTTTCTGCACATCCGGCAGCTCCGTTCTGATTGCTTCAGCAAGTAAAAGCGGAGTACTTTCCCAAACCCAGCCAATTGACGGAACGCGAGTGGTTAAACGATAAATTTGCTTTTGATCGGGCTGAGAATCAAAATTCCTTTCGTTTTGCGCCCATAAAAATATCAGCACAGCTGCGGTCATCCCAACAGAAAGCCCGAAAATGTTTATAAAGCTGGTTGCCTTATGCTTTATGATGTTCCGCCACGCGGTTTGAAAATAGTTTTTTAGCATCGTTTTTTGGTGTAAGGTATCGGGCATCAGGTTGAGATACCACGTTCGGGCTTGGGCACTTAGACCCGGCCGAGATAACAGATTCTTATTCCGTTCTTAAGCTTTTAACAGGATTCGCAATTGCCGCTTTAACAGCCTGGAAACTAACTGTAAATAAAGCGATCAGTATTACCAATAGTCCGGCGGAAACGAATATTTCCCAACCGAGATTTATTCGATAAGGATAGTTTTGGAGCCATTTATTAGCGGCAAGCCATGCTAACGGCACGGCAATCACCAAAGAGATTGCAACCAACCTGATAAAATCAACTGAAAGTATTGTCACAACATGATTTACCGATGCGCCAAGTACTTTACGTATACCGATTTCCTTAATTCTTTTTTCAGCCGTTAAAACCGACAAGCCAAATAAGCCAATACATGAGATAAAAATCGTCAATACGGCACTGTATAGCATGATTTGTTTCCACTTCGCTTCAGCTTCGTAGTTTTTTAAATTCTCTTCATTTTTAAAAGTGTAGCTGTAGGGGTTTAGCGGAAAAAGTCTTTTGAATGTTTTTTGGATGAAGTCCAGGCTAGCCGTTTCTTTTCCGGCTTTGATCTTAATGAAGGCAACACCAAATCCGTTGTCTTTCATGGTAAATAACTGCGGGGATATCTCCTGACCAAGGGATTGAAAATGGTAATCTTTTACAACGCCGATAACTGTGTATTTTTTATTGTTGTCATACCAAAAATTAAGCTTTTGTTCGAGCGGATTTTTCCAGCGTGCTTTTTTAACAAACGCTTCGTTGACGAGTACTGAGTTGTCGGCGTCGGAAGGGTAAAATTTTGAAAAATTCCGGCCCTGCTGCAGTTTTATTTTAAGAAGCGGAACGTAGCTCTCATCCACGGTTTCATAAGAAAATTGCATAGTCGAATCTGAGCTTGTTTTTGCAACCGTACCCCATTGACCTCCGTTTTTTGGCGAAAAACCAGTAATGGAAGGATTCTTCATAAGCTCTGTTTTAAAAAGCTTTGCTTCATCCTTACTAAGCGACTGCTTGTTTACCATCACAAGGTTGTTATCATCATACCCTAATTTTTCATGTGTCAAAAAATTGAACTGCGAATACAAGGTAAACGTAGCGATAATCAAAAATGACGCGAGGGCAAACTGGACAACAACCAGTAATCGCTGGATGTAATTTTTACCGCCCGGGATGAAACGGTTGTACAAGGTGTCTACCGGCTTATAACCCGATAGTATCAGCGCCGGATAAATTCCCGCAAGGAAACCTGTAAGTAAAAACAGTAAAACATAGCCGGATATCAATTTCACATCAAGCAAATAGGAAAGTGACAATGCTTTATTCGAGAGATTATTAAATACAGGCGTAACGAGCTGAACCAATAATATAGCTAGTAAAAAGGCCAGCAGGCTTAGCAGGAAGGTTTCACCAAGGAACTGAAATATCAACTGTTTCCTTTCACTTCCGATGACTTTACGAATGCCGATTTCCTTCGTACGCCGCAAGGCCCGGGCGATAGTTAGGTTTACAAAATTGATACAAGCAATAAGCAATATGAACAGGACAATGCCTGAAAGTATGTATGAATAAAGCGGTTTACTGGCATTTGTTAAACCATTTTGCGCAGGAAAATCGGTACTTAAGTGCATATCAGCATACGATTGTAACTGATAGATAGTCTTGTTATTCATCGGACCGTATTTTTCGGTCAATATTTTCACAGCGTTCTTCGAATCCTGCTCGTAAAACCGCTGCATGCCCTTTTGCACCGCCGTTAAATTGGCGTTCGGTTGAAGTACCACGAAAGTATTCAAAAATATATTGAACCAGTTTTCAGGATTTTGTTCCTGTTCGGCCGCCACCTTTAAAGGCAGCAGCATATTAAATTGTATTGAAGAATTTTCCGGCGTTTTTTTTACTACAGCGGTAACCGTATAAGGCTTAAAGCCATCATCCTCTTTTATTTGCATGATTTTACCTACGGCATTCGCGGTACCGAATTGTTTTTTTGCCTCCTCCTCGCTTAAAACGACCGAGTAAGGGTCTTTCAGGCAATTGAGCTTGTTACCATATTCGAGCGGAAAGGAGAATATGGAAAAGAAACTTGAATCGACGTACAGCAGTTCGCTTGAAGTGATTTCATCAGCTCTTTTAACATCCCGGGATCCGCTTTGTATGCGCACAAAAGATTTAATGCCAGGGACATTTGCCGCAAACTTCGGCCCCTGGAAGTAACCGGTGTTCGGATCATTACCGGTTTTCTTTCCGGATTTGTCTCTCTCCTGCCTAACGACACGATAGATATTTTTTACGTTGTCGTGGAAGCGGTCATAACTTACCTCGTCTTTTACGTATAACATAATCAGCATCGAACAGGCCAGCCCAATACCAAGGCCGGCAATGTTGATAAATGCGTAAATCTTGTTTCGTCCAAGATTGCGTAATGCGATTGTTAAATAATTCTTTAGCATAACTTCATTATTTAATGCACGAAAGTTTTCTTAACCGTTTATTATTCTGTTCGTAAACTTTTTACCGGATTCGCTATTGCCGCTTTTACAGCCTGAAAACTAATGGTTGCAAACGCTATTATTAAGGCGATGGCTGATGCAGCGAGAAATACCCACCAGGCAATGTCGATGCGGTAAGCAAAATCGCTGAGCCAGTTTTTCATTGCATACCAGGTAATTGGAAAAGCGATTAACGCGGCAATTCCTACCAGTAAAAGGAAGTCGATTGACAGTAGTTGTACGATACCGACAACACTCGCTCCCAGTACTTTGCGTATTCCAATTTCTTTAATTCGTTGTGTGATAGTGAAAGCCGAAAGGCCGAACAAGCCAAGGCAGGCGATTAAAATCGCAATGCAGGCGAATAAAGAAAAAATGGTTTGTTGTTGCTTTTCGCTTTTATACAGATCAGAAAAACGATCGTCAAGGAAATTATATTCAAAAGGTACCTCTGGAAGGTGTTTTTTCCAGGTATTTTGGATATGGCTGATGGCTGTTTGCGGATCACCGGTTATTTTAACTGAAATTCTGTTGTAGTCATTTCTTACTCTGGAATTTAAAAGAACAAGCGGTAATATGCGCTGGTGCAGCGATTCGAAATTAAAATCGTTTATAACACCGGTAATTTGTCCTGTACGATCGCCATATTTAAACTGCTTGCCAATGGCCGATTCGTTGGAAGGCAAACCTAAGGCCCTGACTGCGCTTTCGTTTAAAATGAATGAGGATGTGTCGCTACCATCAGTGCCCTTGAAATTTCTTCCGGCTTTTATTTTTACGGAATAAGCGGGAATGAAATCTTCGTCGGCAGTAACATATTTAATGTCTGCTTTGGTAGGGGCAAGCGTATTTCCATTACTTATTTGTGATCCGTTAGCATCCAACAAGCGCCCCGAAGGGATACGGCTTGAGCGTGCAACGTTTTTAATGGCTGTGTTGGAAAGTAAATCATTTTTAAACGACTGGTAAGAGTTGTTCAGTCCGGCATTTTCACTGATTACCAAAACTCTGTCTTTCTCAAAACCCAACGATTTATTTTGAATATAGCTTAGCTGCTGAAAAACAATCACAGTGCTGATGATCAAAATGATTGAGACTGCAAATTGAAATACCACCAAAACCTTCCGCATGGATAAGGTTCGCTCGCCAGTTTTAATCAAGCCTTTTAAAACTTTTACCGGTTTAAATGACGACAGGAATAAAGCCGGATAAATACCGGAGAGAATGCCAATTATGAACGGCAGAATAATCGCTGGAAGAATGATCTTCGCCTGCAACAAGTTATTAATAGTTAGCGATTTGCCAGCAATGCCATTAAGCCATGGGAGTACGAGCCAGGTTAAAACGCATGACAGCAGTGTTGCGAAACAACAGATCAAAACGCTTTCGCTAAGGAACTGCGCAACAAGTTCAGATTTTGAAGCACCGGCAACTTTCCGCACTCCAATTTCTTTGGCCCGTAATGACGATCTTGCGGTAGCTAGATTCATGTAATTGATGCAAGCGATAATAAGAATCAGCAGGCCAATAATCGAAAAAACATAAACCCGTTTAATGTCACCGTTTTCTTCCAGTTCCGAATCTTTATGGGAACGGAGATGTATATCGGTTAGTTTTTTTAACGATATGGACGTCCATTTTGACGCTTTATTCGCGTCATCAGGCACATGGCGGTCAATGAACGCTGGGAATTGTGCTTCCAGGTTTTTGGGGTTATAATTTTCGGGAAGCAGGATATAATCATAAAACGAGTTGTTTCCCCAATTGGTGCGCAGTTGTTCTGCTCCGTAAATCGATGAATCGCGAAGCGTAGAAAACGACATCATTAACTCCGGGTGCCAGTGCGAATTAGAGGGGAGCGCCTGGTAAACGCCGGTTACTTTGCAGGTAAATTGTTGATTGAGCTTAATGAGTTTGTTTATCGGATCGGTGTCACCGAAATATTTTTTTGCGGATTCTTCCGTCAGCATAATGGAATACGGCTCTTTAAGCGCAGTTAGCGGATTCCCTTTCAACAAGGTGACATCGAAAACGTTAAAGAGATTTTCATCTGTGAAATAGAAGTCTCGTTCATTAAATATCTTGTTGTTATACTGAAGTGTCGCTTCGCCTCCAGGTAAAATGCTTGTAATCGATTTGATCTCTTTAAAGTCGTTTTGCAACAGTTGGGCAAATGGTGGCGCGACGGCACCAAGTTCAAGTGAAATAGTTTTGTTATCCGGGTTTAAGAACGTACGTTCTACACGGTAAATGTTCTGTGCATTTTTATGAAAACGATCGTAATTCAATTCATCCAACACAAATGCCAGGATAAGAAGGCAGCATGTAATCCCCACAGTTAATCCAAGAATGTTGATCAGCGAAACATATTGGTAACGCTGTAAATTTCGAAGGGCTGATTTTATGTGGTTCTTTAGCATGATTATGAAGATTTCAGCTCTCAGTTATCAGCTTCGAGCTTTCGTATTTGCATTTAACTATAAACTGACCGCTGATCGCTCTTTATTCTGTTCTTAAACTCTTAACCGGGTTTGCAATCGCCGCTTTGATGGATTGAAAGCTTATTGTAATTATCGTTATCACAATTACTGAAATGGCTGCAATCAAATACACATAAACCGAGATTTGAATTCGGTAAGCGAAGCTTTGCAACCAGTTATTCATTAACCACCAGGATACCGGAAATGCAATCACTACCGCCAGCAATACAAGTTTTAAAAAATCTTTCGATAACATCGCAATGATGCTGCTTACAGAAGCGCCGATTACTTTTCGAATACCAATTTCTTTTCTTCTTTTTTGCGCGGTAAATGCAGCCAATCCAAATAAACCCAAACAGGAAATTATAATTGCGATACCTGCGAAGTATTTTGATAAAGCAGCCACACGTTGTTCTGATGCATATAAAGCTTCATAATCCTCATCAACAAAAGCATAGTTCAGCGCTTCCCCTGTATAAGATTTATAAAATTTTAAAAGTTTTTCAATCGTTGCTTTTTCATTGCCTGCTTTTATTCGCACGGCAATTTTTGAAACCCTCGCATTCATGCTTAAATCAAAAAAGCAGGGTTTGATATTTTCATATAAAGATTGGAAGTGAAAATTTTTTGTTACTCCGATAATTTGCTTTTTGTTGCCCCAGATAGTTATGTTTTTACCAACAGGATCTATAAGCCCCATTGCCTTTACCGCAGCTTCATTTAAAACAACTTTATCATCATCTGACCCAAATGCTGTTGAATAGGGGCGTCCTTCTTTCATTTGTATGCCCAGCGTTTCAATAAAATTGTAGCCGCATGCGATATCCGTAAACGAAGTTTGATCGTCAGCGGGTTTGCCCTGCCATATTACATCAGTAGTGCCACCTTCTCTGTTCACAATGCTGTGCCTGAAATTAGAAGCATTTGCAACTCCAGGTATGGTTTTTATCTGTTGAAGAAATGTTTCCAAATCTTTGTATACCGCACCTTGTTTAAAGTCAGCGTCATTAGCTGATAATTTTCCACCTTTATCAAAATAAATCACATGATCTCTTTCATAGCCGAGATTGGTTGTTTCAATTAATTGCATTTGCTGGTAAACGATCATTACCGATATAATCAGCACAACCGACACAGTAAACTGGAATACAACTAATCCTTTACGCATCCACAATTCGCCGATAGTATTTTTTAGCGCGCCTTTTAATACCAGTACTGGTTTAAAGTGTGAAAGATAAAAGGCCGGATAACTGCCCGCGATAATGCCCGTGATAAGCGTTATAGTGGTTATCGCTAAAATGAAATTTGTATCAAACTGAAGATTGAAATCTTTCCCGGTAAGCTGTTTAAAAGCCGGCAACAAAATAATTACGATAGCGATTGCCAAAAACAATGATAAAAATGCCATCAATATTGATTCAGATAAATACTGAATGATAAGCGAACGACGGCTGGCGCCAACTATCTTTTGTATGCCTATTTCTTTTATCCGTTTTAATGCTCTTGCTGTAGATAAGTTCATGAAATTGATGCATGCAATAAGCAATATGAATATCGTGATGATAAAAAATAGTTTCACATATTCAATTCTTCCGCCTGAAGGAACTCCATTTACATAACGGTTGTAGAGATAGGTATCTGAAAAAAGCTGAGCAAATAAAACCTGTTTTGAATCTGCATTTTTTGTTTTTACAAAACCTGCAATTTTTTTACTGAATATATGTGCGTCAGATTTTTTCTTCAAAAGCACATAGGTGTAAGGGTCATTGTTTGTCCATTTTAATAATTTGGAATTTTTATCAAGAAATTGAGCGTAGTTGAATACTGCATCAAACTGTATGGTGGAATTGGACGATTGTTTTTCAAAAATTCCGGTAACGATGTAATTTTCATTAAAGCCCTGCTGGTTCCATTCGATAGTTTTACCAATAACATTATTGGTTGTGCCGAATATTTTTAAAGCCAATTGTTTTGAGATGGCAAGGTTATTTTTTGAGCTGAACAATTGGTTTGCATTCCCCTCAATAAAACTACAAGGGAAAATGCTGAAGTAATTGTTGCTCACAAATTGTCCATCCGCTCTTATATGTGTGTCATTAAAAGAAAACAATCCCTTTTCGGCGAACCAAGTTGATGGAATAACAGAAGCAGCATACTCCACTTCAGGCATTTCTATTTGAAGCGCATCTGCCAGTAAACCCGGCGTATTTTCAATCGCGCCGTTACCATCAGATACAGATTGCATTACCTGGTAAACACGGTCATCATTTTGATTAAATTTATTTATATGCAACTCGTCACTTATCCATATGTAAACCAATATGGCACTGGCTAATCCCGCAGAAAGCCCGATCAGGTTCAGGAAAGTAAACTGGCGGTTTGCAGTGATATTACGCCACGAAATTTTAAGATAATTGCGAAACATAAAAATCAATTTTTGATGTATAATTTATACCTGCACTTGTCAATTGATAATTCAAATTTTAGCATCATTCCGTTCTTAAACTCTTCACCGGGTTCGCCAGCGCTGCTTTAATAGCCTGGAAACTGACGGTAGCAAACGCAATAAGCACCGCCAGTAATCCGGCTAATAAAAATATCCACCAACTAATATCAATACGGTATGCAAAGTTTTGAAGCCAGCCGTTCATTACAATCCACGCGATGGGAAAGGATATGACACTTGCCAGCAAAACCAGTTTCAGGAAATCGGCTGATACAAGGGCAACAATTCCTGCCACACTTGATCCAAGAACTTTCCGGATGCCGATTTCTTTTGTCCTTTGCGCCATAACCATCATCGCGATCGCTAGTAGGCCAATGCATGAAATTATGATCGCGATTATAGCACCGCTGACAAACATGTTACCAAGACTTTTTTCCCCTTTGTACAATCTTTCGGTGTTCTCACTTAGCCATGAGCCCTGGAATTCGTCGTTCGGAAATAAGGATTTCCAGGTCGATTTGATTTTGTCGAATGATTGAACGAGGTTTTGAGATTTCACACGTACGAAAACATATTCAACCGACTTGCCGGTGTTCATGACTAGTGTTAGCGGTTCAATTTTTTCCTTCAGTGAACGGAAATTGTAATCTTTAACAATTCCGACAATCTGCATAGGATGTTCCTCGCCATTAACAGGCAGATAGGAGCCAAGCAGGTTTTTGCCGCCTAATTGCCGGGCCATTTTTTCGTTGATGATGAGCGCGCTGCTATCGCCGGGAAAATCGCGGGAGAAATCACGTCCGTTACTAAGCTTAATATCTAAAGTTTTTAAGTAGTCATAATCAACTTGGAGCCAGTTTGTGCCTATCTCATGACCTTTATAAGTAAAAGTGACGCCCTGAGTTGACGTGTGCCCATCGGTTCCGAGTCCTAAATTACTGTGGGCAGCGGTGATAGCGACAATATCGGGTTGATTTTGCAGAGCATTGCGTAATAATTGCAGGGCATGTATTCCGGGCCGGCTTTTAGTATCATTGCCGGATGAGATCAGCACATTAGGCCCAAGTGGTATACTTAATACTTCTGTCCGGTTAAAACCCAGTGGTTTGGTTTGGATGTAACGCATTTGCTGCCAGGTTACCAATGTGCAGATGATCAGTAAGGTTGATAAGGCAAACTGTGTAACAAGCAAGGCATTCCGAACTTTTCCTGGCTTAGTCGTATTCACTGAACCTTTTAAAACCTGTACGGTTTTGTAACGAAGCATCAGCCAGGCTGGGTAATAACCGGCAATAAAACTGATAATGAGAAATACAAACAATGCGATGGTCAATTCAGCTGGTTGAAGCAACATTTTCAATGAAATATATCCTCCGAAAAGCTGCTTGAAGTAAGGCAGGATGAATGATGAAAGCGCGATTCCGGCTATAAAAGCGAGCAAACAAACTAATGAAGTTTCGGTAAGAAACTGCCAGAGCAATTGATCTTTTCCTGCGCCGAGTGTTTTGCGCACGCCAACCTCCCTTGCTCTGTTAAATGCCCTGGCTATATTGAGGTTTATAAAATTTATACAGGCTATCAGTAAAATGAAAATGACAATCGCCAGGAGAGTGTAGATGTATAAAATGCTGATCTGATTGCCCTCTAAGCCGCCAACTTCTGTATTAAAATGATTTTCGGCGAAGGGAAGCAGATTAATCGTAAATACCTGTCCGTTAGCGTCGGGTTTCGAGCCGTCGCGTTTTAGGTTTTCGATGTTTTCCTTGAAATATTTATTGGTAAAGGGAACCAGTTTCTTTTCGAATGCAGCCTGATTGGTGCCTTCTCTTAACTTAAGAAATACGGAATGATTGCCAACATCCCATTTGTCGAGGTTTGCCTGGTAGTCGCGATAATTCTCAAAGCGAACCAACATATCAAAATGCAAGCTCGAATTATACGGCAAGTCTTTGGTCACCCCAGAAACAACAAAGCTTTCAAACGATTGGCCGGTATAATTTAACTCAACAGTTTTTCCTATTGGATTTTCATGGCCAAAAACAGCTTGCGCTACTTTTTCATTTAATACAATATCGTGAAGCCCGCTAAGCATGGAATTTTTATTTCCCAGCGAAGTTTCGATAGTGAATATTTTAAAGAAGTCCTGGTCAATATAGTTTAGCCGTTGTTCGAGCTGTTTGCCTTTATAGCGAATCAGAGCACCGCCGTTTCCAAGTCGTGAGATGTACTTAATTTCAGGATATTCTGATTTCAAGACCGGCGTAATCGGCTCGGGCATTGGCGTGTCACGATTTGTTTCTGTGTCTTTATTCTGCGTAAAATAAACCTGGTAAATGTCTTTTACGTCCTTGTGAAATTTATCGTATGAAAGCTGAAAATCGGCGGTAAGGAATAATAAAACAGAGCAGGCAACTGCAACCGTTAATCCTGTGATATTAATCAAATTGAAAACACGTCCCTTTAAGAGATTTCTCCAGGCCGTGATGATATAATTCTTTAGCATCTTTTCCGGTTAATTATGAGTACATTAATTTCTGTTGCATGAAAGCAAAAGTGTTGAGTTCAGGAAATCATAGATAAATTGGATTCCTGTTTTTACCATCATTTTAATAAATATCCTGGGTTCCATGATCGTCAGTTCTTTTCTGTTAGAACTTATGCAGAACAGATGCCATACTGAAAAAGGCCTTTTTTAAGATGGTAGAGGGCTTTTCTGGTTTTTCGGGTGTTCGTTATCGAACAGAAATCGTTCAAAAACGAACGAGGTTTAGCGATAGCTGTCAGCGTTAAAATAGCTTGTTTTATAACGCTGACAGCTCTGGTTTACTCCGTCCTCAGACTCCTAACCGGATTGGCTAAGGCCGCTTTAATAGCTTGGAAACTGACGGTGGCAAACGCAATAAACACCGCCAGCATTCCTGCCAAAGCAAAGATCCACCAACTGATGTTGACCCGGTATGCAAAATCCTGGAGCCAGTTATTCATGGCCCACCACGAAATCGGTACCGCGATTATAAAAGATACCGTTACCAGCTTTATAAATTCTACAGACAACATTTTTACAACGTCTGTTACATTAGCTCCCAAAACCTTACGGATACCGATTTCTTTTGTGCGCTGGTAGATATTGAACGTTACTAATCCCAATAAACCAAGGCATGATATAACTACCGAGATCAATGTAAAAAGCGTTAAGAGAAAACCCTGTTTTTGTTCGGCTTTATATTGTTTTGCGAAATTTTCGTCCAGGAAATGATAAATAAACGGATGTTGATTGTCAAATCCTTTGAACACATTTTCGATATATTTTAATGAAGATCCGACGTGCTGATTGCTAATCCGGATATATAGATTGTCCTTTTCTCTTTGTTGCCTTGGTAACGTTAAAATCAGCGGCTCAATTTTGTGCTGCAGTGAGAAAATGTTAAAATCTTTTGTCACGCCTATTATGTTTACGAACGGCGAATGTGCATCGCCTAATTGAATTTTCTTGCCAATTCCTGTATTCCATCCTGATTCTTTAACAAGTGTTTCATTCACAATTACCGACAAGCTCGAGTCAGTCGGCATGTCTTTTGAAAAGTTTCGACCTTCCGCCAGCTTAATTTGCAACGCTGGAATAAAATCTTCATCGATGGTGAACGCTTTAGCCAGATGTCCGATCGCTGCCGAGTTGTTATCCGTTTGCGTTTTGTATTCGGTGCCGCCGATGTCGTTATTCCCGATTGGGTTCCCGGCGGTTGCCACCTGTTGTACATCAGGATTTTGTAACAACTTATTCCGAAGTTCATTCACCCTGTTTCGAAGATCCCGGTTCTCAAGATGAATGGTTAATACCTGATTTTTGTTAAAACCGAGATTTTTATTCTGGATAAAATTAAGCTGACGATAAATGATCATTGAACCAACGATCATACAAATTGAAATAGTGAATTGAACAATTATTAATGACCTGCGAAATACATTGCCACCCGACTTATTTCCCATTTCACCCTTGAGGGCATTAATAGTTTTAAAAGAGGAGAAGAATAGCGCCGGGTATAAGCCGGTAATAATTCCGGTTGCGCAGATGAATAAAACAAAGACTACAATGTTTTTTAGGGTAAGCAATTGATTGAAATCAGGCCGCTTATCCGTTAGTTGCGTATAAATCGGAGCGGCCAAGTACATTGCTACTATTGCCATGGCCGAGGCGCCTAAAACAAACAGCACAGATTCGCTTAAAAACATTGCAATGAGCTGGCTTCTCCCGGATCCGTTAACCTTTCTGACCGCAATTTCTTTCACCCTGGTATATGATCTCGCGGTAGCAAGATTTATATAATTGATGGACGCAATGATGAGGATTAGCAGCGCTATAAGTGAAAAGGAGTAAATATATTTCATGCTACCGTTTGAGCTCAACTCATATCCAAGGTTGGAATGCAGATGGATGGAAGTTAGCGGCTGCAGTTCCATCCGGTATTTGAAACTCGACGTTCCTTTTCCAAGGTCTTTTAAATATTTATTGTAGAACTGCGGCAATTTTTGTTCAAGGTGGTGGATATCGGCGTTTTTCTTTAAAAGGATATAGGTGTACAAGTGAAAATATCCCCAGTCCTCAGTGAAATTTGCCGGAAAGGAGCGGAGTGCACTAAATCTGAAATGCGAATTCTCGGGGACATCTGCTATGACGCCGGTAACAAGATTTTGTTCATCAGGGCCAAAACTCACGGATTTGTTGATGGCTGCCGCCGCGCTGCCAAATAAATTCTCTGCGAGTGTACGGGTAATAACAATTGATGCAGGTCTTGCCAGGGCTGTTTTCGGATCGCCGGATAAAAAGCGATAAGTAAATACATTAAAAACGGAAGCATCGGCAAATGAAATATCGTTTACCTGTAAATGCTTGTCGCCATAGCTTACCGTGCCCCCGCCCTCGACATCAAACCTTACGGCATCTTCTACTTCCGGGTTATCACGTTTTAAAGCTTCCGCGAACGGCGCTGAAGTTCCTGTGATATCAAAATTGCCGCCATCCCAGCTGCCATGCTGTGCTATGCGGTAAATCCGCGAAGCGTTGTCATGGTAACGGTCATAACTTAGTTCATCCGCTACATAAATCGTAATAAACAGAAAGGCTGTTATTCCGATTGCCAGCCCGGAAATATTCAGAACAGAATAAAATCTGTTCTTCAGCATATTTCGCCAGGCGATTTTAAGATAATTCAGAAACATAAGACCCGCATTTTACTGATAACCTTGCAGATAAAGTGCCATTTCAAAGAAAGTCCTTCCTGTTAGGCTAAAGGGATATTCTTTATTTAAACTGTTCGTTATCGAACAAACAACGTTCAAAAGCGAACGGTGCTTAGCAAACGTTTGGCTTAGAAGAACCCCGTACAACTATATACCAATTCAAGCAGAGTTTTTCAAAAGCCTTTTCCACGAATCGTTTCAAGTTTTCTGCAAATTAGCTCAAACATTCTGCCTGCCTGTAACAGTTTCTGTATTTCATATAATTTAGCCCAAAACGAGCCCCCGTTAGAAACTAAATTTTAATTCATTCATCTAATCATGAGCCTAAAGAAATTTACTACGGCCGTAATCGCTGTAATCCCGTGTTTTTTATTTGCCCAGGAGTGGCAACCTAAAAAAGCGGTGTTAATGACCAAATACGCGCAGGATGTGAAGCCAGATAAAGTCTTGGCTGAATACCCGCGGCCGCAAATGCAACGCGAAAAGTGGATGAATCTAAATGGCTTATGGCAATTTGAGCCTGGAAAATCTGATGGAGAAACGTTACCCAAGGGCGACCTGGCTAGTAAAATACTCGTTCCATTTCCAGTTGAATCTGCACTGTCAGGCGTAATGGAACATCACGAACGGATTTGGTATAAGCGCAAATTTATCGTTCCTGTTAGCTGGAAAGGAGAAAAAATTCTGCTTCATTTTGGGGCCGTTGACTATGAATCGGAAGTATTTGTAAACGGTAAAAGCCTGGGCAAACATACCGGTGGCTATGATCCATTTAGCTTTGACATTACACCATATGTTAAAGGAAGCGGAGAACAGGAGCTGGCAGTTCGTGTTTTCGACCCAACCGATAATGGCGGTTTTCCGCGAGGTAAGCAAACCTTGCACCCGCAAGGAATTATGTATACTTCGGTTACCGGCATCTGGCAAACCGTCTGGATGGAACCTGTTCCTCAAGCTAATATAAATGACATAAAAATCGTTCCGGATATAGATAAATCCGTTGTCAAGCTCACAGTCAGCTCTGATGCAAGCGGGGCGACCGTTAATGTCAAAATTAAAGAAGGAGGTAAAGAGATCGAGGTCGCTTCAGGAAAGCCAAATACAGAAATAAGCGTGCCGGTGCCAAACGCTAAATTATGGTCGCCAGACAGTCCGTTTCTATACGATCTGGATATTTCGCTGACGCAAAATGGCAAAACGACCGACCATCTTTCCAGCTACTTTGGTATGCGAAAAATATCTGTCGGCGAAGAAGATGGCTATAAAAAATTGTTTCTAAACAACAAGTTTCTTTTCCAGTTGGGGCCTCTTGACCAGGGTTTCTGGCCAGACGGCGGATATACAGCTCCCACCGATGAGGCGCTGCGTTACGATTTAGAAATGATAAAGAAATTTGGCTACAATATGGTGAGGAAGCATATCAAAGTAGAGCCTTACCGCTGGTATTATTGGGCGGACAAGTTAGGTATCCTGGTTTGGCAGGATATGCCTTCTGCTAATTCCTATACCGAACATACACCGCCTGTTGACACCGTGGCATACGCATCAGAACTGACGCGAATAGTTAAAACTCACATCAACTCCCCAAGCATTGTTACCTGGGTGGTCTTTAATGAAGGACAAGGGCAACACAATACCAGGGGTCTTGTAGATATGGTTCGCAAACTTGATCCTTCGCGTTTGATCAACCAGGCAAGTGGCGGCGGACATTTTGGTGCCGGTGATTTTCTGGACATACACAGCTATCCTCCCCCGGCAGTGCCGAGCAGTAAAGATCAGATTCTCGCATGTGGTGAGTACGGCGGTATTGGATTCATCAAGCCTGGTCATATCTGGAAATCTGGCCCAACTTATATTATGATCGACAATGAAAAAGATTATACGGATTTATATGATCAATATGCCACTGACCTGGCGATTTACCGAACTAATAAAGGATTAAGTGCGGCAGTTTATACTGAGATTACAGACGTGGAGGTAGAGCTGAATGGCTTGTTAACTTATGATCGTGCAGTAGTCAAAGGTGCTGTCGAAAAAATCAGCGCATCAAACCGGAAAGCAATCAGTGAGAAATTATACCTGAAGGACGTCCTCCCTTCATCCCAAAATAATGCAAGAAACTGGAAATACACGTTTACAAAACCTGACGAAAACTGGTTTGCCGGTAAATTCAACGATGCGTCCTGGAAGTCGGGTGAAGGTGGCTTCGGTACAAGCTTCACGCCCGGAAGTAGCGTTAAAACGGTTTGGGATACCAAGGATATCTGGATTCGGCAGGAATTCACGCTGGGCGATTTAGAGAATATTAACTTCGATGATCTGGCTCTTTACATGCACCATGACGAAAACTGCGAGGTCTATATAAATGGAGTGGAAGCAGCTGTAAGAAAAGATGTTACCGGAGCATATGGTTTAACGCCAATGAGCGATGCCAGTAAAAAAGCATTGATACCAAATGGAAAAAATATGATTGCCATTCATTGCCACCAGGAAAATGGCGGACAGTATATTGACGCCGGAATCGTTACGTTGACCAAAGAGAAATAAGATTTTTTAAATGCAAAAAAATAGCCGGTAAGCTAATTCCTGGCTATTTTTCTATTCAGCTTTAACTGGCGCTGAGCCATTGTTTATTCCGTTCTTAAACTTTCGACCGGGTTTGCTATGGCCGCCTTAATGGCATGGAAACTCACGGTGATTAAGGCTATCGCAACTGATACAACCGCAGCTAGTCCAAATATCCACCAGTTTATATCTGTGCGGTAGGAATAATCCTGCAACCATTTATTCATCATCCACCAATCGATAGGTATGGCTATTAAAAATGCGATTAAAACAGGTTTGATAAATTCCCTGCTTACCAGTGTAACAATAGCACTAACGGAAGCGCCCAGAACTTTTCGTACGCCAATTTCTTTCACGCGCTGCCTAATGGTAATAGAGGCGATTCCAAACAGTCCCATGCACGAAAGCACGATTGCAATTCCTGCGGCAACAGAAAACAACCTGGCCATTGTTTGTTCATCTTCATATAAGCGTTCAATATTCTCATTTACATAAGAGCCGTTAAACTCAACGCCAGGCTCAACAGAAGCATACACTGATTTAACCATATTCATTGTAGCGCTTGGGTTTGATGTGTTTACCCGTATCCATGCATAGTTCATTGTCGTTTCGTTATTCCGGTAAATCACAAGCGGTTGCGGCGTATCATTAACTGAAGTGAAATGAAAATCGGGTATCACACCGGCAACACGCACTTTGGCCTGGGCGGTATCTGTCGCATAACTAAAATCGGCCATACTCTTTCTGCCAAATTGCTTCGCGTAACTTTCACTAAGAATAACCGAGTTACTGGTATCGGAAGCAGAACTTAACAAGAAATCATGACCTTCAACCGGTTTGATTCCCAGGGTTTTAAGCATGTCAAAATCACCGGTAATGACCTGGCCGCAGATCTTTTTATCGCCTAAATCAAAGCACATAACGCTGGTACTTTGGGTTTTATCCTGGCCAATGCCTAAATTGGTGTTAGATCCCGATACGCTGATAACTGAAGACTGGGAAGCGAGTCTGCCCCTAAGCTTGTTAATTATTTCTTTCCCGTTTTCTTCGTTTTTTATAGGAATACTTATGATAGATGTGGTATTGTATCCGAGTGGCGCAGTTCGTAGGTGATCAAACTGCCGGTAAATAATGATGGTGCTGCCTATCAAAATTACAGCAATTGTAAATTGAGTAACTATCAGGGCGTTTCGTAATCCACCAGACCGGTTAGCAGATATTTTTCCTTTGAGTACTTCGGTTGTTTTTAATTTAGCCATTACGGCGGATGGATAACCTGAAGCGATTACCGAAACCAAAACGGTTAGTAATAATACAGTTCCAACGATTGTCGGACTGAATAACAAATTAGAATCTATCGCACCGTCTGTAATATTATTGAAGCTGCGAATGGCCAGGTAAACCGCCGTCATGGCCAGCAGGGTCGCGATTATTACTAGCAAGAAGCTTTCGCCCCAAACCTGCAGCCATATTTGTTTTTTTGCAGCTCCAAGGCATTTCCGTACACCAATTTCCTTTGTCCTGGTAAATGACAATCCAATATTCAGGTTAACGAAATTAAACGATGCAATCAGCAGGATGACCGCACTGATGAGAATCAAAATATAGAGAAACGGCTTACTGATAGTACCGCCGCCACCTAGTTGCGGACTAAAATGTAACTCAGACAACGGCAGCAAACGGAAACTGTGGTAATCACCGTTTTTATCGGCTTTATAGCCGTCTTTTTTGTATGAAGCTTTGTCTGTTGGGGTATATTTGTTTGTAAAAGCACGTAATCTGCTCTCAACCTTTTGATCAGTTGTGGTTTGTGCAAGTTCAACAAATACGGGCAGGCTTCGATTGTTCCAGTTGTTTTTTTGCAAAGGGTAATCCGGATCTATTTCGGTACGCGCCAGAACGGAGAATCTAATGGACGAATTTTTCGGAGGTTCGGCAGCGACTGCCGATACCGTCAGGCTATACCATTTTCCGCCTAACTTAACGTCAATAGATTTCCCTAACGGATCTTCTTCTCCGAATAAATTGTGGGCAAACTTCTCAGCAATTACCACACTGTTAAGATCGCTTAACGGATTTACATTGTTTCCTTTAATCAAAGGAAAAGTAAACATGTCGAAAAAATCATTGTCGACCATGGTAACAGTCATGTCAAGTGTTTTTTCTTTGTATCGCACCAGCTTGCCTCGGTTATGTATACTTGTTGCTTTTACAATGCCGATATTCTCTTTTTTGACCGCCTCAACAAAAGGGAAAGCCATAGAGGTGCCTTTCTCTTCGCCATTAGGTCCTATAGAGTAGCTGTAAACTTTGAAAAGCTGATTCCCGTTTTTCTGGAACTCGTCATAGGAAAAATGCCGGTATACAAGCAGGAATATGAAAATGCTGCAGGTGAACGCAACAGCCATTCCTCCAACGTTGATTATAGCGTGCAGTTTATTTTTACGGATGTTTCTAAAAGCAAGAAGAAGATAATTTCTAAGCATAAGAAGCTTAATACAGATAAAATGCCATTAATAAAAAACAGCTTCCAAGCGGTCGGAAGCTGTTTTTTTATTTATTTGGTGTTCGTTATCGAACAGCATTCGTTCAGAAACGAACGAGGAAACGCTGACAGCGCTATCGGCTAGGCTATTTTACTACCAGGTTAATATTTCCCGATGAAACCCGCACATCAACGTCTGCACCGCCGCCGTTTAGTTTACCGTTAATCCGGTCTTTTTCTTTTGTCCCGCTAAAGTTCGTCAGGTTGTCTGCATTAACTTTTTGTGCGCTTAAATTCAGGTTCAGACCTTTTGAGCCTGGCAGTTGAATATCTGCATGTCCCGAACTAACATCTACTTTTACATATTTGTCGACAGATAACATGTTAACATGAGCACTCCCTGCGCTAGTTGCTGCGTCCAGGCTGCCTGAAATGCGGTCGAGGTTGATAGAACCACCGGAAGTATGAGTAATCAATTCACCTGAAATGTCTGTTCCCTGGACGCTTCCTCCGCTGGTCACTGCTTTTATCGTTCCCTTCAAATCCGAAAAATTTAGCGAACCTCCAGAAGTGTTCAGTTCGATAGTTCCTTCACAGCCCGATGCCCTAATACTGCCGCCGCTGGTAGCTAGTTCGATTTTGTCTTTGGAATCTTCTATCTGGATGCTTCCGCCAGAGGTTTGTCCTTTGATATCCCCGGTTAACTGACTTACATGCAGGCTGCCACCGCTCGTGGTAAAGTTTTGTTCCCCTGTTAAATTTGACAGACGGATGCTTCCTCCTGAAGTGGTCAGATTTGTCGATACATTTTTAGGTACATATGCTTTGAACGAAATGGAAACAGAATTTTTCCAGTTGTTCATGTTTTTCTTCGTCTTTGCCTTGGCATTTAAGGTGCCGCCGCTGGCTTCGACTTTCAGGTCGTAATATTCATTTAACAGCGACTCAATTTCCGATTTTGAAAGGTTCTTATTGTTGTTGCCTCGCACGTAAACTTCGATGCGAGGGTTCGTGTCACCTCCGGCAACAAGTAAACTGCCGCCGCTGGTTTCAAGATTTACATTTTTAATGTTTTCAGAAGTCAGCGATTTGGTCAGGTATGGCGATTCGTTACTTTGCGCGCGTAACAGTGCCACTGAACTCGCAGTGAGAATGAATGTTAAAATAAGTTTTGATGGTTTCATGTGACTGAATATTAATTGGTGCACGGTTTATCCCGTTTTTAAGCTCTATAGGGTTTGAAAATTTAGTTTCTTTTAATAGTTATTGATGGCATGTTCAACTCTAAATCTAATAGACGCATGCATGTTAAAAAAGGTTGCATGGTCTTTAGCTTTCAGCTTGTGCCATCAGCTTAAGCTTTTATATAATACATTAAACAGGAGTTTAAAAGCTAATAACTGATTTATGACAACTTTTTATTCCGTTCTTAAACTCTTTACCGGGTTTGCTACCGCCGCTTTGATTGCCTGAAAACTTACCGTACCAAAAGCGATGACGAAAGCCAGCACGCCCGCCAAAGCAAAAACCCACCAGGTAATGTCGATTCGGTACGCAAAATCACGGAGCCATAAGTTCATAGAATACCATGCCAGCGGGAACGCGATGATTGCTGCGATAGCTACCAGTTTTAAAAAGTCGTTCGACAATAACAAAACGATGTTACTGATGCTGGCGCCCAGCACTTTTCGTACACCAATTTCTTTGGTACGCTGTTCTGCAGCATAGGTGATTAAACCGAACAGCCCTAAACAGGCAATGAAAATTGCTATTGCGGCAAAAGAGATAAAAAGCTTTCCGGTGCGTTGTTCGGACTGGTAAAGGCTGTTAAAATCATCGTCGAGAAATGAGTACATGAATGGCTGGCCCGCCATCTTTTCAACCGCGTGATATTTATTTTCTATCTGGCCGATCACCGCAGATATATTTTTTGTCTTCACACGGAAGGCCATGATGTTCCTGCTTTCGGCGAGTGAGATAACCAGCGGAGGTATTTTTGTTCTTAGCGAACCTGTATTGAAATCTTTAACTACTCCAATAATATTAAGTTTTTTGCCACTGGCGTATATATTTTTTCCTATCGGTTCTCTAAGCCCCAGTAATCTCACAGCTGATTCATTTACGACTATTCCAACAGAATCAGTTGAAATCAATGCTGAAAAATTTCTTCCGTCTATCATGGTCATTCCCATTGTCGGAATAAAATCTGCATCAACATCCCACTGTGCGATTCCCATCACCTGACCTTTACTTCGTGCAGCATCTTTAGAAAATATCGTAGTATTAAAATTTAAAGATGTCGGCAAATTGTTTGTAATGGTTCCGGCTTCTACACCCGGAATTTGCAGCACCTCGTTTTTAAATGCCTTTGCATGAATATAAAGCGAAGCCGTATTTTTTAAAACGAGCACCTGCTCACGGTTATATCCCAGCTTTTTATTTTGTATATAATTTAGCTGACTGTAAATAACGATCGTTCCGACAATCAGAATAATCGCTGCAGCGAATTGAAAAACTACCAGGCTGTTTCGCAGCCACCCGCCTTTAAAACCTGTTGATGGCGATCCTTTTAAAACCTTAACTGGTTGAAATGCGGAAAGAAAAAATGCCGGGTAACTGCCGGCAACCAGCCCTACAATTAAAGCGACTGATACTAAAGAAGGTAACAGCCAAATATTTGTAAACAAGCCCAGGTCAAGCTCTTTGCCGGACAACTGGTTTAGATAGGGGATTAGGGCAGTGGCGATAATTAAAGCGATGATAACTGATATGAAACTTGTCAAAACGGACTCTGTCAGGAACTGTGAAATTAAATGCGAGCGGTCGGAACCTAAGACTTTACGCACGCCAACTTCTTTTGAGCGGCCGGCGGAACGTGCAGTTGAAAGATTCATGAAGTTTACGCAGGCAATTAGCAAAATGAATATGGAAGCTGCAATGAAAACATATACATACTGGATATTGCCGGACGGCTCTGCTTCATTACTTAATGTGGACTCCAAATGAATTTTTTTGATAGGAATCGCTAAGTATCTGAAATGTCCGCCGTTTTGTTCCAGCTCATTGATCGTGCTTCCGGCCATGGCTTTTAAAGCCGGTTCCATATATTTTTTTGTGGCTTCTTTCAGGAAATTATTGATTGATTGCTCTGATGTGCCGGGTCGTGCGAGGAGGTAAGTCTCATAATTATCGCTCATCCAATTGGTATTGCGGCTGTCGGCATTGCCCGACATGGCTTTTAAAAAGTCATAATGGATATGGGATTGCGCCGGCATATCTTTAATAACTCCGGTTACTTTATAGTTGTCGGTATTGTTAAGTAACATCGTTTTTCCGACAGCATTACCTGAGCCAAAATATTTTTTAGCTATTCGCTCCGAAATCACGATCGAATTTGGTTCAACTAAAGCCGTTTTAGGATCGCCGGCTAGCATTGGTAAAGTGAAGATGTCAAATATATTGGCATCAGCGAAAGCGGCATTTTTTTCAATCAGCGTCTCATTGCCCTTTTTTACCAAAATCTCTCCGAAATCGGTTACACGGGTAGCGTTCTCGATCTGCGGATAATCTTTTACCAGGACGTTTCCAAACTGCGCCGGAACAGTGCGCTCATTAAAAGAGTTTCCGTTAACCAAAAAGTCGGCATTGAGCCGATAAATTCTGTCGGCTTTTGTGTTGTAGGCATTATAACTTAATTCGTCGGATACGAATAAAAAAATCAGGATACAGGTTGCCAAACCAACAGCTAATCCGAAAATATTTATAAATGAATAACCTTTGTTTCTCAAAAGGTTTCGCCAGGCTATTTTGAAATAGTTTTTAAGCATCTTGTCCGGTTTTGATAAAAATCAGACTTCGGCCTTAATAGTGTGTTACCTTGTATTGATAACTCAATAGTCATCAGTTACAGATAAAATGCCATCCGTGAAAAACTTGTTTAAAATGTGATTAGAAGCACTTGACGAATTCATAAGTGTTCGCTTCTGCACAAAAGTTGTTCGAATACGTACATTGGTAGTACGAGTTGAAAGTAGCGGTTGCATGTTTGAATCGCCTGCTGATGCCATTTTTTCACTCCGTTCTCAAACTCTTAACCGGATTCGCTATCGCCGCCTTAACTGACTGGAAGCTTACGGTGATTAACGCAATCATTATCGCTGAAATGCCGGCAGCTGCAAATATCCACCAGCTAATGTCAATCCTGTATTTGTAATTTTGCAGCCAGTTGTGCATTGTTAACCATGATGCCGGAAAGGCTACGATGCAAGACAATGCAACCAGTTTTAAAAAATCTTTCGACAGTAACGCTGCAATTCCTGTAACACTTGCGCCAAGAACTTTGCGTACACCAATTTCTTTAATTCTACGCTCTGCCGTATATGCAGGAAGGCCAAATAGTCCTAAGCATGAAATGATAATTGCGAGCGCCGCGAATACCCGTGAAAGTTTGCTTATCAGCATTTCATTCATAAACATCTGGTTGAATTGATCGTCGACGAATTGATAATTGAATGGATAGGCCGGGTTATTATTTTTAATAACTTTCTGGACAGCTGCCAGAGACGCCTCGGTATCCGCATTTGGTTTTAAGCGAATATATAGCTCATTTGCGTTTGCCGGCTTAACGTAGAAGAACATAACCGGATCAGGTTTACCGTACATATCTCCATACACGTAGTCATTTACCACGCCCACAACCTGCGCCTGCATACCACTCTCATCGCCTTCCATGTGCAGCGTCTTACCAATAGCACTTCCTTTGCCCATCAGCTTTTCCAGGCTTTGTGTAATAACAATGTTGATCGTTTTATTTACAAATGCGCTGTCCGCTGCTGTTATGTCTCGTCCTGACAAAATAGTCATGCCGGATGTACTGAAAAAGCCCTGACTTACGGAACGCTGTGAGATCAGAATCTGTGCGGCAGAAGTTTTTCCTTCCCATGTTAACCCGCCTGTGTTATTGCCGCCATACAAGGTGGTATAGTCTGAAAGTGCTACGCTGCTTATCATTCCCGTATTCAGCAAATCTTGTTTTATCGCATCATAATTCTTGGCCATATCGCCCTTAAGATCTATTTGCAGCAGCTTGTTTTTGTCAAATCCCAGATTGCGGTTTTTTACGTGCTGTATCTGCCTGTAGATGATAATGGTGCTGATGATCAGGATAATTGAAATACTGAACTGCAACACTACCAAACCTTTTCTGATAATGGTCGCGCTCCCGGTTTTCACTTTCAGTCCTTTTAAAACAAACACCGGATTAAAGGATGATAAATAAAATGAAGGATAACTGCCTGCAATTAACCCGCAAATCAATGTTATGGCGAGTAGTGCCGAGATATGCAGCGGGCTAGCTAAATCGAGCACAAGGCTTTTTTGTACCAAAGTATTAAATGCAGGCAGAATCAATATCATGATTATCACTGCTGCAATAGCTGATATTAACGACATGAACATGGCTTCGCCGATAAACTGAAAAATCAGGTTTCGCTTACCTGCACCCAATACTTTTCTTACACCTACTTCTCTCGCACGTTTTTCACTGCGGGCGGTAGCAAGGTTCATAAAATTAATACAGGCTATCAATAAGGTTATCCAGGCGATAATAGAAAACAGCTGAACATATTGAATAGCGCCGCCCCCGGTTTGCACGCCGTTATCAAAATCATTTCGTAAGTGCCAATCGTTCATGCTAAACAGGAAAGGGCGTGCAATTGATTTTGGGTCGCGGTGTTGAATAAAATTGTACAATAATTTATTTACCGACGATGGCTGAATGCCGGGCTTTAATTCGACATAGGTGCTGAGACAGTTATTACCCCATTTATGTGCCCAGTCACTGGCGTCAAACCAGATCTGAAGGAGCAAGCCACTCAAACTGCAATGATGAATTTTCGGGGATGTCCTTTACAACACCCGTGATTACATAATCTTGTTTATTATCAACACGGACCGTTTTGCCAACAACGTCTTTATCAGTTCCAAAAAACTTCTTCGCTGTTTTTTGAGTGATAACCAATGAATGCAGTTGTTTAAAAGCGGTCGCTGCGTTTCCATCCACAAACGGCAGTGTGAACATGCTGAATAACGAAGCTTCGGCGTAATGACCACCCGCGTACATCGATTTGGTACCGATAGTAAAAAGCTTTGAAGCGTTGTCTTCATTCATACGGCAGGTGTTTGCAATACCCGGAATTTCCGCTTGCATAGCAGGCGCTAAAATGCCGGGCGTTGAACCAAATGTTGCCGTATAGGTGTCATACTTTTGGTTTTCTCTTACAAAATATAACAGGTTTTTCTTTTTATTAAAGCTATCATAGTTCAGCTCACTTTCAACCCACAAAAAGATAAAACCGGCGCAGGCAATGCCTATGGATAAACCAATTATATTCAAAAAACTGTAGGATTTGTTTTTCCAGAGATTACGGAAAGTGGTTTGAAAAAAATTAAACATGTCAAACAGGTTTATGTGATGAATTATTAATCGACTTTTTTTATTCGGTTCTTAAACTTTTTACTGGATTGGCCAGAGCAGCTTTGATGGTTTGCACGATAATCAAAGCGGAAGTTATTATTGCAAGCGAGATAACCGATATAAGGAAAGGCAGGGATGTTAACGGTATCCGGTAAGCATAATCCTCCAGCCAGCCCTGCATCATGTAGTAGCACAGAAAGGACGCTACAGTTCCCGCAACCAGCAGAATAGCGAAAAATTCCTTTAAAAAAATTGATACAATGGAAATTACCGATGACCCAAGTACCTTCCGGATTCCAATTTCTTTAGTCCGTTTTTGAACACTTAGTGAAATTAGCCCGAGCATACCCAAAGCGACAATGATCAGCGATAATACAGAGGCCATGTAGGACGCTTTTTTAAGCTGCAATTCTGTTTTATATAATTCTTTCAGCGTTTCGTCCATAAAAGTATATTCAAATGGCGCGCCCGGTAAAAGCACTGACCATCTTTTTTGAAGGGCCGAAAGGCTCTGTTCTATATCGCCGGATTTAAGCTTAAAGGAGAGAAAACGGTAAGTTGGTGCGTAAAGAACATGGAAGAAAGTGACAGGCTGAATAGCTTTCTGCATAGAGCCAAAGTGAAAATCTTTGGTTACACCGGCGATTATAAACGTAGACGGACTGCCTTGCACCTTCAGCTGCTTACCGATTGCTTCTTCGTTTTGCCAGCCGAGTGCCTTAACCTGAGTTTCGTTAATCACAACATTTAATGAGTCGTTGTAACCTCGCGGATGGAAAAAGGTTCCTGCCAATAAATGTATACCATAAGTCTTCGCATAATCCTCATCTGCTACCAGCGCCTGAGTTGCGATCGCTTGTGTTGAATCAGCCGAAGATTTATACATTAATGCCGGGCTTCCATTTTGGCCGTTTGGTATTTCATACGAAAGTGAAACTGACTGCACTTGCGGAAGCTCCGAAAATTCACTGCGGAGCGCTTCCAGCCGCTGAACTCCCTTAACCGTCCAGTCTCGCGGAACCTGTGCGCTTACAACAAAATCTTTATCGTAACCTAAATCGCGACTGAAAAACAGGTTAACCTGCTTGGTTATAATCAGGGCGCCCGCAAAAACCATAACCGCGATACAAAATTGGAAACCTATTAAAGCTTTGCGAAGAACAATATTTTCCTTAACCTGCAGCTTGCCCTTCAGCGAATCAATTGACTTTAAAGAAGAGAGATAAAATGCCGGGTAAATTCCAGAGAGTATCCCTATGATGAAAATGATGATGAAAGGAAAAATAGCAAAGTAAAGCGGGTAGGCTGACAGACCAGGGATTTCCCGGCCAATTATCGAACTGAAATAGGACCTTGTCGCCAGATAAATGACGATTGCAAATGTGGTCGCAAATAAAACCAGTAAAACAGATTCCGTTAAGAATTGCAGGATCAGCTGTTTTTTTAAGCCGCCGATTACTTTTCTTAATCCTATCTCCTTCATCCGTGTGGTAGATTTACTGATGGAGATATTAATGAAATTTATAACCGCCATCAGCAAAATAAAGAGTGCGATACCGGATAAAGTGAAAAGCATTTTTTTGACCAAACCGTTATTTGCCGTCAGATGATACGTGTCCAGAGGCTCAAGTTTTGTTTGAACCATCTCGCTGGTTTGCTCTCCGGCATTTTCTGTGATCAGACGTTTTATTAGTTTTTCCAGGGCGGACGGAGCGATACCATCCTGCAACTCTACAAATCCGATAACGTAGGGATTTGTCCAGATGTCAATGTTTCGGCCAAAAAAATTGATAGAACTGTTCGACACGAAGAAATTATTTTCATTAGCGTCATTCAGTCGCGTAACAGTGTTTTGAGGGATATTCGCTAATACACCGGTAACCGTAAAATCATGTTTGGTTCCTGAAAAACTTTCAACCGTTATAGTTTTACCGATTACATCCGTTTTGCCAAAATATTTAATCGCCCTGTTTGCAGTAATAACCACATTGTAAGGTGCATTTAACGCAGTTAGTTTATCGCCGTGTAGAAGTTTGAAACCATAGATGTTTAACATCGTGGAGTCGCCAATCTGGATTCCTTCCCGGAAGGCTTTGTTTCCTTTTGAAATATTGGAGGTAACGCCGTCAAACCGGTAAAAATTTTTGACTAGGTGTGGATACTGCTCCTTTAAAGCTTTAGCAAGCGGGCCAAAGGTGGTTAGTTCCAAACCCATGTTGGGATCCTTCCATTTACTTTGAAGGATGTATTGGTTGCCCGGATCTTCCAGGTTTTTATTAACCTGTAGCTCGCTCCAGACGTAACCTGCAATTAACAACGTAAATGCGATTCCGGAAGACAGCCCTAAGATGTTGATCAAAGAAATTGCCTTGTTTTTCCAGAGGTTTCGCCACGCGATTTTTATATAGTTTTTTAACATAGTTTGCTTCTTTAAATTGTAGCAGCGGCGATAAAAAAACATTGCGTTTCCTGCCGCTGATTCCTGTTGCAACTTTTTTATTCTGCTCTTAAACTGTTTACAGGGTTTGCCAATGCTGCTTTTACTGCCTGGAAACTAACCGTTACTATCGAAATCACTATAGAACCCATTCCGGCCAGTAGAAATATCCACCAGCTAATTGTAATTTTATAGGCAAAATCTTGTAACCATTTGTTCATTATCAACCATGCAATTGGCGAGGCGATTAGAATAGAAAGTAGTACCAATTTTAAAAAATCCATTGACAGCATAGCAGATATTTGAGAAACTGAAGCACCTAGAACTTTACGAATGCCAATCTCCTTGATTCGTTGCTGAGTGGAGAACGTAGCTAAACCAAAAAGACCCATTCCTGCAATTAATATTGTTAAACCGATAAATATATTAAACAATGCCGCCAGTCTTTCTTCGGCCTTATAAAGTTCATTGTAGGCATCATCTAAAAACTCATATTGGAAAGGAGTTACGCTATCAGCTTTCTCATAAAAACCTTTAATGCGACTGATAAGTGATGGAAGATTTGTTTTTGATTGAATTTTGATAAATACACACGCACCAGCATTGCCACCTATTCCCCATTTTGAAGTAGTATCCGGTACAATGAACATAGCAAGTGCATCTATTTTTGAGTTTAACGAATTGAAATTAAAATCCTTAACGACACCTGCAATCCGGTATTTTTTGTTTCCGAAATCGATCATTTTATTTACAGGGTTGCCAGTTAAACTTAAATTGCGAATAGCTGACTCATTAATAATTATTTGGTCCGGATTTGAAAAATTATTACCGGCCTCCGGTTTGAACTTCCATTTGATATCCAGCGTTGGAATAAAACCTTTGTCAACTGACAAAACTGGAACGGTTACATCGCGGTTTTTTTGATCCTTTGTAAAAAATACATCGTAACCTTTAAATAATGGATAGTGAGCTGTGGCAATATGTTTAATTACTGAAAGGTTACGAATGTCTTTTCGGAAGACTTGTAAATGATTTCCGAATGTTTCTGAGACTGGTATCATTAACACATTTTCACGGTCGATTCCTGTTTCGGTATTTCTCAAAAAATTAAGCTGTTGTTGGATAACGATTCCGCAAATAATAAGTGAAACTGAAATAGTGAACTGTAGCGTTGTTAGTATTTTCCGCACAAGTGCACCTCCGTTTTTAACACTCAGTTTCCCATTTAAAGTTTCTATTGGTTTGAAGGCGGACAAAACAAATGAAGGATAGGAGCCGGCGAAAAAGACAGTAATGCATAGAACAACTAGTAATGTTGTCAAAAATGATTTTCCGTACAAAAACGACTCGTCTATTTTGATATTAACGAGATTATAGAATTGTTGCTGAAAAAAGGCACACAGTAAATAAGCAATTGCAAATGAAAGCAGCGTGAAAACAGTGGATTCAATGTAGAATTGTGAAGTTAAAGCCGTTTTGGTAGCGCCTGTTACTTTTCGAACACCAACTTCTTTGGCACGTAACGTGGCTCGTGCAGTTGCCAAACTCATGTAGTTTATCAACGCAAGAAGCAAGATTAAAACGGCTATGATCAGCAAAACTTTTAAATATTTTGTGCTCCCAGAATCCTCCGAATTCATTTTTATGTGCAGATCTGACAGTGCTGTAAGTTGGTAGTCATCTTTTTGGTCTTTCGATGTTCCCATATCCAGTATTTGCATGGTACGCATAACATGCGATGTATCTGCAACATTTTCTAGTTTAAAAAATGTAGAAAACGATCCGCCTTGAAATACTTGAGATCTAAATGCAGGTTCTGTCTCCGGCATCTGTTTCATCGTTTCCATTGATACAATAAAATCCGCTTGAAAGTCGCTGTTTGATGGACTATCTTTCATAACTCCGCTTACCTGCAAAGGATATTTCTGTCCATTAACCAGGTTAAGAGTTTTACCTATCGGGTTTCTGTTTCCAAAATATTTACGAGCAGCCTCTTTGGAAATTACCACTGCGAAAGGCCGATTAAGCACTTTGGTTTTGTTACCTTCCAAGAGAGGAAAGGTGAAAAATGAGAAAAAATTAGCATCTGCATAAAGCACTTTTTTCTCTGAAAAGCGAGTTTCAGGATGCTCGGTATTTTGAATAACAACGGGTGAATACTGGTGCTGGATACGAATGTAGTCGGTGACAGTCTGGTCGTTCTTCTTTACCAGCTCACCGCTGACAGCACTGAAATTAAGCATGTTAAACTTATTTTCACCAATTGTAGTGGTTGAATGCATTTTGAAAATATGATCTCCATTTACATGGAACCGGTCGAAACTGTATTCATGCGAAACGAAAAGCGTAATCAACATACTAATCATTAAGCCCAATGACAGTCCACCGATGCTTATCACGCTATAAAGTTTATTCCGTACTAAATTCCGCCACGCGACTTTAATATAATTTTTGATCATGACTTATTTTTGAAGTAGCAGTAATTCCTGCAACTAATATCTGACACTGCTACTAGGTCTATTCTGTTCTCAAACTTTTTACCGGATTTGTCAGAGCAGCCCTGATGGCCTGGAAACTGACTGTAGCCAGCGTTATAGCCAGCAATGCAGCCGCGGTGATTACAAAAATCCAGATGGAAATTTCCATGCGGTATTCATATCCCTGCAGCCATTTGTTCATAAAATACCAGGCTGCCGGGATAGCGATAAGGTAAGAAGCAGACACCAGCAGCAAAAATTCTTTTGACAGCAATTGCCACAGGTTGGTAATCGATGCGCCTAAAACCTTTCTTACGCCAATTTCTTTTGTGCGTTGTTCCGCAAGGAATGATGCCAGGCCGAAAATTCCGAGGCAGCTGATGAACACGGCAAATACCGCAAAAAAAGTTGCCAGGCTGCCAATCCGTTGTTCAGAAGCAAATTTTGCAGCAAAGTCATCATCTACGAAACTATATTCGAAAGGCGTGGAAGGACTGTATTTTTTAAAAACCGGCTGGATTTTTTCGAGCGCTGCCTGCATGCTGATCGCGGGATTGGCCTTAATTGTGATAACCCCAACGTTTTCATAGTTCATCATAAAAACGGTCGGCACCGGCTGGGCAAATGGCGATTCCATGATCGGGTTTTGTATAACACCGATCACGCGGAAATTTGTATCGCCGAATTTGACTGTCTCACCAACGGCGTTTTTCAAACCCATAAATTTCACCGCTGCTTCGTTTAATACCATTCCCACGCTGTCGGTAGCGAATCTTCGTGAAAAATCGCGGCCTGATGTAAACTTCCATCCAACCGTATTGCCAAAATCATGTGTTACCCACGATACGCTGAACGAGGGCTCAAGCTTCGGATTCTTTCCTTTCCAGTCGAAGCCGATGAGGTGCGCGTTGACATCGGTTGCAGGGTTACTCGCTTCAGCCATGTTAACAGCAGCGCCGGTATTAATCAGTTCATTTCGCAACAGATCATATTTCCCATACAGATCAGGAGTTTTCATGAAGACAGTGATTAAACCGTTTTTATTAAAGCCGATCGGACGGTTTTTAGCATGCTGAATTTGTTGAAAAATGATAACGGTACCGATAACCAGAGTTATAGAAACGGTAAATTGTATAACCACCAGCACCTTCCTTGGCATCGACGCAAATTTTCCTGCTTTAAAGGTGCCTTTCAGAACCTTCAGCGGATTGAATGATGACAAATAAAATGCAGGATAACTTCCTGCAAGCAGGCCGGTGAACAAGGTAAAGCTGCAAGCCAGGATCCAGAAAATACCATTGGTCCAGGGAATATTGATCTGTTTAGCGGAAAGCTCGTTGAAGAGCGGTATTGCCAACTGTACCAGAATGATGGATAAGACGAGTGAAATACAGGTAATAAGAACCGATTCACAAAGAAATTGGATGATCAGCTCCTTGCGCCTCGAACCAACTGCTTTCCGCACACCAACTTCCCTCGCTCTTTTCTGCGAACGCGCGGTACTGAGGTTCATAAAGTTGATGCATGCAAGCAGTAGTACAAAAACACCAATGATTCCGAACATCCATACAAACTGAATGGTGCCGCCGGAATTCTTGCCGTCTTTAAAATCATTATACAAATGCCAGCTTTTCATTGGGTGCAGAAATACTTTCGGATCGTCATTACGGTCCGGTTTTCCCTGCAGCAAATTTCTAACCCGCTGGGATACTTCCGCGGCGGTTTTATTGTCTGCCAGTTGTGCATAAATTACAAATGAGTTGTTATTCCATTGTGAGTAGGCTTCTTTAATCCAGGGCCGGTCGGCTACGGTGTAGGCCCAGGGAATTATAAAGTCTGATCCATAAAAATTGGTATTGTGAGGAAAGTCCTCATAAACACCGTTGATCTTCATGACGCTTTTATTGTTCATCCGCACCATTTTATTCATCGGATCTGTGTCGCCAAAAAGTGTTTTAGCAAGCGATTGACTGATCAAAATCGAAGAGGGGTCGTTGAGCCCGGCGCGGCTGCCTGCGATCATTTTCAGGGACAATATTTCCGTGATCTCCGGTTCGGCAGTGAACGCGTTTCGGCTAACCTTTTTATCCTGGTAAGCGAGAATCTGCTTGTTAGTGTATCGGGCCAGGGCGATATGCTTGAAATTGGACGCGTACTTTGTGCGCAGCTCTGTCGCGGCCGGTATCGGCATTACAAATTCGGTCGAAATCCTGTTAAATGAATCATCGTTCCAGTTATGCATAACCTGAACGATACTGTCGTAGTTCCTGAAGCTTTTGTTGAAAGACAGCTCGTCCCAAATCCAAAAACCGATCAGCAAAGCAACGGCCATACCTATCGAAAGGCCGACAATATTAATGGCAGAGTAGATCTTGTTTTTAATAAGGTTCCGCCAGGCGATTTTAAAATAATTTTTTAGCATGGTTTGGGGTTTTGAGTACCAGGTTTCGGGTATCAGGTTGACTCGTTCCTGATGCCCGTTACCTGACACTTGTTTATTCTGTTCTTAAACTTTTTACCGGATTAGCCAAAGCGGCCCTGATAGCCTGGAAGCTGACGGTTAACAATGTAATTATTAATGCTCCGACGCCGGCTACTGTAAATATCCACCAGCTTACGTCAGTTCGGTAATCGTATTTCTCTAACCATTGGTGCATACCATACCATGCCAGCGGTATGGCTATTGCCAGCGCTATCAATACTAATATGACAAAATCTTTGGATAGCAATTGCCATAAATTAAGCACTGACGCGCCAACTACTTTGCGTATGCCAATTTCTTTGGTTCGCTGTTCAGCTACAAAAGATGCAAGGCCAAATAAACCTAAACAAGAAATGAAAATAGCAAGAACAGCAAACACAGTGGCTAATTTGCCAATGCGTTCTTCGTCGCCGAATTTTTTTGCAAAATCCTCGTCTACAAATTTAAATTCAAAGGATGAGGCGGGATCGTATTTCTTAAACGTATTCTCAATTTTAGCCAACGCATCTGAAGCAGTAAGGGACGGGTTAATTTTAAGCTGAATAACACCTTCCTGCTCTTTGGAAATGTGGAAAAGTGATGCTCTTATCGGTTTGTACGGTGATTCAACCAACATATCTTTAACAATTCCTATGACTTTATAGGGTTTTCCTTCCCATTTTAAAATCTGTCCGATCGGTTTTTTGAAACCAATAAATTTCGCCGCTGATTCGTTCATGATAAATGCCAGGGAGTCAGAAGCCAATTCCTTTGAAAAATCTCTTCCTTCAATAATCTCCCAACCAATTACTTTTCCGTATTCATGAGTAACACCATTATTTGGAAAATCCACGGCCTGGTTAGGATCCTTTCCGGCCCAGTCGAAACCTCCATTTGTATTCCATACTTCGGTAGCAGGGCTGGTTGATTCAGTCATTTCGACTATGATATTACGCGACTTTAATTCATTTCTCAAGGCATCATATTTGCTATGGAGCACCTCATTTGAACCAACGTATATGATGCTTTCACGGTTGTAGCCAATTGGTCTGTCTTTCGCATGTTGTATTTGCTGATAAACCACTATTGTTCCGATAATCAAAATGATGGAAACCGAAAACTGAAGCACTACCAATACTTTACGAGGTATAGCTGCAAACCGGCCTACGCGAAAAGTGCCTTTTAACACTTTAACCGGCTGAAATGATGATAAATAAAAAGCGGGATAACTGCCGGCTATAAACCCGGTGAAAATGCTGAAGCCGATTCCGAAAAGCCAAAATAGCGGGTTAGTCCATAAAAGCGATATTTGTTTATCGGCTACTTCATTGAAAGAAGGAATAGCTAAATATACCAGTACCAGCGAAAGTGCAAATGAAATCATAACCACCAGGAACGAATCGCTTAAGAACTGAACGATCAACTGGCTGCGGAATGAACCTATGGCTTTTCTAACGCCCACTTCTTTAGCTCGTTTTTCGGAACGTGCTGTACTTAAATTCATAAAATTGATGCAGGCCAGCAGCAAAACAAACAAGCCTACGACTCCGAACAACCACACATACTGAATACGGCCGCCAATGTTAACGCCATTTTTGAAATCGCCATTCAAATGCCACTTCTTCATTGGTTGTAAAAACATCGCGGCCTTAAATCTTTTTTCATCGGGACCAACAGCATTGAGCTTGACATTTTTAATTTTTACCGACACTTTTTCCATGTCAGCGTTATCGGCTACCTGTGCAAAAGTTTGAGTAAAGTTACTTCCCCAGGGATTTTTCATTTCCTTGATCCAGGGATTTGAAACCAGGTAAAGGTCCCATGGCAAAATATAAGTAAGCTCCCTGAATGAAGTGTTGTATGGCAGGTCCTCGTAGACGCCGGTAACCTTTACATCTACTTTGTTGTCAATTTTTATAACCCTATTCATAGGATTTGCATTACCGAAGTACGCTTTTGCGACAGATTCGGACAGTAAAATTGAATAAGTATCTTTCAACCCAGCCCTTGTTCCTTTTAGCATCTTAAGTGAAAGCATTTCCGTAACATCCGGTTCAAAATAAGAGCCTGATTTCAGAAGTTTTTTATCCCCAACGGTTAAAGTGTGCGAAAAATTCCAGGAAGATTGCAGCACATATTTGAAGTCGCTGCCGTATTTATTCCTTATTTCCTGCGCTAATACAGCAGGGTTGGAAAACTGGGTGCTCACCTCGCCATTAAAAAGCTGGTTCTGCATTACCCTGGCAATTTTTTCGTAGTTCTTATGATACTTGTCAAATGACAATTCATCCCATATCCAAAGCCCGATAAGTATGGCGACGGCCATCCCGACAGCAAGGCCGAAAATATTAATGGCGCTATAGCCTTTGTTTTTAACGAGATTTCGCCAGGCTATTGTGAAATAATTTTTTAACATAATTGGTTGCTTTAGTATTATTTACCGTTGAAGCCTAATGAGTCAAGCACGTGTGCTTTCAGCTTGTTCTTCTGGCTGTTACTCATACGCTGGACGTCGAATTCCCGGTCATAGTCTATGGTATCTTTTCTGGCTTGTATACGCATGGTCTTGCCATTGTCACTAACTTTTATGCTGACATCATTTTTGTGACAGGCAGACAAACCAAGGACTAGGGCGCAAATAATTTTGAAATAGTTTTTGATCATAATTTTTAACTTTTAGGTAGCAGGTTTTGATTACGGCTCGCAGCTGATACCTGTTACCAGGACTATTTTATTCCGTTCGTAAACTTTTGACAGGATTTGTTAGTGCGGCTTTAATTGCCTGGAAACTGACTGTAACGATTGCCACCAGCAAGGTTAACAGCCCGGCCAGTATAAATATCCACCAGCTGATATTTACACGGTACGCAAAATCCTGCAACCATTTATTCATTGCCCATAACGAGATGGGAAAGGCCAGTACAAAAGAAGTCAATACCAGGTAAACAAAATTTTTGGAAATCAATGTGGTGATATTGAAAACAGTAGCCCCCAATACTTTTCGTATGCCAATTTCTTTGACACGTTGCTCAGCGCTAAAGGCAGCCAGGCCAAATAGTCCTAAACAGCCGATGAAGATGGCCATTCCCGTAAAAATCCAAAGTAATGATGCCAGCTTTTGCTCGGCGCTGTAAAGTGCGCCAAAGCTTTCGTCCATAAACGCGTAATCGAGCGGATCGGATACATACCTGGACCAAACGGTTTTGATATGTGTTAATGCACGATCAACGCCTTTACCCTTAATCTTAACCGCGACTTTATAATATTCAGGATAGATTTGCAGTACCTGGCTGTTAACCTTTTCATGAAGACTTTTAAAATGAAAGTCTTTAATCACACCTATTATTTTGCCTTTCTTTACCGGATCGGCGGCATCTTTATTCCATTTATTCCAGTGAAGTTTCTGGCCGATAGCATGCTGAGGGGTGCCAAAACCAAGTTCTTTTACCGCGGTTTCGTTAATAATAAAGGCCTGATCCTTATCCGTAGAAAAATTCTTTGAAAAATTCCTGCCTGCGATCAGATGAAGTCCAAGCGTCGTTATATAATCTTCGTCTGTTAAGAATAAGCTGACAGGGTATTGTTTGTTGTCATTTTTAGGAACGATAATTTCATCACCTGCAAAAATATCACCGGGCAAGCCGTACCCAGCCGTTGCCGAAATAACATCCGGCGATTCCATCAGATCATTCTTAAACGCTGCAATTTTGCTTTCAAGGCCGCCACGCAATTGAAAAGTTACAACCTGGTCTTTTGAAAAGCCAAGGTCTTTATCATGCAGATATTTTACCTGACGATAAACAACCAGGGCACAAACGATCAGCAGTACTGATAATGTAAACTGGAGAACGATTAGTCCTTGGCGTAAAATAACTTGCTTATTGTTTGTTGAAATGGTATTAATGCCTTTCAAAACTTTAATTGGCTGAAAGGAAGAAAGTACCATAGCTGGATATATGCCGGCGGCAATGCCGATAACTAAACTTCCCGCTATTAGTAGCAAAGCCAAAACGGGTTGAGTTAAAATATTAAAGGAAATGGATTTGCCGGTAAAATTATTTAACCATGGTAATAGAAGCGTTGAAATGACGCTTGCGATCAAAACTGAAATAATTGAAAGCAAAATGGTTTCACCGGTAAATTGCAGGAGCAACTGCCGGCGCTCCGCACCAATAACTTTACGGACGCCTATTTCTTTTGCTCGGCGGAAGGAGCGTGCAGTAGCAAGGTTAACAAAGTTGAAACAAGCAATAACAAGAACAAAAACGGCAATGATGGTAAGTGCTTTTACGTAGGTAATGTTTCCCCGCCTGGCAATATCCCATTCGAAATCCGACGACTTTAAGTGAATGTCACGTAACGGTTGCAGGAAAGGGGCATAGCTATAACCGGAAGCTTGCGTTGTTGGATTTGATTTTTCTTTTACCTCTTTCTGGAATTTGATTAAAAATGCGCCTGGATCTGCGTTCTTTTTTAATTTCAGATAAGTAAAGAATTGCTGCCATCCCCAACTTTCCATACGTTCTTTGGGCACGTTTAACGAAGAAAGAGAAGTTAAATAGGCGAAATCTAAATGAAAATGTTCCGGCAATGGAGCAAGTACGCCGGTTACCCGGAAGGGTTCCTTGTCAACCTGAACGACTTTTCCTACAGGGTCCTTTCCTGCAAAATATTTTTGTGCTAGTTTTTCGGTCAGTACAATTGTATTCTTATCGGCGAGTGCGTTAACTGCAGATCCCTTTGAGAAAGCCAATGGGAAAAACGAAAAAAAACTATTTTCCGCCATCAGCCCTTTTTCCTCGTAGCCTTTTTTTTCACCGCTCTCTAACAGAATGCGATTTGGAATATTTAAAAGACGCAGGGTTTCTTCAACTTCCGGGAACTGCTGTTTTGCAAACGGCGCAAAAGTTGGCGGTACCATTGCCATGTTCGTCGTACCATTGCTGGTAGTCCGCTGATTGTAAATTCTGAATAGTTGGTCGGCACCTTTAAAATCATCGTATTGCTTTTCATCCCAAACAAATAGCCCGATCAGCAGACAACCCACAACTCCAATTGTTAAGCTGGCAATGTTGATTAATGAAAAGCCCTTATAGCGCCATAGGTTCCGCAAAGCCGTCTTTAAATAGTTCTTGTTCATAACGCGGTATTTTTTAAAAGCTATTCCGTTCTCAAACTTTTAACCGGGTTTGTTAGTGCTGCCTTGATAGCCTGGAAGCTGATAGTAACAAAAGCTATCACTGCAGCCGTGATTCCGGCGAGAGCAAAAATCCACCACACGATATTGATACGGTAGGCGAAATCGCTTAGCCAGTAGTGCATTGTCAGCCATGCGATAGGCGAGGCAATTACAAAAGCTACCAATACCAGTTTCAGAAAATCAACCGACAGCAGGTTGACGATTCCGGAAACCGACGCACCCATAACTTTACGTATTCCGATTTCGCGCGTACGCTGCATGGTGCTGTAAGAGGCAAGTCCAAGCAATCCAAGGCATGAAATAAATATGGCAAGCACCGCAAAATTGAGAAACAGGTTTCCGAACCTTTGCTGGGCGCGGTATTGACTGTCAAAAAACTCATCCAGGAATTCGTAGCTAAATGGCCTGTTAGGAATAAGTTCCTTCCATTTGCTTTCTATAGACCTTATTGTGCCGGGTAAATTTGAGCCTGCAATTTTAACAGTTATCAGGTTGCATCCGTCGGGCTCGATGCGCATACTCAGGGGTTTAATGTTTTCCTGCAATGAGCGGAAATGAAAATCTTTAACAACGCCTACGATTTTTCCTTCGCGTCCCCATTGTTTAAAACGTTTGCCAAGAGCCTGGTCGGGAGAACTATAGCCAAACATTTTTACGGCTGCTTCATTCAAGACCATTGCCTGTGTCGTATCAGTAGCGAATTCTTTCTGAAAAGGTCTTCCTGCCACCATTTTCATGTTAAACTGCGTGATATAGTCGAAATCAACGAAATACAAATCAAGGTTAGCAACCTGCAGATCACCTTTTTTATTTTCTATTTCTGAATAAGCGCCCGGATTTCCACCGCCCGGCACGCTGGACGACATCGCAATCGATTTAATATTTGGCAGTCGCGAAATTTCTTCTTTTAATGATTTTTTCGCTTTGTCGCCATTCGTATCTAATATCAGAACCTGGTCTTTGTTAAATCCAAGATCCTGGCTTCGCATGTAGCTCATTTGTTTGTAAACTATGATGGTACCGATGATCAGCGATATGGATATGGTAAATTGGGTTACCACCAGTACCTTTCGAAGGAGGATACCGCGGCTGCCGGATGAAAACCTTCCCTTTAAAATTAATACCGGTTTGAACGATGCCAGGATAAGTGCCGGGTACAATCCCGCAAGGAAACCGATTATAATAGATCCAATAAATAATATGCCGACAAATGTAAGATTACTGAAAATTCCGCTGCTGACAGTTTTGCCGGCCAGTTGGTTAAACAGGGGTAGAAGCAGGGCCGATACTATCAGGGTAAAGATGAATGCGGTTAAGCAAAGTATAATCGATTCGCCGATGAATTGCCCGGCTAACTGACTTTTTACAGCTCCGACAACCTTCCGTATCCCAACTTCTTTGGCACGTTCTGTCGAGCGCGCGGTTGTAAGATTGATAAAGTTGATGCATGCAATTGCCAATATAAATACAGCGATCATTGAGAAAATATAGACGTTGGTGATATTTCCTGTCTTTGATCCGTCGCGTGTTGAGTAAAGGTAAACATCGCGCAAAGGCTCGAGGAACAAGGTGGCATACATCTTCGAGTCTTTCATCTGTTTGCCATTCATTTTTTCAAGGAACGCCGGCAATTTTTTCTCGAGTGCTTTTGCATTAGTACCGGGTTTTAACAGCACATAAGCCGAAGAACCGTAGTTGCCCCACTGATCATCGAGCCCTTTATTGAGATTCCTGGTAAGGGTGGACATGGAAATTAACAGATCTGCCCTTATCTGCGAGTTTTCAGGAATGTCTTTCATTACCCCTGTAACCTTGGCAGGAATCGCGTCGCCGGTGAACAGCAGCGTTTGTCCGACTGGGTTGCTGCTACCGAAATATTTTTTAGCAGTACTTTCTGATAGTACAACGCTAAATGGATTGTTTAATGCTGTCCTGCGATCACCTTTTACAAGTTCAAAATCAAATACATGAAAGAATGCTGAATCAACAAATGCGGATTTGTCTTCCTGGAATTTAACATCGCCGCGGCGGACCAGAAAGCTTTCTCGGCTGACCCGCACAGCCGACTCAATTTCGGGAAACGCTCCATCGATATGAGGCGCTACCGCCCAGGACGGGCCGGATGCATTAATTACTTCTGTCGGAGTTTTGATGTCGCATATAATCCGGTAAATACGATCGGACTTTTTGTGCATTGAATCATAACTCAGTTCAAACGTTACATAAAGTACAATCAGGGCGCATGCAGTCATTCCAACCGCAAGGCCCAGTACATTTAAAAAGGAAAAGCCTTTGTGTCTCCAAAGGTTCCGTAATGCGGTTTTAAAGTAGTTCTTTATCATGGTTTTTGGGTGTCGGAAATCCGGTATCGGGTTTTAGGTATCAGGTTTAAGGTGTCAGGTATCAGTCCTCAAGTGAACGGCCAGGAGCCACCAACTATGAACTATTAGCTACTAACCAATGAACCGTCAACCAATAACCATCACCAACCATCCCGTTACAGATTAAATGCCATAGTTAAAAACGCTTATTTTGGCGCGCTGAACCGTATAATTGAGAATTCGGTGTTCGTTATCGCACAGTTTGCGTTCGTAAGCGAACGAATTTTGTAGGATAAGAGCCATCAGCGTTTACAGGCATTGCTATAACAGGACAGCTCTTTGGATTTGGTCTTCGGCTGCTTATTCCGTTCGTAAACTCTTTACAGGGTTGGCAACGGCTGCCTTTATGGATTGAAAGCTGATAGTAAATAACGTGATTATAATGACAGCAATTCCCGCAATTACAAATGTCGCTGGTGTTAAATGTATGCGATAAGCAAAGCCCTGCAGCCAATTATACATCAACCACCACGACACAGGAAAAGCTATCAACAGCGAAATGACTATCAGTTTCAAAAAGTCTTTTGATAACATAGCAGTAATATTGCTTACAGAAGCTCCAACCACCTTTCTTATACCAATCTCCTTTCTCCTTTTTTGTGCAGTGAAAGCAGCTAAACCAAACAAACCAAGGCATGAAATGATAATGGCTAAGCCTGCAAAATATTTTGATAAGGCAGATACCCTTGTTTCACTTTCATATTGTTGTTGATAAGATTCATTCAGAAAATTAAACGTAAATGGAAAGCCTGGATTAAAGCGTTTATATAGCTGTTCAATTGCGCTGATTGTTACTTGCTGATTATTACTGCTGATACTTGCAACGATAGTGCCGCGTTGTGGTACAAGAACTAGGTAAGAGGGTTTTATTTCTGCATGCATCGATTCAAAATGAAAATCTTTGACAATGCCGATTACCTGCATATTCCTCCCGTCAAGCTTTACAATTTTGCCAAGCGGATCGGCTAAATGCATAGCTTTTACAGCAGCCTCATTTAAAATTATTGTTGTTGAATCAGCGCCAAAGGTTTTTAAAAATGCCCTGCCTTCCTTTATGTGCATGCCCATTGTCTCGACAAAGTTGTAATCCGTTTCAAAACCCTCAAAAAATGTGTTGTCATTTAACGGTTTACCGGCCCATTCCAAACCGTTTGTAGCGAAATTGTGCCCAACCATACGGTGGTTTGTAGCGCTCGCGTTTTTAACGCCGTTTATCTTTTTCAATTCGGCAATAAATGCATCTTGTTTTATACTGAGGCCACCTTCTGCAGCCAAGCGTATTACATTATTTTTATTATAACCGGGGTCGGCGTTTTGAATGAATTGTATTTGTTGATATATAACGAATACTGTAACAATTAAAACAGTTGATAATGTAAATTGAAAAACAACCAAACCTTTTCGTGACAACAATTCTGCTGCTGATGTATTCAACTGGCCCTTTAGAACAGATAGCGGATTGAATTTAGAAATGTATAAAGCCGGATAACCGCCGGAAAGAAATCCGGTTACTAAAGCAATACCAATAATACCGGTAATCATCTGCCAGGTGAAGTGTAATGAGATATTTTTCCCTGTTATTTGGTTGAACGCGGGCAACAAGAACACTGCAATGGCTATTGCAAGGCCCATCGCGATAAGAGTAAGTAAAAATGACTCGGTAAGAAACTGAATTATTAACTGTTTCCGTGCTGCGCCAACCACTTTTTTAATGCCAACTTCTTTAAACCTGCGTGCAGCTTTAGCCGTGGATAGATTCATGAAATTGATGCACGCGATTGCCATTACAAATACCGCCAGCAATGAAAATAATTTTACATATTCTATCCTTCCGCCGCTTTGCGCATTGCCGTTATAATTATTGTGAAGGTACATGTCAGAAAATTTCATGGCTACTACGTTTGTCGTGGTATCTTCAGAATTTTTTTTGATAGTATTTTTTACGTTCTTATTAAACTGTTCCAGGCTGACGCCTTTCTTTAACAATACATAATTCAATGGGCCGGTGCTGCGCCAATTCGTTACCCAGTTTTTTATTGTTTTGAAATAGTCGAATGACAACACAAAATCAAATTGCTGCGAAGAATTGACAGGCATTTTTTTGAATATACCAGACACGAAAAATGTGGTATCATGATCGAAGTTTACAGGCTTGCCGATAATATTATCGGTGGTGCCGAACAACTTCACCGCAAGTTCGTCACTCAATACAATTGAATTATTGTTTGCCAGCACGTTATTCCTGTTACCAGCGATCAACGGAAATGAAAAAATATTAAAATAATCCTTCTCAGCATACTGCCCGTTTGCCTTAAGGTTTTTATCTTTTACTGAAAGCGTATTTTGCGGAAACCATCCTGGCGGCGCTACTGCTGCGGCATATTCAACCCCGGAAACTGATTGCTTCACGGCCTCACTTAATCTGCCTGAAGATTCTTCTGAATAACTAATTGCTCCATCAGTATTGGTCCGCTGCTCGATCAGCTTAAATAAACGGTCATCATTCGCGAAGAACTTATCATAGCCTATTTCATCACTTACCCAAAGAAAAATGAGCAATGCGCAGGCAAGGCCGGCAGATAAACCCAGTACATTTAGAATGGTGAACTGTTTGTCTTTTAACAGATTGCGCCATGCAATTTTGAGGTTTGTTTTGAACATGGTTTCACACTTTAAGTGAGTTGTAAATAGTTACTGATTTTCCTTATTCCGTTCTCAAACTCTTAACTGGATTGGCAGTTGCCGCTCTCATGGTATTCAGGCTTACAACAACTAATGTCAGAAGCAGTATCAGCACGCCTACAATTGCAAATAACCAAATGCTGATATCAACGTGATAGGTATATTTTTGCAGCCAGATATGCATCATCCACCACGTTAAAGGCACAGCAATAAGAAATGCAATCAAAACCAGCTTTAAAAATTCGGTTGATATAAGCATTAGCAATTGTTGAACGGATGCACCGATCACTTTACGAATGCCAATTTCCCTAAAGCGTTTTTCAATAGTGAAGGATGCCAACCCGGCTAAACCAATGCAGCAAATAAATATGGCAAGTCCCGCAAAAATATTTGTAATGCGGCTGATCAGTTCTTCAGTTACAAATTTCTTCCCAAACTCCTGGTCGGCAAACTTGTATTCAAAAAGATTTTTCGGATTGTATTTTTTGAAAATTTTCTCGAGTGTTTTGAGAGCTGTTTGTGGTTGTACCCCTTCTTTTAACCTGATACTAACCACGCTTGAATTATCGGGGCTGTAATAAATCATCAGCGGGCCGACGGGGTCATAAGGCGACTCCATCACAATGTTGTCGATGACACCAGCCACGGTATATTTTTTGCCATAGCGCATTTCCATTCCGATCGGATTTTTGATATTCATGGCCTCAACGGCGGCTTTATTTAACAGCATAACCGACGAATCTCCGGGCATACCATTAAAGTCACGGCCTTCCAGTATTTTTACGCCCATCGTTTTGGTGAAATCAACATCGGTGCTTAATCCAGAAAATATCAGGCTTGCGTCCGCCGGTTTACCGTTATAATCGGGTGATCCTGATTTCCACCAGATTTCAGTTATTGGCGACGAAGTTCGGGTAACGGCGTTTATCAACCCGGTGTTATATAAATCCTGTTTAACAGCAGCAAAATTTTTATCAATATCACCTGAGGACGGCACCATGATCAGGTTATCAGGATTATAGCCAATTTTCCGGTCTTTGATATGTTGTATTTGTCTGTAGATAATAATTGTCGCCGAGATCAGTACAATCGACATTACAAACTGTCCGATCACTAAAATACGCCGTGGTAAAACAGCCCCTTTGCCTGCAACAAAAGTTCCCTTTAAAACTTTAACCGGACTGAAAGATGAGAGGTAAAGTGCAGGGTAGCTTCCGGCGACAATACCCGTAAATAGAATTATAAAGATCCCACCGGCTAAGAAAAGTGGATCAACGATGTTTAAATGAAGATTTTTATTTACCAGCGTATTGAATAACGGCATGAGCAGAAGAACTGCAGCCGCCGACAGTATAAATGCGATAAGTGAAAGTGTAATAGATTCAAAAAAGAATTGCGTAATGAGTTTTCGTTTATCTGATCCAAGTGTTTTACGAATGCCTACTTCTTTCGCTCGTTTTTCAGAGCGAGCGGTAGACAAGTTCATGAAATTCACACAGGCTATCAACAGAATAATTACGGCGATGACGGTAAACAGCTTTACATATTCAATCAATCCTCCGACGTTTTTCCCATCTTTAAATTCGCTGTATAAGTGCCATTTATTCATTGGGAAAGTGAAATAGGTACTTATTTTATCGTTGGCGTCATGGTCATGCTTAACCTTGTCGATAAACTTGTCGACGGCAGCCATATTGGCGCCCGGCGTTGTTTGAATAAATACGCTATGTGATGAGTTAACCCATTCATGCATCCGGTTTTTGATGAAATCTGACGAATAATCAAACGGTGCGATAAAATCAAACTTAAAGGTCGAATTGTCCGGAGGATCGGCGACAACGGCGCTTATCTTATAATTTTGTTCGTTATCAATTTTAATTACTTTATTGATAGGGTCGCTATCGCCGAAAAATGATTTAGCGGCCGATTGGGTGATAACAATTGATTTCGGATCACTAATCGCGTTAGTCGGACTACCTTTAATAAACCTCCAGGAAAAAATATTGAAAAACTGGTCGCTTACCTGGTATAAGTCCTTTTTTAGTTTGGTATCGCCATATTCGATCAAATGCGATTCCTGGTGTGTTGTAACCACGGTTCTTTTAATCATCGGATTTCCGCCTTCCAATGCTTTGGCCAGCGGAAGAACCATATTTGGATCGGTGAAAATATTGTTCTTGAAATCGCGGGTTGCCATCACCTGGTAAATATTGTCGTGATTGGCATGAAACTTATCATAAGCAAGCTCATCCTTCACCCACAAAAGGATAAAGATGGTACATGTCATCCCGATAGTCAGCCCCAGGATATTTGTAAGCGAGAAACCTTTATTCCTTACCAGGTTCCGCCAAGCTATTTTGATGAAGTTTCTGATCATGATATTTGTTTTTAGGTATCGGGTAACGGGTGTCAGTTGAATCCTGCCTGACACCCGATACCTGGTTATTCCGTCCTTAAACTCTTTATCGGGTTAGAAAGCGCTGCTTTGATAGATTGGAAGCTCACAGTTATAATCGTTACAACCATCGCCCCGGCGCATGCGAGAAGGAAAACCCACCAGGAAATTTCTGTGCGGTAATTATATCGCTGCAACCAGCCATTTAAATAATACCACGCAACAGGGACCGCGATACAGCATGAGATAATTACCAGTATTGCAAAGTCCTTCGACAGCATTTGCCATAAGTTGAACACCGACGCTCCTAATACTTTGCGCACGCCGATCTCCTTGGTGCGCTGTTCTGCAACGAAAGAAGCAAGGCCGAGCAAGCCAAGGCATGATATAAAAATGGCGAGCACGGCGAATAATGTCGCTAGGTTGCCTATTCGTTTTTCGTCGTTGAATTTTTTCGCATATTCATCGTCAACAAATTTGTAGTCGAAAGGAGCGCCCGGATTGTATTTCTTAAATACGCCTTCAATTTTCGACAAAGCGTTTTGTAAGGGCACTCCCGATTTCATATGCACGAGTATCAGGTTCGCCCAGCCGGGATTGTAAGCAAAAATAGTGGGCTGCACTGGCTCGTATGGCGATTGCATAACCATATCCTTAATTACTCCGACAACGGAATAATTTTTATCATTCCATTTGATCGTTTTGCCAACAATATTCTTTAATCCGGTTAGTTTAACAGCCGACTCGTTCAAAATCAGCGACAAGCTGTCGGAAAAGCTTTTTGAGAAATCGCGGCCTTCTTTAATTTGCCAGTTAATAGTTTTTCCATAGTCACCCGTAACGCCAATCGTCCCAAATAATGGCAGTGAATTAGGATCCTTTCCTTCCCAGCTAAATCCAATCTGATTGGAATAGACATCGGTTGTCGGGCTAGATGATTCAGCCATGTTATCGACTACTCCGGTGGATATAAGGTCATTTCTGATCGCGTCATAATGACCGTAAAGATCCGGCGTGGTCATGTCGATTCTGATAAGGCCTTCCCGGCTGTAATTTACCGGGCGGTTCCGGGCAAATTCAATTTGTTTGAAGACGATAATAGTTCCTATGATTAACGTAATTGAAACAGTGAACTGAACGACTACCAGTACTTTACGGGGCAATGAGGCAAACCGTCCTACGCGATAAGTGCCTTTTAAAACTTGTATCGGATCGAAACTTGAAAGGTAAAACGCCGGATAGCTTCCCGAAACAAAACCTGTGAAAATTGTAAACGCCAGGCAAGTAAGCCAAAACCAAGGATTTGCCCAAGGCAGAGACATATCTTTATTGGATATTGAGTTGAATACAGGGAGCAGCAGAAGTGCAAAAATGATCGAAACCAAAAAAGCTATGAAGGAGATAACCAGTGATTCACTTAAGAACTGGCCGATCAGTTGTTGTTTTAATGAGCCAACTGTTTTGCGGATACCTACTTCTTTGGCGCGTTTCTCGCTTCTGGCGGTAGAAAGATTCATGAAGTTGATACAGGCTAACAGTAGTACGAACGCGCCGATTATTGCAAAAAGCCATACAAATTGAATCGCGCCGCCGACAACTTTCCCGTTTTTAAATTCGCTGTACAAGCGCCAGTTATCCATGGGCTGAAGTATAAGTTCTTCCTTGCCATCCTGCGCCGCGTTTAAATGCTTCATGGAAGCATCCTTGATTTTTTTGGTGACCTTTCCGAAATCGCCGTTACTGTTTATCTGGACGAAACATTGAAACGAGTGGTTTCCCCAGTGTGTCATCGATTCCTTCAACCATTTTTCAGTCGTTTTGTATTTCTCCCAGTTTAAAAAGATCTTCGCTTCTTTTAATGTAGTGTTTTCTGGAAGATCCTCAAACACACCTGTTACTTTATAAGTTTCTTTGTTGTCGAGCTTCAGCATCTTGTTGATAGGATCCGAATCGCCAAACATTGATTTCGCAATGGATTCGCTGATCAGAATCGACGAAAGATCGGTAAGCCCTTTGATGCTTCCTTTAACCATACGCAACGAAATCATCGCCGGAAAATTTGGCTCGACCCACATTCCCTGTGCCGATATTTTATTATCGCCCCTGGCAACGATGTGCCCGAAATTCCAGGACGCCATGGACACGTTTTTAAAGTCGCTGCCATATTTCGCCCGTAACTCAGTGGACAAAGGCATTGCGACAGCAGCTCCTGTACCTGTTTCTCCGTTAAAAGTTTGAGTGGTCATCACCTGCGCCAGCTCTTTATGATTGGTGTGGTACTCATTGTAAGTTAACTCATCCCATATCCATAAGCCAATCAGTAGGGCAACAGCCATTCCTGTGGCAAGCCCGAGAATGTTGATAGCTGAATACACTTTGTTTTTTAAAAGATTCCGCCAGGCGATTTTGATGAAGTTCTTGATCATTGTTTTTGTTTTTAGATGACAGGTGTCAGTAAGAGGTATTGGCTGATTCCTGCCTGATACCCGATACTATTTTATTCCGTTCTCAAACTTTTAACAGGATTATCTAAAGCAGCTTTAACAGCCTTTAAACCGATTGTTATAAGAGCAATTAAAAATGTGATCACAATAGCTAGCAGAAATACCCAGGCTGGGAGTGATGTCCGATAAGCAAAATTTTGCAGCCATTTATCCATCGCATAATAGCCAAAGGGCAGTGCGATGCAAGTCGCGATTAATACCGGTTTCAGGAGATCTTTTGATAATAAAACAACAATACCTTGTACCGATGAACCGAGCACTTTCCGTACACCGATTTCTTTAATACGTTTCGTTGCCGTGAATGAGGCTAAGCCAAATAAACCAAGGCAGGCAACAAATATTGCCAGTCCCGCAAATACCGATATGATGGTTTGCTGGCGAACGTCTTTCTGGTACATTCTATCGAATTGCTGATCTAAAAATTTACATTCAAAAGGATAGCCAGACACTACCTGAGTGTATTCATGTTTTATGGCAGCAACACCAGCGTCGATATTGCCGGGTTTTAATTTTATCAAAGCAACTCTTCTGTCCATGTTTGGTGCAATAACTAAAGCATCCATATCTTCTTTCAACGACAGGAAATTAAAATCATTTACAACTCCGATTATTCTGCGCTTTGTTGAATCCCTAACCGTATTCTGAATCCATTTACCGATAGCCTTTTCTGGTGTCCATCCTAATTTTGTTGCCGCGGTTTTATTTATTAAAACGGATTCGGTGGTATCTGTAGGAAACTGTGCCGAAAAATCTCTTCCGGCAATGATTTTTAAACCTAAAGTTTTTACGTATTCAAAGTCGGCAAATTCAGTTCTTGAATTCCATTTTTCAGGATGACCTTCTACATCAAAAGTATGTCCGTCGAAAAAACCACCAGGTTCGCCGGACATTAAGGATACTGACTGAACAATGCTTTGATTTTGCAGTCCGGTTTTAAACGCATCCATCTTGTTGTATATGTCATTATTGTCGATCGGCACTATTACTGTTTGCTCTTTGTTATAACCGAGCTGTTTGTTTTTAATGTAGCTCATCTGTTTGGTGATAATGATAGTACCAACTATAAGGAATACAGATATGCTGAATTGAACAACCACAAAAATCTCCCTGAATAATGAGCCACCTTTGCCCAAGCGCAGCTTGCCTTTCAGAGCTTGCACCGGAGAGAATGCTGATAAGAAAAATGCAGGATAACTACCTGTTAAAATTCCCACGACTACAATAACGCCAACAAGGAATAAATAAATAGGCAAAGCATTTCCCGAAACAGTTAATGAATACCCAAGTAATTGGTTATACCATGGCATTGCCAGTAAGAATAAACAAACAGACAGAACACATGAGATAGCGGTTAACAATACGGATTCGCCTAAAAATTGAAATATCAAATTGTTGCGTAATGCGCCAAGCACTTTGCGTAACCCCACTTCCTTCGAACGTTCTGCAGCACGAATGGTGGAAAGATTCATGAAGTTGATGCAGGCAATTAAGAGAATCAACACCGCGATGGAAAGGAAAATATATACGACAGTTTTATTACCGTGTTTAACCGAATCAAAAGCAGCATTTTCAAAATACACATCCTTTAACGGTGTCAGCGAAAGCGAAAACTTAAACCCGTATTTTTTTATATCTCCGCCCATGTATTTTTGGATAAATGCCGGTAACTGCTTTTCAACCTGTGCCTGTGTTGTGTTTGGCGAAAGCAGGATATATGTGTACATGCCGTTGTTGATCCACGTTGTCATCGTGCTTCTGTCTTTGTAATTAGAAAGCGGAACGATAAGATCGAATTCAAGGTGGGAGTTGGACGGAACGTCTTTGGCGATACCGGTTACTTTTAATTGCAGGTTTTTATCAACCGTTATTGTTTTGCCCATTGCGTTGTCAATACGTCCGAAATATCGTTTTGCTGTAGTTTCGGTGAGTACAACGCTGTTTGGATTTTGCAGTGCGTTCGAGGCGCTACCTGTTATAAGTGGAAAAGTAAACAGATCGAAAAAATCCGGATCTACAGAAAGCACCTTTTTTTCATGAAAAGAATTATTGCCAATCGTAACCAGGTTATCATCCTGGCTTACACGAACCGCTTTTTTTACCTGACCTTTAAAATCATTCAATAAAGCGGGAGCATACGGGCCCGACAAATACGCAACACTGCTTTGCTTTCCATCACGATCAAAAGCGCGCATTACGCGATAGATGTTTTTTCCTTGGGTATGAAAATTATCCACGCTGAATTCGTTCCTGATGAAGAGAAAAATCATCATACAAACGGTTATGCCAATGGTTAGTCCCAAGACATTAATAACAGAAAAGACTTTATCCTTTACCAGATTTCGCCAGGCGATTTTAAAATAGTTTTTTATCATAGTCGTAGCTTTTAGCTGTAAACGGCGGCTTTCCGCCGTTGTATAATACATTTATATGTGTCGTTAGCTGATTTCTGACAGCTCGTTTACTCTGTTCTTAAGTTCTTTACAGGATTAGCTCTTGCTGCACGCAGCGCCTGGAAGCTAACCGTTGCCACCGCGATCGCCATCGATATGATTCCCGTTATGGCAAATATCCACCAGCTTATACTAACCCGGTATGTGTAATCCTGAAGCCATTTATGCATTGCCCACCAGGCTATCGGTGAAGCAATTGCGAATGAAATCAGAACCAGCTTAAGGAAATCTTTAGAAAGTAAAACCGCCAGCCCGGAAACTGATGCACCCAGAACTTTCCGTACTCCAATTTCCTTGATCCGATTTTCTGCCATGTACGCCGCTAAAGCAAATAATCCAAGGCATGAAATCACGATCGTAAGCCCTGCGAAAAGCGCGGCGAGTGTTCCAATGCGCTGCTCGTCGCGGAATTTTTTGGAATATGCCTCATCAATGAAATTATATTCAAACGGGTAATCAGGATTATATTTCTTGAATACAGCTTCGATTTTTTTCAGGTTATTTTCTGTTGAGGCATTGTCGTTTAATTTGAAATGGATCACGTTAAACCAACCGGATGGGCCTTGGATAACCATTTGTTTAACCGGCTCGTAAGGTGACGAAAGGATAAAATCTTTGATTACACCAACAACATGCCAGTCGCGGCCCTGGCCTTTCACTATCTGGCCGATCGCGTTCTTAAAGCCCATTGTTTTTACCGCGGCTTCGTTTAAGATCATCGCGGTCGAATCGCTGGGGAAGGCTTTAAGGTCAATATCCCTGCCTGTAACCAGTTTTAGACCCATCGTCTTGACAAAATCTCCATCTGTATTGTAGATGTCGAAATCAAGCTTTTCTGTTGTGTTTTTGCCCTTCCAGCTGTAATCCCAGCTATCACTCCAGCCTTCGGTCATCGGTGCGCTGGTTTTTGTGACAGCCGTAACAGCGTTGCTTGCCAGCATCTCATTCTTTATAGCGGTATAATGTTTTTCGACTTCACCAGTCATAAATACATAAGCCAGGTTATTCTTGTTATATCCAAGGTCACGCTGTTGGGCGTGGTTGATTTGTCGCTGAATAATGATGGTGCAAATGATCAGCGCAATGGCGAATGTGAATTGCAGGATTACCAACACCTTTCTTGGAGTAACCAGCGCATGAGCTGCTTTAAAGGTTCCCTTTAATACCTTTACCGGCCTGTATGATGATAAGTAAAAAGCAGGATAGCTCCCTGCTACAATACCGGTAAATAATACAAAGCCCAGGCTTATCAGCCAAAAAAATAAGCTGGAATATGGGATAAATAGTTCTTTATCAGTTAAGGCGTTAAAACCTTTTAAGCTCAGCTGAACAACAACTAACGCAATAATTCCGGAGATTAATGAAATGATAATAGACTCGCCTAAAAACTGGCCCACCAGTGAACCTTTTTGAGCGCCTACAACTTTACGGATGCCAACTTCACGAGCCCGTTTTTCACTCCGGGCTGTACTCAAATTCATGAAATTTATACAGGCTATCAATAAAATGAATATTGCAATAACCGAGAACAACCGGACGATTTCTATTCGCCCACCTGTTATTTTGCCGTTTTCAAACTTGGAATACAGTCTCCATTTACTGATCGGGTGAACGAATTGATCGATATCTTTTATGTCTGAGTGGGTACGAGTGATATTTAAAAATGCTTTGTTTGCCGCGGTTTCGGTTACTCCGGGTTTTAACAATACATAAGTTTGAACTGAATTATTTCCCCAGTTATTTTCATCCCAGCCAATTTTCTTCATGTAACTCCATGGCATGAAATACTCGAAGTCCTGGAAACGGGTATTGTTAGGTTGATCCTTCATGACACCTGTTACGGTGAAATAAGCGTTGCTGTCGATCTTCACAGTTTTGCCCATCGCGTTGTCATTTCCGAAAAGCTTTTTTGACAATTTTTCTGTGATTACTACGGTTTGAGTGTTTTTTAAGGCCGTTTTTGAATCTCCGTTAATCAACGGAAAGCTGAACATGGTTAAAAATCCGGGATCGGTAAAAGCACCGCGGACCGTCAGATGTTTTTCTCCGACTGTAAACAGGAATGTAGCCTGGTTAATCCTTGATGTTTCTTCAACTTGCGAATAGCTCATTTTCATGGTTGGACCCATGATTTTTGGTGTGGATTGCCAGCACCAGAGCTTGCCATCAAAAACTGAGCGGTTGTACATTACATACAAGCGGTCTTTCTTGGTGTGAAACTGATCGTAACTTATCTCATTTTGTATCCACAGTAAAATCAGGATGGCGCTTGCCATGCCGATAGCTAAGCCGGCTATGTTGATTAATGAAAAGCCTTTGTTTCTAAGAAGGTTACGCCACGCGATTTTTAAATAGTTTCTGATCATTGGTTTTTTAGATTTCAGGTAACGGGTTTCAGGCTGCAGGTACTGGCTGATACCTGAAATCTGTAACCGATACCTATTTTACTCCGTTCTTAAACTTTTTACCGGGTTATTTAATGCCGCCTTTACCGTATGAAATATTACAGTAAAAAGTGTTATAAACAGGACCGTAATTGCTGATAAAATAAAAGGCGTGACATTTAAACCAGTATTGTATGGAAATATCTTAAGCCATTTATCCATGAAGACGTATGCTACCGGGAATGCAATAAAGCAGGAAATACCCACGAGCAAAATAAAGTTGGTTGTTATCAGCGGTACAATTTCGCTGACACCTGCGCCCATTACTTTTCTGATGCTGATTTCTTTTTGACGCTGTTCAGTTGTAAACGCGACCAATCCTAATAATCCAAGACAAGTTATGATGATGGTAAGTATGGAAAACGCGGTAAATATTTTACCTCTTTTCTGGTCGGCTATATATTGCGAGTCAAAATCTTCGTCGAGGAAACTGTACGAAAATGGCAGGCCAGGGAAACTGGATTTCCAGATCTTTTCTATGTTTTTTAATGTCGAAGGGAGATCCTGCGATGACAACTTTAACTGAATTCTCGGACTGTTCGGCCGATAAAACATTAGCAACGGTGCAATTGGATTGTACAGAGATTTTTGGTTGAAGTCCTTTACTACGCCGACAACCTCGAGGTAGAAACTCGATGTATCGCCGGGATATTTTACTTTTTTTCCAATAGCATTCTTCCAGCCAAAAAACTTTACCATGTTTTCGTTAACGATCACGCTTCTGAGCGTGTCAGCCAGGCCAGAAAAGTTTCGGCCTTCCTTAAGCTTCATTCCCAATGTTGGGAAGAATCGTTCATCAATTCCATAACAGTCAATTCCCTGGTTTTTAAAACCTGTTTCCGTTTGTACGGAGAGCAAGTTGAAGTTAATGTATTTCCCTCCCGGCATACTCTCAGAGGTGCTTACTGAAAGGATTTTTGGATTCTTCTTTAGTTCATTGGTAAAGGCGTGGATTTGGCCCCGATTGTCGCGATCCGAATTAACCGACAGTTTCAAAACCTGCTGATTATTAAAACCGAGATCTTTGTTTCGGAGATACTTCAATTGACCGTAAACGATCCATGTGCAAATCAACATGATCATCGATACGGAAAACTGAACAACAACAAGCGACCGGCGAAGCGTGGCATTGCTGGAGCTTTTCGAAAGGCTGCCTTTTAAAATGTTTACCGGGTTAAATTTGGAAAGATAGAATGCAGGATAACATCCGCCCGCCAGACCGACAAACAATACAACAGCTAACAAAATTAAAAAAGTTCCCGGCTCAAAAAGTGATTGAAACGTGATGAATTTACCTGCTACGGAATTAAATGTGTGGAGCAGAATTGCAATTAATCCAAGACTTAAAATGAGCGCAAAAACAGCTGTTAGTAACGACTCAACGAGAAATTGTGTTACCAGCTGAAGTTTCGATGAGCCTGTTACTTTCCTGATTCCGATTTCCTTGGCACGACGGGCCGAACGCGCGGTTGTGAGGTTCATGTAGTTGATGCATGCGATCAATAACATAAAAAAAGCAACTGCCGCGAAAATGTAGATGTATGACATACTTCCCAGTTCGCTGGGCTCAAACTCAAGGTCTGAGTGCAAATGAATGGAAGTAAGCGGCTGAGAAACAAAACGAATTTTGATATTGGAAGGAGCAAAAATCGCTTCCAGGTATTTTTTATAAAGAGGGGCAAGTTTTTGCTGAAACAAGGCCGGACTAACATTGGGCTTGAGTAGAACGTAGGTATAAATACCAAAATTTCCCCAGTTCTGGTCAAAGTCTTTTGGTAAGGTACTTATTGAAATAAGCGCGTTAAAAACAAGATGTGAGTTTTTCGGGACGTCTTTTATAACGCCGGTGATCTTGAAAATTTCGCCTCGGTTATTCTGCAAGGTCTTTCCTATAATACCGGTCGACCTGCCGAAGAATTTCTCTGCACTGGATTGTGTCAAAACCATCGAATGAGGTTCGATAAGCGCCGAATTTGGATTTCCCTCAATGAAATTATAACTGAATACTTTAAAGATATTGCTGTCACATAAAAAAATAGCGTCTTCATAAAACCGGAGGTCGCCATTTTTAAACATTGTTTTTCCTGTTCCCAACATGCGAAGCGATTGGTCAACTTCCGGATAATCTCTTTTTAAAGCTGGAGCCATGGAGGCTGGCGTAACAGCCCATTTCATTTCAGGTTTGTCAGGCTCTTTATTGTAAGACGCTATCCGGTAAATGCGGTCTGCATTTTTATGATAACGATCGTAACTCAGTTCATCTTTAATATAAAAAATCAGGAACAGGCTAAATGTAATGCCAATGGTTAATCCCAGAATATTAAGCAACCCATACCATTTATCTCGTTTGAGATTTCGAAGAGCTACGAGGAAAAGGTTTTTAATCATGACGATTTTGAATTATCCAAGCTTTCGCTTTTAGGTTGCAATTAATTGTATGCCTGACTGGTACTTGGCTTCCGGCAGCACCGTTACTCCGTTCTTAAACTTTTTATCGGATTTGCTATTGCCGCTTTAATTGCCTGGAAGCTAACTGTAAACAGGGCAATAAATAGAGCTGTAATTCCAGCTGCGGCGAATATCCACCAGCTTATCGTGATGCGATATTGAAAATCCTGCAACCAGCTATTCATTGCCAGCCAGGCAAATGGAAAGGCGATGACTGCGGCGATAATTACCAGTGTTAAAAAATCCTTTGAAAGCATTTCTGTAATATTTACAACGGTGGCACCTAACACCTTTCTGATCCCAATTTCTTTAACCCGTTGTTCGGCAGCATAAGAAGCAAGTCCGAATAAGCCAAGACAGGCGATCAAAATAGCAAGCACCGAGAAAGTGACGGATATTTTTCCAATACGTTGCTCATTATTGTAAATATTATTGAAATCATCGTCCATAAATGAGTAAGTAAAAGACTGCGAAGGAGCAATCTCTTTAAACTTTCGTTCGATCTGTGCGATAAGGCCGGAAATATTCGACGTTTTGATTTGAATAGCGACGCTGTTGCGTTGTTCCTCAAGAAGAAAAGCCAGCGGTGTAACCTGCTCGCGGAGCGAGTTGAAATTAAAATCCTTCACCACGCCGATGATTTTATACTGCATCAGCTTTTTGGTTTTGATATCCTCAAGGGTATACAAAGTTTGATTAATAGGATCTTTGAAATTCAAAAGTTTTGCCGCTGATTCATTTATTATAATGCCTGAAGAATCCGTTAAATATTTTTTAGAGAAATTTCGGCCTTTCACCATTTTCATTCCCAATGTTGGAATATAATCTTCGTCAACTCTCCAGGTTTGAGTTGAAACAGCCCGTTTCTGATCAAGGGATGCGTCTGGGAACAGTGGATTATCACTTCGCCAGCCGCCGGTTGGCAGGTAGCCCGTCATGGTTGCATGTTCGACACCTGCCAACTTTAATAAATCATTTTTAAAAGATCCTGCGGCAGAACCGAGTGCATCGGTATTTTGAATGATTAAAATCTGTTTTCTGTTAAAACCGAGATCTTTGTTGCGCATATAGCTTAGCTGGCTATAAATCACCACCGTTCCAACGATGAGGAAGATCGAGATGGCAAACTGGAAAACTACCAGGCCGCTGCGAAGCCAGCTTTTTTTGAAGCCACCAGATAGCTTACCTTTTAAAACCTGGATCGGGTTAAATGCGGATAAATAGAAGGCCGGATAACTTCCCGCAAGCAACCCGATGATTACGATGATTACCATAATCAAAGGAAGCATCCAGGGCTGCGCAAATAAGTTAAAACTGATCTCCTTGAACGCGAGCTGATTGAAAAATGGCAAAAACAGCCATGCGATAATCAGAGCCAGAACAAGTGCAAAAAAGCTAAGTAAAACAGATTCAGTTAAAAATTGGGTAATCAGATTACTTTTCAAAGAACCTAATACTTTACGTACCCCAACTTCCCGTGCCCGGTTAGCCGATCTTGCGGTTGAAAGATTCATGAAGTTAACGCAGGCGATCAGAAGAATGAAGAGCGCTATCGCAGAAAAGATGTATACGTATTGGATATTGCCATTAGCATCGAGCTCGGCGGTTTTATTTGAGTGTAAATGGATCGTGGAGAGTGGTGTAAGGCTGTAGCTGATATAGTTGCCGCTTTTCTTAAACTCATCCATATTAATGTTCATAAGATCCTTAACCTGGGGCCCGATGTATTTGTCGATCACTTTGCCGAACTGGGCTTCCAGCAACTTCGGATCGGAGCCAGGCTTGAGCACAATATATGTGTTGAAATTGTGGCTCACCCAGTTGTTGGCCCGCGCCTCACTGGATTCGGCAAGCGATACAAAAAAGTCGAAATTAAAATGCGAACGGGACGGAATATTTTGAATCACTCCCGTTACTTTGTAATTACTCGTGTCGTTAACCGTTAACGTCTTACCAACAACGCCTGATGCACTGTTGAAATATTTGCGGGCAGTTTTTTCAGTAATAACTACCGTATGCGGTTCAACCAGAGCGGTTTTAGGATTGCCTTCGATAAATGGAAGCGTAAAGACGTCAAAAATTGTTGGATCGGTGTAGATAACGCGATCTTCACGTAGGTTTTCATTCGCCTTTTTAACCTGGAAGCCGCCGTAACCGCGAAATCGCACAAATTGTTCGACCTGCGGAAAATCTCTTTTTAATGTCGACCCCATCGGATCGGAAGAAACAGCAAGCTTCATGTTGTTGCCTCCGAACCGGATGTCGGCGTCTATACGGTAAATACTGTCTGTTTTTTCATTGTAGCGATCGTAACTAAGTTCGTCGATCACGTACAAGGTAATAATCAGGCAGGTAGCAAGGCCAACAGCCAAACCAACTATGTTAATTGCAGAAAACCCCTTGTTCTTCCAAAGATTTCGCAGGGCAACCAAAATGTAATTCTTTATCATGGCTAAGCGATTAAATTTTAGTTGTAAGACTGCCGGCAACACCAAAAGGTGACATGTGACAGGAACTTAAACGAGAATATTTTCAGTTACGGTTTGTCCGTCGAGCATTCTTATTATACGGTGTGTGTAACGTGAATCATGCTCCGAGTGAGTAACCATCACGATGGTTGTTCCCGCCTCGTTTAATTCTGTTAATAGCTGCATTACTTCATTACCATTTGACGAGTCCAGATTTCCTGTAGGCTCATCCGCCAGTATCAGTTTTGGGTTATTAACCACGGCGCGTGCTACGGCTACACGCTGCTGCTGACCGCCCGATAGCTGCTGTGGAAAGTGGTTTCGGCGATGCATGATTTGCATTTTCTCCAATACCTCTTCTACGCGTTTTTTACGTTCTGTAGCGCTTACTTTAGTGTAGATAAGCGGAAGCTCCACGTTTTCATAAACTGTCAGCTCGTCAATCAGGTTAAAACTTTGAAATACGAAACCAATATTGTGTTTCCTTAAATCAGAGCGCTTGCGTTCGTTGAACTTCGCAACTTCGATGTCATTGAAAAGGTAGCTTCCTTCATCCGGATCATCCAGCAAGCCTAAAATGTTAAGCAAAGTTGATTTGCCACATCCGGATGGCCCCATAATGGCAACGAATTCGCCTTCCTTAACTTCCAGTGAAACATTGTTTAAGGCTACTGTTTCTACCTCTTCCGTACGGTAGTACTTTTGTAAATCAGTTATTTTAATCATTTTTTTGAGCTTTGAGCTTTCAGCTATGAGCTAACAGCCTAGGTTTATCTTTATTTAATTTATTGCGTTTATTATTTCAGAACCAATTCCTGCATATCTCCATAGTTCTCGTAACTGGAAGTCACAACCTTGTCGCCTGGCTTTAATCCTTGTAATACTTCATAATAGTCGGGATTTTGGCGGCCAAGTTGCATGTCTACTTTAAATGCTGTTTTTCCGTCTGACGATAATTTAAATATCCAGTTACCGCCGGTCTGCTGATAAAATCCTCCTTTAGGCAGTAAAAGTGCGCGGGTTTCATCGCCAAGCGCTAATCTTACCTGAAGAGTTTGGCCGCGGCGAATTTTCTTTGGAACTTCACCTGTAAACTCCATGTCTACCTGGAAGCGGCCATTATTCACCTGGGTGAACACTTTTTTAATCTTTAACTTATAGGTTTTATCATCGAGGTCAAAATCAGCCATTAAGCCATTAAAAACACGGGTAATATAATGTTCATCAATGTCAGCACGAATCTTATAACCGCTTAATACGTCGATTTGTCCGAGGCGCTCGCCTTTATTTTTGTTTTGTCCAATCTCAGCGTCAAGGGAAGTGAGCTGTCCGTCAACCGGTGCCCGTACCACCAGGTCGCCCACTTTTTGACGCATTACTGCCAATGCATTTTGCGTACGGTTGTACGATTGCTTTGTTTGTTCAAGTTCTTGTTTGGTAGACACAGAGTCCTGTTGCAATATTTGCCTGGTTAATTTTCTGCGTTTTACCTGGTAGTCAAATGCTATCTGCGATTGCTTAAATTCTTGCGCACCGATAGCTTTTTTTTCGTATAAATTCTTGTTCAGATTGTAAAGACGTTCCGCTTCTTTGTAAGCATTTTCAACATCTGCCATTTGGTTCAGCTTTGTTATAGTATTCTGCTGAGCGGCGTTACGGGAAATTTGCATTTGTGTCAGCAGGTTGAACACCGAAGTTTCCTGGTTAACCAGGTTCAGCTCGAGGTCGGTATTGGAAAGGCGCATAATCGGATCGCCCTTTTTCATAACTGCCCCGTCTTCCACATATTTTTCTTCAACCCGTCCGCCTTCCTGGGCATCCAGGTATATGGTTGTTTCGGGCAAAACAATGCCATTTAATGGTATAAATTCCTGAAATGGTCCCTGTTTGATCTCACTGACTGTAATGCGTTCGGTGTCGACATTGACTTTGCTTTTTCCGGATGTCAGAAAATAACTTGCACCAATAAGAGCAACAAGCCCCGTAATACCGGCGATTGTCGCAATCCGCTTGGTCGTCCATTTCTTCTTTTCAATAATTCTGTCCACTTAGTATCTTAGATTTAATTCAATTGATAATGCTTATGTAAAGTATATGCCAAACGGTTAAATATCTTGTTTTCATTAATTTAAGCGTGATTAAAAGGTGTACGGTGTTCGTTAACGGACACTTTTTGTCCGCAAGTGATACAGGGAATAAAAGAGCACCGGCTAAAGAAAGCTGATCTGTAGTTATTTGGATAAATGGTATACTTGTAGATAAAGAACTGACGATAATATAACGCATATGCTTTTAAAAAATGCCTCTATTCTGGTTATTGATGATGATATAGATGTTTTGACGGCGGTGAAACTTCTGCTGAAAAAAGAAGTGAAAGAAGTTATCACTGAAAAGAACCCGGAGAATATTCCATCGCTTCTTACCAGCTTTCAATTCGATGTGATTTTATTAGATATGAATTTTAAGAGTGCCATTAACACTGGCAATGAGGGGATATTCTGGCTACGTAAAATTAAATCGATGCAGCCGGATGCATGCGTTATTATGATAACGGCATATGGAGGTATTGATCTGGCAGTTAGGTCATTAAAAGTAGGAGCATCTGATTTTATCGTTAAACCCTGGCACAACGAGGTGCTTATTAATTCCATCCAGGAATCGGTAGAAAACAAAAAGGATAATAAAAGGGCGCCTATGAAGGTCAGCGTATCTTCTTCGGAAAACGTGATGATCGGCGAGTCAGAGATCATGCAGCAGATCTTCTTCAAAATAAAAAAGGTTGCCCCAACCAATGCGAATATCCTGATCTTGGGTGAAAACGGAACAGGGAAGGACCTGATCGCTAAAGCTATTCATCAGCAATCACTTCGTGCTGATCAGCCTTATGTAAAAGTGGATGTGGGCGCATTGTCTGAGACATTGTTTGAGAGTGAATTGTTCGGACATAAAAAAGGGGCGTTTACCGACGCACGTGAGGATCGGCAGGGCCGGTTTGAATCTGCTAACAAAGGAACTTTATTCCTCGACGAAATCGGTAATATTTCGTTGCAGCAGCAGGCTAAGTTGTTAAGTGTTTTACAAAACCGCCAGGTAACTCGACTAGGTAATAATACACCTGTCGATATCGATATCAGGCTGATTTGTGCTACCAATGTCCCGATGCACGAACTTGCCAGTGAAAGCCGTTTCCGAAAAGATTTGATCTACAGAATTAACACCGTTGAAATAATGGTGCCTCCATTGCGAAAGCGGGGAGAAGATATTTTGTTAATAGCGCGGCATTTTTGCAAGTTATACTGCGAAAAATATTTAAAGCCGGAACTTGATTTTGATCGCAGGGCACTCGATAAACTTATGCAATATCATTATCCGGGAAACATCCGCGAGCTGCAGTATACCATTGAGCGCGCCGTTATTATGAGCGAAGGTAATACGCTGCATGCCGATGATCTGATCTTTTCGCCGATTGAACAGCAGACCGCACAAGAAGAGGAAGATGAATTGAAATTAAGTGCAATCGAAAAAAACACGATATTAAAAGTAATCGATCGCAATAACGGTAATATATCCAAAGCTGCTAAAGAATTGGGAATAACAAGAACGGCGCTGTATCGCCGGTTGAATAAATATGATATTTAGAACATATCGCCGCAATCTTCTTATCCGGATAATGCTTCTTCCGGTAACGTTCTCATTTGCGGCTTACCTGTATTTTCATCATCAGGAGTTTTATTTCTTTTTAATGCTGCTGGTTTTACTGTATCAATTGACCGATCTTTACCGGTTTCATTTCAAACCCTTTGATGAAATGGGGGAGTTTATTGAATCGGTTCACTACCGTGACTTTTCCCGAAATTTTGATGTACGGCACGCCGGTGGCCTTCGGCCGTTGCGGGCGGGTTTTAATGAGATTTACTCAGAACTAAAGCTTATCTCAAAGGAGAGGGAAACGCAATATCAATATTTACAGAAAATCCTTGAATTAGTTGACACCGGAATCATTTTATATGAATCCGAAACAGGTGAGGTAAGCTGGATGAACGAATCCTTGAAAAATATTCTGAAAATACCCTATTTGAAATCTATCACCTCTTTAAAAAAACGAGATGAAAGTTTATACAACGAAATATCAACTTTAAAACCCGGTGACAGCAAAATTGCGGTAGCAAACCCCGACAAAGACGCGCTGAAAATTTTACTCTCAGGTACGGCTTTTCAAACAGGTAATAAAAAATATATGCTCGTAGCATTTCAGAATGTAAACGAAGCATTGGACGAAACGGAATCAAAAGCCTGGCAAAAACTATTAAGTGTAATGACTCATGAAATCATGAACTCTGTTGCGCCAATTTCGTCATTAGCGGGAACCCTGAAAAATCGCCTGGAAGCGCCGGTAGAAGAACTGCTTGAAGATGGTGCGGTTGAAGATTTAAAATTGGGTATAGATACCATAAAAAACAGAAGCGAGGGTCTGCTGAAGTTTACCGAGATATACAGAAGTTTGAATAAGATCACCACGCTTAATTTGAGCAAGATTTATATTCACGAACTAACCGGAAATTTGCACCACCTTATGTTGCCCACCTTGCAGCAAAAACAAATAGGTTTCGAAAATATTTTAAAAGAACCCGGCTTGTCTATAGAGGGAGATGGAAACTTGCTGGAGCAAGTATTGATTAACTTGCTGGTAAACGCCATTGAAGCATTAAAAGACACCGAAAATCCACACATAACCTTAACTGCCGGCTTAAGCGGCCGTAAAGCATTTATAAAAGTAGCTGATAATGGTCCCGGCATGAGTCGCGATGTAATGGATAAGATATTTGTGCCATTTTTTACCACTAAGAAAAACGGAAGCGGCATCGGTTTGAGCCTTTCGAAGCAAATCATGCTGCTGCATCACGGCAATATCCAGGTCCAGTCAAAAGAAGGTGAGGGGACAGCTTTTGTGTTGCAGTTTTAAAAGCAGCCGTTGGGAAACAACAGCGATTAAATTATTTCGAGCTCAAGTCCTTTCTGCGTGAAAGCATTTCATCCCAGATATGATCTACATTTTTTGATAGCAGTTCAAGATATTGGTTGTAAGATTTTAGCCCGTTAACTTCATTATATCTTTCTTCCAATGATTTTAAGTAGCCGGGATCTTTTTCTTTCCAGCCTTGTTTATGCCATGTTACCAAAATGAAATGCTGAGGGCCCGACGTTGCGTTTTGAAATACTGCTACATTTTCTTCCTGCTTTTCACGCTTTTTTCATCTTCCCCAAGGCTTCTGCCATGATTAGTTCCGATCCTGGTTTATAAAATACATGACTTATAGAGATTTCGTCGGTGAAATCATCAGAAGCGGATGTACTCAAATCGCTTCGGTATATTGCGCAACCGGCACCAATTGCCGACGTCAAAGGCGCAACGGTTTTATATAAATCTTCTTCGGCTGCTGAAGTTTTTCCGGTAGCCGGCTCTATCTGCGTCCATGCTATTGGTCCTTCTTCCTGGTGATATCCACCGGCATCCGGCCCTGAAAGTATCCTGTAAATTGTCCATTTGTTATTTCCTTGGTGAAATTTTCCAGTATGTGTTGCCAGGGCTTTTTCCAGCTCTGCAATTTTATCGGTTTTAGAAAAAAAACGATGTGTACTCATTACAATTTTTTCCTGGGCAGGAGCAGACAATGTGTAAATGAGTAAAAAAGTCGCAAGAAATGCTTTCATGAAAGGTTACGTTTCGCAGAGACATTCGATAACATAAAGTTAAGCTGCGGGCCCGGACAAGTAAGGGCTATCGGGGACAATTTTAGGGTTGTTCGCGACATGTCAAGGCAGAAAGAAATGACCGAATACGCCAGGCACGAATGTTTGACGACGCAATAAAGTAAGCAGTTTAGGGCTTCAAAAACACCGGACAGGTAAAACTATCCGGTGAAATATTATTTCGACAAATTAGAATTTTTTGGTTCTTTATTGCCGTTGTGGCAAGTTATACAATCAACGCTTAACAGGTTTGCGCCTTCCTTGTGCTCGGCATCTTTGAAATATTTCTTATTGATCTTTGCTGTCATTCGCATCATAGCCCGTGCAATATCCTTGTGTTTGTTTTCGTCACTGGCGAAGTCAAGGTGTTTTGGATCAGTTTGCGACTGCGCATGGCAAAAATTGCATTTCACACCCAAGGCGACTTTATAGCCATCCATTATTTTATCCAGATCTTCGTGGCTGATATCCTTCGGAAGAACCTTCAGGTTTTTTGGCTTGGGCATTTCCGGCTTTGTTTGTGGCTGCGGAAATGTAGCAGCTACAAAAATGAATGCTGCGAGAACTAATGGAACGACGATAAGCTTTTTTACTATTGTCATAGAGGTTTAAATGAATAATCTAAATATATCATTTAAATGTCATGTAATTCCTTGTGCAACTATAATTTTACAGCGCGTAGCATTTCGCGTTTTCCCGGCGCTCCCGGCGCTTTTTCAATAGAAAAACCGAGCCGTTTCATCGATCGTTTGAGATTACCAGTTATGGCGTAAGTGACGAATACACCACCTGTATTGAGAAAATCCGTGATATGTGCCAGTGCCTCGTCATTCCACATTTCCGGTTGATGAATGGCCGCAAAGGCATCGAAGTAAATTATATCAAACTTTTTATTTGAAACGAATTGTAAAAGCTCTGTATGCGCTATGTTAAGATTGCAAATTTCGTTAATGACAGCAGGCTGCAAAAGTGCTTTACGATAATGCGTATTGAATGCCATCCATAAATCGGAACGAACATAATCGTTGTAACCAGTGGCCGAAATAACCGTTTCAGGTAATGGAAACGCTTCAATTCCGGTGTAATCAAGTTCAATCGATTTTTCATAACAATACTCTGCACTAAGCAAAAAATTAAGGCCCGTCCCAAATCCAACCTCAAGAATACTCACTTGTGTTTTCTTTGTTAGGTTGAGGAAATATTCAAGTCCTGATTTAACAAACACATGCCGGCTTTCCTGGAACGCGCCGTGTTTTGAGTGATAGTTTTCGCCAATCTGTGAGTTAAACAGTGTTTTCGAGCCGTCGGCGGTTGTGATAAATTGTAAATTTCCAGGGATTTGAAACATTCGCGAAAATACGCAGATTATGTTTTAAGCAGACAATTGGATTACGGCTTTTATCTGTAAAGTTTTTGACAAATTTCACAATAAAAGCTTCGCCGCTTAGTTTTTCCGGTATACGCCTTTACATAATCGACATGATCTCTCGGGCATATTTTTTTGGTATGTGCCAGCCAGTGCTTTTTTAAAGTAAATTCTTTTTTCCACCTCAGGAAATCAAAGCTATATTTTGCGGTTTCCCTGATGAGCTCCCAAAGTTTAGCGTCCGGAATATTTTCGATAGTGCTCAGCGGGTGTATTCTTGTTAGAAACAGCACTTCATTTTTTATGATGTTGCCCGAGCCGGCGAAAATATTCTGATCCAGCAAAACGTCACAAGCCAGCGCTTTCGGTATTTTTTTTAATTTTTGAAATGCCTTTTCTTCGTTCCACGTATCGCTCATTATATCGGCGCTCCAATCGTAGATATTGTCAAGCGGACCTTCGATAAGCTGAATGGAACATGCGTAAAAGTTAAGTTCACCGTTCTCGAATTCCAGGTGAAGTCTCGGCGGGTTTTTGCTTTGCTCATTAATCCGATATGAACCAAACAGCATGAAATGGATTCTTACGGTAAACTCATCAAAGCAAATTAAAAAATGCTTTCCCCAGCTTTTAAAATCAGTTACTTTTTTACCGTTAAGCAGATCGATGTTTATTTTTTGCGTATTTCCCGAAACGCTGATAATTTTTTTGTTTTTGAAGCTTTGTACCGCTTCTTTAAGAATAACAATAGATGGACCTTCTGGCATAAAAACGATTTGTGTTAAAACACAAAAGGCTCCGGAAAGTTCCGAAGCCTTGAGTATGCGTTTTTATAAGAACTACCAGATTTTAATCCGGTCTTCTGGTTTTTTGTAGAGTTTATTGCCAGGTTTTACATCGAATGCTTGATACCAGGCGTCCATGTTAACTGGAGCGCCTATTGTGCGGTATTCGCCCGGCGAGTGTGGATCAGTTACGATTTGCTGTGCCGCGCTTTCCGGTAAAATGTTTCCTCTCCAAACCTGAGCCCAGGCTAAAAAGAAACGCTGATCTGGTGTAAATCCATCAATTTTAGTGTTCGATTTTCCTTCAGGCGTCATCTTAAACGCTTCGTAAGCGACATTTAATCCGCCTAAGTCGCCGATGTTTTCACCCATAGTTAACTTTTCGTTTACATGAATGCTGTCAAGAACTTTATAAGAATCAAATTGCTCTCCTAACAATTTGGTTTTAGCCATGAACTTAGCCCGATCTTCATCCGTCCACCAGTTACGCAGGCTTCCGTCTTTATCATATTGGCTTCCCTGGTCGTCAAATCCGTGCGACATTTCGTGGCCGATTACCGCGCCGATACCACCATAGTTAACGGCATCATCAGCGTTTGGATCGAAAAACGGAAACTGAAGAATTCCGGCAGGGAATACAATTTCATTCATTGTTGGATTGTAATAGGCGTTGACCGTCGGTGGAGTCATTCCCCACTTGGTGCGATCTACCGGTTTGCCCAACTGTTTTACCATTTCGTTATAATCCCAAACGTTTGAATTACGCAGGTTTTGGAAAAATGCATTGCGATCAATTTCAAGGCCGTCATAATTCTTCCATTTATCAGGATATGCAATCTTCGGGGTAAAGGCATGAAGTTTCGCCAATGCTTTTTCTTTCGTCACATCACTCATCCAATCCAGGTTTTTGATGCGTATTTCAAACGCCTTGCGAAGGTTTGCAACAAGTTGCTCCATACGGGCTTTAGCTTCCGGCTTGAAATAACGCTGAACATAAAGCTGGCCTAAAAGCTCGCCGATAGAATTGTCTGTCAATGACGACATACGCTGCCAGCGTGGTGTCTGTACTTTCTGACCGCTCAAAACCTGCGAGTAAGCGAAACTGGCTTTTACAAATGGAGTGCTCAGGTAAGAAGCGGAATTTTTAAGCACATTCCATTGGAGGTAAGTTTTCCAGTCGCTTACCGGAACGCTTGATAACATTCCGTTTAGTTCCGTGAAGAATTTAGGATTTCCGACTAAAACGGTGTCTTCTCCTGTAACTTTCATTTTCGCCATCAGACTTTTCCAGTCGACAGCCGGTGTAGTTTTGCTGAAATCGGCAACGCCAAATTTGTTATAGGTTTTATACGGATCGCGCATTTCTACCCGGCTCATCTGAGCTGCGGCAAGCGACTTTTCGATTCCAAATATTGTTTCTGCATTTTTCTTTGCATTCTCCGGCGATGATCCGCTTAGCGTGAAAAGCTGAACGATGTAATTTTTATAAGCTTCCTGGATTTTTAAACTACGCGGATCGCTTTTCAGGTAATAATCCCTGTCTGGCAGTGTTGTGCCGCCCTGGCCGAATTGCGGCACCATGTGTGTAATGTTTTTACGGTCCTGGGCAATAAAAAAGCCAAACATCGGCGACGCAATACCCGCTGTGCGCATATATGCTACTTCATTTAGGATGCCGTTCACGTCGGAGATTTTGCTTACCCGTTCCAGGTCCGGTTTGATAGGTGTATAACCCAGTTTTTCAATACGGGCGCTATCCATTCCTGCTTCATAAAAATCACCTACGCGTTTTTCAACCGAACCAGATTTTGCTCTTTTATCGGCGGCAGCATCTGTTAAAATCGTCTTAACGGCGTTGATATTAAAGTCCCTTAAAACATTGAAGCTTCCCCAGCGGGTTTCTTTGGCTGGCACCGGATTGTTTTTAACCCATGTTCCGCTTGCGTAATCGTAAAAGTCGTCGCCTGGATTTACGCTTAAGTCCATGTTTGACTGATCGATGTACTTGATTTTTTTTGCCGGTGGAGAGTCGTGTTGTGCCAATGCATTTAGCGATAAAACCATTGAGCCGAACAGCATAACGTGCCCGTAATTTACTTTCATTTTCAAATAAGAAGTTTTGAGTTACAGATTAAGTGTAAAAGTTAAATGTAGATTTTTTTGTAGAATTTCTGGCCGGGAACCGGGTAAAATCAACGGTTAAACCAGTTCAATATCCTGCGGAAGTAAGGGAAACTGAATAAAATGTTCGAAATCTTTGAATTTTCAAGGATTTTCATAATTAACAAGCTGAGTAAGATAATAACTTTCAAACTATAAAAATATTGTTACATCGATCAAAAAAGTGTCCGGTCATCCCGTTAAGCAAATAAATCTAGGGATACTGTCCAGTATGTTTTTTGACAACTCTTTCTGATACGTTACGGTTCCCATTCCCAGGCGGTACAAATGCTTTGCCCTTCGCGTTTGAAAAGCTATTTTTGCATGCTGAAATTTTGAGCAGATAACACGATGAGTATTTCTAAAACATATAACCCGGCAGAGGCTGAAAATAAATGGTACCAGTATTGGATGGAGAAAAAGTTCTTCAAATCCGTTCCCGATGAACGTGAACCCTATACCATAGTCATTCCTCCACCCAACGTTACGGGTGTTTTGCACATGGGGCATATGCTTAACAATACCATTCAGGATGTATTGATCCGCCGCGCCCGTATGCAAAATAAAAATGCCTGCTGGGTTCCCGGCACCGATCACGCATCTATTGCTACGGAAGCTAAAGTAGTAGCTCTGCTCAAAGAAAAAGGAATTGAGAAGAAAGATATAACACGGGCAGAATTTCTTAAATATGCTTATGACTGGAAGAATAAATATGGCGGCATCATTCTCGAACAGCTGAAAAAGCTGGGTGCTTCCTGCGATTGGGATCGTACCCGTTTCACAATGGATGAGGAACTTTCGGAAGCTGTGGCCGATACATTTATTCATCTGCATAAAAAGGGTCTTATCTACCGTGGTATCCGTATGGTGAACTGGGATCCGAAAGGTAAAACCGCCGTTTCGGACGAAGAGGTAATTCGTAAAGAAGTTAACCAGAAGCTTTACTATATCAATTACAAGATTTCAGGCGAAGACGGTTTTATCACCATTGCTACAACCCGCCCTGAAACGATCATGGCCGATTCGGCCATTTGCATCAACCCGAACGATGAACGCTTCAGCTATCTGAAAGGTAAAAAGGTTTTGGTGCCGTTGATCAACCGCGAAATACCGGTTATAGAGGATGATTACGTGGATATGGAGTTCGGTACAGGCTGTTTAAAAGTTACACCTGCACACGATCTTAACGACTATGAGCTCGGACAGAAGCATCAGTTACCGGTTATCGATATTTTAAACGATGACGGAACTCTGAATGCAGAAGCACAGATATTAATAGGCGAAGATCGTTTTGCTGCGAGAAAGAAAGTTGCGGTTATGCTGGAAGAAGCAGAGCAGCTTCAGAAGGTCGAAGAATATAAATCACAGGTTGGCTTTTCAGAACGTACCGATGCGGTAATCGAACCTAAGCTTTCTATGCAATGGTTTTGCAAAATGAAAGAAATGGCAGAACCGGCTTTAAAATATGTTTTAGATGGCGAAGTGAAACTGATTCCAGATAAGTTCATCAACACCTATCGCCATTGGATGGAGAATGTAAAGGACTGGAATATCAGCCGGCAGCTTTGGTGGGGCCAACAAATTCCTGCATGGTATTTACCGAATGGCAAGTACGTTGTAGCAAAAACACATGATGAAGCATTTGCGCTCGCTAAAGAGTTGGATGCGTCCATTGTAAAAGAACACCTGGTTCAGGATGAAGATGTGGTGGATACCTGGTTTTCATCATGGTTATGGCCGATTTCAGTTTTTGATCCGACTGTTTTTGCTGATCCGTCCAAAGAAGGGAATGAAGACCTGAATTATTATTATCCTACAAACGACCTGGTTACCGCTCCTGAGATTTTGTTTTTCTGGGTGGCAAGAATGATTATGGCCGGACATGAGTTCCGCGGCGAGGCGCCCTTCAAAAATGTGTATCTCACCGGTATAGTTCGGGATAAGCTCGGCCGTAAAATGTCTAAATCGTTAGGGAATTCTCCTGATCCACTTGGTTTGATCGAAAAATACGGTGCTGACGGCGTTCGTGTAGGCATGCTGCTTTGTTCGCCGGCAGGAAATGACTTAATGTTTGATGAAAGTTACTGCGAGCAGGGCAGAAACTTTGCCAATAAAATATGGAATGCTTTTCGCCTGGTAAAAGGATGGGAAGTTTCAGAAGAAGTACAAAGTCCGGTTAACGCGATTGCGGTCAACTGGTTCGAAAGCAGGTTCAATGAGGCTTTAGCCGAAATTGAAAACCACTTTTCGCAATACCGTTTGTCAGAAGCTTTGATGGCTGTTTATAAGCTGGTATGGGACGATTTTTGTTCCTGGTTCCTTGAAATGGTGAAGCCACCTTATCAGCAACCAATTGATAAACAAACCTTGAGCCAGACAAAGGTATTCCTGGAAAGGATATTGAAGTTGCTTCATCCGTTTATGCCTTTCTTAACAGAGGAACTATGGCACGACGAACTTTTTGAAAGCCGCTCGGAAATGGACTGCATAATTGTTGCCCGCTACCCTAATTCAGGTGATTCTAATACCGAGCTTCTGAAAGATATTCAGACTATTAAGCAAATAATCTCCGAGGTGCGTAACATCCGGAACACAAAGCAATTGTCGCCAAAAGAACCCTTGCCGTTAGCGGTTAAGGCTTCGTCAGCGGTAGCCTATGAAACCTATACCGATTTAATTACAAAAATGGCCAACCTCAACGAGTTTGTGCTTGTGAGCGATAAAATCGCCGGGGCGGGAACGTTCATGGCTGGTATCGACGAATTCTTCGTTAAGCTGGAGGATTCTGTTGATCCCGAAGCTGAGAAAGAGCGAATAGGAAAGGAGCTTGAGTACCTTGCCGGATTCTTGAAATCTGTTGATGCGAAGCTTTCAAATGAGCGTTTTGTTCAGAATGCCAAGCCTGATATAGTAGAAAACGAAAAAAGGAAAAAAGCCGACGCGGAAGCTAAAATTGCTATTTTGCGAGAAAATCTTTCGGTATTAAGTCGGTAACAATGAATTATAAAGCCTTAGCGATTGCTTTTATGGCAATCGCTTTTTCTTCCTGCATACGTATTTCTTTCAAAACGCCGCCAGTTTCTGGTGACAGCACTCAAAATCAACAATCTGTAAGAGTAAATTCAAAATACCTGATCTCATGTGATGGCATAGGCGAGGTCAAACTATATGATACTTACCAGGACCTTGTAAATCGTTATGGGGCGAATGCTCTGACTGTACATGAAAACAATGTTTCGGGCAATTATTCAGTTATTTGGGAAGGGCAGGCGACTGAGATGACGATTGTATGGAAGGAGAAGCAAGAGCCATTCAAAAATATCAGCTATCTTAAAATTAACAGCGATTTTTCATCCTATCAAACCAGGACCGGGCTACGGTTGGGGGCAAACAGAGACGACATGCAAAAAGCCAACGGCGATCTGTCGGTTACATTTAAAAATTTCAATGATGAAAATAACCCGGGCGAAATCACGAGTTTCAATCACGGGAGTATAGAACAATCTGACAACTGTATCGGCGGCGTTATCGATCTAACCGCAAAAAGAAATATCGATGTTAAAGAATTGGCAGCTTTTAATAAGGAGAAAACAATTTCAACGGCTCATAGATTGATGGACCGCATGGATATTACGCTAACGGAAATTTCTGTAGGAAAATCTGTAAACTAACCGGCAATTTGCAGGCGCTTGTTACGTGCCAGCTGACGTGTTAGTTCTTTAATTTCCCATCTTTCTTTTTCACTGGTTACAGAATCCATTTTGATGCAATGAACCTGATTGTCGCGTGTATGGATATTTAACGCGCAAAATCTTGTCGAAATGCCAATGATGTCTTCTGCTTCGATCACCACATTTTCGCCGCTTTCCTCACAATAATACTGAATGCTGTCATTGTTAATAACCAGGAAAGCGATTTTTTTGCCCATAACGATCTTTTTTGATCCCTTAAGCATCGCAATAGCCAGCAAACCCAAACCGAGGTTTACATAAATGAAGTAATTGGGAATGGCATTAATCGCAACTGTGATTGTTCCGGCGACCATCGCGGATAACAGAAGTGAAGGGATAAGGATTTCGGTTGGCTTGGTGGTAGATAAATTTAGATTTTTAACATAAAGGTTTTTGTCCATAAAAACTAAATTGATAAGGTTTATTGTACATAACTAATTGTACCTAACTAAAATACGGTAATTGATTTATAACTTCATAACTTTTATTAAAAAAATTTATTTTAAAAAAACAATGCGTTAGACCATTTGTTACGCCAACCGTTTCGGTTTGATGAATCATGTTGTATCGGGCAACCTGGTCCAGTGTTTTCTGACTTATTTTAACGGAAGGCGCTTTACATTCGATAAGCAAAATGATTTTACCGAGTGTGTTAAAAACGGTTATATCACTTCTTTTCTTTAACGTATTGAGGGTTAGTCCGCCTTCCAGTTTTATCAGTGTTCTCGGATAATTGCGCTCGTTAATAAGAAACTTAACGAAATGCTGTCTAACCCATTCCTCGGGAGTCAGCACCAGATATTTTTTTCGTACCTCATCGAATATATAAGTCACATCACTATCGTGTCTTATTCTGAAAGGGTATTCTGGTAAATTGAGTGGAATTGGCTGGAACATCAGTATATTGATAATTCGGATTACGATTAACGGACTGCTATTTTAAAGGTTCGAATATAATGTATAAAATTGCTTTAACTTTGTATTTCATGAGTTATCAGCAAATCATTTCCGATCTAAAAAGCCGCAAATTCAAACCTGTTTACCTGCTGCATGGCGAAGAGCCGTATTACATTGATTTAATAGCAAATTACATCGAGCAGCATGCCTTGAGCGACGCAGAAAAAGGTTTTAATCAAACGGTGCTATACGGAAAGGAAATCGATGTTTTCGCTGTTTTAAACGCGGCAAAACGTTATCCCATGATGAGCGACTACCAGGTAGTAATGGTGAAAGAGGCTCAGGAAATGAAATGGGGAAAAGAAAGCGATGATAAAAAATCGACTGATCCTTTATTGGCATATCTCGAAAATCCGCTCCAGTCGACCATCCTGGTAATTTGTTATAAATATGGCAAATTCGATAAAAGGAAAAAGACGTATAAGGCAGTAGAAAAAAAGGGACTTGTATTTGAGTCGGCTACTATTTACGATAATAAACTTGCCGGCTGGATTGAAGAATTTGTAAAAGAAAAATCATACCGTATACATGCAAAAGCCTCTGCCTTAATAGCGGACTATCTCGGCAACGATCTTTCTAAAATTTCCAACGAGCTGGAAAAGCTGATGCTGAACGTTGACAAATCTGTTGAGATTAATATAGAGCACGTTCAGAATAATATCGGTATAAGTAAGGAATACAACGTTTTCGAGCTGCAAACTGCCCTGGCGCGGCGCGACGTTTTAAAGGCTAATCAGATAGTGGATTATTTTTCCTCGAATCCTAAGTCAAACCCAATTCAAATGGTTCTTGGCAATCTTAATACTTATTTTACGAAGATATTGAAGTATCATTATGTGCCGGATAAATCTTCACAATCGATAGCAAAAGAGCTCGGTGTAAATCCATTTTTTGTTAAGGATTACGAACTAGCCGCCCGTAGTTACAACCTCAGCAAAACGTTCGGGATAATAAGCGAATTAAGAGAGTATGATCTGAGATCAAAAGGTGTTAACTCTACAGGCAATACCAGCGACGGCGAAATTTTAAAGGAGCTTGTGTTTAAAATTTTGCATTGAAGGTGTGTATCAACTGCGCATCCTGATAAACACTTTCATTTAGCAGTTTTGGCATATCCTGCATTTTATTAGCTTTGGAAAATAGATCTTATCATATATGAATTATTGGCTCGTTAAGTCGGAACCATTTAAATACAGCTGGGAAAAATTTAATAAAGAAGGCAGAACGTTCTGGGATGGCGTGAGAAACTACCAGGCTCGCAATAATCTCAGGGATATGAAAGAGGGCGACCTCGTATTATTTTATCATAGTAACGAAGGTAAGGCAGTTGTCGGGATTGCAAAGGTCGTTAAAGAGTCTTACCAGGATCCTACAACAGATGACAAAAATTGGGTAGTTGTCGATCTGTCGCCGGTTGAATCATTGAAGCGTCCGGTAACCCTTGAAGAAATTAAAGCTGATGAACGGCTAAAAGATATTTCGCTGGTAAGGCAAGGCAGATTATCTGTTATGCCATTAAAAGCGAATGAGTTCGATCGTATCATTGAACTCGCAGGATAAAACCTTAAACCTGTCACAAACTATGAAGAAAAAAATTACTGCAGTTGTGCTGCTTGCGTGCTTTTTTTTGCAGCAAACAAATTTTAGTTACGCCGGCAATAAACCCAAAAAATACGATGCCATTGTAAAAACTACCGCAGGATTGCGGTATAAAGGCGTGTTGAATAAAACAGATGAGCATGGCATTGATCTCCTGATCAGGAAACAGCGAAAACATATCGACGCAGATTCAATATCCACTATACGAATAAGGCATTCAGGTGGCTTACAGACAGCAATGCTGGTGGGTGCCGGAGTTGGCATGGCCGGCGGAGCAACTGCATTTGCTGTAGGAGTTAACAAAGACAAGATAGATAAAGTTACAGCACCTGTATTTATCGTAGGCGGTATAGTTTATGGAGCCGCGATGGGAGCTTTTATCAATTTATTCGGTTCTGTTAAACGGTATAAGGATGTGAACCATTCGTTTGAAAAGCTTCACGGCGACCTTGATAAATATACTTATAACGAAAATTAATCCGCTTTTTCTGGTAGAAACAACGCTTTAAGTTCGGTTGCTTCATCAGGAGACATTTTGCCGCTTAAAATAAGGCGAAGCTGCCTGCGTCTTAAGGCTCCGTCATAAAGCTTAATCTCTTCTTCTGTTTCAGGCTGAATGGGTTGTACGGGTTTTACCTTTCCTGTGTTATCTACTGCTACAAAAGTATAGTAAGCCTCGTTGGATTTTACTCTGGTACCTGATGGTATATTTTGTGCCCAGACTTCGAGCTTTACTTCAACCGACGTGTTGAATGCCCTCGTGACTTTTGCATTAATAGTAATTACGTCACCCAGCTTTATTGCATGTTTAAATGAAACATTATCCACCGAAGCGGTTACCGCAATGCTGTTGCAGTGCTTTTGCGCACAGATGGCCGCGGCAATGTCCATCCAGTGAAGCATGCGGCCGCCCATTAAATTATGCAGCATATTGGTATCGTTAGGTAATACCAGCTCATTCATTACGACAAGAGAGTCAGAAGGGGTTTTGATTTTTTGTTCTTCCATCAGTTTGCAAAGATACTATTGCAAAGTTATTTGCGGGATGGTTTATCTTTTTCCGAGCGTATTAAATTGCGAAAAACCGATCAGTTCCTCCCAGCGTGCACCCGGACGGCGATAGTAAACAAAAACCTGGTAATTGTTCTCTGTTTCAAAATGAGATCCGTCAAACACTTGATTATTAACGCTTCCTGACTGATCCTTCCAGATGTAATGATAATCATAAAGTCCTTGTTTCAATATTTGTGAACCATAAAAGCGTTTGCGGGCTGGATCATAGGTCATTTTGTTTTCGTCACTCAGCTGATAACTATTAAACTTACCAACCAGGTAAGCGCTGCCACCATCATCTGGCGGTGAGGCAACTAACGAAAAGCTTACTTTGGAGTAATCTCCCGCAGTTTTGTTGTCGTTCTGATCGAGGTTCCTGATAAAGAAATTACCGTTTTCATCAAAACTTGTGGTATAAGCAACGTCGCCCATGTCGGCATCTGAAACCAGGAGAACAATATTTACAGAATCTTTATAAATTCTTGCAATGTTTTGCGACTGTACGCGAAGGCTGCGAAGGTCGACTTCCCTGAATTCGCTCCCGCCCTGGAAATCCAGGTTATGCATATCTGAATAGATCAGTTGGTTTTGCCTGACATACGTTGGCCGTCCCGCCCATTGCGTTATATCCGGGCGTCCATTTTGGCTAACCAGCACCCGGATATCCTGGTAAGGGTTTTGCAAGTTTAGATTACCCATGTTTACGGTTAGGTTCAATTTCTGCATTTTGTTCCGCAACGGAATATCATTTGAACGGGTAAGTTCCGTAAAAACAGATGTTAGGGGAGTAACTATGTAAAACCGGCGAGTTATGACGAGCTTCGACTGGTTACCATCTTCATAAACCTTCAGCAGGTAGTTGCCGGAAATTTTTGGCTTAACGGTCAGGTTGGGAAAGATCAGCTCGTAATGCGTATATCGCTGCAGCGTATTGTAAGAGTATTTGTAGTCGAAGATGCGGTCCTCTGTAAAGCTTTCCATGTAATCCATTGGGGATAAACGGCTGCTGTTCCAGTCGCCATCGCAATGCTCGATCGTATAAGAGTAATATTTTGTTCCGCCCCGCAAATCATCGAAAGCCAATAGCAGTTCATCTGACGTTCCGAGGTTCAGAATTGGTAAAGACTGTTCCCGGCTTCGGTTATATAATTCCACAGATTTTATTTGAGGAATGTAAATGTAATCCTGGTAACGCAACACCTGGGAGGGAGCCTGCTGATCTGCGGCCCTGTTTCTCTTTTGTGCATAGCCAGGGATTTGAAATAATAACAAGCTTAACAGGATTAATAGTACAGGCATCTTCATCGCGATGAATTTAACACTAAAGTTTAATAAAATATTGCCTGGGTTTCTTCATAATTCATTCACCTAGGATATTGAACTTCACAACGTTGTTTACTCAAACTTTTACGAATGACTCATGTATCATACTTATGAAAAAACTGGAAGGGAAAATAGCGTTGATCACCGGTTCTGATTCCGGGATCGGTAAAGCGATTGCTGTCGAGTTCGCTACTGAAGGTGCCAATGTTGTCATTTGCTACCATTCAGATGAAGAAGGCGCAAAAAAGGCCGCGACAGAAATTGAAGGGCTCGGGGTAAAAACGCTGATTCAGCAGGTCGACGTTGGCGATGAACAGAACATCAAACAGCTTTATAAAAATGTGTTCGATAAGTTTGGTGAGCTTGATATAGTTGTCAATAATGCAGCGGTCAATACCTCTCATATTATGATTGAAGATATGACGACTGAACTATTCGATAAAACGTTGAAAACTAATTTATATAGCGTTTTCTTCAGCTGCCGCGAATTTGTTGGCTATCTAAAGAAGAATTCAAAAAAAGGAAAGATCGTCAATATCAGTTCGGTTCACGAAGACATAGTTGCGCCGGGCGGGTCAGATTATAACGCTTCAAAAGGTGCTGTTAAAAATCTCACCAGGACAATCGCTTTGGAAGTCGCCTCTTTCGGCATTAACGTTAACAACATTGCGCCTGGGATGATCCTGACACCAATGAATAAGGAAGCAATGGAAAATAAAGAAGTTCGGGACGAAGCCAGCTCACATATTCCGGCTAAGAGGCCGGGCCAGCCGGAAGAAGTAGCGAAAGTAGCTCTATTCCTGGCATCCGGTGATTCAGATTATGTGAATGGATCCACATATTTTATAGACGGCGGTTTATCACTAAATGTCGGACAAGGTGCCTGATCAGATTGGAAATGTGAAAGAAGAAAAGAATAAAGGCCCGGAATGGGCGCTTTTGCCTTTCTTTAAAGATGATGCGGTAAATCCTATCATGAAACCGTTTGCAGATTTTTTTATCGAACCCGTTGAGAACAAGCGGATAGGGTGGGAAAATGCGGATATCCTGAATCCTGCGGCCATTGTAAAAGATGATAAAGTTTACCTGTTATATCGGGCGCGGCAGAAAGCTTCCAGTATTATACCTGTTTCACGTATCGGCATTGCTGAAAGTATTGACGGAATCAATTTTAAGCATCATACGGCACCTGTACTTTACCCCGACAGCGACGAATTTTATAATTACGAGAGCGGTGGCGGCTGCGAAGATCCCAGGGTTGTAGAAGACGAAAACGGAAAGTATTACATGACTTACACCGCGGCCGATGGTTACAATGCACGTCTTTTTATTGCGACCTCCGACGATCTTGTTATTTGGCAAAAGCATGGCAGCGTATTCAAAAATGCATTTGGCGGAAAGTACATTGATAAGTGGACAAAGTCAGGATCTATTGTTTCCCGGTATGAGAACGGGAAGATCATTGCTGCAAAAATCAACGGCAAGTATTGGATGTATTTTGGCGACTCGCAGATTTGGATAGCTACCTCTGATAATTTAATTAATTGGGAGCCGGTTTTAAATGCAGAAGGAGAGATGCCACCGGTTAACCTTCGAAGAAATGCCGTTCAAATGCCCGAACTCAAAATTGTTCTCTCACCGCGGGATGGGATGTTCGACAGCGATCTTGTTGAGTCGGGGCCGCCGGCAATGATCACCAAACATGGAATTTTGCTGATCTATAACAGTCGCAACGACCCTGCTTTTGGCGACAAAACACTAAATGAAGGAACATATACGCCCTCTCAGGTCTTAATCGATATTAACGATCCCACAAAAGTTATCGATCGCATGGATACCTGGTTCATGAAACCTGACATGCCATACGAGTTGACAGGCGATGTGGATGCTGTTTGTTTTGTCGAGGGACTGGTTTATTTTCAAAACCGCTGGCTGCTGTATTACGGAACCGCGGATACAGACATCGCTATAGCGGAAAGCAAAGCATCGGTTGAATAGTCGAATTTGATAAGGACAACAGATCAGATTAGAAGGTACAACAGGTGCAAAAAAAAAGAAGAGTCGAAAAACGAAGCTACGTTTTGAGCAATACGAAGCTTCGTTTTCGGGAAACCTAACTAGGTTTTTTTAACCCTCCATCTCCATAATCTGCTCCGCCAAAGTTTCCCATTCAGACTGGGCCTCTTTCAGGTTTGATTTAATGGAATTATAATTCAGATTTGCTTCTTCCAGTTTTTGCTTGTTGCCGTAGATCGAGTCATCGGCTAAAACTTCCTCCGCCTTTTTAAGGGATGCCTCGAGCTTGCTTATTTCTTCCTCGAGTTCTTTTAACGACTGGTTGAGCTTTTTAAGATGCTTTGTTTTCTCATCGGCAGTTTCCTGTTTCGGCTTTTCCTCTTTTTTCTTTTCCTGAACAGCTGGTGCAGGAGTATTTTTTACTGCAGGGCGTTTGCTTTGCCATTCTTCATATTCGGCGTAAGTACCCGGATATTCCTTGATCTTTTGATCTTCGATATACCAGATCTTGTTGGCAATGTTATCAAGGAAATAACGGTCGTGGGACACTGCGATTACCGTTCCTTCGTACTGTTGAAGCGCTTGTATCAAAATATTCACCGACTGGATGTCAAGGTGATTCGTCGGCTCATCCAGGATCAGGAAGTTAGCATCAGCGGTTAACGCTTTGGCAAGTGCCACACGCGATTTCTCACCTCCGGACAGTACGCGGATTTTTTTGAACACATCGTCGCCGGTGAACAGGAAACAACCTAAAATCGACCGTAATTCAGTTTCTGTATGTTTAGGAGCAAAAGATTGCAATTCCTGCAAAATTTCGTGTTCCAGGTGCAGCGACTCAAGCTGGTGCTGGGCAAAAAATGTAGTAGTTACATTGTGGCCCGTTTCGCTGGTACCTTCGAATTCTTTGTCTGTGCCAGCAATTATTCGAAGCAAGGTCGATTTACCGCGGCCATTGGCACCGATCAGCGCGATTTTATCACCTTTTTCGATCACGCCTTCCGTGTGACTCAAGATCTGAAGGTTTGGATATGATTTGCTGATATTTTCCATGCGAACCACATGGCGTCCGCTTGGACGACTGAATTTGAAGCTGAAGTTTACCGATGGATTATCATCATCGACATCATCCACACGCTCCATTTTTTCCAGCGCTTTGATACGTGACTGTGCCATTTTCGCTTTGCTGGCTTTCGCGCGGAAACGCTCGATCAGGCGCTCTTCCTGGCGAATTTTAGCCTGCTGATTTTTAAACTGGCCGCTTTGAATTTCTTCACGCAAAGCTTTTTCCTCAAGATAGAAACTATAATTTCCCGCGTACGGAATCAGTTTTCCTTTACGGGATTCAACGATTTTATTTACTACACGATCCAGGAAATAACGGTCGTGAGACACGATAACGATAGCGCCTTCGAAAGCCTGGAGATAATTCTCAAGCCACTTGATCGAAGGTAAGTCAAGGTGATTGGTCGGCTCATCCAGCAACAAAATATCGGGTGCCTGTAACAGAATTTTCGCCAGCATCACACGCATCCTCCAGCCTCCGGAGAATGTCGAAAGCTGGCGGCCTTGTTCATCATCGCTAAAACCTAGACCAGCGAGAATTTCATGTGCCCGATATTCAATGCTATAGCCGTCGAGCGCTTCAAACTCATGTTGTTTGTCACTCAATTTGTCGATCAGGTCGTCTGAATAATCCGTTTCCAGTTTTTTTAGGATATTTTCAATCTCCGTATGCAGCTGATTCTGGCGGGCAAAAGCCTCCATGGCTACATGCAAAATGCTTTTGTCGGATTGATACGAAAGAAGATCCTGGTTCAGGTAACCGATCTTAATGTCTTTTGACATGGAAACCGTACCGCTGGTCGGTTTGTAGTCGCCTACAATTATTTTCAGCAGCGTTGTTTTTCCAGTTCCGTTGGCGCCAATCAGGCCGATTTTCTCTCCCGGTTTTATATGCCAGTTCGCCTCATCATACAAAGCTCTCGCACCGATCTCGAATATTAAGTTATTTATTGCAATCACGGGCGCAAAGGTAAGATTTTGCCGGCTTGATCTGAAGCACGTATTAACTTATTGCCAGGGATTTGACAAGTTATTACGCTGATCAAACAGAATGGTAATTATTTTGGAAAGCGAAGCCTTGTTTTTTATTGGTTACGATAGTCCTGTCATCCGCTGTAGTCCCGATTTAGGATCGGGAGCTGCCGCTTCCGCCAGGTTTAAATCGGGAAGGCCATTGCTTCTATTTTGCGGTTGGTTTCTGCAAAATCTAATGAAGTTCATTACACAACAGTTCATTTTTAAACCCGGGCGTCGCGGATACCGGCCTTGTGGTTAAAGCCTTGTGCAGTATGAGCAAAGCACGGGACTGACTTTTATATGAAATACAGTCTTTGCTTTTCAAAGAAAAAACTGGTATGTTTTCTCAATTTAAATATTTTTTTACCTACATTCCGTCTTGTGAAAACACAACTGAGGCTTTCAGCTTTGATATTTGTTAAGTGCTTTCATTATCAATTCCCCCCTACATCAAAATCCCGTTAACCGGGTAAACCGCGCCCGGAATATTCTCATCGCCGATCATATTTTTCAGGTCTGTTTCGATAGTCACGCAAATCGCATCAAGCGCGATGTCGTTATGCCCGTTCTCAAAAGGATTCTGAATTTCGAAAGCAATACGTTCGATGACTAAAAATATAAACGCGACCAGTATGGTCATTGCAATCGTGATGTATCCGAGCTCGTCGACCAATCCAAAAGGAATCAGGCAGCCGAAAATGTGAACCAGCAAAAATGAAAAATAACTGTAGGGAACCGGAAAAGGTGTGTTTTTGATACGTTCCGCCTCGCCAAGATTGTTGGTGAGCGTCGTAAAAGTTTCCTCAATATTAATGAATAGGTAATCGGAAAAATCAGCTTGCCGGCGCACATCATTGATCTTTGAAAGGTTGTTAAGCAGAATTGCGTTCGGTACGTTCTTGGCAACCAGAACGGTGGTTGCATCAGGTTCTTTTAAGAATTTCTTCACAACCGTTTCCGTGCTTTTGTCGCGAAGTTTATAATTCATCGCATATACAAAAGCAATTTGATTATAAACGATGTCGTCACGCAATTTTTCTACGTCGGGTGTATGTTTCAAAAATACGATGACTTCACGTGTCAACGTCCGGGATTGATTAACGACCGACCCCCAGATTTTCCGGGCTTCCCACCAGCGGTCGTACGCCGCATTTACACGGAAACCCATCAGGATTGAAAGTGCCGTACCAAGGATAGCTATTTCTGTGTTTGGGATGATCAGCTCGACATGAAACTCGATGTAGGCGACACTTACAATTAAGGAAAAGATCAGGTAAAAAAGCAGCCAGCCCCAAAGTTTCGATAGAATAACACCGGCTTTAATGTTTGTTTCAACAACCATATTTTGATTTGATAAGCTTGAAACAGGTTGCCGGTTGTAATGTTTTGAGTTTGCGCTACCTTTGCAGCATGTACCGGTTAGTTAAATCCATTCTTTTTCGTTTCGCTCCCGAGGAAATCCATCATTTCGTTACATCCGTTTTGAAACGTGGCGAACTTGTGCCGGGAATAGCGAAATTATTGAAAACGAACTTTGCAGTAAATGATACACGCCTGGAAAGAACGGTTTTTGGCTTAAAGTTTAAAAATCCCGTTGGGCTTGCCGCCGGCTTCGATAAAAACGGCGAGTGGATCAGGGAGCTGTCGAATTTCGGCTTCGGCTTTATCGAGATCGGAACGGTTACGCCGCTGCCGCAACCGGGAAATGAAAAGCCGAGAATGTTTCGATTACCTGACGATTCCGCACTGATAAATCGCATGGGTTTCAATAATCAGGGTGTTGAGGTAGCAGCGCTGCGTTTAAAGCTACTAAAACGTGATGGATTGATCATTGGCGGAAATATTGGTAAGAATAAACTTACTCCTAATGAAAATGCGACAAGCGATTACATTAAATGTTTCGACGCTTTGTTTGATGTGGTCGATTATTTTGTGGTTAACGTTAGTTCCCCGAATACGCCGGGTTTAAGAGAACTGCAGGAGAAGGAGCCGCTTAAAAACCTGTTGAAAACATTACAGGAACGAAATGAAGAAAGAACTGCCAGTAAGCCAATTTTGCTGAAAATTGCACCCGATCTAACGGACGCACAACTTGACGATATTGTTGAAATTGTTCAGGAAACCAAAATTGCCGGTGTCATCGCGACAAATACCACAATCAGCCGGGAGAACCTGGCATCACCTGAATACTTGAAAAAGGAAACCGGCGGACTGAGTGGCAAACCATTAACAAAACGCTCGACTGAAATGATCAGGTATCTTTCGGAAAGATCAAATAAGGCTTTTCCGATAATTGGTGTAGGGGGCATTCATTCGCCGGAAGATGCAATTGAAAAGCTGGAAGCCGGGGCCTCATTGGTTCAGATCTATACTGGATTCATATACGAAGGTCCGGGCCTGGTCAAACGTATTAATCAGGCGATACTCGCTGCAGGGTAACGCAGACAGCTCTCAAAACGCTGCCTGCGTTAAAATGAAAAAATCCCAGCCAAATGTTGACCGGGATCTTTATATCGAAAAGTTTTTTACTTCTTGTTATTTGCCAGATATTTGAGCTAAAACTGCATTATTTTTAGCAATTTGGCTTTTTTCTGATTCTGCTGAGCGGCTTCCTGTTTCAAGGTTGCGGCCCAGTTTTAAAAACTGAACTTCAAGACGGGAAACCGTTTTGTTTCTCCTATCTTTTCTTTTTAAACGTGTAACTCCCATTTTTTTCTTTTTAATAGTTAAAACTCTGAGGTCGAGAGCGGATTCGAACCGCTGTAGAAGGTTTTGCAGACCTCTGCCTAGCCACTCGGCCACTCGACCCTTTTTATTTAAGGACTGCAAAAATAGTAAATATTATTTGCTGGTCAATATTTTTTAGAAAATGAATGAGCGTTATTCTCTGCGCCGTATTTCAGAACAGCAAATGGCAGCGGCAATGGCAACGTTCAATGATTCCGCCTCGCCAAAGCGGGGAATCGTTACCGGATGAGTGATATATTTTTGGATTTCAGGCCGTATGCCGTTGCCTTCATTTCCTAAAATAAGCAATCCTTTAGCCAGGAAATCTGTTTTGTAAATCGATCTTCCATTCAATAAAGTTCCATAAACAGGCGCCTGGTTTTTTGAGAGAAACGACTCCAGGTCTGTATATAAAATTTTGATCCTTGATAATGAGCCCATAGTCGCCTGTACAACTTTGGGATTATATACTTCGACGGTATCAAGAGAACAGATCAGTTGTTTAAAGCCAAACCATTCGGCGGTTCGGATAATTGTGCCCATATTTCCCGGATCCTGAATGCCGTCGAGTATCAGGCTAACAGAATCTTGCTCCGACAATTGCCTTTCACCATCATCGGGGATTTTAACCAGTGCCAGCGCATCCTTCGGAGACGTTAAGGTGCTTATTTTCTCGAGCTCGGATAAACTTACTTCCTCAGCCTTTATATTTCGTGATAAATTAAGCAAATTTGGCGATGTATGCGGAGTATGAAATATAAACTGAACCTCATAATCAGACCGGATAAATTCCGTTACGGATTTGATGCCTTCAACAATAAAGAGGCCATGTTCATTTCTGAATTTTTTTTGATGTAATGATTTAATAAAACTTATCCGGGACTTTGAAAGCATATTTAATACAAAAACATTCTGCCGCTGCAAGTATACTGTTTTTACTTGTGATACTTTCCGGATGTTCGACGACCAGGTACCTGGAAAAAGATCAATATCTTGTTAAAAAAGTGGACCTGGTTGGTATTGACAAGCAGTATCAGGAAACGGTTTATGGTTATGTCCAAAAAGATATTACGCCAAATTCCTGGTTTTCTTTATGGTTGTATAACCTGATGAATACAAAAAACGGCAAGTACCGTACCGATAAGATCCGCAAGATTGGCGAAGCGCCACATATTCTTGACAGCTCCCTTGTCGAAATATCTCGTACTCAAATTGAAAAATACCTGCAAACAAAAGGTTTTTTCAAAGCTAAAGTACGCGACAGTATTGCTACGAAAAACAAGAAGGCCTACCTGACCTTTACGGCAGAACGCGGCCCGATCTTCAGACTCCGCAATTTTGAATATGAGATCCCAGACTCGGCAGTAAAAAAGCTTTACGAAAATCATCATTCAGAATTTACCTACATTAAAAAAGGCAAACGTTATGATGCCGATTCGTTAGCCGCCGACCGTGAACGCATTTATTCATTATTGAAAGAAAACGGCTATTTCGATTATCTCAGGCAATATGTACGCTTCGCAGTCGACAGTAATTTAAATTCCAGCCAGGCAGACTTGAAAATGTTCCTGGATAATCCTTTAGATAAAGATCATCACCAGGTTTACACTATCGGTGATACCTATATGAGCATTCTTAACTCTGACGGAACAACCGCCAAGAGCCCCGATGTGACGCTGGCTGATTCACAATATCACTTTACGGATCACTCGCATCGTTTCAGCTCTAAATTGCTGTTTCCTTACATTCAGTTCGATAGAAAAGAGATTTTTAAACAAAGCACTGAAAACCGAACATACGACCGGCTATACGATCTTAATCTGTTTAAGAATATAAAGGTTAGCTATAAAAAGGATACCATAAAGTCGGAGCTGACTCCGGCTATTTCCGCTTTGCCTTTAAAAAGAATGGGCAATAGCATAACAGCCGAGTTTACTTTTAACTCCGGCAGAAGCGGCTTTAACATCGGAGATAATTATACTAACCGAAATATTTTCCGGGGTGGGGAACTGCTCGAAATTAAGTTAAAATACGGCGTGTTATTCGATCATAATTCGTCGGGGATTTTTGGCAGCATTTACAACAGAGACATCGAATTGGGTGCAAATCTTATATTTCCGCGCCTTCTTGTTCCCTTCAGAAAGAATACTGAGGATAATAAAAGTGCCATTCCTCATACAACAGTATCAGCCAGCACGCAAATATTTGATCAGAAGGCGGCATTTAGAAACCGCATTTATATAGCAGCCATAGCTTACGATTGGTCGGAATCCAAAAACCGGCTGCATAGCCTTACACCTCTCGCCGTAGAATATCGGAATGGCGTGGTCGATTCAACATTAGCGGATTCCCTGGTAAGAAATGGTTTGTCTGCTTTTGTTGTAACTAACAATGCCAAGTATTTTAACACGAACTCTCAATATACCTTCACATATAATACCGCCAGGCTTACAACGTATGACAACTTCTTTTATTTTAAAGGATATGGAGAACTAAGCGGCTTAGTACCAGCTTTGATTAATACACTTACTCATCAAAAAGACGCTGATGGTAACAGGTCAATTTTTGGAGTTGAATATCTACAATATGCTAAGGCTGATGTTGACTTACGATATTATAAACACTTGGGAGGCGAGCGCCAGTTAGTTTTAAGACTAAATCCTGCTGTCATTTATCCGTATTCTCATAATTCTGATCTTCCTTTCGAAAAGAACTTTTATGCAGGCGGCCAAACCGGTGTGAGAGCCTGGCAGGCAAGAACCCTGGGACCGGGGAACTATAACAGAGCCTCGTTGGAAAGTTCACTTTTCCGGCAGTCGCTGCAAGGACTTGACCAGTCTGGGCAGGTCAAAATTGAAGGGAATATTGAGTATCGGTTTAAGTTGATGAATAATCTTTTTGGAGCCAAGCTAAAAGGAGCTTTATTTAGTGATTATGGAAATATCTGGACCGTGCGGGACAATGGACTTGATACGGAGTATAATTTCCAGTTCAACTCTTTTTTAAAACAAATGGCACTTGGGGCTGGCGCCGGTATACGCTTCGATCTGCAGTATTTCGTGTTTAGATTTGACGCTGGCTTGAAAATTCACGATCCCCAGTTTATTGACCCTGTTTATGGCGAAAGTCCATGGGTTGTCAAAAAAATCTTCGATCAGAAAGATTTTAAAGAACGATATAAGACAAACAATGATCCTGACCGCTATAATTTTGTTCAGTACAATTTTGGTATCGGAATGCCTTTTTAATTAAAAATAGATTTAAGTCCGTCATAAACCGTTTCAAGGAATGTGGAAAAATGCAGGCCTTTACTCTGGTTAAATATTACCAAAACCACAATGAGAACTATTGCGATGGTAATAAACCGCCTGAACATAAACCCGATAAGTATGAGGATAACCGGAATTGCTATCAGGATAAACCAGCTGATTTTAATCGGATTAAGATCGCCCTCTTTTTTTATGACATAATACAGTTTCGCATGCGTTCCGTTGTCATTAACATGCTTTACGTATACAAATGTTGACTTAGTAACTTGTTGAGGAGCTACAGCGACGCCGTCATGAAACTTCAGTTCCTGCTCGAACCCATTGACTGAAAATATAAATGTGCCATTGACAGACTCAATTGGTTTATCTTCCTCGTCGGCTGCGATAATAGCTAGCTTGCTGTTTTTTAGCAAGTTCTCCTTAACTATAAAATTGTTTATGAATACGCTCTGGGCGAAGCAGTTTGAAAGAAGCAAACAAAAGAAGGCACTTAAAATGTATTTCATAGAAAAAAAATAGCACTCCCAAATTAAACAGATTTATGAGAATAAAAAAACCGGCCCAAAGGTTTGAGCCGGTTTAAATTTTCCAATCGTTGTTAGAATGAATATCCTACTGAAAACGACAGTACTCTGTTTTCAAGTTTGTCGTCGCCGTCTCTTTTATTGTCAGGAACAAGATTGGTCAGGCCCCAGCCGTAATTTCCGCTGAGTAAGAAACCGTTATTAAGTCTGTAAGTAAGACCGGCGTTAATACCAAAGTCAATAGTTTTTAAATCATCATCGTTTGAATCACCGAAATCTATATCTTTTGTATTTGTTACGAATTTTAATGCGGGGTAATCTACAGTAGGACCCGCCACAAAATTACCTTCCAATTTATTTCTTCCGGCTATGTTAAATCCTATATATGGACCTGCACTTAGCTGGAAATCTCCTGCACTGCCCGTTGGTATCCGCCAAACGGCGTTAACCGGTATTTCAATAGTAAAAACAGTTTGTTTAAATTTAAACGATTCAAAGCCGTAAAATAAATCCTCATTGGCTTTTAGTTTCGATCCTTTATTCTGAAGAGATATCCCAGGCTCGATAAAGAAATTTTTACTGATTCCAAAATCGCCGTACGCGGTAAAATTGAAACCAATGTTGTTAGCATAGTCAGCTGAAGGGCTATAATCGTAGCTATTTTTTCCGGAATATTTTGACAGATTTACTCCTGCTTTAACTCCAAATCTTGCTGTGGATTCGCCCGTTGTCTTAGTTTGCGAAATTGCACTGTTACTTACAATAATCAGGGATGTTGCAATTGTTAATTTAAGCAACTTTTTCATTTCGATTGATGGTGTTAGGTTAATTTTTTAATACGATAATACGAAAAAGCCGGCTCAAAAGTTTGAGCCGGCTTTTTAATTTAAATTACGCTGTTAAAATGAATACCCTACTGATAACGATATAACTCTGTTTTCAAGCTTGTCGTCACCAACTCGTTTATCATCAGGAACTAAATTGGTTAAACCCCAACCATACTGGCCGCCGATGAGAAAGCCATTGCTAAATCGGTACGCTAAGCCAGCGTTTACACCAAAATCAATTGTTTTAAGATCGTCATCGATGTTGCTTCCAAAATTAAGGTCACTTTCACCATCAGATGTAATCCCGCCGCCGGTATAAGTTCCTTTGTTTTTTCCGGCGATATTAAAGTCGATGTAAGGACCGGCGTTAATTTGAAATGCACCGGCTTCGCCTGTTGGTATCCGAAGTACAGCGTTCAACGGTACGCCAATAGCCATCGCAGTTTGTTTGAATTCGGCGCCTCCGCCTTCAAGCTTTCCACCTTTATTTTGCAGTGAGATTCCAGGCTGTATAAAGAAGTTGTTGCCTACACCGAAATCGCCAAAAACGGTCAGATTGAAGCCGGTATTATTTTTCCAGTCTACATCATAATTATTTTTGCCAGAATAAGTAGCAAGGTTCACGCCGGCTTTAACTCCTATACGTGCTTGCGATCCTGTCATTGTCGTCGAAGTAGTTTGTGAAAATGCAGTTCCGCTGATAATTGCGGCAGCCGCCAGTATAAATAATCTTTTCATAGTTCAAATTTTAATTGATAGCAAATTTGCAATAGCTAAGCCAAAACCGTTATTACGAAGGCCGTTGCAACCTTTTCGACTGATTTATAATGCTTTTAAAAGATTTTACCACGCACAAGGATGAAGCGCAGCCTGATTAAATTAGGCATCAATATTGTATTTAAAATGCTACAAAACCGATTTGTTTAACCCTATATAATGCTCGACTAAAATAAATCGTTATTTATGCATCGCACTTCACCGGACCTACTTTGAAAAACATGAAACTTTACAGCAGATTATCCAGGATTGGATTTTTAAAACAAAAGTATTCCACAAAATTCTTGTTCATCAGTTTTTTAGGCATCCACGTGCCGCTTATCGGGCTGATACTCTTCATTTCGTTTTCCAGCTTCAGGGAATTAAATCCCGGCGAAGTTTTATTCTGGACACTTGGATTGACTTTAGGTTCAACAATTCTAACACTATGGGTACAGCATTCGCTGATTATTCCGGTTATCGCATCGAGTAAGGCTTTGGATGATTATCTGAATAAAAAAGAGCTTCCCCGATTGCCCGTTCATTTTGAAGACGAAGTTGGAGTGTTAATGCGCGATCTTAATGAAGCGATATACACATTGGATGCACATATCGACGAGAAGAAGGATTTGGTAAATATGCTGTCACATGATCTTCGCGCGCCGATGAGCAATATATTAATGCTTACGGAGCTTATCAGGGATGACAAGCAAAAAAAGGAAATGGGGGAGTATTTGAAAATGATCGATCTTTCCGTACAAACGCAACTTGGCATTGTGGGAACGATCCTGCAGCTTATGCGTGCGGAACTGCAGCAGAATGAGTTTGTTGAAGGCGTCAATATCAGGTTGCTTATTGAGAAGGTTATCAGCCAGTTTAAAACTTCATTAAGCCTGAAAAATATCCGGTTAGAAATTGACGTGCCTGCTGACCTTGAGGCCACACTGAACCCGTATTCAATTGAACTTCTCATATATAATTTACTAAGTAACGCTGTTAAGTTCAGCAAGCCGGACGGGTTAATCACAATTAAGGCGGGCAAAAACGACGATGTTCTCGACATTGAGGTTGTTGATGAAGGCTCAGGCTTTGATCCGAAAGACGCAGAGGCTTTATTCGAACCTTTTTCCAGAAAATCAGCTAAAGGAACTTTAGGCGAGGGCTCGATTGGTATCGGACTTTATTTTTCCAGAAAGATTGTTCAATCACATTCGGGAACTATAACTGCAGGCAGTAATGGTCGGGGTTTAGGCTCAACCTTCACAGTTCACATTCCGGCAGAACAAAATAAAGATTAAATATCCGGAACCGGCTGTATTGTTTCAAAGCTGATTAAAACCTTAATTTGAGTTATGAAAAAAATAGTTTTCGCCGTTTTAAGTCTTGTTTTTTCAGGAACTGTCTTAGCTCAAAAATCCAGCGTCTGGAACAATAAACAATGCGCGGTGGTACTTACCTACGATGACGCGATCGATATTGATCTGGACAACGTTATTCCGGCACTCGATTCGCTTAAATTGCGTGGTACTTTTTATATCATCGGCTCGTCTCCTGTTGTCGATAAACGTTTAAATGAGTGGCGGCAAGCGGCAAAAAAAGGCCATGAACTAGGTAATCACGCGCTGTTTCACCCTTGCGACGCTTCATTACCGGGCAGAGGCTGGGTGCAGCCCGATTTTGATTTAAGTAAATATACCGTGTCGAGAGCCGTGGCTGAAATCAGGATGAACAATACGCTTCTTAAAGCGATCGATGGTAAAGACAAGCGGACATTTGCTTACCCTTGCGGTGATTTGAAAGTGGGCGGTGAGTTCTTTTATAACCAGTTAAAGAACGATTTTGTAGGAGCAAGAGGAGTGAACGCAAGTTTGTTGACCCCTGCAGAAACGAAATTAGACAACATCGATTCTTATTATATTGCCGATCAGCCTGCTGGATATATGATAGACTTAGTAAAGAAAGCTCAGCAAACACACACCTTACTGGTATTCCTGTTTCATGGCGTGGGAGGCGGGCACGCAATCAACGAAGATCTGAGTGCTCACAGCAAATTGCTTCATTATCTGAAAGCTAACGAAAAAGATATCTGGATAGCTCCGATGGTAGAAGTCGCCGAAAAGATTAAGGAATATCAGGCTAAATCGAACTGAAACATCTAAGCGTATTATTTTCCAACCGGATACACAGGAAACAACAAATTTGTATTGCTCACCAACGCTATAGCTTTACTGTCCGGCGACCACGACGGTGTGTTGATCGTTCCCTGACCTCCATATAAATAGGCGATCACTTTTGGTTTACCGCCAGCCGTTGGCATTACCCTGATATAGACATGTTTATAAAAAGGATGATCGCCCGGATCAACTTCTTCCTTTAAAAAGGAAATGAAAACGATCGATTTACCATCGGGTGAAATGTGAGGGAACCAGTTGTTAAATCCATCGTCAGTTATCTGCGTCTGGTCACTGCCATCTCGTTTCATACGCCAGATCTGCATCAGCCCGCTTCGAACCGAGTTAAAATAAATGTATCGCCCGTCAGGGCTATACTCGGGTCCGTCATCCAGTCCTGGCGCAGTAGTAAGCCGTTTTTCAGGTCCGCCTGTTGAAGGAATGCTGTAAACGTCAAATTCTTTATTGCGTTGCCCGGTAAATACCAGGGTTTTGCCATCCGGCGACCAGCCATGCATGTATGATGGTCCCGTTTCTGTAATGCGCTTTGGTTCGCCGCCTGTCCGGGGTACAACGTAACCAATTGATGTGCCATTCTCTCCATCGCCGCTGCTTATTGCCAGCATCTTCCCGTCAAAGGACAAAACATGGTCGTTGTTATTATGCTTGGCTGCTCCGGTATTAATAATATTGGGCTTACTGGTTTTTAAATCAAACTGGTAAAGTAATCCATCCGCATTATAAATAAGTGATTTCCCGTCTTTGTTCCAATTGGGCGCCTGAATCGAGCCTGGCGTTTGATAGATGACCTTGCTGTTTTGCGTTGCAATATCCAGAATTTCGAGATTGCTTCCGATGTATTGTTTATAAGCGACAAGTTCCACTGGAGCGGGAACTACTATACGAACATTATTAAACACTGCCTTTTCTATTATATTCGGATTATGTGAACAAACAAATAATCCAACATACACATCATCGCCGAGATCAACACCTTCTAACTTTTCACTGGTAAATGTTTCTCCTTTCAGCGCGACTGACATGGTATAGACATTTCCCTTGCGTTCAAGCTGTACTACGTCAGCAGCTTTAATGGTCGATTTAATCTCTTCCGTTGTTGCGCCATCTTTGCGCCTAAACTGCAATGAAGTTAAGCCGTCGCCATGTACAACCGCGTTTACATGTCTTGAGTTTGTATCAAGCGAACTGCGGATCATCCAGCCCCATTTGCGATGCAGTTCGGTCCCTTTTCCAATAAAGGCTGCGTTTGTCCGAAGAATAAAATCGCCTTTCATTTTCTTCCATACGAAATGAAATTCATCATGATCGAACCAGATATTGGTTCCCGAACCGGAAATTGTATAAGATTGCGCTTCGGAATTGTAGCTGGCGCTTCCGGCATGTTTCACGTTTCCGATGTCGGAATGGCCATTGAAGATCCCTAACGATTGGGTTTGAGCATATACAGGGCTTAATGACAAGCAAATAAGCAAGAGTAAGCCGCAGATTCTGACGATATAAATTTTCATGAAGCTATAATTGGTATACTAAGATAGCTTTTTTGACTCATCCTTATATTGGGGATATTTTTATAATAACTACTTCAGTTTGCTGGTTTATCCGTTATTTTATAAACTACCTAAGGATTTATAAATTTACCAAAAGTAAAAACAGAACATATGGCACTTCAACAACAAATAGATCAGGATATTAAAGCTGCAATGCTTGCTAAAGACGATGCGTCATTGCGCGGATTACGGGCGATTAAGGCGGCACTCCTTGTGGCCAAGACGGAAAAAGGAGCTTCAGATACGTTATCCGAAGACGCTGAGATAAAGGTTTTGCAAAAATTGGTAAAGCAGCGCAAAGAGTCGGCAGAAATATACCAAACACAAAATCGCGAAGACCTGTATAAAATTGAGGTAGAGGAAATGAATGTGATCGAAGGATACTTGCCGAAACAATTGAGCCGTGATGAAGTTAGTGGAGAAGTACAGCTGATTATCAGCGAAACTGGCGCCGCTGGATTAAAGGACATGGGAAAAGTGATCGGGCTGGCGAATAAAAAACTGGCAGGCAAAGCGGACGGTAAGACAATTTCAGAAATTGTAAAAGAGCTTTTATCCTGATATTTTATTCGGGTATTTGCAGTTGGTTCGATATAAAAACCTATTTTTATAGTCGTTTATAGAATTTTTTTTACACTTGCCGCAACTAATTTTTAAGAGTTAAGAACGTATGGAGTTTTCCGTTAAAGAAGAAGATGGTTTCAGATATATTGATGAAGGTGAAGGACAGGTGTTATTGCTATTACATGGATTGATGGGCGCGTTAAGCAATTGGGAAGATGTCATCATAAAATTCAGAACAAATTACAGGGTAATTATCCCAATGCTACCTATTTATGAGCTTCCGTTGCTTACGACCGGTATAAAAAGCCTGGCGAAGTTTGTACATAAATTCATCAAGTACAAAAAGCTGGAGCAGGTAACGGTACTGGGTAACTCCCTGGGCGGGCACGTAGCTTTAGTACTTGCTACTTCTCATCCTGAAGATATTAAGGCGATGGTTTTAGCGGGAAGCTCAGGTTTGTATGAAAATTCTTTCGGAGGATCTTTCCCGCGTCGTGAGAGCTATGATTTTATTAAAGAAAAAGTTGAATTTACGTTTTATAGCCCCGAAATTGCAACAAAGGAATTAGTTGACGAGGTTTTCCAGACTGTTAACGATCGTAACCGGGTTATCCGGATATTGGCAATGGCCAAATCGGCCATACGTCATAACATGTCAAAAGACCTTTATAAAATAACGGTTCCCGTTTGCCTGATTTGGGGTAAAAATGATAAAATTACACCACCGGAGGTAGCCGTTGAGTTTCATCAGCTTCTTCCGAATTCAGAACTTAACTGGATTGACCAATGCGGGCATGCGCCAATGATGGAACATCCTGCCGAGTTCAACGAATACCTGGAGAAATTTTTAAACAGAGTATTACTGAAATAAATGGAAGCACGTGAGTTAATAGCAGATGTAATTCCCCCGTTAAAAACTTCTGACAGCGTTCAGAAGGCTTTTGACCGAATGGGAGAATTCCGCGTTAACCACCTTCCCGTTGTAAATGACAATCAGTTTCTGGGCTTATTGGCGGATGATGACCTGATTGAAGTAAGTGATTATCAAGCCGCCATTGGCAGTTTGAGTCTTTCACTTCATAATCCTTTTGTACGGGATAACCAGCATATTTATGATGTTGTTAATTTGTTTTATGAATTGAAAATCAGCGTAGTGCCGGTGCTCGATGCCACTAACAACTACCTGGGTTTGATTTCGTTGAACACGATGAACGAGTATTTTGCGACAATTGCTTCCGTTAAAGATCCGGGTGGAATTATTGTACTCGAAATTAATAATCGTAATAATTCGCTGGCTCATGTCTCGCAAATTATCGAGTCGGATAACGCTCAAATTTTAAGTTCTTATATTCAATCGTTCCCAGATTCGACTCGCCTGGAATTAACGTTAAAAATAAACCGTTCGGATATCTCAACAATTGTCGCTTCTTTGTTGCGATATGACTATGTGGTTGTTCACACCTATAATAATCACAATGATAGCAACGACTCGACGGATCGTTATGACCAGCTAATGAATTATCTTAACATGTGATTGATCAGCTCCTAAATAAATCGGATGATTCTACCACATATCGACTTGGTTCTATCTAAAAGCAAAATTACATGAGGATTGCAATCTATGGACGCGAAATCAGCGAAGGCGCGCTTGTGTATGTACAGCATGTTTTTGACATTCTTAATGAGCTGGATACAGATCTTATAGTTTACAGCCACTTTGCCAAGTTTTGCGATAAAAAAATAAAGTGCAACAGGAAGTTTGCAGAGTTTTCATCCTGTGAAGATTTGAAAGATGCAGATGTTCTATTGAGCCTCGGAGGCGATGGAACGATGCTTGACACTGTTACCTTAATACGTGATACCCAGATTCCGGTGATGGGAATCAATCTCGGGCGACTGGGTTTTCTTGCCAGTGTTAAAAAGGAAGATATTAAAAGTGCGCTCATTAAACTTGTAAACAAGGAGTTCTCCCTCGATAGCCGCGTTTTGTTAAAACTTTCCTCCGAGAACAATATGTTTGGCGACGATAACTTCGCTCTGAATGATATAACCATTCACAGGCGGGATAATTCGGCGATGATGATTATCCATGCCTACCTGAACGGCGAATTTTTAAATTCTTATTGGGCCGATGGCTTAATCATAGCAACGCCTACCGGATCAACAGCTTACTCACTTAGCTGCGGCGGACCGATCGTTTTTCCGCAATCCGGCAATTTTATTGTAACGCCAATATCTCCGCATAATCTAAACGTTAGGCCGGTTATTCTTTCGGATACAAATGTGCTGTCATTTGAAATTGAAGGACGATCTTCGAAGTACCTGGTTTCCTGTGATTCGCGCACCGAAATTATAAGTAATGCTGTTAAGTTAAGCGTTAACCGTGCCGAATTTAAGATTAACCTGGTGAGGCTCAATAATGAAAGCTACTTATCGACGTTAAGGAACAAGTTGCTTTGGGGCATTGATACCCGTAACTATTAGCTTCATGCGGAAAATCCTGTGCTTGTTTTTATTAATCACCACCATACAATTTTCCAGGGCACAGACCTGGGAACTAGGTGCTTTTGCTGGCTCATCAGGATATATTGGAGATTTAAACCAGTTGAAGCTTTTTAAATTTACAGATCTCGGCTACGGCGGCCTGGTAAAACGCAATTTTGATGGCTACTGGTCGCTGAAGCTGAATATTTATCATGGCGAAATACGCGGCGAAGATGCGAAATCTGACAATGAGCAGGAGAGGAACAGGAACCTCAATTTTTATTCACCAGTAACGGAAGGAAGTTTGCAGGTGGAATTTAACTTTTTCAACTACATGACAACTGAATTTAACTCCAAGCGTTTCAGTCCATTCCTTTTTGTGGGATTTGGAGGTGTGTTATTCGACCCTCGGGCTGAGTACAACGGAATTAAATATATGCTGCATGACTATGGAACAGAAGGACAGGATCTAAATAATACTTATCGCCAATACACCTATTCAATTCCTTACGGAGCCGGTGTTAAATATAACTTTTCAGGAAACTGGAGTCTTATTGGTGAGCTTGGATACCGAACTACAGGAACTGATTTTCTGGATGACGTGAGTGGTTATTACCCAACTCCTCAGCAGCTAAATGTTCCAAATGATGCTGCATTTACCGCTCAAAGGCAGTTTCTGTCCGATCCATCAGTCAATAAAATAGGTGTGCCCGGAACGCAACGGGGAGATTTACGAAAAAGAGACACCTACATGTTTGCAGGTATTAGCTTAACTTATACCTTTGTGAGCCAAAAATGTGCGACATTTTAGGGCTATAAATTTGTATTGATGAGTTTACGTGAGCAATTGGATATGAGCCGTTTACCACAGCATGTTGCTATAATCATGGATGGTAACGGCCGGTGGGCGAAGGAAAAAGGCAAATTACGGGTATTTGGGCACCACAGCGGTGTTATATCAGTTCGTGATACTGTTGAAGGTATCGTTGAGCTGGGTATACCTTATATAACCCTTTATGCTTTTTCTACCGAAAACTGGAACCGTCCGAAGCTGGAAGTTTTGGCACTCATGGAGTTATTGGTGCATACTATCAGCAATGAGACAAAATCATTGCATCAGAACGGTGTACGCCTCAACGCAATCGGGAACCTTGATTCATTACCTCCTAAATGCCTTCATGAACTGAATGAAGCCATGGCAAAAACAGCGAATAATACGCGCGCTGTATTAACTTTGGCCTTAAGTTATAGCTCCAGGTGGGAGATAACCAATGCCCTGAAAGAAATTGCAACAAAAGTTCAGAAAAAGGAGATTTCACCGGATGATATAAATGAAACGCTGATTTCAAATAGTCTTACCACCGCAGGAATGCCTGATCCTGAATTATTGATTCGCACCAGCGGCGAGTACCGTATCAGTAACTTCCTGTTATGGCAATTGGCTTATGCCGAATTGTATTTTACTAATAAATTCTGGCCCGATTTCCGGAAGGAAGACCTCTTCCATGCTATACTAGATTACCAGAATCGAGAACGCCGTTTTGGCTTAACCAGTGAGCAGATTAACTAATTTTTATACTTTTTAACAAATTTTAACAACTGTATCCGCTATTTTAGCAGCCATTATAAAACGTCAATGAACAAAATTTTCCTCCCGATAGTTTTCATATTTTTCTCTACCACAGCTCTTGTTGCGCAGATACGTCCGGGAACTCCTTCAGGTTTAAAGCAGTCAAGCGATGAACTGAGCTACCTAAATCCAAAAGAATACATTATCGGAGGAACTACTGTAAAAGGAACTCAATTTCTTGATAAGGATATTTTAATACAGATCTCAAAACTTAGTAAAGGCGATCAGATAACCGTTCCGGGCGAAGCGACAACAAACGCCATTAAGAATTTGTGGGAGCAGGGTTTATTCGATGATGTGCAATTAAACATTGACCACATTAAGGAAGACTCAATATTTTTTGAGCTCGTTGTAGTTGAGCGGCCGCGGTTAACCAAATTAAACATCAAAGGCCTTAAAAAGGGCGAGACTGAAGAGATCCGTACCAAGTTAAATGATAAAACAGGTAAGATCGTTAACGAGAACCTGATGAATACGGCGCGCAGTATCATTGAGAAGCATTTCAATGATAAAGGGTACCTGTACACAGAAGTAAAGTTTGATCAGGAAAAGGATCCAAACGAAGCGAATAATGTTATTTTAAATATCACTGTTGATAAAAACTCCAAAGTAAAGGCGCATAGCATAACCTTTGAAGGTAATAAAGAGTTTTCGTCAGCCAAGTTGCGCAAATATCTAAAGAAAACGCACCAGCAGGCATGGTACAAGGTTTTTGGCTCTGGCAAATTTCAGCGAAGCAAATATGAAGAAGATAAGGAGAAGATGATCGCTAAAATGCAGGACAAAGGCTACAGGGATGCTGAGATTCTGAGCGACACCGTTACACGTCACAGTGATAAAAGTGTAGACATTCATATGAAATTGTATGAAGGTCCGAAGTACTACTTCGGCGACATCGTATGGGCTGGAAATGCAAAATATTCGTCAGATGTACTTTCAAAAATCTTAGGTATCGACAAAGGAGAGGTGTTCAGCGAAGAACGGCTGGAAAAGAAATTACGCAATAGCCCGAACAGCGATGACGTGTCATCATTGTATTTAAATGATGGATACCTGACATTCAATGTTGATCCGGTACAAACGAAAGTTCAGGGCGACACAATTAGCCTGGAAATGCGAATGTATGAGGGTCCGCAGTATACAGTTAATAAAGTAAGCGTTAAAGGTAATGATATCACTAACGACCGCGTTGTAATGCGCGAAGTCCGTACCAAGCCTGGACAGAAGTTCTCGAAAGAGGCGGTAGTTCGTACAACCCGTGAAATTGCACAATTGGGCAACTTTGATGAAGCAAAAACCGACGTAAAACCAATACCTAATCCTGCTGATGGCACTGTCGACATTCAGTATTCAGTAACAGAAAAACCTTCCGATCAGGTTGAACTTTCCGGTGGTTTTGGCGGTGGACGTATCATCGGTACTCTGGGGTTAACCTTCAATAACTTTTCGGCACGTAACCTGTTCAATTTAAAAGAATGGAAACCGCTGCCAAAAGGCGATGGACAGAAATTAAGTCTTCGTGGACAAACTAACGGCAAGCAATACCAATCATATAGCTTTTCGTTTTCAGAGCCATGGCTGGGTGGAAAGAAACCGCTGTATTTTGGTGTAAGTGCATTTACGTCACTGTCGACTTATTCAAGTACTTATGATGCAAGCTACCAGGCGGTATTTACAGAAAATGATCCGCGGATTCGTTTGAACGGTGTTACATTCAGTTTAGGACAGCGCTTAAAATGGCCGGATGATTATTTTCAGCTGAATCACTCAATTAATCTGCAACAATACAAACTGCACAATTATTACGGCGGCTTCCTGTTTTCAAATGGGACGGCTTATAATCTAAACTTAACTGAGCAATTAAGCCGTAACTCGGTGGATGCTCCGATTTATCCGACATCCGGATCGAATATTCGTTTGACTGTGCAGTTAACCCCACCATATTCGTTATGGAATAATACCAACTACACAACTGCGCCAGATGAGATAAAATATAAATGGACCGAATATAATAAGTGGAAATTCGAAGCTCAGTGGTTTATTCGTATTTATGGAAAACTGGTATTAAAATCTCAGGCACAATTCGGTTTCCTTGGAATGTATAATTCAGCCGTTGGGCAGTCGGCGTTTGAGCGGTTTAAACTCGGCGGTGATGGTATGCAGGGATTTGATTATCTGCAGGGATCGGAAGTTATCGGGATGCGTGGATATGCCAATAACGCAATTGTTCCTGAGGGAACTTCTGAGCAAAACATGTCGATCGCCCGAAATTCAGGAAGCCCGATATTTAACAAGTACCAGCTTGAACTTCGTTATCCTGTAATGACGGGCCAGCAGGCAACGGTATTCTTACTTGGATTTGCCGAAGGCGGAAATACCTGGAACAGTTTCAAAGATTTTAATCCGTTTAATGTTCGCCGTTCGGCAGGTGTTGGAGCACGTGTATTTTTACCTATATTCGGCTTGCTGGGTATCGATTACGGTTATGCGTTTGACCGTATTCCTGGTGTGCCTGACGGCGGCCGTCAAGGTTTTACATTTAGCATAGCCCAGCAAATGGGAGGTTTTTAACATTATGACAATGAAGAAATTATTATTAACAGCAATTTTTATATCTTTCGCCGGCGTTGCAGCTTTTGCTCAGCGCTTTGCATATGTTGATACGGAATATATCTTGAAGCACATTCCTGAGTATAATTCAGCTCAGAAACAATTAGACGCTTTATCACAGCAATGGCAAAAAGAGGTTGACGGCCGTTTTGCAGAACTTGATAAAATGTATAAGGCTTATCAGGCCGACCAGGTATTGTTAACCGATGATATGCGCAAGAGACGGGAAAACGAAATAATTGAGAAGGAAAAGGCAGCAAAAGATTATCAAAAGCAACGTTTTGGATTTGAAGGCGACCTTTTCAAAGAACGGACAAAACTAATTAAACCAATACAAGATCGTGTAGCAAAAGCAGTTCAGGCTGTAGCAGAGAACCAGGGGCTCGATATGGTTTTTGACAAGAATAGCCAAGTTACACTATTATATGCCAGTACTCGTTTAGATAAAAGCAACGATGTAGTAACACGTCTCGGCTATAAACCGGGAACATTTGCACAATAAAAATTAAACTCAACAAAACAGAATAAAAGTAAAGAATGAAAAATTTAGTTAAAGTAGCAGTAGTAGCGGCGGGGATGTTTTTAGCGGGGGCGAAAGCCGAAGCACAACAAAAACTGGGGCACATCAATTCAGCGGATCTTTTGCAGTCAATGCCTGAGATGAAAGCTGCCGATGCAACGTTCCAGACTTTCCAGAAACAAAAACAATCTGTATTGGAGCAGATGGATGCAGAGCGTCAGAAAAAGATTACAACTTATCAGGAAAAATACAAAACTATCAGCGAAGCAAATAAAGAAACTGTAGGTAAAGAGCTTACAACTTTGCAAACTGAGATCCAGGACCTGGAAAAAAGATTAGGTGATGCTCAGCAAAAAGCTCAGGAAGAATTAAAAACTAAGCAAGCTGAATTGTACCAGCCGGTATTTAAAAAAGCTGAAGATGCTGTAAAAGCAGTTTCAAAAGAAAAAGGTTATGCTTATGTTTTCGATGTTTCACAGCCAGGAGTAGTTTACTTTGACGGAGGTGATGATATCATCAATTCAGTAAAAGCCAAGCTAGGTATTTCAACTACCGCTTCAACAGCGCCTAAGAAGTAAGAAAACTTAAAATGAGTTTACAAAAGCGATGAGTGATCATCGCTTTTTTTGTTTTAAAAAATCAGGAGCTATTTTAAGCAAGAATCAGGTTGTGTAATTTTTACAGTGCTGTTAATTTTATCATAGATAATGTCATGAAAGATCAAAGCATTAATTACTACCGGATAGAAAAAGCTATTACTTTTATTGAGCAAAATTTCAAAAGACAGCCTGATCTGGATCAGATTGCCAAGAGTGGAGACGTAGGACAATTCCAAAAAGGAAGGATAAGAAAGAAAACCCTGATCGCCTGGGAGATGGCCCGCATTAATCAAGCCGGCTAGATTTTCTAACTGAACTAGGTTACATATCTCTGTTTATACCTTAAATATTTACAGTCCGATAATTCGACAGATCATTATACAAAAAGTAAATGTTAAAAAAAACATTTAGCGGTCATTCTTATCATCGTTTTTATTATAAGAATAATATAAACGATTATCCCAAATGGCATGAATACCTCAGGAAATACCAGCCGCCTGTTTTAATAAGCTGAGGAAAAGAGGATACTTTTTTTACTGTACCTGGCGCTTTAGCCTATTTGAAAGATGCGTCAAAAGCGGAAATTCATTTTGCTAAACGGAGGACATTGGGCCGCGACAGAAATTAATAACAATGAGATGCAGCACTAATCGAAGTTTTTTTAAAAGAAATAACCATATCAGCTATTAAATAAGATCATGCAAGCGTTAATTATAATCGATGCCCAGAATGAATTTTCCGGTAATGGTAAAAGGCCGGTCCCGGATATTGAAAGAGCTTTAAAGCAAATACGGCGACGACTTGAACAATCACGTCGCAACGGTTCGCCGATCGCCTGGGTAAGGCATTTTAACAAACCCGACGAATCACCTGCTTTTGTACCCGATACCTGGGGTTCTGAATTTTTACCAGGGCTTGGTCCATTACCCGGATCTGCTAATGAAACAGAATTCCATAAGGACGTTTATGGTGCGTTTACCGGATCAGAAATCGGTAAATGGCTCAAGGACGTCAAAGCTGATGAAATATTACTTACAGGTTTTTACACTCACGGCTGTGTATCTACCACTGCGCGTGAAGGGATTATGGCAGGGCTAACTGTATTTATCGACCCTGAAGCGACAGCTACCTGCGACATAAACGATGACGTTCTGGGCTGGCAATCCGCGGACGAGGTAAAAAGATCGGCGCTACTGCAACTCATAAATATGGGGGTAAGTTTAAGTAAATTTTAATAAACCGATTTAAGCGTATACATCGTCGTTATAATTTTGAAAATTCGGTTGATAACCTGAGCCCGTGGTTATTGATGGTTCAAAGTCACCCGATGATCATTAAACGGTTATAAACTATCATTTTTGTAGAGTTTTTTTTCAGGGGCTTTACGTATGTTTGCAGCGCAATCCGGAATGATTATAAATTGAATTTCTATCTCACATATATTATTGTCGCAACCCTTTTATTCGCTTTTACGGCCGTTTTTGCGTTAGTTGCCTTATATGCTGAGCGAAAAATCTCCGCATTTATACAGGACAGGCTAGGGCCGATGGAGGTTGGTAAGTATGGGCTGTTACAGCCTTTCGCAGATATCTTAAAATTACTGCAGAAGGAATTTATTATTCCAACAGTTGCAGACAGGATTTTATTTACAGCTGCACCGGTAATCATTTACCTTTCGGTTTATATGGGATTTGCGGCCTTGCCCTGGGCTCCTGGTGTAACGCCGGCATCGATGAATATCGGCGTATTTTACATTTTCGCTGTACTGTCAGTTGAGACATTAGGCATTTTGATGGCAGGCTGGGGTTCAAACAATAAATACGCCTTGTTGGGTTCAATGCGCTCGGTAGCACAAATTATTTCGTACGAGATTCCCGCGGGTTTTGCAATTATTGCAGCACTCATGATTTCACAATCGCTCGATCTGCAGGAAGTTTCTGCTTCCCAGGGTGTTCTGTCTAAAAATGATATCTGGTTTTTGGGCTCGGTTAACGTAAAAAGTGTGGGAGGAATATTGGCCTGGAACATCTTACAAGCGCCGCATCTTTTGGTAGCATATGTCATCTATTTTATCGCGTCGCTTGCAGAATGCAATCGGGCACCGTTTGACATTCCCGAAGCTGAATCTGAACTGGTAGCTGGTTTCCATACGGAATATTCGGGTATGCGCTTTGCGTTTATGTTCCTGGCCGAGTACTCGATGATGTTTATGGTTGGGATGATCGGCGTTGTTTTATTTTTGGGTGGCTGGAATACCCTTCTACCGAATATTGGTACGTTTAAACTGGCCAACTGGACAACAGGCGTAGCATGGGGAGCTTTTTGGATTATTAGTAAAACATTACTGGTTGTAGCGGCACAAATATGGATACGCTGGACTTTACCACGTTTTAGAGTCGATCAGCTAATGAATTTTAGCTGGAAGGTTTTGACGCCGATTGCTTTTGCCTGTGTTGTAATTTCGGGTATTTGGAAGGTTTTGCTAGGCTAAGTCAGTTTTATATTGACTTGAAATTACTTTAAAAAAATAATTGAGATAAAAGGTAAAGAAAATAAAATTTGATACTTTCTAAAACTATATCGGCATTTACGACAGCATGGCAAGGCCTTAGCCTTACTCTCAGGCATTTATTTGCCGCACGTAAACAAAGGAAAGTAGAAAATATAAAAAGTGCTAACTATTTCCAGCAACAGGAAGGAATCGTAACCATTCAATATCCTCATCAAAAATTGCCGGTTCCCGAGGTTGGCAGATACCAGCTGGACGTCGAGATAGATGATTGCATAGTGTGTGATCTGTGTGCCAAAATATGTCCGGTTAACTGTATTGATATTGAAAGTATTAAAGCTACAGAAGCGATCGGGCAAACGTCTGACGGAACGGTGAAGCGCTTATACGCGGCAAAGTTCGATATTGACATGTCAAAATGCATGTATTGCGGTTTATGTACGGTTGTATGTCCCACAGAATGCATTACAATGAACAGCGACTACGACAGAAGTGTAACCGACCCGAGCGAGTGGCTTTACAAATATGCTGACATGGCGCCGGAAGAAGCTGAAGAGAAACGAAAGGCTTTTGAAAAACAGCAGGCGGAAAAACAAGCTGCAAAAGAAGCCGCCATGCAAAAAATGAAGGAAAATAACAGCGGAGCTATATGACGCCGGAACAAATCATATTTTATGTGTTTGCTGCCCTGGTAATAATATCGGCGCTGCTTGCGGTAGTCGTGAAAAGTCTGGTCCGGTCGATATTTTTGTTTTTTGTGACCTTATTCGCCGTGGCCGGTTTATTCGTTTTATCGCTTGGTGATTTTGTCGCGGTAACCCAGATTATAGTTTATGTGGGAGGAGTGCTCGTTCTCATGTTATTCGCTTTTATGCTTTCGAGTAAAGAACTGTTGAACACATTGGAGCTGGTTAAAACAAGATACTCAGCTGTTCAAAATATTCCCGCTATTGTACTGTCATTAGCTTTATTTTTTATACTGGTATTTGCTTTGGTAAAAAGCAATGTTAATCAGCTTGACTGGATAAATGGCGGTAACCACTTATCTGTTAGTGACAATACTGTTCAAATTATCGGAATCAACTTGATGACAAATTATTTGTTTCCATTCGAAGTGGCTTCCGTGTTTTTAATGATGGCGCTTATAGGAGCTGCTCACCTGGCCAGAAAGGATAAAGCGGAATGATTCCATTATCAAACTTTATGATGCTGAGCGCTGCGCTTTTCGTGATCGGATTGTATGCGGTGCTGGTTAAAAGAAACGTAATTCAGTTGCTGATCGGAATAGAATTTATGATCAATGCTGCGTTGATAAATTTTGTTGCAGCGGGTAAATCAGACAAGAACTATATGGGAGGCCAAATGACTGCGCTATTCACTATCGTCATTGCTGCCGCAAGCGTCGCCGTCGCCCTTGCGATTATTTTAAACGTTTATAAGTACTATAAATCTATTGATCCTGATAAACTAAATAAGCTAAGAGACTAATTGGAACAACACGATATCATACCTGTGGTGAGTTTACTGGCGGTTTTAATGCCGCTGCTGTCTTTTGTATTATGCATGTTTTTCGTTCCAAAGAGCATAAGCGGAAAAGTAGCCGTTAGTTCTATCGCTGTCAGTTTTATAGCGTCGTGCTTTGTGTTTTTCAAGATATGGAACGCCGGGAATATCCATATTCAGCATCATTGGTTCACGCTTGGACAAACGTCCTGGGACGTTGGCCTTCTTCTAAATAACTTATCAGCTTTGATGATATTGCTAGTTAGCGGAATTGCGTTTCTGGTTCATATCTACTCCCTGGCTTACATGAAGGGTGACGAAAATATTGACCGATATTGGGGCTATTTAAGTTTATTCTGTTCGTCCATGCTGGGCTTGGTAATCGCTGATAATTTATTGCTGATCTATATTTTTTGGGAGCTTGTTGGTTTTTCTTCATACCTGCTAATAGGTTTTTGGCGTACGCGTGACGCCGCTGTCCAAGCTAACAAAAAAGCATTTATTATGAACCGTTTAGGTGACTTGGGTTTTTTGCTTGCGCTAATGATCCTGTACTCTCAATTTGGAACGCTCGATATAGAAAAGCTTTTCGGCGACGGTGGTCTATTCCATTTATCCCAATTTACAAGTGGAGAATGGATAGCCCCATTAGGGCATATTTCATACGTTTGGTTACTGGTTTGCGGATTCGGATTTGTATTTGGAGCGCTGGCTAAGTCTGCCCAGTTTCCTTTACACACCTGGCTTCCTGATGCAATGGAGGGCCCGACTGCAGTATCATCTTTAATTCATGCGGCCACCATGGTTGCTGCGGGCGTGTTCCTGTTGGTTCGTGTTTCGCCAATATTTGATTCAACGGTTTTAATTACGATCGCGGTGATCGGGATTTTTACGGCATTTATGGCCTCTACTATTGCGTTGGTGCAGAACGATATTAAGCGCATTCTCGCTTATTCTACCATCTCACAGCTTGGCTTTATGATGCTGGCAATCGGAATAGGGAATAACGGAGCAGCCATTTTTCATCTTGCCACACATGCTTTCTTTAAATGCCTTTTGTTTTTATGCGCAGGCTCGGTTATCCATGAAATGCATTATGCAAAAAATAAGCTGGATGCTGATTGCGATCATCAGGATATCCGCAATATGGGCGGATTGAGGAAAATGATGCCGTTAACGTTTGTTACGATGGTTATTGCGGCGCTGGCCTTGTGTGGTATTCCTTTAACATCGGGTTATCTTTCAAAAGATGCTATCCTGATTTCTTCATTTGAATGGGCCACAACACGCTCTTTTGCCGCTAAACTGATTCCATACCTTGCAATGCTCACCAGCTGGCTTACTACTTTTTATATAGCGCGGCTGATTTTTAAAGTGTTTTACGGTGAGCTTCGTATTCAGGGCGACAAAACTGAAAGGCTAATACACGAAGCTCCCAGGTTTATGCTGATGCCGCAGCTGTTTCTCGCAGTGTGTTCAGCGTTTTTTTTATTTTCTGTTAACCCCTTATCTTATGAAAATACCTGGCTTTTGAAAGTATTTCCGGGGTCTGTCGCTCTAGAACGAATTCATTCTTATCATACCGTGATTCCAGCATTGTTAAATTTATTCGCGGTGCTGATCATTTATTTCGCTTACATCCAGTATGCCAGAAAAGAAAAAGCTATGTTTCGTGAAAATACATGGCTATATAATTTCGCACTGAACGGATGGTATTTCGATGAATTTTATCACCAGGCTATTGTTCGCCCTGTCACTTATGTTTCGAAATTCAGCTTCTCAATCGACAGAAAAGTTATTGACGGGTTGGTAGATATTGTTGGCAAATCCGGGGTTCTTTTATCTTCAATAGCGGGCTGGTTGGACAGAAAATTAATTGATGGTTTCGTCAATCTGGCAGGAAGAGCGGCGGCTGGCCTTGGTAATTTTTTCAGGTCATTTCAATCAGGCCGGATCCAATATTATCTGGCTGTAATGATTTTTGTGGTGCTAACTTTTTTTGTTTTACGGTATTTTAGTCCGGCTATATGAATTTGCTAAGTATATTAACTTTTCTTCCGCTTATTGCCGGCATTATTATTTTAGTGGCTCCATCGGGCTGGCAAAAGCAGTTTAAATATATTACGCTTGCAGTAACGCTTGTTCAAATCGCGATAAGCGGATACATCTATTTTCATTTTGATAACTCCCTTAGGGGTGTTGACCTGATCAATTCCTATCAATTCAAAGAGCAGATTTCGTGGATCAGGCTCGACCTCGGTTCAATGGGAAAATTACAGATTGACTATTTCCTCGGAATCGATGGATTGTCCGTTCCTTTCTTGCTGCTAACGTCCATTATCATGATGGTGGCAACGATATCTTCCTGGGAGATTAAAACGAATCTGAAGGGTTATTTTGCATTATTCCTGCTGCTTGATACAGCAATTATCGGTGTTTTTTGTGCCCTTGATTTCTTCCTGTTCTATATTTTTTATGAACTGATGCTGCTTCCATTGTATTTCCTTATCGGGATGTGGGGCGGTGTGCGGCGTGAATATGCGGCCATCAAGTTTTTCCTCTACACATTGGCTGGGTCGGTATTTATGCTGCTGATAATGGTTGGTTTATATTTTTCGGTTACCGATCCTGAAACAGGCAATCATACTTTTAATATGGTTCACATGATGAATCCGGCCAATTATTCGGGTGATTCTATTTTTGGAAGTCTTGCGCAGCAAACACTCCTGGGCATCCCGGCGAGATTGCTCGGATTTATCATTTTATTCATCGCATTCGCGATTAAGGTTCCGATTGTTCCATTGCACACCTGGTTGCCCGACGCCCACGTGGAAGCACCAACACCGGTGTCAATTATACTTGCCGGAATACTCTTAAAAGTTGGAGGATATGGAATTTTGCGAATATGTTATGGAATATTTCCGGATGCAGCGATACATACATCGTGGTGGCTTGGGCTCATTGGCGTCGTTTCTATCGTTTACGGTGCTTTAAATGCACTCGCTCAAAAAGATTTAAAACGTTTGATCGCATATTCGTCGGTATCACATATGGGCTTCGTATTACTGGGCACCGCGTCTCTCACCGCTGAGGGGGCCGCCGGTTCGGTGATGCAGATGATCAGTCACGGTTTTTTATCAGCCATGTTGTTCTTCCTGGTTGGCATAGTTTATAACCGGGTGCATGACCGTGAAATAGCCAATTTCCGGGGCCTGGCTAACATTATGCCGCAGTATACTGCCTTCGTTATGATCGCTTTTTTTGCTTCGCTTGGCTTGCCTGGTTTTTCGGCATTTATCGCGGAAGCATTCAGCTTAATTGGCGCTTTCAATTCCGAGACTGTGAACGGAGCAATTCCACGATGGATGGCCATCGCTGGTTCAGTTGGTATCCTGTTAAGCGCAGCTTATTTCTTATGGACCTTGCAGCGGATGTTTTTTGGGCAAACACGTCTGATGGGTGGAGAAGAATGGAGGACTAAGTTGAACGACTTAACGATGCGTGAAAAACTTGCATTGGCACCGCTTGCCTTACTCGCGCTTATCCTCGGCGTTTTTCCGTCGTTGGCTTTCGATAAGATAAACGGATCGGTTCTGGAGCTAATTCATCATGTAACCGGCAAGTAATGGACGATTATAGCTTATACATCTCCGATTCATTAAACGGAACGATTGCCGGCATCAGAGGAATTTACCCGGAAATAGGGCTGGTAGTTTCTTTTCTACTGGTAATATTTTCGGAGTTGTTTTTTGTTAAGCGGATTAAACAGCTGCCTTTCTGGATAACACTTATTTCGTTAGCTGTAGTTTTCACCCTTACTATTAAGCAGTTTGCTATTGGCGATTCACTCACGCTTTACAGCGGCATGATCGTTCTGCAACCGGCGTCAGTTTATTTTAAGCTTTTGTTCTTGCTTTCAGCTATCCTTTTTATTGTATTTGTCAGGAACAACCAGCAAATGCAGCAACATAAAAAAGGGACAGGCGACTTATATGCTGTTCTGATAGCGGTTTTGCTCGGGATGAATTGCATGGCGATGTCGGCTAACCTGCTTATGGTTTATCTGTCCATAGAAACGGTTTCGATTGGTTCATACATCATGGTTGGATATATTTCCGGCGATGGTAAACAAGCAGAAGCGTCAATTAAATATGCTTTATTCGGTGCTGCATGTTCGGCCATTATGCTTTACGGTATTTCGCTGATTTATAGTTTTACCGGAACACTTAATTTAAATGCCGATTTGCTTGAAGGGCTGAACGCCATTCCTGTGTGGAGTGCCGGACTTGCAATTACCTTGTTCCTTGTTGGGCTTGGTTTTAAAATGTCTTTCGTTCCGTTGCACTTTTGGAGTCCCGACGTTTACGAAGGAGCACCGACTCCTGTCACCGCATTTTTAACCACAGGGTCAAAGATCGCAGGATTTGCACTGTTATGGAGGGTCTTAGAAGCTTTCAACTCATCCGGAAATGCGATTTCAGTCTACGATTTCCAGGGATTAATAGGAATCGTAGCTATTGTAACGATGCTTTTTGGAAATCTTGCGGCAATCTGGCAGGATAATATCAAACGCATGCTGGCTTATTCATCAATTGGTCATACAGGATTTTTAATGATGGCTCTTGTAGCGAATACTGCCGGATTTAAAAGCCTCATCTTTTACCTTTTTATTTATCTGCTGACCAACGTCGCGGCTTTTATGTTGGTTGACAAGGTTGAACAGGAGTCAGGTTCTGTCAATATTTCGACTTATCTGGGTTTGGGCAAATCAATGCCGTTGACGTTCATTTCGTTGCTTATTGTTTTAATTTCATTAACCGGTTTGCCGCCAACATCCGGGTTCGTTGCTAAATTTCTTGTCTTTGGATCTGCGCTGGAATCGTATAAATCATCAGGTTCATCACTTATTCTCTGGATGATGATAACCGGTGCGGTTACGACTGTTGTCTCTCTTTTTTATTATTTCAAAGTGCCATTGTATGCATACCTTCGCAAGACCGAGAGTATTTTGCCCCGCGAAAAATTCGACGTAAAGTTGGTTATTAGTTTAGTCTTAACATTTCTTGTTTTGATTTTTGGAATCTTTCCCCAAGTTATAACCGACTTGATTAATTGAATTAAGCTAACCAGTTTTCCAATATAGTCGTCAGTCTTGCAATAGGATCTATAAATCTCTGCCATTTTACAGGCAATTGGCTGGTTATCATTCTATTGTTAAAAAATCATGTTGAAACATTTAAACTATTGTTAGCAGATAAAAATTCATAAATTTGCGTGCTCAACACCAGCTATGAGTGATTCGATTAAACATGAGTGCGGTATTGCCCTCATTCGTCTTCTGAAACCCCTATCGTTTTATCAGCAAAAATACGGGACGGCCCTTTACGGTCTGAACAAGCTGTACCTTTTGATGGAAAAACAGCATAACCGCGGTCAGGATGGCGCCGGTATTGCAACTATCAAACTGGATACGAAACCAGGGAACCGTTACATCAGCCGTTACCGGGCGATGGGATCGGGTGCAGTTGCTGAAATATTTGAACATGTTCAGAAAAAGTTCGCGACAGTTCAGGCTACCGACCCGCATCTCTTGACTGATACTGAATGGTTAAAGGAAAACGTAAGTTTTACCGGGGAAGTGCTCATGGGCCATCTGCGTTACGGAACACATGGAAAAAATAGCATTGAAAGCTGTCATCCTTTTTTACGCCAGAATAACTGGATGAGCCGTAACCTGGTTATCGCCGGGAATTTTAATATGACCAACGTAGATGAATTGCTTGAGCAGTTATACGAACTTGGCCAACACCCAAAAGAAAAGGCAGATACGGTAACAGTACTTGAAAAGATCGGACATTTCCTCGATACAGAGAACCAGGAGTTGTTCGATAAATTCAAATCGGAAGGGCTTTCAAATGTTGAGATCAGTCATAAAATAGCTGAAAATCTGGATGTTAAGAAAATTCTTCGTCGTTCAGCTAAAACATGGGACGGTGGGTACACCATCAGCGGAATATTTGGACATGGCGACGCTTTCGTTATGCGTGATCCGGCTGGTATTCGTCCGGCGTATTATTATTATGACGACGAAATATTGGTTGTAACTTCAGAAAGACCAGCTATCCAGACAGCGTTTAACATTCCTTTCGAACTGGTAAGTGAAATCAAACCAGGTCACGCGTTGATCGCAAAAAAGGATGGTAAAATTTCTGAAGAACGATTCCATGAGCCGGTTGAGCAAAAGTCATGTTCATTTGAGCGGATTTATTTCTCAAGAGGAAGTGACGCGGCGATTTACAAGGAACGTAAACAGCTGGGCCGTTTGTTATGCCCGCAAATCCTTGAAGCCGTTAATTACGATTTAAAGAATACAGTATTTTCATATATTCCTAATACAGCTGAGGTTGCATTTTACGGAATGGTAGAAGGGCTGCACAAATATGTTAAAAAGCTGCAGCGCGATACCTTACTGAACCGGGCGGATAAGATTTCTGACCAGGAGATGGAGGAAATGCTGAATCTCGCCCCAAGAGTTGAAAAAATTGCTATCAAGGATGTAAAGCTCCGTACGTTTATCACGCAGGACGCCGATCGCCAGGATATGGTGTCGCATGTTTATGATACTACTTATGGCCTTATCCGTCGCGGACTTGATACATTGGTAGTCCTTGATGACTCCATTGTACGTGGTACAACACTGAAGCAAAGTATTCTTAAAATTCTCGATCGCCTTGGGCCTAAAAAGATTATTATCGTTTCATCGGCGCCGCAGATCCGTTATCCCGATTGTTACGGTATTGATATGTCGCGCATGGGCGAATTCGTAGCATTTGAAGCAGCTATCTCACTTTTGAAAGAAAGAGGGATGGAGAACGTGATTTTTGATGCTTACGATAACTGCAAAAAAGGCGAGAATATCCCTAAAGAAAACCTCACCAATTATGTGAAGGCGATTTACAAGCCATTCACGCCAGTTGAGATTTCCGATAGGATTACACAGATTATTACACCGAAGGATATTAAAGCGGAAGTTCAGGTGATTTATCAAACTTTAGAAAACCTGCATCTTGCCTGTCCTCAAAATCTTGGCGACTGGTATTTTTCAGGCGATTATCCAACTCCGGGTGGTAATAGGGTTGTTAACAAAGCCTTCATGAACTGGATGGAAGGAAAGAACCAGCGGGCATATGTTTAAAATATTTTAATTGGAATCCGGCCTCGAGCCGGATTTTTTTATTCTTATACAGACGTCGCCGAATAAATTGGCTTTCCTTTAAAAAGGTGCAAAGTGATTAGCGCAACGATAAAATAAGTATTGTTACTGCCGTTTAACCTGATTGAGCCGGCTGCCGGCCTTGTGGCTATGCCTTTCGCAGTATGAGGTAAAAGCTGGAAGAATTTAAAATAGTGGCATTGAACCTGGTTTCTATAGATATTATTGGCTAATTAGAGTGAGAATATTAAAAAGTACTGTCCAGACGTTGAAAGTTTAAGCTGCTTTTTCTTCTCTTATACATTCTAATGCTTAAATACAATCCCCAGAAACAGCCTTAAAGCAAAAATAATCATCAACGTACCGGCTATTCTGTTAAACCAGGTTAATGTGTTTTCTTTGATTTTATAACGAAGCTTATTTGCATAATAAGCCTTTAACATATCCATAGTGAATTGAGTGCCGAGTATCGAGCCAAAAAATGGAACGATCTTGTCCGACTCAAGATTACCGGTAACCGATATGATACTTCCAGTAACAGTGATCCAGTATAAAAGCAGCCCCGGATTGAAAATGCACATCAAAAAACCCTTAAAAAAATAACCGTAAAGGTGTTTTGTGGAGGACGTTTGCTCGTAATTGATGCTTACTTTTTTCAGTAAATAATAAAGCCCGATCACTAATAAAATACATCCGCCAACTATTCCTATCGGTGTGCGCCACTTGTCTTCTAAGGTGATCAAAGAAGAACCGTAAACGCTTAACATTACATAAATAATATCACTAAGTAATACGCCGCCAGCGAGCGAGGCGCCAGCATCAAAGCCTTTTTCGATGCTGGTTTTAATGAGTGCGAAGAAAACGGGGCCGGTAACAAATGACAAAACAATACCCAACCCAACCCCCGATACGATTAATTCAATCATCCGTTTGTTTTTGCAAATGCGATGTTAAGAAAAATTATCTGTTTCATACAAACTAAAGTGTTGCCGGGTTTTTTCGAAAATTTGACTATGTTTAGCAGCATAATTCTAAATTAAATGTCCATTAACAAAAACGAAAACAGTTCGTCGCTTTATACATTAATAAGCGTTTTTTTCTTTTGGGGTTTTGTTGCCGCCAGTAATGATATTTTAATTCCCGTTTTTAAGGAAAACCTGCATCTTGAACAATGGCAGGCGCAGCTTATTTCTGTGGCGTTTTATGTTGCTTACACCGTTGGGTCGATTATCTATTTCTTTGTTTCAAAAGCCAGTGGAGGCGACATTCTGAACAAGATCGGTTACAAGAATGGTATTTCATTGGGCCTCATTATTTCTGCTCTGGGTACTTTACTATTTTATCCGGCGGCCGAAACAGCTTCTTTTGCGCTGATGATATCCGGCTTATTTATCGTAGGGCTAGGTTTTTCTCTTCAGCAAACAGCTGCAAACCCATTGGCTATCGTTATGGGTGATCCAAAAACAGGATCACAGCGTTTAAGCCTGGCTGGTGGTGTAAACAATTTCGGAACCACGATCGGTCCCGTCTTAGTAAGCCTTGCAATATTCGGGTCTATCACAGCGGGCACGACTAACGTCGCAAGTATTTCGGCAGTTAAAACGCCTTATTTAATACTTGGCGCACTGTTTATTGTAGTGGCAATCATTTTTAAATTTTCAAAGCTTCCTAATAAAATTGAATTAGAACCAGAAGTTGCAGCTAGCTCACCAACCGACGTTTCTGACGTTGAGCATGTAAGCGGTAATTCGAAAAAGTCGGCTTTATCGTACCCGCAGTTGTATTTAGGAATGCTTGCAATATTCGTTTATGTAGGTGTTGAAGTTTCTACGGCGAGTAACCTGCCGGAATTTATGAAAGAAAAACTGCAAACTCCGACAGAACTTATTGCTCCATTTGTATCATTGTATTGGGCAAGCTTAATGGTCGGCCGCTGGACAAGTTCAGTGGGTGCCTTTAATGTAAGCGATATCAATAAGCGTATTTTAAGTTTTATAGTACCATATATCGCTTTTGCGGTATTTTTGATTGTTAATAAACTTGCCGGTCATGAAGTGTCGAATTTTTACGTTTATGGCGTGATGATATTCGTTTTGATAGTTGCCGACTTGATGAGTAAAGGAAATCCGGCCCGGCAATTACTGATTTATTCGGGCTTGGCAATTACTGCTTTGCTAATAGGCATTTTTGCGGGCGGCATGACAAGTGTGTTTGCATTTATCAGTGTAGGATTGTTCTGCTCAACTCTTTGGCCATGTATTTACACCCTGGCTATCGCCGGGCTCGGCAAACACATCAACGAAGGTTCAAGTTTCCTTATCATGATGATTATGGGCGGCGGTTTAATTAGCTGGCTGCAGGGATATTTAGCCTCTCCTGAAATATTAGGAATTCAATTAAGTTATTTCGTAGGAGTTGGATGTTTTGTGTATCTCGCATTCTATGCCATCAGGGCGACTGCTATATTAAAGAGCCAGGGAATTGATTATGACAAACCTGCTGTGGGGGGACATTAATTGCAAAAACCAGCTTTTGATACAATATTTATGAATTTAGCCTCTAACCTGGCTTTACGCTCACACTGCGTAAAAGCCCAGGTTGGAGCTGTTTTAACCAAGGATACCCGTATCATTTCAATAGGGTATAACGGTCCGCCATCCGGCACCCATAACTGCGATGAAGAATGGCCTGAAAGTGGATGCCCGCGTGACTCGAAAGGTAGTTGTTCACTTGCCCTTCATGCCGAGGAAAATGCAATCTTATATGCGGTCAAAAACGGCGCGGAGCTTGAGGGATCGACATTGTATGTGACTTTATCGCCGTGTCTTCCTTGCGCTAGGTTAATTTTTTCCTCGGGAATTAAGAAAGTAGTTTTTCTTAATTCGTACGCCGCTTATAAAGGGCTAAAAAGCGATGAGGGTGTTGATTTTCTCAATAAATTTGGTGTAGATGCTCATCAGTATGCAGCAGAGCAGCAAGTTTAATCGCATAACAAAATCGCCAAATAAAATTCTCATAAAACGTCAGCCCGTTTAAATAAAATTTAATACAACCTGGTCACCGATTTTTTGTTGTTCTAGCACATCTATTCAGCTATCTATGAGAACAATAAATTATTTGACGAATGATCTGGGCGAGTTTTCTTTAGATTATAACAGGCGGCAATTTATCCACCACGCCGGAAAAGGAATTTTTGCCGCTACAGTTTTATCAGAATTTCCTTCCCTGGCAAATACCCCGCAAACAGGAAACTCAAAAACAACTCCTGACGATTTAAAACCGATTCAGCTTAAACCGCTGGAAGATCCCTCTGAAAAGAAAGACGGGTCGCTGCCAAATCCCTTGCAGCCAGAAAAGCGTATAGGATATGCAATTGTTGGCTTGGGCCATTTATCTCTCGCACAAATTTTACCGGCTTTCGGTTCGTGCAAATATTCAAAACCTGTGGCCCTGGTAAGCGGCGATGCTGCTAAAGCACAAACTGTAGCCGCTCAGTATGGAATTCCAGTAAAGAATATTTATAACTACCAGAATTTTGATGAGATAAAGAACAATCCGGAAGTCGATGTTGTATACATTGTGCTTCCAAATTCAATGCACGCAGAATTCACCATTCGGGCAGCTAAAGCAGGAAAACATGTGTTGTGTGAGAAACCGATGGCAACCAGTGTAAAGGATTGTGAGCGCATGATAGAAGCATGCAAAACTGCAGGAAAGCAATTGATGATCGCCTATCGTATTCAATATGAGCCGCATCATAAGCTTGTTAAGGATTGGGTTCGGAATAAGGAATATGGTAAAGTTCGGTTAATAGAGGCATTTAACGCGCAAAACATCGGCGATCCCACACAGTGGCGATTAAAAAAATCCCTTTCAGGCGGAGGCTCCCTTCCTGACATTGGTTTGTATTGCTTAAACACCGCCCGCTATCTTATAGGGGAAGAACCGGTATCAGTTCTGGCAACAATTTATAGTACTCCAAACGATCCACGGTTTAAGGAAGTTGAGGAAACAGTGATGTTTCAAATGCATTTTCCGAATGGTACTCAGGTAAATTCTACAACTTCGTATGGCGTGCATGAATCCAGAAGGTATCGCTGTTATGCGGATAAAGGTGGCTGGTTTGGCCTCGACCCCGCATTTCCTTATAAAGGTTTGAAAATGGAAGTTTCGCAGGCCAGGGATGCGATTGAATGGAAGTCAAATCCCTCGCTGGAAGAAAAAGACCAGTTCGCTCTCGAAATGGATCACATGTCGCAATGCGTGCGCAACAATAAAAAGCCATTCACTCCCGGCGAAGAAGGATTGCAGGATCAGCGAATCATGGACGCCATTTATGAATCGGCGCACACCGGGAAAATTGTTAAATTAGAAACTATTAAGGGTTTGGATATTTTTAGAGGTACGCCTCCTGAGAATAAATAACGACAGGTTTTATTGGAACAAAAAAGTGCGCCATTTCGCATAACTAATTCAGGAAATCATGAGCTATCAGAACACAATCGAATTGTTAAAGGACAAAGCAGAAGATCTGCTTAAGCATGAGTGTAAAACCATTTCAAAAGATCTGCTGCACACGCCGTCTCCAGATTTTGTCGACAAAATATTTGTTCAGTCAAATAGAAATACGCAAGTTTTAAGAAGTTTAGCCGCGATGTACAATCACGGAAGATTGGCGGGAACCGGTTATTTGTCGATACTGCCTGTTGACCAGGGAATTGAACATACCGCCGGAGCTTCCTTTTCCCCAAACCCCATTTACTTTGACCCGGAAAATATCATCAAACTTGCGATAGAAGGTGGAAGCAACGCAGTTGCGACAACATTCGGCAACCTGGCAATTATGTCAAGAAAATATGCTCATAAAATTCCGTTCCTGGTTAAATTGAATCATAACGAACTTTTAACATACCCAACCAAGTATGAGCAAATCATGTTCGGCTCGGTTGAAGACGCCTGGAATTTAGGCGCCGTGGCGGTTGGTGCAACGATTTATTTTGGATCAGAAGGATCCGACCGGCAAATCATTGAGGTGTCACAGGCATTTGAACGCGCTCACGAATTGGGCATGGCTTGCGTGTTATGGTGCTATACCAGGAACAACGATTTTAAAAAGGATGGAATTAATTACGAAACAGCCGCAGATATCACCGGTCAGGCCAACCATCTTGGAGTAACAATTCAAGCCGATATCATCAAACAAAAACTTCCGGATGTTAACGGAGGCTTTACCGCGATCAATTTTTCTAAAAGCGACAAAAGGATGTATACTGATCTGGCTTCGGATCACCCGATCGATTTATGCCGTTACCAGCTCGCTAACTGTTATATGGGCAGAGCCGGTTTGATTAATTCAGGAGGTGAATCAAAAGGCGAAACTGACCTTGCCGAATCGGTAAGAAGTGCTGTTATTAATAAGCGAGCAGGCGGAACAGGCCTTATTTTGGGAAGAAAGGCTTTTCAGCGGCCGTTTGATGAAGGAGTGAAATTACTTAACGCGGTTCAGGACGTTTACCTGGCAAGTGAAATTGGCCTTGCGTAATTCTACGCTTTTTCACTTGAACGATTACTTTTGTGACCTAGTTTCACCTGATGGGATATAAAAATTTGCAGCAGTGTATTTCTGATCTTGAAAAGCATGGTCACCTCGTTCGCATTAAGAAAGAAGTTGATCCATACCTCGAGATGGCATCTATTCATCTCAGGGTTTTTGAGAATCACGGGCCGGCAATTTTGTTCGAGAACGTCAAGGGCAGTACATTTCCGGCTGTTTCTAATTTGTTTGGTACGATTGAGCGGTCAAGGTTTATTTTCCGGGATTCGCTGGATAAGATCAAAACCCTTGTAAGTCTTCGCTCGGACCCATTGAAAGCTTTAAAAAATCCGCTTAAATATGCTGGTTCATCAATAAACGCTTTATCTGCATTGCCGTTAAAGGTTAGCGCAAATACCATTTCTCAATTTGAAAAGTGCCGGATCAGCGATCTTCCGCAAATCGTCAACTGGCCAATGGATGGAGGTCCGTTTGTCACGCTTCCGCAGGTTTACACCGAAGACGTTGAAAAAGCTGGTGTCATGAATTCAAATGTCGGAATGTATCGTATACAGCTATCCGGCAATGACTATATTAAGGATAAAGAGATTGGACTTCATTATCAGTTGCATCGAGGAATTGGTATTCACCAGGCGAAATCAAATGCTAAAGGTCAGTCATTAAAAGTCAGCATTTTTATCGGTGGGCCGCCTTCACATTCGCTTGCAGCAGTTATGCCATTGCCCGAAGGGCTTTCTGAGCTAACGTTTGCCGGCGCTTTGAATAACCGGCGCTTCAGGTATTTTTATGACCCGGAAGGTTTCTGCATATCAGCAGATGCTGATTTTGTTATCACAGGAGAAGTGTTTCCTCAGGATAACAAACCGGAGGGGCCGTTTGGAGATCACCTGGGCTATTACAGCCTGAAACATCCGTTTCCGGTGATGAAAGTTCATAATGTTTATCATAAAAAGGATGCCATTTGGGCGTTTACGGTAGTCGGGCGGCCGCCGCAGGAGGACACCAGCTTTGGTGCGCTCATCCATGAAATAACGGGTTCTGCGATTCCGCAGGAGATACCGGGTTTAAAGGCCATCCATGCAGTTGACGCCGCGGGCGTTCATCCCTTGCTTTTTGCAATTGGAAGTGAACGTTATACACCGTTTTTACAGGAGCAACGGCCACAGGAAATTCTCACCATCGCTAATCATATTCTCGGGAAAAATCAGCTGTCGCTGGCCAAGTATCTTTTTATTGCCGCGAAGGAAGATGACAGCAATCTTGATATTCATGATATAAAAACATTCTTTAAGCACATACTTGAACGGGTTGATCTGTCGCGCGATCTGCATTTTATAACCCGTACGACAATCGATACACTTGATTACTCGGGAACCGATATTAACTCAGGTTCCAAAGTTATTATTGCGGCAGCAGGCAATAAGAAGCGCGAGTTATGCAATGCGTTGCCAGTTAATTTTAACCTTCCGGCGCCGTTTGAAAACTGCAAATTTGTTATGCCCGGAGTGATTGCTGTAAGAGCTCCAAAATATGATAGTGGCAACATTAAAGCTGAGCTCGCGGTAATCAATGAGACTTTGAAGTCCCGGGATCTCCAGTCATTAGTTCTATTGGTTTTATGTGACGACGAGAAATTTACGGCGGCAAGCATGAATAATTTCGTTTGGGTGACTTTTACAAGAAGCAATCCGTCTCACGATATTCATGGTGTCAATCCGTTTATAGAACATAAACATTGGGGATGTAACGGGCCGCTTATCGTTGATGCCCGGATTAAGCCGCACCACGCGCCGCCACTAATTTTGGACGCCGAGGTAGAAAAGCGGGTAGACGAGATGGGCGCTAAAGGAGAATCGTTGCATAGCATAATTTAATCGAAAATGAAAAGCAATATTGTAACCCTAACGTTAAGTCCGGCGATAGATAAAAGCACAACGGTTGACTTTATCCTGCCAGAGCATAAGATGCGTTGCGCAGTACCCAAATATGAAGCGGGTGGTGGCGGTATCAACGTCTCGCGCGGCTTAAAAAGGCTTGGCCTCCATGCGAAAACTGTGTTTCCTGCAGGTGGCATGCCAGGGCAGTTACTTCAGGAGCTTTTGGAGAAGGAGGGAATTGAACAATATTCGGTGCCGACAAAAAACTGGACACGCGAGAATTTTATAGTAGTTAGTACAACCAATAATCAACAATACCGGTTTGGCATGCCGGGAAACGAAATTTACGAAGATGAAGAAAAGTTGATTTACCAAAAAATTGAAGAGTTGGCTTCTGGTGCTGAATATATTGTGGCCAGCGGAAGCCTTCCTCCCGGGATTCATAAAGATTTCCTCGCCAGGATTGCCCGCCTTACCAAACGCCTGGGAAGCCGCCTGGTTGTCGATACCTCCGGCGAGGCATTAAAGCACGCTGCCGATGAAGGTATATTTTTACTGAAACCTAATCTTGCCGAACTGAGTATGCTTTCGGGCATTAGTGAACTCGATGATGAATCTGTTATCGATGCGGCTAAGAAACTTATTTCCGACAAGCCTTGCGAAGTTATCGTTGTGTCGATGGGGCCAAACGGAGCTTGCCTGGTTACAAAAGATTTCTCGGAGCTGGTGCCTGCTCCAACCGTTAAAAAGAAAAGTACCGTTGGCGCTGGCGATAGTATGGTTGCAGGAATGGTTTACGCCCTGTCTACCGGAAAGAATCTGCGGGAAACCGTGCGAATGGGCATTGCTTGTGGCACCGCGGCAACGATGAATCATGGCACTGAGCTATTTAATAAAGACGACGCTCTAAAACTTTATGACGGGCTTCTGAAGCGATAGCCGATATTCATTTTAATTAACGGTCTTATTGATATAATTTCGAAACATGACTTACCAACCAAACGATTCAAGATATTCGAATATGCAATATCGCCGCTGCGGAAAAAGCGGCATTAAACTTCCTGCGCTTTCACTTGGCCTTTGGCATAATTTCGGTGGCGTGGATGTTTTAGAGCAGTTTAAAAAAACACTGTTTACGGCTTTTGACAACGGCGTAACTCACTTCGACCTGGCCAATAATTATGGCCCGCCTCCGGGCTCAGCTGAAGAAAATTTCGGTAAAATTATCAGTACAGATTTTGCCGCCTACCGTGATGAAATGATTATTTCATCAAAAGCGGGGTATACCATGTGGGATGGTCCTTACGGCGACTGGGGTTCAAAGAAATACCTGGTATCAAGCCTCGACCAAAGTCTGAAACGGATGAAGCTTGACTATGTGGATATTTTCTATCATCACCGCCCGGACCCCGAAACGCCATTGGAGGAAACAATGACAGCTCTTGACCTGATAGTTCGCCAGGGAAAAGCGCTTTATGTCGGTATATCAAATTACCAGGCGGAAGAAGCCGAAAAAGCCATTCAAATGCTTAAGCAACTGGGAACACCCTGTTTAATTCATCAGCCTAAGTATTCGATGTTTGAACGTTGGGTGGAAGGCGGCTTACTCGATGTCCTTGAAAGGGAAGGCGTTGGTTGCATTCCATTCTCTCCATTGGCGCAAGGCTTATTAACAGATAAATACTTAAAAGGAATTCCTGAAAATTCGCGTGCCGCTAAATCACACGGATTTTTACAAACCAGCCAGGTAACTCCTGAACGTTTGAAACAGGTGGCTGCGTTAAATGAGTTTGCTAAAAAAAGAGGGCAAACTCTTGCTCAAATGGCGCTTTCCTGGCTATTGAAAGATGAGCGTGTTACATCAGTGCTGGTTGGTGCAAGTAGTAGCGAACAACTTCTCGACTCGCTGAGGTGCTTAAACAATATCAATTTTTCTTCTGAGGAATTAACTTCTATTGAATCTATTTTGGTAGAATAAGGCTGTTAGGCAGCAAAATCACGAAGCCACAAACATTTTGTCCGTTTGTGGCTTTATATATCAAAACTGCCGATTATAATGAAAATTTCTCATGTTTTATTTCTGTTTGCTGCACTTGTTATTGCATCATGCGGAAAGAAAAAAGTTCAGTTGAAAGCCAATCCAGAAAAATATGCATTAACACATCCGGATAGTGTCAATAAGAAAGTTATTGAAAGTTATTCCGGAACAATTCCCTGTGCCGATTGCGAAGGTATAAAAACAACGCTTAACTTTTATGCTGACAATACTTTCCTGATGGAAGATATTTATTTGGGTAAAAATTCAACACCATTCCGTTCTACGGGCCATTACAATATCGAACGTGGCTATGGCAAGGATAATAACGCGTCCCTTTTTGTTTTAAATGATTCTATTCCGGAGAAGAAAAAGTTCTATGTGCGCTATAGTGCCAAACCAAACCGCTTGTTTATGCTCGACCGGGACGCCAAACCAATCCAATCTAAAATGGAATTCGTGTTAAAAAGGCTGGAATAACTATTTGAATAACCTGATCACATATAAATATCTTCCCTGATAGTAAGCATTTAACGGCGTTGTTGTTACGCTGTAAGCTTTTCCGGATGTGCTGTGGATAAAATTAATTCCATTTGCTCCAGTTTCTGTAATGATTCCCATATGGCCTTCACTCCGTTTGGTGCTGTCAGTACCTGTAAAAATAATTAGGTCTCCGGGTTTCGACCGCGAGACATTAATTCGATTGGCAACCCGCGAAAACTCTTGTGTTGATCTTGGAACGGTGATATGGAAGTGATTGAAAACATAGGTAATAAACCCTGAGCAATCAAAACCAACGTTCGGATCGACGGACCCATATTTATAGGGTATTCCTTTCAACGTTTGCGCATAGCTTATCAGGTCATTAGAACGAACATTCATCGTATTGATATGAATACTGTCTTTTACAGCTATCGCGTGGCTTGATTTTAAACTAACGGTGTTCGATTTATTTTCCGGTCGGCTGCAAAAAGCCATGCTTAGCAGGCAAATAAGACTATAATACTTCATTAACGAAATTAAGGTCGTAAGATAATAGAATTCGGCTGTTAGTTATGTGAAAAAAAAGCAAACGTCAAGCTTAGCGTGGAAAAAACCCGATATAAACCGGGAAATATTTACTCATGTTTTTTCACTAAACATTATACAATTGGCTGATAGTGAAATTGTTGAGTAAAGTGGTTTGTAATTTGCCTAAAAGTTTTTCACATGAGAATTTTTACTCTTTCGATAATTTGTTTTTTTGTTGTTCTGAAAGTGAGCGGGCAAAGCTCCCTGAATTGGATGCTCTCTACGCAGGCTGGTCTTTCATCGCATACTACCACAAATTACCAGGGTAGCCTTATGATTGGATTCGCCACCCAGAATAATCAACAGATTTCGGTAGGGCCGGTAATTAAAAGCTTCTTCGTGGCTAACCATCAACAGGCGAATATCGGCGGCCGCATTTACTCACAATCGCCGATCGTAGGACCATTGAGTTTGTACCTCCAATGTGATATCTTCCAAATGAATATGTCGCCGGCCCAATACACACCTGAAAAAAAGCTAAAGCTCGATGCCGGTCTTGGCGCCGCTTTCACTTTTAATAATAATATCGGGCTCGCTGCCGGTTATAACTTCGGTGAATTTAATCCTATGACGAGCACAAGCAAGGGCGTCGGAAACCTTCGTATATTCTATAATCTCCCACTGACACAAAAATGATAAACTGTGGAGTGTAGCGGCAGTTCTACACTCCCCGGAAATAGCCTCGTCGGTGATAGACAATGTATCATAATATTGTCAGCAGCTCCCATCCGCTTCCTGCCTTAGTGAATCAGAAATCCCATATTGAGTAAATCAGTCGCGAATTTAAATAGTGGAAGCTGTTTTGTTAGTACCGAGCGGGAAATCAGGCACCACACCCTGATTCAGAGAGAAATGGGATTTAGAACTTCAGAAAAATTATCAGACACACAAATTAACAGGGGATTAAAGTACGTTGTCACTGATGGAGTCGCTTCCGAAGCGATGGTTGCATTTACCGGCGGTACATTCCTGGTGGCGCTTGCGGTTCAGTTGGGAGCGTCAAATTTCCAGCTGGGTATTTTAGCGTCCTTGCCTACGTTTAGTAATATTTTCCAGCTTTTATCCATTTGGCTTGTGCAGCGATATAAAAATCGGAGAGCAATATCGTTTATAAGCACGGTCGTTGCACGCTTCCCGTTATTTTTAATTGGCGCGTTGCCTTTTATGTTTACAGCGGGAACCAGCATCCAGGTGCTGATTTTTCTATTATCTATTCATTATTTCGGCGGATCGATTTCCGGCGCAAGCTGGAACTCGTGGATGAAAGACCTTATTCCAGACGAAAAGCTTGGATCGTTTTTCTCACACCGCAGCAGATTGGCGCAAATCGCGAGCGTTACTTTGAGCCTGGGAATAGCCACAGCGCTTGATTACATAAAGTCCAGCCATCCCGGTTATGTCGGATATGCCTACCTTATTATGTTTATTATAGGTGGTTTGTTCGGAATGTTAAGCGCCTGGATGCTTGCGCGTACGCCCGAACCAACGATGTCTGTAACCAATGAAAATACGTTGACGCTTTTCAAAAAGCCATTGAAGGATAAGAATTTTAGAAGATTGCTGATTTTCAATTCTTTTTGGGCATTTGCATTAAACTTAGCCACGCCGTTTTTCTCAGTGTTCATGCTCAAAACAATCGGTCTGCCGATTTCGTATGTGATCGCTTTAGGCATCATCGGCCAAATCAGCGGGATTTTTTCGATCAAATTATGGGGCAGATATACCGATAAGCACAGCAATAAAAGTATTATCAGTTTGTGTGCACCGGCTTACATCGCCTGTATCCTCGCGATGAGTTTTACGTCGATGCCGTCACATTATATATTAAGTCTCGCCTTATTGGTTTTGATCAATATTGTGAGCGGGATTTCTACTTCTGGAATAAACCTGGCTTTAAATAACATCGGTATTAAGCTGGCACCTAAAAACGAGGCGATGGCTTATTTGTCTGCAAAGAATATGGCTGTGGCTGTTTTCTCAGCACTTGCTCCGCTATTAGGCGGTCTGATGGCCGACTTTTTTGCCACGCATCAGATGGCTGGTTCTATTTCTTTTACCGACGAGCAAACCTCAACCGTAGTAAATGTCATTCACTTACAGGGTTGGAACTACTTCTTCATTTTTGGCGGTTTGCTGGCCATGCTTTCGCTGCGCTGGTTAAAAGCAGTTCGTGAAACAGGATCAACCGACCCTTCGCGGGTGATGCTTTACATGCGGGCGAACATGAGAAGTAAGATCAGAAATACTGCGACCGCCGGAATGGTTAGAAATGGAATGAAAACTTTCCGGAACAGGGAGGGAAAGCCAGCGGCTGGCAATAAGTAATCGATTTAATCGTAAACGGATAAATCGAATTTGTGTTTACGTTCAACGAGCGCGTGAATAAATAGAAGAGGCACGTAAGCGCCTCTTCTATTTTGGATGGCAATGGAAGCGATATGTGGTCGATTGTTTCTGCAACTGAATAAATATTCTATTAATTACCGTGTTACTCACCCTTTTGGTCATCTTCACTTGGTTCCCAAAGTTCTATCTTGTTGCCTTCCGGGTCCATGATATGTATAAATTTTCCATAGTCGTAAGTCGCGACACTGTCAAGCACAGTCACGCCATTTTCCTTTAATTTTTCCACAAGTCCTTCGATGTTTTGAACCCGATAGTTAATCATAAATTCCTTTTTAGATGGCGCAAAATATTCGCTGCCTTGCTTGAAAGGGCTCCATTGGAGGGAATTAATTTCCTCAGGCTTGTTTACATTTCTGGATTCAAAAGTCGAACCATAGTCGTTGGTTTCAAGTCCTAAGTTTTTACTGTACCATTCTCTCGCCTCTTTAGGATTGTCAGAAAAAAAGAAAATGCCTCCAATGCCGGTTACCTTAGGGGACGTGTCGTTAGTTGAAGGTGTGTTTGTTGTTTCATTTTTTTGGTCTTCCATTTTTTTGCTTTTTTTGTCGGATTGCAATTTGTGCGAACTGTTACAATCGAAATTGCAATTATTAGTCTGTTCATTTTGCTTTTTTCTTACTGCAGTATCATATCTAAACTACTTAAGGCGCATTTGGATAAAAAGCCACTTTCATCTGCAATTTAATTATTTCTCATTGCGATAAAATCCCTTACTAAATTTATTGTCAATAAGTGCTAAACCGAACCGTTTCCTTCACGAATGTTATGAACAGCTGGCCGTTTTGTTCAGCAAATTGTTTATTATTATTTTAGTCACATAACCTTCACCGATAGCCACTTTCGGTCAACCTTAAAATATGAAAAGACGAAAATTTTTAAAGTATTCTGTTACGATGGTTGCTGCCGCGGCCTGTAGTACATCGTTTGCAGACAATCGGCAACCTTATGCTTTGGGTTTACAACTTTATACCATCAGAGACGCTTTGTCTAAAGATGTGAAAGGAACGCTGAAAAAAATTTCAGAATACGGTTACCGGGAAGTCGAAATCTATGGCTATGACGGAAAATTTTATGGTTATGATCCCTCGGACTTCAAGACCTTGCTAAATGATCTTAACTTAAAATCTCCCAGCGGTCACTTCGACCTGAATAAGTTCTTTACTCCCGGTTCCGGTAACGAAGAGCTGGTACGTTATACTGATCTTTGTATCTCCGGGGCCGAAAAGCTTGGCCAAACATACATTGTGTGGCCATGGTTGGACCCATCCATGAGAGATGCAGAATCATTTAAAAAATTAATTGATCAGTTAAACTTAATCGGTGAACGGATTACAGCTGCAGGTTTAAAATTTGCTTATCACAATCATAATTTTGAGTTCGTTGACCATGACGGGCTTATGCTTTACGACTTATTGCTGCAACGAACGGATCCAGCAATAGTAAGGCTCGAGCTCGATTTGTACTGGGCATCTTACATGAAACAGGATTTAACTGAATTGTTTAGAAAAAATCCCGGTCGTTTTGAACTTTGGCATCTTAAAGACAGAGACCGAAAAGATCCTGATCTGCATACTTTTATGGGTAATGGCGATATCGATTTTCAGGCTATCCTGCCTTTGGCACATGCAGCCGGCGTAAGGCATATGTATGTGGAACAGGGTAACAACTACATTCCAAATGATATGGCGTGTGTGCAAAAGAGCGCAAAATATGTAAAAGAATACCTGTTGAAAGGCTAGCCAATCAGCAAAAAGGTATTTGATTATTGCTTAATGCGAGAAACGTGTTGAATAATTCCGATAGAAATAGGTTTTAAAAAGCAGGATTCAGTTTGAATTTGTTCAATCAGTTTCGCTCTCATCTTTCATTTTCTTCTTAAGTATGATTCTATCGGCTCCCATTTATGTTTTTTGAAATCTGTTATCTTGATGCGCTGATAAATCAAGTCTTTTTCTGTAAATGTTAAAATGACTAAGGCGGCGACTTTAACCAGTTTCCCTTTTTCATCAGGATCCAGGGTCCACTGAGTTTTTGAATTAATAATTTTATCAAACTGTAAATTTTGATAGTGAACGTTTAAATAGCTCTCCAGGCTTAGCAAACACGGAGTTCCCACCGAGTCAACTAGTATCTGGAACGCTATTTTGCCGTTGAGCTTTTTTAATGTATCAGGGGGTATATTATCTTCAATTGTTTTTAAAAACAGATATTGATTGGTGTGAGCAATGACTTTATCTTCCAGCCCAAAAAGATCAGTGACGCAATTAGAAAATTTCTCTTTAAAAAGATATTGAGCTCTTACCGAAGAAAATGGGATCATTAAAATGAGAAACAAAAAAAGTTTCATGATGATGGTTTGGTTGATTTCTAAAGTAAGTAATTTTTTGTTATTGACAATTAAGTTAACAAACTGCCTCACTGTCTTTATAAAAGCAGGATCCAGTTTGTTTCGGTTAGTCTCGCCCTGCTCTTCATTATAGTTTGGCCTTGAAACTTATGCTAATCGAAAGTTTACTCCTCGGCAAAAGCTGCCGTTACGATCAGATTTAAAATTGTTCGACTTCACTTTCATGGCAATAAGTTGCGTTGGCGGTTTGTGCATTGCCATTCATTTTAAACCCGGTTGAAGTGATAGCTTTTTGCCAGCACTAATGTTCATAAATAACTAACTGTTCGGGGGCAAGAACTATAACGGAAAACGGGACTGCAATACGATAGCAGCACACTCGTTCATTTTCAAACCATTATTATCTAATATTTACTCAATTAAATTCACTCCTCTAATCGAAACGTTTTATTTTCTAACGGTCACCCTGGACAAGAAGACAGCATGAATTCTTCAACCCGTTATTTTATAAAATGAAATATTTGATTATTGCAGCTACCGAACAATTTCAATTTCCCCGACCCGAAAAATGCCAATTTTACTATCTTTGCCCATGCAAGAAAAAATCATCATTCTTGACTTCGGATCACAATATACCCAACTGATTGCCCGGAGAGTAAGAGAGCTTAACGTTTACTGCGAAATCCACCCGTTTAATCACCTGCCTCAGTTTGACGATACCGTTAAAGGAGTTATTCTTTCCGGAAGCCCGTATTCTGTACGACAGGACGACGCGCCTCAAATCGATTTCAAATCACTGGAGCAGAAGTTTCCGGTTTTGGGGGTTTGCTATGGCGCTCAATATATCGCGCAGCATTCGGGTGGCGAGGTGAAACCTTCAAGCATTCGCGAATACGGTCGGGCTAACCTGCAGTTTATAGCAAACGACAATGTGTTGATGAAGAATATCTCGCCGGCTTCGCAGGTTTGGATGTCACATGGAGACACGATTTATTCAACACCTGATAATTTTGAAATTATTGCCAGCACCGATACGGTAAAAGTTGCCGCTTATCATGTTGCCGGAACGAATACGTATGGCATTCAGTTTCACCCGGAAGTGACTCACAGCACCGAAGGAAAGCAGTTGCTGGAAAATTTCCTGGTGGATATCTGTGGCTGTAAGCAAGACTGGAACCCCGACGCTTTCGTAGAAACCACAATTGCCGAACTGAAAGCTAAGCTTGGTGATGACAAAGTTGTGTTAGGATTATCCGGCGGAGTTGACTCATCAGTTGCCGCAGTTTTATTGCATCATGCGATTGGCAAGAATTTGCATTGTATTTTCGTTGATAACGGATTGCTTCGGAAGAATGAATTTGAAGCGGTGCTCGATTCGTATAAACATATGGGCCTTAATGTTCGCGGCATCGATGCGAAGGATCGCTTCCTTAGCCAGCTTGCAGGGGTGAAAGATCCTGAACAAAAGCGTAAAATAATTGGCCGCGTATTTATCGAAGTTTTTGATGACGCCGCGCACGAAGTGCAGGACGTTAAATGGCTCGGGCAGGGAACTATTTATCCAGATGTTATCGAGTCTGTTTCGGTTAAAGGCCCATCAGCGACTATCAAATCGCACCATAACGTGGGAGGTTTGCCGGATTATATGAAACTCAAAATCGTAGAGCCACTGAATACGTTGTTTAAGGATGAGGTTCGTAAAGTCGGTAAGGCCCTGGGCATCGATCCACTGATTCTTGGCCGCCATCCATTCCCTGGTCCGGGCCTGGCGATCCGTATACTCGGAGATATTACTCCGGAAAAAGTAGCAATTTTGCAGGAAGCTGACGCCATTTATACCAATAACCTAAAAGAAAGCGGCTGGTATGATAAAGTGTGGCAGGCAGGTGCGATATTCCTTCCGGTTCAATCGGTAGGAGTGATGGGTGATGAGCGGACGTATGAACACGTAATATGTTTACGCGCGGTTGGTTCATTGGATGGTATGACGGCCGACTGGAGTCATTTGCCGTATGAATTACTTGCCAAAATCTCGAATGAGATCATCAACAATGTAAAGGGCATTAACCGGGTTGTTTATGACATAAGTTCAAAACCGCCCGCAACGATTGAATGGGAGTAATCTGCCGAACCAAACAGAGTGGCCAAATTCGACAATCAATTAAGAAATTTTAACAGAGCACTGGAGGCTTATCATCAGGATATGCCTCTCGCTAAATTCTTGCCGGTTTATTTCAGGGCGAATAAACAGATGGGCTCGTCGGACAGGCGAACAACCTCGAGGCTGTTATACAATTATTTCCGGATAGGAAACGCATGTGTAGATTTACCAGTGGAAGAACGTTTGTTCATCTCGGAGTTCCTTTGCAATCAAAGCAGTGAATTTCTTGAATATTTCAAGCCGGAACTTCATCAGCTGATTGCTTTTCCGATAAATCAAAAGATTGATTACCTGGAGAAGACTTGCGGATTTAAGCTAGACGAAGTTTTTCCGTTGAACGGAAGTTTATCGAAATCAATAGACCGGGGCGCTTTTCTCGAATCGATTTTCGTTCAGCCGGATCTTTTCATTCGTATAAATCCTGGTAAAGAAAAGTTCGTTATTGCAAAGTTGGAGCAGGCCGAAACGATATTTGCAAAAGAAAGCGAACAAACGCTGCGATTACCCAATGGTACTAAACTAGATTCTATTTTTGAAGACTCCCAGGATGGACTATTTGAAATACAGGACCTATCCTCGCAGAGAACTGGCGAACATTTTCAGCCAAATAAATGGGAAGCGTGGTGGGATGCCTGTGCTGCATCGGGCGGAAAATCGCTGTTGCTTTATAGCCAGGAACCGACCGTCAAATTGCTCGTGTCCGATATACGCGAAAGTGTTCTAAATAATCTTGATAAACGCTTTGCTGACGCTGGTTTGCTTAAATTTCAGAAAAAACAACTGGATTTGCTTAAGAACGTCGATCCTGAATTGCACCATTATGAATTTGATGGTGTTATTCTCGATGCACCGTGTACAGGTTCGGGTACCTGGGGCCGCACGCCGGAGATGATCAGCCAGTTTGAGGATCACCGGATTAGTTTTTTTCAAAGCCTTCAAAAAGGCATTTCAGCGAATGTTGTGAAGTACCTTAAGCCCGGCAAGCCGCTGATCTATATTACCTGTTCTGTATTTAAGGAAGAAAATGAAGAGGTAGTTTCGTACCTGGAAACGCTCGGGTTAACTCTTGAAAAAAGCGAGATTCTGAAAGGTTACGCTGAGAAAGCAGACACGATGTTTGTGGCAAGGCTAGTGAAGAATAAAGATTAGAAATCTTAGTTAAGAATTCGGATTGTTCCAAAGGATTGTCTACGCTCGTCGGGATTTGTAATCCCGATGTTATAACGGCAAATTTATAATCCATTAAAGCATGAAAAATTAAGTTTCATAAATCAAATCAGTGTTTCGATTACCTAATAGATTTAAGATCAGATATTTTTAACCGTTGGATCAGGATTGCTTCAAGGGAATATCTTTCGGCACATGTCCTTATTAGCTTAGGTGCTTTCTGGTTAAGTGTATCAAAATCATTCATCCCGCTATTATCGACGCACAAGTCGTTCTTTCAAAATGACAAAAAGTTACAATCCCGTATTACTCCGGAACAGCTTAATCGCAATCGCCAACAAAATTACGCCAAAAGCCTTTCTTAATACAATTAATCCCGTTTTTCCAAATAGTTTTTCCAGGCGGTAAGTGTTCTTTAATACAATGTAAACGATGATTGTATTCAGAACGATACCAACAACTATATTGGGTGTTGCATATTGAGACTTAAGTGAGAGCAATGTGGTCATAGTGCCGGCGCCCGCGATCAACGGAAATGCAAGGGGCACGATAGACACCGACTGCGGTATGTCATCTTCCTTAAAGAACGTGATTCCCAGTATCATTTCCATGGCGATGAAAAAGATCACAAGCGAACCTGCGATAGCAAACGAAGCGATATCAAGACCGATGATAGCCAGAAGTTCATCTCCAACGAAAAGGAAGATAATCATCAACACCAGTACAGTAAGCGAAGCTTTTTCTGATTCGATGTGCCCAGCCTTCTTTCGCATATCGATGATAATGGGAATAGTTCCCAAAATATCAATAATAGCAAACAAGATCATGGTTACGGAAACGATCTGCTTTATATCGAACATTTTGCTCATAGCTTAAAAGTATAGAGTTAAAGTCAAAAGGGCAAAAAAAATCCCGGCATAACCGGGATTGTATTTTTATTCTTCGATCATCGGCGGGTTCGGATCATCGGGAATACTTACTGTTCCTTTTTGAACCAGTGAATGTTTACGGCTATAACCGAAGTAAACGATGAAGCCGATTATTAACCAAACAATTAAACGAGCCCAGTTTTCCCAACCTTCGCTGGCGATCATACAAAGACAGATGATTGCTCCTAAAGGACAAACGATCATATACAATGGCGTTTTAAACGGACGCTCTAAATTCGGATCTGTTTTACGCAAAATCATGATACCGATGCAAACTAATACGAACGCAAATAAGGTACCGATACTTACCATATCTCCTACCACGCTATCGGGAACAAAACCTGAAAACAACGAAACAAACACAAAGAATAACCATTGTGATTTGTAAGGAGTGCTGAACTTAGGGTGCAGTTTAGAGAAGACCTTCGGCACCAATCCATCGCGGCTCATTGTGTAGAATACGCGGGTTTGACCCATCAGCATCACCAGCATTACCGATGAAAAGCCAGCAAGAATCGCAACTGTTACAAATGATGACAACCAGGTGTAACCAGGCATATACGTTTTAATTGCATAGCTAACAGAGGCCTCGCTTCCATGAGTTAAGAATTCTTTATAAGGTGCAATTCCTGTTAATACGTGCGAAAACAAAATGTAAAGAACTGTACAAATCACAAGGGATACTAAAATACCAATCGGCATATCCTTTTTAGGGTTTTTAGCTTCCTGGGCAGCTGTTGATACTGCATCAAACCCGATAAACGCGAAGAAAACGATGCTTGCCCCACGCAATACCCCGATCCAGCCGTGATTTGTTAAATCCGAATACTCATGAATAACGCCTGTGTTTAATTTAACACTTCCGGCATCTGCCGGAATCATGTAAGGCGTGTGATTCGCCGGGTTGATAAAGTGCCATCCAAAGCCAATGATTAATAATACGATTGCAACTTTAACAATAACGATGATGTTGTTAACAACAGCCGACTCAGATGTACCTCTGATCAACAACATCGATAACAAGAAGATAATAGCGATGGCCGGCAAATTGACAATACCATGTACACCGGCATCAGAAACCTGGAAAGGAGAGTGGCTCCATTGATAGGGGACGGACGTATGAAAGAACGTCATGAGGAGTTCGTTAAAATACTGCGACCAGGCTATTGACACGGTTGCGGCGCCGAGGGCATATTCCAAAACCAGATCCCACCCAATTATCCAGGCAATAAATTCGCCCATGGTAGCGTATGAATAGGTATAAGCAGAGCCCGCAATTGGAATCATACTTGCAAATTCAGCATAACATAAACCAGCTAATGCGCAGCCGGCTGCTGCAATGATGAACGATATGGTTACTGCCGATCCTGCGTGACCGCCGGCAGCAGCAGCGGTACGTACGAATAAACCTGCCCCGATAATTGCTCCGATACCAAGTGCTATCAAAGAAATTGGTCCAAGTGTTCTTTTTAGGGTTTTCTCTGAAGAATCAGCCGAAGCCAGCAGCTGGCTTATAGGTTTCTTAATAAATAATTTCATTTGTGAACTTGTGTCTAGTAAGTTTTATACATGGTTCCAAACGTAAAGAAATAAATCCAAAAAAGAAAAAGGGATTTTGCTGCCAAAATCCCTTTCCTTGTACTAAATACGCACTTTAGCGCAATATTGTGTCTGTCCTGTTTACAATCGTGTCAACTTTATCGGAAAGTGAATCTTTTTTCAGGATTCGGATCTCCTTTTTGATTTCAACCTTTCCCGGATTTTTTGCTTCTGCATTCTGAGCGATATGCGGCGCGATGATTAAAGAAACAATCGACATGAGCTTGATAAGGATGTTCATCGACGGGCCGGAAGTGTCTTTAAAAGGATCGCCTACGGTATCGCCGGTTACTGATGCTTTATGCGGTTCGGATTTCTTATAAAATATTTCGCCATTAATATTTACGCCCTTCTCAAACGATTTTTTTGCATTGTCCCAGGCACCGCCGGCGTTCGACTGGAACATACCCATTAACACACCTGAAACAGTAACACCTGCAAGTAAACCGCCAAGTACCTCTGGGCCAAATATAAATCCAACAACAATCGGTACAATCAGCGCGATAGCGCCAGGCAACATCATCTCTCTTAAAGAAGCCTTGGTAGAGATTGCCACGCACTTTTCATATTCAGGTTTGGCCTGATACTCCATAATTCCAGGAATTTCACGGAACTGGCGGCGAACTTCCTGAACCATATCCATTGCTGCACGTCCCACCGCCGAAATACACAACGCAGAAAATATAAATGGAATCATACCTCCCACGAATAAGCCGGCAAGCACGTTCGCTTTATAAATATCTATGTGATCAATTCCTGCAATACCGACGAATGCTGCGAATAGTGCCAGAGAAGTTAACGCAGCGGAAGCAATAGCGAAGCCTTTTCCGGTAGCGGCCGTGGTATTTCCTACTGCGTCCAGATTGTCGGTGCGATGACGGACTTCTTCTGGTAACTGGCTCATTTCTGCTATACCGCCGGCATTGTCGGCAATCGGGCCGAAGGCATCAATCGCCAGCTGCATGGCCGTAGTTGCCATCATGCCAGCGGCGGCAATAGAAACGCCATACAGTCCGGCGAAGTAATATGATCCATAAATTCCGGATGCCAATACCAATATCGGCAATACCGTTGATTCCATTCCGACTGCAAGCCCGGCTATGATATTTGTCGCGTGGCCTGTTGAAGATTGCTGAATGATACTTCGCACAGGCCGTTTACCCATAGCCGTATAATATTCTGTGATTAGGCTCATCAATGTTCCGACAATCAAGCCTACAATAATCGCCATGAAAACATCGGTTTTTGTAAAGGCGAAGCCACGGATTTCCATTGTTTCCGGCAAAAGCCATTTTACAGCGAAGAAGGCAGCAATGGCTGTCATAATGATCGACGACCAGTTACCGATGTTTAGAGCTTTCTGTACGCTGTCGCTTTCGTTCTTAATCTTCACGAAATAGGTTGCAATAATTGAAAAGATTAATCCCAAACCTGCAATCAGCATCGGAAGCAAAATAGGGGCGATACCTCCAAAGTTATCTTCAGACTTAATTTCACGACCCAATACCATCGTCGCGAGGATTGTTGCTACATAAGAACCGAATAAGTCTGCACCCATTCCAGCAACGTCGCCTACGTTATCGCCTACGTTATCTGCAATAGTCGCGGGATTACGAACATCATCTTCGGGAATACCGGCTTCGACTTTGCCAACAAGATCGGCGCCAACATCAGCCGCTTTAGTATAAATACCACCGCCAACACGTGCGAACAAGGCTATAGATTCGGCTCCGAGTGAAAATCCTGCAAGAACTTCCAGCGCTTTTTCCATCTCTTTACCATTAACGCTGCCACCGGTTTTAAGCACGTAGATATGATAAAAAAGGATAAATAATGAACCTAAGCCTAGAACTGCCAATCCCGCGACGCCAATACCCATTACCGAGCCGCCGGTAAACGAAACTTTTAAAGCCTGTGCTAAACTGGTACGCGCGGCATGTGTGGTCCGAACGTTTGCCTTTGTTGCGATGTTCATTCCTATAAATCCCGCAAAAGCAGAAGTAAAAGCGCCGATAATAAAAGAAACGGCAATCACCCAGCTGGAGGTTTCCACCAAAGTTCCGGAATAAGCTAAAAGCACAGCCGCGATAATTACGAAGTAAGAAAGTATTTTCCACTCAGCCCTCAGAAACGCCATCGCCCCATCTGCAATGTATCCTGCAAGAGTCCGCATGTTTTCGTCGCCGGCCTCCTGTTTAACAACCCAGGCCGACTTGCTAAGCATTACCAGAATGCCAACAATACCCAGCAAGGGTATAGCATAAATTAAATTTTGTTGTAGGAATTCCATAAAATGAACTGATTTATAATTGGTTATTTTCCAAAAATAGCAGGGTTTTTGAATTAAACAAACCAGGTCGGATTTTTTGAGTAAAATGTGGGGATAGAAGTACGAACTTATAATCGATAAATAATGCTAGTGAGTATATCATTTTCCTAAAATTAGAGGATTAGGTGTTGAAATGGCATTGACCAGTACCGTATTAACAAGATAATTGATTTGAAAAGCAATTGCAGTGTTTCATTTTGTGGCAGCCGGGCTTTTCGCTCATACGCCTGCAGGCCTTGCCCACTTTGGCCGGTATCCGCTTCAATCCCGTTTATTGAACGCTGGCTTGTTATAACATTGTTGAAGGCATTTCGGCAAAAATGCTGTTAAAGTCGCTTTAGGATACGATAATTAATGTACTCAATTGCACTTTAAACCCGGCTGAAATGGATACCGGCCTGCGCCTAATGCCTGCAGGCGTATGAATGCAAGACGGGATTGCAGTAATCAAAATGCGCAGGACATTGCTTTACAAATGTTTTATATTCTAAATCCCGTGCTCCACTTTCAAAACGTTGCATCTATCCTCGCTGTAAATAGATGATTCGGTTTTAATAACTACGTGTCTATAGTAAAATATCACCCAACGATTCCCATAAAATCTTCCAACACACTATCCCAATTGATACTAATTTTTATATTAGGCATTTCAAACCTTAAACTTTTATGTCAACAGAAACGAACGAAGCAACTTCAATGAAACGGGAGATCGGCCTGCTCGATGCGACTTTGCTTGTTGCCGGAAGTATGATCGGCTCCGGAATTTTCATTGTCAGCGCTGACATCACTCGTAATGTCGGATCGGCCGGCTGGCTGATCGTCGTTTGGCTTATAACCGGCTTTATGACCCTGACGGCGGCTTTGAGTTACGGCGAACTCAGCGGCATGTATCCAAAAGCCGGTGGGCAATATGTATATCTGAAAGAAGCTTACAACCCACTCGTTGGCTTTTTATACGGCTGGAGTTTCTTTGCCGTCATACAAACCGGAACGATAGCAGCGGTAGGCGTGGCGTTTTCCAAGTTTCTGGCCTACCTGGTTCCGCAGGTAAGTGAAGACCTGGTAGTATTTAGCCTGGGATCTTTTAAAATATCACCTGCACAACTGGTCTCGATCGCTATCATTGTTTTGCTTACTTATATCAACACAAAAGGTGTTAAGAGTGGCAAGATGATCCAAACGACCTTTACACTGACAAAACTTGCCAGTTTATTTGGACTGATCATTTTCGGGTTCATTATGATGAAGCCGGAAGTGTGGCACGCAAACTGGAGTGACGCCTGGAACATCCATAAATTAAATACCGATGGTTCCTTTACAGCATATACAAGTGTAGCTGCGCTGGGCGCTATTGCCGGTTCCATGGTTGGTTCGATTTTTAGCAGCGATGCCTGGAATAACGTAACGTTTGTCGCCGGGGAAATGGAGAATCCGAAGCGGAATATCGGGTTAAGCCTGTTTTTAGGAACTTTGATTGTTACCATCATTTATGTATCCGCCAATTTAATGTATACGGCGGTTTTGCCTCTTCATGATATCGCAACAGCGGATAAAGACAGGGTAGCGGTTGCTGCTTCACATGTCATTTTCGGAAATGTCGGCACGATCATTATAGCACTGATGATCATGGTTTCAACGTTCGGCTGTAACAATGGATTGATCCTGGCTGGCGCGAGGGTTTACTATTCAATGGCGAAAGACGGATTATTCTTTAAAAAAACAGGCGATTTGAACAAGTTTGCCGTTCCTGAATTCGGTTTATGGATACAATGTATCGTAGCCAGTTTGCTTTGCCTGAGCGGAAAATACGGCGACCTTCTGGATATGATCTCTTTTGTCGTCGTTATCTTTTACGTGTTAACGATCTTCAGCATATTCATCCTGAGAAAGAAACGACCGGACATTGAACGTCCATATAAGGCGTTTGGTTACCCGGTTTTACCGATTTTGTATATCCTCATGGGACTGGCTTTTTGCGGTTTATTGATCGTTTATAAACCTCAGTACACCTGGCCGGGACTGATTATCGTTTTAATCGGTTTGCCTATTTATTATCTAATGAAAGTAAACGTTAAAGAAAAGCAATTAACCGAATAAATCATTAACGTACTTTTGCATTAATGAATGCAGAAAGTACGTTAGCGGTTAGTTTACCGAAAATATCAAACAGAGCACATCGGATTGGCGTCGGTGTGCTTTTCTTTTTTATGGGCCTAACGTTTTCGAGCTGGGCTTCACGTATTCCAACCATTCAGCAAACGTTACAGCTTAACGAGGCGGAACTTGGCGCTTTGTTGCTGATGCTTCCGGCGGGACTTTTAGTTTCTGCGCCGATCGCCGGACTGCTGATTGCCAAGTTCGGAAGCCGGCGGGTTGTTGTGGCTTCGCTTACCATTTATACCTTTTTGCTTTTTACAATCGGCCTGATTCATAACGTAACCTTATTAAGCTTTGTGCTTTTTTGTTTTGGTTTTACCTCCAACCTAACTAACATCTCGGTGAATAAGCAGGCGGTCGATGTTGAAAATATGTACGGACGGCCGATCCTGGCTTCATTTCATGGTTTATGGAGTTTAGCGGGATTTGTGGGCGCTGCTATCGGGGCGGTAATGATCAGCAATGATATTTCTATTCCCATTCATTACTCGGTCATTCTGACGCTGGTTGTTATTGGTGTGATATCGTCAGTCCGCTTCCTGATAAATGATGACAATGAGCATAAAAAGAGTGATGATCCGTTGTTTACGATGCCGGATAAATCGCTGCTCATCTTATCGCTTATAGCTTTATGTTCACTGATTTGCGAAGGTGCCATGTTCGACTGGAGCAGTGTTTATTTCAAAAAAGTCGTCATGCCTGATCCATCGATGCTTGGTGCCGGTTACGTAGCGTTTATGGCTACGATGGCTACAGGACGATTTTTAGCTGATGGATTTTCGCATCGTTTTGGTTTAAAAACGACCTTAATGCTGAGCGGAACGCTTACCGTAATTGGTTTGCTTACGGCAGTAATATTTCCGCACTTAATAACTGCGATTATTGGATTTATGCTTGTTGGATTTGGGGTTTCGTCGGTAGTTCCATTAAGCTACAGTTTAGCCGCTAAATCGAAGACAATGAAACCCGGCGTAGCGATTGCAGCTATCACAACCATCGGTTTCATGGGCTTTTTAATCGGGCCGCCCCTGATAGGTTTTGTTGCCCAGGCGGCAAGCTTAAGGGCATCATTCACAATTATTGCTTTTATGGGATTATGCGTATTGATTTTTTCCTCCAGGCTTAAAACCACTAAGTAATTTGACAATTCAATCAGATTCTTTTTTCTAAAATTGTATTGTCCACATCATTTGAAACAGATAATGAATAAGGCATTTTACCAGCACATCTTCGATAAACAGCAACAAGCGGGGTCGGTGCCATCAAACGACGTAATCTCGCGTTGGGCGATTCGCGTCATCAAACTTATATTTCCGGAACAATCATCAGAAAAACTTGACTCAGTTAATAAAATAGAGCGGGAATCGTTAAACCTTCAGCTTCAGCTTGTAGCGATATTAAACGGCACCCGGGCCTGCAGCGACTGTAACAATGAATTCATGGCGGCGGAATTCTTTAATTCATTGCCAGAAATATACCGTGTTTTAAATACAGATATCGACTCAATTTCGGAAGGCGATCCTGCCGCGAAAAACAGGTTCGAGATTATACGAGCCTATCCCGGTTTTTATGCCATTTGTTTTTATCGTATAGCGCATGCATTGCTCAAACTTGATGTGCCTCTCATTCCGAGAATACTCACTGAATACGCACATTCTCAAACAGGAATCGACATACATCCCGGCGCAGTGATCGGCGAATACCTCTACATAGATCACGGAACGGGAATCGTTATTGGCGAAACAACCGAAGTTGGTAATCACGTAAAACTATACCAGGGCGTAACCTTAGGCGCGTTAAGCGTCGATAAAAATATGGCGAGCATAAAGCGGCATCCAACGGTCGAAGATCATGTCGTCATATATTCCGGAGCCACCATTCTGGGTGGTGATACGGTAATCGGAAGTCATAGTATTATCGGCGGCAATGTATGGCTTACAAAAAGTATTCCGGCGGGATCCACGGTTTATCACGAGGCGTCTTTGCGGGTTGTTGAACGTAAATTATTTCAATAATGGGAGGCATTATCGATATCGTAGGAAACACGCCGCTGGTTCAGCTCAATAAATTAAATCCCAACCCAAACGTAAAAATTTTCGCCAAGCTGGAAGGTAATAACCCGGGAGGAAGCGTTAAGGATCGCGCCGCGCTGAACATGATTAAAAGCGCGTTGAAACGGGGCGATATTAAAGCCGGAACCAAATTAATCGAAGCAACCAGCGGAAATACCGGCATCGCACTTGCCATGATTGCCCGGTTATTTGATCTTGAGATTGAGCTGGTAATGCCCTCAAATTCTACTAAAGAACGCACGCTTACCATGGAAGCTTTCGGGGCTAAGGTAACGTTACTCGAAAGCATCGAAACATGCCGTGATTACGCTGATGAAAAAGGCAGGTCGGATGAATATTTTCAGTTAGACCAATTTGCAAATCCTGATAATTACCTGGCGCATTATAAAACTACCGGGCCCGAAATTTGGCGCGATACTTACGGCGAAATCACCCATTTTGTGAGTGCGATGGGTACAACGGGAAGCATCATGGGAAACTCGATGTTCCTCAAAGAAAAAAATCCAGACATACAAATCATAGGCTGTCAGCCAACGGAAGAATCTTCCATTCCTGGAATACGGCGCTGGCCTGAAAAATATCTGCCTAAAATTTTCGATGCAAGTCGTGTTGACCGTGTAATTGATGTTTCACAAGCTGACGCTACGGAAATGACGAGAAAGCTGGCACGTGTTGAGGCTATTTTTGCCGGGATGAGTTCGGGCGGAGCAGCACATGCGGCGTTGAAGGTAGCAAGCGAACTGGAATCCGGTGTGATTGTGTTTATTGCTTGTGATCGTGGGGATAGGTATCTGAGTAGTGATTTGTTTGGTTGATCGTTTGATTGTCTCCTGTACGTTGTGTTCACGATTGTTCTGTACCGCGCTACGCCGCGGAGGCACCCAACTTTTGTCTTGAAACAAAAGTTGCCAAAAAATCAAGAGCTTTCCGACGGCGCTTTTGTTGCACAACTCTACCGCACAATTTCCTTGCAACACGGGCTGCATTTTCAAATGCTGATGCCCTTCCCTTTGCTCAATCCCTACCTTGCAAGGAAATTTACCCGGCGCTGTCGGAAAGCTCGCGTACTATTAATGGCAGCAATATATGATCGGCAGTTGGGCTAGTGCCAATAACATTGGCAGTTCCGGTGAAGCCGGCTGTGTTTTGGTCCTTTTCCACTGTAGGAAAAGGACTAGGCCTGCGTGGCTATGAAGGCAATTCGAAAAATCAAAGAGACCTTAAAGCTGCCTCCGTCGGTAGTCTGTTGGGTTAAAACACAACAGCGACTAAGGATTTGCTGAATCGGTAAAAGTATTCTACTCTATTTCGCATTTTTGTATTTTTTTACGAAACTTATAGTTAAAAAAGACAAGGGTCCACAACGAATATTTATTGATGTATTGGCTACCCGTTAAATGGAATATATTTAGTGGTGTAGTGTAATACCTAACAAAGGCAGAGACGATCCTATTAATATTATGAAAAACCTTCTAGTCCTAAATCTGACTTTTACTACACTGGGAATTGCTTATAATAAATCTTCCTTCGATTTAACTGTTCCTGAAATTGAATCCTTACACTCAATATTGCTTTTTATCAGTTCATTGACGTTAGGAGTTCTCATTGCACAGAATTATAGGTTCGAAAAAACTCTGAGTAAATTAGGACTTGTAGTCGGCCTTGTATTGATTTTCTTGGCGACTTCAATAACGACGTTTTTAAAAGACAAAAATTACGAGGATATTAAGATTTTAAAGGTTTTGAAAGAAAGCAAACACAAAATAATAAGACAATATTTAGATGAGGGTGCATTTGGCGGACATTACAGAACTGTAGAAGTAACTGATATTCTACCTGGGCTAAGATATATTAACAAGGTAGTTGAATAATGAATTAATGATGGGACGTAGTTAAGTTGTAGCGAAACACTACGACCATCGAATAAAAAATCAAGGACAATGTATGATGGCCGAACTGATAATTCCGGAAATGTCCGGCTACTGTATTTGATGCTGCTGGTGTCGACTAATGTTATCGCAGTGATATTTTTAGGCATCCCATTTCTCAATTTTTATTCAAAAGGCGGGCTGTTCCTGGCGATAATAAGATTGGGGTTGTGGGGAACAGTTGTCTCTCTTTTCTTTTCACTTATTTCACTGGGATTATATTACCTTTTCATAAATCGTGTTTTAGAAAGGTCGGTCAAGTTGTTACGTTTTTTTGGGATTCAATTTGCTGTATTTCTTGGATTATACTTTTTGATTGTTTTATTTGTTTTTCTTCAGATAACAAGCAATTTTACATAGCTGGTTCATTGGCAGTTTCTCCTGGCTCCAACCAGCGTCCCGCTTGTAATAATACAATAAACCCAGCGACATCGCCCCTGACCTATAGAAAACTGACCCGGCGAGTTAAACCCGGGCGAAGCGGATACCGGCCGAAGGCCTAAGGCCCTGAGCAGTATAAGCGCAGCACGGGACTAAGTATTCATGAAATACCGCTTTTGCTTTTCAAACGATAATCGATTTCGAACCAATTATTCAATCCTCAATATCACTACCACCCGTCGCATTCCACCTCTCACATTGTCGCATCCGAACTACCTGAAATCGAATTTCGTTGACAAAATTTGTATCTGATCAATCAACTACAAATTCATCAAAAAAAACATGAAACTTCTCCTCACCGCGGCCGGCATCAGCAACGCTAGCATCCACAAGGCATTGGTCGACCTGTTAGGCAAACCGATCGCCGAATCCAGCGCTCTTTTTATTCCCACTGCTATATACGGCATTAAGGGCTGCGCTGAGATCATAAGAGGCGTGATTTGCGGAACGCTGGGCGATCCATTCTGTGAGTTGGGCTGGAAATCTATTGGGATATTGGAACTTACCGCTTTGCCGAGTATGAAAGAAGACCTTTGGGTGCCCATGCTCCAGGAAACCGACGCCCTGCTGGTTGGCGGCGGCGATTGCCAGTATTTGTGTTATTGGATGCAGCGGTCCGGATTAACAAAACTTTTGCCTTCGCTGTTAGACAAAATGGTATATATAGGCCTGAGTGCCGGAAGCATGATCATGACGCGCTTCGGAACGACCTACGGCAACCATACTTTGCCGGCGGGCAGCGATAAATGTTTGGGATTTGTTGATTGTGCCCTGCATCCTCATATGAATCACGAACAGTTTCCGCAAAATTCCCTTGCAAACCAGGAGAAGCTGGCTGCTACGCTTGCGGTGCCGTCTTATATGATTGATGATCAGACCGCTGTAAAAGTGGTTGATGGTAAGATTGAAGTCGTTTCGGAAGGGGAGTGGAAATTATATGTTCCGGAGGAGAGACGGCAGAGATAGCGAATCCGGTGTTTCTTTCATCAATTGTCGTCCGGATCGGCGATTTATGCACAGACATTGAATTTAGCCCCGATTGCAGCGGATACCGGCCTGTGGCTAATGCCTTGTGGGTATGAGCGAAAAGCGGGAGTACATGTTAATAGTAGCAATAGCCTTGCGCTTCATATAAATAAAGAATCGTATATATTTGAAAATGTGCTGCAGTGTTAATCGGGTGAAGCAGTCCCGTTTTCCGCTATAGTTTTTGCCTTAGCGAATCTGCGGAATGAACGTCTGTGCAGGCAAAAAGCTGCCGCTTCAACCGGGTTTAAAATGAACGGACATACCTTCGAAACCGGCATCGCTTCAAAGACAGAATAGTTTACTCCAAATCAATAAAACGCAAACAGTTAATTGCTGTTAACCTATAGACGACCAACATTAAAACTTATGAAAATCAGAAACATCTGGGGAAACCTTGTGGTCAAAGACCTTGATAAAACACAAAAATTTTACACCGACCTGGGCTTCCGGCAGAACGGACAGCCGGACGAAGGCAGGCTGATCAGCTTCTCGTTTGCCGAAAGCAATTTCATTATCAATTTTTTCACCGAAAAAGGATTCGCCAAAGGCCTTACAGCCGATTTTGCCGATGCTACCAAAGAAACGGAAATTATGTTTTCACTTTCGGCTGATAGCCGGGAGGAAGTCGACCAGTGGCACGAAAAGGTTCAGTCGATAGGCGGCACCATCGTCGGCGCGCCGCAGAACGTGGGCGAGGGTTATACTTTCAGCTTTGCCGATCCTGATGGCCATAAATATAATTTTTTGTACTGGCCGGGAATGTAGATCCTGGTGTTAGAAATCGGGGCTAACTAACGGGAGTAGGATTTTTCGCAGCGATGAAAGGAGGAACAATTTGTTTATCACCTGGGATAGAGGAGATCGCCGCCTTAGCAGCGATCTGCCTGGCTAGCTGATCAATCAACCAGCCTTTTACTTTTCTTCATATATCTTACAAACAGGTAGATCGCGGTGAGCGAAAGCAGCACAATGATCAGCAATGTGTTGCGAAACGTTTCGTCATCGCCTAAAAGCTCTGTTCTGTATTTTGTAAGCAGAATAAGCGCGATCCCGGCGAGCCAGACATATTGCGTGTTATATTCTTTCAATATCCAGCGTTTGTAGTTAAAGCGCATGCCGCTAAACGTTTGTCCGATGTTTTTCAAGCTAATCCACCAGCGATTTACCCGGTTGCAATACTCGTCAAACTGATCTCCGAATTTTGAACGCAGAAAATTTTCTTCGGCTAACACAATTGCCTGGTAAATAAATAAGAACAGCGGAATAAAAATACAAACGTAAATAAGCGAATTGGATAAAATTCCTACACCAACGAGCATCAGTATATTCCCGACATACAACGGATTACGGCCGTGATTAAAGATACCTTCCGTCACAAGTGCTTCGGCGTAAACTTTCTTGTCTTTTCCGCCGCGAACAATATATGCAAGTCCGATTGTCGCACCGCGTATCAACTGACCTGTAATAGTTACTATTAGTCCGATAATGATAGGGAACAGATAATATTTATCGCCAAAAGTCTCCGGTCTGAAAATGTTTGGAGACGGGATAAACAAGGCGAGATAAAGAAATATAAACAGGATATTCCTGTATTTGAAAAAGAAATTACCGATTGAAATCATGTTATTGTTTAACTGCAATTAAGCCGCAGAAGTTATACCATTTAAAGAAAGTTTCGCAGTGGCCAAAGCCGGCCTCACGCAGCATATGGTAATTTTCGCTTAGTTTGTAAGGAATGAGAACGTTTTCCAGGGCCTCTCTTTTCTGTGAGATTTCCAGTTCGCTGTAGTTGTTGCGTCGTTTGTAGTTGTAGTAGTACTTGATAAATTCACGGTTGAAGGTGCTCTCTTCGGCAAGAATTTTTTCCACCACGATAAGCACTCCACCTGGTACTAATCCGTCGACAATTGTTTTTAATAGTTTATCACGACTTATCGGGCGGACAAACTGTAATGTCAGGCATAGCACCACGACAGAAGCATTGTTTATTGTTATCTTGTCGTTTAAATCTTCAGCGCGCAATTCGAATGGCCTGGTGAAACCTGATTCTTTAAGTTTTAAAGCGCATTTTTCGAGCATTTGCGGTGATTCGTCGACTCCTATAAATCGAATGTCCGGCGAAATCAGGGTGTTCATCCCGATCATAGTAGTACCGGTTGAGCAGCCGAGATCATATACATCGGTTCCTGGTTGCGCAAAATCTGCCGCTAATTCGGCTGTCATGCGCTGCATCTCGTTGTAATAAGGCACGGAACGGCTAACCATGTCATCAAATACATTAGCTACCGTAGTGCCGAATTTAAAATCTGCAATTTTCTTTATTTCATCATCAAAGACCTTGTCTTTAGGTTGATCAATTTTAGAAGTATTAATAATTTTCCGGTTAATAATGAGCTACTAAAATATAACTATAAAAGTGAAATTAAAGTATACCGGAAAATTCTATTCGATTTCTTCATAGATTACCGAATACTGCCTGCTAAACACATCCCTGCTTTTGCTGATAAGTTTCAAATTTTTCATGGAATCCAATTCCGCTGACACGAAAGCCTTACTTACGATGAGTAGTCTGGGATGTGCTTTTAAAGCAGAGTCTAATTGCTGTAGGTTTTGAATTTCAGGAATAGTTTTCTTCGCAGTGAAAACGAAGGCATCATTGAAGTTTTTATATGCGACTACTACCTTGCCGGAAGTAAGGATCTCCTCATTTTTGCGCATCGAAGTTTGTGAATCCATCGCCGGAAAAATAATGGTGAACAGCAAGAAAGAAACGGCCATGTAGCTGCCGGCTATGGTTAATAATAAATCAGCATTGTCCTTTTGCCTGCGAAAATAGGCTGAAAGCGTGATCAGGGGAATTAGAATCAATGGATAAGCTAACCAGTTCACTGAAGTTAGCGGCTCTGTTTTGGACGCCCAAAAGAAGATTCCGACAGGTAACGAAAAACTAACCAGGGTGATGAACCAAAATTCCCATTTCAAAAACTTGAAGTCTTTCGTTTCTGCAATTTCGGAAATCCAGTATCCTAGTAAAATAGCAAAAAACGGGTACGACGGTGTCGTATAATTGAAAAGCTTTGTGCTTGAGAAGCAATAAAACAACACGACTATCAATGCAGAGACGGTTGTATATAAGACAGCCTCATTGCTTTTTAACTGTTTGCCGATAAACTGTGAAGCCCTGATAAAAAACACCGAGAAAGGAAATAATCCAGCTATAACAAATGCGAAAGTTAATAGAAATATTCCGCTATGATTGTCAACTGCTTTTTCGAAACGACTGATATTGTGCTCGAAAAAGAAACCCTGCGTCCACGCCCCATTTGTTTTTTCGTGTACGAGGTAATACCAGGGAACACTTACAATTGCGATAATTAAAACTCCAAACCAGGGGTGTAATAAATAGATATTTTTCCAGGTGAATTGTTTTTTTATCAGCAGGAAGACAAAAATCCCCAATGCCGGCAAAAGAAATCCTATGGGGCCTTTGGCTAATAATCCGAGCCCGAACATAACATACATCCAGGCATACCATTTAAACTTTTTGCTCGTCCAGCCTTCATAAAAGAAAAAGACTGAGAAGGCATGTGTAAAAATTAAATAGGGGTCGGGAGTAGCAAGCCTGAATTGTATAATAGCATGGACTGAAGCCAGCAGAATAGCCGCCGACCATGTCGCCGTGCGTTCGTTGAAGTGTTTTTTAGCAAACAGGTAGGTGCCGAATATAACCAGTAAGCCGCAAATTGAGGAAAATAAACGGGCACTTCCTTCGCTGACGCCGAAAAGCCGGAAAGATGTTATCATTGCGAAATACTCAAGTGCCGGTTTGTCAGTTCGCAGATTACCATTGAATGTTGGCACGATCCAGTCATTACGGCTATGCATCTCGTAGGCGCATTCAACGTTCCTGGCTTCTGCCACCTGGAAAACGCTCATCGCGCCCAGGCGAATAAAAAGCAGAATAACAGCGCAGATAAAGAGATACCAGGTTGTTCTGTTGTTCATAATCCGAGTCTTACAAAAACAAAGGAAAGAAGATTAGCTTGCAAAAGTAAATTTATGCTTCAATTACAGTTCTGTCGTGCTGATTACTTATTTTTGCAGCCTTAAAAATCATCAGGTTTACCATGGCAAAAAACGTTAAAGTAGGGCTTGTTCAGATGAGCTGCACTGCAGATAAGGAGCAAAACTTATCCAAGGCGATTGAAAAGGTTAAAGAAGCAGCGGCAAAAGGAGCACAGATCGTCTGCCTTCAGGAGCTGTTTACTTCCCTGTATTTTTGTGACGAGGAAAACTACGATAACTTCTCTTTAGCAGAAGCAATTCCAGGTCCTTCAACAGATGCGTTAAGCAAAATTGCCGGAGAATTGAACGTTGTGATTATCGCTTCCTTATTTGAAAAACGTACACAGGGAATTTATCATAATACTACTGCGGTTCTGGATGCTGATGGGTCTTACCTTGGCAAGTACCGGAAAATGCACATTCCTGACGATCCGGGATTTTACGAGAAGTTTTATTTTACGCCCGGCGATCTGGGATATAAAGTTTTCAAAACGAAGTTCGCTACAATAGGCGTATTGATTTGCTGGGATCAATGGTATCCGGAAGCCGCGCGCATTACATCCTTAATGGGCGCTGAGATCTTATTTTATCCAACTGCAATTGGTTGGGCTCATACGCAGGATCTCCCTACGAACACTGAACAATACAACGCATGGCAAACTATTCAGCGGAGCCACGCGGTTGCAAACGGAGTTCATGTGGTGAGCGTAAACCGGGTTGGCTCAGAAGCAGGAATTCGTTTTTGGGGCGGATCATTTGTTGCGAATCCATTCGGTTCCGTGCTTTACCAGGCATCTCATGAGGACGAAGAAGTTAAAGTTATGGAGATTGATCTGGGCAAAACCGACAGCTATCGTACTCACTGGCCCTTTATGCGCGATCGTAGGATTGACTCTTATCAGCAGATTACGAAGAGGTATATTGATGAGGAGTAAGTGAAGTCGGGAAGTTTTTAAGACGGAAAGACCGAAAGTGATGGCGTTTTAGTTGTAAGTGCTTAAATTTAGATTTCTTAATCTAAACCTTATTCATGGCATTCAAATTCGAAAACTTAAAAGTATGGCAGAAGGCCGTTGATCTTTCTGACCATATCGATCGGCTAACCAAAGGCTTTCCAAAAAATGAAATATTCATTCTGACATCACAAATTAAACGGGCTGCGGATTCGGTTTCTTTAAATATAGCTGAAGGTTCCACCGGCCAGTCCAACGCTGAATTTAAAAGGTTTTTAGGCTATGCGCTACGGTCGAACATTGAAGTTGTTGGCTGTTTGCATCTCGCCAAAAGACGAAATTATATAGAACATGATCATTTCCTAACTCTTTACAACAACTGTGAAGAGATTTTAGTGATGATTAACGCTTTGAAAAAATCTTTAAGTTAACTATGAAATCCGACTTTTCGACTTCCGGTCTTCCGGACTTTGCTGACTCTTTCCCCGCCTCCCTCGGCTACACCTTCCCGCCCGAATGGGCCGAACATGAAGCAACCTGGTTGAGCTGGCCGCATAAGGAAGCGAGCTGGCCGGGCAAAATTGAATCGATATATCCTGTTTACAGCGAGTTCGTAAAAATACTCACGGAAGGAGAGAAGGTACGGATTAATGTCGCCGATGAGTTGTTGCGGCAGCAGGCAATTTCACATCTCGTCAAAGCTGGCGCTGATATGTCGCAGGTTGAATTTTATTTGAACCCGACAAACGATGCCTGGTGCAGGGATCATGGGCCGGCATTTTTAATAAATCCTAAGGCTGCTCGAAAAAAGGTCATCGTCGACTGGGGTTTCAATGCATGGGGCGGTAAATATCCCCCGTTTGATCTCGACGACGTTATTCCTACAAGAATCGGTAATCAATTTAACATTCCGGTATATCACCCGGGCATTATTATGGAGGGCGGATCAGTTGAGTTTAACGGTGCGGGTACCGTGTTAACATCCACCTGTTGCCTGTTAAATGAAAACCGCAATCCGCATCTCAATCAAAAACAGATTGAAGAGTACCTGGAAAATTATTACGGAATCAAACAAGTTCTTTGGGTCGATGAAGGCATCATTGGCGATGACACTGATGGCCATATTGACGACACCATTCGTTTCGTGAATGAAGACACGGTACTAACAGTTGTCGAGGAAAACAAAAGCGACGAGAATTATGAACTTCTTCAGCAAAATCTGAAAGCCTTAAAGGAAATGCGTCTTTTAAATGGTAAGCAGTTAAATATTATCGAGCTGCCAATGCCGGATGCTGTAATTTATGAGGATACGCGTTTGCCTGCATCTTACGCTAATTTCTACATCAGCAACAAACATGTTATTGTTCCGACCTACAGAAGCAAGCACGATGACAAGGCTTTAGATATTATTCAATCCTGCTTTTCTTCGCGCAAGGTTGTTGGCCTCGATTCGACAGACATCATATGGGGTTTGGGAAGTTTCCATTGCTTAAGCCAGCAGGAACCGAAGGTGTAAATAGATTTTTAGAAATTTTTTTGGTGTTTTAACGCGCTTTGCGCTGTCTCTTTTTGGCAGAAAAGCCTAAAAGGACGCCGCTTTAGTTGCTGACTCAGGCAGTGGTCGTAACCATTCCAGTAGAAATTGAATGTCTACACTATTTCTGCCACTACAAAAGTGCTTCCGCCAATAAAAATCAAATCCTCTGCCAAGGCTTCTTGTTTCGCGGCATTTAATGCTTCAGAAACGGTTGGAAAAGCATCACCAGTTAAACCGAAATTTCGCGCTTCATCAGCTAGCTCAATTGCTGGTTTCGCCCGTTCAAGCTGCGGTTGGCAGAAATAATAAATGGCATCTTTCGGAAGTAATGTCAATACTTTAGATATATCCTTGTCCTTCACCATACCAATTACCATGTGGAGTTTGTGGTATGGAACCGCCTGAATGTTTTTTACTACTTCCCGAATCCCGTCTTCATTGTGTCCGGTGTCACAGATAATGAGCGGATGCTTTTGCAGCGTCTGCCATCTTCCGGCCAGGCCTGTTAGTTCCTTAACGTTTGAAAGTGCTTTTTTCAGGTGATCAGTTGTAATATCAAATCCAAATTTTCTCAGCTGATCTACCGAACTCAAAACAGTTGACAAGTTATTGAGCTGATAGCTGCCACTCAGATCCATCGTAAACGACTGACCGTCGCTTGTCGAAGTTTCTAAAACAATGTCGCCGTACTCATTTGCCGTCCATTTGCCGTCCATTTGCCGTTCATTTGCCGTTATAACGATATCTGAGGAGGTTTCTTTTGCCTTCGCCTGAAATAAGCTAATAAGGTCCTTACGGTTTTCTCCGATAACTACAGGAACACCCGGTTTTATAATTCCGGCCTTTTCCGAAGCGATCTCCGCTAAGGTGTTTCCTAGCAAATTCATGTGATCGTAACCGATATTGGTAATCACAGAAAGGAGAGGAGTGATTACATTAGTTGAATCCAATCGGCCGCCCAGGCCAACCTCTATAATTGCGATGTCAACCTGGTGCTTTGCAAAATGATCAAATGCCAAGGCGACGGTTACTTCAAAAAATGAAGGCTCGATAGATTCGATAGTTGAGAGGCTCTTTTCAACGAAATCCACCACTTCATTTTGCTGGATCATTTCACCATTTATTCGTATTCGTTCGCGGAAATCTTTCAGGTGAGGAGAGGTATACAAGCCTGTTTTATAACCGGCCGTTTGTAATATCGCGGCGAGCATATGCGAAGTGGAACCCTTGCCGTTAGTGCCTCCAACATGAACAGATCTGAACTTATTTTGCGGGTCGTCGAGTGATTTGCAAAACGCCAGAGTATTATCTAGCCCCTTTTTTATCGCAGCAGCTCCAACGCGGGTAAACATAGGTAAACGGGCATACAGGAAATCGATCGTTTCTTGGTAATTCATTGAAACTGAAAGGCAGATTTATTTTACTTTGAATCTGAATTTAACAACGCCAACTTGTACTTCAGGAGCTGATTCAAGTTGATTAAGTCTTGCGCCGGTTACCGCTTGTTCGCATTTACGCCATAAACTCAGATCGGAAATAGTTGTGCCCCTTGCGCCAGCACGCGCATAAATTATTGTTCCCGATTTGTCCACACGAATATCGACTGCAATGATTCCTGAAGCCTGGCCGTTGTCATCGATATGCGGAATATCTACAAATCTCCGGCTTTTTAAATCCAACGCCACCCCGCCGTTTCCTGAGCCGCCTTCGCCATAATCCGGTGATAAAGGATCCCCATTCTCGCTTCCCTGGTTACCCGGTTTACTTCCTGTTCCATCGCCCTGGCCCGAAGCATTATTTTTGCTTCCTTTATATAAAGCATTGGGGTTTATCGTTGGCGCTTTATCCTTTTCAGGAAGTTTTACCGCCGACACATTGTTAGCTGGTTTTGACTCTTTCGTGTTGATCTCAGGTGCGTCTTCGGTGTTTTGGGTTACAATGTCTTTATCGTTATTCTCAGTTGTCGGGGTTGGCTGAGGATCAGTATTCGGAACAACTTTATCCGGTGCTTTTCCATTCGCGTTTGGATCCATTGAAGGCTGTTCTACACTCATGTAGTCGGTTCCCATACCTTCGTCGGCCGTTCCGTAATTCACGATAATGCCACCGGTTCCAACCTCTTCCAATGGAGCGGCGCGATTCACTATCAAAAAATAGCTCAACAATAAAAATACAACCATAATGCCGGTTGAAATTGCAACGGCTTTTGGATAATTGTTCTCACCATATTTCTGATGCGCGGTCATCATTTCTTATTCTCTGTAGCTAAAACAAGTTTAACTTTCAACTTGTTGGCGATATCTGTCAGGTTAACAACATTTTCGATGGCGATGCTGCGATCTGCAAAAAGGATGATTGTCAGATCCGGAGATGTTTGCTGATATACCTGGATTTTTTGTTCAAGCTGATCGAAAGGTACTTTCTCCTTTTCTACATAATACTCCAAGTCCTTGGTGATCGATACATTAATGGTTTTCTTTGGCACAGATTGTCCTGAGCTTGATCGCGGCAGAAATAACTTCACCACATTAGGGTTTACTACAGCAGACGCCAAAAGAAAAAACAGCAGCAAAAAGAACATGATATCGTTCAATGCCGACGTATGAACCTCTACATTCGCCTTTTTCCTTTTCCTTAAATTCATTTCCCTGGTTCTTCTAACAAATCTATAAATTCGATAGCGTCGGTTTCCATTTTCAGGATGATTTTTTCAACCATCATGTTAAGGATATGATACAAAACATAAGCCGTGATACCGATAATCAAACCAGTTGCAGAAGTGATCATTTTGGTATATAAACCTCCGGATACAGTTCCGATTTCAATAATTCCCTTCATGGAAACATCGTGGAAGATGGTGATTACACCAATAATTGTTCCCACGAAGCCGAGCATGGGAGCAATACCGGCAATGATTCCAAGGATATTAATATTTTTTTCAAGCTTGGAGACTTCCAGTTTGCCAACATTTTCAATAGCCGCTTCAATGTCTTTGATAGGACGCCCGATCCGTAATAAACCTTTCTGCAGCATGCGGCCCAATGGAGTATTACTATTCCGGCACAGCGCGATTGCCGAATCTAATTTGCCGGATAAAATACTTTGGCGTACCTGGAAAATTAGGTTCGTCTCGTCTTTTGAAGCTTTCCGGATGGTAATATAACGTTCTATGAAAATAACCAATCCAAGAAAAGCGATAAGTGCTAAAGGAAGCATTACCCAGCCACCTTTAAATAGTAGGTCGATAAAACGTAAATCCTGAACCTGCTGAACAGCTTCGGTTGCAGCTTTGGCAGTGTCCACAGGTATCGCTGAGGGTGTATCAATTTGTAATAAAAGCATATTATTGTGTTATTTTCAATTCTTTGAGGTAAGCACCGGGTTGTATTTTCTTAAATCGTGGAAGTTCCTTCTCTGCCGAGCTCCTATCTTTAAAAGATCCCAAACTAACTAATATCCATTTTTTAGTTCTTTTAACCACGCGTGCATCAAAACCCGCCGAACGTAAATTCTTAACATAACTATCGGCATCCTTCTGATTTGCTAATGCTGCTCCGATGATTTCCACTGTTGTTCTGGACGCAGGATTCGGCAATGTTTTTGTTTTAACAGAAATTTCGGCTGTGTCTCTTGCTTTTTCTACCTGTAAATCGGCTTTTTTTGCATTCGCCATCACGCTGTCGGCAAACGAAAGAGAATCAGATTCCGTCGCCTGTTTAGGTGCAGGCGATATTTTCGGAGCCGGCTTCGGCTTGTCCAAGTGGTTAAAATAACTATTAATTTGCGGATAGTAATACTGAATAACAGCCGCTGCTGCCGCTATTACCACCAATGTGGTTAGAATGATAATCCACTTATTGCTGCGCCTTGAAAGTACTTCGTCTGGCTCATTCGTTTCGTCTTCAGATATCGCTTCCGCCAGGTCCGGAACAGCTGGCTCATGGGCAACCAGAGGCTGCTTAATAGCAGGAGCGGGACTGTTAAGATTTACGGCGGCTCCGCTATATGGTTTTGTTTCGGCCGCTGCAGAAACTAACTTAACAAGATCTTCAACTGGCTGCAGACCGAAATTTGCCTCATCGGAATCAAAATAAGCCGGCTTGAATTGAAAGCGCTCATCGTTTCTTGTAAACCGGCCAAGGCTGCCGGCATCGGCAACTCCCGTTTCGTTCAGTTTGCGGTTAATTTCGCCACCGAAATTTGTTGCGAAATAACGTGCAGAATTTTCGGATATATTTCTGCTGCTGACTATATGATCGACAAGTACAGCATCATTTTCTACCTCATCTCGGAAGCCTATATGCTGGTGGCCAGGAAAAAACGTGTTTGTTTCCGGATCAAAATAAGACGGTGAATTTGTTTTGAAAAAACTTCCAAAACCGGGCACGCCGACCACATCATGGTCGTTCAGAAGTTCTGTTATGTATTGCCCAATATCCATCCGGGTAAAGTTAGTTATATTTTTAAGCCGGCAAAATTAACGATCAGAACGAATAGTTTAAACCTCCAAGGAAATTGATTCCTACTTTTGGATAATACAGGTATCGTTCGTATTGTGAATTAAGGATATTGTTTACCCTCAGATAAATACCAATGTTATTTTTAAGACGGTATTCTGCGCCGCCGCTCAGATCGACATAGCTGTCAAGCGTCAATATCTGATCAGGATTTGCCGGAACAAAGGCCTTTGATCCTCCGTTTATCACTACTTCTCCATCAACAGAAAATGCTTTGTTGATGTTAGCCCGAACATTTGAGACTAACTGAAGCGTTGGTTTAAACCATGCTTCCCGTTGTTGCGAAACATCATAATTCGATGTTATAAAGCGACCCGTCCAAAGTATTGCTTCCGACGCCTTTAAGCTGATTTCACCTTCCAGGCTGAATACCTTTGCTTTTGAATCGTAAGTCAGGTCGAATTTATTAGGTGACTGGCTATCATTGATAAAGAGGGGCATGTTTTCAATGGTGCGATAGGAAACCATTGCTTTATACCCAAATCCGGCACCGGCGTTACCCTTTATCCCGCCAAAAATATTGCTTTTTTCCAGCGCGTTTACAATAGCGATATTTTGATTGATGTAAGGGTTTTCAGTCGCAGTATTTCGTAACGAGGTTTTAATGACATCTCCGGTGTATCCCGCGAATATGGTTGCGTATTCAGGTGCGAGGGCGAATTCCGCGGTTACGTCAGGTAGAAAGTTGGTACTGGTTGAATCACCAAATTCACTCGCGAAATTCAAGCCGATCTTCAGCATATAGTTAGTTCCCTGAAACTTTACGTAAGGTTTCAGCCTGAAAATATTGTTGCTGGTATTAAATAACGGCTGATTGATATTGGTGAAGTCGCCCACCAGATTAGCGCCAACGTTAAACTGGTTGATCGCCTTGTTTACATACCCGTCCAGTTTGAAAGAAGTTTCTTTCTGATCCGTTTTGTTATTCAGATAATAGGCGTTTGCCTTCACTTTATATTCTACGGCTTGATCATCCTGATTGAAGTTATTGCCGATATCGCCGTTTAATTCGATCAAGTTGTAGGTTTGCTTTTCGATATCTGTCGTCGGTGCCGGTTGTTCCGGTATGAACCCATAAAAGTTTGTCGCAAACCGATGATAAGTCAGATCTCCGTTGACCGCAAATTTATCCTGGATGCTTCTTCCAAAAATTCCGAATTGCTGCCGCGAAACTTTTTGCCCGTCAATATCACCTTTTTGGTTAAAATGCTTGAAAAATACGCCGCCCTGTAAAGCTTCATCCTTCCCGGTGTTTACATAAACTTCTCCAAAGCCGGTTGCAAGGTTACCAAGCCCGATTTTAACATAGTTATTTGTTAATTCTGGTTGAATAATCTCTGCCAGTGGCTGAGATTGTAATTGCCTGATATCGCTGTTTTGTTCCAGCCTTTTATCGCTGATAGAGTAATTTAGCTGCGGTTTGAACGTTTTGTTCAGATCCATTTCGGGCGAACGCCTGATTTTAGAAACATCCGCAAGCACCGGTTTGTACGGCCTTACAACCTCAATTTCTTCGGCTACGGCATTGCTGGCAGCATCCTGTTTTTTGTCGGTTGTTGCCGGCGTTGTTTTTTCAGCGGGCTTTGTTGTTTTATCGGCTGGTTTGGCAGTTTTGTCTGCCGGCTTTTTGTCCGCAGGTTTTTTCTGAGCAAATGCTCCGGAACCTGCCGCAACAGTTAATGCTATACTTAAAATAAAATAGTTGAATCTCATGTTCTATTTTTTATCACTAATTGTTCCCAACCTTGCTTTTGCCGTCGGTAACACATCGTCATCACCCTTATAATTTTCTATGACACTTTGAAGAGTACTCTTTGCCTGGAAATCATCTTTCAGGGCGATATAATTATCCGCAAGTAAAATGAAGCTTTTAGCTACCCAGTAATCGAACGACGGCATTTTGTTGATCAGCTCAAAGGCGGTTTTTTGAGATGCTTTATATTCGCCGCGGGAGTATTGAATATTCGCGATGTTATATTTCGCTTCTGCTGCGGAAATATTCTGGGTTTTCGCAACAACGCTTTCGAATTGCTTGTAGGCGCTTGTGGTATCCTCTTTCATCAGGTATGCCTTGCCGGCATAAAGCGTTGCGCGATTTTTATCATCTTCCGATGATTTTTCGAAAGCTTTGATCAGGGTGGCGTATTTCAGAACATCATCTGCCATACCCATATTGCTGTATGAATCGATCAGGTTGTTAATCGCATAACCATAATGGGATTTGTATTCCGATGTGGTTTCCAGCTTTTTAAGATAGACCACCGCTTCGTTATATTTCTTCTGTTTTAGATACAGGTTCGAAATGCTGATCAGAGCACGTTCAGTATAGTCGCTTGTCCAGTCATTTAAAATATAGGCATAGTCTGGTATCGCTTCATCCGGGCGACCAATTTTAACCAGGGATTCCGCCCTGATAAATTTGGCCTGCTTATCATTTACCGCTTTAGGGAACTTGTCAAAGTAAGCATTTACAGCCTGGAATGCGCCGTTATAATCTCCTTTCAAAAATAGGTTATTCGCCGCCTGGAACATGATATTGTCCTGTTCGTAAGTGCTCAGATTTCCAATTCCGGTAGTATTGGCATAGCCTAAAAATCCACTTGCATCACCTTTATCCAGGTAAATATTTTTAACGGATTCAAGAGCTTGCTTAGCTTCGTCTGTGGTAGAGTAATCTTTAACAACACGTTCAAAAGTCGCCTTGGCTGCTTCATCATCTTTCTGATTGTACTGAACTAAGCCAATTGTAACTAAGGCGCGTGGGACATAACTGCTTCGCGGATATTTAGCGATTAGGTTTGTCAGGTCGTTTTTAGAGCGGTCATAATCGCCTTTGACAAAATACGTATAGGCCATTTCAAAGCCGGCGTCATCAGCATAGTTCGAATTGGGATACCGATCTATTAAAGCCTGGTGGGTGGCAATTTTTGCATCGTATTGCTCCTGTAATCCCTGTATCATTCCTTTCTGAAACATCGCATAATCCGTTCCCTGTGCGCCGCTTGTGATGATCCTGTTATATTCCTGCATTGCTTTGTCATAACTCTTCAAAACGAAATATGAATCGCCCAAACGCAATACTGCATCATTTATGGTATTCTGATCTTTTTCATCGCCAGTTAAAAAGCGAGCGAAGTAGTTAGCGGCTTTTGAGTAGCTTTCATTTTGAAACGCGGAATAGCCCAACGCATAATTGGCATAATTGTAAACGTCTGTTTTCTTGGCTGCAGGAATGCTAAGGAACTTTTCAAATTGCGCGACAGATTCTCCATATTTCCTTACTTCAAACATAGCCTCTGCCAGCCAGTAAGTAGCAAGGGCATAAGTTTCTTCGTCGCTTTTGTTCTGTTGTGAACGCATAAACAGCGAAATACTGTTTTCAAACGCTCGCTCATTGTAAAATTCCAGGCCACGGTAATAAGTTACCTTTTGGTAGATTGCATCGCCTTCTTCATCACGGTTGGTTATCGATTCGAGTATATCAACTGCGTCTTTGTAGTTTTTTGTACTTAGCAAAACCTCGCCAAGAAGCGTTTTTGCTTCGTTAATCCGTTTGGATTTCGGATAGGCCTTGATAAACTGTCTCGTAGCATCAAGTGCGACTGAATGAAATTCCAGCTCGTAAGAGAGTTTTGCATAATTGAACAAACCTTCTTCAGTAAGAGCTTTGTCGAAAGTGAGTTTTGAAGCCCTGAAGAAAGCGTTTCGCGCACCTTGCTTATTATTCGTTTTCAAAAATGCATTCCCCAGAACGATCATTCCGTTTTGATAATAAATATCGGGCGAGTTCATTTTCTCCAGTTCTTTGATTGCGTTTTCGTTATTCCCTAATTTGAAATAAGTGTAACCGATCTGGTAATCGTCCTGGTTATTTTGCGTTTTTCCGTTATCCTTTTGCTGAAATTTCAGGTAATAATCTAACGCAGTTTTATAGTCGTTTTTAGCAAAATAAGTAGCGGCAACGATGCGATACATTTCACCCTTATACTGCTCATCGATGGTTTGAATCGCAGGAATCGTGTATGATAAGACGTCGTCATATCGCTTGTCAAGAAAATAAAGAGCAGAAAGATAGTACGGATAACTGCTTTGGTATTGCTTAGAGTTTTTTAGCCGTTCAAATTCACGTAATGCCGTTTTATAATCTGCATCGGCATAATTGATGTAGGCGTAGTAATAAATTGAGGATTCCTGGTATTGTCCTTTTTCTTCTTTAAGCTTAGAAAAAATTGGCTCGGCATTGTTATAGTCTTTTAGTTCAAAATAGTCATAACCGAGTTTGAAACGATATTCCTGGCTTTCGGCCCCGGTCAAACTGTTCATGTCTAACTTTTTGAACCATTCAAGCGACTTGGTATAATCTTTCTGATTGAAATAAGACTTGCCGACCTGGAAATAAGCGGATTTGGTATTAGCGCTTTCCGGATGGTTTCTGATATACTTTAAAAAAAGGCTTTCTGCATCTTCATTCGAGAGTTCAAGCGCACAAACAGCCTGGTAATATTCCGCATTCTCTTTAATTAATGAAGCATTTTTATCTCTTTCCAAATCGACGATCTGATAATCGTTAACTTTACTAAACTGATAGCTCGCTGCAGCATATTTCCCTTTTTCATAAAGTTCCATTCCACTTTTGCAGTACTGATTTATATCATACCAGGCGGTAGATTGAGCAGCAGCAGCACAACTTATCAAGCTGAAGACGAATGTTATCCGGATGTATTTTTTGTACATAGTTTGGTCTGAGAAAGCTAATTTAATATTAACAACTGCCCGAAATTAACATTAGAAATTAACAGGTGTTGAAAACAGTGAATTTAACGTAATGATTTAATAATTGGTATGCAGTGTTGAAAAATCGGCTTAACTTGCCTGTCCTGCCAGCAGATATAAAACGGCCATTCGGATTGCAACACCATTTTCTACCTGGTCTAATATAATAGACTGCTTACTGTCGGCAACATCGCTTGTTATTTCAACTCCGCGATTGATCGGGCCGGGATGCATAACGGTGATTTCCTTGTCGAGCGAATCAAGGATTCTTTTATTTAACCCATATAGCATTGAGTATTCACGAAGAGAAGGGAAATATTTAATATCCTGTCTTTCCAGCTGAATCCGCAGCATATTAGCTACGTCGCACCAGTTAAGAGCAGTAAGAAGATCATGCTCAACCTTCACGCCGAGCGATCCTATGTGTTTCGGGATCAGTGTAGTTGGCCCGCACACCATTACTTCCGCTCCAAGTTTCTGTAGGCACAAAATGTTGGATAATGCTACGCGTGAGTGAAGTATATCGCCGATTATCGCCACTTTTTTGCCGGCCACATCGCCATATTTTTCCCTGATCGAGAAAGCATCCAGTAAGGCTTGTGTTGGATGCTCATGTGCGCCGTCACCTGCATTTACAATTTGCGCATTCACATGCCTGCTCAAAAACACTCCGGCACCGGGATAAGGATGACGCATAACGATCATGTCAACCTTCATGGCGAGAATATTATTCACCGTATCGATCAATGTTTCTCCTTTGCTTACCGATGAGGACGAAGCTGCGAAATTCACAATATCTGCCGACAAGCGTTTTTGGGCAAGCTCAAAAGACAATCTCGTACGTGTCGAGTTTTCAAAAAATATATTGGCAATAGTTATATCCCGCAGGGAAGGAACTTTTTTGATTGGCCGGTTTAAAACGTCTTTAAAAGTGTCTGCTGTTTCAAAAATAAGTTCTATGTCGCGGGTTGTCAGGTCTTTTATGCCTAATAAATGCCTGGTGCTTAGTTTTTGAACGGTTTCTGACATTATTAAAATTTTTCGCGGATGTTAATCTTCTGATAATAAAATAACCTGGTCTTTCTGGTCTGCTTCTGCCCAGGTTACAACAACCCGCTGTGAACTGATCGTATCTACCTCTATCCCGATATAGTCGGCTTCAACAGGTATCTGACGGGAAAACCGACGGTCAACCAATACAAGCATTTCGACTTTTTCGGGCCGCCCGAATGCAAGCATGGCATCTAAAGCTGACCGTATCGTTCGGCCTGTCCACAATACATCGTCGATCAGAATCACTTTTTTGCCTTCGATAATAAAATCGATCTCCGTGCTGCTTGGAACGAGCGGTCCTTCCTTGCGTCTGAAGTCATCACGGTAAAACGTGATATCAAGTATTCCGCTCAAAATATTCGCGTCCGGCAAGATCTTTTTCAGCTCTTCAGAAATCCGTTGCGAAAGGTAAATTCCGCGCGGTTGAATACCTAAAATTACCGAATTGGAAAAATTATCGTGATTTTCAATAAGTTGCCTGCAAAGGCGTTGGATGGTGATTTGAAACTTCTGACCGTCGAGCAGGGTTAGTGATTGCATCAGTGGTTTTGATTTGGGCAAAGGTAGAAAAAAATGCTTTTATATCAAGTCGGCATAAGCCAGCGTCGCTGTTTGAATGGCAACTAAAACAAAAAACCCATCCGCTTTACAACGGATGGGTTAAACTTATTATTCGGAATCTAAACTATTTAGCTTCTTCTGATCCTGAAGTTTTTTTGGCTTTACTTTCAGCACCTTCCATTTGCTCTTTTAGCTGAGCAAGAACGCTTAAGTCGCCAAGTGTAGATTTCTCAACTGAATCTTTCACTTTCTTCACAGCGCTGGCAGCAGCTTTCTGATCGTTTTTACGTTGTGCATTTTCAGCGTTACGTGCTTCGTTCTTAGCTTCTTCCCAGATACGTGAGTGAGATACTACGATTCGTTTTGAATCTTTATTGAACTCGATGATTTTGAAATCAGCAACTTCATCAGCTTTTAAAGCTTTGCCATCTTCTTTGATGGTGTGTTTGCTTGGAGCAAAACCTTCAACACCATAAGGAAGCGCAATTACATCACCTTTGTCAGTTACTTTCAATACGGTTCCTTCGTGGATTGAATCCAATGTGAAGATTGTTTCGAAAGTTTCCCAAGGGTTTTCTTCTAATTGCTTGTGACCTAAACTTAATTTGCGGTTTTCTTCGTCAAGCTCTAAAACAACCACATCTAATTCTTCACCAACTTTAGTGAATTCATTTGGATGGTTGATTTTCTTAGACCATGAAAGGTCAGAGATGTGAATCAATCCGTCAACGCCTTCTTCGATTTCAACAAATACACCGAAGTTAGTCATGTTTTTAACAACAGCTTTGTGCTGGCTTCCAACAGGGTAACGTTCTGCGATGTTTTTCCATGGATCTGGAGTCAATTGTTTGATACCAAGGCTCATCTTGCGCTCATCGCGATCAAGTGTTAACACCTGAGCTTCGATTTCGTCGCCAACTTTCAGGAATTCCTGAGGGCTACGTAGGTTTTGTGACCATGACATTTCTGATACGTGGATCAATCCTTCAACACCAGGGGTGATTTCAAGGAATGCGCCGTAATCAGCAACGGTAACGATCTTACCTTTGACAGTTGAGCCAACGGCGATGTTAGTATCCAATGACTCCCAAGGATGTGGAGTTAATTGTTTCAAGCCAAGGGCGATACGTTTTTTCTCATCATCAAAGTCAAGAACAACCACGTTGATTTTCTGATCAAGTGATAATACTTCTTTCGGATGATCGATACGACCCCATGAAATATCAGTAATGTGAAGTAATCCGTCAACACCACCCAAGTCGATGAACACACCGAAGTCAGTGATATTTTTAACAGTTCCTTCAAGAACCTGTCCTTTTTCAAGTTTAGCAACGATTTCGATTTTTTGATTTTCCAAATCGTCCTCGATAAGAACTTTATGTGATACTACTACGTTTTTAAATTCGTGGTTGATCTTTACAACTTTAAATTCCATGGTTTTACCAACGTACACATCGTAATCACGAATTGGCTTAATGTCAATCTGTGATCCTGGTAAGAAGGCTTCAACACCCATGATATCAACGATCAAACCACCTTTAGTACGGCTTTTTACAAAACCATTGATGATTGTATCGTTATCCAAAGCTGCATTAATGGTTTCCCATGATTTTTGAGTTTTAGCACGCTTGCGGGAAAGTACTAACTGCCCGTTAGCATCTTCCTGAGATTCAACGAACACATCAACTGCGTCGCCAACTTTCAAGTCAGGCGTGTCGCGGAATTCAGATAATGATACCAGTCCATCAGATTTGAAACCGATGTTCAATACCACATCTTTGTTGTTAATCGATACAACGATACCAGAGATAATTTCTCCTTTGTTGATCGAGTGGAAAGTGCCGGCATACTGCTCTTCAAGCTTTGCACGCTCTTCTGCGCTGTAATTGCCGAAGCCTTTTTCATCAGCATCCCAATCAAAGTCGCCCGTTGGGGTAACCAATGTTTTGGATTTGATGTCTTCGATAGACAATGAATCAGCTTCTGATTCAATGTTTTCTTTTTCTTTCACCGAAGTGCTTACTGTTCCGAGTTCCGCTTCTTTAGCTTTTAACTCTTTTTCTGCTTCTTGTTTTTTAGCCATTAATTAATTTGTCTCCTTTTCCCGACCTCAATCGGGACTGCAAAGGTACGGAGAATATTCAATTTACTAAATCTTTTTTTCTTTTATTTTGCTGATAGTTAGACGGTTTAAAATATGGGTTGCACAGCCTTAATGATTCGGCCGTCCCGTTTCGTCACCACAGTTATTAAGTCAATACGAACAACGGCTTGTGTTCGCAAAAGCCTAAGGATAATCTCTTTAAAACGAGCCGTTACAGCTTTTGGCGGATGCAGTGCTGCTCTGCGTTTCAAGTTTTTGTGAACGCTTTTAGTGGGATTGACGGTACTGCATCAAAAAGCTTTCCTCTTCGATCTGGTTTATTGAACTAAGGACGGAAGCATCAAACTTGCTTCCAATAATAATAATTGAGTGTCTCAACTTAATGATATTGTCTGGCCTGCCATTACTTGCCGAAATTCCGGAAGCTATAATATAAGCGTGATAATGTTTCTAAAACCATAGGCAGTCAAAAGCGTTTTCTTAAAAAGCTTAATTATGGAAAACCAGGAAAAGAACCACGAACGTATAACAAAAGGTGAGGACGAACTAAGTGCCCGGGCCGGTGACGAAAACTCAAGACATGGTGCTACCCATGATGAGTCATTTAAAACTACACCCCGAAAAAACCGGTTGGGCTGGGAAAATCCCCAGGATGAGCAAATGTTCGAATCATTCAACGATATCAGAGAACAAAGAGGGGAAAAACCTGAAGACGAGGAGGCCTAAAGTTTCCTGATAGTAATCGGTTGGTTATCAATTATTACACTGATAAACTTTTCATTTCCCGGTTTAACAGGTGAAGTAAATTTTCCTTTGACCAGGCTGGCTTGAAATAGGATGGTTTCCCGTGCCTGATATAGCCAGTTAAGTGAATATTCTTTGATGATCAGCGTATGCTCTGTCCGGAAGTCGCAGGTAATTTCCAAGTGATTATTATCAAAGTTTAAAACCAGTTCTTTTCTGTAAGCATCGTCAATAAATGTCTGCTTAACTTGTTCAAGAAGCATATTGGTAATTGGCGCCAGGCCATTAACAATCTTTACGCCGGCGTTTTGCTTTTTAAAGGCATCCGACAGTAAATCTTTTTGCTGCTTTTTAATTCCTCTGCCAATAACGATCAAGTCGAAATCTTTGCCGTTGAAGTCGGTTAAAACTGTTTTTAAATTTGCGGAATGCGAGGTTACAAATCCTTCTTTTTGTAGTTTTCCAACGAATTGTACCAGTACACTGGCCTTTGTCCCAATGGCGAGAATTCTTTTACCGATGTATGTTGTCGGTTCGCTCACGGATCACTGATTTAGCTTCGTTATTTTATCCAGCGCAAATGCCAGCTGTTGTTCTTCAGTTAAATTGGTATTGTCTAAAATTACCGCATCTTCGGCGCGGATGAGCGGACTTTCTAACCGGGTTGTATCCTGGTAATCCCGATGGGCAATATTTTCAAAAACTTCTTCGAGTGTAATATTTTCACCTTTCGCTTCTAACTCTTTAAAACGGCGTTCCGCGCGAATTTTAGGATCTGCTGTCATGAAAATTTTTAGTTGTGCATTCGGAAAAACTGTGGTTCCGATATCGCGGCCATCCATGACAATGTTTTTTGAACGTCCCATTCGCTGCTGTTGTTTTACCATTTCAGTGCGCACAGCTTTAATGGCGCTGACTTCGCTTACCAGCTCAGAGACGGGCATATGGCGGATTTCGTCTGAAACTTCTTCTTCGTTTAGTGTGATGTGGGTTTGATAATCCCGGGAATGAAACTCTAGATGAACTGCGTCAAGTGCCTCTTTAACCGCCTGTGCGTCCTGCAAATTAATACGGTTTCTCAGGAAATAGAGGGTGACAGCCCGGTACATTGCACCACTATCGATATAAATATAATGAAGTTTCTTTGCAAGGGCCTTCGCTAGTGTACTCTTTCCGCAAGATGAATAGCCATCAATGGCGATTACGATGTTTTTGCTCACGGGGCAAAAATAATTTTAAATTGTGAATTACCGGTTACGATTTGCCAACACTTGTCTGCCTTTTCACCATAGTTGTTATTTTCGCCAGATGTTAACACTCAACGAGCTTCTCCCAAACATCACATACAAAACATCCCGTAGCGGTGGTAAGGGAGGTCAAAATGTAAATAAGGTCTCGACAAAAGTTGAACTGAATTATGATTTTAGGCAGTCTGTGTTTTTAAATGAGGATCAAAAATCAAGCATTGCAAATAAGCTGGTAAATAGGTTGAATGCAAAAGGTGCTATCCAGGTTGTTTCTCAGGAATCAAGGGGCCAGCTTGGAAATAAGGAGCTTTGTAATCAAAAGCTACTGCAGTTAATTAATAGTGCGTTATACATTCCAAAAACAAGGAAGCCAACGAAACCCGGTAAGGCTGCTGTTCTGAAACGGCTTGATAATAAAAGAAACCAGGCACTGAAAAAAATCGACCGAAGAAAGGATGTTCTTTAATTAAACAGATAAGAAACGCTTGCTGATCCCCATTGATGAGCCCTGGCAGAACTTTCAATTTCCTTTGTATGGAAAATAGCAGATAGGCCGACAACCCAATGGTTTTTAGCATAAACGCCTCCAAGTTCAGTTGAGAAAACGAATGGTTTGGAGTCAAAAGTTATAGGACCTTTATCTTTAACATATAATCCCCCGCTGACGGTGCCGTCATACACTACAAGGTTCAACGCTGGTTTTAGATAGAAGAAAAATTCGCGTTTTACGTTCTCACTTTTCCTGGTAATGCGGGCGTGCATGCTCGCCGACTGGCTAAGCGAATTTATCGCACCGGCTCGCATAAGTAAACTAATGCCAGCACCGGTAAAAGTTGTTCCTAAATTGGCTCTTCCGTTAAAACTAATATCCGTCGATCCTCCGTTGCTTCTTGCAATCAGGCCGGTATAAGTTACCGACGAATTTACCTCAAATTCATTGTTTAGCTGGTATTGCCAGCTGTTTGGTTCGTAAAAACCAGCTATGGAATGGATAAGCTTTTGTGCTTGTTCACCTAATGCGGATGGACCGATTACGCCGGTTTGTAGCGAAGCCTTTAATACATGGTCGTTTTGTAGAAACCAGGTGAATCCGAAACCTGCATATAAATAAGCTGTTATGGATCTGTCAACGTACACTGGATCGGGAATATAGCCAGATTGCGCGTTGAACATTTTCTGGCCAACCTCGATTTCCCAGATTTTCTTTACATTATTGCCTGAGTAAGCTGAGGAATCGGCAGCGTGCCTGAAATAGAAGAATAGCCCGTTGGTGTAATAACGGTCGCTCCCCTGCGCCAGATATGAGTCATTGTCACTCTTAAATCCAATCTCATTTTTGAAAGTACGATCCTGCGAAAAACATGTCAGTGAAAAAAAAGTGACCATAACGGTCATTGAGATTCTGAGATAAGCCTTCATTAGTGGCGCAAAAATAGAAACCCTGCTTGCATAAACAAACAGGGTTTCTTTTTATTTGACTATACTCTTAATATGCCGATACAGCGGCAGGTATTTCTTTTACTGTCAGATCAAGGGCGTTTTTAACTTTGTCTTTTGTTAAAGCCAGAGCAACCACTTCTTTCATGTCAGAAACATAGTGGAAGCGGAGGTCTTTGATATAATCCTCTTTTATCTCCAAAATGTCTTTTTGGTTTGATTTCGATAGAATTACATCTTTTATATTAGCCCGTTTTGCTGCCAGGATCTTTTCTTTGATTCCACCCACAGGCAACACCTTACCACGCAAGGTAATTTCGCCGGTCATTGCCAGGTGAGATTTAACTTTTCGTTGTGTAAAAGCAGACGTCAACGCTGTCAACATTGTAATACCTGCAGAAGGACCGTCTTTTGGAGTTGCACCGGCAGGGACATGGACGTGAATATCCCATTGGTCGAACAACCTGTAGTCGATACCAAGTTCTGAAGCGTGAGCTTTGATATAAGCCATGGCTATAGCCGCCGATTCCTTCATTACATCTCCCAGGTTCCCGGTTAATGACAGTTTCCCTTTTCCGGGACTTAAACTTGCTTCGATAAATAAAATATCCCCGCCAACCTGTGTCCATGCAAGGCCGGTTACAACGCCCGCCACTTCATTGTTTTCATACAAATCCTTGTCGAATATTGCCGGTCCGAGAATTTTTTCAACGTCATCCTTGCTTATTGCCGGAACATGTTCTTCTTCCATGGCGATCTTTGTAGCGATGCCACGTACCAATGAGCCAATTCTTTTTTCCAGGCTGCGGACGCCCGATTCGCGCGTGTAATCTTCAATTACTTTTTCGATCACCGATGGTTTAATCGTAACTTCTTTCGATTTTAATCCATGTTGCTCGCGTTGTTTTGGAATCAAATGTTGCTTGGCAATTTCTGTTTTTTCTTCAATCGTATAACCATTTACCTCAATGATTTCCATACGGTCAAGCAGGGCAGGCTGTACGTTGCTCAACGAATTCGCCGTTGCAATGAACATAACGTTCGACAGATCGTAATCCATCTCCACATAATGATCATAAAATGCATTATTTTGCTCCGGATCTAAAACCTCCAGCAATGCTGAAGACGGATCGCCGCGGAAATCATTCCCGACTTTATCAATTTCATCCAGAACGAAAACAGGGTTGGATGTTGCCGCCTTTTTCAGCGATTGAATAATTCGTCCCGGCATTGCTCCAATATAGGTTTTACGGTGCCCGCGGATTTCAGCTTCGTCGCGAATTCCGCCCAGCGCCATACGTACATATTTTCTACCTAAAGCCTTGGCAATTGATTTACCTAACGACGTTTTACCAACGCCCGGAGGGCCGACAAGGCAGAGGATCGGCGCTTTCATGTCGTTTTTCAACTTAAGAACCGCCAGGTATTCAATAATACGGCGTTTTACTTTATCCAGGCCGTAATGGTCTTTATCAAGGATGCGTTGTGCACGCTTTAAATCAAAGTTGTCTTTTGTGAATTCGTTCCAGGGAAGTTCAAGCAATAGTTCCAGGTAACCAATTTGAACGGAATAATCCGCTGCCGCGGGATTCATTCGTGCCAGCTTATCGGTTTCTTTGAAAAAATGTTCAGCTACCTCTTTACTCCATTTTTTTGTTTTCGCACGGCTGCGCAAGCTTTCCAGTTCAAGGTCGGGAGTATTGCCTCCAAGTTCTTCCTGTATGGTCTTCAGCTGCTGACTAAGGAAGTAATCACGCTGCTGTTTGTCAAGATCAACGCGTACTTTGTTTTGTATCTGATTCTTAAGCTCAACCATTTGAAGCTCGGTTGTTAAATGCTCAAGCACCATATTGGCCCGTTCTCTTAAATTCACTACTTCCAGAAGTGTTTGCTTAACGGCAACTTCCGCATTCATGTTGGAAGAGATGAAGTTGATCAGAAACGATGTGCTTTCAATATTCTTAATCGCAATTCCCGCTTCACTTGGAATGTTCGGCGATAGCTGAATAATCTGCATCGCCATCTCCTTGATAGACGATACCATTGCTTTATATTCCTTATCAACTTTTGGCCTGATTTCCTCGAACTGATTTATCGTTGCTTTGATGTACGGTTCGCTTTGCACTTCCTCGCTTAAACGGAATCTCTTTTTTCCCTGAATGATCACTGTGGTACTTCCATCAGGCATTTGGAGCATTTTGATTATCAGCGCCATGGTACCTACGGTGTTCAACTGATCAAAAGTTGGATCTTCGATAGCCACGTCGCTTTGAGAAACGACGCCGATCATACGATCGCCTTTATAGGCATCCTTAATCAGCTTGATAGATTTATCCCGGCCAACGGTAATTGGTATAACAATACCAGGAAATAATACGGTATTTCTAAGGGGCAGTATGGATAAGATTTCAGGAGTTTGCTCATTGTTCATCTCCTCCTCGTCTTCCTGAGACATTAGAGGGAAAAATTCAGTATCTTCTGTAATCGGCAACGACTGTGTAAATTCAAACAAATCTTTATTCATTATTTTCTAAACGTCAAAGTGGCAGATAATGCCCTGTGATGAGATATCTCAATATAATAATCTTGTAATTGCAATGGACGTGCCACTAATTAATTTCGGCGAACTTTATTAAATGTCGGAATTATTCGGCACTAAGAGTTAAGTCTGCTGTTAAAAAGTCAGTAAAATTTTTAGCAGAATTAACAAGATTTGTTTTAGTATTGCATTTAGCAAATAGGATGAGTGTTTGCTACTGCATTTAAGTTTGGCAGCGTATTTATAGAATAAATATTCCTTTGCCACGTTTATGAATTCAAAACTTACTTTATGTTAATGAAACCGATCTCTTCAGTTTTTTTATTTTTTATCGCGATCGCCGGAGTAGCAAGTGCACAGCAAACCAAAGATACTACGAACCCTTACGTAAAACTTGGTCAGAAGGCGCTTCTTGACGGTGACTTTAAATTGGCGGTTTCCAATCTCGAAAAATCTCTTCCAACCGATAGCAATAATGCCAGCGTACTTTATATGCTTGGTTATTCATATTATCACTCTGCGAACTATCCTAAAGCCGTAACATCTTTCAGTAAAGTGGTTTCATTAAGGCCGCAGGAAGTTTCAGCTTATTATTACCGCGGCAAGGCCCGTAACATTTTAGCAACTCAAATGAACACTCAGCTAACTCCCGTTGAAAAAGAGAAGCTGCTTCAGGCGAGTATCAGAGATTTTACAAAGGCCATTGAGTTGAATGCCGAGGATATGAAGTTTTATCAGAACCGGGCAATAGCCAACCGTGATTACGGTATCCTGAAAAGTCAGAAAGTTCCGAAGTTTTACGACAAATCCACGGCGGCTAACGCATACAAGTCATGTATTGCAGATTTACAGCATATACTGGATTTAAATCCGGCACGTACGGATATCCAGGCTGAAATGAAAAAGGCTAAAGTTTACCTGGCTAACCTGGACAATTAGCTAAAAGGGATTAATTGAAAATTTTTGAAAGCCATTTGAATAATCGAATGGCTTTTTTATTTCGAAGCGGTTGAACTAAACGGGTAACGGCCGCCAAAATCCTGAACCCAATAGGTGTTAACAAGCGCAACGCCCATTTCCTTGTAGTTTGGGCTCATTAAATTCTTGCAATGCTCGGGGCTTTTCAGCCAGTCGTTTATAACCTGGCGAATACTGGTTTGCCCCTGGGCGATGTTTTCACCAATCCATATTTTCTGATAACCGTAAATCGAATACCCGGCATTGTAAATTCTGTCTTTCACACTTTTTCCGTCAATACTTTCATGCGAGAAATAACGCTGAGTTGCCATATCGCGGGCATGCACTGATGCTGAGAATTGTAACTGCGCGTTCCAGGCAATGGGGTTCACCGGCGGCATATACATGTTTCCACAGTTACACCCCCGCTGGCGTAATTTGTTAACTCTGATTAGAAGTTCGTTTTTGAATTGTTCCATTGTGACCACTCCGGAACGTTGTTGAGAATACCCTAAATTCTGACCCAAAATAACAGCCAGCACTACAATCGTTAACTTTTTCACCATACCTATAAGTAAGTTAACGAAGGAAATTATGTTTTATTGATCAGAATTTTAATTTGCCTTGTACTAGGTAGTCGTTATTTCCGATCAGTACGACATGCTGGCGCTTGTCAATCGAGTAGGCAGAATCCGGAAAATAATTTAAAGTCTCGTCTGATGTGTAAAGTGCATTGTCGCTTTTATTGACAATTAAAATATGCTTAACTTTTTTTGCGTCGTCGAAGTCAATTTTTATTTCGCGGGTTCTCAGTTTAGGATCGTTTGACAGGTATGAAACAGAGGAACCAGACTGCTTTACCGAGTAACTATCCCTCCAGGCCGGTTTATTGATGTCCGAAAGCTCGAATAGTTCAAGTTCATTTTTCCAGTTTGTTACCCGCAACTTTTTTTGCTCCTGTTCACCATTCCGCGAAACAGTTTTTAGAATATCAGGATTCAGCCGGGATAGTCGTTCTGCTTCCCGGCTGAAATATCCTGCTAAGTCAAAATAAGTGTCGGTTTTTATAGGTTTGCCTGGCTGTGAACAGGAAAACAGCAAACAACACACAAATAAATACAGGCTTGTTTTCCTCATCTACACCAAAACATTGCCGCTCATTTTTTCAGGGATGGCAACATTCATAATTTTCAAAATTGTCGGAGCAATATCACCCAGTTTGCCATCTTTTACCGATTTGTAATCAGCGTCGATTAAAATACACGGAACCAGGTTTGTGGTATGTGCCGTGTTGGGAGAGCCGTCATCGTTAATCATATAATCAGCATTTCCATGATCGGCGATAATAATAAACGAATAACCGTAATGTAAACCGCAATTAACCACCTGGTTGGCGCATGAATCAACAGTTTCCACTGCTTTTACAACCGCCTCAAAAACGCCAGTGTGTCCAACCATATCCGGGTTAGCGAAGTTCAGGCAGATAAAGTCGGGTTGATTTGCCTGGATATCCTTACAAATTGTGTCAGCAATGCCCGGAGCGCTCATTTCCGGCTGCAGATCGTATGTTGCTACTTTTGGCGATGGTACCAGTAAGCGGCGCTCATTATTAAATTCTTTTTCGCGGCCACCGGAAAAGAAAAAAGTCACGTGTGGATACTTCTCGGTTTCGGCGATACGAACCTGCGTTTTTCCGGCTTTTTCCAGAACTTCTCCCAGGGTCTCCGTCAAGTCATCTTTCGTAAAAATCACCTTAACGCCTGTAAAGGTTTCGTCATAGCTGGTCATGGTGATATAATTCAGCGATAAAGGCTCCATCTGGTATTCCGGGAACGCCTTTTGTGTTAACGCTGTTGTTATTTCGCGGCCGCGATCTGTACGGAAGTTAAAGCAAATAACTACATCACCCGGTTTTATAACGGCAACCGGACTGCCATCGGCATTAACCTTCACGATAGGCTTTACGAACTCATCTGTCACGCCTTCGTTGTATGATTGTTGTATCGATGAAAGAATATCTGAAGTTGCGGCGCCTGAACCATGAGTTAACAAGTCGTAAGCGAGTTTTACGCGTTCCCAGCGATTATCCCTGTCCATGGCATAATATCTGCCGATGGCTGATGCAAGAGTTCCCCCCGAAATTTTAAGATGATCTTCCAGATCGGTTATGAAACCCAATCCTGAATTTGGATCGGTATCCCTTCCGTCAAGAAATGCGTGAATAAAAACGCTATTAACGTTTTTTTCTTTAGCAACATCACATAAACCTTTTACGTGTTTTATATGTGAGTGCACGCCACCATCCGATACAAGACCAATAAGATGGACTGCCTTATTTTCTTTTTTCGCGTATTCAAAAGCTTCGTTTAAAACAGGATTAGCGGCAAGTTCACCATCCTGAACTGCTTTATGAATGCGGCCAAGTTCCTGGTAAACTACACGTCCGGCACCCAGGTTCATATGTCCAACTTCCGAATTTCCCATCTGTCCGGCAGGTAATCCAACGGCTTCGCCAGAAGCTTCCAAACGGGAGTTCGGATAGTTTTTAAGCAAGCTGTCAAAAAAAGGAGTGTTCGCGGCCCTAATGGCATTCGAGGTATCTGATTTGCCATAACCCCATCCATCCAGGATCATTAGCATGAGTTTCTTATTATTCACGGAGCAAATATACTGATGTAAAAAATTTACCGCACCATTGCATAGAAAAATCAATACTATATATTTGAAAAAATAACGACTAAACTTTCTTTTATGATTAAATCACACTGTTTGCCCGCAGTGCTAGTTTTTTTGTTCGTTTTAATAAGTACCGGTTTTACCTACGATACGGATGTAACGGATGAGATCAATACGTATATCCGAACGGGAAATGCCAGAGAACTCGCTAATCGTTTTACCCAGACAGTACAGCTCACTATTCTCGATGAGGAAGATATTTACAGTAAGGCGCAGGCTGAAATTATCATGAAAGACTTTTTTGCCAAGCATTCTCCAAAAAGTATTAAAGTTATTCACTCTCTTACCTCTAACCCGCTGTACCGGTTCAACGTTTTGATACTCAGTACAGCAAACGGCAATTTTCGGGTCTCTTATTCTATGAAAAGTGCGAATGGTAAATTCAACGTGACAGAAATACGTGTAGAATCGAATTAAAAGCTCTGAGATTTACCTTATTTTTGGAGCTTATGAATGATTTTGATTCTCTGTTAACGCAATTTGTAGCGCAGGCACTGGATGAGGATATCGGCTCGGGCGATCACACATCACTTTCAACAATTCCATCAGATAAAACTGGAAAAGCTAAACTTCTTATTAAAGAGGCTGGAATAATTGCCGGTATTGACATTGCGTTAGCAGTTTTCAAAGCCGTTGATTCAAATCTTGAGGTCGAGGTATTAATTGCAGATGGGAGCGAGGTAGAACCCGGCGATATTGCATTATTCGTTATCGGAAGTTCACAATCCATATTAAAAGCGGAGCGCCTTGTTTTAAATACCATGCAGCGCATGAGCGGTATCGCGACGAAAACTAACCGCATTGTAAAATTGCTCGAGGGCACGGGCACGAAAGTTCTCGATACACGCAAAACGACACCAAATCTGCGGTTTCTCGAAAAGGAAGCCGTGAAAATCGGCGGCGGTGTTAACCATCGCTTTGGTTTGTATGACATGATCCTCATAAAAGATAATCATGTGGATTACGCAGGCGGAATTACGCAGGCTATCCAATCGGCCAACCAGTATATAAAAGATAATAATCTCGATATCCAGATTGAAATCGAGGTGAGAAATCTTGAGGAATTAAACGAAGTAATTCACAATGGCAAAGTTGACAGGATACTGCTTGACAACTTTGATTTTATAAATCTTAAAAAGGGCGTAGAACTTGTTTCAGGGAAATTTGTTACAGAAGCATCGGGAGGAATAACCGAGGCCAATGTACGAGACTATGCCGAGTGCGGGGTCGATTACGTTTCCATGGGCGAACTAACTCATTCAGTTAAAAGTTTGGATATGAGCCTTAAAGCGGTGACCGAATAAATAATGTTTAAAAAGAAGGTGTTTTTAGTATTATTGTAGCTGAATGATTTCTATTTATTCAATTCTAGGGCTCCTCGGGGCTTATTTATTCGGATCAATTCCAACCGCCGTATGGATTGGAGAAGCCTTTTACGGCATTGACGTACGCGAATACGGCAGCGGTAATGCCGGAGCGACAAATACTTTTAGGGTTTTGGGCAAAAAAGCAGGAATCGCCGTTATGCTCATTGATATTTTTAAAGGCTGGACAGCGACTAACCTGGCTTATCTCATCGGCCTTTCGGTAACCGGCCCGCAAACTTCCGCGCAGTTTATTAATTATCAGCTTGCATTAGGTATCACAGCAGTAATGGGTCATCTCTTTCCTGTATTTGCGGGTTTCAGAGGGGGTAAAGGTATAGCAACCTTATTCGGGATGATCCTGGCAGTACATTTCCAGGCGGCTATGATCTGTGTCCTGATATTCCTGGTCGTTCTGATACTTTTTAAATACGTTTCGCTGGGATCCATTGCCGCGGGATTCGCGTTTCCATTGAGTATCGTATTCGTTTTCCACTCACCATATCGTTCGGTTTTGCTTTACGGGATGTGCATTTGCGTGCTCATCCTGGTGACCCATCAGAAGAATATTGAGCGCCTGCTCAAGGGGAAAGAAAGCAAAGTGAATATATTTAAAAAAACAGCCTCGTAAAAAAACTGTTAAGTATCAGATAAAAAAAAGATACTATGAAAATCAAGAGTACAATATTGGTTGCCGGACTGTTTTTGGCGTCCTGTTCAACCGTTCCCCTGACGGGAAGAAAACAACTTGCACTGGCTGACGAAAGCCAGCTGCAGCAGCAAGCAGCAACCGCCTATAAGCAATTGTTAACCGATCCTAAAACCAAGGTAATAACAGGAACTGCCGACGCGCAGCGTGTAAAGCGGGTAGGTACTAATATAGCGAACGCAATCAGCCGCTATATGCAGCAAAACGGTTACGGCGATAAATACAACTACGCCTGGGAGTTTAACCTGATAGAAAGCAAGGATATAAATGCGTGGTGTATGCCTGGCGGAAAGGTTGCTGTTTACACCGGCATCCTTCCGGTAACGAAGGACGATAATGGTCTTGCGACTGTTCTCGGTCACGAAATTGCTCACGCAATTGCCGGGCACTCGGCAGAGAGAGCTTCTCAAACAGCTTTGGCACAGGCGGGAGTTGGTATTGTTGGAGCGTCGACCGGTTCTCAGTCTGCCGCTGATCTTTCCGGTTATGCGGCTCAATTCGGATTATTGAAATATTCGCGGAACCAGGAATCCGAAGCGGACCGTTTAGGTTTAATCTTTATGGCGATGGCCGGTTATAATCCATCAACTTCCGTTCAGTTCTGGCAAAGAATGTCGGCAGCCAACCAGGGAGGCGCTCCGCCTGAGTTCTTAAGCAGTCACCCGAGCGATGCGACACGTATCGCGGATATCCAAAAACGATTGCCTGAGGCGATGAAATATTATCAGAAATAGCTTACACGAGAGCCACCAACCAGGTGGCTTTCTTGTTTTAAGTTTTATTTGCTAGTCCGATTTCTTCCTAAATACCATTTTTATTGTGAATGATTGATTCAAAGATACAAGTAACCGCACAGGGCCGAAGCTGCATACTTGCGCCAAAGAGGAGCTCCGAGCCAGGATGACGAGGCTTTTATGGAAGATGACGAGGCTCGAAGCCAGGATGACGGAGCTTTTATGGATCTTTAGTAATAGTTTGAAACTTGTGCTCCGAAACCCGCCCGAACGCTAAGCCCGGGAACGTTATGACAACAATAAATAGTAGAGCAGCAGAAAATAAGATAGACATTATAGAAAAATTCTCGCTCGTGTAAGATGTCAGCGCAGCGCTCTAAATAATTAAAGTCAACAGGACACCTCCCGCTTTTTGAAGGAAAAGAGTAAATTGGGTTCCTTTGAAAACAGACGAGTTCAATCCCAGTTGTCAAGCCGTTAGCGGCCAAGCTACAAGATCGACGGCCTGACAAATCAATTACTACGGATGTTAAATAAAACTTTCAAACCTTTCCCGATATTGAAAACGGAAAGGCTTACTCTCAGGCAACTGGCAATTAATGACGAACAAGGGATTTTTACTTTGCGTTTTGACATTGAAATAAATAAATACCTTGACAGACCAATAAGCACCACTGTTGACGATGCAAGGAATTTCATAAACAAGGTTATTGAAAATAATGCTCTGTATTGGGCAATAACTTTGCATGGCAGAGACATATTGATTGGAACAATTTGTCTTTTCGATTTTTCAGATGAAAACGACAAATGTGAAATAGGGTATGAGCTTTTGACAAATTTTCAAGGACAAGGAATAATGAAGGAAGCTGCAGAGAAAATTATTGATTACGCATTTAATACCATTAAAGTCCAAAAAATTGATGCATACCTGCATAGAGATAACCAGAGCTCGATATATCTGTTGGAGAAGCTGTCGTTTACAAAATCAAGGGAATTTGATGAGACAAATCAGGAATTGATCTGTTACTATTTGACAAATCCAATTGACAGTTTTAAATAAAGCTATCCCCGGGCTGGTGAGAGTTTGTAGTTCGTTCAGCGAAGCGCCCCTTGCTAACGCACGCGTGTCGCGTCCGTGAAATCTTACTCCCACTAATTTAGCGCGAACAAAGAAAATGTCAGTACACTAATTATTACGTATGCTAATGAAATAATCCTGCTCTGCTTCCTTTTTTTTTGGTCAACATGTTCCATAAGCTCGATTATTTTTTTTCTGTTTTTAAACAGAATAGTAAAGTTTATTCCTAAAATAATTATGTAGACAACAAGTGACACAAAAACAATTAGTTGTTTATCTAATTGGAAATTGGTGATCAAATAAATTGCCCGTATAATAACACCAATATTCAGAAACTGGAGAACTGTAATAAGCAAACATGCGTTAAAACCGGGTTGGTCGTTAGACTTGATTTTTTGAAGAACCTTGTATGTCCAGTAATATAATTGTTTATACATATTTCAAATCTGACGTAAGCATCTGCCTATAGTTGATGCTTTAATACTTTCATCATCGCTTCCGCTTTCAACAAACACTCCTCAAATTCCCTCTCCGGTACCGATTCCGCGGTTATAGCGCCGCCTACCTGGAATGAAAGATAATTGTTCGAAGAATTATACAAGATGCTGCGGATAATCACATTGAAGTCAAAATCACCGTTGGGTGCGATGTAACCAATAGATCCGGAGTAAACACCGCGGTTGGATTTTTCATATTTCTCGATAAGTTTCATTGCGCTGATCTTTGGAGCGCCAGTCATCGAACCCATAGGAAATGTCGCTTCCAGAATTTCTTTAAAAGAAGTGTCTTCGGCGATCTCGCAGCTTACAGTCGAAATCATTTGATGAACCTGCCGGAAGCTGTAAACTCCGAACAGTTCTTCCACCTTAACCGATCCCGGGACAGCACATTTCGTAAGGTCGTTGCGCACCAGGTCGACGATCATAACATTTTCTGCGCGTTCTTTCTCATCGTTGAAAAGTCGCATTTTCAAACGAGTGTCTTCCTGTTCGGTTTTGCCTCTTTTTGCTGTACCCTTGATAGGTTGGGAGATCAGCGTGTTTTGCCTTTTTCTTAGAAAACGCTCCGGCGAAGAGGAAAGAATGTATTTGTTATGAAGTTTAAAGAAGGTTGAAAAAGGTGTTGGCGATATTTGGATTAGCTCTAGAAATATATTTAATGGATCTATTTCGGCGTTGTCACTGTAGAATTCCTGGCAAAAATTCGCCTCGTAAATATCGCCGCGGTGAATATGTTCCTGAAGTTTGCTTACTGAGCTTATATATTCTTCCTTTGGGATCCGGCTTTTAATTTCCGCTAAAGATGATTTTTGCCGGTGCGCGATAATATCTTGTTCAAGAATTGCCTGGAGTATATCTTCTTCAGAGATAACGGTGAGCTCGTTTCCATTGATTACAAGGATATGCTGCGGCTCAAAAAAATAATATTTAGGAAAACCCAGGTGATCACTGTTTGCCGAACTTAAGTCTTCGATGTCATTCTTAAGATCGTACGACAGATAGCCAATTTTATAGCCTGGAGTGGCGGAAATGTATTCCTGAAGAGTTTGAAGCGGGGAATCTGCGTTGTATGTGAGCCCGGATTTTGTTCCGGCAGCTACCATCAGGTCGAAAGCCGAATAAGGATCAGTAGAATATTGATTTGAATCAAAATAACAAGCCACATCAAATGATGTGGCCCATTTTAAGACCTGCTTTTTAAACTTGTCCAGGTCGCTAATTTTATAAGTCATCAGCGTTTGCCGAAATGAATTTTAACTCATGATCAACGTTTGCACGCGATCTGGCCCGACAGAAAGGTACTTTACCGGAACACCCAGCTCGCTTTCAAGGAAATCGACATATGCTTTTAATTTACCGGGAATTTCATCCGGAGATTTAATTCCTGTCAGATCTTCATGCCAGCCGTCAATTTCTTTGTAAACAGGTTCCGGTTTTATCGTAATGATATCATAAGGCATGTAGTCGATCGTTTCGCCGTTCTGGACATAGTGTGTGCAGGCATAAATTTTTTCAAATCCGCTAAGAACATCTGCTTTCGTCATTACTAGCTCAGTAACGCCGTTAAGCATGATCGCGTATTTTAATGCCGGAAGATCGATCCAGCCGCAACGGCGTGGCCGTCCAGTTGTAGCGCCGAATTCATGGCCATCTCTTCTTAGTTGCTCGCCGGTTTCATCCTCCAGTTCGGTAGGGAAGGGGCCTCCGCCAACGCGTGTACAATACGCTTTAAAGATGCCAATAACGGAACCGATATCTTTAGGAGCGACTCCGAGGCCTGTGCAGGCTCCGGCCGTAGTCGTATTAGAAGACGTTACAAAAGGATAGGAACCGAAGTCGACATCAAGCATTGCGCCTTGCGCACCCTCAGCCAGGATCGTTTTGCCTTCTTTCAGGTAATTATTTACAAAATGTTCACTGTCAACCTGCGGAATAGTTTTCAGGTATTCGATAGCTTCGAAAAACGCTGCTTCTTTTTCTGAGAAGTCAGGGATCTCTCCGTAATGTTCGAGGATCGATTTGTGCTTGTTGACTAATTTTTGGTAACGTTCTTTGAAATCAGGAAGTTGAGTGTCTCCCACACGCAGGCCGTTACGCCCGGTTTTATCCATATAGGTTGGACCGATTCCTTTTAATGTGGATCCGATCTTTCCTTCGCCCATTTTACTTTCAGAAGCGGCGTCTAGTAATTGGTGCGTAGGCAAAATAAGATGTGCCTTACGTGCAATAACGAGTTTATTAGCAGCCACGGGGTCAAACCCGCTTTTCTTCAGATTGTCAAGCTCTCTCTTTAAAATGATTGGATCGATAACAACTCCGTTTCCGATCAGGTTCATTGAATTGTCATTGAAAATTCCGGAAGGAATTGTGTTCAGAACATATTTCTGATTATCAAATTCCAACGTATGTCCGGCATTAGGTCCGCCTTGAAAGCGTGCAATCAGATCGTACTTCGTGCTAAGTACATCCACTATTTTTCCTTTACCCTCGTCGCCCCACTGGAGGCCTAATAATACGTCAACAGCCATTTAAAAGAACAAGATTATAAATTAATTTTTTGAAAAAGATTCGCAGAACCCGGTTTTAAGTTTGGCACAATTGCCATAAAGGTTCAGGGAGTGATGTTTAATTTCGAATTTCAGCAGGTCGCCCATCATACTTTGAATTTGTCCAACGCGCGGGTCGCAAAATTCCACAACCTTTCCGCAGTCAAGGCAAATGATATGATCATGTTGTTTATACCCGTACGATTTCTCGAACTGGGCCATATTCTTCCCAAACTGATGCTTGGTAACAAGGTCGCAGGAAACAAGAAGCTCCAGTGTATTATAAACCGTAGCACGGCTGACGCGGTATTTTTTATTTTTCATGTGGATATACAGTGATTCCACATCAAAGTGATCGTTTCGGGAATAAATCTCTTCGAGTATTGCAAACCGTTCCGGAGTTTTCCGGAGACTTTTATTTTCGAGATATGCCTCGAAAATTTTTTTAACCATTTCAACGGTTTCTAGTACAGACATATACAGTTTTACTAACGGCCAAAGTTATTTAAAAAAATAATATTATGGGTCAAAGAGGTTGATTTTGTAGAATACCCTGACAAAGGTAATAGAATAAGGCGGTCATGGTTGTTATTTAAGTTTGTCAATCCTAATTGCGATCTGATTTAATTACAATGATTTATTTATGAAACTTAAGGCGATTATTTTGAAAACGAGCGTTAACCGCCTTTCGCATTTGCAGTCCCGCCATCCAGTCCAAGTCCTCGCCCCCCGGCACACAAACAACGCTTCGCTGCGGGCTTTACCTTCCTGTCGGGTTTATTACCGAACGGATTGTTTTTCATCAGCAAAAACCGGCCCAAGTGCTGTTTTTTAAATAAGCGTCCCCGTTTTGTCTTGGAATTGAGCAGATCAGGAAGCTTTTTCAGTTTTCCTGGGTTCTGAGTCGAACCGCGTGACGCCGGTTACACCTTTTACTTGTTTTAAACGTTTGATGAGATTTTCGAGGTGTTGCGTGTCATTAACGTAAATCATTAACGATCCTTCAAAAATGCCATTGTCGCTATCAACTGTTATCGATCGCATGTTTACGCCGAAGTCATTCGAAATAACGGTGGTAAGTTTATTAATCAGTCCGACATCATCGATTCCTGTAATCCGAAGGCCAGTTAAAAAAGCAAGTTCTTTTTGCGAGGTCCATTTGGCTTTGACAATCCGGTAGCCGTAGTTGGCCATCAGTTTGGCGGCGTTCGGACAATTGGTACGATGGATCTTTATGCCATCGTTAATCGTGATAAAACCAAAAACATCATCCCCCGGGATTGGGTTACAGCAGTTTGCCAGCTTGTAGTCGATCTTTTGCATATCCTCGCCAATAAGCAAAGTATCGCTGTCTTTAGCTTTTACCCGGTTGATTAAACCTTCAATCTGGTTGGCTTCAATATTTTGCGGACCGCGATTTTCAGGCGTTTTTTCCGCCGTTTGGAACTCTTTTAGATTCTGTACGTCAATTTTGCCTCTTGCGACGTCATAGAATAAATCGAGCGTTGAATGAAGTTTGAAGTAATTCGCGAGCCGGTGCAGGTTGTCTGTATTATAAGTTATTTTAAGCGATTTTAATTTGCGCTCTAAAATGTCTTTTCCTTCCTCAGCTATCCGCCGTTTTTCCTCTTTTAACGACGATTTGATACGCGCTTTTGCTTTCGCTGTTACAACAAAATTTAGCCAGTCTTCTTTAGGAGTCTGTTTGCTTGAGGTGATGATTTCAACCTGGTCGCCATTTTGTAATTTATGCGCCAGCGGAACCAATTTGTGATTTACCTTTGCCCCGATACACCTGGCACCAAGGTCGGAGTGGATCTCGAAAGCAAAATCCAGGGCTGTCGCATTCATTGGCAGCTGGATAAGCGCCCCTTTCGGAGTAAAAATGAAAATCTCGTCCGAAAACAGGTTCATCTTGAAATCATCCAGGAAGTCGAGTGCATTCGATTCCGGATTGCTTAGCATTTCGCGCACCTTATGAATCCATTGATCCAGCCCGCTATCCGAAGATGATTCTTTGTATTTCCAATGAGCAGCAAATCCTTTTTCGGCTATTTCATTCATTCGGCTGGTACGAATCTGCACTTCAACCCACTGGCCTTTTGGTCCCATAACGGTTGTATGCAGTGATTCATAGCCGTTGGCTTTTGGCGAAGAAACCCAGTCCCGCAGACGGTCAGGATTTGGACGATAAAGGTCTGTAACGATTGAATAAGCCTTCCAGCAATCTGATTTTTCCTGGTCGATCGGTGAATCTATAATGATACGAATGGCGAAAAGGTCATAAACTTCTTCAAAAGGAATTCCCTTTTTTCGCATTTTATTCCAGATGGAATGTATGGACTTTGGTCTGCCATAGACCATCGAATGCAAGCCCTGTTCATGTAAAATCTCTTTTATTGGTCCGACAAAGTTCTTAACGTATAACTCCCTTTCCGCCTTTTTTTCATTAAGCTTATGAGCAATGAACTTGTATGTTTCTGATTCCATGTATTTCATGGACAGATCTTCCAGTTCAGATTTCATTGCGTAAAGGCCAAGGCGATGTGCCAGCGGCGCGTATAAATAAACTGTCTCCGACGATATTTTTAACTGCTTATCACGAGGCATGAAATCCATCGTCCGCATATTGTGCAGCCGGTCGGCGAGTTTGATAAGTATCACTCTCACATCATCAGCCAGCGTCAATAGCATTTTCCTGAAGTTCTCGGCCTGGAGAGAGCTGTTTGTGTCGAAAACGCCAGATATTTTTGTTAAGCCATCAATGATTTTGGCAACCTTTTTTCCAAATTCAAGTTCGATTTCTTCGAGTGTAATGGCTGTATCTTCCACAACATCGTGCAGCAGAGCGCAAACAATGGAAGTTGTTCCAAGCCCAATCTCTTCCGCTGCAATTTGGGCGACAGCGATAGGGTGGTAGATATAAGGTTCGCCGGATTTACGACGCATATCCCTATGGCTATCCAGTGCCATATCAAAAGCACGGCGAATCATGCGTTTGTCGCCTTTTTGCAGCGTAGGTTTGCAGGCACGCAGCAGAGCCCGGTATCTTTTTAGTATTTCCTTCTTTTCAGCTTCCAGATCGATCACAAGTTCCTTCATGTCAAAAAATAAAAACGCGGATTATAGTTAATCAGTTGTATTAAACTGTTGGGTTACAATTTAATATTTCTGATATTAATAGTAAAAAATTGGCTTATTTTGCAGTATATAAAAATATGAAAATTTTTAGGCTCATTGCTTTTTTCTTTTTGATCCTTTGTGCGGATAAGCTGTCAGCGCAGGATTTAATGGGCCCAAATGGATACGGCAAAAATGATACCATTCGTGTCGCTATGACAAATGCAAACGGAGTAATGATCCCTTGGCTGCCATTGTCAGAAGTGCCTGTTTATGGAAAACGATTTCTGACACCCGAACAGCGAATCGCGTACAACCGTTTACGATATAATGTATTAAAAGTTCTTCCTTATGCTGTTTTCGCCAGAGACCGGTATTCTCAACTTCAACGCGACCTTGCAGTAACCGGCGATAAACGGGAACAGAAAAAGCTGGTAAAAGCTTGTGAGCAACAGATCAAAGGAATGTTTAACAAAGAAATTAAAAATCTTACGATCACGCAGGGAGAAATCCTGATTAAACTGATCGACAGAGAAACCGGAAACAGTACTTTTGAATTGGTAAGGCAACTACGCGGTGGATTTACCGCTTTTTCTTACCAGCTTGTTGCAAGTGTTTTTGGCCATGATCTAAAAGAAAAATACGATCCGCAGGAACAGCGGGATATTGAAGCAATCCTGGCTACAACGAACTACTATACCAGGAACAATTACTAAAAGATGAGTGAGAATACAATTTACCAGTTCACTGTTAATAAAGTAAACGGCGAGCAGGTTGATTTGAGTGAGTTTAAAGATAAGGTTCTATTGATCGTAAATACAGCTTCTGGCTGTGGCTTTACCCCTCAATATAAAGACCTTGAAGATCTCGAAGAAGAATTTAGCGGCCAGGGATTTGAAGTACTTGCATTTCCGTCTAATGATTTTGGCGGACAGGAGCCACTGCAAGGCAGCGCAATAACAAAATTTTGTAAAATCAATTTCGGAACTACGTTCAGAATATTTGACAAGATCCATGTTAAAGGCCCGGACGCACATCCGTTATTTCGGTTTCTGGCTTCCAATCGGAGTGGCGGTCGCCGGAGTACCAGGCCGAGATGGAACTTTCATAAATACCTGGTAGGGCGGAATGGCGAAGTTGAAGATTACTTTTATCCTTTTACAAAGCCAACCTCCGGAAGGGTGAGGAAGCGTATTTCAAAACTTCTGAAAACAGAATCTGACAAATAGGTGTTTAAACAAACATTTATAATTTCCATTTTTGCCTTATGTTAAAATTAGATATTCTGGTTCTTGCGGTGCACCCTGACGACGCCGAATTGGGTTGTTCCGGTACGCTTTTAAAACACGCAAGCGAAGGAAAAAAAGTAGGAATTGTTGATTTAACAAGAGGTGAGCTCGGCACTCGTGGTACTGCGGAAACGCGGGACGAGGAGGCAGCAGATGCTGCAAAAATTCTTGGCCTGGATGTGCGGGAAAATTTAAAAATGCCCGATGGATTTTTTCAGAATGATGAAGAGAACCGCTTGAAGATAATTAAAACCATAAGGCAATATCAGCCTGAAATTATCATAACAAACGCCATCACCGACCGGCATCCTGATCATGGAAGGGCGGGGCAGCTTGTTAACGACGCTACCTTTCTATCTGGATTAATTAAGATCAAAACAGAACATGCAGGAGTAGAACAGGAGGCATGGCGCCCAAAATTAGTGCTTCAATTTATCCAGGATTATTATATTAAGCCGGATATTATTATTGATGTCACTGATTACTGGGATAAAAAAATGGCTTCAATCCAGGCTTATAAGACCCAATTTTATCATCCTGAATACAATGAAGACGCGGAGACCTATATTTCGTCTCCTGAGTTTATCCATATAATTGAAGGCCGTGCACGGGAGTTCGGAAAGAACATCGGCGTAAAGTATGGCGAAGGCTTTACTTGTAAAAGGCAGCTAGGCGTAAATAATCTTTTTAATTTGCTCTAGCATAAACTATTTGAAGGCTGTCATAAGACGGCCTTTTCGTTTAGCGCTATAGTGACGGCAGAATCTTTTCCATCACTTCTATTCCCTGGTCAATGTGTTCGTATTGCATGGTTAATGCCGGCCTGAAACGTATGGTTTTATCGCTGCAGCCGAGAAACATTATGCCGTGTTCCACTCCCTGGTTAATAAAGGAATTGCGCATCTCTTTCGTGGCAAAATCAAACGCGGTCAGTAATCCTCGTCCGCGTACATTGCTTATTTTGTCATATTTCTCTGAAAGCTTCAATAATTCTTTCTGAAGATATTCTCCAACTAACGCTGCATTATTTACGAGGTTATCCTCTTCAATAATTTCCATGATTTTGGAAGATCTGACCATGTCGACAAGATTGCCGCCCCATGTTGAATTAATGCGGGATGATACATGAAAAACATTGTTTTCAACTTCATCAACCCGATTGCCGACCAGAATGCCACAAACCTGCATTTTTTTTCCAAAAGCGATAATGTCTGGTCTGGCATTTTCGCCGAAGTGTTCATGACACCAGAATTTACCAGTCAGTCCTACTCCAGTTTGTACCTCATCGTAGATCAGGAAACATTCGTTCTCATCCGCAAGCTGACGGAGTTTTTCCAGGAATTCTTTTCTTACGTGATTGTCGCCGCCTTCCGATTGAACAGGCTCGATGATAATGGCGCAAACATCATCTTTATTGTCAGCGAATGCTTGTTTGATCTGTTTTATCGAACGCTCTTCCCGTTGTTTAAGCTCTTCATAATTATCGTCGGTATACGGGAACTTTATATTCGGAACGGAAATTCTAGGCCAATCGAACTTTGCGTACCACTTCGTTTTTTCCGGTGAAGTATTAGTCATACTCATCGTATAGCCTGTCCGGCCATGAAATGCGTGCTCGAAATGAATTACTTTAAAACCTTTTTCTTTTGTGTAGCCCTTCTCAAAGTTCTTTTGAACTTTCCAGTCCATTGCTACTTTTAGCGCATTTTCTATTGCCAGACCGCCGCCGGCAATGAAAAAAGCATGCGGCAGATAGTCGGGAATTCCAACACGCGAAAATGTTTCGACAAACTGAGCGTATTGTGTTGTATAAATATCAGAGTTGGACGGATTTGTGAGAGCCGCCAGCATAAGATTTTTCTTAAACTCATCATCCTGAATCATTTTAGGGTGGTTATAACCCAATGGTACTGATGCAAAGCAGGTGAAAAAATCAAGAAGCGTACGGTTATGCTTTGAATCATAAATATGTACACCACTGCTTTTTTCCATATCAAAAGTCAGATCGTAACCATCAGCTAAAATGTGTTTGCCAAGCGTTTTCTGTACTTCATCTGGAGAAACTGATAATTTATACATAGTCATCTGTTTTCTCAAATGTACAAAAAAAGGCCTGAATCCATTAATTCGGAGGCATATAGCTTATTGAGCCGTTTGGAAAAGCTGTGAATGGTACCACTTTTTAAGTGGAAATATTGCTACTATAATTAATGTGAAAAGCAAACAAGTTACAAATGATGCAGGCGCAGAATAAATATAACACAGATAGCCTATCGGGATAAAAAAGCGGGTGATCTCTAAATAAAAAATCCACCGGCGCTGCTCAAGTAAAGCACCGCAATTAACCAAAGTTACCAGGATCAGTAAGGTTGTCGCGATAATTGACGGAATATCGAGCGAATTATAAAATAATGACATCACTAACAACGCGGCCATTGTAAGAGTAATCTGGTAAACGAGATATGCTTTAAACCGGTTTTTAGGTTTTACCTTGGGTTGTTTGTAAAGCAGTTTTCGCTCCAGCAATGGCCGGATATTAGGATTCATATATTCCGGCCCCCCAAAAACAGCTCTGAACTTTTCTTTCCATGTTTTGCTTTTATGCACAGCGGCCCAAATTTCGGCGTAATAATGAAAGTGCTGCCATATGAAACTATTGCTTTTTAAAGGATGGGTAATACCGTAGGTTGGTTCTTTTTCTTCCCTTTTAAATGTGCCAAACAATACATCCCAGAAAATAAAAATATCGCCGTAATTTTTGTCCAAATACTCCTCGTCGGCAGCATGATGTACACGGTGATGGGAGGGAGTGATGAGTATGTTTTCGATGAAACCCAGCTTTCCTACAAGGCGTGTGTGAGTGAAAAATGAATATCCGCCATGTACCAGTAAAATGGGAATAACCATTCCCGGAGGGAAACCAAGCAATGGTAAAATGCTCCAAAATCCGCAACGAACTACGGCCTGAAATATAGTGATACGTGCTGCAACGGTATAATTAAATTCTTCGCTTTGATGATGCACGATATGTGCGGCCCATAAAATGTTAATTTCGTGTCCCAGGCGGTGATACCAGTACCAAACCAGGTCGGTTGCCAGTAATAAGATGATCCACCAGTACCAGGAATTGCTTATATCGAAAACATGGTAATATTTATAAACGGCATAATAAATTGAATAAAAACTAGCTGAAAAAAACAGGTCCATCAGGCGCTCTGCAACACCGATACTCAGATTTGAAATGGAGCTTTCAAATTTGAAGTAGCTCGACTTCTTTTTATGGCGTGCATAAGCGTATTCAATACCCATGAAAAGCAAAAGTGCCGGAACCATAAGTGCTGTATAATTTATTCCTTCAGCCATAATTGTTAGCAAATGTTACGCAAAGTCGTCAAAAATTAGTTAGTAGTCAAGTAACGCTATAGATTGAGTCTGCTTTGCCCAGTAATCCCATCAGTCCACCTGTGTGGATTGCCAAAATTTTATCTCCTGGTTTGAAATTATCCCTTTCTATAATCTCATGCAGTGCAAACATCATTTTTCCGGTATAAACCGGATCAAGTAAAATACCGGTAGACGCTGCAAAACGCTTAATAAAAGTAATTAAATTTTCGTTTGTTTTAGCATAACCACCAAAATGATAGTCTGTTAGGAGATTGAACGGGTATTTTTCCGTTAGCATAGAGTTTATATCATCCTCTAAAAATCCACCACCCTTTAACGCGCTTACCGCGTAAAATTGCGAGCTCAGCTTGTTTTCTATCAAGCCGTTGATAATACCCGCAGATGTTGTACCTGTTCCGGCCGCACAAAAAATATGTTCATATTGTTGCTCCAATTCAGAAATAATTTCGGCACAACCTTTTGCAGCGTAAGGCCCGGCGCCACCTTCATCTATAAAAGAAGCAGAGGGTTCTGTTCCATAAAATTTATCGAATAGTCGCTGCTTGTCGCGATATTCTTCTCTGCTGACAAATCTGAGATGCATTCCGAACAGCTTGCAAAAGGCGATAATCGGATTGTTTACATCTTCCCCGCGGACAAAACCGACGGATTGAAATCCGAACTTTGCAGCCGCACATGCCGTTGCCAGTAAATGGTTTGACCACGCGCCGCCAAATGTCACCAGCAGTTTCTTGTTTTCAGTTTCCGCTTGCCGGAGGATATATTTCAACTTGCGCCATTTATTACCAGAGATAAAAGGATGAATCATATCGTCGCGTTTCATAAAGACGCGGACACCTTTTTCCGTGTAGAGCGGGTTAAAAATTTCTTCTTCGGGGGTATTGAGCTGCATTTTTTTTAAAACAGGTAAGGTGTAGTCAAATGTTATTAAGACTTAAGCGAGGCAAATTCACAATACTTAACCAATTTTCAAAACGTGCCACTTTTAATTACGGGTTTACTTAAATTTATTTGTACGTTATTCCAGCAGGCGAATGCTTTAAGATTTTTCCGAAACCTAACCTAATAACTTAGCACTCATCATGAAAAGGTTTTACACATTGCTGCTTGTCAGTTTTGTAGCAATCAATCCATTTACTAAATTTAGAAATACCGGTTATATTCCCCTGTTCCCATCAGGGCCCGTAGCGTTTTGCGGAAATCTCCGGTTTGCATTACCTGATTCGTTGCAGCCCCCGGCCAAGCTATTATCGGGCATGGGAAACCTGAATCATCCGATAAGCACTAAATCGGAGCTTAGTCAGAAATTTTTTAACCAGGGGCTGAGCCTGATCTATGGGTTCAATCATAACGAAGCGATCCGGTCGTTTAAACAGGCCATCTCGAACGATTCAACCTGCGCCATGGCCTATTGGGGTATAGCTTACGCCTGGGGGCCAAATATCAATATGCCGATGACCGAGGCCAATGAAAAAACTGCGTACCAGGCGATACAAAAGGCGAAATCACTCGTGCCAACTGTTTCAAAGAAGGACGCTGAATTTATTAACGCTCTTTCCCTGCGTTACTCAGATGGCAAAAAAGGCAGCCGCAAAGATTTAGACAGCCTATACATCCGTGCGATGAAGAATCTGGCAAGTAACTATCCGGATGATGCTGACGCACAAACGTTATATGCAGACGCGCTGATGAATACGTTTCCGTGGCAGTACTGGGAGGCCTCGGGTAAGCTGAAACCGAAAGCTGAAGAAGTCTACCAGGTGTTGACCCTGGCTTTGAAAGATAATCCCGATCACGTCGGTGCCAATCACCTGATGATCCATTTAGTTGAAGGATCGAATGACCTTACAGCGGGCCTTCAGAGCGCCAGAGTTTTAGCTTCCCTGATGCCGGGTGCGGGACACATTGTCCATATGCCGTCACATATTTATATCCGGACCGGGATGTTCGTTGAGGCGGAAAAAAGCAATGTGGACGCCGTAAAAATCGACGAAGCAATGTACGGGAACATGCCTGATGGAATGTATAGCATGTACTATAGTCATAACATCCACTTTTTAACTTTCACAGCAAATATGCTTGGGCAAAGTAATGCCTCGCTCAATAACGCAACGAAAATTGCTGGCAAAATAGATAAACGACAGCTTGGCGAAAATGTCTTTATGCAGGAAATGTCGCTCGTTCCGATGTATTCAATGGTACGTTTCGGAAAATGGAACCAGGTTTTAGAGCAGCCCGATCCCGGAAACGAATACCCGTATATGCAGGCTATCTGGCATTTTGCCAGGGGAATGGCAAATACCCGCCAGGGTAAATTTTCCGCCGCGGCCACGGATCTTAAAAAACTGGATTCCCTACGTAAACTGGATACCTTAAAAAGTATGTATGCGTCGCTGGACCCTGTATCAAACACAGTTACCGTAGCCACACTGGTATTGAAAGGGCAGCTTTCCTATGCAAAAGGTGATGTGAACGAAGGAATCAAAACGCTTATGGAAGGAGTTAAATCAGAAGATCAACTAATCTACAATGAGCCTCCAACCTGGCCTTTGCCGGTTCGGGAATACTTAGGCGTCGCACTGCTGAAAACTAAAAATTATGCGGCTGCTGAAAAGGTATTCCGCGAAGATCTGAAGCGGCACCCCGATAATGGCTGGTCGCTGCTGGGTTTACAACAGTCGCTGACCGGGCAGCAGAAAACTTCCGAATCTCAACAGTTAAAAAAGCAGTTCGAAAATGCCTGGCGGAACGCTGATGTTAAAATACAGGCTGCGGTTTTTTAGGGAGTTTGTATTATAAAAATTCAGCTCCGTTGGCACGTGACCTTATTCAGATCACGGCTCTCCATTTTCAATATTCAAAATCGAATTTTTCATCGGTTAGCATGCCTTTTTGATTTTCACAGATACTGTATAGAGTTCTGACAAGGTTATCGGCAAGTAAGGGCGGAAACATCGTTTTGAAGTATCTACGCTGCCCATTGAAGTGAACAATAATAGTAAGCTCGGGAGCATCGCAACACAATACTTCGTTCATTTTCAACGTCCGTAAATTCGATGTTTTCAGTGCGAATATAAGTTTGTCGTATAATGAATCACTGACTGATCCGGTAAAGCGATCCTGCGATACGATAGATCTACGAAGGGGAATCGAATTAGAAGGAAGAGGCGCACGTAATTTGAATGCTTTTGTGCTGTCAATCTGCAAGTGATAAATCCTGCAATTGCCCATGCAGGTTGTAGTATGAAAGGTAATCTTTTCAAATTTCCAGGTACTATCGACAGTAAATTCCTGCCTCCTGAATACAAGTTCCGATTTGCCAGGAAAGAATTGTTTTGAAAATTTTGAAACCGGCCGGATGATGAGATTACTATCAGTCAGCTTACTGATTTTAAAATCGTACCTGTCGATATGAAGCTGTTTAAAATTCGTTCGCGAAGAGGTATAGCGTTGTTGAAAACTCAAGGTGTCGCCGAGAATTTCTAACTCAAAATATTGGTCTCGCAGCTGCGCATTAGAGAGTCCGTTTATGTTTTTAGTTAGCGTTGTGTCTTTAATTAAAAGAAATTCCTGATCGTGACTAACCCATGAGCCTTTGAGCTTTTTAAGCTGCGCGAAAGAATTAAGTGATAAAAGAAACGAAAGAAATAAAGTCAGCAGCCTCATATATTATAGATCAATACCTTCAAAATAGGCATTTAATTATCAGAAAATCGATGATTGTGTTCTATGGCATCTTTAGTCCCGTGCTCCGCTCATACTTCACAGGCCTTAGCCACGTTGGCCGGTATCCGCTTTGCCCGGGTTTATGACACGCGGGTTCGCTTTTTATATTAGCGGAGTGTCACCGCAGATCAAATATTGTTTGCCATAATTTACATTATGTTATTAGCGTTTAAATCTTCTTCTGTTTTTCGAGGTCGGCAATTGCCTTTTCGATCCTTTTCGCCCGCGTTTCGGGTGCTTTCGCCTGTTCGACCGGAATTGTAAACCGCTTTTTGCCGCTGTTTGAAAGCGTATCGAAAAAGCTTTTCGCCACCGCATTTTCATCCAGCGCTTGTTGCAGGTCGGCGGGTACTTCCACTTCCCGCGGTTCAGTATCCAGCTGTAGTTCAACATCCACCACGTCGCCGGCTTTTACGCCAGCTTTTTCCCGGACGCTGGCGCTGACTGGCAGCATGAATTTACCATCCATCACGCCGATAGTGCTGGAATAGGTGTAAGCGTTAATGGTTGCTTTTACCGGCGGGCGTTTTCCGTTTCCCAACTGTTCGATAATTTCTTCAGGAACCTGGATACCGGTTGCTGTTTTACGTTCAAGCAGCAGCTCTGCTTTGAATTTAATTTTCTGTGCAGTCATATTGGTAAGCTTTATACAAAGTTGCTGAGCAGGCGGTTGGATTGCAAGCGGCGCAGCGACAATTTAGCGGGACGGATGCGACAGGATTGGTTTGGCGGTTATGAGTTTAAGTTTGGCGGTTGCGAGTTTAGGTTTAGTGGGAGGAAGTTACTTTTGCGGAAGTAGCTAATTTGGATGGAAAAGGAATACTGGAGTCGGAGACTCCTTTTTATTGAATATTCGAAGTGACCGCTGCGCTGAACACTTCGAACAGCGAGATACCTTTCTCTTACAAATACATCGATCCAATAAACCGTTGAAAAGCTGGCAAAGTATAAACCATCTTTATTATAAAATTTATATTTCCTGCTCATTTGTTATGATGTTGCACGAGCTACAAGCTCGCGCTAGCGGGGGTGCTAAATCATTCATCGTCTGCGTTTTAAAAAGCGGATGTGCGATTATATCGCTCTACAGTTAATCCTCAAAAGATGTCATAATATGACAAAGTCGTGCTTCTTAGACATCCTCGTTACAAACGAGGATGAGTGTTGGTAAACGGTAGGTTACAAACGAGGACGACTGTGGGTTTAGTCCAACGAAGCTATTTACTGCTATAAAAGTCTTCGTCTAAAATTGCATAGAAATAGTTGTCTTTCCATTCTCCTCTAATTGGTAATTTCTTTCTTTTAATACCTTCTCTTATCATACCAACTTTTTCAAGCACTTTACTTGACGCAATATTTTCAACTGCACAACCTGCCTCAATTCTATGAAGTTTGATTTCATTAAAACTAAAGTCCAAAAGTTTTGTCAAAGCCTCTGAAGCATAACCTTGTCCCCAATGGTCTAAATGAATTTTATACCAAACTTCCGCTGTCTTATAATTTGGCTTTCCTATGTTCAAAGCTATGAGTCCAATGAATTGGTTTGTGTCAACCAGGTCTAAACAAAAAATATATGAAGTCTGTGGTTTTGCATTTTGTCCAACCAACCATTCGTTAATAATTCCTTCTGTATCTTGAATTGTTTTTGGAATTCCTAACGTGTTAAATTTGTCTGTTTCTGACAAAGAATGTAATTCGTGAATATTGCTTATATCATCAATTGATACTTGTCTAAAATTCAGTCTGTCTGTTTGAAGTTTCATTGTAGTCGTGTAGCATTACAGCCAACGTTCGGTAGGTTTGAGAAATTGCGAAATTACTTACAGAACCTCGCACACCACAAAACTAAATAAAGAAGTAAAGGAAGTTAGAGCACTTCGCCCGCAATTTTCTAAACCTGTGGTTATAAGGCGTATTTCTTTTTCTTTAAGGGTTGTCATTTACATAAAGTTCAAAAAGTTCATTCGTGTCAAGATTGAATTTTATTTGCCAAAAATAGCTTCCACCGTCGAACACAACTATTTTTTCGTTAAGCCAACGTTCATTAAATTCTTTGATTTTAGACCAAAAGCAATTTATTAGTAATATTCGATTTCCATTTTGGTCGGTATAACCAAAATATTGTCGTTTATATTTTCGAAGTTTTTCGTGAATAACAGTTGCTGGAGATTGATTAGGTTTGTTCTTATTTAGGTCTTTTAAATCGGAATTTAAATTAGTTTCGGCTCTGTTTATTTCCTCTTTGTTCGGGGTGAAACGCTTTCCAGGATCCATGTCTAGCGAACTAGCTGGAAAAATAGCAGTGTCAAATTTCTTAGTCTTATAATGTTCAGCAATTATTGGGTTTGAATTTGTCTGACCAAAACTTTTGAAAACGGAAAGAACGATTAAAATAAAAATTGTCAGGCTTCTTTTCATAGTAGGTTTTGTCGGGTTAAAATGCCTTATAACTTGTTTATAGAAGCCATTCTATCACTTCAATCCCTCTACGGCAAGCAGAATTGGAGCCACGTATCTACTTCTATCCGCTAAGATAATTTAAATTATTATTCATTAAACTGGCTTAGTTAGCTTATTAAAAATATAAAGAGATGGATTTTATAGCGCAAGATTTCGACAGCTAAAGTTTAAGCTTTTACGCCGCAAAAAAACCGGGTAAGAAGTCAATCTCACCCGGCCGTCAATCATTTACAATCCCTAAACCGCCTTAAAATACAACGCCGATACCTGCTTGTATTCCGGTGCATTATACCCGAAAATGTATATTAAAAAGGCTTTCACTAAAACAACGGTTTCCAGGATTCCTTTATCGCCGTACATATTTCATCGCGGCGGGCTTGAGATGGAGATTTTAAATTATTAAAATTGAGAACTGCTACTCTGAGGATATCGCAGTCAACTACCAGCATCATGACAGGACGCTTTAAAAACTATCTCCGGGCAACTACAAATATCGACGAGCGGGGAATTAATGAGATAGTTAACAGCTTTAAGCTACGGAAAGTCAACCGCGGGACCGTTTTAGTTGATGCCGGCGAGGTGTGTAAAGAGTTTTATTTCGTCGGATGCGGTTCTGTCAGGACATATTTTCTAAACAGCGCAGGTCAGCAACGTTCAAGAGTCATCGCTTTAGAAGGGGCGGTAGTAACAGCATTGTCAAGTTTTGTCGGGCAGGCACCTTCAACAGAATTTGTAGAAGCGATAGAAGATTCGGAACTGTACGTCATAACTTATAGCAATTTCCGTCGTTTGCTTGTCGAAATACCGGGCTGGCTGGAATTTTATAATCACTTTCTGGAGATAGCCTATATGCATCAACATAAAAAATTACAGCAATTGGCCACATTAACCGCCGCACAACGCTATCAAGAATTGCTTGCCGATCATCCTGAGTATGTTCAAAGATTGTCTAACAAGATATTAGCCTCATATCTTGATATCCGGGAGGAAACTTTAAGCAGATTGAAGTCGACATAACGCTTTTTGATGCAGATCAATGCCTGGGTCATTTCACGGTCGTACCTTAGAAAAAACAAATAGCATTATGCAATTCGAGGCCGACAACAAAATTGTTAAACTTTGTGCGAAAGGAATGAGTCTGGAAGGTGAGGGGAAAAATGAAGAAGCTTCCAAGGTATTTCACCAGGCCTGGGAAGAGGCGACCAACGACAAAGAGAAATTTACCGCCGCTCATTATGTAGCCCGGCACCAAAAGCATGCTGTTGATAAACTATCCTGGGATGAATTAGCATTGTCTTTGGCGCTAAAGATAAATGATGACAGTGTTAAAGGGGCATACCCTTCACTTTACTTGAATATCGCGAAAGGTTATGAGGATTTGGAGCAGTTTGAAAAGGCGATAGAAAATTATAAATCAGCCCTTGATTATTCCAATTTTTTGAACGATGACGGTTATGGTAAAATGATTAAAAATGGTGTAAATAATGGCCTCGAACGCATAAAATCCCGATTAAGCGATGAAAAATAATCGGCGTCGGCTCGCTTTTATCGAAACCATGCTTTCGCCAGTAAAGGCGTTTAAGGAATGAATGCCAGGTAAAAAAAGGGATACTGTCAGCATCCCTTTTTACTACTTATTACATGAAAATTAATTACTTTTTTTGAACGTATTTTGCAGTTCGCCCGTCGCTGATTACACCTTTCCAGTTCAATCCATAACCGAAATCATAAACATGTCCTTCAGAATCTTTGTAACAGGTCATGTCTTGTGGAACGTCTTCGTTCTGTTTTTCAACGGTGTTCATATCGGCCGGCATTTGGAACGGAAGTAAGGCTGATGGCTCGGTTTTGCCGGTAAGAATGTCGAGCACTGCCTGGTCCTGCACAGCAAACTGACCTACGATGGCATCAGCGTTTTGTTCGAATTCACTAAATATCATCGGATTGTTCAATACTACGGAAACAATAACCGGTTTACCTTTCATTTTCGCGTAAGTATCGGTAACCATTTTGAGGTCGGAGGTGTTAATCGCGGTTGAGGTTTTATTCTTATAACTGCGATTGGTGAAATTTTCCAGCGGGTCGCCGCCGGCAATACTGGTTTCGCGGGCTTCTGCAGCTTTGTAAGGTGAATACTGTAAACTAATAGGTAAATAACCATTGCCGCCGCTTTTTACGTCAGCCGCATCATAACCTCCCTGCGATGAAGGGCTCGTAATAAACACCAGGGCATAATCGGCTGAATCCGGATTGTTTGTGACGTTAAAATATTTCTTTACCACATTTAAGTTTACCGGATAATCCAGTTTTTCCGGTGTCGGCATACCTAAAAAGTTTTTACCTGCCGGGGTAAATTGCTTTGGAACGTAAACGGTTTTATTTTTTTGAAGAGGAAGAACATGGTTCTTATTTTTCAGCATCACCACCGATTTCAGCTGCGCTTCATAACCAGCCGCCATAAATTCAGGTTTGCCGACAGTTTTTTGGGTTTCCAGCGGATTGAGATAAGGATTTTCAAATAAGCCAATCTGGAAAATATTTCTAAGCAGGCGCACGGCCGATTGTTCAAAGCGCTGGCGCATAAATTTTTCGCCATGGTCTTTTACTCCCATCTGGTATGCAGAAATAACGGGTGCCATGTCGCTGTTTCCGCCGAACTGGTCAACTCCCGCCATCAACGCTTTATAATGACGCTCTGCAACGGTCAGTTTTTCTACGCCCCAGGCTTTTCCAGACAAGAATTGATCGATCGACGTTTCATCGGCTGTAACGAGCCAGTCGGTACAAACCACTCCATCGTACTGATATTTCCCGCGGAGTAGATCGCCGATAATGTATTTATTATAATTATTGCCCACATTCTCTCCATACTTTGTGTCCTGGTTGTAAGAGATTGTATAAAATGGCATTACCGAAGCAGCCGTTCCCGTTTTACCTTTCAATTTGAATGCACCCTTTACGAAAGGGTCGAAGTGTGTGCTGAAGTTGTTACCCGGGTAAACCGCGTATTTTCCAAAACCGTAATGTGAATCGCGACCGCCTTCGCCCGAGCCACCGCCCGGCCAGTGTTTAACCATCGCGTTGACGCTGTTGTAACCCCAGCCGTCGTGAATTTCTTTGGTACCGGTTGAAGTTTGGAAGCCATCAATGTACGCGCGTGCCATGTCGGTTGCGAGCAATGGGTTTTCACCGAAGGTTCCGTTAAAGCGCCACCAACGAGGTTCGGTAGCAATATCAACCTGCGGCGAAAGTGCTGTTCCGATCCCTAAAGCACGGTATTCTGTTGCGGCGATATGCCCGAAATGCTCAACCAGCTGCGGATCGAACGTTGCGGCTAAACCCAAAGAGCCGGGCCACATAGAAATTTGTCCGCCTGCGCCTGCATTGAATTCCGCGAAAGCAACTGTTCCATGCCGCGGGTCCGAACTGTTGTTTGCGGGAATACCCAGGCCGGTAACTTCGGCCAAGGCCTGCACATTATTGTTCCACTCGGCAGCAATTGCCGGAGTTTGAACGGAGGTGATCAAAATATGCCTGACATTGTCTTTTGTGATAAACTGAATTTGCTGATCACTGAGATCCGACGGTTTGGCACCACTTGCCGGATATGGTTTGCCTTTGTAAGTGCCGGCAAATGGGCCGCCGGGAGGATTAGGAATTGGCTGGTGCCGGCTGTACAGCATCAATCCTGCTATCTGCTCAACCGACATTTTCGAGGCAAGGTCTTGTGCCCGTTCTTCGGCAGGCAGGCGCCAGTCCTCGTATTTATCGAGTTTTCCGTTTTTGTTTAAGTCCTTGAAGGATAATCCCCCAACCTTTAGAATTTTTATGCCCGATGAAGGGTTATAAGCAAGTTTCTGGCCTTTACCTGAACTGATTTCGATATAAGATTTTTCGGTTTGACTTTGTACAGTTGTTTGGGCAAATGTAATCGAAGCCGAACCGGCTACAAGAAGCAGGCAAGCTGGTAAATTTTTTTTCATGAATAATTAATTGCAGTGGTTTATGGGATTGATTAGTGTCAACTAAAATAGGGATTATCAATTGATTTTTTACGTTGATGTTCAGCTATTAGCAATGCTGATCGTTGTTACAATTGCGACAGTATTTTCCTACTTATTGATCTGCGCTATGCATTTTGTGTATGAACGTTCAGTATAAACCTGGTTGAAGCGTTACCCCGCAGCGGGGCGATGCAAATATGCAAGGGGCGAGGAGTAAAAGCGGAAAACAGGGCCAGCTACCGATCGTAGCACATAGCGTTCATTTTCTAAATCATCGATACTTCAGAAATAAATTGCAATCAAAACTTCAGGACCGGTAATGCCACTCTCATATCCGTCAATTCTATACCTTTGCACCATGCAGGAAGAAATCGAATTGCCAGAGCAGGAAGAGCAGGATTTATACGAACATTTACGGGTTGTTGTTGATAAGGGCCAATCGCTTTTAAGGATCGACAAATTTTTGATGCATCGTATTGAAAATGCTTCGCGCAACCGTATTCAAAATGCGATTGAGGCGGAAAATGTGCTGGTGAACGATAAACCGGTTAAAGCCAGTTACAAAGTAAAGCCTGCGGATGTAATTTCGGTCGTGTTACCGCATCCTCCGCGCGACACAGAGGTTTATCCAGAAAATATTCCTTTGGATATTGTGTATGAAGACGATGATGTGATCGTTGTGAATAAGGATGCCGGCATGGTCGTTCATCCCGGATATAATAATTATACCGGAACCCTTGTTAACGCCCTGGTTTACCACTTTCAGCAATTGCCGGAGCTTCCGGGAAATGACGGGCGGCCGGGTTTGGTGCATCGCATCGATAAAGATACTTCCGGTCTGTTGCTGATCAGTAAAAACGAACGTTCGATGACTTATCTCGCAAGGCAGTTTTTTGATCACAGTATAACCCGTAAGTACCTGGCACTTGCCTGGGGCGATATCGCCGAAGACGGAACCGTGACAGGCTATATCGGGCGAAGTTTAAAGGACCGGAAAATCATGTCGGTTTACGACGATGAGGAGAAAGGAAAATGGTCCGTTACACACTATAAAGTCCTTGAACGGTTCGGCTACGTAACATTGATCGAATGCCAGCTGGAAACCGGTCGGACACACCAGATCAGGGCACATATGAAGCACATTGGCCATCCGTTATTTAACGATGCGACTTACGGCGGCGATAAGATTTTGAAGGGAACCGTTTTTACAAAATACAGGCAGTTTGTAGATAATTGTTTTGAACTTTTGCCAAGACAGGCGCTTCACGCGCAAACGCTGGGTTTTGTTCATCCAACGACAAAAAAATATATCTATTTTGAAAAACCTTTGCCTGATAACTTTGCTTTAGTGCTTGAAAAGTGGCGCAATTATGCAAATACCAATAATAACCCGGGTGCGGCCGCTTTAAACGTATAATGAGAGATTTTATCAATTTCAACGGGGAGATTTTCCCGTCAGACCAACCCCTGTTGACCATTCATAACCGCGGTTTTCGTTACGGCGACGGATTGTTTGAGTCGATGCGTGTGATAAAAGGAAGTTTGAAGTTTGCTGAGCATCACGCTGAGCGGCTGGAAACAGGGATGAAGGGTTTAAAACTGGAAGGTTACAACAAGTTCGACAGCTATTTCTTTAAAGAAAAATGCGATGAACTGCTGCGAAGGAACAAGTTAAGCAATGCCCGGCTCCGCCTAACCGTTTTCAGGGAAGGGGCAGGGTTATATAGTCCCGATGAAAACCAGTCGGCTTATTGCCTGGAAGCCACGAAAACTGAAGATAGTTCCTATAAGCGCAACCCCCGTGGCTTGATAATAGACGTTTTTGACGATGTCACCAAGCCGATTAACTCGCTTTCGAATTTTAAAACTTGCAATTCGCTGCCTTTTGTAATGGCGGGCATCTATAAAAATCAAAATAAGCTCGACGAGGTGTTAATTCTCAACCAACAGGGTTTGCTTTGTGAGGCGATGAGTTCGAATGTTTTCGTTGTTTACGACCGTAAAATTTACACGCCGGCGTTAAGCCAGGGTTGCATTGCAGGTGTTATGCGCTCCGTAGTGATGACGCTCGCGCAGGAAAATGGTTTTGAGCTGATCGAAGCGGAAATCAACCCGCAAATTTTAAACGAAGCGGAAGAGGTATTTTTAACCAATGCCAGTCGCGGTATACAATGGGTGATGGGTTATGGCCGGAAGCGTTATTTTTATGAAACCAGTAAGATTTTGATCGATAAGTTGAATGAGTTGGTGAGGTAAAGGGATAAATCGATTTTGTATTGTTTAACGGCAATAATTCTAAGGTTGTTGACCGTACGCCAGGATAGCAAGTATAGTTTGTTAATACCGATTAGATTGCCTTTTTGAAAAGCAAGGGCAATGCTTCTTTGGTTAAGATATTCCCGTGTTCTGCTTTAGTTTTGCCTTGAATATTTCTGCCAGTTCAGGGAGTACCATTGGCAAAACTATCGCTGCCACCCGGGTTTAAAATGTCTGGACATTCTTTCATCGGATGGACAGGGTGCTAACTAATTGCAGAGACGTTCATTTTCAAATCTTAAAAGTAAAATACGACACGATATTCGGAAACGTCCACGTTACTATCACACAAATCTTAAAATATTTTCCCTAAATTCTCTCAGCGCTATAACCTACTTCCTTCAAAGCATCGACGATCTTTTTCTCATCAGCCTGGTCGGCAACAGTAAGCGTTTTCTCAGGGCTGTTTAAATCTACCTGCCAGTTGTTTTCGCCTACGGTTTTATTCAGATTTGGAGTTACAGTGGCGATACAGCCGCCGCATTTAATGTTGGTTTTAAATTTCATGGATTTTTAGTTTGTATATTTTAATCGTAAACTATTCAATACAACGGATACCGAGCTGAATGCCATCGCCGCGCCGGCAATCATCGGGTTTAACAGGAATCCATTGAACGGATAAAGTAAACCGGCAGCGATTGGTATACCGATGAGGTTATAAATAAATGCCCAAAACAAGTTCTGACGAATGGTGCGCACGGTTCTGCGTGACAAGTCCAGCACTTTTGGGATCAAGGCAAGGTCGGAAGTAATCAGCGTAATTTTAGCTACGTCAAGCGCGATATCTGAGCCTTGGCCCATGGCGATGCTAACATCGGCGGCCGACAGGGCGGGGGAATCGTTGATGCCGTCGCCAACCATCGCCACAACCTTTCCTTTTTTCTGCAGTTCCTTAATGAACGCAGCCTTTTGTTCCGGACTTGTTTGCGCCTTAAATTGATCAATCCCGGCTTGTTGAGCAATGGCTTTGGCTGTCGACTCATTGTCGCCTGTAAGCATGAACACCTCGACGCCCTGTCTTTTGAGTTGTTGAATCGCCGCTTTGGACGAGGGTTTGATCTTGTCAGTCATGGCGATCAAGGCCAATATCCGCTTATCTTCCGCGAAAAAGGATACCGTTTCGGCGTTTAACTGGTGTTCGATGGCTTTAGTTTTGAGCGCATCATCCGGATTGATGCCATTTTCTTCTAAAAGCTTTGCGTTACCGACAAGGTAGTTTTTACCTTCACACACAGCCTTAATACCGCGACCGGTGATGTTTTCAAAATTGCCGACAATTAACTTTTGCGTATTTTTTGCTTTCAGGCTTTCGACGACAGCTGCAGCGAGCGGATGTTCAGACCGAAGCTGCATGCTGTATAGAATTTGCTCATGCAGTGTTCGATCTGCTTCATCAAGCCAGGCGATTTCGGAAACTGCAGGCTTTCCTTCAGTTATGGTGCCGGTTTTGTCGAGTACCAACGCGGTAACTTTATGCGCCGTTTCCAGGCTTTCGGCATCCTTGATCAGCATGTGGTCTTCGGCACCTTTGCCAATACCTACCATAATTGCTGTGGGCGTTGCAAGGCCAAGTGCGCAAGGGCAGGCGATCACCAGCACCGACACGGAAGTTAGCAGGCCATGAGTAACACCGTTGCCGGGATCAAAGAACATCCAAGCGGCAAATGTCAAAATCGCTATCAGGATAATAACCGGCACAAATATTCCGGCAATTTTGTCAACCAGTTTTTGAACCGGTGCTTTACTGCCCTGCGCTTCCTGCACAAGCTTTATGATGTGTGCAAGTACCGTTTTCCCGCCGACTTTTTCCGCTTTCATAGTGAAGCTGCCCCGCTGGTTGATCGTTCCGGAAAATATTGCATCGCCCGCTTGTTTGTCAACCGCAACCGGCTCGCCAGTGATCATGCTCTCGTCAACATATGACGAGCCATTAACGATTTTACCGTCGACGGCGATTTTTTCACCGGGTTTCACCTGGATCAAGTCACCGGGTTGAATAGCGGAAACAGGCACTTCCTGTTCCCCGCCACCGACTATCACCGTAACAGTTTTCGGCTGCAACCCGATCAGCTTTTTTATCGCAGAAGACGTGTTGGCTTTAGCCTTTTCCTCCAGGAGTTTTCCTAAAGAAATAAAAACGATGATCACCGCGGCGGCTTCATAATAAACATGGGCATGCAGTCCCTGTTTATGCCAGTACTCAGGATAAACCGTGTTAAATACGCTGAAAAGAAAGGCAATTCCGGTGCTCAAAGCCACCAATGTGTCCATGTTGGCTTTGCCATGTTTTGCTTGTTTCCAGCCGTTGATAAAAAAAGGTTTGCCAAAAATGAAAAGTACCGGCGCTGTAAAAATGAGTGAAATCCAACTGGTGTACGGCATTTCCATAAAGAACATGCCGAGAATAAATACCGGCAAAGTGAGTATTGCCGCCCAGACGGTTTGTCTTTTTAATTGTTTATAGGCGTTTTCCTGCAGCTCCAGTTGTTTGGCAGCGGGGTCTTCTTCGTCAACTATTAAATCATATCCAATCGACTGAACGGCCTGCTGCAGTTTTGACAACGATGTTTTATCCTCATCGTAACTTGCCCACGCGGTTTGATTTGCAAAGTTTACCCCCGCGTCAGTAACACCAATCGTGTTTTTCAACATCGATTCAACGCTTGTCGCGCAGCTGGCACAACTCATGCCGGTTACCGGGAAAGTTTGTTTAACTGAATGCATAATTAGTACGATTGTTCCGCAAATATCGGGAACGCAAACGCTATAGGCTTATATAATTCATGGTAGGTTTTATATAATTTGGGCAGCTGAAGTCCGGTCAGCGCTAACAAAAGGGATTCCATCGCTTACAAGTTGGTTGTTAGAGAAATAAGATTTTGGAAAGCAGGTTCCTGTTTTCTTCGCCACCGATAGTCCCGCTCATGCTTCAAGCTTCAGGGGAATGGATCAGGGGATTTGAACATTGGTGCATTCTGAAGGCTTTCCGCGAAGATCGGGTTTAAAACCGGCGGGTTTGTCTTTCTATGAACGCAGATAACGTAGCAGAAATTGCCTGCAAATGCCCAGGCTGAAGGTTCATAGTTGAACAATGCTTTGTTCAATAAACCTGATGTTAGTGAAAGCTTTTTTTGCTGGGCTCCTTCTCCTCTGGAGAAGGCGGGGGATGAGGCCAAAAAACTTGAAACGGTCAGCAGGGCTGCAGATGCGATAATACGCGTCCGTTCGTTTCCAAAAAATAGATTGCCGAATTGTTATATTTTAAATCTTATAGAATCTCATTAAAACACTTTTTATTTTTAATAGGAAAATATACTTAAATCGAATCAATCGGTTTCCTTTCTGACGCGCTGCTTCGCTGGTTTTTAAAATGAGACGGCGTATCACCCGTAATTTTCTTGAACTGTGCCGATAGATGCGCCACACTGCTGTAGCCGAGCTTCCAGTAAATTTCGCTTAGGGAGAGTTCGTTATACATCAGCAATTCTTTTACACGTTCGATCTTTTGCCGGATGATGTATTGTTCCAGGGTGATACCTTCCACGGAAGAGAATAATCCGCTGAGGCTGCCATAATCGTGATGAAGGGCCTGGCTGATAATGTCAGACCAGTTTGTTTTCAGGTCGAGATGCTGTGAATGGAATATCTTTTCTATAACCAGTGTTTTGATCCGCCCGATCAGTTTCTGATTTGAATCGTCGAGAAGTTCAAATCCTTGTTCCGCGAGTATCTTTTTAATTTCGTGCAATTTTTCGGGAGCAAGCTTATCATCTGCAAGCCGGACGGTTCCCAGTTCGACCGAGGTTGGTTCTAGTTTCAGCTCATGAAAAATATTGTTAACCGCGGTAATACAACGCGGGCAAACCATGTTCTTTATCGTCAATTCAAGCATCGTGTAAAAATAATTGAAAGTGAAGGCAGTATTGTCATTAATTGATAAGGTTTCCCCAAGAAAATTTGTAGTTAAAATCTTCCCGGTTGTATATTTAGGCAATTATGAGTAATTCAAAACCATCGTTTATTTACGGCGATGAGAAGCGATTTGAACTGCTGGCTAATTTAAGCCGGGACGTTCTTTTTGATTGGGATATCGATAATGATACGGTTTGGAAGAATACCGCATTTAATGAGCAATATAGTTACAGCGAAAATGAGATAGAAAGCGCTTCAGGTTGGTGGTTGGACCGTGTTCATCCGGATGATCGCAACCGGGTAGACGACATCGTACTTAATGCGACTAAAACCGCAAGCGATATTTCGTTTTCATGCAAATTTAGACGGGGAGATCAAACATATGTCCATATAAACGTAACCGGGCGCGTGATTGCCCGGGAAAACACGGCTGTACACATCATTGGATCGATCGTTGATATTTCAGAAGTTTCACTGCTTAAGCAACGAATTGAAGAAAGTAAGGAAAGTCTTGAATTTGCTTTAAAGGCCGCGGACATCGGAACATGGGACCTGGATATTAAAACCAGGGTCGTTACGTGGAACGAGCGTTGTAAACAGCTTTATGGTTACTCTAAAGATGATAATGTAGGGTATGAAAGTGTTTTAGCCCTCACTCATCCCGATGATGAAGAATCTGTAAGAACCGCCGTAAATAATGCTCTTGATTTTGCGTCAGGCGGTGTTTACGATATTCAATTTCGAACGGTTGGCGCCGAAGACAAGAAAATCAGATGGCTGCATTGTAAGGGGCAGGCTTACTTCAATGATGAAAATCAGGCTTACCGGTTTTCCGGTATCGCACAGGATATTTCAGAACAGGTTGAAGCTGCCAAAAAAATCAACGATAATGAACGCATGGCGAAGGTGGCGGTTGAAGGTGTTGGTATCGGAACGTTCAACATAAACCTTGTCGATGATTCAATAATTTATTCACCACAGCTTTGCAGAATAATAACAGGCAGGGAAACCGAAGATTTTAAAAGAGCCGATTTTTTTAAATTCATTCATCCGGACGACAAGACTATTCGGGAATTAGCTATGCATGATGTGATGACAAGTGGTAAAATGTCATTTATCGCCAGGTTTATCCATTATGATCAGTCAATTCACTGGATTAAAGTACAGGCGACTTGTGAGTTTAGTGCATCAAAGAAACCCTTGTCGATCATCGGTATTTGCCAGGACATCACATCAGATATATTGCTTCAGGAAGAGCAGAAAAAACTATTGTCACTGGTTGAAAACAGTGCAGATTATATGGGTATAGCTGATGGAGATGGTAATGTTTTCTATATAAATAGTGCGGGAAAAGAGCTTGTAGGCATAGACCCGGATGTGGATGTGCGGTCATTAAACGCAACGGACTTTTATAAATCCGAGCATTTCAAGCTTATCAGCGATGAAGTCGTTACTTCTCTGAGAGAAAAAAATAAATGGTCAGGCGAAATAACATTCAGCCATTTTAAAACAGGGGAGGCGATTCCCTGCTTCGCAAATTTTATAGGAATATCAGATCCCTTAAGCGGTGCTATTTCACTGCGCGGAGCAACAATACGTGATCTTAGACCCGAAATCGCGTCTAAGAAAGCGCTCCTGGAAAGCGAGAAAAGTTTCAGAAATCTGATTCTAGAGGCGCCGTTTCCAACAGCGCTTTATATCGGGAAGGAGATGAAGATTGAAATAGCTAATGATGAAATGATCAAACTGTGGGGAAAGGATTCGACTGTTATTGGCAAAACGCTGCATGAAGCACTTCCCGAACTTTCAAGTCAGCCATTTCACCAATTACTGCGAAATGTTTTTGAAAGTGGTATCGACTATCATACCGATCAGCAACCCGCGGATTTAGTTGTCGACGGAACATTGCAAAGGTTTTGGTTCAACTTCACTTACAGGCCCTTGCATGACGTTAACGGCAATGTCTACGGTATCATCAATATGGCTGTTGACCTTACCCGGCAGGTTCATTTGCAGAATTTGAAAGATGAGTTTTTAGGGATCGCGAGTCATGAACTAAAAACACCCGTTACAAGTTTAAAGGCTTATACGCAGGTTTTAGAACGAATTTTAAAAAGGGAAGGGGATGCTACTAAAATTGACATGGTTTCCCGCATGGACAAGCAATTAAACAGGTTAAACAGTTTGATCGGCGATTTATTAGATGTCACCAAAATACAAACCGGTAAATTGCAATTCAACAATTCCTATTTTGATTTTAATACACTGGTAAGCGAAATCGTTGTCGATTTACAGCACACAACAACTAAACATGCGATTCGAATAGTGCAGGAGGAAATGCCTGAAATTTACGCGGATAAAGATAAAATCGGCCAGGTAATTACCAACCTTGTTGAAAATGCTATAAAATATTCACCTCAGCCGGGAGATATCGTAGCTCAGAGTTTTGTCAAGCCCCGAGAAGTAGTTTTTCGCGTGATTGATTATGGAATTGGGATCAGCAAAAACAAGCAGGACAAAGTATTCGAACAATTTTACAGGGTTAACGAAAAGGCACATTTAGTATATCCAGGTTTAGGGTTGGGTTTATATATTTCTTCAGAAATTATCAAACGATGCGGCGGCAAAATATGGTTCGAAAGTGAGGAGGGCAGAGGTTCTACGTTTAGTTTTTCAATACCGCTGACTGCCGGTTAGCCTATTTATTTTGAATTTATAAAACCAGCAAGAGGCGGAGCTGTTATACATACAACCTATAAAAACAGACATTATGATAACTAATGAAATAAGCAGACTTGCTGAAAATATTAAAGATTCATGGGCTCACCCGAATGATAATGCAAACATCGAGCAGTCGGAACGTATTGTTTCGGTTGCTGCAGGCGCATTCATATTTATTAAAGGAATCACGAATCTCTTTTCGCATCCGATCTTAGCGCTGGGCGAAGTTGCCGTAGGCGGAGGGCTGGTTTATCGCGGAATAACAGGCTATTGCCCTGTTAAGGATATACAAGAAAGAAATACTTTTTTGAACGATCCGGATTCAGTTACAGTTACCGAGCATTATATCGTTGAAGGTGTTTAGATTGTCGATCAGGTAAGTCATAAAGATTTACCTGATTGTAATATTTTCTACAACAAGTACTGCCTCTTTACATCCATTGATTGCGGCTTCCTGAGTGGCCAAAAGATCTCCGAGTTTCATAGAATTAGCTGGTATTTCTTTTTCAAGAAGTTGCGATACAGCGAGGTTGTAAATATATTCAGCCTCTTTCTTTAGCCGGTTAATCCTGAAAAAGGAATCGGTTATTGTCTTTGTTTCGACGATCTGGTTTAAGCTGTAGAGTATTGTTTTCAGATGATTACAACAATCAAGCATAATCGATGATAGTCTTGTAACTTCTGCATCGTGTTGCAGTCCACTGTAAGCGCTGATTTTGGCCGACGATTGAAAAATATTACTGGTTATTTTGTGGATAGCCCGACCAAGTGCATAAATATCTGACCTGTCAAACGGCGTGATAAAGGAACGGCTCAGCTCTGAAACCAATGTACGGTTTAAAATATCGCTTCGCTTTTCAAAATTCGTCATTCGATCCATAAGAATGGAGGTTTCCTCTTTTGACTTTGCTTTAAGGAAGTCCTGCTGTAACGCTGCCATTTCAAATAAATGCGAGCCAAATTGCTGGAATTCAGTGTAGAACGTCTTTTTGTAAGATGGCGTAAGCTTTTTGATCAGTGTGTTTAACATGGTATTGTAATTGGCAATACTAAGTTAAGAGTTCAATGTTAAATTAATATTAATTTTACAACTGTGTTTTATTGGAGCGCTGATCAGTATTAGACAACTTCGCCAAGTTATGCATGGATAACTCGGTTGCCGGGTATAAATCTTTGTAAATATTGAAAAGGTTTGTGTATAGATCGGTTACGGAAGCGTCAGGATTTATAACTGTATTTTTTTCCGGTTTGAAAAAATCCCGGTAATCTTTTAGATCACCGGATAGTTTAAATCCAAGCATTGCTGCTCCCACGGCCGAGGCATCGTTACTGTCTACAAGCACCAAAGTTTTCCCCGTTACATCTGCCAGGATTTGCAGCCAAACTCGTGAATGAGTAAATCCTCCGCTTACATGCAGCTGATTTATTTTCTGAGTTTGTTCGAGAGTTTCTATAATGCTCCTTAATCCGAAACAGATTCCTTCCACTGCGGCTCTTAAAAAATGAGCTGTTTTATGCCGGTTTTTTATTCCGAAATACATTCCACAACTATTCGAATCCCATATTGGAGCACGCTCCGCGTAGATATATGGTAGAAAAAGAAGCCCGTCAGATCCTGACGCTACTTCGGCAATTTTTCCAAATAATTTAGCATAAGTATTTTGATTGATGTCTTCATCCAAAAAATTCCTGATCAGCCATTTTACTACATTCCCACCGTTGTTAACTGGTCCGCCACAAACGAAATTTTCGTTGTCTAACAAATAATTAAACGTCATTTGGCGAAAATTGAAAATTGGTTTCCGCGAGGTAATTCTAACCGCCGCGCTGGTACCGATAGTAAGGGCTGCTACATCCGGAGACAAGCATTGGCTGCCGAGATTTGCCAGGCATCCGTCGCTTGCTCCAATTATAAATTTTGTTTGTTGAGAGATTGACAGCAGATCAGCCATTGATTTACCCAGGCGGTCCCGGTTATGGAAAACATCAACCGGTGAAGAAAGTACCGACTTGTCGATCGATGCCAGTGCGAGCGCTGTAGCGTTCCATTCCTTATTTTCCAGATCAAACAGGCCGGTGGCCGATGCCAGCGAATAGTCAATTTCAAAAACACCGAATAGCCGGTACCATATAAATTCCTTAATTGAAATGAATTTTGCCGTAAGTTCAAATATCGCTGGCTTACTGCGCTTCAGCCATATTATTTTCGTAAGCGGCGACATAGCGTGAATCGGCGTTCCGGTGCGTCGATAAAGGTATTCAGCTGATTGACTATTACGTAGCTCTTCAGCTATTTTTGAACTGCGGTTGTCAGCCCAGGTTATCATATCGCTTAAAGCTGAACCTTTATCATCTACCGGAATTACGCTATGCATAGCACTGCTTAAACATATCGACACGGGAGCGCCATTCAATTTCAAAGCTATGTCACGGATACAATCGATAAATGCTTGCCAAACAAGTTCCTGGTCTTGTTCATTAGCATCAATTTCAGGTATTTTTGTTGGGTAAAGATATTGTGATGCTGCAATAGTTGTTCCGTCAGCGGTTATCGCTATAGCCTTTGTACTACCGGTCCCAATATCAATACCAATTGTGTAGGTCATTTGTGAAAGGTATTAGTTTAAAATAATATTTCAATCGCTTTTTCGATGAAAGTTAATTGTAAATCCTTTATTTAACGGCAATAAAAAAGCCTCCCATGAGGAGGCTCTTCGTATTTTAAATTTCTGTCAAAAATTCTCTTTACCCAATAATCATTTATTTATAATAATTTAATAGAAACTTTTCAAAAGCTTAATTGTCTGAAGTAATCTTCTTACATTTGTTGAGCTTTTTTCAAAAGCATTGAGTTTAGACACGATTCATAGAATTATTCATGATTAACAGGCAAAGACAAAGGGCGCTGAATATTATTAGGTGCTATAATAATGTCGCGGTTTTAAATTTAATTAAGGCCGAAAAAACCAAAATGGACATTATTCAAAATAAGCTAAACTCTGCTGAACCTGAATTTATCCGTTATAATGACGGAGAAGTTTTAGTAGCTGATGGAATTACTGAACACCAGGGAATTAACATCGAATTAGAATGGTTAGTAGCTGCTGTCGAAACTGCACGGATCAGCTACAAACACTTTCATTACAAATTAGATTTGATGCAAGAGAAGCTTAGAGACGTTGCAATTTAATCGCTCAATCAGTTTAACTAATAAGCATTTTCTTCGCCCTTAATCAGGTTTCTAACAGTCATATAAACGATCTTAAGGTCAAGCCACATCGACCAGTTTTCGAGATACCAGATATCATGCTCAATTCTTTTTTGCATATGGGGAGTATTTTCTTCGTCACCTCCGCCTCTGTACCCGTTAACTTGCGCCCATCCGGTAATACCCGACTTTAAAAAATGTCTTACCATAAATTTATTGATTATCGGGCTATATTGTTCAGTTACGAATATTGGGTGGGGACGAGGGCCTATTACACTCATATCGCCTAAAAATACATTGAAAAATTGTGGTAATTCATCTAAGCTTGTCTTGCGTAAAAACGCTCCGATTTTTGTAATCCGGCTATCTGTTTTATTTGTTAATCTGCTATTACTTTCATTGTTGATTTTCATGCTTCGGAATTTATAACAAACGAACTGCTTGTTATTCTTTCCACTTCTTAGTTGCTTGAATAAAATCGGGCCGGGGCTTTGCAATTTAATGAGTAAGCCGACCAATGGATAAAACCAGCTCATTATAAATATGATAACCAGTGAGCTGAATACTATGTCAAAAGCTCTTTTCTGGAATCTATTTTCTACTTCTTCTAAGGGCTCGTTTCTGTTGCTTAAAACAGTAAAATTATTCATGTAGCTGACCTTCAGCTGGTCGCTTAATAACTGGGATAAATCTGGAACCAATTTCAAACGTAAGCAGCATTTATCAGCTTCTCTTTGGAGAGAGGCGAACTCGTGAATTTTATCTGGTGATAATGAAACATATACATCATTTACACCATTTGAAGCGGCAGACTTAATTTGCTCTAATATCGATGGCAGGACCTGACCGGAATGGTCTAAATACGATGTATTCTCTTTATTTAAAAATCCTTCAAATGCGAAATGATTGTCTTGATCCTGGAAAAAACCCGCTAGTCGAATCCCCATTGAATTCATACCGATTACGGCGACAGGTCTAGCAATCTTAAAGTGCTTTTTCAGCATTTTTTCTGCTTTGGAAATTGCGTATCTAATACTTAATAGACCTGATATTGTGAAAAAGTAGAAGACAATCAGGTTTTCAGCAAACGCATGATTTTCTTTTGTTAAAAGTATATATGAGAAAAAGATAAATGCGAAAAGTATGAAGCTTTTTAACGTCAATATACAGTTATGAATAATGCCTTTAATAAACTTCGCATTATATAATTTTAATGCTAACGCGGCAAGTAACCAAAGATAGTTGGCAACGATAAGAAGATTTAGATTAGTGTTTATATTTAATTTGAGATAATCACAAGTGATATAAAAAGCAATATTAACAACTGCTATATCAAGAATGGATATTACAAAATAAATCAAATATAGATAACGCGTTTTCATGGTGGGGAGATTTAAATTTCAACTGATTTATCTTAATTGTAAGAGCTATTAATTTTATATTCATCTAAATGATGAAATAGGATTTAAACGATTTTTTTTTATTTCAGAGTAAAAAATCGCTTTAGCTTAAATTCACAAAATTCAATTTTTAATAAGCAAAAACTCAATTAAATTGAATTATTGATACCAATATCATAATAAATTTTGGTGATAATTGTCAGTTTGTAAATTCGAGTAGGTTTTGTGAAATACTGGGAAATTTTGGTGTTGTAATTATGATTAAAATGTGTACACCGTGCTTTTCGATAAAACTTTCAGTGAAAATTGAATTTCTTTTCTCGAATTGGGGACATGTAGTGGTAGTTTTTTAATTCATATTATGCAAAAAAGAAGCCGTCTTAATGGACGGCTTCTTTAATTTGTTAAAGGGTTGTAAAAGTGTCTTGAGGTACCAGATCACGCCCGATACTATTGTAGTAAAAGCCGAGGTCTATCATTTTATCCAGATCGAAAAGATTTCGTCCATCGAAAATGACCTTTTCTTTAAGGGTTGAGGCTATTCGGTTAAAATCAGGATTTCGGAAAACGCTCCACTCTGTTAATATCAGCAATGCATCAGCTTCTTCCAACGCTTCGTACTGATCATCTGCGTAAGCAATTTTATCTTCCAGTAAATATTTAACATTATTTATCGCTTCAGGGTCGAACACGGTAACTTTTGCACCGGCCTGTAGTAACTCATCAATGATATATAGTGCCGGCGCTTCTCTTATGTCGTCAGTTTCGGGCTTAAACGCAAGCCCCCACAAAGCGAAAGTCTTATCTTTCAAGTCACCTCCGTAATATTTTTTTAATTTTTCAACAAGAATTTTTTTCTGAATCGTGTTAACTTCCATTACAGAATTCAAGATTTTGAAATCATATTTGTTGTCTTCAGCTGATTTCGCCAATGCCTGAACATCCTTAGGAAAGCAGCTGCCTCCGTAGCCTATTCCAGGGAACAAAAAGCGTTTACCAATACGGTCATCGGAACCAACGCCAAGTCTTACCATGTCTACGTTCGCGCCAACCAGTTCGCATAAATTCGCAATTTCATTCATGAATGAAATTTTTGTAGCGAGAAACGAGTTCGCGGCATACTTTGTCAGCTCTGAGGAACGCTCATCCATGAAAATAATTGGATTACCCTGACGTACGTATGGCGAATATAGATCATGCATCAATTTACGAGCTCTTTCATCGGTAGTGCCAACCACTACACGATCCGGCTTCATAAAATCTTCGACAGCAACACCTTCCCTCAAAAATTCCGGATTGGAGACGACAGCTACCTCAACGTCTGTGTGTTCATTAAACACTGCTTTCACTTTATCTGCAGTGCCAACCGGAACGGTTGATTTTGTTACCACAACTTTGTAAGAAGTAACCAGTTTTGCAATGTCTTTGGCTGCTCCCAATACGTAGCTTAAGTCTGCCGAACCGTCTTCACCTGGGGGAGTAGGCAAAGCCAGGAATATTATTTCGGCGTCTTTAATAGCGTCAGCCAAATCTGTAGTAAAACGAAGCCTGTCCTGGATGATATTCCGTAGGAAAAGTAACTCAAGGCCTGGCTCATAAATAGGTAGCTGTCCTTGTTGCATCATTTGTACTTTCTGTTTGTTAATGTCCACGCAGGTTACATCATTGCCCGTTTCTGATAAACAGGTTCCCGTCACAAGGCCTACATAGCCCGTTCCAATTACAGCGATTTTCATAAGTTAAATTTTAGTGATTAATTAATAAATGGTATTACGATGATTTTAATAAGCTTATACCCGTTGGGCGGTCTTTCCGAGGCTTACTTTTAGTTTTTCGCGGGCTGTTGTAATTGATAAATAATATCTTATATAAAAGATCAGACACTTTTGGGCAAAATGAAGATCTTTTCCCTTCGCAACAATAAGCGGAATGCTTTTTACGGGAGGTCTCAGGTCATAGACAAATTTTATTATAGACTCTCCTATGGATGCTTTAGCAGGCTCAAATCCGGCCTGACCACCGCCGACCCGCTTAGCTTTTTTTATTAACTCTGTTAACTGATATCGTGCCGGATGATTAACTATCGTTTGTTCTGAGTATTTAATTTTAAAACCAGCATCTCTGGCTCTTATAGACCACTCGTAGTCTCCTCCCGATAGCAAGTCATCCTTAAAGTACCCGATGGTGTCGAATGCATCCCTGTAAGCAAACATATTGGCAGTTACTCCGGTTCCGTCCTGCTCAACATATACATCCTGATTAAATGCATAAATCTTTTCGTAGAGTTCTGCTTTAGTTAATTTTTCTGATTTATAGAATAAGCGGATTTTGCCTGCAATTCTCGAGCAGTCTGGGTTATTATGAAAAAAAGCGACTGCATTTTTTATCCAATCTTTGTCAGCAATGCAGTCCGAATCGGTGAAGCCAATGATAGAACCAGTAGATAAATTTACACCGGTATTTCTTGCAGCATACGACCCCGGCTTTTCCTCTATAACAATTCTGCAATTGTTCGGTATGAAGTAGTTTTCCGGTATTTTATCTGAAGCGTGATTGTTGACAACAATAATCTCGAATAAATTGACATCATAACTTTGAACTGCTAATGAGCGCAAACACAAAGCCAACCTTCGCCAATCTTTAAAAGTCGGTATGATAATGGATACAAATGTTTTATTCATGGTAAAGGGATTAGTTTTTTCCGTTGGTAGAAGAATTCAATAAATAATTGAGGCTATATATTATTTCTTTGACAGCAGGCTCTTTAAGAAATTTTTCGTTTTAAGTTTTAGTGCCTTACTTAATTTTATCTTGGGATTATGCTCTTTTAAAAGTTCTCTGGCATATTGAGGGAAATGCCTGTAAAAGCTCATAATTTCAGTATATATATAGTCGTCGATTAAGAGCGATAAGTTTTTAGTCAGGGAGTTTGTCCGTTCCAGCTCCTCCTTAATTTTCAACCTTAGCGTTACACGGTTATTTAGGATTTTTTTAAGCTTGTTTACGTCAGTGCTTTTTGAAACTGAGTTTTCCGAAAAGTGTACTATTGTATCTACTGATTTGTCGGTGACAATACGTGCTTCTTTTTTCAACAAGCGAAAAAGGAGATCATATTCCTGGGAGGATGTCACATTTTCATCCCAGCCATTAACATCCAAAAGGAGATCTTTTTGCCATAAATTAGAACTTGTAATTCCAAGATTGGACGTAATTAGACCTTTCCAAATGTTTCTATTAGTACGCCTGACAACTTTCTTGATTTTTCCTTTAATTGTATATTCCAGAAGGGAGTTGCCTGCAACCACACTTGCACCGGTACAATTTGCCAGATGAATTTGCTGCAAAAGCTTATTTGGGAGTATTTCGTCATCGGCGTCCAGGAACTGTATCCATTTGCCTTTCGCGTTTTTCAGTCCGCAGTTCCGGGCAGCCGGGGCACCAGGTTTAAATTCTTCATAGATGGAAATTTTATCAGGATATTTTGCTTTTAGATCAGCCAATACCTGCATAGTATTATCTGACGAATTGTTATTGACTAATATAATTTCAAAGTTTTTATAAGTTTGATTCAGCACACTGTTAATAGCTCTGCTAATAAAACCTTCACAATTGTAACAAGGGATAATTACAGATACCATCGGATAATATTTTACGTAATTGAGGAAGATGTCTTATTTTTTTTCAGTCCATTTATAATTGTTTTTAATTCGTTACCCATTAAAAGCCAGATTACACCGAAATAAACGGCAACTAATATTACTCCGGCGAGGAGGTAGTTAGCATTTAAACGGTTTAAAAAATAAGTTGCTGAAAAAGCTACAAGCGAGGCCGTAACCGGGGCCTTTACACTCATGAAAATATCCTTCAAAGATATTTTTACAGGTATAATAGAGAATGTATATTGGGCTACGGCAACAAGAATTATTTTGTTTAAAAGTATAGCGTAAGCTGCTCCGATAATACCATAAAAATATATACCTACGGCAAGCGTCGGTAGAAAAATCGCCGCTTTTAAAATTTGTTGTTTCATTTCTAAACCTGGTCTGCCTAATCCTCTAAGTAAAGCTGTGTTACCGCTTACCAGGATATGAAACATTACAGACAGGGAAAGAATTTGTAATGGCGCGACGGTTTGATGCCACTTAGTGCCAAAAATATTTATGATAAAATTGTTTGCTTCTGCAATGAAATATGTCATCACAGGAAATATGAAAATGCAGTTAAACTGGACCACCTTGAGATAATATTTTTTTAAGGAATCGTAGTCACGCTGGTTTTTTCCATAAATAGGATACATTACATTATTAATCACAGCCATTAACCTGCTTCTGAAAGTGTCAGTTAAAACAAAAGCTAAGGTGTAGATACCCAACGAAGAAGCGCCTAATAGCTTGCCGATTAATAAATAATCCAGGTTGTTGTAAAGATAATTCAGGATGTTAGAGCCAGTAGTATAAATCCCAAATCCAAAGATCTCTCTGAACGCTTTTTTATCTGCTATAAATGCGGGTTTCCATCCTGTCGCCCTGAAATATAGGGGCATAGCAAAAAAAATCGTGGCGACGGTGTTAAATACCAAAGCCCAAACTCCGGCTCCCCAAAAAGCAAGTATCAGCGCAATCGAACCCGCCATTATGTTTGACGTATTATCAATGAACGCAAGTTTCTTAAAGTTCATTTGCTTCGTCAACTGAGCTTTATGAACAAGATTTACCGGGCTGATCAGGATTCCAACGCTTAGAACCGGAATGATATTTCTTAATAAAGGTTCCTTATAAAATGAGGCAGCCAGTGGCGCGATCGCCAAACTCATTATAATAAATAAAAAAACCGACCATACAATTCCTGTCCAGAAAGCTGTATGAAAATGCTCTTTCCTGAGTGTTTCTTCTTTTTTCTGCACCAAAGCCGCTCCAACGCCAAGGTCATTTAATATTTGAACAAACCCGGTAAATATTGCCGCCATACCAACTAATCCGAATTGATTTGGAAAAAGAAGTTTGGCGAGTATTAGTTTTAAAATAAAGGCGAACGATTGGTTGACAATCAGCTGAATGAAGTTCCAGAAGATGCCGGACGCCACCATCTTTTTGTCCTCGCGCCTCGCTGAGTGATTTATAGTAGTATCCATCTTACTCTCATTATTATCAAAAGGATCTGAGTTTATTATCATTTTTTGAAAGCATTTGCAAGCTATTGCATTATTTCCAACTGTTATCGTTTTGTAATCTTTGTTTTAAAAAGTTTTCTTTTTTTAGAATTTGCAATTTTTTTTAGTTTCTATGCAACATTTGTATTACAATCATCGTTCTAGTGCAAAAAAAACAAACAAAATTTAGCTATGTTAAAACACACCTACCTCCGAAAAACATTTCTATCCATCTTAGCCATTGGCTTATTTACGGTATCCTGTAAAAAAGATGCGGATTTAGAATCTCAAAATGGATTGGTCTCTGCTAACGGCGTGGCCTTAAACAAATCGGACGCTTTAATGGCAACCAGCGTACCGTTATCACCACTTTTATCTGGGTCGTCCTTAGAACTGGGAATAAACGGCCATCCATTAGATGGAACAGGTCCGTACAGTCACGTGTCGGCCTCAAAGCAAATCGAAATGCTGCAAAAAATGGGAATGAATTGGTACAGGGCAGATGTCACAACTATGAGCGATGGCCGTATCACTGTTCCTTATCTTTTCGATCCCTTAATGGCAGCTGCGACATCGGGAGGCGTTAAAATTCTTCCGGCACTTAAAACACGGACTCTTGACTTAAATGCGACACAATCGGCTTCCTATTCTGCGGGCAAAAAATTAGGTGCTGATTTTGCAGCGAAGTATGGTAAATATTTCACCTACTATAACCTTGGTAATGAATTAGAACTTAAGCTTCTGTTACCAGGGAGAAGTGGCCAAAGTCAGCTGCATTATGATCGTACAAAATTTAATGTAACAGCTGCCTATCTAAAAGGCATGGATGAAGGTATAAAATCCCAAGATCCGGATGCTAAGACTATGATTGATGCCAGTTGGCTGCATTATGGATATCTCAGAATGCTTGAATGGTATGGTGTTAAGTTTGACATCATTGCCTATCACTGGTATTCAGAGATGGAATCATTGGGCGGTAATAAAACGTATAACATACCGGATATCACCTTAAAACTTTCAAGTCTTTTTACTAAGCCCATCTGGTTTACTGAAGTAAACAGCCGCTACAAAGCTGACGATGCAGACTTCGAAGTAAAACAAGATGCATTCATTAAAAAGTTTATTCAAAAATGTAAAAATAATCCTCAGGTTAAGGTTCTTATATTCTATGAGCTTTTTGATGAACCTCAGAAGAACAGCACTTTAGAGAAAAATTACGGTTTGAACAAGTGGACGACAAAGTATACAAGTTGGACAAAGAAAATGATTGCTCAATCCCTTACGGTTAAATAACATAAAGACAGTCCAGGCGATATCGATATCATTCCGTCAATATTGCCTGGCTTGTTATTTCTTCACCACCGATCGCTCTTTTATATACAGACAGATAATTGTTAATATAGTTAGTCGTTGAAAAGCGATTTTGTAGTTTATTCATCAATAGTGCTTTTTTTGAACTTAATTCTGCTTTATTTTCTACAATATCTGAAATGATTTTTGAAAGATTTCCTTTTTCTGGCGTAAACATCCAGGCACACTCGGGGTCATAAAGCTCTTTTAAGCCACCCCGATCTGTATGGCAAACCGGGATTGAAAAAGATAAAGCTTCTATGACTGTTCTTCCGAAGGGCTCATTCCAAAGTGCTGGAACTAGTAAGACATCAATCTTTGAAAAAAAATCAGCGGGCTGAACGACACCCAGAAACTCAAAATGAGTACCCGCCAGTTTTTCCTTTAATTGGGTTATAAATATATCCTCTCCCTTACCCGCAAAAAGAATTTTAAAAGACAGTTTGTTATCGGCATTTAAGTTTGCAAGTTCGTTTGCCAGGTACTCAACTCCTTTATCTTTTTCTATACGACCAATGTAGCCAAAAACAACTATTTCGCTTTCAGAATGTGTTACCGGGAACTTGTTTGCTGCCGCTGCGTTGTACACAACACTGAAATTCCGTTTACGAGTGGGAAAGAAGTCAGCATGAACGGTCGTTATGTATTTACTTATCCCAATAAAGTGGTTTGGATAATTGATAAACCGGGACTTTATTGAATTAGTTATTTTGCATTCTGTACATAGCCTTGTGCAATTTTTGTTATTGTTAAACATATTGCTCTTGTGGCATAGAAGATAATAGTCTCGTATCGTGTGCACCAGTGGTGTTTTTGTGCTTTTTACGGTTAACCAAACAAAGGGTGAAAATCCCTGGATATTGTTAGTATGTACGACCTGAGGCTTTTTCTTCTTTAAAATGCTTAAAAGTTTAAAGTGATAAAAGGGATTGCATGAATCAATTAAATGCCAAAGTATTTTTGATAATTTAGTCGCACCGGCCCCGCCATAGTTAGTAAACAAATTTCGCTGCTTACAACTAATTACAATTACATTATTAACGCGATAGACACGGTTTTGAGGACCGTTGCAAAATATAAAAACCCGATTACCTTCTTTTACTAAGTTCTCTGCTAAAAGTTGGACTGAGATTTCAGCTCCACCTATAAACGTTGGATAATAAAAGGTGTTGATAATCAAAATTTTCATACAACCGCTGGGAGTGATTTGTGGCTGTTAAAAGTATCCGACCGAAGTTCAACGCGCGAATGATATTTAGCAGAAACAAATGACTTGATTTTTTCAATAAAGTGGCTTTCGTCGAATGACTCAGCGTGCTTACGAATGAATGTCGGGTCAAATTGTAGTGTCTCAAATAAATCGATCGCCTCTTTAAGCGAGTCTTTGGTTTGCTCCTGAAAAAATACGGAAGTGGCTTTTGAAGAATCATTTTCATAAGGTATCATGGTGTCAAGAACGCCACCTTTTCCATAGGCTACCACTGGTCTGCCGGAGGCATTAGCTTCTAATGGGGTTATTCCATAATCTTCCAGTTGTGGAAAAATGAAGGCCAAACAATTGGCATAGACGCTGGCTAAATTTTTGGCGTCAAGGCCTTTTAGAAACGTAATGTTCCCGGCCGCTTTCTCCTTTAATTCTTTTTCCCTCGAACCTTTTCCAACGATTATCAATTTCTTATCGGGCATTTCGTTAAAAGCTTCTATTACAAGATCGACCTTTTTGTATGATTCTAATCTGGAAACCACCAAGAAATAGTCACTTACAGAATCTGCAACATAAAAATTGTCACATTTAACAGGTGGATTAATAATAGTAATCGCCCTGGTTGGTTTGTATGCTTTTTCAATTCTTGAAACAACTTCTCGCGCATTTGTTAAAAACCAGTCGGTTCTTTTGGCGTATTTTAAATCAACATCCTTTAGAAAGGAGATGACATTGTCATAAAGTTTTCTTTTTACCAGACCTGCGCCTGTTACTACCTTATACGACTCAGTGCTCCACACCAGCCGGAAAGGATTGTGGCAATATGTAATAACTAAGGCGCTTGGACTTGTTTTAACATACTTTGCGCAGTGTGTTGTAGACTGAAGTATTACATCGAATTCTGACAAATCTAATTGTTGCATAGCCATTATTCCGAAAGGGAAGTAATAACGTTTCATTGCGGTCTCGCTTTTAATAACGTTGCCGAGCCAGCTGGTTCTGATATCACAATTTTTAAACTCCGGATATGTGTTTTTCGGATCATAAGTAAGCGTATAGATCGGCGCTTCCGGAAATGTTCTGTGAAAGCTCAATGCTACTTGTTCTCCGCCACCCCGGCGTACGAGGTCGTCATGTACTATTGCAAGTTTCATAAGAATTTGGTTTAAAATGTAACTGAAGTTTTTAGAACAAAAGTTATATAGGATGATTAAGGTGTCGATCAGCCTGGGGCAGTAACTTATAAGTTAGGCTGAAAAGTTCGGTAGAAGAATCAGCCCATGAAAATCTTGAACTCAACGTGTGATTATGTTGAATATCAGAATTAAGATCTTCAGGTTTTTTATCCGCTAAGCTTTTTATAGCGTGTACAATAGAATCAGAGGAGATAGGATCAAAATACGAGGCGCGGTCTCCGGCAATTTCTCTAAACACCGGAATGTCTGACAAAACTAATGGGCAGCCGCTCGACATCGCTTCAACTAAGGGAAGACCAAATCCTTCATATATTGAACAATTGATTAAGCCTGAAGCATGCTTATATAACACACTCAGATCCTCATCATTACAATTGTCAAGTATTGTTACATTGTCAGGGATAATAAGTTTCTGATCCCGAAAGGAAGCGCTTCTTTTACCCACCACTATTAACTTAAATTTTTTAAGTTTATCGGATTCAAACGCTTTCAACAGCGTTATTAAGTTTTTTCTCGGATCAAAAGAGCCTACAAAAAGGAAAAAGTCGTCTTTTTTTAATATTAATTTATCGGCAGGTATAGTGAAAATTTTAGCAGGAGCATTGTAAATAACAGATATTTTATTTGCTGCAAATCTAAATCTGCCTGTTATTTCGTCTTTTGAGAATTCACTTACCGTGACAATATGTTTTGAATTGCGAACTATAAGCGGAATTAGAAATTTATAATACAAATAAAAAGCTCTCGAATACCATTGTGGATTTTTGAAAAACGCGATGTCATGGAGACAGACAATCTGATTTTTAATTAATACAGGTCCGGTATTGCATAAATTTATTAGCAGGCTGCTTTTTCGTTTACGGAAAAATAATGGAAGATGAACTTGTTCCCACAGATTCGTGTTTTTAAAATCCCCCGTAGAAACAAAAAAGCGATCGTTAATTTCCGTAGATTTTATATCAAAAAAATTGGGTACAAGAATTTTGACGTTGCTGCCTTTCGCAATCAAACCTTTTGTAAGTTCAAATGCGTAGCGCTGGACACCTGAAACCGGTTGTGTTAAATACTTGCCATTTATGAATATTTCCATGATAATGAGAATCAGTGACCGGCAACAATTTGCTTATAAGTCATGTAAGCATCTTTTTTGACGAGGTTTCCCTGGCTATCTTGCGAGATTAAACCGTATTTGCTTTCACCCGGACTTCTTTGATTTATTGCCGGCTGGTCATACAGCTCGTAAATAAAAAAACCTGTAACTATATTTTGAGCTAATATTGGATGAATACTGGTACTTAAAAACTCATTTTGCTTTGCTAAACTGGCTGTCGTAGTACCTTTAAAATAGTTGAATTCAGTAATCCAAATTGGCTTTTTATATCGCTGACGAAGTAATTCCAGTACGTTACCGATTGATTTTACGTTGGTAATGTCGCCCATATTCGAATACCAATGGCAGCCAATAATGTCGTAGTTAACGTTGTTTTCCTCTAATGCAGTTAGGTAATAGAAGTGCAGCCAACTGAACGATAAAGTCACTTTAACTGATGGTTTTACTTGCTTTAATCCATCAATAAAGCCCTTGATAGCGGTAATGTATCGGATAAGCTTGGGGTTGTCATAACCGTTTTGTTTTCTGCCATCAAAATTTTTAGACAACATTGATTTAACGTCAACTTCGTTGTTTACTTCAATTACCGATAAGTATTCTCCGTATCTTAATGCAAAGTTTTGTCCTTGTTTATAACTTAATCGATATCTATCATTTAAATCTAAATCGTTGAATCCTTTTTGCATTATAGCGGGAAGGGGAGCGATATTATTGCTTTTTAAGACTTTAAACAGTTTTAGACAGGACTCTTCATCTCTCGCATAGCCGTTAGTGTCAATTAAGAGATCAAATCTGTAACTGCTTAGTTTAAGATCCTTAATTGCTTGGATTTGAGCCGGCCAATTTTTTTTATAGTCTTGTTTTGTCAACGGATGACCGTTTATTCCCCAAATGATACTTTTTCCGGCATCTTGTGACGTCAGTGTTAGGCAGAGGATAAGTGCTAGAAATGTATAACAGGTTCTGAGCATTTGGTAGCTGATAATATTCGCTTAGCGTGCTAAAGATGGGCCAGAGACTTCTGCCCAATTTGTCAACAGGTTTCTTTTCTGATTGTCGCTTAAGATAAAGCCCAGTGCTATGTAAATCCACAACGACGGATATGAGAACTCGGGTACGGTCAACATCATGATCAGGTAGACCATTATTATTCCCAATTTATAGTAAATTGATAAGAGCTTAGCTGAAATTCTTAATGCCAGATTCTTCAATACAAACCAGCTAAAAGTCAAAAATCCCAACAGTCCGCCGTTAAGTAAAATCGTAGAAAAAAAGTCAGTCGACCTGATATACCCAAATCCAATTCCAAAAAGTTGATTGAATATATTCTGGTTAGACCAGAAGAGAAGATGATTTATGAAATAACTTGACCGCGATCGGGTCGAATTATTGTTTCCATAAATTTTTCCAATGGTAACATCGTAAACACTATCCAGGACATTTTTAAATGCATCGAGCTGTAAGAAAAAGCAGGCAACGACGACAAGAATGATCAAGTAATAAAATATTTTGAACTGCCTGTTGTAGATCATCCGGTAAACGGCTACGCCTAAAATGCCCAGATAAGCGGTGGTCGAGAATGAAAGTATCATGCATCCCAACAGTAAGTAGCTATCAAACCTCCGATTTAATACTAATGTTAAAAGCCAAAATGGAAATACAGTGAATACAAACATTGATGGTTCACCTGTAAATCCCTTTAAACGCATCAAACTCATCCCTGCAATATCCATAGTTTGAAACAATGAGCCGGGTTTTTCATTATAACCAAAAGTCCGATTTGATAAAAAATCTCCGTTTTGTCCGGTTAATAAAAAGAAAAGAAATTCGTAGATGCCATAAAAGCAAAGCAGGCGCAGGCCCCAATAGATATATTTTATTACTGACTCGTTCGAATAATATTTAACATATAAATAGATTATAAATCCGACAATTAAAGGCAGCGACTGCGTGATGTGAGACAGCCTGTAAAACGTCATAGTGTAATCTAATCTGTTTATCAGATTTAATCCTGAAGGTAGTTTTAGATTTGTGACAAGATTTATTAACTGTGAGGATACGCTGAAAAAAATAATTACACAGAAAAAATAAGTCAGCTCTTTGAAAAAGGCGATCTTGCTATTGTTTAATGGAGATACCGTTATCATGATAAATATCGGCACTACTAAAACCGTAATAACTGTCGTTCCAGGAATAGCTGGAATCAACAAGAAACTGGTTAGCGGAAAAAATAAGATCGAGAAATTAATTAATCTGGACAGGTAGGTGCTCGTAGTCTGGTTTGATTGAGCGTATACCAACGATTGCTGCAACATAATATTGATGTAACGTGCTGGTTATATTAAACTACGTGTAAATCGTGGAGGGTTAATTATAATTTCCGTAACCCATTCCGTATCCGTAGCCGGTATATCCAGCTTTTGCAAAATTGACATCGTTTACAACAAGATAAATGTTGTCGACATTGTCTTTTGTTTTTAGGTCGTTTATGATATCTATCTGTGCCTTATCAGTATAATTATGACGGCATACATAGATCGTCATATCGGCTTGTTTTTGTATAATCAGCGCGTCGGACACAAGGCCAATCGGTGAGCTGTCCAATATTATAAAATCGAACTTTTTCTTAAGCTCGTTAATCAGCTGTGGTAACTTGTAACTAAGCAGCAATTCACTGGCATTCACAACAACAGGTCCCGAAGATATTATTGACAAATTGCTGTTTAGGGCACTGGGTTTAATGATGCTGTCAACATCTAAATCATCGATGACATAGTTTGAAAAGCCAAAATCTTTGTTATCAATACCAATCATAGATGATAGTTTTGGCTTCCTTAAATCTAGCTCGATAAGTACGACCTTTTTTTCCGATAGTGCCAAAATGTTACCCAAATTCCACGTTAAAAAGGTTTTACCTTCGCCGTTTACACTTGAGGTAACCATTATTACGTTTGATTGGTCACTATTAAGGATATTTCTAAGTTTTGTGCGAAGCGTACGGAAGCTTTCTGCTACGATTGATTGATGGTGTGGCGCATCCAATAGTTTGTTGTTTTTCATAGAATGATGCCCGATTTTACCAATTATTTCCACATCGGTCTGTTTTTCAATGTCCGCGTCGGAATTGATTTTTGATGCAAATATATTTTTAGCATTCACGTAGCCAAAAGGTACAATCAATCCAAGGAAAAATGTCATCACATAGATGATTGGCTTGATTGGCTTTGCTGGTGCTTTAGTACTTTTTGCATTATCAATTATTCGTGAATAGGGCATATCTGCGGCCTGTGCCATTGATGCTTCTTCTCTTTTTTGTAGCAGGTAAATGTAGAGCTGGTGTTTAAGATCCTGTTGTCTATTAAAGTCCATTACAGTTCTTTGTTTTTCCGGGGCCTGTCTGATACTGCTGTTGATAATACTGTTTTGGTTACTTAGTCCGGCAGTATTTAATTGCATTTCCTTTTCATAGCTTGAAATGCTTTCCAAAAGATTATGTCGAACAAGTTCTATCTGCTGATCAAGATTTACTATCACCGGATTAGTATCGGTATATGATAATCGTTCTTTAGCTCTTTGAGTTAACAACGAATTATATTGATCGAGGCTGGCGGCGAACGATGCGTTTTGAATGCTCAGAGAGCTGGGAATAACTTGCCTGTTCCCTGATTCACTCAGTCTGTTTCTCAGATCATTAACTATTGAAAGTTGGATTTTTTGTTGCTGATACTTGTTGGCATACTCATTGGCGTTTCCTTCAAGTACTCTGGATTGCTCGGCAATATCAGCGATGCTGTTATTCGCACGATACTCCTGGTAATTCTTTTCAACGTTGTTTAATTCTCCTTCAACAGACGCAATGCGGCTGTTGATAAAATTTATTGTACTGTCAATTATTCTTCTCTTGTTATCAATGTTGTCTACAAGATATTGACTCATTATATTTTGCAGAATAGCTTCGCCTTTTTTTGAATTGGGGTAATATAGCGTCAAACCAATTGTGGTGGTAGATTTATCTACAAATTCTGCATCGTAGTTGTTTTGGATGTCGATTATAGCATCATCTTCTGACACGATTTGAAAAGAATAGCTTGATTCGGGAGCTGTTATTCCAGGAGCTCGGAATATTACGATATCGTATTGCGGAAGATGAATCGGCTTTCCAAAAAAGACAGTTTTGCTTACACTTTCATCCTCATTGCTTATAGTCAATTTCTTGTTGTCTATGATGGAGATATCATAGTTCATTTTTTTTAACGTATCAACTTTTGCTCGTAGTATTTGAACGCTGAAAGGTGATTCCTGGTAAATCTCAGAAGCCAGTATACCTGTGCCGGAAAATGTTTTAATATTCAGTCGCATATCCTGAACAACCTCTTTTATCAGATTTCTTGATCGAAGTACGTCGCCCTCATTTTTAACATTGTCAGGTAAATTTAGAGCTGATGAAACACCTCCGTTAGCATATTGTGAAGATGGATCCGGGGTAATCGGCTGGGCTTGCAAAAGCATTGTGCTGCTTGTTAGGTAATACTTTGTGGCAAGCCAGTTATAGGTATATCCTAAGCCTAGAAAGATAATTAGACTTATAGCATATAAATACCAATTTTGCTTTAGTTGTGAAAAAAAGTAGCTGAAACTTATGTTCTTTTCTTTTTCTGAATATGTTTTCATTTCAATGATGGTTGAAAAGTAGATGCATGCAATTCGTTACTTATTAGCGTAATTCAACGTCACTACTGTTGCTGTAACTAAGGTGGCCAAAAGGGTTAAATATTTTACAACGTTATTGTCGTTATTTAACACTTTGGTTTTGGTGGGTTCCACATATATCACGTCATTCTGCCTAAGGTAAAAGTAGGGTGAAGCCAGAGATTCCTTCTTGGTCATGTCGAATTTTACGGTTAAATTGTTGCCGTCAAGACCCTTACGGATCAATAGCACATTATGTCTGTCGCCATAAAAAGTCATATCCCCGGCATAGCTTATAGCGTCCAAAACAGTATTTTGCTCATTAGGCATTACATACATAGCCGGCCTGTTTACTTCACCGAGAACACTTATTTTGAAATTTGAAAATCTAACATCGATGACAGGATCATTAAATGATTTTACCGCCTTTTCGCGGATAGTGGTTTTGGCTTGAGCGGTAGTGAGACCAGACATTTTTAGTTTTCCGATTATCGGAATTTCAACAAATCCTTCCTTATCGACCAGGTAACCTAACAGAGGATTTGCCGAGCCAGATCCAAGGTTACTGCTATTGTTAATATATGTTCCATTTCTGCTGTTTATACTTACGGTAGCTGCAGGATCAGTTGTGTTAATGTTAATGATCAGAATATCATCAGGCTTAATAACCGGATCAGTAAAATTTGAAAGCTCAATTTTGTTGGCACTATAAGTATTTGGAATGTCCTGAAAGTATTTTAATCGTTTAGTGCTGCATGAGCTTAATAAAATCGAAATAATGTTTAATAATACAATTGCGGTTAACAGGCGGGTTGTTGTTTTCATTCAATTAGTATTTGATGTTCAGATAGCGACGGCATCCATAACAGATGCGTTTTAATTGATTAGTTAATTGGTCACTTTGACCAGACAAGCTGATAAAGCTTCGCCATATCGCTTACATAGGCGATTTTTTTTCTCAATTTGTAATTGTTAATTTTGTCGATAATTGTTAAGATCATCGCAAGATTTTCAATTAACCTTTACAAATATTACTAAATTTTCAAGGAAATGCTTGAGCTTAAGTGTGTTGGTATCTTTATGTATAATACTGAGAAGATGCTGTGAAATTTGGTGAAAACAAGTTTACTGAACTAACAAACGAGAATTTACATTGCTAGTTTGCGACCTAGCCTGAACAATATATACGCCCTTCTCAGGTGTTGTTTTCATTGTCAAATACACGTTTGCAGATCCAGATTCGTCAGTAATAAACGTCTGCGTTTGCAATACTCTACCTGATATATCTGATATAACTAACTGAACTTTATCACGACTTGCAAAATTGCTTGCGTTTACGTAAAAACTATTCCCCGATATTGGATTTGGGTAAAGGGTTATTTTTCTTAAAGACGGTGTCGGGGCCTTAACTTCTGTGACTTTAGTAAGTGCTGTTTCACCTTTAAGTGATGCAAGCATAACAGGCTGAGTTACATCGGTAATCTGGAATATTTCTATGCCGGAAATTGCTACTCTGTTGGCTGTCGGATTGAATTTAATGTTTAGCGTGCCATCTGAGATAGTTACATTAAAATCCTTGACTAATGCGACTCTATAGCCAATTTCGTTAAAAATGTCAAAATTAGGCAGCACAAGCTTGTCTTCGATGGTTGTATTAAAAACGCGGGAGCCAACAGTTGTCCAATAGTTCTCGACAAAGTGTAGACGAACAGCATAATTTCCATTGGCTAAAGGGATCGCATATCTCGTTTCTGCTAAATCCGCATTTGCAGAGAGATAAGTTTGGTATAAAATGTCATCGTCAGTTCCAGCAACGTCACTTGGTGTTACCTGGTTATCAAGTTTGATTGAACCTTGCCTGTAGCTGTTGTCTGCCTCATAAGTATTTCCTCCAATGGTTACAGCGGCGTTAGAACCGCTCTTGATACGCTTTAAAATGCTGACAGTTTTCGTGCTGCTGTTACTAATGCCGTATAACGGAATTCGTAAAGGTAACGCCGAACTATTATAGCTTACCAGTAAAGCTGCGTTTTTAATGCCAGCGGTGTTTGGTACAAATCTGACGGCGAGGGAAGTAGTTGCCTGTATAGCGAGGTTAGTAGTGCTGAGTGTTCCCACGGAGAACTCACCGGCATTAGGACCTACAATTTTTACTCCGGTTAGTTTAATAGACGGATCGCTACTGCCGTCCGGATAGCTGATGCCCATATTTTTTAATGTAACCGAAACCGTTGTTGTACTTCCTGTCGTCGCTGTATCAAAATTTACTGATGATCCTGTCGTACTAGCCAACGGTGAATAATTCACACTACCCGAATCAGGACGAATATTGTCAACATAATATACATTGTCCTGGTAATCGTAATTGGTAAAAGTTGTGCCCAAATAATCGCCACCAATAATATAGGCGTTGGGTACAATGTTACCATTGGCGTCAAGCACTTTCCAAAAACGTATACCGATCAGTCCATTGTAGTTTTTGGTCCTGTCAGACCATGCTGACCCTACTTTTAAGCCGAAAGTTCCGGTCGGAACAAATGAACCCTGCGCGGGGCTCGTACTTGAGCTCTGCAATCGGGGAATGACAGACTGTCCATCTAAAGGGTTATGAGTAAATACAGACTTTGTGGTAGTCGTTCCTTTCGAATAATAACTTATTGTTTCAATAGATGCACAGCATCCATGATAAGCAGCCATCTGGTATATAGTAACCGGTTTGGAGGCGTCTGCCCTGACAAAAAATGAGGCTGTAATTTCGTTGGAGTTCGGCACTATTGTACTTCCATCAATATTACCATCATCGTGTCCGTAGCCAGTATTGGTTTTAAATCCAAAGGCAGTTATAATTTGCTGAGCATACGGTTCGGCAACGCCTTCTCCTGCGGCCTGCCAGATTCCACGAAGTCCTATTTTTTTAAATGGAACCAAATCATCATTACTTGAAATGTAAAGGGTGTCAGTTAATATCCGAAGGCGAGTTGCAGCATTTTGTGCGATAAATTGTATGGTAACGTCTTTATAGGTGTTTGTGCTGATTGAGATTGGCAATGTTGCTAGCGTGTCAGTACCTATTGAAACGATTTTCCATGCGGTGGGATTTGACAGCGCAAGACTTGTTATCGTCAATTTTCCCGTTCCTTTATTGTTTATCCTTAACCTCACTTTGTCATGATTGGAATTGAAAGCTGTTGTATCGGGACTCGTCCGACGCCATGGAACTTGTATCCTGGAAAAAACAAGTTGGTCGTCTGCCGGAAAATTGTCCATGTTTTTTAACACCATATACGCCCCCGATGCGGCTTGAACGATACTAAAATTGTAAGCAGACGTGATAGTTTGGTTGCCGTTACCATCCACCGCTTTAATTGACATCGTATAATTGCCGGCTGTCGCCAAAGTGAATGGAACCGTATAATTTACGTACGTACCATTATTTATAGAATATTGCAGGGATGCAATGCCAGATCCTCCGGCATCACGGGATGTAACAATAATTTGTACTTCGTTGCTGTAAACGTTAGGAGAACTAGCAGTTCCTACAAATCTTGCACTTGCAGTCGGAGGAGTATTATCTGCAATTGTCGTTGCCTCTCCGATAGAAACATAATTCATCTTGGTGTTAACACCGCCTTTTGAATCAACTGTTAACTTGCCGTCATTAACCTGAACAGTTGCGGTCGCTTCGAGGAATTTATTTGAAGATGTTGGGATAAAATCTGTAATTACCGGCAGCCCTTCAATATTAATTTGATGGTCGCTGTCATAATAGCCGTTATCACCAGCGCTAACCTTTACCCGATAAGTTCCGTTTGGGACACTATATTCCCATGTGCCAGGTACTTGTCCGCTAGTATTGGCCTGCATTTGCACGACGGTCAATTGCTTAATGTCTCCGGTTCCGCTGCGTAGTCGCATGTTTGCTTCCAGGCTCACAGGCTGGCCTGTTGTCGGGCTTATCCAGCCATATTTGCGGGTCGCGTCAAAAGGTAGCCCAGTGTCTGCTTTATATCCTGCCGGAGGAGTGACACTAGCTGGTTGAAAATTAATGTTTACTGTTTGAAACGAAGATGGAATACTTTCTGACGTAACGCTGAAATTATCGAAAGTATAAGTTACAGCAGATGTTGCATTACGGTATGTTGCGAAAATCGCCGCATATACATTGCCGGATGTAACATTCATTGCCGAGATATTTACACTTGAAGTAGAATAACCGCTGGCACCTGTACTTATATATGTTGATCCCCCATTGGTAGAATAGAAGCCTTCGGCTGTTTGAGCTACCGAATCAATAACAAGACGAAGTCTAACAGTTTGCGTATTAAGACCGCTTATTGCTGCGGTAACCCGCTGATCGGGGTTTGCATTGGCAACCGTACTTGACGCGTCATTTAATTCTTTTCGTAATTCAACTTTATTCCCGGTAACGCCAAGTTTAATGTATGTTTTATCGCTTAATCCATACCATATTCCTGCCTGCTGAGATTGTGTTCCATTGTATGGATTTATGATATCGACCTCTATTTGCACTTTTCCTGCTGCGGAAATCTGAACCCCAAGTGAATTTAACTGATTGTTATTGGCTTGATAGTCGATTCCTTTTGCAGCCAGTAACTGTAGCCTGCCGCCTGTAAGTGTGATGCGGGATGGCTCATATCCGGGAACTGCAGGATTTGATGACGATCCATCGACGGCTAGCCGGGTACCTGAATAGGTATTCACAGTCGTAAAGCCGGTGCCAAGTCCGTTTTTGTCAAGTATCGTTCCCGTCGTCGCCGAATCAAAAGTCAGGACGTATGGCGAATTTACTTTTATCACGCTACAGGAAAGTGTGCTTACCGGCGCGCAGGTGTCTGGTGGCGCGACACGTCCAGTATTGGTGAAATACAGATTCTTATCGGTGCGAAGCCGAGCTGCACTGTATAAATTCCCGTGAAGAAGAGCCACAACAATTAAAGCCGTGGTGGATTTATAGACTGCAGTCAAAGAAAATACTTTCAGGTAATTTAATTTTATCATAGCGTGAAAATTAAAATGCGTTAACGATGTATAATTGGTATACAAAAACAGATGGCGTGTTCGGAAAGAATGCAACGACAAAAACATGCAAATAAATTGCATGCAATTGTTTTAGCTCTTGAAGTTATTACTTAAAACTGGTTTCCTTAGTGATTTGTTTTAGCAATTGCCTTGTTTACAGGGTTTTGCTTAGCTTTTAATAATGTTATTTGGGAGATAAGATTAGCGTTGTCATTCCAATTGAACTCACTTACATACAGGTTTCCGTTGGTGACATCTTCGGTAATATCCAATGGATTAGCAAAACCCGCCATTCCAATTAATCCATAATTACTTGCACCAGATGTTGCACTGACAATATCATAAATATGGTCATTGTTGTTATTTGCTAATTTTAGCTTTTTCATTGAACCAGGCTCCATTACCATAATATCACCTCCGCCGCTGAACCTGCACACCAGCAACTTACCTTTTAGATCGCCATCAAATGTATTGCTCTTGTATTCGATTACGCCATTAGGCGACTTGTTGAAGCCAAAATCAAAGGCGGCTCCTCGATAGTTAACATCTGGTTTTACCCGAGGGTCATAAACCGGGTTGTCAGCATAACCTCTGTTTATTACATATTCTCCGCGAAGTGGATTAGGGTGGCCAAAATAACCGACCGGGCGATTAGGATTTACACGAAATAGCCAGTCATGCTGCACCGGAACATCGCTCGTTGCTTCGATATCTGGTCCATCATAGAACTTGCCATTAGGTCGTCGGGTTCCTTTAACCGATTCGGGTGAATTACCGCCGCCGCCAGAACCGTTTGCCGGAATATATAATTGCCCGTTACTATGCCATATAAGGTCGTAGCCATTTCTTATTCCTGACGCATATATTGTTAGCGGCGAATTAACGCTATAGGGATTATAAGTGCCGTCTTTAAGTGTTATTGATTCCTTTGGAGCTTTGTTGATTAAATTCTGATTAGCAGTAGTTCTCACGTCTAGTGGCAGTTTTACCTGAGCAAGCTTTTTTAGGTCAAGCCTTAAGATTGATCCCGCCAAAAGTGTTTCATCCCGCTGCCAGCCCTTGTCATATCTGCCCGCTGAGCTATTACTTCCAACAGAAACATACAAAGCACTGTCTGGTCCGAATGCCATACTATTTACCATGTGATCACGTGTTGATCTTGGTAAATTCATAATGAGTTTTTGTTCGTTTTGGAGATTGGTTCCGCTAAGCCTGGAAATACGGCCATCAAAAGCGGGCGCTTCGTTCAATCCCGAAGAAGAGTAAGACACATAAGCAATTAGATTTTTGGCTGTCGAACGGACATCAAAAGTTAATCCTATTGCGGTTAGCTCGCCATATTTTTTTACCAGCGTATTAATTGAAGCCATATTGTTTAACATACCATCGGTATGATCTACGTCGAAACGTTCAATTGTTCCATCAATCTTTAATGCGTAGAATTTACCATCCGGGCCAAATGTGAGCGACGTGTATTTTTTATTTTGCGTTCCTGGAATGGATATTTTGGTAAACTCGGCAGTTAAAAGATTAGTGGAATCAACTGGGGTAGCCTCAGTAGAAAACGAAGTTTCAAATGGCACGAATGAAGCGCCGCTATATGATTTGACTCCATCGGTAATCACAAATTTATAACTGCTGTTGGGGTCCAGGGGACGGGAAGGAGAAAAACTGATGGCATCTCCACCACCAGTTCCTTGTACAACCCCCTGAACGTTGATTAATCCGTTGTGATGTATCTTATATAATTTGACTGTATTGTTATTAATCGTTGAGTTATCCGTTCCTCCCTTGTATCCTTTTACTTCAGGTACAGATAAATCATTAGCCGCAATCGTAACTGATTTTAACATACGGGCACCATTTACTGGTACAGAGGCAATCACGTAAGGCCGGTTGTGATCAACAACCCTTAGCTGAATATCCATAGATGTACTTGAATAACCATCTGCGGAAACTTTGATTTTTGCATAATAGATTCCAGGCGAAAGCACGCTTGCTTTTGAATAATCAAAGATTATGATCGAATCATTAGCGGTATTTTCAGCAGAAAAATTTAACCAGTTAGTAGTTTGTCCACTATAGGTTGCCGACAGGTGGTACTGCAAATCGGAGTTCAGATTGTTATGCAATCCAACAACAAATTTCTTTTGCTCTTTCGTGCCATTTTCGATTAACAGGTTTTGCGTACCTGGTTTAAGATAAACAAACGGAGCGACGGAAATTGGAGTAATATCGGCATAACAAAGTTTAGTGTTTGTTCCCCCATCGGCGTCTATTGTTAGATATCCGTCACTTACAGAAACCGTTACAGTTGTTTCTTTAAATCTGCCGGGACTCCTTAATTTTCCGATCGGAACAAAGTTTGAAATCGCTTTTACACCTTCAATGTTGATACAGTCGTTTTCCGCCGCTTTTCCTACCATCCCGTCACCTACAGCCACCGAAACTTTATAAACGCCATTAAGCACTTTCAATTCCCAATAACCTTCCGTTTTTTTGCCGTCAAAAGCGCCATATCTTAAAGTATTGATGTTATCGGCCTGCATATGAATAAAAGTTGACAGCAAAACATCTTCAGGCTCAATTCGAGCTCTTCCATTGCCACTTAAATCGAGAGGTGCGTTATTGCTTCTTTTTCGCCAGCCATATTCTAATTGAGAACCTTCATAAATTCCTGCGCGTTTTCCAAAAGGTTCACCGGAATCCTTTAGCCAGCCAGGAGGAGGAACCGTGTTCTCATCCTGAAAGTTTATTTTTATTGGTTCAATTACAGGAACTTCAACTAGATTAAAAATGTCCGGATTATCCAGCTCTTTTTTACTGGCGGATGCGTTAATAAAGGAACTATACGTCTTAAGAAATAATAAAACAAATACAGCCAATAAAAAAGCTAAAAAAACAAAGCGCTTGTGTATGAATATTGGGGCACTCATTATTCAAGGTAATTTAAATAAGATCTGTACTAGTTACAGATATAGATTATTTGGTCATGATAAGCTTAGCAAATCTTGAACCTGTTGAAAATAATGCTCTTACAATGTAAAAATTGCTTTTATGCATATTCTCGACTGAAATTTGTGTATGAAATTCCCCATTGAGGTCAGTAACAGCCTTGATCGATTTCAATACGTAGCCCATCATATCATACAGATAGATTGTTACAGGTTCCTGCTTGTTAAAGTTCCTTAATCTCACGTTAACAGGGCTCCCGTAATTGGGATTTGGGTAAATTGTTAAACTGCGCTCCTCCATCTTGAAATTATTGGCATTAGTAATCGCTTTATTAATAGTTTGAATTGAATCTAAGTCTGGTATCTTATCTATCTGGACCTCTTTAACAGTATCGTCAACGCTGGTAACTTTTAGTTTAGCCGACAAAGCTTTTAGAGCAGACGGCGGTAACGATACTTTAAATGTAAGAGAGCTGTTTTTTGAAAGTAAAAGTGGTTCTGAATTCGACGGTAGTGGAATGTTCAGAATTTTAAATTGAGAGGCATCATCACCGGATAATTTGATATCCTTTACTCTAAGCGCTTTGTCACCTTTATTACTTAGTGTGACGATATATTTTTGATTTGTGTACGTATTTTCCGAAAGCTCCGGAGCAGCACTTAAGGCGAATAAAGTTGGAGGAGGAGTTGGCTGTGACTGGACCTTTAATAAAGTGATTTGGGCGGTTAGATTGGAGTTGTCATTCCAGTTAAATTCACTTACATAGAGATTTCCGGTTACAACGTCTTCGACGAGATCAAGCGGATTTGCAAAGCTGGACATGCCAACCAAGCCACTGTTCGAAGATCCTGTTGTAACTTTTACAATGTCATAAATATGGTCGTCATTGCCGGAATAAGTTGTTTTTACCAATGAACCTGGCTCCATTACGACGATATCGCTTCCGCCGCTGAAACGGCAAACTAACAGCTTGTTTTTCAAGGCATTGTTAAACGCTCCGCTTTTATATTCTATAGCTCCGTCCGGAGAATGGTTCAAACCAAAATCATATGACGGTCGGTAATTTACATCAGCTGAAATTGCCGGAGAGTAAAGCGGATTATCGATGTAACCACGATTTATCACATATTCACCCCTTAGCGGATTCGGATGGCCAAAATAACCGATCGGCATAGCTGGATTCACCCTGAAAAGCCAGTCGTCCTGAACTTTTACTCCCGTTGTTGCAGGAATAGCTGGCCCATTATAAAAAGAACCATCTGGTCTTCTTGTGCCAGTTATGGAACCTGGTGAATTACCACCTCCTCCGGATCCGTTGGTAGGTAAATACAACTGACCATTGGAATGCCAAACAAGGTCGAAAGCATTACGTACACCCGAAGCGAAAATGGTCAACGGCGAGCCGTTTGCGTATGGATTATAGGTTCCATCGCTCATTACCGTTGTTGAATCAGGAGCTGCGTTTATTAGATTTTGATTTGAGGTTGTTTGAACATTTAACGGTAAAGTAAATGTGCTTAGTTTTTGAATATTTAAACGCAGTACACAGCCCGACAGGAGAGATTCATTACGTTGCCAGTCGTTGTCGAATGATCCGGCCGAGCTATTACTACCCTGGCAGATGTACAAAGCGCTGTCTGGTCCGAATGCTAAGCCGTTTACCATGTGATCTCTGGTAGATCTGGGCAGTTTTGTTATCATCAATTGCTCATTTGATAAATCAGGCCCATCTAACTTCGAAATATTTCCATCAAAAGCGGGTGCGGTTGTTAACCCGGCCGAACAATGTGAAACCCAGGCGATTGGAGCTAAGGCTGTTGATGCCGGGTCGAAAGTTAAGCCGATCGCAGATCGCTCGCCATATTTGTCGATTAAAGTATTTATGGTTGTTTTATTTGATAATGATCCATCGCTATGATTGATTGTGTATCTTTCAATAGCTCCGTCCAGGCGCAAAGCATAGAACATGCTGTCCGGCCCGATAGCTAATGAAGTATATTTGATATTTTGTGTGCCAGGAATGGGTATTTTGGTGAACTGCGCATATAAAAAGGCACTTGAGTCAATTTTCGCTACATCTGTTATAAAAGTTGCCTCGTAGGGCGAAAATTCTAGACCTGAATAGGATTTCACACCCGATGTTACCACAAATTTGTATTTTGTACTTGGCAGCAAGCTTGTTGAGGGAGAAAAGCTAACAGCGTCGCCACCTCCGGTACCCTGCACTGTTCCTGTCACTGGTGTAGCCGTTGTATCAACTAATTTGAAAAGTTTTACTGTTGTATTGGTAATCGTACTGTTATCCACCCCGCCTTGAAAACCAGCTACCACAGGCACGTGAAGATTATTTGCTGCAATGCTAACAGTGTTTACATCCACTTTCATTGCGCCATTTGGGGGAGAAGAAGAAATTACATAGGGTTTTAAGCTATCGATAACACTCAACTGAATTGTTGCCTCTGCACTTGTATATTGACTGGATGTCGCTTTTAACGTTGCGTAGTATGTTCCGACGGCTAAGTTTTTTGCTGTTGAATAATTGAAAGTGATCGTTGGCTGAACACCGGTTTGTGAAGCACTAAAGCTTAGCCAACCGGTAGCGCCAGCACCATATGTAGCGGCTATAGAATATGTTTTTGTAGCATTGGTAGAGTTGCCCAAAGTCAGTGTAAAAGATTTGCTTTCGGTAGTACCCTTTTTTATTAAAATATTTTGATTGGCAGATGACCAATAAAGATATGGAGCTAGTGATACAGGCTGGATTTCTGCGTAGTTAATTTTTGTGTTTTTCCCACCGTCAGCGTTGATTGTCAACAATTCATCTGTGACGTTTATTCGTATCGTTGCAGACTTAAAGCGACTTATTGTGCCTTGTTTTCCGCTTGGAACAAAGGCCGAAATAACGTTTTGTCCTTCCACATTAATGGTATGACTTTCTGGTGCCGTATTAACTGTGCCGTCGCCGACCGAAACGCTTACATCATACGTACCGTTCATTACTTTGGCTTCCCAATAACTTTCTATTTTGCTGCCGGTGAAAGATCCTGCAATATTATTGGCCTGCATATGTATAAGAGTGGCTAATAGAAGATCTTCTGGTGTGTTACGATTTCTGCCATTTCCGGTAATATTTATCAAGCTTCCATCTGATCTTTTTTTCCAACCATATTGCTGATTCGAACCCTGATATAGTCCATTTCTAGAGCCAAACGATTGTCCATAATCTCTATAGTAGCCAAACGGCGGAACGGTTTGAGCATCCTGAAAATTTACTTTAAAATTCGTACCCTCTTTTTTTTCTATAACATTTAAGTTAATTAGTAACGTTGCCGGTGGATAGCCATTCGCGGTGCATGTTATCAAAGCCTGATAGGTGCCGACGGCTATGTCTGAATTAACATTAAGAGAATTAAATCTAAGGCTGTCAGCGGCGATTTGTGGTAACTCAAGCCAGCTGGCTTCCGATTTAGTAAGTACATACGTTGATGTTGAGGGACTGCTTGTTAGCTTGACTGCCTGCGGTATAACGGTAGTTCCTTTTAATACTGTAAAATTTAAAACATTACGTGAAAAAGATAACGACTTTTGAAGTGTATTGACAATACTGAAGTTGTCGAAAGTGTAACTGACAGCAGACGTTCCACTACGATAAGAAGAATAAATTCCGGCATAAACTAAACCTGAAGTTAGTCCCATGGATGCTATGTTTATTTTGGAAGAGCTATAACCGCTGGCGCCACTACTTTTATAAGATACTCCACCATCTGTAGAGTAAAAACCCTCCGCGGTTTGAGCTACAGAATCTATAACCATTCGCAGCCTGACAGTCTTGGTATTTAAGCCGGTGATGGCTTGTGTCACCCGTTGATCAGGGTTGTTTGTAGCGACAACGCTCGAAACGTCATTGAACTCTTTACGTAATTCTACTTTATTGCCGTATATATCAAGTTTTATAAATGTCTTATCGCTTAATCCGTACCACAATCCAGCTTGCTGAGATTGAGTACCATTGTAAGGATTAATTATATCTACTTCCAGCTGTAATTTGCCTGCGGCGTTTATTTGAACGCCAAGTGTATTGATTTGATTATTGTTTTGCAGATAGTCAATGCCTTTCGCTGCCAAAATTTGCAGACGTCCTCCCGCTATTGTTATTCTTGATGGTTCATAGCCGGGTAATGAAGGAATCGAAGGTGATCCGTCGACAGGCATACGGCTCGCGGACGAACTATTTATAGTTGTAAACCCGGTTCCGACTCCGTTCTTGTCATTTACTGAGTTTGTTACAGATGTATTATAACTCAAACTAAACGGAATGCTTTTTTTAATTAAGGCACAAGGTAGTGGGCTTATTGGAATACATGAGTCACTCCTGGTATAATTACTACAGCTGCTTTCTGTATAAGCGTTGGCATTGCAACAAAAACAACAGATAAAAAATAGTTGAAATAAGAAGCACTTAATCATCATCACAAGTACTAAAAAAGTGGATAACCGAGCTTGAAGTGTAAAACTAGCGCTATCTCACTTACATAGTGAGAGACTCGACGGAAAGGACAGAGAGCTAATCGTTATTAACACAATATTACTATTTATCAATCAAATAAGCAGTTAATTAAAAAACTTGTGAAGTTAAATGTGTAAACCTGAGAATTTAGTAAAAAAACCACTTATTTGTTGTCTTTTATTAAATATAATCAGGATCACGATGCGATTGTAATAAGCGTTCTCGATATAAAAATAAAAGCTGTAATTTCTTTTTCGCGGTTTTTCACATATTACTATACAACCCTTCTCAGGTAGCAAATTCATTTACGCTTTTGATTTATTTTTAGAATGACGAATTAAATTTTGATATAACATCGCTTTGCTATCAGATTAATTAAATTCTACATAAACATTTATCATGAAAGAAACTTTGAATAAAAATTGGATGGTCCTTTATACACGAGCGCGGTGGGAAAAAAAGGTTGACAAGCTTCTTAAGGATCAGAATATAAATTCTTTTTGCCCATTGGTTAAATCAAACAGGCAATGGGTAGATAGGAATAAGGTGGTAGAGATACCTTTATTTAACTCATATCTTTTTGTAAAGCTAAATCCTTTCGAACACTCGAAAGTAATGCAGACCTCTGGTGTGGTTAACTTTATATCTCATTGCGGCAAACCCGCTACAATTAATGATACAGAAATAGAACGTATACGAAGCATTGTTAAAGAATACTCCGACGTTGAAACTGTATCGTTAAGCAGTATTAATGTCGGAGACAGTGTCAAGGTTGCCAACGGACCTTTTTTAGATTATAAGGGTGAGGTTTACCAGGTCCAGGGCAAGTCTGTTGTTATGGTAATAGAAAATATCAATTGCGCTTTAACGGTAAAAATTAACCCTCGTAAACTTTATCCAGCCGAACAACAACGCGTTTTTTAACAGCTATATTCAATTAGCCTTTATTACGAAGGTTAATCAGAGAATGGCAACCGTAAATCATAGCTAATTAGTGTCAATACTAATTGCTGTTAACTTAAATTTCAATGTTATGGACAAACACTATGGCCAAATAGTTGAGTTAGTTATACGGAAAAAAGGTTATTGTATTAGTGAACTTGCTCGTTTAACATACATAAACCGGAGGTCTGTATATAATTGGTTTAATCAAAAATATCTTAAGCCGGAAATTATTTACCGCATTGGCTGCATAATCCATCATGATTTTTCCGCGGAATTTCCTGAGCTTTTTACAAAAGAAGACTTTACTGTTACTCCTAAGCCGAATGCGCCGAGTAATAATAATGATCAATCTGTCTATGAATCTTCAAATCAAATTACATGGAAAGACAAATACATAGCACTTTTAGAGAAATATAACTCTTTGCTTTCTGCCAGAATTGGTCAAGACTTGTAAATCAAACATCAAAAAAGAATGCCGATTAATAATTTAATCGGCATTCTTTTTATCTTCCAATAATATGTAAAAGCAGTTTCTCAGTACACTGATAAATTTTAGTTAACTCCCCCGTTGCTTATTAGGGTACAAGGATAGTTGAATTCCAGGTCTCGTCTTTCTTTTTCCTTGTAGTATTGTTAAAAATTTGTTTCGTTTCCCTATTGAAAACGTTCAGCGTCATTGTTTGAGTTGTATCTGAAGGTGTTATACTAATGTTCAGATTGTAATTTAAATGGTATCTAAAATAGTAGGTAGCCTTAGTCGCTTCAACATCATAATTATTTGTTTTGTCGCCTTCTCCATATTCTACATGACATTTTTTCTCACATTCCACCGTTAATTTTCCGTAGCCGTAATAGATGTCTTCATCCTCCTTTTTTCCTTTTTTACATCCAAGTGTTGCAATCATCGAAATCAATAAAATGACTGATGAAACCTTTATAAAGGCTTTTTTTGACGTTGATTTTCTTTTTAATCTTAGTTCTTCCATAATCTGATTGGCTTTGTGTGTTTTCATTAATAGATAACTTAAAAATACCAATCATCAGGTTTCTCAAAGCATTTTTCCTGAGCTTGTATATCAGTTTGGGAAAAAACGTAAAAACTTTTTCACGCAATTTTCCCATGAAGCATTGCTTAAAACCGCTTTGAAAATGTTAGGCCGTAAGTTTTAGGATTGCCGAGGTGCACAGCGCCAAAATCATAAGCGTAGTCGATGTAAGTTTTATCAAAAAGATTGGAACCCCAGAAGAAAATGCCATAGTCGTTGTAAGACATACCTATACGTGCATTAAAAATATCGTAAGGATTCTGTTCGATGGTATTCGCCAAATTAAAATATTGTTTGCCCAGGTATTTCCATTCGCCACGAATAACTGCCTGAATATTGTTTTTGAACTTATAACCGTACTGAACAGCTAATAGTGAGGTAATATCCGGTGTAAATATTTGCTTGTTTCCGCTTAAATCAATCGCGGATCCATCCGAGGGAACATCCAGTTTAGTATATTCAGCATCAGTGTAGCCAAAGCTATAATCTATTTCTAGACCGTTGACGGGCTTGAGTAGTGCCTCAAATTCCAGCCCTTTGCTTTCAAGTTTACCGGCGTTGCGGGTAATCGTAATTGCATCTGGCAGCACCAGTGTTGGAACTTGCGCATTATTGACCGCTGTATAAAATAGACTGATATTAAAGTCAGCACGTTTATTGAACAATGTGCTTTTAAAACCAAGTTCGTAGTTGTTGCTTGACTCCGGATTATAAGAAAATAGAGGCGGCTGTGACGGATCTGATGAAAGCTGACTTATGCCGCCAGCACGAAAACCTTTGCTATAGACAGCATAAATGTTATTCGAGGGATCCAGCTTATACAACAAACTAAGCTTCGGAGAAAACGCGTCGAAATGGGCTTTTGAAGAAGTATCAGGCTGAGTAATTATTACGTCTTCGCCGTCTGGCTGGAACTGTCCTTCAACTGCTTGTTTATCGTGCTCGTAATCATATCTTAAGCCAAGAGTAAAGTCAAGCTTAGTTGAAATAGAATAGGTTCCCTGCCCGAAAAGCGCAAATCCATATTTTTTTTGCTGATTAATGTTAATGGAGGTAAAGTTCGGGAACGGAGCACCAACTAATTCTGCGTCTTCGCCAAAATGTGTACCCTGTTTAACCGGATTGTCCTGGTAAAATCCATAAACTCCTGCAATCCATTTAAACGGGGACGAAATTGCTGCCGGAGAGGAGAATCTAAATTCTTGCGTGCCTACCTTTACTTTATTCCAGTCTTTGCCATAATTGTTAACGATTGAAACGCCATCTATTGGCGAAAAGTCACCATCTATTGGTTGTTTATAATAACGGTAGTCTGTTTGATAAGTGCTCTGAGATGTAAAATTGAAATTAGATCCGTTGTAGTTAACTGATAAAGAGGAATTTAACTGATTGTCAACCATGTCGGTGGTCGCATTTTGATTAACTGTAAAAGGGTTTTCAAAAGCAGATTCCTTGTCGGCAGCTAACGGAAACGCTCCGCCATTTTTATTTGTAGCATTTTTTAGATTAAGAATAACAGCCCATTTATTATCAACCTGGTATTTCAAAAAATAATTACCTAAAAAAGTGTGCTGGTCGTCAAAATTGGTATTATTAAATTCGTTTGTGTAAAAACCATTAGATGAGGAATACATCCCCGATACTCCGAAGAATAACTTGTTCTGTATAAGCGGGGTGCGAAAGCCAATATTATAACGCTGCAGGCCAAAGTTGCCAAAATTAATCTCGGCAAATCCTTGTGTATGATTAGTCGGTTGTTTCGTGGTGATATTAATTACGCCACCCATGGCATTTCTGCCATATAACGTTCCTTGCGGGCCGCGCAGGACTTCGATTTGTTCTATATCCTGCAATTGTGCGATATATGTGTCAAGACTAAATTGATTTACCCCATCAATGTAAGTCGCAACGGAAGGGTCGTAGGATGTTGTTGCAATACCTCTTAATGAAGTAACATTCCTGTTGTCACCAGGATTAGAAGAGTATAAGTTAGGAACGATTGCAGTTAAATCCCTGGCGTTCCACAATTTGTATTCTTCAATCTGCTTGCTCGTTAGTGTAGACAAACTCAAGGGTAATTTCTTTGCAGTCTCGTCATGTTTTTGAGCGGTTACTACAACTTCATCCAATTGCTTAGCGCTGCTTGTTAATGTAATTTGAATGGTCTCGGACGGTTTGCTTAATAAAATTTCTTGCTGCGCAACAGCATAGCCGGATGAATTAAAGCTAATAATATATCGTCCGTAAGGAACATCGTGTATTGTGAAAATACCGTTTTGATCAGTAGTTGTAAGGATTGACGTGTTCAATAAATGTATGCTTACTCCTGAAACTGGAGTTACGCCGTTAGTAATACTTCCACTAATACTGGATAGTGTTTGCGTGGATGCGGGAAGAAAATAGAAAAGTAAAAATGCGTTAAAAATAAATTTTTTAAAAGTCATGTTAAATGGCTGGTAACTGCAAAAAGTATAAGGGCTAACAGAGCAATAGCAATTTTGAAGCGCTAACAATATGTTAATCTTTGATTGTACTATTCAACAGACGGTATTATGTTAATTGAGCCCCGTTAATTCGAAGTTGCGTGATCTGGCCGCAAGGAATCTGATTTTTGAGAACTGTTAATTGTAAAAATGTTACACAGCCTGGTATGTAGACTCTCTTGATAGCATTTCGTTATACTTCTCCAGCAAAGAAATGTATTTAGCTTTCCAATTCTCGTTCTCATTGTATGAGTAATACCTGGCGCGGAACGATTGCGATTCCGGATTGCTTATCATGTTGAAATCCTCATCTATAAACAATTCTGGAAATTCCTGGGAGAAATTATGCCGGATGACACACCCGATACGAAAAATTATATCTGATTTCAAATACTTTTGATTAAACCAGTTGTAAATAGATCTTCTATTTACATTCATGCATCTGGCAAGATCGGTAATGCTGTAGCCGTTTTTTCTTACACGATACTCTACAATTTGTCCGTAATGTTTGTCCATAGTTTTAAAATTTATGTTAAAGTAGATGGTAGCCAAGTTCAAATAAACTCTAAAAAGAGTTCATGAGAATAATTACAATATAATTAGCAAGGCAGTTGGTTGATTCAATTCGATACAGTTATAAACTGTAGTGTTGATATAAAGAACAATTACAGGGTTCTTGTCTGTAATACCAGTATACGATCTTGTCGTCATAGATAGTCTCTTCAACGGGCATTAAAGAGAATGGCTTTCGCCAAATGATGCAATGTATAACTAACGTTGCAAGGATTTCTTTTCATAAACTGTGCCTCAATAATAAAGGGACAATTTAGCTGGCTAATATTAGGAAAAAAGCATTTCTAATTATTAAAATATTTATAATTCTATTTAATTCGAAAATGTGAAATTTTAAAAAGCGCTTTTCCCATTTAAAAAGGACGTTTCTCAGGTTTGAAAAATTAATTATTAAAATCCCATTTTCTTGAAAAAAGTGACATAAAAAGTTGTTAACCCTTCAAATTTAATAATTATCATCAAAAATGCAATGAATAAATCGTGTATTTTTTTCTACAAAATGTGCAATACAGAGAAATATAGTCTACATTTATTGTTTAGTTTTTGAGAAATGTTGTAAAGTGTTTCTGGCGCCGTTTATACAACATTGGGGTTTTTGAGGATACAACGCATTTTTTCTTGATCAGCCGATAAACTTTTGAATTGGAAATGCCGGTTATGCAAAATGAATACCGGTTTTGGTCATGAATTGTAACAAAACGAGTGTATTTTAGAAACCATTTAGTTTGAACAGCTGCGCGATATTTATTTATATCGATATCAATTAACATTATCGATAATCGAACATACCATTCCATTAGTCGAATAAACGGTAACTTATATTATCCCCCGGTTAGGGTGATTTGAAATCAACCTGTAAAAATATTAATTTGTCATTTCTCCTGGATTTTGGGAACAAGATTGTTTAAATCTAGATTAATGGGCGTCTTTAATCCATTTTGCAGATATCGTAAACTCGCTGTTACAGCTCTTTTCTTCGCCTTTTGTCATAGTGTCTCAATAGCTCAGCGTTTTAATTTCTCCCATTATGATATCGAAGACGGCTTAATCCAGTCGCAAGTCAAAGCTTTTGCACAAAGCCCTAGTCATCATTTATGGATGGCTACCCAGGGCGGTGTGTCCCGCTTTGACGGAAGCCAGTTTTTTTCTTTAACGCGAACAGAAAACAATCTTGCGGGGTCCGGGGCTACTGCTATTGCGACTGGCGATAATGGCAAAATTTATATTGGCACTTTAAACGGCCTTTCAGTGTACGATGGTTTAAAAATTCAAAATTATCGTGTTTCCAATCAATCCCAGGCTTCGTGGGTAACAAAATTAATTAACGGAAATAATGGGAATATTTATGGTTTAATCAATAATCAGATATTTACCTTTTCAGGAAGCGAACTTAGCTTTGTTAAACAACGAGGCATTCCTAATGGCTTAGTTACCGCTTTAACAATCAGTGGCGAGGGAAAGCTGGTTGCCGCAGTTTATGATAAGGGAATTTTTGAACTGAATCGCAATCAATGGATTAAGATACTTGATCTGCCGGCTGCCGAAAAAAAGATAATGATTACGTCTTTGCTTTTTGATCGTGCTGCTAAAGATAAGTTGTGGGTAATGACGCCACGAAGACTATATATTTCAGAAAATAACCTACTTAGGCCGTATCAGACTAATGTTATCGGAACTGGAAATAATTTCATGGTTTCAATTATGCAGGACGAAAAGTCAAATCTATGGATAGGTGCAAATTCCGGAGCTTATTACATTGAACCGCAAAAAATAACATTCTTTAATTCCGGAAACGGCTTTACCGATAATATGGTCAACCAAATTTTCAAAGACACCGAAAATAATGTTTGGTTTGGAACCGAAGGAGCGGGCATTTATAAATACGATGGCGATAGAACCATGATTTTAGACAAAGGGCAGGGCTTGTCTAACGAAGTTGTGATGGGGTTCGCGAAAGATAAAAGTGGTAATTTTTGGATACACTCTTATGGAAAGGACTTGTTAAAGATAAAAAACGGCGAAAAAAGCCTGATAAAGATTCCGGTTCCCGACTCAGTTTCATACGGAATTCTGCATTTGTTCAATGATCGGGCAGGTAATATCTGGATCGGAACATTAGGCGCCGGTTTATGGAAATATGATGGCGGCGCTTTTAAAAGCATTCCTTTTTTGGCAGGAACAAAAGTTAACGTAATTCGTCAGATCATTGAAGATAAACAGGGAACGATCTGGTTTGCTACTCCAAAAGGATGTTACATAATGGCAAAAGGAAAATTTTCTCATATCAAGAACTTTAATTTTCCCGCAACCAGCCTGGCCGAAATCGGAATCGATTCTGTTTTGGCAATCTCGCCGGCAGGCAAGTATTTAATCATTGGTAAAAATCATGAGGTTAAAGAATTAAAATGGCGTCACGCAGAGAAAGCGGAGATATATTCGATGTTGAAATTGAACGACCAGGTTTTTTTAGGCACCGGAGATGAAGGTATCTGGATCTGGAATTTAAAAGATCATTCTTTCAAAAACCTGACAGCAAAACAAGGATTGTACTCGAATACCATTTATAGTTTAACCAACGATGAGAACGGAACTATTTGGGCTGGCACGGGGCGCGGCATTAATAAGATAAAGATCAATCCATCATCCCGGAAATTCACAATTTCGGGCGCCGAAAAATCGAAAAGACTTGTGGTGGAGTGTAATCAAAATGCAGTTTATCAAGATGGAGACAAGCTGTGGTTCGGAACCACTAAAGGCGCCGTAACTTTTGAGCTAAACCCAGACAACCAAAAAAAAGAACGACCCCATATTGTTCTTCAGTCAGTCAAACTATTTTCTTCCTCAATTGCAAAGCAGCAACCATACCTGAGCCGCACAGATGGGTATATATTGCCGAAAAACCTGGAACTTGAATACCGCAAAAATCAGCTCAGCCTGAATTTTAAAGGAATTTATTTTACCAACCCATCGGAAGTTTTATATCAATACAGGTTATCAGGTATTGACGATGCCTTTTCCAGGCCTACACCGAATTCCAGTGTAAATTACCAGGCATTGCCGCCCGGCGACTATGTTTTTGAAGCCAGAGCCTTCAATAAATCGGGAAGTTATTCAGACAATATTCTAAAATTTCCATTCAGTATCCGGCAGGCTTTTTATCAGACTATTATATTCCGGCTTCTAGCTGTTTTAAGCTTGGTTCTGATTGGAATTGGTTTTCAAACTTATTTACACAAACGCAAAAACCAACGGCTGCGGGTTATCGAAGAGATGAAACAGCAGGAGCGTTTGAAAACACGAAGGCAAACCGCGGAAGACTTTCATGACGACTTCGGAAATAAGTTAACACGTATTTCTATCCTCACAGATATTCTAAATACTAAACTCAACGGTGAGCATGCCGAAGAGCGCCATCTGATAAGCCAGATAAAAGAAAACGCGTCGTCCCTGTATCGCGGCACAAAAGATATTTTATGGGCATTGGATCCCAAGAGCGATAATTTATTTGAGATACTAAGCCATATCAGCGAATTTGGTTTGGAGCTTTTTCAGGATACTGCGATAGAATTCAACTTTTATGGGATTCAAGAAAATCTTTCGGACATTAAGCTTGGCATGGAATTCAGTCGCAATATCAGCATGATATTTAAAGAATCGTTAAATAATTCATTGCGGCACTCCGGCGCAAATCATGTGTCGTTAAAGGTTAATCAATTTGAAAGATTCGTAGAAATTGAGTTGTCAGATGATGGTAAAGGATTTAGCCAGACAAGCGCCGGCAAAGGAACTGGTTTAAATAATATTGCCGTCCGGGCAAAGCGAATTGGGGCAGAATTAGATATAAATTCAACACAGGATAGAGGAACGGCGATCAGATTATCGATTTCAAAAGAATTAAACCTGGGATATGAGCAGTGAGGATGTGATCAGAGTTGTAATTATTGAAGACGACGAAATCATCCGTAATGGTTACGCTTTTCTGATCGGAAAAGAACCCGGTTTTCATGTCGTTAACAAATATGCGTCGTTTGATGAAGCCGCAAAAAAAATATCGGCAGACGAGCCTGAAGTTATCCTGCTGGATATTGAACTTCCGGGCACTAACGGCATTGAGGCGCTGCCAAAACTAAAAAAAATCGTACCGGATGCATTTGTCCTTATTCTCACCGTGTATGACTCGGAAAAATTAATTTTTGATGCCCTTGCCAGCGGTGCCTCCGGTTACCTGACAAAAAATTCGAGCTCTTTTAAAATTGTCGAATCAATCCGCGAAGTGAAAGAAGGCGGTGGGCCGATGAGTATCAATATCGCCAGGATGGTAATCAAATCGTTTCAGCGGAACCCGGACTCGCCTTTGTCAAAGCGGGAAACACAAGTCCTCGAGCTGGTAGGAAATGGTAAAAATCGAAGCCAGATCGCCCGGGAACTTTTTATCGACCTGGAAACCGTCAGAAGCCACATCAAAAACATCTACATGAAACTAGACGTAAATTCCCGTGCTGATGCTCTAAAGACAGCACGAAAAAACAAGCTCATTTAATCATCGGCTTAATTTATTTGAAAGCAAGGTTTTTCGGCAAATCCGCTAGCCGACGAAATCAAACCTTTCAGCATTAAACCCGACAGTAGGGAAAAGCCCGGAACGAAGCGAAGGCCAGGCGCTGGAGTGAGGACTTGTACCGAATGGCGGGGCTGCAAATGCAAAAAGTGACGAGCGTTCGTTTACAATGTCTCGCACTGAAATCTTCTCATATGGAAGTTTATGAGAGCAAACGAAAGTCATTTCCATTCAATCACCTAATAAATCTTTCAAAATCAATGTGATATTTTCTGAATGATAATAGGATTGAAATACAATTCTATCTTTTTAGCTATCTTCTTAAAAATCACCCTTTTAGGGTGATGTTATCCGTTTTTTATGGTCGTAGATTTAAGAAAGGTATTTCTTTCTGAGCATGTTGAGCTGCGTTAGGAATATCCTCATGCTGACTATTGACTTTAATAATAAAGGATATGAAAAAAAGATTTACGTGCTTTATTCCTTTACTTTTTCTTCTAAATGTAATCGCATTTGCCCAGACCAGGGCCATCACCGGAAAGGTGACAGACGCTAAAGATGGGAGCGAGTTACCCGGTGTAAGTATAGTGGTACAGGAAATCCCTGGTCTCGGTACTCAAACCAATGCATCAGGAAGTTACAGTTTAAGTGTACCCGCGAATGCCAAAAACCTGGTGTTTAGATATATTTCGTATCAGCAGAAAACAGTATCAATAACTTCAACAGTAATCAATGTTAAGCTTGAAAGTGAACAAAAGCAGCTTTCTGAGGTGGTTGTTGTTGGCTACGGAACCCAAATACGGCAAAACCTTACGGGTTCGGTAGCAAAAGTAAATTCCAGGGAAATTGAAAACCAACCGGTACAATCATTTGAATCAGCTATACAGGGAAAAGCCGCGGGTGTCGTTGTTTCATCGGGTTCTGGCAAAGTAGGGCAGGGCATCGCTATCCGCGTGCGGGGATCTTCTTCGGTAACTGCCGGTAATCAGCCGCTATATGTTGTCGATGGCATTCCCATCACATCGGTAAGTGTAGGCGATGCGGTGAATTTTGATCCTAGTAATCCGCTGGCAGATATTAACCCTAATGATATTGAATCGATCGAAGTTTTAAAAGATGCTTCCGCATCCGCCATCTACGGGTCAAGAGCTTCAAATGGCGTTATATTGATAACAACAAAAAAAGGTAAAAGCGGTAAAACGGTTTTTACCCTTGACTATTTTACCGGCATCAGCAAACCGGCAGTAAAGCGGGACTTTTTAAACTCGCAGCAATACGTCGAGCTGTTTGAAGAAGCGGCTGTAAACGGAGGTAAGTATGATTTTGCTAACGATATAGAAAATTTTGGACCTGCCGCAAACGAGCAGGAAGCCATCGATGCCTATACACAATACCTGGAAGATAACTTTGATGCATTTTCTGCCGGAACCGATTGGCGGAATGCCGTTGTCAATACGAATTGGCAGGATGAGCAGTTCCGGTCCTCTGCCGGCAATAGCCAGTACGAGATCTCGGCCACGGGTGGAAACGAAAAAACGCGATTCTTTACATCGGGAGCCTACTCGAATCAAGAAGGTATTTTAATTCAGAACGCATTTAAGCGCATTAGCGGACGGTTAAATCTCGATCACTCGGCTACGGATAAACTTTCGCTGGGTGTAAACCTGAATCTTGCCAGGAGCAGAAATGATCGTGTGGCAAACGATAATTCATTCAGTACGCCGGGCCAGTTGGTGGCTTTGCCGCCTATTCAGCCCGTCATCGATCCATCAACTAACGAATTAAGCACAACAGGGCCATATTACAACGGATTGATTGAGGCACGTGATGCATATTTTAAAACGATCGTTTACCGGAATATATCAAATGCATACGCCTCCTATAAAATTTTGCCTGCACTGAATTTAAGAACGGAGTTTGGAGTTGACGTGCTGAACCAATCGGAAGATGGTTTCCAGGGACGGCAAACCCAGGGCAACCCAACAGGTAACGGAAATTACAGAACAGTTACGTCGTTGAATTATACTTCGAACACCTTTTTAAGCTATAACACAAAATTTGGCGAGAAGCACAACCTGGAAGCCGTTGGAGGATTCTCTTACCAGAAACAAGACGTAAAAACCTCACAAGTAGTTGGCGAAGGTTTCCCTTCTGATGATTTCAAAAACCTGGCTAGTGCTTCCGATATTACTTTCGGTTCTTCTTTCGGAACAGACGAAGCGCTTGTATCCTATTTTGCCCGGGCTAATTACCGTTTCACCGATAAATATTTGGTGGCTCTAAGTGCCCGTTATGACGGTTCAAGTAAGTTTGGCGCCAATAACCGTTATGGATTTTTTCCCGCAATTTCTGCCGGATGGATCATCAGCAAGGAAAAGTTTTTGAGCGGCGCGGAATGGCTTAGTTTTTTAAAGTTGAGAGCCGGCTATGGTTATACGGGAAATTCCAGCATTCTTGATTTCCAGTCGCTGGCATTATTCGGTTCTTCCGTTTATCCGAACATGCCTGGTTATACACCGACACAAGTTGAAAATCCAGACTTGAAATGGGAGAAGACTGGATCTTTTGACGCCGGACTTGAATTTGGATTTTTCAATAACCGTTTGAGTGGTGATTTTTCTTACTATAATAAACAGACAAAAGATCTGCTTTTAAATGTGAACGTACCCGCTACCTCTGGTTTTGCAACGGTTTTAAAGAATGTAGGTTCGCTGGAAAACAAGGGCTTAGAGCTTACATTAAACTCGCAGAATTTTGTTGGGGCATTTAAATGGAGTACCAATTTCAATATTTCGTTTAACAGGAACAAGGTTAAAGACCTTGACGGCCAGGTAATCCTTGGAACCGGAAGGGCGCCTCAGCGGGCAATTGAAGGTCAGCCAATTGGTGTCTTTTTTACAGCGAAGTACGCGGGGGTTGATCCGCAAAATGGCGATGCACTTTATTATTTGCAGGACGGGACAACAACAAATGACTATAATTCCGCTTTCAGGCAGGTTGTGGGCGATTCAAACCCAGATTTTACAGGCGGCTTTACAAATAACTTTTCTTATAAAAACTTTGATTTCAATATTTTCTTCCAGTTTGTATCCGGCAATGATATTTATAATGGTGCTGGTATCTACCAATCGGTTAATGCTGATTTCTTCGACAACCAAACTTCCGATCAATTAAACCGATGGCAAAAACCGGGTGATATAACCAATGTGCCGCAGGCGCGTTTTTTACAATCGAACGGCACCAGGACTTCATCTCGGTGGCTTTCGGATGGCTCGTATTTGCGCCTGAAGTCCGCTTCGCTGGGATATACGATTCCTGGCCGAATGGTTAAAAACTTTTTTAGCAGCGCAAGAGTGTATGTGTCGGGCTTTAACCTTTTAACTTTTACCAATTACAATAACGGCGATCCGGAAGTGAATACAACCACTATTTCCAATATCGATAATGGCGTGGATTTTTATACCGCTCCGCAGGCGCGTACCATCACTTTTGGCGTTAATCTCAAGTTTTAAGAAAGAGCATCATGAAGTCAATTATAAAAACAGGATTTATTTTTATCGCGGTTGTTATCAGCAATCTGTCGTGTAAGAAGCAGCTGGATGATATTAAACCGCAACAATCTATAGATTCGGATGTCGCTTTGACAACTTCTACCGGAGTTGTGAACACATTGTTCGGCGCTTATAGCACCATAGCATATGGCATTCCGGCGACAGCGGGCACTCTTGGAACTCTTTACGGTACCAATTACAACCTGATCGGTGAATTATTTGTGAATACAACCGACATCACCTGGAGCGGCTCATTTACCAGCTACCGGGATATAAACAATAAAAATGCGACTGCCACCAACGTGAATGCAGCTAACGACTGGACCGCTGCTTACAGCGCCATTAACATTTGTAACAATGTAGAAGCAAGCATTGGAGTGGTTGATCCGTCCATTAAAGATCAGATACTTGGCGAAGCCAGGTTTATCAGGGGTATTGTCTATTTTGAACTAATCAGGTTTTACGCTCAGCCCTGGACCGGCGGCCCATCTGGTACTAACTCGCAAGCCGGTGTTCCGCTTGTTTTAAGCCCAACAACAACGATCGGAAACGAATTAAATGTAAGCCGGAATTCAGTCGGGGAGGTATATGCGCAGATCATCGCAGATCTAACTTCCGCAGAAAGCCTTTTAAACGAAACGATGGATGATGGACGGGCAACAAAATATGCCGCTGCGGCCTTTCTATCCCGGATTTATCTGGCCCAGGAAGACTGGCAAAAAGCAGCGACTGCCGCTAACACGGTTATTACTTCCGGACATTACAGATTAGTTCCTGCAATCTCACAGGCGTTTAATAATTCAAGTAACTCATCGGAAGATATTTTCGCGATACAACAAAACGCGCAGGCGAATGCAGGCACCGCCAATTCTGGTCTTTCTACGTTTTATGCAAGTATGCCTGGAATTGGCCGGGGCGATGTCGATATCAACGACAGTCATTTGCAGATTTACGAAACGGGAGATGCACGGGGCGATTTATTTTACGAAGGGACGGGAGACAAACCTGGAATATTGAGGACGTCTAAATGGACCGACAGGTTTGCTGTTATTCCTATTGTTCGCCTGGCAGAAATGCATCTTACCCGGGCCGAAGCTAATTTCAGGAGCGGGCAGCAAGTCGGTGATTTAACACCCTCTCAGGATATTAACCTGATCAGGGGAAGATCCGGCCTTGGCGGAATAACGATAACCAGCGTAGATCAGATCCTGCTTGAAAGAAGAAAAGAGCTGGCATTTGAAGGTGATCTTTATAACGTTATTAAACGTACCCGGCAGGATGTCGGCGGTAAAAAATATAACGATCCTAAATTGATATATCCTATCCCGCAATTTGAGCTGGACGCGAATCCGAATTTGATTCAGAACCCGGGATATTAACCGATATAACGGAGCGCCTCCTATTTTCAGATTCCAAAAAAGAACAAAGTAAATTCTATGGATGCGCTTGATTCTAAATGTGTCGACGCCTAAACACCTGTTATCCTAATTGTTTTCGGTGATAATTGTCGAACTGTGGCAGCTGAATTTACCATAGTAATTTTTAGGTTTCTGAAAGTATCAGCGTTTTCCTGGAATAACAGACACCCTTATATTAAACTCGTAAGAAATCATACCGGTATAATCGGCTCTGAGTATATTTCAAGTCTAAAAAAAGTGAAAGTTTTCTCGTGAAAGCTTTTCCGCTCGATCATATTTACGGGTTTTGTTTATATTAACTTCCTGAAAATAATAAGCAGAACATAGCAGCTTCGTTAGACTGGATGAAAAGAGCCATACAACCTATACGGCAAAAATATCCGGATGTGCCCTATACTTTTTCGATGGATCATTACAAAGAAAAGTTACTTGCCGATACTTCGATACCTTTTCTTGACTTTATAGAACAGCATATCTGGATGTCCAGTATGAATGACGGTGAATTCAATAATAAACTTGGCCTGGATTGGAATGGCTTTTCAGCCGACGATTATCACAGGCTCGTTCAAAAAGCTGAACCATTGTATAAGGAGAATAAAACACATTGGGACGCTGTGCTGACTAACAGCATCAAGCAATTAGCTGCCGACGCGAAAGCTGCGAGTAAGCCGCTGATTTCGACAGAATGCTGGTCGCTGGTTAATTACAAGGATTACCCCATGCTGGAATGGAACTGGATCAAAGATCTGTGTGAATTGGGTGTAACCACTGCGGCCGCGACCGGGCAGTGGGTTGCCATGGCTACCAGCAATTTTTGCGGCCCTCAGTTTGAAGGTATGTGGCAGGATGTTGAATGGCACCAGAAAATGACAGCGATTATAAAAAATGCGCCAATCATGCCATCTGTCGAAAATACGAAGATTGTAAAAAGATTCACCTTATGATCCTGTCCAATCTGAATAAACCGATAAGTAATGTTCGACCTAATATATTATCATTCAAAAATCTCGGCGACGCAGAATACGTACAGGTGCGCTGAAATATTACCATTTTAACAACATGATCAATCTAAACCGAAAGCTGTGCATACTATTTTGTTTTGCAGCATTAAGTATTCTAATAACCGATAAGGCATTCTCTGCGGCAGTTGAGGATGTAAAAACTTGTTACGCCACGCTGAATAACGACGAATTAACACTTGGTAATTCGGTAATCAGCAGAACTTATAAATGGAACAATGGCGACCTGATCAGCGCATCGATTACAGACAAAAAAGATAAGTTCACCTGGCAATTAAGCGGAAGTACACCCGATTGTCTTTTCCCGGGAACCGGTAAGGCAATAGATGGCAATCTGCAAACCAGATTTGTACCGTCTAATGCTTCCACGCCGTCTTATTTGGCTGTCAGCGTTACTGTTAGATTCAATCAACTGGAAGTTAGGCGGGTATTCAGAATTTACCCCGATTGCCCGGCCATAGCATGTGATTTCTACCTTCGTGGAAATATTAAAGCACAATGGCTTACTTCCATAAAACAAGCCGGCGAACTGCGAAATATAGAAAACAATGCTGCCGCTAAGGAAGGTACCGCACAAGCGACTGTAATGGAGACTCTAGCCTTGCCCGGAAAACACTGGCGGCTTAAAGCTGTAGAATTTTTTGATATAACCGACAGGAACAATAACCTGGTTCAGGATTATGATCAAATACTATACAGGGGAGAAAGCAAGGTTAGGGGCAACCTGTTGTACGCCAGTGAAATATTGAGTGACAGAAGCATCTTCATTTTAAAAGAAGCACCGACATCAGACGTTCAATTGGCTTATCCGGGGTTTGATTATATTGCTAAATTCGGCAGTTTACAATGCGTCGGTATAGGTCTTACCCCCGCTGATCTTGATTCAGTCAAATGGACAAAATGTTATGGAGTTGTTACTGGTTTATCCGCTGGCGGCGAAGCGGGCAGACTCAGGGCCTTGCGTAACTATCAGCAGCGCATAAGGATACACAAACCGCTTCGCGACGATATGGTTATGATGAACACCTGGGGGGATCGTGCACAGGATAGTCATATAAGCGAAAAATTCATTCTTAAGGACTTGGTCGCTGCCCACCGTTTGGGTATCAGCCATTTTCAGATCGACGATGGCTGGCAAAGCGGTCGTTCTTCCAACTCGGCCCTGCCGGGAGGAAGCCTTAACAGTATCTGGAGTAACCCAAACTATTGGAAGCCCGACCCTCAAAAGTTTCCAAACGGCCTTGATCCTATAGTACAGTTGGGTAAAAAGCTTGGTATCGAAATTTGTTTATGGTTTAATCCCAGTCAGGATAGCAGCTATACCCATTGGAAAGATGATGCAGCCGCTCTGATCAATCTGTATAAACATTACGGTATCTGTACATTCAAAATTGATGGCGTTCAGATAGTTGACAAAAAAGGCGAGGTGAATTTTCGCAGAACACTTGATTCAGTCATGACGGTGACTAACAACGAAGTAGTATTTAACCTGGACGTTACCGCAGGACGGAGGAACGGTTATCATTATTTCAATGAGTACGGCAACATTTTCCTGGAAAACAGGTATACGGACTGGGGTAATTATTATCCGCACTTTACGTTACGCAACCTCTGGCAGTTATCGCGATATGTACCGCCTCAAAACCTGCAAATCGAATTTTTGAATAACAGCCGGAATACCGATAAATACGCCCCTAACGATCTGCTTGCACCTGCAAAGCTGTCGTTTGACTACGGGTTTGCTTTAACCATGATGGCGCAGCCCCTGGCCTGGATGGAAGCAACAGGGCTTCCTGAAACTGCATTCACCAGCGCCAATAACATCAAAAAATACCGCGGCATTCAAACAGCCATACACTCGGGAATGATCTTTCCGATAGGTAACGAGCCAAGCGGAACATCATGGACGGGTTTTCAATCGAGCATTGGAAATAAAGGTTATTTATTGATCATCAGGGAAAATAATAACGAAAAAACGTCCTGGCTTTCTACCTGGTTGCCCGGCGGTAGAATAGTAACGTTAACTTCTGTACTCGGAGATGGCAAAAGTTACGTGACCACGACAGAACCAAGCGGACGTTTAAAATGTCAGTTAGCAGTGCCGAACAGTTATGCGCTTTATCAATATGAAATTAATTAAACAATGATTAAGCACCTTTAGAAAACAATGTTTTCATAATCAGTCGTATTCGGTTTGTAAATCAGCGAGATATTCCTTCTATGATTTCGCTAAAAAGCTTACTTCATACAGCTCTTTAAAAAGCACCGACATTCTGCCCAACCTTCTTATTGTTTCGATAACTTGCATTATCTCTCTGGCGTCTTCCTTCGTTCCGATCATCCGGCTGGCCCTAGTGTTCCAGCGTTCCGGAAGACAATTACGCTGAATGGAGACTTCGGAGCGTTTGCTACCGGCAGTAATTCGTAGATAGATTGGAAGTGGGCCGAGGTTGTGGTAACTGGCCTTTCTTAAAAAAAAGTGAAGACTGAATCGAGTGTTCATATAACAGATTTATTAGTTTAAAATTAAACCTGTCGTCCTTCGGAATCAAGATGTTTTATTTTCGAATATCTTGATTTTCAAATATTTATGCCACTTTTGGTGAGCGTTTTGGAACCTTTAATTACCGCTCACCGAAACGCTCACCTTTTAATGGGCAAAACTTGCATTTTTCGATGATTTTAGCCAAATAAAAAACCCTCTAATCATTTGATTTAGAGGGTTTTAGTTGTTTTTGGAGTTTTACTCTGTGATCCCGCTGGGACTCGAACCCAGGACCCCAACATTAAAAGTGTTATGCTCTACCGGCTGAGCTACGGAATCTCACTTTTTCAGAACGTTTAACCGTTTCCTTTAAAGTGGTGCAAATATAGGGCTATAAACAATATCCCGCAACTATTATTTTCTAATTTTTTATAAATCGATTTAACTTGTTAAAAGTCAGCATAAAAAATTTAAATGGCATAATTTCGTTGCCGGTTTTTCCTCAATTACTTCCATCCTCCGCCAAGGGAGCGGTATAATTCAATTTTCGCATCAAGCTGATCCCGTTGAATTGATGCAAGATCAAGTTCTGAAAGTAAAGCATTTCTTTGCGCTGTTATCACCTCCAGGTAATTTGCCATATCGCTTTTGAAGAGAAGTTGAGCGTTTTTTACAGCTTTCCGCAAAGTTTCTACCTGTGAATTAGCCAGTTCCCTTTGTTGTTCCAGCTTATCCGTTTGTACCAGCGCATTGTCTACTTCCATGACTGCATTTAATACAGACTGTCGGAATTGTGCAACCGCCTGGTCGCGTTGTACTTTTTCAACCTCGAATTGGGTCTTTAACGCTCTGTGATTGAACAGCGGCTGGAATACCGAACCGTTGGCAATGCCGAACAATGAAGCAGGAACACTGAACCAGTTGCTGGCCTTTAAACTTTCCACACCTCCGGAGGCACTCAGCACCAACGAAGGGTACATATATGCCTGAGCTATACCAACCTGGGCATTTGCCGACATTAAAGCCATTTCGTTTGCACGAACGTCTGGTCTGCGGCTTATCAGTGCAGCTGGTAAACCTGTTGTACTTGTTTCTTCAACGGTAGTATTGTCCAAAGTAGAAGAACGTGTTAAATTACCAGGGAGCTGTCCGGTTAATACCTGTAAAACATTCTCCTGTATTGCGATTTGTTGTTCAAGACGCGGGATAAGTAAGGTTGTCGTCTGGCGTTGGGCATCGGCCTGCTGTACTGCCAGCAACGTGACTTCCCCTGCATCTTTTAGCAGTTGCGTAAGCCGCAAGGTGGTATCATTTAAGCGCAGGTTTTGCCGGGTGATCCTCAATTGCTTGTCAAGCATCAGTAAATTAAAATAACCCTGTGCAATGTCCGCGACCAGCGAGGTTTGTACAGCTTTCGTTGCTTCATAAGTTTGGAGATAGGCGGCAACAGATGCTTCCTTCTGTCTTCGTATTTTCCCCCAGATATCAGCTTCCCAGGATAGTCCGAGATTGGCGTTATATGTTTCGATATGGTTGCTTCCGAGAAAACCGGAGGAGCTTAGTCCGCTTAGACTGTTTTTAGACGGCCGGTTGTATTGCGCACTTACCTGCAGGTTCACCTCCGGCAGCTGCAAAAGCTTGGCTTCTTTTAATCGCTGTTGTGCGACGTCGATGTTTTTCATTGCAATCTGCAGATCGTAATTATACTTGATTCCGCGTTCAATCAGATTGCGAAGCGTGGTGTCCGTAAAAAACTTATTCCACTCGAGATCTGCGATACTGCTTGTATCAGCAAATGCGGTAGTTTCAAACTTCTCCGGTAATTGAACGGACGGCCTTTGATAGTTCTGCCCGACTTTACAGGAACTTATAATTGATGAGGCGATAAAGCCTGTAAGTATAACGAGATGAATTCTTTTCATGATATTAATTTGTTCAAACTGTTTCCAGTTCTATTTCCTCCTCTTTTTCTGCGGATGATCTGGATGTTCTACTAACTTTTTCCTGCAATGCCTGGAATATTACAAACAATACAGGGATGACAAACACGCCCAGAATTACACCGGTAAGCATTCCGCCGACAGCTCCCGCGCCAATAGAATGATTGCCCAATGCCGAAGCGCCTTTCGCTTGCATAAGCGGAATAAGTCCGACGATAAAAGCGAACGAGGTCATTAATATTGGGCGTAGTCTTAGTTTTGAAGCTTCCAGAGCGGCCGCTACCAGGGGCATGCCCGCCTTGCGGCGCTGAACGGCATATTCCACGATCAGAATTGCGTTTTTCGCTAACAAGCCAATGAGCATGATCAGGCAAACCTGCACATAGATATTATTATCGATGCCAAGCATATTTATAAAGAGCATTACACCGAAAACTCCTAACGGAATGGTTAGTATCACAGCGAAAGGCAGAATATAACTTTCGTACTGGGCTGCGAGCAGGAAGTAAACGAAGATCATACTCATCAAAAATATCAACAGGATCTGTGAGCCGGAGTTAATTTCTTCCCTGGTCATGCCGGTCCACTCATACCCGTATCCCCTTGGCAGCGATTCTTTGGCGGTTTCCTGTATGGCTTTGATCGCATCGCCAGTGCTGTAGCCTGGTTTTGGCACTCCGTTGATAGTAACGGCGTTAAACAGGTTATTACGTGTTACAGTTTCTGGTCCGTAAACGCGTTTCAGCGTTACCAGAGAGTTGGCTGAAACCATTTCTCCGGACGAGTTTTTTACGAAAATATCATCAAGCGATGTCGTATTGGTACGGTAATTGGCATCTGCCTGAACCATTACCCGGTAATATTTCCCGAACCGGTTGAAATCGCTTACAAAGCTGCTACCATAATAGATTTGGAGCGTTTGCAAAAGGCTTGCTACCGGTACACCGAGTTGCCTTGCTTTTGCATTATCTACTTCCATTTCGTACTGCGGATTGCCTGCCGCAAAGGTTGTGAATGCATACGCGATCTCTTTTCGTTGCATAAGTGCACGTAAGAATGCGTGCGTAGTCGAATCCAGTTTGCCCATCGTACCATTGGTTTTATCCTGCAGCATGAATTCAAATCCGCTAACATTTCCGAAACCCTGAACAGTGGGGAAGGTGAAGAAGAACGCGCTTGCCCCTTTAACTTTCGAGGCAACTTTTTGTGTCATCATCGCGGAGATCTGGTTGAAATCCTTCACGTCGCCCCGTTCGTCCTGTGGCTTCATCCTGATAAATCCGGCGCCGTATGAGGAAGCGTTAGCATTTGATATGAAGTTCAGACCCTCAACCTTGTAATGATTTTTTGTGATTGGGTCGTTCTTTACGATATCATCGATCTCTTTCATAGCCTCGTGCGTACGCTCTAGAGAACTTCCTGGAGGCGTGTTGACTGCATAGAGCAAAAATCCCTGGTCTTCAGTAGGGATGAAGCCGGTAGGAGTGCGCTTAATCATTACGAAAGTGACTGCTGCCACCAACGCCAAGCCTGAAATGGCAACCCATTTACGTTTTATTAAGAATTGTAGAGACCTCACATATTTGTCCGTCATCGCGTTAAACGCAATGTTAAACGCTGCGAAAAAACGTGCGACAAATCCTTTACGTGAAGAATGACTACCATGCTCGTCGGCGTGTGGGTTTTTAAGAAACAAAGCACTCAGCGCAGGACTCAACGTTAATGCATTCAGGGCGGAAATCAGGATCGCGATGGCAAGCGTAAAGGCAAACTGCCTGTAGAAAACACCAGCGGGCCCTTGCATAAATCCTACCGGGACAAATACCGCGGCCATTACCAGCGTGATTGATATGATCGCTCCCGATATTTCGCTCATCGACTCGATAGTTGCCTTTCTTGCCGACAGACGCGTGCGCTCCATTTTTGAGTGCACCGCTTCCACAACCACTATGGCATCATCTACTACGATACCGATCGCCAGTACGAGGGCAAACAGCGTCAACAGGTTAATGCTGAATCCGAATAATCGCATAAAGAAGAAGGTACCGATGATGGCCACCGGGACAGCTATTGCCGGTATCAGTGTTGAACGAAAATCCTGTAGGAAAATAAAAACAACAATGAAGACCAGGATAAATGCCTCAATCAGTGTATGCTTTACCTGGTCGATGGATGCGTCAAGAAACTCCTTTGAATTATACATAACCACCGGTTCAATACCTTTGGGTAACGTTGTTGCAAATTCTTTCAGTTGCCGTTCGGCTTCAGTAAGAATATCATTGGCGTTTGAGCCGGCAGTTTGAAAGATTGCGACACCTGACGTCGGCACGCCGTTTAAGAAACTGTTCGAGGAGTAGGTATACGAGCCGAATTCAACCCTGGCAACGTCCTTCAAACGGATCACCGATCCATCGCTGTTAGCTTTTATAATGACGTTTTCGTAATCGTTGACCTTACTCAGTTTTCCTTTATATTTCAGCACATATTCAAAAACCTCTTTGCTGTTTTCGCCGAGCCTTCCAGGCGCAGCTTCCAGGCTTTGGTCTTTGATAGCACCGGTAACATCGGCAGGAGTGAGGTTATAAGAGGTAAGCCTGTCTGGTTTGAGCCATATCCGCATTGAATAATCATGCGTTCCGAACGGCTGCGCCTGGCCTACTCCCGGAATACGCTGTAGCTGCGGAATCAGGTTTATTTTAATATAGTTCTGCAGGAAAGTCTCATTGTAAGCGGTATCCTTACTCGCCAGTGCCACGAACATGATAATACTGTTCTGGACCTTTTGAGTCGAAACACCTGTTTGTACTGCTTCCTGCGGAATCTGGCTTAGCGCTTTTGATACCCGGTTCTGTACGTTTACAGCGGCAATATCCGGATCGGTACCCTGTTTAAAATAAACGTTCAGCGACATAGTGCCGTCATTGCTTGAATTGGAAGTCATGTACGTCATATTTTCCACCCCGTTAACGGCTTCTTCGATAGGCGTGGCTACAGAACGCGCAACGACTTCGGCGTTAGCGCCCGGATAAGATGCAGTTACCTGCACCGTTGGAGGCGCAATGTCGGGGAACTGCGTAATAGGCAAACCTATCAGTGATATGATCCCCAGCAGTAATAAGAGGATCGAAACAACTGTTGAAAGGACCGGCCTTTCTATGAATTTTTTAAGCATAATTGTGGCATTAAGTATCTCTAAACCGCTTAGAGATACAGTTAATAAGGTATTTGATGTTAAGTTTTCTTACAAAGAGGCAGTTCTCAACAAACTGTCGGCAGACATTGCCAGAGGTTTGATAATCATCCCGTCGCGCAGCCTGTCTATGCCTTTGTAGACAATCTTATCACCCTGTTTGAGGCCTTTTGAAACCAGGTAAAAGTGGCTGCTTGTTCCGGTAACGGTAAGCGGAGTTCCGACCACCTTGTTACTGTCTGCCAGTACATAGGCGAATACTTTGTCCTGTAATTCATAGGTAGCTTCCTGCGGTACAAGCAGTGATTCAGTATTTAAACTTGGAATCCTGATCTTACCTGTATTACCCGACCGCAATAAGCCATTCGCGTTCGGAAATACTGCGCGGAAGCTGATCGTACCGCTGGCTTTATCAAATTGACCACCTGCCAATTCCACTCTTCCTTTTGCCGGATAAGTAGTATTGTCTGCGAGTAAAAGTTCCACTTGCGGCAGTTTTTTTATTTTTTCCTGGATAGTATTACCCGCAAACTGTTCTTTGAAGGCAATGAAATCCACTTCGCTCATTGTGAAATATGCATGCATATCTCGGGTTTCAGAAAGTACAGTTAAGGCCTGCGGCATAGTTTGACCAACCAGGCTTCCGGTTTTAAACGGGATAATTCCGACATAACCTTCTGCAGGCGCGGTAATAGTAGTGTAGCCAACGTTTATTTTAGCAGATTGCAATTGTGCCTGCGCTTGCGCCACATTTGCCTTTGCTGCATCATAAGCAGCCTTCGCCGAGCGCAACTGAACATCCGATACCACGTTATTCTGAACGAGCGGAGTTAATTTGGTCACATTAATTGAAGCATTTTCTAACGCAGCTTTCGCGGATAAAAGAGCGGCATTCGCATTATTGACCTGTTCACGATAAGTGCGGCCATCTATTCTGAAAAGTGGCTGCCCCTTTTTTACATAGGAGCCCTCATCTATATAAATTGCTTCAAGGTAACCATCAACTTTCGGGCGTATTTCGATGTCACGGCTTCCTTGCAGGGAAGCTGTATAATCGGTAAAAGTTGTAACAGGTTTAGATACCACGCTGTAAACCGGTAACTCCTGTGGCGGAGGCGGTGTGTTATTTGCCACAGATGATCCGCAGCTGCTATATATCACCATGGCGGCTATCATAAGGAAGGGAGTAAATCTCAAGATTAACGGTACTGTTTTCTTTGTTGTTTTCATGTTTTGTGCTTTAAAGGTTTGTTTTTAAATAGATGTTTGAACATTGTTATTTTTCCTAACGCTGTTAGATTATCAGCCAAAAAAAATCTACGTGAGATTTTTTATAAAACCCGAAATAGCATCATCGAGTACTATTTTATTAAGTTCTGAATCAATCGCTGAATTGCCGACAATCTTTATTGAAATTAATCCATGCATGATCGACCAAAAAGTATGATATTTTAAACATGCATTGGTATTGTTACGGCCCTCCGTTCCCAACATTTCGTTTATTGGTTCCATTACGATTTCCCGAAATTTCTCCTGTTCCGGCATTGCTTTGCTTATTTCACAGCAGGCCATGTTAATTCCAAACATCAGCTGATATAGCTCGATATTGTTTAACGCAAAATCCCAGTAAGCGTCAGCCATAGCCCTTATCTGCTCGGCAGGAGCTTCATGTTGTTGCTTTGCTTTTATGATCATGGTAGACAATTGCCGGAATCCTTTTTTTGCAAATTCTAATAGGATCGCCTCCTTGTTTTCAAAATGATCGTAAATAACGGGCACGCTGTATTCAATGGCATCAGCTATCTTTCTAATCGATAGGGAATTCCAGCCTTCCTTCTTCACCATTTCCCAGGCCGTACTGATGATGTCGCTTTTAACTTCATCACGTTGCCTTTTTCTTCGTTCTACGATTCCCATTTGTTATTTCCTAACGGTGTTAGCAAAGTTAACAGTAATAAAAGTTAATTTCCAAATAATATGCTTCTCAATTATCAGTTTCTTGTCGGATTTTATTTTGGTATGACAAAGCACTTTGGGATTACTACAGACTGCTGTGTTTACACTATTAAGGGTCTTGGGTTGTCAACAATCGGCAAACCGTATTTTCGAAGCGAATTGGCGCCAATTGCTTTAGCGGAATGATCGCCCATGATCTAAATTTTATCATTTTTTGGTTAGCTATGATATCATTTTGAAAATGAGCGTTTCTGCTGCTATCGGCCGATAGCCCTGCCGTCCACTGTAGCCCTCGTACCTCGGGGCTGCCGTTCCCGTCAGGTTTGAAATGAAAGGATGTTGCCTGAAAACGTAAGATTCTTGCTGGTATGGACTGACCGTTAAGATGAGTCCGATAGCCTTCTATACGATAATGCTATTTATCAAATATCAGTTGATTAGCAAGATTGATTTCATCCTGATTAATCGTATGTCCCATATTGTCGTAGACTTTTTCCGTAACATGAGCACCCATATTTTTTAAGATATTAGCGGAGGCATAAACCCGTTCTACAGGTACGTGAAAATCGGGGTTGCTTGTAGCGATCAGGACGGGAGTACCTTCAAAGTCGCCTTTGTATTTGTCAGGCTCTATTTTTTCGCCGATCAGGCTGCCTGTAAATGCTACAATACCGCCATATTTTGCGGCATTCCGGCTTGCAAACTCGAGCGTCAGGCAAGCGCCTTGTGAAAACCCAAGAAAATAAAGATTCTCCTTTGTGATGCCCAGTTGTTCAATTTCAGAAACGAGGTCGCTAAGTAAGTCCATAGCCGACGAAAGCCATGGTTCGTTTTGCTTCGCAGGTGCGAGAAACGAATAAGGATACCAGGTTTGATTGGTCGCCTGTGGCGCTATTAAGGCAAAATCTTTTACATTAAGATAGTTGGAAAGGGATAAAATGTCGTCCGCCGAAGCCCCGCGGCCATGCAGCATGATCAGAACTTTCCCGGCACCATCCAAGGGGAGGCCGGCATATTTTATTTTTTTTTTGTGCATGTCAGTAATAATTTTGCAGGTTAATAGCAAGCGGAGGTAGTTTAGCCGAGATCTTTTCACGGTCTTTCTCAAGCCAGTCAGGCAGTTTCAGCTCCTTGCCCAAACTGCTTATATCTTCATCAACGGAAAAGCCAGGCGCGGCTGTAGCCACTTCAAAAAGCACACCTCCGGGCTCCCTGAAATAAATTGACGTGAAATATTTTCTGTCCAGAATGGGTGTTGGATTAAGCATTCGCAGCAAAATCTTCTTTCTGACCTCTTCCTGCGACTCCTTATCAGGCGTACTGAAAGCAACGTGATGAACAGTTCCACTGCCGGCGAGGCCTTTCAGAACATCCGGTGTACAGAGAACATCCACATAATTGCCCGGCGCGTCTTTCGCTGCAAAACGAAAACGGTTTCCTTTTTCGGCCACCAACTTATGATTAAGCTGCTCAGTAAGTAAACCTGCAGTTCGTTCATAGCCTTCTTCCCATATTTCCACGCTGTAGAAGCCTTTGATTGCATGTTCTTCTGCGACCGGCCCGCCGCTATATCCTTTGCGTTGGTCCCTGTCGTTAAATATAAGTTCCAGCCCGAGGCCATCTTCATCTTCGAAATAAATAACTGCTTCGTTGTCAAAGCGTTCTTCCGGTTCCTTATACAAGATGTCGAAACTTTTTAACCTGTTAATCCAGTAATCGAGAGAGGAAAGCGGGACTGAAAAAGTGGTTGTATTAAGCATCCCTTTTCCATGCCGGCCCTTGACAAGCCCTTCGTAAGGAAAGAACGTCATTACGCTGCCCGGCTGACCTGTTTCATTGCCGTAGTAGAGGTGATAAACTTCAGGAGCGTCAAAATTTACTGTCTGTTTAATCAGTTTCAAACCCAAGACTCCGGCGTAAAAATGAAGGTTCTTACTAGTGCTCGACGCGATGGCAGTAACGTGATGAATTCCGGTAATCGGTTCTTGTGGCATGTTATTTCAAAACTGGTAATACCTTTTCAATTTCTTCCCTGGCCGGCTCATATTGTTTAGGAAGCTTAAGATTTGAGCCAAGTTCGGCAAGGGGTTCATCGACAGTAAAGCCGGGATTATCGGTTGCAATTTCAAATAACACGCCTCCAGGTTCACGAAAATAAAGTGAATAGAAATAGTCACGGTTAATTTTAGGTGTGATCTGCAGGCCCTTGCTCATGATTTTTTCGTGAAATGCCATCTGTACATCTTCGTTTGCAACCCTGAAAGCTACATGGTGATTTGTACCGGCAGTATTAAGTCCTGTTTTACCATCGGGTTCTTCAAGAAGGTCAACAATGGAAGCGCTTGAAACAGCATCGCAAATGAACCGGTACCGATTGTTTTGTTGGCTTAGTAAACGATATCCGAAAATATCTGTGAGCACTTTAGCCGTCTCGTCAATTTTTTTCAGTGTCAGTGTAACACTATGAAAGCCCTTTGTAGCAGCAGACTCGTTAATTTCATTTGTTGTCCATGCTTTTCTGTCATCAGCGTTTTGTGGAGCAATAAGGCTAAAGTTCAATCCGTCGGGATCGGAGAATGTAATGAAGTTTTCGCCGAATCGTTCAGCTTGTTGAGTTACAACCACATTATACCGTTTGAATCGGTCCAGCCAGAAATCGAAACTGTTTTTAGGAACAGAGTAGCCGATTTCGGTAGCCATGCCAACTCCTGTACGGCCTTTGCCAATACCTTCCCAGGGAAAGAAAGTCAGGATTGTTCCCGGCGTACCCTCCTCGTTGCCGTAATAAAAGTGGTAAGTCCCGGGATCATCAAAGTTGACTGTTTTCTTAACCATTCTCAATCCGAGAATATTAGTATAGAAGTCGTGATTGCGTTGGGCGTTATCCGCGATTGCGGTGATATGATGAAGGCCTAAAATTTTGTCTGACATGGCGGTTATTTTGTTGTTCTATTGATTCAATAAGAATGCCATTGATTAGAGCGCTAACAATCAAGTTTTTGTGGGGATTTGGCCGCAATTCTTTTTGATATATCGCTAATTGTTACTTCGTTCAACGAAATCTGGTTGCCCATTCTGTTAAGCCAGGCTGTCGTCAAACGGTTTTATCCGGCTGTACCAGCTGTTTTTGAAAATCACCTGTGACGGGTTGCTGGCAATGATATTGTCGTAGCGTTCCTTTCTTAAAACATTGATAGCATCGTAGATCGGACAAGGTTCTGACGAGTTGACCGCTTCTACAGTTATTGGTCCAATACCTCCGTCAATAAGTAGCGGTGTTTCGGAATGAACAGCGTTGTAGCCTTTCTGCAGGAATTTTGCGGCAATGCTTGTACCCATATTAACGGCGATGTCAAAAGCCTGGTTCGCAAGTTCCTGTGACCGGATATTGTCTAAGTTTTCGGTATCCCAGAAATTGCGTTTATAAAATGAATGAACCAGCTGCTCCAACGTATCATTGCTGTCGAGGTCTGCGTTTAAATTCGACGAGGTAGCTTTAACCCGGTCTATTGTTGGCCATCCTGCCCAGTTCGGCCAGAAGTTGCGGGCTATTCCTTTATATGTTTCTCCGCCTTTGTCCAGTTTATTGTTAGCGTAACCGCCTTCATTTGTCATGGTGATTTTATAGGCGTTCTCAAATTCAGCCATATTTTGAGGTTTGAAAAGTACTTACTAATATACAAATTGAGAGGATGATATTAGCGTACAATTGCTTCGAGTAGCGATAATTGGACAAGTATGCTGCATTGAATAACCCATGTTACGAGAAATCTGCCTATATAAATTGCGGCTATTAATTACTGGTATTTAAACTCATACAAAAATGCTGACCCATTTCCTTTGCCTTCGGTGCTGATAAACAAGGTTCCATCTGGTGCGAAGCAAATCCCTTCCGGCTGCGGAAATTCATCGGCATTTAAATACTGGATGGATTTAAACTTTCCCTGGTAGGTATAAACCATCAGGCATTTATTTTCCCTGGTCGACAGTAAATAAATATCATGAGTTGTCGGGTGAATGGAAATGGCGGACGGAAAAACATCGGGGCGCTCTTCCTTGATCCCAAGGTCCTTTTTCTCGATGAGAAGGAACGGTTTTTTGTTTAATTGACGAGTTGACGGACTGAAGCGGTAAACAGCCCGGGTTGATTTTTTGGCGTCTTTCAGACCGTTATCTTCTTTACAGGCAATTAATAAATCTTTGCTAGGCGGATCGACGCAAATCCCTTCGGTGTTGTTGTCGCGGCTAAGGCCAGTTTCGTATTTTATAGAAGAAGCTTTGGTATTCCAGTTAGCTACCTGATATAGTTTGCCATCACTGCGTAAACAATAGGCAGTTGTGCCATTTACTGATACATCTTCCAGGTCGAACTTTTTCGTTTCCTGCTTGATCAACACTTTTCTTTCGATGATATTCTTCCCGTTCATATTGAGAAGATACAGGTTTGGCGTCAGGTCTTCAATAGCCAGCAAATGATTCGCATCGACCCATGCTATTCCTGAAATCTCCTTAAGTGATGCCGGCAGCTTCCATGTTTTTAATGGCTTGCTGAGGTCATAACTTTTCGCAGGAGCTGACTTGTTACGGGAATAGGAAAAAACACCAGCCGACAAAATTATTGTCATCGGTATCGCTGTCAGAAAAATATTGCGCATGGATAAATACATTGCTTACAAGATTATTATCTCGTCAACATTGTTTTTAGAATTTAGGTTTTGTGGAAATCACCTTATTAATCGCTCCGTAACCGCCATTAATTTCGCTAAAGTTGTGATAGCCTCGGGCATGCAGTACGCTGGCTGCGATCATGCTGCGGTAGCCGCCGGCACAATGCACGTAAAAATGTTCGGACGGGTTAATGGATTCAATCCAGTCGTTTATGTCAGCCAGCGGATGATTATGTGCCTGTTCAACATGCCCGGCTTCGAATTCCGTTTCTTTGCGAACGTCGATGATATTACTTTTATCCGTCAGTTCATCAATAAATTGGTCGGCAGAAATACGGTTAATACAATCAATCTCTTTACCCGCGTTTGACCAGCTTTCGAAGCTGCCGTCCAAATATCCTAGTATCCTGTCAAACCCAACCCTGCTGAGTCGGGTGACGGTTTCTTCCTCCCGGCCCTTATCGGTAATCAATAGCAGGGGTTGCTTTACATCTGCGACCAGTGAGCCAACCCAGGGTGCAAAATCGCCATTCAGGCCAATATTAACTGATTGCGGAATAAAGCCTTGGGCAAACTCATCTGCACTTCTGGTATCTAAAATCAATGCACCGCTGCTTTCAGCAAGGGTTTCAAATTGTTGCGGATCGAGTGGTGTCAGTGCCTGGTCCATTACATCGTCAAAACTTTCATAACCCTTTTTATTCATCGACACATTCATTGGGAAATAGGGTGGTGGTGGCAGCAGTCCCTCTGTAACGGCTTTGATGAAGGATTGCTTATCGGCTTGATTGAGCGCATAATTCATCTCTTTCTGATTACCGAGGGTATCAACAGTTTGCTTCATCATATTCTTTCCGCAGGCAGAACCAGCTCCATGCGCCGGGTATACTATGACATCATCAGCCAAAGGCATTATTTTCGTTTGCAAACTGTCATATAGCAAGCCGGCTAAATCGTCCTGCGTCATGTGCGCAGCTTTCTGAGCCAGGTCTGGCCGGCCAACATCTCCTAAAAACAATGTGTCTCCGGTGAAAATGGCGTAATCCTTTCCGTCTTCGTTTTTTAACAGGTAAGTGGTGCTTTCAAGCGTATGGCCTGGTGTATGTAAAATTTTAATGATCAGCTTGCCTATCTTAAACTCCTGGCCGTCTTCAGCGATAATGGCGTCAAATTCTGGTTTCGCTGTCGGTCCGTAAATGATGGATGCGCCGGTTTTTTCGCTTAAATCCAGGTGTCCTGAAACAAAGTCCGCGTGAAAGTGAGTCTCGAAAATATACTTTATCTGCACCTTATCGCGGTTAGCGCGGTCTATGTATGGCTGCACTTCACGTAAGGGATCAATAATAGCTGCCTCTCCGTCGGAGCTGATATAATATGCGCCTTGTGCCAGGCAGCCGGTATAAATTTGTTCAACTTTCATGACTTGGAATTAATTATCGACCATAAAATCTGCCGGACGATATTGGCTGCTAAGTTCAGGGATTTTATTAAGAAACGGAAAGAAGGCTTGGACGTAAGTTAAAGATGATAGTAAATGGCTTGTCAAATTTTTGGCATTTTTATTACGTGATCGAAATGCAGGCCATGTAACTTACCCAAGTTACGATTTAATTAAATTTCAATGTTAAGTCGGATAATTTGTAGCGCAGGGCCACATGCCTCGGTTAATGTCTCTTCCCGCTATCCGCTTTTACTCCTCACGCCGTCGCTTAATCCACCGCGTCGTTGCGGGGTAACCGCTTCTATCGGGGCTAAATAGGAGTGACAACGCTGTAATTTGCGTTTTTATTAGCGGTTCGGATTTCGAATGTTGTTAGAACCGAATGCCGGACGTTTCTAAACCCGGGCGGCGGATACTGGCCTTGTGGCTAATGCCTTGTGTAGGATAAGCAAAGAACGGGGCTGCAGTTTGACATGAATTCAGGCCCTGCTTTTCAATTATGTAAAGCCCATTATTTAAAATCTGTTCCTTTATAAAGTATAAATGCCTGTTAGTTCAAACCCTCGTAATAACCAATAAATCCCTTCAAAACAACGTCAACTCTGGCATTGGTTCAATAAACGAATACTCCTTAAAGCGGTTCCATTTTTTGCCATCGTGTTTTAGCAAAGTAAAACCGCCGACGGTAAACTGCCGTTTGAACTTTTTGTTCTTGTATTCCGCCCACATCGCCGGAAAAATTTCCTGGTCGATGTCACGATAAGCAATAGTAATATGTGGTTTGAACAGCGTGTTGCCGCCTTTCACTTCTCGTTTGCCAATTTCATGATGATGCATAACGGCCGTGATGTTCTTCTGTAAACTTGCAATCGACTTGTTTTTGATGGTGTTGATATAAACTACATGCGAGTTAAATGTGTCGAAATTTTCTAACTCCTGTTCGAAAGAAGAATGGTGACGCGGCGCCTCCAATACCTTTATTAGCTGGTTTTCGCGTTCGTTCCCAAGTTGGAAAGGAGCAAACAGCGTTATATGAACAGGTGGCTTGAGCGCTGCAAATACATTGAACATCTCCGAGCACTCTTTCCTGATATCGTCGATCTGTTCGCTTAATTGCTCCGGTGGTAAAATGGCAATGAAATACAAATTTTTCATTCTCAAAAATACTAAAATTATTAGTAATATTGCAAAGCATGAAACGCTATATTGTTCATATTGACCTCGACTCATTTTTCGTTTCCGTTGAGCGTTTAAAGGATCCTTCGCTTAGAGGGAAACCTGTGTTAATTGGCGGATCTGGCGACAGGGGTGTGGTGGCCTCATGCAGTTATGAAGCGCGAAAATTCGGTATCCACTCGGCGATGCCTATGCGTACTGCCAGAAGGCTTTGTCCAGATGCGATTACTTTGCGAGGCGACTATCATGCTTATAGTGACGCCTCAGCCAGTGTCACTTCTATCATCCACTCGATGGTTCCCTTGTATGAGAAAACGTCGATCGATGAGTTTTATATTGACCTCACAGGAATGGATCAGTTTTTCGGATGCTATAAACTGGCAACCGAGTTGCGCAGGCAGGTAATCAAGCAAACAGGTTTGCCCATATCATTCGGACTTGCATCTAACAAAACGGTGGCTAAACTTGCTACTAATCAGGCAAAGCCCAACGGCCAATTATTTGTAGAACATGGAAAGGAGAGAGAGTTTCTTGCGCCGCTCCCGGTAGGCAGCATCCCGATGATTGGCGATAAGGCCTGCGAAACTTTACGCGGCATGGGTATCCATAGAGTGAAGGATTTACAGGAGCAAAAGATTGAGAATCTTGAACGCGTATTTGGAAAGATGGGACAAATGATGTGGGATAAGGCCAATGGTATCGACCATTCGGAAATCGTTCCCCACCATGGCCGTAAATCAATTTCTTCTGAAAATACATTCTCCCAAAATGTGATGGATGAGCCGAAACTTGAGGAATTACTAATTTCGATGACCGAGCAATTGGCAGCAAAGCTCCGTATCGAGCGAAAAGTTGCTTCCTGCATCGCCGTTAAAATCCGCTATTCGGATTTTGAAACGAATACGCAGCAATTGAGTATGCCTGCAACGAATTCGGATCATTTGCTTTTTCCGCTCATAAAAAAATTGTTCAGGAAGGCTTATCAGCAAGGTCGCAAGATACGGTTAGTTGGCGTACGGCTAAGTAACCTCGCCGAAGGGCCGTTTCAGCCCGGCTTGTTTGATGATTTCGAGCGCAGCTCAAAATTATATAAAGCGCTTGATCAATTGAATGTGCGTTACGGAAGCAAAACTATTTCGAGAGCGTTGACAATGGGAATTTCGTCACGCGATTTTAATCCGTTTAACGGGAAGACTGGCTAATTTATTAAAGAGCCCGCTTATTGCGGTTTTCTAACCGTTTCATACCTGGTTTTTATAAAATCCGACTGAGTGTGTTTTTTTCCGTCTTTAACACCAATCAAAAAAATATCCTTACAAAAATTTACTGCTAAAGGACATAATCCGATAAACAGTATGACGATTTTGGCTTTTCGTTTCATTGCAAATTGAAGATAAATACTATTTTCTAAAATGCAAATAGTTAGGAGTCATTAAGGATTGGTTTTATCAAAAGCTGAATCGCTCACTGTCGAGATTTCCCGGAACTGCACATATTTTTTACAATCTCGCCTGCTCGGCATTGCCACCAAAAGTGAAGGGTATTTTTACGTGTACCAGTTGAACTTGACTATGCGGATTTACATGAGATTTGTCGGTTATATTTTTGCAATCCTTATCGCATCCTGTGGGAAGGATAATCTGAAGCCAGATACTAGTTCGATAGACAACGCAAGTAACGCAAAGGAAGCAACGGTGTCAGCCGTAACAGCTAATTATTATGTCGATAACGTGAGCGGTAATGACAGCAATAACGGTACAAGTGCCACCACCGCCTGGAAAACTGTAGGCAAGGTTAATTCCGTTACTTTTAAACCAGGAAACAGGATTTTGTTCAAGGCAGGCGGCAGCTGGACAAGGCAGCTTCGTCCTAAGGGCTCAGGCAACAGCGGAAGTCCTATTATCATCGGAAGATACGGATCTGGAAATAAGCCTAAAATTAACGGCGCAGGAGTAGCTGACGGCGCACTCTATCTGCTCAACCAGCAATACTGGGAAATAAGCGATCTGGATATTACTAATTTCAATACTTCAGAAGCAGGCGGAGCGAGCATATCGCAATGGGAAACGGCCAATACAGCTAATTACGCCAATATGGTTCGTCCGCCGCAATATGCAAACAAGGCGAGCGCAAAAATAGGTGTTCTGGTTGCAGGCCAGGATAAAGGAATGCTGAATCATATTTACCTCCGTAACCTGGAAGTTCATGGAGTAAATGGTTTTATCGATCAGTCTGACGAGAACAGTAAATACAACGGAGGCGTTTGTTTTAGAATTACCGGAACCGCCACGCCTACATGGTTCAATGATATCTTAGTAGATAGTTGTTTTATTCATGATGTTGACAGGACCGGGCTTTGGACGGAATCAACATGGAGTACGCGAACCTTAACTTCAAATACTAACTGGACACCATCCCTGAATATTATCGTTCGCAACAATAGTTTCGCTAACACCGGCGCTAATGCTATGATTATCAGGGTTGCCGACCGCCCGCTAATGGAACATAATCTTTTCGACCACTGCGCTATTAAGGCCTCCGGCAATGCCGCATTCAATTTTAATACGGATAACGCTATCTGGCAATATAATGAGTCGCGATTTACAAAAGCAAATATAGACGATGATGATGCTGGTGGTATTGACGCGGATTATAGAACCAAGAATACGATCATTCAGTACAACTACCTGCATGATAACGATTATGGCATGTTGGTTACCGGAGGCTCCAATTCCTTTAACGACAAAACGGTCGTCAGGTACAATATTTTCAAGAAAGATGGAAAATACGCGCATCCCGTGAGCGGCAAGTTTATGATTAAGCTATCGGGTACCGCTTCCAATACTGTCTTTTATAATAATGTGGTTGATATTGGTCCCACTCAGACCAATACCCAGTTCGTACGGTTCCAGATCTGGGGCGGCTGGCCATCTAATACATCCTTTTACAATAATATCTTTGATAACTACGGCAGCGGTACTTCATATACCTTTGGCAGCAGCACCGGAAATATCTTTGATTACAACTGCTATTACAAGAACCAGGTTGTCAACCAGCCCGGCCAAACCCATAATATTGCCGGAGATGTTAAATTTCTGAATTCCGCTTCTGATACTCCCGATGGTTTTAAATTGAAAGCTGGCTCCGTAGCCTTATCGTCTGGCCGGGTAATCAGTAATAATGGTGGTAAGGATTTTTTTGGTAACCCGCTTTCAGCTACTGCAAAGCCAAACATAGGATTCTATCAGGGTCCGGGACTTTGATCCCTTTTTAAATAATTACCTTTTCTTGTTAGTCTCAGGATCTCAGTGATTCTGAGACTAAGATTTTTGTGGTCTTAAGTCGCAATACAATTTCGTGCTTTAATCCTTTTGAATCCATCAAAGTCAAAATAATCGAATAAAAAATGATGATAATCATCAGAAAATGTGATTGTTATCATAAATCATCGGCCGGAAAATTCAGACTTTTGCAGCTCAGTTTTCTTGGCTGAACAAAAATGTTGGTAAGGTTTCCAGTGCCCGCCGGAACTGCCAACGTTCAGCCAGTTAAGAAACTGATTATACGGTATTTAAGCCGGTAAGTTTACAGACATCCAAATTGTTGGCGATGGAGATTAGTGTAACAGCAAAGCAGGAGAAGATTATTTTTATTGGAGGTGCAATTTTTTTGTTAATCTGTTTTGGTTTTATGATTGCTTTTGGCAACGCAAGCAATTTTTCAACCATTGGATTTTAAGATTTGGTAGGGGGGATTTATACGAATTGTGGCCGTTGCTTACACACCAACGGCCATTAATTCACGAAATTAAGACGGTGTCCGCCGCTTTCTTTCAAATGCAAATTTTGAATTGCCTGATTGGTTCCCGGTGGTTATTAGTGGGAAAGATGAGGCTGCTTAAAGCAGTCTGGTAACGGGAACAGCCAGCAGGCAATAATAGAAAGTTAATAGCCCTGGTCAGGATTTTATCCGGCCGGGTTTTTTGTGTTAAAGATAAAAAGCAGCGCCATCAACTTTTAATTTGCAATAATCTTTTATTGCCTATTTTAGGTTGCTTTTTTTAGATAGAAATGAACTGTAATAATTGCGGAGACGATAACAACGGCGTATACTGTATTAGCTGCGGACAAAAACTTTCGGTTGGCCGCTTAAGCATGCATGAACTGACACATGAAACCTGGCATGCTTTTACTCATATGGATAAAGGAATGATACGCTTGGTATCTGACTTGATCGTTCGTCCCGCCATAGCTTACGCCGATTATTTCAGCGGTAAAAGAAAGACATATTTTAGTCCGGTGCTCTTTTTTATTCTGACGGCCGGTATCCTGGCTGTACTTTACCCTTATGTTTTCGACTTTGAGGATAAGGTTGTGCACATGAATAATCAGTACGGCCGTGAGTTGTATCACTTAACTAAGTACCGCGCTATTTTATTATTGCCTCTGGAAACTTTGCTGACCTGGCTGGCTTTCAGGAAACGTTTCAACTTTGCAGAGATCGTTGTATTCTGGCTTTTTGCGCTGGGTTTAACTTATTTTTTCCGACTAATACTTTTACCGGTCTATTTTCCATTGATTGAATATAAATCGAATGTTGATCTGGCTTTTCAGTTAATCAGCTATGCGATTATTTTATGGCAGGGAATAGCCTTATTCGGCCGTTCAGCGTACAGTGTTATTGCGCTGATACTGATCCTAAATGTAATGAACCTGGCGGACCTGGTTTTGCAACTTTATACCATTTTCGACATTCATATTTTTAACAATAATGTTGGAATACATTCCTGGTGGGATATCTTGAAATATAGTTACGGGATTAGCTAACATGCAGCCCCTGCCCGGCGCCAGTGATTGTTCAGATCAAATCTTCAGCTTTAATTGGCAATTTACGAATGCGTACCGGATGCTGCCTTTTGCATTTGTACTCGTTACCAAAACTCCATAGGCACAATTCTTCAGCGAGTAGTCAGTCGAATAACAGAACTTGTATTTTTGTTAAGATGCATGCAGGTAGTGTCAATTTGTAAACCGTCATATAACAAGCTGGTTTTAAGAAAAATTATTGGCCCGGATTTGCGGTGACAATTATCATGCTGTAAATGAGTGAGGCTTTAACTTTACTGATTATGAGCGTATTTCTCACGCTGGAATTTTTGAAATTTCTTCACAGAATTTCACATTTTTTTTACTAGTTCCGGGACTTTTAAGGGTTGTTGACTTTTAATTGATGAACTTTAATAAACTAAACACACCCATGAAAATCTTAAAAAACCATGTAGCGCTGATATGCCTGCTAGTTCTGCTTTTTTCATGCAGGAAAGATACTGAGCAGGCGTTAGTCAAGGCTTCCGCCAGTGAGTCAAACTTAATGGCGACAGCAGTTCCAAGCGGCTACCCACGCCTGACGGTTAAAACAATTTCCGGCGTACCTGAAGAACCAGGTTATGTTGATGGCTCCGGCAATGCAGCAAGGCTGGCGTATCCTGAAGGCCTCGACTTATTACCAGATGGCAGCTTATATGTTGCTGATCATAACAATCACAAAATTAGAAAAGTAAGCCAGAATGGTGAAGTTTCTACTGTTACCTTGCCAGGTGATGCATTTGGAACGACCATCTCGTCGCCAAGGAGGGTCAGAGTTCAGAAAGATGGAACTATCAATATTCTTTGCCAGGATGGTCCGTTTACAATTGCTCCGAAAGTATGGATTATAAAACCCGGTGGCGAAGTACTTACGCCACCTTATAAAAATGGACCTGTCGTATACCCATACAGCTCTTACTATTACAATGATCTGCAGAGAGAGCCATATCATGATCAATTGTTTATTGCCGGATCATACGTCGACGGTTACGCACAAACGGGTATTATCGAACAATTTATAATCAATGAAGGTGCAATTGGCGCATTTGGCTATACGTTGTTTCCCGATTCGCTGGCGGAAGATGCACAAACCTTAAGCACGATCAATGCATTTTTTTGCGGATATAACAATGTTAAATATATTGTTGTTAATGGCAAAGCAATTTATAAATGGACATCTAAAGGGGTATTTACGCAAATTTTCAGAGACTTGAAATTTACTTACATATCGAGTATCGTTGTCAATAGAAACAGTAAAAGTATTTACGTTGCTGATAACGGATCTATTAAAAGTATATCAAACGGTAAGCTTCAATATCTTGCCGGGCCTCATCCTGACTATCACGGAAAAGACGGAGTAGGAAGAGAGGCTGATGTCAAGGCCGAACAGCTCGCTCTCGCAAAAAATGAAGCATCTATTTTTTTCACTGACCGGAATTCCGTCAGGCAGATTTTCTTAAGGTAAGAATTTAATATCGCGACTAATGTGCTGACAGATTATAGTTTGTTAACTAATTACTGTTTTACGGCGACTTTTAAATTTCTGATAATAATTTCAGCGATAAATAGATTGGGAACCCATGCCAGCCAACTTACGATGCGGTATGCCGGGATAAATTCATGAAACACAAAATTGGCAAGAATCGGAAGCCATAAACGTAAAGTGACGGCTCCGAATGTCAGGGCGTAATTCCGGATCATCCAGTACCGGTGCTGTATGATATTTCTTTTTAGGATAGTAGTATAAGCCATTGTGTTTGTATAAAACCATAGAACGGCCAGAATGCCGAAACCCATAACACAAACAATGCCGCCAGAAGCATAAAAGGCGACATATAACCCAGCCAGGCTGCTGAGAAATACCGACGTTATATATACTTTACCGACTGTTCTGTGCAGGCGCAAATACCGGTTTCTTAATTTTGTACTGAACTGCGGCCATCCTGTAAGCAACGCAATGCCGCCAAAGGTGATATGCACGTAAAACAGGGCATTCCAGAGCCTATTATCCAGCAGAGTTTTTGGTTTCGTTTGAAACAACCCGTTGCTATGCATATCCATCAGGTAATATGTCGCCGGATATATGCCAACAGCGATGGATAGGAATGCAATGCTCAGCCAGGGTAATTGATATCGCTTCATTTTCGTTAGACGAATTCCTTAGTTTTTGTTACCAGTGTATGCGATCGTTCTTATGACTTTCTTCCATTAAGCTTTGCGTTTCAGGTAAAACGGCCATGGCGACAGCATTTGTTTATCTCTTAACGATTTACCGTCGGCGTTGCGAAGAGCTCGTCAGAGCTTGATATCAACACCTTCCGCTTTTAATATTTTTAGTTGATTCTCTATTCCGCCGGGCATATGCCTGCTTGGTTTTCCGCTCTTTAACACCCGCCACCATGGTATATCGTATTCAGGATACTTTACCGGCGATTCATTTAAGCTGGCCATCCATTTCCAATATTTAATTGTCTTCGCCGGGCAGGCAGTGTCTGCTTTGCCTATTTTCGCCAGATCATCTCGCAATTGTTCGATCGTTTTGGTTTCACCTTTTGGAATTTTACGGATGGTTTCTGCTACGTCAGAGACCGATGGAATATATAAAGTTTGAGCTCCAGCCATTCTTTTACTTTTAACGACGTCCAGCTTATGAAAAGTGGCCTGCGGAGCAGTTTGTAATTTTTCAAGGAAAGATATATTTGACATCTGTTTTTACCTGAGGGGTGGATACAGCAATTTAGTAAATTTATAAAAGACAGTAAAGATCCTTATTTCTGCGGGGTATCGTTCCTGCTGATCTGGCGGCGTACCGGTTTTGAAGCACACCTTCAAGCTTCACAAAAACTTCATAAAACTACCCGAGTTTTGCCCCCATGATAGGAGTAACTTTTTCATTTTTGGCGCTTTGCGTTTCATTTTTATGCAGATGCCAGCAGCGGTCGGCAGTTGTCGCACTTTGTAATCCGGCGACAGGGTTCGCCGGATATAATGTTCAATCTGTCCAAGTTTCATTAATCGTAAACCGCTTTAATTCACAATATCCATGAAGAGAATTATTTTGCTTGCCGGAGTTTCTGCTTTGATCTACGGTACAAGTTGTAATCAAAAAAAAGAAGTAAAAGAAGAAATTCCAAATTACTCGGTCACCAGCCCGTTGCAGATTGATACATCATTTACTAAAGAGTATGTGTCGCAAATCAAATCGGTGCGGAATATAGAGATCAGGTCACAGGAAAAAGGCTATTTACAAAATATTTATGTCGATGAGGGCCAGCACGTAAAAGCCGGGCAGTTGCTGTTCAGAATCATGCCAACAGCTTTTGAAGCTGAGGTAAAGAAATCTGAGGCTGAAGCCAAAGAATCTGAAATCGAGCTCCAGAATACAAAAATGCTTTCAGATAAAAATATAGTTTCTAAAAATGAACTGGCCGTAGCTAAAGCCAAGCTGGAACAGGCAAGAGCGGAAACATCACTCGCGAAAGTTCATCTTTCGTTCACCGAAATCCGTGCGCCTTTCGATGGAATCATCGATCGTATTCCAATGAAGCTCGGGAGTTTGATCGACGAAGGTCAGCTGCTTACCAACCTTTCTGATAACAACCAGATGTTCGCTTATTTCAATGTGTCTGAACCGGAATATCTCAATTACGAGAATTCGGCTAACAAAGGGAAAAAACAACCGGTGAGCCTGGTAATGGCAAACGGCGATCTTTTAAAATACAAAGGTGAGGTAGAAACTGTTGAAAGTGAATTCGACAGCGAAACTGGTAACATCGCTTTTAGGGCACGTTTTCCCAATCCCGATCAACTGCTTAAAAATGGTGAAACAGGTAAAATAGAAATGGTTGTTCCGATTAAAAATGCGTTGGTGATACCTCAAAAGGCCACGTACGAAATCCAGGATAAGAGCTATGTTTTTATTGTGGACAAAAACAACAAAGTGCGCTCCCGTGAAATATCGATCGCCAGTGAGCTTCCTGATCTGTACATCGTAGGATCCGGTTTAAATCCCGGCGACAAAATATTACTGGAAGGGGTACAAAAAGTTAAAGACGACGATAAGATCGCGTACAGATTCCAGGATCCGAAAAATGTTATCGGGCACCTGAGAGTTGCAGCTGAATAGTGTAGTACGTTCAAAAAATAATATCATGTTTAACAAGTTTATACAAAGGCCCGTCCTTTCGATCGTTATTTCACTGATCATCGTATTTCTGGGCGTATTGTCAATCGCCAAATTACCGGTAACTCAATTTCCGTCGATATCGCCTCCAAAAGTGAATATTACGGCTGAGTATCCTGGTGCAAACAACGAGCTCTTGATCAAGTCGGTAGTTATCCCTCTTGAGCGGGCGCTTAACGGTGTTCCCGGAATGAAGTATATGGAGTCCGACGCCGGTAATGACGGCGAGGCATCGATCCAGGTAATTTTCAACTTAGGAACAGACCCTAACCAGGCATCGCTTAACGTACAAAATCGTGTTGCCGCGGTAACGAATAAGCTTCCGCCACTCGTCATTCGTGAAGGTGTGAAGATTTCGCGTGAAGAATCCAACATGCTGATGTACATCAACCTTTACAGTAAGGATCCGAAAATGAACGAAAACTTCCTGTACAACTATGCGGATATCAATCTTCTTTCTGAATTAAAGCGTATTGACGGCGTTGGATTCGCCGACATTTTAGGCGACCGCGATTATGCTATGCGAATCTGGTTGAAACCGGACAGGATGCTGGCTTATAAAATTTCTGCCGACGATGTGATGAAAGCGCTTGACGAGCAAAGTCTCGAAGCGTCGCCCGGCAAAACCGGAGAAAGTTCTGGTAAGCGCTCACAAGCATTTGAATATGTTTTGAAATATTCGGGGCGCTTCAGCACGAAGGAACAGTACGGCGACATCGTTTTACGTGCTAACCCCGACGGCGAACTGCTGCGGTTGAAAGACGTTGCAGACATCGATTTTAGCAGTTCGATGTATGATTTGTACTCGCACCTGAATGGTCGCCCTTCCGCGGCAATCGTGCTGAAGCAATCTTATGGCAGCAATGCCAGTCAGGTTATTGCTGATGTAAAAGCAAAGTTGGCCGAAATCAAGGCGAACGATTTTCCTAAGGGCCTCGATTACGAGATTAGCTATGACGTGTCAAAATTCCTTGATGCTTCGATGGAAAAGGTTGTGCATACGCTTATAGAAGCTTTCATCCTGGTAGGTCTGGTGGTGTTTATCTTCCTTGGCGACTGGCGCTCGACAGTCATTCCCGCTATCGCGGTTCCGGTATCGTTGGTTGGAACATTTGTTTTTATGCAATTTTTCGGCATCACTCTTAACCTGATTACTTTATTCGCACTCGTACTGGCCATCGGTGTGGTAGTCGATGATGCGATCGTGGTAATTGAAGCGGTGCATGCCAATATGGAGAAATACCATTTGTCGCCGTTGAGGGCAACCCAACGGGCGATGCGTGAGATCAGCGGTGCAATTATCGCCATTACTTTCCTCATGGCCGCGGTGTTTATCCCGGTAGCATTTATGTCGGGACCTGTGGGCATTTTTTATCGCCAGTTTTCAATAACCATGGCTACGGCGATTATTCTTTCCGGGTTAGTTGCGCTTACGTTAACGCCAGCACTTTGTGCGATGATGTTGAAAAGCCACTGTACCGGATCGAAAAAGAAATCAATCATCGACAAGGGCCTCGACAAGTTCAACAATTCGTTTAACAGGTTGTCGGGTAAGTACCATATTGTACTGACAAAAGTCGTGAGCCGCCGTGTAGTAACGTTCGGAATGCTGATCGCTTTCTGCGCCGGCGTTTGGTTCTTAAACTCCAATGTTCCATCTGGCTTCATACCAAATGATGACCAGGGAATGGTTTACGCGATTATTCAAACGCCTCCGGGATCGACACTTGAGCGAACCCAGGAGGTGGCATCGCAGCTGCAAAAAATAGCTGAACACGTGGAAGGCGTAAAATCGGTTTCGGCCCTGGCAGGATATGAAGTTTTAACCGAAGGAACCGGCTCTAACTCTGGTACCTGTCTGATCAACCTGAAAGATTGGAATGAACGTAAACATTCAGCCCAGGAAATCATTGATGAACTCGAAGAAAAATCAAAAGATATTGGCGGCGGATCGATCGAATTTTTCCAGCCACCGGCAGTACCCGGATACGGAGCAGCCGGCGGTTTTGAACTTCGCTTGCTGGATAAAGCCGGTAGCGGTGATTACAAAAACATGGAAACTGTGGCCCGGGATTTCGTCCGCGAGCTGAATAAGCGACCCGAACTCTCATCCGTGTTTACCTTTTACAGTGCAAGTTTCCCTCAGTATATGCTGCATATCAATAATGACCTCGCCCAGCAAAAGGGAGTGACCATCGACAATGCAATGAATACCTTATCGACTCTGATCGGAAGTAACTACGAAACCAGTTTCATTAAATACGATCGTCAGTATAAAGTGATGGTTCAGGCTCTGCCACAATACCGAGCTATGCCGGCTGATATTCTGAAGCTTTATGTGAAGAATGACAAGGACGAAATGGTTCCGTTCTCAGCTTTCATGACAATGGATAAAGTTTATGGCCTATCGGAAATCACTCGTTACAATATGTATAACTCGGCCGAGATCAGTGGTTCCGCCGCGCCAGGTTACAGTAGTGGCGCTGCCATACAGGCAGTAAACGAAGTCGCCGCTAAAACGCTTCCTCGTGGTTTTGGCATCGATTGGGCAGGTATTTCGAAAGATGAGGTTTCCCGTGGAAATGAGGCGCTTTATATCTTCCTGATTTGCCTTGGATTCGTTTACCTGATCCTCGCCGCGCAATACGAAAGTTTCATCCTGCCTCTGTCTGTAATTCTTTCACTGCCTGCCGGAATTTTCGGAGCATTCCTGTTCCTGAAAATATTTGGTTTAGAGAATAACATTTACGCACAGGTAGCTATGGTGATGCTGATCGGTTTGCTCGGTAAGAATGCTGTGCTTATCGTTGAGTTTGCGACGCAACGGCACCGTGATGGTGCTACGGTTTTAAAAGCGGCGCTTGATGGCGCGAAAGCCAGGTTCCGCCCGATTTTAATGACCTCGTTTGCCTTTATCGCGGGATTAATTCCGTTGATGATTGCAACTGGCCCCGGCGCTATCGGTAACCGCACCATCGGATCAGCCGCCGCCGGAGGTATGCTTTTCGGAACCGTGTTCGGGGTAATTGTTATTCCTGGGCTTTACTACATCTTCGGTAAAATATCCGAAAAACATCAGCTTATCAACATAGAAGAAGAACAACCTTTGACTGAAGAAATAGAAAACAATGTCTAAAAACAAAATATACTGGCTTGCCAGCGTGGCCGTGCTATGCCTGTCGGTTACAGGTTGTAAAGTGCCGTCCATGACGCAAGTCACCGAAAATAAACAGGTTCCACAGTCTTACGGAACGACAACGGATACGCTCAATACAGGTAAAATCCGCTGGCAATCATTCTTTACAGATCCGAACCTGGTTAGCCTGATTGATACAGGATTAAAGCGTAACCAGGAATTGCAGGTTACATTGCAGGAACTTGAAATTGCGAAAAGCGAAATCAGGTTCAGGCAAAGCAGCTTGCTGCCTTCAGTTGGAATAACAGCAAGTACCGGAATTGAGAAGGTTGGCCGGTATACCAGCCAGGGTGCCGGCGACGCTTCAACAGAAATAACTTCCGGTAAGCCCGTGCCCGATCCGCTGCCCGACTATCTCCTTGGCGTGTACGGTAATTGGGAAGTTGATATATGGCATAAACTGCATAACGCGAAAAAGGCCGCTGTAACCCGTTACCTGGCGAGTATAGAAGGCCGGAATTTCGTGGTAACAAATCTTATCGCGGAAATCGCTAACTCTTATTATGAATTGCTCGCACTTGACAACCAGATGGAAATTGTGAAAAAGAACATCGAGCTGCAAAATAATGCACTCGAGATCGTAAAAGTGCAAAAACAAGCCGCAAGAACCACTGAGCTCGCAGTTCGTAAGTTTGAAGCAGAAGTGTTGAATACGAAAAGTCTGCAGTATGATCTTCAGCAAAAGATCACGGAAACAGAGAATAAAATCAATTTTCTGTTGGGAAGATATCCGCAGCCGATCGTTAGAAGTTCGGTGACTTTTAATGATATGATGCCGGGCAGTATCAGTGCCGGTATCCCGTCGCAACTTCTCACCAATCGTCCTGACGTGAGACAGGCGGAGCTGGAACTAACAGCTGCAAAGCTCGACGTGAAAGTGGCCAGGGCTGAATTCTACCCGTCGTTAGGCTTATCCGCCTCAATTGGTTTACAGGCATTTGATCCAACTTACCTGGCTAAATTGCCGGAGTCTCTCCTGTACAATATAGCCGCTGATATTACTGCGCCCTTAGTTAATCGCGGAGCGATAAAAGCGGAATACGCAGGTGCGAACGCCAAGCAAACGCAGGCAGTTTATAATTACGAACGTACTCTTCTCAACGCTTATGTGGAAGTAGCCAACCAGATGTCGAGTATTAGTAATCTGCAAAACAGTTATGATCTGAAGTCGAGACAAGTGAATGCCCTAACACAATCTATTGATATTTCAAACGACCTCTTCCGTTCAGCTCGTGCCGATTATCTTGAAGTATTGCTGACACAGCGCGATGCTCTGGAAGCTAAATTGGATTTAATTGATACAAAGAAAGCGCAAATGAACGCGATGGTTAATATTTATCAGGCTTTAGGCGGCGGGTGGAATTAACAGCGAAATGATATATGATATGAATTCAAATAGCTGGCTAATACCGGCTATTTGAATAAAGATGCCTCAGTTAAATTTCACCATAAAAACTGTACAACCCGGACGAAGTGTTTTTAACGAAAACTCAAATCCGTGATTAACTAAAATTTCTCTGACCAGGATAAGTCCTATTCCTTTGCCGTCAGTTTTAGTGCTGTAAAAAGGAGTGAACAGGTATTCGCTTTGCGCAGGAGTAATACCGGTACCTGTGTCTGTGATCTTTAGCTGCCGGCTTTCAAGTTCTATACTGAATGTTACAGTTCCGCTAAATTCGATAGCTTCAATGGCATTTTTAACGATGTTGATGAATGCCTGCTCCACCTGTTGCTCGTCGGCCGAAATAATAATTGCTGATTCTGGTAACTCGTTGACCAGTTTAATATTTTTTTCTTCGGCTTTAATACCCATCAGCTGAACCACGGTTTTGATTAACGACTGCAGTTCAAGATGTCTTTTATTGGGTTTCGGCAATTTAACAAGGTCGGCAAAGTTGCGGATGAACAGGTTGAGGTTTTGATTCCGATCCAAAGCCACGTGGAGCGCTCCTTTCAGCAATTCATTATTTTCATTCCATATGGAGTTGGTAGCGATTGCTGATTGAATGATAGAATTAACCGGGCCGATGGTATTGTTAACCTCATGTGCCATCATACGAATCACTTTTCCATATGTATTCTTTTCAGCAGAAAGAATCTCGGCCGTAAGGTCTTCAATTAATATAAAATGACGTGAAAAGCCCCTGTCGATAAAATGCGACTTTTGTAACTTATATACCAGGGCGCCTTTATACTTAACAGTGCGGGAATCACCGGATTTTAACGTTACTATTTGGGTCAATAATTCATTTTGATGATAATTAACCGGGTAATTGATCAATTGCTTTTCGTCAATTTCCAGGATTTCCAAAGCTCTTGGATTTACTTGCTGAACCACATCGTCATAGTCCAGGATAACGATTCCGGTAGGTGATGTTTGAATTAGCTTCTCCAGGAAAAAATGTTGTTGTTCCTGCAGTGTCCGTTCAATACGCAGCTGATCGATCATCTGGTTATACACTTCGATCAACTGATCAACTTCGTATTTTCCTGTCGGCGAAAACTTGATGTTAAAATCACGGTCACGGATGGCTTCAACACCGGTCATTAACGACTTAAGCGGCTGTATCAACTGCCTGTATAAGCTCCAGGAGATCACGACCGAAATGACGATGAAAGCCTCCGCTACCAGGAATAGGATCTTGTTTTCCTCAAAAATAAAGTAAGAGAGCACAAGGGCAACCAGGTGCAGAATAAATACGAAAAGGAGGTATTTAGTCCTCAGTTTCATCGTAAGGTATTTGGTATTTGTCCAGCCTGCGATACAGGGAACTGCGCGTAATACCTAATGACTGCGCAGCTTTCGCCACCCGGTTTTTGTGATAATCCATCGCCTTCCTGATCATGTCTGCTTCAAGCTCGTCTAATGTATAGGAACCGACGCCGGGTAATTGCTTGTTATCTTTTTTTGCCGGCGTCGCGTCGAGCTGAGCCCTTATATCTTCAATTTCAAACTTGTCTTTTTTACTTACCAGTACAGTTCGCTCTACCAGGTTTTTCAGTTGGCGGATATTGCCCGGCAGGGGTAATTGCTGCAGCCATTTCAAAGCCGCATGGCTAACGGATAACTCAGGACGGTTATAAATCTCTTTTAAATTGCTGATAAAGTAATTAACCAGCAAAGGAATGTCTCCGGGCCGTTCACGTAATGCTGGCAAATAAATAGTAATGAGATTAATCCGATACAGCAGGTCTTCCCTGAAACTTTTAAGCGTAACCATATCATTCAGGTTTTTATTGGTAGCACATACCACACGCAGGTCGACTGTTTTTGTCCGGCTGCTGCCGAGTACTTCGTAAGTGCGGTCCTGTAGAACCCTTAACAGTTTTACTTGGCTTCCGGCATCCAGGTCGCCGATCTCATCTAAAAAGATGGTCCCTTTATTTGCCATTTCAAATCTTCCCATCCGGTCAAAACGCGCGTCGGTAAAAGCTCCGCGAATATGGCCGAACATCTCACTTTCGAATAAGGAAGTGGAGATGCCGCCAAGATTCACTTTTACAAAAGGCTTGTTCCTGCGGCTGCTGTTTTGGTGAATGGCTTCTGCAATCAGTTCTTTACCCGTTCCGCTTTCACCCATGATGAGCACAGAAGCATCTGTTCCGGCCACGCGGCCGATGGTTTCCAGGATATCCAGTAATTTGGGGTCCTGGCCAACGATCTGCTGAAAGTTATACTGACTGTCTAATTGTTTACGTGTAAGCCGCTGTGTAGTCTGTTTCTCGAGATCTAAAAATGTTTTGACGGATTGCAGAAAATACTGGTTGTCCCAGGGCTTGTTTATAAAGTCATTCGCACCCATTTTCATACCCTTTACAGCGAGTTCGATGCTTCCCCATCCGGTTATCAGGATTACCGGCACAGCGGGATTCAGCTGTTTAATCTGGCCGAGAAGCTGCAGGCCTTCATCGCCGGAAGTATCTAGCGAGAAGTTAAGATCCAGGATAATGAGCTGCAGTTTTTCTTTTTTAATAATCGATAAAGCATCTGCAGGTGTCGAAGAGCCAGTAACCTCATACTTCTCGCTTTTTAGCAATAAATACAGGGAGGTACGAACGGCGATATCATCATCAATGATCAGTATCATAACAGGGCCTTAAGGTCGTAATTATTCTTCATGTAGAGCAACAGCCGGGTAAATCGCTGCGGCTTGATTGCCCGGGTATAAAGAGCATGCAATAACAACCAGGTAAATAAAACCGATCGCAAGACCGATGGCCGTTAAATAAACGCCTGCAGGGAGATCAAACACATTGAGCAACGGAAACTGAACGGCAAAAAATGTCCCGGCAATGATCGATAATGTAGTAAGTATTAGCGCTTCGGTGACTAACTGGGATGATACCGAACTGCCGCTTGCACCGATCGCCCTCCGCAGGCCGATTTCGCCCCGTCTCTTATTAATGTTGTACCATAGCACGCCGAATATTCCCAGCGCTACATTGATGATCAGGAACGCGGCAACTATGGAGAGAATGATGAGCGGTACAAGAGTGAATTTGTTGTAAGCTGTTAATTTGTTGTCCAGGTGCTCTATCTCTATGTTCGAATTTTTTAAGGTATTGGCCATCATTTTATATAACCGCCCTTCAAAGGCGGCATCTGCATCCGGGCTTACCTTAACCAGTATCCGCGACAGCCAGTGATAGGCAGAGGTATCGGCCCGGCCATACATTGAAGGCCCCGCAACCTGGTAGTCACCGTCAAATTTGATATCGTTTACAACGCCAATGATTTTGATCTTTGCTTTGTCATCACCATAGGTTAGATATTTTCCAAGCGCGGTGGTATTGCCAAACAGCTTTTCTTTTAATGAATTATTGATTACGGTAAGTCTTTGCTTGCCCGCCTTATCTTCCTTATTGTACCATCTGCCTTCAATCATTTTGGCACCTAAAGTATTGGTGTAATTATCATCGACGGTGAATTGATTTACACGGTCAAATTCTTCACCATCATATTTAATACCGCTGCTTGAATGTGAAGAGGAGAAAGGTACATTGTTGCTTGAATAACCCGCATCAATTACTTTGGGCATACTCTTTATATTCCTTAACAGGCTCTCATAGAACAGGGCCAGTGAATCGGAACTCGTCGTTTTTAATGAGTTGTTATAATTAATAACCCATACATGTTCGTAATCGATCCCCATCGGTGTTACGTAGTTGCGGTAAGAATTCACCCCAAAAGTAAACACGGCGAACATCACCATAAAGGAAAGCAGGATTTCGGCGATCAATAAAGAATTTTGTTTCTTCTTGTTCCAGATGAGTTTAAATAAATGCTTGAACATAATATCGTGATTTTAAGGATTTATTTTTTACGCTTTCAGGGCAGTTACCACATTCAGTTTGGACATGCGCCAGGCCGGGTACACGCCCGAAAGCAACCCGAATACAATACATATTCCCAGTGCATAAAATAAAACGGTGAAGTTTAAACTCAATTCCAGGTTGGCAATTAGTCGCGCATTGTTAATAAAATACAGGGCTACAACAGACAGCACAATACCTATTAAGCCACCCAGGAAAGTCAAAATCAGGTTTTCTACAATGAACTGGTAAACCAACGTTTGCGAGGAAGCGCCAAATGCTTTGCGAACTCCAATTTCCGAAGAACGTTCCATAATCCGGGTAACGTTGATATTAACCAGGTTTAATGTAGGCAATAGCATGACCAGCAAAGCAAATACAGACAGGGCTGTTATAGCATACAGCATGCCTGATTTAGTTTCATTGCCGGTTCGAACATACCCCTCAACGTAAGGGTCGGCATGACTGTATATTTTATCGAATTGCTTATCGGGAATTGGGAGTTTGGGTATCATTAAATCAAATTCTTTTTTCATTTTCGGAACATCACTTTTATCAGCTGCTAGCAAAATTCCAGTGAATTCCCCCATATAACCTTTGTCGCTTTTGAAATCTATTTTAGATACAGTATAGGGCAGGTATATATCAGCGTAAAACAAGTAGGCTGTAATGGGTATATTTTTTACTACGCCACATATCCGGTATTTAATGTTGTCGGCTTCCAGGTACTTACCTACAACAGGACCGGAATCATCGCCGAAGTATTCCTTTTTCATATCTTCAGAAATGACGGTAACACGCTCCGCATTAGCAATCTGCTGCTTAGTGATCGCCTTGCCCTCCGAAAATTTATATTCCAGTATGTCCCAGTAATCGGCGTTGGTATATTTATAATTAATAACGATCTTCCGGTTATTTACATACGTATTCGTGCTGTTGAAATTAGATGATATGGCGAATTTAACAGGCGTTTTAAGGCTTCCGACATAATGCTGAAGGAAATAGTATGAAGGGGCTGCAGCATTCATTGATTCTTTGCCTTTTAATTCGATATGAGCGACATATAGTGAGCGGTCACGCTTTTTGTCCGGATAATCGTCGTTAACCACTTTATCAATGAACGCGGTGGCTACCATTAATATGCTCAGTGTAAAACTGATACCGAACAAACTGATAAAGGTGAAAAACTTACGGCGTTTTAACACCGCTATGGCAATTTTGAAGTAGTTTTTTAACATGGCTTTAATGTTAGAGCGGTGATTATGATACTTGCGAACCATCAAATAAACGCACCAGCCGATGTGTTTTCCTGGCCATATTTTCGTCGTGGGTAACCATCACAATGGTGGTTCCCTCTTTTTGATTTAAGTTGATCAGGATATCCATAATCTCATTTCCCATGGCGCTGTCCAGGTTACCGGTAGGCTCATCGGCCAGTATAATTTCCGGCCGGCCTACAATGGCTCTTGCGATAGCTACCCGCTGCCGCTGCCCGCCGGATAGCTGGGTAGGGAAGTGCTTCATCCGGTTGCTTAACCCAACTTTTTCCAATGCTTCGGACGCGAGCTTTTTTCTTTCCCTGGCTGTTGTATCTCGGTATAATAAAGGCAATTCGACATTGTCAAGCACCTGCAGGTCATTGATCAAATGATAGCTTTGAAAAATAAAGCCCAGTTTTTGATTGCGGAACTTTGCAAGCTGCTTGTCGTTCAGGCTGCCGGTTTCCTGGTTTGCTATTTGAATGCTGCCTTTAGAAGGGTCATCGAGCAATCCCATAATATTCAGCAGCGTACTTTTTCCGCAACCGGATGGACCCATAACTGAAAGGAACTCGCCTTTGGCAATATCCATGCTGATGTTGTTGAGCGCCAGCGTTTCGATGTTCGTGGTGCGGTAAACCTTTGCAATGTTTTGTAATCTGATCATGATGGTTGATTATACTATTTTAATAAGTTATTTTTTGCTTCTTTTCAAAATCATAAAGCGAGAGATAACGCAGCTGGTAGTAGGCTCCCCAAAAGTCCCGCAAGGCGTTAATAAAATCGCGTTTAGCCTGGTCGTTTTCCCTGAAAGCTATCCCGAGATCAGTGATGCTTAAATCGCCCAGCACATATCGTTCCCGTGCTATCTTGTACTTCTCGCCAGCGATGCTGTCGGCCTGGGCATTGGAAACGATCTGTTCCTTGAGCATGTTAAACAGGGTAACCTGTGTTACGATTTGCTGGCGAAAAGTTTGCTTATCCTGTTCCACTGCATAAGCTGTAAATTGCTCATTGGTCAGCGCCGTTTTAATTTTGGATTTACTTCGTCCCCAATCGAGAACAGGTATGGAAAACTGTAATTGCAGCAACTGTTGATCCTGTGGATTATGGTATACGCCCGGCACCGTAGCGGCGCTGTTGGAAAATCCTAAGTTCGCTGTTAAACTGGCCGTTAAGCCGGTTTGCCCTTTCGCCAGGGCGACGTCCCTTTTTGCCTCGGCAACTCTCCGCACAAATGCAATCGCTTCCGACCGGTTTTCGAAAGCTTCGGTCAGCACCCTGTCGGCACTTACTTCCATCCGACTGATCTCTTCCGGAACCACCAACGCCAGCTCCGCCTCGCTGTCGATACCCATATAGCTGCGCAGCGTCAGTGTAGCGATCTGAATATTACGGCTAGCCGTACCGACGTCTTTTTTTGCATTTAACAGCTCGAGCTGCAGTTGCAGAATTTCATTTTTCGAAATTTTGCCCAGCTCGAATTTAAGATTGGCCACCTTCATGATCTGCTGTGTATTTCTAAGGTTGATCTCGGCTACATGCAGGTTAACCTGCGCCAGTAACAGGTCAAAAAAATAACCCTCCACAGTAACGGCAATCTGCTCCTGCGATTCTATAAAAGCTTGTTTGCTTTCGTCATACTTCAAAGGCTCTATCTTCTTATCCCACTTTAAACTGTTGTACTGGAATAGTGGCTGGCTGATCCCGATGGCGTAAGGAACACCGTTGTAGAGCACGTTATTACGGTCGAAATCATCAAAGCGCTGAAGGTTTGTTGTGCCATAAACCGTTCCTCCGGTGGCTGTGATGGTCTGGCTGAAATCCAGCTGCAAGCTGGAATTATCGTTGTGCACCGGCTGAAACAGAATGGTTCCGTTAGGCTGAAGAACCTGCTGGTAAGTTTTGCTGTACCCAGGCAGCATTCCGCTTAATGATAGCTGTGGCTGATAGTTGCTTTTAAAGGTACGCCATTGCCAGTACTTGTTTTCCTTTACGGCGATCGCCTGTTTTGCCGCGATGGAATTTTTACGGGCCAGGTCAACAACCTCGGTCAGCGTTAATCGCAACGTATCGGGTGGCGCCGCCATGCAAAAGGCCTGTATGCCAGATATAAAAAACAAAAGGATGAGCAGCTGTTTCATGTGTTCCTATTGATTTTTAATGCTTAGCACCTTCGAATTTTTATACTCACTCATGTCTGAGCTTACAACGATATCGCCGGGCTTCAATCCATCCTTTATCTCTACATAATCGAAATTGCTAAGGCCGAGATGTACTATACGCCGTTCAACCTTATCACCATTCAGAACAAATACATCCTGCGCGCCGACACCTTTAAAAGCCGGCCCGTTTGCGATACGCATCACATGACTGTGGGCATCGGTTACCGGGAACACATCAACTTTCATATTAGGGCGCAGCTGTTTATTATTCCGTTCTTCCAGCTGTACCTCAAAACTTACCAGGCTGTTTTGCACGGATGGATTCAGATTCACGATCCGGCCCTTTAGCTCTGTATCATTAAAGCGGACGATGACGGGCATATTGTTACGCAGCTGGTCGAGGTAAGTGTCTGATATATTGCCGGCCACTTTGAAACTGTTCAGGTCGGCAATGCGGGCCAGGATGTCACCTTCTCTTACCGTTGTTCCGATATTCTTGTTAACATAGGTGATCACGCCCTTACGTGAAGCGGTTACGTTGGCAAGCTGTAGTTTGCGGCTCAGTTCGTTTAAATCGTTTTGTTGAATAGCCGCGGCAATTTCAGCTTCTCTAGCTTCCACACGCATCGTTTGCTGTTTGCTCCTGATCTCATTTTCCAGTTGCTTTTTCTCCAATTGAGCAACTTTCAGATTCAGTTCCGCCTGTTCAATACCTTCCCGCGTGCCGCCGCCGGCTTTGAATAGCCGTGTTGCATTTTCTACGGCATCCTTCAGATTTTCAATGCGAAGCTGTTTGATGGCGTTATTGGATTGTATATCAAAAAAGCTTTTATCCAGGTCAAGCTTTAGCTTTTTAATCTCACTTTTTTTTGATTCCAGCTGAAATTTCAGATTGGTAAATTCGTTTTCAGAGGATGATTTGTCCAGAATAATAATAGGCTGATTGGCTTTAACAGTTGTACCAGCATCAATCAGCGCGCTTTTGATAGAGGCGTTAATAGGGCTGGTGATCACTTCTTCAAACTCCGGCAATACTTCACCGGTAGCATTCAGCGTGTTTTCAACATTACCCGTTTCAACCTTTGCCAGCGTAATGTCACTGCGGTTAAGGGTTGGTTTAAAGAATGCTCTCAGTCCCCAGACCGCAGCGATGAGTACGCCTATACTTAAAACAATGATCAGTATAGTTCTTCTTCGTTTTTGTAACAGGTATTGAGCTGGTATTTCAGTATCCATATATCATTTCTTGTCAATTGCTTTGCAAGTGATATACCAATGTTAATTTATTGGTTGTTAGTGTTTTATGTTATTTCCGATGTCTGTATTTGTCCGATTTCGGACAGGTTGCCCTGCTTTCGGGCAGTTGTGGAGAGCAGACGGATTCAATCGTGTTATTATTATGCTACCAGTTGAAAGCAAAGAGAAAGGCTGCAGCTGCGGTGGGACGTCTGACATTCTGTATAAAATCACCTGTATAAAAAAGGGTGGTTTACCCGGGGTAAAAAGGGTGTTTTGAATCGTGTGTTTTTAAATCGGCGATAGCATATTTGCAGCACATCTGAAAAACAAAACTGTTACCCACATCTATCTATGAAAAACATACCTCTTGGGAAGTTCTGGGCCAAGATATTGTATGGGTAAAATTTACGGAATTAAGCGGCTTTGCCTGGTTGTTGTTTGCGGTATCATTTTATTTAGCTTTGGCTATTTAGATAAGCCCGTCAGAAAACCCGGTACTGCAAAATCAATCACACCAAAACTTCAGTCTGACAGGAAAAATCATTTTCAGCACGCCAGGAACATGCATGCGAAGGATACGTTGTTATCTGCCTGGGATTGAATTGACTTTACCAGATTTTCTTATTAAAGCATTTGCCAACCGGAAGTGCTATACTAGTCATTGCTAATAATCCTTATCACAATAGCTGCGGCATATCAGAGATGGTATGCCGTTTTTTTGACTGGTAATGATGTTACTTATTGTTTATAAGTACTTCAAGCAAGTTTTAATATAGAAATGGTAATTGGGGGATATAAAAAACTTTTCGAATGCCCGGAAAGCGGGTGGCTTTCGTTGAATGGTTGAATCATTTTTAAGTGGCTATCAATTCCGCTAATCTTAAATTATTTTAAGACTGTACGAGGCTCAAAATAATTGTACGAGCCGGACACAAAGGAACGGTATACGATGCAATAACTTGTTGAAAATGAAGATTTGGATTCGTTGTCCGGTTTGATTGAAACGTTGCATTTGATTAGGTAGGGTTATAGTAGATGATCGTATAAGTCGATTAAAATTACTTCGAATCTGTTGGCGGCTTAAATAATCCGGCGGATAGTTAGTTATCCCCCGGATTACTCAATTACAGGTGCAGCTGCTGAAGGATCGCCATAAACCATTGGAGCAACTTTCACGGTCATCGCTTTCAAGTTTTCAGGAGCGGATTCTTCAGCACATCCATAAACCATTGGCGCAACGGGTACACGTTTCAGATCAATCAATTCTGAAGGAACAGTTTCTGACTGGTTTCCGTAAATCATTGGCGCAACTTTAACTGTCATGGCCTTCAGGTTCTCTGGTGCAGATTCATCAGGGCTACCTAATGTAAAAGGTGCTGCTGAAACGTTTTTTAAAGAAGCAACAGTTTTTGAAGGAGCCTTTTCGTTAGCGAAAGCGCCGGTTGATGCGATGATTAATAAACCTGCTGCGATATTTTTTAAAGTTTTCATGATTCGTTTTTTTAATTTTTTTCCTTGTTTGTTGACTCAAAATTATCTCAAAAGCAGGCCGTCGTAAATAGAGAACTGGCAAGAGTGGAAAGACTTTCGGTAAATGCCGGAAAATTTCCGGTGAAAAGGGATTCGAAATTTTTACCGGTGATTGAGGTGTTGCTGAACTAAAGCCAGGCGCTTTTTTTTTTTGACGTGCAACACTCGTGGATCGTATTATGGAATTTAATCTATCCGCTCATCATTTAATAAAAAACGATTATGGCCGAATTAACCCAAACCTTACGTTCTAACTCTGGGAGAGTGAAACGCTTGCGAATTGCGCCACGCATAGATCTTACAGCAATGGTTGATTTATGCTTCTTGTTAATTACGTTTTTTATGCTGACGACTACGCTGGCAAAGTTAAAAGCGATGGACGTCGTTATGCCGGTTAAAGAAACTAACCAAACAGGTGTTTCCGAAGATCGGAGCATAACTATTTGTCTTGGAGCGAATGATAGGTTGATGTGGTATAAAGGCACTTCAAAAAAGCCACTGCTTGGCCCCTTCAGGACAAACTTTAGTAAAGGTGGTATCCGGAAAGCATTGACAGAACAATCCGCAGCTATAAAAAATCAATATAAAGACAAACAGTTGATTGTGCTTATTAAGGCAAGCGATCATTCCAGCTATAAAAATTTGGTTGATATTCTGGATGAAATGAAGATAGGGAGCGTTGACTCTTATGCCATCGTTGACCTTACCAAGGAGGACATGGTGATGATGAAAGCAATTCACGTCAATTAATTTCAAATCGTAACGTGCTGTTGAACGCCTTTCTGCATCATCGAATAAGCGGAAAGGCGTTATTATTTAGGAAAGTCTATTTGGGGCGATGTGTTTCTGAAATCATTCACTATCTTGAAATGGATTAACAATAACCAATTATGAAAACCAAATTTCTTTGCATTTTCTTACTGTTAACTTCGGCAGCTATGTCACAGCAACTTCCAAGTCGTTGGGATGAATTAACCACCACAGACTGGAAGGCCGCCCTCGATAAATCTTCCAAAACCTGTATACTGCCTATCGGGATTTTGGAAAAGCACGGCCCTCATTCACCGCTGGGAACCGATCTTATTCACGTAAGAGATATTGCGGCCCGCGTCGTAAAAAATGAATACGCCGTCACCTTTCCTGATTATTTTTACGGCCAGATTAATGAAGCCAGGCAGCAGCCGGGAACTTTTGCCTTACCAAGTGATTTGATTTTAAAACTCATTGAGGCTACCTGTGATGAGATAGCGAGAAATGGCTTTACCAAAATTGTTATACTTAACGGACACGGCGGAAACCCCGAATTCATGCGGTTCTTTATGCAATCGCAGCTATACAAACGGAAAAGCTATGCAGTGTTCTTCTACACTCCGCAGGGAGATCCGGCTTTTGGTGAGAAATTGGCTTCCATGAGAAAATCTGCTGCCCAGGGCGATCTTCATGCAGGGGAAACCGAAACTTCTGTGCTTTTATATCTTCACCCGGAATTGATGAAAATGGATCGCGCAGCCTCCGAATCTGGGGAAAATCAAAAACGCGCTACCTTGCCGCCTGATGTTTATACGCCCATATGGTGGTATTCGGGCTATCCCAATCATTATGCCGGCGAAGGTGCTAAAGCGACTAAAGAATTAGGCCAGCTGATCGTCGATCATGAAGTAGAATCCTTTTCAAAAGCATTAAAGGCTATCAAAGCGGATACAAAAACTTTGGAAATCCAGGATGAATACTACAAGAAGGTTGACGGGCTCAACAGGTAGCAGAGACTGTCGGTTAAAGATTAACTCAACTTTTTATTGAAAAACTCAATCGTCCGATTCCATGCGAGTTCTGCCGCTGCTTTATCATAGCGCGGGGTCGTATCATTGTGGAAGCCATGATTTGCGTTTTCATAAAAATAGGCGGTATATTCCTTGTTATTATCTTTTAAAGCTTTTTCATAAGCCGGCCAGCCCTCATTAACGTGAGTGTCGAGCGATGCATAATGCAGTAAAAGAGGAGCTTTTATCTTTGAAACGTCTTCAACCGGCGGCTGGCCACCATAAAATGGAACCGACGCCGACAGCCCGGGAATCCGGACAGCCATCATATTGGCAATCCACCCGCCAAAGCAGAAACCTACAACGCCAATTTTGCCATTGCAGTCTTTATGGTTTTTCAAATAATCATAAGAAGCGATGAAGTCTTCCAGCATATCATTTCTGTCACGCTTACTTTGCAGGGCGCGGCCCTCATCATCGTTGCCCGGATAACCGCCTAAAGGGCTCAGCGCATCAGGAGCAATAGAAATAAATCCCGCCAACGCTGCTCTTCTCGCTACATCTTCAATATGCGGATTTAAGCCCCGGTTTTCGTGAACAACGATGATCCCGCCAAGTTTCTTGTTTGCATTTACGGGTGCTGATAACAGTGCTTTGATTGTTCCGCCGCCTTTCGGAGATTGATAGCTGATGTATTCAGATTTTAAGCGGGGATCATCGTGTGAAACCTGGATCGCACCCTTGTAATCCGGCATGAGAAAACTCATCAGCGAAGGCACTGTAAGGCCGCCAACCGCATATAGGGATAGTTTTTGTACAAAATCCCGGCGATTAACACGGTTATGCGCATAATCGTCATACAGGTCGAATACATCCTGGCTGATGTCTTCTTTTTTTATTTCGCTCATAGTCAATTTGAATAAGTATTCTAAGCTAAGAATTTTTTAGTAGGTGTTGAACGGCTTACTAAAGAATAACTGGATGGTATTTTGTGCTTTGTCATTGCACTTTCAGCTTTCGCTAATCTGATTGTCATCTCCGTTAAGGATATAGGGATATCGGAAAAATCCGATATATCTTTGTCTTATGGATCAGGTGGAACTATTTAAAGCGCTTTCCAATAAAACCCGCTTGCAAATTTTGCAATGGCTCAAAGATCCGGAGAATAATTTCCCGGAACAGGCGGAGTATGGTTATGACAATGGTGTATGCGTTGGCCAGATACAGAAAAAAGCCGGATTGACTCAATCAACGGTTTCCGAATACTTGTCGCTATTGCAGCGGGCCGGGATGGTAAAGGCTACCCGTGTCGGGCAGTGGACTTACTACCAGCGAAATGAAGAAGCATTTAACAGCTTGATCCAGTTAATTAAAAAAGACATTTAAATTTTTAAACATGAATACAGACAGCTTGTTCAGGCCTTTTAACCTGAAATCGTTAAGTATCAAAAATCGTATTGTGATGGCTCCGATGACGCGTTCGTTTTCGCCAAATGGCGTTCCAACTGATGATGTCGCAGCTTATTACCGTAAGCGTGCCGAGGGGGGAGTGGGATTAATTTTATCGGAAGGAACGGTGATTGACAGGCCGTCCTCATCTAATGATGCAAACATTCCTCACTTTTATGGTGCGGATGCTTTGACTGGCTGGGAAGACGTTATCAAAAATGTTCATCAGGCTGGGGGGAAAATGGCACCTCAAATCTGGCACATGGGTATCATGGACAACCATCATTCCGGATGGATTCCGCCCGTCCCGTTTGAAGGCCCTTCAGGTTTAAATCGCCCGGGATTTGTTAATGGAAATACTATGACTGATTCTGACATCGCCGATACGATTGCAGCTTTCGGTCGTGCTGCCGCGGATGCCAAGCGATTAGGGTTTGATACCGTAGAAATCCACGGAGCACATGGCTACCTGATCGACCAGTTTTTCTGGAACGAAACGAATAAAAGAACGGATATCTGGGGAGGCAAAACATTAGCCGAACGGACACGCTTCGGAGTAGAAGTGATCAAAGAAGTTCGTAAACAGGTAGGAGAGGATTTTGCATTGATCATACGATTATCACAATTCAAGCCCGCCAATTATACCAATAAACTGGCTGCAACGCCACAGGAACTTGAAGCCTGGATCAGTCCGCTGGCTGATGCAGGAGCAGACATTTTTCATTGTTCGCAGCGTCGCTTTTGGGAAGCTGAGTTTGACGATTCGGATCTTAATTTCGCCGGTTGGGTTAAAAAGGTAAGCGGAAAAGCTACAATCACGGTAGGTTCAGTTGGTTTAACAGGAGAATTCCTTGCCGCTTTCGCCGGTGAAAGTTCCCAGCCAAGTTCATTGGATGAATTGCTTCGTCGTTTTGACCGCGGGGATTTCGACCTGGTAGCTGTCGGCCGTCCGTTACTCTCTGATCCAAATTGGGTTAAAAAGATCAAAGAACAACGTACCGGTGAACTGAAAGGTTTCTCTAAAGAAGCGTTGGCTGAGCTTGTAATGGAATAAAGCATTTTAATACCGGTTAACAAAAAAGCCGCTTCTTTTGAGGCGGCTTTTTTGTTATGCATCGTTTTTGCATATTGTTGTAAGCTAGATTAAATGCCTATCTTGATATAAAATTCGCTTCATGAAGCATACGGTTTTAATGCCGGTTTTTATGACTTGTGTCCTGTTAGTCTCCGGCGAAAATAATTTTTACAGACAGGCCCCGGTTTTAGCAACTTTTGACAGGAGTGTCGCCATTTGCGGAAATCTCCCGGAAGGCATAACAAAGGATCGGAACGGGAAATATATACCGGTGCTTCCGGGCTTGGGAAATCACAGTTACAGCATTTCTACCACTGCAGACAGTGCCCAGGTGTATTTTGATCAGGGCATTAATTTCTATTACAGCTATCATTTTCGCGAGGCGCAGGCTTCGTTTAAGGAAGCTGCCCGGTTTGACAAGGATTGCGCTATGGCGTATTGGGGTCAGGCGCTGGCAATGGGGCCATATTATAATAACTACACCTATAAAATGGATAAGCAAGTGCCGCAAGTTTTGCAGGTGATGGCACAAAATATCGCGGGTGTAAGCGAAAAGGAAAAAGATTTGATTTACGCCATGCAACGACGGTATTCTTCGGATACGACAAATGCAGATAGGGTTAAACTTGACAGCGATTATGCAGCTTCAATGCGCTTGCTCGTTAAAAAGCATCCGAATGACAACGACGTAAAAGCTCTGTACATTGACGCAGTGATGCTGCAGCATAAATGGGATTTTTGGTATAATAACGGAACTCCTAAAGCCTGGACACCGGAGCTTGTGCAGTTATCGCAAGAGATTTTAAAATCCGATTCCACTCATCCTGCGGCGCTTCATTATTTTATTCATTTAACAGAAGCATCGCGCCATCCGGAGATTGCACTGCCTGATGCAGAAAAGTTAAGAAATACTATGCCCGGCGTTGGCCACATGGTGCATATGGCAACGCATTCTTACCAGCGCAACGGTTTTTTTTCCAGGGGTGTTGTTGTAAACGAAGAAGCCAACGATGTAAATAACCGGATCGATTCCCTTGTGCCATCTTTACAACTAGGACGAGATAATGTCGTTCATATTTATGCTGTGCAATCGTACTGCGCGATGAACGCTGGTATGTACCGAAAGGGATTGCCTGTTTATCAGCGCACCCGCGAAAGGCTGATTGCTCAGCAACCAGGATTTGAAAAAAATACCTACGCGCAATTTGTTTATATGATACCGGTTGTCGCCCGGGTAAGGCTGGGCAAATGGCAAGAGATATTAAAGGCCAACGAACCCGATACAAAGTGGAAATATGCCTCTTTGCTTAACGATTTTGCAAAAGGAATGGCGTGCGTCCGAAGTGGCAATATACCCGAGGCTAAACGGCGGCTTACTAACATTAAAAAGCATTTGGCCAATAGTCAGCTGGCAATCCGGCTGATGCCTTTTAATGCGCCGAAGCAATGTGGTATCATAGCGTCAGAATTATTGAGTGGTGAAATTTTATTTGCTGAGAAACGATATGAAGAAGCATTAACTGCATTAAAGAAAGCCGTTGATGAAGAAGATAACCTGATTTATCGTGAACCTCAGGATTGGTTGATCCCTTCGCGACAATACTTAGGATTAGCGTTGCTAAGATTGAATCGTGCGTCGGAAGCTGCTAAAGTTTATCAGGAAGATTTGACAACAAACCCTGGAAATGGCTGGTCGTTATTAGGCATGTTCCAATGCCTGTCTGCTCAAAAGAAATTAACAGAAGCGGCTGCTTACAAAAAAAGCTATCAGCGGGCATTTGCTGCAGCTGATGTAATGCCCGATGCATCTGCATATTAACTCAGGTCGCTATACTTAAGAATTAAGATTTGATTAAAACCTTTTAAACAGATTTCTATTTTCTAATAAAAGATTTCTGTTATGAAAGACAACATGCAAAATCGGGGCGACGGCAACGAACAGGGTAAAAACATAAGTGCGAAAAACCTTGCTGCAAACAACGATATAGATGACAAAAAAATCGGCGCCGATGGTATTTTAATCGACAGCTCAGCAGAATCATATATTTCGGGTGAAAAAGACCAGTCGGAAGACAATTCCGAAGCTAAGAGACCAGAGCCCAAATAAACTTCGAAAACCGCAGCCAAAAAAGTGGGCTGAAAATAAACTAGCAATAAAGTTATGGTTGAAAACAACTTGAAAGAACATTTAGATGGTAGCGCGCATGATATCGATTATCATTATTTCATGGATAAGTTTAAGGTCACGCGCGAGGACGTAATGGCGGCTATCAATAAGTTAAAATCAACGGAATCTTCGACTTTGGAAGATTATCTCCGTCAAAAGTTTAGTCCACCGTCCGGAGATCCGGTAAAATAACAATCTTGTTCAATAAATATTACTGAATCAGAGCTGGTCCTTTAGTACTTTCCAGACGTTCTCTGTAACAATTTTCTGTCCTTCTTCTGTAGGATGTATGCCATCACCCTGGTTTAGCTTGCGAACACCAGCAACATCCTGTAGCAAAAAGGGAACCAACGCAATGTTGTTTTCTTTCGCCAGGCGGGGGTAAACAGCCGCAAAATCGCTCGCATAGTTCTCGCCCATATTAGGAGGAACCATCATGCCGGTAAGTACGATTTTACAGGAGGGATATTTTGATTTCACTTTCGAAATAATCGACTGAAGATTTTTGTAAGTGTCCTGTACGTCCAGGCCGCGCAATCCGTCGTTAGCGCCCAGTTCCAGCACGAAAACATCAACCGGCTGCTTTAAAAGCCAGTCGATACGGCTGTTTCCTCCGGCTGTTGTTTCGCCGCTCAGTCCGGCATTTACGCAATTATAAGGCAGGTTAAGTGAATCCACGGTGTGCTGTATCAAACCCGGAAAAGCATTTGCCGGATCATCGAGGCCATATCCGGCTGTTAAGCTGTTGCCAAAAAAAAGGATATTTTTTTTAGGTGTTTTTACCGCATTCCTGCTTTCGCCGGATTTTGGTTTTTCGCTGTCGGTAGTATTTGATGACTGATTACAGGCGAAAAATATTCCTGCAAAAAGAGTTATCATTAAAATCTTTAGTCTGGTCATTCGTCTTAGAAATAAGTGATTAAAACAAGCCGGTGACAAATTAAGTTTTCTAATCAGGTATTTTCGATGATCTTACAGAAATATTAGCAAATAACACAAACGCAATTGGCATCTATATTAAAAGTCAGCAACCTAAGTAAAACATATCAAAGCGCCGGAAGATCCCTTACCGTGCTGGATGACATCAATTTCGATATCGAAGAAGGCTCAACAGCGGCTATCGTCGGACCTTCAGGCAGCGGAAAAACAACCTTGCTGGGCCTTTGTGCCGGGCTTGACCGGGCGAGTGCAGGAGAAGTTGCTTTGAATAGCATTGTTCTCAATACGCTTTCCGAAGATCAGCGTGCAACCGTCAGAAATCGCTATGTAGGTTTTATATTTCAAAATTTTCAATTACTACCAACATTAACCGCTTTGGAAAATGTGATGGTTCCGCTGGAGCTTCACGGCGAAAAAAATGTGAAGCAGCGTTCGCTTGAGTTACTTGATAAAGTAGGACTTGCGGATCGCGGGCATCATTACCCGACACAATTGTCTGGAGGCGAGCAGCAGCGTATCTCCCTGGCCCGGGCTTTTTCCAATTCGCCGAGAATTTTATTTGCCGACGAGCCAACCGGAAATCTGGATGCTGAAACCGGGGCGAAAGTGGAAAAATTACTTTTTGAGCTGAATCGCGATGCCGGAACTACCTTAGTGCTGGTTACTCATGATCTTGAACTGGCGGCAAAAACACAGCGGGTGATACGACTCAAAGGCGGAAAGATTATTTCTGATGAAGCCGCGAGTAAATCAATCCATACACAGCTTTAAACTGAACCTGTGTTATGAACGATTATACGCAAAAACAACCGCTGCAATTTAACTGGTTGCTGAAAATGGCCTGGCGGGACAGCCGCAAAAACAGATCACGACTATTTCTATTCATATCTTCCATTATTGTTGGAATTGCCGCGTTGGTGGCTATTTACTCATTTGGTGATAATCTTAAACGCGATATTGATAACCAGGCAGCGACACTTATCGGCGCTGATTTGTCCGTTTCAGACAACAGGCCCTTCAGCAAGGAAACTTTGCATTTGATCGATTCGTTAAAAGGCCTGGATGCCCGTTATTCCGAGGAAAATAGTTTTGCTTCGATGATTCTGTTTAAGAAAAATCAGGGAACGCGATTAGTTCAGATCAGGGCTTTAAGCGGCGATTTTCCTTACTACGGTGAGCTGGAAACAACACCTGCGGGCGCTGCCACGGAGTTTCGCAAAGGCAAAAGTGCATTGGTGGATAAAACGCTGATGCTACAATTTAACGCCCAACCGGGTGATTCGATTCAGGTGGGAAATCTAACATTTCAGATCGCCGGAATTCTGAACAAAGCTCCCGGGCAAACCGGCTTTGCATCAACTGTAGCGCCGGCTGTATTTATTCCGTTGCAATACGTTTCTGCCACCGGCTTGCTGCAAAAGGGTAGTAGGATCAATTATACCGTTTACTACAAATTCCCGAAGGATGTGGATGTGAACGCCATGGTGAAAAAATTAGATCCGAAATTTGAGAAGCAGGAGTTAAACTATGATACGATTCAAACGCGGAAGGAAAACACCGGTAAATCGTTCAGCGACCTTACGGATTTCCTGGCCCTGGTTGGATTTATCGCCTTGCTTCTCGGCTGTATCGGCGTGGCGAGTTCGGTCCATATTTATATGAGGGAAAAGCTGACAACTGTTGCGGTGTTAAGATGCATGGGAGTGAGTTCCCGCCAGGCATTCTTAATTTACCTGATCCAGATTTTAGGCATCGGGTTCATTGGGTCGGTTACAGGTGCCCTTTTAGGTACGATTATCCAACAGATATTGCCGGTTGTGTTAAAGGATTTTCTTCCGGTAGAAATTAGTAGTGCCATTTCCTGGCTGGCGGTTGGTCAGGGGATTCTGCTGGGTATGCTCATTTCGGTATTGTTCGCGTTGCTTCCATTACTTTCGGTGCGTAAAATTTCGCCATTAAATACGCTTCGATTGCTTGGGGAGGAGAAAGGCGGTTGGAAAGACTGGGCGAGGTGGCTCGTCTTTTTATTGATTGCTTTATTTGTTATCGGATTTGCGACGCTGCAGCTCGATGGATGGATTCAAACGCTGGCATTTGCCGCCGGACTGTTTATTGCATTTGCTGTTCTTTATGCTATCGCGATGTTGCTGGTGTGGATGGTTCGCCGGTTCTTCCCAACCTCATGGAGTTATCTCTGGCGGCAAGGATTGTCAAATTTATATCGTCCGAATAACCAGACGGCTATTTTGTTGGTATCCATTGGCTTAGGAACAGCTTTTATAAGCTTACTATTCTTTGTACAAAGCATGCTGATCGGGCGGGTTACCATGGCGGCAGGAAAAAATCAGCCGAACATGATTTTGTTCGATATTCAGAGCTCACAAAAGGCTGCAATCGCTTCACTAACCCGTTCGGAAGGTTTGCCAGTAATACAGGAAGTGCCGGTTATAACCATGCGGCTTCAAAGCATAAATGATCAAACGGCGGCCGATATTAAAAAAGATAAGAAAACCACTTTATCAGTAAAGCCATTTGGAAGAGAGTTTCGCGTAACCTTCCGCGACACGCTGGGCGATACCGAAAAACTGAGTGCCGGAAAATGGATGGGATCTGTTGCCGGGCCGCGGGACACAGCTCGTATATCTGTTGAACAAAAATACGCTGAAAGTAATCACTGGCATGTTGGCGACAGGCTGATGTTCAATGTACAGGGCTTGATGGTTCCTACTGTTATCGGAAGCCTGCGAACTGTTGAGTGGAACCGGGTGCAGACAAATTTCCTGGTAATATTTCCAAAAGGTGTGTTGGAAGACGCTCCTCAGTTTCATGTATTGGTTACTCGTGTGCAGGATAACCGGCAGTCAGCGGCTTTTCAGCAGAAGATTGTACAACAATTTCCAAATGTGTCGGTGATCGACTTGGCGCTGATACTAAACGTGCTTGATGAGATACTGGATAAAATTGGTTTTGTGATCCGCTTTATGGCGGCCTTTAGTATCCTTACCGGATTGGTTGTTCTGATCGCTTCGGTTATGATCAGTAAATACCAGCGAATGCAGGAAAGTGTTCTGCTCAGAACGCTTGGCGCAAGCAGGAAGCAAGTGTTCGCAATTACCGCCCTTGAATATGTTTTTCTTGGCGCACTTTCAGCGCTTACAGGGATTTTGCTGGCACTTGCAGGAGGATGGGCACTGGCGCGGTTCAGTTTTGACACACCTTTTCGGCCAGCTTTGTCAGTTATTGGATTCATCTTTCTGAGCATCACCGCTTTAACGGTTCTTATCGGATTATTGAATAGCAGGGGAGTGCTTAACAGGCCGCCGCTGGAAGTTTTGCGTAAGGAAGTTTAGTTTTAGGAATTTTAAACTTTGATAACCGGTTTCTGGTCATAAAGGCAATTAGTCGATTAATCAATTACTGCAATCTAAATATGCTTAGAGCTTTTACAATCACGTTTATTTTCTCCGCTATTGTTACACTAGCTAATGCGCAAACAATTACGCATGCCCGATTTAAAATCTCCAACCGAAACGACGGTATTCAATCGGTTGAATTGCTGATCGATGATCGTTTTTATATCGGTCTCACAGGAAATGGCGGCGTCGATTATATTCAACTGACAACAAGAACTCCTTTAGCAGTGGAAGATATGGACAATCTTGGAATGCCTCTTACATGGTATGATCAATCAGACATTCACGACATTCCGGGAAAAATAAAATCAATTGGTGGTATCCAAATCGTTTACAACAACGTTTTTGATATTCACGAAAGGAAGGGGACGCTGAAATCAATAGGAGATATCCCGATTAGTTATTATAATGTGTTCGATATACATGACCCGCAGGGTAAAGTTAAATCAATAGGAAAAATACAAATCGAGTACTACAACGCATTCGATTCAAAAGAACTGTTTGGTCGGATAAAGTCGATCAAAGGCAATAGCCGTGATTTTGCTGTTGTTGCTGGTCGTTAAAATTGGCTGCGAATCACTCGTTACCACCGGTTTCGGGCCGAGGAGTTGGCGCTGTGGTCACTGCGATTCGCTTAAGTGAGCAGTCGGTATCGGCCGTTTTATCATCAAACAAAATTCCTACATTTGCCGCCATGAGAAAAAATAAGGCGGTTTTTTTAGACAGGGACGGAGTATTAAATCAGGAACTCGGCGATTACGTTTGCCGGGTGGAAGATTTTGTCGTGCTTGAACATAACTTTAAACCGCTGAAAGAACTTCAGGATCGAGGTTACCTGCTCATAGTTATAACCAACCAAGGCGGACTCGCGAAAAAGTGGTATACTGAAGATGATTTGCAGTCGATGCATAAAAAGCTTCGGGAAGCCTACGAGGCAAACGGCATTCAGCTTGCCGAAATTTATTACTGCAATCATCATCCCGAATATACCAGTAAATGCCTTTGTCGTAAGCCCGGATCGCTAATGCTTGAAAAAGCGGCTGCAAGATTCGATGCCGAGCCGTCTAAATCTTATTTTATCGGCGATCGTGAACGTGACGTTTTAGCAGGCGAGGCAGCAGGAATAACAGGCATTCTGATTAATTCGGATCAGCCGATCAGCGAAGTACTGCACCTGATTGATTAAGCATTTTTTCTTTAATAGCGTCGACAATCTTATAGGCGTGTTCACGTGAATTTTCAATAAACCAAACATGTGTCTCCATACCTCCGCAAACAACTCCCGCGAGGTATATTCCCGGCACAGCGGTCTCCATGGTGGTTTCATTATGTACCGGTATTAGTTTCTCGTCGTCAGACAAGGTTAGTCCGATTTTTTTCAGAAAGCTAAAATTTGGCTGATACCCTGTTAGAGCAAGCACATAGTCATTGGGGATTGTAATGGCTCCTTCGGGAGTCATTATATCAACTTCTTTTTCACGAATAGCTGCCAGGCTGGAATTAAAAAATGCTTTAATCGAACCTTCCTTAATGCGATTTTCGATGTCGGGCTTTACCCAATATTTAACACGCCGCCCGATTTCATCTTTCCGTATAACCATCGTCACCTCCGAGCCCTTACGGAAAGTTTCAAGCGCAGCATCTACCGATGAATTATTTGCACCTACAACAAGTACTTTTTGAAAAGCATACTTGTGCGGATCGTCGTAATAATGTGAAACTTTCTGAAGATCCTCACCAGGCACGTCCATCTTATTCGGCAGATCATAAAAACCTATGGCAAGGATGATATTTTTCGTGAGATATTCATTTTTCGAAGTGTGAACAGAAAATTCATCATCAACCTTTGTGACGGTTTGCACTTTCTCATAAAGTTTTATATTGAGATTGAACGTAGTAGTCACCCTGCGGTAGTATTCCATTGCTTCGCTTCGTGTTGGCTTTGGGTTGTTCGAAACAAAAGGAACTTTGCCGATTTCAAGTCTTTCGGAAGTTGAAAAAAAGGTCATGTTAACCGGGTAGTTGAAGATCGAGTTAACTAACGCTCCTTTTTCGAGGATTACATAACTAAGTCCGGCTTTTTTTGCTTCAATACCGCATGCCAGGCCAATGGGGCCGCCGCCTATAATTACCAGATCAAATTGATTCTCCATATTCGTAAAAGTACAAAGGCCAGAGTAAAACCCCGGCCCTCGTATCTTGAATAAAAGTAATTTTTATTTTACTGCTTCTGCCGCTTTTGCATGGTCCGCAAGAAACTGGGCCAACCCGTTGTCAGTTAGAGGGTGTTTCAATAAAGCCGTGATAGCCGAAAGCGGGCCGGTTATTACATCTGCACCGATTTTAGCACAGTTAACAATATGCATTGGATGACGGACCGAAGCCGCAAGGATCTGAGTTTCGTAGCCGTAGTTGTCATAGATCAAGCGGATGTCTTCGATCAAGGCAAGTCCGTCCGTTGAAACGTCGTCTAATCGTCCGATAAATGGCGATACGTACGTTGCGCCTGCTTTAGCTGCCAGCAACGCTTGCCCTGCAGAAAATACCAGGGTACAGTTGGTACGAATCCCTTTGGATGAAAAATATTTCAGCGCTTTAACGCCGTCTTTAATCATTGGAACTTTAACAACGATTTTATCGTCTAAAGACGCCAGGTATTCGCCTTCTTTAACTATGCTGTCAAAATCTGTCGCGATGACTTCGGCGCTTACGTCGCCTTCAACAATATCGCAAATTGCCTTATAATGATTGATTACATTGTCTTGTCCGGAGATGCCTTCTTTGGCCATTAAACTTGGATTGGTGGTTACACCGTCGAGAACGCCTAAATCGTGAGCCTCTTTAATCTGCTGAAGATTGGCAGTATCGATGAAAAATTTCATAAGATTATAATTTAATATTAAGGTTATTTGTAAAGCGTAGAGCAAACGATTGCACTGAATCTTTTAAAAGTAACGTTTTGTAGTAATTATAAAAACGAACTGATAGCATGATATTTGAAGGAAGATCATTTTTGCAAACCGCCTGAACGTAGTTCAAATATAAGCAAAAAAAATGGGCAAGCCCCTTTTATCGCACCGCTACAACCTTCTACCCTTGCTGTGTTCCCACCCTGGGGGAGTTCAAAGGGAGCTGGTCGTAAAAGACTTACCCGCCACAAAAGTAGAAAAAAAAGCGAAATTGACGAGCAGACTTTCAAAAATTGTGAATTTAACCCGTCATTGTCTACTATTCTCTTGATTTTTAGTGGCTTATTTTTAACGACCATATCTAAGTTTAGCAAGGCAAACATGTACTGCCCTTGTCAAGTTGAGGGTAATCAAAACGTTTCTAATTATTGTCGTGAGTAGGAAACACGTATGTTTTAGCCCTTAGCCCGGCTAATTGCTACAACTATGTAAGCAGACATCATTGGAATTTACCTTATATAAGTTTACTGTGATAGGTTGTATTTCTATTGTTAACAAACACGCAGGCCGCATTTTACAATTTTAAGCCAAAAAATGTTTTAAATTTCATAAATTTAGTCATCTAAGCCTGATAGAAGCAAAAAACTCAAATTACGTAATTGTTAATTAGAGTGCGTTGAAATTGCGATAGTGTAAATTATTGTATACATTTTTGATGATAAAATAGTGAAACGTTAAAAATATTTAAAACTATTTCAATCATTTCGTTAAATCTATATCTTCGTAATCACACCACTTAACCAACTTAATCAAATGAAGCAAACTGAGATTGATCAGCAGGGTCTGTATCGGCCTGAATTTGAACACGACTCATGTGGTACCGGATTTATCACATCAATCAACGCACACAAATCACATCAGATTATTGCAGATGCATTGACGATCCTGGAAAACATGGAGCATCGCGGAGCGTGCGGTTGTGATCCCGATTCAGGTGACGGAGCGGGAATTCTCTTTCAAATACCACACGAATTTTTACTGGAAGAATGCATAACACAAGGTATAAGATTGGGTGAGCCTGGTTATTATGGCGTTGGAATGGCCTTTTTACCTAAGGACATTGAATTGAAAGAGGCTTGTAAAAATATAATCAAACAGGCATCGGCCGATTTAGGGCTGAAGTTCTTAGGTTTCAGAAAAGTGCCTGTTGATCCTTCATCTATTGGAAAAACAGCGTTGGAAGCCGAACCAGCCGTTGAACAGGTTTTTATCGAGCGACCTTCGCATGTTAAAAACGCAGATGACTTTGAGCGCAAGCTTTTCGTTCTCCGCCGGTATGTAACCAAGTTGGTTTCAGAAAAACTTCCGCACGTTTCTGATGAGCTTTATTTTACGTCTTTTTCCTGTAAGATCATTATATATAAAGGACAGCTGACTACTTACCAGGTCCGGGCATATTATAAGGATTTGTCTGACGAGCGTATCAAATCTGGTTTCGGTATGGTACACTCTCGTTTTTCAACCAATACTTTTCCTTCATGGAAACTGGCACAGCCTTTCCGCATGATGGCTCACAATGGTGAGATCAATACTTTGACAGGAAATCTTAACTGGTTTTACTCCGGTGTTCGTTCATTAGCTTCTCCTTATTTTACTAAGGAAGAAATGGACATGATCCTGCCGGTAATTGATACTAATCAGTCCGATTCTGCCTGCCTTGATAATATTGTCGAGGTTTTGCTTCACTCGGGAAGAACCTTGCCGCATGTGATGATGATGCTGGTTCCTGAAGCTTGGGATGGTAACGAACAGATGGATCCGATAAAAAAGGCCTTTTACGAGTTCCACGCTACATTGATGGAACCATGGGATGGCCCTGCAGCGTTGACTTTTACAGACGGAACAAATATCGGGGCTATGCTGGATCGTAATGGTCTGCGTCCGTTGCGTTACGCCATAACCAGCGATAACCGTGTTATAGTTGCCTCAGAGGCAGGTGCGCTGCCGGTTTCTGAAGCGCTTATTATTAAAAAAGGACGCTTGCAACCCGGTAAAATGTTGTTCATAGATACAGCGGAAGGTAAGATCATCAACGATGATGAGATTAAACATCAGCTGGCCACAAGGCAACCTTATGGACAATGGCTTGAGAACTATAAGATCCGCATGGAGGAATTGCCTGAACCGCGCTTAGCGTTCACAAATCTTTCGGCGGAATCTGTGTTTAAATATCAGCAGGTGTTTGGTTACACCCGGGAAGATATCGAGTCCATCATTAAACCGATGGCGCTGGATGGCAAAGAACCGGTAGGTTCTATGGGAACTGATGTTCCACTCGCGGTACTAAGCGACAGGCCTCAACATTTGTCGAGCTATTTCAAGCAATTTTTTGCCCAGGTAACCAACCCGCCAATCGACCCAATCCGCGAACGTCTCGTAATGAGTCTCGCAACCTTTATCGGTAATAACGGTAATGTGCTTGATGAGGATAAAATGCATTGCCATTGTGTAGCTCTGCAGCAGCCAATTCTAACTAACGTAGAACTTGAAAAACTAAGAAGTATTGATACCGGCCTTTTCCACGCGAAAACGCTGCAAACTTATTTCAAAGCCGATGGATTGGCAGGGTCAATGCAAAATGGCATCGACAGGCTTTGCCGCTATGCCGAAGATGCCGTAAACGACGGTTTTGAAGTTTTAATTCTTTCCGACCGCGCTGTAGATTCTGAGCACGCGCCGATACCATCGCTGCTTGCTGTGTCCGCTGTTCATCATTACCTGATTCGTAAAGGCTTGCGTGGTGCGGTTGGTATTGTAGTTGAAGGTGGTGATGTTTGGGAAGTTCACCATTTTGCTTGTCTTCTTGCATTCGGTGCTACCGCGATTAACCCTTACCTGGCGCTGGGTACTATCCAGACAATGAAAGAAGAAGGTAAACTGGATACCTCACTGGAATGGAAATATCTTTCTAAAAACTATATAAAAGCTGTATGCGATGGATTGCTTAAGATTTTCTCGAAAATGGGGATTTCAACTTTGCAGTCATACCACGGCTCCCAGGTTTTTGAAATTCTGGGAATAAACAAAGCAGTTGTTGATACGCATTTCGCCGGAGCGGTAACACGGATCGAAGGTTTAGGCCTTGATGAAATCGCTCGTGAGACCTTATACAAACACTGGAACGGTTTCGGCGCTTCAAAACGCGACGAGCAGTTACTTCCAGAAGGTGGAATTTATCAATGGAAACGTCGTGGTGAAGCGCATTTGTTTAACCCGCAAACGGTTCACCTGTTGCAGCAAGCCACACGTACCAATAGCTACGATATTTATAAGAACTACGCAAAACTTGTAAACGAGCAAAGTGAAAAAATGTACACACTGCGCGGTTTATTGGATTTTGCGAAACATCGCGAATCAATTTCAATTGATGAAGTTGAGCCAGCGGAGAATATCATGAAGCGTTTCGCGACGGGAGCGATGTCGTTTGGATCTATTTCTCACGAAGCCCATAGTACATTAGCAATCGCGATGAACCGTATCGGCGCAAAGAGCAATACCGGTGAAGGAGGTGAAGACGAAATTCGTTACGAAAAATTGCCTAACGGCGATTCCATGCGTTCTGCTATAAAGCAAATTGCTTCAGCCCGTTTCGGTGTAACCTCAAATTATCTTACCAATGCGGACGAATTGCAGATAAAAATGGCACAGGGCGCTAAGCCTGGTGAAGGCGGCCAGCTTCCTGGACATAAAGTTGACGACTGGATCGCACGTGTGCGCCATTCGACTCCGGGAGTAGGTTTAATTTCTCCGCCACCACACCACGATATTTATTCAATTGAAGATTTGGCGCAGCTGATTTTCGATTTGAAAAACGCTAACAGAGCAGCCCGTATCAATGTGAAACTCGTGTCTAAAGCAGGAGTGGGCACCATTGCGGCAGGAGTAGCAAAAGCGCATGCTGATGTTATCCTTATTGCAGGGTACGATGGCGGTACAGGTGCATCGCCAATCAGTTCAATTAAACATGCTGGTTTACCGTGGGAACTTGGTTTAGCTGAAGCACATCAGACACTTGTTCGTAACCAGCTTCGCAGCCGTGTGGTTTTGCAGGCAGACGGACAGATGAAAACTGGTCGTGATTTAACGATAGCGGCGTTATTGGGGGCCGAAGAATGGGGAGTCGCTACCGCTGCTCTCGTTGCCGGTGGTTGTATTATGATGCGCAAATGCCATCTGAATACATGCCCTGTTGGTGTGGCTACACAGGATCCTGAATTGCGTAAGTTATTTAGCGGAAAACCTGAGCATATAGTTAATCTTTTCCGTTTCCTTGCAGAAGAAATGCGCGAGATTATGGCAGAGCTTGGCTTCCGTACCATTACCGAAATGGTTGGACGTGCTCAATACCTGAAAGTAAAAGAAGGCGTCACCCATTGGAAAGCGAAAACAGTTGATCTTTCAGGAATACTGCACCCGGTCGCTAATCCGTCTGGTCAAACACTTTATAACAGTGAGTCGCAGGATCATGGAATGGCCGATATCCTTGATTGGAAATTGCTGCAACATGCACAACAGGCTTTAGAAAGTAAAACGCCTGTGTTTGCAACGTTCATCGTTAAAAATACCGATCGGACAATCGGAACGCTTCTTTCAAACGAAGTATCGAAACGCTATCAATCTGCTGGCTTACCTGATAATACAATTAACTTTAAATTCAGTGGCTCAGCGGGACAAAGTTTCGGAGCTTTTGCTACCAAAGGTTTATCGTTTGAGCTGGAAGGTGAAGCTAACGACTATGTCGGAAAAGGCTTGTCGGGCGCGCAATTAGCCATCTATCCATCGTCCGAAAGTAAATTGGTTCCTGAGGAGAACATAATAATTGGAAACGTAGCACTTTACGGGGCTACATCGGGTGAAGTATTCATCAGGGGACAAGCGGGTGAACGTTTTGCAGTTCGTAATTCGGGCGCTACGGCGGTTGTAGAAGGGGTAGGAGATCATGGTTGTGAGTATATGACCGGCGGCCGTGCGTTAATTCTCGGTAAAACAGGACGTAACTTTGCCGCAGGAATGAGCGGAGGTATTGCCTGGGTATATGATGTTGACGGAAGTTTCGCTGAAAACTGTAATACAGAAATGGTTGAACTAGATCCGCTTACACAGGATGACGAAGATCAGATCCAGCACCTGCTCAGAAAGCATATCCAGTTAACACAAAGCCGGCTTGCGCTTTATCTGACCAGCAATTGGGTCGAAGAGTCACGCAAGTTCATAAAAGTATTCCCTACTGAATACAAAAAAGTTTTACAACGTTCACAATTCCAACCAGCTAATTGATCTATGGGCAAAGTAACAGGTTTTAAAGAGTTTGACAGGGAACTTCCCGCGAAAAAGAGCCCCGCGGAAAGGGTTAGTAACTACAAAGAGTTTGTTGGTTTGTATTCAGATGAGAAACTGAATAAGCAAGCTGCAAGATGTATGAACTGCGGAATCCCGTTTTGCCATTCGGGATGTCCGCTGGGCAACATCATTCCTGAATTTAATGATGCCGTTTACAAGGAGAACTGGGAGGAAGCTTATAATATCCTCTCTTCAACAAATAACTTCCCCGAGTTTACAGGCCGTATTTGCCCGGCGCCATGCGAGTCTGCATGTGTGTTGGGTATTAACCGTCCGCCGGTAGCCATAGAGGAAATCGAAAAACACATTATTGAGATTGCTTATTCAAAAGGCTATGTTCAACCGCATAATACGCATTTACGTACGGGTAAATCAGTAGCGGTTGTTGGCTCGGGTCCGGCAGGTCTTGCTGCCGCTGCGCAGCTGAATAAAGCTGGCCATTTGGTAACGGTTTACGAAAGAGATGATAAAGCCGGAGGATTGCTTCGTTACGGCATCCCTGATTTTAAGCTTGACAAATGGGTGGTCGATCGCCGCATTAAACTGATGGAAGAAAGCGGCATCCTGTTTAAATATAACACGGAAGTCGGCAAAGATATTTCGGCAAAAGAACTTGCTGAGAACTTTGATGCAGTAGTTCTTGCAGGAGGTTCAACTATTCCCCGGAATCTGAATATTCCGGGCCGTGAGTTGAAAGGCGTTTATTTCGCGATGGAATTTCTTAAGCAGCAAAATAAGCGCGTTGGAAACTCTCCCTTTGATGCGGAAGACATCCTCGCCACAGACGCCGATGTAGTTGTAATTGGCGGTGGTGATACGGGATCAGACTGCGTTGGAACTTCGAATCGCCACAAAGCAAAATCTGTTAAGCAGTTTGAAGTGATGTTTAAGCCGCCGGGCGACCGTACAGACAGTATGCCATGGCCGACATATCCGATGGTGCTGAAAACCACATCTTCGCATGAAGAAGGCTGCGAACGTTTCTGGGGTGTTAATACGAAAAAATTTATTGGCGATGAAAACGGAAACCTGAAATCGCTCCTGGTAACAGACGTAAATTGGGAAAAAGATATATTCGGGCGCCCAATCAAATTTAACGAAGTAGAAGGTTCCGAACGTGAAATTCCTTGTCAGCGCGTTTTTCTTGCTATGGGATTTCTTCACCCTCAATTCGAAGGCATGCTGGAAGAATTGGGTGTTGAAATAGATGAGCGCGGTAATGTAAAGGCGCGCGAAGGCGTTTATCAAACCAACGTATCTAATGTATTTGCAGCCGGCGATATGCGCCGCGGACAATCTTTGGTTGTTTGGGCAATCTCAGAAGGACGTGAAGCTGCGCGAAAAGTCGACGAATATTTAATGGGAGCAACAGCTCTTGCCAGCAAAGACGCTGTCAGCATGTTTGCGTAAATTCATATAAAATTCTTTACTCCAACCTCGAGACATAACCTGCGTCATGTATTTGATGCAGGTTTGTTTTTTAAGTCTTTAATTGTATGCTAATCGAATCACAAGTTGCCAATATTCTGAACGTAAGAACCTATTTGCTGGATCAGATAAAAGATTTCTCAGTTGAGCAGTTGAATAAAATTCCTGATGGTTTCAATAACAATATCATCTGGAATCTTGGCCATCTCACGTCAGCTATGCAAGGACTATGTTATAAACGTTCTGGCTTAAAACCTGCCGTAGAAGAGCAATATGTTGAGCCTTTTATTCCGGGATCAAAGCCTGAAAAATATTATAACGAAGAAGATGTTAATGCGATAAAGGAATTGCTTTTGTCGAGCCCGTTAAAGCTTCAGGACGATTATCAGCGCGGGATTTTCCAGGAATATACTACTGTCACAACCCGATACAATGTCACTTTAAGCAATATTGATGAAGCCATTGATTTTGTTTTGTTTCATGAAGGCTTGCACGCCGGATATGTAATGGCGATGCGGAAACTGGTTTAGAAATACCTGTTAGGGACAAGGACGTCAGGCAAACGCATTCCGAATGATTTCTATATACACTTCGTTGTTTGATTTTTTGAGCACGATGTTGTGGCATTGATTGAACCGAACAAATTTTTTCAGGGCATCGATAATCTTTTCGAGTTGCTGCCGGCTCAATTCCACCGGCTCGAAATGAAGGTTGTGAACAAGCAGGGTCTTTTTCTTCCTGTCAGCTTTTGAGTCCATACGCGCGACGAAGACATCCCCAACCAAAATCGGCAGTGAAAAATAGCCGTATTTTCGTTTCGCCTGAGGCACAAAACATTCAATTTGGTAATCGAAATTAAAGAAATCCTTTAAACGATGCCTGAAGACGTTTACTACGTCAAAAGGCGAAAGGATGTAAGCAGCGTCTGATAATTGCAGGTCTTTATTTATATGATCGGGGAGAAGATACAAAGTAGCCGTTTTTGACCCCTCTATGGCAACCGTACATACATCACCGGCCGCGACAAGTTTTTCCAGTTCCTGTTTAATCAAATTGTTTTTCACGCGACGTGCACGCCAGGACAATTCTTTCAGGTAGGCGATGCCCAGAGATTTTAAGGTTCGCAGGATAATGTACTTAGCAAATTCTTCAGCGGTCGGCATTGTGGTGTCGATGTCCTCCGGTATCAGGTTTTCGGGCAAATCGTACAGCTTTTTAAAATCTTTTTGCCTGGTGGTCATCAGTTCACCTGCCAGGTAAAGCCGTTCGAGAGCCAATTTCGCTGGCCGCCAATCCCACCAACCGGAACTCGCTTCGGTACGGTCGTTTTCAAAATCAGTTACCTGCAGCGGGCCTTCACGCGCTATGCGATCCATCACCTGATTCATGAGATTAATTTCAGCCTTGGTCAGGAGATTTCTGTTCGCTGAAAAGCTTGCTTTAACAGGCAAAGAAAACCTGAAATCGTTCATTGGCATAAAGCCTGAGTCTGCCAGGAGAAATTCGAAAATCCTCCCGTCTTCCTGCAGCTCCAAAAGCCATTCTGGTTCATAATCAGGCACGCGTGATGCAATGGCATGATGATGTGCGCGCTCAACTACATAATTGGTATCGATCTGGATGAAACCAAGATGGTCGATCAGTTTGTAAACGGCTTCGGGACCCGTTCCAAATGGCGCGGGTTGAGCCAAGCCAGCGGCATGCAAAATAATTTTCCTGGCTTGCGATCCGGTGATAGTCAACTGGCTCATACTTCCTTGATAGAAAAGGTTATATCGGGTCAGAATTTAACGAGAATACATTAAGCAAGTTTCCAATCCGGCCGTTCAAAATGGCAGGTATATCCGTAAGGGTGTTTTTGCAGATAATTTTGATGCTCCTCTTCAGCGTTCCAGAAATCGGCAGCGGCGACTACTTCGGTTACAATTTTTCCAGGCCACTTGCCTGACGCATTCAATTCAGCAATTAATTTTTCAGCTGTATCGCGCTGATTTTCGCTTGTGTAAAAAATAGCCGACCGGTATGAAGTGCCGACATCGTTTCCCTGCCTGTTACGTGTGGTAGGGTCGTGAATCTGAAAAAAGTACTCCAACAGTTTACGATAGGATAAACGTTCAGGATCAAATTCAATTTCGATGCCTTCCGCATGTGTTCCATGGTTGCGGTACGTCGCGTTTGGTACGTCACCACCGGTATATCCTACAACCGTTGATATTACACCCGGCTGATGCCTGATCAGTTCTTCGACGCCCCAAAAGCAACCGCCGGCCAAAATAGCTTTTTCAGTATTCATAGGTTTTTTCTAAGCCTTAAAAATAGGATATAGGAGAAAAAGGAAAGACAAAATATTGTCAAGTTATACCTAAAAACTCGTGCCAGATGGCGGGTCTACCGGCCATAGCCTTATCATTTTCAAAAAACGATTTTGTGATCACTTAAGTATTTGTGAAATTCATAAATGCATCGTTATACGCCTAATTCCTTTGAAAAAAAAATAAAAATCATCATATTCAATCCTTTCAGAATTAACAACGATACTATCAGGTGATTCAATTTGTTGCCAAGTGTCATCTAAAACAAGGAAGTCTTTTATTCCTAAACGCGTGTAAATGAATTTATTTGAAATTGCTTCCCTAAGCCCTTGATAATCGTCAATAGTAAAATACTTAAAAAAGTATTTGAATTTTATGTCGTACTCAGCCAAAAATTTATTAACCGGAATCAAATTATTACTTAGCTTAACCATCATCTTGTCTTGTAGTAAGTCAAAAGCATAATTTCCTGGCGTTTTTCTAATGGAACCATCATCGTACCTTTTTATGAATTCATTCATAAAAGATGTTTGATTCCCGTCTTTATCATAAAATATATCACCGTAAAGCTCATCCTGTCTAATTGTTAGTGGCTTTCCTTCTGTTTCTTTTGTACCTTGAAATCCAAATTTCAAACTGCCCCATATTCCTATACAACTCATAGTAACCGGTAGTTTAAGTTCTGTAAGCCATTTTATTGACTTTGCGTCATGAGCTGAATAAAGTTCAATGCCTTTGTTTAAAGCGTATGTTTTTACCGTCTTTGTAAATCCAGCTGCACATATCAATATTCCTTTTGTTGCATTCACATCTTCAATGACAGAAGCAAATTCTCCAATAGTTTTAATATCCGCAGGCGTTTTATAATCTTTTGCTTGAACGATCATAAGATAATTTTTGTTACCTATTTCACTTCTTATTGAAACATCGATTTCTCTTGGAATTTTAGAATAACGGCCGATAATTTTATCATTTTTAGTGACTATAGCCGACGGAAGTAGCTGGTTGTAAATTTCGTCAATTAACTCTTCATATTCTTTTCCTAGCTTGGGCATAAATCGGATGTAATGAGTTGTTTTATTATAACATTTATCTTACTTGTCTATCGGATTTTTCTTCCCAGCTTTCAATTTTTCAACAATCTTTTCCAAACGTTCAGCCTTAGTTTTTTCCTGTTTCGCGGAAACCAGCCACACAACATATTCCTTTTTATTGGTGTAAGAGAGGCCGTTGTAGAAGTTTAATGCAGCAGTGTTTGATTCGAGTGTTGTTTTGAGCTCTTCGGGCAGCGTTACCGTTTTTGTAGCCGGATCAATATATTCTCCGAACTGGTTGGTTGGAATTTCAGAGTTGCGGAAATCTGCCAGCTTCACTTGTTTTTCGTCGCGGAAACGCAATCCGGTCCAAACTTCGTCAAGCGAGGCCGAAGCAACAGGGCGTATGGCAAACTGGTGCAACTCGTTCCAGTCGCCCGACATCATATTCAGATCTGTTTTAATTCCCGAGCTCTTCTTCGGGTAAGCAATCCAGAAGACGGTCTCAGGCTTTAGCCGCTGAGCGAGGTTCCTTGTTTCATTTATCAATTCGTCTTTTCCTTTTACAAAAAGCATCGCTGCGTCGAATGGTATATCGGCGTCGTAACTGATTTTTAATCCTCCCGAAGCAAGTGAATCGGCAATGTTTGCCGCAGTTTCAGAAGGATTGATAAACGCAAGAGTTTGACCTTCCTTAAGGTGAAGTCTTTTGAGAATCGGGGTTGTTGCCATTGCGTGAATAAAGATTGAGTTTAGAATAAAAATCCCATAAAACAATCCCTGCGGAAATAACAATGTTAAAGGAATGTTTGGTTCCAAATTGCGGAATTTCCAAACAATTATCAATTAATTTCATCGCCTCTTCAGAAACACCGTTCACCTCATTGCCGAATATCAGCGCGTATTTTCTATCTCCGGACGGCTGAAATTCATGGAGCATGGCACTTTTTTCAGCTTGTTCGATGGCAAGTATATCAAAGCCATCCGCTTTAAGTTCGCTGATAGCCTCGTCTATATATTCAAAATATTTCCATTTTATCGATTGTGTGGCACCTAAAGCGGTTTTCTCGATCTCCCGGTGTGGCGGCTGGCCGGTTATCCCGCATAAGTAAATAGCTTCGACCGCGAAACCATCGGCGGTACGGAAGACAGAACCTACGTTATGAAGGCTTCGTACACTATCCAGAACAACGATAACGGGCAGTTTTTGCTGCCCGTGAAATTCTTCAACACTGGCTCTCCCGAGCTCATCTAATTTTAGTTTTCGCATGTTGATTAATGAACCAAAGTTCCGTTCAAACTGCGGACGCCATCGCCAATAAGCGAACTGTAAACGCCCGGTTCGTAACCAATTTTATCAGTATAATAGCTGATTAGCTCTTTACTATACTGATCGAAATAATCTTTTTTAACCAATGCAATGGCACAACCTCCAAATCCGGCTCCCGTCATACGTGCTCCGGCAACGTTGGGGTTGGTCAGGCTGTATTCAACCACCGCGTCCAGTTCCTTGCCGGATACTTCGTATTGATTTTTCAGCGAATCGTGTGAAGCATACATCAGCTTTCCAAAAGCCTCGAGATTGTTCGCTGCAAGTTCCTTCGCAGCTTTGTGTACCCGATCATTTTCTTCAACAACGTGCTTAGCACGCTTTCTGACTATCTCATTAGTGATCAGTTGGGCATGTTCGCTGAATGTTTCGCCCGTGATGTCGCAGAGGTTTTGTATCTCAAGTTCCTGCTGTAACGCTTTTAGTGCCTCCTGGCATTCGGTGACACGTTCATTGTATTTAGATTCAGCAAGTTTGCGGGGTTTATTGGTATTGATAATCGCTAAAAGGTAGTCGCCAAGATTACAATCCACTGCCTCATAGTCGAGTGTATCACAATTAAGCTTCAGTGCTTTACTGTCTTCTCCAAATGCTACGGCAAACTGATCCATAATGCCGGAGTTCACACCGATGAAATTATTCTCGACATCCTTTGAAATCTTGACAAGTTCAAGTTTCGAATAACCTGCATTTGTAAGTTGGTTTAAGGCAAAAGCCGTCACCACTTCAATAGAAGCAGAAGACGATAGACCTGAGCCGATAGGAATATTTCCGAAGTACAGCATGTCGAGGCCTTTCAGCTCGAAACCGGCTTTAGCGAAGCGGTCAATTACACCAAGCGGATAATAGAACCAGCTTTCGTCTTTTTTTGAATAGGAATTCTGAACATCTATATCCAACGATTCGTCAAAGTTTATGCTTCTCATACGAAACTTGCCGATAGTGTTCGGCGCGGTCAACAGGTAGGTTCCGAACGTAATCGCAGCCGGCATCACCAGTCCGCCGTTATAATCGATATGCTCACCGATAAGGTTTACGCGTCCCGGAGCAAAGAAAATATCCTGATGCTCATGTTGGAAAATCTCCCTGAAATTTTTGGCTAATTCGTCTGTCATATTCGTTGGTATAAGGCGCTAAAGATAAAAAAAAGTGCTGATAGAAGTGTCTTTATGACGTTATTTGCAAACATGCAACTTAAGAAAACCGATATCATTCTGATGGCTTTTACGACCGGCCTCATCGTGGCGAATATTTATTACTGCCAGCCGCTGATCATTCTTATCGCTAAAGAATTTAACATCGCCGAAAGTGATGCCGGACGCATAACTTATCTGACCCAAGCCGGTTACGCTTTGGGTTTGCTATTCCTGGTACCGCTTGGCGACAGGCTGGAACGTAAAACCCAGATACTATATACAACCTTGTTAGCCATCGCGGCCTTAATTGCTGCAGCCCTATCACCTGGTTTCACAATATTATGCATCGCTTCGGTAATTATTGGGTTCAGCTCGGTAGTTCCGCAGCTTATTCTTCCGCTCGCTGCTCATCTTGCCGAGCCGACGGAACGCGGAAAAGTGATCGGCACAATTATGAGCGGCTTGTTGATCGGTATCTTACTATCGCGAACCTTAAGCGGAATCATCGGGCAACTGTTCGGCTGGCGTGCCATGTTTTGGATCGCAGCTGTGATTTGCAGTTTACTGATGCTTCTAATTAAGAAACGTTTTCCGGAAAGCCGGCCAACATTTAACGGAAAATACAAGGATCTGATGGCTTCACTCGTGAAACTTACCCGCGAGCTGCCCGAACTTCGGGAAGCCTCGGCCATCAACGCGCTGGCGTTCTCCATTTTCGGTGCATTCTGGACGAGCATGGTTTTACTTCTTGATGGTGCGCCGTATTACTTTCGCGCTGACCAGATCGGTTTATTCGGGTTGGCAGGTGCGATGGGAGCCATGGCAGCTCCGCTCGTCGGGCGAATCGGCGATAAGAAAAACCCACGTATCGCTGTGGGTTATGGGTTGCTCATCCTTTTGATTGCGTTACTTATCTTCTACTTTTTCGGTACACATTTGTACCTGTTCATTTTTGGCATATTGCTGCTCGACCTTGGTCAGCAGGGAGTGCATGTGTCGAACCAGACACGTGTTTATGCGCTTATTCCCGAAGCGCGCAACAGGCTCAATACAGTGTTCATGACGGCTAGTTTTGTGGGTACATCAGCAGGTAGTGCGATGAGCCTCGCTCTATGGAAATGGAGCGGCTGGCATGGAGTGTGCCTCGGTTTGATCGTTTTGCTGCTGTGTGCACTCGCCGTATATATCTTCACTTATAAAAAAAACCAAACTGCAAATTTGCAAACCACTTCCTGATACCGCTGTTATCCTTACTCAATCAAGGATAATCATGAAAGCAAAGTTGTTCATAATTGTTGCCCTGATCGCATCTGCGGCAGCCTGCAAAACCGCGGTGAAATCCGTTGATCCGGGAGGAAGGCACAATATCCCGAAAGGTACGCGGAATGAAGACAAGGATACGTCGGCTATTAAGTCGAAAAACGATACGCTGCAAAAACATTAACATACACATCTATCTATCATCATGGAAAACATTGAGAACCTGGTTTCAAAAGAGGCCGTAGAAAAAATCAAAGAATTAGCTCAAGATGCCGGCATTTGCATGTTCGTAACCAACCTTACTGAATTACCACTTACCAGCAGGCCGATGGGAACTGCCGATGTGGACGACGAAGGAAATATCTGGTTTTTGAGCAATAAGAACAGCGATAAGAATATTGAGATCAAAGAAGATAAGCGTGTTCAGTTGTTCTACTCCAACAAAGGAGCTGCCGAATACCTGAGCGTTTTTGGGGAGGCTGAAATATACCGTGACCACGCTGAGGTAGAAAAAGTGTGGACACCTATCGCGAAAGCCTGGTTCAAACAGGGCGCCGACGATCCAGCTGTTTCTGCTATCAGAGTTAAACCTCAGGACGTGTATTATTGGGATACGAAGCATAATAAACTGGTTACCCTGGTAAGCATACTGGCATCGGCGGTAAGTGGCAAAAAAGATGCAAATGCGGTGGAGGGGAAGCTGAAAGTTTAAGCGTTGGATATGTGGTATCAGGTTTAAGGTATCAGAAATCAGTTTTGACTTATCTGGCTCATTCTTTGAGTTTTATTACGTTTATATTTTGAAAATGAACGTTTCTACAGCTATCGGCCGATAGTCCTGCTGTGCACTGTAGCCCTCGTACCTCGGGGCTGCCGTTTCCATCAGGTTTAAAATGAAAGCTCTGTCCATTGAAAACCACCGTTACAAAAACGGGTTTGTACGCAACAGATAATCGTAGAAAGACAAACCATTATGTAATAAACACTGGTGCCGCAGCAGCTCCCGGTTGATCGGGAATATTACCGCAGCAAATGCCTTTACCAGTTTATTCTGAAAACTGCACAAAATTTTCACGATAAGTAAAAGGTAAGCGCTAACTCCGTTGCCAGTTGTAACTTTATTACAAGTACTGGTAACCAATGAAAAAGATTTTATTAATAGCTGTTTTAATAGGAGTCGCAATTAGCAGCTGTAAAAAGGATGCTTCTATCCCTGATCCGAATGCTACAAGTGATAGCAAAGATGAAGTGAATATGTCATCAAGCAGTACTCCAGTTATTGTAAAAACAATAGCAGGCGGCCCTTACACATCAGGGCCTACATTACTTGATGGAACGGGAAAAAAAGCAAGATTTAATCATCCTCTGGGTATTAATCTCGCAGCTAATGGATACCTGTACGTTGCAGACGAATTAAACAATGCAGTCAGAAAAGTTTCAGTAGATGGCCTAACAACTACGATAAATAGCCCCGCTCTCCAGCAACTTAAGTTAGCGGAACCTAACGGAGTAGGATTATATGATGACGGACGTTTGGCAATTGTAGATAACGGTATTGGAGGATCATCCAGATTCATTGTTCTAAAGTCTGATGGTTCTTTGGATTACACCGATGATGATTATCACTTGTATAGTAAAGGCTTAGTATGGAATCCATTTGATAAAAGCTTCTGGGGCGGGGGGGCATTTAAAAAACCAGGCATTTTAAAAGTTTCGCCGAATTATTCTGCCGAGAAAGGCCCAGTTGAGTATTCCATTAGTGATACTCGATTGGATTACAAAATACCCTCTGATTCTGCAAGTTTTGAAAGCCCATTTTATTGGACGCATGCATCTTTCTTTGGCTATAATAATGTTTTATATCTTGCTTACAGCAATTTTGACCAATACTCTGATCTTTATAAAATTGTGTTGCCTAACGGGATACAGTCGCATATTTTCACTGATTTGAAATTCAAATACGTCACTGCTCTTGTTGCAACTCATGACTCCCGATCCATTTATATAGTAGACGACGGAGCTATTAAGGTGATCTTTAAAGGAAAGCTAAAATACTTAACTGGCCCTAACCCAAAATATCACGATTCAAGAGATGGCGTTGGAACAAATGCCGATGTGTACGCTTTTTCGCTGGCTTTATCGAAGGATGAAAATACCTTGTATTTTACTGATATCAACGCAAATGCAGTGCGGAAAGTTATTTTAAATATGCATTAGCCGGGTAACGATTGTATGACGAACAATCAGCTTTGGGTTTAATCTTGAATTTAACGCGTTGAAGTAATTACAAGGCTATCTTTTGAAAATGGACATTGCGGAGCTATCGGCCGATAGTCCTGCTGTCCACTGTAGCCCTCGTACCTCGGGGCTGCCGTTTCCATCAGGTTTAAAATGAAAGCTCTGTGCATTGAAAACCAACGTTACAAAACGGGTTTGTAAGCTAACAGATGATCGTAGAAAGACAAACCATTATGTAATAAACACTGGTGCCGCAGCAGCTCCCGGTTGATCGGGAATCTTTACCGCAACAAGCAGCTTTCTCAGTTCTTCTGAAAACTGCACATAATTTTCACGATAATTGAAAAGTGTATAGTGAATCTGTTACCAACTGTAACTTTATGTTAAACATTGGTAACTATGAAAAAGAATTTATTAATTGCTGTTCTTATCGGTGTCGTAATTAGCAGCTGCAAAAAAGACATTTCTGTTTCTGATCAGACAGTAATTAGCACTGCTAAAGATCAATTATCAGTTTCAGCGGGTAATACCATTCTTATTGTAAAAACCATCGCAGGAATGAGAGATTCTACTGGTCCCACATTGGTAGATGGAACCGGCAAGGATGCCAGATTCAAAGCACCGCTAGGAATTTATTTAGCCAATACCGGGAATCTTTACGTTGCAGATTCTAAAAATAATGCTATTCGAAAAGTAACCACAGATGGAACAGTTACTACTCTGGTGAACCCCGCTATAACAGCAGCCCATTTCAGCGAACCCAATGCGGTTGGGTTGTATGATGATGGCAGTTTAGCGGTAGTCGATAAATATGACGGCGGAGGCCGGGTATCCGTTTTTAAACCGGACGGTTTATTTGATTATCATGATCTTATACGTTCATCCCTTCTAGGTTTAGCTTGGGATCCTTTCACGAAAAGCTTTTATGAAGGAACCGATTTTGGCCCGCCATTTATTCACAGAGTTGGATCGTATTATCAGGGTTATGGGATTGATTTTAACAAATTGACTTATCATCTACCTTCTGACTATGATGGACGTTTCGATAGCCCGTATTATACGCCAAGAGGGTTCTTTTTCGGATTTAACAATATAATTTACATGATATTAAGTGATCCGGAATCGCTTAAAGGCGACATGTTTAAAATATTGCGTGATGGTACCCCATCTCACATTTATACCGATTTAAAGTTTAAAAATGTTACGTCTATCGTTGCAAATCACGACTCCCGATCCATTTATATAGTTGATAATGGAGCCATTAAAGTCATCGTAAACGGAAAACTTCAGTATATAACAGGGCCAAATCCAAAACACCACGACTCTAGAGATGGGGTTGGCACTAACGCTGATGTATATGCTTATTCTTTAGCCTTATCGAAAGATGAGAATACTCTCTACTTCACCGATTTGAATGCGAATGCGGTGCGGAAGGTTATTTTGAGGCTGCATTCGAATTGACGCTTTTTAGAAAATATTAAATGGTTATGAAACAATCATTTTCATTTTTGTAATGTTTTCTGCTTTTGCTCTTAATAGCTGTAAAAAAGGCGTCAGTATTACCGGCGGACAATCTGCAAGCGGCAAAAAAAATGCAAATGCGGTAGAGGGGAAGCTGGAAATTTAGGTATGATGTGACAGTATCAGGTAACAGTTTCATTATTGGTATTTTATTCCGTTTGCTTTTTGAAATGAACGTCTCGGCAGCTGACAATCCTGCCTTGGGGCTGCCGTTTCCATCAGGTTTAAAATGAAGGGGTTGTACAATAGAATCTTGGGTTTATCAGAATTTGTGGCGTTAAGAGTTTTTTGTAAAGCCAAATGGTATATGAATACGATGAATTAGCTTGATGGCGGTTCATGATAATTAATTGGAAATGAAAGCAGCTGCATCTATCGGTTGATAGTCCTGCTGTACACTGTAGCCCTCGTGCCTCGGGGCTGCCGTTTCCATCAGGTTTAAAATGAAGGGACTGTGCAATAACACTGCGGTTTATGACGAACGTCGTATTGCGAAGAGAGTTTGTTAAGTATCCGAAGTTTTTAAACCTGATTGAAGTGTATACCGGCCTGGCGGCTAATGCCTGTGCAGTATGAACGTAAAGCAGGACTATCGTTTCATAGTAGCCGAAACGTTAATTTTCTAATTATAAGAATTCGTAACATACATTAAAAAAAGTTACTTATTGCTTGTTACTCACCCGGTAAATTTATGCTCTAACTTTCACCGTCTTATACAACATATAAAACCCGCCGCCAGACAGCAGGCATACTACTGCCATGATAGTCCACAATAAGCCGAACCCTTTAAGGTAAATTACCTGGCTGCCCAGGGTTGGCGCCAGTATTTGTGCTGTCGACCATGCCATGGTATACAATGCCGCGTAAGCGCCCCGGTTCTGTGCATTACTGCGGGAGATCCAGAAGGAATTCATAAAAGGCAAACACAGGATTTCGCCAATGGTGATCATCGTTACCACAATGACGCCCGAAACGGGCAGAACGGGAAGCAGGTTAAGTAGGATATAAGCGCCCCCTGATATAAGCGTCCCCATAACGATATAAAATAGCGGGTGCTTTTTGCCATCGATCTTGTGTATGATGATCATCTCAAAGAATGCGATTATTATCCCGTTCAAGGCCATCAGCATTCCTATTAATCGTTCGTTAAAACCCCACTGCGTTTTAAAGAAAACCGGTTCCATGGTAAATAATTGAAAAAAGCAGGAAGCGAATAATATTACCAGTCCGATAAAAGCCAGGTAAATCCGGTCGCGGTACGGAGACGTTCCGTCCTGCGTATTCTTTGATTTTTTTTCGGCAACAATCGATTTGTAAGGCAATAGCCAAAGAAGAAGGAAAGCCGCGAAGATATTTGTGCAGCCGTCTACCCAAAACAGCAAATGATAATTAAAGGACGCCAGGAAACCACCAAGCGCTCCGCCGAACGACCAGCCCAGGTTAATCGCCAGCCTGTTCAAAGCATAGGAACGTGTTTGATTTTCGGGTGTGCTGTAGTGCGCGATGGCGGTGGAATTAGCCGGCCGGAATGATTCGTTACAGATACTTAAAACGAATGTCCCGATACATAACGCAATGAAATGTGTGAGTAAACCGATCACGATAAACATAATGCCGCCGCTCATGAGCGCGCCGACCTGCAGCTGGTAAAAGCCAAGCTTATCCGTGATCTTGCCGCCGATGAATGCTCCTGCAATCGACCCCAGGCCAAACAACGCCATAATTGTTCCCGCTTGTGTAATTGTATAATGAAGCTGCTGCGTGCAATAGATGGTCATGAATGGTATCACCATCGTGCCGCTGCGGTTGATCAGCATGACAATGCTGAGATACCAGCTGTTTTTGGAAAGGCCGGTATAGGCTGTTTTGTATAATTGAATGGTTGAGGTAAACATGGGAAAGCAAAGATAGGGTTAGAGGAGGTATTTAGGCGTGCAGATTGTTCACTGTGTATTTAGTATTGTAAATTTTTCAAAATATAAAATCCCGAATTAAAGAAAGAGTATTCAGTTTGTTCGATGATTTGTTGAACGGCTTTTTTACCGACGAAGAGTTTTTGAAAGCTACCGCCAGGCAAGGAAAATTACGGATCGTGGAGGAAGAAAGGCCGGCGAGGAAGTGGTTGAGTTGAAAGCGGGCGCATAAGACCTGGACGCAATTATAAATTTTAAAGACTATTTGCGGGGATGCGGACGGCCTTTTTAGTGGATAAGAATACTGGTAAATTATTGTTCGGTTAAAGGGATTGAAAATAAATTATCTTAGCCGAAAGAAAGAAGGAAAATCATCCTTACAAACGGGTTGGCAGCAACATTAATGAACGAGAAAACAAATAACGAAAGGAAATAGCAAAAATGAGTAATATAAAAAAATATGCAATAAACGGACTCTTTAACACTCAAAATGTGGTTATTCCGTTTGATGAAAATATTAAAATTCTTATAGGAGAAAATGGACTTGGGAAAACAACAATTCTTAATTCTCTGTATTATGTCTTGACAAAAAAATGGCATAAACTCATAAAAATTCCATTTGAAAGCATTGAGCTGACTTTTGATAGTAATTCAATAATACGATTTTCAAAAAAACATTTGGAAGCCTATTTAATGGATGACAAAAGGCAACGGAAAAGAGGACACCTCCAAATCATTTCTCAACTTAAAAGCTTAATCCCTAATGTAAACAAGCTTAAAGAGGAGTTATTGAAACCTGATACGGTCAATCAGCAAACTATAATCAACCATCAGGATATTATTAATTATATCATAAAGAACAGAATAAATCAACAAATTGGAGCACCAACGGGTGTGCTTGTTGATTGCTTAATCAGATTATTAACAGATGAATTTGTACTCGTTTTTGACGACATAAATAAAATAATTGAGGAACAACTCGACACAACTATAATGTACTTTCCAACATATAGACGGGTTGAAGAAGAACTACAAAATCTTGGTCAACTTAGAAAAATCAGTAATGACGACTTTGATTTTTCAGACCCATTTGAAGAAGAAGAACGAATTGAGTTATCAAACATAGAAGAAGAAACATTAATACAATTCGGGATGCAAGACGTAGAAACCCGAATTAAAAGTGTGTTATTTCAAATTAGCGAAATGTCTCTGACCGGTTTTACCACGGTTACAGGTCAAGTGTTGTCCCAAATGCTAAAAGGATTTCCTACGGTAGATGAATCATCATTATTACATTTAAACAAAGATGACATTGAAATAATTTTAAATAGAGTAAGGGGGAATCTGTCTGAAACTGACAGAAGGAATATTATTGGAATTGTTGAGTCAAAAAAACTATCAGATAAAAAAGATTTAGTTTTCTTTTTATCAAAATTGATAGGCGTATATGAAACACAAAAAGAACTTGATAACAGAATCAAAAACTTTGTGGCTGTTTGTAACAAATATTTAGTTGGAAAAGAATTGAAATTTGATGAAAGTTCTGTGTCAATTGATATAATCAGAAAAAAATCTGGACAAATGGTCAAATTAAACCAACTTTCGTCCGGTGAAAAACAAATAGTTTCCTTGTTTTCAAAAATCTATCTTGAAGAACATAGTAGCATAACGGTTCTATTTGACGAACCTGAATTATCACTTTCCATTGAATGGCAAAAGCTTCTTCTTCCTGATATTTTAAGTTCTGGAAAATGTAAATTTTTGTTAGCTGTAACACACTCACCTTTCATCTTTAAAAATGAATTGGACAAATATGCGGTGGGTATGAATATATTTATTGATTGATTAATATGGATATTGTAGAACGCCTGAGAGAAGAAGCGACATCTGATTGTGTGGCTTATACGGAATTTATGCTCCAATACAAGAAAACAGAGGATGCTCTTTATTGCTTTTTTGAAGGGTTTGAAGATCCAATTTATTACACAATACGGATAGAAAGCATATCATATAAGACTGTTGTAGATTTTGTTTGTGGAGGAAAAGATGATGTGATTAAAGTTCACAACCTTATTAAAGAAAGTCCTCACTATAAAAATGTAAAAACAGGATTTTTTATTGACAGTGATTTTGACAATTATAATCTTCCTGAAACTATTTACAAAACACCCACCTATAGTATAGAAAATCTCTACTGTGTCCAGGAGGCATTTGAAAAAATACTTCTTGCAGAATTCAAAATGAAAAGAACAGATGATGACTTTGTAAAATGTATCGAGAACTATAAAACTCTTCAACAAAAATTCACATCTGAAATGTTACTATTCAATGCTTGGTTAGCTTGTCAGTCAGATATACGGAATGACCTAAAAACCAAAACAAGATTAAATATTGACAATAAGGTAAAAGCAAAATTTGATAAAGTTGTATTGCCAGACTTGACTGGCATAAAACCTTTAGAGGGATTAACATCCAAACAAGAAATACAAAGCATTTACAACAATTCACCAAGTGTTTCTGACGATGCTTTGAATATAAAATCTCAAGAGTTCGCATACATTAATCAATCCGAAAAATTTAGAGGTAAGTTTTTAATACGATTTCTTGAAAGTTATTTATGTCGGCTGCAATCTATTTTTGGCACTACTTGTTCACCTTTTGTAAACAAATATTCTTGTAACTTGAGAATTGAAAATGCAACTATGTGTTCAAGTTTAAGCCAATATGCAAAGACACCAGAATGCTTGAAGCGATATATAATTGAAACATTACGATAAAGGGAACAAAACCAGCTATCCAGCTGTTCGACATGTTCCGCAGGGCATGTCGAATAATTCGATAGAAGGGATTTCTAATCCCACTTTGTAATTCTCCAAAATTTTTTCATTTTTTCATAATGGCCTTAACTAAACCGGTCAAATTGGATTAGTTGATGGTAAAGGCGGGAATGCACGTTTTAGTTATCCCAGTAATATACGCTATGCCAAAGACGGAACATTGTGGGTTGTGGATGGGAATGGGGGCGGTGAAAACAACTCCGGGGGGAAATACTCCGAACCTGGGCGGCCAAACCATACGACATATAAAAATGGATGGAACTGTAACCACGTTCCTTAAGTTGGATCCTTCTTTGAATTGGGCTATCAACGACGTCGCCGTAACAAAGCGCGACAAGGATTTCAATTTGACTTCTCACGAAAACGCCTTTATATCAATTACCCGTTCAGCTGTAAGTGACACCTCTTCGCTGACCCAAAGAAAGTACCAGATACTGCACTTGTCGTACGATAAGGTTTTGACGCCCATTACCGGGTTGCTTACCGAAGGATTTCAAAACGGAGCAGCAGCACAGGCCACTTTCAGGGGACCGACCGGTCTTACGGTGAACCCAAGCGGCATATTTGTTGCCGATATCTCGAATAACGCTATCCGGAAAATATCCAGGCAGTAGCTAAGTGTGAGTTTTAGTTTTGTGCGGCAGGCGTATGTTTGTCGCTCAGCGGCTCTTAAAAGTGTGCTGAACTGACACTTGCTTTTAAAAGCAATAGAATTATAATTTATCATTTGTATATCCACAAACTTTCCCGAACAACAACAACGGGGGCCAGTTCCGGAACGACGAATTGTTCTACCCATTTCCCTAAACCCATTTCCCCAAACCCATTTCCCGCTCCCCATCAATCCTTTCCCCCATCCACAATCCCCGATTTTTCAACAATCCCGATAAACCAATCCCAATAATTTAATTTAGCGCGTTTAATCAAATACCTTGGCAAAGAGCGCGACGAAAGAAACCCCTTTAATGCAGCAATATAACACCATCAAGGCGAAATATCCCGGCGCCTTGCTGTTGTTCCGTGTGGGAGATTTTTATGAGACATTTGGGGAAGATGCCATCAAAGCATCTGGGATATTAGGAATCGTACTTACAAGGCGGGCCAATGGTGCTGCGACGCATATTGAACTGGCTGGGTTTCCGCACCATTCGCTGGAGACTTATCTGCCGAAACTGGTAAGAGCTGGCCAAAGGGTAGCTATTTGCGATCAGCTAGAGGATCCGAAGACTGTTAAAACCATCGTTAAGCGCGGGGTGACCGAACTGGTAACACCTGGTGTGGCCTATAATGACAATATCCTGAACCAAAAGTCGAACAACTACCTGGCTTCGCTTTTCTTTGATAAGAGTATCATCGGTATCGCGCTTATCGATATTTCAACCGGTGAGTTCATGGTTGCGCAAGGAAATCAGCAATATATCGACAAATTGCTTCAGAGCTTCAGGCCGAGCGAGCTGATCTTTCAGAAGAGCCGTCACAGGGATTTTATTGAGGCTTTTGGCGATAAATATTACACTTATACACTGGACGAATGGCCTTATTCCGGCGACTATGCTTCTGAAAATCTGCTTAAACATTTCGAGGTAAAGTCGCTGAAAGGCTTTGGTATTGAACGTTTAACAGCGGGGATAACTGCAGCCGGCGTAGCACTTCATTACCTCAACGAAACTGAGCACCGCAACCTGCAGCATATCTCCTCTATCTCAAGAATCGAAGAAGATCGTTACATGTGGCTCGACCGCTTTACGATCCGTAACCTGGAACTGATCGGCTCGGCAAATGAAAACGCGCGGACGCTGGTCGACGTTCTGGATCATACCTGCTCGCCGATGGGCGGACGCTTGCTGCGCCGCTGGATCGTAATGCCGCTGAAAGAAAAGAAACCGGTACAGGCCAGGCTGGACGTGGTGGAGTATTTCACAAAACACGAGGAATTACGGGAGCAACTTTCGAATGAGTTGAAACAGATCGGCGATCTTGAACGGCTCATTTCAAAAATCGGTTTACAGAAAGCAAATCCGCGGGAAGTTTGCCAGTTGAAACGCGCGTTGCATTCGATCGAGGCTATAAAGACAGTTTGCGATGCATCGGATAATAATGCTTTAAAAGTAATTGGTGAGCAGCTGAATCCCTGCATACTTATCCGTGACCGGATTGAGAAAGAAATGCATGCTGAGCCGCCTGCCTTGCTGAACAAGGGAAATGTAATCGCATCCGGCGTTGATGAAGAGCTTGACAGGCTGCGAAAGATCGCTTTCGGCGGCAAGGACTACCTGGTGGAAATCCAGCGCCGCGAAGCAGAAGCGACCGGCATCCCTTCGCTGAAAATTGCCTTTAATAATGTATTTGGCTATTACCTCGAGGTGACTCATTCTCATAAGGATAAAGTGCCGGCAGAATGGATACGGAAGCAAACGCTGGTGAACGCCGAGCGTTATATCACGCCTGAGCTAAAGGAATATGAAGATCAGATTTTAGGGGCCGAAGAGAAAATCAATGCGCTGGAAACGAGGTTGTATATTTCTTTGCTGGCGGATCTGCTGGAATATATTAAACCGGTACAGCTAAATGCGCAGCTCGTTGCTCAGCTTGACGTGCTGCTGTGTTTTGCTACCGTCGCGATTAAAAATTATTACGTAAAGCCGGAATTGCTCGACGAAAATGTCCTGGATATCAAGGGCGGCCGGCACCCGGTTATCGAGAAACATTTGCCGACCGGTGAGGAATATATCACGAACGATGTATACCTGGACGGCGAAAGTCAGCAGATTATTATCATCACCGGTCCGAATATGGCCGGTAAATCGGCGTTATTACGTCAAACCGGTTTAATTGTGCTGATGGCGCAGATGGGCTGCTTTGTACCGGTGAAGGAGGCGAAAATCGGCCTTGTCGATAAAATTTTCACGAGGGTAGGAGCTTCCGATAATTTATCTTCCGGTGAATCGACGTTTATGGTGGAGATGAACGAAACGGCCAGTATCTTAAATAATTTGTCCGACCGAAGTTTAATCTTGTTGGATGAAATCGGCCGTGGCACTTCCACCTATGATGGTATTTCGATTGCCTGGTCAATTGCCGAATATTTACACAATCACCAAACGGCAAGAGCCAAAACCTTATTCGCGACGCACTACCATGAGCTGAATGAATTATCGAACTCATTTCCCAGGATCAAAAATTTCAATGTTTCGGTGCGCGAAGTAGCCAATAAAGTAATTTTCCTGCGCAAGCTGGTGCCCGGCGGAAGCGAGCATAGTTTCGGTATTCATGTAGCCAAGATGGCCGGTATGCCGCAGAAACTTATCGGTCGCGCGAATGAAATTTTGAAACGCCTGGAACAGGAGAGGACCGGCGGCGAGCATATCAAGGACAGTATTAAAAAAGTCCAGCAGCAGGCATACCAGCTTCAAATGTTTTCAATCGACGATCCTGTCCTGGTTAAGATTCGCGATGTGCTGAATAATCTTGATGTAAACACGCTGACGCCGGTTGAAGCGCTGATGAAATTGGATGAGATACAAAGGGTGTTAAAGGGCTGATCAATATTGCCAGGCATACGAGCTGCAATGTGAATACTGACGTCTCCATATATTTCGCTTATTCATATATTCTTGCACGGGAAACGGCCACTTTTTTTATCTCAGTGTATTTAAGAACGTTAGGAAAAATTCTCAAAATTTTCACAATTTGACCGGCCTCTATATATAGAAAAGCTATATCCCTAGCTTTACAAATACCAAATTATATTCTAATGAAACGTGAGATATTCAGAGTAATAGCTGTAGCTAGCGCCGCTATTTTCGTTGCTTCTTTTTCAAATTGTAAGAAAGACGATGTTCTTTCGTCTGCCGCGGATAGTTCAACTTTAGCGGTAACAAAAAACACCGACAAAACTTCTGTCGTGTCAGACTCTTTTGTAGTAAGTACGGTTGTCAAATTTGTTTCAGATAAAGGTATCAGCAGGGTCGCCACAGGAGAAGATGGAACACTGTACGCCACCGCGAGCAAAAGTAATGAAGTTTACCGGGTTAAAGGCTCGACCGTCAGCCTGTTTGCGAAAGTGGCAGGCCATCCTTTCGGAATCAAAGTGGGGAAGAATGGCGATGTTTTCGTTATGTGTAAAGACGCCACAAGAGGTATAGCAAGATTTTCGTCTGACGGCCGAATACTGCCTGCCATCCAAACATCCCAGGAATTGTATCAGCCCACCGACATGGCAGTTCTTGATGACGGTACGGCTTACATTACCGATTCCTATCACCATCGGATCATTAAAGTAACACCTGATGGAACTTCAACTGTGATTGCGGGTAACGGATATCCGGGAACAATGGATGGAATTGGTGCCGCAGTCAGGCTTACCAATCCCACAAGTATTAAATACGGTGGCGATGGTTTTATTTATTTTGTTGATGGCAGATCTTTTGGACCGAACTCAGGGGCATTCGAACCTGGACGTTATATTCGCCGCATCAATCAATACGGCAGAGTGAGCACGGTATTTAAAGCGCTGGACGATGTCCAAATCCTGGATTTTGCACTTGCGAAAAAGGACAACTACTTCAATCCAACTCCGGAAACAAATATTTTCGTAACCAATACTAATAATACGATAGGCTTTGTTCAAACAACCGGCGGTGAACAAAGAATGCTTGGCCCGCATGGCAATGGATATACCGACGGACTTTTAAAATATGCGCAATTTCATTATCCGTATGGAATTTCTATAAAAGGTGATGTTATGTATATAGCGGATTACGAAAACAACGCGATCAGAAGAGTAGTAAGGAAATAAGACGTCAATTTCTGGAAATAGCCTTTTCCACAGCTGTGAGTAAAATCAGGTTGCCGCAAAAGTGTACCTTGCGATCTTGTACTATGATACGTTCAAGAAATCGCGCTGTCCTTATACTTTTTTTGTTTCTCCTGATTTTCGGTACGGCTTGCAAAAGTAAAAAGCTGCTGACAGATGCAAGCGACCTTCGTGGAACAAAAAAACTTTCGGGTAGTGTTAAAGAGCGTTATGCTGAGATTTTGAACGTTTCCGGACGGGATATAAAAAACGAGAAGCTTTATAAATTTATCGATGAGTGGATGGGCGTTCCTTATCGTTCAAACGGGATGGATAAAAACGGCGTTGACTGTTCAGGATTTACCACGCTTTTGGAAAGAGAAATTTACGACACTTCGCTTCCGCGGATCGCTAAGCAAATGGCCGCGACGGTTAAGCGAAAATATGAGGAAGATTTACAGGAAGGCGATCTTGTATTTTTTGATTTCGGTGGCCAAAAATATAGCCACGTTGGCGTATATCTTCGGAATAATAAGTTTGTGCATGCATCGACCTCGAAGGGAGTTATCATCAGCGATTTGAAAGATCCCTGGTATTATAAATATTTTTCACGAGCGGGATCTCCCAAAGCGATGTCTTCAGTGCAGGTTCCTGATTAATCAGGAAGCGGCTCTGGCGAGATGTCGTAATCGATATCTTCTTCATTAAAAGTTTCGATCTCGCCGGTTTGAGTAATTTTAACTTCAACTTCATTGGCTTCCTGATCTTTATTAACCAGGCCGTAGCCGGAAGGGGTGGTAACTTTGTCGTTTTTCTTGAAGATCATGTTAGATTTTTTGTCTGAAAACGCAATCCTGTTGAAAAGGTTTTCCGTTTCCAAAAAAACGCGGCTAATTATTCGCCTGTTTCTTTTTCGATTTCTCTACCGATACGGTTAACTTCTTCATCCTCAATAAACAATGGAAGGTCCGTTTCATTATCTAATTTCAACCAATGGTTTTCGGTGTCTTTCAGGATTTTAACGAATTCTTCACCATCTTTAAAAATTGTATATACATCGCCTTCTTCAGGGAAAACCGCGTAATCGATGCCGTTAATCTCTATGTCGAATGGTTCTTTCATCGCTCAAATATACGCACTGTTAAAAATACCAGGAATAGATAATGCTAATTGAAGTAACAATGCAGGCGCTTACAGCGATATTAAACCACCACTTGTTTTTTATTCGGAAGAAGGAAAGCATTGAGTGATGGATTATAAAAGCTACACTAGTCAGCTCGATCCCGATAACAATAAGCAGGCTCAGCAACCGGCTTACCAAACTCGTTACATTATACTGGTAGCTAAATTCGCGTCCCAGTAAAAAAAGCTGGATAGTTATGTTTACGATGAGATAAATGTAGGTCAGAAACCAACCGGACCTTCTTCGCTTAAAAAGCAGAATCAATGCGGGAACAGGTAAAATATATCGTATCAAATGATATAGTACATGCTGCTTATGCTGCAACAGTGATGTCAGAACCGATTGAAAAAGCCCTTCGTTAACAATGAACTGATAAATGTAAACACAGCTTAGTGAGAGCACTATCCACCAGATTCGTTTTTCTGTTTCCGGCTCAAATTCATTGTTTTTTCGCTTGTCATACGGCTCTTGTTCCATGTATCGTTGTCAATCTGATTAAATATACGTTTTGGGTTTTAGAGGTTTTTAACTATCGGTGAAACAATAATTTAATGTGTCGTGTATTGTGTAATATTTCTCGTTTATGGATTTATCGACTCAAATAATCTGGCTTTTCCTGTTAGCCGTACCGATCGCCTGCATTGCATGGACAGTGACACATGAGGAAGTCTTTCGTGAACCAAGGGAGTTTTGTGAAAGGTTAAGCAATGATTGTAACTCCGTCTGGAAGCGTAAGTTCTTTTATCTTTTTACCTGCGAATACTGCTTTAGTCATTATGTTACCGTTGCAGCCTTGTTTTTTACCGACTATCATTTGTTGCTGGATAATTGGAAAGGATATGTTTTGGCCGGCTTTTCACTGGTATGGATAGCCAATATCTACATGAGTCTTTTTGGGTTTTTACGCATCAATATCAAAAAAGACCGCGTAGAAACTAAGGTTGAAGAAATTAAAATTGAAGAGCAGGAATCAGTTAATTCACAAGAATCTTAAAACAGTCTTTTGAAAGCGCTGTTCTCAAGCCAAATTTACTACAACTATGAAATTACTACACCGGATATTTTTAGGATTAACTCTTCTAGCATCATTTAAGCAAGCACAAAGTCAAACCGAATCTCCATATAAAACAAGCTGGAAAGTTGATGCCCCTATCATTGGCGCAGGAGTTGGGTTATCAGTTTTAGGTGTTTCTTTTATAAAAAACAAAGATGGATTAACCGAGCAACAAGTGAATTCTGTGTCAAAAAGCGATGTAAATGGTACCGACAGATTTATAGCAGGAAATTATTCTACTTCGGCAGATAAAGCTAGCTATTACCCGTTTTATGCATCTTTTGCTATGCCCGTAGCCTTGCTGCTAAATAAAAATGAAGGAAGTAAAGCGGGGCAGATAGTCGCACTTTATATAGAAACTATGGCTATCACCGGCGCTTTATATTCAAATTCGGCGGGCTTAATCAACCGTAATCGTCCGTTTGTTTATAGTGACAATGCGCCTATGGATAAAAAAACGAGTGCAGGAGCGAGACGGTCATTTTATGCAGGCCATACGGCAGCAACAGCGGCGGCAACTTTTTTTGCGGCAAAAGTTTTCCAGGATTTTAATCCCGACTCAAAAGCAAAACCTTATGTCTGGGCGGCTGCGGCAATTGTTCCCGCATCAGTGGCGTATTTACGGTCGAAAGCCGGAATGCATTTCCTTACTGATAATTTACTCGGTTACGCACTTGGAGCTGGCGCCGGAATTTTAGTTCCGCAGCTACATAAGAAAACAAATAAAACTAATCTTACCTTAACGCCTGTAATAACACCAGAATACAAATATGCTACGCTCGCCTGCACATTTTAATTTATCTATGATGGCCAAATCATTTTTAATCGCATTTTTTGTGCTTATTAGTATTTCACCAGTAAAATCACAAACCAAAAGTGAAAAGCAGCTGTCCGCAGCACTCGAACAACTGCGCAATGCTATGTTAAATGCTGATAAAGATGTATTGGAAAAAGTCACCTCTAATCAGTTAAGCTACGGGCACTCAAGCGGTAAGATTCAAACCAAGTCGGAGTTTATTAGCTCTTTGGTTACCAAAGAATCGGATTTTGTTACACTTGATTTTAGCAATGTTACGACGGTGGTCTCAGGCAAAACTGCCTTAGTGAGACACCAGTTACAGGCACAAACAGCCGACAGCGGCAAGCCCGGAACGGTGAAGCTCGGAATTTTACTTGTATGGCAAAAACAGGGCTCAGCATGGAAGCTGCTTGGCCGTCAAGCCTATAAGATATAGCCCGACTCGCTGAACAATCAGCTATTTTGCTTGTTTATTTTAAAAGCCAATTGTGGAAAAAAGAAAACCTTTAGCGGCGTTAAACATTGTTTTTTTTATCGTAGCATGCGCTGTTTCGAACCTCAGTTCGTTTAAGATTTTCAGGAGCCGTGATATAGGAAGTATTTCTGATAAGTTCGGAACCATTTTTGCCCCAACCGGCATTACTTTTTCTATCTGGGGAGTGATTTATATAAGTCTGCTCGGCTTTTGTATTTATCATTTGAGAAAGGCGTACAGCAGCGATGCGAATAAAGAATCAACAACTGAGATTTTGCAAATCAATTGGCTGTTTATTATCAACAACCTCGCTGTCGCTGCCTGGGTTTTCGCCTGGTTATACGAAAAGCTGGCTATTTCGGTAATATTGATGTTGATACAACTCATCACTTTATTGCTAATCAATATCCGGCTTAGTATTTATGACCCTTCTCGTTCAGCGAACTCGCGTATTTTCACTCAATGGCCTTTAAGTATTTATTTCGCGTGGATATGTATCGCAACGATAGCGAATATCAGCACTTGGCTGGTAAGCATCGGATGGCGCGGAATGGGTATTTCGGATTCTTACTGGACTATCATCATGATCGGTATCGCAAGCCTCATAACGCTATTTGTTGTTTTGGTTAGGCGGAACGTGTTTTTTGGCTTAGTTGTTATATGGGCTCTTTATGGGATCGTTTTGAAACGTAATGAAGTCAATGGCCAACTTTATCACGATGTTATTCTTGCGTGCTGGGGCGGAATCGTTTTTATCGCTTTGGCGGCGATCATTCAACTCTATAAAAATACGAGATCGGGTTCTTCTCATGTCGAACCAGTTGCTCAAATCTGACGTGCTCAAAATAGCTTACGATCCGATCTATGCGCATAACTTACCTCCCGGGCACAGGTTTCCTATGGTTAAATATGAACTGATTCCAGGGCAGTTATTACATGAAGGATTAATCACCGAAGAAAATATATTTAGTCCTGAGCCTCTTGGCGGGGAAACAATTTTGCTGGTTCATGAAAGGGACTATTGGAATCGCTTAAAAAATCTTACAGTAACGCCAAAAGAGGAGCGACGAATAGGTTTTCCACTATCTGCCAGACTCATCGAACGTGAAACAAGGATTGCAAATGGAACGGTTCAGGGTTGTTTCCATGCAATAGAAAACGGTGTATCTTTCAATGTGGCTGGTGGAACGCATCACGCAGGTACCAATTGGGGTGAAGGTTTTTGCCTGTTAAATGACCAGGCGATCGCAGCTGCATATCTCCTGAAAAAAAGAATAGCTTCTTCAGTTCTTATTATTGACCTGGATGTTCATCAAGGGAATGGGACAGCCCAGATTTTCAGGAATGAACCCGCTGTATTTACATTTTCCATGCATGGTGAAAAGAATTTCCCTTTTCATAAAGAAAAATCAGATTATGACATTGGCTTGCAGGATGGCATCGGTGATGATGAATATTTATCAATTCTAAAGGAAAATCTTTCAAGCCTTTTTGATCAGATCCATCCGGACTTTGTATTTTATCTTTCCGGGGTCGATGTTCTGGAGACTGATAAACTGGGTAAGCTCGCTTTAACCAGGCAGGGCTGTAAAGAACGCGACCGCATGGTTTTTGAGCAGTGTTTTCAACGAAATATTCCGGTGCAGGTAAGCATGGGCGGCGGTTATTCGGCTCACATCCGCGACATTGTCGAGGCGCATTGTAACACTTACCGGGTTGCACATCAGATCTATTTTTAGGGAACCTACGAGGGAAGTGAATGTTAGAATTGGCAAAAACTTTCCTGCTAGTTGGAAGGACGTGCTTGCAATACAGCGCCGACTCAGTGCACAGGCTCCATTTCGCCATGAAAATCAAGCCGTTCGGTAGTAAACCCGACAGCAAGGTAAAGCCCGCAGCAAAGCGTTGGTTTGTGTGCCTGTGGCGAGGACTTGGACTGAATGGCGGGGCTGCAAATGCAAAAAGTGATGAGCGTTCGTTTTCAATAAGTCATCCCAGGTTTTTTATAATCCGGTAAAGTGCTTCTTCATTGGTTCAATAATTATCGGGCTTAAAATATAGAATTAACGAAAACCCACATTTTATCTAAATCGTATCACGCTTCGTGAAATCACGATTGATTAACCTTTTAAACTGGTTATTTAACTTCGATTTTCCTACCTTTGCCCCGTCTCTTCAAAACCCAAATAACATTGGAAAATAATCAGCTTACAACCGTTGAAACCGCTCAGGAACTAGGCCTAAGGCCGGAAGAATTCGATCGTATAAAGGAAATTTTAGGTCGCGTACCCAACTTTACAGAACTGTCGATCTTTTCGGTGATGTGGAGCGAACATTGCTCTTATAAAAACTCAATAGTTTGGCTAAAAACTTTGCCAAAGGATGGCCCGCGAATGCTTGCAAAAGCAGGTGAGGAAAACGCAGGAATGGTTGACCTTGGTGACGGAATTGCCTGTGTATTCAAGATAGAATCGCACAATCATCCTTCGGCTCTCGAGCCTTATCAGGGTGCCGCTACCGGTGTTGGTGGGATCAACCGCGATATTTTTACCATGGGCGCACGCCCGATCGCACAACTTAATTCGCTGCGTTTTGGCGATATAAACCTGGAAAAAACCAAATGGCTAATCAAAGGCGTGGTAAAAGGAATTGGCGACTACGGCAACGCGTTCGGTATTCCGACGGTGGGTGGCGAGTTGTTTTTTGACGAGTCGTACAATATCAATCCATTGGTAAATGCCATGTCGGCCGGCATTGTGAGAGTTGGCGAAACAGTATCGGCAACTTCCTACGGAGTTGGAAACCCGGTTTATATTGTTGGCTCTTCTACCGGTAAAGACGGAATTCACGGAGCGGCTTTCGCTTCAAAAGATATTACCGAAGATTCGGTGAACGATTTACCTTCCGTTCAGGTTGGCGATCCGTTCCAGGAGAAACTTTTATTAGAAGCTACGCTTGAGGTGATCAAAACCGGAGCTGTGGTAGGTATGCAGGATATGGGCGCTGCCGGTATCATTTGTTCAAATTCAGAAATGTCGGCTAAAGGCGAGCATGGAATGCGCATTTATCTTGATCGCGTTCCGACAAGACAGCAAAACATGAAGCCTTTTGAGATTCTTTTGTCCGAATCGCAGGAACGTATGCTGATTGTCGTTGAAAAAGGCAGGGAAAAGGATGTGGAAGCAGTTTTCGACAAATGGGATCTCAACTGTGCCATTATCGGGGAAGTAACGGATACAAAACGACTGGAATATTTCGTTAACGGCGAATTGGTTGCCGACGTACCTGCGGACGACCTCGTTTTAGGTGGCGGAGCACCGGTTTATCACCGGGAATATAAGGAACCAGCTTACTTCGAAGAATACAAGAAATTTTCGATAGACCGGGTTGAGGAGCCGCAAGACCTGAAAGTAGTTGCAGAACACCTGGTTTCACATCATAATATTGCATCAAAACGTTGGGTAACTGACCAGTACGATTCAATGATCGGAACCTCCACAGTCACAACCAACCGTCCAAGTGACGCGGCGATTGTTGCTGTTAAAGATACTGACAAAGCGATCGCCCTTACTGTTGACTGTAACTCAAGGTATGTAAATGCCGACCCTGAAACTGGCTGTGCTATTGCGGTAGCTGAAGCTGCACGGAACCTAACTTGCTCTGGGGCGGAACCGGTGGCGATCACCAATTGTTTAAATTTCGGGAATCCATATGTTCCGGAAGTTTACTGGCAGTTTGTAAGTGCGATCAAGGGAATGTCTAAAGCTTGTACCAAGTTTGAAACACCTGTTACCGGCGGTAACGTTTCGTTTTATAACCAGTCGTCGGACGAAGGCCCGGTTTTTCCTACGCCGACTATCGGTATGCTTGGCGTAATTGATGACCTGGACAGCGTAATGACTTCTGATTTTAAATCAGAAGGTGATCTGATTTTCCTTGTTGGTGAAAGTAAAAACGATATTTCCTCGTCACAATACCTGGCTTCTTTCCACAAAATTACCGCTTCGCCGGCTCCTTATTTTGATTTGGAAAAAGAATATGCCACCCACCAGGTAATTAAGCAACTTATCGGCGAAAAACTGATCGAATCGGCGCATGACGTAGCTGACGGCGGCTTGTATATAACGTTATTTGAATCGGCGATGCCGCAAAACTTAGGCTTCGATATCGAAAGCGATTCGGATATTCGTAAAGATGCATTTCTTTTCGGAGAAGCACAGGGCCGTATCGTAGTATCTGTTAAACCCGAGAAACAAGATCAATTCGTTGAAACGATGGCAACTTCAGAAATAGAGTTTTCATTGCTGGGTACCGTAACATCCGGAAGCCTGATTGTCGATAACGAGTTGTTTTCTACTGTTGGAGAATCAAAACAAGTATTCGACAGCGTGTTGCATAACATTCTTGGAAACTAGAGAAATAAGAAGGCCCCGATCGGGGCCTTTCTTTTGAAGTCTTATTTTTTCTTTTTGTCGGAATTCAGCTCTTTTGCTGCTTTTGACTTTTCTGATTTTGAAGTGTTTGGCGATCTCATTTCCTGAGATGCTTTGCTTTTTGAATCTTTTTTACTGTTAGGCATGATGTTATTAATTTAAGTTTAACAATAGGATTTGGATTAATAACAATCTACTTTAATGTCGGTTCTATCTAATTTGAATTATGTTTAGATTTAAACAGTTCAGCGTCGATCAAACCGATTGCGCTATGAAAATTAATACAGATGGCGTACTGCTGGCTGCCTTGTTAGTATCAGAAACTCCCAAAAGAATAATTGATATAGGAACCGGTACCGGCGTCATCGCTCTTATGCTTGCGCAGCGCTTTGAAAATGCCGCGCTTACCGGGATAGAGCTTGATGAGAAAGCCGTGAAAACTGCGAAGAAAAACTTTTCAGAATCATCGTTTTTATCGCGGGTAGAAGCATATAGCGGGCCTTTTCAAAGTTATTTTGTGGCGGAACAGGAACCGGTAGATTTGATTGTTTCTAATCCGCCCTTTTTTATCGATGCATTGAAATCGCCAAACAAGCAAAAGGAAATTGCAAAACACGCTGACATGTCTTTTTTTGATGATTTACTTCTTGCGGCGAAGACTTTTTTAAAACAATCGGGTGAGTTATGGCTAATCCTTCCTCCTGATACAGCTCAGAAAGTTTTAATCGCTGCAGAAAAATTCGACTTTCACCTTCATTTAATGATACGGCTGAAGTCATTCGAAAGCAGTCAGGAGCACAGGCACATTATCTCTTTAAGCAAGCAAAAGCGACAAGTGCATGAAACGCAATTCGTTATTTACTCAGGCCCCGGACAATATTCAGCACAATATCGCGAGGCTCTAAAAGACTTCTTCATAAATTTTTAATATTGTCATGGTTAAAATTGGGCTAATTTCCGATACACATAACTACCTGGACGACTTGGTTTTTAAGTATTTCGATGATCGCGACGAGATCTGGCATGCCGGTGATTTCGGTTCAATTGAACTAGCCGACAGATTAGCGAATTTTAAACCCTTAAAAGGTGTTTTTGGAAATATTGATGGCAAGGATATCCGGTTGACTTATCCGGAGAATTTACGGTTTATGTGTGAGAGCGTCGACGTCTGGATGACCCATATTGGAGGTTATCCTGATAAGTACAGTCCTAAGATTCGCGCTGAAATTTATCGTAATCCGCCAAAACTGTTTATAACCGGGCATTCTCATATTTTAAAGGTTATTTACGATAAGAAAATATCCTGTCTGCATATGAATCCGGGCGCTGCCGGCAAACAAGGTTGGCACAGGTTGCGGACTTTGCTCAGGTTTAATATTATTGAAGATAGAATCCTCGATCTGGAGATTATTGAATTGGGTCCTAAATAAAGAAAGCATGCATCCTGTAAAAACACTCGGTCAATTTATTATTGAAAAACAAGCTGATTTTCCCTATGCGAAAGGAGAGTTGTCACGATTGCTTCGCGACATAGGAATTGCAGCAAAAATTGTAAACCGCGAAATTAATAAGGCCGGGCTAATCGATATTTTAGGTGAAGTAGGAACCACCAATATACAGGGTGAATCGCAAAAAAAATTAGACGTTTACGCCAATGAACAGTTTATAGCCGCGCTGACAAGCGGAGGCGAATGCTGCATGGTTGTTTCGGAAGAAAACGAGGAAGTAAATCATATAGACTCACCGGTGTCAAGCGATGCAAAATATATTGTAGCTATCGATCCGCTTGACGGCTCGTCGAATATTGAGGTTAATGTAAGTGTAGGCACAGTTTTTTCTATTTACCGCCGGAGGTCTATTGATGGCAGGTGCACGCTCGAAGATATCTATCAAAAAGGTATTAATCAGGTTGCAGCAGGTTATGTCATTTATGGAACATCGACTATGCTGGTTTACACAACGGGCAAAGGAGTGAATGGCTTTACGCTCGATCCCTCCATCGGCGAATTTTGCCTCTCAAATCCCGATATGACGATGCCGAAGGACGGATATATTTACTCTGTTAACGAAGGTAATTATAGGCAGTTTCCGGAAGGGCTGAAAAAATACATTAAGTTTTGCCAGGAAGAGGATGAAGCTACCGGCCGGCCTTATACCGCCCGGTATGTTGGCTCAATGATCGCTGATCTACACCGCAGTATGATAAAAGGAGGGATTTTTATGTACCCCGCATCCGTAAATGCTCCTAAAGGAAAACTTCGACTGGTTTACGAGTGTAATCCTATGGCATTTATCGTTGAGCAGGCCGGGGGAAGAGCAACGACCGGTCAGCAACGTATTCTCGAACTGGAAGTAAATGAACTCCACCAGCGATCATCCATTTATATTGGCTCAGAAAACATGGTATCAAAAGTGGAGCAATTGTTAAACGAGTTTCCGGAATTGGGCGAATAGCGTCAAGAAATGAAAGTTTAAAGCAGCGATTGCCTTTTACATTCCTCTTCGAAAACAGAGTCAATGAGTAGCTTATCTTTCTGCAGGTACGCGGCTACGGCGAGCCTGTCGCAACGCTCATTCTCAGGGTGGCCGGCATGGCCTTTAATCCATTGAAATCTGATATTATGCAGTTTGTAAGATGCAAGGAAGCGGATCCAGAGATCCTTATTTTTTTTGCCTTCAAACCCTTTGTTCAGCCAGCCGAATACCCATTTCTTTTCAACGGCATCTACAACATACTTTGAGTCGGAATAGATAACGATATCTTGTTTAGGTTTTTTTATGGCTTCTAATCCGACGATAACGGCGAGCAGTTCCATCCGGTTATTCGTAGTCTTCCGGAATCCGCCGGAAATCTCCTTATAATGCTGGCCAGACCTTAAAATGGTCCCATAACCACCTGGTCCCGGATTTCCGCTTGAAGCTCCGTCTGTAAAAATTTCAATCGCCATTTGTCTGCAAACATCTTAAAATTATTTCAGTTAAAAGCCGCTAAATGCACTACTCTTTAACAAGAAACGGGATGTTGGCCGTTCCAACCTTGTTGTTTCCGTCACTTAGATAAACAAACAGGCGATAAGCGCCCTCTTTATCAGGCGCTTTTACTGTAGCACCTTTATCATTAGCGCTGTTTACTAATCCGGATATTGGCTGTGGTCTTGATTCGCGGTCGCCGCCGGTTTTCAGATCAGTGCTTTCCGGAAGCAACTCCCAGCGTGCCGTTAGTTTATCATGGTCGGGGTCTTTTCCAAATAACCTGGCAGCATACGTTTTGCCTGGCTGCAATGTGATAAAGTCAAGTACTTGCTTCCCGTCCAGTGTTAACGAGTCAATATGCGGTGCGCGATTAGCAGGCCATTTCCCTGTCCATAAATATTGCATAACATCAATTACTTCCGTTTCCTCGCCGGATTCGGTAAATAAACCGTACCACGTTGGTGTACGTTCCTGTTTCTGTCCCCAAAGAAAAACATACGACCCGACACAGTTTTTGTCAACCTTAATAGAAGCTTCGTAGCGGCTTTTATAAACGGCGGCTTTTTGGCTGCTCGTCTCCTCAACAGACGCCTTCCATGGTGTTTGTGGGCCTTCCCAGTGACCGGTTGGTCCCCATTCAGTTACCATATAAGGCCCATTATAACCAGCCTGGCGAATTTGTTGCGGAACACTGGCGAGTCCGCCATATACCTGGACAGACAAAAGATCAAGGTCGCGGCATCGTGGCAATAGCTCACTCATAACACCTGGATTGACACCAGCAAGCATCGTCGTGCTTAAATGATTCGGGTCTTCCTGGTGGATCATTTTTGAAATATCATTTACTGCGTCCCAAACCTTTGGGTTTTTATAGTCAAGGTTCAGCTCATTTCCAATTCCCCATGCCAGAAGCGCCGGATGATTCCGATATTTAATTACTTGCTGACGCAATGTTTCGAGTTGTTTGTGTACCGCGGCGGTATCGTTGTAGTTGAAACCATGACGTTCACGCGCAACGTTTAACCCCAAAGTTACTGTGAGGCCAAGCTTTTGAGCATTGTCTAAAATAGTATCAGCGTCTCTGGTATCCCAGGTCCTGACTGAATTACCTCCGTACTTTGCTAAGCGATCAATGTACTTTTTGCCGCCTGCACCCTTTATGAAATATGGTTTTCCGTTTCGCGTTAGCGTATAACCAGTTGTTGACTTTACAACTTTAGTTTTAACGGGTTGGGCATTTGCTATTCCGCAAAATCCTGACAATATAGTCGCGGCAGAAAAAAGAATCAACGATTTCATTTGATGAGCTGACTGATTACTTGGTAAAGATGTTCAATTTTCCAACAACGGAAATACTGGAAACAAAAAAAGCAGCCGTTAAGCTGCTTATATTTCGGGTAAGTAATGGGGCTCGAACCCACGACCCCTAGAACCACAATCTAGTGCTCTAACCAACTGAGCTATACCTACCGTTTATGAGATTGCAAAAATATCAATCTTTATTCTATTATCAAGTTTTAAAGGTTGTTTTTTTAAAATTGCCCGCAAATTGCTGATAGTCAATTTGGCAAATAAATGAACAGCCGGTGGAATAACTGTTTACTTATTCAAAAGAGCTTACACACTCTTCCGAATACTCGATAAAGTAGATGAAATCATCTTCATTCTTTAATTCACCAGAGCTAAACGAAATTTTTCTGCCCCAGTTCTCCCAAAAAACTTCGTAAAGATAACGGCCGTTCTTTTCCAATATTTCCATCACATAATGATTGAAAAGCCGGTACTTGACCTTTCCGTTTTTCAGGAATTCCGGCTCAATTTTAAATCTTTTCAATATTTCCGGAGAGATGATCATAATTAAAACCTACGTATGAAGCTGGAAAATGTTTCGAAATTTTTTAAGGTTTGCGAAGAAAAATCTGAGACAACAGAGCAGTGATTCAATCAATAATCGTCATAACTTCACTGATGTTTTTTTAGTCACTTGATTTTCAAGTTATTGAGAAAATGTGCGTTTAAACTCATTTCTTAAAAAAAAAATTTGCAATTCAATTTATTGTGTATATTTGTAATGCCCTCCCAAAGGGCATGTTTTTCATAGGTAGATGTAGGGTCGAGTACTAGTATTCGACCCTTTTTTATTGCTCTTATTTCAGGTTATATTTGTTCGATATGACACGTAAAAAAAAGGTCGTCCTGGCCGTTACCGGAGCAAGCGGGGCCGTATACGCGAAAGTTTTATTAGACAAGCTCACTAAGCTTCACGATCAGATTGAAGACGTCGGTCTGATAATGTCCGACAACGCAAAACAGGTTTGGGAATATGAGCTTCTAAATACAGATTATCTGAATTACCAGTTTAAAACGTATTCAAAGGATGATTTTTTTGCACCCTTCGCGTCCGGTTCAGCGAAGTATGACACGATGATTGTATGTCCGTGTTCCATGGGTACATTGGGTCGAATCGCTACCGGTGTATCTAACGATCTGACCACACGCGCTGCAGATGTAATTTTAAAGGAACGCCGCAAGCTGGTACTGGTTGTACGAGATACTCCGTTTAGTTTGATTCATATCAACAATATGAAAATTATAACTGAGGCAGGTGGAATTATTTGCCCGGCAAACCCATCATTTTATAGTTTGCCGGAAAGTATTGAAGATGTCGCAGAAACCGTTGTTAGCCGTATTATTGATCTTTGCGGTTTTGAGAACGAGTCCTACCGCTGGGGTGAGGATTAAACATGTCAAAGCACTGATAATTAGCTAATCCTCAAAAAAAATTAATCCTTATCTTTGCAGCCTGAAAGTTATGGGCAAAAAAGTAGCATTTTATACATTAGGCTGTAAGTTAAATTATTCGGAAACATCTGCAATTGGCAGGCAATTTCAGAACGCAGGTTTTGAAACTGTTGATTTTACTGCTGCACCTGACGTGTTTGTTATCAATACTTGCTCGGTTACTGATAATGCCGACAAAAAATGCCGGAAGGTGGTTAAGGAGGCGTTAAAACAGTCGCCAAATGCCTATATAACCATTGTTGGTTGTTACGCGCAGTTGAAGCCAAAGGAGATTTCTGAAATTCCCGGGGTGGATATGGTGCTTGGCGCTGCAGAAAAATTTCAAATAATAGATCATATTACAGATCTGACTAAAAAGCCCAAAGCTGTAGTCTACAATCAACCGATAGAATTTGCTAATCAGTTCAATTCCTCGTTTTCAATTGGTGACAGAACACGAACCTTTCTAAAAGTTCAGGATGGGTGCGATTACTCCTGTACGTTTTGTACGATCCCACTGGCGCGCGGTTCAAGCCGAAGTGACACGATTGAAAATATTGTTAAACAGGCAAATGAAATTGCTGCTTCCGGAGTAAAGGAGATTGTATTAACTGGTGTAAATATCGGCGATTTCGGTATAATAGATGGCAAACGCGGAAATCGTTTTTTTGAACTGGTTAAGGAACTGGATAATGTTGAAGGGATCGACCGGATTAGAATATCATCGATAGAACCGAATCTGTTAACGGATGAAATTATCGAATTTGTAGCGACGTCGAATCGTTTTGTGCCGCACTTTCATATTCCGTTACAGTCTGGCTCAAATAAAATCTTGTCGCTTATGCGCCGGCGTTACCGTCGCGAACTTTACAGCGACAGGGTTGCTAAAATCAAATCCTTAATGCCAGATGCGTGTATTGGTGTCGACGTAATTGTGGGCTTCCCTGGCGAATCCCGCGAAGATTTTATTGATACTTATAACTTTTTAAATGAGTTGAATATCTCTTATCTGCACGTTTTTACTTACTCGGAGAGAGAAAATACGTTGGCCGCAACAATGGAGAACACTGTTCCGGGCTCGTTGCGTGCTGACAGAAGCAAAATGCTGCATATACTTTCTGAAAAGAAAAGACGTGCCTTTTACGAAAGTCAGCTGAATACATCTGCGACAGTACTGTTTGAAGGCGATAACAAAGATGGAATCATGCACGGTTTTACGGCTAATTATGTCAAAGTTAAAGCGCTATATGATCCATTACTTGTAAATGAATTAAAAAGAGTTCGCCTTATTTCTATTGCCGCTGATGGGGAAGTTGACATAGAAGAAGAGTCAGAAGTGTTTGTCCATTAAGCATTTTTTTAAGCGAAATACAACCTTCCACAAGTAATCCTTATACTTGTGCCTTAAAAATGTATCATCCGTAACATTCATTTATGTTCCCGACTATATCTTATCTTCTGAATTATTTATTTGGCATTCAAATCCCTCTTCCTGTACAAACCTTCGGCTTTTTTGTAGCTATGGCGTTTATTGCTGGTTACTGGGCGTTTACCCAGGAACTTAAACGGAAGGAAGCGGACGGCCTTATTCATCCTTTCAAAAGAACTGTCAAAGTAGGAGAAGCTCCCCATCCGCTGGAGCTCGTATTGAACGGAATATTTGGCTTTATCATCGGTTATAAGCTGGTATACGGTATTTTTAACTATTCCGAATTTGTTAATGATCCACAAGGTTCTTTGTTATCATTAAAAGGAAATTTTATTGGCGGACTGGTTGTTGCAGCAGTATTTGCTTACTGGGCGTACTCTGAAAAAAAGAAGGCTCAATTACCACAACCTAAGGAAGTGCAGGAAACGGTACATCCGTACCAGTTGATGAGTTCGGTTGTTGTATGGGCTGCTGTTTGGGGCTTCCTCGGTGCGAAGATTTTCAACAGTCTGGAATACTTTGATAACTTCCTTAAAGATCCCGTGGCCGATTTATTATCATTCAGCGGTTTAACATTTTACGGAGGATTGATTTGCGGAGGTGCCGCGGTGCTTTATATTGTTTACCAACGTGGAATTAGGCCCTTGGTAATGTTAGATGTGGGTGCGCCGGGAATGATGCTTGCCTATGCCGTAGGCCGTATCGGCTGTCATCTTTCTGGTGATGGCGACTGGGGAATTGTCAATTCAAATCCTAAGCCTTCGTTATTGAACTTTCTGCCTGACTGGATGTGGTCTTTTAAGTTTCCTCACAATGTGATCAACGAAGGTGTTCCAATTGCCGGATGTACCGGGCGTTATTGCAGTGAGCTTCCAATGGCTGTTTATCCCACTTCGTTTTACGAGGTTATCATATGCCTTATTCTTTTCGTAATACTTTGGAGTATACGTAAAAATATTAAAGCAACCGGATTTATGTTTTCGCTATACCTCGTGTTAAATGGACTTGAGCGGTTTTTTATTGAACACATCCGGGTGAACTCATTATATCATGTTTTCGGTTACGCTTTTACACAAGCCGAACTCATCTCGTTTATTATGATAATTTTAGGGATAGCAGGAATGATTTGGACATCCAGACGTTATAGAAATGAGAAGACGCAATTGACAACTGATTTCTAATTCCAATAAAGCGAGAGATGAATTTAGAAGAAATTACTTTTAAGGTTTCGGAGATCGCAAGGTCGGCTGGCTCGTTTATACGTAATGAGTCGCTAAATTTCAGTTCCTCAAAAATCGAGTACAAAGGATTGAATGACCTGGTATCATATGTTGATAAAGAAGCAGAGAAAAGGATCGTAGAAGGGCTGAAGTCCTTGCTCCCGGAGGCAGGTTTTATCACCGAAGAAAAGACATTGAATATACAGGGCGAAGATTACAACTGGATCGTTGATCCGCTGGATGGAACAACTAATTTTATACATGGCCTGCCGGCGTATTCGGTAAGTATAGCGTTAGAGTATCAGGGAGCACTTGTATCTGGCGTTGTGTATGAAATAAACCGGGATGAATGTTTTTACGCCTGGAAAGATGGTGGTGCCTGGCTTAATGGAACTAAGATTAAAGTTTCTGAAAATGTCGACCTTTCCCAATCATTGCTTGCTACCGGGTTTCCTTATTACAAATTTGATTTGCTTGAAAAATATATTAATGTTTTCAGGGATTTGACACAGGTTTGCCATGGCCTTCGCAGGGTTGGTTCTGCAGCGGTTGACCTGGCCTATGTTGCCTGTGGACGCTATGATGGATATTTTGAATACAATCTCAATTCGTATGATATGGCTGCAGGTATAGTCCTTGTCAATGAAGCCGGCGGACAGACATTCAATTTTTCAGGCGGAACAGAATATTTCAATTCGCGTGAAATTGTTGCTACCAACAAAAAAATCACAGACGAGTTACTGTCTGTGATTCAGAAATATTTTTAAATTTTTAATTTACAACGCTTCAGAAACCACTTCGGTAACCTCCGGAACCATGCGTTTCAAAAGAGCTTCAATACCAGCCTTCAATGTGATGGTTGATGACGGACAACCGCTGCATGAACCCCTCAATTCAACAGTTACAACGCCTTCGTTAAACGATTTGTACGTAATGGCTCCGCCGTCCTGTTCAACTGCTGGACGGACATAATCATGAAGAATTTGCTGAATTTTAACTTCTGCTTCATTGCCTTCGAACGAAACTTCCTGTTCAGATATGTCGTCTTTAACTTTTAATTCTGCTTCGACAGCGCCTTTAACGAAATCTTTTAATACCGGTTCAATATCATCCCAGCTTGCAGTTTCTGTTTTGGTAACTGTTACGAAGTTGCTGGCAAAAAATACACCGTTAACAAAATCAAACTTAAACAGCTCCTTTGCAAAAGGTGATTTTTCAGCGCTCTCTTTGGTAGCATAATCAACACTGCCGTTAATCAGTAATTTGTTTACCAAAAACTTCATAGTAGCAGGATTTGGCGTTGATTCTGTAAATACGTTTATGTTCGATGTTGCTGTGCTCATGACAAAATTATTTGTATACAAAAATACCATTTTTTAGAGGCCGGTATATAGCTTGCAGAGTTTTTACCGCAAAATGACTGCTAGGCCCCGGTATAAGTTTCCGGACTAATACGCTTAATTTCTTCTTTAACTGATGAGGAGATATTAAGTGTTTCGACAAAGCCTGCAATTGTTTCCGCATTCACCTGATGGTTTGTGCGGGTTAGCTCTTTCAGTGCTTCGTATGGATTAGGATAAGACTCTCTTCTGAGGATTGTTTGAATAGCTTCGGCAACAACGGCCCAGTTATCATTCAGATCGCTTTTAATTTTCGCTTCGTTAAGCAGGAGTTTATTCAGCCCTTTAATTGTCGACTTGATGGCAATCAGCGTATGCGCCATCGGAACACCTATATTCCTGAAAACGGTCGAATCTGTAAGGTCGCGCTGAAGCCTGGAAACCGGAAGTTTTGCAGCTAAATGCTCAAATAAAGCGTTGGCTATGCCAAGATTTCCTTCTGAGTTTTCAAAATCGATCGGGTTAACTTTATGCGGCATCGCGGATGATCCTACTTCGCCGGCTTTGATTTTCTGCTTGAAATAATTCATTGAGATATAGGTCCACATATCGCGGTCCAGGTCAATCAAAATGCTGTTAATTCGTTTTAATGCGTCGCAATGTGCAGCGAAGTTGTCGTAATGCTCAACTTGGGTAGTGTACTGTGAACGGTTCAGCTTTAAAGTTCCGTTTACAAAATTGTTCGCGAAAACAACCCAGTCAATCTTTGGATAAGCAATTACATGCGCGTTAAAATTTCCTGTTGCACCACCAAACTTTGCAGAAAACGGAATATGCTTAAGCAATTTGATTTGAGCTTCAATCCGCTCAACAAAAACCAGTATTTCTTTTCCAAGGCGTGTTGGAGATGCCGGTTGTCCATGTGTATGGGCTAGCATTGGTATGTCCTTCCAGTCCCCGGCAAGTTTTTTAAGCAGGTCTTTTAGTCCGTTAATCGCCGGCATATAGCTTTTTTCAACTGCCAATTTAAACGAGTGAGGGATAGAAGTGTTGTTAATATCCTGAGAAGTTAAGCCGAAGTGAATGAATTCCTTAAAGTCGGACAAACCTAAATTATCGAACTTTTCTTTTAGAAAATATTCTACCGCTTTAACATCGTGATTCGTGACTTTTTCGATTTCCTTTACACGTTCTGCATCATCCTGGTGGAAGCGTTCGTAAATCCTTCGTAAATCAGCGAACTTTGACTTGTCAAAATCTTTTAACTGAGGTAACGGCAGTTCACAAAGTGCAATGAAGTACTCAATTTCAACATACACTCTAAATTCAATTAAAGCTGCCTCCGAGAAATAAGAAGCAAGTTCATGAGTAGTGTTTCTATAACGTCCGTCAACAGGCGATATAGCGTATAAAGGCGAAAAGCTCATTTTTTGTGAATTAAAGGCCAAAGTTACATTTTTTGTTAATTGCGGCAATTGTTCGATTCGTTAATATTGGCTTAACGCGAAATAGATAAATTGCCAACAAAAAGATATCAATGAAATTCAAGCAAATCATCTCTGCAGCAGTCTGTTTTATGGCGGTTTTAAATGTATCGGGACAAAGCTATTCGCAATTAAGCGGTTATACTTTTGAAAAAGGAAATAAATATGTTGGTACTTTAATCGGAAAGGAAGGCCCGGTGAAACTTATTGGCGCCGGTTCGGAAAAATTCCGGCTAAAAGGATACAAGCTCTATGTAAATACGAAAGCACTTAATGACAAGTGGCGGGATGTAATGATCGCCGATAACGAAAATCATATTGACACGTTCAGAATCGTACGAAACGACTTCCTGAAAAATCCTGTTGTTGCACATCGCGGAGCATGGAAGAACACAGGCGAGACCGAGAATTCAATCGGTTCTTTAAAAAAGGCAATAGAGCTAGGTTGTTCGGGCAGCGAAACCGACGTTCATCTTTCCGGCGATTCTGTTATTTATATTCACCACGATCCTAAACTTCAGGGCGTGGCGATTGAACAAACAACGTCTGCTGAACTTTCCAAATTAAAGCTTTCCAACGGTGAGCAACTTCCAACTCTTGAAGCTTACCTGCAGGAGGTAATGACACAAAATAAAACAAAACTTGTCCTGGAAATTAAAGCATCGATTGTGAGTAAGGAACGTTCCCTGGCGCTCACAAAAAAGGTATTGAACATGGTACATGAACAAAAAGCACAAGCCTGGATTACTTATATAAGTTTCGATTGGGATGTTTGTAAGCTTATCAGGCAGTTGCAGCCTTACGCTAACGTTGAGTACCTGAACGGTGACAAATCAGTCGGCGAATTATCTGAAAACAAAATGAATGGCCTGGATTACCATTACAGCGTCCTGAAAAAGAACGAAGCTATTTTTAAAGAAGCCGGCGAGAAAAATATCGACGTAAATGTGTGGACAGTAAATGACGAGGCTGATATGGATTGGCTGCTTAAAAATAAGGCAGATTTCATTACGACAAACGAACCTGAAATATTGCTTAAAAAGCTGGCCAAATAATCTCATTCATTTTATTAGATATTTTTTCCTCGGAAACTTTTGAATTGAAAAAAGTTTCCGTAGTTTTGCGTTGATAAAATTTTACCATTAATTGGATATTAAGGAGCATATTTTAACAGAAACCGATAAGCTTTTTTGCCGGTATGGTATTAAAAGTGTTACGATGGATGATATCGCCAGGCAGTTGGGCATATCGAAAAAAACGATATACCAGTTTTTTAAAGATAAAAACGAACTGGTTCAAGTATTGATAGCAGGCCGGATGGAATTGCAGGAATGTGCGATAGACGTTTCAATCAAAAACTCGGAAAACGCCGTTGAGGAAATTTTTTCCAGTGTAACAGAAATGAAACAATTATTATCTAATACCAACGCAATGCTTTTTTACGACTTGCAAAAATATCATCCGGAAGTTTGGAACATTTTCAAAAAATTTAAAGATACCAAGTTAAAAGAGGCGATACGCAGCAATCTGGAACGGGGGATACACGAAAATCTCTTTAGGTCGGACATTAATATTGATATACTGACACGCTTAAGATTAGAACAGGTAGAACGAGTGTTATCAGGAATGTATATGACTAATGATTACAGTTTAGTTGAAGTGATGACTGAAATAACAGAACATTTTTTATATGGGGTTTGCTCGCTAAAAGGGCATCAATTGCTAAACGAATACAGAAACACGAATGAAAACTAAACTCTCACTAATGAAACAGTTATACACACTAATATTTGTGTTTGCAGGATTTACCGCTGTCGCGCAGCAGGATACCTCGCAAATACATAATTTCAACTTGCAGCAATGTATTGATTACGCTTACGAGCATCAGGTTAGCGTTAAAAACGCGCAGCTTGACATAAAGAAAGCGGAATATAAAGTCAAAGAAACCATCGGCATTGGTTTACCGCAAATAGATGGTACCGCAAATTTTCAGGATTATCTGAAGTTGCCAACTACTTTGCTTCCCGGTGAGTTTGTAGGGCAGCCAGGCACCTTTATCCCAGTTAAATTTGGCGTAAAATATCAAAGTACAGTGGCGTTTCAGGCCACGCAATTGCTATTTAACGGTACGTATCTGGTAGGATTGAAAGCATCGAAAACTTACAAGGAATTATCTCAGCGGAGTTTTACCAGGACTCAGATAGAAACAAATGCATCCGTAACCAAGGCCTATTACCAGGTTTTGGTTAACGATGAGCAACTGAGGCTGGTGGACGCTAACATTAAAGAAATAGCACAACAACGTAATGAAGTAACTCAGTTGAATAAGCAGGGTTTTTCGGAAAAGATTGACGTAGATAGGATTAATGTCCAATATAACAACCTGGTAACCGCGCGCGAAAATACAGTGCGCTCACTGGCGTTGGCTGTGCAACTTCTAAAATTCCAGATGGGAATGCCTGTTTCGGAGAATCTTATTATTAAAGAAAAGATTGCAAACCTGAATATCAGCGAAGCAGCGAACAGCAATACTGCGATGGATTCAACAGCTTATCACAACCGGATTGAGTATGGATTGCTTGAAACTCAGAAAAAATTAAATGAGCTGGATCTGAAACGTTATAAAAGCCAATATCTTCCAACTTTATCGGCGTTTTCGAACGGATCATACTCCTTTCAAAATAACTTCTTCAACAATTTGTACGGAAATTCTTTTCCCTCCCTTATTGTCGGCTTACAATTGAATGTGCCGATTTTCAGTGGATTGCAACGCCTTAACCAGGTTAGACAAGCCAATGTTGAGGTATTGAAAAGTATTAATACGTTGAACGATACCAAAAATTCTATCAATCTCCAGGTACAGCAGGCGAGAACGAATTTTAGCAATTCACTTGCGTCATACAATAATCAGAAGCAAAATATGGATCTCGCAAATGAAGTGCTTCGGGTTTCAAAAATTAAATATCAGCAGGGCGTTGGTTCAAGTATCGAAGTAACCCAGGCACAAACGCAATTAGAAACCGCCGAGTTGAATTATATCGAAGCATTATATAATGCGCTAGTTAGCAGAGTTGATTTAAATCAGGCATTAGGTAATATCAAGTAATCTCCCAACAACAAATAGTATGAAACGATCATTTTACCCTTTAATATTTATTTTTCTGGCAGCTTGCGGCGGCAAAAAAGATAAGCAAACTGAACTCGCTGACTTGAAAAAACAGCAGGCGGAAATAGCGCAAAAAATTGCCGTTCTTGAATCCCAAACCGGTAAGCAAGATTCTACCGATAGCAAAGCTGATGTTTCGGTTGTAAGTATCGAACCGTCGACTTTCAAAAACTATGTTGAAGTTCAGGGAACGATTGACGCTGAAGACAATGTAACACCAAATGCGGAAGCTGGCGGAGTGATCACGGCAATCTATGTTCATCCCGGTCAGCAGGTAAGTAAAGGCCAGGTTTTGGTTCAACTTGACAACAAGACGGTACAACAGCAAATCGCCCAGGCACAGGCCCAGGTGGAACTTACAAACAGCCTTTATGATCGTCAAAAGAACCTTTGGGATCAAAAAATTGGAACCGAAGTTCAGTTTATTCAGGCTAAAACCAACCGCGATGTCGCACAGAAACAAATGTCAACTTTGCGTGCTCAGTCGAACATGTATCGCATCGTTTCGCCTATCAGCGGAACGGTTGACCAGATGGATTTAAAACTGGGACAAGTTATACAGCCGGGAAGCCAGGGAATTCGCATTGTAAATCTGAGCCGTTTAAAAGTTAAGGCAAATATCGCCGAATCATACGCTGGTACTATTAAGCAGGGTGATCATGTACTAATCAGCATTCCTGACGCTGCTGATTCAGTTGATGCTGTTGTTACCTATGCGTCTAAAGTTATCGATCCAACTTCGCGTAGCTTTAATGTTGAGGTTAAACTTCCGTCGAAAAATACTTTGAAACCGAATATGACGGCGGTATTGAAAATCGTATCTTACAATAAGCCAAATGCATTGGTTGTTCCTTTAAAAGCTATTCAAAAAACCCCGGATGGTTCTTTCATTTACTTAGCCGATAACAATGCTGCCAAACGTATTGCTGTAAAAACCGGAAATATTTACGGAGGGCAGCAGGAGATTTTAGCAGGAATCAAAGCAGGAGACAAGGTGATTACGGAAGGTGCGCAGAATCTTGAAGATGGCGATCCGGTTACTATCGTTAATTAACCGAAGTATTGAAACCAAAATCTGAAACCAGATGCAAGATATAGAGAAAGAGTTTAAACCGTCAAGCTGGGCCATTGACAATAAAACGGCCATTTATGCTTTGACGGTAATTATAACCATCATGGGTTTGATAGGTTATAATAATTTGTCTAAGGAAAACTTTCCCGAGGTACAAATACCTAAGATTTTTGTTAGTACTGCTTATCCAGGAACATCTCCGGATAACATGGAGAAATTGGTGACTAAGCAACTTGAAAAACAGCTTAAAGCCACGCAGGGATTAAAAAAACTCACATCGAACTCGTACCAGGATTATTCGATCATTACTGCAGAGTTTGACATAAACGTGGACATGACCGTTGCCAAACAGCGGGTAAAAGATGCGGTAGACCGAGCTAAACCAGACCTTCCTACCAGCGACACAAGATTTAAAGATCCGGTAGTTCAGGACATTAATCTTTCGGACCTTCCTGTAATGTATATCAATTTATCAGGTAATTATGATCTGAAAAAGTTGAAAGAATACGCAGATGATTTGCAGGAAAAGATTGAAAGTTTTCCTGAAATTTCAAAGGTAGATATTGTTGGTGCGCTTGATCGTGAAATTCAAATTAACGTTGATTTGAATAAGATGGCTGCCGCTCAGCTTAGCTTTCAGGATATCGGCCAGGCAGTTGGTTCTGAAAACGTTACTTCTTCCGGAGGAACCGTTCCTGTTGACGGTGTAAGAAGAAGCATTAACGTGAAGATGGATTTCAAATCCGCTGATGATCTTCAAAACCTTGTGATCCAAAATCCTTCTGGTAAAACGATTTATCTCCGGGACATTGCCGAAATTAAAGACAGCTTTAAAACGCAGGAAAGCTACGCCAGATTATATGGAAAGAATGTAATTACATTAAACGTTATAAAACGAAGCGGTGAGAACCTGATTGAGGCTTCTGATAAAATCCAGGCGCTGATTAAGGATATGCAAAAAGACCAGTTGCCAAAAGGGTTAAACATTACAATTACCGGCGACCAGTCTGACCAAACACGCGTCACCCTGCACGATTTAATTAACACGATCATCATCGGTTTCGTACTCGTTACTATTGTCTTGATGTTCTTTATGGGTGTTACAAATGCGATCTTTGTTGCGCTTTCCGTTCCTTTATCGTGTTTCCTTGCATTTATCGCCATGCCAATGCTTGGCGGTCTTTTCGATTTCAAGTTTACCTTGAACATGATCGTACTCTTCTCCTTCCTGCTTGCGCTCGGGATTGTTGTGGATGATGCGATCGTCGTAATCGAAAACACACACCGTATTTTCAACAACGGTAAAGTACCGATCAAAAAAGCTGCAAAAATGGCTGCTGGCGAGGTGTTTATGCCGGTACTTTCCGGAACAGCTACGACATTGGCACCGTTTATTCCGCTGCTTTTCTGGAATAGTATAATCGGGAAGTTCATGTTTTTCCTGCCTGCCACATTGATTGTAACGCTGGTAGCATCATTGATTATCGCTTATATTATCAATCCTGTCTTCGCGGTCGATTTCATGAAGCCGCACACGGAACATGAACACGGCAAACCAAAGTTCGACCGCCAGGTAAAACGTACCTCAATCGGCTTTGCAGTATTTGCCCTGCTCGGTTACCTGATGAATGTAGGCATTGGAAACTTCGTTATATTTATTTATTTGCTTTATATATTCCATCATTTTGTCCTGGAAGGCGTCATCAAAAGCTTCCAGGAACACGGGTGGCCAAGATTCCAGAACTGGTATACTAAAAGGCTCGAATGGTTCCTTCACAGGCCGTGGACAACCTTATTAGGAACGGTTGGATTGCTGGTACTTTCGATAGTATTTACGGTAATCAGAAGTCCGAAAGTTGAGTTTTTCCCTTCTTCGGATCCAAACTTCGTTTACGTTTACATTTCACTTCCTGTTGGTACTGATCAGGCATATACTAATCAGATTACGAAAAAGGTTGAAGACCGTGTCATCGGAGTAGTTTCAAAAGATGGTAAAATTGACCCTGTAGTATCATCAGTGATTTCGAATGTTACGAAAGGTGTAACTGATCCTCAGGACGAAGACCAGGGTGATTATCCAAACCGTGGTAAAGTGACCGTTGCTTTCGTAGAATTTGGTAAAAGGAATGGCGCAGATACAAAAACATATCTGACTAAAATTCGGAATGCTGTAAAAGGAATACCTGGCGCTCAGATAAGTGTTAACCAGGAACAAAGCGGTCCGCCGACGGCCAAACCGATCAGTATTGAGATTTCCGGAGATAACCTGGATACATTGGTAAAAACGTCCGAACGCCTGCGTGCATATCTGACGAAAAAGAATATTCCAGGGGTTGAGGAATTACGATCAGATTTTCAAAATAATAAGCCTGAAATAGTTTTCGATGTAGACCGCGAACGTGCTAATCGTCAAGGTATCACTTCTAACACAATCGCTCAAAATTTAGGTGCGGCGATTTACGGGTATGAAGTTTCAAAGTTTCATGATCAGAAAGAAGATTATGAAATAAATGTCAGGGCCGAGGAATCGCAACGCAATAACATTGATGCACTCCGTAACATGAAAATGACTTACCGTGACATGGGCATGGGGGGAATTATACGTCAGGTTCCTATTTCTGCAGTAGCGAATGTCGATTACGTTAATTCCTATGGGGGTATCAAACGTAAGCAGCAAAAACGGATCATTATTTTAGGATCAAACGTGTTAACCGGGTTCAACGCTAACGATGTAGTTGCCAGTATAAAAAGAGAAGTAAGCAGTTATAAACTTCCTGCCGGAATAACGGTGAATATGGCTGGAGAGCAGGAAGAACAAAATGAAGCCGCTTCGTTCCTTGCCGGTGCGCTTTTATCGGCTATTGGTATGATCATCCTGATCCTGATCTTACTGTTTAACTCAATCGGTAAGACACTGATTATTTTAAGTGAGATCATATTCAGTATCATCGGCGTATTATTAGGATTAACGATATTCAACATGAGTTTCGTAATTGTAATGACGATGGTTGGTATCATTGCACTGGCCGGTGTGGTAGTCCGAAACGGTATTTTGCTGGTAGAGTTCTCTGATTATATGATCGAACAGGGGATGTCAGGCTATGATGCCGCTGTTGAAGCTGGCCGTACCCGGATGACGCCGGTAATTCTTACAGCAATTGCCGCGATACTTGGATTAATTCCGCTGGCAGTCGGGTTGAATATCGATTTCACCACGTTGTTTACAGAATTCAATCCTCACCTTTACTTTGGTGGCGATAACGTAGCATTCTGGGGGCCGTTATCATGGACAATGATCTTCGGGTTAGCATTCGGAACGTTCCTTACGTTAATATTGGTTCCTTGTATGTACCTGATCCGTATTAATATGAAGGCATGGCTTCGTGCTAAATTTAAAAAGCAACCTGCTGCTAAAGCGGAAGTAAAAACTCTTGAAGAAAACTATCAATAATAAAGAAAGCACCCAAATGGGTGCTTTTCTTTTAAACAAAAAAACCTCCGCGATTAGCGGAGGTTTTTTTGTTGACCTTAAGGTTCAATTATTTCTTAACTGAATCTTTAGCAGCTGAAGCTGAAGAATCTACAGTGTCTTTTGCAGCTGAAGCAGTTGAATCGATTGAATCAGTTTTAACTGAAGCAGTTGAATCGATAGTGTCAGAAGTAGCTTCTGAAGTTTTGTTTGAGTTACAAGCAGCAACTGACAAAGAGATAGCTAAAGCTAAGAAACCGAATTTGAATAAATTTTTCATGTTGTTTTGTTCTTAAAGTAATTAATAAGTTTACAGCTTAATACCTGCCTTTTTAAAAGGTAACCCGAAAAAAATTAAAAAAATAAAAAAACCCGCAAAAAGCGGGTTCATCATTTAGAAATGTTGTAATTACATTTTCTTTGTAGTGTCAGCCTTAGCTGTGTCAGTCACAGTTGAATCAGTTGTACTAACAGTATCAGTTGTAACTGTTGAATCTACAGTAGTAGAATCTGCTGATGTTGCGCTTTTGTTTGAGCTGCATGCAGCAACTGATAACGAAACTGCTAATGCTAAAAATGCTACGTTGAATAATCTTTTCATGTGTTTTTGATAAAGTTTAATAATTATAAAAAAAGAACCGTCTGCTAACCGACGATTCTTTAGAGTTTACTATTTTGTTGTATCCGCCGCAGTAGAGTCGAGCGTTGTACTGCTCGTAGTATCGGTGCCCATTACGCCCGTGCTATCAGTAGTACTCATTGATGTGTCAGTTACAGTCGAATCTGAACTGCCGCCTGATTTGTTAGAATTACAAGCCGCGATTGATAATGCAATTCCCATTGCAATTAATCCTGTTTTTAATGTGTTTTTCATAGTGTAGTTTTATTTTAGTTCTTCCCTTAATTCCTTTAATCAATAAAAAGTAACCCTTTGCGTTATAAATTAATTCCCGATTTTTTTTCTTTATCATTGGGTTACTATTCATCAAACATCGTATTAAAGAGTGAACAGAGAGTTAAGAAAGTCATTCCCAGCAGATAGCGAAGTAATTGAGGGTGTATTAAAAGGCTCAGAAGAAACACTTAACCAGTTGTATAAAGCATATTTCCCGATGGTTTTGCAGTTTATTTTAAGCAACACGGGTGATGATGATGATGCGAAAGACATATACCAGGAAACCATCATCGTTTTGTACAACAAAATTAAGAGCGGGAATTTCCAGTTAAGCAGTAAGCTTAAAACTTTTATCTACTCTGTTGCAAGGCGGCTATGGCTGAAGAAGCTTAGTCAGAAGAGCAGAAGTTCAAATAATATAAAGGATTTTGAAGATATTCTGCCTGTTGAAGATGATCTCGAATCATATGAAGAGAAGGACAGGCAATTCAAAAAAATAGAGACAGCTCTCAGCCAGATTGGCGAACCTTGCAAAACTATATTGGAGGATTTTTACATGCAAAGTAAATCCATGCAGGATATCTGCGAAAAATTTGGATATACTAATGCCGATAATGCAAAGAATCAAAAATATAAATGCTTGCAGCGATTGAAAAAACTGTTTTTTCAGTCTTAATATATACGAAATGAATACAGAAATGGAACTGATCAATCAAATTGAGGCCTATTTGAGGGGAGAGATGCCGGCAGAGGAGCGCAGGGCTTTTGAGCAGTTACGTACGGAAGATCCGGTATTAAATGCGCAGGTAGTGGCTCACCTTGCTCTTATGAAAGAACTCGCTGATTACGGAAAGAATCTTGCTTTAAAACGTCAGATGAACCGTATTCATCAATCGATGAATATTGAAGCTATCAGAAGTTCTGTTATAAAGGAACCTGCTATGGTGGTAGTGATGTGGAAGAAATATCGCGCAAGCATTGGTATAGCGGCTTCTGTGGCGATATTAGCTGTGTTTACAACGTTATTTTCGGTTGGTGTATTCAACGAGAAGAAAGCGGACTATAACGCGCTTCGCCGTGTAATAGAGATGGATAAACGCATTGACAACATAACGAAATCTCAAAATGCGTTGCTTCGTGATATGAAACCCCATGCGCCAACCATCCCGGCTAAATACGGCGGAACAGGTTTTGCACTGACTACCAACGGATATGTCCTTACCAATTATCATGTAATAAGCGGCGCTGATTCGGTTTATGTGCAGAATACGGATGGCGAAGCATTCAAAGCGAAAACCGTTTATTCTGATAAGGAAAGTGACGTGGCAATTCTTAAAATTGTCGATTCTAATTTTAAAAATTATAATTCCCTTCCTTATACCTTTAAAAAGACTTCCGATCTCGGAGAAGATGTTTATACCATCGGGTTCTCAAAGGATGAACCGGTTATAGGAAGCGGAATATTGAGTTCACGCAATGGATATTCCGGAGATACAACTGCTTACCAGGTTTCTATGCCCGTTAATAACGGTAATAGCGGCGGTCCGCTGATTGATCCAAGAGGAAATATTATAGGAATTGTTAAAGGTAAACAAGACCAGATCGAGGGTGCTGCTTTTGCGGTAAAAACTGATTTCATTCTTAAAGCAATCAACGATATTCCTGAAGATTCCCTGACTTCCAAGTTGGTGATAAATAAAAAGAATGCTTTGGCAGGCCTCAACCGGCCATCTCAGATCAAAAAGATCAGGGATTACATATTTATGGTTAAGGTTTATTAATCTTTACAAGATTACATACAAGAGAAAAGCTCGTTCAGATTTGAACGAGCTTTTTTTAGCGGTCAACTTCGCCTAAAACGATATCGATCGAACCAAGGATCGCAATAAGATCAGCGATTAATACGCCCCTCGAGATTTCTGATATAACAGATAAGTTATTGAAACTCGGCCCTCGGGCTTTTACACGTTTAGGAATTTCCGTGCGGCCATCGGTAATAAAATAGAAACCTAGTTCGCCTTTTGGATTTTCTGCTCGTATATAGAAGTCCTGTGCCTTAGGAATTATTTTCTTCGGAAGTTTCGCTCTTGGGTCGAAGTCAGGGGTGCGTTTAAGTTCTTTTTGCAGCCTTTCAAGACATTGCTCGATAATACGGAGCGATTCAACCACCTCATCAACGCGCACTTTGTAACGGTCCCAGCAATCGCCAACTGCACCCATTTCCCCTTTTCCAACAGGAATCTCAAATTCCAGTTCCGGATAAGCGGAATATTCATCAACACGCCGCAAATCCCACTTTAGTCCTGAACCGCGAAGCATCGGGCCCGAGCAGCCATAATTGATGGCAACATCAAGGGGCAATACGCCAACATTTGCTGTACGCTCAATGAAAATCTGGTTGTTGGTTAGCAGCTCATTCAGCTCCTTTAATTTAGGCTTAAAATAGTCGACGAATTCTTTACAACGCTCTTCAAAACCTATGGGCAGATCGTAAAATAAACCGCCCACCCAAATGTAATTGTAAAGCATTCTTGCACCAGACGCCCACTCAAGTAGTCCCATGATATGTTCCCTGTCGCGGAAGCACCATAAAAAAGGTGTGAAGGCGCCAATGTCAATTCCGTAAGTTCCGATTGCGATTAGGTGTGATGCTATCCTGTTGAGTTCGCAGACAAGTACCCTGATATATTCAACGCGTTTTGGAATATCTTTTTCAATGCCCATCATTCGCTCAACGCCCATGACCCAGGCGTGGCTGTTGTTCATCGAAGCGAGGTAATCCATCCTGTCGGTAAAAGGAATGGTTTGCTGATAGGTCAGATGTTCGGCGTGATTTTCAAAACACCGGTGCAGATAGCCTATATGAGGAATGACTTCTTTGACCACTTCTCCGTCGGTAATGAGCTCCAAGCGCAAAACTCCATGAGTGGAAGGATGTTGCGGACCCATGTTCAGGATCATTTCCTGCGGCTCGGTATTGGCTATTAATTCTTCGTATCTGGTTGCGTATGGCATGGTTTAAAAGTCAATTTTTATTCCATTGTATTCGGCCGCAGTTTTATAATCTTTTCTCAATGGATAACCTTCCCAGTCGTCGGGCAGCAAAATTCTCCTTAAGTCAGGATTTCCATCAAAAAATACCCCAAGCAGATCATAAGCTTCGCGTTCATGCCATTCTGCCGTTTTCCACACAGATGAAACACTTTGACAAATAGGTAATGAGCCAGATGTTCTGTCAAATTCCTGGACAACCTTAAGTGTTAGTTGTGTTTTATAAGGAATTGAAGCGAGATGGTAAACGACGCTCATTTTATTCTCCTCCAAACCATGATCAACGGCAGATAAGCAGGACAAAAAATCAAAATAAGTCTGATCGTTGGTTCTCAGTTCTAAACAAACTGCAGTTATCCGATCTTTCCTGATGATCAGCGCCGGCTGCAGCCCGGTCGTTTCTTCCGCTTCGATCACTTCTGGACCGAAACGCTTAACCAGCAGATCTTTTATTTCGTCAAAAGTCATTTTATGGAGCCAGACGGACGATTTTCCAATTATTTTTATCTGCCTTGCGATAAACTATCCGATCGTGTAGGCGGCTTTTTCGTCCCTGCCAAAATTCAATTAACTGGGGTTTTACCAGGTAACCACCCCAGTAGGATGGTTTCGGAACTTCGGTATCCTGATATTTTGTCTCAAATTCTTCCCAGGCTTTTTCCAAAACAGAACGGTCTTTAATCTCCTGGCTTTGAGGAGACGCCAACGCACCAATCTGGCTGCCCTTTGGCCTTGATTGGAAATATTGTTCGGATGCTAGTTTATCGAGTTTTTCTACGGTGCCTTCAATTCGGATCTGCCTTTCGAGTTCGGGCCAGAAAAATACCAGAGATACAACTGGATTTTTAGAAATTTCTTTACCCTTGCGGCTGAGATAGTTACTAAAAAAGACAAATCCTTTTTCGCTGAATCCTTTTAACAATACAATTCTGGCAGATGGTTTTCCATCATGAGTTGCCGTGGCAAGTGTCATGGCATTCGGTTCGTAAACATTGCTGTTCAGAACTTCGCTAAACCATTTGTCAAATTGTTCTATAGGGTTCCTGAGAACATCACTTTTGTTTAACGTTGCGGATATGTAATCCTGGCGCAAGTTTTCGAGGTCTTTTTTATCCGTAATCATATATTGTTGCAAACTTACTAATTGAAATACTTATTTTTATCATATAACGGAGTGGCCACAACATCCGCTCGTCAAAAAAAGATGCCTATGATCAGCAATAATCAACCAAAAACGGGTGGTCTTCTTATTTCTGAGCCGTTTATGATTGACCCCAATTTCAAACGTTCGGTTGTACTGCTCACGGAGCATGGCGAGGAAGGAACTGTTGGCTATGTGTTGAACCAGAAAAGTAATCTGCTTTTAAAAGATGTCTTAAACGAGTGCCCCGATGCTGTATTTCCAGTTTATTACGGCGGGCCGGTTGCATCTGATACGCTTCATTATATTCACAAGCGCAATGACTTAATTCACAGTGGTATTGAAATTAAAAAAGATATTTTTTGGGGCGGCAATTTTGAGACGATTAAAATACTGATCAACAGCAATCAGCTTGCCGATGACGAAATACGTTTTTTTATGGGTTATTCAGGCTGGGGCCATGATCAGTTAAAGAACGAGATTCGTGAAAACTCCTGGATTACAGGCGACAAATTTAATTCAGATATTGTTTTCGTAGCTAATGAAGAAGACTTATGGAAAGAAGTTATCATTAGTCTCGGGCCTAAATATGCCCATATAGTTAACTTTCCCGAAAATCCAATGTGGAATTAAATATCGCCCATCTCTCGTGCGCTTTCTTCTACTTTTTGCTTTAATGTCTCTTTGTAGGAAATCAGTTTTTGTGATACAGCCGGATCTGCGATAGCAATAATCTGTGCAGCCAGCAGCCCTGCATTTGTGGCTGCATTTAATGCAACTGTTGCAACCGGTATTCCATTTGGCATTTGAAGAATTGATAGAATTGAATCCCAGCCATCAATTGAATTTGAGGATTTTACCGGAACGCCGATAACAGGAAGATGCGTAATCGAAGCCACCATGCCCGGCAAATGAGCGGCACCGCCCGCGCCGGCGATGATAACATTTAATCCACGTTCATGAGCGGTTTTCGCATAATTAAACATACGTTCAGGGGTACGGTGAGCCGAAACGACCGTGATTTCAAAATCGACGCCAAGCTCTTTCAGTATATCAGCGGCATCTTGCATAACAGGTAAATCCGATTTGCTGCCCATGATAATGCCTACTTTATGTTTATTGCCCATGTTTATAAGGTTCGTTTTGTGTCTGTATAAAATTTATGCCCGGCGTTAATATCTAAACTTTAACTTTTACCGTTTCCTGCACTTTTCGAGCTTTTTCAATCGCAAGCTGGCGATCATTGTCAATGATAGTTACATGCCCCATTTTCCGGAACGGTTTGGTGAATTTTTTTCCGTAAAGATGAACATAAACGCCGTCCATTTTCAATATGTCGTTTAAGCCTTCGTAATCTGCCAGTCCTTCAAATCCTTTTTCGCCCAGCAGGTTGATCATCACCGCATTGCTGATGCAGCGCGTATCGCCTAACGGAAGATCAAATATTGCGCGCAAATGCTGTTCAAACTGTGACACGTAATTTCCCTCAATACTTTGGTGACCACTATTATGCGGACGGGGAGCCAATTCGTTGATCAAGATCTTGCCGTCCTTCGTAAGGAACATTTCTACTGCGAGTAAGCCAACTATTTTTAGCTGATCAGCAATCTTTGCTGCGAGGTTTTCAGCTTCAAGCTGGATGTCTGCAGGAAGGGTAGAAGGTGAAATTAAAAACTCTACAAGGTTTGCTTCCGGGTTGAACTCCATTTCAACTACAGGAAATGATTTCAACTCGCCGCTGTCATTACGGGCTACGATAACTGCAATCTCTTTTTCAAAATCAATCCATTCTTCAACAATACTGGGCTTATCGAAGGCGGTAGAATAGTCAGCTTCCGAGACGACCTTATGCACACCTTTGCCGTCGTAACCGTCTCGCCTAAGCTTTTGAATGTAGGGAAATTTTAGCGCGGATTTTTTTAATGTCGCCCTGTTTTCGATAAGCTGAAACGGTGCGGTAGGGATATCATTTTGTTTAAAAAACTCTTTTTGAAGTCCTTTGTCCTGTATTAAGCGGATAACACGGGGTTGCGGATATATCAAAATACCTTCCTGCTCGAGCTTCTCGAGCGCATCAACATTTACCTTCTCAATCTCGATAGTGATAAGGTCTTGCTTTTTGCCGAAGTTATATACTGTTTCAAAATCCGTAAGAGATCCTTGCGTAAAATCATCGCACAGATTTTTACATGGAGCATCGGCGTCAGGATCGAGTACGCGAATACTTACGTTGTAATTAATAGCCTGTTGTATAAGCATGCGGCCAAGTTGTCCGCCTCCCAAAATTCCAACGCGTAAATCTCCGTAAAATGCTTTCATTAAATCTTTTTATAAATCGAATAGCTTATGATTGTGTTTACTGTCAGGCATTTGTGATGCTTTCAGTTTCAATTTTTTTCTGCAGTTCAAGAATCGCCCCGATAAGTGATTCAGGTCGTGGCGGGCAGCCCTGAACATAAACATCAACCGGAATTACTCTATCGACGCCCTTCACTACATGATAACCATGTTCCCAATAAGGGCCGCCGCAGTTGGAGCATGAGCCCATAGAAATAACATATCTCGGCTCCGGCATTTGTTCATAAAGGCGTTTGATACGTTCAGCCATTTTAAAAGTCACTGTTCCGGCAATAATAATAACATCCGATTGGCGGGGCGAAGGCCGCGGAAAAACACCAAACCGGTCGAGATCATAATTCGATGCCATAGATCCCATCATCTCTATGGCGCAGCATGCGATACCAAAGCTCATCGGCCAAAGGGATGACAGTCTTGCCCAATTAAGCAGATCATCCAGTTTGGTAACCATTACGCCGCCGTTTTCCGAAATTTTATTTAAACTCATGGGGTAGCCTTTCTGAAGGTAGGTTTAAACGAAGGTTTGGTCACCGTTGCAGCGATCACAGGTTCTGAATCTTTTGGCTTCTCAAGCGAAAATTCCCGTATTTGATATATTTCCTGGTTGATATGTTCATATAGCAATCCGGGTACGGGGTTGTCAACTTTCGGTACAATTGGCTTTGAGCGAATCCATTCCAGGTCGCCTTTCTTCCAGACGTACACGAGGCCGATAATTAAAATCCCAATGAAAATGAACATTTCTGAGAGGCTGAACCAGCCCCAGCGGCTATCGGCCGCTATCAGCGAACTTTGTGCGTAAATAGTTGTCCAAGGAAAAATGAAGGCCATTTCCACATCAAAGAGCAAAAAGACAATCGCAATCACATAAAATTTGGGATTAAATTGTACCCAAGAGGTGCCACTGGTTTCTTCGCCGCACTCGTACGTGCTGAGTTTTATCGGGTTAGGTCTTCTTGGAGCGAGAAATCTCACAACCAGGAAAGCTGCCAGCACAAAGAGTACTCCCATGATCAAAAAGATCAAAACTTTTCCGAATTCAGTTAACTGTGAAACTTCGTTCATTGCTGCAAAATTAACAATATTTGCCAAATGGATGAATTGGATGCTGTAATTATTGGGGGTGGTGCCTGCGGGTTGATGTGCGCGGTACAGGCTGGTTTTCTGGGAAAGCAAACCTTAGTTCTCGAGAAAAATTCAAAGCCAGGCGCCAAAATCCTGATTTCGGGCGGGGGGAGATGCAACTATACTAATCTCTATTCATCATCGGCCAATTTCATTTCGAAAAATGATCATTTTTGTAAGTCAGCTTTTTCTCAATGGACCGTTCAGGATACCATATCATTTTTTGAAACCTACGGGATTGAAGGGCAGGAAAAGACCTTGGGGCAGCTTTTTCCGGTAACAAACAATGCAAAAGACATCGTTAAAGTGTTTACTGAGTTAAGCAGGGAACTTGGCCAGGAAATCAGGTGTAATGCAGATGTCACATCCATCGAAAAAATATCAACAGGTTTCCGGGTCAGATATTTGTTAAACGGTTCGGAAGCAACGATTGATGCCGCGAAAGTTGTGATAGCGACAGGCGGCTTACCTGTGCAAAAAATGGGAGCTACTGATTTTGCATTGCGAGCCGCCAGGCAATTTGGTATGGAGATTGAACAAACTGCGCCGGCTCTTGTGCCTTTAACAATAACCGGCAAGGACAGCGAATGGTTCGCCGAACTTTCGGGTAATACTGTGTTTTGCAGGGTTTGGAATGATCGTATAAGTTTCGAGGAAAATATTCTTTTCACTCATTGGGGACTAAGTGGACCGGCAATTTTACAGATCTCATCCTACTGGAAACCGGGCGAGCAAATTTTTATTAATTTGTATCCAAAGGAGGATATAAGCGAACAGATCTCTCAGGACCGTATCTCCAACGGAAAAAAAACTTTGTTAAATTTTCTTGCCGGAATATTCACCAGGAAATTTGCAGAAGCTCTTGGCAAATTTCTCCCGGTTGATAAAAATCTCGCATCTTTAACTAAAGAAGATATAAACAAAATTACCCAGCTGATCCATAATTTTAAAGTGAAGCCTGCAGGCGACAAAGGCTATGATAAAGCAGAAGTTATGCGTGGAGGAGTGGCTACCGGCAATCTTTCGTCAAAAACATTGGAGGCAAAAACAGTTCCGGGATTGTTTTTTGGCGGCGAGGCAGTTGACGTAACCGGATGGCTAGGAGGTTATAACTTCCAGTGGGCCTGGGCGAGCGGTTTTGTTATCGCACAAAACTTGTAATGAATAATATTGTTGTAGAAAACTTAAGAATAATCTGATGAAAATAATAAGAATTTTGTTGCCCGTTTTGTTAGCTGCCGCATCGTGCAAATCGATGAAATCAACTTCTGAAGAACCACAGCTTGAAGGAACGCATTGGAAACTCGTGGCGTTAAATGAAAAATCTATCGACCTTGGTGAGAATGCTTTTGTGGAGTTTAAAGATAAAAAGGCCAGTGGCAAAGCCGGATGTAATAGTTTTACTTCAGAATATGAGTCGGCGGGAAAAAGCCTTAGTCTCTCCAAAATTGCTTCAACAAAAATGTTTTGCAACGATATGATGGACAAGGAGAATCAAATTATTACTAACCTGGAAAGCGTAAAACGATACGAAATCCGTTACGGCTTGCTCTATTTGTACGGTTCGAATAAACTTTTAATGACCTATAAAAAGTAGGTCCGCGGCATCCTATTCTGTCGCATTTATCCCTTAAAAAGTCGTTTTATCCCGCCGATAATTGTAGCGTAACTGGTTAACTTGCAGTATAAACTTAATACTGTAAGAAATGAAAAGTCCAATTTATCCGTCTTTGTGGTTTGATGGCAACGCTAAAGAGGCCGCCGAATTTTATTGTTCCGTTTTTAAAGGCGGAAAAGTAACATTTGAGTCACCTATGGTCGTTTTTTGGGAGGTTAACGGAACCAAGTTTATGGGTTTGAACGGCGGCCCGAACTTTAAGTTCAATGAAGCGGTGTCCTTTGTAGTTGAATCTGAAACCCAGGAGGAAATCGATTTTTTATGGGAAAGTCTTACCGCGAATGGCGGTCAGGAGAGTATGTGCGGTTGGCTCAAAGACAAATTCGGACTTTCGTGGCAGATTGTTCCGACAGTTATTGGCGAGTTGATGTCTGATCCGGAACGAGCTCCACGGGTGATGGCAGCTATTATGGATATGAAAAAACTCGACATGCAGAAACTGATAGACGCATAGTCATTGGAATTGCTCCCGGAAGTTGAACCGGGAACAATTTTATTTTTAATCACCATCTAAAACCTGGTGCGTATACGTTTCGATATTTCCGGAAGGTAGTGTGGCGGTTTCTGCATGTCCCATTTGCCACCAGAATCTTCCACGGGATTTTTCGGTATTTCCTATCTCATTCATCGTTTCAGAATCATACAAGCGTCCGTTTACCATGACGAATTTGATTTTTTCGCTGTTGCGGATGTCTTCTAAAGGATTGGCATTTAAGATAATAAGATCAGCAAGCTTGCCGGTTTCCAATGATCCGATTTCTTTGCCCATACCAAGATAATTCGCGCCATTTATCGTCGCACAACGTATAGCCTCTAATGGTGACATGCCACCCTGTGCAAGCATCCATAATTCCCAATGTGAGCCGAGCCCCTGGAGCTGTCCATGGCCGCCCAGGTTAACTTTAGTGCCGCCGTCAGCAATTTGCTTTACCGCTTTCGACACTTCTATATGTCCGTAATCCGCAAACTCAGACGTTGTTCGTCTTCTGGAGCGGGCATCAATAATTTGCCTCGGCGTGTAACTCAGGAGATGCTCATTTTCCCAAACGTTAGTACGATCATACCAAAAGTTTTCGCCCGACTGTGCACCATAAGAAACTATTAAGGTTGGTGTGTAACCTACTTTAGTTCCGTTCCAGAGCGTTTTAACATCTTTATAAACGGGCAAAACAGGGATGTTATGTTCGATACCAGTATGCCCGTCCAGGATCATACTCATGTTAGTGAAAAACGTTGAACCTCCCTCAGGAACGACTTCCATGCTTAACTCCCTTGCCGCCTGAATGATCTGCTGGCGTTGCTCTCGTCTCGGTTGATTGTAAGATTTTACTGAGAACGCACCTAGAGCTTTCATTCTGCGAACATGTGAACGGGCATCATCAAGGCTGTTAACCACAGCTTTAAAATCTCCGTCAGCGCCGTATAAAATTGTTCCGGTTGAATAAACACGAGGACCAATCATGCGGCCCGCTTTAAGCATTTCAGACTGGCTGAAAACCATTTCAGAATTGCTTGAAGGATCATGAGCGGTTGTTACTCCATAAGATAAATTTGCATAATAGCTCCAATCCTGTTTGGGTGAGATGCCGTCGGGACTGGTGCGAAGATGTGAATGGACATCGACTATTCCCGGCATAATGGTTTTATCGGTTGCATCGATCACCTTTGCATCTGCAGGAACGGTAACTGAAGCCGCAGACCCGACAGCGATTATTTTATTTTTTTCCACTATCACTGTGCCGTTTTCGATTACTTCGTCGCCTTTCATAGTGATTATACGTGCATTGGTAAAGGCAATTTTACCAACCGGTACATCGTTTTTCAGGCGCAGTCCGATTTCAACTCCAATACTGTCTGCCGCGGGGAGTTTAGATGGTGCTCCCTCCACGAAACTGAACGAATTTCGTATATCCCTGGAAAAATATTGCGAACCAAGAGTCCACATTAATCGCTGACTGTCTTTGCTCCATTGTAAAAAGCTGCCGGCATCACGGCTAACCTTTGTTAATGGAAGGGATTTATTTGCTGACGAAAGGTCAAGGGAAGCGCCGGTAGCGGCGAATGGTGTGATATATACATTGAAAAGCTCATCAAAAGCCATCCATTTGCCATCGGGACTCGGTAAAAATTGAGTAGCATAGGTGGATGTGTACAGCGTTTTTTTGTCGGAACCATTTAGATTTACCGACTTGAAAGCTTTCTTTCCATCAGCGGACGATTGAAAATAAATACGCTGATCGTCTGCACTAAACAACGGTTCAATACCTTCATCGGAGATTTTTTCTCCGACACCGCCGTTGGCTGGCATAACGTAAATTCCCGGATTTTTCCCGAAAGCAAACCCTAAAACCTCGTTGCCAACACCTTTGCGATACACAATTTTATCACCTTTATTTGAGTAGGATGGCGAATAGTAAAATCCTTTTTCACGGGTAAGATGAATGACGCGTCCTCCCTTTGCATCGACTTTATTGATCGAAGCTTTGGTTTCATCATTCCAGCTTACAAAAACTATAGTTCGTCCGTCGGGACTGAAGCTTGGTTCAAATTCGAAGTCAGTGCCGTTTGTTAAGCGTTCAGGCTTACCGTTAGGCAAATCTTTTGTATAAATAAAACCTGCAGCGTTAAAGGCAACACGTTTTCCATCAGGCGAGGTCACCAGCTGCCTGATCATTTTTACATCGAACTCATCTTTGAAAACTGTCTGTTCGAAATGTAATGACTCAGTAACCGTTTGGTTAACACTTGCAGTAAACGGAATAACCGTTGTCTCCTGGCTGCCGATGTCAATTTTTCGAATCTTTCCCTTGGCATAAAACACGATATTTTTACTATCGGGCGTCCAGGCGAAATTTGGGTAAACGCCGAAGATTGCCCATGCTTCCTGTTGGTCGTGAGACAGATCGTCATAAATCGGCCATTCTTCGCCTGTGTCGAGATCCTGAAGGTAAAGAGCCGATTTCGTCCTGACCCGTTTTACAAACGCGAGATATTTACCGTCCGGGGAAGGCTGCGGCCTGACAGCGCCGCCCTGGCCGCCGGCGATAGTTTCAATATCTCCGGTTTCGCGGTTCAGACGCCGGATATTATAGATTTCTCCGTTTGGATCCTTGTTGTACTGGAAAAAAGGTCCGGGACTTACGTCTTCGCTGAAATAAACATATTTGCCCCGCGGTGAAATGGCCGGCTCGCCAGCATCCTGCTGATCGTTTTTTCGTTTTGTAAGTTGGATTCCTTCACCTCCGCCTGCGATATGATACATCCACATTTCTCCGGCACCCAGTGATCTTCTCGCAGTAAAATGTTTACGCGCGATGATGTATTGATTATCTGGAGTCCAGACAGCGTTGTTCAGTAATCTGAAAGTTTCTTTGGTAATCGAATGTTTGTTAGACCCGTCAGAGTTCATTATCCAAATATTATCACCGCCCTCTTTATCGCTTGTATAAGAAATGAATTTACCGTTAGGGCTAAACCTTGGTTGTACCTCAAATGCCATTCCACCGGCTAAGACAGTCGCCTGCCCACCCTCGATCGGCATTTTATAAATGTCTCCCAACATATCGAAAACGATCTCCTTGCCGTCGGGACTAATGTCAACGTTCATCCAGGTTCCTTCATCGGTAGTGAAATTTATATTTTTTTTAGGACCTGAGGGTTTCTCAATATTCCATTTTGGCGCCTGTTGCTGGCTAAATAAGCTGAATGCAGAAACGGTAAAGGCTAGGAGCAAAGCTGCTTTTTTCATAACGAAGGAACTCTTTAGCCACAAATATAGGAATGCCGGTTTAATAGTAATAGTAGTTACATATTACGCAAACAATGATTCGTAATCGCTATTTTTGACATTAACGAACAATTTTTAGCTGATTGCTCTTATGATTTCCATCTACCAGATTTTACAGCAATATTGGGGTTACAGCCAGTTCAGGTCCCTGCAGGAGGAAGTTATAACATCGGTTTTAGAAGGCAACGACGCGCTCGCTTTAATGCCGACCGGCGGCGGAAAATCAATTTGCTTCCAGGTTCCGGCTTTAGCCAAACCGGGAATTTGTATCGTGGTATCTCCGCTCATCGCCTTAATGAAAGACCAGGTCGAAAACCTGAAAGCTCGTGGTATTAAGGCGATTGCCATTGTTTCGGGCATGGGTAAACGGGAGGTTGATATTTTACTGGATAACTGCATCTACGGCGATATTAAATTTTTGTACTTGTCACCAGAAAGGCTTTTATCGGAACTGGTGCAGGAACGTATCAGGCAGATGAACGTAAATTTGATCGCTGTTGACGAGGCACATTGTATTTCGCAATGGGGTTACGATTTCCGGCCGCCATATCTTCATCTTGCCGATTTACGAGCCTTACATCCCACCGTGCCGGTTTTGGCTCTTACAGCAACAGCTACAAGCCGTGTGGTGGAGGATATCCAGGAAAAACTGTCTTTTAAACGTCCGAATGTTTTCCGCAAAAGCTTTATCCGTAGTAACCTGAGTTACGTGGTTGTCAACGAAGACGATAAACTTCGGAAACTGTTCGCCGTAGCAAATAAGGTGAAAGGGTCGGGAATTGTCTATGTGCGCAATAGGAGGGAAACCCAGGAAATCTCTCGTCTACTTAATCAGCAACGTATTTCAAGTGATTTTTATCATGCCGGCCTCGACAGCCAGACACGCAGTAATAAGCAGCAGGCATGGAAGGAAAATCGAATCAGGGTTATCGTTGCAACCAATTCATTCGGGATGGGTATTGACAAGCCGGATGTGCGGTTTGTCGTACATCTCGATTTGCCAGATAGTCTCGAGGCGTATTATCAGGAAGCAGGCCGGGCCGGGAGGGACGATACTAAAGCCTTTGCCGTATTGCTTTTTAACAAGGCTGATATTTCGCAGTTAAAAAGAAAGTTTGAACTCAGTTTTCCATCCATTGACGAAATAAAACAGGTTTACCATCAACTCGGCAACTATTACCAGCTCGCACATGGAGCGGGGCTGGATCTTACGCTGGATTTTGACATTGCAGACTTTTGCACAAAGTATAAACTTGATGCAATCAAAACCATCAGCACTTTAAAGTTCCTAGAAAAGGACGAATACATTTCTCTCACCGAAAGTGTCTTTCTTCCGTCACGGGTAAAAATTAATATTACATCCGAGGAATTGTATCGCTTCCAGATAGAACATGCTTCCTTCGATCCTTTCATAAAAACACTGCTCAGATCATACGGAGGTTTGTTTGAGTACTTCACTGCAATAAATGAATCGGATATTGCCAAACGTACCGGGTTAACTGCTTCGCAGGCCATTGGTTTTTTAAAGCAACTGGAAATTATGGGATTGCTGTCCTATCAGCAACAAACGGATAAGCCGCAGCTCCAGTTCCTTCGCGAACGTGTGAGTTCATCGCAGCTTCATATAAACAAGAAATATATTAGCGAACGCAAAGAAATAACGAAGAGCCAGATTGATGCAGCTGTGAACTATGCTGAAACTCAACATTGCCGCAGTCAGCAATTGTTAGCATACTTCGATGAACACGATTCGCCGAAATGCGGTATTTGTGATGTTTGCCTTCATGAGTCGCGGGAAGACAAACAGGAGAATATTGAACAATCCATTGAAAATGAGCTTTTGAAGCTTCTTGCGTTAAATCACCTGAGCATTGATGAGTTAGTGCTTTCGCTACAATCAGGCGTTGAAAAACAACGTATTGACGTTATCAGGAACCTGCTGGATGCCGGCCGTATAAAAAGCGACGGCGAAAAGTTTTATATTTAGTGTAACCATTCCGGCTGTCCGGTTGTCAAATTGCAAAATCAGTTTTATGAAATCAAAGCTTCTCTTATTCTTTTTCGCTTCCATCGTAATTTTGAATGCTGGCTGTAATAACGTCGGTTGTATAACCGGCTCTGGTAAACAGGTTAGTCAAACGAGAGAAATCGGCGATTTCAGAATGCTGAAGGCCAGCGGTTCAATGAAAGTTTTTATCAGGCAGGATTCTGCCCAGTCCGTAAAAATCACCGCCGACGATAATATTATTGATCATATCGAATCCCGCGTTAAAGGAAATACGCTGGAAATAGGGATGGAACGCGGTATGTATTGTACGGAAGGAGATATCACGGTTTATATCTCTTCGAAATATTTCAACGGGCTCGATGCTTCAGGCGCAAATGAAATTGTAACCGAGGGGAAATTTAATACAGAAAATTTTGACCTTGATTTAAGCGGATCAAATAAAGTTAAGCTCGATTTAAATGCTGCGGATGTCAGAACACAAGCCAGTGGATCTTCAGAGATCGTATTAAGCGGCCAGGCCCGCAGTCACACGCTGTCAATGAGCGGCTCGGGTGAAGTAAACGCGTTGAACTTTACTGTCGGCGAATATAAAATTGAAAGCTCGGGAGCCAGTAAGTGCAGTATAAACGTATTGAAAAGCCTTAAAGTAAATTCGAGCGGAAGCAGTGAGATTGTTTATCGTGGCAGCCCGTCTGTTGTTAACAATGACAACTCGGGTGCTTCCAGCATTAAGCGGGTAGATTAACTTTAAGCAAGTATTTTCGCATTATAAAACCACGTTTACTACGTGGTTTTTGTTTCTCTTTTTTCGTTACAGATAACGTTCCATTACCTGAATGTTTCCAGTATTGGTTACGTTGTCAGCTAATCGAATTTCCAGTCACTTTGATTTTAATTAACCAGTTAACAAAAATTAAAAATGAAGTGTTATGGCAAAACGAATCAAGCTGACGGCAAATGTTGCTGTAAGCGAAATTACAACTCATCTGCAGTATCGGAGCAATGCATTTAAACTCCTCGCAGCTAATCCCAATTTTTTCGGCACCAACCCCGAAAGTAATCTCCAGCCGGAGTTTGTAATTCAGAATAATAAATATTTTGAGGAACTGGGCTGCATCGGTTATCACCCAACAACTTCTGAACTCACTGCAAATATTCAAATTAAGCAATCATCCGGCTATGGCGGCAATCTTTGCAGCCGCGGATCGCATGAATTTGTTCGTTTTTTTCTCGACTATGGAGACGGTATTTGGCTTGATATGGGCGTAACCGCCGTAAATGTCCATGATATCGAAGACGCTTATGATTGCGAAAAGGCGCTTGAAAAACCATTGTCTTACGTTGTCCGTCTCAAAATAGACCCGAAGCATTTAATTTGCTCAAAACCGAATCTGCCGAAAATCCGTGCGGTGCTTTCCTGGAATATTACACCACCGCCGGGCAATATTAATCCACCAACAATCTGGGGTGATACAAAAGAAGCGTTCATTCAAATCAGTCCGTTACGGATCTTATTTCCAACATTTCCGTTAGATGAAATCGGCCCATTGCTGGCCAGCGCGATTCTGAATCCCTCGATCAGTCTTTCTGATATCGCCGCGACAACCTTTAAAGGGATCGAAAAATTAGATCTTGCAAAACAGGCGATCGCGCAGCCTAAGGCCGAACTTTCTGAATTAACAGCTGCTTATGCAAACGCCCAGGTTGAGCCTGAAAGGATTGCGACTAAAATTTTGAATGAAACCATTATTTCCAAAAATCCGGCGATTCTGTCTGTCAATAAGGATATCCTGATTAAAGCGGGGATAGATTTAACGGCTGCTTTGAAAAACTTCGCTTCACTGAATGGAAATACCAGTTACGAGCAGTTATATTGCGTTGGCGCCGATTATCACCAGGAAGCATTGGTAGCTAATATCCAGGTAAAAAAACCTTATGGCTACAGCGGCAGCCTTTGTAAAGCTGGGAGTAAGGAGTACGTCGGCTTTTGGATCCAATCGCCTCAAACGGATTGCAGATGGCAGTTTGTCGGAACGTCATTTGTGAACTCTTATGACATTGAACTTCCTGAAGGCGGACTTTCGTATTCAGTTATCCTGCCGGCTGACTTTTCGAAATTTCGTACAGCATGTTCCTCACCGACTATTTTAAAGGTGCGTGCGGTGCTGTCATGGAACGTGCCGCCATCAGATTCAAATCCCAATGAGGTACCATATTGGGGAAATATTATAGATTCCTATATCCAGGTTTCGCCAGGTAAGCAGTGGGATGGAAAGAATCCTGTGATGATTACCCTTGGTGGGGTATCGGTTGATAACATCGATGACATTTCCGGATTAACACTTGCCGGTGCAGTATTAGAGTTTAACCAGGCGCCGGTTTATAACGCGAGCCCATTTGCGGGAATTATCGTTTTACAGGGACTATCACACCCGCTTGCCGGATTAAAATATCGTGTTAAAATCCGTAACCTGGCCGATGGTTCGCAATATTACTATAATGCCGGATTGCATCTTTTAGGTTTTGATCCGGTTACCAGCACCATCATCCATCCGGTTATTTATCCCGATGCAGATAACTACTATGTTTATCAAAGCTATCTGAATAACATCGACAGCATACTGGCAAGGTTCAGTCCCGGAACGAATGATCTGTTGGAGATTACCATAGAGCATGAAGACGGAGCCAGTGTTTCTAAACGCATCCAGATGGATAACCAGCTACCGCAGATTTCGCTGACCGTTGATCGCCCCGGTTGCGGTGGCTATGCAAAAGGCGAACATATCACAGGTAGTTTTTCTGTGTATGATGCTTACCTGCTTAATTATTCACTGGGCAGCAGCTGGCCTGCCGCTGTGGTTCCAAATAATTATTCCGGCACTACTAATGTCGCTTCCAGCTTCGACTTTGATACATCCGGAACTGACAACCCTTGCGGAAGTATCGGTCTGAGTGCTACCGAGAAAACAATTCACGACAGTGCCTGGGCGGGTTATACCGTTTATGCATCTGAAGTGGTTTGTTTGAAGTGATTTAGTTTTTAATTGAGCGCTTTCGAAGTTTTGTTCAGCCAGGCGGTTTTAACATAGCAATTCACATTGCCTGAATAAATTTAACTTCGAAGCGCTTTTTTGTGTTCGTTCATTACATTAACAATTTGACTGAACAGCCAGTTAAAATTTAGCTGTTGATTGTCAATTTTACACTTCCTGTAAATTTTTCAGTATTGTTGTTTATTTTGGCCTGATAACCAAATAAACTTATGAATCTGAAATATTCTTCCGGGCTGCTCAGCTCATTTGTGGTGATAGCTACTTTTTCAATATATCAAACAGCTGAAGCCAAAGTTAAACTGCCATCCGTTTTTAGCGATAACATGGTGTTTCAGCAGAAAACACAAGCCGCGATTTGGGGTAAGGACGATCCTGGTAAAACAATTACAATCATCCCATCATGGGATAAAAAGAAATATACGGTCAAAACCGATGCTTCCGGAAATTTTAAGCAGAAGATCCAGACACCATCGTACGGTGGTCCTTACACAATTTCAATCAACGATGGTGAAGACTTGACTTTAAAAAATGTCCTGATCGGAGAGGTTTGGGTTTGTTCAGGCCAGTCGAATATGGAAATGCCGCTGGCAGGCTGGGGAAAGGTAAATAACTATGAAGATGAAATTGCTAAAGCGAATTATCCAAACATTCGTTTGCTGCAGGCAATCCGGAAAACAAGCAACTTCCCTTTAGACGACGTCGAGGTGAGAAACACCGGTTGGGATGAATGTTCGCCCGCCAGCGTAGCCGACTTCTCATCAGTAGCGTATTTTTTTGCACGCGAACTTTATAAGGAAACAAAAATCCCGATCGGGTTAATTCATACCTCCTGGGGCGGTACAATCGCCGAAGCCTGGACAAGCGCCGCAACGCTGAAAACCATGCCAGACTTCAAGGATGCTGTGGTGAAAATTGAAAGCTCATCGAAAGACCAGGCCGAACTTAAGCGGAAATACCAGGCTGATCTAGCAAAATGGCAAGCGGACATGGTTGGAAAGGATGCCGGTTACCGTGAAGGAAAGGCTATTTGGTTGGATAATCAAAGCTCAAATGATTGGAAGACAATGGCCGTTCCCGGATTATGGGAAGAAAAGGCCTTGCCGAGCTTTGATGGTGTTGTTTGGATGAAAAAGAAGATATCTATCCCTCAGTCTTGGGTCGGGAAGGAGATTCAGCTTTCGCTGGGCACAATCGACGATGACGATATTACCTGGATTAATGATACTAAAGTTGGACAAACTGTTGGTGTATCCGTTCCAAGGAAATATACCATTGCTGCAAACACATTAAAAGCCGGAGACAATACGATCACTGTCCGTGTTTTTGACAGCGGCGGCGGCGGCGGTTTTTTCGGCGACGAAAAAAGTTTGGCCCTTATCAATCCTGACGGCGAGAGGATTTCCTTAGCGGGACAATGGCAATATCATGTCGGAGTAGATGTAAAAGATGTTGGTGCGGCGCCGACCGTGGTTGATGGTCCGAACCGACCTACCGTACTGTACAACGCGATGATCCATCCTTTCCTAAACTTTGCCATCAAGGGGGCGATTTGGTACCAGGGCGAAAGTAACGCGGGCCGCGCTTATCAGTACCGGGAGCTGTTTCCTGCGATGATCAAGGACTGGCGGAAAAACTGGAACGAACCAGATTTTCCTTTTTACTTCGTACAGCTGGCCAATTATCAGAAAAGAGGCGAGCAACCCGGAGAATCGGACTGGGCCGAATTAAGAGAGGCTCAATCAAAAACATTGGCACTGCCAAATACCGGTATGGCATCGGCTATTGATATTGGCGACGCCGGCGACATTCACCCGAAAAATAAACAGGAAGTAGGCCGAAGGCTGGCACTGATCGCCCTTGCAAAAAACTATGGCAAGAAGATCACTTATTCCGGCCCGGTTTATACCACTCACCAGGTTGCCGGTAATACGATCAAGTTATCATTCACTCATACCGACAGCGGTTTGAAATCGACCACGGGTTCGTCATTAAAAGGATTTGAAATTGCCGGCGACGATCATAAATTCGTTTGGGCCGATGCCAAGATCGTAGGCAACCAGGTTATAGTAAGCAGCCCGCAGGTTAGCAAGCCAACGGCGGTTCGTTATGGCTGGGCAAACAACCCGGAAGTAAGTTTAACAAACGCATCCGGCCTGCCGGCGTCGCCTTTTAGAACTGATGATTGGAAAGGCATTACTTATAGCGCGAAATAGCGTCTCAAAAGGGGCTCTTATCGTCGTAGCAGGGTCTCTCTAAGAGGACCCTTGAATAGGCGCAGGGTTCTCTTCGAGAGACGCTGCTTTTACGGAAGTCCTTTAATGATCAACGACCGATTTATTATGTCTTAGAAATTTATTATGTCTTAGAAGGGTCTCTCGCAGAGGACCCTTCGTTCTTAAATTCGACCGCTGCAACTTCTAAATTCTCTAATCAATATCCATAGGGGTCTCTTAAAATGATCCTTTAATGATCCCATTGTCGACCGATTTATGGAACAACTACAACGCCTCTCTAAAATCTTTAATCTGTAAATGTTCGTGCGGAATCCCAAGCTCGTAAAACGCTGCGCTGCTATGCGGATAATTCACAAAATCAGTGCATAAATTCCATTTACCTGATACGGGATTATGGTGTATATAATCCAATTTTTGCTGATAAAAGCTATCGGAGAAAATAGGTTTTGCATCAAAAGAGGCTTCAAAGACTTTGTGTAATTGTCCTTTCGAAATGTCATTAACTGATCTCGAATTTCTTAGTTTGGAAAGGATTTCTGTTGAATTAATTGCTTTCAGTCGTTTTATGATTTCATAAGCCATGAAACGTTTTCCGTTTGAAATGATTTTATTGAGATTGGATTCTTCATGAGATAAAAGCTCAATAATCAGGTGTACATGATTAGGCATGATTACAAAGCCTAATGTTTCCGCGATATCTTTTTCTTTCAGGAAGTTAAGCCATTTGTACGCGAGCGAATAGGAATCACTGATATGAAACAGGGGGATCCAATTATA
>NZ_WVHT01000039.1 GCF_009834875.1 Hufsiella arboris | reverse complement strand
AGTTATCTTCTTATATGTTTTGTTGATTAATCGTTTCATAGCGGTTCAGGTTAAAAAAAACGGGGTGAAACAGCACGGCGTTGTTTGGACGGAAGCAGCAGGCCGATGGAGATCTCATGGGTACCGTTCTGGTAATTGCTCAGCTGGCTGGTGGTGAAGTCATAGGCATAGCCCAGCCTCAGCCAGTTTGTTGGATACACTTCAGCGATCACCGATACGGCGTCCTGCTGCTCCAGGTCGCTCTGCAGGTTGCTCTTGTGCCACATGTTGAACGAGGTCCGGTAGGAGGCTCCCACCGATACTACATCGCCCAGCACAGCAAACAAATTGAAGTCGAAATTACTCGGTCCCTTGAAGTCTTCCTTCCACAGCGCCGTCGGCTTTAGCTTGAAAAAGTCGTTCACCCGGATCAGTGTCCCAGCACCAAAGTAAGCGTGCGGCGACTGGCGCAGGGTCTGCACCAGCTGGTTATTCCAGTTGTAGAACTTGGTTTCGTTTACCGAGAACAGGCTGCTGACCGAGGCGCTCAGATACCAGGTCGGCGTGTAGTAATAAACGCCAAAGTTGGCGTCCGGCTTGACCTTACTCACTTTGCCCACCGGGATGTAGTTATCGTTCTCATCCACATACTGGAAAACGCTTCCGTCCAGCGAATACTGATTCACTCCCACCTCCAGGCCGAAACACAGGCGCTTGGTATCCTCGCTGTTCATCGGCAGCCGGTAGGTATAGCCCAGCCAGAAGGACTCGGTCTGCTCTGCTCCCAGTTCATCGGTCATCACCCGCGCGCTCATCGCTACCCGATCGTCGCGACCCGGCATCAGCCAGTCGGCCGTCAGCGCCGCCGTCTGCGGCGAGCCCGGGAAACCCGTCCACTGACGACGGTAGATCCCGTTTATACTCGTCCCACCACGGTACCCTGCATACGCCGGGTTCA
>NZ_WVHT01000038.1 GCF_009834875.1 Hufsiella arboris | reverse complement strand
GATATCAGCCTTGCCCTGTCCGCCCGGCATGTCGCTGACAAAATACAGCGTCTGCCCGTCCCGGCTCAGTGCCGCCAGGCCCACCGAGTAGTTCTTCGTGTTCTCCCAATTAAGTTGTTTGGGGTTGCCCCAGCTGCCGTCTGCCTGTTTGATGCGGTAATACAGCTCCAGCTTGCGCGTACCTACCGGAAGTCCTTTGCGGTAACCCATGCGCTGGTAGCTCAGCGTTTTGTTCTTATCCATATCGGTCACCGTGTAGTACACCGTATCCTGGTTTTTAGAAAATGTTACCGGACCGGTATGGTATTTACTGTCGTTGATGGCTGCTGAAAAGTCTTTCAGTGATGCCGTGTCGGTACCCGTGGAGCCTGAAAAAGAATTAGCGGTCTGGTAGATCTTCAAATAGGGCCTTCCCGTCCAGCCGTAGGTTTCCTGCCGCTTCTGGTTAAACACCTGTTTGCGTATCGAGTCGGACACAAAAACAATGTTTTGCCCGTAGTACACCGCTCCCCAGTCGGAAGCAGTGGTGTTAATGGCGCCCATATTTTTTACCGTGACAGCTGATGGATTCTTCAGCCAGCTTTGTGCCGAGTCGCAGCCGGCCGTTTTATCTTTGATCAACGGCGACTGGGAAGGTGCTTTGCCATAAGCTGCTTTTGCATCCTCATACTGACCGGTCACTTTCGACAGGTCGCCGATCCGCTCCCACAAACTGTCGGCTTTGGGATTCTTGTCCAGGTACTTCCGGTAAGCTTCAATGGACTGCTGGTATTGCCCGGTTTGTTCATACGAGTAGCCCAGCCGGTAATACACCACCGGACTGGTGTTTTTTCGCTTGCTTAGTTTCTGGTAGATCGGTGCTGCCCTGGCGTACTGCCAGGTCATGAAGTATTTATCGGCCAGCTGATCATAGGTGGGCTGTTCCTGGGCGGTGGAGGAAGTGGCAGAAAATAGTTGCAGCAGGAAGAACAGCAGTCGCGGCACTGACACAGGCCTTGACGGTAACTGCCACTCCAACCTGTC
>NZ_WVHT01000037.1 GCF_009834875.1 Hufsiella arboris | reverse complement strand
AATATCAGCCTTTCCCTGTCCACCCGGCATATCGCTGACAAAATACAGCGTCTGCCCGTCCCGGCTTAAAGCAGCAAGTCCTACCGAATAGTTCTTCGTGTTCTCCCAGCTTAGCGGCTGGGGACTGCCCCAGCTGCCGTCTGCCTGTTTGATGCGGTAATACAGCTCCAGCTTGCGCGTGCCTACCGGAAGTCCTTTGCGGTAACCCATGCGCTGGTAACTCAGTGTTTTGTTCTTATCCATATCGGTTACCGTGTAGTACACCGTATCCTGGTTTTTAGAAAATGTTACCGGACCGGTATGGTATTTACTGTCGTTGATGGCTGCTGAAAAGTCTTTCAGTGATGCCGTGTCGGTACCCGTGGAACCCGAAAAAGAACTGGCTGTCTGGTATATCTTCAAATAGGGTCTTCCCGTCCAGCCGTAAGTTTCCTGCCGCTTTTGGTTAAACACCTGTTTGCGGATCGAGTCGGACACGAACACCACATCCTGACCGTAGTACACCGCTCCCCAATCGGAAGCGGTGGTGTTAATGGCGCCCATATTTTTTACCGTGACAGCTGATGGATTCTTCAGCCAGCTTTGTGCCGAGTCGCAGCCGGCCGTTTTATCTTTGATCACCGGCGACTGGGAAGGTGCTTTGCCATAAGCTGCTTTTGCATCCTCATACTGACCGGTCACTTTCGACAGGTCGCCGATCCGCTCCCACAAACTGTCGGCTTTGGGATTCTTGTCCAAGTACTTCCGGTAAGCTTCAATGGCCTGCTGGTATTGCCCGGTTTGTTCATACGAGTAGCCCAGCCGGTAATACACCACCGGGCTGGTGTTTTTCCGTTTGCTTAGTTTCTGGTAGATCGGTGCCGCCCTGGCGTACTGCCAGGTCATGAAGTACTTATCAGCCAGCTGATCATAGGTGGGCTGTTCCTGGGCGGTGGAGGAAGTGGCAGTAGAAAGTAGCACAGCCAGAAAGAATAGCAGTCGCGGCACTGACACCGGCCTTGAGGGTAACTGCCACTCCAACCTGTT
>NZ_WVHT01000036.1 GCF_009834875.1 Hufsiella arboris | reverse complement strand
CGCGGCCTTTAGGTTTGTATTCTTAATTATTTTACAGATAAGTTTGTGGAAAGGAATGGGGTGAACTTACTCCGCGGCCAGGTTATTAAAAGACCTATTCTACGTATTAGTCCCCATTCCATCCACAAGTTGCCTAAGAACAATTTAGAATTTTAGACTTGCAGGTCAATTAAAGGTCTTAGTCCGGCAACTGTTTTTTGTAACCTTAAAAGCAAATTTATGAATTACACAGCATTCATTGGAATCGACGTTTCCAAACTTACTTTCGATGCATTCATTTGTGGCAAACATGTTAAGCAACAATTTGACAACAATGACAAGGGGTTCTCTGATTTTATGCACTGGTTGAAAAAACATCTTAGTGCTATTGAACTTAAAAGCGCATTAATATGCTTTGAACACACTGGAATTTATTCGCTTAGCCTGTCGTTATTTTTTCAGCAGCAATCTGTTTTATTTACCATTGTACCAGCATTGGACATCAAGCATTCAATAGGTACTACCAGGGGAAAAAGTGATCAGCTTGATGCCCAAAGAATTGCAGCGTATGCTTATGCGAAACGAGAAAAGCTTATCCCTACTAAGCTTGCACCAAAAGTAATCCTGCGTTTACAACCTCTTCTATCCTTACGCGACCAGTTGGTAACAGACAGGGCCAGGTATAAGTCAACCTGCAAAGAGCGTGAAGCGGTTTATAAACAAGATGGTTACTTCGAGCTTTTTACCACCTATCAGGATTTGATACAAGTGCTTAATGAGAAGATAAAAGCGATTGACCAGACAATTGAATACCTGCTTATCCATGATCCTGAAACAAAAACAATTTATAGTCTTATTACCAGTGTAAAAGGCATTGGTCCTTTAACAGCGGCATATCTGATCGTATATACACATAACTTTACGCGGTTTGATTGCTGGCGAAAGTTCGCATGTTATGCGGGTATTGCTCCCTTTCCACATACTTCGGGCACTTCTATAAAAAGCAAAACAAGGGTTTCACATCTGGCCAACAAACACATTAAAAGTTTACTTTTCCTTTGTGCTAATAATGCAGTGAAAACCGACCCGGAATTAAAAGCTTACTATCAAAAAAGAGTTAACGAGGGAAAAAGCAAAATGAGCACCTTGAATGTTATTAAAAATAAGCTTGTAGCTCGAGTTTTTGCAGTAGCTAAAAGGCAAACTCCTTTTATTATCAAAGCTGCTTAAAATTACTATTTATTTGCTTTTGTCTTAGAATACGTAGAGCGG
>NZ_WVHT01000035.1 GCF_009834875.1 Hufsiella arboris | reverse complement strand
AACCCGTATTCTATGGAAAAATCAAGAAAAAAGGCGATTATTTACGCGGCTTGGTGATATTCTTTTATGTAAGGCCTGTCGTTTAAAACCGCTGCAAAAGCTCGGCTCACTAATTTGCTTCTGAGAGCGTTTAATACAGAAGAATGATGCTTGCCTTCTTTCATTCGGCGATCATAATAACGCTTAAACTCATTGTCTTTTTTAATGGTATTTAAGGCGCACATCGTTAATAAAGCCTTTAATTTCTTATTGGCTAAATGACTGACTTTAGACTTTCCTTTGAGCGAACTGCCGGAAGAATTTTCAAATGGCGCCAAACCGCAATAACAGGCAAACTTGCGAGAATCTGTAAATAAGGTAAACCCTTGGGTGGTGACAACGATCAACATAGCAGTTTGAACGCCGATGCCATGCACGGATTTAACCAGCTGGTATTGTCTTTGGAGTTTGGCATCCTCCCGAATAATTACTAATAACTTTTCATCGATGAGACGGATCTTCGCCCGGTGCTCTTTGATCAGGGCTGCTCTTATTTTCAAGGTAAAGCTTGCCGTTTCCTTATCAAATGCATTCAATTCTGTACAAGTACTTTTCAACGCAGTTTGATGTTTAAGCAACTGTTTCCTGCACGAAATAAGGTTTTTAAGTGTGGTCAGCGTTTTACTGGGTAACTGATACAATATTGCCTTGCTACGATGAAGAAATGCGTATTGGGCAATTTGCAGGGCATCTGCCTTATCAGACTTTCCTCTTTTAAGCCCTAATGACCGCTTCAATCTCAACGGATTCTCGATCCATAACTTGCCCTGCTGTTGGCTGAAGAAGGTACATAGAGGAAGGGTGTAAAGCCCTGTGTCTTCCGCACAAAACAGCATCTCCTGAAATGATACAGCGGTTAATGAAGCGATCCAGTTCAGCATTTCCAGGCAACCTTTTTTGTTGTTTTCAAAGCATTGATGATACGCCTGATCGGGTGCCTGGCTTAAGAAAAACACAACATCTGTTTTCTTTTTTGAGATGTCAATCCCAGCAAATAGTTTGTAATTCATAACTTTAGGTTTTAGTGAAAATAACCTTGCTGTTGAATAAAACTGAATCCCTTAAAAGTCCTTGAAGACTATAATTCTATATAGTTCTTGTTCAACAAAATGACGGAGGTCTGATACGGGTTTTAGATCGCCAATCTAGATCGCGACGCATAGTTCACCTCCGTCATTAAGGTTATTGGTAATCCGTAATTTCTTGACTTTTTATCACTTTTCAAACCTAAGGGATTGC
>NZ_WVHT01000034.1 GCF_009834875.1 Hufsiella arboris | reverse complement strand
TGTCTTGTCCTAAAATGAGTTTACGCAACATGTAAACAAATGGATCGACCGATCAATCACTTAGTTCAGGTATACTCTGAAACATTTAAACGCCAGGTAATTGAAGAACACCTGAACACAGGTGCGTCTCAATCATCGCTATTAAGAAAGTATAATATTCGATTTAACGGGGCTTTTCAAAAGTGGATGCTTCAGTTGGGATATAGGAACAGTCAGCCAAAAGCCAGATATTTGACTTTGTCTAACAATTCAGCATTGGCAACAAAGGAAAAAAATACGCCAACTACTCAATCTCTTGAACAGCGGATCAAAGAACTGGAACGGCTTTTAGAGGATGAACAGCTTCGTTCAGAGGCTTACAGCCGTATGATTGATATTGCTGAAAAAGAACTTAAGATTCCTATCCGAAAAAAGTCCAGTACCAAGTAATCCATGAAATGAAAGACAGTTACAGCCGGGTGAGCCTGGTTCGTATCTGCCGGTTACTTGGTATCACCCGTCAAGCTTATTATCAGCACTTCTGGCAACAGGAAGCCGCGGGCATTGAAGAACAGTTGGTACTTTCAGCGGTAACATCCATCCGCAAAGATCATCGGGCGATGGGTGGACGAAAGCTCTATGAAAAGCTTCAGCCTTTTCTGCTGGAACATCAGATTAAGATGGGTCGGGATGCCCTGTTTGAGCTGCTGGCAGCCAATGGCTTGCTGGTCAAAAAGAAGCGCAGACGATTCATCACCACCTTTTCCAATCACTGGCTCCGTAAGTGGCCTAATCTGATCCGTAATTTTCAACCCACGGGTATTAATCAACTGTGGGTAAGTGATATTACGTATTTGAAGGTAGCTGATAGCTACACCTACATCAGTTTAATAACCGATGCATACTCGCATAAGATTGTCGGTTATCATCTGGCTGAAACATTGCAAAGCGTGGAAACATTAAAAGCTTTACAGATGGCCTTAACCCATTTACCCGATTCTTTTACCGGATCACTTATTCATCATTCCGACCGGGGTGTTCAGTACTGCTCGGAAACGTATGTTAAGCTATTACAGGATTACCCTATTCAAATTAGCATGACCGAAAATGGAGATCCGCTTGAAAACGCAATCGCCGAGCGGATCAACGGTATTCTTAAATCAGAATATCTGAAACATTATTCCATTCAAACTACCCAGCAAGCAACAGCGCTGTTAAGTCATGCTGTCAAGCTTTACAACCAGGAACGGCCACACTTCAGCATTGGTTTGCTTACTCCGGAACTGGTTCATTCAAAAAACCTAATCACCGAAAAATTATGGAAAAGTTACTATCAGAATCGTACCATTGTAAACCCATTGCAGGACACGTAAACGCATAACAGGATTATTCTAAAACCTGTAAACTTTTTTTAGGACGATACA
>NZ_WVHT01000033.1 GCF_009834875.1 Hufsiella arboris | reverse complement strand
TGACCACGATAAAAGATAACGACCTGTCAACAGTAACGGTAGCGGCGACAAAAGATGGTGCGGAAGGCGCAACCCCGGTAGCGGGCGAGTTCACCTTTACACTAAGCAATGCTTCTTCGACGGCTACGACAGTTAACTTTACGGTAACCGGAACAGCAATTTCCGGAGCGGACTACAGTTCGATCGGCACTTCGGTGACCATTCCGGCAGGAGCGACCACGTATACACTGGCAGTACCGGTGCTGGACGACAACATCGCTGAAGGTACAGAAACGGTGATTCTGCAGATGGCAGCAGCCACCAGTAACAGTTCGATCACGGCCAGCACGACGGCAGCTACGATGAACATCACCGATGACGATGTGTCGCAGATCTCGGTTGCAGCTAATGTGTCAGCAGCTTCGGAACCATCGACCAACGGAAACTTCCGCATGACGCTGAGCAAGCCACTGTCGGCACCAACAACGGTAAGCTATACGGTAAGCGGCACAGCCACTGCGGGCAGCGATTACACAGCATTAAGCGGCACGGTGACCATCAATGCGGGTGAGATCAGTAAAGACATCCCGGTAACGGTAATCGATGATAACCTGCTGGAGCCGTCAGAAACGGTGATACTCACTTTATCGGGAACAACCAACAGCCAGTCGCAGCTCACAGCGGTAGCGGCAGACAAGACCGCTACGGTAACGATTGCCGACGACGACCAGGCGGTGATCAGCATTGCAGCTACTACACAGGCGGCCGAGCCATCCACCGACGGACTGTTCACCATCACGATGGACAAACAGTCTTCGACAGCAACCATAATAAACTATACGGTAAGCGGTACGGCAACAGCCGGAACAGACTATACCGCCTTGAGCGGAACGGTGACCATCCTGGCCAACACCTCGGGTGTGACTATCCCGGTACAGGTAAAGGATGACAACATCCTGGAAGGAGCGGAGAGCGTGATCATCACGCTAAGCACGCCATCGGATCCGAAACTAAGTCTGAGCACCACCGCCAAAACAGCCACGGTAACGATTACGGATAATGACGCCTCGGTAGCCAGCATTGCTGTAACCACCCATGGCGCCGAGAGTGGCCCGATAGCGGGTGTGTTCACTGTGACGCTGACTAACCCGGTTAGCCAGGATACCCATGTGACCTTCACACTGGCAGGAACAGCGACGGAAGGAGCCGATTATACGGCGGTATCACCCAAGACAGTAACCATCCTGGCCGGAGCCACTACCGGTACGATCACCATCCCGGTACTAACGGATGCACTGATCGAAGGTACTGAAACGGTGCTGGCCACATTGACCAGCGCAGACAACGGAGTAACGATCAGTCCGGCGAGTGGTTCAGCCACCATGAACATCTCGGACAGCGGTTCAGCCACGGTGAGTATCGCAGCGGTACCGTCAAGCTATACGGAGTCGGCAGGGAATGCACATTTC
>NZ_WVHT01000032.1 GCF_009834875.1 Hufsiella arboris | reverse complement strand
ATAAGCCATAAAAGAACATGCAAATACGAGACTACCTTAAAGATAAATCAACAATTGACATTTCGGATATTACTGAAGCATGGAACTGGCTAATCCCTGAAAAAAGCGAGATTCTTTTAGTAACCTGTTTTGGCGACCTCTTTTTGGCTGATCATGTTGGTACAATTTATTGGCTAGATACAAGCATCGGTAGTTTAACCAACGTTGCTGGCGACTTGGATGAATTCGAAACGAAACTGAACAACGCAGATAACTTTGACAATTGGTTTCTAGTTGAACTATTTTCGGAACTAAAAGCGGCTGATATTGAGATATGTGAAAATGAGATATATAGTTATAAGACGCTTCCTCTTTTTGGCGGAAAGTATATTATAGAAAACATAGCACCAACCAATATTTCCGTCCACTTTCATCTTACTGGTCAAATTTGTGAACAAACAAAAGACTTGCCTGATGGAACAAACATTAAAATTAAAGTAGGTGAATAGTAAAACGGCTTATAACACAGCCTTTGCAAAAATGGCTGTGAAGGGAGGGCAATCGGAAGTTTTTTATATTAAAGTTTCTTTTGTACAAGTACCAAGGAAGTGCTTTCTATCTGCCATCTTCGCAAAGCCCTAACCGTTATGTGTAACCACCATCGGCAACCAACAATGACACGCTAATGCCACAGGAAAGATTTAATATGGAAAGAATGCTCATGGACGAATGGAGGGAGTTGGGTTTTTATTACGATTTTGACGACAGACTTGATGTAAATCAATGGAGATTTTACGGAAGCAAAATTGGTTTACAGAACTTTGTAAAATTACTCGATGAGTATACAAGTAAACCAAGTAACAATAAGGAATTTGAACACGATCATTACGGCCCGTATAGTTATTTAAAAATTATTACTCTAGATAACGAAGCGATAATTAATGAACATGCAATTGGTGGGTCAATTGCCAACTTAAAAAAATTAAAAAGTATCATTGCAGATAAATTAAACAACACTAACCCTGGGCAGACTTTCAATATTGATAAAGACTTTGGAAATAACAATACGGCAACCGCTAAATTTTTTGTAATGGCTGACCACTTTGATCCCGTTTCAATGGACGAATTACTTGTATCTGGACGACAGATAATAGTGAACCAAAAACACGAGAATGACGGCGAGTAAAAGAAAGGCAACACATAACAGCAGATTTGCAACAGGCGGGTTCCGTGCTCCGCAGAAAGTTTTTTGGTTAATAGAAGTTCAGTTCTCCTAATCAATATTTGTGTTAAAAAGCCCGCCCATCGCAAATCTGCCAACCGTTAGGCGTAACAGGCTAATTGCCGATTGAACGTTGCAGCTGTTCATAAAAATAAAACCCGGCGCTTTCCTTGCAAGCGTTTCAGGACTAAAAAGAGAAGAGAACTCAAACAAACTTTTCTACCGCCAGGGTTATTCGCTGAATGAGGAACGTTTAGTTCTGCGTCGGTTTGTTTCTAACCTTTCAAATCAGGACCTTCCAGCGCTTCTTTTATTTTTTGCTCCGGTAGTTTATGAACGGTAGAAACCTGCAACTTCCGGCCTGCAAACTCCTAACAGCCGGTTGCCGCAATAGCCGATGAAGTGGTTTATGAAAGCTTGTGTAAATTAATATCTTTAGAGGGAATTAAAGATTCGTGCGGGTTAAGGCTACTGCTGCAACCGGCGGGCC
>NZ_WVHT01000031.1 GCF_009834875.1 Hufsiella arboris | reverse complement strand
AAATTACTCGTAATAACGCGAAATGACGATTAAAGAGCAAAATATATAATGAAAAAAGCATTGCCGACTATCCTTATTGGTTTTATTGCTATCACTTTATTCGACGTTTTAGGTTCAATAACTTCAAGACAAATGAACTTCAGTTATTCCTATCTCGGTCCTATTTCCTTTTTAATCTATATCGCAACTGCATTCGTAATTGCAAGGAGAACAGACAAAAAAATAGCAATTATTTCTACTGCACTTTTAGGCTTATACGATGCAACTGTAGGTTGGAAATTGTCAATTTTTTTACAAGCAAATACAGGTTATCAAAAAATCGAATTTACCAAATTTGTTTTTTTAGCAACTGTGATTTTTGTGACTTTATATGGGGCAATACTTGGCTTTTTAGGTTGGTGGCTTTCTTCAAAAATCTCCCGAACAAAATACTAACAACCAACAATGAAAAATCACGAACCGCTAACAACAGGTTTAAAAAATTGCGGGTGAAGTGCTTTCATTTCCTTCATCACTTTTTATTGAATTTATTGCGGGATGATAGAATTTCTGCAAGTAAAACCGTGAAGTCTTAAACCTGAAAACCGTTAGCATGCAGCACGACCATCAACAATGACAGAGACGAACTTAAATAGCAACGACAAATTACAACTAAAATCAGACATCAAAATCTCTATGGTGTTTGGACTTTTATTTTCAATTGCATTAGTAATTATCGTTGGACTAATTCCTGGTGTTATGTTTATTTTAGGCAAAAGCCCATCAGACGGTTTTGTGACACGTGGCTTAAACATTATCGGACTTTTATTTATTCCGTTTGTTGCTATTTCGTGGACAAATATTCTAAAGTATATACCTTAAAAACGGAAAAAAACTAACTATCAGAACGGACGACTATGAAGTAATAAATAAAAAAGGCACCGCTTATATTTTGACACGCGGCGATAATAAACAGAAAATAAAAATTGACAACGAATTAATTCCTTTCATTAAGCCATCTCAGCCCTTGACAATGGAGATTTCTAATTTTGCTAAATCGCTTTTGTTTATTTCACACGACAGCGACAACTTACTTGACAAACTTTACAATGACGAAAATAAATAGGTTGACGGAGGAATGCACTACTGCTAACACACGTTTGGCGCAATGGGGGATGACATCGTTAATTGAAAGTTTCTGCTTCTATTGTAAATTCGTGCAGGTAGATAATTTAGTTTTCCAAAATTCCCTACTGCGCCAAGCGTGGGAACGTTAGCTGACATTTTAAAAGACAAAGGAATATCATTTTCAATATACAAGACTTTTCGAAACAGTTCTATTTTTATTAAGAATTTGCCTATTCGTAATTCTATTAATTGGAATCTTTACTTTGTCAAATTTTAATGTTGCTTCGTGTTATTTCGTCGCGCCAGGTTTAGGTATCGGATTATTTTTGCTAACGCGAAAATTGGCTGTACATTATGGTAAAGCAGAAATCGATAATGAGAAGGTGACAATTGATTTAACAAAACGAAATCTACAATTTTACCTTAACGATTTAAAATCCTATAAAAAAGTCAACTATAAAAATGGACCTGTTTTATATTTAAAAAGCAATACAAAGAAAATTAGAATTGAAGCTAATAACAATTTTTGTGATTCAACCGACTTTAAAATTTTTATGGAAGATTTAGTGAATTTACTTGATCTGAATAAAAACGCCAGCTAACAGCCGGGTAATACCCTATTCCTTCCTTTAAACCTACATCTATGAAC
>NZ_WVHT01000030.1 GCF_009834875.1 Hufsiella arboris | reverse complement strand
GGGATGTAACGGTTAACGCCCTTCCAACAGCAACCATTACCGGAACAACAGTAGTATGTGTAGGAAGCAGTGCCCCGTCTATTATATTTGCAGGAGCTAACGGAACAGCACCTTATACATTCACTTATACAATTAATGGCGGATCGAATCAGACGGTAATAACTAGTTCTGGTAACAGCGTGACTGTGACTCAGCCAACGACGACATCAGGTACATATAATTATGCGCTGGTGAGTGTAAAAGATGCAAGCAGTACGTCCTGCAGCCAGGCCCAAAGCGGAAATGCAACTATTACGGTGAATCCAGTCACGGCAATCACTGTCCAGCCGGCCGCCAGCACCACCTACTGTATCAATACAACGGCATCGGCGTTAAGTGTAACAGCCACAGGTACTGGTACATTGACTTACCAGTGGTATAGCAATTCAGCCAACAATACGACTAGCGGTACAGCGGTAAGCGGAGCAACATCTCCGACTTACACACCATCAACAACCACCGACGGTACAACTTATTATTATGTGATTGTCAGCAGCGCAAGCTGTGGATCAGCTACTTCAAGCACAGCAGCTGTCGTCGTCAACCCGAACGCTACAATAACATTAACATCTTCAGCTTCAACCAGCAACCAAACTGTTTTTGTAAATGGAGTAATTGTTAATATTACTTACGCGACAGCTAACGCAGCGACCGCCGTAGTTACAGGCCTTCCACCCGGTGTATCTTATAATTACAATGCCGGAGTATTGACAATTTCAGGAAACCCGACGAACACCGGAACATTTACCTATACTGCTTCTGCGACAGGCGGTTGTACGACACCTACGGCTACAGGAACAATTACGGTTAATCCACAAACGGATTTAAGCATTGTTAAAACAAGTAATGTATCTAATCCAAACGTTGGAAGTACGGTTGTGTTTACCCTTACCGCATCAAACGCCGGTCCTAGTGTTGCTACCAATGTAAAAGTAAACGACGCACTTCCTGCCGGATATTCTTTTGTCAATGCAAGTCCTTCAGCTGCTTATTCCAGTGGTGTATGGACAATCGGTTCGCTGGCCAATGGAGCCAACGCAACATTGACAATAACCGCGGTTGTAAATCCAACGGGATCGTATACAAATACTGCGACCATATCAGGAACTGAAAATGATCCTGTTTCATCGAATAATTCATCCTCCGTTACGCCAACTCCAGGTGCGACGATCGTCAGCATTGTCGCCGGAGGAGATGCAAGTGAACCATCTACTAATAGCAAGTTTACTATTAAGCTTTCAGCGCCGGTTTCAAACCCAACAACGGTTAATTACACCGTTTCGGGTACAGCAACAAACGGAACGGACTATCAATCGATTACTAATTCTGTAACAATTCCCGCAGGATTAATTAGTTATGACGTCGACGTTAAAGTAATAGACGATAATATTCTTGAGCCGACAGAAACTGTTGCAATAACGCTTGCAAGTGCCGGTAATGGTGTTGTAGTAAGTTCTACAAATCCATCTGCAAGTCTTAACATTTTAGACAACGACGCTGCAAGCGTAGCTATCAATAGTGTGACGGTCAACGAGAATGCGGGTCCGACTTTATTTACAGTTACTTTAACGGGAAATGTACAAAACAGCTTTACAATTAATTATAGCACAGCAGATGGTTCAGCTACATCAGGCTCAGATTACACAGCAACTTCAGGCGTAATAACCTTCCCGGCCGGATCAGTGAGCGGAGCAACGCAAACGATCAGTGTTTCTATCATCAATGATTTGTTATCTGAACCAACGGAATCATTCGCCGTAAACCTGGGCGGTGCAACTGGCGGCGTAACGATCAGTACAGCAAACGGAACAGGGACGATTAATGATGATGATGTAGTAGCTACGGTAACTGCCGGAACAAACGGTAATGAAACCGGTCCGGTAAATGGAACTTTTGCAGTCACCTTAAGTCATGCATCTTCTCAGGCAACAACCTTAACTTATACGCTGGGCGGCACGGCTACAGAAGGCAGCGATTACACTGCGATTGCAACCAAGACCGTAACCATTGCAGCTGGAGCTACAACGGCAACGATCACTATTCCTACTTTAAACGACACTATTGTAGAAGGTATGGAAACGGTGGTTGCAACGTTGACTGCGTCAAGCAATCCTTTGGTAAAATATAGCCCGGCATCTGCTTCTATTGATATTACTGACAACGATGTCTCCGTAGTGACAGTGGCAGCGACC
>NZ_WVHT01000003.1 GCF_009834875.1 Hufsiella arboris | reverse complement strand
TGATATCTATTACGTGAGCCTTCCACCGCCGCCTCCGCCACAGCCACCTGTTGCGCAGGGACCACCGCCGCCGCCACCACCCAAGCCTAAACCCGGCGTCATCTTTCAGCTGGATAAGGTCTACTACGATTTCGACAAATACAACATCCGGCCAGATGCGGCCAAAGCGCTTGACGAACTGGCAGCCTACCTGCAGCAGGACCCGGAACAGCGGGTGGAATTGAGAGCACATACCGACTCACGCGGACCAGCCATCTACAATCAATGGCTATCGGATGAGCGGGCCAAGTCAGCAAAGAAGTACCTGGTAAACAAAGGCATCGAAGCAGCCCGGATGGATACCCGCGGCTTTGGGGAAACGCAATTAGTGAATGGCTGCAGCGACGGCGTCAAATGTACACCGCAGCAACATCAGATGAACAGAAGACTGGAGGTGAAAATGCTGGATTGAGATATTCAATGTAGACGCGTGGCTTAAATGTTGGTCCGGACGACATACTTATAACCAAAGGTGTGCAAATGGCCCTTTATCTGTGTTCGCAAGTGCTTATTTCTAAAAATGACGTCGTTATTGCGGGGGATCCAGGATATAACGGCGCTAATGAAGTTTTCGAACAAGCAGGCGCCAGCCTGGAGCTGGTGCCCGTTGATGAATTTGGAATTGACTTAAATGCCATCGAGGCTATCTGTAAAATGAAAAAGGTAAGATTGGTATACGTGATACCGCACCATCACCAGCCAACTACCGTAACACTTTGTGCCGACAGGCGGATGCGCTTACTGGAGCTGGCGAAAAAATACCGGTTCGCTATTATCGAAGATGATTATGATTTTCATTATGCCTGCAGTCCTGTTTTACCGCTGGCCAGCGCGGATTACTATGGAAACGTAATCTATGTCGGTTCGTTGGGGAAGATCATTGCGCCAGGCATCCGGATCGGTTTATGGTAGCGCCGAGAAATTTCCTGGCCCGGGCGACGCGACTCTGTAAGTTAATCGACCGGCAGGGTGAGCACCTGTTAGAAGAAGCTATTGCGAATCTTTTAAAAAACGGCGATATCGGGCGACATCTTAAAAAAGCGAATAAGCTTTACCAGGAAAGGAGAGATGAACTTTGCCGCTTATTGAATGAACATTTAAGTGGTTATATAACTTTTAAAGTTCCTACGGGCGGATTTGCAATATGGGCCAGGTACCTCCATAATCTTGAACCAGCAGCGGTTTCGCAAAAGGCAGCGGAAATGGGCCTGACGATTGGGAGCTGCCCGAACTATTTCCATGACCGGAATTTTAAGCACCAATTCGTCAGGCTTGGATTTGCGTCAATGAATAACAAAGAAATGGAAGAAGCAGTCCTGATTTTAAAACGGGCGATAGAAAAGTTAATTTGACGATTTACCTTTGTTAATCAGTGAGTAGTTTAGTTCACTTTGGCACTTACAGGAAAACACAACGGAGCTGTAGGTTTTCTTTTATAAGCAAGCTTTGACAAATGAATGGGCTGCGCCGTGGCGTTTCCTTCCGTGATATGCAAAAACTGGTTGGCCGCAATATTTTTAAAATGTTGTATAGTCGGGCTCCCGGCCCATTTAATTTCTATATCACTGATTAACGTCGCTTTGCCAACACCAATTTCCTGCCGCAAAGGCGACGATCCGAAACTGCCGCCTGAATTGACCACTTTGTAAACAGTTCTTCTGATACCATTTTCTATAAAAGTCAATTTAATTAGGCTGCCAATGCCCGCTTTGTTCGCCTTAACACCTTCCAGTTTCAGACTGATCCAGTTATTGTGTTCAAACCCGGGATTAAGGTAGAGAGACGCGGGATAAGCATCGCCTTGTGCAGTGCCGCCCATGTCAATGTAAACATCCTGCAGGCCGCAATTTCTAAAATCTGCGAAAGCTACACCATGGCCTTTTTGAAGGTTGCCGGTTCTGGATGATGTAGTTACATCAGCGAACTTTTTGCCTTGTATGTTTTTAAAAAGCTTGTTTGGGACAAGAGAACGGAAATCGGGATTCCCGGTGCCGAAATACATATCCGGGAAACCGTCGTTATCGATATCGCCAAAATTAGCACCCATTGCGAAAACAACTTTTTCAAGTCCTGCTTTTTTTGAGACGTCTGTAAATGTGCCGTTTTTATTGTTTTGAAATAATATAATATTTCCTGCTCCGCTTACGGGTTTACCCAGTGCCTCGGCGGCGGCAAAATAACCCAGTGAAGTGCTGATATCGCGAAAGTCATAACTGCAGGTTAGCAGATCGGGCCAGCCATCATTGTTATAGTCAAAAAACCAACAGCCAAATGTTTTGTTATTATTTCCTCTGATTCCGGCATTTGCCGTAACATCTTCAAATTTAACTTCCCGACCTTGCCTGGTTATATTTTTTAACAGATACTTCTCGCCATTAATCGATGAGATGTATAAGTCGGGACGGCCGTCGTTATCAAAATCACCCGATGTGACGCCCTTAACATAGGCGGTTATCGCACTCTGCGAGTTTTTACCCTGCTCTGTAAATGTCCCATCCTGGTTGTTGATGAATAATTTGCAGGGATGAACGCCGCCCGGCTCCGTGTTTTTTGAATTTTCAGCACCCACGAACACATCAAGCCAGCCATCACTGTTAAAGTCTGCCCAGGTTGCTGTTTGTGTGGGTTGGTAAGAAAGAAGGCCGCTTGCAGCGGTAACATCAGTAAAGGTCCCGTCGCCGTTATTTCGAAGTAATGAAGCAGGTTCGTTGCCAAATCCGTTTGTAAGCCAGCCACCTCTCAGAACGAAAATATCTAAATAACCATCATTGTTATAATCCGTTTGCTGGATGTTGAGCCCGCCGGTAATTCCGTCCAGGCCGGTGTTTTTAGTAAGATCGCTAAAACTTCCGTCCTTATTGTTCTGGAAGTAATGCATGGGATCCCCGGTTCCCATGGAAGAAGTAAAAATATCCAGGTATCCATCGTTGTTAAAATCATCGGTAATAACACCGCCTGCCTTATTGTTTACATCCAGTCCAAGCTCAGAAGCGATATCTGTAAAAGGCGTTACATGAATGCCGGTATCAAGGTCAAGATCCGGGATGAGCAAACTGCGGGGAACATTGCCAGGGTACTGGCCGAGCGTCATATACGCGATGTTTAACAGCCATCTGGATTCGAGATCATCCGGATTAGCTTTTAGTAATTGTTTATAGATTGTAATTGCTTTTTCGGAACCGGTTTTCAGCTGATGTATGCCATCATCTTTTATGGGGAATATACATGATCCGCCGGAATGGTTTATCATACAGTTACTCCGTTCGCCAACGCGCATATAAGCAATCGCGGCCTCTGGTAACATCTGCTTGCTTACTTCGGGATTCATTCGGTCAAGGAGGTCTTCATAAATTAATGAGGCCTGTTTTTCTTGTCCTGTTTTTACCAGTAAGCTGGCCTTTACATAATTTAAAAAATTGAGATCCCCACGTTGGCTGGTCTTTTTTATAGTGGAGTCACAACGGAGCAACTGGGCCTCAGGACTGTCGGGATTTTTAACACTGAAATTGCGTTTATTGATATCAGCTAATATCTTCACCATCTCTTTATGCGGGTTATGGCATCCCGTAAACAAGAATATAAGGACAGGTGGAATTGTTAACAGCCAGCGGTGTGTTTCGAGACGAATGTCAGGCCTTTTATTAAACGTCATTATCGCTTCACGATATTGCTGTTGTCAGCTCATTGATAGAAATAGTAGCTTGATTTCAGGAAACCAGGTAGTAGTTTGAATTCAAAGGAAAGATAAAATATTCAGGCCTGATAATTATCTTTTAACTGTAACATTTTGTTTACCAGTATTTTGCTGATGAGGTTTTCAGGCGGTAAAAAAAAGCCCCACCGGGAAGGTGAGGCTGAAGGCCAAATCTGGGTCTAAACTAACGAAGGTGTATTTGTATTTATTGAGCTGGCAACTATTCGCTTTAATTTCGACTTTAACGTCCGCTGTTAGAAGCTTCAGACACAGGCGGTTTCCCGGAGCTTGCTCCCCACAGTTTATATCGTTTATATTGAGTTTGAAGCCTTGATTGAAAGCTTTCCCAGTTTTTTGATGTTTTCGGACTCCATAATACTTCGCTCAATGCTGTCATTCGCGGGAAGATCATATATTCCACCTTAGACGGGCCGGGAATATACTCGGTCCACAAGTTGGCTTGCGCACCAAGGATATACTGCTGCTCATCGGCCGCAAGCTCTTTCGGAATTGGTTCATAATTATAAACTTTTTCCAGCGGAATATATCCGCCAATGGTTAATGAATCATCGGGTTTTGACTGCGCATAATCGAAATAGACATAGGTTGTAGGGGTCATAATCACCTGGTGATGCTGTTTAGCTGCTTCAATGCCGCCGGCCTCACCTCTCCAGCTCATTACAAGAGCGTTTGGAGCCAGTCCTCCTTCCAGTATCTCATCCCATCCGATAACGGTTTTGCCCTTACTGTTAATGTATTTTTCCATCCGCTGAATGAAATAGCTTTGGAGCTCATGTTCATCCTTCAGATTATTTTCTTTAATTCTTTTCTGGCATTTCGGGCATGTCTTCCAGCTGTCTTTCGGACATTCATCGCCGCCAACGTGTACATATTTAGCTGGGAAGAGCGGGATCACTTCATCTATCACATCCTGCAAAAAGTTAAATACAGAATCGTTTCCGGCACAAAAGACATCTTTAAAAACTCCCCAGGTTTGCTGTACATGATATGGACCGCCGGTACATCCCAGATTTGGGTATGCTGTTAGCGCTGCGGAAGCATGTCCCGGCATTTCGATCTCAGGAATGATGGTTACGTAACGTTTCGCGGCATATTGAACCACACCTTTAACTTCCTCCTGGGTGTAAAAGCCGCCATAACGGATGCCATCATTTCCTGTTCCGGGGTATTTGCCGATAATAGTTCCATTACGATAACCACCAACCTGGGTAAGCTGCGGGTATTTTTTGATTTCGATGCGCCATCCCTGGTCGTCTGTCAGATGCCAGTGGAAGTAGTTCATTTTATGCAGGGCGATGTAGTCGATATACTTTTTTACAAATGATACCGGGAAAAAATGACGCCCTACATCAAGGTGCATACCGCGATACGCGAACCTTGGCTCGTCCTTAACGGAAATAAACGGAACGTTTAATTGTGCTTTTTTTTCTGTTGGCAATAGCTGAATAAGGCTTTGGATTCCGTAAAAGACTCCTGACGGGTCGGCTGCCTGGATGTGTATCAGGCCTTTTGATACGTTTAAGCTGTAGCTGCCTTCCTTACCTCCGGAATCTTTTGAAATATCAAGCTTGATTTTGTTTTTGCTTCCCTTCGCCGGCAAACTTTTCAGGCCGAAACCATAAACCTGTATAAGGTAGTCGTTAAAAAAGTCTGCCGAGTTTTGCGTAGCCGAACTGTTCTCCAGTAACGTTTTCTGATTAATGATAAAACTCCCTGAATTTGCAGGGAAGCTTATTTCCGCTGGTTGGGGAATTATGGCAGGCTGTGCAAAAACAGCTTTTACACTTCCAAGCATGGTGAGGCCTGACAATAAAATTGAAAATATCTTGTTTCTCATTCCGGAATATAATTGGTGTCAGGGATTAAAGATAGAATTTATCCGGCGTTTTGCAATACCCACCGGGCAACACCTAAATGAGATTTTGATCAGTCCGTTTGTATTAAAAAGCGCTGAAGGTCATCTGCCGTTTTGAGTTTTTCTCCTGAATGCTTTACAAAGCGACTTGCCGTCGGGCCGTTAAAAAATGACTGTTCCAGGTTCGTAAATTCGCCTAATTGTTTTACACCGAACCTGTGTAAGTTGGTTTCATTTTATAAATCGAAACATTTTCCCGTGGTTATCTTGAAATTTTTGTTAATGGATTGCCCTATCTTGGGATATTCTGAAATCAATAATAGGCATCATGAAAAAGTTCATCGTTTTTGTTGCGCTGATCGCATTTTCAAGCGCATTATCCGCACAACAAGTCAGACGGGGTAAAGCAGGAACTCCCGGAACCTGGCGGGTGATAGGAACCACGCAAGCCCGGTTCACGGCTGATCACGATGGCATTGTTGTCACGCCGCCTTTCGACAATTTTCGGCGGGTACAGATTAAAGTGACGGATGCTCCTTTACGATTGGTGAAAATGCAGGTAACTTATGGCGACGGTGCTCCGGATATTCTGCCTGTCGCTTTGGACATTCCTCAAGGTGGGACAAGCAGGGCAATAGACCTGCGCGGTGTAGGCACCAGGCATATCCGGCGAATCGATTTTTGGTATGATACCCGCGGCGTTGCCCGTGGGAGAGCAAACGTAACGGTATTGGGAATGAAATGATGCAGGCCAGCATAAATTACTACGCGTTTCCCTGGTTGCTGAGGATAGATGCCTGGTTAGTGGTTCTGGTGCTTTTCATAATGATGATCGTAGCCATATGGCTTGGCACGAAGCTCGGTAAGCGTATACAAGCTGCCGATAAAGCCGAAGAAAATCCCTCCAACAGCACACTTTATGGATCGCTGTTCGGCCTGCTTGCTTTTTTGCTTGGATTTACTTTCAGCATGAGCGGCACACGCTATGAAGCGAGGCGCCAGGCATCGATTGCCGAAGCAAATGCAATTGGTACCGCACTGTTGCGGGCCGACCTTTACCCTGATTCAATTAGAGTTATATTACGCAGCGAATTCAAAGGCTATTTATTGGCACGCATTGAAAATATAATGGCCGGAACCAATATAGACCAGGTAAACGATGCTGATAAAAGGGCCGACCGTTATTCGCGACTCTTATGGACGGAAGCGACACGTTTCGCCGCGCAGCAGCCAAACGTAATTATTTCAGGCCAGATGATTCCTGCACTTAACGCGATGTTTGACAGTGCCTCCAATACAAAATATAGTGAACTCATGCGCGTGCCCCAATCAATCGTGATCATGTTATTTATCCTTTCGATTACGTCTGCTTTTTTTGTTGGCTACAATTCAGTAGGTAAGGGTCGGTTTGACTGGACGATCGCTGTAGGGTTTTGCATCCTTATCTCAACAGTTATTTTTATAACACTTGACCTCGACCGCCCGCGCCGCGGGTTGATTAAGCTGGAAACCTCCCAACAATCAATGATCGATTTGATGCCCCAATTTGATAAGAAGCAATAGTTGGCGTATCAGGATGTTTAAAAGAGCATCTATCATGCTATTTGAATTTCCTCTCTCTTAACACTGCTGTTTCTGGCTGTCGATTCGTATAATCAAACCACTAGAAAGGACTGGTAAAAGGAAATACTGGTGCCTTTATAAAATGACAATATCTTCGAGAATTGACACTCGATCAGATTGTTACATACGGCACGCTTCGCATTTTGCCATACTCAAACGCTTGATGGAAAAAAGAATACCGATGTTTTGTTAAAACAAATCGCTGAAGGTTTTGTCAATGAAACAGTTCCTACGGAGGAAGCATAAGGTTTAATTGTTTAATTTTTTTTAACTGTGCAGACTGTAAAGTCTGCACAGTTTTTTTGTTTTATGAGTGATCCGTCGAAAAATATTTCTAAATTCGGTAGGAAATAATCGATCATGAGCACTTCGCCATCCGCTTAAAGATTTGTCGGTAGACAATTCTTGAATAATAACATCTGTAACTGTTCGTTTCGCGGCAATCACAATTTAATTTAAATTTCTATATGGAACAGTCCATTCAAAAAAGGGGCAGGGCTTATGATTTCTGGACGATATTAAAAGAGTCTTTGCAGGGAAAGGAGGCCGATCTCACATCGATCAGCATAAATAGAGCGATTATCTTACTGGCAATTCCAATGATGCTCGAAATGGCTATGGAATCGGTTTTTGCGCTGGTTGATCTGTATTTTGTAGGTCACCTGAAAAATAGCAGCCACGCTATTCAAACCGTTGGCTTAACAGAATCAGTGCTTACCATTATTTATTCACTTGCAATCGGGATGAGTATGGCGGCAACCGCGGTAGTTGCGCGCCGTGTGGGTGAAAAAAACCCAGAAGCTGCAGGTAAGGCGGGGATGCAAACTATCATTATTGCCTTCGTAGTGAACCTGCTCATCAGTGTTGTAGGATTCATTTTCGCGCGCGATATACTGTTGATAATGGGAGCTTCCGCCGAAACTGCGGATCATGGAACAAACTTCGTGCGCATCATGATGGGCGGAAGCTTGATCATCATGCTTCTATTTTTAATCAACGGTATTTTTCGTGGCGCCGGAAACGCGGCCATCGCGATGCGGAGCTTGTGGCTGGCCAATATTATAAACATCATTCTCTGCCCGGTATTCATAAACGGATTTGGCCCTGTTCCGGCATTCGGGTTGACCGGCGCAGCAATTGCTACAAGCATTGGCCGCACGACAGGAGTTATATACCAGGCTTATAATCTGTTTAACGGTAAAAATGTCTTAAAAATAAGGCTCACTCATTTTATCCCGGATTTAAGCCAGATCAGTGCGATCATTAAAATTGCTGCACCGGCTATCCTGCAGTTTGTCATCGCCAGCTGCAGCTGGATATTCCTTGCACAGCTTGTGGCCACAACCGGCGGCGACCACGGTTCGGCCGGTTATCAAACAGCGCTTAGGTTAATGATGTTCTTCATGTTGCCCGCCTGGGGACTAAGCAACGCTGCGGCTACTTTAGTCGGGCAAAATCTTGGCGCCCATCATCCCGATAGGGCCCAGCAGGCGGTATACCAGACAATGAAATATGCGATGATCTTTATGGCTGTTGTTATGATATTGTTTCTTGCCTTAGGGCGCGTTTTTGCCGGTTTTTTTACGCCTGATGCCAGGATTAGAGAAGTTGCGGTGACTGCTTTACATATTTTAAGTATCGGGTTCATAATTTATGGCTGCGGCATGGTGCTGAACAGCGCGTTTAACGGCGCCGGCGATACGTGGACACCGACAAAAGTCAATGTATTTGGATTCTGGTTATTCCAGATACCATTGGCCTGGCTCTTAGCAAAGTATTTCGACATCGGCCCTAAAGGCGTGTTTATCGCAATTCCCGCATCGGAAGTTTGTATAACCATTGCGGCTTTCCTCATATTTAGAAAAGGCAACTGGAAGAGAGTGAAAGTTTAAAATGAGACGGAGATTTTTTGGTATTTCATTATCTTTATAAGATGGCCGATGCGAAACCATATCCAACTGAGGAAAAAGAGCCTTTAGCGCTTAACGATGTAGATCCTTCGCTAACTTATTCCTATGCCAACTATTTGACCTGGCTATTTGATGAACGTGTCGAAATTATCAAAGGGAAGATATTCCCGATGAGTCCGGCGCCATCCCGGTCACATCAGGAAGTTTCCGCATCGTTAACGGCAGCTCTTTTTGTTTTTTGAAGAATAAACACTGCAAGGTTTACGCAGCTCCATTCGACGTCCGGTTTCCGAAAGATAGTAAAGCTGATAAAGATATATACACCGTGCTGCAACCGGACATATGTGTAATCTGCGATCCATCAAAGCTTGATGCAAGAGGTTGCATAGGTGCGCCGGATATCGTTGTGGAAATTTTATCTCCGGGTAATAACAAAAAAGAGTTGCTTACGAAATATAAGATCTACCAGGAGTTCGGGGTAAAGGAATATTGGATCATTTCTCCGGTTGACAAGACATTCCTGAAATATACACTCGACGCTGAAGGAAAATATCAGCCTTCAAGACTGTTCACGTTAAGTGAAACAATTACAACTGAAATACTTCCGGGCTTCAGTCTTATTCTTGACGAGATATTTGCTGATTAAATGCTTTCGCGGGTATCAGCAATGAAAAAATCATTACCCCAAAACAACCAATCACATTCAGCCACAAAAATGAAACGATATCAAGGCTGTATATAAGCACAACCAAAAGTTGCGAAATAATAGCAGCTATAAATACGCTGCCTCCACGAATTCTTTTCATGTAGAATGCTACCATAAACACACCCAGGATTGGCCCGTAGAAGATCGAACCAAGTATGTTAACGGCTTCGATCAAAGATCCCATTCGGCTGGCGAACATAGCAACAGCAATAGAAAATATGCCCCATATCAATGTATGGATACGCCCGTAAAAAACTTCTTCCGTGCCGCTGAATGTCCTTTTTGCTAAAAGAAGATGAACATCCGTTAGCGATGAGGCGGCTAGCGAATTGAGTGCAGCGGAAATGGAAGCCCACGATGCAAGGAAAATCACCGCAAAAAGCAGCCCGATTACACCAATTGGCAAATTGTGCTTTACAAAATAGAGGAAGATATAATTTGTGTCCGATTTATCGGTGCTTATGTTTGAAGAATCAAGCTGTTTTTGAAATTGCTCGCGCATCAGTGCGATCTTTTCCTGGTTTGACTTCAGTTTTATAATATCAGCATTTACGCTCTTCTGATCACCTTGTTTATTGTTGATTATCAGGCGGCGTGTGTCGTTATTGTATTGCGCAGCTAGTTCTGTATAACTTTTATTAATCGAATCCGCTTGTGCCGGAAATGTTTTGTTGAACTTATCCAATGCATTTTCATTGAAGTAAAGCGGCGCCGGCGAAAGACTGTAGAATGCAAACATCACAGCGCCAATAAGCAGTATGAAAAATTGCATCGGAATTTTGACCAGGCCATTTATCAGCAGACCCATTCGTCCGGATGAGGTATCTTTTGCTGAAATGTAACGTCCTACCTGGCTTTGGTCGGTGCCGAAATATGAAAGTGCGAGGAAAAAACCACCGATCAATCCGCTCCAGATATTGTAGCGGTCTTTCCAATCAAAATTTGTTGTGATAGCGTTAAGCTTACCGGATTTTCCGGCTATTGTAAGCGCGTTGCCAAGTGATGCTCCGCCGGGCATGTTCTTTACCAGCAGAAATGCAGCAAGTACTATAGAACACAGGATAATCAGAAACTGCAGCTTTTGCGTATGAGCTACCGCTCTTGCACCTCCGATAAATGTGTAAATGATCAGGAAGCCACCCATGCAAATGTTGGTGACAATGATGTTCCATCCCATCACAGACGAAAGTATAATAGACGGGGCGTAAACACTAATACCTGTTGATAAGCCGCGTGATACCAGAAATAGTAAGGACGTCAGCACCCTGGTTTTGCGGTCGAAGCGCTGCTCAAGATATTCATAAGCCGTGCAAACGTTCAGGCGCTGAAAGATTGGGATAAATGTGATGCTGATAACGATCATCGCCAGGGGCAAGCCAAAATAGTATTGAACAAACCGCAAGCCGTCCGTATATGCCTGTCCCGGAGCTGATAAAAATGTAATTGCACTGGCTTGTGTAGCCATAATGCCGAGCAATACGATATACCACGGCATTTTTCGGTCTGCAAGCAGGTATGACCTTGAATCGTTTTGCCCGCGACCTTTGTAAACGCCATAAATGATGGTAGCCGCAAGTGTTACGATCATGACGATCCAATCAGTCAGACTCATTTCCAGTAGTTTGTAAACCAGGCATAGAAGATTATCTGAATGATCAGAAAAATTATGACTGCAATGTACCAGCCAACAAATCGGTTGTTTTTAGTCATCAGTGGTTAGCTGAAATCATATTCATGAGCAGGCGGATAGCGCCGCTATTTCCTGCCGGCAATTGCCTGAATAAAGCCAAAGATGAATAAATAAAAACACCTTTTCCGTATTTCGCATAAAGCAGCGAACTCTGAAGTGGTTTCTCGCCCGTATCGTTCATTTCAAGAACGGAGTGGTAACGCTGGTCCCAGTTTGCCGGGAAATATGTACCAAGCTCCTGGGTCCATCCTTTAAAGTCTGTTTGAGTGATTTTATTTGGATAGTTTAAGAGGCGCTCTTTAGGATCAAGAAATTTCACTTCGGCATCTTCCTCGGTAACCCGGTTATTGCTGATGGTGAATGGATATGGCCCGATCTGCGTGGTGGAAAGATCCTGCAGCGTATTATATTGCATGATTACTGTACCACCGTTTTTAATGTATTCATTTAAAACCGGCATCCAGTATTTCATGCGTTTTTCAATATTTACCGCCCGTACGCCGGTGATTATAGCATCGTAAACTGAAAGTTTTGCAGGATCAATAAAGTCGGCATCTTTTAATACATCAACATTCAGCCCGGCTAGTTTCAGGAAATCGGCAATGTAATCGCCCGCGCCGGAAATGTACCCAATACGCTTCACCGTATATTTCCAGTTTGTATTTAAAATCTTCGCTTTTGCGTCAGTAAAATACTGAAGGGTTGGAATATGATCATAGTGGATGATGTGCTGCGCAGATCCATAGGTTGCCTGAGGCGTTTCCAGTTTTGCTTCGATATAAGACGCTGATGTCCCATCGGCCGGTAAGGTTCCGGGTTTAAGATGAATCGTGATTATGCTGTCAGCGCCGGCTTTTAAAGGGAAAGATGATGTTTTAATCAGCTGTTTGTTATTTAGCGATAAAGTAACCGATGCCTGATCGAAATCCTTAAAAGGATGCACGTGGACACTTAGATCGTTGGCATGTGCCCGATCGTTAATCAACAGCGCTTGCGTAAATTCAAGCGCAGCCGCCGGCACTATACGCAGCGGTTCAACAACATCACCTTTAAGCGGATCAAGTTTTTTATAAGACAGTGGAACTGGTAGGGAAAAATCTTCATTGGCGATCCGCAGGAAAAGTATTGCTTGGAGCGATGCCGGGCTTTCCGGACGTCCGATCAGGCTGTCGGCTGGTATGCTGAACTGCCCGGCGTTTTCAGGATCTTTTTTTAACCAGTAAGGCTCGCTTACGGGCGTCGTTAACGGGATTTTAATTACCTGGTTGAAAGTTATAATTGAATCTGACGATATTCCCCTGTTAAGCTCAATCCTCGTATCAGGATATTGAACAGAAGAGATTTTAACCGGTAATGATGACCTGCTGATAACGTTCAGTGTGAAAGGAAGGCTGCTGCCAGTTATCGCTTCAGGTACATTGGTGTAAATTTCGGCCATGATGCCGCTGCAGCTCAGTATAATCTCATTGATCTCGTCCAGCTTCCGATTGCGCCAATATTGATCCGTTACGGTTTTTATTTCATTGCGAATACTGATCAGCGCAGTAAGACTGGCTTCAGGATGTTTGAAATCAAATTTCTGCAACACTGAATTTACCTTATCACCGATATCTTTTCTGCCAACGCGGTTCCAGGAGATATCCAATCCATCAAACAAAGAGTTTTTGGCTTGCTCGCCGTCAACCGGCTTGAAATATTCTGTTTGAACACCTGGAACAGACGGGGTGCCGGCGCCCTGGCTTTTATGAACGCTTCTGCTTAATCCAGCAAGTTCACCAGTACTCATGCCCAGTTGCGGAATGTATTGTCCGGTTATAAGCTTAAGCTGACTTTCGTCGGTTGTATTGAAACTACCAAATCGGAATGTATTCCAAAGAATGCGCCGGGGTTGCCATGCAGCAAATCCGTCCGCATACTGTTTAGGATCGCCGGCAGCTTTGAAAGCATCTTCAGCAATAATTGCGGAAGCCGCGTGTTGCCCATGTCCGGCTTGTTCGTTCGGTGGAAAGCGACAGATAATGACATCGGGACGAAACTGGCGAATAATGCGCACCGCATCTGATGTGAGCTGGTCCTTATCCCAATGTTTAAATGTTTCAGTATAGTTTTTTGAAAAACCAAAGTCGATAGCCCGGGTAAAAAACTGCTCGGCTCCGTCAAGTTTGCGTGCTTCGAGCAATTCATGCGTGCGTATAAGGCCAAGTGCCGCACCCTGCTCGCTACCTAAAATATTCTGTCCTCCGTCTCCCCGGGTTAGCGAGAGGTACGCTGTTCGCAGATGCTGATCGTTTACAAGCCAGGCAAGTAAACGGGTATTCTCATCATCAGGGTGTGCAGCGAAATACAGGACATTGGTGAGGTTATTAAGCCGGGCAATGTCGTTATAAATTTTAGCGGAGTTATCAGGACGAACCTGTTGCGCAGACACATTCAGCGTTAAAATGCAACCTGTCAGAAACAGTAAAGATCTCTTCATTAATAAAAGTTGATGAGGTGATAAACGATTTAAATCTACACGAAATCAAACAGTTTATAAAACTGACGGGTAAACTGATTTTAAATAAACAATCTCAGGATCCCGGGCGAACGTGATTGATTTTGTGCAAATTATTCCTTGCTGAAATATTATCTTTAACTAAAACATCTGATTATGAAAAAAATAGCCAGTTATCTTCTGTTATTTTCAATAGCAATCTGTAGCTCCTGCAGCTCTACGCAAACTACTGTACTGGGTTCTTATAAGGATCCGTCGTTACGGCCCAATACTTATAAAAAGTTGTTTGTTGCGGGTTTGGGGGCCGACTCGACCGTTAAGGCAAAAGTAGAGAATTACATAGCGCAGGCATTGAACAAAAGAGGATTTGAAACAGTTAAAGGGCTCACGATATTTCCGCCTGGAGTAACGACCGGAGACGTAAAGAAATCAGAAGCCGTTCTGCAAAAAATAAGGGATACCGGAAGTGACGCAGTGGTAACTATCGCATTGATCGACCAGGCAAGTGATACGCGGTACGTTCCCGGCAATTCGTATCCGGCAGGTAGTTCACCTTATTATCAGTCCTTCGGAGGTTATTATAACAACTGGTACATTCCGCTAAATGAACCTGGTTATTATAAAGATGATAAATTGTATTATGTTGAGACAAACCTTTACGATGTTAAAACTGAAAAGCTGGTTTGGTCGGCGCAATCCAAGTCGACAAATCCTTCAAACCTCGATAAATTCCTGAAAAGTTATAAGGAGGCAATGAGCGCCGAATTAACGAAGCAGGGATTGCTTTCCAGCCGATAGTATTTGTTAATCGTTAGTGGCGAATGCCAACTTTTGTAGTCTTGTGTACTCAAAGAACACAAATAACAGCTAACAGCGGGCCAGGCTTGGCCTGTGATTCAGCATTAAATTTTAGCCTGTTAAGACACTTTATTGAGGTTAATGTATAAAAATCAAGATACCTATGAAATTATCAAGATTATTCCTTGCCGGTTTGCTTATCCAGTTTTTATTGATCAAGCCGGCTGTCGCGCAGTTTTCAGAAAGCGTTGAAGAAGACAGCACCGAGGTTGAGCATCCCGCGGGCTCAGGCTTTATGATAGTAAACGGGAAACGTGCAACGTTAAAATTTTCGCCTTACATTACCTTCAGGTACCTGAACCAGAAGGCGCTCAACAGCAGTTACACTGATGCGTTTGGCAACACAAGGGATATTAAAACGCGGAATGATGTTCAGCTGCAAAAAGTTACGTTATACTTTAAAGGCTGGTTGGTGAATCCCAAATTCAGGTATTTAGCATATGTGTGGACCTCTAACGCCAACCAGGGTCAAGGTGCGCAACTTGTTTTGGGAGGAAATCTGAGCTATGAAATCAACAAGCATTTCAATGCAGGTGTCGGAATCGGAGCCCTGCCGACAAGCCGGTCTTTATTTGGGCAATGGCCATTCTGGCTCAGACAGGATGCCAGGCCGATGGCCGAGGAATTCTTCAGAGGTTCATTTACAACCGGCGTTTGGCTCGAAGGCGAAATCACAGATGGATTGTATTATAAAGCAATGCTTGGCAATAATCTCAGTCAGTTAGGAATTGATGTCGGGCAGCTGGATAAGCAGCATCCACAATTTGTCACGATTTGGATGCATCATGACTGCTAATTTGTATCATATTTTAAAATGCAACATCTAGGGCTTCTATAATTCCCCCGCCTGTAATTTAACAACGTATTTTGTTTTAAAATCATCAACGAATTACAGTTTGCTATAATCTACATGTTATTGAAGCAGAAAATAATGCAGATACGCATGAAGGCAGAAACCGGGTGAATCATATAATCCGGATTAAATTAACTACAGATATCCCCTTTGAACGTAATCAATCAAACTCATGAAGTTAAAACAGGGAAAATGGAATTTAAATAAATCATCAACCAATAAAATCTGGTAATATGGAAGTAGATAAATATGCTATAGAGCTGAAAGCTTTGACAGTAGCTTACCTGCCAAAATTTTTACTTGCGGTTGTTCTGCTGGCTGTGGGCTGGTGGATCATTGAACGTGTATCAAAAATAACGTCACGCAATCTGACAAGGATTGATATATCGCTGCGAACGTTTCTGATCAGTCTTTTCACCATTATCCTGAAGGTAGTGCTGGTAATCAGTGTCGCCGGAATGGTAGGGATCCAAACCACGTCATTTGTCGCTTTACTGGCCGCGGGTGGTTTAGCCATTGGCCTGGCCTTACAAGGCACTCTGGCGAATTTTGCAGGAGGGACGTTAATCCTCATTTTAAAACCCTATCGTGTTGGTGATGTCATAGATGCGCAGGGAAAAGCCGGTGTTGTGAAAGAAATACAAATATTTAACACCATTTTGCTGACGCCAAAAGGCGAAACCGTTATTCTGCCCAACGGGCTTGTATCTAACGGGATAATTGTGAACAATACCCTGGAAGGCCGTTCACTCGTTGAAGTGCAGGCCGAGCTTGCTGGCGATACGGATATTGAAAACCTTCGTTCACTGGCATTGCCTGTTATAGCTACAGATCCGCTGGTACTTCCGGATACGGCAAGTGTAAATTTGCTAGCTCTGAAACCTGGCGCTGTGTCAGTGGCGTTCAGGGCATACACACTTCCCGGGGACAACATTGCTTATTACGGAAAACTGATTGAGCAGATAAAAACTCTGCTGGCGCAGAACCATATCGGTGGCCCGGTTCCGCATACTTATGTGCACCAGGTAGCGAGTTGATATATGCTGTTGAAATCGGGTTTGATGCTGTGTTTTTGTATGACGATGTTTTGCTCATATGCTCAGGACACAAGTTCCGTAAAAAAGAAAAAGCCTAAATCGATCACCGCGATCCCGATTGTGAGTTATAACCGCTCATACGGCTTCATAGCAGCAGTATCCACGCTTGGTTTTTTTAAACTGTCAAAAACTGATTCAGTATCTCCCGAAAGTCAGGCCGGTGTAGCAGGAGGATATACTCAAAATAAATCCTGGTTTGTTTCCGGGTTCACCCGCTTGTATGTTAATGATGATAAGTGGCGGTTTACTTTTGCTGCTGCTACGGGAAAGGTAAACTTTCAGTATTTTGAAAGCGACGGTGATACAGAAGAAGGAAATTTTGCTGATTACAGCAATGTGAATAAACTCATTTTTCTGAAAGGACTGCGGAAAATACATGGACATCTGTATGGTGGCTTGTTCTTGAAATTTCAGCATTCGGACACAGAATTTGAGGGTGATAGCTCACAACAGGTTAATACAAACAGCATTGGGTTGAGTATGCTATATGATTCCAGGAACGATGTATATTACCCGTCCAAAGGATTACAGGTGTCGCTGAACCTGGCCGATAATGCTAAGTGGCTTGGTAGTGACAGCCTTTTTAGCTCACTGAAAGCTTACGCAAATTATTATAGGAGGGTTACTCATAACTCGATACTGGCATCGCGCCTCAGCTTCTACACCGGGCTTGGCGATGTACCATTCGTTGGGCAGCACACGGTTGGAGGTAAGGATATCCGGGGATATTCAAACGGTAAATACCGCGGCAACCAGGTTTACGCAGTACAAGCAGAATATCGATGGAATTTTTACAAACGCTGGGGTGCAGTCGGGTTTTTTGGCCTGGCATTTACTGAATCACCTTACAGCGGGATATTGCCTGGAGGTGGTGTTGGTGCCCGCTTTAAGGTTTTCAGATCAAGGAATATCAACATCGGTATCGACGGTGCTTTAGGTAAAAATGATCATGGGATTTATTTCCGCATCGGCGAAGCATTTTAATCATACCGCATATTAATCTTAAATAATAAGATTTTGAAATTGATATAATATTTATATTCTATGCTATCTGCGATGAAAAAGACCTTAATCGTTTGCTTATTATCGTCATTCCTGATATCATCGAAAAACAGTCGTGCTCAGGCAGACCGAAAGCAATTCTGGAATGAATTTTCATTTACTCACCCGATCAATGCCAAGTGGAGCAACGAATTGAATGTAGGGGATACATGGACCGGTGTGCCCAGCCATAATACATTTTTCGCCAGTTTGGGGCAGGTTTATGTTCGGGACTGGATTCACTTTACGCCTTCCGACAAATGGAAGGTGTCAGCTTTTCTTGCATATTTTTACAATCGCGATGTTCCCGAACTTGAGAAGAGCAAAACACCGGAATGGCGTTATTCCGTGCAGGCGACCTATTATTTTCACCGTGAGCGATATACTTTAAATACTCGTTTGCGATTTGAGGACAGGCATATAAGAAGTAGCGATTCTATATTTGAAGCGGTTAACCGAATACGGGCCCAGCTTAAATACATCTATCCCATTAACAAGCCTGTCATTGAAAAGAATGCGATTTACCTGATCGCATCCGACGAGTTATTCTTTAAAAATAAAAGTAATATCAGCGGCCCGGAGTTGTTCGACCGCAACCGTCTTACGGTAGGCCTTGGCTACGCATTAGACGACGATTTTCAGCTTGAGCTCACCTATGCTAATGAATGGCTGCCACGTAAGGAGAATGACCAGCTGTATAATGCGCTGCAGTTTAACGTAGTGCTCACGCGGTTCTTCCACCACTTCGTTGAATCTCTGCCGACACTTATCCGAAGGCCGGAAGGAGGTGACAACTAATCATAAAAGGTTGCATTTTATAAGATGAAACCTGTCTGCTGTCTACAGATGCAATTAATGCGTATCTGAACGGTTTACTTTGTAGTGTAAACCGGTGCCCTTGGAAAACGTTACGAAATACTTCGATAAGATCATCACTTATACGCTGCTCATCATCTCGGGTGTCTTCATTTTAATACTGACCGTCGACCTGGTATATGAAACTTTTTTCCGGGTTGTTGACAGGGTTCAGAATATTGGAGCAGGTTATGCGCCTGATCGCGGTAAAAATGTTTTCATCCTGTTTTTTAACGTGCTTCTGATGATGGAAGTAATGGAAACCGTCAGGGTTTTCAATAAAGCGCATGTAGTAAAAATAAGGATCATCCTTCTTGTTTGCCTGATTGCGATCAGCCGCAAAATATTTGTGATGGATGTTGAGAAGGTGGAACCGATTTATGAATTCGCCCTGGCTGCGCTGATTGTAGCAGTTTCGACCGGGTATTTCCTGATCAGTAAGTCAGACTATTTTGATCGGATAACCGGTAATAAACAGGGGGAGTAAAGATTGACAACTATCATTTAACAAAAAATAAGAACCTGTATGAAACCTATTATTTTTCTCTTTTTATTTTCAATTGCAGCTTTTGGGGCCTCAGCTCAATCCTCAGGTAAAGAAGATCTGGCCATTGTCCAAAGCGTTTTCCAGAAAGATAAAAAACAGCTGGTCAGCCAGTACATGACTCTCGACAGCGCGCAATCACAATCTTTCTGGAAAGTTTACGACGAGTATGAAGCGAAGCGTAAAGATCTGAGCACAGAGCGTGTTGGAATTATCAGCGATTACGCAAAGCAATACGCAACGCTCACTGACGAACAGGCAGGATCGTTAGCTAAACGGATGTTGTCGAATGACAAATCGAACCTCAGCCTGCAGACATCATACTTTAAAAAATTCTCCAAAGCCGTAGGTGCAAAGAACGCTGCAAAATTTTACCAGCTCGATAACTACCTGCAAACGGTCATCCGTGCAAATGTTCAGGATCAGATTCCATTCATAGGTGAATTAAACAAAACCCGCAAACCGGGAAATTGAACCGATTATGAAAGCAGCCATCGTTATTTTAGTGTTAAGTATTGTGTCGGTGAGCACAATGGCGCAAAAGGAAAATTCTGTCGGGGAGATAAACCGGAGATATATCGACAGTGTCAAAAACTCAACATGGCCTTACATGTTTCCGGCATGGGGGAAAAAGATAACGAAAAAAGGGATTGATCTTCAATATCCGGTCGGCGCTATGGTCAACTTTCTGTTTGGCTCTCAGAAGGTGGAGATCAGCGACCTGAAAGTAGGGATTAACGGCGGAGAAATGGTGCCGCTTGACTTTGTAAAATTTGGCGAAGTGAAGGCGGATGTGCAAACACTAAATACCCGCATCGACTTGTGGGCTCTTCCATTCGTAGATATTTACGGGATTTTTGGTAAAACCTGGGCGCAGACCAATGTCAACCTAGTTTCTCCAGTGAACTTTTCTACGACAGCAAAATTCGATGGCGGTCTTTTTGGTTTTGGAACAACGCTTGCGGGCGGATTTAACGGCATCTTTACAGCCATTGATTATAACAACACCTGGTCACATCTTGATGGAATCGATGGTTCTATTCACACACAATTGGTATCAGGCCGCCTGGGCTACGTTTTCAGGTTTGCGGGCCATCCGCAAATGAATCTCACGCCATGGCTTGGTGCTCAGGGAATTTTTATCAACCGCGTCACCGTAGGCTCGATTAACCTGGGCGAACTCGGCGTAACTGCCGACGGTTCTGTTTTCCAGCCGGTTATTGATGGAACAGCGCCGTTTCTGCAGAACTTAAGCCCTGCACAACAGATAGTTGCTAAAAAGGTCGCTAAAGAGATGCAAAGCAAAGTTCAAAATATAGATTTTGATAATATCACTATTGATTATTCCCTGAAAAAGCAGGCGACATCTGATTGGAGCATGACGGCCGGGGGGCAGTTTCAATTAGATAAACGCTGGCAATTCCGGGCCGAAGCAGGGTTTCTGGGTGGCCGTAAAACACTTCTTACTTCGGTTAACTACCGGTTTGGGTTTTAACTATGAAAAGCAGCGCTGTATGCATATTGACGTTAATAGTTTTTGCATTGATCGTATTGATGCAGCGTACTGCAATTGCACAGGAAAAGCATAAAATATCGTTTAAGGATTCATTGGACGGAGCCTTTGATTTAAGCGATTATATGATCAATGCGCATGGTTTTATCGCGGTGCCGACGATTATTACAGAGCCGGCTCTCGGGGGAATTGGCGGAGCACTGATACCGGTATTTTTAAAGCCTGTTCCTCCTGTAATCGACTCAGTAAACGGCAAGTTACGCATCTCTCCGCAACCGCCGGATATCACTGGCGGAATTGGAATGTACACCGCCAACAATAGCTGGATGGCGGGCGCTTTCAGATCGGGAACGTTTCAGAAAGCGCGGATCCGGTACCGGATTTTTGCCGGTTACGGCGATATCAATATGTCATTTTACAAAAATCTTCCGATTGTCGGAGATCAGGAATTTAAGCTGAATTTGAAAACAATTCCGGTTTACTTGCTGGTATTAAAACAGTTTAACAACATTAAGTGGAGTGCAGGTTTGCAATACATGTTAGTAAATACAAAAGTTGCACCCGATGGCGGAAATCTGCCTGACTTTGTGAAGAATAAGGAGATCAACAGCATGGTGAGCCAGTTGGGCGGACAAATACAATATGATAACCGGGACAATATTTTTACTCCTGACAAGGGTATCCGTGTTGAGACGGATTTTTTCTGGTCGGATAAAGTGCTTGGCAGTGATTACAATTCGTGGTTGATTAATTATTCAGGTATCGGATATACACCGATCGCAAAAAAACTGACAGGAGGTTTACGAATAGAAGGCGCTCAGGCAATAAATGATCCTCCGTTTTACCTTAAGCCGTTTGTTAACCTGCGGGGTGTTCCAACCATGCGGTACCAGGGGAACGCAACGCTGCTTTCTGAAGCGGAGTTCAGATGGGATTTGTACCGCAGATGGAGCGCGGTTTTTTATGGAGGCATTGCCGAGGCATACGATAAGTGGAGCGAGATGTTCGACGATCCTTTGGTTTACAGCTACGGCACAGGTTTCAGGTATTTAATTGCGCGAAAATTTAAACTGCGTATGGGTGTCGATGTGGCACGCGGCCCGGAAGATTGGGCCTATTACGTCGTGTTTGGAAGCAGTTGGTTCAGATAACAATTTTTAAACATCAATAATCAAAACGTATAAAACATGAAAAACTTAACGAAAATTACGGGTATGATGCTGATAATTTCACTAGTCATGTCAGCATGTAGTTCAACAACTTCAGTAACAGGATCGTATAAAGATCCATCCTTTACTGCTGCCACAGAGTTTAAAAAAATTTTTGTAGCCGGCTTGACATCGAACGTGCCGGCCAGGCAAAAGATAGAAACTTCAATGGCAGAAGCTATTACCAGCCGCGGTTTTGCAGCGGTAAAAAGTCTGGATGTTTTCACTCCTGATTTTCAATCAAGCTCAGGTAGTAAATCGGATCTTGTTCTTCAAAAGATTCGTGAAACAGGCAGCGATGGAATTTTGACTGTTGCGTTGGTAAATAAGGAGACTGAAAGCCGCTATGTGCCAGGAAGTGCGTATCCTGTTGGTGCATATCCTTATTATGGAACCTTCGGGGGTTATTGGGGTAATTTTTATGGCGCCGGTATGTATGATCCGGGATACTATACCACTGATAAAACTTATTACGTGGAAACCAATTTATATGATGCTAAAACTGAAAAGATAGTATGGTCGGCACAATCACAAACAATGAACCCATCTAATATCGATGACTTTTTGGCCGGCTATAAAAAAGCGCTTGCCAAACAACTGGCCAAGGATGGTCTGATAACAGCTTCGTCAAAATAATATTATGAAAACAGGTATGGGCAGCAGAATTCTGCTGCCCATTTCAACGTCTAATAAAATTTACAGATATGCCTATAAGAAAAACATGGTTCCTGATTCTGGTAGTTTTGGGATGTGGTAATCAATTATTTGCGCAACAGCAGCTTCGTGTCGGTCTGGACGTGATGGGCGGATATACTTTTGCCGACAAATTTAATTTATACAATGCCTATGGCAGAATTGACGACGCCGGAACTTATGGCGCCGATTTCAGCGTTTACTTACGTCCAACGAAAGCAATTGAACTTTCCTATCTTGGGATGACTACCCATGCGCCGTTGTATGATTATGCAACCGGGTTTAAGGTCAATCGCGATAATGATAAAGTATCGGTTAATTATTTACTTATTAATGGAGTTGCTTATCTTCCTACCGGCGGCCCGTTAATGCCTTACGGAGGCGCTGGTATCGGACTGGGAATTGTGTCGGCCGACGGCGGCGATACCTACACCAAATTTGCCTGGGATCTGAAAGCCGGTGTCAAAATAAAAGCCGGTGGCGCTGTCGGCATCAAGCTTCAGGCTCAACTGAATTCTATTTCACAAGGTATCAGCGGCGGTATTTACGCTGGAACCGGCGGCGCAGGTGTGGGCGTGGGATCTTATTCCAGTATTTACCAATTTGGTTTCAGTGGAGGACTCTCGTTCAATTTCCAGTAAGCTATTTGCCGCTTGCCAAGATTAATTCATGAATAAACTACTAAATTTGTAGAGTACTGATTTCCACTACTGATGAACAAAGCCACTTTTAAAACCGGTTCTGTTATTATTTTGCTTACCGCCCTTGCGGCATGTAAACAGCGCAGCGCTTCTGAACGCCGGCAGGCTGACAGCGCTGCTTCCACGGTTAGCCAGCCGATGCCGAAAAACGCGCATTTTCCGGGTGATGCTGTATCATTTTGTAAGCCTTCCGGCTTGTCAAGAAACGACAGCGCAATTTTTATGGATGGCGGCGGACGCGATTTCCAGCTTTCAAAAATAAATAATATCGAGAGCCTGACGGCGCCCCAGGGCATGGTTTATATTTCCGGTGGAGATTTCAGCATGGGCGGTGTAAATCCTGTCGGTATGAGCGATGGCGGACATAACGATATGGAAGATGCGCGCCCCGTTCATCGTGTAGGCGTATCCCCGTTTTTTATGGACGCCACTGAAGTCACCAATAAGGAGTTTGCGGAATTTGTGAAAGCAACGGGTTATGTGACCATTGCCGAGCAAAAGCCAACGAAAGAGGAATTTCCCGATGCGCCGGAGGAGAATCTGATAGCTGGCTCCCTGGTGTTCAGTCCTCCGAAAGAGAAGGTATCACTGGATAATTTCCTTCGCTGGTGGTCATATCAGAAAGGCGCAGACTGGCGCCATCCTACAGGCGAAGGCAGTTCAATTGCCGGCCGCGAAAATTACCCGGTTGTTCAGATAGCCTGGGAGGATGCTGCAGCTTATGCAAAATGGGCGGGTAAACGCCTGCCCACCGAAGCTGAGTGGGAGTTTGCGGCACGTGCAGGGCGCTCCGGCGAACTATATACCTGGGGAAATAAGCTGCAGCCAAATGGTAAATGGATGGCGAATATTTTTGAAGGATCGTTTCCTGATCATGATAGCGGGGCTGATGGTTTTGTAGGCATCGCGCCAGTAAAGCGTTTTCCGGCCAATGATTATGGCTTATATGATATTGCGGGAAACGTGTGGGAATGGTGCAGCGATTGGTATCGTTCAGATTATTACGCAAGCCAGTCGCAGAACAAGATCAGCGTTAATCCAAAAGGTCCTTCAGATTCTTTCGATCCGGAAGAGCCCGGAGTTAAAAAGAAGGTGCAGAGGGGCGGATCATTTCTATGTACCGACCAGTATTGCACGCGTTACATGGTTGGCACAAGGGGAAAGGGCGAATATCGTTCGGCATCCAATCACATCGGATTCAGGTGTGTAAAAGATGTTGCAAAAACGGGTAAAAAGTTTGCGATGAAGTGATCTTAATATCTGATATTTCGGAAGCAATTCAATTTGGTGCCATTTAAAAGGAACTGCATGAAGATACCTTTACTATTGCTTCTTTTTTCGCTCTGCTTCAGCTCATCCGGGCAAGTTAGAAAGCAGCCGAGAACCTACAGTCTTCCGAAGAATATTACCCGGACAGATTACCTGCCCGGTGTTATTATCGTAAAGCTTAAAACCACTTCCGCTTCTGGAGCTCCGGCAATCATGAATGATGCTCGGTCGCTTTTTAAGTTAAACGCAACGAACATAAGTTCAGCTGATCGGGTATTTAAAGAACAGCTTTTACAGTCGCGCGATAATAAGGTATCCAAACGCATTGAAAACGATAAATCCGGCCTTGACCGTATTTTTGAGTTGCATGTGGCCGACGACAAATTATTTGCAACGATCAATGAACTGCTGTCTGATGAAAATGTAGAGTATGCTGAACCCAGCTTCATCTATCACAGTAAATATGTGCCGAACGATAATTTCTATACCTCGGGCAGTCAATCCTACCTCGACCAGGTAAAGGCTCCCCAAGCCTGGAACTTACTACGAAATGCTTCCGGCGTTATCATCGCCATTGTGGATTCGGGAACCGACCTCACACACGAAGATTTATCGGCAAACATCTATCTGAATGCATCTGACCCTGTAAATGGAGTGGATGACGACGGCGATGGGTATGTAGATAATTATTACGGATGGGATTTCGTCGGTTCTTCGGGAAATGCACCGGCTCCTGATAACGATCCCTCGGTAAAAAGCGATTCGACCGACCATGGCGTTCACGTAAGCGGCCTTGCATCGGCTGTTACGGACAACAAAAAGGGAGTTTCGGCGATTGCCTTTAATGCGGCAAAACTCATGATCGTAAAGGTTGCTGCAGACAATAATGGTGAAGCGATATATAAAGGTTATGAAGGTATTAAGTACGCGGCGGATCACGGCGCACAGATCATCAACTGTTCCTGGGGAGGCACCGGTGGGAGTTCCTTCGGTCAGGATGTGGTGAACTATGCGCTAAGCAAGGGCTGTCTTATTGTTGCTGCAGCCGGCAATGAAAACCACACGCAGCCGGATTACCCGGCCGGTTATCCTGGTGTGATCGGCGTGTCGAGCGTATTGTCTAATGATCGTAAAAGCGGAAGCTCCAATTACGGAACTTATGTATCGATATCAGCTCCCGGAAACAATATCCTGAATACGCTGTACAATAATCGCTACGGAAGTTACTCGGGCACTTCGATGGCTACACCGATGGTTTCCAGTGCTGCAGCCTTGGTAAAAGCTTATAATCCGGAACTGACGATGGCCCAGGTCGGCGAGCGCCTGCGCGTAACTGCAGATAATATCGATGCGCAAAATCCGAATTATGCCGGACAGCTTGGAAAGGGACGCCTGAATGTCTTCCGGGCGCTGAGTGAATCTCCGCCGTCGGTAAGAAATCAAAAAACATCGATCGTCGACAAAAGCTCAGGTATTTATCCGCCGGGAGATACCTTGCAGTTATTCTTTGATCTCAAAAACTTTCTTTCCCCGGTGCAAAACCTGGTGGTTACCCTTGCTTCAGGTAACGAGGTTACGGTTCTTCAAAATAAACAAACCGTTGCCTCGCTGGCAACTGGCGAAGTAAAATCGGGAGTCGGGCCGTTTGTTGTATATGTAAAGCCAGGCATTGGTGACAATCAGGAAGTACTCTTTAAGCTAAACTATTCCTCCGGCACTTACCAGGATTTCGAAACGTTCACGCTGGTCGTTTCAAAGGACTATATAAATTACCAGGCAAACCAAATAGCTACCACGATTACCAGCAACGGGCGCATCGGGTTCAGTGACGGCGATGCAACCAACGGCCAGGGGTTTATTTATAAAGGTCATTCACTGCTATACGAAGCTTCATTGATGGCCGCAACATCGGGCAGTCGCCTATCTGATAATGCGCGTTCAGAATCCGGTAATCATGATGAGGATTTCGTTAAAATAAGCAAAGCATCGCCATTGGCTGGAACATCGGCTGCGTTCGCCGCAACCGCAGAATTTAATGATAACGGCTCGTCGAACCCACTTAATGTAAAGGTAAGAAACACACATGTGGCTTATGGAGCTTCGCCCGACGACAAATATGTGATAGCGGAATACGAGGTTTTTAACCAGGGAAATACGGATCTGAATGGATTTTATTTAGGATTATTTACCGACTGGGATATTAACACAGGCTCGGACAATGTAACGCGGTTTGATGCCGGCAATAACATGGCGTATACGTTGAGCAAAGTTTCTTCTGAACCTTACGCCGGCGTAAAACTTTTAAGCACCGGTTTTGCGTCGCCGGTTTACTATCCTATGTCATACCAGTTGAGCGGCGATCTTTTAGCTGACGATAATTTCACCCGCCAGGAAAAATTTCAAACACTGTCCAGCGGGATCAAATCTACCGGGATCGGTGATAATATCACTTCAGGGCTCGATGTAATGCACGTAACAGGCTATGGGCCGGTCGGGATTCCGGCCAATCAATCGGTTAAATTTGCCTTTGCGCTCATCGGAGGAGATAACCTGAACGATCTGCAGAAAAGTGCAGCAGCCGCGCAAAATAGGTATAACACGATAGCGCCGGAAATTCCCGTTTCGCCTATTACAAGCCTTTTTCAGAACTTTCCCAACCCTGCCAATACAAGTACAACCATACAGTTTAGCATTCCGCAAAGCGGCAATGTATCGCTTCAGCTGTTTAATACCAGCGGACAGCTGGTGAAAAACCTGATCAAAGCGACCCTGGATAAAGGGCTTCACCTGTATCGCCTGGATCTGACCGGCCTAAGCAGCGGCGTTTACATGTACCGGCTGAATTTTGATAAGTTTGATGAAGCAAGGAAGCTGATTATAGTAAATTAGTACGCTGCATAACCTGGGCGATCAGAAAACTTTGGCAAAGCAGGATACAGCTTAAGATCAGGGTGACGCATTTTTTTATAAAGATAATTTAGTTAACGACAACGATTTTACCGCCGGCAGCGTTTCTGTCCATCAGCCTGTGCGCTTCCTGGATTTCTGTCAATTGAAATATTTTACCTATACGAAGTTTGATTTTACCTTCGGTAACCTCATCGATAAATTGCTGAAAGCTTTGGTTGTCAACCCTGATTTGCCCGGTATCATACACGGTCAAACAAACGGTTGCGGGTATATATTCCATCGGCGCAAAATCCTTAAATGACCATTGTTCTGCCAGCATTCCCGTCATACAAACAATTCCACCTGCTGCGGCGCAAGCTAATGAGTCTTTAAGCGTGGCGGTGCCGACCAGTTCCAGTATTTTATTTACGCCTGCCGGCTGAATCGCTTTCACTTGTTCAGCTATGTTGCCATCATCAATCACTACATAGTCAGCACCATTATTGATCAACAGTTCTTTCCTGGCCGGATCCCTAGTGGTGGCAATCACCGTCAGGCCACTGTTTTTTGCCAGTTGGATCGCCAGCATTCCAATAGACGAAGTACCGCCACGGATCAGAATTCCCTCACCCTGCCTAATTTTTAGTGCTAAATGGAGTGAGCCGTATACAGTTTGAAACATTTCAGGCATGGCTCCCAATTGCGCCCACGGCAAATCACTTTCGAATGCGCTCAATAGGGTGCTGGGCAACACCGCATACTCTGCGTAACTGCCATCAAAATCCCTTCCCATACCGCCCATGAATGCTGCAACTTTTTGTCCCTGTTTAAATTTACCGGAAGGATCTTTTTCCACTTCTCCCACGCATTCAATACCTAAGACACGTGGAAATATTACATCTGGCGATAGACCTTTTCGGGTCATAAGTTCGGATCGATTTAGCCCGAACGCTTTTACTTTAACCAGCACCCAGCCCTCCTGGGGTACTGGTATGGGACGTTCCTCGATCAAAAAATTTTCAGGGCCGCCGGGTCGATTTAAAACTATAGCCTTCATTGTTTTTGCTTGATACGCTCAGGGGCAGTTTGTTCTTTCTGGTTGTTGAACATATAGCGAAATATTCGCCATTCTTCATTATACTCCTGAAGCACAAAAAAGTCCTTGCTCAACTTTGTAGTTTCACCGCCATTTTTTAGGTCAATCATTTTGGTTTGCGCTGCTGCATTCACAAAAGCAAAATGATGATCAATGACTACGTTTTCAATAGAAAAGCTAATTAGATATTTATTCCTGATGAAAGGCGTTGGATTGCCGCCGGCCAACGTCTCCCTGGTTAAAGGCTTATAACCTTCGGGCATAAATAGCGCGTCAGTCGTATAAAAATCCGGAATAAGATCGCTTCTGGAAGCACTTATTGCTTGACTATATCTATGGAGCAAATCTTCAACCGCTTGCTCGTCCTGTTGTTTATCCATTTTTTATTTTATCTAACGTGAGTAATGTTTTAAAAAGGGGACGATGCTTGCCCATACTGCCGGGAAATTGTCGAGGAACGCCGGATGAGAAACATTGGGAATGATACTTAACTGGCTTTTAGGAATCATGTGATATGCGTCGATAATAGTCGGCATGGGGGCGTTCTGATCTTTTTCTCCAGCCATCACCAGTACAGGACATTTGATGGTGAAGAACAATTCCTTTCCCACCTGCAGCTGGTTATAGAAGTCAGCCATCTTGGTTAAAAATTCCTGAAATCGTTTCGGCTCAGGCATCAAAGCTAACTGCTGCGTCCAATACGAACTATCAGCGCGAATTATTTCCTGGGCCTTAAAGTTAAATGTGCGTGGACCGCCATGATAAAATTCACCAGCTCCGATCGCAATGAGCTTTTTGACTTTGTCAGGATACATACTGGCCAGTTTGTAGGCTGTATAAGCGCCATCACTAAAGCCTAAAATAGCTACGCTGTCTTTGGTTACCGTCTGAATAACGGCCAACACATCATTTGCCTTCAATTCGTAGGTGATGAGCTCGGAGCCAATTTCAGATTTACCATGTCCTCTGGTCGATATCGCTATCACCAGGTAGTTTTTAGAAAGGCTATCAATAAATTGTTTCATTTCGTACGTCGACCCGAAAATTCCGCCGTGAAGGACGACAGAGGGCTTTCCTTTTCCGTAGACTTCATAGTAGATTTTTGCATCACCAACCTGCACATAATGTCCGGCACTCGGATTATTTCCATATGGGATGGCGCTGGCGGGGGATGGAACCGCCTGCATAAAGTGCCTTAACGGTTTATTATACTGAGCGTATACCTGAATTTCATTTAAAACTAATGCGGCAATCATGCCAATCATTAAAAATCTTTTTGCCATTTTTTCTTATTGATCAGGCAAAGTTGAAGATAATGGAGCTTGCTTAGCTATAAGATAGTTTAAGAAATGGGCTTAAATTAATTTAAGGTGGAGGATTACGAAACGAGCTTCTTTCTGATCATACTCAGGAATTCAGGGGTTACTCCAAGGTAAGAGGCGATTTGAGTGTTGGGTAACCGAGTAGCAAGATGTGGATACTCTTTCAAAAAATATTGATAGCGTTCTTCGGCTGTGAATCTTATATTTTGAAGCACCCGGTTTTGAAGTTCGATATACTTCTTTTCCATGATGATCCGAAAGTTCCGGTCAAATTTTTGGAAGTTCGTATAGAGATAAAGCAGATCGGCGTGTTTAATTTGAAGAATAATAGATTGTTCAACAGCCTCAATGTAAAAACCGCTGGGTTTTTCCGAATAAAAGCTGCTCAGCTCAGTTATCCAATCATTTTCAGCAGCGAACTGAATGTTATATTCTTTTCCTTTTCTATTTAATACATACATTCTTAAGCAACCTGCTACGACAAAAGTAACATGGCGGCAAACGTCACCTTCCTGAAGAATGAAGCTGTGTCGCTTGATGGTACGCTCAACAAATCTTTCGTTAAGCGCCTCAATTTCTTTTTCCTTTAACGGGGAGTGACTTTTAAAATGGTCTATTAACGTCTTTAAAGACATATATCGAATGGCATGCTAAACATGAACTGCTAAACAAAATAAGTAAGAACGAATAAAAAACCAAAAATTGGAAAGATGTGCCCTTCGATGCCGGATTGGGTCCAAATAGAATTCCTCTCGTTTAAGTACAGCGCAGCGCTCTTAAATGATTAGTGACAACAGGACTCCGTCTGGCTTCTTTTGCAGGAAAAGAGTAAATTGGGTTCTCACTAAGGCATGGTTCGTGTCCTCACGAACCACGATTTTTAACTAAAGTTCCAAAAGCAAGTCTTTTAGAAAATTAAAATTTTGCGCGCCTTTTTCAAAGTATCGTGCCGAAGGATAGTAATAATCGCAAGGTTCATTTACCACGATTTTAGCCAAGGTTCGTGAGGACACGAACCTTGGCGGTGGGCACATTTGAAAGAATGAAGACTTACTGAAGGGATCAAAGTGACTCATCTTTTACCTGATCTTTTCAGCTTTCCTGTTATTACTATCACTAAATCCATTTACAATATCATTTGAATCTTTAGTGAATTTATAATCCATTTCTTTTTCATTTATATAAAAGTCGGAATCAGAAGTGAAATACATTTTGCTTTTAACGGGGGCATTTAACCATAATTCGTTTTCTTTCTTTACGATGGACACAGGTTTTCCGTACCACATATATTCTCCCACGTATTTTTGTATTACAGCATCTGGTAATGAAATCGTTTTTTTGATGGTTGGACTATAAAAGCCTTTCCAACCATAAGCAATGCTGACACTGTTAAAGATTTCTCCGGAGATTCCTGGATTTCCGGAATTGGTCATGACGACAACCCCGTTCCCTTTTTCAAAACTTCCGATATACTCACATATAAATCCTTTAGTTCCTCCGCTATGGGTGAAGTATTTTTCTTTTCCCTTTTGCTTTATAAAAACTCCTAAAGCGCTTTCATCATCTATGTAAGGCGTGAGTCTTAATTTGGTTGTTTCCTGAGAAAGAACTTTGTCAGATTTTCCATTTAAAGACAGTTGCGTTTCAATAATATATTTGCCCAGATCAGTCGGATTAGTCCAAAGTCCGGCAGCCGCTTTCTCAGGGTAGATATTATAATTCCCTTCAACCATTTCTTTTCCATCGAACAAATATCCTGAAGCCAAAAGACTTTGTTTGTTTTCAGGCGGAGGCTGATTAAAAAAACTTTGAGTCATTCCCATAGGTTTCAATACTTGTTCCCACATGTAATCTTCATATTTCATTTTGGTTATGTCTGTTACGATCAATTGAGATATTGTTATTCCTCCACCAGAGTATTCTGCAATTTTTCCTGGTTCATACATTGAACGCACGGCCTCCGAGTTGGCAGGTTTTGTACCATCCAGTATATTGTAAATTGATGGAATTTTTTCACCTTTCATATAGCCACCATAGCCATGGCCTGATAAGCCTGCTGTATGGCTTAACAGATTTGCAGTTGTTATTTTTTTGTTTTTTGATAAGGAGTCGTAAGGGAATTTCCAGGTGATTAAATAATTATTTATATCAGCATTTAAATCTAATTTCTTGTCTTGAACCAATTTTAAAACGCCAACTCCATTCAATGATTTGCTTATTGACCCGGCTTGGAATATGGTACTGGTTGTAACCGGCTGCTTTTCGTCAACATTCGCCCAGCCATAACCTTTTGTCCATTCTATTTTATAGTTTTTTATGACGGCAATACTTAATCCGTTTATATTGTACTTTGCCATCCTGTCTTCGATGTTATATTTTATGGTATCCTGATTTTTCACCCACGGAACTAAGTTATTTTCAACCTGTTTAATTTTTTCCGCAAGTTCCTTTGAAACCGGATGTTCTGACTGTGCAAATAATTTTGAAAAAAAAGAATTTTGAAAAAAGAGAAGCGCAGTAAGAATAAAAGGAAAAGGTTTTAATGTCATGTAGCTGCTTGATAATATTAAAATCGTTTAAATCAGCCAAAGTAATGGAAATCCTGTGAGAGCCGGAAATTTATTCTTAAGCCATGGTTCTTGAGGACACGAACCACCATTTTTAACTAAAGTTCCAAACGTAAGTCTTTTAGAAAATTAAAATGTTGCGCACCTTTTTCAAAGTATCGTGCTGAAGAATAATAATAATCGCAAGGTTCATTTGCCACGATTTTAGCGGAGGTTTGTGAGGACGCGAACCTTGGCGGTGGGCACATTTGAAAGAATGAAGATTTACTGAAGGGGTCAAAGTGACTCATCTTTACCTGATCTTTTCAGCTTTTCGATTATTACTATCACTAAATCCATTTACGATACCATTTGAATCTTTAGTGAATTTATAATCCATTTCTTTTTCATTTATATAAAAGTCAGAATCAGAAGTAAAATACATTTTGCTTTTAACGGGGGCATATAACCATAATTCGTTTTCTTTCTTTACGATGGATACAGGTTTTCCGTACCACATATATTCTCCCACAGCATCTGGTAATAAAATCGTTTTTTTAATGGTTGGACTATAAAAGCCTTTCCAACCATATGCAATGCTGACACTGTTAAAAATTTCTCCGGAGATTCCTGGATTTCCGGAATTGGGGCCTAACCGTAGAGCAAAATGCCACCAGCCATCGATCATTTAAAATGAATCATCGAAAGCATCTCACCTTTTTTCAGTTCGTGCGCAGTGTAGAACAAGCTTAACTCGTGTCCCGAATTTTTCTTTTGCAACTGTACCAGGTCATTCACGGGTATCCTCATTTTCAGGTCTGAGCCGTTGGCATCGGCGAATGTCCACTTACGCAGAACATGACCGGATTCATCTTTTAAAGCCAGGCTTCTGCCGGTGCCTGCGCTTTTATTCATACAATGCGTGTACACTATTTGCAGCTGACCATTTTCCTGTGCTTTATCCAGTTGTAATACTCTTAAATTTAAAGGCTGATTTACGTATTGCTTCAGCAGGAGTTTGTTATTCAAGTAAATCTCGTAACTGTCCAGGCCGAACATCTTCGTGAAACCTGTCGTGGTAAAACTAACTGTGATGAGCATAAACAGTAATGCAAATGCCCGGTAGATTCTGATCTTTTTCATGTGCTTAATTTTTAATGAATAATGGTTTGTCAGCACAAGATTACACGAACGGCGAGTACGATTGAAAAATAGTAGAGCAACTGCAAAAAAAGTAGACATCAGCTTTTATGCTTATATTTCCTCTACTTTTCGAGTCGTTGGTCGATATAATTTTGCGGACGCCGCTCTTTTAATTTCCTTTAGCGATGCTGATGAACATCAACACAGATCGTGCAGAAAAAACATTTAGACTGCCTTTTTTCAAACGCAGCTTTTCAGTCAAACATGCGCTCATCCATGGTGCGTACTGGGTATTGGTTACCGGTTTTTTTCTGTATGAGAAAAAGTACCTGATCTACAAAACCAATCTGCCTTATTTCTTTGCCTGTGTAAGCGGCAGGATAGCATTACTTATTGTTATCGCTTATCTAAACCTGCACTATTTTTTGAAATATTTGCTCAGGAAGCGCTACCTGGCTTATGTTACGGCGGTAATTCTTTCTGTTGTCGGCTATGTGCTTGTTCAAAGTTTGTATGATTATTACCTGTACGGTTTTGTAGTTGGGCCGATGTATAACAGCCGTTTGCCGGACGCCATCGTTTACAATTTCTTTAGTGCATTATGGTACCTGGGTTTAATGCTCGCACTCAAATTAAGCCTCGACTGGTATGAACAGCAACGCGTCATCCAGCGTATCACGGTTGAAAAACTTAACGCTGAGCTTGATTTTCTCCGGGCACAGATCAATCCGCATTTCTTATTCAATATCCTGAATAATCTGTATGCCCTTACACTTAAACGCTCGGAACTTGCGCCTGATGTTGTGTTAAAGCTTTCTGCCATGATGGAATATATGCTGTATGACAGTAATGATGAAAAGGTATTGCTGAACAAGGAGCTCAACTATTTAAGAAACTACATCGATCTTGAACGACTGCGGCTTAACGATGGAGCGAATATCAATCTGCAGATAGACCAGGCACCAGAAGGGCAAAAGATAGCGCCCTTATTGTTATTGCCCCTGATCGAAAATGCGTTTAAGCACGGTCTGAGCAAAAAAACAGAAAATGGCTGGCTGAAAGTGAACATAGGTCTCGATGGAACTACTTTAACAGTGCTGGTAGACAACACTAAGACGCCTTTGAACGGTCAGCATCTAAAGGGCGGCATTGGGCTTAGTAATTTACGGAAACGTTTGGAACTGCTTTACCCGCAACGGCATAAACTGGAACTGGAAGATCTCAGAGATACCTTTAAGGGTAAACTGGTAATTGAACTTTGATTAATGTCGTTAACTGTTGTAATTGTAGATGATGAACCGCTTGCGCGGGAAATGTTGCAGGGTTATTTAAAAAGAATAACCGGAATATCGGAGGTGAACATTTTCCCAAATGCTCATGAGGCATTTATGCACCTGGAAAAAAATGCGGCTGATCTCTTGTTGCTGGATATCGAAATGCCCGAAATAACCGGGATCGATTTACTTAAAAAATTAACAGATCCGCCGCTTACCATATTTACAACCGCTTACCGCAACTATGCCTTTGAGGGCTACGAGCTGGGCGTGATCGATTTTTTATTAAAGCCAATTGCCTTTGATCGCTTTAGCCAGGCCATCAGCAAAGCAAAAGAACTTTTAGCGCTGAAAGCACATCACAGCCATATGGAAGAAGGCCAGGAAAGCGGGGATCATGATTTTATTTTTGTTAAAAGCGGTGTCCAGCGAATCAGACTGCAATTTGAAGATGTAACGTTCGTACAAGGACTTAAAGATTATGCGATCATACACACACCAGCCCGAAAGATCCTGCTCAAAGGATCGATCAAAGCCATGCTGGATATTCTGCCGGCAGGCCGATTTATCCGGGTACACAAATCGTTTATCGTAAGCGTCAGGAAAATTACTCAACTGGACAGGAACTGCATACTGATGAACGGACAACAGATCCCTATTGGTCGAAACTTTAAAGATGATCTTGAAAATATACTGGGGATGAAGTAAGCTTATACTTTACTTGTACTTCAAAAATTCCGCATGTAATTTGTTTAATGACTGATCATCGGTTGTAGTACTGGTTGTAATTTTTTTCTCCGTGGAATCCTCCGTTTTCTGGTTGCTTACGTTTGTAGTTGTTTTCTGCGTGGAATTAATCCTCTCCGAATCCATATCAAAAAGAAGTACGGCATCGGCGCCTCTCTTTCTTGCCTCTTTCATGATATCGCTTTGAATATTGGTAAAGTCTATGCCGTAACCGTCAATCTTTCCCATAACTGCATAACTTTTCTGGATATCGTTTCTGTCTAAAAATATGTCAACATTCGAAGTAGGCGAATACGTATTGCCGATATATTGCACTGATGAGCAGGATGAAAAAGCAATTGTAATGGTGATAAATAAAGATTTTAATCTCATAAGTTTTTAGTTTAATATTTGATGGGTTCGGACGGCCCAAGTTTATTGATTAATTAGATTTTTCGGATAACTGCCTGTAAAGCTTGAACAAAAAATTTGACAAGAGGAGTAAGGCTAAAAAATATAACTAAATGTTTGCGTCGCTATTATATCTATCGTAATATTGCAATATATGGGAGTTACAAAGACGGAAATATTTACATCCGAACAAAACCGGTTGGCTACCATGCTGAAAGCGATGGCGCATCCGGCCCGTATCGCCATCCTCGAACAAATTATTAAAAGCAATGCCTGCATCTGCGGGGATCTGGCAGAGGAGCTGGGCCTCGCTCAACCCACCATCTCACAGCATTTAAAGGAATTGAAAAGCGCGGGATTAATCCAGGGCACTATAGACGGTGTAAAAGTTTGTTATTGTATCGAGCCGAAAGCCTGGGAATTGCTGCATAAAGACCTCAACGCCTTCTTTAAAGCTCACCAGGGACCAGCAGATTGCTGTTAAAAAAATTTAAACCAATGTATCGTAATATTGCAATTAATGAATAGTTGATTATGAAGACAAACCAGGAATTAAAGGATATCGTGAAGCAGAAATACAGTGAAATTGCTTTACAGGATAAATCGACAAACCAGGCATCCTGTTGTGGCGCCGGCGGTCGTTCAACGGAAGTTTATAACATAATGACCGATGATTACAGCTCGGTAAATGGGTACAATCCTGAGGCCGATTTAGGATTAGGTTGCGGCTTGCCGACACAATTCGCAAGGATAAAAAAAGGTGATACCGTAATCGACCTGGGAAGCGGAGCAGGAAATGATTGCTTCATCGCGCGCACTGAAACGGGCGAAGATGGCAGAGTAATAGGAATCGACTTCACGCCTGCAATGATTGAGAAGGCGAAAGACAACGCGGATAAACTAGGTTTCTCAAACGTAGAATTCCGCCTCGGAGATATCGAAAATATCCCAGTCTCAGATAACGTAGCAGATGTCATCGTTAGTAATTGTGTTTTAAACCTGGTTCCTGGTAAAGACAAAGTTTTCAAAGAGATATTTCGTGTGTTAAAGCCCGGAGGACATTTTAGCATTTCAGATGTGGTGTTAGTAGGAAGCCTTCCGGAAGCATTACAAAAAGATGCCGAAATGTATGCAGGCTGCGTGGCTGGCGCAATCGGAAAAGAAGATTACCTCGAACTCATCAGGTCAAACGGGTTTTCAAATAGCAGTATTCAAAAGGAAAAACCGATTGTCATACCAGGTGATATCCTTGAAAAATACCTGGGCGAGTCAGAATTGCGGGATTTCAAGGCTGGTAATACAGGAATTTTCAGCATTACAGTTTATGGAGAAAAATCTAAATCTTGTGGTTGCGCGACAGAGTGTTGCAGCTAAAATGCTGCAAAAGAAATATCGTAAGCCGCTGATCATAACAACTTCAATTATCGTTTTACAGCTCATTTTCGGATTCGATCCCAAATTTTGCATCATCAATATAATCTGGCTTTTTGTATGAATACGTTCGAAAAAAAAATATTGGTGCTTTGCACAGGAAATAGCTGTAGAAGCCAGATTGCCGAAGGCTACCTGCGGCATTTTGCAGCTGAAAAGGCAGAAATATATAGTGCAGGCGTGGAAACACATGGTGTAAATCCGAAAGCCATTGAAATTATGAAAGATGACGGCATTGACATTTCCGGCCACACATCAAACCATATCGATGAATATCTCGGACTCAACTTTGATTTTGTAATAACCGTTTGTGATCACGCCCGGGAGCGCTGCCCTTTCTTCCCTGCAAAGTCAGTGAGATTTCACTATAACTTCCCTGATCCGGCGAAAGCAACAGGAACGGAAGAGGAGGTTAACGAACAATTTCGCAGGGTCAGGGAACAAATTAAAGAGTACTGCAAGCAGTTTGTAGATGTGAATTTGTAGGTTTTTCCTTTGGTCTGCTCGTCCTGGTGTGTAGCGAGAATGGCGGAGTCAATTGCTTTTGCGATCTTAACATTCCATCAAAATCAAGGGCTATCGAAGAAGCCCTGTATTCGGATTCAGGGGATTGATTTCGATAATTAACGCAGGGTCCGCCACGCGAGACCCTGCTAAAGCTTAATAGTTCATGTATCGGATGAAGTTAATGTATTAATTAACGCAGGGTCCGCTATGCGAGACCCTGCTGAAGCAGATAGTCTTAACCACCAATTTTAAATTGGTTAACTCAAATTCGGTTAACTCGAAATCGGTTAACCAAAAACGAGTTAACCAAATTGGTTAACTAGCTTTTCATTTTTAAAAATCGGTTAACCAATTTCGTAGCATCATTCCTGCGTAAGTAGTATAATTCAACGGAATACTTGCTGAATTAAATTGGGCAGTGGAAGAGCTCTGTTATTGAAATCTATCATTTCTGAATTTTGACACTTTCCGTATCGTTTTATGATCTATCGATTGGTTCCATTTTTTAATGTGAAACAGACATTTCGGATAAATTCTGAATTCTACGCCACGCCTTGATTAATTTCGTTGATCTAACCTATTTGAGCTTCCGTTTAAACGTTGGCTATTGTTGTGCCTTATCACTGACTAAAAGATAGTCTCATGTGCATCGCATATTGGTACCCATGACGTTAAGGCTTTTCAAAACAGTTAGCCTGTCATAATCAGTACATAGCGACTTAGTTACAAGAACGAAAACTAATATTTAATACTGCTATGAAAAAAAACATCCTTCAATCATTGGCTCTTGTTTTGATATGCAGCTTTTCGCTATCGGTGAGCCGGGCTCAGCAAACGGCGAGGCCTAAAAAACCTAATATTATCATGCTTATTTCGGACGACACCGGCTGGGGCGACCTGGGCGTTTACGGCGGTGGCGTTGGCCGTGGTATGCCGACTCCAAATCTCGATAGGATGGCGAAAGAGGGTATGCAGTTTTGGGATTTCTATGGACAGCCAAGCTGCACTCCCGGACGCGCGGCAATGATAACCGGCCGCATTCCTAATCGCAGCGGGATGACAACAGTAGCATTCCAGGGACAGGGCGGAGGATTGCCGGCACCGGAATGGACATTGGCCTCGGTGCTGAAGAAAGCGAACTACAAAACTTTCTTTTCCGGTAAATGGCATTTGGGCGAAGCAGATTACGCAATGCCTATTGCTCATGGGTTTGATATCATGAAGAACGTGGTGCTTTACCACTTAAATGCTTACACTGCGGCATTTCCGTCCTGGAATCCTGATATGGGTCCTAAAGTCCTGGCCTTTTTTCAAAAAGCAACCACAGGGGTATTGGAAGGTGAAGCTGGCGGAAAGGCGCGTGAAGTGTCAAAAGTTACTGAAGAAAATATCGCTGAGCTGGATATGATGATGACTGATAATGTCATTAAACAGCTTGATAGTTACGCGCAAGGCAAGGATCCATTTTTTATGTGCGTGAACTTTGCTAAGAACCACCAACCCAATTTGCCATCAAAACAGTTTGTCGGTAAATCTCCTGCCAAAAGCAAATATGCTGACTGCGTAGTTGAAATGGACTCAAACGTTGGCCGCGTGATGGACGAAATCAGGAAGCTGGGTATTGACAAAAATACGATTGTAATTTATACAGTAGATAACGGCGCCTGGCAGGATGTGCATCCCGACGCAGGGTACACTCCATTCAGGGGATCAAAAGGCACTGACCGTGAAGGCGGAAGCAGAGTTCCAGCTATTGCCTGGTGGCCAGGACAAATACAGGCTGGAAGCGACAGCCATGATATCGTCGGCGGCCTTGATCTGATGGCTACTTTTGCGGGCCTGGCTGGCGTAGAACTGCCTAAAAATGACCGGGAAGGAAAGCCAATAATCTTCGATAGTTATGATATGTCGAATGTGCTTTTTAAAACAGGCCAGCCGCTGCGCGACCGGTGGTTCTATTTTACCGAATCAGAGCTTTCGCCTGGTGCTGTTCGGGTTAAACAATATAAAGCTGTATTTAATACACGTGGTGATAACGGTGCATTGGCCGGCAGTGACATGCCTGGCCAGCAGTTGGGCTGGCGGGGCAACGAAACATATGTAGCCACTGTACCTGCTGTCTACAATCTCTGGCAGGATCCGCAGGAACGTTATGATTTGTTTATGAACAGTTTTACGGAAAAAACCTGGACGATGCCAGTATTTAATAAGGCGATCCAGGATTTAATGAAAACTTATATAGATTACCCTCCAAGGCCTTTGCAAAGTGAAACTTACACAGGCCCGGAGACGATCAACAAGTTCAGAACGATCCAGGAGGCCAAGAAGATGCTCGAACAAAAAGGCATCAGACTGCCTAATGATGTAAAAGAATAGGAAAGCTAACAGGCCAAGGTTAATTGATCCCTTTGGCCTTTTTTTAATTCGTGACGATTCTCGTCGTCTGCACAAGTCAAAATTATGGTAAGAGTAAAACTTTTGGCGGTATGCCTGGTAATCTGGCTGGCCGCGGGCTGCAAATCCTCACCGGATAAACAAACCGGTTCCGCATCACAGGATAGCACTGCCACAACCAAAACCTCCACGAGTGGAGATCCGCTTCCATCATGGAATGACGGCGCCGTTAAAAAATCGATCACCGACTATGTTACCGACGTGACAAAAGAAGGAAGCGCCGACTTTATCCCGGTACGTGACCGCATCGCCACGTTTGATAACGATGGCACACTCTGGTCAGAACAGCCGATCTATTTTGAATTGTTCTATGCTCTCGACGAGGTGAAAGCGATGGCCCCTAAACATCCCGACTGGAAAACAAAGCAGCCTTTTAAAGCTGTGCTGGAAAACAACATGGGCGAGATGATGAAACAGGGTCAAAAAGGTTTATTGCAGATTTTTGCCATCACTCACTCGGGTATGACCACGGATCAGTTCGATTCAACGGTCAGCCGCTGGGCAGATACTGCAAAACATCCGATCAAGAAAAAGCGGTATAAGGATTTGGTTTTTCAGCCTATGCTTGAACTTGTCAAATACCTTCAGGCGAATCAATTTAAAGTGTTCATCGTTTCCGGGGGCGAAATAGATTTTATGCGTGCCTGGGCCGAAGACGTTTACGGCATACCGAAAAACCAGATCGTGGGCAGCAGTATTAAATCGAAATATGAATACAACAATGGAAAACCTTTTATTATCAAAACTCCCGAGCTGGATTTTATCGACGATAAAGAAGGCAAGCCAGTTGGAATTATGAAATATATTGGCCGAAGGCCGGTATTTGCCGCGGGCAATTCCGATGGCGATTTACAAATGCTGCAGTGGGCGGCTTCTAATAAATTCAAAAATTTTGAAATATATGTGCATCATACTGATTCGGTAAGGGAATGGGCATACGACAGGAAGTCACATATTGGTACGCTTGATAAAGGACTGGACGAAGCGATTGCAAAAAAATGGGCAATAGCTGACATGAAGAATGACTGGAAAGTGATCTATCCGTCTGGGAAGTAAAGGAATTTCGTGACATGTTAAAAACAGGTGCCTGCCGAATAATTATCTGTCTTTTGATTTCGCTTGGTGTCTCAAAAATTTCCTATGCCCAGCAAGAAGAGGAGAGTGATACGACAAAAACGGCTACCGTAAGATATAACCCCGAAAAAGGCTTTGAGTTTAAAACCAGGGATGATAAATTCCTGCTTCAGATACGCAGCCGTCTTCAGTTTCGCTTTGCAACTCCCGAAGACCAGGACCCGGTTACATTTGATGATTTTAAGGGCGACAATAAAGCCAGTTTCAAAATAAACCGGGCAAGACTAAAAGTTGGAGGACATGCTTTTAAGCCCTGGCTTAAATATTACTGGGAATATGAATTAAGTCAGTCGAATCTTTTGAATTACACGATTATGGTCGAAAAATGGGATTGGTTGAAATTCATGGTCGGGCAATTTAAAGTGGAATATACACGTGAAAGAAGAATAAGCAGCGGCGAGCAGCAAATGGTCGACCGCTCAATCATTAATCGCGAATTTACTTTGGACCGTCAGCAAGGGGTTGAAGTTTACGGCAGACTAAAAGGAAAAGGAGTGGCGGATTTTAATTATTGGGCAGGAGTGCTTACCGGAACTGGTCGTGGTAATTCTGAAAATGACGATAACCATTTGATGTATTTCGGGAGGTTGCAATGGAATTTCCTGGGAAGATATCTTGACTTTGTAGGCAGCGATTTAGAAGATCATAAAAAACCTGTTGGTTTGCTGGCGGTAAATGTTGTAACCAATCAAAGTCCGTACACCCGATTTTCGCAGGCGGGCGGCGGCTCTCTTGCAGGGTACGAGGATGGCGGTCCGGGACAATACCGGGTCAACCAGTTTAATTTTGAAAGCGCTTTTATGTATCGCGGCTTTAGCTGGCAATCTGAATTTCATCGCAAAGACGTTATCAATACTTACGATAACAACCGTAAAGACGAACTGCATGGTTACTACATCCAGGCAGGATATTTTTTTCACAACGCAATTAAGTGGTGGCCCAAACCCCTGGAATTAGCTGTGAGAAATGCGGGATACATGCCCAACCAGGAAGCAGATCAGACTAAAAAAAGAGAAACCTCAGCCGCAGTGAATTGGTTTTTTAACGGGCATGCGAACAAGTTGACCTTCGAAACAAGCTACTTTAATTATGATAAAACCGGCGGTATTCCTGCAGACGAATGGAGATTCAGGGTGCAATGGGATATCTCGTTTTGACAAAGTCGGCCGGTAAACTTTTTTAGAAATAATGTGATGCGTTTTTAGGGGATATATTTTTGTCTAAAGTTTTGTCGCACGAAATTTTGTCGCATCAAATCGTGCGACAAAAATTCATGCGACAATTTTATTTCGTTTCATCTTCCAAAATGAAACGTATCGAAGCCTTTCGAAACACTACTCCTTAACGACTGTCTTTAATTTTACTAACTGATTTATATATATCGCTTGGCCTGCGATGATACTTGCCTGACTGTAAGCTTCATGTCACCGTCGGATAGTTTTATTGTAAAAATTCATGATCATGAGTCCTGGAAAAACATTTTCTCTTTTAAGTATACATGTATTGTTTGTTGTTAGTGCTGCGGCTACTGCGCAAACAACCCCCATTGAAGACATCGGCTGGCCACGGCAGATTGTTAAAAATGGAGCAACATTGATTTACTATCAACCACAGGTAGAAGACTGGAAGAACTATAAAGACATCAAGGCCGAAATGGCTTTTTCTCTAACGTCCAAAAGTGGAAGGCAGATCCTCGGAGTTGCCTCTCTGGAGGCAAACACGCTTACTGATAAAGACGCACGTACGGTCTTTATCCGCGACTTGAAAGTGAATGATGTTCGCTTTCCTTCCCTGGGGCAGGATTCTGTGGCAAACATGTCAGCGCTTTTTAAACAACTTGTTCCGGGCAATGGAGAAACCATATCACTTGACAGGGTCATTGCAGACATGAACCGCACCAAATCGCAATCCAACGCGGTGACGTTAAAAACGGATCCGCCCCAGATATTTTACAGTACCTCGCCGGCTATCATTTTAACAGTTGAAGGCGATTCTGCTTTACTTGCGCCTGTCGGGAAGCTCAAATTGAAATATATCGTCAATACCAACTGGGATGTTTTCTTCGATCAAACGGGTAAAGACTATTACCTGCTTGCAAAGAATGTGTGGCTCAAATCAAAAAGCTATAAAGGTCCCTGGACGAAAACAACTTCACTTCCGGCGGAACTGGGTAAATTACCTGCGGGTCAGAATTTTGATGAAGTGAAAAAAATGATTCCGGCTCCAGCTAATACTACTTCGCCAGAAGTATATTTCAGTAACAAACCTGCCGAACTTATTTTATTGAAAGGTTCACCCATTTACACTAAGATAACCGGCACCAATCTTTTATATGCCGCTAATACGGAAAGCGATTTGTTCCTTGATAACAAGACAAAGCAATATTATGTCCTATTTTCCGGCAGATGGTTTCGTTCTTCTGCTTTCGGAGGGCCATGGCAATTTACAAGCAACGAATTGCCGGCAGATTTTTCAAAAATCCCTGAAAACTCCGCCAAGGCCCATGTTTTGGCTTCAGTACCAGGAACAGTACAGTCTTCAGATGCAGTGTTACTGGCGCAGGTTCCGACAACAGCAATTGTAAATAAAAAAGATGTTGAGGCAAAAGTAAAGGTGGTTTACAGCGGCGATCCACAGTTTAAAGCAATTGATTCAACTCAGTTGCAATATGCGGTGAATACCCAGTCAAAAGTGGTTAAGGATGGCGCGGAATATTACTTATGCGATAACGCGGTATGGTTTCGCTCGGCAAATCCGAACGGCCCATGGAAGGTAGCGGATTCAATACCTAAAGAAATTTATAGCATTCCACCAAGTTCGCCGGTTTATAATATTACTTATGTTACACAGACTAATCCTACTGAAACAACTGTAGAGAGCAGTTATACCTCCGGGTATCTCGGCATGTTCATTTTCGGAACAGCTTTCGGCGCTTGCATCGCTTATGGAACAGGCTGGTATTATCCGCCTTATATGTGGTGGGGGCCGGGGATGTATTACCCGTTTTACAACCCATGGCCCTGTGCCTGGGGTGCCGGCGCTGTGTATAACCCATGGACGGGCGGTTGGGCAGCCGGCCGGGCTTACTACGGTCCTTATGGGTACGCTCGCTCTGCAGCAGGTTACAATCCGGCAACAGGCCGTTACGGACATGCCGCTACCGTTCAGGGATGGTACAACGGCAGAACCGCTGCAGGCGGCTATAATCCGTGGACAGGAAACTACGCCGGCACACGCCAGGGTCATAGTCCCTACGCGCAATGGGGGACATCCGTGGCCGGGCGTGGTGATCAGTGGGTTCGCACAGGCCACGTAACAACCGGCGCAGGAACGGCTTTTGGCTTTAATACTTCAGGGGGAGCTTCCGGTGTCGTAGGGCCGAACGGAACCAAAGTAGTGAACGGAAAAAATGGAACCTTTGCCGGGCATGACGGCAATATTTACCGGCGCGATGATAATGGAGACTGGAGCAAATACCAGAACGGCAACTGGCAGCAGCGTATAGGAGGCGACGGCGGAACCAGGCAACAGCTTAACCAGTCGTTCCAGAGTCGCGAGCGTGGCCAGATCCAGACCCAGCGTTTTCAAAACTTCCATCGCGGTAGTGGTGGTGGCGGCGGTTTCCGGGGCGGGAGACGGCGCTGACAGCCGGCACTACCTATTCTTTTTGATTGCCAAGGGTAAAGGAAGTCTGTGAATACGCCATTAACGGCATACCCACCTTGATAGCATGTAGCTGCTGTCATAAATGCCAGAATTAAAGTTGCAATTTCTAAGATGAAACCATAAAAGCGGTGGAGTTGGGCGTTCCGGGCCAACCGATTGTTAATTTTAATAACAGAAGCAAACAGAACAATACACTAACCAATTCATCAATCATTGCAAAAACGCTCCGAATGAATAGATTAACAGGTGAAAATAAACGTCGCTCTATTGAGTTTTTATCAATTCGCGGGCTTTACGGCCGGAAACTTAAAATATGGAGAAAGGCCATCAAATACCTTGTAATAATTTGCGCCCTTCAGTTTACGTCTACTGTCGCCCGGGGGCAGATAGTAATGGGCTTGTTGTTTGGAGATAAACTTAATTCAGACGAGCTTTCATTTGGGATTCATGTGGATTATGGTTTAAGCCGTCTATCAAACATCAGTGATCAAAAAAGCCTGAGCTCAGTAAACCTGGGACTGTTTTTTACCTATCATTTTAACCAGAAGTGGCATGCAAATCTTGAGATGCTTGCTAAGCTGCGTAAAGGAGCCAATAAGCTGCAGCCTTATGACCTGGGAAATGATTCACTGAACACCCAGTTTATTGACGGGGACGTTCAGCGAAGGATCGGGTATCTGGCACTTCCAATGACTATGCAATATCAAACCGGGAATTTCTTTTTTGAGCTCGGACCGCTTATTGGGCTGAGGATAAAAGCAGAGGACGTGTTTTCAGCGGATCAGCCGCAAGGTGAATTGAAGCTTACGCGAAATATTAAAGACGAAACCAATGTATGGGATCTTGGATGGATTGCAGGCGGAGGTTTTAGTATCGGTAAATCAAAATCGTTATCTCTCGGACTAAGATATACGGGCGGATTTACCGATGTAATGCAAAATATAGACGGGCGCCAGGAAAATCAGCAATGGAGTATTTATACAAATATCCCGATAGGCAGGGCTAAAGCTGCCGCGAAAAAAGCAAAGGCAAACGGGCAGTGATTGTTATGAAAGAGATCAGGTGTTGTATACCTGTTATTCTGTTCGCGCTCAAGGCTTTTTCCGCAGGAAAAAGAACAGGATATATCGAAACATTCAGTCCTAAATATACAGTTGGAACCAACCATTGGTCATGAACACGCCTGCAGTTAAGCGAGCCATGATGGCACATTAACAAATATTTGCTTTACTGGCGTAATCTGCGAAGAGCTGGGATACCGAAGTTTTTTAGCATGCATTATGTTTATCCTTCAGCAAAGCATGAACGGCAACGTGGCTCGTAGCTCTCTTTTTCGCCCAGCAGAATTTTAGACTCGCTTAGAGCTGTCCGGTATGAATAACTTGCCGGGTTGCCGCAACGAACGCAAATAGCGTGCACTTTGGTTATGTCTTCTGCTATAGCCAGTAAAGCTGGCATCGGGCCGAAGGGTTTGCCCAAAAAGTCCATATCTAGGCCTGCAACAATTACGCGGATGCCTTTATTGGCTAATTTCGTGCAAACTTCAGGTAGCTCGTCATCAAAAAACTGGGCTTCGTCAATGCCGACAACCTGGCTGTTGGCACCGAGTAATAAAATCGCTGAGGAGCTTTCAACAGGAGTTGAGTGGATAGAGTTCTGATCATGTGAAACCACGGCAGTTTCATCATAGCGTGTATCAGTTTTAGGCTTGAATATTTCTACATCCAGGCGGGCGATCTGCGCTCTTCTCAAACGCCGGATCAGTTCTTCGGTTTTCCCGGAAAACATCGAGCCGCAGATCACTTCGATGCTTCCTGCAGGTTTGGTTCTCAGAGCTGGATTATGTTCTGTAAATAGCATATAAGCGGCTAATATCAGAATTTAATACTATTTTTGGTACACCGAATTACCAACACATTCCCGTCAATCTTTGTATTTTCAGATAATGAACAAGAAAAGTATTTTCAATAAAATTGGTACAATTATTCAGGAATTATCCGAGCAATACCAATTTCTTTCTCAAAATCCGGAATCATTCAACGAGCTTGAAACCGAACTTTTTTCTGCGAATGCTCATTTCCTTTTTGATCACATAGAAATACTGCGAAAACTTAATAAACAGGATATCGGACTTCAAGTGGCCGAAGCGCCTGAAAAGGCGGCAGAGCCTGCGCAAGCTTCAGAACCTGTGAAAACTGAAGAAGCTACAGCTCCTGTTACGCACGAATGGTCATGGGAAACAAATGCAAATCATGCTACTGACAGTAAAGAAGATGATAGTGAATCCCAAACGGAGGAAGATCTGGTTGCGGACAAAGAGGTTGAAAGGAACGAGGAAAAAATTGAAGAACCCGGAACTAAAATAAAAGAATCCGAGGCTGAAAAAGAAGAGCAAAAGCCTGAACCGGAACCGACCATTCGCTTTATGCTGGATTTAGAACCGGAAGAAGATGAGGAGTTTGATTTTGAAAGCAAGCCCACCCATGAGCTGTTCGACCGCGAACTGTCAGACGAAGAAAGAGAGGTAATTAACAGGAAATCACAAACTGCGCCCCCTACGCCAGAACTGCCAAAAATAACGAGCGATCCAACTCCAGTAAAAGAACCCGAGAAGCCGGCCTTTGAACCTATTGTAAACGAGGTAGTGATTGCTGAAAAAACCATTAGCGTAGATACACCTCAGCCTGAATCGACTATCGAGACACAGGAAGTAAAAAAGCCAACTATCAATGATATTATATCGGCGCAGCGGACGCAGCAAACAGCTTTAAGTGGTTTTTCACAAGGTACCGTTACTGATCTGAAGTCAATTATAAGCCTGAACGATAAATTGCTTTTCGTTAAAGAGCTTTTTAATGGATACAGTCTCGCTTACAGCGAAGCGATCGAACTGGTTAACCGGTTTGATACGCTGGACGCGGCGGATAATTTTTTGAAAACAAATTACGCCGTTAAAAATCACTGGAACGAAAAACAAGCTACGGTTGATAAGTTGTATGAGCTGCTTAACAGGAAGTTTGGAAAATAATTTCTTTAAAAAGTAATTTTCCTTATTCCTATTGCCTGCTTATCGTTCTGAATCGATTGTTGTAGTATTCGTAGTAATAAATTATTCCTTTACCAGATGTCAATGTCATGCCATACTGAACAGCTTTTGTTGAATCTTTTAGAATCGTAGTTAATTTGCCGTCGTAACTCAGGTGCGAAATTTCATTTATATTATATTGCGATGGTTTGATAAATTTAGATAGGGATGTAGAAAGGATTAAATTTTCGAATGGTGATACGGTCAGGTCACTCTTTCTTTTTACAATAGAAAAGTCGTCGATATGATAATCCCGGTAGGGGCCCGATAATGTATAAATTGTACTGACTTGCCCGTTAAGACTTATTTTTCGTAGCCTGTTATAAGGCCCGTCTTCGACAACTAAATAACCTTCGCTCGCGTATTTGATCGTTGATGGAAATGCAAAACGCGCATTCTGGCCACTTCCGTTGACAAATCCCTCCTGGTTTGGCTGTCCGGCTAAAACACTGGACACTCCGTCTGGGGTTATTTTCATTATACAATGGTAAGCAGCAGAAGATATATAGACTGTTCCGTCGGGCGCAACCGCTAAATCACTAATAAGGTATGGAAGCGTGTATCGTATCTCACTTTTTACACCCAACTGTGTAAGCTTGAAAACCTTTAGACCTTCATATTCGCTTGATGTGTAATAAATATCGCCGTTATCCATAGCTTTTACACCGGTAAAAAATTGTCCAGTGCCAAGCTTCGCAAACTTCGATACAACGCCCTTTGATGATATTTTATAAATTACGCCGCTGGTTTTAGGAGAATAAGCCGATGCATAAACGTATCCTGCCGGGCCCGTACATACACGCGAAAAATTAATATCAACATTGTTGAAATGTGCAAGGGTTCTGATGACATAAGGCGCGGATATGCTGGTTTCATCAAAGCTTTTAGCTGAAAGCGAATTAGCGACTTCCGCTTTGGCGCTTTTTGAAATATCGTTTTTTTTACATTGCTGCAGGGTTAATCCCGAAAGAGAAATTGTCAAGAGGAGAACAAGTCTTACTGGATTGATTTTCATAGTATTAGCGATCTAATACTGTAAATTTAAGAAAGTGATAAATATCCTCAAATCGTTGTTATATTTTGTGTTGGAAATGTGTAATTTGCTGTTCGCGCCAAGATGATTAAATGCCAGATCATAAGATTATACGTCTACCTTCCTTAACGGATCGTTTCGCCGCGTCCAATATTTCCATCACAATCATATTATAAGTTAGTGACGACAGATCATTTTTAGAGTTTATTTTTTGCTTTAAAACCGCTTTTAAGTAAATTATTGGATCATTTAGCGGTGCTTCCAGTAGTTGAGCTTTCACATCTGCAGTTTTATTTTCTCTCATTCTGCTGAAAATATCTGTGCTGTTTAACGCATGGTAATAACCCTTCTCTCCAAAAACCTCCAGGTCTTTAATTGAGTATGGCCAGTTCCAGGAAGCTTCAATTTGTCCGGTTGCTTGCGGATATTCTAAAATGATGGTTGCGTCATCTTCCACTTTAGGATAAATAGACGGTTTGTAATGACGTGCAATGGCAGTCACCGCGATTGGCCGTTGCCCTTTCATTAACCAAGTCATCAGGTCGGCACCATAACAACCAAAATCGTTCAAGGCTCCAGCTCCATTCTTTACTGGATCTGTCAGCCAATCTAAAAATTCTTTGCTGCAGCCGATTTCTTTCGGCCCCTGGTGTCCATCGTGTACGACCATTTTCTTTATTGAACCGATACTGTCATTCTCAATATTTTTATAAACTTCATGGTAAGAAGGGTACCAGGTAGTTTCATAATTAGTAAGCACCTGGACATTGTACTGAGCTGCCAGTTTCGCAATTTCCCGGGCTTGATCCAAAGTTGCCGCAAGTGGTTTTTCTACCATTACAGGAATTTTCAAGGGCGCACAGACTCGAACAAGGTTTACATGTTCAGCGACTGGATTATAACCCAAAACTACATCGGGCTTCTTCTTTGAAAGAAGAGAAGGAAGATCATCGGAAAACAGTTCCTGAGGTACATGATAAAGCTTGCTGTATTTTTCCTGCAAACTTTTATCTGCTTCAACGATGCCAATAAGCGTCACCGTGCCTTTATTGTATTCTTTAAGGATGTTATGAACATGATCATGGCTCAATCCCGCAATGACAACTTTAATAGGTTGCTGGGAATAGGCACTCATACAGAATGAACAAAACAGGAATATCAGGAAAGTAGTTTTTGTACCCTTCATAGCAGCGGTTTTCTGCAAGTTACGAATGTTAAGACTTAGTGTAAAATAAGGGTCGTACTGTGAACGTTTCAGGTCGGAGATCAAACGGAGACACTAGGATAGAATAATAAAAATAATCAGGTTCGTGTATTCAGACAATGCCCATCCTGTTCGAATCCAGCTTAAGCAAGATGAATAACAAAATCGTAAAACTCCACAACGATGATCCTCCGTAGCTGATAAAGGGCAAGGGGATTCCAATAACCGGAATCAAACCAATCGTCATGCCGAGGTTGATGAAAAAGTGGAAGAAAATAATGGAAGCTACGCCATAACCGTACACCCGGCTAAACGTCGATCGCTGCCTTTCCGCCAGAAAAATAATGCGTAAAAGCAAGAAAAGGTATAAACCGATCAATACAAAGCTGCCTGCAAAACCCCATTCCTCACCGACCGTGCAAAAAATGAAGTCGGTGCTTTGCTCTGGTACGAAATCATATTTGGTTTGGGTTCCCTGAAGATACCCTTTGCCCCAAAGCCGGCCTGAGCCTATAGCGATCTTCGATTGATTTAGATTGTAACCTTGTCCGCGCGGATCGTCAACTTTACCGAGGATGACATCGATACGGGTTTTTTGGTGCGATTTAAGTATGTTGTTATAGGCGAAATCTACCGAGAAGATAAAACAAAGCGAATAAATGACGCCGATGATAACTGTCTGAATTGCACTTCGATTCCTTTTTAGAAAATAGATAAGGATGGCCGCAAAAACTACCACGCCGGCAAGCACGTAAAACTTATTATAGAGAAGCGTTAATACGAATAAAACGATCGACAGACCTTCGATAAGCAAAAAATAACCTGACAGTCCTTCCCTGTAAAGGACAAAAATGAGCGAGGTAAATACCAGTGCCGAGCCGGTATCCGGCTGCATCATAATTAAAACCACCGGCAAGATAATAATAGCCGCGCAACTCAAAATAGTTTTGAAATCCTGTACTTTGGTTGTTGTAGAACTTAAATAACGCGCAAGCAGCAAGCAGGTTGAAAACTTAGCAAACTCGGATGGCTGCAGGCGAAACGAACCCAGCGGTATCCAGGCCTGGTTACCGCCGACATTGCGGCCTACCACAAGTACAACAACAAGCAGAAGAATAGTAAGTCCGTAAAAAATTGGCGAAAAGCTATTATAAAACTTGCTATCAATTATCAGGATAAAAAAACCGAGAACAAGTGCAGACAAAATATAAAGCAGCTGTTTGCCGTAGTTCGTGGATAGATCCATGATTCCGGGATGTATCGGATCCAATACCGCTGCATGAATGTTGAACCAGCCGATAATGCATAACGTCAGGTAAATAAGTATAGTTACCCAATCCACATTAAAAAATAAGTTTCGCTGGTTATTCATGCTATCTGGCTGATTTTAACTGGTTGGTTTTAACCTGTTTGATTGACGAAGTATCGCGTTTCGAAGAATCTGCTTTTGTTTTCGGTTTAACTGCGGGTGCTTTGCTTTTCAATTCTGGCAACAGGTTTTTTTCTGCGATGTATTCTATCTGATCTTTTGGCCTGCTTATCGAATCTGTTAAGTACTTTTCAACCATGTAACTTGCTATCGGAGCTGCCCATGAAGAGCCATAACCAGCATTTTCTACCACTACAGCAATAGCAATTTTTGGATTTTCACGCGGTGCAAACGCTACAAAAACCGAGTGGTTCTTACCGTGATTATTTTGAACAGTTCCGGTTTTACCGCACATGACAATTCCGGGAATTCGTGCGCCAGCGGCTGTTCCACTTTCCACAACTTGTTGCATTCCGTCGATGATTGGCTCAAAATACTGCGCGTTTACCTCTACGCTGTGTCTTTCCTTAAACTCCTTTTTTACAATCTGCTTTTCGCCTACTGCTTTTATTAAGTGCGGCGTATAGTAATAGCCATGGTTGGCGATGATACATTCTATATTAGCCAGCTGAAGGGGAGTAGCAAGTAACTCAGCCTGGCCAATTGCTAAAGAGATAATTGAACTGCTTCTCCATCTGTTCTTCCCAAATATCTTATCATAATGTTCGGGTGTTGGAACGTTGCCACGGCTTTCGCCCGGAAGATCTACCTCCAGTTTTTTTCCGAGTCCAAATTTCAGAACATTTTCACGCCAACTAACGAATGAATTTATTGTTTGCCTTGGGCCGGCCCTGTTGATTAGTTTTTCAAAAACATTACAGAAATAAGTGTTGCAGGACATGGCAATACCTTTCCTCAGGTCGGTTACTCCGTCATAGTGTTCACAACTGACCCGGTGATTTCCGGCCTGGTAAAAATGCGGACAGAAAAATGTGGTTGAAGGTGCAATCAATCCTTCCTGTAACGCGATCAAACCATCAACAGGTTTAAATGACGAGCCTGGTGAATACCTCGCCTGTATAGGGCGGATAAGAAACGGGTTGTATGGATCTTTATAAAGTTTGGCCACGTTGTTTCCCCGTTCGCGTCCAACCAGTAAGTTCGGATCATAAGTCGGGCTGCTCACAAATGCCAGGATTTCGCCGGTTGATGGCTCAATGGCTACGATGCTGCCTACTTTGTTTTTCATTAAACGCTCGCCAAGCTGTTGAATGCGAAGGTCTAAGGAAGAGATCAGCTTCTCGCCGGCAACCGCAAGCGTATCATACCTGCCATCGGCAAAATGCCCTTTTGGCCTGTTAAACGCGTCAACCATTAAGTTTTGAACGCCTCGCTGTCCCCGTAGCGTTGGCTCGTAGGCTTTTTCCACTCCAGATATACCAATGTAATCACCAGGACGGTAGTAGCCGCCTGATTTTTCAATGGCGGCATCGTTAACCTCGCCAATATAGCCAAGGAATTGCGCTGCTGTCGAATCGGGATAGCTCCGCACGGTTCGTTTGGTTACAAAAAAACCGGGGAAATCAAACAAACGCTCCTGGAAAACCTGGTAAAGCTGTGCCGATAATTGTTTCTCGAAAATAGATGCCCGAAACGGTGAATATTTTTTTGCTTTTTGAAAGCGCTTGTCAAATCCTGGTTTATCAATTCCGATAAGCCGGCAAAATTCCAATGTATCAAAGGGTTTCACTTCGCGTGGAATTACCATGATGTCGTACACCGGCTCGTTCTGTACGAGTACTTTTCCATTACGGTCCAGTATCGGACCGCGTGCAGGATAAATAACTAATTTACGTAAAACGTTATTTTCCGCCGACAGGTAATATTTTTCATCCAACACCTGGATGTAGAAAAGCTTGGCCAGCAGAACCAGCGCCATAACAATAAATATCGCCTGAATGACAAACCGACGGGCAAAAAAACTATTCATTAGCGCTCTTTCTTCCTGTAAAAAATGTACTCGTAAACCAACATCAATAAGATGGTAGGCACACTGCTCAAAACGATCCGCATGAGCGTGTATTGTATTTCATCAAAATGAAATGTTTCCAGGAAGAACAAGGTAGTATGGTGAACAAGCGTTAAGATGACCGCATAAAAGAAAAACCATCTGAAACCCATTATTCCCAGGCTGGGTTCAGGTTCATTGTCAAATCCGTCCCGTTGTACTGTAACGCTGATAAAAAGGACGCGTACCAGGGCAAGTACTGTGCAAGCCGCGGCGTTTACTCCCAATGTATCATAAAAGGCATCGACAGTTAAACCGGTTAGAAATGCAAGAACAAACAACAGCCAGTTTGGAGTATTGAACGGCAGTAGCAGGATAAATAAGATGTATAAAAACGGCGTCGCCAGGTTATAATAGCCAAAGTTTTTTAGAAGAAACACCTGGATAAACAACAGCAGAAAAAACCGTAAAAGTGTGATAATTATAACTCTACTCATTTTTTGTACTATTAGTTTCGAGCGTTTTCTGTTCCTGGGTCATTAAATTGTTTACAACATACACATATTCGAGTGTCGAAAAGTCGGTGCTTAATTTCACTTCTATATCGAGGAAGTTGTTGCCGCCTTGCTTGTCGGTTTTTGTAATAGTACCTATCGGCAGATTTTTAGGAAATAACGAAAATCCGGAAGTAACGACTTTTTGTCCGCGCTTTACTATAATATGATTTGGAACATCTTCTAAAATCGAATAATCCGGTCGATAATTTCCTTCGCCCCAAACTAACGATCCAAAAGCGTTTGAGCCTGCTATGCTTGCGCTGATACGTGATTCGGAATGCAGCAAGGTTCGAATAGTTGCAAAATTATCTGAAACATCCTGAACAATTCCCACGATGCCGGTCGGGCAAATTACACCCATATCTTTGGTAATTCCTTGTTTTTTACCCCTGTTGATCGTTATATAATTATTCTTTTGATGAATGGAATTGTTTACTACGCGGGCAACAATATAGCTATACTGCTGATGTGCAACTGTATCATTTACTTTATTTGATTCAACAGTGTCAGCGTAAAGCGAATTTTTCAATTGAGCGCGGAGCTGTGCGTTCTCTTTGGCTAAACTTTCATTGGTTTGTTTCAGGCTCAGGTAACTTTTCAGATCGTTGACCTGGCTGAATGCGGTGCCAATAATTTGATTGGATGAGTTGAACGCCGTTGCGTGCTGATACGAGTTATTTCTAACCAGCAGGACGAAAGAGATGACAAAAAAGATAATGAAAAGAAAAAATGCGTTGTACTTGCTGAGAAAGATCCAGAGGTTACGCATGTTTTTAGTATTGAGTAGTAAGTATTGCGTATTGCGAATGCGATCTCAATACGCAATTCGCAACACTCATTACTTTTTATTGCATTAAAAATTTGTAATTGCCAATATTTTTCAGCGCGATTCCGGTTCCGCGAACAACGGCGCGAAGCGGATCTTCAGCCACGTGAACTGGTAGCTTAGTTTTAGCTGCGACACGTTTGTCAAGGCCGCGAAGCAAGGCGCCACCGCCAGTCAGGTAAATTCCAGTCTGGTAAATATCCGCCGAAAGTTCGGGAGGAGTGATCTCAAGAGCTTTCAAAATAGCTTCCTCGATTTTAGAAATTGATTTGTCCAGGCAGTGGGCGATCTCTGTGTATGATACGGTGATTTGTTTCGGAACACCAGTCATTAAATCTCGTCCCTGAACGGCAAAGTCTGCAGGTGGATCACTAAGTTCCGGCAGGGCTGCACCAACCTCTATTTTGATTTTTTCAGCAGTACGGTCACCAATCATAATATTATGCTGGCGGCGGATATACTGAACGATATCACTGTCAAAATTATCTCCTGCAACGCGAATGGATTGATCACAAACGATTCCTGATAAGGCGATAACGGCAATTTCTGTCGTTCCGCCACCGATATCTATGATCATATTACCCATTGGTTCTTCCACATCGATGCCGATACCTACGGCGGCAGCCATTGGTTCGTGGATCAGGTAAACTTCTTTAGCGCCAGCGATCTCGGCCGAGTCGCGAACGGCACGTTTTTCAACTTCTGTAATACCTGAGGGAATACAGATCACCATTCTTAGCGAAGGAAAAAACCATCCTTTGCCATTATTGATCATTTTGATCATTCCACGGATCATATGCTCGGCGGCGTTGAAATCGGCAATAACCCCGTCTTTCAACGGCCTTACAGTACGAATGTTTTCATGGGTTTTTCCTTCCATCTGCATCGCTTGCCGACCGATGGCAATTACTTTGTTTGTAGTGCGGTCAAAAGCCACTATAGACGGTTCGTCAACTACTACTTTATCGTTATGTATGATGAGGGTATTCGCAGTACCCAGGTCGATGGCAATTTCTTGTGTAAACCAGTTAAATAAACCCATTAAAAAGAGATTATGATTTTAAAAAAGTACGCAAAGTTAACGTCTTTTTTCGAATACTATTGTCGTAAAAAAACTTTGTAAAAGGTACAAAATCACCGGACTTTTGCAAACATTCCGGTGATTTAGTTTTAGTGCTTAAAGTGTCGTACACCGGTCATCACCATGCCAATAGCCTTTTCATTGGCCTTATCGATAGAAAGCTGATCTTTAATTGATCCGCCCGGTTGTAAAACTATTGAGATTCCTGCCTGTGCAGCTATTTCTACGCAGTCCGGAAACGGAAAAAAAGCATCCGACGCCATAACCGCGCCGTGAAGATCAAATCCGAATTCTTTCGCCTTAATTATTGCTTGTTTCAAGGCATCTACGCGCGAGGTCTGACCAACGCCGCTTGCCAGCAGCTGCCCGTTTTTCGCAAGTACAATGGTGTTCGACTTGGTGTGCTTCACAAGCTTGTTAGCAAAATGAAGATCTTTTAGTTCCTGTTCAGTCGGCTTGCGGTCAGTAACCGGCGTCATTTTTTCCGGTCCTTCAATGGTATGATCCTTGTCCTGCTCGATCACCCCGTTTAACAACGTTTTAAATTGCTTTTTTGGAAGATTTACGTGTTGCCTTATCAGGATAATACGATTTTTCTTTTCAGTAAGAATGGCCAGCGCTTCCTTGCTATAAGAAGGTGCGATTAGTACCTCGAAGAAAAGCTTATTGATTTCTGCTGCAGTTTTTTCGTCAACTTCTCCGTTGCAGATAATAACACCGCCGAAAGCTGAAACAGGATCACAAGCTAATGCCGACTTCCAGCTTTCAAAAAGATTGCTTCTGGTTGCTACGCCGCAAGCGTTGGTGTGTTTTAAAATCGCGAAGGTTGGTTCTGTAAATTCGTCGATAAGGGCAACCGCAGCGTCAACATCCACAAGGTTGTTGTAGGACAACTCTTTACCGTTAAGTTGAGCAAACATCGAGTCCAGATCGCCGTAAAAAACGCCTTTTTGATGCGGATTCTCTCCATAGCGAAGTGTTTTTACCTGTTGTTCGCTGTATTTAAATGCCGGGAAAGATTCATCAGTATTGAAATAATTAAAGATGGCAGTGTCATAGTGTGAGGAAATATTGAAAGCACGTTTCGCAAATTCTTTCCGTTGTGCGAGCGTGGTATATCCTTCGTTTTCATGAAGGATCGACAGAAGGTTCGAGTATTCTTTTTGTGAGGCGACGATCACTACATCTTTGAAGTTCTTTGCTGCAGCGCGTATCAGCGATATGCCGCCTATGTCAATTTTTTCGATGATATCTGTTTCGGCAGCGCCCGATTTTACCGTTTCTTCGAAAGGATAAAGATCAACGATGACAAGGTCAATTTCAGGAATTTCATATTGCTCCGTTTGTGCTTTATCTTCTTTGAGCTCACGACGTGATAAAATACCTCCAAATACTTTCGGGTGTAAAGTTTTTACTCTTCCGCCTAAAATTGACGGGTAACCAGTCAGGTCTTCTACCGGAATCACATTGCATCCTAAATTGCGGATAAACGTTTCAGTTCCGCCGGTTGAATAAAAAGTTACTCCTAGTTTATGAAGTTCCTGGATCAGCGGTTCGAGATTGTCTTTGTAATAGACTGAAATTAAGGCGTTTTTTATCTTTACGGGATGACTCATGCGGGTGTTTATTTCAAGCCGCAAAGATAGAAATTTGGGAGGGTATTTTATAGCTCGTCAACAATTTTAAACAGCCCGTCAAGGCTGATTTTATAAGGAGTTTGGATTTATTTTTAAATTCAAAAATGAAACCTAAACATCTCGCACTTTTAAGTCTGATAATAACGTTTAAAATTCAAGCTCAATCTTTACCTCAAAAGTCCGGTAGTTATTCCAAAAGTGCTCAGAACAGAGCTTATTTCTTGAGTCTTTACGGCAAAGATGATTCAAGTAAAGCAGTAATTAACATGTTTTTTAATTATCGAAAAGGCGCCGAAATTGGTGTAATTACTTCTTCAGCAATGGCGGTTGCAGGATCTGTAGCAATTTCAACATCAGGCGGCGGCGATCCTGGCGGTTCACAGCTTGAAACACAAATGCTTGCAGCGCCGGTTGTGTTAGGTTCAGTGCTGACATTAGCCGCATTTTCATTTACTCTGTCAACTTATAGCCGGAAACGGTTGCTTAATATTTTGAATGATTACGAGGCAGGTAAAGCGTTGCCAAAATATATAAGATGGAAAAAGAATTTTAAAAAAGAGCTGACTAAACTAAAACCAATTTTTATTTAATTGCCCCGCTTGCCAGGCCTGGCATTTATAACGACTTCATCTTCTTTAGCAATCCTTCTACAACTTTTGGATAATGCAGATGCTCAAGCTGCTGTCCCTTGAACTTGATCATTTCGAGGTCGTCGTTTTTGTCAATACGGAAACGTGCCTGGTGTATAATTTCGCCTTCGTCGAAATGTTCATTCACAAAATGAATGGTAATACCCGATTCCTCTTCATTGTTCGCAAGCACCGATTTGTGAACCCGGTCGCCGTACATGCCCTTTCCGCCATATTTCGGCAGCAAAGCGGGGTGGATGTTGATGATCTTATTAGGGAATGTTTTTAGCAAGTTTTCCGGAACCAACCACAAAAATCCTGCAAGCACAATGATATCGATCTGTAAATTTTTGAGAAGATTTACTACACGGTCCGAGTCGTAAAATTCGTCTCTGTCAAAAATGTGGGAAGGTATTTCAAAGTTATCGGCCCGTTGCAGTACATAAGCATCCGGGTTGTTTGTTAGCACGATGGCTACTTCGGCATCCGGATGCTTTTTGAAATATTCCATAATCTTCTGGGCATTTGACCCTGAACCAGAGGCAAGAATAGCTATGCGTTTTTTCAAAATAATTCCGGATAAGTTACCATCAAATATATGATTTCGGCGCTTTTCGGCAAATTCGAAAAGTTGAAGCCGATTGTAAAAAAAATAATATGGCTAAACAATCGAAAAACGGAGCTGTAATTAATAGTGTATTAAAATAAATATCTATAACTATGGCAAACTTAAGTAATAGAAAGATCGCAATTCTTTCGGAAAATGGATTTGAAGAGGTTGAATTAACGAGTCCTAAAAAAGCGTTGGAAGAAGCTGGCGCAACAGTTCATGTGGTATCGCCTCAGCAAGATAAAATTAAAGCATGGAATAAAACAGACTGGTCAATCGAAGTTCCGGTTGATAAAAATTTGTCTGAAGCTAACGCGAATGATTACGATGGGTTACTATTGCCGGGAGGCGTTATCAATCCGGATAAACTGCGCTTAAATGAAGAGGCGATCAGTTTTGTGAAAGCTTTTTTTGAAGCAGGTAAACCGGTTGCAGCAATCTGCCACGGGCCGCAGCTTTTAATTAATGCCGGTGTGATAGACGGCCGCAAGCTAACATCTTACCCGTCTATTAAGCAGGATTTAATAAACGCCGGCGCAAACTGGGTCGACCAGGAAGTGGTTGTCGATAACGGATTTGTCACAAGTCGCAGTCCGGAAGATCTGCCTGCATTTAATCAAAAAATAGTCGAAGAATTTGCAGAAGGCGTTCATGCCGATCAGCATGCGTAATTAAAAAAGTAAACTAAATTTTGAAGGCCGGCTTGCCGGCCTTTTTTATTTGAGCCGGATAAAACTATTTGATTTTTACAGGGTTTTGTGCTCATATGGCAGTAAAACAATACCCTTTTTTTGTTAAAAGCACCGTAGTGTTATTCGGTTTAACACTTCTGGCTTATGCGTTGCTAAATCTGAAAGATATTTTTTCTCCACTTGCGTTCGCATTGATCATTGCCATATTGCTCAATCCGTTGGTCAATAAGTTAAAAAAGAACAGGCTTCCGACTGTCGTTTCTATCATACTCTCTATGTTATTAGGAGTACTTGTGTTAGGCGGAATTCTTTACTTTCTTTCCTCTCAGATTGCAAATTTTAGCGAAACATACCCGGTATTAAAGGAGAAATTTCATACGCTGCAAGGTCAGCTGCAACATTGGGTGCAACAGGAATTTGGCATCGCAATAAACAAGCAGCTAAAAATGGTTAATGATGGAATTGACGGCAGTAAGGCCTTGGTCGGTACAGCTTTGGGATCAGCCTTCGGCACATTGGGACTGATACTTCTTGTTCCGGTTTACATATTTCTATTGCTTCTCTATAAACCATTAATGCTCAATTTTTTGTATGATGTGTTTGCTGATGAGCATTCAAAGAAGGTCCAGGAAGTGTTGAATCAAACCAAGCTGGCGATTCAAAGCTATATGGTTGGATTGTTGCTTGAGGCTGCGTGCGTGGCTATTTTGAATTCAACTGCTTTGCTAATACTTGATGTAAAGTACGCCATATTATTAGGAGTGCTGGGCGCTTTGCTTAATATGTTGCCTTATATCGGGGGAATAATTGCGATAGCATTACCTGTCCTTATGGCGACGGTAACGAAGGATGGGTTTTCGACTCAACTCGGAATCATTGCTGCCTACGCGGTTATTCAATTTATAGATAACAATATACTTGTGCCGCGTATTGTCTCATCTAAAGTTCAGATAAATGCACTTTTTTCAATTATCGTGGTGCTGTTAGGCGGTGCGTTATGGGGCGTTGCCGGAATGTTTTTGTCGATACCCTTTGTTGCGATAATTAAAATTGTGTTCGACAGGATTGATGAATTAAAGCCCTGGGGCAAGTTGCTGGGCGATGAAATTCCAACTAATGTTCGTCGTATTAGTTTCCGGAGAAAAAAGTCGTCAGTTTCCGAAAAAATTGTAGAAGACACGAATTAATTATTTCGTGTTCACCGGCGTCACGCGATAACCTTTTTGTTGTAAGAGTTCGATTAAGCCATCAGTTCCAAATAGGTGACCTGCGCCAACTGCGATAAATACAGAATGGTTATTTAATAGATTCAAGATCTTGGGCATCCACTTTTTATTCCGGGCGGAGAGAAGTTTTGTCCTGTCCTCGGGCGACATATCATCTTCATCAGCCAATAATTTTTCCAATTTCGGTATATCCTGCTGCTGGTAACTTTTAAATAATTGCGTTGCTGCCGAGTCGTTTTTAGCAGAATCGGCTATATACCTCATCAAGTCGTCCTTTTGCTTTGTTATCGGTGAATTGAAAAGCAGTTTGGCCTGCTCGTCCAGTGTTTCGAATCCAACAGTAGTTTTATTTTGTTGCCTGGCGTGATCCTGGAAGTAGATATCAAGCGGTGGGTTAGTGTCAGAAATTGTTTTGGGTGAGCTCATAACAAGCAACGTGTACTGCACCATAGCAGGTTTGAAAAAGTTGTACGCGCTTGCAGCCGCGCCGGTTTTATCGTGAATATAGTGGTCAAGTTTACGGTATTCCATCGGATTGAGAACTTTGTCGAGAGTGGAATCGTTTGCCATTATATAAGGCATCATCTTCTGAGCCATCAGAATCTGATCTTCTGTTATTATCTCGCCTGCCACCATCTCACATTTATTAAAACTGTTCATCACACCGGGAAGAGTGTCTATAAAATCTTTCCCAATTAAATGATAAGTGCCAAACAGGTAAGAAGCTTTGGTGAGCTTATTGCCACTGATTTGCCATAGCAACGAACCATTTGATTGTCCATAAACAGTAGCGTATGCATTTAGCGAGAAAAAAATGAGCGTTAAAAAGCGTTTCATCACCCCCAATATACGCCAAAAGCCGGAATTGCTTCCGGCTTTTACAAGGCTATATTTTTCGCAGGATTATTTGATTTGTTTAAAGAAACCAACACTGTTGTCTTTAGTAACGCTAATCAGTAGTTCTTCTTTGTCGTTTTTCAAGTCAACAAAGTAAACCGGATCAGCATCAATGTATTTAACAACCTGGCCGATAGTATATCCTTTATAATATTTTTGGATTTGTGAAACTGCATTTGCAGGCAATTCTTTTGCATCTACATATTGAGTTGTCGCAACATGCTCATTATCCATATTATAAAAGGCAGCAGTGCTAACACCGTCTAACGTGAAAGTAGCTTTTTGAAGCTGGGAAGGTGTAACAGTCCATTCAACATCTTTTGCATTTTTAAATTCGAATGCAAATTGATATTGGGCAGTTGTAGTAGCGTCTTTGTTTTTTCCTTTGTCATCAACTTTGATGTCAGCAAATGCAGCTGTCGTTAATGTTGTTGCGATTGATAAGGTTATTAATAACTTTTTCATTTTATTTTTTTTTAAATTCTCCGCAACAAATATCAGTATATTTTGATAAACTTTTAAATAAACTGTATGTAATTTATCGAATTTTCATAATTTTTACGGCTTTGATAAAATTATCTTTAAAAAGGCATGTGTGATTGAGAATTTGTTAATAAAGCAGGGTGATAATTGAATGGATTTTTCAAAAAGAAATTCAATTGATATTAATATGACAATTTTAGGCCGTCTTAATTACGATTATTAAATTAAAACATTTGGCCAAATTGTTACTTATCAATAATATGTGCTGATTATTATAAGTTTTGTTTTTAAGCTCTTTTAGCTAATTTTAAACTCTTATTAACTGTTGTTACAATAAAATATGATGAAGAAATTTCTAACCGGCCTTTGCTGCCTGGTTTTTATAATGTCGGTAGGATGTAACCAAAGTAAATCGCAGCAATATCAGCCGCCTACAATTCCTGATTTCTCTTTCAAAACGCTTAATGACAAGCCGTTTACACGTGCAGATATCAAAAGCGGGAAAAAGAGCATGATTATTTTGTTCGACACAAGTTGTGAGCATTGCCAGCATGAAATGAAAGATATCGGAAACCGTTTCACTGATTTTAAAAACGTGAACTTTTACCTTGTTTCTATGGACGGCAAAACCGAGATAGTTAAGTTTATGGAGTCCTACGGGAAAAAGCTGTATGGACAAAAGAACGTAACGGTATTGACAGATAGTCTGCGTCAATTTATTCCAACGTTTCAGCCAACTAAATTTCCGGCCATGTATGCTTACGCTGCTAATGGAAGTTTAATAGAATATTTCAGTGGACAGCATGATGTTAACGATATTATAAAAGCGATAAACAGGTAAGGGGTTGTTATAATCCCAACACCTGTTTTAATTTTCCATAGCCGGTTTTGCTTACCGGCAATTTTTTTCCGTTTTTCAAAATTGCTGTATAAGTCTCTTTTTCATACGGATCGAGCCGGGTGATCTGGTCAACGTGGACGATGAACGATCGGTGAATCCGCACAAATTGCTTCGCGCTAAGCCATTGATCGAAATAACTCATCGTTTTATTTTTAAGATAGGAGCCGGCTGACGTGTGGATCTTTACATAATCGTCATCCGCTTCCAGGAACTCTATATCTGTTACAGGAATAATGGTAATCTTGGAACCGGTTTTAACCACCACGCGATCATGTTCGGAGGTTTGAGTAACAGCTTCCGCAACTGCATAGGCATTTTGTTTCGAACGTTCGCTATGTTGTTGCTCCAGCCATTTGTTTACGGCTTTATTAAAGCGGTCTCTGCCAAAAGGTTTTAAAAGGTAGTCGACCGCATGCGCTTCGAATGCCCTGATTGCGTATTCATCAAAAGCAGTGGTGAAAATAACGGCGGGCGGCTGATCAATCAATTCCAACATTTCGAACCCGTTGATCTTTGGCATTTGTATATCCAGGAATATCAGGTCGGGTTGATGTTGTTGAATGGCTTTAAGGCCTTCAAAGCCGTCGCCACATTCTTCTATAACCTGCACCTGAGGAAATGCTTCGAGATATTCCTTGACCACTTCACGGGCCAGGGGTTCGTCGTCAATGAGTATTGTTTTAATCATACCTGCGGAATTTTTACCGAAGTGGTAAATATATTCGTTTCTCCCGAAGTTTGTAGCAAGTCGTGCCTTGCAAATAAAAGATAAAGGCGCCTTTTTACTCCGCTTAACCCAAAACCAGTTCCACGCCGTGGATTTGAGGTATTCGGATCATATGGATTCTGGATAGTCAGCACCAGGTAATTGTCCTCGCAGCATGCGTTTATGGAAATGATAACTAATCCGGTGGTGTCGTAAAGCCCGAATTTTATTGCATTTTCTACCAAAGGTTGCAAAAGCATTGCCGGAAGTTTTAAATCCCCGCAGCCTTCGCCTTGCGAGATTTCCGTTGTTAACCGGTGACCAAAGCGAACTTTTTCTATATCAAGATAAAGCTGCAAATGCTGTAATTCCTCGGCCAGTGTCACCCATTCATTTTCTTCTTTACGCAAGGTTCCGCGTAAAAAATCCGAAAGCTGATGAACCATGGTCCTGGCTTCTTCAGGTTTACGGCCCACCAGCGCACTAATTGAGTTAAGGCTGTTGAACAGGAAGTGCGGCTGCAGCTGTTGTCGCAATTTATAAAGTTCTGCTTCGCGCGACAACCGTTCGGCGTCTGCTTTGCGTTTTTCAGCCTCGCGCTGATCTTGCCTCGTATACCAGATAATGCTTAATAGTGCAACCCAGCCTATCATTAAAAATCCGAAGCTAAACCTAACCGGAAGTGATTTATAGAAAAAATCGAGGTAAGCGGTTTTTTGTGGCTCGAGATAACCTACAATCCATTGGCCGGCAAATACGTAGATCGCTGACAAGATGAGGCACCAAATTGCTACATAGGCGTACCTCCCTTTTTCGGGTTGGTAAAATTGGAGGTTATTGCTTATTAAAGCGCTGGCAGCCATTAATAAAGTATTGCTGACAAGCGAATCTATTAAAGCAGTATTCCAGTCGAGATCAAGCCACCACAATAATCCGATCTGTAGCAGTGACCAGCCAACCCATGATCCGAGAAAAATCAGTTTAAGGCGGGTACTGTGTAAAAGAGATGTTGCCATCAGTAAAATAGTTTGGTTGATGATTAGTTATTTTCGGGCAGTATTCGGTTAAAAACTGCGAATATCAATTCCTCCAAAAATGGAAGTTCCCTTAATAACTAATACTTTATCTGATGTTGCCTGTTGTTGTATATGACGCTTATCCTCAACGCTGCCAAAAATAGCAGCCATTTCCGATTGTACTTCCCAATGTGGAGGAACGATAATTTTTGTACCACCGAAAATCTGTGTTACATCCAGCTCTACGCGTCCTTTGATATCAGCCTGTGTGAAATTGATTTCGGCCCCACCCATAAAGTTTACTATATCGCCGCCGCGGAAGCTTTTCGAATAAACATTTTTCTTTGTTCCTCCAAAAATTGATACTGAATCAATAAAGTCATCGTAGTATGTACCACTATTGTTAGGCTGATCTGGCTGCGGACCATCTTCAGTAGTATTGCTAAAGGTTTCCGAAGATTCGGCAGTATATCCCGGACCCTGGAACTGGCGTCTGTCCCAATCAAACTTTTTGTTACGATTGTACATCATATCTTTAAAAGCCTTGCTTCTGCGGCCGAAGATCATGAAAAGCCCGAATCCAATAATTATCATAGGCCATACAAAGGCCGATGTGTCAAAGTCGGGAAACATGTCGTCGATCATAAAAACAACACCTACACCAATCATTATAAAAGCTCCAGCGCCTTTCCAGTTATTACGTACGCCAATAAATATACCCCATAAAATCAGCCAGGTGTGCCAGCCAAATATCCAGTGAGGGAAATAAACGCCTACCTGGTTTAACAGGAGAAGGCATCCGAAACCAAGTATTAACAACCCCGCTATCGCACGTCCCGATCCTTTGTTTTTATTTTTAGTTAGTTCGCTCATGATTTAAATATTTACATCAAATGTATTAGTTGTTAAAACATCTAACAACACACAGCATGCCGGGTTACGCATCTACTCGGTAAAGTAAGGAAAATGATCGGTGAAATTTTTGACCGGAGTTTTTGAATTTCTTAAAAGTCGGCGGATTACAGGGATTTTGTTTTGTCTTTGGATAGATAGCCGAACGCTAAAAAGTTTAACAAAATAAAAGCCGCGCTGGTTCTCAGTGCGGCTGTCATTGAATATATATAGTGGGATATAAATCCTCGTAAAGGCCGTTTAGCTGCCAACGCTATTATTCATTTGACTGCGTCTCCAGCAAGTATGCTGTTTAGAAGGTTTTAAGATTACCCATACTCCCCAGCCGATTAATAACATTGGCCATAAAACCGATATATGAGCTGCCAGGAAGTAATTTTCCAGCAAAAACGCTGTGCCAATAATTAGTAAAATAAACGCTCCGGGTTTTGTAAACCGGTGTTTGATACCAGAAACAATTCCTAAAACTATCAATAACATCGGCCAGCTGATAAGCCATCCCGGGAAATTAGCACCCATTTGATTTGCTAATAAAATACCTCCGACAGTTAACATGGCGAAGCCTACTGCGGCGCTGCCATTTTGCGATTTTTTGCTTTCCAAGTTCATTTCCAATTGATTTTGAATCAAAGATATTCTTGCCGCGAAAGCGCATCAATCCCTGTTCGCTTACCTGATGAAAAGCTTCGGTGAATTCATGATAACAGGCGGTTAAATTTCCTGAACTCTTACTAATCAGTCTTAAAATCCGTAGTTTCGTATAAAACAGCGCCTATGAAACTGATTTTTTTTAGCTCCAAATCTTACGACAAAGATTCATTTGAGTCAATCAAAAGCGAATTCGATCATGAGCTTACTTTTTTGGAGAGCGCATTGACAAAAAAAACGGCGGTCTTGGCAAAGGGGCACGATGCGGTCTGCACATTTGTAAACGATCATCTGGACAGAGAAACACTGGAAGAACTGGCTAACGTTGGAATTAAAGCAGTGCTTTTGCGTTGTGCAGGATTTAATCAGGTTGATCTGCCAGCGGCAAAGGAGCTTGGCATACATGTGGCACGCGTGCCTGCCTACTCGCCGCAAGCTGTTGCAGAGCATGCTGTGGCAATGATCTTAACGTTGAATAGAAAAACCCATAAAGCCTATAACAGGGTACGGGAAGGGAATTTTTCGCTGGAACGTTTAACGGGTTTTAACCTTTACGGAAAAGTTGTCGGAGTGATCGGGTTAGGAAAAATAGGGGTAGCTTTCGCTGCGATCATGAACGGTTTCGGCTGTAGGGTTATCGCTTATGATCCTGTTACGAATGCCGCACCCGAATATATCAAACTTACCAGCATTGACGAAGTGCTGACTTCGTCGGACATCATTTCCATCCATTGCCCGCTTACAGATGAAACGCGCCATCTGATAAATAAGGATAACCTGCAAAAAATGAAACCCGGCGCCATGCTGATAAATACAAGCCGCGGAGCTGTTATTTGCACGAAAGACGTAATTCACTCATTAAAAATCGGCCATTTAGGATATCTGGGTATCGACGTTTACGAGCAGGAAGAAAAGCTTTTTTTTCGGGATCTGTCAGAAAGTGTTATCGACGACGACATGATCCTTCGGTTAATGAGTTTTCCAAATGTTCTCGTTACTGCACACCAGGCTTTCTTTACTACTGAAGCACTACATGAAATTGCGGCGACGACGTTGCAAAATGCTGCCGATATAGGGGAAGGTGCTGCAAATGCTAACTGCTTAGTTTAAATGCCAAAAGCAATTATTATCGGCGCCGGAGTCGCCGGAATTGCTTCTGCAATCAGGCTCCGGATAAAGGGATACGATGTTCAGGTTTTTGAGTCTAATAACCATCCAGGCGGTAAACTTTCTGTTATAAACATAAATGGCTACCGGTTTGACGCTGGTCCGAGCCTTTTTACCATGCCTCAATACGTGGATGAACTATTTTTATTAGCAGGTAAAAATCCCCGGCAATATTTTAATTATACGAAGCTGGAAGTCGTTTGCAATTATTTTTATGAAGACGGAACGATGATTTCGGCTTTTTCAGATCAGGAAAAATTAGCAGGCGAAATTGCAGCTAAAACTTCTGATACAACTGAGTCTGTAAATCGCTTCTTAAAAAACAGTGCGCGGATCTACTCAATAACCAATCATGTATTTCTTGAGAAATCGCTTCATAAGCTATCCACATACTTAAATTGGAATACTATCAAATCGATCTTTCAACTTGGCAAGATCGACTCATTGCGTACCATGGCTTTGGCGAACAAAAGCTTTTTTAATGACAAGCGGACACAGCAATTTTTTAACAGGTATGCCACTTATAATGGGTCAAATCCATACAAAGCGCCTGCAACTTTAAATGTTATTCCTCATTTGGAACAGCATTATGGCGCTTATTTTCCGGACGGCGGAATGTATGCCATTACCTTGTCGCTCGTTAAACTGGCGGAAGAGATCGGAGTTCGATTTAATTTTTCCTCGCCAGTGGAAAAAATTGAATACAGCAATGATAAAGTCACGGGAGTGGTTGTTGGTGGTAAAACCCTGCCTGCAGATATAATCGTTTCAAATATGGATGTATGGTTCACATACAAGCGGTTACTGAGAAATGTTATAGCGCCTGAAAAAATGCTTAAACAGGAGAGAAGCAGTTCTGCATTGATTTTTTACTGGGGGATATCACGGCAATTTCCTGTATTAGATTTGCATAACATTTTTTTCAGTAATGATTATGAAAAGGAATTTAACAGCATCTGGCAAGAGCAAACCGTTGATGAAGATCCCACGATATACGTCAATATCAGCTCGAAATTTAAACCGGATGATGCGCCTCCGGGTTGTGAAAATTGGTTTGTCATGATAAATGTGCCGTCAAATAGCGGACAAGATTGGGACGATCTGATTGCGGTTTCGAGGCGGCATATTATCGCGAAGCTTTCCCGCATGCTTAACGTGAATCTTGAGTCGTTGATCACCTGTGAAGAGATTCTCGACCCGCGATCGATCGAGGAAAAAACGTCATCTTACCAGGGATCACTTTACGGAACAAGTTCTAATAATCTATTTGCGGCTTTTTTGCGGCATGCAAATTTTTCATCCCAAATAAAAGGACTTTATTTCGCGGGCGGAAGTGTGCATCCGGGAGGCGGTATTCCATTAGCTCTGCTGTCAGCAAAAATAGTTTCCGATTTAATAAATTAGCTGTAACTGATTTTTGTAACTTGTTGATTAATGGTAGTTTAGATAATAAACCATTTGGAAGCTTCAGCCAAACCTACGATTTTAAATAAAAGACTTACCCGGTTATTGGCAACTATAATTTCCGGAGTGTTATTGTATTTCTCAAATGGCATAGACGGGCAATTGGCCGCCTTGTTATGGTTTGCGCCCGTTCCAGTTTTAGTTGTCGCGTATACTGACGCTGCAAAAGTCGCCTTTACAGTTTCATTCTTTGCTTTTTTAATCGGCCGACTTAGCTGGCTAACTTATTTGATAAGCATAATGACACTGGTGCCAGCTGTAATTTATACTATCCTGATCCCATTGATCTCCAGTCTGCTAGTTTTAGCTTCACGCTTTATTGTTCGAAAAAACAACGGCTGGCCTGCTGTTCTAGCATTTCCAGTCATTTACACAGGGTTTGAATTTTTAATGTTTGCAATTTCTCCTGATGGGACTGCTGGAAGTATTGCTTATACGCAAGCTGATTTCCTTCCGCTTATTCAGATTGTATCATTAACCGGAGTGTTAGGAATTACGTTTATACTTTCACTGTTTTCTTCAGTTATTTCAATTGCGTGGATAAATCGTAACCATTTTTCAAGGTATAGAAAACCGCTTGTAGCCAGTGTTTTAACGATAATTGCTGTATTAGTTTACGGATTTATTCGGCTTCAGGCAGGGAATAAAAGCAAACAACAGCTTAAGGTCGGCTTGATCTCTGCCGATGAAAAATTTCATAATCGTTCCAATACGCCTGATACACTTAAGTCGAAAGCTGCTTTGAATGAGTATTCAAAATTGATAGCGAAGGCAGCCGCCAGCGGAGCTAAATTAATTGTGTTACCTGAGAGAGCTATTGACATCGATAAGCAAAACCAATCTGCCACAGTAAGTTCAATCCGGGAATTGGCAATGCAAAATAATGTATATCTGGTAATAGGATGCGCTGATTATTCCGGAGAAAAAGTTCATAATTCGTCGTTAGTGGTAAGCAATACCGGTTTAACCGAAGTAGACTATAACAAAGCACATTTGATTAAGGGATTGGAAACTCAGTTTAATCCCGGAAATTCGATAGGGGTGTTTAAGTTTAATAAGCTGCAAACTGGCACCGCAATATGTAAGGACATGGATTTTGGTGGGTACGTTAGAAAGTATGGACTTATGCAGCTGAACTTTTTGTGCGTTCCAGCCTGGGATTTTACCAAAGACGACTGGCTGCATTCGAGGATGGCCATATTAAGAGGTGTTGAAAACGGATTTTCAGAAGTTAGAACAGCTCGGCAGGGGAGGTTGACGATCAGCGATTATTATGGTCGCGTTGTTTATGAGAAAAATAGCTCAGAAGGACAGACGGCGTTATTGATTGGAAATGTTTCGTTAGGTGGAAGCGCTACGTTGTACACAAGGTTCGGCGACTGGTTTGCGATAGCAAATTTACTAACGGCGATAACGCTGCTAGCACTTACCATCGTTAAATCAAGAAAAGGAAGCAATCGATTTGCAGCATGATGAATTACGGCCAACTCCAAATCAGCAAATGAAAATATTAGTCACGGGATCTTCTGGTCAATTGGGCTCGGCACTTGTCAATCACCTGCGATCTCATAAATATGATGTTTTAGGTGCGGATATTAGTCCTGCGCAAACTACTGACGTCGATATAGATGTGCAAAATAAGGAAGCTGTTGAAAGAATAACGAAATCTGTAAATGTCGTAATTCATACGGCGGCAATTCACGGTAAACACTATGAGCTCAATTATCCCAGAATAGATTTTGTTGAAACAAATATCCTCGGAACGCTTAATTTATTAAACGCCTGCGTTAAAAATGGCGTTAAAAAATTCCTGTTTACAAGCACTACTTCCATCTATGGGAGTTCGATGGTTAATTCTGAACGGGCGGTTTGGGTTGATGAATTTTTGCAAATTGAACCAAGGGACATTTATGATATCACCAAGCAGACAGCCGAACAATTATGTAAAGACTTTTTCTACAAGGAAGGACTGCAAGCCTCTGTATACCGCGTCGGGCGATTTTTGCCTGAACCCGAAAATCTTAAAGTTAATCATCGTTTGTACCGTGGATTGGATGAACGAGACGGCGCCGAAGCTTTGAGGCTGGGGATGGAGCATACATTCCGCGATTTTGAGATTTTTAATATCTCAAGCGGTTCGCCGTTTATAAAAGAAGATCTGGCTGCTCTGAAAGAAAATCCCAGGGATGTGATATTGAAATACTTTCCGGAGGCTGAAAAAGTATATAATTCGAAGGGCTGGACATTTCCTGGCAGTATCGACCGGGTTTATGTGCCGGCAAAAGCACAGGAGGTATTGGGATATGAACCGAAATTCACATTCGAACGCTTGTTGAACGATCTCACATGAATTTCGGCAGTTTAGCTATGAAGATAACTTGGCAGCCGCTTCTTTGTCGACAAACCAGGTTATGTCTCCGCCTCTGGGATTAAGTAGTTGCGAAGGGTACTTCTCCGGATTTTTCTCGCCTTCCAAAACTTCATACAAAGCATTCGTTTTTTTTTCACCGTAAGTGATAACCGCGATATGCTTTGCCTGGTTAATAACCGGCGCAGTTAATGTAACGCGAAACATATCCTGTGGAACGAGATAATAGGCGTCTACTAATTTTGACTCTTCACGTAACACATCCGTTCCGGGAAACAGTGAAGCAGTATGGCCGTCGTCACCCATTCCTAAAAGAATCAGATCAAACTGGGGATTACTGCCAAGGTGAAGTTTAAGCGTTTGTTCGTAGCGTTCAGCGAATTCCGCCGGTTGCATTTTATCGGCCCACATTGGAAAAACCCCTGCCGGTTTGACCGGCAAATGATTCAACAACGTTTCATAGGCCATTTTTGCATTACTACGTTCGTCGTCAAGCGGAACCCAACGTTCATCTCCCCAGAATACAAACACTTTATCCCATTGAATCTGTTCGCTGTATGGGGGCTGGGACAATAATTGATAGAGTTTTACAGGAGACGATCCACCGGTTAATGCGACATTAAACTGTCCGTTTTGGCTGATTGATTCTGTCGCGGCCTGTAAAAACAAATCTGCAGCCGCGCGGCTTAAGTCTTCAGTGTTATCAAAAATTCGGATCATAGTGTGCTGTTAATCGATTAAGTGAGCGTTTAATGCCCAAACATGTCCTTCTCTCGCTATTAAAGCTTCCGAATTTTCCGGTCCCCATGAGCCTGCTGCATAATTCGGAAAATCAAGCGATGGTCGTGATTCCCAGGTTTCCAAAATAGGCGTAATTACATCCCATGCCTCTTCAACCTGGTCTGACCGCATAAACAAAGTGGCATCACCCTGCATGGCGTCAAGCAGAAGTGTTTCATATGCCTCCGGTGTTTGAGTGGAGCAAGTATCGTAATCAAAGATCATATCGGCTGGGTTAAGATCCATTTCAAGGCCGGGCCGCTTTGTTGTAAAACGCAGACGAATATCCATTTGAGGCTGTATGTTAATGGTCAGCCTGTTAGGCATTAAGCTGTCTGCCTGCCTTCCAGAGAAAGTGGAATGAGGAACGGGCCTGAATTGGATTGATATGGTCGACGTTTTTTCCTGCATTCTTTTTCCTGTTCGCAGGTAGAATGGAACATCTTGCCAGCGCCAGTTATCAAGATAAAATTTGATTGCGGCAAATGTTTCGGTATTTGATTGCGGGTCAACATTCTCTTCCTGTCTGTAGCCAGGAACTTTTTTGCCTTCTAGCCACCCTGGACCATATTGCCCTCGTACGGCATATTTATGTACTTCGTCAGGCTTCAGCCTGCGTACGGCTCGCAGCACATCTACTTTGCGATTTCTTATCTCTTCAGCCTCAAAGGAAACGGGCGCTTCCATGGCAACCATGCATAATATTTGCAAAAGGTGATTTTGAATCATATCCCGCAATGCACCCGACGTGTCATAATAGTCTGCGCGATCCTCAACACCAACCTGCTCGGCAACGGTAATTTGCACGAAATCGATATAGTTTCTGTTCCACACGGGTTCAAAAAGCGCGTTAGCGAAACGAAATGCAAGGATATTCTGAACGGTTTCTTTTCCGAGGTAGTGATCAATCCGGTAAATCTGCTCTTCCTGGAAGGTGCTGGTAAGGAGTTTGTTCAGAGCAATCGCTGTTTCTTTATTGTGGCCGAACGGTTTTTCGATGATAATTCTATCCGCTTTTGGTTCGTCGGCGAGCGACGCCTTGTTTATATTGGTTGTTGCTGCTTCAATAAATTGCGGCGCCACAGAAAGATAAAATAGTCTGTTTGCCCGGCTTCCCCATTCTTTATCGAGGGCAGTGATTTTTTTTGCCAATTGTGTGTAAGAAGCAGCGTCGTTAATGTTCGACTGGAAATAAGTGACAGACTGGCTGAATTTTTCCCATTTCTCATTGTCCGGATCTCCGCTTCTTGAAAATTCTTTCAAACCTTCCAATAAACGATCGCGATATGATTTGTCGTCAAGCTCGGTTCTGCCGAGGCCGATTATTTCAAACTTTTCTGGCAGCCATCCTTCGAGGAACAGGTGATAAAATGCAGGTATAAGTTTTCTTTTTGCAAGATCGCCGGTGCCACCAAAGATTACAATGATTGCTGGAGTTGCTGTATTGCCGGTTTTCATAAATTTCTAATGCTTAATAAGGTTAGTCCCAGTGAGTATGAAAAATTCCTTCCCGGTCAGTTCTCTCATATTGATGAGCACCAAAATAATCCCGCTGCGCCTGAATTAAATTTGTCGGAAGTTGTGCGCTGCGATATGAATCGAAATATGCCAGTGACGACATAAGCGCGGCCAAAGGAATTCCCATATCAACTCCCAGCTTAACTACTGAACGTATTGCTTTTTCTCTTGCAATGACCTGTTCTCCAATTTCCTTGTCCAGAAGTATGTTGGCTAGATCAGGATTCCTTGAATAAGCTTTGCGGAAATCTTCCAGGCAAACGGCTCGTATGATACATCCGCCCCGCCATATTTTGGCAACTTCTTCCAATCGGAGGTCATAATTATATGTGTTGGATGCTACCTTCAATTGAGCCAGGCCCTGTGCATACGTTGTCAACATAGCGAAATACAGCGCATGTTTTATCGAATCAATGATGTCGTCAGCGTTATCTGCATATTCGGTAGGTATAGCAAATGGAAATGCTTTTTCAGCTTCGATACGTTCATTTTTGTAGGTAGATATATCACGCATCATCACTGCGGCATCAATTACAGGTACCGGAACCTGTAAATCCATTGCATTTTGCGATGTCCATTTACCTGTACCTTTTGCTCGCGCACGGTCGGAGATGAGATTGACAAGGTGTTTGCCGGTTTCGTCATCGACCTTGTTCAGCACCTCGGCAGTAATTTCTATCAGGAATGACTTAAGTTCACTTTGATCCCAATCGCTGAAGGTTTGCTGAATTTTTTCATCGCTTAAACGAAGCCCGCGTTTCATTAAATCGTAAGCTTCTGAGATAAGCTGCATAATGCCATATTCGATACCATTGTGAACCATTTTTACATAATGGCCGGCAGATCCGTTTCCTAAATATTCAACACAAGGTTCGCCGTTTACTTTGGCAGCAACTGCCTCGAAGATCGGACGCAACCTTTCATAGGCTTCTTTATTTCCGCCCGGCATCATGCTTGGTCCGAATCGAGCGCCTTTTTCGCCACCGGAGATACCCATTCCGAAGAAATGAATGTTCTTTTCAGCGAGCTCAGTAACGCGGCGGTCGGTATCGGTAAATTGAGAATTTCCGCCATCGATAATAATATCCCCGCTTTCGAGAAACGGTAAAAGACTATGAATAGCCGAATCAACGGGTTTTCCGGCAGGAACGAGTAACATGATAGCTCTTGGCGTTTTAAGCATGCCGGCAAATTCTTCAGCCGAATTAGTACCATGAACGCGATGTCCTTCTGATGCTTCGGTCTTTAAAGATGCGACTTTTTCGGTATCGAGGTCCAGGCCGGCAACAGCAAAATGATGATCTGCCATATTTAAAAGAAGGTTTCTTCCCATAACACCCAGGCCAACTATGCCAAAATCGTGTAATTCCATGTTTTAAATTTAGATTTATATGCGTGATTATGCCGGTAAATCTACATCACTTTTATTTAAGGTTTATTGAAATTGGCTTTTTCTAATGCAATAACTTTGTCAAGGCGACGCTGAAAACGTTCACCGCCATCATACTTTGCATCAAGAAAAGCGCGAACGATATCCCATATAAGCGATTGACCTAAAACACGGCCACCAATGCAAATGAGATTCATATCGTCGTGTTCAACGCCCTGATGAGCCGAATATGTTTCCGTAATTAGCGCAGCACGGACTCCTTGTATTTTGTTAGCGGCTACAGAAACGCCAACTCCACTGCCACATACTGCTATTCCACGACTAACTTCTCCCTTGGCTATCGCCTCGCCAAGCGGGAGAACGATATCAGGATAATCGTCAATAGCATTGAATTCATGAGCGCCATAATCTTTAACATCATATCCGGCATCATGCAATAATTTGACAAGTGCTTGTTTTATTTCAAAGCCGGCATGATCGGCAGCAATTCCAATTTTCATTATATCTTGTTAACAAGAGCTTTTGCCTTCTCATAAACGTTATCAATGGTAAAGCCAAAATGTTTAAAAACTTCTTCTCCGGGGCCTGAATCTCCAAACCTGTCTAGTCCGATTACAACGCCATCAGATGTTACGTATTTGTACCAGCCGATTGTAACGCCCGCTTCTACTGCCACTCTCTTACGAATCTGTGGTGGGAAAACGCTGTCTTTGTAGTTTTGATCTTGTTTGTCAAATAGTTCCCAGGTTGGCATGCTTACCACGCGGGCTTTGATTCCGTCTTGTTTTAATTTCTCCTGAGCCCCTAAAACAAGCTGAACTTCAGAGCCGGTGGCAACTAATATCACGTCAGGAGTACCTTCCGAATCGCTAAGAACATAAGCACCTTTACTGAGGTTACTTGCCGGAGCATATTTGCCCTGATCAAGAATTGGCAGCTTCTGTCGCGACAGAATAAGCGCGACTGGTCCTTTTTTTCGGTTTATCGCCACTTTCCAAGCTTCGGCTGTTTCGTAAGCGTCGGCCGGGCGAATTACAGTTAAGTTTGGAATCGTTCGTAATGCTGTAACGTGTTCAACTGGTTGGTGTGTCGGCCCATCTTCACCAAGTCCTATGCTGTCATGAGTGAAGATATAGGTCACAGGGGCTTCAGTTAAAGCTGCAAGCCTGATGGCGCCACGCATATAATCAGAAAAAGTTAAAAATGTGCCCCCGTAAACTTTTACGCCTTCGTGTGAAGCCATACCATTTAAAGCTGCACCCATAGCATGTTCCCGTACGCCGAACCAAATATTCGTATTTTGATAATTTCCAGGCTGGAAACTTACGTCTCCTTCTTTTGGCGTTTCATTAGAACTGGCAAGGTCGGCCGAGCCGCCAATTATCCATGGAATATTTTTTTTCAGTGCTTCCAGCGCCATTCCCGATGCCTGGCGTGTTGCTAATGGTTTATCAATTTCAAATGTTGGAAAATCCTTATCCCAGTCATCGGGAAGCTCTCCTTTAAATCCAAATTGTAATTGCACGCCTTCTTCGGGATAGCTTTTGCTATATGCCGCAACAAGTGTGTTCCATTCATTTTGTAAAGACACGCCTTTTTTACCTTGCTCTAACAAGTGTTCGCTGACTTCTGCCGGTACGTAAAATGTTTTGTCAGGATCCCATCCAAAAAACTCCTTGGTTTTCTTCAGGTTTTCCTCGCCCAGTGGATTACCATGAACCTTACTGGTTCCTTCCTGCGGACTACCGTAGCCGATGATCGTTTTAACAGAAATCAGCGATGGTTTTTCGGTCTCAGCCTGCGCTACGCTTATGGCTTGTTCAATTGCCGCCAGGTCGTTGCCGTCCTCTACGGTTGTTGTGTGCCATCCGTACGAGTTGAATCGGGCAGTTACATCTTCTGTAAAAGCCAGACTGGTCGGCCCATCTAAAGAGATGCTGTTATCGTCATATAAATAAATTAGCTTCCCAAGCTTTAGGTGGCCTGCCAGCGATGCTGCTTCCGAAGCAAGGCCTTCCATTAGGTCGCCATCGCTTACTATACCATAAGTGTAATGGCTAGTAATTTCAAATCCTTCTTTATTGAACTTTGCTGCTAAAAAGGCTTCCGCGATAGCAATGCCGACGCCATTTCCGAATCCCTGCCCAAGCGGACCTGTAGTAACTTCGACGCCTGGTGTTAAAACCGATTCGGGGTGGCCGGGAGTTTTCGAGCCTAGCTGCCTGAAATTTTTTACATCTTCCAGTGTTAGTCCAAAGCCGTAAAGATGCAACAGGCTGTAAAGTAATGCCGAGCCATGCCCGGCCGAAAGTACAAAGCGGTCGCGGTTAGGCCAATGCGGATCAGTAGCGTTAAATCTTAAGAATTTGCTCCAAAGCACATAAGCCATCGGCGCGGCACCAAGCGGCAAGCCCGGGTGGCCGGAATTTGCTTTTTGAACCATATCGGTAGACAGGAAACGGATTGCATTGACGCTTAAAAGGTCTATTGACGTGTCTGTTTGTTGAGACATAGCAGAAGTTTTTTATGGTAAAAGGATTGTATTCGGGTTGAATTTATTACGTATTAGCGAAGTTTTAAAATAAACACTATTAATTCACGAATATTGATTCAAAGTTGAGAAAGTATTAGCTAAAACTTCGTGATAAATGTCAAGATAACGTTTCAATCACTCATCAAGTTTGTCAGTTTTATGAAATTAAATGCAACAGGAATTCTGGACAAACAAATTTGTTCGACGGTTGGATGCTTAAATATGCAGAAAGTTAACAGAGTTATCGGATTATTATGGCGCTAATCCTTTTTATAAGAAAGATTTAACCGGCTTTGATCATAATTTGAAACAGTTAGCTGGTAGGTGTACTTGCCGGCTTCTAGCGGGGTTTCGCCAACATAATCAATCGGTTGAAGAATAAATTCTTTTTCACCTACGTTCAGCTTTACGTAAGCATAGCGATACGCTTCATTAAAGATTTTGTATTCGGAGGTTTGGCCCGGCTTAATTGAACCATAATTGTTTTTTACGTCGCCAGCCCAAACTAGTACATTGTCAAACTGATAAGAGCTTTTGTTCTCAATCCGAATATTGATACCTGATGCAGGCGCTTCATTTTTTTTCTTACAGGCAGAAAACAGGATAGTACATAGAGCCAGAGAAAGTAGAGTTATTTTCATGGTTTGTTTAATTAGGTTATTTAAAAATAACAATTTGTAGACGAACTGAAAATAGGAAAATAAGTCAGTAGTGTTTTCAGCGCAGGTGACTAATAAAACAAATAAAGTTACGACCTTCTTGGATAATATTAAACAAAAAAACCTCAGATTTCTCTGAGGTTGTGGGACATACCGGGTTCGAACCAGTGACCCCTACCTTGTCGAGGTAGTGCTCTAAACCAGCTGAGCTAATATCCCTTTACTAAAAAACCCCGAATTTCTTCGGGGTTTGTGGAGGCTACTGGATTCGAACCAGTGACCCTCTGCTTGTAAGGCAGATGCTCTGAACCAGCTGAGCTAAGCCTCCCTTGCGTTTGGGACTGCAAATATAGAGGCAAACTTCTACTATCCAAAATTTTTTTTAAAATAAATCATGTAGCGGTATAACTGTTCTGATTATCACTGTATTTATTTTAATGGATGCTAAAACTTAATTTAGCGGCTTATCCATTTGTTTATTTACATGCTTAGTGCACAATTAAAAGAGTTTACTGAAACAGAACATCAATCCCTCGAAAAGGCATTAGTTCGACGTATTAAAGCGATAGAGGAAGAAGAAGACTATCTCCTAATAATCAAGAATTTTCTGGGTTATCTAAAACCAATTGAACTTTTAACCGATAAAAGTGTTGATTTACACCGGATGCCAGATTATCCGCACAGGCGTAAAACAGCCTTGCTGGAAGATGATCTCGCAAAGTTGTCGCGCGGTGCCTTTACAGAGCTTACAGTTTGCACAAAATTGCCCGAAATAAGTACTCATGAACAATGTTTGGGCGCGTTATATGTACTTGAAGGTTCAACGCTTGGCGGTAAGGTGATCAGCAAAATGATCGTCGACAAATTAGGCTCCAATCGCGGCACCGCATTTTTTAATAGCTATGGAGAGAATACTTTCCATATGTGGAACTCGTTTAAATTATTGTTGGATCAGGATTTAACTGATTCACAGCAAGGCGAGGTGCTACATGCTGCAAAAGATACGTTTGCTTGCTTTAAGGCTTGGATTGATGAACAAAACTAATTACGATTCCGATTTCTGCGGTCGCTTGCCGCTCAATCAAACGAATATGATTCAACCATATGGTTATCTGTTGATTGTTGAAGCCAGCGAAATGAAAATTATCCAGGTAAGTGAAAATGTCACTGAGCTTTTTGATAAACCACTTGCAGAAATTATTAACAGTCAGTTGGGACGCTTTATTCCTCAGGTGGAAGTGCTGTTGCAAAAATATAACGAAGGCATTCGCGATAAAGTTCCGATAGCAATAACTATCGCCGGAAATGAGCACCTCGCACTTGTACATAGCAAAAACGATCTCCTGCTAATTGAAGTGGAAAAAAACAGGTACAGTAATCCACGAAAGTTCATAGATTTCTACCAGCAGCTGAAGTATATTTTTGCTAAAATCGAGCTTGGTAATTCCGTTGAAAAAGTTTGCGAAATTGCCGTAACTGAACTGAAAAATCTTTCAGGTTTTGACCGCGTTTTGATGTATCAGTTTGACCAGGACTGGAACGGAACGGTAGTTGCCGAAAAGCATGAAGAAGGAATGCACCCCTATCTTGGCCATAAGTTTCCAGCATCAGATATTCCGAAGCAGGCAAGAGCGATGTACCAGAACAATGCTTACCGCTTTATACCCGACCGTGACTATCAGCCTATAAAGCTGTTCCCGATTATAAATCCCCATAACATGTCATTCCTCGATCTTTCTGACTGTAATATGCGGAGCGTGGCGTCGGTACATGTAGAATATCTTAAGAATATGGATGTGGCGGCTTCTCTTTCAATCAGGATAATAAAAGATGAAAAATTATGGGGCCTGATCTCGTGCCATAACAAGACTCCAAAATATCTGAATTACGAAATTTGCTCGTCATTTGAGCTGTTATCGATGGTGATTTCCGGTAAGATAGCGTCTGCTATAAATAAAAAGAAGTTTGAATTTTTGTCGTCTTTGCAACAAACGCGTGAGAGATTAATTGATAATATTTACACAGAAAATGATTTGGTGAAGGGTCTGCTTTTAAATGAAGTTACTGTAGGCGATTTGCTTCGTGCCGATGGAGTTTGTATAGCTTTTAAGGGTAAAATAAACAGCATTGGTATTACACCATCTGTCCAGGACATGGAGAATCTCAGTTATTGGTTACAAGCTAAAAATATCGACAAAACTTTTAGCGAAATAAATTTATCGGCCATTTACGAGAATGCAGAGGACTATGCCGAAGTCGCGAGCGGCGTTATCGTTTTGCCGATAAATGCCGATCGGGGCGATTATATTATCGGATTTCGGAAAGAAGTTATCCAGGATATTGAATGGGGCGGTAATCCGAATCAGGCAATAAATTTTGAACCTGACGGGAAAAATTATCATCCGCGGAACTCGTTTCAGGTTTGGAAAGAAACTGTAAAGCAAACATCCCTTCCCTGGTCAGAAGAAGAGCTTTCATCGGCAGAAGATTTTCGCAGTTTTTTATTTGAATACACAACAAGATACCTTAATAATTAATATGGCTAAAGCTGAGGCCACTCGTGGAAAGAAACATTATATAGTTGCTATTGGGGCTTCCGCCGGCGGACTGGAAGCAATTCATGAGTTTTTCGATCACATGCCACAGCATGACGCCTTTTCTTTTGTAATTATTCAGCATTTGTCTTCCGACTATAAAAGCTTATTGGTAGAGCTGATTGCTAAACATACACACATGCGGGTTTTCGAAGCCGAAAACGGGATGACCGTTCAGCGTGAATGTGTTTATGTGATCCCGAATAATAAGCTGATTGTGATACATGATGGCCGGATCATTCTCTCAGAAAAAAAAGACAAAAAAGGGCCGAACACAGCGATCAACCGATTTTTTTCGTCGTTGGCGAAAGACGCAGGAAGCCGGGCGATCGCCATGATTTTATCAGGTACAGGTACCGATGGTACAATAGGTGCCGAAATGATAAAAAAGCAAGGCGGCCTCGTTATTGTCCAGGAGCCGGCAACTTCAAAATTTGACGGAATGCCGTTAAGCGCAATCAACGCCGGCGTAGCAGACCTGATATTATCGCCTGAAATGATTCCCAATGAGATTTTTAATTATGTAAAGGAGGCTCCGGGGCATATCTTAAACGGCGGAAAAGTTGATGAAGCTCTTTTAAACATGCTTTTTAAACTGATTTATGATCATAGCGGGTATGATTTTCAGTACTATAAAACACCAACAATCATCAGGCGAATTAGCCGTCGAATTACTCAGAAAGGATTTAAATCACTTGAGGAACTTATTGAATCGATTCAACAATCGCCAAATGATGCTCAGGAAATGGGTGAGGACTTCCTTATAAACGTTACTCAGTTTTTTAGAGATCCGGCTGCTTTTAAAGTTTTAGAAGAAAGCGTTTTCCCGGATATTTTAGCTCAAAAGCAAAAAGACGAATACATTAAAATTTGGGTAACGGCTTGCAGCACCGGGGAAGAGGCCTATTCAATCGCCATTCTGCTGAATGAGTTCCTTGAAAAGAAAAGGAGCCGGATAACTTTTAAAATATTTGCAACGGATCTCGATCCTGCAAATATCGACGCCGCTGCAAAAAATATGTTTCCTTTAGCAATTGATAAAAACATCAGCCAGGATTTACTTAATAAATATTTCATTAGAAATGGTAAAACTTACTCTGCTATTCCCGGTATCAGAAAAAATATTGTGTTCGCAGTTCATGATATAGCCAAAAATCCTCCCTTCATTAAAAATGATTTAGTTACCTGCCGCAATATGCTGATTTACATGAATTCAATACTGCAGCAAAAAATACTTTCAACATTTCATTTTTCACTTAATAAAGGCGGGTTTTTGTTTCTCGGCCCAAGTGAAACGGCTTCGCATTTAAAAACTGCATTTCAGGAGATCGATGGAAAATGGAAGATTTATAAAAAGACAGGAAATTTTAAATATGAAAACCGGGAATTAATTTCTGCGCCTGCAACTTTGCAACGGCCGATTATTCCGCCCCGGGTTAGTCCAAGCTCTCATGTAGTGTCTTCGATAACTAGTGAATTTAACCAGACGATCTTAGAAGATTTCGGATTTGTAAGTTTTTTTATTGATTCGAATTACGAGATCAAGGAATCACTTGGCGATTTTGGCAGATTTCTTTCATTGCCACAACAGAAACTGAATCTCAATATTCTTAAAATGGTTCCGCCGGAATTATCTGTAGCGTTAAATACTGCTATACGTAAGGTCTGGAAAGAGCGGCAAAAAGTATATTTAAAAAGTGTAAGGGTTAAAAATCTTGATAAAGACAACTTCATCTCGGTAGTTGTAAAGCCTGTCAACCCGGATACCCAGCTTACGTTGGTTGTTTTAGGTGAAAATAAGCAGCCATCGTTTGAAACAAGTCTGGAAGAAGGAGATTATGCTGTTGGAGCAGATCAAACTCAATACGTCCAGGAGCTTGAATCAGAGCTCAATGAAACACGCAGCAACCTGCAATTAGCCGTCGAAAGCCTGGAGACAACTAATGAAGAGTTGCAGTCGAGCAATGAAGAGCTGCTTTCATCAAATGAAGAATTACAATCAAGTAATGAGGAGCTGCAATCGTTGAACGAAGAATTGCATACGCTCAACACGGAACATCAACTTAAAATCCGCGAGCTTATCAATCTGAACGACGACCTGAACAACTATTTTAAAAGCACATACATTGGCCAGATATTCCTAGATTCTGATCTGCAGATACGTAAATTTAATCCGGCAGCAGTAAAAATGGTAAACCTGATCGAGTCGGATATTGGTCGGCCGATTAGCCACATTTCAAATAATATTAAGTCGGAAGATTTTACCGAGGATATTAAAAACGTTCAGCAGACAGGAAAGGAAATCGAGCGTGAGATCAATCTTCCTGATGGAAAGGCAAGCATTATGCGCATTATGCCTTATGTCCGTCAGGATAAATCAATCGACGGACTTGTTGTCACCTTTGTCGACGTTAGTCAGATAAAACAGCTTAATAACATCGTTAATTCAGTGTTTAACGCTAGCGTGAGTGGCGTGTTGGTATTGGAAAGCATTCGCAACCACGAAAATAAAATAGTCGATTTCAGGCTGGTGACCAGCAATGAAGCATCTAAGGAGTTTTTACCAGATAACGATAATATCAAACTAAAAAATGACGTTTCGGAACTTACAGTTAACGGGCTGTTTGAGCACTATGTTAAAGTCGTAGAGAAGAATGAACCGTATCAGGGTGAAATAAGCCTTGGCAGTGTGGGAAAATGGTTTGAATTGGTTGCGGTTAAAATGCTGGATGGTTTCGTGGCAACGCTAACAGATGTTACGCAGCGCAGGGTTGCAGAACAGCGTTTAAGGAAAAATTATAACGAACTGATTTCGGCACGTGAAAGCTTGAAAGTACTGAATCAGGATTTGGAAACACGTGTAACCGATCGGACGCAGGAGCTGGTAAAAAGCCAGGAGCGTTTCATAATGGTTTCGCAGGCAACCAACGAAGTTATCTGGGATCGTGATCTAACCAATAATACCACCTGGTGGAGCCAGCGCTTCAATTCAATTTTTGGATATGAGGATACGGATCAAATTAAGACATTCGCTTTTTGGAGGAGCAAAATTCACCCGGACGACAGACCAAAAGTGTTAGAGAACCTCAACGCAACGATAAATAACGGGCAGAACAAATGGGAGCAAGAGTTCCGTTTTCAGACCGCTAGCGGGAATTACCTCGTTATTCTCGACCGGGCCCTTATTTCACATGATGAATTCGGAACGCCTTTTAGGATGATAGGCTCAATGCTTGATATCTCCAAGCTAAAGGAAACTGAAATGAAGCTTCATACCAGTGAGCTTCAGTTCAGGCGCGTGTTTGAATCGAATCTCATTGGTATGGCGTTTACCAAAGTAAACGGGCAAATAGTTGAATGTAACGACGTGCTGTTGAATATGCTGGGATATACACGGCAGGAGCTTGAAGACGGCAGCCTAAACTGGGAAAATATTACACCGAAAGAATTTATACCAGCATCTGAACACGCTGTTATGTTGCTTGAAACCACAGGAGTTTGCCCTCCGTTTGAGAAGCAATATTTTCGGAAAGACGGAAGCCGCATAGATGTGATGCTCGGGGCTACTGTGCTCAATGAAGAATCAAAAGCTAACGTAACATATATAATTGACATCACCGAACAAAAGCAGATGCAGCGAAAAGAAGCATCATTGCAAAAGCGGTTTCAATACCTGGCAAATTCAATTTCACAAAAAATCTGGACCGCTACAGAAACAGGGTTTGTCGATTATTATAACGATACCTTTTTAAAATATACGGGCTTAAATCTAGATAAGCTTTTGGGTGATAGCTGGGTAACGATAATTCACTCTGATGATCTTCAAAAAACATTAGATAGCTGGGAAAACGCAGTACAAACCGGCACAAACTATGAAGTTGAGCACCGTTTGCTTGCTGCTGACGGAAAATACCGCTGGCACATTACGCGTGCTATATTGCAAAAGGACGAGACGACAATGGTTTCTATGTGGGTGGGGACAAGTACGGATTTTCATGATCAAAAAATCATCACCGAAGCATTGAAGATAACTGGCGAGAGTTTCAGACAACTTGCAGATCAAACGCCATTTATGATCTGGAAGATTGATGAGAATCAATGTTTAACCTATGTAAACAAACCGTGGATTGATTTTACCGGTATTTCTTTTGAAGATAGCCTTGGTTCGGCTTTTTGGGCAAGTTATCACCAGGATGATCGTGGAATTGAAACCGAAAAATTTAAAAGGGCGTTTGAACAGCATATCGTTTATCGGTCAAAGTTCAGACTTCGACGTAAGGACGGTATTTACAGATGGGTGCTTGCCCAAAGCAACCCGGTATTCGATCCTAATTTCCAGGGTTACATTGGCAGTTTCACAGACATTACCGAGCAGGAAATGGCTCAGCAGGCTACCAAGCTTTTAATGAGAAAGAAGGATGAATTTATGAGTATCGCAAGCCATGAGCTGAAAACTCCGATCACCAGTATGAAGGCTTCTTTACAGATAGTTGAGCGTTTAACAAAAAAGAATGGGGATCTCAGGCAGGTAAATCATTTCATCGAAAAAGCTAACTCGCAGGTTGATAAACTTACTGGTTTAATTGAAGATTTGCTCGACGTGACAAAGATCCAGGCCGGCAAAATGAAACTTAACTTGTCAGATTTTAAACTTAAACCGGTTATAATGGATTGCCTTGATCAGGTCAAAGTTACGGCAGAGCATTACGAATTTTCGATAGAAGGAGATGCTGACGCTGATATAACTGCCGATAAGCATCGCTTGGAGCAGGTAATAATTAATTTCTTGTCCAATGCCGTTAAATATTCGCCCGACTCAAAAAAAATCATTTTAAATATAAAACCCGAAAACAATTATTTAAAAATCGCTGTTACAGATTTCGGGATTGGAATACCGACCGACAAGCTACCATACATTTTTGACAGATTTTTCCGGGTTCAGGAATCTTCTCAAAAATTTTCTGGGTTAGGTTTGGGATTATACATTTGCGCTGAGATTGTTGAACGCCATGGCGGAAAGATCGGTGTAGAAAGTAATGAGGGGAAAGGGTCCACTTTTTGGTTTACAATACCAATTGGCGATAATGCAATAACTCAGGCAATACAAATTCAATCGTTTGGACGAAACGAGCTTGAGAACTAAATAGACATAATGGCAAACCGCATACTTATTTTTGATGACGATATAGACATACTTTCTATATGCAGTTATATACTATCTGAACAGGGGTGGGAAGTTTTTACATCCGAAAACTGTAATGACATTGTGAAGCGTGTTCGTGACATTGCTCCTAATGTGATATTAATGGATAACTGGATTCCGGATACAGGCGGAATTGTGGCGACGAGAGCCTTGAAAAATGAAGCAGATTTAAAACAAATTCCCGTGGTTTATTTTTCAGCCAACAACGATATTCACACACTTGCGCAACAAGCCGGTGCTGACACATTTTTGCCGAAACCTTTTGATATACAGGAGCTCGAAAGTAAAATAAACAGCGTGCTGGTACACGACTAACTCAATATCTCTTCTAAAACTTGTAAAGATTTGATTTCGCCCATGTTCTCTACATGCAGGCGGTAATAATCTATAAGTTTTGAAAGTAAAACCCTGCGGTCTGCATTGGCAATTTTTATTGTGTGTAGCTTGTCGAAGCTATGCGATAATAACGCTGCCCAATAACCGGTGTGCGGCTGTTGCAATACAAAACTATGCGAAGAAGGATGGGCGGTAAAAGCCCCGTCCTTAAGGTCAAAATAGTTTGCCTTACCGGCCAAAGTAAGGTCAGGAAAAAAGCCCAGGTGCCTGGTCAGCCGAAGCAAAAAATACAGGTGAAAATTTTGAAGCCCGGATTCTGTTCTATCTAGTAGATGAATCGAAGTGTACAAGTATTCAAACAACTGTTCATCGGCTGATTGCTGTTTGACGCTTTTATAGAGCATTTCATTCAGAAACATCGCTAGTGAACTTTTAATAATATCGTACGGAATGGTTTGAAATACGGGATCGTTTTTGAGTTCGGCAACCCGTTGGATATTTCCCGTCGGTTTGTTGTATACAACCATGTCCAGTAAATGAAGTGGCTGCAACATGTTATACCTGATTTTGCTTTTACTTTTTTTTACGCCGTTTATTAGGTACGATTGCAACCCGAATTTTTCCGTAAAAATTTGCACAACGACGCTGCTCTCAGAGTAATCGGTAGTTTTGAAAACGATGCCACGGGTTTTATGCAGCATGTTAAAATAACTTTGGCAAAAAAATGAAAGCGCCAATGCAGGCTGACGCGATGGCGGCAACAAGTACCAGTCCTGCAGATATATCTTTTATTCGCCCGGCTTTTTCGTGGTAACCGGGTGAGACAAAATCGACGAGAATTTCAATGGCTGTATTTAACAGTTCAGCAATTAAAACAATGGCTATTGATAATATAATCCACAAAAATTCGTGAAAGCTAATCTTAAGAATGAATGAAATAATGATTGCTGCGAGAGCGATAAAAATCTCAATCTTGAAATTTACCTGGCTTTTAAACGCGTAAGAAATCCCTTTAGCCGCGTAAACAAATCCCATTAAAATTTTTTTGATCAAGTTTTAAAAATTAGGGATTAATTCCTTCTGAATCGTTTTTCTGCTGTTCAACCCGGCGCTCTCTTAGCAAAGAACGCCGATCGATCTTACGTAACAAGCTGTAAAAGAAAAGCACAAAGCCTGCAATAAATAATACAACGCCTAGTGTTAGCGCACCACCGTACCAGGTATCTTGTGTTTTTAAATATTCACCCAGCAGAACAAGCAGAACTCCGGCTATCAATAACCATATTCCCCAACGCATATATTTATTTCGTACCAGCATTTTATGATTTTAAGTTCTAACCAAACAAAAGATGAACTGTTTCGGCCACAAAGCAAATTAAGAAATTTTAATTCTTGTTTTCATAACAATCAATGATGTATCGGCTGGATTGTCTTAGGACTGAGCCTCAAACGTAATGAAGCTACATCTGGCATAAAAGTCAAAAGATTTGCTAACCTGGATATATGCATCTTTTTTTAACACAAAACACCTAAATTTGCAACCTTAATTTTGGAGAGCTAAAGCGCTGATGTATAAAGAATATAAGCAACTAAACCTATCTCAGATAGGTAAAGACATACTTGAGTACTGGAAGGAAAATAAAATCTTTGAAAAAAGCGTATTAAACCGCCCATCATCCAGGCCATATACATTTTACGAAGGCCCGCCTTCGGCAAATGGAATGCCCGGCATCCACCATGTGATGGCGCGTTCCATTAAAGACATTTTTTGCCGCTATAAAACTTTGAAAGGTTTCCAGGTTAAACGTAAAGGTGGCTGGGATACACATGGCCTTCCTATTGAGCTGGCTGTAGAAAAAACATTAGGAATCACTAAAGACGATATCGGAAAAAAAATATCTGTTGAAGATTATAACGCTGCGTGTCGTAAAGAAGTGATGAAATATACGGACGTTTGGAATGACTTAACCGAGAAAATGGGTTATTGGGTCGATCTTGAAAATCCATATGTGACTTACGAAAACGAGTATATTGAAACACTCTGGTGGATATTGAAACAGCTTTACAGCAAGGGCCTGCTTTATAAGGGCTATACTGTTCAGCCATTTTCGCCAGCTGCGGGAACGGGATTAAGTTCGCATGAGTTAAATCAGCCGGGGACCTATAAGATGGTTAAGGATACCTCGATCGTTGCGGAGTTTCGAATCAAGCCAGATCAGGTTCATCCTTTAATTTCCCAGTTGTTTCAAAACGAGGCTGAAGATACAACAATCCTTGCCTGGACAACTACTCCATGGACATTGCCGTCAAACTGTGCTCTTGCCATAGGCGAAAAAATTGAATATGTGAAAATCCGCACGTTCAATCAATACACTTTTTTGCCGGTAAGTGTGGTGTTGGCCAAAACGTTGGTTGGAAAATATTTTAAAGCTGAGGCCCAAAACGCATCGTTTCAGGATTATAAGCCCGGCGATAAATTGATACCGTGGGAGATCGCTGCCGAGTTTACCGGTGCCGACCTGGTTGGCCTACGTTATTTCCAGTTAATGCCTTATGTAACGAATGAAAACCTGGAAAAGAATGCGTTTCGTGTTATTCCTGCAGACTTCGTTACCACAGAAGATGGAACGGGAATCGTTCATACGGCTTCGGTTTATGGCGCTGACGACTTTCGTGCCGCCCGTGAGAACGGCGTACCTTCAGTAATGGTGACTGATGAAAAAGGAAATGAATACCCGCTTGTCGACCGTCAGGGGCGGTTCGTTAAAGAAGTAACCGATTTCGCCGGCCGTTTTGTGAAGGAAGAGTATTACAGTGATGAGGAACGCCAGTCGCCGGATTTTAAGGGAACCGATGTTCTTATCGCCATCAAGTTAAAAGAAGACAATAAAGCATTCGACGTTAAAAAGTACGAACACAGTTACCCACACTGCTGGCGTACTGATAAACCGGTTCTTTATTATCCGCTGGATAGCTGGTTTATTAAAACAACCGCGGTAAAAGAAAAAATGGTCGAGCTTAATAAAACCATAAACTGGAAACCTGAAGCTACAGGAACCGGCCGTTTTGGTAATTGGCTCGAAAATTTAGTCGACTGGAATTTATCACGTTCCCGTTATTGGGGCACACCGTTGCCAATCTGGCGCACGGAAGACGGTTCTGAAGAAATTTGTATCGGTTCGATAGCAGAACTTAATACAGCAATAGCTAAATCGGTGGATGCCGGATTTATGGAATCTTCTTTCAAGATTGAAGATCTGCACCGCCCGTATGTTGATGATGTAGTATTGGTTTCATCAACCGGCAAAAAAATGTTCCGCGAACCGGATCTGATCGACGTTTGGTTTGATTCAGGAGCCATGCCATACGCGCAATGGCATTTTCCTTTTGAAAATAAACAGGAATTCGAGAACGCTTATCCTGCGGACTTTATAGCTGAAGGAGTTGATCAGACACGTGGCTGGTTTTTTACGCTGCATGCAATCGCAGTAATGTTAAGCGAAACAAGCGACGAGATAAAAGTCGTTAATTCGAACGTAGGAAATCCGGGTGTAGCATTTAAAAATGTGGTTTCGAACGGCCTGGTGCTTGATAAAAACGGCAACAAAATGTCGAAACGTCTTGGTAATGCCGTCGATCCTTTTTCAACTATTGATCAGTATAGCGCTGATGCCACCCGCTGGTATATGATCAGCAATGCTTCGCCTTGGGATAACCTGAAATTTAACATCGAAGGCCTGGATGAAGTGCGTCGTAAATTTTTCGGAACACTTTATAATACCTATGCTTTTTTCGCACTTTACGCGAATATCGACGGATTTGAATATAAGGAAGCAGATATTGCGCTTGCAAAGCGCCCGGAAATTGATCGCTGGATCATCTCGTTGTTAAATACCTTAAGCAAGGAGGTTGATGCCTTTTATGCGGATTTCGAGCCAACTAAAGCTGCCCGTGCTATCCAGAATTTCGTGGATGAGCATTTAAGCAACTGGTATGTAAGATTATGCCGTCGCCGTTTTTGGAAAGGTGATTATACAGAAGATAAAATTTCGGCATACCAGACACTTTACACCTGTTTGGATACGATAGCCAAATTAATGTCGCCAATTGCTCCTTTCTTTAGCGACAGGTTGTTCCAGGATTTGAATGCTGCCACCGGCAAAGACCAGTCACAATCTGTGCACCTGGCCGATTATCCGCTGTATCACACCGAACTGGTCGATAAAAACCTGGAAGAACGAATGGCTCTTGCCCAGGATATCTCCTCGCTGGTTTTATCGCTCCGGAAAAAGATAGGCATTAATGTTCGGCAGCCATTAAACAAAATTCTGCTTCCGGTGCTCGACAATTCTTTTCATCAGAAGGTCGAAACAATTAAAGACCTGATACTTTCGGAAACGAATATCAAGCAGATTGACTACATAACTGACACATCGGGAATCATTAAGAAAAAGATAAAACCGAATTTTAAAACCCTTGGTAAAAAAGTTGGGAAGGATATGAAAGCTGTCGGTGAGGCGATTAATGCCTTTAGTCAGGAAAATATTCAATTCCTCGAAGCCGAAGGTTCTATCGCGATATTGAACAACGCTTACTCAATTGGATTGGAAGATGTGGAAATCATCGCAGAGGATGTTCCAGGGTGGCAGGTTGCAAATTTAGGCAAACTAACTGTGGCTTTAGATGTTACCATCACCAATGAATTAAAACAAGAAGGAATAGCAAGGGAGGTGATAAATAGGGTTCAGAATTTACGCAAAGAAAATGGGCTGGAAGTGACGGATAAAATCACGGTCAGAACTAGCAATAATCCTTACATTGCTGAAGCGGTAAGAAATAATTTACAATATATTTGCGCCGAAATCTTGGCAAACTCATTTGAGCTTGACGATAACCTTAATCAGGGAAACAAGGTTGAGATAGATGGCTCTGAACTTGCTATTTTTATAACGAAAGCTTAAAATGGAGACTAATAACGAAAAAACAAGGTACTCTGATGCAGAGTTACAGGAATTTAAAGAAATTATTCTTGACAAGATGCGCACTGCTCGTGAAGAGCTTGGATCATTAACGCAATCACTAAGTAATCCAAATGTAAACGGTACCGACGATACTGCCGGAACCTACAAGACGCTCGAAGATGGTTCTGCGACGCTCGAAAAAGAGCAGATCAATCAGTTAGCTGCACGCCAGCGTAAATTTATCGACAACCTGGAAGCAGCTTTGGTTCGTATCGAGAACAAAACGTACGGAGTATGCCGCGAAACAGGTAAGCTGATCCCGAAAGAAAGGTTACGTGCCGTTCCGCATACAACCCTTAGCATGGAAGCTAAATTGAAGCAATCTTGATGAAAGGTTATACTAAGCCTGCGCTTGCAGTATTTTTGGTTTTATTGGCCGACCAGCTTTTAAAGTTTTGGATTAAACTTAACATGTCCCTCGGGCAGGAGTATAAAATAGCCGGTAACTGGTTTATTATACATTTTACCGAAAATAATGGAATGGCCTTTGGGATGGAGTTTGGTGGTGATGCTGGAAAGTTATTCCTGACATTGTTTCGTATTGCCGCCGTTTGCGGAATAGGTTATGGTGTTGTCTACCTCGTGAAAAAGAAATATCATCGGGGGCTTGTTTTGAACGTGGCCCTTATTTTCGCTGGTGCACTGGGAAATATTATCGATTCAACTTTTTATGGGTTGTTATTTAGCGAAAGTAATTTCTTTCAACCTGCTAAGCTATTTCCTCCGGGTGGTGGTTATGCCGGCTTGTTTCACGGAAAAGTAGTAGATATGTTCTATTTTCCGATTTTACAAGGAATATTTCCGCAATGGGTGCCGGTTTGGGGAGGCCAGGACTTCGAGTTTTTCAGGCCTGTTTTTAACATCGCCGATGCCGCTATTTCAGTTGGAGTGATCTTAATACTAATATTCCAAAAGCATTACTTTAAGGAAGAAAAGAAAGAAGAAGTTTTTCTGAATAACGAAGTGATAGAAGAATAATATGAAGCAAAAATGGCAGCCGATAAGCTGCCATTTTTGTTTCATATCGTTTATTTATTATTTATTGATTTCCGCAATGGCAGCGTCCACATAATCGCCAATCGCTTTGTCGCTTCCTTTCTGCTGTTTTAACTGGTTAAGAAAGGTGACAGCGAACTTGTCAATTCCATACGACTTATATTTTATTCCAAGATCTTTCAGCTGATCAATGCCTTTTTTAATGATCGGCTGGTCAGATGACTTGCCAAGCATGTTTATAAACGCCGGCGTCATATTGATTTTTGCCTGCGGACCGGCGCTCTCAAATTTTTCTGCAATGAAAGGCAATTGCTCTTCGCTGCCATATTTTGCATAAACAGTAGTAACTGCCTCCGTAAGGGATTTTTTGCTGTTTTTTTCCAGGCCTTTCGCCGCTTGTAAAGCCTCATCTGGTTTTTGGTAAGCCAGAGCCATAAGCGCCGAGCCTTGTACGGTATAACTCTGACTTGTTAAAGCTTTACGAATTAGCGGAAGATCACTTTCATCTTTTAACGGCGTGATGGCATTGAGGGCTTCAGCTTGTACAAGGTAGTTAGGGTCTCCGCTCGCAATTGTCCTTATAGACGCTAGAACAGCAGGATCTTTGCTGTCTTTTAAACTTTTAATTGCTTCAACGCGTAATCCATAGAACTTGTCTTTTAACGCACTTTGTAAAATGGTTTTGGACTCTGCAGCAGACAGTTTTTTCGTTGCTGCCTGGATAGCCTCCAACCGATCCATATACAATGGTGCGTGTGCATACTGGTAAGCAAAATCCCCCAAAGATTTATGGTCAATTTTTTCACAGAGCAATAGTTTATCGCCATCTACATTAACAAGATCAGGTTTGGCAGATGCACTGAACGTGAATGTCTGGGCCGAATCAGTTACAGTGACCAGGTGCCGGCTCATTTTGCCTCCTGAATAAACGTCGATAGCCATAGGTATTATAAATGGTGTACCGTTCTGTGTTTGTTTGATAGTAACCTGCTGCTTTTTTGATGCATCATCCCAATTGTAATCGATGGTTAATTTTGGATGGCCGTGATAGTAATACCATTGGTTGAAAAACCAGTTAAGGTCTTTTCCGCTAGCCTGCTCTAAAGCAAGGCGAAGCTGCTGTGCTTCGCCATTATTCAAAGCATTTTGTTTGAGATAGATATTCAATCCCTTGAAAAAGACAGCGTCTCCGAGATAATTACGAAGCATCATTAAAATCCGACCACCTTTCTGATAGGTCACAGCATCAAAAACATCTTCCTTGTCGTCGTAATGAAAACGGACAAGATCTTTGGTATCATTGCCGGGCGTCCGTAAATATGCAAGCATCGACCGATGGTTATAAGCATCGGCTGCATCTTTTCCATATTTATATTCAGCCCAAATAGTTTCGCTAAAATCCGCGAACGATTCGTTTACAGTTAAGTTACTCCAGCTTTCGGTTGTGACGTAATCGCCAAACCATTGGTGAAATAACTCATGTGCAATGACACTTTCTCCTGTACCATAATATTGGTCAGCCAGTTCGCGCGGCGTCTGCTGAACAAAATCGCCATGTAGTGTGGCGGTCGTATTCTCCATTGCACCACTAACGTAATCACGTACAACGACCTGGCTGTATTTATTCCACGGATAATCGACACCTAACTTTTTGGAAAAGAACCCGATCATCTCAGGAGTCAGTCCGAAAATTTGTTTTGCATAAGGTGCAAAGGCGGGTTCCAGGTAATAACTAACTTCTTTGTCTTTCCATTTGTCGTGGTAAATTTTAAAGTTCCCTACCGCCATCATGAATAGGTAAGGCGAGTGCGGCAGATCCATTTTCCAGGTATCCGTGCGCGTTCCGTTTGCGTTTTTCACTTGCTTAACCAGCTTGCCATTTGAAAGACTTACATATTTTGCAGGATAGGTAATGTTGATTTCTGATGTGGTTTTCTGGTTAGGTTTATCAATTGTCGGGAACCAGGCTGAGGATGATTCTGACTCGCCTTGAGTCCATATCTGAACAGGTTTGCCTGCAATTGCGCTGTCAGGATTAATAAAGTACAGGCCTTTTGCATCGTTTATAGCCGAGCTGCCTTTTACTTTTAATTCATTTGGTTTGGCGGTGTAATCCAGAAATACGGTGTAACTCTCTGCAGGAGCATAAGTACGATCAAGTTTTATCTTTATTTGATCGCCATTATAGGCGTATTTGAGAGGCTTTAGCGAACTGCCGTTTACTAATGATATCGTTTTTAGATCCATCCCTTTTGCATCAAGTGTTAACGAATCTGTTGCGTAGGCATAAGGTTTTAAGGTTACCCATTCTTTGCCGTATAGATACCGTTTCGCGTAATCAAAGCGAACGTCAAGCTTAGTATGCACTAACGCATTGAGTTTTGTGGCCGTTGCGCGGTAGACTGAAAGTGTGCTATCCTTTTCGGGTTGTGCATGCAGAGTAATCGCCGAGGCAATCATGCACACAAAAGAGGTGTTTTTGATAAATTTTAAATTCATTTGCGACATTTTAAAACGTGAATGTACGCAAGAAAATAAAAAAGCCCCGCCATGGGGCAGAGCTTTTTTGATATCGTTTAACGCTGTTTAGCAGTATTGGTCGAACGCGTTAACCAGGTTGTCGGCAATCATTTGTGCCGGGCGACCCTCGATTTGATGGCGCTCGATCATATGAACTAATTTGCCATCTTTAAATAAAGCCATTGAAGGAGATGATGGAGGATAAGGTAGCATTAGCGAACGTGCCTGATCAACCGCATCTTTTTCCATGCCGGCAAAAACAGTTACCAGCTTATTCGGGCGTTTCTCATTTTGAGTAGCCATTTTAGCAGCAGGACGAGCATTGGCAGCAGCGCAGCCACAAACTGAATTGACAACCACAAAAACAGTTCCTTCTGATTTGATCGCCTGATCTACTTCTTCTGTGGTTTTTAATTCCTGGAAACCTACACTTGTCAACTCCTGGCGCATTGGAGCTACTAAATATTCTGGATACATATGTTCTTTGTTTTCTTTACGCAAAAATAATAAATCGACTACTCAAAAGTTTTTAATAACGTAATAATAACATTTTGCTGACTTATTCTTATTCAGCTACTTTCGTATTGTAAATATCAAACTCACTATTATATTTACACTTCGATTTTTTTTGAGTTTTCGTAAAAGGGGGTTTTACAAAGAATGGGGAAAATAAAAAATGACGTAAGCACCGTCATTATTGTTAATAAAAATCAGCAGCAAACACAATCGCTGCGCATTAAAACTAAACACATTTACCGGTTAAAGCACTATGCGGTGTTTGCGGTTCTTGTTGTTTTATCGTTGGTTGTTTCGGTTATTTATCTCAAAAAAGAAAATAAACGGAATGCCGAGGAGCGTCAAAAGCTAATTGCCGAAGTATATAGATTGCAGGGCCAAATTCCGAAAGCTGATACTGTTAAAGAAACTCAGAGCCGGGCTCAGCAATATATAGAAGGCATCGAATCAAAGCTAAAAAATATCAATTCATACCTGGCAAAGCGCGGTTTAAAGGGCTTCTCTCATAAATCGATCGGCGGACCGAAAATTGATACTGCACTTTCTGAAGAGCAATCGTTCGCTATGTACGACGATTATTTGTCGAGAATATTAAAGGACGTCGCTTCAACGCCGATGGGTTATCCCAAAGTGAGTGACCTGACTTCCTTTTTCGGTTATCGGAGTGATCCTTTTAACGGCGGCCATGCCGAATTTCACCCGGGTATAGATTTTCGCGGGAACAAGGGTGATAAAGTTACCTGCACTGCCAACGGAACGGTTGTAAGTGCGGGATGGTCCAACGGTTATGGTAACTGCGTCCGAATCCGTCATGCGAATAATTACGAAACACTTTACGGGCATTTATCAAAAATCAATGTTTCCGAAGGGGAAAAGGTGAAAGTGGGGGATAATATTGGCCTGGTTGGATCGACCGGGCGCTCCACAGGAAATCACCTTCATTATGAAGTTCGTAAAAACGGTAAACTGGTTAACCCAGTAAATTATCTCCGCCTGAATTAATCACACGATATGTTTCAAAAAAAGAAGCTTGATTTAAGCGAGCAAAATATTTCCACACTTATCAGCGAAGGATGTACTATTGAAGGCCAGGTTAAAGCTCCGGCCGTTGCCCGCATAGACGGAACGGTTCAAGGCAACGTTACCATTGAACAGGGCCTGATCCTTGGCGAAAAGGGTTTGATAACCGGTGACATTCATACAAAGGACTTCGTAATTTACGGCACTGTCATTGGAAACGTTAAAGCTCAATCCATTGAAATTAAAAGCACTGGTAACGTAACCGGTGACCTGCAAACGCAGCAGTTACAGGTTGATCCGGGGGCAGTTTACAACGGCGCCTTATCTATGGAATCAAGCAGAAAAAAGCAAGAATTGCTTCAAAGCGCGTCATAGCGATAACGCAGACAGTGTTTAAACGCTGTCTGCGTTAAATCGTGCGTTAAGGCTGCAACATTCTAGCGAATGGCCTCCCACTTTAAATTCGGGAGCAGCGGATACCGGCAAGAGCGTAATGCCTGAAGGCGTATGAGCGGATCACGGGACTGACTTTGATTGAGAGTAAAGCCTTGCTTTTCTAATAAAAATTAATCATTTAAATAGTTGCTCCATTTTAAGAAAGGTTGTCTAGCGCAATTTTTTGTTAATGCTTTGAAAACAACGAGCAAATCTATTTCCCAATATCCAGTCAATTATTCATTACACGCCCTTAAAAGTTTGATAATCATCCGCCAATGCGGTACTTTTGCAGCTCATCTAAAATAAATTTTATGTCATCAGTAGAGACTTCTTATGTTCCTTACAAAGTGAAGGACATTTCACTGGCGGAATGGGGCCGCAAAGAGATTGAACTTGCAGAAGCAGAAATGCCCGGACTAATGTCCCTGCGCGAGGAGTTTGGTCCATCAAAACCTCTTAAAGGCGCACGCGTCGCAGGATGTTTGCACATGACCATTCAGACAGCGGTTTTAATTGAAACGCTGGTTGAACTGGGTGCCGAAGTAACCTGGTCGTCATGCAACATTTTTTCAACGCAGGATCATGCTGCTGCTGCAATTGCTGCTGCAGGTATCCAGGTTTATGCCTGGAAAGGTATGAATGCTGAAGAGTTTGATTGGTGCATCGAGCAAACTTTGCATTTCGGCGAAGATCGCAAACCGTTAAACATGATCCTGGATGACGGTGGTGATTTGACTAACATGGTATTCGACAAATATCCTGAGCTGATCGCTGAGATCCGTGGTTTATCTGAAGAAACCACTACCGGTGTTCACCGTTTATACGAGCGCATGAAAAACGGAACATTACACTTGCCGGCTATCAACGTAAACGATTCAGTTACCAAGTCAAAATTCGACAACAAGTATGGCTGCCGCGAGTCACTGGTTGACGCGATCCGTCGCGCTACCGACGTAATGATGGCTGGTAAAGTTGCTGTTGTTGCGGGTTATGGAGATGTGGGTAAAGGTTCGGCAGAATCGCTAAGCTCACAAGGCGTTCGTGTTATCGTTACTGAAATCGACCCGATCTGTGCGCTTCAGGCAGCAATGGAAGGTTACGAAGTAAAGAAATTTGCTACCGCAGTTAAAGAAGCTGACATCGTTGTAACTACGACAGGAAACTGTGATATCGTTCGTGCAGAGCACTTTAAAGCGTTAAAAGATAAAGCGATCGTTTGTAACATCGGTCACTTCGATAACGAAATTGACATGGCGTGGTTGAACCAAAACTATGGTCACACCAAAATCGAAATCAAACCACAGGTTGATAAATACACTATCGACGGTAAAGATGTAATCGTGCTGGCAGAAGGCCGTTTGGTTAACCTTGGTTGTGCAACTGGCCACCCATCATTTGTGATGTCGAACTCGTTCACCAATCAAACGTTGGCGCAATTGGAGCTTTGGACAAATCATGGCAAATACGAAAACAAAGTTTACACTTTGCCTAAGCATCTGGATGAGAAAGTTGCCCGTTTGCACCTAGCGAAAATCGGTGTTGAACTGGATGTTTTGGATGCACACCAGGCTGAATATATCGGTGTGCCGGTTGAAGGTCCGTTCAAACCAGAGCATTACCGGTATTAATCAGTGCTGTAATTCTGAATGGAATGCCTGAGGGCGACTATGAGGAATGAAGAATCTGCGAATTGCTGATTACCATTATTGCGAGGTACAAAGCAATTTATATTTATTTGAAAAGGGATGTGCAAATGCATGTCCCTTTTTTGTTGGCCATCTTTCACAGTTAAATAGCAGCTATGCAGTAACGATTGTAAACCCGGCATACGCGTAAAGCCTTGAAGCCCTAGAAGCATTTCATAACGTTTTACCTTTCATTTCAAGCTTACAGCATTGACGGGGCTATCAGAATCGATTAAAACGTAACAGTGCGTTCTAAATCATCGGAAAACAATAAGTTACCGATCAACTTTGTCGTATTTAACAATGCTTATTGACGCTTTTACGACTCACTAACAGATATCAGATGCCGTATTTTTATCTATTATATTGATCGTCATGAAAACAATATTTGATAAAACTACACGGGATGAATTAATAAATCGAATTAGTTCGCTAAATGATAACAGTAAAGCTCAATGGGGTAAAATGAATGTTTCGCAAATGTTGAAACATTGCACGCAGTGGGAGGAAATGGCCCTGAATAAAACAAAATATAAGCAGTCATTCCTTGGCAAGCTTTTTGGGAAGATGGCACTGAAAGACATAATGAAAGATGAACCTATGAAGAAAAACATGCCAACTGTTCATTCTTTTAAGATAAGGGAAAATACAGATGTCGCTGAAGAAAAAGAGAAATGGATAAAACTCCTCGCTGAGTATCAAACCTTTTCAGGTAATGGGATCATTCATCCTTTTTTTGGTGTGATGACGAAGGAGCAAACGGGTTATCTTGTATATAAGCATTCCGATCATCATTTGAAGCAATTTGGCGCGTAGGCTTAAATTGTAAATTTTCCCGCAATCCTAGTCTTGTATTTACGTGATGGAATTATACGTTTTCAAAATAGTTAAAGCATTTCCCGACTAACAAGATATTCATTAAGCCAATTAGCTTACCGAAATAAGGGTGGTATGTATGTTCATATATTGAAACGAATTGCTGTAGTCTATATGCAATTGCAGTTTTGCCGTTGTTACAAGTTTTTGTAAATGAAAAAGTTTGTTTTGCAGTTTTACACCAAAAAAGCTTTTCACGCGATCATGTTTCATTGCACAAAAATTTCACTTTCATTGACCTGACAAGTTTCGGCTATTTCCGTTCTTTACGACAGCAAGTTCTTTTGACTGTTTTTTGGTTAAATCACAATTTATATATTTACCAAAATGGCCATCAATAAAGAAAAACTCGTATTATGGTTTAAACGTCTGGGTTTCGCAGGGTTTATGTTCTTCCTGATTAAAGGACTGATCTGGCTGGTCATCTTTTATTTTATCGGTTCCAAAGTCGCTGGAAAATAATTATTTCTTACTAAGGATCATTTTTACAGCAATTCTCGCTTGCTTATTGGTGACTAGCTGATTAGTCGACAGCTTAATTTGATTTGCAGAAGACCGTTCAAAGTTGTAAACGCTTAGTAAATTTAAACCCGTTATAACGATGGTATTATTAGGTTGGATTCTTAACCCATAGGGTGTCAATTCATCGGCTTGGTTGTATCCAAACTTGACTTTTGGTTCACCGTTAAAGATATAGTAGCCGGGACAAAAACCTTTTGATTTGTTTTTTTGAATCGGGCAGCCATCAAAAACAAATTCACCGACATTTGTAAGTGTTATGGAATCAGTTGTTAGATCTGACTTTGACAAGGTGATTGAAGCAATATAATAGTTCCCGTTAATCTCTTCGACAAACTCTTTTTGTTCATTTTTCTCGCAGCCAAGAATTGCAGCTGTCAGGATTAGAAAAGTAATTTTGAATTTCATATATTTAGTTTTCGATTAGTTAAATATATAAAATGAAAATTATTTAAGCAATCGGAATGCACTAGAAGGAAGTTAGACTGAGGGCGTTCGTATTGCTCAATTGAACTCTCTTTCAAGTCCCTGCCGCAGATCATACAAAAGCCATTGTTTATTTTTTATATCCACTTGTTCTTTTTTCAATAACTGAATAAAATCCTGAACTCCGATTTCTTCATTGCCGTTTCCATGTATCAGTACAATACTTCCGGTTTTTGCCTGCTCTCCTTTTGCCAGCCAGGCATCGCTGCCCACAGGAATTAAACCGTAAGAAAGAACTTTATCAACTATCTGCTGGTCGGAAACCAGTCCCGGGAAACGAAAGAACACCGAAGCACCAACCCGTTTGTAAGCATCAGTTTTTCGTTCTCTAAAATTTCTACGTCTAAATCGGTGTTTCTTGCCAGCATGAAATTTTCCGATAAGGGCAAACGGTTTACTTCATGATGGTATGAATGATTGATCCATGTTATTTCGAGCTCCTTTTTTTGGACGAGGCTTTTCAACCAGTTTAGATCGTCCTGGTGCTTGATCATCCACAGGCCAGAAACAGAAACCGCGACAGGAGCGGGCTCTTCGATTTTCCGGAACTCGGTGAAAATATCAGTGAACAGTAACCGGTCGAGCGGTTTATGCGACGGACAGAGATCAACGGTCAATGCAATTCCTTTTTCTTTTGGTATGGCGTGGTCGATGCCGGCATTTTGTAAAGGAATCGCCTGTCTCCCTGCTAGCTGAAGCGATTTTATGAAAGGTGTTTTAGAAAAGTGGCTTTTTGCCTGCGGCCAGCTTAATTTTTGTAATCGGTTCTCCGGAATTTCGGTCACCATAGTACTTAGATCGACAGGATCGACAGCCAGGAAAGTGGTTTTGCCTTCGCTTTCAAACTTTCTTAAAATTAATAGTTCATGGCCGCCCGATTCGGTACGTGCGTAGTAAACCTTATAATTCATTACCAGTGTTTGAGCAAACAGGATTGAGGAAAGGGCACTCAAAAACAAAACAAAAAACGCTCTGAAAGCATATTTGAGAAATTTGAGATCGCCCGTCATTTGAATATTTGTAATTTTACCTTATGACAAAATTATCGGTAAATATCAATAAAATAGCCACGCTGCGCAATTCACGTGGCGGCAATAATCCCGATCTGATAAAAGTAGCGCTTGACTGTGAGCGTTTTGGCGCACAGGGAATTACTGTTCATCCACGGCCAGACGAACGGCATATTCGCTATCAGGATGTTTACGATCTTAAGAAAGTCATTCACACCGAATTTAATATTGAAGGAAACTCTACCGAGCCGCGTTTCGTTGAGCTGGTTTTGAATAATAAACCTGCACAAGTTACGCTCGTTCCGGATGCCGAAGGTCAGATAACTTCCAATCATGGTTGGAATACTATTAAACACCAGGAATACCTGAAAGAAATTATCGAAAAGTTTCAGGATGCCGGAATCAGGGTTTCCATTTTTGTTGATCCGATAGTTGAAATGGTTGAGGCTGCAGCAACTACGGGAACAGACAGAATTGAGCTTTATACCGAAGCGTATGCTTCAGGTTATCATCACAACAAAGAAATGGCAATCGCTCCATACGTTGAAGCCGCTAAAGCTGCAAAGAAACTGGGGCTTGGATTAAATGCCGGGCACGATCTTGACCTGGATAATCTGAAATACTTCGCTCAGAATGTCCCTGGACTGCTGGAGGTTAGTATCGGACATGCATTGATTTCGGACGCTTTGTATCTTGGTTTAGAAAAGACGATCGGTGAATATTTGGAACGGCTGAATTTTTAGCTTTTTTCCCATCAAAATTAAGTCAAACGTTTGCGCTTAAATTGGCTGGTTAACAGCCTTTTTTTACCTTTGCGGATTATTTAAAATCATTATCCCTGTAAATGGACTTAAACATCAATTTTAAAGAGAAATTTGAAGACCGCCACATTGCTCCTGATGGGAAAGATGCTGCAGAAATGCTTAAAGTTATCGGAGTTGATTCAATTGATGAACTGATTGCTCAAACCCTGCCCGAGAAAATCGGACTCAAAAATTCGTTGAATTTACCGGATCCAAAAAGCGAATTCGATTATCTCAATAATCTGAAACAGGTTGCTTCAAAAAACAAAGTATTCAAGTCATACATTGGCCAGGGATATTATGATGTAATTGTACCCGGCGTAATACAGCGGAATATTCTCGAAAATCCGGGATGGTATACCCAGTACACACCTTATCAGGCTGAAATTGCGCAAGGGCGTTTACAGGCGTTGTTAAATTTCCAGACAATGGTTATTGATTTAACCGGTATGGAGATTGCAAATGCTTCGTTACTTGATGAAGGTACAGCTGCTGCTGAAGCGATGTTTATGCAATACAGTTTGCGTAAGAACTCGCAGGCAGATACTTTTTTCGTGTCAGAAAAGTTGTTTCCGCAAACTATCGATATTTTAAAAACACGTTCTGTTCCTTACGGAATAAAACTGCTGATCGGAAATCACGAGACAGTGGAACTGGGCGAAAATATGTTCGGTGCGATTGTTCAATATCCGGCAGGCGATGGCAGCGTTTATGATTATCAGGATTTTGCGTCAGCCGCACATGAAAAGGGTATCAAATTAACAGTAGTCGCAGATCTTCTAAGCTTGTCAATTTTGACTCCTCCGGGAGAATGGGGCGCAGACATTGTGGTCGGCAATAGCCAGCGCTTTGGTGTGCCCATGGGCTTTGGTGGGCCGCATGCAGCTTTTTTTGCAACTAAGGAAGAATATAAACGGTCGATGCCGGGCCGCATAATTGGCGTAACGATTGACTCCGCAGGTGATTATGCCTTGCGTATGGCCTTGCAAACACGCGAGCAGCATATCCGCAGAGACAAAGCCACATCTAATATTTGTACAGCTCAAGCCCTTTTGGCTATTATGGCTAGCATGTATGCCGTTTATCATGGCCCTAAAGGAATAAAAGCAATTGCCGAACGTACACATGGTTTGGCGGTATTGTTATCAGATGCCTTGAAAAAGCTAGGCTATGAGCAATTGAATACTGCTTATTTTGATACTGTAAAGGTCGATCTTGGCGAGCTATGCAAGTCGGTTCACGCGGAAGCTATTGATAACGAACTTAACTTTCATTATTCTGGTAACACTATCACCATCTCACTTGACGAAACCACTTCTGTTAACGAGGTGAAAGAAATAGTCCGGGTTTTTGCAAAAGTGAAAGCGAAAAAACTTGCGGACATTGATTTTGATGGCTTATTGTCAACGATAGCTACATCCATTCCGCAGCAGTTGATTCGCAGGTCCGAGTATTTGTCGCACCCTTTGTTTAACACGCATCACTCGGAGCATGAAATGCTTCGGTATATTAAGTCCCTCGAAGCAAAAGATTTGTCTTTATGCCATTCGATGATCGCACTCGGCTCGTGTACTATGAAGCTTAATGCGACAACTGAGATGATTCCTGTTACATGGCCTGAGTTCAGTAAGATGCACCCTTTTGCGCCTGTCGACCAAACCGGGGGCTATATGCAGCTATTCAGTGAGTTAAATGATTGGCTGAGCGAGATCACCGGTTTCGCGGCAATGAGTTTACAACCTAACGCAGGTGCGCAAGGCGAATATGCGGGCTTAATGGTTATTCGTGCTTATCACGAAGATATGGGCAACGGACACCGGAATATCGCTCTAATCCCTGCTTCGGCGCATGGAACTAACCCGGCTTCAGCTGCTATGGCAGGTATGAAAATCGTAGTAGTTAAGTGTGATGAAAAAGGAAACATCGATGTTGATGATTTGAAGATAAAAGCCGAGGAGCACAAGGATGATCTTTCCTGCCTGATGGTGACATATCCGTCAACACACGGTGTTTACGAAGAGTCTATTATCGAGGTTTGCGAGATTATTCATCAAAATGGTGGACAGGTTTACATGGACGGTGCTAATATGAATGCTCAGGTAGGCCTTACCAGCCCTGCAACGATTGGTGCTGATGTATGCCATTTGAACCTCCATAAGACGTTCTGCATTCCGCATGGCGGCGGCGGACCCGGTATGGGACCCATCGGCGTAGCGAAACATTTGGTTTCTTATCTGCCGGGACACAGTGTTGTAGACATTAACCAGGGTAAGTCAATTCATGCCGTATCATCCGCTCCCTGGGGTTCGGCCTCAATCCTTGTAATCTCCCACGCGTACATCGCGATGATGGGCGCGGAAGGATTAACAAACGCCACAAAGTATGCCATACTAAACGCTAACTATATCAAATCACGTTTGGAGAACCATTATCCTGTTCTGTATGCGGGAGCTAAAGGGCGTTGTGCACACGAAATGATACTTGACTGCCGTTCTTTTAAGGCTTTGGGTATTGAGGTTGCTGATATCGCAAAAAGATTAATGGATTATGGTTTTCATGCGCCAACGGTTTCGTTCCCGGTAGCGGGAACTTTAATGGTCGAGCCGACAGAATCCGAGCCAAAGCATGAATTAGACAGGTTCTGTGATGCGATGATCAGTATCCGTAAAGAAATTGGTAAGATTGAAGCCGGCGAAATGGATAAAGCTTCAAATCCATTAAAAAATGCTCCTCATACTGCCCGTCTTGTAACAGCTAACGACTGGGATAAGCCTTACACAAGAGAGCAGGCAGCATTTCCGTTACCATATGTGCATGAGTTTAAGTTTTGGCCTTCAGTCGGCCGGGTTAATGATACATACGGCGATCGTACACTCATCTGTGCCTGCCCTCCTTTGGAAGCGTATATGGAAGAGGAAATTGTATAATTAACTTTCAAGAAAAAGTTGTAGCCCGGCGTTCATCGCCGGGCTTTTTTGTTTTCGTCGAAATTGCTTTTTTATTCTTCAAATCTTAAGTTTATATTTCGAAATAAAATTGAATTTGAGAGTTATCTGGCTTTTCTTCCTGCTTATCTTTTTTTCTTCGGTTACAGTTGTTTCGGCTTCTCTGCCCGTAGTTCTTCAATTAAATAACAAGCACGGATTTGAATTTGCCGGATATTATGCTGCACTAAAAAAGGGATTTTACAAAAGAGAAGACCTCCAGGTAACACTTATACAAGAGCGCTCGGGCCGGTCTCCCATAGATGAGGTTATCAGTACACGCGCAGACTTCGGTATTACAGGTTCAGATATACTTCCTGCACGAATCTCGGGCAAGCCGGTTATCGTCTTGTCTGTGATTTTTCAACATTCGCCTGCCCGTTTTTTTGCTCTTCAGTCGAGCGGAATCAAAAAAATGAAAGATATGGCCGGTAAACGAGTTATAATCTCGCAGGCAGATGAGGCATTATTTCTAAAAGCAATTTTTCTTCAAGATTCCGTTTCCGCAAAAAATGTCGGTATTAGTGTTAGTTCCTGGAATAACATGAGTTTGAATCGCGGCGAGGGTGATGCTATCTTATCTTTCGATGTGGACAGCAAGAAACTGCTGGCGAAGGGAATCGGTTTAAACGTTATTAAGCCCGTAAATAATAAAATCGACTTTTACGGCGACTTGATATTTACGTCAGAGAGCATGCTTCAGAACAATCCAAAAGTCGCTGAAAAATTCGTTAAAGCTTCTTTGGATGGATGGCAGTACGCTTTGTCTCATCGGGAGGAAATAATTGAATATATATTAACGCTGCCCGGAATTAAACAGCGTGGTATTACTGCAGCAGACTTGCGTAAGGAAGCTGATCAGGTAAATCAACACATACTTCCAAACCTGGTTGAAATAGGACATGTTAACAACTCGAGATGGCAGGAGATGCTTAACACATTGGTTAAATTGAATCTGGTTAACAAAAATGTACGGCTCGACGGTTTTGTATATGATTCCGCTTACCAGCGCGAGGAAATTTTCAAATTGCTTCTCTATATAATAATCGCGATCTCGGCTGCATCTATAATCGCAATTGTCTGGAATAGCCAGCTGCGCAAGCAGGTTAAGCTCCGCACAGACGAGTTGATCCGTGAGATCGAACAGCGTTATGCAACTGAGCAAAGCATGGAACTTGCTGTCGATGCCGCCGGGCTGGCATTTTGGGAATGGAATCTGGAAACTTCGCAAATCAGATACAAGGGACATATCGCGAAAATGGGTTATGGTCCGGATGTTAAGCCAAGAAACCTCGCCGATTGGCATAAAATCATTCATCCGGATGATTTGGAAAGGGTTAACAAAGCTGAAGAAGAGATACAGCGGGGATTATCTAGCTCAGGTTCTATTACGTATCGCTTGCTTGATGTCAAAGAAGGGTGGAAGTGGGTGTTATCTGTCAGTAAAATAGCCAGTTATAATGAACAGCATTTACCATTGACTATCACCGGTATCCATGTCGATGTGTCAAGTTTAAAAAACAGGGAGACAGAGCTTAACGAATTAACTAAAGAGCTGTTAAAAAAGAACGCGGAACTTGAAACGTTTGCTTTCATTACGTCGCATAATTTCAGGGCGCCGGTTGCTAATTTAAAAAGCCTCGTAAAACTTTACGACGAGAGCGATTTAGATGCTGAAACAAAAGAAAGTCTATTTGATAATATACGTAGCAGTATCGATAATCTGGATGAGACCTTGAACGATTTAAGCGAGATCATATCAAGCAAATCAAATCATAATGTTCAACGCGAAATTCTAAATATTGAGAAAGAACTAAGCCGTGTGTTGAGATCTATAGATAGTCAATTAAAAGAATCGGGGGCAGGAATTGACTGGGATTTAAATGCACCATCCGTTTACTTCTCCAGGCAATATTTCCATAGCATCTTTCTGAATCTTTTAACGAATGCGTTTAAGTATCGCCTGCCCAATGGGGAATTGAAAATTTTGATCAGGTCGTTCAAGGATGATGGCTTTACTGTGATTTCATTTTCGGATAATGGCAGGGGAATTGACCTGAGTAAATTCGGAGCAAAGTTATTCGGCTTATATCAGCGATTTCATCACGATACCGATGGCAAGGGGCTGGGCTTATATATTACAAAATCGCAAATAGAATCCTTGGATGGAAAAATTACGATAGATAGTGAAGTGGGTAAAGGAACTGTATTCAATTTGTATTTCCGAAATGCCTGACACTATCATAAGATTGTAAGATTTCAAATAGATGTTTAAACATCTATTTTATCCAACTATATTTGTTCCATAGATTAGAAAAACAAAATGAAAAAGACATTAGCAATCTTAGTATTTGCGGCCTCAGTAAGTCTGATGGCATTTACAAACAAACCCGCAGACGAGAAATTTACTGTTGATACACAAAAATCAACGGTTACGTGGATCGGAAGAAAAGTTACCGGCGAGCACACAGGAACTATCAAACTGGCTGGCGGAACTTTGGTATTAAACGGCGGTAGCTTGAAAAGCGGAATGTTTGATATAAACATGAACTCGATCACTACAACGGATCTGCAAGGCGAATATGCACAGAAATTAATCGGCCATTTGCAGTCAGATGATTTCTTTTCAACAGCTAAAAACCCGGTTTCACGTTTTGTGATCACAAAGGTTGCGCCTGCAGGTCCAAACGTGGTAAATGTTACTGGCGACTTAACTATCAAAGGAATAACTAAACCAGTTACTTTTCCTGCAACTGTTAAAAAAGAAGGAAACGCAGTGGTAGCTGTAGCTAAAGGGGTAAAAGTTGACCGTACTTTATATGATATTCGTTATGGTTCAAAAAGCTTTTTTGAAAGCATTGGCGACAAGGCGATTGATAACGATTTCGAGTTAGCAATAAACCTACTGGCTACAAAATAAGAAAAGAACGACAGACATAAAAAAGGAGCATCAATCGACGCTCCTTTTTTTATGCCGGGAAAATAATTTTAAATCCGTTTTCTTCTATCGCAACTTTAGTAATGGTTCTGTTTCGTGCATGATAGTACAGGCAGCTCCAGTTGTTTTCAGCGGCCAGTTTTCCGTAATGTTCCCTTAACTCCATTGACTTTCTTCCATCGAAATCGTATTTGGCTGCAAATTTTCTAAGCAGTTGCTCCGGTTCCGGTAAGATGTCTCCGCCATAAAAACACGTCTCATTGTTTTCTTTAATTAAAAAGGCCTGGTGGTATTGGCAATGACCCCCGGTTAGCTCATAATTAATTCCGTTTGCTAGTTCACCACTGCCGTCTACGAAATGTATGTGCCCGCTTCGTTGCAAAACATCAAATATATCGGTGTGATAGGATGACGATTTGCCGCTGTAGGCAGCCTCCCATTCTCCTCGTTGAACCACATAGGTTGCATTTGGAAAAGATACTTGCTTAAGTCCATGCTCCTCAAAGACCATTCCTCCTGAGTGATCAAAATGAAGATGAGACATTAGTACCAGGCTAACGTCTTCAGGACTGTAGCCCGCTCTACGGATGTTTTCGTGGATTAACGGTTTTCCATTTTCCGCCGCAAAACCAAGTCCGCAATCGAATAAAATAAGTTCTTTTTCTGTTTTTACGAGGAAAGGATTTACATGGATAAAAAGCGAGGCCGGTCTGCTTTTCGGGTCATCTTTTTCAGGATCAAATGGAATGAATTTTTTTGAACTGTCTACTGAGTAAGATCCTTCAGGAAGTACACTGATTTTCACAAAAATGTATGATTAAAACATTCGGCTGAGCCATAGCTTCTTACGGCCTGCTGACTGGCAAATGCTGAACAAAATATTATATTTACGGATTAAACATTGCAAATATATGCAAAAAAGGTGGGTGGAACAGGATGTGCCCGATAAGCAAACCGTTGAACATTTAATTGAATCGCTACATATAGATGAAGTGCTTGCAACGTTACTGGCTCAACGTGCAATTACAGATTTTGAGGAAGCCAAAACATATTTTCGTCCCGAATTAACACATCTGCACGATCCGTTTCTTATGAAAGATATGGAAAAGGCGATTGTTAGAATTGAACAAGCAATTAATACAGGTGAACGAGTTTTAATATACGGAGATTACGATGTGGACGGAACAACTTCGGTTGCTCTGGTATTTAGTTTTTTTAGAAAATATCTTCGGAATATTAATTTCTATATTCCCGATCGTTATAAAGAAGGGTACGGTATTTCCACAATTGGAATCGATTACGCGGCGGCTAATAATTTCTCGTTAATTATTGCGCTTGACTGCGGGATAAAGTCAAATGACAAGGTCGATTACGCAAAATCCCTTGGTGTCGATTTTATTATCTGTGATCACCATTTACCCGGCGAAAGTATTCCTGATGCCGTTGCGGTTCTTGACCCAAAACGGAAGGATTGCGAATATCCGTTTAAAGAATTGTCCGGTTGCGGAATCGGTTTTAAACTTATCGAGGCTTACTCTCAAAAGAATGACATTCCTTTTGACGATATAAGTTGTTACCTTGATTTGGTGGCTGTGAGCATTGCGTCAGATATTGTTCCGATAACAGGTGAAAACAGGGTATTGGCCGCTCATGGGCTTAAGAAAATTAATTCCGAGCCATGTAATGGGTTGCAGGCATTGATGGAAGTGGCCGGCAAAACAGATTCATATACCATCACTGATATTGTTTTTGCTATCGGTCCCAGGATTAACGCAGCGGGTCGAATTGATGACGCTAAGCATGCGGTGAATCTTCTTATCGCCGATACCCAGCAGGCAGCACGCGACAAAGGTTTCCTGATCAATCTTAAAAATACTGAGCGAAAAGAGCATGATTTAAATATTACTGAACATGCTCTGGAGATGATTGCAACAGATGATACGTCAGCTGGCCGTAAAACGACAGTCGTGTATCATGAAACATGGCACAAAGGTGTGATTGGTATCGTTGCGTCTCGCTTGACTGAAAAATACTACAGACCTACCGTTGTACTAACAAAATCAAATGAGCACGTTGCGGGTTCGGCCCGATCCGTGATGGGATTTGATCTTTATGAAGCTTTAAGTTCATGCAGCGATCTTTTGGAGCAGTTTGGTGGCCATAAATATGCTGCCGGCTTAACCATGAAGCCGGAAAACGTAACAGCTTTCATACAGCGTTTTGAGGAAGTAGTTTCGCAGACGATCGCAGATGAATTACTGATACAGGAAATACGAATTGACGCGACTATTAAGCTAAAGCAGATCTCATCAAAATTTTTTAGGATACTGAACCAGTTTGCACCGTTTGGTCCGGGCAATATGGCTCCCGTTTTCAGAAGTAAGGGAGTATCAGTTGTGTGCGGACAGGCAGGAATAGTAGGCACGAATCATTTAAAAATGAATGTCACTCAGGAAGATTCACCGATATTTGAATGCATAGCTTTTGGTTTAGGCAAACATTTAAAAAGCATTGAAAAAGGGATTCCGTTTGATATTTGTTATACCATTGAAGAACGGGTTTGGAAAGAAAAACGCTCGATTCAATTAAATATAAAGGACATCCGAACGTACGACATTTTAGATTAAATGATACTAAAAGCAGAACATCTCGTAAAAAAATATAAACAGCGAACCGTGGTAAACGACGTTTCGTTTCATGTTGAACAAGGCGAAATTGTTGGTTTATTGGGTCCGAACGGAGCGGGTAAAACCACTTCCTTTTATATGATTGTTGGCTTGATTAAGCCCAATGATGGCCATGTCTATTTAGAAGATGAAGAGATAACCGACGATCCAATGTATCGTCGTGCACAAAAAGGAATCGGCTACCTGGCCCAGGAGGCATCTGTTTTTCGTAAGCTTTCTGTCGAAGACAATATACGCGCTGTACTGGAAATGTCGAATAAATCAAAAATCGAACAGAAAGACAAACTCGAAGAACTTATCAACGAATTCAGCTTAGGCAGGGTCAGAAAAAATCGTGGAGATTTATTATCTGGTGGTGAACGCAGACGTACAGAGATTGCACGCGCGTTGGCGGCCGAACCGAATTTTATTTTGCTTGATGAGCCTTTTGCAGGAGTAGATCCAATTGCGGTTGAAGAAATTCAAACTATTGTCGCCAAATTGAAGTTACGTAATATCGGAATTCTGATTACAGACCATAATGTGCAGGAAACTTTGTCGATAACCGATCGGGCATATTTGTTAACGGAAGGAAAAATTATGTTGACAGGCACTCCTGTTGAAATTGCCGATAACGAGATGGCGCGTAAGTTTTACCTCGGCCAGCACTTTGAATTGCGAAGGAAAAAACTAACCTGATATATGACAATTGTAAATTCCATCTTCCACTGGATCATGAAAAAGCGGATTCATCAGATCGAGCTTTTCGTAAAGTATCCACACGAAGTTCAGGAAGAGTGGTTTCAAACGCTGATTGCAACTGCCCAGCATACTGAATGGGGCAGGCGCCACCATTACGATTCGATTTATACTTTTCGCGAATTTCGCGAACGCGTTCCTGTGCAAACGTACGAAAGCTTGTTTCCCTACATTGAACGTATGCTCAAAGGCGAACAAAATATCCTGTGGCCGTCGGATGTGAAGTGGTTCGCCAAGTCTTCCGGTACGACTAATTCCAGGAGCAAGTTTATCCCGGTTACGGACGAATCTCTCGAAGAATGTCATTATAAAGGTGGGAAAGACCTGCTTTCAATTTATTGCAACAACCGACCAGACGCCAAAATTTTTACAGGAAAAGGCTTAGTTTTAGGGGGCAGCCATCAGGTTAATCAGTTTAACGAAACGATTTATTACGGCGATCTTTCGGCGGTTCTTATAGAAAATTTGCCGTTTTGGGCTGAGTTTTATCGTATTCCGGATAAGGCGACGACTCTGATGGATAATTTTGAGGAGAAGATAGAACGAATCGCGCGTGGCACCATTCATGAAAACGTTACTAATATTTCGGGAGTTCCTACATGGAATATTGTACTGGCAAAACGCATTCTTGAAATCACCGGGAAAAATAATCTGCTGGAGGTATGGCCGAATCTCGAATTCTATTTTCACGGCGCCGTCAGTTTTTCGCCATACCGCGAGCAATTTAAAGCGCTTATTCCATCTGATAGTATGTATTATCTGGAGACCTATAATGCCTCAGAAGGCTTCTTTGGCATTCAGGATCAGGCAAATTCAGATGAGATGCTGTTAATGCTGGATTATGGTGTCTATTATGAGTTTATTCCGGCTGAGTTTATTGGAACAGAAAATCCGCCAACAATCGAATTAAGTGAAGTCGAACTCGGTAAAAATTATGCCCTGGTTATATCGACAAATGCTGGCTTGTGGCGATATATGATTGGCGACACGATCCGATTTACGTCGCTTTCGCCCTTCAGAATACAGGTTACTGGCCGCACAAAACATTTTATAAACGCTTTCGGCGAGGAAGTAATCATTGATAACGCGGAGAAAGCCCTGAAGGAAGCCTGTATGGCTACCGGTGCAATTATCAGGGATTATACAGCTTGCCCGATATATTTTGAGGGGAAGAATGCAGGCGGCCACGAATGGATTATTGAATTTGAAAAGCACCCTCACAACGTGGAGTTATTTACCGACGTTCTGGACAATACGCTCCGGGAAATTAATTCGGATTATGACGCTAAACGGCATAAAGATATGGCATTAATGCGCCCAAAACTACATACTGCTCCAGACGAAACATTTTATAAGTGGATGAAGTCGAGGGGTAAGCTGGGTGGCCAGCATAAAGTTCCGCGCCTGGCAAATGAGCGGAAATTTGTAGAAGAAATTTTGGAACTGATCCGTAACTAAACGGATCCTGCTTAACACAGAATCCGTTTAACTGAAATTTATTATAAAGTCTTGCTTTTCTTAGAAGTAAAAGCAACCACAATAGCGAGTACAAGGAAAAGGCAGATCGCAACGAAAAGACCTAAATGATCTTTACCCGAGTTCGAGCCTGCGCTGTTACTCAAATCACTGTCAACGTAATTTTTTGCAAAAGAGACTGCAGTTGATAACAAGGTGATTAAAAATGCCAGAGTGATTTTTTTATTCAGAAATTTCATTAGTTGATCAAAATTAATAAGCGCAAAAATAGCAATTTACAAGTTAAATCCTAAGCCGATTGGACTATAGATATTTGGTAATGTCATCAGACAGCGGTTTAACATTTGAACGGAAGCGATGGATCAGGTTGCCATTTTCGTCGATAAGGAATTTTTCAAAATTCCATTTAATTTCACCTGTAAAATCAGGATTCGATGCTGATGTCAGATATTTAAACAACGGATCAATATCATCGCCTTTCACGCTAACCTTTTCGCTTAATGGGAAGGTGACGCCATAATTTTTCTGGCAAAATTCTTTTATCGAAGAATTTTCTCCTGGTTCCTGTTCTGCAAAATTGTTTGCCGGAAAGCCGATCACTACAAGTTTGTCTTTGTACTGCTCAGATAATTTTTCTAGGTCAGCATATTGAGGCGTAAATCCGCACTTCGACGCGGTATTAACAATCAATATCTTTTTTCCTTTGTATTTTTTTAGGTCAAGTTTTTGTCCGTCAATAGATTGGACCTTGAAGGTGTAGATGGATGGCGATGCCATAAAAATTGACAACAGAAGCACGAGAGTTTTCATGTGTTTTAATTTGATTAATTAAAGTTGCAAAACTTTTTAAAAGATTTCCAACTTTTCTCTGGTCGCATTGTCATTATTAATAAATAAAAAATATTATGCCTGCAAAAACATCAAAACGAAAAACAAAGGATCCATGCTGGAAAGATTATGAACAAGTTGGAATGAAAAAAAAGAACGGGAAAAAGGTGCCCAACTGTGTTCCTGAAAAGAAAGACTAAAAAAAGCGGCAATACAGTTGTAAATGCCGCTTGCTTAACCCTTATACATAACCTTATCGGTTACGTAAATTGTACTGCTAACAATAAAAAAATATAATTGTTTAGCTGTCTGTCTTGTTTTCCTCCCGCCATTGGGCGTTGAATGATTTTTTTGCGACTTTGGGTAATTCGCGATAGTTTCCCCAGCTTTTTCTAAAAAATGTCTTTAAGAAAAAGTTTTTCCATTTGCCGCTAAAAAAATCCATCCACGACCGATTAAGCATTGCCTTTTTCCATTGTTTCCATCCAAATGATTCTTTGCTGGTGGAAAGACCATTTTTAACAGACTGCTGCCTGTTAAGCAAAAGCATTTTGTGAATATCAATTTTAGCCGGGCAAACTTCCGAGCACTTTCCACATAAGCTTGAAGCATAGCTCAAATGCTTAAACTCTTCCATCCCCTGCATATGCGGAGTGATAATTGATCCGATGGGTCCGCTATATGTAGTTTCATAAGTATGGCCGCCAATGTTTTTATAAACCGGACAGGCGTTCAGGCAGGCTCCGCAGCGGATACAATATAATCCCTGGCGTTCTTCCTTATTAGCCAGAAGGTTAGTACGGCCATTATCGAGCAGGATGAGGTACATTTCTTCCGGGCCGTCAGTTTCTGATGGCTGTCGCGGTCCGCCGATTATTGTATTATAAACCGTCAAGTTCTGGCCGGTTCCATGAGTGGCAAGCAATGGCCAAAATAGGTCAAGATCAGCCATAGACGGAATGATCTTTTCTATGCCAGCTATAGCGATATGAATTTTAGGAAACGTTGTAGTTAAACGGGCGTTACCTTCATTCTCTGTAAGCGCAATACTTCCGGAATCTGCTATCAGGAAATTCGCGCCTGTTATGCCGATATCTGCGGTTGTATATTTTTCACGAAGAAGTTCACGGGCTTTTAGAGTAAGCTGCTCAGGGGTAGCATCAACGGGTGTTTTAAATTTTTTATGGAACAGCCGTGCTATGTCTTCCTTGCTTAAATGCATTGCCGGCGTAACGATGTGGTACGGCCGTTGTCCGAGTAACTGTACGATGTATTCTCCTAAATCGCTTTCGACAGCTTCGATCTGATTTTCAGAAAGAAAATCGTTAAGATGGAGCTCTTCGGTTGTCATCGATTTGGATTTAATGACACTTTTTGCTCCTGTTTTACGGATAATATTCAGAATCTCTTGCCGCGCTTCCTCTGCATCATTTGCCCAGATAACCTTGCCGCCTTTTTTCTGAAAGTTCGACTCGAATTCGGGCAGTAATTTGTCTAGATTCTCCATCACTTTCCATTTGATGGAATGAGCTTTGCGTTTGGAATTTTCCAGATTACTTAACCTGGAAAGGCCACGTTCTACAGCGGTTTCATACCTTCCCATGTTGAAGTTAATAATCCTGCGGTGTTCGTGGTCGAATGCTTTTATTTCCGATTGCTCAATAAATTCCTCTACGTATTCAGACATGTTGCAAACTTAAAAATTTTATAAAGCGGGGGAAAGCTTGTAAAAATATTGACAATAAAAAAATCCCTCACCGAATGATGAAGGATTTTAATTGGAATAAGTTTTAATTATCTCGAAGCAGGCATATTGTTTTTTACATCAACCACCGGTTTTTGGTCGCGGTTAAGTAAATCCCAACCTGTATAAAATACCAGTTGGGCGCGCTTTACAAGTAAGTCGAAGTTAATTTTGCTCACTTCATCACCTGGTTTGTGATAATCTTCGTGAACACCGTTAAAATAGAAGATAATTGGAATGTTGTGTTTCGCAAAATTGTAATGATCTGAACGGTAATAAATCTGTTCAGGATCTTTTGGATCATTGTACTTATAATCTATCGCAAGTTTTGTATAAGTACTGTTAGCTGTTTCGCTGATTTTATGCAAAGTTGTACTCAACTTGTCAGATCCGATTAAGTAACAGTAGTTCGGATTATCCTTATGAGCAGGATCAACTCGGCCGATCATATCGATATTTAAATCGGTGATAGTTCTCTCTAGCGGAATAACCGGATGATCGGTATAATATTCCGAACCCAGTAAACCTTTTTCTTCACCAACATTGCCTAGAAACAGGATGCTACGGCGTGGTCCGTGGCCTTCTTTTTTTGCCTTCGTGTAAGCGCGAGCGATTTCGAGTATGCCGGTTGTTCCGGATCCGTCGTCGTCAGCACCGTTATTAACTTTATCAGGACCGGTTGGATTCAGGCCAATATGATCGTAATGTGCGGAAAATACAACCACTTCATTTTTCAAATCAGAACCTTCAAGGTAGCCTAATACATTTACTGCGTGCACATCCTTGAACTTTTGCCCGAATGAAGTCGATAGATCTGCTTTTACAACCTGGGTTTGAGGCGCAGAAGTACTATCGATAAGATTTTTAAAAGCTGTATATGTCTTGCCGGATTTTTGCAATAGCTGGTCTGCAATATCAGCGGTGATGTTAATAACCGGTGGCAAAGTCTGTTTTGGTTTTGCAGCATCTTGTTTAATTGATAAACGTCCCGAAGTAAAATACGACGCGTTAGTTTTCAAGATTGCCGCAACGGCCGGATTTACAGCTAATATCAGCGCTGGATTTTTGCTTTGAAGGAATTTAATACGTTTGTTTCTGGTGATTGACCAGTCAGACGGTTTGTCGGATTTTGTGATCAGATAAGTTCCATTTTTTACCGGCTCACCTGTATTGATAACTAACACGATTTTATTCGTGATATCTATATTTTTAAGATCGTTGTAAGCAGAATCAGTTATACCGTAACCCACAAAAACTATTTCTTTGGTAGTTATACTGTTAGCATCCGGAGAACCGGAAAAATAAAAGTCGGTTCCATACGTAAAAGGCTTTTGATTAGCGATGAAGTTTTTAACCTCGAAAGTTGTTTCAATTAAAGGAATGTCCTGAAAGTATGAGCCTTTTACCGGCGCAGTAAGCCCCATTTTTTGAAATTCACCTGCAATATATTTTGCGGCTTTTTCAGCACCGGGTTTACCGGTTTCACGACCTTCAAATTCATCTGAAGCTAAAATGGTTAAATGCTTTCTGGCATCTTCGGCGGTAATATAACCGGCATATTTTTGTGCGACTGGACTTTGAGCGAAAGTCTGAAGACTTAATCCCAGCGCTAAAAACAATAGATTTTTTTTATTCATTGAGGGTAATTAATTAGATTAACAAGATATTTTGGCTACGCGGTTTTGGTGTCGGCCGCCTTCGAATTTAGTTGCGATAAATTTTTGAACGATGTTGACTGCCGTTTCCTCAGAAACGAACCGGGCCGGAATGCATACGATATTAGCGTTATTGTGTAAACGGGCAAGTTCAGCAATTTCCACAGACCAGCAGATCGCTGCGCGAATACCATGGTGCTTATTGGCAGTGATAGCTACGCCGTTGGCACTCCCGCAAACTAAAATCCCCAGGGGGAACTCTCCCGTTTCTACCACGTTTGCTACTGGATGAGCAAAATCCGGATAATCAACAGAATCGGCACTGTAAGTTCCAAAGTCTTTAAACTCCAAACCGGAAAGATGGCTTTTTAACATCTCTTTATAATCAAAGCCGGCATGGTCTGCGCCTATTGCAACGATAAGTTTTTCCATTTTATCGGGATTTTCAAATAATATTTTGCTGCAAGCACAAATCTACTCAATAAGTACTTTATTAAATGTATTAATCCTGTTAAGTATTAATAAGTCCGTAATCCCTTTTCGGCTTTAAGCTTGTTTTTTTCAACTTTCGAAGAGATGATGATACTTACTTCGTAAAGTAAGAATAATGGAAAACTAACAGTCATCATGGTGATAATATCCGGTGTTGGAGTAACAACGGCTGCGATGATCAATATGATCACCACGGCATATCGCCTTGTTGAGCGCATGAACTTAGGTGTCATAATTCCCATTTTCGACAGGATAAAAATGATGATCGGTAATTCAAATACTACTCCTGTTCCAAGTGTTAAAGTCGCAACAGATGACAGGTATGAATCGATCGTAACAAGGTTTTTAATCTCCGGGCTGACAGTATAATTAGCGAGGAAATTGATCGACATCGGGGTGATGATAAAAAACCCGAATAATACACCAACAATAAATAACATGCTGGCATAAAAAACAAAACCGCTAGCTGATTTTCTTTCCAGGTCTGTGAGCCCTGGTTTCACAAACCGCCAGATTTCATACAATAAATACGGCACACCAATAACGATACCGATCATTAACGACGAATTCATCTGCAAGGTAAACTGTCCCGCAACTTCATTATTGACGATTTCTATCGGAATTTTAGTGATGCAAAAGTCTGGACCAAGGTTAAACCGAGCTCCCAGCAAACACATCATCCTGTAAGTCCAGAACGAAGGCGTTTTAGGGCCCATAATAATCTTATCGAAAATAAAATCGTAATAAGCGAAGGCTAGCCCGGTAAATATACAAACCGCAATCGCTGAGCGTATTAAGTGCCAGCGCAAAACCTCCAGGTGATCGAAAAAGGACATTTCGGCCTGCAGGTTTTTTCCTTTTTCTTTTATCGTCTTTATTAAGTTATCTGATCTTTCGCTCATTGCATTAAAATGAAAATACCATTCTGTTTGAATAGGAATGGTATTTACGGTTTATTTTCAATTTCGGATTATTTAAACTGCTTCTTCTTCAAATTCAAAGGTTTCCATGAATTTCGTTGTGAAGTTTCCGGCCCTGAAATTAGGGTCTTTCATCAGTTTAAGGTGAAACGGGATCGTAGTTTTTACACCTTCAATTACAAATTCACTTAAAGCCCGTTCCATTGTCGAGATTGCCTCTTCACGTGTTTGAGCAACACAGATCAGCTTGGCGATCATGGAATCGTAATTAGGAGGGATTTGGTAGCCCGAATAAACGTGTGTATCTACCCGAACACCATGACCACCCGGCGAATGGAAATTAGTGATCTTTCCCGGTGAAGGCCTGAATCCGTTGAACGGATCTTCTGCGTTTATGCGGCATTCGATAGCGTGCATGGTTGGCATGTAATTTTTTCCCGAAACCGGAATTCCGGCAGCAACTTTTATTTGCTCTTTGATCAGGTCGAAATTAATTACTTCTTCGGTAACCGGATGTTCAACCTGGATACGCGTATTCATTTCCATGAAATAGAAATTACGGTGTTTGTCGACCAAAAATTCTATGGTTCCGGCCCCCTCATAATTCACAGCTTTTGCACCGGCAACAGCAGCATCTCCCATGCGCTGACGAAGCTCATCGGTCATAAAAGGCGAAGGTGATTCTTCAACCAGTTTCTGGTGGCGGCGTTGAATAGAACAATCCCTTTCCGAAAGGTGAGAAACGTTCCCGTATTGATCGCCTACGATCTGAATCTCGATGTGACGCGGATCCTCAACGAATTTTTCAAGATAAATTCCGTCATTTCCAAACGCTGCGCCTGCTTCCTGGCGTGCTGAATCCCAGGCTGGTTCAAAAGCTGCATCTTCCCAAACGATGCGCATTCCACGGCCACCACCACCGGCAGTTGCTTTCAGAATAACAGGGTAACCAATTTCGTTAGCGATTTTAATGCCCTCTTTTACATCGCTCAGCAATCCATCAGAGCCAGGAATTGTTGGAACTCCGGCTATTTTCATGGTTTCCTTGGCAGACGCTTTATCTCCCATTCCATTAATCTGCTCCGGCGTTGCGCCGATAAATTTAATCCCGTAATCGCGGCAAATAGCGGAAAATTTAGAATTTTCAGATAAAAAGCCGTAACCCGGATGGATTGCGTCCGCATTAGTTAACTCGGCGGCAGAAATTATATTAGGAATACTTAAATAAGAATCTTTACTTGGAGGCGGCCCGATACATACAGCTTCATCGGCAAAACGCACATGAAGACTTTCTCTATCGGCGGTTGAATAAACGGCAACCGTTTTAATGCCCATTTCTTTACAGGTGCGAATAATACGCAGGGCAATTTCGCCTCTGTTTGCAATCAGTATTTTTTTAAACATACGTTTAATAGCAATAGATAGTAATGAGAATGAGCAAAAGCTCTGTCCTCATCAGGTTTCATGTGAGTAAATTAATTGGGTTCAACCAGGAATAAAGGCTGGTCGTACTCAACAGGACTTGCATTATCTACCAGGACTTTAACAACACGTCCTGAAATTTCTGACTCAATTTCGTTAAAGAGCTTCATTGCCTCAACAATACATACTACCTGCCCGGCTTTCACATCATCACCCACATTTATAAACGCGGGTTTATCAGGGCTTGCAGAAAGATAAAATGTTCCGATCATCGGAGATTTTATAGTAAGGTAGTTAGTGTTTTCAGCTGCAGGAGCAGAAGCTTGCTGAACCGCAGGCTGTTGCTGCGCTGGTTGCTGAACTGCGGCCTGAATAGGAGCGGGAGCAACCGGAACAGAGGCTGTTACGTAAGTTGGTTGCTGATTAGTTTTTATAGTGATTTTGAAGGCTTCCTGTTCAATTGAAACTTCATTTACGCCAGATTTAGAAACAAACTTGATTAGTTCCTGAATTTGTTTAATATCCATCAGTATGGTTTTTGTGTGTTTGTTTAATCAAAATTAAAAATTCAAACTAAATACCTGATCTAATTTAAACTTTTGAGCTTAAAAATTAATAGGCCCACTTGAGGTATATCGATCCCCAGGTAAAGCCGCCACCAAAGGCTGCAAGTATCAGATTGTCGCCTTTTTTTAACCTCTTTTCCCATTCCCATAAACATAGCGGAATAGTTCCATTGGTCGTATTTCCGAATCTGTCAATGTTTATCATCACTTTATCGGAACTAACTCCGCAGCGGTTTGCCGTTGCGTCGATGATCCGTTTATTAGCTTGATGAGGAACAAGCCAGGCAATATCATTTGATGTAAGGCCGTTGCGATCCATTACTTCTGCGGCAACATCTGCCATATTTGTTACCGCGAATTTAAACACTGATTGGCCTTCCTGGAATATAAAATGTTCGCGGGCATCGACGCTTTCATGAGAAGCTGGCTTTAAGGAACCGCCTGCTTTCATATGAAGCAGATTTTTTCCTGATCCGTCGCTTTTCAAGACAGAATCTATCACTCCAAAACCGTCGGTGTTAGGCTCGAGCAAAACAGCGCCGCAACCGTCTCCGAAGATAATGCAGTTTTTGCGGTCCTGATAATCCACAATTGCCGACATTTTATCTCCCGCTACGAGCAAAACTTTTTTGTGCATACCCGACTCAATGAATTGGGCAGCCGTAGTTAACCCGAAAACAAAACCGGAGCAAGCGGCACTTAGGTCGAAGCCCCAGGCATTTTTTGCGCCAACTTTATCAGCCAGGATATTCGCCGTTGCCGGAAACGTCATGTCTGGTGTTACGGTGCAAAATATGATCAGATCAATTTCTTCAGCGGTTATCCCGCGTTTTTGTAAGAGATCATTAACGGCTGGAACAGCCATATCGGAAGTCGCTAAACCCGCGCCTTTTAAAATACGGCGTTCTTTAATGCCGGTTCTGGACGTTATCCATTCGTCGTTTGTTTCAACCATGGTTTCAAGCTCATGGTTTGTTAAAACATATTCCGGTACATAACCACCCACCGCAGTAATAGCGGCATGTATTTTTTGCATGCTGATTTTAAATTGTGATTATTTAAATACTGATTTGATTTTGTCAATCAATTTCGATTCAATCATGGTTTTTGATAACAGCACCATGTTCTTAATTGCTTCAGGTGTTGAAATTCCATGGCCGATAATTACCGGGGCGTTGACACCTAAAAAGGGGCTGCCGCCATATTGTTCGTAATTAAAACGGTCAAAAAATTCATCTTTGAAGCCTTTCTTTAAGGTTAGGATATAAAATGTTTCGGCTAATTTCAGAATAATATTTCCGGTAAAACCATCGCAGACAATAACGTCCGCTTTGTCATTAAACAGGTCTCTTCCTTCGAGGTTTCCAACAAAATTAAACAGGTTGGTTTCTTTCATCAAAGGGTAAGTTGCCTGGGTTGCCAGATTGCCTTTTTCCTCTTCTTCTCCGATGTTCATTAAACCAACTTTTGGATTGTCTATGCCGTAAACATTCTCGACAAAAAGTTTACCGAGAATACCAAATTGTAATAGCGTATCGGGCTTGCAGTCGGCATTGGCGCCAACATCCAGCATAATTCCGTAACCACCCTTAAGTTTAGGCACAATGCTAGCTATAGCAGGCCGCACAACGCCAGGAATCGTTTTAACGCTAAACATAGCGCCAACCATCATGGCTCCGGTATTTCCCGCAGATGCAAAAGAATCCAATTTGCCTTCTTTCAGCAATTGAAATCCGATACTAATACTAGAATTTGGTTTTTGTACAATAGCCTTTGTAGGATGTTCACCCATGCCGATTACTTCGGTGGTGTGAATGAACTCAAAGACATCAGGGTTGAAATCCTGTTCAGAAAAAAAGGGAAGTGCTTGTTCTTTATCGCCGATCAAAATGATTTTTTGATCTTCTGGTAAAGCTTTGTAGGCTGAAATTGCTCCCAAAACGGTTGCTTTGGGAGCGTAATCTCCGCCCATAATATCTAAGCCGATTTTCATTCAGTGAAAATTACCTTAGGCTATAGCAGTATTTTCGATAACTAGTTTTCCGTTGTAATACAAGTTGCCATCAACATTGTATGCGCGGTGAGGTAAATGCACTGCACCGGTAGTTTGGCAAGTGGTTAAAGAAGGAGCCTCAGCTTTGTAATGAGTTCTTCTTTTATCTCTTCTTGATTTTGATAATTTGCGTTTTGGATGTGCCATCTCTCCTGATTATTAATTATTTTTTATCTTTTTCAGCGCTTCCCAGCGTGGGTCATCACTGTGTGTTTCATTATTTTCGATAGATAAATCGTTCAATTTATTTATCATCTCTTTGTCGCACCATTCGGTGTTTCCAACGTCGTTGCAACGGTTAATATAAGGTACAGATAAATTAATGTACTCGTATACTAAAGGCGCAATATCAATTTCATGTTCGTTACGGTTCAACACCATAATCTCCTCGGTGTTTTCTTCCAGATCGTCTTCGCCAAATTTTACGATCTGTTTTTCATTGAAATCAATAGCTACCGGAAAGCCGGATAAGCAAACATCGCAGTCTAAAAATATATCACCTTTAATATGAAAGGTAAGTAATAACATGGTTTCCTGCTTGTCAAGTTCCATGTCAACTTTAACCGTTCCGTTTTTAACAAGCGAATATTCAAATTCCCTAAAAAAAGACTCGTCAACATCAAATTCAAACTGATGTTTGCCAAGCTTTAACCCTGAGAAAGGGACGCGATATTGTTGTAACGATTTCAAAGCACGACAATTGAGCCTGCAAAGATAGGGAATTTTTGCATTGCGGAAAAAGTTTTTTCAGTTTGATTGTCTGATGGTTATTACAGAGTTAACATTGAATGGCAATGCGTCAAATGATTCGATAGCGAAAAGATATTTAGCCTCTTTCAAGTCTGGGTTTCCAAGAGTATATTCTGGATGTAATTTAAAGGGATTTTTAAGATTTTGAAGCGCAAAGCTTATTATATATTAACGTTTGTTCTTGCTGTACCCATACGCCGACGCTCAATCAAGCCCGTCGTTCGGGTGCTGCTTCCATCATGGCCAGGTTGAAAGCCTGAAGATCTTATTGGTGTTTGGGCCAGAGCGTTTCTCTGCAAATACAAATTGCCACAACTTGATTTAAAATTTAATCCCTGTCCCTCGAAAGTTTGGTGATTTTCAGAGGGTTCGAGGTTAATTCCGCCATCTCTTTGCGTCTTTCGACGATGTTGACCGCATAAAATATTGCTTCGAGGAATGATGCTGGCGAGGCGAGATTCTTTCCTGCAATATCGTATCCGGTGCCGTGATCAGGCGATGTACGAACCACCGGTAGTCCTGCTGTAAAGTTTACGCCATTGTGAAATGAAATCTGCTTAAACGGAATCAAACCCTGATCGTGATACATCGCTAAAACTGCATCGAATTTTTTATAGGCCTCGTTGGCGAAAAAGCCATCGGCCGGATACGGCCCAAAAGCGAAGATTCCTTTTTCGTTCGCTTCTCTTATTGCAGGAATAATCGTTTCATTCTCTTCATTGCCGATCAGGCCATTGTCGCCGGCGTGAGGATTAAGTCCGAGAACAGCGATTTTGGGTTTTTGTATCCAGAAATCGAGTTTAAGGCTCTCGTGCATAAGTTTCAGCTTTGAAAGGATCGCTTCCTTGGTAATTTTTTCAGGTACCTCTTTAACCGGAACATGTCCGGTAACAACTCCCACGCGAATATCGTCGCTCACTAAAAACATCAGCGAATCAGCGCCTTTAGCTTTATCCTGGATGTATTCAGTATGTCCGGGAAAACTGAACTGATCGCTTTGTATGTTATGTTTGTTTATTGGCGCAGTTACCAATGCATCGATTTGGCCTGTAATTAGATCGTTTACCGCTCTGTCGAGAGATAAGAAAGCATATTTTCCCCCGGTTTCGTTTGCAAGGCCAAGCTCGATCTTGACGTCTTCTTCCCAGCAATTTATCATGTTTGCCCGTTTTGTATGGGCTTGCGATGCTTGATTAATTACGTTAAAATTGAATTCGTTGATTCCTAAAGTTTTGCGGTGAAAGGACGCGACTTTCGTATGTCCGTAAACTATCGGAGTGAAGTAATCCAGTACACGGGTGTCGGCAAGTGACTTAATGATCACTTCCAGTCCGATTCCATTTACATCGCCGATCGATATTCCAATTTTAACTTTGTCGCTCATATAATGATAACTGATATAATGCCTGCAAAATAAACACTTTATTCCTGGTTTTGAGAATTTGCGTAGCATACGGCTAGCTAAACCCTGCATCTTTAACCTGAAACCTTTTGTTACTTTTGCATAATGAGTTTAGTACGGGCTAAAAAACACCTTGGTCAGCATTTTTTAACCGATAAAAATATCGCGGAAAAAATCGTTAACAGTTTACAGGGCATTAGCGGCTATAAGCAAGTTTTAGAAGTTGGGCCCGGCATGGGCGTTCTTTCGGACTTTTTGCTGAAAAAGGAAAGTTTTCAAACTTATTTAATCGACCTCGACAATGAGTCAATCAGCTACCTGGAAGGCAAGTATCCGCAGCTTGGTGAAAAACTCATAAACGGCGATTTCCTGAAACTGGATTTTAAAGCGAATTTTAATGGTCCGTTGGCAATCATCGGGAACTTTCCTTATAACATCTCTTCGCAGATCTTGTTTAAAGTGCTCGACAACCGTGATCAGGTAACAGAAGTAGTAGGCATGTTTCAAAAGGAAGTTGCCGAACGATGTACCGCTAAAGCCGGCAGTAAGGAATATGGTATCCTGAGTGTGTTCCTACAGGCCTACTACCAAGTGGAATATTTGTTTACTGTTAAAGCCGGGGTATTTAACCCGCCGCCAAAGGTATTATCGGCGGTTATCCGCCTTACCAGAAACGGTGTAACTACATTGTCTTGTGATGAAAAACTATTCTGGCAGGTTGTAAAGGCCGGATTCAACCAGCGACGAAAAACACTTAGAAATGCATTGTCTGCATTAATCAACAAAGAGAAAATGGCAGATAACGCTTTTTTAGAATTGCGGGCAGAGAGGCTCACCGTAAATGATTTTATTGAACTAACTAATGCCATTGAACTTGCAAGAAAATAATCCACCTAAATTTTTGATAGCCGATGATTTGCATCCGGCATTTAAGGAAGCTGTGCAATCGTTTGGATTTGACGTAGACGACCTGCCGTTAATCACGCGACAAGAAGCATTAGAAAATCTTTCGGCCTATGCAGGCCTGGCGATACGTTCAAAATTTAATATTGACAAGGAAGTTCTTGACGCCGCCACAAACCTTAAATTTATTGCAAGGGCGGGATCGGGAATGGATAATATCGACGAAGAAGCCGCACGGGAAAGGGGCATCATCTGTATCAATGCACCGGAAGGGAATCGCGACGCGGTAGGCGAGCATGCTATTGGGATGCTTTTATCGCTGATGAATAATTTTCGCAATGCTGATATCGAGATAAGAAACGGAATTTGGGATCGTGAAAGCAATCGTGGCTACGAACTAAAGGGTAAAGTTGTCGGAATAATTGGTTATGGCAACAACGGCCGCAGCCTGGCAAAAAAGCTAAAGGGCTTCGAAGTACGGGTAATTGCTTATGACAAATATAAAACCGGGTTCAGCGATGAGTATGCCAGGGAAGTAAGCATGGAAGAAATTGTTAAATTTTCGGATGTGTTAAGCCTTCATATTCCCCTGACTAAGGAAACGCGACAGCTGGTAAACGATGAATATCTACTCCATTTTCGTAAGCCTATATTTTTTATCAACTCGGCAAGGGGCGAAATCGTTAACACCCAGGCGGTGCTAAATGCAATTCGTTCGGGTAAAATCTTAGGCGCTGGCCTGGACGTACTCGAAGTAGAAAAGTTTCCAAAACTGAAAGAGCAATCGTGGTTTAACGAGCTGGCAGAAAGTGGAAAGGTTCTGCTAAGTCCACATATCGCAGGCTGGACGTTTGATTCATACCGAAAGATCAGCGAAGTTTTGGCTGAAAAATTATGGCAGCTAAAATCTGAATATAAAAATTTGGAAATCTAAAACCGAAAATATTACCTTCGTAATTGTTGAAGCAAGATTATATCAGCTCTGTCCGGTATAGTCTTGCTTCTTTTTATTGTAGATTGATTAAAATTTGTGAAATGGCAGAAGTTACCTATTACACCAAAGAAGGTTTAGAAAAACTTAAGGAAGAATTACACCATTTAAAAACAGAAGGCCGTTCCAACATTGCCAAGGCTATAGCTGAAGCACGTGATAAAGGTGATTTGTCTGAAAATGCTGAATATGACGCAGCAAAAGAGGCTCAGGGCTTACACGAAGCAAAAATTGCCAAGCTGGAAGATACACTTGCTCATGCACGACTGATTGATGAATCGAAGCTTGATTCAACTAAAGTTCTTGCTTTGTCATTTGTTAAAATAAAGAATACGAAGAACGGGGCGACGATGAGTTATCAGCTTGTTTCTGAAACTGAAGCAGATTTGAAGTCGGGTAAAATTTCGGTAAAATCTCCTATTGCAAAAGGATTGCTTGGAAAATCGGTGGGTGATAAAGCAGAGATCGAAGTTCCGGCCGGAAAAATCGAATTCGAGATACTCGAAATATCAAGGTAATTAAACAAACAGCTCAGGATACTGGTTAAATCTTTTTAATTAGTATCCTGATTTTTTTTAGTAAATCCATGGCAAGTATTTTTTCAAAAATTGTTAACGGCGAAATTCCTTCCCACAAAATTGTTGAGGACGAAAACTACCTTGCATTTTTGGACATCACACCATTGGTTGAAGGCCATGTTTTAGTAATTCCTAAAAAGGAGGTCGACTATATTTTTGACCTTGATGATGAGCTTTATACAGGTTTGCTGCTTTTTGCGAAGAAAGTAGCACGTCAGCTAAAAACGGCCATACCATGTAAACGTATCGGCGTAGCTGTTATCGGTTTAGAGGTACCACACGCTCATGTACATCTGGTTCCCTTAAATCAAATGGATGATATTAACTTTAGCAGGCCAAAAATGAAGGTCACTAACGAGGAGCTAGCAATTACCGCCGAAAAAATCAAAGCGGTTGTCTGAATTGTTATTTAATCCTTTTTTTATTGTCCTGAGCAAAAGCTTCCCAGCCAGAATAGCTTTTTGATGTTTTACCAGCCGTTACCCGCTGGAATGAATGACATACAGAAACAGCTAATCCGTCAGTTGCATCTAGAAATTCGGGCGTTTCTTTGAATCCGAGTAAACTTTGAAGCATAGCAGCGACCTGTTCTTTGGTGGCACTTCCGTTTCCTGTTATCGACTGTTTTATCTTTCGCGGTGAGTATTCGAAGATTGGCAAACTTCTGGATAAAGCTGCTGCCATTGCGACGCCTTGCGCTCTTCCAAGTTTCAGCATAACCTGGATATTTTTACCGTAAAACGGAGCTTCTATAGCCAGGCAATCAGGATTATACTGATCAATCAGTGCAACGGTTTTCTCAAAGATCCGCTTTAATTTCAGAGGATGATCGTCGAGATGCTGCATGCTTACTACGCCCAGGCTGATCAATTCGATCTTAGTCTTTATCTCCTTCACAAGGCCATAGCCCATAACTGCTGTGCCCGGATCAATTCCTAAAATTATGCGCTCAGCAGATTTGTCATTTTGCATGGAGGCAATATTACAGTTTTTATGATTAGCTAAAAACTGAGGCGCAAACATTGCCTGTCAGTATCCGTTTTGGTAACATTGCAGCAAAAAATATCAGATTGAGTCCGAAGGGGAAAAAGTTTATCAGTATTATTCTGAAGATGTCCATTTTGGTAATGGCCACGGTTTTCATTTACCGGCAATTAACTAATAACAGGAATCTTCGGGATTTTAGGGAACTGATCCACCAGCTTTCCATACGGGAAGTGAAGGCCGTTTTAGCTGTAATTTTTTTGATGATGCTTTTGAATTGGTTTCTTGAAGCGTTGAAGTGGAAATTTCTGGTTAAAAATATCGAACGGATTACGATCTGGAAATCTGTCGAATCAGTTTTTTGCGGTTTAACCTGGGCGGTTTTTACGCCAAACCGAATTGGGGAATATGGTGGCCGAATTATGTTTTTACGGTCGAGGAAACGCGTTTTCGGAGCGATTGCTATGGGAGTGGGAGCGGTCGGGCAAATGGTTATAACTAACGTCATAGGTGCCTGGGCAATGTTTTGGTTTTTGGCGAAGTTTATGCACCTCGATATTTCTTTGCTTTACGGTGTCGGTTTCCTTGCCGCCGTTTTTTCAGGATTTTTTATTTTGTTCTTTTTTAACATACGTTGGGTAGATAGCCTCATTGGTGGCATTAGTTTTCTCAAGCCTTTGCGGAAGTTTTTTTCCATTTTGGCAAAATATCGACTGAAAGACCTCTTCAAAGTTTTTGGATACAGTGCGGCGCGTTTCGTTGTGTTTACTTTTCAATATTACCTCATCATTCATTTGCTTATCCCCGAAATAAATGGATTTGAAATGTGTGGGATGATTTTTATTCTTTTTTTTATTCAGTCGGCGTTACCGTCACTGGATTTGCTGGATGTTGGTGTTCGGGGAATGACGGCGACTTATTTCTTTGGATACATAACCAACCAGCATGTCGCGGTAATGGCTGCAACATCATGTATCTGGTTTGTTAATCTTATTCTTCCAGCGGTCCTGGGTTCTGTATTCGTTTTTAAACTTAACTTCTTTGGCAATAATAATCAGTAGTATTCTAACAGGCCTATTAACATGCTGTTATGTTGTGATGGTCATTTCCTTTAAACGCGGATGGGCGAAAATTCTGCCGTTTAATGGTATTCATGAACCGTCGACAGCTGTGAGCGTGTTGATTGCCGCACGTAACGAAGAAGAGAAAATTCATCTGACGATCGAAGATATCCTCAGACAGAACTATCCTAAACACCTCCTGGAAGTTATTATTGTTGACGACCATTCTACGGACCGGACTGCAGAGATTGTACTGTCCTATGCAGCAAAAGGAGTTACATTAATTAAATTAAACGAAGATCAAGCTTTAAATTCCTATAAGAAAAAGGCGATTACCGAAGCTATAAAAATAGCTACAGGTAAACTTATTGTCGCCACCGATGCCGATTGCCGGATGGGACCGGATTGGTTGAGGACGGTCATTCAGTTTTACGAAACAACCGGTAAAAAGATGATCTCGTCGCCGGTGAGTTATTTCGAGGAAAAGACCAGGTTTGAAGAATTGCAGACGCTAGAGTTTTTGTACCTTATCGGATTGGGTGCTTCGGCCATTGGAAATAAAATGCCTTCAACATGTAATGGCGCCAACTTGGCTTACGAGAAAGACGTCTTTTTTGAATTAAAGGGTTTTCAGGGGATAGATGATCTGGCTTCTGGCGACGACGAGCTTTTTTTGCACAAAGTAGCATCGAAATATAAAGACGGAATCGGTTTTTGTAAATCAAGTAAAGCGATTGTTTACACGCATGCGAAGCCGACTTTGAAAGAGTTCATCCGTCAGCGTAAACGCTGGGCGTCGAAAAGCACACGTTATAAAAATAAGTTGATCATCGTTTTAGGTGTATGTATCTGGCTTTTTAATCTTTTAATTTTGTTAAACGTCGCTCTTGGGCTTTACAGCAGATATTTTCTCGAATTAGCTGCCGCAACAGTCGTGCTTAAGTTCCTGGCTGAGTTGTTTTTTTTGCGAGAAGTCACCAGTTTCGTAAAACGGAAACAATTGCTTTGGTATCTTCCGTTTCTTACCTGTTTACATGTTGTTTATATGGTATATATAGGTGTTGCAGGTAATTCTGGCAAATATCATTGGAAAGGCCGAATGGTTCGGTAAGATTTTAATTTCTCTACCTGAACCAATAAATATTTATATTTTTATTGGCGTCTTAACCAAAGGAAATACACACTTGACCCTTTTAGATCAAAAGTCAGAACATTCTGCTGAAAATGAGCTGATTCAGCTTTTGCTTAAACGCCAGTCAGAATTAAACTCTTTACTGGAAATTACTAACGCGATTAATAAAAACGCGCCGGCATCTGTACTTTTCGAAATGCTGGAACTGATTATGCGCGTACATATGAAAGTGGGTAAAATGCGACTTCTGGTTAAAGATGGCAACCAGTTTGGTTGTACAAGCAGGTATGGCGGTGATAACGAAAGCTCGACTACGCTTCAGCAAATATGTAAGCTGTTAAATTCCCTCAAAACGATAACTAACCTGGCCACCAGTCATAATGAGTTGCTGCGCGAATACAACTATTTTGTGCCGGTGCACCATAAGAGTGCGATGCTCGCTTTTGTATTGATTGGAGATTTTGAAACATCACCGGAGCTGCTGAGTAATGATCTTAATTTCATGCAGACAATGATCAACGTAATTGTTGTAGCGCTTGAAAATAAGAAGCTTTTCAAAGACCGGATACAGCGTGAACGCTTGCAGCGCGAAGTTGAGCTTGCCAGCGAAGTGCAGAACATGATGTTTCCTTCCTCGTTGCCAAACAATGATCAGGTTAAGATGGAAGCCCTTTACATGCCTCATCAGAATATTGGCGGCGACTATTTTGACTACATTAAGTTAAATGATGATGAGTTTTTGTGGTGCATTGCCGATGTTTCCGGTAAGGGAATATCAGCAGCGCTTTTAATGGCAAACTTGCAAGCGAGTCTCCGCGCCTGGGCCTCCGTAGATACTAATCTTGCCGTTATCATCAAACAACTTAATAAGGTTATAATTGAAAACACAAACGGCGAGCGTTTTATCACCATGTTCCTGGCGAGGTACAACTTAAAAACCAGGCAGCTTCACTTTTTGAATGCCGGACATAATCCGCCAATCCTTGTAATGGGAAACAAAATCCAGTTTCTTAAAAGTGGCACAACGGTTATCGGTGCGTTTGACGAACTTCCTTTCATTAATCCCGGAAATCTTGTTTTGCAGGAAGATGCTCTGATCTTTAACTATACTGACGGCCTGGTCGAAAATTCAACAGAAAATGTTTTTATTGATGATGACGAGCTTGCCGCTTTTGTGGTAAACCATCGTAAACTAGCGGCCGGGAAGCTTAATAAATCCGTTTTAAATAGTATTCAGAATAAGCACGAGGTAAGAATGAATACTGACGATGTTACCTTGCTGACGATCAAAATTTCTTAGACCATAAGTAATGAATTTTTATTTTTGCTGTTTATAAATTTTATATGCTGTTGTCATTTTATCAGGAGGATTTTGTAGAAGCAGGGTGTGATGAAGCAGGTCGGGGATGTCTTGCCGGACCGGTTTATGCAGCAGCAGTAATTTTGCCGAGAGAATTTCACAATGAGGTATTGACTGATTCGAAACAGCTATCTGCGGAAGACAGGTATAAACTGCGTGAGATCATTGAAAAGGAAGCCGTCGCTTTTGCCGTAGCAAGTGTTGATCATGAGGAAATCGACCGTATCAATATTTTAAACGCCTCCTTTTTGGCTATGCATAAAGCGTTGGATATGCTAAATATTCGTCCGCAATATATCCTTGTCGATGGTAACCGGTTTAAAAAATATGCAGAGGTGCCGCATTCGTGTATCGTAAAAGGAGATGGGAAGTACTTTTCAATCGCTGCGGCTTCCATACTTGCTAAAACTTATCGCGATGATTTTATGCAGAGTGTCGCACATCTTCATCCCGAATACGATTGGATAAATAATAAAGGCTATCCTACCATAAAACACAGGCAGGCTGTACTCGACTTAGGTTTTACACCTTTCCACCGAAAGACATTCCGCGTTACAGATCCGCAACTGAGCATTTTGTTCGAAGATGAACTTTGATCAGTAGTTGAAGGAAAGTACTTTTGTAGCAGCCAATTATGAAAATCCTAATTCTAACTAACCAGGTTCCGTTTCCCCCTGTCAGCGGTTACCCGATCGTGGTATATAACACTATTAAAGGCTTGCTTGCCCGGGGTGCCGACGTGACTGTTTTTAGTTTGAAAAATGCACGAACGCAGGTCGATGCGCAGGATCCCATACTTTCCAAAATACAATTTGTAACTGCTACGATTAATCCCGATTTAAATTGGTTTAGGCTGATGATGAATTTTTTTGGCCGGAAAAGTATTGATCTGGCCCGGTTTTATCAATCAGCGCCGGCATCGAAGTTTAGGAATTTCCTGAAGCATAACGAGTTTGACGTCATCCAAATAGAAGGACTGTTCGTAATGCCTTATCTCTCGATTATTAAGCAGATAAGTAAAGCAAAGGTTGTTTACCGCGCTCATAATCTGGAACACCAGGTAACAGAAGGGATGGCAAATGCTACACGTTCGCCTTTCATGCGGATCTATTTTCGGAAACTTGCCCAACGCCTCAATCGTTTTGAACTGGAAAATCTGAATAAGCCAGATGCGGTTATTACGATCAGTAAAGCTGACGAAAGTCAGCTCCGCAATTTAGGTTGTACGGTTTTAATGCAAAACTTTCCTGCTTCGATTGATTTGTCTGAATATATCGCCGATGATACAAGATGTGAATTTCCAAGTATTTTTCATATCGGCTCGCTTGCATCTGCCAGTAACGTGGAGAATCTGGAGTGGTTTATAAGGAATGTATGGAGCGATTTAAAAAACCTCAATTCCGGGTTGCGCTTTCACATCGCGTCGCGCGATATTCCTGACAGTTTTTACCAGTATGAAAACGAAGATGTTATACTGTATAAGGATGTGGGAGATGCACATCAGTTTATAAATTCTAAATCGATCATGATAGTTCCGCTTAGAACCTCCAGTGGTTTGCGAATAAGAATTATAGAAGGGATGGCGCTTAAAAAATGCATTATCTCGACATCGCTTGGCGCGGAAGGTATTGATTATCAGCATGGTAAAAATATCCTTATCGCGGATACGCCTAATGAGTTTTATAAATATATCCTGCAATGTATTACTGACAGAAAATTTGCTGAAAAAATTGGTGAAAACGCTCGCAGGCTTATTGAAAAACAGCATAACCTCGAATCGGGAGGCGCTTTGCTAATGGATTTTTATGCCAGTTTATCAGCTAAATCTGAGGTAAATTAATACCTGCCAAAACATTCTTTTTATACCTTTGCGCAACTGAATTTTATAGGCCCCGGTCCATAAAATCAATGTGATTTCAAAATAATTATATAGGACAAGTTGATGAAGAATACAGCTCTGACAGAAAAGCACATAGATCTTGGCGCCAAAATGGTTCCGTTTGCAGGCTATAATATGCCGGTTCAATACGTTGGTATTAATGCCGAACACGAAACGGTTCGTAAAAGCGTGGGAGTATTTGATGTAAGTCATATGGGCGAATTTATCCTTAAAGGAGAGGGCGCTCTTGCTTTGATTCAGAAAGTAACGTCTAACGATGCGTCGAAGTTGTATGATGGAAAAGTTCAGTATTCATGTCTTACGAACAGAGATGGCGGCATCGTTGATGATTTGTTGGTTTATCGTATCGATGATGAAACTTATATGCTCGTTGTAAATGCATCAAACATTGAAAAAGACTGGAATTGGATAGCTGGTTTTAACGACGAGCACGTTGAGATGAAAAATATTTCTGATCGGACATCGTTACTCGCTGTACAAGGGCCTAAAGCCGCTGATTCATTACAAAGCTTAACAGATATTGATCTGGCGGCTATGGAATATTATTCGTTTAAGAAGGGAACGTTTGCCGGAGTTGATAATGTTGTAGTCTCTGCTACCGGATATACCGGCGCCGGTGGATTCGAAATCTATTTTGATAATCAATATGCGGAACAGATATGGGACGCGATTTTTAAAGCTGGTGAGCCATTTGGAATTAAACCGATTGGCTTAGGCGCGCGTGATACATTGCGATTGGAAATGGGTTTTTGTCTGTACGGGAATGATATCGACGATCAGACTTCGCCATTAGAGGCCGGGCTGGGTTGGATAACCAAGTTTTCGAAAAGCTTCACAAATTCAGAGACTCTCGAAAAGCAAAAGCAGGAAGGAGTAAGTAGAAAGCTGGTTGGTTTCGAAATGATTGATCGCGGCATCCCCCGTCATGATTATGAAATTGTTGATGAAACGGGAAAAGTAATCGGCAAGGTAACATCCGGAACGCAATCTCCGTCGCTTCAAAAGGCTATTGGAATGGGCTACATCGATACTGTTGCTGCTAAAGATGGTACTGAAATTTTTATAAAGATCAGAGACAATAAGGTAAAGGCAAAAGTTGTAAAAATGCCGTTTTATAAAGCGTAAACAAACGATAGAATTTATGAATCAGCTTGAAGTTTGTTTGACGCCGGCCTTGTTGCCGATGTATAATGTTGAGAGCAGCATTGTTGTAATTATCGATATTTTCAGGGCGACGTCGTCAATCTGTTACGGCATTGAGAATGGCGCAGAAGCCATAATTCCGGTTTCGCAGGTCGAAGAGTGTGCCGCTTATCGGGATAAAGGCTTGAATTATTTGCTGGCAGCGGAAAGAAATGGGGAGGTCGTTATAGGTTTTGATTTTGGTAATTCGCCATTTGCTTATACAGCAGAAAAAGTAAAAGATAAAACAGTAGTACTTACCACGACAAATGGCACGCACGCGCTCCACCTGTCCCTCAAAGCTAAAAAGATTGTCGTTGGTTCATTTCTCAATCTGAGTGCGCTATCTGAGTGGTTAAAAGTGCAGAACGATGATATTTTATTGGTTTGTGCGGGCTGGAAAAACAAGTTCAACCTGGAGGATACAGTTTTTGCGGGAGCTGTTATTTCTAAAATTAAAAGCAGTAAACATAAACTCGATGATTCGGCTATTGCAGCGGAAGATCTTTACGAACTTGCCAAACCCGATCTTGCAGCTTACCTGAGCAAGACATCGCATAGCGAGCGTTTGAAAAAACTGGGTATCGAAAAAGACATTGCCTTTTGTCTTAACGTAGATATTACGACGTCAATCCCGGTTTTGAAAGGTGACCGCTTGGTGAAAATGACTTGTTAATTTCTTATCGAAGTTTCTTGTTATTTTGATGCCTGTCTGCGTCGCGAATAGTTTTCTTAACCAGGTTTTTCTCCAATGCTGCCGTTAAGTCGATACCTGTTTGATTTGCCAGGCAAATAAGCACAAACAATACGTCGGCCATTTCATCGCCCAGGTCGATTTTTTTATCAGACTCTTTGAAGGATTGTTCGCCATACTTTCTTGACATAATTCGCGCTACTTCACCAACTTCTTCCATCAATATGGCTGTGTTGGTTAGCTCGTTAAAATAGCGGACGCCCGTTGTTATGATCCACTTGTCGACTGTTTCCTGTGCTTCTTGGAGAGTCATTATTCCCTGTTTTTTGAGTCAATTATAATTGTTACGGGGCCGTCATTGATAAGCTTTACCTTCATGTCTGCGCCGAAAATCCCGGTGGAAAGATTTGTTTTTGTTAGCGATTCGAGTTCTTTTATCATTTGTTCATATAGTGGAATGGCAACGTCAGGTTTCGCAGCGCGGATAAATGAAGGCCTGTTTCCTTTTTTTGTCTGGGCAAATAAAGTAAACTGCGAAATCAGGAGTATTTTTCCATCTACGTCTTGCAATGCTTTATTCATCAGGTCGTTTTCGTCAGCGAAGATCCTAAGATTTGCAATCTTTTGTGCCAGCCATGCCACGTCCGCCGACGTGTCGGCTTCCTCAATTCCCAATAAAACCAATAGGCCGGTTTTAATTTCACCTGTAGCCAGTTCGTTTATAATAACTGACGCTTCGCTTACCCGTTGAATTACGGCTCTCATAATGAATTGTTAAATTTTAATGGTTTAAGCACGAGTGTCTTGCCCATGGTATATACTTAAATAGCTGCTATATCTGGATTCGTCAATTTCGCCATTCTCTACAGCTTCCAGTACCGCACAGCCGGGTTCATTAATATGCCGGCAGTTATAAAATTTGCAGTCATTTAACCGTTCCCTCATTTCAGGGAAAAAATGACTTAGTTCCTGTTTTTCGATGTCGATAATCCCCAGTTCACGTATTCCGGGGGTATCAATTAAAAATCCGCCGAAAGGCAACTCGAACATCTCGGCGAATGTTGTCGTATGCATTCCTTTATCGCTCCAGTCGGAAATATCGCCTGTGCGCAACTCTAGTTCCGGAAGAATGCGGTTGATCAAACTTGATTTTCCTACGCCTGAATGACCGGAGAAAAGCGTCACCTTATCTTTCAACGCATCTTTTACCTGCCCAATATTGTGATTTTGAAGCGCTGAAACTTCAAAACACGGATAGCCAATGTCCTCATAAATCGCTTTATAGTCCGCTAAAATTTCAAGCCCCTCATCGCTGAAAAGATCGAGTTTGTTAAAAATTAATGCAGCAGGAATGTCATACGCTTCTGCAGTAACTAAAAACCTGTCGATAAAACCAAGCGATGTGCGCGGAGACGCCAATGTTACCACTAAAAAGGCCTGATCGAGATTGGCCGCAATAACCTGCGCCTGCTTTGATAAATTTATCGACTTGCGGATGATGTAATTCTTCCGGTCGTGTAGTTTTACAATTAGTCCCGTTTTTTGCTCAGGTTCTAACTCGAAGTCAACAATATCGCCAACCGCAACCGGATTGGTCGTTGTAAGCCCTTTTATCCTGAATTTACCCTTAATACGGCAGTCAACCACATCACCATCCGATGTTTGCACCTGGTACCAGCTGCCGGTAGATTTTGTTACTAGTCCCTGCATTTAATGAAGCGCTAAGATTGCTTTAATGCTTTTTTGTAAGCGTATGATACTTTCCTCATCGAGATATCCAATTCGTTCGCGCAAGCGATTTAGGTCAATTGCCCGTATTTGATCGGCCAAGATAAATGACGATGTTTTTAAACCATTATCATCACTTGCATTTATCATCAATCGGAGTAATGAGAATTCGGATCTCACTTTTGACAAAACCGGGCACATAATCGTTGAACTATGGCCTGCCTGGTGAATTGCATCCGCTTGTAAGATGACAACCGGCCTGACTTTTCCCGGCTCACTTCCGAAAGAAGGATCGAGATCAGCAGTCCAGATTTCATATTGCTTTGGTGAAATACTAATCATCAAGGTATTTCTCTAAATCCGTTAAAGAAGCTTCTTCAAACTCAGCTGATAGCGCAGCATCAGTGTCAGATTTTTTTAAAAGCAAAACCTCTCGCCTTAGCTGATCCTCAATTTGTTTCTTTTCCGCCCACTTGTTATAAACTTCCAGTGCTTTCTTAATATACCCGTTTCTGCTGGTTTTCAACTCCTTTGCATGAGCTTCGGTTTCCTCAAACAGCTTGTCGTCAACTTTTAATAATATACTTTTCATATATCAAATTAGTATATACCAAAAGTACATAAATTTTGACTGAATCATTTTTGTAAACTTTTATTTGCGAATGAAAGAACAAAGGCTTTATTTTACGGCGCAGTTAAACGACTGCCAACTAATTAAATGATTCTTATTTCGTCGACAACTATTACCACAACAACCACCACCCGTAACCACGGCGAGGAAGGATAACTTATGGTAAAGTGAAAGACAAAGCATAAAACCAAAAAGGCCTTCCTCCAAAAGAGGAAGGCCTTTTTTTTAACATCAAAGTATGAAAGTTTTAAAATTCGGAGGTACTTCAGTTGGCTCGGTACAAAGTATTCTGACCCTGCTTAACATTGTCAAAAGTGAAGCTGAAGGCAATGAAAAACCGGTTGTGGTACTTTCGGCAATGAGCGGTGTAACAAACCTTCTCGCGTCAATGGCTGAAGCCGCTGCAGCTGGTGAAGGTTTCTCAGAGCAATTGAATGAACTTGAAAAACGTCATTTTGATACTGTTAAGGCCTTGCTTGAAGTTCAACGGCAAAATCCTGTTTTTACAAAGCTTAAACTTTACTTCAATGAACTGGAAGACTTGTTGCAAGGTGTTTACAGTTTACGTGAGCTAACACCACGTACGCGTGACATGGTGCTTAGCTTCGGCGAACGCTGTTCAACACTTATGATAAGTAAAATTGCCGAGCAGCACTGGCAGCAAGTATGTTTCCTGGATGCATCCGAGGTAATTAAAACAGACGATAATTTCGGGAACGCGCGTGTTCAAACGGATTTAACGGATCGTTTAATCAGGTCATATTACGATGAAAAGAAGGATTACACGATTTTTGTAACGGGATTCATCGCAAGCAACATGCAGGGTCGTACTACTACTTTGGGAAGAGGAGGAAGCGATTATACAGCAGCTATTTTAGGATCTGCTTTAAACGCTTCCGAAATACAGATATGGACAGATGTAAATGGCATGATGACAGCCGACCCGCGAATGGTAACCAAGGCATTTGCGCTTCCCGAGCTTAGCTACACAGAAGCGATGGAGCTTTCATTTTTCGGTGCGAAAGTAATTTATCCGCCGACTATGATTCCTGCTTTTCTGAAAAAGATCCCGATAGTAATTAAGAATACGTTCGATACCGAGTTTGCAGGAACATACATACGGCACGATTGTGCAAATTCAAACCTTCCGATTAAGGGCATCTCGTCTATTAATGACATAAGCATTATCAACCTGCAGGGTAGCGGCATGGTAGGTAAGTCAGGCTTTAGCGGGCGACTGTTTTCATTGCTGGCAAGGGAGCAGATAAACGTGATTCTCATCACACAATCTTCATCAGAGCATAGTATCACTTTTGCTGTCAATCCTCATGATGCATTAAAAGCAAAGGCAATTATTGAACTTGAATTCGAACTGGAGCTACATGCGCAAAAAATCGACTATCCCGAAATTGAAAGCGATCTCTCTATACTGGCGATAGTCGGAGAAAATATGAAGCATTCACCGGGCATTTCCGGCAAGCTGTTTCATGCATTGGGCCGTAACGGTATCAATGTGCGGGCAATTGCTCAGGGTTCTTCTGAGTATAATATTTCGGTGATCATCTCTAAACCGGATTTAGCGAAAGCATTAAATGCTGTTCACGATTCCTTTTTTACCGAACTGAAGAAAACTCTGAATGTGTTTTGTCTCGGAACCGGTAACATCGGCAGTACGCTGTTTCGTCAGTTATTGCAACACCGGGATTTCTTACAGAAAAGCAATGGTATACAGGTTAACATTGCAGGTATCAGCAACAGCCGGAAGATGGTATTCAATGATGGAGGCATCTCGCTCGAAAGCTGGAGAGAACAGCTGGATGAATCATCACAAACGGCAAACCTTGCTGAGTTTGTAAGCGTAATGAAAGAGATGAATATGCCAAATTGCGTATTCATTGATAACACCGCAAGCCCCAAACCAATTGATTTTTACGAAGAAGTATTGCGGTCAAACATCTCCATCGTAACCTGCAATAAAATAGGCAACTCTGGAACATTCGCCCAGTACAAAACCTTCCGGGATACGGCCAGAAGGCATGGCGTTGATTTTTACTATGAAACTAACGTTGGGGCAGGCTTACCGATAGTACGGACATTGAAGGATCTGATGATGAGCGGCGACCGTGTTCAGCGGATTGAAGCGATCCTCTCCGGTACTATTTCATTCATCTTCAACAACTTTAAAGGCGATGCAAGTTTTCACGACGTTGTAAAACTTGCACAGGAAAAAGGTTTTACCGAACCCGATCCGCGAGACGATCTTCGCGGTACGGACTTTATGCGTAAAATGCTGATCCTGGCTCGTGATGCCGGCTACGAATTCGAACCTGAAGACGTTAAGATAGAAAACATGTTACCGCAGCCTTGCCTGGACGCTTCTACTGTAGAAGAGTTCTATCGGCAGCTTAAGCTAAACGAAGCTCATTTCGCCAACTTGAAAAATCAGGCGGAAAGCCAGGGAAAGGTACTGCGCTATATAGGCAAACTGGAAGAAGGAAAAGCCTCGATCGCACTCGAAATGGTAGATGAGAATCATCCTTTTTATATGCTTTCAGGAAGCGATAATATAATTTCATTTACAACAGACAGGTATAAAGATCGCCCAATGGTGGTGAAAGGGCCGGGAGCTGGCGCGGAAGTAACGGCCGCAGGCGTATTTGCTGATCTGGTTAACGTTGGAGCCCATTAAATATGAAGTCAATTAAAGTTTTTGCACCAGCCACTGTTGCCAATGTTGTTTGCGGCTACGATGTTTTAGGGTTTGCCGTTAATGCGCCCGGCGACGAAGTAACCATGAATCTGGTTGATAAACCCGGAGTACGCATATCAAAAATTACTGGCGACGATGGCCGCCTTCCGCTCGACGCTTCGAGGAATACGGTAAGTGCCAGCGTACAGCATTATCTTGATCACGTAAAAAGAAACGACGTTGGTGTTGAGATTGAACTGCATAAAAAGATGCCCATTGGCAGTGGCCTTGGCTCGAGTTCGGCAAGTACTGTTGCGGGTTTATTTGCTATTAACACGCTTTTAGACGATTTGCTAACCGTCAAAGAGCTCGTTCCTTTTGCTATGAAAGGAGAGGAGCTTGCCTGCGGTTACGGCCATGCCGATAATGTTGCACCGGCATTGCTGGGCGGTTTTGTGCTCATTCGCAGTTATAATCCATTAGACATTATCAAGTTACCACATCCGGATAACCTGCATGCCGCGATTGTTTTCCCGGAAGTGGATGTGCCTACCCGCGACGCGCGACAGATGATTCGCAGCAAAGTGTTTTTAAAAGATGCCGTTACACAATGGGGGAATATCGCCGGACTGGTGAGCGGACTATTTATGAAAGATTACGACCTGATAGGTCGCAGCATGACTGATGTCCTGGTTGAACCAACCCGTTCAATATTAATCCCCGACTTTTACAAACTCAAAGAAATAGCGCTTGCGGAAGGTGCACTTAGCTTTGGAATTTCAGGTTCGGGGCCATCTGTTTTTGCGTTTACAAAGGAGGAAGAAACCGCAGCTAAAATTGTGGCCAAACTTCAGCAGCATTTAAATAAATTGAATATTGGCAGCCAGACTTATGTTTCGGCTGTTAACAACCAGGGGCCTAAAGTAATCGGCTAACAAAACACTGCCAACATGAAATTATACAGCACTAACAATAAAGATAACATCGTCGACTTCGAGGAAGCGATTTTTAACAGTTTACCCCAGGATAAAGGGCTGTATATGCCCCTCGAGATTCCCAGGATGAGTGATTCATTTATTCAAAACATGAAAGATCTCTCCTTCCAGGAAATCGCATTTGATATCGCCAAAGCTTTTTTAAAGGATACAATTCCGGCAGATGAGTTAATGCAGATCATCTTCGAGGCGATTAATTTTAAGGCCCCGGTTGTAGAACTTGCCGATGAAACCTTCGCCTTGGAACTTTTTCATGGCCCTTCACTGGCTTTCAAGGATTTCGGCGCACGTTTTATGAGCAGGATCATGGGGTATTTCATTGAGCAGGGCGAGAAAAAACTCGATGTCCTGGTGGCAACATCTGGTGATACCGGCGGCGCTGTGGCTTTAGGCTTTTTACGAGTTTCGAATACACGTGTCACCATTCTTTATCCAAAGGGAAAAGTAAGCCCGATCCAGGAGTTACAGCTTACTACCAATGCTGAAAATATTCGGGCAATAGAAATCGACGGGACATTTGATGACTGCCAAAAACTGGTTAAGCAGGCATTTATTGATCCTGAGCTTAATGAAAAATACCGCCTTACTTCGGCTAATTCTATCAATATCGCGCGACTGATACCTCAAACATTTTACTATTTCAACGCCTACGCCCAGTTACTGAAACGCGGCGTAAGCGAGGTGATCTTTTCTGTTCCGAGCGGTAATTTCGGCAACATCGGCGCTGGAATTCTTGCCTGGAAAATGGGTTTGCCGGTTAAACAGTTCATTGCCGCAACGAACATGAACGACACCGTTCCCTTGTTCCTGGAAACAGGGAACTATATTCCAAAGGCATCTATTCAAACCTATTCTAACGCGATGGATGTAGGCGATCCAAGCAATTGGGTACGAATTATGCAAATGTTTGGAGGAAGCCGTGAAGAGCTTAAGAAGATAATAATCGGTTATAAATATACTGACGAGCAAACTCTTGATGCAATTAAGCAACTGTACAAAGAGAACAATTACGTTGTTTGTCCGCATACGGCGGTAGCCTGGTTGGGAGTGAATGAATATAAAAAAAGCAATCCCGACGAAACTGCGAGGTATGTGTTTTTGTCGACGGCACATCCATGCAAGTTCCCTGAGATATTTCCTGAAGAGATCGCAGCGGAGATCAAGATACCCTCACAGGTTCGCGACCTGGAAGGCAAGCAGAAACAAGTGGCCAGCTTAGCGGCAGATTACGCGGGGTTTAAAGATTATTTGCTGACTGCTATCTAGCCGTTTGAGCTGTAACGTTGTGGTTTTCAGTAGCCTTATTAACTTTGGTTAACACCCTGGCTTCCGCCGATCCATTGTTACCGGCATTTATCTTCTAATATTTACGAATCTCAAAAGTGCCTTTATACTATTCTAAAGGCACTTTTTACCGTTCCCAAAAATGCCTATAGGGAATGCACCGATAAACTTCTTTCCAATCCCCGTACTTTCAGAGCCTTAGTTTCTTAGGATAGCATACTCAGGTCCGCTTCAAATGACTAGCAGCTCAGGACAAACATCTTAATGTCGTTATATCTTGATCCCCAACGTAATCGACGCATTCCTTCCATCACTTGGCCATACACCAGGACCGGGATAGAAAGTTGGCCGTTTGGTGAAGTAGTGAGCATCAAACAAATTGCTTATTCCGGCGCGAACGTTAAATACTTTATTGATTTTGAATGATGCATTTACATCCCATATGGAGTACGACGGAACAATTCCCTTCGCTCCGTTTGGCGTCGGGGTCACAGTATTTAAAGCATCTGCATATGAGGAAGCGGTATAGCTGTACAAAATAGTTGCACTGAAACCTTTCGATAAAAACTCTAGTCCGTTGCGGCTGATCCACTGCGGCGCCGATTCAACCTTGTTGCCAACAACCGACTGGTTAGTTGTTCCGCTGGCCACCTGTCCGGTAACGTAACGATCGTTCATGAACGATGTCGACGTAAATATGCCGGCAAAGAAATTACGGCTTATCGGAAACTTATATTGGATAAAGGCTTCCAGTCCGTCGTTTACGCTATTCCCGATATTCGTACGGTATATATAAGTATTGTTCGATGCATCCTGGAGCACTACACTGCCAAGCCTGTTTTTATAAAGCATATGGAAGTAATTAAGGTCGTAGTATAGCCGGCTAAACAAGCTGCCGCGAATACCGACCTCTGCATTATAGCCGTATGCATCTTTAAGATCCTTGTTGACCTGCTCGTAAGCCGTTGCCGGGATTATGTCCTTCAACACAACGGGACGGTATGCCTGCGAAATACCTCCGTAAATATTGTTGTTGGTGTTCAGTACATATTGAGTGCTTACACCAAGCAGGGCAAATTTATGGGCGATGGTATTTGGAAGACTTTCTTCCGGGTAATAGGTGATCGATCCGCCAAGGTCTGACGCCCCGTTCTCGTAACGGATTCCGGGAGATATGGTCCATTTGGAAGTTACTTTAAATGCGTCTTCAACATAAAACGCGATGTTTCCGGTTTTGAAATGCAGGTCGCGCTGGAACAGACCTACCAACGTCAGGTCGTAATCACTGCCAGTTGTACCTTTTCCCAACTGCCTGCGGTGAAGATCATTGTTCATATAAATCACTCCGGCGGAGAGCTTGCTTTTTACTGATCCGAGGTTATAGTCCTGCATTAACCGAACCTCAATGGTGTTGCTGTGGAAATTGTCGATATCCACCTGCCGGTTTTTGTATGCAAGCGTGGCGGGATCGATAGCGTCCGGCACGGTCGCGAACGCATCTAACTGAACGCTGCTCCGTTGCCCATAAACACCTGAGGCAATCGCCATCAATTTGATTTTTGGCGCTAACTGCCAGTTGAAAGTAAGCGACGGAACATAGATCGCCGGATCGAAGTAGTTTCGGCTGCGGGTGCTCATCGCTGGGTCGGCATGAAACATACTGTCGGTTAATGGCCCAGGGATTTGGTAATTATAGTCAGTACGGCCGAATTCAGCCTTCAGCGATATATTTCTTGTGAAATTATACTGAAGGCTCACAAACTGGGCGTCTGCATCTGTTTCACTATTGTCGCGGTAACCGTTTGAATGGCGTTTGTAATAGTAAGCGTAGTAGCTGAACTTTTTGATTGTTCCGCTGATAGCGTTATAAGTACTCAACAAACCGAACGAACCTGCCGTATTGATGCTTTCGAACGAAAAGCTCTTCAGGCCGTCGGGTTTCTTGGTTACGTAGTTTAACATACCGCCGAATTCGGCACCGTATTGTAAGGAGCCGGCACCTCTTAACAGTTCGATATTCTCGTAGCTCTCCATTGGAGCGCTGTAGTGGCTGGCAGGGTAACCGTACATATCCGAGTTGGTTAGCACTCCATTCTGCCGGATGTTGAACTCCCAGCCGCGGTGCGGATCAAGGCCGCGTGTCGAAATGTTTACCTGGTTACCTGTACCATCCATATCGTACACAAAAACTCCCGGAACTTTAGCAAATACCTGCCTGGCTGTTTTAACGGCAATATTTGCATTTGTTTCACTGAGGTTGATCACCTCGTTTTTCTTACCGGCAATTAAAAAGCCATTATGTTCGTCGCTAAGGCGGGAGATATCATTTTGCATCCACGCTTTAACGACAACGCTGTCCAGCTTTTTTGCGCGAATACTATCCGTTCTGGTCTGACTAAGTGTAATAAAAGGGAAAAGGCCTGCAACGAGCAGTAAATATTTATACATGTAAATTGAACAATAGATTAATATTAGGATAAGAAGGACATCTTTCCTTTAACTGGGCATACGATAATACAATTGGTCCGGCTAAATTATATAAATTTTAGAAACTGCGATTGGAAGGAATAAATTGTAACAACTTTTTTGAAAAGCAAAAAAAAAGCCCGGATAAACCGAGCCTTTGTATGCAATAATACTATTTAAAAGGTAAACCTGGCACTCAATCCGAACCTGCCGGCAGTAAAGTCAGTGCCTTGTGTTAATCTGAAAGCCGGGCGCCAATCGAAAGCGAGATCAATAGGAGCACCGGTAATTTTGTAATCCAAACCAACGACAGGATTTAGGTATAAGTAGGTTGGTCCGTTTTCCCAGGTTGCAAAAACTATCTGCGGGCCAAGACCTGCATACCATTTTAAACCTGCGGCACCAGTTATCGGGCCGTTGTATTGATATTCCCCGCCAATGCCAATCGCATGATCGTAAAACAATAACGATGCGTCGATAGCGTCATGCGAATTGAAGAAATGTTTGATGTTTGGTCCAACGCCTGTCCAGCCTGTTCCAAAGTCAACACGCAGACCAGCCGCTGTGCTGTAAGATGAGCCTCCTCTGGATTGTGAGAACGCTAAATTTCCGCTAAGAGCAAAAAATACGAAAAGGACTAATAGGTTCTTAATATTCATAGTATCTATTTGAGGTATTTAATTTAACCACAAACTCAGATGAGCCTAAAATGTTTAAACCGGTTTTGTATTAATTAGATTACACAACTTAAAATACAGCTCTTGCGATCCTTTTGGTTGGTTCAGGATTACCCATTGTGTAAAAATGAAGTACCGGAGCCGCAAAATCTACCAGTTCTTTACATTGGTTGATCATCCATTCTATCCCAACTTCTTTTACATCTTTTTCCGATTTACAGGCCAGTACGGCTTCACTTAAATCTTCGGGAATGTCGATATGAAAAACTTTCGGCAGACTAACCAATTGTTTAGACGAGGTGATTGGTTTCAATCCCGGTATGATCGGAACGTTGATTCCATTCTCACGGCAAAGGTTTACAAATTCTTTGTATTTAGTATTGTCGAAAAACATTTGGGTGACGATGAAATCAGCTCCCATATCGACTTTCTGTTTAAGATATCTGAAGTCGGTTTTCAAGTTCGGCGATTCGAAATGTTTCTCCGGATAGGCTGCTACGCCGATACAGAAATCGCTTTTATAAGCAACTTCCACATCTTCATGCAGGAATTTTCCGTTGTTGTGATTCTTAACATGCTGCAAAAGGTCGGTAGCATAGCAGTGGCCGCCGGGAGTTGGAATGAAGGCCGAATCGGCTCTGCGTGCATCTCCTCTCAAAACCAGCACATTGTCTATCCCTAGAAATTGGAGATCGATTAAAGCGTTCTCGGTTTCCTCCTTGGTAAACCCTCCGCAGATCAGATGCGGCACGGCGTCAACCTTATACTTATTGATGATGGCCGCACAAATAGCGATAGTTCCGGGGCGCTTGCGGTAAGCAACTTTTTCCAGTAAGCCATTCTCCTTTTCTTTATAAATATAGTCCTCGCGAAGAGAGGTGACGTCAATAAATGGCGGATTAAATTCCATAAGCGGATCAATCGCGTCATAAATTCCCTGGATGCTCTGACCTTTTATCGGCGGCAGCAGCTCGAAAGAGAAGAGTGTTTTTCCTTTAGCGTTGGAGATATGTTCGGTTATTTTCATTGTTTGTCCACTATTCTGTCATGCTGAGGAACGAAGCATCCTTTTCCTGTTGCATATTAGTTCTTAATAATATGAATAATTAATTATTGCTGTATTTGGTTATCGCCAGTTTGCATCGCTGGGGATCCTTCGTGCCCAAAATGACGATATTTTAATACGCCAAATTCGGTCCCAGCCATCTTTCAACTTCTTCTACTAGCATATTCTTTCGGACCGCGTAGTTTTCAACCTGGTCCTTGTTTATTTTGCCAAGGCCAAAGTAACGCGACTGAGGATGAGCGAAATAGAATCCACTTACAGCAGCTGTCGGGAACATTGCGAAGCTTTCGGTCAGGTGAATACCAGTTGTTTTTTCGGCATCGAGTAAGCTAAACAACGTTGCTTTTTCGGTATGATCCGGGCAGGCAGGGTAACCTGGCGCGGGACGGATACCAGCATATTTTTCCTTGATCAGCTCATCATTGCTTAACGTTTCATCCTGTGCATAGCTCCAATATTCTTTACGAACCAGCTCATGCATCTTTTCTGCGAAGGCTTCTGCAAGCCTGTCGGCAATTGCCTTAATCATGATGCTGCTGTAATCGTCATGATTTTTTTCAAACTCAGCAACCAGTTCATCAATGCCGATGCCGGTTGTTACGGCAAATCCTCCGAAGTAATCACTTATACCGGTTTCTTTTGGCGCGATGAAATCAGAAAGGGCATAATATGGTTCTCCTGCAGGCTTTTCGGCTTGCTGACGAAGCGTATGAATGGTAACTGTATCTAAACCTGCGACTTGCAATTCAATGTCATCACCTATAGAGTTTGCCGGCCAGAATCCAATTACGCCGTTTGCTTTCAGCAATTTGTTGGAAACAACATTTTGCAGCATCGCCTGAGCATCGTCAAATAATTTTTTTGCTTCAACGCCAACATATTGATCGTCGAAAATCTTAGGATAGCTACCCCGCAGTTCCCATGTATGAAAAAACGGTGTCCAGTCTATATAAGGAACCAGCTCTTCCAGCGGATAATCAGTAAATACCTTTGTGCCTAAAAACTTAGGTTTCGGTGCAATAGATCCGTTTAAGTTAATTTGAAATCGGTTTTCGCGAGCCTCGGAAATAGATTTAAAACGTTTGTCGGATCGTTTATTCAAATGCGCTTCTCGTGCGGCATCATACTCCTGGCGGATTTTCGCGGCATATTCATCTTTTTGGTCAGCTTGCAATAAGCTGCTACAAACACCCACACTTCTGGATGCATCCAGCACGTGAACCATTGGTCCTGAATAGCAAGGCGCAATTTTAACGGCAGCATGTATTCGGGAAGTGGTTGCTCCGCCTACAATCAGGGGAGTTTTCAAACCTTCCCGTTCCATTTCTTTAGCGAAGTGAACCATTTCGTCAAGTGACGGCGTGATCAATCCACTTAATCCAATGATATCAACGTTGTGTTTTTTGGCTTCATCAAGGATTTTTTGTGCAGGAACCATTACTCCAAGATCGATAACCTCGAAGTTGTTGCATGCTAATACCACGCCGACAATGTTTTTACCAATGTCGTGAACGTCGCCCTTTACGGTTGCCATCAGAACTTTGCCGGCATTTTTCCGCTGATCAGCATCAGCGTTGTTCGCTTTTTCTTCTTCAATAAAAGGCAGTAAATAGGCAACCGCCTTCTTCATCACACGTGCAGATTTTACAACCTGCGGCAGGAACATCTTTCCTGCGCCGAATAAATCGCCCACAATGTTCATTCCGTCCATTAACGGACCTTCAATTACTTCAAGTGGCCTGGCGTATTGCTGCCTTGCCTCTTCAACATCGGCATCCAGGTATTCTATAATGCCTTTTACCAGGGCATGAGACAGGCGTTCCTGGACCGATCCTTTGCGCCATTCTTCATCCTTTATAATTTCTTTTCCTTTGCTTTTTACTGTTTCGGCGAAATCAACTAACCGTTCAGTTGCGTCTTGTCGACGATTTAAAAGAACGTCTTCCACGCGCTCGAGTAAATCCTTTGGTATTTCTTCATAAACTTCCAGCATACCGGCATTAACAATGCCCATATCCAGTCCCGCTTTAATGGCGTGATACAAAAATGCCGAGTGCATTGCCTCACGGACCACATTGTTTCCCCTGAAAGAAAAAGAAATGTTGGAAACGCCGCCGCTTACCTTTGCGTAAGGGAGGTTTTGTTTAATCCATCTGGTGGCCTCAATAAAATCTACTGCATAGTTATTGTGTTCTTCGAGCCCGGTTGCAACCGTTAAGATGTTCGGATCGAAAATTATGTCCTGCGGAGGAAAACCAACTTCGTTTACAAGAATATCGTAAGATCTTTTACATATTTCAATACGTCGCTGGTAGTTATCTGCCTGGCCGGTTTCGTCGAATGCCATCACAACAGTTGCTGCACCGTATTGCATGATCTTTCGGGCGTATTCTTTAAATTTTTCCTCGCCTTCTTTTAAGGAAATAGAGTTTACAATTCCCTTTCCCTGGATGCATTTTAGCCCGGTTTCTATTACTGTCCATTTCGAGGAATCGACCATGATCGGCAGCTTTGATATGTCGGGTTCAGAAGCTACGAGATTGAGGAAACGCGTCATTGCGGCCTCCGAATCAAGCATGCCTTCGTCCATGTTGATGTCGATCACCTGTGCACCGCCTTCAACCTGCTGACGTGCGACAGCTAAAGCCTCTTCGAAATTTCCATTGAGAATCAGCTTCGCAAATTTTGGCGAACCGGTAACGTTAGTACGTTCACCAATATTAACGAAGAAACTTTCCGGAGTGATGGTCACCGGTTCCAGTCCGCTTAAGCGAAGATAAGGCTCGATAAACGGAATTGATCTTGGCGGGTATTTTGCAGCTTTTTCCGCAATGCACTGGATGTGATCCGGTGTAGTTCCGCAGCACCCACCAACAATATTTACAAAACCGCTTGCAATAAAGTCTTCGACCAAATGCGCTGTTTCATGAGGAACTTCGTCATATGCACCGAATTCATTTGGCAAACCCGCGTTGGGATAGGCTGAAATATAGCAGCCAGCTTTTGCGGCAAGCTCCTCTATGTGAGGACGCATTTCTTTAGCTCCCAGCGCACAATTTAAACCGATGCTTAACAGATCGCCGTGGTTCACTGAGTTCAGAAAAGCTTCGACAGTTTGCCCGGAAAGTGTTCTTCCGGACGCATCGGTAATAGTGCCCGAAATCATGATTTCCAGCTTTCGCTTATCGCCGGATTCTGAATTCAGTTCGTTTTCATATTTCTTAATCGCAAAAATCGCCGCTTTGGCATTAAGCGTATCAAAAATTGTTTCTATCAAAAGTAAGTCGACACCTCCATCAACTAAACCACGAACCTGGTCGTAATAAGCCTCAACAAGGTCGTCGAATATAACCGCACGAAAACCAGGATCATTTACATCCGGCGACAAAGATGCCGTACGATTGGTTGGGCCAATTGCTCCGGCGACAAATTTCGGTACGCCCGGATTAGTTGACATAAATTCTGCAGCAGCCTCCTTAGCTAAACGTGCGCCCTCGAAGCTGAGTTCATAGGCCAACTCTTCCATCTGGTAATCGGCCAGGGAAATACGTTGTGTGCTGAAAGTGTTAGTTTCGATGATATCCGCGCCCGCCTTGAAATATTCCGTGTGAATGGCTTTGATAATGTCGGGCCGCGAAATGTTAAGTAAGTCATTATTACCTTGCAGGTCGCAAGAATGGTTTTTAAAGCGTTCGCCGCGGAAGTCTGCTTCTTTAAGCTGGTAGCGCTGGATCATGGTGCCCATTGCACCATCGATAATTAAAATTCTTTTACTTAGCTCGTCTCTTATACTCATGTTGCTCATTGCTGGCCAGCGGTTACAGTTTTAGCAACAGAGATTGTGTGCTCCACCGAAAACTGCCACTGCAAGCTGGTGTTGGCTTATCTTTGAAAAGTCGGTTTCCGGGGTTGACTTTTAACTTATCTTTTCCCGATGTTCAGCCGGGATAGAACGTAGCACCTTGTTAGCACAGGTTGCTAAGACTTCGCAGGGTCTATTCCCTCCGTCTTTCTCAATAAGCAGCGCAAATATGCTGAATAAAGTGTTAATCTGCAAGGGGTTTAAGTGTGAATTTATTGTAAGAAATAAAGATCAGAATCTGATTTGGTTATGTGTATTTTAAGAAAATGAACGGTCAGTGCTTTTCGGCAATTGTCGTCCCGCTTTTTGTTGCAAGTTTTTTGTCAATGGTTCTACGAGTTGATCTGTTGCGTAACAAAAAAGCTTTTCACGTCAATCGTGTTTATTAAACATCCTCCATTCGTTCTTTTACAAAATCAAGGTGCCTTAAATACATACGATATATAAATAACAAAGCTCCGTTTTAAGTAAAAACGAAGCTTTGTTTTCGATGGATTGCAGTTCAGCCGTTTGTCACTTTCTTCTACCGAAAATTTGAAGAAGATAAATGAACATATTTATGAAATCTAAATACAATGTCAACGCACCCATAATTGCCATCTTTTTAGAAGAAGCATCGCCATATTCAATTCCTTCACCAATGCGCTTAAGTTTTTGAACGTCATAAGCGGTTAGTCCGATAAATATCGCCACCGCTACGTAGTTTAGAATATAACTCAATCCGTCGCTATGTAAGAACATATTTACGACCGTTGCAATTATTACCCCAATTAAAAGCATAATTAAAATTGAGCCGAACTTAGTTAAATCCTGATGTGTTGTGTAGCCTGCGATAGCCATAACGCCAAACAATGCAGAGGTCGTAATGAATACTCCTAAAACAGATGCCGCAGTAAATTGAAATATGATGAAACTTAAGCTGATACCTGTTATCGCAGCATAAGCAATAAACAAAACAGTTAATACGGGAAATGAAATTTTGTTCATGCCCCGGGAAATGGCAATTACAAAGACAAGAGGTGAGAATATTGCGGCATAACCTAATAGGTTTAATCTACCGGCACTTATGAAATTTTCAAAAAGTGACGGATTGTTTATGAAGTAAAAAGCAATGCCTGCCGATACTGCCAACGCTACAAACATCCACAGGAAAACATTTGCCAAAAATTTTCTGGAAGAAGACGCGCTTTCTTCCAGTTGTATAACATTCTGATAGGTCAGATCATTTTGATGGTTATCCATTTTTATTTCGAATAATTATTGATGCAAAGTATAAATTAAAAATGAAGATTTAATTAAGGCGCTTGGTTAGCTGGTTTTCCACTTTCTTAAAGAACTGAATAGGTTTGAGGTTTCTCCAGTTAAAATCATCAAGTTCTCCGCCAAAGTTTATGTAGTAATCAATATTGCTTTGCTTAAACTCTTCAATCACGTGCTCCCTGAAATTGACACCGGCTATCCATCCGTCATCTACTTCCTGGAACCACTCTTCGTAATAGCAGTCATCCGATGCATGAAAGTTTAACACGTTTTCCCCGATAAGAATAAACTTATCAATTCCTTCGGCGATCATCAGTTCGATGATTTCGCGTTTAAGCAGCATTATGTCATTGTAAATAGCATCGTTCCATTCGCCGATAAACTCGATGATCGAATATCCGCGATCGTAATCTGTATAAAGAACTTTTAAGTAGAGTGTGCTTGATCCAAACGTGTCCCATTGCGGGTGGATGAAATAGTTGTATATCTGCTTGTCGAATTCAAACTCGCTGTATTCGGTATTGTAGAAAGGCGACCGCTCATCTTCCGAAGCAATATAATCATCCCGCCAGCGGTAATATGGTTCTATTTCGTGCATAGCTAATTTAGGCCTTTCCTTAAAGCCGTTTATTAAGCGCCCTTTTGCGATTGAAAAATTTCGACAGCTTTTCTTACACTGCCATGTTGATCAAGTAATTTGTGCGCGGTTTCTGTGTCAGCGCCGGTTGCCTGCTTAACCATGTTGATTGCACGTTCAACCAGCTTATGATTTGTTAACTGCATATCAAACATTTTATTACCCTTAACGCGCCCCAGCTGTATCATTACCGATGTGCTGATCATGTTAAGAACAAGTTTTTGCGCCGTGCCCGATTTCATCCTGGTTGATCCGGTTACGAATTCAGGGCCTACCACAACTTCTACCGGGTAAGTGGCTTCGGCTGCAACGGGCGTGCCCTCGTTACAAACCACGCAGCCTGTTAAAATTCCTTTTTCGTTGGCTTTCCGCAAACCGCCGATCACATAAGGAGTAGTTCCGGACGCTGCAATTCCTATCAATACATCCGTTTCACTTATATCATACTGTTCAAGATCTTTCCATGCCTGGTTCCAGTCATCTTCAGCAAATTCGACAGCGCGGCGAATGGCTGTATCTCCGCCCGCAATTATCCCGATCACAAGATCGTATGGAACTCCGTAAGTTGGCGGGCATTCTGATGCGTCAACCACGCCCAGCCGTCCGCTGGTTCCTGCACCGATATAGAATAATCTGCCGCCTTTTTTCATTTTCTCGACAACAGCTTTTACTAATTTTTCAATTGTTGGTATGACTTTTTCAACAGCGTATGGAACGGTTTTGTCTTCGTTATTAATACCCCGCAGTAAATCACCTAAAGACATGGTTTCTAAATCATGATATGTGGAATCCTGTTCGGTCGTTTGCTTCATAGTACAAAATTAATTAAATAATTGGCAAAGGTTCTCACGGGTTAATTTAAGATTTGTTAATAAAAAACCACGTTTTCATTTATCTGACGCAAAAAATAAGTAATTTTATGCAGGATTTGAGAGGATGTTGCCGCAAACGAAAAAAAATCTTTTTATCGCCGCTTGTTACGCCGCAGCGCTTGCTGCCGGGATGATTATCGGTCCGAAATTTTACAGAGATATTCCGGACAGGCATGGTGTTACCCTATTACCGCGTGTTCCCGAAAAGGTTGAAAAAGTACTGCAAATCATTGGTTCTAAATACGTTGATCAGGTTAAAGTCGATACTCTTCAAAGCCAGGCGATTGATAATATTTTAAAAAAACTTGATCCCCATTCGGCATACCTGCCGCCGTCTGATGCACGGATGCTTCAAGAAGATCTGGAAGGAAACTTCAATGGAATCGGTATTGAATATTATATCCTGAATGATACGCTGCTGGTTACATCGGTAAATCCAGGCGGGCCTGCAGAGATGGCCGGGATGAAACGTGGCGATATGATCCTCGAAATAAATCATCACCCGATAGTTGGAAGCGATGTAAGTCGTAAAAATGTAGTTGAAAAAATCCGGGGCAAACGTGGTACGAAAGTTTCTCTTATGATCCTGCGGAAAAAAACAGGCATCCAAACCATTGACGTCATTCGTGATAAAATCATCGTTAGCAGTATCGATGCGGCTTATATGCTTGACGATACTTCGGGCTATATTAAAATCAGCAAGTTTGGCGCCCAAACAGATCTCGATTTCAGCGAGTCATTAACAAAGCTTAAGAATTCGCACATGAAGAACCTTGTTCTGGATCTTCGCGGAAACGGGGGAGGTTATCTTACTGCGGCAACGGCCCTGGCGGATCAGTTTTTGCCTGAAAAAAAGCTAATCGTTTATACGCAGGGCGAACACGAACCAAGGACAGATTATTTTTCTACAGCCGAAGGCGACTTTGAACACGGAAAATTAGCGGTACTGATCGATGAAAACACCGCTTCGGCCAGCGAAATAGTCGCCGGTGCGATACAGGATCTTGACCGCGGCGTTGTAATTGGACGGAGATCTTTTGGCAAGGGGTTGGTTCAGGAGCAATTTGATTTTGGCGATGGTTCTGCTCTTAACCTAACGGTTGCACGATATTATACACCGTCTGGCCGGTCTATTCAACGTTCATACAAAAACGGAACCGATGCATATTTCAACGAAGTAAGTCAGCGTATGAAAAGCGGCGAACTTGTTTCGGACGGTAAACATGCCTTCGATAGCTTATACACCCACAACAAATCTTTTAAAACTGCCGCAGGGCGAACAATTTATTCTGGTGGAGGTATTGTGCCTGATGTTTATATCCCGGTTGATACGGCCGGTTTTACCGAGTTTTATTACCAATTATCTTACAAAGGAATATTGAACGATTTTATGTTCAATCATATCATTCCGTCAATTCAGGTAACAACTCTCACCGATTTTGTCAAAAGTTATAAAATCTCCGACGATACGTACAATTTATTGGTCGCATACAGTTCGACCCGGAAAATTGACGCATCACCCACCGAGGTTACCTTGTCAAAAAAGATCATAACCGCGGACCTTAAAGCGATGATCGCGAAGTATTATTTTGGCGACAGCGCTTATTATCGTGTAATAAATAATCAGGATAAAGCTATAGCGAAGTGTCTTGAAGTATTTCACGGTAAACAGCTCGCTTATTTAAGGGATTGATAAAGAGCACTTCAGGCGCGTTAGTTTAAATTTTTCCGGACCTGAAGTGTTGATTTTTTTAGTGTTTTACGCTGTCGGTTGCGGTATGATCAGTAGCGGCGCTGTCTGCTGCAGAAACTGTGTCGGTAGCGGCTTTTAGCAACGAATCAGCGGTAGCATTCGCTGCAATTGAATCTTGTTTTTCCTTATCTTTTTCGGAATTATTACTGCATGCAGTGCCTGCCAGTAATCCCACCAGTAATAAAGCGGTAGCTAATTTGTTCATAGTTATTTTTGTCTGAAATAAATTTGTATTGGCACCCCCGAAAAATCGAAATTTTCACGCAGTTTATTTTCCAGGAAGCGTTTGTAAGGTTCTTTGATGTATTGAGGCAAGTTGCAGAAAAATGCAAACATGGGTGAAGATCCGCTGATTTGCGTGATATACTTGATCTTCACATATTTTCCTTTAGTCGACGGAGGAGGTGTAGCTTCAATAATCGGGAGCATCACATCGTTTAACTTGGAGGTAGGCACCTTTTTTAATTTGTTTTCGTAAACCTTCGAGGCGGCTTCAATCGCTTTGAATATTCGCTGTTTTTCAACGACCGATGTAAAAATTATCGGCACATCTGTAAACGGCGCTGTTTTTTCTTTGATCAGATCTTCAAAAACTTTAATTGTTTTATTGTTCTTTTCAATCAGATCCCACTTATTGACGAGAATCACGACGCCTTTTTTATTCTTTTCAGCCAGGTGAAATATGTTGATATCCTGCGATTCGATTCCTTCAACAGCGTCAATCATTAAAATCACTACGTCAGATTCTTCAAGAGCCTTGATTGTTCGCATCACCGAATAGAACTCGATATTTTCATGAACCTTGGCTTTCTTGCGGAGCCCGGCCGTATCAACCAGCATAAATTCATGGCCGAACTGGTTGTAATGGATGTGGATGGAATCACGTGTCGTGCCGGCAACCGGCGTTACGATGTTCCGTTCCTTTCCAATCAGTGCGTTGATCAACGAAGATTTTCCCACATTCGGTCGGCCAACGATCGCATATTTTGGTAATTGGTTTTCGTCTTGTGGCTCGTCTTCAAAATGCTTGATAACCTCGTCCAGTAACTCTCCGGTACCAGAGCCGGTCATAGATGAGATCAGGTGAATATCTCCCAGCCCAAAACTGTAGAAAATAGCCGCCTCGTTGCGAAGATTGTTATTATCCACCTTGTTTGCGACTACAAACACCGGTTTTTTTCCACGACGAAGAATGTCGGCGATATCATCGTCGAGATCGGTGACGCCGGTTGTTACGTCAACCATAAAAAGGATTACTGTAGCTTCTTCGATGGCAATCAACACTTGTTCGCGGATTGCTGCTTCGAAAATATCGTCAGATCCGGCTACATAACCACCGGTATCAATTACTGTAAATGTCTTATCCGTCCACTCTGCAACACCGTAGTGCCTGTCGCGGGTAACGCCGCTGAAGTCATCAACTATCGCCTTCCGGCTTTCGGTTAAGCGGTTATATAATGTTGATTTCCCGACATTCGGCCTTCCTACTATTGCTACTATATTGCTCATTTTAATTAAATTTTGGATTTTAGGCTTACGATTATTCCAATTAACAATCGTGACTCATAAACCCGTTTTATTCTTCGTATCCGAATTTTTTCAGGTAATTTTTTCTGTTGCGCCAATCCGGGATTACCTTCACAAACATCTCCAGGAAAACTTTCTTTTGTAAAAACTCCTCCATATCCTTTCGGGCATACGTTCCAACTTTTTTAAGCATTTCACCACCTTTTCCAATCAGGATATTTTTTTGTGAATCGCGCTCAACGATAATTTCTGCGCTGATCCTGTTTATATTTTCTTCTTCCTTGTAAGCTGTAATGATAATTTCGGTGCTGTAAGGAATTTCCTTTTCATACAATTTAAACACTTTCTCACGGATGATCTCTGATACGAAGAAACGTTCCGTCTTATCTGTCAGCGCGTCCTTTTCGTAATAGGGCGGATGTTCAGGTATTTCCTCGAGGATAAAGTTCATCACAGCTTCAACATTATGCTTATGAAGTGCCGAAACTGCAAAGATCGCTTTAGGATTTAAGGTCTCCTGCCAGTACGCGAGCTTCGCTTTAACGTACTCTTCGGTTGATTTGTCAATCTTGTTTATAATAACCGCGATAGGCGAGGAGGTGTTTTTAAGTTTTTCCAATACGTCGCTCTCATCATACCTTTCGTTGATGTCGGTAACGAAGATGATAATGTCTGCATCAACCAGCGAGCCGTTCACAAAGCTCATCATGGATTCCTGCAAACCGTAGTTAGGTTTTATAATGCCGGGGGTATCGGAAAACACAATCTGATACTCAGGTTCGTTGACGATCCCAAGTATACGATGACGGGTAGTTTGCGCTTTAGGCGTTACGATAGACATTTGCTCTCCAACGAGGGCATTCATCAGCGTAGATTTGCCCACATTTGGCTTCCCCACAAGGCTTACAAATCCGGCTTTATGCGACATTTAATTTTTTTTAAAAATATTTGGACTGCAAAGAAACGAAATATATCTTTGCAGTCCAATTCGGGGAGATACTAAAAGCCCTTAAAAGCTAAAAAACCTGAATTGTTAAAGTGCGGGGTGGAGCAGTTGGTAGCTCGTCGGGCTCATAACCCGAAGGTCATCAGTTCGAGTCTGGTCCCCGCTACTAAAAAGCAATCAGCTTTCAGCCATCAGATTACAGCTGATATCTGGAAGCTGAAAGCTTAAAAGGCCCGTTCGTCTAGGGGTTAGGACGTTAGATTTTCATTCTAGAAACAGGGGTTCGATTCCCCTACGGGCTACAAAAGATGACTCTGGAAACAGAGTCTTTTTTATCAGAAGTTTCAAAGGCTTGAAACTTAACAGAGTGCGGGGTGGAGCAGTTGGTAGCTCGTCGGGCTCATAACCCGAAGGTCATCAGTTCGAGTCTGGTCCCCGCTACCTAAAAAAAGGCTGAAAGCCAAAAGTTCAAAAACTAAAGCGACTCGCTAGAAGCTTTAAACATTTGACTCTAAGCTTTCAGCTTAAAAGGCCCGTTCGTCTAGGGGTTAGGACGCAAGATTTTCATTCTTGAAACAGGGGTTCGATTCCCCTACGGGCTACGAAACAACAAATATTTAAAGACCTGTAGTCATTGATTGCAGGTCTTTTCTTTTTAAAAAAAATGATGTGCCGAACAGTTATCAAAAAACCCTTACTTCTCATTTATACATTACACGATTGCAGCGCGAAGATAACAGCGCGCAATAAGAACGTTTTGCTAGATTCTTTAACGAGTGATCAAGGATCATGTTAATCCGTACCGGTTATATGCACTAACCTTTATGAGTTGAACACTTTGGTTTTAAACAATAAATATTTGTATTATCTTTAAATCAAATTAGTTTATCGGAAAACTTCTACTAACCTCAAATTATGAAACTATCAAAGGCCCTGATCAGCGCATTAATTGTCGGTATCACTGTACAAGCGGCTGGATGTAAAAAAGACGATGCCGCAAATCCTGAAACTACTAACGGCAAAAAAAATAAAAAAACTCAGCCATATAGCTGCCCGGGTTGTGGAATGGGATAATTAAGAGTGATCCAGTGACTGCAATCGCGTCCACGATAGCTTGTAATCTTGATTCAGATATCTTGTCAGCGGCTATTCCTCTATTTGAGGAATCTAGGGTCGAGGCAATAGAATGGGCATTTGATTCTCTTGACTTTTCAGAAGTTCCCGAGTGGTTTAGCGATTTGATCGACGCTTATAGCAAGGAAGGCCGCCTGATTGGGCACGGTGTATTTTTCTCAATATTCTCCGGACGCTGGTCTATACAGCAACAAGAATGGCTGGATAATTTAAAGAAGCTTTCTGCAAGATTTAAATTTGATCATATCACCGAACATTTCGGCTTTATGACGGGCGCTAATTTTCATTACGGAGCTCCGCTGGCTGTTCCGTTTAACAGTAAAACGCTGACTATAGGAAGAGATCGCCTTAACAGGATTTATGACGCATGCCAGTGCCCGGTAGGTTTAGAGAATCTTGCTTTTTCATACAGCATTGACGAAGTAAAAAAACATGGAGAGTTTCTTGAGACTCTTGTTGAACCGGTAAATGGATTCATCATTCTCGATCTGCATAATCTATACTGCCAGATGCACAATTTTTCAATCAGCTTCGATGAAATTATCAAATTGTATCCTGTTGACCGGGTAAGGGAATTTCATATTTCAGGTGGCAGTTGGGAAAATTCTTCACTAAGTGGAAAAAGGATAAGGAGAGACACCCATGATGATGCCGTTCCTGACGAAGTATATCAGTTGCTAGATAGCGCATTGGATCATTGCAAAAACGTCAGGTATGTGACAATGGAACAACTGGGTAGCGGCTTGAAAACAGAAGAAAGCCGATCAAATTTTTATAACGACTTTTTGAAGATGCAGCAGATCGTCCGAAATAAGACAAGCGTGCCAAACGACGCTGAAAATACATTTTTTCCTCCAAAGATAGTTCCGCCGGGAGATATTATAGAAGATGAAAACCTTTATATTGAACAGCAACAACTATCCTATATTCTTGAGAACTCAACATCCTACGACGATGCCGTTAGCCGGATAAAATCCTCAGTCTTAGCAAAATCCGATTGGGGTATCGAAAGCTGGGCACCGCATATGCTTGAAACAGCTATAAGTATTGCTCAAAAGTGGAAAAAGAAATAATTTGACAGATTTCACAATTCTTTTTTCGCTTTTAACTGAAAGCTGATCGGTACATTATGGTTTAAGATGATGCAACTAGTGATATGAAAATAGCAACCTACAACGTAAATGGAGTGAACGGCCGCCTGCCTGTGCTTCTTCGCTGGCTCCAGGAATCTGCACCCGATGTGGCTTGTTTACAGGAACTCAAGGCTCCGCAGGAAAAATTTCCGGAACAGGCAATTCTGGATGCGGGCTACAATGCTATCTGGCATGGACAAAAGAGCTGGAACGGTGTCGCCATTCTCGCTAAGAACGCTGAGATCAAGGAAGTTCGGAGAGTATTACCAGGCGATCCTGAAGATATTCATAGCCGCTATATCGAAGCGGTGGTAAACGGAATTACAATCGGATGCCTTTATCTGCCAAACGGTAATCCCGCGCCGGGGCCGAAGTTTGATTATAAACTCAAATGGTTCGAACGGCTAACACTGCACGCCGCTGAACTTTTTGCATCCGGAAAACCGGTGGTTTTAACCGGCGACTATAATGTAATGCCTACGGAAATTGACGTCTACAAGCCAGAGCGCTGGGTTGATGATGCGCTTTTTCGGCCAGAAACGCGTGCAGCTTTTGCAAAATTAACCGCACAAGGCTGGACTGATGCAATTCGTAAGCTATATCCAAATGATACGATCTATACGTTTTGGGACTATTTTCGCAATGCATACGGTCGTAATGCCGGATTACGAATCGATCACTTCCTGTTAAGCCCACACCTTGATAAGCGCCTTAAAGCAGCTGGCGTTGATAAAAACGTTCGCGGCTGGGAGAAAAGCAGCGATCATGCTCCTGTGTGGGTTGAACTCGAAGATTAATTTATTGCGACTTTTTACACACGAAAGGCAGAAGGTGTACTGCTTGTTTGTTTTTTGAAGAAATGATTGAAATGGGCTGGCTCCTCAAATCCGAGGCAATAACTTATCTCGGAAATATTCCAGTCGGTATGCTTAAGCAACGCCTTGGCTTCAATTAATAACCTGTCTGCGATGTGGTTTGTAGTGGTTTTTCCGGTACTTAGTTTTATCGCCCGGTTTAAATGATTAACGTGAACATTCAGGTGCCCGGCAAAATCTTTTGCCGAGCGCAGACTGAATTTCTGCGAGGTCGATTCGATTGGAAACTGCCGTTCTAAAAGTTCGCTGAACACCGCTGTCAACCTCGAGTTGGCGTCCACATGCTTGTAGAGATTTTCAGCTGGCTGCAGTTTTAAGGCGTTGTGAACAATCTCCATTATAAAATTGCGGATCATGTCGTACTTGAAGCGGTAGTCGGATTGGACTTCTTCCAGCATTTTTTCAAATATCTGGGCAACCTTTTCATCCTGTTCCGCATTCAGAGAGTAAGCCGGCTTCCCGCCAAGCGCATACATCGGTAGTTCTTTCAAACTTCCGCGTAAGTGTTCGCTGAAAAATTCTTCCTTGAAAATGCAAAAATAACTTGTGTCCGCATCACCCAGATGTTCAAATGTATAGGGAACATGAGGATTGAAAAAAAGTAAAGTCGTTCCCGAAACTTCCAGGCTTTTATCCGCATAATGATAAATGTTATGTCCGCGCGACAGTGATATTTTGTAATATTCCCGGCGGGCATAACGTACCGGTTGTTTGTGTGACACAGGTTTGGCTTCAACTTTAAAAACGCTGAAATTGCCGGTAACATCACATAACGGAACCGGAATGCCCTTGTTTTTGTAAAAGTCTTCTAGTGATTCGGTGCCCGGCATTGTTTTAGTTGTATTGAAGTTTGTTTTCCTTGATAATTACTTTCTGTCTGTTCCCTGCCGTTCAAGCATCCATGCAGGATACTCCGGCGCAAGTTTACTGATATCGCTAAGTTTAGCTAAATCATCTTCGTTAAGTTTAACTTCCACAGCTTTCAGGTTATCTTCAAGTTGTCCTGGGTTTTTAGCGCCGATTATCACCGTAGTTACAGCTTTTTGATGTAATAACCAAGCCAGCGCTATTTGAGCAACGGAAACATTTTTCGTGCCGGCAACTTCTTTCATAACGTCGATGATATCATAGGCTTTATCTTTATTTACTGGCGGAAAATCAAAACTGGCTCTCCTGGCATTTTCAGGCGTTTCATTGTGACCGTATTTTCCGCTTAATAATCCGCCGGCGAGTGGACTCCAAACCATCAATCCGAGTTTCTGATCGTTTAGTAAAGGGACGATCTCGCGTTCCAGATCACGTCCGGCGATAGTATAATATGCCTGCAGCGAAACGAATTTTGAGTAACCTTTTAATTCTGAAATTCCTAAAGCTTTCATGATCTGCCATGCAGCGAGGTTGCTGCATCCGATATATCTTACTTTACCGCTTTGAACAAGGATGTCAAGAGCTGCCAGCGTCTCTTCAAAAGGTGTAAGCGGGTCGTAGCCGTGGATCTGGTAAAGGTCAATATAGTCGAGCTGCAGGCGCTTTAAACTTTCATCGACCTGTTGCAAAATATGTTTCCGGGTTAGTCCGATCTGGTTCGGACCTTCACCCATTTTACCGCGCACTTTCGTCGCAATAATTAAATCATCCCGGTTAAGGCCCAGATTACGAATGGCTGTGCCAGTCATTTCTTCACTCAATCCTTCGCTGTAAACGTTGGCGGTATCGATAAAATTGATTCCTGCCTCAACGGACTTTTTTACAAGAGCGTCTACTTCGTCCTGCGGCAAGGTTCCTATTGCCGTCCATATACCTTTTCCACCGAATGTCATAGTTCCAAGGCATAATTCAGAAACTTTAAGTCCGGTGTTTCCTAAAAAATTATATTTCATGAGCTGTGTTTAAATGGTGATTATTGATTACAAATTTCAAACAGTGAATTACCAGGCTTGTTTAAGTTCAAGCTCTGCCTCTTCTTTTATAAAATCGGTTGAAAACGAGATATCCATCCATTTGTTGAGTTCTTCCTCCAGCGTTTCAAGTTTTGAATAAGCGCGGTTATAGGAGTCGCTTCCCAAAAACAAACGTACCGGCGGCTCTTTCATTTCAGCTAATCTGATGAATACTTCGGCCGCTTTGCCCGGATCACCGATTTGTGTTCCATTCATGCTCAGGTATTTTGCATGCATGTTTCTAACGTTTGTATAATCGGCGATGCTGTTTTTAGATAAAACCAACGATTCTGAGCTTAAAAATTGTGTGCTGAAGGCACCGGGCGCAACCACCGTTGCAAAAATTCCAAATTCTTTCAGGTCGTCTGCGAGTACTTCTGATAAACCAGTTAAAGCATATTTAGTTGCTGCATACATTGCCCAGCCGCTTGCTGGAGCAAAACCGGCGATAGAAGAAATGTTTATAATGTGCCCGGAACGTTGCTTTCTGAAATGTGGAAGTACCTCCTGCATAACATATATTGGGGCGAATACGTTGATGTTAAAACTGTCTGCAATCTCCTTCTCATTTAATTCTTCAACTGTTCCCCCAATACCATAACCCGCGTTGTTTACCACCACATCAATCCTGCCGAACTTTTCAACAGCCGTGTCGATTGCCCGGTTAATCGATCTTTTGTCAGTAAGGTCGGTTTTAAGAGCCAAAAATTGATCATTGCCGCAGTCAATGCTGTCTTTTAGGGTAAGTTCATCACGAGATGTCGCCGCTACAGAGTACCCTTGGTCCAGTAACCTCTTAATAAGAGACAGGCCAAGTCCTTTGGATGCCCCGGTAACAAGCCATACTTTTTTGCCAATCATATTATAAAGTTTTATGATACAAATGTAAACTCAAAGGGTGGGTGGGTGCTTGTGCGAAACAAACTGATACTTGCGAAATTCAAACAATTGAGGTGATTTATTCAGGACGTCACTTAAAAGCAAATTCAATGAGTTGACTCTTATGTTTTTTTAATTTTCAATCGATCCCCATTAAATCAGCTTTAATTATATATAACCAATCACAATAGCTACATAGTTGTCACAGAATTATTTATCTTGGTATCTGGACGCATAAAGCGTCAGGTGTTTCAAATAAACTATAATTCAAATGAAAAAAACAATGATCGCGGCCTTATTGCTTTTCGGCACAGCTGCTGTTTTTGCAGCAATTACAGACATTACAGGTAAATGGACAGGCGCCGTATTAGGTCCTGACGGCAACAGTTACAATCTTACCTACGTTTTTAAAATAGATGGCGAAAATTTAACCGGTACATCAGACAATACATTAGGTATAAACGCTATCGAGCATGGCAAAATTAAGGACAATGAATTTGTTTTTGATATTAGCGCTAACGGAATGGTTATACCGCATAAAGGCAAAGTTTACACAGATTCTATCGCTCTCGATATTGATTATAACGGTACACCGCTGCATACGGTATTAAAGCGTGCAGCCGAATAGAAAGAATAAACTAACCTGGTATAAATCCTCGCTGCCGCGGGGATTTTTTGTTGAGTGTCAAATATGGATGCTATTCTCCGGTTAACGGGATAAAATTATTTATTGATCAGTGCGACCAGTTTTTCCATTTCGTTTGTGGTGGTATAAATATGCGGCGATAAACGAATCCCGAGCGCGCGGCTGTCAAAAGCTATGTCATTCGCTTTCAAACGTGCTGTTATTGTTTCGTGCTGATCTCCGAAATGCAGAATCACTGTTCCCGTCCTTTTAGCAGGCAATCCGGGAGAAACCAGGTATGACGAATCAAGGGAGTCAATTAATTTCTGCGTTAGTGCCAGATTGTGATTTCTGACTGCAGTTGTACCGATTTTAGTTAAATAGCGGATACTTTGAGCCGCGAGTATAAACGGAACAACAGAGGGCGTTCCGCCAAAAAAACGCCATGCATGGGAGTTATACCGGAAGTTATGTATGTCGAATTCAAAAGGATTCTCATGGGAAAACCATCCCACGTCTACAGGTTCACAGGAAGAAATAATCTCCGGATTGACATAAAGGAAACCAGCGCCCGGGCCACCGCATAACCATTTCAAACACGACCCGATCACAAAATCGGCATTCCATTCCTGTAGGTCTATTGGTAAAACTCCAACCGATTGTGCAACATCAACGATTGTGATAACCTGGCGTTTCTTTGCCAAATCAAGAATCTCTTTCACAGGTATGCCGACACCTGTATTGGATTGAGCCTGGGTAATGATCACCCATTGTACATCTTCGGACATAGCTTTGCCCCAAACCACGGGATCTGTATGATCGGCATCGCGACTTAAAAATTTCAATCCATAGCCTGGTTTTTTCGCCTGGCTGGCTACAAAACCTACGGAAGGGAAATCATGTTCGCTTAACAGAATCTGCTGTCTGCCTTCCCGTTTGGGTAATGACGAAATGATCTTTGTAAGCGCAGAAGAAACGTTTGTTTGCGGGCAAAAATTAGTGGCTTCGCTATTAAGCAATAATCCAAGGCTCTCCTGGAAACCAGTCAGGGCTTGAAGCCACTGTGGCCACGGCTCATTGGTTTTCCATGGCTCAAAAAACAGCTCCGACAGGTTAGAACTGCTCTGTTTTAATGGCCTTCCGGCCGAATGATTCATGAGGTAAACTGAATCGTTCAGCTCAAAATCATTTCTTACTGCGTCCGTGCTGATCATTCCGTTATAGCTGCTTTTAATAGTTGGATATCCTTGTAACGTGTTTCAATATCATTCCGCGGAGCTGCCATACGCTGATCACGCAGTTTCTCGAGTACGGCCAGCAATACCGGCAATGGGGGGCCGCTTGCTGTGAGGTTTGAATGATTTTCCTCAGGCAAATTTACTGCGGGCTGGCTGATATATTTGCCAACCAATTGATCGTGATGCTGGGCAGCCGCTTCGCCATGTGCGTCGCAAACATCCAGGAATGCCTTTAGGTTCTCTTGAAACCAAGGCGATTTGCTATTTGCCGGCAATGCTTCCAGGAAACTGTTCATCATACTTTTCTGGCGCATACAATCTCTTAACAGAAGCTGATCCTGCGGCATCATATATAAAAATTTATCAACCAGCATTTGCGAGTAAGAGGCGTTTTCAGCCCGGCACAAACCCAAAAGTAAGTCAATGACATTAATGCCGGCAAAGTCGCCTGCATTTGCTCCGCGATATACACTTGCACCAACACGATGTGGTTTATAATAGGGCCGTACGTTGTAAAAGAATCGATCAGTATCCAATTTTTTGAATAACGTTTTGTTGTAAGCAATGACGTCGTACAGCGCGTCTTTAGCGGCCTTAAACAGATCCGGCGCAACCGGATGCGAAACTCCTAACGGCATGATGCGCAATAAGGCATCCGCGGCACGTTTATATGAAAAAATTCCCCTCGTGTTATAGTCGATAAAAATTGCTTCATCTTCGAGGGACGTAAATGTTTTATAGCGTCCGTTAAATGCAGTGTTGTGCGTGGTAAGGTGGCTGGTTGCAAAACGAGGTGTTACGCCCAGCGAAGCACCTAATTGCAGCGCTAAAGACGAAGCTTCTTTCATGATATTTTGGTTGGCCTCGTCGATTTCATGCCTGCGGCAGGCTGCCAGGTACAAACCCACATTGCCCAGGAGATTGAAACCTTCCTCGAACCCTTCATCGGTATTGCCCTCGTTGAGCAAGTCAATGATAAAAGCACAGCCTTCGGCCAGCAGCTGCTGTTTCAGCGCGGCACCGGTAAATGTAACCGCAGCCTTGTTTTCCTGTGCGAAATAAAGTGTTTCGAGCTCCGTATTGATCTCGACGAAACTGGTACGTATCCATCGATCGAACCTGCTTACGTTTGGTGTCATGAAAAAAAATAAGGTTGTAAAAGTACATAAAAACGTCAAGCAGCAACCGAAATTCTCCTACATTTAGCCAAAGGATTATCAGAAATATACATGGATATCATTAAATGGGGAATCATTGGCTGCGGCGACGTTACAGAAGTGAAAAGCGGGCCGGCATTTAATAAGGTTCCCAACAGCCAGTTGGTAGCAGTTATGAGACGCGACTCAGCTAAAGCGGCCGACTACGCGCGCCGGCACCAGGTTGAGAAATGGTTTAGCGACGCCGAACAAATGATGGACGAGGCCGGAATCAATGCAGTTTATATTGCAACTCCACCAGCCGCGCACCTTGACTATGCTTTAGCTGCGCTGAAAAAAGGACTGCATGTATATGTAGAAAAACCGGTAACGCTTAATGCTGCTGAAGCAGAACAAATGGCTGCGGCTGCAAATGCCGGCAAGGCAAAGTTAGCTGTAGCACATTACCGCCGGCATGTGCCATTGTTTTTAAAAGTAAAAGAATTGATTAACAGCCAGTCTATAGGCGACATCCGTACCGTACAAATAAAATTGTGGCAACCGCGCCGGCCATCATTGGTAGCGGATATTGAAAACAACTGGCGGCTTGACCCCGAAGTATCCGGAGGCGGATATTTTCATGACCTTGCGCCTCACCAGCTCGATCTGATGCTGTATTATTTCGGCAAACCGGTTAAATACCAGGGATTTTCACTCAACCAGGGCAACTTTAGTAAAGCAGACGACAATGTTAACGGGCAGATACTTTTTGAAAATAAAATTCCTGTGAACGGATCATGGTGCTTTGACACAGCGGAAAGTGAGGAGACGGATATTTGCGAGATTGTCGGAACCGGGGGTAAAATAAGCTTCGCTTTTTTTGGCAACTATATAAAACTGAATGATGAAACTTTCAACTTCGTCCATCCACCGCACATTGAACAGCCAATGATCGAACAGGTGGTAAAATATTTTAATGACGAACGTTCAAACCCCTGCAGTGCGGATGAGGCCGTTATACTAATGAAAATAATGGATTCATTTGTGCAGGATAACAGAGATTAATTATCGCCTGGAGTCGATTTGGCAATAAGATTTAAATTTAGGAATGGAAAACGAAAAGATTAAAGCCATCATAACCGGCAGCACCGGAATGGTGGGCGAAGGAGTGTTGCTTGTCTGCCTTGAACAACCAGAAGTTGAGGAGGTTCTGGTAATCAACAGAAAGCCTTGCGGAGTATCTCATCCAAAGCTAAAGGAGATCATACATGCCGATTTTTATAACCTCAATCCTATCGAAGATCAATTAGCGGGTTATAATGCCTGTTATTTTTGCCTGGGAATCTCATCAGTTGGTATTAGCAAGGAAGAATATTTTAAAACTACTTACGTCCTAACGATGCATGTCGGGGAGACGCTCAGCCGGCTGAATCCCCATATGACCTTCTGTTACATATCAGGTGCGGGAACGAATTCATCTGAAAAAGGCGGAAGCAACTGGGCGCGGGTTAAAGGGAAAACCGAGAATGACCTGATGAATCTTCCTTTCAGCGCTTATGGCGTTCGCCCGGGATTTATCAAGCCGATTGAAGGTCAGAAACACGGCCATTCCTTTTACAAATACATAAACTGGATGTTTCCGTTGGGGCGTAAATTTTTCCCCAAAGGTTTTTGCACCTTACGTGAACTGGCTATTGCCATGATCTGCGTTTCAAAATATGGCTATTCTGAAAAAATCATTGAAGGCGACGACATCATTGCTTTAGCGCGTAAGTCTGCTGCGTCAGGTTAGCATGGCCACAAGGGTTCTGGCAGGGTTCTGCTTCGGGTATCCTACGTCTTTTTAGCCTGAAAGCCGAAGCAGGTACGAAGAAGAACCCAAACAGAGTTGGCACTGTTCAGGGTATTTGGGAGTGATAATATCATACTAATAAACTTGCCCGGGATTATCTGGTTATTACAGGTATTCAGAAGTAACTAATTTAAGTGCTTACGCTGAAAATTTTAGATGTGCAAAAAAAAGAAGCAGGATCGGAAATCCGACCCCGCATTCACCACTCCAAAACAATGTCTCAGTTAAGTTCCAGGATCAGCATAACCGCATCCTGGCTTAGCGATTCAAACTCAACCTCGGCTGTAGTGGTTAACGACAGTCCATCGCGTGGCTGAAGTAAGCGGTTTTCAACTTCAAAAGCTCCGCCGAGCACAAAACAAAAGCATGCTGTAAAATTTCGTCCGAGCCGGAAAAGGGAGTCTTCTCTTCCTGCAAATCGGCCTATATGCAAGGAGAAAGGTAATTGCATGTCGTCGATTTCATCATTGATACAGGTAAATTGGTGATGATAATTCCGATCATCAAACGTTAGAACTCTCGCAAAATGATTAGTTGACGCACCAACCAGATTAACCTGTATCTGAATGAAATTTATCGCATCATCCGGATATGGATTGATAATATTAAGGGAACTGCCGCCTGCCATGTTTGTAATAAATGCCTGTCCGATCTGAAGCTTAATTTCCGATTCGGTAACTCCCTGGATAACCAGCTCGCCTGTAACAGGAAGCAGCAAAATGTAACAAAGGCAGTCTGCAGCTAATTCCTTTGCCGAGTTTCCAGCGAGATATTCATCGTTAAAACCTTTCAGCGCACCGAATGAAGTCGCGACATCGTCAAGGTATTCCGTGGAATTAAAAGTCGCGCGCTTTTCATAGCCGGAACTTCTATAAGAGCCGCGTTTTTCACTTAAAAATATCTGAGCTAATTTCTTCATGACATTCCTTTAATGTGTTTATACTTAGAAATGGCTGAAGCGCAAACATTTCAGTGTGATATGCATCGCTGTGCTGTTTTGTGCATGAAACTAATAGCTGCTGACCAATGGTGTGATGCCAGATGAGTGATTCCGAGTAGAAATTTAGTGCAACCTGGTGTTTCTTAATATCGTGAATATCCGAATTGATAAGCTCGAATCTAAACGCATTAAATTTTAAAAACTGCTTCCCGAGCGTATTTAAAATATCGGGCATTTTGCCGTTAAGTTGCCTGACATAAGCTGTTACAGCACCGCTAACCAGGAAGTGCAGCTTTTCTGCTCCCGGGTTATAATGGAGAAGGCCGGCAAATGTCTGGTGTTTGTTATCCTGGTTAAAATATTGGAACTGCATTTTGAATTCAGTATACGAATCCTCGAATACCATTTTTTCCAAGGCTCCGTTCGAATTTATATCGATGATCTTCCGATAACATAGGGTGATTATTTGCCGGTCCATGCTGCTAAACATTTATTTTCATGGTCAGATCAAAACCATCAGTTGTATTTCCGCTTACTGCTGCAATTTCAACACCCGACTTATCATCGCTAAATACATTATCACTGGAGTTGTACGTATAACCACTTAGACCTTTTTTGTAACCATTTACCAATGCCAGTGCAGTTCCCGAGCCTTCCGGAAAAGCAATCTGAGTTACTTTAAGCGAAATTCCTGACGAATTATATACATGAACGTGAATGTGTGTCGCGCGCCCGTTATACCATCCCGGAAAAATTGTTTTGAATGTTGCCAGGCCGGTAGAATCAGTCACTTGCCGGCCGCGTAAAAAATGCAGCGACTGATAGTTCGTGGCCTGCATCCCACCGCCCCCATATTCCGAGTAGTTACCTTCCGAATCACAATGCCAGATGTCAACAATGGCGTTGGCCAGGGCTACACAGTTTTGATTGATGATAATTTTAACGTTCATTGCATACCCCGATTTGCCATCTGTTATGTCGTTGCGGACATATGACGAGGGAGAATGAGTGGGGAAGGGGCCTTCTGTTTCAGTTGGCGCGGTTGTACAGCCAGAACTGTTACCGGAGCCGGTCTCTGTTACAGTTCCAGATGTTGTTGTGCCATCAGATTTTTTACAGGATTCGAATAAAACAGGCGCGGAAATTGTTCCGATAATTAAGCTTTTTAGAAAACCTTTACGTTCCATTTTAACTGGGTTTAGCGTGATTGACAACGAGTTTGTTTGTTAAGCGTTGATCAAATTTGCATATCCGGGAATTTTAATTTTTTGAAGTATCGGTAAAGAGTGTGAAGGTATCGGTATTCGACGTGATTTATTATTGATCCTGCATCTTTAACCTTTCACTCATACCGGTGACGAAACCCTGCTCTCATTCCTGGTTAGGCTCAAGAACATCTGCTACGAATGTGCTGTTTTCTCCGGTTTGCAGAAGCTTGTTCCTGGCCGATGAAAAGCGGTTCTTTGTGCGATAAACCTGATCGAAAAGGAAATTTTTGTTGTCGTTCCAACAATCCAAAACGATGCGTTCACAAAAATTGGAATGGAGAGCAGGGCCGCTTCGGCCAAAAGAGATAGACGTTCGTTTCAAAATTAAACCCTCTCATACTAACTGCTTTTTAAAAGTTCCTGCACATTTTGAGTATAACTATCGCCGATAGGCAGCTCTTTCCCAAAACGAAGTTTGACTTTTTTATTGGAGATGGAAGCAATCGATTTTACCGGTATAATATAGCTGCGATGTATTCGCTTGAAATTTGCCTCCGGTAATTTCTCAAGTATTTTCTTTAACGACATCAACGTCGTAACAGATTCATCGTTCTGCAAATGGATCGTAATGTAATCTTCGAGGCTTTCAATCCATAAAATTTCATCGACCGGGATTCTGACAAGGCGGTATTCTGAGTAAACAAAAATGCTTTCCCCATTATTTTGATTGGATGTTGATCTGTAATGGTGGTATTCAATTGCTTTGCTGGCCGCTTTTGAAAAGCGATCGAAATCTATTGGTTTTAGGAGGTAGTCGATTGCCTCCAGTTCAAATCCTTCGTATGCAAAATTTTTGTAAGCTGTTGTGAAAATGATCATTGGTTTTACCGACAGTGAGCGAACCAGATCGATCCCGGAAATATCGGGCATATTAATATCGATGAACAGCAAATCGACCTGGCTATATTTCAAAAATTCGGCCGCTGATATCGCATCTTCAAATGTTCCGCAAAGTTGAAGCGCCGGAAAACGGTCAACATAAGTTTTGATCAGGCTTAAAGCAAGGGGTTCATCGTCAATTGCCAGGGATTTTAATTTTTGCATAACTCAGCTTAATTGTATCTGTAAGTTAACCGTGAAAAGCTCGCCGGTGTTTTTAACGGACAAGCGATGCTTGCCGGGATAAAGATGTTGCAGCCGCTGTCGTGTATTGGTTATGCCGACACCCGTACTGGTAATTTTTGAGCCGTTTGAAAAAATCCGATTTTGCGCAAAAAGATGAATTTCTTTGCCATTTACCGAAATTAAAATCACCACCGGCGACGGAAATTGTTTGCTTATTCCATATTTAAAGGCATTCTCAATAAAAGTCATCAGAACCAGCGGCGCAATACGATGGCTTCCGGATTCGCCGGTTACCGTATAGTCAATCGAAGCTTTTTCGCCCAGGCGCAATTTTTGGAGACCAATGAAATCTGAAATACAATCAAGTTCAAGTTTCAGCGGAACTATTTCCTGACTTATATCGTCGGTTACGTATCGCATAATGTTTGAAAGCTTCATAATACTTTCGGCAGTTTGCGGACTCGCCGTCACAGCCAGCGTATAAATATTATTGAGTGTGTTGAACAGAAAGTGGGGGTTTATCTGCGCGCGAAGAAAGGATAGCTCGGCCTCAGCCCTGCCGGCTTCAGCTTTAATTGCCTTTTTTTGCGTCAGACCAAGTTGCCTGTTAATCTGCACGGCCATTGCCAGAGCAACTATTGTGATGAAAAGAAAAACGCTTACAATATCCACCTTCATAAAGGCCGCGCGTCCTTCGGGAGGAAATGGATGACCTGGCCGGTTGCCGGGAGGCGGGCCCGGAAACTCTTTTTTTACAATATCGTCAGGCGGATCGGGAGGAAATCTATCCGGCTTTTCCTTCGCAAAGAACTTTCGTTGATTGGCCGTCATTAAGCCATCGAAAGGCCGCAGCACGAATACCAGTAGAAATAAAAGCGCAAGCATACCGAAGTAAGCTCCAAATCGTCGTCTGAGATAAAGGTGCGGAATCAGAACGCCGTTAACCAGGAAAAACAGCGAAAGAAAACTCAGGCAGAAAAGGTAATAAGCCGGTTCTTTTAACATGAAAAAAATATCCCGCTCCCCGCGTTGGTTGAGAATAAACAACAGGGGAAGACTGGAAAACAACAGCCATCCGGCAGCCTGGGCGATAACGTTGGCAGTTTTCTGATTCATGGATACAAATATTCATAATCTGTATGCCAAATGACGAAAGCGCAGATAAATGGTCAAAATGTACCGATAAAGAGTAATAAAACGGAATGAGAAAAAGTGAGAAATAATCGGTCGAGGTAAATATTGAAATGGGAGGTCGTTTTTGGTCAAATAGTTATCTTTCAACGAATTAGCTCCCATGTGAGACTGTGTAACAATTGTGTAACTTATGTGAAATAACGGCGTATAATGCCAAGTGTTACGGTGCTCTCGGCAAATAATTCACTGCTAATTTGAAATTATAGCGATCTATTATAGGTTGAGAGGGCGTTTTGCGACCTAAACGTATTAACTAAATCTTATCGCAATTTGGATGAACATTTTTACTAAGTTTTTTACGTGCTGCATTTTAAGTCTGTGCGTTGGTTTAGGTGTTGCGAGAGGGCAGACAATAAGTGTAGGGAATGTTGACCCTGGAGCGGGCAATAGTTATGGCCAGGGATCGACGATCGCGGTGCCGATAACAATCACTCAGTCAGCAGGAGGGTATATTAATCAGGGAAATGTTTTTACTGCTGAATTGCTTGATGCAGGTGGAAACGTAATTGCAACTACTGCTTATTCTGGTGTTTATACAGGATTCTTAAATCTTAACGTGCCAGCATCTGTAACAACAGGCAGCGGATATAAAGTGCGTGTCAGGTCTTCAAATCCGGCTTCAACAGTTACTTCAGGTAGTTTTAGTATAGCTGCATCTCCGGTACCGGTTGTTAAGCTGAAAGGCGAGTCGACTGTTGGTACGACAACCGATGTTTTTGGTCGCTGTACCAATTCGACAAGTCCATTTAACTTTACTAATCAATCATCAAACGCAGATGCTGTAACGGCAACTATAGTTGATTTAAAAACTGGCAGCGTCGTCAGTACACTTGATTTTAGTTCAGGAAACACCCAATCCTTTACTCCCGGCGACAGTTATTATTCAGTTACAGTGAAAGCTGTGAAAAACGGTGTTGTAAGCACAAAAACCTATTATTACCTGAATAACACCGAGCGCAATCCGTTTATCAACGTTTACCAGGATCCAATCTGTGAAAACGGAATAATCACTTTTGAGGTTGATCCCGTGGCAATGTCAGGGAATTTTGATGGTAACATCTATACTATTGATTGGGGAGACGGATCGCCAATTCAATATCTTACCAAATACGAAATTCTTGCACTCAATAAAAAAATAACACACGTCTACAATAAAGCAATCTGCCAGAATGGAGGAGCGCCTTTCCAGGTTATTCAGCAGAGCAGACATCCATTTTGCGATCTGACTTCCGCCCAACAGCGTCCAACGGTAGTGGTTTATAAAAAACCAGTATTAGCTATTGGTACTCCGGCGAAGCAGTGTGCCGACAAGACTCTTACATTCGTTAATAATTCTATTCCGGGAAGTACGGCCAGTGCCTGTGAAGATCCCAATTCCACATATACCTGGTATGTTGATGGCGTGGAGGTATTAACGGATGTTCCAAAAAGCACCAGCCTAACTCATACCTTTACAACCAACGGTAACCATACAGTTGCAATAAAATACACCAGTTATACGCCATGCCCGGTTTCGAATGTTTCAGTTCCGGTTTGTATCCAGGCTCAGCCAACAGTTTCATTCAATATCATCGAAGCATCGCCATCGTGCGCTCCTGCAACGATTCACCCGCAGAATACATCTGTTGTTGACGCTTCATGTTCTGCAACGAATACCTGGAACTGGTCCGTTTCCGGAACGGCGGGAGGATGGACGATTGATGATGCCGGAGCTCAAAGTCCGGAAATTAAGTTTACTAAAGCGGGTAAATACACCATTTCTTTAAGCGTTACTACAAGTGCCTGTGGGATCTATACCGCTCCGGATAAATTTTTTGTGGTAAATGAAGTGCCGGTTGCAACGCTTTCTGCCGATAAAGTTTATTGTGGCGCAAACCGGACTTTTAAGTTTGATAATACAAATGGAGATACACAAACAACGCTAAGAGGAACCGGAGAAGAGACTGGAACTACATATACCTGGGATATCAGTCCGGCGGCTGGCTGGGCTTTCAAAGGAGGCTCCAATATTCACACAAAATATCCGGAAATTGAGTTCACTGCTACGGGCAGCTATACAATAAAGGTTACGCATACTAACAGTTGCGGAACAGCAGATGATACACAGGTTTTAGAATTCAAGCCGTCTCCGGAATCACAGCCCGGAACTTATGCGGCGATTTGTCCGGAAGGCAATGTTACGTTGGATGGAAAAATAGTCTACAACGGCACGACATATAACAGCGTCTCGACATTACCCGCTGGAATTACTTTCGAATGGCTAGGCGGCGCCGCCGGAACAATTTCCGATAGAACCATATTAAATCCGGTTTATACTCCGGCTGCGAGCGAATATGGCACAACAGTCCGCCTTACATTACGTGTGAAATCATTACTTAATCCATCTCCTTGTGACGTGATCGACAACTGGGCGGATATTATTGTTCGTCCGAAAAACATTGGTGCGGATAAAACACTGGCCGCGATCTGCGATAAAACCAGTTTTGGGAATTATGATATCCGCACAGGCCAGCCGTCAACACTTGTTGCTGGCAGTTCATTTTCATGGACTGCAACCGGAACAAATGTAACAGGGTTTTCAGCTAATGGCACCGGCAATTTCATTAATGACATATTGACGCTTACCGATGCAGCAAACCCGGGCAGCGTAACCTATTCTGTTACCCCGCGATCTAATAATTGTGACGGAACAGCCTTTGATATAACTGTGCCGGTTAAACCAAGACCAGTTTTAACATTGCCAGCCGCTTTGATTGTTTGCAGCGGCAATGCGGCCGGCATTACTCTGAATTCAAGTTTGCCAGGTACAACATATACATGGTCATCTTCGGGTTCCGGTGTTACAGGAAAAACAAATCAGGCAACGCCGATTTTAGTAACGGAAATAAATGATGTTCTTGTTAATTCAGGTACCGTTGATAAAACTGTTACTTATACGGTTACGCCATACGCAAATGGTTGTGATGGCACTGCAAAACCTATTGTGGTAACTGTAAAACCACCTGCAACCGCCGCCAATGCAGGCGCTGATAAAACGATCTGCCGCTCAAGCTACGTACTTGAAGGTAATGATGTGGCTCCATTCACAGGAACCTGGTCGATCGTTGGCCATCCCGAAGTGACTTTTTCGCCAAATGCGAATGTGCGCAATGCAACAGCGGGAGGCTTGCTGCCTGACCAAACTTACACCTTCCAATGGTCGGTGACTGGCAGCGGCTGTTCAAATAATAACGATGATGTCGTTATTACTACGTTGCCAGCATTAAGCACTCCGCTACCCGGAGCCGATGCTTCATTGTGTAATTGGGTTGCGCCAACCAATAATACGTTCACGTTAAATGCCAATAACGGTTCCGCGCTTCCGTCGTTTGAAACCGGTAAATGGACAATACAATCAGAACCTGACGGGAGCGCCGCTTACATTTTGCCTGCTGATGAAAATAAGTACAATGCAGTGATACGGAATCTAAGTCCTACCACTCCGACAAAACCCTATGTGTTTAAATGGGAAGTTAAAAACGATTGCGGTTCTGCTTCCAACACTATGCAGTTGTTTGTTTACCCGGTGCCGATAGCCGGTAGGCTTACTGGTGGCGACAATATTTGCGAGGGCGCAACAGCGTTGCAACTGGAGTACGTTCCGCATTATACCAGCACATTCGCGAGCTGGCAGTCGTCCTCATCGGCTTCAGCAGGCTTTACAGACATCCCGGGAAGTGGAAATACTTACACTCCAACCGCTCTGACACAAACCACATATTACCGCGTTCGGGTAAGCAGTTTGGATCCGACTTGCCCGGGCCAGGATTTCTCCAATGTAAAAGTTATTAATGTCACTCCTAAATCAGTCGGTGGTGTTAGCTCTGGAGCAGCTACCGTGTGTAAAGATTCAAACCACGGTTATGTAACACTCGATCTTACGACAGTAACCGGAGACGTTCAAAAATGGCAATACAATACCGGAACAGTCTGGATAGATATCGCAAATGCTACGAATCAGTATGAATACACCGATCTGTCAGTAACTACAAAGTATCGCGCAGTGGTTAAGAACGGAGCATACTGCCCTGAAGCTTATTCTACCGAAACTACGATCACTGTAGTTCCGCCGGTTTCGACTCCTAGGCCTGGATCCGATACAAAGATCTGCGATCAGCCAACTTATCCGATGACCGCTGAAGCACCAACCGTCGGACAGGGAACATGGACTTTAATATCGGGCCAAACCGGAATTACTTACGCTTCGCATGATCCGCATGCTGTTGTGAGCGGGCTTGTTCCCGACGATAATCCTTATAAGTTCGAATGGAGAATAAAGGGGACTTTAGCGACTCCTTACCCTTGCGGTGAGAAGTGGGATTTTGTATCTATCACCGTTCGTCCAAAACCGGCGGATGCCGACGCTTCCGCGACTGATCTTTGTCATTGGAACGCGCTTTCAAATAACACGGTCACGCTCACAGGCACATCACCTGCCCACGCTTACGAGCACGGTGAATGGCGGATTATAAATTTTCCAACAGGAAGCGGCGCTACCATTACTAACGCTCAAATGGCAAGTGCCACATTAAAAAATACAATTCCGGGCAAATACATACTCGGTTACAAGCTGGTAAACGACGTGCCATGCGAAGGTGCGGAAAAAGAGGTTACTATCAATATTTACAAAGATCCCGAGCCCGGCGTATTGAAGAATGCGCAAACCGTTTGCGAGGGAACTCCGGTGACACTCACCCTTGACGGCAGCGATGGCGCACATTTTAAATGGCAAACGTCCACCTCGGCTACTGGGTCATGGACCGATATTACGAGTAATGACGATCAGCTAACTTATGCTCTGACGGATAATTCGGCGGGTATCAGGTTTTTTAGAGTTAAGGTCTTTGGCGAAAACGCAGCTTGTGATTTTGTGCCATCAAATGTTGTAAAGATCGAATTTACTCTGCCAACCAAGGCAGGTGATGCAACCGGAGAGAGAACCTGGTGTTTGGGGAGTGCTAGCGGAAATGTAACTCTCGCTAATTCCAGAGGGGTGATTACCTGGCAGTCAAGTGCGGATAGTCTGACATGGTCAAATACGGGCTATTCTTCAACTACACAACCTTATCTGAATTTGCAAACCACCACTTGGTATCGCGCGGTCGTAAAAAATGGTGACTGCCCGGAATCTACATCAAATACAGTTAAAATCACTGTTAATCCAACCGTTCCCGACGCTCATGCCGGCGATGATAAAATTGTTTGTAATGTAACCGAATACCAGTTAAACGGGAATGCGGAAACAGGTTTTACTGGCTTATGGACAGTATCCGGCCATCCCGAGGTAACCTTCTCGCCGGATGCAAGTCACGCAGATGCGATCGCTAAAAATCTTACTCCCGGTAATGCCTACACGTTTGCCTGGACCTTAAACGGGCAAGCACCGTGTCCTTCTAAACCTGATGATGTCAGGATTACGATCAGGCCGAAAATGGTGGCTCAGATTACTGCGATTGCAGATGTCTGTGATAATACAGAAACGGCGAACAACAACCGGTTAATAAGAGCCAATCAGCCGCGTTCGGTCTACAATGAAACCGGGAAGTGGAAAATAGAAAGCCAGCCCACCGGCGGTAATGCTGCCATCGCCGACGATACGCAATACAACACCAGTATCAGTAACCTGATTCCGGGTGAATATATTCTTAGCTGGCAGTTATACAATGATGCGGTTGATGCTCCATGTGTTACCACCGCAGCACGTGATACCTTCCAGGTCTATCCGCAACCGCTAGCAGGTGCGGTTACCCCATCTCCGGCTATAGTTTGTAAAGGAGATCCATCTACTTTAAGATTGGCAGGATACAGCAAAGGAGTGATTGAACAGTGGGAGACGTCTGACAACGCAAGTTTTACTAATCCGATTATTATTGCTGAGACTAGTGATACACATACTTTCACCAACATCCAGAACACACTTTTCTATCGTGTTAAAATAAAAAGCCTCGGTCCGAACTGTCAGCCTGTGTACACAACTGGAATCAGCGTTGTTGTAAACGAGCCGAGCAAAGGTGGAGAAACAACTTCAAATTACATTGTGTGTTCAGGTGATGCGGCAGAACGGCGGATTAACCTCGACCGGTATATTGGTACACCTATTTATTGGGAATACAGAGACAAAGGTGACTCGAACTGGACGCGGGTTTTTCGAACCAACGTATTTATCAACTACTCCGGTTTAACAAAAACACGGGAATACCGTGCCTGGGTTCAAAATGGCGTATGCAACCCTGACTCATCGACTATCACGACGATAACAGTCAACGATCCGCCAATCCAGGCCAAAGCCGGGGAGGATGAAACACTATGTGCACAAACAACCTATCAATTACATGGAAATTCGGCTAATGCCGGATCAAAAGGTAAATGGACGCTTTCTCCTTCGCGCTCGGAAATTACTTTTGATAATGATACTATTCCGGATGCGAAAGCCAGCGGCTTAATTGCCGGAAAGATCTACAATTTTGTTTGGCGGATTTCTAACGAACAATGCGGTTATACCGAAGATGCCGTTACGATCACAAACCTTGCACCTTTAGAAAACAAAATTTCCGCAGTGCCAACCGTTTGCTCGGGATCGGACGTGACGATCAATGGTGAAAAACCAACCGGTGGCGATAATATAAATTATGAATTTAAATGGGAAAGCAGTACCGACAGCCTGAGCTGGACGGTGATCCCCGGTGAAACGAACCAGAGCCTGATCGTAACAGGTCTTACACAAACAACATCATTTCGTCGGACGGTTACTTCCGGGCAATGCCTGAGTGTTAGTACAGTTAAAACAGTAACAGTTCAGCCTGCATTGTCGAATAATGTGGTCGGCACTGATCAATCAGTGTGTTATGCAAAAGTTCCGCTTCCATTAACCGAGATTCAGGCGCCAACGGGTGGCGACGGTAATTATACCTACCAGTGGCAAAAAGATATTGGCGACGGAACAGGATTTAAAAACATTTTCGGCGCTAATACTGCTTCTTACCAGCCTGATGCGCTCACTAAAACCACCAAATTCAAACGTGTTATTAAATCCGGGCAATGTACTGTTCCACTCGAAAGTAACATCATCACTATCACAGTGAACCCTCTTCCAAAAGCTAATTACACCTACACTGAAGAAAAAGGCTGCGTTCCTTTCGCTATCGATGCTAGCAACATCCGTGTCGTTGATTTTGCAGATGGCAACGGAGACTATCACTGGTACGCTGATGGAAGATATATCGGCAAAGGAATCACTTTTCCAGGTTATACAATCAATACCTTCACTACAACCGGCGTGGTAATTAAACTGGTTGCGATCAGTAAGTTCGGCTGCGACAGTGTAAGCTATGAACATACATTCGGCACACGCTCAAACGTGACACCGAAGTTTACAATGAGCGTAAAAAAAGGCTGCGGCCCGCTGACGGTTCAATTTGATAATAAGAGCAGTTCTTTTGACGATGTAACTTTCCATTGGGATTTTGGTAACGGACAAACTTCGGATAAAACCTATCCGGATGCCGTAACATTCGATGCGCGTACAGATGGCCGCGACAGTTTATACTTCGTCACTTTAACCTCGGCGACGCCAAGCTGCGGATCAAAAAGTGTAACTGACACAGTGTGGGTGAGACCAAAACCGATCGCAATTTTTACGCCTGATAATCTTTCAGGATGTTCGCCGTTCAAAGTGAATTTTACAAATCTTTCACCCGGAACCGGCAACAAATACACCTTCAAGTTTGGCGATGGCACACCTGCGGAAACATACGACGACACACGCACTGTCAGCCATATCTACACCACCAATATTTTGAAAAATTTCAAGGTTACGATGGTTGCGCAAAACGAATGCGGTATTGACTCTGCCAGCTACAGCATTCGAGTATTCCCGAATGATGTAGTTGCCAGTGTGGTAGTGGTTGGCGAGCGAAAAGGCTGTGCACCATTTTACACCGAATTCAAGAACAACAGTGTCCGTGCGAAAACTTATGTCTATGATTTCGGTGACGGAAGCGTTGAGCAAAGCAGTACGGCGCCGGAAATCTTCAAACACATTTACAAACAGCCTGGAAAATACCGGGTAAAAGTAACCGCTTCCAATGGCTGCGCCGAGAATTACGCTATTGATTCTGTTGAAGTTTACCCGAATCCGGAATTTAAAATCACAGCGGCGCCGACAGAAGGCTGTGGCAAAATCGCGGTAGTATTTAATAACCAAACGAAAAATGCTAAAAGTTATCGCTGGGAGTTTGGCGACGGAACTTATTCAACCGAAGTAAACCCGGTACATATTTACGATCATGTGGGCTCGCCGTTCACGGTGAAAATAATTGCAACTTCCGCCTACGGTTGTACCGATACCCTCGTTTTGCCAGACTACATTAATGTTTATCCGAAACCAAAGGCTGCATTCGATGTCGATCCCGGAACAGAAATAACTGTGCCGAAATATAGCTTCGTTTTCCAGGATAAGTCGCCGGAAAGGCCCAATAAATGGCGCTGGGATTTCGGAGATGGCACTTTCTCAACATTGCAAAGTCCGACACATGCCTATACCGATACGGGATATTTCAACGTACGGCTGATCGTTATGAATAAAAATGGTTGCGCCGATACGATAGCGAAAATGGTGAAGATCAACAGCGTCGAAGGAAAGCTGTTCGTGCCAAACGCTTTTATACCAGGAAGCCGTTCGCCGGAACTAAGCGTATTCCGTGTTAAGGCAACCGGCATGAGCGAATGGCGGATGCGTGTATTCAATAAATGGGGGCAGCAATTGTGGGAAAGCACCGCTCTCGACGATACAGGAACACCAACAGAGGGCTGGGACGGCATGATGAACGGCATACCGGCACCGCAGGGCGTTTATGTCTGGGAAATCAAAGCGAAATTTAAAAACGGTTCCGAGTGGAAAGGTATGGCATATGACGGCAAGGAGCCCAAAAGGGTGGGAGTTATTCATTTAATCCGATAAGTATGAAGAGGAGATTTGCAGTTGGTTTTTTGTGCTTGTTCGGTATATTGACGGGCAGGGCACAGGACCATATTTATTCCCAGTTTTACAACGCACCCGTGTATTTGAACCCGGCACTTAACGGTCAGTTCAAAGGAGATTTGCGGGTGAACTTTATTTATAGAAACCAATGGACAGCCGTCCCGGGAACACTCAACTACATGACAGCTTCCCTTGATTACCAGTTACCGGAATTTAACAGCGGCATCGGGTTAATTGTAAATCACACCAGCGAGGGAACGGCTTTCTGGACAAAAAACAACATTGCAGGTGTTTATTCCTATGCAGTAGGTTCAGATAATTTCAATCTTTCGTTCGGACTGCAAGCAGGGATTACCAACAACAGGATTGACGAGACGAAGCTTGTGTTTTCCGACCAGTTGGATGTTCACACGGGTATAGTTCCAGGAGCCGCCAGTTCCGCCGGACCGCTGCAATACAATAATCGCTATTATTTCGATTCAGGAGCCGGTATCAACCTTGTTGTTGGCAATTTCATGGCGGGAGGCGCAGTACAGCATCTCAACAAGCCAAATGAATCCTTTACAGGAATGAAGTCGCCATTACCTATGCGCACAACGGCTTATATGAGTTATCGTCTTGGACTGATCGCCGGCGGATATGATGAGGATAATTTGTACGCAATCCCCTCGGTGGTGGTGTATAGCCAAAGCAAATCAATAGCTTACAGTGCGGGATTGCAGGTAAAGAAAAATGCGCTGAATGCAGGAATTTGGTATCGTAACAATAGCCAGGGCGGACCGGATGCCGTTGTCGTTTCACTAATATTCGATATTTTCTCAGGTTCCTATCGCGATGAAAAGATCAGGTTGGGGGTAAGTCACGATGCGACAACGTCCCGGCTGGGATACGGAAATACCACAGGAACTACTGAAGGAAGCATTGGTTACGAAGTCAGCTTTCCGAATCGCAATGGAGGATACAGGCAGTTTGCCGAATCGGTTAAGTGTTCGGATTTCTATTAATTGTTAGGTTTTAGAATAAAAATAAGAACATTTTAATAATCCGTTTTTCATACTTTGTTTTATTTGTTATATCGCTTTTACTTAAGTTAAAAAAAAGGATATTTGTTAAAGCGAGATTTCGCGTCGCTAACCAAATGAATATCAGGCTGTACACAAAAGCTTTAGTTTTCGGATTTATTTTGTTTACAGCTTGTACCGGTAGGTCAGGGAGAGAAGCTTTAAATGATGGAGATGACGACGCGCGTAAACGAATAAGGCAGCTCATCGACATTGGCAATGGTGTTATCGAAACACCGGATAGCATGCTTGCACTTAGCGATTCGCTGGCTAAATATGCTGCTTATCCTGAAGCAAAAGTTGAGTCGGAGGTGCTTAAAGCGAAATATTTCTGGCGTGTTACCGATCACGAAGAGGGGATGAAGATGGCTGTAAAGGCACTCAAAGACGCCAACTTCTATCAATTCGACGCAAAGCTTCCCATCATATATTCAATTATCGGTAACATCCATAAAGAAAAAGGAAATTATGCCTTTGCTTTTGATGCCGCTAATAAAGGTCTGGAGGCTGCAAAGCGCTTAAAGGATACGGTGAACATTATCTACATGATTCGCCTGCAGGCCATGTTCAGCAAAGCAAAAGGAAGTGATGTTAATGACAGTACGCTTATCCGGCAATCACTTGCCTTGCATCTTCGCGGTTTGCGAATTGCTGAAAGCAACCGTAAATATGAAAGTAATCGCATCGCCTATTACGATAATATCTGCCAGTACTATGCCGAGGGAGGGAATTACAAACAAGCCATGTATTACGGCAACAAAAGTATCCCGCTTTGCTTCAAATACAATCGCCGCTTATCACTAACCTATGCATATTGCTGGCTGGCCATTGCGAGCTACAGACATAATGATTATAAAGCAGGATTAGATTACCTGACCAAATCGCTGGAACTCACTCGCGTGATAAAAAATCCATTTCGTGAGATGGAGATCATGCGTGCACTGTATCAATATTTCGGTTATATCGGCGATTATAAACGGGCTTTCGGATATTACCGCCAATTCAGCAGTATGCAGGATTCGCTGAATGTGCTGAACAACACCCGCCAGATGAGCGAACTTCAGGTTAAATATGAAACGGAACGCAATAGCCAGAAAATCCTTCTACTCGGAAAGAAAAATCGCTGGCAGTCCTCAGTGATCATCGCTTTTATAGTCGGGCTGTCTGTGTTCATTTTATTGCTTGGGCTGCTCTTCTACCAGTTCAGGATGATCAAGCGAAGTAACCGTGAGATCACCCGCCAGTCGGAAAAACTCCAGGTGTTGATGAAAGAACTGCATCATCGCGTAAAAAACAACCTCCAAATAGTAACCAGCTTGCTGAGCCTGCAATCGAACCGTTTGACGGATGAAGAATCTCGGCAAGCTATCCGGATCGGGCAGCAGCGTATTGAGGCGATGTCGCTTATTCACCGCAGCCTTTACCAACAGGAAAATCCGAATATGGTGAACATGAAGGAATACATTACCGATCTCATAGGAAGCATCATGCAGTCTTTTGGCTATGCGGATGACCGGGTCGAAATCCGTATTGATGTCGAAGTGGAAGAGCTTGACGTCGACGTGGCGCTGCCTTTGGGATTGATCATCAATGAATGGATAACCAATTCGTTTAAATATGCATTCGCCAATGTTTCAAACCCGGTTTTGTCTGTTTCTTTAAAGAGTCAAAACGGCCTTGAGCTGTCCGTCAGCGATAATGGTCCTGGATTACCATTAAGCATATGGAACCAGCCGCAGAAGTCGTTCGGGATAAAATTGGTTAAAGTTCTTTCAAAACAACTGGGCGGAAGCTGCGACTTGCAAAACCAGGATGGCGCGGTGCTCAACATAAATATTCCCTTGAGTAAATGGAAGAAAACTGCATAATTTATGAATGAAGCCGTAAATATCTTAATCGTAGAAGACGAGGGAATCCTGGCAATGGGTCTTGAAGAAAGCCTGCAGGCGGACGGTTACACGGTAGTCGGAATTGTCGATAACGGGCCCGAAGCGCTCGAAGTTATCAAAAGCCAGGGTATCGACCTGGTACTGTTAGATATTCACATAAAAGGCGACTGGGATGGCATAGAGACGGCGCGAAAGATCAGCGTAGTAAAAGAGATTCCGTTTATCTATCTAACTGCGTTTGGCGATAAGAATACTATTGACCGGGCGAAAGACACCATGCCGGCCGCCTACTTAACCAAGCCTTATCAGCCAGCCAATCTGCGTATAGCGATAGAAATGGCCCTGCATCAGTTTGCAGTTAGGAAGAGTAAAGAAGCTAAGGTCGTTTCAATAGATGCACCTAAAGTAAAAGAGCCGGGTAATGAAACCATCTTATATTTTAACGATGCAGTGTTTGTCAAACAGAATTATCGCTTCGTGAAAATCCTGTTAAGCGATGTTTATTACCTTGAAGCAGACAGCAATCATACGTACATTCATACAAGTGATAAAAAATATGCTTTGCGCAACAGCCTGCAGCATGTGCTCGAAAAATTCAGTCATCCTCAGTTTGTACGTGTGCATAGATCATATGCGATCAATCTTAATCGTTTGCAAACTTTCAATGATTACTCGATCATTCTCGGGCCTTATGATATTCCACTTGGCCGAAACTATAAAGAAGAGTTTTTTAGAAACTTTAGCTTCTTATAAGGAATGCTGCAACCGAAGACCAGTCGTTTGCATACATAGTTCCGGCGTTTACATACATTCCTGATTTTCAGTACAATCAGTGCCATAGTTTTGACGTTCAAAGCCGCCTTTACCGGCGATTTAAACCTAATATTATGGCAAGAACTTTACCCTCTGTTATTCAACAGTTAGCGTTTCGGAATTCCGGCAGTTACTTTCGGAATTTGCTGCTTGTATTAAGTTTCCTAGCATTTTTCAGCCAGTCGAAAGCGCAGAATTATAGTTATGACGCTGGTGGAAGCGATTACCAGGGCACGTTTTCCTTCGGTGATATGGCGAAGTACCCGGAGGACAAAGGCAGTACGAACTGGAAATGGGGGAAAACAACCGGACAAACTGTAAAAGGAGGGGTAAAGAGCAATAGTTTATCGTTCAGTGATGCTGTCAGCAACGACCAGGACAATGCTTCAAAGCTGGTAATACTCGGTCCTGGTTATAGTCAAACCTGGACACTATCAGTACACAAGGATGGCGACGGATGTACGTCGCCTGCTGTATACGGAAGCTGTGTTACCGAAAGTAAAAACTTTGATAACAGCTCCGGAGACATCAGCGTTACAACGGCAGCTTTAAAGAAACCCTTAAATCTGACTAGTGTAATCAACAGAGATGTAACGTACATCGATCTTGCCTGGCAGAAGGGGAGTAATGTTCCCGATAGCTATATTGAATATGGAATCTATCGCGACGGAACGTTGATAGGCACCGCTGTCGGAACAGCGAGGACATATCGCGACAACTCTCCGGTTACAAATACTACGCATACTTATACCGTAAAAACGCAGCTTAACGCCACGGGCCGCTCCAGTTGGGGTGACCAAAAATCCGATCCTTCGAATGCTGTGAACAACTTTGTATACTCAAATACTTTCACCGCTTCAGACGGAGAATACAATAAAGTTATTTTAACCTGGAGCGATCTTTCCAAGTTTGCAACAGATATCAAGGTTTTCAGGGACGGCGAGGAGCTTGCTGTATTAAACAAAACTTCCAAATCGTATTCCGATTTTGATGGTGTTCCGGGTAAGACTTACAAGTATTCGATTCTTCCGATCAACGGATCAGAGGTGTTCGTCGAAAAAGCAGATTCAGGATACAAAAAAGCCATTGGTAAAATTTCGGGCAACGTCCGCAGCAAGCAAAATTCCGGTGTATCTGGGGTAACGGTTACAGCGAATGGCACCGTTGAAGGAATATTAAGGACGTATACAACAACCACAGATGCAGCAGGTTACTACGAATTAAGAGAAATATATTTCGGAGCAAATGAAGCTTCCTTTACGGTGACGCCATCTTACTCGGATCATAAATTTAATCCCGATAAGCTGGTACGAAAGCTGGATATTAACAGCGCAACCGCGTCGGCAGTTGATTTTACGGATACCACTGCACTATCAATCAGCGGAAAAGTTTACTATCCGAATAATGCAGAAGTACCGGTTATATTGCCGGTTGAAGGAGCGGAGATCTTTGTGAACGGTAAAAGCTCGGGGATTAAAACGAAAGCGGATGGATCATACTCGGTTACAATTTATGATGCTGGCACTTACCTGGTAAAGACAAGATTTAAGAACCATCCGATTATTTTTAAAGGTGGCGGTACTGCCGACAGTGTGAAGTCGATCGTCATGAATTCGGCTGTAAACGGAATTGACTTTGAGGATCGCAAAACTGACACGCTGAATATCAAAATCCAGGCTGGTTGTAACGCACCAATCGGAGATAATATTCTGGTATCTCTCCGTGGTAAAAGAACTGGCTGGAATCCGAGTACTTCAGCAGCTGCGAACCTGAATAAAAGCTACACGATTTATGCGGACGGACAAACAAATAATCCGCCTTCTGGCGCGACCAACGGTATCAAGACGTTGGTATTGCCCGCTACGGATTTCGAGGTGGAGATCACCGGCATCTTCACCAACATCGGGCCTGACGACAATAAGCTGGAATATTTCAAAAAGAATTATGGCCCGCTGCAGGTTAATCTGGCGCAACGAGATACAACGACACTGAGTACATCAAAAACTGAAACTATTCATACACCGCCAAAAACGGTTACACTTCCTTCTGGTAGAATTGACACCATTGCTCCGGGAAAAGACACTACGATAACTAAGGTTACTACATCTAAAGCGTTGTTGCCGCATGAGCTGGCTTTCATCTATCACAAAGATCTTAAGCTCGATGTGAACGACGCAGATGTTTTTCAGTTGAAGGATTTCGGTCCGAAAAAGAAATACCTGGCCGCGCAAAACGACAACCCAATCCTGAATATTCGTTTATTTGAGCATTACGAGTACAAAGGCATTCAATACGATTGTCCGTTGGATAGCGGAACCGTGTATGTATACGATGCGGTGTCGGATAGAGGCGAAAGACAAGCGATAAAGATCGGCGTTGGCGGGTTGGTAAAGTATCAATTGAAAATCGGCAAGCCTGTTCTTGAGTCGCCGTATGAGAAGAAGCTTCAGCTTGTTGCGGTTGTTGGCGATAAATCTGTTTCAAAAGAGATCATCGTCGTTGTGGAAGGCGAGCGTCCGCGCAATTCAACTTTCCTTACCAAAACGCCCCAGATACCATTCTTTATTCTTCATGATCCGCCCGGAGACCTTTCGTCTGCTAAGATCAGCAAAGGAACAACATTCGCTACGTCGGTCAGCACACAATACCAGGTAGGCGGCGGTGCCGGCGCTTATGTCGATGCAAAAGTAGGTGCAGGAACGGATGTGCCTTTCATCGGAAAGATCGGCGCGGACGTTTATGTTGGTGCAAAGCTCGAGGCCGGACGTGACAATACTTCATCAAGCACAACAAATTTCACCTTTACGTTTAACGAGGATTTTTCAACCTCCGGAGAAGAAACTTTGGTGGGTGAAGACGGCGACCTGTATGTTGGAGCATCGCTGAATATGGAGTATGCTCTTACAGATGTATTAAAATACAATCCGGCTAAAAAAGACATGGATCGCGATACCTCCTTCGCTGCGGATTACACTGGCTTCAATTCCACTTATCTATATACCGAATACCATATTAAACATACACTCATTCCTCAACTGCAAACGATACTCGGTTTGTCAAAAAGTAAGTTTAACGATGCGCAACTTCAAAAGAAGAACGGTTCAACAAGTATCACAGATGCCACCCTTGTTCAGTTGAATAAAGAAATGCTCGAAAACCAGGCGAACCTTGAAGCATGGAACAAAGCGCTGGATGATAATGACAAAGCCCGGAAGAACCCGACGGTGCGAACGTTGCCGGATCAGATCAAAGGCGTTGTGGGTGGCAATATTTCATTCAGCGCCGGCGCTTTGTATGATAACACTTTAACCATTGACACGCTCACAGAAACGTCGACAGAATTTTCAGTGTACGTGAACACCGAGGCAAAGATCGGCCTTGGCATTCACGCAGGCGATTTCAACTCGCTTGAAGCCGGTGCACTGATGACTGTCCGGATGCTGGATACAAAAGGTTCCGGGTCATCTACACAAAATACCAAAACGGTTTCCTACCATATGGAGGATAATGACCTTGGCGATTTCTTTTCTGTCGGATTGTTTGAAGACCGCCGCTACGGAACCCCGATCTTCAAAACGGTGACTGGCTCATCAAGCTGTCCGCATGAAGATTATACCCAATATCGCCACCTGCCGGCCGTAACCATAAACGGTACAAATGAACAGCGGAATGTTCCCGCCGATCAATCTGCAAAGTTCAGTATTACGATTGCAAACCGTAGTGAAAGTGACGAAACAGTTGAGTATGCAGTTAAACTCGATCCGTTGAGCAATCCGAACGGCGCCCGCGTGCTGGTTGCCGGCCAGGACGCGGTAAACGGGCAAGCAACGTTCACCATCCCGACAGGAAAATCGTACAATCTGCCGGTAGAAGTTTTTCGCGGACCTTCGTCGAGCGTTTATGAAAATCTTTCTTTGGTGATGTTTTCAACCTGCGATAACACGCTGGATGACGTGATCGAAGGTAGCGGTGGTGTTGAAACCCATCCGCGGGTGAGTATAAACGCATATTTCCAGAATAAATGCAGCGAAGTAGATCTGTTCCGTCCCGGAAACAACTGGCTTGTAAATCAATCGAACAATGACGAATTGTACGTTGCTTTCAGCAAATACGATGCCTCTGCCGGATCTCCTCTAACTACTGTAAGCCTTGAATACAGGAAATTAAATACACTCTTTCTGAATTCTCAATGGCAAACTGTTGTAACCGTTCCAAAAAGTCAGCTCAATGAAAAGTATTATAACTATACATTCAATGTGAAAGGCCTTGATGACGGTGAATATGAACTGAGAGCGGTTGCAGTTTGTGCTGGCGTGGATGTGAATTATTCACCCGTCTACCGCGGCAAAATTGATCGGGTTTCAGCAGTGGCTTTCGGTCTTCCAAGTCCGAAAGACGGCATTTTACGAATTGGAGATTATATCGGTGTCGTGTTTAACAAGGACCTTTCCTGCGATGATAAAGTAAATCCCGTACTGGCAAAACTGACACGCAAAGATAACGGCAAGGAAATCCCGGCGACCTTGATTTGCAACGGAAAAAATATCGAGATCCGTACCGTGCCTGAAACGCTGATCAATGATTATGAAAACGTGGAACTTGTGGCCAGTCTTCAGAATCTTCGGGATAATACCGGCAACCTGATAACTGACACAATCAATTGGTCTTTCGTAGTGAACCGTAGCCCGGTTTATTGGGATCCGGCAAATGTTGCGATCAATTCGATCGAAAATGTGGGCGGATCATTCAGCGCGAAGATCAAAAACAAAACGGCGCTAAATCAATCGTTTTCGCTGGTTAAATATCCGCAATGGCTGAAGCCGACCGTAAAGAGCGGGAAAGTGCTGCCGTTTGGCGAGGTGAATATTGACTTTTCAATTGACAGGAGCCTTAACACTGCAATCTACACGGACACAGTGGTTGCTATGGTAAATAATAAACCGCAAAACCTATATGTTGAAGTGAGCGTACTGCGCACTCCGCCTGATTGGAAAGTTAACCCGGCGAACTTTCGCTATTCGATGAATATCACTTCCCAATTCAGCCGGAACGAAACGGATACGCTTATTTCAAAAGATTCACGCGATAAGATCGCTGTGTTTGTGGGCGAACAATGCCGTGGCGTGGCGCAGGTTGAATTTGATGAAACGCAGCAAAAATATGTCGCTTACGTAACGGCTTATTCAAACAATCCAAATGTCGAGCAACTGACTTTCCGTTTGTGGGACGCTTATCCCGGTGTTGAATATCAATCAAAAGAAAGGCTTGATTTTATCTCCGGAGGCATAGTCGGCGACGTTACCAATCCATACATTGCCCACGCGGAAGGAGTGATCCAAAGCATCATCCTCAAAAAAGGCTGGAACTGGGTATCGCTCAATTCAAAGAACCCGGATATGTCTGTAAAGAATGTATTGAAATCGCTTAAATCTACTCCCGGAGATGTAATTAAAACGCTGAGAAACAACGCTTATAGCCAGTATTCACAGAAAATGGGTTGGGTAGGAAATTTAGACAGCATCAGTCTGATCTCCAGTTATATGATCAGCGTGGCCCATGACGATACTCTTCGGGTATTGGGACAGCCACAGCAACAGCAGGTCCTGGTTCAGCTCAATAAAGGCTGGAATTGGATGGGTTACCCGATGAGCATGAACATCGATGTGAAAAGCTACTTCAAAAACTTTAAACCGGCCGATAAAGATGTCGTGATGAGCCAGGAAGAATTCTCTCAATACAACGCATCAACGCAAAGCTGGTCGGGAAGCCTGAAATACCTGCGTCCGGGTAAAGGCTACAGATTTTTAAGTAACAACGGAATAACGGTTCCGGCTTTTGCTCCGGCTGACAAAGAAAGCGAAAGTGATTTCATCCAGGCGCTAACAAATCCTGTTGCAGGAACGCCGGTCGAGGTGAACAATCCTCAAACTTCGGTAAGCAGCACTACAGATCCGAATGTAAAGGTTAACACGATAGACTTTAAAAATAACATGTCAGTCACCGCGGTAATTGTGCAGGATGGCAACCAGGTGAACGACCCGTCGAGATACGAAATAAGGGTTTATATCGAAGGCCAGGTTGTTTCTGTGGCACAGCTTACAAAAATGACAGATGGACAAGCGATCGCCTTTATTCCGGTTTATGGTAATGACGATCAGGATGGAAAGAATGTTGAGGTGAAGATATTCGACAAACAACAAAATAAGGTGTTTCCAATTACTATCGCCTCAGGGCAGGCAGGAAAGCATCAAATTATCGCTGGTGTAAAATCCGGGAACAAGATAATGGGTCCCGGCACTCCGGATCATATCAGTTCGGAAATAGTTCAGCAGCAGGATAAGATCGATGGAACGGTTGAACAGCCACGGATCTTCTATGTGGACGGTAGGGCTGATGTACAGGTTACTGCTTCAGTAAGCCGTGACCAGATCAATTTAGGCGATACCGTGGCCTTTACTTATAAACTTAAAAATAACGGTCCGGATGTGGCGCTGAATGTCCGGTTCGCCGATACTTTAACTACGGCTTTCGACTATGTGTCATCGGATCAAACCGGTCTGGTTTTCGAACCCACGAACCGGTCGTTTTCCTACACGCTTGCTTCCATGAATCCCGCTATTGAACAAGCCATTACAGTCAGGTTGAGGAGTAATAAAGTCGGTATTTTTCAATTAGGCAGGGGCATGGTGAGTTCAAACAATGATCCATCCCTGGCAAATAATTCCTTAATTCCTGTTCAGATATCGGTACTGGATAAGCGCGCCGACCTGGCCTCAAAGCTATTTATTCCGGGTTTATTCACACCAAACGGCGATGGCATCAATGACCAATTCGTGATCGGTGGTCTGAACGATTACTACAAATCGAATGTGCTGGTAATCTATAATAAAAGTTACAACAAAGTTTATTACAAGGTTAACTACCAGAACGACTGGTCAGGCGATCACCTGCCGATGGGCTCGTACGGATATATCCTGCGGGCAACCGGCAGCGATGGTGTAGAACATGTATTTAAGGGTTACATAACAATCGCATACTAAGTGATGAAAAGATTATTAAAATTAACTGCGGCGGGCACCGTGATGTGTTTGTTGCTATCCGGCAAGAGTTTTGCCCAGGCTGATCTTCTTGGGGGGCAGTACATTTTTAGCAAGGTTTATGTCAACCCATCGTTTGTGGGAACGGACGGCCGCTTAAACGCGAATGCCTATTACCAAATGAATGAATCCGGGCAGGCATCGAATTCATATACGATTTCGACTGATGTGGACGGTTTGTTCGCCAATAATAAATCAGGCTGGGGCCTTAATCTTACGCGCAGCCGGTTCGGTAATGACAGTTATACCGTTGCTTATGCTAATTATGCATATCACGTAGATCTTTCGTCTGATCTTAAAATGTCGTCAGGCGTGGGAATTGGTTTTCAGCAATTCGATATTTCGATGGTGCAGTTACAAACCGTTACGGAAAATGATCCGGCAGCAATGAACAATGTTTACAGCTCTAAACTCGATGCAAGAGCGGGTATCAGGTTAGAGTACTCTTCGAAGTTTTACGGGGGGTTATCATTTGACAACCTGATATCGGTGTACAGCAATAAAGAGGATTATCAATACCAGGTTCCCCCAATGTTTCGGAAAATAAATATGTACGCTCTGCTGGGAGCCAACCTTGAATATTCAAATGGCTTCGGGTTTCAGCCGTCTTTTCTTTTTATAAAAACATTCGGTGGTAATACCGCCTTCGAGCTGAATGCAATGCTCGAAATGGCAAAGACGATAACTTTTGGCATCGCTTTCAGGCAGGATATTATTGATTTGAAAAGTACCAATACAAGCGACGATCATTCGACACAGTCAATTATTCGTCCGCTTATTCAATATAACGTGAGCAAAACGAACAGTTTGAAATTCGGTTATTGCTACAGTTTTAACACCGGGCGTCCTACTGGCGTTGGCAAAGGCAGTCACGATTTATCCGTTGTATTCAATCTGCCGGTGAAATAGAATTGAACAATAAGATCGGAACACTTAATTTAATACCTCCTTAATGAAAATATAACCCTGCACAGCTCAAATGTTAACACGGATTTAAAGGCACGATAACATGCCTCCTTCACTTTTGCCTGCAATCAAACTGCAGTCAAAATGTTAGTCAACAAGGGTAATCTTTTAAAGAAATTAAGCATCCTGAGCACGGTAATGTGCTTCATTGCGATCCAATGCCTGGGGCAGGCCAACCTGGCCGGCGTTACAGGTAAAGTAACAGGTCCGGATGGTGCAGCTTTAAGCCGTGCCTCGGTAACTGTCAAAAACGAATCTACGGGTTTCGTTGCCAAAGGAGTTACAAATGAAAAAGGTGAATTCCTTTTAAAGGAATTACCGCTTGGATCACCTTACTCGGTGACCATCGACATGGTTGGGATGGCCAGCCAGAAGCAAACCGGATTTGCCTTAAACCAGGGCGAACTTTTGCAGGTAAGTTTCAAAATGCAGGAGCGGACGCAGGAACTTCAGGCCGTTGTGGTTTCCGCTGGATCGCTGCGTAATAAGGTTGAGAACATTGGCGCCTCAACCGCGATCACGGCAAAGGATATTGCCAAGCTTCCGGTTAACGGCCGGAACTTTAACTCGCTTACGGACCTTTCACCGCTGAGCGCGGGCCAAAGCCTTTCCGGTCAGTTGGCTTCGGCGACGAACTACACCATTGATGGCATGGCCGCTCGCGGAACGATATCCGGCGGTTTGCCTACGGGCGCATACTCCATCTCCATGGAAGCAGTTCGCGAGTTCCAGGTAGTAACCAACCAGTACGATGTTACTTATGGAAATGCAGGTGGCGGAACGGTAAGTACTGTTACCCGGTCGGGAACAAACACACTGTCGGGAAGCGCCTTTACATATATGCGTACAAACTGGCTTTCGAGTCCATATGGATTGAACGGACAGAAGCGTAATCAGCAATTCTCAACTTACCAGTACGGATTCTCGCTCGGCGGGCCGATCATCAAAGATAAAGCGCACTTCTTCATTGCCTGGGATCACCAGGCCGATTCGCGTCCGTTGTATATTGCCAACATTCAATCTCCGGCTGACGAAAAGCGTTATAACGTAACACAGTCTACGCTGGATAATTATCTCGCAATTGCACGTGGTAAATACGGCGTTGCCAGTTCACCGCAGGTAGGCCAGTTTGACCGGTTTAAAAATACCCATGCCGGGTTTGCACGTATCGACTGGCAGTTAGGACAAAAAAGCTTGTTGACCATTCGTGATAATTTTATCTACGATATGGACAACCAGTCGGATGGAGACAATACCGCAATTAATATCTACGAAGTGTACAGCAGCCGGAAAAGTATGAACAACAGTGTTCTTGCTTCGCTTCGTACATCGATCAATTCAAATCTCACAAATGAATTAAAACTTCAGCATTATTGGGAATACAATAAACTTTTCGCAAACGACCAGCTTCCTGCCAGCAACATTCCAAGAGCTATTGTTCAGAATATTTCTTCAACAGCGGCAGACGGCAGCACTTATACAACCGCAATTCAACTCGGCGGACAGCGATACGGAAATGACTATTTCAACAACAACGTTATCCAGTTAACGGATAATGTTTACTGGAACACCGGAAAGTATAATTTCACCTTTGGTGGGGGATTGACATTCACAAACCAGAATTCAATCTACGGAAGTGAAACCAACGGTCGTTACTACTTCACGGGCCTTGAAAATTTCAACAATCTTTCGGCATATCGCTTTGCGAGAGATATCTATTTGACGAATGATTGGAATATTAAATTCAATATCCTAGCACCAAACGTTTACGGGCAGGTTCAAACGGCATTGTTTCCGGGTTTCGATGTTACAGCCGGCGTCCGTGTGGATTACACCGATTACCTCGATCAGGCTAACTTTAACGAAGCTGTCAATCGCACGCTCGGCCTGAATACTTCCAATAAACTCGCTACTTTACAGGTTCAGCCCCGCATTCAGGCAACATGGGATCTGAAACAAAACGGAAAGGACATCATACGTGTTGGTGGTGGAATTCTTGGGTCAGCGCTGAACCCATATTCGATGATCAACAACATGTTGTTCGATGGTTCGCACATTCTGAGTGTAGATGTGACCGGTAACCTTGTTCCGGCTCCAAACTTTCCTTCCTACAGGCAGGATCCTTCGACGGCTCCCGGCATCGACCTGATCAACAACCAGGAGATTCCGAAAATGGCTACTATTAACATGAACGGAAAGGACGCGAAAGTGCCCACAGTTTATAAAGCCAATGCCTCGTACTCTCATTTCTTTACACCGAATTTCCGGATGAGTGTTAATGGATACCTGACTTTAGGCCGTAACAATTATACCTACCTGGACAGGAATATGGTGGATGAACCTTATTTCCGTATCGCTGCTGAAGACAATCGCGGCGTTTACGTTCCTGCTTCGACGATTAATACAAGCAATGGTTCTGCCGACTGGACAAAAGGTCGTAAAACCACGGAAGTTGGGCGTGTTCTGCAACTGGAAAGCAGCGGGAAAGTAAATCAGATGGCTTTTGTGATCGATGGAGATTACCGTTACTATAAAGATGGCGAAATAGCGGTTTCCTATACTTTGAATCAATCAAAAGATAATACCTCGTACAATGGTAACGTAGCCAATACAGCTACATTGGTTCAGTATGTCAAAGATGATCCGCGTAATCTTGGCGGCTTATCCTACTCGGATAATCAATTCAAAAATAAGATCGTTGTGTATGGAACGGCGCCAACCTTTTGGGGAATCAGTGCGGGCTTGCGCTTTTCCGGAATCAGCGGCACACGCTATTCGCTTTTTGTAAATGGCAATATGAACGGGGATTTTGTAGCAACTAATGATTTAGCTTACGTCTATGATCCAAACAGTGCATCGACACCGCAATACTTAAAAGATGGTATCAATGCAATTCTGAACAACGAAAACGTTGAAAAGGGTATGAAAGATTACATCCGCAGAAGCTATGGAAAAATCGCCGAACGGAACGGGGGTGAGAATCCTTTTTACGGTGTATTCGATCTTCGCTTGATGAAAAAAGTACATACTTACAAAAAGCAGTACGTAGAGATTTCGGCAGACCTTTTTAACGTTGCCAACCTGCTTAATAAATCATGGGGCGTTAACCATAACCTCGGCGCGACCAGCATCTACACGATCAAGGGATTCGACCCGGCAACCAATAATTACAAATACGCGGTAAATACCAATGCCGGTGTGTCATCGTTGAGCGGAAATCCTTATCAAGTGCAGCTCGGCCTGCGTTATGGCTTTTAATATTTTCACTGTTTACAAATGAAAAAAATCACTCATTTACTTTTTGCACTTAGTTTCCTGTTATTAATCAACATAGATTCTTCGGCCCAGAATGCGCCTGCTCAGCATGTAATACTTGTTACTATTGATGGATTTCGCCCGGAGTTTTACCTGGACAGTACTTACGGCATGCCTACCGTGAGGCAACTTATGAAAAATGGTGTTGCTGCCGAAGGCCTGAACCCTGTTTTTCCGTCGGTTACTTATCCAGACCATACGACGATGGTGACTGGTGTAACGCCGGCAAAACACGGAATTTATTACAATACACCATTCGAACCGGAAGGAGCTACCGGGAAATGGCTGTGGGATTACAAGCTGATCAAAGTGCCGACGCTTTGGGATGCCATGCATAAAGCCGGACGCAAAACTGCCTGCGTTCGCTGGCCGGTCACGTTTCAGGCACCAATCGATTACCGTATTCCTGAATACTGGAACTACAAGGATATGTCGGATTCACGGCCATATACTGCAGCAGCAACAGCGCCTGCAGGTTTATGGGAAGAAATTCAAAAGAATGCTACCGGCGTGCTGCAAGCCGACGATCTTGCCGCCGAGCATGATGAGCTGGTTCAGGACGAGAACGTAGCAAGGATTGCAGGTTACCTGATCAGGACTTACAAACCGGGATTTACAGCGCTGCACCTTGCTTGCACTGATCATTATGAACATCAGGACGGCCGTGAATCATACATGGTTCGGGCATCTGTAGCCGGTGCAGACAGGTGCATCAAAACACTTGTCGAATCGGTTAATCGGGCAGGTATTGCCGATAGTACATTAATTGTGATTTTAGGAGATCATGGCTTTGAAAATATTTACCGTTCATTCAATCCTAATTATTTGCTAAAGGAAAATGGCTTAATCAACGACGTAAAAACCGGTGATTGGAAAGCGCAGTTTCACAGCTCAGGCGGATCGTCGTTTTTACATTTGAAAGACCCGAACGACAAACAGACTCTTGAAAAAGTAAAGCTTATACTTGAAAATTGTCCTGATTCGGTTAAGCGCTATTTCGCGATTATTGATAAAAATAAGATGACTGCAATTGGGGCTGATCCTAATAGTCCACTGGCCTTAACCGGGATAAACGGAACAACCTTTGGTAGCAAAACGAATAAGATTATTGAAACATTTGACAAGGTAAAAGGCACCCATGGGTTTTTTCCTGATCACAAGCAAATTCAAACAGGATTTGTCGCATTTGGTCCGGGTTTAAAGAAGGGTGCTGTGGCTGAAAAACTGGATATGATAGATGTGGCGCCGTTGATTGTAAAACTTTCAGGAATCGATCTGCCAGGTATGCAGGGAAGGTTACATACTGAACTTTTGGAATAATCAGGCAGGTAAGTCTATAGCTGCTTAAAACCTTTTTAAGTAGCAAAAAACGTCCCGTTGTTTTTAAAAAAACGACGGGACGTTTTGGTTAAAACGACGGGTCGTTTTAAAAAAATAACTCGTCATTTATATTGACCGGCCCCCATCAACATTCGCTTATTCGTCTCATTCATTAATACAATCTTCTCTAATTGGTTGATTTGCATTTGCAGAGTTGTAAAGCTTGGTTAAAAAATAGATTTTTAAATCACCATTATAGCCAAGCACCTATTTTATGAAAGAAAGCGTCATCTGCCTGTTTCTGTTTATTTCGTCAATTACGTTTGCACAAGTTAAAAAGCAGGATGCACAGGCCGATAAACAGAACCAATCGTCAGTCATCTATCAAAATAAACTAATTCATATAAAATGGCCTTGCGGTCAAGGTAAAATCGGGGAGATCGACCTTGATCTGTTAAATGGAAATCCTCTTTTAAAAGAAATAGCCATTTCTGCCGGCAAGCAGCGAACTGTAATTTCAAAATCACTTGACCCCGTTTTTATTCTTTCAGTGGGTAAACGGGACCTGATCTCTCAAAATGGCTGGAATATATTCTTCGACAAGGTCCCTTTAAAGCCGCATCAATCTTATAAAATCAATTTTAATAAAGGAACAACAAAGGTTAACAAACACGGCAGCCGGACGACTGTAACTATTGCCGGCATGAGTGCTCCGGGGTTTACAGGCGAGCTGGAACTTACCGTTTATAATGGAAGCCCTTTGTTTAATGTCGCCGCGGTTGTAACTACTCAGGTCGATTCGACAGCAATTTTGTATGATGCGGGCGTCGTCAGCAAATCAAAGGACTGGAAAAAGATCAGCTGGGTTAAAACATCAGATTCTGATACGTCAGTGGCGGTAAACAGTGCCGACACAGCGCAAAATCAGGCAGTAAAATATCGGGCGATTACTGCCAGCAGCACTGCCGGTTCGCTGGCAATCTTTCCGGCGCCTCATCAATATTTTTATCCGCTTGACGAAGCTTTTAATTTGAAATTTACCTGGTTTGGCAGCCAGTATAGGAAGATGGTCGATGGTTATGCAATCGGAATCCGCCAGGATTTAAACGGTGATCATCGCTTTGTGCCATGGTTCAACGCGCCTCCAAAAACTAAGCAGCGACTTGGATTTTTCTGCTTGTTAAGCGACAAAGATGCTGTGGATGGGCTAACGCAGGTAAAGAAATTGACGCATAATGATTCTTACAAAAAACTGGATGGCTACAAAACGATGGCCAGCCATTTTCATAATGAATTTATCATGAAAGTTGTCAGGGCAGGAAAACCGGTCCCTCAAGTACCAAGCTTTATTAACGTATTTAAAAACAGCGGAATTGATATAGTTCATTTGGCGGAATTTCATTATACCGCTCATCCGAAAGGGCCGGACAGTCTGAGGCTATCGGAATTGAAGGATCTTTTTGAACAATGCCGGCGGCTTTCGGACAACGAATTTTTACTGTTACCAGGAGAAGAACCCAACGAATTTTTTGGTGGCCATTGGCTGGATATATTTCCCAAGCCGGTTTATTGGGTCATGTCCAGGCCGTCATCGGTTCCATTTGTTCAGGAGATGCCGGGCTTTGGGAAAGTATATCATATCGGCGATAAAGAAGACATGCTGAAATTGCTTGAAGCTGAAAATGGCCTTGCATGGACTGCACATCCGCGCACCAAGGGATCTACCGGCTTTCCTGATACGTATAAAGATGAACCGTTTTTTAAATCTCAGCATTTCCTGGGCGCTGCCTGGAAGGCCTTGCCTGCTGATCTTTCACAACCGCGCCTCGGAAAACGGGCGTTGGATCTACTTGATGATATGAATAACTGGGGATACAAAAAGCACATGATATCCGAAGCGGATCTATTTACCATAGAGCCGGAAAATGAAATGTACGCGCATTTGAACATCAATTATCTGAAGCTGGACCGTTTGCCTAAATATAATGAAAGCTGGCAGCCAATTCTGGACGTTATGAAAACCGGCAAGTTTTTCTCAACGACAGGAGAGATACTAATTCCGGATTTTACGGTAAGTAAAATATCCGCGACCGGAATAGCAAAGGTCGACCTTCAAATTGACTGGACTTTCCCGTTAAATTTTGCCGAAATAATTTCCGGCGATGGAGTAAAAGTTTACCGTGAAAAGATCGACTTGAGTGATACCCGCGCATTCGGTAAGCAAACCTTCCATTACAATTTGAATTTGAAAGGGCGAAAATGGGCGAGAGTCGAAGTTTGGGACGTTGCAGCTAACGGAGCATTCAGCCAAACAATTTTTATCGGTAATTAATGTTTCTCTGCTTGTTTCTGGTTCATATAATCAGATGGCGACATTCCGAACTGCTTTAAAAAATTTCGGCCGAAATGCGTCTGCGAACTGTAGCCAACCATGTCGGATATTTCATAAATTTTCATCGTTCCCTCGTTCAGTAGCTCGGCAGCCTTTTTAAGCCTGGCCAGGTTAATAAGTTCGTTCGGTGTAAGGTCAGAAATTGATTTGATTTTGCGATACAAAGTCGGCCGGCTCATATTCATAGCGTCAGCCAAATGTTCAACATCGAGTTCGATATTCGAAAGATTTTTATGAATCGAGTCGTTCAGTTTTTCCAGAAAGGTTTCATCTGATTTAGAATATGCGATGCTTTTTATATGCACCAACGGCGAATTGGCAAAATATTGCTTGATCTTGTCGCGGTTTTTCAACAGGCAGGATACCTGGACCTGCAGGTATTCGGGCGAAAAAGGTTTTTCGATATACGCATCAGCACCTAATTCCAAGCCTTCAATTTTAGATTGCAAAGTATTTTTCGCCGTCAGCAAAATAACCGGGATGTGGCTTAGTTCAAAGCTCGATTTAATTGTTTCACACAGCTCAAAGCCGTCCATTTCAGGCATCATTACATCACTGATAACAAGATGGGCGATTTGATTGTGTAAAATTTCCAGCGCTTCTTTTCCGTCATGTGCCGTAATGACCGTGTATTTTTCACTAAGGTCATCTGAAACAAATTCCAAAATCTCTTCATTGTCGTCCACGAGAAGGACAACCGGTTTTTCGCTCTCAGGAGGGGTGTCTTTTAGCGAAACACTTAATGTTTTTTCCATGTTCCTTTTAGGTTAAATTCGATTAGTTGGTGTATTGGTAGTTTAAGTTCAAATATATTAAATCCACCTGCAGATTTTATGAGCTCGAGCGAGCCTTTATGCAATTCTGCTAATGAACGAGAAATAGAAAGGCCGATTCCGGTACCTTTTTTCTTCTCTGTTTCTTTTGCCCGGAAAAAAGGCTCGAATATTTTTTTGTGAAGTTCAAGCGGAATTAGCTTACCATCGCTCCACACTTGAATGCTGAAAAATTCACTTTTACTTTGAGCCGCGAGCAATTTCAGGATAACATGGCTTTTACCGTACTTTAATCCATTATCAAGCAGGTTGCTGATGATTTTGGTAAAAGCTTCGGTATCTATATAAGCCAATAAATTCTTTTGCGGAAGCTCTATTTCGTAACGAATCTCTTTTTCTTCGGCGGCCGCCTGGAAGCCTATCCATACGTCTTGCAACAAATCTGTAATCGAGGCTTTAACGAAATTCAAAGAATACCCGTTCGCCTCTGTCTTTCTAAAATCAAGTAACTGATTGGTTAATGTTAACAGCCGGTCAGTGTTTTTATCCATGATCAGCAGATTTTTCTGGATCGCCGGATTTTCGTCGGCATGCTTAATAACCTTTTCCATAGGCCCCTTGATCAGTGTTAGCGGCGTACGTATTTCATGCGCTACGTTGGTGAAAAATTCGATCTTGGCCTGGTAAATTTCCTTTTCTTTTTTATTCTCGAAAATCTCCATCAACCGTTTGTTCTTTACAATTTGCCGCTTATGGTAACTGACTATGAGATACCAGATTAAGCTTATGAACAGGATAGTATATAAAACATAAGCTAATTTGCTTTCCCAGATCGGCGGTAAAACTTTTATCAGCAGCGTTGGATTCTTTGTACTCCAGCTATTACTTCCATACATCAACGCCTTTACTTCAAAAACATATTCGCCGGCAGCCAGCTTGGTGAAATAAACCTTTCGGTTAGTATTCAAATAGGACCAGTCTTTATATAGGCCCGACATTCTGTATGCGTATTCATTCATGTCTGGAGCGATGAAACTCAGCGCGGCAAAGTCGATGCTAAAAGTTGATTGGTTGTAATCCAATACAATTGTGTCGGTTAGTGCAATTGATTTTTTAAGGGGTGAATCTTTTTCGATAGGAAGGTCTGCATTGTTAACCTGGAAGCCGGTAAAGAATACAGGTGGCTTTGCTTCGGTTTCCCGTAGCTGTTTGGGATCGAAGCTGATCATTCCTTTCACGCTTCCGAAATACAGCCGGCCAGCAGCGTCTTTGTATGACGAGTTATAGTTAAACTGATCTGTCAGCAGGCCGTTTGCACGGCGGTAAGTTTTTGTTTTTTCGCTTTTCGGGTCGAATTTAATGAGTCCGCGTGTGCTGCTGATCCATAATTTTTTGTCTGAATCTTCCTGAATTTTAAAAAGCAGGTTACTTGGTAAGCCGTTTTTTATCGTATAAATTTTAAACGTTTTCGAAGCCGGATTAAATAAATCAAGGCCGCCGCCGTCGGTTGTCAGCCAGATGCGTTTTTCACTGTCTTCAAAAATGCTGTTTACGTTATAATTGCTTACGCCATCGGTTTTTCCTGGCTCATATCCGTAATGACTGGGTTTTGGATCGGACAGTTTAAAGGTAAAAGCGCCATATCCGAATGTGCCAGTCCAAATAGTGCCGCCCGAGTCTTCCAGAATAGAGTGATAGAAGACAAAGGGCAAGTTGGGAATAGCGGAAAATGAATCGGTTTTGGGATTATATTTAAACAAGCCAGCGCTTGTGCCGGTGAGAATCGTCCCGTCGCGCGTTTTGTAAAACGTCAGGAAAAAGTTAGAATGGAAGGCCGGTTGATTATCGGTTGAGTAATGCTTGATAACTTTTCCGGTGTTAATGTCCATGATGTCGAGCCCATGTTCAAATGTTCCGATCCAAAGTTTGTCGCCATCGGCCATCAACGCGTGGATGTTTGAATACGAAATGCTTTCTTTGCTGCCATCCGGTAGAAATTGTGTAATAAGGCCGGTTTTTGCGTCCAGCTTATTTAGGCCGGCATCCTCGGTGCCAATCCATAAATTTCCATACTTATCCTGGCAAATTTCTCTTACATCATTTCCGCTTATTGAATTTGCGCCAATCCGTGGAAAATATTTCGAAAATACCGAGTAATTGTCCGAATAGTAGCAAACACCTCCGAAATAGGTTCCGGCCCAAATGCCCCCTTCACGATCTGCATACAGTGAATAAACAGCATTATCTGATATCGAATAGGGATCGTTACTTTGTTTTGTCAGGTTAGTAACTTGACCCGTAGATTCATTGTAGATATAAATCCCGGATTCCGAACCTATCCAAAACTCATGATTGGAAAAACGGTGTATATCGCGAACGTAAATTTTCGATTTGCTTGTATTGTATGTTACGATGTTTTTGACGGAGCCATTTCGGGGATTAAACAACTTTACGCCCTGGCTTTGTGTGCCGATTAAAAAATCACCAGTTTCAGTTTCAGTTATTTCAGAAACAAGTTTTGCGTCGCTTATATCCAAATCTTGGAAGATGTCGTAAACTTTACTGGTCTTTTTTTGCGGATTAAAGTTGAGAATATGTCCGGAAACGGAACCAACCCAAAATTTATTATCGCTGGAAAGGCAGAAAGAGGTAACCGCATAAAAGGGTTTGAATTCATACTTGGTCAGAATATGCGAATCTATTTCATATCTGTAAATATGGTAATCGCATATAATCCAAAGATTGCCGGCGTTATCTGCATGAATCTCACTGATCGACATCCGGGATGTAGCCTTTACAAGACTGAAGTTTTCTTTAGCAGGATTGTAAATATACAGGCCGTTAAATGTGCCTACCCAAAGTCGTTTCTTTTTGTCTGAATATAGGCTGTAGATCGGACCCTCACTTAAGCTCCCTGGCTTTTCAGAATCGTACCGGAATGTCTTAAACGAATAGCCATCAAAGCGGTTTAAGCCATCCTTGGTGCCAAACCACATAAATCCGTCAGAATCCTGCATACTACAGAATACGGTGTTATGTGATAAGCCATTTTCTACCTGGTACCTTCTAAAGTAGTATGGTTGAGAAAAGACTTTTTCGCCAATAAAAAAAGATAATAAGAAAAACAGGGTGAAAATATTTTTCAATAACAAGTTAATTGGTTGTTTCAAATATAGGTGATAACGGTATTAGCTGCTGTTCCGTTATTTGAAAGTTGAGAAGAATTGAAGAAAAATTGATACAAATGAATAGAGTTAAGTAATTCACTTAATTTCATATTTGAAACGGGCACAAAAGTGCCAGCCATGTTAACCAACTACTAGTTTAATTTAAGGACCTAAGTCGATTTAAATGAAAAAGAAATACTTTTCAGGGGTAATTTTAACATTATTCATTGCTATTACGGCTTGCAGGCAGTCGTCTGTTAATAACCAGGCGACGAATACCGAACGTGTTGTTTGGACGCCTCAACAGGCAACCAGCTGGTATTCAAAACAACCGTGGCTTATCGGGGCAAACTTTATTCCCAGTACCGCGATAAATCAGCTTGAAATGTGGCAGGCTGATTCTTTCGATACGCTTACCATCGATAAAGAGCTCGGGTACGCTGAAAAAATAGGAATGAACACAATGCGTGTCTTTCTTCACGATCTCGCATTTGAGCAAGATTCAACCGGCTTTTATAACAGGGTTGATGTGTTCCTTTCCCTGGCCGACCGGCATCACATAAAACCTTTACTTGTTATTTTCGATTCATGCTGGGATCCATTCCCTAAAACGGGTAAACAGCGCCAACCCAAGCCTTTTGTCCACAATTCAGGGTGGGTGCAGAGCCCCGGACAAAATGCGCTAAAAGATTCGACGCAATATCCCAGGTTAGAAAATTACGTTAAAAGGATTGTTGCAAAGTTCTCGCAGGACAAAAGAGTATTGGGGTGGGACGTGTGGAACGAGCCTGATAACATGACTGGTGCATCTTATGAAAAAGTTGAACTGCCTAATAAAGTTGATTTGGTAATCCCTCTGCTTAGAAAAACATTTCAATGGGCACGATCTTCCAATCCTAGTCAGCCGCTTACATCGGGTATTTGGGCCGGCGACTGGTCAGATACATCCAGGCTGAAGCCAATTGAAAAACTTCAGATTCACGAATCAGACGTCGTGTCTTTTCACAATTATGATCACCCCGAAGATTTTGAAAAGCGAATTGTGCAGCTGGAGAAATACGGAAAACCGCTGTTGTGTACCGAATACATGGCCCGCCCAAATGGAAGCACTTTCCAGGGGTTTCTTCCGATTGCCGCAAAATACCATGTAGCCATGTATAACTGGGGCTTTGTAAACGGAAAAACACAAACGATATTCCCCTGGGACAGCTGGACAAAAACCTATACCGCCGAACCGCCGCTTTGGTTCCATGATATATTTCAAAAAGACGGATCTCCTTATAAAAAGGAAGAGACGGCATTTATAACTCAAATAACATCGCAAGTAAACAAGAAATAATAGGCGCTATTCAACAACATGACCTATGAAATTGAAAAGTTCTACCATATTGCTGCTGGGGTTGTTGTGCGCCTTTTGTTCGAAAGCGCAAGAGCATAAAGCAGCGTCACCGTTGTTCAGAGACCCTATTTATGACGGGGCAGCTGACCCGGTAGTTGTATATAACCAGCAGGAAAAGAGCTGGTGGATGATGTATACCCAACGCCGTGCAAATGTTCAGTCGGACGATGTTGCTTTCTGTTACGGCACGAAAATAGGCGTCGCTGTTTCAAAAGACAACGGGCAAAGTTTTGTTTATAAAGGTGCATTAGAACTCGAATTTGAGACAGGTCAAAATACCTTTTGGGCGCCGGAAGTAATTTACGATAACGGAACTTACCACATGTTCGTGGCATACATCGAGGGAGTAAGAAATCACTGGGGCGGGCAGGCACATATTATTCATTATACCAGCAAAGATCTTTGGAAATGGATTTATAAGGGCCGGCTGAAACTTTCGTCGGATGATGTAATTGACGCGACCGTTTGCAAACTTCCGCATGGCAAGTGGCATATCTGGTATAAAGACAGTACAAGAGGCAGTATAACGATGACGGCCGAAAGCGCGGATCTGACAAACTGGGTGCTTCAAAAGGAGCCTGCCATTGCAGGCAATCCGCATGAGGGGCCAAAAGTTTTCTTTTTCAATGATTGGTACTGGATGATCACTGATGAGTGGAAAGGCCAGCGTGTTTACCGCTCAAAAGATGCAAAAAATTGGGTAAAGCAAGGAATGGTTCTTGACGTACCGGGGCACAGACCCGAAGATACTCCAACCGGCGCGCATGCAGATGTGGTTGTAACCGGAAATAAAGCTTACATATTTTACTTTACCCATCCCGGACGAAAAGTTCATTCGGAAGGTGAGCTGGATGCGGATCACACCTATTCGTATTCCAATAAACGAACATCCATTCACGTCGCAGAACTGGAGTTCAAAAACGGCACTTTGGTGTGCGATCGCGACAAACCGTTCGATTTTTGGCTCGCCAGCGGCTAACTGCTCATTTTGAGACTTTTTGAAGAAAGATTGATACAATATGGATTGGTTTTAAATCTCAAAAAGTTTTCATTTGATTATCAATTAGAACCACACTTATAACTAAGTAACTATTCAAAAAAAAGACTTATCAGGGCTTGCTCTCTGATAGCCTTAATGGGTATGTTATGACAAAAAAAACCACTAACCAATTAACCATATGAGATTAAAACTTTACGATTAACGAGGAAGAGGCATTAATATCAGATATTAAAAATTGCCTACAATTAGGATTGCATTCAGATCAATTTTAATTCAACCAAATTCAAAAATCATTATGAAATTAAAAGAATATGCGCCTTTGGGAAGGTTTGCAATAAGTATTAGTGTTGTCAGGATACTAATCATTGCAATTACCATTTCCGGAGGTTTCGTTCATGCAAATAGCTTGACAAGTTCAGCGAAAAAGCTTGCAGGCGAATCTAAATCATCAGATAAAAAGGCGCCTGTTACAGGCCGGGTTACTTCTGAAAAAGGAGAACCACTTGTTGGTGTAAGTATTAAAGTGAAGGGGAGCAATCAGGGTGTCTCAACCGATGCTGACGGTAAATTTACGCTCAATGTTCCTGGTAATGCCGTTTTGCAGGTTGTGTACATAGGTTATGTTACACAGGAGATCAGGGTTAACAACCGTGCTAATATCGAAATTCAACTCAAGGAAGAGGCTAAAGGATTGGAAGAAGTAGTTGTTACTGGTTATGGCCGGCAGAAAAAAGGCTCAATTACCGGAGCTGTGTCAAGCGTTACCAGTAAAGATATTGATCGCGTTCACGCTGGCTCGACGGTAAGTTCGACATTGGCAGGAAAAATTCCTGGCGTAACATTCCGTATGCCTGACGGCCGTCCGGGAGCAAGTGCAAATATCCAGATACGTAACATGGGAACGCCGCTCTATGTAATTGACGGAATTCAGCAGGATCAGGGGCAGTTCAATAACCTATCGCCGGCAGATATCGAAAGTATTACAGTACTGAAAGATGCATCGGCTGCGATTTACGGTGTGCGTGCTGCTAACGGGGTAGTGGTGGTAACAACTAAACAAGGTGCAAATAATAGTGGTAGTAAGGTAAATATTGATGCTTATGCCGGCTTCCAGGATTGGTATCGTTTCCCGGAAGTAACCAGCAACTCTTATGATTATATGCGCTATCGTGCCGATGCGGAGATTAATAGTTATGGGTCGACAAACATTACTCAAGCAGAGCTGGATAAATATAAACAAGGAGAAAGTGCTGGTCCTTTATACCGCAGCTTTAACTGGCGCGATTATGTATTGAATAATGGCGCTCCACAAAACCAGGTAAACGTAAACTTTACCGGAGGTACCGATAAAATAAATTACTATGTATCAGGAACCAATTTATTTCAAAATTCGGTGCTTGGCCGTGAATATAAATTTAACCGGTCTAACATTCAGTCAAATATCGGTGCAAAAATCGCTAAGGGTTTAAAGTTAAATGCACAAATAAACGGGCGAATTGAAACCAGGCAAAATCCTGGTGTGCCGGGTGGAGACGATTACTTCCTTTCCAGGCTAGCGGTTTTGAGAAACACACCGCTGGAAAGGCCCTATGCTAATGACAATCCGGAATACCTGAATGACCTTGGCCCTCACCTGGAGTCAAATTATGCATTCTTAAACGAAAAAATTTCTGGAAAACTAAGGGGTGATTGGCGGGTACTGCAAACTAACTTTTCTGCAGACTACGATATACCTGGCGTTAAAGGCTTAGCGGTAAGAGGTGTTTACTCTTATTATCTGGCTGATTACGTATTGAACAATCATGAATATACTTATAAAGCATACACTTATCAACCCACTGATGATACTTACAAAGTAACCGGAGGAGCTACAAATCCATGGAGAGAGCGCGAGCAGCGTAAAGAGTTTAATAACACCTGGCAGGCCCAGATAAATTACAACAATACATTCGGCAAGCATACTGTTGGAGGTACTCTCGTTGCTGAGCGTATTAAATTGCGCCATTTAAGGAACTGGATCCATGCATCACCAGTATCGAATAATCTTCCATTAATTTATTTCCCTACTGCCGATACTTATCAGGATCGGGATGATCAGGAAGCACGTACCGGTTATATTGGAAGAATCAACTATAATTTTGCAAATAGATACTACGTAGAGTTATCCGGCCGTCGCGATGCTTCGTATTTATTTGCTCCGGACCAGCGTGTTGGATGGTTTCCCGGTGTATCTGCAGGATGGAGAATCACAGAAGAGCCTTGGATGAAAAATCTGTTAGGAGAAAACAGCGTTCTGAATGATTTGAAAATACGTGGATCTTATGGTGTACTCGGAGATGACAGGGACCCTACAAGCGATCCTAATAATCCAGGGCCTATTGTACCTCCGTATGCCTATCTGCCAGGTTACACGTACGGCGATAACTTCAATCAGAACATTTCTGTACTTGATGGAAATGGCGTAACCGTTTCACGGGATAAAGGTGTTCCGGTAACACAGATTTCGTGGTTAAAAAGTAAAATCACAGATATTGGAGTTGACTATGTGCTTTTAAACAATAAATTAAGCGGATCGCTGGATTATTTTTATCGCAAGCGTACAGGTTTAAAAGGAGTCAGGAATGATATTCTCTTACCTGTTGAATTGGGTTATGGACTGCCTGCGGAAAATCTAAACAGTGATTCTCAACAAGGAGGTGAAGTTTCTTTGGCTTATAATACAGCCTTTGGAAAAGTAAATTTCCAGGTTGGGGGTAATTTTAGTTATAGCCGGCAAAAAAATCTAACCTCTTATAATCCGGTTTATTTTAATTCCTGGGATCAATATCGAACCTCTACAGAAAACAGGTATTCTCATATCGATTGGGGATACGTAGTTGACGGACAGTTCCAGTCGATGGATGAAATAAACAATTATCCCGTGAATATCGACGGCAGAGGAAACACGACACTATTACCTGGCGACTTAAAATATAAGGATCAAAACGGTGACGGAGTTATTAACGATTACGATGAACGACCCATAGGTTATGGTTACGGTACTCAGCCGAATATTAACTTTGGATTTAATCTCGCTCTTTCCTGGAATAATTTCGATTTCCATGCTGATTTTTCGGGAGGCTCAGGCTATACCTGGTTCCAAAACTGGGAGACAAGGTGGGCATTTCAGAATAACGGAAACCTAAATTCCATTTTTGAAGACAGATGGCACCGCGCAGATATGTATGATCCTAACAGTGCTTGGGTACCAGGAAAATATCCTGCAAATCGTTACAATCCGGGTTTTGGCCACAGTGACTATGAACTCGACGGGCAACGAAATTCAACGTTCTGGTTGCATAATGTGAGGTATTTGCGTGCAAGAACGCTGGAACTAGGCTACAGTTTGCCAAAGAAATGGATCAGCAAAGTAGGAGCTCAGCGGGCACGACTTTACGCTAATGCATATAACCTGTTCTCGTTTGATAATTTGAAAGAATATAATGTTGATCCGGAGGTGGCCGATGATAACGGGCTTCAGTTCCCGCAAAATAAGGTGATCAACTTTGGAATCAACCTTACATTTTAATTATTCACACAGAAAAGATTCTAATGAAAAAGATATTATCGATTACACTTTCCGCGCTACTTATTAGTTTTGCCGGGTGTAAAAAAGACAGTGATTTTTTAGACGTACCACCAACCAGCGTTATTCCGGAAGACGTTGCTTTTTCTGACCCTGCACTTGTATTATCTGTCGTCGGCGATCTTTACAACCGATCGCTTGACTTTTCGAGTTTAGACGGTCACCCAAATTACGATCCGAATAATCCTACATCAAATAATCCGTATAACATGTCTGTTAATACGGCTTACGAACCGGGATGGCGAACTTTTGCGGATTTTGGAGAAAGCTTTCCTTCAGAAAATGGCTCGTATTTTATAGTGAAAAATACGGGTTGGGGATACAATTCCTGGGCCACATGGGATTATGGATATATACGCGATCTTAATTTATACCTCAAGCGTTTAGCAGCGTCAACAGCTTTAACCAATGTTGAAAAAGATCGATATACAGCAGAGGGTCGCTTTTTACGTGCTAACTACTATTTCGAGATGGTGAAACGTATGGGCGGAGTTCCATTAGTAACTGACCCGCTAGCATACGACGGTAACAACATTCCTGAACTTCAAATGCCACGGGCAAAAGAATCCGAAATTTATGATTTTGTGATTAGTGAGGCTGAGGCGATAAAAGACCAGTTGCCAAAAGATGTAAATATTAAAGCCAGGGCCACCAAAGCCGCCGCATTGGCTATGGAATGCAGAGCAGCGCTTTATGCAGGTTCAATAGCAAAATATGGGGCTGGAACTCCGCAGGTCTCATTGTCAGGAGGCGAAGTAGGAATTCCCATCAACATGGCAAACGGATATTACACTAAGGCCCTGGCAGCTGCACAAGAGATAATAAATGGTTCTGCAGGACCTTACAAATTGTACCAGGTTTTGCCTAATCTGTCAGAAAACTTTGCCGCAATTTTCTTGGATAAAAGCGGTACAAACCAAGAAGCGATTTATGTGGAGGACTTTAAAGCAAATGGTGGCAAGGTTCATGGTTTTACTACTAATGATCAGCCTTATTCCATCTCCGATGAGGGTGGCGATGCGGGCCGTATCAATCCTTCGCTAAATCTTGTTGAAGCATTTGAGAAGTTGGATAATACGTATGCTCCCCTTCCAACAAAAGATGTATCGGGAAATCCTGTCTATTACACTAATCAACAGGATATATTTGCTGGAAGAGACGCACGGTTGGAAGGTACTGTTATTATTCCAAACGGCTTGTTTAAGGGAAAGCGTGTTGATATCTGGGCTGGATACATAGATGCCAGCGGCAATATTACAACTAGCGATGTAGCCGGAAATTTGAAGCCGCTGCCGGGAACAAGTACTCCAGTTCAAGTTGTTGGCACAGATGGTCCTATCAACGGACTTGAATTACGGTCGCAAACAGGTTTCTATATCCGGAAATACCTTGATCCAACGGTTGGTTCGGGAAGAAGAGGACGGGGTAGCGACGTTTCTTTTATTCGTTATCGTTACGGGGAAGTTTTATTAAATGCCGCAGAAGCTGCTTTTGAATTAGGCCAGCCAGGGGTTGCTCTTGGCTACATAAATCAGGTTCGTGCCCGTGCAGGTCTGACAACACCTTTGGCGACAATTGATTTTGACCGCATCGCTCATGAGCGGCGTGTAGAACTGGCTTTTGAAGGACATATCTTATTTGATATGAAACGCTGGAGGATTGCCCATATCGTTTGGGATGGAAATACAATGAGCTCAGCAGACCTGCTAAGCAATATTGGCAAGGCGACTAAACGGAATACGCAGCCATGGGGATTATGGCCTTATAAATATTATAGTCCGGGAAGCCCTAACGACGGCAAATGGTTGTACAGAGAAGTATTACCGAACCAAGTAACAGGCTATGACAGATTTCTTTTTGGAAATTACTATTCTGCTATCGACGATGCCCTGCGTTCTTCAAATCCTAAACTTGTCAGGCAGCCAAATCAATAACTCTATAATCAAAATCATGAAAGTGAAAATTCAATATATAGCATTATTTCTTTTGGCGGGTTTTTCGGCCTGTAAAAAGGATAATTACGATGCCCCGTCAGATACCTTTTCTGGGCGGATTGTGTATAAAGGAGAGCCGATCGGTGTCGAATACAACCAGGTTAATTTTGAACTATGGCAACCTGGATTCGGTAAGAACGCAGCTATATCTTTATCCATAGGCCAAGATGGTTCGTTTTCTCAGTTGTTATTTAACGGGAATTATAAACTAACTATACCGCCTAATCAAGGGCCATTTTTGTGGAAACAAAATGCGGCGGGCCGGCCTGATACCGTGGCGGTCACTATGAGCGGCAGCCAGACGATGGACATAGAAGTTATGCCTTTCTATATGATCCGCAACTCACAAATTACAGCCGCCAGCCAGAAAGTTACCGCAAACTTTAAGCTGGAAAAGATCATAACAGACGCCGTTAACGGTCGTGATATTGATCGTGTATACTTGTATCTTAATAAAACGCAATTTGTTTCTGGTGGAAATAATATTGCCAGTGCGGATATTGCTGGTTCAGCAATTTTAGATCCAAATAACATTTCACTTACTGCCGACATTCCGGCAATGACTCCGACACAGAACTACGTTTTTGCACGTATCGGAGTTAGAATAGCAGGTGTAGAAGATATGATGTTCTCGCCTCTGGTCAAAGTTTCTTTTTAAACAATGAGCCGCTCCTTTAGTGGGCGGCTCTTTCTTGTATTCTCCCAGTCGCAAATTTTTATGAAAAAACTCTTTGCTATCCTTTTCCTGTTTTATTTAGTCACAGAAACCAGGGCGCAAACCTCAAATTGGAAACCGCTGCCAGGCAAAATTCAGTCTGAATGGGCATCCAAAGTTGATCCGCAAAAAACATTACCTGAATACCCGAGGCCACAGTTTGTGCGTAACGACTGGCAAAATTTAAATGGACTATGGGATTATTCGATAGTACCAGTGTCGGCCACATCTAAACCATCCGGTTTTGAAGGCAAAATTTTGGTGCCATTTGCTGTAGAGTCGTCGCTTTCAGGTGTCGGACGTACAGTTGGAAAAGACAGTATTTTATGGTATAAAAGAAGTTTCGCAGTATCGTCCGGGTTAAAAGGCAAAACAGTCCTGCTTCATTTTGGTGCGGTAGATTGGCGCACCGAAGTATTTGTAAATGGGAAAAAAGCGGGAGATCATGAGGGTGGATTCGATCCTTTCAGCTTCAATATTACGCCATATTTAAAGGGCGGCAACCAGGAAATCATTGTGAAGGTCTGGGATCCAACCGACAAAGGGCCACAGCCAAGAGGTAAACAAGTATCGAAGCCCGAAGGCATTTGGTATACACCGGTAACGGGTATCTGGCAAACAGTCTGGCTGGAAGGCGTTCCTAAAACATATGTGATTTCGACCAAACAAACGCCGGATGTCGATCAAAAATCTGTTTCTGTTACTCCTTTAGTTTGGAACGCGCAAAAGGGCGACAAAATAGTTATCGCAGCCCTTGACGGACAAAATAAAATAGCTGAAAGCTCGATCAATTCAGGCGAAACCGCGATACTAAAAATTCCGGATGCGAAATTATGGGATACTAAAAATCCATTTCTTTATAATCTGAAGATATCAGTTATACGTGGTGGTAAAACGGTAGACGAGGTGAAGAGCTACTTCGCCATGCGGAAAATCTCAATTGCCGCTGATAAAGATGGTGTTCAGCGCATGATGCTGAATGATAAATTCGTTTTCCAGTTTGGCCCGCTTGATCAAGGCTGGTGGCCAGACGGTTTATATACAGCACCCACCGATGAAGCTTTAAAGTTTGATGTAGATCAAACCAAGGCGATGGGTTTTAACATGATCCGTAAACATATAAAAGTTGAGCCGGCCCGGTGGTATTATTACTGCGATAAGGCTGGCATGCTGGTTTGGCAGGATATGCCGAGCGGTGATTTAGGAAACCGCTGGGACCCGCGTCCGGGAATAATTGGTCGGGCAACCGATCAGAATCGGACCGCCGAATCAGAAGGCTATTACCGTAAGGAATGGAACGCGATTATGAATTCTCTTTACAATGTTCCAAGCATTGTAGTATGGACGCCTTTCAATGAAGCATGGGGTCAGTTCAAAACCGAAGATATTTCATCATGGACGATGAAGAAAGATCCATCCCGCCTGGTTAACAGCGCAAGCGGCGGCAATTTTTACGACACCGGACATATCATCGACCTACATAATTACCCGGAACCCGCTATGCCTGACGCAAAACTTTTTGGCTCAAAAAGAGCCGTTGTTTTAGGTGAGTTTGGTGGCTTGGGACTACCCGTTGAAGGTCATACCTGGCAACAAAAAAATAACTGGGGCTATCAGAGCTTCAAAACTCCGCAGGAGATGTTTGACCGGTATACGACATTTGTAAACAGCCTGCTCGAATTATCCAAAAAAGGACTTTCAGCGGCGGTTTATACGCAAACAACTGATGTGGAAGGAGAGATAAATGGTTTTATGACTTACGATCGTGTGATGAAGGTTCCGTTAGGCCAGTTGAAAAATATAAACGACAAGCTGACACAAACGACACTTGCGGACTAACCGCGGTTTAATTTGTAATATCTATGAATTTTAAAGTAGTAATATCTTCTGCCTTATTGATCAGCACCCAGTTTATGCATGCCAGCGCACAGCCAAAAGCGCAACTGGTTAATGCTACTAATACAGGAATCAATAAATGGTATCCATCCAACAAAGCGCCTCTTCAAAATCAATTTTTTGTTAAGCTTCCGGTTACTTCAGTAAAGCCTGATGGCTGGCTGAAAAAAATGCTCGAATTGCAGCGTGACGGCTTAACAGGAAATTTAGGAGAGATCAGTATATGGTTGAGTAAGGAAGATAATGCCTGGCTAAATAAAGAAGGGAAAGGTAAATATGGCTGGGAAGAACTACCTTACTGGCTTAAAGGTTATGCCGACATCGGCTATGTTCTTGGCGATCAGAAAATAATTAACGAGGCGAAATTCTGGATCGATGCCGTTTTAACTAACCAGCGCGATAACGGAGATTTTGGCCCGGCAGTTGAAAAGGGCGCTGGTAAGCGGGATTTATGGACCAACATGCCAATGCTTTGGTGCCTGCAGTCTTACTATGAATATTCGAAAGATTCGCGCGTACTCAGTTTTATGAGTAAATATTTCAAGTATGAATTATCGATACCAGATAGCTTGTTCCTGGAAGATTATTGGGAAAACAGCCGTGGCGGCGATAACATGCTGAGTGTTTACTGGCTTTATAATCATACCGGCGAGAAATTTTTACTAGACCTCGCAACAAAAATCGATAAGAATACTGCGAACTGGCGTCAGACAAACAATTTGCCTAATTGGCATAACGTGAACATTGCGCAATGCTTTAGGGAGCCGGCTACTTATTATCTTCAAAGCCATGACAAGAAAGACCTCCAGGCAACGTATGACAATTTTCGCCTTGTAAGAGATATCTACGGGCAAGTTCCCGGCGGTATGTTTGGCTCGGATGAAAACGCGCGGAAGGGGTATGATGATCCCCGGCAGGCAGTAGAAACATGCGGCATGGTCGAACAAATGACATCTGACCAGTATTTACTAAATTTTACCGGCGATCCATTATGGGCGGATAATTGCGAGGATGTTGCATTTAATACTTTTCCTGCCGCTTTTATGCCAGACTATCGTGCTTTACGTTATTTAACGGCGCCAAATATGGTTATCAGCGACAGCAAAAATCATAGTCCCGGAATTGCTAATGAAGGCCCGTTTTTGATGATGAATCCGTTTAGCAGCCGATGCTGCCAGCACAACCATTCGGCTGGTTGGGTTTATTATATCGAAAATAGCTGGTCGGCTACACCTGATAACGGGCTGGCAGTTCAGTTATATTCTCAAAACGAAGTTAATGCAAAAGTTGCGGGCGGAACAGAGGTTCAACTTCAGGAGTTAACACATTACCCCTTTGAAGATAAGGTCGAATTTCTGGTCAACACACCAAAGCCGGTCGCTTTTCCGCTTTACCTTCGTATTCCTTCATGGTGCAAAAATGCAAGCCTGGAACTTAACGGAAAAAAGATCGCTTTTTCGGGAAGCGGGAACTACGTAAAAATCTCAAACACCTGGAAAAACGGCGATAAAATAACGTTGCAGTTACCGATGGAGCTAAAAGTCAGAGAATGGCAGCGTAATAAGAACAGCGTTAGTGTAAATTACGGTCCGCTGACTTACTCTCTTAAAATCGATGAAAAGCTTGTTGAGAAAGACAGTAAGGAAACGGCCATTGGCGATTCCAAATGGCAACAGGGAGCGGATCCTCAAAAGTGGCCGTCGTTTGAAATACACCCTGCATCTAACTGGAATTACGGGTTGATTATTGATAAAGCTAATCCATTAAAATCTTTAGAGATCGTTAAAAAGGGCTGGCCGGCAGATAATAATCCCTTTACAAATAAAAACGCACCAATCGAATTAATTGGTAAAGGAAGGCAAATAACTTCATGGACAATTGATCAGTATGGCTTGTGTGGCGTTTTACCGCAAAGCCCGGTTGTTACAAATCAACCGGTGAAACCTTTGACATTGGTTCCAATGGGCGGAGCACGCTTAAGGATCTCGGCTTTCCCCACCGTGGAAAATAATTGATATGAAATATATAATGTTTACCGGACTGTTATGGCTAACGCTGGCGACCGCTTATCCGCAGGAAACTGCCGGCGTTTCTCATTATGTTTTTCCTGAATTTATCACAGGCACCGTTTATAAAGCCGATGGAAACAAGGAATCTGTACCGTTGAATTACAACACTGTTACCCAGGAAATGATATTTAGCCTGAATGGGAAAAATTTGGCCTTGGCGGAACTGGCATCTATTGACAGCGTGGTCATAAAAGGCAAAAGTTTTATCCCCGCAGGTGAGCGATTTTTTGAGAAAGTAAACGTAGCGACACTGGCATTATATATTCAGCATAAATCTACGGTAAGTTTGCCTGGCACGTCCGTTGGTTACGGATCAACCACGCAGACATCTGGAGCGACAGCACTGTCGAGTTTACCAAGTAATAATGGAGGCAAAGCAATTTATGACCTCAAATTACCGGATGAATTCAAAGTTGTTCCGGCGGATGAATATTGGCTCAAATCAGGGAATTCGTTTATCAAGGCAAATAGTCAAAAGCAGTTTTTAAAAGCGTTTCCCGACAAGGAAAAACAGATCAGGCAATACATCAGCGAAAAGCACGCAAATTTTACCAGCTTATCCAGTCTTAAGGATATGTTAATTTATATATCTCAGTAATGAAACAGATCAGAATTTTTCTTCTTTTATTTTTTGCGGTTTTAACGAGCTATGCGCAACAACGCAAGGCACCGGCTTATCCTTTGATTAATCACGATCCCTACTTTAGTATATGGTCGTTTACCGATAATCTGAACGCATCACCTACCAAACACTGGACAGGCACTAACCAAGCCTTAAATGGTTTGATTAAAGTAGACGGAAAGGTATACCGGTTTTTAGGCGGAAAAGAAGTTTTATATGAAAGCATTGCCCCGGCTGCCGACGAATCGTCATACACATCAAAACTTTCAGAAACCGATCCGGGAAGCGGATGGGAAAGCCCAGGCTTTGACGATTCAAAATGGAAAACCGGGATGGCGCCTTATGGCGATGGATCGGCTACAACTCAATGGCGGACGAAAGAAATCTGGCTTCGCCGCGAATTTGATCTGAGCAGCACTGAGTTCGAAAAAGTGAACCTTAAAATCAGGCACGATGACAATGCAGAAGTTTACCTCAACGGTGAAAAAATATATGATTGCGAATGTTTCAACGGCAAATTTATCTATGTTCCTTTATCGGATGCCGGATTGAAAAAGCTTAAAACAGGGAAAAATGTATTGGCAATTCATGTAACAAATACCGGCGGCGGCCAATGGATAGACGCTGGCCTGGTTTACGAAAAGAAAAATCCGGAATCGGATGCGATAGTTCTTGCTCGGCAGAAGAATGTGTCTATAAACGCAACGCAAACGCAATATGATTTTACTTGCGGAAATGTCGATCTGAATGTTTGCTTCACATCGCCATTGCTGATGAATGATCTTTCGCTAATGTCGCGGCCGGTATCATATGTGATATTTAAAACATCATCGAATGATGGGGCATCACATAACGTCCAGGTAATGTTCAGCGCTTCGTCCGATCTTGCAGTGAATTACGCAGCACAACCGGTTACAGCTACAGCCTATCAAAGCGGAAATCTGTCGGTGCTCAAAGCCGGAACCAAAACTCAGCCTGTTCTCAAAGAAAAAGGAGACGATGTTAGAATTGATTGGGGCTATATGTATGTTGCAGCGCCAAAGTCGTCCGCTGTTACACAAACAATTACTACGGCAACTAATGCTGAAATTAATTTTTTAGGAAACAGGAAAGCGTCTACAGAAACAGAAGGGAAGTCGCTGGCTTTAAATACTGCGATAGATATGGGAGTGGTATCTGGAACTCAGAAAGAGCAGTACGTTATGCTTGCTTACGACGATATATATTCTGTACAATATTTCGGCACGAATCTGAAGCCGTGGTGGAAGAACGACGCTACACAGACAATAGATAAACAATTAAATCTTGCAAATGCTGAATACAAAACGGTATTAGCTAAATGTGATGCGTTAAATAAGCAAGTGCAGTCTTCAACTGCTGCCAGCGGTGGCGCCGATTACGCTGATTTATGCGTGCTAGCTTATCGTCAGTCAATTTCAGCTCACAAATTGGTCAGAAGTCCGCAGGGAGAACTACTGTTTCTTTCAAAGGAAAATTTCAGTAACGGATCGATAAATACCGTTGATATAACTTACCCGTCGGCTCCTTTATATCTTATCTATAATCCGGATCTGTTAAAGGGGATGATGAACGGCATTTTTTATTACAGTGAAAGCGGGAAGTGGAAAAAGCCATTTGCTGCCCACGATTTAGGGACATATCCTTTAGCAAACGGCCAAACCTACGGCGAAGATATGCCTGTAGAAGAATCGGGAAATATGGTCATTCTTACCGCGGCGATAGCGAAAGTAGAAGGCAACGCGAACTATGCAAAAAAACATTGGAAAACACTCAGCACCTGGGTTGAATTTTTAAGTAAAGAAGGTTTCGATCCAGCCAATCAGTTATGTACCGATGACTTTGCCGGACACCTTGCGCGTAACGCGAATTTGTCAGTGAAAGCGATCGTCGGTATCGGATGTTATGCGATGCTTGCCGAGCAATTAGGTGAAAAGCAAACAGCGGCTAAATACAAGGCGATGGCTAAAGATATGGCTTTACGCTGGATGAAAATGGCTGACGACGGGGATCATTATGCATTGACATTTGATAAAAAGGGTACCTGGAGCCAGAAATATAACTTGGTTTGGGACAAGGTCCTTAATCTCGGAATTTTTCCTAAAGAAGTTGCTGAAAAAGAAGTTAAATTCTATCTCACTAAGCAAAACGATTTTGGATTGCCGCTTGACAGCCGTAAAACTTATACCAAGTCCGACTGGATTTTATGGACGGCGACGCTGGCCGGAGACAACGAAACTTTTGAAAAATTTGTTTCTCCTCTAAAAAAATACGCAATTGAAACGCCGACACGTGTACCGTTAGGCGATTGGCACGAAACTACGGATGGCAAGCAGGTAGGCTTTCAGGCCAGAAGCGTAGTAGGCGGTTATTTCATGAAAGTTCTTGACGGCAAACTGAACAAGCGTTAATGCACAGAATCCGATATTTTTTTATTCTGTTGATGATAGTGCTTTTCGCTTCCTCCGGGAAGGCGAGGAGCACTATTTTTTCTGATACAATCCGCCTGGCCGATCCAACAATTTTTTTGGACAAGGGCACTTACTATTTGTACGGCACTAACAGCCCCAAGGGGTTTTTGGTATATAAGTCAAACGATTTAAAAAACTGGTCCGGTCCTGTTGGTAAAACACAAGGACATGCACTTTACATTGGCGATAGCTTCGGTACAAAAGGGTTTTGGGCGCCACAGATATTTAAGTCGGCGGACAAATACTACATGGCGTACACTGCCGATGAACAAATTGCGATAGCCGAGAGTAATAGTCCGCTTGGTCCGTTTAAGCAAAAAATAAAAAAGCCATTGTCTGGAAGCGGAAAACAGATTGATCCTTTTATTTTCAAAGACAGCGACGGTAAGTTATATCTGTATCACGTCCGACTGACGAACGGAAACCGGATTTTCGTAGCACAATTAAAAAATGATTTGTCTGATATTGATTCGACAACTGTCAGAGAATGCATTGCAGGAGATGAACCCTGGGAAAATACAGCCGGAACAAACTGGCCGGTTACAGAAGGACCAACAGTGTTAAAACACAACAACTTATATTATCTTTTCTATTCAGCCAATGATTTCAGAAATATAGATTACGCTGTCGGTTATGCGACATCTCGGTCGCCATTTGGTCCGTGGAAGAAATTTGCAGGCAATCCTGTCATAAGTCGTGTGAACATTCATCAAAATGGAACGGGCCACGGTGATTTTTTTAAAGATAAGAACGGTCATCTGAAATACGTTTTTCATACTCATTATTCTGATAAAACAGTGTCACCACGGCTGACAGCAATTATCGATGCAAAGTGGTCTAGTACGAAACAGGATGCAGACGTCTTAATGATAGCTCCTGAAAGCTTTTATTTTCTCAAAAATGAGCGGCAGGCTAAGTAAGTCTGTTGAACTCCATCTAACTGTGCGTTAAAATAGCGGATCGGCATACTGCCAATCGTGCTAGGTTTAAAAGCAGCGCGCAATCTCACGTAATAATTTTTTTTAATTTTTTTTAAGTGTAATATTTACATTTATAAAATTAGTGTATATTAGACAATTATAAATCAAGCCAATTATTAATATGAAAACACACATTACTAGCGGATAGTATTATTAGTCGAGTCAATCCTTATTTAGCCAATTGATCAGGATTGTTAATTAACCAATTCGATTCACTAAAAATTAAACATTATGAAATTTTTAAGATTTGCTGCAATAGCGGCATTGCATGCTATTGTCTTGCCCGCAATGGCCATCGTCTTAACGGTTCCTTCAAGTTATGCGGGTATAAAAATAACCTATGAGAACAGTGGAACCTGGCTGGCTGATATTACTGTGAAGGGTAAGATAACAGATGAAAACGGTGAAATTTTACCGGGCGTAAGTATCAAAGTAGAAGGTGGTACAAAAGGAGCCGTTAGCGACGTTAACGGAAATTACAGTATAACGGTGCCAAACGACGCAGTGCTCGTTTATTCTTATATCGGGTACGTTACTCAAAAAATCGCGGTCAATTCACAAGCAACGCTCAATGTTCGTTTAAAGGCCGATGCCAACAACCAGCTTAATGAAGTAGTTGTTGTAGCATACGGTACCCAGAAAAAAGCCACTATTTCGGGGGCGATAAGCAACATCAGGTCCGAAGACATTGTACGCACCCCTGCAGTTGCGGCAACAAGTGCGCTTGTTGGGAAAGTTCCAGGCGTAACAGCTCGAACAATGGATTCACGTCCCGGAAATGGAGCGAGCCTGCAGATCAGAAATCTCGGAAACCCATTATATGTGATTGACGGAGTTGCATACAGTACCAGTAACGGAACGGATGCATTTGGCTATAATACGGGAATTTCGGGAGTAAATGCATTTAACCAACTTGGTTTAGATGATATTGAAAGTATCACTGTTCTTAAAGATGCATCAGCCTCAATTTACGGGTTAGCTGCAGGTAATGGTGTTGTATTGGTAACTACCAAAAAGGGAAAAAAAGGCGATAAACCTGCGCTTAATGTAAACAGTTATTACGGTTTACAAAACTTCACAAGGTTTCCATATCCTGGAAATGCGGCCGAATACGTGCGGGGGCGGCTTGAATCAGAGCAGAATCTTGGCAGAAATCCTGCACTACTGTACAGCCCGGAAGAGTATGCAAAATGGCAAGCTGGCACTGAGCCAGGCTATCAAAGCAACGATTATTACAAGTTCGTAACAAGGCCAAATGTGCCGCAATACTCGCTAAATGCCAATGCTTCCGGCAGTACCGAAAAATCATCTTATTATTTATCTGTCGGACATTTAAATCAGGATGCAATTATTAAGGACTTCAATTTTAACAGAACAAATATTCAGGCAAATCTTTCAAGCACTATTTTAAAAGGATTTACCGTTGGGGCTCAGCTTAGCGGCCGCGTTGAAAAACGGCATAATGTAGGTGTTCCCGGTTTAGATGATTATTTCAATCCATTGCTAAGTATCGGCAGTATGTGGCCAACAGAAACCGCTTACGCAAATAATAACCCTGCATATATTAATCAAACGCACAACGTAAATGTAAACCCTGCAACGTATACCAATGACATAACCGGTTACATAGACGATGTTACACGCGGTGCAGGAGCCAAGCTGAACGCTCAATACGATTTTAAATTTGGCTTGTCAATCAAAGGATTGTACTCTTACGACTATTACAACGAAGATTTCGACGGGTTCGAATACACTTATCCAGCCTACATATTTGATCCGACGACTGGTAAATATAACGACCGGGCTCCAAACGGTGCATTGTATGGTAACCAGAATCCATGGAGGGAAAAGCACAAAAGGAATGTTATTTCTGAGTTTTCCCAATTACAAGTCAGCTATGCGAAACAACTCGGTGATCATAATATTTCCGCGTTGGCGGCAGCCGAAAGACGTGAGTCAAGCAACGATTATATCGCTCTTCACTCAGTTCCTCCCAATAACATCATTACCACCCAGCTATTTGCTGACCTCGATTATTTAGGCGATTCTCATTACGAAGAAGCGTTCGAAGGTTATGCAATGCGTTTAAATTATGATTATAAAAAGAAGTATTTGCTGGAGGGTGTAGCTCGGGTCGACGGTTCTTTCCTTTACCAGGGGGGCAGCCGTTATGGTTTTTTTCCCGGTGTTTCTGCCGGATGGCGTATTTCTCAGGAAAGATTCTTCCTTGAAAGCATTGGCAAGGTTGTTAACGAGCTGAAATTTCGTGTTTCATACGGTGAAACGGGAACATCTTTACAGGACGGGAACGGGAATTATTACAGCCCATCGCCGTTTGCTTATCTCGGCGGATATAACACAAACGCCGGTAACGCTGTATTCGACGGAATTTATTATAACGGCGTTCAGCCAAGAGGATTACCTACAACTAACTTATCATGGATAAGAAACAGAATGGCGAACATAGGTATTGACTTTACGGTAGTGAAACATATTACCGGCCAGTTCGATGTTTTCCAACGCAAACGCTCGGGATTCCCTGCAGCGCGATATGACGTGGTATTGCCTTCAGAAGTAGGATACGCTTTACCTCAGGAAAACTTGAACTCTGATATCACAAGAGGGCTGGATGGCTTTATAACATACAGCAATACTATCGGGCAAGTTGATTTTTCAATTGGTGGTAACGCGACTTTAGGTCGTACAAAAAATGATTATATCTACAAGCCTCGTTTTGGAAATTCGTACGATCAATATCGCAATAACGGCACCGACCGTTGGCAGGCTATTAACTGGGGACATCATATTATTGGTCAATTTAAATCACAGCAGGAAATTAATGACTATCCTGTTAACATCGACGGACAGGGAAACAGAACGCTGTTGCCTGGAGATCTGATATATGAAGATCTAAACGGTGACGGTATAATCAATAACCTCGACCAGAAACCAATTGGTTACGCAGAGGGTGCATTGCCGTATTTCAATTATGGCGTTAATGCAAGGGTAAGCTGGAAAGGTATTTCACTTATTGCGGATTTTGCAGGTGCTGGTATGCAAACCTATTTCAGAGACTGGGAGCTAAAATATCCGTTCCAAAATAACGGTAACTCGCCGGCATACATGTTGAACGATCGCTGGCATCAGGCCGATCCTTATAATCCTGCTAGTGAATGGATTCCTGGAACTTATCCGGCGTTGAGAAAAGATAATACAGGACTCTCGATTTTCCGTAGCCCGTTAGATGGAAATGATCGCAATGATTTCTGGACGACCAACATTCGCTATTTCCGTTTGAAAAACCTGGAATTAGGCTACTCATTCCCAAAGAAACTTATAAGTAAAGTACATATTACTGCTTTAAGAGTTTATGCGAACGGATCGAATTTATTTTCATTTGACAACGTAAAAGATTACCAGATTGATCCTGAAATAGCTTCAACAAATGGCCTGGTTTATCCTCAGCAAAAAATCTACACGTTTGGATTCAATTTAACACTTTAAGAAAACAGAGATGAAAAATATATCAAAATACATCATTGTGGGTGTAGGGCTTCTTTTAAGCTCCGTTTCTTGCAAAAAAGATTTTTTAGAACGTGAACCGGTCAGTATTGTTACCGACGAGGATTTGTGGAAGGACCCGAAACTTATCGTGGGACTGCTTGCCAACTATTATAACCGGATGCCTACTGATCAGGGTTTGACTGACCAGGCTGGATCTCAATGGCGAAATATGTCGGTTTACGACGATGCGTTGTGGTCAGGAAATTCAAACGACCAATGGCGTAACGATATTCCATCTTATGGCCGTGACTGGTGGCGTTTATATGATTATGGCTTCATCAGGGATTTAAATCTGGCTATCGACAATGTTGATAAATATGGAGGCTCATCGTTAACCGACGAGCAGAAAACCCAGCTGAAAGCCGAGTTTAGATTTATCAGGGCATACCAATACTTTGAAATGGTAAAAAGGATGGGCGGCGTACCTTTAGTGACATCGCAATTAATCTATGATTACAGCGGCGATCCAAGTCCTTTGCAACAACCAAGGGCAAAAGAAGCTGAAGTTTATGACTTTATCGCTAGTGAAATGGATGCTATCCAGGATGTGATCGCAAATGGAGGAAGTACTGGTCGTGCCAATAAATATACTTGTCTCGCGTTAAAAAGTCGCGCGATGTTATATGCCGCAACAATCGCAAAATATAATGCTTTGCTTACGCCAAGCGTTGTTACTGCCGGGGGCGAGGTGGGAATACCTGCGTCAAGAGCCAACGAATATTTCCAAAAATCATTGGATGCTTCAAAAGCAATTATCAACAGCGGAGCCTATTCACTTTACAAGGGAAATCCAAACCCGGGCGAAAACTTCTACGAAGCGATTGTGAAGAAAGCTAATAATAAGGAGGTGATTTTTGTACGCGACTTCCTGACATCAAAGGCTAAAAAGCATGGCTTTACCTATGACAATATCGCTCGCGGAATCCGTGAAGATAATTTAAGCTCATCGAATATTACGCCTTCACTAAATCTGGTAGAAAGCTATGATAATCTCGACGGAACAGCGGGAACTTTGAAAATCAGAACCCCTGATAACAGCGATTACATTTATTTTGATAAAACGACAGACTTGTTCGCTAATAAAGACGCTAGGCTTTATGGAACCGTAATTTTTCCAGGTGCCAGCTTTAAAGGTCTGGCAATTGATATGCAGGCAGGCGTTAAAAAATGGGATGCTGCAACCAACGCTTATCAAACAGTTGAGTCGGCAGATTTGGGTTCTGCTTATACCGACGGAAAATTGCTGGTAGCACCGTCAGGCCCCCACCGTTCAATTATGGAAGTATCCAACACTGGATTTTATTTAAGGAAATACATTGATTCTGGTGCAGGAACATCAACACGTGGTATTCAAAGCGATGTTTGGTGGGTATGGTTTCGTTTAGGCGAAATTTATCTCAATGCTGCCGAAGCAGCGTTTGAATTAGGCCAGATTTCTGATGCGCTAACATATACCAACGCGATAAGAGAGCGTGCTGGATTTGGGGCAAACAATTACTCATCTGCAACCTTAACGCTCGAAAAAGTGCGTAAAGAGAGAAGGTCAGAACTTGCATTTGAAGATCATCGCCTTTGGGATTTAAAACGCTGGAGAATAGCGGATAAAGTATGGAACGGAACAGAATCCAACCCGGAAGATGTTGTTTATGCATTATACCCTTACAGAGTTGTTCGTCCGGGTGATCCGAGAGATGGAAAAATTGTATTTGATAAGCTTAGAGCGCCACGTTTTGGAGCGCCAAGGTTTTTCCAGTTGTTTAACTATTATTCGTCATTTGATCAAAGTGTGTTAAATAACAATCCGAAAATTGTTCCAAATCCATTTAACTAAATGAATCATGAAAATTATTAGAAATATTATAGGGCTGTTTGCTATTGCTGCTATAGCTATTACAGCGTGTAAAAAGGATAATTATGAAGCGCCGGAATCAATGCTGACAGGTCGTGTGGTTTACCAGAGCACGCCGATTGGACTGCGTTCTAATGGTGTTCAACTCGAATTGTGGCAACATGGATATGATTTCTTCAGTAAAATTCCGGTTTATGTTGCGCAGGATGGATCTTTTTCCGCCAGGCTGTTTGACGGCGAGTATTTATTAACTCGTCAGAGAGGCGTTGGTCCCTGGGCAGACAATACCGATTCTATAAAAATCACTGTAAAAGGAAATACTGTTGTCGATGTTCCTGTTGATCCGTATTTTCTGGTAAAAAGTGCTGCTTATCAGCGCAATAATTTAACTGTAACAAGCACTGTTAATATTCAACGTGTCAATACAACAAAAAATCTTGAGTTTGTAAAGTTGTATATTTATAAAACAGCACTGGTAGATGAATTAAACCAGGATGCGGCGACTGTAGTTCCAGCCGCTAATATCCAGGATATTAACCAGCAGTTGACAATTACTGCTACAATCCCGGCATCGCTGGCAAATGGTGAAGCTGTTTATGCGAGGGTTGGTGTTAAAACCATCGGTGTTCCGGAGTTAGCATATTCTGCGCCTGAGAAAATCCAGCTCAAATAGATTGACTTTTGTAATAACTACCGGCTTGCCGGTAGTTATTACAAAAGTCACAATACGATTTATAGCAAACATGATTAATATGATAAAATAAGTTTGTTAGGAATCCGAAACAAGCTTAACGAGGGAATGCAAAATGATACTTTTTGTTGAAATATTGATACGATACAGTTCTTTGTTGATTGTAAAAATTGCCAGCTTTGGATTATTGAGCTGGCGGCTAACCAACGATTAAACGACAAAGTCAGCGTCACATGAAAAAAAAGGCTTTTACGCCTATGGAAAATATAAACTGCCCAGGCGGTTTAAAAATAACCTTTAGTAGTAATAGGTTAATAATTGGTTGGAAGCTGTCGGTAGGGGTGCCGACAGCTTTTTGAATTAAAGAGACCACCGTGATGAAAGTAACGTATTTCGCCGTTTCTCAAAAAGTAACAGCAGGCTGGAGAGGCCTCTTTTTATTATGCATTTTCACGTGCTTTGCGTCGTTGGCTTTTTCTCAGGAACATCCGTTCAACGGGTTGAACATGAACCTCGGAAATCTTTCCAAATTATCTGATGCGAAATCACGGTCCATAAGTCCGGAAAATTTTACCGGCGCAAAAGGGAAAGGCGCTTTGGCTGATCCGGTGAAGGATAAAGGCAAACGGAATGTGGCGAATGCTGCCAATGAAGCAAGAGATCTTGGCACCGGGTGGAAAGTAAATCCCTTTATAATTATTAACGCCGGCGAGACCGTAACTATAGCAGAGATGGAGGGCCCGGGAGCTGTCCAGCATATATGGATGACACCTACCGGCAACTGGAGTTTTACCATCATGCGTGTTTATTGGGATGATGAAAAAGAGCCTTCGATCGAATGTCCGGTGGGAGCTTTTTTTGGTATGGCCTGGAACGATTTCTCCCCGCTTAACTCACTTGCGGTTACAGTAAATCCCGGCAGCGCATTTAACTCGTACTGGCAAATGCCTTTTCGTAAAAAATGTAAAATCACCATGGAAAATATTAATAAGGATGAAGCGATGCGCTTGTATTACCAGGTTGATTATACCTTAACAACGGTCGCTGCAGACGAGGGATATTTTCACGCGCAGTATCGCCGAAGCAAACCAACTAAGAATTCTGTTCACACAATTCTCGACGGCGTAACCGGCAAGGGGCAATATGTAGGTACATACATGGCAATCGGTGTTAATAACAACGGCTGGTGGGGCGAAGGAGAAATTAAATTCTTTATGGACGGTGATAAGGAGAATGCTACAATAGTCGGCACCGGAACCGAAGACTATTTTTGCGGATCTTATAATTTTGAAAATAAACGCACTCATCAATACCAGGAATTTTCTACGCCATATGCCGGATTGCACCAGGTAATTCGCCCCGATGGCTTGTATACATCTCAACAGCGTTTCGGGATGTACCGCTGGCATATTCAGGATCCGATTCGCTTTGATAAAAATTTAAAGGTAACCATCCAGGATTTGGGATGGATGTCCGGCGGAAGATATTTACCGCAAAAATCAGATATCATAACGGTTTCTTACTGGTATCAGCAAGAACCGCATTCAGCTTATCCAAAACTTCCGGAGAAAAATGATCTGGAAATCAATTAAAATCATGAAAAAAATTCTATCCACTGTTCTTCTATTCGGACTTGTACTCTCATGCCTGGCTCAGAAAGCAACTTTCACAAATCCCTTGTTGCCGTCCGGGGCCGATCCATATAGTTTTTATAAAGACGGATATTATTATTACACCAATACGACCGGCCATAACATCGTTTTATGGAAAAGCAAAAGCATCGCCGATTTGAAAACCGCACCTAAGAAAGTCATTTGGACGCCGCCGGCTGGTACCAATTATTCCAAAGAAATATGGGCGCCTGAAGTATTGTTTCTCAAGGGAAAATGGTACGCTTATTTTGCAGCAGATGACGGGAAAAACGACAACCACCGGATGTACGTTCTGGAGAATTCATCAGCTGACCCTATGAAAGGGGAATGGGTTTTTAAAGGGAAAGTCGGCGATTCAACGAATAGGTGGGCCATTGATGGCGATATAGCGGAAATTGACAACCAGCTTTATATGATATGGTCAGGATGGGAAGGAAGTAAGAACGGTAAGCAAGAAATATTTATTGCAAAGCTCAAAAATCCATGGACGGTAGCGGGCGAACGTGTTAAGATCTCGGTGCCGACTTATAAATGGGAAACTATTGGTGATTTGCATGACGATGTGAATCCGCCGCACGTTGATGTAAATGAAGGTCCGCAGTTTTTAAGGCATGGCGATAAAATTTTCATCATCTTTTCTGCCAGTGGCTGCTGGACGGATTTTTATACACTGGGATTGCTAAGTGCGTCAGCTGGTAGTGATTTATTAAAGCCTGCTTCCTGGAAAAAATCTGAAAAACCGGTTTTCAAACAATCTCCGGAACATAATGTATATGCACCCGGTCACAATTCTTTCTTTAAATCGCCAGATGGTACTGAAGACTGGATATTGTATCACGCCAATAATAAACCAGGGTTGGGTTGCGGTGGTTTCCGTTCGCCGAGAGCACAGAAATTTACCTGGAATGAAGACGGAACACCTAATTTTGGGGAGCCGGTTAAAGAAGGTGTCGAACTGCCTGTTCCCTCGGAAAGTAAATAGATGCATATTTTCCTGTGAAGGATGAATGCTTCGACATAGTTTGTCAGAAAAATACCTGAAATTGAAATTTATTAAGATAATTAAACCAATCAATACTAACCCATGAATTTAAAATCATTAGCAGTGATGGCGGCTTCGGCGATAATTTTTGCGAGCTGCAATCAAAACAGTAATCAACAAACAGGAAACGGTGCAGATTCTGTCCAAACAGACAGCGCAAAAACAGCGGCAATACCTGATAAGGCAAATTTTGAAGGAACGACAGACGGTAAAAAAACTGATTTGTACATCCTGAAAAATAAAAACAATGCGCAGGCTGCCTTCACAAATTACGGCGGCCGTATTGTTAGCCTCATCGTACCAGATAAAGATGGCAAAATGACTGACGTAGTTGTAGGTTTTGGCAGCGTGGAAGGATACCTGAAATCAACAGAAGCTTACTACGGTGCAACAATCGGACGGTACGGTAATCGTATTGCTAAAGGAAAATTTACACTGGAAGGCAAGGAATACAATCTTTCGGTAAATAACAACGGGCAGACTCTGCATGGAGGTAAAAACGGTTTTCAGTCAAAAGTCTGGGATGCAAAGCAGTTGAATGATCAATCTGTTGAATTTACTTATCTGTCAAAGGATGGAGAAGAGGGTTTTCCAGGAAATTTGAAAGTGAAGGTTGTTTACACTCTCACTGATGATAACGCTGTAAAAATGGAATATGAGGCAACAACTGATAAACCAACAGTGTGTAACCTCACAAACCACGCATATTTCAATTTGAATGGCGAAGGAAGCGGAACTATTTTAAATCATATTGCGCAGATCGATGCCAGTAAGTATACACCGGTTGACACTGTTTTGATTCCACTGGGGAAATTCGAGCCTGTTGCAGGCACTCCGTTTGATTTTCAAAAACCAGCAGCTATTGGCGGGAAAATAAATGAAGACAATACTCAATTGAAAAATGGAAAAGGTATTGACCATAACTACGTGCTGGATAACGCCGGCCCCGCAATGCACCACGCGGCAACTGTAGTTGGTGACAAGTCAGGAATTCAAATGGACATCGAAACCCAGGAGCCTGGCTTGCAATTCTACACCGGAAATTTTATGCAGGCGCAAAATACCTTTAAAAATGGTATCAAGGATGATCACCGTACTGCCTTTTGCATGGAAACGCAGCATTTCCCTGATTCTCCGAATCAGCCTACCTATCCATCAACCGAGTTAAAGCCTGGTCAGACTTATAAAACCTCGTCGATTTATAAATTCTCGATTAAGAAATAAAGTATTTCTTGTTTTGTTAAAAGGCGGCTCATAAAAACAGCCGCCTTTTTATTTAAAAGCGGCTGTTTCAAAACTTATTAATCAGTTTGACCTTACATGCCAAACGCTTTTTTTAACTGATCGGCGGCAAAAGCCTGCGCATCTTTGGCTTGTGGCACTATAGCTGCCATTCCGAAAAATTCATGGGTTACGCCGTCATATAATTTACGATTAACGTCCACACCGGCATCTTTCATTTTATCTGCCAATAATTTTCCTTCGCTTTCAAGGGGATCTATCTCCGCATTAATGATTGTTGTAGGCGGCAATCCTTTAAGATTGGCTTTCACCAGCGATATCATCGGTGCTCTGGCCTCTTCCGGACTGTAAGTATAGTATTTTACAAACCACATCATCATAGCTTTATCAAGAGGTTTCGCGTTTGCATACTTTTGATATGATTCCGCGTTCATGTCAGAATTAGCAACTGGATAAATTAAAACCTCATGAACCGGCTGAGTGATTTTGTTATCACGGGCCATGATGCTTACATTGCAAGCCAGGTTTCCGCCGGCACTTTCGCCAACCACTGCTATTTTCTTTGGATCACCTTTTATAGAAGCCGCATTTTGAGTTACCCATTTGTAGGCTGCAAAGGCGTCGTGATGTGCAGTTGGATATTTATGTTCCGGAGCCAGCCGGTAAGCGACAGAAACTACTACAGCGCCAACTTGTTCGGCCAAACCTTTAGCCGATGCGTCATAAACGTCGAGGTTAGCGATTACAAAACCTCCGCCATGATAATAAACGATTACCGGAAATGGCCCGTTGCTGTTTTTAGGAGTATAAATACGTAAGTGGATATTTCCCCCGGTTACCGCAATCTCTTTTCCCATCGTGTCGACTTTTGAAGGGGGCATTGGAATCTGATTTTCCTTCATCAGATCTTTTACGGCATCTGTCGGTGTGTGATTTTTGCGGGCCTGTTTCGGAACCAGCTGCGGAATGGGCGTATCCTTATAGCTCGCCAGTTTTTCAATTACTGCCTGCATTTCAGGCTTAATGTCTTTACCCCATTCAGGCTTTTCACCACTTGGTTTTACTTCCGGCGTCGCGGTAGCCATTGTATCGACGGTGTGAGAGCTGTCAATGCTGTCGGTGTTGTCAGAACGTTTGTGTTCGCTCGTGCAGGAAGATCCCAGTATGAGACATAGGCTCAATGCCATGAAAATGTGACACAGTTTCGTGTCAGACTTGCGAATAAAATAGTTAGTTTTCATAAAATATTGATAGAATGTAAGTTAAATACGATTGAAAATTCAACATGGTTTTTCACTTATTGAAATTTGTATTTAGTTTCGTGCGAATTAGCATATCTCAAACTTAATTTATCTTATTTAGTTATCAACAAGGCTTAATCCAGTGACATGAAATCTTTGAAAATCTTAAAAACATTCATTTTGTTGAGCACAGTTTTACTGGCTCATTCATACGTTAATGCTCAACAGGCCTCGCCCGGACTTACATTACCAGCGGGTTTTAAGGCATCGGTGGTTGCCGATAAGTTGGGAAAAGCCCGGCATATCGCATTTAATTCAAAAGGCGATCTTTTTGTGAAACTGGACAGATCAAAAAATGGCGGTATTGTCATGCTGAAAAGCAATGGAAATTCTTTCGAGCAGACTCCTGCTTTCGGCAACTATAGCGGAACTGGAATCGCAATACATGACGGATATTTATATGCTTCGTCCAATAAAGAAGTTTTCCGATATAAATTAAACGATCAGCAACAGGTTTCTGATCCCTCAAAGCCGGAAACTGTAGTAACCGGGTTAATCGACCGCGGCCAGCACAACTCAAAATCGATAGCTTTTGATAACGACGATAATTTATATGTAAATATCGGTGCTTACTCAAATTCCTGCCAGCAAAAGGATCGCCAAAAAGGGTCAATGGGACGTGAAGGTTGCCCGATCCTTGATTCGGCCGGTGGTATCTGGCAATTCAAGGCTGATAAACTTAATCAAACCTACGGCGATGGGACACGTTACGCTACCGGTTTAAGAAACGTAGTAGGTCTCGACTGGAATAAACAGACAAACACCTTGTTTGTTATGCAGCACGGACGCGATCAGTTACATGATTTGTTTCCCGATTTATATACCGAGCAGCAATCAGCCGAATTGCCAGCTGAATGTATGTACGAATTGAAAAAAGACGATAATGCCGGTTGGCCGTATCTATATTATGATCAGCTTCAGAAGAAAAAAATCGTTGCTCCCGAATATGGCGGTGATGGCAAAAAAGAAGCAGATAATAAGTACATTGATCCTGCGGCTGCTTTTCCCGGCCACATGGCACCGAACGCATTGCTGTTTTATACTGGCAGTCAATTTCCGGAAAAATATAAGAATGGCGCATTCATTGCCTTCCATGGATCATGGAATCGCAGCCCTCAGCAAGAAGGGTATTTTGTAGCATTTGTGCCATTCAAGGACGGCAAACCGGCCGGCGATTGGGAAATTTTTGCCAAAGGATTTGCAGGAACAGACAAGGTTGTAAGCACTAATGAAGCTCAGCACCGTCCATGTGGATTAGCGCAGGGACCAGATGGTTCACTTTATGTTTCCGATGATGTAAAAGGCACGATCTATAAAATATCTTACCAAAAATAATAATGCGTTTTTTTCTTGCTTTCGTTTTTCTATCCACATGTTTTAGTATCAATGCGCAGACAAAAAAAGCGTCAACCGCAAAAACCAGCGTTACTGCAGTTTCATCTATCGCCGCTGGAAAGGCGGTTTATACACAATACTGCGTAACTTGCCATCAGGCTAACGGTGGCGGCGTTCCCAATTTAAACCCTCCGCTGATTAAAACCTCACAGGTTCTCGGTGAAAAAACAAAGCTGATCAATATCCTGTTAAAGGGACTTGATACGCATGAGGAGATAAATGGTGATACTTATGAAAATGTAATGCCTTCGCAAAGCTTTTTAACAGATAAACAGATTGCCGATGTACTTACCTATGTGCGTAACAGTTTCGGTAATAAAGCCAGCGCCGTTGTTGCTGCTGACGTGAAAACAGCCCGCGCAAAAATTAAGTAATCCCAGAAGGTGTTTTAATAAATGCCTGTTTGCCATGTGACTAGAATCTCCGGATAAGTTAAAAAATCAAGATGGAGCAACTGACTGAAGAAATTGAAATGCTGCTTGAAGGTGGCAATGACCGTAAACTTAAAAAGCTCCTCAATGAACTAAATATTTCTGAAGTTGAACAGCTCGTAGATGAAATGCCCGAATATGGTGCGAAGTTTATCGAAACGCTGTCGATAAATCGTGCTGTTAACGTTTTTCGTATCCTTGATTTTCCTACCCAGGAGCGTATTTTCAAAAAGCTCTCCGGCGCCAAGATATCAGAATTAATTAATGAACTCCCGCCGGATGACCGTACTTCGTTTTTTAGCGAATTGCATGGAGATGTGGTAAAGCAGCTTATCATCCTTTTGCCGCATGACGAGAGAAAAGAGGCACTTTCACTGCTTGGTTATAAAGAAGACAGCGTAGGCCGCTTAATGACGCCTGATTACGTTGCTGTTAACAAGGACTGGGATGTTGCCAGGGTTCTGTCACACATCAGGCGGTATGGCAAAAATTCTGAAACAATCGATGTGATTTACATCCTGGATGAAAACGGTGTTTTACTTGACGATATCCGTATTCGGGAAATCTTACTGGTTAAACAGGAAACGAAGATGAGCGACTTAATGGATAACCGGTTAATCGCTTTGCATGTTAACGACCCGCAGGAAGAGGCCATTAATGTTTTCCGGATGAATAACCGTACAGCATTGCCTGTTATCGATGAAACAGGAATATTGTTGGGCATTGTAACCATCGATGATATTCTTTGGATCGCTCACGAAGAGTATTCGGAAGATATACAGAAGATCGGGGGTACCGAAGCTCTCGATGAGCCTTATCTTGACATGCCGCTTCTACGACTAGTCAAAAAGCGGGTTGGCTGGCTTATTATACTTTTTATAGGAGAAATGTTAACAGCGACTGCGATGGGTTTTTTTGAAAACCAGATAGCCAAGGCTGTCGTACTCGCCTTGTTTGTTCCGTTAATTATTTCCAGCGGAGGTAATAGCGGATCACAAGCTTCAACACTGATTATCCAGGCGATGGCTTTAGGTGAAATTACCGTAGAAGACTGGTGGCGCGTAATGCGGCGCGAGATATTATCGGGATTATTGTTAGGCGTAACACTAGGCATTATTGGCTTTATGCGGATTTTTGCATGGACCTTGTTTACAAATATTTACGGGCCACACTGGTTTCTCGTTGGCCTTACGGTGGGCCTTGCATTAATAGGTGTCGTTTTGTGGGGCTCGTTGGCTGGATCTATGCTGCCCTTGCTCTTGAAAAAACTTGGCGCCGATCCGGCAACATCCTCAGCTCCGTTTGTCGCCACACTGGTTGATGTAACCGGCCTTGTTATCTACTTTTCTATAGCTGTTTTATTAATGAAAGGCATCCTTTTATAAATCTTTGAATGGTTTATTTACATTTGGGATTAAATGGACAGTATTAATATCAAAAAGCTTGCTAAAGAACTAGGCATATCAACATCTACGGTTTCAAGGGCTTTCAGGGGAAACAGCGATATTAATAAAGAGACTAAAGAGCGGATTCTTAAGCGAGCCAGCGAACTTAGTTACCAGCCTAATCATCACGCCAGTAATTTACGCGAGCAAAAAAGTAAAACTATTGCGGTTGTGGTTCCCGAGCTCGCAAATAACTTTTTCGCGCAGGCTATCAAAGGAATCGAGCAGGTATCGCGGGAAAAAGGTTATCATGTCCTGATTCTTGCTACCGAGGACGATTACTCGAAAGAAGTTTCGTTCATCAGCCATCTCCATAACGGCAAGGCAGACGGCGTAATCATGTCGGTTTCCGGTGAAGCCAATGATCATACTTATCTAAATAGGTTTAGTCAGAAAAAAATACCGCTTGTCTTTTTCGACCGGGTTTATGAAGATATTGATACAGCTAAAGTTACCACAAACGACTACGACAGCAGTTATGCTGCCACCGAACATTTAATCAAACGGGGATGCAAAAAAATCGCTTACCTGGTTGTAAACAAGAGCTTATCGATTGGTAAAACCCGTATGCTGGGCTATGAAGATGCTTTGAAGCGACATAAAGTAGCGATAGACGACCAGTTAATAATCGATTGCAGCAACGATCACAAAAAAAACTACAAGCTGCTTAAAGAGGCTTTTCATACCTTAAAACCCGATGGTGTTTTTGCGTCCGTTGAACGTTTGGCGTTTGCAACTTATTATGTATGCCAGGATGAAGGAATCAGGATTCCAAACGATATGAAAGTGATTAGCTTTTCGAGCCTCGAGATCGCACCCTTATTGAATCCCTCACTTACTACAATTACGCAGCCTGCCTTCGAAATGGGTATCCGTGCGGCAAAGCTTTTGTTCAAATCACTTGAGCAAGGGCCAACTGCCCATGTAAACGAACACGTGATTCTTAATTCACGCATCTTCAGGCGCGACTCAAGCGCTGACAAGATTTAATTGTACACGAAAGGTTAAATCTGAATAAGAAATATCAGCCAACAGGCCGTTTTACGCAGAATTCCATCAAAACTACCCATCTGCTTGAATATTTTTCGGGAACGTTCCCGGTATCGTTCCCGAAAAATATTGACAAATTTACATAGTGTTTAACTTACACTTTTTAGATGTTTTTTGATTTTTAAAATTTTGATTTTCAATTATTTGTGTAATAAATGTGTCGGGAATACAATTCTAATTGACCAACTGTTTGATTTGAAAATTTTCATTTATCAGTATAAAATATTGTGATTTTCTAAAATTTAGTACAAAATTTTGAAATGGTTTTGTGGTATCTAAATTTATCGGCAAGTAAGTACACAGTTAAAAACCAATTATTTTTTTACAAAATCCAGTTAAAAATGAATTTATTTTACTTAATCAGAAATGGATTCCTTACACTACTGATTTGTTCTTTTGCAGTTATGGCAAACGCTCAAACCGGCAGCATTTCGGGAACCGTTATTGATGAAACGAATCAACCGCTTCCTGGCGCATCTGTAGCTATAAAAGGTGCAGCCAAAGGAACGTCTACCGGCCCGAACGGCCAATTTCGCCTGAGCGGTGTTCCACAGGGACAGCAAGTATTAGTAGTAAGCTTTATTGGCTACCAGCAAAAAGAAGTTGCTGTTGATGTAAACGGAGCTGTAACTACTTCAGTTAAGCTGGCGCCTAACGCTCAAAACCTGAATGAGGTTGTTGTTATTGGTTATGGTACCCAGCAGAAAAAGGATTTGACCGGGTCTGTTGCAACTGTAAACTCGAAAGATTTCCAGAAAGGAACCATCACAACACCTGAGCAGTTAATAGCCGGTAAGGTTGCGGGAGTTAACGTTCTTTCAAACAGCGGCCAGCCTGGTGTCGGAAGTACGATACGTATCCGCGGTGGTGCTTCTCTTAATGCAAGCAATGATCCGTTAATCGTAATTGATGGTGTTCCTTTTAGCGGCAATACCATTGATAATGCGCCGAACCCTCTTTCTTTAATCAACCCCAATGATATCGAGACTTTCACCGTTTTAAAGGATGCCAATGCAACAGCTATTTATGGTTCAAGAGCATCTAATGGTGTGGTATTGATCACTACGAAGAAAGGAAAAGCTGGAGCGCCGGTCATTAATTTTAGCACCAATAACGGCATCGCTACCGTCGCTAAAAAAGTGGATGTATTGTCAGCAGATCAGATCCGGGAATTCGTGAACGCGAACGGCAACGCTACTCAAAAGGCACTATTAGGCACAGCTAATACCGACTGGCAGGATGAGATCTATCAAAATGCATTTTCAACGGATAATAATCTGAGCGTAGCGGGTTCGTTTAAAGGAGTTCCTTATCGCGTGTCAGGCGGGTATCTTGATCAGCAAGGCTTGTTGATAACCGACAAATTTAACCGTGCGACAGCCGCGATCAATCTTTCGCCAAAACTTTTCACTGATCATTTGAAGATTGATCTGAATGTAAAAGGATCTTTGACCGGAAATCACTACGCAAACAGCGGTGCCATCGGCTCAGCAATACAATTTGATCCTACTCAGCCTGTATATGCAAATAACGCTTTTGGCGGGTATTATGAATGGATCCAGGGTTCGGTTCCAAACCCGAACGCTCCAAGAAATCCGGTGGCTTTAATTCGTCAGCAGGATAACAACGGAAATGCGGAAAGAAGCTTTGGTAATTTAAAGCTCGATTATTCTTTGCATTTCTTACCTGAACTTCATGCGAATTTGAACGTTGGTTATGACGTATCCAAAGGATACGGCTCTATCCGAGTGCCAATTTATGCCGCACAAAGCGCTGCAACAAGCGGCTCGATTACCAATTCAAAAAATCTTAACCATGATAAATTCGCGGAGTTTTACTTGAATTACGTAAAAACAGTCGAAAGCATTAAAAGTAAGTTTGACGTAACAGCTGGTTATGGTTACTACGATAACGCACGCACGCTGTTCTATTTCCCAACTTATAAAGGAACTGGCGAGGTTCTAACAACGCCGTCTTTTCCTGATGATGTTTACCGTAACAAATTATTATCGTACTACGGACGTTTGATTTATACTTTTAACGACAAATATATCCTGTCAGGAACAATGCGTGCAGACGGTTCATCAAAGTTTGCTGAAAATAACCGCTGGGGTTACTTCCCGTCAGCTGCGTTTACCTGGAGAGTTATCGGCGAAGACTTCCTGAAAAACAGCAAAGCAATTTCTGATCTGAAATTACGCTTAAGCTACGGGCAAACAGGTAATAAAGACGGCATCAAAGACTATGATTATTTGTCAAAATATTACTCAAGCAGTAATACCGGTCAGTACCAGGTAGGAAATACTTTTTATAACTATTACAGCCCAGCTGCTTATGATCCCGACCTGAAATGGGAAACGACCACCACTTACAACGCGGGTATCGATTACGAATTTATGCGCGGACGAATTTTCGGTGCTGTAGATGTTTACTACAAAAAAACTGAAGATCTTTTAAGTACCGTTAACATTCCGGTTGGAACGAATTTTAGCAACTTGTTAACCACCAACGTTGGTAACATGGATGTAAGAGGTATCGAAGCGAGCATTAATTTCAATGCGATCAATACTGAAAACCTGCACTGGAATATCGGAATAAACGGAACTTACAATAAACGTAAAGTAACAAACCTTACTTTATATCCTGATCCGGGAGGCAAAGTTTCCGCAGGCGATATTACAGGAGCTACAGGAACGACGCTAAAATATAATTCAGTTAACGAAATTCCGGGATCATTTTACGTATACAAACAGGTATATGATGCCAGCGGCAAGCCACTTGAAAATGTATACGCAGATCTGAACGGCGATGGAGTTATCAATACAAGTGATCAGTATTTCTACAAATCTCCTGATCCTAAGTTCTTCTTTGGATTCAATACTTCTTTGGATTACAAAAAATGGACATTAAGCGCTGTGTTGCGTTCCAATATCGATAACTACGTTTATGATAACGTTTCTTCAAATTTTGGAATCCGTTCAAACGTGCTTAGTCCGAGCGGCCTGATAAATAACGCCGACGCGGATATTTATAACACGAACTTCCAATCGAACGAGTTTTTAAGCGATTACTACGTTAAAAACGCATCGTTCCTGAAAATGGACAACTTGGGATTGGCTTATAACTTTGGCAAATTATCGCCTAACAGCCCGGCCACATTGCGTATATCGGCAAATTGCCAAAATGTGTTTACAATAACTAATTACAAAGGATTGGATCCTGAATTAAGTTCTGGTATTGACTATAATCTTTACCCTCGTCCGCGAACTTATACTTTGGGTGTGAATGTTGGTTTTTAATAAAGAAACGAAAATGAAGAATTCATTTAAAATAATTATCGCAAGCGGGGTTCTGTTATTTTCCCTCAATGCATGTACGAAAGACGACTTAAACCTGACGCCTACCAATGATTTAACGGCGGATAAGGTTTATGCAACACCGGCAGGTTACAAGCAGGAACTGGTAAAATTATACGCCAGCTACGCATTAACAAGCGCAACCGGGTCTGACAATAGCGACCTTGGCGGCATCAATGCGGGTTTCTCAGATTTTCTCCGTTTATTCTGGACAGCACAGGAATTACCAACTGATGAAGCAGTATGTTCATGGGGCGATATCGGGATCCCTGAATTGGATAATTCGACATGGTCGGCCGATAACGTTTTCCTTCGCGGATTATATTCACGTGCCGTTTACCAGATTACCGTATGCAACGAATTTATTCGTGAAAGTACTCCTGAAAAACTGGCAGGCCGCGGAATTACTGGCTCAGAACTCACAAATGTTAATCGTTACCGCGCAGAAGCACGTTTTTTGCGTGCCTTTCAATATTGGGTTTTAATTGACGGTTTTGGAAATCCACCGTTTGTTACCGAAAATGATGCGATAGGCAAAGTTTCGCCAAAGCAAATCAGCCGGCAGGAATTGTTTAGTTACATCGAATCAGAATTGAAGGCTATCGAAACTGACTTAGCAGCCCCCCGTACAAATGAGTATGGACGTGCCGATCAGGCAGCTGCCTGGGCGTTGCTTGCAAGATTGTATCTGAATGCTCAGGTATATACCGGCACTGCTAAAAACACGGAAGCGATTACCTATTCAAGCAAAGTTATCAATGCGGGTTACTCGCTAAAGCCTAATTACAAAGACTTATTTCTGGCTGATAACGACACGAATAATCCGGAAACAATTTTATCGATCAATTACGACGGTACTAAAGGAACCAATTACGGTGGAACTACTTTCATTATTAACGCTGCTATAAACGGCGATATGAATCCGAAATCATACGGCGTTCCGAATGGTGGATGGGGAGGAAACAGAACTCGTCAGAATCTACCGGCTCTGTTCCCGGATCCTAATGGCAATGCTGATAAACGAGGAGTTTTCTTCGGTACAAAGTCAGCTGTTGATGAGATCGGAGTGTTTACCGATGGACTGCGTGTGACGAAATTTAAAAACGTTACCTCGGCCGGTACAACTCCTGCTTCTTTAAACGGAACGTTCGCTTCATTGGATTTTCCTTTATTCCGTTTAGCTGAGCAATACCTGATTTACGGAGAAGCTGTGTTACGCGGCGGATCCGGTGGCAGCCAGGCGCAGGCCTTAACATACGTAAACTCTTTACGTCAGCGTGCTTATGGAAATGCATCGGGTAGTGTAGGCGCTTTAACAACCGATTTCTTTTTAGATGAGCGCGGAAGAGAGCTATACTGGGAAGGTTTCCGCCGTACGGACTTAGTTAGATACGGCAAGTTTACGGATGCAAGTTATGTTTGGCCGTATAAAGGCGGAGCGAAATCGGGAGCCGGAATCCCGGCATACCGCAATCTGTACCCAATTCCTACAGCAGATTTAATTGCTAATCCAAATCTGGTTCAAAATACGGGTTATTAAAATTCAGCTAATACAATGAAATTATCGATTATAAAATCCATTGCACTCGCACTAATCAGTGTTAGTTTATGGTCGTGCGAAAAAGACGAAACCCAGGTGGTGGCCGATGTTAGTCCGGCCGGACAACTTACGGCGTCAGCCACAACGTTAAATTTAACACAGGCTAATCAGGCTAAACCTGCGGTAACGCTTGCTTTTCCGGCTGCTACGGTAACCGGTTATACAGTTCCTGTAACATCTACAATCCAATTCGATGTAAAAGGCAACAATTTTTCAAATCCAAAGGAATACGTGGTAGCCACGACTACTTTTTCTCCAACGACGGCTGATTTTAACAACATGTTACTGGCTCTGGGAATAAAAGTTGGCGAACCTGCCCAAATCGATGTAAGATTAAAATCGGGCGCTGCGATCAATGCTATGACTTTCTCGAATGTTGTTACATTATCAGCAACACCTTACCTGGCTTCGGCCTGGATTTATGCCCCTGGCGCATACCAGGGTTGGAATCCCTCAACGGCTGATAGTTTGGTATCTACTTCAAGCAATGGCATATACCAGGGTGTTATCAATTTTCCTGCCGGCAGCCTTGATTTCAAAATTACACCAGAAAAGAAATGGGACGTAGCTTACGGTGATGCCGGTGCCGGAAGTTTGAGCACTTCGGGTGGAAATCTGAACGTTGGAACTGCTGGACTAAAGCTTGTTACTGCCGACATGAATAAGAAAACCTGGACTGTCGAAAAATTTGATTCATGGGGTTTGATTGGAAGCGCAACGGCAGGCGGCTGGGATGCTGACACGGATATGAAATTTATCAATGACGGAAAGAACACCTGGAAACTTACAACAACTCTTACTTCAGGAGACATAAAATTCCGTATGAATGATGCCTGGGATGTGAACCTTGGCGGAAGCAACGGCACGCTGACAGCTGGCGGCGGAAATATCGCCGTAGCGGAAGCTGGCAAGTATACCGTAACGCTAAGTTTAACTTACGATTCGAATAAAAAAGTTACCGGTGGCACTTATAACCTGGTTAAAAACTAAATTTATTTTGTCCTGCAGGGTCGATCATCCTGCAGGATCTTTTTACAAGCATATTTCGTACATGAGAAAAATTTCGACTTTACTACTCGTTTTTCTATCATTAAATCTATTTGCGCAGCTACCAAAGCTTGAGCGGATTGAACCTGCCAACTGGTGGGTTGGTATGAAAAATCCCAGTTTGCAGCTTCTGGTTCATGGCGATAGAATTGCAAATAGCCAGGTAAAACTAGCCTATCCCGGAGTCCGGCTGGTAAAGGTGAACAAAGTTGAAAATCCCAATTACCTGTTCCTGGATCTGAGTATTTCTTCTGCAGCTAAGGCCGGAAAGTTTCCTATTCAGTTCATTGAAAACGGCAAGGTTATAGCGCAGCACATTTATGAATTTAAAGACCGTTCAACGCAAACCGATCGCGTTAAAGGTGTAACATCGGCCGATTTAATCTATCTGCTGATGCCGGATCGTTTTTCAAACGGGGATCAATCTAATGATGTAGTAAAAGGCTTAAAGGAAACGTCTTTGAATCGTGATTCAATGTATTATCGTCATGGCGGAGATATCCAGGGCCTGATCAATCATCTTCCTTATCTCAAAGAACTTGGTGTAACAACAGTTTGGATGACGCCAGAGATTGAAAATGACATGCAACAAGCTTCATATCATGGCTATGCCGCTACTGATCACTACAAAATTGATCCGAGATACGGCACGAACGAACTCTACAAATCGTATGTTGAAAAGTGCCATGCGATGGGCTTGAAAGTAATTAAAGACATCGTACATAATCACATTGGCACCAACCACTGGTTTTTTACCGATTTGCCAATGAAAAGCTGGGTTCATCAGTGGCCAAAGTATACGCAAACCACCTATCGCGATCAAACAGTTATGGATCCGCACGCTTCTGAGGCGGACCGCAAACAAATGCTTGATGGCTGGTTCGTTCCGTCAATGCCCGACCTGAACCAGGAAAACCCGTTCGTTCAAAATTATCTAACACAAAACCACATCTGGTGGATTGAATATGCGGGAATTGATGGTTTACGATTAGATACTTATCCTTACAACGACCCAGCTTATATGGCTGACTGGGCACAAAAGCTGAAAGCCGAATTTCCAAATCTTTCAATTTTTGGCGAAACGCTCGTTTGGTCCGTTGCCAACCAGGCTTTTTTTGCCGGTGGAAATGTTGTCAACAGGGGTTTCGATACCCGGTTACCTGGCGTAACAGATGCAGTTTTGAAAGACGCAATCTATGAAGCACTGAATGGCAAAAATGGCTGGACTGACGGTGTGAATCGTTTGTATGCAACCTTAGCTCAGGATTTTCTTTACAAAGATCCTTCTAAAAATGTGGTGTTCATGGATAATCATGACATGAGCCGTTTCTATTCGATGGTTGGAGAAGATTTTGATAAGTTTAAATCAGGAATGGCGCTATTGCTAACTATGCGCGGAATACCAGAAATTTATTATGGAACAGAAATCCTGATGAAAAATTTTTCTAATCCTGACGGTTTGGTTCGCTCGGATTTTCCGGGTGGCTGGAAAGACGATACGACAAATAAGTTTGTAGAAAACGGAAGAACAGCTAAAGAAAACGAAGCGTTCAACTTCGTAAAGAAGCTGGCGAACTATCGCAAAACCACATCTGCGCTGCAAAGCGGTAAGCTGATGCAGTATATCCCGCAAGATGGAATTTATGTGTACTTTAGATACGATGAGTCTAAAACTATTATGGTGATTTTCAACAGCAACGAGCAGGAAAAGGAAATGTCGACTGACCGTTTTTTTGAGCGTACAAAAGCTTTTGAAAAAGCCAGGAATATAATCAGCGGAGAGGAGTTGTCATCAATTATTACGTTAAAAGTGCCTGCAAAAACAACGCTGGTTTTAGAATTAAAATAACGGAATGGGCACTACAAAAAACCACTATTCAAAATCTTATCCAGCTTGTTTATTCGATCTCGACGGAGTGCTCGTTGATACGGCTATTTATCATTATCAGGCATGGAAACGGCTGGCCAATTCACTGGGATTCGATTTCACCGAAGCGCAAAATGAACATCTGAAAGGTGTCAGCCGCATCGATTCGCTAAAACTTATTTTAGGCTGGGGCGGCGTTACTAAAAATGAACAGGAGATCCAGGATCTCGCCACGATAAAAAACAACTGGTACGTGGAAATGATCAGTAAAATGACGCCGGCTGAGGTTTTGCCTGGTGCATTAGAATTTCTGCAATCACTAAAAGATAATGGCTTTAAAACCGCTCTTGGGTCAGCCAGTAAAAATTCAGCAATGATTTTGGAACGAACCAACCTCGCGCCATTTTTCAATGAAATAGTTGATGGAAACACGGTTACCGCATCAAAACCAAATCCTGAAGTTTTCCTGAAAGGTGCCGAATTGCTAAATGAAAGCGCTGAAAACTGCGTGGTTTTTGAAGATGCTGTTGCAGGCGTCCAGGCGGGTAAAGCAGCGGGAATGAAAGTGGTAGGAATTGGGTCTTCGTCAGTTTTAAAAGATGCCGATTTAATAATCAATGGTTTGAACGAAATGGACTTAAAGAAACTAAAGACGTTATAGGGAGCCTTACGTGGCGAGTTGATTTTATTAGTTGATAGAAGCATAACAGAACAAAATAAACCCGGTTGAAGCGGATACCCCGCAACGAAGCGTAAGGACAGTGCGGATGAGTGAGGAGTTGGAGCGAAAAATGGGACTATCGGTTGCGATTGGCTTTTGATATTGCTTTTCTAATTTTTAAAGTAATTGAAATTTAAAGAGAGCTAAGAATCTCACCCGTTAATGAGAGTAAGTATGAAGAATTATATACAAAAAAACGAGTGGAACATCATTGAGGAAGATTTTGATCCTCATTTGAATAAAATATCTGAAAGCATCTTCAGTCTTGGCAACGGCCGTATGGGACAGCGGGCAAATTTTGAAGAGCATTATTCAGGCGAAACCTTGCAGGGCAATTATGTTGCTGGTGTCTATTATCCGGATAAAACACGTGTTGGCTGGTGGAAAAACGGCTATCCCGAATATTTCGCTAAGGTGTTGAACGCGGCAAACTGGATTGGGCTGGATATCACTATCGGCGATGAAAGACTGGATCTTTTTACTTGTAAAGTGATCAACTTCAAGCGTATATTGAATATGCAATCGGGTTACCTTGAGCGTTTATTTACGGCTGAATTGAAGAGCGGCAAACAGGTTCAGGTGAATACTAAACGCTTTTGCAGTATTACAAGCGACGAGATTGGGGCGATCCGTTATGAGTTGATCGCGCTGAATTTCAGCGAGACTATTCACATTAATTCATTTGTGGACGGCGATGTTAAGAACCAGGATTCCAATTACGATGAGAAATTCTGGGAGGAAGTTTCTTCTGAAATTACCGATGACGAAGCGTATCTGACATTAAAAACCAAGAAGACCGGCTTCGATGTTTGTACAGGTATAAGCACTCAAATCCTTTTGAATGGTGAAAATATCAACTCAGACTTTGAGCCTGAGAAAAAGGAGAAGTTCGTTGGCCTTAGGACTTCAGTAAACCTAAACCAGGGTGATGCTCTTACGATTTTTAAATTTGCTACCAATGTTTCATCGGAAAACTATGAGCGTGAACACTTGCTGAAAACTGCTAATGCTAATATCACCGAAGCTGCAGCGAAAGGTTTTGAAACGCTGCTTAAGGAACAATCAGATGCCTGGGTTGAAAAATGGAAGGAAAGTGATATTGTTATCGAAGGCGATATTGCAGCGCAGCAGGCAATTCGTTTCAATATTTTTCAGCTCTTTCAGACATATACAGGAAAGGATGCCCGGCTGAATATCGGCCCGAAAGGCTTTACAGGCGAAAAATATGGCGGTTCAACTTATTGGGATACCGAAGCTTACTGCGTCCCTTTTTACCTGGCTACAGCACCGCAGGAAGTTACGCGCAATCTCCTTTTGTATCGCTACAAACAATTAGATAAGGCGATCGAAAATGCAGAAAAATTAGGTTTTAAAAACGGTGCGGCATTATATCCGATGGTAACCATGAATGGCGAGGAGTGCCATAACGAATGGGAAATTACATTTGAGGAAATCCACCGTAACGGCGCAATAGCTTACGCGATTTTTAATTATGTACGCTATACGAACGATGAGTCATATCTGAAGGATTACGGCCTGGAGGTGCTGATCGGCATTGCACGTTTCTGGAGCCAGCGGGTTAACTGGAGCGCCGATAAACAAAAGTATGTAATGCTTGGTGTGACCGGTCCTAACGAATATGAAAATAACGTAAACAACAATTGGTACACTAACACTATCGCGGCTTGGTGCATGCAATATGCTTTGGAAGTTGCAGAATTGGTGAAGGCGAATGATCCGCAAAAATTTGCCGAAATGGCTAAAATAGTTTCGTTGGATGAGGCGGCAGAGTTTGAACTTTGGCAAAAGATCGTCGACAATATGTACTATCCGGAAGATGAAAACCTCGGCGTTTTTCTTCAGCAGGATGGCTATCTCGATAAGGAGCAAATCCTGGTTAGCGAGCTTCCGGCAGCCGATCGGCCATTAAATCAAAAATGGAGCTGGGACAGAATATTACGGTCGTGTTTTATCAAGCAGGCCGACGTTTTACAGGGATTTTATTTCTTTGAAGACCGGTTTGATGATGAAATATTACGACGGAACTTCGATTTTTATGAACCCAGAACCGTTCACGAAAGTTCTTTATCGCCTTGTGTTCACGCTATACTGGCGGCTAAATTAGGTGACGAAAAAAGAGCTTACGAGTTTTATCTTCGTACGTCGCGGTTGGATTTGGATGATTACAACAATGATACAGAGGATGGTTTGCATATAACATCAATGGCAGGAACCTGGATGAGTGTAGTTGAAGGTTTCGCGGGCATGCGTGTTCGCAATGGCGTGCTGCATTTTAATCCGTTTCTTCCGGAAAAATGGAATTCATTTTCTTTCAATATTAGTTTCCGGGGTGCTGTACTGAACGTCAGGGTTAGTAAGGAAAAAGTAAGGATAATTAATCATAGCGAGTCTGATATTTCTGTTGTTATATCGGGCAAACAACATACTATCCAATCCGACCTGACAGTAATGCCCTGATTAAAATGAAGCAATGAATCGTAAAACCCGGGTCTTAATCCTGATTTTTTTATCGTGCCAAATGAGCGTTTTTTCACAAACTAAAACCGCAAAACCAGCAGTACAGCCTGTCCAACCGAATCGCAAAATGATCATCTATCAAATGATGGTGCGTTTGTTCGGAAACAAGGATACAGTTAATAAATTCAATGGTTCTGTAGAAGAGAATGGCACCGGGAAATTCAATGATGTTAACGATAAGGCGCTTGATGGCTTGAAAAAGCTGGGCATTTCACACGTTTGGTATACGGGTTGTATCGAACATGCTACGATGACAGATTATTCATCGTTTGGGATAAAGCAGGATGACCCGGATATTGTAAAGGGTCGTGCTGGCTCACCCTATGCCATTAAAGATTATTATGACGTTGACCCTGATCTGGCAATCGATGTGAATAAGCGGATGGCTGAATTCGAATCGCTGGTCAAACGAACACACGCGCATAAATTAAAGGTGATTATCGATTTCGTCCCAAACCATGTAGCACGTACCTATCATTCTGATGTGAAGCCGGAAAGTGTCCGCAATTTTGGTGAAGACGATGATGTAAGCCAGGCCTTTTCTCCGGCGAACGACTTTTATTACATACCGGGAAAGAGATTCCGTGTTCCGAAGGGCGTCGATGCCGGTGGCCGCGAGTTTAATAATCCGATGAAGGACGGGCGGTTTGACGAATATCCCGCCAAGGCAACCGGAAACAATGTGTTTAAGGAGAATCCTTCTATTGACGATTGGTGCGAAACCGTCAAGTTAAATTACGGGGTTGATTATCAGTACAATAAAAGTCATTTTGAAACTATGCCGCCGGTCTGGCTCAAGATGAAAGATATCCTGGTGTTTTGGGCTAAGAAAAAAGTAGATGGTTTTCGTTGCGATATGGCCGAGATGGTTCCTGTTGAGTTTTGGAACTGGGTGATTCCTGAGGTGAAGAAAATCAATCCTAAGATTATTTTTATCGCTGAGGCCTACGATCAGACTCAATATATCAAGTATCTCACCTTAGGTAAATTTGATTATCTCTACGATAAAGTCGGGTTGTACGATTCAATTAAAAAGCTTATCAGGAACGAGCCTGGCGCTAGTACTGACAGTATAACGCATATTACGCAGCAACAGCGAAACTTTGCTTCGCACATGCTTCGGTTCCTCGAAAATCACGATGAAGAGCGCATCGCGTCTAATGGATTTGCTGGAAATCCCTGGTATGCAATTCCGGCAATGGTTCTGACAACAACACTCAGTTCCGGTCCGGCGATGATATATTTTGGTCAGGAAGTTGGTGAACCGGGGGCTGGTCGGGAAGGCTTTGGAGGTGATGATAACCGAACGACAATTTTTGATTATTGGGGTGTTCCGGAACATCAGAAATGGATGAACAAAGGTGAGTTTGACGGAGCGCTTTTGTCGGATGACCAAAAGAAACTCCGCGATTTTTACTCGACGTTACTGAACTATTCGGCTAACAGCGAAGCGATACGTAGTGGCCAGCTCGTCGAATTAGCAGGCATAGATGCTTTCGCTAAAAATAATTATGCATTTATCCGTTATACGCCTGCCAGGCGGATCTTGGTAGCCGTAAATTTCGACAGGGAAAAATCTTTTACAACCAGTATTAAACTGCCCGCCAGTCTGAGTTCACAAGAGAAAATAACCGTGAAAGAAATTTTATCAGGAAAAACCTCCAAGGTCGATTTGTCCGGAGGTTTTCCCGTTGATGTGCCGGCGATGGGCGCCGTAATATTTGAATTTTAAATTAACTAATCGGCGGTCATAAACTGCTGACACCTCAAATTATATGAAAGTAAAGCCACAATTAAGCTTTTGGCAGATTTTTAACATGAGTTTCGGTTTTTTCGGAATTCAGTTTGGATTTGCTTTACAGAACGGTAACGCATCTCGTATCCTTCAAACTTTTGGAGCCGATGTTGAACATCTCTCTTTGTTCTGGTTAGCAGCGCCAATTACCGGAATGATCATTCAGCCGATCATCGGTCATTATAGCGACCGTACCTGGAACAGGCTTGGTCGCCGTCGACCTTATTTTTTAATTGGTGCGATATTGACTGCAACGGCCCTTGTATTAATGCCAAACTCGGCGTCGCTCGCGAAATTTATGCCTCCGATAATCATTGGCGCCAGCATGCTGATGATCATGGATGCCTCTATTAATGTAGCCATGGAACCATTCAGGGCGTTAGTAGGAGACAAGCTACCCGATAATCAGCGCAGTTTGGGATTCTCTATGCAAACTTTTCTAATCGGTGCGGGTGCAATTGTCGGTTCGTGGATGCCTTATATTTTGTCGGAGTATGTCGGCGTAGCAAAAACCGCCGCTCCCGGTCAGGTTCCGCCAAATGTCATTTATTCATTTTACGTTGGTGCTGCGATATTGCTTGGAGCGATTTTATGGACGATTATCACAACGAATGAATATCCACCCGAGCAGCTCGCCGAAACAACTAAAGACAAAAGTCCGGAAAAATCGGGATTAGGAAGTATCATCACAGATTTTTCAAACATGCCAAAAACGATGAAACAGCTTGGCCTTGTTCAGTTTTTCTCCTGGTTTGCCCTCTTTTCTATGTGGGTGTTCACCACGCCAGCTGTCGCGCAACACATATACAAGGTTTTGCCTGGTGACACTTCTTCCATTCGCTATGCAGATGCGGGAAATTGGGTGAGTTTTCTGTTCGGAATTTATAACGGCGTTTCCGCGATATACGCTATTGCGTTACCGTATATCGCCAGGTCTACCAGCAGAAAAGCAACCCATGCGTTTTCGTTAATAATGGGAGGCGTGGGTCTGCTTTCGATATTTTTTATCAGTGAACCAAAATTGCTCATATTCTCAATGGTAGGCATTGGCCTTGCCTGGGGAAGCATTCTTGCAATGCCATATGCGATTCTTGCTGGCTCATTACCTGCAAAAAAGATGGGCGTTTACATGGGGATTTTTAATTTCTTTATCACGCTTCCGCAGATTGTAAATGGATTTTTCGGTGGTATGATCGTCAAATATATTTACAATGACCAGGCAATATATGCCTTGGTGTTAGCGGGGATATTGATGATATGTGGTGCTGTGGCGGTTCTGTTTATTGATGACGACCGAAAAGTAATAGCATAATTGCTTGTTAGCTCTCGCGCTGAAAAGAGTCAGTGTAATATGTTCCTGAAGCTTCTTAACACACAAAGCCCACGGCTGCGATAAAAATTAAGCTTAGGTGTAATAAACCTGGCAGCCCCGGAAAGCTTTTCGTTGTTGATAAAACCAATTTGCAATGTCAATCACAAAAAACTTGTAGCAAACAGCAGGACTGCAGATGCGAAGCAAGACTTTCGTACGTTTTCAAATCAAAATTTCGTATAGTAATTGTGTATCAGCTATTTAGTATTCTGGATCTTAAATTATCGGTCGGCATTGAACTGGCTAGGTGAATAGTCCTTCACTAATTCCACAAACACTCAACATTCTTTGCTTTTTCCGTGTTGTAAACCACAATGGAAAAACACATCTATCAAACCGGAATAATTGGGAATTGCGCCTACCTTGCCCACGTTCATAAAAACACCAACATTGAATGGCTTTGCTGGCCGCGCTTCGACAGTTCTTTTGTTTTTGGAGCGATGCTCGACAAAGAGAAAGGCGGTGAGTTTTCCATTTTGCCGCAAGAGGAATATACCAGCACGCAATATTACCTGGAAAATACCAATATACTTTGCACCGAAGTAAGCTCGGCAAGCGGCTCATATCGTATTACCGACTTCGCCCCAAGATTTCGTCAATACGACAGGTTTTATAAGCCGCTGATGCTGATCCGAAAAATTGAACCGCTGACGGGTTCGCCGCGGGTTAAGGTTACCTGTAAGCCGGTTTACGATTATGGTGCCAGCTCCCTCAATGATCTGGAAGGAAGCAATCATATCGAATATGAGGGCGCGGCTGAGAAAATACGACTGACAACGGATATTCCCTTGACCTATATCAGTGATGGCCTGCCATTCTCACTGACGGACGTTCGATATCTGGTATTGACCTACGGGCAGCCGCTCGAAGCGCCGCTCATAAGTACCGCGCAGAGTTTTCTCACCAAAACCATGCATTACTGGCGCTTATGGATCAAGCATTCGACGATCGCCGGATTTTATCAGCAATACGTGATACGGTCGGCACTTGCTTTAAAAATTCACCAGTATGAAGATACTGGCGCCATTATCGCCGCCAGCACTACTAGTTTGCCCGAATCTCCGGGAAGTACGCGCAACTGGGATTACCGGTATTGTTGGTTGCGCGATACGTTTTATGTTATAACCTCGCTGAATCATATCGGTCATTTTGAAGAGATGGAGAGATATTTTAACTATATCACAAATATTTCATTTTCCGAAGATTTTAGATATCAGCCGCTTTACAGTATTTCAGGAAACAAACACCTGGAGGAAAAAATTCTCGACTATCTCGACGGTTATATGGGCAATCAACCGGTACGTGTTGGCAATCAGGCTTCCGAACACATTCAGAATGATATTTACGGACAAGTTTTAATATCAATGCTGCCGCTTTATACCGATCACAGGTTTATTTTTCATGAACGGAAAGATTCTGTAAAATGGATCGACTATCTGTTAACTAAAATTGAGCGTACTATAGATGAGAAAGACGCCGGTATTTGGGAGTTTCGGAATTTCGCGAACATACATTGCTACAGCAATCTGTTCCAGTGGGCTGGCGCAAACGCGGCGGCAAAAATGGCTAAAACTATCGGCAACGACGAATTGATACAGCGGGCTCACGTGTTAATCGACAAGGCAGCTGCCCATATTGAAAGCTGTTACGATCCTGAACGAAAAGTTTACACAACTGCAAAAGATGTGAATTTTCTGGACGCCAGTACTTTGCAGTTGATTATGATGAATTACCTGGATCCAGGTTCACAAAAAGCAAAGGATCACCTGGTTGCAATTGAGAAAGAGCTTAAAGCAGAAAATGGGTTATTCTATCGATATCTGCATGCCGATGACTTCGGTAAGCCTAAAACGACCTTCCTGATCTGCGCTTTTTGGTATGTGGAAGCGTTGGCTTGCGTAGGAAGAATTGACGACGCTATCCGCGAATTTGAAAGCATTATTAAGTACAGTAATCACCTGTTACTTTTCAGTGAGGATGTAGACTCAGCCGACGGCAGTCAGTGGGGTAATTTTCCGCAGGCTTATAGTCATGTTGGACTAATGAACGCAGCGTATCGTATTGCGATGAAGTTGGACAAGCCGATATTTTTATAGTGGACCAAATCGTTATCAACTATCAGCGTAATTCCGGAACTTTTCTATCGGAGTGTCTGCTATAGGTACCACTCGGGATTCGCGAAGAGATGTTTACATTTGGGCAAAATTTGAAAAATTTTTATGAGTAAAAGCAGTCAGAAAAAGCCGGATACTAAAGCCGGCCACTCTCCTGATGATGTCAAAACGTCGCGACCGCGAAAAAGAAACGGTGCCAGCAAAGCCGCCGATAAAAAGGTAGTGTCTTCCAGCCAGGATGTATCACCTAAAGCGTCTGACGAATCTTTTGTTAAATCACCCGCACCGAGCACAGAAGAAATTAATCCTCAAAAACCAGCACCCGTAACCGACATGGAAGTCCATCATCATCCCAGACTTGATCACAATCCAAAACCCTGGAAAGAATACCTCCTGGAAGGTTTTATGATATTCGTAGCCGTAATGATGGGTTTTATTGCTGAAAACATACGTGAGGAAATCACTAATAATGAGCATACCCGCCAATTGACTTCTCAGTTGGTAACCGACCTCAAGGCCGATACGGTGCACCTGAATGAAATTTATGAGGAGGAAAAAAAGATTATGAGGAGCAACGATAGTTTGTTCAGCCTGTTAAGTCAGCCTTTAAAAACCGCTGATATGCTGCGCATCCAAAAGGCTATCATCGGTTCGCACAATTTATGGCCCTTTCATCCTTCAGCGGGCGCAGTTTCGGCCATCAAAAATGAACTTCACCTGAAGCAGTTCTCAGAATCACATATTATCAAGTATATCTCTGCCTACGAGGCTCACACAGAACTTGTTCGTACAGTGCAGGATATCGCGTTGCAATATCAGCGAAACTTTCTTGATCCATTTTTGCGATATCATTTTACGCCTGATAACCTGAATGCTGCTTTTTATCATTCGTCACCTTTAACCGCGCAGATGCGCAACCTGAACCAGGAAAACCTTACTCAGTTACGTGCTGATATGGTTCTGATACGAATTAACACGAAGGAATTGATAGACGATAACAGGAAGCTAAAGGCAGATGCAGTCAGCATGCTGGAATACGTGGTGAAACAGTATAATTTGGATGAGAAATAGCCGTTCGATCCGGTTTTAGGTCGAAGAGCGACCTGTACAAATAAAAAGAGCAAGGATGTATACTATTCCTGCTCTTTATCATTAAGTTCTTACTCTTTAAAAGCAATATTTATTCGCATCAATTAGTTGTTTCGCAACGCGCTGACGGGCTTCTTTCACGTTAAACGGAGCCATCTTGGTAAAGCGTCGTAAACCGACAAGCATCATGTTCAGTTCATCGCCTTCGGCAAACGAGTTTAAAGCTTCTTTACCGGCAACAGCTACCTTATCAACTGCACCATAAAGATAAATCCGCATCATATCCAACTGGCCTTTTACAGCATCTTCGCCACGTAATTTAACCAGTTTTTCAACTCTTAAAATGGTAGACTCGGCGATATAGACGTATCCAATAATATCAGCGATGTTCATGATGATTTCCTCTTCTTTGGAAAGTGTCATCATCAATTTCTGAACGGCCGCACCGGCAATCATTAATCCGGCTTTTTTCAGATTTTTGAGTACCTTCTTTTCCGCCGCGAATAATGAGTCGTCTTCTTCTCCAAAATCAGGTATCGACATTAATTCGCCGGCAACCGCTTGCGCAGGTCCCATTAAATCAAGTTCGCCTTTTAAAGCACGTTTCAGGATCATATCCAGAATTAATAAGCGGTTGATCTCATTCGTCCCTTCAAAAATCCGGTTAATACGGCTGTCTCGGTAAGCACGCTCCATCGGCGCTTCGGCTGAATAACCCATACCTCCGTAAATCTGAACGCCTTCATCGACAATGTAATCCAGCATTTCCGATCCCCATACTTTCAGTATCGCGCATTCAACAGCAAATTGCTCAGTAGATTTCAATTTCGCTTTCGCAGAGTCCATACCGCCGGCGACAAGCGACTCATATGCATCGTCGATATTCTGACCGGCACGATAAGCAGCACTTTCAACAGCAAAATTACGTGTTGCCATTTCAGCTATTTTATAACGGATGGCGCCAAATTTGGAAATCGGCAAGCCGAACTGAACACGTTCATTCGAATAATTAATGGCCTGGCTTAAAGCTCTGCGTGAAGAACCAATGGCAGCGGCACCTAGCTTGATACGACCAATATTCAGGATGTTCACTGCGATCTTAAACCCGTTTTCACGCTCAGAAAGCAAGTTTTCAACCGGCACGGGACAATCATTAAAGAACACCTGGCGCGTCGATGAGCCTTTAATTCCAAGTTTATGTTCTTCAGGGTTCATAGAAATACCGCCAAATTCTTTCTCTACGATAAAAGCAGAAAGATTTTTGTCATCGTCGATCTTCGCAAACACGATAAAGATATCTGCAAAACCGCCGTTGGTGATCCACATTTTCTGGCCATTGATCAGGTAATGCGTTCCTTCAGCATTCAATTTTGCTTTGGTACGCCCGCTGTTTGCATCGGAGCCGGCATTAGGTTCAGTTAGGCAATAAGCCGCTTTCCATTCACCTGAGCCAAGTTTTGGAACATATTTGGATTTTTGCGCTTCGTTTCCGTAATAAAGGATTGGTAATGTACCGATTCCTGTATGAGCCGAAAGTGCGACAGCGAATGAGTAACCAGCACCAACTGAATCAGTAACCAGCATCGAAGTATTAAAGTTCTTTCCAAAGCCGCCGTATTCCTCGGGAATAGAAACGCCTAAAATGCCAAGTTCACCCGCCTTGTCAAGCAGGCTTTGCATCAGGCCTTCTTCCTGTTTGTCAATCCTGTCGAGGTTCGGAAATACCTCCGCTTCAAGGAAATCTTCGCAGGTTTTTTGGATCATTAATTGTTCTTCATCAAACTCTTCCGGGATGAAGATATCTTCTGCCGCTGTTTCACGAATGATGAATTCGCCGCCTTTTATTGTTTTCTTTTCTATTGTTTCCATGTGGATTATAATTTTTTAGTTTTTTCTTTTTGTCATTCTGACGAAGGAAGAATCTGTTTACTATTAGCGCTGGATTTGCATTATTCGCGGCTTTTAGATCCTTCGTGCCTCAGGATGACAAGTCACTATTTGTCATCCTGAGGCACGAAGGATCTGTTACCTAGTTGCAACTAATAATCACTTTACATTGATATTTCAATTATGATAAGATCTCTTCATTTAGAAACTTCCACTCTTTATTTTCAAGTTTAATTAATTCAATCTTTTTTCTACGGACCCAGCCTTTAATTTCCTTTTCTCTTTCAATTGCATGTTCTATATAAGTATGTCGCTCAAACCAAATTAGATAGAAGCAATTGTACTTATGTGTAAAAGAGAATGTGTTTTCCTTATTTTCTTTATGTTGTTGTAATCGTATTTCAAGATCATTGGTTACTCCAGTGTAAAGAACCGTTCTATTTTTATTGGTAAGGATGTAAACAAAGTAATTATGATCTTTCATTTAATTTTGTCATTCTGACGCAGGAAGAATCTGTTTCACATCCGCACTGCAGTGCATAAACTTCTGCCTCACTTCGTAGCCTTGAGATCCTTCGTACCTCAGAATGACACAGTTGCCTGTTTGTCATTCTGACGAAGAAGAATCTGTTTCACATTCGCACTGAAGTGCATAAACTTCTGCCTTACTTCATAGCCTTGAGACCCTTCGTACCTCAGGATGACAAAAGCTTACAACATCTCAAAAATTCCTGCTGCGCCCTGGCCGGTGCCTACGCACATCGTCACCATACCATACTTTTTGTTCTGTCTTTTTAGCTCGTTTAAGATTTGAACCGTCAATTTCGCGCCGGTACAGCCTAGCGGGTGTCCCAATGCGATGGCGCCGCCATTTACATTCACGATATCCTGGTTGATTCCTAATTCACGGATGATAGCGAGTGATTGAGATGCAAATGCCTCATTCAGTTCGATCATGTCGATCTGATCAAGTGTCATGTCAGCTTGTTTCAAAGCTTTAGGAATTGCTTCAATCGGTCCGATTCCCATAATGCGGGGCGGCACTCCAGCGACGGCATAACTTACCAAGCGGGCAATTGGCTTCACGTTCAACTCTTTCAATTTGCTTTCGGAAACTACCAAAACAAAAGCTGCTCCGTCAGAAGTTTGTGACGAGTTTCCAGCTGTTACGCTTCCGCCAGCGGCGAAAACAGGTTTCAATTTTGCCAGCTTGTCCAGCGCTGTATCTGCCCTTGGACCTTCATCTGTATCAACTACATACTCTTTGGTTTTCTTTTTTAAGTTTTCATCCAAGTACGTTTCCTTAACTGTGATCGGAACAACGCCATCTTTTAAATGACCGTTTTTGATTGCCTCCAATGCTTTTTGATGAGATTTTAATGCAAAAGCATCCTGATCTTCCCGGCTTACGTTGTATTCTTTAGCAACGGCTTCGGCAGTTAGACCCATTCCCCAATACCAGTCGGGGTGATTTTTAGCAACTTCAGGATGCGGAACAAGCTTCCATCCGCCGAAAGGCATACCCGACATGATTTCTACACCGCCGGCAATAACGCAATCCGCCATTCCCGAACGAATCTTTGCTACGGCGGTTGCGATCGTATCCAACCCTGATGCGCAATAGCGGTTCACTGTAACACCCGGCACTTTATCGGTGTCAAGGCCCATCAGGGAAATCATCCGGGCAATATTCAATCCCTGCTCGGCCTCCGGGGTTGCGTTCCCCACTATCACATCATCAATCTGTTCCTTATTTAAACCAGGCACTGATTCAACCAAATGTTTGATCACATCAGCCGCCAGTTCATCAGCTCTTGTAAAACGGAAAACACCTCTTGGCGCTTTACCGACTGCGGTTCTGTATCCCGCTATAATATATGCTTCTTGTTGCATCTTTAATTTCTTAACGGTTTACCTTTTGTAATGATCGACTGGATGCGCTCCAACGATTTACGCTCACCTGCAAGCGATAAAAACACTTCCCGCTCCAAATCGAGCAGATATTGTTCGCTTACCAACGTCGGCTGCGACAAATCTCCACCGCACATCACGTAACCTAATTTTTCAGAGATCTTTTTATCGTGCTCGGAGATGTAGTTACCGGCAAACATCGAATTAGCTCCGGCATAAACAATTCCTAATCCTTGTTTTCCAAGAACGCGAATATCTTTCCGTTGAACAGGTTTAGTATAACCCGCTTCTGCCAGTTCGATCGCTTTTTCTTTCGCATCGGCCAGCAGCCTGTTGCGGTTCATAGAGATCGCATACTTGCCTTTTTGCAAATAACCTAATTCAAATGCTTCTTCGCCAGACGTCGAAACTTTCGCCATACCGATCGTCAGGAAACGGTTTTTTAATACATTTTGATCAATCTGATCTTCTTTAAATTCGTCGGAAGCGCGCAGCGCAAATTCTTTTGTACCGCCACCGCCGGGAATCAGCCCAACGCCGAATTCCACTAAGCCCATATACGTTTCGGCACTTAGTTGAACGTGATCAGCGTGCAGCGAAAACTCACATCCGCCGCCAAGCGCCAGGTTATGCGGCGCAACAACAACCGGAATCGATGAATATCTTAAGCGCATCGACGTGTTCTGGAACATCTTTACCGCCATATTCAGCTCATCCCAATCCTGCTCAACAGCCATCATGAAGATCATACCGACGTTTGCACCGGCAGAAAAATTAGCTCCATCGTTTCCAATTACTAATCCTCTGTAATCCTTTTCAGCTAAATCAATCGCTTTGTTAATTCCCTGGATCACTTCACCGCCGATGGTATTCATTTTGGTATGAAATTCCAGGTTGATGATTCCATCGCCAAGATCAGTAAGCGTTGTTCCTGAATTTTTCCAGATGGTTTTTGTTGGACGAATATTATCCAGGATAATGAAAGCTTCTGTTCCCGGAATCGGCTTATAAGATTTTGAAGGAATGTCGTAGTATTTTTTTATTCCGTTTTCTACTTTATAGAAGCTTTCATTTCCGGCATCCAGCATTTCATGAACCCAGGCGGCCGCTTCGTTGCCTTTTTCTTTCATCGCGGCAACCGTTTCCTTCACACCTAATGCGTCCCAAACTTCAAATGGGCCAAGTTCCCAGCCGAAACCAGCACGCATGGCATCGTCAATCCGGTATAGCTCATCTGAAATTTCCGGAATTCTGTCGGAAACATATTCAAACAATCCATAAAAAGAAACCCGGAAAAACTCGCCGGCTTTGTCAGTTCCTTTTGAGAAAACCTTCATGCGGTCGCGAAGATTTTCAATTGGTTTTGTTGCTTCGAGCGTAGCGGATTTAATTTTCTGAGACGGCTTATATTCCAGCGTCTTCAAATCAAGCGCAAGAATTTCCGACTTGCCATCAGCACCTTTAACTTTCTTATAGAATCCCTGGCCGGTTTTATCACCCAGCCATTTGTTTTCAGCTAATTTTTGAACATAATCCGGAAGCTTGAATAGTTCCCGAGCTTTATCATCCGCGCAATTCTGATATAAACCGTTTGCCACGTTGATCATTGTATCTAAACCAACTACGTCGGTTGTTCTGAAAGTCGCCGACTTCGGTCGCCCTAAAGCCGGACCGGTAAATTTGTCGACTTCCTCAACTGTCAGATCCATCTTTTCTACCAAATGCAGCAATGCCATAATCGAATAAACACCTACGCGATTGGCAATAAACGCCGGTGTATCCTTACATAGGACGGTTGTCTTACCTAAGAACTTATCTCCGTAATGCATTAGAAAATCCACGATATCCGGCTTTGTGTTTGGTGTTGGAATAATTTCCAGCAACTTCAGATAACGCGGTGGATTGAAAAAGTGCGTTCCACAGAAATACGCTTTAAAATCTTCACTTCTGCCTTCATCCAAAAGATGGATCGGAATACCGGAAGTATTAGAAGTGATAAGAGTTCCCGGCTTGCGGAACTTCTCAATTTGTTCGTAAACCTTCTTTTTAATATCCAGGTTTTCAACCACAACTTCAATCACCCAGTCAACTCCGGCGATATCTTTCATGTTGTCGTCGAAATTTCCGGTTGTTATTTTATTGACGACGGATTTAGTGTATACTGGCGATGGATTAGACTTAATGGCGGTTTGCAAAGACGTATTTACAATCCTGTTGCGCACCGCCGGATTTTCCAAACTCAATCCCTTTGCCTGCTCCTCGGCAGAAAGTTCTCTCGGCACAATATCGAGCAGCAGCACCTCCACGCCAATATTGGCAAAGTGGCACGCGATACGTGATCCCATAATTCCGGAACCAAGTACTGCTACTTTTTTGATCGATCTGTTCATTATTTTGATTTATAATCTTGAGTTAATTGATTTATTTTCAGTAGAGTTTCTGTCAATTGAATACGCTCATTTTCACTAATATGTTTATTCAGATATTCATTGAATTTCCGTACAACATCTTTCGCGATCTGTCTTTTTTCTTTACCATAATCGGTTAAAAAGATCAGCACCGATCGCTTATCGTTTTCATCACCCTGGCGGTAAATAAGTCCCATATCCTCCATGTTGTTAAGCATGCGGGATAAACTGGTGGTTTTTACTCCAAGCAGATTGGCGATTTGCGAAACAGCTGTTCCATTTTCATGAATATTAATCAGCATGTAACCCAGCGACTGGGTGATTTCAAATTGTGATGCGATCTGGTTGTACTTATTGGCGATACTTTGCCACGTTATTTTTAAAAAATAATCTACGGTTTCTTCTGGTTTCATTTACTATGCAAGCATAACAAATTTATATAATGGATTTGTAGAAAGCAAAAAATATTTATATGCATTGACAGAACGTAAAATTTATCCTTTGCTAGATTAGGGCTGTGATGATTTGATAAACTAATCTTTAATATTTCGCGGAGTAAAAGCGTATTTACGACAATTTGAAAAGCAAGGCAATCTTTAAAATTAATGTCAGTCCCGTGCTTTGCACATACTACACGAGGCCTTAAACACCTGGCCGGTATCCGCGTCGCCCGGGTTTATAACCGAGCAGACGGTATTTCATATTTCATTTTTTTTGGACAGTGCTTTTGGCAAAAGGTAGCTGCTAATCGGCAGGTACTTTGCCAAAGTAATCCGAAGTATCTTAAGGCACAGGCCTGTATTCCGATGAAATGCTAACCGTTCGGTAATAAACCCGACAAAAGGGAAAAGCCCGCAACGAAGCGGTAGTAATGTGTATTTAGGGTGAGGACTTGTACCGTATGGCGGGGCTGAAAATGAAAGAAGAAGTGAACGTTGGTTTTCAAATAAATACTCTATTGCGCCCGCTTCAAAACATAACTATCGTGCAATATTTCGCTTTGTAATTTTTGCTTATTCCCTTAGTAGGACACATCAAGTAAGCTCACTTATTTTTAGTCTGAAAAGTTTTTATTTTTAGCGAATACCTTCTTTTATAACTGTTGAATGAAAATCTCAAGATTAGTAATTATCTCCGTCTGTTTACTGCTTACACTGCCTACAATCACACGTGCAAAACAAAATGTGATTAACTTTTACCGTGCTGATAATCCGTTGATCACCTACACCGGCCGGGTCGATTTTACCGATAAAATGAAGCCTCGTTTTTGGGCGCCGGGTGTTTATGTTCAGTTTTCGATTGAAGGTCAGCGATGTGATGTGCTGCTAAATGATGAAGTATTGTACGGCACTAAACATAGTTACTTGGAAATAGCCGTTGACGATAAAAAGGCGTACCGGATTCAGCTGAAGGAAAAAGAAAATATCTTCACAATACCGAATTTAAGCAGTGGCAAGCATTTTATTACTGTTTGTAAAAACACAGAGTCAAGCATCGGCTACCTCGAATTTTTGGGAGTTAAAGCTGAAAAGCTTCTTAAATCTCCGCCCGGGCCAATCCGCAGAATAGAATTCATCGGAAATTCGATCACCTGCGGAACCGGAAGTGATCAATCTGAAATTCCATGCGGAAAAGGTGTATGGGAAGATCAGCATAACGCTTACATGAGTTACGGGCCGACGACGGCAAGGGCTTTGAATGCTCAATGGATGCTGACTTCTTACTCGGGAATCGGGCTGACGCATAGCTGCTGCAACATTAAAACTACCATGCCGCAGCTTTTTGACAAAGTAATTTTCTATAAAGATTCATTGCAATGGGATTTTAAACGCTACCAGCCGGACGTATTAACGATTTGTCTTGGCCAGAACGACGGTATTCAGGATTCAGCGATGTTTTGTAATGCCTATGTTTCCTTTATAAAGCAGGTTCGGGCCCAATACCCTGCGACATCTGTTGTTTGTATAACGAGCCCTATGGCTGATCAAAAATTGAGGAGTTTCATGGAGAATATGATTGCGGGAATTACCAAATCCGTTCATGCGTCCGGCGACCAGAATGTAAGTTCTTATTTTTTTAAAAAGCGATATCATAATGGATGCGATGATCACCCGGATCTCGCAGAACATGCAATGATCGCCAACGAACTCAGCGCATATATCAAAAAACTGAAACAATGGTGAGCTAATTTATATTTACAGGATATGATCAAAATAAACGAATATTTCGACGGCGCAGTAAAGTCACTTGGCTTCGATTCAAATGAAGGAAAATCATCTGTAGGTGTAATAGCACCCGGCGAATTTGAATTTAATACAACGGCAGCGGAAACCATGATCGTTGTACAGGGAGAATTACACGCTCAGCTGGATAAAGAAACGGTTTGGGAATCGTTTAAAGATGGAGAGAAGTTTGAGGTTGCGGAAAACTCTAGGTTTAAAGTGAGGGCTGAAAAACCGGTGGCTTATTTGTGTAAGTATCATTAGGGGATATTTCGCCTAGCCAAGTTCTTTGTTGTAATTGTATGGGATCGGGAGATCTCGTTTTGTTTTCACATCGATATGCCTATGTTACATGCCGGAACATAACCGATTCAAATCAATCAATAATCGCCATTACTTTAACTTAAAGTCACCGGCACTTTAACTCAAAGTCAGACCTACTTTAAGTATTGGCGGAGAAGTTGCCTGCCAATACTGGTGGCAATGTTTTGTCTAAATGTTGCCTCCTAATTTTAATCAAACGCAATCACCTCCTTCGACACCGCCCAGGCTAACAAGGATTTTATACTCTAATCAATCTGGCAACAACTGGCGGCAATAACTTTCAGGCCATCATCAACTAGTTTCCAAACGCGGATGTACTTAAATTTTCCGGAGATCGGTTCGCCCAGCATGACGCCGGCTGCATCGTAAATTACGGTAGCTACAGCCGTGTCGCCGATGATACTAATGTTTTCTATGTTATGAGTAAGCTTATCAACGATCATCTCCCGCGATTTGTGTGATGCGAGATCCATCGCTTTTGTAATCGTTTTGCCGTTTGGTGTGATGCAAAGCAGATCGTCGTGTAGCAATTTATCAAGAAATCCGACATCGCCGGCTTTTATTCCTTCCACAAGGCGTGCTTCTATCGCTTCAATATCAGTTTTGTTAATTTCCATTTTGAAAAGCTGGCGTTAATGAAACTCAGATATTTATTTTTTCAAATTATCAGTTATCCATTGAGATATTTCTTCAATTCTTATTTTTCCTTTACTTGCATTTATTACCATTTCGTACTTTTCGTCTTGAGATGCTGATATATCTAGTCCCTGCTCCAATAAAATTAAACGCATCAGTACATATGCGGTCCTTTTGTTGCCGTCGATAAAAGGATGATTTATGATAACGCTTTCGAAAATGGCTGCTGCCTTGGTTTAAGGTGTTTTGTAAAGTTCAATCTGGTCAAACGTTATAAATGGTCTTGCCAGCGCAGCTTCCAAACCAGGGAGATCTCTGATTCCTCTACTTCCGCCAAATTTATCGATAAGAATGTTATGAATATTTAACGCTGTTTTAACGTCTATCATCGAGCTAGTTTTTCCAGAAGCACTCTGTCCTCAGCTAAAATTTGGCGCACATTGTTTGTCAGCTTAATTTTTTCAGATGACGACGATTGTAAGTCTTTCAGAAAGTCTAAAACGTCCTGTAAAGCGTTTTCAGGAACTTCATCCAAAACCTTTTGTATTTCAGTTTTTATTTGTGTAGAAGTCATATTCAAATTTAAAAAAGATTATCTCATTTTGATAACAGTAGGATTTCCTGGGAACCAGTTTAATATGTTGCCAAAGAAGCCAGGATAATTAAACGGCAAGATCCAGGATTTTGGAAATGAAAGTTTGTACAAATGGCCCCTGTGGTCCGGCTGTCCGCTATATCTTTTTTTAGCCATCTCACCGATTCTCCCCGCAAAAAAAGGATGCCGCTTCCATCCGGTTTAAATCGAACGGACAGGTGTTCGGAATAACCGAACTTTAGATATTTTACCATCCCATCGCTGTATCATCTCCTCTAGGATCCGCGCCTCCCTGATAATAACCCCACTTGGTTTTTAATATCGCATCGACCCGGCCGCTGGCGCCCCATTCTTTTATCGGGTATCCTTTTTGCTGCAGTTTGATCTTAGTCAAACTATCCAAAGCTCCGGTTTCCGAATAAATAGTGTCGGGCAGCCACTGATGATGTACGCGTTTAGCAGAAACTGCGGCCTGCATGCTTTTGTTGAATTCGATAACATTTAATATCGTTTGAAATACGGATGTCATGATAGTTGAACCGCCGGGAGTGCCGACAACCATAAACAGTTTACCGTCTTTCTCGATGATGGTTGGCGTCATCGAACTAAGCATCCGTTTGCCGGGAGCGATCGCATTCGCTTCGCCACCAACCAGGCCGTACATATTCGGGCTTCCCGGCTTAACAGAAAAATCATCCATCTCGTTATTAAGGAAAAAGCCAGCACCCTGAACGACAACCTTCGACCCGAACGAACCGTTTAATGTGGTCGTGATCGAAACTGCGTTGCCGTATTGATCAACAATGGAAAAGTGAGTGGTTTGATTGCTTTCCTTGACGGTTATATCGCCGGCCTTGATCTCAGAACTTGGCGTCGCCTTGCTAAAGCTCATCGACTTCATCCTGGCAACGGAGTAGCCGTGTTCAAGCAATTCCCTTTGCGGAACTTTGAAGAAGTCGGGGTCGCCTAAATATGTAGCACGGTCGGCGTATACGCGGCGTTCTGCTTCGGTTAGCAGCTGAATTGTTGAATCGCTGTTAAAACCGTATCTCGCCACCGGGTAATTTTCGACCGAATGAAGTAACTGCAATAAGGCAATTCCACCGCTGGATGTCGGCGGCATCGTGATGATTTTATAACCTTTATAAATTCCTGTGATCGGTGTCCGCCAGACTGCATGGTAATTTTTTAAATCTTCCTTTGATATCAGGCCACCGCCGTGCTGCATTTCGGCCACGATTTTGTCAGCCGTTTCGCCTTCATAAAAGCCAGCGGCACCGAGCTCGCCTATTCTTTTAAGCGTTTCGGCAAGATCTTTCTGTACCAGCCTGTCGCCTTGCTTCCATCCGCCATTACTGACGAATACCGTTCCTGCGGGATTATATTTCGCAAATTCCTGCGAATGCCTGTTTAGGTCGTCGGCTTCCTTTTCTGTGATAATAAAGCCATTTTCTGCCAGGCTGATCGCCGGTTCCAGCACTTGCTGCCAGCTTAAGCGACCGAATTTTCTATGCGCTTCGGCCATGCCGGCAACCGATCCGGGAACGCCGCATGCCAGGTGGCCAAACAAACTTTTATCTTTGATGGGATTGCCGGCTGAATCGAGGAACATGTCCCTTGATGCCAAGCCCGGTGCTTTTTCACGGAAATCAAGTGCAGCAATTTCACCTTTGGCCGACCGGTAAACCATAAAACCGCCACCGCCAATATTCCCGGCGTTTGGGTAAACAACGGCTAAAGCAAACTGGACAGCTACTGCGGCGTCAACTGCGTTGCCGCCTTTTTTCAGAATTTCCAGTCCAACTTTAGAAGCATCAGGATAAGCCGAAACGACCATTCCTTTTTCCGGCTGGCTGGTAACTTTTCCAAGCTGGCCGCCAACGCAGGACGACAGAACTACAACAAAAGCAAGAAGTGTAAAACGGTTAAGGTACCTCGACATGACGTGGATCATTATAAATTTGGTCCACAATATCTTTATTTTTTTCGAGAATTACTTTTCGCTTAAAACTAAGCTTCGGCGTCATTTCGCCACTTTCGATACTCCATTCTTTAGGAAGTAAAGCAAATTTTTTCACTTGTTCCCAGTGACCGAAGCCCTGGTTGTATTTATTGATTTCCTGCTGATACTTTTCAATTACATGCGAATCTTTGATCATTTCTTCCTTGGATGAAAAGGCGAATCCGTGTAACTCGCACCATTTGGAAAGCGCTTCGAAAGACGGAACTATTAATGCCGAGGGAAAACGCCTGTTTTCACCAACAACCATCACTTGCTCAATGAGAGGGCACTCTTTATATTTATTTTCCAGCATTTGCGGAGCGATATATTTCCCGCCAGCTGTTTTAAACATTTCCTTTTTTCTGTCGGTGATGCACAAATAACCGTCAGCACTCAGTTCGCCAATATCACCGGTGTGATAAAATCCATCCTGGTCAAATATATCTGCAGTCAGATCGGGGCGGTTGTAATAGCCTTTCATCAGATTAGGACCTTTAAACATGATTTCCCCATCTTCCGCGATCTTAACCTCTACATTATTTATAGGCTTGCCAACCGTTCCAAACTTCGTCGCTCCGAATCCATTCACAGCGATTACAGGTGAAGTTTCCGTTAATCCGTATCCTTCCAATATCGGAATCTTTGCCGCCCAGAAAACCCTTGCTAACCTTGGCTGAAGTGCTGCTCCGCCGGAAATAATAGCTTTAATATTTCCTCCGAGAGCTTCCCGCCATTTCGTGAAAACGAGTTTATTAGCAAGCGATAGCTGTAACTCATACCACCAGCCGTTTTTACCGTCAAACTCATAATTGAGGCCCAGCTTCAGTGCCCAGAAAAATATCTTCCGTTTAATTCCGGTTTGTTCATTGCCTTTCGCAACAATTTTATCATAAACTTTTTCAAGAAGTCTCGGAACCGTTGTAAAACCGTGCGGATTTACTTCATTCATATCGGCTACGATGGTATCCGTACTTTCGGCGTAATAAACAGAAATGCCCAGGTAGAAATACATATAGACCACCATCCGCTCAAAAATATGCGACAGGGGCAGAAAGCTTAACGCTTTGTTATATCCTTCCGGAAATAATTTAGAACAAATTGTGAAGTTACTTACCAGGTTATTGTGCGTTAACATAACACCTTTCGGCGTTCCGGTAGTTCCAGAAGTGTAAATAAGAGTCAACAGATCATCCGGTGTGACGTTATCACGAAATGTCTGGAGGTTAGTCGACTCATGGTTTTTACCAAGTTCGATTACCTCAGAATAGTTGGCATAACCTTCGACAGTGTCGAATGTGAAAATTTTGACGCTGGTCTCTGAACATACAGGCGCTATTTTATCTGCCAGTTCTTTGTTGGACGCAAAAACGATCTTTACTCCGGCATCGTTTAAAATAAACTTGATGTCGGTATTTGATAAAGTTGGATACATAGGAACCTGCGTGGCGCCGATCTGCATAATTGCGAAATCGCAGATATTCCATTCGGGCCGGTTTCCAGACATGACACCTACTTTTTCGTTTTTCTTGATTCCTAATGCTATAAGGCCGCGACTTATCTGGTCAACTACCGAAATAAAGTCTGCCGTTGTATACTTGAACCAAACGTTTTTGTCTTTCCAACAAACAATATCCTCTTTATTGAATTTTTGCCGGGAATGATCCAGTAAATCAAAAACCCTCGTTACACTACTCATGATAATAAAAATTGGCTAGTGGAATAACACTTGAACAATGTTATCGTTTAGTACCTAAATAACGAAATAAATTTCGGATTAATTATGCATACATAGTAAATCCGGTCGGCGATAAACATGCCGGATAAAGTTTATTCTGTTATTTTCGCACGCTCTAATTAAAAATACACATGACAAGAAAATGTTTACCTGCCTTAGTTCTATTCTTTTTATGCTTTTTTTCATTGAATCTGAAAGCACAGGATTATAAAAACGCGATAGGAGTCCGCCTTGGAACTTACACCGGCGTTAACTTTAAAACGTTTCTGAATGCCGACGACGCGCTTGATTTTAACCTTAGTTTCAGAACGCATAACGGGTATAAAGATGTAAGGTTAACCGGACTTTACCAGATCCATGCTCCAATTGAAGATGTGCCGGGATTACGTTGGTATTATGGATTTGGAGCAAGTATCGGTTCGCAAAAATACCAGGATGATTCCGGCTTATTTTTTAGCATCGATGGCGTGGCGGGGCTTGATTATAAATTTGGAGGAGCTCCGATTAATCTCGCGCTTGATTGGCGGCCAAGGCTGGAACTATCGCCGGATGCTAACGTCACGGCAAGCGATATTGGACTTGCTGTAAGATTTACGTTTTAAGGAATAAAAAAGGGGGCGAACTTTTTCGCCCCCTTTTTTATTCCAGCCATTTCTTTCTTACCGCCAGCTGTTTTACTGAGGGATTAGCGACAGGACTTATTTTAAATCTTGCAAGCGGATTCTCCTTTAGTACCACGGATAGGTCTTTTAACAAACCATCCCGTAAAACCTGGACACTTATTTTATCACCCACTTGTTTGCCTGCAATTATTTTGGCGAGATCGTCAGCGCTGATATGCACATCATCTACCGCGACAATTTCATCGTTCACATTTAGGCCGCCATCCCAGGCTCCGGTGCCGCGCCAAACGTTGCTAACGACAAGCCTGTCGTTTCTTTTTGTAGTTTCAATGCCAAGATACGGTTCGTTTTTAACGGCAGTGTTTTCAAGAGTAAAACCGGCGTAACCTAAATATTTATTATAGTCGAGCGGTTTCAGGCCGTTGATATAATCTTTGTAAAATTCACCAAATGAAATTCCGGCAGTTTTTTCAAGGATTGCTTTAAATTCCTGGTCTGTGTAACCTCTGTTTAACTTTTTGTAGAACTCATGATACGCATCGTGCATAACATTGTCGAGTTTTTTTGATGCGTTTGTCGAGTTTATAATTGCAAGGTCAAGCAAAAAGGCAATCATTGCACCTTTATTATAATAGGAAATTGAGGAATTTTTGGTGTTTTCATTTGGCCTGTAAAGTTTTATCCACGCATCAAAGCTTGACTCGCTTAGCGGCTGAATATCTTTGCCAGGCTGATTTTCCAATGTGCTAATGTCGGTTGCCAAAGCTGATAAATAGCCCTCGCTTGACTGCAGGCCGGCCCGGTGAACCATCAACTTATCGTAATAGGCTGTAAAACCTTCAGCGATCCATAAATTGGTGGTATAATTTTCATTGTTATAATCAAACGGACCCAAAGCCTTCGGACGCAATCTTTTAACGTTCCAAAGGTGGAAATATTCATGTGCTGACAGACGAAGAAAATTCAAATATCCAGCTTCCGTGGCATAAGCATTCCGGGAAGCACCCAATACGGTTGAGTTAAGATGTTCTAATCCACCGCTTCCAACATTGTAATTGTGTACAATGAATGTGTAATGCTTATTTGGATTTTCGCCGTAGATGGCAGTTTCCTGTTCGACGATTTTTGCCATATCGCGTTGCAAATTCGTTTTGTCGTAATTGCCACCTCCATACATCGCTACTTCATGATCCACTCCCGACGCCGTGAAATGAAAAATGTCCTGATTGCCAATTTCGAAAGGAGAATCATATAGAATGTCAAAATCAGGAGCGTAGTATGTATTCTGTTTTCCTCTTACCAGTTCCAGTCCGGTGGATATTTTTTCCCATCCTTTGAATGGTGCTACATGCACCGTTACCGGCTGACGGATTTGATTGTCGATATTCATAAAAATTCCGGTTGATGACAGGAACGCATGAGAATCATCTACAAAACTGGTTCTGACAGAAATTTCGAAACAATATACGCGATAGTTGAAATCGAAATCGGCGTTTTTTGAATAGACACGCCAGGTGTTTTTGTTTAACTTTCTAACATCAAGCTTTTTGGAGCCTGACGTCGCTGCAACCTCTTCCACGTTTTTAGCAAATTCCCGTACGAGGTACGAACCAGGAGTCCATACCGGCATTCTGACATCCACATACTCTTTCTTATAGCCGCTCACCTTCATATTAACGCCCACATAATGAGCCTGAGGTTCGGTAAATGAAATATTGAAATTTATTTTTTGTTGGGCATTAACCATTTCGGACATAATTGTCAGGATTAATATCAATTTAATTTTGTTCAGCATCCGATCGTTTTGTGCGGCAAAAATAATGTTACCTATCAATTATACGACAGTTTTGCATCTTTTAACGTCGGTAAAATAGTTGATACAACACTGTTATTAAAAAACTTCGGAATAGATTTGGGTTTAATAGTTTAGCTATAAACCGTTATCACAAAATTTATAAAGCTTCGGCATTAGTTTATGAAGACAAAACATATTGTTTACGCTATAATCATTATTGCATTCGGTGGACTTGTTGCTTACAGGATCATTGAAAATAAAAAAAGTAAGGAGCAGCAGGGCCGCGGGCCTGGAGCAGGCGCCGGACCAGGAAAAGGCTCCGCACCGGCCACAATGGTGTCTGGCGTCGTTATAAAACCACAGCGATTTTCTAACACTATATCGGTTTCAGGAAGTATCGAAGCCAATGAACAGGTGCAGATACGCTCTGAGATTTCGGGCCTTGTTCGTGCGATCAATTTCCAGGAAGGAAGTAATGTAACAAAAGGGCAGCCACTTTTGCGGATAGATGATTCGGAACTGAGAGCGCAACTGTCGCAGGCTTTTACTAAACAGAATCTGGCCGGCGAGACGGAACACAGAGCAAAATTGCTGCTGGAAAAAGAAGCGATCAGCCAGGAAGAATACGACACCTCGCTGGCAGATTTAAAAGCATTGAAAGCTCAGACACAGCTAATACAGGCACAATTGGCAAAAACTATTGTCCGGGCGCCTTTTAGCGGAAAAATAGGATTAAGAGCAATCTCCGTTGGTGAGTATCTCACGCCGGCTACAGCCGTTGCAAACCTGGTAAGCATCGACCCAGTCAAAATACAATTTGCTGTTCCCGAGAAATACTCAGATCGCCTGAAAGTAAATACACAATTGACGTTTACAATCTCCGGATCGCAAAAACACTATAAGGCAATAATTTATGCCCTCGAGCCAATTATTGACGCCAATACCCGTACACTTCAGTTAAAAGCAAAAGCCCCTAATCCCGGCGGCGATCTGCTTCCCGGTTCGTTTGCAAAAGTTGAGCTGCCGCTTGCTACTATTGAGAATGCTTTGCTTGTTCCTACCCAAGCCGTTATTCCGGTTCTAAATGGTAAACAGGTGTTTATATCAAACAATGGAGAAGCAAAACAGGTAATGATTGAAACAACTGTCCGCACCGATAGCGACGTTCTCGTAAATTCCGGTCTTAAGCCAGGTGACACCGTTATAACCACGGGATTGATGGGCTTAAAAGATAAGGCTCCGGTAAAAGTTAAAGTAAAAGGCCACTAACAGGTGTTGATACAAAATACTAAGCAATGAGTTTATCAACCACAAGTGTTAAAAGACCGGTTCTTACGATTGTACTGAACCTGATTCTGATCCTGTTCGGGATCATCGGCTTTACGTTTCTGGGTATTCGTGAATTCCCTTCTATCGATCCGCCGATTGTTTCTGTTCGTACGAATTATTCAGGGGCGAACCCGGATATTATTGAGTCCCAGATAACCGAGCCTCTCGAAAAGTCAATTAATTCGATCGACGGGATAAAAAATATATCGTCTTCGAGTAACCTTGGTTCAAGCAATATCACGATTGAATTTGACCTGAGCAAAAACCTTGAAGAAGCGGCCAATGATGTACGCGACAAAGTATCGCAAGCTCAGCGAAGCCTTCCACAAGATATCGATGCACCGCCTGTAGTTTCTAAGGCCGATGCCGATTCTGATCCGATAGTTATTTTAACGGCACAAAGCCAAACGCGGAATATTCTTGATCTGAGCGACTATGCAGAAAATGTGATCGCTCAACGATTACAGACAATATCCGGGGTAAGCAGCGTAATGATCTATGGGCAGAAGCGATATGCAATGCGTTTGTGGATCGATCCTACTAAACTAACCGCGCTAGGGCTGACAACTCAGGATGTCCGCGATGCATTAAACCGCGAAAATGTTGAGCTGCCGTCAGGGAAAGTGACAGGAAAAAACACGGAGCTTACGGTAAAAACCTTGGGAAATCTGGCTACCGAAGATCAATTTGAAAGACTGATCATAAAAACAGATGGGAGCAATATCATTCGCCTCAGCGATGTTGGCCGCGCTGAATTCGGCCCGGAAAACGTTGAAACGCAGATGACCGAATCGGGTAAACCTATGGTTGGTTTGGCGGTTGTGCCGCAACCGGGAACTAATTATCTCGATATTTCAAAAGCGGTGCTCGACCGTGTCGCACAGCTGAAAAACGAGCTGCCTAAAGACATTATTCTTAACACGGCTTCAGATAATACCGTTTTTATTAAGAAATCTGTTACCGAAGTTGCTGAAACAATTATAGCCGCACTGATTCTTGTAATTCTGATCATCTATCTTTTCTTCCGTGACTGGGGAATAGCCTTCAGGCCGCTGATTGATATTCCCGTTTCGCTGATAGCAACCTTTTTTGTTATGTACATTTTTGGGTTTTCGGTAAATGTTTTGACGTTATTGGCCATTGTACTTGCAACCGGATTAGTGGTGGACGACGGTATCGTGGTAACCGAAAATATTTTCAAAAAGGTAGAAGAAGGCATGTCGCCGATTGAGGCTGCCATTAAAGGTTCGAATGAGATATTTTTCGCAGTCGTATCGATTTCGATAACACTTGCCGCAGTTTTTTTGCCAGTGATCTTCCTAGAAGGATTTGTCGGAAGGCTGTTTCGTGAATTCGGTGTCGTTATTGCATCGGCGGTGTTAATATCTGCATTTGTGTCATTAACGCTAACCCCTATGCTGAACGCCTACCTTATGAAAGGCGGGACACACAAAAGGTCCAAATTTTATGAAATGACGGAGCCATATTTCGAAAAAATGACCAGCGGTTATGCAAATGCGCTTAATTCATTCATGAAGAAAAAATGGCTCAGCTGGCCGATTGTCGCTGTTTGTTTTGGCCTGATCGCATTATTTTGGGTAACACTACAGAAAGAAACGGCACCTTATGACGATCGCAGTAGCATTCGAGGAACAGTTACATTACCAGAAGGAACTTCATACGAATATACCAATGAGTTTATGGACGAGATGACCCGCCTGGTGAATGACTCGGTTCCTGAAAAGAAAGTGAATCTTGTAATTACTTCACCAGGATTTGGTGGTACAGGATCTGTAAATACCGGTCGTTTGATCTTGACGCTTAAGGATCCGGAAGATAGGAAACACTCGCAAAAGGAAGTTGCCACGAAGCTCACCAAGCTTACTAAGAAATATTCTGAAGCCAAAATATTGTTCACCGAGCAACCAACCATTGCTGTAAATAAACGCGGTGGTTTGCCGGTTCAATACACTATCCAGGCGCCGAACTTTGAAAAGCTTCGGGAGAAATTGCCGCAGTTCATGGACGCTGTAGCGGATGATCCGACATTTTCTGTTTCGGATGTAAATCTGAAATTCAATAAGCCGGAAATCGATGTAACTATTGACCGGGATAAGGCCAGAAGCCTCGGTGTTTCAGTGCTTGATGTTGCTCAAACACTTCAACTTGCACTCAGCGGACAGCGTTTTGCTTACTTCTTAATGAATGGCAGGCAATACCAGGTTATCGGACAATATGACAAACGTGATCGTGCAGAACCTATGGATCTAAGCTCAACGTTCGTACGCAGCGACAGCGGCCGTCTTATCCAATTAGACAACCTGGTTGAGATGAACGAGCAAAGCAGTCCGCCACAATTATTCCATAATAACCGTTTTATGTCAGCTACTGTTTCTGCCGGCCTGGCTCCGGGAAAAACCATTGGTGATGGAATCGAAGCAATGGACCGTATTGCAGCAAAAGTTCTCGATAAGAGTTTTTCAACGGATCTTGCAGGTGAGTCCCGTGACTTCAAAGAAAGCGGATCGAACACCTTGTTTGCATTTGGACTGGCGTTGTTATTGGTTTATCTTATTCTTGCTGCACAATTTGAGAGTTTTATTGATCCGTTGATCATCATTATCACTGTTCCGCTTGCTGTTGCCGGAGCAATGCTTTCTTTATGGCTTTTTGGTCAGACATGGAATATTTTCAGCCAGATCGGTACTGTAATGCTTATCGGGCTGGTGACAAAAAATGGTATCCTGATCGTTGAGTTTGCCAATCAGCTGAAGGAAGAAGGCAAGCCCAAAATGGAGGCTATCATTCTCGCCGCCGAGTCGCGCCTGCGGCCGATTTTAATGACTAGTCTGGCTATCGTGCTGGGCGCTTTGCCTATTGCACTCGCATTGGGAGCAGCGGCCAAAAGCCGTATGGGAATGGGTATTGTTATTGTTGGCGGAACATCGTTCTCACTTATTTTAACCTTATTTATCATTCCGGCGATTTATTCAATGTGGTCTCGAGAACATGTAAAAGGCGGTCGTCTTGAAGAAGCGAAAAAGTTAGAGACGCATGAACTCGAGCCGGAGGTTGCTAAAATTTAAGCCTGAAAAAATGAAATTTAAAGCCGTAAGTTTTACGACACTCTTAATTATTTTCTGCATTAGTTTTTCGAAAGCACAGGAAGTTTTAACGCTGGAAGAAGCCATCAAAATAGCGTTGGAAAATAACTACGATATTAAGCTGTATAAAAATAATCTACAGATAAATAAAAACGATGCCACATTAGCCAATGCTGGCGTATTTCCATACGTCACTGGTACTTTTGGTGATAATGCCACTGTTACGAATACCAAGCAAACCCAGTCGACAGGGCAGGTAGTAGATCGCAACGGTGCAAAAAATACAAATCTGAACTATGGCGCAAACCTAAACTGGACCGTCTTTGACGGTTTTGGAATGTTTGCAACTTATAATCGGTTGAAAGAACTTCGCAATTTGGGCGAAGCCAATCTGAAATCAACGGTGCTGGCTACTCTTACAAACGTTATTAATTCGTACTATGCGCTTGCCGGTCTTCAGCAAACCTTGAAATCAGTGCAATCAGCACTCGAGCTTTCCCAATTACGCTATAACATCGCCTTAAATCGCTACAAAATTGGGAGGGCTGCGAAGCTTGAGGTGTTAAATGCATCAGTTGACTTGAACACAGATACCACTAATCTGTTGCGTCAGGTAGAACAGATCAAAAACATAAAAGTCCAGCTCAATCAAATTATTGCGCGCAACGCTGTAACAGATTTTAAAGTAATTGACACCATAATGGTAAATACTGGCCTAAGTTATGAACCATTACAGGAGCAGGCTGAGAAACTAAACCCGGACTTGCAGGCAGCTTTGGTCAATCAACGAATCGCCGAATACAGTCTTAAAGAGGTAAAGGCAGACAGGTATCCGGTAATCGGTTTAAATACCGGCTACAATTATCAAAAAAATACGTCTGAATTAGGATTTGCCAGAAGCTCGCAGGGGCAGGGTTTTACTTATGGTGTGACAGCTTCCATTAATATTTTTAATGGTTTTTTGCAACATAAGAACGAGCGGAACGCTGCCATCCTGATTGATAACGCCAAACTTGAATACAACAAGCTCAACGAGTCAATCAAGGCTCAGCTTACAACAGCCTATCAAACGTATTTAACAAATATTGAACTGGTAAAGTTAGAAGAGCACAATCAGCAAATTGCTCAGCAAAACCTTGATATTACAGTAACTAAATTCAGGTTAGGAAGCATCACACCCCTTGAATTCAGAGAAGCGCAACGAAATTATGTTGATGCCAGGGTAAGATTCACAAATGCTCAATACCAAGCAAAACTTGCTGAGGTTTCGCTTAAACAAATATCCGGCACGCTTGAACTTGATTAAATTACTATTTGACAATTTGTAATTTATGCTAATTTTGTGAGTTATGGCGTTTTATAAGAACTCGACTGTTCTGCTCGTTGACGATAGTTATATTGACAACCTGATTAGCAGGAAAATATTAGAGAATAATAATTTTGCAGAAAGGATCATCGTAATGGATTCACCGCAGAACGCTATTGACTATATGCAAAAATCCATGGAGACAGGGAAAGATATTCCCGATGTCATTTTCCTGGATATCCGGATGCCTGAGATGAACGGCTTTGAGTTTTTAAAAGAACTTAAAAAAATAGCAGGGATTGCAGAGCAGGGAATTAAAATTTATATGCTTTCATCCTCACTTGATCCTCACGATTTAAAACGAACTGCGGAAAATACACTTGTAACCAAATTTTTAGGAAAACCACTAACCAGCAAAACGTTACAGGAAATTTAACCGAATGATTTTAGTTGCCGACAGCGGTTCTTCAAAAACGGATTGGATCCTGACTATCCCAAAATCAGCTCCTGTCGAGTTTACAACCGATGGTTTAAATCCTTACTTTAAAACAGAAAAGGAAATTTCAAAAACACTGCTTGCGAGTAAAGACTTGCAGCCTTATATAGACCAAATCACTGAAGTTTATTTCTTTGGCGCGGGTTGTTCTAATCCCGATAAGCGGGAAATCGTTTCAAATGGCATATCATTAGTGTTGAAAAACGCATTTATAAGCGTCGATAGCGACATAATCGGTTCGGCCTATGCAACCTGCGGAACGTATAAAGGGTTTACATGTGTTTTGGGAACCGGATCAAACATATCTTTTTTCAATGGGAAAACTGTTGAGCAAGGGCTACACGGCCTTGGTTACATTTTGGGTGATGAAGGCTCCGGCACATATCTTGGAAAAATACTCGTTACCGACTATTTGCAATGCCGCATGCCAGCCGATCTTTCAAAAGCTTTTGAAAAAGAATATAAAGTAACTAAAGAGACGGCAATTCACAATGTCTATCAAAAGCCATCTGCTAATCTTTACCTGGCGTCATTTGCAAAGTTTCTGACACCGAATATTGATCACCCATACATCATAAAGCTGTTAAAAAAAGCGTTGACAGATTTTGTTGAATCCCATATTCTTTCTTATTCGAGCTATAAAGAATTTGTTTGTCATTTTGTGGGCTCTATAGCCTTCCATTTTCAGGATATACTAAGAGAGATATGCAGAAAAAAGGATATTCAGGTAGGTAAAATTTTACAAAAACCCATCCACGAATTAAACAGCTATATACTCAAGGAAATAAAATTCGACGTTAAATAACGGACAGTTCCGGATTGTAAGCAACAGAATCCTGGTAAGCCTCACTAAGGTCTCTTACCGAATTGATTTCAACATCGACACCCCAGGGATTCCACGTTATAAATTTATGTGGTTTGTCATGATCTACTCTCCCGTTTTGCAGGGGTAATTCTTCGTAAACACCGAAGTTTCCTAACGTGTAATAATTTATTTTGGTCGATTTTTTAAGGATACGATGCGACTTGGCAAGCTTAAATCCCATAAATCTGATCCACTTCTTTATTGAGGCTGTTTTGGCAGATGTCATTTCTTAGGTTATTTAAGTGGTTAAACTATAGTAAGTTACCTAGTATTTAACTGATATTAAAATATAAGGTTACAATTATTTTCATTTTTTTTGGTTAACAAATGTTAAAACTGCCTGTTAAATCCGAATGGGGAAAACGATCATTGTTTCTAACAGGTTACCAGTTAAACTAACATCAGACGGCGACAATTATCAATTAACGCCGAGCGAAGGCGGCCTTGCTACAGCGCTAAATTCTATATTTACTTCCGGCGAAAATTTATGGATCGGGTGGCCGGGAATGGAACTTCCGGATAATGCCCGTCCGGAAATAACAGAAAAACTTCGAAATTTAAGTTTAAAGCCCATTTATCTAAGCCAGGATGAGATTAACCTGTTTTATGAAGGTTTCAGTAACGAAATTTTGTGGCCGGTATTTCATTATGCGTCATCATATGCCCGCTATAAAGAGGAGTATTGGGAAAGTTACCGCCAGGTAAATCAGAAGTTTTGTGATGCCATTTTAGAAGTTGCAGAACCGGAGGATACTATCTGGATCCACGATTATCAGCTTTTACTGCTTCCTGATATGGTGAGGAGGCAACTTCCTCAATCAACCATTGGTTTTTTTCAGCATATCCCTTTTCCATCTTATGAGGTTTTCAGGTTAATTCCATGGCGGGATCAGTTGCTGGAAGGAATGATAGGTTCCGACCTGATCGGTTTTCATACGTTTGAGGATGCCCGGCACTTTATAAGTTCCTGCAACCACATTTTACCAGTACAAAATTCTGCGAATGTTATTACTGTCAATAATCGGCAGGTCACCGTCGAGGTATTCCCATTAGGTGTGGATTTCGATCGGTTTAATCAATTAGTACAGTCGCCTGACGTGATTAAGAAAGCATCAGAATTAAAGCATACATTCAATGATGCGCATATCATACTTACAATCGACAGGCTTGATTACTCAAAAGGTATTGTGCAGCGCTTGCAAGCGTTTGATTTGTTTCTTGAACTTCATCCTGAGTACGCGGAAAAGATAAACCTCTATATGATTGTGGTTCCTTCACGTGATAACGTGCAACAGTATCGCGATCTGAAAAATGAAATAGACCAGCTTGTTGGCAATATAAACGCAAAGCGCAGGACCATGCAATGGCATCCGATTCAATATTTTTACCAATCGTTCGATATTGAGACGCTTTCTGCTCTGTATAGTACCGCTGATGTTTGCCTGGTTACGCCCATGCGCGATGGTATGAACCTGGTGAGCAAAGAATATGTAGCGAGCAGGGTAAATAATACAGGGGTACTAATTCTCAGCGAAATGGCCGGCGCTTCAAAGGAATTGGTAGACGCAATAATTGTCAATCCTAATAATATTGGTGAAGTAAGCAGGGCGATTGAACAGGCAATAACAATGACCGAGGATGAACAAATGAGGCGAATGGAACAAATGCGCGGCGTTACATCAAAGTTCAACGTAAAACATTGGGTGAAAATCTTTTTCGAAAAACTTACCGAGGTAAAAGCTAACCAGGCTTCAATGCTGGCGAAATATGCGGGCAAAAATATCGTCAACCAACTCAACGCCGACTATAGGCAGGCTTCTTCGAGGGCGTTGTTTCTTGATTACGACGGTACATTAGTAGGATTTAATGCCGACATACAAAAGGCGGCGCCCGATGACGAATTATATGCGATTTTAACAGGCCTGGCTTCAGATGTAAGAAACAAAGTGGTTCTTATCAGCGGGCGGGATCATAAAACGCTTGAAAATTGGTTTGGTCATTTACAAATAGACATGATCGCCGAACACGGTGCATGGCAAAAATATAATTATGAAACCTGGGTGAAACTGCCCACATTGTATGATTCTTGGAAAAGCGACCTTTATCCCGTTCTGGAAATTTTTACCGATCGTACGCCCGGAAGCTTTATTGAGGAAAAAAGTTACTCGCTCGTTTGGCATTATCGGAAAGTTGAAAAGGAGCTGGGCGAGCTTCGTGCCAATGAGTTGATGAACAGCCTGCGGCTTTTTGCAGCTGATAAAGGGCTACAGATGCTTCCGGGGAATAAAATTATAGAAATTAAAAATGCAGAAGTGAACAAAGGAAGAGCTGCTCTTAATTGGATCAGCGAAGATGCGTACGATTTTATGCTTGCTCTGGGCGATGATCATACCGATGAAGATATTTTCAAAGAGTTGCCCGCAAGCAGCTACACTATAAGAATCGGAGGCAATATTTCAGCGGCTCGTTTTTATCTATCTGATTTTCGTGAATCGAGAGCTTTGCTGAAAGTATTAGCTGAAATGGGCTAAAAATGATAAGGGCTTCGAAAACGAAGCCCTTTGATTGATCTTAGTCAGAAATGACTTATCCAACCAGTTTTTTGTATTTGATTCTTTTCGGGGTCAAATCGCCAACGCGTTTTTTGTGATTCTCTTCATATTCAGAGTAATTCCCTTCAAAGAAATAAACCTGCGAATCGCCTTCGAACGCGAGGATGTGAGTGCAAATGCGGTCAAGGAACCAACGGTCGTGGGATATGATCACAGCGCAGCCGGCGAAGTTTTCCAAGCCCTCTTCCAGTGCGCGTAATGTATTCACGTCGATGTCGTTTGTCGGCTCATCGAGCAATAGAACATTTGAACTTTTTTTCAATGTAATTGCCAAATGAACGCGGTTGCGCTCACCGCCGGATAGTACGCCCACTTTTTTCTGCTGATCAGCGCCGTTAAAATTGAATTTGGATACATACGCCCGTGAATTTGATGATTTGTTACCAAGCATAATATTGTCCAAACCATCCGTAATATTCTCCCAAACGGATTTCTCCGGGTCAAGATCATCATGCATTTGGTCGACATAACCCAATGCAACGGTGTCTCCAACTCTGAAGGTTCCGGCATCAGGCTGTTCCTGGCCGGTGATCAAGCGGAATAACGTAGTTTTACCGGCGCCGTTAGGGCCTATGATTCCGACGATCCCAGCTGGCGGCAAGCTAAAATTCAGGTTTTCGAAAAGCACCTTGTCTCCATATGCCTTAGTGACATTTTGAGCCTCGATTACGATGTTTCCTAAACGTGGTCCCGGCGGAATAAAAAGCTCCAGTTTTTCTTCTCTTTCCTTTGTTTCTTCCGAAGCCAGTTTATCGTAGTTTGCAATACGTGCCTTGGATTTTGCATGGCGGGCTTTAGGTGCCATTCGAACCCATTCCAGTTCCCGTTCAAGCGTTTTCTGACGTTTGCTTTCAGTTTTTTCTTCCTGTGCTAAGCGCTTTGATTTTTGATCAAGCCATGATGAGTAATTTCCTTTCCATGGAATGCCTTCACCACGGTCAAGTTCTAAAATCCAGCCCGCTACATTATCAAGAAAATATCTGTCGTGTGTTACCGCAATAACAGTTCCTTTATATTGTTTCAAGTGTTGTTCAAGCCAGTCGATACTCTCGGCGTCAAGGTGGTTTGTTGGTTCATCCAATAATAGAACGTCCGGCTCGCTTAACAACAAACGACATAATGCCACTCGTCTTCTTTCGCCCCCTGACAAAGTGGCGATTTTTGTGTCCGGCTCAGGGCAGCGAAGTGCGTCCATGGCACGTTCGAGTTTGGAATCGAGTTCCCAGGCGTTCGTCGCATCGATCTTATCCTGCAATTCGCCCTGGCGCGCCAAAAGTTTATCCATCTCGTCAGGATTTTCGTAAACTTCAGGCAGGCCGAACCTTTCGTTAATCTCCTCGTATTCCTTTAATATAGATGTGATTTCTGCCACACCTTCCTCCACAATTTCCTTTACAGTTTTTTCAGGATCGAGCTGCGGTTCCTGCGCCAGGTAGCCCACCGAATATCCCGGAGAAAAAACAACTTCTCCCTGGTAGGATTTGTCAAGTCCGGCGATGATTTTCAACAAAGAAGACTTTCCAGAGCCGTTTAAGCCTATTACGCCGATTTTTGCGCCGTAAAAAAATGATAGGTATATGTTTTTTAAAACCTGTTTTTGAGGCGGGTAAATCTTATTTACTCCAGCCATTGAAAAAATGATTTTTTCGTCTGACATTTTAACAAAGATGTGACCGGCAAATATCGATTAAATTAGTCAAGCTGCGGTAATTTTTGTTAACTTCATCTTTTGATAAGGGTTTTTAACTTAAATGGCGTAATTGTTGATAACTCTACAAATTATAGCTCTGGTTTTTGAAGAAACAAATTAATAGATTAGGGCGTTCAAGACGAAGAAAGGATCATATGGAAGCAAAATTTTCACCCCGCGTTAAAGATGTAATTTCATACAGTAGGGAGGAGGCGCTGCGGTTGGGGCATGACTATATCGGTACTGAGCATTTATTGCTTGGCCTCATCAGGGAAGGTGACGGAATGGCCATCAAAATATTACGCAACCTGGATGTAGATACATCAAAATTGCGCCGTTCTGTTGAGGATGCAGTCCGCGGGGCATCAGGAACAACAGTAAACCTTGGTAACATTCCACTTACCAAGCAGGCGGAAAAAGTTCTAAAAATTACATATCTCGAGGCTAAAATCTTTAAAAGTGAAGTAATTGGAACAGAACATTTACTATTGTCAATTTTAAGAGACGATGATAACATTGCTTCTCAAATCTTATTGCAGTTTAATGTAAACTACGATATTTTCAAAGCAGAAGTTGAGCAGAATAAGGAGTCATTTAAAGATGAGCTTCCGGGATCGGCTGCTGGAGATGAGGATTTCAGGGAAGAAGAATCGTTTAATCAGCCGAAAAAGGTGTCGGATATTAAATCGAAAACACCTGTTTTAGATAACTTCGGAAGAGATCTGACAAAGGCAGCTGAAGAAGGAAGGTTAGATCCGATTGTCGGACGGGAAAAAGAGATTGAGCGTGTTTCGCAGATCTTGTCACGCCGGAAAAAGAATAACCCTATACTGATCGGCGAACCCGGTGTCGGTAAATCGGCAATTGCCGAAGGATTAGCCTTGAGGATCGTTCAGCGGAAAGTATCACGGGTTTTATTCAATAAACGAGTGGTAACGCTTGACCTTGCCTCATTGGTTGCCGGTACAAAATACCGTGGCCAGTTTGAGGAACGGATGAAAGCGGTAATGAACGAACTGGAGAAATCGCCGGACGTTATTTTGTTTATTGACGAAATTCATACTATCGTTGGTGCTGGTGGCGCGTCAGGATCTCTTGATGCATCCAATATGTTTAAACCGGCTTTAGCTCGTGGAGAAATTCAATGTATCGGAGCTACGACGCTTGATGAGTATCGCCAGTATATCGAGAAGGATGGAGCTTTAGATCGTCGTTTCCAAAAAGTAATGGTTGAACCAGCTACTCCTGACGAAACCGTTGAGATACTCAATCGCATTAAAGAAAAATACGAAGAGCATCATGGAGTCACTTATACAGAAGAAGCAATCAATGCTTGCGTAAGTCTAACTTCAAGGTACATCACAGATCGGTTCTTGCCCGACAAAGCAATTGATGCGTTGGATGAAGCCGGATCAAGGGTCCATCTGACCAATATTCATGTTCCTCAAAACATAATCGATATCGAGCAAAAAATCGAAGAGATAAAAGTTGAGAAGAACAAAGTTGTAAGAAGCCAGAAATATGAAGAAGCTGCGAAACTTCGCGATACTGAAAAGCATTTACTCGAAGAATTAGAGAAAGCTAAAGGAGAGTGGGAAGCTGAAACACGAACTAAACGTTATACCGTATCGGAAGATAATGTTGCAGAAGTAGTTTCAATGATGACTGGCATTCCGGTTCAACGTGTTGGACAAACAGACAGTCAGAAGTTGCTTGCCATGACTGATACGATAAAAGACAAGATTATCGGGCAGGATGATGCAATCAAGAAACTCACTAAAGCCATTCAGCGTACGCGTGCCGGATTAAAAGATCCAAAAAAACCAATCGGTTCATTTATTTTCCTCGGCCCGACCGGGGTTGGTAAAACTGAACTTGCAAAGGAACTTGCGCGCTTTATGTTCGACAGTGAAGATTCGTTGATTCAGATCGACATGAGTGAGTATATGGAGAAATTTGCGGTTTCCCGTTTAGTTGGAGCGCCTCCGGGATATGTAGGTTACGAGGAGGGCGGACAATTAACTGAGAAAGTACGTCGTAAGCCATACTCGGTAGTACTTCTCGACGAGATCGAAAAAGCGCATCCGGATGTATTCAATATTTTATTGCAGGTTTTAGATGAAGGCCAATTAACAGATAGCCTTGGCCGGAAAGTCGACTTCCGGAACACTATTGTGATCATGACTTCAAATATCGGAGCACGTCAGCTTAAAGATTTTGGACAAGGCGTAGGTTTCACTACGAATGCGAAAGCCTTACAGGCCGAAACTCATTCCCGCAGCGTGATAGAAAACGCGTTGAAACGTGCTTTCGCTCCCGAGTTTTTAAACCGTATTGATGATGTTATTGTGTTCAACTCGTTAGGTAAAGAAGAGATATTTAAAATTATCGATATCGAACTTAAATCGTTGTTTGACCGCGTTCATAGCCTGGGTTATAAGATCGTTCTTACAGACGAGGCGAAGGATTTCATTGCAGATAAAGGATATGATTCAAACTTTGGAGCTCGCCCATTAAAACGTGCGATACAAAAATACCTGGAAGATCCGATCGCTGAGGAAATTTTAAAAGGCGAAATGACAGAAGGAGATACGATGGAAGTTGGATTTGATAAAGAAACCAGCGAAATCAAAATATCCGGAAAACCTTCTGGAAAGGGCAGATCTAAAAAAGAAGAGAAAAAGCAGGATTAATTAATCTCTGCAACATAAAAGCCCGGCTAATAATCATTAGTCGGGCTTTTTGCTTTTTATAAAATTGCGTTACGCTTATACCGCCGAAGAGAATCTGTTATCTTTTTGCGAGATTTCCATTAGCTCATTTAACGATATGGTTTTGTTAAAATATCCTTTTACAAATTCAAATTCATTCAAAACATCTCGCTCATTCTGGCTCAGGGCGAAGTTTTTTATGTATAAGATTGGTTTTTTTGCTAAGATCGGAATAATGCTATTTAACGTTCTTGAAAACTCTATAAATCCGATTTCCTGAAAGTTTGCGTCGGCTACAATCGCTTCGGGTAACTCGTTAATATGATTGTGATTTTGCACTAAAAATTCAAGTGCTTCAATAGGGTTAATAAAGAAATTTGCAGTTTCAAATAACTGATTCTTTTTATTCAGAGTCTCTGTTAACTGGTTATTTAACGGAGAGTTGTCGATAAACATGATATTATTAAGCATGGGCTCGAAAATTTTATGGGGATATAACGAAATTTATGCCAACCTGTTAAAAACGCCAGGGATGAACAAAAAGGATGAAATGTGGCGTGAGATGTATTATAAAATAAACACAATACTGTACAAAAAATGAACATAAGAAACGCAAATCCTGGTGATCTTGATGAGATATTAGACATAATGAACGAGGCCATACTTCATTCAACCGCTATATATGATTATGATATTAAAGACAAACGATTCATCGAATCATGGTTTGAAGGTAAACAGAGTGAAGGCTACCCTGTGCTGGTTTACGAACGAGACGGTTGTGTAGTGGCTTATTGCAGCTATGGAATCTTTCGGCCGAAGATTGGATACCAGTTTAGCGCTGAGCATTCGGTATATGTGCATAAAGACTTTCATGGAAATGGAATAGGGAAACAGCTGTTGACTGCATTAATCGTCGAGGCCAGGAATCAGAATTACCACACGATGATTGCCGGAATCGACGCCGAAAATAAAGCAAGTATCGTTTTTCACGAGAAATTTGGATTTACAGAGGTTGGACGTATTAAAGAAGTTGGTTACAAATTTGAAAAATGGCTGGATGTTGTTTTTATGCAGCTAATGCTATAAAAGCTTCTGACGTGATAGCGGCCTTTGCTGCTAAGATCGATCCCCTTCCTTTATGAGGATAACCTTTTGCCGAAACAATGGCTTAAATAGAAAAAGCCAACTTTCGTCGGCTTTTTGCTCCTGAGGCTGGGCTCGAACCAGCGACCCTCTGATTAACAGTCAGATGCTCTAACCGGCTGAGCTACTCAGGAATTTTTCTTGAATTCCTCCGGTTATTGTATGAAGATATTTGCTCCTGAGGCTGGGCTCGAACCAGCGACCCTCTGATTAACAGTCAGATGCTCTAACCGGCTGAGCTACTCAGGAATGTTATCCGGTTTTGGGACTGCAATATTCGGGAATTTAAATTATTAATGCAATATTTGTTTTCAATTTTTTAATACGAATTAATGAGCTTAGTTATTATTGGAACTGTGGCGTTCGATGCTATAGAAACACCCTTTGGAAAAACTGATAAAATTGTAGGCGGAGCCGCTACATACGCTAGTTTAGCCGCTTCTTACTTTTGTGAAAATGTAAAAATTGTTGCTGTAGTAGGCGATGATTTTCCTGAAAAAGACATCGAAGATTTTAAGAATCATCATATAGACGTGGAAGGCTTGCAGATAAAAAAAGGCGAGAAATCGTTTTTTTGGTCGGGAAAATATCACAACGACATGAACAGCCGGGATACGTTGGTAACTGAATTGAATGTACTTGCCGATTTCGATCCAATCATTCCTGAATCTTACCAGGACTGTGAGTATTTGCTACTTGGTAATCTTACACCGAAAGTTCAGGAAACAACTATCAAACGTTTGAAAAACCGTCCAAAGCTGATCGTTTTAGATACGATGAATTTTTGGATGGACGTTGCATTAAATGATCTGCTTGAAACTATCAAAATGGTTGATGTTTTAACTATCAACGACGCTGAGGCACGGCAGTTGTCGGGTGAATATTCGCTTGTAAAGGCCGCCGAAAAGATTTTGCAAATGGGCCCAAAATACCTTATTATTAAGAAAGGAGAACACGGTGCGCTATTGTTTGGTGAAGGAAAAGTGTTTTCGGCGCCAGCTTTACCATTGGCAGAAGTATTTGATCCAACCGGAGCCGGTGACACATTTGCGGGAGGATTTATCGGATATCTTGCAAGAGTTGGCACGGTGAATTTTAATAACATGAAGAACGCCATCATTTTCGGTTCGGCCGTGGCTTCACTTTGTGTAGAGAAGTTTGGAACAGAAAAAATTAAAAATTTAAAAGAGTCAGAAATTTCTGAGCGTATCCAACAGTTTGTTCAATTGAGCAGCTTCGTGATCGATTAAATTATGAAGGGCTTCAGGTTTTCAATTTGAAGCCCTAATCTAAATTCTAGATGCTATATTAGTCTGCACAACTCATCTCAGACTATGGCTTTTAAGGTCGTCAAAAAAGTCTTAAGCTTTTTTCCTTTCATATTTTCGGCTTCGCTGTATGGTCAAACCGTTAAAATAGTCACGAACCATGTCGGCTACGAAGATTCCGGATCAAAAAAAGCAGTGGTCTTGTCAGATCAAAAGCTTTCACTTTCAAATTTTGAGCTTGTTAAAGCAGATTCGAAAGAGAAGATACTGAGTGGGAAGCCGGTTTTTGTTGGACCTGTTGACAAATGGAAAAACTGGCAGTTCTGGACGATCGATTTTAGCCAGGTCAGGAAAGCAGGTAGTTATAAGCTGCTCATCAATCAACCCGGGATTTCTGCTGAATCGCATCCATTTAAAATCGGAAAAAATATCCTGGAAAAAGCATCTGTATCAGACGTGATTTATTATTTCAAAGGCCAGCGTAGTTCCGGACTTTTGGATAAAGCTGATCATCATCTTCATCTCGAAGGAACGAATGCCGATACAATTGATGCCAATGGCGGTTGGTTTGATGCGACAGGCGATTACGGCAAACATCTTTCGCACTTGTCGTTTTCTCAATACTTCAATCCACAGCAAATATCTCTGACCGCCTGGAGCCTTTTTAAAAGCTATGAATTTTTATCCAAAAGACAAGGAACAGATTTTCGCCAGTACAACCGTCGTTTACTGGACGAGGCGATGTTCGGAGCCGATTACCTGGTTAGAATACAGGCGAAAAACGGATCATTTTATCGGTCTGTGGGAGCGCCTGGCCCGGGTAAACTTCCTGAAGACAGAAATATACAGGCGGAACAGCAAAGTTACCGAATTAAGAAAACAAAGGATCAGTCGTTTCATGAGAATGAAGCCGGTAAGAACTGGCGAAGCTACCAGGTTAGTTACCGCTCGGGCGGCGGAATTGCGATTGCTGCGTTAGCCATGGCTTCAGCATATTCGGTTTCCGGGGAGTTTAGCAATAAAGAATATTTAAGCGCCGCAGAAAGAGCTTTCAAGTTCTTGGAACGGGAAAATCAGAAAATGGACTATGACGGCAAAGAAAATATCCTTGACGATTATTGTGCGCTTAGCGCGGCGACTGAGCTATATAAAGTGACAAAGAAAGATGTCTATAAAGATGTAGCATCTAAGCGCGCGAAAAATCTTATTTCGCGGCTCGCCTCATGGAAAAGCTTTAATAGTTACTGGCGTGCCGACGATAATGACAGGCCGTTCTTTCATCCATCCGATGCTGGTTTCCCTGTGGTAAGTTTGCTATATTATTACCCTGTTGCCGACGCAGATTTACAGGCAGTGATAAAAAATGCTGTCAGAAAATCGATGGAATTTGAATTGTCAATTACGGCTGAAGTAAACAATCCATTTGGTTATAGCAGGCAATTAGTACAAGATACTCTTGGAAAAAGATACAGTTCATTTTTCTTTCCTCACGGCAGCGATGCATCGCCGTGGTGGCAGGGCGAAAATGCCCGTTTGGCATCAGTTGCTGCTGCAGCGAAACTGGCCGCCGTATTATTCAAAGATGATGAGCGCTTCTACAATAAGCTGAATGAATTTGGTGTAGATCAGCTGAACTGGATACTTGGGCTGAATCCATTTGACGCGAGTATGCTTCAGGGAACAGGTTATAATAATCCTGGCTATGGCTTTTTCGGAACTTTCGAATACACCAATGCCCCCGGCGGAATTGTAAACGGCGTAACATCGGGATTTGATAATGAACACGATATCGATTTTAATTTGCCTTATAGCCAAACAGGTAAGGATGCCGACTGGAGATGGGCGGAACAATGGCTCCCCCACGCGGCCTGGTATCTTCTGGCTGTTTCAGTTAGTAATTAAAACAGATCGGAGACTGGCGCAGTCCCCGATTTAAGTCTATTTGTTAATTATAGTAGTTGTACGGCTGCCCCTGCCCGTCGTTGTAAAAGCCCTTAACTTAATGGTTGTCTTGGCAGAAATTGGGCCGGTATAAATTTTATCTGAAGACGTAGGTATTGTACCGTTTGTTGTATAACGGATAGTTAGTCCCGGAATCTGCATGTTAGCGACAACTTTCCCGTTGTCGATTTTAGCACCCGGTAATGGAATCCGGTAGCAATATCCGCCATTGTAATAGTCTAATCGCGGAAGCTCTCTTTTTCCGACTGTGTTTACAAAACGCTGCCAATCGCGTTTGTAAAGTACGTTGCTTTTCGCAGGATCTGTTTCGGCAGCCCATTCGGGATCTGCGCTCCATGCACGTTCGGAAAATCCTAGTAATCTTGGCAGCAAGAGATATTCCAGTTGCGCAGTTGTTTTGACTGTTTCACCAAATATCGCGCACTGCAAACCTGCGATGTTCCTTTGTCCTTCCGGTGTTAAGCGTTCTTTTTTGTCAAGTGAATTGCCAACCGGATTTCCCATTCTGTCAAGAACCGTATTTTTATAGTAGTTGTATGGAATAAAGCTGAAGGGTTTATCCAAATCAGCATAGGTTCCCCAATAATACCCCGGCTCGTAGAAATCTTTATAGTAAGCCATATCAAAATACATGTTACTTACGCAGGTTAAAATCGTTTTATAACCCACGTTGGCAAGTCGGTAAGGAAGGTCTTCATTTCCCCAGCCAATCTGATTATTCCAAGCATACAGATGAGCATTCTGTTTCGCCAGCTCTTCATTAACTATTTCCTTACGTGTTCCGTCTACTACGGTTTTTCGCAAACCAGCTTCCTCCCAGGCTGATAAATACAGGTTTCGTTTTCTTAAAATATCATTGATTTTGGTGTAATAGTATGGCCATACGTCGTTTACCGATGCTAGTCCGGGATTAGATTTGATAAATGATTCTATTGCAGGGGATTTTTCCCAAACGCCCGCCGGTACCTCATCGCCGCCGAAATGAATTGTTTCCAGCTTTACGCCGGCATCCTGGTACATAGCAGCAATGTCATCAATAACAGTTTCGAAAAATGTGTATACTGACGGCATTGCAGGGTTGATCACGTTATCATTCCAGTTTTGTACGGATACGTATTGCGATTTATCAGAAAGATCGCGGAGAAGGTATTCTTCAGCTTCCTGCTTTTTTCCTTGCTTCATTAGTCGTTCATAGCGAACATCCATTGATTTGATTGCCGCCCTTGCATGTCCAGGCGATTCAATTTCGGGTATTACGCGAATATGCCTTTGATCGGCATATTTTAACAGTTCAATAAAATCTGCTTTGCTGTAAAACCCGCTTCCGGAACTATTGGCGTTGGGGCCAGATCCTAACGTTGGCTGCAACGTTTCCTTGCTGAAACTTCTCTTTGAGCCTACTTCGGTAAGTTCAGGTATCGATGGAATCTGCAGTCGCCAGGCCTCATCATCGCTGAAATGAAAATGCAAGGTGTTTAACTTATAAAGAGCCATCAGGTCGATTACACGTTTTACTTCGTTTTTCGGTTGGAAATTCCTTGCAACCTCCATCATAAAGCCACGATATGCAAATCTTGGCTCATCATTAATGATTGCGCCTTTGATTTTCACTACATTTTGCGGCTTCGCCGGAAGCATCGTTTTTAGCGACTGAATTCCATAAAAAATGCCAGAATTAGAAGAAGCTACGATTGCTATTTCAGTGTTAGTTATTTCAATCTCGTATGCTTCATCTTTCATTCCATCTTTATGTACAAGACTGATCCGCCCCGATGTTTTCTTTTGTGTATCCAGCTTTTTTCCAAGATAGCTTTCCAGATAGTCGTTTAGAAAAGCCGCCTCATTTGCAAAGCGCTCATTATAATTTATAGAGCCGGTTTGGCTTAAAGTGAAGGACTGATCGTTAATTTTATAGGATAGGGGAGTTGGAAATACAGGAATAATTTTATCAATGGGAATATCGATGTTGCCCTTATTTTCTTCATAAAGGTCCTGAGGTGTTTTTAAATGCAGTTTATCATCTGCGGTACGCAGGTATTGTTTCGGTGAGTCAGATTTAATTAGCGTCGGCTCTTTAAGGGCATATCCTCGTTCGGGGTCAGCATCCCACACCAAAAAGAAACCACTGGGTGCATCTGTGTAGTTAACAACCCAATCGGATGCAACCAAGTCTAAATTAATACTTTCCTTCGATTTGAGAACTTTAAATGTTTTGTCAGGAAATAGGTAGAATAAATCACCATTAACATGTTTGACTGAAATTCCAGATGGAAACGTGTGTTCGGTTATTTGCCTGGCGTAATTAAAGTATATTTTCCAATCGCTTCTTAAAGGTAAAGATCCGGTATTTTTTATGTTCAGCTCGGTCAAATTTTTCCCTTTTCCCTGGTGATTGTTTTCAAGGATTTTCCAAGTCAAATTCAAATCAGCCGGATTAAAGCTTTTTGTTTGTGACTTAGAAACCGTCGATAAAAGTATGATCAAACCTACAGTAAGGTATGTGGAGATATTTTTTAAATGGATTAAAATCATAATTAACTCTAACTTTTGCTAAATATATTGAATGTAAAATATACTTTTTAAAAAAATTAAAAAGTATTTCTGTGTTTTATTAATAATTCATTAAGTTTGTTTTAGTCAACCTCGGTTTATAGAGATCCGTATTATGACTAGTGAATTCGAAACAAGTTAAATTGTTAAATAAGGTGAATTAACCCTCGTGTAGTGCGGGGGTTTTTCTAAGCCTTTTAATAACTTTATCAAAATATAACACAAAGCTCCTATGGCGAGATTGAATCTTCTTGAAGAAACGCGTTTTGAAAAACTTCCCGTAAGCGTTTATCCTAATCAGCAAATTGCTTCAGTAACTGTTGCAGCACGGATTGCACACTTAATCAGGACTAAGCATCAAAAAGGTGAAACTGCAGTTTTAGGTCTGGCAACCGGTGTTACACCCATTGCAGTGTACAAGGAGCTGGTTCGTTTACATAAAGAAGAAGGATTAAGCTTTAAGAACGTCGTTACTTTTAACCTGGATGAATATTATCCGATGAAACCGGATGCCATGCAGAGTTATGTAACCTTCATGAATGAAAATCTTTTCAATCATATCGATATTGAAAAACAAAATATCCACATACCTGATGGCACACTGGCTATGGATGACATTGCCAGCTTTTGTCTTGATTACGAACGTAAAATAACAGAACTCGGTGGCCTTGATCTGCAAATATTGGGAATTGGACGTACGGGCCACATTGGTTTCAACGAACCTGGTTCCGCTCCTAATTCAGGAACACGTTTGGTAACATTGGATGATTTGACAAGGCGCGATGCTTCCCGCGATTTTGGCGGCAAGGAAAACGTACCTACCAAAGCAATCACGATGGGCATCGGAACAATTTTCAAGGCACGTGAAATTATTCTGATGGCCTGGAATAAAAAGAAGGCGCCGATCATCAAAAAGGCTGTTGAGGGAGAAATATCAGGAGATGTTCCTGCAACCTATCTTCAGCTTTCGGAGCACGTTGAGTTTGTTCTTGATCAGGACGCAGCGTCCGATTTGACTCGTTTTGATACTCCTTGGCTTGTCAAGGACTGTGTATGGGATTTACCGTTGACAAAAAAGGCGGTTATCTGGTTATCAAAAACTCTGGATAAACCCGTTCTGAAACTTACCGATGAAGATTACAATAACAATGGTATGGCGCAGCTGGTGGTCGAAAAAGGATCGGCCTACACCATTAATATTGATATTTTTAACAAACTCCAGCATACCATAACCGGCTGGCCGGGAGGAAAACCCAATGCAGATGATTCAGAGCGTCCCGAGCGCGCCTTACCTGCAAAAAAGCGAGCCATAGTATTCTCGCCACACCCGGATGACGATGTTATTTCAATGGGCGGTACATTTATTCGCTTAGTTGATCAAGGACATGACGTTCATGTGGCCTATCAAACTTCAGGAAACACCGCTGTTTGGGATGACGATGTTTTGCGTTATGTTGAATTTGCTATAGACTTTAATCAAAGCATGGGCGAGGATAACAGCAAACTAACTGCTGTTTACAAAGACATGCGTAATTTCTTTAAGGAAAAACAGCCTAATCAGATTGATACAAAAGAAGTCAGGCTGGTTAAAGGTTATATACGTAAAACGGAAGCTATAAGCGGTGCAAGATACGCCGGTTTAACTGATGATCACATCCATTTTATGGAGCTTCCTTTTTACGAAACTGGTAAAACACAAAAGAATTCTGTTACCCAGGAGGATATAGATCTTACCAAGACCTTACTTCAAAAAGTACAGCCGCAGCAAATTTTCGCGGCCGGTGATTTTGCGGACCCGCATGGTACGCACATCGTTTGCTTCAATATTATTCTGGCAGCTCTCGATCAATTAAAAGACGAAGCTTGGGTAAAGGATTGCTGGTTATGGATGTACCGTGGCGCATGGCACGAATTTGAGGCTTACGAAATTGAAATGGCAGTTCCGCTATCTCCGCAGGAGGTTATAAGGAAGCGTAATGCCATTTATAAGCACCAGTCGCAAAAAGATACACCTGTTTTTCCTGGCGATGACGCCCGTGAGTTTTGGGTAAGAGCCGAGGATCGCAATCGTGAAACAGCAAGAATTTACGACCAGCTTGGCTTAGCTAATTACGAAGCGATGGAAGCGTTCGTTCGATACAAGTTTTAATTAAACAACATTGACTATATAATTCTATGCAGGTTTTCGGCCTGTTACAGGATAGCTATGCTCAAATTAAAAAGATATTACCATGATTTTAATCGCAGATGGCGGCTCGACAAAAACCAGCTGGACATTAATTCAAGACGGATCGTTGACCAAACAATTTTATACAGAAGGGTACAATCCGTATTATGCGAGCAGTGAGTACATAACGAACTCATTGAAGCAAGCTTTACCAGATGATCTGGATCCTGATGCTGTTCTGGAGATTGCTTTTTATGGTGCAGGCGTACACAACGCACAAAAAGCAGGTATCGTTGAAAGCGCGTTCAAAAGGATATTTAATAGGTGTAAAGTTAATATCGATCATGATTTGCTGGCGGCAGCAAGAGCTCTTTTAGGAAATGAACCTGGATTCGCCGCGATACTTGGAACCGGGACAAATACCTGTTTATATGATGGTGACCAGATTATACACCATGTTGATTCCTGCGGATATATCATTGGCGACGAGGGTAGTGGTTGTCACATTGGATTGAAAATTCTCAAGGATTATTTGCGTGGCGCTATGCCAAACAACCTTTTGACCGCATTTCACGAAAAGTACCAGTTGACGGAATCTGAAATTATGGATCATGTGTATACTGAACCATTTGCCAATCGTTACGCGGCTTCATTCACAAGGTTTGCAGGCGAAAATATCCATGAATCCTATTGTCAAAACCTAATAAAGGAATCGTTCATCCAGTTTTTCGAACAGCTGGTTTCGGTTTACCCTTCCTATAAAAGCTATTCGTTCAATTGCATTGGTTCTGTAGGTTATTCATTCCGCGAAATTTTATCAGAAACGGCCCAATCTTTCGGAATGCAAACAGGGGTAATTGTCTCATCGCCTATGGATGGACTGGTCGAATATCATCTGAAAAATCTAAGCAAATAAAATTAGCGTATGGAAACTGTTATTTCGCCGGCACCGGTTAAAACGAAGAGTGATTCAAAGCCACTTTTAATCATTTGTGCACTTTTCTTCATTTTTGGTTTTGTAACATGGTTAAACGGAACGTTAATTCCATTTTTAAAAATCGCCTGCGACTTAAAAAGCGATGTGCAGGCGCTGTTTGTTACGTTTGCGTTTTATATGGCGTATTTCTTTTTGGCACTGCCTTCGTCGTATATATTGAAAAAAACTGGTTATAAAAACGGAATGGCTTTAGGTTTACTCATCATGGCCATTGGTTCCTTGATATTTATTCCCGCTGCTAACACCCGCACCTTCGGATTTTTCTTAACGGGACTGTTTATCCAGGGTACTGGTCTTTCTTTGTTGCAAACGGCCTCAAATCCATATGCCAGTATTTTAGGCCCGATTGAAAGTGCTGCCCGGAGAATTAGTATTATGGGTATCTGCAACAAAATTGCCGGAGCTTTAAGTCCGGTTATTTTAGGCGCCATTGTTTTGAATAGCGCACATGAGGTTGAAGGAAAATTAACTTCTGTTACAGACCCGTCAGCAAGAGAAGTATTGTTAAATGATCTCGCTTCTAAAGTAATTGTGCCATACGCCGTCATGGCGCTGGTTTTGATAGTCTTGGCATTCTTAATAAAACGGTCATCTCTGCCCGAAATTGAAGCCAAAGAAAGTGATGATGCAGCTGAAATGGCTGGCCAGCGAACGAATGTTTTTCAATATCCTTACTTATTGCTCGGAGCTCTATGTTTGTTTTTTTACGTAGGAGTGGAAGTAATGGCTGGTGATGTGATCGGAACATATGGCAAGGCTTTGGGAATGAGCATCGACAAAACGCGGTATTTCACTTCGTTCACGCTAATCGCTATGCTTGCCGGTTATATTATCGGTATAGCAACAATTCCAAAATATATTAGCCAGCAGGCCAGTTTAAAGTATGCGGCGATACTTGGAATAATTTTGTCTGTATTGGCTTATCTGACTAACGGTTATACATCTGTGGTATGTATTGCACTATTAGGGTTGGCAAATGCGCCGATGTGGCCCGCTATTTTTCCGCTTGGAATTCACGGCTTGGGTAAACTTACCAAAACAGGTTCGGCATTGCTGGTAATGGGTATAGCTGGTGGCGCGATCGTTCCGCTCATTTACGCTAACTTAAAGGATCATCTCGGTATTGCGAACAACACTGCGTTTTTAGTTTGCATGCTTCCATGTTATGTTTTTATCTTATATTATGCAATAGCAGGATATAAAGTTGGTTTAAAAGCAAAGTAGCTGTCAAACTATTTTACTATAAATCAGTTTGTTATTCGTTAGATTCTCTTGCAACTTATTTCGTTTTAAATTGGGTGACGAAATGCCTAATTTAGCCGACCGTAAATTTTAGAGATGGATATTTCTTTTGATTTTGAAAAACCTCTGGCAGATCTGCAGGTGCAAATTGATAAAGTGAAGCAGATAGCTGATAAAACAAAGGTTGATATGTCAGCGACGCTGAAAGAGCTAGAAAAGAAAATGGAAGATAATAAACAGCAGATTTATTCCAATTTAACAGGTTGGCAAAAGGTGCAGATATCACGTCACCCCGAAAGGCCGTATACCCTGCAATATATTGAGATGATCTGCGATGACTTTATTGAGCTTCATGGCGATCGTACTGTTAAGGATGATAAGGCTATTGTAGGCGGATTCGCATCTATCAATGGTCAAACCGTTATGGTTATCGGGCATCAAAAAGGCACGAATACTAAACTCCGGCAATATCGCAATTTCGGTATGGCCAATCCCGAGGGTTACAGAAAGGCGCTTCGCCTGATGAAACTTGCCGAGAAGTTCAATAAACCTGTTATCACATTCATCGACACTCCCGGAGCATATCCAGGATTGGAGGCCGAAGAAAGAGGACAAGGTGAAGCTATCGCGCGTAATCTTCTGGAGATGTCGGTGCTGAAAGTTCCGATTTTATGCTTTATTGTTGGAGAAGGCGCTTCAGGCGGAGCATTAGGAATAGGTATTGGCGATAAAGTTTATATGCTTGAAAATACTTGGTATTCTGTTATTTCGCCGGAATCCTGCTCGTCTATTTTATGGAGAAGCTGGGATTTCAAAGAACAAGCCGCAGAGAAATTGAAACTTACGTCGGAAGATATGTATAAGAACAAATTGATCGACGGAATCATTCCCGAACCTTTCGGCGGTGCGCATAACGATCCACAGACGATGGCCCAAACTGTTAAAGATAGGATCATCGAGGACTTAGCTAATTTCAAGAAAAAAGATATCGACAAAATCATAAATGAGCGGATCGAGAAATTCTGCTCGATGGGTGTTGTTGTAGAAGGATAGGAATTTGTAAATAATTACGGAGGCGGTTCTTAAATCAGACCGCCTTTTTTTATTTAATTAAGTGTGGCCAATTGGTTACCGTTTCATCCATCTGGCCTAAGAAGGATAAAAGAAAGATTTGGTGTATATAAACCACAAAAAAAGCGGCCCTTTTTTCAAGAGCCGCTTTTTCTTTTACAAGGATATGCTATCTCGCCGAACTCATAAACTTCGTTTCCAGTGATTTGAAATCATTGGTTAGTTTAATGTTGAGTTCTTTTTGTCCATTTTCAGCGGTGACACCGATTAACTCATTTAAAACTGACATGCCTAACTGGACGTCGTTTTGAACGCCATCACGGGTACGTGACAAATCGTAGAAGTAATTAAGTTCACTTTCCAGGTAGTCTGCTGTTTGCTGAACAAGCTTATTTGCCTTTTCTGTTTCCTTAAGTTTATACAATAAATCAATCGTATAATAACGGTGAAGGGTAAAATACATCGAGTAATTATAGTCAGGCACAACATCCAGCGATTTCAATACCGCTTTGCGCGCTTCTTCGGTTTTGCCCTCACTTAACAAGCTGGAACCTAAACCATTGAAGCTTTTCATGATAATGCCGATCATACGAGTGCTTTCCGGATCGAGATATTTAGCATTTTTCATGTTTCCCCACACAAACTTATTCATCATGTTATTGTACATCGCGCCGGTATTCAACTTATCATTATCCTGTTGAGCAGCCGTAGAATCTGTTTCTGCTTTTGTTTTCAAAGGCATCAGGCGATAAGCAAATCCTTCATCGTACAAATATTTGTCTAAGCCAATGAAGTTGCTTGACGGAACAGTGACGGCAAAATATACAGGGCGCTTCCAATCGTTATGCGCCAGGATGTCGATCATTGCAAGCTCAGTCTTGGTGATATAGTTTTTATTGTAAGTCCAGTCCATTGAAGGTGCAATACTGTCGCGAAGATTTGACGGAACTGTTCCTGTAGAAATCACTTGCTCCGGATTTATTGTAAGCTTGAAGTTTTTAGTTGGAAGAAAATTTTCCTTTGACCCGTCCTGATAAGTTAATTTATCATTGTCGTCATCAGAAACAAGCACGTCAAATAAATTCTTTAATTCAACTGAACCTGCGATTTTGTAATCATCGTTATAGCGAATTACATCACGAACGCCCTGCACGTATTTTTCATCAGCCATCGTTAATGGCAACGGAGTGGCCTCGTTAACTTTATACTTCATTTGGTTAATGTACCAGTCGGTGCCAAGCAGGCTGAGATTAACAATTCTTACATCTGGCCGTACATTTTCAACTTCCTGGGCGTACCATAAAGGGTAGGTGTCATTATCGCCATAGGTAAATAAGATCGCGTTAGGCGCGCATGATTCTAAATAGTCAATAGCGAAGTCACGTGGCGTAGTTTTCGTTGATCTGTTGTGATCATCCCATCCGTCTTTAGCCATTACAACCGGTGCAGCTAATAAACCAATAACAGTTGCCGCAATAGCGCCATTAGCCGGCGAAAGTTTTTTGAACAGATACTCCGCTAATCCGGCAACTCCTAATCCGATCCAGATTGCGTATGCATAAAACGATCCCGCGTAAGCGTAGTCACGTTCGCGTGGCTGCAAAGGTGTTTGGTTTAAGTATAACACGATTGCCATCCCTGTAAAAAAGAAAAGCAGTCCAACAACGCCGGCGTCTTTTTGATTCCGTTTAAAATGCCAAACAGCACCAATGATCCCTAAGATGAAAGGAAGCATGAAAAAGCGGTTGTAAGCTTTATTTTTAAGCACACTTTGAGGCAAATGGTCTTGCGGTCCAAGGTGCATAGCGTCAAGGAATTTAATACCGGTTATCCAGTTCCCGTCGCGATTATTACCGTTGCCTTGTTCATCATTCTGCCTGCCGACGAAATTCCACGCAAAATATCTCGCGTACATAAAGCCGGTTTGGTAACTAAACAGGAAACCAAGATTTTGGACAAAATTCGGAGACTGAGATTCTCCCAGCTGCATCCATTCACGGTAAAACCCAACGTGCTGAGGATCGTCGCTGTACATACGGGGAAGCAGCGTATTGCGATCGTAAACTTGTTCAAATTTCCGGCCAGCAACTTCATATTTTTCTTTTCCCTTGCGATATATATTTCCGCCTTCATTATAGTCAACCGCTTTAGAATCGAAATAAGGCCCATAAGCTAGCGGCCTGTCGCCATATTGTTCACGGTTAAGGTAGCTTAAGAAAGCAAAAGCATTGTCAGGATCGCTGTTATTAAGTGATGGATTAGCTTTTGCACGGATGATGATCATCGCAAAAGAACTGTATCCAACTAATATAAAAGCAAAGCAAATTAAGGCAAGATTTAAAACCGGTTTAGCCTTCCGGATGGAATACATAACGCCATAAACAATTGCGGCGATTAGTAGTATTGCAAAAACCGCTACACCAGTTCCAAAACCCATTCCTAGCGAGTTAACAAAGAACAAGTCAAAATACGCGGCGATTTTAATGAGATACTGAATAATGCCATATTGGATGACTCCCAGAATTACAATTCCGATTAACAACGTAAGTATTGTTCCGCGTGATGTTGGCTTAGGGGTACGTTTAAAATAATATACAAGTGCAATAGCCGGAATAGCAAGAAGGTTAAGTAAGTGTACACCGATAGATAACCCCATTACATATGCGATGAAAACGATCCATTTATCAGCAAATGGCTCGTCCGCATGTTGTTCCCATTTTAAAATAGCCCAAAAAACAATTGCGGTACATAGTGACGACATAGCATAGACTTCAGATTCGACAGCTGAAAACCAGAAAGAATCGGAAAAAGTGTAAGCCAATGCTCCGACAGCTCCTGAACCCATGATCAGAACCAGTTTGCCTGTGGTAAGTTCTTCGCCGGTTCTCCAGATAATCTTTTTAACAAGTGCTGTTATAGTCCAGAAAAGAAAAAGAATTGTTGCGCCACTTGATAAGGCCGAACCTACGTTCATCCAATAAGCCACCTTATGAATGTTGCCACCGGCAAGCAGTGAAAACATTTTTTGAATCATCAGGAAAAGTGGAGCACCCGGTTGATGCACAATTTGTAACTTATATGCAGCCGAGATAAATTCCCCGCAATCCCAAAAACTGGCTGAAGGTTCTAATGTAAGAACGTAGGTAGCTGTAGCGATTATAAAGCATAGCCATCCTATTAAATTGTTTGTTTTACTATAAGTCATATAAAATGAATCTGTAATCGATTATTACGCGCCGAAAATAGTGAATAGTATTTAATTAATGAGTTGCAACCAAATTTAAATTGATTTAGAAACGGTTTTAAAGCCTGATTATTTGGTTCGAAAAAAAAATAAAATTCATTTGCATCATTTATTCTAAGCCTCTATATTTGCAGTCCCGTTCAAAACAATGGTTTTGGCAGGCGGATTGCCCGATAGTATAAAGGTAGTACATCTGATTTTGGTTCAGATTGTCTAGGTTCGAATCCTGGTCGGGCAACAATAAAAAAGAATACTTCGGATTGTGCATCTTTGTGCAATCCGAATTTTTTTTAATCCCTTATTGTCAAAGCATGCCTCTTCAGTTTAATCCTGTAAAGCTATTTGCCGGATCGGGGACAAAGGCCCTCGCGAATAAAATTGCCAGTTCATATGGCAAGGAATTAGGTGACATATCCCTCTCGCGTTTCAGTGACGGCGAATTTCAGCCTGCTTTTAATGAATCAGTTCGCGGATGCGACGTTTTCTTAATCCAGTCGACAAACCAGCCAAATGACAACTTGATTGAATTGTTAATGCTTATCGACGCGGCCAGACGAGCTTCGGCGCATTATATCACAGTGGTGGTTCCTTATTTTGGGCTTGCGCGCCAGGATAGAAAAGACAAACCGCGGGTTGCGATTGGAGCAAAGCTAATTGCTAATTTAATTACAGCCGCTGGTGCCGATCGTATCATGACAATGGATCTCCATGCTGCCCAGATTCAGGGATTTTTCGACATTCCGGTTGATCACCTCGACGGATCTATTATTTTCGTTCCATACATAAAGAGTTTAAACCTTCCTAATCTTACCATTGCGTCACCAGACATCGGTGGTTCAAACAGGGCGCGTACGTTCGCGAAGTTTTTTAACGCCGAAATGGTAATCTGCGATAAACGCCGTAAGCGAGCCAACGAGATAGAATCAATGTCAATTATTGGCGATGTAACCGGTCAGGATATCGTTTTGATAGATGATATCTGCGATACTGCCGGAACGTTGGCGAAAGCCGCCGGTTTAATTATGGAAAACGGTGCTAATAGTGTTCGGGCAGTTTGTACGCATGCCGTCCTATCCGGGAAAGCGTACGATACAATTGAAAGTTCCGCGCTGTCGGAGATAATTGTAACAGACACTATTGCTACATGTCGCGAAAGCGGTAAAATTAAAGTTCTGTCTACAGCCGATCTGTTTGCCAAAGCTATCGCTAACGTAAACGAGCATGGATCAATCAGTCAGTTGTTTAAAATAGATTAGAAAATAATTAATCAAAAGCGTATCTTTGCGCCTCATTTAAATTAAAGATATGAATACTATCGCTATTAGCGGTTCTCTAAGAGAGAACGTAGGGAAACGCGACGCCAAAGAGCTGCGTTATCAGGGATTGGTACCTGCTGTTTTATATGGTGGAAAAGAGCAATTGCACTTCGCTGTAAATGTATCCGATCTTAAGCCATTGATTTATACGCCGGAAGTTAATTTTGTTGAAATTGAAGTTGCTGGTAAAAAAGCAAAAGCTATCATACAAGATATTCAGTTTCACCCGTTGAATGAAACAATCCTGCACGTTGATTTTTTCGCTTTGTCAGAAGACAAGCCGTTAACAATGCAAATCCCGGTTAAATTAACAGGAACATCTCCAGGTGTTAAAATGGGGGGTAAGTTAACTCAGAAACTTCGCAAATTACGTGTTAAAGCTTTACCAGCTAACATGCCTCAATATGTAGAAGTTAGCATGGAAGGTTTAGAAGTTGGTAAATCGGTACGTGTTGGTGAGTTAAACTTTCCAAACGTTCAGATTACTAACAATGCAGATGATACAATCGTTTCAGTAGGAATGTCTCGTGCATTGCGTCAGGCTGAGCAAGAAGCTGCAAAAGGAAAATAATTATTGCACAAACGTGTAATTTTAAAAGCAGTGCATTTAGTTGTACTGCTTTTTTTGTTTAATCTTAATTTTAAATGAAGTACTTAATCGTTGGTTTAGGGAATATTGGGCACGAATACGCTGACACCCGTCATAACATTGGTTTTATGGTTTTGGACGAGATGGCAAAAAAAGCCGGCGTGACCTATAGTAACCTGCGTTTAGCTTATTACGCCGAAATGAACCATAAAGGGAAAAAGCTATTCCTTATTAAGCCAACAACTTATATGAATTTAAGTGGCAAAGCAGTTAATTACTGGATGCATGAGCTGAAAATTCCCGTCGAAAATATTCTCGTTATTGTCGACGATCTTGCTATCCCATTTGGTGCTATACGTTTAAAACCAAAAGGAGGAAATGCAGGCCATAATGGCTTAAAAAGTATCGAAGGATTGGTTGGCGGCCAAAATTATCCCCGGCTGCGTTTTGGTATCGGTGACAATTTTCCTAAAGGCCGGCAAGTCGATTATGTGCTTAGCGGCTTTGATAACGATGAAATACCTGAATTGCCTGCTCTCATCGATCGTTCGATAGACATGATTGAAAGTTTTGTGACAGCTGGTATGGAACTTACCATGACACGTTTCAACAAATAGCGGGTCCTCAAAATGATTTATGGAAAACCATGCAACGTCTCATCTTAGGAAACGTCAGATGGAAGTGTTATATGAGCATTCAGTAAGTTTCGATTTAATAAAAGTCTTTCAACGTGTAGTAATGTAAAAATTCTGTTGATAACAATTTTTAACATTTAGCTAATAATAAAAATATTATTATTGAAAAACTAAACTTTTAACCTATCATCCTGTGATGAAATTTTACCTTTCAAGCTTTTTGCTACTGTTCTCTGCTTTTTTTTCCTATTCACAAGTCCAATCTGGTTATACAATTAAAGGTGTAGTGGCTGATTCGGCTTCAAAAAAATCCCTTGATTTTGTCACTATCTCTTTAAAAAAAGAGAATCAACCATTTAAGACTACGCTGTCAAAAACAGACGGAACCTTTAATTTTAATCAACTTTCAAACGCCAATTACTCTGTTGCCGTAGTAGCTGTAGGCTATACAAGTAAATCAGTGTCCATTGATTTGAAGAATGCGGAACAGGGTGTAATAAATCTGGGTAAAATTTACCTGGCTACAGAAAGCAAATCCTTGAAAGAAGTAGCTGTAAATGCACAGCGACCGGTAATCAAACAGGAAGTGGACAGGATAGCTTATGATGTTCAGGCAGACGTTGAAAGTAAATCATTGAATGTGCTTGATATGATGCGAAAAGTTCCGATGCTTTCGCTTGATGGCGACGACAACATTCAGCTCCAGGGAAAATCAAATTATAAAATTCTGATAAACGGAAAGCCGTCAAGTATGGTGGCGAAAAATCCAAAAGATGTTCTTAAAGCGATGCCTGCTTCAAGCATCCAAAAAATTGAAGTAATCACTACTCCTCCAGCTAAATATGACAGCGAAGGATTAGCCGGAATTATCAACATTATAACTAATAAGAAGATAGATAATGGCTATAATGGTAATGTGAATCTGAGGGAAAATTTTCCGGTGGGTGGACCTGGCGGCGGCATGTCTTTTACGGTTAAGCAAGGTAAATTCGGAGCGTCAGGATATGGGGGAATAGGTGTTTGGAAACAGCCGCAGCAACCGAGCTCAAGTACAAGACTTACGACTGACACACTGCCTTCGGCTTTGCTGCAAAATGGCAGCCGTTCCTTTAAAAATCAGTTCGGATATATCGGAACAGAGCTAAGCTATGAAATTGACACGCTCAATCTTCTCACGGCTGAAATAAATTTGAATAAAGGAAATTTTAATTCTGACGGAAATCAGCTGTCGCGGTTAAATTACCTGGATAATGCTGATCGAATTATACAAGGATATAATCTTGAGAGTGATAGTAAACAAAATTGGAGAGGTACTGATTTAAGTCTCAACTATCAGCTCGGCTTCAAAAACAAGAAAGATCGTTTGCTGACGTTTTCATATAAATATAGCCGGGAAGGTGAGGGGCAGAATGATAACATGAATGTTTCTGATTGCATTTCATGTGGATTACCAAGCTATACACAAGCGAACGACGGTTCGTCTACCGAGCAAACAATCCAGGCGGATTATGTACATCCTGTTAAAAAATTAAATATTGAGGCTGGTTTGAAAGGCATCTTAAGAAACAGTAAAAGTGATTTTGAATATAGCGGTCTGGATTCGGCATCGGGCCAATATATAATCGTTCCGGGCCTTTCGAACAAATACACTAATAAGCAAAATATATTGGGAGCGTATAATTCATATACATACAATCTAAAGGATTGGGGGTTTAAAGCCGGCTTACGTATTGAGGAAACTATTGTAAACGCCAACTTTATTTCAACCCAATCAAATGTTGATCAGAATTACTTTAATTTCATTCCATCAATCTCGGTAAGCCGTAAGTTTAAAAACTCTATGAGCGTTAATACCGGATTTACTCAGCGTATCCAACGTCCGAATATATACAACCTAAATCCGTTTGTTGACCGTTCAAACCCTAATTTTCAATCCGGGGGAAATCCAAATCTTGATGCTGTGGTAAATAATAATTTCCAACTCGGATTTAGCAGCTTCAAAAAAGGCTCGATCAACTTAAATTTGAATTATTCATTCGCGAACAACACCATTCAGCGCGTGTCGTTATATGATCCTGAAACACGTGTAACTAATTCTACCTATCAAAATATTGGAAAAGATAAATCTCTGGGAGGCAATCTAAGCGTTAATTATCCGCTAACAAAGAACTGGAATGTCAATTTGGGCGGTAACCTTCAGTATGCCTGGCTTCAGGGTATAATCAATGGCGAGCTGCTTAAAAACGAAGGATTAAATGGCTACTTATACGGAAATACAGGATACAAAATAAAACAAGGCTTTAATTTAAATGCAAGTTTCAGCTATGGCAGCCCGAATGTAATGTTACAGGGAAAATCCAGTTCATACTTCTACACCTCAGTTACAGTTACGAAGGATATTATAAAAGATAAGTTAAGCTTTTCGGCAGGCATGAATAATCCGTTTACTAAATACCGGAACTACAATGTGACGACCGCCGGTTCGGATTTCAGCCAAACTAATTTTTCGCAGATGTATTGGCGCTCTTACCGGTTCAATATCAATTACAAGTTCGGAAAATTACAGGGTGACATTAAAAAAAATCAACGGAAGATCAATAACGACGACAGCTCTGGCGGAGGTAAAAGCACCAGCAATTAATTGAAACAAATTGATTTCTACTTGCTTTTTAATTTAAACGTTTAAAATGAGCAAGTTTCATATCCCTGAAAAAGTTGTTTATGTGTGTGTCGGAAGCAAATGCTCGAAACGGGGAGGTAAAGATTTTTATAAGCTTTTTAAATCTTATAAAAAAAGATATGGCTTAAAAGATGAAGTTGAAGTAATTAAGGTTGACTGCACAGACCGGTGTAAGTTCGCCCCGGTTTTAGCCATTCAGCCGGATAACATCTGGTTAAAAGAATACTCAGAAAAAGAGGCGCTTAATTTAGTTGAGCGCCTCCTTATAGAGAAAAAAGAAGTTTAGCTGGCTTCGCTGTCGTAATTAATTTTACCTACGTGCTTATCAATTTCCCAATGCCCGGTTCCTGATTCTCCAATTACTTCAAACAATTCGAGGGCACGACGAGCCTTGTATTCTTCTTCACGCTGTTCTTTCAGGAACCAGTTTAAAAATTCCATGGTTACATAATCCTGTTCTTTATGACAGCGGGCAGCAATATTTTTAAAGGACTGCGTAATAGCGATTTCCTGGTCCAGAGCATCTTCGAAAATTTCACGAAATGAATTATACTCAATTTTAATGTTAGCAATTTCCGGTGAAATGGCCGTTCCGCCCATGTCCAGCAGATACTTATAAAGTTTCAGCTGATGATGACGTTCTTCGTCCGATTGCTTAAAAAAATATGTAGCCGAATTATCGAAGCCATTCCTGTCACACCAGGATGCCATCGATAAATATATAGAGGAGGAATGTGCTTCTTTTTTTACCTGTTGATTTAAAAGGCTTTCAATTTCTGTTGATAGAAGGCCTTTAATACGCATAAGATCTTTCATAAACGCTTGAATTTATATTCCAAGGTAACAACAAAAACACAAAAACGTGTGGGGTGTTCGCAATATGAAATGAGTCTAAATATGCTTTTAAGCGATGTAACGCTGCAGGCAATCCTTGATCATATGATTAAGCTGAAACATTGCGAACGCTCCTTCAAGGATGTCTTTCAACGCAATCAGGTCGGTAATGCTTAAAACATAGCAATGTTCACAAGCGGCAAGGGTGACAATTTCTATGTCAGGAAGTAATGCGCTCCTGGTAAGCAGCTGTTCGATGTTGTAGCTAACGATCTGCTTTTTCAATCTCGAAAAACACGAAAATGAATAACGAGCCGTTTTTCCGCCGAAAATCAAATACAAACATTGTTCATCGTCCGACTGATAGACTGCGCCTTTATGCGTTTTAAAAACCTCAATTAAATTTTCGCTGATCGCTTGCTGTACTTCCATGTTATTTAGAACGATTCAAAGATCAATTTTATTTAGAATTAATCCAAATAGATTTTAAAATTATTTACGTTCTTATATTTGTCGTTCTAAAAAACGATAATGATAGTTTACGGAATAAAGAATTGTAACACAGTAAAAAAAGCACTTGATTGGTTGTCGGCAAATAATATTCAATATGAATTTCACGACTTTAAAAAATCTGGCGCCCCCGAAGAAAAATTGAAGGAATGGATTGATAAAGTGGGTTGGGAGCCACTCGTTAACAAACGTGGCACAACATGGAAGCAACTTGATCCGGCTGTTCAGCAAACGGTAAACAACGAACAAGCTGCTATAAAATTAATGCAGGAAAAGACAAGTGTTATCAAACGCCCTGTAATTGAGCGTGATGGTAATATTATTCTTGGGTTCGATGAAGAGCAATACAAGAGTGTGTTGACGAAATAGCCATTGGTAACAATTGCTTTACACGTAAGGAAATCGCCGGCCTTATCGGTTATTTTACAGGCTTAAAACTTTAAACTTTATATGAATTTTAGATTAAAAGCAATGGCTTTGGCTGCAATTTGCTGCGGCAGTTTCCAAGCGAATGCACAGCGAACAAACGGCGTAAAGATACCGGATCTCGGTGCCGCGCCAGCAAGCAACTACAGTTACACAGACTTGTTTTCGCCGTTGTTCTACACAAAGAATGGCACAGAATACCGTTCGGCCAGCGGCCAGCCAGGCCAGCAGTATTGGCAAAACAGAGCCGACTATAAGCTGAATGTACGTTTGAACGAAGCTACAAACGAAATTTCTGGCTCCGAAATACTTAATTATACAAATAACAGCCCGGATAAGATGTCCTTTATCTGGATGAATCTAGAGCAAAATCTTTTTAAACAAGATTCACGCGGAACGGCGATTGTTCCTATTAACGGCAGCCGTAACGGCGGCCGGGGACAAGTTTTTGACGCGGGATATAAAATTAAATCCGTTTCGCTATTAAGCACTGATAAAAAAGGCGCATCAACTGAGCTTAAATACGAAATTACCGATGCGAAAATGCAGGTGTTTTTACCCTCAAATCTGGCATCAAAAGGCGGACAAATTAAAATAAAGATCGATTATTCATTTATCGCTCCGGATTACGGATCAGACAGAATGGGTGTTCTTCCAACACAAAACGGAAAGATTTTCACAATAGCGCAGTGGTATCCACGGATGTGCGTTTATGATGATGTACTTGGATGGAACACGATTCCTTACACTGGCCCAAGTGAGTTTTATCTTGAGTATGGAGACTTTGATCTGAATATAACAGCTCCGGCAAACCATGCTGTCGTATGTTCAGGCGAATTGTTAAACGCGAAAGATGTTTACAGCGCAGCGCAAGTAGCAAAGTGGGACGCTGCGGCCAAAAGCGAGCAGACAGTAATGATCCGCTCAGCTGCCGACGTGGCAAAAGCGGCTGCTGAAAAAACATCAAAAACACTGACCTGGCACTATAAGATCAGCAATGCTCGCGATGCTTCATGGGCATCTTCAGCTGCTTTTATTGTTGATGCTGCAAAAATTAATCTTCAAAGCGGAAAAAGATGTTTGGCGATATCGGCATACCCGGTTGAAAGTGCAGGAGATACTGCCTGGAGCCGATCAACTGAATACACCAAAAAGTCAATTGAATACAATTCGGCGAAATGGTTTGAATTCCCTTACCCCGCAGCTACTAATGTTGCCGGTAATGAAGGTGGAATGGAATATCCCGGAATCGTCTTTTGTGGATGGAAATCCAAAACGGCAGGATTATGGGGCGTTACCGATCATGAGTTTGGTCATACCTGGTTCCCGATGATCGTTGGTTCGAACGAGCGCTTATACGGATGGATGGATGAAGGTTTTAATACCTTTATCAATACGTTAAGCACCAATAACTTTAATAATGGTGAGTATAAGCAGCAAGCTATGGATATGCATCGCTTAGCTACTATCTATACAAACCCGGCTCTTGAGCCTATTATGCACAGTGCGGATAACATGAAGGAATTGAATATTGGCACTTTGCTTTACCGGAAACCAAGTGCGGGACTGGTAATGCTGAGAGAACAGATCTTAGGTCCGGAGCGGTTTGACCGCGCCTTCAAAACATATATTCAGCGCTGGGCATTCAAACACCCGACACCCGACGACTTTTTCAGGACTATCGAAAATGTAGCCGGCGAGAACTTACAATGGTTCTGGAGAGGCTGGTATCAAAATAACTGGCGTTTGGATATGTCGGTAAGAGGCGTTAAATATGTTAATGATGATCCAAAGCAGGGTGCTTACATTGGCATCGATAACCTGGAAAAATTTGCTGCTCCTATCGTGATGGATGTAAAATTGCAAAGCGGTAAAGTGGATCGCGTTAAGTTGCCGGTTGAAATCTGGGAGCGTAACAACTATTGGATTTATAAATATAATTCCACGGAAGAGATCGAGTCAGTAACTCTTGATCCGGATCACGTTTTCCCGGATCACAATTCCGACAACGATACCTGGAAATCCAAATAATGAAAACAAAAGAGCCGGTTAAACCGGCTCTTTGCATTTAAACACTTTATAAAAAAACGGGTATTCGTATTAACTACTGGATGTTAACGGCGCTTAAAATATTCTCAGTTACATCTATTCCTCCATTTAAATTGTTTGTAATTGCCGTTAATGTATGCGATGGGCCTTCCGGAAAGCACCACCAGCCACAAACAAACGATATGAAAGTCCAGATCAATCCTCTTGCCGCCCGGTTCTCATAGGATCTTACAAAATAAATGTCTGTGTTTTTTTTCAGGGTAATGAAAAGCAATGAAATGGTATACTGATAAACAATGAATTTAGCGCCTCGCTTGATTTCATTGTGAATTTCGACCGCCGATAATGACGCTAATCCTTTGATTGACATTGATCTTTATTAAAGTGTGATGTTTAGATTATTGAATATAACTGTAAATGCCTCAATATCAGAATAATTTTTTCAACAACGTAAACTTATCTGTGAATAACTGAGAAATATTAGAGTTGTTTTTTCACAGCGTCATATACGACGCATTTTCCCCTTCAGAATGTCGTATTTGAGGCGTACCAGTCTCGGAACTCCCATATAACTTTGATAGTATAAACTTAAAACTACGAAAATGACAACTATGAATTCTTATTTGAATTTTCCTGGAACAACAGAGGATGCATTCGATTTTTACAAATCAGTTTTTGGTGGCGAATTCACAGCTTTGCAGCGATTTAAAGATACTCCCGGCTGTGAAAATGTAGCAGAAGCAGATGGCGGAAAAATAATGCATATTTCCTTGCCGATTGGAAATAACATTTTAATGGCTACCGACGCGCTTGAATCAATGGGCCAGTCATTGAAAGTTGGTACAAATATCTCTTTGTCACTCAATACTGATTCGCTGGAAGAAGCCGAACGTGTTTTCAATGCGCTTTCCCAAGGTGCAAATGTAACTAACCCGCTTCAGAAAATGTTTTGGGGAGCTTATTGGGGTATGCTAACCGACCGTTTTGATATTCAGTGGATGGTAAATTTTGACGAAAACCAAGCTTCATAAACCAACGTAACATACTGGCAAATGAACACGTTTATCCTGACCGAAAATCTTCTGGCGTTTGGTTTTCAGGTTAAAAATTTTCCCGAAGGTATTGATGATGCTTTTAAGTCGCTTATAAAAAAGGTTGATGGCGGTTTTACGCGATCATTCTATGGAATCAGCAGCATAACACAAACAGGTGAGATTGTCTACCTGGCCGCTGCACAGGAATTACGTACCGGCGAAGCAGAGGAACTTGACTGTGAAAAAATTGCAATTGCCGCCGGTTCTTATTCATATGAGGTTGTAAAAATTGGAGAAGCAGGACTCATGAAATTAAAACGGTTTTAATGAGGTTGTCTGAAGAAGATCAGGCAGACCTGACGGAGCCCTGCGTAGAATGCTATAAGGACGAAGACGAAATGTGGTGTATGATAAAGTTAAAAAGTGATTAACCAAATACTATCATGGAATTAAAGAGAATTGAAAAGACGATTAATATTAATGCTCCCATAACGAAAGTATGGCCGGTACTTTACCGCGACGAGCTTACCCGGCAGTGGTATTCTGAATTTAGTACTGGCACTTATGCAGAATCAGACTGGAAAGAAGGCAGTAAAGTTATTTTTAAAGATGAGTCAAATAGCGGTATCGTTGGCAAGGTAGTCAGCAATAAGCCAGAATACCTGGCAATTGAATATACCGGCGTTATAAACGATGACAAGGAAGATTACGAAAGTGGGATGGCAAAGGATATGGCTGGCTGTCAGGAAATCTACAAATCATCAGAGGTTGATGGCATAACTACACTTGAAATTTCCTGCGATATGGGCGAACCATATTTCGAGGAAATGTCGAAGGCCTGGGACAGGGCATTGGAAAAGATAAAACAGTTGTCTGAATCTAAAAGTAATTAATATAATTTTTAACTTCACGTAATTGTAACCTAATCCAATATTCAAATATGAAAATTGCAGCAATTGTCGTCAGAGTTTTAATGGGGCTGATGTTCCTCTTTGCCTCGATACCGGTTCTCTTTCACCTGATGCCAACCCCGGAATTGAAGGGTGATATTAAAGTATTTATGACGGGAATCATGGCTGCCCGTTATCTGTTCCCGCTGATTAAAATAACAGAATTGCTCTGCGGAATTGCATTCGTTACCGGCTTTTTTGTCCCATTGGCTGTTGTGGTTATATTTCCGATTATTATCAACATCGTTTTGTACCACGCTTATCTTGGTCCGTCAGAGTTGCCAATTGCCATTGCGTTGTTGATTTGCGACTTGTTTTTAGCCTGGTATTACCGGGACAGATATAAACCAATTCTTTCAGCAAAATAACTTCTATGAGATTTTTCAAGATTCTACTTTCGATTATTGTGTTCTCTGCGCTTTTTAACGCGTGTAAAAAAGATGCTTCTCAAAACAAGTTAATAGACAGTTACTCCAAATTTAAAGAGTTCAAAAAATCTACTGACGACAATTATAGTTACACGGTTATTAGTGGTTCGTGGACTGGAATCGCCACCGAGACGACAATAACTGTGATGTACGGAACTGTTAGAATGCGCGAATGTTCTTTGTTTGCGATTGACGGCGGTACTGGTGTAAAAGTTTTAAAGGAGTCTTGGGTAGAGGATGTTAAAACTTTAGGAACGCACAAAAGTGGGGCTGAAGCGCTGACACTCGACCAGGTTTATGAAAAAGCCGGAAATGTGTGGCTGAAAGCAAACACAAAAGAGAACGATATCTATTTTGAGACAGCAAACAACGGCATGATTTCCAACTGTGGTTACGTCCCAAAAAACTGCATTGATGATTGCTTTGTCGGGATTAACATAAGTAATATTTCTCAGGTTTCGGTTATAGGGGTAAAGTAATACTAATTAGCTGGCACATCTGCAGCAGGTTGTTGAAGCTGTGCCAGTTTTACCGCAGCCCTGATCTCGGTGTACGAATAGCTGTCACCCATTTTAAACTTTAACTCGGTAAGTGGTAAAGCCAGTCCGTCGTTTTCGTTGATGAACGTAACCACTATATTTAACTTTTCGACATCGAAAACTTCGTCGGGTCTTAGTTCGCCGGTGCCGATATAATGCATAAGGTGTCCCTCAATGGTTGATTGCACGAAATTGCGTTCCCTGGAAATTTGAATAATAGTTTTTCCGTGCCTGAACATTTCTAGAGTAAGTAGCTTGGAATCCGTCCGTTCGGGTTTGAGTTTCTCCTGTAAGGCCGGTTGAAATTTTCTTGCTATTGCATGTTGTCTGCAGTAATTATCTATCAGTTCCAGAATGTCATTCCCAAATTTTTGTGTACGGGCTTTTCCAAAACCTTTGAGCATTTGCAATTCAGCCAGGTTGGACGGTAATAAGTCGATCAGCAGAACAAGAACTTTTTGGGGCAGTACGTAATACGCAGGCATGTTGTTTTCGGCGGCTAGATTATTACGCCATTTCTTTAGATCATTGTATAAAAGCGGATGGGACACATCCTTGTTTTCGTAGGATGTTGTTGCCTTTATCGGTTGCCTAGATGCTGTAAAGTCAATTTCCGCGTCCGACCTTACTTTCAGATAAGAAGCCGTTTTAAAACCTTCGGCGCAAATATTTAATACTGCTAACTTAACGAACACCTCTTTTTTAAGAGCCTCTATTGCTTCAACGGCTGCTTTCCTGGCGGCTTTATTGTCGGTTTCAACAAAAATCTGTTCAATTTGCAACTTTAGTTCTCCGTTTAATTTATTGACGAAATAAGTGCTGGCTTTGAATGCCCGGTCTTTAATTTCCGGGCTATCTTCGGGTATTGTGCCAGGCAATAAAAGCGTTTCAAGCTGCTTTTTAAACTGTGCTGCGATGGTAAAAATATGTTTCTCTGCCTCGTTTAACAGGTTGTTTATGTTTTCAAAAAAACTTCCTGGAAAACTTTTATCGTAATCTTCGGCTGTTTTTCTACAAGCGAGTAATCTATAGTTTAGATGCCTGAAGTCAAACAATTCAAGCAATAAGGATTTTTGATAGGCGATTTTTGACGATTCAAGTTGTTTGTCATCCGGAATGTTGTCGTTGACACTTTTGCTGAAGAGTGATACCGTCCCATCTGTCTTTACGCTGTTCAGCGCTAATGGGGATCTTAAGACCATTCCTTCCAGGGTTTTGCACCTGCTCAGTGCTACATAAACCTGTCCATGAGCGAATGATAAACCGGCATCAATAATTGCTTTGTCAAACGTTAGCCCCTGGCTTTTATGTATGGTAATAGCCCACGCCAGTTTGAGCGGGTATTGTGTGAAGCTTCCAATAACTTTCTCTTCAATTTCCTTTGACGTTGCATTGAGTTCGTACTTAAAGTTTTGCCATTCGACGGGCTGGATGAAAATTTCGGATCCGGTCGTACCGTCGCTGACAAAGATGCCACCGTTTGCAAACCGGGTAATTGCGCCGATTTTGCCGTTGTAATAAAGCTTGTCTTTCGATTGATCGTTCTTTACAAACATTACTTGCGCACCTTCCTTGAGTTCAAGCACTGGTGCAGTAGGGTAGATGTATTCAGGGAAGTCATCTTTTATGTCGGCTTTGAAAAATTTCGCGGGCTTTTCAAATTCTTTAAGTCGGTCGGCGTTAATTACATCGGCCGTTTGATTATGCGTGGTTAATGTGATGTAACCTTCGTAATTCCCAGGCTTCAAATCAGGAACATGCCGTTGGTTTAACTTATCAAGCACATCCGGTGTTATACGATTTTCACGCACATTGTTAAGTAAATCGATAAATACAAAATCGCTTTGCCTGTAAATATGATTTAACTCGATGGTCACAGGCGGATTTTCCTTCAATGCCTGGCTGCTAAAGAAATACAGGTTTGGATAATGTTCCTTTAATAGCATCCAGTCATCATTTTTTACAACGGGCGAAAGCTGGTGCAGATCGCCAATCATTAACAGTTGTATGCCGCCAAATGGTTGAGATGGGTTTTTATAACGACGCAGAATCTCGTCGATTCCGTCAAGCATATCTGCTCTCACCATACTGATTTCGTCGATTACCAGCAAATCGAGACTGCGAATCAGATTGATTTTATCCCTTGAAAATTTTCTGTTCGTGCTATCGTTGCCTTTAATGCCTTTTCCCGTTACCCGTTCAGCGAGGTATGGGCCAAAAGGCATCTGGAAAAGCGAGTGAATTGTAACTCCTCCGGCATTCATTGCAGCTACACCCGTGGGTGCTACAACCGCCATTCGTTTCAGCGAGCTCTTTCGGAGATTGTGCAAAAAAGTAGTTTTTCCAGTGCCGGCTTTTCCGGTTAAAAATATGTTTTTGTTTGTATACTGAACGAAGTTGTAAGCAAGCTGTAAACGTGGATTTTGCATGGTCAAAAATAGGCATCTAAAAGTCAAGTAGCGCAAAAATGAAGTTGCCGCCGGGGTTTAGCCGGATCAGAATCGTTTATAATCGTGTAAACACGGGTAACACGGATAGGCGTTGGCATCTGTCATAACAAAAGCTGATATAAATTATTTCTCTTCCTGAGATGTTTTGACGGGGCGGCTCGGGAGTTATCTGATTTTTAATTCTCTTTGAACCACCCATGTTTCCTGCATATTAAATATCCAAGAAACTTTATACAACCCCTTGAAAATCACAAATAAAAATTCTACTTTTGCAGTCCCAATTTAGGGATAGAAGAAAATTTAATTAAAAAACAGTAAATGCCTACTATTCAGCAATTAGTTAGGAAAGGTAGAGTAGCTATGGTTGACAAGAGTAAGTCGCCAGCGTTGGACAGCTGTCCACAGCGAAGAGGCGTATGCACACGTGTGTATACTACTACCCCTAAAAAACCAAACTCAGCAATGCGTAAAGTTGCCCGTGTACGTTTAACAAACGGTAAAGAGGTGAATGCCTACATCCCGGGAGAAGGACACAACTTACAGGAGCACTCAATCGTGTTAATCCGTGGCGGTCGTGTTAAGGATTTACCAGGTGTACGTTACCACATCATCCGTGGTGCATTGGATACATCAGGTGTTGCCGGTCGTAACCAACGTCGTTCTAAATATGGTACTAAACGCCCTAAACCAGGACAAGCAGCTGCTGCTCCTGCAAAAGGTAAAAAGAAATAAGGAGGAATAAGAAATGAGAAAGTCAAAACCGAAAAAAAGAATTCTTCTTCCTGATCCAAAGTTCAATGACGTGATGGTTACACGTTTTGTGAACAACATGATGTACGACGGAAAAAAATCTATCGCTTACTCTATATTTTATGATGCTGTTGAACTGGTTGAAAAGAAAACCAGCGAAAACGGTTTAGAAACATGGAAAAAAGCATTAAACAATGTAATGCCTGCTGTTGAGGTTAAATCTCGCCGTGTAGGTGGTGCAAACTTCCAGGTTCCTACAGAAGTTCGTCCAGAGCGTAAAATCGCTTTAGGTATGAAATGGCTGATCAGCTATTCACGTCGTCGTGGTGAAAAAACCATGATGGAAAAATTAGCCGGTGAAATCATCTCTGCTTCAAAAGGTGAAGGTGCTGCAGTGAAAAAGAAAGAGGATACGCACAAAATGGCAGAAGCTAACAAAGCATTCTCACATTTCCGTTTCTAATAAGAATACAATAAGATGTCAAGAGATTTAAGATATACAAGAAACATTGGGATTGCCGCTCACATTGATGCTGGTAAAACTACAACTACTGAGCGTATTCTGTATTATGCAGGTGTAAGCCACAAAATTGGCGAAGTTCACGAAGGTGCTGCAACAATGGACTGGATGGCACAGGAGCAGGAGCGTGGTATTACCATCACTTCGGCTGCTACAACTGTTAACTGGAAATACAGAGACCACAACTATCACATCAACATTATTGATACTCCCGGACACGTGGATTTCACCGTTGAGGTGAATCGTTCACTGCGTGTACTGGATGGTTTAGTTTTCTTGTTTTCTGCTGTTGATGGTGTTGAGCCTCAATCAGAAACAAACTGGAGACTTGCTAACAACTACAATGTTGCCCGTATTGGATTCGTAAATAAAATGGACCGCTCGGGTGCTGACTTTTTAAATGTTGTAAAACAGGTAAAAAGCATGCTGGGAAGCAACGCTGTTCCATTGCAGTTGCCAATCGGCGCGGAAGATAGCTTCAAAGGCGTTATCGATTTAATTAACTTCCGTGGTGTAGTATGGAACGAGCATGATAAAGGCATGACCTTTACTGAAGTTCCTATTCCCGAAGATATGGTTGAGGAAGCAACTGAATGGAGAGAAAAGTTACTTGAATCTGTTGCCGAGTACGATGAAACGTTGATGGAAAAATTCTTCGACGCTCCGGAAACAATTACCGAGCGTGAAGTATTAGACGCTTTGCGTAAAGCCGTTCTTGACGCTAAAATCGTTCCTATGGTTTGTGGTTCATCTTTTAAAAATAAAGGTGTACAAACTATGCTTGATTATGTGATGGAATTATTGCCTTCACCTATGGACGTAGAAGGTATCGTGGGTCACAACCCGGATACTGGTGAGGAGATTTTACGCAGACCAGATATCAAAGAACCGTTTTCGGCATTGGCATTTAAGATCGCAACTGATCCGTTTGTCGGTCGTTTATGCTTTATCCGTGTATACTCAGGTAACCTTGAAGCTGGGTCGTATGTTCACAACATGCGTTCAGACAATAAAGAACGTATTTCACGTATCTTCCAAATGCATGCTAACAAGCAAAACCCAATCCCTAACGTAGGTGCTGGTGATATTGCTGCGGTAGTAGGCTTTAAGGATATTAAAACAGGTGATACTCTTTGTGATGAGAAACACCCGATCATTCTTGAGTCAATGCAGTTCCCTGATCCGGTTATCGGTTTAGCTATCGAGCCTAAAACACAGGCTGATGTAGATAAATTAGGTTTAGCTTTGGGTAAACTGGCTGAAGAAGATCCAACTTTCCGTGTAAATTCTGACGAAGAAACCGGCCAGACCGTAATTTCAGGTATGGGTGAGCTTCACTTGGATATTATCATGGATCGTTTGAGACGTGAATTCAAAGTGGAAGTTAATCAGGGCGCTCCTCAGGTTGCTTACAAAGAAGCAATTACAGGAACTGTTCAACACCGTGAAACTTATAAGAAACAAACTGGTGGGCGTGGTAAATTTGCTGATATCCAGGTTATTATTTCACCTGCAGATGACGGTAAAGAAGGATTGCAATTTGTTAACGAAATCAGCGGTGGTGCTATTCCTCGTGAATATATCCCATCTGTAGAAAAGGGCTTTGCCGCTTCTATGGCGAATGGTGTATTAGCAGGATATCCGCTAACCAGCTTAAAAGTTCGTTTGATTGATGGTTCATTCCACGCAGTCGATTCAGATTCACTGTCGTTCGAAATTGCAGCGAAATCTGCTTACCGCGAAGCTTTGGTTAAATGTAAACCGGTATTGCTTGAGCCGATCATGAAAATCGAAATCCTTACCCCTGAAGAAAACATGGGTGATGTTATCGGTGACATGAACCGTCGTCGTGGCCAGCTTTTAGGTATGGATTCACGTGCAGGTTCACAGGTAATCAAAGCAACTGTGCCACTTTCTGAAATGTTCGGTTATGTAACTCAGTTACGTACCATCACTTCAGGTCGTGCAACGTCAACAATGGAGTTCGATCACTACGAAGAAGCTCCTCGTAACGTTCAGGACGAAGTTGTTGCAAAAGCAAAAGGTAAAGTAAGTGCATAAAAAGTATCAAGTAGAGAGTATAAAGTAGTTAGATTAACATCTTGATACTAGCTACTTGATAAATAATAACCCGTCTCCGTTATAAATAGCTCTAACGAAGGCACAATAAATAAAAAATGAGCCAAAGAATCAGAATTAAATTAAAATCGTACGATTATAACCTGGTTGATAAATCAGCTGAGAAAATCGTAAAAACAGTTAAACCTACGGGTGCTGTAGTAAGCGGACCGATTCCACTTCCAACTGAAAAGAAAATCTTTACAGTTTTGCGTTCACCGCACGTGAACAAAAAAGCTCGTGAGCAGTTCCAGTTGTGTTCTTACAAACGTTTGTTGGATATCTACAGTTCAAACTCTAAAACTGTTGATGCCTTGATGAAGCTTGAGTTGCCTAGCGGCGTTGAAGTAGAAATCAAAGTGTAACGAGATACTAATTCAAAAGAAAAGTCCGGCAGATTCATTCTGACCGGACTTTTCTTTTATGCATCAAATGTTATTGAGTAGCATCACTCTTAACTTTCTGTGCAGTACGAGCTCCAGGGAGATAGATTTGAAAACCTAAGCCGAAATTTAAATTATGCGCATAAGCGCTGCTGCCAAAACCTACGATGCCATTATATTTAAGTAAAGCTTCGAGGCCAATTGTCGGGGTAATAAAATAAGTATACCCGGGGCCAAAGCTAAAGCCTAAACCGTTGGTGTTTTCGCCGCTTTCACTATTGTTTGTACCTTGTATACCTACCGTTGCTTCACCAAAAATTCTGGAATTTTTGATTAAAACATCTGCGCCATTGCCAACATACTTTCTCCCAAGGGCGCTGACTCCATAAGTTATAAATGTTCCTGCACCCTTTGAAGTAGCCAGTCCAAAATCAACTTCACCTCCTAAGGCCGTGCCATTCTGAATAAACCATGCCGCCTTGGGGGAAATGTTAAAATTGAACGTGTTGGGGGCATCAAGGTCAAACTTGATATTTGAAAGGTCCGCGCCGACCATTACATTGCCCTGCTGTAATTGTGCTTGTGCGCCATTAATAGCAGCTGCTGCAATAATTAATGTAAACAGTAATTTTTTCATAAGATTGAATCAAGTGAAAGATGTGGTTAATTAATTTACGCGGGCACTAATAGCTTTACCTGAATAAGACTGAAAAAGTTTCAAAAAATATTGAAAAGAGTGATTTAAGTGTGATTATTACAATGTATTAACGGTTACGTGAATTTAGCTCCTCCAGTTTATTGCGTTCATCCTGTAACTCTCTGGCAAGTTTCTTCTCTTTTTCGTTGGCTTTCATTTTGTGACTTTGGAATTCTTCACTCAGCTCATTAAATAGCTTAATACGGTAACTGGCTTCATTTTTATATCCGATGGATTTAAAAATTATAATAGCAAGCGCGATTGCTAAAACAGCGATGATGCTCCATACAATTGTTGAGTAGGTTGATTTATTAACCTGAAATCCAAGCAGGCTGATTGAATTGGCCTGAGCGTTTGTTTGCTCCAGGTCCTGGTTTTTATCGTTAAGATTTCCCTGCAGCTTGCTTGTTTGCTCTTTTTGGTCGGCGATTGTTTTTTGTGCATTTGCAGTCTTTCTTTTTTCAGCTTTGAGAGAATCCGCGTAATTTCTCAAAAAAGGGTCCAGTTTCGCCTGTGATATAATTTTGTATCCCGGGTAGCCTTTTGATTTGTCGAGCAGCTGTTTATATTGTCCCTTAAGCGTCGGGTCATAAACTTTAGTGGTATCCTGAGCTTTTAAACTAAGCGATAAGCATAATAAAAATACTGTAAAGATAGGTTGAAGGTAGTTTTTGCTTTTCATATTCAAATATCAGTTAAAACTATTTAAACAGAAAGGTTTTAGTTTTATTATGAATCCGCGCTATATTCGTCGCGTTACAAAATTTAATTTGATGAAAATCGGGATTATCGGCTTAGGAGATATGGGAAAGCTCTACGCTAAAACTTTTGCGAGAGCCGGTTACCAGGTATATGGTTGTGATCTGCCTGAAAAACTGGATTTGCTAACTAAGGAGCTGCAGCAGTTTGATATCAAAGTGCTTCAATCAGGGGTAGATGTCTCCCGGACATGCGATTTTATTATTTATTCAACCGAAGCGGAAAAGATTGATGCGATCGTTTCTGCATATGGGCACGCAACCAAATACGGCGCGATCGTTGCAGGGCAAACCTCAGTAAAGCACCCGGAAATCGCAGCATTTGAAAAACATCTGCCTGCGGATGTAAATATTGTTACCTGTCATTCCTTGCACGGCCCCGGATTTCAAACGGAAGGTCAGTCTCTTATTGTAATCAGGCACCGGGCCAGTGACGAAGTATATCAAACAGCTTTAAAGGTTTATGAAGCGCTCGGTTCTATTATTTCTGAAATTCCTGATTTCCATAAGCATGACCAGATCATGGCCGATACGCAGGCGCTAACTCACATGGGTTTCGAAAGCATGGGCACTGCGTGGAAGAACGCGGGGTTTTTCCCCTGGGAAAATGCTTCTTATAATACCGGTGGAATAGATAACGTTAAAATTTTGATAACGCTCAGGATATTCGCTTATAAATCCCACGTTTATGCCGGCCTTGCTATATTAAATCCTTACGCGCGTAACCAGGTAAAGCAATATGCCCTCTCAGAATCTGAGTTATTTAAGATGATGATCCAGGAGAAAGAAGCGGAATTTCGCGAGCGTATTTACAAGGCCAGGGATTTTGTTTTTCACGAGAGTCGTGAACTGCTCATGTTAGATGAAGACGTTTTGAAACCAAAAGGCTTGTCAGCTGAAGTAAAGAGAAAACCAAATTCACACCTTAGTATATTAGCAATGGTTGATGCCTGGTATCATTTGGGCGTTAACCCATACGAGAACCTGATCGGGCAAACGCCGCCGTTTCGCCTCCGGCTTGGCATCGCTGAATATCTTTTTAAAAATGATGAATTGCTGGAGGAATCTATCCAGGCTGCTTTGTATGATAAAACCATCCGCGGCGATGACCTGGAATTTCACTCGGCTGTGCGTGAGTGGGCCTCGATCATTGGTTACGGAGATCTGCAAGGCTATAAAGCGCATTTTGAAGAAACAAAAGCTTTCTTTTCAGATAGGCTGGAAGATGGTTTGAAGCAAAGCGCGGAGCTGATTGGAAGATTAAGCTGATTATAAATCGTTAAGTTTATATCTAAAATATGAAGGTGATACAAGTCACGATTTAAACTTGCAGATGTATTGACCGAATAAAAACCTGGTGGTAACTAAGTATTTGAAAAGCAAAATCGATATTTCATCCGACCCGATAGTTCCATGTGCCGCTCATACTACTCGGGCCTTAACCACTTGGCCGGTATCCGCTTTGCCCGGGTCTGGACTCGCTCTAAATTTATCAATCGAAAATAGAGACCCGCTTAAACCCATCACTTCCAACACAAATTTCAACATCAAAATACACTTTCTCTCCGGACCAAACCTCCCTTTCTAAAATGTTAAAAAATAACTACTTAAGTATTTGATAATTAATTGATCTTTCCTATCTTTGCGGTCCCATTAAAGGGAGTATTATGCCTTGAACGAAGCCCTACTGCTTCGATGGGCGCAAAACAAAAAAGAAAATGTCAGGAATTATTGGAAAAAAAGTAGGAATGACCAGCATTTTCAACGCCGAAGGAAAGAACATTCCTTGTACGGTGATTGAGGCTGGGCCTTGCGTTGTTACGCAGGTTCGTACCGTCGAGAAAGATGGTTATGAAGCAGTTCAGTTAGCTTTCGACGAAAAGAAAGAAAAAAACACAACTGCCGCTCTAAAAGGACATTTCTCTAAAGCAAACACAACTCCAAAACGTAAGTTGGTGGAGTTCAAGACGTTTGAAGGTGAGAAAAGTTTAGGAGACACAATTACGGTTGATTTATTTGTCGAAGGCGATTTCGTCGATGTGGTAGGTACTTCAAAAGGTAAAGGTTTCCAGGGTGTGGTTAAACGCCACGGATTTGGTGGTGTTGGTGGTCAAACTCACGGACAGCATAACAGAATGCGTGCTCCGGGTTCATTGGGTGCGTCGTCGTGGCCTTCGCGTGTATTTAAAGGTATGCGTATGGCTGGTCGTACTGGTGGTGACCGTGTGAAGATTCAAAACTTGGAAGTATTGAAAGTTTACCCTGAGCAAAATTTATTAGTTGTTAGCGGTTCTGTACCGGGAGCAAAAGGTTCATTTGTAATCGTTGATAAATAAGAAGATGGAAGTTAAGGTAGTAAATATTTCAGGTAAAGAAACAGGTGCCAAGGTGCAACTTCCTGATGCGATCTTCGGTGTTGAGCCAAACGATCACGCGATCTATTTAGATGTGAAGCAATATCTGGCGAACCAACGTCAGGGTACTCACAAGTCAAAACAACGTAATGAAATTGCAGGTTCAACCCGCAAATTACATAAGCAAAAAGGTACTGGTGGTGCCCGTGCAGGTAGTGTTAAATCTCCATTGTTTAATGGTGGTGGTCGTGTATTTGGTCCGCAACCGCGTGATTATAGCTTTAAATTAAATAAGAAGCTTAAATCACTTGCGCGTAAATCAGCTTTATCATACAAAGCACAAGATAACAACATTGTAGTTTTAGAAGACTTCAACTTTGATTCGATTAAAACTAAAAACTATGTAAAGTTGGTTTCCGATTTAAAGGTTGCTGACGAGAAAACATTGTTAGTGTTGCCTGCGATAAACAACAATATTTATTTGTCAAGCAGAAATCTGAAGAAATCAAAAGTAGTTACCGCTGCTCAGTTAAATACATATGATGTATTGAACGCTGGTAAACTAATACTTACTGCAGAGACTGTTAAAACATTGGAGGAGGCATTTGCCAAGTAAGATGGAAATTTTAAAGAAACCGATTTTAACAGAAAAAGCTTCGTTATTAACTGAAAAGTTAAATCGCTTTGCTTTTAAAGTAGACCACAGAGCCAATAAATTACAGATCAAATCTGCAATTGAGCAAATGTTTGGTGTAAACATCGTAGCGGTGAACACCATGGTGGTTTTTGGAAAAACAAAATCACGTAACACTAAAGCTGGTATCGTTACAGGTAATTCACCTAAATACAAGAAAGCAATCGTTACGTTGAAAGATGGTGAAACTATTGACTTTTACAGCAATATATAATTAGACATGGCAGTTAAAAGATTTAAACCAGTTACCCCAGGTACTCGTTTCCGTGTAGGAGCCGATTATTCTGATGTTACTACGAACGTTCCTGAAAAATCGTTGGTAGTTTCTATCAAGAAATCTGGTGGTAGAAATAACTCTGGTAAAATGACTATGCGTTATCTCGGTGGGGGACATAAAAAGTCATACCGATTGATTGATTTTAAACGCGATAAAAAAGATATCCCCGCAACAGTTGCCACAATTGAGTACGATCCAAATCGTACAGCGCGTATCGCTCTTCTGAATTATGCAGATGGTGAGAAGCGTTACATCATTGCTCCTGAAGGATTGCAGGTAGGCCAGGTAATCACATCTGGCGAAACATCAGCTCCTGAAGTTGGAAATGCGTTACCGTTAAAGAATATCCCTTTAGGTTCGATCATTCACGCGATTGAATTGAATCCTGGTCAGGGTGCTTCTATTGCACGTAGCGCAGGTACTTATGCTCAGCTTTCAGCACGTGATGGTAAATATGCCATCATTAAAATGCCTTCAGGCGAAACACGTATGATCCTTGCTACATGTATGGCAACTATCGGAACGGTTTCAAACTCTGAAAAATCGAACGAAGTGTTGGGTAAAGCGGGTAGAAAACGCTGGTTAGGTCGTCGTCCTCGTGTTCGTGGTGTTGCCATGAACCCGGTAGATCACCCTATGGGTGGTGGTGAAGGCCGTTCATCAGGTGGTCACCCACGCTCACGCAAAGGTTTATTAGCTAAAGGCTACAAAACCCGCGACAAGAAGAAAACATCGGATCGTTACATCATTGAGAGAAGGAAAAAATAATGGCTCGTTCAATTAAAAAAGGACCATACATCGATCATAACCTTTTGAAAAAGGTAGATGTATTAAATGAAAGCAGCAAGAAAACTGTTGTTAAAACATGGTCACGCAGATCAATGATTTCACCGGATTTCGTTGGTCACACTTTCGCAGTTCACAACGGAAATAAATTCATTCCGGTTTATGTAACTGAAAATATGGTTGGTCACAAGTTGGGAGAATTTGCTCCAACCAGGACATTTAGAGGTCACGCTGAAAAGAAAAAATAAGCAATGGAAGCAGTAGCAAAATTAAATAATTGCCCTACCTCACCTCGTAAGATGAGATTAGTAGTAGATCTTATTCGTGGCGAGCGTGTTGAAAAAGCGTTATACATTTTAAAGTATACGAACAAAGAGGCTGCACAACGAGTTGAAAAACTCCTCTTGTCTGCTATCAAAAACTGGGAGGCTAAAAACGAAGGCCAACGCCCTGAAGATAATTTACTGTTTGTAAAAACAGTATTTGTTGATGGCGGTCGCCAGTTGAAAAGGTTAAGACCAGCTCCACAGGGACGTGGTTACAGAATTCGCAAGCGTTCTAACCATGTAACACTGGTAGTTGACGCTAAGAATATCGAATCTCAAACTAAATAAGGAAATGGGACAAAAAGCACATCCAATAGGTAACAGATTAGGAATCATCAAAGGTTGGGATTCTAACTGGTTCGGTGGCAACAACTACTCCGATAAATTAGTTGAGGACGAAAAAATCAGAAAATATATTGCTGCACGTATCTCTAAAGGCGGGATATCAAAAGTTGTTATCGAGCGTACGCTAAAACGTATTACCGTAACAGTTCATACTGCCCGTCCGGGAATCGTGATCGGTAAAGGTGGCCAGGAAGTTGACCGTTTGAAAGAAGAGTTGAAAAAACTGACTAAAAAGGACGTTCAGATCAACATCTTCGAAATCAAACGCCCTGAGCTTGATGCACAATTAGTTGGCGAAGGTATCGCTAAGCAACTTGAAGCTCGTATTTCATTCCGTCGTGCAATGAAAACAGCGATCGCATCAACGATGCGTATGGGTGCTGAAGGTATCAAAGTAATGACTAGCGGTCGTTTAGGTGGTGCTGAAATGGCACGTACCGAGCAATATAAAGAAGGAAGAATTCCTCTGCATACTTTCCGTGCTGACATCGATTACGCTTTAGCTGAAGCACATACCACTTACGGTAAAATCGGTATCAAAGTATGGATCTGTAAAGGTGAAGTTTACGGTAAACGTGACTTGTCTCCAAATATCGGACAGACTACCGGCGTAAAAACACGTAACCCTGAAGGTGCTGCATCATTCGGTGACAGAAACGACAGACGTGGTGGCGGAAACGACAGACGCGGTGGAAATGACAGACGTGGCGGCGATAACCGCGGCGGAGGTCAAAATCGCGGCGGAGGTCAGAACCGTGGTGGTGGTCAGAACCGTGGCGGAAACGCTGGTGGCGGTTTCAGAGGTAAAAAATAATTAAGTATTAGACATCGTTTTTGCGATAAATAAATAAGAAGATGTTACAGCCAAAAAGAACGAAGTTCAGAAAGATGCAGAAAGGCAGGATGAAAGGTCTTGCTGGCCGTGGTGCCGAACTTGCTTTCGGTTCTTTCGGAATTAAATCATTAGAACCAGCGTGGATTACCAGCCGTCAGATAGAAGCTGCCCGTATCGCCGTAACCCGTTTCATGAAACGTGAAGGCCAGGTGTGGATCCGTATTTTCCCGGATAAGCCAGTAACTAAGAAACCAGCTGAAGTACGTATGGGTAAAGGTAAAGGTGCGCCTGAGTATTGGGTAGCAGTTGTACGCCCAGGAAGAATGATTTTTGAAGCTGAAGGTGTGCCTTTGGATATTGCCAAAGAAGCATTGCGTTTAGCCGCTCAAAAATTACCGGTTCAAACAAAATTTGTAGTGCGTAGAGATTACGCGGAAGCATAAGAAAGTTTAAAGTTGAAAGTTGTAGGTTATAAGTCAATTACTTACAACTTAAAAACTTACAACTTATAACTTGTAAAAAGATGAAAAACTCAGAAATATTAGAGCTATCAAAAGAGGAGATTGTTGCTCGCATCGGCGAGGAAAAAACCAATCTTACTAAATTAAAATTTGCGCATGCAGTTTCTGCCATCGAGAATCCAACTCGTATAAACAAAGTCAGAAAAGACATCGCACGTTTAACAACAGAATTGACTAAGCGCAACGCGGAAGCTAAAGCATCTGCCGAGTCAAAGTCCGCTTCTGAAACTGAATAATTAAAGTCGAAATGGAAAGACAATTAAGGAAAACACGTATCGGGTTAGTTGTAAGCAACAAAATGGCGAAATCCATTGTGGTTGCTGTAGAACGTAAAGTGAAACACCCGATCTATGGTAAGTTCGTAAAGAAAACTACCAAATTTATGGCTCATGACGAGACTAACACTTGCGGTATCGGAGATACAGTGTTAATAATGGAAACTCGTCCGCTGAGTAAAACTAAGAACTGGAGATTAGTTGAAATTTTAGAGAGGGCTAAGTAACATGGTACAACAGGAATCAAGACTGAATGTTGCTGACAACAGCGGTGCTAAAGAAGTTTTAGTGATCCGTGTTTTAGGTGGTACTGCGAAGCGTTATGCTTCATTGGGAGATAAAATTGTAGTGTCTGTAAAAAGCGCTATTCCTGCAGGAAACATCAAAAAAGGTACTGTATCGAAAGCAGTAGTTGTTAGAACTAAAAAAGAAGTACGCCGTAAAGACGGTTCGTACATCCGTTTCGACGATAACGCAGCTGTATTACTGAATAATCAGGATGAGCCGCGTGGAACACGTATTTTTGGCCCGGTAGCCAGAGAGTTACGTGAAAAACAATTCATGAAAATTGTATCATTAGCTCCGGAGGTATTGTAACATGGGAAATATTAAATTAAAAATCCGTAAAGGCGACCAGGTTCAGGTTATTGCCGGCGACTCAAAAGGTAAGCAAGGTAAAGTACTTGAAGTATTGGTAGATAAGAACCGTGCGATTGTTGAAGGTGCCAATATGGTGTCAAAACATACAAAACCTAACGCCGCAAATCCAAACGGTGGTATCGTTAAGCAGGAAGCCGCTATTCACATCTCAAACCTTATGGTTGTTGACGTGAAAACTGGCAAGCCAAGCCGTGTTGGTAAAAAATTAAATGCTGATGGTAAATCAGTTCGTGTAGCTAAAAAATCTGGGGAGGAAATTAAGTAATGACTTACGTACCAAGATTAAAATCGAAATATAAAGAAGATATCCGTACCGCACTGAAAGAGAAATTTCAGTACAAAAGCGTGATGCAGGTTCCTAAATTGCAAAAAATTGCAATCAACCAGGGTGTTGGTGGTGCTTCTACCGACAAAAAACTGATTGAAAATGCAATCACTGAGTTGTCAACTATCACAGGTCAGCAAGCGATTTCAGCGAAATCTAAAAAGGATATCTCAAACTTCAAATTGCGTAAAGGAATGCCGATCGGTGTTCGTGTAACGTTACGTGATAATAACATGTATGAGTTTCTTGATCGTTTGATCGCAGTAGCTCTTCCTCGTATCCGTGATTTCAAAGGTATCAATGATAAAGGATTTGACGGACGTGGTAACTATACTTTAGGTATCACTGAGCAAATCATTTTCCCTGAGATCAACATTGACAAGATCAACAAGATACAGGGTATGGATATTACATTCGTAACTTCTGCCAAGACTGATGTTGAAGCATTAGAGTTATTGAAACAATTTGGTTTACCATTTAAAAATCAGAATACAAATGGCTAAAGAAGGTATCAAAGCGCGTGAAGTAAAACGTGCGAAATTAGTTGCCAAGTTCGCTGAAAAAAGAGCTGCTTTAAAAGCTGCGGGCGACTTCGAAGCTTTAGATAAATTACCTAAAAATGCTTCACCTGTACGTTTGCACAACCGTTGTAAATTAACAGGCCGTCCTCGCGGTTATATGCGTCAGTTCGGAATTTCACGTGTAACTTTCCGTGAAATGGCACTTGCCGGTAAAATTCCGGGAGTGAAGAAAGCAAGCTGGTAATCAGAAAATTAAAGCAAAGTGCGAAAAGTGTAAAATAATATTTACCTTTGCGCCCTTTGCTTTCAGCACATAAAGAGAATTTTAACCGATGGAAGGTCGTCCCGATGAGGTATCGGGAAGGAAACCGCCGTCATAATTTTATATAATGAATACAGATCCAATAGCAGATTATCTTACACGAGTAAGGAATGCCATTAAGGCCAACCACCGGGTTGTAGAAATTCCTGCATCAAACCTCAAAAAGGAAATTACAAAAGTACTTTTTGATAAAGGTTACATCGCGAACTACAAGTTTGACGACAGTACAGTACAAGGCGTTATTAAAATCGCTTTAAAGTATCATCCGATTACTAAAGTTCCTGCTATTCGCACGATTGACCGTGTGAGTAAACCAGGTTTGAGAAAGTATGCAGGTGTTGCAAAAATGCCACGAGTATTAAACGGTTTAGGGATTGCTATCCTATCAACTTCTAAAGGTGTAATGACTGACAAAGAAGCTAAGAACCTGAACATCGGCGGCGAAGTATTGTGTTACGTATATTAATCACAAGGAGAGTTTAAACGATGTCAAGAGTAGGTAAAGCCCCAATTGCAATTCCGGCTGGCGTTACGGTTACAGTATCAGAGAAAAATCTGGTTACAGTAAAAGGCCCTAAAGGTGAGTTAACCCAGCAAGTAGATAGCGACATGACCATCGCACAGGAAGATGGTAATGTATTAGTACAACGTCCTTCAGAACAAAAACGTCATAAAGCATTACATGGTTTATACCGTGCGCTGATCAATAACATGGTTAAAGGCGTTACAGAAGGTTATAAAACTGAACAAGAACTGGTAGGTGTGGGTTACCGCGCTACAAACCAGGGTAACACACTTGATTTGGTTTTAGGTTATTCTCACCACTATGTGTTTGAATTGCCAAAAGAAATTAAAGTATCAACAACTGCTGAAAAAGGTAAAAACCCAACAATTATTTTAGAAAGCATCGACAAGCAATTGCTTGGACAGGTTGCAGCTAAAATACGCTCACTACGCGCACCAGAGCCTTACAAAGGTAAAGGTATCAAGTTTGTTGGTGAAGTGTTAAGAAGAAAAGCAGGTAAATCAGCATCTAAAAAATAATCATCATGGCAGTAAGAAAATTATCTCGCAGAGAGCGAATTAAGAAAGGCATCAGAAAGAGATTGACCGGTTCTGCAGAACGCCCACGGTTATCGGTGTTTCGTAGCAACAAAGGTATCTACGCCCAGATTATTGATGACAACGATGGTAAAACCTTAGTTTCAGCATCATCTTTATCAAAAGATTTTTCTGCAACAGGTAATAAATCTGATCAGTCAAAAGCTGTTGGTAAACAAGTTGCCGAAAAAGCATTGGCAGCTGGTATCAGTTCAGTAGTGTTTGACAGAAATGGTTACTTATACCATGGTCGTATTAAATCACTTGCAGAAGGTGCACGTGAAGCTGGTTTAATTTTTTAATTGAAGAGAGATGTCAACTATTAATATAAAAAGAGTAAAATCAAGCGAAATCGAATTGAAAGATCGCTTGGTGAGCATCCAGCGTGTAGCCAAAGTTACCAAAGGCGGACGTACTTTCAGCTTTTCGGCCATTGTGGTTGTTGGTGATGAAAACGGTGTTGTTGGTTACGGTTTAGGTAAAGCTAAAGAGGTTACTGAAGCAATTGCCAAAGGTGTTGATGATGCTAAGAAAAATCTCGTTAAGGTTCCTGTTATCAATGGCACAGTACCTCACGAGCAATATGGTAAATTTTCAGGCGGTTTTGTTTTCATTAAACCTGCAGCTAACGGTACCGGTGTAATTGCCGGTGGTGCGATGCGTGCAGTTTTGGAAAGTGCCGGAGTACATAACGTATTGGCTAAGTCAAAAGGTTCATCAAACCCACATAACGTGGTTAAAGCAACAGTTGCGGCGTTATCACAATTGCGTGACGCTTACACAGTAGCTCAAACACGCGGTGTGGACTTAAATAAAGTTTTTAACGGATAAGTCATGGCGAAGATTAAAATAACACAAATCAAAAGCGTTATCGACAGAAGCGAACGCCAAAAAAGAACCATGCAGGCTTTAGGTTTAAATAAAATCAGCCAGTCTGTAGAGGTTGAAGCTACCCCGTCAATTGTTGGGATGGTGAGAAAAGTTAATCATTTAGTAGCAGTAGAAAGTATCTAATCATGAACTTAAGTAACTTAAAACCTGCAGAAGGTTCAGTAAAAAATAGCAAACGTGTCGGTCGTGGAACCGGCTCGGGCCGTGGCGGAACTTCAACCCGTGGTCATAAAGGTGCCGGGTCACGTTCTGGTACTACAACTAAGGTTGGTTTTGAAGGGGGACAAATGCCGCTTCAGCGTCGTATTCCTAAAGTTGGTTTCAAAAATATCAACCGTGTTGAGTATGTTGGTGTAAATTTAGATGTATTGCAGGGGCTTGCTGAGAAATTCAGCTTAACTGCAATTGACTTTGATACACTGAAAGAACACGGATTGGTTTCGAAAAACGACGTTGTTAAAGTGTTGGGCAGAGGCGAATTGAAATCAAAATTAGAGGTTAAAGCCCATGCATTTTCTGCAACGGCACAAAAAGCAATCGAAGCCGCTGGCGGCGCAATTGTTAAATTGTAATTAATGAAGAAGCTGTTCACAACTTTATCCAATATTTGGAAAATTCAGGACTTAAGAGAGCGTATTTTATTTACGCTCTTATGTCTTTTAGTATATCGCATCGGGTCATTTATCGTGCTTCCCGGAGTTGATGCTAATGTATTGCATAACCAAAAAGCAACGCAAGGCCTGTTGGGTCTGTTGAATATGTTTGCAGGGGGATCTTTCTCGCGTGCATCTATTTTTGCTTTGGGTGTTATGCCGTACATTTCTGCTTCTATCGTTGTGCAGTTACTTGGTATTGCTGTACCAACTTTCCAAAAAATGCAGAAGGAGGGAGAGAGTGGCCGTAAGAAACTAAATCAGATAACACGTTATCTGACAGTTATCATCACCGTGCTTCAGGGAGCTGCCTATGTGCGCTCTCAAATAACTCCGGAGGCTAAAATGATGGCGGAGCCGATATTCACTATCTCCTCTATGTTGATTTTAACAGCAGGTACTATGTTTGTAATGTGGCTTGGTGAAAAAATCACAGACAAAGGAATAGGAAACGGAATCTCCCTTATTATCATGGTGGGGATTATTGCGCAACTTCCGGCTGGAATGATCCAGGAGTTTGCTTCACGTATGGAAGGCAATGGCGGTTTGATTCCCTTTATTGTGGAGTTAGCAGCGCTGTTCTTTGTTGTAATTTTCACAATACTTATCGTACAAGGTGTTCGTAAGATACCTGTACAGTATGCAAAGAAGATTGTTGGCAACAAGCAGTACGGTGGAGTTCGCCAGTACATTCCGTTGAAAGTTAATGCAGCAGGTGTTATGCCGATCATCTTCGCTCAGGCAATCATGTTTATACCTGCAACCGTTGGGCAGTTTTTTCCTGGTGCGCAAGGCTCTACTTTATTAGCTACATTAAGTAATTATACTTCGTGGCAGTACAGCCTTACTTTTGCTATCCTAATTATTCTGTTTACCTTCTTTTATACAGCTATCACAGTTAATCCTGTTCAGATGTCTGATGATATGAAGAAGAACGGCGGATTTATTCCGGGTGTAAAACCTGGGAAAACAACAGGTGATTACATTGATTCTGTAATATCAAAAATTACTTTACCGGGATCTATTTTCCTGGCGATCATTGCAATCCTTCCATCATTTGCCAGCAAGCTTGGAGTTAACAGCCAATTTGCGCATTTCTATGGAGGTACATCACTTTTAATTCTTGTTGGTGTCGTATTAGATACGTTACAGCAAATTGAAAGTCACCTGTTAATGCGTCATTATGACGGCTTGATGAAGACAGGAAGAGTGAGGGGACGTACTCCGGTGGCTGCTGATGCTGCTGGAAGTGGAATATAATCAATTATGCCAAAAATTCTTTATAAGTCTGTCGAAGAGATAGAGCTAATAAGAAAAAGTTCCTTACTTGTTTCTAAGACTCTTGCGGAAGTGGCAAAGGTTATCGGACCAGGTATTACTACTGCGAAGTTAAACGAACTTGCTGAGACTTATATTAGAGATAATAACGGTGTACCCGCTTTCTTAAACTATAACGGATTTCCGTATTCGCTTTGCATTTCATTGAATGACCAGGTGGTACATGGATTTCCGGGAAAGTATGAATTGAGAGAAGGTGATATTGTTTCGGTTGATTGCGGCGTTGTTCTTGACAAATTCTACGGTGATTCGGCTTATACGTTTGAGATTGGAGAAATCGACTCTGAAACTAAAAAGCTGTTAGAAGTAACCAGGGAATGTTTAAAGTTAGGCGTTAGCAAAGCAGTTGTGGGCATGCGCCTTGGTGATATAGGTTACGCAGTTCAGGAACATGCCGAAAAGCACGGTTACGGCGTGGTAAAAGAACTGGTAGGACATGGAGTAGGTTTTAAGCTTCATGAAAAACCTGAAGTTCCAAACTATGGCAAACGCGGCAGCGGTACCAAGCTTGAAGAAGGAATGGTATTGGCAATTGAACCGATGATCAATATGAAGCGGGCTGGTGTTAAGTTCTGGAATGATGGGTGGACTGTTAGCACTGTAGATGGTTTACCATCTGCTCATTACGAGCATACTGTAGCAGTAAAGAAAGGCCAGCCGGACATTTTATCGACTTTTGATTATATTGAAGAAGTTTTAAAACAAAAAAATTAAAATAAGAAATTTTTTATTTAATTTTGCGCTCCCGTAATGGTCGGGCTAATTAAGTAAAAATCAATAAAATATGGCTAAACAAGCCTCTATTGAACAAGACGGCGTCATAAGAGAAGCATTATCAAATGCAATGTTTCGGGTAGAGTTGGAAAACGGACACGAAATTATTGCACATATTTCCGGAAAGATGAGGATGCACTACATCAAAATTTTGCCTGGAGATAAAGTTAAACTGGAAATGTCACCTTATGATTTAACAAAAGGCAGAATAACTTATAGATATAAATAAGATGAAAGTTAGAGCATCCATCAAAAAGCGTAGCGCTGATTGCAAAATTATTCGTCGTAAAGGAAAGCTTTACGTAATTAATAAGAAGAACCCTAAGTACAAGCAACGTCAGGGATAATAAAAGTTTGGATTTAGAATTACGGTTGAAGATTTATTAATCGTAAGTCGTAAATCATAAATCAAAAATCGCTAAATAATACTATGGCAAGGATATCAGGTATTGATTTACCAAGAAACAAAAGAGGAGAAATCGGACTTACTTACATTTTCGGTATCGGCAGATCTACAGCACAAAATATTTTAGATCAGGCTGGTATTGATTATAATGTGAAAGTACAAGACTGGACCGATGAGCAATTAGCAGCAATTCGTGGAATCATCAACGATCAGGTGAAAGTTGAAGGTTCATTGCGTTCTGAAATTCAATTGAATATTAAACGCTTAATGGATATTGGATGCTACCGTGGTTTACGCCACCGTAAAGGGTTACCAGTTCGTGGTCAGCGTACTAAGAACAACTCACGTACCCGTAAAGGAAAACGTAAAACAGTTGCAAACAAGAAAAAGGCTACTAAATAATAATTGACAGGATAATGGCTAAGACTAAAAAAGTAACCAAAAAACGTGTTGTTATTGTAGAACCTGTTGGTCAGGCTCATATCAATGCGACATTTAACAATATCATTGTAACCTTAACTAACAGCCAGGGCCAGGCTATTTCGTGGTCGTCTGCTGGTAAAATGGGTTTCAAAGGTTCAAAGAAAAATACTCCGTATGCTGCCGGACAGGCTGCGTCTGATTGCGGAAAAGTTGCTTACGACCTTGGTTTACGTAAGGTAGAGGTTTTCGTTAAAGGCCCTGGTGCCGGACGTGAATCAGCTATCCGTACGCTTCAAACTGCAGGTATCGAAGTAACAACAATTAAGGATATTACTCCGCTTCCACACAACGGATGTCGTCCTCCAAAACGTAGAAGAGTTTAATTAACAAAATTTTTAAAGATAAGATTCGGCAGCTGCGGGCTGCACGATACTTTAAAACACACAAACAATGGCAAGATATACTGGCCCAAAATCAAAAATTGCACGTAGATTCAGAGAACCAATCTTCGGTCCTGATAAAGCATTAGAAAAAAAGAACTATCCTCCGGGCATGCACGGCGTTTCAAAACGTCGCGGTAAGCAATCTGAATACGCAGTTCAGTTAATGGAGAAACAAAAAGTTAAATACACATACGGTGTATTAGAGCGTCAGTTCGAAAACTTATTTCACAAAGCTTCTTCAAAGCAAGGTATTACAGGTGAAAACTTGTTAAAACTTCTTGAAGCTCGTTTAGATAATACAGTTTACCGTTTAGGTATTGCTCCTACACGTTCTGGAGCTCGCCAATTGGTTAGCCACAAACATATTACAGTTAACGGCGAAACCGTTAATATTCCATCATACTCATTACGCGCCGGTGATGTTATTGCTGTACGTGAGCGTTCAAAATCGCTTGAAGCAGTTACAACTTCTGTTGCCGGTCGTAAGATAAACAAACATAGCTGGTTAGAATGGGATGCCTCTTCCTTGTCGGGCAAATTCCTGAACTACCCTAACCGCGACGAGATTCCTGAGAATATCAAGGAAAACCTGATCGTCGAGTTATACTCTAAATAATAATAAATGATAAGAGCTGCCCCTTAAAAGGCAGCTTATATTGCATTTTAAATAATTAATAAAAGATAAATGGCAATTTTAGCATTTCAGAAACCTGATAAAGTTATCATGCAGAAATCAACTGATTTCGACGGTACATTTGAATTTCGTCCGTTGGAACCAGGTTTCGGTGTTACCATTGGTAACGCATTACGCCGTATTCTGCTTTCCTCTTTAGAAGGTTATGCAATTACTTCTGTTAGATTCTCAGGTGTATCTCATGAGTTTTCGACTATCAAAGGTGTTGTTGAAGATGTTACTGAGATAATTCTGAATCTAAAACAAGTTCGTTTTAAAAAGACCGGTGAATCCGGTGATACAGAAAAAATCTTCGTGATTATCAATGGCCAGGATAAATTCTCTGCCGGCGATATTACCAAGTTTTCAAACAATTTTACAGTATTAAATCCTGACCTGGTTATTTGCAACATGGACAGCTCAATAACTCTTGAAGTTGAGTTGACTGTTAACAAGGGCCGTGGTTATATTCAGGCTGAAGAAAATAAGAATGCTGATGCAGTTGTTGGTGTTATAGCAATTGATTCGATTTACACTCCGATCAAAAATGTTAAATACACTATTGAAAACTATCGTGTTGAACAAAAAACAGACTATGAAAAATTAGTTCTGGATATTGCTACCGATGGATCGATTCATCCTGAAGACGCGCTTAAAGAAGCAGCAAAAATTTTAATCCACCACTTCATGTTATTCTCTGATGAGAATATTATGTTAGAGGCTCAGGCGAAAGAAGAAACTAAGGAAGTTGACGAAGAGATTTTACATATGCGTAAGATCCTTAAAACAGAATTGGTGGATCTTGACCTGTCAGTACGTGCGTTAAACTGCCTAAAAGCAGCTGATATTCGCACATTAGCTGAGTTGGTGTCTTATGACGTAGCAGATATGCTGAAGTTCAGAAATTTTGGTAAAAAATCTCTTACTGAGATCCAGGACCTGGTAAAATCTAAAGGCTTATCATTTGGTATGAACCTGTCTAAATTTAAATTAGACGAAGAATAAAAACAGATGTGAGACATTGGATATGAGCATTGAGATTAGTCTCACATCTCATATCTCACTACTCAAATCTACATTAAATAACCCGGCATAATTCCGAGGGCTTGACGGCAACGCCGCCCGACGGTATGCACGTGCCACAACAAACAAACAATAATGAGACACGGTAAAAAAGTCAATCACTTAGGCCGCACGGACAGTCATCGTAAAGCGATGATGTCAAACATGGCTTGCTCGCTTATTCTGCACAAACGTATTACAACAACATTAGCTAAAGCAAAAGCATTACGTACATATGTTGAACCTTTGATCACAAAATCAAAGAATGACACAACGCACTCACGTCGTACTGTATTTAGTTATTTGAAAGACAAAGAGTCAGTAACGATCCTTTTCCGCGAAATTGCAGAAAAAGTAGCAACACGTCCAGGTGGTTACACACGCATTTTGAAACTTCAAAATCGGTTAGGTGATAACGCTGAAATGGCATTAATCGAGTTAGTAGATTACAATGCAACTTATTCAACTGAAGCACCTGCTGTTGAGAAAAAATCAACTCGTCGTCGTGGTGGCGCTTCTAAAGCGAAAAAATCTGATGCTCCTGTAGCTGCCGCTCCTGTAGCTGAAGAAGTACAAGCTGAAGAAACTGCTGCTCCTGAAGTTCAGGAAGAAGTAAAACCAGAAGCACCTTCAACTAATGAAGAGAACGCTGAAAAAGGCGAATAATATTTAATTTCATAATAAAAAGCCCCTGTCAATTTTGGCAGGGGCTTTTCTTTTTTAAGAATTATCTGAAACCGTCGCCATCAAGCAAGTTTCCGAGACCGCCTAAAATACTGCCTTCTTCTTTTCGGCTTGTTGTTGCATATGACAGGATCCGTCCCGCCAATCTGCTTATCGGTAATGTTTGAATCCATACTTTTCCCGGGCCTTGCAATGTCGCGAAGAAAACACCTTCACCGCCGAACAAGGTGTTCCGTATTCCTCCAACAAACTGAATGTCATAATTTACGGTTTGGGTAAATGCAACCAGGCAGCCTGTGTCGATTTTAATTAACTCACCCGGTTGCAGATCTTTTTCAAAAACGTGGCCGCCGGCGTGAACGAAAGCCATTCCGTCCCCTTCAAGTTTCTCCATGATAAAGCCTTCGCCGCCAAATAATCCGGTTCCCAGTTTCCGTTGGAATTCGATACTGATTCCTACGCCTTTTGCTGCACAGAGAAATGCATCTTTCTGACAAACGACTTTTCCACCTAATTTTGCCAAATCAAGCGGGATGATTTTCCCGGGATATGGTGATGCAAAGCTAACCCGCCTTTTACCTGACCCGATATTTGTGTAGGCTGTCATAAATAAGCTTTCGCCTACCAGCAAACGTTTACCGGCACTGAATAATTTACCAAGAAGGCCATTCTGCTGCTGGCTGCCATCGCCAAAAATAGTTTGCATCTGTATGCCATCATCCATCATCATAAAAGCGCCAGCTTCCGCTACAGCCGTTTCATTAGGATCGAGTTCTACTTCGACATACTGCATTTCTTCGCCAAAAATGCGATAGTCTATTTCGTGATTTGAGATCATTTTTTATTGTTTAGAGTTTTACTATTAGCTTATTGTTACGCCTTATTTATGTCATCATGTCATTCACTTCTCCTTTGTCGTGACGAAGTTTACAAATTTTCTGTCACACGATTGAATTTTCGCCATTGGCACAAGGCTTGTTAAATGTTACCTGAATTAATTATTAACGAATCTAAAAACTATATAACAGCATGTCAAAAATTATTGGAATCGACTTGGGAACAACAAACTCCTGTGTTGCAGTAATGGAAGGTAACGAACCCGTAGTTATTGCAAACAGCGAGGGAAAACGTACCACTCCTTCAATTGTAGCCTTTGTTGAGGGCGGTGAGCGTAAAGTTGGTGATCCTGCTAAGCGTCAGGCTATCACAAACCCTAAAAAAACCATCTATTCTATCAAGCGATTTATGGGTAATAGCTTTGATGAGGTTTCAAGAGAAATTGCTCGTGTACCTTACCAAGTTGTTAAAGGTGATAATAATACACCTCGTGTCGAAATTGACGACAGAAAATATACTCCTCAAGAAATTTCGGCAATGATTCTTCAAAAAATGAAGAAAACTGCTGAAGACTTTTTGGGACAAGAAGTAACCGAAGCAGTTATTACTGTTCCGGCATATTTTAACGATGCGCAACGTCAGGCTACCAAAGAGGCTGGTGAGATCGCCGGATTAAATGTTAAACGTATCATCAATGAGCCAACTGCTGCAGCTTTAGCTTACGGCCTGGATAAAGCTCACAAGGATATGAAAATCGCGGTATTCGACTGTGGTGGTGGTACGCACGACGTGTCAGTTCTTGAATTGGGTGATGGCGTATTCGAAGTTAAATCTACTGATGGTGATACACACTTAGGTGGTGATGATTTTGACCAGGTAATTATCGACTGGCTGGCAGAAGAATTTAAAAACGAAAATAGCATGGACTTATTGAAAGATCCAATGGCTTTACAACGTTTGAAAGAAGCTGCCGAAAAAGCTAAAATCGAGCTGTCCAGTTCAACACAAACTGAAATCAACCTTCCATATATCACAGCTGATCAAAGCGGCCCTAAACACTTAGTAAGGACCTTATCGCGTGCGAAATTTGAGCAATTAGCGGATAGTCTGATTAAGCGTACGATCGAGCCTTGTAAATCAGCTTTGAAAAACGCTGGCTTGAAGACGTCGGATATTGATGAAATTATCCTTGTGGGTGGTTCAACACGTATTCCAGCGATCGTTGAAGCAGTTAAAGCATTCTTCGGAAAAGAGCCGTCAAAAGGTGTAAATCCTGATGAGGTAGTAGCTATCGGTGCTGCAATCCAGGGCGGTGTATTAACCGGTGAAGTTAAAGACGTATTGTTGCTTGACGTAACCCCGCTTTCATTAGGTATCGAAACAATGGGTGGCGTAATGACCAAACTGATCGAGTCAAACACAACTATTCCAACCAAAAAGTCGGAAGTATTCTCAACGGCGTCTGATAACCAGCCTTCAGTTGAGATTCACATTTTGCAGGGAGAGCGCCCAATGGCGAATCAAAACCGCACGATCGGTCGTTTTCACCTGGATGGAATACCACCAGCACCTCGCGGCGTTCCGCAGGTTGAAGTTACGTTTGATATAGACGCAAATGGTATCCTGCATGTTTCCGCTAAAGATAAAGCGACAGGCAAAGAGCAAAAGATCCGTATCGAAGCTTCTTCTGGTTTAACTGATGAGGAAATCAAGAAGATGAGAGATGAAGCTGAGGCAAATGCTGAGGCAGATAAAAGAGCAAAAGAAGAGATCGACAAGCTTAATGCTGCAGACGCACTTGTATTCTCGACCGAGAAGCAGTTGAAAGAATATGGCGACAAAATCTCTGCAGATAAGAAATCTCCGATTGAAGATGCTTTGAAGAAACTGAAAGAAGCTCATGCTTCGAAAAATATCACTGATATTGATTCGGCATCTGCAGAACTTCAGAATGCATGGAACGCAGCTTCGGAGGAAATGTATAAAGCTACTCAGGACGCAGGTGCAGCCGGAGCGGAAGCAAACGCACAACCGAATGCTGAGCAAGGTAACGGCAATGCAGATAATGTAACTGACGTTGACTTTGAAGAAGTAAAAGACGAGAAATAATCTCAGGTAATTTTATAAGTTAAACCCGGCCGGAGTTTCCAGCCGGGTTTTTTTTATGAAGATTGCTAATCTGTTGACACTGTTAATGTTAATTAAATACAACTTAATCAGTGATGTTGCGATATCTACTTTTTGTCTGGAACAAAATTCATGGAAATTGAATTAACACAATGCCTGGTATCTTTCGGAGTAAATCCTTCCCCCGTAAAAACGTGACCTAAATGGGCACCACAATGGGCACAAACAATTTCTGTGCGCATACCGTCCGGATCGGGAATTCGTTTAACGGCACCTTTTATTTCATCGTCAAAACTAGGCCAGCCGCAATGCGAATCGAACTTCGTTTCAGAACGATACAAGGGCGAATTGCAACGTTTACAAGTATATGTGCCTTTCTCGTGATTATTTAAATATTTGCCGGTTCCGGGGTATTCCGTCTGTTTATTGACTATGACCTGCTCTTCCTCAGGCGTCAGTTTGTTCCATTTTGATTGATCCACCTGCTGCTTCTGAGCTTTTTCATTGTGTTGCTTTTGCGCACACGCAGTCAAACTCAATAATCCTGTCACAAGAGCGAATCCGAAAAATTTAAAAGATTTCATATATCAAAATACGGATAATTTCGAGACATAGTTTTGCCAAATTGTCAATCGAATATCAGTATTAATTGTCGTGAAATTTAGTTGGGAAGTTGGTAAGCAATGGTGACGTCGCCTACGCCGCGTCCATAAATTCCTATCTCTCTTGCAGCCGATTGGGATAGATCAATCAGGAACCGTCTGTTATATGGACCACGGTCGTTTATTTTAACATCAACGGATTTGCCATTATAGGGATTTGTAACGGTTACTATCGTTCCTAAGGGGAGTGTACGATGAGCTGCCGTGAACTTTTTATGCCGGTAATGTTCGCCGCTGGTAGTTCTTCTTCCTTCAAAATAAGAAGCATAATAAGTTGCTTTTCCTGTCCTGAATTTTGAATAAGATTCGTTATTTATGATCTTAGATTCTGCGCCGATTGAATCGATCCTGGTTGTTGATTTAGCTGGCGAACCAACTAAAGTTGCCAGAAAAAAGACGAATGCAAACATAGCGTGATTTTTTGGTGAACGCCCCAAAGATCGGTTTTTTTATTTAAAAACTAATAACGGACGGTTTAAGCCCGTCTAAATCAAGCTCTAAAAAAACAAAAAGCGCCTGATCGTTGCGGATCAGGCGCTTTTTGTTGAAAATATTTATTTTTTTTAAGCTTTAATTTTACTTAACTCTTCTGCCATTGCAGCGCCAATTTCAGCGGGCGATTCAACGACACGAATTCCGCATTCTGCCATGATTTTCATTTTTGCGGCTGCCGTATCATCAGCGCCGCCAACGATGGCTCCAGCGTGACCCATACGGCGTCCCGGAGGAGCAGTTTGACCTGCAATAAATCCAACTACTGGTTTTGTTCCATTTTCCTTGATCCAGCGTGCGGCTTCTGCTTCCATACCTCCGCCGATCTCACCAATCATGATAATGCCCTCGGTTTCGTCATCTTCCATCAGTAACTTCACAGCCTCGACAGTTGGCGTGCCGATGATTGGATCTCCGCCGATTCCGATAGCCGTAGTTATTCCCAATCCCGCTTTCACTACCTGGTCAACAGCTTCATAAGTTAAGGTTCCAGATTTTGAAACAACACCAACAGTGCCTCTCTTAAAGATAAAACCTGGCATAATTCCAATTTTAGCTTCATCAGCTGTGATGATACCCGGGCAGTTCGGGCCGATTAAACGGCAATCCTTATCGCTGATGTATTCTTTTACCAGGATCATGTCCTTAGTTGGAATACCTTCAGTAATGCAGACAATTACCTTTATACCCGCTTCAGCAGCTTCCATAATAGCATCTGCGGCAAAAGCAGGTGGTACAAAAATTATTGAAACATTTGCTCCGGTCTTTTCAACGGCATCTTTGACAGTGTTAAACACAGGGCGATCCAAATGTTGCTGGCCACCTTTGCCGGGAGTCACACCTCCTACAACGTCGGTTCCGTATTCAATCATTTGTGTGGCATGATAAGTGCCTTCTGTTCCTGTAAAACCCTGAACTATAACTTTTGAATCTTTATTGACTAATACACTCATGGTGTTGGATTTTTGTACCGCAAAACTAAACTTATTGCGTATAATGTCAAAAGTTATTTGACTATTGTTTAGCGTCGAGATCGATAGTTGTTACCCCAACTTCCTGGTCTAGTTTCTTATATAATTCCTGTTTATGCACTGTCATAGTGACTTCGAGCGTGGGCCATACATGAGCCTCAAGTAAATGTCCTCCCTTAATACTCCCGTCATCCATACCAAGAGTAATATGAGTATGCACGACTGGTTTATTTTGGTAACTGGCAATATCGCCAATCAGAGAAGTTATTTCAGATTGCTTATCAACCGGGATAACCTTGAACATTTTCTTTTCTTTATCGTACCATCCGAATTTCGATGATTGCGCCGAACCGATGGCAGTGAAGGAAGCGCTTTTGATTTGATTTTTTTCGGCAAAGTCAGTCAGCCCTGATATTACTTCGTCGCCTTTTGCAAACACCAGCATATACGTTACTGATTGTTTGTTTTCACTGATGATTTTACTTTTGAGGCCTGGTGCTTTCCCTTTTTCCGGAGCCTTTGTAGGCGATACATATTCCTGAGCAATGCTATTAATAGAAACAGTGGTAAACGCCAACAGGATGACTATTAGTTTTTTGCAGGATGTGGCAGCCATAACGCAGATGTTTTTATAAAGAAAACAAGCATTGTGCCATTAGCGGCTTATTCCTTCAGAATTAAACTGCAGGTCATATAAACGACGGTAATATCCGTGTTCGATTTTTAAAAGCTCCTGGTGAGATCCCGACTCTTTTATCTCTCCATGATCAAGTACGATTATCCTGTCGGCACTTTGTATAGTCGATAATCTATGAGCGATCACGATAGACGTTCTGCCTGACATGAGCTTGAAAATGGCGTTTTGAATAAGCAGCTCGGTTTCGGTGTCTACAGAAGAAGTAGCTTCATCAAGTACAAGGATTTTCGGGTTATAAACCAATGCCCTGATAAAGGAAATAAGCTGAGCCTGTCCGGCCGAAAGTGTTGATCCGCGTTCCATCACCTGATAGTCATAACCTCCCGGCAAATTTTCAATGAAATCATGGGCTCCGACTTCCTTAGCTGCGTCAATGATTTGCTGACGGCTTATTGCCGGATTATTAAGGCTGATGTTATTTGCGATGGAGTCTGAAAATAAAAAAACATCCTGGATGACAGTGGCAATTTGTGTACGCAAAAACGCAAGATCAAACTCGCGAATGTCATGCCCGTCAAGTTTTATACTTCCCTGGTTAATTTCATAGAATCGGTTAAGTATATTGATAGTAGATGATTTACCGGCTCCCGTTGCGCCAACAAGTGCCAAAGTTTCACCGGGTTTTACTTCGAAAGAAATATCTTTCAAAACCCAGTTTTCTTCGTTGTAAGCGAACCAGACATTTTCAAAATCTATTTTTCCAGAGATATTGGCAGGTTTCAAAGTGCCATCGTTCCTGGTTGTTTCATCCGTATCCAAAACTTTAAATATCCGGTCGGCCCCAACCATCCCCATTTGCAGTGTGTTGAATTTATCAGCCAGCTGCCTGATCGGGCGGAACATCATATTGGTAAACGCAATGAAGGCCATTATTAAACCCGGCGTAACATTTTTTGGATCAGCTGAAATTACCGCTAACTGCTGGTCGGAGATAATGCGTTTTGCACCGTACCACACCAATAAGCCTAATGACATCGCTGCAATGATTTCAACAACCGGAAAAAAAATGGAGTAATACCAGTTCGAACGAATATTTGCATCCCGATGTTTTCGATTTACAACTTTGAATTTTTCCATTTCCTGCTTTTCGCGGGCAAAGTATTGAATGACGCTGATTCCGGAAATATGTTCCTGTAGAAAGGTATTTAGCTGGGCCACCTGTGTTCGTACTTCCTGGAAAGAGGCCTTGATCGCTTCTTTAAAAATATAGGTAGCCAGAAACATCAGGGGAATTGGTATTAGTGTAACCAGCGTTAATTTCCAGTCCATCAATAGCATGGCGATTACAATGCCAACTACAAGCAGCATATCTCCGATAATGGAAATCAATCCTTCAGCGAAAATATCGGCAATTGTTTCAAGGTCTGAAACCGTACGGGTGATAAGCATCCCGATAGGAGTGCGGTCAAAATATTTTAAACGTAAAGCAGTTATGTGATTGAACACGTCGACGCGGAGATCACGAATTACTGATTGGCCAAGGCTGTTGGTAGAAAACGTCTGATAATATTGAATGAGGGTTTGAAGAACCAAAAGAACAACCATCAAAATGCAGATATTGATCAGTCCCTGGTAATCGTTGGTCAAAATGTATTTGTCAACGGATAATTGCATTAATAAAGGCTGAGCCAGTGATACAACCGATAGAAGAACTGTTAGCATGGCAGCCCATAAAAAGGTAGCGCGATAGGGTTTGGTGTATTTTAACACACGCGACAGCAAATTAAAATCAAACGCTTTTCCTGTTACTTCAGCCATGTTTTTAAATTTCCGAAATGTTACTTGTTTTTGGATATAGAACTTCTGTTAAATATAGACCACATGCAGGAACTGATGAGCCGGCATTCGATCGGTTTTTGCTTTCTATGACGGTCCGGATTTGTTCCGGCGTTATTTTCCCTTTTCCGACTTCTACCAACGTGCCAACAATGGCCCTAACCATATTACGCAGAAACCTGTCGGCAGAAATATGAAAAACCAAACCATCTAAATTTTGCTGCCACTCCGCTCGAATAATTTTGCAATTGTTCGTGAAAACCTGGGTATTCGACTTACTGAAGCAACTGAAATCGGTATAATCGAAAAGTATGCCGGCAGCCTGGTTCATTAATTCAATATCGGGAAAATCATGCATTAACCATGATCGATTTACTTTGAATGGGTTCTTTTTAAAATGAATATGATATTCATATGAACGTTTCATTGCGCTAAACCTCGCATGTGTATCAACCAGAACGTTGAAAACCCTCTTAACTGCGATATCAAAAGGCAGCAACGCGTTTAAACTCGTCACGAATCGTGCTAACTGGATATCAAGTTGGCCGGCCGCCACTTCATTCAAATCGAAATGTGCATAAAATTGTGTGGCATGTACGCCGGTATCTGTTCTTCCGCAGCCGGTAGTTTCAATGGGTTGTCTCAAAAGTGTAGACAGCGCTTTGTCCAAACGCTCCTGAACGGTTACGGCATTAGGCTGGACCTGCCATCCATGGTATTCGGTTCCATTATAGGATAGTTCGATGAAATAGCGCTTTTGGTTCACCCGGCAAAAATAGCGAAAAGACAGTGTGCTGATATTTCATTCTGAATTTTTACTTTTGGACATCAATTTGAAACTATGTTACAGCGCATACAAACCGTTTGGCTTTTCCTCGCTTCCCTGGCTATTTTTTTACTTTTTATCTTTCCGCTGATCTACATCAATATTAACGGCATGGCAATGGCGATAAAGGTTACAGGTGTTTATCATAGCGTGGCAAACGGACAAGCTTTACGAACTGAATCGTTTGTTTTGCTAAGTGTAATCACGATTGCTGTAGCGTTACTTCCCTTAATTGTTATTTCTTTTTACAAAAACCGGAAAACGCAGTTGAGCATCGCTTATATTGCTATTTTGCTTGTATTAGTTTATAGTTTTTGGCTTGCTCAAACCGCTAAAGGTGTGGTCGGAAACGCTGAACTCCAGCTGCAAAATTATGGTATCGGAATGATTCTACCTTCAGTAGGAATTCTGTTTATAATCCTGGCAATCAAAGGGATCCGTAAGGACGAAAAGCTCGTTCGTTCCGCAGACAGGTTAAGATAAGTTTACAATCGCAGTACACGGATTCCTCGCGGATATGATAAAGTATGGGTTTAAAACCTTATCTTTGCGCCGCTTCGCAATGCAGCGAAGAGTTATGTAATTTCATGAACCCATTTAGTACATTGGGTATCCGTCATGATATTGTTAATGCCATTACTGAACTAGGATTTGAAAATCCTACACCGATCCAGGAACAAGCCATCCCGGTATTACTTTCAGGCAGCAACGATTTTGTCGGATTAGCTCAAACAGGAACCGGCAAGACTGCCGCTTTTGGTCTCCCTCTTTTAGAACAAATTGATTTTGAGGAGAACTATCCACAGGCACTGGTATTGTGCCCAACCCGCGAATTATGTCTTCAAATCACCAGCGATTTAGAGAAATACGCAAAAAATCTTAAGAATGTAAAAGTCGTTGCTGTTTATGGCGGCGCCAGCATTTCTGATCAGTTACGCCAGATTAAACGCGGCGTGCAAATTGTCGTAGCTACGCCTGGCCGTATGCTCGACATCATCAACCGTAAAGCGATTGATTTCACGCAAGTTCAATATGTTGTATTGGATGAAGCTGACGAGATGCTTAATATGGGCTTCCAGGAAGATATCGATCAGATTCTTTCAACCACTCCGGAAGATAAAAAGACATGGTTATTTTCGGCAACTATGCCGGCCGAGGTTCGTCGTATTGCAAAAAAATACATGACCGATCCTTATGAGCTAACCATGGGCAAACAAAATACAGGTAACGTTAACATCGATCACGAATATTATGTAGTTCGTGCACGCGATAAATATGCTGCCTTCAAACGTATCGTCGATTTCAACCCTGAAATTTTTGGTATTGTATTTTGCCGTACCAAAATTGAAACGCAGGAAATCGCGGAAGCGTTGATCAAAGATGGTTACAACGCTGATTCTTTACACGGCGATTTATCACAGCAGCAACGTGATAAGGTAATGAAACGTTACCGCGAACGCAGCCTTCAATTATTGATTGCTACAGACGTTGCAGCACGTGGTATCGATGTGAATGATGTTACTCACGTAATTAATTATTCACTTCCTGACGAAATCGAGAACTACACTCACCGAAGCGGACGTACAGCTCGTGCCGGTAAAACGGGAGTTTCAATTGCGATTATTAACTCAAAAGAGCTTGGTAAGATTCGCCAGATAGAGCGCGTAATTGGTAAACAATTCACAAAAGCAGAAATTCCTAACGGTTTCGACGTTTGTGAAAAACAGCTTTTTGCTTTAGTGCATAAAGTTCATAATGTAGAAGTAAACGAGGATCAGATCGAACAATATATTCCTCGTATTATGGATGAATTTAAAGATCTGGAGAAAGAAGAAATTATCAAACGTTTCGCATCTCTAGAGTTTAACCGATTCCTTGATTATTATAAAAACGCACCGGATTTAAACGCTCCTGCATTTGAGGAACGCGGTGGTGATCGTGTACGCGGAGAAAAGTACGACCGTACATCAAGCCGCGGCGATTATACCCGTTTGTTTATCAACCTTGGTTCCGTAGATGATTTTACGCGTGGCGACATGCTTGGATTTATCTGTAACCAGGCGAAGATCAGCGGCAAATCGATCGGTAAAATTGACCTAAAAGGCGTTTATACATTCTTTGAAGTTGAGAATAACGTAGCTGAGGCCGTTCAAAATAATTTTAACGGAGTTGAATTCCAGGGAAGAAGTGTGAGGATTGAACTTGCTGGCTATGGATCTGACAATGGAAGGTCACGTGGTGGCAGTGGCAGCGGTGGTAGTCGTGAGCGAAGCACTGGCGGAAGTTTCCGCGATCGCCGTTCAGGCAACCGCGAAGGCGGTTCCTCTTCCGGTGGCGGCTTCCGTGATTTCTCAGGCAAACGCCGCGATGATCGTGGTGGAAGCGGCCGTCGTGAAGGCGGGGGCGATCGCAAAAAGCGTTACTAAAATTTAAATCAAAGCTCTGCATTAGCAGAGCTTTTTTTGTTTACAGGCATTTTGTTTTTGTAACTTCAATAAATTATTATTCAAGTGTTAAAAACAAAACAAGGCAGTATTGTACTTAGAATGCATCCGCTACATCGTATTCTTATAAGCCTTACCGTTTCGTTAGCAGCTTTTTTTACCTTCCGTTTTTTCGAGAATAATTTGCTAAACTGCCTGATCGTTTTGTGGGACATTTTTGCATTAACCTATGTGGCACTAAGCTGGTACGTAATTTTCAATCGCGGCATAGCTGATATTATGAAAACGGCAAGGAGAGATGATGGGAGTTTAATTTACGTATCGATCATTATCATCTTAGCATGTTTCGCAAGCATGCTGGCAGTTTTATTTCTTGTCCTTGGTTCAGATTCTACCGGCGAGAAATATCAATTTGTCAGGGTTGCATCCGCGGTAATAGGAATGCTTCTTTCCTGGGCGATGGTCCATACAACATTTACTTTTCATTACGCTCACATCTTTTATGACGAGAGCTTGGAAGGTTCAGCGGAATATCGTGGAGGATTAGATTTTCCGGATAAAAATGTAAAGCCAGACTACCTTGATTTTGCCTATTTTTCTTTTGTCATTGGAATGACTTTCCAGGTCTCGGATGTCGAAATTTCAAGCAAAAGGATCAGACGTTTGGCTCTTGTTCACAGCCTGCTTTCGTTTGGGTTGAACACGTTTGTCGTAGCTCTTACCATAAATATCATTGCCGGTTTAAAAAAGTAAAAGCTCCCAAAGGAGCTTTTACTTAGTTTTTAGGCTTGTCTTTAAGTTGAGACTTTTTCAGGTAAACTTTGCCCCCCTTTTCGTTTACATAATAGTATTGGGAGTGTTTATTGATATAAACTGTCTGTCCCTGCGGTCCAACTTTGTCTTTATAAGTTTTGTCTGAAACTTTCGACGCGCCTTTAACAGCAACCTCTGCAGTTTCGTTACCTACTGACTCTACAGCTTTTCCAGCCTTTGTTTTTTTCTCCTGTGCAAACGTTACGCCACTCGCTAAGAGTGCCAATGCACCTATTAAAAATATTTTTTTCATGGCTTATGATTGTGCTGCAGATTCCAGATAAACTCTTCTACCGTTTTCATCTTCATAAAAATTACGGTCGTACATGTCTGAATATACAGGTTCACCGTTCGGGCCGCTGATATCATTCATCAAACGATTTTTCATTTTTACTCCAAAGCGACGCAGATCTTCGCCCGCGGTTTTGGCATTCTTTAAAAGATTGCTGCCTACGGTTGTCCCGTCTTCTCTTTTACGTAACAATAATATAGCCAGTGCAGCTGCTCCAGCTGCGATACCGGCAATGCCTGCAATGTTTTTCATATTTTGGGTTTTCATAAATGATTTTTTTATAGAACACCCTTTCAAAAACTAAGTTTTATAAATATGAAAATGCTAATTATTTGCCTTTAGTATTTTTTAAAATGATGAAGGGTGTATGCTGATCAGCACCCGTTTTTTCGCCATCAGGACTTAGCAATGCAAAATTACCCAGAATAATATCAGGATAGCTATCTCCGTTTAGATCGTTTATGTCCATGCAAAGCCAGCGACCGCAATTATTTACAGGTAACCTGTGCGGAGCGAAATGCATCTTTCTGTCTTGTTCAAAGTAAAGGAATGACTCGGAGTTTTTGCTTTTGTAATCGGCGTAAAAGGCAATGCAGGCAATATCCATGTCGCCATCCTTGTCAAAATCCTCCGCCACAGCCTTTGTAGACCCATAAAGCGGATAATAGTAAGCTTTTTGGTAGACATCGTTTCCCTGGTTACGAAATATATAGATGCCGTGGTAAGGTTTTAATATCCGTGAGAAATCTCCATTATCACCACAGGCATACAGAATGTCCTGTTTGCCATCGCCATCAAAATCGGTTAATTGAATACTTACCGATCCATAGACAGGAGGGAAGCGTAGAATATTTTTACTGTTAAAATTTCCATGGTGATCGTTCGTAAATAACCATATACCTTCATCGGCCTGAGCGAAAAGACACATAATATCTTCCCACCCATCACCATTGAAATCATCGGCAATAGCTTGAATCGCTCCCGGAACGCCGCGAATAGTGTGTTTTATGAACTTATTGTCTCGTGTTTGTTCCAGCCAGATAAGACTACCCGAATTGTTGCCAAAACCACAAACTACATAGTCTTTCAGCCCATCTTTATTAAAATCGCCTTTTACAGTCTGTACAGACCGTGGAAGCTGATTTACCAGCGTTTCAGGTTTTTTATTCTTATTATTAAGGTCAATCCGGTTAACCTCGGCATTGAAAGCGTCAGAAGGCTGCAGGCTTCCAATACTTGTGACAACGCATTCTCCATTGTCTTCAAATATTGAATTTACAGCGGGGGAATTTAGTTTAACAACGCTTGTTTGATGGAGTGATTGATCCCATGAACACAAACTGTTTGTGATAACATCTCCTGTATAAATTTTTTTGTCGAATTGGTTATAGGAAACCAGTGTTGTAGATGCAGGCTGGATAGTGTCATACCTAAAGGGCTTTTCCATTTGAAAAATTGCCCAGTCATCTTTCGGTTTTTCTGGCACCGTAGGCTGCGGTAAGGTCTCGGGTGCCGAATATTTATAATATGACAAAATATACTGCCAGTCGGCAATTGATACCGGGTTTTTAGGGTCACGGGTAAAATATTGGCCAGTCCAGGATTGAACGCCAAGTTTAGGAGCCATTAGTGGCAAAATATTTTTTTGCCAGGTTACCTTGTCCAATAAACCGGCCTCCGGAAAACGATGGCAGGAAGAACAGTGTTTCTCGGCGAGAGTACGTCCGGTTGCTATCGAGTCAGATACTGCCTGGGAAAACTGGCTGCTGGTGCACCCGTTGATTATATATACAGATAAAAAAACGGAGGCAATGAATCCTCCGCTAAGTAATTTCGGTAAATTATTAAACACTGTTATGTTATGATGATTACATATTTAACTTTTTCAGAATAAATTCTGCTACTTGTCGTCCCTGAACAGCTCCCTGGTCTACGCTATTTCTGTAATGAATGCCACCGTAAAACCGGCTGATTGAGGCCTCGTCCGCGGCCTGGACAAATGATTTAAAATGCCGCTGCATACCTATGTACCGCAGATCGCTTGTATCCTGAAATGCAAAATTCTCGCCGAATAATTTTGTCAGCATTACTGCGGCAGACCGGGTGATTGTGCTGTGGCCGCTTGGATACTCAGGAAATGGAGGCGTTTGAAGTAAAGGCAACCAATTGTGGTCTATTTTATCGTTGATAACCGTCACCGGCCGAATGTATTCACTTTTATATTTTTCCTGCCAGCAGCAAATAAACGCGTCGTACATAGCGACCGACGTAAGGGCATATGCCTTAGCAGTTTTTACAGCATCTGCTTTTGTCTGTTTGCAGGCAATAGCTGTTATTCCTATCCAATGCCCGCCCGGGGTTATCTTTTTATTGGCGAAGGTCATGTGGCCTGAATGCTCGAGTACAAAGGGGTTATCGTCCCAGTATTTAGCGATTTCCCGTTGATCTTTTGACAAGTTTTTATTGGTGTTATAAACCTCAAGGTTCTGTTTAAAATACTCACTGTTTTTGTCGTCGCTGTAGGGCGGTGGAGGCGGAGGCGAAAACTGTGCGGAAGAATCAAGCGCAAAAGTTTTTTGTGTGCCCCAACAATACTCAACACCGTCAAGATAGTCAGGAGGGGTGGGGTGCCATTTGCCTGATGCATTGCTTCCCAGGAATTTAGGCTTTCCACGGGTTTGAATGTAATTATCTGTTGCGGCCCTGGCTAAAATCAGCTTACCAATTTCTTCGCCAAATTTAACTGATCTGTTGAAAACAGAATCACCTAATTTTTCTTTGAAGCCTGCATACAACGGATTTTCATACTTGTCCAGTGAATCAACCGAAAAGGTCACTTTTCGTACGACAGTAAAAAAAGCCTTTGTGGCAGCCAGTGTATAATTATAAGTCTTCCCTTTTTCAGGCTCGGGTGGTGTTTTGAAGCCCTTCAGTTTGGCAACAATGGAGGAGTAACCTGGCTTGGCAAACCTGATTGCTTCGTAAGACGCCAGTGAAGAATATCCATAAATACGGCTAGCCACCGGCGGAGTAAACACGTCGTAAATGATCAGTTGCGTTAGCTGATCTTCGTTGTTATGGATAATTTCAGCATCCCCCGGCAATTGGTAGCCTTTTTTTTTATTGCAGCCAGCTACACAAACCGCGATGGATAATGCTATAATTGTTTTAAAACCGTATTTCATCAGTTAGTTAAACTTATTGTTCTTTTAACGCCTTTATTGTTCGTAATATTTATTGAACGCATTCCTGCATCGAATTTAATAAACCTGGACGATTGGGATAAAAAAGACGTACCATAATACGCTTCCTGAGTATTCTTTTTTCCATTTGAATAACTGACAGTATAACGGACATCATCAGGATTAAGCCTTAAAGTTTTAGTTTTCCGTTTTAATTCAAATACTTTCATGGCGCCCTTGTTTTGCGTCGCCGCCAGTAAATAGCTTCCATTTCTTCCGGCTACTTTTATTGTAGCCTTACCGTTTCCGGGTAAATAGATACCGCTTTTCAAAATGGAAAGAGGTTTAAATTCGCCGTGACCATTGCCCTTTAAGAATAAGCCGTTAAAAGCATCGTAACGACCGTCATTCACCGAGGTGCCAAAATCGTTTCCATTAATTACCACGTCTAGATTACCATCACCGTCGAAATCGTCAACTACCATTCCGCATAGCATAGATATCTGAGCCTCCATCGGTAATGGTTTAAATGTAAAATGACCGTCTCCATCGTTCTGGAAGTAGCCCGATTGCATTTGCGTTGCTTCCAATCGTAAAGCGTCTTTCCTTTGCTCTGGAGTAAAAAGCTCATCGAAAGTTGCAGCGGCCAGCGATTTATAATTCTGGAACCGGATTCGCATACTGATCATCTGCTTAACAATATCGTCGCGTCCCTGGGCGGGAAATTCTTTCCTGGTCTGATCGTCCTGAGAAACCGGTAAAAACAAGGATGGAAAAGCGTCATAGCTTCCATTATTATCAAAGTCCTTGGCCGTAATATATACCGGGTATTTATTGCTGGCTTTGAAGAATGAATTTAATCCCTGGTTACCAACGATATAATCGATGTCTCCATCATTGTCAAAGTCTCCCGACGCAATCGTATTCCACCAGCCAAGGTTCGTTTCTGTTCCGGTATGTGCAGTTACATTTTTAAAAGTTCCATGTTCGTTTTTTAAAAAAGTAACGGGCATCCACTCTCCAATAACAACCAGATCTTGCCACCCGTCGTTGTCAAAATCGGTAAATAGCGCATCGCATATCATACCGATCTTGTTGAGATCACCAGCGATTTTTGACGTAACATCGGTGAATTTAACGTTGCCGTTTTTGCTGTCATTCCTGAAAATAAAGCTCGATACAGGTTTAGGATAATTCCAGGGGTCAACACGACCGGAAACAAACAAGTCAAGATCGCCGTCCCGGTCATAGTCAATTGCACGAACGCACAATTTGCTGGTAAGATTTTGCGGAAGCGCGCCAATAGCTGGCTGGAAGTTTCCCTGACCATCATTTAAATAAAGCCGGTCCTGGTAGGATGGACTCCCCGGTGACTGTTCATAACCGCTTCCCGCAATGTAAAGATCAAGATCATGATCGCCGTCGGCATCAAATAATAGCAAGCCACCATCTTTGTATTGCTGTGGGGTGGCATTGGCTGCCTCATTGAGGTTCTTTTGCATAAATTTGCCATCACTCTGCTGCAGGAAAATTTGTGCGGGGTAGTCTGATGAACCTCCGCAAACTATGTCGTCAAGTCCGTCGCCATTGATATCGCCGCTGGCTAACGCGGGAGAAAATTCGGAAAGTTTATGGGGTAGCAACTTCTGGACATTGAAATCGGCGAAGTCATGCTCCTTATGCACATAATTAATATTCAAAGCGTGTGTTACTTCTTTGAATATGCTTGCATCAGCAAACATAGTTGGAATGTGTTCACTAATAACACTTGCCTCGCTGATATTAGCTTTCAAAACCTGGTTTGGCTTAATATTTTTTAAGACTTGTTTTTTTTGATTTGGCCATGAAATTACAACAGAATCGATGATCGAAACATTCCCTAAGCCAAAATGAACTTGATTTTGAACGGATGACAAATACCCCCGAAACGGTGTACTCTCATAAGTTTGATGCTTGGTTTTATCATAATAGATGTCGATCCAACTCCCTAGTCCATTAATGTTATTTTTATCTCCGGTAAGTTGAATGTTCAGATAATTGCCAGCCTCTTCACTGTCTCTCGCAGTGTTCTTATAGAGCATCGATTCATCATTGATATTGTTTATGATGATATCCAGGTCGCCGTCATTGTCCAGATCGGCATACGTTGCGCCGTTCGAATAACTAGGCGTTGTCATGCCCCAGTCGGACGAAACGTCCGAAAATGTTAAATTCCCATTGTTCTTATACGCGTAATTATGGATTTTCACTTGTGGAATCTGCTCAAGCAGTTCCTTTTTCGATGCAATGCTAAATGCCTGTTGTCTGAAAACCATGAAATCGTGGTCGGTAACATCCTTCGGGTAGCCGTTGGTGACAATGATATCACGATTGCCATCATTATCGAAGTCTATAACCAACGGCGTCCAGCTCCAGTCAGTTTCAGCAATTCCAGCCATGAAGCCAATGTCGCTGAATACGGGATGTTTGATAGAGTCATTTTCACCCAAGGTCGGCCCCTGGTTTAACTGCAACGTATTACGGACGTACTGATACTGATAGCCGTAAAAGTCAAAATTTTGATATATCTGGTAGCTATTGCTATTCAGCATCATTTTTTTCCGGTAGTTGTCTTCCGGATTCATGTCGAGCGTAATTACATCCTGCAGACCATCGTTGTTAATGTCCTCGATATCCTGGCCCATCGCGGTGGCTGCGGTGTGTTTGAAATAATCTTTGCTTTGATCGGTAAAAGTCCCGTCGTGGTTATTTATATACAAAAGATCATTTGATAAAAAATCGTTCGTTACGTAGATATCCGGCCAGCCGTCTCTGTTAAGATCACTGATAGTAACTCCATGGGCAAAACCTTCTGTTGTTATGCCCGCCTGCTTTGAAACATTGGTATAAACAGCATGTCCGAGTTTTGAATTATAATCGTTTCGGTATAATCGTCCGGTACTTGGATAAGAGCCGTCTTTATGAATTGGCCGGAAAACGTTTGGATTATCTGTTCTGATGTTTTCGTTAACGGCTATATAAGTATCAAGGTCGCCATCATTGTCATAGTCAAAAAACGCAGCCATGGTAGAATGCGTGGTATCGTTTAGTCCATAATCAGCGGCCATTTCTTTAAAATGAGGGATTTTATCTTTGTCAGCACCCAGATTTATGTAAAGCAAATTCTGGCGTTTTTGTGGATCGGGGTCAATAGAAGCACAAACGTAAATGTCAAGAAGCCCGTCATTGTTGATATCTACAACGGAAACTCCGCGGCACCACCTGCCATTTCCTGAAGCATTAGCCTCTTTGGTTATATCCTGAAATTTGAAATCGCCTTTGTTCAGGTATAATTTGTTTGATACGAGATTGCCGGTAAAATATATGTCCTGCAATCCGTCATTATTAAAATCGCCAACGCCAACACCGCCTCCGTTATACACATTGATCATATCAGCGGCATTGATTGAATCGGTTTCGGTAATCTTATTGTTAAACGTAATACCAGATTTTGCCGATGGTATCAGTTCAAAGAGAGGCTTTTTTTTTGTACAGGAAAAAGCTATAGAAGTTAAAAGAGTGACGTAAATAATTGGCCTGGAAAGTTTGGCTTTCATTATCAAAAGGAAAAACTAAACATAAATAAAAAGAGGTAGAATTTGCATTCTACCTCTTAAAAAAACAACAAATCAAATGTTATTGATAACCTGGATTTTGTTTCAGGTTAATGGTTCCTGTAGCATTTTCAAGGTCAATCTCATTACGAGGAATTGCAAAAATTTCAGTGGTTCCCTTAGTGAATTTTGCACCCGGGTTTACTTGGAAAATAGATGGCCTTGTTTTTTCTATAGTAGCATATTCATTTAAAACATCCGCCATATACCCTGTCCCATTGTCCCAGCGCTGTAAATCAAAGAAACGCTGACCTTCCATTGCTAACTCTAGTCTTCTTTCAAAACGAATTGCTTTAATTGCATAGTCTCTGTTTGCGAAAGAACCAGCCGGATAAAGCCCAATTTTATAATTATCTGCTGGAGTAATGTGTGTTTTATATTGGAATGTCAACGGATCAAATTCGGCATTTTTATACACCCATGTTTCAGGGTGATCCGCGATCCTCGAACGCACTCTGTTGACATACTCTAAAGCTTTGTCAGGGTTACCAGCTTCAATTTCACATTCTGCTGCCCATAACAAAAGGTCTGAATACCTAATTAGATTTATATTACTCGCAACAATCTGCGTCGGCCCCCAGAAGCTTGTTTCTTTGGAAGATAAAATGTCTTTCTGGCTTTTAGCGTATTGGTTCTTTTTAGGGCTAAAATATCCATCTGTACCATCGCGCACCCATAGTGATCCAGGATGATTTCCAAAATCCAAATAGGGAATGCCAGGCCGGCCCATAACTAAATCAATTCGAGGGTCAAGACTACCTGTATACGGATTAGATGGTGCGCTCACTACGGCGCCGGTATTGTAGGTGTCGAGAAGTGGCAGCCCATTGGCATCCGTCTTATATGCGTTAGCCAAACTTAACGATGGATTATTAAAACCACAGCATCCTCCTGGTCCGCTGCCGTCATTTGGAAAGTTTAATACCTGTCCATAGTTGCCATTTGTACCCGAGCCATCATTAACTGACATCTGTACCGAAAATATTGATTCAGCACTATTTTTAGCTCCAGGATCAGGATTGAAATTTGCTTCGTAGCCTTTTGGGTTAAAGCCATATGGTTGGCCTTGTGATGTAACGCCATGTGAAAGCAAATTATCTATCAGAAGCTTGGCTTCAGGAAATTTATGTTCAAACATATAGCACTTTGCAAGAAATGCCATTGCCGCCCATTTATTAGCCCGGCCTTTTTCTCCCGGATTTTGGGTTTCATTCAAATTGTCTATTGCAAATTGAAAATCGGCTTCGATGTTAGGCCATATATCTTTATCATTTGGAACGTTCACATTGTTGCTTTTCGGAATAATTGTTTCATCAACATACGGAACATTTTTCCAAAGCTTTTTTGCTTCCAGATGGAAAAAGCCCCTTAAAAAACGCGCTTCAGCAGTTATCTCTTTTTTATCAGCATCGGTGACATCTGTAGCTAATGCCAGTGTTCTTAAAACGTCATTCGCTCTTTGAACGCCATCATAACATGCCTGCCATTTAACCTGGAGGTAAGAATTGTTGGAAAACGAAGTAGACCAGGTTTGAATAAAGGTAATATCCCCTTGATCAGAAGGTGTCGATCCTTTGTAAGAGTCGTCGGCTGCAACGCTGCCAAACACCCAGTTATCGGTCCCAGAACCAAATTGATTTCCTGTGGTTGCTCCACCTTCTCCATCCAACATAGCATAAGCACCAATTAATAACGATTTTACCCCCTGAGCATTGGAAAGGGTAGTTTGTTGAAGCGAGCCAAGTGGATCTTTTTCTAAGAAGCTCTTTTTGCAAGCGTAAATCATTGCCAACGAGAATAACCCCATTGGAATAATATATCTTATTGAATATTTTTTCATTGTAATTTGTTATCTATTTAAAACCCAACGTTAACTCCGATATTAAATGTTTTTTGATTGCCTGGGTAATTTCCAAAGTCAATTCCAAAATTTGTATTATCGTTTACATTTGAAGTTTGCAGTTCCGGATCAAGACCCGAATATTTTGTTATGGTAAATAAGTTTGCAGCTTGCAAATAAACACGGAACCTGTCAATACCAACCTTTTTCATAACTGTTGAAGGTATTGTATATCCTACCTGAATTTGTTTACATCTTAAATAAGAACCATCTTCCATATAATATGAGTTGAAGACGGTTGTGTTACTAAAGTTAGCAGATCGTTCCAAAATCGGGGTCTTTCCATTAGCTTCCGGCATACCAAACGAGTGCACAGCCGCGTCTTTACTCATAGCTGCATCAAATACTTGCGGAAAATCTGTCCAATATTTAACATAGTTAATTACATCATTTCCAACCGAAGCATATAAAAACATTGAAAAATCAAACGCTTTGTAACTTGCTCCGAGATTTAAGCCTGTTGAATATTTCGGATTCGGATTGCCGAAGAATGTCCGGTCAGAGTTATTAATTTGACCATCGTTATTAATATCCTGGTATTTAAATCTTCCTGGGGCTGCATCTGGTTGCGTGGGTGAGTTCGTGACATCGGCAGCATTTTGAAATAATCCTAATACTTTATAGCCGTAAAAAGCGCCAACTGCCTGACCCGGCTGTAATCTCGAGAACGCACCAAAACGATTAGATCCGCCGCTTACACGATCTTGGTATAGAACACCGTCTTTGAGACTGATCACTTTGTTGTTATAAGTGGTAAAGGTTCCGGTTATATCGAATTTAAAATTATCGTTTATTGCTCCGTGATAAGTAGCGGAAATATCCCAACCATGGTTTTCTACGTCACCGGTGTTGTTAAATGGCACAACTGCACCTCCCGCTGTAGCCGCGATAGGCGCGTTAAATAATAAACCTGTAACAGATTTTTTATACCATTCAACTGATAAATCAAATCGATTTTTGAAAATACTTGCATCAATACCAATATTAGATATTTTGTCTTCCTCCCATGTAGTAATCGGATTTCCAAATTGACTTGCATATGAACCTAAAACAGACGAAGTACTTGTACCACCTAAGTCATACGATGAATTACCGGCAACCTGACCAAATAAATCAAAAGAATTTGTAGGCCTTACATTGCTTAGTGATCCAAGTTTACCCCATCCACCGCGAAGCTTTAAATCGCTAATCCAGGAAACATTTTTCATGAAATTTTCTTGAGATATTCTCCATCCTGCAGTAACAGACGGGAACCAGCCAAATCGCTGATCTTCCAAAAATACAGACGATCCATCTCTACGTAGGGTCCCACTTATAAGATATCTGTCATTGAAACTATAATCAACCCGTCCAAATATTGAAAAAAGAGATGTGGTATATGGGGTTGAAGCTCCGCCCATTCCATTATTTAAATTGCCGTTCGTTTGGCCGGACGGCGGGCCGAAGTTAAGTGTAAAGAGGTTAGGATCAGTAGTCAGACTTCCCGGATTTGTAATGTAATAACCGTTCCTTGTTCCGAATGCTGCCCGGCTATAATTTTCAATAGCTTCAGTTCCGATTAGTGCAGTTACATTATGCTTGTTGAACACTTGATTATATCTCAATGTGTTTGTCCAAGTCCAGCTACTATTATAGCCATAGTTTTCTGTAAATCCATTAGGATTTGTGTTGTTTTCAGCATTTTCATAGGCTGTATAACCTATATTGTTATAAGTATAATTGTCAATGGTTCCACCGAAACTTGTTCTAGCTGTAAGATGTTTAAGAAAATCAGCTTCTGCAAAAACATTACCATTCATTTGCCAGTCGTTTGAGGTGTTATTTTTTGTTCTGTCAAGAATAGCATAAGGGTTTTGCGGATTTCCCAAACCTTTTGAGTTAGTACCCGCGTAATTGCCGACGATGTCGAACACTGGAATTAAAGGGCTTTGACGGTAAGTATATGAAATAGGGTTTCCTTCATTTTGATTAGTTCCTGGCAACCCTGGGTTTTGGCGATAAAATAGATACGCATTTTCACCAACACGTATATGATCTTTAATATTAAAATTTGTGTTAATTCTTGCTGTATATCTTTTTAAATGCGTTTGAATCATTGTTCCTTCTTGGTCAAGATAACCTACCGAAAAATAAAAGTTTGACTTGTCGCTTCCGCCGCTGGCAGCCAGGCTATAGTTTTGCATGGTTGCTGGTTTAAATATTTCATGAAACCAGTCTGTACCCTGTTGATTAGCTCTAGTGATCTGGTTACTATATAACGCATATTTGGATGGATCTGCATTTGGATTACCTTGCTGTCCAGCAATTGGAGTAATATAATAAGGGACAACAGGCGTAGAGCCATAACCGTATTGACTGTTTTTATAAGTATCGGGGGTAATAGCAATACCGCTGTTTTTAAATTCCTGCCAGATAGCGTTACCTGTTTCGGTAGGATTAGCAATATTGAATACATTTCCCTGAAGTGGCCTTTGGGTCCCAACATACGATTCAAAATTAATTTTTGCCTTTCCTTGTTTTCCTTTTTTAGTAGTGACTACAACAACGCCGTTTGAACCGCGAACTCCATAAATTGCTGCAGAGCCGGCATCCTTAAGAACCTGCATTGATTCGATGTCATTTACGTTTAAGTCATGCAAGCTTCCAGGCGTTCCGTCAATAATTACCAATGGATCTGAGTTTCCAAAAGACGTGATCCCCCGCACACGTACATTACTGTTTCCACCAGGTACGCCGGAGTTTATAACTGTTACCCCGGAAGCTTGTCCTTGCAACAAAGATTCAGTCGTTCCGGATGGAACAGACTTTAAACTTGCAACGTCAACCACCGCGACAGCGCCTGTGATATCTTTCTTACGTTGTGCGGTGTAACCGGTTACAACTACTTCATTGAGTGCTTTGGTACCTGCAAGAAGTACCACGTTCAGGCTTGTTTGGTTACCTACTGTAACGCTTTGGGTTTCGTAACCAATCGATGAAATTTCGAGAACGTCGGTTGATTTTGCATTGATAGAAAATGCTCCGTTTACATTGGTTGATGTGCCGGTGGTAGATCCTTTGATCTTAACACTTGCACCAATGATTGGTTGCTTGTTATCATTCCCTGTAACAAGACCAGTGACCCTGTTTTGCGCCTTCACAATAATGCAGGCGAAAAGAAACAGAATCACAAGAAACACTTTCCTTTTTTGAGGAAGTAAAATGTGAATCATAATTGTTGATTTTTAGGTTAATTGGAGTGTTTAATTGTGTTTTTTCTATATTAATTGTAAAGACTCATCCTTTATTTAAGTCCTTTTGTTTGGTTAGAACATTCGAATATAAACGAAATGTTACAGAACAATTAATGATAGTTTTTTGGGCCTAGAATCCATTTATTAAGTGTTCGGAATACAATAAATGAACTTTTTGCTAGAAATTTGAGAATCAAATAAGATTTATTCAACGAATAGGTGTATTGTTTGCAGACTTTTTAAATTAACCTGATTTTAGCAACTATGTGGCAATTAATCGGTTAGTAAAAAAGTATTAACTTATGCTAAAAAAGTATCGATCTTGCGATTTTTCAGCACGTGAAATGCGGTATTGTACAAAGTACACTATGTAATGAAATTCTTATGTAGTTGAGCGTCAGGATAATTGCTCTGAAAGAAGCTTCATTTCAATGTGAGGCGAATGCTTCTCATAAAGGATAGCATATACCGCCCTGCAGATTGGCATGTATACTTTGTGATTCTTATTTATCTGGTGAAGTGAATTAACAGCATAAAAGCCCTCAGCCACCATATTCATTTCAAGTTGCGCTGATTTTACCGTATATCCTTTCCCGATCATATTACCGAACGTTCTGTTACGACTAAATTGTGAGTAAGCGGTTACAAGTAAATCGCCTAAATAGGCTGACTCTTTTATATCACGGTCAATGGGGTGTACGGAGTCAACGAATCGTTCAATTTCCCTGATTGCATTAGATATCAACACAGCTTGGAAATTATCTCCATACCCGACCCCGTGGCAAATACCGCTGGCTACAGCATAAATGTTTTTTAATACCGCTGCATACTCAGTTCCATAGATGTCATCAGAAACATTTGTTTTAATATAACGGGTTTGTATAACTGTCGCAAAAGCAGTGGCCAGAGTGGTATCAGCTGAGGCAATTGTGAGATATGACAATTTTTCCAGGGCAACTTCTTCAGCGTGGCAAGGTCCGCTGATGACAATAATATCTGTTAAAGGGATTTGATAACGCTGATTCAGAAATTCTCCAATGATCATATTTTCATCAGGAACGATGCCTTTAATAGCGGATACAATTTTTTTCCCTTTCAGATCTTCGGGTGAAATATCGGCTAGCGCTTTTTTTAGAAAGGCTGCAGGGACATTTAACAGTATAGTGTCTGCTTTTGAAATAATTGACTTTATGTCGGTGCAAATATTTTCAGCCGGAAGTTTGATTTCAACCGAACTCAAATAATTCGGATTGTGACGGTAAGTTTTTATGTGGTCTACTGCTTCCTGACTTCGCATCCACCAGTAAACTTCCTTAGGTTGAAGATTATCACCAAGCATTTTTATAATAGCTGTTGCCCAGCTACCGCCTCCAATAACAGCAATCTTTCCTATTAACAATTCCATAAAAAAAGTCCCGCTCAATATGAATAATTGGCGGGACAAGTTACCGATTTTCGCGGTTAATTATTTTTTATCAGCCGAGAAAAGTTTGTCTTTACTTACTTTTTCGACGATCATTCCATCTTTCAGCGTTTTTGATATAGCACTGAATGGTCTTGAGATAACCTCTTCGCCACCCTTAAGTCCGCTCAGAATCTGTATATATGCATCGTCCTGAATGCCGGTAGTTACCTGCACTTGCTTTGCTTTCCCGTTCTGCAAAATAAATACATAGAACTTTGAGGGAGCTTTTTCTTCTTCCTTATCCTTATCTGCCGAATTATTATTTTCTGGCTTTCCCGGATCGGTTTTTGGTTTTTCCTCGTCACGTGTTGTCACAGCCTGGATAGGAACCGACAGACTGTTAACATTGCTTGTATGGATATCCACTGTTGCTGATAAACCGGGACGGAAAGGAGATGGGTTCTTAGCGTCTTTAACAAGTAATGCCTGATAGGATTCCGGAAGGATCTTTACCTTGATAGTAAAGTTTGTTACCTGGTCTGCGCTTGTACCGCTTACATTTGCTGAGCTTCCGATTTCAGTTACTACACCCTTGAATTTTTTTCCCTGAAAGGCGTCAACTTCTATTTCTGCAGGATCATTTGGCGAAACGCGGTTAATGTCACTTTCATTAACGTCTACGTTTGCTTCCATGCTGTTAAGATTGGCAATCCGCATAATTTCAGTACCCGCCATTTGAGCGGTACCAACAACACGTTCGCCAAGTTCAACTTCCAACTTCGAAACAACGCCGTCGACGGGCGCGTAGATTGTTGTTTTGGCCAGGTTGTCTCCAGCCTCTTTTACAGCTGCGGCTGATTGATCAATGCCATATCGCGCCCCGATAACGTTTTGTTTCATTGCTTCAATATTGGCTTTTGAAGCGTTGTATTCCGCTACTGCCGCATCGTATTCGGACGCTGAAAGAACTTTTTGTTTATACAACTCGACGCTGCGTTTGTATTTTGCCGCGGTATTTTCATAGTTTGCCTGGGCTTGCTTTAATTGCTGTTCACTATTTGCCAAGGAAGCTTTTTGAGAGTTTAACGAAGCAACCGCCCGGTTAAATCCCGATTGCAAAACATCAGGGCGTATTTTGCAAAGAAGCTGGCCGCGTTTTACCACGTCGCCTTCCTTAACTGCAAGTTCCACTACTTCTCCCGAAACCTCAGAACTTAATTTTACTTCTATTTCGGGCTGGATTTTTCCACTGGCTGATACCGTTTCAGTAATTGACCTTTTTTCTACTTTATCGGTTGATACCTGGGTAATATCGCCTTTGCCAAACCACCCTAATTTGTTTCCGGCAATTGCGATAATTAAAATTGCTCCGGCAGCAATCAGAATATATTTGAGCGTATTTTTTTTCTTAGCCATGTCTTAAAAGAAATTTTGATTAAAATGATATCGTGTTACCTAAATAAAAGTCAATTACCTTACTTCTGAATATGAACATATACTTCGCCTGGATGAAATTGAATTCAGCGGTATTTAAATCAGTTTGTGATTGATTGAAATCCAGCGAGTTTACTAAACCAACATTAAAGCGCTGCTGTATTACAGTAAATGCGTCTTTTTTTGAATTGTATGCGCTTTGCGTTGAATAATATTGTTTTTGAGCAGCTTTAAGATCGACTATCGCCTGGTTTATTACCTTGTTGAAATTGTTTCGTGCAAGTTGTTCGGCGGCCTCTGTACGCTGGTATGTCAGTTTCGCTTTATTCACCCCAATTCTTGTTTGCAAATTATTGAAGAGCGGTATATTAAGCGTAAAACCCCAGTATTTATAGAAGTTTTGGTTGATCTGGTCAAAGTAATGAGGGTTGGGTTGCCCGGTTAAAATATCCCTTCCGGTACTTGAATAGTTTGAACTAAGCGCGCCGCCAAGACTTAACGTTGGGTAATAGTAGCTTTTCGCTATGTCGACATATTTTTTCGCAACAGCGGTGTTGTATCTCGCCAATACAATGTCAGGATAATTTTCAACTGCCTGGCTGTAAACTGAAGTTGCCGTGTAGTCGGTTTTGAGATTAAGCATCTGATCAACATCTGGCGAAACAACTTCGAATTTACTTTGAGGGTCGCGCTCCATTAATTGAGCCAGATCGAGATAAGAAATGTCCAACTGGTTTTGAGCGTTTGTTTCGTTCAGTTCGGCGGTTGCAACCTGCGACTTTGCCTGCGATAAATCGGCAAGCGTGCTGTTACCAACATCAAATAGCTTTTGAGCTCTGTCGAGCTGCTGCCGGGTAATCGCTAACTGTTGCTGAGCGGCAGTGAGAAGATCCCGGTTATTTAAAACCTGCAGGTAGGTTGTTCCAACCAGTAAGGATAAATCATTTTCCACCTTACGGGTATTGCTCTTATCCGCTTCAAGCTGATACTTGTTTTGCGATATCTGGTTAAATTTCAATCGGCCCTGCGACAAAATAACATTGCTGCTCAAATTCAGATTATTGGTCGTGATCGCCTGCTCGACATATTGATAAGATGTCGGATCGACGCTGCGGCCATAATTGAAAAACAAATTTGTGCTGGCGTTAAGATTGGGATAGATCGAAGTTTTGGCAAGCTTGACATTTTCGTCGCTTATGGCTTCGCTTAGCCTTGCCTGCTTAATCTGAAGATTGTTTTGAAGTGCCGCTTGTACAGCCTGTTGCAAGGTGAGTTTTTCCTGCGCATACAAACCGCCGGTTGCCGAAACTCCTAAAGCAGTGAGTAGTAAAAGTTTTCTGAATTTCATCTATTAATTAAAGATCATTGTTGTAACCGGCATCATTTTATCCGGTCACTAAGTTAATTTCCTATCCTTTATCTTCGTAAATTATTTTAACTGCATGTATCTCATCAAAACACCTGCATTTTTACGATGGCTGTATCCCGGCCTGGTTTGGCATAAAAGCAGGGAGTATAAAACCATATATCTCACCTTTGACGATGGCCCTATTCCGGTTGTTACACCGTTTGTTTTAAAAACATTAAAAAAATTTAATATAAAAGCTACCTTTTTTTGTATTGGGGATAATATACGTAAACATCCGGAAATTTTTCAGGCAGTTATCAACGACGGCCATCGTGTTGGAAATCACACTTTTAACCACCTACGCGGATGGGATACTGAGGATAGTGTCTATCTGGCAAATGTTGAGCAATGTAATGAATTAACCGGTTCCGATTTGTTCAGGCCGCCGCATGGTCGTGCGAAAAAAAGCCAGCTATCAATACTGAAAGAAGATTACAGTGTAATAATGTGGGATGTACTTAGCGGGGATTTTGACAGTCAATTAAATCCTGAGAAGTGTTTGAAAAACGTTCTGTCAAACACCGAAAATGGTTCTATCGTAGTTTTTCACGATAGCCTGAAAGCTTTTCCGCGATTAGAATATGCGTTGCCAAAAGCGCTGGAACAATGGGTCGATCAAGGTTATGAATTTGATGTATTATAGATAACAACCCGTTCGGGAAAGCGGTTTGCATAGCTTCGCACAAGATTTTTAATAAATTCCGTTTGCGGATATGGCGTTACTGATCTTTTGACAAGCTCTAGATCATCCATAACAGATTCGCTTTGAATATAACCCAGGCCGTAGAACTTTCCCTGTTCAACCAGGATACAGCTCTTTTCATCTCTCATTCGCCCGCTTTCGATAATTGCATAAGTCGGCTGGGCGAGCTTTAGGCTACGAAATGCATCTTCGACCCGCTTGTTATAAGTTTCTGCTTGTTCTTTTCCGCAACATGGACCGTGGCATTTTCCTGAAATTAAACCGGCGCATTCCAGGCGGTTACGTTGTATGAAGCACAATTTCGGACAAAGCTCGTTATCCTCAACAAAGCGGCTTAAAAAGTTGTAAGCTTCCAGCGCCTGGTTAAACGATAACACAGGATTCGTAAGGCGCGATTTTTTGTCGACCGCTAACCTGGTATACCCGTTTTGGTCCTCAAAAAGGAATATGCCCCATTGTTGCTCAAATCGCTTTTGCGCGCGGTTATATTCGGGCCACAAACGTTTGATCTCGATCTCCTCGAGAATAAATGAAATTAGCTCATTGCCGCAATCCTGGTAGCTGAGCTGATGAATATCGCGTAAAAAGTCCTGTTTCTGTTTACGGGGACTGTTATTCGAGAAATGGCTGAACACCCGCCGCCTTATATTTTTTGCTTTTCCGACGTATATGATCTTTCCCTTAGCATTGTGGAAATAATAAATGCCGGGCGTATACGGGAGTGATTCAAATTGTTCTTTTGGAAGATTGGGCGGCAATACCTGCTCTTTCGAATGATGTTTTAGCGCCTGTTCAATATGTTTATTGGTGTCATTCTGAAGCATCAGCTCGAATAGCTTTGCGGTTGCATCAGCATCCCCTGCAGCACGATGCCTTGAATAATTATTAATGCCCATTTGTTTAGCGAATTTCCCCAAGCTGTAAGACGATAATCCCGGGAAGATTTTTCGGCCTAAACGAACGGTACATAGCTTTTTACAGTTTAAGTCAAAGCCATGTTTTGATAAATGAAACTTTACAAACGAGTAATCAAAATTTACATTGTGTGCAATGAAAATTTTGTTTTCCAGGAGTTTATGAATGGTTTCGGCGACATCAATCCAGGCAGGGGCATTAAAAACCATGTCATTACTGATGCCGGTGAGCGCTGTAATGAACGGCGGAATAGCAATTTGCGGATTAACGAGAGTTTCATATCGCTCGGTAACACAAACCCCATCGTGCAGAACGATCGCGATCTCGGTTATACCATTTGTTTGAGCATGGCCCCCCGTTGTTTCAATATCAACAATCGCATACATAAGACAAATTTAGCAACTAAAATTATTAGCATCCTAAATTATTGGAATTTAAACTGACAATTAACGGATAAATTGAAAATGATAAAGTTTTATCTTTGTTATTCAGTAAATCAAAATAAGTATTAGTATTTTCGTTTGGAAAGTTTAGTGAAGATTATGAGAAAATATTCATCGTACATTATTGCAGCTGTTGCTATATTATTGATTACAGGGTTTTTAAGCTGGAAAGCAGATGGGAAGGCTCATGCCGCAAAAGCAGATGGCGAAGTAAAAACTGTATCCCGCGAGTCTCGCTTTGAACAATATGTAAGCGGAATCTATCAGGCAGCTAATTTACAGGGAACAGATCTTGATATAAACGTTTTCAAGAAAGCACTTGTTGGTTTTTACAACATGAAGCAGGAGGGAATTCTTTCAAAAGATCTGATCACTATTGTCGATTTGTCCCGCTCAAGTAAACAAAAAAGACTTTGGGTAATTGACGTCGCAAACAGGAAGCTTCTTTTTAACTCATTGGTTGCACACGGACAGGGAAGTGGTGACGATGTGGCGACGAATTTTTCAAACAATGCGGAATCGCACCAAAGCAGCCTTGGTTTTTATGTAACTGAAGGTACATATTTTGGCAAACATGGCCTTTCATTGAAGCTTAATGGAATGGATGCCGGCTATAATAACAATGCTTTAAGTCGTGCTATCGTGATGCATGCAGCTGATTATGTCAGCCAGAACTTTATTAATCAGCATGGACGATTAGGTAGAAGCTTTGGCTGTCCGGCCCTGCCACCGGAACTAAGCAAACCCATTATAGACCAGGTAAAAGGGCATTCCTGCCTGTTTATCAATGGAACAGATGGAGCCTATAAATCTAATTTTCTTAACCAGCAAAATGTATTTGATTCGTTTAATGCCGGTTAACAGTATACATGTAAGAAATAAAAAAGGGGAGTCATTACGATTCCCCTTTTTTGTTTGTGATTCCAGTTTATAATATATCTCAATGCAATGATGTCTTTAGCATTAGCTAGTTTATAATCAGCTGAGGTTTATTTGAATTGTTTTGTCCGCTGTTAAAGTATAAGCTGATTTTTGTATTTCCTGCGTCCCTGATTGCGAAACTTACCAATTTGTCTCCAGCCGCTTGTGCTTTTACAAAATTGGTTACGTCAAATTCTATATACTTACGGACATTATTTACCGCTGACGTGCTTAACGCGGTTGTTCCATTCGACGGAGCATTGTTTTGCGAAATCGTTTGTTCCGTCCATGAATCGTTATCTACAGAATAACAGGAAATTGTAATGGTAGAGCTATTGTCGGCATTATAACCATAAATTCTAAGCCTGGCTGTATTTACCGAACTGATATCGCTTAGCGAAAATTTTAAATAAGATTTTCTTGAAAAGCCTGAACTTGTTGAAGCCTTCACGAATAGAATCGTATCCAGCCCATAATTGTCTGCCGCGAAGCTTCCGTCGCGTACATAAGCATCGTCTGTAGGCAGTAAAATTGTCTCAGTGGTGTTATATACCGGCACTCCCTTTCGATTTGTGGCAGCAAAATTTCCGCCGGTATAATAAATGTTTCCATCTAACACACCCGCAACGCCTGCTGATTTAGCCGTATTAAGCGGAGTAAGTTCGGCCCATGTGTTGGTTGCAGGTGAATAGGCCGACACCAGTTTGCTCAAAACGTTGTGCGATGTTTCCCCGCCCAAAACGATTATTCGCGAACCCATAACAACCACACTGGATGCAATATGATCGCGGCCGACCGGCATCGGTGCCAGGTTGGTCCAGGTATTTGTTGCTTCATCATAAACTTCTAACGTTTTTTGTGTAACGGTATTTTCGTTTTGTTCATGAGCACCTCCAAGGAAATAGATTTTACCATTATATACTGCGGATCCCGGATGGTTGGCGGGATTATTAAGTGAAGCCAGCGTTTGCCATCCGGCTGTGAGATTAGAAAGATCCAAAGCCAGGTGAATATTGACATCCTGCCGTGATAAGTTGGCTCCTCCCATATAGTGGATCTTACCGTTTAAAAAGCGAAGCTGCCCCGTTGCCAGCGATTGTGGCAGATCGGGTAAGCGCGTATACGTATTTGTGGAAATGTTATAGCGCCACACCTGTTTAGTGCCAAAAAGTTGACTAGTGCCGTTTGCATTTGATGTATAGCCACCCGCAATGTAAATGTCTGAACCATCATTTGTGACGCCGGCGTGAGTGATGCCACCGAAGCCTTGTCCGCTTGGCGTATGCGGTAAATCGGCAATTGATTTCCAGGTATTTGCTATGGGATCATAAACAAATGCTTTTTTTGTGGGCGTCCAGGCAGGCTTTTTATTGACATCATAGCCGCCAAAAATGTATAGTTTACCGTTTACTACATCGCCGTGTACTTCGTGAGTTAAAATTGGCTGGCTTTTCACTGATCCCCAGGTTATACTTGAAAAATCATCGCTTGATGTTGTTGCCAGACTCTTAGCAATCGGGGAGTAGTTAATGTCCTGTTTTTCTGCCTGTCCAGCGTCTTTTTTGCACCCTTGAAAACAAGCCGCTCCTGTTAGAAACACATATAGATGAATCTTAAATATTTTCATATTCTTTTCTTGATTTGCGTAATTGAGGGGATAAGCAGGTTGGGAAACCTAAATTATGAAGAAAAGAAAAACTATGAGATCGCGGGGAATTGAATGATAAAAAAATGTGAAAAATGGTGGCAGCATTTGCGTCTTTCATTTCACTGTCATGTCGACGATAGGAGACATCTCTAACCCATCGTTAGTGTCCCTCACCAACGATCTGAAATGTTTCTTGTGAGACACCAATAACGCGGTGTAGTAATGTGTATTTTCCGAAAAACAGTGCCAGTGAGTCTTGGTTTCTTTACTTCCGTGCTTCGCTCATACGTCACAAGGCCTTAAACGCATGGCCGGTATTTATTTAAACACACCAAAGGACAGAAAAATACCAGGAAATTATTCGCTTCGTTTAAAATAAGCTTCCGAATCCAGGTCAGCAATCAAGCCCCTGTGTGTAGGCTGCCAGTTTAAAGCTTTTCGTGTTTGTTCAGAGGATGCCGGGCTGTTTAGAGATGCAAAATGCTGGAACCAGCCAAAGTATTCAGCTGCATCTTCGCCGGACTTGCTTACTACCGGGAGAGCCAAATTTTTCCCAATTACTTCCGCAATTTCGCGGAATAGCAGTCCTTCCTCGCCCACGGCATGATAGATCGATGGCACATTTTTTTCCAGTGCCAGCCGGAATAAACGTGCGGCATCCAAACGATGCACGGCAGGCCAGCGGTTGTCGCCATCTCCGATATAAGCGGACATGCTCTTTTCACGCGCCAGGGCGATCAGCAAGGGAACGAAACCATAATCACCGGCATCATGAACAGACGGCGGCAGTCTTACGATGGATATTTTAACACCCTGTGCTGCAACCACCGCAGCTGCTTCCTCCGAAGCTTTTCGAGGACTGGCCGATCCAACAGTGATTTGATCGTCCTCGGTAACAAGGCGTCCCAAATTAAATAAACCGGTTCCGGACGTGATAATCAGGGGCTTGTCCGTGCCTGCCAATATGGAACCCATCGCCTCAATAGCCCCGCGATCTGTCTCGCAGTTTTCGCCGAATTTAGAAAAGTCGTGAATAAAGGCTGTGTGGATCACGCCATCCGCCAGCTCTGCGCCTCTCTTCAGGCTTTCGAGATCATCGAGTGAACCGCGGTGCACCTCGGCACCTATTGCGATTAGCTGATCGGCCGATGAAGCTGATCGGGCAAGGCTAAGCACTTTGTGGCCGGCATCTAAAAGTTCCTTTACAATGGCTGAGCCGACGAAACCCGTGGCTCCCGTTACAAATATTCGCATATTCTTCTTTCTTAATTTGTTGCCAGGTGCTGCGAAGCATGTATGCATAGCACACGGGGATTCAACAGCATCCTTAATTTACTTAACAAAGTTGCGAAAGAGCGGTGCTTCGAAAGAGGACATTTGTCCCGATTTCAATTTAGTGTTGAAGCTGCGCCTGCCGGATGCGGCTGAGTGTTTTAACCGACATACCCAGGTAAGAAGCCACCATGCGCAGAGGTACGCGCAGGAGAATACCGGGATAGGTTCTGATAAAATCCTCGTATTTTTCTTCCGGGGTAGAACTTATGGCTTTGTAAATGCGGTTTCGGCTGGAATGCAGGTTGTTAGAGATAAGCTGATCGGAAAAAGCTTTGAGTGCCGGAATCAGGGTAAGCAGTGCGTCAAAACTGTCTTTGCTCCATAACAATAGCTGGCTGTCCTCTAATGCATCGATGTTGTAATCAGACGGATTGCGGTTAGCGTAACTTTCTCCGTCGGTTGTCCAGGTTAATTCCGGCGAAAACTGCATGAGGTGCTCGCTTCCGTCCGATCCGATGCGGTAAGTGCGTAAAAATCCTTTGGTAATAAACATCTTGTAACGGCATACCTCGCCCGCGTTAAGAAGAAGCTCTTTCTTTCGAACTTTTCTTTGAATAGCAGCAGCACCTATTCGCCGGATTTCCTCGTCCGTGAAGGAGGTGGATTGGGCTTTGATGTATTTTTCAAAAATGGGTAGCATCAGTAGCTCAAAAGTAGTGAATATGGTGAGGAGATGAAAGGTGCGTCTAGGCGGAATACCGTCTTTTCAAAACTGCTTACCATAACTAAGACACTTTCAGCACAGCGGTTTTCCCAGTTGTGATTTGCTTTCATTCTTTGAACAACTGATATTTACCACAGCGCTGAATAGTTCTCCATACATGAATCATTGTTGTGATTTGCTTTCATTCGTTGAACAACTGATATTTACCACAGCCTCAATCTTTTCCTTTCTGGTAGGCTTGCGGTTGTGATTTGCTTTCATTCTTTGAACAACTGATATTTACCACAGCCTCAATCTTTTCCTTTCTGGTAGGCTTGCGGTTGTGATTTGCTTTCATTCTTTGAACAACTGATATTTACCACAGCTGCCTGGGTGAGCATCCTGCATAAGAAGCTGTTGTGATTTGCTTTCATTCTTTGAACAACTGATATTTACCACAGCATTTTCCATGTGCATAGCTACCCATGCAGGGTTGTGATTTGCTTTCATTCTTTGAACAACTGATATTTACCACAGCGCGTCCAGCCGCGGTAGAATCTATGGACGTGTTGTGATTTGCTTTCATTCTTTGAACAACTGATATTTACCACAGCCAACAATTTTTGATATTGCTCGGCGTTTTCGTTGTGATTTGCTTTCATTCTTTGAACAACTGATATTTACCACAGCGTACAGACTTTTTAGTAGAGGTTAGCTGCTGTTGTGATTTGCTTTCATTCTTTGAACAACTGATATTTACCACAGCAGCCCCGGCAATAATTAGCCTTTCTTTATAGTTGTGATTTGCTTTCATTCTTTGAACAACTGATATTTACCACAGCTTTGCGCGTAGGGGAAATATTGAACAGTAGTTGTGATTTGCTTTCATTCTTTGAACAACTGATATTTACCACAGCCTTATGTTTAGGTAGCTGAATATGCAGCTTGTTGTGATTTGCTTTCATTCTTTGAACAACTGATATTTACCACAGCAATCTTCCTCCGACTGCCATTAGTCCCGGAGTTGTGATTTGCTTTCATTCTTTGAACAACTGATATTTACCACAGCCCGATCGATGAGCAAAAGCAGCAAATCTGGTTGTGATTTGCTTTCATTCTTTGAACAACTGATATTTACCACAGCTGTTTTCTTTTTATCCCAACGTTCTTTAAGTTGTGATTTGCTTTCATTCTTTGAACAACTGATATTTACCACAGCTGCAGATCTCCGGATTCAATAGTCAATGCAGTTGTGATTTGCTTTCATTCTTTGAACAACTGATATTTACCACAGCAGAACTTGTTCTTGCAGTGTACCTGTCGGAGTTGTGATTTGCTTTCATTCTTTGAACAACTGATATTTACCACAGCTTTGCGACCCTTTGTAGGTTTCATTATAGTGTTGTGATTTGCTTTCATTCTTTGAACAACTGATATTTACCACAGCAGTTCAGTACTACGATGCCACGAAATCGGAGTTGTGATTTGCTTTCATTCTTTGAACAACTGATATTTACCACAGCCCTGATGCTAACGTGTAACCGCTAGGGAAAGTTGTGATTTGCTTTCATTCTTTGAACAACTGATATTTACCACAGCTCTTTGTTTTTGCAAGCATACCGTTAGCAAGTTGTGATTTGCTTTCATTCTTTGAACAACTGATATTTACCACAGCATGAAATGGTTCCATTTATAAAGTTTGCCGGTTGTGATTTGCTTTCATTCTTTGAACAACTGATATTTACCACAGCCTTTCATCAAATCATACGATATAAAAAGTTGTTGTGATTTGCTTTCATTCTTTGAACAACTGATATTTACCACAGCTAAATCTTGTTTTAGCTTAATCGCGTTGCTGTTGTGATTTGCTTTCATTCTTTGAACAACTGATATTTACCACAGCTTAGTCCAGTTTCAGAACTTACCGCGCGGAGTTGTGATTTGCTTTCATTCTTTGAACAACTGATATTTACCACAGCAAAGAAGTTGTCGGCAAAGCTCGCCCTTTAGTTGTGATTTGCTTTCATTCTTTGAACAACTGATATTTACCACAGCCGCCGAATCCCTTTTGAGTTAGGTGGTAATGTTGTGATTTGCTTTCATTCTTTGAACAACTGATATTTACCACAGCTTCTGCCTGGATTTGTATTTCGCTTGGTAAGTTGTGATTTGCTTTCATTCTTTGAACAACTGATATTTACCACAGCATTTAAGAAATGGCAAAGATAACTAAAATGGTTGTGATTTGCTTTCATTCTTTGAACAACTGATATTTACCACAGCGATGAACAGCTACGAAAGCATAACAGATTTGTTGTGATTTGCTTTCATTCTTTGAACAACTGATATTTACCACAGCTACCAGGTTGAGTACCGCTTTTTCGTCTATGTTGTGATTTGCTTTCATTCTTTGAACAACTGATATTTACCACAGCCTATTCACTGGCTTTCAGAAAAACGGCGTCGTTGTGATTTGCTTTCATTCTTTGAACAACTGATATTTACCACAGCAAAATTCCGCAGTATTGCAAGAATCAAGTAGTTGTGATTTGCTTTCATTCTTTGAACAACTGATATTTACCACAGCATACCCTGGTTTAAGGATTTGAATATCAGTTGTTTGAAGAAAAAAACAGAATTTAAAAATCCGGTCGTATGAACGGCCGGATGTAATTCTGAATGGCGATTTTAAATTTCAGATTGTAATGCGTTTTAGAAAAGTTCCAGTTGTTGCGGCGTATCGGGTAATTTTTTCTCATCCTTGCCATAAAAAAGTTCAATCATGCCGAATTGCTTATCCGTCACTGTCAGGATGCCTACGTGACCTTTAGGCGGAAGCGCTTTCTTTACACGCTTGATATGAACATCGGCATTCTCCCGGCTGCTGCAATGCCGCAGGTAGATGGAGAACTGGAACATCGCAAAGCCGTCTTCCATCAGGTCCTTCCGGAATTTAGTGTACAGCTTCCGGTCCTTTTTGGTTTCGGTCGGCAGGTCGAAAAATACTAGTATCCACAAAATCCTGTATTCATTTAAGCGCATCGTCAGAATGGGAGTTCATCATCGTCCGCCAGGTACTCCGTCTCATCCTCAGCAGCCATAAATGGCTCCAATTCTCGCTCCTTGTATGAACGGCTCTTTGCCTGAAGATTTCGAATGAAAGGGTAACTTATCTTCCTATGCTGGCCTTCGTAACATTTAGCGAGTGAGGCGGTCGTTGTCTGCAGGCCCACCATCAGTGGACTGCGGCCCTTTTCAAAATGGACATCAACGGTGGCAATTCCCAGCAACTGAGACTTAATCCCGGTGCTCAATTCAAGAAAATTTTCACCCGCATCAATGACCCGGAGGACGATCTGGTCGACATAAGGCCTGTAAGGTTCCATGATGTCATCGGCGAGGCAGTAGGCATTGTATTTATTCCTATGATGGATGCCGAGGGTAGGAAGGAGGCCCGAACATACCAAGGCACGGGCTACAATAGCGCGTAAAATAGCGTAGCCATAATTTAAGAGATTATTAGGTGGATCGCCGTCTCTTCCACGAAAGAAGTCGACCTTCTTTGGGAAAACATTTTTCCAGTAATAAGCTGCTGCGCGGCCTTCATAGTTGTCCGGATCGCCGCTTCGCACTTCTCTTGCCCATCGCAGCAGATTCTCGTGGTCGATTCCACGTAAGGCCAGCACTGCCGCCTGGTTGAGGATCTTGGCTTGAATGGTCTGCTGCCAAAGGTTTTTCTTGAGTGGAAGGGACGCGTCGATCTGGTAGCGGAACCGTTCGCTTTGCGTGTCATGTCCGTCAATGGGAAGCATCATCCCGGTTGGCATGTGGGAGCGGTCGCAGGTAATGATCGCCGCATTATTTTCCAGCAAAGCTGCAAGGCAACCCTGAGTGATGGTAATCTGTTGATGGTCAAGCACTACGATGCCGATGTCTTCGATAGCTACACTTTTTTTCGAATCATCCTCGCCGAGCACTCGCAAATGAGGCAGGTCAATTTGCAATTGCTTTCCTTTCAAATTAAGATAAGCCGGATTGGAAAAGTGGAGTGTCTTTTTAATCATGCTAAGTGATTCACCGATTAAATAATTATAACTTCAATTTGAACTAATATTCTCCAACTTTGACAACTTCACCTAAGTGATTGAGGCGGACTTTAACAGCGCCTTCTAGATATGCTAAACTTTTTAATTGTTTATAGGCAATTCCATTAAGTTCATTTTTTTCTTCGACAGAGGTTTCGAGGTGATGCCTGAAAACATAGTCTCTTACCGCTGAATTTCCATAGGTTACTTTAGAAAGTTTTTGTGTTCTAAACAAATGTGGGCTAATAACTTTTGCATTTTTAGGGTTTAACAGATCGATCTCTTTAGGGTTAAAGCCAGTCTTGTCGTTCGGAAATACAAAAAATTCATTCTGTTTCATTGTAAACAGGAACTGCCATCCTAGTCCTCGATTGTAACTTTTGTCGATCACTGGCTCTCCAGTACTTACCAACTGAACCGCTTCAAAAAAAGACACTACATTGTCTTGTAAATTTCCCTTGTCATCTCTGTAAATTGCTACATGATGATTATTGCCTGTGCTCACAAAATCAACGGGAATTTCTTTGCCTTCCTTATCTAACATCGAGTTACCCAAATGATCTTTTTTGTGATGCAGTGGCTCGGCATTTTTGACACCACTTATTTTAACCCGTTTTATGGCAATTCCTTCCTTTTCGTTTAGCCAAACTGGGTTTTTATCTAAATCTGAAAATGCTTTTTTTGAATCTCCCTTGTTTGTGCGCAGTCTGTCCAGTAAAATTTCCTTTATTCCCTGGTCCAATATTTTCGATATAGCCTTTTCATCTTTGAAATTTTCTGGAGTTACATCCTTTCTTACAGAGTAGTCTTCCTCTAACCAAACTAATTTGATCTTTTCTGGAACTTGTTCCAATTGCGTGGCATCTAAATAAATTGGATTTTTACCAATGGCGTTTTTGCCGGTAAACGCTTTTTTAGGGTCATTACCATTTTCTGCTAATCGTTGGAAAAGCAGTTTTTTATAAGCGGGATTGCTTACCTTTTCAATGGTTGCTAAATCGAAATTGCCACCAATTCTCTCTTCCTTTGAAACGTAGTACTTATACTTGCCGTAAACGGTTTCTTTATGTAGCTGTCCTCTGGGGGTCAAGACAATTTGAGGATTGTCCTTGCCTGCAATTTGGTTCTTGTTTTTGCTGGTTACTTTGTTTTTAGGTTTGTGTGATACCAATACGTTTTCTAGATGATCTTTGGCTTGTTCTCTAAAATTGATAAGCGGAGATTTAAAAACTCGTTTTTTATTACCTTGATCATCATATTTCCAGTCGGTTTCTAATGTTTCAATACCTATGATATTGTTGTGCAACTTATGAGTTTCATCTTTTCGGGCATTTAGATAATTTAGGTACTGGATGTGATTATGTTTCGTGAAGGCAACCGTTAAGGCATCCATTGCATGGTGCCTGTGATCATTTCTTTTAGTCCAATCTACAATACGTTCTTTAAACGTGCCGTCTTTTTTCTCTACCATTTCAGTAAGGCCTAACTTTTTGAATTTATCGAAATTGAGTTCTTGCATAATGTTGATCAAATCCCAATCTTCACGCAATCGATCAGTAATACTGCCTGTTGTGGGCGTCACCACTCTGGATATCTCAAAAAGCATATTTCGGGTCTTTTTTGCTATGTATTGGCTGTTGCGTAAGTCTCTTTCAATAAAACCATCGCCAATTTCAATTTCTCTCTTTAAAAGTTTCTGATATTTGGCTTTGTTGATACCGGAACTTGCATCGTCTTTGCTTTTATTCCGTTGCTCAAAAAGGTTGGCGATTCTTTGCTGATATTCGATTGAGGCTAGCTCTCCATATTTTGAAAGGATGTAATCGAAAGCAGTTTTGTTTCCTTTATCTAAATTATCTCTTCTATAAATTACCGTTTTATTAGAAAAGCTATCGTCAAACAGCTTGGCTTGCGGGATGATGTGATCTATATCAATTTGCTTACTAAATAAAATCTCTCTGGGTATATAAGTATTTGTGTACAAATCCTTGTATCCGTTGTTCTTCAACTCATCAAATAGTTTAAAACGAATGATGTCACTTCGGGTTGGGTTCTTAATCCCAAATTCGTTTTGCAATAGTTTGAATATTTTATCGTGAGAAATTTTAGCGGAATTGATATTTGCTGTCATTTCACGTCGTTCCTCTGCATTTCTCTTTAAATCACGAGCCAATTCTATGCGAATCTCGTCAAAATGAAAAGCTTTGATAACAGTTCCGTTTTCATCCCTTTCACTGTTCTTGACTATTAAAGCATTTATCACGTTCACAACCTGATTTAATATTTTTTCTACTACAGGATTGCGCAAACTGTTCTTCTTTAACAGTTCCAACCTATCTTTCAAAGGTCTCTTAGCAATTTCCTCTTTAGTCAAAGAAGATGCTGAATGCCTGTAACCCGCTAATTCGCAAGCCGTGCTGTAATTATTTTCTTTAATGAATGGATAAATTTTACGGATTGCTTTAGTGCTTAAACTTCCATAGTCATCCAAAAAGGTAACACTGGCCAAAACTTTGGATTGTTCACGATTAAAGCCGAACTTTTTCTCCAGCAATTTGTAAAGTTTTTCATTACCGCTTGACGAATTATCGCCTTCATAAGCATATAACAAATGCCACAATTTATAAGACGGTTGTTGTTCGAAAAGTTTACCTTCCAGTTCTGCATCAAATTCCAGTATAGATGTATCAATTCCTAAACTGTCAAAAATATCGGAAACCATTTTTTTTATTTCTGTAGCCGGAGTGTCAAGGTCGTTTAATTCTATCTCATCCCTGTTGATTTTAATTTTCAACAATTCTTTCAAGTCGTAGCCTTCATTTTCAATGATTTTTAGGTAGGCATTATATAACGATTGGTTGGTCTTGTTTCCCTCCAATTGAGAAAAATTCATTTCCCAATCAGCAGGTTTGTAGCCAAGCAACTCAATTATTTTCGATGAAGGCAGATTTCCTTTTAGGTTTAACTCGATAAATAAATCTTGTTTGGTATCGTGGTCTAAAACGAAGATTTCTTCTTCTGACTGGAATAATTCACCTTGTGCATCGGTATTTTTAGCAACTCTTTTTTTGCTTCCTTTTTTACGAATCAATACGTCATTTAAACGTTGCAAAATCTTAAATTCCTGGAAAAGATGAGAAGATTTAGGTATGACTTTTAACCCTACGGTTTGCTTAATCTGTTGCCCATTTCGGTCAATTGCTATTTCTTTGCTTTCAAACTCACAAAAACTAATTAATCCCTTCTGAGATTTTAATTTGCGTTGATAGAAAATAGTGATATCACGAACCTCGGTTTTCAATTCTGCTGTTAACTCTGGGTGATGCTTAGCTTGTTCTTTCCAAATAGCTTCAAATTCGTCCAAATAATCTTGACGGTAGAAGACCTGATTTTTAAGTTTGGTATGTGGATTTTTTTGTAATTGACGATATAAATATTGTCCAACGGTTTCTTGCTTAAAATAAAGTTCCTTGCTTCTGTCTGATATTGCACCTAAATAACCGCTTGAATTATTAAGATTGTTGTTGATTTCCGCTATCACATAAGCAACTTCTTCTTTTTCTAACTGCCTGGAAACAGCGTCGCTTCTCAATTGGTAGGCTTGTAATTTCTTTTCTTCCCTCGATTTAGCCTTATTTTCAGCTGTATTGAATTGATAGCAAATCCAAAACAAACCCGCAGTTGCTCTCTGACCTTTGCCTTCTAATTCTTTTTTAAATTCGTTTGTAAGTATTTCCGGATAAAATTGATTTTGATAACTCCATACTTTATCAAATTCTGCCAGTAAATCAGAGCGGTAAAAATCTGGAATGGTCTTTTTACCTTCTCTTAATAGGTTCAGTACTAATTGCCCCGCAGTCAAACCGTCCTCGTATAACCTCTTTGCAATAGCCATTCCGTCAATTGCTTGGCCTTCGTCTTCATTCTTCGCTTTGCGACTGCTTTTATAACCACGTTTTTTATTAATAGCTAAAAATACCCTTGCTAATTCATCTTTCTCAATTTTTGAAACAACTGCTTTGGCTCTCAGTGCAAAAGTAGAATGCGTGGTGTTTTTCCCATCTTCTGCCAGTTTGGTTTCGTGTGTAATAATGTTAGCATTGAACAGGGTGTTGATTAAATTGCTTCTTCTATCCTGATATCGATCTAATGTTCGTCTGGCACCGCGTTTCAAGGTTCTACCAGCATTCGGCGATAGGCCTTTACCCGATGCAAAATCTTGTTCAGGGTTTTTAGACTCACTAACCTTTCCTGATTTATCAATTTTAACGAAGTTGTCATATTGAATGATTCGTACCCCAATTTGCCTAATTTCCGATTGCGATATGTCTTTTTCGTTTTCTATTACGTGGGCAAAGCCAATCGACGTTGTGCCGAGATCTAATCCAAGAATGTTTTTTAACATTTGATTGCCTTTTTTATTGTTTCAGAATTAATATCATTTATTTGGAGGTATCTTAAATAAATACCTATGTTTGTTTTGAAAGCAAATCACAATAAGGATTATTCCGTTGTGAAAACATTTAGCGCCTCGCCTATCTGCGGGGCATTTTTATTTTTTCCATATCTGCGTTGCAATCAATTTTACAAATGATACTCCTGATGGTGCATACTTTTCAGGTAAATCTTTGACCGTCCTCGAAGCACATTTTTCACCAGCCAGTGCTGTAATTGGTAGTTTTTAAAGATGTAAAATTTAGAATTAAGTTTATGTTTAAAAACACCCTTTTTACTCCGTGTAAAACACCCCTTTTTATACAGGTGTTTTTCTGCAAAATCTCCTAAGAGTCTAATTTCGGTCCCTTTTCTACGAGGCTTCTTCATGCTACCTGCGAGGGACCTTGTTCGGCAAAAGTACCTTCCAGCCCATAGATAGCACGATGTCGACCGAATGAAGACACTTTGAGGACACAATAAGTATCGCTATAAGGTCGCTCAAAGTACGCTACAAGGTCGCTGTAATGTCGCTGTAATTTAAAATATCTTGAGTTTTGAAACAGCAGGAAATTGCTATTTTTAGTCGGATGATCTAAAATACGCATTATTCTGTAAATGGCAAGAAAAAAAGCAGCACGAACGGCAACAGGTGATATTATTGTCGACAGTCGTTCTTACGGGACCCATACCCGTAAACCAAGGGGAACTTAAAAGGCTGTTGAGATCAATGATGCCTTTAAGGCAAGCGCTGCAAACCTAGTTAAAGCCAACAAAGCGGCGGCCTTGTTGAAAATGGAAATCGGCCAGGTTCGCCACGACTTTGGCGGCGGTTTATTGTGGCAGCGCATGCTGTCGGTATTCCGGGCTCACTATAAAAATAACGAAGCTCCGAACCTGCAGGGCTTCCGGCGTTTTGAGATACACAAGGTTATCCGCTTAGCCGGCTGATAACGGCAAATCATAAAAATACTTTTATCGAAAACGGATCTATTAAGGTAATGCTGGAACTAAGTACGCCCAGATTCAAGCGTAAATTCGTGGATGGCTACAGGATCGGGCTGATCGCTTTCTTTGCCGATTTTGAAGAAGAGAAAACAGCCAGTGTTGTTGAATGGACACCCAGATTCTGTTCCAGGTCACGACTAAATTCAGGTTTAATCTGCAATCGCTAAATCTAAATAAATCAGGAATTGATTACACATTTCGTTCGAGATTGGATTCGCTATTATTTGTTGAATTTTCAGAGCCTCTGTTGAATTTGGTATCCTAACGAATGTCATTTAATTTACCTATTGCTTAAACTATTTCGCAATCGTGCTCATTAGCCGATTATTATACCGACCTTGCCCGCTCATTAAAAAATATATAATGCAAAAAGAAGGAACAGTGAAATTTTTCAACAGCCAAAAAGGTTTTGGATTCATTTCACAAAATGACAATGCGAGCGAAATATTCGTTCATGCTACAGGACTTATCGATGAGATCCGTGACAACGATCAGGTAAGCTATAATGTAGAAGAAGGCCGTAAGGGTCTTAATGCGATCAATGTTAAAGTAATCTAATAAATCACCATACAGTTATCGTAAAGCACCTGCCCCACCGGCAGGTGCTTTTTGTTTATTAAGCCTTTCGGTACTGCCTGTTTCAGGTCACTTTAAATCACTTCGACTCCGAACAGTGCTACAACGGCAATCGTATCTGCATGCTAGCATAAGCAATGCTGTTATTCAACTTGCTATATCTGATTATCCGTGGTAATGCTTCCTGAAATTTAACGGGCTTGAATGATAATGCGCTTTAAACTGCCGGTTGAAATTTGACAAATTAGTGAAGCCGCATTCGAGGCTTATATCAATTATGCTTTTTTGTGTTTCGATCAATAGCTTTGAAGCGTGGTTTAATCTGACCTCGTTTACAAAACTGGTAAATGTTTTACGGGTGCGCTGACTGAAATACCTGGAAAATGAATTATCTGCCATACTGGCTATATCCGCTACCTCAGAAATAGTGATCTCCTTATGAAAATTATTAATTACGTGATCAATTACTTTGTTCATACGGACGGACTCTAATTGATTTTTTCCAACGACGGGGTTATTTGAAACAGATCGTAATTCTTTACTGTCTGCCAGAATATTTAAAATTTCAAGCAGTTTCAGCCAGCGTGAAAAACCAGCTATACTTGTTAGTTCAAACATTTTTTCGCTGATAATCCGATTTGTTTCGCCGTAAATATCAAAGCCTTGTCCCGAGCTTAATAAAAGTTGATTTATTTTTTTTGCTTCCGGAAGGTTAATAAAGTCATTTCCGAAAGAAGATTCCTTAAAATGAACAACGATGGATTTCGCCCGTAATTTTGATCCCGGCTCATAATATTCCGGATCGTTCCTATACAGATGGGGAAGAAAAGGTCCGATTAATGCCAAATCACCTTCTCTGAAATCACTGATCTGATCGCCGATAAAACGTTTTCCTGAACTCTCGGTAACAAGCACCAATTCATATTCGGGATGGAAATGCCAGGGCGTTGGATAATAGTGATAATCGAAAAACCGGGTTACAAAAGATTCGTCCGAACTTCGTGGCAGATATTCTAACACCGGCTTCATTGCACAATGATACGGTTTACGGCTGTTTGTTTAAAATAATGTTAGAAAAGTATCAGTTCCTGCCAGTTAACAAGTAGTTTAAAACCTGCCTGACATATTACCTTAGTTCTAACAAAAACCAATTATATGTCAGGCTTTAAATTATCTGCAGATCAGGTCGAACTGTATCATCAGCAAGGTTATGTAGTCGTAAAAAACTTTTGCAGTGCGCAAGAAATTGATAAGTTGTACGCTACAGCTTTAGATGATAGTGCCATGAAAAATAATGCGCTGGATCTTAACGATCAGAGCGGTAAAAAAACAAAGCTATCGTTATGGTTTACTCCGGGAAACGATGTTTTCGGTTATCTGACTCGAAGTGAAAAAATGGTTAATTCGGTGCAGCAATTACTTGGCGATAAAGCAAAGGTGTGTCACTTTCATTCCAAGTTGATGCAGAAAGAACCCAAAGTTGGCGGCGCTTGGGAATGGCACCAGGATTATGGTTACTGGTATAAAAATCAGTTCATGTTTCCCGATGAGCTTTTAAGTGTCATGATTGCCTTAACCCCTGCTTATAAGGAAAACGGATGTTTGCAGGTTATTAAAAATTCACATAAAATCGGCCGGGTAAACCATGGTTTCAGCGGCGAACAGGTTGGTGCGGATATGCAAATGGTCGATAATGCATTGAAAACTATGGAGCTGGTTTATTCTGAACTGGAGCCGGGCGACGCGCTATTTTTTCATAGCAACCTGCTGCATCGTTCTGAGGCTAATCTTTCAGATCATCCGAGATGGTCCATTATTTCCTGCTATAGCCTGCAATCAAACCTTGCGTACAACGAAACTTCAACTTCATGGCACACACCTGTTAATGTTGTTCCTGATGAAGCCATTCTGGAATGGGAATCTGAATCGTTATCAAATGCCGATTTTCTTAAAAAGGAAAATGATCCGGCTTTGAAAGAAACTGGCTGGGAGCAGGAAGTTAATAACGAAAATAGTTAACCAGTTATGAATCGCAGACGTTTTATAACTACCACGGGTTTTATTGCGGGTAATGTTTTATTAAGTAATGAAATTGTCAAAGCTGCAAATTTTCTGTCCAAATCTAGGAAAGTAAAGATCAGCGGGCACATCTGGGTGTATGCAAGTAAGTTTCCACCTGAATGGGATTCAACACCTGTAATTGAGCAGGCCTTCTCTGACTTTCAATATGCAGGTTTGGACGGGTTGGAGTTGATGGAGGTAAATTTGCGCCACGATGACGCCGTAAGTCGTTTAAGTGAACTGGCTGAGAAATATAAAGTTCCTGTTACCGGTACCTCTTATAACGGAGCGATGTGGAACAGCTCGAAACATTCGGAAATTTTGGATGATGTAGCGCTTGTTGTTGATCGTTTACACCAATTAAAGGGAAGCACTTTTGGTGTATCGGTAGGCGATGCTCAACGCTTAAAAACCGAAAAAGAGTTAGATGCTCAGGCCGACCTGCTTCTAAAGTTGATAAAAATTTGCGAGGATCATGGAGTTATTCTGAATCTCCATAATCACACTTACGAAGTGGTGAACGGCATGCACGATCTGAAGGGAACTTTGGCCCGTATCCCGGATATTAAACTAGGCCCTGATTTAAACTGGCTGGTTAGGGGTGGAGTTGATCCGGTCGAATTTATAAACACATACGGCAAGCAGATAGTTTATATGCACATCCGTGATCAAACTGCTGATGGCAAGTGGACAGAAACAGTGGGGACTGGAACCATCGATTTTAAGGCGATTGCCAAAGCATTAAACGAACAAAACTACAAAGGCAGAGCGGCCGTTGAGCTTGCATTTGACTCACCGCCTGTTAATCCGATTAAAGAAGATTGGAAAAACAGTCTTCAATATGTTAAAAATACTTTCGGTTGGGCGTAATGAGCGCAATCGACTTTTAAACCAATTATAACCAATGAAAATAGCCATACTTGGATCGGGTTTTATTGCCCGGTTTTATGCAGATTCTTTGCTCGGCCAGCGCCGGAAAGACACAGTAATGTTAGTATATTCCAGAACCGAAGAGCGTGCCAAAACATTCGCATCGGATTATAACATACCTCACTACAGCACAAACCTGGAAGAAGCCTTAAGTCATCCTGACGTTGACGTGGTAATCATCGCTCTGTCTAACGATCTCCATTTGCAGGCCGTACAGGCTTGTGCGAAAGCTCAAAAACATATTCTGTGTACCAAGCCGCTGGGCCGTACCGCCGCAGAAGCAAAACAAATGCTGCAACTGGTTGATGAAGCGGGAATCATGGGTGGCTACCTCGAAGATCTTTGTTACTCACCCAAATTTTTAAAATCGCTGCAAAGTATTAAGAACGGCAGCCTGGGAAGAATTTTATGGGCGAAATCACGGGAAGCACACCCGGGTCCCCACAGCAACTGGTTCTGGAATAAGGAACTCTCTGGAGGCGGCGCTATTGTCGATTTAGGTTGTCATTGTATTGAGATTGCAAGGAACTATATAGGTAAAAATGTAAAACCGGTTGAGGTAATGTGCTGGGCGGCAACGCAGGTACATCCGATTGAAGCGGAAGATAACGCCATCGGCCTGGTGAAGTACGAAAACGGGGCGATAGGACAGTTTGAGGTTAGCTGGTGTTTCAGGGGTGGAATGGATCTGCGCGATGAAGTGCAGGGAACAGAAGGCTCCATTTGGATAAACAACTTTTTGCGGACAGGTTTCGAAATGTTCAGTTCAGGGAAAGGCGGCTACGTGGCCGAAAAAGCAGAAACCAGCAACGGCTGGCTTTTCCCGGTAGGCGATGAAGTACACGAACTGGGATATACCAATATGTTTACGGATATGTTTGATGCGATTGAACAGGGCCGCCAACCCCAGGAAAATTTTTACGACGGATACATCGTAAACGCCGTAATTGATGCGGCTTACGCATCGGCTAAATCCGGGCGCTGGGAAAAAATTCAGCTGGATGTTTGGCGTGGAGAAGAGGAAATAACTCAGGCTACGTTGCTGACCAGCTTTGATGACCATCACTATTTGATCAAGGACGAAATTTTGCCTTCAGGAGCCAAAGTTCTTATCCTGAAGGACAAAGTTTCAGGAGAAATAAGTCGCAAAACCATCGCCGCCAATATTTAACAACTAACCCTATAACATGGCAGACAATAAAGCACCGGCATCCGTGAACATAAACAGCAAAGGTAAAGATGAACATAGTTACGATGCTATTGTAATCGGTTCTGGTATTTCAGGCGGATGGGCGGCTAAGGAACTGTGTGAAAAGGGCTTGAAAACCCTGGTCCTGGAACGTGGGCGCGATGTGGAGCATATAAAAGATTATCCTACCGCGACCATGCCGCCCTGGGAATTTAAACATCGGGGCGAACTGGCCTTAAATATTCACCAAAAGAATCCGATCGCTTCCCGCTGTTATGCTTTCAATGAAGAAACACAGCACTTTTTCGTAAAAGACGATGAGCATCCATACTTGCAAACCAAGCCGTTCGACTGGATACGTGGTTACCAGGTTGGCGGTAAGTCGTTGCTTTGGGCGCGATGGACCCAGCGCTGGAGCGACCTGGATTTTGAAGCGAACGCCAAGGATGGTGTTGGTGTCGACTGGCCAATCCGTTATAAAGATATAGCGCCTTGGTATAGCTATGCGGAAAAATTTGCCGGCATAAGTGGTAACCGTGATGGCCTGCCCCAGGTGCCTGATGGCGAATTTTTGCCGCCAATGGAAATGAATATTTTAGAAAAACATTTCAAAAGCAGCATTGAGAAAAATTATCCCGGCAGGAACCTGATCATATCGCGTACGGCCAATCTTTCGAAAGGCATCAATGGCCGCGGGCCGTGTCAGTACCGGAATTTGTGTTACCGCGGTTGTCCATTTGGTGGATACTTCAGCAGTAATTCTGCAACACTTCCCGCCGCTGCAGCGACAGGTAATTTTACTTTGCGGCCTTTTTCAGTGGTCCATTCTATTATTTATGATGAGAAAAGTCAAAGGGCAACGGGCGTGCGTGTGATCGATACCAATACATTTCACGCAACGGAATACTTTGCAAAAATCATTTTTGTTAACGCCAGCACCATCAATTCCACGTTGATACTTTTGAATTCTACGTCTTCTCGTTTTCCTAACGGGTTAGGAAACGACAGCGGTGCATTGGGGCATTACCTGATGGATCACAATTACCGCGGACGGCTGTATGGCGAACATCCGGGTTTTAAAGATTCGTATTATTACGGACGCCGGCCAACAGGTGTTTACCTGCCACGTTTCAGGAATTTAAACGATTCAGGTAAAGAAAATTTTTTGCGTGGCTATGCTTTCGCCGGAAGTGGATCGAGATCACAGGGTGACGTGCCTGATGGTGTTGGTATTGGAAAAGATTTCAAAGAAAGTTTAACCGAACCGGGCCTCTGGCAAATGAATATGAACGGGATGGGAGAATGTCTCCCTGACGTGAATAACAAAGTGAGCCTGGATGCAAATAATAAAGACAAATGGGGCATTCCACTGTTAAACATCGATTGTAAATACGGGGATAACGAAATCAGGATGACTAAGGATATTTTGGAAACCGGCGCCGAGATGCTCGAAAAAGCCGGATTCAAAAATGTCACCCAATTTAACACCGAGCAAGCCCCTGGTTTGGCAATTCACGAAATGGGAACCGCCCGGATGGGTAAAGATCCCAGGACATCAGTGTTGAATGCTCATAACCAGGTTTGGAACGCACCCAACGTTTTTGTAACGGATGGGGCTTGCATGACTTCAAGCGCCTGCCAAAACCCATCATTAACTTATATGGCTTTAACTGCCAGGGCAGCCGATTATGCGGTAAGGGAATTGAAGAACGGAAATATTTAAATTAATTGTATGAGAATTAGCGACGGTCTTAAGCGGGTTGCTGTATCTACAATGTATAATTCCCGGCAGAGGCACGGGTTCGGAAGGATCCAGGATTTAGTCCATCCACATGACAATCCCTTGATCCTGGTGACGGCTATGCTTTGTCTTTTTCCAGATTTAGAAAAGCGACGAATCATAATGGCTGTGGTGTAACGATCGCCCCGCATTGGATGATTTTATCAAGAAAACAAGTATCTCCCGATGTCTCTAACCAAGCTGATTTAGCTGTTCTGAAAAACCAACAAATAATTTAGTAAGTAAACATCACGTAAACGATTAAGGTATCAATGCACTTACGAGTGACCTTGCTTTAAAATGTAATGATGAACCGATCTTATTTATTAGGATTCTGCAGTAAATGCTTGTATTGTGATAGTATTTTATCTTAATTTGTCAAATTGTATGAAAAATTCACATTTTACCTTTTTGATTTATGATAAAATTAAAATTTATTGCAAAAAAATTATGAATTACTCAAAATAACATGCATATTTAGTCCATGCTTCCAAATTCACTAGTTTATAAGGATTGAAAATTGATTTTGGGTGATATTTAGGTGTATTTCGCTTGAGTTCACAAACGTTTTGCGTTAAATCATGCTGAATTTCGGAAAAGTAATAGAAACTGGAAAATTAATGCTTAATAATCAAATCTAAACTAAACAAACAATGAAAAAAGTGTTACCCTTTGCGCTGCTAATTGTAGTGCTGATTCTCGCCTTCATGTACCCTTCGGTAGAGGTAGTTACAGTTAAAGATGTTACTATAGACACCGGCGACACGGCCTGGCTTTTGGTGTCAACAGCTTTGGTTCTCTTAATGACGCCTGGTCTTGCCTTCTTTTACGGTGGTATGGTACGAAAGAAGAATGTAATCTCTACGATGCTTCAAAGTTTTGTCTGTATGGGACTTATCACTATTCTATGGATAGTGTTTGGCTTCAGCCTTGCTTTTGGTGAAGATAAAGGCGGAATAATAGGTGATCCTTCAACCTTTTTCATGATGAAGGGCATGCTCGGTAATGCAACCTGGTCGTTAATGCCAACCGTACCATTGGTTTTGTTTGCGATGTTCCAGCTGAAATTCGCTGTAATTACGCCGGCTTTGATTACTGGGGCTTTTGCTGAGCGTATCCGTTTTAATTCATACCTGATTTTTATAACATTATTCATGATCTGCATTTATGCCCCGTTAGCACACGCTACCTGGCATCCCGATGGTTTAATGTTTAAAGCAGGTGTTTTGGATTTTGCAGGAGGAACAGTCGTTCACATGTCGGCTGGATGGGCGGCGCTTGCTTCAGCATTGTATCTGAAGAAACGTACCGATCCTCAGCACACACCAGCGCGTGTAAGCTACGTTATTCTTGGAACAGGCTTGCTTTGGTTTGGCTGGTTCGGATTTAATGCTGGTTCGGCAGGCGGAGCAAACGCGTTGGCTGCTACGGCTTTAGCTACAACAACAACAGCGTCGGCTGCTGCAGCGATTTCATGGATATTCTTTGATATGTTACGTGGTAAAAAACCATCAGCGATTGGCGCCTGTGTCGGAGCTGTAGTTGGCTTGGTTGCAGTTACGCCTGCTGCAGGTTTCATAACAGTACCTCACTCTTTGGCAGTGGGTATTATCGCTGCAGTAGTTAGTAACCTGGTAGTGATCTGGCGTTCACGTACTAACGTAGACGATACCCTGGATGTATTTCCTTGTCATGGCGTTGGAGGTATGGTAGGGATGCTTCTAACCGGTATTTTTGCAACTAAAAACGTAAATAGTGCGGCTTCGGAAGGATTGTATTATGGCGAAACCCATTTATTCCTTGTGCATCTTGCTGCGCTGGTTGGCGTATCGTTATTTGCATTTGTCGGATCATTTATACTTCTTAAAGTAACAGATCTTATCAGTCCGCTTCGGGTTTCTCCTGAAGAAGAAGCTGCCGGTTTGGATTTAACCCAGCACGACGAAGAGTTGTAATAAAATTTCTAAATCAAACCTTAAACTTAAAAGAGCCTTCGGGCTCTTTTTTTGTGATTGATTTTTTACAAACACAGTCTGTTTCGCGGTGTTGTTCGTTAAACTAAGCTTATGAAAAAAATATCGCAACTTGCACTCTTTGGGATATTAACGGCCGGCTTGCTCGCCTGTAATCAGCAGGAAAAAAAGAAAGGTAAAGGGACCGGGGGAACGGTAAAAACGAGCTCGAACCAGGATGTTAATCTGCCGGATCCCGATACCACGAAATCTCATACAAAATTCAGCAAAGTCATTGGCTGGCCATCGGGTAAAACACCGGTTGCTCCGGAGGGTTTTACGGTTACAAAATTTGCCGACGGTATGAAAAGTCCGCGAAATATCTATGTAGCTCCAAACGGCGATATACTGGTTGCACTTTCGAATTCTGAAAGGAAGGGTGTTGAAAAAATTGCGGGCGAAATTTCAGGAAAGGTCAAAGCTGAAGTAGCAGGGGCGAGTGCTAATACCATCGTTTTGTTTCGCGACACAAATAATGACGGCAAACCGGAAATTCGCGAGACGTTTTTAACAGGCCTGGATCAGCCTTACGGTATGCTGATCATTGAAAATAAATTTTATGTAGCTAATACCAACGGCTTATTGGTTTACGATTATAAACCCGGCCAAACCAAAATTATAGGTACCGGCAAAACAATTTTAGCGCTTCCTGCAGGTGGTTACAATAATCACTGGACACGTAACCTGATTGCTAATGAAGATTACTCGAAAGTTTATGTTACGGTAGGTTCCGCAAGTAACGTTGCAGAGAACGGTATAGAAAACGAAAAACGGCGGGCAAATATCCTCCAGGTCAATCCCGATGGGTCGGGCGAAAAAATTTATGCCAGCGGGCTGCGAAATCCGGTAGGAATGGCTTGGGAACCTGTTACAAAAAAGCTTTGGACGGCTGTAAATGAACGTGATAATCTGGGTGATGATTTGGTCCCTGATTATATAACAAGCGTTAAGGAAGGCGCTTTTTATGGCTGGCCTTATTCTTATTACGGACAGCATGAAGATCCGCGCCGCAAAGGTGAAAATCCGGACCTGGTTAAAAAGGCGATCGTTCCGGATTTAGCAGTTGGTGCGCATACGGCCTCACTAGGACTTGTGTTTTATACCGGCGACAAGTTTCCCGAAAAATACAAGGGCGGTGCATTCATCGGTCAGCACGGATCATGGAACCGTTCCGAACTATCCGGTTATAAAGTTGCTTTCGTTCCTTTTAAAGACGGAAAGCCTTCTGGTGCACTGGAAGATTTTTTAACTGGTTTTATTGCAGCTAAAGGCAGTGGCGAAGTTTATGGCCGGCCGGTGGGCGTTGCAATAACGCCGCAGGGCGATTTGCTGGTGGCGGACGATGTCAGCAGTACAATATGGCGTGTCAGCGCAACCAAATAAACTTTTCCCGCGATGTTAGCGGGATTTTTTGTTTCTTCAATTTGATGAAAATTTATCTTGCGACTTTTGCCTTATTGCTTCCATGCATTCTTGCGGCTCAAACAAAAAGCGATTCGGTACAAAGGTTGGATGAGGTGGTTATTAAGGCCTATTTTGCTGATCAGCCTGTTTTAAAATCGCCGGCCTCTGCTTCAGTTATCGATTCGAAGCAGCTTTCATTGCAGCAAAGTACTTCGCTGGTATCTGCTATTAATACAGCGCCAGGTGTTCGGATGGAAGAACGATCGCCGGGAAGTTACCGGCTTTCGATACGTGGCAGTTTACTGCGTTCGCCCTTTGGGGTTAGAAACCTGAAAGTGTACATGGACGGCTTGCCAATTACGGACGCCGGCGGCAATACATACATAAACCTGCTGGATGCAGGAAACCTTGGGCGGCTGGAAATACTAAAGGGTCCGGAAGCCAGTGTCTTCGGGGCAAATTCAGGTGGTGTTGTACTTATTGACCCCGTATCATCTAAAGATAGCGCTAGGGTTTTAGCGGATATCAGCGGAGGATCTTACGGCTTATTTCACGAAACAGCCGGAATACAGAAATTATGGAAAAATTATTCGCTGAACATAAACCAGGCATTTCAGCGGTCGGATGGTTACCGGGAGAACAGTGCCTTAAACCGGAATTATATTCAGACAAACCAAAAATATCAATATTCTTCATCCGGCAATCTGAAGCTCATTGCGTTTTATTCTGATCTTCAATATGAGACCCCCGGGGGATTAACAAAAGCGCAAATGGATATGGATCCACGATCAGCCCGTCCCGCGACAGCCACGCTACCCGGCGCCGCTGATCAGCATGCAGCAATCTATAACAAGACATTTTTTGGCGGCCTGACTAATGAAACCAGTTTATTCAAAGATGCGCGATTCGTTTTATCTGTTTTCGGTTCGACAACTGATTTCAAAAATCCATTTATCACTAATTATGAAAAAAGGCGGGAATGGACTTTGGGGCTTCGTACATATGCCGAGTGGAACCATGTTGCAGCAAACTCGTCCTGGAAATTTAACCTGGGATATGAATCATCACAAACAGGTTCGGATATTTCCAACTTTAACAATGATCATGGCCAGCCAGCTGCTGAGCAGTCATCAGATTACCTTAAAGCCTTCCAAAGCTTTGCTTTTTCACATCTGAGCTATCAGAGCGGTCGCTTATTTGCCGAAGCTGCATTAAGTCTTAATTTTTATAAATATTACTACAAAAGCTACTTTCCAACTGTTATTTCTCAGCAGTCAATTAAGTTTGACGAACAGCTGATGCCGAGACTAGCATTATCTTACCAAGTTTTACAGGGCTTTGCATGGCGGGCTTCGGCCAGCCGTGGTTATAGTCCGCCAACACTGGCCGAAATACGGTCGTCGAACAATGTTATTAATACGTCGCTTCAACCTGAAAATGGCTGGAACTATGAAACGGGTTTCAGACTGCAAAGCTTTTCAAACAGGCTTTGGCTGGATGCTGTAGTTTTTAATTATCAGCTTCATGATGCTATTGTCCGCAGATTAAATGATCAGGATCAGGAGTATTTTGTCAATGCCGGCGGAACCAATCAATGGGGATTGGAAACTCAGTTAAATTTCTGGTTGGTGCGGCCGAATAAACGTCATATCGTAAGAGGAGTTCAATTAAATAACAGTTATACGCTGAGCTATTTTAAATTTAAGAACTATCAGAACGCTGAACAGAATTATTCCGGAAACGCGTTAACCGGAGTTCCGAAAAACATTGTCGTAAGCAGTGTGTCTGTCCAGTTTCCTGCAAGACTGCAGCTTTTTATACAGCATAATTATACATCGAAATTGCCGCTGAATGATGCTAACTCGGCATTCGCGAATTCATATAACCTAGTACAGGCAAAGTTAAATTGGGCTCATGCGCTTAAAAATAACATGCTGGAATTTTATGTAGGGGCAGATAATTTGTTAAATGAAACTTATAGTTTAGGTAATGATCTGAACGCTGTAGGAAACCGTTATTTTAATCCATCGCCGTTGAGGAATTATTATGCCGGAATTTCCTGTCATTTCTCGAATAAGTAATTTAATTCAAAAAAAATGCCAGAACAATGCCCGTTGATCGCCGTTAATTGTCCAGTTTATTTAATTTCGTATCCAATCAAATACTAACAAAACATGTCAACACTGTATCCCTTCAAATTTAAAACCATTTATAAAGACAAAATCTGGGGCGGCGATAAGGTCAATACATACCTCCATAAAAATTTTTCGCCTTTACCGAATTGCGGCGAAACCTGGGAAATATCCGGAGTAAAATCAGATGTTTCGGTTGTTGAAAATGGTGACTTAAAAGGCAAAAGTTTAGCCGATATCGTTGAAGAATACCGGGGGGAACTGGTTGGAGATAAAGTTTACGCACATTTTGGAAATACATTTCCCTTACTGGTGAAGTTTATCGATGCCAATGATGACCTTTCAATTCAGGTTCATCCGAATGACGAGCTCGCAAAAAAACGCCATAATTCATTTGGGAAAACCGAAATGTGGTACGTCATTCAGGCGGATCCCGGTTCGACGTTAATTGCAGGATTTAATCAAAAGGTAGACGAAAAGATCTATCTTGAAAAGTTGAACAACGGCCAGCTTATGGATATCTTAAACCGCGAAGATGTCAATGCCGGCGATGTGTTCTTTTTACCGGCAGGACGTGTTCATACAATCGGTAAAGGCTTGTTGATCGCTGAAATTCAGCAAACATCAGATATTACCTACCGGATTTATGACTTCGACCGTGTAGATGATCATGGAAACAAGCGGGAACTTCATACCGAAGAAGCCTTGGCGGCACTTGACTACAACGTATATCCGGATTATAAAACGGTATATACCCCCGCTGTTAATGAAGCTGTAAATGTTGCCCGCTGCCAGTATTTTACAACGAACGTTCTGCAATTTACCCAACCCACTAACCGGGATTATTCCGCCTTCGATTCGTTTGTTATCCATGTTTGCGTAGAAGGAGCTTATACGCTGACGAGCAATGACCAAAGTATAGAAGTGAAAATGGGCGATTGTATCTTAATCCCCGCCACTGAAAATTATGTCGAGCTGCAAACTCAAACCGGGTTCAAGATACTCGAAAGCTATATTGAGTAATTAAGGTTTTAAAATTAATCTGACAAAAAAGTTAAACAAATACGGCATATTTGGAGCCTGCTGTAACATTAATGTTTCTAACACATGGCGAAAAAGAAAGAAGAAAAACAAGAAATTATTAACGAAATAAAACCGGTTGTAACAGAAAATTCGGTAAAATTTTTAGAAAAATATATCAATAATCCATCTCCTACCGGTTTTGAGTGGGAGGGTCAAAAGCTTTGGCTGGAATACATAAAGCCATACGTAGACGAGCATTATGTCGATAATTATGGTACCGCGGTTGCAGTGCTTAATCCGCAGGCTGAATATAAGGTGGTTATCGAGGCACATGCTGATGAAATATCCTGGTACGTAAATTATATCTCAAAGGATGGGTTGATTTATGTGATCCGTAATGGTGGTTCCGATCATCAGATTGCACCTTCCAAGCGCGTAAATATTCATACCGATAAAGGAATTGTAAAAGCTGTTTTCGGGTGGCCGGCAATCCATACACGCCATGGTGAAAAAGAAGAAGGTCCTACACTCAAGAATATTTTCCTGGATTGCGGCTGCGTCACCAAGGAGGAAGTTGAGGCGCTGGGAGTTCATGTTGGTAGCGTGATAACCTACGAAGATGAGTTCATCATACTTAACGACCGTTATTATGTTGGCCGGGCGCTTGACAATCGCATTGGTGGTTTTATGATTGCTGAGGTAGCCCGGCTGCTTAAAGAGAATAATAAAACTTTGCCCTTCGGTTTATACATTGTTAATGCTGTGCAGGAAGAAATTGGTTTGCGGGGTGCCGAAATGATTGCCCACAGGATTAAGCCGAATGTTGCAATTGTTACCGATGTTACGCACGATACACAAACGCCAATGATTAATAAAATGGTGCAGGGTGATTTGTCATGCGGCAAAGGACCGGTTGTGTCGTATGCGCCGGCTGTTCAAACCAATTTGAATAAATTATTAATTAAGGCTGCTGAAGAGGCAAATATTCCATTCCAGCGCCAGGCATCATCCCGGTCAACAGGTACCGATACCGATGCTTTCGCTTATTCAAATGATGGTGTGGTTTCCGCGCTGATATCGCTTCCGTTGCGATATATGCATACTACCGTCGAAATGATTCACAAGGATGACGTAGATAATGTAATCAGGTTGATTTACGAATCGCTGTTACGCATTACGCCAGGATATGAGTTTAGAAATATTTAAGTGATAAAATATTGAGCTGATATTAGCGTTATAGAAACTCATTGAACCCAATAATGGGGCGGTCGTACAATACGGTCGCCCCATTGTGCTTTAAGGGATATTATGTAATTTCATTGTATCAATAAATTCTTATGAGCAGATCTGCCGATTTTACCGAAAAAGTTAAACAGTCGTACAACACACAAGGCGCATATATTTACCTGGGCGCCGGAATGTTGGACGGTCAAATCATCGCCGATGCAGAAGTAAATCTTCCGCTTCGAATGATGAACCGTCATGGCCTGATAGCAGGCGCAACCGGAACGGGTAAAACAAGAACACTTCAGTTAATTGCCGAACAGCTTTCGGACGCGGGAGTTCCCGTTTTTATGCTCGATGTAAAAGGTGATTTATCGGGCTTAAATAAGGCAGGGGAAACTAATGCTAAAATAGATGAACGGGCACGTGATCTGAACAAACCTTTTTCTCCGACAGGTTTTCCGGTCGAACTTTACTCGCTGTCCGGAAAGTTAGGTTCGCAGATGAGAGCAACGGTGTTTGAATTCGGTCCGGTGCTCCTGTCAAAAATATTGGAGCTTAATGAAACACAAAGCGGCGTTATGTCAGTGGTTTTTAAATATGCCGACGATAATAAAATGCCATTGGTAGATCTTGAAGATCTGAAAAAGACTGTATCTTATCTCGCGGAAGGACCGGGAGCAGCGGAGATCAAGGAGAGCTATGGCTCAATCTCTTCAGCAACTTCAGGTACAATACTTCGCAAAATTGTAGCAATAGAGCAGCAGGGATTAGCGAAAATATTCGGAGAAACTTCTTTTGACATTCATGATCTTTTTGATAAGGTAGACGGGAAAGGCGTGATCAGCTTACTCAATATTTCGGACGTGCAAAGCCAGACGGCGATGTATTCCACCTTTCTTTTAAGCTTAATTGTCGAAATTTTCAATTCAATGCCAGAGGCGGGCGATCTCGATAAGCCCAAGCTTGTGTTCTTTTTCGATGAAGCGCATTTGTTGTTTAAAGATTCACCGAAAGCTTTCCTGGAGCAAATAGAGACAATCATTAAACTTATCCGGTCAAAAGGCATTGGAATATTTTTCTGTACACAAGCTCCCACCGATGTTCCGGCAAGTGTACTCGCCCAGCTCGGAAACCGTGTCCAGCATGCTTTACGTGCGTTTACTCCAAATGATGCAGAAGCGTTAAAAAAAACGGTAAGCACCTATCCGAAATCCGAATTTTACGAAATCGATAAAGTTCTCACATCGCTGGGAACCGGCCAGGCGTTAATAACGGTGCTAAGTGAAAAGGGAAGCCCTACAGAAGTGGTTGCAACGCATTTAACTCCGCCTCGCTCGGTGATGGGGCCGCTTCCTGTTGCGGAATACGATCAGCTTGTGCAATCAAGTAATTTGTTTGCTAAGTATAAAGACACGGTAAACCCTGTAAGTGCTTATGAACTGCTGACTGACCGTGTTAATAAAAAGATGGCAGAAGATGAGCAGGCAAAAGCGGTTGTGGAACAGCAAAAGGCCGAGCAAAAACAAACTAAACAGGTTAAAGGAGTATTTGAACAAGTGATCAATGCGCCGATAACCCGGCAAATCGGGCGGGAAATTGTTCGCGGCTTGTTCGGAATGCTTACCGGTAAAAAAAGTAGGTTTTAAAAAAATAACGGTAGGAAGTTATCTAGCGGATGATTTTCAGATGTATAATTGCAACGTTTAAATTCTGTTATCAAAACAATAAATTTTAGTAATATTTTTTATTACTTTATTAAGATATATTCCAAATCGTTGTAAACTTTCACAATTTTTATCACTAAACAAAATTCAACCTTCATCGTTATCATTTGAATTTATATTTTCGCGGTAATAAATTAATGCGCCGTAATATCATCGCGACAGGCAACCGGTGCATTTTAGCTGTCGAACCTTTAAAAAACAAGAAGACTGATGAAACCAACCTTATTAATTTTGGCTGCAGGCATGGCCAGCCGCTATGGAAGCATGAAACAAGTCGACGGCTTTGGACCTAGCGGCGAAACGATTATTGACTATTCAATTTACGATGCGATAAAAGCGGGTTTCGGAAAAGTAGGCTTTATCATACGCGAAGAATTCGCGGAAAGTTTTAAGGCTATATTTGAGCCAAAGCTGAACGGAGTCGTAGAAACTGATTATATTTTCCAAAGCTATGATTTGACGCCTTTTGGAATCAATAAAGAAATAGAACGCTCGAAACCATGGGGAACCGGCCACGCGGTATTATGCGCGCGCAACCAGGTACACGAGCCATTCTGTGTAATCAATGCCGATGATTATTATGGTTATGACGCCTTTGAAAAAATGGCAAAATTCCTAACCTCTGAAGCTGCTGATGATAAATACTCATTAATCGGTTACCAGATATCGAACACCCTGTCTGATTATGGATCAGTTTCACGTGGCGTTTGTAACGTAAAAGATGGTTTCATGACCGAAATCAACGAACGTACAGAAGTATATTTCAAGGGTGACGGCGTTGTGTACAAGGAAAACGGCGAGGAACATGAGTTAACTACCGATACGCGTGTTTCGATGAATTTCTGGGGTTTTACGCCAGCGGTTTTCGCGCAAAGTGAGCCAATTTTCAAGCGGTTTGTCGAGCAGAATGAGAACAACCCGAAAGCTGAATTTTTTATTCCTTTAATTGCAGATGAGCTCATTAAAACCGGACAAGCTTCGTTTAAAGTTATTCCAACAAGCTCAAAATGGTTCGGTGTAACATACAAAGAAGATAAGCCAATTGTGCAAAAAAGCATCAGCAAATTAGTAGAAGAAGGCGTTTATCCGCAGAATTTGTGGTAACGGGCTTCAACAAAATGTAGAAAACTATTTTTGAGCCTCGCATAAAGCGGGGCTTTTTTTATTTAACCGGTTCGGCTTCACTGGTTTACCGAATGTTAAAAAGTACGGTGGTTGTTTAAAACTTCCGCATTTAAACATGCTTTCAACCGCGTAATTTTATAGCAGTTCTTTAACAAAATCTTATGCCGGTGTTGTCAACTTTAAAGTTAGCAACTCAAGAGAAGCCTGTGAAAATCAGGAGCTGACGTGCAACTGTGAACCGCCGGATGGTGGTTAGCCAGATATCTGCCGCATAATGTTTGTCAAAGCTTTCACGAATAAAGTTTTGATGAAAGTCCTTCACTGTTTAATTTCCGGGCTACCGGTATTAGCCTTGTTGTCTTTTGTCAGTAAACATCATTCATAAAAATTGAAATTATGGAAGAGGAAGAAGTATTGCTCCGCGAAAACAAAGACAGGTTTGTAATCCTGCCAATTAATTACCCGGCAATCTGGGAGATTTATAAACGCCATGAAGCCAGTTTCTGGACAGCCGAGGAAATTGACCTGGGCTCGGACATGAAAGATTGGGAGAATCTCAATGATGGTGAAAAGCACTTTGTAAGTCATGTTTTAGCGTTTTTCGCAGCAAGTGATGGAATTGTGAATGAGAACCTGGCGGTGAACTTTATGAGTGAAGTGCAATTGCCGGAAGCCCGTTGTTTCTATGGTTTCCAGATCATGATGGAGAATATCCACTCTGAAACGTATGCATTGCTGATCGACACCTATATCAAAGATCCGAAAGAAAAGGATCGTTTGTTCCATGCGATCGACACGATAGATTGTGTTAAGAAGAAAGCAGAATGGGCACTGCGCTGGATTGATAATGGATCTTTCGCCGAACGCCTCGTAGCGTTCGCAGCGGTCGAAGGAATATTCTTCTCCGGGAGCTTCTGCTCGATTTTCTGGTTAAAGAAACGTGGTTTGATGCCTGGCCTGACATTTAGCAATGAATTGATATCCCGTGACGAAGGTTTACATTGTGAGTTTGCCTGTCTGTTATACGGTATGCTTAAAAATAAATTGAGCGAGGAGCAGGTGCATCAGATCATCGGCGACGCCGTTGAAATTGAAAAAGAATTTGTAACGGGTGCACTTCCGGTAAACCTGATCGGGATGAACGCAAAACTAATGCAGCAATACATAGAATTTGTTGCTGACAGGTGGCTGTCTGAACTTGGTTATACCAAATTATTTAATGCCACAAATCCATTCGATTTTATGGAAATGATATCGTTGCAGGGAAAAACGAACTTCTTTGAAAAAAGGGTTGGTGATTACCAAAAGAGTGGTGTTCTTTCAACTAAAGAAGAACAGGCGTTTTCATTGGATGATGATTTCTAAACGATAGCAAATAAGCGAGCAATAAAAGAGAGGGTAACAACTCCAAATCAATAAAAAGATGTTTGTATTAAAGAGAAGCGGAAAAAAAGAGTCGGTTAAATTTGATAAAATAACCGCACGAATAGAAAAGTTAAGTTACGGATTGAACAAAACGTTTGTTGATCCTGTTGAAGTTGCCAAGAAAGTAATTGATGGGTTATATGATGGAGTGCAAACTTCCGAGCTGGATAATCTGGCTGCAGAAACTGCCGCTTCGCTTACGACTATTCATCCCGATTACGCTTTGCTTGCATCCCGTATAGCTATTTCCAATCTTCATAAGAATACTGAGAAATGTTTTTCGGACACAATGCTTCGCTTGTATCAATACATCGATCCGGAGTCGGGCAAGCCTGCTGCACTGTTGTCGGATGAGGTATGGCAGATAATCGAAGAAAATGCTGAGCTTTTAGATAGTACAATTATTTACGACCGCGATTTTAGCTTCGATTACTTCGGATTTAAGACGCTTGAAAAATCATATTTGCTTAAGTTGAACGGTAAAATTGTTGAGCGTCCGCAGCATTTGTTTATGCGTGTGTCGGTAGGTATTCATAAAAACGATATCGACAGCGTTATCAAAACGTACAATCTGATGAGTGAGCGTTGGTTTATCCATGCCACGCCAACACTCTTTAACGCATCTACCCCAAAACCGCAAATGTCAAGCTGTTTCCTGGTTGCCATGAAAGATGACAGCATTGAAGGTATTTACGAAACATTAGGCCAAACAGCCAAGATTTCTCAAAGTGCCGGAGGTATTGGTTTAAGCATACACAACGTTCGTGCAACAGGATCTTACATTAGTGGAACCAATGGAACAAGTAACGGTATTGTACCGATGCTGCGTGTTTTTAACGATACTGCCCGTTATGTTGACCAGGGCGGCGGCAAGCGCAAAGGTGCTTTTGCTATTTACCTGGAGCCATGGCATGCCGATATATTCGAATTTCTTGACCTGAAGAAAAATCATGGTAAAGAAGAAAACCGTGCCCGCGATTTATTTTACGCGCTTTGGGTTTCAGATCTGTTTATGAAGCGGGTTGAAGAGGATGGTCAGTGGAGCCTGTTTTGCCCGCATGAAGCGCCAGGCCTGGCAGATTGTCACGGTGAAGAATTCGTAGAGCTTTATGAAAGATACGAACGTGAAGGAAAAGCCCGCAAAACTATAAAAGCGCAGGAACTTTGGTTTGCTATACTGGATGCTCAAATTGAAACAGGAACGCCGTATTTGCTTTATAAAGACGCGGCAAACTCTAAATCAAACCAGCAAAATCTTGGAACGATAAAAAGTTCGAACCTGTGTACCGAAATTATCGAGTATACTGCACCTGATGAAGTTGCCGTTTGTAATCTGGCATCACTTTCATTGCCACGTTATATCATTAACGGTGAATTTGATCATCGGAAATTATACGATGTAACTTACCAGGCCGCAGTCAACCTGAACAAGATCATCGATAACAATTATTACCCGGTTGAAGAGGCACGTAAATCAAATATGCGTCACCGCCCGATCGGATTAGGGGTTCAGGGCTTAGCGGATGTATTTTTATTACTTAAAATGCCGTTCGAAAGCCCGGAAGCAGCTCAGCTTAACATCGAAATTTTTGAGACGATCTATTTCGCCGCAATGACTGCATCTGCAGACCTTGCATTAAAAGAAGGCGCTTATGAAACGTTTAATGGATCACCACTATCAAAAGGCAAATTCCAGTTTGATCTTTGGAATGTGCAGCCAACCTCGCGCTGGGATTGGGAGACATTGCGTGCACGTGTAATAAAAGACGGAGTTCGCAATTCATTACTTGTTGCTCCAATGCCAACAGCGTCGACATCACAGATATTAGGGAATAATGAGTGTTTTGAACCTTACACTTCAAACATCTATACCCGTCGTGTACTAAGCGGAGAATTTATCGTGGTCAACAAGCATTTGCTCAGAGATCTTGTCGATTTGGGTATTTGGAATCATGATATAAAGGAAAAGATCATTCTTGCTAACGGATCTATTCAACATATCGATGAAATTCCACAAAGCATAAAAGAGCTTTATAAAACCGTTTGGGAAATAAAAATGCGTAGCGTGATTGATATGGCTGCTGATCGCGGTGCATATATCTGCCAGTCGCAGTCATTAAATTTGTTTGTTAATTCGCCGACGTCTTCGAAACTTACGTCGATGCATTTCTACGCATGGAAGAAAGGTCTGAAAACCGGAATGTATTATTTACGTACTCAGGCTGCAGCACAAGCAGTTAAATTTACGGTACAAAGCCAGGCTGGCAAACAGGTTGAGCCGGTTATACAGCAGGAAACTGAAGTTGAAGAAATCATTGAAGGCGCAGTTTGCAGCATGGAAGAAGGCTGTTTATCCTGCAGCGCATAACAATACTACCAAAAGCCGGACATCTAGTCTGGCTTTCGTTTTTTCAGGCTATGACTAAACATGAAATCATTTCTTGTGAGCGATGCCGAAGCCGCATCGAATGTAAAGCCAATTCTTTTACTAAATGCCAATGCAGTACTGTACAACTTAAGTTAAACGAGGTCCAGTACGTCAGCGAAAATTATGATGACTGTCTATGTGCCAGATGTTTGACAGAACTGCAGAAGGAATACCAGGAAAAGCTCAAAAAATGAGATGGTTCAGTTATTGCTTCAACTAAGTAAATCGATTTACTATGGAATATAACAAGCTCACACCGGAAGAAGAATACGTTATTTTACATAAAGGCACAGAAAGGCCATTCACCGGCGAATACACTGATCTGAAAGAACCAGGGACGTATGTTTGCAGACAATGTGATACGCCGTTATACAAATCAGACGATAAATTCGAATCGCACTGCGGTTGGCCAAGTTTCGATGATGAAATTCCCGGAGCGGTTACGCGTGTTCCTGATCGCGACGGTCGCAGGATCGAAATTGTGTGTTCAAATTGCGGGGCACATTTAGGTCACGTTTTTGAAGGTGAAAGATTTACTCCGAAAAATACCAGGCACTGCGTAAATTCCATCTCAATGAAATTTATCCCTAAAAATTAAGATAATCCCGGTTAGCCGGGATTTTTACTATGAGCAAATTTTTATCTTTACTTATATCTCTATCGGTTTTTGTGTCCTGTTCTCCAAAGATCTCACAAACCGGGAAAGCCTCCTTTTACAGCAATAAGTTTAACGGACGGAAAACTGCGAGTGGTAAAACTTTTCGCAATTCAAAGAAAATTGCGGCGCATAAAACTCTTCCTTTTGGAACTAAGGTTAAAGTGACCAATCTTAAAAACGGGAAAAGTACCAAAGTTCGGATAGAAGATCGTGGGCCGTTTGTGCCCGGAAGGATCATCGATTTATCCAGAAAATCTGCACGTAAAATTGGGCTTACAGATGAAGGAGTCGGTAATGTAAAAATAGAGTACCGGAAATAACGTCGGTACTGTTATTGATTTAAACTGATAAGTTATCGTTTGTGTCGCGGTTTTAGATCTCATCCAAAACATCAAGAATCACTTTACAGGCAAACCTGATTTCTTTCTCCGTGATAGTTAACGGCGGAGCAATTCTTAAGGTATTGTCGCAATGAAGAAACCAATCGATAATTACACCCTTTTCAACGCAAAGTTTACTTGCCGACTCAACCTGTTGAAAGGTATCGAGCTGGATGCCTAACATCAGGCCTTTACCGCGTACTTCCCGGATTTTTGGGTGAATAAGCAAATCTCTGAACAAAGCTTCTTTTTTAGGAACAGTATTAAAAAGTTCTTCATCTGTAATAACGATAAGAGACGCCAGACCAGCCGCACAACTTACCGGGTGGCCCCCAAAGGTCGTTATATGCCCCAAAATCGGATTGTCTTTTAAGACATCCATTACTTGCTTTGACGCAACAAACGCTCCGATTGGCATTCCACCACCCATTCCTTTGGCTAGCAAAAGTACATCAGGCGTTATGCCATAGTGCTCAAAACAAAATAATTTTCCTGTTCGCCCGAATCCGGTCTGAATTTCATCGAAAATCAATAAGCACCCAACTTCCTCACATTTTACTTTTAGCTTTCGTATGTAATCAGTATCTGGTACGCGAATTCCAGCTTCGCCCTGGATACTTTCAATAATTACGCAAGCTGTAAGATTGTCAATTTTATTAAGGTCCGTTTGATCGTTGAATGTTATAAATTCGACGTCAGGCAGGAGAGGGCCATATCCTTGTTTATAATAATCATTACCCATTACGCTGAGAGCGCCATGTGTGCTGCCGTGATAAGCTTTATTGCATGATATGATTTTACTTCTTCCGGTGTATTTTTTTGCAAGCTTTAAGGCGCCCTCGGTGGCCTCAGCTCCTGAGTTTGTAAAATAAACTGATTTTAACGAAGAGGGGAGATGCGCCGTTAATTTTTCAGCAAACTTTACCTGCGGCGTCTGAACAAATTCGCCGTAAACGGTTAAGTGGAGATATTTATCAAGTTGGTTTTGAATGGCTTGAATAACCGACGGATGCCGATGCCCGATATTGCTAACTGCAAATCCAGAAACCAGGTCGAGGTATGGTTTACCATTGGGATCATACAAGTACAAGCCTTCGGCACGTTCGATTTCGAGAAGTCTGGGTGTCGATGATGTTTGTGCTAAATTATGCAGGAAAAGTTGCCGGTTACTGAGCATCCTGCAAAAGTATCAGTTTATTGATAGGTGGTCAACTACTAATTGTTATTGCCGCCTTTGCCTCAGTTCCTGGATAAGCTGTTCTCTGAACTCACGTTCTGCCTTGAAAAAAAGCGCAATTTTATCCGGCGGCAGAACTCTTTGAAATTCGTTCTTGTAACGTTTCCTGACATCCAGTACTTTTCCTTCAAAGGCCAGCTCATCATCCATATTTCGATCAGGTGCGCTCTGGAAATTCTTTTGATTTTGCCTTCTGTCCTGCAACAGGCCGTTTAGTTCGTTTTGATAGCTTTGATATACCGGCAAAAAGTCACGTGTTTGCTGCGGTGTCAATTCAAGCCTGCGGCTTATGTAGTCGTATTTAAGCTGATCAATTTGTTTTCTCTGCCCAGGCTGCGAAAAAGCAGTGAGGGCATTAAACGTTGCCATGATCAACAACATATAGATGGTAAACCTAATCTTCATAAACCTTATAGTGTTGAGTCGATGTCCTGCTGCAAGGTGTTGTCCGGTACATCCTTGCCGATTGCGGGAACTCTTCCTAAATTATCAATAATTTCCTGTGTATCACCTGCATCCGCATGTAATTCGAGGTAATTAATAATTTCCTGGTCCGGAACATCCGATAATTTGTAGTGTAATGTATTGTGTTCTTTGTTAATCAAAATCCCGGTAGTAACGGCTACTAAAACGGCGGCGGCGGCAGCATAACTAATCCAGCTGCGAAGCGGATTGATACGTCTGATCTTTGCAGGTTTCGTTTTTGCTATGATACGGCTTGATAAATCCTCGAAATAGTTTTCCGGCACCGCTAATCCCGGTTGTGCCAGGTTCTGCTCCAGTAGTATTCTGCTATTGATATTTTCGGTCAATCCCTCAAAATAATCAGCCGGAATTTCAAATGCCTCGCCTGCCTGGGAAAGCTCCAGAATCTTTTTATGGCGCTGAATCTGAGCAAAAGACTCTTTAAAGTATTTATCGGGTACATTAAATGGATTTTTGTTCCCAATAGCAATTAGCCTGGGAGCATCGTTCGCCCAATCATTGTCAAGATCATTTAAATCCATATACTTAACAGATATTTTTTCACTGGAAAGGTTTAATCCGTACTTAAAAGATATTGTTCTATTTTTTTTACTGCCAAATGAAACGAAGCTTTTAAACCACCGACAGAGGTGCCAAGAATTTCTGAAATCTCGTCATACTTCAAATCATCAAAGTATTTCATATTGAAAACAAGACGTTGTTTCTCCGGCAACTTTAAAATAGCCTGTTGCAATTTAAGCTGTGCTTTATCGCCATTAAAATATTGGCCTTCGATTAATGAATCAGCCAGTTCATAAGAAACCTCGTCAAGCGAAATGTTGTTTTTCTGCTTTTTCTTGTTGAGGAACGTGATGCATTCATTTGTCGCGATGCGATACAGCCACGTATAGAGCTGAGAGTCGCTTCGAAAGTTTCCCAAGCTTTTCCATACTTTAATAAATACATCCTGAACCAAATCGTCGGCATCATCATGATCAATAACAAGCCTTCGAACATGCCAGTATATCTTTTGCTGGTATTTTTTTAAAAGCAGGTTAAATGCTTCATTTCGTGTTCGCTCATTAGCGAATTTCTCAAGTATTTCTGAATCGCTTACCTGCATTGTTTAAAAATATCTTAAAGCAAATGCATGCTTTAAGATATATATTTTTTAGCGTTTTCTTTTTAAAACCTTTTGTACAGCCTCTATAATATGTTCGCTGTCAAGTCCATATTTAGTCATCAGCTGAGCCGGCGTTCCGCTTTCTCCAAAGCTGTCGTTTACCGCGACGTATTCCTGAGGAGCCGGGAAATGTTTTGCCAGCACCTGCGCGATGCTATCGCCCAATCCGCCCAGACGATTATGTTCCTCTGCGGTAACAACACATCCGGTTTTTTGAACCGATTTCAGGACTGCTTCCTCATCCAACGGTTTAATCGTATGAATGTTTATAATTTCAGCATCTATACCAAGTTCAGCTAGCTTTTCGCCTGCCAATATTGCTTCCCAAACAAGATGGCCTGTTGCAATAATGGTTACATCCTTGCCTTCATTAACCATCCAGGCCTTGCCAATTTCAAATTTTTGATCCGGATCCGTGAAAACAGGAACAACCGGGCGCCCAAATCGCAGGTAAACTGGTCCTTCGTATTCAGCGATTGCTAAAGTAGCGGCTTTCGTTTGGTTATAATCGCAGGGATTTATTACCGTCATACCCGGAAGCATTTTCATCATGCCGATATCTTCAAGTATCTGATGCGTTGCGCCATCTTCACCTAACGTGAGGCCTGCGTGAGATGCGCAAATTTTTACGTTTTTGTTTGAATAAGCCACCGACTGGCGAATTTGATCGTAAACTCTTCCTGTTGAAAAATTAGCGAACGTGCCTGTAAACGGAATTTTTCCTCCGATGGTCATCCCTGCGGCGATACCAATCATGTTCGCTTCGGCTATTCCCACCTGAACAAAACGCTCAGGAAAATCTTTAATAAAGGCATCCATTTTTAGCGAGCCAACTAAATCTGCGCAAAGCGCGACAACATTTTCGTTCTTTTTTCCCGCTTCATGTAAACCAGCACCAAAACCCGAACGCGTATCTTTTTTTTCTGTAAACGTGTATTTTTTCATTTTTGACTACTGCCATACGGCAGCTTGATTCGTTAATCTGCAATAAGGTTATTAATAATCTCCAATGGTGCTTTCCAGCTGAGCCAGCGCCAGGGACAGCTGCTCATCATTCGGTGCAACGCCATGCCATTTATGTGATCCCATCATGAAATCGACACCATGGCCCATATTGGTTTGCATGAGGATCATGATTGGTTTTCCTTTAAAAGTTTTCGACTTCGCCAGCTCCAGTACACGAACAACATCAGTGAGATCATTTCCGTTCATTTCCAGAACATCCCATCCAAAGGCTTCAAACTTGGCTTTTAGATTTCCAAGTGAAAGTACTTTGTCAGTCGGACCATCAATTTGCTGGCCATTTACATCGATGGTAGAAATTAAGTTATCAACTTTATTATGAGGGGCAAACATAGCTGCTTCCCAGATTTGGCCTTCCTGTAACTCGCCATCGCCATGCAGCGTGAAAACAAGTGAAGGATCGCCGTTTAGTTTTTTTGTTAATGCCGCACCAATAGCTACCGATAAGCCCTGGCCGAGTGATCCGGAAGCGATGCGTATGCCTGGCAGATGTTCATGTGTCGTAGGGTGGCCTTGTAACCTCGAATTCAGCTTACGAAACGTTGCTAATTCTTCTATTGGATAATAACCTGATCTGGCTAAAACGCTGTACCATACCGGAGAGATGTGCCCGTTCGATAAAAAGAATAAATCCTCATTTTCGCCGTCCATATTAAAGTCCTTGTTATGCTTTAAAGTTTGAAAGTACAGCGCTACAAAGAAATCGGTGCATCCAAGAGATCCGCCCGGGTGGCCTGACTGACAACCATGTACCATACGTACCACGTCGCGTCGCACCTGCCTGGCAATGTCTTCCAGTTTAGTATAGTTTATTTCCATTTTGATTTGTATTAGGGAGCGCTAAAATAATCAGATATTTCAGTATTGGTATGATTTTTTAACTTATTAACATTGAAGCCATGTTTATGAGAACAAATGTGGAAAATTTACGTAAAGAGTGAATTATTTAAGCTAACGATAGAGTAAAATGCACACAATATGAGAAAAATTTTACCCGAAATTTCACATAGATATTTACTGATTATAGGCGCTTGTTTGCTTATAATTAATTTATTAAGCTCTGACGCTAAAGCGCAAGACGGATCTATCGGAATTGGCACACAAACTCCTGAAGCAAAAGCAATACTAGATATAGTATCAACATCTAAAGGATTGCTAATTCCTCGTTTGTCCATACAACAACGCGATATACTGCAAGTCAATGGGACGGCTAATCCGGCTATCAATGGAATGTTGATCTATAACAGTACATCTAATTCCTTTAACTTTTGGTTAACAGATAAGTGGATTGATTTTAGTACCTATGTTAGTAATGGTTCAAATGGAGCAAAAGGCGACAAAGGTGATCCGGGTGCAGATGGGAAAACAATTATAACCGGTTCAGTAATTCCCGACGCAGCTACAGGCAAAGATGGTGATGTTTATTTCGATATAATCGGCGGCCTGGTTTATGGTCCCAAAGCCGCTGGCGCGTGGCCGGCTGGTGTGTCGCTAAAAGGCTTAAAGGGCGATAAGGGTGATCCTTTAAAATTTGAAGATCTAACGCCAGAGCAGCAACAAGCTTTAAAAGGAGAAAAAGGCGACAAGGGAGACAAAGGTGAAGGCGCAAAATTTGAAGAGTTTACCCCCGAACAATTGGAGGCGATTAAAGGGCCGAAAGGGGATAAGGGCGACAAAGGTGAGGGCGCGAAATTTGAAGAATTTACGCCGGAACAGTTGGAAGCAATCAAAGGGCCAAAAGGTGATACAGGTCCGATTGGAATTGGGATCTCCGCTTTGGTAGTCGACGGAACAGGCCATCTCCAAATAACCTATAGCGACGGTGTGACTAAGGATGCCGGCATGGTAAAAGGAGTTGACGGAATAAATGGAACAAATGGAGTAGGTATTGAATCTACAACAATCGACGGTTCAGGAAATTTATTAATTAAATATAGTGACGGATCGACTGCTAATGCGGGTTTGGTAAAGGGAACAAATGGTACAAACGGAACGAATGGAGTAGGCATTGAATCGACTACGATCGACGGTTCAGGAAATCTGATAATTAAATATAGTGATGGATCGACTGCTAATGCGGGTCTGGTAAAGGGAACAAATGGTACAAACGGAACGAATGGAGTAGGCATTGAATCGACAACGATTGACGGATCGGGAAATTTGATAATAAAGTATAGCGATTGGTCGACTACTAATGCGGGTCTGGTAAAGGGAACGAATGGAACCAATGGTACAAACGGTACAAACGGAACCAATGGTACAAACGGAACGAATGGAACAGACGGAATTGGTATTACGGCGACTTCAATTGACGGGTCTGGACATTTACAAATAACCTATAGTAACGGCTTCACAAAAGACGCTGGCCTAGTGAAAGGAGATAATGGCAAGGACGGAAACAATGGTACAAATGGAACCAACGGAACTAACGGTACAAATGGAACAGACGGAATTGGTATTACGGCAACTTCAATTGACGGGTCTGGACATTTACAAATAACCTACAGTAATGGCTTCACAAAAGACGTTGGACTAGTGAAAGGAGATAATGGAAAGGACGGAATAGATGGTAGAAATGGCAATAATGGAACAAATGGCGTAGGAATAAACTCGACAACTATAAATTCAAGTGGGCATCTAATTATAGCTTATAGTAATGGTAATACTGATGATGCAGGTTTTGTTAAAGGTGCAGACGGTGTTAATGGGACAAATGGCATCGGTATAACATCTTCTTTAGTGGATGCAGCTGGTAATTTGCAAATCACATATAGTAATGGTTCAATTCAAAATGCTGGATATGTAAAAGGTTCGGACGGAATAAACGGAACTGACGGGATAGGAGTTGAATCCACAAATATTGATAGTGACGGACATTTAATTATAAAATTGACTGACGGTAGCACTGATGATGCCGGTCTTGTAAAGGGTGACAAAGGCGACCAAGGCGCTCAAGGCTTGCAAGGTCCGGCTGGTGCAGATGGAATTAGGGGGCCAAAAGGCGATGAGGGCCCGCAAGGCCCAACTGGAGCGACTGGTCCGGCTGGTGCTACAAACGGATGGCTTTTAGTTGGTAATAGCAGTTCCAATGGCGACTATATTGGGACAAATAATAATCAAGACTTTATTTTGAAGCGTTTCAGTAGCGAAAAATTGAGGTTGACTTCATCAGGGGTACAAATTGGTACAACCGGTAGCTCAATTGCTGCAATTAACAAGGCGACAATTACGGCTAACTTGCCATCAATTGCGCCGGGCTCGTCATATAAACAATCGTTTACCATAACCGGTGCAAAATCAAAGTCGTCTGTTATAGTTTCTCCTGAAGCGGAACTACCCGACGGAATAATAATCTCATACGCACGAGTAATTAGCACAGACACGATTGAAGTTAAATTTACAAACGTAAGCTTAGCCGGAATTGACGTGGCAAATATGGAATATTACATTACAGTAATTCAGTAATGAAAAAGGTTTCTGTAGTCATATTGCTGATTTATTTTGCTCCGATCCGGTTATGGGCTCAGTTCGTGAATAGCGGACAACAGCTTACGATTTCAGATAAGGGATTAGTATATATTGACGATAGTTATCTTCATAATTCAGGATCGGTTACAAACAACGGGTCAATGGTTGTTAAGGGTAACTGGACAAATAATGACCACAGTTCGTTCGTATTTAACAATGTATCTAAGGGTGCCGTTTTCCTAAACGGCGGCCTTCAGCAAATAGATGGGACAGATAAGACGGTTTTTCCAAGTTTGGATTTGTCGGGCTATTACTTTAAAAAGCTGTTGACTGACGCCGATGTCAATGGAAATCTGTCTTTGAATGATGTGGAATTCAAGCTGGAAGATCGAATACTGACGGTCTTGAACAATCGGCCGTCAGCGGTAAGCAGAACCAAAGGCTTTATCAGTACCGACAAGGGTGGGATGTTAAATCGCTCGCTTACTAACACGGGGCAATATTTATATCCGTTCGGTTCTTCACTTCACAGTGGAATTTACAGGCCATTGGAAATGATACTGAAAAACGCGTCCGGATCTAATGAGGGTGTTGTATCCGCTACATTTTATTATGATGATCCATCCAATTTGGGCTACTCTCGAAACAGCAAATCTGAAGAACTGAGAAACATGAATATTTATGATAAATATTTTTATGTGCTCAAACAGAAATCTGGCTACCCGCTCGTAAATGTTCGTTTTTACCAGGGGATCGAAGAAAACCTTTTTCCAAGACTAGCAAAAACCCCAAAAGGCGGATTATGGTCTCTGGCTACATCTGATCCACATGTACTTCAAAACAGTGCAGCTGAGCCGTTTGCCAAATACCTGGAATACGAATCATTGCAACCGCTTGATGAGGCTTTCACATTTACGGAAGCAGGCAGCCTTATCTTCTATAATGCGTTTTCTCCGGATGGAGATGGTAAAAACGATACCTGGTTAATTAAAAATATCGATTCTTATCCCGATAATGAAATAACAATTTTCAATCGCTGGGGAAACGAAATTTACAAAACAAAAGGATATTCTTCTGCTAAACCGTGGGATGGCGGCGCAATGATGTCGGGAACTTATTTTTACGTACTTAATGTTACAATGAATGGGGAGCGGCGAACCTTCAAGGGCTTTATAACAATGATCAAGAAGGATTAACTATGAAAAGATCGCTACTTGTATTATTTATATTGTTTTATTTTATACCGGTTGCACGGTCTCAACAGGACCCGCAATACAGTCAATATATGTTTAATTCTCTTGTTATAAATCCAGCTTATGCCGGATATAAAGAGGTATTAAATGTAAGCATGCTTCACCGGGATCAATGGACCGGCTTACCCGGCTCGCCGAAAACGGAATCGCTGATTGTAGACGGAGCTTTTTTCAACGAAAACAGAATAGGAATTGGTCTTTCAATTGTGAATGACAAGATCGGCCTCCAACGGCAAAGTTCCGCGTATTTAAATTACGCGTACCGGCTGCCTATGGGCGACGATGAATCAAGGCTGGCTTTTGGATTGGCCTTTGGCGTCTCACAGTACGTTTTAAATGGCGACAGGTCATTCGTTGATAATCCTGATGACCCTAATTTCGCGAACGGTAATCAATCGCGTTTTACCCCTGATGCGAAATTTGGCGTTTATTATAGCAATGAGCGATTTTTTGCAGGCGCCTCGGTTACTAATCTGCTTGGCCTCTCGATAGATTATCAAAAGATCGCAGGATCCGCCTTATCTCGTCAGGGACGACATTATTTTATAAGCGGTGGTTATCTCGCTGATCTCGGTGAGAATTTTAAATTGAAGCCTTCGATACTCATTAAAGACGATGCAAAAAGTCAGACGACAATTGATTTAAACACCTTCTTGTTAATCAAGGAAATGGTCTGGGTAGGGGCATCTTACCGGTCGGGTGTTAGTTTGTGGAAAAAAAGCAATATGAATACTGATAATTTTCAGCAAAATTCGATGGTGGGGGCAATTGAAGTGTTTGTTGCAAGAAATTTGAGATTTGGTTATGCTTTTGATTATTCTTTATCTGATCTCAGTAGCGTTGCAAATGGTACTCATGAAATATCTCTTGGCTTTTCAATTAATACGGCCAGGCGCAGCTCAGCTCTTCTTACACCCCGCTACTTTTGAATCTGACTCACAATTTGTATGACTAAACGAAAACTGGCGCTTGTTTTTACAGCATGCTTTGTTATTTATTTCTTTCCCCAAAACATTTTTTCCGACAGTATTGAAAAGGCAAATAAGTATTTTGAGAAGTACGATTATAAATTTGCACTGCAGATCTATGAAAAGATATATGCCAAAAAGCCAAATTTGTCGGTAGCCGAAAAAATCGCTGACTGTTACCGGTTTATCAACGACTCAGAAAAGGCAGAACAGGCATATGCGAAAGTTTTAACGTTCCCTGGCTTTGATCCAATTAATTATAAACATTACGCGGATGCATTAAAGCAAAACGGGAAATACACCGAAGCGAAACAAAGCTATCTCAAATTTCTCGGTTTCGTGCCCAGCCAGTCGAAGGAAATTCTGAAGATGGCTAATGCTTGCGATGCGGCTAAGACAATCAGTGAGAATCCAAGAGAGGACGTAAAAATTGAAAATGCGCAAAACCTGAATTCGGATAATTCCGATTTTTCACCGGTAGTTTCAGGACAAAGTTTATTTTTTGTATCTGATAGATGGTTTGCACAGAGTTCGGATAACAAGGATAAAAAGGATGTATATGGCTGGACGGGAAATCCTTATTTAAAGTTATATCAAACTACTGCGTCCGGCGAAATAGGAGCGATAACTCCTATGCCTCCGCCTGTTAACGATAAATATCATAACGGGCCGGCAATATTTACTGCCAAAGGCGACACGGTTTATTTTACCAGGACTGAAATGATACCCAAGAAGGACAGGAGCGGCCGCCTTTCAGTTGGCAAGAATGCTATTTACATGGCTTTTAAACAGGGAAGTGATTTTTCGGAGCCTAAGATAATTATTGGAAATGGACGGGACTATTCCGTTCAGCATCCTGCTATATCTCCAGATGGGTCAATACTTTATTTCTCGTCTGACATGCCTGGCGGACTCGGTGGAACGGATATTTATGCATCAAGGAAAAATAAGAATGGCGGTTGGGATAAACCCAAAAATTGCGGTTCCAATATTAATACTGCACAGGACGAGGCATTTCCGGTCGTAAAAAAGGATGGCACATTTTACTTTTCCACTAAAGGGAATGTTGGCATGGGCGGCCTGGATTTATTCACAGCGAAAGGTTCTTATGACAAATTCGACGTTGCTGAAAATATGAAGGCTCCGTTTAACTCTCCTAAGGATGACTTTGGAATATGGTTCAATGACGATAATTCGGGATATATCTCATCAAATAGAAACGGAGGTAAGGGACTCGATGATATTTACAGATTCTCAATCGCGCCTAAAACACCTGTTTTTGCGATAGAAGGTTTAGTTGTGGAAAAGGAAAGCGGTCAACCAATGGCTCAGGTTAACATTTCATTAATAAACAAAACGAATGGTAAAGAGGAAAAGTTAATATCAGACGCAGCAGGAAAGTTTCATTTTAATCTCGAACCGGGTATGGATTACGTTGTCAGAGGCGACAGGGACAAATATTACTCACGGCAGGAAGGAAAAGTTAGCACGAAGAATTTAAAAGAATCTACCGTTTTCGAAATTAAATTTGAACTGGAACGAGCAAAAGACGAGTTCCTGGTGAGATTAGATAATATTTATTACGATTTCGATAAATATAATATTCGTAAAGACGCGCGTCCTGAACTGGATAAAGTTGTAGCTTTTATGAGTAGTATGCCAGAAAATGTTAAGATTCAACTACGGTCACATACCGATTCCAGGGGCCCGGCGATTTACAATCAATGGCTGTCGCAGAAACGAGCTGAATCGGCCGTCGATTATTTGAAGCGAAGTGGTTCGGATCATGAACGTATCGCCGCAATAGGATTGGGTGAAATGGAGCTGGTAAACGGCTGCAGAGACGGCGCTAAATGTTCAAGTGCCGAGCATCAGCTTAACAGGCGAACAGAATTCAAGATCATTAGAGTAAAACCAACCGAAGCTGCTGTCAATCCAGTTGCAATAAGTAGGAATAATTAGAAGATAGATATTAAGTGAAAGCCGGAACTTATTACAAAGCTTCCGGCTTTTTTTATTAAATTTCTGTATAAACTTACTAAGCTTAGGCTTAGTTACTAATGTACAATAGCTCGGTGAGTTTATAAATCATCGCCTCAACTTTTCTTTTTTATTCATGAGTATGATAAAAGACGACGAATCGGTATCGTGTGCCTATATCATTCTCATGCCTGTTAAGCGTGGATTAAGAGTTTAAAAGAATATAAGAAGTAATTCATCGTACGAAATTTCATCTTCATCATAATCAATCTGGATTACTTTTGAAAAATACTTCTGTTCACCAAAGCACTCCTGCCCATAAGTAGCTGATTCAATTTCCACTTTCGATATAACAGTTTAATAAAAAAGCCCGGTTTTACCGAGCTTTTTTATGTTATTGATACTGAATATATATCGGCTTAGGTGTCAGCTTAAGCACGTCTTCCGGTGTCATCATACGATGAGGGTCTTTTTTAAGATCGTTTTTATAGAACAACTTAAAGCCGGTGAACTGCACCGGGTGATCTCTGACAAAATACCGGTAACTGCCTACTTTTAGATCTGGCTCACCCCAACCGTCCATATTAATTACCATCTGAACTTCCGGACGTAATTTGATATTTTCAGCATTTGTCAACATTTTTTTTGTGAAGCGGTGAACAACGAAGACCTTGGCCGGCAGGTTGTATTTTTTCACCAGCTTAGCCAGGTAATCCGAACAGTAATTTATATCTGCCGCATCATAAGTTCCGATCTTTTTCCCTGGCAATGTTCCGTCCTTCATAGAAAATTCAGGATCAATGCCCAGGTGAACGTTTGGCAGTTTCAGGTATTTTTCCAATTGAGGCAATTCTGTTTGGATATTGCTTAACGCTACCTGGATGTCAAGAAAAACGATCATGTTTTTTCGCATTTTGGAAATTGTCAAAACGGAATCGATCTGCTTATCAGGCATTCGGTTTCGGTGCATACCACTCTTTCCGGGATCGCCGCTTGCAACTACTGCGATATAATGAAGAGCCGGTTGAACAGGTGTATTCGGATCATCTTTTTCCCAGCGTTTTACTTCCTGATCTAATTTAGCAAGCATTTCTTTCGGAGGCAATTCTCCTAAAATACCCATCTTCTTAGAATAAAGATTTCCATAATAAGCAACAATCCGTTTAAATGGTAAAATGGCGCCGTTTATCGGATAAGGCTGGTTTTTTACTGGCCACTTTCCTGTAGTGTCGCCGTTTGCCAACGCTTTAATTCGTTTATTATAATCCGCTGTATCAATAGGGGAATAATTCTGAGCAGAAGATGAATCTCCTGCTATTGCTTCAGTCTGAGTTGCCGATGTGTCTTTGTGGCCAGACTTTACTCCTTGTTTTTCCGCATTGCCACTGCAATTTGTAAATAGTACCAATGCAGTGCCAGCAAGCGCAATGATTTTGGTCAGGTTCTTTTTGTTCGCCATAAAATAGTTTTCCGTACGTTTCCCTTTTGGGGTATTTTTAAAATTTCGCAAGTATAGTTTAGAATTAATGATTGACAAAAAAGATTTTCACTTATTTCGCTTTTTTACAGGTGGTTACAAAATTTGCCGAAAACACCCAATGGCAGCTTGCTTCCCGCAGTAGCCTGTAAATATAATTCTCCTGTTTCGAGGTTTGTAACCTCGGGATAAGATGATAAAATGAGATTTTCCACTATCACTGATGAAAATCCAAGCGAATATGTATTGAGTATTAAAAAGTGTTCTTGCGGATCAAGCAGCTTAACAACGTCGGCCATCATTTCGAGAATGTTGTCTTCGAGCTTCCATTTTTCACCATTTGGCCCATGCCCGTACGCAGGAGGATCAAGAATGATTCCATTATAAGTTTTCCCGCGTTTAATTTCTCTTTTCACAAATTTAAGGGCGTCCTCAACCACCCAGCGTATGTCTTTAAGGCCGGAATGTTCCTGGTTTTCATTTGCCCAGGTAACCACTTGTTTTATTGAATCTACGTGAGTTGTATCCGCGCCGGCAGCTCTTGCAATCAACGAAGCTCCTCCTGTATAAGCAAACAGGTTTAGCACTTTAGGACTTTCTGTTTTGAACTTTTTCAGCGAAGAAGATATATAATCCCAGTTTACCGCCTGCTCCGGGAAAATTCCAACATGTTTAAAGGATGTCAGCGCCAGACGGAACTTAATTTCCACATCAGAATTTTTGTATGATATATACCATCTGTCAGGAATTTGACTATTTTTCCTAATCCATTCGCCGGACGTAGCCGAGCGGCCTTTAAACCGAATATGATGCAGTTTTGTCCATTCGGATTCATCTAAAGCTTTTTTCCAAACAGCCTGAGGTTCCGGGCGAATAAGCATTAAATTTCCAAAACGTTCAAGCTTTTCAAAATCGCCGCAATCGATTAGCTCATAATCGATCCAATGTTGAGGGGTAAGCAATTGTATGGAGCCGGCTGCTTTTCCGGATGTTGATTTTTGCATGTATTACGGCAAAGTTACAATTTTTCCTTCGCGGCTTCCATGAATTTGCTTGCAAACACAAACTCATTGAGCTCCTTATTGTCGGTATGCGCGATTTCTTTGTTAGTGCCGTCCCAATATTTTTTGCCGTTATGTAAAAAGAGAATGTACTCGCCGATGCCCATTACCGAATTCATATCGTGCGTTACCACGATTGTAGTGATTTTATATTCTTCAGTTATTTCGTTAATTAAATCATCGATCACGATAGATGTTTTTGGATCTAGTCCGGAATTCGGCTCATCGCAAAACAAATATTTGGGATTCATTGCGATGGCCCGCGCAATGCCAACACGCTTCTTCATACCACCCGAAAGTTCGGCGGGGAATAATTTGTTCTTATCCTTTAGATTGACACGGTCGAGACAGAAATTGACCCGATCCATTTTTTCCTCAAAACTTTGTTCAGTAAACATATTTAAGGGAAACATGATGTTCTCCTGCACTGTCATCGAATCGAATAAAGCCGAGCCTTGAAAAAGCATGCCGATTTCTTTTCGAATTTCAATTCGTTGTTCAAAATTCATTTTAGTGAAATCGCGGCCATCATAAATAACCGATCCCGAAGTTGGTTCGTGCAGACCTACCATACACTTTAGCAGGGTTGTTTTACCCGATCCGGACCCGCCGATAATCAAATTATTATCACCGGGTTCAAATTTGGCGGATATACCCGAAAGTACTTCGTGATCGTCGAAAGATTTACGTATATCAATAATTTCGATCATAATAGTAATTGGGTAACGAAGTAATCGGCCGCAAGAATAGTGATACAACTTACCACAACTGCTTTGGTGCTTGCCTGAGCAACTTCCAAAGCGCCTCCGCGAACATAAAAGCCCTGATAAGCAGCCACTGTAGTTATAATAAATCCAAAAACGAAGGCTTTAACAAGCGCTACAGTAATTGTATATGGGTTAAAATCACTGGTAATTCCTAAAATATAGTCTGAACCAGTTACCGCTCCTGACAAAGTTCCGCCGATGTAACCACCTGTAATGCTTAAAAACATAGCGATAATTACTAAAACCGGAACCATCGTTATACCACCGATAAGTTTTGGCAAGATTAAATATCCGGGAGCATTGATTCCCATGATCTCAAGGGCATCGATTTGTTCCGAAACACGCATCGTTCCAATCTCGGAAGATATGGACGAGCCGATCTTACCTGCCAAAACAAGCGCGCTGATAGTAGGGCTTAATTCCAGGATACTTGAGTCGCGGTTTACTGAGCCAATAATCGTTTTAGGTATCAAATCGCTATTAAGCTGAAAGGCGATTTGTAATGTCATTACCGCTCCCACGAAAGTGGATATAATGCTGATCAATCCTAATGAACCCATACCAATATAGTTCATCTGGAACATGACTTCTTTAAAATAGATATTGAATTTTTCAGGCTTTTTGAATACTGCCTTTAACAATAAAATGTACCTTCCAATGCTATAAAACATCCCTTTTTGATTTGTGTAAAAATAAGCTTTTTTCCGTATAGCAATAAAATAACTAATTTCAGCAGCAAGACATAAAGCTATGAATGCAATTATCACAGGCGCTACCAAGGGAATTGGTAAAGCCATTGCTTTAAAATTAGCAGCAGCCGGATATAATCTTGCAGTTTGTTCGCGGAACCAAAATGAACTTGATCAGCTCGTTGGCGAACTTCAACAAATTAATCATACTATAAGGCTCGCGGGCTTAGAAACCGATTGTTCAAATAAAGTTGAATTGCAACGTTTCGCAAACTTTGTACAACAACACTTTGGTAAGGTGGATGTTTTAATAAATAATGCAGGAATGTTTATTCCCGCAAGTGTGCTGGATGAAGACGACGAAACACTTTCCCTGCAGCTAAATCTGAATTTACTTGCACCGCATTTTCTTTGCCGGTTTTTTGGAAAGGAAATGAAAAAAAATCAAAGTGGGCATATTATCAATATCGGTTCTGTAGCGGCAATTAAGCCTTTTCCGGGTGCAGGTTCTTACTCTGTAACAAAGTATGCGCTGCTAGGTCTAACTAATGTATTACGTCAGGAATTGATGAACCACAATGTGAAAGTAACATCAATCCTGCCGGGATCAACCTTAACAGAATCGTGGGGGGGAATTGAACTTCCTGCCTACCGTTTTGTTCAACCTGAAGATGTAGCCTCGGCTGTATTGGGTTGTTTGCAAATGAGCTACGGATGTAATGTTGATGAAATACTTATCCGTCCTGTTAAAGGTGAAGTCACTTAACTTAACACTAAACACAATGGAAAAGAAACTAGAAAGAAATGAACTAAATAAGATGATCGGTGGTGTTTGCGCCGGTTTGGCCGATTATTTTGAAGTTGACGTAACCTGGATACGTATTGCCTTTATGGTTGCGGTATTCGCCGGTTTGTCAGGATTCTTAATTTACATCATTATGTGGATTGCTATTCCGGCAAAACCGTCGGTATTCAGGCCTTATCAAACTGACTATAGGGTTTACGAAGAAAAGGCGCAGGCGTCATCGTTTCAAGCAGGGCAACAATCTTTTTACCCAAAAAAGCAATCTGATACGGGACGTATTATTGCAGGAACGGTTTTAATTCTGGTCGGGCTATATTTTATGACAGATCAGTTTGATCTGCTGCCTTACTGGTTTACCTTTAATAAATTATGGCCACTCGCGCTGATTATTCCCGGTATCATGATAATTACCAACTCATCAAGGAAAGATTCATGGGATAAGAACGCCCAGGAGCCACTCAAAACAAACGATACGTCACAATCACAGTCAGATCAACTTTAATTATTATGAAAACCGAGAAAATAGTATGGGGCTTAGTCCTCGTTTTTATAGGAGGCATTTTGCTGCTTTCAAACTTTGGAGTTATTAACTTTTACTGGCGCTCAATCTGGCAATTTTGGCCACTGATATTAATTATCATTGGCGCGAATATGCTCTTTTCAAGAATGAATTCGTCCGTAGGTCCGATAGCTGCTATATCCATAACAGTTTTAGTATTGGGGTTTTTAACATATCAGGGTTTAACGAAACGTTACGAATCTGCTAAATGGTACAAGTTTCGTTACGATATGAACGACGATGATGACGATGAACACGACAACTGGGATTCCACCAAAACTTCGAATACTAATTTTTCTGAACCGTTTGCCAATACTCCACGTGCGGAGTTAAATATAACCGGTGGCGCAGTAGAATATTTTATAAAGGACACGACAAATAATTTATTTGATGCAGACGTTAAGCAAAAAGGGCAGGCGAGATATTCATTACAAAAAATATCGGGTGACTCACTAGACGTGCTTAACTTCAAAATGAATGATAAAAAGAATTTTCATTTCGGTGACGACGGCGACAATGATGCACATATCAGATTAAGTACCAAACCAATTTGGGATATCAATTTAAAAATGGGAGCCGGCGAAGCAAACTTTGACCTCGTACCATATAAAATTCGGAATCTTACTTTGAAGGGCGGTGCTGCTGAGTTCAATGTTAAGGTAGGTATGCCTCAAGAAGCCACCACATTAAGTGCAGAAACCGGTATGGCCGACATTAATATATCTATCCCGAAAGAAGCTGGCTGCAAAATTACAGTTCAAACAGGGTTGAGTTCCAGGACCTTTGACGGTTTTTCCAAACAGCAGGATGGAACATACGTTACTTCAAATTTCAATACTTCGGCAAAAAAGATATTTGTTAACTTGAAAGGCGGTTTGTCCGATTTTGAGGTTAGCAGATATTAATGGATAAAGAATATTTTATTGTTGAAGCAGGGAGGCCAAAAGGGCCCTATACATTCGAACAACTTCGTGAACTATCAATCCATCCCGGTACTTTTATTAAGCATACCGGGATGGATGATTATAAAGAAGCTCATGAACTTGAAGAACTTCGCAGTTTGTTCGGCTTCAAAAAAATCATTTCGGCCCCACAGTACTTTGCCACATTGGATGTGCGTTTGCTCGCAGTTGTAATAGATATATTTCTTGTAACCTTCGTTTACGCTTTGATTGCACTGGTGCTTGTTTCAATGGTTGACGAGAGAGAAAAACAAATAGCTATTGCCGCAGCGGGAATAGCAGTGATTCCACTAATCAAATTGATTTACGCCACAGTTATGGAATCTTCTCCGAAGCAAGGAACATTTGGAAAAAGCTGGATTCGTATAAAAGTATGCGATGATGAAGGTGGACGACTTAACACGGGAAAAGCTTTTTTCCGCAATCTCGCCAAGATACTATCATTCGCCACGTTTGGCATTGGTTATTTGTCAGGCTTTTTTAACCGCAAACAAAAATGTCTTCACGATATTATCGCCGGAACCATGGTTATAAAAGACCGGCTGATATGATCTATTTAGCTGATTTAACACCCTCAGAAGTCATCTGTACCTTTTTTATACTGCCATCTTTGTTGTAATAGAGATAATCAATACACACTGAACGGTGGAAACTTCCGGCATCGGGAGTTAATGCCCCGTTGTGATAAACGAAATATGATTTTCCCTTAAAATCGATGATAGCCTGGTGATTTGTATTAGAATTTCCCGCAATTTCATTTAAGATGCCTTTGTATTCCCACGGGCCATTGATGTTTTTACTCATTGCATAAGCGATCTTTTCCGGGAACTCGTAAGCATAGGAAAGGTAATACCAGCCATTGTGTTTATGAATCCAGGGAGCTTCGGTAAAATGCGGAAGATCAATCGTCTTTATCGGCCCGTCTAGCTCGGTCATATTACTTTTTAACTTGGCGTAATTACAAACTGTATTTCCCCAAAAAAGATAAGCCTGACCATCATCGTCTATTATGACTGAAGGATCGATATCATCCCAGCTGATCTTCGTCTGCGTAGTCATGTCATTTGTAATCAAGGCTGACCCTCTTGCATCTTTAAATGGCCCTATCGGACTGTCGGATATAGCAACGCCAATCGCTTTACCGGGGATGCTGCCATGTTCGACGGCTACATACCAATAAAATTTACCGTTTCGTTCAATGACCTGCGAGGCCCAGGCGTCGTCCTTCGCCCATTTAAAAGCGGATACATTCATTGGAACGGGATGCTCAGTCCAGTCAAGCATGTTTTCCGAAGAGAAACAAAGCCATTCGTGCATCACATATCCATTCTTGTTTTTTGGGGCTTCGTCATGTCCGGTATATAAGTAAACCTTGTTTTTAAATACCATCGCAGCCGGATCAGCAGTATACTTATGGCGAATTATCGGATTGCCGGTTGAGTGAATAATTGTGTCAGTTTGCGATGCTTGTGCCGAGCTAACTGCAATAAATGTGAAAAAGTAAAACAGATTTTTAATCATTTTAAGACTTCAATTGGGATTATAAATGTAAAAAATACAATTAATAACCAAAGTGTAAAAAAAGCAGGCTTTCGCCCGCTTTTTAAAGTTATACAGCGTCGGAAAGCGACGTGAAAGTGAAATCCCGGATTTTCATTGGAGGAATCATCGCGTGAGTATTTGACTCACCGCTCACTGTCCTTTCCGGTTTACCCAGAGCCTCCAGGTTATTAAGCATAATAACGGGGCTTTCGTTGAACCGGAAATTCTTTACAGGGAATTTAATTTGTCCATTTTCAATATAGAAGGTACCATCGCGGGTAAGCCCGGTATATAATAATGTTTGCGGATCTACCGGACGAATATACCACAAACGGGTAACTAAAATCCCTTTTTCAGTGCTCTTGATGAGGTCTTCCAGGGAAGATGTGCCGCCTTCCATAATGATTCCGTCTGGCGCTGGTGTTGCTTTTACACCTTTCTTTTGCGCCCAATAACGGGAATAGGAAAGATTTTTTACTACGCCCTTATCAACCCACACAACCTTTTCCTGTGGGCGGCCGTCGCCATTCCATGGGCTGGTTGGAAGATTTGGATTTTGAGGATCAGAATAAATCGTTACTCGCTCGTCTACAAGTTTTTGCCCAAGTTTGGTTTTACCTCCCGGCAGACTGAGGAAGCTGCGGCCTTCGTCGGCGGAACGCGCGTCAAGTGCATAGTAGAGGTTTTCTAATAGTACAATGCCGGCGGAAGGTTCCAAAATCACGGTATATTTACCTGGCTCGATTGCTTTTGCCGCTGAAGATCCGGATGCTTTTTGAGCAGCTATCCTGGTAGCGGAAGCCACGTCTAACTGGTTTACATCGTTGTACCCCTTTGATGCATAGCCGGAGCCTTTTCCATCTTTTGTTCTGACAGTTACATTGAAGTTAACATTGGTCGATGTGTTATAAGCAAAAAGCCCGCTTGAATTCATCATTGCGCTATAACCTGCGCTGTTTTCCCAAAATCCAGCTGCGATCAGGTTGCTGTCTTTGGATATTTTTAAGCTTTTTTCTACTGCATCAGCGCGAAGTTTTGGGTCGATATCGGCTGTGCTCTGTATAAAGGTTTTTGACTCGCCATATTTCTGCGGGCCAAGATTTGGCACAAATTCTGGATTTTCCGGCGCTAGTTTTGCCAGTTCTTCCGAGCGGCGTACAACTTTTTCTAATGACGCATCGTCAAATTCATTGATCGTTGCAACGCCCATTTTCTTTCCGAATGATGATTGTACAACCAGGCTGCTTTGACTTACACCACCGCTTGTGGTAACGGAGTTACGTGCGTAACGTACATTGCCGCCGTCGGTGCTGCTTAAATTTACTTCGCATTCATCGGCTTTTGAATAGCTCAATACTTTTTTTAATAGGGCATGAGCCTCATCTTTAGTTAAAATTGCCATGTCAATTTCTTGTTGTGTGGAGCATCAACGCTGTTTGCGTTTATATATGCTGATAAACAATTAGATTAAATTTTACGTCCGGTATTAATTACGTTAACGCCATTGAACCTTGCCGTTGACGAGCCGTGAGATACGGAGCTGATTTGTCCCGGCTGGCCCTTACCATCAAAGAAAGAGCCGCCTAAGCGATAGTCACTTTCGTCGGCGATCGCAGTGCATGAATTCCAAAATTCCTGAGTGTTTGACTGGTAGGCAACGTCCTTCAACATGCCGACAATTTTACCTTGTTTGATCTCGTAATACAACTGACCGCTGAACTGAAAATTGTAACGTTGCTGGTCAATTGAAAATGAATTGTCACCAATGATATAAATCCCTTTTTCGACATTTTTAATAATGTCCTGAACGCTCTTTTTTTCTTTTCCGGGCTGGAGTGAAACATTGGCCATACGTTGGAATTGAACATCGCTCCAGTTGTCCGCATAACAACAGCCCTGCGATTGCTTCAGGCCAATAATGTGTGCCTGATCGCGAATTGCCTGATAATTCACCAAAATGCCATCCTTAATAAGATCCCATTTTTGAGTGCCGACACCCTCGTCGTCGTAGCCAACCGCTCCAAGAGAACCAACCTGCGTTTTATCAGCGACAATGTTTACCAGCTTGCTGCCGAAATTGAATTTTTTAGTTTCCCATTTATCGAGTGTGAGAAAACTTGTGCCCGCATAATTTGCTTCGTAGCCAAGCACGCGATCCAGTTCTGTTGGATGCCCAACCGATTCATGAATGGTAAGCCATAAGTGTGACGGATCAAGGATCAGGTCGTATTTTCCCGGCTCGACCGATTTGGCTTTCATTTTTTCGCCCAGTTGTATCGCGCCCTGCTTAGCATCTTCCAGCATATCATAGCGATTCCGATACAATGTTGTCAAGCCTTTTATTTTATCTTCCGGACGGGCATTGAGGTATTCATAACCCATTCCAACCGGTGAACTAAGGGCGTTCCTGGTTTCAAATTTTCCGGTTGCCGAATCAATTTTCGTGAGAAAGAACGTAGGCCATATACGATGTACATCCTGATCGATATATGATCCATCTGTGGAAGCAAAATACTTTTGCTCGTTTACCAGGAATAAAATAGAGTTAATATAGTTTGCCCCGTTTTTTAAAGCCGCATCATTTACAGAAAGCAGCAAATCAACTTTCTCTTTAATCGGAACTTCAAAAGCATTTTTTTCTATCGGCGCTTTCCAGCTAACCTCGCCGTAACCTTTTTGTGGTGCAAGCTGAACAGGCTCGGTTAGAAGTCTCGAATTCTCTTTGGCTATAGTCACCGCCAGTGCCGCCGCCTTGGCAATGCTGTCATTGTCGAGTTTGTCAGTAGCGGCAAATCCCCAGCTACCGTTCGCAATCACACGAATACCCATGCCATACGATTCGGTATTGACAATGTTTTCAACTTTGTCTTCACGGGTAACGACATATTGATTAAGGTAACGGCCTATGCGTACGTCAGTGTAGGTTGCACCCTTTCCTCTGGCGGCATTAAGCGCAACATCAGCCATTTGTTTTTTAAGCGCAACATCGACGGGCTCGAGTGCGGCGCCTAATGGTACAGGATTACCGAAGATCGGGATGGATGGCATCATGCTGGCGCCGATTCCCATTCCCGATAGGTAAAGGAAGTCTCTTCTTTTCAAGTTGTTTTAGTTTTAAGTTTCTACTAAATATAGAGATTAGACGTTAAAAAAAGTTACAACGAAAAGAATATTGATTCTTATTCCAAGATTACGCAGTGCTATTTTAAATTGACATTAAATATTTCTGCTTTTCAATTCCGAAACCGCAAAATCTGCTGCCCTGGCGGTTAATGCCATGTAGGTTAACGATGGGTTTTGGCATGCAGACGATGTCATACATGCGCCATCAGTAACAAATACGTTTTTTGCGTCCCAAACCTGGTTGTGCTTGTTGAGTACTGACGTCTTTGGATCGTTACCCATACGTGCAGAACCCATTTCGTGAATTCCATCGCCAATATGGTGCCCTGAATCCCAGGTACGGATATTCTTTACACCGGCGCTCTCGAGCATGGCTTTCGCTTCCGAAACAATATCTACGCGCATTTTCTTTTCGTTTTCTTTCAATTCAGCGTCCATGGCCAATACAGGCAAACCCCATTTATCTTTTTTGTTCTTATCGAGATAAATTCGATTTTCATGATAGGGCAACAGTTCACCGAAGCCGGTTATACCTATTTGCCAGCCTCCGGGCTCGGTAAGAGCGTCCTTGTATGCCGCTCCGATGCTTAGCTCAGCAACATCACGGCTCCATCCGTCACGCGAAGCGCCGCCTTGGTAACCGAAACCGCGTAGATAATCGCGTTTATCATTAAAAAGATTGGCGAAACGCACAATGTAAAGGCCATTGGCACGCCTGCCATACACATATTTATCTTCATAACCTTCAACACTGCCGGCAGCGCCAAGGTTGTAATGATGGTCCATAATATTGTGACCGAGTTCGCCACTGCTGCTGCCTAAACCTTCAGACCAAACGTCAGTTGCAGAATTCATCAGAACCCACGCACTATTTAATGCTGACGCATTTACAAATACTATTTTAGCGTAGTAAGTATAAGTTTGATTGTTTTCGGCATCCAAAACCTCAACACCTGTCGCTTTGCGCGAATCCTTGTCGTAAAGTATCTTAGTAACGATCGAGTAGGGACGAACCGTCAGATTTCCGGTAGCTTTGGCGGCCGGTAGGGTAGACGACTGTGTACTGAAATAGCCGCCGAATGGGCATCCTTCCCAGCAACGATTTCGGTACTGGCATTGGGTACGGCCGGGAACAGGCGCCGTAAGGTTGGCTGTCCGTCCAATAATCATATGACGGTTGCCGTTGAAATGTTTCTTTATTCTTGCGGCAACGTCCTTCTCAACGCAATTCATTTCCATAGGCGGCAGGAAATGACCATCGGGTAATTGCGGAAGTCCTTCCAGTGATCCGCTGATACCAGCAAACTTTTCTACATAGTTGTACCATGGCGCCAAATCCTTGTATCGTATCGGCCAGTCGATGGCCCATCCATCTTTGGCGTTTGCCTCAAAGTCGAAATCGCTCCAGCGGTAGCTTTGTCGTCCCCAAAGAATGGACCTACCGCCCAGTTGATAAGATCGCCACCAATTAAATGGCTTTACTTCTGTGTAGGGGCAGTCAGCATCATTCGCCCAATAATCGATAATTGGTTCCCTAGCACCCCAGTTTCGGGCAATGATGCCATGTTGTTCTTTTTGCTGTTGCGTGATATTTCCCCGGTGAGCGAACTCCCAGGGGTTTTTTGTGGCCGATTTATAGTCTTTGATATGTTCAAAGTTTCTTCCGCGTTCGAGCATAATCGTTTTCAGACCCTTTTCGGCCAGCTCCTTCGCGGCCCACCCGCCACTTATTCCCGAGCCAATTACAATGGCGTCGTAAGTATTTTGTGTTTTACTTTTGGTATTCAGGTTAACGTTGTCGATCATACTGGTTTAAACAAATTGGTTAGTGAATTTGCTGAGTGCAAACGTTTGTTTAAATATAGAAATTATAATTAACCGACGTAGTATTTTGAATTATCCCATTAACTCTTTCATGAGTTTCTCGAAAGCTTCCTTCAATTCGGCCAGTTCAGTTTCAACTTTTGATAACCGGTTTTCAATATCCGATTTATTTGAAATATTAGTTTCTTCGGCAAATTCGGTGGAATCAAAGTCCGGGGTACCGCCCAACAAGTGAGTATACCTGATTTCTTTTTGACCCGCACGCTTAGGAACCTGGATAATGTATTTTGGATCGGAGAAAGATAGTTTTTCCAGAATTTCCTGAACTTCCTCAAGCGATTCGAATTCGAACAGCCGGCCGGAGTTTGAGTTAATTTCTCCGGGGGTAAGCGGCCCCCGCAATAAAAGCAGGCAAATAACTGCAATCTCGGCCGGAATAACCGGATAGACAATTGCAAAGTTGTGCTTGTATTTAACGGCACGACTAGCGCCTCCAGTAACGGTAGAAATAAGTCCCTTCTTTTTGAGCGAATCTAGCGCGGTAACTACCGTACCTTCATCGTAACCGACAACCGGTTTCCGCGAGGACTTCTGGTTACAAGCTGTGACAAGGCTGTTTAAAGTTAAGGGATAGTATTCAGGCGTCGTTTTACTTTTTTCCATCAGCGAGCCAAGTACCCGCTGTTCTTCCGCGCTTAAAACCGGCAGCGATTGTGATGTTTCCATGCGCTAAAGATAAAAATCAATTAGCAATGGTGTAAAACGTGTTTGTTTAATTACTGCTTGACGTATTGTTGCCAGCAGCCCTCATAACATGCTAAATTGTTCAAAGTCAGTGTCGATTTTTGTATTGTATACAGGTAACGAAACGTTCTGCCATCCTTTCCAGTTATTTCAACGTTTTTATCGTCGATGATTTTATAACTAGTATAGGCGTCGTTATTAGAAATACTAAAATCAACGTTGAATTTAACATATATCTTTTCCGAAACAGGCTCGTACTTTCCACTTCCGTTGCCAGGATCTGCATAAGAGGCTACCAGTTTCCATTCTCCTTTTAAGGGATTATTAGGGTCAACGGCATCTTCTTTGCAATTCGTTAATAAAAAGCCGCAAACAAGTAAAATAGTTGTAAAAATATTTTTCATAATTATTGTTAGTTTTTACTAAGGTAATTAAATTAACTGTTCATTGCGTACACAATTATATTAACGCCGAATTTTGTATTGTCCTCTGCCAGGAAACGTTTGTTTCTAAAGTCGTAATCCCATTCGCATCCATAATCTTTGTTGCTGTATAAAACACCGATCCTGCCATTAACCGTTACCGCTTTTAAGTATTCATGAACTAGGTCGTCACCCCAGCCATTTAATTCAAACGATGTATTTGGCGGCCCTTTCTCGAATTTGAAAAAAGAGCTATAGATAGGATGATTGTTAGGAATCTTTTTTAATGCTTGTGGCCCAAACAGCAGGTTCATCTGGCTTTCGAATGATTTTGCGAAAAGTCCGTCGATATCGTGGTTGCAGTCATCTACGAAAACAAAACCACCGTTTTGAACATAGTGTTTGAAATTAGCCGCCTCCTGGGAGTTAAACTGTACGAGTTTATGGCCACTTAAATAACAGAATGGAGCTGAGAAGATATCATTACTGCTTAGATCAATTACGCGTTCTTGCGTGTTTACAGGGATTGTGGTGTATTCAATCAGTGAATTTAATATATTGGACGGCATACGCTGATCTGTATCCCAGTCGCCTGATTGGTATCTTAAGCGGGTAAACGTAAATTTTGAACTTCGCACTGCACTAAAATATTAGAAATTGCTAATTAAAACACTTGATTTTTTATTATTCCTGTAATTTTTATGCTACTTGTTCATCATAATAAAAATTAATGTTTTTTATTTCTATTTTTCTCAATCAGAATTAAAACGAAGCGGCTTGGAAATCACCGAAAATAACATTCAACCATTATTAGGAAAATTAAGCGCCTTAAAAAGTGAAATTCAAAAGGTAATTGTCGGGCAAGACCAGGTTTTGGACGAAATTCTGGTTGCCCTTTTGGCCGGAGGACATTGCTTGCTTGAGGGTGTGCCCGGTTTAGCAAAAACTCTAATGGTCCGGACTATGTCACAAGCGCTGCATTTATCTTTCCGGCGAATTCAATTTACCCCGGATCTGATGCCAACCGATATTGTAGGCACTGAAATCCTTGAAGAAGACCACGCAAGTGGGAAACGGTTCTTTAAGTTTAATAAAGGCCCCCTGTTTGCGAACATTATTTTGGCTGATGAAATAAATCGTACGCCTCCTAAAACACAATCGGCATTACTGGAGGCAATGCAGGAATTTGAAGTGACGTACGCCGGACAGACGTATCCGCTTGAAAGACCGTTTTTTATTCTTGCAACTCAAAACCCAATTGAACAGGCTGGAACTTATCCCTTACCGGAAGCGCAGCTTGACCGGTTTCTGTTATATGTTAAAATCGGCTATCCGACAGCCGAGGAAGAAATCAATGTGCTTAGCTCGACCACCGGCAATAAAAAAGTGCAGGTTAATCCGATAATCGGCGGTGAGGAAATTAGGCAGTTACAGTCCTTAGTGCGCGACGTTACTATAAATGAAGACTTAATTCAATATGTGTCCAGAATTATTCGTGCGACCCGGCCGGATACAAGCCCGGTGAGTTATGTAAAAGAATGGGTTAGGTGGGGAGCGGGGCCTCGTGCCGGACAAGCCCTGATATTGACTGCGAAAGCTCGTGCACTTTTCAAAGGAAGGTACGCGGTAATTCCTGAAGATATTCAAAACATGGCTTTTCCAGTACTTCGTCACCGGATATTGATGAATTTTAAAGCCGATGCAGAAAACGTGTCTTCGGATATGGTTACTGCTGAATTGTTAAAAGCCATTAGCAGAAACGCCTAAGTTTTTATTATGTCTGCATTGCTGGATCCTAAAATATTGATGTCGATAAAAGACCTTCAACTGAAGGCAAAAACGACTGTAAACGGGTTTTTAAACGGCATTAATAAAAGCACTGTCAAAGGTCCGGGAATGGAATTCAGTCAGTATAGAAGTTATCAGCCAGGTGACGATCTCCGGCAGCTTGACTGGAAAATGTTTGCCCGTTCCGACCGTTATTACATTCGCGAATCGGAGGTAGAAACTAATATTTCAGTCAGATTACTTGTTGATGCAAGCGCTTCAATGAATCATGAAGATTCCGGGTATAAAAAAATAGATTACGCCAAATACCTCGCAGCATCTCTCGCATATCTTGCAAATCTGCAGGGAGATGCGCTGGGGCTTTATATCTTTCAGGAAGACAAGTTGTTTTCATTACCAAGCCGTCAGGACTTTCAACATCTTTCACGCTTATTACATCAGCTTGAAACAGTAAGCCCTGAAGGTAAATTTACAAAGCCACTTGGTTACAGGGATATTTATGCAGGGTCTCAAAAAAGAGAATTACTGATCTTCATAACCGATTTGTACCAGGAAGACAACGAGCTGTATCAACTTATTGATGCGCTGAATTCATTGAAGCATGAAGTTATTGTCTTCCATCTTCTCGGACGAAATGAGCTGGAGCTGGATTATAAAAATTATTCAGCAGTACAAGATCTGGAAACCGGTGAAATATTGCCGTTCAGCAGCCAGTCGGCAAAGAAATACCGGGAGAACCTGGAAGCTTACCTTGCTTCCGTTAAAACTTATCTGCTCGATCGGCGCGTTTATTATCGTTTGTTAATAACGGATCAACCAATAGACCAGGCGCTGCGTGATTTTTTAAACCAGCGCAGTAAATCCTAACGATCAATTGTTTCAGCTGATTAACCCCATATGGCTTTTTACCCTTGCCGGAATTTCGATTCCGGTGATTATCCATTTATGGAACGTCAGGCAAGGAAAAACGCTTAAAATTGGTAGTATCGCTTTTTTAAAAGAGAACTCGAGCGCTAGATCACGAAAAATTAAATTAAGTGATCTGCTGCTGCTATTGCTAAGGTGCCTACTGGTGGCATTGCTTGCCCTTTTTTTAAGCTATCCGATCTGGAAACAAAAAGAGGCTTTTAAAAAAGCTCATGGCTTGATTTTTATTAAACCAGGGCAGTTCCGAGCAGCATACGAAAGCCACAAACAAACTATTGATTCACTTTTAAAATCCGGGTATGAACTGCACGAGTTCGCCATTGGATTTAAAAAGGCTGATTCTTCCCTGTTGGTTCGGGAGCCTTCGGAACAAAAGCTAGAAAAACCTGTTGCTTATTGGCAACTGGCTAAAGCTGCTGATATACAATTTCCAGGAATTGAAAAAGTCATTTTTACGAATAGCAGGCAAAATCAGTTTGGGTGGAAGCGGCCGGTTATTCACTCAAAAATAAAATGGTACACATTTGCAGCATCTGATAGCTCTAAAACCTGGATCAGCGATGCTTATCTGACTTCAACAAACGGAATTAAAGTTATAACTGCCAAAAGCGACAGTGAAGGAGTTAGCTATAAAACAACTAGTTTAAGTAGTAACACGCCTGATAAAGAAATTAATCTATCTTATCAAAATGGCCTACCTCAGGTTTCGCGTATAGATAATTCAACGCTTTTTGCCGTTGATACATCTACGTTGAAAATTACTATTTATAGTGATTTAAATAAAAGTGATGGCAATTTTGTGGCCGCCGGTATCCAGGCTTTCCAAAAAATCAGCGGGCGGCGTATAAAAGTGACAATGGCCAATACCGTCCAAAAAATTCCTGCTAATTCAGACTGGCTGTTCTGGTTATCCGATTCGAAACTCTCAGAAAGAAAAATCAAAAACATCTTTTGTTATGCCGGCGAGAAAATAGTTAACGACCATGATTTTGTATTTTCAGAAGCAGTGCCGGATTTTCTCCCTGTCAAATTATTCAAAATTCGTCATCACGATGATGTCGCCGGAGAAGATATAAACTGGACAAATGGGGTTGGGAGGCCGGTTCTAACGAAAACCATCGGCAGCCAGACGGTTTATCGTTTTTATTCGCGCCTCGATCCGGAATGGAACGATTTAGTTTGGGTTAGTCAGTTTCCTGATTTTATTGCCGGTCTGTTGCAGCCCTATAAGTCGGTAGCCCCCGCCAATGATATTCGTAAAATTAGTTCAGCACAACTACAGCCAACCTTTTCGGGTGTTGATACCCACGAAAACAAATTGGTTGATGAGAAAAAGACAGATCTGCAATTCGCATTTTGGTTAGCTTTATTATTGCTTTTTGTAACCGAACGGATGCTCGCTAATAAATTAAGTGCCAGATGACACATTCGACTAACGATATCATCCAAAACTGGAAAACCGCGTGGAGATTTAAAAATCTCTTAACCGGCGTTTTGTTGTGCGGCGCGGTATCTTTTGCAATTTTTATCATTTTACGACGCTTTATTTCGGTTCCGTCAGCGGCATTTTTTGTTGTTTTTATTTCCGGCTTCGCATCATATATCTTCACTTATCCTTTCTGGAAAATAAATAACAGGTTTATCACCAGTTATCTGGATGTCAACTTCCCAAAACTGGAAGAAAGCACTGCGTTATTACAAAAACAAAAGGAAGATATGAGCCTGTTGGAACGGTTGCAGTTTCAAAAGGTTTATAGTGAAATTGATCAGATAAACAGGCCCGCCAAATTTTATCTGCCGGAACGATCTGTGTTAATTATCAGCAGCATTGCTATTGTTTTAGGACTTATTTTGCTAAAAACAGCGACCCTTCGTTCAACTCCGGGATCGCCCATGATACAACATCAAAGCAATCAAAAAAAGGAAACCATTCTGCCAGAAATTGAATCGAATTACGTTGTTGTTACACCCCCATCCTATACTGGAAAATCACTTAGCAAACAATCTGAATTCTCGCTGCAAATCTTATCAGGATCGGTTGTCAGATGGACTGTTAAAACAAATGAAGAAGTAAAAAAAGTGGCTTTTTTATTTAATACAGGCAAAGTCAGCAATCTAAGGAAAACTTTAGCCGGCGAATGGACATTCACAGAGAAATTTACTAGAACCGGATTTTATCAGCTAAGTATCAACGGCAAGCTTTCCGATTTTTACCAGATTGAAGTTGTTCAGGATAATGCGCCGTTCATAAAAGTAATCAAGCCGAAACCTTATTCGATGATTGATTTTGGACAGCCTGAAAAAGTTGCAACTCAGATAACCATCTCGGATGACTATGGGATCAGCAACGCTTATATTTCGGCGACTATAGCAAGCGGAAGCGGAGAGGCCGTGAAGTTTAAGGAGCAGCAGCTCAGCTTTAATACAGGTTTTTCTGCATCAGGGAAATCCTATGATCTTCTTAAAATAATTGATCTTAAATCACTGGGTATGGTTCCTGGTGATGAGCTTTATTTTTATGTAAAAGCGGTAGATAATCATCAACAGGAAAGCCGGTCGGACGTTATGATCATTTCAATTGCAGATACCGCTCGCCTGATGAGTATGGACGGTATGGTAACAAGCCTCGATGTAAAGCCGGAGCTGTTTAGAAGCCAGCGCCAGATCATTATTGAAACCGAGCAGCTGTTACGGAGCAAAGACACTATCAGCGCGGCCGATTTTAAAAAGAAAAGCAATGATCTTGGCATCGACCAGCAATTGCTGCGCCTTCGTTACGGAAAATTCCTTGGCGAAGAAAACGAAAATTCGATCGGAGAGCATGATCACGGCGATGAACACCACGAAGATGGAGCGAATGAAATTGGAAACGCTGGCGCTATTATGGACGCGTACGCTCATAAGCATGATCAGGCGGAAGATGCAACGTTCTTCGAACCCGAAACAAAAAAGCAGCTCAAAGAAACACTTACCCAAATGTGGAATTCCGAACTACGGCTCAGAACATTTAAGCCTGCCGAGGCGCTTCCATATGAATACAAAGCGCTGCGGTTATTAAAAGACCTGCAGCAAAAATCCAGGGTTTACGTTGCCAAAACGAGTACCAAGCTTCCGCCATTAAAGCCGGCGGAAAAGCGATTGACGGGAGATTTGAGCAAGATAACGGATCCAATAATAAAAAATCAAATTACCGAAAGCGGATCATTAACTGCGATGGTGAGAAAAGCATCCGAAGCGCTGCAAAGATTACAGCAAAAAAAGGCCTTACCGAAACAAGCTTATGCATCTTTAAGGGAATTCAATGTTTTGCTGACGGAAAAGGCAGGAACACAGCCATCCGTTTATCTTCCGGCCGTTGCGTCATTGCGAAGGATCATCGGTTTTGCCGGGCAGCCTTATAAAATATCTTCCGTTGATTTTATTATTGCAGAGCAGGCTTTACAAAAAGCTTTATCTCCGGCGGCCAGCATTCCCCAACGCGATGCGGATAAAGCAGATGTGAGTTTGTCCAAAGAGTACTATAAATCGCTAAGCAGAATGAATCCATGAATCAAACAATGATCATCCTGTTTTTTTGTGCGTTAGCATTTGTGCTGTTGTTGATAAAAGAGATCAGACGACAAAATAAAGCGCATCTGATTTGGCGTATCATAGCAACTTTTTTTGCGATCGTAAGTTTGGCTCTTCTCATTGTTCCGTCTGTTCGATCAAAAAAAAATGCCTTAAAGCGTGAAAAAGCTGCGATTTTACTAACGCCAAATTTCAATAGGGATAGCGTTCTTAAATTTCTGATGCAGCAACCCGACTCAACTCCGGTTTTTTTTACCGACGAATCATTAGCTGACAGCAAGAATGTTCCTGGAAAGTATTATCCGGGGATTAGTTACTTTTTGGCAGCCAACCCATTAGTCAATAAGGTAGAGATATTTGGTTCAGGCCTAAACAACCATGAATTAGTTGAGCTGGATTCAATGCTAATCAGATTTCATCCGGCTTCAAATATCAGCGGGTTTCAGCAAGTCAACTGGAGAAGGGATTTGAAACAGGGAGACATATTGACGTTAGCTGGTTTATATGAAAATGCCGAAGCAAGACCTGTAAAATTGGTGTTAAAAGCATTAAATACAACTGTTGATTCAACAGAAATTGCGGCAGGTAAAACCGGAATTTTCAAACTTCAATACCGGCCCAAACAAACCGGTCTTGTTAATTGGTTGGTTTATGCTATTTCTGGAAACGACACACTTAGCCGTAATCCGGTACCATTTATTATCCATCAGCCTCAAAAAATAAATGTACTGATGCTCTTTTCTTCTCCGGGATTCGAGTCGAGATTTCTGAAAAACTGGTTGGAACAAAATGGTTTTGGCGTGGTCGTAAAAACGCTAACCAGTAAGGGTAAATTCAATCGGAATTATTCAAACCTCCGATCTTTCCAACCAGACAAACTTAGCAGAGCTGTGCTTGACAGCTTCGATGTAGTGATAGCAGATGCTTTTCAACTCGATCAGTTAAACGGGAGTGATGTCAGCGTTATCCAAAATGCTTTATTAGAAAATGGCACCGGCCTTATTGCGCTGACCGACACGGCTTGGAAAAACGGCCCGTTTAATAAGTTCAAATTTACCAATGGCGCTCCGCATCAGGAACTGTCTTTGTCTTTTCGAAATGAGAAAGCAAAACTTCAGGTTGAACAGTCAATGTTTATTCAGCCTCAAAGCGGATCGCAACCGTTGGTCACTGATGCGAAACAGCGAATTGTGGTAAACAGCAAGCTCCACGGCAGCGGTAAATTTCTTGTAACTACGCTTTCAAATACCTATTCATGGATGCTGAGCGGTGATAAAGAAACTTACACGTCTTTCTGGAGCTATTTGATTGAAAATGCCGGGCGAAAAATAACCTCCAAAGAGAACTGGTTTATCGACAAATATCCCAGAGCAAATCAGTATACAGTTATAAAAACGAGCGGTCAACAGGTTCCGATTTTTAATTTTTATTCACAGCCCATATTTTTCAGCCAAAAAGCGCAGCTTCCTATTAGTTATGAATCGGTGATCTGGCCAAAAGAGGCAGGCTGGCAAAAAATCGCCGGCCAGGACGTTTATGTTTTTAGCGAAAATGACTGGAAAGACTTGATTGGTTCAAAAAACAATGTCAATTATAAACCAAGTATTGGTTTTATCGAGTCAAAAACTAATCGGGAGATTAATTCGACATCAAAATATTCGACATTTCATATTTCTCCTTTACTGTTGCTAGCTATTTTTTCGATTTGCTGCGTTTTTCTGTGGGTTGAAACAAAATTGTTATAAAACCCTAAAACACTTCTTTTCAAAAATTTATACTTTAAGCCTTTATTTAAAATTAGCTTAGGGAGAAAACTTGAATGAAAAGAAGAGACTTTATTTATTTGTCGGGAGTTGGCTTTGGCGCCCTCATGCTCCCAAACATGGAGCTTTTCGGAAATCCGATTGATCCGCTTGCCGCATTAAACGACGGCATGGATGTAGGCCTGAAAAAGCAAATTGCCGACATTGCCATGAACGCTGCCAAATCAAAAGGGGCTACCTACGCTGATGTACGCATCGGCAGATACCTTAACCAGTTTGTGATAACACGTGAAAACCGGGTTCAAAATGTTGCTAACACCGAATCATTCGGTGTCGGAATTCGCGTTATTGCAAATGGCTGCTGGGGTTTTGCTGCAAGCAACAATGTAACCAAAGACGAGGTTGCCAAAACTGCAGAACGTGCGGTAGCTGTTGCCAAAGCTAACGCCAAAATTCAGGGTACGCCGGTTGAACTGGCGCCGCAAAAGGGCTTTGGTGAAGTTAGCTGGAAAACGCCGATTGAAAAAAATCCATTCGAGGTCCCTGTACAGGAAAAGACCGATTTATTGCTTGCTGTAAATGCGGAAGCGAAAAACGGCGGTGCCAATTTTGTTAACTCGATGCTCTTCTCGATCAATGAACAGAAGTATTTCGCATCAACTGACGGTTCCTATATCGACCAGGACATTCACAGGATTTACCCAAGTTTTGTGGTTACTAAAATTGACAAAACCTCAGGCAAATTTCAAACCCGGCGCTCGCTAAGCTCTCCGATGGGAATGGGCTATGAATACCTTACGCCAAAAGAAGAAGAAAAAGTAAAAGGAATCGTAACACGGTATAAGCAACGTTACGACATTATGGAGGATGTTAAGAATGCAACGAAAGACGCGGCCGAAAAGATATCCGCCAAAAGTGTTGAGCCTGGTAAGTATGATCTCATTCTTGACCCGTCGCATTTATGGTTGACCATTCATGAATCTGTCGGCCACCCAACGGAACTTGACCGCGTGCTGGGCTACGAAGCCAATTACGCAGGCACAAGCTTTTTAACACTTGATAAATGGCAATCGAAGAAATTTAATTTCGGAAACAAGCTCGTAAATGTGGTTGCTGATAAAACTCAACCAGGTTCGTTAGGCGCTGTAGGCTATGACGACGAGGGCGTGCAGTGTGGTAAATGGGACTTAATCAAAGATGGCGTTTTGGTAAACTATCAGGCTATCCGGGATCAGGCGCATATCATTGGACTGGATCATTCGCAGGGATGTTGTTATGCCCAAAGCTGGCAGGATGTCCAGTTTCAGCGAATGCCTAATGTGTCGCTTCAGCCAGGCAAGGAAAAAAGAAGTGTTGACGATATGATTAAAAATGTAGAAAAAGGAATATATATCGTCGGCGACGGATCTTTCTCGATCGACCAGCAACGCTATAATTTTCAGTTTGGGGGGCAGACTTTTTATGAGATCAAACAAGGCAAGATCGTTGGAATGTTAAACGATGTCGCTTACCAGGCAAATACACAGGAGTTCTGGAATTCATGTACTGACCTTGCTGATGCAAGTGATTATCGTCTTGGAGGGGCTTTTAATGACGGAAAAGGTCAGCCTGGACAATCAAATGCAGTATCGCATGGCTGTCCAACGACTCGTTTTAACGGGGTGAATGTTATTAATACGGCTCGTAAAATTTAGTGCTCTTTACCTTTTTAGCTAACAACACATGGCGATTTTAACGAAAGAAGCTGCACAAGCGCTTCTGAAAAAAGTTTTAACCTATTCCAAAGCTGATGAATGCGAAGCCACTTTATCCGGAACGGAAGGTGGAAATATACGATATGCCCGCAATGCAGTTTCAACTGCCGGCGATGTCAGTACTTTAAACTTGTCGGTCTCTTCAAGATTTGGCAAGAAAAGTGCTTTTTCAACGATTAATGAATTCGATGATGCTTCTCTGCAAAAAGTGGTAAGCCGTTCGGAAGAGCTGGCTAAACTGGCGCCGGAAAATCCTGAAGTGATGCCGATGCTCGGCCCATCAGATTTTAAGGAAGCAATAACCTATGTTCCCGCAACCGCGGCCATGACCCCCGACACACGGGCCGAACTGGTGAGTAAAAGCATTATCGCGGCAAAGGAGGCCAAGCTTGAGGCCGCAGGTTTCCTGGAAAACAGTAACGGATTTACAGCCGTAATGAACAGTAAAGGATTGTTTGCTTATAACAAATCTACCGACGTTATTTTCTCAGTGACGACACGTAACCAGGCAGGGACAGGTTCAGGATATGCAGCCCGCGGTTTTAATGATGTAAACAAGCTTGATACATTGACAGCAACTAAGATTGCCGCTTCAAAAGCAAACGGATCGATAAATGCTAAAGCTATTGAGCCGGGAAAATATACCGTTATCCTGGAACCTGTTGCCGCAACGTATATGCTCGAAAATATGTTTCGCGGATTTGACGCACGCAGTGCTGACGAGGGACGAAGTTTCATGAGCAAGCCAGGCGGCGGAACACGTTTGGGCGAAAAATTAATGGATGAGCAGGTTACAATTTATTCCGATCCGTTTAACCCGGATATGCCGGCTCCTACCTGGAACAGTGAAGGTCAGCCTTTAGAAAAAATTAACTGGATCGATAAAGGAGTAGTTAAAAATCTCGCTTATTCACGTTACTGGGCGCAACAAAAAAATGTTAAGCCGGTTCCCGGCCCCTCGAATGTGATTATGCAGGGCGGAAGTGCTTCTTTGGAAGAGCTTATCAAAAGCACAGAGAAGGGCATTCTTGTTTCGCGACTTTGGTATATCCGCATGGTCGATCCGCAAACATTACTATTAACCGGACTTACACGCGACGGTACATTTTACATTGAAAACGGCAAGATCCAGTTCCCGATAAAAAATATGCGGTTTAATGAAAGTCCGGTTATCATGCTTAACAATATCGAAGCACTTGGTAAAGCGGAACGGAGCATCAGTGTTGAATCGTACCGGAGTTATTTGATACCGCCGATGAAAATCCGGGACTTTACATTTACTTCCCTTTCAGATGCGGTTTAACAAATTACCAGATTAAAGAATTATGGCGATCCTTAAAAAAGAAGAAGCTCAGGCACTACTAAAAAAAGTTTTAAACTACTCAAAAGCCGACGCATGCGAGTTGGGCCTTGAAGGCAGCACAGGTGGAAATATTCGTTACGCCAGAAATGCTGTATCAACGGCGGGCGAAAACAGCAGCATGAGCCTGGAAGTAAGTTCGACCTACGGCAAAAGGACCGGTGTGGCAACAATAAACGAATTCGACGATGCATCATTGGAAAAAGTAGTCCGGCGTTCTGAAGAACTGGCTAAACTCGCACCTGAGGACTCGGAATATATGCCACCTCTGGGGCCGGAAAATTTTACTGAATCAATAACTTTCAATAGCGATACAGCAGCAATCAATCCTGAAAAGAGAGCCGAGGCGGTAGCTCAAAGTTTGCAGATAGCGAAAGACAAAAACCTGGAAGCAGCAGGCTTTCTTGAAAATTCGACGGCGTTCCGGGCGATTATGAACAGCAAAGGACTGTTTGCATATAACAGCTCAACAGATATCGATTTTTCTGTAACGCTACGAACCAAGGACGGAAAGGGATCAGGCTATGTCAACGTAAGTTACAATGACGTAAGAAAATTTGACCCTAAAACCCTGAGCACTGTAGCAGCAGGTAAAGCTTTAAGTTCTGTCAATGCTAAAGCGATAGAGCCCGGCAAATATACCGTGATCTTAGAGCCGTTAGCAGCTGCTGACATGCTTGGCGGTTTGTTCAGAGGTTTTGATGCCCGCAGCGCAGAAGAAGGCCGAAGTTTTATGAGTAAAAAAGGTGGCCAGACACGTTTGGGGGAACAATTGTTTAATGAAAAAGTAACCATTTACTCAGATCCTCTTAACGCTGAGCTGCCTTCAGCAACCTGGAATAATGAAGGGATGCCCTTGAAAAAAACAATTTGGGTTGATAAAGGCGTTGTGAAAAATCTCAGTTATTCGCGTTACTGGGCGCAGCAAAAAAATGTAAAACCCCTACCTGGCGCTTTTCGTGTTATCATGGAAGGGGGCACCAAATCCCTGGAAGACCTGATAAAAGAAACTGAAAAAGGCATCCTGGTTACCAGGTTTTGGTATATCAGGATGGTCGATCCGCAGACTGTGCTGCAGACAGGCTTAACACGCGATGGCACATTTTACATTGAGAACGGCCAGATCAAATATCCTATCAAGAATTTTCGTTTTAATGAAAGCCCGGTCATCATGCTGAATAATGTTGAGGAGCTGGGTAAGCCGGTCAGAAGCGGTAACATCGTGGTGCCGCCAATGAAAATCCGTGATTTTACTTTTACCTCGTTGTCAGACGCTGTTTAACTTATTAAGAAATGAAAAGAAGAAACTTTTTATACCTGGCTGGAATGGGAGTTGGCGCTACGATGATGCCTGATATCTCAGCGTTGGGAAAAACAGTTCCGCTGGATTATTTGCCAGAGCCGGTTGATGCCATACTGAAGAAAAAAATGGCCGATATCGTATTAAATGCGGCGCGATCTAAAGGCGCTTCATACGCTGATGTTCGTATTGGCCGATATTTAAACCAGTCGATTTCGACAAGGGAAAACCGAGTACAGAATATCGCTAATACGGAATCGTATGGAATGGGGATTCGGGTAATCGCAAACGGCTGCTGGGGATTTGCGTCGACCGACAAGCTGGATAACGACAGCATTGCAAAGGCAACAGAGCTGGCAGTACAAATTGCGAAGGTGAACGCAAAGCTTTTGACAGAACCGGTACAGCTTGCTTCGCAAAAAGGCTATGGAGAAGTAAGCTGGAAAACTCCGATTGAAAAAAACGGATTTGAGATCCCGGTTAAGGAAAAGGTCGATCTGTTGCTTGGAGTTAATGCCGCTGCGAAAGAAGGTGGCGCGAGTTTCATTAACTCAACCTTATTCCTTATTAACGAACAGAAATATTTTGCATCGACAGACGGGTCGTACATTGATCAGGACATACATCGAATATGGCCAACGTTTACAGTCACCAAAATTGACAAATCAAACGGCAGTTTTCAAACACGCGATGCGCTTAGTTCGCCAATGGGTATGGGATATGAATACATGATCCCGGACGAAAACGAAAAAATTAAAGGGCTGGTAACGCTCTACAAAAAGCGTTACGACATGATCGAAGATGCGAAACAGGCTGCGGTTCATGTTGGAGAAAAATTGCAGGCAAAACCAGTTGAACCAGGTAAATATGACCTTGTGCTTGATCCGACTCATCTGTTCCTTACGATTCACGAATCTGTCGGTCATCCCACCGAACTAGATCGGGTATTGGGTTACGAAGCAAATTACGCAGGAACCAGCTTTCTGACACTTGATAAGTGGGAATCCAAGAAATTTAATTTTGGAAGCAAACAGGTGAATATCGTTGCAGATAAAACACAATCAGGATCGTTAGGTGCCGTAGGGTATGACGATGAAGGCGTAAAGTGCGGCAAGTGGGATCTGATTAAAGACGGCATTTTAGTAAACTATCAAACCATCCGTGATCAGGCACATATTCTTGGCCTCAATGAGTCGCAGGGTTGTTGCTATGCGGATAGCTGGAGCAGCGTTCAGTTTCAGCGAATGCCGAATGTTTCGCTTCAGCCGGGTAAAGCGCCGCTTACGTCTGCAGAAATGATAAAAGGCATAGACAAAGGTTTATATATGCTTGGCAGAAATTCATATTCCATCGATCAGCAGCGCTATAATTTTCAGTTCAGCAGTCAGCTATGTTATGAGATTAAAGCCGGGAAAGTTGTCGGCATGGTTCGGGATGCAGCTTACCAGGCGAATACCCAGGAGTTTTGGAATTCATGTGCTGGCTCTTGTGATGAGAAGGACTATCGTTTGGGCGGATCCTTCTTTGACGGGAAGGGGCAGCCGGGCCAGATCAGCGCGGTGTCCCATGGCTGCGCTACCACCAAATTCAGCGGCGTAAGTGTAATAAACACCGGAAGAAAGATTTAACAAATCAGCTGTTATTCACTTGTTGAATGATACCAAAACAGAAAATGCTGGTCATTCAGGCCAGCATTCTTTTTGCGTTGGAATTTGTTAACGAATGATCAATTACTGAACTAGTATTGTTTTAGTTTCCCGATTGCGCTGTCCAGGGCATGCTTTAATTTAGAAACAGCCGCACTAACTGCTTCATGCAATGTGCCGGATTGTGCAGTTACAGCAATTGGTTGTAAGCCTTCAACTCTTGCCTCCAGCATGCATCGTTTATCATCTGTTCCTTTTTTATCACTGTTTTCATCGCTCATGTGGACTTCGAGCCGTGTTATCTGGCTTGAAAAACGACTAAGCGCATCCGCAAGAACTGACTCGTAGTGGGCAGCCATTTGCTGCCGGCCTTCAATATTATTGTCGGTGTTTATTTGAATGATCATATTATTATGTTTTGTGAATGATAACAGGTGCCGCAGCTAAAAGTTGTCGGTTTAAGCGGTATGAATTGTATCAGTCTGAGAATCTGTCTTATTTTGTTTTGATATTTACCCGCATTGCCGATTTAAAAATAATATCCTGAATACAATTTTTATTTTTGCTGCGTTACTAAGCTATAGTTTAATGCCGTTTAATTTGAGATTTCTCCGATACTTATTACCATTACTTTTTATTTCTTTTTCTAATTTTTTAACGGCCCAGGAGCGTTATACAGTTAGTGGAACAGTCCGTGACAAGTCAACGGGTGAAACATTGATCGGAGCCACAGTTACTTTAAAGGATTCTGCAACGTCAATAAATACTTCGACAAATTCATATGGTTTCTTTTCTCTCACTGTAAAGCCGTCACAATACGACGTTTTTATTAGCTACGTGGGATATCAGACAAGCCAGCAAAAAATTTCACTTAATAAATCGACCGCGCTCAGGATTGAGCTGGCTTCATCTTCCGAACTAAAGGAGGTAGTAATTTCTGCAAAGAATCGCCCGGGAGAAAATATCCGAAGTCCGCAGATGGGCCTGGATAAGCTGGACATGAAGACAATATCCAGCGTTCCCGTTTTGTTCGGTGAGAAGGATATTCTAAAAACGATACAATTATTGCCCGGAGTCAAATCCGGTGGAGAAGGTAATACCGGTTTTTTTGTTCGTGGCGGCGCAGCTGATCAAAACCTCATTTTGCTTGATGAGGCAACTGTTTATAACTCTTCGCATTTGCTTGGATTTTTTTCCACTTTTAATTCAGACGCTATTAAAGATGTAAATCTTTATAAAGGCGGTATGCCGGCGCAATATGGTGGACGCTTATCCTCCGTTCTGGATGTGAAAATGGATGATGGTAATTCGAAGAATTTCTCGGTGCAGGGTGGCATCGGGTTAATCGCTTCGCGCCTGAAAGTTGAAGGCCCGATCGTTAAAAATAAGTCTTCATTTATGATCAGCGGACGCCGAACTTACCTGGATCTTCTTTTAAAAGCCTCACCGGATCCCGACCTGAAAGGGAATACGCTTAATTTTTACGACCTAAACGCTAAGTTTAACTATCGGTTTGACGATAAAAACACGGTTTATCTTTCCGGTTACTTCGGCCAGGACAACCTGGGGATAAAAAATCTTTTCGATAACGACTGGGGTAATTCAACAGCAACGCTGCGATACAACCATTTATTCAACGACCGGCTTTTTTCTAATACCTCGGTAATCTACAACAAATACAATTACAATATCCGGGTGTTCAGCACCAACAATAATTTCACGGCGAAGTCTTTGATCAGGGACTATAATTTAAAAGAAGATTTACAGTATTACGGTAATAAGCATATTCTCCGGTTCGGTGTCAACGCGCTTCATCACCGGCTGCAGCCATCGGATATTGAAACCACGGGCCAGTCGAGCGTTAATTCTCAATCGATCGAATATCGTTATGGACTGGAAGGCGCTGCCTATGTGTCGGACGAGTGGCAGATCACCAATTGGCTGAACGTGCTTTATGGAACACGGTTTAGTTCGTTTACTGTGTTAGGCCCGGGAACATTTAAAACTTATGATGGAAGCGGATTTCCTGTAAGCACTCAAACTTATGATGATCACGAATTTGGAAAGTCTTATTTTTACCTGGAACCGCGAGTCTCAGCTAGCTTTAGTATGAATGATCAGAATTCAATTAAGCTATCATACAATCGTAACACTCAGAATATCCATATTCTTAGTAATTCGGGGTCCAGTACGCCTACAGACCAATACGTTTTGTCAAGTAATAATATCAAACCAGAATTGGCAGACCAAGTGTCAGCGGGCTATTTTAAAAATCTTGCTGGCAATGCCTGGGAGTTTTCGGTGGAAACCTATTATAAGTGGCTGCAAAATCAAATTGACTACCGTGATGGCGCACAGCTGATTGCCAACGCTGATGTGGAATCCCAGCTATTGTACGGCAAGGGAAGATCGTACGGTTTAGAACTATATGCAAAAAAAAATGCAGGCAAATTGGTTGGTTGGATCAGTTATACGCTTGCCCGAACAGAACGGAAATTCGATAAAATAAATAATGGTAATTACTTCCCTGCCCGGTACGACAGGCTTCATGATCTATCCGTAACAGGCGTTTACAACCTCAGTAAACGCTGGAACTTTGCTGGAAGTTTTATCTATTCAACGGGAAATGCGGTTACCTATCCAGCTGGGAAATATGAAATCGGGGGCATGACAACGTACTACTATACCTCACGTAACGCCAATCGCATGCCTTATACCAGCCGCCTTGATTTAAGCGCGACACTAGAAGGTAAAGAGAATAAAAAATTCCACTCTAGCTGGTCGTTCGGAGTTTATAATGCGCTAAACCGGAAAAACCCTTATTCAATCAGTTTTCGTGATAGCGAAACAAAACCAGGAACAACCGAAGCTGTGCAGGTGGCGTTATTCGGCATTATTCCATCTGTTACCTGGAACTTTAAATTTTGATATAATGACAAACGTAATAAGATTATTGGCGTTCTGCCTCGCAGTACTTGTATTCAGTTCCTGTGAAAAGGTGATTGATGTAGACGTAGATCAATCAGGCTCACAGTTAGTGATCGAAGGAAACCTGAGCAATATCATGGCAACACAAAAGGTTAAAATCAGCCGTTCAGTTATGTTTACCGACAGCAATAATTTCCCTGCCGTTTCAGGAGCAAAAGTTACGGTTACGGACAATCAAAAAAACATAATAACTTTCCGGGAGAACTCTCCGGGAATTTATTCGGTAACATACAGAGGTGTTCCAGGTCGCACTTACACATTGAACGTCGATATAGAAGGGCAAACTTATACAGCAATTTCAGTTATGCCGTCCCCTGTGAAACTTGATACGTTAAGTTTAACCGACATTAGCTTTGGAAGTCGAAAATATGACGGTGTTATCGCACAATACCATGATCCTGCAAAAACGGCCGATCAATACCGTTTCCTGTTATCGATCAACGGCAAACAAAATAAACAGATTTTTGTGGCAAACGACCGGCTAACTAACGGAAATAAAATGCTTACCGAGCTTTATCCAGGGTTTTCGGATAACGATGAAGATGAACAGGAATTTAAACCCAGAGACAGCATTGTGGTAGAAATGCAATGTATCGATCCAAATGTTTTCACGTACTGGTACACATTACAAAGCCAGGAAGCACGCGGTCCCGGCGGCGGAGTTACACCGTCAAATCCGCCTTCAAATATCTCTAATGGCGCTTTAGGTTATTTTAGTGCCCATACTGCATCTGCGAGAAAACTGATAGTCCAGTAAACTGATTGACTGTTTTTAAAACAAATGCCTGCGTTTAAGCATCTTATGATAAAAGATTTTTATGCGCTATCATGTTTTAGCTACAGATTACGATGGCACGCTTGCTCATCATGAACGCGTTTCGCAAGAAACTATCGAATCTTTAAAATCGCTCAAAGCATCTGGCCGGAAACTTATCCTGGTGACCGGAAGGGAGCTGGATGAGTTAAAGGCTTTGTTTCCTGAATACAATTTATTTGATCGCATTGTTGCGGAGAATGGTGCACTAATTTATCGCCCCGGAACGCTCGAAGAGCGCCTGTTAGGCGATGCTCCTCCACCCGAATTCGTTGCCTATTTAAGAGAAAGGAATATTTCCCCGTTGTCAGTTGGGCGTGTGATTGTCGCCACCTGGGAGCCCAACCAATTTACTGTTTTAGAAGCCATTCAGAAACTTGGAATCGAGAAGCAGGTAATTTTTAATAAAGGCGCTGTGATGGTTTTGCCGGCGGGCATCAATAAAGAAAAAGGGTTGTCAGAAGCCGTTTGCGAGCTCGGATATTCTATGCATAACGTGGTTGCCGTGGGCGACGCGGAAAACGATACGGCGATGATGGCGGCAACAGAATGCTCTGTTGCAGTGTCTAATGCGTTAGAATCAGTAAAAACTTTATGTGATTTTACAACCAAAGAAGATCACGGACGTGGTGTTAGTGAATTGATTGAAAATATTATTGAAAATGATTTGGCCGACAAAGAATCATTACTTTCACGCCACCATATTCAAATTGGCACATCTGCCGACAATGAGCCGTTTATGCTTAGTCCGTATAGCAGAGGTGTGCTTCTTGCCGGGACTTCCGGCGGTGGAAAATCGACTCTTACCAGTGCTTTTATTGAAAATCTGGCAGCTAAAAATTATCAGTTCTGCCTGATTGATCCGGAGGGCGATTATCTGGACATGCAGGGACCTATTCAACTCGGATCTTCCAGCCAGGTTCCTGAACTTGAACAAATTGTTAAAGTTTTGGATAATACCTCACAGAGCTGTGTGATTTGTACGCTTGCAATTCCCCTGGAAGACAGGCCTGCTTTCTTTTTAAAATTGCTTAATACTTTGCTTGACATGCGCAAAAATTACGGTCATCCGCATTGGTTTATTTTCGACGAAGCTCATCACCTGATTCCAAAGGAAGCCAGTGCAACTTATTTTAACATGCCTGCGCACTTCACCCGCTTTTTTGCTATCACTACCAAGCCTGAACTGATAAATGAAACTCTTGTAAAAGAAGTTGATACAATCGTTGCCTTGGGAAAGGACGCCGAAAAAACTATCCAATCATTCGCGGAAATACGTAACATAAACTTTCATTACGACCAGTCGCATAATCTGCCGCAAGGAGAAGCACTTGTTTGGAATGCAGATACCTCAAGTGCTCCCGTATTGATTAAGAGTTCCGTTCCATTAAAAGTAATGCAACGCCACCGTAAAAAATACGCGACAGGCGATATGGGGCCGGACAGTTTCTATTTTAAGGGGCCGGAAGGTAAATTGAATTTGAAAGCGTTCAACCTGAATACATTTGTTCAGCTTTCTAAAGGCGTAGATGATGAGACATGGCTTTTCCACTTAAGGAATAAAGATTACTCAAAGTGGTTTAAAGAATTCGTCAACGATGATGAGCTGTCACGGCTTACAGAACACATCGAAGAAAGCGAAAGTGACGTAACAAAATCCCGGGAAGCAATTAGTAAGCTGGTAGAAGAAAGGTACACCGCGCCGGCTTGATGATCATTCTTTTTGCAGTAACACGCGATTTTTAGGTAAGCTGTCGGGAAAACTTTCACGTATAAATGCAAGGAGATTTTCCCGTACATCGCATCGAAGATCAAACGCTTGCGAAGAGTTGCGCGCGCTCATTAAAAAGCGGACTTCTATGGTATTGGGTTTGCTGTCTGTCACCTGAACTACATTTACTCGTTTATCCCATAATGGATGATTACTTAGTAGCTCCGTCAGTTTTTCACGCAATGGCTGAATGGGCGTATCGTAGTCAAGATATAAAAAAACCGTACCTAACAATTCTGCTGATACACGGGTCCAGTTTTGGAATGGCTTTTCTATAAAATAGGTGATTGGTAAAATCAATCTGCGCTGATCCCAGATATTTACTACGACATAAGTCAATGTTATTTCTTCAACGCGGCCCCATTCTCCTTCAACAATTAAAACATCATCAATACGAATAGGTTGTGTAAAAGCGATCTGAAAACCGGCAAGTAAGTTGCCCAGCGATTTTTGTGCTGCAAAACCAATGATTATACCACCAATTCCGACGCCAGTTAATAAACCGGTGCCGATTTTTCGCATACTTTCAAAGCTTAAAAGCACGATTGCAACGGTAACAAGTGCGATAAGAGAAACGAGTATCTTTCGGATAAACTGAAGCTGTGTCCGGATTTTCCGTTCTCTCAGGTTATCGTCTTTATTGGTATCGTAATGGTGGTAAAAATAATCTTCAGCAATGTTCAGGATGCGGATTAGAACAATTGCGAAGTTTACGGTAAGAGCGATTTCGACTGCCTTGTTTAAGCCGAGATAAACCGTTTTACTCAGCTGCATGTATTCTAGGCTCGCGTTAAGAAACAAAAGCGGAATAAAAAAAGTAATAGGGCCTGCTAGGTGTTTAATTATCGTTTGAATCAAAAAGTTGGGCCACCATTTGAACAGGAATTTAAACGTATAGTGTAGGGTGATTTTAATTAAAATTCCAAGGACAATAGCAATAGCTGCGATGATCAGGTTTTTAACGAAAGGGGGTAAGGTAGAATTTACCAGGAAATCTAACTGCATACTATCCGGTTTGACCAACACTGTAAACAGGCTTTCGCATTGCTTTGTTTTGGCTGTTGCTACCTGGCCAACAAGACGAGTTGAAGAGACATAAAAAAACCGCCTTACAACAAAGTAAGGCGGTTTTACAACTTTAATTTATTAAGCTTGTTGCTGCTGCTTCATCCTGATGATGTTTAGCGCTGCACCTGCTTTAAACCACTCAATCTGTTGCTGATTATAAGTGTGATTTACAGGGAATGATTCTGAGCTTCCGTCTTCATGATGAAGTACGACAGTTAACTGCTGGCCAGGAGCAAAATCAGTTAAACCTTTGATGTCGATTGTATCATTTTCCTGGATTTTGTCGTAGTCTTTTGGATCGGCAAATGTAATACCGAGCATTCCTTGCTTTTTCAAGTTCGTTTCGTGAATACGGGCAAACGATTTTACCAATATTACTCTAACGCCAAGATGACGTGGCTCCATAGCTGCATGCTCACGTGAAGAGCCTTCACCATAATTCTCATCACCGACAACGATTGAACCAATTCCAGCAGCTTTGTATGCACGTTGCGTTGCCGGAACCGGGCCATATTCGCCTGTTAATTGATTTTTAACATGATCAGCTGTATCATTAAAATAATTAATGGCGCCGATCAGCATGTTGTTTGAAATGTTGTCAAGGTGTCCACGGAATTTTAACCATGGGCCGGCCATTGAAATATGGTCAGTTGTGCACTTTCCTTTCGCTTTGATAAGCAGCTTCAGTCCGTTAAGATCGGTGCCTTCCCATGACGGGAATACTTCAAGGATCTGTAAACGGCTTGACTCAGGGCTTACCAAAACCTGAACATGGCTTCCGTCTTCTGCCGGAGCCTGGAACCCTGCATCCTCAACCGCATAGCCTTTTATAGGCATTTGCAGGCCTTGAGGCTCGTCAAGTTTAACTTGCTCGCCTTGCTCATTTGTTAATGTGTCGGTAATCGGGTTAAATGTTAAAGTTCCGGCGATAGCCAAAGCAGTAACGATTTCCGGCGAAGCAACAAACGCATGGGTGTTCGGATTCCCGTCTGCACGTTTTGCAAAGTTTCTGTTAAAAGATGTTATGATTGAGTTTTTCTCATGCATTTCCGCGCCATGACGTGCCCATTGGCCAATACACGGTCCGCAGGCGTTTGCAAGAACAACACCGCCGATCTTTTCAAAAGTATCAAGGTACCCGTCGCGTTCAACAGTATAGCGCACCAATTCCGAACCAGGCGTTACGGTGTACTCCGATTTCGTAACCAGGTTTTTGTCGATAGCCTGTTTTGCCAAAGAAGCTGCACGGGTTATATCTTCGTATGAAGAGTTGGTACACGAACCGATCAAACCAACATCCAGTTTCGCTGGCCAGTTGTGTTCGCGTACGGCGTCCGCAAACTTAGAAAGCGGCCAGGCCAAATCTGGAGTGAACGGACCGTTGATATGCGGTTCAAGTTCAGAAAGGTTGATTTCAATAACCTGGTCAAAATATTGTTCAGGGTTATTATAAACTTCTTCGTCGCCTGTTAAGTGTTGCTTGATGGTATTTGCTAAGTCAGCTATTTCTTCACGTTTAGTGCCACGTAAATACTCTTCCGATTTTTCATCATATCCGAAGATGGAAGTTGTAGCGCCAATTTCTGCACCCATGTTGCAAATAGTGCCTTTTCCTGTTGCTGAAAGTGAACGGGCTCCTTCTCCAAAGTATTCAACGATGCATCCTGTTCCACCTTTTACAGTCAGAATACCAGCAACTTTAAGAATTACGTCCTTCGCTGACGTCCATCCTGAAAGTTTACCTGTTAATTTAACGCCAATGATTTTAGGAAATTTAAGCTCCCAGGCAAATCCGGCCATTACGTCGCATGCATCCGCACCACCTACACCAATTGCCACCATACCCAAACCGCCTGCATTAGGAGTGTGTGAATCTGTTCCGATCATCATTCCTCCGGGGAATGCATAATTTTCAATAACAACCTGGTGGATAATACCCGCGCCCGGCTTCCAGAATCCCAATCCATATTTATTGGAAACGGATGAAAGGAAATCGTAAACTTCTTTATTAGTTGTGTTCGCAGTTGCCAAATCTTCATCAGCACCTACTTTAGCCTGGATCAGGTGGTCGCAATGTACTGTAGACGGAACAGCAACTTTTGGACGCCCCGCTTGCATGAACTGCAGAAGTGCCATTTGTGCCGTCGCATCCTGCATTGCTACGCGATCCGGAGCAAAATCAACATAGGATACACCACGGTCAAAAGCTTTTGATGCTTCGCCATCCCACAAGTGTGCGTATAAAATTTTCTCTGTTAATGTTAAGGGTTTTCCAACAACACTCCGGGCAGCCTGAATACGGCTTTCCATGTTGCTGTACACTTTCCTTATCATGTCTAAGTCAAATGCCATCTTATTTATGATTGTTAAGTTACTAGAATTAGTTTCGTGCGAATTTACAAAAAAACATACACTGACCTGACGCTGTCAATGTCATTTTTTAGTTTGGAAAAAATCTAAACAATCAATTAGCGGTTGGAACAATCTTTTTATCGATCGCCTTGGCATCGGCTGGTTTTATAGCGACTGGTTTTTCCGTAGTAGCAGGATCAGGTTTCTTTTTTTGTTCTTCTTCTAAATGTTTTCTACGTTCTTCGCGCCTTTTCTGACCGATTATTATTTTCAGAAATTCTCCGAAATTATCGAACTCCTGCCGGTATACAATACCGATTGCATTAACGTATTCTTCAACAGGATTAAGAAAATTACGATTATTAAGCCTGTTTGACGCGCGGATCGATAAGCTACCGTCTTTTTTGATCAGATATGATGCTTCAACATCGTGTGCTACTGCACTACCGATAACATTAAAATCGCCGATGTTTGCGCGTGTATCGGTAACGCCGCCGGTTAAAACCAGCCGATCGTTCAACAACCTGATGGATGCGCTTGCTTCATTAAAAGAGCGAATGTTAAGATCGACAAACTTTAAGTTGAGCGACTGCGCAAGAACATTGTTAAACTGGTTGAAAAATAATTCAGTAGCTGCACTCTGGACAGTGGAATTCAATTGCTGGGTTATGTCAGTGCCGGATCCGGGCGCAAAGCTGCGGCGTAAAATCAAGCTTACCGCCTGCTGAGTAACATTCCCCTGATCGCTCAGATAGGCCTGCAATTCATCTTTAACATAAGAGTCGGACGGAAAATCAAGGTTAAAGGTAATATCGGGCCTTAGCAGGCTTCCTGTTAAAGTCATTATCGCTTCAGAAAGTACGCGTTGGTTGGCGTTGGATTGCGCGGGGATGTTAGCAGCAGTATATAAAGGTCCCAGGCTCGCGCGAACAGCATATGTTGCGTTTACGTTAATTTTAGCGTCGGTTGGATTTCCTGTCCAACGGACAGAGCCGCCGCGGTCTATTTCGAATATCTTATTTATGAAGTCCTGTGCGGTAAATTCAAATTTTCCGGTAGAAATCAGGTAATCGCCGTACATCTCAAAATCGCCCATGCTGGTGATTTTGAGATTTATTTGTGCGTCGCCACGGCCGGTTAATTTGCCAACTTCTGTAAAAATGTTGACCTCTGTTTTATTGTCAACATTTAAGATAAAGTTCATGTTAACGCCCTTAAATGACGATTCTTTTTTAGCTACAAAGTTCGAATCTTTTTTTATGAATGTGATGAAATCCTTATCACTTACTGTTTCTGCCGAATTAAGTGGAATGTTAAAAACAGTTCCATCTTCGGTTTTCGCATCAATGTCAATATTGATATTGTCAGTTGGTCCCTTAAAGCTGAAAACACCCGTAGCATAAGCAACACCATAATATAACTGATTGTCCTTTCGTGTCGTATTGAGGGCCATAAAGTTCTGTGCCGTGAGGTTAACATCGATAGTTGGATTATTTGGATCCTTCATGTCAACAGAACCATTGGCAATCGCTTCGTGATTTCTTACATCCCGTAAAATGAGGTTTTCAAGGAAAATTTTACTGTTCTCAACCTTTACGCGGTCGTTTATGTGATAAGCAGTTTTTAGGAAATTGACGGTCATTCCGGCGTTGTTCAATGACAAAGTTCCGTCAATCTGCGGGTCAGTCGCTTTTCCAGTCACCGTTAAATCTGCAGAAACTGTTCCGCTCAGGTTTGAAACCAAATCTTTTATAAACGGTTCAAAAATAACTATCTCACTTTTATCCATCCGTACCTGGAGATTCAAAGTGTTTTCGTCGGGCCTTGCGTTATAGGTGCCCTCGATGTCTAATGTTTCGAAACCTTTATTTTGAATGTTAGCTTTCGCGTTAACAAGCTTTGTTTCGTTGTCGAAATCGGCTTTGATGGTAAAGTTGCCGATCGCGGTGCTATTTACGACGACGGAATCACCTCTTAAATCGGTTTCTATATGAGGTGTTTTGCTTAGTGCCGTGACACCAATGCTGCCATTAAGCTTTCCCTTTATTAACACCCCAGCGGCGTTGGTTAACGTGTTGAGATTTGCCAGCTGGAAATTTTCAAATAGTAAATCGATATGATCTTTTGGATCTTCGGATATTATTCCGTTTATCGTTACGGACTGGTCATTTCTTGACAACTCGAAGCCCGCGATATTGATTTTATTCCGATCAAATCCAATTTTAACTTTGTCGGTTATTTTCCACTCATTATTGTTGATCACTACATCCGAAGGCAGAATGCTTAGCTTCATGGAACTGTCTGCCTTAAATTCTGCGAGACCGTTTAAGTCGAGCTGATTTGTTGCACTTTTATCGGATAGTTTAACGTTGAGATTAAGACTGTCGTTTTTTAATACGTTAGCTATGTTGACGTTTTTTATAAAAAGGCTGTCTGTCAAATCAACCCGGTCAGAAGAAATGAACACGTTTAGGGCTTGCTCGTTGTTGCTTTCATCAAGTATGAAATTATTCACCTTAATTTTCTTATACTGAATCAGGTTTGATGACGCGTTGAAGTTCGTTAAATTTTCCTGCGACTTGAACACGCCGGTTAACAAAGCTCCTTCGGGTAATTTTAAATCGGGTGCAAATAATGCGCTCAGCGGCTCAAAATACTTGATCTGTAAGTTAAAATTGAAGTTTTGCACACCTCCTTTTACAATTGTTGTTTGAAGGGATGGAACATATCGTTTCGCTACCGATTTAAAATAGGATGGAAGCGTATTGAGGTCATATTCACCTTTGATGCTTGCTTCAAGAATGTCGGAATTTACGTGCAGCTCGCGATTTGCTCCAATGCCGTTTGCATCCAGATAAACGGAATCTACAATAAATGAATTTTTCGGCGTGGTTATCCGAACGCGGTTGATTAACAGATTGCCCTGCAAGTTATTTAAGTCATTACCGGTGAAATTGGTTGTCAGTTCAGCGTCAACGGCTAACGTGTCCTTTGTAAGATTGAGATTTTTGAGATTCGCATTTTTTATCGACGATGTAAAATTAAACTCCGGCAAAGCTGGGTTCAAGTCAACACCGCCGTCGAAATCGAGTACCAGATTGTTATCGTTAATCTTTACGTTTCCATCAAAACGGTTTTTATTGAATTTTCCGTTTAAATCAATATTGTGATAAGTATAGCCCTTAAAAGTGAAATAGCTTGCCGTTGTATTAATTTGGCTGTTCAGCGTTTTTTGACTAAATCCGCGCCCCTTAATTCTTGCTGAAAGAGTTCCTCTGCCAAGCAATGGTTCGTCGGCGAGTTTGCCGAAATCGAAGTCATAAGTTTTAACAGTTCCGGAATAAACAGGCGTAGCCAACAGTTTCATGTTAACGTCAGTGACAATGCGGCCAAGTCCGGTTTTAAATTCACCAAAAGCAATAAAGTCCTTGGGGAAACCTGTAAATCTGCCTTTGAAATTTATGTTGCCAAATTTTTGAAAGAATTGCGGTACCTGCGATGTTTTTTTACCAGTCAAAGCCCGTATTATTTCATCGGCATCCCGATGGTTGCTTGCAATTTGATCGAATTTTAAATCAAGAAATGTTTCGCTGAGCTTAGGTAAGCCAGTGATATCAAAATCGCCTTTTAGATAAGTAGCATTTCCGGCTCTAACTGCGAAACTGCGCGCCTTGAAATTGTTTACATAACCATTGATACGGCCGTCAATGTGAAAGTCTACTTTATAGGGCTGCACTTCCGGAGCAAAAAAAGATATGTCGGCAGGATGAAGAAGAGAATTTTTAAAAACTCCTTTCACATATACTTTACTTACAAACCTGCTAAAATCTTTGTATTTATTAAATTTAAAGGACACATAGTCAGTTAACTTGGTTTTCGGAGTTTCCAGCAGCAGGTTTTTAAATTCCATACTATTGGTATCTATACTTGCGAGGGTCGTAAGGTTTTTAAGATAGAAACCACTTTTTTCTCTGAAAGTGAGATGGCGAACCTGAAATTTAGCCAGATGGTTTTTAGTGTCAAGGTTTAAAAAAGTGCCATTTAACTTCTTTAGATCAACATCGTCAAAATTTACGACACCTGTGATTGTTGTATCCGGGTTGTTAAAGTTTTTGTATTTGAACCCAAAGTCGTTTAGTACAATTTTATCAAAAGTAATATCATACGGCTTTCCTTTCTTTTTTACTTCAGGCTTTCCTGAACTGAAATAATTAATGATAAAACCCAGGTTTGACGAATCTTTAAAATCTTTCAGATAAAACTGTCCGTTATCTAACTGAACTGTATTAACAGATATTTTTCTAAGCTTAATGGATAAAAGGTTGAGATCGACAGTTAAGCGAGGGGCATATAGTAAAGTATCTTTTTGGAGATCCTGTACATACAGGTCTTCAAGTACTAATGACTTGAAAGGCTTTAAATACAAGCTCTTAATGTTAATTTTTGTATGCAATTCGCCAGACAAGTATTTCGCCGCCCGTTTTGCCAGATAAGTTTGAACAGGCTTAAATTGCAGCGAAAAAACCAAAGCCGATATCAATACCAATATGGTAAGGATGATCCAGAGAAATATTTTAAGAGCTTTTTTAATATTTTTGCAGAGTTAAAATTTAATCATTCAATCTTGGCTACAATTCTCGGCATCGAATCTTCTTGCGATGACACATCAGCAGCGGTATGTATAGACGGCGAAATCCGTTCAAATATTATCGCTACCCAAGCTATTCATCAAAAATTCGGAGGAGTTGTTCCTGAACTTGCATCCCGGGCACATCAACAACATATTATTCCGGTTGTGGAAGAAGCCCTGGACAGAGCAAAAATAAACAAAAATGAGATAGATGCAGTGGCATTTACCCGTGGTCCGGGTTTGCTTGGTTCATTGCTTGTCGGGACGTCATTTGCCAAGGCTTTTGCGCTAGCTCTAAATGTGCCTTTGATTGATGTTAATCATATGCAAGCTCATATACTTGCTCATTTTATCGACGATCCAAAGCCTGATTTTCCTTTTTTATGTTTAACCGTTTCAGGTGGTCATACTCAAATTGTGCTGGTTAAAAATTATTTTGACATGGAAATTGTCGGTCAAACGAATGATGACGCCGCGGGAGAGGCGTTTGATAAAACCGCCAAAATCTTAAATCTTCCATATCCGGGCGGGCCGTTGATCGATAAATATGCGCAGTTGGGAAATCCTCATGCTTATTCGTTTCCTGAACCACAGATACCAGGATTCGATTTCAGCTTTAGCGGCCTGAAGACGTCAATCCTTTATTTCATTCGCAATAACGAAAAGGAAAACTCCAATTTTGTCGAGAATAACTTAAATGACATTTGCGCGTCTGTTCAATATCGCATTGTTTCCATATTATTAAATAAACTACAAAAAGCCGCTGATCAATTTGGGATTAAAAATGTCGCTATTGCCGGAGGAGTTTCCGCAAATTCTGGTTTACGCCAGATGTTAACGGACCTGGCTGAAAGAAAGGGTTGGAACGTTTTTATTCCTCAATTTCAATACTGTACCGATAACGCTGGTATGATAGCGATAGCTGGTTATCACAAATTTTTGAATGGTGATTTTGTAGGGCAGGATACAGCCCCTCTTGCCAGAATGCCATTTTAGAAATGCCCGAAATTCCCTTAGCGATACTCGCATTAATCCTGATTTTCTCACCACAGCTTATCGCCGGATTTATGGCTCGTAGTATGGGAAGGAATTTTTGGTTCTGGTTTTGGATTTCATTTCTAATTCCTGTGATATCAGTGCTGATATTAGTTTTTCTGAAAGACAAGGATCCCGGGAGAGAACACAAGCTTGCTGATCACGTGAAAAGATGATTTAAATGAAAAGATAAGCGTAAAAAAAGCTTGGCCACTTTTAAAGTAACCAAGCCCTCTGAAGAGTTAACGGATATCTATTTCTCTTCTAATTTCTCCGCCGTAACCGATTCTTTAATGGCGTTTTCCAGTTCTTCCATTAATTCGGGGTTATCATTGATCAGTTGTTTTACAGCATCGCGACCCTGACCTAAGCGGGTATCGCCGTAACTGAACCATGATCCAGATTTTTTAACGATGTCGAAATCGACGCCAAGGTCAATGATTTCGCCTGCCTTTGAAATTCCTTCGCCAAACATTATGTCGAACTCGGCAATCCGGAATGGCGGCGCAACTTTATTTTTAACGATTTTTACTTTAACTCTATTTCCCGATACTTCATCTGAGTCTTTGATCTGCGATATACGACGAACATCTAAACGTACCGATGAGTAGAATTTTAAAGCATTACCACCGGTTGTTGTTTCAGGGTTGCCAAACATGACACCGATCTTATCACGTAACTGGTTAATGAAAATACAGCAGCATCCGGTTTTACTGATTGTTCCTGTTAACTTACGTAAAGCCTGCGACATTAAGCGGGCCTGTAATCCCATCTTCGAATCGCCCATTTCGCCTTCAATTTCACCTTTTGGAACAAGCGCCGCGACTGAGTCGATTACGATAATATCAATTGCTCCCGAACGAATCAGGTTGTCGGCAATTTCTAAAGCCTGCTCGCCGTTATCTGGCTGAGAGATCAATAGGTTTTCAATATCAACACCTAATTTTTTTGCATAAAATTTATCAAAGGCATGTTCCGCATCAATAAACGCAGCGATTCCTCCTTTTTTTTGCGACTCAGCAATAGCGTGGATAGCAAGTGTCGTTTTTCCCGATGATTCCGGTCCGTAAATTTCGATGACACGGCCTTTAGGCAGCCCTCCGATCCCTAATGCTATATCCAGTCCGATAGATCCGGTTGATATAGATTCTAAAGGTTCAACAGCCGAGTCTCCCAGCTTCATAATTGTTCCTTTGCCGTATGATTTTTCCAGTTTATCGAGAGTAAGTTGTAGGGCCTTTAATTTATCAGCGTTGCTCATTATATTAGTTTTACTGTTGCGAATTTATAAATTATTTAAAACAAATGCTAAAAATATTATCAAAATTAATTAAAATAAATGTATTAAATTATTCTGAAATCTGATACTGCTTTAGCTTTTCTGTAATTTTTCTTTTTTGATTTTTCAAAGCCTTGTCTTTTAGTTTCTTCTTATTTAGGGCTTCAGCTTTTTTTAGCGCGGTTGCAGTACCTTGCTGCTCGTAGTATTTACAGAAATATGTTAGCGGACAAATACTGCACTTTGGCGTTCGAGCGACGCAAATGTATCGTCCATGCAATATAAGCCAATGGTGAGCTATCGCGATTTTATCTTCCGGAATATATTTTACCAGTTGTTTTTCAACAGCAAGCGGCGTGCGTGCATTGGTTGTTAACCCGATCCGGTTCGATACACGGAAAACATGTGTGTCTACAGCAAGTGCAGGAGCATCATAAACTACAGATGCGATTACGTTCGCAGTTTTCCGGCCGACGCCGGGAAGTTTTTGCAATTCGTCAACTTGCGGGGGTACAACGCCGTTAAATTCATGAACCAGTTTTTTGGCCATTCCTACCAGGTGTTTCGACTTATTGTTGGGATAGCTTATGCTTCTTATATACGAAAAAACCTCTTCCGAAGTCGCCTCGGAAAGACTTTGAGCATTTGGAAAGCGTTCAAACAACGCAGGTGTTGTGAGATTTACCCGCTTGTCCGTGCATTGGGCTGATAGTATAACAGCTACCAGTAATTCGTAGGGATTGTTATAATGTAACTCGGTTTGGGCATCCGGCTGGTTTGCCGAAAAATAAGCGATAAATGCGTTGAAACGATCTTGCTTAAGCATTTACAAAGGTAAACGAATTAGCGTTAGTGCCAATCAATAAACTCAGGGCGTGGAGAAAATACAAAAGACCCGCGATCCGCAGGTCTTTCAAAAATTTTTATAAAATTAGTAAGATTTTGAAAACGCCAGAATTCTATCTACTACATCTTGTCCTGGTTCCTTTTTCAGCTGATCTAAACAAGGCTGAAGCTTGATAAATAACTGTTGATCGTCTTGGCTTAATGTATCCATAGGATATTCTGTATTACCTGTCTGGTTCGATTTGCAGGTTAACGTTTTTGCCGGTGTAAAAATATCAGTCATAAGCAATTGATTAATTTATCAAAGTAAACGTCAATTGCTGCCTAAATATTTTAAGCAAATGAAAAAAGTGTGGAAAAATTCAACACTTTAAGCTTAACTCCTTGCTTTCCAACATCTTACGAAGGTTGTTTAGGGCATATCTCATGCGTCCCAAAGCAGTATTAATGCTTACTTCGGTAATATCCGCGATCTCTTTGAATGAAAGATCGCCGTAATGGCGCATAATCAATACCTCTTTCTGCTCCGACGGTAACAGATGAATCAGTGTTTTCAGATCCTTGTACGTTTGCTCACGCACAATTTTGTCTTCAACATTTTCATCGTATACTTTAATAACGTCGAAAATATCGAAGCCATCGCCGTTCGTTATAACCGGCGTACGTTTCTCTTTTCTGAAAAAATCTATTACAAGATTGTGCGCTATCCGCAAAACCCATGGTAAAAACTTGCCTTCTTCATTATATTTTCCTGCTTTTAAAGTCTGAATAACTTTAATAAACGTATCCTGAAAAATATCCTCGGCTAAATACTGGTCTTTTACCAACAGATAGATAGATGTATAGATTTTCGACTTGTGTCTATTGATCAATTCTTGCAGACCAACTTCCTTACCAGCAACATATAGATGTATCAGCTGCTGGTCACTCATTGTTTGAATTTTCATAGGACCCCTACTTTTATTTCCCCTTTTGTATAATTATTCTTATGTAAGTAGAGTTTTATCTATAGCCGTTCTCCTGTTTTTGTTAAGTGTGTGTTGTAGATTCTGTTCCAAATGAAATAATTATTTTGTAATAATCAAAGAAATAATTATAAAAATTCAGGATAAAGCGGCTGATAGCTTATTTTTGCAGGTGCAAATTTTCCCTTCAGATAGCCAGCCATCAGTTATTGTATGAGTACAGAATCAGAGAAAGATCCGCAGAAAAATATCATTATAAAAGGCGCCCGTGTTCATAATTTAAAGAATATCGACGTTGCTATTCCTAAAAATAAACTTGTCGTTATAACCGGCATGTCGGGTTCCGGCAAATCGTCACTGGCATTTGATACGCTTTACGCGGAAGGGCAACGACGCTATGTCGAAAGCTTGTCAGCCTATGCACGTCAATTTATGGGTCGCATGAACAAACCCGACGTGGACTATATCAAAGGTATTGCTCCGGCCATAGCCATTGAACAAAAGGTAATCACAAGTAACCCGCGTTCTACGGTCGGCACTTCTACCGAAATCTACGATTACTTAAAACTTCTTTTTTCACGTATTGGAAAAACGTTTTCTCCAGTATCGGGAAAGCAGGTAAAAAAGGACTCGGTTACCGACGTGGTCAATTTTATTACAACTTTAGCCGAGGATACCTCGGTTACCATACTTTGCCCGCTTCACCCGCATAATAACCGTACCTTAAAGGAAGAACTTGCTGTGCTTTTGCAAAAAGGCTTTTTGCGAGTTGTATTTGATGAGCAGCTCAGGAAAATTGAAGACTTGTTGGAAGACCCTTCCATTAAAAATCAAAAGATATCAAGCGAGGAAGTAAAAATTGTTGTAGACCGCATTTCAGTCAACCTGGAAGAAGAAACACTGAGCCGGATCGCCGATTCAGTTCAAACAGCATTTTTTGAAGGAAAAGGAGATTGTTTTGTAGAAGAGAATGGGTTAACACATTACTTTTGCGATCGTTTCGAGCTGGATGGAATTCGTTTCGAAGAACCAAGCCCGAACTTTTTCAGTTTTAACAACCCGTATGGTGCCTGCAAGCGTTGTGAAGGTTACGGAAAGGTGATCGGCATTGACGAAGACTTGGTAATTCCTGATAAAAGTAAATCTGTATACGACGGTGCAATCGCGCCTTGGCGCGGTGAAAAAATGCGTGAGTGGCTCGACAAACTTGTTAAAAGTGCATTGAAATTTGATTTTCCAATTCACCGCGCTTATAATCAGTTAACGGAAGAACAACAAAGGCTTTTATGGGCCGGCAATCAGTACTTTCAGGGACTTGATGCTTTTTTCAAGCATCTTGAAGAGCAAACTTATAAAATTCAATACCGCGTCATGCTCTCTCGGTATCGTGGTAAAACAAACTGTCCTGAATGCAAGGGTAGCAGGCTCAGGCAGGATGCCACATTTGTAAAAATTGATGGCAAATCCATAACCGACATTGTTTTAATGCCGCTTGATAAAGCCCTCGACTTCTTTTCAGGGTTGGAACTAAACGAAACGGAATCAAAAATATCTAAACGCCTGCTACTTGAAATAACAAACCGGATTAAGTTCCTGAATGATGTCGGGTTAAGTTACCTTACATTAAACCGGTTATCGAACACGCTCTCAGGAGGCGAGTCACAACGAATCAACCTTGCCACTTCGCTTGGCAGCTCACTGGTTGGCTCCGTTTATGTTTTGGACGAACCGAGCATTGGCCTGCATCCGCGGGATACTAACCGGCTTATTAGCGTTTTAAAATCGTTGCGAGACGTAGGAAATACTGTTTTGGTTGTGGAGCATGAGGAAGAAATCATGCAGGCAGCCGATCATTTAATTGATATAGGTCCGGAGGCAGGAACCCAGGGTGGAAACCTCATTTTTACAGGAACCTATGATGAAATTCTTATTGATAAGCATAGTTTAACCGGGAAATATTTAAGTCGTACAGAGGAAATTGCCATACCGGCGACAAGACGTAAGTGGAGCAATTTTATAGAAATAAAAGGTGCGCGTGAAAATAATCTTAAAAACATCGATGTCAAGTTTCCGCTGAATGTTTTCACTTGTGTTACCGGTGTGTCGGGGTCCGGAAAAACGAGTTTGGTTAAGCGGATTCTTCAGCCAGCCCTTCAAAAATCAATCGGTAATTATTCCGGTGAACAAACCGGCTCATATAACTCGCTGGAAGGTGATTATAATTTAATACAGCAGGTTGAGCTGGTGGATCAAAATCCAATTGGCAGATCTTCACGTTCGAATCCGGTGACATATGTTAAAGCATGGGATGAAATAAGAAATCTGTATGCCTCGCAGGCGTCGGCCAAAGCAGCGGGACTTAAACCAGCGGCATTCTCTTTTAATGTAGAGGGCGGACGTTGTGATGTTTGCCAGGGCGAAGGTGAGGTGAAAATAGAGATGCAGTTTATGGCGGATATCTTTTTGCCATGTGAAGCCTGTGATGGTAAGCGCTTTAAACAGCATGTTCTTGATATTACGTACAAGGAAAAGAATGTCTCAGAAGTGCTTGATCTGACGATTGACGAAGCATTGGAATTTTTTAAAGATGAGCCTAAGATCATTTCCAAACTTCAGCCTTTAGCAGATGTTGGGCTTGGCTACGTACACCTCGGGCAGTCGTCAAACACACTTTCCGGCGGCGAAGCACAACGTATTAAACTTGCGTCGTTCCTGATTAAGGGTAACAACAGTTCAAAAACACTTTTCATTTTTGATGAGCCGACAACAGGCTTGCATTTTCACGATATAAAAAAGCTGCTTAAATCATTTGACGCATTGATAAATCAGGGTAATACAATCCTGGTAATTGAGCACAATATGGATGTCATCAAATGTGCCGATTGGGTAATTGATATCGGACCAGAAGGTGGCGACCGGGGTGGCGAACTTGTATTTGAAGGTGTGCCTGAAGATTTGATTAAAGAAAAGAAATCATACACCGGAGAGTATTTAAAACAGCGTTTCGACTAAGTTTTTAGGAAAGCAATTGCTTTTACATGATGAACTTTAAATGTTCATTATGTAAGTTTGCGCGTCATGAAAGAAGAATCGAAACTGATCCGTAGCCAGGTACAGCGTAGTCATAACCGCGAGCATTCTGTCCCCTTATACCTAACCTCCAGCTTTATTTTTGATGACGCTGAGCAGGGGAGAGCCATTTTCGCAGAAGAGGAAGAAGGAAATATTTACTCGAGATACTCTAACCCGAATACGTCAGAATTCATCCAAAAGATTTGCGAACTTGAAGGCGCTGAAGATGGCTTATCATTTTCTTCAGGTATGGCAGCTGTTTTTGCTTCTTTCGCGGCGCTGCTAAAAAGTGGCGACCATGTGATTGCCTGCCGGTCAATTTTTGGTTCTACACATCAGCTGCTTACACAATTGCTGCCGCGATGGGGGATAACCAGCAGTTATGTTGATGCAGCAACGCCCGATAACTGGGAAGAGGCAATTACTCCGAATACTAAAATGATTTTCCTGGAAACCCCATCTAACCCTGGTTTAGAGTTAATCGACCTGGAATGGCTCGGAAAGTTCAAGGAAAAATATCCTCACATTATTTTAAATGTGGATAACTGTTTCGCAACGCCATATTTACAAAAACCTATTCAATACGGCGTCGATATAGTGAGTCACTCCGCAACTAAGTACATGGATGGACAAGGCCGTGTGTTAGGCGGAATAGTTGTCGGACGCGCTGATTTAATTAAAGAAATGCTGTTTTTTATCAGGCATACTGGTCCGGCTATGTCGGCCTTCAATGCCTGGATATTTTCAAAAAGTTTGGAAACTCTTCCAATCCGGATGGACAGGCATTGCAGTAATGCCCTCGCTGTTGCCGAAATGCTTGAAAGTAATACGGAAGTAGAAGAGGTTCGCTATCCTTATCTTCCCTCGCATCCGCAATACGAATTGGCGAAGAAGCAGATGAAACAAGGTGGAGGTATTGTTACTTTCGTGATAAAAGGAGGATTTGAGCGTGCAAAACGATTTTTGGATGCTTTGCAAATGATTCTTATTTCCTCAAACCTTGGCGACTCAAGGACAATAGCAACTCATCCTGCTTCAACCACTCATTCGAAGCTGACAGATGAGGAGCGAGCGAAGATTATTATTTTTCCAGGTACCATTCGAATTTCAGTAGGATTGGAAAGCATTGACGACATTCTTAAAGATGTTAGTCAGGCGCTTGAAAATTCAAAATAGTCAAAGCCTTATGAAAGTAGAGTTAAAAAGAGTAAACAATGCGGTACACTTCGAAGGTTCAGCCGCTTCATCGTCTGTTAAAGTACATATAGATGGTTCGCCGGAAATTGGTGGACAAGAGCTTGGTTCAAGGCCTATGGAATTGGTTTTGATGGCATTGGCATCCTGTAGTTCACTTGACCTGGTTTCTATTCTTAAAAAGCAAAAGCAGGAAATCGTCGATTTTTCTGTATCGACTGAGGGCGAACGTCGCGAAGCTATCCCGCATATCTTCACGACGATTCATATGACCTTTAACTTGTCAGGTAAAATTGATCAGGCAAAAGCCGAAAAAGCTGCCGAATTGGCAGTTAAAAAATATTGCTCTGTTCACGATATGCTTGCTGCCGGCGGAGTAGATATTACCTACGAAGTCGTTTTAAACAATTAATCTAGCAACGTTAGCTAAGTAAAAATAAATTCTACTAAATCTATAGATTGTATATCTTTGCTAGCTCACGAAATTGTGAGCAGATAAAGTATGAGTGAGCAATCCATTCTTAACACAAATATAGTAGCAGAAAAACCCTCTGCTGAAGAAAGCCAGCCGCTTTTGCAAGATGAGGTTATTAAAATTAAAGAACCGGGTAAGATTAAGTTCTGGATATGGTTCCTGGCTTTTGCAGTTGTTGCTGCAGCCCTAGCCACCGTGTGGTTTAGCAATGAACTTTTCCGTGATTTCGTCGAAAATATAGAACCAACTTTTTATTATTTCCTGGCAGCCGGGTTTGTGTTCGCTATGATCGACGGCGCGATTGGTATGTCTTATGGTGTGACATCAACTTCTTTTTCTCTTTCGATGGGAATTCCTCCAGCGTCGGCAAGTACAGCCGTGCATTTGTCAGAAATTCTGAGCTGCGGAATAGCCGGCTGGATGCATAAAAGGATGGGAAATATCAATAAACGGTTGTTTTGGCTGCTCATTGTCCCCGGAATTATTGGCGCCGTAACAGGGGCTTACCTTTTGTCGTCCCTTGAACATTACAGTACTTATACCAAGCCTGTGGTGTCGGTATATACCCTGATACTAGGCTGGGTAATCTTGTCAAAAGCCATCAACCTTAAAAAGAAAACCCATAAACAGAAAAAGATTAAAAACATACGTTTATTAGGCTTCGGTGGTGGTTTTATCGATGCCGTTGGTGGCGGCGGCTGGGGTTCTATCGTTTTATCATCTCTTATAGCAGGTGCCCGTAACCCGAGAACATCACTGGGCACTGTCAAGGCGACACGTTTTTTTATCGCAATATTAAGCTCATTGACGTTTGTTACTATGCTGAAAACTATCCATTGGGATGCAGTTGCCGGTTTGGTAATAGGCAGTGCCATTGCGTCACCTATCGCCGCAAAGGTTTCCAATAGAATTTCCGCTAAAACTATTATGGTTGCAGTTGGGTTTATTGTGATTTTAGTTAGTTTAAAGAGTATTTATACCTTTATAACTAAACTGCCGATATAAGCTGACATTAAAATTACATGTTTAAACATCTATTGGCTTTATCTTTGATAAACTCCTATTAAAAATAATAAACGTTATGGCAACAGAAAAATGGGTATTGGACCCTCTCCATTCAGAAGTACAGTTTAAGGTTAAACACCTTGTAATTTCGACAGTAACCGGCAGTTTTAAAAATTTCGAAGGTAACCTGGAAACTGAAGGTAATGATTTTTCAAACGCTAAGATCAACTTCTCATTAGACGTAAACAGCATTGACACTAACCAGGCAGATCGTGATAATCACCTTAAATCTGCAGATTTCTTTGATGCCGATTCTCACCCTAAAATTTCTTTTGAATCAACTTCATTTACAAAGGATGGTGATGATGAATATGAATTAGCCGGAAATCTGACAGTTAAAGGTGTAACCAAGCCCGTTACCCTGGAAGTGGAGCATGGCGGTATCGCAACCGATTTTTACGGTAATACAAAGGCTGGCTTTGAAGTAAAAGGTAAAATCAGCCGCAAAGAATTTGGATTAACATGGGACGGCATTACAGAGGCCGGAGCAATTGTTGTAGGCGATGATGTTAAATTAATCATCAACGTACAATTCGCTAAACAAGCCTAAACCATAAAGCTATTTTTAGCCGACAAAAAATTAAGCATGTGCATTTAAATTCTATTTTTGCACATGCTTTTTTTAAACTTCCTTGTTGGCCTGGCCATAAACTTCATTGGCTATATTCCGCTAGGAAATATTAATCTCACCGTCGTTCAGCTTACCATCAATCGTGGCATTCGTCACGTAATGTATTTCATTGTAAGTTTCTGCATTATCGAGTTCTTTTTTACCTACGCGGTAATGTATTTTGCCGATTGGTTTTCAGGGCAAAAAAAACTTATCTTCTGGCTTGACTGGATATTGATTGTCATTTTACTTATTATGGCAATCATCACCTGGCGAAGCAATGCCAGCGAAAAAACAGCCGATTATTCGAAAGGGGACAGCATCAAGTACGGAGTTATTTTAGGATTTGTAAACCCAATGCAAATTCCCTACTGGACGGTTTGGGGCACTTACCTGATATCGCACGAATGGATTGTTACTAATGAAGGTTCGGGTTCACTGGCAATTTTTAGCTTGGGGGCCGCAGTTGGCGCATTCTTAATTCTCTACCTTTTTGCCCGGTTTAGCAGTTACCTGCACGAAAAATTTGAGATCAGTAGTAAACTGATCAATCATGGAATATCGATCGTTTTAGTTTTGCTTGCGCTATTGATCCTGGCAAAGATTATTTTCCATTTTTAGCTATTTTTTCAGGAATTCCAGGTTCCATATCTTTTCGGCTTTTCTTCCAATCAGCCAGAATGAAAGCGCCAGTATTGCGAAGAATATAGTTTTGTTAGTGTTATCCCAAAAGTATTCAAAGTACCTGGTATAGATATTAATCAGCAGAAACGTTATTCCAAACTCGCGTGCTATTTCGTCTTTTGTTTTCAGGCCAAAGAGAGTAAAACCGATGGCTACGAATGCCGAAAAAATTGCCCAATAAAACAGATGAATTTGTTTGATTTTAAGCCATTCGTCAATACTTCCAAAATTTCCAAAAACAGACAGGAGCCATAAAGAAATAAACAAGTAAAGCATTCCAACCAGGTAGGTAAGAGTATGGAAACCCTGCAGCGGTTTAAACTGTCGCATCAGAAAGCTAAATAAAACGATCAGGGCGCCGAACAGTACAAATCTCAACGGATAGTTCATGCCAAGGAAATAATAACTCCAGTCCGTTTGATAGCCTGTCTCGGTGCCGAACCAGCTTCCTAATGATATTAAGGCGAAGATCCAGATGAGATTGGAGTTGAACGAATAAGCAAGATACCCATAAATAAAAACCGAGATCAGAAACAGAATAGAAAAATGTCCGGAGCCGTTATCAAAAGCCTTCCCTGTAAATGCGATAAAATTTGCTGTAAACAACACCGCAAGAAAAACAACTGCCTCATTGCTGAAAACTTTCTGAGGCTGATGTTTCTGAAGTAATCTGCCCCGGTAAAATAAAAAAGCGGCAACTCCTCCGGAGAGGATTCCGATGATAATATCGGGGGTATCATACAGCTTTTTAAGCCAGCGGATGACGGTATCGTCGATAATCAGAGAAGCAATCGCGACAATTCCGCAAACCAGGGCGATCCAAAACGAATACTGTGCAAGCCGCTTCCAGTCAAAGCCTTTTACATGATAACTATCCTGAAGCTTTTGTACTTGTTCGCCGTTGAGGAGGTTTTCTTCCCGCCAGTATTTAATTGTTTGATCGAGAAAATTCGCTTCGTTTTTATCAAGGTTGAGTTTGGCCACAATAATCGCATCTGTTGCGATGAAGTTAGGGCTTTCGCTCTATCCTAGCAAATTTAAGGTAGTTTGCATATCGATTTTAAGTTGCTCTTTCAGCTCGTCGAGATTATTGAATTTTAAATCTCCCCGGATAAAATCGTAGAAATGGAAACGGATCATGCGGCCGTAAATATCTTCGCTGAAGTTAAAAAGATTGACCTCTATGTTATGTGTCATACCGTTTATTGTGGGCCGGTGACCGATATAACCCATCCCTTTTAAGTTAGACGAGCCTTTTGCAGGGGTCATACTTTTCGGATCAAAAATGTCCACTTTCACCGCGTAAACTCCGTCTGCCGGAATTAATTTATAGGTTTCTTCAACAAATAAATTAGCAGTGGGGAATCCAAGTTTTCGCCCGATCTGATCGCCCTTGATAACCTTTCCGGTAAGATGGAAGTGATAACCTAAAAATTCAGAAGCAGTTTTTACATCAGATTTTTGAAGTGCATTTCTGATTCTCGTGGAGCTGACAATTACTTCGTTTTTTTCCTGTTCGGTAATTTCTTCAACATCAAATCCAAATTGCTTTCCGAAAACTTCCAGGTCTTCGAAGCTTCCCTGGCGGTCTTTCCCAAAACGATGATCGTAACCGACAACGATATGTTTGGTCCCGATCTGATTCACCAGCACCTGCTCCACGTACTCAAGCGGAGAAAGGTTTGAGAAATCACGCGTAAACGGAGTAATGATTACATGATCAATACCGGCTTTTTCAAGTAATTCAATTTTCTCCGGGATAGTAGTCAGCATTTTGAGGCTTGAATCTTCGGGATGAAGGATCATCCTAGGATGCGGAAAAAATGTAAGAATTACGGTTTCTCCACCAGTTTTCTGAGCTTTTTCCTTTAACCTGTCAATTATTTTCTGGTGACCAATGTGTACACCATCAAACGTTCCGATGGTAACTACAGCATTTTTTAATCTCGAAAAATCATTGATATGATTGTAAACCTTCATGTGCTAAACTAATGAGCCTTGTTCTTTTAATTGCCTGATATGATTGACCAGCTCCATAACCTCGTATGCGTCGTCGATTTGAAAATCACCGCTTCTGGTTCGCCTCAGTTTCGAAAGGTAAGCGCCATTGTTTAAGCTTTTTCCGAAATCGTGCACAAGCGATCGGATATAAGTTCCCTTACTGCAAACTACACGAAAATCGACTTCGGGAAGTTCAATCCTGGTAATCTCAAACTCGGTAATAGTTACTTTCCTTGTCTTGAGTTCAATTGTCTCGCCCCGCCTGGCTTTTTCGTACAGGCGTTCGCCGTCGACTTTGATCGCCGAGTGTGCCGGAGGATACTGATCGATCTCGCCAATAAACTGGGAGCAGTTTGCGTTAATTTGGTCCGGGTTAAGGTGGTCGAATGAGAAAGTGTTGTCAACCTCTGTTTCCAGATCGTAAGATGACGTGGTGGCACCTAAGATCATCGTGCCGGTGTATTCCTTTTCCTGGGCCTGGTATTCATCAATTTTTTTTGTCGACTTACCGGTGCAAACGATCAGCAAACCTGTTGCCAGGGGATCTAACGTACCGGCATGGCCAACCTTTAATTTTAATGGTTTGAAGCTGTTACGGATTTTTCCTACAACGTCGAAGCTGGTCCAGTGGTAGGGCTTGTTTATGAGTAGTAATTCGCCTTCGGCGAAATGGAAATCTTTAAATTGCTTGTTCACAGAACGTCCTGTTTTCTATGTCAGTTTTCAATGTCTTATAAACTGACGCGGCAAAAATAACCTGCAAAATTTAATTACAGAAATTAGCCGGATTAAATGACCTGTAAATTATGGCCGGAAAGTAAAAACGCAAGAATAATACCGCCTACAATGATACGGTACCAGCCGAATATCCGGAATCCTTTGGTCTGAAGAAAGGTTATGAATCCTTTTATAGCAATCAACGCTACGATGAAAGCTATCACATTGCCTATGATGAGCAATTTAACCTGGTCGCTCCCTACGTGATAGCCGTCTTTATAAAAATCATATAGTTTTTTCGCCGTCGCACCGAACATGGTAGGCACCGCCAGGAAAAAGGAAAATTCAGCTGCAGCCTTCCGCGAAAGTTTTTGAGCCATTCCTCCAACAATAGTCGCTGCTGAACGGGATGTTCCGGGAATCATAGACAAACATTGGAAGAAGCCGATTATAAGGCTTTGACGGTAAGTGATTTTATCTGTTGTGTCAATAGTTGGCTTGTTGAACCATTTATCTACAAATAATAAAATGACACCTCCAACAACTAGCGCTATAGCAACTCCCAGCGGACTTTCTAATAGCTCGTCAATTTTTTTGCTGAACAATAATCCAAATACCGCCGCAGGAATAAAAGCAACGAGAAGCTTTAAATAGAATTCGAAGGTTTGAAAGAAACGCCTGAAGTAAAGGACGATAACAGAAAGTATCGCGCCTAATTGAATAGCGACTGTAAAAAGTTTAACAAATTCATCGGATTGAATGCCCATCAGCGATGAAGCGAGGATCATGTGTCCTGTAGATGATACCGGTAAAAATTCTGTCAGGCCTTCAACAATAGCCAGGACAATGGTTTCGAAAAGATTCATTAAGCGTGATCAGGCTTTTTTAAGATCGCGTAAAATCCGATGGCAAAACCAACAAGAACGACGAAAGGTGCTAAAACAGTTTTTCTGAAATCATAGATATCTGTTTCGCCGATCATTAAAATAAAACCCAATACAACAACACCAATGCTGATCAGCATAAAACGGTAGTTGGATTTTCCGAAAATAAACTGAACTTTTTTAGTTTCAGTTGATACAGTTTTCTTTTGTGCCATTATCTGTAAAGGTCGTAAATTTTTAAACGTAAATACCTGCTGACGGCAAAGTAGGTGCTCAACCCGCTTATTAATATGCCGATGCCTATAACTGCCAGGAAAACGACGCCGAACTCAAACCAGTTCCTGAGTATTACAAGTTCCGGCACTTGCTGTTGGGCGAAGTAAAGCGCGCCAAGGAGCAGGATTATCGCAATCAATCCCGCTAATAATCCATGAAGTAATCCATAACCCAAAAACGGTTTACGGATGAAGTTTTTAGTAGCGCCAACTAATTGCATGCTTTTTATCAGAAAGCGCTGCGAATAAATAGCCAGGCGGATGGTATTGTTAATGAGAGCTACGGCGATGAACATTAAAACGACAGCGCTTCCCAAAATGATCAGGCCGATAAGTCTGATGTTTTGGTTCACCATGTCGATCAATGATTTTTGATAGATAACTTCCTTAACCATAACATTTTGCCCTAGCTGCTTGCTCAACTTCTCGATACTAGCATTATTGGCATAGTCGGCCTTCATATAAACGTCTATAGAAGAAAGCAGCGGGTTGTATCCAAGGAATTCCACGAAATCTTCGCCCAGATCCTTAGTTAAGTTTCGTGCCGCGAGCTCTTTGCTCACATACTGTGTTTTTAAAACGTAGGGATTTGAATCTATCTGTTTTTGAAGAGCGAGTACGTCGACTTCTTTTGCGCCATCATTAACGATAATGTTCAAAACGATGTTTTCTTTCACATAGTCGGAAAGATTTTTGGCGTGAACAAGTATCAGTCCCAATAAACCAACCATCAGCAAAACCAGCGAAATGCTTATAACGGTTGAGACGTAAATGGTTTTCGTTTTCTTGGACGCGGAACTTGGTTCAAATTCTTCCATGTAATTTGTATTGAACTGCGAAAATAAATATTTAAGTGTACAAACGTAAAAAAGTGCGTATTTAATATCTCAGATTCAGCTGCGTTTTTCTTTTCATTTACTACGTTCCGCATTGGAGTTCAATTTTATTATTTTCGCAGCTCAATTGTAACGCGGAAATGGATTATCAATTTAAAGATATCGAATCAAGATGGCAGAAGTTTTGGGCGGAGAACCAAACATTCAAAGCTTCCAATCAATCTGAAAAACCTAAGTTTTATGTGTTGGATATGTTTCCTTACCCTTCGGGAGCAGGGCTTCATGTCGGCCATCCGCTCGGTTATATAGCTTCCGATATTTTTTCGAGATATAAAAGGTTGAAAGGTTTTAACGTGCTGCATCCAATGGGTTACGATTCATTTGGATTGCCGGCCGAACAATACGCGATTCAAACCGGTCAGCATCCGGCGATCACAACGGAAGCCAATATCAACCGCTATCGTGAGCAGCTTGATAATCTGGGCTTTTCGTACGATTGGAGCCGCGAAGTTCGGACAAGTGATCCTTCCTATTATAAATGGACGCAATGGATTTTCATGCAGCTTTTTAATGCGTGGTATAACCTCGAGACTGATAAGGCCGCGCCCATCTCAGAATTAATTGAGCTTTTTGAAACGGCTGGAAACGAAACCGTAAAAGCGGTTTGTGATGAAGAAGTTGAACAATTTTCAGCTGACCAGTGGCTGGGTTTCTCGGCTGAAAAGAAAGAGCAGATCCTGTTAAGTTACCGCCTTACTTATCTGAAGGAAAGTACTGTTAACTGGTGCCCGGCTTTGGGAACCGTATTGGCTAACGACGAAGTAAAAGATGGCTTTTCAGAACGCGGAGGTTTTCCTGTTGAACAAAAGAAAATGATGCAATGGAGCATGCGGATTACGGCTTATGCCGACCGGTTACTCCAGGGCCTGGATACAATTGACTGGCCGGAACCCTTAAAAGAAATGCAACGTAACTGGATAGGAAAGAGCGTCGGAGCATTAGTTGCGTTCAAAGTAGAGGATGAAAAGTTAAAGGGCGAGGCTATTGAAGTTTTTACTACCCGTGTAGATACGATTTTCGGTGTTTCATTTTTGGTAATCGCACCGGAGCATGAATTGGTGGAACAACTAACCACTGAAGGCCAAAAACCAGAGATCGACGCCTATATTGCTCAAACTAAGAAAAAGTCCGAGCTGGACCGTATGGCTGATACCAAAACCGTTTCCGGAGCTTTTACGGGAAGCTATGTCATTAACCCGGTAAATGGCGAAAAGGTCCCCGTTTGGATTGCTGATTATGTTTTAGCAGGCTATGGCACCGGTGCAGTAATGGCTGTTCCTTCCGGCGATCAACGTGACTATCTCTTCGCGAAAAAGTTCGAGTTACCAATCATTCCGATTTTGGATGCACAGATCGATCTGGATAAACAAGCCGATGCAACCAAAGACGGAAAATACATTAATTCACGCTTCATCAATGGAAAAAATTACCAGGAAGCAATTCCGGCTTTAATCGAATTCCTGGAAGCAAAAAGTGCAGGAAAAGCGAAGGTGAATTACCGGATGCGCGATGCAATTTTTGGTCGCCAGCGCTATTGGGGTGAGCCCGTTCCTGTGTACTTCAAAGGGGAATTGCCTGAACTAATTGATGAAAAAGAGCTTCCTTTGGTGCTTCCGGAAGTTGATAAATATCTTCCTACAGAAAGCGGTGAACCGCCATTAGGGCGTGCTGAAGATTGGAAATATCAAAGTCAATATGAATACGAATTGAGCACAATGCCTGGCTGGGCCGGTTCAAGCTGGTATTGGTACCGGTATATGGATGCACAGAATGGCCAGGAGTTCGCATCGAAAGAAGCGATCGAATACTGGAAAGATGTTGATCTGTATATCGGCGGTTCCGAACATGCAACCGGCCATTTGCTTTACAGCAGATTCTGGAATAAATTTTTGAAAGATCTTGGGTATGTGGTTGAAGAGGAGCCTTTCAAAAAGCTGATTAACCAGGGAATGATCCAGGGAAGATCAAATTTCGTTTATCGTGTCATTGATGAGGACGGCCGCGGAACAAACACCTTCGTTTCATATGGCTTAAGAGATCAATATAAAACTTCAGAAATCCATGTAGATGTGAATATTGTTGAAAATGATATTCTTAACCTCGAAAAGTTCAAAACTTTCCGGCCAGATTTTGCAGACGCTGAGTTCATTCTTGAAAATGGCAAATACCATTGCGGCCACGAGGTTGAGAAGATGTCAAAATCCAAATTCAACGTAGTTAACCCGGATGACATTATCGAACGTTACGGCGCTGATACACTTCGCTTATATGAGATGTTCCTCGGTCCGCTGGAGCAAAGCAAACCCTGGAATACCAATGGTATTGAAGGCGTTTTTAAATTCCTGCGGAAATTCTGGAAGCTGTTTCACGATGATCAGTTCAACTTCCGTGTAACTGATGGTGAACCAGGTAAATCGGAATTAAAATCACTTCATAAGATCATTCGTAAAGTTGAGGAAGATATCGAACGTTTTTCATTTAACACATCGGTATCAAGTTTTATGATCTGCGTTAATGAGTTAACCGACTTGAAATCAAGCAATCGTCAGATCTTGGAACAGTTAACTATTGTGCTTTCCTCTTATGCGCCACATATAACGGAAGAACTTTGGTCGCTAATGGGCCATGATTCGGGTACTTTATCTTACGCTCAATACCCGAAGTTCAACCCCGAATACCTGGTTGAGGATGAATTTGCTTATCCGATTTCCATTAACGGGAAAATGAAAATGAACTTAAATATTTCGTTAATGCTTGAAAGTGCTGAAGTTGAACGTTTTGTGCTTGATAATGAGGATGTAAAGCGCTATCTAGACGGGAAAACTCCCAAAAAGCTTATTTTTGTGAAAGGTAAAATAGTCAACATTGTTGTATAAATAAACTTCAAAGCGGATCCTGATCCGCTTTTTTTGTTTAACGCACTTTTGCTAAAAAAATCATATTAAATAAGCTTTAAAATTTAAGAAATGATGTAACAAAGCATGTATTTTTGCGCCTAAATGAAAAATGCTGAAATGAAAAGAATTTTTACCTTCATATTTTTACTGGCAATAGCTATAACTGCGCAAGCACAGATGGGCGGCGGCGGTTCAACGGTTGTTGGCAGAATCTCCGGAAACGTTATTGACTCTCTTACTAAAAAGCCGCTTGATTACGCTACTGTAACCCTTTACCGTAGTAAGGGAAAAGTTCCTTTGAACGGTGTGTTAACTGACGAAAAAGGAAACTTTAAGTTAAATAACGTCGCGCCGGGAAACTATAAAGTTACGGTGACTTTTATTGGTTATCCAACTAAGACATTCGATCCGATAAAAACGACACCTGAAAAGCCCGACAACAACATGGGTACCGTAATAGTATCACCTGGCGCAAATGCGTTAAAAGAAGTCCAGGTTACCGGTACACAGTCTGTTATCGAGAATAAGATTGACAAAATGGTTTACAACGCCGAAAAAGATGCGACTGTTAGTGGTGGCAATGCCGGCGATGTTTTACGTAAAGTTCCAATGGTTGCGGTTGATCAGGACGGTAACGTCTCTCTTCGTGGCAGTCAGAATGTTAAAATTTTGATCAACGGCCGGCCTTCGGGGGCGGTTGCCAGCAGCGTTGGCGATGCCATGAAAATGATGCCGGCCGATCAGATTAAAAGTGTTGAAGTAATTACAAGTCCCTCGGCCAAATATGATGCTGAAGGAACTGCCGGAATTATCAATATTATTACCAAGAAGAAAGATGTTTCGGGTGTTAGCGGATCGATAAGCGGAGGCTTGGGTACCCGTCAAAATAACGGTAATGCAAACCTGAACGTTAACAAAAATCGTTTGAGCGTTAGCGGTAACTTCGGAGGTAATCTAACCTGGCCGCAAACAAGTAACATCAATAATTATTCGACCAGCCTTGCAACTGGTGATGTCGTAAACCAGCAGATTGGTACAACACGTACAAAGCGTTATGCTTATGTAGGGTCTGGAAATGTCGCTTATGATTTTAACGATAAAAACAGCGTTTCAACCGGCATTCGTTTTAACAATACCCAATTTTCAACGGAAGGCTTTACAGATAATTCTGGCTTTAGAAATTACGTACAGAATAATAACACAACCACTGATTTTGGCGGATTCGACTGGAACGCGGATTATACCCGTAAATTTAAAAAAGAAGGAGAAGAACTTACTTTTGCCGGACAATGGAGCTACGGTAAAACCAATACCGATATTGATGCATTTTATAACCTGCCGATCTTTAAAAATCAGCAAGGCGGGAACAATGCGTTAAACAATGAATATACTGGTCAGCTTGATTATGCCTTGCCGATCAATAAAGTCATCAAACTGGAAGCTGGCGGTAAGTTAATCAGCCGTAAAATAAACAGCGATTACGAAATTTTCGGACAAGGTGTTGACGGCAACTATGTATTTGATAAAGAAGCTTCCAACACGTATGATTATTCTCAGGATGTTTATTCAGGATATACAGTACTTAGTTTCCAGTTTAAAAATAGCGTTGGTTTACAGGCTGGCGCACGTGTGGAAAACACTCAGATTGACGGTACGTCAAGCAATTTTGTAACTGCGCTTCCGCCGTTTTCAAACAGCTACACGAACTTTATACCAAGTTTTGCTATTTCAAAGACCTTTAAAAAATCGCAAACAGTTAAATTGAGTTACAGCAAGCGTATTCAGCGTCCGAGTTTGCAGTTCCTGAATCCATTCCGCAACACAAGCAACCTGCAATATCAAACACAAGGTAACCCGTATTTATCGCCGGAGATATCTCAAAGCGTTGAGCTAAATTATTCAACGTTTATCAAGTCGAGCGTAATTAATGCTTCAATTTACTACAGGCATACAGATGATATTATCGAAAGCTTTTTAACACAGCCTGAATACTCGTACGTTGATGCAAACGGACAAACACAAACCATACAGACGAATCTTACCAGTTACCAAAATACCGGAAATAATAACTCGTTCGGTGGTAGCTTTTTCGGTCAGGTAATTCCTGTTAAAAATCTGACGTTGCGCACAAGTATAAACCTGTTCAGCTATAAGCCTACAGCAAGCAGCCAGTTCCAGGATGCGACCACCCAGGAGAACAAGACTTATCTGCAGTATAATATTTTTGGGCAGGGATCGTACAATCTACCGAAGAACCTCGTGATAGAAACATTTGCAATTTTTAATGCTCCGCGAAGAACGCTGCAAGGAAGATATCCTTCATTTAACATGTGGGTTATTTCGATGAGTAAGCAGTTTATGCAAAAACGTGCTAAAATTGGTGTAAACGTAATCGATCCTTTTAACGAGGTGAAGCATTTCGATTCGCAGGTTAACAACGGAACCAGCCTTGTTAATACGAACTTTGCCCTGCCGTTCCGCTCGGTGGGTGTAAACTTCAGCTGGAGCTTTGGAAAAATGAATTTCAACGCTAATCCGCAACAGAAAAAGAAACGCGGCGTAAATAACGACGACCTTAAAAGCGGCGGCGATAACAACGGCGGCACAGGAAATCAGTAATTAGTTTTTGATTTGTATAGTAAACCGGTTTGACTTTGTCAAACCGGTTTTTTTACGTTCAGGTAATTTTTATGAAACCATTATTTGGCATATTTGAAACATGAGTTCGAAAGCTTTTTTATTTGATTTAAACGGAACAATTATCGATGATATGGGATTTCATACCATCGCATGGCATAAAATTCTGACTGAGGACCTTGGCGCAAATTTGACCCAGGATGAAGTTAAACTGCAGATGTATGGAAAAAATAGTGAACTATTGGAACGTGTTTTTGGAGCAGGACATTTTTCGGATGAAGAAATGGAACGCTATTCTTTCGAGAAAGAACGCCGCTACCAGGAAGCCTACCGGCCATATTTAAAGCTTATCGACGGCCTGGATTTATTTTTAGAAAAGGCGCATCTTAAAAACGTCAAGATGGCAATCGGATCGGCCGCCATTCCTTTTAACATTGATTTTGTGCTTGATAATCTCAAAATTCGCCGCTATTTTCCTGTTGTAGTTAGCGCGGATGACGTTGTGTTAAGCAAACCTGATCCTGAGACGTTTGTGAAAGCAGCGGATTTGCTTGGCATAAATCCATTAGATTGTATCGTTTTTGAAGATAATCCAAAAGGAGTGGAAGCGGCATTGCGAGGCGGAATGAAAGCTGTTGTAATCACTACCATGCACGAGCCGTGGGAGTTTAAGCATCTTCCTAATATTCTTGCTTTCGTCGACAACTATACCGATCCTTTCCTGGATACATTATTGTAACCGATACGCCGGAAATCCGGCGTATCCAGATCATTTTTTTGGTGGCTTCGAAGTAGCTTTCGTAATTGAATCTGTTCCGGATGTTCCAGTTCCCGAACCGCTTTTTCCTTTGGTGGGTGTACCGGTCCCCAAACTGGTACTGTTATTTGAAGAACCGGATTCTGTTCCTACCGTTCCCACGCCTGTTTTTGAAGGTGCGCTTTTCATAGATTTCTTTTTTGAGGTAGTCGATTTTTTAGTTGTGGCCGATTTACTTTGGGTGGTTGTATTTTGTTTGTTCTTTTTAGTGGTGTCGCTTTGAGCAAATGTATTATTGATCATGAAAACCATGACTATAAATACTAAAAAACCTAATTTCTTCATGGCGGATATTTAACTGGTGTTAATATAGCTACATATCAACGCGCCAGATGTTTACATGAATTCAAATTTAGGGAGTAACCTGTTTTTGTTTTGAAAATGAAAGGACTGTAATACTATCATCTTCATCCCCGCTTTACCTTCAAGTCCGTTTGTCTTTCCCTTACACGCTGCCGCACACGTCAATCCGGGCTTTTCGTGCAATCGGGTTTATAATGATCGCTAATACTGTAACTCAGCCGTACGTCAGTCTCGTTAGCCTTTATTGGAAAATAACAGCACAGGTTTTTACCAGTTTAAACCTGGTAAAATAGAAATGGCTTTCGCCGGGTTTCGCGTCCCGACAGGAAAGCCATTTGTAATGGAAAGCAGGCTGGCGGATACCACCAGCACTGCTTGCTTTTCAAAAAAAATTATTTATACGCTGCTTCACTCCAGCGAAGCTCCTTCTTTAACTGGTCGAGTTTTGTATCTCTTCCTATTGTTATGGATTCAATTCCTGCTATGTCGGCAAAGTCCTGCATTTGCTCGGCTGATAAATTCTGACTGTAGCAGGTATGATGTGCTCCGCCAGCGTAGATCCATGCGGCGCAACCGGTTTTCATGTCCGGGTAAGGTTTCCATAGCACCCTGGCTACAGGAAGATTTGGTAAGTCGTGCTCCGGTTCAACAGCCTCAACTTCATTAATCAATAACCTGAAACGATTGCCCATATCAATCAGTGATGCGTTAAGTGCACTTCCGCCGGCAACATTAAATACTAAACGAACCGGATCAGCTTTGCCGCCTATTCCCAACGGATGAATTTCCACTTTTGGTTTTCCGCTTGCTATCGATTCATCGATTTCTAGCATATGCGAGCCTAAAACCATCGAGTTACTGGGATCAAAATGATAAGTATAATCTTCCATGAATGCATTTCCGCCCGGCAATCCGCTTCCCATCACTTTGCAGGCACGAACAAGGGCAGCAGTTTTCCAGTCGCCTTCGCCGGCAAAGCCATAGCCTTCATTCATTAGGCGTTGCGCAGCAATGCCCGGCAATTGGATCATGCCATGCAGGTCCTCGAATGTGTCGCTGAATCCTTTAAATCCGCCGTTTTGCAAGAATGACCTCAATCCAGCCTCAATTTTTATAGCGTCGATAAGCGACTGATGATTGCCTCCTTCCTTAAGCAATGAATCTGAAACTGTGTATCTTTCCTGGTATTCATCCAGAAGCTGTTTAACCGATTGATCACTCAAATCGTTTATTACCTGAACAAGGTCGCCGATTCCATGTGTGTTGACTGAGAAGCCGAATTTCATTTCAGCCTCAACTTTGTCACCGTCGGTAACGGCAACGTAGCGCATATTATCTCCAAAGCGAACAAATTTGGCGCCCTGCCAATCATGCCAGCCTGCTGCTACACGGGTCCATGAGCCTATTTCTTTTACTGTTTGCTGGTCCTGCCAATGTCCAACTACTACCTTGCGGTTTAAACGAAGCCTGGAAACCATAAAGCCGAATTCCCGATCGCCATGCGCACTTTGGTTAAGGTTCATGAAATCCATATCGATACTTCCCCAGGGAATATCCCGGTTAAACTGCGTATGCAGGTGAAGAAGTGGCTTCTTTAAAATATTCAGCCCACGAATCCACATTTTTGCCGGTGAAAACGTGTGCATCCAGGTGATCAAGCCGATGCAATTTGGATGAACGTTTGCCTGCTGAATAACTTCATAAATCTCTTCGGTAGTTTTTACCGTAGGTTTAAAAACAACCTGGACGGGAATTTCCTTTTCGGCATTCAATGAGCTGGCAATTTGCTGAGCGTGCTCCGCTACCTGTTTGAGAGTTTCTTCTCCGTATAAATGCTGGCTTCCTGTAATGAACCAAACTTCAAATTTCTTTAAGTCGATCATGCTATATCTATGCTTTGTTTAATGTTTCTTATGCCATTTTTAAGGCTTTCGTTAATATGTTGCACATCATCAGCTGCGTTTGGCCAACTTCGGTCAGCCTTTGGACAGCGTCAGGTAGCCTTCGGACAGCGTCAGGTAGCCTTCGGACAGCGTCGGGTAGCCTTCGGACAGCATCAGGTAGCCCTCGGACAGCGTCAGGTAGCCTTCGGACAGCGCCTTCGAAAACAATCCGATTGTTCATTCTTTTATCATGTACCTTGCTTAACTCAATAAGCATCAACTACTGCCCGTAATAACTGTCCGGACCGTGTTTTCTTTCAAAATGTTTTTTGATAAGTGAATCTTTTAGTCTCGGGGCGTTAGGATTAATTTGCTCGGTCAATAAAGCCATTTGAGCAATATTTTCAAGCACAGCGCTATTGTAAACCGCTTTCTCTGCATTTTTGCCCCAGGTAAATGGCGCGTGATTGCCCACCAGTATCATTTCCAGATCTGCCGGGCTTAGGTTTTTTTCCCGAAGACAATCCATGATCTGGAAACCGGTTTCATATTCATAGTTCCCGCTGATCATTTCGTCAGTCATCGGCGGAGCGCATGGAATGTCAACCGTATTGTGATCAGCATGTGTTGTTCCAAAAATTGGGATATCACGCTGTGATTGAGCCCATGCGGTTGCGTACGTAGAGTGAGTATGCGAAATTCCACCGATGTTCTCCCAATGTTTATAAAGTACCGCGTGGGTCTTCGTGTCGGAGGAAGGCCTAAAATGTCCTTCAACTATCTTGCCGTCAAAATCGACAATCACCATTTTTTCAGCACTTAGCTGATCGTAAGGTACGCCGCTTGGTTTGATAGCGAAAACACCCAGACTTCGATCGGCTGCGCTTACATTGCCAAAAGTGAAAATTACCAGGTTCAGCTTGGGTAAAAGCATATTTGCTTCATAAGCTTCTTGCTTGATTCGGTTAAACTGACTCATTGGTATATGTTTTTCCGTTTTTTTCCATGATATGATTTTCTATATCATCGGATAACATAATAAATTTCCGGTATCTGTTTGCATAAACACCGACTCTTTCTTTATCCGGGTGATATTCCGCCTCGAATCCCTGCCCCATATTTTCCATCGCATCTTCAACAGTTGGATACAGACCGGCTACTGTTGCCGCGAACATAGCGGCACCCGCCGCACAGGTTTGTTCGGATCTGTGGATTTTTATCGGCATATTCATTACATCTGCCATCATCTGCATGATAAACGATGATTTTTTTGCCACGCCACCAAGACCGATCAGACCTTTTACAGGAACTCCTTGTTCATTGAACCGATCAACTATTCTTTTGGCACCAAAGCAGGTAGCTTCCGCGAGTGCCCTGAAAATACGCGGAGCATCAGTGCCTAAATTAAGACCAAACAATGCTCCTTTAAGCAATTGATTGGCATCGGGCGTACGCCTTCCGTTTAACCAGTCAATCGCCAGCTCGTCGTTCTCAGAAAGCGGAATTTTAGCCGCCTGGATACTTAATTCGGAAATGATCTTATGATTGATTTCTTCTGTAAGCCGACTCGCGGTTTCGCCATCAATTACATTTGATTGCGACAATAAATTTTCCAGCGGCCAAGCTAAGATTTTCCTGAACCAGGCATACGTGTCGCCAAATGCTGATTGCCCGGCTTCCATTCCCATCATTCCCGGAATAACGGACCCCGGTACCTGCCCGCATATTCCGCCAACAAGTACACCATCAACTTCGGCGGAAGGGGCTACGAGCATATCGCAGGTAGAAGTTCCCATAACTTTGCTTAGATGATACGGCTCAATTTGACCGCCGACAGCACCCATATGAGCGTCGAAAGCGCCGATTCCAACTGTTATATCAGTGGAGAGTCCGAGTTTTTCCGCCCATTCCTCGCTTAAATGTCCGGCTTGTTCGCTTGATGTATAAACAGAAGTGAACAATTTTTCTGTGAAGCACGCCAATAGCGGATCAAGCGATGAAAAAAACTCGTCCGGCGGCAAACCCTTAAATTCTTCGGCCCATAATGCCTTATGGCCGGCAGCGCAAATGCCTCGCTTAATTTGAGAGGATTCGTTTCCGCCGGTAAGCAGAAATGGAATCCAATCGCAATGTTCTACCCACGAGCTGCAGGCTTCTCTTACTTTTTCGTCGATTCTTAAAATGTGTAACAGCTTAGCCCAAAACCATTCCGAAGAGTAAATTCCACCAACAAACTGTAAATAATTTATATCAAATTTCGTCGCATGATTGTTTATTTCGCCAGCTTCTTTTACAGATGTGTGATCTTTCCAAAGGACAAACATTGCGTTCGGATTTTCTGCAAACTCTGGCAACAAGGCCAGAGGAGTCCCCGAACTGTCGACCGCTACCGGCGTTGATCCTGTTGTATCTATCGAAATCGCCCTAACGTTTGCCGCGGCTTCCGGGCCGGCTTTCTGTATGCATTCTTTAATCGTTGCCTCCAGGCCTTCTACATAATCAAGCGGATGCTGCCTGAATTGATTAAGGCCAGGCTCGCAATAAAGGCCTTTTTTCCAGCGTGGATAAAAGAATACAGCTGAAGAAATCTCGCTGCCATTGCTGGCATCGACAAGGATGGAACGCACAGAATCTGTTCCGTAATCAATTCCAAGAACTAAGTTTTGGTTCATAATTGTTATTCGTGTCTAAATAACACTTATTTTTTTAGATATACCAATAATTAAAAAGAATTTTTTTTCAAAAATCAGATCAGCAAATTATCAGGATTTGGAATAAAGTTCAGGAAAGCCTGCATTTTGTCGGCATAACTGCCTTTGTCAAGCTGGTAGTAAAACGCCCCTTTTTTTGATCCGCCTTTATCTTTTTCTTTTTGTTTGACTAAAAGTCCGGTAGACAACACCTTACGGCTAAAGTTCCGTTTGTCAAAGGAAGCGTCATACACTGCTTCATAAAGATTTTGTAACTGAGGTATCGTGAATTTTTCCGGAAGCAATTCGAAAAGAATAGGGTGTATGGCTGCTTTATAGCGAAGTTTCTTTTTCGCTAATTCAACCATTTCTGTATGATCGAATATCAGGTCGGGAATTTCGCTTAGCAGAACCCATTCGGCATGATATTCATCGCTTAATTGTTTTTCATATTGATGAATATCGATTAAGGAAAAATATGCTACAGAAATCGTTCGTTCGGTCGGATCACGATGTACATTTCCAAACGCGTAAAGCTGTTCGAGGTAAACGCCTTTTAATCCGGTAAGTTCATGAAGAATTCTGTCGGCAGCTTTTTCAAGATCTTCTTCTGGTTGGATAAAACCTCCCATCAGGCTCCATCGTCCCTTCTCTGGTTTAAGACCGCGGTGGATAAGTAACAGCTTTAAATTTTCGCCATCAAACCCGAATATAATTGAGTCAACCGCAACTAAATAACGGGTTTGTTTTAGGTATCGCGACATTGGTTTTCGTAATTTATTGCAATATATATTATTTGAACAGTTTGCAAATGTAAAAAATCAGATTAAACAACGTTTTCATTGCAATTGCCTGAAATTATAAATGTAATATTGACATTTATAAAAACTTACTTAACTTGTGCTTTCAAACGCAATTACCAATTATACCATAAAAAGTAAATGAAGAAATCGCTATCCGCGCTGCTGATTTTTGCAGCTACCTGTGCCATTGGGCAAACAAAAAAAAAATATAACGTACAGTACGACGAAATAAAGGCGGACGTTCAACCAACCATGTGGGGTGTCTTTTTTGAAGATATTAATATGGGCGCTGACGGAGGAATCTACGCTGAACTCGTGAAGAATCGTTCGTTCGAATTTTATAAGCCGTTGATGGGATGGACAATCAAAAGAGATAAATTCAATGAAGGCGACATTTTGGTTGTAAATCGTAAAGATGAAAATACTGCGAATCCAAGATATATTCGTGTTAAGGCGAATAACGCTGTAAATGGATCACTGAGTTTAACCAATGAAGGATTTCGCGGGATGGGTGTAAAAAAAGATCTTGGTTATGATTTTTCGGTGATGTATCGCCAAAAGTCACCCGGTTTAAAGCTACACACCGAATTAGTGGATTCGACGGGAAAAGTTATTGGTGCTGGTGAGCTTTCACCTTCGGAAACGGGTGATTGGAAAAAGCAGTCAATAAGTTTTAAAAGTAACGCAACTGTACAAAAAGCGAAACTAAACATCTGGTTTGAAGGATCCGGCGAGATTGATCTCGATATGATTTCATTGTTTCCACAAGACACCTGGAAAGGTCGGAAAGGCGGCTTTCGTTCGGATATGGTTCAGTTGCTGGCTGATATGAAACCTGGGTTTATTCGTTTCCCGGGTGGTTGCATTGTTGAAGGTCATGAACTTTCCACACGGTATCAATGGAAGAAAACGATCGGGCCGATCGAGGAACGGCAGCTGATCATCAATCGCTGGAACACTGAATTTGCACACCGGCCAGCTCCGGATTACTTTCAGACGTTTGGATTGGGTTTCTTCGAGTATTTCCAGCTGGCTGAAGATATTGGCGCACAGCCGCTGCCAATTTTGAATTGCGGAATGGCGTGCCAATTCAATACTGCCGAAGTGGCCGCAATTGATGAGCTGGATCCATATGTACAGGATGCGTTGGATCTGATAGAATTTGCAAATGACAGCACTGATACCAAATGGGGAAAGGTTCGTGCGGAGATGGGACATCCCAAACCTTTTAACTTAAAAATGATGGGTGTTGGTAACGAAAACTGGGGACCGCAATACGTAGAGCGGTTAAAAATCTTTACCAAAGCTATTAAGGACAAATATCCTGATTTTAAATTGGTAAACAGCTCGGGCACTGATCCTGACGGCGAACGCTTCGACTACCTTAACACGACATTGCGGGGAATGAAAGCGGATATCATCGATGAACATTATTACCGCAGGCCCGAATGGTTCCTTCAAAACGCATCGCGTTATGATAATTATCCAAGGAACGGGTCGAAGATTTTTGCCGGTGAATACGCAGCGCAAAGCGATAAAACAGTGAGCGTTGATAATAAAAACACACTTCAATGCGCCATCGCTGAAGCAGCCTTTATGACCGGCCTTGAAAGAAATGCCGACGTTGTAAATATGGCGTCATACGCGCCGCTTTTTGCGCATATTGATGGTTGGCAATGGACACCGGATTTAATCTGGGTGGATAATCTTAATTCGTATGGAACACCTGATTATTATGTACAGAAGCTGTTTTCTGTAAACAAAGGAACTCAGGTTGTAGCAATGACCGGAGACGGAAAGGCAATCGCGGGTACGGACGGTATTTTTGGCTCGGCTGTTGTTGACCGTAAATCGAAAGAGCTTATCATTAAAATGGTTAATTCGAATGCCTCTGCTCAGAATGCCGAAATATCGTTAGGCGGAAAAGTCAAACTTTCAAAAAATGGCGTTGTAACCGTTTTAAGTGCTGATAACCTGAACCAGACAAACTCTTTTCAGGCGCCGAAGGCTGTAAGTCCGCAGGATAAAGCAATCAAAATTTCCGGCGGTAAGGTGAGTTTAGCGATGACTCCCAACTCATTCAATGTGATTAAGATTAAAATGTTGTGAAACGAATAGCTTATTTAGTCGGCTGTTTTCTGCTCATTTGTTGCCGGTTAATAGCCCAGGAAGCGAAACAAATCTCGGTTCACGATCCGGTGATGATCCGGCAAAATGGTACTTATTACATTTTTTGTACGGGCCCGGGGATTTCCGTTTGGTCATCTCCTGATATGAAAAACTGGAATCGTGAAAAGCCGGTTTTTGATGTTGCGCCGGAATGGGCGGTTCAGACAGTGCCGGGATTTAAAAATCACATCTGGGCGCCGGACATTTCCTTTCACAACGGCTTATATTATTTGTATTATTCAGTTTCGGCTTTCGGGAAAAATACGTCCTGCATTGGCGTTGCAACCAACAAGACACTCGACCCGCGATCTGCCGATTTTAAATGGACAGATCACGGAAAGTTGATACAATCCGTCCCTGGAAAAACAAACTGGAACGCGATTGATCCAAATTTGATTTTAGATAAAAAAGGAACGCCATTTCTGGTTTTTGGATCATTTTGGGACGGAATTAAAATGGTTAGGTTGAATAAAAATCTGTTGGAACCGGATGGGGATCTAACAAGCATACCAACCGTTGCAAGCCGTAAAACTGAAAAATCTAAAGAAAATCCACCTGCCGTTGACGGTAACCCTGCCGACGCCGGAGGAAACGCTATTGAAGCTCCGTTTGTCTTTCAAAAAGGCGCATACTTTTATTTGTTTGCATCGATCGATTATTGCTGTAAGGGTTCAAACAGCACTTATAAAATGATTGTAGGGCGTTCCAAAAAGTTATCTGATACATTTAAGGATAAAAATGGAACCAACCTGGATGTTGGCGGTGGAACTATCGTTTTAGCCGGAAACGATCAGTGGCATGGCGTTGGACATAACGCTGTTGTTTCATTTGATGGTGTTGACTACCTGGTATTTCATGCTTATGATGCTTCGGATAACGGCAGACCAAAACTCCGCATTGAACAGATCAGGTGGAAGGATGGCTGGCCAAACGTTTCAGAAACGAATAGTGAAAAGAAGTAACTTTATCGCGTTACATCAATATACCCTTATGCTTAGCAGAACGAATTTTCAAAAAGAACTTAACGGCAAAAAAACGGATCTTTTTACACTTAGAAATAAGTCAGGAATGGAGGTTGCCATCACTAACTTTGGGGGAAGAATTGTTAGCATTCTCGTTCCGGCAAATGATAATACCACCGTTGATGTGGTAGCAGGTTTAGATTCTATCCATCATTACGAAAACGAAACCTATTATCTTGGAGCTTTGATCGGCAGATACGGAAATCGAATTGCCAAAGGAAGGTTTTCGTTGAATGGCGAAACCTATTCGCTGGCTATAAATAATGGGGAAAACGCGCTGCACGGTGGTTCTGCCGGATTTCACAACCAGGTTTGGGATGCAGAGCAGATCAATGAAAATACGCTTAAATTGCACTATTTGTCCAAAGATGGCGAGGAAGGCTTTCCCGGAAATTTAGCGGTCACTGTTATTTATACGGTTAACGACGACGATTCCCTGGAGATAGATTATAAAGCAAGCACCGACAAAACAACTGTTCTCAATCTAACCAATCATACTTATTTTAATTTGAACGGAGATGGAAGCGGCGCGATACTGGATCACCTGGTAACTATCAATGCTGATCGTTTTACGCCTTCAGATGAAACGCAGATTCCAATTGGTATCGAGACAGTTGAAGGGACGCCTTTGGATTTTCGACGCGAGACAAAAATCGGTGAACGGATTGATGCCGAAAATAAGCAACTGGAAATTGCCCGCGGCTATGATCATAATTACGTACTCAATAAAAAAGGAAATGAATTAAGTAAAGCAGCATCGGTTACAGGACCCAAAAGCGGAATTACAATGGAAGTGTACACAACGGAGCCGGGTATGCAATTCTATACCGGTAATTTTCTCGATGGCAAAATGCCTGGAAAATCTGGCAAACCGGTTGATTTCAGAACTTCGCTTTGCCTGGAGACGCAACATTTTCCTGATTCACCTAATCATCCTGAATTTCCAACCACTACCTTAAACCCGGGTGAAATTTATAAAAGTACCACCATTTATAAATTCCTGAGTTAGTCTTAAAAACTGATTCAACCGAAAGGAAATTTATGCTAAAATATAATTGTTGATTTGACAATTATATTTATATTCGAAGCGCTAATCAGTACATTATGAACTTGAAAAAAATTACTTTAACGGCACTCGCCGGATTAACTGCCACGTTTTCATTTTCGCAAACGGTTAATATTACCGCTAAAGCAGGCGATCCAAACAGGATTATCGACAGAAATATTTACGGACATTTTTCCGAGCATTTGGGAAGATGTATTTATGACGGTTTTTGGGTAAGTCCTGATCTGAATGTTCCTAAAAAGGACCGTATCCGGCTTGACATCGTGGATGCGTTAAAGAAAATAAAAGTTCCGAATCTCCGCTGGCCGGGAGGTTGTTTCGCTGATGAATATCATTGGCGTGACGGTATTGGTCCGCGCGACCAACGCCCGAAAATGGTTAACACAAACTGGGGCGGAGTGACGGAAGATAATAGCTTCGGTACCCACGAATTTCTTGAGTTGTGTGAACTGATCGGTTGTGAGCCTTATATCGCCGGAAACGTCGGTAGCGGCACTGTGGAAGAAATGGCTAAATGGGTTGAATATTTGAACTCGAGCGCCGAAAGTCCGATGACAAATCTGCGTAAGCAAAACGGTCATCCCGAGGCTTACAAAGTAAAATTTTGGGGAGTAGGTAACGAAAGCTGGGGCTGCGGAGGCGATATGACAGCCGAGTTTTATACTGATCAATATAAACGTTACGCAGTTTATGCCCGTAACTACAAAGATGCTCCGTTGAAAAAGATTGCCAGTGGTGCAAACTCCGACGACTACCACTGGACAGAAACGGCCATGAAAAATATTGGACGCAGAATGTGGGGCCTGTCATTACATTATTATACCATACCAACAGGCGATTGGGGTAAAAAAGGTTCAGCGACCAGTTTTACAGATGCTGAGTATTTTAAAACCATGAAAAATTGCCTGCACATGGAAGAGCTTGTAACAAAACACTCTGCTATTATGGATAAATATGATCCAGAAAAGAAGGTGGCGTTGGTTGTGGATGAGTGGGGCGTTTGGACAGATGTTGAACCTGGAACCAATCCCGGATTTTTATACCAGCAGAACAGCATGCGCGATGCTCTGATTGCCGGCACGACCCTGAATATTTTTAACAATCACAGCGACCGCGTAAAGGTTGCCAGTCTTGCGCAAAGTATTAATGTATTGCAATCGTTAATTCTGACGGATCGTGAAAAGATGATCCTCACACCAACTTACCACGTGTTTGATCTTTACAAAGTTCACCAGGATGCAGAATATATTCCTTTAAGCTTTACGAGCCCGGATTATTCGGTTGATGGAAAATCGATTCCAGCACTAAATGTTTCTGCATCTAAGGATAAATCAGGTGCAATACACATTTCCCTTGTTAATCTCGATCCGGCAAAACCTATCAAAATTCAAACTGCGCTGGAAGGTCAAAGCTGGAAATCAGTTTCAGGCCAAATCCTTACTTCTGCGAAACTGACAGATATAAACACGTTTGACAAACCGAACAATATTCATATCGAAAAATACGCCGGCGCGAAAAAGCAAGGCAGCCAATTGGTCGCTGAAATTCCCGCTAAATCAGTTGTAGTACTCGAATTGAAATAAATTAGTCGTTTAGTTGCGTCTGCTGTCATGTTGAGCGGGGTCAAAACATCGGCTCCGCTCAACATGACAATTAATATTTCTTTGTTATGATCAAGAAGCTTTTATTCATCCTGTTCTTGTTGCCGGCCGTTGTAGGGAAAGCTCAGAACATATCTGTAAAAAGTCCGGATGGCTCCATTTCGCTAACATTTAAACTGAAAAATAATCAGGCTTTTTATAATGTATCGCGAAACGGCACGCAAGTGTTGGAGGATTCCCGTCTTGGCGTAATTGAGAAGGAAGCTAATTTGTCGGATGCTTTATCATTGATATCGGCCGAAAAACAGACCATCGTTAAAGACAACTATTCGCTCTATACAGGAAAAAAGAAAAACTATTCATACCTCGCCAACAAAAGAACTGTTCATCTTAAAAATCCAACAGGCAAAAAGCTGGATATTATTTTCCAGGTTTCTAACGATGGTATCGCTTTTCGTTATTTCTTTCCTGGACAGGGCGTAGTTAATATTTGGAGTGAATCAAGTTCGTTCAAGTTTGATACTGATACAAAGGCCTGGCTCCAGCCCATCGCGGAAGCTAAAACAGGCTGGGAGCATACGAATCCCTCGTATGAAGAATATTACCTGAAAGATGTTCCCGTGGGAGTTGATTGTCCCACCAAAGCAGGCTGGGTTTATCCGGCTTTGTTCCATTCTAAGGATACGTGGATGATCGTCAGCGAAACCTGGATGGACGGGAATTATTGCGCGACAAGGTTGAGTCCCGAAGCGAAAAACGGGGAATATCATGTGACGTTTCCGGGTGATAAAGAAATTTTTACGGATGGCAACGCTAAGCCGCAAGTCAAGGGTTCATTTTACTCTCCATGGAGGATAATTGCACTCGGCAGTTTAAAAACGGTGACCGAATCAACTTTAGGAACCGACCTTGCCAAGCCTGCCGAAAAGATCAATACAGCTTTTGTTAAGCCTGGAATCGCTTCCTGGAGCTGGGTATTACTGAAAGATGATTTTACCGTATACAACACTCAAAAGCAATTTATCGACTATGCGGCAGAAATGAAGTGGCAGTATTGCCTGATTGACGCGGACTGGGACCGAAAAATTGGCTACGAAAAAATAAAAGAACTGGCTGATTACGCTAAAACTAAAAATGTCGGATTGATCTTATGGTACAATTCCGCAGGAAAATGGAACACGGTTCCTTATACCCCAAAGAACAAATTAATTTCTGCCGAATCACGTGCTGCTGAATTCAGCAAATTAAAGTCGATAGGAATTAAAGGCATCAAAGCGGATTTTTTTGGTGGCGACGGCCAATCGATGATAAAATATTACATAGATCTTTTCAGGGATGCTGCAAAGTACGGTCTGATGGTTAACTGTCATGGCACCACCTTGCCGCGCGGTTGGCAGCGCACTTTTCCCAATGTGGTTACAATGGAATCCATCAAGGGAATGGAATTTATAACGTTTGAGCAACAGAATGCCGATGAGGAACCTGCACATGCTACAACGATTCCATTTACCAGGAACGTTTTCGACCCCATGGATTTTACGCCGATGGCGCTGTATAAGATCCCGAATATCCAACGACGTACCACTGCCGCTTTCGAATTGGCAACGCCGGTAATTTTCACATCCGGCGTTCAGCACATGGCCGAAACACCGGAGGGAATGAGTCATGTTCCAGGCTATGTTAAAGCTTTACTTCGGGAATTGCCCGTAAGCTGGGATGAAACCAGGTTCATTGACGGATATCCCGGTAAGCTGGTCGTTATGGCGCGGCGCAGCGGAAACAAGTGGTTCGTGTGCGGAATCAACGGCGAGAACCAGGAAAAAGCATTAATGCTGGATCTTTCATTCTTAAAAAACGAGGCAAAGTTGATCAGTGATGGGCAAGAGAAAAATTCTTTTACAGAACAGCAGGTAAAACCTTCGGCAAAAACCAGCGTAACGTTAAAGCCATACGGAGGATTTGTACTTGTAGCCGACAATTAACACCGGTATATTTGCGTCAAATTTGAAGAATGGAGAATTTGTCACGAGCTGTTTACAAAGAGATTTTATCCGGAAACGAAGAGCTGGAAGACCTGGTCAACCTGGTAAGGCACAAGCTGAAATTTATTGAACAGAAACCAAAAGTTCTTCTGATCTCTAATCTGAATCCTGTTGAATTCAGTTCTGAGACCGACCTGGTCTCACTTGCGGGCGGTCAATCGGCTGGCGCTTTCGAAAATCCTTCTGAAGCTGATGTAATCATTATTTCGCCTCAAGGGTCATCGCTCGGTAATTCACTTCAAAATATTTCTTCCCTACTTTCCGAAAGCTGGTGGAGCGCTTCGAGGGCGGCGGTACAAAACAAGGTTTACATTTTTGATTCAACAAATGATGACCCGGTTAATGCGCTTGAATCTTTGGCGGAAATGATAAATCCGAAGCAGTTTGTTTTCGGGCATGAAGGAGAGAAGTGGGTGAGGTTTGGGGTGTAGTGACATAACGTTTCGTCATCATTCGCGTTTGCAACGCGGATGTACGAGGTTTGCGATTACATCGCTCTCTGTTTATTTATCTTTCTGTGCAGCCAAAGATTTGTTGATTATTGCGACAAAGTCGCGGTTCTCAGGCATCCTCGTTGCAAACGACGACGATTGGGGGTTCAATCCGCAAGTGCCGGAGCAGCGTAAAAACAGGCCGCATAGTTGATATTTTTCGCACGGCCTTACTGATAAAATTCGTTGTCAGTTTTGATTCTGTTTTCATACAAATCGTCCCAGTCTTTATATATCTGTACAGTTGGCCAGTGACCTTCTTTGTTGATAGAGCCTGACCAACTTAAATGAACAACTGCGTATTTAAACTCGGAATTAAAAACTCGAAATAACACGTCGTCATTATCTCCTCGCCGAGCTAAAGTTTGCACTTTCTTTTCATACAAAATATGCCTGAAACTCAATTCGGATGCAAGTTGTTCATTTAAATCTTGCTCAGTCCAATACCAAGGCTCCGGTAATTCTTTAGTCTGATTAGGTTCGCTAGTAGTTTCTAATGTTAAAGGTGTATTCAAATCCAAATTGTTTTTTTTTCGAAATGCTCGGCAGAATATTTCGTAGACCACGTTAGGGTAGTGATGTTTCATTCGATAAATACTTAGTAATCAAAAGATTAATAATTAAACTACATCAACAACACTTTCCACGCATCCATTACCCGGCCGTTATCTAACAATTGTTTGGCTTTTAAATGCAGGTGTAGGGTGCGGGTGTGGCTGTCACCGGTGGTAGCATCAACCAGTTGTTTCATTTCATCGGTTTGACTAAAAGCTTTTACATCCTCATCGGATGGCAGCGATTCAACAAGTCCCAATAATCCCAGGTTATTCCCGGTCAATACTTCGGAGCTTGTAACCTCTTTGGGAAAAGCATCAACGCCGATACCTATTCCGGCACTGCCTACTGGTTTAGAAATTTTAAATAAATTATCGCTTGTTACCCTACAATACCAATCACCGCCTAAACGAGCCACCAGATCTATTTTACGCGGGTCTATTTTGCCGTTAGCATCCAATATCGCTTCATTGATATGAATCCGTTTCACTTCGGCAATAATCAAATTACCCGCTCCCCCGTTTTTTCCTAACGATGTCACATCATTCACTACGCATTCCAGTTGAACGGTCGATTCCGCTACCCTCGGTGGCTTTATCGTCTCCGAAGGCAGTTCAGTAAACCCCGCTTTCGCAAATTCATTTACGCCTTTTTTGTAATCCATACTGGTTAAATAGGTCTGTTGCACCATATCGTAGTTCACAACATTAATCACACATTCAGGCACTTGCAAAACGTTTTCGAGCGTGTGTTTAGTGGTATTATCCCGCGCCCTGCTTGTCGGTGAAAAAACACATATCGGTGGATTGATACTAAAAACATTAAAAAAACTAAACGGACTTAAATTAACCTGACCGTTTTTGTCGATAGTGGATACAAAGCATATTGGCCGGGGTGCAATGGCATAGTGCAAATAAACTTGCATCTCTGCCGGTGTCAACGATGATGCATCAATAGTTTTTAACTTCATTCAAATTTTATTTAAAGCTTAGTCAGCTTAAGTTTTGAAATTATAAAAATCTAGCAATACCGGAGTGGATGATAGGAAAGTTGTGAGCGTGATGAAAGTATGGTACGAGCTGCAAACTCGTATCAGCGTGGGGAAAATAAAAAGTATGAAAGTAGTCAGTGAAGACACAACCACGGTGGCGGTTAAATTTTTAGCTGAAAACGAACGGCAGAAATCCTTTGCAATTGAAGCCCTGCTGTACATTTCAAGTTTTTTGAGAATGATAATGCAAGTCTTAAGTTTCTGCATCAAAAAAGCTTTTCACTGCCATCAGGTTTATTGTACATCGGGCTGCATTTCATCGGTCATAAGCCAGGTCGATTGAAAAATAGCAGCAATGCCTTCAGTGTAATAAACCTGACATTCGCGGAAAGCTTAAAGTTGTATTTACTCTCAAATATTACAACCATTGACTTTAAGCTTGGAGCATTGGCGGGGCTAGCGGAACCGATCGATGAAGGACCTGCTTTCAAAATTTATTTATGCTATATAAATTCTATTCCCCCTGGTTGACGTTATTCATACCATTATATAACCGGTGGCGGTTAGGGATGTCGACGGTATGGTAAAAAGATCAGCAGCAAGTATAAGAGTGTAGAAAGCCTTTATCGGATAAAAGAAAGGCTTTTCAGAATTGTTTATGGATTTAATTCGCTTTCCGCATCTACTACGCAAACCCTCGTTAACCATCGGCATTTGTAACTCATTCATATGAAGCGTTGTACCCTTGTCCTGTTTGCTTTATTTATCTTTTTCGTTACGCCGGTTTACTCAAATCCAGCAAAGATAGAGTGGGATCGCTGGGGTGTTCCGCATATAAGCGCTGCCAGCGAAAGTGATTTGTTTTTTGCACAGGGTTGGGCGCAGATGCAGGCGCATGCTAACCTGGTGCTTAAAATCATAGGAACAGCACGTGGCAAGGCCGCGGAATACTGGGGCCCGGAATACGAAGAATCGGACATGCTGGTGCATACTTTAAATTTTCCGAACATCGCCGCATCATTTCGGAAAACACAGGATTCGCGTTTGCAGCGAATAATCACGTCGTTTACCGGTGGCATGAACGCCTGGGCTAAAGCTCATCCTAACGGCATCGAGCACGACAAACGTGTCGTTTTACCACTTGTTCCGGATGACGTAAATCTGCAAATGCTTCATTTGTTCATTTTACAATTTGTCGGAGGCACTGAGTTTAACCGGGCATCAAACTGGCAGGAGCGCGGCTCAAACGCATACGCAATCTCTTCAAAAAAGTCCGCGTCGGGAAGTGCCATGCTGGTTCAAAATCCGCATTTGCCCTGGAGCGATGAGTTCACCTGGTTCGAATGCCAGCTAACTTTAAACGGGCGTTCGGTTTATGGTGCTAATCTGCTGTGTTTCCCGGGTATCGGTATCGGCTTTAATGAAAACCTGGGATGGACGCATACTAACAACACGCTCGATAATGCCGACAGTTTTAATCTTACCCTCGCCAACGGCGGTTATATCCTGGATGGTAAACAGCTTTCTTTCGAAACACGCCCTGACACAATCTGGGTTAAGCAGGGAGATGGTAAACTTTTACCAAAGGCGCAACTATTTTACAGCTCGGTTCATGGCCCGGTTTTAAAGATGGGCCGGAAGAACGCCCTTGCCATTAAAGTTGCCGGAACCGACCGGCCCGATGCATTGCTGCAGTGGTGGAAAATGGCTAATAGCGACAACTTCGGTCAATTTGAATCGGCCTTAAAAATGCAGCAAATTCCTTTTTGGAATGTTATGTACGCCGATAAAAAAGGTGATATCTTTTATTTGTTCAATGGCATGGTGCCGAAACGCAGTTATGGCACGTTTGAAACCTGGAACACGGTGGTTGATGGCGCGTCCTCGAAAAACATCTGGAACGGTTACCTGACTTATGACGAGCTGCCCAAGTTGAAAAATCCTGCTTCCGGCTGGCTGCAAAACGCCAATGATCCTCCCTGGACGGTTACGCTTCCAAGAGAATTGAACAAACAGGATTTTCCGCCATATATCGCGCCGAACTTTATGTCTTTACGGCCTCAGCAAGCAGCAAATATGTTACTCGAAGATAGTTTGATCAGTTTTGACCGGTTGGTTGAGCATAAACTTTCAACTCATGTTCTGCTGGCCGATCGAGTATTAGATGATCTTCTTTCTTCAATCGACAGTTCAGCGTCTCCGCAATTACTTGAGGCTAAGAAAGTACTTGCCAGCTGGGATCGCTGTGCAGATAGTGATAGCCGGGGAATGCTGTTGTTTTATGCATGGGCAATGGCATTTAACCCGATGAACGACTATAACTACGCTGTTCATTGGGATGAAAATAAGCCAAACACCACACCCTCCGGTATCAGGGATAAAAAACGGGCGGTGCAGTTGCTGGGGCAAGCCGCCAGGGAAGTAAGGGACAGATTCGGAGATATTGCAGTGCCGTGGGGAACGTATAACCGTTTAAAAAGAAACGGCATCGATCTGCCTGCCAATGGCGCTGACGGTGCGATGGGCGTATTCAGGGTGGCCTCGTCACAGCGGGATGGGTTGACGGCGCGGGTGGTAAGCGGCGATTCGTGGGTTGGAATTATTGAATTCGGCAAAAAGGTTCGCGCGAAGGTTTTGCTAAGCTATGGAAACTCTTCCCAGGACAAGTCGCCACATAACGGTGATCAATTGAAGTTGTTTTCTGAAAAGAAACTCCGCGATGCCTGGTTTTATCCGCAACAGTTAGCTGGCAATATTGCCTACACTGAAATAAGGAAGAACGACACATTTATAAGAAAATAGTTTATTCACCTTAATAAAGTAATTATGAAAAAATCGTTAATCCTGACGGCAATAATTGTATTTGCATCTTACGCGTTTAGTAAATCAGCGATGGCCCATGCAGCGAGCGTTGTTGCAATATCTCAGGCTGATTCATTAACCGCTTATACCGGCAAGTACGAAAAAGATTTTAATGGAAAAACCTTCTATCTCGAAATTTTCCTGAAAGACGGTGTGCTGGTTGGTAAGCAGTTATGGGATAACCAGGAGATGGCTCTTAAACATCTGGACGGCGATAATTTCACGGTTCCCGGGATCGATTGGTCAGTAAAGTTCCTAAGAGATGCAAGTGGTCTGGTAGATCAGGTGCTTGTAATGGGTACTGACTATTGGAAAAGAGTTAAAAAGGCGGAGTAGCGGGAGGGTATTCACGGAATGGCGGCAATGTTTTAAGCGTCATAAATCCGACTTTGCTGAAAGCCTTATAGAGCAGCTGAGTTTTTATGAAACGTGCTTTACAGAGGTTAAATTATTGTTGAAATCACTGATTGGGCCATCATGTGAACATTGCCACAATCACCAGTTGATCGGAACTTTATAAAGACTGAAGTGCTCATCTTTTGAAATAACGGTTAACTGTTCGCTAATTGCCTGCGAAATAATTAACCGATCAAACGGATCCTTATGAAACAGCGGTAAGTTTATATAAGCAGCTATGTGAGTTGGCCTGATAGGAAGTAAGTTGATTTGATTATCCTCGAGTAACGTTACAATCTTCTCAATTTCCTTATTGATTTTAAGTTTTCCAATTGAAACCTTTACAGCAATTTCCCAAAGTGATGCAATACTCACATTGATCTCGTTGTCTGCATTTTCAATTATTTTAACGGCATTTCGGGATAACTGCTGGTCATTTTCTGCAAACCAAATAATAGCATGAGTGTCAAGCAGATATTTACTCATTCATCGAAACCTTCAACAAGATCATCAAATCCTGGTTTCATCTCAAAGGTTCCTTTTGCAAAACCGGCTTTTCTCAGGTACTCAACTTTCTCTTCAGCCAACAGATTGTTTACTAACGCTTCAACCTCCTTTTTTTTCTCATCAGAAAGTTGATTGATCTTATATGTTAAAACTTCAAAGTTCATGATCAAATTTACTAATAAGTTTTTGCGTTTTTTAACAATGATGTTTACTTTACTTCACTCAAAACTCCACAAACCGGCTTATCTGCTGATCTGTAAATTTCACCGTATCCTCTTTAAACAAATCACCGTTCTCATTAAACTCCAGGTTGATTTGTGGGATGTGTAAACGAAGCGGCATAACATGCAAATTGATATAATGACAGATGCCAGTAAAGTGCTCAATGCCGCGGACATTTCCATATTTCCCTGACGACAAGCCAAGCAACGCGGCTTTCTTTCCGAAAAAACTCTCCGGGAACTTGCAGGCGTCAACAAACAATTTTAAAACGCCCGGGAAACTTCCGTTATACTCGGGAACCACAAATAAGAACTTTTCTGTTGCGGTAACCAGGTCCTGAATTGGCTGAAATTCCTTGCTCCGGTTGCCATACAGATCGGTATGCAAAATATTGGCAGGCAGGTCAGTCAGTGTCAGGATATCAGCATCAACACCGTGTTCCTTTAATTTCTTCTGATAATATTCTGAAAGCTTTAATGTATAACTTCCGGTTCTGTTAGTAGCAGCAACAATGGTAACCATTTGTGGATAATATGTTTAAAACGAGCAGAGGCCCAAATGTGTAAGTTGTTTAAAGTTCGTATCTTAGTCGGGCGTAAAAAAAGCCCTGAAAAGGTTCCAAAATTAACATTTTATAATTGTTAATTTTCGGGAGAGCTTTTAGTTTACATTCTCATAATAATCGACAAAGAATGAGTAAAATCATCGCGTTAGCCAATCAAAAAGGTGGAGTAGGAAAAACTACATCATCGATAAACTTAGCTGCAAGCTTAGCTGTATTAGAATTTAAAACACTTTTGGTTGATGCTGATCCGCAGGCAAATTCAACTTCAGGAATTGGGTTTGATCCAAGAAGTATAAAAAACAGCATTTACGAATGTATTATTAATGATACCGATCCTCGCGAGGCGATTCAGAAAACGGATACACCCAACCTGGATCTGCTGCCCGCTCATATCGACCTGGTTGGTGCCGAGATCGAGATGATCAACCTGAATAATCGTGAATATAAGATGAAAGCGGTTCTTGATAAAATCCGAGACGATTACGATTTCATTATTATCGATTGTTCCCCTTCGCTGGGTCTGATCACCATTAACGCGTTAACTGCGGCCAATTCGGTGATAATCCCGGTTCAATGCGAATACTTCGCTTTGGAAGGCTTAGGTAAATTGTTGAACACGATCAAAATTGTTCAGAACAGGTTAAACACCGACCTTGAAATTGAAGGTATTTTATTAACGATGTACGACGTGCGTTTACGTTTATCGAACCAGGTTGTTGAGGAAGTGAAAACGCATTTTGAAAATCTTGTTTTCGATACGATCATTCAGCGGAATACACGATTAAGCGAAGCTCCAAGCTTTGGCGTTTCCGTGATTATGCATGATGCTAACTGCAAGGGATCAATAAATTACCTGAATCTCGCACGCGAGATCATCCGCAAAAACGGGCTGAGAGAAGTTGAATTGGAAAGCGATAATAAAGTGACAGTATAATTTATGACGTATCAGAAAAAAACAGGATTAGGAAAAGGATTAAGTGCGTTGCTGGATGATACGAAAGTAGTTCAGAATAATAATAACAACAACAGCCAGGCAGAACCGAAAAGCGAAATACCTGCTGCCGGTGGAATTAATACGATTCCGGTAGATCAGATCGAAGTTAATCCGTACCAGCCGCGTACGGAATTTGATGAGCAGGCTTTAAAAGAGCTCGCCGATTCGATCAAGCTCCAGGGATTAATTCAGCCTATCACCGTTCGTAAAAGCGGGAATAATTCATACCAGTTAATTTCCGGCGAAAGGCGTTTACGAGCATCAAGGCTAGCTGGTATTGATCATATTCCGGCTTACGTTCGTACAGCGAACGACCAGCAAATGCTGGAAATGGGATTGATAGAAAACATTCAGCGCGAAGACCTGAATTCAATCGAGGTGGCGCTGAGTTTTCAGCGGATGATCGACGAATGTAATCTGAAACAAGAGGAATTAGGCGACCGTGTTAGTAAGAACCGTTCGACCGTTACAAATTACCTGAGACTGCTAAAACTTCCTCCTGTTATACAAGTGGCGATCCGGGATAATGTGGTTTCTATGGGCCATGCAAAAGCTATCCTTGGATTAGACGGAGTTGATAAACAATTATATGTTTTCCAGGAGGTAACTAACAATCATTTATCCGTTCGCAAAACAGAGGAATTGGTTCGTGCAATACAAAACGGACGTTCCGTGAAAAAGGAAGGAAAGGAGAAGGAAGCCATTTCGTTTCAGTACCAAAAAATACAGGATGATCTTGCTTCAAAGTTTGATACACGTGTAAAACTAAAAGTTCAATCAGCAGGTAAGGGGGCGATCGAAATTCCGTTCGTTTCAGATGATGACTTAAGCCGTATTCTTGAATTATTAGATTGGTAATGCGATTTTTAACATTGCTCGTTGCGCTGTTGTTGTTCGTTTCGCTAAACAGTGCAAAGGCGCAAATCAACAATTCAGCTGTCAAAGTCGATACAACGATGCGGCGCTCCGGCGTAAAAACCGTTGACACATTGCCGCGCCCGGAAAATCAGCCGATCGTTAAAGCCAAAAAGCAGGAAGTTGTAAAGGATTCGGCTAGGTTGGCGCTTGAGGCAATGCCAAGAAGAGCGACATTACGGTCGCTCGTTGTTCCGGGCTGGGGCCAGATTACTAATAGACGTTATTGGAAATTGCCGATAGTTTATGCCGGTTACGTTGGCTTGGGGCTGGCGATAAATTTTAATCAGAAGTATTATAAAGAGATTTTAACGGAGGTTCAAAACAGGACTAATTATCCATCCAACGAGGATGAAAATGGGAATCCTTACTATACGCCGAATCCTAAATACGCTCCTTATTCTACTCAAAGCCTAACTGATGCTAAAGATTTTTATCGGCGCAATCGCGATCTGAGTATCCTCGGTCTGGTGGCATTTCATGCGATTCAAACAATTGACGCGTATGTGGACGCCAAATTTTTCCGTTATGATATCAGCGATGAGCTTTCTTTAAAAGTTTCTCCATCAATTCAACAGGCTGCACCTTCGTCATTTGCATTTAACGTGCCGGTGCCATCTCTTAAACTAACACTTTCATTATAACCCACTTTAAAAATTAAAACATGAATATCGCTTTAATTGGTTACGGTAAGATGGGCCGCATTATCGAGCAGTTTGCTGTTGACCGCGGACACCATATCGTGTTGAAGATCGATGCCGATAATCGGGATGAGCTGAACACAGATAATTTAAGAAAAGCTGATGTGGCCATCGACTTTAGTACACCTGATTCTGCAATAAATAACATTTATACATGCTTTGATGCAGGTACACCGATTATAGTTGGTACAACGGGCTGGTACGGACAGCTTCAACGGGTAAAAGACGATTGCCTTAACGGTAAAAAGTCGTTGCTGTATGCTTCCAACTTTAGTGTGGGCGTTAACGTGTTCTTTTTTGTTAACAAGGTTCTCGCTAAAATAATGGACCGTTACCCGCAATACGATGTGCAGGTTGAAGAGATCCATCATACAAAAAAACTTGATTCACCAAGTGGTACGGCTATGACCATTGCTGAGGGAATAGTCGAAAATGTTGAACGTAAAAATGAATGGGTGAATGAGGTGGTTGGCCAGACGGAGATTATTACAAAACCCGACCAGCTTCTTATAGAATCGCATCGCATCGAAGAAGTTCCGGGAACTCATACGGTTATCTATAGCTCGGAAGTTGATGATATCGAATTCAAGCATACGGCGCACAACAGAGCAGGTTTTGCACTGGGAGCGGTGCTGGCTGCTGAATGGTTAAATGGTAAAACGGGATTTTACTCGGTAAAAGATATGTTTGATTTCAACATATCGGACATATAAAATTATATTGCAAAAAATTTAAAAATGAACTGGAAGTTTTGGAATAAAAAAACTGAAAAGAAAAAGAAAAAAAGCGCCGGCCGCGAATGGTTTGATGCCATAATTTTCGCGGTTATCGCTGCAACACTTATCCGAACACTATTTATTGAAGCATACACCATCCCAACAGGATCCATGGAAAAATCCTTGTTGGTTGGAGATTTTCTGTTTGTAAGTAAGGTTAATTACGGCGCCAGGATTCCGATGACTCCTGTTGCTTTTCCGTTTGCTCATCATACCATGCCTGTTATTGGCACTAAGGCCTACTGGGATGGTATCGAATTAAAATACCGTCGTTTACCCGGATTGCAGGACATTAAACGTCAGGACGTTGTTGTATTTAACTATCCTATGGAGGCTGATTCGCCGTATTTCCGGCCGGTTGATAAGCGGGAGAATTATATTAAACGCTGCCAGGGAATTCCAGGCGATACCCTGAGAATTATAAATACACAGGTTTATGTAAACGGCAAAGCCGCAGAAACGCCGCATTTCGGGCAGACTTCTTACTATGTGAAATCAGACGGGACGGATCTTAATCCGCAAACTTTGCAGGACATGGATATAGAGGCCAGCCAGATAACGGCCGATGAGTATATTTTGAATATGACACATGAGCAGGCCGACGAAGTAAGAAAATGGCCGATTGTAAAAGCCGTTCATGAAAATATTAAACAGGCCGGAACTTTCGAATCCGAGGTATTTCCTCATGATTCGCATTTTAACTGGAATGAAGACAACTTTGGTCCGATAATTATTCCTAAACGCGATTGGACCGTTACGCTCGACAGTACAAATTACCCGATTTATGAGCGTGCCATTCGTGTTTACGAAGGTAATAAGGTTGAAAAGAAAGGTGATGCAATTTATATCAATGGCAAGCAGACCAACCAGTATACATTCAAAATGAATTATTATTGGATGATGGGCGATAACCGTCACAATTCCCTGGATTCGAGATTTTGGGGCTTTGTACCGGAAGATCACATTGTTGGAAAAGCGCTATTTGTATGGTTCAGCTGGAATGATAACGGTTCATTCTTCAGTAAAGTTCGCTGGAGCAGAATATTTATGGGAATTCATTAATTCCCAAGCAAAACCTTCGAGAATCTCGGAGGTTTTTTGTTTTTATAGTTTCGGACGATCGTCAACCTTTAAACTGATGAAAAAACTCTTTACTCTTCTGTTCCTGTTTTTAAGTATTTACCACGCCAAATCCCAGATAAAAAACGACAGTCTTGAACATCGCATAAGGCCTGATAGTTTGCGGACTGGCGAGCTGTATCTTGATATTTATAATTTTGACTACCTCCGCAACTACGAGTTTTACAATAAGATTCAGGACGGATATACACTTTACGGCCTGCAGCTTGAACCACAACTGGTATATTACATCCATCCGCGGCTTGTTGTGATGGCCGGCGCAAATTTTAGGAAAGACTTCGGCAACGATCAGATTAAAACTACACCGCTTTTCAGCATCAAATACCAAAAGAAAGATTTTGCATTTATTACAGGCGCATTGGAAGGAACTGTTAGTCACCGTTTCATCGAGCCATTGTATGATGTTGAACGAAAGATTACCGATCCGGTAGAATATGGGACACAGTTCTTAATCACAAAGCCTTCATTGTTTTTCGATGGCTTCATCCGTTGGAAGAAAATGATCTATAAGCCCTCTCCCGAACAGGAGCAAATTAACGCCGGAATTTCCACTGACATCAGGCTTTTAAATAGCGAGCGGTTCAGGTTGTCGCTTCCCGTTCAAATGACCGTTTTTCACCAGGGTGGGCAAATCGATACTGTAGGAAAACCATTACAGACTCTTTTTAACGGAGCCGCAGGTTTTGATCTCAAATATCAAACATTCGGATTTGTAAAGAACGTTTATACCCAAAATTACTTCGTTTATTTTAACGAACTATCTCCGACTAAAATTCTGCCTTACTCCACTGGAAAAGGGATTTATCTCAATGCCGGAACCGATACAAAGTGGGGTTCTTTGATAGCCAGTTACTGGAACGCAAACGGTTTTTACTCTCCTTACGGGATGCCAATATTTCAGTCTGAATCCCAGCAAATAAACCACCCGGGTTATTCCCAAAAAAATCGTAAGCTTTTGTTTTTTCGCTACGCTTACCAGCAGCCGGTCGTGCCGCATTTCTTTCTTGATGCTAGATTTGAAACCGCCAGCGATCTTGGTATAGAGAAAAAAACTGACCTCTATTTTTCGCTTTTCCTTGTTTATAAACAGGACTTTCGCCTCGTTAGAAAAAAATAATTTACCAGCATGCAACCAAAATCATGAAAGCTGCATCTTGGTAATAAAGAGCATGAATTTGGAACATAAAATTTCGGTTGAAGAGTTGCTTGAAGGCTGTAAACGCGGTGAGCGTAAATGCCAGGAGTTACTTTACAGGAAACTAGCTTCCAAAATGCTGGCGGTTTGCAGCCGGTATGCAAAAGACAGTTACGAAGCCGAAGATATGTTGCAAATGGGTTTCGTTAAGGTTTTTCGTAAAGTATCAGAATTCAGAAATGAAGGCTCTTTTGAAGGCTGGATAAGAAGAATTATGGTGAACGTAGCAATCGAAGTATTTAGAAAAAATCAACGGACGCTGAATGTAGTAGATATCGACGAAGTTTATGATGCTCCGCAGTCGACATTTGATATTAATACATTAGAAACAAGAGATCTGTTGAGATTGATACAAAGCCTGGCAGGAGGCTACCGGTTGGTATTTAACATGTATGCCATGGAGGGTTATTCTCACAAAGAGATTGGCGAAAAACTAGGTATTTCTGAAGGTGCGTCGAAATCGCAATTATCAAGAGCACGGGCGATACTGAAAGAAAAAATTTTAAAAATGGAGGGATCGAATTATGCTGCAGGATAAGGATTTAGATAAACTGTTCCAGAACAGGTTTAAAGATTTTGAAATAGAACCGTCTGAAGGGCTTTTTGATAAAATCGCCGGTGAGCTGGATGGAAAAAAGAAAAAGAAAACCTTTTTTGTTTGGTGGATGGCTGCGGCTTCGGTTGTGCTCGTGCTAGGGGTAGGTCTGTTTTTTGCCTGTCATCCAAACGGAAAAACATCTCAAAAGATAGTAAGACTAAAACCGGCAGTAAAGCCATCTGTCAAGGATGAAAAGTTGCCTGTTGAGAAAGTTGCGGTTGCAAATGAATCTGTCGAAAACCAGGAAGCAATAAAAGATAAGTCAGCCTCTAACAAGGCGAATGTACCGAAGCAGAGTTTTATTGCTTCCGCGAAACAAAAACCGCTAAAAAAGGATTATGAAAAACCGACGCTGCCGGCACGTCCTGATTCTCAAAGAGTGGTAGAACGGGAAACGTTAGTGGCGAAATCAGAGACTCGAAAGATAAGTCCGGAAACTCAAAACGTGTCAAAACCTGAAATTGAGGCACCGGAGATAAAAAAAGAAGAACCGGTGTTAGCGTCGTTGTTGAAAGAAGATGCAGATGATTCAGCGCAAACTGATAAGTCTAAACGGAAAATCAGGTCGATGGGAGACATTATCAACTTTGTGGTTTCGAAAGTGGATAAACGGCAGGAGAAGCTGATACATTTCTCAAACAACGATGAAGGAACAGAACTGACAGGCGTCAATTTAGGATTTGTAAAATTTAAGAGCAAAAATAAAAACTAGATCAACCTTACATAAGTTATGAAACGTACATTTTTAACACTCATACTCGCCTGTATTTTAGCCGGAGCTTTCGCACAGGATTCGACTACAGTAAAACAGGATACTGTTGTCAAAAAGAAGAAATCAGTAACCATTAAAATCGATACGGAATCAGGCGTTGGCGTAGGAAATGACGATGATGACGAAGATGAGGACACGCCGTCCAAAGCTCCTGGTTTTTCTTTCGGAATTACTTTCAGCCGTTTCGATCTTGGTTATGCAAAATTGATTGATAATGGAAGTTTTACCTTGTCTCCACAAAATCAATTTCTTTCGTATCGTGCGGGCAAAACAAGCACTGTTGGATTTGATGTTTTGCAAATGGGCTACCGCTTCAACAGCAATTTTAAAATTTACCTGGCCGGCGGTATCGACTGGGTTCACATTCGCCTTCGCGAAGACATCACGATATTGCCTAATGAACCGGTTTTAACTTATCGCCAGGACACGATCGACTACAGCAAGAATCGCTTTTCATCAACTTATGTTCGTATTCCGCTGGCATTCGAATTTCGTACCAGGGATGATAACCGCGGCAGAAAGTTTCGTTTCGTGGCTGGTCCCGAAATCGGATTCCTTTTAAATGGAAAAGTCAAGCAGATCAGTGATGAAAACGGTAAGCAAAAATTCAAGGACGATTATCATTATACAACCTTCAGATATGGTGCTGTTGTCAGAGTTGGTTATGGCGGCCTGGGATTATTTGCCAAATATTACTTCAACGATATGTTTGAGAACAGCCCGGCGCAGGATGGACTCAGGAATATGTCTTTCGGCTTGATGGCTGGCTTTTAAAAATTTCGCGTCAACTACGCTTTAGCTCTTCCGGCGACGGAGGGGCTTTTTTGTTATCTTTGGATCGTGTCTACAAAATATATTGGCTTTAACGAAGTCACCAAACAATACTCACCCGAAATTAATTCAGGTGTAAAAAGCATATCGGTTTCGATAGAAAAAGGAAAAATCACAGCTATCGTCGGTGAAAGCGGAAGTGGTAAAAGCACCTTTTTGAAATTGCTTTTCGGATTGCAGATCCCAGATTCAGGCGAGATTCAATTTAACGGCGAACGTATTAAGGGACCATCCGAAAAGCTTATTCCCGGGCATGACAGTATGCGAATGGTTACCCAGGATTTTGATCTTAATCTGTATGCCAAAGTTTATGATAACATTGCGGCGCTGCTTCCAAATACCGATTTGAAGTTTAAGAACGACCGCACGATGGAAATGCTGGATTTTTTTAGAATCACGCACCTTGCCGGTAAAAGAGCGGCTGACTTGAGTGGTGGTGAAAGACAACGAGTTGCGATAGCAAGGGCTATAATTACTCAGCCAGAAGTCCTTTTGCTGGATGAGCCGTTCAGCCAGGTTGACACTATTCTTAAAAATCATTTACGTGCTGATCTCCGGCGAATTTCGCACGAACTTGGTACAACAATCATCCTGGTTTCACATGACCCTGTCGATGGTCTTTCCCTTGCAGATGAACTTATCGTAATGCGTTTGGGAGAGCTTATCGAAAAAGGAAAACCGGAAGATTTGTATCAAAATCCGGCAGCATTATATACTGCCCGGTTGTTAGGAAATTGCAATGTACTTACGGCTGCGGAGGCATCAAAAATCGGAATTAAGATATCAGGTAGCCAGACTGCCATTTACCCGGAATGGATAAAAGTAACCAAAAGCTGGCTGGATAAGATTTACACAGTAAGAGACATTTTCTTTCTCGGCAATAGTGAAGAATTATTGGTGAAATACCAGGACGTAACCCTGAGGGTTTTAAATCACCATCCGGGTACGTACAAAATAAATGATTCGATCCATCTGGCTGTCAATAGACACCTTGATTTCGATTAACCCCAATCCGATATCCCGTTTAAACCAGGTACTCAAATAATGTTTGATCCTGATTTACTTCTATGCAATCGAAATGATTTTCTTGCATTCTTTGCAAAAGCGACTCGTAGTCGTCCGCAGATTTTAGTTCGATGCCTACCAGTGCCGGCCCGCGTTCGCGTTCGGTTTTTTTGATAAATTCAAAACGGGTAATATCATCATTTGGCCCAAGAACATTATTTACGAAAAGCTTCAAAGCTCCCGGGCGCTGCGGAAAACGGACAATGAAATAGTGTTTTAATCCCTCATACAGTAGGGAGAGCTCTTTGATTTCGCCCATTCGGTCGATGTCATTATTGCCACCACTCACTACACAGACTACGTTTTTGCCTTTTAAACGATCTTTTATAAGATCTAACGCAGCTACGGAAAGAGCGCCTGCCGGTTCGGCGACGATGGCGTCTTCATCGTACAGCTTAAGGATAGTTGTACATACTTTTCCTTCCGGAATCAGGATTATGTCATCCAGCACATCTTTGCAGATAGCATATGTCAATTGTCCAACACACTTCACAGCTGCGCCGTCAATAAAACGGTTAATGCTTTCTAATAATACCGGCTTCCTTTCCTGTAATGCCCTGGTCATTGACGGAGCGCCCATTGGCTCAACCCCAATAATTTCTATAGCGCTATTTTTTTGTTTGAGATAAGTGCCGGCACCGGCCGATAACCCTCCGCCGCCGACCGGAATAATCGCAATATCGATGTCCGGAAGATCTTCAAATATTTCTACGCCAACAGTTCCCTGGCCTTCGATAATCCGATAATCATCAAAAGGCGGAATAAACTTCATACCATGTGCCGCAGTATAAGCCAAGGCTTCCTTCAGGCAGTCGTCAAAGGTATCGCCAACTAAAATAATTTCGACGCTTCCGCTTCCAAACATTTCCGTTTGCCGGATTTTCTGACGCGGCGTAATCTCAGGCATAAAAATTACACCTTTCACTCCAAGCTTGTTGCATGAATAGGCAAAGCCCTGGGCATGGTTGCCGGCGCTTGCACAAACGACGCCTTTGGAAAGTTCAATTGCATGCAACGTGCTGATCATGTTATAAGCTCCGCGAAGTTTGTACGAACGCACAACTTGCAGATCTTCTCTTTTTAGATAAACATTGCATGAATATTTTTCAGATAATCGTTGACTATGGATTAGTGGGGTGTGTTTTACGATGTTCTTAAGTCTTTCGGCAGCAGCTTCGAAATTAAGCTCTTCGGAATGTGTCATATGCAAATTTGGTAATTACTTTTTGTTTTCGATGATTGTTTCAAAATGCTCTACCACCGGAAACGGATCATAGTAATGATGAAGCAATTCCTTCCATTTCAAGTACACTTCGGATTTCCTAAAGCCGATCGTATGATCGTCGAGGCTTCGCCAACTTACCAGCAAAATGTATTTATCGTCTTGTTCAACGCACTTTTGTAAACTGTGTGAAATGTAGCCATCTATTGAACTGATATATTGCCCGGCAATTTCAAAGTCAGTTTCAAATTGTTTTTGTCGATTTGGCTTAACGTATAAGGTGGCAAGTTCGGTGATCATAATATTTTATTAATAAAAAACCGTTGCTGACATCTCAGCAACGGTTTCAACTTATTTTTTTTATGCTTTTAAATATGTGCTGCCAGCCAATCTCCAACTTCGCTGGTTTTGTAGGTTTTATTTTTACCAGCGAGATCTTCCGTTACAATTCCTTCGGCAAGCGATTTATTAACCACCGCACGAATTGCTTCAGCCTCTTCTTTCAATCCAAAAGCATCTTCAAACATCATTGCGGCAGACAAAACAGTCGCTAAAGGGTTAGCAATATCTTTTCCTGCGGCTTGAGGATATGATCCGTGGATCGGTTCGTATAAGGATGTATGAACGCCAACCGAAGCAGATGGCATCAATCCCATTGATCCTGAAATAACCGAAGCTTCATCTGTTAAAATATCGCCGAACAAGTTTTCGGTGATAATCACATCGTATGAACTTGGCCATTGAACCAAACGCATCGCAACTGCATCCACAAACTCATAAGAAACGGTCACTTCAGGGAAATCCTTTTCCATATCCTGGACGGTTTCACGCCATAAACGTGAGCTTTCCAAAACATTGGCTTTATCAACACAGCAAAGTTTTTTTCCGCGTGTCATTGCCATTTCAAATCCTAATTTCGCCAGGCGCTGGATTTCTTCGCGCGTGTAGGTGCAGGTATCAAAAGCGGTGTTTCCGTCATCTTTTCTGCCTCGCTCGCCGAAATAAATTCCGCCGGTAAGCTCACGTAGAATAATAAGATCTGTTCCTTCAATCCGTTCTCTTTTTAATGGCGAATTGTCAATCAAAGAAGGGAATGTAAATGTTGGGCGTACATTTGCGTACAAACCCAATTTCTTGCGCATTTTCAGTAAACCCTGCTCAGGGCGAACCGTCGCTTTGGGATCGTTATCAAACCGTGGGTGTCCGATAGCGCCAAATAAAACGGCGTCAGCAGCCATACAGATTTCATGAGTCTCGTCGGGATAAGGTTCGCCAACCGCGTCGATCGCGCAGGCGCCCGTCAAAGCTGATGTCCAATTAATCTCGTGCCCGAATTTTTTAGCGACAGCGTCCGATACTTTTACGGCCTGATCGATTACCTCAGGGCCTATTCCGTCTCCGGCCAGAAGGGCGATATTTAGTTTCATTTTTATAGTTTAGTTTGAATCGTTGAGTATTTTTAGATTTTAAATGTAACGTCGTAATAATGTTATGATGGTTAAAAATCGCAAATCAAGTTGTTGAACCACTTTAATTAGAAAAGCAAAAACTGATTTTCATCGGTTGTGGCGGCCCCGTTTTCCGCGTACTCCTCACTCATCCCACATTTCCCGGCTTCGTTCCAGGGTGTCGCTTCAACCAGGTTTAAAATTGATTGCTTCGGCATATGGCAGCCTTTTACTTACTGGTTATATGATATTCAGCATCTTTTGAGCAGATTTTATCGCAGAAACTGTCTGATCAGAATCCAATCCACGAGTTATAAAAGTTTTATTTTCCGTTTCCCAGGTGATAATGGTTTCGCATAAGGCGTCGGAATCACTTCCCGGCGCAATTCTTACGGCATAGTCGATCAGCTTGGGCAAAGTCAAGTTCTTCTCGTCGTATACTTTGCTGAGCGCATTCATAAACGCATCAAATTGTCCGTCACCCTGTGCGTTGGTCTCGATTAACTTCCCTTCAATGCAGACTGAAATTGTAGCCGAAGGTCTGAGCCCTTTCGAGTTTGTTAAAACATACGATTCCACGACCACCTTTTCTTCGTAAAGCTTACTATCCAAAACGTCGGAAATGATGTAAGGTAAATCCTCTTGCGTTACAGTTTCCTTTTTATCACCTAATTCGATAACACGCTGTGTTACGCGTTTCAAATCGTCGTCGTTTAGTTTTAGTCCAAGTTCCTGTAGGTTTTTCTCAATGTTAGCTTTTCCTGAAGTTTTGCCCAAGGCATATTTACGTTTCCTGCCGAAACGTTCCGGCAACAGATCGTTAAAATATAAATTCTTTTTGTTGTCGCCGTCGGCATGAATACCTGCTGTCTGTGTGAAAACATTATCACCAACAATCGGCTTGTTCGCCGGAATTCTTACCCGCGAAAAGGTTTCAACCAGCTTGCTGACTTTATAGATCGACGACTCTATTAAATTAATTTCAACTTCAGGAAGAAAATCATTTATCACAGCCACCGCGCTGGCCAAAGGCGCATTCCCAGCACGTTCTCCCATGCCATTCACGGTTAAATGTAAACCGTTGGCACCAGCTTTAACGGCCTCGAGAACATTCGCCGTTCCAAGGTCGTAGTCATTGTGGGCGTGAAAATCAAAGTGCAACTTGGGATATTTTGAACGTAGTAATGAAATAAAGTCAAATGTCTCTGATGGAGTTAAGATGCCTAGCGTATCCGGAAGTAAAACTCTTTTTATAGGCTGCGTCGCCAGAAAATCTAAATATTGGAGAACATATTCGCGTGAGCTGCGCATTCCGTTGCTCCAATCTTCCAGGTAAACGTTTGTCTCGATATTCTTGTCATGAGAAACCTTGATGACTTGAGCAATTTCTGAAAAATGTTGTTCCGGGGTCTTTTTTAGCTGATAGGTAAGGTGATTCAACGAGCCTTTAGTCAACAGATTTTGTACACGCACACCAGCGTTAACCATCCAGTCGATTGACACGCCATTATCTACGAACGACAATACTTCGATTTTCTCAGTGTAGCCATTAGACTCGGCCCATTCCATTACCGCTTTTACAGCCTCAAATTCGCCTTCAGAAACACGGGCTGAGGCGATCTCAACACGATCAACCTGCAATTCTTCGATCAGCAGTTGGGTAATGGTTAACTTGTCCGAAATAGAGAAGGATACGCCCGATGTTTGTTCGCCATCGCGCAGTGTCGTATCCATTATTTCGATTTTCCTTTTGGTCATTGTGGGCTAGGTCTTATGCTATTAATCGGTTAGCTATCTTGTCACATTGATCAAAGTCGAAATATATTTCATAAATCGACTTTATTTAGCAAATCTTTAATTTAAAGTGGGAGGTGAGTAGCGAATTCCTGGATCTCTGTTTTTATATTTTGCAGATAATCGATATCGTCAAAGCCATTCAGCATATTATCTTTTTTATAGCTGTTAATGTCGAAGCTTTCCGATTCGCCGCTTGCAAGCAAAGTTATACGCTGTTCGGGAAGATTAACTTCCAGCTCGGTTTTAGGATTATCGTAAATAGCTTTGAATATTTTCTCAAGGAATTCAGGACTAACCTGAACAGGCAAAACGCCAATATTCAAACAGTTATTCCGGAATATATCCGCAAAGAAACTCGAAACAACGCAACGGAACCCATAATCGTAAACTGCCCAGGCAGCGTGTTCGCGTGATGACCCGGAGCCGAAATTTTTTCCGCCCACCAGGATCTTTCCGCTGTACAAAGAATCGTTCAATACGAAATCCTGTTTTGGAGTGTTGTCGGCATTGTAACGCCAGTCTCTGAATAGATTGTCGCCAAAACCTACACGCTCTGTAGCTTTCAGAAAGCGGGCAGGAATAATCTGATCGGTATCCACATTCTCGATAGGAAGAGGAACCGCAGTACTTTGTAATATGTTGAATTTATCGTAAGCCATTTTATTCTTTTAATTGAACGCGTTGCGTCGTATTAGATTAAGGTTCGCGGATCGGTTACTTTCCCGGTTATAGCTGCCGCTGCGGCAACCAGCGGGCTGGCAAGCATCGTACGTGCGCCGGGACCTTGTCGTCCTTCAAAATTTCTGTTGGATGTGCTAACCGCGTATTTTCCGGCAGGAACTTTATCGTCGTTCATTGCAAGGCATGCCGAGCAACCTGGCTGACGCAGCGAAAAACCTGCTTCCGTCAAAATGTCCAGAATTCCTTCTTCTTTGATCTGCGATTCAACAATGTGTGATCCGGGAACCAGCCAGACGGTTACATCGTCCGCTTTTTTCTTTCCTTTAATTAGCGAAGCAAATGCGCGGAAATCTTCGATTCGTCCATTAGTGCAGCTTCCCACAAAAACATAATCGATCTTTTTGCCAATCATAGAATCACCTTCATGGAAGCCCATATAGCCTAATGACTTTTCGTAGGTAGCAACTCCGCCTTCCACATCTTCCGCATCGGGAATATGATTTGAGATGCCCATTCCCATTCCGGGATTGGTTCCATAAGTGATCATTGGTTCTATAGTGGAACCGTCGAAAGTCAACTCTTTATCAAATGTTGCATCAGGATCAGATTTTAATGTTTTCCAGTATGCCATCGCTTTATCCCATGCTTCTTCTTTCGGTGAAAACTCACGTCCTCTCACGTAGTTAAATGTGGTTTCATCCGGAGCGATCATCCCGCCGCGCGCACCCATCTCGATACTCAGGTTACAAACCGTCATGCGGCCTTCCATAGTCATTTTCTCGAAAACCTCGCCCGCATATTCTACGAAATAACCTGTTGCGCCGGATGTCGTCAGTTTTGAAATGATGAACAGTGCCACATCTTTAGGTGTAACGCCTTTATTCAGCTCTCCGGTTACGTTAATACGCATACTTTTTGGCTTAGGCTGCATAATACACTGCGTCGAAAGAACCATCTCAACCTCAGACGTTCCGATACCAAAAGCGATAGCTCCGAAAGCTCCGTGAGTCGAAGTGTGCGAATCACCGCATACAATCGTAGCTCCGGGTTGCGTAATTCCATATTCGGGACCAACAACGTGGACGATGCCATTTTTACGGTGACCTAATCCCCAGTGGCTGATTCCGTATTCTTTCGAGTTGTTTTCGAGTGCCTGTAACTGGTTTGCCGAAAGAGGATCAGCAACCGGCAAATGCTGGTTTATTGTCGGAGTATTGTGATCTGCCGTAGCAAATGTCCGTTCAGGATATAAAACTTTTACGCCCCTGTTTTTTAAGCCCAAAAAGGCAACGGGGCTGGTAACTTCGTGTATTAAATGACGATCAATAAATAACACATCAGGCCCACCCTCGATTTTCCGTACAACATGCGTGTCCCACACCTTGTCAAATAATGTCTTGCTCATTTTTTATAGCTTTTATTTTAAGCACTATTCGTGCTGATTATACAAATTTATTTAAAGCGTCCAGGTACGCGTTAGCAGAAGCTCTCACGATATCCGTGCTAAAACCATAGCCCATGTACGATTGATCATTATGCATTACCCGCATGTCTACCTTACTTACATCGTCGCTGCCGCCATGAATCGAATGGATATTAAATTCCTTGATCTCGTATGAATGTCCAAGTATGGTTTCGATTGCTTTAATTGTAGCGCTAACCGGGCCGTTGCCTGTGGCCGAACCTTCATGGTCTGATCCATTGTAATTTAATTTTACAATTGCTTCAGGCGCGCTTTGATCACCGCAGCTAACTTGCAGCATATTGATCTTGATGCCGTTTTTGAAATTATTTTCAGTCTCAACACCCATCAATTCCAGTAAATCGTCATCCTTGATCTCTTTCTTAACATCGGCCATTGCCAGGAAATTCTGATAAACCTGGTCCAGATCAATGCGCTCATTGTCATAGCCCAATCTTTCAAGATGGTGCTTTAAGGCGTGGCGTCCGCTGCGGGCGGTTAAAATGATTTCTGAGGAATCAATCCCAACATCTTCTGGATTGATGATCTCATAATTTTCACGGTGTTTCAATACACCATCCTGGTGAATGCCTGAACTGTGTGCAAATGCATTTTTGCCAACGATAGCTTTGTTCGGCTGGACAGGCATTCGCATCATCCGGCTAACCATATGACTTAGCTTAGATAAATGCTTGCTATTGACGTTTGTATGAAGATTCAGCTGATGTGTTTTCAAGATCATCACTACTTCTTCCAGCGATGTATTGCCTGCGCGTTCGCCGATACCGTTGATAGTACACTCAACCTGGCGCGCGCCGTTCTGCAAACCTGCAATGCTGTTTGCAGTAGCCAAACCTAAGTCATTGTGGCAATGTACCGAGATAACGGCCTTGTCAATATTTTTTACATTTTCTTTAAGAAAACGGATCTTGGCCCCGTATTGCTCCGGCAGGCAATACCCATTTGTATCCGGGATATTAACTACTGTTGCACCTGCGGCAATAACGGCTTCGATCATTTGAGCCAGATAAACATTATCAGCTCTTCCTGCATCTTCCGCATAAAATTCAATATCCTCTACAAATTGCTTGGCATATTTTACGGCGTCTGCGGCACGTTCCAAAATAGCCTCACGGGTACTATTGAATTTGTATTTAATGTGCATATCGGATGATCCGATTCCGGTATGAATGCGTGGATGTTTTGCATATTTCAGCGCTTCGGCGGCACAATCAATGTCGCCTTTATTGGCGCGGGTAAGGGCGCAAATAATCGGTTCGCGAACTGCTTTTGACAGCTCAACTACGCTGGTAAAATCTCCCGGACTGGAAATCGGGAATCCCGCTTCGATAACATCAACGCCCAGTGCTTCCAGCGCCTCACCAATGATTATCTTTTCAGGAGTTGTCAGTTGTGAGCCTGGCACCTGCTCGCCATCGCGAAGCGTTGTGTCAAAAACGAATATGCGGTTTGGATCGTGTAACATGAATTTTTAAATTTTATAATCGGCAAATCTGGTATAAATTATACGATTTTTAAAGCCATTTATTTTGAATGAGAGTAACGCGAAACTGTTGTCACCGTGAGCTGAGTCGAAGGGTCCGTTTATTTGGCAACAGATGTTTCGACTACACTCAACATGACAATTATTCCAATGTTTGCGTCACTCTCATTAGTTCCTTTTATGCTTCGACGGCTTGATTTTCCGGACGTAAGCTGCGGACAGTTTTACCGGCCTGCCACATTTCACTATCACGAAGTTCAGCTAATTCAGCGTCAAGTTTTTCACGGTAATCAGTCTGGCTGTTTGAATCAATTGAACGCTGTGATTCTTTGCCTGTAGCTACGCTGTCATACAATTCCTCGAAAACAGGTTTAGTAGCGTCTTTAAATTTCTTCCACCAGTCAAGTGCACCACGTTGCGCCGTTGTTGAGCAGTTTGCATACATCCAATCCATTCCGTTTTCGGCAACCAGTGGCATCAACGATTGAGTTAGTTCTTCAACGGTTTCGTTGAATGCTTCGGAAGGAGTATGGCCTTTTGAACGCAATACTTCGTACTGGGCAGCAAAAATACCTTGAATACATCCCATTAACGTACCACGCTCACCAGTTAAATCGCTATATACTTCTTTTTTGAAATCAGTTTCGAACAGGTAGCCGCTGCCAACAGCAATGCCTAATGCAGTAACACGTTCCTTTGCGCGGCCGGTTGCGTCCTGGAAGATAGCATAGCTTGAATTTAAGCCGCGTCCTTCCAAGAACATGCGACGCAATGAAGTTCCTGATCCTTTTGGCGCAACCAAAAATACATCAACGTCAGCAGGAGGGATGATGCCGGTTTGCTCATTAAAGGTAATACCGAAGCCATGTGAGAAATATAGTGCTTTACCGGCGGTAAGGTTTTTCTTTACAGTTGGCCATAATGCGATCTGAGCAGCGTCACTTAAAAGGTAACAAATTATGGTGCCTTTTTCCAAAGCTTCCTCGATTTCGAAAAGAGTTTCGCCCGGTACAAAGCCGTCGCGCACAGCTTTATCCCAGCTTTTAGAATTTTTACGCTGACCAACGATTACATTAATACCGTTATCTTTTTGGTTCAACGCCTGGCCCGGACCTTGCACACCGTAACCGATAACTGCTACAGTTTCATTTTTTAATACTTCCTGCGCTTTTGATAGCGGAAATTCTTCGCGGGTTATCACATTCTCTTCAACTCCGCCGAAATTTAATTTTGCCATGTTTTTGGTTTGTTGTTTGGCTTACGCCTATTAGTTTGTTGTTTATTTTTTAGGTGTTACTGTCAGGATCAACTGTCAGCCATAGTTGTTCTTTAATTCCTTAGTCTTTAAATCTTTACTCGCTTACATTGTAAAGACCTTATCCCGTTTATTCAGGAATTCGTTTTCAATGACGTCTTCGCCAGGTTCAAGGCGCTCGAATTCACGTAATTTGCGGTTGAAGCCTTCGCTATCTTTAATAATTGCTACACGAGCGCTGCGGACGAATTCAATTAACCCGTAAGGCTGCAATACCTGGATGAGCGCGTCAGTCTCTTCGCGGTGGCCGGTTGTTTCGAACACCGTATAGTCTTTTCGAATTACCACCGCCCTGGCTCCGTTTTCACGAAGAAGGCGCTCAACACTAACCTTCTCGGCAATATCGTCGGTAGGTACTTTATAGAGTGCCATTTCCTGCCAGATAATATCTTCATTTGTATTGTAATACACCTTCAGAACTTCAACCTGTTTCTCGATTTGTCGAGCTAATTTACGAACAACATCTTCAGTTTCATTAATAACAATGTTAAAACGATGGATGCTTTCAATCTCTGAAGGCGAGGTGTTTAAGCTGTCGATATTGATTTTTCTTCTGGAAAAAATTATGGCTATCCGGTTTAACAGACCGATTTGGTTTTCGGTGTAAACAGTGAATGTGAATTCCTTCTTATCAGGCTCGCCTGAATTATTTAACGTGCTCATTGTGCGTTTATTAAACTATTTTAACCTGATTTCGCTTACGCTGCAACCTTGTGGAACCATCGGGAATACATTGTTTTCTTTAGTTACCATGATCTCAAGCAGGAAAGACCCTTTACTTTCAATCATTTCTTTTAATGAGGATTTGAGATCATCGCGTTTTCCAACCGTTTTGCCCGGTATGCCATATCCGCCGGCGACCTTAACAAAGTCGGGGCTTTGAATATCGACAAATGAGTAACGCCGTTCATTGAAAAGTTCCTGCCATTGACGAACCATGCCGAGGAACCGGTTATTCAGGATGATGATTTTTACATCAACACCCGTTTGCATGATGGTTCCTAATTCCTGAATCGTCATTTGGAAACCGCCGTCGCCTATAATTGCTATAACCGGTCTGTCGGGCGTTCCAAACTTCGCCCCAATAGCTGCCGGAAGAGCAAAACCCATAGTTCCTAAACCACCGCTGGTAACATTGCTTCGCGTTTTATTGAATTTCGCGTAACGACAGGCAACCATCTGATGCTGTCCGACATCTGTTACTATAACCCCGTCGCCATCTGTCAGGTCGTTTAATTCGCGGATAACTTCACCCATGGTCATTTCCTCCGTTGAAGGATTCAATTCCTCATTGATTACCGCTTCAACTTCCTGCCTGGTGTAATCGCGGAATCTTTCCAGCCATGATGTATGCTCTTTTTGTTCTAATAGCGTGGTAAGCAAAGGAATAGTCTCTTTGCAATCTCCCCAAACCGGAACTTCCGTGTGAACGTTTTTATCAATTTCGGCCGGATCAATATCGAGGTGAACAACTTTTGCCTGTTTCGCATATTTGTCCAGTCTGCCTGTAACACGGTCGTCGAAGCGCATTCCAATAGCGATTAGCACATCGCATTCATTGGTTAAAACGTTTGGCCCGTAATTTCCGTGCATTCCCAGCATTCCCACGTTAAGTGGATGTTCAGTAGAAATTGCACCGGCTCCCATAATAGTCCAGGCCGCAGGGATTCCGCTCTTTTCAACTAACGCCTTAAATTCCTGCTCCGCTTTTCCCAGAATAACGCCTTGTCCCCAAATGATGAATGGTTTCTTCGCGGCATTAATAAGGTTAGCTGCCTGTTCAATATATTCTTTACGAATAATAGGTTTCGGACGATAGCTGCGTATATGATTACATGGCTCGTATCCGGCGAAGTCGAATTGCTGGATCTGCGCATTTTTTGTAATATCTATCAACACCGGGCCTGGTCTTCCGCTTTTTGCGATATAAAAAGCCTTTGCGATCACTTCCGGAATTTCATTTGCATCGGTTACCTGGTAGTTCCATTTGGTAACAGGCGTGGTAATATTAATCACGTCTGTCTCCTGGAACGCGTCAGTTCCCAGCAAATGAGCAAAAACCTGACCGGTAATACAAACGAGGGGAGTGCTGTCAATCTGAGCATCAGCCAAACCGGTAACCAGGTTAGTAGCGCCAGGGCCGCTTGTTGCGAACACTACACCGACTTTACCGGATGAGCGTGCGTATCCTTGCCCGGCATGAATTCCTCCCTGCTCGTGTCTGACCAGGACATGGTTCAGCTTGTCATTGTAATCATAAAGGGCATCATAAATCGGCATGATAGCACCTCCCGGGTAACCGAAAATCGTTTCGGTACCTTCTGCAATTAAAGCTTCAAGCAATGCCACCGAACCTGAAACTTTTTGAGTTTTCTTTGTTTCGGCTACTGCTTTTTCCTGTTGTGCAACTTCCATTATTTTATTGTTTGGTATGGTTATTTTTAAGGTATCTGGCGTCAGGTTTCAATCTGCTACCTGCTGTCTATTAACTATTCTCCGTTTCCTATCTTCCTTTATTATTTCTATTTAAGCATCCGTAACGCAACCTTCGGCAGCTGTGGTTACTTGTTTCGCATATTTATAAAGTATTCCTTTTTTAACGCGAAGTTCAGGCTGAACCCAAGCCGCACGGCGGGCAGCGATTTCTTCGTCTGAAACTTTCAGTTCAATAGTGCGTTTGATCGCATCAATCTCAATAGGGTCATCATCTTTAACCAGGCCGATTAAACCGCCGTCGAAAGATTCCGGAGTGATGTGTCCAACTACAAAGCCGTGGGTTCCGCCGCTAAAACGGCCGTCGGTAATTAAGGCAACTGAACTTCCCAGGCCAGCTCCGAAAATTGCTGAGGTTGGCTTTAACATTTCCGGCATTCCGGGCGCGCCTTTCGGACCGACGTTTTGTATAACCACTACGTCGCCCGGCTTAACACGTCCGCTTAAAATCCCGTCAACTAATGCAAACTCACCATCAAACACACGTGCTGGTCCGCTGAAACGCTCGCCTTCTTTTCCGCTGATCTTGGCCACGCTTCCGCCTTCGGCAAGATTTCCGTAAAGTATATTAAGATGGCCTGTTGCTTTGATCGGCGTTTCCGCCGGCATAATGACTTTTTGAGCGTCAAAGTCAAAGTCTGGAACGTTTTCCAGATTTTCGGCTATAGTTTTTCCTGTTACCGTAATGCATTCGCCATGCAACCAGCCTTTTCTAAGCAAATATTTCATCACAGATGGTACACCGCCAACGTTATGAAGATCTTCCATCATGTACTTTCCGCTTGGTTTCATATCCGCCAATACCGGAATGCGGTTGCTGATTTCTTGAAAATCATCCTGTGTTAAAGGTACGTCGACACTTTTGGCCATAGCGATCAAATGCAGCACGGCGTTCGTTGATCCTCCCAAAACCATAATGGTGACAATAGCATTTTCAAACGCTTTACGAGTCATGATGTCGGACGGCTTTATATCGCGCTCCAATAAAAGTTTGATAGCTTCTCCGGCAGCCAGACATTCTTTTTTCTTTTCTTCACTTAATGCCGGATTTGACGAGGAGTATGGAAGGCTCATCCCCAAAGCCTCGATAGCCGCCGCCATGGTATTTGCTGTGTAAACGCCACCGCATGCGCCAGCACTCGGACAGGCATTTTTTACAACTTCCTTAAAATCGATATCATTAATGGTACCGGCTATCTTTTTGCCCAAAGCCTCAAACGCTGACACAATGTTTAAATCTTCGCCTTTATAGTGGCCAGGTTTGATCGTTCCACCGTAAACCATGATCGATGGGCGATTCAAACGGCCCATCGCCATTATCGTTCCAGGCATATTTTTGTCGCACCCGGGCAACCCGATTACCGCATCATAATACTGGGCTCCGCAAACAGTTTCAATTGAATCGGCGATTACATCACGGCTGACAAGCGAATAGCGCATGCCTTCAGTTCCGTTGCTCATACCATCACTCACGCCAATTGTATTGAAGATCAGACCGACGAGATTTTCCTTCCACACACCTTCCTTAACAATCTTCGCAAGATCGTTCAGGTGCATATTGCAGGTGTTGCCGTCATAACCCATACTGGCGATTCCTACCTGTGCTTTGTCCATATCTTCCTCGGTCAAGCCGATTCCATATAACATGGCCTGGGCGGCAGGCTGCGTCGGATCCTGGGTTAGTACTTTGCTGTATTTGTTCAATTCAACAGCTTCGGTTGTTTCGTTATCAATCAGTGGATTCATATATTTTCTCTATAGACGATAAGTATAATTTTATCGGGCCGGATTCATTTTTAACTGGTTTGGTAATGATATTGCCCCACATATCTTACATGGATAATACATGGCTCGCAAATGCCTCATTCAATAATTTCAAATTAGTTAGTTCAATCTGTTTGGGCAATAGCTTTTCGATTTATTTTAAATTTGATATTAAATTCTGTCGAATGGCGCAATTGTCAAATAAATGTCTTTTATAAAAGCTAATATATGTAATATATTTTGGATGCTATACCAAAGTTGAAATCGGTATACGGTTCAAAACATTAACTGAACAATAGGAAATTGCGATTTTTCTGCGTGAAAACGGGGGATGAAATGAAAAAAACGCAAAAAAAATGCCGGTTCAGGATTTCCAAACCGGCATTTTTTAATCTTATTTTATCGCTTAACCTAAACCTTCGGCAAGAACTACCACTTTGTTATGATAAGCTTCAATCACACCACCTTTTATATACATTACCTGCTCATCTTTTGCTGAAGTGCGGATTATAACGTTCCCGTCTTCTAATGTAGAAATAATAGGAGCGTGGTTTTTCAAAACTTCAAATGAACCAGATGTTCCAGGAACAGTTACCGAGATAACTTCTCCTTCATAAACAGTTTTGTCTGGTGTTAATATCTCTAATGTCATGTTATTCAGATGTGAGATTTGAGATATGAAATTCGAGACAAATGCCTCTCGTTCTCATAGCTCATATCTCTGTATTCAAATCTAACTATTTGCTTCAGCTAATAACTTTTTCCCTTTTGCAATGGCGTCTTCAATAGTTCCAACAAGATTGAAAGAAGCTTCAGGATATTCATCCACTTCGCCATCCATGATCATGTTGAATCCTTTGATGGTATCTTTGATATCAACCAGTACACCTGCAAGGCCTGTAAACTGTTCTGCTACGTGGAACGGCTGCGATAAGAAACGCTGTACACGACGAGCTCTGGAAACAACCAGTTTATCTTCTTCAGATAGCTCATCCATACCCAGGATCGCGATAATATCCTGTAATTCTTTATAACGCTGCAAAGTTTCTTTTACACGTTGTGCAGTATTATAATGCTCATCGCCTAAAGTTGCTGCATTTAAGATTCGTGAAGTAGAATCCAGAGGATCCACCGCAGGATAAATACCAAGTTCAGCAATCTTACGCGAAAGTACCGTTGTTGCATCAAGGTGAGCAAATGTTGTCGCTGGTGCAGGGTCAGTCAAGTCATCCGCAGGTACATAAACGGCCTGAACAGATGTAATTGAACCACGTTTTGTTGAAGTAATACGTTCCTGCATCATACCCATTTCAGTAGCAAGGGTTGGCTGGTAACCTACCGCTGAAGGCATACGGCCTAAAAGAGCGGATACTTCAGAACCTGCCTGTGTGAAACGGAAGATGTTGTCGATGAAGAAAAGGATGTCTTTTCCCTGTCCATCTTCATCGCCGTCACGGAAATATTCCGCAATCGTTAAACCCGATAATGCAACACGTGCACGCGCACCGGGAGGCTCGTTCATTTGTCCGAATACGAAAGTTGCTTTAGATTCTTTCAATTGATCTTTGTCAACTTTGGAAAGATTCCATTCGCCTTTTTCCATGCCGTGCATGAATTCTTCACCATATTTGATAATGCCTGATTCAAGCATCTCACGAAGTAAATCGTTTCCTTCACGTGTACGCTCACCAACACCCGCAAACACAGATAAACCACCGTGTCCCTTTGCGATGTTGTTGATCAATTCCTGGATTAATACTGTTTTACCAACGCCAGCACCTCCAAATAAACCAATCTTACCACCTTTTGCGTAAGGTTCAAGCAAGTCGATTACTTTGATACCTGTAAACAGAACTTCTGTTTCAGTGGATAAATCTTCAAATCTTGGAGGTGTGTTGTGAATTGGGCGGCCGGAAGTTCTGTCCAGATTTTCGATACCATCAATGGCATCGCCAATAACATTGAATACACGTCCCTTAATATCATCGCCGATCGGCATTTTGATCGGGCTTCCAAGATCTGTAACCTTTAATCCGCGAACCAATCCGTCAGTTGAGTCCATTGCAATCGCACGAACGCGGTCTTCTCCTAAATGTTGCTGTACTTCAAGGATGATTTTCTGACCGTTTTCTTTTTCAATCTCTAACGCATCATAAATCTTAGGTAAGTGTGCATCATCAGCGAAGCTTACGTCAACTACCGGACCGATGATCTGGGCTATTTTTCCAATGTTTGGCATATGGGTTTATAAAATTTTTATAAATCAATAATTTATGGCCTTTAAACCAGGCCCATTTTGGGTCTGCAAAAATACGTTTTATTAACTTATTTCAAACACCTTTTTAAACTAATTATAAACAGCTTATGACATAGAAAAAAACATGGAATTTATTTGTATAAATTTTCTCAGATCATATCTGTTTTACACAAAAATAAATTTTTAAAAACCAGCGTTTTGATTTAGTGTTAAACCGGTGACAAGAATAAGTGAGCGGCATGAAAATTCCAGTCAATCTACTAAAGCGAAGCAGGGTTCCGGCATTATGTATAATTCTCGTAGTATCCACGCTATGTATTGCATGGTTTAACAACCAGTCGAAGTTCGCAAATTATTTCTTTACGCAGCCACTGGCATGGTGCGCCTTCGTGATCCTTATCATCGTTATATTGGTTAACGTTGATGATTATATTCACGAACGTCAGCATAGATAGCAAATAGCCGTCCGGCCATGTCTGGTTCAGTAATATTCTTCTATTTTTGGGCATGAAAAAAGTTCTCGTTACAGGCAGTAACGGCTTGCTGGGACAAAAAATCACCGAGCACATTCTTAAGACTCAGGATTTTGAATTACTGGCTACTTCAAAAGGGGCTAATAGATTTCCTGTGAAAACCGGCTACTCATATTGCGAGCTCGACATCTCCGATGATAAGCAACTCAAATCAGTCATAGAAGACCTAAACCCCGACGTAATTATTAATACCGCTGCGGTAACCAACGTTGATAAGGCCGAAAGTGATAAAGAACAATGCCGGAAGTTGAATATCAACGCGGTTGAATCTCTCGTTAGTATCTGCGAAAACCTGAACATACACCTCATTCATCTTTCTACTGATTTTGTATTCGATGGACAAAACGGGCCATACGACGAAGACGCAGATGCCAATCCGTTAAGTTATTACGGCCAGTCGAAATTTGAAGCCGAAGAAATCCTCAAAGCTTCGTCATGCCAATGGACCATAATTCGCACTATCCTTGTCTACGGGATAGTTCCGGATATGAGCCGGACAAATATCGTGTTGTGGGCCAAATCATCTCTCGAGGATGGCAGGTCGATTAAGGTAGTTAACGATCAGTGGCGTATGCCTACTTTAGCTGAGGATCTGGCCAATGCATGTCTTTATGCCGCTCAAAACGGAATAACCGGCCTTTATAATGTTTCCGGGAAAGATTCCATGAGTATTGTAGAGATCGTTTATGCCGTTGCTGATTATTGGAATCTGGATAAATCATTAATTACGCCTGTATCTTCCGAAACGTTGAATCAGGAGGCTAAAAGGCCAGCCCGTACCGGGTTTATTCTCGACAAAGCTATTGATCAGCTTAATTACCGGCCACATAGTTTTGAAGAAGGGCTGGAGGTAGTTGAGCAACAATTGCTCTCTTTAAAGAATTCAGATATTATAAATTAAAATTATAAATAAACATATATGTCATTAACAACAGGCTCAAAAGCGCCCGGCTTTAAATTGTACAGTTCCGAGTTAAAAGAAGTTTCTTTAAATGATTATGCAGGCAAGAAGTTGATTATCCACTTTTTTCCGATGGCGTTTACGGGCGTTTGTACTACGCAGCTTTGTACTATGCGCGATACTTTTGGATATTACGATGAATTAGGTGCGCAGATCATTGGAATATCGGTGGATTCACCATTCACACTGGCAAAGTTCAAAGAAGAAAATGCTTATCAATTCCCATTGTTGTCGGATTTTAACAAAGAAGTATCCGCAGCATATGGCGCTATTTACGATGAGTTTGTTTTCGGATTAAAAGGAGTATCAAAGCGTGCGGCTTTTGTAATTGATGAAGATCTGAACGTTATTTACGCAGAAGTTCTTGAAAATGCGGGAGATTTGCCCGATTTCGAGAAAATAAAAGAAATAGTCAGGTAATCTAAAGGGCTGGTATAGAATCGGCTGGAAGGTTTTTTTAAATTTTTTTAGAACTTTTAGAAACAAGTTCTATCTTTGCAATCCAATTCGGAGGCACCCGTAGCTTAATTGGATAGAGCATCTGACTACGGATCAGAAGGTTAGGAGTTCGACTCTCTTCGGGTGCACAATTAACAAAGCCTTTTCGCCCTTAAAACCGGAAAGGCTTTTTAAATTTTAAAACGATACTAAATGCTAAACTTAGTTTTGTTTGGTCCTCCGGGCGCCGGTAAAGGAACACAATCTCAGAAGCTGATCGATAAATATCAGCTGATTCACCTCTCGACAGGAGATCTTCTCAGAAGCGAAATTTCAAATGGCACAGAACTGGGACTTGAAGCAAAAAAGCTGATGGATCAGGGCGTACTCGTTCCGGATGAAGTAGTAATTGGCATGATAAGCAATAAGCTTGACGCCAATAAAGATGCGAAAGGGTTTATTTTTGATGGATTTCCAAGAACGGTAACTCAGGCCGAAGCATTAGATGCTTTGCTCGAGTCAAAAGGAGCTTCGATATCCGGTATGATTGCGCTTGAAGTTACCGATGAAGAACTGGAAAGGCGCTTGCTATTGAGAGGGAAAGATTCCGGCCGGCCGGATGACGCAAATCCCGAAGTGATTCGCAAACGTATTAACGAGTACAATTCGAAAACAGCGCCGGTGGCTAATTTTTATAAATCGCAGGGCAAATACTCAAGTATACAAGGTATTGGCTCGATAGAAGATATTTTTAAAGGTATTACAGGGGTCGTTAGCACACTGTAATCCGACAAGGTAATTTTTGCCGTGACGTCGCGTAATGGCGGCGTTTTTTGTTTCAAATAATAAGATATGTCTCAGGGTTCCAATTTTGTTGATTATGTGAAGATTTGCTGTCGGTCCGGACATGGAGGGGCAGGTTCTGCGCATTTACATAGAGATAAGCATACATCGATGGGCGGACCTGATGGCGGCGACGGCGGCCGTGGCGGACATATCGTTTTGCGTGGAAGCACCAACGTTTGGACGCTGTTGCATTTGAAATATCGTAAGCATGTTATCGCCGAAAACGGCGAGCCGGGCGGTAGCGGACTTAAATCCGGACGCAACGGTAAAGATGATATCCTCGAAGTTCCGCTGGGGACTATCGCAAAAGATGCTGAAACCGGCGAAGTATTGTTTGAAATTACAAAAGACGGCGAAACTAAGATTCTTACCGCAGGCGGCCGTGGCGGATTGGGCAACTGGCACTTCAAAACACCAACACTCCAGACACCGCGTTTTTCGCAACCCGGCGAACCGGGTAAGGAAGAATGGATGATACTGGAATTAAAAGTATTAGCCGATGTGGGCCTGGTAGGGTTTCCAAACGCCGGAAAGTCAACCTTGCTCTCTGTTGTATCAGCCGCTAAGCCCGAAATCGCTGATTATCCATTCACTACCCTGGTGCCTAATCTGGGTATTGTTTCCTACCGCGATAGTCGCTCGTTTGTCATGGCTGATATTCCCGGAATCATTGAAGGTGCTTCAAAAGGTAAAGGATTAGGCTTCCGTTTCCTCAGACATATTGAACGTAACTCAGTATTGCTGTTTATGATTCCGGCCGACACGAGTCGTAGTGTAAACGAAGAGTTTGCCATTCTTCTCAGAGAATTACAGGAATACAATCCAGAGCTTATGCACAAGCCCAAAGTGCTGGCGATCACCAAATCCGATATGCTCGACGAGGAACTTACCGCCGAGATGAAGAAAGATTTGCCTGCCATTCCATATGTTTTTATATCATCGGTAGCTCAAAAAGGATTGACCGAGTTAAAAGACATGCTTTGGAAAGCGATAAACGAATAAGGTTCCGTTGCTTATATGGCAATTCCCAGCCGGTTGTATATTTCCTGCTTCCCTTTTGAGGTGACAAGCAATTCACGTGAAAATTGTATTCGTTTAAACCAGTTCTTCTCTAACATTTTTTCCAGCAATACAGCGCCCAATTTTCCGGCGAGATGAGGCCGACGCTCACTCCAGTCGAGGCACTGACGTGTCAACGGCCGCCGGATATCCATAAACTCTCTTTCGTTAATATTCAATCCTGATAACCAATTCCAGCCTTCCGGAGTTACCGAGTATGCAGCCCCATTTTTCATAATCAACAAGTTATCTTCAAAAGCCTCAGTGAGTTTGACTCCTACGTAACCGGCTAAATGGTCGTAACAACTTCTGCAAAATTTTACGCCGTTTGCTGTTTGAGAACTTGTTCTCTTTGCCGGGCGCTCTAGCAAATTTGCCAGTGATTCGATTGCGTACGCAACCTCCGGCCTTGAAAATGAAAAATAACGATGCCGTCCCTGTGATTCAACCTTTATCAAATCGTATTCAAGCAGCTTTGATAGATGATTGCTGGCTCCCGAGACTGACATTCCGGTGGTCAGCGCCAGTTCGCCGGCCGTGTACGATCTTCCATCAAGTAAAGCCCACAGAATTCCCGCCCGATTCGGCTCACCAATAATTCCAGCGATTTTTAAAAAACTTTCCTCAGCAATCATATTTCAATTTCAAATGAAGTATAAAGGTACCCGATGCAGTTATTTTGAACAAATTAAAATAGATGATAGCAGTAATTTTTGAAGCTACTCCATTTGAAGATAAATGGAATAACTATTTAGAGCTGGCAGAAATACTAAAACCGCAGTTAAGCTTTGTTCCCGGATTCATTTCAGTCGAACGATTTCAAAGCATGTCGGATCAAAAGAAAGTTTTATCTCTCTCATTCTGGGAAGATGAAAAAAGCGTTGTTCAATGGAGGAATCTGGAATTGCACAGGCAAGCTCAAAAAGCAGGACGAGATAACGTATTTAAGGATTACCGGATCAGGGTGGCATTGGTTCAGCGTGATTATAGTATGGAACGGCGCACCGAAGCTCCATCAGATAGTAAAGCGGTTCACGATAAATTGATTTAAGATGTACGACATTGAAATTGTATTGGAAAACAGACCAGGTTCACTGGCATTAATGGGCGAAATACTGGGAACAAATAATATCAGCCTGGAGGGAGGCGGCGTGTTTGCCGGTAATGAAAAATCTACCGCGCATTTTTTGATAATGGAGCCTGAAAAGGCCAGGAAGGTATTGGGAGATGCAGGCTTTGACGTTTTGGCGATAAACGAAGTGATCATTCAGAAATTACGGCAAGACCTGCCGGGGCAGCTTGGATTGTTTTGCCGGCGGCTTGCTGACGAGAATGTTAACATCCTTGTTCAATACAGTGATCATGCTAACCAGTTGATTTTAGTCGTCGATAATCCCGAAAAAGCAAGGGCTGTTTCGGATAAATGGATGAAGGAATTTTGGAATTAAAGGTTTTATAACAGCTCGTTTAATCGCAGGTGCTGTAACAGCATAATCGTTTTGCCATCTTTAATTTCATTCGATCTGATCATTGAAAGAGCTTTATCAAACGGCAATTCGAGCACTTCAATGTTTTCTTCTTCATGCTCAACTCCGCCGCCATCGGTTACTTTCATCAACTTTGAATATTCGGCAATAAAGAAGTAAAGCAGCTCAGTAACGGATCCGGGAGACATATATGCTTCAAAGATCTTCTGAACATGGTTTATCCGATAGCCGGTTTCCTCTTCTGTTTCTCGCCGAATGCAGTCTTCCGGATTATCCTTATCGAGCAAGCCCGCGCAAGCTTCGATCAGCATCCCGGTTTCATTGCCGTTTACAAATGTCGGCAAACGAAATTGCCTTGTTAGTATCACCGTTTTTTGTTCCAGGTTATAAAGTAAGATCGTTGCGCCATTTCCCCGGTCGTAAGTCTCCCGGGTTTGTACTATGTGTTTTCCATCTTTTCTTAGATACTCATAGGTAAGTTTTCTTAGTACATACCAGTTGTCGGAAAGAATTTCGGTTTTAAGGATATTAACGTCTTTTATCATATCGGAAAATTTTTCTACGTGAAGGTATTTAATTATAATTTAAAATATAATACCTTGGTCAAACCAACTTTATCACATTAGAAATGGAAAATCAAGAACCTAAGTTCACACGGGCCGAGTTCCGTGGCGACGGAGCCGATTTTTTCGGTATCTATCTTCTCAACGCAATTTTAATGATCATTACCTTCGGATTTTACTATCCCTGGGCGAAAGCGAAAAAGCTAAAGTATCTGTATGAAAATACCTGGCTGGATGGAAGCCGCTTCAAATTCCATGGCACGGGCAGGGAAATGTTCAAAGGCTTTTTAAAAGCTGTGGGAATATTCATTGTTCTTTACGGGCTTTTTATCACGTTCAGTTTGAACAGTAATCCGGTAGTAAAAGTGACCGGAATTATGGTTACATACATTTTATTCATCGCGCTGGTTCCGATTGCTGTACACGGTTCCATGAGATATCGACTTTCGAGGTCGTCATGGCGTGGTATCCATTTTGGCTATCGGGGCGATCTTAAAGAACTGGTATTGCTTTTTTTAGGCGGTGCTTTTTTAACTTTTATCACGATTGGAATTTATTCTCCATGGTTTACAATTAAGTTACGTCGATATATCATCAGCAATATTCGCTTTGGTAATATTAAATTCGGTTACAGCGGCTCAGGAACAGATTATTTTGTATTGTTAATCATCGGTACGCTGCTGACTATCGTTACTTTCGGAATTTATTCATCTGGTTCGCAAAAGACTTATTTAACTTTTACGTTGAAAACATTGAACTTGAACAGGATGGAAAGCGGCTTGAACTTCGCTCAGTGGCAACCGGCGGAAATTACTTCAGGCTTTTTGCACTTAACCTGGTCATCATAATTTTTACGTTCGGACTTGGAACGCCATGGGTAGTTGTTCGTACGCTCAGGTATGTTTTCAATAACGTTTACCTGATGGGGGACGTCGATTTCAACACATTGTCGCAAACCGAGGAAGATTATAAAGATGCGACCGGTGATGATCTTGTTGATATGCTTGATATAGGAATAGTTTAGTGATGGACTCACGAAAGATTATTTTTTACGATGGTCTGTCGTCCGTTCCGCATACCGCCGAAGTTACTTTCAGGCCCGAAACCTGGCTTATTGACTATGAGTACTCTGATGTGCTGTTCCAATTGGAATGGCACATCAGTCAAATTAAATCCTTTGAACACATAGGTAATACACTCATTTTCAGATACGGCGAGTTTCCTCAACAACTATTAGAATGTAATGACGGTAGTTTGTTTGAGGAGTTGAAACAGCAATATCCACAGGCTGCTTTTTTAAGGACTATTAATAGCGAACAGCAAATTAAAGGCTGGAGAAATCTGATCATCGCTTCTGTTATCCTGGTGGTTTTATTGAGCGCCGCTTACTTGTGGATCCTACCGGGGATCGTCGGCTTTTTTATTACAAAGATACCTCAGGGAACTGAAATTAGCTTAGGCGACAGAATGTACGAAAGTTATATTTCAGGAAGAATTATTAATTCGAAGCAAACTAGATTGATCAACAGCTTTGTAAAGAAGATGAATTTTGGCACCGATTATCCAATCAGGGTTACGGTGGTTGAGAGTAGTCAGGTAAACGCATTTGCTATGCCCGGCGGACGGATTGTCGTTTTTACAGGTATCCTTGAAAAAATGAACAAGTACGAGGAACTGGCGGCATTACTAGCTCATGAAACTGCCCATGTTACCAATAAACATTCACTTCGGGCTATTGGCAGGAATCTTTCCGGGTATATTTTTATTTCCTTGATTTTTAACGATGTCAACGGAATTATGTCAGTGTTGATTGATAATGCAAATACCCTTAACAATCTGAGTTTCTCAAGAAGCCTGGAACAGGAAGCAGATAATGAAGCGCTCAGGACACTTCAAAACAACCGGATTAATCAGCATGGAGTTGAATGGCTGTTCAAAAGATTAAGCAACGAGGGACAAGTTCAGTATTTCAAATTTTTAAGTACACACCCGCTGACAAAGGAAAGAATTAAGAACGCGGCGGATGCTGCTTCAAAGCAAAAAAACTACACGGAAAATAATGATCTAAAACAGCTTTGGAATAATATCAAAAAATAGTTATTTCGTTTAGTCCGCTAAATTTCTACCAATGAAAAAACTGTTGCTCTTTTTATTCTGTGGCATTATGACTGGCCAAGCTCAAACGCTGCAAGAGAAAGTGCAGGGCGATTGGGTTTGTACCGGCATTACGGATACACTTGGAAAAGCGGCCTCCGGCAGGTTCGGAGAATCAATTGATTTCCTTCAGCTCAGCTTTGTGCAGGATACAGTATTTATTTCACAAGCTCCCTTTGACGAAGGTTTTGAATTCATGACGCTCTTTGATTTATATAGTGTCGATGTTATTGATCCGTACGTGTATGGATCACAAAGATATCTCGTTAAATCGGCCTCAAAAGACAGCTTGATTTTAAGTACACTGAATATGAAAAACGAACTGGTCAACTTTCATTTCGTTAACCAGGCACAATTTTTAAAGTTTAGCACAGACGATGTAATTGATAATGGTACGATCATTTTAAAATATGGCAAAATCAATGAAAAAGCGGATTACCCGACTTCGTTTGCCATGTACCGGGTAAATAACACCCAGCCATTCCTTATCCCCAGGCCGCTGTTCGCCGACAACGAATCATTGGCATTTGGTAATTTCATTGCATCGGCCTTTCATGGTTATCGCTTTTTGCAGCCGGGCGTTGTTTCAGACGAAATGATCATCGAATTTGACGTGTCAAAGGATGGGGTTAGCAACGTCGCGGTTTTACAGGGGTTTAATGCTAAAATTAATGAAATGATCACCAAAATAGTTCAGCGTTCCTCAAAGTTTTGGAAGCCATTAAAAATTGGCCAGCAGCCTGTGAAAACCGCTATGCGCTTTCATTTTGTTCTTTACAAAGAGAAATAAACAGATCCTGAAATATGCTTAAGCCAATCGACCTGCGTTTCAACTACCCGATCCTGGAAAACCAAAATGCGGAATTTCAGGAGTTACTGAAAGAAACGCTGGGAAATCCGTTACAGCTGCTAAGTACCGACCCAACTGGTGGCAGCTACCGCGACAAAGAAGTTGGGGCGAAATGGCTTTCACAGCCAGGTTTTCCGGTTAACCCGGACGACGTGTATTTAGGTGGAGGAGGACATCATGCATGTATAGTCGCTATTTTGGCGGCAAAGCTTCAGAATAAAACAATCGCGGTTGAAGAATTTACTTACTCAAATTTCAAATCAGCGGCTGCACTGCTAAATCTCAAGCTTGTTCCATGTAAAGTTGATGAGTTCGGCCTGATTCCGGCTTCACTCAGCGAAATCTGCCTCTCAAATAACATAGATGCCTTATTTACAATGGCTACGGTAAGCAATCCGCTGGGAACGGTTTTACCCATCGAACGCCGCCGGGAGATCGTGTCTATTGCGAGAGAAAACAACCTGATAATCATTGAGGATGATGCATACGGATTCCTTGAAGATCAATTGCTTCCGAACTTTTTTCATCTGGCACCGGAACGGAGTTTTTATGTTTATAGCTTTTCGAAACCATACGCACAGGGTATAAAAACGAGCTATTTACTGGCACCGGAAAATTATTCTCAGCAGGTAACCGACACACTTAGGCTAACGTCAAGTAATTCGTCTCCGCTGCTTTCCAACGTTCTCAACAACCTCATCGAGTCGGGACAGATGAGCCGCGTGATCCGCGAAAAGCAAATTGGCGGCGCGGAGCGGCAAGCTTCCGTGAAAACGCTTTTAAACGGATATAACTTCTCCGGCCATAAGAACGGCTGGCATGTTTGGTTAAAGCTTCCGGATCAGATTAAGTCATCAGAATTAAATAGTCGATTGGAGAAAGAGGGCGTGTTAATAGTTCCTTCAGTGGGATTTTCGGCAGATACGCCTGTTTATGAAGGAGCGATTCGTATTGCCTTGGGCGGTGAAAGTGATTTTTCCAGGGTAGCGGAAGGTATTGAAATTATTAAGAAACTGATCAGCTAGCGCTGGCTCTGAGATAATGAGATTTCTGAGTGTCGTCAAGATTTTCTATCGCGTAACGAAGAGTTATACGAGCCATATCTTGATGGTACGAGTTTAAAAAGCTTAATAGTTTTTGTTTGTTATGTTTTCCAGCTTCTCTGAGCCAGCTGCCAACTGCTTTCTGAATCAGGTCGTGTTCGTCATGGATCAATAATTCCGCAATCCTGAACGTGTCTTCCAGCTGGTTTTGACGGATAAAATAATAGGTACTTACAATGGCCGTTCTGCGTTCCCATACATTTTCCGAATTTGCCAGCCGATAAAGTATGTCGCGAGGCTTATCATCCAGGTAACCACCTACAACGTAGGGAGCGCTCCGGTCTACCAAATCCCAGTTATTTATTCGCTCGTGCCGGGAGATATAAAGATCAAACAATTGTTTTTTTTGAGCGGCCGAAATGGTTTTACTTCTTGCCTGGAAATCCATGATGCTCACAGCGCCCATCCTCGCTTCGTAGTAATCGCTTAATAACAGTTTTTCGATTTCTTCGATTGGCATCAGTTTAAATTCTTTTGCCAAAGCGAAGATATCGGCCATGCGAACGCCGATAAATTTATTTTCTCGATTGGGATCGCGATAAAATCGCCGGACATTTTCAAGTTCTTTTTCTTGTTGAAGGGCGACGAGTTTATTGTAAAAACTTTCTGCTGTTAATATTTCCATGCTTATTAAAGCCTGTATTACAATATATAAAAAACGTTTCGATAACTCTATGGTGTTCGTGACAAACTAAACATCACAGCATCCAATGTATATTTACAAAATGACTGCTTACGAAGAACAAGCTTTTGAAGAATTGAAGCGCTGGCAAGCAAAAATGGAAAAACGGCCGTCGTTATTTAACCGTGCGGCTAAAGGTTTGCAGACAAAAATAAATAATCTGATTCCTGAGAAGGTGCACAAGGCGATTACCTTAACCATCGAAAAGATGACAAAAGCGGTGCTGTACGGAGCCAAATACACTACATTTAAAACGGCAAAAACTGAGTCGCTCCAAATCTCGGAAGCATATATTAAAGATCAAATTAATTTCTACCAAAGAACGGCGACCGTTGAAGGAGCTGTTACCGGCGCGGGTGGGATATTGCTAGGACTGGCAGATTTCCCGATTCTTATAGGAATTAAAATAAAGCTGCTTTTTGATATCGCTGCTTTTGCAGGTTGCGACGTAAAAGATTATAAGGAAAGGCTTTACATTCTTTATGTTTTTCAGCTTGCATTTTGCAGTCAGCAGCGGAGGATAGAGATTTATAAACAGCATATCGAAAATTGGGAAACTTATGCTGCTTCCCTGCCTGCAGATGTTGACCAGTTCGATTGGCGTACGTTTCAGCAAGAATATCGGGATTATATTGATCTTGCAAAAATGGCGCAGTTAGTCCCGGTAATCGGAGCCGCGGTGGGAGCTATTGCCAATTATAAACTTATCGAACAACTCGGGAATACGGCCATTAATTGTTACAGGATGCGATGGTTTTCGATGAAAGAGCTTAACGGGTAATTTTACATTTTCGTTTTTGATACTTTATCGTGAAAAGGCAAATACAATGGTAAAGCCGCCGAGCCATACCATGGAAAAATTTCGGCTTCAAGAAGTTTTGCTTTTACGGCTGGATCGGTGGACAGCAAGGCCTTAGCTTCTTCGGTTGTTTCGCTGTTTAATATAAATATGCCGCGATAATTTTTGTCGTTCTTGCCAAGAGGACCGGCAACGATCATTTTTCCGTTAGCTACCAACCTGCCGATATTTGCCATATGCCCGCGAAACAGGCTGTCGACAATTTCTTTTTTGCTGATCTCAGCCGGTCCGGTTTTCAATATCACGAGCGTGTACATCTTCATGCCATACTCGTCGGCGCCAAGTGAATCTGCGAGAGCTTTATCATATTTGAGATTGGTTGACTGAGCAAGCGAAGTTAAACCGAAGGTTACAAGACAAAGGATAATTAATAGTTTCATGGGAATGTTGTTAAAACCGGATTAAATTTATTCTCAATTAACGGTAAGGGTAGCAGCGGCTTCAGAATTAAACGATTTATAAACGAATTCACCTTTTGCAGAAGGTTTGAAAATATATTTTAATTTATAAATAGGGATATTCTGAGTACACATAACCGGAAATGTCGATAAGCGGTAAAACGCTTTAATAAGTTACGCGATTTCCACAATTGATGATACCAGGACTTTAATATAACGGATCTTTATCAAATAAAAACGCCCGGCTAAGCGGGCGTTTAATATTAAAGTCTTGAAAAATCTTCTTTTTTAACAAATTTTCGATAAAACTTGATCTCATCCAATCGGCCGTTAAAAAATTGGTAATCAAAATCATGATTGCCACGCCAGTTTTTCTGAAGGCCGATAGCATATTCATTGTCTTCTAAACCTTCCCATATCGATGGTTTAAATTTGTATTTGTCAATACCTAACAGCGTATTATTAACAAAGAGGTGAACCAGTCCCTGGCCAGGTGCATAGTAATTGTCGTCCCATCGTATAATAATGTGGTACCACCTTTTTGTTTTTATTACCGGACCTGTTATTACATTAAATTCCCCGGGAGTAGCTATAGAGTCAACAAAACATCTTGAGGAAAATGCTTTGATGGAGCCATCATTTTGCAAACGTATACTATAAACAACTCCATACCAATACTGCTGGGCATGAAAAAGTGGTGAATCCTTGATGGTATCAGCATACATCCAAAAAGATAATGTGCCAACGTTGTTAATTGAATTGGCCATTCCGATATCATAATTAAAGCCGCCTTTAGTAAAATACATGGCGGTTAGAGGCTGTCCGGTAATGCCATAGGTAAATTTGCCATTTGGCGTATACACAGTATTTGCATGATCTATCCCACTTACTGAATCAACCAAATTGTTAGTTAACGGGAAATAATAAATTGGCTTCAGAACATCTGTTGACGACGTTGTGATACTGTTCTTTGACTGTGTGGCAGCTAAAGATGATTCGTCCGTTGTTGTAGTCAGCGACTCATCCTTTGAACAGCCGGTAAAAAAAACAAAACATGAAGCGAATACATAGAGCAAACTCATTAACTTAATGGTTGGCTCGCGGTTAATTTTTACGTAATTCATAACTCAATGAAAAAAATTTATTTAAAATTAACTTAAGTTTATCTGCAGGGCAATCGAGTTTTAATAATGTGTAAATTTTGGGAAATTTAAACTACCTGTTGATATAATGTCGAGTAACGACTATCATAGGTAATTTTATAATTAAGTATTCGGTCATGAAAAAACTGTTAATTCTCCTTATTTTATTTTCAAACATTGCTGCCGGACAGGTCTATAAAACTACCGAGCCGCTCGCACATACGTTCTCTATCGTCGCACGCGATCCGTCCACCGGCGAGATGGCGGCAGCCGTTCAAAGTCATTGGTTCAGTGTAGGGACATCTGTTATCTGGGGAAGATCAGGAGTAGGAGTGGTGGCAACTCAATCTTTCGTGAATAAATCCTACGGGCCGCTTGGGTTGGAGCTTATGGAACAGGGAAAAACACCTGAAGAAGCTGTAACGGAATTATTGAAGAAAGATGAAGGCCGTGATGTACGCCAGGTAGCATTTTTAAATACTTCCGGACAGACCGCAGTACACACTGGCAGCAAGTGCATCGACTTTGCGAACGACAGGCATGGCGCAAATTATTCCGTTCAATCGAACATGATGTTAACGGACAAAGTTTGCGCGGCAATGGAAAACGCTTTCTCTTTAAACGATAAGCTGCCGCTTGCTGAAAGAGTTCTTGCCTGTTTAATCGCTGCTCAAAAAGCAGGCGGCGATATCCGCGGGAAACAGTCGGCTGCAATGATCGTGGTTTCGGGCGCACTGGTAAAAGAAAGCTGGAACGATAAGCTTGTCGATTTAAGAGTGGACGATAATGTTGATCCCATTGGAGAACTTGGCCGTTTGCTAAAACTCCAGCGGGCTTATGAGCATATGAACAATGGCGACCTGCAGGTGGAAAATGGTAACATGCCAAAAGCTATGGAAGAATATACGGCCGCAGAGAAAATGTTTCCCCAAAACCTGGAAATGCAATACTGGCATGCGATCACTCTTGCGAATAACAAACGGGTAAAAGAAGCTGCCGCAATGTTAAAAAAGGTTTATGCAAAAGATGTTAATTGGCGGGAGTTAACAAGGCGTTTACCGAAGGTGGGGCAGCTGACTGTAAGTGAACAAGAATTGAAGTTGCTGCTGCAGTAGTTTCGCCGATAGTTCAACTTACCAGCTTAATCAACCACAACCAAATCACATTTATAATCATGTCCATTAAGTACTACCTCAAACCCAATCCAATTGCTGCAAATCCAAATGGCTATGTTGCTCGTACAGCGGCCAATGAAACTATAGATATCGAAGGTGTCATAAAGAAAATAGTTAAACGTGGCACTACTATAACGGAAACCGACCTGAGGGCGGCTCTGAGCATTTTTTTCGAGGTTGTGACAGACGGAGTTGCTTCCGGCAACACGATATTATCACCCTTGGTAAACATTCGCCCGGGAATAAACGGTGTTTTTAATGGGGCTGCCGACGTTTTCGATCATTCGCGGCATTTGAATAAAAGCTACCGACTCAAATGAGTTCTCCTGAACAGTAAATGCGCGAAGCGGCGGTTGAAAAAATTAAATCATTTAAACCTGCGCCCACGCTTTTGGAATTTCATGATGTAAGCAGTCAAACTACCAACAGCCGGTTAACCCCCTGCGGTATTGGTAAATTGCTCGGAGATGGCCTCAAAATAGATCTGTACAATGATGAGGAGGGGATCTTCTTTTACTCATACTACTGGCGTGATTAAGGTTAAAACCGTGGCGACCGCTACAAGCGGACGAATCATTTTTAGTATACCTGAAAATTTACAGCCGGCGAACATGTAATTGAAGTTCGTAAAGCTTATGGAATTTCAGAAACTATAAGGCAGGTAGTTCTTACAGAAAAGCTTTAGACTAAGAAGAAATCGTAAGCTAATTTAATTTTTATCGACAACAGAATAAATTTCTATCGTCGATAAATGTCTCTTATATCACCGACAAAAGCAATTTTTATCGTTGATATAAATTCCTTGTATCACTGAAGAAAGTTATCAATGATTATTCCTTAACGGTAGAATCGCGGTTGCTTCGATCTCAATCATTAAATCATCGCGAAAAAGGCTTTTGACTTGTATCAACGTGCTCGCCGGCGGATTTTTAAGATTTATGTATTCATTTCTCACTTCCCTGATCGATTTTAACTGACTGAGATCTGTTACAAAAAAACTGATTTTCACGAGGTCGCTCAGGCTTCCGCCTGCCTGGTCAACAATTGATCTGATATTTTTAAAAACCTGGTCCGCTTGTTTTCGCATATTTCCCGCGCCTACGAGTTCGCCTTTGCTGTTGAGTGCAACTTGTCCGGATATGATTAGCATTTTGCAATTTCCAAGGTTAATTTCCGCCGACTGGGAGTATCCGTTTGCAGGAGGTACGGAAGGTGGGTTGTTAAATTTTACGAGTGCAGAATCGGTTTGTGCAAAACAGTTCGTGCAGGCAAACATAAAGAGGAGATGAAGAAATTTTTTCATATCAGTACAGGCATAGATTAGCATAGCTAAAATAAGCTTTCTGTCTTATTTGACCCAGGCGCTTTAAACAATAAGACGAACCTAATGTTCTTCCTAAAATCTATCCTATGAAAATCTATAAAAAACAATCGTCGCTGGCGGACCTGGGAACTGCCATTGGTGTTGGATTGCTGGCCGGGTTAGCCGGCACTGTAGCAATGACAGTCTCGCAGATTATCGAAGCGCAGATCACAAAACGCGAAAAAAGTGATACGCCGGTGAAGGCGGTCTCCAAAGTACTTGATGTTAAACCTACCTCCGAAGAAGAAAAAAGCAAGGTAAATGAAGAAATTCATTTCACCTATGGCACGAGCTGGGGCGTTGCGCGCGGACTGATCGGCTTGATGGGGCTGAAAGGTTTTCCGGCGGCTTTCCTGCATTTCGCGGCGGTTTGGGGAACGTCACTCATTATGCTTCCATCGCTGAAGGTCGCCCCGCCTGTAACAGAAGAAAAGCCAAAAGACATTTCGGTTGATGTTTTGCATCATGGCGTATATGCGGTTGTTTCTGGTTTAGTTTATGACGCAATTACCAGGAAGAAAAAGAACCCGCTGAAAAGACTTTTGCATTAATACTAAGACCCGGCGAACGGTATTTGTCCTGTTGACAAATATTTCGGACACACATCACGAACTTCTGTTCTATCTCGCTGATTTTAGTATTTTTAGTTTCTATGAAGAAACTCCTTGTTGCCAATCGTGGCGAAATTGCTTTGCGGATCATGCGTTCAGCGAAAGAGATGGGAATACAAACTGTCGCCGTTTATTCGGAAGCCGATCGTTTGTCACTTCATGTCCGTTACGCGGATGAGGCGGTTTGCATTGGTGCGGCACCTTCCAACGAATCATACCTTGTTGCCGAAAAAATTATTGAGGCTTGCAAAATAACCGGTGCCGAAGCTATTCATCCGGGTTATGGTTTCTTGTCCGAGAACGCGGTTTTCGCAAGAAAGGTAATAGAAGCCGGATTGATCTTTATTGGTCCTTCACCGGAAGCGATAGAAATTATGGGCAATAAGCTGGCTGCAAAGGCGGCGGCGATGCGCTATAATATTCCCATGGTCCCTGGCACAGAAACCGCTATTACTGATGTTGCCGAAGCAAAGCGGCGTGCGGCAGAAGTTGGCTTCCCGATTTTGATTAAGGCGGCAGCCGGTGGCGGAGGCAAGGGAATGAGAATCGTTGATACTGCGGAAGATTTTGATGAACAAATGAAACTGGCAGTTTCCGAGGCAACCTCTGCTTTCGGCGATGGTTCTGTGTTTATCGAGCGGTATGTTTCCTCGCCACGGCATATCGAAATACAGGTTTTGGGAGATTCGCATGGCAACATCATTCATTTGTTTGAACGCGAATGTTCGGTACAGCGCCGCCATCAGAAAGTAATCGAAGAAGCGCCATCATCGGTATTGACGCCCGAGATCAGGGAAAGAATGGGCAAGTGTGCGGTGGATGTGGCGCGTTCGGTTAATTATACAAATGCCGGCACGGTTGAATTTATCCTCGACGAGAATTTAGATTTTTATTTCCTGGAGATGAACACACGTTTGCAGGTCGAACATCCAGTTACCGAAATGATAACAGGGATTGACCTCGTAAAGGAGCAGATCCGCATAGCAAGAGGCGAAGCTCTTAGGTTCAAACAGGAAGAACTCCGGATAAATGGACATGCTATTGAATTACGGGTTTATGCTGAAGATCCTGCTAATAATTTTTTACCGGACATCGGTACATTACGTACTTACCGCTTACCAAACGGGCCGGGAATAAGGGTTGATGACGGTTTTGAAGAAGGTATGGAAGTTCCTATTTATTACGATCCGATGATCGCTAAACTGATTGTTTATGCCGCCGACCGGAAGGAAGCTGTTGATCGTATGATTCGAGCGATTGATGAATATACAGTATCCGGCGTGGCAACAACACTGGCTTTCGGCAAATTTGTGATGCAACACGAAGCCTTCCGGTCCGGAGATTTTGACACGCACTTTGTTCAGAAATACTTCAAGCCCGAGCTGTTGGTTCATGAAAATGAAGATGAGGCCCGTATCGCTGCCATTATCGCAGTTAAATGGCTGAATGAACACAGAAAACAGTTCATACAGCCAGATTCGAGCAATACCTCATCCGACTGGGTAAAAAACAGAAAGGATTATTAGTTTAAATAAAGTCATTAAAATCCTCACGCCGGTATCACAGTTGGAAATGGAACAGCAGACAAATAACTTTGGAACATGTTTACAGGCATTATTGAAACCTTAGGTAAAGTCAGCGGATTGAAACACGAACAAAGCAATCTTCACATTACGATAGAATCTCCCATTTCGAATGAATTAAAGATCGACCAGTCGGTTTCTCATAATGGAATTTGCTTAACGGTTGTAGCATTGGACGATAAAAGCCATACAGTAACCGCTATCGACGAAACTCTTCAAAAAACTAACCTTGGCAACCTTAAGGAAGGCGATTTGGTAAACCTTGAACGTTGCCTGCAAATGAACGGCCGTCTTGATGGACATATCGTTCAGGGCCACGTGGATCAAACCGCGACATGCATTTCCGTTGAAGATGAAAACGGAAGCTGGCGTTATACATTTCAATACGATGTTACGCAGGGTAACGTTACCGTGGAAAAAGGGTCGATTTGCGTAAACGGCATCAGCTTAACGGTGGTTGATTCAAAAGATGATCAGTTCTCTGTTGCGATAATCCCTTATACGTTAGAGCATACAAATCTGCAGGATGTAAAGACGGGTAGTATTGTCAACCTGGAGTTTGATATTATTGGTAAATACGTGGCGAAATTGCTGAGGAATTAGTTGAATATTGGCAAATTATAAATTAGGAATTTGCAATTGCGGTTAGCTTTTGTTAATAGTAGCAAATTCCTCCCGGTAATAAACCCGATATGAGTGAAAAGCTTAAAGTTGCATGATTACTCATAAATTAATGCCGTTCACTTTAACCCATTGTTGGTATCTCACCAACGATTTACTAAAACTTTCAGAACGACTTTATTTCGCCCTGAATTTTTAGATAGCTTTTGAAACGAATGTTCATCTCTTTTGGCAAAGACAGTCCTGCTCTGCAATCCAAGTTTTTTGTGAATGTTTCTTTCTAAATTGAACGAGCTCCAACAAAAAAGCTTTCCTCTCCGATCAGGTTTATTACACTTAAACCTGCGTTTCGTCGGTATGAGGGTCCGTGCTATTAGGTGGATAGCTGCAATATCTTAACGGTTTTAAACCCGATATGAGTGAAAAGCTTAAAGTTGCAGGAACATTCGGCAACCTGTGACAATCACTTTAAGCTTGCAACGTTAGCGGGACTACCGGCACCGAATAACGCAGGAACTTGCTTTCCAAAAAAAATTACAATCTGTTTTATTAAGACTTTTATAGCTAACCCTAACCATTGTTGGTGTCTCACCAACGATTTCACTAAAACTTTCGAAACGATTTTTTTATTTCGCCCTAATTTTTAGATAGCTTTTGAAACGAACGTTCATCTCTGTTGGCAAGGACAGTCCTGCTCTACGATCCAAGTTTTTTGTGAATGTTTCTTTCTAAATTGAACGAGTTGCACCAAAAAGCTTTCCTCTCCGATCAGGTTTATTGCACTCAAACCTGTGTTTCGTCGGTACGAGGGTTCGTGCTATTAGGTGGATAGCTGCAATATCTCAACGGTTTTAAACCCGATATGAGTGAAAAGCCTTAAAGATGCACGAACATTCGGCAACCTGTGACAATCACTTTAAGCTTGTAACGTTAGCGGGACTACCGGCTCCGATTAACGCAGGAACTTGCTTTCAACATGTAAATCATTAAAACGTATTTGCCGGAGCAGAAGTAAAAGTTTTCCTGCTTCCAGACGAGTGCAAATGCTAAATCAGGAATCTTATATAAAACTCGGAATACATTAGAAAAAAACCGTTTCAAGCTAGCTTCTTCCTATTGCCAAATATTCTAGACGATGTTCTTATTATTTACAAAACATCAAAATAACAATCTTTAAACACCAGACTACAACCCCTAGAATTCCTAAATTTCAAAACAATACCGTCCAAAAATCCTTGTTTTAAGATAACAAGCAAAAAACATTACCATGAATACATTACAGAAATTCGAATTAATAGAGAAGATCGAACGTGAATTGGAAGATCTTAAAAACAGCCAGACGGCGGTGCTCCAAAAGATAACGAAGATCGAAGTAGATAACATCGAATTATCGGACAAGAAGCTGGAAGATAAACTGCCCGACATACATCAAAGCGCTGCAGATATCATTGATACGATTGACGAAATCTTCTCAAACTTTGCAGAAGTTAAAACGCAGTTTGAAAGTAAAAACAACATTGGCGCGTTAAAAGAACAGGAAGCGCTGAAAGGCGGATAATCTTTTAATATGCCGGCAAGTTGTCGTAATCTTGCGGGGTGTCGATATCAATGATACCTTGGGCAAATGGAATTGCCGCAATGGCGTTCTGATGAAGGAGCAGGATTTTCTTAGCTCCTTCATCTCCTTTAAGAGCCAGCAGATCGTTGAAATAAGACTTGCCAAATAAAGCAGGTGTTCCTATAGTGTTACCGTATAAACAGGCCGCAAGCGTTCTTTTTTCTATTTCAGCGGCGTTTTTTAAATCCATAAGCAGTTTAGCGCTTACAAACGGCTGGTCGCAAAGCATAATAATTGCTTGTTCGGCCTGGGGGTAAAGCCTGATTAGCTCATCAACTCCTTTTCTTATCGACGAGGAAATACCTTCTTCCCATCCGGTATTAAGACACCAGTATATAGTTTCGTCGTCATATTGAATCTGCGGGTCGCTGTAGGTAACCATAACTGGTCCTAACCCAGCTTGCTTAGCCTGGTCTATCGCATGCCTGAGCAAGGTTGATTTTTGATATGGAAGCAATTGCTTGGGCCGGCCCATTCTCACAGAACCTCCGGCGGCCAGAATTATAATTCCTGTCATAGCTGAATTTCAGGTACGTGGATTCCGACTAGCTTGTTTTTTAGAAAGCCAGCCTTGCCATTATGAATTACCGATTGTATTTCGCTTAAAATGGAAAGGGCTATTTCCTGTGAATTTTCTGCCATGATATCCAAACCGGCCGGCCCAAATAAGTTTTCAGGAAGCTTATTAGCCTTTGGATCCAAACCTGCTTCTTCCAGCATTTGCAGTGTCCTTTTCTTTGGCCCCAGGCAGCCAATGTACGGAACATCAGTTTTAAGTAGCCTCTTTAATACCTCGTAATCGTACGTGTAATTATGCGACATGAGGATACAGGCGGTTCGTTCGTCAAGTTCCACTTCGTTTAACCACGCATCAGGTTTTGAGATAAGAACTTTAGTATCCGGAAACCTGGCGGTGGAGGCATAATTAGGTCGGCCGTCGATTACAGTGACATCCCATCCTAAAATAGCAGCCATCTGGATTAGCGGAATCGCATCGTTGCCTGCTCCGAACACTATCAGTGATATTTCAGGTTTCAATATTTCAATGAAAGCTGTGATTGGATTTGTCTCGCCGTAAGTTTTAATAAGCGATGTTTTTTTACGCAGCACATCACGGCTGTCGTCGAAAATCTCAGCGCTTAAAGAGGAATAGCTTTGCTGATTGTATATTTCATCCGATTCCGTTAAAAATAAACAAGTGCCGGATTGTGCCGCTTTCTTGTCCTCCAACGAAAACAAGGTGACCAGCACTGCATACCGGCGTTTCTCAAAAAACTTTTGAAGTAGGGATATCGGGTTCAAAGGATCTGCATCATCAATGGGTTCGATCAATACATGGATAATTCCATTGCAACCAAGTCCGACTCCAAAGCGGGCGTCGTCTTCATCGGTCGTATCATAAGTCACCAGCATAGGGTGTCGCTGGCTCATGGCAAAGCGTGCCTTTCGCAATGCATCGCCTTCCAGGCAGCCACCGCTAATCGCACCTGTAAATTGTCCTTCTTCGGTTATCAGCATGCGTGCGCCAGCCTTTCGGTAGGAGGAGCCTTCTACCTTAACTACCGTAGCAAGTGCCGAGTTTTTCCCTTCAGCTTTAGCCCGTTCATACGTTTTGATAATTTTTCGCAGCTCGTTCATTTTTATAACAAGGTATCCAGCGTAATTGGAAGCTTTTTGACTCGTTTTCCTGTCGCGTGGAAGATGGCATTGGCAACAGCCGCCGCAGTTCCCACAACGCCGATCTCTCCAAGTCCTTTTACGCCCATCGGGTTTACAATATCGTCATGCTCATTTACAAATATCACATCCATTTCCGGAATATCCGCATTCACGGGGATATGATATTCTGCCAGGTTATGATTAACAAAGCGGCCAAACTGGTTATCCATTACCGAATCTTCGTGGAGCGCCATGCCGATACCCCAGACAAGTCCCCCGATAATTTGGCTGTGTGCTGTTTTAGGATTAAGAATTTTTCCGGCGGCAACGGCACTTACCACGCGGCTAACATGAACAGTGCCAAGATCTTCATCAACTTTTACTTCAACAAACACCGCTGAGTGTGTATAACGGGCATATTTGCGCTGTTTTAGAACGTTTGGTAAACTAAATGCTTTTGCTTCAAGTGTGTTCGTTTTTTCAGACTGTAAGATATCGGTAAGCTTTATCCTGATTTCCGGATTGCCTGTAACATACATATACCCATCGTTAAATTCGGCCTGTTCTGGCTTTAGTTTTTTAAATGGCGAGTTGCTTGCTTTTTTAGCAAGTTTCAATAGTTTCTTTTTTAGGCCGTCGCAAGCCGCTTTTATGGCGCTGGTAACTGATCCTGCAGTAAATGAACCGCCTGATAATGGCGCCCAGGCAAGATTTGTATCGCCAAGTTTAGCTTCAACGTCTGTTACGGGTAATCCCATAAGTTGCGCCGCAGTTTGCGTCATGATGGTATAAGTTCCGGTCCCAAAATCTGACGTAGCAGTGCTGACGGATAACTTGCCATCTATCGATAATTTAACATGCGCTCTAACCGGTACATGGAAAGCCTCCCATATACCCGTCGCCATTCCCCAGCCGACTAACTGGTTGTCATCTTTCATCGACCGCGGTTCTGGATTCCGGCGGCTCCATCCGAATTTCTCTGCTCCCTGGCGGTAACATTCTTTTAGCTCCTTACTTGAAAACGGGATATCTCCGTCCTGGAACCGTTCTGCGTAATTGATAAGTCTGAGCTCAAGCGGGTCGATGTTGAGTTTGTATGCCAGTTCATCCATGGCACATTCGAGTGCGTGTACTCCGGTTGCACCGCCAGGCGCACGCATATCAAGCGGGGTGTAGATGTCCAGCGGAACAAGGCGGTAATTAGTTTCCACATTGTTGCATTGATATAAAGTACCCGACCAGTTAACCACATTTTCAGTATAGTCCTCCAGTTGTGAAGTTTCGGCAATGGCTACATGTTTAATGGCTTTTAGCTGGGCGTTCGGAGAAGCACCCAACGTTAATCGTTGGTGTGTTGCCGGCCGGTGCCCGAAAGAGAACATTTGCTGGCGGGTAAGTGATACCTTGACCGGGCGTTTAAGCTGAAGCGCCGCCATCACCGCCATAAAAGCCTGGTACTGCGGCCGTAAACCCGAGCCAAAGGCGCCACCGACGAAAGGCGAAAGTACCCTGATCTTCTTTTTAGACAGTTTAAAAACGTCAGCCAGGTAATTACGGCTGTTCAATACACCCTGCGTTTTATCATAAACAGTAAGTGAACCATCGTCGTGATATTGAACAGTAGTGGCATGCATTTCCATAGGGTTATGATGCTCATACATATGCAGGTATTCGGTATCAAGGCGCACGTCGCCTTCGCTTATTATTTTGTCAGCTTTCTTGCCGCGGGATTTAATAGGAAACCTGTTTAATGATGGCTTGTGTGAGTTGCCAAGATTCTCCTCAAAATTCGTTGTGTGTTTTGCAACGAGGTAACGTATCTGAACAAGAGACGCCGCGTAGCGCGCCTGTTCAAAAGTTTCAGCGATCACCAGCGCAACAGGCTGCTGACTAAAAAGAATTTTATCAGTATAGAACGGCCTGAACGGTTTGCCGGATAATGGGGCATCGTGATCTTTATAGCTGAGATCGAGACGGGCCAGTTTCGGGACGTTTTCATGCGAATAAATGGCGATAACACCTTCCGCTTCCATCGCTTTTGCAGTGTCGATAAATTGTATTTTACCTTTGGCGATTTTGCTTGAAACGATGTAGCCGTAAACCATGCCGGGAAAATGATATTCAGCCGCGTACTTTGCTTCGCCGGTAACTTTTAACGGGCCGTCAACGCGGCTTAGCGGTTTTCCGATTGGATTGTCTTGCATTCTCTAAGAATTTAAAGCTTCTGAAAGCGTTTTCACAATGGCGCGCTTAGCCAAAATAATTTTAAAGTCATTATGTCCGAAGCCACGTGCGTCTTTCAAGATCAGATCTGCTGCCTGCTCAAAAGCGGACTTTTCCGGCGTTGTTCCTTTTAGCATATTTTCCGCCTCTTTGTTTCGCCATGGTTTGTGGGCAACGCCACCGAGAGCGATGCGCACATCTTCTATTTTACCATCGTTTATTTTTAATCCGGCGGCCACTGAGACAAGAGCAAAAGCGTACGACGCCCGGTCGCGAATCTTCAGGTATTTATAATTTTCGTGAAATCCATATTCCGGCAAATCAATGGAAGTAACAAGTTCTCCGGGATGCAGGTTGGTGTCTTTTTCAGGAGTATCTTCCGGCAGCCTGTGGAAATCTTCAAATTCGATAGTACGTTCGCCGGACGGTCCCGTAACGTTAACCCGGGCGCCTAAAGCGGCAAGCGCGACGCAAAAATCGGACGGATGGGTAGCGATGCAATGGTCAGACGTTCCGAAAATTGCATGTATCCGGTTAAATCCCTGCAATGCACCACAGCCTGAGCCGGGCTTTCTTTTATTACAGGGAAGCGCCGTATCGTAAAAATAATAGCAGCGTGTGCGTTGCAACAGGTTTCCGCCGTTTGTAGCTTTATTTCGTAACTGCGGCGATGCGCCGGCTAATATCGCATGTGAAATAAGCGGGTATCTTTTTTCGACTTCGGGATGATAGGCTGTATCAGCATTGGTTACCAGGGCGCCAAGCCGGAGGCCGCCGTCCTCGTTCATTCCAATTTCCTGGAAGGGCAGAGCATTTATATCTGTCAGGTGGTCCGGCCGTTCGACATTCTCCTTCATCAGGTCGAGCAGGTTTGTGCCGCCGGCAATGAATTTTGAAAAATCCGATTGTTGCTGGCTGCTAAAAGCATCGGCTATGTTTCCAGCCTTGTTAAAGGTAAACCTGTTCATTCGGCTATGTTTCCTTTCACTTGCTTAATCGCAGCAACGATATTTTGATAAGCGCCGCACCGGCACAAATTCCCGCTCATAAGTTCACGGATATCAGCTGTGGTTTTTACTTTGTTTTCCGACAAAAGCCCGATCGCCGAACAAATTTGTCCCGGCGTACAATAGCCGCATTGAAAAGCGTCGTGATCGATAAAAGCCTGTTGCAGCGGGTGAAGATTGTCAGAACTTCCAATGCCTTCGATGGTGGTAATTTCATCGCCTTCGTGCATCACAGCGAGTGTGAGGCAGGAATTTATCCGTTTACCGTTGATCAGCACGGTACAGGCTCCGCACTGCCCGTGGTCACAGCCTTTTTTTGTTCCTGTAAGGCTGAGGTATTCTCTGAGTGCATCAAGCAGTACCACCCAGGGCTCAACGTTTAATGAATGATCTTTGCCGTTGATGGAAAGTTTTATTGCAGTACTTTCATGCGTTCCCAATAATGTGGCTTGCTCCATAATTCTTATTCGAGTGTAAGAAAATTTTCTTCAATAGTCATTTGTGACATAGCGACAGATGTTGCTTTTTTGATAACATCATGGGCGAAATGATGTTTCGACTAAAGGAGAATCACGGTAAATTGTCGGCGTTTGCAACGCGGATACCAAGAACAGCGGTTTCATCGCATCAGGATCATCTCTAAACTCTTTTTCCAAAGTAGTCCTTAGCACTGCTAAAAAGGTAATTTTTCAAAGTGTACGGTAAATGATCGGCTTCGCTAATTTAAACTGGCTATAAATTGCAAATACTGACCCAACTGATACAAAACGCTGGCTACCTTTGGCATCCTTAAAAACAAAACATGGCTACAACAAAATTGACAATAAACAGTAACGGTTCGGTGAAAGTCGACGGAGATTTCGAGATCGTTGATATGCAGGGCAACGCGTACGGCTTGCAAGGCAGAACAGTGGTTTCTATCTGCCGCTGCGGACTATCTGCAAACAAGCCGTTTTGCGACGGGTCGCATAAAGGACATTTCGAACATGAATCGAAAGCGTTCGACCTGCCGCCAAAAAAGGTTTAAGATCTGAAGTCCGGCCAATTAAAGTGCCGGACTTTTTTATTATTCCCCGGTAGAGAAGTTTTTAAATGGCCGGGCATCGTAAGAAATGTCTTCAAATTTAACTGTACAGCTTTCTCCTTTGGGTGATTGCGCGTAAAAACCCACTCTCAGGTCCGCAGATTTAGCATAGGGCAACGAGCGGATAATTTTCCAAGATTTCCCATCCAGGGAATAGTAAAAAACAAAGAAGTCTCCTGACCTTGCTACTTTTGTATAGACGGAGCCACTGTTTACCGCAATGTGGTAGCTGTCGTCGCCGTGCTTATTATTTACCAGCGATGCGCCAAGTCCCAGGGAACCATCCTCGTTTTTTTCGAATAATAGCTTTGCCCAGTTTTCCTTATTGCTGTAGATAAGAAGCGCTCCTCCGTCATATTCGTTTTTGAAATCGGGTGTAATTTTTACCGACATGATAAAAGCGGTGTCTGGCGTGAAAAGCATTTTCGGAGCGTTGTTTATGTAAAACCTTCCGTCTGCGAATGTATATAGATCGGTTTCTTTGCCGGCTTTAATGGTAATACTTTTAGGTCCGGTTACGAAGCTCAGGGGTTGTACATCCCAACTTATCGGCTTTGGAATTGCGCTTATTTTAGCAGCAGTTTGTCCAAAAGCATAGCCGCAGATAGTGATCAGTGCGATCAGGATAACAGGTTTTTTCATGACGTTTTTGGTTGTTAAACAATAATACAGTTTACAAATGACAGATGACAAACTTTCTATTAATTGTATGGTTAAATAGGAACCTATAAGATCATTATGCCTGAATTACCCGATCTGCAAGTTTTTAGCCGGAATCTGAATAAACTTTTGGCCGGAAAAACTCTCGAAAAAGTCACAGTTCATCAATTAAAAAAACTTAATGTCGGGGAAAGTACATTAAAGGAGAGGCTTGAAGGGCGCAAACTCGAAAGTATTTACCGCGAAGGAAAGGAGCTGCGGTTTAAGTTTGACAATGATCATATTCTGGGAATGCACCTGATGCTAAACGGCAAACTGTTCATGTTTAAAGGAAATAATCAAGAGAAAAATTCTATTCTCGAGCTTTTGTTTAAAGATGGAGAAGGAATCGTGCTGACCGATTTTCGCGGACTTGCCACACCAACACTGGACCCACAGGAGCGGGATGCTCCGGACGCACTTTCAGACGAATTAAACGCATCTTATCTGAAAGAAAGATTAAAGGGAACCAAAACAACCGTTAAAAATTTACTGCTTGATCAAAACGTCATCCGTGGGATTGGCAATGCTTACGCGGATGAAATTTTGTGGAAAGCCCGGATTTCACCTTTTTCAGTTTGCAACAAAATACCTGATGAGAAGATAGCCGATTTAGCAGATGCAATAAAATCCGAATTGAAAGATGCTGAAAAACAAATATTAAAAGCTCACCCTGATATTATCCATGGCGAGGTTCGAGATTTTCTGAAAATTCATAATTCTCACCTGAAGAAAAGCCCCGACGGAGAAGTTATACAGGTGAAGGAACTAAATTCCCGTAAAACGTATTTTACTGAAGAGCAGGAATTGTATTGAGCGGGAGTAGCAAGTAGTAAGTAATCGTACTGAATATCTGAGGCATTACAATTTTACAGAGATCACCTGCTATCGCTATCTGTTAGCTGTGTGTCGGGCAGCAGCTGGTGTTGCATGATAAATGCAGCAACCTGTTCCTGTTCGTTTACGGTAAGTTCAGTTCCGTCATAGATCCAGTAGCCTTTCAAGTCAAACAGGATGCGTCCGAGGTAGGCTTGTTCTTCGAAGGCGGTGTATAAGTTGCAGGTCCGGACCTTGTTTTCCCATCCGGTAATAATGCGGATTACTTCATCAGGCCGATTCTCGCGCTTCAACCAGGCTTTCATGGTATTCATGAAACAAAATTGAAAAATATTTTACAGGAATCCGAATAAAATACTAAAAATATTAGCAGATATAAATATTATTGGAGGTATTAAAGTCGCTTCTTTTTCCGCACTTGACTATTCAAATCGCTGATGATCGGTTGTTGAATGTACTGCCGAGGGGATCGTTCATAGCATTTGTACTTTGATAGTAGGAAACGGTCTTCGCACGACTATGAGCCCGGCTGACAATAAAAAGGCACAGCCAGCTGTTTATGAAAGCTGGTCCGCCTCTCCGCCGGCGGCTGGCTCTTTTTTTTTCTTGAAAGAAAAGAAACAAAAGTTCAAGGCTTCAAATTTTTGTGCTAAAAACCCGGTGATCCGGCCTGTCGCAATCAGAGCCGTGGGAATTTTCAG
>NZ_WVHT01000029.1 GCF_009834875.1 Hufsiella arboris | reverse complement strand
GTAGGCTATTCTAAATGAAACAATCCCTACTTATAATATTCGGACTTTTGACGTCTGCTTATGCATTCAGCCAGCAAAAGTGTGACAGCACTAATTTGCAAGTTGACAAGATCCAGTTACAAAGTTTCTGGACTGCATTCAAAAACGCCATAAACCAAAAAGACAAAGTGAAACTTGCAAGTCTTGTTCGTTTTCCTTTTACATGTGACTATTGCATTCTTGACACTAACAGACAGAAAAACCAACTATACATTAAGGTGACAAGGGCGACGTTTGACAGGTCGCAATACCAAATATTTTTTGCAGACAGACTGGTGAAAGAAGCAAACAAACATAATCTGCCGCAAGACTTTTTTATTTTTCAGCCTCATTTCAATACAGTTGACAAGAAATGCACTTACAGTTTTCAATATATCGCAAGAGATGAAAATGCCCAGCATCCAGGAATGCAGCACTGGTTTGACATTCAAAAGGTCAATGGACAATTTAAAATTGTTTCTGCATGGACACTGCCTTGAGCGACGACGAACAGCCTACAACAGCAGTTTTGCAAAAGTTGGGCTGACGAACTAAATTTAAACTGTAAACCACTATTCAGCTTTTGTACAAGTGTTAAGCAGACGAACATTAAATGCCCAACCTTCGCAAAGCCTTTGAACGTTAGCGGTAACTAAAACAAAAGACGGTGCTAGAAAAACTTACGAGACAATATGAAATTCAGACATCGCGAACGAAGGTTGAGATTTTAGAGCAAATTTCAAAAAAAGCATTAATTCAAAAAGATAATTCCAGTTTCATTCCGACAGACGAAATTAATTACAGAAAATTTAAGTTTGAAAACGATAGGATAGAAATCGAGCTATGGCCAAATATTTTCAATCCATTCAGAGGATATGGAACTATCTATTTTGATTTTCAGGATTCAAAAACAGGAACAAAAATAAAATCGACGATTGAAGCTTATTCAAAATATGTTATAGTTGGTGGGGGTTGTTTCACGCTATTCTTTTTGGTGTTATTTAGTGTTGCTGTGCTTTATATTGTTAAAGACAGCTTTTTGACAGCATTTATCTTCGTTCTCTTTGCGTGGCTAATAGCAATATTACCAACGTATTTAATGTTCCGTTTTTCATCCAATTGGTTAGAACAGTACTCTAAAAAAATACTGAATGACCTGAATTTATAAACTTAGCTACCGCTAACAACAAATTTGTTCAAAAATGGCTGACAGTGGTTTACGGTAATTCATCAGTTATTTATTTAATTAGTGCGGTGCGGAAATGGCTCTTCAAGTAATGCCATTTCTTCACAAATTCGCCAACCGTTATGTGTGATTTTAAAAGACGACAATGCTAAAACGAATATTCATATTAAACACAGACGACAGGCGACCCTGGCTTAAAATAATTCTTTGGTGGGAGTTCAGAAGAATACTTTATAATTTCCTACTTATAGTTTTCGGCATTCTCGCATTGACAATTTTGTCTTTTATCGTTAAAGACCTTTGGTCGTTCTTTTCGCCACCAATTTTTTTTTTAATTGGGACAGGACTGTTCTTGGTTTTAGCAAACGTATTTTACACAAGTGGTTGGATTTTTCAACTAATAACTCGTAATAGTTCAAACAAATTTATTATTCGAATAAGACCCAAGGTTTTTATTTACGGACTAATCTTTTCTTTTGGCATTCAACTAATTCCTTCTCTTGCGACAGGAATTTATACAATAGTAACAGGCGAAAGAATTAAATCACGCTATGCAGACTTTGCGACAAGCGAACCTAAATTCAACGACATTGTTGGCGAATACAAATTAGCTGACTTAAGTAAACGACAACTCAACTTCCCAGATAGTCTAACTAACAAGACAATCATTCGATTTAACGCTGACAGCACATTTGCATTCCAATATTTCCCTGACCACGGAATGGCAATGGACTTGACCAGCTACGACATTGTTAACGCGACAGGAAAATGGAAAATTGAAAAAAATCAAGGTAGTTGGGTAATTCCAATGGACTTTGATATAAGCACAAGTATTAAGACAGGACAAACAGATAGTTCTGGTTTTTACAATAGCAACGGGTTTAGCATTAATAAAGACAAACCACCATATGAAATTTATATAACGGTAGGTGACCCTGACAGTTGGGAAGGTGTTACATTACAAAGACGATGAGAAGAAAAACCACACATAACAGGCGTTTGGCAAAAAAGCGGGTTCACACCTAAATGAAGCTTTGTGCTTTGTATCAAGTTCAGTGCTTGCAGACAGTTTTGTGCTTCGAAATCCGCTTCTTCGCCAAACGCCAAAC
>NZ_WVHT01000028.1 GCF_009834875.1 Hufsiella arboris | reverse complement strand
GGGCACCCCACTTTTTCCTTGACGAAAAAGTTGGCAAAAAGTCAAGAAAAGAAATAAGCTTCAGCCGCACCATCCTACGCGTGGCCCGCATTTCTTTTCAGCCCACCGCTCGCCGGATTTCACGCTAACCTGCAAAACGCCAAATACCTATCACAACGTTCTACACGCCAAAAATTTGCAGGCCGACATTGTACTATCAATGGCAGTAAGGACATGATTGGTTGCTGGGACAGCAATTCGTGATCTGTAGTAACTTAGATCGGCGGCAGAAAGCCAACGTTCAAGCTTCCACAGGCAGCTCCGAAGCACGCCCCGGCCTTCGATATTTGAAGCCGCGGATTTCAGGTTAGTCAGAAATAAAAACACAGCGTGACAGGGCCGTGTACATACCCTAATGACATAAGTGATATAAAATATGAGTACGGAAAGAAACTAAAGCAGCTTCAGTTTTCCCTCTGTTTTAACTATTTTGTTCCCTTCAACTAACCGCCATACACCTGCTATGAACATTTTTCGAAAATCACTTCTGTACTCATTATTTTACTTCGTCGGCTGTCAGGCATTGCTGGCACAGGTCGCAAAGCTGCCAACCAGATGGACCAGAGAAGCGCTGGACACCAAAATACCGTTTTCCGAATATCCCCGTCCCCAATTACAGCGCAACCAATGGATGTGTCTTAACGGGCAATGGGACTACATAGGCGGAAAGGACGTCGCAAACGCTTTAAATCCGATAAAGCCAATCGCATTTGACGGAAAGATAGAAAAGATACGTGTTCCTTATTGCCCTGAATCGGTGCTTTCGGGAATCCAGCGGGCGCAGGAAATTAATTTATGGTATCGCCGTACAGTCGAAGTACCGTCCGACTGGGGAAATAAACAAGTACTTATACATTTCGGCGCCGTGGACCATAACGCAACCTTATTTGTGAACGGACAAAAGGCCGGGACACATTCCGGAGGCTATGATTCTTTCAGCTTTGATATCAGCAGTTTCCTGAAAAAAGGTGAGAATACCCTTGTGGTCGCAGCCTACGATCCGAATGACGGCAAGGCGCCATCGGGAAAGAACGGCCCTCGTGGCGATTACACCTTTTCCTCAGGTATCTGGCAAACAGTATGGCTCGAACCAGTAAATAAAAACTACATTAAAAGCATTCGTCTGCTTCCTGATCCGGCTAACAGTCGCTTAAAAGTAGAAGTGAACAGCGAGGGCGGGGGTAATATAACAGCTATAGCATTAAATGGCAAAAAAGTGGTCGCCCAGGCCAAAGCTGCAGCCGGCACTGTCTTTTACCTTCCAATAGAAAACCCGGTGCTTTGGTCGCCCGACAAGCCCTTCCTGTATGATTTAAAACTTAGCTTATCCGGGAATAATGGAACTGTTACTGATGAAGTGAAGAGTTACTTCGGGATGCGTGATATAAAGCTCGGGAAAGTCAACGGTACCGTAAGACCTTTGCTGAATGGCAAATTCGTAGTGCAGCTCGGCCTCCTCGACCAGGGTTACTGGCCGGACGGGGTACTGACCGCTCCGACTGACGAAGCATTGAAGTATGATATCCAATTCACCAAAGACGCAGGTTACAACCTGATCCGCAAGCATATGAAAACAGAACCGCAGCGCTTTTATTATTGGGCGGACAAACTGGGTTTGCTTGTCTGGCAGGACATGCCAGCCATCTGGTACCAGGATGAGGACACCTTACGAACTCGCAAAGTGTTCCGGCAGGAACTGAAAGCCATAATTGATGATCACTACAATTCACCGTCCATCATTGCCTGGGTGCCTTTTAACGAAAACTGGGGCGCATTTGATGTTAAGAATATAACCGACTGGGTGAAGAAGTACGATACTTCGCGGCTGGTAAACGGTAACTCCGGATTTAATAATAACCCCTCTTATCAGAAACCTTATGGCGACCCGGGGAACGGCGATTTCGTAGATACGCATATATATGTTGGGCCTTATAAAGCTTCAGTTCCGGATGAGCGCCGCGCGGCATCTTTGGGGGAATTCGGTGGTGTGGGCTTATTTACCAGGGATCATATGTGGCCGGTGGAGAATAATGCCTACGATTATGAACCTACCCGCACTGCACTGACTGACCGTTATGTGTTTCTGTTAGATCAGGTCGAACAGCTGATGAAATACAAAGGATTGAGCGTGGCGATCTATACGCAAACAACCGATGTAGAGCACGAGGTGAACGGCCTGCTGACCTACGATCGGGCAGTCGAAAAAATGGAAAACGACCGTATAAAAGCTGTTAATGAAGCAGTGATCAGGGAAGGGGATAAGCTGAATCCACAATTGGAGTAAGCCAGCGTAACAATTGTGAAATAAACGCGTACAACAACTGCCCGCCAAACACACTTTACTATTAAGGCCTCGTAAGGGGCTTTAATAAATTGAAACCGGAGGCATCCCATGCCATAGCTCGTCCTGGCATGCAACATTCGCTTATCGCTTGTATTCCGAGACCGTTTGAGTCTTATCGCAAAGCCGGATCACCGCGTTTTCTTAACGCCAAAAATTTGCAGA
>NZ_WVHT01000027.1 GCF_009834875.1 Hufsiella arboris | reverse complement strand
CCTAGATCGCTCTATTGTCTTATCATGACCGCTAACGTTTGGCGGCTTGAGGCAGTAGCTTTAACCGCAGAATTCTTAAATTTTTTCCACTAAAGATATTTATTTGGATGGGCTTTCAAAAAGCACCAAATTGGCTATTGCTTCAAGATGCTGTTATGTGCAGTTATTCTGTTAATTCGATGTTTTTTTGTGCGGAACTTTGTTAAACCAGTGATTAGCCCAGAAAACAACGGCAGTTGTTGGAATGAAGTATCTATACCAGCCAAATATATTCGAGAATTGGAATAAGAAGTTAAACAAATGGATATTATGGTCTCCATTAAAATAATTATATTCAATGGTCGTGGAGAAAATAACCATTGCAACTAACCAAATCATTTTGTACTCTGTCTTATTTGATACGATATATGTAAGGGTGCCAAGATTAAAAATAGAAACTAGAATTAATAGTGCTTGTAAGATGGATGACCAACGTCCCTCCTTGAGTTCTTCTGACGTCGCGGATGGTGTCATTTTGATGGTTAAGCTGTCCGTTTTGTAATCAAATTTTTTGTTAAGGTCGATATACCGAGTCTTATAACCCTTTTTAAAGAAAACGACTTCAAGCTTAGGGCATTCCGGAACACAACCACAAAATTTACCAACTTCAAAATGACCTGTTTTGTCGGAGTAAACTTTTTCATTGAAGACCGTCCAGAAAATTAAAGTTCCTTCAATTGGCTTACCGTCAGTCGAAGAAACAATTTTACCATTGCCTTGAACCATTCCTTCACATGATGTCAGTAGCAGTAATATTGAAAAGAGTAGTAGGTTGGTATAATTGCCCATAACGTTTACAGGTTTGCGTTGTGCCCGAAAAGAAAGCACTTCACTGTCGCCCAAGCACAAACTTGATAGAAGCACAAAGCTTGATTTAACCACTGAGCCCGCTTTTTTGCCAAACGCCTGTTAGGTGCTGCTATTTTCTAATGTTTCAATTTCAACAGTTTTGTTTGTATAAACTACTATTAAAACGCCTATCAATATGGTTATTCCAGTGATTAGATAATGTTGAAGGGGTACATAACTAAAGCCGTCAGCAAGGTCTTGTAGTAATCGGCCAACAAATTGTAAACCGGACGCTATTGCTAAGAACAATGTCGCCCAAATTTTTATTCCTATTTTTGCATATTCGTGTTTTTTAAAAATCATAGTCAGCAAAGTACATTGAATTGCAATTGGTAATAGTCCAATTAATTTTGATTGAGTGATTGTCACGTAAAGGTTCCATATTAAAAGTCCACAGAGAATGGAAATTATTATCCAATAGAATGATTGATTCCTAAATGTCGATTTTTTCATATTGTCTTTTTAAAGTTGCAACTGGTGGCCTGCCGGTTGCGGCAGTAGCCTTAAGCCGCAGAGTCGTTAATTTTCCCGCTAAAGATATTGATTTGAATAGGCTTTTAAAAAGTAATGCGTTGGCTATTGCTGTAAGGTCCTGTTATAGCCAGTTGTTTTTATAGTCTGTGTCCATCCGCTAAGCATGGTTCTGCATATTCAATAATTTGATTTGTTTCCATCTCGTCCAGCTTCTGCTTGATTTTTTTATAGTCAACTGAAGCAGGAATTTCCATGGAAAAATAGCCTCCATTTACTTTTTCAGAAACACAACCAAGCTCCTGGAAAACATCGCGAATTAAGTTTATATCCTTCGACTTGTCCATTAGCACTACTTGAATTGTCGAGTTACCTGAATATTCTACTGTCAAGCGATAAGTCAACATTTGCTCTTGTTCGTCAAACTCTGCAAACACAATGTCGTCAGAAGCAACAAGCGGTGCATAAAATGGAATGTTGTCAAGTTTATAAAACCCTTTGGCCTTGTCAACAATTGCGGCCCACATTGTTTCAACCTTTTCTTCACCAAAAATGGTACTGTGAAATCGGAATAATATTTTAACGTATTTGTTGTCTTGAGTCGTCATTTTACAATTGGTTATAACAGAATGTCTTGCTGCCAGTGGTGGCATTCATTGCTCCACAGCTTCACGTTTGTACTAATGTAAAATAGAATTTCTGATGTTCAAAACCTATTCTTCAGTCACCATTGCAGCAAAACGATGTTGTAAGCCGTTTTCGGTGTCGTTATAGGTCTTGTTTGTAAATGTTTGCAAGGTTCATCAACCTCTTTTCTATTAATTTCTCCGCTTAAATTTTTGCTTTTTCTTTATCTGTTGGGGAAAGCTGCTTCTCCAATGCCTGAATAGCTTCAATGTTTTTCTGTTGCTCGAGTACGGAAAAGTCACGCTTGCTCTCGTTGTAAATCAAAAACCACATATAGCTTTTTATCAAGTTCTTAGGAACGTTTTGTCCGTCACGATACATAGAGGCAAGATTAACCCTTGCTGAAGTAATTTGTCCACTTAAATTTAAGTCCTCCGGTGTGTCCAACAATGCGATACGTGTCAAACCGCCATACTATCCAAGTTCTTTTCTGTGCCACGTCCTTCCATGTAGCAGCTTACTATATTAAACATACATTCTACGTCCTGCTGTTCAGCACATTTGACAGACCAATCAAAAGCTTTCTTATCCGAACAAAAGGAAACATAAAATAATGCAATGTATCACAATACTATTTGACGTTTTATCTAAT
>NZ_WVHT01000026.1 GCF_009834875.1 Hufsiella arboris | reverse complement strand
CGGTCATCAATAAACGCGATGGAAGTGGAAAGCTTTTTTGTAGCAGAGACCTTCATAACGCAGCTACGTTTGTCAAAAAACTTGCAACGTACAGCGGGACTATCGGGGCCAATAAACACAAGACATTGCTTTTCTTAAAAATACCTTATTAAACAGTGCTTTACTGGTACAATTCGTAATTTTTACTTCAAAGCTTACCATCTTCATTTCTGCGCCTCAAACCCGTATTGTATCGCCGCTTTAAGTATTTCAATGTTTATATCTTTTAGCATTTTGAACTTGATGCAGTACCCGGTTACGCTCGCTTTGCCTATTTTTTCTCCATACGTTCGGAATAAGTACGTCTTATCATCGAGACCAAGGATATAGACGGAAATTCCGGTTGTGTTTGCGCTCAAACCAATCTGATAAAACTCCCTGGTTGTTCCGTCAGCATACTTTATCGTGTAAAAACCATATCCGATATTAGGATTGGAAACAATTTTACCTTCATCGTTTTTACCGTCCAGGAACCATAATTTACATGCTGGTTTTAGATCCAGAATGATTTGATGCAACTCTTGCATGTCGCCGCGTTTTGGTTCTGGCTGACTGGCGATATATGTTTTGATTTCTTCTTTTGCCATAGCTGATCTTCTTCGGTCATGAAAGTTTATTTTATCGTTTCATATTATTGAAACATGCGATGATGTTGGGTCCATACCGGTTTTACTCAACTTTATGAGAAGTATTGGTAGCATTACATTCCCATGTATTGCCATTGTCAGGAGAAAATGCCTGGCTCCAAACAGGGTTGTCCGGATCGGTTTTGTCCCATTGAAACACCACGATAATATCTTTTCCCCTGAACTTGTCCTTGCAATAAAATCGGCCGATATTTCCTTCAAATGAACCGACAACGGGCGGATCCATTACCCCGGTATTGCCGTCTACCCAATAGATGCTCCAGAGTTTTGTTTTTGGATTAAATACACGCAGAGCAACGCCCTCAAAAGGTTTACCATCAACAGTAGTTCTGTAAATATCCATGTTTCCTATTCCATTCAACAGCTTGCGCATTTCTACTGTGGATTCAAATTCAACCCATTCATTACTGCCGGTTAACCTCGACTTCAGCTTTTTGTCTTTCAACTTCCATTTTCCAACTAAAAAATCAAAATCGTCTTTAGATGACGTAGCAGACGGTTGAATGTCGAGTTCGCCTGTGTTCGTAAATTTTAACTTACCTAATTCGGAATGTGCGATCTTAACCTGGCCGAAAAGTGAGCAGCTGTATAAAAACGCTATTAAATACAAGCTAGCTATTGCCGTTAATTTTGCCATAACATCTGATATTTTGAATTTTATAACAGGTTGATTAAAGTTACAAACTCTCGTTCATCAGGCAAGCTTTTATCTTTTCGCTACAAGCGATAGAATCCCGCTGTTGTAATGTTAAGATTACGCCGCCCGAACTGTGCTGAAAGAGGCTTTGAATACCAGCATCTTCCTGGTTTGAGAGCAGCTATGTACCGACATCTTTTTTCCGCTCATCCGGTCAGACGCAAAGCATTAGACCGGTATTCATAAATGTAATACCCGTCTGACGGCATCATGTTTGTTATCGGTAAGCCGTCTGACGGGTTGGTTTGACCCAACAAAAAAGAGTCTTCCGGCTTAAGGCAATGATATTAAAACTTGTGGATATACAGCAGGTTCGAAACGCGGCTATATAAGAACTGCGATTATATCGCTATTACCGGCAGGTGGCTTCACCGTTCGTCATTATTATTCCACTGGTTATCCGGTTGGAAATTTTGAAATGTCCATATAGAAAATCTCCCAGGTGTGGCCGTCAAAGTCTTCGATCGTCCGCTGCTGCATAAAACCATAATCTCTTATTTCGTTGGGTTCAATCCCTCCTGCTTTAAGTCCTTTTTCCATTGTGTTGTTTACTTCATCGATACTGTTTAATGACAATGAAAAAAGGCCGGCGAGCTTGCTTTTTGTGTCTGCAATAGGCTTTGTAGCAAACGTTGCAAACTTGTCGTGTGTCAAAAGCATCACAAAAATATTGTCGCTCCAAACCATACATTTTCCGGCGTCGTCCGAAAATTGAGGGTTATTTATAAAACCAAGAGCAGTGTAAAAGTCCGTAGATTTCTGCAGGTCTTTTACGGCTAAGTTGATAAAGATCTGTTTTGCCATTCTGAAATATTTATTGTAAAAGTTAGTATAAATTCATTTCTGTCCGCATGTTTCCACTGAACAATAGCGTGGTTTTATAGGCTATGACCTGGTAGCCGTTTCAATGACTTACTTCGTCTCTGGGCTTCTTACCTGTTTAATTTCACTGATCAGTATCACCGGCTGGATATTGGTATAATTTTTAAAGTCGCTGACAACAGCTTCCCTGTTTTGCCCTATCGCTTTATTATATTCGGCTACATCCTTCACGTAAAAATAACCGACAGCCAGGTAAGGCACTTTATCATTTGGTGTCCTGCCGGCGATGCCTTTGTCAATTTCATAAAATTTCAAGTTTTTACCTAAAAATCCAGCCACCATAGGCATGTGTTTGTTTTCATAATAATCCATGTTGAAGGTCTTACCATCTCCGTTTGGGTAAAGTACCTCCACCTTAAACATTCCGGTTTCAGGGGCGAATGAGTTTTTAAGCTGACTCGTTTTGCAACTCACCAGGCTCATAAAGGCGAGGATTAACGCAATGAAATTGGTTTTAGTTGTCATATTGGTTTTAGTTTGTTGTCTGGTTAGCACGATCAGGCGTCGTTGACGTCAAAGCGCAGGAATACATTGGCATTCTGTGCATTATCTATTAGATGACACTGTTGGTTAAAGTTACAAAATCTCATTTTTTATTTGCTGAACGGAGTTATTCCTCTCCTATTTTTCCTTACCGAACTATAGCGTCAATCTTAAGCGTGTTGGTATGAACGTTTGCTTCATCCCATTGATTTAATGGAACTGCTAATAAAGGCAGCACTGCCTGTTTCGGCGCCATGCAGGTAGGCGTGAAATCCGGGCGCGGTGGGCTGAAAAGATGCTTCGGCTTGCCGCTAAGCACTCGGGCCATGCGTGTGACAGTGCGGCTGAAGCTTATTTCTTTTCTTGATTTTTTGCCAACTTTTTTATCAAGAAAACCGACTGAAAGGAGCTCATGAAGGCCTTTGAAGAACAATAAACAACCTGAATAAAAGTGGAGTGCCCCCGCGGTGTAGATCGGTATAGAATTACATAGCCCTCATAGCCGGGCAAGCCTAGATACTTTTCCTACAGCAGAAAAGTATCCAAAATGCCGCCGGCTTCACCGATCTTCAGCTAAAAGTTTATGCTGATAGCGTGAACGCAGCGAAGAGCCGCGTGAATGGCAGCATTGACCGAGCGTTCATGCAACACTCGCTTCATCTGCTTGTCAGTGCAAAATGAAAGGAATCAAAACGCCATCACCACAAACTTTCTTAACGCTGAATCCGCTGAGGCCGGTGCCCCCGATCAACGGCAGTTAGCTATGAGCGTTTGCTTCCTGCCGTTGATTAATGAAACTACAGATATTTCTGGCACTGCCCCGACTGCCGATCATAAATTACAACCATTGATAGTATGCGAGCTTTCCGACAGCGCCGGGAGAATTTCCTTGCAAGGTTGGGATTGTGTAAGGGAAAGGGCCTCAGCATTTGAAAAATGCAGCCCGTATTGCAAGGAAATTGTGTGATTGATTTGTGCGGCAGAGGCGCCTTCGGAAAGCTCAAGATCTTTGGTCCTTTCCATCGACTGGGAAAGGACTAGCCACCGGGCGGCAATGAGCCCGGCTGACATTCATGTTTGCAAAAAACAACTCATCAGAACACTCTCTTACATTCATCAATACGCTTCACCCTCATGGCCGGGTAGGCCTAATTCTTTCCCTTCAGCTGGAAAGGACCAAAAC
>NZ_WVHT01000025.1 GCF_009834875.1 Hufsiella arboris | reverse complement strand
TTGTTTATAAGGATGATAAAATCATCCTTATCTATCCGATGGTGGACAGCTAAGGATGATTTTTATCAATTCTTTCTTGCTAAGATAATTTAATTTATAATTCATCAAACGGGCTCTTAATGTTTTGTAAATATTTAGTACTCACATGGGTGTATATCTCTGTTGTCTTACTGCTGTTATGGCCCAAAAGCTCCTGGATGTAACGCAGGTCGGTACCGCTTTCCAGTAAATGAGTAGCATAACTGTGCCGCAGCCAGTGAAGGCTTACCGGTTTATTGATACGAGCCTTTGTAACGGCCTGCTTTAAAACACTCGCCAAACTTCGTTCATCGTAAGGCATGCCCCTCACCTGCCCTTCGAACAGCCAGGTTTGAGGTTTGTAGAGAACGTAATATTGCCGGAGCATCAGTAAAATCTTTGCTGATAGCGGGCTGATACGGTCCTTTTTTCCTTTCGCCTGCCGGATGATCAGTACGTTCCTTTTAGAATCAACGTCCTGCGCTTTCAGGTTTAGCAATTCGCTTCTTCGCAGCCCGCAGCTATAAATCATACACAGCATCATCCTGTGCTTAATGTTCACAGGCGTATCCAGGATTTTTTTTATTTCTTCCCTGCTCAGCACGTTAGGAAGCTTCTTTTCCCGCTTAGGCCGATGGAGCAGCTCTGTTTCCATTGAAGTATTGGACGTGATCTTAAAAAATAGCTTACAGGCATTTACAATCTGGTTCTGATAGGATGACGACAGCTTGTTTTTCAGAATATACCGGTTGTTAAAAAGCACCAGGTCATTCTGGTTAATGTCCTCTATCTCTTTGTCATTAAAATATCCCAGGAAAACACCAATTGCATCACAATAAGTCGAAATGGTACTATCGCTATACCGACGTGATCTCAGCCAGAGTCGAAATTGCTTAATATGTTCGCTGACCGATGCTTCCCGGGCTGAGGCAAGCCCGAATTTCAGCCGGTTAGTAAGATTATCCGGCAAATGCCATGCTCGCAATGTTCTGCTCCAGCAGCATCCGCGCAACTTTTTTATACGGTCGACCAGCGCCGGTTCCTTTTCAAAATATACCGCGATGCGTGCCTGTCCGCCATGGCTCACAAGCCGTGCTTCCCAACGATTGCCTTGCTTTTCCATTGCTGCCGTCAGTCTGATGAATGACCGGGCAAATAACAGGAAGAAATATAAAAAGTAAGTGAGTTTAAACGGGTATATACGGTTATAAACGGGTAATGGTTATGCCCGCCCTCATGTTCGGCTGTACGTTACTTACCATCCTGATGCCTGTTTAAAAGAAGTTTCCGCGGTGACATCGACGAAATAATCATTTTACCAACTCCATAAGCCGGGGCTAACTGTTCATCCGCACAGCCCGGTTGCAAAAACTCATTTCCCATCTGCTCCCTAACAAAATCCGCACTTTATACAGCAACCAGGGAATTAACTTACACTTAATTCATTATGGTGAGGAAACCGCACATGTGTAAAAATTAAAGCATATCTCATTCATCCATAATCCATACCTTATCCATCTCTTGTCCAACTCATGTTGTGGATATATAGATTATTTAAGAACTAAATAACAATAAAATATTATTAATTATTTGTTAATACCATTTTCGTTCTCTAAATTGGTTGTAGATAAACCTTATCAAACATGGGAAAAATTGATTCTGGCATCAACGGGCCGGTTCGCGGAAAGGTAGGTACCGTTGTCGGGGCCGTATGGAAGGACATTGCTTACGTCCGCAGCCGGCCTTCGAAACCTAAAAATCGAACCGAAGGGCAACTGCAGCTGCAAAGCCGCTTCAGCCTGATTACCGGCTGGCTTAAGCCATTTAAACCCTTTACCGCCCTGGGCCTGATGAATTATTCGGGTCGAATGACGGCTTACAACGCGGCTTATAGCCTGAATCATTCATTGTACCCGGAATCGCCGGAGCAGATAGCGGAGATCGATTACAGCCGGATGATCCTGAGCGACGGCAGCCTGAAACAGGCTGAGAACGTAGACCTGGAACTTATCGAAGATCATTCGCTGCAGCTGACATGGAGCAGTCCTTTCAGCGCCGCAGACACTGACGAGTTGCTGCTTCTTCTCTATTCAGCAGAGCTAGGCGAAAGCGACCATTTAAAAGGTGGCGTGCTGCGCCGCGACGGGCGCTGCCTGTTCCGATACACGGAGCAATTCAAGGGTATGCAGGTCGCGATCTTTATCGGATTTGTCTCCCGGGACCGTAAAAAAGCATCGCGGAGCCAGTATTTGGGTAAGATTTCAATATAAAACTAAGAACAGCGCTATACTTCAGCTGCCAGAGATCCGTGTTTATAATCTGCAGCAACTTTAACTGGCGGCAGGAAGCCACGAGTGCATAGTTAGAGGTTTATCAACATTAGTCAGCCTCATTACAGATGGTTGATTACAGCAAATTAAAAATAAACCTTGAACGCAGGGATCCTTCACTCGCCGTTCTTAACCTTACACGTCGTTCAGGATGACAAATCAGAAATCCTACTTTCCGATGCAAAACTTAGAAAAGATATTATCCAGCAAGTCATCCGTGGTAACACTCCCCGTTATCTCACCGAGATAATGCAGAGCCTGCTTGATATCCATAGCGAGGAAATCAGAAGTTACAGGATTTTCAATGCCCTGCAGCACGCGCTGAAGCGACTCCTGGGTTTTTTGCAATGCCTCGACATGCCGGATATTTGTGATCAGCGTTTGATTATCCGATAGCCTGTTACCCACGGCTTTTTCGTAAAGCATGTTTTTAAGGTCGTCGATATGCTTTTTTTCCCTTGCGGAGATTGCCACAAAACTAACGCCCTCAGGAAGCTTGATTTCCTTTAACCGGTCATTGATCGAAAGGTCGATCTTGTTGGCGACGGCGACAAACGTCAGGCCCGGGCGATGTAAGCGCTCAATATCTTCCGAAATCTCGGAGGCCGAAAGTGCCAGTACATCAAAAACATAGATCAGTACGGCCGACTGGCTGATCTTCTGCATAGTTTTCTCTACTCCGATGGCTTCGATCGTATCGGTAGCTTCCCGGATTCCGGCAGTGTCGATCAGGCGGAAGTTGATGCCCCGGATGTTAAGTACTTCTTCAATGGTATCACGCGTAGTGCCGGCAATATGGCTCACTATCGCGCGATCGTCATTTAGCAGGGCATTGAGGAGAGTAGACTTGCCTGCATTCGGGCGGCCTGCAATTACCGTATTGATACCCTCTTTTATCACATTTCCGAGTTCAAAAGATTGAATTAGCTCTGTGATAACGCCGTCAATTTGCAGGATTAGCTGTTGCAGCTGGCTTCGGTTTGCAAACTCCACGTCCTCTTCGGAAAAGTCAAGTTCCAGCTCGATCAGTGAAGCGAAATGGATAAGCTGCTCACGCAGCGCTTTCAGCTGGTTCGAAAAGCCACCGCGCATTTGCTGCATAGCAACCTGGTGCGAAGCGGCCGAGTTTGATGAGATCAGGTCTGCTACGGCCTCCGCTTGAGAAAGGTCCATGCTGCCGTTCAGAAAGGCACGGAGGGTAAACTCGCCCGGCTTGGCGGCACGTGCCCCTTTTTTTATCATCAAACGGATAATGCTTTCAATGATGAACTGCGATCCATGCGTCGATATCTCCACCACATTTTCTTTGGTATATGAATGCGGGGCGATAAACAGGGAAATCAGCACTTCATCCAAAATGGTTTCCTCCGAACGGATCGTACCGAAATGAATGGTATGTGAAGCTTGTTTGTTCAAATCTTTTCCCCGGAAAACACTGTTGGCGATGCTTATCGCGTCCGGACCGGAAAGGCGGATCACTCCTATTGCTCCTACTCCCGCAGGTGTTGCCAGGGCAACGATCGTATCAGTTGATTGCATAAGCTGCAAAAATACAGATTAGCCGGGATTTTAGCGGGGATGCAGGATGCTTAAATTGCTTGCTTAAAGTCTGTGCAACACTCGCCGGCCGCTTGGTGTGCCAGACGGCTGGGCTATCATCCATAGCCGTATCACCTCGTTTTCTTAACGCCAAAAATTTGCCTGCCTACCGGTCAGGCAGGCAGGCCGACTTCGTACTATCAACGGCAGTAAGGACATGATTGGTTGCCGGGACAGT
>NZ_WVHT01000024.1 GCF_009834875.1 Hufsiella arboris | reverse complement strand
TTACTCAGCTGTATTTATCGTTTTCAATTGTCTTCGTGGTCTCTTCACCCTACGGGTGCCTCGGCATTGTTAAACTTTGTATCAAGACAAAGTTTATAGGCCTTCGGGCTGCTCTGAGCCCGGCTGACAATAAAAAGGCACAGCCAGTTGCTTATGAAAGTTAGTCCGCCTCTCCGCCGGCGGCTGGCTCTTTCTTTTCTCTTGAAAGAAAAGAAACAAAAGTTCAAGGCTTCAAATTTTTGTGCTAAAAACCCGGTGATCTGGCCTGCCGCAATCAGAGCCGTGGCAACGGAGTGACGTATGATTGCTTTTGCAACACTCGCTGATCGCTTCATTCACGAGACGGTTTGAGTATTATCCGTGGCCGAATCACCGCGTTTTCTTCACGCCAAAAATTTGCAGGCCGACATCGTACTATCAACGGTAGTAAGATTATGATCGTTTGCCGGACAGCAATTCATGATCTGTAGTAACTTAGATCAGTGGCAGGAAACAAACGATCATACGTTACTGCCGTTGATCGTGGCATCCGGCATCAGCGGATTCAGCGTTAAGAAAGTTTGTGGTGATGGCGCTGCAGATCCTATCATTTTGCACTGCCAAGCAGATGAAGCGAGTGTAGCAGCAACGATCAATAATCGCTGCTATTCCCACGGCTCTTCGCTGCGCTCCCGTTATCAGCATAAACTTTTAGCTGAAGAGCGGTGAAGTCGGCGGCTCTTTGGTCCTTTCCAGCTGAAGGGAAAGGACTAGGTCTTCGGGCGGCTATGAGCCCGGCTGACAATAGAAAAGCACGGCCATATTGTTTCCTTCCGGGGCATCAAAAGGAAATGCCCTGCCGGCACAAGGCATAAAGGATTCAACTGCTCTACGTCGCAGGCGCAACCCTGTCTCGTTCCAACATCTTGCGAGATGCCAAGTCGCGCACCAGCCGCAATCATAACTTTTCCGTTAACCCCATATTTTCTTTTCTCTTCTAAAATCTTTTCACCAATCAACCGTCTGCATAGAGCAGGTACCTGTTTGTGGTATCATTTGTAAATGATAAAAAGACTTCCCTTAATTCTCCTGCTTTGGCTGGGAACCAGCTTCTATTTCTACCGGGCTGTGCAGACGCTGTTATCGTCCGGTGCATTGTTGTGGTGCTACTGGCTTATTGACCTGGTGCTCATTGGCGGAATACTTACTGTAATTTTTGTGCGGCGTGGTTCGCGCTTACAACAGACTTTGATAACCTGGCTTATGGGGTTGTTGCCCCTGGTGTTTATTCCACGTTTAGCTGCGCTGCCGGTTTTATTAATCGAGGATATAAGCCGTTTGTTACGAGGTTTCCCACCGGCGGCGGTCTGGGTAAGCGAGCTGGCGGTGGGAGTAGCCGCAGTTGTATTTCTCGTCGTGCTGTTCGGCATTACGCGTGGGAAACATTTTTATCGCGTTCGACGTGAAACGATTGTGTTTCCGGATCTGCCCGAAGCTTTTGACGGTTTCACCATTACCCAGATAACGGATGTTCACTCGGGCAGCTTTACGAACGCAACGGGTGTACAAAAAGGCCTCGACCTTGTTAATGCACAACAAAGCGATATCATCCTGTTTACAGGCGACCTGGTTAATAATAAGGCGTCTGAAATGGACAGGTGGATCACCGCTTTCGCCGGACTGAAGGCGCCAATGGGTAAATTTTCGGTTTTGGGAAACCACGACTATGGCGATTACATGCATTGGGAAACTCCGATGGCGAAGCGGGATAATTTGAATCGCCTGAAACAGGTGCACGCTGAAATCGGCTTCCGTTTATTGCTGAATGAGGCAATCACGCTTCAAAAAGGTGGACAATCGATCGTTCTGCTTGGCGTCGAAAACTGGGGAAAAGGTGGCTTTCATCAGTACGGCGACTTAAAGAAAGCGACCGCGGGTGTACATGATGACGCATTTAAGATCCTGATGTCGCATGACCCATCACACTGGGAAGGCGTAACGCTCGATCATCACCAGCACATTCATCTGACACTTTCGGGGCATACACATGGAATGCAGTTTGGTATTGAACTTTTCGGACTTAAGTGGAGCCCTGTACAATACGTATACAAGCAATGGGCAGGGCTGTATCAACGCCACGGACGTTTTTTGTATGTTAACCGGGGATTCGGCTTCCTGGGTTTAAAAGGCCGCATCGGAATATGGCCGGAAGTGGCGGTGATTACGTTGAAACGTAAGTAGTTTATATCAGGCTCGTCCTCGCATGTTGTGAGGATGCAAGATTCGGTCGCTTCCAGCAACGCTGATCAAACAAAATATTTTGCTTTTGATCATTAAGCACTAGCCTAACTAGCTAAAATTTAACTATTGTTTAGTACCAGCGAAAGAGAAGATAATCCTGCAACATGCGAGGACCAGATGAGAGGTTAACTTCAGGATAAGTCTCTGCCAGGGTCGATGTTGTCTTGGATGTGATCAAAATAAAAATGCAAAATTCCGGATTCCAATATTTGTTTTGCACGGTCTCCATCAATAGACGTATTTCCAAACAATATTGCATATTTGCTTCCAGGTTGAAAATGCAATGTCACTAACTCCTCACGGACTATTTCGACTTCGCCATTTTCATTAGTGATAATATATTCTTTTGTTTCAAATTCCACTCTATATCCTCGAAGTCTTTCTGGAGTTATAAAAGAATCGTCCCTATTCGAATTTATATTTTCGAATGAAGGGTTAAAGGAATTGTTTTTTCCTTTTACACGTATTGATTCTTTTTTGAAATGGTTCAAATTTCCACGTCTGGTTTGGTTACGCAATTGCTGTTCAATATCGCCGCCCCTCAAAAATCCGCTATCTCTTATTTCAACATCACCATTAGTAGATCTTTCTAAAGTTGGAAAACCGGTTACCGATAATTCGTTACGATTATTTCTAACTATAAAAGCATTCAATCCCTGACCAAAGGCAACAGCTATCGACTCCTCGCTCAAACCAGACAGATTACTATAGGGGTCACTAAACGAAAAATCTCCCCAGTTTGGATTAGCAATACATCCAGTTTCTTCTGGAATCGGTTCGTCGTCATCATGGTCTGGAGACGGTGATGGAGCGGGATTTGGAGAAGGTTCATCGTCGTTTTCACAGAATACAGCCGCTACTGCTGCTCCGACTGCAACACCAGCGGAAATGCCACCAAATGTATTTCCTGTCCGATAGCCGAAGTATCCAAATACAACTGCACCACTTAACATGAGTAAACCTCTACATTGAGATTCAGAAACAGTTAAGCGTTCTCTATCTGTTAGAAATCGTTCAATGTCGTTAAGCCTTTCCGAATTATACACACGAATAAGATTTTCCATATTTACGGGTATTAATCGAAATCTGGAATCTAAAATCATTGAATAGCCATGATTTCCTCCGACTACTTCCGGAATTCCTAACTCTTTCCATTTTTTAAAATATTGTTGAGAAAAATTCGCCTGGTCATTGTCACTAATTGACGTCACAGATGTCATAAATATTGATTCAAGGCCATCACTTTTGCCAAGACTGAAAGCGGTGGCTAAAATTTTATCAACTATGAGTTTTCTATATTCAATTGGAGTTAAAAGTATTCTACATAGTAAAGAAGTTGCCGCGACACGATATAAAGATTGAAAATCTTTTCTAGAGTATTGACTCGAGATTTCGATGAATCCGTTGCTGTTAGTGCATTTAAAATGCAAGTCTTGTAATCTAACTAAAGCCATTTCCAAGGGTAAAATTGACACGGTACCCTCTTTAAAGTAAATTTCACCAGCACCATTCGTCAGCCTTTCATTTCTAAAAGTTGTTTCGAAATTTTTTCTTTGAATGTCTTTTAAGATTTCAACAATTGTTTTCATGATTTATCTATTAAATTTTTGACGGGTAGAAAGTGCTTTGTTAGTTTAGTATTGAGGAAAAGATTTTACCGTGAATTAAGATACCTTAAAGGTCACTCAACAGCAATGGCGAATTATAGCCATTATAAGCCAATGAATGTGAGGTTTTATAGCTCCCTCGTCTCATTCTTGCATCTCGCGAGGTGCCAGACCAGTCACTCCCGGAGACACCTATCAATTAAAATATTTTGCTTTTGATCCTTGTTCAGTCGCCTGACACAACGGGAATTTAGTAGAACTGTTGTTTCGCTAAAAGCGAAATAGAATAGAATCCTCGCAACATGCAAAGACTAGACTAAGTAGCAGGATATGCTTAGTGCCGGGGACAGCAATTCATGATCTGTAGTAACTTAAATCGGTGGCAGGAAACAAACGATCATACATTAGTGCCATTGATCGGGCACCCGGCATCAGCGGATTCAGCGTTAAGAAAGTTTGTGTTGATGGCGTTGTAACTCCTTTCATTTTGCATTGACAAGCAGATGAAGCGAGTGTAGCAGCAACGATCAATAATCGCTGCCATTCCCACGGCTCTTCGCTGCGCTCCCGTTATTAGCATAAACTTTTAGCTGAAGAGCGGTGAAGCCGGCGGCTCTTTGGTCCTTTCCAGCTGAAGGGAAAGGACTAGGTCTTTGGGCGGCTATGAGCCCGGCTAACAATAAAAAGGCACAGCCAGCTGTTTATGAAAGCTAGTCCGCCTCATTGCCGGCGGCTGGCTAGCCTCTTTTGTCTTGATACAAAAGCGGCGCAAAAAATCAAGGCTTCAAATTTTTGTGCTAAAAACCCGGTAATCCGGCCTGTCGCAATCAGAGCCGTGGGAATTTTTAG
>NZ_WVHT01000023.1 GCF_009834875.1 Hufsiella arboris | reverse complement strand
GTGCCCTGATCAATGGCAGTAAGATATGAACGTTTGCTTCCTGCCGTTGATTAACGGAACTGCCGATATTTCTGGCACTGCCCCGACTGCCGATCATAAATTACGACCATTGATAGTACGCGAGCTTTCCGACAGCGCCGGGCGAATGTCCTTGCAAGGTTGGGATTGTGTAAGGGAAAGGGCCTCAGCATTTGAAAAATGCAGCCTGTGTTGCAAGGAAATTGTATAATAGGTCGTGCGGCAAAGGCGCCTTCGGAAAGCTCTTGACTTTTTGGGAACTTTTGTGTCAAGACAAAAGTACCTAGCCATCGGGCGGCAATGAGCCCGGCTGACATTCATTAAATAGCTGTTGTTGATAGTACCGTTAACTGGCTTAAACCTCTGCTTAGGAATCGCACCGACATTTAACCGAGACGTATATTAAACGTATTGTTCATCAAAAAATTTATCCGGCGTCAACGGGAGATCCCGCAATCTTTTACCGGTTGCATTAAATACAGCATTCGCAATAGCTGCAGATACACCGGTGATTCCAATTTCACCTATTCCACGCGCGCCAATAGGTGAAATATGTGGGTCCGGCTTACCGATAAAATGAACATCTATCGGCGGAACATCGAGGTGAACCGGCACATGATAATCGGCTAGTGTACGTGTCACCGGGTTACCCCAGCGCTTATCATACTCAGTTGCCTCCATTAAGGCTGCACCAATACCGAAGATTACACCACCAATGATCTGCGACCTCGCTGTTTTCTCATTCATGATCCTCCCAACATCCTGCACGCTGGTAAAGCGTTTAACGCGGATGGTGCCAAAGTCTTCATCTACCCAAACTTCGGCGAATTGCGCACCGAACGAATGAAAAGCATACTGCTTGGTATCGCTGTTTTGTTCCGGCGGAGTTTGGCTCGGCGTGCAAAGCGCACTCGGAACGGTAAGCCCTGCACCTGAAACCGGCAAAGTAGTCGCACAAGCTTCAATCTCGTTTCTCTTTGCACGGCTTAAAATATTTAAATAGGTGTCGGATTTTTTTTCATCGCCTGTTACGAAAAGTTTACCGCTTGCATAACCGATTTCTTCCGGTTTGCGACCGTTTAGTTTAGAATCAGGATCATTGATTGTGAGGGCGATAAGTTCTTTTCTCAGCAACACGCCGGCTTCCATTGCTGCAGGATGAATGCTCGCGGTTGTTTGCGAACCACCCGCCAATGGCGCAGCAGGAAGACTGGAATCCCCGATCTTGACCTCGATGCGGTCAACCGGTACACCCAGTGCGTCGGCTACAGTTTGTGCCAGCACGGTATAAGTTCCAGTACCGATATCGATGGATGCGGTCATCACTGTTACATCACCTTTTGAATTCATCATTACCTTTACGGATGCTGCACTTCTTCCTCCGGGATAGGTCGCTGTCGCCATTCCGTAACCCACAAGGTATTTTCCATTCCGTTTCTGCCTGGGTTCCATGCTGCGGGATGACCATCCGAACCGCTCCGCGCCGATGCGGTAACAGTCTACCAGGAATTCACTGGAAAAATCATGCCCCTTCATCGGGTCTTTGGTAGTATGATTTGTGATCCTAAATTCTATTGGATCAACTTTCAATTGATAAGCCATTTCATCCATCGCACACTCCAATGCAAAGGTGCCTGGAGTTTCGCCGGGAGCACGCATGAACGTTGGGGTGCCGCGATCCAGGTGCGCTACATTGTAAGTAACCTCACGAAGCGGAGCCTTATACAAAACAAGCGATTGCTTGCCGCTGGGTTCAAAAAACTGCGTCAGGTTATTATAAGTATCTGTATGATGACGTAACACGCTTAACTTTCCGGCAGCGTCTGTCCCGAGCGCCACGTGTTGAAAGGTTGCCGCACGATGTCCCACATTGGTTTGCATCATCTGCCGCGTGAGAGCAAGCTTCACCGGGCGGCCCGCTGTTTTTGCAGCCATCGCAACAATTAACGTATGCAGCCAGAGTCCCTTAGAGCCAAAGCCGCCACCAACAAAAGGCGCGATGACACGCACGTCTTCCTTTTTTAACCCAAAGAAATATGCGGCAATGGCACCGGTAAGCCCAACTCCCTGGGTGGCGTCATATAAAGTAAGTTTATCGGCACCTTCCCAGACTGCAACCGTTGCATGCGGTTCCATCGGGTGATGATGTTCAGCGGGGGTTGAATAGGTATGATCAACTTTTTGGGGCGCCGCCGCCAGCGGTGCAGCCGCTTCTCCTTCATGCACCTGGGCTTCTTCACCCATGAACATCTTCGGTTTCTTGCTGTTTGGAAGTTCGGTTTTCAGATCAACTGCAGCTTTCTCGACCGTGTAACGCACTTGTAGTTTATAGGCGGCTGTACGAGCCTGCTCGTAGGTTTCGGCTACTACCACAGCGATGAATTGTCCTGGATAATGCACGACGTTATCCTGCAGCGGCGGAAGATTTTCACCGAGGAATGCAGCACCGGCTTTCATCTGCGCCGGCATGTCGAGTGGCTTCAATTTCAGCGCATTCTTATAACTGATTACGGCAATTACGCCAGGCTCCTTTTTAGCAGCGGCGTCATCGATGGATGCGATCGTTCCTTTTGCAATGGTCGCGCGAACAGGAAAAGCATAGGCCATGTTCGGCTGGTTAAACTCCGCAGAATAGGTCGCCTTACCACTAACCTTCATGCGCCCGTCAATGCGACTTATTGGTTTACCGGTTTCACTCATGATCTTAATCTTTGTTTGTTGAATCTGCTTCCATAGTTCCATAGGCGCCCCCCTGCATGGCGCCTTCCAAGGCTCGCGCGATAGCTTTAGCGGCTAATCCTACTTTATATTTGTTATGCTCCAATGGCTTCGCATTTTTCAGCTCGGCCGCTGCTGCGGCCTTGAAATTTGCTTCCGTGGCTTCCTTCCCGGTAAGCCATTTCTCGGCGACTGATGCGCGCCAGGGCTTATGTGCAACTCCGCCGAGGGCGATTCTTACTTCTTTAACCTTATTGCCGTCCGTTACTAAAGCTGCAGCAACAGAAACCAAAGCAAATGCGTAGGAAGAACGTTCACGAATCTTAAGGTAGTAAGATTTATCTGCGAGCTGGTTTGCAGGCAGGTCGATCGATGTAATGAACTCTCCTTGCTTCAGGTTATTATCTTTTTCTGGATGATCGCCGGGAAGCCGGTGAAAATCTGCAAATTGAATGCTTCGTTTTGCATTATTTAGGCCCTCCACCTGTACAACGGCATCCAGCGCGGCCAGCGCTACCGCCATATCAGAAGGATGAGTGGCCACGCATTTTTCTGACCATCCAAAAATTGCATGATTTTTATTTAAGCCATTAAATGCGCCGCAGCCTGTGCCTGGTTCGCGTTTATTACACGGCATGTGTACATCATAGAAATACGGGCATCGCGTGCGCTGATTCAAGTTGCCGCCATTGGTAGCCATATTCCGTATCTGCGCGCTGGCACCCGCAAGTATCGCCATGGAAAGTAACGGATAATTTTTCCGGATGATCTCGTCGTTAGCCGTAAAAGCATTGGTGGCAGTAGAGCCAATGGACACTCCGTCTCCCTTCTTTTCAATCTTCGAATATTTTAACCGGGTCACATCTACAAGCTCGGAAGGCCGCATCACGTCTTCTTTCATCAGGTCGACGAGGTTGGTTCCACCACCAAGATATTTCGCCGTTGGATTAGCAGATACGATTTTGATCGCGGTAGCCGGATCGGGCGCATTTGAATATTTGAATGGTCTCATAACAGACGCTTTACTTATGATAAAAAAAGAAGCATTAGATCTAAATAAGGCAACAACAGGTATGATCTACATGGTACCGTCGGCGAACTGCCAAACCTGCGCCACAGCTTGATCGCCATGCACTTCCCGGATAGCATTTACAATGTTTGGATAGGCGCCGCAGCGACAGATATTACCTGACATGCGTTCCCGGATTTCTTCGCCGGAAAGTTTAACAGGCTTGACCTTCTCGCGCACGTTGCCGGTCACGTAACTGGCCTCACCGTTTTTTGCTTCATCCATTAATGCAACGGCCGAGCAGATTTGCCCCGGAGTACAGTATCCGCACTGGAATCCATCGTGTTTGATGAAAGAGGCTTGCATCGGATGCAGTTCATTGCCAACAGCCAGGCCCTCGATCGTGGTTACTTCTTTGTCCTCACAAGTCGCGGCTAGTGTAAGACAGGACAGCACTCGTCGACCATCAACAATTACCGTACATGCGCCGCACTGACCATGGTCACAACCCTTTTTCGAGCCTGTAAGATCAAGGCGCTCGCGAAGCGTATCGAGCAGCGTCATACGTGAATCAACCATCAGCTTTTGCGCACTGCCATTAACTTTAAATGAGATGTTGACCCCATTCTCGATCAATACCGGCCCCGAAGATTCAATTGGAACGCTCCGGGCCATCAACTGTTCGATACCCAATATATGTGCGGCCAGTAAGCTGGTACCTGTTACCGCAAAAAGTTTAAGGAAATGCCGGCGTTTGATACCTGACGTAATGATCTCGCTCATTTCGTCGGGCATGAGTTCTTCAAGTGCTTTTCGTTCCGCGTCGGTAAGGTCGGGGAATTTTGATTGCTCTTCCATAAAGTGTGTTAGATGTACACCTAAGTTAAGGTTTTAATTTCGTTCAAGTATTCAACCTGGTTAGTTTTTATTTGCCGCAACGACGTGTTGATTAGCCATCCCGCAGCAATGAGCCGGACTCCCTTTCATTTTGCTATTGCCTTCATAGCCAGGCGGGCCTAGATACTTTTTTCTGCAGCAAAAAGTATCCAAAAATGCCGCGGCTGCTGAATCTTTGTCGTAAATACCTAATAAATTGTTTAGGAGCATGTTCCGAGCCGTGGGAATGGAACTGCAATTTGAATGAACCTGCTCCACTCACGGAAAACGCTGATGCTTGTGCCGATTCGAAAGGAACTGCAAACAATTTTATTGGCCTTTACTTCCAAATCTTCAAAGGCCGGTTCGTGCTTCGGCAAGCGCTGTAATAGGATGAATGTTTACTTCCTACCGCTGATCAATGGAACTACTGATGAAGACAGCACTGCCTGGTTCGGCGCCATGCAGGTCGGCGTGAAATCCGGGCGCGGTGGGCCGAAAAGAAATGCGGGCCGCGCGTGTGATTGTGCGGCTGAAGCTTATTTCTTTTCTTGATTTTTGGGTACTTTTTATCAAGAAAAAGTACCTAGCCATCGGGCGGCAATGAGCCCGGCTAACTTTGATTTTTGCAAAAGCCACTCATTAGAGTACTCTCTTGCATGTATAAATATGTTTAGCCTTCATGGCCAGGCAGGCCTAGTCCTTTTCCTACAGTGGAAAAGGACCAAAACACCGCCGGCTTCACCGATCTTCAGCTAAAAGTTTATGCTGATAGCGTGAACGCAGCGAAGAGCCGTGTGAATGGCAGCATTGACCGAGCGTTCATGCAACACTCGCTTCATCTGCTTGTCAGTGCAAAAAGAAAGGAATCACAACGCCATCACCACAAACTTTCTTAACGCTGAATCCGCTGAGGCCGGGTGCCCCAATTAGTGGCAGCGGGTTATGATCGTTTGTCTCCTGCCGCTAATTAATGGAACTGCCATTGTTATTGGCACTGTCCCAACTGCCGATCATAACATACTACCATTGATAGTACGCGAGCTTTCCGACAGCACCGGGCGAATTTCCTTGCAAGGGTGGCCTGCGGGTGAGAAAGGGCATCAGCATTTGATAATGCAGCCGAGTTGCAAGGAAATTGTGCGGCTGATCTGTGCGGCAGAGGCGCCTTCGGAAAGTTCTTGATTTTTTGCCTACTTTTTTATCAAGAAAAAAGTAGGGTGCCCT
>NZ_WVHT01000022.1 GCF_009834875.1 Hufsiella arboris | reverse complement strand
GTGTGTAAATAGTTACTACCTTTGCGTCCCGCTTGGGAGGCTAAGCAGGGAGGTTCTTTAAAAAGAGAAAGCAAAGGGTGTTAAGCGAGGAGCTTTTGACCGGAAGCGAAAGGAAGGAGCAGGGTGTTAAAGCCTGGCGGAAACCTGGGCGCTGAGGACTGAAAGCTGCTTAACAGGAGCGCTGAAAAAAAGTTTAAAAAATCTGAAAAAAGATTTTGGAAATTAAAAAAGAGTTTGCACCTTTGCAGTCCCCAAACGGGGGAGATGAGTGAGAGAGAAAAACGGCGAATGCGCAAGGCAGAGCCGGAAAATTGAAAGAAAGGCAGCGAGAAAAAAAAGTAAAATATTTCTTGCGGGAATGAAAAAAGATTCTCACCTTTGCAATCCCGAAACGAAGGGACGCTTAAAAGAGCAAAACACACAAGCCCAGGCGCAAGGCCGAAAGCTTCAAAACATGACAGATTGATTAACCAGCCGACCGGATCCGAAAGGAGAAGAGAAGGCAGCTAAGGTTAAGAAATTATATAGCGGAACCGGGATGGGGAAGCGGCAAAGTTCTTTAAAGAAATGTCTAGTAGTATAACGAGTAAAACGGATAACAACGTTACTCGTAACGACAACAAAATTATCCAGTCAATTTCACAAATAGCAATATTGGTTCGGTAGCGATACCGGACATCAAAACGATTCTATTTGAAATAAAGTAGAGTCAGAGATTACTTCATTATACAATGGAGAGTTTGATCCTGGCTCAGGATGAACGCTAGCGGCAGGCCTAATACATGCAAGTCGAACGAGATTGAGGAGCTTGCTCTTCATGAAAGTGGCGCACGGGTGCGTAACGCGTATGCAACCTACCTTAATCAGGGGGATAGCCTCTCGAAAGAGAGATTAACACCGCATAAAATCACAAGCTGGCATCAGCAAATGATCAAATATTTATAGGATTAAGATGGGCATGCGTGTCATTAGCTAGTTGGTGAGGTAACGGCTCACCAAGGCGACGATGACTAGGGGATCTGAGAGGATGACCCCCCACACTGGTACTGAGACACGGACCAGACTCCTACGGGAGGCAGCAGTAAGGAATATTGGTCAATGGGCGCAAGCCTGAACCAGCCATGCCGCGTGCAGGAAGACGGCCCTACGGGTTGTAAACTGCTTTTGTCAGGGAATAAACCCCAGATCGTGATCTGGGTTGAATGTACTTGAAGAATAAGGATCGGCTAACTCCGTGCCAGCAGCCGCGGTAATACGGAGGATCCAAGCGTTATCCGGATTTATTGGGTTTAAAGGGTGCGTAGGCGGCCTATTAAGTCAGGGGTGAAAGACGGTGGCTCAACCATCGCAGTGCCTTTGATACTGATAGGCTTGAATAAACTTGAGGTAGGCGGAATGTGACAAGTAGCGGTGAAATGCATAGATATGTCACAGAACACCAATTGCGAAGGCAGCTTACTAAGGTTTAATTGACGCTGAGGCACGAAAGCGTGGGGATCAAACAGGATTAGATACCCTGGTAGTCCACGCCCTAAACGATGAACACTCGATGTTAGCGATATACAGTTAGCGTCTAAGCGAAAGCGTTAAGTGTTCCACCTGGGGAGTACGCCCGCAAGGGTGAAACTCAAAGGAATTGACGGGGGCCCGCACAAGCGGAGGAGCATGTGGTTTAATTCGATGATACGCGAGGAACCTTACCCGGGCTTGAAAGTTACTGAATGATTCAGAGATGAATCAGTCCTTCGGGACAGGAAACTAGGTGCTGCATGGCTGTCGTCAGCTCGTGCCGTGAGGTGTTGGGTTAAGTCCCGCAACGAGCGCAACCCCTGTGAATAGTTGCCAGCATGTAATGGTGGGGACTCTATTCAGACTGCCTGTGCAAACAGAGAGGAAGGAGGGGACGACGTCAAGTCATCATGGCCCTTACGTCCGGGGCTACACACGTGCTACAATGGATGGTACAGAGGGCAGCTACATAGTAATATGATGCCAATCTCAAAAAGCCATTCACAGTTCGGATTGAGGTCTGCAACTCGACCTCATGAAGTTGGATTCGCTAGTAATCGCGTATCAGCAATGACGCGGTGAATACGTTCCCGGGCCTTGTACACACCGCCCGTCAAGCCATGGAAGCTGGGGGTACCTGAAGTATGTAACCGCAAGGAGCGTCCTAGGGTAAAACCGGTAACTGGGGCTAAGTCGTAACAAGGTAGCCGTACCGGAAGGTGCGGCTGGAATACCTCCTTTCTAGAGTGTGAAACTGACACTCGTTGTACTACTGATATTCTTTAATAAAAGATTAAAAGACGTTAGAAGTGAGACGTTAAGATGTGAGACGGAAAGTCAGAAAGGCCGGAAGTTATCACACTCTATACGTACTACTCACTACTAAAGAAGAAACCCAAAGATGAAGCCGTCAGGCTTTAGGTAAACCGAGAAGGGGATTTGATAAGAGTATCAAAGGTTTGTGAATGAGAAATCTCACTACTCAAATCTCACTGCTCAAATCAGCAACAGTCCCGTAGCTCAGTTTGGTTAGAGCACTACACTGATAATGTAGGGGTCAGCAGTTCAAATCTGCTCGGGACTACAAGACAACATCTAAGGGGAATTAGCTCAGCTGGCTAGAGCACCTGCCTTGCACGCAGGGGGTCAACGGTTCGAATCCGTTATTCTCCACGCTTGATCAGACGTGAGATATTAGACATGAGATATGAGACTTGCTCTCAGTACTCAATACTAACTACTCAATACTAATCAAAAACGTTCTTTGACATATTGGAAGAAGTAATTGAAAGAGAAAACAACAGTAGAGACGGTTGTTTCTGGAGATGAAAGATAGAAAGAGAAAGGAAGAAAGACTTCGGTCTTGGTTCTTTGATCCGAAGATCTTAATCAAAAAAAGCAATCTGATACAAAAGCATACCATGCGTAGCAAAAGGCGCATGAGTAGAAGAAAGTAAGAAAGGGTACACGGGGGATGCCTTGGCTCTCAGAGGCGATGAAAGACGTGATAAGCTGCGATAAGCTGCGGGGATTGGCAAATACGAATTGATCCGCAGATTTCTGAATGGGGAAACCTAACTAGTTGAAGACTAGTTGCATAAATGCGCGAACGTGCTGAACTGAAACATCTAAGTAAGCATAGGAAGAGAAAATAATAATGATTTCCTGAGTAGTGGCGAGCGAAAGGGAAAGAGCCCAAACCTACTTTGTTACGGCAAAGTGGGGGTTGTAGGACCACAACATGACTATCAAAATGAACCGGAACGGGGTGGGAAACCCGGCCATAGAGCATGAGAGCTGCGTACGGGTAAGTAATGATAAGCTAGTGGTATCCTGAGTACCGCGAGGTCGGAGACGCCTTGTGGGAATCTGCCGGCACCATCCGGTAAGGCTAAATACTCCTGAGAGACCGATAGTGAACCAGTACCGTGAGGGAAAGGTGAAAAGAACCCCGAACAGGGGAGTGAAATAGAACCTGAAACCGTGTACTTACAAGCGGTCGGAGCGGACTTGTTCCGTGACGGCGTGCCTTTTGCATAATGAGCCTACGAGTTACTCCTCTCTGGCAAGGTTAAGAGATGAAGTCTCGGATCCGAAGCGAAAGCGAGTCTGAATAGGGCGTATAGTCAGAGGGGGTAGACGCGAAACCTTGTGATCTACCCATGGACAGGTTGAAGGTGCCGTAACAGGTACTGGAGGACCGAACCGATAAACGTTGAAAAGTTTCCGGATGATCTGTGGGTAGGGGTGAAAGGCTAATCAAACTGGGAAATAGCTCGTACTCCCCGAAATGTTTTTAGGAACAGCGTGGATATTAAGTTTACTAGAGGTAGAGCTACTAATTGGGTGCGGGGGAGTCACATCCTACCAAATCCAGATAAACTCCGAATGCTAGTAAATATGATCTGCAGTGAGGCGCGGGGTGCTAAGGTCACGCGCCGAGAGGGAAAGAACCCAGACCATCAGCTAAGGTCCCTAAATTACCGCTAAGTTGAACTAACGAGGTCCGATTGCACAGACAGCTAGGATGTTGGCTTGGAAGCAGCCATTCATTTAAAGAGTGCGTAACAGCTCACTAGTCGAGCGATCGGGCATGGATAATAAACGGGCATCAAGTGGTATACCGAAGCTATGGATAGGGATTTATCTCTATGGTAGGGGAGCATTCTAATGGCGGTGAAGCTGACTGGTAATGGTTGGTGGAGCGATTAGAAAAGCAAATGTAGGCATAAGTAACGATAAGGCGGGAGAGAAACCCGCCCACCGAAAGACTAAGGTTTCCTGATCAACGCTAATCGGATCAGGGTTAGTCGGGGCCTAAGGATAATCCGAGTGGAGATTCCGATGGACAACTGGTTAATATTCCAGTACTTTTTATAACTGCGATGTGGTGACGGAGTAGTGACACTGACGCGAACTGACGGAATAGTTCGTTAAAGGCTGTAGGTATAGGACGAGTAGGCAAATCCGCTTGTTCTGCTGAAGGCTGATAGTACCGCAAGGCTTCGGCTGCGTGGATAGTTCAGGTAATCAGACTTCCAAGAAAACCCGCTAAGCTTCAGGTTATAAAAACCCGTACCGTAAACCGACACAGGTAGTCGAGGAGAGAATCCTAAGGTGCTCGAGTGAATCATGGCTAAGGAACTCGGCAAAATGGCCCTGTAACTTCGGGAGAAGGGGCGCTGTCAGCAATGGCAGCCGCAGTGAAAAGGCCCAGGCGACTGTTTAACAAAAACACATGGCTTTGCAAAATCGAAAGATGAGGTATAAGGCCTGACACCTGCCCGGTGCTGGAAGGTTAAGAGGGGATGTTAGTCGCAAGGCGAAGCATTGAATCGAAGCCCCAGTAAACGGCGGCCGTAACTATAACGGTCCTAAGGTAGCGAAATTCCTTGTCGGGTAAGTTCCGACCTGCACGAATGGTGTAACGATCTGGGCGCTGTCTCAGCCATGAGCTCGGTGAAATTGTGGTATCGGTGAAGACGCCGGTTACCCGCAACGGGACGGAAAGACCCCATGCACCTTCACTACAACTTAACATTGATATTGGGTACAGGATGTGTAGGATAGGCGGGAGATGTTGAAGCGGCTTCGCCAGGAGTCGTGGAATCAACCTTGAAATACCGCCCTTTCTGTATTCGGTGTCTAACTCCGCCAAGCGGAGGACATTGTTTGGTGGGTAGTTTGACTGGGGTGGTCGCCTCCAAAAAGGTAACGGAGGCTTTCAAAGGTAAGCTCAGTACGCTTGGTAACCGTACGGGGAGTGCAATAGCATAAGCTTGCTTGACTGTGAGACAGACAAGTCGATCAGGGTCGAAAGACGGATATAGTGATCCGGTGGTTCTGCATGGAAGGGCCATCGCTCAAAGGATAAAAGGTACGCTGGGGATAACAGGCTGATCTCCCCCAAGAGCTCATATCGACGGGGAGGTTTGGCACCTCGATGTCGGCTCGTCACATCCTGGGGCTGGAGAAGGTCCCAAGGGTTCGGCTGTTCGCCGATTAAAGTGGCACGCGAGCTGGGTTCAGAACGTCGCGAGACAGTTCGGTCCCTATCTGTTGTGGGCGTAGGAAAATTGAGTGGGGCTGACCTTAGTACGAGAGGACCGGGTTGGACTAACCTCTAGTGAATCTGTTATGGCGCCAGCTGTACTGCAGAGTAGCTATGTTGGGAATAGATAAGCGCTGAAAGCATCTAAGTGCGAAACTAGCCACGAGATGAGTTTTCCATTGAGGGTCGTGAGAGACTATCACGTTGATAGGCTACAGGTGTAAAGGTGGTGACATCATAGCCGAGTAGTACTAATTACCCGAAGCTTTTTTCATAGCAGATAACCTGTTGTTTTCTCTCCTTCAATCACTTCTTTCAATCATTGTCATTGTTGTAAAGTAATAAGTAGTAAGTTATAAGTCATAAGACTTTAACTCACCGCTTAAAACTGACAACATTAAAACATACTGAAGTAAAAGCGGAAGTCTTAAGCAAGGGAAACTTTGAACTTATATCTTTCAACTTTTAACTCAAGAACTTCAGGTGCCTATATCGGCGGTGTCCACCTCTTCCCATTCCGAACAGAGAAGTTAAGCCCGCCAGAGCCAATGGTACTGCCGTAACAGGTGGGAGAGTAGGTCGGTGCCACCCTTTATTTAAGCCCTTTATCAATCACTGATAAAGGGCTTTTTTTGTGAATAAA
>NZ_WVHT01000021.1 GCF_009834875.1 Hufsiella arboris | reverse complement strand
GGGGCACCCTCCTTTTTCTTGATAAAAAGGAGGCAAAAATCAAGAAAAGAAATAAGCTTCCACCGCACTATCTAACGCGTGGCCCGCATTTCTTTTCGACCCACCGCTCGCAGGATTTCACGCCAACCTGCAAAATGCCAAATACCGTTATGTTTTTCTTAACGCCAAAAATTTGCAGGCCGACTTCGTACTATCAACGGCAGCAAGAATATGATCTTTTGCCGGGACAGCAATTCATGATCTGTAGTAACCTAGATCGGTGGCAGGAAGCCAACGTTCAAATTGTCATAAGCTTTTCCGAAGCACGCTGGCAAGACGCAAGTGCCTGCAAAAATTAAAAACAGTGGCAGCTATTTAAATTTTGCAATGCCAAGCCTATAGCGCAGCGGTTTTGCGAGGCATTACACTTGCTTGCAACCAGCACACCAGAAGCAAAAATAAGCGCTCCTGTTTTTAATTGCGGGAAGACTGTGCAAAGGCGCCTAGCGGATTGACAAGCCCTTTATTCAGTAGTTTCAATTGTTTTTTATGGACTTCATGAGCTCGCTCAGCTCGGTTTGTTTCCTTTTGGGGCTATCAAAAGGAAATGCCCTGCCGGCATGAGGCATAAAGTAAATTACGGTTAGCCCTCATTGGCGGGCGGCCTAGCCAGTTATTCACTAGCATTGATATTTTTATTTGTGTTTGGAAAGAAATGCCTTGCCGGCATGAGGCGTAATTCGTCTGCACTTAAATTTGCGCACGAAATCCCTTAGCAAAAACATCTAATGCAGCAGCTTCCTGGTGAAGTACTTTGACCGAATCCAATAACGATAGATCCAGGCCTGTTTGTTCAGAAGTACTTAACAGCCGTGCCGACTTAATCTTTTGCAGCTCGGATTTCACTTTTTCAACAGTAAGCTTGCGGGACATCAGGATCGAGCCAATTTTGTAGACGACGTAATCGGTGCTGCTTGCGTGTTTAGGGCCAAGCACTGACGACACGGCACCGTAGAAATATTCTAACCGCTCGTAATGGCCGATGTTACTATGTTCGACCAGGACCCGGGAATGGAGCAATTTTCGCCAGAGCGGATCAGATTCGGGATCGACAGATTCGTTTGTCAGCAGCGTATTGATCACCTTCTCCCAAACGGAAGCTAAAGCAAATGCATCTGCGGCTATCGAGTCTAAAAAGTCGGCGATACGAAGATTTTTATCCTTTTTCTTGTTGATAGTTGCAAGTACCCAAGCGTCGGGATTTATAGAAATTGGCATAACAGGAGGATAACCGTCAACAGATAAAAAGATAACGAAGTATATTGTTTCGCCGCAAGTGAAGAGGGTCGATTCTCATAATACGAGGACCAGCCGTGTTAGTCTTCAGCTTTTGGAGATTCCGAAGGTTTAGGTTCCGGCTTTTCCGGCGCGCCAGATTCTCCTGCCGCATCAACCCGGTTAAAGTGATCTTTGATCTCCTTCGTCATTTCTTGAACCATATGTCCTCTTTCTCCATTTTCTTTTTCTTCACCTGGCATAAATAACGATTTATTTCCTCCAAGTTACCTTTAAACTCATGTAATGACAATTGCTAGTTATAGCTATTTTGCATACCCAAATAAAATTTGTCTCATTTCCCGTCTCAAAAATCTAAACGAGCAGTTTTTGGCGAACTATTCGGAATATGCTGGAAATGCTTAACATAACGTTTAGTTATGGGACAATACGTCTCCTTCAAATAATATGTAATGTTTATAAATTTTTGTAAAGTGCCTGCATTTCAACTTCTGAGTAAAGCCAATTTTAGAACAACGAAAACATGATCGATAAGTTGCGTATATGGACAATATATATCTTTACTTTTGAACAATAGACTGCATTTCATCTAACGTATCATCTAAAATCTTATAGGTAAAAAAAAATGATTGTAATATATCGTTACTGACTATGCATGTCACTTCCTGATTTCCTAATAAATATTCAATTGCGACATCATGTGTATCAATGTTTGTTACAAGGGTTCCGTGCGTATAAATGTTACGATCCTCAATGAAATTATGAAAAGTCTTTGTAAACAATTTGATTATGTGTTTGCTACCCAAAGTTGGAATATCACTGAACGATGCACTAGATTTTACGATTTTGCTTAAGATGTTTCGCAAATTCATAAAATCTAATCCAATAAGATATTCTTTCGTTATAGTGCTGTCGTCTCTATAATAGAAAATTAAGAAGGATAAAAGTTTTTGCTTAAGGAGTTCGGCTACTCTAACACAATGTAACTTAAGCATAATAAAAGACGCTTGCTTCACATTATGCTCGTCGACGAGTTTTTGTTCAGCTATGTATGACTGAATCGGTTTATCAATAGGTGTGTTGATTTCTCGGAAACAAGACATTTCATAAGGGATCGTCACTCCGCTTATAACCTCTTTAAGCCACACAGTATTCATAACCTTAATTATCAACCCACTTGAAGGTTTCGTTACAATTACAGGTCGCTTATAAGGCAGTCTTTCGAAATTGTTTGTGTTATCCATGTGTCCCCATTAAAGAGAAGTGTATGATTAATTGGTAATGTCAGCGTTAAACTGTTACCTTAGATTAAAGTTAAAACGTTTAAGAAAACTCAACCTTAAAGTGGTCTAAACTTAACCACTTGAGGTAAATCAATCGGCTTTTAAGTTAATAGAGGACTCATTAAATAAAATCTAAAACAAATCTTTTGGAATTATTGTGCAACTCTTCTAGTTCTTGAGCCCAAATTTCTAATGATTTGAGAGTGTTGCGTATCTCTACATAGTCTGAGTTTGAATGTAAAACACTAGCCGATGTGGCAGTATAAGCAGCTGTTGGTTGACATTCCAATAACAGAGCCTCAGTTGATCCCAGAATTTTATTTTTCATTCGTGTAGATTGTTTTTCTCTGTAACAACCAATTTTATACTTAATATCTTCTAATGTTTCTAATATTGCATTCCCAATTTCAAATCGCTTATAAACACTTCTGGCAGAATTGTTTAAGTCAATAACATCAATCGTCGCTTGCCCTAATGTTGTTTTTCCTTTAAGTCGATAGCACCTAAGCCTCAGATGAATTTTAGGATCCTCAACAAAAGGATTAATAATAGGTTCATCGTTTACGTTATGAAAACCCTTTGAGCCGTTACACCTTTTACATGACGGTAATAAGTTTTCCCAGACAACAACTTTTTCGGGATAGTGGCTCTTATCCTCAAAATGCTCCACTTCCAGATAATTGCTTTCGTAATTGAGTTTACATTCACAATAGGCGCATTTATCGTTGCTTAAAGCCAATAAAGATTCTTTAATCTCTGGAGTATTCCAAACAGATTTGGAGGTATCTACAAACAGACTAGTCAATTCGATAACTTTATTAGGATTTAAGTATGTAGGGGTAAAATCTCTTGAAAGCTTAATCATTCGGTTCAGTTTTAATTGAAGCAATTTGAAATTTTAATAATTTCTTTAATGAGTTTTGAGGGTGAAGCATCTCTTCTAGTTTGCTATATATTTCAATTGATTTTTTATAGTCATTATTATCAATTGCCTTTTCAAACTCTTGGATATTTTCATTGAAAACTTTAGTTTGAGTATCTTCCATGTCCATCACATCTCTCAAAATTTCTTCTACCGTCCAACCCTGATATCCATATTTACTGTTTACCAAATCCCTTCTAACAACGTTATTGTCGAAAAAACTTAAAGCTACTACTTGGTTTGACTCGGCGAATTGAATTACATGTGGACTGTGAGTAGTTGTTATGAACTGTGCGTTTGGAAACAGATCAAGCAGGATCTGTGTTACCCTTTCCTGCCATTCGGGATGAAGATGTAGTTCAAGTTCATCAATTAAGATTATTCCGTCAAACGACTTGGCCTCTATTCTTGGCTCAACAAAGCGGAATTCAATTTCTTTAATTATTCCAAATGCAACGGAAAGAATTGATTTGAAGCCAGATGATAAATACTCGTAATAAATTAAACCTGTTGGGGTTTCAACCATAATTTCATTTGACGAAGCTTCCACTTTGCTAAATTGAAAATTCGGATTTAATAGCGAAAATACGGATTTTGCTAAATCGAAATTTGCTTTTTGCTCTTTAGTCAACGCACCTTCATGGACGTAATACAAATACCTATTAACAAACCAGTTTTTTATATTTGTTAATTGTATCCCTTGCTTAGAATCTGTCCATAAATTACCATCATCCTTATTTGTATCCTTTTCCACAGCCCTAAGTGGTACGTAATCAAATGTTCGAGAGGTTTTAAGTGAAATTAGGTACTTTGAGTATGAATGAAGCGGGGAATTTATATCATTGCTTTTTTCTGGAATAAAATTTTTGAATGCAACCTCACTACTCACGTCTTTTTCATCAATAGTAAAGGTTCCTTTGATCTGACTCGATTCAAATTTTACATTTCTTTTTAAAATACTCGTTTGACCCCAAGCAAAAAGATGGGCTATGCTTTCAAGTACTGTGGTCTTCCCAATTCCGTTGGGTCCACAAATAATATTCATTCTATTATTAAAAAGGATGTCAATTGATCCCAGCCCTCCCACTCCCGAAATATGTATGTTGCTTATTTTCATCAGGGTATCTATATAATAAGTTGAATGATCAAAAATAGATTTTTTTATGCTTCCAAATAGCTGTTTAAGATTAGTTGTAGAAACCGCACCCTTAATATATCTAACATAAAAGAAGCGTTAAAATGAACAACAATTTTTAAATCAGTGTCTCAAAAAACCCTGGTTTAATGAGAAAATCATCAGGTTCGTTTTACCCCTTTTGATGCACTAAAAAATGTCTCAAATGGGCGTCTCAAAAATTCAACCCTGATTTAAGAAAATGAGACGAGTATAAGAGATATCCGCAGCATGTCATTATAAGCAAATTGCGAACGCATGCATTTGCAATTGATATTGACGTTTAATCCAACAAGCGATAGCGGCATTGCTCTATGGCGATGAATATAGCACCTATAATATCATTTTGAAAGAGGATTTACTCAGGAAATAACTGAATATAAGATAGATTTTCTCCCGGTCGAAATGACGGATATGTCGCAGCGGACGGTATTAACCTGATCCTTACGTCCAAATACTAGTTCCCGGCGAACAGTTCCATGCTCTCGAACACAGCCAACTGCAAGCGATCGACCATATAAAACGCTGCGTTCACTTGTTCATTCGTAACAGACCAGTCACCGCGGTAACGGCCTTGCATATATGCCTCATCGAGTAATTTTGCCAGTTCCGGGTCAATCTTCAGCGAAGCTGTCAGTGCCGGCAGGTAATAGCCGGCGCAGCGCAGCAATACACGGATCTCGTGTGAGCGTTTTTGCCGTCCACAAAAAGGACAGATCGCCGCCCGCAAAGCTAGTTCTGCCGCCTGGTGCAGCATGAACATAGTTAGCGGCCTGTTACTTTCATTATGGAAATAAAACCAGGCCCCTTCCAGGAAACTGACAGAACGCTCAAATGCCTGGTCGAAGCCCCGTTTAACCTTTAATAAGACGAGCTCTTCTAGCTGAGGCGACAATTTTGGCAGGGGTTTTACGCCGGTATCATATAAAAGATTCTTTTCAGTGCAGGCAAAAGAATAGAAGGGATGCCCTTCTTCCAGCTGCCGGTCGAGCCAGTCGGACCGATGCAGCATGCAGGTTATGGAAGGCTGTCCGGTTATAGCAAAATCCACGTATGGCTGGAGCTGGTTCAATGACTTCGGGCAGGTATAAGGTAATATGATGATGAGGAGTTCCTGTTTCTGCTCCCCGATCAGTTGCTGCATGACATGGAAGATCTTCTCCGGCTTCAGGGTTTCGATGAGTAAACGGATGAAAGCAGGTAGATTTTCAGGAGATTGGGTTGAAGCGCTGGCTGTTTGCATAAGGTTCATTTTATCGGACAAGAAAATGTTATAATATGTAAATATACATTATGTACATAAATATATCATTAATGTTTATAAATAAACTCTTATTGATTGATTAAGCTTAGGACATGTAGTTTTAAAAGAAAAAGATTTTGGCAAAGCAACCACCAAAGAGCAAAACCACAACGGCTTTCGGCGTATTCTTAATGAAGCGTTCTGCTAACAGAGCTGATATATCCAGGAAAACAGGAATATCAACAACCCGTTTAAGCAGACTTGTAACAGAACCAAATTCAAATTTACGCGCGGATGAATTGTACCTAATTGCGTTAGCAATAAATGTTGATCCGTGTGAAGTACAAAAAGAGCTTTTTAACAATCTCAAATTAGAGGAACTTTGACGGTTACAACTCAATTTATCGTTGAAAATCACCCACCTACCGGCCTTAAGGGCGGGATAGCTTTTGCTGTTGGGAATTTCGGTTTTTTTGAAGACTGTGCTGTTTTGAAATTAACTTTCATCTGATCAGCTGCTACCACCAATCGAAATCACACCACAGTCAACGAAA
>NZ_WVHT01000020.1 GCF_009834875.1 Hufsiella arboris | reverse complement strand
AAGCACGAAGGGTCCTCTGTCGAGAGACCCTTCTATAACATAAACAAATCCTTAACTACTTTTTTAGTGTTATTTGCCTGGTAAACGAAGCGCCGGTAACAGTCGCCTGGTCGTCGCAATCGCCGCTGCCGTAATCCAGCGTCCAGGTTTTGCCGGCAGATTTTAATTCTAATATCCCCGCGCTGATGAAGTTGCATGCCGTTTTCTTGATTAGCGCGCTGTTTGTAGCGACTGTAAAGTTTTGTCCGCCTGGTGTTGTGCCATTAGCAGTACCGGTAATGGAAAATTCATCGTCTGCTGCGGTAACGGTGCCGAAACCTTTTGTCCACTCAATAGTGCGGTTGCAATTCCATGTAAATGATTTCGAATCTTTCGTGAACTTCGCGCCAGTTACATCAACGGTGTACGAATAATTTCCTGCCGCGTTTTTGCCATTATTGGTATAAATCTTAGTGCCTTCAACTTTTGTCCCGTTAACGGTATAGTTGTCGAATGCCAGGCTGACCTTAGCGCCGGTTGTAAAAATCGGTGCAGTAAATACCGCGGTAATTTTACCGCTGCGTTTAACACCGTTCAGCGTACATCCTTGTCCGAAATCGAGTGTTAACGTTTTCGGCCATCCGGAAAGCGGACTTACCGCTATACTCACACAGTCGCCGAACGTAGAATTGGGAGCAGACTTAATTGTTGGTGAAGAATTGTTCAGGCCAAACATTCCCGGGTTTTCTGTCGATACACCGCTGATCTCTGAGAAGGAATCCATCATGAGTTCATCAGCTTCGGCGCTTACTTCAACAGTTGTAATGTCCTGGTCGCTACCGGTCGAAGAAGAATCTTTTTTACAGCCGTTAAATGCAAAAAGTGCAAAACAGCTGAAAGCAAATCCTTGAATAAATAGTTTTCTCATATTGTTAGTTTGTGGTTGATTTTTAAGACTTAAACGATATAGCAAGGTTTAATGTTATGTTTTTGAACATTTAAGATAATAAAATAGAAAGATATTGAATAGTTCGGGGAACAAGCGGTAAGCGAAAAAAAGAACGAAGGGTCCTCTTTGAAAGACCCTTCTAAAACCCAAGAATATTGACGTTTTATTTGCGCTGGTTCTTTGTTGTACAACCCCGTCATTTTAAACCCGGTTGCAGCGGTTACCCCGCAGCAAAGCGTCAGCAACGAGGGAAAGGGCAAGGAGTAAAAGCGGAAAACGGGGCTGCAGGAAATAGCGGTAATACCGGTCATTTCATAATAAAACTCTAAAGCTTTCGCAAAAAAACTGACAGAATGTTTTTTTGAAAAGCAGGTTTCAGTTTTCATCGGTAGATTCAGCCCCGCTCTATACTATAGTTTTGCCCTGAGCGATTGTGCTGATTGAATGTCAGCAGCCGGCAAAAGCTGCCGTTTCGATCTGGTTTAAAATGCAGCGACAGCATTCTATTTACGGTTTATTTGCGCTGGTTCTTTGTTGTACAACCCCGTCATTTTAAACCCGGTTGCAGCGGTTAACCCGCAGCGAAGCGTCAGCGCGAGTGAAGGGGCGAGGAGTAAAAGCGGAAAACGGGACTGCATACCGATGGTAGCAATGCCATTCGTTTCCAAATCGGAATAAACTTGAAAAACTTTTATATTCTTTTCCAGAAACGCAGTGTCAGTTTCACGATTATAGTTTGTTCCCGCTAACCCATAATACTGCATAACCTGTCCCGAAACCCCGGGAGGCATTAACCATATGCCGTCTGTTCTTCGATTAATGACCAGCAAACAACCGGCAAGCGAAAGAACGAAGGGTCCTCTTTGAGAGACCCTTCTAAAACCCAATAATAGTACCGGTCATTTCCATAATAAAACTTTAAGGCTTTTGGCGAAAAACCATGGCAGGATGTTTTTTTGAAAAGCAGGTTTCAGTTTTCATCGGTAGATTCAGCCCCGCTCTGCACTATAGTTTTGCCCTGGGCGTTTGTGCTGATTGAATGTTAGCAGCCGGCAAAAGCTGCCGTTTCGATCTGGTTTAAAATGCAGGGACAGCAATTCTATTTACGGGAGGTTTCGGTTTCACCTGTTAATTCAATCTAAAGATTTCTGAGCAAAGAGATACAAATTGTATTTTTGGCCAAATACCATACTATGAAATTTGCAACGAAAGCCATACACGCCGGGCAGGAGCCCGATCCTTCAACAGGAGCGGTGATGACGCCGATTTACCAAACATCTACTTACTGGCAGAAATCGCCGGGCGATAATAAAGGATATGAATATTCCCGCGGTACTAATCCTACACGCAAGGCATTGGAAGATTGTTTGGCGGCCCTGGAAAACGCGAAATTCGGACTGGCTTTTTCAAGCGGCATGGGTGCTACCGATGCCGTTATGAAGCTTCTTAAGCCCGGCGACGAAGTAATAACCGGCAACGACCTTTACGGCGGTTCCTACCGGATATTCACCAAAATATTCGCAGGCTATGGAATTAAGTTCCGTTTCCTCGACCTGTCCGACCCGGAAATTATCCGTGAAAACGTTAATGAAAACACGAGGCTTGTATGGATTGAAACTCCGACAAATCCAACAATGCGAATCATTGACATTGAAGCTGTTGCTAAAATCACGAAAGAGAAGAACCTGCTGCTTGCTGTAGATAACACCTTCGCGTCGCCTTATCTCCAGAATCCGATGGACCTGGGGGCTGACATCGTGATGCACTCGGTTACCAAATACATTGGAGGACACTCGGATGTTGTAATGGGCGCGCTGGTGATGAACGATGAAAAGCTGTATAAAGATTTATGGTTCATCTATAATGCCTGCGGTGCTACGCCGGGTCCGATGGACAGTTTTTTGGTATTACGCGGTATTAAAACGCTTCATCTTCGTATGAAGGCCCATTGCGAGAACGGAAGGAAAATCGCTGAGTTTCTGAAAGGCCATCCTCGTGTAGAAAAGATCTACTGGCCGGGTTTTGAAGATCACCCTAACTACGACGTTGCAAAAAAACAAATGAAAGACTTTGGCGGGATGATATCAATAGTTCTAAAAGGTGCCGATTTGCAGGAAACGTTTCGTATAGCCTCATCTTTTAAAGTGTTTACACTGGCGGAATCGCTCGGTGGTGTCGAATCATTGATCAACCACCCGGTAAGTATGACACATGGTTCGATACCTAAAGAAGAAAGGGAAAAAGCCGGAGTGGTAGATAACCTGCTTCGCTTAAGTGTTGGGGTAGAAGATATTGATGATCTGCTGGAAGATTTGAAGCAAGCGCTGGCGTAGTAATAAGTAATAAGTAGTCATTGCGAACCGAAGCGTGGGAAATGGAAAGGAGTGAAGCAATCTCCAGCTTAAGACTGCTTCGTGTCGCAGTGGTTTTTAATTGCCGGCCGATTTAATGGATCCCATCATACCAAATAAGTCGCAATAATTTGTAAAGCAAAATTTCGTGTCCGTAAACATCAAGTCCTTCCTCGACGCAAAAGTTGATCAATATAACCGACCGGAGTTCATTGACAACGATCCGATCGTCATTCCGCATGCCTATTCGCGAAAGCAGGATATTGAGATCATGGCTTTTTTTGCCTCAATACTGGCGTGGGGGCAGCGGAAAACAATTATCAATAAATGCCGGGAACTTGCCGAACGGATGAACAGCTCACCATATGACTTCATCGTAAACCACCAGGAAGCGGATCTCGCCTCACTTATCGGCTTTAAGCACCGTACGTTTAACGACACAGACCTGCTGTATTTCGTTCATTTCCTCAATTACCATTACCAGCAATTTGATTCACTGGAAGACGCATTCTTGCCGGAGGATGAGAGCTCTGAATTTCGCAAAGAATTTCTTGATATGGGAACAACAGAAACGGCTTCTTTAAGCTCGCCTGTTTGCTACAATTCTCAATTAATAAACAGCCCGGACAATGTCGGCCCTATGCTGAATCATTTCCGCAGCTATTTTTTCAGCCTGCCGGATTTTCCACGCCGTACGGTAAAGCATATCAGTTCTCCCACTCAAAAATCTACCTGTAAACGGCTCAATATGTTCTTGCGATGGATGGTCAGGGCAGATGATAAAGGTGTTGATTTCGGTATCTGGAAACGCATCAGTCCATCGCAGCTTGTTTGTCCATGCGACCTGCACGTCGATCGTATTGCCAGGAAACTTGGATTGATCAGCCGTAAACAAACTGACTGGGCAACTGCCATCGAGCTGACGCAAAACCTGCGTGAATTAGATCCTGCGGATCCGGTGAAATACGACTTCGCTTTGTTTGGATTGGGGGTGGAGGAAAAGTTTGAACGCAGGCTGAGTTTTGAAGTCTAAAAACTATCTTGCATTTAAAAAGCAGTTCTTATGAAGAAAACATTGCCGGCATTACTGTTTATGTTATTTGCCTTTAGTCTTTCAACCTTTGCCCAGTATGGTAAATTAAATCATGTGGCAGTTTACGTAAACAACCTCAAGAAAAGCACCACATTTTACAAAGACATTTTAAAGCTTGAACAGATCGCGGAACCCTTTCACGATAACAAGCACTCCTGGTTTAAAGTCGCGGAACACAGCCAGCTCCATTTAATCGAAGGAGCGAAAGAAATAACAGAACACCAGAAAGATTCTCATTTATGTTTCAGCGTTGCTTCCATGGATTCGGTAATAACCAAGCTTCACCAGCTGCAGATCCCTTTTTCAAGCTGGACGGGTGAAAAGGACAAAGTTACCATCCGTCCCGACGGCGTGAAACAAATTTATTTCCAGGATCCTGATAATTACTGGATAGAGATTAACGATGATAAATATTGAGTTATAAGATGATTACTTTTCTGAGAACCGATTCAAATAACCCTGATTTTGTATCACTCGTTCGGGAACTTGATGCCGACCTTGCCATAAGAGATGGCGACGAGCATGCCTTTTATTCCCAGTTTAACAAAATCGACCTGATTAAACACGTTGTGGTTGCCTATGAAGATGCTGTGCCGCTGGCATGCGGCGCCATTAAGCAGTTCGATGATGCCAGTATGGAGGTGAAACGGATGTACACTTCGCCCGGATATCGTAGTCAGGGAGTCGCTTCAAAAGTATTGGGCGAACTTGAAAAGTGGGCCGCGGAACTGGCGTACAAAAAATGTGTGCTGGAAACAGGTGTCCGGCAGCCGGAAGCGATTGCCCTGTACAAAAAGAATGGTTACCAGGTCATTGAAAATTACGGGCAGTACGCAGGCGTGGAAAACAGCGTTTGTTTTGAAAAGAAACTCAGCTAAAACGCCTGGAATTGACAGCGTTGTCGTAACAAAAAAACTAATTCTAACTCTAACCTAAAAAGATATGTCAGCATCGTTTAAAGAAAAATTCAACGTAAAAGGCGGCGAGTTGCTAAATAAGATCAAGGAACTGATCGATGAAGGGAATGTAAGGAAGATCATCATCGAGGATAAAACCGGGAAAGAGATCATGTCCATCCCGCTTTCGATAGGCGTTGTGGGTGCTGTATTCGCGCCGGTACTTGCCGCGATCGGCGCACTGGCGGCTTTAATCGGCGAATGCACTATTTCCGTTGAACGGGAAGGGGAGCAGCTTTAAAAATGAATTTAAATGGCCAAACCAACGCAAAAGTCGATGAATATATCAGCGCGCTCAAGGCTGATACTGCAGAAACCGTCAGGTTCTTACGCCAGGTCATTTTAGAAAGCGATAAGGAAATAGGGGAACAAATCAAGTGGAACTCTCCAGCCTTTTATTTCGCCGGGGAGATGCCTGCATTCGACGCGAAGGAATACAAGCGGGATGTTGTGGTGATCAACCTGCACCGCGGAAATATCCTTCTTGTTTTCCCAACCGGGGCCAGGATCAGCGATAAATCCGGGATAGGCGGCAAGAACTATCCCGACGGAAGAAAAGTCGTGCCCATATCGGGACTTGCGGACGCCCGGTTAAAAGCAGGCGCGTTACAGAGCGCTGTCAAAAACTTGCTGGCAGGAGTCGAAAAGGATTGATCCCTTGTCAAATTTAAACTATCCGCCCAGTGCCACTGCATAGCTGCATTGACACACCGGATAAAAATGTTATTTTTGCATCACTAAAAAACGAATACCCATTCATGTAGGATTTAATTTCTTTCAAGCAATTTAACGTACTGGTCTGCCAAAGATCAAGGCGATTTATTCACCCTTTGAAATGAAATTATGCTTAATCTTCAGGATATTACCTGCATTCATCCCAACAAAGATTTATTATTTGATGACCTCTGCCTCCATGTCGGAAAAGCTGAAAAAATAGCCCTTGTAGGCAATAACGGCGCGGGGAAGTCGACCCTCCTGAAAATAATCGCAGGAACGCTGCTGCCCGCAGCCGGAACCGTTTTCGCTGATTCCGAGCCATATTATGTTCCCCAGCTATCAGAACAGTTCAACGAATATTCTGTTGCGGAAGTCCTCAACGTGGACAAAAAGCTAAGTGCTTTAACTAATATATTGAGCGGAAATATTTGTGATGATGATTTTACCGTCCTTAACGAGGACTGGCTGATAGAAGACAAGTGCCGGAATGCCCTTGCAAGCTGGGGCCTGGAGAATGTTTCTCCTGATCAGCAAATGAGCAGCCTGAGCGGCGGTGAAAAAACCAAAGTGTTCCTGGCGGGAATATTTATTCACCAGCCGGAAATTGTTTTAATGGATGAGCCGAGCAACCATCTTGACCGTGCGGGCCGCGAACTTCTCTATGATTATATCAGGCAGTCTGACAGTACGCTGATCCTGGTAAGTCACGACCGGGAACTGCTCAATCTTGTAAATGCTGTTTACGAGTTAAGCAGCCGCGGGTTAACATTTTACGGCGGTAATTACGATTTTTATACTTCGCAAAAAGCGCTTGCGAACCAGGCGGTCAACGCGGATATCCGGGCAAAAGAAAAAGCCCTGCGCAAGGCGAAAGAAATTAAACGTGAAACCGCCGAGAGGCAGCAAAGGCTCGACGCACGCGGAAAGAAGAAACAGGAAAAAGCCGGCCTGCCAACGATTCTCCAGAACACTCTAAGGAATAATGCTGAAAACAGCACATCGCGGCTAAAAGGAATTCATAATGAAAAAGTCGGTAGCATCTCGCAGGAGCTTAGCGAACTAAGGAAGGAACTGCCTCTCACCGATAAAATGAAGTTCGGTTTCGGGGACGCAATACTTCATACGGGTAAAACGCTGATATCGGCGGATGAGATCAATTATAAGTTTCGCAATCAGTTTATATGGAAGCAGCCATTGAAATTTCAAATAACCAGCGGTGAAAGGATAGCACTGAAAGGCGCTAATGGAGCGGGAAAAACTACCCTCATAAAACTACTGCTCGGGGAGTTACGGCCGCAAACAGGTAGCCTGCAAAGCTTTGGGAACGCGTTCATTTACGTAGACCAGGATTATTCATTGACAGGCGGCGGACTTACTGTATATGAGCAAGCTCAAAACTTCAATCTTTCCGGGCTGCATGAACATGAAGTCAAAATCCGACTGAACAGGTTCTTGTTTAGCAGCGAGTACTGGGATAAGTCATGTGATGTTCTGAGCGGTGGCGAACGAATGCGTTTGACGCTTTGCTGCCTCACGATCCGAAACCAGGCGCCTGATATGATCGTGCTCGACGAGCCAACCAATAACCTTGACATTCAAAACATGGAAATCTTGACCACGGCGGCAAATGAATACCAGGGAACGTTGCTGGTAGTATCGCATGATGAACGTTTTTTGCAGGAGGTGAATGTGAGACGTATCATTGAATTGTACTGATCAGGTAGCTGTTCTTACTTCTTTCCGGAATTTGCGTCTTGCCAACGTATTTCGCAACGTTTGTTTCCTGCCGTTGAATTTAAGTTACTACAGACCATTAATTGCTGTCCCGGCAAACGATCATATCCTCCTGCCATTGATAGTACGATGTCGGCCCGCAAATTTTTGGCGTTAAGAAAACACGGTGATCCGGCTTTGCGATAATACTCAAACT
>NZ_WVHT01000002.1 GCF_009834875.1 Hufsiella arboris | reverse complement strand
CGCAAACCTTTGATGTTCAGCCTGCCCGGCAACTGCCAAAAATTGGTGAACAGTTTTTGCATTTTAGCCCCGATAGAAGCGGTTACCCCGGCACGAAGCGATGGGATTAACGCGGCGTGAGGAGTAAAAGCGGATAGCGGGAACATACGTTAAGTCCTCGAACTGACCTTGCGCTTCAAAACAACAAACAATACATAAAGTGATTTAAGCAAATTACGAATCGTTCAGCTACCAACCGGAGTTTGCTCAACTTAATAGCATTGGGAACAAGCCGAACGGCTTATTCTCTAAAACTGAGCCAGGTTCGAAATCATTCCGCGTAAGGCAAAAATTCTATCTTTTTAATTCGCGATTCTTAAACAAAGCCGCCGGTTTGCTGTTGCTGCTTAAGTTTACCTAATCATCAACTTTATTTGAATTTTCTGCCCCAAACCACTACGGATTGGAAACAACTAACTATACAATATCTCCATTATGAAAAACGAATCAACATCAGCACCTAAGTTCTCGACCAAAGAACCTGCTAAAGTCGAGCCAGCGCTGAAAGAACTATTCCTGGACAGTATTAAAGACATCTACTGGGCGGAAAACCACCTGGTAAAAACACTACCCAAAATGCAGAAGGCGTCGACTTCTGAAAAGCTGAGCACGGCCATTGGTAACCATCTCGAACAAACCAAGGGGCATGTATCGCGTCTTGAACAGGTTTTTGAATTGTTAGGTGAAAAGCCGCAGGCAAAAAAATGCGATGCAATGGAAGGCCTCACAAAAGAAGGGGAAGGCATCATCGAAGATACGGAGGCCGGTACGGCTACGCGTGATGTCGGCATAATCCTGGCTTCCCAAAAGGTCGAACATTATGAAATAGCCACGTACGGCGGATTGGCAAAACTGGCAAAGACCCTGGGACTGGAAGATGTAGCAGAAGTTTTAGTTCAGACGCTGAATGAGGAAAAAGAAGCCGACGAACTGTTGACCGGCATTGCCGAAAACGACATCAATTACCAATCATCACAAGAAGCTTAAGCACTATGGCAAAAAAAACAAATTCGGACAAAGCGAACCAGCCCGACAACGATAAAATCAAGAATCTGGCTCCGGATATCGAATTTCCGGGCGGACAGAAGATGACGACCAACCAGGGTGTTTTCATTAGCGATGATCAAAACTCGCTGAAAGCCGGTGATCGTGGCGCCACGCTGATGGAGGATTTTATCTTCCGTGAGAAGATGACCCATTTTGACCATGAACGAATTCCCGAAAGAATAGTTCATGCCCGCGGTTCGGGAGCGCACGGCGTTTTTAAGGTATATGAGCCGATGGGCGATGTTACCAGGGCGCATTTCTTAAACGACCCTTCGCTGGAAACACCGGTATTCGTAAGATTTTCCACTGTTGCAGGCTCACGCGGATCGACTGATCTCGCCAGGGATGTGCGTGGATTTGCCGTTAAATTTTATACGCAGGAAGGTAATTTCGACCTCGTGGGAAACAACATGCCGGTATTTTTTATCCAGGATGCGATCAAGTTTCCCGACCTGATCCACGCCGTAAAACCGGAGCCCGACAATGAAATGCCGCAGGCTGCATCAGCGCACGATACTTTCTGGGATTTCATTTCCCTGATGCCCGAATCAACACACATGATCATGTGGCTGATGAGCGACCGCGCGATTCCGCGAAGCTTGCGGATGATGGAAGGTTTCGGTGTTCATACATTTCGTTTTATAAATAGCGAAGGCAAGGCCAGCTTTGTCAAGTTTCACTGGAAGCCGCTGCTGGGTGTTCACTCGGTAGCCTGGGACGAAGCGCAGAATATTTCCGGTAAAGATCCTGATTTCCATCGCCGCGATCTTTGGGAAGCAATTGAGTCCGGTGCATTCCCTGAATGGGAGCTGGGTGTTCAGATTGTGCCGGAGGAAGACGAATTTAAATTTGATTTCGATCTGCTCGACTCGACCAAGATTATTCCTGAAGAACTTGTTCCCGTGCAGCGTATCGGTAAATTAACGTTAAACAGGAACCCTGATAATTTCTTCGCGGAAACGGAGCAAGTGGCTTTCCACATTGGACACGTGGTGCCAGGTATCGATTTTACGAACGATCCATTGCTGCAGGGCCGTTTGTTTTCTTACACAGATACTCAGCTTATCCGTTTAGGAGGCCCGAACTTTCACGAAATTCCGATCAATCGCCCGGTTGTGCCGATTCATAACAACCAGCGCGACGGTCACATGCGCCAGGCGATCAATCGCGGTAAAACGAGCTACAGCCCAAACTCGCTTGGAAATAACGATCCGGCCCAGGTAAAAGCTGCCGACGGCGGTTTCACTTCGTACATGGAACGTATCGATGCCCGGAAAGTACGGCAGCGCAGCGCGAGTTTCTTCGATCATTTTAGCCAGGCGCGCCTGTTCTTCAACAGCCAGTCTGACCCTGAGAAAAATCATATTATCGACGCTTTCACCTTTGAACTTGGAAAGGTAAAGACGGTAGCAATTCGCAAGCGTATGCTCGGTATTTTGTCGCTGGTTGATAAAAGCCTCGCTTCAGCCGTCGCTTATGGTTTAGGACTGGAAGTACCCCAGGAACCCGAGAAACCTATTAACAAGAGTATCCCGGCCGACGCCAATCCCGACGATTATCAGCCCATTCATGTGGAAGGTTCGGTTAAGGAATCAGCAGCTTTAAGTATGGCTGATACGGTAAAGGATACGATCAAAAGCCGGAAAATTGCCTTCCTGATCGCAGACGGTGTAAGTGAAAAATCTGTCAACGCGGTTAAGAAAGCGCTAATTGCAGAAGGCGCGGTTGTGGAGATCATCGCACCTAAACTTGGCTTCGTCGTTTCCGAAAATGACGAGCAGATCCCGGTTGATGAAAGCCTGCTTACTGCGGCATCAGTTTTATACGACGCAGTGTATGTTCCCGGCGGCACAAACAGTGTTGCCAGCCTGGAAGCTGAGGCTGACGCAGTACATTTCCTTAATGAAGCTTTTAAACATTGTAAGGCAATTGCGGCAGATGAGCAAGCGATACAAGTGATTGAAGCGACTTATTTCAGCAAAAAGCTTCCTGAGGATTTCAGCGAGGAAAACGTATTGGCAGAAGGTATAGTAGTAAGCGACAATGCCGCGGACCTTTCGGCAAAGTTTATAAAGGCTATCGCACAGCACAGGTTCTGGGAACGCGAAAAGCCAAGGAAAGTGCCTGCCTGATCTGAGCGCAGTCGTTTTTGATATATAATTATTTACCGAAGCCGGATCTTTTAAAAGTTCCGGCTTTGCTGTAAGCAAAAAGCTTCAAATGTCGCGGCAATATGAAAATCATTACCTGGAATTGCAACATGGCTTTTAGACGAAAAGCCGATCTTGTACTGGCTTATAAGCCTGATATTCTAGTTATTCCCGAGTGTGAACATCCCGATAAATTGCTTTTTAAAAATGATACGCCAAAACCACGTGACCTGTTATGGTTCGGACAAAATCTGAATAAAGGGCTGGGTATATTTTCCTACTGTGATTTTAAGTTCAACGTGTTGAATGTTCATAATGATAGTTTTAAAATGATTGTTCCTATTGCAGTAACAGGTGATTCATTTGATTTTAATCTCTTCGCAATCTGGGCTAATAATCCTGCCGATCCAGACGGACATTACATTACCCAGGTTTGGAAAGCAATTAATCATTACGACGCAATTATTAATGGAACCAGGACAATCTTAGTCGGCGATTTTAACAGCAATACAATCTGGGACCAGCCCCGAAGAGTCGGCAACCATTCGGCCCTCGTAAAAAAACTTGAAGATAAAGGGATTTTCAGCGTTTATCACCAATATTTCAAACAGTCGCAGGGAAAAGAGCAGCACCCGACATGGTATATGTACAGGCACAAAGACAAGCCATACCATCTTGATTATTGCTTTGCTTCAGCTGATATGCTGCTACATTTAAAGTCAGTTGAAATAGGCGACTACGATTTCTGGTTTAAGTACAGCGACCATGTGCCTGTGATAACAACCTTTGACAACGCTTTGTATAGCGACAGCCGAGGGTAAAAACAACAGCACCGACCCTACAGTCGATTTTATGGCATTAACATATCACCTAGGCAATCTTGAAGTATAAGTTCCCCGTCAAGATTGACAGACATGTCTCCGCCAATACTAGAAGCAAGTCTGACTTTAAGTTAAAGTGGAGATGATTATAGATTAAACGTGTAAAACTCTAAAGAATTAATTTACCCTTCTTTAGGCTTCCTTTACCAGAAAACTATTGATAGATTTAATTATTCGTTTTAATCATTAAGCATTATAAACCGATGATATTTATAACGCAGCTAGTTTACGTAATTAAGGGGCAGGAGGATGTGTTCGATGAATTTGAAAATATCGCGATACCTGCAATCCTGAAATACAATGGCAGGATTTTATTGCGGGTCCGGCCGGGCGAAAGCGCTTTTATTGAGCATCATATCGACAAGCCTTATGAAATTCATTTAGTAGAATTTGAAACCGAGCAGGACTTTGAAAATTTCAAGCAAGACGAAGAGCGCAAGAAGTTTTTACACCTCAAGGATCAATCGATAAAGACGTCTGTGTTGATTCAGGGTTCAAAGCTATAATCATTTCCCCGTTTCCATATGCGTCGCGTCTACAGGTTTCGATTCCGGTGAACCTTTCTGTCTTAGGTAGATAGTGAAAAATACAATGGAAGCGACCGATAAGAATTCGCTTTGCCAGTTTTGGAACGTTTCAAACCAGAAATCCGGCGCGACAAAAAATTCCGCTGCACTGTAAAGTGCTTTGTGATGCAGTTTTTGTTCTATATTATGGTTTTGCCAGCTGCCAAAAAAGTGCAGGCCCCAGCTTGCAAAAAACAATATAAAAAAGCAAATCGATAAAGAATTTTCATAGATCTTCAATATCCAGCCGCCCTTGTTAACGGGCCAGGGTTTATCTTTTCCGGGCGTCGGCTCGCGGTCCACCTCTTCCTTTTCGTCCAGCTTTTTTGATTCCGCCGAACCTTTCTGCCGCAGGCCAACCGTAAGCAATACATACAGCGCCATTTGTAAAAACTCGCTTTCAAAATTCTCGAATGTTGCCGAGATGAAATGTCCGGTTTTCAGGTAAGTGGTAAAAGCTATAGCAGAGGCACCGCCGTCCTGTAATTCCTGGTTATGCGATTTCCATCCGGTTACCGCCTGGAAGCCCAGGGTTATAAGAAAGATCGAAAGAAAAAAAATACTTAAACCGTTTCGGTACCAATAGGAGTGGTGACTTTTTTTCGTCGTTGTCATAAGCAGTTTAATTTGGCGGATGTATAGAGGCAACTGTATAACTGTTTATTTATTTGAATGTTTACCACCGTTGATTTTAGTTAAGTTCTCATTATTTGGATGGGACTTCTGAAATTGTAATCCGTAATTTAGTAAGCGAGTCATAGATTAACCGTTTACGAAAATGAATTCGATGATACTTTAAATCTTAAGTAACATGTCACAACCTGTAATTTCAGTTATGTTAGCAGTTTCCGACGTACCCCGGGCGTTAGCCTGGTATAAGGCGGCTGTAGGTGCCCGTGAACTGTGGAACTTCGGATCAGTAGCCGGCCTGGAAATTGCCGGAGCAGTTTTTTTTCTGGGGGAACCCGCCAATAACGGTTGGGAAAGTCCGGAAAAGCTGGGTATAACCTCTGCGAGAGTGGAAGTTTTTTGCGATGATCCGGATACTTTTATCGCCCGGGCTGTACAAGTTGGAGCAAACGGAAGCTCAGACAAAATTAAAGATCATCAGACTCCCTGGGGTACACACAGGCAAGGCGGCTTTACTGATCCTTTCGGGCATATCTGGCTGGTTGGCGATAAATCTCCTTTAAATCGTTTCCCGTAAAACCAGTATTTCATCCAGCAAAAACTGTATTTTTAACGTTGTAAAACTATTAAAATACGCAATTGAACCACAACGCAATATCAATCCGTCCGTTTATAGGGGCAAAGAATTATGAAGTTTCCCGTAGCTTTTACCGCGACTTAGGTTTCGAAGAAATTGTATTATTTCACAATATGTCGTTATTTAAAACGGGGAATATCGGCTTTTACCTGCAAGATGCCTACGTCAGAGATTGGATAGATAATTCAATGATCTTCCTGGAGGTTGACGATGTAGAACGCTATTGGGCGGAACTTGTTGCTTTGGATCTGCCGGCAAAATATCCGGGTGTAAAGCTGGTTCCGGTTCAAAACAATGATTGGGGAAGAGAATGTTTTGTGCATGATCCGTCTGGCGTACTCTGGCACTTCGGGCAATTTAAAAAGGGCTAATATCAAATGGCTAAGTTAATATGACGCTGATAACCTTGCTTGTCGGAATGATTTTTATAGCGACAGGTATCCTTCTAAAGTCTTTCCCGCCTAAGAAAATAAACTCGCTTTACGGATACAGAACATTCAGGTCAATGAAAAACCAAGCGACCTGGGATTTTGCTAACCGGTATTCCGCCAAACTTCTTATTGTTTTTGGCGCTATTTTATGTTTAATTGGATTGATATCCTCTCAAGTTTTCAAATCTTCCGGGTTTGGAATAATAATAGGTTTCGCGTTAGTTATCCTCGCCGCTGTGTCGCTGATCGTAATTACAGAAAAACGGCTTAATAAGGTGTTCGACTCGACGGAATAAAAAAACATTAAGGCTACACGTTAAATTAGTCGCATAAAAAACACCTACCTGACTTTATTGTCATTTGTATTTCTACTTTTAACAGCAAAAGCTCAGCAAAATAAAGCTCCGGTAATCCGGAAAATATCCCATTGTATACCATTCGTTTAAGCGATCCTTTCGTACTTGCCGACGTTAAAACAAAGCTTTATTGCATGAGCGGAACCGGCGGAATGGTATAGAAGAGCAAGGATCTGAAATACTGGGACGATCCGTATAAAGTAGCGAGAACAAATTCAAACTCGTGGATGGGACCGAAGCCAATGATCTGGGCAGCCGAAATACACGTTTACAGCGGTAATACTATTATTTCGCAACGGTTATTAACCGGGCAATTAAAATCGATACGGGCATTATGTCCGCATTCCGCACTTTTTTGAACCGGATCTATCAAGTGACAGACTCATTATCGGCAAGTCATTCTTGCCGCAAGCACAAATGACTTGAAATTATTTGCATAAGTAAAGAAATTTATACGTTTCGTAACTGGGAAAATTCTCGAAGATGTTGTGAGTAACTTTCACAGATGTAATAAATCCATCGGAGTCTTTTACGTAGACATAGGAGCGACTAAAAGGCAGTTCCCAGGAAAACTGCTTTGGTTTTCTCTCGATTTTCTTTAATAGATTTTTCGACTGTTTGCCCAGAAATGGAATAAGTGGTTCCAGGTCAAAGTCTTGACTACTATCTTTGTCAAGCAGCACGCTTATCGGATTGAGATATCCAGCAAGATCTACCATTTCGTCGTTTGTATAGGAAAAAAGAAATTCGGTGCCGAACGAGCTACTGGATTCTTCGTCGACCCTGTCTAAGTTGCCTGATTTATAAGATAATACATATTCATGCAGCACCTGACCCATGTAATCCTTTTGAACAATTTTTTTAATGTAACCATCCTCATTATAAGTAAAAATCATTTTGCCTTCGTGATTATACCAGTCATCATCATATTCTAAAATTCTTCCCTGCGCATCTCTCGTGATTGTGTAGGTATCCGGAGTATCACCCGGATATGTATATTGATTTAGCACAATTTGGTTGTCGGAGTAGCTGTAAGTGTCGAATTGTAAGGATGCTTTCTCATAGGTAACTTTCGTAATGCGGCCCTTGTCGTCATAAGTAAAACGGCGTGCTTCAAGCGAGTCGGACATTGCTTCAATACGACAGGTTGTCTTCGTTTTGTTTTCGGCCTCAACGGGTGTATCGTTTTTTTTGCAAGAACAAAAAGCTGCGAAAACGAATGCCGATAAAATAAATCGGTAATAGTTAATTGTCATTGTGTGATAGGTTTAGTTGTAATAATAAATTAATTCTTTTACTTGTCAAAGTAAAGCTTGTAAATTAAGATAATGACTATAAGTAATTGCTAACCTTTTTTAAAGCTGACTTGTTATATTTCAATCTACTAAGTCATTATGAAAAATCTACATTTTACCGGAGTTTTTTTCCTTTCCCTATTATCAGGTTGCGGCGGAAATAATACACCCTCAAACGTCACTTCTCCTGGAGATGAAAAGACCGCTAAGGAAGAAATACTGAATTTGGGCGCCGATCTGTTGCAGAATAAATCACCGCTTAGGGGATTTAATGCCTACCTGGACGGCTTTCATTTCTACAATGGAAACATGTATGCTCAAATGGAGGCTCACCATTACGTCAATCAATTAAATGAAGATCTATACCAGGCGATTATTTTCGACGGGAACGGAGATAAGGCTAAAATTATGGGCGTAGAATACATTATCACCGAAAAGCTTTTTCGAACTTTACCGGCTGAAGAAAAAAAATTATGGCATTCGCACAGGTATGAGGTGAAGTCGGGCGAGCTGATAGCGCCCGGCATTCCGGATATAGCAGAGCATGAGCTAATGGAAAAATTGGTGTCAACCTACGGAAAAACCATTCATACCTGGCATACAGACCAGCAGCGCACGCTTCCCATCGGATCGCCAATGGTGATGATGGGTTTTACCGCCGACGGGCAGATCAATAAACAAATGCTGGCGGATCGAGATAAACGGTTTAAGATTTCAACAATAGGAAAAAGAAAGAATAGAGAGGACATCCCGATTCATGCAATTGATCCGTTGGCCAATGCCTGGCAAAAAGGAGAGATCAGGCAATTTGTGATATCTTCGAAAGCTGATAGTGCAATGCATAAACATCAGGGAATAATGAAAAAAAGCAGCAATTAATCTTGCTTTATGAAGATATCTTTATTTATGTATTTCTAACTGTTGAAGAATGAATATTGTAGTACTTACTGGTGCGGGAATATCTGCCGAAAGTGGTTTGAAGACGTTTCGCGATGCGGACGGATTGTGGGAAGGCTATAACGTTTATGATGTAGCGACGCCCGAAGCCTGGGCAAGGGATCCCGAAATGGTTCAGGAGTTTTACAACATGCGCAGAAAATCGGTTTTGGAAGCCGAGCCTAATGCGGCCCACTTTGCACTAGCAGAACTTGAGAAAAGTCATCAAGTGACGATTATTACTCAAAATATCGACGATCTGCATGAGCGTGCGGGATCAACCAATATCGTTCACCTGCACGGGATAATTACCCGTTCGCAATCGGATATGAAAGCCGAACTTACCTATCCGATAGATGGTTGGGAGCTTAAAATGGGCGAGAAGTGTGAACTTGGCTCACAACTGCGGCCTCATGTAGTTTGGTTTGGTGAAGCTGTGCCTATGATAGACAAAGCCGCTCTGATAACGTCGCAGGCTGATTTGCTGGTCATTATCGGAACTTCGCTGCAGGTTTATCCGGCTGCTGGCCTGGCTAACATGGCACCGCCTGATGCTGAAATTATTTTGATCGATCCGAAGGCCGGTGAAATCTCGACTAATGGAAGATATCGAGCCATCGGTAAAAAAGCTACCGAAGGCGTGCCGGAGCTGGTTAACGAGTTAATAACTAAGGATTGAGCCGCATCAGGGTATCTTCGAGTTCCTTCTCTTTTGCAGTCCCTATCAGCAATTTTGAACCATCTATAAATTCAAGCTGCAGGCCTTTGTTTCCGGATATATTAAGCGCTCTGCCGTTAATGAAACTATAACGAAATCCCCAACCGCCATAGTCGGCGAGGGGTCTGTACTCTTTTACATAAGCTTTGCTGATCGTATTCCAGGAATGAAATTTATAACCTATGTTAAAAGGAAAGAACCTCACATAAATTCCGTCTCTTGTAATTTTTGTTTCGAGTTTAATTACCAGAAAAAGCAGGATAACAGTACCTACCGTGAATGCTGCATAAGTAAAATCGACACTGTTTAAATACTTATTTATTGAGATATAAATCGAAACAGCGGCCAGAAGTAGCCACAACCACCATTGTTTAAATTGCTGTTTCTCATAGAATAAAACTTCGCCCATTTTCCTAATGCATTGCATTCGCCTCTTTGCTCATCGCGCGAACAGAGAAAAGGGTGCTGACGAACATTAAAAAAGCGCCTGCGAGAAACGGAGCTCCGGCAAAATGAACTTTAGCGTCTGGCCTGGTAAACCACGCAAATAAGTTGTTCATTAATAAGGGGCCGATAATCGATGTCGCACTCATGAGGCTTGTGAGAGATCCCTGAAGTTCGCCTTGTTCATTAGCGGGTACATGAGAAGATATAACCGCCTGTAAAGCTGGACCGGCTATTCCTCCAAGGCAGTAAGGAACGAGGAATAGAAACATCATCCAGGTTTGTGTAGCGAAAGCGAATAGAACAAGTCCGAGCGTATACAAGCTTAAGCCGAGATAAATACTTTTTTTATTGCCAAGCCATGGATTTACAAACCGGATAAGTCCGCCTTGCACGATAGCCACCAAAAGTCCTACAATAGCCAATGAAACGCCGATCAGCGTCTCGCTCCAATGAAATTTCTCAATATTAATATATGTCCAGGTGCTTTGAACAGAGTGGACGGCGATATAGATAAAAACAAGAGAGGTGACCAATGCGGCGACTCCGCTGTATTTTCGCAAATGCATTAATGATCCGATAGGATTTGCGCGTTTCCATTCAAACTTTCTGCGGTTTTCCATGGAAAGGGATTCGGGCAAAACGAAATATCCGTAAGCCACGTTCACAAGTGTTAACCCGGCGGCAGCTAAGAATGGAACTCTTGGGCCGATTGATCCCAACAAACCACCCATTAACGGGCCAATAATGAAACCAAGTCCGAACGCTGCACCGACCATCCCGAAGTTTTTCGTCCTGTTCTCGTCAGTGCTTATGTCGGCGATATACGCGGTAGCCGTCGTAAAGCTTGCCCCTGTGATCCCCGCAATCAATCTTCCAACAAATAGCCACCAGATCGTAGGAGCGAAGGAAAGAAACAGGTAGTCGATACCAAAGCCAAGCAGCGAAAACAATAATACCGGTCTGCGGCCATAACGGTCGCTCAGGTTACCGATAATAGGTGCAAAAATAAATTGCATCACGGCATACACAGCGGTTAGCCATGCACCCCACTCGGAGGCTACACTGATATTTGTGTGCAGTAATTGTTTTATCAGGGTCGGAAAAACAGGAATAATTAGTCCGAAACCAGTAATGTCAATTAATAACGTAAAGAAAATGAATTGTATAGCGGCTTTTTTTGTCTGGGCCATAGTTGGTTAAAAGATACGAATCTATCTAAATGATTCGTTTAAACAATATTAAATGAAACTTTAGAAAACAATCGTGGCATTTTGGCATTATTCATATTCAAATAATTTTCAGCTTAAACATTAACTATCATTCGAATGAAAAAAATCAAATTATTCTTTCTGGCATTAAGCATTACCGCATTTTCTTTATCTGCGTCAGCGATGGGCACTACTCCGGCGTCTGAAATGACAGAACAACAAAAAGAAGTTCGCATTCAGCAGATTAAAGACCGTGTCGAAGCGATTAAGGCAATGGACAAATCCGACCTTAGCCGTACTGAGCGCAAAGCTCTTCGTAACGAGTTGGTTTCGATGAAGAAAGAAGCAAAAGCCATCGGTGGAGGTGTATATCTGTCTGTCGGAGCAATCATTATCATCATTTTAGTGCTGATCCTGATCTTATAATAACAATAAATAAGGCTGTGGAAACGCAGCCTTATTTATAAAAAATCTTTTTCGGCAACACGTTCTCTCTCATCTCCGCCGAAATAGCCTCTGTAATACTTATAATATCCTCAGCGACATGCGTGTTATTAGTAATAACTTTCTGACAGTCTTTTTTATACGGAAGTAAAAATTCGTTATACGCCGGAACGACGTGGTTTACCCATTTATACATTACATCATCTTCAAAATAACCTCTTTCATGCAGGTCCCGCTTTAACCTTCTTTGCAAAGCCACGCTTTCCTCGGTATCGATAAAAATCTTTAAGTCAAGAAGTTCAGCTATTTCTTTAAAATGCAGGATGAACAAGCCTTCCACAATAATGATCGGAGCAGACCTTATCTCCAGCATCTTAGGAACCGCAGTTGGGTTATTAAAGGTGTACTCTTTTTTCAGGACTGATTTTCCGTCAATTAAATCACTGATATCTTTTACAAAATGATCATTGTCAATTGTTGAGGGCAGGTCGAAATTATAAAGCTTATTTTCTTCCTGCGTCATGTCACCTACTGGGAAGTAATAATCATCCTGCGAAAGGAGTGAAACCTCATCCGCGGTAAAGTGATTTAAAAAGCATTTTAAGAAAAAAGTTTTGCCTGAGCCGCTTCCTCCGGCAATTCCAATAACAAAAGGTTTATTGCTCATTCGGTACACCGTAAACTATATTAACCTGAAAACGCTTGTCCAGTGCGCCAAGCACATCGGCAGTTGCCTTGGTTACCACGATGATAACATCATGTGTGGTTTCATTTTCAGTAAACTTGCCCACAACCTTTGCAAAGGTACTTTTTTCGGTCATAGGATTGGTGATTTTTATAATTGTACCAACGGGAGCACTTCTGTGTAAAACGAGCATTTTGGTCGGGTCAACCGATTCATCTGCGATCCAGACAGCCACGCCCCGCTCGCTTTGCTGTTTTAAACCATACCGGTTTGCGGCAATACGCAATTTAGCTTCCGGATCTAAAGAGGAGGTATCGCTAGCAGTAACAGGCGTATCAACAGTGGTTACAGGAACCTTAACAGGCGTAGCTTTAATTATTTTCTGTTCACCTTCTGACGTTTTGGTCGCAACGTCGCTGTTTTGTGGAACTTTGATCACTTGCCCAACCCGAAGCGCCGTTCCTTTAAGGTTGTTTATCCGTTCAATGTCTTCAACCGGAATGTTAAAGCGTTTAGAAATAGAGTAGAGCGTTTCTTTCGCGCCAACTTTATAATCGATCAGTTGGCCTTCATCATAAACTTTAGCAGGTGCTTTATCTGTATTGGCCGGCGCTTCCGTTTGAAATGGCCTTTCGGTAGGAATTTTAATCTGCGTACCCGGATGCAGTGACTTGTTATTATTAAAATCGATGATTGTTTTCGGCGATACGCCATATTTTCGGCCTAAAAGGTAATAGGTTTCTTTTGGTTCGATCTTATATAAGATTACCTGTTTGCCATTATTATTTTCCACCCCAATCGAATCTGCGCCATTAGTTGCGAATGTTTTTAAAGAACAGAGGATGCAAAAAACTGTAAAGAAAGTTCTGATCTGCATGAATGTTGTTATGTGTTTTTTTTGAGTTTGCAATTATACTAAATAGGAAACTATTTCATTCTTATTGCGAATGAAGAATAAGTTATTTTGATGGATAAAGAACGCTTCCGGATTTAACTTTTGTATAGGACCGTCGATTTTCTCTTCAAATATCAGCTGATCGCCCTGATACAGTGAGAGAAATTGTTCGTATCCCCCGGCTGCTTTTCTATGAAAGCTGTATATCGATTTACCGTTTATTTGCAGATGTGATAAAGAACCTGCTATTTCTTCAAAACCCGGTACAGGCTGATTAGTCATTGTTGGAAAGCGGAAATCCTCGAAGTAGTCAAAGCTAAGATCAGGTTGGCTGGTGTTTCCTCCATTTGAAACGGCTACATATTCGATTCGCCTGGGCTGCACATTGGCATTATAAATTCCGGCGACCCCATTTGCTACAGCCTCTAACGCATAGTTGAATTTTTGCCATGCGATCTGGCCCTTGCTCGTCAGAACAATAATTCCGTTTCGCTCCGGGCTTCCTTCCCGTAAATAGCCATGCAATAACACATGTCCCGAATCTGCTTTGTCTAATGTCCATTGCTCATATTCAGGGAAATTAATCTGATCAAAAAGGCATGTTCCGGTTATGTAATCGAACAATGAAAAATCAGGGTATTTCTGCCCGGATGTACGTGTTTCAATTGCAAGATATCCTGCTATTTTGTCCAGCTCAATCTTCCAGATAGTTCCCGAGAACCGATGACTAAAACTATATCCGGGCATGTTTTGCATGAGCGGCAAAAATATGATTTGTTATCCAGCATAGATAAACAAACCACTGCTTTTTTAGTTAAGTATTCAAACCTCAAAAAATAAAACATATGGACGCAAAAAAAATAGGACTTGAAGAAAAAAGCATCAAACCGGTAGTAGATCAATTGAATGAGTTACTGGCGAATTACCATATTCATTATCAAAAGGTGAGGGGTTGCCATTGGAATGTTAAGGGCGGACATTTCTTCACGTTACATGTGAAATTTGAAGAATTATATACCAATGCACAAACTACTATCGATGAGCTTGCAGAACGTATACTGACTCTTGGAAAACCACCTCACAGTACGTTTGCCGAATACATAGCTCAGTCTAAAATTAAGGAAATCAACACCGTTGGCGTTAAAGACATCGATCTGGTTAAAGCTATTCTGGGCGATTTTAAAACGCTTATCGATATTGAGCGCGAGATTATGGACACTACTGCCGATGTGGGTGACGACGGAACCAACGACATGATAAATAAATTCATGCAGTTTAAAGAAAAAAATACCTGGATGCTTCGCGCTTTCTGCGGAGAAAATTAAGTTAGTGGCAGCCGCAAATTATTAAGTTTGCGGCGGCTTTTCATTGCATTTACTTTGGATAAATTTAAAATAATTTACGTTTACGATGCTTTGTGTGGCTGGTGTTATGGATTCAGTCCTGTAATAAGGGCCATTCATGAGGAATACCACGATCAGTTTGATTTTGAAGTTATTAGCGGAGGAATGATAACCGGCAGCCGGACAGGTCCCATTGATGTTGTAGCGCCATACATCAAAACCGCTTATAAAACTGTTGAAGACACTACCGGAATTAAGTTTGGCGAAGCGTTTCTGGTACATCTTGAAAATGGTGAGATGATACTCGACTCCGAGAAACCGGCCATAGCATTGTCGGTATTCAAATCCTATATCCCTGATTCAGCCATCGAATTCGCTCATGATTTACAGGCGAGTATTTATTACGATGGTAAAGACCCAAATCTGGATGAAATCTATCGGTATCTCGCGGTGAATTTCGGAATAGACCCCGATGAATTCATCTACAAAATGGATCTCGAAGAGTTTAAACATGCGGCCTATTACGATTTCGCGATGACCAAACAGTTAAAGGTAAACGGCTTTCCGGCGCTTTTCCTGCAAAATAAGGACGATCATTTTTACATGCTGGCGAAAGGATATACTGATGAGCAAACCCTTGAGTTAAGGATAGAAAATGTTTTAAAAGAACTGTCAGGCGCATCAAACGACAGCCGCAGCGAATAACGCTGTTTTATCTAAAGGTCTAGCTTGGCGCTGATCTTTTCAATATCTCCCGCTACATCATTAATAAATTCAAGCTGCTTGGTTATCAGCCTCGAATCGTTTGTGTCGCTTGTCGAGATTAAGATGTTATCCGGAAATGCTATATCCGCGGATTTTAAAGCCGGTTTCTCAGTTCCGCTTAATTTTTCAATAGCGGTTGACAATTGAAACAACGACTTACGAAGCAGCTTGATATGATTTTGATTGAAATTCTTAGTCTGATCTTGCTGCAGGCCTGAAATCAGTGTAGCGATATAAGATGATAAAATGTGGTTCAGAACCACGAATTTATGGATGTCTTTAATCTCTTTTTGTTTACTTTTTGGCTCCGAAAGCATCCTTTGAAAAGCCGAGGCTAAATTTGCAGTATCCACATAAACATCTTTCCGGGCGAGCTTAAACTCGGTGATGCCAACTTCTTTTCCCATCAACAGATTTCCCACCTGGATCATATAATGATAGTTTGACACCAGCGTTTTCTCCATATAGGTTCGTATCTGCGTGTATTCCCACGCCGGGAAAACCAGGTAACTCGATGCAAAGGAAATAGCGCAGCCGATCACCGTGTCAAGGATACGTTCGCTCGCGATAGTGATATTTCCAAGTCCCACGAAACTGAACATAAGTAATATATAGGGCGTCATGAAAAACACGCTCACGATATAATTAAGGCGCTGGAAACTGTATGCCATTAACATACAGATCAGCAGCAGCGCAAACCTGACAGTTGAATCATGAACAAAGAAAATGATCGCAGCTCCGGCAAGTCCGCCAACCAGTGTTCCAACCAAACGCTCAAAATTACGCTGTTTTGTAAGACTGAAGCCAGGTTTTATGATCACCAGAACCGTTAATAGAATCCAGTAGCTATGATGCCCAAGCGGAAAAAGGTTAGCGATAGTGAAACCAGCGGTTGCTACAATTCCAACACGCAGCGAATGCCTGAAAGTAGCCGAATTAAGAGATATGTTATCTTTAAGTATTTTGAGGTCGTAGTCCTGCCGGGTAACGAATCGTTTAACTTCCACGTTTCCGATTGAGGCGTTTTTATCGAGGCTTTCTGAATAGTAGCTGTAAATTTTTTGTATCCGCGAAATAATATTGCGGATATTGATCAGGATTTTTTTTAGAACCAGTGTGTTCTCACCGTCAGAGGCAGAAATTTTATCTATGGAGCCTTTTAAAATTTCCAGCTCGGTTTGAAAATCGTGCATTTTGCCCGGCCGTCCGTTAACCGTGATGTAGTAGCTTAGGTTTAGCAGCTCATCGCCGACCTTATCAATAATGACGCTGAATTCGGACAAAACTTCAGTGTCGCCAAAATTTTTCCGGATAGCCTGGTAATCGTAATGAGTTGCTGTCGCCTGTTCAAACAAGTCGATCACATCAACAAATACAAGAACTAATCTACGGCTGTTATTGGTTGATTCTTTAACCATTTGCCTTGTCTTAAAAAGCAATTCCCGAACCGTATCCTGCTGTTTATTTACCTCTATCTGTTGATTTATTATTTTCTTATAAGTCTCATCATAACTTTGTGATTTTAAATAAAATAAAGACTTTATCTTAATGTATTTACCTACTTCCTGCACACATTCGCCTAATGCCTGCTGTGCAAGTCTGTAAGGCATAATACGAAAAGCGGAAGTGCTTAAAAGGAAATACCAGATACCGCCAGCAGCGAGCTGCAGCGAATGCTCAAGTGTACGTTTAAAATCCAATGGTTCATCAATTGTTACAACCAGCACCAGCAACGCGGCAGTGCCGATTGATGCAGCTCTGTTTCCATAAATATTAAACATGGAAAAAAAGAAGAACGCCGTTAGTACCGCTATAAAAGCTAGTATGATATTCGAGTTGATCAATCCGATGGTAAACGCGGTAAGGAAAATAAACAGTATACAGATCAGCATACCGTTCCGCTTATGAACAAAGGGGCCGGGAGTGTCGCTGATACTTAATGCCGCTGCTCCTAATGACACGTTAATGCCGGCGGCAAGCATTCCGAACTGGGCAAGAATAACTGAGGGCAGAAGTACGGCAACAGTGATAATCAGCCCGTCGGAGAAGTAATGTGAAGATAAAAAGTTTTTAATGTCTCGGGAATATTTCATTGGAACGGCAACAGGCTAAGTTATAAAAGCATCTTTAATTTTATTAAATACAGGTTTTTAAAACATTATAAATCTTTAGCACTTATTTAAATGCTGATTAACCAATCAATCAAAGCACTTAATTGTTTTTTAATGAAATCTCAGGACAAAAATAAAGAGTTAAAGTCAGATGAGCCGATGGCCGAAAAAGATGAGGTAAAGCAGGCTGAAAAAAGAACGCAGAAAAAAACGTTGAAAAATACGGTCGCAAGCCCCACAAATCAACGAAATGAAAGCAAGTAATTCTTTTCAGTCTTTATGAAGGATTACCTGTGGATTATTTTTTCGCTGCTCGGCGCAGTTTCGGCGGCTATCGTTGTGATACTGTCAAAGGCCGGCCTAAAAAATACCGAATCAAGTTTAGGATTTGCTATTCAGTCGGTACTTATTCTTGTTGTAGCGTGGACCGTCGTGACGGTGCGCGGTAATTTCAGCGACCTAACATCAATAGACCGCAAAGCCTGGATATTTTTAATCGTGGCGGGTATTTTTACAGCCTTATCTTCTTTGTTTACTTTCCGGGCACTAAAACTTGGAAACGCATCTCTTGTGACAGCGCTCGAGCGCCTTTCGCTCGTTTTTTCGGTTATCATGGCGGTCATCTTTCTTAAAGAAAAAATTACCTGGCAGGTAGTTATCGGCGCAGCGTTAATGCTAGGAGGTGCCGTTCTCATCGCAATAAGTGAAAAAAGCACTGACAATAGTTAAATATTGCTAAAAATATTAGTATATTTGACTATTATAGTTCAAGTATGTCAGAGAGGATTCGTGAGAAGCTGCAAATTTTAGCAGATGCGGCAAAATATGATGTATCGTGCGCTTCGAGCGGAAGCACCAGAAAAAATCATAATAAAGGATTAGGTGATACAGGCAACGGGATTTGCCATACTTACACGGAAGACGGCCGCTGTGTATCGCTGCTTAAGATCCTGCTAACCAATTTTTGCATTTACGATTGCGCTTATTGCGTGACGCGGAAAAGCAATGACATAAAACGCGCAGCTTTTACCGTCCAGGAAGTGGTTGATCTGACCATAAATTTCTATCGCCGGAATTATATAGAAGGGCTTTTTTTAAGTTCGGGTATCTTCAAAGACGCCGATTATACCATGGAGCGATTAGTCCAGGTGGCCAAAAAACTGCGGACCGAGCATAAATTCAACGGTTACATTCATTTAAAATCAATTCCTGGTGCGAGCAATGAAATCATGCATGAAGCCGGCCTTTATGCAGACCGACTAAGTGTTAATATCGAAATACCAACGGAAAACGGACTAAAGCTGCTGGCGCCCGAAAAGAACAGAAAGGATATGATCATGCCGATGAACTATCTGAAAGATGAGATCATCCGACTGAACGATGAAAAAAAATCACTGAAAAAGACACCACTGTTTGCGCCGGCCGGTCAAAGCACACAAATGATTATTGGTGCAGGTGCCGAAACCGATAAGGATATCATGTACACCTCAGCCGCATTTTATAGAAACTTCAATCTCAAAAGAGTTTACTATTCGGGCTACGTTCCGATCAGTAATGACAAGCGGCTGCCGGCTCTTGGTTCACAAGTGCCGACTGTCAGGGAAAACCGGCTTTATCAAACGGACTGGTTAATGCGCTTTTATGGGTTTAAGGTTTTCGAACTTCTTAATGATAAAAATCCTCATCTCGACCTGGATATTGATCCGAAACTTGGCTGGGCTCTTCGAAATCTGAGTGTTTTTCCGATAGACATTAACAAGGCAGATCTGCAACTAATACTTCGCGTTCCGGGAATTGGCGTACAGTCGGCACAAAAAATAGTAGCGGCGAGAAAGTTTCAAAAACTAAATTGGGAACAGTTAAAGAAAATCGGCATTGCTATTAGCCGGGCTAAATATTTTATCGTTTGCAGCAGCCGAGACTTTGAGCGCAGAGATCTGTCTGAAACGAAAATAAAGCAATTTATTCTCGCTGAATCTAAGAGCAAATATTTAAAATCAAGCTCACAGCAAATCAGCCTTTTTTAAAATGACTTACCTGGTTTATGACGGATCCTGGAATGGCTTAATGACAGCGGTATTCGAATATTATGAATATAAATTATGCGACGTATCGATTTTGGCTGAAAAGAGCTTTCAGCCGTCGCTGCTCGGTAATGAGAAAACTGTTATTACCGACATTAACAAGGCTTCGCGAGTTCTGGCTTCACTTTCAAAAAAACTGTCCTCGAACGGTTTTGGAAAGCTTTTTCCGGTTTTTTTATCGGAGCAGCATGGAATCGAGGACCAGCTACTAAATTTCATTAAACTCGTTTTTTCTTCAGACAAATCTCCTGAACAAGCTTATGGCAATACTTGTGTTTTAACTATCGACAAAGTAGCAAAAATGGTTCACCGGGAAAAGCACCGAATGGAAGCTTTTATCCGCTTTCAACAGTTGGCCGATGGATTATATTATGCTCATATTTCGCCTGATTTCAATGTTTTGCCACTAATAGCAAAGCATTTCAAAAACAGGTACGCCGATCAGCAGTGGCTGATTTATGATCTGAAAAGAAAGTATGGAATTTATTACGATTTGAGTGATGTGCAGGAAGTAACTTTGGATATAAGCGAATCTCCGACTGAGGGTTCAATTTTTCATGAAGACGAAGTATTGTACCAAACCTTGTGGAAGGATTATTTTCAAAGCGTTAATATCAAGCCACGAAAAAATAGCAAATTGCATATAAGGCATGTTCCCAAACGATACTGGAAATATTTAACTGAGAAGTTACCGGCTTAAATGGTTGATAAACAGCATACAATCATTCGTAAGATTATTCACATCGATATGGATGCTTTTTATGCGTCTGTTGAGCAGCGCGACAATCCGGAGTACGTTGGCAAGCCGATAGCTGTCGGCGGTTCGCCGGAGGGACGGGGCGGAGTAGTAGCTACGGCGAGTTATGAAGCGCGGAAGTTTGGCGTCAGATCCGCTATGCCTTCAAAAGAAGCTTTAAGGTTGTGTCCTGATTTGATTTTTATCAGGCCGCGCTTCGCTGCCTATAAAGAAACATCGTCATACATTCGTGAGATCTTCAGCCGCTATACCGATTTGATTGAGCCGTTATCGCTTGATGAAGCGTACCTGGATGTAACAAACGATAAACTGGGCATTGGGTCGGCGCTGGAAATTGCTGAACAAATCAAAAAGGCCATTTTTGACGAACTACAGCTCACCGCCTCGGCAGGCGTTTCTATTAATAAATTTATCGCAAAAATCGCCTCGGATATTAATAAACCCAATGGCTTGACATTTATCGGGCCATCAAAAGTTGAAACGTTTATCGAAAATTTACCTGTAGAAAAGTTTTACGGGGTCGGAAAGGTAACCGCTAAGAAAATGCAGAGCCTGGGACTGTTTAAAGGTGCTGATCTTAAAAAGTTAAGTGAAAGCGATATGGTCAGGCATTTCGGCAAGTCTGGCAGTTTTTATTTTAGGATTGTAAGAGGAATCGATAACAGGGAAGTGCAGCCGCACCGTGAAACGAAATCTGTAGGAGCAGAGGATACTTTTCCTTATGATTTGACCACACCGGATGAAATGTATCAGGAACTTAGCAAAATAGCAGAAACTGTTGCAAATCGACTTGAAAAAAATGAGTTAAAAGGACGAACACTTACTTTAAAAGTGAAGTTTAGTGATTTCAGGCAGATCACCCGTAATCACTCTTTTCAATCTCTGATAGGCGATCAGCAAACCATCCTTGAAACGGCGAAAAGTTTGCTTAACAACGTGGACCTGCAAGATAAAAAAATACGCCTGCTGGGCATTACTTTATCGAGATTTGACCTGGTAATGCAAGCACCTCAAGTAGAAAGCGAGCAGTTGAAGCTCTTCGATAGTTGACCGTTTTACCAGTATATTTGATTTATGAACCGCATCGACCGCTTATTCGGACTTCTTACTTTTCTCCAGTCGAGGAAGTACACAATGATCGAATTAATATCGGAGAAGTTTAATATAAGCATCCGGACCGCCTATCGCGATTTAAAAGCTCTCTGCGAACAGGGAATTCCGCTCAGCTTCGAACCTAACAAGGGCTATTTTGTCGTTAACGGATATTTTCTGCCACCTGTTTCATTTAGTACCGACGAAGCCAATTCCCTATTGCTTGTTGAAGCGCTGGTTCATGGTTTTACTGATGAATCCACAAAGAACAACTTTACCTCCGCTTTAAATAAAGTTAAGTCCGTTTTAAAGACGACGCAAAAGGAGCAGGTTGAATTTCTAAGTAATAATATCAAGCTGCAGGTACCAGCTTGTTTTGTTGTTAATTACAACTATTTATCGCTTATTCAGCATGCAATAACCAGCAAAAATCAAGTGGAAATCGAATACCTTAACAAGGCAGAGCAACAAAGCAGAAGGTTTATCGAGCCGATAGGACTGATCTTTTATGCTTTAAGCTGGCATTTAATTGCATGGTGTAGTCTGCGAAATGATTATCGTGATTTTCGGGTTTCGAGAATTGCCAGTTTAAAGAATACAGATCTGCCGTTTTCAAATCAAAACCACATGGAAGTTTCCGAGTATATGAAACAAATTCCTGTTGATTACTAATTTTTTTTACCGACTGACATAGGGTTGACAGTGAGCGTTTGTTATTTCGGATAAACAAAAACATTCGCATATGTCACAAATTGAAATTTTCTTAAAGGAACTGGAACAGGAAGCCGTTACGAGCAGAAAAATGCTCGAGCGGGTCCCAATGGATAAAGCCGACTGGAAACCTCATGAAAAAAGCATGACTCTTGGCCGTCTAAGCAATCACGTAGCTGAGTTGCCGGGTTGGATAGAAATGGCGCTAACTACCAATGAACTTGACTTTCAAAATAATCAATACGAGCCGCAGGTTAATAAAACGAATGAAGATCTGATGCGATATTTTGAAACGACACTCGAAAAAGGAAGAGCGGCGCTGGCTGTTGCCAGGGAGTCTGAACTCGGTAAAAACTGGACATTAAGGAATGGCGAGGAAATATACTCAACCTCAACAAAAGCGGAGGTTATCCGGATGTCGCTGAACCAGATCGTTCATCACCGGGCGCAATTGGGAGTTTTTCTCCGTCTATTAGATATACCAATCCCAGGAAGCTATGGCCCCAGTGCCGACGAGATGGAATTCAGCCAATCCTGAATTGCTGAAAACCGAAGGTTAACCGAACGTTTTCCTGAATATTTCTGAAGCCGAACTGATAATAGGTTTCCCATGGCTGAAAACCGCTTTACTGAAATCCAATGCGGATAGCTTTTTCAATGATGAAGAAGCTATCCGCCTATCCTGGTTTTCCGACGATAGTTTTAACCCGGAAATATTCTCTGCGCTGTCAGCCGCAAACAGCAACCCGCCGTCCGATTGCATCAGTAAAACGACCTGGTTTTTCCAATGTCCCGGAGCAGTTATTACCAGCAGCTCATTTAGCAGAATTGTTCCACTTTCAATAAATTCATCCGCAGTTACCGGCTTGATATTTATAAACGGGAATTTGATTTTTCCGCCCAGCGTGAATGTTGTCATTAAAAACGAAGCGATAGCGTTTGTTGGCTGCCAGGCTATACCTTTTGACACCAGGCTGGCGTCATCAGCTTGCATATAAACCCTTGCGTTTGTGTCCTTTTTTATTGCGGACAAAGCGCCGGTATGATCGTAATGGGCATGAGTGATGACAATGTGCGCAATTTTTAATGGGTCGCGTCCCGTTTCACAAATCAGTTGGTAAAGAAGCCTTTTGCTTTTGTAAGGACCGACATCGATGAGCACCAGTTCCTGGTTTAATTCCAGCAAGAATACATTAACCAACGGAAGTTCGAGCTGGTAAACATGATCCGAAATTTGAATGACGCCCATGAGTAGGTAACTGCGTCGCCCAGGATTTGTTGACGGGAATAGTCTCTAAAACGGTCCTAACTTAAAAACTCGATATCCTCCTTATCGAGTGTTGTTTTAGCCGCGTTTAGATTTTCCTCCAAATGAGCCAACGAGGTGGTTCCCGGAATCGGCAATATCCAGGGAGATTTGTGCAGCAGCCATACGATATTCATTTGTGCGATGCTTAGTTCGTATTTTTTGGCAACCTGTTCAATTTTTTCCTGTGTTTTATTTAAAGATGTTTGTAAGGAGAAGTAGGGAATAAGCGGTATCTCATTTTCTTCCAGTAAATCTAAAATCTCTTCGCCGCCGGCGCCGCCCATCGGGCCACTCAATGTAGTGCGCTGAGTGTAACCGTACAGGTTTTGTACACTTGCTATATTTCCCATTTTCAAACCGGTTTGCAGCTGTTCTCTCGAAACATTGCTTAACCCAACATGAAGTATCTTGCCTTCATTCTGCAACTGGAACATGGCTTCGAGCGATTCTTCAAAACTTGTCTCACCTACGGGCATAACGCGGAAATGTACTAATGAAAGTTGTTCGAGCTTCAGTTCTTTCAAATTGTTTTCGACGCTCTGCCTTAGTTGTTCCGGTTTGGAAAATACGTTCCAGCTTTTGTCGTCTTTTCGCATCGCACCTATTTTTGTACCGATTATCAGATCGGATGGATAGGGGTATAATGCTTCCTCGATCAGGCGGTTGGTAACTCCATAACCGTAATAGTCTGCAGTGTCAAGATAATTAACACCCAGCTCAATAGCTCGTCGAAGTATTTGCAAGGCCTCCGGACGATTTTCCGGCTCTCCCCAAACATCCTTACCCGTTAAGCGCATCGTACCATAGCCCGGCCGATTGGCAATTAATGGATGGGATGAATTTTTTCCGATTGCGACTGTTGAAGTGAGGATATTGTTGCTGTTTTCCATGGTTTATAATTAAAGAACTTCCATTGTTAAACGGACAGCCGGCAGGATTGTTCAGCCGTTTAACTATTCGCTGGTTCCGTTTGCCGCAGAATCTCCAACTTCTGCATTTTTATAAACATCCGCATTTTTGATTTCCATGATATTATCAGGTTGCGAAAGCTCCGTAAAACCAAACTGTTTGTAAAGGCCATGCGCGTCGGCTGTTGCAAGTAACCAACGTCGCAACCCCTGCAATTCGGAGTAACTTATAATGTAGCTAACAAGCATTTTCGATAAACCGCGGCCGCGATATTCCGGGACAATAAACACATCGGCCAGGTAAGCGAAGGTTGCGTTATCAGAAATTACCCTGGCGAAACCGATCTGGGAGCCGTTGTCATACACGCCGAAACAAAGTGAGTTATCAATAGAGCGTTTCAGCGTTTCAAACGGGATATTTTGAGCCCAGTACGATTGCCTGCCGATGAAGTCATAAATAAGATCGAGGTCCAGCAGGTTTTTGTCGGTGGAAATTGAAATACTTTCCATTTAGTTCCGCATGTTGATGTATTGCAAAGGCTGTCCGAAATCCTCTCCGCGGCAGAGCGAAATCACCGCCTGCAAATCGTCGATTTTTTTTCCTTGTACACGCACCTGGTCGTCCATGATAGACGCCTGAACTTTCAAGCCGCTGTCTTTAATTTTCTTAACGATTTTTTTTGCAGCTTCCTTGTCGATGCCCTCTTTAATTTTAATTTCCTTACGAATCATATTTCCGGATGCGTACTGTTCCTTTCCCATATCAAGTGCGTTTGGGTCGAGACTTTGTTTCACCATTCGGGAAATAATCGAATCCTGAATCGCTTTAAGACGCATATCATTTTCCGTCACAATTGTTATTTCACTGGTTTTCTTATCCAGATCAACGGTGCTTTTTGAATCGTTGAAATCATAGCGATTCAAAATTTCCTTCTTAGCGTTATTAATTGCGTTATCTAACGTCTGTGGGTCAATCTTGCTGACGATGTCGAATGAAGGCATGAATAAAAAAATTTGAATGTTATAAAATATGTGGATAGATTTAGGCAAGCAAACATTTTGGCGATTTAATCGCTTTTCAAAGATAAAACTTAAACTTAATCGTAGAAACATGAAAAAGAGTAAATCAGCATCACCGGCAAAATCAAAAAAAATCCAAAAAAAGGATGCACGTAAACAGTTAGAAGTTAGCGTGACAGACAAATTTGTAGAAGCAATAAAGCACCTGGGCCATGATGCTGAGAAGATTACAAAAGATATTAAAAAAGCCAGCAAGCAGATAGCCAGGAAATTAGCTGATAAGATTAAAGGTGTAAAAGACCATGTCCAGCCAAAAACAGAGCCAGTAAAAACAACCGTAAAGAAAGCCGTTAAATCGCCGAAATTGCAGGCTGAAAAAGCACCGACGAAAGTTGAAAAAATCGTCGCAAAAGCAGCAGCCAAACCAAAGCCTGCCACCAGCGTCAAATCGGCGCAGTTAATTAAACCAACGACGCAGGAAAAACCCGAAAGTGAGCCAAAAACTGGTACTACACAAAAAAATACAACCAAGGCACCGGCTAAAGTGACACCGGCAGCCACTAAAAAAACGGCGCCCAAAAAAACGGAAGTTGACAAACCTGTTACTACGCGTAAGAGAACCGCAGCAAAACCGGCTGCAAAAACCAGCTCTGCACCGGAGAAAACAACTGTCAGCGATACGCCGGCAACAGATGCGAGTGCAACATAATACAGATGTTAATCGGAAATTAATAATAAGTTAACATTAAAATCGTGAGTTTTACGCACCGCAAGCTAAAGGCTGCGGTGTTTGTACGGTCAGTTTTTTTCTGGCCGTTATTATACTATGCCGAAAGAGAAAATACCGATCACAAACAGAGAAATAAGCTGGTTATATTTTAACGACCGCGTACTGCAGGAAGCTGCCGACAAATCGGTCCCGCTGATTGAGCGATTACGCTTCCTCGCTATATTTTCTTCCAACCTTGATGAATTTTATCGTGTAAGAGTTGCAACTCTAAACCGCTTATCCAACCTTAATACAAAAGCCAAAGAGCTATTAGGATACAACCCTAAAAAGATACTCAACCAGATAAAAACGATCGTAGTACGTCAGGAGCGAAAGTTTGATCACCTTTACGAAGATGATATTGTTACCGAGCTGGCACAGGAAAAAATATTTATACTGAACGAAACGCAGCTTAACGTTTCAAGGGGCCAGTTTGTCAAACAATATTGCCAGGAGCAAATTTTATCTACGCTGGTTCCTGTTATGCTCCAGGACGATAAACCATTTCCCGAATTACGGGATCGTGGTATTTATCTTTTTGTGAAGCTGACGCAGCAAAAACGAAAAGAAAAAATACGGTACAGCCTGATCGAACTTCCTGAAAACCTGAATAGGTTTTTAGTTCTCCCCGAAACAAATGAATTAAAGTTTGTGATCTTGCTGGATGATATTATCCGTTATTGCCTGGATGATATTTACTCGATTTTCGAATATTCCAGGATTGAAGCATATTCCATTCAGCTTACCCGTGATGCAGAACTTGATCTCGACCGGAATGTCAGTGAAAAATTTATTGATGCATTAGCAAGAAGCCTTCAGAAGCGCAAAAAAGGTAAGCCTATGCGCCTGCTTTATGACAGTGCTATGCCGTTGGATATGGTGACAAACCTGGTTTCCAGGCTTGAACTGAACGCAGACGGCCTGATTCCGGGTAACCGTTATCATAATTTTAAAGACTTTATAAAGTTTCCAAACGTCGGCCGTAAAGAACTGGAATACGAGCGCGATTCCCCGTTAACAGTAAAAGGCATTGAGCCTCATAAAAGCCTTCTTGCCCAGATAGCGGAAAAAGATTTCCTGATAAACCTGCCGTATCAATCGTTCGACTATATCGTGATGTTCCTGCGTGAATCGGCTATTGACCCGAAAGTCGTTGAAATTAATATCACGCTTTATCGCCTCGCGCAAAATTCCAAAGTGGTCAACGCATTGATAAACGCTGTGAGAAACGGCAAAACTGTCAACTGTTTCCTTGAGCTTAAGGCAAGGTTTGATGAGCAGGCTAATATTTTTTGGACTAACAGGCTGGAGGAGGAAGGTGTTCGTGTAAATTACGGGATACCGGATTATAAGGTGCATTCTAAAATTTGCCTGGTGACCCGAAAGGAGAAGGGCAAGCTGGTTCATTATGCTAACCTTGCAACCGGAAATTATAATGAAAAAACCGCCCAGTTATATTGTGACCACAGTTTATTTACTGCTCATAAAGGTATAACGCATGAGGCCAGGCGCTTTTTTCATGGTCTTAATAAAAAGGAGTTTTATAAGGATTACGAATACCTGGCTGTTTCTCCGCTTGAAAGCCGGTCGAAATTGACCGCGATGATTGAGCGTGAAATTGATTTGGCAAAAAAAGGCGAGAACGCATACATGATCCTGAAAATGAACAGCCTTTCGGATGAGGACATCATTGAAAAACTTTATGAAGCCAGTAATGCCGGCGTTAAAATCCAGATGATCGTTCGGGGAATGTGTTGCCTGGTTCCCGGAATTGCGGGACATAGTGAAAATATCGAGGTGATCAGCATAGTAGATAAATATTTGGAACATGCCCGTGTCTGGATCTTTGGAAATAAAGGTGATGAACTGATTTTCCTCTCGTCGGCGGATATGATGACACGCAACCTTGACCACCGGGTAGAAGTGGGTTTCCCGATATTCGATCCGGATGTTAGAAAGCAGATCAGGGACATCATCAATATCCAGTTGAAAGACAATACCAAAGCACGGGTGATTAATCACAGCAAGAACAACATGTACCGTAAATCGAGTTCAAAAAATCAGCATCGCGCGCAAATAGAAATTTATAAATACCTAAAAGGTAAGTAACACCATGAGATACGCCGCAATAGACATTGGTTCAAATGCCGTAAGGCTTTTAATCGCTGAAGTTATTCAAAACAACGATCAGCAAGCATATTTTAAGAAAAACACACTAATCAGGGTGCCTTTGCGGCTCGGCGATGACGCTTTTCTAGAAAAGGAGATATCCGAAAAAAAGGTGGAGGACCTGGTTAAAACCATGGCGGCCTTTAAGAATCTGATGGATGTCTATAAAGTCCAGGATTATATGGCATGCGCTACTTCCGCGATGCGGGAAGCTAAAAACAAAAAGGAAATTGTAAAAAAGATAAAAAAAAGAGCTGATATAGATCTCGAAATAGTAGAAGGGAAAAAAGAGGCCAGCATTATCTATTCGAGCCATGTAAACGATCAGATCGATCCGCGTAAAAATTATCTCTATATTGACGTGGGCGGCGGTAGTACCGAACTTTCCTTTTTCTCAGAAGGACATCCACAAGCCTGGCAGTCGTTTAACATCGGAACCATTCGTATACTCGATAACCAGGATAAGGAAGAAACGTGGAACGAAATGAGAGATTTCATCAGGTCGAATTCAAAGAAGTTTACCAGCCTTACCGCTATCGGGACCGGCGGAAATATCAACAAGGTTTTTCGTTTATCAGAGGAAAAAGATAATACCCCGCTAAGCATAAACAAACTAAATGAATTGTATCACTACCTGAATTCGTATTCGTTAAAAGACAGGATAAATGTGCTCGGGCTAAACCAGGACAGGGCGGATGTTATTATTCCTGCTTGCGAAATTTATCTTACAGTGATGAAATGGGCCGGAATCAGGCAAATTTATGTGCCAAGGGTAGGAATGGTGGATGGCATTATCCAATTGCTGATCGAAAAGAACTTAAATACTATTATCCGGCCTTAAGAAGGCCGGATAATTAACTTGCTAAAAATTTCTTCGTCACATACTGGAACCGCCAGAAAAGCATTGCCGCAGATGCCAGTAATCCTAGTGTTAATCCATACCAAATTCCTTCCGCCCCGAAGTTAAGCCGAACGCCAAGCAGGTATGCAACAGGTAACCCTAATATCCAGTAGGCCAGAAAGGTTATAAGTGTTGGAATATTTACATCGCTCATACCTCGTAAAATACCGAGTCCAACAACCTGGGCTCCGTCAAATATCTGGAAGAAGCCCGCGATAATTAACAGTCCGGAAGCAATGCCAATAACAGTATGATCAGAGGTATACAGCCAGGGCAGATACTGGTTAAATAAAATAAATATCAGAGCGGTGAAAAACATAAAAGCTAATACAATGTGATAGCTTGAAATAGCGGAATATCGCAGATAATAGATGTCCTTTTTGCCATAACTGTGGCCGGTTTGAATGGCAGCAGCTGAAGAAATTCCGCTGGCCATCATATATGTCATCGCTGCTAAGCTTATCGCGACCTGGTGAGCTGCCTGCTGGTTCGGGCCAATCATTCCCATCATAATGGCCGCACCGCCAAAAGCGCTTACCTCGAACGTGTACTGCATGGCCACAGGAGCGCCGATCTTGAGTATGGCAATTAATCGCTCGCGGTTAAAATAGGTTAATGAAAAGTGCTTTAAATAAGCTTTAAAATATTTGGATCGAAATACGTAAACGGCCATCGTTATCGCCATAACACTGCGATCTATTAAAGTACTGTATCCAACACCACGCACGCCCATTGGTTTAATTCCAAACAAGCCTTTTACAAAGATGATTCCCAGTATTATATTTAAGATATTTCCCCAAATGGAGATCATCATGGCTTGCTTTGTGAAGCCAAGGCCTTCGGCAAACTGCTTAAAGGTGCTAAAAACCATTAACGGGATAATAGAAATTCCAAGCAGCGATAAAAACGGCTTTGCCTGTGCAACTACTTCGGGAGCTTGATCTAACCGATCGATAACCAGCAATAAGCCAAAGTAAATTAAGGCAAATAGGAATAAGCTGATAACTACGTTAATCAGTAAGCTGTTAGATAACAAACGGCCGCATTCATCATATCCTTCCCGGCCGTTAGCCTGTGATATAAGTGGTGTTAAGCCGTAAGATATCCCGATACCAATAACAAGAATGATGGTAAAAATGCTGTTAACAAGTGATACTGCCGCGAGTGGAATAGTTCCTGCAAAATGACCAACAATAACGCTATCTGAAACCTGGACAAGTGTGTGTCCGAGCTGAGAAACGACAACCGGAATAGCCAGTTTCAGGTTTGTACGATAATGAGGCTTGTATTTTAGGTAAAACGATTGCATGGCCCGCAAAGATAGGCGATAGAAGTATTATCTGGCTAATATTTGGTTTCGCTGAACAAATCTTACCTCAAAGCACAAGCTATTAATTTGTAATGTTTATTTTTCGCAGCTCAAAACAGTTATGAGATACCTTACTATATTGTTATTTCTCTTGTCCCTGGCTAACAAAGCAAGAAGCCAGCAAACCCAATTTGAAAAAAGTGACGGCAAGCAAACCGCAACCTACTTCCAGGCAATAGAATGGTATAAAGAACTTGACAAAAAAAGCCCTGAAGTACTTGTTAAGGAAATGGGACCTACAGACGCCGGCTATCCTTTGCACCTTGTTTTGGTAAGTAAAGATCACACGTTCGACCCTGCTTCCTGGCATCGTCAAAAAAAGATCGTAATTTTTATAAACAACGGCATCCACCCGGGCGAGCCAGATGGGATTGACGCAAGTATGATGCTTTTAAGAGATATTGCACAGGGAAAAGTGGTTCTGCCAGAGAATGTAGCTTTGGCTTTTATTCCCGTGTATAATATAGGTGGCTGCCTTAACAGGAACTCATATACCCGCGCAAACCAGAACGGACCGGAAGAATATGGTTTTCGAGGAAACGCTCAAAATCTCGACCTCAACAGGGATTTCACTAAATCTGACAGTAAAAATGCAGCTTCTTTTGCTAAAATATTTCATTGGTTAAATCCAGAAATTCTAATAGATAACCATGTAAGCGACGGCGCAGATTACCAGCATACAATGACGTTGATATCAACTCAATACAATAAGTTAGGCCCGGTATTGGGCGCCTGGTTAAGAGACAAATTTGAGCCCGCTTTGTACCAGGGAATGGCTAAAAAGAATTGGGAGCTTATCCCGTATGTTGATTTTGAAACTACGGATTTCGGCAAAGGTATGCAGATGTTTTACGACCCGCCGCGATATTCATCCGGATATGCAGCGCTTTTCAATACGCTGTCTTTCATGCCCGAAACGCATATGCTTAAGCCGTACAAGCAGCGGGTTCGGTCAACTTACGATCTGATGATTACGTTCATCGAACAGGCATCTGCCAATGCCAAAGAGTTATTGGAAAAACGGGCTGCGGCTGATAATGCGATAAAAAAACAAACTCAGTTTGCCTTAAAATGGAAACCAGATACCAGCGTTTCGCGGAAAATAATATTTAAAGGTTACGAACGCGACACCATGTTAAGTGAGGCAACCGGGTTAAAGAAAATGTTCTATAACCACCAAAAGCCTTTTACCAATTCGATTAATTACTTTGACTTGTATATCCCGGCTGATACAGTAGCGGCGCCGAAAGCTTATGTAATTCCGCAAGGATGGTATGATGCGATTGATCGATTGCTACTTAACGGTGTCACAATACAACGATTGAAAGCAGATACATTACTATCTGTTATGGGCTATCATATCGACAAATATCAGTCGTCGCCGACCGCTTATGAAAAGCATCATAAAAATTTTAACGTGCAGGTTAGCAAACGCAACACTCAAAAAAGGTTCCTGAAAGGAGATTATGTTATTTATCTTGATCAGCCGGCGAAGCGATACCTTGTTGAAATGCTGGAACCGACCGGCGATGATTCATTTTTTGCCTGGAATTTTTTCGACGCCATTTTACAGCAAAAGGAAGGTTACAGCGATTACCGCTGGGAAGATATTGCCGCAAAGATTTTGAAAAATGATCCGGTACTTAGTCAAAAGCTCGCTCAAAAGAAAGCCTCTGATACAAAATTCGCGAATGACAGTCACGCCATACTGAATTTCATTTATAAAAATTCGAGTTACTATGAAGCCGCGCATCTTCAATATCCGGTTTATCGGATAGAATAACGGCCAAATGCCATAATAAGCCAGGCAGCAATTGCGTAATAAACGACAACTGCTGTCTGACTAAATGTTTATAAGATTGGTTGTTTCAGCTGATCATCGAAAGGAATAGTTTCAGGTGCATTCCATTTATCATCAACTTTGACCGAAAAACCGGCAGGTTGCGACGAGTCAAATAAATAACCTGAAAATATATACTCCGTATTGGCGACAGCATTTAAAGCATAGATCTGGGAATCAACTTCGAGAGACTTGTGTTTAATTAGCTTATTGTTTTTATCATATACGTCCAGAAAATAAGGGTAATAAGGCGAGTGCGGCCAGATAAAAGCGGAAAAGGTCAGATTAGCTTTTCCCTGGTCGGTGGCTTTAACATTAAATGGCAAAACCCGGTCATCGAAATCATATCCATGAGAGGTATTATATGCAGCGCTTTCGGAAAACATATCAAATTCGGGAACAGCATTCCCGATTGAAACAACGATTTTTCCGACGTTTTCAGGCATGGCGTCCTGAATTTTAAATGTAATCTTACTGGTAATTCTCTTTAAAAGAATGTTTTTGTTAACAGCGCTTTGCACATCCAGGTCGACTTGCTGTAAAAAGGTGTCGCCCATCGACGATGTATAACCGTAGTAGCCGCTATAACTCGATGTATTAAACCCTAATGACGGGTGGTAGCTCCAGTCTACATAACTAAGGATATTCTGGCCGGTTCTATAACCAGACGATGTCGATCCAACGAAAAATACCTTGTATTTCCCGGCCGGGAGGGAATCGGTTATTTTGCCGAACGAAGCGTCGATAGACTTTTGCTCAATTTTTTTAACCAGCTTTAATGAATCCGGCGAGCCTTTATAGACAAAATAGGTGAGGAATTTAATTTGATCCTTAAGGCCATTTAAGGTAGCGCCTGTTCCTTTTACGGACATTCCTTTGGTTTCTACAGTGAAACCAGTGAGCTTAAAATTCACGGCGAAAAGATTGGAAGATGATGGTTTATCTGGCTTTAGTCCTGCGTCTTTTTTGCATGAAATTGAAAAAGCAATCGCCAATACCAATACGAGTAGTTTTGTTTTCATAGTTTAAAAAATTTACGTGAATTATTAAAAGTGATTTTTGAATTGCAGAAATCGCTATTTCGGAGCTATAGCTACTTTACTGGTTAAATAATTATCTGATTGTTATAAAGGTATTTAAATCAGATATATTAACTAATCACACATTTAGCTTGTATAGTATTGTGAGAAAATTTGGGAAATTTTGTCTTTAAACCCATGATAAATACGGCGAGGCGAATAAGACGAACGTATTTCAGTTCGTTCAAAAACTGCTATTTGTGAGTTAAAAACTTCGGAAGTTTAAGATGCTGTGTAGTATTCTTCCGTCTCAGTATTGTGTAGTCGGATAATTCCGGATAGCACTAAGTTGACCAGGATACGTTGTGCCTTACGCCTGGGAAGTTTCATAAGTTTTCCGTATTCTGCTGATGTGATTCTGTCGTGATCAGTGAGATATTCGAGTATTTTTTTTTCGTTGATGGAATATTCGAGATGAACGCCTACGTCGCTGTTGCTACGCTTCAGCACGTCTACAACAACTTTACTAGCGAGCAGGCTTTTGTCTTTCACCCTTATGTAAACCCACCATTTTTTATCCTCGCCTAAAGCATAATGAGGCTTTGTGTCACTTTCTTTAATTTCGGCAACCAGTACAATTTTGCCGTCTACATATATTTCCTCATAACTTATATCGATGGTTGGATGACAATAATTTTGCCCGGCTTTATCTAAAACATATTTTTCTTCCTCTTCGGACTTTACACCTTTAATCTGTCCGTCGTCGGCAACTCCTACGAGCAGTTTGCCGCCTTTATTGTTTGCGAATGCAACCAGAGTTTTTGCAATCTTTTCGCAGTTATTAATCGTCTTTTTAAAATCTATCGTTGCGTTTTCACCTTCAAGGATGGTTCTCTTTAAATTCATGGCGAGCGACTGAAGTGGCTATGGCTTAGTAAGCTACAACCTGATTTTCCCCTTTGTATAAGTTTCTAATATACACTTCGTTTTGAACTGTTGCACATAGTTCACCCTCTTTGTTGAAAATTTCCATTGGGAAGGTTTTGACAAACTTTCCCACGGTATCAAGCACCTGGCATGCTTCATCAATATTTTCTTCTGTTAGCACAATATTAAAGTACATATTCGTTCGTCCGGGTTTTAAATAGCTTATTTGACCACTTTTCAGCCACACACGCACTTTATAACCCCGTCGCTGCAAAACCTGATCAAACAGTAGTGAAAAGAAGGGATCGGTTGCCGCATAGATCGTTCCGCCGAAGATTGAATTGTTATAATTGGTGTTGAAAATACTTTTGGAAATTTTCACATCTGCACTTTTAAATCCCTGTCCAAATTTTCGAACCCAGATACGTTGAAAAAAAAGGGGAGGGTAAAAACGCATAGCCCATTTGAGGGTATTCTCTGAAACTTTCATTGTAAACGAATATCCGAAACCGCCATCAGGTTTTAAAATTTATCAGGGATTTTCGCATTAGGTTGACAAATGATTTATTTATTCAACAGGATTTGTATTTTCGGAGCCTAAACCAATTAGATCGTTTAAATGGCACTGGAATCACCGAAAACTACGGCAACAAGGAATGTCACTTTCTTAGTTATTGTTGCAGCGTTAGGATATTTTGTCGACATCTATGACCTTGTGCTTTTCTCAGTGGTGCGTATTAAGAGTTTTCATGATATAGGGATTTCCGAAGCCGACATGCGTACAAGCGGCGAGTTCGTCATCAATATGCAAATGGCTGGCCTGCTGATCGGCGGTATTATCTGGGGTGTTATCGGTGATAAATTTGGCCGGATCAAAGTATTGTTTGGTTCAATCCTGCTTTATTCGGTTGCTAACTTTATTAATGGACTGGTAACGGATGTCAATTCTTATGCGATAATCCGTTTCATTGCCGGTATAGGTCTTGCAGGCGAATTAGGTGCCGGTATTACGCTTGTGAGCGAAACAATGAATAAGGAATATCGTGGTTACGGAACAATGATCGTTGCAGGTGTCGGACTTTTTGGTGCAGCTGCCGCTGCTACTGTTGCAACCCATTTCACCTGGCAAACGTCGTATTTTGTTGGCGGCGGATTAGGCATGCTTCTTCTTTTTCTTCGCGTCGGAACATTTGAATCGGGTATTTTCAAAGAGGTGGAGAAGTCTGATGTTAAAAAAGGGAACTTTCTAATGTTGTTTACTAACCGTAAACGTTTTTTTAAATATTTGTATTGCATTTTAATCGGGATGCCGCTTTGGTATATCGTTGGAATTTTAGTTACACAATCTCCGGAATTTGGAAAAGCCCTCGGTGCATCCGAGCCGCTTAGCGCCGGAACCGGAATTATGTTTACTTATTTTGGTATTGCTATCGGCGACGTGTTTGCGGGACTCTTTGCACAACTTACGAAATCAAGACGGCTTACGATTCTTATATTCCAGGTCCTGTCGGTAATCAGCGTCATCATTTACCTGAACAGTAAGGGAATAACTGAAGACAAATTTGTGTGGCTGTGTCTATTCATGGGTTTTGCAGTTGGTTATTGGGCCACATTTGTCACCATAGCCGCTGAGCAGTTCGGAACTAATATCCGGGCAACAGTAACAACTACCGCTCCGAATTTCGTCCGTGGCGGATTAATACCAATCACTTTTATTTTTGAGTTTTTCGTCGGCAAATACGGGATTATTACTTCGGCTTATATCGTGATGTTTATATTGACAGCCATCGCAATCTTCGCTTTAAGCCAGTTAAAGGAAAGTTTCAGTAACGATCTTAATTATCTCGAAGAAGATATCGCTGCCGGTCAGGGAAATGTCCTTTCTTAAAATTGCAGCTGTTCGTAATCGCCAAAAACGCAAATTTGCGCCATGATTTCAAAGGAACAAATTGCCGAAGAATACAAAAAAATCCAGGAAGAAATTTGTCGCGGCCTTGAAAAGGCAGATGGTAAAGGTACTTTTATCGAAGAAGCTTGGGAACGCGAGGGCGGCGGCGGCGGACGTACCCGGATACTTCAAAACGGCGCTGTTATTGAAAGGGGAGGCGTAAACTTTTCAGCAGTATATGGCAAGCTTCCGGAAACCATAAAAAAAGCTCTCGGTGTTACCGAAGATGACTTCTTTGCTACAGGCGTATCCATTGTTATTCATCCGGAAAATCCATGGGTGCCGATCATTCACATGAACATTCGCTATTTCGAGCTTAATGAACAGGTACGCTGGTTCGGTGGAGGTATAGATGTTACGCCGCACTATGTTATCGAAGATGACGCCCGTTTTTTTCACGAATTTCAGAAATCTATTTGCGATCAATATCACCCGGCCTTTTACCAGGATTTTAAATCCTGGGCGGATAATTACTTTTTTATCAAACATCGTAATGAGACACGTGGCATCGGCGGAATATTTTACGATAGACTTAATCCCGAAAAATACGGCTTAGACTGGCCCGAATTATTTGAATTCTCTAAATCAGTCGGCCGTTCATTTGTCCCGATTTATACTGAGCTCATAAACAGAAATAGAGATAAAGAATTTAACGCGCAGCATAAACAATGGCAATACCAACGCCGCAGCCGTTACGTCGAATTTAATCTTGTTTATGATTCCGGTACAAAGTTCGGACTGGAAACAAACGGACGAATCGAATCTATTTTGATGAGCCTGCCGCCTCAGGCTAATTGGGTGTATGATTTCCGGCCTGAAGAGGGTAGTTTAGAAGAGGAAACATTGAATCTTCTGAAGAAAGATATTGATTGGGCGAACTAACGCGTTTTTGCAGTGAAAGGATAGCAGTAAACCTGGTTGAAGCGATAGCTTTTGCTGTTGAGAAAACTTTGAAATAGCTGTTGCACGCATAGTGAAACTAAAATGAAACACAGGACTACCATTTGCAAAATGAGCCGTAACCTGTTTTTCGATAAATTGATATTATTCAAACACAATCGTTTTGTTACCGCTGATAAAAACCCGATCCTGAAACACCAGTTGCATAGCTTTGCTTAAAACGGCGGTTTCGATTTCCTTTCCGGCGGTTACCATATCGCTTACTGTGAAAGTGTGATTTACATGAATGGTTTGCTGCGCTATGATCGGTCCTTCATCCAGATCATTTGTGACGAAATGCGCGGTTGCGCCGATTAACTTGACTCCGCGTTCGAATGCTTTCCTGTAGGGATTTGCGCCGATAAACGCCGGCAGAAAGGAGTGGTGAATATTTATGATTTTATCAGAAAAACTGGCAATAAAATCCGGCGAAAGTATTCTCATAAATTTTGCCAGGATAATATAATCGGGCAAATAAACATTGATGATATCCTTTAATTCTCCTTCAAATAATTCTTTCGTTTTGTTTTCGTGAGAGACATAATGATACGGCAGCGAAAAACTTTCGGCAAATTTTTGTAAAACATCATGGTTACCAATTACAGCGCAAACTTCTGCGTGCAGCGATTGAAAGAAATGACGGGTTAAGATATCGCCCAGACAATGATACTCTTTTGTGACAAGCACAACGATACGTTTCTCACGTTTCGGGTTTATTTTGATCTTCGAATCCTGTGGTAAAACGCTTAGCAAATCATCCAACAAAATTCGCTCATCGGCTATCGTTCCTGAAAATTCAACACGGGTAAAAAATCGCTTTGACGGTTCATCCACAAACTCGCGCATAGAAGTGATATTGCAGTTGAATTTTGAAATGATATGTGAAATGGACGACACTAGTCCAACCTTATCGCGGCATTGGATCAATAACAGATTCTTATCCATCCGGTAAATTTAATATTAGCCCGCTGCGCTGCAAATAATCTGTTACATTTCATCAAATAAGGGTTTATTCAAGCCACTTTTTTTCAACACCAGAGGTCAAACCCACATATTTTACTAACTTCGCAAGTCGCTTTTTAAGGCGGCCTTTTGCTTGAGAAAATCAGGCAAAAATTATTTTAGAACCAATCATAAAAGATGGCAGAAGGAACAGACAACGAAAACCAACTACCTCCAAACGACCGGATTATCCCCATAAACATAGAAGAAGAAATGAAATCCGCCTATATCGATTATTCGATGTCGGTTATCGTTTCGCGTGCATTGCCCGATGTGCGTGACGGTTTAAAACCCGTTCACCGCCGTGTTTTGTACGGTATGCTCGACCTTGGGGTGACCAGCAATAAACCTTATAAAAAATCCGCACGTATCGTCGGTGACGTATTAGGAAAGTATCACCCGCATGGTGACTCATCTGTTTACGACACAATGGTGCGTATGGCTCAGGACTGGAGCTTAAGATACCCGCTGGTTGATGGCCAGGGAAACTTCGGTTCAATGGATGGCGACAGCCCGGCGGCAATGCGTTATACTGAGGCAAGACTGAAAAAGATTGCCGAGGAAATGCTGGCTGATATCAACAAGGACACAATTGATTATCAGCTAAACTTTGACGACTCGCTGGAAGAACCAACTGTATTACCGACTAAGATTCCGAACTTGCTCGTTAATGGTGCTTCGGGTATTGCCGTTGGTATGGCCACGAATATGGCTCCTCATAACTTAACGGAGGTGATAAACGGCACAGTCGCATACATTGACAATAATGATATCGATATTGCCGGACTGATGCAATATATTAAAGCCCCCGATTTTCCGACCGGGGGAACAATTTATGGCTATTCAGGCGTTCAGGACGCACTCGAAACAGGTCGCGGCAGGGTAGTGCTTCGCGCAAAAGCCGAAATTGAAACATTTAAAGGCGACCGCGAACGAATTATTGTTACTGAAATTCCGTATCAGGTCAACAAAGCGAGTATGATTGAACGTACCGCCGAACTGGTAAACGAAAAGAAAATAGAGGGTATTTCCGAGATCAGAGATGAGTCGAGCCGCGAAGGATTACGTATTGTTTACGAAATCAAGCGCGATGGAAATGCCTCGATCGTATTAAACAACCTGTATAAATATACTGCGCTGCAGACTTCGTTCAGCGTAAACAACATCGCCCTTGTAAAAGGCCGCCCGATGCTGCTAAACCTCAAAGACATGATCCGCCATTTCGTGGATCACCGCCACGAGGTTGTCATCCGGCGCACAAGGTTTGAGTTAGCTGAAGCGGAAAAAAGAGCCCATATTCTTGAAGGGTATTTGATCGCTTTGGATCATTTAGATGAGGTAATTAAATTGATTCGCGCCTCCGAAACTCCGGATGACGCACGTGTCGGTTTGATGGAACAATTCGGTCTAAGCGATATCCAGGCCCGTGCCATCTTGGATATGACGCTTCGTCGTTTAACCGGACTGGAACGCGACAAAATCAAGGAAGAATACGCAGAATTGATGAAGACCATCGATTACTTAAAATCTGTATTGGCTGATGAAGGCTTAAGAATGCAGATCATTAAAGATGAACTGGCCGAGATCAAGGAAAAATACGGCGATGAACGCAAAACCAATATCGTGCATTCTGCTGAAGACATGCGCATGGAGGACTTCATCGAGGATGAGGAAGTAGTAATCACTATTTCGCATGAAGGTTATGTTAAGCGGACGCCATTAACTGAATATCGCCGGCAGGGAAGAGGTGGAAAAGGATCTATTGGATCTAATTCACGTGACGAGGATTTTATTGAGCATATCATAACGGCATCCGCTCACAATTATATGTTATTCTTTACCGAGGCGGGAAGATGTTTCTGGCTTCGGGCATTTGAAATTCCTGAAGGTACGCGTACCAGCAAAGGACGTGCTATTCAGAATATTATCAATATCCCTAAAGAGGAAAAGATTAAGGCCTATATCCGGGTAAAAAACCTAAAGGATCAGGAATACCTGGAAAATAACTTTATCATCATGTGTACCAAGAAAGGTACCATTAAAAAGACCTCTCTCGAAGCTTATTCCCGTCCGCGTGCAAATGGAATCAATGCCATTAATATTAATGATGGAGACCAACTGCTTGAAGCATGCCTAACTGACGGTCAAAGCGAAATTGTTATGGCATTACGCTCCGGTCGCGCGATCCGTTTCAACGAATCAACGGTTAGGCCAATGGGCAGAACGGCAACGGGTGTTCGCGGTATTACACTTGCTCATGAAAAAGATGAAGTTGTTGGCATGATCGCGATCAACAATCCTGAGATGACTGTTTTGGTTGTATCCGAAAAAGGCTATGGAAAACGTACAGATATCGAAGATTACCGTGTTACGAATCGTGGCGGTAAAGGCGTTAAAACGATCAATGTAACTGACAAAACCGGCGAACTGGTTGCCATAAAAGATGTTACTGATAAAGACGACCTGATGATTATTAACAAATCCGGAATTGTGATCCGCATCGGTGTGAGCGGCCTGCGCACTATGGGTAGAGCCACACAAGGGGTACGCTTGATTACGTTCAAGGGAGATGACGAAATCGCTTCAATCACGAAAGTTGAACATGAGGACGACGAAATTATTGATGAAAATTTATCTGAGGGATCAGAAAATACCGATAACGAATCTTCGTTACCAGAAAACGAGAATGAATAAAACCGTCAAAGTATTTACAGTTGCCTGCCTGTTGCTCTATGCAACAGGCGCTTCGGCACAATCGCCGATAAAGGAAGCTGAAAATGCATTTGCAGCTTATACAAAAAGCAAAAATTCCGACGATCTCTCGAAGGCGAAAAAAACAATGGATGCAGCGTATGCGACCAGGAAAGATAGCTTTCAGTATCGTAATAATCTGCTTAGAAGCATGGTTTATTCAACCCTGGCGAATCAGGACTCGTTGCGGAAAAACACTTATTCAAAGGATCCGATAGAAGAGACGAGTTATTCCCTGTCAAAACTTACCAGCACAAAGCTTAATGATCAGCACACTTCTGAGCTGAATTATGTAAACAAGCAGTTGTCAAATGCCTATTTGGGCCGAGCCAACAGGCGGCTCGCTAACGGCGAATATTCTGCTGCTTTAGATGATTATTTGTGGGTGGACTCACTGAGTTCCGGCGATAAAAAGGTAACACATAATCTTGCCGTTTTAAGTGAAAAACTTCAATATTATGATCGTGCGGCATTTTATTATCAGCAATTAATAAAAGATAAGAAACGGGCGTTACCCGAATATTATATCAGTCTTGCAGATATTCTGATTGCCGAAAACAATGAAATGGAAGCCTTAAAAATATTGGATAAAGGCCACACCACATTCCCGAAAAACAAGGATATACTGTTTAAGGAAATCAATATTTATAACAATAATCGCGATTTTACGCCAATTACAACGTTGATCGACGATGCCATAAATTTGGAGCCTGATAATCTGCAGCTTTATTACCTGGCTGGCTTTGCTTTTGATTCAATCGGAGATAAAAATGTAGCCGAAACATACTATAAAAAGATTTTAAGTATGGACGAAAACAATTATGCTGCAAATTATGCGTTAGGATTGCTTTACCTTGAACAATATTTGAAAAACAATAACCGCCCGGAAACGTTAACTGACGCAGGAAACTATCTTAAAAAAGCTAGCGATATTAATCCTAATTCTTCTGATACATTGAAATCACTTGCGATGTATTATAACCTAACCGGCGACAAAGTTCAATTGGAGGAGATTAATACGAAATTAAACCAGATTATCTTAAATTAAATAAATTATGAAAATTAAATCATTCATTTTATCCATTGCGCTTTTATCAGCAACAGCTGCATTTGCACAAAAAGGTGAATTGAGTACTGCTAAAGCCAGCTATGAAAAATACGATGGCATGAGAAGCATGGGAGCAAAACTTGCGATGCCAAGTCTGGAAGAAGCTAAAACATCCATCGACAAGGCATCGGCTAATGAAAAAACTGCTAATCTACCTGAAACATGGGCTATTCGTTCATTGATTTATGCCGATCTGGCAACTAGCGACAGCGTTGATGCGAAAGTAGCTCCTTATGTTGATGAAGCTGTTAAATCGATCAGCAAAACTCAGCAACTGGACACCAAAGGCGAACAAAAAGCAAATATCGAAAAAGCTAACCGTTTATTGGCTCAGGTGGTTTTGAACAAAGGCGTACGTGCGTTTAAAGCACAGAACTACACAGAGGCTTACAGTGCTTTCGATAGTGGTTTGAAATACATGCCTAACGACACTACTTTCACTTACTACGCGGCATTGTCAGCGGTTTCGGCTAAAAATTATCCAAATGCTATCACGAAGTACAAGCAATTAACGAGTACAAATTTCAAGGGACTTGAAGAAGTTTACGAAAACCTTGCGTTGCTTTATATGGATCAAAAAGATACAGCGGCTGCAATTGCAACAGCAGGCGAGGGTGCTAAAAAATTCCCGCAAAATAAAAATCTTGCGCAACGCGAAATCGAATACAGCTTGATGTCAGGCAAGCAGAGCGAAGTTATCAGCAAGATATCAGCCCAAGCAGCTAAGGAACCCAACAATAAAATTTATCCTTATTACCTTGGAATAGCTTACAGCTCGATTAAGGATTATCCAAAAGCAGAAGAAGCTTATAAAAAAGCTATCGCTGTTGACCCTTCTTATACAGATGCTTACATAAACCTGGGTGGCTTGATTATGAACAATGGCATTGACACTTATAATAAAGCAAATAAACTGCCGGCGACCAAGCAAAAGGAGTACGATGCTATGATGAAACAAGCAATGTCGAATTTTGACACGGCTTTACCGTACTTGCAAAAAGCAGCCGAATTGGATCCGAAAAGCAAACTAGCGCTTTCGAATCTGAAAACTTATTACCTTGTTAAAAAGAATTCAGCAAAAGCTGATGAAATGCAGAAAAAGATCGACGCATTATAAGAGCGACATAACCAAATAAAAAAAGCGATGATGTTATTCGTCGCTTTTTTTATTGGTGAGCTTTTTTCCATTCAATGCCTTTTTTCTTAATAGCTTCCGGAACGAGATTTTCACTATCGAATTTCTGTGTTACTGCATGATCGTCTTTATGCTTAATCAACAGCCATGAATTATCTTCAGCATTTTTAAACCGAACGAGAGCAAATTCGCCCTTTAATATGTTGCCATGAAGAATAAATTTTAAATCGCCTTGTTTCAACTCTTTTAGCAATCCTTTCTCATCCACGTTTTCCCGTAGAGGTTCATAGGTCCCTTCATCAAAAACAGAAACTGTTCCCGCGCCATAGTTTCCTTCAGGAATAGTTCCTTCAAATGTCCGGTAATCATAGGGGTGATCTTCAACCATCATGGCAAGACGCTTATCCGAAGGGTTGAGTGACGGTCCTTTCGGAATAGCCCAGCTTTTCAAAACACCGTCCATCTCAAGCCTGAAATCGTAATGCAAACGCGAGGCGTGGTGTCGTTGAACAACAAACCTGAGCTTCTTCGTGCTTTTTTTGATTTCTGCTTTCGGCTCGGATGTTTCTTCAAAATTCCGTTTTTCACTATATTTTTTTAAGCTCATAAATCAAATGATTATGCACCTTTACGGTTTAAACTCTGCATAAGCTGTTCGTACAGGTCGTCGCCGGTCGTTTTTGCTGGTTTAAGTTTTTTGATTGTCGGCCGTTTTCCTTTGGCCTTGGCTTCAATAATTTTCAGCAATTCCGTGTGATATTCGTCCTTAAACTTGGTAATGTCAAACTTGCTGGTGTACTGATCAATCAGTGCTAAACCGACATCAAGCTCCTTTTTAGTTACTTTAACTTCATTAGGACTAAAAATTTCCTCCGAAGAACGGATCTCCTGCGAAAACCGAATTTTTGTAATCACAAGCACATTTTCTACCGGATGAATTACACATAAGTTTTCCGATGTACGAAGCACAAAGCGCGCAACTCCAGCTTTTTTTGATTTTTTTAACGCTTCCATAAGGAGGGCATAGGCTTTCCGGCCTTGTGTTTCCGGCTCAGCGTAATACGAAGTTTCATAATACATCGGATTTATATCATCGATATTTACAAAATTCTCCAGTTCAATCATTTTAGTTTTCTCGGGACTGGCATCTTCAAAATCCTTAGTTTCGAGAATTACATAATTGTCTTTAATCTCATAGCCTTTTACAATCTTATCGAACGGAACTTCCTTGCGTGTTTTTTCATTAATACGCTGGTAGCGGATGCGTTCATGATCGCGACTATCAAGCATATCTAACGATAAGGAACTTTCCTGGACCGCAGAGTATAATTTTACGGGAATATTAACGAGGCCAAATCCAATTGAGCCTTTCCATATCGATCTCATTTTTAATGTTTTACGTCTCTTTAAATGTTTTGAAATAGAGTTGATCAATTTTATCGAAGGCCTCACGGATAATAAGCCTGTGTTCAGTTAGGAATTTCTTCAAGGATGTATATAATAAGTCTCCCTGCAACGCGTCGTCATATGCATCTAGTGCCGCGAGGTCGCCGTTTTTGCAAGTTTCTAAAATAACCTGGTCATTGTTGGAAGTAAATGCCGTCTTGATATTAAGCCAGTTTCTGTGAATTATTCCGAGAGGTCCGCCATTTTCATCGGATTGAACGGAACCACCATATCTGGATATTTTAACTGCAATATCATTAGCAATAGCTTCACGCTCGTTCGAAAATTGTTTGAAAAGTTCTTTCAGCTCATTGGATTCTGTTTTTTCGGCTGCTCTTAAATATCCTTGTTTTCCATCTTCAGCGATCGAGTATAAATGTTGTAGCTGTTTGATATAATGTTCCATAGCATATCGGTGTAATTATGCTAACGCTTTATCAAACAAATGGTTTATTGAAAACAACCGGTTTGGATGGAGCGGGGGTTACTTCAATTTTTTATTTAACATAATATAAATTATAAGACAAATTAAGTTATCCGATTTTAATAGTGGCTGGGAAATTTACCTCATATCATAACCAATTTACTTCACAAATACGATTAGATAATCGACCGAAATTCCAAAACTGCTTTTTTTAGGGTAATTTAAAGTCAACAAACTTTATTTAACTCTATCTAAACTCTACCAAGTTGAAAAACATTTTAATGGCAGTAATTTTAATTAGCGCCGTTAAGGCCTATGGTGTTGATAAACATCCGCTAATTAAAAACAGGTTTGTCTTCGCCGATGGATGCACACCAATAAGCACCTTGCCTTGTGCTAACCTAGATGTTAGCTTGCCTTATACGCTTAATTTCAATAGTTATGTCGCCAATACTATCGTTGATAAAAACGGTAACGGTACAGGCTTCACTATGGTGCGATCTATATCCGCATCTCGCGCATCCGGTGATGGCTCGCCAAGTAACAGCAGCGTTCCTGGCTACGAACCGTCAAAGTTAACGGTAAGCAATAGTACTCTTAAAATACTGACTAATAAAGGTATAGCGTCAACTACTTCAAACAACCAGTTAAATTCGCTTGGTGTGCGGGTTAATTCAACCATTAAACTTCAAATCGATACTAAGATCATTTTCCCATACAACGGAACTTCTTTTCAGCAAGGCGGCCTTTGGTTCGGTTTAAACGACAAAACTTTTTTAAAACTGGTTGCAGTCGGCAACAAAATTGAGTTTATGCGTGAGATCAATGATGTATCCGCGCAGAATGTTAATGATCAACGTGTTACCTCTACGATCAGCAACCTGGATAAAGACACTTTAAGACTCCGTTTGATTATCAATCCTGTCTCGCAAACTGCTGAAGCATTTTATTCAACCGATGGGATAAACTTTCTGAATGTCGGGGCATCTTACGCCACTAAAACGCTAAGTATCGCTGGAATGGGATTAACCAACAATACGGCCTATGCCGGTATTTATGCAACTTATAGAAATGGTTCTACACCGGTAACTTATACTTTCGATAATTTTTCTGTGGTAGAGGCAATCGCGAGCAAGCCAACAATAGCGCTCCAAAATCTTGATTATTTTCCATCGGACGGCCGGCTGGTTTTTTCCCTAATACAGGTACCCTGGAGGCGTACGAACGATGATGGCACTCACACGCCTTACAACGCAAACCACAATAAGGTAAAGCTCCGCATAAAAAATAATGGAACCGGTACCTTATCGGTTAGCAAACTTACATTATCAAATACCAGCCGGTGGAACCTTTCTTACTCGGGCTCGCTTCCTTTTCAATTAACAAGCGGTAAAACGATCGATGTAACCATTGAATTTAAGGCGCAGGACGCCGGATCAAGAGTGGCTTTACTTTTAGATCAGTTAACAATTACGTCAAATGATACTAGTTCGCCAACAAAGGCTGTTAAACTAAGCGGATTGTGGCAAAAGGAAGGCGAAAGTACCCGAGAGCCCTATACGCAGGAAATATTAAAGGTGTTTGGATTTACTACAAAAACGGGATATAATCATGATGATGGTTCAATTGACGGGTCCGCCGTTATAGCAAATTCTGACGAAGTAGCGGCCTCATATTTTGTAAAAGCCACTTCAACCAAACCGGTTACAGTTACACAGCTTGCGGCCTATCATGGATGTTGTGCAACCACTGAAACGATCTATTGGTTTGACAAGGGCTCGTCCGCGACTACAAAAATATTCACCCATATAGCGCTGGATGGCCAGTCGTTGTTACCAAGAAAGTCGGCTTCATCGACTATTCCGGCAAAAGCGTCCTTCGATCCGACAGGTAATTTTGGCTTTAAAGTAGGCAGCGCAAGTAGTGACAGGACAAAAAATGTCAGCGGAAAAATTGGTATTCGTGTTTGGCAAGTCAAAGATTATAACGGAAATATCGTTGCTAATACTTACATCCTCGGAAATGATTACCTGGGAACCCCATATACCAATTATGATTATCAGGACAATATCTATTATGTTGAAAATATTAAACTGGCAAGTTCAACGCTAAACGCCAGTGCACTGATGGCTACTGCCCAAATAGCAGATTCGATAATAATTGGCCAGACTGTTATACCGCTCGCACACCTGGATAATGCAGAACAAGCAGTTAACTATAAAAAGGCGGATTCCATGATCGCTGAAAATGTTCAGCGAAACAAGATCACCGTTTATCCAAACCCCGTGGCTGGAAGTAACGTTTCCGTGAGGATAGATAACTTTCCTCCCGAAGCTGCTGTGCAGGTGAGTATTTTGACTATGAACGGCAATATTTCGGAAACTCATGAAGTAAGTACCGATAATAATGGTGTCGCTGAATTAACATTTCAGAAAAGCAGCAAGCTGATAACCGGAATATATTTAATAAGAGCCTCAACAGCAACTACATCTTCAACAGCGAAATTGATAGTCCAATAATAAAATTGTTCTTGCAATGAAAATCCAGTCGATTGCGACTATCGTAAGTATGTCAGTTCAAGCTGCTTGTGATGGAAATAATACTGCTGCTGTTGTTATTGATAATCTTATTTATATTGTTAATTACGATACAGGCATTATTAATTCTGAAAATTTATCCGCACTATTTAAAAACACTGCCTAAAAGATTACAGCCACGGCAAATTTGCTATGTAAATTATGACAAGATCAATTTGCCGTTTTACAGGTTAAATTAGCCTGCTTTTAACCGCTTTCGGCAAACCTGCTACAACCTGGTCATACGAATGATCGATAAATTCGATGATTTTGCTAGCAGGCAGCGAACCGTTAAGATCAACAGTATTCCAAAGCTTTTTATTCATATGATATCCCGGCTTAACCTCCCCATATTGATCCCGTAATTCCTGCGCAAGCTCTGGATCGCATTTTACGTTCATTGTTAAAGGCGTGTCTAACGGTGCCAATAAAAACATCTTTCCGGCTACCTTAAAAACGATATGATCCGGTCCAAAAGGAAAAGTTTCTTCCACTTCTTTTTTTGAGATACAATACTCTCTGAGTTCTTCGATATTCATCAGATAAATTTTTGCAAATTTGCTTTCAATTGCGGAATATACGATTGCCCGAATAAATTCAGATGAATTAGCAAGGGATAAAGATTCCACAAAAAACAACGCTCCTGCCATTCTGGGGCTAAAGGAAAAACGTCGGTATAAGCCTGGTAAAATTCGCTCGAAAAGCCTCCGAAAAGTGTCGTCATCGCTATATCAATTTCCCGGTGGCTATAACTTACGGCAGGATCAATTAAAACCGGTTGCTGATTTAAGCCTGCCAAATAATTTCCCGACCATAAATCACCGTGAACCAAAGCCGGATCTTCTGTCGGATACAATTCATCAAATTTCGTGAATATTTGTTTGAATTTTAAATATAAATCACTGTTTACCAACTTATTATCGAATGCTATTTTGAGTTGGATCTCAAGTCTGTTCATAATAAAAAACTCCGTAAAATTATTGCAAAACGTATTTGTTTGCTTCAGCGAACCCATGTAATTGTCGAACTCGAGCCCGAATGATTCATGTGTGTTTTTATGCATTTCGGCGAGCCTCTCTCCTAGCAATCGCTGCGATTTTTTCGCTGTCTTATCTCCAGATGTAATCCACTCAAGTAATAAGAACTGTTCGTCGACGACAGCTCCTGTTGCAACAACGTCAGGCGTATTGATACTGCCGGAATTGGCTATAAGTTTTAACCCCTGCCCTTCTTTAAAGAGCATATCAGGATACTTCTTAAGATAGTTGAATTTGAGAAAATAAAACCCGGCGCCCGCTTTCAGTTTACAACAAAAGTTTATATCACCGCCCGAAACAATGCTTAATACTTCAAAATCACCGTTTCTTACTCCCTTTTGACGGAAGATCTGCTTTAGGTACAACGCTAAATGATCACTTAAAAACATGGCTTAAAATTACTTTCAAAAATTTATCTTTGCGGTTCGGATGAAGCATATACGGAATTTTTGCATTATAGCGCACATCGATCATGGTAAAAGTACATTAGCCGATCGATTGCTTGAATATACCAACACAATCACTCAACGCGAGGCGCAAGCCCAATTGCTTGATGATATGGACCTGGAGCGTGAACGTGGGATAACCATTAAAAGTCATGCTATCCAGATGAATTACAAACTGGATGGCCAGGATTACGTCCTGAACCTGATTGACACCCCCGGACACGTCGACTTTTCATACGAGGTTTCCCGTTCAATCGCTGCTTGCGAAGGGGCTTTACTTATTGTTGATGCTTCCCAGGGAATACAGGCGCAAACCATTTCCAACCTCTATCTCGCTTTAGAGCATGACCTGGAAATCATCCCGGTTTTAAATAAAATGGATCTTCCCGGGGCTATGCCGGAAGAAGTGAAAGACCAGATTGTTGACCTTATTGGTTGTAAGCGCGAAGAAATTCTGGCAGCTTCTGGTAAAACAGGAATGGGCGTTCATGAAATTTTACGCGCAATCGTTGAACGTGTGCCTGCACCGGTAGGCAATCCGGATGGCGAGCTTCAGGCATTGATTTTCGATTCCGTTTTCAATTCTTTTCGTGGGATTATCGCCTATTTTAAGGTTGTCAACGGTCAGATTCGCAAGAACGATAAAGTTAAGTTTATTGCAACTGGTAAAGAATATATTGCCGACGAAGTTGGTACGCTTAAGCTAAACCAGGTTCCGAAGGATGTTATAAAAACAGGCGATGTTGGCTACATCATCTCAGGTATTAAGGAGGCCCGGGAAGTAAAGGTTGGAGATACCATCACCACCATAGAAAATCCTTCAAAGGATGCGATCCAGGGTTTTGAAGAAGTAAAGCCGATGGTATTCGCCGGTATCTATCCGGTAGATACGGAAGACTATGAAGAGCTTCGCGAAAGCATGCATAAACTGCAGCTTAATGATGCGTCAATAGTTTTTGAACCGGAATCTTCGGCTGCTCTCGGTTTTGGATTCCGTTGCGGATTCCTGGGAATGCTTCACATGGAGATCATCCAGGAGCGCCTTGAACGCGAATTTGACATGACGGTTATTACAACCGTTCCGAACGTTTCCTACATCGCCTATACAACTAAAGGTGAAGAAATTGCTGTTAACAATCCCTCCGACCTTCCCGATCCGAGTAAACTTGAATACGTAGAAGAGCCATATATCAAGGCAAACATCATTACTAAATCTGAATTTGTAGGTCCGGTAATGTCGCTTTGTATTCAAAAACGCGGAATTATAATCAATCAGTCATATCTTACTTCCGACCGTGTTGAACTGGTTTTTGAAATGCCTATGGGTGAAATCGTATTTGATTTTTACGATCGCCTGAAAACCATTTCGAAAGGATATGCCTCGTTCGACTATCACCAGATAGGTTACAGGCAATCAGACCTGGTTCGATTGGATATTCGCCTTAACAGCGAGCCGGTAGATGCTTTGTCTTCGTTAATACACAGAAGTAACTCATATGATTTCGGCAAAAAGATCTGTGAAAAACTAAAAGAGCTTTTACCGCGCCAACAGTTTGAAATTGTAATACAGGCGTCAATCGGTGCAAAAATCATAGCCCGTGAGTCGGTGCGCGCTTTACGTAAAGACGTTACTGCTAAATGTTATGGCGGTGATATCTCCCGTAAACGAAAATTATTAGAGAAGCAGAAAAAAGGTAAAAAACGTATGCGCCAGGTAGGAAACGTGGAAATTCCTCAATCAGCATTTATGGCGGTTTTAAAATTGGATTAATAGATGGCGGATATGAGATTGAACCGATGTATGTCTCATATCTGATATCTCAATTCTCATATCTAAACACATGCAATTACTCGACGGAAAGTTCGTATCTGAAAAACTTAAAGAAGAAATTACAGCTGAAGCTGCAGGCGTTCTGGCAACAATTGGCAGAAAACCACATCTGGCGGCAATTTTAGTTGGTAACGATGGTGGAAGCGAAACTTACGTGGCGAGTAAAATGCGTAACTGCGAAAAGGTTGGCTTTAAGTCGACACTTATTCGTTATGACGAGTCGGTAACTGAAAATGAGTTATTAGATCGCATTAAAGAAATTAATAATGACTCTGAAGTAGATGGACTAATTGTTCAGTTGCCGTTACCTAAAAATATTGATCCTGAAAAGGTTACAGAAACTATCGACTATAAAAAAGATGTAGACGGCTTTCACCCGGTAAACCTTGGCCGGATGATGAGAAACCTTCCCTGTTTTATACCGGCAACTCCTTACGGCATATTAATGATGCTGGAAGAATATAAAATTGAAACCGCGGGAAAGCATTGCGTGATTGTAGGCCGCAGTAACATTGTAGGAAGCCCGATGAGTATATTACTTGCCCGTAACGATTATCCCGGTAACTGCACGGTGACCCTAACGCATAGCAGGACTAAAAATCTTACCGAGATTGTTCAAAGCGCCGATATTATCGTGGCCGCTATCGGAAAAAAGAATTTTATTACGTCTGAAATGGTTAAAGATAGTGCTGTAATTATTGATGTCGGTATTAACCGTGAGAAATCTCAAATTACAAAATCAGGCTATAAGCTTTATGGCGATGTGGACTTCGAGAATGTGGCTCCAAAGGCTTCCTGGATAACTCCTGTTCCGGGTGGTGTTGGATTAATGACGATAATCGGTTTGTTGAAAAACACGCTTGCCTCAGCGAAAAAAGAAATCTACAAATAGTTTATTTCGATCTCACAGCAGGTTGAGTCTGAATATTTTCCTGTACCGGTAAAAAACGTATTGTAGAGTTCAAAACAACTCTACAATATGAAAAAAATCGCTAAAACCGTACTGCTGCTGTTATTTCTAGCGTCTGGTTTAACTTTACATGCCCAGGATATTACAGACGGACAAACCATTAATCTGGATGGGTTAGAAGTCACTTTCCGTGTTGTCAATCAAGAAAGCGTTGAAATCAAGGGCGCAAAATTTGATCGCTATAAAGTTGTGGCCTCTGTTAAGAACAATACACAGAAGTCTTATAACGTTCGTCTTAAAAATTATCCTGACCCTTCATCTTTTACTGCAGGGAAACTAGTCGAATTAAATTGCGTTAATGCTACCGGAGCTAAACTTACTTCCAAAAAAATCGAAGTAAAAATGAATACCCAGCAGGTCAGTGTGACTTATCCTACGAAAGATAAAAATGACAAAATCATCAACTCGTTAATGGTTATAATCGCAGGTTATTACCTCGATCCCGGGCAGACAGTTGAAAATGATACAATTTTCATTGTGCCTAAGGATGAGAAACCAAAAGTTACAGTAAGACCTCTTAGCTAAGGATTATTCACCTAGTAATTGTTCTTTACTTTTTTGCAGATTATCCGCATCTTCTTGTGATAATTGCGGAGTTTTTAGGCTCATCGATTCAAGCGTTTCTTTAATAATTCCGCTTATTGCCAGCCGGGCAAACCATTTTTTATTCGCCGGAATGACGTACCACGGCGCATAATCTGTCGAAGTACTGGTTATAGCTTCTTCATAAGCCTTCATATAATCGTCCCAGCGTTCTCGTTCCTGCAAATCGAATGAGGAAAATTTCCAGTTCTTTTCGGCAGTATCAATACGTTCGAGAAAGCGTTTTTTCTGTTCGTCTTTTGAGATGTTTAAAAAGAACTTGATGATTTTGGTTCCGTTTCGGGTCAGATGTTTTTCGAAATCCCGGATGCTCTGATACCGATCCTGCCAAAAATCTTTGTTAACGTTTGGCGAATCAACCTGGCGTTCCTTTAAAAGCAAATCGGGATGAACCTTAGCTACCAGCACGTTTTCATAATGTGAGCGGTTATGTATGCCGATGCGCCCTTTTTCCGGCAAAGCCTTATAGTGTCTCCATAAAAAATCATGGTCATAATCTTCAGAAGACGGTTGTTTAAAACTGAAAACCTGGCAACCCTGTGGATTTAAGCCGCTCATCACATGTTTAATGGCGCTGTCTTTACCGGCTGCATCCATCGCCTGAAATATAATCAGCAGCGAATACCGGTCTGTAGCGTACAAACGATCTTGTAACTGCGCCATCTCTGATTTGATTTTTTCCATCTCTTGTTCTGCTGCTTCTTTTTCAAAGCCGCCAGTTTCGGAGGTATCTGATTTTTTTAAAGAAAGTTTGCTGTCTCGCTCAATTTGAAATTTTTTGGCTATGGAATTCATTTCTACGTTTATCTTTATTGCTGAAATTTTTTCGAGGATTTGCCGTTTATAGCGTATCCTGATTTAATATAAGAAGGTTTCCCCTAAGTATGTTTAAAGAGATTAAAAATAAGCCGCTTCGCATTGCGGTGATCGCTCTGTATTTTATAATTATTTTCTTCTGTGCTATCGAGCTGAACTTTTTGGGATTATTTGGTTATTCGCCTAGTGTTAAGGACATTAAGATGCCGAATATGCGCGTTGCATCGGAACTTTATACCGCCGACGGCAAATTGATCGGACGTTATTATAAGGAAAACAGATCTCCGGTTGAACTCAATAAAATATCACCAAGTGTTGTTAACGCTTTGGTTGCCACAGAGGATGTTCGATTTTATAGCCACAACGGCGTTGATTTTCGCTCATTGATTTCAGGCTTGATCTCTACAGCGTCCGGTGATCGTCGCGGAGCCAGCACTATTACCCAGCAGCTTGCAAAAAATCTTTATCGCACCCGCTATAATAAATCACAGGGCTTTATCAAGCATATTCCGTTTGTACGAACCATCGTTTATAAATTTAAAGAGTGGCTAACTGCCTTTAAACTTGAAAGAGTTTATTCCAAAGACCAGATTCTGACGATGTATCTTAATACGGTTTCTTTCGGAAATAATACGTTTGGAATAAAAACATCGGCAAAAAAATACTTCAATAAAGAACCTGGCATGCTTCAGCCGGAAGAGTCGGCTTTATTGATCGGCATGCTGAAGGCAACATCCTCCTATAACCCGGTAAAATATCCGGAGAAAGCTTTGGAACGACGCAATGTCGTCCTATCTCAAATGGAGAAATACGGTTATTTAAAACCCGGAGAATATAAAATTTACAGCGCAAGGCCTATAAAAATTACCATTGGCGAACTTGCTGACGATTCGGAAGGCGACTCATATCTTCGTTCTGCCGTAGCAAGATATCTCGATAAATGGTGTGACGAAAATGGTTACGACCTTTATGAAAGCGGATTGAAAATATACACGACGATTGATTCGCGAATGCAGAAATATGCTGAACAGGCAGTATCGGAGCAAATGAAAATGCTGCAGCGTCGCTTTGAAAATGTATGGGGAAATGAAATTCCATGGCGCGATTCGGAAGGAAAAGTAATACCTGATTTTGTTGAAAAAGCCTGCCAGCGTCTATCGTGGTATGACGAACTGAAGAAGAAATATAGCGGGAATCAGGATTCGATAGATCAGTTTTTGAACCGGAAGAAAAAGATGAAGGTTTTCAGCTGGGACGGCGACAAAGAAGTGAATTTCTCAACCACTGATTCTATTAAATACTACGCTAAAATTCTGAATACCGGGATGATGACACTCGATCCGTTTACCGGAAAGATCAAAGTGTGGGTTGGCGGGATCGATTTTAAACATTTTAATTACGACCACGTCAACCAGGCGAAACGCCAGGCGGGATCTACATTTAAACCATTTGCTTATTTAACCGCGCTGGAAGAAGGCATGAGCCCATGCGATAAGTTTACTGACAAGCCGGTGAAAATCGAATACCAGGAAAACGGAAAAACCGAATACTGGGAACCCAAAAATGCTGACTACAGCTTTTCCGGCCGTGAAATGTCATTGCGTTGGGCAATGGCGAAATCGGTAAATTCTATCACTGCGCAGGTAACCGAAAAAGTTGGATGGGACAATGTTGTCAAATATGCTCATCAATGCGGTATCGAAAGTCCGCTTGCATCAGTTCCATCGGTCAGTTTAGGATCCAATGATGTATCTGTTTATGAAATGGTTAAAGCCTATGGCACTTTTCTTAATAAAGGCGTGAAAACCGATCCGATACTGGTTGAAAAAATAACAGATCAGGATGGAAACATTATCGCAGATTTTAAACCAAAAATCGAACGGGCGATTTCTGAAGAGATAGCATGGCTTATGCTTTATATGTTCCGCGGCGGTATGGAAGAACCTGGAGGAACCTCGCAAAACTTATGGAGCTTCAATGATTTGTGGAAGAAAAACAATCAAATTGGCGGAAAAACCGGAACCTCATCCGATTACGTAGATGGTTGGTATATGGGTATTACAAAAGATCTCGTTACTGGAATCTGGGTTGGATGCGATGATCGGAGTGTCCACTTTCGGAGCTCAGAAAATGGCGAAGGAGCACATACCGCACTTCCTATTTTTGGACGGTTCATGGAGAAGGTTTACGCTGATCCCTCAACGGGAATTACATACGGCCCGTTTCCGAAGCCCGGCGTGAAAATCGAACGGGAATACAGTTGCCCGACACCTGTCTATCGTACCGATACAACTACTGTCGACAGTACTGCGGTGGATTCGCTGAATATACCTGAAATAATTGAACCACAGCAAGAACCTGCACCAGAAACCCAGCCGAAAGAACAGGCTCCGGCACCACAAAAAGATGTTCCAAAACCTGCGGAAAAGAACGATCAGGCAGTAACCAGTTCTGAAGAGGAAAAAACTCCAAAAGAAAAAAGACAGGAAGCCCGAAGGTTACGTAAAGAGAATAAAAAGGATTAAACTTTTTGATTTTGAAACCATCTATATTAGATGAGGTTTTTATTGTAAATTAGTATTGATTTCCGTCCTTATAAACTTAAACGCCGTTATATGACCAGAACTCGTACCCTCCTTCTTTCACTTGTCGCATCCCTAATTGCTCTTCTTTGCAGTACCACCGTTAACGCGCAATATTTCGGGCAAAACAAAGTGAGGTACAAAAATTTGAAATTTAAGGTTTATGAAACGCCGCATTTTAATATTTACTACTATTTACATAACGACAGTTTATTAAAGCGTTTTGCTAAAGAAAGTGAAATTTGGTATGACCTTCATCAACAAGTGTTTAGAGACACTTTTAAACGAAAGAATCCCGTTATTCTGTATGCTAATTCACCGGATTTCCAGCAAACAACAGCGATCGATGGCGAAATAGGCGTAGGTACAGGCGGTGTTACCGAAGGTATGAAAAACCGGGTAGTAATGCCGATTCAGCAAATCAATCAGCAAACACGACACGTTTTAGGTCACGAATTAGTTCACGCGTTTCAATATCATTCCTTGATTGAGGGAGACTCTACTAATCTGGAAAATATCGGTAATCTGCCGTTATGGATGGTTGAGGGTATGGCGGAATATCTTTCGATTGGAAAAACGGACGCTTATACAGCTATGTGGATGCGCGATGCTTATTTAAATAAGGATATCCCGACACTGCGCGACCTGACAATGTCCAATAAATATTTTCCATACAGATACGGGCAGGCGTTTTGGTCGTTCATTGGATCGACATACGGAGATACTGTTATCGTTCCATTCTTCAAATCAACAGCCAAATATGGTTATGAAATGGCAACGAGGCGTACATTCGGTTACGATGATCGAACATTGTCAAACCTTTGGAAAACGAGTATCGAGAATACTTACAAACCTTATTTAAAGGATACAGCGCAGGTTCCAATCGGGAAAAGAATTATCGATGAGAAGAATGGCGGTGATACTTATAACCTTGCTCCTGCCGTGTCACCCGACGGTCGATATGTCGCATTTTTATCTGAAAAGGACCTTCTCAGCATTGATTTATTCATGGCCGACGCCCAAACCGGGAGAATAATACGAAAGATATCCAGCAAGGCACGGGATAATCATATAGACGAAATTAGCTTTATTGAATCGGCCGGCGCATGGTCTCCAGACGGGAAGAAGTTTGCTTTTGCTATTTACAGTTCGGGCAGAATACGAATGTCCGTTGTCGATGTCAGCTCCGGACGAACGCTTCTTACTCAAAGTATGGGAGACGTTGGCGAATTTGGAAATATGGCATGGTCGCCCAATGGCAATGATATTGCGTTCACTGGTTTAAAAAATGGTCAGAGTGATTTATTTATGTTCAATATGAACACGAAACAGGTTACTCAGCTTACAAACGATGTTTATTCTGATTACCATCCCGTATTTTCTAACGATGGAAAAAAGATAGCGTTCAGTTCAGACAGAACCACATATGACAAAACCAATAAAGGCGTGGACATATCGTTTAACCTCGCTGTGATGGATCTTGCCACAAGAAAGATTACAGATATCAAAGTTTTCGATGGTGCTAATAACCTTAATCCTGCGTTTTCCGCTAACGATCAACAGCTTTATTTTCTATCCAATCGTGACGGATTCCGGAATCTTTACCGCTACGAGCTGGCAAGTGGAAAAGTTGAGCAGTTAACCGATTACTTCACCGGTATAAGTGGTATTACCGAATTCTCTCCTGCCGTGAGTGTTTCGCGTAACGACGATATTATTTATTCTTATTACCGAGCTCAGAAATACAGGATTTACAATGCGAAAGCGGCCGATTTTAAGCCGGTCAGCGTAGATCCAACAGCTATTAATCTTGAGATTGCAAAGCTCCCACCTATCAAATCGTTTGGTGTAGATATCATAAATACCAATTTGGATAATTTTGAGCGATTTGAGCAAATCACGAGCGATTCAGTAAAACAGATTGCCTATAAGCCTCATTTCAAACTCGATTACATCTCAAGTAATGGTTTCGGTGCCTCTGTCGGACAATACGGCGCAGGACTTGCCAGCGGCATTCAGGGTATTTTTAGTGACATTCTAGGACGAAACCAGATTTACGCTGCGGCCGCAATAAATGGTGAGATATATGATTTTGGTGGCCAGGTGGCTTACATTAATCAGCAAAGCCGTATCAATTGGGGCGGATCAATTTCTCACATCCCTTACCAGGCAGCTTATCCTTCAGATGATGCAGAAGAAATTGACGGGAACACTTATTACCGTTCAAGTTACGACCTGATACGCACTTTTCAGGATCAGGCGACAGTTTTTGGAAGTTATCCCTTTTCACGAATTCATAGGTTTGAATTGGGCGGATCGTTTTCCAATTACTCGTACCGTATTGACAGATACAGTGATTATTATGAGTTAATAAACTCCGGCGGTCAAACATATCTTGGTAATTATGTCGGTTCCGATAAGAAAAAAGTGTCTCTTGACGAAGCGAATTCTTACTATGAGCAATACGGACTTCGATTTCAGAACTTTAAGGTATTTGGTATTAACACGGCGTTGGTAGGCGACAATTCGTTCTTCGGTGTAACTGCTCCTTTAAATGGATTCAGGTACCGTATCGGTTATTCAAATTATTACGGTGATTACAAATTTGGTGAAGCAATTGTTGACTTGCGCCGATATATTCGTTTGAAACCAATAACGATCGCCGGAAGACTTTACGGAGATATTCGTACCGGTCCTGATCAAAATAAATTGTATGCAAATTACGTCGGGTACCCTTACCTGATACGAGGATACGAATACAATTCTTTCTACAAAAACGGTTATTTGCAGGAATCCGTTAACGGCAGCGGGTTTAATATTAACCAGTTGATCGGAACTAAAATAGCCGTTGCCAATGTTGAAATTCGTTTGCCGTTTACCGGCCCGAAAAAACTCGCTGCAATTGAATCGAAATTTTTGTTTACTGATTTAAATGCATTTTTTGATATGGGTTTGGCCTTCAATAAGGATTCTAAGGTTGCTTTTAAAGGCAAACCAGATGTTGTTAAGCAAGTTATAAATCCGGCAACCGGCGAGTATGAAGATGTCCTGGAACGAGTTCCTGCAATGAGTGCAGGAATTTCTCTACGCGTCAACGTGTTTGGTTATTTTGTTTTGGAACCTTATGCGGCAATTCCTTTCCAGCGTACCGATGTTAGCGGACCTGTATTCGGGCTTACATTCGCTCCTGGGTGGTAATATCGGAAATATAAAAGTAAAAGGGGTTGGCTTAAAAAGCTCAACCCCTTTTTTGTAACCCACACTTTTAAAATTTATTAAATTTATCCGGATAGAGATTAATTGATGTACCAATAACTGTATGACACTGTTTAAATCAACACTAATTTCATTTTCAATTTGCTTAGTTTTCTTTGTAAAATCGGCTTTTGCGAGCTCAGTTTTTATCCAGAATGACACAACTAAATCAATCAGCTTTTCAGATAAGGTCAAACGACTAACGACTCCGATCGCGGAAAAAAGTGTTGAGGATTACAAAGAAGGGCAAAATGCAAGGGAGCAGCGTAAGGTTATCGGTCAAATAGAAAATTTAAATGAGAAAGTTAAAATTCTGCTCAAAAAAGGAATCGACACCACCCGATTGTTAAATGAGATTCAAGCTGGCAAATCAGCTTTGAATGTTGTAAAGGATGGAATTTTTTTCAATAAGGGAACATCGCAAACACAACGTAATCTTGCAATTTCTGGCGTAATATTAAACGATCTTTTATCTAAATTCACAGCAAGAAAGATTTTAGTAGATCGCTATTCAGATAGATTAGTTGGCTTTAGAAGCGATATCGACTCGCTGGGAACTAATCCTGTTCTTTTTACTTTTCCCAAAGATTCCGCCAAGGTCACTCATTATCTTAAAAGACTTATAGTTATTGGACGTGAAGCCGGTCCGGTCGACTCACTACTAAGCAATGCTATAATCAGCGTTCAAAATATTCAAAATAAACTCGACCTGCTTGTTTTTGAGTTACGCTCTTCGATTGAGGATATTGAATTGTATAAAAAACAATTGAGCGAAATTTCGTTTGCGAGAGAATTTCCAAACATTTATGAAAAAGAGCGTTATTCCAGGCCTTTAAATGAGATAATAGATATTTCTTTCGCTAAGGAAGTCCTTGCTGTTAAATTTTACGTAACCGACAATGTTGGCCGTTTTATAATATTACTAACCGCAATCGTACTCTGTACAGTATTTTTAAGATCGGTAAGAGGAAAACTGAGAGAGGAAAACAAACTCAGGACGGATTTTGAGGAGCAATTATCCTTGCGCTATCCGGCTTTATCTGCCATGGTAATCTCCATCAGTTTGTTTCAGTTTATATTTCAAAGCCCGCCGTTTATTTTAAGTTTTGGGTGGTGGCTAATTGAAATTGTGTGTCTTAGTATTATCTTCTATAAATTTATTAGTCCGTTTTGGATGAGATTTTGGATTGTAATTTCGCTACTTTTCCTGGTAGCAAGTGTTGATAATATGATTTTACAGGCGTCCCGCCCTGAGCGGTGGGCAATGTTGGTCACATCACTTTGCGGTTCAATATACTGTTGCTATATTCTTTTTAACCATCACAAACACGAGTTGAAAGAAAGCTACATTCTTTTGTTTATCAGATTTGTCGTGTGTTTTGAGGTGCTATCTATCATACCTAATATTTTTGGCCGCTATAATCTGGCAAAAAGCCTGATGATCAGCGGATATGAAGGCATTATCATTGCAATCTTATTTTTGTGGACTGTCAGGTTTTTAAACGAAGTGCTGTTGCATGCTTCAAGCATTTACGAACGTCCGGATAAAAAATTATTCTATCTGAACTTCAACAAAATCGATGAAAAGGTTCCAGGCTTTTTTTACATTTTACTAGCTGTAGGCTGGTGTATCTTGATCGGCAGGAATTTTTATATACTTCAGCAGCTCGTTTCTCCATTCAACGATTTTTTGAATGCAGATCGGTCCATTGGTGAGTATACATTTTCTATTTACGGGCTGGTTATCTTCCTGCTTGTCATGGTTTGTTCCATGGTTTTGTCAAGGATAGTTTCTTTCTTCGCCGCCGAATCGGACAGTTTTCAGCATGGCACTAAAGAATCGAAAAAGCTAACACTTGGAAGCTGGATACTGTTGGTTCGTATTTTCATCATAAGCATGGGGGTGTTTTTGGCTTTTGCGGCATCGGGAATTCCACTCGATAAACTCACTATCATACTTGGCGCTTTGGGTGTGGGTATTGGCTTAGGACTACAGGGTTTAGTTAATAACCTGGTCAGCGGCCTTATTATCGCATTTGAAAAACCGGTTAATGTTGGTGATTATGTTGAGGTAAATGGTCAGTTGACAACCATGAAATCGATAGGATTTCGAAGCAGTATTGTTAAATCGGTTGATGGTGCTCATGTAATAATTCCTAACGGTGATTTGCTGAGCCAGCATCCTGTCAACTGGACAATGAACAAAAACGTGAAGAGAATGGATTTAACAGTTGGCGTAGCTTATGATACAGATCTTGAAAAAGCCAGAAACGTACTTAAAGAAATACTTGAAAGTGATGATCGAATTCTGGAGCAGCCGGCACCTGCTGTCTTCGCCCAGGAATTTAGTAACAGTTCAATAGATTTTAGATTATTCTTTTGGGTTGGCAACATAAGAGATTCATCCGCGGTGAAAAATGATGTTATTTTAAAAATTTCGACGGAATTTAGGGCACATAAAATAACAATACCATTCCCTCAGCGTGATATAAATTTAAAAAATTATCCGGGAGGTAATTCTGAAGAAAACATGCTAGACTGAATTCGCGTTAGGTCTATTTATTTACTTTCATGCGCTTAAGGCTAAAAAAAGAGGCGGTAACGAAGAGCTATTGATTATAATGAAAGTGTGAATCTACCTTGCTATCTTTATTCTATATTGCGAAAAATGTTTTAAAAGGCAATAATTCCGGTTTACAGGTGTTTATATTATAGTCTATTTAAAACATCTATTTACCTACGATGACTGTGTCTCATGGAACAGCATCAACAAAAATTTATTTATGAAAAAGATATTTTTAAGTCTGTTAGTCTCAGGTTTATTCCTGTCAGTAAACTCATTAAAAGCACAAACTGATTCGACCGGCACTAAGCAGTCTACAGGAACCAGCTCTACAAGCTCAAGTAGCGGAGCGACAACAACGACTGCTCAAACTGAGATGGCACCTAATAAAACCATCATCGAAAATGTATCCCAATCGCCTGATTACAGCACTTTGGTTTCTGATTTAAAATCTACGGGTTTAGATCAAACATTGACAGGCAGCGGCCCTTATACAATCTTCGCTCCTACCAATGACGCTTTTACAAAACTGAGTGCCACCGCTTCAACTAAAGATAAACTTGCGGAAATATTAAAATATCATGTGGTGCCAGGTAAATATACCTCACAGGATATTGCAAAGGCAATTGTAAAAGGTAACGGCTCAACGACCTTAACAACTCTTAATGGCGACAAGCTCATTTTTAAAATCAACGCTAATAAGAATTTAGAGCTTTCTGATTCGAAAGGTAATACTGCATTGGTAACTGCATTTGATAAGCAACAATCAAATGGCGTTGTTCATGCAATAAATAACGTATTGCTGCCTAAAAACAGCATCTGATCCCTTATACCCCTCTCTTATGTAAAAAGAGCTCCCTAAAAACAGGGGGCTTTTTTTTATGAAGCCTGCAATAATTGCGTTTTTTCCATTGTTTTAAAAACAATGTGTTCAAAGTCAAGACCGATCGTAAGGTCAATCCAATCGGGGTTAACATTTCTAACTAATTTTTCTTTCTGAGTACGTGTAAAGTGGCTAATAAGTTCGAAACGCTGTATTGCTATATTTTCACTATTCAGTTCCTCAAAATATATAAGCCTCGTTAATTGCTGACTATTATCGAAAAACAGGTTAGGCATATCCCTGTAAAACTTCATCGTTTTCATTAAATCAGAACTCATTCCAACATGCAGTGAAGCCCTGTTTCGATCCGTTACAACATATACATACTTCTTCATAAAAATTAATTTGATAGCTAATTGAATTAGCTTTTGTTTATGTTCAAAAAATATTGCTAACTTTATGAGCATAAAATTACTAATTATTTTAGCATAAACAAATTTATTTTAAAATGAGTAACATATCATCCAATCTTAAATATCTGCGAAAGCAAAAAGCTCTCACTCAACAGCAATTTGCTGATCAGATGGAGATTAAACGTTCGCTGGTCGGAGCTTACGAAGAAGACCGTGCAGAGCCTAAGTACGAATTGCTAAAAAAATTCGCAGAGTTTTATGAATTGTCAATGGATGAGCTGGTGAATGAAAAAATTAATGAGAAGTGGAAGCCAAAACAGCGATCGGATGCAAAAGTGAGGGTTTTGAGTGTTTCTGTTGATCAAAACGACCGGGAAAATATTGAACTCGTTCCGGTTAAAGCTAGTGCCGGATATTTAAATGGCTACTCCGATCCTGAATATATAAGTGAACTGCCGAAATTTCAATTACCTATGTTTAAACAGGGATCTTACCGTGCTTTTGAGATAAAAGGCGATTCGATGCTTCCTTTGCAACCGGGAACAATAATCATTGGTGAGTACCTGGAAAATTGGAACGATATAAAGATTGGCGAAACATATATCGTAATCAGCAAAACGGAAGGAGTTGTTTATAAGCGTGCCGGCAGTAAACTTCGTGAAAATAAGCCGCTTAAACTGGTATCGGACAATGCCGTTTATGAACCTTATACTATCTCAGCAGAAGACGTACTTGAGGTATGGAAATCAAAAGCATATATTTCTACTACATTTCCCGAGCCTGCGCCAGAACCTACTATGGAAAGCTTAACCAGTATGATGGCACAAATGCAGAAATCTATTTCGAAACTTCAGCAAAACAATTAAACCCTTTTAAATTCAAAGTGTCTATTCACTAAATCTAAATTTAAAAGAAATGAAAAAGTTAATGTTTTTTCTCGCCTTTTCAATGGGCATTGTTTCGTTAAGCAAAGCTCAGGGCGGCAGAAACATGGGTACTCCCGAAGAAAGGGCTCAGAAAAATACTGATGCGCTTGTAAGTAAATTGAAACTTACCGACGATCAGAAATCTAAGATCTACACAATTAATCTCGATCAGGCAAAAAAAGTTGACAGCTTATTCAAGGCTCCGGGCGATATGCAGGAAAAGCGTCCGGCTATGATGGCGCTTAGACAAACAAGTGATACCAACATCAAAGCGGTATTAACCGATGATCAGAAAAAAGAATATGACAGCTGGTTGGAAGAAAGACGAAGCCAGATGCGTAACGGAGGCGGCAGGCCTCAGGGTAATCAATAAGTTTAAACCGGCGAAAGCCGGTTTTTTTTGTTTAACATATTTTAACAATCCGCCAAATAAACCAAACGAGGTAATCAGCTTCTAATATTTAAACAACAATGAATATGAAAAAGTTAATTTTTGGAACCGTTATAATGTTGGGATTCGCTACTGCGAGTTTTGCTCAGCAAGATAGTTTACATCACCACGTAAAGAAAACACCAGAGCAGCGTGCTGAAATGACAACAAATGTTTTGGATAAGAAACTTGCTCTAACAAGCGACCAGAAAGCAAAAATTTATGCTATAAACCTGGAAAGAGCTAAAAAAATGGAAACAATGCGCGGACAGAAGGATGCCGACCATAAAGCAATCAAAAGTGAGTTTGCAGAGAGCGACAAACAAATAAATGATCTATTGACTGACAGCCAGAAAAAAACCTATGCAGATTTCAAGGCGCAGCAAAAACAGAAAATGGAGGCAAGAGCCGGAGGAAGGGGACATAAGAGAGATATAAAAGACTCCAGCTCTAATTAATGCTCCGGGCGGCACTTAAAAAGGTGCCGCTTTTTTTATTTTTGATGAAATTTAGTTTTGATAGACATCGTTCAACAATTTCATCAAAAACTGCAAGCCCGCGATAAGGACGGGTTGTTACGCAGTCTACCGCCAGAAACTGGTCTTATCGATTTTTGCTCGAACGACTACCTTGGTTTTTCCCGATCGCCCGAACTTAAACGTATTCTCAACGAACAGACCAACCTTCACTCCTATCAGATCGGCTCAACAGGCTCACGATTAATTTCTGGTAATACCACATTTGCCGAAGATTTGGAAACTTTTATCGCAGAATTCCATGAGTCGAAAGCTGCGCTGTTGTTCAACTCGGGTTACGATGCAAATGTTGGTTTATTTTCCTGCATCGCGCAACGTAATGACACCATTATAAGTGATGAACTTATCCATGCATCGATCATTGATGGTATACGGTTAAGTCATGCTACACGCTATACTTTCAGGCATAACGACCTTAACAGCCTCGAGAGCAAGCTCAAAATAGCAAAAGGAAATATTTTTATTGCAGTTGAGAGTGTTTATTCAATGGACGGTGATTTATCGCCTTTAAAAGAGATTTCTGCCCTGGCGAATCGTTACAACGCAGCGTTAATAGTAGACGAAGCACATGCGGCGGGTGTTTTTGGCCATGAAGGGCGAGGATTGGTTCACGAATTAAATATGCAGCAAGATGTTTTCGCTCGTGTCATTACCTTCGGAAAAGCTTTTGGAACACATGGAGCGGCAGTACTTGGCAGCAAAACACTTCAGTTATACCTGATCAATTTTGCGAGATCTTTTATTTACACCACAGCGCAAAGTTTTCATAACCTGTTGAGTATAAGGGCAGCTTACACTTTTTTGCAGATGTTTAATCACCAGGAACTTATTCATCAGCGTGTTTCCATATTTAACAAGCTTTTAAAATTGAATGACATTGATAGCAGATCGCCGATTAAGAAAGTTATTATCGGCGGAAACGAAAAAACTAAAATGCTCGCCTCTGATTTAAAAAAACAAGGATTTGATGTAAGAGCGATACTGGCTCCGACCGTACCGGCCGGGATGGAAAGACTGCGGATTTGCATCCATACACATAATACACATAGCGAAATTGAACAGTTAACGACAGCAATTGTTAATTATCAGAACCTCTAAATGAAACCATTATTTATTTCGGGCATAGGAACCGGCGTTGGTAAAACAGTCGTATCGGCAGTGCTGGTAGAAAAGCTTAAAGCCGATTATTGGAAACCAGTTCAATCAGGAGATCTGGAAAACTCCGATACACTCACTGTAAAAAGCCTGGTAACAAATGATAAATCCAACTTTTTTCAGGAAGCATTCCGCTTAACTCAACCATTTTCTCCTCATAAGTCCGCCGCTCTGGACAATATCGAAATCAAGTTAAACGATTTCATTTTGCCGGAAACTAAAAATCACCTGGTGATTGAAGGCGCCGGTGGCTTGATGGTTCCATTAAATAACCAGGATTTGATTATTGATCTGATACAAAAACTAAACGCAACGGTTATTCTTGTTGTACGCCATTATCTGGGAAGCATTAATCATACGATGCTTTCTATTGAGGCATTAAAAAACAGGAAAATAGATATCGCGGGACTTGTTTTCAACGGTAATTCAGACGAATTTTCAGAAAGCGTTATCTTGGAGCAAAGCTTATTGCCAGTAGTAGGGCGTTTGCCTGACTTACCATCAGTAACGAAGGGTGAAATAGCCAAGTTGGCCAATTTTATAGAAATTTAAAAATGAACAAAATCGCAGTTATCGGTTCCGGAACTATGGGGAACGGCATCGCCCATACGTTTGCCCAATTCGGATTTTCAGTCACCCTGATTGATATTCGCACTGAAGCGTTGACTAAGGCATTGCAAACGATTTCTAAAAACCTGGACCGGCAGATCGCAAAAAGCATATTGACAGAGACGGATAAAGCTGCGATTCTTTCGAGAATATCAACTTTGGACAACCTCTCTAATGGCGTTTCAGACGCGGATTTTATTATTGAAGCTGCAACTGAATCCGAGGATTTGAAACTTAGGATATTTAAGGAGATTTCCGAAGCAGCAAAATCACACGCTATTCTGGCTACTAATACTTCTTCCATTTCCATTACAAAAATTGCGTCCGTTACCAAAATTCCCGGAAAAGTCATCGGCATGCATTTTATGAATCCTGTACCTGTGATGAAACTTGTTGAAGTAATTGCTGGCTTTAACACTTCAGATGAGACAGTCGAAAAAGTAATGGAGCTGGCCGGAAAGATTGATAAGGTACCAGTCAAAGTAAATGATTATCCCGGTTTTATTGCAAATCGTATTCTTATTCCGATGATAAACGAGGCCATTTATTCTTTATTTGAAGGAGTAGCTGGCGTACAGGAAATCGATACAGTTATGAAATTAGGCATGGCGCATCCGATGGGCCCGCTGCAATTAGCTGATTTTATCGGCCTGGACGTTTGTCTCGCCATCCTGCAGGTATTATTCGAAGGTTTTAAAAATCCAAAATACGCCCCTTGTCCCCTGTTAGTAAATATGGTAAACGCCGGCCACCTTGGAATAAAAAGCGGTTCCGGATTTTATAATTATTCGAATGGTACAAAAGATTTAAAAGTTGCCGGTAATTTTATTTAATGTCATTTTCTGTATTAACAAAGAGTATTCTTAAATTTATATATCCGGAATTTATTCATTAACACTCAGATCCGTCCGTTTTTTAGCCGCAGATTAACCTGGTCAGAGTTATGGCTTCAAAATCTTTCAATGACAATAAAAATGAGGGCGCCAATAAATCTCCCAATGGTCGTCCTGCCGAGATAAGTAGGCATTCCATGTCTATTCAGACAAAACTGACAGTTGGAGATGCAAATGATTCGTACGAGCGTGAGGCAGATTCAGTAGCAAGTTCTGTGATGAGTATGACCGGTGCGGGCTTTGTGCAGCGAAAATGTGCTGATTGCGAAAAGGAAGAAGCTGGTAAAGTACAACGTAAACCTCTTACCAACGCTATCACAAGATTGCAAACTAAAAGCGAATCTGGCGCTGAAGTGAGCTTATCCGCCGCTCAATCGATTGATTCATCAAAAGGAAATGGTAACAGATTGGATAATCAAACCCATTCATTTATGAGTGATCGATTTGGAAGAGATTTCGATGATGTTACTATCCATACGGACACAGAGGCAGTTCAACTTAATCGCAGTTTAAATGCGCGGGCTTTTACAGTTGGCCGGGATATTTATTTCAATGAGGGTCAATATCAGCCAGGATCGGCTACCGGAAAATATTTGCTCGCACATGAACTGACACATGTCATTCAACAAAATCAATCTTCTACGGCTCAGGCTAAGTTTATTCAGCGCTATTCAGGATGCAGTGATACACAAGATACAACCGTTACGGATGACCACAGTCGCGCACGAACGATGTTGAGCAATGCCATTGATACTATTAGTTCCTATAACGGAACAAATCCTACGAAAGTCCGCGATGCATTGTCAAAGCATTTTAATGGTGCAACCAGCAATGCTTTCGCAACCTGGGTCAATATGAACTTGCGAATTCTGTGGGGTTTAACATGGATGGCCGGATATGAATGCTATACAGGTGGAATTATGGAAAGACAGTGGGCATGCCAGGGCCGGGATTTGGCTACGACATTCTGGTGCGTACCAACGGTCGCTATCAGATTATGTCCATCCTACTTCGGAGAATCAGATACTGAGCGTTCAACAACAATGATTCATGAATGGGTTCATAAATACGGATGCAATTTTGATCTGGGCTATGAGCACGAGGACGACTATGGCAATAATTCAACCGTAACTCAACTGCTTAACGCAGATTCGTTTTCAAATTTGATAAGGGATGTTCAGTAATAAGTTAATTTTATACCATATAAACAAATGAAAAAGACACCCAAACATCTTTTATTTTCACTTACGTTACTGCTTTTCTCATTCTTATTTTCGGAATGTAAAAAGGCGGAACCGGCCGTTGCAAACGAATTGATTATAGGAAAATGGGAACTCAGATCGAGTTTTAACGGGTTATCAGGTTCAGAAACTAAATATCTGGCCGGCAATGGAAACGAACTTCGTTTCACAACAAACACGTACGAGATTTATTCAAACGGTAAAATCAGTCAAAACGGGCAATATCAAATTGCTAAAGTAAAATCTGTCTTATCCGGCGAGATGGTTGATCAAATAATTTATGATAACAACACGAACTCTGTTCATGTCACGATAAAAATTCAAAATAACCAATTAACCTACGCAGTAGACGCATTTGACGGGCCAATTAATATTTACGAGCGATACTGATTAAACACCTCTTAACTCCGCGATGTCACTCCACGGCACTCCATACAATTTTGACAGCCGACATTTTTTCGTTCTCAATTCGAACATCACTAACCTTTCTAAATCCATTTTTAAGATAAAAATCAAGCGGCGACAAATACACTGCACCGTCCGATTTCAAGGTGTTTGATTGATCGATGGCCCAGGCATTAAGTTCCTGGTTGTCCTGCTTCAGTTTGTCCAGCATAAATTTTCCGTAACCTTTCCTGTGTATCGAGCTATCCAAAATAAGAGCAAACCATTTCGATTCATCTCTTGTAAATGTCACTGCCCATCCTTTTAGCTGACCAAACTCATCTGACAATAAATAATGCGACGGCTCAATCAACGTGTTTAGATATTCCCTGAAACTATTTCCGTCAGGATGAACCAGGCTTTCAGGATACTCGCTATTCCACAGTAACCGAATCTCTTCCAATTGCTGATCATAGAGCGAACTTGTATAATGGATTTGCATAAATGCAAGGTAAGAAAGCGATCACTTTTTTATCCAGCCTGTTAGCCCGTTATTTTTAACGAGGTAGAACCGGTTAAACTCGCCAATCACATTCACTTGATTTCCCTGCACAAGTACCGCTTTCTTGGCCGATAAAGCATCCGGGTTTTGAAGAAGTTCGTAGTTAGATGAAAGTGTAAGTTTCCGTATTGTCTTATCAATTGAAACCAGCTGGCTAGCACTGATGAATCCGCTGTGATTGTCTGGCAATGTTACTTTAAAATAGTTCGCTGTGGCTGCTTCTACCAATACGGGAATGCCGGCAGGCAATAATTCTGCAGAAGTCTCAACGTTTGTAGCCTGCATTAAACGAGTACCAGGAGTCGCCGTCCGCATACTATCATTCAAAAAGTTTATTTTGGCCGCAATTGTTGGTGGTTTTACAGTAGTTTTTTTAATAAAAACAAGTGGATCGATTGCCCCCTCATTACTATAAATTCCAAAATGCAAATGAGAGGGTGTTGTCCGCGCATTTCCCGTGTTCCCAACCAGTCCGATTGTATCGCCGGGTCTCACGTTCTGGCCATAACTAACTGTCTGACTATCCAGATGAGCATAGTATAAAGTATAATCTGCATCTTTTGGCCTGAGAAATACAACCTTTCCGCCGAGATTGTTATCGCCGGGTTGAACGGTACCTTCAGCCGCAGCAAGGACCGGTGTTCGAAAGGTTGCGAAAATATCAATCCCTTCGTGACGGCGAATTCCTGCATCGCGATCGGCACCGAATACACTTTCTATTCTCGGGTTTCCGGAAGAAGATACCGGAAAAGACAGACTTGGCCCGGACGTAATCGTCAAGGTATATTCGCCGCTTCGTAGTAGTTCCGGTTGCAGTCTCAACAGGTAGGTACCTGTCCGTTTTATTTCCAATTCTAAAACTTTCCCGCTTGTGTCTGCGGAAGCCATTAATGAACGATCATTTGCCTCCTGTCGCCATATATCCATAAAAACCGAAAAATCAGTAGCCGGATTTTTTGCTAGTGAAAATGTTAACTTTTCTCCCCGGGTTGCATTGAATTGAAGTGCTGTTGCGTTAATTCGATCTGAAGCAAAATATCCGGTTTCTTTATATGGTATCTGGATTTTGAGCGGCTTGTTTAAACTATTATCGGCGGCTTGAAACCACTGTCGTCCCATAGCTGTTTGCTGCAAGCCGGCATTTTTTATTTTATTACCATATATTTCATGCGGCGTTAATTTTTTAAAAAGTCCTGCCGGCCCGGTTGTGTTGCATGCTGAAAAAAACAAAACTGAGCATAGCAGAAATATGAGAGGCTGGTATCTGAACATAGTTATTGTTTACAAGGATAACTTGTTCTAAAATCGAAATGTTTGTTAGCTCGTGTGAGATATAAACTTACAGCACCCCAGCTACTTACAACTAACTACTAACTTGCCGCCAACACTAATCATCATCGTCATCTTTTTTTTGCTCCAGAATAACAAACGCACTTCGCTTTGGCGCCGGCATTATAGAATCTTCGCCTTTGACGAATTTCCAAACCACTTCATTTAAATCAAGGTCGGGAGCTTTATCCTCATTGGCAAAGTCAAATAATTCTGAACGCTGGCTGCTTTTATTATTAGCAATATTTCGCCGTTCAAGATCAACCAGAGCTGGTTTAACTGCATAAGGGCTAAAATCGGGTTTGCTGGTAAAGCATTCGAATAATGGTGTCGCGGCAGCATCATACTGGCTCATGGGCGATAGTCCCAAAATAAGTTCCATAGTTCGCAAAAACGCCGAAGTTGAATACATGGTATGAATAACGGCGTTTCGTTTTACATAAGGTCCGATTACGAAAGCCGGCGATCGGTGTGCATCAACATGATCCGGGCCATTTTGTGCGTCATCCTCCAATATAAATACAACGGATTCATTCCAGATCGAACTATGTGAAAGGTGATCAATTATTCTGCCCACTGCAAGGTCGTTATCAGCAACAGCGGCAAACGGGGTGTATTTCCCTTTCCGCTGCCCGCTTGTGTGGTCGTTAGAAATACGAAGGGTATTAAACTGTGGAACCTGATAAATCGCCAATAGCGAGTCGAAATCGTTTTGCCATGCGTCTGCTCTCACCTGATCCTTAATGTCCATATCGAATCCGGGAGATTTTGGGCTCATATGCCCTACCAGCGATTTAATGTTCGCTTTTCCATATTCACCAAACTCACCATAGCTCCTGTACGATATTCCGGCGCGTTTGCAATAATCCCATATAAACCCATCTTTTGGGTATGTCACCGGGCGCCCGCCTTCAAAACTGGTGCTTCCGCCTCTGTTTCCGTAACTGGTCGGCCATGTTTTTTCTACGACGTCCGTTGCATATGCCGCCATACTCCAGTTATGGCCATCAGCGCTTACTTCAGCATCTACATAAAAGTTGTCAAGCAACACAAAATCTTTTGCCAGTGCGTGATGATTTGGCGTGATATTTTTCCCAAACAGACACAACGAACTGTCTCCATTTCCTTCGGACATATCGCCAAAAACCTGGTCGTAAGTCCGGTTCTCTTTGATGATATAAAAAACATGTTTTATCGGCGAGCTATCGCCAACTTTTTGCGGGATGGGATTTCCCCGGACGCCTTCCGAAATCGCGACTTTTTTGTCGGTAAAAGGCGTATTTGCGTAAACCTGTTTGGTATATTCTTTCAACTTATTTTCCTTAGGAGGGTCGATAAATGATAAGGACCCCTTAAACAATCCACCGATGTATTGCAAGCGACTGTTATCGGTACTGCCAAACTGATACCCGCTGTTGTCAGCCTTTGATATTGGTTGCGGCCCTTTTGGATTGGCCATGGATGTGAGTCCTTTACCGTTAGTTACCAAAATTTTGCCATTTACATTCTTAACATTTGTTGGATACCAGCCTACTGGTATGAAACCCATACTTTTACTGTTTCCAGATTTTGATACGTCGAAAACTGCCAGGCAATTATTATCCGCATTTGCAATATACAGGGTCTGTTCATCATCGCTTAAGGCCAGGCCGTTTGTTGTTGAACCGGTAAGCTGAGTTGGATATAAGGTTGTAGAAAAGGTCTCTGTTATTTTCCTGCCTGATGTACTGATCACACTAACCGAGTTATCGTTCGCATTGGCCACATATAAAACGGTGCCTTTTTTATTAAGCAAAAGCTCATCGGGATGGTCACCGGCAGGTATTGTAGCAGAAATAACATTTGACTTTGTGCTGACTACTGCGATAGATTTTGCTCCCCAAAGCGATACATATAAAAAATCTTCGGCAGGAGATAAAATACAGCTATAGGCAATAGCAGGAAGCTGCACTTTGTTAATGATCTTTCTGGAGACAGGATCGATAATATAAAGACTACTGTCTTCCTTGGTCACCGCATACAGCGTAGAATTGCTTCGGTTGACAGCAATTCCTGTCGGGCAGATTTTGGCGGTTGGCCAGGGTGCTCCTAGTATAATAGTATCTGGTTTACCGAGCTTGTTCTTGCTGATATGAAAATTTAATATCCAGTTATCATTTCCACCGGACGCATATAATTCTTTTTCATTTGAGCTGAATGTTAAACCATACCAGGACTTACCTACAATACTTTCATCCAGAATTTTTTCAGCTTTTGGATCGATCAGTTGTATCGACTGCGTACTTTGTCCGTTGTTAGTAACGGCAACCAATTTCTTCGAACGACTAACCGCCATATTTAAGGGCAGATCACCGAGTTGCAAAGAACGTCCCACCGGGCTGATTTTCCAGCCATTAGGCAAAAGCACCTGGCCCGTTTGGTTGGTTTTACCCGGCAATTGAGCCCATAATCCATTAAAGGCAAATACGGTCGCTATTACAAGCGATAGTTTTTTAAAGTATAAACTCATTTCATAACTAATTATGCAGACTAAAGGCAACTTGGGCCCTTACAATGTATCCGTTGTTTGCCGATTGTAATTCTCTGATAGCTCCCGATGCAGGAACAATACTTCTGGTAGCATAAAAAACCGGTCCACCACATAATGAGAATGCCAATCTGGAATTTTCGGGAACCAGGTTCAGTGACGGCCCAATCAGTAATCTCGCACCACCTTCTGCTTCTTCTTTATCCCAAAAACCTTCTAGGTCTTCGCCAACAGCTTCAACACCCGCGAAAAATCCGCCAGCGATGCGGTGATGAAAACCGGCGCTGGTAACCAGGTCAATCTCATCCCTATTGCTATCGAACGCTTTTTCTAACCTCAAATTTCCGGTAAGTCTCCAGTTCAAAGCGTCTAAGGAGCCGGTAATTCTGCTAAAGAGTGATTTCACATTTGTATAATCGCGGCTTACTCCGATACCAAGACCGAGTCTCGGGCCGAGTAGTTTCTTTCCGCCGAAAAAATCACGGATTACTTCAGCCTGCTGTGCACTTCTTAAACTTCCCCCATTTTCCAAACCTAATCCCAAATTGGCATACAAAGTGAATCGGTTTCCAAAATAACCCTTGAGCGCAAAATGCTGATCAACGCCGTTGTAACCAAAAGGGCCCGAAACGCTTTCACCATAACTTCCCGAATAGTTGAAATTCCAGAAACTGGCACCCTGTGTTAAGGTGTTAACAGAAAACAGGAATGGCTGAATTTCAGAGCCGGATTTCACTGGTGCGAAGGACTTTTGTTGTGCCTTGCCGACCGAACAAACGGCCATTGCCAGAAGTAAAATACAGGTAGAGTTTTTCATCAGAATTATTTACTACGAAGCTATTCCAGCAGTATTAACAAATTGTAAATTCGCCGTTAATGAAACGTTTTTAAAGTAACAATCCTATGAACATTAACAAACAAGGTCGCTAATTTATATTTTTAAGAATGTACAAATCAAAGTCTGAGGTATGGCAAAGAGGACCGATTGAAAAGGTTCCGGCATTGCTGCAGCCGGTTGCGCATGCGTTATTGCAAGCTAAGGAGGAAGTTCGCGAGCTTACAACTGACTTTCCACAGACGTTGCTTTGGACAAAACCTGCCGGCTGTGCGTCAGTAGGTTTTCATTTACAGCATTTAAGCGGTGTGCTCGACCGTCTTTTTACTTATGCCAGGAACGAAACACTGTCGCAAAAACAGTTCGACGAACTGGCTGCCGAAGGCAAACTCAATGAAAAAATCAGGCTGATTGATTTGGTTGAACGTTTCGACAAACAGTTGGACATCGCAATTGAACAATTGAAAAATACAGATGAACGTATATTAACGGATTACAGAGCTTTTGGCCGGGCCAGGCTTGCCTCAACGGTTATCGGTCTTTTATTCCACGCAGCGGAACATACTATGCGGCACGTTGGCCAGCTTTTAGTGACTGTAAAGGTTCTTAAATGCTATAAGACAGACGACGACATATCTTCCGAAAATGAATAGCGCATTATGAAACAACTTTATACCTTTATTTTCTGCTTAATGGCCACTTTAGCATCCGGGCAGAAGCTCAACACCCATTTTATTGAAAAGCTTCTGAAAAAAAATTCCAATCTTTTTGACAGTATTTTAAAAGCACCCGACCATAAGCAGGTTCAGATTCTGTATACGCAGATCGATCGCGATAAAAACAACATTCCGCATTTCAAGTCTTACGGTTACCGTGTTGATCCTGAATGGTATTTCTATCCGGCCAGTACGGTTAAGTTGCCCACGTTAATATTTGCACTTGAAAAGTTAAACAAGCTCAATATTCCCGGCTTAAACAAGACAAGCACCATGATTACTGATAGTGCTTTCAAAGGGCAAACCAGGGTTTTAAAAGATTCAACTTCGGAAAGCGGCTTGCCAAGTATTGAGCATTATATTAAAAAAATCCTCTTAACCAGTGATAATGATGCTTACAACAGGCTTTTTGAATTCGTCGGCCGTTCGGAAGTTAACGCCAGGCTGAAAGCAAACGGAGTATTGCATAGCAGAATTTTAAATCGGCTTGCTATCGGTGATGGCGGCGAATCTGCAAAACACACTAACCCGATTAAATTTTATGACGGTGATAAGCTCGTTTATTCCCAGGAAGCTCAATATGATGAAAAAGATTATCCGCTTACCCTGACCAACCTCACCCGTGGCCGCGGTTATATGAATTCGGATGATAAGCTGGTGATGCAGCCTTATAGTTTCGCTAATAAAAATGTTTATACGGCGGCGGATCAGCAGCATATTTTAAAAAAGCTTCTTTTTCCGGAAGCATTTCCCGGCAATGAGCAATTTTATTTGAAGCCGGATGATTATACATTAATCTATAAATACATGTCTATGTATCCAACAGAAAGTGATTATCCGAAATATAATCCCAAAGAGTTCTGGACGGCATACAGCAAATTTCTGTTTTACGGGCATGATCCGGCGGCTAAAATTGATTCGAACATCCGCATATTCAATAAATACGGCGACTCATACGGTTACGTAATCGACAACGCTTACATTGTAGATTTCAAAAATCATGTTGAATTTATGTTATTCGCTGTTGTTCAGTCAAATAACGATGAGATTTATAACGACGAGAAGTATGAATACGAAACAGTTTGTTATCCGTTTCTAAAAAATCTCGGCCAGGTAATTTACCAACACGAACTTACACGCAAGAAGAAATATCTCCCCGATCTAACCAAGTTTAAACTAAGGTAAACACCCAATGGCTATTACAATACCTATTTTAAGAATGTTCGATTACGAAAAGGCAATCGAATTTTATGTGGGCTGGCTCGAATTTAAAATCGACTGGGAAGATAAAAAGGAAAATACTCCCATTTATATGCAGATCTCCAAAGGAGAGATAATCTTAAACCTTTCCGAACATCATGGCGACAGTACTCCGGGATCCCGGGTGTTTATCAGAAAGTTCGATAAAATCCAGGAGTTTCATAAAATGCTTCTCGACAAAAAGTACAAGTTTAACCGGCCTGGCATTGAAACGGCATTCTGGAATCCTGAAGCGTTGGTTACAGAAGTGATCGATCCGTTTGGTAACAGGCTTACCTTTACGGATAAATAGGATTATTATGATTTTTGGGCGTTGGATTGAGTTTTATTACCGGCGTTTTATACGTCACTGAACTATCCGGCTTCATAACCGGCATTTTAGAATGAACGTCCATCCTGGCAATCGGCATTTTGTAATATTGTTTAAATGGAGTTACTTGACTTATGGGATAATGTTTAACCCGCATTGAATCCAGGCTAAGAGAGCTTAAGAAATTCCTGCCAATTTTCGTTGAATCTGTTGGAAAACTTAATGTTGTATTTTTAGGTTTAACGGAAGCGAAAGTCCCTTTGATACCGAAAAGGACTAAAAAGGAAACGAGTAAGCCAAATTTCATATAACGAATGCTGATAAGCTAAAATAAACATTTAGTATTAACCAATAAGTTAAAATTAGTTAAAAATACGCATCCATTTTACTGTTATCACGACAAGCTTCGATGATTACCTAACCATAAACAAACCTAAATCCTGGGCAACCACTCTTCTGGTATTTTGCACAAATCAGTTTCATCACACCAAACCATCGATGTGATAAACCATCTTTCGTTTTTAAAAACATACTCGATATAATTCACGCCGCGAGGCCACCTTTCTATTTGTTCCCTCTTGAAGCTGTATTCGTAAACGCTCCTGCGTTGGGCAATCTTACCGAATATTTCAGTTTTGTCGGCAATTTCCTGTTGTGCAAAGAAACTGGTATTGCCAGCTTCAATCTGCTGCATCATAGCCTGGGCGAAACTTTGTACCGTAAATTCCAGCGGTTTTTCAAATGTGTTATTCAACAAATTACCTGTTCCTAAAAACAAGTCCTGCAGTAAATCGAAGTTTGGATAATGTTCCTGGTCGAACGATATGCTTTTATAAAAGCTCTCAGTAAGATGATCGATGTTCTGAATAGTCATATCTTAAACAGTTTCTTTATAAAACCAAATGCTTCCGGAAGTTTGACATATACCCCATCCGGTTTAATTTCCACGGGATAAATAGTTATATAATCTCCCTGCCCCACTGCTCCTCTCCCGGTTTCCAAATCATACTGATAACGATGATACGGGCAAACAAGTTTTTTATTTTCACACCAACCTTCACTTAAACGGGCACCGGCATGCGGACATTTAGGCTGGGTCGCATAAAATTGGCCGTCGGTTTTTATAACACATATATGTCTGCCAGCTGCCTTTAGGCTTTCAACGAAGTCATTTGCCTGTAATATATCCGGCCCGTAAATTTTGACGTCCTTCATCTTGTGCCGCAATAGTTATATTTGCAGGCTAAAAATACATAATGCCCCATCAAATACCAGCCGACGGAACTTTATTGCCTTTAATGGAGGAATTTTACACCATCCAGGGTGAAGGTTATCATACCGGCAAGGCTGCGTATTTCATCCGTTTGGGAGGCTGTGATGTTGGCTGTCATTGGTGCGATGTAAAAGAAAGCTGGGATGCAGAACTTCATCCGCTTACTGCTGCCGATACTATAGTCGAAAATGCGGCGAAGTATCCGGGAAAAACAGTTGTTATAACCGGCGGCGAGCCACTAATCTACAACCTCGATTATCTGACATCCGAACTGCAAAAACGTGGTATAAAAACATTTATTGAAACTTCGGGTGCTTATCCGCTTTCCGGCAATTGGGACTGGATATGCCTTTCGCCTAAAAAGTTTAAAGCGCCACGCCTGGATGTGACACCATATGCCGGGGAATTGAAAGTTATCGTTTTTAACAAAAGTGACTTTGAGTGGGCTGAACAATATGCTACACAAGTTTCTGAAAATTGTAAATTGTATCTGCAGCCAGAATGGTCCAAAGCTCAAGCAATTACCCCTCTTATCATCGACTACGTAAAGGAAAATCCAAAATGGGAGATTTCCTTACAAACACATAAATACCTCAACATTCCCTGATTTAAGGCAAGATTCGTAACTTGAGGCGTTTTCAACACCAGTTATGAAGTCTTTTTTTCTTGTTTTAACAGTATCGGTTTCCTTTACTGCTTTTGCCCAAAATGCATCTAAGGTCGCGGCAAAAGAAGCCTACGCTGAAGCTGGTAAGTTTATAAGCTATAAATCCTACGATAAAGCGATCGAACAGCTTAAAACAGCTGTCACCGCGGATAATAATTTCACTGCCGCCTATCAGCAATTAGGGGACATTTATCGCCGGCAGCAACGATTTCAGGAAGCTAAAGAGAGCTATTTAAAGGTTATTTCCATCGACCCGAATTTCTATGCTCCGGCCTATTTAAGCCTGGCGGAAAGTGAAATCAATACCGGCGATTATCAGAACGCTATAACCCACCTTACAAAATATCTCGGTTTTTCTGATATCAGTGAAAGCGGGAGAAAAACAGCAAATAAATTTTTGCAGGATTGCAGTTTCAGCACGCAGGCCATAAAAGACCCTCTTCCTTTTAAACCGGTTAACCTTGGAAATGCCGTTAATACTACTAACCAGGAATACCTGCCCGTGGTAACAGCAGACGAAGAAACTCTGATATTTACCAGGCAGGCAAACGGAAATGAAGATTTTTATAAAAGCATAAAAAAGAACGGGCAATGGTCGCCTGCAATATTTTTAAGTAATAACATCAATACAAAGGAGTTTAATGAAGGCGCGCAATGTATTTCGCCGGATGGCTTATACCTGTTTTTTACAGGCTGTAACCGTCCGGACGGTATGGGACGCTGCGATATCTATTTTTCAAAACGTGAAGGAAAAAACTGGAGTCAGCCCTTTAACATTGGCGCGCCGGTAAATTCGCCCGGATGGGAATCTCAACCATCGCTGAGTGCTGATGGAAAAACACTATATTTTGTCAGTACACGCCCTGGTGGTTTAGGTGGTTATGATATATGGAAATCAGACTTAAAGGAAGGTGGCTCATGGTCAGAACCTGAAAATTTAGGGCCGGAAATTAATACCCCATTCGATGAGCAGTCGCCTTTTATCCATCCGGATAATGAAACGCTATATTTTTCGTCCAATGGCTGGCCTGGTCTTGGCAACAAGGATTTATTTATGAGCCGTAAAGATGTTTCGGGAAAATGGCAAAAACCACAAAATTTAGGATATCCGATCAATACTTTTGGAGAAGAAAGCGGCCTTTTCGTAAGCAGTGATGGTAAGACTGCCTTCTATTCGGCCAAACAAAAAGATGGCAATGGCAGCCTAGATATTTACAGCTTTCCAATGCCTGAAAAAATAAGGCCGCTTCCTGTTACTTACGTCAAAGGATTAGTTGTAGATAAAAAGACAAAGGAACCACTCGATGCCGGTGTTAAAATCACAAATTTGAAAAGCGAGCAAGTGGTTTACGACGATACCTCAGATGATGAAGGGATTTTTTTAGCTACAATGCCGGCGGGAAATAAATTCGCATTAAATATTGAACGCGAGGGCTATCTTTTTTATTCCCAGAACTTTTCATTAGACAAACCGGCCTCTGCGAATAAGCCATTCATTCTCAAAATAGAGCTTCAGAAAATTGAACCGGGGAATATGGTGGTGTTAAACAATATCTTCTTCGATACAAATAAATACGATCTTCTCCCAGAGTCTAAAACAGAATTACAGCAACTGGTCGACTTTCTTAATAAAAATCCTAAAGTTTCTATCGAGATTTCCGGGCACACAGATAATGTCGGCGACGAAAAATTGAACCTGGTTCTGTCTCAAAATCGGGCGAAATCGGTTTACCAGTTTCTCACCGAACACAAAATAAATCCGGCAAGATTAACATATAAAGGCTACGGCAAAAGTATGCCGGTTGCTGAAAATACAACCGAAACAGGCCGGCAGCAAAACAGAAGAACAGAATTTAAGATAACCTCTGTCTAATTATCATCATCAGCGAACATGAAAATTATTGCAGCTTTTTTAATCGCTTTGCTTTGTCAAACGATTGCGCATTCACAAACGAAATCCACTAATTTATTTAATGGGAAAGATCTAACCGGTTGGCATATGGATGTCCCTGAAATGGATAAAAATGCTGATGCAAAAAAACCTTTTATTGTTCGAAATGGGTTATTGGTGAGTTTGGGTACTCCCGGCGGCCATTTAATCACTGATAAAATATATGCAAACTATAAGCTGGAAGTGCAGTACCGCTTTGCCGGCAAACCCGGAAATTGTGGTGTGCTGGTCCACGCTTCTACACCGAGAGCGTTGTACGGAATGTTTCCGAAATCTATCGAGGTACAAATGGAAAACCAGAATGCCGGTGATTTTTGGTGCATCGCCGAAGACATTACCGTTCCGGATATGGAAAGCCGCCGCGGACCCAAGGAAAATTGGGGAACTACCGGTGATAAATTGCGCCGCATAAAAAACCTGACGGATAATTCTGAAAAGCCGGTTGGTGAGTGGAATACAATGATCATCGAATGTGTTAAAAACACTATTAAGGTTTGGGTGAACGGCGACCAGGTAAATTCAGGTTACAACTGTACCGCTCAAAAGGGTCAAATCGCTTTACAGGCTGAAGGCTCGGAAGTTGAATTTCGGAAGCTGTTGCTTACGCCTGTTAAAACGAAGTAGAAGAATCAATCAGTTTAATTTCAATTCCTTTACCGAAGTAATGCCGTAGTTTCTGGGATGCTGGGTAAACACAATCAGATTGTAACCGGATTTTTCCTTTTCCGACAGATTTACAACCAGTTCCGTTTGTGATCCGCCAATCTTAGTGGAAACCAATTCATGAACAATATTGATGTGATTTAATGTTTTGCCGCTATTTTCACCGGCAGTGACATTATTGGTTCCACCGTTTTCTACTACAGCGGCAATTAGTCGATTGCCTTTCAATTCCTTGTCGGCAGTACATGTTATTTTAATTTGATTCCCTGTTGTGGAAACGGAGTATTCAGGAGTATTGGCAAGCGTTGGTTGGTTTAAAAACCAATTTATCGACCGGTCTACTTTTATGCTATCGCTTCCCAAAAATGGTTCCTTACCGTTCACAACCGCTTGCGGAGTATAAACCTGCGATTTTAAAAACTTGCAATATTCGTTCTGCCTTTCGGTAAACTCGTGTTTGCTGTAAGGATCTTTCCATCCATATTTATCCCAGTAATCAACATGAAGTTCCATTACGAATACTTGCTTACCAGCATATTGAGTCTCTAATTTTTTTAGTAACTGCTCAGCCTTAGGGCAGCTGGAGCAACCCTCTGAAGTAAACAACTCAACCAAAGCAAAGCTTTTAGCGCTGTTATCTGATTGAACGAATCCACATAAAATCAGTAACAAGAAAACCACACTTGTATTCATGACTTTGAATTTTAAACAGTTTTTTGTTTGTCGTAACGCTGCCGCAGCAACGCAACCGGCAAACCTATACTAAACATTAGTATCACCGCATTTTTAATAAAAGACATCGCATTAAATGGACCGGTTTGTAATTGAGTAAGCGGCAGAACTAAAAACGTCATTACTAGCTGGACAAATAAGCCGTATATAACCGCACTGAGGATAACGTTTCTTTTCAGGAACGTCAGATATGGATAAATGATAAAATAAAAAGCTGTAAAGCAAAAAGCGATAAAGTAATGCGCTAAAAGGCCAAACCAGATATAACCGGCGCCACCTGAAAATGCATCTTTTCCAAAAGCCGCACTGGCGATATATCGAAATACGCCGGCGGCGTGACCATGAGCAAGCAGGAAAATCGCTGCGAGCGCGTCAAGTGTTCCAGCTAACAGCCAGGCATAAATAAGCGTTGAAATAATTGAATTATAACGAATCTCTTTGGAAAGATTTTAGTTACAACCCAGACATAAAAGTGTTTTTTTTGGGTTATCCGATTGATTAGTAATCGAATATACAAAATGTCAGTCTGATGCGGTAATGTTTTTAATTCTGGCGGGTTCAGCCGGTATCGATTTGTTTTTTAAAAACCTGTATATCTCATACTGCGAGCGAACAGGTTTCCCAGTAGATTGTAACGGCATATTTCCAAGCTCGCGATTGAGCTGTACAGCCTGTACATTATCCACTGTTTGCAGTTTTAAGATGTCAATAAATTCATTTTTAATACGTTCGTCATAAATAGGAAAGCAAACTTCAACTCGCCGGTAAATATTCCGGTTCATCCAATCTGCCGAGCCCGCATATACCTCTGTATTGCCTGCATTATGAAAAATGAAAACACGCCCGTGCTCGAGGTAGCGGTCAACAATCCGGATCACGGTAATATTTTCGCTTAGCCCCTCTACTCCCGGTATTAAGCAACAAATACTTCTTACGATCAGCGTTATCTTTACGCCCGCCAGCGATGCCTCGTAAAGTTTTGCGATGAGTGAGCGCTCCTCAAGGTTATTCAATTTGATGAATATTTCCGCCGGAAGTCCTTTATAAGCATTTACTATCTCCCGGTCAATCAGATCTAAGAAGTGCTGGTGTAAATTGAATTGCGCTACTAATAAATGCTTGAACGGCGCGAAGTCTGCCGGAATTGTTTTCTCGCGTTTTGAAAGAAAAATGAACAGTTGTTCCATTTCCAAAAGCATTTCGCGGTGTGCTGTCATAAGAACATGATCGGTATAAAATGCAGCCGTAGTTTCATTGAAATTGCCCGTTGCCAGCAGACCGTAATAGGCTTTACCGTTATTTTCATTCCGTTTAACAAGGGCAATTTTAGCGTGGACCTTTAACGAATTCCGGCTGTAGACGATCTGCACGCCGGCCTGTTTCATCGTTTTTGCCCATTTAATATTATTTTCCTCGTCAAAGCGGGCTTTTAACTCAATGAGTACAGTTACTTTTTTACCATTTTTTGCTGCGCTTATTAAGGAACGAACAATGCGGGAGTCGCTGGCAACGCGATACAGCGTTACGTAAATCTCATCTATCAGGGGATCTACTACCGCTTCGTTAAAAAAACGAATGACGTTTTTATATTGCTGGTATGGCGTATGAACCACCCGATCTGCATCTGTGATTTGGTCAAAAATCGTTTGCTGAATACTGATATCAGACGACAAGGCAGCCGGCCATGGTTCGTATTCTAATTCCTTATTTTTCACCGGCAACTGCTGCAAATCTTTTAAATTATGATATATGCCTCCTTCGGCGACACTGCCCGGGGACAGATCCAGCTTTTTTAGTAATAAATAGAAAGTATCAAGCGGCATGTCAGGCTGATATAGAAACCGTGTCGCCTTACCAAAGTCGCGTTTCGCCAACTGTTCAGCGAGCGCATCTGCGACATCCCCCGGGTAATCGTCCTTAAGGTTTATTTCTGCATCCCGGGTTATTTTAAAACTATAGCAGCCAGTAACTCTTGAAGAAGGGAATACCCACTGCAAATGATGCCTGATAATATCATCAAGAAAAAGGATAAACAAGCCGGTCGTCGCCGAAAACGAAAAAAAGCGAGGCAGGCAGTCTGATGGAATGTTGATAACGAGAATCTTATCCAAGCCATTTTCATTGATCGTTACAACATGGTACAGTTTATTATTCTCGGGAAAAAATGATGCAGGTTCAACTGATAAATCAACTATTTGAATAAACGTAAGCACTTCCTGCAGGAAGCAATTAGTGGCAGACGGCATAATCGATTCTGGGATCGGCTTGCCATAAATCAGCTGGTAACCATTTTCTTTTAAAAGAGGTATCAGCTTCCCGGTTAAAATATTTCCAAAAGACCTTTGTTGATTTTGAATGATTTCCCTTGCCGTGGCAGCAACATCTTTACCATGGCTACCAATAATTTCTTCGTCGGTGTCAAGTTGCTGAAGTGCCATTAAAACCGGCATGCGTACCCTGTAAAATTCATCCAGGTTAGATGAAAAGATTGATAAAAATTTGATACGCTCCATTAAGGGCACCGAGTCGCGGCCAGCTTCCTGTAAAATACGTTCGTTGAATGACAGCCAACTAAGATCCCTGTTAAAAAAATGGCTTGTTTTCATAAAATTTTCAGGCAGATCTATTAGGGTATTAATTAAAAAAATCCGTTACCTGCTCACTTGAATAAACAAGCGAAACAATAACAAAAGCAAAAATGGACACGATAAGTCCGTACATAAAAATATTATAGGATATGCGCAACAGGCGATATTTTTTCCCCAGAGTTATGCCCTGGAAGTACAAATCTTTGATCAGTGTGCCATACAGGAACTCACGGTCGTTCATCACTTTTTCCATGCCCGCAGCGTATTCATCAAGATTCATCCGGTAAAAGTTTCCAAAAAAGAGAAGGTTTACCTTTTTTTCTTCGATATCCTTTTGGGTGAATGTTCCCGACGGAATGCTTGGCCTGGTAGCCAGAACGGCAAAAATCATGGCGCCAAGACTTATCATTAATATCAGGTACGTTGGATAAGCGAGGTAATAATAACTGTCGAGCTTGCGAAGTAAAATGCTGATCACCGCAGACAATATGATTGCGTTTACAGTAATCATAATATGAGCCTTGTTATCGGCCATGTCACTTAAACGCTGATGATTTCCCGAACTGATACGAAACATAGTTTCAATACCCCGGGAAGGACGGTCGGCTCCATGTTTTAAGTCAGAATTAAGATCCGGAAATTCCGCCTTCTCATTAGTTGGCTTATCATTTTCTTTCTGTTTTTGAATGAGATCCTTCAGATTTTCGTCTTTGCCCGCGTCTAAGAGCTGCTTCGCGTAAGCTGTCTGATAGTGATGTGAGTTGAAAAGGCCAATGGTTTTTTGCCGCCAATCGTCTTTTGAGATTTTCTCTCCATGAATTTGCTCATACTCCTTTCTCATAAGTTTGTTAAGATCAGGAAAATCCGTAGTGCCCAGGTGATAAAGGTCAGCGTCACATAATATTTGTTCGATTAATATTTCCGGCTTCTGTGGCATAACGGTAGCCATTATAGTTTTTTTTACCGCTGTAATTACCGATTCGTCTATGCCCCTGGGTTGAAGGTATTGCTCAGCCAGCCGGGCGCCTTCCCGCTCATGATCCTTGCTATTGGTAAAATATCCGGAATCATGAAAAATCGCGGCAATCTGCAGAATGAAAAAATCCGTCTCGTTTAACTGGTAGTGCCTGCCTATTTTTTCCGCAAATTCGATAACTCTATGCGTATGATCGATGTTATGATAAATAAATTCCCGTTGCTTGTGTGAATGGAAATAGGACGTAATATATTCTTTTGCCTGGTTGACGATGCCGCTTAAGTCTGTATTGTTCATGCTAATCATTTTTTTGAGCTGCATTAAATTCTCGGCCAATTAAATAAGCGGTCATAAATTTACTTACACCTTTAAGTTTAATTTTCTTTGCAATTTTTTGTTCAGGTAACGAGGTCAATCGTTTTAAAATAGTACGGGAAATTATTATGTTATTATTCAACGAACGTGTCAGTGACTGCAGTCGGGATGCAACATTTACAGCAAAACCCATCACGGTTAAATTGTTGTTTATACCGAGCCCGATACTACCAACAACGGTGTTGCCAGCATGAATCCCTATACCCACTTCAAACGATTTGCCGAACAGACTAAAATATTGCTCGTTACACAAGTCGAGTTCAATGTTTATTGCATGAGCTGCATCTACTGCATTTTGCGCTGTCTCAGCTATCGAATCATTATTTAATCCGAAGACAGCATACAAACCATCTCCGGCAGTTTCTAATATTTTTCCCTCGTGCTTTTCAATGGCTTTTTTAAAAATATTGAACAAACGCCTTAAGATGTGCATTACGTCGAAAGGGAGGTTAGATTCTATAAGTGAAGTAAAATCCTTTATATCGAGAAAAAACAAAGTTAACTCGCGTTCTTCGCCGATGGTTAGTTTGTCACTGTAAGCTTTGCTCCCAACATAATAGTAAATATCATCCTTATCGCGAATAAGACGCTGAACGGTAACTTCGCCGCCGAGAACCTGTGTCTGGCATGCAAGTCGAACAGTATCTGGCAAACGCATTTTTTCCTTCGCTGCCTGTTCCCGCGAATTGGGTTTATTGAGCCACTCCTCCCCGTCTAAAACAATTACCCGGCAGGTAGTACATTTAGCTTTACCTCCGCAATCGTGATAAAAAGGAATTTTGGCGGATAATGCCGTTTCAAGGATAGATTTTCCCTGGGGGATGCTTAGTTTTTCTTCACCGGTAATAGTCAATTCAAAAAATCGCTCGCCACCCATGATCTGAAAATTAATAGCTGAAATTAGTCAATTCCTGTTAAAATCTCATGCTTAATCTGATGTACGGATACCATCCTTCGGTTGAATATCCTTCAATAAATTGTGCAACCAGATAACGCGCCGGCGCGAAATACAACCCGGCACCAACGCCCTGGTGCCATTTTGAAGAATCTTCATTTTTAACCCAAACACGGCCGATATCATAAAATGCATTCATGCCGATCTCCCCGGGCAAAATGTAATTTGCCAGCTGTCCAAAACGCAGTCTTAATTCCAGGTTGTTATATAGCATTTGCTCCCCGGCAAAGCGAAATTGCCTGTAGCCAAGTAAATTCCCTTGTCCACCCAGGAAAACAGATTGATAAAAAGTTGCGTCACCGAAAGTTATTCCTCCTCCGGTACGGTTAGCAAGTACTAAAACAGAATCACGGCTTATTTTCTGGTAAAAGCTAAACTCAGGAAGTATCCTCACAAATGATTCTGAAAAAGAATTTAAGCCCTTGTAAGCCGCGGCTTTAAAATTCATATAAATCCCGGAGACCGGCAATAGCTTGTTTCCCCTCCTATCCTGTGTAAAATTAAAAGTCACTCCGCCATGAACTTTTTCGCGGTCGAGCGTAGTACTGTCATAGGAACCGATATCGGCGTTACTATTGATGAAACGCCCTGTATTATCGCCTGGATTGTAATGATAGTATTGAAAAGATAATCCGCTTTCTATTGAAATGCCACCCGGATGTCGCCACCGTATTGTAGGATCAACCTGGTATAAATTAAACCGCGTGCGATAATAAGTCACAAAATCACCTGACTTGTCAAATGGAGTTTCATTTCCGCGGCCATAAAAATTCATGGTATTGTTGGGTGCGTAAGCCGTAGCCTGCACAACGATATCGGCGCTGCCGATAGCGCGAAGCCATTCACCTGAGTACCTCAACCGAAAAGCTTTCGTGGAAAATGAATGTCCCGCCGTAAACGACTGGACACCTGCGTAGGGTACTTTTCTAAAACCCTGGTATGTATATTTTATTCCTAAACCCAGTAACAAGCCGTCATCTTTATTGTAGCCGCCAGTCACCAGAGGCTGAGGTATATTATAGCGGTTAGTTTGTACAATACTAACATTTGAACTGTCGTTCGACAAATGCTTACTAAAACGATGTTCCGGGTCGGTAAAATGATCATTGCTTTTAAGATCATAAACTTTTACCTTCCTGTTCGAAGCAGCGGCCGAATAATTTTTATCGCCCTGCCCGCCAACCACACGAACTTTCACAGGTGAAGTCTTGTTGTCTACTAACACCTGGTCGTTGCCTTTAGCTGTAAAAATTCTTACTTCGCGTGTAATTTCAGGATCCAGCGCTTTAAAGAACAATTGCTGTTCAAGTTCTCCGGATTTAGAAATTTTATATATGCGGACATTTAATTTCCTTTCGGCAGTGTCAGTAAGAACGATCTTTTCGTTCTTATCAGAGAGTTCAACATCTACGATTTTATTTAAAAACCGGTAGAATTTGTCCATTTCCGCTGGAAAACTGTTTCTACGCTGCTGCATATTCGCGAGCAACTCTTTGTGTCTGATATTGTATGACGATTCCGGAAGTCTCTTGAGTGCTCGTTCCAGCACACTGTCGGGAATCCGCGAAATAAAATCATTAGTCACCGACATCCATTTTTCATAGCTTATCTGATTTAAAACACGGGTAACCAAAACCCGCGTTTCCCAAAGCTGTGTGTTGACGTTTTCTATCTCACCTTTAAAACCCTGCATAAATGGAAAAAACCATCGCCTTGAAACACTGCGCGGCACGATGCCTTGGTTTACGTAAAACACCTGATCCCTGTCTCTCGGCACTGGCATGTAAAGCTTTCCGGATCCGTCTTTTTCATCCCTCCATCTCCATTGATCCAGATGCCGGTCCCAGTCCCCCATCACTAAATCTAGCATTATAGCCCGTAAAAACGCCTCGTCCGCTACCTGGTTATCATTGTCTTCGCGGAGGCTGCTTAACATCTTTATCGAATTATCTGATTTCCCTATCGGTTCGCGCTCTTCAAGCAGGCAAAGCTGATTCTCAAAGTCAGCGGAGAACTTACCTAAAGCACTGTCTGGCAACACTTTTCCGATAATAGGATTGCTATGATATATTCCTTCGGCATCGGCAAGCACAGGCACGATTAAAGCTGAGTATGGATGTTGAGCTGACATAGCGTCATTCACCCAATCTTTAGCGAATGTGTTTCTTATAGCTTCCGGCAAGAGCACTTCGGGAAATTTTTCAATACTTCTTAACACCCATTCCTGCCCTTTTTTATCAACTAGTCGAAGGGATTTTGTTTGATTGCCGCCACCACGTTCAAGTGCTTTTAAACCGCCTTTTATTTCGGAAATCCGAATTACCGGCAGAGTCGTTTCTGCCGCCCATTCCTTACGGTAATTTTCTCCAAAAAAGAACTTATGAAAGCCACTAACGTCGTTATAAGAAGCATGAGCACGCACTTTAACACTATCCTGGGCCTTTAATGTGCTGATAATGAAAAATGAGCAGGCAAGCAAGCCGGCATTTCTTAAAAAATGGTTCATTTTAACGTATAGCATTCTTCAGAATTACGGGTTAGTTAAGTAATCAGAGTTTTAAAACGGTAAATATTTATATAAAATTAAAAAATATACTGAAATCGCCTTGAAAGATTACGTTGCTTAGCAAGCAATTAATTTCAAACGGTTGGATATAACAGAATTTTCTGTTAAGAGTTTATTTTTAATACGACTAACCGTTTCAGGACATAAACCAAGATACGAGGCTATGACTGTCTGCGGTAACCGGCCTATAATGTGAGGATATGATCTGCTAAAAGTTTCATATCGCTCTTCGGCTGAAGAACCTATTAAACTCAATATGCGTCTTTGGTATTCTCCGGTTATTTCACGGTATATATCATTTAAAAAATGGGCAAGACCTGGATTCCGGGTTAACTCCGCTTTAAGGCGATCGGCTGAAATAATTAGCAACTCGCAATCTTCGACAGCTTCAATTGTGAAACCAGATGTCAGATTTGTGCCAAAACTTTCAAAATCGCTTATCCATTGATTGTCGCAAGCCAGATACATCGTATGTTGCCGTCCCTTGTCGTCAATACTGTATAAACGCATGGCGCCTTTCACAATAAATATCAAACTCCGACACATGGACCCTTCATTCGCGATCACCTGTTTTTTTGCAACTTTGCGCGGCCTCAGAATATCGCGAATTAGCTCATATCCGAGCTTACAAGTTTGCTTTTCAAAAAATTCCAGTTGAATCCGGGTGTTTTCCATGTTGATCAATTTAGCAACAGCCAAACTAATGCCATCATTTCAAATAATTAATAATCAATTACTTACAAAAGACAATTGACCTTAAAATAACGTCATTTCGTTAAATAGCGATAAAACAACTCGAATTGTCGTGATACTTTTAAGCAACTTACTGCTGCCGGCCTTTAAAAAACTTATTGTATTTGAGAAGCTGTTTATACCTGAAAACTTTCTTTTCCATAGTTTTCGAGATCGATTCATCGATCGAGGAAGGGTCATCAAATTTGGCAATTTCTATCCTTTGTGCTCCATAAATTCCGGAGTGCCCGCTGAAATAATATGCGGTAAAACACGCGGTGGCAAATAATATAGCATGTTCACCTCCAAAAAGTTCGATTCCCATAAAGGTACAGGCTATTGGTGTATTCGTTGCGCCGGCAAAAACTGCAATAAAGCCTAATGCTGCGAATAGGCTGACGGGAGCATTCAATAGATCTGATAATGAATTACCAAGCGTTGCACCGATATAGAACAGCGGTGTGACTTCGCCACCTTTAAATCCGCTTCCGAGTGTGATGCTTGTGTATAGTGTTTTCCACAGCCAGCTCCAGCCGTGGGATCCGCCGGTATGAAATGCAGATGAGATGGTAACAGCGCCCGGATATTCCGGATTTACTCCCAGGCTAAGATAGTCAGGCGCACCGATTAAAAGTGTCAGCCCAATAATGATTAGCCCGCCGGCAACCGGTATCATCCACTTTGTTTTAAAAAACTTAAGGCCGGCTTTTTTAATGGTATGTGTCATCATGGTAAACAGATAGCTGGCAAAACCAAAAACTGCCGATGCGATGATCACCTTAAAAAAAAGCAAAAGGTCAAAATGAAATAAGTTTGAAATAAATAACGGCGTATAAGGCAGGTCGTCTATATGATACTGAACATGTGAAACATGCCAGGCACTAACAGTGATATCGCCGATAATAGCGGCCATTAACGATGGAAGCAGCGCCCGATATTGTATTTTTCCAATCGTAAGAACCTCCATGGCGAAAACCGCACCAGTTAGCGGTGTGCCGAAAACGGCGCCAAAACCGGCCGCTACACTGGCTGTAAGAATTATCTGGCGGTTAGCACCGTTCAGTTTAAACACGTTGCCAAAAAACGATCCGACGCTTCCGCCGATTTGTACAGCCGTACCTTCGCGCCCTGCCGAGCCGCCAAAAAGGTGTGTCATAATTGTGGTAATCAAAATGATCGGGGCCATCTGCCAGGGTATGTCCCCTTCGTCCTGGTGTATTTGCTCGATAATCAGATTATTTCCCTTCTCGGATGATTTGCCTGCAGACTGATAAATTACATGAATAAGTAATCCGGCAAGCGGTAAAAGGAACAGCAACCAACTGTGGGAAAATCTAAAATGGATGGCCCAGTTTAACAGCCATAAAAAAAGCGAAACAATACTGCCGGTAACCAGTGCCACGGGCAATATCCAAATCGTCCACCGGATTAGCTGTTTGAAAATTGAAAATTGATCTTTCATCTAAACGTTCACCTGCAATAAAAAACAATTAAAACCCGGTAAGTCGGATACATTTTGCAGGTGTCATCAGCGCGAAGCGGTTATTTTAAACGGAAGACACCATTTCCGTCAGCACGAAGTTAAAAATAAAATATTCAGCAACGCAAAGGCCATTAAATTTTTGACACATCTACTCCAATCTTCAAAAACTCCTGTTTTCCGGCATCGGTAACGGTGTAGTGTTTATCATCAGGATGTTCCTTTGTGATCCAACCATTTCTCAAAAAGCTTTCAAAAAGCAATTCACCTAGTTTGCCGCCAATGTGGTTATAGCAAAGCTTCGCTGGCACTAACTGTTGCATTTTAAATATCAAGCTGTAACAAATTGCGTAAAAAAACGCTACAAATCTGAGTAGTTACACTTGATCCGTGTGTTTTATTTAATATTAAATTTAACTATTGTAATAGCGTTGTGACAAAAAAAAGTTTCCGTCACAAAACCCCGGGAACTTTTCTTTCGTATAATTTTTACATCAACTGCCACAAGTGAAAAACGTAAGACTTATATATCTGCTCATTGGCGCAACAATCACCTTGATCGTAGCCAACAGCATCTTTTTCCTGAATCAATTTTACAAGAATGAAGACAACTTCAGTGCATTAAACCGTAGTTATTACCTGATTGAGAATGCAAACGTAGTACTAGCAGATATTAAAACAGCATCAGAGAATGAGCAGAATTACCTTATAACTAAGGAAACCCGATATAAATTGCTGTATGGATCAACCAAGCGTGAATTACTGAAGTCTTCATCCAGATTTTATGCCCAGATAGCGGAAGCCGGAGAAACGAATGATGCTATTGAAAGTTTGCAAAAACTTATAAGCAAAAAGATCAGTGATATGGATGAGCTGATAGACAGAAATGATGACCTGGCAGCCAACATTCGTTACGTTAACTCGGAAGAAGCACACATTCTTTCAAATGTAATTGAATCGAAGATAAAGCGGATCGCCGGACTCCACAGAAACATCCTGGCGGCCAAAAGCAGAGATATTAAGAACCAAAGCTCACAATTACAGCTATTCTCAATTGCAAGTAACTGGGCTCTGCTGACGTTTGTCATCGTCGCATTCATAACCATCATGCGAAACCGGAAACGTATCGCCGATCTCTTCATCCGTATAGCGAGAAAAAATGAGTTGCTGGAAGCCAAGAAAAATAATTTACAGGCAGTGAGCGAACATCTGCGTCAGCAGAATGACGAGCTGGAACGTTTTGCCTACATCGCTTCACATGATTTAAGATCGCCGGCAATCAATCAGCTGGCCCTTTTAAAACTTTATGTGCAGTCTAAAACAGAAGGTGAAAAAGAAGAAATTTTTGGCGCACTTGTCGAAACATCAGAATGCCTGGTAGCCAAATTAGATGATATCATTGAGGATTTACGCCTGAAACACGAAGCCATAGACACCCGGGAGGTTTTATCTTTTAACGACGTGTATTGCCACGTTGTAAAAAACCTTTCTGCTGATATCAAGAGCACCGGCGCGCGAATAAATTGTGATTTCAGCGACGCACCAAAAATTAACGTACACAGAACGTTCCTGGAAAGTATCTTGCAAAATTTATTATCAAACGCAATAAAGTACCGCCACCCGGAGCGCGAACCACAAATTTCAATACGTTCATATCTAAACGATAGCAAGATTTGTTTCGCCGTTAGCGATAACGGCCTGGGTATCGATCTGGAAAAAAACGGCGAAAGCCTGTTCAATCTTTACAGCAGGTTTCATAAGAATGCTGATGGCAAAGGCGTGGGACTGTATATCACCCGGAAGCAGGTTTTAGCATTGGGCGGCAGCATCGATGTCAACAGCATGCCCGATGTTGGTAGTACTTTTACTGTAAACTTTTAGCGTGAAAAAATTCCGTGCTAAAGTTGACCAGGAACACCTCTTTAACCGCCCGGGTTATTGCTGTGTAAAGCCATCTTAAAAAATCGGTGTTAACCATTTCTTCTGTTAAATAACCCTGATCAATAAATACCGCATCCCATTGGCCGCCCTGCGCTTTATGGCAGGTAGTTGCAAATGCAAATTTTACCTGCAGCGCATTATAGTAAGGATTTGTCTTTAGCTCGAGAAAGCGCATGCTTTTGTTAGTGATGTGAGAGTAATCGGTCATCACTGCCTCAAAAAACCGCTTCTGATCAGCACTTGTTAAACTCGGGCTGTCGAGATACAACGTATCAAGCATTAGTTTACATGACAGCGGCTCGCTCTGCTCATTATCAACGAATTCAATAACAGCGTCGGCAAACCGAAATCCGTACATCTCGTGAATATTACGAACGCGTTTAATTTTTGCAATATCACCATTGGCGATAAAATTGTTTGCGGCATTTTCGTCCTTAAGCCAGAAGTAGTTATTTCTGACAACCATAATATAATCCCCGCCGGTTAGTTCTTCCTCACGATAAAGAATACGGTTTCGGATTTGTTGATTGTAGGTATTAGCGTTTTTATTTGAACGGCAGATAACCAGCGTGTTCTCCATTCCGTACTTATCATAAGCGTAATGCAAGCCTTCTGGCAGCCGCTCGCCTGTCATTTGATAAATGTCTTTAAATCCGCTTATAACAAATTTCGGGAAGCCGGCTTTTTTCATCTGAAGCTGCCGCCTGATCTTGGTTGCATTTGCAAGTATTCCTGATTCTTTTTCCTGGCGCACAACTTCCTGCAGTTCTTCGCCAAAAATTGTCATGGCAAAATGGTCTGCCAGGTAAGCGTTGTCGAGCGCCGGACTTTTTTCGGTACCGACAGGCGGCAACTGAGCGGTGTCGCCGACAAACATCAGCTTACAATTTTTGCCGTTATAAACGTAGCTGATCAAATCATGCAACAAGCTGAACTTACTGAAATCACTTGATTCATCACTGATCATAGATGCTTCATCAACAATAAAAATCGTATCCTCAGCCATATTTGGTGCCAGCGCGAAAATCATGTCAGGAGTTATGGCGTCCTTCTTCCGGTAAATCTTTTTGTGAATTGTGAACGCCTTTTTGTTTGAATAGCCCGACATCACCTTAGCCGCCCGGCCAGTAGGCGCCAGCAATACCGATTTTAAATTGAACTGGGCTAAAGTTTTAACAAGTGCCGCGATGATAGTTGTTTTTCCCGTACCCGCATAGCCTTTTAACACAAAGCATTCATCACCTTCATTTGCCGCAATAAATTGGTCGATCTTAAGAAAAACCCGCTCCTGGCAACTTGTGGGCTCAAATCTGAATTTCTCCCTGAGTGTTTCGCTAATACTCATCGGTGTAAAGTTGCATATTCGTTCACTGATTTCCATTAAGCAAAAAAATTATAGTTTTGTTGTGTGGATAAAGGAATAAAAACTCACGTAGAAGAACCTGGCTTTCAGTCGCAGCAATCATCCAAGTGCGATCTTTTGATCTCAGTTACAGATTCTGTTTTTTCATATCTCGTTGTTGATATGCTTCACGATCAGGCGAAAATCTACGGATCAATCGGCTTTAAAAATTTAACCGACCTCGAATCCGCTATTGACGAGACTGCCATTTTGCGGTTTTACTACCGAAAAGTTAAAATAAGCATTCAAACAAATCTATTCGCTTTTATTCCACAAGAGGTTTTCGATGAAGGAGATGCCGGTCGGTATGCAGGTTTTGTTGGCGGCGGAGTTACGCTGACCAATGCCATTAAAACGGCCTCTATCAAAACTGTTGCGTCATTCGACACGCAGTTGAAAGAATTCCTAACGAAACGATTCCCTTCCGCATTGATTTTAACGCAAGCTGAGCCATTTGTAGAAGCTGCGTTGAAATTTTATTCCTCCGAATCCCGGCAGTTATTTATCGGCATTGCCGGCGAAAAATTTGAATTGTTGCTTACGGAAGGCAAAAAAGTGATTTTTTACAACTTGCTGCCCAAGCATGACGCTGACGAGTTCAACTATTACATATTGACTATTATTAAGCAATTGCAAATAAACCCTAAAGAAGTTTCTGTAATCCTGTCTGGCGAGTATGATGCCGAAGTTATTGAACGTCTTGAGAAATATTTCAACGAGATTCATCATGTCATTGCAGCGCTGGTAGTCAATATACCCGATGATTTTAAAACCATAGAGCAAACCAGGATTTTCACTTTAAGTGCCCTGTTGCTATGCGAATAGTTGGCGGCAGGTTAAAAGGCCTGCGGATACAGGCGCCGTCAAACCTTCCAGTACGGCCTACAACAGACATGGCGAAAGAGGCCTTGTTCAATATCCTGAACAATCGTTTTGATTTTGAGCAAATTAAAGTACTCGATCTCTTCAGCGGAACCGGCAGCATTACGCTGGAGTTTGCCTCGCGCGGGACAAGCGATATAACCTCCGTCGACCTTAGCTATCATTGTGTCAAATTTCTCAAAGAATCGGTTCAGCAATACAAGCTAGCCAATGTTAAGGTTATAAAGGCCGATGTCTTTAAATACCTGAATACAGAAACCAAAGCTTATGATCTGATTTTCGCCGATGCACCTTACGACAATCCAAAACTTCCGTCAATTCCGGATCTTGTATTCACTAAAAATCTTCTGAATAATAGCGGACTTTTAATTGTCGAACACCCGTCAACAATCAGGCTGAACCATTATAAACAGTTCACCGAGCAACGAAAATATGGCTATTCGTCGTTTAGTTTTTTTGAAAATTTAGACAAAAGCGAAAATACGCTTTAACCATTTTGAATTACCTTTAAGTTATGAAAAAAGCCCTGTTCCCGGGATCGTTCGATCCAGTTACTAAAGCCCATGTGGATATTTTAAAACGATCCATTTCATTGTTTGACAAAGTTGTGATTGGCATCGGACTTAATTCATCCAAACAGGCGCTGCTCGATCCGGAAACTAGAAAAAAAATGCTGGAAGCCGTTTTTAGCTACGAGCCTAAAATCGAAATTTCAACTTACGAAGGCCTTACCGTCGATTTCTGTAAAAGTATCGGTGCCGAATATATGATCAGGGGCATCCGGACAGTTTTAGATTTCGAATATGAAAAAGCAATTGCCCAGATGAATCATGCCCTCGTTCCTGAAATTGAAAGCATTTTCATCCTTAGCAAACCGGGATATTCGTCGATAAGCTCAACGATTGTCCGCGATATTCATCGCTATAACGGTGATATCAGCCAGTTCGTTCCTAAAGAAGTTATACCTTTTCTTTAAGCAAGCCGATTAAACCGGAGATTAAGGGATAGGTGTTTTTTTCGACCATTGCAAAATCATCTTTTCCTAACCAGCGCGCATCGGTTATATCTTCTTCGAGCTGAGGAACCAGGTTTGGCTGATTTAGCGCTTTCATCGCGTACCAGGTCGTCTTTTTAAGAACGATCTGTTTAGAGATTTCGTAAACGTGCCAGGTTTTGCAAAGCTTCTGCCCCACTTCATCAACGTGGATGCCACATTCTTCCTCTACCTCGCGAACTGCTGCTTTTTTTGTTTTTTCACCCTCATCAATTTTTCCTTTGGGGAGATCCCAAACACCCTTTCGGAAGATAAAAAGATACTTGTCATCTTCATTTTTCACCAGGCCTCCGGCGGCCTTTATTACACGTACCGATTCCTTTAATGTTTTAAAATACTGTCCGGCATTTTTAACTTTTATAACAAAGATTCCGCTTTGTTTTCCGGTCTTAACAGATTTGTAAAAAGCCGGAAATACAAATCCCTCATGGTCAATTTGTTTTGCTTTGCTTTTAGTTTTTATCTTAGTATCAGTGATTATAAGGACTGTTTCGTTAATATAAATTGTATACATTTGCGCCATGACGAATAAAAGTGAGATTGAACAGAAAGTTGCCGAATTTTTGTTGCAAATTAAAGCAATTAAATTACAACCAAATAATCCTTTTACTTGGGCATCCGGATGGAAATCTCCGATATACTGCGATAACAGGATTACGCTTTCTCACCCTTCGATTAGAACCTATATCCGCCAAAATCTGTCGTCATTGATCCAGGAAGAATTCGGTTCTGTTGGCTTAGTTGCCGGTGTCGCTACAGCCGGAATTCCGCAGGGAGTTTTAGTTGCTCAGGACCTTGGATTGCCCTTTGCTTATGTGCGTTCTAAACCAAAAGAACACGGAACCGGCAGCCTTATTGAAGGTGAATTTTTTGCAGGACAGCGCGTGGTGGTAGTCGAAGACCTGATTTCAACCGGTAAAAGCAGCTTGCAGGCCGTTGAAGCTTTGCGTGCTGCGGGTTGTGATGTGGCAGGCTTAGTAGCGATTTTCAGTTACGGTTTAAATGAAGCTTCGGAAAATTTTAAAAATGCAAAATGCCGCTTCGAAACGCTGTCAAATTATGATGCGCTGATCGACTATGCATCAACTCACCATTTCGTTAGTAAAGATGATCTTGAACTGCTGCGTACCTGGAGAAATAATCCGTCGCAGTGGGGGAATTAATATATAACATTACCTATGACAATTATTGAAAGTACAGTAACCGTTAATAAACCTATAGCAGACGTTTACGCATTTCTTGCTGACCTGAATAATCATCAGCAGCTGATGCCGGAGAATATTTATAACTGGTCTTCAACAACAGACGAAGCACGTTTTACAGTTCAGAATATGGCCAAACTTGCTTTAAAAGTTTCGAGCCGTGTGGAAAATAAAGAAATCGTCATCTTACCAAGCGAACAGGCGCCTTTTGCTATTGAACTTAAGTGGGACCTGGCCGACAACGGAAATAATACAACTACTGCCAAACATATCATTTCAGCCGATCTGAACATGATGATGAAAATGCTGGCGAGTGGTCCTTTGCAAAAGCTTGCTGATCACCAGACAGAAAAACTAAAAAGTATTTAAGTGCTTCTTAACAAGTTGTTCATTTGACAGGAATAGGTCCGTCCTGTCCCTGTTTTTTCTCATTTGTAAGCAAATAACATACTATCATCGCGGTTCCAGGAATAATTACGGCTTCCAATCCAAGATGTTTACCCGCTATCGCCCCAATCACGCAGCCGATTAAAAATCCGCCGATGGTGATAAACTGTTTCTTTAAGCTTATCCATGCTGTCGTTTCGATAAATCCTGATTGAACCAAACTCCCGAAATCCAGCGCAGCTTGGGTGACATTACCTGTCATCATGGTAGTCGGGCCGTAAGTTTCTTTGCTGAAAAGCTTGCCAAATGCATTTTGTAGTCCCATTGCCACCACTACCATCATTGCCACGAGATACATCGGCCAGCCCGAACCGAAAGCGCCATACAGCTGAAATACGATAACGGCAATACTAGCGGAAAGTAATATTAATCCCTCCAACAACAACATATAGCCGTTTGCCACTTTTTTTGCCGTCCATCCTCCTATGGCTACCGAGAAAATAAAAACAGGAAAAGTCAAAAGCTTCACCCATGCATCCTGATCTGCACCTTTAATCAGCTGATAAGCGAACACAATAAAATTTCCCGTTACATGCGCGGAAAATATTGCATCAGCGGCTATAAAAGTTACGGTATCACAATAGCCAGCAACCGCTGACAGTAAAATAGTGACATACCAGATATTATGTTGTTGTTCCATGATACAAAATATTAACGGAGATGTGCTCTTAACATCCAGGCCATCTTTTCATGAGTTTCCGCTAAGCCAGTGATGAAATCGCTGGTTCCGGCGTCGTGCATTTTTGTGTTAAGTGGATTGATCAGTTCACGCAGACGAATAATCAGGCTTTCGTGATCATTCAGCAGCTCTTTTATAAAAATTGTACTGCTGTTTCCTTCATGTAAATGCTCATTCAGATGAGTTAATTCTAAAAACGATTTTAGCGTGGCCGGCGCATAATGACCGAGTACCCGAATCCGTTCTGCGACTTCGTCCATGATTTCGTCGAGCTGTTCATACTGGCTTTCGAAAAATAAGTGTTTGCTGTGAAAATCCGCGCCTTCGACGTTCCAATGCGCGCTTCGGGTTTTGGTGTAAATAATAAATTCATCAGCTAAAATACTGTTAAGTGAGTGGGCCGACTGCGAAAGCAATTCCGGACTTATTCCAATGTTTGGTGTCATATAGTGGGTATTGAATTGAATATATAGTGATCGGCTGAAAGTGCTCCGGGGCCGACGATTAACAGGAACAAAAAACAAAGCGTATACATGTAGGGAACATCGCGAACTTCAGGCGAATCCTTTCGGTGAACCACCATGTATCCGGTAGCAGTGACGCCGATTACTGGAAGAATAACGAGCCTGGTAGCTATACCGAACATAACCAGAAAAGGCACTACAGTATCAGAAAATGTGGCGATAATGCCATTCAGTTTGTCGGGCAATCCAAGCGGATTAGGTACATGTTCTTTTTGTCCGTTTTCAAGCTTGAATTTTTTCAATCCGTGTACGCGGAATAATTCCAACGCCAGTAAAATTCTGAATGCCAGCATAGCCCAGTTGTTAACGTGGTTTCCGAGATCCGAAAAAAGTATCAATTTAAATAAATCGTTCATTTGATCGATTAAAATGCAAAACATGAACATCCCAGTGCTCCCCAGAAAGCAGTGTAATTATTCACAGGAACCTGGCTCTGTCGCGCGGCGTTATGATTATGGCCATGAACAGTACACTGGCCGGCACATTGATGTATTTGTGATATGAGGTGTAACTGCGCCCCTGCATCAGTGTGGTTTTTTCCGGGTAACACATTTGAGCTTAGACCGGCAGCATTAGTTGACGGCGAGTAATAGCCCTTGTAAAATCCGGCCGGCGACCAATCGGGTAACACCGGTATCGGCTCCGGTGAAAATGAAGAAAAATCGCCTTTTGCATAAACGATCTTACCACCAACGATTGTCAGTTCCGATTCGATGCTCTTTACATCTTCATCTGCGACACTGAAATAATCTTTATCAAGCACTGTGACATCGGCCAGCATTCCAACTTTAATAGCTCCTTTCACATGCTGCTCGTTAGAGAACCATGCGCTGCCTTTTGTATAAAGCTCCAAAGCCGTTTCCCTGCTCAATTTCGTTTTCTCGTTGTAAATTTCGAGGCCACCTACCGTTTTGCCGGCAGTTAACCAATATATCGATACCCAGGGATTATAGCTGCTTACCCTGGTTGCATCTGAGCCGCCACCTACAGGCACACCTGCGTTGAGCATGTGCTTGACCGGCGGCGTGTGAGCAGCAGCTTCAGCGCCGTACCGGCCAGAGAAAACTTCTCCCTGGTAGGCCATACGGCTTTGTATCGCTATGCCTCCTCCTAAAGTTTTTACACGTTCAATATTTCGTTCGTCGATGGTTTCAGCATGATCAAAAATCCAGTGTAAACCATCAAATGGAATATCCCGGTTCACTTTTTCGAAAACATTTAAAAATCGTGTGATACTTTCATTGTAGGTAGCATGCATGCGAAACGGCCACCGGTTTTCCACCAGTAAACGAATTACCCGCTCAAGTTCGGCTTCCATCGTTTCAGGAAGATCCGGCCTGGGTTGTACAAAGTCCTCGAAATCCGCCGCTGAGAAGACAAGCATTTCGCCCGCACCATTATGCCGGTACATATCGTTGCCCTGATGCAGCTCAACCGACTTTATCCAGTTGTCGAAATCTTCGTACTCCTGTTTCGGCCGCTGCGTAAACAAATTATAGGCAATCCTTATCGTGAGTAAGCCTTCTTCGTGGAGATCATTAACAACTTTATAATCGTCGGGGAAATTCTGAAATCCGCCGCCTGCATCAATTACGCTGGTAACTCCGAACCTATTAAGCTCTTTCATGAAATGACGTGTTGAGTTTACCTGGTGCTCGTAAGATAGCTTCGGTCCTTTTGCGAGCGTCGAATACAGGATCATGGCGTTCGGGGTAGCGATAATAAGGCCCGTTGGATCGCCGTTTTGGTTTTTTTCAATATATCCGCCCGGAGGTGCCGGTGTGTCACGGGTATAACCAATAGCTCGCAGAGCCGCCCGGTTCATTAAAGCGCGGTCGTACAAATGCAGAATAAAAACAGGTGTATCCGGAGCAATTTCGTTAATTTCTTCCAGCGTGGGCATCCTGCGCTCGGCGAACTGAAACTCTGTCCATCCTCCAACAACACGTACCCATTGCGGAGAGGGTGTTCTGCCTACTTGTTCCCTAAGCATGCGCAGGGCATCGGCTAATGAGGGAACACCGTCCCAGCGCAGCTCAAGGTTGAAATTCAATCCACCACGGATTAAATGTGTATGCGAGTCGTTAATTCCCGGAATAACCAGCTTTTTTTTAAGGTCGATTATATGAGTTTCTTCACCAGCGTATTTTAGAATCGACGTATCGTCGCCAGCTGCTAAAAACTTACCATCAGCGATAGCAATCGCCGATGCGGCGGGATTTGCCGCATCTCCGGTATAAACTTTACCATTATGAAAGATCATGTCAGCATTCTTCATAACTAGTTGGTATGGTAAGTTTTTATAAAATGTTTTATGGCAGCGCCGGATGGTTCGAAAAATGCCTGTCCGGATAATAAGGTCATCTTTTCCAAAGGCTGGAATGCCGTTAATCCTTTGCTTTGGAGGTAAAGCTCTGTTTCGTAGGCTTCAATCGCTCCTTTGACGACATTTGTCGCAACTAATCCTGTCGGAGAGTCAATTCCCGCGTCTTTCAGGTCGCTGGCATGTGAATAGCTGCTTACGCCGAGGCGCAACGCTTCCCGCATACCAACTCTTCCGACGTTCGTCATTAATTCCGGCGTAAAATCATTACGATTGCCCAACCCGACCAGGAGAAGTTTATGGGCGGGCACACTTCCTTTCGATGGAGTAATCAGTATCGTTTCCAATGCATGACCGGCAAATTTTCCGCTTTTTCTTAAATCAGTTATCAATCCGTTTAAAGCGTGATCAACGTGTAGCAAGCCGTTCGCAGCAGCCGGCAAAGACTGCGGACTGGTAATATCACCTTCAACATACTCAAACACGCATATTATCTGTAACGGAGTTGGTTGGTTGGATGGGCTCTGCACTTTTCCTTCAATTGCTACGCCTTCTAGCTTGCCCAATATTGCAGCAGTGCCAACAGAGGGTAATGAATTATTTTGCGGCGTTTGTGCGAAGGAGAAAGCTTGCAGAAATAAGAACAGGCACAAAAGATATCGGAGATTTGTTGTTCTTCCTGACCTGTTTTTTTTTGTATTAAGTGATTTAATCATCATCGTGATTCTAAAATTTGAAAGTAAACTGAGCGTTAAAAAAGTTTGAATTTGGCGGGTTTGCGCCTATATCGCGGATAAAATTACCAGTGTCGAAATACTGGGCGCCACAACTGAAACTTGTGTATTTATTAAACCGGTATTCGGCGCTAAGCAAATAAGCAGTTCCTATGTATCGCTCATTTGATGCGGATCCCGGTAAATTGAATGATCCGCTTGGGCGATAAATTCCATCATTTAAAGAATAGCGCCAGTTGAACACGACATCTGCCTGCATAGAAAGCTTATCAGTAAACGACACGGAAGCGTAAGGATGTAAATCGACCAGGTTCGCCGGCCCGATTCGGGGATTAAAACCAAAGTAGCCGCCTTTTGGAAATAAGGGATTAAACGTCTCCAAATCACCATCTCCAGCGTTTTTATCGCCGGATATATAATCGTTGCGTAAGTTTACCGAAGGCTTTAAACGGCTGTTGCTGAAAGTATAACCGACTTCAATCGCTGTTGTCCAGGCACTGATGTTTCCTCTGCCAAATCGCCCGAATTGGTAAGCTGCCTCGAGGTTATAAGTAAATCCATTACCATATTTCCAATATCGGCTGGCTACAGTGTGGCGAACTTCTTTAGCGGTACCTTCCTCGAAACTGGCGTTGTCTCGCCTTATTCCGAGATAATAAAAATCAAAATTTCCGCCTTTTGGAACGACCAGGTAGGAATATGCGCCCCACAAATTTGCTTCTTTTGATGACGTATTATCAAACACACCGGGCCGAACATTATCGGCCATCATAACAAAGCCGTCGACCGAAAACCGCGGCGATGAATAAGTTAACTTTCCGCCGGTAAAATATAACCGCACATTGGTTCCTTCACGCACCGAAATTAGCCGGCCCGAACCATAATCAATTTCCTGCCTTCCAAGGCGCAGCGCCAGGTTTTTGGCTCGTTTTCCCCGTATTCTGTATTCGGCAAAAAAATTCTGGACAGCCAATTTATCTTCGTCAGCAGGACCGGCGCCGTATTTACTGCCATTCTCTATGCAGCTATTTACTTGAGCATAAAGCCTGAACCTGTTTCCCGCGTGAAAATCAGCCAGCAATACATATCGTTGAAGAAATGATTGATCCCTTCCTCCCCCGTTATTCTCCCAGTCTTCATTGTTTTTAAATGCATATTCGTAACGCAGCTCGCCACCCAGCGAAACATAAACGCTTTTTTTGACGGTCAGAGGGGTATACTTCAGCTTCTCATAAAAGGTACGGGACGAGTCCGTTCTGAGATAACTGTAGTCTTCATCGAACCGAAGCAATTTGAATGTCTGGGCATTAAGTGCCATATGATAAAAAACTGTTAAAAGTAAACACAGTGGTAAGGTCAGATAGCCGGCCCGGCTGTTCATAAGTAAACGGAGTATTAGTGCTGCAGCATTGTATGCGCATACTGAATGCCGATTCCGTATGCGCCTCCAAACCGTTTCATCAGACTAGTGACCGGCGCATAGGTTTCCTGCCTTGCCCAGTCGCGTTGCAGTTCAAGCAGATATTGGACAGCGGTAACAGGCTGTACACCGCCCTGAACCATTCGTTGTATTGCACGCTCATGAGCTTCAGTACTTACATCGCCACAAGCATCTGTGACAACATACACATCGTAGCCTTCAGAAATCGCCGATAAGGCCGGGCCGACAATACATACGGATGTCCAAAGACCTGCAAAAACGAGTTTCTTTTTTCCGAAACCTGTTATCGCCTCATATGCCGGGGCATCCTCCCAGCTATTCATTGTAGTACGATCTAAATAACCGGAGCTAGCAATCGGATAAAATTCTTCGAGTTCAGGAAAAACAGGGCCGCTGAATGTTTTTTCAGCAACTGTAGTAACAAGCGCCGGAACATTGAAAATCTTAGATGCGCCAGCGACGATTGCGGTGTTTATACGAAGCAGGGCGATATCAATATTACTAACTGCAAACGCCATCTGGCTTTCGAAATCAATCATAATTAAAGCATGATTGTCTGGTGACAAGAGATTTGGGGATGGTTTCATTAAAGGTTCATTTTAATTTAACCGCTGTTACCAAAACAGTACCAAATATATAAATACCTATATAACAGACAATTAACAACTGTATATCGTTAAATTAATTTTTGTATTTGGTAAATTGACGATATATAAACAGTGATATTGTTAGAATGCGAAGTATAAAGAAGTAGAAACGATATAAGAAATTTTGAAAGCAGTTTCCGGCTTACATCGGTTCTGGTAGTCCCGTTTTTTGTTTTAGCTTTTGTCGTGAGCGGAACTATAACACGAAAGTATTGATGAACAAAAGCTATCGCTGTCACCCGGGTTTATCGCACGCAGGACAAACTTTCATAGCAACACAGCGACTTTGTACAATAACTGTTCGGGTTAAACCGGATTGGAATGAATACCTGCCGAGGCGGAATGCCTGCAGGCGTATAAATGTAAAGCCGGGCTAGCGGCCGCTAACAGTAGCTTCGTTCATTTTCAAATCTAAATACTATCTGAAGTTTAAAACAAGTCCCGGATAGCAGGTATGTACCGATGATAAACATACCTGCTTACCATTTGACTTTTGCCGCTAAATCAGGGCCTTCCTTAGTTCGCCTGCAGCGTAACGTAACGCGGATTGTACCGCTGGAACTTTTGCCAATGGATTCAGTAAACCGTAGTCGTGAATCATTCCCTGAATCCTAACCAGTGTAACATTAACACCAGCTTCGTCCATTTTGCGGGCATAAGCTTCGCCCTCCGACCGGAGTACATCGTTTTCGGCTGTTTGAACGAGCGTTGGAGGCAGATCTTTTAAATTACCCAGTTCAGCTTTCAAAGGTGATGCATAAATCTCGTTTCGTTCTTCGGTACCGATGTAATTGTCCCAGAACCAGATCATCATGTTTCTTGTCAGAAATCTGTCTTCCGCATACTTGTGATATGATTTGGTATTAAAATCGGAGTCGGTCACCGGCCAAAACAATAATTGAAATTTAAGTTTAGGCCCGTTTTCATTAGCCGCTGTCAGTGCTACCGCCGCCGCGAGATTTCCTCCGGCGCTATTTCCGGCAACAGCTATGTTTGTGCCGTCGACACCAATTTCGGCGCCATGTTCAGCAACCCATTTTGTAGCGGCATAACACTCGTTCAATGCAACAGGGTATTTAACCTCAGGCGAACGGCTATACTCAACAAATACCGCAACGAGTCCGGAATAAACTACCAGGTCTCTAACAAACCGCTGGTGAGTCGGAAAATCGCCAAGCACCCAGCCACCACCATGAAAAAACATAAAAGCAGGTAAAGTGCCTGTCTTACCACCCGGCCGGGTAATAAATATTTTAACAGAAATGCCATCTTGTGTGATGCTTTTTTCAGAAACTTCAACGCCCGATAGGTCAACCTCAACAGAAGTCTGCGCACCTTCCAAAACTTTTCGGGCCTCTGCTGGCGCCATGGTTTCCATCGGATCACCGCCACCACTATTCAGAGCTTTTAAAAATGATTTGGTGTGCGACTCAATTGCCGGATCGCTGGCATAAGGCTTAATTTCAATAGTTTTCATTTTTTTCAGTTTAAGAATTTAAATGAGATTTATTTTTTAAACATTGGAAGCGGGTTTAACGGGTGCTGCAGAAAGTTCAATGCAATTTTTTTGATCAGAAAAAAGTGGAAGCCTTCGTTCTGTAAGTTAATTCTGCTTTCCCTGATTTTTTTCCTACTTACGCCAAAGGCCATAATACCAAATGAAACATCCATCCAATCCGCCTTTCTGAAGGTTTCAACCGTTTTTGAATAGTCACCTTCGTACCTGCTGACTTTGTGATGCCAGTTGATCATTCGTGAAATCTCTTCAACCCAGTCTCCCCTGCATGATTCGTCCAGGTATTTTTCTACTTGTTTGATTGAAGGGTCCAGGTAGTCGATCGTGTTATCTGTCCAAATTCCTATATCGTGAAATACCGCTGCAACGGCATATTTTTCAATATTTTCATCTTGCTTGTCCATCAGAAGACAATTCAAAAACACCCGGTATATATGATTTCGGTATTTTACATAATCTGTTCCCATCAAGGGCTTAAACCGAAGCATTAGTTGTTCAATTGTTCTGTTGAAAGGTTCCATTCACAGATTAATTTTGCCAGATTTTATAGTTATTGGCCAGGGAAACAACTTCCAATCGTTATGCCACTTTTAAAAATAACTTGAGTATCAGTTACTTACAACCAAATCATAAAGCGATAGCTATTTACGAGTGAGTGATTTGTCTAAATATCAGCAATCAGCGTAACGGGAACTGAAAGTTAAAAGGCCGGAAAATAAAAAATGAGATCTCATAATCAGATCTCATCTTGTTGGGTTATAAATGAATTACGAATGGTAAACGGCTGATCAGCTATTCAATTTTTTCATCTCCTCAACCGCATAATTGACTGCCCGTGCGGTCAACGCCATGTAAGTAAGTGAAGGATTTTGTGTAGACGTCGATGTCATACAAGCGCCATCTGTAACAAACACGTTTTTACATTCGTGAACCTGGTTCCATTTATTGAGAATCGAAGTTTTAGGGTCATTGCCCATCCTTGCGCCGCCCATTTCATGAATATCGAGACCCGGCGATTGTTTACTATCGTTAGCCTGGATGTTTTTGAAACCCGCGCTGGTAAACATATCTGTCATCTGTTCGATATAATCTTTGACCATTTTCTCATCATTTTCATCGTAGCCAATGTTGATTTTGAGAAGCGGCACACCCCAGGCGTCTTTCTTACCCGCGTCAAGACTTACATTATTGGTCTCTTTTGGAATTGTTTCGCCCATCATATGTGAACCGACACGCCAGTTACCTATTTTACGATTAGCTAAATTGTTTTTTAACGATTCTCCGACACCCTTATAGTCTACTTCAGACGCTCTGTGCGCACTAAAACCGGCTGCATAGCCTCTTAAAAAGTCTGTTTCCTGTTTATATAAGTTTCTGAAACGTGGTATATAACCACCTCCTGCCGGGTTTCGGCCATCGGTAGTCCAATCCATGAAACCATCGTATTCGGCTGAAATACGTGCCCGGTAATTATGAAAAGCAACATATTTACCGAGTACACCGCTGTCATTGCCTAATCCGTTTGGAAAGCGCGCGGATTTAGAATTCAATAAAATAAGGTTAGAGTTTATGGCTGCGGCATTAACGAAAATAATTTTTGCATAATACTCAATGACTTCTTTCGTCTCGGTATCAACGATCCGAACACCTGTAGCTTTATTTTGCTTATCGTCATAGATTATTTCCTGAACTACCGAATGCGGCCTTAACGTCAGTTTACCGGTTTTAAGCGCCCATGGAATAGTAGACGCATTGGAGCTGAAATAACCGCCGAACGGACAACCGCGCTGGCAAAGCACCCGCTGCTGGCATTGAGCTCTTCCTTGTTGTAAATGGATATCTTTGGGTTCGGATAAATGGGCGCATCTTGCGCTGATAACATTTCGACCAGGATATTTTTTATTAACGAATTTACTGAAATAACTTTCCACATCATTTAACGGAAACCCGGGAAGAAAATCGCCATCCGGTAGATTGACCAAGCCATCACGGTTGCCTGAAATACCGGCGAATTTCTCTACATAGCTGTACCATGGAGCGAGATCCTTATACCGGATTGGCCAGTCGACCGAAAAACCATCTCGTGCAGGACCTTCGAAATCGAAGTCACTCCAGCGTTGTGTTTGTCGCGCCCACAGTAAAGATTTGCCGCCCACCTGGTACCCGCGTATCCAATCAAATGGCTTTTCCTGGATATAAGGGTGTTCCTGGTCTTTTACAAAAAAATGCATGGCATCTTCGCGGAAAGCATAACAGCGGCTCACCACAGGGTTAGCCTGCTGAACATCATATGGAACCTGGCCGCGGTGCTCAAATTCCCAGGGATATTTATTGGTAGTTGGATAATCAACCAAATGCCTTACATCTCTTCCCCGCTCAAGCATCAGGGTATTCAATCCTTTTTCGGTTAGCTCTTTTGCAGCCCAGCCACCACTTATCCCGGACCCAACAACAATGGCATCAAAGCTGCGCTGTGAAACGCTCCTGGTATTAAGATTAGCCATTTTTAACTACTGATTTGTTAGTAACTGAAAAATGAGCATTGTATCGTCCTGGTATCAGCTCGTAAACTACTTGCTTCGTCATAAAATACTTTGAATTTGTATAGCCCAGCACTGTATTTCCTTTCATAATTTCGAAGAACGCGAATAAATCATTCCGCGTATCAGCGCCGGCTGTTTCTGTTTTATTTTGCTTAGATAATTGCAGCTTTGTATCAATACTGTTCAATAAAGCTTCACGCTGGGATTTAGAACATTGAACAAACGGTTTATCATGTGTTTTCTCAGCTTCGGCATCCAGCAGGCTTATACCGTTTTCGAAGGATTTTTGATCGGCTGTCCCATAACAATCATCAACCATCTTCATTACAAATAAATGGAGACTAAGATCTTTTGCCCCTGGTGTATTGGTTTTCGGAATTATCGTTTCCGCGACTTCCGCCAATAACTTCTCCTGCGATCCGCTTATTGTGAGGTGTTTAAGTCGAATGCTTGCCGTATCATCACTTCGCAGACAGGACGGAAGCAAAATAGTACCACCGATCACCAGACCGAGGTTCTTTAAAAGAGTTCGCCTGTCTATTGTTCTATTTTCGGTCATTAAATTATTTTGTAAATCCAAATCCGGTGTTATGTAGAACTACTTGTTAACCGGACTTATTTTGTTCGGCGTTGAAGGTAATAAAAAAGCGAAAAAAAGCTTTATCGCTAAGAATAAAGATTAATGTGAGATAAGAATTCATCACCTCTGCAAACAGGATAATATTTTACATTTCTGGCAAACAGCATATTCTTTAACCGGACTCTTAAGCATTCGTTTCGTGCTACAATTAAACAAAAAACCCAACGCGGACGCATTGGGTAAGGATGGGTTGAAATTTGTAAATAGTTTAACGATGAGCTACAAATATAAATCCCATTGAAAAGAAATTTTTCACACTAAGTAAGATGCGATTTCAATTGTGCAATTTATTCTCATTTGAAAAGGTAAAAACTGCTCAGCGAACAATACTTGCAAGTCACTGTAAAATCTCTTTAAAAAGATGTGATAGATTTTGTGTAGCAATGTGAAAACCTCATTGACTAAATCTAGTTATATTGATGTCAGATAAAATATAAACCTATGAACCAATATCTACAGGAAACTCTCCCCCTATTTATAATTTCCTTTATGGTTATTTCTGCGTGTAGCTTACTTTACATTAAACGTTCAAAAAAAGCCGACCGAAGAAAAAAACAGGAACAATTGTTTCAGAATTACATGCGTCTTCAGTATCGCAACCCGAACCGAGTTCATTAATACGGATATATTTCCCGTCTGCGGATCTTTAGTTACCGGCCCGAAACTTAACTTCAAATCTCTGCTACCAGCTTAATTTCTCCAATAGGCATCTCTAGTCCTGCGAGGCGTCTTTTGTCATTATTGAATATTCAAATCTCAATTACACTTCGACCAAGCTTATTTCACAACGATTTGTATTTTTGCTGGCAATACTAAATAATAACTGTCATGCCGAAACGCACAAAGATCAAGGATTTATTAAACGCCACAGAGTTTGGCCAGCAGGTAACTGTGATGGGCTGGGTGAAAACATTTCGCAATAATCAGTTTATTGCGATTAATGACGGCTCGGGTATTAATAATATCCAGGCAGTTGTCGATTTTAACAATACCGATGAATCCTTGCTTAAACGCATAACTACGGGAGCTGCTGTTTCGGTTACTGGCGAGCTTGTTGAGTCGCTTGGTAAAGGGCAACGTGTTGAAATAAAAGTTCAGGATCTGGAAATTCTTGGCGACAGCGATCCGGAGAAATTCCCTTTGCAGCCAAAAAAACATAGTCTCGAGTTTTTAAGAGAAATTGCGCACCTGCGTTTTCGTACCAATACTTTTAACGCGGTTTTCAAAGTGCGTCATGCATTGGCTTTTGCCGTTCATAAGTTTTTTAACGATCAGGGATTTGTTTATATGCACACCCCGGTAATCACCGGGTCTGATGCGGAAGGTGCCGGTGAGATGTTTCGTGTGTCTACAATCGATTTTGATAACATTCCCCGCAATGATGACGGAACGGTAAATTATAAAGAAGATTTCTTCGGTAAACCAACCAACCTGACGGTTTCCGGACAGTTGGAAGGAGAACTTGCTGCGATGGCGTTTGGGGATATTTACACCTTCGGCCCTACTTTCCGAGCAGAAAATTCAAATACAACCCGTCACCTTGCCGAATTCTGGATGATCGAGCCTGAAATGGCGTTTTACGACCTGGACGATAATATGGATCTGGCTGAAAAGCTTCTGAAATATGTTATCAAATATGCACTTGATAATTGCAGTGACGAGATTGAATTCCTTTCATCGCGTTTAGTGGAAGAAGAAAAACAGAAACCGCAAAACGAGCGGTCGGAACTGAACCTGATAGACAAACTGAAGTTTTGCCTTGAAAATGATTTCGAGCGCTTAACGTATACAGAGGCGATCGATATTTTGAAAAGCTCAAAACCCAACCAGAAGAAACAGTTTAAATATCTTATTGACGATTGGGGAGCGGATCTTCAATCGGAACATGAGCGTTACCTGGTAGAAAAACATTTTAAGAAGCCTGTAATTCTGACTAATTATCCGGCTGAGATAAAAGCATTTTATATGCGCCAAAACGAACCTGACGAACATGGCCGTAAAACAGTTCGTGCAATGGATATTTTATTTCCGGGCATTGGAGAGATCGTAGGTGGTTCGCAGCGTGAGGAACGCCTTGAAAAATTAGAACAACGTATGCACGAAATGCATGTTCCTGCGGAGGAACTGAGCTGGTACCTTGATACCCGGCGATTCGGCAGCGCGCCCCATGCCGGCTTTGGATTAGGTTTTGAACGCCTTGTTTTGTTCGTAACCGGAATGACTAATATCCGGGATGTAATTCCATTCCCAAGAACGCCAAAAAACGCAGAATTTTAATCATATGGGGCTGAGAAATCAGCCTCTTTTTGTTTATGGAAGAAACTATCCGGTTTACAATTAACGAAGTTATCAATGAAACAGCCGATGCGAAAAGCTATTTGCTTAAAACGGACGATCAACCTGACTTTCTTCCCGGCCAGTTTCTCACATTCCTGGTTTCTGTAAATAACAAAGAATACAGGAGATCATATTCCATCGTCACCTTGCCGGGTGAGCAACTAAAGATTATCGTGAAACGGGTTGAGAACGGTGTTGTCTCCCGATATATTTTCGACAACTGGCATAAAGGTTCAGCATTGACAGCTTTGCCGCCATCCGGAAGATTCACCTTACAAACGCAAAGTTCAATACAGCGTGATATTTATTTTATTATAGCCGGAAGTGGAATTACACCAGCCATTCCACATATCAGAAATTTGCTGATCAATGAACGGCAATCTGCCTTGCACCTTATCTACAGCAATCATAATGAACACTCAACAATCTTTTTAGCTGAAATCAAGCGGCTTGACGATGAATATGAAAATTTGTTTGTAGAATTCCTTTTCAGCGATCCGAATTTACATTTCGAACAAAGGAAACGACTGAATAATGGCTTGCTTGAAAAAATGATCGGTAAGAGTTTGAAGTATCGGCATGAAAATGCAGTTTTTATGCTTTGCGGTCCTTTCACCTTTATGAGAATGGCAAAAATTACAGCAATATTTATGGGTTTCCATGCAGATCAGATAAAGACCGAACATTTCATCCCTGAAATTCTATACAGCGGAACTCACCAAACACCAGTATATTCTGACCGCACAGTTTCAATCATTTACAAAAACCGGCGTTACCGGGTCAGTGTAACAAAAAACCAATCCATACTTCGTGCTGCGAGACTTCAAAACCTGGAACTTCCTTACAGTTGCGAGGGTGGCATTTGCGCAACATGTATGGCAAAATGTATATCAGGTAAGGTTGATATGACTATCAATGAGGTTCTCACACCAAAGGATCTTCAAAAAGGACTTGTCCTTACCTGCACTGGGCATCCGATGACGGATGATGTCTTAATTGATTTTGATACGACTGATCAGTAATCTGAAAAATTCTTTTTCTGTATCCGGATTGCGTTTAATATTGCCAACATGGCTACGCCGACATCGGCAAACACAGCCTCCCACATTGTTGCCAGTCCGCCTGCTCCCAGGATTAAAACAATTGCTTTAACGATAAAAGCCATCGTGATGTTTTGCCAAACGATACGATTGGTTTCTTTGCCGATTTCGATTGCCTGCGCAATTTTCGATGGCTGGTCAGTTTGAATAATCACATCAGCTGTTTCAATAGCGGCGTCACTTCCTAATCCTCCCATCGCGATACCGATATCACTTAACGCCAGTACCGGGGCATCGTTAAGCCCATCTCCTACAAACGCCACAATATTTTTCGGATCACCTTTTAACGCACTAACCTTTTCAACTTTACCTTCCGGGAGAAGATCACCGAATGCACTATCGATTTTAAGTTCGTTTGCAATCCGGTTAACCACAGTTTGTTTATCGCCGGAAAGCATGATAGTCTGAATGTTTCTTCTGTGCAGTGCTTCGACAGCGGCTTTACTATCGCCTTTAATCTCATCAGCAATCACAAGATAACCCAGCAATACGCCGTCGATCGCTACCATCACAACCGTATCAGTCAGAGCTGTTACATCATCAGGTATTGATATCCCTGCCATTTTCATCAACTTGCTATTGCCTGCAAAAATTTCTTTCCCGTTCAACAGACCCTTCATGCCGCCGCCAGCAATTTCCTCCGGGTTACTTATTTCAAGGTTTACATCATTACCAGCATAGTCCACAATCGCCTTTGCAACAGGATGCGTAGACTTTGATTCGAGCGCCGCCGCCGCCTTCAGCCAGTCCGTTTTATCACCTGTAAAGTTTATAACGTTCTGCACCTGGAAAACACCTTTGGTTAACGTACCGGTTTTGTCCATCACCACATAATTAACTTTCCCTATCAGGTCAAGAAAATTTGACCCCTTAAATAAAATGCCTGCGCGGGAAGCAGCGCCAATACCGCCGAAATATCCTAATGGAATTGAAATCACCAGTGCGCAAGGGCATGATACCACCAGGAAAACCAATGCCCGGTAAAGCCAGTCTCTAAAGATATAATCCTGAACAATCAATGCCGGCAGAAGAACAATTGCGGTGGCAAGAAACACGACAATCGGTGTATAAACCCTTGAGAACTTACGGATAAACAATTCGGTTTTTGCTTTACGTGTTGTAGCTTCCTGTACCAATGTTAAGATCCGGGCCAGCGAACTGTCATTAAATAATTTGGTAACCTTTACTTCTACAACTTTTTCCTGGTTTATCATCCCGGCTAAAACCGTTTCGCCCTTTTCGATAGTAGATGGCTTGCTTTCGCCTGTTAACGCCGCGGTATTAAACGACGATCTTTCGTTTAACAGCTGTCCATCGAGCGGAACCCGCTCCCCGGCCTTAACTTGTATGGTTTCTTCAATTGCAACTTCATCAGGGCTAATTTGTATGTAATTGCCATTTCGCAAAACCGCGGCCGTTTTTGGCCTGACATCGAGCAAGGATTTAATACTTCGTTTTGCTTTATTGACCGCTGCATCCTGGAATAATTCACCTATCGTATAGAATAACATTACAGCCACACCTTCCGGGTATTCGCCGATAGCAAACGCGCCTAAGGTAGCAATACCCATCAGGATGAATTCGGTGAAAACATCGCCTTTTAATGCATAGATGAGTCCCCTTTTTACGACGGGATAGCCTACCGGAATATAGGCCAGCGAATACCACAACAGTCTTAGCCAACCGGAAAAGAAAGAGGGATGAATAAAATGATCGGCAATGATCCCGGCGAGTAACATACAAAAACTTAGCGCAGGCGCCGAGTATTGTTGAAAACCTGCCGCAGCTTCACCATGTGTATGATCATGATCGTGGGCATGGTCGTGATCGTGATCGTGATCGTCAATTTTATTGTCTGATACGTGATCATGAGCACAACATTCGTTATCACTATTCGATGTCTTTACCAGGGGTTGAAACGAAGCCAATACTTTTAATCCGTTATCTTCTATGATACGGATTATCGCTTGCCTGCCGACTTGCTCATTGTCAAACTCTGCCCTGATTATTCCGGTTCCGCTTACTGAAACCTCCATAATGCCGGCAGTTTTTTTTAATACATTCTCAACTGCTATTGCCTGATTCAGATCCGTTACGCCCTCTGTCTCTGTTAAAAAGTGCTTATACCTTTTTGAAATAGTTACTCCCGCCTTTTCCGCTTCTTTTTTTACCTGCTCTATCGTCGTCTGATCAGAGTCATAGTGAAAACAAAGGCTTGAGTGTTTGTCTTTTTCACCTGCTTTAAGATGAACATCTTTAATTCCTTTATTCGTTTTCATTAACCCGATAAGCCTGACAACGCAAGCATCACGGTCATCAGGTATTTCTGGTAAAAGTATCGCTAAGTCGATTTGTGTTTTTTCCATTAATCTTTGTAAAACGAGTACCTATCGCTGAAATGAGCTGTTATCATTCAAAACACCTTCTTTCCATCATTCCTTTGATCTGGCACATCTCAGGCTTTCGATATTTTTCTAAATATCGGTAGAAAAGAATTTATACGATTTTCAAGTCCTCGCTAATAAACACGAAAAACAAATGAACAGTTTTAGTAATTAAAAACCATGCGAAATGATTCATAGTCGCCGGAAGATGGCGGTCCGTTTGCCAACGGCAATATTATTAAACGCTATTTAAAAAGCATTTCCTTTCTTATGCCAAGCTTTTTAATTCTTGATGTAAGCGTTGAATAAGGCAGATTAAGTATTTCAGCGGCTCCGCCCGGTCCAGAAATTTTCCCTTTACAAATTTTGAGAACCTCCTTGATATGGTCGATCTCGTTTTCTTCAATGGTTTTAATCCGCATAGGCTCTTTCAGGCTCTGTACCGTCCGCTCATCTTTCATGGTCGGAATTTCCACGTTTTCAATGGTTGTGCCGAGTGTAAGCAATACGGTCCGCTCAATTAAATTTTCAAGCTCCCTTACATTTCCCGGCCAATGATATGTTACCAATGCGTTCATCGCCTTAGCCGAAAGCCCGTTGATCTTCTTTCCGAACTTACCGGAAAAACGATCTACATAGTAGTTAACTAACTGCGGAATATCTTCTTTGCGGTCGCGTAATGGCGGAATTATAATCGGAAATACATTTAGCCTGTAATACAGGTCCATCCTGAAACGGCCTTCGGTAACCTCTTTTTCCAGGCTTCGGTTCGTTGCAGTAATGATTCTTACGTTAATCTTTATTGTTCCTCTTCCACCCAGGCGTTCAATCTCTTTTTCCTGAAGTACCCTTAAAAGTTTTGCCTGCAACTCGGCTGGGAGTTCTCCTATTTCATCTAAAAAAATCGTTCCACCTTGGGCCTGTTCAAACTTACCGATCCGGCGGTCGACAGCTCCGGTAAATGCTCCTTTTTCGTGACCGAACAATTCTGATTCAATCAACGATGCAGGCAAAGCCGCACAATTCACTTTTATAAATGCTCTGTCCTTACGATCAGAGCTGGCGTGTATGCAATCCGCTATACGTTCCTTACCCGTTCCGCTTTCTCCTAAAATCAGAACGGTAGTTTCTGTCGGCGAAACAATCTTCACATAATCCAATGCTGCTTTTAAACTGCTGCTATTCCCAATTATGCTCCTGGTGCAGTCGTTTTTAGAAGAAGTCTCTTCTTTTACCAAAGCAACTTCCTGTTTGCGTAATTGCATCCTTTGTTCGTGCAGCTGATGAGCAATGTCGAGCATGATCAAAACGTCGCGTTCCCGGAATGGCTTTACAAGAAATCCGTATGGCTGCGTTGCCTTCGCATCGGTTAAGGTTTTTTTATTGGAATTAGCTGACAGGAATACAAACGCTATATTTTTTTCGCGAAGAACTTTCGCAAGATCGATACCTGTAAGGCGGCCTTTTAAAAAAATATCCAGTAAAACGAGATCTGGTTTTTCACGGTCAACTATTTCGACGGCAATTTCAACGGATCGGGCAATTGTGCAGACGCTATATCCTGCCTTTTCCAGAATCATCTTTAAATTATTTGCCTCAATGAATTCATCTTCAACGATGAGTATCTTTTTATTCATAGGTTATTTGAATTATTCTGTTGAAAAAATGCCTGTTATAGAAAACCTGCCAGATCCAGCTTTCAGATCGATGATAAAACTCTCATAAATCTAAGGTTTTTATTGTCAAATTTCCAACCAGTTCGGCAAAACCAAATAAAAGAAAGCGCTTATTTATTGTGATTCAGCTGATAATTGATTTGAATAAAACGTTTATCGCTTCAAAGAGAGCTTTGCGCCTATCCTGATCAATAATTCCGTCTTTACATTTCATCAATTGCCGAAATATCATCATGTTTTTTTCCGACAAAGCTTCCAGCCGGCTTATCAGGGCGCTTTATGCAGTGGCACTTTATTAGCTTACACAAATACTATTATTTCTAAGGCGTTAAGAGTATTGATTGACAAATCCATTTACGTTACATAAATAATTAATTACAATCATTATGAAATCGATCCAAACCAAGAACATCGTATTCGTCACAGGTGCATTTGTAAGCAATAATTGCTGGGACGAGTGGATTCCTTATTTCGAAAGCAAAGGTTACTCTGCTATTGCACCGCCATGGCCTTACAAAGAGGGAACAGTGTCTGAGTTGAGAGCCAAGCAACCAAATGACATTGATCTGGCTACATTAACGTTGTCGGAACTAGTTGATCATTATGCGGATATTATCAGGAAATTCCCCGAAAAACCTATTGTAATCGGCCATTCGCTAGGCGGACTGATAACTCAGATTATCGTAAACCGTGATCTTGCAGCAGCTGGCGTAGTAATCCATCCTGTGCCGCCACTTGGAGTTTTTCCTTATGAATTTTCTTTTCTTAAGGCGGGCTGGAAGGTATTGGGTTTATTCACGTCGCTTAAAAAAACCTACCTGATGTCGTTTAAAGACTGGCAGTATGCTTTTGTAAATGAAATGGACCTGGAAGATCAAAAAATAGCATACGCAAATAGCGTTATCCCCGAATCGAAAACCGTTGCCAGGGGCGGTTTGACAAGCGCGGCAAAAGTTGATTTTGATAAGCCCCATGCCCCTTTGCTTATCACAGCAGGAAGTCTCGATAATATTATACCTGCTCATTTAAATCGAAGAAATTACAATGCCTATCATAAAAATGGTTCGATTCTCGAGTACAAGGAATTTCCGGGCCGAAATCATTATGTGCTTGGCCAGCCAACCTGGAAAGAGGATGCGGATTACATTCTTAACTGGTTAAGTGAAAAGTAAATTGCAGCCGAGTGATTTTTCCAGCACGATGTTAACAGTCCGGGTTTGGTTATCCTATTGTCATACCGGGTCAACAGGCAATGGCGGAGACTGGATATGAGATCTGAATGAACCGGAGACATTTATCAATTTCTTATCTAAACCGTTTCTAAGCAATATTCGTCCTTCAAAGGAGCCTTCCATTGCTTCAATGCTGATATTGGTGATTTTCAGATTTAAATTGGTATCTCCGGAATCATCTGTTTGTGTTGCAGTATGGTCGCTTATGTCGTCCGTAGTGAAGTACATAAAATCTCCGCTGTGATCTAGCGTGTAGCTACCAACGCCGCTTAGTTTTGCTGACGATAAGCAAAACTCAAGCTTAGGATATTTATCACGCACCGTAAAAAAAATGTAAGCACCAGGCATCGCATAATTCCCTGAAAAACTAATCGAATCCCTGGCACTCTCCCATTCGTTCGCACCGCGGTAATAAGAAAAGTTGCCTTCGCTGGATTGTATTTTAAGAAAATAGTTGTATTTCGGTTCAGGATTAGAGGCTTTTTTGCATGAATTTAAAAATAGCAACCCAAACAAAAAGGCAAAAGCAAGAGAGCGCATAACTTGTGATAAGGTTTGCAAAGATAAAAAAATAGCTGCATTAGTTTAATTGTAGCTATCTCAGGACGCGACAGTATCCCGGCTAAGTAATTTTGAAAGCGTTTTTACAAGCTTACATTTGCCGGTGGAGCAGCCTGCTTTTTGTTTTTATCCAATACTACCCTTTTCAACCATGCCCGGATCGGTTCATCATACAACTTAAGGCAGGCATAAGCCAGGATAATACATATTATGAACACGAGCAAAGCAACCGGCCATGCTTCCCTGAATGGCATTTTATGGTTTGCCACCCAGGCTGTGTAGATATAAATAAAGGGATAGTGAGTGATGTAGATAGGGTAAGAAATATCACCAAAGAACTTGCAAAGGCGCGAAGAAAATCTGCCTTTTATTTCGCCACTTGCTGCCAGAAAAACAATTAGCGGAAAGATCAGGATGATAGTGAGTGAATCATAAAGGCCGTTCATCCACAAGTGCTCACTTCCACCAATCCGCGGCATTGCCAGGCTTGCGAAAACTAACAGGCTGCACAGCAGGAACGCATTTTTGATATGAGTGAGTTTTCCAAGTCGAAAAAGCAGTAACCCCGCAAAAAACGGGTACATCACCCGAGCGAAACCGACGTGCAATTGCTCTGGTGTAACCGACCAGCCGCCAATAACATCTCCGCCGGGACTTGTTACCGCGAGGTGTATCAACGCACAAGCTGATAGAAACACCAATACGGCGAGCAGCATTTTTGAAAATCTCCGTACAAAAAGCCCGTAAAGAATATTGGCGATATACTCAAAGAATAACGACCAGCCCGGGCCATCCAGCGGATGCATCTCCTGCCAGCCGCGTATATCCATTGACACTGGCACAGGAATAAGCGTAAAGCCTACCAGCATTACAACCAGTAGTTTCCAGACCGGAACCTCATGTATCGTTGGCCACAATACCGAATCCTGGAAGTAGAAACACAAGGCGCCAATAATCATCCCCATAACTACCATCGGCTGAAGCCTCACCAAACGACGTTTAAAAAAGCCACCTGCCGACATTTTCCCCCAACGGTCGTCGTATGCATAGCCAACCACAAACCCGGAAAGTAAAAAGAAAAAATCTACGGCAAGATATCCGTGGTTTATGAATTGATCAAGGTGGCTCGTAGCATGCGCTTCAAAAAGATGAAATGCCACTACGGTAAGAGCGGCAACACCCCGTAGCCCGTCAAGGATGGGATAATGAGGTTTTGAAGGTAATGAAGTAGTACTCATTTATAAATTGGTATAGGTTAGGTTACTACATTCTTCGAATGTCCTGCAAACTTACTTCATGCATGGTTTGTTAGTTCAACAGAATTTAGTTGCCGTAAAGATATTAGTTTGCGCAAAGTTTCCTAACCACTATTATCAAGTGCGCTTCTTATGCTTTACTTAAATCCCGTCGGCTAAATCAACTGGAAGACGCCGAACCATTCTTGACGGGTTAAGCAGAAAGTAGATTTAGTGAGCAATTTCGTCATTCGAAAATCTCAACATGAGAAAATCTTCGTGATATAACAAATTTGATTTTCAATTAAGATTGGCTAGATTTAACTCATTGTTATCTATAGGTTTACGACCAGCTCTCTCCCTCCTATAGTAACATCCTGATGAGTTTTAAAATCCTAAACAAATTGAAAATAGCCTATCAAAACAGCCAGGCGCCAATCTTTGTGAACACAGGAACGAAGAAATTTTCTAACGGCTACGCCTTTTTATTTTTGCTTCTAAGCATTGTCATATCCGAACTGTTTGCTACTTCAGTCGATCTTAAAACGGATGAGTTAACAGCGCTTTTAAATTTATATCTGCCAATTTTTATTGGCATAGCTACACTGTTATTTTACTGCGCAGTTTCCCTTTTAACCATCCACACTAAACGCCGCAGGAAAGTAGTGATCACTTTAATTTTAATCAATCTGCTAGCGGGAGTTTCACTGGATTTTTACTATCGGAATTTTTCAAACGATACCGACCTGAAAACATTTTCTGAAGCGAATAATGTTTTTACAAAAGAAAGTAGCTCACACAACACCGGTCAGGCCTATCTTAATATTAATAACCTAAATGGTCCGCTTAACGATCAGTTGAGTTTTTCATTTCTTGAAAAATTTTCCAAGCCAAATACGTTAAGCCATAGTGAAGCTACTATCAGTCTGAATAATTCCGGCACGAAAGATCTGAAGGTTTACAGCGCCGCATTTTCACAAAATGGCTTTTGGAAGATCAAGAAGGTTAACGGAAAGCAGTTCTCGGAGACCGAATTTCCAATTGTTATTCAACCAGGTAAAGCAACCACAATTACGATCGCATTTACAGCACAAAAAATTAGCCTGCGGGCGCGAACTTTTATTTGGCGGGCGCTTTTCAGATTTCAGATTGCGATGCTCAGGGCAGCAAGAACATTAAATTATCAACTTCTGATAGGAACAACCTGCGTCAATGTCGAAGGGCAGCTAAAACTACAAACGGATGATAGCTTATCGCCGGTTAAAACGGTTGGCTTACATTCTCTTTGGCAATATAATACGGAAGGAGACTGGGAACCTGATCTTCAACGTATAATACGTGCACTCAATTACCGCACGGTGGTAGGATTCAGAAATTTTGACAATGGATTACAGGGCGAAAATGTAGTTCCTTTCAGCGACGAAATTGCTGCAAGTTGTTTTAAAACATATAACAAAAATTTACCGGTTAAAATTGTCCAACTTGCAGCATACCATGGGTGTTGTAAAACTGAAAGCTCTGACACGCTGATGTTTTATACCCCCGGCCAAACTAATTATAAAGGTATTTTTTATACTGAAAAAATTGGCGGCCAAATGGTTTTGCCGCCTACAACAAACATGCTGCCAGGCAAGGGCGGTTTTAACCCAAAGAAACCTTTTGCGCTAAAAATAGGGTCGTATTATTCCGAACGAAAAAAAAACAGTAACGGCAAAATTGGCTTAAGGGTTTATCGTGCAAAAGACGAAAATCAAAAAATAATCAGAAGCACTTACCTGCTTGCGCTCGATTATCTTGGAATACCCGGTACTAACTATGATTACCAGGATAATCTATACCTGATTGAAAACGTTGTACCACTTTAATCAGTCATTAACTTTCGTAAAATTCAATTGGCAAATTGTCAGGATCTGCGATAAACGTAAATTTCTTCCCCGTAAATTCATCAATCCGAACCGGTTCGGCAATGACCTGTTTTTGCTTTAAATATTTAACAATGTCTTCTATATTGTCAACTTCGAATGCGAGATGGCGTAAACCCGCAGCTTCCGGCCTAGAAGGACGCTCCGGCGGAGATGGAAAAGAAAACAGTTCGATCACATATAATCCGTTTAGCGATAGATCAAGTTTATACGAATCACGTGATTCCCTGTACACCTCGCGCTCTATTTTTAACTTCAATATCTCAACATAGAACCTTTTCGACTTTTCATAGTCCGTACAAATAATTGCAATGTGATGAATTCCTTTTAGCATTTGCCAATAAATAAATCGGCCAAACATACAAAATCGGTGTTGATACAACGCTATGTAATGTTAAGCAATATGGTCAGCCGGATTTCCAAAAACGCTGGTAGCTTGCGTCCAATTTAAGAACACAGCGATACAAGTTAACGTAAGCAGTTCCAAGTCACTATTTCACTTTACCATTATATTTACTTAACTTGCAGGCTTAGTAACAATATAATGCAAAAAGAAGGAACAGTAAAGTTTTTCAACAACCAGAAAGGTTTTGGATTCATTTCACAGAGTGATAGCAAAAACGATGTTTTTGTTCATTCTACTGGCCTAATCGACCAAATTCGTGAAAACGACAAAGTATCGTTTGATTTAGAAGAAGGTAAAAAAGGGCCAAGCGCGGTAAATGTAAAAGTAATTTAAAAAATCACTATAAATTTCATCGTTAGCACCTGCCCAAAGCAGGTGCTTTTTTGTTCTAAAGGTTACATTTTAAAAATTATAGTTATGGCAAAATCGCAGGCAACCTTTATGAAAAAGCAATTAGAGAAGAACCGTCAAAAGAAGAAAGAGGATAAGGCTCAGCGTAAGCAGGAACGGCGGGAAAATTCTTCAGGAGGAGACCTTCAGAACATGATGGCTTATGTAAATGAACATGGGGAAATTACATCGACCCCCCCATCACCCTCTGTAGGTAAAACATCTAACACTTAAACGTGCATTTATTGCATATCAGAATACTTTCCGAGTCTTCTGATATGTGTTAAATGCGATGACAATGCATTAGCCATAGTGCGATGCTCAAAGTAAGCAACATTAAACTCCTCACAAGTTTGCTTAACAAGCTTATTAATTTCCGGATAGTGAATATGGCTGATGCCAGGAAACAAATGATGCTCCACCTGGAAGTTCAACCCTCCTAACAGCCAGGAAACAATTTTGCTTTTTGTCGCGAAATTTGCGGTACTGTTTATCTGGTGCACAGCCCACTCCTTTTCAATTTTTTCGTTTTCAGGAACCGGAAATTCGGTTTCTTCAACAACATGTGCCAGCTGAAAAACAATGCTCAGCGAAAGGCCGCATGCCACACTCAAGATCAGGAACCCTATTAAGGTTTCTAACCATCCGATCATCAGAACCGGTATAACAAGGTATACGGTAGCATAAACCGCCTTCGTTAACCAGAAAATAAAATGTTCCTTAAAATTAAACGGCCGAGACACACCATTTTTACCCATCTTTCCAGTGAAATATTTTTCAAAGTCCTGGTATAATATCCAGGCCATATAGGAAATTCCGTAAAGCAGTACCCAGTAAATGTGCTGAAATCTATGATACCACAACCTTGGCTGTTCTCTATGCATGCGCATAAATTTTACGTCAATATCATGATCCATCCCATCGATGTTAGTGTAGGTATGGTGATCTATGTTGTGTTTTTGTTTCCAGAAATAGATGGTACCGCCCAGTAAGTTTAATGAGTAGGCCGACAGAACATTTACCCATTTATGTTTAGAAAAGCTGTCATGGCCACCTTCATGCATGATATTAAAACCGATAGCCGACAAGTTTATACCCAATACAACACACAAAGCGATTGACAAATAAGGATGAGGTGTAAAAAAGACAAGCACCACGTAAAGCGTTACGGCAGACATTGCTATTAACAATCCCTTAAGAAATAGTTTAGTGCCGCCTGTTTTTGAAAGTTGGTTTTCTGAAAAATAGCCATTTACTTTCTGCTTTAAAGATTTAAAAAAAGGACTGCCGGAGTTGTTAAAGCTTATTTTAGACATTGTATATCGGTTCAGGTACTCACAGATCATATGACCTGTTATTATAACGTTTGTTTCGTAAGATAGGTATAGAAATGCCAAATAAAGAATCGGTATCCAACTAGTTACCGAGTGCGCCGTATCCTCCTATCGTGTTTATCTTACCAGCTTTTAGAATGTATCTTTACATCAATAACAAACCAACTAACATGCTCGATATTCTCCGACAGCCATGGCACTGGTATATCTCCGGGTTGGCGATTGCGTTTATAATGGTTCTGCTTTTATTTTACGGCAAGTCATTCGGCTTCTCATCAAACCTGAGAACAATTTGTACGATAGCAGGAGCTGGCAAAAGAGTTAAATTTTTCGACTTCGACTGGAGGACTCAAAAATGGAATCTCCTGTTTTTAATCGGCTCTGTTTTGGGCGGAGTAATTTCGGCCACCTTACTTAAAAACGACGAACCGTTAAAGCTTTCGGAAGCTACAATACTGGATTTACAAAATCTGGGAATAACATTCGACGGTGATCTGAACCCTTCTCAAATTTTCGGTTTGGCGGAATTCTACTCGCTTAAAAACTTATTAATATTAATTGTGGGCGGAGTATTAGTTGGATTTGGAACCAGGTATGCTGGTGGCTGTACTTCCGGTCACGCCATTAGCGGCCTGTCGAATCTGCAGATACCTTCTCTTGTCGCTGTTATCGGCTTCTTTGCCGGCGGCTTAATAATGACACACTTGTTGTTCCCCTTAATTTTTTAGTATGAAAGGATTGAAGTTTATACTCGCCGGAATATTTTTCGGAATTATCATGGTCAAGTCAGAAGCCGTTTCCTGGTATAGAATCCAGGAAATGTTCCGCTTCCAGTCATTTCATATGTACGGAATTATCGGCACCGCAGTAATTGTCGGAGCCACATCTGTTTACCTGATAAAAAAATTCAGACTGAAAGACGTACAGGGATTACCCATTACGTTTAAGGACAAAGAAAAAAGCTGGAAAAAATATCTTATCGGCGGATCGATATTTGGCCTTGGATGGGCATTAACCGGTGCCTGCCCTGGGCCGATGTTCGTCAACATTGGTTACGGATACTTGCCCATGATACTGGTAGTTTTAGGCGCTTTAGCCGGAACTTACCTCTACGGGCTTGTCAGAGATAAATTGCCTCACTAATTATTTTCGGCATTGCAAGTACTTTAAAGCAAGCTTTCAATATTTCGGAAAACAAAAATTTATAACGGATCGTTAGTTATTGATTAAAATTATTAATGCAATGAAATTATCGACCTTATTATCTGCACTTGCTATCCTGTCGATTTGTAGCATTGGCTGCGTCAGTAACAAAAAATATGCTGAACTACAGACAAACTATCAGCAATTACAGGACAAGACAAGTGACTTGAATCAGAAATTTCTGACGAGCCAGCAGCAACTTAATTATACAACAAGTAAAGTAAAAAGCCTCGAAGACCAGATCGCTTCTGAAAGACAAAATGTTACTGCTTTGCAGGATGCTTTAAACAAATGTTTATCCTCAAGCAGCCAGGGAAATGTTAACATCTCTAAACTTGTTGATGAGATCAATGCGTCTAACAAGTACATTAAACATCTTATTGACGCTAAAAACAAAAGCGATTCGCTTAATATGGTGTTAACCAACAATCTCACCAGGTCGTTAAGCCGTGACGAGATGAAGGATGTTGACGTTCAGGTTCTGAAAGGTGTAGTATATATTTCTCTGGCCGACAATATGCTTTATAAATCAGGAAGTTATGAAATTTCCGATAAGTCAGGCGAAACGTTAGGCAAGATTGCAAAGATCATCAAGGACTACCAGGATTATGATGTATTAATTGAAGGTAACACGGATAATGTTCCTATCGCCCAGAAAAATATTCGTAACAACTGGGATTTGAGCGCACTCAGGGCCTCATCTGTTGTACAATCATTACAGAATAATTACGGCGTTGATCCGAAACGCCTGACAGCAGGTGGGCGCGGAGAATTTAATCCGATCGCTTCCAATGACTCGCCGTCGGGAAAAGCACAAAACCGGCGTACCCAGATTATCATTACTCCTAAGCTCGATCAATTTATGGATCTGATCGGAAAAGCTCCGAAACAGGAATAATTCTGGAGTAAGGCATTATTCGTTTACAGCCACGATTCAATCAACGTTTTAAAAACACAAATTGAATCGTGGCTATTTTATTCAGCGATTTTCCGATTCTTTTTATTTTAGCTGGATGGCAGAATATCGAATTCCACTTAAGTACCGGAAAATGGAAAATCTTCACATAGTATTTTGGTTGTTTAAAGACATCGGCTGGTGTCTTATTTACAAGCCTCTTGGAATTGTGATGATCTTTCCAACGCTCATCATATCAATTGTTATCGCGTTCCGCACCAGGCATATGGTTTCTGAGCTATGCCATAACCTTGCGATTACTTTCTGGATCACCGCAAATTCATACTGGATGATAAGTGAATTCATGGCCATCGACACCTTGCCTGTTTACAGTTGGCTTACTTATAAACATTTGGCGCTTATTCCTTTCTTTATCGGTGTATTTTGCCTAGCCTACTACTACCTGATCTGGCAGCCAAAACATCCGAATGAGATAGAAACCATGTAAATGATCAGCAGAACTTACTTAATATCGTTGAACAGATTTGACGCGCACCGGTTGCAACGACGGAGATTTTGGTGTAATCGTAAAAAATTGAATCAGTAATTTCCGGACGTTCAGAGAAAGGCTCACAGCACCGAGTGCGTTACTTAGATTTTTCATAATTGGAGGTTTGATTTTATAAACTCATTTCGGCAAAAAAGCCGGGTTTCATATGGTTAAAATGAAGTTACAAAAACAATTTTTCCGGAATGAAGAATGTCAAATCAGTATTATGATTAGATGATTTTGTATCATTGGCAGCCATTGTCCAGTGTCATAAAGCTTATGGATATTTATGCAAATTACGGTTCTGCGAGCGACCGCCATCCTCTCCGTCACGCTGAGGCACTGAAGCGAGCGTGAAACGCAATTAATCAACGCTCCGTCTTTTTGGGGGCCTTCTGACCGTAGTTGCTCAGTAACTTATTTTGTGATAATTGCAGCCCAGCCGCCTCCATTGGCAAGATGTAACTTAATTTTATCGCCTCCTGAAACGTTTACGACAGTCCGTTTATAGTCTGTTGCATCTTTATCAGCATTCAGCCCGTCGCTGAATACTTCCGCTTTGTAATTTCCTGAACCTAAAAATGAAAGGTCGAGCTCAATATCCCGCTGATCCCAGTTACCCAGCGCACCGATATACCAGGTATCACCTTTACGTCGGGCAATCGACACAAACTCAGAAACTTTGCCGTCAAGCGCGATCGTCTCATCAAACACCGTCGGAATTTTACTGATAAATGTCGTACTCTCCTGCTCCTTCACATAGCTCGTCGGGTTATCTGCAAGCATTTGCAAAGGCGCTTCAAAAACGACATACATAGCTATTTGGTGGCAGCGTGTTCCCTGGCTCATCGGCATCGAGTTGGAAGGATAAAAGTTTGGCTTCGTCGCGTTGCGCATAGCGCCCGGCGTATAATCCATCGGGCCGGCAAGCATTCTTATAAAGGGAATGGTGGCGTCGTACCGCGGAACATCATCATGCGGTGTCCATTTTGAATTCTCCAACCCTTTTACTCCCTCAAAATTCACAACGTTTGGATAAGTATGCTGCAGGCCATCCGGTTTATAAATACCGTGGAGGTCGATAAGCAGTTTGTTTTCGGCCGCTTTTTTTGCGATGAGGTAAGTAGATGACGTTGAAAGCTGGTCATCCCGATCAAAAAAATCAATTTTAAATCCCTTAACGCCGAGTTGAGAGTATGTCTTCATTATTGCATCGGCGTTTTCTATCATCGCGCGCCACGACGCCCATAAAATTACGCCTACATTTTTTTGCTTTCCATACTCCACCAATTCAGGTACAGACACTTCCTGATTAAGTTTCATGAGATCCACCGGATCGCTCCAGCCTTCATCAAGAATTATATATTCAAGTTTATTTGCCGATGCAAAATCGACATAGTGTTTATAAGTTTGAGTGTTTACTCCGGCCTTAAAATCGACATGTGAAATGTTCCAGTCGTTCCACCAGTCCCATGCAACCTTGCCCGGCTTTATCCAGGATACGTCCTTAACACGGACCGGTGCAGCTAATTTTTGAACCAGATCATTATTCGCTAATTGCGCATCATTTGTCGCGATAACAAGTGCTCTCCATGGGAAGTTGTCCGATCCCTTCATTTTAGCAATATAGTCGGCCCGTTTTGTAACGACAGAATTAAATTTATTATGTCCGCCCGGCGTTTCGCTGAGCGGATAACCTGCAAACGTGCCTTTGAGCGAATTGCCTGCAGCTTTGGTGATCATCATACCCGGATAATTTTCCAGATCCGCATCCAGTATGCCAACCTTTATTCCGTTCTCCTGCTCCACCAATAGCGGAAGAAAGGCAAGAGAATCCGTGAATACCTGCGATAAATTCTGATGATCATAAAGTGCTTCGTACGACGAAATGAACTGATCGCCCGGCACCCGTAAATCACGAACATAGGGAATGAACACTTTATAATCCTTGTCGAAACGAAATTCAGCTTGCTCTGATTTTACAATAATTTCGCTTTGACGCTTGCTGAAAAAACGATACGCAGCTCCATCGTTATAAACTCGTATCTGAAGACCGTAATCGCTTTTAAAGTCAATAACTAATTGCGAATACTGGTCTTTAACAACGCTTTTTTTGTAGAACGGCGTTTGCAGGTTATTATTAACCGAGCTTAGTGAGGAACGAACAACTTTGGGATTTCTTCCCCATGTCTCGCCATTTTGCAGCGTAAGCATAACCGGCGAAAAAGATATAATTTGCTGACTGCCGATTTTAACCGACCATTTCAAAGTATCTGAAGCAGAAATCGAAACCCGGATTTTCTTATCCGGGGAACTAAGCTGCAATGGTTTTTGGGACTGAGAAAAGCTATTAAGCGCAATTGACGAAATAAAAGCAATAGTTATAAAGATTCTCCTCATGTGTTTCTAAGTTTGGGCGAATTTACCGGTTCAAACATATTTGAGTTGTACAAACAGGTGACATAAAGGTATAATTATCAATTACTCGAGTTTTTGATTGATTAAAAGAGGCTATGAAATGTTAAAAAAGTACCGACGCGGTTTGTAAGCAGTGTATTAATAACAATTGGGAAAGAATGTAATTTTGATCAACCCTTAACTAATCAACCATGAAAGCACTCACCTTTTCTGAATTTGGCGAAAGCGACGTTTTAAACTACCGCGACGTAAGCAATCCGGTTTTAAAACCCGGAGAGGTATTGGTTAAGATGGAAGCGATCGGCCTGAACTTCGCCGACATATACCGAAGGAAAGGGAATTATCATTTAAAAGGAATTCCTCCTTATATCGCAGGTTACGAAGGTGCCGGGACTATAATTGATTCAAACGATACAGATTTTATCGAAGGGTTAAGTATTGGTTTTGCCGACGTTCCCTTCGCTAACGCAGAGCTGGTTGCAGTGCCGGCCGATCATATTATACCACTGGCAGAAGAGATTAGCTTTGACCTTGCCGCTTCAGTTTTACTACAAGGCCTCACCGCTCATTATCTTGCCACCGAAAGCCATTCCATCAAAACCAATGAATTCGCGGTGGTTCACGCCGCTGCCGGTGGCGTTGGGCAGCTGCTACTACAAATGGTCAAAGCTCTGGGTGCTCAACCTATCGGCCTGGTTTCAAGTGTCGAAAAGAAAAATTTTGTCGAAAGCCTGGCCGTCTGCCAGGTTTATCTTTACGAAGATGACTGGGTAGAGAAAGTACTTAACTATACGTCTGGTGGTGCTGATGTCGTCTATGACAGTGTTGGAAGCACATTAAATGACAGTTTCAGAGCAACGAAGGAACGTGGACGGGTTGTGTTTTACGGCATGTCTGGTGGCGATCCCGAACCAGTAGATCCAAGAATGTTAATGGATACGTCGAAAACTCTTACCGGGGGTGATCTTTGGAGTTTTTTAACGTCTCATAAAGAGCGGACAAACCGCGCTGCTCAATTGTTCGAATGGATAAAATCCGGGGAAATAAAGCCGCCTGTTATCACGAAATTTCAGCTTAGTGAAGGGCGGGTGGCACACGACTTTTTGGAAAGCCGGAAAAATATGGGTAAGATAATAATGGTACCGTAATTTCATTGAGCGCAACACCGATGCTGAGCTCAATGAAATATGCTCTTTGAGGCATTAATCGTGGCCTTGCGTCTTGACGATCTTATTATAAATGCCGAGCAGCAAAAACGGCGCTGCCCACTGCCCTATAAATAAAGCGTCGTGCTTTTTGCCTAAAAGTTTCAATGTAAAGGATACACCCATTGAACCTAAAGCCGCCCATAAAAAAACGTCCGACGGTACTTTTGCAGTTTGATCCTCTATTGCCTTCGCAACCTTTCCTTCCTGGTGTTGTGGATTTTCGTTTTCCATAATGATGTTGTACTAATTACTAATTGTATAGAATTGCTTTAACGCTGCAGAGCAATTCTGGTAAAGCGCGCTAACATGATGACATTAATTTTATTCAGGAATAGCTGATTCATCAATATCATCGTCGAGATCTTTATCAGCCGAATAAGATTCATCCTCATCAGCATCGCCCGAATTGGAGTCTAAATCGTCATCCTCAGAAATATCTGATTCTTCTTCAGTTTCAATTTCTGAATCAGCATTGTCGTTTTCGACAGAATCGCCTTCAGATGGATCTATAGCCCGGTTACTTTGGAAATTAGTGTTTTGACCTTCTGCTCCTTGAGCATCTAAATCGTTAAAAAATGTATTCATAGATAGATAAAATAGCAACGCCGGCATCCTTTCAAAGTTTACATTATTAATTAAATGAGTATTTATCGCGGCTGTAAAGTATTTATACCGTTCAAACGATGCACAATTGTCCCAATGAAGTTCTATGTAAAACCTTATCACGATTGCCTCGTTTAGGCACTGCTACTTTGGTTAAATAACATCTGAGACTATACTAAACATTAATCATTTATTATAAGAACCGGGAATTTCTTTGTTACCTGTAGCGCCGCCGCCTAACTGGCAGATGAGTTGGTCTGCTCTAATCAGGATAACCAGGGATATTATAAATCGGCTTTTGAGGATATATCTCGGAAAGCTGGCCGCCAACGGTTTGTAAAACTTCTACCATATGGCAACGCATTTTCAAAAGTCCGGTTTCAAAAACGGCGAACAGTCCAACCGGCCCTGTCTTATGATAGATATATCAGTTTGATAGTTTTCCGTTAATCTTCGCCCGCGTAGCTGTAATTTGTAAAACTTGCTTTGCCGATATTACTATGTAACAGTTCTATTTTTATGCCCATATGTAAACAGTGATGCGAGTATGGCGATGATACCGAGAGTAACAAACAGTACACGTGGTGCTCCTGCAATATTTAATATCCAGGGAAGGGCGATCATGAAAATCCCTAGCAACATATCGCCCCACAAATGAACCGGCATCGGAACTATTTTGAAGATACCTGCTTCGTACTCGGTACATATTGACATCACGAGGATAATAAGGCCGAGTAATATGGCGGCCCATTTTAGACCTGGCGTATTATGAAAATTAAAAATCCAGGGTGACGCCATAAGCAACATGGCTGATAAATAATCCAGCACCGCATGCATTTTTGTGTTTATGAATTTCATGGTTAAAAGTTAATTAACAGTTGAGGAATCATGATGAATCCATTCTAATACAACTTTGGGCTGAGATTATTGATTCAGAAGTAACTACCTGTTTGTGAGTTTACAACTACCTGTTTATTCCCAAAAAAACAGTGCTTACCTCAGTATTTGTACGTGAAATTGTAGATATATACGCGTTTTCTTGTCACCTATAAACCTGTGGCACATGTGGCTTGTAGTAACATAAGTTTCCAATTCAATAATGAATACTGCGCTTGGCGATGAAATATTAAAGGTGCTAAACAAAACCTATGAGCCATCAACGATGGTCGAACTGAAGTTTAAGCGATACGATATAGCGTTTAAAACAGACGAATCAGATAAGCCTGTTTTACTTTTTTGGCCATAAAGCCACCGATGGAAAAATTAAGGGCGAGCGTTTTGCCAAACGAATTGTAAAAGATCATTCCGACAAAAGATCAGGGATCACTGGGATAACAAAGGAAAAATAAACTAAATAAATTACATACACTTATAAACTATCTATATGCCTACGAAAACTAACGGTGCTGCAAAATCAGCAGTTAAGCAACAAGAGGATAGCGCCCGTAAAGAGTTCATAGCAGTTGTTGGCAGCTGATTACAACGCAGTCGAGTCCTAATAAATCTTATATAACATCTAGGACCGGAACGCGGTCCTCAGATGTTTTACCCTGCCACCATTATCACAACATCTACATCTAAACAAGGGCATTTCTGCTACTGTATTGAAACGCCTGGAATAAATTGACCCTATGAAAAATATACCGCCACAGCTGATTTGCTTTTCTCATCTTCGATGGAATTTTGTTTACCAGCGCCCCCAGCATCTGATGTCTTGCCTGGCTAAAACAGCGAACATATTCTATTTTGAAGAACCTGTTTTTGATGCGTTTGGGGAAGCTTATTTGTCAATCTTACCATCCAATGGCAACGTGACCGTCTTGGTGCCGCATCTTCCGCTTAAACAATCACATAAACAAAACACCGCAATAACCAAGGTTTTATTAGATGAGTTTTTGAAGACAAAAGATTTAGATGACTTCACTTTTTGGTACTATACACCAATGGCTTATGAGTTTACGTCACATCTCAATCCTGGCCTGACAGTTTACGATTGCATGGATGAATTGTCTGCGTTTAAATTCGCTCCGCCAGAACTACCCATCCTCGAAGATAAGCTGCTCCAACACTCGGACCTGGTTTTTACAGGTGGATATTCACTTTACCAGGCAAAGAAGACGCTGCATCCCAATATTTATCCGTTTCCAAGCAGCATTGATAAAAGTCATTTTGGTAAAGCGAGGGAACGAAATATTGAGCCAGCTGATCAGGGCTTGATAAAAGGATTCAAGCTGGGCTTTTATGGTGTGATCGACGAGCGTTTCGACATCAAACTAATCGACCAGATATCAAGACAGAAGCCAGAATGGCAAATTATACTTATTGGCCCGGTATTAAAAATTGATCCTGTCACATTACCTAAGCGTAAAAATATACACTACCTTGGAGCAAAATCCTATTCAGAATTGCCTGCATACTTGTCGGGTTGGAACGTCGCGCTGATCCCTTTCCTTCTTAACAGATCTACACAATTTATTAGTCCCACAAAAACTCCCGAATACCTGGCTGCCGGTGTACCGGTTATTTCTACCGCTATCCGTGATGTGGTGAATCCTTACGGACGAGAAAATTTAGTTCATATAGGAGTAGACGCAGAAGATTTTATCAACGCGGCCGAATTTGAAGTAAGACGGCTTGACCGAACTGCCTGGCGTTATAAGGTAGACCGGCACCTGGAAGGAAATTCCTGGCAGAAAACGGTAAGCGAAATGCTCGGGCTGATGGACGAAACAATTAAAAAGAGGCATATTATCTTTAAAGCAGGTTAATATGTTTGATTACTTAATTGTTGGAGCGGGCTTCGCTGGAAGCGTGCTGGCTGAAAGGCTTGCATCTATTGCTAATAAAAGAGTTCTCATAGTGGATAAACGGCCGCATATCGCCGGTAACGCCTACGATCGTTATGATGAAGCGGGACTGTTGGTACACAAGTACGGGCCGCATATTTTTCATACGAACAGCGCTGACGTTTTCAATTATCTCTCTCAGTTTACTTCGTGGAGAAATTATCAGCATCGTGTGCTTGCCAGTACAGATGGCCAGCTTTTCCAGATTCCTATTAATTTGAACACCGTCAACTCCATGTATGGCCTTCAGCTTAACAGCCAGGATCTGGAGGTTTTCTTTGCATCAAAAGCCGAACCTCTTAAAAATGTGCGTACTTCAGAAGACGTAGTGGTTAGCCAGGTGGGGCGAGAATTATACGAAAAGTTTTTCAGGGGATATACAAAAAAACAATGGGGTATGGATCCGAGCGAGCTGAACAGTTCGGTTGCCGCGAGGATTCCAACGAGGCTCAATAAAGACGACCGGTATTTCACCGACACTTATCAGGCGATGCCACTCCATGGATATACAAACATGTTCGAAAACATGCTTAATCATCCAAATATCAGCGTTTTACTTAACACCGATTATAAGGAGGTCATAAATGAGATTCAATATAAGTTTATGATTTTTACCGGGCCGGTAGATGAATACTTTGATTATCAATACGGAAAGCTGCCCTACCGTTCGTTGGAATTTAAGTTTGAAACTTATGATATGGAACGATTCCAGGAAACAGGAACCATAAACTATCCGAACGATTATGACTTTACCCGCATTACCGAATTTAAATATTTAACGGGTCAGAAACACCATAAAACATCGGTTGTTTATGAATATCCGAAAGATTATGGCGACCCTTATTATCCTGTTCCTAAGCCTGAAAATATGGAGCTTTACCTACGTTACCAGGCACTTTGCAAGGAAGAAAAGAATACTCTCTTTACGGGTCGGCTGGCGACTTACAAATATTATAACATGGATCAGATTGTCGCACAGTCTCTTGCTGCGTTCAAACGGATTTTAACTTTAAATAATACCGCCGATAATACTGTTAATGGTTATGCCAGTATCTGATTATGACATGGCAAGTCCGTTCACATCATTCTGGATGGCTGGCTTTGAATGCGCAGACCATCTTAACAGCAGCCGTCAGCGCGTGAGTTTATTAAAAGAAACAGCGCATGACCTGTTGGTGAAACACGATTATGAACGGCTAAAAGCATTCGGCATCAACGCTGTACGTGAGGGAATTTGCTGGAGCGAAGTTGAAATAAGTCCTTATAAGTTTGATTTTAGCCGGCTAGAACGATTTATTGAGGCTGCTGAAGAAACCGGTATTCAACAAATCTGGGACATTTGCCACTTTGGTTTTCCCGACGATTTAAATCCCATGAATCCACATTTTAAGGATCGATTTGTTGCTTTATGCGATGCATTCGCCACTTTTTTTAATTTGAACAAATCGGACGATACGTTTCCGTTTATTGTAACTCCGATAAATGAGGTAAGCTTCCTGTCTTGGCTGGGCGGCGAGGCCGCAGAAACAGAACCTTACCTTAAAGGCGAAGGATGGAATGTTAAATACCAGTTGATGAAAGCTTATATCGCCGGAATCGAAGTATTGAAGAAAATTGATCCCGATGTAAAAATATTGACGACAGAGCCCATTGTAAATATTGTTCCGCCATTAAATGCAGATGATTTTCAGATCAATTATGCCGCTGAGCAGCATGAATTACAATATCAATCGCTCGATATGCTTTGCGGCCGGATATGCCCTGAGTTAGGCGGCAAACCTGGGTATCCCGACATACTCGGCTTCAATTATTATTACAACAATCAATGGATTTCCGGTTTTAAAGAATTTTTGCCTTGGGTAAATACGGCCGAAGATATGCGTTGGCGCCCGCTTTCGTCGTTGTTGGAGGAAGCATATTCCAGATACGAAAAACCGATGATTATTTCGGAAACAAGCCATCCTGGTGTTCATCGGCCGGAATGGCTTAATTTCATTACAGAACAATGCATCGAAACGCTTAGTCAAAAAATTCCCCTGCTTGGTGCCTGCCTCTATCCTATTATTGACCGCCCCGACTGGAACGACATAACACTCTGGCATCACGCTGGTTTATGGGATCACGATGGAATGGATGCAAACAGCCGGGATATTTACGAGCCGTACGCCCGATGCCTGAATAGATGCGAAAAGTTATTAAAAGCCGACGATTCCCTTATAAGCTATGAAGATATTGAAATTATTAACTCAATAGGATAATGAATATCAGAAGTATTTCTTTTCTATCCTTATCAACAAATGTCTTGTCGAAGGTTCCATGTGTACCCTGATAATAAACATTCCGGAAAACAAAGCGTTTTAACATTCTGTCGAACACTGCTAAGGCACTATGGAACAATATACCTCTAACACATTCAAACAAATCGGCGATTTATCCTACGATGTATATTTTGTATTTGATATTTCCAAAAATCGGTTTGAATATTTAAATCCTTCGCTAGTAAAACTTACGGGCTTCAATCCCGAAACGGTTATCGGTAGTCCTGGGTTACTGGCCGGTTTAATCCACGCTGAAGATAAATCGTATGTACATGAACAGTATCATGCCGCATGTAAATCTCATATTGAAAGCAAATTTGAATTCAGAATCATTGTAGCAGATGGAACGCTTAAATACGTTCGGCTAACCTTGTTTCCTTTGCCAGAAAACGATAAAACTTGTCTAATCGCCGGCATTGCTGAGGACATAACGGTACTCAAGAACAATATTTTTTACGCAGAAAAAATCAACGCCCGTAAAAACTCCACATTGGAAATCCTGGCTCATGACTTGAAAGGGCCGATTGGAGTAGTGAATATGATGGCGTCTTCTATCCAACGCGAGGCAGAGATAAGCGGAAATAAAAACATCCTTGACGCTGTTAAAGTTATCCAGGATCTTTGTAACCGTAATATTCAGCTGATCCGGGAACTTATAAGTCAGGAATTTTTAGAGTCTCGCGAAGTTGAACTTCGTAAGGAAAGAGTTGACCTGGTATGGGCGATAAACGATGTGATTGATAACTATAAAAAGTCGGCTGACATTATTTCCAAGCAATTTAAACTTAACAGCTCTGCCAAAAAAATCTTTGTAAAGATAGACACCCTGAAATTAATTCAGGTATTTAACAACCTGATATCGAACGCGATGAAGTTTACAGCGGCCAATGGGATGATTGAAGTCGACGTTCAGGATCAGCGGTCATCTGTTCAGATAACTATTAGTGACAACGGGATCGGCATTCCAGAGGAACTGCATCCATACCTGTTTGACAAGTTCACCCGTGCCCGCCGTCCCGGCTTACAAGGTGAAGAAAGCGTCGGACTTGGTATGTCGATAATCAAAACAATTGTCGAGCTTCATGGAGGAGATATTTGGTTTGACAGTAAGGAAAATGAAGGAAGTACGTTTTATATCAAGATACCCAAATAGCAGCGATAGCGTTAATATAAAAAACCTAAATCTCTTAATACTAACTTTAGCTATATTTATTTAAAACAAAACCGATTATGAAAAGAAATCATTTTTCAGCAGTTGCTTTACTCGCAATTGCGTCAATTTTTTTCTCCTTTAGTTCCTTAGCACAAAACAAGCCTGTTGCAAGTCCGCGGGATAGTGTAAGCGGAACAGTTGCGGGATCTCAAGTTAAAATAGCCTATGGAAGTCCTGCCGTGAAGGGCCGGAAAATATGGGGTGAGCTGGTGCCATACGGCAAAGAATGGAGGACCGGAGCGAATGAATCAACAACATTCGCTACGAGTAAAGCATTAAAAATTGGCTCTAAAACGTTACCTGCAGGAAAATACAGTCTATTTTCGGTACCGGGTGAAAATGAGTGGAAATTCATTTTAAATTCTCAAACTGGAATGTGGGGAATCAAAATGGATGGAACGGCAAATGATGATCCTTCCAAAGATGTATTGACGTTAACGGCTAAACCGGTAAAGTCAAAAGAGTTCAATGAACGTATGAAGTTTAAGATTACCGCTAATGGCTTCGCATTGCTATGGGAAAACCTGGAAGTTCCGGTAGCTCTTAAATAACTGAAGCTGTACTAGACACGCTATCAACTTATTACAAACCATAAACAAGGCGCCGGTACTTCCGGCGCTTTTTTTTCTAAGTGCACTACTTTTTACGCCCAGTCGAAATCAACTATACGGTTATTTAAATTCCATTTCCGGGGTTCGGTGTTTTCGAGCCAGTCAAGCGGTTCCGCTAAAGTCTGCACTTTCGCAGCCTGAGCAAATGCTGTTTTCAAAGCTTGTTTTTGTTCCTCTCCGATTGCCTCGGGTTGGGCAGATACGAACAGCGGCGCGCTGCTTTCGGAAAGTAATTGCAGCCATTGTTTATTCCTGTCCCAGGAAATCTCAGTAGTGAGCCCAACGCAATCGCCGTCTGCAGCATAAAAGGCATTATGCTGAGGCAGCCGGAAAGCAAGCGTATTCACGCCCATTTTTCGGGTACGGCCCCACTCCTTGCCGCTGGTATCATCCCCGATCCGGCATAGCTCAAATAAACCTGCACTAAGATGACTCATGGTATTGCAACCAATGATATACATGCTATCGCCGGCAGCCTCCCGAATTGAACGGTAAAGCATTAAGGTAATTTCTGCATTTGTTTTGCTTCTGTCATGAAAGTTCCATTGTGGCGACGTGATTCCTTCCGACATTTGAAAGCCCCAGCGGCCGGTGAGATCAAACGTGGTGAAGTCGTGTTTTACCATTTCATATCCCCAGGCCTTATAAACATCGAAATAATGTTTAATGCGTTCTATATTCTCGGGGATTGTCGGATCAAGAACTGGCATTTTCGGATTATCTCTTCCGGGGATTGAAGGTGCAAGCAAAGCCGGATTTTCATCATGCCGGGCACAAAGCGGGCGCATCCACAATCCAGGACGCATTCCTAACTTCTTAATCTCGTCGGCAAGCAAATGCATATCTTTAAATTTGTCATTTGGTGTCGAAAAATCATCGTTCCATGCACCATCGCCCGGAGCAAGAGGCGAATAAACCGCCCAGCCGGCGTCGACTACTGAAAATGGTTTATTGGTATTGTCGGTCACCAACTCGCTCATCATGGCGGTGGTTTTCAGTATCAGATCTGAACTGTTCTTACCGTAGGCGAAATACCAATCGTTTATACCATAAACAGGCTGTTTTGGCAAGCGGGGCTTTTCGCACATTAGCTTACAAAAACGGTGATCGGTTTGAAACAGGTTTTCATCTGCTAATCCTGCAGACGTAACGATATCCGCCGCATGTAACTGGCGGCTTCCTAACAACACGCCATTTCCGCCCGACTGTGTATCCAGCGTTAGCTGCAGGCCTCCATTAGTTAACTCCCACCAGCAGATGCTGTTCGCTCCTGTCCTTACGCCGAAACACGCCGTTGTTTTTTTATCATGGATAATAACATACCATGGATTTTTTACGCCGGCGAACTTTTTTTTCCACCGCAGATCGCCATAAGAACGTTCCCAGTGATCCCCCAAAAATATGGACCTCGCAGCCATTTTGTGCCCCCATTTTAAACGGACCGTGTTAAGCTGTTTGGTTGGAGAAACAACATACACGCCCACGGCATCGCCATTCGTTTTTAAGGTGACTTCTATGTCTCCATATTTAAACCCGGATACGCCGTCTTTATTTAACCTGAACCACTCCCCGCCTGATTGTGCCCAAACTTCGTCGGGTTCATTAATTACCGTTTTTCGAGGTGAAACAGCATAAACCAGGTCACTCAGCAAAACCGCAGCGGCAGCGGTACCTGAAAGTTTGAGAAAGTGTCTTCTTAGCATTATAAAATATTGGTTAGTTGGTTCGAACAAAGCGAGGTTGTAAATTAAATTTTTTTTTGATTAAAAACGTTAGCGACTGTAAGGAATCCAATTTGAGAATAATAGTGAAATTTAGATCCTAGCCTGGCTCAGAACCCGGGATATAATTAAGTTTGTAAAGCTGTGGAGGATCAACTTCCATCGATTTTTTCAAACAAAACTTATAAAATGAAATTCTTACCATTAAGCTTCTCCTGTCTTCTTCTGCTCTCATTCAGTCTGAAAGCTCAGGAATCAATAACGCGCACGGGCTATACGCTTACGTTTAAAAGCAATTACACGGAACTCGATCCTCAACTGAAAAAAAGATTAACCGAAACCTTTTTTACTGTATATCCGAAATTAGCCAAAGAATATAACCCAAAGACGCTGAAAAAGGTCGTATTCTTTGTCGACACGGCATATAAAGGTGTAGCCGCTACCGATGATGGACAAGTTGTGTTCAGTTCAGAATGGTTAAAGAAGCATCCGGGCGACATTGATGTTGTTACGCACGAGGTAATGCATATTGTACAAAATTATGGTGAAAGCGTTGGTCCGGGTTGGCTCACCGAAGGTATTGCCGACTTTGCGCGAAGTAAATTTGGCGTTGATAACGCTGGTGCCGGTTGGAAGTTACCAGATCTCAAACAGGGGCAATCATATGAAAACAGCTACCGGATAACCGCAAGGTTTTTCACCTGGATGGAACAAAAAGTGAAACCGGGAATCGTTAAAACCGTTGATTCAAAGCTCCGCGACCACACCTATACTGATAACGTCTGGAAACAACAAACCGGCAAAACGCTCGACGAACTTTGGGCGGAATATGTTAAGAATCCGTCGATCGCGTAATAAACTTATTTTACAGTGCCAGGCCCGGCGATTTTTCGCACGGGCTTTTTTTAATTGTGAAAGCATCTAAAATCAATGAACTGATTTTCGAGCAACACGCCCATTCACATTAACATTTCCTCAAAAAACGACACCAAACGTTGTGCAATTTACACGATCTGCTATACAAGGCCTTTAAACTTTTCAATTAAAACACAAACTTGTTCTATATTTCGTGGTTTATATAACAGAAATAATTGCGAATATGAAAGATAGAAATTCTTGCGTCAAACTTTACGGCAGTGATTATATGGACACGTTTGACCAAATCAAGCAAGCACTCAAGTCGGTTCAAACTCAAAACGAATCCTGGTTCAATCAGAAAGCCAGCAATAGTCCTTTCAAAACTTCGGCTATCCTGGATTTTTGCAAACTTGTGAAGACATATCCTACATTTCGGCTTTACATCGACAGAGAAGTTCCGATTTCAATCAGGCGGCAATGTGAAAGTGTGCTCAAGCAATTTGGTTATAATCCATAACTAATTCCGGTTAGTAAACCCGGGTATTTTTCACCACCCATTCGTTTATTTTTACCCCGGGCTACGGGAAACTCGCAACGCCTTTTCAACATTCGTTGCGGCGTCAGCTTACTTTATGTACTTTTCCGGCTGGTTCATAAGCCATAGATAGTGAAAAGTTAATGAAGGTTATAATTGCTGAGAAACCATCCGTAGCGAGAGAAATTGCCCGTGTATTTGGCGCAAACACAAAAAAAGACGGTTACCTGGAAGGCAAGGGCTATACTTTCACATGGGCTTTCGGGCATTTACTGCAGCTCGCTCCTCCGCAGGAATACGGTTTTTACGGCTGGAATATCCGAAACCTCCCGATGCTTCCGCAAAAATTCAAGTTATCGGTGCGGAAAGTAAAAACGAAAGACGGCATAGTTGAGGATCCGGCAGTACGAAAACAACTCGATATTATTCAACGCTTGTTTGACGAAGCAACGGAAATCATCGTAGCAACGGATGCGGGTCGCGAGGGAGAACTGATCTTCCGTTATATTTATTACTATCTCAAATGCAAGAAGCCTTTTAAACGGCTATGGATATCTTCCCAAACAGATGAAGCCATAAAAAATGGTTTTCGTAACCTGAAACCAGGTACTGAATATGACACGCTGTTTAACTCTGCACACTGTAGGTCGCAGTCCGACTGGCTGGTTGGAATGAACGCCACACAAGCTTTAAGCATATCCTGTGGAAATCGCAGCGTTTTGTCGTTGGGACGAGTGCAAACGCCTACCCTTGCGATGATCTGTGCCAGATATCTTGAAAACAAGAATTTCGTTCCGCAGCAATACTACCAGGTTAGCATACAGCTTGACAAGGATGGCCAGGTATTCAAAGCGATTTCAGCTAAGAGCTATAAAACGAAGGAAGACGCTGAAACTATCCTGGAAAAAGTTGAAGATATAGCTTCCGGTTTTCCAAATGGAGGACACATTACTTCCGTAGAAGCCAAGCCACGTAAAGAGCCGCCACCGCTTTTGCACGACCTGAGCAGCTTACAGCAGGAAGCCAACAAAAAAATGGGCTTCACAGCAGAGCAAACTTTAGGTATTTTACAAAACCTGTATGAAGGCAAACTGATCACCTATCCGCGGACTGGCAGCCGTTATATCGGCGACGATGTTTTTGCAGGAATTCCGGAGTTGATCTCAAAATATAAAGATCATCCGGAATTTGGTAAACAGGCAACCTTTCTAACTGGTCACAAGCTTGGCAAACGAAGTGTTAACGCTGCTAAAGTGACCGATCACCATGCAATCCTACCAACCGGAGAACCGGCTTATCAGCTGTCCGGCGACAGGCAGGCAATGTTTAATCTCGTCGTTGGGCGAATGCTCGAGTCTTTTCACCAGGAGTGTATAAAAGAGATCACAAAAATTACCATTGAATCCGGATCAACATTTACCGCAAGCGGTACAGTGATCAGTTCGGCCGGATGGCGATCTGTTTTTAACGAAGCAGATGAAGAAAAGAAAGATGAAGAAAACGCCTCATTACCCAAAGTAAAGCGAGATGAAAATCTACCGGTAGTCGACAAAGTTTTGCTTGAAAAACAAACTAAACCCAAAGCTTTGTATAACGAAGCTACACTGTTAAAAGCTTTAGAAACCGCCGGCAAAGAAATTGAAGATGATGAGCTTCGTTACGCCATGAAAGACAGTGGCCTGGGTACGCCAGCAACCCGCGCAGCAATCATTGAAACATTGATCAAACGCGATTATATAAAGCGTGAGAAGAAAAGTCTGCTGCCAACTGATACAGGCCTGGCCGTTTATAACATCGTAAAAGACCAACGCATTGCACAGGCCGAACTGACCGGCAGCTGGGAAAAAAGGCTGGAAGAAATACGGTCTGGAGCTTCTGTAAATGAGTTCCAGGAAGAGATCAGAACTTACACCCGTTCGATTACGCAGGATCTGCTAAAATCAGAATTGAAGGTAGCTGAACCTCATCAACCTATTAAATAGCAGTTACTTATAAACACAGAGATAGTTTTTTTAAAACCGAAAAATTTGATTGCTTAATCGGTCGGGATTTTCTAGTGAAGCCCTAAACATAACTCGACAGAAGCAACTGGTAGCCAGTACAAAAACGAATGTTTCCCAAACAAATCGATGCCACACTTCATTATATAAAAACCAATTATTAATTCTATGAAAATTGTTTGCCCTGAACACGATGGCATTATCGAAATTCCAGATGACGTTTTTGTTAATGCTGTTAACAGTCCGCTTAAGCAGCTAGTATTCACCTGCCCGGTTTGTGAAGACGAAATATTATTCGACGATTCTGATAGTCAGGCTTTAAAAAAGAAGAAAAAACCGGAGGCTTAGCTTTCCGAAATAAATGATCTATTCCGTTGCAATCCTACCTCCGGCTTATTAGTTATATTGAACTGATAAAAAAGTTTTGACCGGCAGAATGTTTGTGCTCGTTAGAGCTCATCACCAGCCAGGCATTTTATCCAGCGATTGTACCTTCGGAGACCCGTAAAGCTTGATAAGCTGTTCTTTAGTATTCTTTTCAAACACCAACTCCGACCAGCTCATGAAGAACGTCCACTTTGGCTGATAAGTAAGTTCTTCCTCGGTAGGAAGTTTGTCGCACTCGCCAATCGCGATCGGCTTTTTTCCGGCAATATTAACCATTGCCATATATTTAGCCTGTGTGAATCCGCTGCCATCGTAAACATCCAGCGCAGCCACATCGTAGTAATCATCACCAGGATAGTAACTTTTAACATCATTGCTTAAAGTACTGAAATCCTGCACATCCCAAACCCAGATCAGGTTCGTCAATCCTTTGGTTTTCACCATATAATCGTGCGTCAGTTTCCAAAGCTTAACCGTTCCGCTTGCGCCCGGGCGGCCGGCCCACCAGAATTTTCCCTGGTTCATTTCGTGCATCGGGCGCCACAATACTTCTACTCCCTTGTCTTTTAACTGCTGCAAATACAGGCAAACTTCATCCATCATACCCTTCCATTTGGCGTTAATGGCGGTTCCGTCGGTGGTCAATTCGGTAAATTGCTGGTCAGTTAATGAGCTTAGAACGCCTTTTCCATCGTCCCAGCCACAGGGCTGAGATAAAGCAGGGTTGCAGGCATGCCACATAATATTAATGACCGCACCTTTCTTCCATTGAGTAACCGCTTCATTAACCATGATTTGCCGATTGTTGATATTTTCGGCCTGGAATAAAAAGTCTCCGCTCCAAAGTGCCGGATATTTACCGGTAGTGTTATATATCTCGTCAGTCCACCGGGCGGGCGTGGCATTTGGTTCGCGGTTATGAATGCCTGACAATGTCTTCTCGCCAGAAATGCTATACAGATAATTTAAGGTTTTAAAAGGCGTATTTGGTGTTTCTTTAGGCGGCGTAACGGGTTTATCGTCTCCGCTGGTTTTACTGCTCTTACTGCAATCCGAAAAAAGCAGCACGACAAGTAATGAAGGTATTAACATAGACTTGATCATAAATGTACTAATTAAGAAAGCAAAAGCGCCCCGGTTAACAAACCAAAGCGCTAATTGCAACGGGACTATTGTTTCTTAACATCAATCCAAAATTTACGCGGACGACTGACGATCTTATCGTAATCCGAATAAATATTACCCCAATCATCTGCTGAACTCAAAGTAAATGCAAAGGAATTATCGGTGATAGTTTTGTTGTTACCATTGCCGAGGCTTTCGGTTCCGGCGCCCAAAAAGGTGCCAACCACTTTCTTGCCATCGGCAAAAGTGAAGGTGATGGTATTGGCGGTATAATTTCGCTCCCACTTTCCGGTTCCTGTTGGAATCGCGCGATAAAATTTATTTACGTCGAATATTGAATTTTTAGCGCTGTATAGGAAATTGGCATATTTACCGTCGGCGCCGGCGTCATTCACTATATCGCCATACGTACTTCCATCGGCCGTTACACCTGTAAAAGTGAAGGTTAGCTTATTGTCCAGTTCAGTTGATGGCTCCGCGCTAACTGGCCAACCACCCTTATCGCTTAGCTTAAATACTGAGCCACCTCCGTACTCCGGTCCGGTACCACCAAAAACGGTAAGATTTTGAATGCTGTAAGAACCGATCAGGGTTTCGGTGAAAGGAATCAGTTCAACCGTCCATTGCCGGCTTTCTCCCGACTCTGCCGTAACGGTATAGGTTGATTTGTTATTTCCAGCCTTGAAATTCACGGTCGAGCCAGAAACGGGTTCAACGGTTGATTTATAAGAGCTGATCACATTACCTGCAACTTTTGACAGATCGGTATTTGCCTGCATTAACACCCGCACTTGTACCGTTCCCGCAGTTCTGTCGATCACCGCCGGTCCAACCTGCACGAGTCCGCCTCCGAGAGTATATGCTTCGATGGATTTTTCGTTGCTGGTTACACCATCGTATGGATCTTTTTTACAACCCGCCATCAAAAACAAAGCGAGAAATAAAACAGGGATATAGTTAATTATAGATTTCATTTCTGGTTAATCTTAAGGTTTCATTAATGGGTTTGTATCAATTTCACGTTGCGGTATCGGGAAGAAATAAGCGCCGCTGGTAATGGTTTTCCCATACTTGTCGTGAAGCACTTTCTCCATAGTTTTCGTGCGTCGAAGATCGAACAGCCGGTTTCCTTCGAACGCGAGTTCAAATGATCGCTCTTCAACAACGGCATCGCGGAAAGCCTGCACGCTTAATGACGGATTGAGTGCACCTAAACCAGCTCTATCTCTTACTTTTTGAATGGCTGCATAACCAGCAGGCGTCGGTCCTTCCGCTTCAGCGAAAACAAGAAGAATATCAGAGTATCTCAGGATTGGCGAGTTACAGCTGCTCGCATCACCAATTCGCAGCGGATCGATGAATTTCCTCGTAAAGGGACGCGCGCTGCTCGTTATATCCAGGACATATTTGCTCGTGCCGTTTGTGTATTCGGACACGATCAATTGTGTTTTGCGCTTGTCGGTTGAAGCGTAGGCGTTATAAATAGCCGATTCGGTGCGAAAATGCGCCCACCCTTGTCCAATATCGATTTTATTGCTACCGGGATTTGCCTGGTCGTACAGGATCGTCATCGGGCGATCAGCAGGTAAAAACATGTTTGGCAATTTGGAAAAGCTTCCTTCACGATCGCCGTTACGATCAACCGCCGCGTCGAAAATATGCTCAGAGGTGGCTGCCTTTTTATAAATTTCTGTATTCCAGATATCTGGCAGACTTTGGGTGAACGTAAATGTACTCTGTCCATCGATAACTTTTGATGCATAAGCTTTTGCCTGTGCATACATTTCGTCGGCATTACTTACAAATTCATAGCCCGGCGATCCTGAAACTTTCGATGATGCCAGATGAAGATAAACTTTAGCGAGTAAAGCCTGAGCTGCGACCTTGTTAGCACGGCCTTCGCTGATTCGCGGAACAGTAATTAAATTTTCAGCATTTTTTAAATCGCTGATAATAAGATCATAAACATCCTTGATGGACGATTTTGCTACAGGTATCTGTGTTGCATCGGCGATAACATCCTGACGTATTGGAACTTCTCCAAACATCCTGACGAGGTTAAAATAATGCAGTGCCCGAAGGAAATATCCTTCGCCGGTTATCTGATTCCTGTTTGCTTCAGGCATCGAAATTTGCGGAACATTCACTATGACGGCGTTCGCCCTTGTAATACCGCGATACATGTAAGTCCAGATGTTGTCAAGGTCGGAATTTGTCGAAGTCGTCCGCAATTCATCCAGTTCGAAGTTTCCTACACCGGCATCGCCTTTTTGGGTCAGGTCCTCGGTTGGCAGTTCTGTAACGATGTAATATCCACGGGAATAATACCCTACTTCCGGAAGATCGGAATAGGCGTAGATGATCGCTGATTCTGCATCCTGCGCGGTTTTATAAAAAGTAACTGTGTTGATCAAGCCGTACGGCTTTTCTTCTAGTTTGGCGCAGCTCCCCAGTAAAATTGAAGCTAATAAGGTGCCGCTAATTAATATCTTGTGATTCATGATGTACAATTGATTATAGTCCCAGGTTCAAACCGATTGAAATATTTCGCGGGCGGGGATAAGCGCCGCCATTGATTCCCATTTCACCAAGTTCCGGATCGTAGCCGGGATTGAACTTTGTGAACGTGTACAGGTTATTTCCCGATAAGTAAAGTCGAAGGCTCTTCACTCCCTTAATAATCCCGGTTTTGAAATTGTAGCCAAGCGTTACATTCTGGATTCTTAAAAACGATCCGTCGGTGATAAAGAAATCTGATGCGCGGTAACCGCGTGAACCGTTCGCGCGAGGAATCTCCTGGCTTGGATTATCCGGCGTCCATCTCAGCAGCTGGCGACTTGGCGTCATTTTCTGAAAATCCCACACATCGTTACCTTCAACGCCATACAGCTGTGCCGACAGGTCGAATCCTTTAAATTTGAGGTTAGTATTAAAGCTGTAAATAAAATCCGGGTTAGGATTACCAATGATCGTTCTGTCATATGAATCGATCACACCGTCGGGTTTACCGTCAGGTCCGGAAATGTCCATGTATTTTATTTCCCCGGGTTGTGCATCTGCCCCGGTAAGGCCGGCGGCTACGCCTTCTTCCAGGGTTTGGATAATTCCGGCTGATTTATATCCATAAAACGCAAACATCGGCTGGCCAACTGTATAAGTTGATATTTGCTGGCGAACTGACTCGTAGATCGTACCGATCAGAACCTGGTTACTCTCACCCATCGAAACCACTTTATTGCGGTTCATCGTAAATATTCCGCCAACGTTCCAGCTTAACTTTGCGTTGCTGATGATATTCGCATTCAGGCCTAATTCAAATCCTTTATTATTGATCTCGCCGTCGTTAATCCACTGGCGATCATAGCCTGCCGAAGGAGATATCGTTTTCAGGCGAAGCAGGTCGGATGTATTTTTATTGTAGTAATCAGCTGTAAGCGTAAACCGCTGATCGATCAGACCCAAATCTAACCCAACACCAAACTGCTCGGTCGTTTCCCATTGCAGGCTGTTGTTTCCTAAACCTTCCACAATTGTGCGGCCCTGTTCATCATTCGCACCCGCCAGTCCAGGACCGAAACCAGTCTGAAAACCTGCGCCGGTAAAGTATTTATTAGAACCGAAGCGATCCAGGGTTTGGTACGGACTGATACCCTGGTTTCCGGAAATACCGTAATTGGCACGTACTTTTAACTCGGAAATGAAGCTTACATTCTTCATAAATTCTTCTTCATTCACTTTCCAGGCAATGGCGCCGGAAGGGAAATAGGCCCATTTGTTATTCGCACCAAACTTGGTCGAGCCATCGGCACGGCCGGTTAAGGTCAACAGGTAGCGGTTTTTGTATGCGTAGTTCACGCGTCCGTAATAAGACATCAGGTCGAAACGCTGCAGGCTGTTGCCGATCAGCATCGTACCAGCTGTCGCCAGGTTTTCATTCGTCAGTACATCGTTCACGAAGTTTTGCCCGGTTAATGAGCTGAAACGATTGTTCGTCGCCTGGTAGGAAAACCCGGCTACGGCATTCAGCGAATGGTTTTTACCGAAGTTTTTGTTTGCAGTCAGATATGTTTCACTCAACAGGTCGTTATAATTCCCGTTATTGATCGAGCCATAACTTCCTTTGTTATCCATCGCCCGCTGTGTACTGGCAATCGGGTCGTACTGATCCTGCACTGAATTACCAAACTTATAATTCAGGTTTGAACGGAATGAAAGCCAGCTGGTAAACTTCGCGCCGATATAAATGTTGCCCAGCATGTCCAGCGTTTTCGTTGTGTTAAGTAACTGATTTGACAGGGCGATCGGGTTACCATAATCGGTACTGGATGTACGGAAATAATTTCCGTTTTCATCGTAAACCGGGAATATCACCGAGCGGCCCACACCCAGTCCGCTTCCGTTATTTTTAGTTACCGCCAGGATCGCGTTCGTTCCGACAGTTACCGATTCTGACAGTTTCTGATCGAGGTTTAAACGGCTCGTGTACTTGTCGTAATAGTTCTTGATCACCATACCCTGTTCATTATAGTAATTCCCGGAGATGGCGTATTTGGTTTTATCGTTACCGCCATCTGCAGTAACGGTATAGCTTTGGGTTAAGGGATTGCGGTAAACCAGGTCGACCCAGTTTGTATTGGTGGGCCATTGCGGTTTGTTTGGATCGAGTCCGCGCAATTCGGCAATCGAAGGATAATAAACGTATCCTGTTCCAACCGGGCGTGAGATTCCGATATAAGGAATGTCTGTAGGAATTGCTCCGCCTGTTTTTGCAGCTTCATTGGCATAGGTCGCTTCTTCAACCGGGTCGCGCCAAACATCAGGTTTTACTGATTGATAGGAAACGCCATCCAGCGTGCTTACAGAAATCCGGTTTTGCCCGACGCGACCTTTTCTCGTAGTTATAACAATCACGCCATTGGCGCCACGTGAACCATAGATAGCCGCAGAAGAAGCATCTTTCAGCACTTCTACAGATTCGATATCTTCGGGATTGATTTGCTTTAGATTTCCGGCGTCACCCCATGGATAGCCATCAACAACTACCAAAGGATCTTTCGATCCGTTTAAAGAACTCGCACCACGGATACGAATGGTAGCTCCCGAACCGGGTTGACCGCCTGAAGTTGTCACCTGCACACCGGCGATCTTGCCCTGTAAAAGTTGATCGACAGATGCAGCCGGCGTACGATTCAGTTCGCTTCCCTTAATAGAAGCGACAGAACCCGTAAGATCGCCCTTTTTAACTGTTCCGTAACCTACAACAACAACCTCATTAAGGTCCTTTGAAGTAGTTTGCATGGATACCTGGATGGAGGGTTTTGAGCCTACTTCAAGCTCGCGGGTTTGCATGCCGACGTAAGAAAATACCAGCGTCGGTTTTTCTCCGGAAACACTGATATTAAAAACACCTTTTCCATCTGTTGATGTCTTGGTTTGTGTTCCTTTCACTGTTACCGATACACCCGGCAAGGTCACACCCTGCTGATCGGTAACTACCCCGGTGATTCGCCGGTCCTGCGCCTGCAAGCTTAAATAGCTGCAGCAAACCAGCGAAATACACATTGCTAACGTGTAAATAATTCTGCCCATAAAAGATAGTTTGGTTATTAAATTCTATAATTGATTTAACCAAAGATACCCCGGCTATGAGCCCCGATATTAATAGTATTTTAACCGTTTAGTATGTTAAAAACGGGAAGTAAAACCGCGTTTAAAAGCAGGTATGGCACTTTTTTATCCAACCCTGATGTTTTCCCGGTTTCAAAATTTAAAGAAGTTTTAATCTGCAACAATTATGATTTCAGCGTTCTGACCAATCGCTTTCAAAGCGATGTTTTTATCAGTTGACTGAACAGTTTGATAAGTGCCTTTTTCACAATCAAAAACTTTGGGAGACGTCGTTGGCCGCGGAATGAAAATGATTACATCCTGTTTTTCTGATGAATTGTTTAATACGTAAATAAAAATTTTCTTACCACATTCTACTGCCATTACGCGTACACCTGGATTAGAGGTTTGTACTTTTACAGTTTTGAAATTTCCTTCACCTGCGCTGATCATCTGGTCATAAATAGTCCTGACTTTTTTAATGTAAACATCTGTTTTACGGTTGTCAAAATATTCCCACCACCATGTCATCGGGAGAACCGGCGTCGGAGAAAACAGACCGTACCATAATCCCTTTTTGAAGTCACGGTCCATGTCGCTGGCAAAATCATCGAAATTCTTCGACCAGTCCCATTCAAATCCGTACTCGCCGATTACGTACGGCTTTTTAAATTCCGTTTCGTATTTAACTATCGTTTCCGGGATGATATCAGTGTTTTTGTAAATATGTTTCTGATTGATGTCGATATTTGAAAGTGAATTCAGACCGGCTAAATCGCGATGTGAAATACTGGTTGTAACAGGATGTTTGTATGGATCGATCGACTTTATATAAGTGCTCATTTCATCATGCCATTTTACAATCACCGAAGCGTCGATCGGATTATCCTTATCACCAAACTGAACGTTATCGATTTCGTTAAAAAGCTCCCAGTTAGCGATGCAGGTATTATAACCCCAGCGTGCAATGATATAGCGAAGCCGGTTTTTATAACGGGCTTTTGCCTCTGGCTTTACAAAAAAATCAGCCGCAGATTTTACATTTCCGCCGTCCTTTTCGAGATAAGCGCCTGGACCTAACGTGAGCATGGTGTACACACCCAGCGAATCCGAAAGTTTCATGACACGCTCCAGCCGTTGTATGGCGCTTGGATTGAAATATTCGTCTGAGTTTGTATAGCGATTATTGTTGATCCCACTTTTCCAATCCAGCGGCAGGTTCCATGAACAGATCCATGTGCGGTAAAAATTGCCGCCATGATCTGCCAGCGAGCGAAGCATGTATTCATAATTGTATTTGGGATTTTCGTGCAGCTCCTTGTAAAACCTTGAGTCATCATTCGCCCGTGATTCCCAGCAAATATTTTCACCGATCCCCCTGAACGGTGCTCCGTTATCAAACTGCATGATCCAGTTGTTCTTTACATGCAGAAATCCTTTTCCATTATTTTGGAATGCTGTGAACGCAGCCGGCTTAGTAGTAGAAACATTCTTTCCCGACTTGAAAAGCTTAATGGTGTATCGATATGTGCCTGATTCCTGCGGCGCAAAACGTGCCTTCCACAATGACATCTTACCGCTCTTCCCGTTCTCATAATAGCAGGGCAGCAAGAGTTTTTTGCCGGATGGAGAAGTTATAAGCATATCGAGTGATACATCTTCCTGCAGGTATGGATTAACCCATTCGGCGATTAATTTAATATCAAACTCAGCCTTTTTAAATGTAGAAGGTTTGAGATTGAGTAAGGTTACTTTTTGGATTTGCGCGAAAAGATTTACCTGTAAACAAAGCAATAACGAAGTGATAATGATGCTTTTTTTCATCTAGTAGCTATTAAAGTTCTAAGTGTGTGGATCAAATGTCTTTGTTGTAGAAAACGCGTTGAAGAATTAATCGCGCTTCGTGATCAGGATCGATCGACACCTTGCATTGGTCATCGAAGACCATCATCGCTCCTTTCTGATCTTTAAAGTCTGGCCAATCAGGTAAGCCTGTATGATTCGGATCTCCGGAACGGGCAAAATTGATCCATGCCTGCGAAACTTTTGCTGCCAATTTCTGAGCGTCGTCGCTGTTCCCGGTATAGTTTTCGGCCTTGCTGGTGTTTGCAAAGGCAAATGGAATTTCACTACAATGGAATGACCTCGGGCGGCCGTCTAAGACCGGTGTCTTCCAATCGAAACGATATAAATAAACCGGCGCTTGTTGCGCGGATTTGCGTTCTGCCTGCAAATAAGCCATTGAATTCTGAGCGCTAATGAATGATAGAATTTCAACCGGCTTTGCCTGCCGATGAACCTTTCGCAAAACCTTATAAATCTCGTCGCCCGATTTGCCAAACCGGTCGTTGACCTGTTTTTTCAATCCACCTTCATCCAGGTTTTCTGCAGCAGGATTATTAATACTTGCGGAAGCTTCATTTCGAGTTGTTCCTACCATAAATGGCATATCCGACGACAATGGCGGCGCGACCGGATCAAAGGGATGGGCGGGCAAAACTTCACCATCAACAACTGGCTGCAAACCCGCCCGGCCAACCCCTTTCGGAACTTTGCTTCCCAATTTTTTGTCAGCGGCTGCGATAGCTGAAAGTAAACGTGAAGTTTCAAGGTCGTGAAGAGCAGCAATATTATTCTCGTTCAGTCCCAGCTCCAGCAAAACCTGTTTAGTTATCCTTTGCGAATATTCGGGAACCGAAACCTGCACGATGGAATTGCTTTGCGAGATCGCTTTATGAAACAGGCCTTTTGCGGAGGGCATCGCCATCAGTGTAATAACTTTTGCGCCGCCGCCGGACTGCCCGAAAATGGTGACGTTGTTTTTATCTCCGCCAAAGCGACCAATGTTGTCTCGCACCCATTCTAACGCGGCAACGAGGTCGAGCATACCAACATTACCTGAATATTTATATTGAGAACCGTATTGCGACAAATCAAAGAATCCAAAAATATTAAGCCTGTGATTCACCGAAACAACGACGACATCGCCTTTCCGGCTCAAATTTTCACCTTCGTACGATGGATGTTCCTGGCTTGATCCGGCGAAAAATCCACCGCCATGTATCCAGAACATGACAGGCCTTTTCTTACCATCATTAATTTTTGGCGACCAGACATTTAACCGAAGGCAATCTTCGTTTTGATACCCGTCGATCCATTGATAAAGAAATCCGTATTCCTGTGCTAACCAGCCATCATTTGCTTTTTGCGGGCAGATAGGGCCGTACACCAGCGCATCTTTTACGCCATCCCAGCTTTGCTTTTTCACCGGCGGCATGAACCTGTTTTTGCCAGCCGTCGATTCTCCGTATGGAATTCCTTTAAAAGTAAATACACCATTTTTTGAATAGCCGCGAATTTTGCCGTCAGTGGTTTCAACAACAGCATAATCTGATGACGCTTTTACTTCCGGCTCTCCGGCAGTTTTCGCTTCGGCTGCCAGCGTGTTAAAAGGCAACGCTTGCTGTAATCCGGAAACGGCGGCAACAAAGCCAGCCTTCTTTAGAAAATCTCTTCGGTTACTCATAATTAGTATTGGTTGGGATGCCTGTAATCGCCCGATGGCTGTTTGATGGTTCGTTTGAGCGGAATCTGCATTCCTTTAGTTTTCTCCAGCCAATCAAAAAGATCGCCTGTTAACTGTTTTTCCAATTCGGCATATTTTGGGTCTGCGATCAGGTTATGCATTTCTTCGGGATCCTTTTCCAGGTCGTACAGTTCATGCGTATCCCAGGTTCCCCAGCTGCGGATGTATTTGTACTTATCCGTCCGCACGCCGTAAATCGTTGGTGTCATCGGGAAATCGTATTCCCAGTAATATTCGTAGAAAATTTTATCGCGCCATTTAACTTCCTTATTCTGCAACAACGGAATAAACGACTGGCCAGGCATGTAACCAGGTTTTTGAAGGCCCGCGCATTCCAGAATTGTTGGGGCAACGTCGACGTTCTGAATCATTTTAGTGACCGTTTCTCCACCCTTAAACAAGGCCGGACAATACACCAGGAAAGGGACCTTTACTGATTCTTCGTAGAAATGACGTTTATCAATTAATCCATGTTCGCCCCAGCTGAAACCGTTATCCCCCATGTAAATAACCATGGTGTTTTGATCAAGATTATTCTGTTTCAGGTAATCCAAAACCCTTCCAACACTCTCGTCGACGGCCATCAGCGTTTCGCAGTAATTTTGAACGTATTGCTCGATCGGCTTATGGGAATGATAGGCATAATCAACGCCATGCCAGCTATAACGTTGCTGTTTCACCCATTCAGGCCATCCGAGTGATTTATATTCGTCGGTAAGCGTTTGATAATAAGTAGACGGTAATAGATACGGCTTGTTCTTGTACATCCCTGCAAATCGTTTTGCAGGTTCTACAGGCGCATGAACGGCTTTATGCGACAGGTATAAAAAGAAAGGTTTCTTCTTGTCCCTTTTTTCCAGCCAGCTTACAGCATGATCGGTTAACAAATCCGTGATATACGTTGAATCCTTGTATTGAATGCGTTTGCCGTCGATATTCAATTGCGGATTCCAGTAAACTCCCTGCCCCAGGAAACTTTCCCAATGGTCGAATCCCTTTCTCGGGCGGTCATCGTCTTCACCCATATGCCATTTTCCGAAGAAACTGGTTTGATAACCGGCTTTCTGAAGATATTGGGGAAAGAACACCAGGTTGGCCGGTTCGGGTGAAATATTATCAACGATCGTATGAACGTGGGAATACTCGCCCGTTAAAATCGAAGCGCGGCTTGGAGAACAAAGTGAAGTTGTAACAAATGCGTTTTTTATATAAGCACCTTCTTTGGCCATGCGATCCAGGTTGGGTGTTTTTAACCAGGAAATTTTATTGGTAAAACCAATGAAATCATAACGGTGATCGTCCGTAAGGATGAAAATTACATTCAGTTTTTTTGCTTCGGCAAGCTTTTTAAGTGATGCGATCTGAGTTTGTGCACAAACAAATTGAATCGGGCCAAGCAATAAAAACAGGTAAAGAAGTTTTAATTTTCTCATAGCAATGTTAATCAGGCAACAGCAGAGGACTATATCAACTAAAATCTGTCCCGTTTTTCAACGGAATTATTTCCGACAATAATATCAGCCAGTTTACTCGAAAACGTATACTATCTTAACCATTCACTATGCTAAAGTCAAAGTGCGACTTTAATTGAGAGCCGGCAAACGGTGCGCCGCCCGGTATGCATTCGGTGAACAGTTGTAAACCTTTTTGAATTCCCGGAAAAAGTATGTTTTGTTATTAAATCCTGTGCGATAGAATATTTCAGAAACGGTGAGATCGGAAGTTTTGAGTAACATAGCACTCTTTTGCAACCTTACATGCCGGATCAGCTCGGTCGGAGTCATATTAGATAAGGTTTTTATCTTCCTGTAAAGCTGCATTCTGCTTAGGTTCATTGCATTTTCAAGAAACGCGCCATCAAGTTCTTCGTTGATATTCTCTTCGATAAGCGCTACTACTTTATCGATGAAATGTTTATCGCTTTCATTAATATCTTCTTCGGCAAGCTGGTGCGAAGAAATACTATTTTCGGCGAATACAGCATGAAGTTTTTCGCGATACTCCAATAATTTTTGAACGCGTACCAGCAGGTGTTCTGTTTGAAACGGTTTTGGAATATAAGCGTCAGCGCCGCTTTCGTAACCTTCCGTTTTCTGTTCAATGGTTCCGCGCGCAGACAAGATCACAAAAGGGATGTAGCAGGTAGCTGGAGTTGATTTTACAATATCGCATAGCTGAAGGCCATCAAGATCGGGCATCATTACATCGCTGATTATCATATCAGGCACAATCCTGTGGATGATTTCAAGCGCTTCCTTCCCTGTAGAAGCTTCATAAACGATATATTGTTCACTCAGGATATCTTTCAACAGGTAACGGATTTTTTCCTCATCTTCAACCACCAGTATCATCTTTCTGTCTTCCAGTTCGAAGCTTTTAACTAGGGCCCGTTTATTATTCTCAGCTATTGGAACTGAATTATTTGCTGCTTCCTCATTGGTTATCGACTGAAGAAGGAAAGATGGTTTTTCAGTTTTATCGCCGATATCAGTAACGAGCTGGTGGTTTGCCGGAAATACAGTAAGCGGCAGCAATACCCTGAACGAAATCCAATTATTTTCACAGCTTACTGATATGATTCCATCCATCAACTGCACCAGTTGCCGGGTAAACGCCAACCCGATCCCAGAACTCGCTTTGTTAGTATCAGGAGTGGTTTCAACCACATAAAAACGGTCGAAGAGCCTTCGCAAGTCAGATTCATCTAGCTGAATTCCTGAATTTGCAACGATTATTTCAATCCGGTCTTCAACCAACAATTGTTTCACCGAGACAACTACAGATTCGCCGGCCGGAGAATGCTTAAAAGCGTTTGAAAGCAGGTTGTAAAGTACTTTTTCAATTTTGTCTTTATCAATCCACAAATTGATACTCAAATCGATTTGTGTAGAAAAATTTAATTGTTTCGGTTGTGCCAGCGGTTTGAAAAGGCCTGATATATTGGCAGTAAGCGCGGAAATATCCAGGTGTGAATAATGATTTTTCAGAAAACCTGATTCTGCTTTTCGAAATTCGAGAAGCTGCAAAACAAGGTAATGTAATCGCGAAGCTTCCTGTTTAACGGTAGTCAAAAAGTAATCGGTTTTAGCCTGAACGGAAGTCTTGTTCTTGTATAAATATCGTTCCAATGAACCCAAAATAAGCGTTAACGGGGTTTGAAGTTCGTGCGCGATATTAGTAAAAAAATTAAGCTGCTCCTGGTGGAGATTTTCTTCCTTTTCACGGAGCAGGTGTTCCATTTTCAGTTCGTGCGTGATAAGGAATTTATTCCGGCGGTAACGGTAATATAAATAACCTGCGGCTCCTAAAAACAGTATGTAAATCGCGAATGCAAAGGGCGTAAGCCAGAAAAATTGCTTTACAGTAATAGTGAATATCTGAACATCTTTCGTCCAGGCTCCTTCGCCATTCGACCATTTTATTCTAAGAGTATAATTTCCGGGCGAAAGATTGTTATAGATGATCTTTTCATCATTGCCGATAAAGTGCCAATCCTTATCATTTCCTTCGAGGTAATAAGCGTACTGGCATTTCTGTGAGTGAATGTAAGTTATCGGCCTTATATTTAACTCGAAGTAATTGTTCTGTGGATTAAGGTCGTAGTGCTGGCTGATAACCGGCCCGTTTTCCGATAAGACCTGGAGGCCTTTTTCGCTGGCAGATTTCCCTGCAAACTGAAGATCAGTGATCAGGAGCCTTGGTTTTTCCGTACTGATATGAACATCCTGGGGCAGAAAATAATTAAAGCCATAAATTCCTCCGAAAAAGATCCTGCCGGAAATATCGACCCAGGAAGCATTATCGCTGAATTCGTCGCTTTGCAAACCATCAGATAATTTGAATTGAACGATCTTACGGTTTGAAGGATTTACGCGTGCCAGCCCTTTATTGGTACTGATCCAGATATTTTTAGCCCGGTCTTCTTCGATCGCATGTATGGTGTTATTTGGAAGTCCGTTATACGTATTAAGTTGCTTGAAAACAGGTCTTGCCAATTTGGACGCGTCAGCCTCATTAACCCAGTTCAAGCCGAAACTTGTGCCAACCCAAAGCCTGTTGCTTTGATCAAGATATAAAGATAATACGTCGTTGTTTGAAAGGCTTTGATCATACGAAAAAGCCTTGATGGTTGTAAACCTTTTACTGCTTTTATCAAAGCGACTCAATCCGCCGTAGCGGCAGCCTACCCAAATAATACCGTCGCTTCCAGCCGCCAGGCTGTAAATAACATTGCTCCCCGGTCCCCTGCTATCGCCGGTGTATTTAAACTGCTCGAGACTTTTAATATGAACCTTCCGATTTCCATCAATTTTAAGAGCCAGATGAACAAGGCCGCCGTCGTTTAGCCCCATCCACACTGATCCATCGGCGTCTGTTAAAACACAGTGCACGGACCCAAACGCATCGTAATTTTTACTTTCAGGAATGTCCTGCCATTTAATGAAACGATTTTTGATCGTATCGTAAAGTGTTACTCCAGGTGCATCGGATCCGATGTAAACCAGGCCATCATTTCCTTTTTTTATCGAGTAAACGCAGTTATCAAGCAGGTCGACATCCGTTTTAAAGGATTTAATCGTTGAAAATGTTGCGTGCTGTGTGCCGAGATTCTTGATCGTAACAATTCCATTTCCCTTTGTTCCAACCCACAAATCGTTGTTTACATTGCAAAATGCCCGAACCGGAACATGAAACGACTGCCCGTTCGATTGCTTATTCATCAGACCGAAATAATTTTCCCGCCTGGCTACTTTCATTGCGCCATTGCCATCGCTGCCCAACCAAAGCATAGCATCATCATTCATCAGCGATGCAATACGAACGTTCTGCAGAACCGAATACTCTTTTGGAAGAAAACTGCTTTTTTTGAAATCGCTGCTATACTCTCCGATCCCTTTTGAGGCCCAGGCTAAAATATAATTGTTTTGGTAGTAAGCCATCGCACGAACTTCATGCGGTAATTTCAAAACGCTTTTGGTGCTATGATTTTCATCAACCTGGAATAACTCAGATTTTGTTGCATAAAAAATCCTGCGGTTACAAATTATCAGGTTATCGATACCAGTCACTTCACCGAAAGCCATGTTCCTTTTAAAACCGGTTGAAATCCGGTTGTAGCATTCCAGTAAGCCGTTATCCTTCAGAACCCAAAAATTACCGCGATCATCAAAAACCATTTTGTAAATAAGGGATCTTTCCAGGCCTTTAATACTAAACTTTTCAAAGCGGTTGTTTTGCCGGTTCAATAATAATAACTGGTTACTGTTCCGGCGAACCGCAAAAACTTCGCCCTGAAGGTTGATGGCGATCGTATAACCATTTGATATAGCGGCCTTTGGATTGTAAAAATAATTACTGAACTCGCCGGTATTTTTATTGAAACGGGAAACGCCTTCAACCGTAGCTATCCAGATATTACGCTGCCGGTCTTCTTTTATTTCGTAAATGACATTGCTGGCAATTGAATTTTTCCCGGCATCTGTCTTAGCATAATTAAATACATGAACATTGGAACCATCGTAATAATTGAGGCCATCCCAGGTACCGAACCATATCAGGTTATCTGAATCTTTCCAGATACTATTTACGCAGCTGTTAGATAAGCCGCCGCTGTTATCGATCTGCTGAAACGAATATTGTGCAGTTGCCCGGTTTTTTGAGAACAGAATAAATAAAACAAGACAGGAAAGCCAGATTCGCATAATTGACCCTTAAGTTATACAGGCTGATAATTGGTTGTCAGAGATTATAAAGATAACAGAATGACGTTAAAATCAGAAAAGAACCCGATTACCGTTATGGCGCTGTCGAAACTCCCCGGGCGTGCAGTTTTTTTTAACTCGAAAAATTTTGTTAAAGTTGGCCAGGTTATTAAATCCACAGGCATACGCAATTTCAGCTATTGAATGAGTGGTTTCGATGAGCATGTGACTAACGTGTCCGATCCGCACTTCATTGAGGTTATCCGGAAAAGTAAAACCGGTGCTCATTTTCAGAAACCTGCTCAGGTAGTCGGGTGTAACATTAACTGCAGCTGCTACATCATTTACAGTGATCTTTTTCCTAAAATGATTGTGCATAAAATCAAATATCTGCTCGATCAGTTCACTGTTTGTATTTCGTTTCGCTGCCTCAGTTTTCACCGACAGTTTTTTATAATGGCCAACTGCCAAATCGTGCAGTATCGAGATCAGTTCGATAATGGAATCGAAATTATCTTTCTCTTTCAGCGAGATAATTCGGGAAGCCAGTCGGCTAATCGTTTGTTCTGGAAAGGCAATCCCGCCCTGTGAATCTTCCAGCATTTGTTTAATAGCCCTCATTTGATTTTTTCTTAGGAAACTATCTCCAAGCAGGTCTGGATGAAACTGAATAGTTGTTTCACTTATATTCATAAAACCCGGCTGGCAATTCATCCATCCATGAATAACATTAGGTCCAACCAGTACCAGTTCATTGTCGGTAATCACCTGCTCATGTTCTCCTACTACCCTTTTGGAACCGCCGGCATTTAAAATCAGGTTTAGCTCCAATGCATCGTGATAGTGTATGGGAAAGTTAAAGCTTTCCTTGCTTCGCGAAAAAACCGTAAAACAATCGTGCTTAGTAAGGGGTGTTACCTCTCTGAAAATAGCCTGAATCATTGAACTACAAAACTTTTAAATGCCAGAATCAAGAAAGAAATTCATAGCCTGGTTTTATTACAATGGTAAATTTTCAATCTGTCATTCGATTCCACTATCGTTTCAATGTGGTGCACAATGCTTGCAACGTTTCGTTCTTTGTGCTTAAATAATCTAAAACTCAGGGCCGTTTTATTAGGTTTGCAGTATTGCTGCATGACTGGAACTAGCTCAAAAAATTATCACCATTTTGCTTTTAAAGGATTCCTGCCCGGAGAAATTACTGATAGTCATATCACTTCTAATACGGCGAAAGCAACATTATTGAATCTTGACGCCATTGCGCTTATACAACCACAGCATCTTGACATTAATAGTGGTGTTTTTGAAAGTAGTATAAACGCGGCTGACCCGGTAACAGTAACGGTACAAATACACGCCCAGCAGCTTTCTCTTTCCTGCAATTGCGGCGGGTCTTCTGATGAGCGAAAGCTTTGCGCGAACATGGCTATAGTTACCAATGCCATTCTGAAACGTACTGAACTGCGGATATTTTTCGATCACCAGTTGCGCAGGCAAACACTGGCCAAATTTGCGGCGGATTACGGAATGGAAAATGAAACAGATTTGGAAAGCTATTTCAGCATTTCATTGAAAGATGGTTTGTTAAACATCCAGCCTTCCAGTCCGCACCTTATCCGCGTCACCAATGATTCGTTACAACAACTAAAAAAACAGGTAATTTTTGAGGAGTTTCCGATATCCAACCGCGATATTGAAACTGCGCAACAGACCATCGTCGTACTTCGTCAGCATAAATTCTACCGGCATTTGATTATAGAACTTTATAGCGGGCCTTTGTCAAAGGACGGAATCATCAAAAACCCGTTAACGAAAGTTGATCCATTAGAGCAGGCCTTTGCTGCAACAAATCCCGGCATGCTGACTTTTCTGGCTGCCATAGCCCGGTTTCAGTCAGCTGTCGACAGGAAAAAGTCGCAACAGGACATCGCCTCGTTGAAAGCAATTGTTAAAAATCCATATGGATATGGCTTTTATTTACATCAACCCAATATTTCTGAAAACGTAACAACTGGTGCCTTACAGAAAATTCGCCTGCATTCATTTTCTGATAGTTTAAAAATAGCTGTAGATACAAAAGACTCTTTTTATGAAATTAAAGCGATAGCAGAAATAGGCGACGAGCATCTTCCTCTTTCCAATGCAAGCTTCCAACTTGGTTTCTTTGTTAGGTATGACGACGATCTTTATTTGCCCGACAGCCTGCAAACATGCCGTGTTATCGAGCTGTTCGCATCGAAACAGGGAACTTTGCTTATACACCAATCGAAATACAAAAATTTCAAAGCGCAGCTGCTAAATAAAATTGAAGAAACTACTTCAATAACTTATCGCTTCATACCAAAAAGCTCATCGGCGAAATTGAAAGAACAAGGGCTTTGGGAGGAACCTCAAAAAATTATTTATTTATCAGATTCCGCCGAATTTGTGCAAATACTGCCTGTTATGCGGTACGGAGAAATGGAAGTTTCTGTCCGTTCGCATAAGCAGATTTATATTACTGATCCGTTTGGGAAAGAGACGCTTGTTGAACGGGATAAAGAAGCCGAAACAGCCTTCATCACGCTCATTCTAAAACAACATGAGTTCTTTCGTGAGCAACTTGAGGACAGCTTTCAGCATTTTTACCTGCATAAAAAGAGATTTCTTGAGGAAGAATGGTTCCTGCAGGCTTTTGAAAAATGGAGCGAACATGACATTACGGTTTACGGATTCAACGAGCTGGAAGGAAACAAGCTCAACGCAAACAGGGCGAAAATATCCGTTAAAGTTCTAAGCGGCGAGAATTGGTTTAATGCGTTAATCGATGTGAGTTACGGAAAGCGTAAGGCGTCACTGAAAAATATTAAGCGGGCTGTAAAAAACCGGAGTCGTTACGTCCAGCTTGACGATGGTACGCTTGGCATTCTTCCCACCGAATGGATGGAAAAGTTTGAATCCTATTTTACTCTGGCTGAAGTCGCGGACGACGATAACCTGCAAATTCCTAAAACAAATTTCATGCTGATCGAGGAAATTTTCGACAGGGAAATGCTCGATGAGCCGTTACGCGCTGAACTAGCATTATTCAGAAATAAGTTAATGGATTTCCGTTCGATCAAAAACATCGGTCAGCCTGATGGACTGCAGGGCGAGCTACGCCCCTACCAGCAGCAAGGGCTTAACTGGCTGAATTTTCTAGACGATTTTAATTTGGGCGGTTGTTTGGCCGACGACATGGGGCTTGGCAAATCTATACAGATACTGGCATTCATCCTTTCGCAGCGATCGAAAGTATCGCAAAACAACAACCTGCTGGTAGTGCCAACCTCCTTAATTTTTAACTGGCAGCACGAAATAGAAAAGTTTGCGCCCTCTATCCGGCTGCTTACTTTTTACGGCGATCGTCGTGTAAAAGCTTCTGAAGATTTTGCGGAGGCCGAGATTATACTAACGTCTTACGGAACTTTGCTTTCCGACATCAGTTTGCTGAAAAGGATTACTTTCAATTACATCTTTCTTGACGAATCCCAGCACATCAAAAACCCCGAGTCTCAGCGTTATAAAGCGGCACGTTTGCTTCGGGCGCGCAACAGGATCGTAATTACAGGCACTCCTTTTGAAAACAACACATTCGATATCTACGGCCAGCTATCATTTGCGTGTCCTGGTCTTTTAGGAAGCAAATACTATTTCAAAAACGTTTTTTTTCTTCCCATCGATCAATTTGATGATAAACTGCGGGCTGCCGAACTGCAGGCAAGAATACGTCCTTTTATTTTACGCCGTACTAAGGAGGAAGTTGACAGTCAGCTTCCTGAAAAGACCGAGATTGTGCTCTATTGTAAAATGAAGGAGGAACAACGAAAGATCTACAATGGGTATGAAAAGGAATTCAGAGATTTTGTCTCCGCAACTACCGGCGATGAACTCAGAAAAAGCTCAATGAACGTACTTAAAGGACTTACACTGCTCAGGCAGATCTGCAATTCGGCGCAGCTTCCTGCGAGAGATAAAGTGACTACTGCCGCTTCCGGAAAAATCGAGACGCTGATGGAACAGATCGTAGGCAAACAAAAGCAGCATAAGATCCTGGTTTTTTCACAGTTTGTTTCGATGCTTAAGCTGATTGCTCCGGAACTCGATAAAAAAGATATCGCTTACACCATGCTAACAGGCAGTACAAAAAACCGGGAATCGGTTGTTAGTGAGTTTCAGAACGATCCGGAGATACGCGTATTTCTGATCAGTTTGAAAGCCGGCGGTACGGGGCTTAACCTTACAGCGGCTGATTATGTTTACTTGGTGGATCCATGGTGGAATCCGGCAGTAGAAAACCAGGCGATAGACAGAGCACATCGTATCGGCCAGGATAACAGGGTAATCGCTGCCAGGCTTATTTGTACTGACTCGGTTGAAGAGAAGATGATGAAGCTTCAGGAATCAAAAAAGCATCTCGCCGATCAGCTTATCGAAACGGGTGACAATTTTTTCAAAAGTTTATCGCGGGAAGAATTACTTGGCTTATTGAGCTGATCGCATCGCCGCAGCTAAAGTTAACTGGAAAACAACATCAGTTCTTCCCCGGTATCGGAGAAGTCTATCATCCTGCTAAACGCCATTCCTAGTTTTTTTAACAGCCTGATCGAACGTTCATTCTCCGGAATGACGATTGCAAGCACAACTGATAACTCCAGTGTATTCTTTGCATACCCGAGTACTGCCGCGGCTATTTCAAATGCATAACCCTTACCTTGAAATTCCGGTAAAAAAGCAAAACCAATGTCCGGGTGATCTAAACTATCCCTCCGGATCAGTCCGCACATCCCGACAGGTATTCCTTCATCTTTCGTTTGCACCATGCATAACCCATAGCCATTAATTTCATAGCTTTTCAATGGAACATCCTGCAGATATCGACGGGCTTGTTCTTCGCTTTTTATACTTCTATCGCCAATAAACTTCAGCCAGCCAGGACTATTTAAAAGTTCAATAATAAATCTTGTGTCGTCTAGGGTGAACTGCCTAAGTACCAGGCGGCTTGTTTCTAAAACGTAATTCATCCCTACGAAGATGTAAAAACTTTAACCAGAAATAGCGAGCAAATAATCTAACTCCTGGCGTAATCCATTCAGGTAGCCAATATTCGTATAGGGCTTTCCTGCCAAGCGAACCGGCTGATCTATTGAAATTCCCTGGAGATGGATGGTCTTACTGGCAAACCCCATCTCTTCTGCTTCTAAAAAGCGATAAGCATCTTCGGAAATAAGCAGATTATTATTTAATTCCTTTGTTTTAGCCTGCAGCCGGGCGGCAATATTGACGGGCAATCCCATAACGGTTAAAGCCGGTGCATTCAGTCTGAATTCTCCAACAAATACCTTTCCGGTATGCAGGCCAACACCGATTTCCAAAGGCCCGCCAAAATAAGGCTGTCCGTATGCATCATTAAACAGGCCAAGTGTTTGAAACATCGATTTTGCCGCCTGATACGCATTATTAGCAGCTTCTTTTAAATTAGTTTGAAAGCCAAAGACCGCGTATAAAGTATCACCTGCAGTTTCTACCGCTTTGCCATGTAGGTTTCTTATGATATCGTTAAACGTCATGAATAATCTTCGGATCACCTGTATAACTGCTTGCTGCGGCTGAGACTCCATCAATCCTGTAAAGTTCCTTATGTCGAGAAACAAAATGGCCAGTTCACGCTCTTCATCACCTTTTGTGATATCAGCGGAACAATTGCTCAATGCTAAGTATTCGTTTGTCATATGTTTATGTCTTTTATTATTGTCAGACGCTTGGCGAGGTAAAACATTTCAAAGAAACTGAATATTGTCAGATTCGTGATTTAGCGCTGACAATCAATACGTCGTTATGAAATTCTTTTATATTTGAGTTAACCTAAAAATTTATAAACCGAACGATAAGCAATAAAATTCGAATGCTGCATACCCCGGCAGCAGCTGATAAAAATTTCTTTTAGCGTCAATTTACAGCAAGTCGTTCCAATCAACTTAATGAATATGAATAACTTAGTTAATCGCTTACTTAAACTTTTCTTTTTTCTGGGGACTATGATTTCACTGCACTCGTACGCCCAAAATCCTGTTAAATGGCAGGCGCAATGGATAAAAACAGGCCTGAAGGAAGACAGCCTTACTAAACCGGCGCAATATTTTCGCAAAGAGTTTAAAGCAGATAGCAAGTTAAAATCAGCACGCTTGTATGTAACCTGTCATGGACTATACGAAGGTCATCTTAATGGAAACCGTATCGGAAAAGCGTATTTAACGCCGGGCTGGACAGACTATAACAAACGTTTGCAATACCAGGAATATGATGTTACGTCTCTTTTAAAGTCAGGAAACAACACACTCGATATTGTCGTCGGAGACGGATGGTATCGCGGGAATTTTGGTTTCTCGGGAAAAAGAGATTTTTATGGCACCGAGCTGGCCCTTCTTTGTCAACTTGAACTAACCTACTCTAATGGACGACGGGAACTAATTTCATCTGACGCAAGCTGGAAAAGCGGAGACGGCCGGATTCGCTCCGCGGAAATAAACAGCGGCGAGACAATTGACGCAAGAGTGACAACAGGCAATTGGACGACAGTTAAAACGGCAAACTATGGATATGATAACCTAATTCCAACCGAAAGCGAACCGATCACTAAGCACGAGACATTTAAGCCGGTTAAGATAATAACCACGCCGAAAGGAGAAAAAGTTATCGACTTCGGACAGAATCTCGTAGGCTGGGTGACAATGAAAGCCAAAGGCGCGGCAGGAACAACCGTTACCATCCGGCATGCTGAAGTGCTCGACAAAGACGGTAATTTTTACACAGAGAACCTGCGCGGAGCGAAAGCCACTGCAACTTACATTTTGAAAGGCGAAGGCGAAGAAAGTTTTGAGCCGAATTTCACCTACTTTGGCTTCCGGTATATCGCAATAGACGGCTTTCCCGGAGAACTTACGCCCGAAAATTTTACCGCTGTTGCTTTGTACTCGGACATGAAACCGACCGGTTATTTTGAGTGCTCCAATCCAATGCTTAATCAGTTGCAACACAATATTCAATGGGGACAAAAAGGAAATTTCCTCGATGTTCCAACTGATTGCCCTCAACGTGACGAGCGGCTCGGCTGGACAGGCGACGCGCAAGTGTTTTTCAAAACCGCCGCTTTCAATTTTAATGTTCAAAAGTTTTTCAGCAAATGGATGAAAGACCTTGCGTTAGAGCAGCGCGCGGACGGAGCAGTTACTCACGTCGTTCCCGATGTACTTAACGGTGCCGGAGGATCCGCCGGTTGGGCCGACGCAGCCACGATCATTCCATGGAATATGTATCTCGTATTCGGCGATAAATCGGTTTTGCAGCAGCAATATCCAAGTATGAAAGCGTGGGTCGATTACATGACACATAACAGCAAGGATGATTTGTGGAACAGCGGCGATCACTTCGGCGACTGGCTGAGTTACCGGTCGCCGGACGACGACGGATCGGACGCCATCACAAGTAAATATGAAATCGCACAGTGTTTTTATGCTCAGTCTACCCAAATTCTTGTTAACACGGCCAAATTATTAGGTAAAGCTGCCGATGCTTCCCAGTACGAACAGCTTCTTCAAAGAATTAAGACGGCTTACAATAATGAATATGTCACGAAAAGCGGCAGGCTTATGAGCAACACCCAAACGGCATATGTACTCGCTTTACAATTTGATATGTTACCTGAAGCCATTCGGCCCAACGCTGTAAAGTACCTGGTTGACAATATCAGCGCATATCGTAATCATCTCACCACCGGATTTTTGGGAACGCCCTATCTTTGTCATGTTTTGACACGATTTGGCTACAACGATCTTGCCTATACTTTGCTGTTGCAGGATACTTACCCAAGCTGGCTATATCCGGTAAAAATGGGTGCTACTACGATTTGGGAACGATGGGATGGAATACGGCCTGATGGATCTTTCCAAACCAGTCGCATGAATTCATTTAACCATTATGCTTACGGAGCAATTGGCGACTGGATGTATCGCACTATAGCAGGTATTGACAACGATCCGGAAAATCCTGGTTATAAGAAAATCATTATAAAACCGCACCCTGGTGGTAATCTCACATATTGCAAGGCAAGCCTTGATACGCAGTATGGAACAATTAAAGTTCACTGGGAAATTAGAAACGATAAATTCTCTATGGATGTTACCGTCCCGGAGAACACAACGGCCACGGTATATGTCCCCGATGTTAACGGTAAGAATTATTCAATGCGCCAGGTAAAATCCGGTAACCATCATTTTGATTGATTTGACATTTCACATCAATCAGGTTGAATTTTAAAAGACTCAGGCCGCATAAAAATTCGATAAATCCTTCGTGGTGCCCGCCAACTAAAGAAAAGCGAATGATTAAAACGGCCTTGTCTTTTAATAGCCTGTTTGTTTTGCAAAGCCAGGCTAAACTTTCTTTTGTAAAAATACGGATCGGATTTAATTCCGGCAAGCGGGATACTACGTGATTTTACTGTGGGTTATACGCTATTACATTTTAAGCTATATCTCCCTCATTTGGTGATCCATCAGCCGTTTACCCAACATAAACTTGAATTCACATCCTGTCACCGTCCGCAAGCGAACATACAAACGGCCGCTAGCGAACGTTTTAATCTTTTGCAAAGATATAACTTTTTGATAAATAGCATATTATAAATATGGCATACTATTAGACGACGAAAATAAAATTGTCACAGTATGCTTAAAAACTACTTCCGTAGCGCTTTCAGAAACTTGGTTAAAAACAAAACCTTTTCGATCATCAATATTGCGGGTCTTGCAATCGGTATGGCCGCGGGTTTGCTGATTATTCAGTATGTCTCGTTTGAATTGAGCTATGATAATTTCCATCAATATAAGCCGCGCATTTATCGCGTTGTACAAGACCGTTACAACAATGGGAAACTGTCTACCAGTTGGGCAAATGGCACCTTCGCCTGCGGACAGGCATTTAAAGCCGGAGTACCGGAAGTAGAAGATTTTGTCAAACTCGTTGGTGCCGGGCAGGTGCTGGCAAGCTACCAGGATCGAAAGACCGTTATTGAAAACGATTACTATGCCAGCAATTCTTTTTTCAAGGTATTTTCGTTTCCGCTTCTTTATGGAGACCCGCGAACGGCGTTACAGGATCCCCATACAGTAGTGATTTCCCAAACCGTTTCTGAAAAATTATTTCCACACAGCAACCCGGTTGGAAAACTGCTGACCATCAATAAAGATGTAGCGTTAAAGATCACCGGCGTTTTTCGCGATCTTCCATCCAACACTCATATGAAATTCGACATGCTGCAGGCCTTTGCAAGTTTTTTAAAGCTATTTCCGCCAAAAGACGCAGCTGAATTAGACAATAACTGGGATGTCGATGGCTGCCTGACATATCTTCTGCTCAAGCCGGGCGCAGATCCAAAAAATGTCGAAACTAAGTTCTTGCCAATAGTGAAAAAAGCATTTGAGCCACTCGCAGGCGAAAACGGCATTTATTCGCTGATGCCCTTACAGGATATACATCTTACCTCGCACCTAATGGGCGAAATGAAGCCAAACGGTGACGAAAAATCGATTTACCTGCTTGCTGCGGCGGCTATTTTCATTATCGTTATTGCCTGGATAAACTATATAAATCTGGCAACAGCCAAAGGCATCAGCCGCGCAAAAGAAGTCGGCGTTCGTAAAACTCTGGGGTCGGCAAAAAAACAGCTGTTTGCACAATTTATGATCGAGGCAATGTTGCTTAATGCAATTGCCGTTGTTGCAGCCATGATTCTTATCGCCGCAGCTTTACCATTATTCAGTAGCTTGTCAGGATATCAGATAACTTTTGGAATGCTGGTTACCCCTTCTTTTCTGGTAGCTGTTTTAATTGTATTTATACTTGGTTCGTTATTTTCCGGATTTTACCCGGCAATCGTTTTATCAAGCTTCCGGCCGGTTCAAATATTAAAAGGAAGGTTATCATCTTCGCCTAAAGGCATTATACTGCGTAAGGCCATGGTTGTGTTCCAATTTGCGGCTTCGATTTTTTTACTGATCGGCTCGCTGACTGTTTACAGACAACTTAGCTATATGCAAAAACAAAACCTTGGCCTTACCATCGATCAAACGCTGGTTATCAATCCGCCGCTTGCCAAGGTCGACTCGTTTCAATTGGCTATGAACAGTTTTAAGCAGGAAAGTTTACGACTGCCCGCAGTAAAAAGCGTGGCTATTTCAACCACGGTTCCCGGACAAAAACCCTTCTGGAATGCGGGAGGAATCCGCCTTGTAGGGGCAAACCAGGAAGAGAGCAAGCAATATCGTATCATTGGTGTTGACGAAGATTATCTTCCCGCCTATAAATTAAAATTACTTGCCGGCCGACCATTTTCAAAGGCATTCCGTACCGATTACCAGAATGTCGTATTCAACAAAACCGGCATTCATCAGCTTGGCTTTACTGATCCACAGGCAGCTATTGGCAAACGTATTGAGTTTTGGGGAAAACAATATACCGTTATAGGCGTAGTGGATGACTTTCACCAGGAATCACTTCATGAGGCTTACGATGCGCTGATTTTCCGGCTATTGCCAGGAATTAACGGCGCAGTGTCGGTCAAGTTAAAAACCGGCGATCTTCAGTCGACTGTAGCAGGCCTCAAACGCAACTGGAACTCTTTCTTCCCCGGCGACGAATTCAATTACTTTTTCCTGGATCAACACTTTAACGAACAGTATAAGGCCGACCAGCATTTCGGACAAATCTTCGCATTATTTACCGGCATTGGTATTTTTGTCGCCTGTCTCGGCCTGTTCGGACTTGTATCTTTTACCATTATACAGCGGACAAAAGAGATAGGTATCCGAAAAGTATTGGGTGCTTCAGTAACGGGTATTCTTCAATTACTTTATAGCGACTTCGCCAAGTTGCTCATTGTTGCTTTCCTTATTTCCGTGCCAATTGCCTGGTACGCTTGTCAAAAGTGGCTTAAAACGTATGCGTTTAAAGCCGATATAAGCTGGGGTCAGTTTGCCCTGGCTTTCATGATAGTTCTCCTTGTGGGATTTGTGTCAGTATCTTACCTGACAATTAAAGCGGCTTTAAATAACCCGGTAAACAGCTTAAAAACTGAGTGATCAGCCGGAAGCCTTCGTTGGGTGATAACCCAGGGGGTTAAAAAAGCTCCCCCCGGTCTTTGAAAAGGCGGGGTTTTCCGATTCATATCCATGTCGCACGGCGGAGGCTTTATGATACTAAGTGTAACGATTGGTCAGAAACAGTTTGATCGCAAGCTCAACAAGTAACAATCATGGTACATGGCCGTTCGATCACGCCTCAGAGCAACTTTAAATACACCAATACCTTAAAGAAGCAGCCAACACCTACTTTTTAGTATGAAAAACACACACGTTCTCGTTTTAAAAAACGACGCTGATGTTTTCGACATAATCAAGCTTGTGCTTACGGACCTTAACTGCGATGTACAGCGCACCGATGGACAAGCCCTTTTAACAAATTTAAAGGCCAAGCCACCAAATTTGATAATACTTGACCAATTTCAGGAACTTTTGCAAGAAGAATCAATCTGCAAGAAAATTAAGTTTTTGACCCTTTTGTCAACATATCCCAGTCATACGAACATCCACACTTGATCATCTGGAACAATAAGCTGTAGAACAACTGGCAGACGACTATCTGTCTAAACCTTTAGCCGTTGCCGATCTTGAGCGTATTGTGGCAAAATGGCGGAGCAGCTATCGGATACCTGCTAAAAGTAATCTTAGAAAGAAAAGCATCCAAGGGTTGTAAAATTAATCGCAGTATTACCAGTAAATAGTTAAATTTCGAATAACTAATAACCTGAAAGGTTAACACCTGGTGATTAAACTGCTAATTGATGAAAGAAACACAAGCCAAAAAAATCACATTAAATGAAGACTGGGTAACCGTCATACTGGCCCTGGCGATTATTGGGATTTTTCTTTCAGGAACGATAGTGCCCGCACCGTCTTTTAATTGGAAAACCGGCAGCGAACTTCTTAACAGCGTCTTTTCAGTTAATAATCTAAATAAATTAGGTATTCAATTTATTTTTGTATTTGCCGCAGCATTTATCGGAACACTGCTTTCGGCAAAACCGGCTAAATCTTTTTTGATAGGATTTCCTGTAATTTATATACTTACTCTTATCGCGTTAGTTATCGCCGGAAATAGTACAGTTAAGTATTATGGCCTGGAAGCTGTGATTTTTAGTTTGCTTATCGGATTAACAATCAGCAATTTTTTCGCGTTACCGAAATATCTAAAGGAGTCGCTATCGACGGAACTTTTCGTAAAAATCGGGTTGGTGCTGCTTGGTGCGAGCGTTATATTTCCTGATATTCTCAAAGCAGGTTTATTAGGGTTGATCCAGGCATTGGTAGTCGTTTTATCGGTATGGTATTTCGCTTACTGGGTCTGTAAAAAACTAAAAGTTGACGACGAATTATCCATGATGCTTTGCAGCGCCGTTTCCATCTGTGGTGTGTCGGCTGCCATCGCTACTTCAGGGGCGATTAAAGGAGATTCAAAAAAACTTTCTTATGTTATTTCGCTGGTATTGGTTACAGCAATACCGATGATGATCATCATGCCTTATGTCGCCCGCTATTACGGTTTCTCGCAGGAAGTAACAGGCGCATGGCTCGGCGGAAGTATTGATACTACAGGCGCTGTTGTAGCTTCCGGGTCGTTGGTTGGCGAAACCGCTTTAAAGATCAGCACCATCGTAAAATTTTCGCAAAATGTTTTACTTGGCCTGGCTGCGTTCGCAATTTCGGTATACTGGAGCTATTCAAAAAATCCTGGAAAAGTGAGCGCTGAGGAAAAACCAACGCTGAAGATAATTTGGGAACGCTTTCCAAAATTTGTAATTGGTTTTATTTTTACTTCCCTCCTGTTCTCATTTTTTATTTCGCCGGAAAAAACAACGATTGTAAAAGACGGCCTGAAAAACCTGCAGGGATTATGGTTTGCGCTGGCATTTACCAGCATCGGCCTCGAAACTAATTTTGCTGATCTTTTCAGCCGGGAAAACAAAAAACCACTCTATGCTTTTTTGATCGCGCAGACTTTCAATATTTTCATTACACTAATTATTGCATACTTCCTTTTTGGGAAATAACTAACTTGAGAAAATAGTATAGTGAAAGACCGTCTAATAACGCGCGATTTTTTATTATGCCGTCATTTAAATCGCATTACTACCTAAAGCGGCTTATTAATATATTGGTTTATGCACCGTTTCGCGCCACAATATTTTGTTTTAATTCTCATACTATCTATCGGAGTCATATACAGCTTAAAAGCCAGGAAGTTAACTCCTGCCGGCTCTGTTACTGGTGTGATTTGCGGATTTTTAATCTTTGCCGGTAGCGGGTTTACCGGTCTTGCCATGATGACCTGCTTCTTTATTTTAGGTACAGCCGCTACTTCCTGGGGCCGGGCTAAAAAAACAATTACCGTTCCTGCCGAAAGGAACGGACGTACTGCGGGCCAGGTTTTAGCTAACTCAGGTGTTGCAACAATTTGTGCGGTTTGCTCAATTCTTTTTAAAAATTACGAGTCACTATTCTCTTTAATTATCGCCGGCAGTTTCGCAGCAGCTGCGGCTGATACCCTTTCATCGGAATTGGGCATAGTTTACGGGAAGCGGTTTGTCAATATACTGACCTTCAAAAAAGATGAGAAAGGCCTGGATGGTGTTATTAGCCTGGAAGGAACAGTTTTTGGAATAATTGGCGCCGCTTTAATAGCGACAGTCTACCTTTTTCACGACAGGAATCTCAGCACATTTTTTTTCCTCACGATTGCCGGAACCGTTGGAACATTGGTCGATTCTCTCCTTGGTGCCGCCTTTGAACGTAAGGGACTTATAAAAAACGACGGTGTTAACTTTTTTAATACGCTTAGCGGCGCTCTTACTGCATTGATATTGTATGCGTTACAATAAAATGATAAATTTATATACTTTGATCATCGTCGGACCTAAAAACTACATGCTATGAAAATCTCTGCCACCATAAAGAACGGCTACGAAGAGAATGATATAACTGTTACCACCGAAGGAAACAGTAAGAAGATCAGCATTCCGACAAAGATCGGCGGCCTCGGCTCCTCCATCAACGGCGGCGAGTTGTTGTTTCTGTCGCTGGCAACTTGTTTTTGCAATGATTTTTATCGCGAAGCGAGCCGGCGACAAATTGAAGTAGAAGCTGTCGAGGTAACCGTGTCCGGGGAATTTAACAAAGAAGGAGAATCCGGATCAAACATTAATTATGACGTTAATATTCAGTCGCCAAACCACAGTCGTGAGGAGATTAATGAAATCATCCGTTATGTTGATGAAATCGCCGAAATCCATAATACCTTAAGAAAGGGAGTAAGTGTCACCCTTAAAAATTAAGCTACATTCTCTCAGGAACTTCGATTCCCAACATATTCATACCCTTCTTTATAACATTTGCCGTCGAGAAAGAAAGCAATAGCCTGAAATTCTTAACACGTTCGTCATCTGCTTTGAGAATTGTTTCCTCGTGATAAAAGCGATTATAAAGTTTCGCGATATCATATACGTAGTTTGCAATAATTGCCGGACTATGATCGGCCGCTGCCGCTTCTATAAGCTTACCGAAATTACCCAATTCAATTATCAGGTCGCGTTCGGTAGCAGTCAGTTCATCCGGAAAGGACGCATTATCCACATTGAATGACGCCTTATTTAAGACCGATTTTATCCTTGCATGGGTATATTGAATAAACGGTCCGGTATGCCCCTGGAAATCAATAGACTCATTCGGATCAAATAACAGACGCTTCTTCGGTTCAACTTTTAAAAGGAAGTATTTTAGAGCGCCCATCCCGATCATACGGTACAAGGCATCTTTTTCATCGGTATTAAAACCTTCCGTTTTACCGAGCTCTTCCGTACGCTGACGCGCCGTCTCGATCATCTCATTGATCAGGTCATCTGCGTCAACCACTGTTCCTTCCCGGGATTTCATTTTACCGGAAGGGAGGTCAACCATGCCATACGACAAATGATATAATCCTTTCGCCCAGCTCTTGCCCAGCTTGTCGAGTATCAGGAACAATACTTTAAAGTGATAATCCTGTTCATTGCCAACCACATAGATCGAATCGTCCATCCTGAAATCGTTGTATTTCAATTGAGCCGTTCCAAGATCCTGTGTGATATAAACTGAAGTGCCGTCTGCGCGAAGTACCAGCTTTTCATCAAGTCCGTCAGCTGTAAGGTCAATCCAAACCGAGCCGTCATCCTTTTTGAAGAAGACGCCTTTATCCAAGCCTTCCTGGATGATGTCTTTTCCAAGCAGGTAAGTATTCGATTCGTAGTAAAACTTATCGAATGAAACGCCGAGCTTTTTGTACGTGCTTTCAAAACCCGCGTAAACCCATGAGTTCATTTTACTCCATAAACTGCGTACCTGTTCGTCGCCCGCTTCCCATTGCTGCAGCATTTGCTGCGCTTCCCGGATAAGCGGCGCTTCCTTTTTTGCCTGCTCTTCTGCTAAGCCCTTTTCTTTCAGCTCATCGATCTGCTTTTTATATTCCTTATCGAAGATGACGTAATATTTCCCAACCAGGTGATCGCCTTTCAATCCGGCGCTTTCCGGTGTTTCGCCATTACCGAATTTTTGCCAGGCGAGCATCGACTTGCAGATATGGATTCCGCGATCGTTTACCAGGTTGCTTTTAATAACTTCATATCCGGCGGCTGCTAAAATCTCTGAAACCGAAAAACCAAGCAGGTTATTTCGCACATGGCCAAGGTGCAGCGGTTTGTTCGTGTTCGGCGACGAATATTCAACCATAACTTTACGTCCCTTGGAAGGAATCGAGCCATAGTCAGCTTGCGAAACGTTTTGTTTAAACAAATCGATCCAATGCTCATCTTTGAGCGATATATTTAAAAAGCCCTTCACAACGTTAAATGAAGCTATTTGCGAAACATGTTGCTGCAGGTATTCGCCCAGCTCGTTCCCGGTAACTTCAGGAGATTTTTTTGAAAAGCGTGTAAAGGGAAAAGTAACTATGGTTGCCTGTCCTTCAAACTCTTTGCGGGTTTGCTGCAGGTTGATATCATTCTCGGCTAATTGGGTTTGGTATAAAGCGTTTACGGCTTTCAGGGTTTCAGCTATAATAAAATCCATGGCGGCAAAAATAGGTGTTTCATTCCGTATTACATCGTTTTTGGCTAATCAGCTAGTTTGTACGACGCAAAAAATTACACATATTTGCCAATGCACATCCAGGTAGATTCAGAGATTGGCTCTTTAAAAGCACTGTTAATTCATAGTCCTGACAGCGGGCTGGGAAAGGTTGTTCCGTCTAAGGCGCAGGACTGGCTTTTTGAAGATATCGTGCACCTTGACATCGTCAGAAGCAAGGAGTATGATTACTATTTAAAAATTCTGCTTTATTTTCTCGATCCAGACAAGATCAAAGGAAAACTTCAGCAAATTGACTCGCCGGAGAATTCCCGCGCTTTCTATAAGCCTGATAATCCTGATTTTCATAATTCCACCAAAGTTATCGAGTTACAAAACCTGTTAACCGACATTTTACATGACCCGGATATTTGCCAGAAACTGACAGCCTCGGTTTGCGCCATTGAGGGATGTACGTACCAGCTCGAACAGGAACTACTTAACACATCGCCTTCAGAGCTCGCAAAAGTTTTCATATCGGGCTCGATGGCCAATGATAACATGATCTTCCCGCCTATTCCTAACTTTATTTTTACCAGGGATATCGGCATCACCATAAACGACCATATCCTACTCAACAAGCCTGCGAAAAAGGCCCGCGCACGCGAAACCCTATTGGCTCGATATATATTTTTCAATCATCAGCTGTTTAAAGATTATCGAGATAAGATCATCGAAATTCCTGATACGCTTCAATTCTTCCTGCGTCCCGGCGAAGAACATGGAGAGAAAACGACTATCGAAGGCGGCGACGTGATGGTGGTCAGCAAAGATCATGTGCTGATAGGTTGCAGCGAGCGCACATCTGCCAGCGGAGCCAGCGAAGCAATTAAAATGCTTTTCGAAAGAAACGTGGTATCGAAAGCAACAGTTGTGAAAATTCCGCCAAAGCGCGATTTCATGCACATCGATACCATTTTTACCCAGGTAAAACGAAATATGTGGGTGCTTTTGGGCTCTATCGGATCGCAGGAACAAAGCAAAGGCCTCGACCCGATCGATTACATTTCCGAAAAAAGGAATAAAGAAAAACCCGAGATCATTCAGTTTACGAGGAATGAAATCGGCTCACCGAAAACGTTCAGTTGCATTGAACATTTGCTGGATGATATCAGTCAGAATGATTTAAAAAGCAACCGGCCAACGGAGTTTATTTACTCAGGAAACAATATTTTCCCTTACGATGCCCGCGAACAATGGACAGATTCCTGCAACCTGTTAGCAATTCGTGAAGGTGTTGTTATAGGTTATGACCGCAATGACAAAACTGTCGAGGCGTTTAAGGAAAAAGGATTTGAAGTTATCAAAGCTTCGGATCTGATAAACAAGTTTGAGAATGGTGAATTAAACCCGGAAAGCATTGAAAATACTTTGATTCTTATGCCTTCAGCCGAACTGTCGCGTGCCCGTGGCGGTTTTCATTGTATGAGTATGCCTTTGTTAAGGGAAAGCTTTAAAAGATAATATATGTCGCAAACAGCATCAACAGTTTTAATGATCCGGCCCGTTAATTTTGCTTTTAATGAGCAAACTTCGGAAAGTAATGTGTTTCAAAAAGCAGGTTTCGAAGAAAATGTTCAGTTAAATGCTTTACATGAGTTTGACTCATTTGTCGATAATCTGAGGGGCCGTAACATCAACGTTTACGTAATCGATGATACCCCCAGCCCGCACACACCCGATTCAATATTTCCTAATAACTGGATTTCACTTCATAACGATGGATCGGTTTTTTTATATCCGATGCAGGCTGAAAACCGCCGGCTTGAGCGCCGTGACGATATTATTGATGAATTGCGAAAAAGCTTTACAGTTCTGGGGATTAACGACTTAAGTTATCATGAAACTGAGGGTAAATTCCTGGAGGGAACGGGAAGCATGGTGCTTGATAGGGAAAATAAAATTGCCTACGCCTGCTTATCGCCCCGAACAGATCGCGAAGTACTGGAAGAATTTGCACGGAAAGCGGGATATGATGTAGTTGCTTTTAATTCTGCAGATGAAACCGGCAAAGCAATTTATCATACAAATGTGATGATGTGTATCGGCGATCGTTTTGCAGTAATCTGCCTTGATTCTATTTCAAATGAAGCGGAAAGAAACGCGGTCACAAACTCCTTTACATCAACCGGAAAAGAAATAATTGAGATCAGCTTTTCACAGATGAATAATTTTGCCGGAAACATGCTGCAGTTAAAAAATTCGTTGAATGAAACCTTTGTTGTTATGTCGCAGAGGGCGTTTAATTCATTAACTGAGGATCAAATCAAAAGGCTTAATAATTACTCACAATTGATCTACAGCGATCTGAGTACCATTGAGAATAATGGCGGGGGAAGTGCCCGGTGTATGATTGCTGAAATCCATCTGCCAAAAAATGACACTGCACTCAAACAATAACACTTAAAATCAATTAAACTTATCAATAATTAAATAAAGCAATTGTTACTTTTGCCAAAATTTTAAATCAATAAATGCAGAGCTACGAAGAATTTATTGACCTGAGTGTGGGTTTTCCGCAGGAAGGTTTTGAAGTGATTGATGACGAACTATATTTCCATGATTTAAACCTGATGGAAATGATTGAAACGTATGGTACACCGCTTCGTTTCACCTATTTACCCATCATCAGTAAGAAAATTCAGCAAGCCAAGCTTTTATTTAAACGAGCTATTGTAAATAACAATTATAGAGGTAGTTATAAATATTGCTATTGCACGAAAAGCTCTCATTTTCGTCATATCGTTGAAGAAGCGCTAAAAAACAACATTCACCTTGAAACATCATCAGCGTTTGATATGCCGATGATAGATACCCTGGAGAAAAAAGGTGTGGTCAGTAAGGATATTACTGTAATCTGCAACGGATTCAAGACCTACCAGTACAAACAGTATATCATCGACATGCTGCACGATGGCTTCAAAAATATCGTCCCGGTGCTTGATAATAAGGAGGAGTTCAACATTTACGACGATGAAGTGGAAATGGATGTTCCCTGTAATCTGGGTATCAGGATAGCAGCTGAAGAACAGCCTGACTCACAGTTTTACACGTCGCGTTTAGGCGTAAGAATGGAAGATGTGATTGACTTCTATAATAACAAGATCTCACATAACCCGAACTTCAAAGTTAAGCTTCTTCATTTTTTCATAAATTCAGGTATTTCAGACACGCCATATTACTGGAATGAATTAGAAAAGTACGTTACGCTTTATTGCAAATTCAAAAAGATAAATCCCGATCTCGATACACTCGACATCGGCGGCGGTATGCCATTTAAGGACTCACTGGTTTTTGATTTCGACTACGAATACATGGTAAACGAGATCGTTAAACGAATTAAGGAGATCTGTGCCGAACACGAGGTAATGGAACCGGATATCATTACCGAGTTTGGCAAATACACGGTGGCAGAAGCATCCGGCATTCTGTATAAAGTTTTGGGCCGTAAGCAACAAAATGACCGCGAACGCTGGTTAATGCTTGATGGTTCATTTATTACAAACCTGCCTGATGTTTGGGCCTTGAACCAGAAATACATCTTACTTCCGATTAATAACTGGGATGCGGAGTATGAGCGGGTTAATCTTGGCGGTATCACCTGCGATGGCCAGGATTATTACAACCAGGAGGCACACATGAACAGTGTTTTTATGCCTAAAACCCGGAAAGTGCAATACCTCGGTTTTTTCCATACCGGAGCTTACCAGGAAGTGCTTAGCGGTTATGGCGGTATACATCATTGCCTTCTGCCATCACCAAAGCATGTTATTATCCGCAGAAATCGCGATGAAACTTTCAATTTCGAAGTTTTTGGTGAAGAACAAAACAGTAAACAAGTTCTGAAGATCCTGGGTTATACTTCCTGATATGCGCTTTACTATATTATTATTTTGCCTTTGCAGTTCATTGCTGGCATGCAAAGGCAATACTAAAAAAACAATTATTGCCACTGATACGGTCGTGGCAAAAAAAGATACCGTAGCTAAGGAAAAGTTTGCGCTGCTGGATTTCGTTGTAGACGAAAAACCCTGTTCAGCACTCATCAGCAACAAGTACAAAGCTGCCGGAAACAGGGCTGGTTATCCGATATCGTTATTCGTCACGGTAAACACAATTGAACACGACAAAGACGGACAACCTTCACCGGCGGAAAACAAACGCTTTGCGGTACTGGAAGACGAAATAGTTAAAACGATGAAGGAAATTGGTTCTGTTTGCTATGTTGGTCATACCACTATGCCGGGATACAGAGATATCATTTTCTACATAAAGCAGAAGGATCAGCAGGCTGTAAATAATACACTTGGCAAGATAAAGTCCGCAAACAGCCGATTAATTAAATCATATGTTTTTGAGAACGATCCGAAATGGGAAGCTGTTTCAGAGTTTTATAAGGCAATGGCCGACTTGCATTAGGTATCAAATCGCTCGAGCTGTTTCAAAAGTGTTTCGAAATCCTTTGGATAACCAGCTGTAATTGTTTTTTCAGTGCCGTCTAATAAAGTAAAAGTAACTTCTTTAGCATGCAGGGCGAACCTTTTCATAATAGGCAGCTCCTCTTGGTCTTTACCTAAATAATATCCCCTTTTTATTTTAGATAAGAAAACCGGCTTGCCGCCGTACATATCGTCTCCTGCTATAGAAGCTTTTTGAGTAGCCAGATGGATACGGATCTGGTGCATCCGTCCGGTAACGGGGCGGCATTCTACCAATGTATAATGTTTAAAATAACGCAGCGAGTTGAACCATGTTTCGGCAGCCTTGCCCTCACTCCTGCTGATGCTCACATTTTTATTCCCTATGTTCAGTATGGGTAAATCAACTAATAGTTCATTAAACACATGAGTACCATCAACAACAGCGTTATAAATCTTTTTTACTTTCCGACGCTCGAACTGCATGGATACAGAACGGTAAGCTTCAGGATTTTTAGCTATAATGAGGCAACCTGACGTTTCCTTATCTAAGCGATGACAAACCTGGGCGTCTGAGGAATACGCCTTGGCAAGTCGTAACATGTTGATCTCACCGCCGGCACCTTGCGCCGAACGTTCGTCTAATGAGCTGATAAATGGAGGCTTGTTCACCACAATCACATTATCGTCTTCAAATAAAATTAAATCCTGGAATTTCGGAAACTTCACTAGTTAAATTTATAGAATAGCGTAAGTATCACTATTCTGGTGTACGATAGACAAACTGTGCAAATTTTATACAAGTGATACACAACATTTGTACGATTTATATTTTTTAAGACTTTTAGTTAACATTTCTTCAAAAGATTAGGCAATTTTAAACAAAATCAATTATTAAAAAATTGATGTAAAGTCCATTTTAAATAGGCGCAAATATAAAGAAACCTTGCTTCTGAATCAAAGTTTATGCTTTTCAACTCTTACGAATTCTTAATCTTCTTTCCGATAGTGACAACATTGTTTTTTTTGTTGCCGCACAAATACAGGTGGTTCCTCCTTCTGATGGCGAGTTGTTACTTCTACATGTATTTTGTTCCCATTTATATCTTAATACTGGCAGGCACAATCATCATCGATTATATCGCTGGGCTCGTTATAGAGAAATCTGAGGGATCAAAACGAAAAGCTTTCCTGGTATTGAGTTTAGTTACTAACATTGGGATTTTAGCGGTTTTTAAGTATTATAATTTTTTTATCGAAAATATTAACGCCGTTTCGAGCTTGAACATGCCTTTCCTGACTATTTTGTTACCGATAGGTTTATCTTTTCACACGTTTCAGGCGATGAGTTATACCATAGAAGTTTATCGCGGGAATCAAAAAGCCGAAAGAAATTTCGGAATCTACGCGTTATACGTGATGTTCTATCCCCAGTTAGTTGCCGGTCCTATTGAACGGCCGCAAAATGTCCTGCACCAATTTCATGAAAAACAATATTTCAAGTACGAAAATGTAGTATCAGGCTTACGTTTAATGATGTGGGGCCTGATTAAAAAGATGGTGGTTGCTGACAGGCTTGCGGGTTTCACTAGCAACGTTTTTAACGACCCTGGCAATGCATCAGGTACTTCCTTATTGATAGGAACAATTTTCTTTTCATTTCAAATTTATTGCGACTTTTCTGGATATTCTGACATAGCTATTGGTGCCGCCCGTGTCATGGGCTTTAAGTTAATGACCAATTTCAATAAACCTTACCATGCGCGATCTATTTCTGAATTTTGGAAAAGATGGCATATCTCGCTTTCTACATGGTTTAAAGATTATCTGTACATCCCGTTGGGTGGCAATAGGGTTTCAGTATCCAGAGGGTATTTTAACCTGTTTTTTGTTTTCCTCGTCAGTGGTTTTTGGCATGGAGCGAACTGGACATTTATAATTTGGGGAGCTTTACACGGATTTTACCTTGTATTTGCTATTATCTCTCGCGACGGAAGGCAGAAAGTAATTGATGGATTAGGTATCAGCAAGATAGGCTGGCTTAATAATGCGATTAATGTAACAACTGTATTTTTCCTTGTGACCGTTACGTGGGTGTTTTTCCGCGCCAACACTTTGAAAGATGCACTGGCTATATTCAAGAAATTTCTGAACATACCTTCAGAGCTGACGCAGGTTTTTCATGAAAGAAGTTTAATGACTTTGAATTTCCCAAGGAACGGCACGTTTATAGTCAACAGTTTTATGATCATAATTTTATTAGAGTTAATACAGACGTTGGAAGCGAAATATCGGATCAGTGAAACTTTTGCACAGAAGCCAATGGTATTCAGATGGGGGATTTATATTACGGGAATAATATCGATTCTATTTTTAGGCAATTTTAACTCGAACAGTTTCATCTATTTTCAATTTTAACTATGAAAAAGTTTCTGTTAAAGTTTTCAGTTCTCTCACTTTTGGTGCTGCTGTTTGCGTTTCTAATGACCTACATGGCCGATGGTACTACCGATGAATTTTACCTTAGGTTCACCACTCCTAAACAGAAAGCGTTAATTCTGGGAACGTCACGGGCTGCGCAAGGCATAGTTCCGGAAGTTTTAGATTCGTCATTATCGGGTGAATATGGCAACTTAGATATATTTAATTTTGCATTCACAATCGCACATTCTCCCTACGGTCCCACATACTACAAAGCAATTGAAGAAAAAATTGATAACAACGCTAAAAAAAGCCTCTTTATATTGGCTGTAGACCCCTGGTCTGTCAGCGCAAAACAAGTTGAGTCAAACGATTCGACCCATTTCCGAGAGAAAGATATGTGTCTTGGTACGACCACAGAGTTCAATCATCCCCGACCGAATATGGATTATTTGCTGAATAGCTATAACGGTTCATGGGGTGACATTCTCACAAACAGACTTAAGAAGCAAAAGTCATCGCTGTTACATAAAGATGGTTGGCTTGAAGTGAATGTCAGCATGGCCAAAACATCTATTAAAGCTCGGACAAAAGAGAAAGTTCTTGACTATCTTGTTAATAACCTACCCTATTTCCGGTATTCACCGTTAAGAATGCAATATTTGAAAAAGACTATCGAGCTTTTGAAACAACACGGCGACGTATACATGGTAAGGCTTCCGGTTATTTCCGAAATAAGCAAAATGGAATCCGGTTTAATGCCTGACTTCGATAAAGAGATGGCAGAGCTCTCTAAATCAGAAGGCATCCAGTATTTTAACTTTATGAAATCCTGGGACAAATATGAATATGTCGACGGAAATCACTTATATAAAACATCTGGCAAAATGATTTCCAAACAAATAGCTGACTCAATTAAATTTTATAAAGACACTAAGCCAGCTATCAGCTTGATCGCATCGCTAAATAAAAAGTAAATTCGATAGAAATTACCCTTCAAATTTATATCCGACTCCCTTAACGGTACTTACATAAGTATCACCTAATTTCTCACGCAGCTTCCTTATGTGAACGTCGATTGTTCTGTTCGTAACTACTACAGAATCTTCCCATATATTTTTGAGAATCACTTCCCTGGTATAAACCTTTCCGGGTTTAGAGGCAAGCAGATAAAGCAATTCAAATTCCTTTTTTGCCAGCACGATTTTTTGTCCATCGCGGTAAACTAAGAAAGTTTCACGGTCAATGGTCAGATCAGCGATCTCAAGCTTATTGTCAGGCACTTCATCGGCCTGGGCATTCCGCCTTAAAATGGCATTAATGCGGCTTACCAAAGCGCGGGGCTTAATTGGTTTAGCAATATAGTCATCAGCACCAACATTGAAACCGGCGATTTCAGAATACTCTTCACTCCTGGCCGTTAGAAAAACCATGAATGTGCTTTTGAATTCAGGCATTCCGCGCATGATGCGGCATGCTTCGATTCCATCCATCTTGGGCATCATAATGTCTAAGATTATCAGGTCAGGCAGTATCTTTTTTGCCTGTGTAACAGCGTCTTGCCCGTTGGTGGCGGTAGATACGTTGTAATTCTCTTTTTTAAGATTGTATTCGATCAATTCCAGGATATCGGGTTCATCATCTACAACAAGGATCTTTTGCCTGACAGTACTCATGTGCTAATAATTTTAATGCTAAAGTAGATGCTCAAAAGCATCATATTATTAAGCCAGTATTAACAAATTGTTAAACGACACTTTTAGTTAACAATTTAGTCAGTTTATTTCAAAGTTTTATTTAAGAATTCTTTAAGTTCCTCATCTCTTAAGTTTTTGGCGACGATAACTCCCTGCGGATCGAGAAGGAAAGATGCGGGAATGGCGTCCACTTTATAGGTTTTGGCAATCTCACTGTCCCATTCTTTTAACTCTGAAACATGTTGCCAACTGAGGCCGTCATCTTTAATTGCCTTGAGCCAGGCTTCCTTGTTCTTGTCGAGTGATATGCCAAGAACGGTAAAATTTTTGCTTTTAAACTCATTATAAGCCGCTACTACATGCGGATTAGCCTGGCGGCATGGCGCACACCAGGAGGCCCAAAAGTCAACCAGAACATATTTGCCTTTATAACTATCAAGATCTACCGGTTTCCCGTTAGGATCATTTAGTTTAAATCCAGGTGCTTTCTGACCGATCGATACGGGTTTTACTTCCATCATGTGATCGACAAAGGCTTGAACAGCTTTATTATGCGGAAATTTTGTTTTTATATCATCGGCATATTTGATAAGCTCCGGTTCAAATTTTATCTGATCAACGGTACCAATAGCGTAAAATCCGGCGAGATTATCTTTGTTTTTTTCGCTGAAACTGATCGTTTCTTTTGAAAATGCCTCCATGTTCTTTTGAAACTTCGGCATAAGAACGCTATAAATCGAGTCTTTAGAATTTGGATTTTGTTCTGTTAGTTTGTTGTACTCATTTTGTATATCGAAATATACTTTTCCATATTTATTGCTGATCGTATTAAACTCACGCAGCTTTTCCGAATCGTCCGAGCCTTTTATTTCGTATTTGTTTGTAGAATCAGCGAGATTGGTTTTAAAATCCAGCTCATCGCCGTTGCGGGCAATAACAAGGAAATTCTTTTCTCCAAGGCCTATTGTATAAAAATTAGGCTCTTCGGAAACGCGTTTGAATCTAAATTCATTGCTCTCGTTTAAGAAAGCGGAATCGATAACCTGGTCGTTTTCATACAATAAAACTTTTTTGAGTTTTCCTGAATTTTCAACCTGACCGTTAATTACAAATTGGTCTTTATTTTTACACGCGTTTAACACACAGATGGCAGCAACAATTGCTAAGTATTTTTTCACTTGAATGACTCTAATTTTTCTATAACTAATTTATTGGCTTGCTTGGGGTCGATTTTGCCCTTGCTGAGTTTCATTACTTCACCCATAAACAACCCTAAAACCCCTTTTTTACCCTTATTAAATTCAGCAACTTTATCGGGATAAAGCGCTATCGCCTCATCAATAAATTTCACAAGCTCGTCGGTATTCGTATCGATCAGCAAATTCATTTTTTCAGCTAATTGCTGAACGCTCGCATCCGGATTTTGGATGAGCGCAGGAAATAACTGCTGTGTAGCGGCTGAATTGTTGATTTTGCCATCGTCGACCAGACTTATCATCTCGGCAATCTTGTCAGCCTTTACGGGAACAGCAAAACTTTCGGAACTATGTTCGTTTACATAAGAAAGTATCGGTCCTAAAATCCAGTTTGCAGCGGCTTTTTGATTTTTCGTATGCAAAATAACTTCATCAAAAAAATCGGCAACCTGTTTATCGTTGCTTAAAATACCCGAGTCATACGCTGATAAGTTGTTTGCTGTTTGATATCTCTGGCTTCTGGCTTCCGGTAACTCCGGCAACGCTTTTCTTATACCTTCAATCCATTCCGCCGAAAGTTCAAGAGGCTGCAGATCAGGCTCCGGAAAATAACGGTAATCGTAGGCCATTTCTTTCGACCGTAATACAGATGTTGTGCCAGTACCAGCGTCAAAATTCAGGGTGTTCTGACCGATGTATTCTCCATCTTCCAGCAAGCCAACCTGGCGTTTAAATTCGTAACTGATCGCACGCTGAAGATTACGAACGGAGTTGAGATTTTTAACTTCGCAACGATTTCCGAATTTTTCATCTCCTTTTAACCGAACAGAAATATTTGCATCGCAACGCATGCTGCCTTCTTCCATATTACCATCGCATATATCAAGATACATGGCGATTTTTCGGATTTCAGAAAAGTAAGCGGCAGCTTGTTCCGGCGTGCGGATATCAGGTTCTGATACGATTTCGATCAATGGAACTCCTGCACGGTTCAGATCTATCAATGAATAATGATCGTCTTTGTCGTGCATACTTTTTCCTGCATCTTCTTCCATGTGGATGCGGTTGATTCGTACTTTAACAGGTTCCTGACCCTTAATATTAATTAAGATATAACCTTCTTTGCAGATTGGCGCCTCATCCTGAGTTACCTGGTAGCCTTTGGGAAGATCGGCATAGAAATAGTTTTTTCTGTCAAACCGGTTATTGCGGGTTATGGAACAGTTTGTTGCAAGTCCCATTTTAACCGCGTACTCAACAACTTTTTTATTAAGCTTTGGCAAAGTTCCAGGCAGGCCAAGTGAGATTATACTGGTATTTTCATTTGGATCAGCTCCATACGCAGCAGAATCATAAGAGAATATTTTGGTATTCGTTGAAAGCTGAACATGTATTTCCAATCCGACAACCAGTTCGTACTTGCTTAAAACGCTTTCGTTATCCTTCATTTAAATGGCAAAAGAGTGTATGCGCCAAATATAGTATTTAAATGGGATTTGCTAATATTCGGGCTTACCTTACCGCGTCACGGATACGCACCAACTTTACCAGCAAGTCCTCCAGCAGGTCGAGATGAAGCATATTTGCTCCATCAGATTTTGCGCATTTCGGATCGGGATGTGTTTCGATAAACAGGCCATCCGCCCCTACTGCAATAGCCGCTTTTGCAATTGTTTCGATTAACTCCGGCTTGCCACCGGTTACGCCGCTTGCCTGGTTAGGCTGCTGAAGAGAGTGCGTACAATCCATTACTACAGGAACGCCAAATGCGCGCATTTCGGGAATTCCACGATAGTCGACAATCAAATCCTGGTAGCCAAAAGTGTTTCCCCGGTCGGTGAGGATAACCTGATCATTGCCGGACTCTTTGATTTTATCGACCGCATGGATCATAGATCCGGCTGATAAAAATTGTCCTTTTTTAACATTGACGACCTTTCCCGTTTTAGCGGCAGCAATCAGCAAATCTGTTTGACGGCACAGAAATGCAGGTATTTGTAAAACGTCTACATATTCGGCGGCCATCGCCGCTTCATGGCTTTCGTGAATGTCCGTTACCGTTGGAACCCCGAATTCGCTTTTCACTTTTGCGAGTATCTTAAGGGCTTTCTCGTCGCCAATTCCAGTAAATGAACTTCCTTTTGAACGATTGGCCTTGCGGTAGGAACCTTTGAAGATATATGGAATATTGAGCCTTGACGTAATTCCGGTGATTTTTTCAGCGATTTGCAAAGCTATCTCTTCACTTTCAATAGCACAAGGACCGGCCATCAGGAAAAAATTTCCATCTGGATTTAGTAACTGGATCATATTTAATTTCCTAACTCGGATAAAAATTTAATGCGCATTAATTGAATTTCTTCACGTGTATAATCATCACTTCCGAGTTCTTTTAAAGCTATATCGATCGAATCCTGCTCTGATCCACGGAAGTAATCAAATACTTCGTCCTGGCGATCTTCGTCAATCATTTCGTCGATGTAATAATTGAGATTCAACTTTGTACCCGAATTAACAATTGATTCAACTTCACGAATGATATCTTCATAAGTGATCCCTTTTGAAGAAGCTATATCTTCCAATGCGATCTGGCGATCGATATTTTGAATGATAGATACTTTCAATGCAGATTTATTTGCCTGGCTTTTGATCACTAGGTCGACCGGCCGGTCAATATCATTTTCTTCGACGTATTTTTTGATGAGCTCAATAAAAGGAGCGCCGAATTTCAATGCTTTACCGGCACCTACGCCCTGAATTTGTTTCAGTTCATCTATTGTAACAGGGTAATGGTTGCACATTTCCTCCAAAGAAGGATCCTGGAAAATAACGAATGGCGGAAGGTTTTTTTGTTTGGAGATTTTCTTGCGAAGATCCTTAAGCATCTGCAGAAGCTGTGTATCAAGCGAACTTGTCGCCGACGGCGCGTTTTCATCACTGTCATCATCTGCAGCTTCCATTGGCCTGTTCATGATGAATTTTACGGTGTGAGGCGCTTCAATAAATGATCTACCGGATTTAGAAAGCCTTAACAGGCCGTAGCTGTCCGTGTCCTTTATTAAATAATTGTCCAGCAAAGCCTGGCGTAACAACGATTTCCAAAGGATCTCGCCATCCGCTTTACCGCTGCAAAACTCTGGAAGTTTATTGTGTTCGTATGAAGTTATTTGAGAATTTTCAACGCCCATCATAATATTGATGATATGCTGGTCGTCAAATTTTTCTCCAAGCTGCTCAATTAATCTGAGCGTACATTGCAGTTTTTCAGTAGCGTCAAAGTAAGTTTTCTGGTGGGCGCTGTTATCGCACATCCCATTACAGCCCGCTTCGTTAAAATTTTCGCCAAAATAATGAAGGATTTGCTTACGGCGGCAAACTGCTGATTCAGAGTAATCAATAACCTCTTTAAGAATTTGCGTTCCTATTTCGCGTTCCGAAACAGGTTTATCCTTCATGAACTTGGTTAACTTTTCAATATCTTTTTCAGAATAAAAAGCCAGGCAATACCCTTCTCCGCCATCGCGGCCGGCACGGCCTGTTTCCTGGTAATACCCTTCCATGCTTTTTGGTATGTCATGATGAATCACATACCTGACATCGGGTTTATCAATTCCCATCCCGAAGGCGATTGTTGCTACGATAACATCAACATCTTCCATAAGGAATTTATCTTGTGTATCGGCCCGCATTTTTGCATCCAATCCTGCGTGATATGGCAATGCCTTGATACCGTTCAGACTCAGAACTTCAGCAACTTCTTCCACCTTTTTACGGCTTAAGCAGTAAATAATTCCGGATTTACCGGTATTGCCTTTAATAAATTTTACGATTTCTTTCAGCACGTTCTTTTTAGCGCGTACGTCGTAAAATAAGTTTGGCCTGTTAAATGACGATTTAAACAATGTAGCATCGGTCATTTGCAGGTTCTTTTGAATATCCTGCTGAACCTTAGGCGTTGCTGTTGCCGTAAGTGCTATAATCGGTATGTTTTCGCCAATATTGTTAATCACCTGCCGGATCTTACGATATTCCGGACGGAAATCATGTCCCCATTCTGAAATACAGTGGGCCTCATCAACAGCCACGAATGATACCTTAATAAGTCGTAGAAAATCAATATTTTCCTGCTTGGTCAACGATTCCGGAGCTACATAAAGCAGTTTAGTTTCACCGCTTAATACATCTTGCTTAACCTTAGCTGTGTCCGTTTTATTTAAAGATGAATTTAGAAAGTGTGCGATGCTATCAGTGCCGCCAAAGGCGCGGAGCTGATCCACCTGATTTTTCATTAAAGCAATAAGAGGTGATATGACAATAGCTGTGCCTTCGCTCATTAAAGCCGGCAACTGGTAGCAAATAGATTTGCCGCCACCGGTAGGCATTATAACAAATGTATCTTTTCGTTGAAGTATGTTAGTTATGATAGCTTCCTGTTCCCCTTTGAAGTTATCAAAACCAAAAAAGTTTTGTAAGTTGTCGAATAACGACTTTTTTATCTCCATCACAAACCGAGAAAATTAAGAGAGGAATAATTAATAAACTTCAAAATAACATATTTTTGCCGAAAATTCTTACTTATCTATAAAAAAATTCTGCTTGAAGAATAACGATGAAATACTTGAGATCGCGCGTAAGACGCTTAAAATAGAAGCCGAAGCGATTTTGAATCTCGCTGAGCGTCTGAAAAATGACTTTTCAGTGATCGTACAAACAATACTGCGAAGCAATGGGCGTGTGGTTATTACAGGAGTCGGGAAAAGTGCGATTATCGCGCAGAAAATCGTCGCAACCTTAAATTCAACCGGAACACCTTCAGTTTATATGCATGCCGGCGACGCCATTCACGGCGACCTTGGAATCATACAAAAAGATGATATAGTTATCTGCATTTCGAAAAGCGGAAACACACCTGAAATAAAAGTTTTGATCCCATTTTTAAAGCTTGCCGGTACCATGCTCATTGGTATGACTGGAGATACCAAATCTTACCTCGCTTTACAAAGCGATTACCTGCTTGATACTACAGTGACAGTTGAAGCTTGCCCGCACAATCTTGCTCCTACTACAAGCACTACTGCTCAACTTGCAATGGGTGATGCACTTGCAGTATCGTTAATTGAGTGCAGAGAGTTTAGTAGTCGTGATTTTGCCAAATATCACCCGGGCGGCACGCTTGGCAAAAAATTATATCTTAAAGTATACGACTTATCAGTTAACCATGGAAAACCACAGGTCGACAAAAACACATCGGTAAAAGAAGTTATAGTTGAGATCACAAAAAGCAGTGTTGGCGCTGTTGCCGTATTGGACTGTGATAAAATTTGTGGCATAATTACCGATGGCGACATACGGCGAATGATTGAAAAATATGATAACTTGCAGGGCCTTCGTGCTGAAGATATAATGGGCCGTAATCCGCGAATGATCAGTAAAAACGAACTTGCGGCGGGTGCTTTCGATATTATGCGCAAAAACAATATTGCCCAGTTATTGGTAGTAGATGGTGAAAAATATGAAGGTATCGTTCATCTGCACGACTTACTTAAAGAAGGTTTAATATAAATTCCAACGAGATTTAACATTTACATGGACAACAATTATGCAATCATTATGGCTGGCGGTATCGGCAGCCGCTTTTGGCCGATCAGTCGCACCTCACATCCCAAACAATTTATCGATATTCTTGGAACCGGAAAAACGTTAATCCAAAGCACTTACGACCGGTTTTTGAAAATTGTCCCTAAGGAAAACATTTATATAGTTACCAACGAGATTTACTCCAATATCATTAAAGAACAGCTTCCTGACATAAGCGATCAGCAAATTCTCGCTGAGCCTGTTATGCGTAATACGGCTCCTTGTATTGCTTACGCGTCACATAAAATTTCGTCTATGAATCCGGAAGCGGCTATTGTTGTTGCGCCATCCGATCACCTGATTCTTGACCAGGAAAGATTTGTCCAGGATATAAATAATTCACTTAAAACCGTTTCGGAGCATGATTGCCTGGTAACGCTCGGAATAAAACCTTCCCGGCCGGATACCGGTTACGGCTATATACAATATAATTCCCAGGTTCTGGAAAATGATTTTTATAAAGTAAAAACGTTTACTGAAAAACCAAACCTGGAGCTTGCAAAAACATTCGTGCAAAGCGGCGATTTCCTGTGGAATGCCGGAATATTCGTTTGGTCTGCAAAGTCTATATTAAATGCATTTGACAAGCATTTGCCCGAGATAAATGAGATTTTCAAAGATGGAACTCCTCATTATAATTCAGATAACGAGCAGAACTTCATACAGAATGCCTATTACCAGTGTACCAACATTTCCATCGACTATGGAATTATGGAAAAGGCTGATAACGTTTATGTGCTTCCTACGGATTTCGGGTGGTCTGACCTTGGAACATGGGCTTCTATTTATGCACTTGCCGAGAAAGACTATGTAGGGAATGCTGTTATTCCTTCCGAGAAAGTAGTTATGTATGATTCGTCAAATTGTATGGTCAACGTGCCCGCCGGTAAACTGGTAATTCTGCAGGGTTTGCATGATTTTATCGTAGTTGAATCAAATAATACCCTGCTCATCTGCCCGCGTGACAAAGAGCAAAATGTTAAGCAAGTTGTTGCCGATGTAAAATCGAAATTCGGAACGGATTATATCTAACCCCACAAAGCATCTGGGAAATGGGAAATAGAAAATGGAGGTGAAAATATTCTCGACACTTACCATTCTCTATTTTCCATTCGACATTTCCTCCTCTTTATTATCAAGATTACATTCGCTGCCGCACCGCTTCGTAAATAATAACGCCCGCTGAAACCGAAACATTCAGCGATTCTATTTCGCCAGCCATAGGGATCTTTGCCAGATGATCTGCAATCCGAATAAGCTCGTTTGAAATTCCGCTTTCTTCAGATCCCATAATAATCACGCTGGGCATAGTATAATCGGGCGAGTATAGATAGTCGTTCGTTTTCTCTGTGCATGCAACAAGCTGAAGGCCTGACTCCTGTAAAAAGCGAGCTGTTTTTTGTAAATTTTCGTGGCGGCAAACGGGAATTTTATAAAGAGCGCCCGCTGAGGTCTTAATCGCGTCGGGATTAACTTGTGCCGATCCTTTCGAAGGAACCACAATAGCATGAACTCCCGCGCACTCGGCGGTTCGGGCAATTGCGCCGAAGTTTCGTACGTCAGTAACACCATCGAGCATCAGGATTAACGGCGTCTCCCCTTTTTCATAGATCTGCGGGATGATATCCTCTATTTTTTGATAAATAATAGGCGAAATAAAAGCCACAACACCCTGGTGATTTTTAGCGGTAAGCCTATTTAACTTTTCGATAGGAACCGCTTGATGAGGTAATTCATGTTCTTTTAAAAGTTGTCTCAACTCCAAAAATAAGCCACCGCTTAAACTTCGCTGAACGAAAATTGATTCCAGCTCCTTTCCGCTTTTTATTGCTTCGATAACTGCGCGGATTCCGAATACCATTTGGTTTGATTCCCGCTTTTCAAAAGGAGGCTTAGTGTTCATTAGTAAAAATTTTAGTACGAAAATATTCAATATTTCGGGAAAAACTGATTGTCAGAAAAACGTCAGCTGCATTTTCTAACAACACGGAAAGTTTTTAACAACTTCAAAGAACTGCAAATTCGCTGATAATATGATAAGTTAACAACTTATCAACATTTCGATGTGAATATAAACGGGTCATTTGATCAGAAAGAAAAAGTGTAAAAAGCTCGCTGTTCACAAAGGCTAGATGGTAATTAATTACATTTGCAGTGATGAGTTTAGAAAATGAAAATGATTTCGGTCGCAGCAAAAGATCTGCTTCCGGAACGGAGCGTCGTACGCGCCTCAATAACATGGTAAGTGGTTTAGGAAAACTTCCTCCGCAAGCTGTTGATTTGGAAGAGGCTGTTCTCGGCGCACTGATGCTTGAAAAGGATGCACTTTCGGCAGTTATTGACATTTTGAAGCCCGAAGTTTTTTATAAAGACAGTCATCAGAAAATCTTTGAAGCAATCGGTGTACTTTTTCAAAAATCGTCGCCGATAGATATATTAACTGTTACCTCACAGTTACGCCAGCAAGGCGATCTGGAAATGATCGGCGGTGCATATTATATCACCGAGCTGACCAACCGGGTTGTGTCGGCTGCGAACATCGAATATCACGCCCGGATTATTTCACAGAAATATATTCAGCGTGAACTCATCCGTATTTCAACTGAAATCATTAACAACGCCTACGAAGATACCACAGACATATTCGACTTGCTTGACATGGCCGAAAAAAATCTGTTTGATATCGCACAAAATAATCTTCGCAGGGATTCACGGAAAATGGACGATATCGTTCGCGAATCATTGGAATCACTTGAAAAATTAAAAGATAAAGTTGACGGTTTGACTGGTGTGCCTTCTGGCTTTACGCAGCTTGACCGGATGACCTCGGGCTGGCAGGCTTCCGACCTTGTAATTATCGCTGCCCGGCCGGCGATGGGTAAAACGGCGTTCGTACTTAGCTGCGCCCGGAATGCGGCCGTTCAGTTTAGCAAACCGGTAGTAGTGTTCTCACTGGAAATGTCCTCTGTTCAGCTTGTCAATCGTCTGATATCTGGAGAAACAGAAATCGAACAGGAAAAACTTCGTAAAGGAAATCTTGCCGAATGGGAATGGGCTCAACTGCATTCAAAAATTGGAAAATTAACGGAAGCACCTCTTTTTATCGATGACACACCCGCGTTAAATATTTTTGAGTTTCGCGCAAAATGCCGTCGTTTAAAAGCTCAGTATGATATCCAAATGATCATTATTGACTACCTGCAGCTGATGCATGGTAAGGGAGATTCCAAAGGCGGGAACCGTGAACAGGAGATCGGTAGTATATCACGGGCTTTAAAATCCGTAGCAAAAGAGTTAAACGTCCCCGTTATCGCGCTGTCACAGTTAAGCCGGGCGGTAGAAACACGCGGCGGTGATAAGCGGCCAATGTTAAGTGACCTTCGTGAATCCGGATCTATTGAGCAGGACGCTGATATGGTATTGTTTCTTTACCGTCCTGAATATTACGGCCTTACTGAAGATGAAGACGGAATGCCTACAACCGGTGTTGGTGAAGTTATCATCGCTAAACACCGTAACGGAGAAACCGGAAAAGTCCGGTTGAACTTCGTTGGTAAATACGTGAAATTCCAGGATTTACAGGAAGATTTTTCCGCACCATCTTCTTTTAGCGCTGATCCGTTTGCAGGGATGGCTCCATCAACAGACTTTGAAAAACCGAATAACTTTATCATCAGGCCATCCAGAATGGACGACATTGATGAAGAGCCGCCTTTCTGATAATCACTTAATGAGCAAACCGAGCAGAATTCCGGCAATTATTAAAAACGGAGTTCTGATTTTAGTGAAGTAAAGAATTAGAAAAGTGCCGGCAATTAAACTGACAGTCAATAAGTTGATGGCTGGCGTTTTTAAGAGGAACAAAAACGCCGCAAAGTAAAAACCAACTGCAACAGCGTTTATTCCGGACAATGAATTTTTAATGTGGGTGATCCTTTTCAGGTCGTTCCAAAAAGGTACAATAAACAAAACGAGTATTAAACCTGGCAGATTAATACCCAGCATCGCCACAACACTTCCTAATATTTGCCCGCTTAGACCATAACCATTGTTTTTTAAAGCCATACTTCCAACAAACGAGGTAAACGAAAACGTCGGTCCCGGAATCGCTTGCTGAAAAGCGTATCCGGACAAGAATTCGGCAGCCGACAGATAGTGCTTCATTTCAACGAATTCGGTGTACATCAACGGAACCAGCACTTGTCCCCCGCCAAAAATGATAATGCCGTTTCGGTAGAAGTTTTCAAATAAACGTATCGGTAAACTGAATGGAGATGTTTGATTAATCAGCGCGCCTAACGTTGCAAACACCAATAATATCCCGATAAAATAAAAAAGCTTTTTTCTGTTTACGTTCGAAAAAAGCTGTGCTTTCATTTCATTTTCGCCCGAAGGAGTATCAATGGCTGAACTGATAATGCCGCCGAGTAAAATTAATATCGGAAATACATAGGCATTCCGGAGAATCAGTGTAACCAGAATTGCCGCCACCGCCATAACGACGGAAGTTGGCGTTTTTAAAACCGCCCTTGCAAATGAATAAGCCGCGTAAGCTACTATTCCAACTGCAATAGGCTGTACATAAGTTAAAACATGATCGAAAAGAGCCTTTGTATTCCAGCGGCTGAAACTCACTGCAATAAAACACATAAATGCTGCCGACGGGATAACCCAGATTAGGAACGTGATTAGTGCGAGAGGAACCCCTCCCACCTTGTACGCTATCCCGATAAGTGTCTGCGTAGATGACGGGCCTGGCAATATCTGCGTTAACGCGTTGAGTTCAAGAAGTTCCTGTTCCGATATATATGCACGTTTTTTTACAAAGTCCTTAAGCATAATACCCATGTGGGCCTGCGGGCCGCCAAACGACGTAAAAGTGAATAACAGTGCATCACGCAGGAAAAAAAACTTTTTAGCGCGGCTTAGCATCAGTCATCCTCGTAGTTTAATCCGATAGCTGAATTATACGCCGCCAGTAATTCAGAATAAGCATGGTTATCTGCCGCAGCTCGCGCCGCTTTCATGCCGTCCTGGTAAGTTTTAGTCGCATCGTTCTGGCGATTTAACGATTCGTATAGTTTACCGAGATGATAATATGTACCAACATAACCGGGATGATTAGTTACAAGATCCTGGTAGTAAGATAAAGCTGTATCTGCCTCATTTAGACGGAGGTATTCAGTGGCCAGCGCATATTTCAAAAAAGGATCGTTGGGTTCATTATTATAAAACTCCAGGAGCTTTTGTAAACGGTTTCTGTGCATTTTTAAAAGTGGCTTTTTTAGCTATTTTTGTAAAAACGAAAGATTATGAAAATTCTGGTGTGCATCAGCAATGTTCCCGACACGACGACAAAAATAACCTTTACAGATAATAATACGCAATTTAACGCAGCCGGAGTACAGTTTATATTGAATCCCTATGATGAGATTGCCCTTGCACGAGCAATTGAATTAACAGAAGGCGGAAAAGGTACTGTGTCGCTTATTCATATAGGCGAATTGTCCACCGAACCAACGATACGGAAGGCTTTAGCTATTGGAGCTGATGATGCAGTAAGAGTTAATGCACAGCCAAAGGATGCATGGTTTGTGGCTAACCAGATCGCCGCCTACGCAAAAGATAAATCTTTCGATTTGATTTTAACAGGTAGAGAATCGATAGACTATAACGGATCACAGGTTACTGCTATGATCGGCGAACTACTGGACATTCCATCGGTTTCAATTATAAAAAAATTAGATGTGGATGGTTCTAATGCTACATTAGAGCGGGAAATCGAGGGCGGAAAGGAAATCCTTTCTGTACCAACTCCACTTGTTGCAAGTTGCGCTGAAGGCGTTGCCGAGCCTAAAATTCCAAATATGCGTGGTATCATGTCTGCCCGAACCAAACCATTGCAAGTAATTGAGCCAACAGCTGTTGATGCGCTTACCGTTGTGAAGAACTACGAAACACCGGCTCCGCGCGGAGCGGTAAAAATGCTTCAGGATACTGATGCTGAAAAACTAGTGGAGCTTCTGCATTCCGAAGCCCGCGTAATTTAACTAATCATTTACCTTTTAAATAATCCCAGATAACAATGTCTGTATTAGTATATGTAGAGAATGCCGATGGGCAGTTCAAAAAATCGACGTTTGAAGTAGTTTCTTACGCCGCTGCCTTAGCAAAAACCTTAAACACAAGTTTGGCTGCAATTTCAATTGGGAACGTGGCAGATGTGGCGCTTTCCGAATTGGGTAAATACGGCGCTACCAAAATATTAAATGTTACATCAGATAAGTTAAAAACCTTCGTTAACCAAGCCTACGCTTCAGTAATAGCCGAAGCCGCAGCTAAAGAAAGTGCAGACATTGTTGTTCTTTCCAATTCATTTAGCGGAAAAGGCTTAGCACCACGAATCGCAGTTAAGTTACAAGCCGGGTTAATTTCCGGGGCTGTTGCTTTGCCTGAAGTTTCTGACGGAAAGTTTATTGTCAAAAGAACTGCATTTTCCGGCAAGGCTTTTGCATTTACTGAAATAACATCAGCAAAAAAAGTGATTGCGTTAAATCCCAATAGTTATAAGGTCGAAGAAACCGGAGCGACTGCAGCGGTTGAAAATTTTGAGTCGTCTGTAAAAGACTCTGACTTCAAATCTGTTATTAAAGAGATTGTTCGCGCTACGGATAAGATTTCACTACCTGATGCCGAGCTTGTTGTATCTGCCGGACGCGGTTTGAAAGGACCTGAAAACTGGAAAATGATTGAAGATCTGGCCGATGCACTTGGTGCTGCTACAGCTTGTTCTAAACCAGTGTCTGATGCCGGCTGGAGACCACACGAAGAACACGTCGGACAAACCGGTATTGCAATTAGTCCAAACCTGTATATAGCAGTAGGCATCTCAGGTGCCATTCAGCACTTGGCAGGCGTCAGCTCGTCAAAAACAATCGTTGTAATTAATAAAGATCCTGAAGCGCCATTTTTCAAGGTTGCGGACTATGGGATCGTAGGCGATGCTTTTGATATCGTTCCAAAATTAACTGAGGCTGTTAAGGCTTATAAAGCACAAGGGTAATTTTTAAATAGCTGAACGACAAATTCAGCTATTTAATTTTAAATAATGAAGAAGATCAAGTTAGATATAGTTGGTTTATCATACAGCCAGACGCAGTCCGGAGCATACGCCTTGGTTTTAGGCGAAGTAAACGGGCGTCGCCGGCTCCCGATCATTATTGGCGGTTTTGAGGCGCAGGCAATTGCAATCGAGATTGAAAAAATGACGCCTAGCCGTCCGCTAACTCATGATTTGTTTAAATCGTTTGCCCAGATATACCATATAAATTTAGTTGAGATCATTATTTACAACCTGGTGGACGGTATATTTTATGCCAAACTGGTTTGCAATGACGGTAAAAAGAATACCGAAATTGATGCACGAACGTCTGATGCGATAGCATTGGCGGTGCGCTTTGAATGCCCTATTTATACCTACGAATTTATTCTTGCCTCAGCTGGTATTGTTATAGAAGGCAATGATTTTGTGTTCCTTGAAAATATTGACACGCAGTCTGCTGAAACAGCAGAAACCCCCGCTCCCGGTGCATCGAACTACAGCGCCTTGTCGGAAGACGAACTAAAGGACAAACTCAAACAAGCTTTACATGACGAAGCATATGAACGGGCGGCTAAAATCCGTGATGAACTAAGTCGTAGAAAATCTTCGTAGGTTTTCAATTTTTATCAATTCTTGCATTTACGCCTATCTCAAAGTATTTTATTGTAAAATAATTTTATCTTCACCCTTCACTTTATCAGCTTTTCTTTATGAATGTTAAGTTTCGTCTAACATTATTAAACTTTTTGCAATTTTTCGTTTGGGGATCGTGGCTTATTTCCCTTGGAGGCTACATGATTGTAACCTTAAAATTTTCGGGAGTGGAAGTCGGAAGTATTTTCGCCACAATGGGAATTGCTTCTTTGTTTATGCCCGCGGTAATGGGAATTATTTCCGACCGTTTCATAAATGCTGAAAAAGTACTGGGTTTTTGCCATCTTGCCGGCGCTGCTTTGTTATTAATAGCGTCACGAGTAACTGATTATCCGTCGCTTTACATAATCATGCTTTTTAACTCGATGGCTTACATGCCAACGATAGCGTTGGCAAATACAGTTTCTTACAATGCCTTAGAGAAGAATAACCTTGATATCGTAAAATCATTTCCACCGATCCGGGTATGGGGTACGGTTGGTTTTATCGCTGCTATGTGGATGGTTGATTTTTTAGGCTTCACGAAAAGCCCGATGCAGCTTTATGTAAGTGCCGGTGCTGCCTTTTTGCTGGGGCTTTATTCCTTTACCATGCCTAAAAGACCGCCGCTTAAAGAAGGAGATGCAAAAAGCTTCGCATCTTCAATAGGTTTGGATGCTTTTGTATTATTCCGAAGCCGGAAGATGGCGATATTTTTCATTTTTTCAATGTTTTTAGGAGCAGCTCTGCAGATAACCAACCTGTTTGGCGGCTCATTTCTTGACGATTTTAAAACTACTTATCCCGATTCTTTCGGGGTTCAGCATCCAAATTTGCTCCTATCTATCTCCCAGATATCAGAAACCTTGTTTATCCTGACCATTCCATTTTTCCTCCAGAAATTTGGTATTAAAAACGTTATGCTATTTAGCATCGTGGCATGGGTTCTGCGCTTCGGACTATTTGGAATAGGCAATCCGGGAAGTGGTTTGTATTTGCTGGTATTGTCGATGATCATTTACGGTATGGCATTCGACTTCTTCAATATTTCGGGTTCATTATTTGTTGAGCGCGAGGCAGATCCAAAAATCCGCGCAAGTGCGCAAGGTCTATTCATGCTGATGACGAACGGCCTGGGAGCATTTTTCGGTGGAATTCTGAGCGGTTGGGTAGTCGACTTTTTCACTGAAAACGGCGTGCGCAACTGGCATAACATCTGGTTTACATTCGCTGGTTATGCGTTGGTCCTCGCTATTGTTTTCCCTTTCATTTTTAAATACAAACACGAGAAATACGAAAGCCTGGAAAATCTTACGCACTAATCGAGATGTCTGGTCATTACAGAAAAGAACACAATTGCCTAAACTGCGAGCGCCATGTAGATGAACATTATTGCAGCAGATGCGGGCAGCCTAACCTTGAACTCAAAGAAAGTTTCTGGCACTTTATAGGCCATAGTATCGGGCATTATTTTCACTTCGACAATAAGTTTTTCCAAACATTAAAACCCCTCCTCATAAAGCCAGGACAAGTCACGCTTGATTACCTTGCCGGAAAAAGGGCACGATATATCAACCCTGTGAGCATGTATATTTTAGTCTCGATCGTATATTTTTTGGTGGTTTATTCGCCAGAAAAACATGAGAAAGACGATGACAAGGTTGTTACAAAAAATGAGCAAACAGCTGGCAAAGAAGTAAATAATGCTATGCGCCAGATTGGACTAACTAATTCAACACTGACCGCAAAGGCGCAACAGGCAATTAGAAAAGGTTATAATAAAAGTTCGTTTAGAGATCTAAGTTTTGAACGACAAACCCTGGTACTCGATAGCCTGAACCAAGAATACAAAAAAAATAAGGCAGATTCTGTTAAAGAAACGCTTGAATCCTTCACCCAAATTCACGATGACAGGAATGACAGCACTTATGAAGCTTATCTCGTCAGACAAAAAAAGTTACCTATTTTGAACCGTGACGGTTGGTATGTCCGAATGATGCGAAAACGGGAAATTGAATATGACGGAGTGAAAGCTGCCGCAATATCTGAGCAATTAGAACATTACAGGCCAAAGCAATATTTTTTACTGATGCCGCTACTAGCGTTGTTTATTATGTGGAATTTCCGTAAAAATCATATTTATTACTTAGATCATTTGATATTCACCGTCCATGGTATGACAGTTTTTTTCCTAATCTCAATACTTACTCAGCCATTGAAAAAATATGTGTTTGGTGAAGATTCATTTTTGGGAACGATAATCAGCTTAGGTGTGATAATATGGCTTTTTTGGTATGGTTACCAGGCGCTTAAAATATTTTATCAGCGGACGAAAAAACAGACCATTTTCAAAATGCTGACAATTTTCGTTATGTATTATATTGCATTTAGCATATCCGAGACAATTGTTAGAAATATGATTTATTATCTGGCGGTCTAATTCATCTATTTATGAGTAACAAGCACCACCGTACAGAAAAAAACTGCCTGAACTGCGGATTTATAGTTGAAAAGAATTATTGCAGCAATTGCGGACAGGAAAACGTAAATCTGCATGAAAGCTTCTGGCATTTGCTTTATCATTCAATCGGTCACTATTTTCATTTCGACAGTAAGTTTGGAAACAGCGTAGTGCCGTTGCTTACCAAACCTGGGTATTTAACCAATGAATATAACGCTGGCCGAAGAGCGTCGCATTTTCCGCCGATCAGCCTGTATCTTTTCATTAGTTTTATATTTTTCATATTGGTACTTCCGGGAAAGAAACACAAGAGTGAAGAAAAGACAGAAAATCGTTCCGGGCAAGTACATGATCTCGATATAGCGAGAAAAAAAATTGAATCAGACACGACCTTAAGTGTTTCTAGCAAGCGGAAGGCACTTAGTGCGCTAAAATTTGGTGATAGAGATAATTTTAATACTAAACTAACCAACGGAATCGACACAACCGTTGAACAATATGAAAAAAAACAAGCTTCCCTACCTGTAACCAAACGAGATGGCTATTGGAAATCAGCAGTTAAACGTAAAATTATCGACATACAGAATGACGGAAGCACATACAGCGAGCTAATCCTGCATAACATACCTAAAATGATGTTTGTGCTATTACCGTTGTTCGCCTTGATATTGATGTTTTTCTTTCGAAACTCAGGTAAGTTTTACGTAGAGCATTTAATACACGCTGTATACGTACATTCGTTTTTATTCGCACTGATCGCAATTTCGGTAATTCTACAAAAAATACTGCCATCGGGTTTTTCAGATTGGATCCAATTAATCTCGATGATCGCTATGGCCTGGTATGTTTACAAATCTATCAGGGTCGTGTATAAAAACTCCAGAAGACGAACGATAGTTAAGATGTTCGCTTTATTGATGGCTTATGGGGTATTAATGGTGGTAAGTTTCCTAATATTAACGCTAACGGTGGTCGCTGTAGCTTAAACAGCGAAATGTGTCAGTCAAAAAGATTGTGCCTGGATTTAGTTATCCAGACTTATCTGAGAAATCACTCATTTGACATAAGTGATGATCCCAACGATGCCGGAATGATCGTTGAACTGGATTGATCCTTATTGAAACAAAAAAGCCGGATCATTTCGATCCGGCTTGATATTATCTTTTTGAAATCTCAACAAATTCCTGATTGACTTCTCCTACGTAAATCTGACGCGGCCGGCCGATCGGTTCTTTGTTTTCACGCATTTCTTTCCACTGCGCAATCCATCCAGGTAAACGGCCTAACGCAAAAAGTACAGTGAACATCTCAGTTGGGAAACCAAGCGCCCTGTAAATAATTCCTGAATAAAAATCTACGTTCGGATATAATTTACGGTCAGCGAAATAAGGATCGCTTAACGCCACTTCCTCTAACTTCTTAGCAATTTCAAGTACAGGGTCATTGATTCCTAATTTCTCTAAAATATCGTCGCATGCTTTTTTAATGATCTTAGCTCGTGGATCGAAATTTTTATAAACCCGATGGCCAAAGCCCATCAGGCGGAATGAATCATTTTTATCTTTTGCTTTAGCAACCCACTTATCAACGTCGCCGCCGTCGTTTTTAATCTTCTCGAGCATTTCGATCACTGCCTGGTTTGCTCCGCCATGGAGAGGCCCCCACAGCGCTGAAATACCGGCGGAGATAGATGCATATAAATTACAGTCTGATGAGCCGACAATACGAACAGTTGACGTAGAGCAATTTTGTTCGTGATCAGCATGCAGAATAAGCAATTTGTTCATCGCACTTACAACAACCGGATCAATAACATATTTTTCTGTCCGCTGACCAAAAGTCATGTTTAAAAAGTTGCTTACATAATCAAGGTCATTTTGTGGGTAGATTATCGGATGACCGATGCCTTTTTTATAAATCCACGAAACTACCGTTGGCATTTTTGCAAGAAGCTTCAAAATAGTCGTGTTCTCCTCTTCTTTTCCGGCGTGAACATTTAAGCTTTCCGGATAGAAAGCCGAAAGTGAACATACCAGCGAACAAAGCTGCCCCATAGGGTGGGAATGTGAAGGAAATCCGTCAAAGAATTTCTTCATATCCTCATGTACCAAGGTATGTCGGCTTATCTGGTACTGAAAATTATCTAACTCATTTTGTGTTGGAAGCGTGCCATAGATCAGCAAGTAAGCGATTTCGAGAAAAGATGACTTTTCAGCAAGTTCTTCGATTGGATATCCGCGATATTTTAAAATGCCCTGCTCTCCATCTAAGAAAGTAATAGCACTTTTTGTAGCGCCTGTGTTTTTATAACCGCTATCGAGTGTTACATATCCGCTTAAGTCGCGGAGTTTTGAAATATCAATTGCCTTTTCGTTTTCTGTTCCCGTTATTACGGCTAAATCGTAATTTTTATCGCCTAATTTTAATGAAGCTGTCTCTGACATATGGTTGTGATATCAAGCAAAAATAAATAAATCAGCCTTTTTTGAAAGGTTTTTTATAATTGGTTTGTAATTTTTAGAAGATGTTTAACTAAACGTCCTAATAGGTAGGATTTTGGTAAACTCTATATTATTTTTTTGTTATTTCTTCCTTTACATCTCCACAGTTCAGCATCTCATCGCCGTAGTATGGATTTCGGATTTCCTTTTCGGAAGCCAGCCAATAAGCGCCTTCGCCATTTTTCGCCATCGGGCAATACTGCACAAACGCCTTACCTGACTCAACCTTTGAAGCTTTCACCGCTTTTATCATTTCATCACTCAAATCACTGAAATAAAGACGTTGCTTTTTTAAATCGTCAGTTTTTGAGATATCATTTGCCTTCTCAACGATCTTTAAATAGTCGTTGTTGTCCTTTAATTGCCCGGCAAGCTTAGCTGAAACGTTCGCAGCTTCCTTTGAGTCTGACTTTACAAGATCATCTTTTAGTTGAATATAAGTAGCATATATATCAGTTAAGGCAGCATTTTCCACTTTAAGATCATTTCCGGCTAGGATTGTGCTGTTATTTCTTGTGCTATCTGCGCTTACCGTTACTTTTTCCTCAGATTTGTTTTCTGTTTGATTACAAGATATAACGCTTACTCCAAGCAGCAGATAAAAAAAATGTTTAAACATCATGGTAAAAAAATAAAGCCCCGCAAACACTGCGGGGCTCAAATATACGGAATTACTAAAGGTTATTTTCCAAGGTTGAAGCCATACGCGATACGTAAAGCAACCTGGTCAGGATTGTTAATTTTAATATTTGTGTCGTTTAATTTACTGTTTCCCATTCCTTCATAACGTAAGCCGATATCAAGGCCATTGTTGAACCCAACACCAATTCCCGGAGCATAAACAAATGCTGTTCCCTGATCGTCAGTTCCGAAAGCGGCGCCAAGCTCTCCTGAAATATAAAATCTTTCAATAGGGAAAACTTTGATACCAGCCTTTACCGGGATGTATCCCCAGCTACCGCCGCCATCACTGTCTTTAACCTGGAAACTGTTATATCCTGCAGACAACAAGCCGGAAATATTGGAAGAAAAGTCCTTTTGTAAACGAAGATCACCGCCAATTGCGAAACTAAAACCATCAGTTGTTGGAACACCAACATTTAAACCAACTCCCAAACGGGTAGCGTGTGAATCACCTCCTGTGGAAGTTTGTGCGTTAGAACTTGAAGCTAAAAATAAGGCTGCGGCTGTAAATGCGGGAGCTATAAATTTCATGTACGTTTTCATAATCATAATTTTAATTCTTGCGGCTAAATAGGCAAGTACAATGCCAGTGAAGTTCTCCGTGCGCTTTAAAACCTTGAAAAAATCGACTTATACTACTGTTTACGAAGCACTTTAATCAATCAAAAACTAGCTTAACAAGGCTATTTCAGGTTAACGGGAAAGATAAATTGTGTTCGGTATTTTGTACAAAACCGAACACAATTTCGTTCGAAACCTTAATGAAAGTTATGATTTGATTACTTGAATTTACTTTTAAGAGCGGCAAGTTTGCTTTGCATATCCGTTTCAACTTCCGGTTTTTTGGAAGATTTTTCTTTCTGAAATTCTTTTCTGGTTGCCGGAGCTTCGTCCGTTTTCATTGATAAAGAAATCCGGTTGCGGGACGGATCAACTTCTGTTACGGTAACTTCAACTTTTTGCTGGACCTTAACCACTTCATTCGGATCTTTCACAAATCGGTTCGCGAGTTGGCTCAGATGCACTAATCCATCCTGGTGCACGCCAATGTCTACAAAGGCGCCGAAATTAGTTATGTTAGTTACTATTCCAGGAAGTTTCATTCCAACTTTCAGGTCATTGACGGAATTGACACCTTCGGTAAAGCTGAAACTTTCGAATTGCTCACGCGGATCAAGCCCTGGTTTTGACAGCTCCTTTAATATATCGTTCAAAGTTGGTAACCCAACCGATTCGCTTACATATTTGTTGAGATTGATCTTTTTACGCGCCTGATCGTCCTTAATTAACTCCTGCACAGAATGGCCGCTATCTTTTGCCATTTGTTCTACCAAACTGTAACGTTCAGGATGCACCGCACTTGAATCAAGGGGATTTGACGCATTTCGTATTCTCAAAAAGCCCGCCGCCTGCTCGAAAGCCTTCTCTCCCAGCCTTGTAACTTTTTTAAGTTCTTCCCGGCCTTTAAAAGCACCGTTTTTACTTCGGTACTCTACGATGTTCTGCGCCAGCTGCGGTCCAAGTCCTGATACGTAAGAAAGTATTTGTTTAGACGCAGTATTGAGCTCCACGCCAACGGCGTTCACGCAGCTTATCACGGTATCATCCAGCGACAGCTGCAATTTATTTTGATCAACATCATGCTGGTATTGCCCCACTCCGATCGATTTCGGATCGATTTTAACAAGCTCCGCCAGTGGATCCATCAACCTGCGGCCGATTGAAACAGCGCCGCGGACAGTTACGTCTTTGTCCGGAAATTCATCACGTGCAACTTCCGAAGCAGAATAAATTGATGCCCCGCTTTCGTTTACCATCACGATCGTTATCCCTGGTAAGTTTAATTTCCTGATAAAAGCTTCTGTTTCCCTTCCGGCGGTTCCGTTACCGATAGCAATAGCCTGTGTGCCGTATTTTTCTACGAGATGCTGAACCGTTTTCTCTGACTGGATAAGCTGGGAAGCACCGGTATGAGGAAATATTGCCGTGTACTCTAACAGCGAGCCGTGGTCATCTAAACAGACCAGCTTGCAGCCAGTTCTAAAACCGGGATCAATGGCCATTACCCTTTTTTGACCCAGCGGCGCCGCAAGTAATAACTGACGTACATTTTCAGCAAAAACCTTTATCGCTTCTTCATCGGCTGCCTTTTTTGTAAACAGGCGGATTTCTGTTTCTATCGATGGCTTTAATAAACGTTTATAGCTATCGGCGATAGCGCTTTGTACCTGCCGGGAAGCTTCATTGTCTCCTTTAATGAATAGTTTATCAAGAATACTGACGGCGTCTTCTTCCGAAGGTTGAATATCAAGCCATAGAATTTCCTCCTTTTCGCCGCGGCGCATGGCCAAAATACGGTGAGATGGCGCTGTTTTAATTGGCTCTTCCCAATCGAAATAGTCTTTATATTTTATGCCAGTCTCTTCTTTACCTGTTGCTACGCGCGATTTAATTGTACCCTTTTCAATAAAGAGCTGCCTTACTTTCGCCCTGGATTCGGCGTGTTCGGCAATAGATTCAGCAATGATGTCGCGCGCTCCGGCAAGTGCCTCGTCTGCCGAACTAACGCCTTTGTCTTCAGAGATATATTTTTCCGCCTCTGCGTCTACATCGAATTTATTTTGCCCGAACAATTGATCAGCAAGCGGCTGCAACCCTTTTTCACGGGCAATGGAAGCTCTTGTTTTCCTTTTTGGTTTATAAGGAAGATAAATATCCTCCAGAACGGTCATTGTCTCAGCTGCATCAACGGCTTTCTGAAGTTCGGGAGTCAGTTTTCCAAGCTCGGCGAGTGATTTTAGAATTGCCTCACGGCGTTTATCAAGGTCAAGCAATTGCTGATAGCGATCACGTATAGCCGCAATCTGCACCTCATCCAAACTTCCTGTAACCTCTTTGCGGTACCGCGATATAAACGGAACAGTTGCTCCCTCGTCAAGTAATCCAGCCGTCGCCGACACTTGTTTTTCGGCAATCTGCAGTTCGCGGGCTATCTTATTAAAATGAATGCTCATATATTTTATTCGGTTTGCGAAATTGCGGGGATCGGCGCATAAAAACAAATTCATTTGTTAATCCTTAGAACTCAGATGAATCTTCATTTTTAATTCATACTCAGGGCTGACTTTTGTAAAAATGACCTCGGTTTTAAAAAGATCTCTAAAAAGCGGAAAACAGCATTTCACGGAAATTTTAGCCGGCTTTTTTATTGTACTGGCTATCTATTTTATACGTCAGCAACGAAACGAACTGGTTCGTGTTGGTTCAGTACTTCACAATTCAAATGCCGCCTGGATCGTTGGCGGGCTTCTATTGACGCTGGTTTATATATTGCTTCAGGGTCTTATGTATCAATATAGCTTCAGGGTTGTGTCGAAAAAAGTTCCGCTTCTGTTATTGGTCAAACTTTTTTTAAAGAGAAATTTCATTAGCGTCTTTTTACCTGGCGGCGGAATTACCTCACTAGCATTCTTCACCAAAGAAATCGAATCACAAACGGTCAGCAAAACTAAGATAAATTTCGCCAGCTACATTTATGGAGTTCTTGGAATCGCATCCTTGATTGTGGTTGCCTTACCCGTTTTAATATATAACGGAATCAGATCATCCGGAAATAAAAGCGAATGGATCGCACTTTTTTCACTTGCAATAATCGTTGGTATTATCGTATGGGCAAGCATTTCCGTGTGGCGGAAAGGATTTTTATACGATCAGATCGTTAAGTGGAGTCCCGAATTTGAGGTGGTTTTAACGGAACTTACCAGTCAGCGTTTTTTAGTTAAACCATTGCTCGGCGCATTGCTTTTTTCGGTGCTGATAGAATTTACAGGAATGTTTCATCTATTTACCGCGATGAAAACGCTTGGGTTGAATGCGAGTATAGAAGCATCTGTCACAGGATATGTTATTGCCACACTTTTCTTTTGTATTTCGCCATTTCTACGTGGACTCGGCGCCGTAGAGGTATCCTTAACATTTTTGCTGACGCGTTACGGGTTCACTAACATAGAGGCGATAGCAATAACTCTTTTATACAGGTTTTTCGAGTTCTGGGCTCCTATGGCGGCCGGACTGGTTAGTTTCATTTTCAATAAAGGAAACATAATCTTAAGAATATTTCCATCGGTACTCATTCTGTTAATGGGTATCGTAAACATCGTTTCAGTGCTTACTCCGGCATTGAGAAGCCGAATGAAAATGATCCATGAGTTTCTGCCGGTGGAAGCCATACACGCATCTAACGACCTTGTTTTGATTGTAGGTGTTTTGCTGATAATTACCGCGGCATTTTTGCTGCGTGGCTTAAAAAATGCATGGTATTTCGCCATGTTATTAAGTGCCGCATCGCTTGTCGGCCACCTGACAAAAGCCATTGACTATGAAGAGGCAATGCTGGCACTTTTCGTAATGATTGTTTTGTTGTTTACCCGTCGACAATACTACATCAAGGGTAATAAGTCTACACAATCGTTTGGTTTGGGAGCGGCATTTATCGTATTTGTTGCAGTGATCGTATACGGAATTATCGGATTTTATCTGCTTGACAAGAAACATTTTGGCATAGACTTCTCATTACCGCATTCCATTAAAAGTACGCTGGATAACTTTTTGCTGTTAAATTTCATAGATCTTGCACCTAAAACGCGTTTTGCCGTGGCATTTTTACGCTCTTTAAACTTTTTGGGAATCGGTTCCCTGGCGTTTCTAGTGTACTCATTCGTACGGCCGCTAACAATAGACAAAAGCCAGACTGATCTCGACAATGAAAAAGCCAAATCACTGATCGAAAAATATGGTTGTTCAAGTGTAGATTATTTTAAAACGTATTTTGATAAAGTGCTTTACTTCGGCTCGTCGGTTGAAGGATTTATCGCCTATCGTGTTGCGGAAAACTTCGCTGTAGTGCTCGACGAGCCAGTTTGTGAAAATTCAGCGACAAAAAAAACCGAAATATTAAAAGAATTCGAGACGTTTTGTTATCGAAACGCACTTAAACCTTCTTATTACCGGGTGGACGAATTAAGAGTCGACCTGTTTAATCAGTTAGGGAAGAAAACGCTGATAATCGGGCAGGAAGCAATCGTGGATCTTAAACAGTTTTCTCTGGAAGGGAAAGACAAAAAATCCATGCGCAATGCGCTGAACAGCGTCAGTAAAAAAGGTTTCATTACTAAGGTCTATGAAGCTCCAATTAAAGAGGGGCTCATACAAAAGCTGAAACTTGTATCAGACGAATGGCTGGAAAGCATGAACAGGCAGGAAATGGTTTTTTCGCAGGGCATGTTCGACTGGGATGAGCTAAAAAATCAAACAATTATTACACTGGAAACGGCCGGTGAAAAAGTGGTGGCATTTTTAAATATTATCCCAGACTATGCAAAAGGTGAAGCCACCTATGATATGATCCGCAAAACAAATGATGCGCCCGGCGGAAATATGGATGTTTTGATTGTTGAGCTGATCACCTATTTAAAGAATAAAGGTTACAGTCATCTAAATATGGGTTTGGCGCCACTATCGGGGATTGAAAAAGCGAAAGATATACCGGAACGAACCATCAAATTCGCTTATGAAAAAATCCAGCAGTTTAGGCATTATCGTGGGTTGCGAGATTTTAAAGAAAAGTTTGATCCCGACTGGCAAAATAAATACCTGGTTTATGAACATCATTTTGACTTACTGCAGCTGCCGCTGGCATTAACCAAGGTCATGCGGCCATGACAAACGAATCGATAATGCGGATACTGATACTATTAATCGTTATAAGTGCTTTCGCCACCAGCTTTATCGCCTGTAAAACTCCATCGAAAGCAAGCCGGCTAAACACCGATCACACTGTTCCTAAGCCAGACTTGAAATTGCCGCTTGAAATAATGCCGTCAAACGGAAGCAGCGGTGATACGATGTTATTTTTCATTTCCGGTGATGGCGGATGGAAACAGTTTGATCAGGATCTGTGCGATACATTCACCGCCCGGGGAATCCCTGCGGTTGCTCTTAATTCATTGAAGTATTTTTGGCATAAAAAGACTCCAGATCGGTTAGCAAAGGATGCTGCCAGCCTTTTGACAAGTTACCAGAAAACCTGGCGAAAGAAACAAATAATACTGATCGGATTTTCCTTCGGTGCAGACGTTATGCCATTTGTTTACAATCAGCTGCCAGGACAATTACGCAAAAATGTCTGCTCGTTACTGATGTTATCTCCATCTTCAAGCACGGACTTCAGCGTACACCTTACCGACCTGATTGGTATCGATGCAGACAAGCGAACATATAACATCTACCAGGAATTCAAGAAAGTACAGCCGATAAAGCCAATCGTTTTTTACGGAAAGGAAGAAAAATCCATTCCGCACGAGTTTTTAAATGCGGCGCCGATCATGGTCGATGGCGGTCATCATTACTTGAATGCCAACCAACTGATTTACGAAAAAGCACTTAATAGCTTCTGATAGTTGAACCAAAAATGCGTAAGTTGGCAGCTTCTTACAGCGAATGGAAAATCAGGAGAGTAAGGCCGTTAAATTAATAAAAGGCATTCCGGTGCTCGGACGCTTAATGTTCCTGGCTTTAAAGGAATTACAGTTAAACGATCCTCTCCGCATGGCTGGCGCTACGGCGTTCTTTGCAAATTTCGCTCTTCCTCCTATCTTACTGCTTTTTATACGCTTGTTTGGTATTTTCACCGACCGCCGAAAAGTTGTATCAGGCCTCTTTGAAAAACTTACGTCGCTGCTTGATCCTTCGAGCGCACAACAAGTTCGCGAAACTATCCGGAACCTTCGTGCCATCAATCAAAACTGGTTTCTGACGTTAATAAGCTTCCTTTTTTTCCTGTTCGTGGCATCAACGCTGTTCAACGTAATCAAAAGTTCTTTGGATCAAATTTTTAAAATCGGGATGAAGGAGAAGGTACGGTTCTTTGATACAATAAAAATCCGGTTAAAATCTATTATTATAATTTTGCTCGCCGGTGTGCTTTTCTTTATTGGCCTGCTCACAGAGGGCGTACGGGCGTTGTTTGGCCAATATGTTACAGAACTATCATCCACCGCAGGTAAGCTGCTTAATGGAACCTTCAATGAAATTTTTTTCCTTTTAACCGTCACTATCTGGTTTACGGCTTTATTTAAATTTTTGAGCATTGGCAGGCCGGAGTTTCGGATTGCCCTTTCTGGAGGATTTTTAACTGCGATACTTTTCACCTTCGGCAAATACCTGGTGAGAGCATTGTTAACGATGAGCAACATCAGCAGCGTTTACGGATCAGCCGGATCAATTATAATTATCAGCCTTTTTGTATTTTATTCCTCATTGATATTTTACTACGGAGCCTGCTTCACCAAAGTATTGGGCGACTATAAAAAAAGCCCAATGCATTTAGCCAGGGGAGCATATAATTACCAGATGCGGGAAGTGAAATAAGCTATAGCCCAGGCTTCCAAAAGTTGAAACATCAGGGCCTTAGTATTATCTTTCTTACGGTATGCAGATCGGTAAAATAAATTGTGCTTTCATCTTTCGACAGCCCTATTTGAACGGCATATACGTCAGCGCTTGATCCTACTCCGTTATGGCGGTCGTGCGGATAATGAGGCCCGGCAAGATATTGCAGTTTGTTATTAGCAATCGTTTTAATGGTACCGTTATCAGCAATATAAATGGATCGGCTGTCTCTATTGGCAACAATACTGGTTATCCTGGTGAACTTCATATTCCTGTAAATCTGGGTAAAAACTCCTGAAGAAGTTGATTTGTAAATGGAATTCCCATTAACAACAATGTACTTTACCTTATTATAACCGCAAAAGAAACTGGTTATCTCGGGATTGTTTCTGCTGCTTCCGTTGAGCGAATCAAGAGGCGGCAAATAGGCGTTAGTTCCGATCTTGCCATCCTTAACTTCAAATTTTTCAATCACACCATAGGAATTATTCGGGCCCCGATATAAGCCGCCAATAAACAAATCGTCACTGTACGGATCTTTTTGAAGATCATTATAAATGTAAGATTGATGGCCTACCGGCACCGGTCCGCTTTTATAATCCGGTGTAATTACTTGTCCGTTAGGTTTTAGTATCCAAACCTTGTGTTGTACGACGAAATCGGCATCGTAAGTTAAAATGTTGATCGTTCCGTTTTTTTGTACACGAACTTTAACCGGTCCGTTCAACGACTGCCCATCTGAGCTTAACGGAACCGGTATGGTGGAAACAACATTGTCCGGACTTATTTTCCGGATCTTATCATCATACCTATCTGTTATATAAATTGTCCCATCATTCAACACGTCAATTCCTTCAGGATAATCAAATCGTGCCAGCGGTCCGGGACCGTCCTGGTAACCAGAATCATGGGCATTACCGGCTATCGTTTTAACAGTTAATGGCAGAACAACACCCTGGGCTGACGTTGACATTTCAGCCTGGCCGTTTGCTGAAATTAAACCAGAGTTATCAATCTCACTTTTTTTACATGCAGCAGCAATAATCAAAACGCTGAACAGCATCCATTTACAGGCATTTGATTTCATGGCTTTTACGGTTAATTACTCAAAATTGGGAAATATTGAGGCGGAAATCGTGGCCTGCCGTCAAATTGTGAATGAATGTGAAATTGTGAGAAATTTCATAAAACATCGCTTAGCTTACCGTTTTAATTACGTAAGTTTTTCCGTTGAATTGAAGCGAATCATTTGCTTTTAACCCCTTAAACCGTTGTGCTATTGGCGAAGCGGGCGAGATCAGGAAGAAGATCTTATCGTCGATGTTTACTTGTCCCGCACTTATTGAAACATAAAAGCCGCCGCTATCCGTGATGATGAGACTTCCATCAGAAATAATAGCTGTTTTGGTTTGTGGATTAATCCGTTCAAGCTGATTCTTTTGCTTCAGCGCTTCAGCTAATTGCTGTTTATTGCGGTCTATTTCCTGCTGTGCCATCGCGCGCCCGGTTTCGTATTTATCACCGGCGCTGCTTTTCGTTTCATTCTGCGAAGATTCCTGTGCATCGGTAATCGCTTGCTCTAAGGTTTCAATATTTCGCCTGAGATACTCCCGGCAGTGATCGTATAACTTTTGTTTTAACTCAGTCATTTAGCGAAGTAAAATATTAAGATTGATTTAGGCAAGCGATCTGATCAATGGAAACACAGTTCTGATCAATGAAAACACTGTTTTGATCAATGAAACACCGTTTCGATCAATGGAAACACCATTCGGGTCGATGGGAATACTACTGCTTATCCATTTATAACCTCGCCCCCGTTCGGATGCAAGATTTGTCCGGTCATATAACTTGAATCGTCCGAAGCAAGGAAAACGTAAGATGGTGCCACCTCCTCGGGTTGTCCGGGCCGTTGCATCGGTACGTCACTTCCAAATTTCGCAACCTGGTCTTCCGTAAACGTTGCCGGAATTAAGGGTGTCCAGATCGGGCCGGGTGCAACACCGTTAACCCGAATGCCCTTTGGTGCGAGATTACCGGCGAGCGACCGAACAAATGCCACGATGGCACCTTTGGTCGAAGCATAGTCGATCAAGTGCTCGCTTCCCCGGTAAGCTGTAACCGACGTTGTGCAAATGATCGCACTTCCTTTACCCAGATGCGGGAGAGCAGCCTTTGTTAAGTAAAAATGCGGGTAAATATTTGTTTCGAAGGTTTTATGAAGCTGTTCGGCAGTGATGGCAGTGAATTCGTCTTGTGGAAACTGCACAGCGGCGTTGTTTACTACGATATCAATTTTGCCAAAAACGGAAACAGCCTCATCGATGATCTTTTTGCAATGTTCTTCATTACTTATATCTCCAGGTATCAGGTGGCATTTTTGCTCCAGCCTTTCCACCTGCCAGCGTGTTTCCTTCGCATCTTCTTCCTCATCTAAGTAAGATATAACGACATCAGCTCCTTCCCTGGCAAATGCAACTGCTACTGCGCGGCCTATTCCACTGTCGCCGCCAGTAATGATCGCGACTTTGCCAGCCAGCTTTGAAAATACATCCTGTTTTTCGCCTTCGTAAGCCGGGCGAGGCGTCATGTCAGACTCCAGTCCCGGCTGCTTGCTTTGTTCTTGTTTCGGATTAACGGGTTTTTCTTCGTTTGATTTCATAGGTAGATTTACCATGCTAACAAATCATCCGTACGCCGGTTTTAAGCAGTTTTAGAAACCGGGAGCCTGAACCCAAACTTGCTGCCCGCTCCCATCTCACTTTCCAGGTATATATCCCCTTGCTGCGCTTCAATAAAATCTTTTGAAATAGCCAGGCCTAATCCGTTGCCGGATTTATTTTTCCCATCGGTGGGAACCTGGAAATACCGGTCGAACAATCGCTTTTGGTACTGTTCTTCTACACCTTTTCCAAAATCCCTGACCGAAAAATCGACGTAGTTGCCAATCCGCTTAACACTGAGTATGATCTTGGAACGGTCGGCACTATAACGCAAGGCGTTAGATAAAAAGTTAACAATAACCCAGGCGGTCTTTTCCGTATCAGCGAAAACCGCAGGCAATTTCTCTTCAAAATGTTTTTCGACGGCTATCTGCCTTTGCTCAGCCTGGAACTTGATTGAATCAATCGCATAGTTTACAATGTCGACCGGATTTACCGCCTGGATATTGAGTAGAATATTGCCGGTTTCCAACTGTGCCATCTGCAAAAGCTCCGCGGTGATTTTTAGCAGACGCTCATTGTCGTCTTTCATGCTTACAACCAGTTTTTCCTGCTCCGTATTCAGTTCACCCACTCGTTTGTCCTTCAATAAATTGATGCTCATTAATATCGATGCGATCGGAGTTTTTAGCTCATGCGAAATAGTCGCAATAAAATTAGTTTTCGCCTGATCTAATTCGCGAAAAGCTGTTATGTTACGTAATACGTAAACCGTTCCCGCCGATTGCTCCGTGGTAAGCACCGACTCATTATCCTGGTTTTGAAAGTTGGGAACAAAAATCTGCCGCTTTTCCATCTGAAAATAAGATTCACGGTCATCAGCAAAAATTTTTAATTGTTTTTGTTCTCCATCGGCGAGAACGGTCCTTAGCAGATCGTTTTTTTCAGCTAAAGCTCCGGCGTTCTTTTTCAGAACGGCGGATTGCTGCATATTGAATAATTTTTGTGCCTGAGGATTTATGAAAAGAACCTGTCCTTTCTCATCCAGCCCAATGATGGCATCTTGCATCTGTTCAATAATTGCTTCGATCCGCATCTTTTCCGACATGATCTTGGCCAGGTTGCTGTTCTCCCAATCGTCGAGCTTTACGGCCATTTGGTTAAAAGCTCCGGCAAGCTCGGCGAATTCATCATTTGTGCTGAAATTTAACCGCCGTTTATAATTCTGCAACCCGATTTCGCGGATGCCTTCGCGAAGTTCATTTAGTGGATTAGCGATAAAACCGGGAAAATTTACGATGAAGCTAAAGAGCACAAGGAAAGTCATCGTTCCCGCGAAAGCGAGATAAATAGTTGCTTTTTTGACCGAGCTTTGCGCTTGTTCATTTTTCCTGACGATGGCGTTCATGTTCAGCTCGTCGACTCGCCGGAGATCAAAGCGGGCATCTTTTTCCGCCTGTTCCATAGCTTCACGCGATGAATTACCGGCGGTTAGTTTTCCGAAATTCGATCGTAATTCTGCCACGAGTGTACCTTCGCCGCGCTCGGTAATATTGCCTTCTTCTTTCGTTAAGTTTTCATTGAAACGTTCTGCGGCGCCACGACTTAAAGGCAATGTTTGATCGTCAAGCACTGCCCTCATTTCCCGGGTAAATCCGAGTGTTTCGTAATTATCTTTCAATATAACTTTCGAGTCGTTCGAGATCCTGTAGATGTAAAATCCACAAAGCAATCCAAAAAATACAACCACCACGAACAGAAATCCAAATCCGAGGCGGAGTTTGGTTTTTATTTTCATTTTGTTTTTATTTTAATGTTTGTCATTCTGACGAAGGAAGAATCTGTTTAATAGTGATACTGTACCTGATAACTTCTCTCCGATCTCAGTCATATTCAGATCCTTCGTACCTCAGGATGACACTGTCCAGTTTTGTCATTCTGACGAAGGAAGAATCTGTTTAAAAGTAGCACTACGCCTGATAAACTTCTTTCCAACTCTCTCGCTTTCAGATCCTTCGTGCCTCAGGATGACAGTCACTCACGACAAAATAACCAGATCAATCTCAGTCTGAGAAATCTTCCGCAATAACTGACTAAAAATCGCCGTCCGCAAAATAACCTGAAAAAGGTTTAGGTGCGGTTTGCCGATACAAATAGTGGTGATTTCTTTTTCTTCAGCGATTTTCATAATCGTTTGAGTAATCTGGTCGCTTTTAATTTTAACCAGTTCAGCGCCAAGTTCGGTTGCCAGCTTGAAGTTGTTGATTAAATGGCGCTGCTTATCTAGCTTGATCCGATCCATCGCTTCGCTGCTGCTTTGCACGTACAACACGATCCAGGGCGAGCGGTAATACGATGCCAGCCGGGCCGTTTTTCGTATAACTACCTTAGATGTTTCCGAGTTTGATGAAATACAGGCCAGGAAGCGCTCCGGCCGCAATTTCACCTGCTTCGGTATTTCGATATCAATTTTCCGTTCGAGGTGGTGCGCCACTTCTTTCAGCGCCAGCTCACGCAGTTGAAGGATCTTATCCGATTGAAAAAAATTTCCAAGCGCCCGTTGAATTTTTGTGGAATCGTAAATTTTCCCGTCTTTAAGCCTTTCAATCAATTCGTCGGCGGTTAAATCGATGTTCACGATTTCGTCGGCCATCTCCAAAATCTTGTCAGGAATACGCTCGGTGATTGGGATGCCTGTAATTTCCTCAATCTCTTCATTCATGCTTTCCAGGTGCTGAATGTTGACCGCGGAGATAACGCTTATGCCCGATTCGAGGATATCAATTACATCCTGCCAGCGCTTGCCGTTTTTACTACCTTCTACATTCGTGTGAGCCAGTTCATCAACAATTACCACTTCGGGATGAATGTTCAAAATGGTCCTCAGATCCATCTCCTCCAGCTCCTTACCCTTGTAAAAAATTTTACGCCTTGGAATGATTGGAATCCCGCCGAGTAAAGAATGCGTTTCAGCACGGTTGTGAGTTTCAATATATCCTATTTGAATATCGATCCGGTTTTTCCTGAGAGCATGCGCTTCCTGGAGCATACGATAAGTCTTCCCGACACCGGCGCTCATACCGATATAAATCTTAAACTTTCCCCGCCTGGATTTTTTTACCAGGTCGAGAAAATTTTTATCCGAATTATCTTTATTCTCTTCTTCCATTACAGTGTTGCCGTATACCTCTTTTGTACACTGCTTTATACTGTTAAAAACTAACCGCGATACTTCCTGTTAGTGCCGAATTGTTTCTAACAGGGTTTTCATTTCGAACAAAAACGGCGTCTTCGCTATCGTAAACTTTCCCTTCCAACCTCACCAATGCATTTGGAATCGGCGAATAGTCGATGTTTAATGAATAGCCTTTTGTGTTAAATCCATTAGGGGTCGCGGTTGCTATGAATATTCCGTTCTTATCTTTGTAATATTCGAAACGGCCGGCCATAGCCCATTTGTTTGCAAATTTGTATTGCGCAATAATGACCGGTGATATAACCTCGTTGTGTTCATTGCTTCCTTTAACTTTTTGCTGCATTCCATAATCGAAACCCGCGGTTAACCCAAACTGGTTCGTAAGCTGGAATATCGCATAAAAATTATGGTAGAATCTTCTAACGGCTACAGAATCTGCACCTTCTATACCTAAATAATTACTATAATTCAGAGTGACTTTATCACCTGGTTTCCAGGTTAACTGAAGTCCGCCAGCAGGTTTATTGTTTCCGTCCTGGCGTGCTATTCGCTGCCAGCCGTTCAAATAAAATCCTGCAACGGTGAATTTATTATCATCGGTTGTGTAAGTCAATTTCGCCCCGGTTTCGTAATACGGAGTATTATCTGATGCAATATTTCGTGTTAATGCCCAACAATCTTTTGAAACAGCGCTTTCAAACCCGATATGAGAGGCGAAAATTCCGGCATCGACTCAAAGGTTGGCATGTTTAGCCAGTTTGATTCCTGCGTTAGCTTCATAGATATTTTTTAGAACTCCGGGCTCGGCTGCAAGATTAGCATTTGAATACGTACCGGCCATTAATGCCAGGTTAGCTCTGAAGGAGCCATTATCGTAAGCGCCTTTTACGAAAGCCAGGTTAACATTCACCTCGTTTGCTCGATTGTGTGAATAAATGAACGAAGGGCGGTTGTGGTCGGATGGCTTGTTGAAATCATAGCTATAATATGTTTCCAGGTAACCTGAAATTTTAACCGGGGAATCTTGTGCGAAACCTTTAAATCCAATTAAAGCAGCGGCAATTAAAAATGCAATTATTTTCATCGTTATATATTGTAAATGATGGTTGAGTTGGTCCCCTCCTTCCGGACTTTCGCATCTCAAAAAGATGCCCGATCGGAAATGAGGTCATGTATTATTTAGAAATTTTATCAAGCGCGATATTTAGTTCAAGTACATTTACATGGGATGGGCCAAATAAATTGAATAAAGGGCTTGTAGTGTTTCGCTGAACAAGTTCGCGGACTTTGCCTTCGTCAATTTTACGCTGTTCGGCAACTCTTTTTACCTGGATATCGGCCGCCTGAACTGAAATATCAGGATCCAATCCGCTTCCCGATGCGGTTACGAGGTCTGCAGGAATATCTGAACGGTTTAAATACGGATGATATGTAATCAACGTATCAATTCTATTGTTTATGTCCTTCAGATAGTCAGGATTTGAAGGACCTTTATTTGAACCGGCAGAACCAGCCGCATTGTAACCGACAGCCGACGGACGGCCCCAGAAGTATTCGGGTTTACTAAAACTTTGTCCAATCAAAGCGTAGCCGACAACTTTGCCGTTTAGGTTTACAGTTTCACCATCTCCTTGTCCTTTTGAAAGTTTTCCTGCAAAAGCGACAAGCAAGGGGTAAATCACGCATAAAAGAACCATCAGAACTACCGTAAGACGGATCGATTGAAGAATATATTTTTTCATTTTTTTTAATTTTTAATGTTGACTGGCTATAGACCATGGTCCATAGACAATGGTCCATAGTCTATTAGCTAAATTTTACACAAACAGGCCAAGGGCCATATCAATTAATTTGATTCCGATAAACGGAGCTATTACACCACCAACGCCATAAACTAATAAATTGCGTCTTAGCAAAGCGCTTGCACCAATCGGTTTATAAGCCACTCCACGCAACGCTAATGGAATTAGTAGTGGAATGATGATAGCGTTAAAAATCACCGCCGATAGGATCGCGCTTTCAGGACTTGTAAGTCGCATAATATTAAGCCCTTGCAGTGCAGGAATTGAAGCAATAAATAAGGCAGGAACAATCGCAAAGTACTTAGCTACGTCGTTCGCTATTGAAAAAGTAGTAAGCGTTCCGCGGGTGATCAGCAATTGTTTACCGATCTCGACAATCTCGATCAGCTTGGTTGGGTCATTATCCAGATCAACCATGTTACCGGCTTCTTTCGCAGCCTGGGTTCCGCTGTTCATGGCCACGCCAACATCGGCTTGAGCCAAAGCGGGTGCGTCATTGGTACCGTCGCCCATCATTGCGACCAGTTTTCCATTTGCCTGCTCCTCTTTGATGTAGTTCATTTTGTCTTCCGGTTTTGCTTCCGCGATAAAATCGTCTACACCGGCTTTTTCAGCAATGTATTTAGCTGTTAACGGGTTATCGCCGGTAACCATCACCGTTTTCACGCCCATCTTGCGAAGTCTTTCAAACCGCTCTTGTATTCCGGGTTTTATGATATCCTGAAGTTCAATTACTCCCAGAACTTTTCCATTTTCGGAAACGACGAGAGGCGTACCGCCGTTCGAAGAGATTTTTTTCACTTCAGTGTCGATGTCATCAGGAAAAGAGTTTCCTGCACTTGCAGCAATTGCGCGGATCGAGTCCGAGGCGCCTTTGCGGATTTGTGTTCCGGCTTTCAGATTTACACCGCTTGAACGGGTTTCTGCAGTGAACTTTACAAATTCCATTTCACCATCAGCCGGTTTGGTAAACTCGCCTGAGGGCAAAATACTTTGTGCCAATTCAACGATGGATTTTCCCTCCGGAGTTTCGTCAGAAAGCGAACTCAGTAAACTGCTTTTCACAAAATGATCACGTGAAATCCCTTGAGCCGGATAAAAATTGGTCGCTTTGCGGTTACCAATGGTTATAGTTCCGGTTTTGTCCAGAAGCAGCGTATCGATGTCGCCGGCTGTTTCTACCGCTTTACCTGACTTGGTAATCACATTCGCCCGGAGCGCCCGGTCCATTCCGGCGATACCGATTGCCGAAAGCAAACCACCGATGGTTGTAGGGATCAGGCATACGAAAAGTGAAATGAATGCTGCGATAGTGATCGGCGTTTGCGCATAATCTGCAAACGGCTTTAACGTCACGCAAACGATGATAAAAACCAGTGTAAAACTTGCCAGAAGAATAGTTAAGGCAATTTCGTTAGGCGTTTTTTGACGAGAGGCACCTTCAACTAAAGCGATCATCTTATCTAAAAAACTCTCGCCGGGTTGAGTAGTTACTACGACTTTGATTTCGTCGGATAAAACTTTTGTACCGCCGGTTACCGAAGATTTATCACCACCCGATTCGCGAATCACCGGAGCAGATTCACCGGTGATCGCCGATTCGTCGATCGTAGCGATGCCTTCGATGATCTCTCCATCAGTTGGAATGGTATCGCCGGCTTCGCAGATAAATACATCACCTTTTTTCAGGAGGGCGGATGAGCGGGTTTCTGTATTTCCGTTATCGAGTAACACCTTAGCAGGCGTTTCTTCCCGTGTTTTCCGCAAACTGTCGGCCTGTGCTTTGCCTCTTGCCTCGGCGATTGCTTCGGCAAAATTGGCAAACAGGAGTGTTAAAAGTAGGATAAGAAAGATACTAAAGTTATATCCGAACGATCCCTGGTCATGCTGTTTTGCTGAATAAAACGTCACAAACAGCATAATGAATGTTCCGATCTCGACGGTGAACATCACCGGATTTTTGACCATGACCCTAGGGTCAAGTTTAACGAACGACTGCTTTAACGCCGTGTTGACCAAGGCAGGTTCAAATAATTTATTCGATTGGATTTTCATTATTTTAAGATGGTGAAGTATTCTGCGATTGGGCCAAGTGCCAATGCAGGGAAGTATGATAAAGCGTTAAGAACCACGATTATAGCAAAAGTCATCAGGCTAAATGTTAGCGTATCCGCTTTCAGCGTTCCGGCAGATTCAGGAATGTATTTCTTCTGAGCCAGCAAGCCTGCTATCGCCACCGGGCCAATGATGGGGAGGAAGCGCCCGAGTATGAGAACAAATCCTGTAGAAACGTTCCACCAGATGTTGTTGTCTCCCAATCCTTCAAAGCCGGAGCCGTTATTTGCGTTTGATGACGTGTACTCATACAGCATTTCCGAAAAACCATGGAAACCGGGATTATTCAGCCAGTTTGCCGCCTTCACTGCCCAGTCAGCATTTGGACTTTTGGTGAAAACATAACTTGCCAGAGCAGTTCCTGCCAAAATCAGGAAAGGACTTAGCAACGTTATTAGGGCGGCGATCTTTACTTCCCGAGCTTCTACTTTGTGGCCCAGGAATTCCGGTGTCCGGCCAACCATCAGTCCGGATATGAAGACTGCGATAATCAGGTAAATGAAATAATTCAGCAGTCCTACACCGCAGCCGCCATAAAAAGAGTTGATCATCATTCCAAGCATCTGCAATAAGCCGGTAAGCGGCATCGTACTGTCATGCATCCCGTTAACAGAGCCTGTTGAAATAATTGTAGTTATCGTACTCCAGTAAGCCGTTGCTGTAGGGCCGAACCTCACTTCCTTACCTTCCATTGCGCCGGTCGCCTGACTAATGCCCATTTTTGCGATGGCGGAATTGCCTCCGAGTTCGCTGGTTAATGTAGGGATCAATAACAAAAACATACCTACTGTCATCACGCCGAATATCATCCACGCCAGTCTTTTTCTCCGGATAAAAAATCCAAAAGCTAAAACCATCGCGATCGGTATGATTACCTGTGAAATCGCTTCAACCATGTTGGTCAGGTAATTCGGATTTTCTAATGGCTGCGCTGAATTGGCTCCAAACCAGCCGCCACCGTTTGTACCGAGGTGCTTAATCGCGATCATCTGGGCGGCAGGTCCGCGTGAAACGTTCACTGTATCGCCCTGCATAGAAATAAATTGATCTTTGCCTTTATAACTAGTCGGCGTTCCGTTAAATGCCAGGGTTAAAGCAATAACGATAGATAGCGGAAGAAGTAAACGGGTAATTGATTTAACGAAGAACTCCCAGAAGTTACCCAGGTTGGTAGCATTTTTATCCCTGAAAGCTTTAAAAAAGACAACCGCCGCGGCAATCCCGGTTGCTGCGCTGGTGAAATGCAAAAACATCAACACGAAATGCTGCGTCAGATAGCTGACACCGGTTTCGCCGGAATAGTGCTGCAAATTACAGTTAACGACGAAACTAATGATCGTGTTGAACGATAAGTCAGGCGTCATCCCCGGGTTGCCATCCGGATTCAACGGCAGTTTATCCTGGTACAGCAACACAAAAAAACCGTAAACCAGCCATACGGAGTTTATAGTCAGCATGGCTTTCATGTGCTGCTTCCAGTTCATTTGCTCCTTAGGATTGATACCGGACAGCTTATAAATGAAATTTTCGATGGGATAAAGGAAATCCGTCCAGCTCCGCTCGCCTGCAAAAACTTTTGCCAGGTATTTCCCAAGTGGGATAGCGATAATTAAAGTGATAAGATAGGTGGCAATAATGCCGAGCATTTCCGTGTTCATAATTTAGAATTTTTCCGGTTTTAGCAGCACGTAGATCATATAAATGAAGACTGCAACTGCGATGATGAATAAAGCAAGCATAGCGTTAGATTTTTTCGAACCAGTTGATTGATAAAAAGAATAGCCTGCAGAACAACAGGATGAGAAGAAATAGGAAAACAGTTATCATGTCTAGTATTTTAAAAGCTATATGCCACGTCTGTTCCGAAAATTGGGTTTGTCATAAAAAGTGCATTTAACCACTGGAAAGCACGCATTTGCTCAGCGAAAATTCAAAGCACAAAAAAAGACCCTTCCAAAATGGAAAGGTCTTTTGTCAAAATGGTAAGCTGTTTTGAGCTTGCTATTAATTTATAGGCAGTTGTTTCACCGAGGTAATAGCCAGATTTTTTGGATCCTGTGTATAAACGATAAGGTTGAAAGAATCTTTGGATTCGCTTTCAGGTAGTGTAACCTGGAGTTGTGAAGGCTTACGGCCAAGCGTGGCTGTCTTGAAATCCTGTACAATATTTACATGTTCAAGAGTCCGGCCTTTATTCTCGCCGGATGTAACATCATTTTTCCCGCCCTTTTTCACTAAAGCCGCATGGACCTGGTCTCCCTTCAATTTAGAATCCGGCGGACAGGTGATTGTTATTTGTTTGCCTGAATTAGAAACCGCGTATTCCGGTGGATTATTTTCGACGGCTGCCTGGTTAAAGAAATAGTTGATCGAGTTGATCACTTTCACACTGTCACTGCCGACAAATTGCTCCTTGCCATTAATTACAGCTTGTGGTGTGTACGTCGTCGATTTTAAATAATCGCAATAAGCCCATTGACGTTCGGTAAAAGCATGCTGGCTGTAAGGATCTTTCCAGCCATATTTATCCCAATAATCGACGTGAAACTCCATTACATAAACCTGCTGCCCTTCATAACGGGCTTCCAGCTTTTTAAGCAAGCGGTCCGCTGACGGGCAGCTTGAACATCCTTCGGAAGTAAAAAGCTCAATCACCACAAATCCGGGAGCTTTATTGTCTGATTTTATAAAACTGCTTAAAATCAGCGATATGAAAAGTAGTATTGTCTTCATGGCCGAATATTATTCTGTTAAATCGCTTCTGTAAACTCGCTGTCTCATCCATGCCGCCGGCAGGCCTATTGTAAACATCAGGATTACTGCATTTTCTATAAATCCAACAATATTAAAAGGCCGGTGTGCGATCTGAGTTAGCGGCAGCACAAGGAATGACATTACAACCTGGGCAAATAAGCCGTAGACGATTGCGCTCAGAATGAAGTTCTTTCTGAGAAAAGGAACAAATTGGTATATTAAAAAGTAAAACGCAACAAAGCAAAAGGCAATAAAATAGTGCGCCAAAAGTCCGAACCAGATATAGCCGGAACCTCCTGTAAACGCCGCACTACCAAAAGCGCCACTGGCAACAAAACGCAAAACTCCTGCAGCATTACCCTTTGCTAAAATTAAGATAGCCGCCAATATATCTAAGGTGCCGGCGATTAACCAGGCTAAGATGATTGCCGATTTATCAGAAGGCGGATTAATTGAATTTTCGACAGCGATAAGTTTACTCATTTGTTAGGTGGTTAGAATTAAATTCAATTTACACATAGGTTGGCCGTCTTGCAAGAAACTATTACTAAAAGCCAGCATCAGCCTATATAAAGCATGAATTTGCAAGAATTACAGGTGGATAGTTTACTTTCTTAGGGTACTAAGCAAGTTCATACTTATTGATGCTACCTACTTACGCAAATTACGGTCGTTCGTTGATTTACTGGATTCGAAGTTTATTTTTCACGAACTTCATGCGGTGAACAACACTATCGTCAGACACCTGATTTTTTGGCTGGCATACAGCATACAGGGAACCTTACTCGAGTACGCCTGGATACATTCCTTATTCGGCGATGTAAAGACGATGAACGTAGTATTTACGGCCATCCTATTCAATTTTTCGCTTCTTCCGGCTAAGATCATTTTCACATACCTCCTACTTGATTTGTTTTTGCCACAACTTCTGATAAAACGCTGGAAGCTTTCGATCGTCATTACCGAAATCGTAGGTAGTCTTATCCTGTCGATCATAGCGCATCGGTTAGCGGGGAATTATTATATAGCGCCAACTCTTTATCCTGAAAAACCTGTTTTATTTTCAGATGTATTCGATTTCTCAAGAATGTTCGTTTCCTTGTTGGATATAGGATACGTTGCCGGGATAGCCCTGGCTCTGCGACTTTTCCGGATGCAGATTAGTCATCTGCGAAACGAAAAGGATCTCGTTCGCGAAAAGCTTGAAACGGAATTGAAGTTTCTGAAGAACCAGATCAATCCGCATTTTCTTTTCAATACGCTAAATAACATCTACGGACTTGCAAGAAAAAAATCCGATAAAGCACCGGAAGTTGTGATGAGGCTGTCGAAATTGCTTCGATTTATGCTCTACGAATCTGATCGCAGGACGATGCCAATCTCCGACGAGATCAGGGTACTGGAAGATTACGTTCAACTGGAAAAAATCAGGTTTAATGATCGCCTGAATCTTTCATTCAAACAGAATATCGATGATTTCGACCAGGTTATCACGCCGCTTATTTTACTTCCGTTCATCGAAAATGCCTTTAAGCACGGAATATGCGAAACGACAGAATCTACCCAAATCAGCATTGACATCTCTGTTAAAAACGGGCATCTGAATTTTCTGATTCAAAACTCACACGATAAGGAACAAACACAGGTGCATGAAAAGATTGGTCTAAGCAACGTGCGCCGCCAACTCGAACTGATGTACAGGGAATTTTCGCTTAACATCGAAAACCTTGCCGGAACTTTTAATGTCAATCTTTGGATCAACCTGAACAGCCATGCAGCAATATAATTGCATTATCATTGAAGATGAGCCGCTTGCCGCCGAAATACTGGAGGACTATGTGGCTGATGTGCCCTTTCTGAAACTGATCAAATCTTACCCTGACGCCCTGCGTGCACTCGAAAGCCTGCGCGACAATCATATTGACTTGATTTTCCTGGACATCAACCTACCGCGTTTAAAGGGGCTTGACTTTATTCGTACTTTAAAGGAGCCGCCGCACATTATTTTAACAACTGCTTATCACGAATATGCGCTGGAGGGTTATGAATTGAACATTGTGGATTATCTTCTCAAACCCATCGAATTCAGCCGCTTTCTCAAAGCTGTCAACAAACTAAAGGCAATGACGTCTGAAATGCAGGCTGGTCAACCCGCGGCAATAAGCACAAGCCGTGATCACATGTTTATAAATACAAATAAAATGCGGGTTAAGGTGTTTTTCGATGAGATCTTATACATCGAGAGCCTGAAGGAATATGTTAAAATTGTAACGCCGGACAAGTCGCTAATCACCCGTTTTCAGTTAGGAATGATCGAAGAGCAGCTTCCCAAGGAAGATTTCTTGCGGATACATCGCTCCTTCATTGTTTCGAAGGCAAAGATTGACGCTTACAGTAGTTCAATCATTGAAACGGGTGGCAGACAAATCCCGATCGGAAGAAATTATAAGGAACTTACCATTAATTCCCTGGAGAACAACGGATAATTACTCCGAAATCGAAAATTCTTCCAGTTTGCGATAAAGTGTGGTTAAACCGATCCCAAGCAATCTTGCCGCCTCTGTTTTGTTCCCCTTGGTGTGCTGTAAAACTTTGCGGATATGCTTCATTTCTACCGTTGCAAGATCAAGAGACGAGTTATTTTCTGTTACAGCGCTATAAAAGTCAAACGGAAAAAGATCTGCAGTCAGGATTGAGCCATCGCATAAAATAACGGAACGCTCTATGATATTTTTCAGTTCCCTGATATTTCCTTTCCATTGATGATTAGCGAGCATTTTGACGAAAGCCGCTTCCATGCCCTCTATTCGTGTGTTGATCTTCAATGCGAATCCTTTAAGGAAGTGTTCTGCCAGCAACAGTATATCCTCTTTGCGTTCGCGAAGTGATGGCAATTTGATTTCAAAAACTGAAAGCCTGTAAAATAAATCTGGCCTAAAACCGCCATTTTCAATTTCTTTTTCAAGATTCCGGTTAGTTGCGGTGATCACACGGACATCCGCTTTTTGTGTTTTGGTATCACCAACCTTTAAATAATCTCCGTTTTCAAGCACACGAAGAAGTTTCGCCTGCAGGTCGATATTCATTTCGCCTATCTCGTCCAGAAATAAGGTGCCGCCCTGCGCTTCTTCAATCAGACCTTTTTTATCTTTCAAAGCGCCAGTAAAAGCTCCGGCTTTATGACCGAAAAGTTCACTTTCGAGAATATCTTTCGAAAAAGCGCTGCAGTTCAGCGCAACGAATGACCTGTCTTTCCGGGAGCTTTCATAATGGATCGATTGCGCAAAAACCTCTTTTCCGGTACCTGTTTCACCTGTCAGCAAAACCGTCGTATCAGTTTTGGCTACTTTCCTTGCAAGATCGACAGCAGAGAGGATGGCTTTCGATTTGCCTATTATACTGCTAAAGCCGTATTTTTTAGCTATTTTATTTTCCAGCTGTATGACTTTTTGTTGCAACAAAGCTTTATCCATCGCTTTACTGACCAGCGGAATTACTTTGTCGTTATCGTCACCTTTGGTTATGTAATCGAAAGCGCCGTTTTTTATAGCTTTTACACCATCGGCGATAGTACCGTAAGCTGTTAGCACGATGATTTCAATAGCCGGGTATTTACTTTTTACCTGGCTGACAAAGTCGACTCCATTGCCATCAGGAAGTTTTACATCGCTAAGGACTAACAGCGGCTCTTCGCGTTCAATTATTTTTAACGCTTCTTTTAAGTTGTGTGCCTGAAGGATTGAATAGCCTTCAAGCTGAAGGATCCGTGCCAGGAGCTGGCGCAGTTTCTCTTCGTCGTCGATTATTAATATCGAATTTTGCATGATTATCCGGCGTTACAGCAATTCGGTTGCCAGATTTGCAAGTTCACTCCGTTCACCCTTTTGCAGGGTGATGTGCGCGTAAAGCGGATGATCTTTAGCCTTATCGATTAAGTAAGATAATCCGTTACTTTCGGCATCGAGATATGGCGTGTCAATTTGGTAAATATCGCCAGTAAACACAATTTTAGTATTCTCGCCGGCCCTTGAAATGATCGTTTTAACCTCATGTGGCGTGAGATTTTGCGCCTCATCAATAATGAAGAAAATTTTTGTCAGTGTTCTGCCGCGAATAAATGCCAGCGGTGAAATGGCAATCTTTTCGCTGGTTACCAATTCATCGATCTTTGCCTGTGCTTTTACATCTTCTGAGAATTGCTCTTTGATAAACCGAAGGTTATCCCAGATCGGCGCCATGTACGGATCAATTTTCGACTTTACATCACCCGGCAGGAAACCGATATCTTTATTACTTAACGGAATAATCGGCCGCGTAACGTAAATCTGCCGGAACGATTTTCTTTGTTCGAGGGCGCTTGCAAGCGCCAGCAGCGTTTTTCCGGTACCGGCGTTGCCTTGTATCGTTACCAGTTTAATATCCGGATTCATTAACGCGTGAATAGCACAGGCTTGCTCATCGTTACGGGGATCGATTCCGTATACATCAATTTCAGGTACATATTCAACAGTTTCACTACCTGAGCGATGAAAAGCACAAACAGTCTTTTTTTTGTTCTGCAAAATAAAGAAATGGTTGTTCCGTTTCGGTGGGTCTTGTTTCAGTTCCTTTATCGGGATCACGCCGGCTTTGATCAGCTGATTAACCGTTTTATCAGAAACACCCTCCAGTGTCGTCTTTCCAGTGTAAAGTTTTTCAACGTCTTTAATTTTGCCTGTTTCGTAATCCTCAGCATATAAATTCAATGCTTTTGCTTTTAGCCGAAGGACAATATCTTTAGAAACAAGCACAACTTTTTTGTCAGGATTTTCGTGCTGCATGTGCAATGCGGCATTCAGTATGCGGTGGTCGAATTTGGCGTCGCCAAAAATTTCTTCTGCGTCCTGGTTGGAAACCTTAAAGTCCATCACCACTTTAAAATTACCATGCGAGCGGCCGTTTAAGGGGATCCAGTTATTTAATACATTATTTTGAGAGATATCTTCGATAAGACGTATAAAACTACGGGCTTCAAAGTTGCGGGTTTCGTTTCCTTTTTTAAAGTTATCGAGTTCTTCCAGAACTTGTATCGGTATAACCACATCATGTTCCTGGAAATTTCGTACGGCATTATGGTCATATAAAATAACGGAGGTATCGAGCACGAAGATTTTACGGGCATCGGGGGCAGATTGGTTTCGCATGATATAAAATTAAAGATTTCGGCCCTAAAATTTTATAAAAAACAAAACGGGAATCTTCCTCTTTCGATTCAGATCCCCGTTTCAACTTTTAAAAAATCGTAACTCTTTAAAAGTTAAACAAAAACATGAAGTTTTTCAACTGATTCGTAGTGTCCGTTCTCTCAAACAGGGTAACCCGTAATCTTCATCCTCAAAAAGCCTTTTTTCCATAGAATCTGTGCTTAATCGGATAATGCCTGTCTTTATGTGATCCCATCTTACAGCTTCCGATAAAATCTTCAACTCTTTCCGGGTTTTAAAAGTTCCGAAACTGGTAAGTCTTGCGACTTGTAGTCTCTTTTGGTCTTTCTCTCAGGCTGTCAATGAACTTCGTTCTTGAATAACACTAAGATAGGGCTTTAAAAAAAATTGTCAAGTGAATTTTGAAATTTCTTATAAACATGTTCTTAACAGTTATCCACAGTTTTATCCACAATGAATGTTCATCGGTTTCCTACGCTCTTCAATGGTGGAAGTTTGCGTTTATCAGGTGGAAGAGCCATAAATTCTTTATAACTATCATTCAGATATACCGCCAGATTAAAGCCGGACTGTGTATAAGTCTTTATAGACGGCTTATACAAATCAATAAAATCTCGCAGGTCGGCCTCCCGAAGCGGTACATAATTTCCAACATTTTTTTCTGAAAACACACTATCGATCTCGCTGTAAAGGCTAAATTCTCTTTCAATTTTACGCCGTTTAGCAGCTGCCTTATTTTCACCATAGCCCACATGAACAACGACACCGCCAATGTCTTGCTTATTGCCTGATGCAGGATAATATTTCTTGTCAATCTGATTAGTAATGGTTTGCCCGTGGAATTCCCGGTCTATCATGTCACCCAAATTGGTTTTAACTCCTTTCACAGTAACTTCTTTCAGCATGTTCTGTTTTGAGACCAAATAGATAGTAATGGGCTTTTGAGACGTGATCAACAAAGTGTCAGTTTGATAGACAAATGATTTTAGAACCAATAAATCTCCATTTTTTGCGGTAATGGAAAAATTTCCGACTGAATCACTTTTCGTCAATTCAAAGTTTTTCTGGTTGATGACGGTTACGTCGGGAATAGGTTTATCTGTTAACAGGTCACGGATTGAACCTTTGATTTTTTGCTGAGCAAGCGAGGTTTGACCGATTAAAAGAATTATAAGGAACAGGAGATGCTTTTTGAGATTAATCACTTTTAAAATTACCATTGATAATCAAAACAATCAATCAATTTAACAAAAAACATTTGTGAATTTCGTCGCTTAATAATTTCAGAAAAAAGAAATAGCTGCCATCCATCCTATCCAGCCGCTAACCTTACTGTTATTCGTTGCAAAATGATGATCACGGGCGTTTACAAAAGAGTAGCCGGAAACCGGATCGGTTTGATCCGAATAATAAATATTTAATGCCGGTCCCGCACTGACCGAAAAGTATTTAGAAAAACTGTAATGAAATCCAAGGTCCAGCCGGTTTAAAAGGTTGAGATAATCCCAACTGCCCTGGTATAAATATCGGCTGCTCAGCTCCGGATTCATTCCAAAACGATTTGTGAAAAGCAATGAAGTTCCCAAGCCTGCACCAAAAGAATACAGTTTTTGATTGCCAAGATTAGTTCCCGCCTGCCAGATCGTGTAAAGTGCATTGCTTCCACTTTTAAACTGGATGTTTGCCGGCTGAGTCTCATTGGATGATAGTGCGATTTTATGGTATCCGTTTTTGACGATATTTACCAATCCGAGACTCATGCCAGACGAGCTATCAGAAACATTAATAAGGCCGATCTGAAAACCCTGATTATACTTTGCGAAATTCAACAGGCCGATCTGCATGCCACGAAGCTTGCTCTTTGTAAAATTAAACAAACCGCCAATTTGCATTCCTGAGACACTTGCAGCAACATGATTGTAAAGGCCCGCTATCTGTATTCCTGACGTTTCATCCTTCACTTTGTTCATGATGCCGCCAACCTGTACGCCATTATAATTTTTCCTGACGTTATTAAATATCCCGGCGACCTGTACGCCGCTTACTCTACCCAGATCATTATTGAAGATTCCTCCAACCTGAACGCCGGTGATAGAACCCCCGGCGATGTTGAACAAGCCGCCAACCTGCACATAGCGAACATCGCCCCGGTTAAGATTGAACAATCCCCCCACTTCCACCATGTCTACGCCTGCATTGTACCCGCCCAATATATTCAGCGAGATATTATTGACAACCTGTCCGCTGAATTTTCCATGCGTGCTGAGTCCCGGATATAAAGATATCTGAAAGGGGCGCTCCGCTATAAAATCGCCGATATTTAAAGCCTGTAATTTCTGCGCTGAGCTTAATAAAAAACGTCCGAAAGAGGTATTTTCAAGATCACTGAAATTGGGTGAATACCTGTAGCGGTTATTGTGTCCGTTTACTGCAATATCCGAGAGAAAAACAATCGTCGTATCGCGATAGAACTCTTTACTGATAGTAATAGCCAGAGGCTGATTATTGTTATTATGAAGCTTAATTTGAAAATGTCCTTGTTCATCAGTAATTGCCGACTGTAACTGGTTACGCTCATACACGCTGGCATTCGGAAGTCTGTTTCCACTTCGTTTATCATGAATAAAACCGCTGATCAGGTAATTCTTATCCTCGTTCTCGGCCCGCTCCGTAATTAATACCAGTTCAGAAGGAGAATATTTCAGGATGATATGATCTTTGGCTTCACGGTACTGATATTTGTTGTTCAGCAGTTTATCCAGCACTTCTTTAACCGTTTCGTTATTGGCCTCTATGGTAACTACGCTGTCTTTTGGAAGATTATCGCTGTTATAGGAGAAATTGAATCCACCTTTTCCTTCAATCATCTGAAGCACATCATCTATCCTTTGTCCATGAGCGGCAATCGACATATTACGGCTTAACAGGGATTGCGCTTTAACACAAGGCACAAAAATTACAGCGAAGAAGCACAGGTTCAACGCGATATACATTTTGAACATACAATTTTAATATAAGCTGATTTGCTTTCCGTTGTTACGGACCTTTACATCAAGGGTTTTTGAAACGACGTCTAATATGTCGTTCAATGATTGTTGTTTGAAAGTTGTCGTAATGGGCAGGCTGCGAATTTTGGAATTAGCGATAACGATATCTGATCCGTAAATCTTGTTTAAAGTTTCCACGAGCTCCGATAAAGGAGTTTGTTCGCAAACCAGTTCCTTAGTGATATAATAGTTATACAATTTCCCTTTTGAAGCTTCTTTAACAGCGGACGAACTTTCGGTTCGTATCGTAACCTTTTCACCCGGATGAAGCTCAATGCTGCTTTGAGGGTTGTTAACACGAACAACCCCTGTTTCTACGTTAACTTCTGTTTTTCCGGCATTGCTTTTAACATTAAATGAGGTGCCTACCACCCTTACGGTTACCTGTCCACAGCGAATCAGAAATGGCTTGGATTTATCTGGCTGAACGTTAAAAAACGCCTCTCCGGCTAACGTTATATTTCGCTGTTCGCCACTAAATCGAGCCGGAAATACTATTGTTGAGTGCGCATTTAGCGTAACCACAGAACCATCAGGAAGTATTTCTGTACGAATTGAGTTTTGTGTTTTGTAGGTTAACAGATTAGTGGGAAGATAAAACTGCCTGTAAAAGATCAGGCCGCAAATCCCAGCTACAATGATTGCTGCCGCCACCTGCAACCATCTTAAATTGAGATTTTTTTTATTTTGTCCGGGTGCAGAACCGGATGTTTTGATTCTTTTTTGCAGCCGGTTCCATGCGGCATTCTCATCAGCCTGTAATCCTGATATTACCTCGCTGCTTTCATCCCATATTTGTTTGATATGAATGTACCGCTGCCGGTTCTCATCGCTTTCATTAATCCATTTTTCAGTCAGCGCACGATCCTGATCTCCGGCTTCACCGATAATGTATTTAATCAGCAGATCGTCGTTTACATGTTTATTACCGGTATTCATTTGACCTGATTTAAAATTAATGCAAAAATGATTATCAAGAATTCAGCAAGCTTGACACGGAGAATTTTCAATGCCTTACCCATTTGATTTTCAACTGTCTTAACCGAAATGCCTAATTCCTCAGCTATCTGGCGGTATTTAAGCTGGTCAAACCGGCTTAATTGAAATATAGTCCTGCATTGCTGCGGCAAAGCCAGCAATGCTTGCTGCAGGCTGTGCTGCAATTCCGAAACCGTTACTTTTTCCGATGCGACCCCAGAGGCGCTAAGATTTTCGGATTCATAACTTATGTGAATGCTTTTCCGAATCTTTTGCCTCTTAAGCTGATTGAGACTCTCGTTATGTACCGATCGAAATAAATATGCTTTTAACGAACTATCGAGCGCGAGTTCTTCATTCTTTTCCCAAATCCGAAAAAATACATTTTGTACGATTTCTTCTGCCGATTCATTATCCTTTACGAACGAAAAAGCATAAGCGTGAAGGCTCTTGAAGTTTTCCCTGAAAAGTTTTTCAAAAGCCTTTTCAGTTTCACCGGTCCGGATGTCAACGGTTTCTCGTTCGCTGTATGCCATTTCGCAATTCAGATAATCTTCATTAAAGATAAGTGCTTTTATCATGGCATGGATTCTTTAAGCAGTGATTCGGCATGGGCAGATTGTATGTGAGTATTTTTGCTTACAATTTTCTTCATCCTCCGTTTCATGATGATGTCTTTAATTTCTGCCGGCAGCAGGCTATCCAGAAGTACCAGCAACTGGTTTAAGCGGCCGGGTACAATTTCTTTTTTTCCGGCAAACATGCCTTTTATTGCAATACGGGCAACGGCTTCCGGTTCGAGAATGCTGGCTCTTGATAAACCTTTTAGCGAATTATGAAGCACCAACAATTCCGGCTTGGTGTTAATCCCGCCGGGACTTAACAAACTAACGCTAACATTGGTATCGCATAATTCCAGCCTCAGGCAGTTTGTAAAATAACGTACAAACGACTTTGTAGCGCCGTAAACCTGTTTTTGTGGCATGATAAATCGACCACCCAGACTGCCCACGTTAAGAATATAACATGGCGAATTATCTTTTACCTGCTCCAGAAAAAGTCGTGTTAATAGTACCGGCACCATCGCGTTTAACTGGATTTGCGATTTGTAGAAAGCTAAACTCTTATCCAGGAACAGAGCAAAATTACCTACGCCTGCATTGTTAATTAAAATATCAACGCGTATTCCAGCTTCTTTCAGCTCATTAAAAATCGATTCGTAATTCTCAAACCGGCAAAGATCGGTTTCAATTTTGTGAACATTTACGTGATAGTTTTTCTTGATAAAGTCACACAGCTGGGGAAGTCCGCTTTCTGGTAATGAGACGAGTACCAGGTTAACCCCGTAGTTTGCAAGTTCGAAGGCAATACATTTTCCCAAACCCTCACTGGCTCCGGTTACAATCGCAGTTAAATGATGCATTTCCTGATATAATTTACGGTCCGCTCCATACCTTCTTCAAAAGGCGTTATTTTATAAGTTAATTGTTCAATAGCCTTCTGACTGGTATATTTCTGATTGTATTTTAACCTGTCGGCAAACTCCGGAAGAAAAACCGGCGGCAGGCCCGTAAGAGTCGTCTTAAGCCACTCAACATAACTGTAAAACTTAATAACAGGCTGCGGCAGGTGGTACAAGCGCTTCTTTTTGCCGGATACACGCTGCACTACATCAAAAAAAGAGTTGAAGCTGATATCTTCACCGCCCAATATGTAACGCTGTCCGATCTTTCCCTGCTTCATTGCAGCGATATGGCCGTTAACAACGTCGTCGAGGTAAGCGTAATTAGCAATCTGCTCGCCGTTTCCGGGGATAATCCGCCAGGTTCCTTTTAGATAACCTGTAACCATTTTGCTCACGGTATTACTGTCTGTAACAGGTCCTTCCCCGTATACCCTTGAAGGATTTACAGTGACAACCGGAAAACCTCTTTTCGCAAAATTGTTTACTTCCAGCTCAGCCAGGTATTTTGTCCGCTCGTAATCGATGGGGAAACCGGTAATTCTTGGATCGTTCTCACTCAACGGTTCATTTATCGTGGGTCCGATAACTCCACAGCTAGAAGTATAAACCATTTTCTCGATGCCAGAAAGTTCGGCGACTTCCAAAACATTGCGAGTTCCCGAAACATTAACCCTATGAAATTCAGACTTATCATGAGTCCACATTTTTGCCATAGCCGCAGTATGATACACTTGTGTGCAATCTTTTATCGCATTGAGCAGGCTTTGTTTATCAAGAATATCGCCTTTAAACGGCTTAACATTATGGTGTTCAGCTAAATATGGGTGAAAAGGATCGCGGCATAACGCGTGCACTTCATTCCCTTGCTTTGCAAGTTTAATGGCTAAGCGCTGCCCTATAAATCCTGTGGCGCCTGTTACTAAAATTTTCATATCAGGTGAGTTGAACTTGAATGGTATAAAGCGTATGGTGTATATCTATTTTACTGCATATTCCGTTGGTGTAGGTGTAATCATTGTAATTCCCGTCAGGCAGATCGATCCTGTAGCAATGTGTTTTAACCTTCCTGATGTTCAGGAACTTTTGGAAGTTATCTGAATAAACCTTTGTCGTTAACCCTGGTTCATTCACATAAAGCATAATAAGATTTGTATCGATGTTTGGAGTACTCATGATACCAGATCTCCCTTCCGCTATTGTTTTATAGTTATTTCCCGACGCAATGGTTTGCCGGTTTGCTTTTTCGTCGCCGTTTACTTTTCTGCAAAGACGCGAGTTTATTAGTTTCCCGTATTTATAAAACGATTCTTCCTCTAACTGGACGTGGATGCCTACAATAAGACGCATTTTCACATCCGAATGTATACGAAGATACAGGTTTTCGCCTGATCTTTTTTGGTAAAGCTGCATGCTTCCAACAACCTTTCCATTGTGTAACACACTGTAATTCAATGTCTGTTCATTCGCACAAACGCTTGCCGAGGCGGCAATGAAAAGGATTGCTATCAGTACTGGTTTTATGGAAGTTTTCAGTTGAGTAAAAGTCTCCGCTATAAAATTCCGATCTACTTTTTTATCGGAGAGATAACGTCGGAGGATACAAAATAACATTGCCGGTATCATAAGTAAACATTTAAATTGCTTGTTTACAGATAATACAATAAACTTGCACTACACCCCTACGCCGCGTTAAAAAAAAATACGAAAACTGGATAAATGAAAAATCAATGCATGAGCAAGCCCAGGAAACCATTATATAGTCCAGATCTGTTTGCCTTATAATAGCAGCTTACTCGCAAGTCCGAGGATTAGTAGAAAGCCAAAGACGTCGGTAAAGGTCGTTATGATGATAGAAGATGCAATTGCAGGGTCGATCCCAACTCTTTTTAGCAACAGCGGAATGGTTGAACCGGCTATTCCGGCGATAAACAAATTTCCTGTCATAGCCAGAAAAACCACCAGTCCAAGCATGGGATTGGAGTTATAAAATATCGCCACCAGGAAAACGATAAAACCATTGGCCGCCCCATTGATTACCCCCACGGTTATCTCTTTTAAAATGGTTTGATAAGCCTGCCTGTCACTCAAGTCATTTAAAGAAATACGCCGGACGGTTACCGCCAAAGCCTGAGTAGCCGCGTTTCCACCCATTCCTGCGATGATTGTCATATAACCAGATAAAACAACAAGCCGCTCAATGGTGCTTTTAAAGTTCCAGGTTACAGAAGCCGCCAGAAATGCTGTTGCGAGATTGATAACCAACCATGGTAAACGGCTTTTTACTGCCTCTTTCCAGTTACCAGAAAGCTCTTCATCTTCGGATACACCGGAAATCTTAAGGATATCCTCCGTGTTCTCTGCTTCCATTACGTCGATTACATCATCAAATGTAATCCGGCCAAGTAAGTGCATCTCATCGTCTACAACCGGGATAGTAGTTAAATTATACTGGGAAATAAGCCTGGCAACTTCTTCCTGATCCGTTTGCGCCTTAACATATACAAATTCGTGGTTTACCAGCTCACTGATGTGTATCGTATATTTTGCCTTAATGATGTCTTTGAGCGATACAATTCCCTGAAGCTGATTATTATCGTTAACGACATTGATCGTATAAAATTCTTCAATCTCTTCAGACTGCCGGATAATTTCATCGATAGCCTGCATTTTTGTGAGCCCCAGGTTTACCTTGATAACCTCGGTGTTCATGATACCGCCGGCTGTATCTTCCGGGAAAGTTAACAGGTTACGGATCTGCGTGGCATCCTCTTCATCCATCTCGCCAAGCAGCTCTTCCTTTTTATGTTCGGGTAACTGGCTGATGATGTCAGTAGCATCGTCATAATCCAGCTCCTCCAGGATCTCTGAACGCTTTTCAGGATGCAGGTTTTCCAGGATTTTTTCCGGGTGAATTTCTGCGTCCATCTCCGAAAGCACTTCGGATGCAATCTCGGCGGGAAGAATATGAATGATGCGTTCACGGGACTCCTGCGGGATATTTTCAAACAGGATTGCAATCTCAGAAGCATGATACTCTGATAACAAGGACTTTAAGTTCTCCTCGTCGCCTTCGAGCGCCTGTTTAACGCGCTGCAAATCGGTTTTATCAAGCTCAAATGATTGCATGGCTTGCTAAAATAGAAAAAAATGGTTGAAAGTTAGGTTACTTACCCCGCTGATTAATCACGCAGCCAACCTTTACGCCAGAAGTAAATGATTTGAATTACGGCGATAATAGCCATCACAATCAGCGTATACAAGTAACCGTTTTTCGCGTAGAGCTCCGGCATATTATGAGGCAGGATATGGTGCGTTTTTGGATCCTCGTAAGCAAAATTCATCCCATACACTCCGGCGATGAAGGTCAAAGGAATGAATATAGAAGATATAATGGTAAGCACCTTCATAATCTCGTTCATACGATTACTTATAATCGACAAGTTCATATCAACGAGCGTAGTCGTTACGTCTTTAAAACTTTCGACCAGGTCCACCACATGCATACAATGGTCGTAAGCGTCTTTCAGGAATGTCCGGGTTTCATCTGTTATAAGCCGCGATTCGCTTCGGATCATGTCATTGATCTTATCACGCTCGGGCCAGGCGGTTCGCCGCAAAAGTACCATTACACGTTTTATATCCTGTATCTTATACATGATGTGCTTATTTGGTTTTCGCTGAAGGAGTTCTTCCAATGCGTCCAACTCGTCGCTCATTCGGTAAAGAAGCGTGAAATATTGATCGATAATAACATCCATCAGCGAATACATCATAAAGGAAGGTCCGGCAGTACGGATAATTCCTTTGCCGGCTTTCAAGCGCGCGATAAGGTTTTTACACATATCCTCATGGCCTTCCTGAAAAGAGATCATGATATCTGGCATTACGATAAACGAAACCTGCTGGTTTTCAATCTCAAGATTTTTGTTCACGAAGATCAAACGGCTGATAGCGAATATATAATCATCATACTCATCAAGTTTCGGGCGCTGAGAGATAGTTACAATATCTTCAATCACCAGGTTGTGAATATGAAATTTGTTGCTTATCAGGTCAAGCATTTTGATACTCCCCAATCCGCGAACTTCAATCCATTTTGTTAACGCCTTATGTTTGCGTAGGGAAATTTCGAGCTCCTCCGCAGAGCTAATCTCGTCCTGAAAATAACTTTTTTCGTTGTATGAATGTACCCTGATGATCGGCTTTAAAGCGCCGTCTTCAAGTTCAATGGCGCCGGGTGATGATCCCGGAGCGATGATTGATGTCTGTTTTTTTATAACAAAACGCTTCATTAACGCTTATAAATAGTTTAAAGAATTCGGACCCTGATTAAATAACAGGTCAACGATACTCAAGCCAGGCATAAACCCGTTTCGATCTTCAAAAACCTGAAAGTACGGTTTATGTTTTTCCGCAGAAGCTTTTTTAGGATGGATACTTTCGCGCAGGTCTACGGCAGCGTCGTAGTTTTTTTCATAAGCGATAGTGAAATCGTACGATAACTTAATTTTTAACAGCTTATTGATCAATTCAAATATCCCTAGGTTATAATCAAACAGAAAATTGTGACGGGTAGAATAAAGGCCGGAAAATTCATCTTCATAAAACTCAAAAAAAGCCGATGTTCTGTAACATGTCTGTAAGCTCAACCAATGCTCGCGCTGCCAGTTGAAATCGTAACTGATTTTAACATCTTTAATTTTTGTATGCGATTTGGAACCTTTGATAACCGGTACGATCAAATTTAGCCTGCCATTATGCGACTGAATTACAGCCCGGTTACGATAAGTCTGCTTCGGAAAATTTTCACAGGCTTCAATAGATAAGTTGTTTTTATACTGGATCAGTTTTGTGTAATAACTAACAGGAGGTAAATAAAATAGCGGTACAATTGCGGCATTCTCCATTGTAACTTATAAGTTTGTGCTTTCAATCGCGAAAGTAACCATTAAATCGATTACACCCAATTGGCACATAGCGGGTAAACGTTAACAAACCGGATGAAAAAAGCACTATTCTATTTACAGGCACTCATGCTTTACTTAATAGCGCTGCTTCCCTTTCCGTTATTATACCTGCTTTCAAATTTTTTGTACGTTATTTTATACTATGTAGCACATTACCGCCAGGATGTGGTTAGAGGAAATCTGGCCAATGCATTTCCGGAAAAGACTGACGAAGAACGTTTGCTGATTGAGAAAAACTTCTTTAAATATCTAAGCGATCAAATGCTTGAGACGGCGAAAATGCTAACGCTGTCGAAAAAATCTATAAAAAAACGTTTCCGGATGAATAACCCTGAAGTGCTGCAGGATTATTTTGATCAGCAAAAATCAGTGCTGGCTGTTACCGGTCATTACGCAAACTGGGAATGGGGATCTTTAATTGTTACGGCAACCTATAATTCGCCGACACTTATAGTTTATAAACCACTCAGCGATAAAAGTTTTGAAGTTTTCATGAACCGCATCAGGTCAAAATTCGGAGCGGTAATGGTGCCAATGAAAGGTACACTGCGAAAATTCATCGAGATGAAACAACAAACGTTTTGCGGGGTACTGGTTGGCGATCAAACGCCCGTAGAAAGCGAAACCCAGTATTTCACAGAGTTCCTGAATCAAAAAACGGCGGTCTTTTTAGGCGTCGAAAAAATCGCGAAGCTGACCGGGTATCCTGTTATATTTTGCCACATGAACAGGATAAAGCGTGGTTATTACGAAAATACTTTTATCCACTTAACAGATCATCCCAAAGATACCGCCGACTACGAACTGACTGATCTTCACACAAAAACTTTAGAGGAAATCATTCGCAGAAAGCCGGAACTTTGGTTATGGTCGCATAAACGCTGGAAATTCCAGCCAAAAGAAATTCAGGAAAAACCATCTTTTGCCGGCTAACCTTATCAAGAAACGTTTTATTATGAGTGAATTCCCAAAAGTTGCCGTTGTAATCCTTAACTGGAATGGAAAACTGCTTCTTGAAAAATATCTGTCCTCCGTATACAATTCTACTTATCAAAATCTCGAAATATATGTTGGTGATAACGCGTCAACAGATGATTCATTAGAATTTGTGAAGGAGAATTTTCCAGGAATTAAAATTCTTGTTAACGATAAAAACTACGGCTACGCCGGCGGTTATAACCATATTCTCGAACATATCGAATCGGACTATTTCGTCCTTTTAAACTCGGATGTTGAAGTAACTCCCGGATGGATAGAACCAGTTATCAAAGTGATGGTAACGGACCCGTCAATTGCAGCCGCGCAACCTAAAATAAAGGCCTTTCATGAAAAAGGATCATTTGAATATGCGGGTGCGGCCGGAGGTTATATCGACCGGTATGGCTATCCTTTCTGCCGCGGAAGGATATTTGATTATGTAGAAAAAGACGACGGCCAGTATGATGATGACCGTGAGATATTCTGGGCTTCGGGGGCGGCATTTTTCATCAGGAAAAGCTGCTGGAAGGAAGTCAAAGGCTTCGATGAAGTGTTTTTTTCGCACATGGAGGAAATTGACATCTGCTGGAGGCTAAAAAACCTGGGCTATAAAATCATGTACTGTGCGCAGTCAACGGTTTACCATGTTGGCGCAGGAACATTAAATACGGGAAGTCCGTTCAAAACATATCTTAACTTCAGAAACAGCCTGATGATGCTAAAGAAGAATCTTCCACCTTTCAAGGCGACCAGGATTATTATTATCAGGCACTTCCTCGACCTGATAACGATTGGCCGGTTTTTAAGCATTGGTCAGTTTGCAAACGCCCGATCGGTAAGTAAGGCACACTGGTATTTTTTGAGAAATGTGCGCAAGAAAAACATCCCGGTAAAAGGCGGACAGACGCTTACAGGTTTTTACCCGGGAAGCATCGTGTACGACTACTTTGTGAAAGGCATAAAGAAATTCAACCAGTTAACGTTTAAGTAAACCAGTGAAATAAATCGGCTTCGTTTAACGCAGCTTTTTCTTCGGTATTGAGATCTCTGATAATCTTACCTTCCGCTAGTTGAACAACTCGGTTTCCATAATTGTACGCGTCTTTCAAATTATGTGTTACCATAACCGCAGTTAGGTTATTTTCGGAAATAATACGATTAGCGGTTTGCATAACCAAGGCCGCAGACCTGGGATCAAGCGCCGCCGTTGGCTCATCGAGTAACAATATCCTGGTTTCGTCCATGGTACTCATCAGCAATGTAACTGCTTGTCGCTGACCACCTGATAGACTTCCAACGGGTTGATAAACTTTATCTTCCAGCCCCATTCCCAATGTTGAAATCTTCTCCTGAACCAGCTTTTTGAATGAGTCTGTCGCTCCTATCGAAAGTTTTTTTGACTTTGACCTTAGCGCTGCCAGCCGGAAATTATCAAGAATGGTAAGGTCGGGAGCTGTTCCGCTAAGCGGGTTTTGAAACACGCGGGCAATCCAGCGGCTCCTTTGAAAGTCAGGCAGACGGGTAACCTCTGTATTGTCAAAATAAATAGTTCCTGAGGAAGGAAAGAGATTTCCCGAGATTAAATTAAGCAAGGTAGATTTACCCGAACCATTTGCTCCCAAAATGACAACGAACTGCTTTTCGTTTACCTCGAAGTTAATATCAGACAAAGCCTGAACATGATTGGCTTTCCCCTTATTGAAATCCTTGCCTACGCTTGTTAACTTAATCATTTCGTTTAAAAGACAACTGGGTAAGAGCAACGATCAGGAGCACGAACACCGCGGTTACCAGCTTCAGTAAATTAGGATCAACGCCGATACTGAGGGTAAAAGCTAAGACGAGTTGAAAAATAACCGCACCGGAAAAAACAAGTAAGAGGCTTAACCACACCAAGGTAATATGGAAGCGGCGGATGGCGGTATCGCCAATGATGACGGAACCGAGACCTACAATTACAATCCCTATTCCCATGTTAATGTCTGTAAATCCTTGTAATTGCGCCATCAGGAACCCGCTTACAGCTGTTAACGCGTTTGCCATCGCCAAACCGATGATCTTCATGCGATCCGAATTAATGCCCAACGCCCTTATCATCGATTCACTGTTTCCGGTAGCGCGCATAGCCAGTCCAAAATCCGTAATCAAAACATATCCGATGATCAGACCCAAAATAACTATAAAGGCGACAAGTATCGTCAATGAGCCACCGGTAGAAGACGGAATCAGAGAACTTCCGGAAAACAGTCCGATATAGTTTAACGAAGGCAGATTTGAACGGCCCATCAATTTTAAATTGACCGAGTACAAGGCTGTCATCACTAAAATACCGGACAATAAGGCGCTTATTTTCAATTTAGTATGAATGAACCCGGTAATACTTCCCGCAAGCGCACCCGCAAGCAATACAACAGGCAAAATAAAATACCAGGAAATCTCGTGAGAAAGCATTATTGCAGTTACAACCGCTCCCAAAGTATAACTGCCGTCGGTGGTAATATCAGGTATATTAAAAATCTTCATGGAGATGTAAATACCGGCCGCTATTCCGCAAAAACATAAACCCTGAAGTACCGCTGCCAGGTAAAACTCCATTTATTTAACGGCTTCGAAAGTTGAAGGAATATTCAAATGAAAACGACTTGCCGCGTCCGCATTATAAACTCTTTTTCTAACTTTTACCATCTCCGGCTTCAATCCGGATGTACTCCCAGTCTTGAGAAATTTCGCAGCCTGCAAGCCCGACTGATAGCCCCATTGATACATGTCGGCACCATAAGCGGCCACCGCTCCCCGTTTCACTAAACCGGCCTCACTGGTAAAAATGGGAATATTTTTACCATTACAGCTTTTAACGATCGTTTCGAAAGATGCAAAAACAGTATTATCAGGATTGGCAAAAAAAGCATCCGGATTTTTTGAAAGCAAAGACTGGGTAATAAGTTGCGCGTCGGCAGAGGTATTAACAGGCATAGCTTCGACAGTTACGTTTAACCGCGCAGCAAGCTGTTTGATTTTTTCAACAGCATCGGCTGACTGGGGTTCAGACTGATTATAGATCATGCCTACCAGCAATTTGTTTCCCTTGGGTTTAACGAGTTGAGTGATTATAGTAAAAGAGGTGTCGATATAACCGAGATCTTCCATCACGCCGAAAAGATTAGCCGGAGCCTTACCATCTTTATCAAGTACCTTCATACGCTCGGGCGTTGGCGACACCATCATAAACACAGGTATTTTTTTCGTTTTCTGAATGGCTGATAAGGTTGCCAGGGTGGTGCTGCTCGCAATTATATCCACATCCTCGGAAATAAAGTAATTGACAATCTGGCTTAAAGTTGGAATATCTCCCTGGGCATTCCGATAAACCAGTTCAACAGTGTTCTTTTTTTCACTAAACCCATTCTCCGCCAGTGCGTCTGTAAAACCATTTTTAGCCTGGCCTACCGTTTCGTCCTGGAAAGCTTCTATAAATCCAACTTTCGGAACCGCAGATTTTTTTTTCTGACTACATGAGCAAACTAAAAGGACAGCGATATATAAGAAGGACAACTTTTTCATATCTGCGATAAAATAAGGGCTAACAAGCGCTAAAAATAACTATTTACTTATACACACAGCAAATGCACACAGAAATTGCCAATATTAAAAGATACCTCTTAATTTAGCGTTGATGCTATATCTACATTCAAAGCTACCGGCTACAGGAACGACCATTTTCACGGTAATGTCACAATTGGCTGCTGAAACCGGCGCAATCAATCTATCACAGGGTTTTCCGGATTATGATTGCGATCCGGAACTAACCGAGCTCGTCGTCAGTAGTTTTAAAGCCGGACATAATCAGTACGCACCAATGGCTGGTGTGATGAAATTACGTGAACGAATTGCCGAAAAAAACGAACTGCTATATCAGGCGCAATATAACCCGGACAGTGAAATTACTGTAACTGCAGGCGGAACCCAGGCGCTGTTTTCAGCAATCGGTTCAACTATCAGGCCGGATGACGAAGTAATAGTTTTTGAACCGGCATACGACAGTTATGCTCCGGCCGTCAGGCTTTTCGGCGGAGTAGTTAAAACGTTTAAACTCGACCCGCCTTATAAAATCGACTGGGATAATGTAAAGAAGGCCATAAACTCTCATACGCGAATGATCATCCTTAATTCGCCAAACAATCCGACCGGGAGTATCTTAAAACAAAAAGATATTGATCAGCTTATACGGATAACAAAAGGAACGGATATTCTCATTTTAAGCGACGAAGTATATGAGCATTTAATTTATGATGGCGAAAAACACCTGAGCATGGCTTTGTTTCCCGAACTGGCCGAGCGAAGCTTTATTTGTGCATCATTTGGCAAACTGCTGCATACAACTGGCTGGAAAATAGGCTACTGCCTCGCTCCTGCTGCACTAATGACTGAATTTAGGAAGGTGCATCAATACGAGGTTTTTAGCGTTAATACACCATTGCAGCATGCTATCGCGGACTATTTAAAAGACGAGGAAGTATATCTTCGCTTGTTGGGATTTTTCCAGGAGAAGCGCGATTTTTTCAGAAAATTAATGAATGAGACGAAGTTTGACTTGCTTCCCTGTTCCGGGTCTTACTTCCAAATGGCATCGTATAAAAATGTATCAAACGAACCTGATTTCGATCTTGCCATGCGCTTAACAAGGGATTTTGGCGTTGCATCAATTCCCGAATCGGCATTTTACAGCAGCAAAACAGATCACGGACTTTTGCGCTTTTGTTTTGCTAAAAAACAAGAAACGCTCGAAAAAGCCGTTGAAAGATTGTTGAAGTTTTAATTTAAGGCAAATTTGTAACTTACCTGACATTTGTAAATAATTGGTATTTCGCTGATGAGTAATTTAAAAATCACATCTTTTCAAGCCTATCTTTTTTGGGAAAATATTGATAAAAACCTACAAAACCTTTCTCTCCGTTTATCATCCATCAGGGAAAAAACTGATTTAATAATCTTACCGGAAATGTTTAGTACCGGTTTCACTATGAATACGTCGCTAGCCGAAAATATGGAAGGTAAAACGATGACATGGATGCACGAGCAGGCGACAAAATTTGATGCCGTTACTACCGGAAGCATAATTATTCAGGAAAAAGGACATTTCTACAACCGTATGATCTGGATGCGCCCGGACGGCACTTACGAGTTTTATGATAAGCGCCATCTTTTTGGAATGGGTAAGGAAGACGATTATTACACTCCCGGAAAAAAACAACTCATTGTCGAGTTAAATGAATGGAAGATCCGGCTGGCTGTATGCTATGACTTGCGGTTTCCTGTCTGGCTGCGAAATGTTGAAGGCGAATACGATATGCTTCTGATTGTTGCCAATTGGCCAGAACGGCGATCGGCTCAATGGAGGGCGCTTATTCCGGCCCGCGCCATCGAAAATCAATCTTTCGTTGTAGCCGTAAACCGTGTTGGCCACGACGGGAATGAAGTTTATCATTCAGGTGATTCAATGTGTATCGATCCGGTTGGAAACACTGTTTATTATAAACCTAATGATGAGGATTTATATACATTTTCCATTTCAAAGGAGGAAGTGATTAAAACGCGCCGGCTGTTCCCCTTTTTAAGAGACATGGATAAATTCAGCCTCAAGAACTAACTTTCAGCTGCCTCGTTTACTGAAGTATATTTTTTTCCGCTTACGTTTTTGTTGCCTTTGACATAAAATCGCCACGGAATCGTTTTATACGGCCCTGCAAAATTCATCCCAATTCGCGGTGATGCTATAATTTGATCTTCTGAATAGTTAACATTTCGGTCTTCGATCCATATTTCGCTACCATGCAATGATGTACCGTTATGTATTTTTGCCAAGCCAAGAGCTTTCGCCAATGCGCCCGGCCCTTTACAGAGCTGACTGTCGTTGCCAAAAATATTTCTTCTTTCACGCATGATGTCAATTCCTTCTGTCGGATCTACGGCACGTATTAATACTGCATGAGAAGTTCCTTCTTGTCCGGTAACGATGTTAAGCATATCATGTATGCCGTAGCAGATGTACATATAAACATGCCCTCCCGCCGCATACATTGTTTCATTACGCGGTGTTCGACGGCCGTTGTAGGCGTGTGATCCTCTATCTTCGGGCCCTCGGTAAGCTTCGGTTTCAACGATCATTCCACCCGTTACAATACCATTTATCCTGGTATACAAAAATTTCCCTAGAAGTTCCTTTGCAATAAGCACGACGTCTTCGCGACGATAAAAATCATCTGATAACTTCATCAAAAGCGAGTTAAAAATAAGAAGGATTTAAAGATCTTATAATCTGCGTCAGATAATCTGCGTCAACTTCATCAAAGTGATTTAGAAATTCACTGTCCACATCCAACACTCCCCAAACTTTATCTTCGTGAATCAAAGGGATAACAATCTCAGACCGCGACAGCGAACTGCAGGCAATATGGCCGGGGAACAATTCAACATCAGGCACGATAAGCGTTTCCGCTTTTTGCCAGGATGTTCCGCAAACGCCTTTTCCGGGTAAAATCCTTGTACATGCTACCGGCCCCTGGAAAGGCCCTAATACCAGTTCGTTTTCCTTCACCAAATAAAAGCCTACCCAAAAAAAGTTAAACTGTTCCTTTAACGCAGCGCATATATTAGCAAGATTTGCAATGAGATCGGTTTCTCCACCTACAAGCGCGTCAATCTGCGGAAGTAATGATTGATATTGCTGTTCCTTATGTCCCTGTATAATTTTAAGATCTTCTGCCATTGTACAAAAATAGAGGTTTAGATTAACGTAAGAAATTTCTATACCGGTATCACCTGCTTTAAAGTTTCATTGACGAATGATAAATTAGCGAAAACTACTACCCATGCCGAAAGAAAGCGCCGGAATACTTGCCTACAGAATTGCCGAAGGACAAACTGAAATATTACTTGTTCATCCCGGCGGACCCTTTTTCGTTAAAAAAGACGCAGGTGTCTGGTCTGTTCCAAAAGGCGAAAACGACAACCAGGAAGATCTATGGGATCTTGCAAGGCGCGAATTTACTGAAGAGACAGGAAATAGCATTTCATCCGATAACTACACACTTTTGAAGCCTGTTAAAACAAAAGCAGGTAAAGTGGTGCATATTTTCGCGGTTAACGAAAATTTTGAAATCCCCTTTATATGTTCAAATGATTTTCCGTTAGAGTGGCCGCCGCATTCGGGCAAAATACAATATTTTCCGGAAGCTGATAAAGCAGAGTGGTTTACTTTTGATGAAGCAAAAATTAAAATTTATGCATATCAACTGCCTGTTCTGGAAGAGTTAAGCCAGCTTTTAAACAGTGAGCATTAACGACGCATTACTTCAAACGAATCAACTACGCGATCCGAAGCCAGGTGGAGCTAATTAAAAATTTGTATTTTTAGGTATTCCGCTGCCCGCCATAAGGAGCATTTTCTGCTCATCAGTATATAAATGTTGAATTTTGTTAAATGACTCGTTTCAATTTTATTTCAAAGTCGCTTCAGTTCCTTTCAATACCGGCAAAAAAAGCATGGCTTATAATATTTATCGTTTACTCCTCGATAGTATCATACGGTCAGCAAAATGATTCAGTTAAAGTTGATGCGACAGATTCTATTGACAGCTACCTTTCTACCTATAGAAAACAAATAGAAGAAGCGGAAAAGAAAAATATTTCAGAATTCAAAGACAGTCAAGCCGGTATCAAACAGGATGAAATATTGGAAAAAATCCTGAAGACTAACGATAAAATAAAGTCCTTTTTGAAAAGCGGTATTGATACGACCGGCATCGTTGAAGATTTAAACGATCTCGACCGCCTGCATCGGATTGCCGGCGACGGCGTATTTACCAATACTGGTACTTCCCAGACGCATCGAAACCTGGCCACCTCGGCAATAATTATTTCAGAGCTGTATAATAAGGCCCTGGCACGAAAAGTTTCACTCGACAAGTATTACAAAAGTCTTACAGGTTTTCGAAACGAAATTGACTCACTCGCGAGCCAGCCTTTAATTTATCAGCTTCCAAAAGATTCAGCAGATCTATTGCATTACGAAAAAAAATTACAAACAATTACTATTGAGCTAACGCCAAACATCAATTTATTAAATTCAACATTAAACAGCGTCAGAAATTTACAGATCAGGGTGAATAGATCTGTAATCCGTTACAGTTCAGATTTAAATGAAATTGAAAATTTCAGAAAGAATATATCATCCAGTTCGCTAAACAGGGAGATGCCTGATTTATGGGCTTCGGTCGCCTTTGCTCGTCCGTTTTCAGAAATAATAACCTATTCAGCAGTGAAAGGCATGTTAGCTTTTAAATTCTATGCATTAGCCAATGTTGATAAAATAGCTGTTCTTATCTTGCTCGTTATAACCGTATATATTTTCTTAAAATCTTTAAAAACCAAACTGTTAAGTGAAGGCATTTCAGAAAAGGATGTTGCGGACAAATTAGTGCTTCATCACCCCTTATTATCGGCACTGATTATTGTCATAAGCCTTTTCCAATTTGTATTTCCCAATCCTCCATTTTTATTTAAAGCGCTTTTATGGATAACTACCGCGTTATCATTAACAGTTTTATTCAGAAAATTTATCTCAAAGTACTGGCTCTATTCCTGGCTGGCAATATTTTTTCTGTTTTTGCTTGCATGCGCAGATAATTCCATCCTGCAAGCGTCAAGAGTTGAAAGATGGATGATGCTTCTGTTGGCGTTGTGCGGAATAATTGTTTGCTCAGTAATACTCCTGAAAGGCCACCGGAATGAACTAAAAGAAAAAAGCATTCTTTATTTTATCGCCTTCGTGATTTGTCTCGAATCGTTATCCCTTATATTAAACATGTTTGGAAGATATAATATGAGCAAAACATTAGGAAACAGCGGTTATTTCAATGTAGTCATCGGTGTATCGTTCCTTTGGACAATACGTTTAATCAACGAAGCGCTTTCATTGGCCTCACAGGCATACAAAGGGCCCGAAGGAAAATCATTTTACATAAATTTTAAGCGTGTTGGTGATAAAGCTCCTCTGATACTTTACGTTTTCCTCATAATCGGCTGGTTCATTTTGTTCGGCCGCAACTTCTACTCTTTCAGACTTATAACCGAGCCACTGCACGATTTCCTTTTTCAGGAAAGAATGATTGGTAATACCTCTTATACCATAAAAAGCATATTGGTTTTTTTCGGAATTATCATCTTGTCGACCGGCGTTTCTAAAGTTGTATCATTTTTCGCGGCGGATAAAGACTTTGATAATGCATCCCATAATCCATTAAAGAAAGAAATCGGCAGTTGGCTCCTGCTAATACGAATTGGGATTCTAAGTACTGGTTTATTCCTGGCTTTCGCCGCAGCAGGCATACCGATGGATCGGATTACCATCATAATTGGAGCGTTGGGAGTTGGTATCGGATTTGGCTTACAGACTCTCGTTAATAACCTGGTAAGCGGCCTGATCATTTCTTTTGAAAAGCCGGTTAGCGTTGGCGATATCGTAGAAATTGGTGGTAAGTCCGGCACGATGACGTCAATTGGATTCCGCAGCAGCATAATTTCTACCTGGGAAGGTTCTGACATGATTATACCAAATGGGGATTTGCTGAATCAGCACCTTATCAATTGGACACTCGGTAGTAATAGCCGGCGAGTCGACATTCCCATTGGAGTCGCCTATGGCACCGACCTCGGGAAAGCTAAGCAGGTTTTAACTGATGTGTTGCTTGCCGAACATCGCATAATGAGCCATCCGCAACCGGCGGTTATTCTGTTGGATTTTAACAGTAGTTCAGTCGATTTTAAGCTATTCTTTTGGGTTCGTCATTTTAATGACTGGCTGGCTGTAAAAAGTGACATCATTCAGGCTATTGATTTTGCATTCCGGGAAAACAATATCGAAATTCCATTCCCTCAGCAGGACATCTACATCAAAGAAAAAACGAAAACACGAAAAACTAATAAAATCAAGGAAAGATCTGGCAATGACTTAAAAAAGGAATTATAGCATTAGTTGATCTAGATCCTGGATGACGTCTTTGCGCCTTTTCGAAGATTAATTCTTTTTTACGACACTGATTGCAAATTTGTAAAATTTAAATTTGGCGACACCTCGCAAACATTTTTACAAAATCTTAAACGATTCAAAAGAAGTGATGTAAAAATGACAATTATTCAAATTTATTTGCTGCCTGCAAAAGTGATTCTTTATCTTCGGTAATACCTGACCGTAGTTAACGACCGATAATTCATTTTTTTATGACATTGATGAAGATGATGCAAAGCAAGCCAATGATGAATTTTTTCCTTAAATCAGCATTATGTGCAACTATCCTGATCGCTCCTATCGCGGTGAAATCAGAAACATCATCCGGTTATAAGTCAGTTAAAAATTTCCCCCGAAATGAACGAAGCAACGCTGCGAGGGAAAAGAATTCCAATGCCTACATCTCGGGAAATGTTTACGATATAACGAAAAACGGCCCTTTACAAGGAGCCACTATCGTCATAATGGGAACCTCGTATTCATCGGTTACCAATGCCGACGGTACATTTAAAATTATAGTTCCGAAAGAGTGTCAGGATAAGAAAATCACATTGCAAGTTAGATGCACTGGTTATGAAGTTTCAAACCTTGATGTGAGCACTAAAAAACTTCCTGCCAGCCAATCATTTTCTATCAAACAACAAAGTGACATTCAGGGCGATGCTGCAGCTGTAATAACGGAGTAAGCAAAATCACAACCAACTAACTGCAATACTTAAAATGCCAGCAGCCCGGCAATAACACCTACTACTGCACCGCCGATTCCCCAGGTAATCTTTGTTTTCAACCGCTGTTTCTTTTCCTTTTCAAGCAAAGCCTGTACATTTTGAAGTTCGGCTTTTAACTTTTGCGTATCATCCATTGCTGCGCTTATCGAAACCTGCGCATCCTTTATACCACCAGTAGCGCTGTCTATAACTTTTATCGCGTTATTTGCCAGGCTGTCAAAACGCAGTTTAAGCTGATCGTATTCTTGCTGATTCCTTTCCAAGGTCTCCTTTTGCACTTGAATAGTTTGTGAAGCGTTACTATATAATTGTTTAGGAATGTAGTCGCCGCTCCTAAACTTGTTATTCAAGTTTTCCAGCAAATGAAAAGTCTTTGCGTTGACAACGTAAACAGTATCGCACATGATCAGCACACTATCGCCTTTGTCGGCTTGCAAAACAGTATTCACCTGACAATCTTCTAACGTGAAGGTTTTAGTTTTCTGGCACCACCCTTTTGTCTGACAGCCAATGCTAAAAAGAAGAAAAATCACGAGTCTCAGTACATTTGTTTTCATCGCCGCTATTTTTTTACCTTAAATCCGATAGTCGAATCACTTTTAAATTTTTCCTGCTCGGCTTCCAACTTTTTCCTTTCCTCGTCTAAACTATCCAGTTTTTTATTGGTGACTTTATCCTTGGTTTTCTTTTCAAGCTCACTTATTTCGGCTTTTACTTTTAACGCCTGTATGTACGATTTACTCTCGTCAAGCTCTTTTAACACGATGTTTAGTTTGTCCTGGCTTTCCTGCAGATGCATTAAAACGGAATCGGAAAGCTTTTCGGCCCGCTTTACTCCCCGCAGCGCTTCGTTAATGTTACTATTTTGAAAAAGAGAAAATATACCGTTAATCACCAACAAAGCGATGATGCCAATTAAAATGAGCCTGAAAGTTTTATCCATAATATTTGCTTTGTCACGCCAAACCGGTGGGGCAATAGGATTTGGTTTTTACTGGTTGAGCAAGTAAGTCAGACAAGGAGTTGTGTGACTTATCATACAAATACAAAATACAGCGAATGGTCTTGAAATAAAATAGCTAATAATAGCTATTTTGTAATGCCTGATTAACACAATTCGTTATCTCTATTTTTCACTGACATTTAAAAGGTTGCCGATAAGATACTGTTGAAGGTAGTTTTAAGGAAGCAATGCCTTGTGTTTATAGGCCCCGGTAATCCGGCTGTTAGCTATAGTCCTAATTCAATATTGGAGCTGCCGCCGCCATTGGGTTTATTGATGTCAGTGCAGTTCTCTATGTTCAGCTTGACCGTAAACTACCCAAAATCGGAGGACAGCCTTTGCATTTTAGCCCGGATTGAAGCGGATACCGGCCACGTGGCTAAGGCCTGTGCAGTATTAGCGGAAAGCCGGAACAAACTTTAGCCGTCGAACTGCTGCTGCGCTTCAAAAAATATATTAGTGATTATTAAGGAAGTCAGCATTTATAACATCCATTTTGTTAGTCACTATAACGATCGTTTCGCCAGGGATAGGCTGTATTGGAATAACCTCTATCCTCCCAGAAACCGAGTTTGTCTTCTGTCAAAAACTCAATTCTTTTGATCCATTTCGAGCCTTTCCAGGCATATAATTGAGGCGTAATCATGCGTACCGGACCTCCATGTTCTTTCGGTAACGGTTGTCCATCATAGGTATGCACTAAAAGTACATCTGGTTTAAGCGCTTCTTCCAAGGATAAGTTCGTTGTGTAAGTATCATATCCATAGCACATGATATGAGTTGCAGCTTCCACCGGATGGACTAACGCAGCCAGATCCAACAGGCTTACTCCTTTCCAGTGCATATTAAGCTTCGACCAGGTTGTTACGCAATGGAAATCCGACGTGTCCTTTGTTTGAGGTAAAGCAATAAACTCTTTCCATGTCAAACGCAAGGAATTTTCAACCGCGCCGTCGATAATTAGCCGCCAACGGTCGAGTGAAATGTTTGGCTGATAGCCCAGGTCCAAAACCGGCCATTTACCTGTAACGGTTTGCCCGATCGGGATGCCTGGCATGCCGTGCCTGTTTATCTCGCCGGTTCCTTTCGGAGCATTGTCGGATAGTGACGGAGTTTCTTTTATTTTATCCTGAAACCGAGCTTTCAGTTTCATCCGGGCCTCGATTATTCTTGCTAGTTTATCTTCCTCCATAGGTAATTTTATTACCATAAAAATAAGAAAGACCGCGTTGAAATCATCTGTTCAACTAAAAATAGACTTAGAAATAGCTAGAAATAGCTATTTATTACATCATGCCGTCTGAATATATTTATTGGATTGTCGCGAGGTGCTGCCCGGTGCCTTTAAGAAACCTAAAATCTATGCATGTCTATTTCTCCTGTACTTGACCTGGTTATACTTCTGTCGTTTACTTATTTCATCGGAAGCCTCATTTTATCGGCAATTAATGAGGCTATCGCCGGAGGACTGCGTTTACGGCCAAAGCAATTAAAATTCGCACTTGAGCATATCTTCTTCGATAAGGATTGGAAGTTTTTTATCCAACGAAATATTGCAAGGAGCCCGCACATACAATCGTTAATGAAGAAAAACGGTCGTTACCCCGCCTACATTCCGGCTAAAAATTTCGTTCTCGCTGTCATTGAGCAATTTAAAAACAGTAGTGAAGACGGCAAGTCTGATTATGGTAAAGTGAAATTAAGTGAGTCTGTTGATAAACTTGTGATACCTGTTCCCCTGAAGAAAATACTGTATGACTTTGCAATACAGGTTGAGGCGATACACTCCGATCCCGGACGCCAGGTAGCAGAGTTTGAAAAAAGAATCGAAGATTTTTATAACAGCACAATGGATCGAGCAGGGGGCTGGTACAAACGAAAAACCCGCACGATGCTTCTCATCATCGCAATTGTATTGTCCGTAATTTTAAATATTGATACGGTAAAAATAACACAGGATGCATTACGTGATAAGGAAAAACTCGGAAAAGCAGTTGATAACATTACCGCCAACTTATCAAAAGCGGGTGAGCTTAACTCGCTGAATATTTCTGATACCTCTGTATCGATAAAAACCAGGATATCTAAAGCTGATAGCACAGTCAAACAAATCAAGCTTGTTTATGAAGCTTCAAGTGGTTATACGCTAGGTTTTACTTCCTCCCAGGATTTTTTGAATGAATGGAAAAAACACTTCTGGGCGAAAATTATCGGCATCCTTATCACAGCATTTGCACTGCAACTAGGCTCAAATTATTGGTTTGACCTGATGAATAAAGCGGTGAACATACGGGCGGCGGGTAAACGGCCAGACGAAAAACGTCCTCCGCAGGACATTACACCAACCAAGAACAATTAACATGCACGACAGATGAGAAAAGTAATATTCACAACATGTCTTATTTTCTTAGGACTTTTTCTATATGCGGCTCCTCAGGATTCCCTTGCAAGTGATACAACGGTTACAGTAGAAGCTCAAAATAAGGGCGCTCTACCTTCGCCCGAAACTTCATTGAATAAAAAGCAGGTTGTGGCAGGTATCGCTGCATCTTCAATTGATTCCATTAAGATTGAAAAAGGTATTTGTTTGCCAGAAGAGCATACATTGTCTTTTGGTGAGTGGGTTCTTTCTTTTCTTCCATTAGCAATTTTCGTTGTTCTTTTCTCTTTATTATTTGGCACCGGACTGAAGGACTTTAATGTTGTGGAGGCTTTAAAGGAAAATGAACTTGCAAAGCTGACAATCCAAAACCCATTATACGTGCCAGGCTCAGATCCTGACAAGTTAAAAGACATACCACCTACTATAGAGGTAACTGCGCAAACACTTTTCGCATTATCATCGCCAATTGAACCCAATCACTTACCTGAAACGGACTATAGACCAAGTATAAGCCGGTATATCGCGTTTATCAGCAGCCTGTTAATAATAATTTTGGTAGTTTGTGTTTGCTGTTTTTATATCTATTATTATTTATCTAAAGGATGCACGCCGGACCTCGCTGGACTTTCCACTTTGCTAATTGCGTTGGGTGTGGGCATCGTACCGTACGCCGCCAACAAAATTTCGGGGGCAGTTGCTACCAAAGGCGAACAGTATTAACGAAGCAAGGCTTAAAAGGACGTCGTCCGTTGCCGCCAAGATTTCGCCGCGCCACTAGATCAAAATTTCTTAATTTTGGCCCATGGCCAGAGAGATACTTGAAACCAAGCGAAAAGCATTAAAGATAAATTTAGATTACGCCATCTACGGAACATTTGCAGAGATCGGCGCCGGGCAGGAAGTTGCAAGAAACTTTTTTACCGCCGGCGCAGCGTCCGGAACTGTTGCCAAAACCATGTCGGCATACGATATGGCATTCAGTAATTCTATCTACGGAGAGGAAGATTCCGGAAGATATGTTAGCGAGTCAAGGCTCGAAAAAATGCTTGCGCATGAATACAACCTGCTTACAGAACGTCTAGTGGCAGAAAAATACCGTGGGCGAACATTTTTCTCCTTTGCCAATACGGTAACAACTATTAATTTCAGCAAGACAAATGATCCGCATGGGTGGCTCGGAATACGTTTCCAGGTTACACCGGGTGGAAATTTTAATGATATCGTTTTCCATGTACGTTTACTCGACAGCGACGCAAGTTTGCAGCAGCAGGTTTTAGGTATTTTAGGCGTCAATCTCGTTTATGCCGCATTTTATCATAACAATGATGTGCAAACGATGATCGAATCGCTGGTTGATAATCTTTCTGTCGGTTCGGTTGAAATTGATTTGATCAGCCTGAATGGCGAGCTGTTTAAAACCGCGAACGACCGCCTGGTAAATCTTTACCTGCTGGCTAAAGGATTTTCAGCCGCTGCTATTTTCGACAAAGATGGCAACGCCAAACAACCGAAAGATTTGCTTTATAAAAAGGATATTATGATCCTTCGAACGAAGTACAGGCAAAAATCAACCCCAAACTTCGATCTCTTTAACCGGGCTGTTGAGCAGTTTAAACAATGCCAGGACGTACACGAGGAAAACCTCGTCGTACTGATCGAGGTTTTAATGGCGAACATGCTGGGCGAAAATCAGCAGCTTAACACGGATGACCTGCTTTTATTCGCGAAGCGGGCTGAGGAACTAAGTGCAACCGGCAATAACGTAATTGTAACTAATTTTTCCAGGAATCATAAACTCGCGCAGTATTTATCCCGTTGTAAGCCTCATAGTGTTGGAATTTCTACCAACGTGGCAAATTTGAAGCGGATTTTTGATTCAAACAGTTTTACCGAGAATTACACCGATGAATTGCTGGCTTATGTGAGCGACCTTTTCAGCAAAAACGTAAAGCTTTATGCCTACCCTTACCTTGACAAAAAAAATAATCAAATCGTCACCACACGTAATATGCCCGTTTCTGCCGAAGCCAAACCGCTTTATGATTTCCTGATCTTGAATAATTACATTTCCGATATCGAAGATTTCGATACACGCGATGTTAAAACCGTTTAAATAAATAGTGGTTATTCAATATCAAGTGTTTAAATGATAAGTTCAACAAAGAAAATTTATAAAAAAGTTGTTGCGTCGCTGTTACTTCTTACAGTTGAATCTTTGCTTTCACTTTTACTGTTTGGGCTTGCTATCATAGGTTTTCTTTATATCGTTGACTATATTTTTGTCGATAATAATCACCTTTTCGACGAACAGGCGTTCAGTTATACCCGCACATTAGTTTCGCCGCGAAACAACAACCTGATGGTTGCGATATCCTTTTTGGGTGACTACCAGTTTCTGATAGCGGCCAACTTGTTGCTCATGTGTTTCTTTTTATTTGTAAGGAAGCACCGGTGGTATTCAATCCGTGTTCCGGCAATAGCGCTAAGCAGCGTATTGATGATGTTGGTTTTGAAAAAAATCTTTAATCGTCACCGGCCACTGACACCACTTCTCGATCCGGCACGCGGTTTAAGTTTTCCGAGCGGACACGCTATGAGCAGTGTTACGTTTTACGGCCTCATCATATTTTTCATCTGGAACACAGGCTTAAAAAAACCAATTCGCATCGGTCTTATTTTTTTATTGACGTTATTGATTTTATCCATAGGCTTCAGCAGAATTTATCTCCAGGTGCATTACGCTACCGACGTGATCGCCGGGTTTTGCATGGGTACGATCTGGTTAATTATTTCAATTACCACATTAACGCAGATTGAAAAATTCAGCAAAAAGAAAGCAGCTAAATCCAGTGATTTACAAACGGACAGCCAGGTAAGTAACTAGCTTAAAAAAAGAAAGGGCTCCGTTGCCGGAACCCAATCAACCTAAACCAAAACTAATGAACCTATTTTACAGATATTTCTCTGTTAACGATCTTTGCTTCTTCTTTTTTCGCAACGTTGATTTTTAAAACGCCGTTGTTGTATTCTGCTTCGATATTAGCATGATCGGCTGTTTCAGGTAATGTAAACGAGCGAACGAAGGAAGAGTAGCTATACTCTTTGCGGTTATATTTTTTGTTTTCGTCGGTGCTTTCTGATTTAGTTTCCGCTGAAATCGTTAAAACATCTTTTTCAAGATTTAATTTGAAATCCTCTTTACTTAAACCAGGAGCAGCTAATTCAATGTGATAATGATTTTCCGTTTCGGCGATGTTCACCGCTGGAACACGAGAAACCAATCTGTCTGAAACATATGCATCGTTAAAAAAAGATCCGAAAACATCGTTTAAAAAAGGGCTCACCGAAGCTCCTTTATTTCCATTGGCAAATTTTACAAGTGTCATAAACTATTTCTTTTTAAATTGTTATTTACTGTGTTTGGAATGTATTATTCAAACCACATTCCAATTGCCAATTAAACCTTCAAAACACCAGCAATAAGACATTTTGTCTTTTATAATTATTTTACTACGCCATTTTGTCGCAAATGAATCTTAAGAATTTTAACTTCAAAACACTAATACCTATTCGCTTTTGCGATATGGATGCGTTCGGACATGTAAACAACGCTCTGTATTTAACTTATTTTGAAATAGCCCGTTCCAGTTACTGGAAAGAAGTAGTGCGCTGGGATTGGAGTAAATTATCCGTGGTGATCGGTAAAGCCGAAGTCAATTACCTTGTGCCTTTAAAATACGGCGACGTTTTGTATGCATATGTTCGCACTTCCCGCACAGGAAAAAGCAGCTTTGACCTGGAATATGTGCTGGCTGTAGCAAAGAAAGATTCAGAAGAGATTGTCGCCACCGGAAAAACCGTTTGTATTGCTTATGATCATTCGATCGGCAAGAGTGTGCCTATCCCAGATTATCAGCTGGCAAAAATGAAAGATTTCGAAATGCTGGTCACATAACCTCAAACGAAGCAACGCCGGGCATCACGAGCATTAACTCGTTCATGTGATTTATCAGCTTTCTTTTTCCGCGAACGTCAAGCACAACGATCAATTGACTTTCGGTTCGATAAACGAGTTTTTTTTCGGACCGGAGATGATGTTTCTTCATTTCGTTCTGAATGAAATCAAGATGCCGTACTTCCAGATCTTTAAACTGAATTATAAATTCGCGCTTGTGGCTATAATCGTCAATCGCTTTTTCAAGCAGGTGAAAAACAGATAATACGGTCACAGTTATAACCGCTAAAAGCAAGGCGAAGAAATAGTAATGTGTGCCGGCCATGATACCAATAGCGGCCGATATCCATATCACGGCCGCGGTTGTTAAACCTCGCACCCAAATTTTTTCCTTGAAAATCACACCTGCGCCGATAAAGCCTATGCCGGTAACAATGTTAGACGCAACCCGGTCATTTGTCCCACTGCGAAAATGCCAGGATACAAGCGTAAATATAGTGGCGCCCAGGCTGATGAGCATAATAGTTCTCAGGCCGGCCGCCTTATTCCGGTATTCACGCTCAAAGCCGATCATTGCCCCGCAAAGCAGTGATACGCAGACCGATATCAATTCATCGCTATGTAAGGTAAAATCGAGCACTTTTCATTTTTAATAAATGAATTTAGAAAATCTTACCGGGATTCAGAATTCCGTTGGGATCAAAAACTGATTTGATGCCACGCATAATTCCGAGGTTAACATCGGAATACTTTACCGGCATATAATCCTTCTGTACCAATCCGATCCCGTGTTCACCGGAAATCGTGCCGCCAAGTTTAACCGTTAATTCAAAAATCTCGCGGATGCCGTCTTTTAATTTAGTGTTCCAATCTTCATCAGTCATGCCGCCTTTAATAATATTGACGTGCAGGTTTCCATCGCCGGCATGCCCATAACAAATCGATTGAAAACCATAAGCATTGCCGATCGCCTTGATTCCGTTGATCAATTGAGGTAAAGCTGCTCTTGGTACTACCGTATCCTCCTCTTTGTAAACCGAATTCGATTTAACAGAAACAGCCATAGTGCGCCTGATTCGCCATAGCTCTTCTTTTTGCGATGATGTATCTGCAAAGAGTACGTCCATGCAATTATTTGCCTCAAGTACCTCATTCACTTTTTCAGCATCATTGAACAAAATATCAAGATTATTGCCGTCCAGTTCAATAAGCAGGAAGGCGTCAATTCCGTCCTTCAATTCAAACTGAATATGATCGTATTCAATCACCCATTCCACGCCGCGCCTTTCCATAAATTCAAGAGTAGAAGGAATTACACCGGCACGAAAGATTGCGGACACCGCTGCACATGCATCCTCATTCGTTGCAAAAGAAGCCAGCATCAAAACATCCTGTGTCGGCTTTGGAATAAGTTTAACGACAATCTTCGTCACAATTCCTAAAGTTCCTTCCGAGCCAATGATCAATTGTGTAAGGTTATAGCCTGAGGCGTATTTCAGCGTATTGGCGCCAGTCCAAATGATCTCACCGTTAGGAAGCACAATTTCTAGATTCAGTACATATTCACGGATCGTACCGTATTTTACAACTCTCGGTCCGCCTGAACCATGTGAGATGTTACCGCCGATAAAGCAACTTCCCTTGCTTGCGGGATCAACCGGGTATAACAGGCCTTTTTCGGCAGCAGAATCGATAAACACTTCTGTAATAACTCCGGGTTCCAGCGTTGCCTGGAGGTTTTGTTCGTCTATATCCAGGATCTTATTGAATCGCTCCATCGAGATCAGCAAACCACCAAAAACAGGAAGTGCACCACCGCTCAAACCTGTGCCCGCACCTCTTGGAGTTACAGGAATCCGGTGTTCATTACAAAGTTTAAGAAGTTGTGAAACCTGAATAGAATCAGCCGGCTTGGCTACAAGCTCGGGTTTATATCGAAGATCTTCTGTTTCATCATGAGAGTAGTTTTCAAGATTATCGTCGTCGCGAAATAAAAAGTCTTTCCCTGTTATCTTTTCAAACTGCTGAAATAATTCGTCGGTAATTTTGTTAAAAGGCATCTTATCTTTTATAGGTTAGTTCAACCAGCGAATTGCCGATATCGCCGGCCATGGGTAAATTAGTTTTACGAATGGAAACACGGATAAAGTCTACTGCTAAAAACTCGCGGTGTATGTCATCCAAAATAGCATAGGCAACAGTTTCAAGCAGTTTTTTCGTCTGCTTCATCCGATCATTAGCTATTTCAAATAAACGTTCGTAATTAACGGTCGATGATAAGTCCTCAGAACTGTTAGTAAAGATATCCTGTTCAGTTTCAAGCGTTAATACGAATTCATTTCCAGTCAATTGTTCCTCGGGATAAAAACCGTGATAGGCAAAAAAACGTACGTTTTCTAAAGCGACTTTCTGGCGGAATGCTCCCATGAAGGCAAATATAAGACTTGCTTATAATTTGATTCGAAAAGCAGAAACTAATTACGAAAACAACTGTAACTAATATAATCACTAACCCCTAATAAAATGAAAACAAGTATTAAAATTATGTCAGCAGCCCTTGCTGTAACGTACCTCGCCTGCCTGTCTTCTGCTTATGCTATGCCTGTAAATCCTTCAACCGCAAGGCAGGATACAACCAAAAGCAAAATGAAGATGGATCATCAGATGAAAGATTGTGTAATGATGGAAGATGGAAAAATGATGCTGATGAAAGACGGCAAAACGATGGAAATGACAAAAGACATGGCCCTGAAAAACGGAACCATGATCATGACCGACGGAACAGTTAAATCTAAGTCCGGTAAATCAATGAAGCTAAAGAATGGCGAGTCTGTGGATATGAATGGAAAAATGATGCCGATGCATAAAATGTAATCGCTTATAAACGCAGACAGTGTTCGAACGCTGCCTGCGTTTTATTACTTGTTTTTCCAAACAGGTTTTCTTTTTTCTTCGAACGCCTTTAGTCCTTCCGCAAAATCTTCTGACAAACGGATTTTATCCAGCTCACCAGCCAGAAATTTAAACTTTTCTTCCTCCGGAACAGCACGAAGCCAATTGTAAGCTTCGAGACCTTTGTGTATAGCTAGTGGTGCATTTTCCATCAGCTTAGCAGATAAACTTCTCGCCATATCTGTTACATCGCCATCACTCACATGACTTATCAAGCCGAGTTGATGTGCTTCCGGCGCCGAAATGGTTTTTGCAAGAAGGCAAAGTTCCAGTACTTTTCTAGCCGGCATGATAGGAAGTAACGCTCCCATAACCTGCATGGGGAAAAGGCCGCGCTGCACTTCCGTTAAAGAAAAATCCACCTCGCGGGACGCTACCGCGAATGTACATCCCGCAACAATCAGAAAACCACCAGCATAAACATTGCCTTCCACGCAAGCGATTGACGGTTTCGTAAATGATCGAAAAATGTCGCCTAAATTCGGGTCGTTTTCAGCAACAGGAAGTGACGGATTCAGTTGATCCAAGTCAGGATTTTTAAACACTTTCAAGTCCATTCCGGCACAGAAAACCGGGCCTTCAGCCTTTATAATAACGTTCCATATGTCGCTGTTTCGTTGAGCATATTCCAGCGCAAAAGCCAGTTCCCTTATCATTGTCGGTGTAAAAGCGTTGCGTTTTTCCGGACGGTTTAGTGTGATCTCTAATAATTTATCTGCAAGTTCTGTTTTGATGAGCGATAACGAGACGTCTTCGAATCGATCAAGGTCTTCGGGTTTAAAATACATAGTCAGTGGTCAGAAATTAACTGTTTAAATGATTGAATCTGCTGCTGAAGTTGCTCAGTACGGATCCCTGTCGGGATACTCTTTTCATCAAAGAAACTGAGCAAATTTTCAGTAGCCATATTACCTACCAATTCGTCAGCAGCCATCGGGCATCCCCCAAATCCCAGCACCGCGCTGTCGAAACGCCGGCATCCGGCATTCCATGCCGATTCAATCTTCTCCTTCCAATTATCAGGCCTGGTATGGAAATGAGCGCCAAATTCGAGTCCCGGATGTTCAGTTAACAGGTTAGTAAATAAATAACTTATCGTTTCGGGTTCGGCAACGCCAACGGTATCAGCCAGGGAAAAGGTTCTAATCTCAAGTTTTTCCAGTTCGCCCATCCATTTTAACGCAACATCTGCGTTCCAATCGTCGCCATAGGGATTGCCAAACGCCATCGAAATATAGATAACGAGTTCTTTTTCATATTTGTGGCAGAGCTCCGCGATGACTTTAACGCGTTCAACAGATTCTTTTATTGTCGCGTTAGTATTCCGAAGCTGAAATGTCTCGGAAATCGAAAACGGATATCCAAGGCAGCTAACCTGGTAGAATTTGCAAGCCTCGGTTGCTCCCCGCTCGTTGGCTATAATAGCTAACAGTTTTGATTTTGTCGAACTGGTATCAAGCAGTTCCAAAACTTCTTTTGTATCAGCCATTTGAGGAATCGCTTTTGGCGAAACAAAACTTCCAAAATCAATTGTATCAAAACCGACACCTAAAAGCTCATTGATATATCGTACTTTCTTTTCAGTTGGAATAAATGGATTGATTCCCTGGATGGCGTCCCGGGGGCACTCGATGAGTTTTATCACGCTTTAGCTTCCTTTAAAATTTCCCTGGAAATTACGATTTTTTGAATTTCGGTGGTGCCCTCGCCTATTGTGCACAATTTCACATCGCGGTAGAATTTCTCGGCAGGATAATCCTTGGTAAAACCATAACCGCCATGAATCTGAACAGATTCATTAGCAACCTCAACAGCGATTTCCGAAGCGTAATATTTGGCCATTGCAGACACTTTCGTAACCTTTTGGCCCTGATCTTTTAACGAGCCGGCTTTCATAATTAGTAATTCTGCCGTTTCAATTTTAGTTGCCATTTCCGCCAGTTTAAAACCTATTGCCTGAAATTGCGCGATTGGTTTACCGAATTGTTCACGTTGCTGAGCATAATCTAGAGCCGCTTTATACGCACCTTTTGCAATTCCAAGCGCTAAAGTTGCGATGGAAATCCGGCCGCCGTCTAGCACTCCCAGCGATTGTTTAAAACCCTCGCCGACTTTACCTAAAACATTTTCGTTCGGTACGCGGCAGTTATCAAAAAACAAACAAGCGGTTTCCGAGGCACGCATTCCCATCTTATTTTCCTTTTTCCCGGCGGTAAATCCCGGGGTTCCTTTTTCAATTATAAAGGCAGTGGTACTATTTGATTCGCCTACAGCGCCTGTTCGCGCGATAACAACTGATACATCGCCGCTGATGGCGTGTGTGATAAAATTCTTTGATCCGTTCAGGATCCAGTCATTTCCATCGCGAACCGCCACCGTTTGCATGGCACCAGCATCCGAACCAGTGTTTGTTTCAGTTAAACCCCAGGCGCCGATCCACTTTCCACTTGCCAGTAACGGCAGGTATTTTGATTTTTGATCTTCATTGCCGAACAGTAAAATGTGATTGGTACATAGAGAGTTATGTGCCGCTAAAGAAAGCCCGATTGAGCCGCAAACCTGCGATATCTCATCCAGTACAGCGATATAAGCTTCATAATTCAACCCAGATCCGCCATAGGACTCAGGAACCAGAACACCCATAAAGCCCTGGTCTCCCATCTGTCGGAATATTTCTACAGGAAAAGTTTGCGACTCATCCCATTCCATCACGTGTGGCTTGATATACATTTGTGCAAAATCACTGGCGCTGCGCCTGATCAGATCTAAATCTTCGATCTGCGCATTTAAATTTTCGTTCATATTGGTTATAATTGGTTTTTAATAAACAACTAATAATAAATTTAGTTGGAGGGCGCAAATTTCAAATCTATCATTAGTTTTGAGATTCCTTATTAACTAACCAATTTTCCTTCCAAATGCAGCAACTACTTCAGGAACTCGAAGAAAGATACCAGGCCGTACAATTAGGTGGCGGAGTTGAAAAAATCAAGTCCCATCATAAAAAGAACAAGCTTACCGCCAGGGAACGAATTGATCATTTGTTAGATGAAGATACCGATGCCCTGGAAGTTGGTGCTTTTGCAGGAGATAATCTGTACGACGAATCCTGCCCGGGCGGAGGAGTGGTAGTGGTACTTGGATATGTTTCGAAACGGCTTTGCGTTGTTGTTTCCAACGATGCCACGGTGAAAGCCGGCGCCTGGTTTCCAATCACCGCGAAGAAAATCTTAAGGGCGCAGGAAATCGCGATGGAAAATAAAATTCCGGTGATTTACCTGGTTGATAGCGCAGGCGTTTATCTACCTATGCAGGAAGATGTTTTTCCCGACAAGGAACATTTTGGAAGGATTTTCCGGAACAATGCACATATGTCTTCTGAAGGCATTTTACAGGTTTCCGCCATTATGGGAAGCTGTGTTGCGGGCGGCGCTTACCTGCCGATTATGTCGGATTATGCCTTGATTGTTGAAGGAACCGGCTCTGTTTTTCTGGCAGGATCTTATTTAGTAAAATCAGCAATTGGTGAAGATGTAGATAACGAAACGCTGGGTGGGGCTTCCACTCATTGTGAGATTTCCGGAGTTACGGATAATAAGTTTCCGGATGATCAGTCATGTATAGAGGCGATAAGGAAAATCATCGATAAAACCGGGCACGCTTTAAAAGCCGGGTTTGATCGTATTGAGCCAGCTTCTCCGCAGAAAAACGAGGAAGAGATACATACGCTGTTACCGGAAGACCGAACTAAGCCCTATAATATGCTCGAAGTTATCGAGCGGCTGGTTGATAACTCTGAATTCGAGCAGTATAAAGAACTCTATGGTCAAACGTTGCTTTGCGGATTCGCCCGCATCGATGGCTGGTCGGTGGGAATTGTTGCCAATCAACGTAAAGTGGTGAAATCAAAAAGCGGCGAAATGCAGATGGGCGGCGTTATTTACTCCGATTCAGCGGATAAAGCAGCGCGTTTTATCATGAACTGCAACCAGCAAAAAATACCGCTCGTGTTCCTGCAGGATGTTTCCGGCTTTATGGTCGGCAGCCGCTCGGAACATGGGGGAATAATAAAAGATGGCGCCAAAATGGTATCGGCAATGGCCAATTCGGTGGTTCCCAAGTTTACGTTCATCGTCGGCAACTCATATGGTGCTGGTAATTATGCCATGTGCGGTAAAGCTTATGATCCCCGGTTAATTTATTCCTGGGTAACCGGAAGAATGGCGGTGATGAGCGGTTCTGCCGCCGGCAAAACGTTGCTTCAAATCCAGGAAGCAACTTTAAAGGCGAAGGGAATTGAGATTTCGCCTGAAGAGGAAAAAGCATTGCTTGATAACATCACAAAAAAATATGATGAACAGCTGAGTCCTTACTACGCCGCTGCACGGTTATGGGTTGATGGTGTGATTGATCCGCTGGAAACACGAAAAATCATTTCGATGGGAATTGAAGCGGCTAATCACGCGCCGATGACAAAGCGGTATAATGTGGGTGTGATACAGACGTAGGATTTAAGGTTAAAAAAAGAAGTTGAGACTTAGCGGGTTAGAAATAAAGATTGATATTAGGTTAATGTTTTTAGGTTTTGGATTTTCGAGAGCTTTAGTTGAATCGGGAAACTATTGTTGAAATTGATTGGAAAGCAATAGCAGTTTTCCATAGAACTGATAGTCCCGTCTTCCGCTTTTACTCCTCGCTCATCCGCACCGGCCAGGCTTCGCTGCGGGGTAACCGCTTCAACCGGGTTTAAAAATATTCTGTCCATCTTACTATTGACTGCGTAATCCAATGCCTAGTTTCTGATATGAGTTTTAGAAATATGCTTATGAAATTAATTTCGAAATTATCATTTGTCTTACTTCTTTTTTGCGGAAGTGAAATTGACGCACAGACGTTACGAACGGATTCCCTTCCCTCCTGGGCATTTGGCGGCTTTGTCCGGCCGAAGGATCTTAACCCCATAATCTCTCCAAATGAAAATTCGAGGTTTCCGGATCCGATTCAGAATAAGCTGGTAGACTGGGAATCGAATGACACATTTAACCCGGGAGCTACCAAAAAAGGAAAAGAAGTTGTGTTGCTTTACCGTGCCGAAGACAAGTTTGGAATTGGAATTGGATTCAGGACATCGAGACTTGGTTATGCTTCAAGTCGCGACGGGCTTCATTTTAAAAGAAGAAAACATCCGGTATTGTTCCCTTCAAACGATGATCAAAAGCAATTTGAATGGCCTGGCGGCTGCGAAGATCCTCGTGTTGCAGTCACGGAAGACGGAACTTACGTGGTTTTCTACACACAATGGAACCGGGATCTGCCACGGCTGGGCGTCGCCACTTCAAAAAACTTAAAAAAATGGACGAAACATGGGCCTATCTTCCAGGATGCGTACGACAACAAATTCTTTCATATTGCAAATAAATCGGCATCTATCCTCACCCAAATTAAAAACGGCAAACAGGTTATCGCCAAAGTGAACGGCAAATACTGGCTTTACTGGGGCGAGCTTCATGTGTTTGCTGCTACATCGGAAAATCTGGTCGACTGGCAACCATTGGTTGACAAAAACCAAAAATTGGTTGAACTTATTTCCCCACGAAAAGGCTATTTTGATAGCGAACTAACTGAATGCGGCCCACCGGCCTTGCTTACAGACAAAGGTATTTTATTATTCTACAACGGAAAAAATAAGGCTGGAGCTGACGGTGATCCGCGATTTAACGCCAACACGTATTGCGCGGGCCAGGTTTTGTTCGATAAAAACGATCCTACGAAAGCAATCGCGCGTCTTGATGTTCCTTTTTTGCGGCCGATGGAGCCGTTTGAGAAAAGCGGGCAATATATCAATGGAACCGTTTTTATACAGGGTATGGCCTATCTTAAAAATAAGTGGTTTTTATATTACGGCTGCGCTGATTCAAGGGTTGCCGTTGCAGTTTATGATCCCGCAAACCGCTCATTGCCCGACCCGATTCCGGTTAAATAATTCTTCTAAATTTGGAACTGAATTCAAAGGCTTACCAATGCAAAAATCTTCAAAACAAGACCAATACGAATCCCCGGATTATTACCTGCTCGACGAATTGCTTTCCGAGGAACATAAACTGATTCGTTCGACGGTTCGGCAATGGGTAAAAAAGGAATTAAGCCCGGTTATTGAAGATTTCGCTCAGCGCGCCGAATTTCCAAAACACCTGGTTAAGGGCCTTGCCGAAATTGGCGCTTTCGGACCGACGATTCCGGAAGAATACGGTGGTGCCGGTTTGGATTACATCTCATATGGCATCATCATGCAAGAGCTGGAACGCGGAGATTCGGGCATCCGCTCAACTGCTTCTGTCCAGGGATCGCTGGTGATGTACCCGATTTTTGCATTTGGAAGCGAAGAGCAGAAGAAGAAATATCTTCCAAAGTTGGCTTCAGGAGAATTCATGGGTTGCTTTGGTTTAACAGAGCCGGATTTCGGAAGTAATCCATCAGGCATGGTTACCAATTTTAAAGATGCCGGCGACCACGTTATTTTGAATGGCGCCAAAATGTGGATCTCTAATGCTCCTTTCGCGGATATCGCCGTTGTTTGGGGCAAGGATGAAAACGGCGATGTTCACGGATTGATCTTAGAACGAGGCATGGAAGGGTTTTTAACCCCTGAAACGCATGGTAAATGGAGTTTACGTGCCTCAGCAACCGGCGAGTTGGTTTTTGATAATGTGAGAGTTCCGAAGGAGAATATTCTTCCCAATGTTAAAGGAATGAAAGGCCCGTTAGGCTGTCTGAACCAGGCACGGTTTGGAATTTCATGGGGAGCACTAGGCGCTGCGATGGATTGTTACGACACTGCTTTACGCTATTCCAAAGAGCGTATTCAGTTTGATAAGCCTATCGGCGGTTTCCAGCTGCAACAAAAAAAGCTGGCGGAGATGATCACGGAAATCACAAAAGGACAATTACTTGTCTGGCGCCTGGGAACCCTTAAAAATGAAAACCGTGCAACTCCTGCCCAAATATCTATGGCAAAACGGAACAGCGTGGAAACGGCGCAAATCATTGCCCGTGACGCCCGGCAAATGTTAGGCGGAATGGGCATTACGGGCGAATACTCCATTATGCGCCATATGATGAACCTGGAATCAGTTGTTACTTACGAAGGAACACATGACATTCATTTGCTGATTACCGGCATGGATGTGACAGGGTTGAATGCGTTTAAGTAAAGACCAAGTATAGTATTATTGTTGAGAACACGAATACCGGGCAAGAAACAGATTTTAAGAGAATAATTTTTAGAAAAGCAAGGTTTAGCTTTCATCGGTTAATTCGACCCTGCTTTCCATTACAAGTCCGCACTCGTACCTCGTTTGCGGGCTTTCCATTTCAATCAGGTTTAAAATCGGCGGGATAACTAAGCTATTTACGTTATGTCGCGATTCCTTTTGTATACAATCCTTACATTTTAAACCCGGGCAAAGCGGATACCGGCCAATGTGGCTAATGCCTGTGCAGTATGAGCGGAGCACGGGAACAACCGTCCATATGAAAAACTATCATTGCTTTTCCATCAATAATTATTCAACTAAACTTCATTTTTTTGTTCTCGCTTTTACTATCAGAAAAATCGCGATAAACTGCCATTGCTTTTCAAAACCTAAATTTCAGACTCTAATGATATTTCCTCTTGTTCCCTTCTAATTAGACAAAATACTAACTACTCTTTCCGAACACCTCCAAATCCAACTTTTTCCGCATCTTTTTGACAGGTTTGTCTGCTGGTTCCTCATCGCCAAGCAGCATGCCCCAGGGTTTCAAGGTATCGATCCGATCAAAAATCACCTTCATGATGGCGATATACGGAATACAAAGAAACATACCCGGAATACCCCACATCATTTCACCGACCACAATTCCAAGCATAACGATCAGTGCATTTAGCTTCACCTTGCTGCCAACAATCAGCGGCATAAGGACATTGCCATCCAGCGCGTGAATACAAACCATCGCAATAGCGACAATTAGTGCCTTGCCTGCAGAAACTGTGGCAAAGGTTATAAGTACACTGATCAGCAAAGCGGTGAAGATTCCTATGTACGGAACAATATTGAAAATTGCAGTTACCAAACCAAGCAGGATCGCATACTTCACTCCTAAAATGGCTAGCACCGTGCAGGTTATAATGGCGATGACACACATTTGCAAAAACAACCCTAAAATGTATCGCTTAATGATATACTTAATTTGTTCAGATATTTCGTGAATGGTTTCTTTATGCTGACTATGGAAAACTCCTACGATGAAACTGAAAAGCAAGCGCCGGTTCAGCAACATAAAAAAGGTAAACAGCAATACGAACGCATAAAAAAGAAATGTGCTTGATACCGTTAAAAGCGTGACACCAACAACGGAAACCGTCGAACTAAGCATTTTTGACGTTCCCTCGTCAATATAGGACATTTGTTTATCAGCATTTATTTTAAAGGTTCGCTCCACCCAAATATGTAATTCACTAATCGCTTTGCCAACTTGCTTTTGAAGAACCGGCCAGTCGTTTACCAGGTTACTTAGCTGTGAACCAAGAAAATAAAGAATTAATCCAACGATGATCATTAGCACTAAAATTGATGCCAACGACGATATAGCTCGCGAAAACTTCCATTTCCGTTCAAAAAAATCGGCGACGGGAATTAGCAGAATAGCGAAAAGAAACGCAAACATGAGCGGAGAAATTATTTCCTTGCCAATAATAGCGAGATAGCCTAACGCAATCAGGCTAACCAGGATATACATTAACCGGCTATAGAAAGGAGTTTGTGATCGTTCCATATATTAAGGATACATCGAAGCTGTTAGTAAAGTTTGCGGCTCTTCTAACTTAAGAGATTTTATCTATTTTGCCGCAAATAACTATGATGAAGTTTTGCCTGGCCGCCTGCTTCCTGCTTTCAGGAACGCTTTCTTTTGCTCAACATGTAAAAATTAATGATACACACATCCGTTATTCCGGAAGAATTGGAATGAAAAAAGAGTTTGCTGAATTTTACTGGTCGGGCTCTTCAGCCACGCTGCGTTTTAAAGGGACCGGAGTTAGCGCGGACTTAAAAGATGAGCGTGCCGACAATTATTTTTACGTAGTTATTGACCGGGACAGCACCTATAAACTTAAGGTAGACTCTGTAAAAAAAACCTATCAGCTTGCCGCCGATCTTCCGAAAGGAAATCACCAGGTCGAGTTGTTCAAAATAACAGAATATGATCGCGAACGACCAGATTTTATGGCTTCAAGCTAAATTCAGGAAGCAAACTCAAAAATCCTCCAACCGCTGCTAAACACCGGATCGAATTTTATGGAAACTCAATTACCTGCGGCTACAGCGTCGAAGATACCTCCGACAAAGATTCCCCGGCAAGCCAGTATGAAAATCATTATTTAAGCTACGCCGCGTTAACTGCCCGGCATTTCAACGCAAATTATAACTGCATCGCTAAAAGCGGTATCGGAATTTTGATCAGCTGGTTTCCGTATGTAATGCCGGATGTTTATGACCGGCTTGATCCGAATGATCCCAAAAGCAAGTGGGACTTTTCAAAATTCAGTCCCGAAATTGTCGTGATTAACCTATTCCAGAATGATTCGTGGCTAACCAAACGCCCGGAACATGTAGAGTTTAAACGGTTGTTCGGCACTATACCGCCTACTGAGGACAAAATTGTCAGTTCTTACTTGTCGTTTCTAAAATCAATTCGGGAAAAATATCCCAAAGCGAAGATCATTTGCGCTTTAGGCAATATGGATGCAACAAAAGAAGGTTCACCATGGCCGGGATACATCAGCAAAGCGGTCTCACAGTTGGACGACCAAGCTGTATACACCTACTTTTTCCCGTATAAAAACACAGCCGGACATCCAAAAATAAATGAGCAAAAAGTAATGTCTAACCAATTAATTCAGTTCATTGAAGAAAAATTCAAGTGGTAACTGTAAAACAATTTCAGTCATTTTTCTTTTATGTGAAAAAACTTTTATGATATGAACAGAACCGTTGGCTTAATATTAATTGTACTTGGCGTTGTCATGCTTATCTGGACAGGCTTCACTTATACCAAGAAAGAAAAAATCATCGATGCCGGACCGATACAGGTATCAGCAGATAAACAGAAAACCGTAAACTGGCCTCCGTATGTTGGCGGGCTGCTGCTTGTTGGCGGAATTGTTGTTTTAGCTACTTCAAAGAAAAGCTAGAATTAAATTTCAATCGTTTGCCGTCCTGAGGGGAGTCGAAGGTCTACAATTGTCTCGACTCCACTCAACATGGCATATCTCTTCCTTAAGAATATACTGACTTAACTTTCTCTCTCAAGTTATATCCTGAAGCCATTACCTCGCCATAAGCACCGGCGGTTCTGATAGCTATTAAATCATTACGCTCTGACGCAGGAAGTTCCACTTCTTTTCCGAAACAATCAGTTGATTCGCAGATAGGGCCAACGACATCGTATTTATTACTTTCGGCAACATCACCTTTGGAAATATTCTCAATCTTATGATAAGCCTGGTAAAGCATCGGGCGCATCAGTTCTGTCATACCCGCATCCAGGATAAGGAAGTTTTTCTTTATACCGTTTTTTACATATAAAACCCGGCTGATCAGGCTGCCCGACTGCGCAACCAGCGCGCGACCTAATTCGAAGTGAATTTCCTGTGCCGGTTTCCTTTCCAGAAACTGATCGAACACTTTAAAATATCCTTCAAAATCAGGAATTGTATTAGTATCAGGATGGTGATAATCCACCCCGAAACCACCGCCCACATTTAGAACTTTCAAATTGAAGCCCCGCTCTTCAAACCATTGATGCAATTCATTTACCTTCACACAAAGGCTTTTAAAAACATTCAGGTCAGTGATTTGCGAGCCGATATGAAAATGAATACCAATAAGTTCGAGATTTGGCGACTGCCGCAGCGCGTCCGCGCAATCATTTAGCTCCCATTGGTTTATACCAAATTTATTCTCTTCTAAACCGGTTGTAATGTTGTGGTGAGTATGGGCGTCAACATTGGGGTTAATACGGATTGCAACCTTAGCTTTCTTACCTTTTACACCGGCCAGCGAGTTTATCACGCCTAATTCCTGTAACGACTCAACGTTAAATGAAAAGATATCAAGATCAAGGGCCTGATTAATTTCCTTATCAGATTTCCCAACGCCGGCAAAAACGATTTTGGAAGGATCAAAGCCAACTTCAGCGGCTTTTAAAACCTCATTTCCACTAACGCAATCTGCACCCAATCCGGCTTGTCTAATCTTTGAAATCACAGTTGGGTTAAAGTTGGCTTTCATAGCATAATGCACATGAAAGTTATACCGGTTTGCAGCGTTGGTGCAGGCGTCCAATGTTTGCTGTAAAACATTCAGATCGTAGTAGTAAAATGGTGTTTCCTCATTTTGGAAACGATTTAATATATCTTGATTAAACATGAATTATCCACTTTGTGACGTTAATTTTCGCTGATTTTGTCAGGCTGAGCGGAGTCGAAGCCTTATTTTAATTCAAATTTCGACCCGCTCAATGTGGCACTTGTAACTATTATTTGTCAAGTTGAGCCGAAATCCTGATTTAAAACAACCTGTTATGCAAACTTCGAAGCGCTTCCGTTTTATCTGCTGTATTTACAAGAAGCGAAATATTGTTGTTGCTGCCTCCGTATGATACCATGCGAAGCGGAATGTGCTTTAACGCGTCGAGCACCCTGGAAGCGTAACCATGTTGCTCGGCACCGAAATCGCCTACTACACAAATGATAGTTTGATCCTTATCGAGTTCTACCGAACCAAAGTCATTTAAATCCTTAATGATATCCTGCAAATAATCAGTTTCATCGATTGTTAAAGAAACGGCCACTTCCGAGGTAGTGATCATATCGATCGGTGTTTTATAGCGCTCGAATATTTCAAACACGCGGCGCAAAAATCCATAAGCAAGCAGCATACGGCTCGACTGAATTTTAATAGCCGTAATTCCGTCTTTGGCTGCAATCGATTTGATTTTTCCTTTCTCGCTATCGTTTGTAATCAATGTTCCGGCAGCCGAAGGCTCCATCGTGTTTAATAAACGAACGGGAATTTTATATTTCTGAGCCGGAAAAACGCTCTGCGGATGCAGGATTTTAGCTCCGAAATAAGCAAGCTCGGCTGCTTCGTCGAATGAAAGCTGCGCAATCGGTGAAGTTCCTTTAACGATACGCGGATCGTTATTGTGCATTCCGTCAATATCAGTCCATATCTGCACTTCTTCCGCCCGGATAGCGGCACCGATGAGCGAAGCTGTATAATCGCTTCCGCCACGACGAAGGTTATCGATTTCGCCAAATGAGTTGCGGCAGATGTATCCCTGGGTGATGAATAAAGTTTTATCCGGATGTTTATCAATCAGGGGCTGTAAATGCTGACCGATAAATTCAACCATCGGCTCATTATCTTCATCGATCTTCATAAAATCAAGCGCCGGTAAAAGCACCGATGATACGCCGATCTCATTTAGATAAAAATGGTACAAGGTAGTTGAAAGCAGCTCGCCCTGCGCCAGGATAATCTTCTCTTCGATTGGCGTAAACAGCTCATTCGAAAAACCCGATATCAGGTTAAAATGATAATCGATAAGGTTTTTACCGTTTGTAAGCCCTTCCTTAGAAGTGAAAAGTTCATTAATGAACAACTCATATTTATCGTGTAATGCCTTTGTAAGTTCTTTCGCCTTTCGCTTATCGCCGTTCAAATAGGCGTTAGAAATTTCGACAAGGCTATTCGTGGTGCCGGAAACAGCTGACAATACCACAATTTGTTTTTCCTCCGGACGGACGATATCCAGTAATTTTTTCATCCGTTCGGGACTACCTACAGAGGTTCCTCCAAATTTTAAAATTTTCATTCTACGGCTTAAGCTTCGATATTTTAACTAAGTAAATAAGGTTTTATTCGGGCGCTAAAATTAGTCAAAAAGGTGGGATTAACGCGTTTAAAGTGAATTAATTTGAAGAAAAATCACGTTCTGAAATTGATGGGAAGCAACGCTGTGAAGTTCATAGAGATGGCTTTTTTTAGCTACTGTATACGTGCTTCTCGACTGCAAGAAAAACTTACGATTTTTTTTTAAAAAAACAATGACAGACACTCTTTGGTCGCTTCTGTCCGCTGTAGTTTTGCTTGATTACGCAAATGAGCGGAATTGCTGAACGATACAAAAGCTGCCGCTTCCAATGAGTTTATTGATGTTAATACAATTCTTCTATGTTCAGATTGCCGGGCGCAACCGAAAACCAAGGATTAGTCCTTGCCCTTTAGCCCCGATAGCAGCGGTTACTCCGAACGAAGGGAAGATTTGTGTAGCGGGGTTAGGAGTAAAAGCGGATAGCGGGAACAAACTTTAAATCTTGAACTAACATTGCGCTTCAATAATAATCTGTTTAACGACGTAATTAATGTTGGCTAAAATTCATTGACTGGATGAAAATTAAAATGATTTTTCTATAAAACTTTAATTGATTTTAATTTCTTTTTAAGAAAAGCAATGACGGCATACATTGGCCGCTTCAGTCCCACTGTCCGCTGTAGTTTTGCTGGTTATGCAAAAATGATCGCAACTGCTGAACGACGCAAAAGCTGCCGCTACCATTGGGTTTATTGATGGCAGGACAGTTCTGCTATGTTCAGCTTGCCCGGCAACTGCCAAAAATTATGGAACAGCCCTTGCATTTTAGCCCGGATTGAAGCGGATACCGGCCCAAGTGGCTAATGCCTGTGTAGTATTAGCGGAAAGCCGGAATATACTTTAATTGCAGGATGGACATTGCGCTTCAAAAAGATTTAATTAAACAAAAATCAACTCATTTAAATACAGTCTAGCGTTAAAATAAAATGCCGCCATTATCAGTATGATTGCTCAAAAAACAAATCGCTCAAAAACTCATCTTTCAATACAACAGCTTAGCATTCTTTAAAATCAAAATTTACATAGCTCACGTTCTAAGCTGAATTTAAATCCATACCTTTACCCCATTCTCATGGGGTGCCTACTCTTCCTAACCGAAGTAACCAGGCTGAGATTATACCCATCGTTTGAGTTTAAAGTCATAAGTACTAAGTTATAAGCCCTGCCTTGATACTTTCTACTAACTACTCAACCGAGCACCTGATCCGGATAATGCCGGCGTAGGGATTTTGATAAACAAGCTTACATATTGCCCCTGTATGTTGTGCGCAAATAAATTTTATGCCGCAATTATTACTTTTTGACGTCCAGGAATGGGTCTCGCTTTTTATCGATCAGTTTAAGCATACCACAGTTTTTGAATGGCTGGCCGTTGGATTTGGCGTTGCCGAAGTATTGCTTGCCAGGAAAAATAACGTTCTCCTCTATCCTGCCGGGATCATTGCAACTGTTATTTCTACTGTGCTGTTGTTTAATGTCCAGTTATATGCAGAATCTGGATTAAATATTTATTACCTGGTGATGAGTGTTTACGGATGGATCCATTGGCACCGGAACAGAAATGAACCGGAACTCCCGATCACATCATCAAGCCGTGATGATTGGTTCATCACCCTGGCGGTTTCATTCGGCGGCTGGCTTGTATTATATCTTATTCTAAAATATTTTACTCCTTCCACGGTCCCTGTTTTGGATTCTTTTGTCTCGGCGACAGCCTGGGCCGGGATGTGGCTTTTAGCCCGAAGAAAGGTCGAAAACTGGATCTTATTGAATATTTCGAACCTGGTAGCCATTCCTCTTTTGTTTCACAAACAACTGATTCTGTTTGCATTGCTAACTATTTTCCTGTTCGTAATCGCCATTTTTGGTTATCTCGACTGGAAAAAACTTTTAAAAAAGAACCCGACACAAACCTTACAAGCCGCATGAATGTGATTGCTGATCATCCATCTAAACAATTAACTTCCGGCCAGGCAGACCTTATTCGGAACGAAGCTCCAGAAGCTGAAAAGATCAGCCAGTTAACGCCAAAACAACTCGGCCTTATTTATGATCAGAGATGGTTCAACGCCTATATCCCTAAAGAATTGGGCGGACTTGAGCTTAGCCTTCCAAAAATCGTTAAACTGGAAGAAGCCCTTAGCTGGGCGGATGGAAGCCTGGGCTGGACGATGACACTTTGCAGCGGCGCCGCTTTTTTTGCCGGATATCTTGACAAACAACTTGCGGCGGAAATCTTTAGTGATAAAAAAACAATTCTTGCAGGAAGCGGTGCAAGTACCGGCACTGCCGACATAACCGATGACGGATTTATAGTTAACGGAAACTGGCTTTATGCCTCCGGAATTCTGCACGCGACACATTTAACGGCCAATTGCATCATTCGGAAAAATAACATCGTGCAAAAGAACGAGGACGGCAGTGATATGATCCGCTCGTTTATTTTCAGGAAAGAAGAAGCAACGATACTTCCGGGCTGGAATTATATGGGGTTAAAGGCTACCGGTAGTCACTGGTACGAAGTCAGGAATTTAACGGTTCCGAAAAACAGGATGTTCTGCATCGATCCGGAACATGCAACAGATCAAAATATAATTTTTAACTATCCCTTCCTGCAGCTCGCCGAAGCTACGTTGGTCGCAAACTTCAGCGGAATGGCTATTCATTTCCTGGAGTTGGCTGAAGTGTGTGTTCAATCAAAAAATAATCTATCCAACGCTAAGTCGAAATATATTGACGGCAAAAAAGAACAACTTTTAAACGATTTCAATATCCACCGCGGTTCATTCTTCAAAGCGCTCGACGCTTCATGGAATGAATTGGAAACGCGGAAACCCATCACTGAAGAAACCTTAAAAAACGTCAGTACAACCAGTCGGAAACTGGCTCATAGCGCGCTTAAACTTGTCGACGACTTATACCCTTTCTGCGGAATGCAGGCCGCCAACAGCGATTCAGAAATTAACCGTGTCTGGCGGGATATTCATACGGCGAGCCAACATTCATTGTTAACTTTTCCGTTTAACTAAAGTTGAGCCGGATTATTCTTTTACCTGTTTGATAAAAATATTCCTCAAAATGAGTGCGACGACACATAGCGCCAGAAATATCAGGAGCCACTCTGTCAACCCAATATGATATTGTCCAATTTTCATGTTACTATTCAGTTTAATATCGGCATGCAAATGGGTAAATGAAGTACATTCCATAATATAACCGGCCGATAATGACGATATTAAAGGAAAGCAACCCGATGACTTTAAATATAGGCTTAATTAAAGTAGTAACCCGCAGTTTATCTATTTATATTAATTTAAATTGATCGCCTTCTGGCTGAACGAGCTTGAGCTTATCTATTCATAAAACGTTACGGGGCAATTTATTAGGTTTGGTTTTGGCTTAAAAGTAACAATAAGACCGTCACAAGTTCTGATTTGTTCTAACAGTGTGTCATTAGCTCCGTTCAGGTCGCTTTATAGCGCGTTAATTTTATTCGTATTTTTCTTATTTTGGATACCACTCAAAACCTTCCCTAAATGGACACCCAACTTCCCGGAAACAAGAAGACCTTGTATATTGTCGCAGCGGTTGCCGCCTTTTTATGTATCGGCATCGGCAGTTACTTTCTCCTTAAAAAACCCGCCTCGGAAAAAATCGATCCGGCGTTCGGTAAATACATCGATTCGTATACTTCGGGGGTTATTTCCAAAAGAGGAACCATTCTGATTCATCTCGCTTCTGAGGTAAGCACACTTCACAATCAGGGCCAGGCTGAGGATCAGGATTTATTTGAGTTCGACCCCGCTGTTAAAGGAAAAAGCTATTGGCTGGATGCGAAAACAATTGAATTCCGGCCCGCTCAGCCCCTGGCACCAGGAACGGAATATCACACCATTTTTAAGTTAGGAAAAGTCACCAAAGTGGCTGCTGATCTGGACGAATTCGAGTTCAATTTCCGGATAGTAAAACCATCCTTCGAAATGGAAGAAAACGGTTTAAAAGCGGCCGTCACCTCTTCACTCGATAAAATGAAATTTACGGGCGTCATTTATACGGCCGATTACGAAAATGACGCCAGCATTCAAAAGCTTATTACCGTTACTTACCAGGGTAAAAACTTACCCGTGAAATGGGCACATAACAGCGAACAGCATACATCTGCTTTTACCATCGAAAACATTGTACGCGGCAAAAGTGAACAGGAACTGCAGTTGAAATGGGACGGCGCGCCAATCAATTCGGATAAAAATGGTGAAAGCAAGATCAAAGTTCCTGCAGTGGGCGATTTTAAAGTGCTTACAGTAAAAGCCATTCAGGATCCGGAGCAATATGTGCTGGTTCAATTTTCGGATCCTATCCTGGTTTCGCAGGATTTAACGGGCCTCATCAGCGTCAGCAATCAAAAGGATTTACGATACACCATTGACGGAAGTGAAATAAAAATTTACGCACCCGACCGCCTGGAAGGCGATTATTCCGTAACAGTTAATGAAGGAATCGAAAATATCGTCGCTAAAAAGATCACGGCGACAATGGCCGCTAACGTCAACTTCGAAAACCAGTTACCCTCAGTTACAATTCCGGGAAAAGGCACCATTTTGCCTAATTCAGGCAAGCTTACGTTTCCTTTTGAAGCAATTAATCTAAATGCCGTTGACGTTACTATTATTAAGATTTATGAAAATAATATCCCCCAATACCTGCAGGCAAATGATGCAAATGGCGGCAACGATCTGAGAAGAGTTGCCAAACCGGTGATACAAAAAACCATCCGGCTGGACGGCGACAAAAGCTTGAATCTGAAGAAAAAGAACCGCTTTTCCTTAGATATTGACAAGTTTCTGCGCGCCGAGCCTGGAGCCATTTATCGCATCACCATTGGATTCCGGAAGTCGTACTCCATTTTCGCCTGTCAAGATGTATCAGCTTCCGGAACGCAAAGCGATGATGACGAAGACGGGAATAACTATGGTGAAAAGATCGACGAAGATGATGACTTCTGGACTCGTTACAACAACTATTATCCCGCAGGTTATAACTGGGATGAGCGTGAAGACCCCTGCTCGGATTCATATTACACTACCGAACGCTGGGCGTCGCGGAATGTACTTGCATCCAATATTGGTTTAATTACCAAGCGGGGCAACAACGGACAAGTGACCGTGATAGCAACGGACATTCTAACTACAATGCCGCTGCAGGGAGTTGAGCTGCAATTACTGGATTACCAGCAGCAGGTTTTACAGACTGCTACCACGAACAGTGATGGTTTGGCAACGATTGAAAATATCCGCAAGCCATTTATTCTCATTGCAAAAAAAGGTTCCGAGCGCGGCTATCTGAAACTTGACGATGGCAGTTCGCTTCCTTTAAGCCGCTTTAATGTAAACGGCGATGTAGTGCAAAACGGCATCAAAGGCTTCATTTACGGCGAACGCGGTGTTTGGCGTCCGGGCGATTCAATTTACATGAGTTTTATCCTGGAAGACAAGGAAAACAAGCTACCGGAAGGGCATCCGATCAGTCTCGAGTTTTATAATCCGAAGGGGCAACTGAATAACCGCATCATTCAAACGAAGTCGTTAAATGGATTTTATACATTCCGTTTAGCTACTAACACTACCGCTCCTACCGGTAACTGGCTGGCAAAAGTAAAGGTTGGAGGCGCAGTATTCCAGAAGTCGGTTAAAGTCGAAACCGTTATGCCCAACCGGCTTAAAATCAACCTAGACTTTGGAGGTAAAAAAGAATTGGTCAAAGGCACATCCGCGAATGGGACCCTTTCAGCGAGGTGGCTTTTTGGAGCGAGCGTTCAAAATTTAAAGGCAAAAGTAGATGTCACTCTAAATCCCGGAAAAACGACTTTTAAAAACTTTAATGGCTATGTTTTTGATGATCCCACAAGTGCTTTCCAGGCTGAAAATAAAACGATATTCGATGGCCGCTTAAACGGCAATGGCAGTGCGGCGATCCAGGCGGATATCAGTTCAACTACTGCAGCGCCGGGGATATTGAATGCTAACTTCACAACAAAAGTATTTGAGCCGGGCGGCAATTTCAGCATCAATAACTTCTCTATTCCCTACCATGTTTATAATTCATACGCGGGAATAAAGGTTCCGGAAGGCGACCGTTTGTCAGGGCGGCTGCTTACCGATCAGAACCACGTCATCAGTATTGCAAATGTTGATACTGACGGAAAACTCATTGGCGGAAACCGGCAGGTACAGGTTGAACTGTATAAAATTCAGTGGCGCTGGTGGTGGGATCAGGAAGATCAGAGCCTGAGTAACTTTACTCAAAACCGCTACAACCAGCTTTTGCGTAAAGAGGTAATTAGCCTTACTAACGGAACGGCCAAATGGAACTTAAAAATCAACTATCCTGATTGGGGCAGGTACCTTGTACGGGTTAAAGATCTGCAAAGCGGCCATACTACCGGCGAAACATTATACATCGACTGGCCGGGCTGGGCCGAGCGTGAACAGCAGAACAATCCAACCGATGCTTCGATGTTGTCGTTTACCGCGAATAAAGAAAAATACAAAGTTGGCGAAGAAGTGACCCTGACAATTCCATCTAGCAAAGGCGGCCGCGGGTTGGTAAGCATCGAAAATGGAAGTAAGGTTTTAAAAACCTGGTGGATTGAAACGCAGCAGGGACAAACCAGTTTCAAATTTAATATTGAAAAAGAGATGGCCCCTAACGTTTACGCGAACGTGACGCTGCTGCAGCCACATGCCCAAACAGCCAACGATCTTCCGATCCGGATGTACGGTGTTATTCCGCTGCTGGTGGAAGATCCGCAAACGACATTAAAGCCTGTGATCAGCATAGCCGGTGTTCTGAAACCGGAAACACAAAGTTCCATCACCGTTTCCGAAAGTTCGGGTAAAGCAATGACCTATACGATTGCACTTGTAGACGATGGCTTACTCGATCTTACACGGTTTAAAACGCCGGATCCTCACGGCAGCTTCTATGCCCGTGAAGCGCTGGGCGTTAAAACCTGGGATCTGTTTGACCAGGTGATCGGTGCCTGGGGCGGCGATTTGGAACGCATACTAAGCATCGGTGGCGACGGCGACCTGAACAGGAATGTAAATCCCGCGAAAGCGAACCGCTTCAAGCCTGTGGTCAAATTCCTCGGTCCGTTCGCTATTGGCAAAGGCGAAAAGAAAACACACCAGTTTAAGCTTCCGCAATATGTCGGCTCAGTTCGGGCAATGGTGATCGCCGGCCAGGATGGCGCTTACGGTTATGCGGAAAAGACAGTAGAGGTAAAACAACCGCTGATGTTGCTGGCAACGCTCCCGCGTGTCGCCGGTCCGGGCGAAACTTTCAAACTTCCCATCACGGTGTTTGCCATGGAAAACAGGATTAAAACGGTTAACCTGAAAATCGAAACGAATAACATGCTGACATCCTCGGGAACTAATCAGGTACTGACGTTTGATAAGCCTGGTGAAAAAATGGCTTTCGCCGATATAAACGTGAAGGATTTAATCGGTGTGGCGAAGGTCAAAATTACCGCAACAAGCGGAAGCGACAAAACTTCGTACGAGGTTGAGCTTGATGTTCGAAACCCGAATCCGTATATCACAGCTGTAACCGGCGCTGAATTACCTGCCGGTAAAAGCTGGTCGGCCACACTAACACCGATTGGAACCGGTGGAACAAACAGCAGCATGCTGGAGATCTCCGCAATTCCGCCAATGAATCTCACCAAAAGATTAAATTATTTGATCCAGTATCCGCATGGTTGTGTAGAACAGATAACTTCAGCGGCTTTCCCGCAATTGTTGTTAAACCAGGTGACCGACTTAACCGAGCCGCAGAAGGCAAACATCACCCGGAATGTAAAGGCTGCCATCAATCGCCTTCGCGGATTTCAAACTACCGACGGCGGCTTAAGCTACTGGCCGGGCGAAGGAAATTCCGATGACTGGGGAACAAATTACGCCGGACATTTTATGCTCGAAGCCCAGGCACGCGGTTACAGTTTGCCGGCAGGATTTTTAGACCAATGGAAAAAATACCAGCGTAACAAAGCCGTGTCCTGGATTCCAAACTCGGCGAACTTTTATGGCGGTGATCTGATCCAGTCCTACCGGTTATACTTGCTTGCTTTGGCAAAATCGCCCGAAATTGGCGCGATGAACCGGCTCAAAGAGTTTCAATATTTATCGTCCCAAGCAAAATGGCGGTTAGCGGATGCTTATAAAATGATTGGCCAGAACGAAATTGCAGGCAGCCTGGTTAAAGGGCTGACAACTGCAGTCAAACAGTATAATCAATTGGGACAAACATTCGGCTCTGATCTGCGCGACCAGGCAATGATCATGGAAACATTAACAGATTTGGGAAACCGGCAGGAAGCGGGTAAACTTCTGCAGTCTATTGCTGCCCAACTTTCGCAGGACCAATGGTACAGCACACAAACAACCGCCTATTCGCTGATCGCGATTGCTAAATATTGCGGCGTTGCCAAAACCGGCCCCAAACTAACATACACATATGCTTTAAACGGTTCGAAAAAATCGGTTAGTTCCGGCTCATTCATCAACCGGTTCCCTGGCGGTTCAACAGGTAATGTATCGGTTGTTAACCAGGGAAGCAACAGGTTGTACGTCAGGCTTATCCGGCAAGGTCAGGCTCCGGTCGGGTCGGATCTTCAAACCACAAATGATCCGTCTTCATTGGATATAAATGTAGTTTATAAAACTCAGTCCGGCGAGGTTGTGGATGCTGCAAAACTGCCTCAGGGCAAGGATTTCGTCGCGGAAGTTACCATTAAAAATCCAGGCAACAGGGGTTATTATGAGCAAATGGCGCTCACGCAGATATTTTCTTCAGGCTGGGAGATTATAAATACACGGCTGAACGACCAGGAAAGCGCAGCGGCATCGTCGTCCTACACGTATCGTGATATTCGCGATGACCGGGTGCTGACGTATTTTAACATCCGCGCAGGCGAAACGCTGACGTTTAAGGTATTGTTGAATGCTTCTTATTTGGGCAGATATTACCTGCCGGCAACGAATTGCTCGGCCATGTACGATAATTCGATCCAGGCAACGACAACTGGAAAGTGGGTGGAAGTAGTTAAGTAAAAAGCTGATTGAAAAAATTTTATAGTCGGTTAAGGCGGCCCAAAGTATTTATACCGGTTGTTTTGGGAATCGGCATGTTAACCTGGTTTTGGTTTTCACTTCCTCTTACACTGTTTAAAGCGCCTACTTCTTTCGTGGTTGAAGCCGATAACGGTGAGCTTTTAAGCGCATCCATTGCCAGCGACGGGCAGTGGCGTTTTCCGGCAAATGATTCCGTTCCGGAGAAATTTGCAAAGTGTATCACTGTTTATGAGGACAACCGGTTTTTTTATCATCCAGGTTTTGATCCGTTGGCGATGGCGCGTGCCATTAGTCAAAACTTGAATGCAAAGCGTGTTGTAAGCGGAGGAAGTACATTAACCATGCAGGTTATCCGGCTCAGTCGAAACAGGCCGCGTACCATTTGGCAAAAAATTATTGAATTAATCGTCGCCCTAAGGTTGGAAATGACCTTTTCGAAAAAGGAAATCCTGACGCTTTATGCCGGCAATGCACCCTTTGGAACCAATGTAATTGGCCTGGAAGCAGCAGCCTGGCGTTATTTCGGCCGAAGTGCGGACAAATTATCCTGGGGAGAGACAGCGACCTTAGCCGTTTTGCCAAATTCTCCATCGCTGGTTCATCCGGGCAGAAACAGGAACAGCCTGTTAGCAAAACGCAACCGTTTGCTTGACAGATTGCAAACGGAAAAAGTTATCGATCCGGTTACCTGCCGCCTTGCCAGGCTGGAACCTATTCCCGATAAACCGCTGCCTCTCCCGCAGCTGGCTCCTCACCTGCTTTCGAGGTTTAAAGCGGATTATAAAAAACAGCCGGAAGGTGTTACCCTTATCAAAAGCACCGTTAAACTTGCGTTACAGCAAAATGTCAGTTCGTTGCTTCAGCGCTATCACCAAACGCTTAAAGCAAATGGAATAAATAATGCCGCCGCCTTAGTTTTAGATGTAGAAACAGGGAACGCGCTGGCCTACGTTGGTAATATCAACGAACCGAACAATCCTGAAATGGAAAGCTACGTAGATATGATTCCTTCGCTGCGAAGCCCGGGAAGCACGCTCAAGCCCTTGTTATATGCTAGCATGCTTACGGACGGATTGATTTTACCGAACACCTTAATCCCGGATATCCCAACACAAATTGGTGGTTACACACCTCAAAATTTTGATTTGGGTTATGACGGAGCCATTCCCGCTTCAAAAGCGCTGAGCCGGTCGTTGAATATTCCCGCGGTTAAAATGCTGCAGCAATATAAATACGAACGTTTTCATCAGCAGTTAAAAAAGCTGGGAATGACAACATTAGTTAAACCAGCGGATTTCTACGGGTTATCGCTTATCCTTGGCGGCTGTGAAACTTCCATGTGGGAACTCTCGGGTATTTATGCAAGTATGGCCAGAACGCTGAATCATTTTGATCAAAATAATCGTCAGTACGATCAGGCAGATTATCATGCTCCGAAATATATCTTAAAGACGTTAGAGAAGTCTGAACATTCAAAGTCCCCTTCATCTGTTATCGATTACGGGTCGTTATGGTTTACCTTCCAGGCGATGCAGGAAGTAATGCGTCCGGGGGAAGAAGGATTGTGGGAGCAGTTTTCATCATCACAAAAAATCGGGTGGAAAACAGGTACAAGCTTCGGCTTCCGCGACGGTTGGGCGATTGGCTCAACCTCAAAATATGTAGTGTGTGTTTGGGTTGGAAATGCCGATGGCGAAGGCCGTCCCGGCTTAACGGGAATTGAAACGGCTGCTCCCATCCTGTTTGATATTTTCGACCTGCTGCCGCGATCAGATTGGTTCAAATCGCCGGTCGACCGGCTCATGCGAATCGAAGTTTGCAGACAGAGCGGCTTTCGTGCCGGTAAAAATTGCCCGGATAAGGATACGACCTTCGTTCAGATTCCAGGGGTTAAATCACCGGTTTGCCCGTACCATCAATTGGTTCACCTGGATAAAACAGGAACATTCCAGGTTACTTCGGATTGCGAATCACCGGAAAACATGCTTCATAAAAGCTGGTTCGTCTTGCCGCCGTCGATGGAATATTATTATAAACTACGTCATCGCGATTACGAGTCGTTGCCTGCTTTTAAAACATCTTGCCTGATTAACCAGGATGATTACCGGCCGATGGAACTCATCTATCCGAAAAACAATGCGAAAGTTTATATACCAGTCGAAATTGACGGCAGTCGTGGTAAAATGATCCTTAATGCTGCGCACAGGAATTCGGAAGCAAAGATTTTCTGGCACCTGGATAATCAATATATTGCAACCACAACCGACTATCATGAACTGGCTTTAAGTCCGCCCGACGGAAAGCATACTATCACCCTGATTGACGATAAAGGAAACAGGCTGGTGCAGGTTTTTGAGGTTTTGGATAAGAAGAGGTAGACACGTTGAGCTTATTTTTACTAACTTTGTTAGCAATGAAGCGTTCCGGATCGGCAGATTTACCTTTACATAACGGGCATGTACCCAAGTGGCTGGCCGAGAGAATGGGAAAACTTGGCCTGGCTATCACGGAAGCTATTCTGACTGAATACGGAAAAGCGGAAATGATCAGGCGCATGAGCGATCCCTTCTGGTTTCAAAGCCTCGGCGCTGTAATGGGAATGGACTGGCATTCGTCAGGAATTACAACATCTGTTATGGGTGCTTTGAAACGAGCGATCAATCCGCATTCTAAGGAAATGGGAATTTACATTTGCGGTGGCAAGGGTAAATCATCCCGTGAAACGCCGAATGAATTGATCGCAGTTAGCAACCGTACAGGACTTAACGGTAATTACCTGGTAAGATGCAGCAAGTTAAGCGCCAAGGTTGATAATACGGCCATACAAGATGGCTTTCAACTGTATCTTCATAGCTTTATTGTCAGCGATGATGGACATTGGGCAGTTGTGCAGCAAGGCATGAGCGACCGCAGTTCAACGGCAAGACGCTATCACTGGCATTCATCAAACTTAACTTCCTTTGTAAACGAACCACATACGTTCATTTACGGTAAGAACCAGGGAAAAATATTGAATATGGTAAGTCGTGATGCTTCGAACGCACGCAACACGATGCTGGAAATAAGTGCAGAGCATCCGGATAAAATGCTTTCCGAAGCCCGGAAACTGATCATGCCGGCTCATCACGATGTATGTTCCAAAGATGTAGATTTAAAACGCCTCGGTACGGTTCTTTGGCTGGCGCACGAAAAAAAACCATCCGATTTTGAGGATTTACTTTTGCTGGAAGGCCTTGGTCCGCGCACATTGCAGTCCCTTGCCCTGGTTAGCGAGGTTATCTATGGCGCACCGACCCGCTTTAATGATCCGGCGCGATTTTCGTTTGCACATGGTGGGAAGGACGGACACCCCTTTCCCGTTCCCTTAAAAGTTTATGATGAAACAATCGGAACACTTCAGAAAGCAGTTCATCAGGCTAAAATCGGGTATACAGATAAGCAGCAAGCAATAAAAAAATTGACCGAAATAGCCCAACGCGCGGAAAAAGATTTCCGGCCGAGCGCGAACTTTGAGCAGGTTATCCAAAATGAACGCGACAATTCATGGCGCTATGGCGGCAGAACTGTTTTCGGTAACGCTAAAGCGCCGGTCGATATCCAGCTTAAGCTATTTTGATGCCGCACAAACTTTATTCTCTTTATAACAAGCTGTTTGCTTAGGCCGGCCAGCCAATTATGTTGATTTTTCATTTTATCTGTTAAATTTACAGACATGCTAAATCAAATCGATCTGCAGCAGGTGCTTGTTCTGGATATAGAAACAGTGCCTCAATATGCCAATTTCAGTGAAGTTCCACCGCATTTGTCTGAACTGTGGAATCAAAAATCCCTTTATAAACGCAAGGAAAATGAAACGGCTGAAGAATATTATTCCAGGGCTGGTATCTGGGCGGAATTCGGAAAAATCGTCTGCATCTCGGTAGGTGCTTTTACCCGCCAAAGCGGAAAATTAGGTTTTAGGGTAAAATCGTTTTTCGGCCATGATGAAGCAGAATTGTTACACGGCTTTATCGATTTGTTGAATAAACAGCCGGCAGGCATTCAGCTGTGCGCCCACAATGGAAAAGAATTTGACTTTCCTTACCTCTGTCGACGCATGCTGATCAACTGTATTCCGATTCCCGAGCAACTTCAAATTAGCGGAAAAAAACCATGGGAGATCAATCACCTGGATACAATGGAACTCTGGAAGTTCGGCGACTATAAAAATTACACGTCGCTAAACCTGCTGGCTGCGATATTTAATATTCCAACTCCCAAAGACGATATTACCGGCGCAGATGTGCAGCGCGTTTACTGGAACGAAGGCGATGTAGCCCGGATTAAAACTTATTGCCAGAAAGATGTGATAACCACAGCCCAGCTATTGCTGCGTTTCAGGTGTCAGCCGCTTATTGCTGACGAAAACATTACGATTGTAGAATAGTTGAATTAAGAAAACGAATTAATGGCTAAAAACAAAGCTAACCACGTTCAGCTGGTATTAACACAGCTAATCAGCGATGTATTTGAAAAAACCGGCAACAAGCCGCTTAACTATAAACAGGTTTCAGCTAAACTCAATTTATCAGATAACGAGTCGCGTGACACTATTCGCGATATTCTGATTGAAGAAACCAGGAAAGGCCTGTTCCAGGAAACGGAAAAAGGCAGATTCAACCTGAAAGAACTCAAGAACTTTATTACGGGCAAGGTAGATATGACCGCCGACGGCTCAGCTTTTATCGTACCCGATGATGAGTTTGAGAATGATATATATGTAGCTCCACGTAAATTGCGAACTGCTCTCCATAGCGATATCGTAAAAGTATACGTTTACGCAAAAAGTAAAGGACGGCGTAAAGAGGGTGAAGTGGTAGAAATTATAAAGCGGGCCAAAACCGACTTTACAGGAATCGTAAAACTTTCCGAACGCTTCGCATTCTTCGTACCCGACGACCGCAAGATGCTGCATGATATTTTTATTCCGCTTGAGGACCTTAACGGCGCTAAAAACGGCGAAAAAGCCGTCGCAAGTATTGTCCAATGGCCCGAAGATGCTAAAAATCCGATCGGGAAGATTAAGCACGTATTGGGGGCCCAGGGCGAGAACAATACCGAAATGAATGCTATTCTCGCCGATTTCGGATTCCCGCTAGAGTTTCCGGCAGATGTAGAAAATGAAGCCAATGCAATTTCGGAAGAAATAAGCCAGGATGAAATTGCCAGAAGAAAAGATTTCAGAAACATTCTCACATTCACCATCGACCCTGTTGATGCTAAAGACTTTGACGATGCGATCTCTTTCCGCAGGCTCGATAACGGCAATGTCGAAGTTGGTGTTCACATCGCTGACGTTTCACATTACGTAAAGCCCAATACACACCTTGATAAGGAGGCGTTCGAACGGGGCACATCCGTCTACCTTGTAGACAGAGTGATTCCAATGCTTCCCGAAAGGCTTTCCAATGGTGTCTGTTCCTTAAGGCCTGATGAAGATAAATTATGTTTCGCTGCTGTATTTGAGTTAGATAAAGAGGCAAATGTGATCGATCAATGGTTTGGAAAAACAATTATCCATTCTGACAAACGCTTCGCCTATGAAGACGCACAAAAGCTAATAGAAGATAAGACAGGAGAATACAGTGAAGAGATTCTGGCGTTAAACGAACTTGCCTACAAACTCCGCGACCGGAAATTTAAACATGGTGCAATCAGCTTTGAATCAACAGAGGTAAAATTCAACCTCGATAAAAACGGAAAGCCAATTGGAGTTTATGTGAAGGAACGGAAGGACGCGCATAAGCTTATCGAAGATTTTATGCTTCTTGCAAACAAGAAAGTCGCTGAGTTCATTGCTAAAAAAGGAAAAGGGAAACAGAAGCTTACGTTTGTTTATCGCTCCCATGATGCACCGAACGAAACTAACTTGCTCGGATTTGCTCAATTCGCTATGAAATTTGGCTATAAGATTAACACAAAATCCGACCGTGAAGTTGCCCGTTCACTAAACCACCTGATGGAAGATGTGGAAGGAAAAAAAGAGCAAAATGTACTGACACAGCTTGCCATCCGGTCGATGGCGAAGGCCATTTATACTACAAAGAAATCGAGCCATTATGGCTTGGCCTTTGATTATTACACACACTTTACATCGCCGATCCGCCGTTATCCTGATGTGCTGGCGCATCGCTTACTCGAGCATTATCTTGATGGAGGGAAATCTGTAAATGAAGAAGAATACGAGAAAATGTGTGTCTATGCGTCACAAATGGAAAAGAAAGCTGCGGATGCGGAACGGGCTTCCATCAAATACAAACAAGCTGAATACCTGGAAAATAATGTTGGTGCCGAATACCAGGGAATAATTTCTGGGGTAACCGAATGGGGAATGTATGTTGAGATAATTGAAAATAAATGCGAAGGAATGGTACGTTTGCGTGATATTACCGACGACTTTTATGTCCTGGACGAAAAAAACTACTGTATCATCGGCCAGCGCAAAAAGAAAAAGTATCAGCTCGGCGATGAAGTGAAAATACGTGTTAAGAAAGTGGATTTAAGTAAGCGCCAAATTGATTTTACATTGGTCACAGACCGCTAAGAAACCAGAACATGCAATCTTTACATACTTTACAAAACCTGATAAATGAGGCTATAGAGGAAAAGCGTTTTAACGAAAAGCCGGCCGAACTTTACGATCCTATTAACTATATCATGTCACTGGGCGGCAAAAGAATGCGGCCCGTGTTTTTGCTAATGGCTTGCGATCTTTTCGGTGGTAGCGTGTTAAGCGCCCTTGACGCCGCGGTCGGGATTGAAATGTTTCACAACTTTACTTTAATGCATGATGACATTATGGATAAAGCACCGATACGCAGAGGCAAGGAAACGGTACATGTAAAATGGAATGAAAATGTAGCTATTTTATCAGGAGATATCATGTTTGTGGAAGCTTACAAACTGATGATCAAAGTAGAGGATAATATTTTACGTGATGTTCTAAAGGTTTTCGGAGATACTGCAGCTTCTGTTTGTCAAGGTCAGCAAATTGATATGAATTATGAACAAACAGATGAAGTAAGTGTAGATGAATATTTGGAAATGATTCGTTTAAAAACCGCTGTATTGCTAGCTGGCGCATTGGAAATTGGTTCACTCATCGGCAATGCAGGTCATGAAAATGCTCAAACGATGTATCAATTCGGCGAGAATCTGGGTATAGCGTTTCAACTTCAGGATGATATCCTGGATGTATACGGCGACCCGGAAAAGTTCGGCAAACAGGTCGGCGGCGATATACTGTCCAACAAGAAAACATTTCTATTGATTAAAGCCCTCGAAGACGCCGGAGAGCTGGATAACGAAGAGTTATCCTATTGGATTAATGCCGAGAATCCCGAACCGCAAACTAAAATACAGTCAGTTACTTCGATTTATAACCGCCTGGGAATTCGTCAACTTGCTGAACAGGAAATGAACAGGCACGCGGAAAAGGCCCTTCAATACCTTGAAGCATTGCCTGTCGACGCCGATAAAAAACAAATATTGCGAAGATTTGCAGAAGATCTGCTGGTGAGAGAAAATTAAAATGCAGGATTATGTCGTCATACAGCATCCTGATCATTTTGAGCGGGCTGGTAGTCTTATCTTATTTATTCGATCTCTTTGCGTCCAAAACCCGGGTGCCATCTGTTTTGCTATTGCTGTTTCTTGGAATCGGTCTTAGGTATCTTACTGATTACTTTAACATTAGACTATTCGACTTTAACAAAATATTACCCACATTAGGGTCACTTGGATTAATTCTTATTGTATTCGAAGGAGCGCTTGAGCTAAAATATTCAAACGAAAAAAATAAGTTTATAATTAACACTCTTCTCATTGCCTTCCTTATCCTTATAACGACGACGATCGTTATCGCACTACTGCTTTCCTATCAAACCGGAAATGCGTTTATGAGATGCTTTGTTAACGCTATCCCACTAAGCATCATTAGCTCGGCAATTGCAATCCCATCAGTGAGCGGCTTGAGCAAGCGAAAAAAGGAGTTCGTTATTTACGAATCGTCTTTTTCAGATATTCTGGGTATTGTGTTTTTTAATTTCGCGATAGAGAATCAAACGATCTCGATTACCTCGTTTGTTAATCTTGCAAAAGACACCATCCTCGTTATTGTGTTTTCGGCTGCGGCATGCCTTGTGTTGCTTTACCTGATGGGTAAAATAAGGCATCACATAAAATTCTTTCTGATCATTTCGATATTGATCATGCTTTATGCGCTGGGCCAGCAGTACCAGTTATCGTCCCTTATTCTCATCCTGGCTTTTGGCCTCTTTTTGAACAACGCCAACCAGATACATCTTCCCTGGTTTCAACGGTATTTTATTTATCATCATTTGTCACGCGATTTAAACCAGCTTTTACAGTTGTCGGCCGAAAGCGCTTTTCTACTCCGAACCTTCTTTTTCGTGATTTTTGGATTTACTATGAGGATAAACGAGCTGCAGAATCTCGAAATCGTCGAATACGGGCTGATTATTCTTTGCCTGATCTATCTGATCCGAATCTTCTTTATGAAGATGATCAATAAAACGGATATTCTACCGGAGACATTTATTAGCCCGAGAGGCTTGATCAGCATCCTGTTATTTTTTCATCTGCCCACAACGCTGCGATTGACTGAAGTTGGAACCGGCCTTTTGTTTATGCTGATAATCGGGACAAGTATCGTTATGACGACCGCTATTTTCTTATCCTCAAAAAAGGAAGTTTAAAAAAGTATCGCAAGCCTTCCGGTCTGCGATACTCGATATTAGCTACTTTACCTTTACATAAGGAACGATCGTTTTAATCGAGCCGTCCGCATTATGCGTAAGTTCTGTTACTTTAATGTTTCTCAAATGCGTTTTTCCAGACAATTGCGTATCATGGTAGAAGATATACCACTTATTTTTAAACTCAACAATTGAATGGTGCGTTGTCCATCCCTGAACCGGCTCCATCAGCACTCCTTTATAGGTAAACGGCCCATAGGGCGAGTCGCCTACGGCATAGGCCAGAAAATGAGTATCGCCTGTTGAATAAGTGAAGTAGTATTTACCCTTGTATTTGTGCATCCAGGAGCCTTCAAAGAAACGCCGGTTATTGTCGCCTGCTAAAAGTTCTTTTCCGTTTTCATCTAAAATCTTGATTTCTTTCACGGGTTCTGCAAACTCAAGCATATTTTTCGATAAACGTACCACTCTGCAGCCAATTGCAGGCTCGGTTGCTGCCGGTTCTTTACTATTCGCGTTATAATTGCCGGTTTGCCAGCGCTGAAGCTGCCCGCCCCAAATACCGCCAAAATACATGTATGAGCTACCGTCGGTATCGGTAAACACAGCCGGGTCGATGCTGTAACTGCCTTTTATAGGTTCAGGCTGTGCTTTGAACGGTCCTACCGGTGACTTCGATGTTGCTACTCCCATACGAAACACGTCTTGTTTGTCTTTTACGGGAAAATAAAGAAAATATGTTCCGTTCTTGTATGCGGCATCGGGTGCCCAAAGCTGTCGACCAGCCCATGGAATATCTTTAATATCCAGCGCAATGCCATTGTCGACAGCTTTACCAGGAATACTAGTCATAGAAAAGATATGATAGTCCTTCATGGCAAAATGCCCGCCTACATCATCCTCCGGAATTTTCGCATCGATATCATGCGACGGATAAATATATATCTTGCCATTAAACACATGGGCCGAAGGGTCGGCAGTGTAAATATCCGTAACCAGGGGTTGCGATATTGGCTTTAAACTATCCGGGATAGTCTGCGAAAAAGTTGTCCCTGAAACAGTCAAAAACAACGCGGTAATAAATAACTCTGATTTCATTTACTTAGGTTTTGCAATCGGTTGCAAAATGTAAGAATTATTCTTGAAATAGTCGCTATAAAAAACATATATAATTGTAAATCAGATTATAATTTTGTTTATCAAAACAACTTATTAACACCTCCACTTACCTGTTAAAATTAATGCCGGCAAACAGCTGTTTGAATCAGGTTTTCATAAAAATTACTGATGTTCATCCCTGCAGCTTTGACTTGCTGTGGAATAAAACTTGTTTCAGTTTGTCCCGGAATCGTGTTGATCTCAATAAAATAAAATTTGTCGGTGGCTTTCTCCAGGAAGTAGTCAATCCGCACCATTCCCTGGCAGTTAAGCTTTACATAAACATCTGTCACAACTTGTTCTACACGACTTCGCTCCTCTTCATTCATGCGGCCTGGAGTAATTTCTTCCGTCATACCCGGCGTATATTTTGCTTCAAAATCGAAAAACTCTTTTGGACTGATCACCTCGGTAGCTGGCAAAACCTTCACTCCTTCTTCATCGCGGTAAACGCCTACCGAGAATTCTCTGCCATCGATAAATTCTTCAACCAGGATTTGACTGTCTTCATTAAAAGCTTTTTCAAGTGATTCTGCAAGTTCAGAAATCTCCTTAACCTTGCTCATACCGATACTGCTGCCGCCGTTGTTAGGTTTTACGAAATAAGGAAGTTGTAAATTCGATGTTATAAGATCCTCTGCATTCTTTTGTCCCGCGAACAGTTGAACCGAACGGGCAATATGAAGGTTACGCAAGCCGTCTACAACAGCCTTCGTATATCCCTTATTCATGGTAAGAGCCGACGTAAGGGCGTTGCAGCTCGTATAGGGTAAACCGATCATATCGAAGTAACCCTGCAACTTTCCGTCCTCGCCTGGCGCACCATGAAGAATGATAAATGCAACATCAAATTTTATGATTTCATTATCTACAGCAATGCTAAAATCATTTTTATCTACCGGCACTTTTTGCTGGCCGATTTCAACGTACCAATCTTCTATTGTGATAATCACTTTATAAACATCGTACCTGGCAGGATCGATTTTACTCATAACAAAATCAGCGCTTTTAAACGATACGACTGACTCGCCGGTGAAACCACCGGTTACAAGGGCAATTCTCTTTTTCATCGAGCCAAAGATAGGAAAGCACCGTACGAAAATTTTAATTTCAATACTAAATAGTACTTTTGGAACCATTGTAATTAAACTTGATGAGCAACTTTTTTTTATATCTAAAAACCAGCGAATTCCGAAAAAACTTTCTATTCGCCCTTATTTCAGTTGTTGCATTTATTCTGGTCGTTTTCTTCAGTCTTCGCTTTTACACCCGTCATGGCGAAGGCACGCCGGTACCAAAATTAAAGGGCCTCAGTGTTGAAAATGCAATAGAAACTTTGGAAGCGCAGGGATTCAGATATCAGATAGATTCGGTGTACCAGATTGATAAACAGCCGGGATTGGTTGTAGAGCAGGATCCCGATCCGAATACAAATGTTAAGAAAAACAGAACCATCTATCTTACCATTATTACCCGCCAGGCGCCAAACGTCGGCTTCCCGGATATTTTGAAAATGACTTTTCTTGAGGCGCAGGCTATCTTAAGCAATTACGGCCTGAAAGTTGGCGACACGAGCTATATATCTGATATCGCACGGGATCGTATCCTCGACGTTAAATTTGGCGGGGAAAGCATTGCCAAAGGCCAGCAGATACCAAAAGGTTCAAAAGTCGATTTGGTATTAGGCGACGGTATGGGAGCCAGTGAGGTGGATCTTCCAGACCTGACCGGCTTTGGTATCGATGAAGCGAAATTCTCTCTTCGCGGCGCTTCCTTAAATCTCGGAAACATCACTTACGAAGGAGCCATAACCGATTCGGCAAACGTAAAAATCGTCAAACAAACGCCTGCATTGAGCGACAGCCTTACAAAAGTCTCAATTGGAACGCGTATTGATATTGTCGTCTCTAATCAGCAATAATGGATATTTTACCTGCCGAACTGAAACAGGCATTGACAGCAGGAAAGCCTGTGACTCTAATTGATGTGCGTGAAGAACTGGAATTCAATACGTTTAACATTGGCGGCATCAACGTTCCTCTGGGTCGGTTACCTTCCTTCCTGGAAGATGGCGACTTCGATACAGACGCAGAAATCGTTGTGATATGTCAGCGCGGCTTGCGTAGCGAGACTGCAAGACGTCAATTTGTGGCGGCGGGATACTTAAACGTAAAAAACCTTAAAGGCGGTTTATTGTCTTATAACAGATAAAAACAAAATATAATCATGACTGAAAAAAAGTCGGGACTTACAAAAAAGATAATCATCTCTCTGGCAGTTATCATCGTTATTGCGCTTGGAATAACTGTGTTTAATTACTACCTGAGGTATTTTGGGCCAAATGTAACTGGCGAGAAAAAATACTTATATATCAAAACCGGGGCAACGTTTGATGACGTTTTTAAAACCGTCAAAGACAGCAACATCGTTAAAGATACCACCTACTTTTTATGGACGGCTCATAACATGGATTATACCACACGCGTTAAGCCCGGCCGGTACACCTTAAAAAAAGGTATGAGTAACCGCGGCCTGATCAATATGCTAAAGGCCGGAAACCAGGAACCTGTAAAACTCAAATTCCACAACATACGCCTCAAAAAAGATTTTGCTAAATATATATCAACACAACTTGAAACGGACTCAACTTCGCTTCTTGATCTGCTGAATTCATCAGACTTTGTTGGAAAATATGGATTTACTACCGACAATGTTTATGCGATGTTCATACCGAATTCCTACGAGGTTTACTGGAACACACCTGCCGATAAGTTCTTCAAACGAATGTACGACGAATACCAGAAATTCTGGACAGCTGAGCGCAAGCAAAAAGCGCAGGCAATCGGGTTAACCGAACAACAGGTAAGCTCATTGGCGGCAATTGTCGACGCGGAAGCGCTTCATGATGATGAAATGCCGATGATCGCCGGGCTGTATATGAACCGTTATAAAAAAGGAATGAAACTGGAAGCAGATCCGACCGTCATTTTTGCCACGGGAGATTTCAATATACATCGCGTTCTTAATAAACATCTGCGTACAGAGTCGCCTTACAATACCTATCTGCATACCGGCCTCCCTCCCGGACCGATTATGATGCCAAGTATAAAAGCAATCGATGCAGTGCTTAATTACAAGAAACACGACTTTATTTACATGGTTGCGAAGGAAGATTTTTCCGGCTATCATAACTTCTCATCGAACATGGCGCAGCATCTTGCCTATGCCCACAAATTCCAGGCGGCCCTTGACGAAAGGAACATCAAGAAATAATGTTTGTTGTTGAGACAAGCCTCCGCGTCCGTTACGGAGAAACCGACCAGATGGGTTATATGTACTATGGCAATTACGCATCGTTTTACGAAGTTGGCCGTGTAGAAATGCTCCGTTCTATTGGAATGACTTACTGCGGAATGGAAGAAAGCGGCGTCATGATGCCTGTGCTGGAACTTAAATGCAAGTATATTAAGCCTGCCTATTATGATGAGAATATCAGAATTAAGGTTATTTTAGAGAAGATTCCGACAGCTCGAATCGTGTTCAAATATGAACTTTATAATGAGAAGGATGAGCTGATTAATATCGGAGAAACAACTTTGGTATTTATCGACATGGAACGAAACAGGCCATGTGCGCCGCCGAAAGATTTTATGGAAAAATTAAAACCACATTTCACCTAAAAACAAACCTGATAAAAGCAAGTTAAGACTAGATGAACTGGCTACATAAACAGCTTTGTAATGTAAAACCCTACCGCCAATTCATTGAGTGGACCAAAGTCGTTGTTTTTCCTGGCTTTAGTCCGCTCCCCATTTACACCGTAGCCGTTTTCTTTTTCAGAGAAATTGGAAAAGATTCTTTGGTTAACAAGGCATCGTCGCTTGCTTACAGTTTTATGCTGGCGATATTTCCTGCGATCATCTTTTTATTTACGCTCATCCCGTACGTACCGATAGCGCATTTCCAGGATCAACTGATGGAGATCATTCATTCTGTACTTCCAAACAACGCCTACCTGGCTGTTGAGTCTACGATAAAAGATATTGTGAAGATCCAGAACAGCAGTTTACTGTCGTTAGGATTTATCACCGCTTTGTTTTTTGCAACAAATGGGGTACACAATCTGATGCAAGCTTTTAACAAATCGTCGCTGATACTGGAAACCAGGGGTTGGTTAAAACGTCGTGCAGTAGCGCTTGCCTTAACGCTTTTAATGGTGATGGCGCTTATCATCAGCATTACTATTTTAACTATCAGCGAATACATATTCAGTTACCTGCAAAAGGAACTAACTTTTAAAGAATCGTTTTGGATCACTTTAATTGGCCTGGGGCGTTGGATTATACTGATCGGCATGTACCTTATAACTATCTCACTGCTTTACAGGTACGGCCCCGCCAACGCAAAAAAATGGAAGCTCTTTAGTGCCGGCTCGTGGTTAGCAACATTGTTAGCAATGCTTACGTCATGGGGCTTCGCCTTTTACATTAATAACTTTAGCAACTACAACAAACTTTACGGCTCGATCGGAACGCTGATCGTTATCATGATCTGGTTATATCTTAACTCGCTGATCATTTTAATAGGATTTGAGCTCAACGCAAGCCTGGATCTGTCGAAAAAAAGCATTCGAATCATTAAACCAATGTTCAATTCGTTCAAGGAACCCGTTGAAGAAACTCTAAAAAAGTAGGTTTCAGATAGCTTGAACAAATTTTTCTTCCTCAATTTGAAGCACTTAAGTTATAACACCAATAAAATAATCATTCCTATTTGCAGATTAAGTTCGTATTTGTACTTTTGCCCCCGGAGAAATGGCAGAGTGGTCGAATGCGGCAGTCTTGAAAACTGTTGACTGTAACAGGTCCGGGGGTTCGAATCCCTCTTTCTCCGCTGATAACTATATCAAAACATATAAAAAGCCTGTTAATGTATCATTAACGGGCTTTTTTGTTTTTGGGCCACACCAAAATATTCATCTAAAACCATGTTTCTGGTGAGTATTCTGGTGAGTTATTATCCAAAAGCACACAACTCACCAGAAATGGTTTAAACTACTGATTTACAACCAGTTCGATAGATAAACATCTTTTTTTAGCCACGCTGTTAAGTTAATTTTAAAACGCTTAAACAGATCGTTATGGAGAGTTATTTTAAAATCCTCTTTTATTTAAAGAAACCAAAAGGTTATTCAAGCGGCCGTTTACCAGTTTACGCACGAATTACCGTTGACCTTCAACGTATTGAAATGACTTCAGGCTGTCATGCCCTGCCCGGTCAATGGAACAAGACATTTGAGCGGCTCAAGGGCAAAGACGATGAAAGTCGAAATACCAACCAGGCTCTCGATAACCTTGAACAGAAGCTTAACAACATTTATCGGTTTTACCGCGAAATGGAACCTGATCTTGTTATAACTCCCAAATTGATTAAAGACAGGTTCCATGGTAAAAAAATAACCTGCAGAAAAATTCTCGAAGTTTTTCACGATCACAATGAAAAGGTAAAGGCCCTGGTCGGCAAAGAATATGCACCCGGCACGTATGAACGGTATCAGACATCTTTAAAACACACTGCTGATTTCCTCAAATGGAAATACAATCTCTCCGATATAGATATTCGTAAAATCGATCACGATTTTATTCGCGAATATGATTTTTATCTGCGGAGCGTTCGCAATTGTGCCAACAATTCGGCGGTAAAGTATCTGAAAAATTTCGGCAAGATTATCCGGCTTTGCCTGGCGAATGGTTGGATCAGTATAAATCCATTGAGTAATTATAAGATAAAAACCAAGACCGTAGAACGGGAATTTCTGACTAAAGAAGAAATTGCTTTAATGGCCACCAAGCGCTTTAATATACCGAGATTAGGACAAGTACGTGACATTTTCTTGTTTAGCTGTTATACAGGGCTGGCCTATGCAGATGTAAAAAAGCTAAAACGTTCAGAGCTTGTAAAAGGAATCGACGGAGAGATGTGGATACACACATACAGGCAAAAGACCTCTACACCCTCAAAAATCCCATTGCTCCCTTTTGCTTTAGAACTGATAAAAAATTATCAGGACTATCCGCAATGCCAGGTCAGCAATTCCCTCTTACCCGTTTTAAGCAATCAAAAGATGAATGCATATCTCAAGGAAATAGCTGATCTCTGCAATATCAAAAAAGATCTGACCTTTCATATTGCCCGGCACACCTTTGCAACAACCATTACACTTTTGAATGGGGTGCCTATCGAAACAGTGTCCAAAATGCTGGGACACACTAATCTTAAAACAACCCAGCACTATGCGAAAATCTTAGATATCAAGGTTGGTGAGGACATGGCCGCCCTTAAAAAAAGGTTAATGTGATTTGCAAATGAATACGAAACTCGCCATGATAGCATTCAAAAACTGCAATATGATTAGAATTGGCCATTGTCTGCATTTGTTATAATAAACAAATTTGTATGACGGTAAGATATAACCAGTTTTAGCGATGGCTGATAGAATTAATTGGTCTGCTTTTCCAAATCTGCGGGACTTCGACCGGTTTAATGTCGTTGAAACTACCGGCACACCAGGTGAAATAACAATTACCATGAACACCGCCTCAGCTGTAACCTTGTGGAAAAGCATCAAATTTATTAATATTCACACCGGCCGGATCCTTACCGAACAACAAACACAGGATGCCAACCATGGTCCTGTAAGGATCAGAATTTCGTCCGCCGACTACCCGGCGCATAAGTTCACCATCGCCAAAGCGAAGATATTCGGTATACATACCGACATGTACGACATTTTTGAACTGGTTGAAAAAGACGGGCGATCGATCACGTTGACCTGGCTTACCGACGGGCCGGACAATGTATTCAGCGCCATCGGGAGTTTTTTCAGTGACTTGGTTAACGGTGTTATCGCTGCCGTGACAACCGTCGTAAGAGCGGTCGTTACCGTTATTGATGCCGTTGTCGGATTTATCCTCAATGCCCTCGCCTGGGTTGCCGGATTCATTTTTTCTTTACCGGTCATCGGCAGAATCATTGAAGGCATCGTCAACATTATCGGCTGGTTGGTTTCCACTATCATTAACGCTGTCCTGGACATTATTTTCGGACTTCTCAGCATTATCGGTATCCGGCCTCCGGAAAAGTTACTGCGTATTGTCATTATCGTCCAGCAAGATGGGTTTGGTGTACCTGTAGCAACTGCCGCCGAGGTACAGGCCCAACTGGACGTCATGATCGAATTATATAAAGTAAGGGCCAATATCAAAGTCATCCCGTTCCGGCCGTTTCAGTTCACTACACCGTTTTCATCCCATGCTGCAACCGCCGTTGAAGACTTTACTGTATTTGAAAACCGGCCAAGTACCCCGCAGACGCTTGATGTCAATTGCGGCGCGGCCGCCTTTGGAGACGACCTTTTAACTACCGGGTCAAGCTTCGAGCTAAAAATCAATAATTTGTTTTGGGGGAACGCACGACGGCTGGTCGGGCACGGAGCGCCCATCTATGTTTTCGCCGTCAGAAGTTTTATTGGAGGAACATCGGCAGGCTGTTCCCTGGCCTTATGGTCCAATTATGTGACCGTACAGTTTAACAGCGGACAACCAGTAACCGGTATGGCCCACGAATGCGGACATGCCTGTAATTTATGGGCTCATACAACATCACCTCCAGCCTTCCCCAGCAACTTAATGCGGACCGGTACTCCCGCCACGTTGCCTGCGACCCTGGAAGACGGCCAGGTTATACTAATGAGAGCAGCCCACCATTGCACTTTCTTTTAATAACAGACAGAACCTACTCTAATGCCGGCCATCCGGGCAGACAGTTCCATAGCCGCGATGATCGTCAGCGAACGCACGACACCGATCCCCTTAAACCTGCATAGCTCATCGCTTGTCAATCCGGCCAATCGTTTCAAGTCCCCCTGGACACTGCTCATCATTTGCTGTGCTAAGTCAACCACCGTCCTGCCCGGTGTACCCGAACCGATAAGAATAGCCAGAAGTTCCGCATCGCTCAAATTTTCAGGTCCGTGTTGAACCAGTTTTTCGCGCGGCCGTTCTGACACCGGCCAGCTCTTAATTCCTGACGGTTGGCCTTCCTCAGAACATGATCGCTTTAAATCCTGTACCCGCACCTCTTTGCCGCTATACGCAGCAGTACGAAACAGGGATGCAAAAGCCTGGATCAGGAATTCAAAATCCTCCTCGAATACAACTACCGTCCGTTTATCAAAGCGATTACCCCCAAGCTCATCATTCCGGGAGATTCGTATGTAATCACGCTGGTTCACCGCCCTGTTAAAATCTAAATAATAATGTCTCCTGCCGGAAGAAAATGACTCGCTCGCTAAATGTACTGGTTTCATAATACCCTGTTTTCAGCAAATCTGCAAACACATACTGCAACTATCCGGTTAACATTCGCGTATACCGGATATACGCGATCCGGATCGGATATTCAGTTAATTATCAAGTTGATACAATTATACAAAGATCACCCTGAAAAGAACTGCCGCAACTGCGGAAAGGAACTGCACGGCCGTTCCGACCAGGTTTTCTGTAACGATACCTGCCGGAACACCTACAACCGCGGAAAACGCAGGGAAAGCCAGGGATCCCTGGATCCCTATATTGCCAAAGTCATCCGCGTCATCCAGCGCAACCACCAGATCATGATCCGGTATATGCCCGGCGGCGAACCAAGAGTAATCAGCCGTTATGAACTTATTGACGCCGGCTTTCATTTCAAATACTTCACCAGCATTTCCATTACCCGAAAACAGGAAATTTATCATTACTGCTTTGACCGTGGCTGGAAAGAGCTCGAAAACGGAAAGATATTACTCGTATTTAGTTTTGAACAACTGGAAATCTGATTTTAATCCAGGAATCGCTATATACAAAAGGCGAACCTCATCGATTCGCCATTGTTAGAGAGCATTTAGATACGCTAATATAAGTTACAACACCCATATCTGCAAATATTGTGAACGCTTACAAATTAAAGTTCGGTTTTAATACTTTTTCATACGCCCTTCTCGCGCCGCCCCGAAAATACACCTCCCCGCAATAACTATAACCCAGCTTTTCAAAAGTCTTCATCATTGCCGGGTTATCAAAGTTAGTATCTGCTTTAATACTCACTATTTGCATGCTCATCGCGTATTCTTCCACAAAGCGAAGTATAATTTTAGCTAAACCTTTCCCTGTGTATTGGTCGGAAACGGCGACACGATGTACAGCTACAAAATCACCATTAGTTAACCACTTGCCATCGATCTTTTCATAAGCCGGCTCATCATTTACAAAAACTGCACAGTAACCGATGACGGTATCTGCATCACATAACATAAAGCCGGCTTGTTTGTCAATGTCACTTTGTACGACTTCCGGATTTGGGTAACCGTCCTGCCATTGGCGGCTGCCATCTTCTTTTCTGCGAGCGATCGCCTGTTGCAGGACATCCCAGATATTATTTACATCCTTAGTTTCTGCTTTTCTGAATTCGTAGTGCATGATATGTTTATGTCTTCTAATAATTTAATTGATTGCCGGCGGGAACTGCTGATGACCACAGAGGCAGTTAAGATCAATGTCCCTTTAAGAGATAGCCGATGATCAATCCCACGATAACAGCGATTACAACTATCGTCCAGTTAACGGAAGCCTTTCCTTCGATTTGGGCAATCTGCTTTTTATAACTGTTAATCTGATCGTTTAATATGCCGACCCGTTCGGCCTGTAATTTTTGTTCACCGGCTAACTGACCGTTCAGCAACTCCATTTTTTCTTTGTAAACCAGTTCCAGGTCTTTGGCTGTTTTCAAACGAAGCTCCTCGTTTGCTTTTAATTTCTCATTCAGATTATCTATTTGCTTCTGATAACCGGCCGTAAGCTGGAGTTTGACGGATTCAATGAGCCTGGCTTTAGAATTCTCAAGTTCCGCTACAGTCTCATTGTAAACGTCGTTTAGAAACTGGCCTAATTCAGACGGCGTAATAAAGGATTTGTCAGCGACCCTTTGAAGCAGGGTAACATCATCTTTATGCCCGATGGCCGTAACAAATAAGGATTGAAGACTGACAGCCTTCTCAGCAATTGTAAACCTGTTAAAAATATCAAGATTTTCGCCACCACCGCGGGATACTGCTACCAGGCCGTAGTTTTCATTGCTGAGCCGGTCAAGTATCGTTAAAATTTCTTCCTCAGAACTCAAATTGACCCGATGAAAACTAAGATCATAAAAACCGATCGATTCCCGCAGCTGATGTTTGATATCGTTGTCGATTATCCCCGTTTTACCAATGACTATACCGATCTTGAACGGCTCTTCCGTAATTATCTTTTCCTTCAGCCAGCTGTAAACATCGCGGTAACCTGTAGCAGCTTTTGCCTGCATCAACTGAATTTTCCTGACATCATCCTCCGTGTATTTGTTCTGAGTCTGCCCGACCAGATCAGTAACGGTAAGCTGTATCTGAATGCTGCCCGATGAATTAATAATGCGCCGGGTTATAAAGCCGTTAACCGTAACAGTTTTATTTGGCTGCAGTTCGTTACGGATTAGTGGCGGCACCAGGATAGTAATCGCGGCATCAGTTGATTCGTCACGGAAAATATCGTAAAAGTATCCGCTGTACTGCATACCCTTGCCCTGGATATATATCCCCTTAAGCTGTACAATCCGCTTCGTCTCATTAACAGATAAGGAATTGTTGAACAGGTTTAAAACTGCCGCGGGTGAGTAAGTAACAGTTGCTGACTTTTCGGATTCCATCAGCGATAAAATTATCAATTTATCTATATGGGTACACTCTTTACAACAAAAAATGCCCGGCAAGCCGGGCATTCATATAAAGTGTGTTCGGGAATACGTCGCTATTTGGTATTCTTTTTTTCGGTGACCTCGGTGCGTATTTCCTGGGCCAGGTTTTTTAAGTCCTGCATTGCCTTACGCACCCGCGTCCCAGCGGCCGAGTTTTGTTTGCTGTAAAATTTGTCCGCGTCAGCTTCCACCGAAGCTACCAGTTCCTTTAATTTTTGAAATTTGTCCATAGTACATTTATAATTAGTGCCGTAAAAATAAAAGATTAAAATACACCTCCAAATGCAGCCCGCTTAAATTTTCAACCCGGAACGCTGGGTAACTTCTTCTGCCTGCCCCTTGCTGCGTGACGCTCCCAGCGACTGCGAGCTTTCCTTTAAAAACTGTTCCCTTTTTTCCATCTTCCCGTTCTCTGCAAAAAAGTTCAGCTGCTTAAAACGCGGCACCGCCTCGATAAACAACTTGACCTCCTGCCCTTCCTGCATGGAAGTGACCATCGGCCGGTTACCGTTTTTAAGCGAAGTCTCCAGCCTCTCCCTGTGACCCGGATCGCCCAGTTCGCGGATCGCATATTTATCCAGCACCTCCGCCAACTGAAAGCCATACGCCTCGGTATAACGTGTTACTGAAAGCTGCCCGTGCTGATCTTTCCCCTGTTCCTTATCCAGCTGCGTCCAGGCCTCATACGGCTTGCCGCTTAAGTTCAGCATATCCTCCCGGTACACCGCCCGGCCCTGAACCATATTAGCCGCCTGTTCCACCGAAAAGCCCTTGCCGCGTTCCAGCCAGAAATTCTGGGCTACGGGAGGCGCATAAAAAGCCCTGCGGAAGTCCTTATCGACTTCCGTCACTTTTCCATTCTCCATGCGTGCCAGCGTTATTTTATCGGAAGCATCCTTCCCCGCAGCCAGCTCATGCGTTCCCTTCTGGTCCCTGAAATATTCCACCGCCTCAGTCAGGTTTCCCAGCTTCTTAACCACATTACTACCCTCTGCCGGGGTGATCATCATATAAGCATGTCCCTCCTTCAGGTTATGCGACTGGTTATGTGAAGCCTCGAACTTATTCAGGTAATAATAATCCGACTTGTTACTCCGCTTAAAATACAGCGCCAGATCAACCTGTCCCCGGCTGGCCTCCGTATGCCCATACAGCTTAAACTCCGGCACATCCTTTTTCATCTGCGCCTCCATCTGCTTGATCAGCCCGGCGCTGAATCCCAGCGCGCCCATCTCCTTTTTCAGGTTCTCCAAATTGTTTTCATTCATCGCTACACATATTAGTTTATACTCTGTTAATTATCCTTACAAAAACTCAGTGACCATGCGTCTTATCCCGCAGTAATACCCGCTTACCACCCTCAAGACGCACCCTGATTGGCTTCGCCCTTCTTTCCAGCAGTGAACGCGCTGCTTCCATCCCCGCCTGTAATGCCTGGCCGCCCGCCGAAGCGTCCATGCCCGAAAGCGAAAAACCTCCCGCAACACGGGGCAACTGGCCGCTCAAACCTGCCAGCACCGCTTCCGGTGCGGCTAAGCCTTCCATTCCGTCCAGGTCGAAAGCCGCAAGATCAACCGGAACAATACGGTCACCGACCCTGATCGTGCGTACATCCAGCAATACCCGCTGGTTAAGCACCCGGCAGGCGCCGTAGAGCAGCTGACCTTTCGGCAAAAGCAGGCCTCCCGTCCGCACGCTGTCGGCAAGAGCCAGGCAAACCACTTCACCGTCACTTACCCGCTGCGCACCGGAAACTACTGCCGGAACGGTCTGGAACGCCGTATCCCTTGGAATAAGGGGGTCCTTCTGCGATCCCTCTGTCTGCCCCGCTCCCGATACGTCCGCACGCTGGATCTGCATTATCTTATCCAGCAAGCCACCCAGCTGACTGATCTCGGGATCCGCCTCCCCGTTTTCCCTAAGCATCGTCATCAAATCTTCCAGGCGATCCACGTCCCCTTTCATTTCTGCCGGCCTGGCTGCTTTTTGAATCATCCCGGCATCCGGCTGAGCTTCGTTGCGGCCGATCGCCCTGTTGATTTCTGCCAGCTTCTCATCGATCTGCCTGGCCGGCGCATCTACCGCAGAACCACCATCAGGCTGCCCGTTAAAAGCCAGCTCCCGCTGTACAGCCTTGTCAGCGCTTTTTATCCCGCTATCCCGTTCCGCCCGCTCATAAAAACCCAGTTTTCCCGACGGCTGCTTATCCCTGAAGTTTGCCTCCGGCAGCGAAGCGCTGATCTGAGCGCCAGGAATAACACCATTCCGGCTTTCAACCCCGCCCTCCATGCCATAAAAAAGCAGCGCCAGCAGCGGCAGACCAGCCACAGGCAGCAGCCACAGCATCCATTTTTTCTTTGTTTCCTTATCCATAAAATCACCGATTAATTTAAAAATCCACCAAACACCATATACAGGCACCAGCACACACCGCTTACCAGGAACACTCCAAGTACAAGCTTCCAGCGTCCCGGCGGCCAGCTACTCGTCCGGTCATTCAGCCAGCCTGCCAGCCGCCGGGAAAGACCATCCATCCAGCGCACAAAGCAACCTGCAAACACAGCCAGCCTGCCATCTTTCCTGCTACCATTTAACCTGTCCATCCGCTTCATCTGCCGGCAGGTAAGTCTCTATTTTCCAGTACCTGCCAGCGTTCAATTAAAAACCCGTGCGGATTCTGGTCGCTCCGGCTCACCTGCCGGAGGTAACCGGAAGTCACCAGTCGCCGCTGCACCGTGGAGCTGCTTCGCACCAGGGTTTCACGCGCAAAGCAGGTAAAGGACAGCGGCACCGCCAGCGTGTCCAGGGCAATGCTGTCCACCGAAATCCGCACAGAAATATTTCCTGCTATCAGCCCCGCATAAAAGCCCTGTTCCCGCAAATTGTCATAGGCCCGTTTAGCCGTCACATCAGCAAGGTTCAGCGCTGAGGCGATATGCCGGCTGATGACCTCATTGTCCGGGTCAAGAGAAAAGAAAGCCTCATGAAACCGGCGCACATGATCACGCGCCTCCACTGCCAGGTTATCCCCGCGCGAGGAAGCCAAAGCTTCTATTGCCGCGCCGCCGGCAAGCACATACACCTTTCCCTCCGCCAGACGCACCGCCTCAAAAGACTTCCAGCACACCCACCCGGACAGGAGCAGGCAGCAACACATAAATACCACGCAAAATCCCCGAACCAGCTTAAAAGCCGACTCGATATTCCGTAACTGAGAAAACATATCGTTTAGAATTAAAAAGACCTGAAAAAAACCACCCGCCGCTAAAGCGATGTCAATCCCCCTTAAGACGCTCCCGCTGATAGACAGATGCCGCCCCGTCCGGAAAATAGTCGCCATCAGCCCGGCCCTGAAACCCCTGAACCATGAAACGATCGGCATTACCCAGCGCATCAGCTGCCATACCCGCTGCTGCGGAACCGCCGGCCACCCCGGCCGAGGCGGTACCCGCAGCCAGCGCGGTCATTTTCACCAGGATCGAATTACCGCCCCCGGCATGAACCACATAATTGGCCACATTCGGCACCGAGCAATAACCCACGATCCCCATTACCAAAAAAATCAGGTAAGCCGTATCCGTCGCGCTGAAAAACGTATCCCCCTGCTCGCTGATCTGCGAGAGATCCAGCCGCAGCATATTCTCCTGTATCTTACCCAGGATACTGCCGAAGATATTGGCGATAGGCAGCCATAAAAAGATATTTACATAACGCGCCAGCCAGACCGTCAGCGTATTCTGAAATCCGTCGTACACTGAAAACCCCAGCACCAGCGGCCCCAGTATCGCAAGCACCACCAGGAAAAACGTCCGAAGCGTATTGATGCACAGACCGGCTGCCGCATAGAGCACTTCCAGTACCTGGCTCATCCACTGCTTGATCGAGTTCCGGAAATTATACGACTGCTTTTCCATCCAGAAACGCAGGTCGTTTCCCAGTCCGTCCAGCATGCCCTCATCCTTGCGGCCCGGATCATCCGGGTGCAGGTACTTATACCACTTATCGCTGTCGCCCATGCCGTCATCACCCACATATAACTGGTAATCCAGACTGTTTTTCACCGCTTCCTCCTTCTTCTTCAGCAGCGCAGCGATCGTACGGTTGCTCCCGCTCACCATCGCCGCCGTTGCGCTGACCGTCGGCTGCAGCGCCCCGTTCAGCAGGGCGATAACACCTGGAAAAAACACGATGGCAAGTCCCAGCGCAAAAGGCCGCAGCAGCGGATAAAAATCCACCGGTTCAGCCGCTGACAAATGCCGCCATACCCTTGCCGCGATATACCACAGCGCGCCGAATCCTGCAATCCCCCGCGCCACCCCGATCAGCTGCGAGCATAGCGGGATCATTTCCCCGTACACCCGGTCAAGTACCGGCTGCATACCCGTAAGGCTCGCCGCAACACCGCCCTGGGCAAACAGGCTTCCCGGCAAAAACAGCAATACCGGCATTATCAAAATAAACCAACTCCTTTTCATAACAATCCTGTTAACCGGCCGATCATTCGCCCGGATTATGCTAGCAATAAAATATTGATCTACTAACAGTTAAGAATAATCACTTAGACAAACCCAACACATTCCGTAAGCCTGAGTTCTCAGCGTTCGCAGCGATCCGCTGCAGGCGCAGTTCCTCCACCTGCCTGTTAAACCGCCTCAAAAACGTCAGCCTGTCCAAGGTCTCCGCATAGATCCGGTCGACAGCGCTAAGCCGTTCCTGATCGCTCATGCGCAGCGAAGAAGAAGTGATCACCATCGCCAGCTCATCGAGGTTTCGCAGGCTTCCCTCAAAAAGCTGCCTGTATACCGATGACAAATAAGACAGTTCCCCGGAACCGAACACCGCCGAAAGCCTGAACGCTTTCATCGCCGCCTGGTACTCCTGCACAATCGCTTTTTGCGACCGGGCGATATCAGCCACCCGGCGATATTTTTTCACTTCCGGGCTCACCAGCATCAGGCCGTCCAGGAATACCTCATGCAGCGAAAAATTGCCCTGCGAAATATCCCGAACCGCATTATAGCCCGAGGACACTACCTGGTAACCCTTTTTCATATCCTCCAGGATATTTTTCATCTGGCTCAGCTTTTCCACGTTCAGCAGCAATTGCTGAATTTCCGCCGACTGGGCATTCGCCCTGCCAACTCCCCACAGTAAGCCATTTAAAATCAACGCAACTACGATCAGGCACTTCCATAATCCCTTCATCATTCACCTGTTTAAAACCTGTATCCTAATTAAACCCATCAACAAAACCTACTCCTCCAGACCCTGCCCGAATAAAGCCCGCAAATGTTCGGTCTCCGCCTTTTCCTGCGAGCGCTGCTTTGCCAGCACCTGCACAGCCGACACAAACCTATTGCAAAAACCATATCGCTCTTCCACAGAAGCGTACAGCATTTGCAGGCGCCTTAATCGTTCCTCGTCGGAGAGCTGCAGGCGTCCCTGAGAAAGTACATCGGCCAATTCAACAAGATCTTCTGCACAACCTTTAAGCAAATCCGCCCTCACCTTCCTGCCATAAACTTCATACGCCGCCGGCAAAGCCCCTAAGCTGCCCAGCGAAGTCAGGCGCGCGGAGATCAGCAGCTGCATCCTCAGCACACCCGCTACCCGGCTGTCACCCGAAACTAGCGGGCTTACCGCAGACAGGGAACCAAAGAACACTTCGTGCAGGCCCAACTCACCGCGGGTGATTCCCTTGATTGTCTCCAGTCCGCCACTAACCAGCTCGTAACCCTTACGCGCATAACCCGCATACATTTCCAGCGCCGCCAGCTGTCTGACCAGGTACTGCTTCTGCGTCTTCTTCTGGTTAAAAAACTCTGCCCATGTCTGCGCGCGAACTGCACCGCAAAATCCCACAAAAAGAAAAGCCAGAAGCATAACTCTCAGCATGCCAACTATCTGTTCAGGCACATCTGAACTTTTACTCCGCGATTCCATACAACTCTTTTACACGCTTAACCTCCTCCAGCGAACCGGCCCGCTGCACACTCAGCAGCGCATTCTGCGAGTTAAACCGGCGCAGCCCCGCATAAATCTCATCCATCGCATTTGCCGCAGACGAGATCATTTCCAGCCGCGCAGCATCACTCATCTGCGTTTTAAAAGAATTCACCACAGCCAGGATACGGTCCAGGTTCTTTACGCTTTCCTCCAGCATTCCCGCATACACCTTTCCCATCGTCTCCACTTCGGAGGCCGAAAAATGCCCGTCCGCCTGCAATACCTCCCAAACGCGCCGGTATTCCGAAACGATCGCCAGCTGCTTATCCGTCAGCTCGCGGATCCGTTTATAGTAAGTGATCAGCGATTTAACCTTCCACAGCTCCTGGTAATACTTCCCGTATAAATCCCGCTGCCGCTCCGTCCAGTCCGCGATCTCCCCCAGCTTAAGCCTTGACAGCTGGTTTTCCAGCACTTTCTGCGCATTCTGCAGCCAGAGCGTCTCGTTCTGCAGGCGCTGAACCTTCAGGTCCACCGCCTTGATCACCTTTTTTACCCCCGCTTTGATCACCTCTGCGATAGCCAGCTGTGCGCTCGCGCCCTTTGGCAGCGCCACAAACACCGTCATCGTGCTCAGCGGCAGGATCACCATATACTTTTTCATTACCCTTCGTAACTCTTTTAAAAACATACCTCACAATTTTCTAAGCCCGTCAACCCATACCCCGGGGCAAGCCGAACTACCTAAACAACTAAGTTTTAGAACGCATCTCCGCAGCCAGCGCGGCAATGCCCCTAGCCATACTGCCATACCTGGCCGCATATTCAGCCACCCGCAGCTTCTCGCTCTCCTCGGTCGTATAAGCCAGGTATTCCTCCTCCGAGACTTCCGTCCGGTAAACCTTGCTCAACTGCCCTCCCAGCGAGATAAAAACCTCCTTATAGCGCCGCCCTGGATCGTTCGCCCGGTTCATGGAAAGGATCTGCGCCTTCTCCTTATCCGTCAGCCCCAGCAATTCCTGGATCTGGCTGAACTTATTCTGGTACTTTCGCTGATCCAGCAGGATCTTGCAGTCAGAGTTGCTGATAATCGCCTGTTTAACCACCGGTGAAGAGATAACATCCTCCACCTCCTGGGTAACCACCACCGCTTCCCCGAAAAACTTGCGGACCGTTTTAAACAAGTATCGGATGTACTCGGCCATCCCTTCACGGGCGATCGCCTTCCAGCACTCCTCGATCAGGATCATCTTACGAACGCCCGGCAGCTTGCGCATCTTGGCGATAAACACCTCCATGATAATCAGCGTCACCGCCGGGAACAGGATCGGGTGATCCTTGATCGCGTCCAGTTCAAAAACGATCAGCCGCTTATGCAGCAAGTCAAGGTTCTCCCGCGCGTTGAGCAGGTAATCGAACTCCCCGCCGCGGTAAAAGGGATTCAGCACATACAGAAAGTTACCGATATCGAAGTCCTTCTCCTTTACCTTGCCATCTGCCAGCACCTGGCTGTATTCCGCCATCAGGAACTCGTAGAAAGTATTAAAGCAGGGAAAGATATCCGGGCGCCCGGAAAGAAACTCATAATACAGCGTCAGCGCCGCCGACAGGGCCACATATTCCGAACGGCGGAACGACTCGTCATCCTTCTTCCACAAAGCCAGCAGCAGCGTCTTAATGCTTTCCCGCTTTTCCGTATCCAGCACATCCCCTTCAGCCAGGTAAAACGGATTAAATCTCACCGGATCCGCCTCACTGTACGTAAAATAATACCCTCCGGCCAGCTCGCACAATCCCCGGTAACTGTGACCCACATCCACCAGCAGCACATGACTGCCCTGCTGGTAATAAGAGCGCACCATATGATTGGTAAAAAAAGATTTACCGCTGCCGCTCGGTCCCAGGATAAACTTATTGCGGTTGGTGGTATAACCCAGGCGCATGGGCTCGTCCGACAGATCCACCAGCACCGGTTTACCCGATAAACGGTCGCCCAGACGAATACCGAAAGCTGAAACTGAACTGCGGTACGATGACTCCAGGTTCAGAAAACAGCAAGCCTGCTCAGCGAACGTATCGAAGGTATCGTTCATCGGAAAATCCGCCTCGTTACCGGGCAGCCCGGCGAACCAGATCTGCGCCTGCCCGTCCGTTTCCACCTTGGCCACCGCGTCAAGCTGCGAGCAGGCCGAAGACACCAGGTTTTTTACTTCCCGCAGCCTAGCCGGATCCTCCGACCAGCACAGCACATTGAAGTGCGCCTTCACCGGCATCCGCTGTCCCGCCACCGCCTCATTCAGGTAATCGTTCACCGCCTCGCGGCTCACCGCATTCTCCCGTGAATAAGCCGAAAGCGACTGCAAACGCAGCTTCCTTGTTTCCAGCCGTTTCAGCGTCGCAGCCGGATCATCCAGGAACACGTACTGGTTATAAATATGATCGCAGTTCAGCAGCCCGCCCAGCGGGCTGGCAAAACCGACAGAAAACTTCACCCGGTCGGAACTGTATTTATCGTAATTCGCCCGGCTGCCGCAAAGCCCGGGCAGGCTGTCCGGCTCGCAAAGCGTAAACAAGCGGCATTCCTTATCACCCACACGTAAACCATCCTTCAAGCCCACATCCGAAATTACCGGCATCCGGCCCGGCGGGATCAGAAAACAATACCGTTCCAGTACCCCCGCCGAAACCGCATTACCGGCCAGCCCCTCGTCATCCAGCCGCTTCATCCGCACAAAACCACTGTCCTCCATTATTTGCACGAACTGCTCCGCCCGGTCCAGGAACTCCCCGGCAAATACCCTGTTAAGTGCCGGAGCAGGCACCAGCGAGCGCCGCAACACATTGCTGTATCCCGAGGAAGAAAGCCGCCGCCCGGCAGGCTTCCGCGTCAGAAACACATAACAGCGATGCTCCAGGAAAGGGCGCTCGTGAAAGAACCGCTCACTGGAATGGGAAAGAAAAGCAGCCCCTGAATCTGTCCCGGCCGCCGCTGTACTTTCAAAATCCCCCTGGAAAGCCCCTCCAGTAAACCAGTCCTGCTTATGAAACACCGAATGATCAGGCAAGACCTTCAGCGCCCTCACCCAGGCCTGATGAAAAGCCTCGTACTCGCTTTCCGAAAGCGTAAAGATCTCAGGAAGCTCAAGCTCGTAACCCACCGTCAAATCTCCCTGCCCGGAAATCATACAGTCCTGCTCCACCTTATACACCGGAAAAATCTTTGAAATATCCATCGCTAATGAGTAGTAAGTAAAAAGTAGTTAGTACAATGAAGATCCGTCTTCGATCGCCGCTCTGAAACGAACGGTCATAACCGCTCAAGCATTCTCCGGTCCGCAAATCCCGCATACCGCAGGCCAGTAAATAAACGCCGCCCGGAAAAGCGCAGGCTAGCGGGCATCCGCCTGGCAGCCATCAGTTTTTCCAGCCCGTGTTCACCAAAACGCCCGTTCAGGTAAAACACCAGCCGGAAAATCCCAAGCCCCAGGCCGAATACTAATGGCAGCAGCAGCCACAAACGCACATCCATCACATACAGGACCGCAAAGCAAACCAGCAGCCCCACCAGACCCGCGCAAAACCAGGCAATATACTGTCCCTTCAAACCCTGGAAGAGTACCGGGCGGCCGACGCCCTTATTGATCCTGTAAACCGAGGCCATCTTAAATACCGAAAAAAGATTTCAGAACCGTCGCTACTACCACCAGGAAAATACAGCTGCCGAACCAAGCCGCCGCCACCTTATTGGTATCGGGTTCCCCCGCGTTCCATTTATTAAACACCTTGACCGCGCCGATAATCCCCACCACAGCGCCGATCGCATACATCAGGTCCGTACCCGTATCGAAGTAACCCTTCACTTTATTGGTCGCTTCACGGATCCCTGCATTCCCGTCCTGGGCTAAAACCGGCAGGCCACACACACAAACTAACAGGCACAAAAACAGCAAAGCAGTGGCTCGGCGGCCTCTAAAGCCGCTATAAAAAGCTTTCATCACAAAATCGTTAATGTTAAAAAATCAGATAAATCAGATTAAGGAATAAAGAACAAGGACAAAAAGAATAAGGACGGAAGACTAAACCAGTAATTCATGCCTGCATCGTCTACCCTAGTTCCACAAATTCTCCAGTTCCTCCGCGTTCAGTTGAAAAGGCGCATGCGCCGCCACATACCCGTTGATATGAGCAATCGCAGGGTGAGAAGCCAGCCCCGGATACCGCTCGCTCAGTTCACCGGCCGATTTAATAAAATCCCGCTTCGTCCCGTCCCTGTCCGAAATCGTACGGAAAATAGTCTTCAGCTCCTCCAGCACATCCGCCACCAAACCCAGCTGATCCACCCGCCGCTCTTCTTCCGAGACAAAGCAAAGATCCGAAGCACTCACCCTGCTCACCCCATCCGGCAATTTCGGCTTACCCATCACCTCAGGCACCGCCGCCGTTCCTGCAGATCCCTCTTTCTTTAAAGCAACACTTCTCTCCCGTTCCGGCAAACGCAGCGGCGGCCTGTCCGGCAAAAACCGTCCGCTGCGCAGCAGACCCGCCAGTTCCCTGCGGTAATACAAAGCAATCAAACCACCATACCAAAGCAGCGATAGAACCACAGCCGAAACCAGGAACTGCTGCCAGCTAAACTCACGTAACATAACTCAAGCTTTAACCCGCCGCCCCATTGCCGCGGGATTACAAAGCAAAAGTTCAAAACCTGGAAACAGGAAATTGACAAGCACCATGCGGAGCACAAAGAAATTTTTTGTCATCAACCGTGAGGTTAACGAACGCAAATAAAGAAACTGGCAAGTGCCATTTCGGAAATAATTTTTTGCCCCAAAACCCAATTATCAGTAATGAGAACATGGAAGCCATACAGCGCTGTCACAGTATAGTCTTTTTGCACAGAGTTTATAAACGATGATAGTTGGATAGCCCCAGTACTGCTGAATTGCCAGCCATATAGTCAAGGTCAAAGTATCGTTAGTTAATCCTCTTTTGCGAGTTTCATCTTGAATGAAATTTGCAATTTTTTCACACTTTAACGGTTTTTGACCAATCCACTTAACTGCCACTTAATTTCTTAGCGCGAATACTACTTTAGATAAACCCAAAGTACTATATAGGAAATGGCGGCAAATCAAACTCTTCATGAAAAATAAACATTTATGGATGTTGTGCCTTTCGGGACTCATTCTAAATTCTTGCCAAAAGAACCAGTCTCTTACAAGACCTCTATCTCAGAAGAAGTATCCTGTGACATTCAGGGTCGACGGGTTCGGAGTGGAAGTAAAACACATAGGAACTACCAAAAACCAAAACACAGTAAGTGGCCTACGAGATCAAATTAAATATTTAACATATTCTGTATGGGAGGAGTATTCACCGCACTATGATTCCCTAGTCCACGAAATAACCCAAACAGCAGATAATCCTAATTTTGGAACTATTGCTGATTCGTTGCCGGACAGGAAATTTAAGATTACGTTCGTTGCTTCGGATAAAGACGATTACGCAGTGACACTGGTTACTGGCCGAGCCACAAGCTTTATCATACCCACATTTAATTTTCGGACTGTGTACGGCGGAGATATATTTTACAGAGCAATCGGAGAATTTACTCCATCTTCAGCAGAGACTCAACATTTTACCTTAACTAGAGCAGTAAGCAAAATTGGAGTCAAAATAAAAGATGAACTGCCCGTGAATGCGGTGAAAGCAGTAATAACATTTGCCGATGAAGGATTGGGATTTGATCTTCTTGGTGATGGAGCAAATACCTATCCTGGGGTGGAAAATGAACGACGAGTACCATTTGCTATTAAAGATGAGGACAAAGGAAAATCGAATGTTCAATTTTCTACTTACATATACGGGAATAAGCGTTATTACCTTATAAAATTGGCGTTATATGACGCTTCAAATAATTTGATTGTAGATAAAGCCATCGTCTCGACAGACACGCTTTATAAGATAAATACTGAATATATCTATACTGGGTATTTGATGCCGCAGAGCAATACGTCTTTCACAGTTGCTGTGAATGATACTTGGAGCACGCCGGTAAACGTTGGATTCTAAACGCCAAAGCCCTTTTTAGGGCTTTTGACAATAATGTGTGTTTGGCGGGCGAAAGTATACGCATCACTGTGGCAGCATTCAAGCCAACACGCTCCCGTTTGGATTGCGTGAGCAAACCTTACTGATGGTCATACCGCTTACGAACAACTTGCAACAATTACTTAAATATGCTTTGCGCCTTTTTAATCGTTTTTTCAAGATCGATACCATCTCCCAAAACACCTCTGAAAAGATCTCCCGTTTCTTTTAAACGGTCCATCGTGTTATGAATGTTAAAATGCTGAATCGTCAGCCCCGGCTTCACCTCCTCCCAGCTCAACGGCATCGAAACTGTCGCCCCCGGCTTCGGGCGTAATGAATACGGCCCTGCAATAGTTGCCCCGGGACGGTTTTGCAGAAAGTCTAGGTACATCTTCCCTTTCCGCGCAGCGATGCTACGCTCCAGGCTTGTATATTCCGGGATTTGCTTATGCACCAGTTTCACCACAATATTGGCGAACAGTTGGGATTGCTGATAACTGTAACGGGCTCCCAGCGGTATATAAATATGCATGCCCGTAGAACCCGAAGTTTTCGGGTAAGACGGAACATCCATCGCGTCAAGAACATCCTTAGTAATACACGCTGCCTCCACCACCTGGTCATACGTATGTTTATCCGGGTCCAGGTCGATCACGCAGTAATCCGGGTTATCCGGTGTTTCCGCCCGACTGAACCAGGGATTTATTTCAATACATCCCAGTGAGTTCATCCACAGCAAACTTGCTTCGTCTGTCCCGACCAGGTATTTGGTCACCTTACCTTCATCCGTCACATGATCAAACGTCTTTGCCCAGTCAGGCGCCTTATCTGTCACGTTCTTCTGGTAAAAACTTTGCCCGTGAATGCCCCCGGGAAACCTGTTCAGCGACATCGGCCGGTCTTTCAGGTAAGGCATGATATATTCGCCGACCTTGTAATAATAGTTCAGCATTTCACCCTTGGTAATTTTATCCTCCGGCCAGTAAAGCTTGGTCGCATGATTAAACTTCAGGGAATGACCACAAACCTTTTTAACCTGCGTATCTTCCGTAGGATTAAGCAGCGTTTTGCGTTCCGTATTCCTGACCGGTTCCAGTTTCAGGTCCGCCTTTTTTGTTGCAGGCTTTTTAACCGGCGTTTCCTTCTGATCAGCATCTGCTTCGGCCACTGTCTTCTCCGTATCAACAGGAGTTTCTAGTACCACATCCTTGGCTTTTTTATCCGACCGCATACCTTTAAAGGAAGCCTGCCGGAACACCCCCTCGCTGGTCACTTCGGCATAATTCACCTCGCAGACCAGCTCCGGCTTCAGCCAGGTCGGTTTCGCTCCCAGGCGCTGTGGCCGGAACCGCGAAGGCTTATCAACATCTACCTCGACATCGAAGGGGCTTTTATTCGTAATAAGCGGCCTGAACTGCGCCATCATCTCTTTTTGGAGAGCGTCCGAAAAACCGGTACCTACTTTACCTGCATATTTCAGTGTGTTGCCATCATACACGCCCAGAACCAGGGCGCTGAACTGCTTCCCGGTTCCCTGGTTTTTTGTAAAGCCCGCGATCACTACTTCCTGCCGGCGCTGTACTTTGATCTTCAGCCACTCGCGCGATCTCAGATCTGACGTATAGACGCTATCCGCTTTCTTAGCAATAATACCCTCCAGCCCGGCTTTTTCAGCCGCCGCAAAAAAGTCTATGCCACTGGCCGGAAACACTTTACTTTGCCGCACAATGTCTTCACCTGCCGGCAATACCGATTCCAGTATCGCATGCCGCTGGACGAGCGGCAGTTCCATGAGGTTTTTTCCCTCATACCACAGGATGTCGAAAACATAGTACACCAGGTGCCCATCCGCCTCGCTGCGCCAGTTTTGTAAAGCACCGAAATCGGAGATCCCCTTATCATTCAGCACCAAAATCTCCCCGTCCAGCACCGCGTTCATTTTCCAGCCCGAGAGTACTTTTTTTACCGGGTAATATTTATCGAAGGGTATATTATTCCTGGAGATAAGCGACACCTCTCCTTCGTTAATAATAGCAATAGCCCGGTAACCGTCCCACTTCACTTCGTATAACCAGTCAGGATCATCGAAAGGCTCGTCCACCAGCGTAGCCTTCATAGGCTTTACTTTTTCCGGAATTCCGGACCTGGATGCCCTTTTCAATAACCCGGCAATATCCAGTCCGGAACTGTCCGCCGTTTCCACCGCTTCTTCCAGTTGCTCCTCGGGTTCTGTGGCTACAATCGATTCCGACTTTCGTTTATCTTCTTTCAGATCCTCCTCATGCCCATACTGCCATACCTTTTCACTCGATTTCTCCATCTCCGCGATCGTCTTGCCAGATAAAACCGAACGGTCGATCCTAGTGATGTCCTTTGTTGAAGCATATTCATCCTTGTGTTTGATCAGCAGCCAGCCATTCTCGCCCATGCCATGCGTTTTCACCAGCGCGAATTCACCATGCAGTTTTTCCCCGTGCAGTTTAATTTTCAGCGAACCAGCGTTTAGCTGTTCCAGCAAATGCTTTTCCTGCGCTTTTTTTCCTTTGACCGGCTCAATTGGCTCGTACGTACCTTCGTCCCAGACGATCACCGTACCGCCCCCATATTCACCTTCGGGAATAATGCCTTCAAAATTCCGGTAATCAAACGGGTGATCCTCCACCATCATCGCCAGGCGCTTTGCCTTGGGATCGGTTGACGGGCCTTTCGGCACCGCCCAGCTTTTCAGAACGCCGTCCATCTCCAGCCTGAAATCATAATGCAGCCTGCTGGCATCATGCTTCTGTATCACGAACATCAGGTGATTTTTATCCTTGCTTCGCCCCGCTTTGGGTTCTTTCGTTTTGCTGAAGTCCCGCTTCTGGACGTATTTTTCGAGCGCCATCGGATGTTATTTCTTCTTCAGGTAAGCTTCTACCGCTGTAGCTGAAGTACCGGCAGCTTTAACCGCCGCTTTTAATTCATCAGCGCTCACGCCGAACTTTTCTGTCCAGTACTGAACCTCGTAATCTTCATTGACATTCACCCGGTCCCTGTCCGGGCTGCCTACTGTTTTTTTGTCATCCATGTTTTCATTGATTGATTGGAGAGATAACAGGAAAGCGGATGAATGGTTTACTGCCGGAATCAGCGCTAAGTTCCGGCAAAAGAGATTAAAACATTCGCCAGCCGCCAGTGGTTACTGTTACGTAAACTCATACAGATGAAGAAAACTGTCCTTCCAACTCTCTTTTTACTGGTTTCAATCAGCTTAAGCAGCTGCTCTGCTATTGAAGGAATATTTAAAGCCGGCGCCTTCGTCGGGATCCTTGCCGTTGTCGTCGTTATTGCGATCATCATCTGGGTGATCTCCCTTATCCGCGGAAGAAATTCCTAGCGTGCGTAACTTGAAAATTGTATAAAAAAACATAACCATGAATAAATATAAAATCAAAGACGAAAAGTCATTCCTGGCACCCGTTGTGATTGGCGTAACTCTCGCCGCCGTTGCCGCCTTTTTATTTACCACCGACAGCGGAAAGAACGCACGCAATGAACTTGCAGACAGAGCTGGTGATGAATGGGATAACCTGAAAGACAAGCTACCCAAAACGCAGCACGTTGAACAATTAAAAAACCGGCTTCTGAAAGCGGTGCTCACGGGAGTGAAAAACAAGCTCAGTGCTATAATTGATGAGCTTAAATAAAGCGTGAGAATTCCGGTGAGCTCGGTTTAGGCTTTATATGTTTTCCTTAGAAAAGAATCAACAACCAAAAATTTAAGACGATAGGCGGTTATGTTCGCCTAACCTTAAACTTACGAAACCACAACTAAGACGTGAGGATAAACCTTTGGCTTCCGATACAACAGCTATCAGGTGTTAATCTCAGGCGCCGGCACGTCAAATCCATTTAAAATTGTAGCGATAAGGCTATATCCACTGATCAGAAAGATAAGCTCGGCTACGCCGTCGGACCCAAGGACATGTACCGCATGTTGATAGCCCGAATTCGGGATTAAACGGTGAGAGACCAACGCATAAGCAATGTCATGAGCGATGATCTCCTGTTCGTTTAAGCCGTAAGGCCTTCCGCCGGCGGCGAGTGTTGCGATAATATCTGCAGGAATACCAAAGGCCGTTGCCATAATCTCGTGCGCGTATAGTTCGAAACGTGAACTATACGCCCCGCCTACCGTCAGGATGGCCACTTCCCGTACACGTTTGTCGAGTGTTGCGTGCTGGTCCAGCGACCGGAGAAAGGTTAATGCTGGTACGCCAAACTGTGGAAATTGTAACATTGGAGGAAAAGGCCCCAGCAAGGTACCCTGATCGTCGACCATACCCACCTCTCTTTGACTGTTCGTTATCAGACTAGCAATCTCATCGTGCACATAGCGAAGCTCCGGGCTAAGCGTTTCGGGCGGTAAGGGTTTAATACGCATAAATTTTATTTGATTGTTAAACGATTCCGCTAGTATAATGTCCGTCAATGAGTACAAAGGCCATACGGCAGTTGTGACCCGAACGATTTGACCAGGCATGATTCGTGCCGGCTTGGATGACGATATCCCCGGTGCGGATCGTTGTTTCTTCGCGATCAAGAATCAGTGTCATTTCGCCTTCAAGAACGATTCCGTAGTCAAGCGTTTCTGTCCGATGCATCAATGGATGCGGTGCGCCGGCAACGGATGCCGAAGCATTTTCGTCCCCCATCGATTTGAATTTAGCCGCCGCATCAGCGCCGGTAAGTTGACGTATCGCTTCGCTCTCCGGCGGGAATTCAATCACCCTTATACGGGTGCCGTTCTTTGGCGGAGGCAACATCAGTTTGTCTTCATCTGTTAATACAGGTTGTGGCTGAATGAAAGCCGGCGTTTCTGAAGTATGCCACACCTCAATGAAGGTCGGTCCGCCAGGCCCGCCGATAAGTTGTGCGTGTACCGGGGCTGCATCGGAAATAATGATGGCTTTACCATCTGCATCGTGACCCGTCACGATACGTCTGAATTTTTTTTGCTGCTGATCCATGTTTCAACTTTTAATAGACTTTTGATTTCTTAAAAACATATACCCCGAGGTAATGGAAGACTATCCCGATAGCCCAAGCAGGCGTTGACCATAGCGGCCAGGGATAGGCGCTGCCTGTTAAATACCAGACTAGCCAAATAATCGGAGTAACGATGACGAAAACAAGCAGGTGGATCCTAAAACCTTTTTTGGGATCAACTGACACAGGCAGATCATAATTAATTTGTTGTTTCATGATTTCGATTTATGATGTATTGATTTAAAAAGTCAGACCGGCAAAATACGCCTCATTAAAGGGGATTCATACTCTTTCATCTAACCAGCGTATGATGTCCTTAATTATAATTCCGTTGTACTTGTCATTAAGTAAGTCGTGATAATGTCCTTCATATAATTTGAGTTCCTTATCAGCCGAGCCAGCATTTTCCATGAAGTATTGGCTTCCTTCCGGCTTAGCTGCTTTATCTGCCGTACCATGAAGTATCAAAAGCGGCAGTTGTATCGCAGGCATTTCCTTCTTCAGGTCATCAGCAGCAAGCAATAGTTGCTGCGTTGGTTTTGAGCGGCTGTTTTTCATTGCGCAGTAAAGGGTCCTTGTTCGCCAGGCGAACTAAGCGCTGGGAATACCAGTAAACATTTGACCAGCTAATCAATAAATGCTACAAGCTGGTTAAGGTAAGCGGCTACCAGCTTATTAACTCGGGTCACCATGCAATCGTCCGCGAACAGGTTGACAGTAATCTCGTGGCAGGCAAGCCGCCGGCTTGACAGTATGTAGTATCAGCAAACTTTATGAACTGTTGTGCAAGGGGATTCCGGCTGGTTGACGTGAGCGGTTACACGGTTGTCACTCAACTTATAACCGCCGTCGTTTCAGCTTCCAGGATCTCTTTCTCCGAACGATAATCCGCCATTTCCAGTTCCCGGACATACTTGCAATTTGACGGACTGTGCGGCTCCAGAAATACCGGCATGTCAAAACCCAGGTTCGTATAATACTGCGTAATAAAAACGACCACCGGAAGTTCATTGGCAGTTTTCATAATTTCAGGCGTCAGCTGGGATAAAGGTTTTAGTAACAATTTAACCTCGTAAAGGCTGAACCCGTCGTCCTGGTGTATCCATAAGCGATGATTATCGATTTTAACCTGTATCGCATCCGTTTTAACCCCCGTCAATATTCCGAACTGATGTTCCCTCTCTTTTCCATATAAATAGCCGTGTAGACTTCTGATCCATACTTTCTGGCCGATGAATTTTGAAAAGATCTTTATTCTGTCCCAAGTAGTTAAGGAAAATGCCATAAAGCAAACATACAAATTACTAAATATATTAGCAATTATTTTAGTTAACAACTAAGTTCACTTCTATTTAATCTAGGCAAAATCAGCGGGGTTCTGACAATATGTTACTGCTCAGAAATAACTTCGTCCAAACTAGTACTAGTTATAGGATCGATTTTGTTTAAAAGGGTCTTAGTCGTAAACAAATTCGGAAAATGTTAATTATTCCGCTTTTTAAAAGCCTCCAATTCCGCCCACAATTGCTTATTTAAATCCTTTTGTTCCCTGTTTTCATTCCTTAACTCAATTAAGTAAAGCGTTACTTCTTCGATCTTTTTGAGTAACAACGCATTCATCTCAGCAAGATCGATACCATTTGCCTTCATTTCTGTGGCTGAAGGTACTTCGGGTAAATGATGATTTAGTAAAACAAAACGGCTCACAGAATCAAGTGATAATAAGGGGTACCCCTGTTCAAAAACGTAATCCGGTCCGGGAACCCTTAAGTCGACCTTTACTTGCTGGGCATGAACAGTTCCGCTGACGGCCAGCTCCGCATCCGGCACAGTTGTTCCAATTCCAACCTTTCCTGCAAAATAATTTGAGCTGCCGTTAAAATATGCGTTGGTAGCCAGCGTAGTGCCGTACGAATTGACATATGTGTCAACAGACGTTTTAAAAGTATGACTAGGACCGCCGGCTTCCGCCAGCGGCAAAGCATTTTGAATGCCATCATAAACCACCGGATCTACCCCGTAATTGCCATGATAAAAATAAGTCGTCCCACCTCCTTTTAACCAAATTATTATTCTTGAACTACCATTTCCGCCGCTTGCATCCTGCCAACCGGCGATAAAAGGAGTTGCACCTGTTCCACCATAATTATTTCGATTTTGAACCACATGCGCATTGATATAAGCTGAACCATTTCCCCAGCTGCTTGTATGAAACTCCAAGTCAGCCATCAGCGAGCCACGCCATGTACCATCCTTGTGAACTTCGGAGCGTCCTATTGCTAAATGGGTCGGTTCATTTCCACCCCAAAATCCTCCATCTAACCAGCTTACTGGGTAAAACTTATCTTCGTCGCCACCCACACGTATAGAACCGGATGATTGACAAAATACATTCACCGACCCGAATATTCCGGCAACAAAGATTATTACGCTGACTAACTTACACTTCATTTGCTTTTAGATTTTAAAACCTCTAATTCCCGCCTAAGCGACTTGATATCTTTTTGCTGCTCGACGAGGTATAAAGTAAGCTCTTCTATTTTTTTTAACAACCTTGTGTTTATATCGGCCACATCTATCCCAGATGTCTTAATTTCATTTTCCGATGGAATATCCGGCAGATGCTTATTAACAGAAATGAAATTCTCGACCTCCGACAAATCAGGGAGCTGGTAACCGCTGTCAAACACATAATCTGGCCAATTTGCCTGGAGCTTAACATTCACCGATTCCGCAACTACACCTCCTCCCACGGCAAGCTTATAACCTTTCGGGTCAGCAACGCCAATCGATACCGGATATGAATAGAAAACCGGGCTCTGATAAGTCAGTTTTTCATCGAGATCCGAAGAAACTGCTCCCACGGGCGGCGAAGCCATCATAAATCCAGGAGTCCAGTTACCTCCGGCAGCCAATAGTGACAAGGTGGCCCCATTCCCTGTGTAAGTCGCCAGAAGCGCATAAAAGTCCCAGGTGGAGTTATTTAGTTGAACTACCCGGACAGCGCCAATAAATTTCAAAGACCCGGTACTGGAAAAATACCCGCTGGCCAAGAAGCCATTTGTATTTGACTCATTATTGCTTGTCCGAAAATGAATCTGGCACTCCCCGTTTTGCCCATTAGTGGCATTATATCCACTTCCTCCGACAATGGTAATCTGGGCATCATTGCCCTGCTGTGTTAACGAAAGCGTCCCTAAGCGATACCATCCCGCTAAATGAATAGTATTTCCGAGCGGAAACTGCTGCGAAAATGCCTGCAAATGAAATCCTGCAAGCAGGAAAAAAATAATTAAACGGGTTATTTTATGCATAAGATGAACTTTGACGTAAATATCCGATAGCATACTGTCACGATATGACAGTGACAACTATTTTACGTTTTATCTTAGCCGTCATCTAACAATTCATTCGCCAAGCTCCCGATTTAGCGTTTCAGCAAGCGATATTTGCACAAACAGCTAGATTTAAAAGGAATCTCCCCAACTGTAATTACGCGGGTATATGACCTTCATTTTTTTTTTAAGCTTCTTAATTTCACAAGCCTGCCCTTCGATCAGCGATTGCTGCCTTGCCAGATCCTTTTCCATTTCAATTAAATACAGTGTCAACTCCTCTATTTTCTTTAACAGCTTTGCATTCATCTCCACTATATCGATTCCTGTTTTTTAAGTTCCTTTTCCAAAGGAATGTCCGGCAAATGCAGGTTCGATCTAATATAATTTTCAACTTCCAACAATGAAAGGCGCTTGATAAGCTTTCTCAACCACATAATCCGGCCAGCTACCCTGAAGTTTCACATTGACCGACTCAGCAACCATAGAGCCGCCGACTGCCAGCTTATAGCCCTTAGGATCGGTAGTAACGACACCCACATTACCCCTAACATACAGGCGGTCAGGTGAACTATATGCAGTGGGTCCGTTCCCATGCCTACGCCATCATATCCTCCCACTGTAAAACCTTCCCGCCCTCTGTAGAAGCAATATCAAACGATTGGTAATTTGTTGCATAATCTACAGTTCCCCAGGTACCTGCGTAAAATATTTCAGGTTAGTAGTCGTAGAAAGATCCCGCGCGCTATAGATATGGAGTTTCGCTGCAGGCTCCAGGATACTGATTCCCACTTTTCCATCCCGTTATATTCTGAAAGAAAGCGAGCAGAAAAGTAAGAGAAAGAAAACGTTTAATTTTATTTGAACGGGCTATAAGACAAGTTCTACACCTCCACTGCAACAAGGTGGCAGTGGAGATTAATCGATCTTATTTTTTTTCGACAAAGCCTTAATTGCCTGGTCCTGCTGATCGAGCCGCTTATTCTGTTCGATCAGCAGCAGAGTCAGTTCCTCAATCTTCTTCAATAAACCCATATTCAGCTTACCCAAGTCGATCCCATCTTTTTCAACCTGTGCCGCTGAAGGAATTTCCGGCAGGTGTTTATTTTTCCGTATATAGTCTTCGAGTTCAACAAGGTTCACCCGGGGGTAGTTATCGTCGAACACATAGTCCGGGAAATTTTCCAGTTCAACCTTGATTGCCTGCGCGTGGATTTTTCCCTTCACGTTAAGCAAGTAATCCTGAAAGGGAGATTCTGTGCCCAGGTTAAGCCTTCCCAGCAAGCTTAACTGGCTGACATTATTTACCTGGGACATATTGGGGTTGTAATCCTGGATGTCTGTCAGAATACTCTGATTCACCGGTTGACCATTAACCCGGTAATTGACACATTTTAATTTTTCACCGGTAGAATTTACCCAGCCGGCAAACTGATAGCCGTAATCATGAAATGCAGGGCTGTAAGGTACATCCAGCGCCATGTATTTCTTACCCTGATATATACAGGTCTTTAGTTTCCAGTGATTGTCCGTGGTTGAGGACTGGAGAGTAGCCGAAACACCGCCATAAGCCGACATGCTAGAAATTGTCGCGACACTCATCCGGTTAAAAGACACCGAGTTACCTCGGAAAGCGGTTAATGTACCCACAACGTTATTAAAATCCAGAAGCGTACCGTTATAAATCTCATGTAGTAAGATCAGGGAATAGGTATAATCACCCTGGCTGTTGTTGCCGATATCAATAACCTGGTAACCCTTTGATTCTGTGAGCGTTTGCGCAGATAAATCGATAAAGCCGGCGCAACAAATGAACAGTAAAAAAAATTTTCTCATTGTATTTAACTAAAAGTTCTTAAGTATTTACTCCATTTACAGCAGCCTATTTATTTCCGGGACAGTTGATCTTCCAAGCATTTAACAGTTTCCCGAAGACTTTTAATGTCGTCCTGCTGACTGATCAGGTAAAGGGTTAGCTCTTCGACTTTTTTAAGCAGTTTCATATTCATTTCGCCGACCGTGATTCCTTCTTTAGCAATCTGCGCAGCAGAAGGAATCTCAGGCAAATGATGATTTTGCCGCACGTAGTCTTTAATACTACTTAACTCCGGCAGCATGTAGTTATCTTCAAAAACATAATCGGGAACCGGTATATTCTGATCAACCCGGACCTCCTTAGCATGAACGGTTCCCGCGACGGTGAGCCTTGCATCCGGTGAAAACGTTCCGATACCTACCCTTTCCTGCTGAATGGACATATATTGACGAGTAGCCTGGTTTGGAACAACGACAGGTGATGCAACAGCCAAAGACCGCTTTATGGCGTCTACAGCCTCGGCATAAATGAGCGTACCTGCTATTTTGACGGTAATCAGGTTGCCTGTATTGGTTAGGTGGTAAATGGGTATGCGAAAGTTCTGGGCGTCAAAATCGCCCAACGCCCATTGATTGGCCATATTACCCGAGGCAGCCAATACTTCCGTCTGTTGATCAAAATAATCAGGAGTTCCGGCATTCTTGATAAGCATATAGCGTTTACTGACCAGCCCTTTTGTGTTTTGGTAATTGTAGCCGCCTGTAATTGAAACTTCGATGTTGCCCCAATAATGATAAGTAGGAAAGTTGATGTAAGCTACCTGATTCGCTACACCATCCGGAAACGAGACAGAAAAGCTCGAATCGAAGGTATAAGGCTGCGCCTGCGTAGATCTGGCGGCCAGTAAACCAAGACCGATAGAAAGAAAAGTGATTAATCGTTTCATGTGATTGTTTAGCGTTTTCTATTTTTAATATCGGCAGACAAGCCTGTAACTGCCGATCCTGCGGATAAGAAAAAGTTCTCATTAAGCCGGCTTGTTAGACAAATTATGCTTTTAACCGGCTGAAAATAAAAACCCACACTGCCATTTAACGTCATTGTGAGAAATATTGAAAAACTTTTCTGCGGGACCTAAGGATTGTTGCCTTCCAATTGCCGGATCTTTTCAGCTTGCTGATTAATGCTGATTCTTTGACTATCGACCTGCTTTTTCATGTCGATCAGGTAGAGCGTTAACTCCTCGATTTTTTTCAATAGTAAGGCATTCATCTCCCCCACATTAATACCGTTTACTTCAACGTGTTTGGCAGAAGGTATCTCCGGCAGGTGTTTATACATCTTTACATATTCCCCTACTTCAGCTAATGAGGAAAGAGGGTACTTGTCCCCGAAGATATAATCCGGCCAGGGAGAAGCTTCCACTCTGATTTCTTTTGCCCTGATTTTTCCATTTACGGCTAATTTTTCAGTTGGATTATTGGTTGCTATTCCAAAATTTCCATTCAGGCTTATTATCGCCTCATCGCAGTTATAAACCCTAACCTGCGTTCCCTGTTCGAAGTCATTATCGAGGCTTTCCACCATTAATGCGTTTGGATTAAAAGGCCTTACGCCTGTAGCTTGGTAAACATGCTGATTACGTCCATCCATTTCTTCAACCAACAATCTTACATTTGAAAACGGCGACCAATCAATCGTATTAATTAGGTGAGGCCCGGAAGTTACCGTGGCAACGGCATTAGGAGCATTTACAACCAGCGTGCGGGGCTTAACAACGTAAACCCAAACCGCTGTATTTTGAGGAAAATCCAGATCGATTCCTGGTACATTCATCGCGTTTAGATTGGCAGGCCTTACAGCGCCACTATAAAAATGACGATTGGTGCCGTCGAGGTTTTCCACTGAAATTGGGTTAGTTGCGTAAACGGACCAATCAATCGTTTTTAAAAGATGCGCACCCGCGCCAACCGTCGCTTGAATCTTTTGCGCCGTCGCTTGAACATTAATCAGGATTACCAGACATCCGATTGTCAAAAGTTTCTTCATTTATGGTATATTAAGTTGATACATAAGCTCTGCTACTTACTCAACAAGTTTCTTTTTTTCTTTAGCATTTGATACTGAGTTTGCGCGATCACTAATTATTAGCACCAACAAACTAGAAATGGAGTCCGAAAGAGGATTTCGTCTAATGGTTAGTTAAACAACTTAGTTAATATTGTTTTTTACGATACTATCTCCCAGTAATTTGATCTTTTGATTCTGTTGTAGGATCTTCTTGTTCTGATCTTCATTCTCTTTCTTCAACTCCAGTACATAGAGCGTAAGTTCCTCCACCTTTTTTAACAAAAGCATATTCATTTCACCGACGTTCATCCCGTTCTTCTCGATTTCGGCAGCCGAAGGAATCTCTGGGAGATGCCTATTTGCATCGATATAGGATCTGACGCTGGCCAGGGGCCTTAAGTCATAGTCCTCGTTAAACACATAATCCGGAACTGGCACGTAGAGATCTACCTTTACTTCACTTGCATGCAAGGTACCTTTCACCGCCAGCTTTGCATCAGGGTTCAAAGTTCCAATCCCAACATTGCCGCCCGGAATTATCACCTTTCCACCATACTGATTGAACTCAGGTGATCCTAACAGCAAAGTATTACCCCAACCGGAAGTTACCTGAAGATTCCGTCCGCTGCCCGATATAAAGTCATCCAGATTTGACTTCTGACCAAATTCCAATCCAAAATGGGGCACTTCCGAATTTTGAGCAATTCTTACGGAAACAACATCCCCATCCCCCTTCATATCCAGCTTGACAGCAGGGGAACTTGTACCCATACCGATATTTCCATTAGGTAAAATCTTAAACGGCGAGCTGCCGCTTCCCCTCCAGTTAAGTTCGATAGGCGTCTTAGAATTATCAGCTAATAACGGTGCCTCCAGTAACAAACCAGCTGATGTTGAATAAATACCTGATGCCTGGTACATAGAGCCGTCTAAACCCGCTCCCCAGATCAATAAAGGTGAATTCTGCGCCTCTGCAAAATGGAGCAAGAAAAAAACAAATGGAACAGAAAGTAAAAGCTTCTTCATTAAACAACTATTTAATACCGTCAAAAATAAAAAGCCACGCTGCCATTAACTGACAGTGCGGCTCCATTTGAATGACAAAAATCTTTAAACTTATTCCGACGTTAATAAAAACCTAAGCTCCTTGCGCTTTATTCTTTTTGAAGTATGAGCCTGCCTTTTTCATCAGGCGGTTGAATAAACTTATATTCTTCTTTTTAACCTTGGGCTGCTGTGCCTTGCCAGCTTTGTACATTGTGATTGTTTGTTTACCACCCTCAAAAACCACCTGCTTACCATTCAGCTTTCCCGCCTTATAAACACCCGATTCCACCATTATACCTGCAGTATCATACCTGAAATAACGTTTTTCCTTCAATCCACCAACGTAACCCACCAGGTCCTTAAGCCTGCCGTTCTCATACCAGTTCATCCAGTTTCCTGATTTCAGCCCATCTTTAAAAAAGCCACTTTCCCGCAAATTCTTGGTCAAATATATATCCACGTACTTCCCGTTCAGCAGCTTGCCGCTAAACCCGCCCTGCGTTTGCTGGATCGAATTCCCTGCGTACCAGAAATAAAAACGGTCAAGCTCTGTTTTAACCCGGTGTTCCACCGGATTAACTTCAGCAGTCACCACATGTTCCGGATAATTGACCGTTACCCTGTGAGGCACTAAATTTTTTAAGTCCTGGGCCAAAGCGTCCCCGCAGAAAACAGCCAGCAAAACGCAATAAACAGCTCGTTTCATCTTTATCTAAGTTTAACATATTTTGTTTCCCCGGCATAACGTACCTTGAGGGAGTCTTTAAAGTTCCTTACGATCTCCACTCCGGCAAACCGCTCGCCTTCGGCCAACAATTTTTCCTGCCCGCTGATTGTCAACAGCGCGATCAACTGGTGGGATGCCTGTCGCACTACAAAACCATTATACGACATCATAGGCCAGCTTACCACTGGTTTACGTACAACAGGTGCCTGAAGCATAACTTGCTTTTCCGGTACAACGGTGCTGACTGACTTATCAGCTATTGCACCGGTTTCCCCTGTAAACGGATCCGGGTAATTCAGCCAAAGCCTGGCGGTATCCGAAACAAAGTCTTTATCCGACAGAAACGCCGCCTGCACCCCTGGCCCAACACCAGGCACTGGTAACAGCTCGTCCTGCCCACTGAAAATCAGCCGGTAAATGATAATCCCCCATATTCCCAGAACAGCCAGGAGCAACAGATAAGTCAACTGCTTTTTTTTCAATTTACTGAATACTAAAACTTCGCAACGGGCTAAACACCCCTTTATTCCCAACGGCATCCACGGCGCGAACCTTCCAAAAAACCGTCTCGCCGGACGCACCTTCTGTAAAAGAATAAGACGTCCCGGATTGAATAACAGGAAAAGTTGCGCTGTATAAGCTAACTGAATCACTCTTATAGACATACAGCTCATAAGATTTCGCATCTGCTATAACCTCCCACGACAATTTCGCCGGCTTACCGACCACAGCCTTGTCTGCAGGATTTAACAGTGAAACAAGCTGCGGTGAGGTATTATCAAAACCAATTTTATAGACCGTCGACCATTTGGATTGCGCCGTATCCGATTCCGCCCGTACCCTCCATTGATAATGGCCATCTTTAGTGAACAAAAACGAAGACTCCGGACCGGATACCTTTTCATCGGCCACCAGGTTATTTTCATCTTTAAAATTATTGGTATCCAATTGAAACCGGTAGCGGCTGGCCCCGTACATTTTATCCCACTGAAATATCTGCGAAGCCGCATTAGTAAGAAATCCGTCCTGCGGGCTGCGCAGCTGCACCTGCTGGTTACTGATCGCCGAAGAAAACACCGTCAGCGACGCCGCGCTATAGCCCGTTTTACTGCTTCCGTTTTCAGCCCTGACACGCCACTGGTAAATCCCTGGTTCCAGTGTAAAAGAAAATTTGTTCGACGAAACTACCGTATCCATCACCAGGCGGCTTACCTTATCAAAAGACGGTGCAACGATCTGTAAACGGTAATTGAGCGCATCCTCCACCTGGTTCCACCAGAACGTTTGATTATATGTTCCGCTAACCGTGCTATCAGCGGGTGCCAGGAGTCCAACCTTCCTGCCCGAGATCGACGGTTCGATAAATTCCTTGCACGAAACCATCAAAAAACTTAGAAAAATCATCCAAACAAACTTCTTCATATATATATGTTCTTTTACATCGATCAATGGCTGCGCCTACCCGCAGAAGCACCCGAACCCTTCGCTTCCAGCTGCTTAATTCGTTTATCCTGCTCAATCAGGTATAAAGTTAGTTCCTCAACCTTTTTCAACAACCGGGCATTCATATCACCCAGCGAAACGCCATCCCGTCCTACATCCGCTGCTGAAGGTATACCCGGTAAATGCCGTTCAGCCTTCAAATAGTCCTCAACCGAAGACAGCGAAGGCTTCTGGTAAGAATCTCCAAAGACATAGTCCGGCCAATTCTCCGCTTCCACCTTCATTTCTTTAGCCCGAATCTTTCCGTTAACTGAGAGTTTCTCCCCCGGCTTCAGCGTGCCTAGCCCGATAGAACCATCACCTCTAAAAAAAGAAACAGACTCCTGGTTGCCTTGCGAACTCCAAACTAAACCTGTTGCCGGCGGAGTCTCCGAAGCAAAAAAAGGACTGCAGTCATAATCCCGCAGCAGGAAAGTCAGTCCAACGTGCCAGGCCGGCATTTTCAAATAAAAATCATAATACTCCTGGCCCGGCCCATAGGAAGACTGATAAACATACCAGCTGAAGTTATCCGCTGAATTTCCATTCAGAAGCAGTACCGGCTTTTGTGAGGAATTTAACGACTGCGGAAACGAAAAGTCCACATAGCTGCCACCCTCTCCCTGGTAATCAACAAAATACACACGTCCCGCAGCACCGCTTCTGCCCCAATTGCCCTGATTGGCATCAAAATTCTTGACACGAAACAAATGAACCCATTCCACTCCTGTGTGATTATAATACTCATAGACCTGGAGTATCGTCGCGTTACCAGTTCCAATATTCGTTTGAGCATAGCCGTCACAAAAACAAAGGCTAAACAGGCTAATCAGTAAATAGTAATAATATTTCATCTTGGCTGCTTCCCCTTTTTGTTTTCCAGCGAATTTACCCTCTCGGTCAGCTTCCCGATTAAAACCCGATCCTGGCCACGCTGTTTATCCTGCTCGATTACATACAATGTCAGCTCTTCAATCTTCTTTAAAAGCCTGGCATTCATATCACCCAAATCAATCCCTGTTTTAGACACTTCCCCCGCCGATGGAATTTCCGGGAGATGTTTATTTTCCACGATAAAACGTTCCACTTCGGCCAGCGGCGAAGGCTTATTCCCTTCTGAAAACACTTCATCCGGCCAGGCTCCCTGTAATTTTACTTTCACCGATTCAGCAATCATATTGCCAGCCACCGCAAGCTTATAACCTTTAGCATCGGTAGTACCGATGGAAACGTTACCTCCGGAAGAAATCCGCATGCGCTCGTCAGCTGCATTACTATTGGAAGCCGATGTCAAAAATGCCAGCCCCAGGCCATCACTTGCACCAATCCCCCGAACCATTTGAATTTCTGCCAGGTTGTTTGCGTACCAACTGAATCGAATTCCGCCTACGGGCGAATTAACCGGGTTATTAGGCGATGAAAAAATTGCCAAACCTTTTGGCTCACCATTAGAGAAATTAACATCCAGTTTACCGGCCGGATTAATCGTTCCGATTCCAATATTTCCGTTTTGATGCAATACCATGGCCGGAGCGGAACCAAGCTGACTGCTCAGAAAACCTAAGGCATCGGAGTTTCCTTCCAACTGGATAGAATATTTTTCCGACCCGATGGATCCGATATTCTGACCCGACGATGCGGTATTTTTAGCAAAGACAATTGAATTCCTCCCATAGGTTCCAAATGCCCATCCGTCGTTACCGTTTTGCAGTCTTCCTGTTAATACCAGGTTTGCGCGGCCATAGTCACTGGCATTATTGGTAATCCGCAACGCCGTGGTTCCATCATAATCCGATGGCGCCTTTAATTCCAATAGCGATGTAGGCGAGGTTGTTCCAATACCTATATAACCAGCATGATCGATATGTAAGCGAACAGATGGTTCACCTCCCTGATTCGTATTCTGACTCGTTAAAAATTGCAGATAGGTATCCCAGCCGCCACCCCTGTAAGAACGAATCTGCGCTTTGCCGGCAGCTTCAAACTCATAGGAGATCATACGCGCACTAGCGTCCCAAGCCGGCGAATTCTGACCGGTAATCCGTAGCGATACCGGATCTCCAGATAGCTTGGTTGTCGTAACCGTGTTGAACGAAGCGTCCTGGGCAAGAACTTGCGAACACGTTCCGCAAAAAGGTAGTAAAACGACGCCTAATAGTATATTTTTCATTTAACACCAGTATTTAGTTTTCTCTCCAATAATGCCAGGCGATCCTCCAGCTTCTTTTCCCGGGCAGTCTTTTCATCCAGTCGCTGTTGAGATTGCAACCGTTCATCCTGGCTGATCAAATGCAGTGTCAGCTCTTCTATTTTTTTAAGCAATAATGCATTCATTTCGCCCAACTTCAATCCATTAGCAGCCATTTCAGCTGCCGAAGGAACCTCCGGCAAATGATGATGTACAGTTACGTAGCTTTTAAGATCTTTCAGATCAGCAAGACGGTATGATGAATCAAATACATAGTCCGGACCTGGAACCGTTAAATCGACCTTTACTTCCGTAGCGTGCACTGTCCCGTTGACAGCAAGCCTGGTATCCGGCTGAGTTGTCCCGATGCCAACATTTCCGCTGGAATTCCATATTCCATTTCCCGGCAAACCGATATTAGCTTCGCCCCAGCCACCGTTGAAACCCAGCTGAATCAACCCGCCGCCGCTCCGGATAAAGTCAACGCGGCTGCCTGAATCGTGAAAACTAATGGAGGTATGATCGGCGCCATTTAACAATAACGTACTACCCTCGCCGGTCCAATTGTTTGTTGATGGTGTATAGTCCACCGCTGTATTACCCAGGCTTACTGCACCATCTGAATTCATCGGAATAGCATTTGAGCCGACGGTCAAACCTCCTCCAACAACATGCAGCCGGCTTTGCGGGCTGGCTGTACCAATTCCAATATACCCACGCCAGATCCTCATACTTTCATAAGGCGTCGTACCACCACCATTCCCGGTCCAAAATGAAATTCCGCCATGAATCGAAGTTAGTCCCAGGCCAACATTGCCCAGCCCAAACAAGCCATAGCCAAGATCCCCGGCATTATTACTACCCTGTATGCTAACATAGGGATAGGTTTGCGCACCGGCGGACAGGTAGATACAACACGCAGATACTACCACGATAAGTTTCTTTAGTCCACAGATAATTCTTCTAGTCATAATTATAGATTTATTTAAAATATGCAGCAAAACGAAGCAACATACCGACCTGCCTGTCCTTTTGGTCCTTCATTCCGGGTTCATCCCTTCTTTTCAAAGCCAGGGAATAGATCTTTCCGCAGCCCTTCAAATGCTCCAGTGAATCCAGCGATACAATCAGCTGGCGAAATTCTCCGTTCATGACAATCTCCTGCTTAGCAACAACCGATAACGAATCAGTTAGATAATTCTCCGTTTGCGGCTCATACACTACATCGCAGTTATTGCGGCTCCCTATACGCGAAACTTTCAGCCAGAAATCATTCCGCCATTCGGTGCTGTCCACCCGGTAGACCTTTAACACTGAATCAAGAAGGTGATCCTTCCGTTCCAGAAATTGCGGACTAAAGGCCAGACTCGCGCCCTGTTCAGCTTCCGTAGCCAGGCGATTATACCTACTTAACTCGTCCAGTGTAGGGCTAATCGCCAAACGATAAGAAAGCAACAATAAGCAAGCAGCCGCAGCCCAAAGCAGCCGGTTTTTAACAACAAATGACCATTCAGAAACCTTCATCATTTCAACTCAATTTGTACCCGGAACCGGTGCCCACCCTCGTTTTCATCCGGTTTGTATTGCTTCAATACTACCCGTTCCACCCAGTTCATATCTTTCAACCGGTAAATCCATTCATTTAAAGCGTCCGTTTCCCGGCAATCACCAGAAACTTCAATCCGGTCAAAAAAAACCACCGGCTCAGTTAACTGGCCCGACCTGGCCTCTGCAACCGGGTTAATTTCCAGTTTCTCCAACCTGAGTTCCCGCGGCATTGACCGGCCCATTTGATCGCATACCCAGGAAAACCGGAAACCTTTACGCCAGCCAATTTTTTTCAGCAGCTTTTCCCGTAATTTAACCGATTGATCCAGTACCTCGGACTGCCCGGCGTGAACCGATCTGCGATCCACCACATCCTTCAGCGCTTCATTTCTGGAATGATAAAAACTGAAGACAGCAAAATTCACCAGCAAAATCAAAAAAAATGCTGCCAGGATCGCGGCTGCCCGAACATGCATACGCTTTGTTTCCAACAAACTGGCTAAGGCATTCTCCAGAGAAGGGATAGTTATTCGCACCGGTTCCAGAAACCCCGTCATCAATAGCTGAAAACCTGTACCGTACGCTACAACATATTCCTCCGGTAAGATTTCCCGGTCAATCCTCAGCGGAAACGGCGCCCGGCGATCTTTCAAAAAGCTATATGATACCAGCTGCCCCGCATCCGAGAAGTTCAGTACGTGACCGTTAAAAACCAGCTCTGGCGAAAAATGATTAAAATGCTTTTTCACCGCAGCAACCGCAAAGGGACCTGCACTCAGTATCAGCAGCGACAATCCAGCCTTTTTAAAAGCAGCTATCAACTCATCAACAATCTCGCGCCGGCAAACGCTTAGCCAGGATATATCTCCAGCCTGGGCCAGCTGGCAATAAAAAGCAGCCGGATCGGTATGCGGAAAGACTTCCTGAAATACCGCAGAACCTAAAGATTCCACCCTGGCAGCCTGACGGATCAGCAAGCCCTTGCCCGTCAGGCTCAAACTTACCGGAATACCAGATGGCAAAGCCTTAAGCACTTCCTCCAAACTGCCAGAAACAGAACCCTTGGCTTCAATCCTCAGCTCAGCACCGCGCAGCGAAAGCAGGCAGTAGTGCAACACATAACCGCCCCCCGGCAAGAGTTCCAGCTCAAGGCCCAGGCAAGATTTTATCCGTTTCAGATCACGTAATCCCATCCCGTTAATACATGATAGTCGGTTTGATAAAAACCACTGTCACTACTTTATTAGTCGATTTTTCACGACTGCTAAACAGCCACTTTAATACCGGGATTCTCGATAACAACGGCACACCCGATCCTGATTCACTGCTCTCAGTCCGCTCCAGTCCCCCAAGAACAATCATATCCTCGTTTTTCGCCCGGATAATCGACTCGAACTTACTGGTTGAAGTCGGCGGTGGCGCATTTTCCGGCGGGTTGCCGATAAAATCCGAGATATCCACCTTGATATTCAGCGTCACCTGGTCATCTCCCGAAACCAGCGGCCGGATATTAATCGCCAGGTTAGCTTCTACCGGCGTAAACTGCTCAGTTACTACCGTCTGGGTCGTCAGTGAAGGAATCACATTCTGCGTTTTGGTACTATAATACCGTTTACTGCCGATCGTCAGGTTAGCCACATGGCCGTTCAGCGTCGACAACTTCGGTACAGACCGCACTTCCACATTATTATTATTTTCCAAAGCGCTGAGGCGCACATAAAAGTTTGGCGTCACCCTCCCCAGGTTCAGCGAAGTATTTCGTCCAAGCCGCGCCAGGAAATCATTAATAGAATTGGCGCCAAACGTGTAATCAAGTCCCGGCAGCACCGTGCCGCCCGTTTTCACGCTATCCGACACACCCGCGCTGATACCAGTTTTTACCGCTTTGCCTTTCCTGATATCCACCAGCGTCACTTCAATCAGCACCATCGGCACCACCTTGTCAATCTGCCGGATATAATTTTCAATTGCTGAGATCTGCGGCGATGAACCTGAAAGCAACAGCGTATTCTGCTCCCGGAACTCTTTAATTTCAACCCCTTTCTTCCACTCTGCCGGAATCATCGCCTGCACCGTATCCATCGAACGATATTGCAGCTGAATTACCTTATTGGTGCGTAAACCCTCCAGGTCCCTTTCACCAATGAGGTAAATGCCGTTATCCACCCGATAGGTATAATTGGTACCCTGGAACATCGACGTTAAAAAACTATCGTACGGAATATCATTTACCCGGGTCGTAATAGTACCCTTGATATCTGAGTAGATAAAGTAATTGGTTCCCGTTTCCTGTGAAGCCGCCTTTAGCACATCCAGGATACCGGCATTGCCAGCCTCGATACTTAGCACCTTGCGGCCCAGCAAACTCCTGCTGCTGATATTAAAGCCCCCGGCTCCCTGCTGCTGCGGCGCAGCCAATTTGACGCTTTTGCGTACTGCCGTATTACGGTCACCCGTCACATATAATTCCTCGCCTTCCCCCAGCGCCTGGAAAAGATAAATATGATCATTAGTCAACGTCAGTTTCAAACCATTGGCATAAGCCAGTTTCTCCATCGCCGTTTCAAAGGGAGCCTCCGTAAAAAAACCGCTGACCCTGTTATTCAATAAAGCCGCCGGCACCACCACATTTTTGCCCGAAACCTGTGATATCTTCTTAGCTACCTGGCCCAGGGTATCGTTTGTTAATTCCATGCTCAGCGCGTTACTCTCCGCCTGATAACGGATCGCTAGTGGTCTGGCCGGCACGACCGCCGGCGGGGGCAACGCCTCACGGGTAATAGACATAATCGATCCGGTCAGGTTAATATCCAAGCCATATTCCTTCACCAGGAAAAGCAACACATTCAGCGCCGTCTCATTGCTAAAGCTGTTAAACACCTTAAAATTCAGCTGCGGGTCAATATTCATATTCAGATTATTGGCATTAGCCAGCGAGCGCAAAAACTCCTGCGCCGAGGCACCCGACATATTCATCTGGACCTTCTGGTTCAAACCCGGCACCGTAACAGCCAGGTTGCGCAAACGCTCCTCCACCTGTTTGGTCCTGTCCTGCCGGCTTACATCCTGGGCAAAAGCCACCGAACCCATCAGCATCACTAACATTATCGCGTTGTAAACAACTCGTAAACTCTTCACGTACACCTGCTCAATAATTAAATAATAATGGATAAATTTCTTCTATCGTCGTCTGGCCGGCTGCAAAAAGCTCAAAAGCATTCTGCGCCAGCGTGCGTATCGAACGTTCAGCCAGCAGCTCTTCAATCCCAAGCCGGTCCTGCTTGATCACTTCCGCCAGCTCCGGGTCCACCGGAATCACCTCGTAAACTGCCTTGCGGCCTTTATATCCCGTATTAAAACACTTTTGGCATCCCACCGCCAGGAAATGCGTTTCCACCGGGTAATAGGGCCGGAACTGACGTGGATATAAAGACTCATCAAACGCAGCCTGCCGTTTGCAATCCGGGCACAGCAAACGCAGCAGGCGTTGTGCGACACTCGTATTAAGTGTATTGGCAACCATAAAACCAGGAATTCCCATATCCTTCAGCCTGGAGATCGTTCCCCAGGCCGAATTCGTGTGAATCGTCGATAAAACCAAATGCCCCGTCAGCGCCGCCCTGATCGCCATATTAGCCGTCTCAGGATCACGAATCTCACCTACCATAATCACATCCGGGTCCTGGCGTAAAAAAGTCCGAAGCGCCGAAGCAAAATTAAGCCCAATGCTTTCCTTTAGCTGTACCTGGTTAATTCCCTCCAGAGTATACTCTACCGGATCCTCAATAGTCAGAATATTGCGGGTCTCCCGGTTAAGATACTTCAGCGTCGCATATAATGTCGTCGTCTTCCCCGAACCCGTCGGACCGCTAATCAGCAAAATTCCATTCGGCCTTTTTATTCCCTGCATATAATTAGCCAGGTCAAAACCCGAAAAGCCCAGTTTCTCCAGGTCAATATCCGCTGCATTATTGTTCAGCAAACGCAGCACTACCTTTTCGCCATGCAACGTGGGAAGCACAGACACCCGGATATCAAACCTGTCGCCACCGTTATCAAAATGAATACGTCCATCCTGCGGCAAGCGTTTTTCAGCGATATCCAGACTGGACATAATTTTAAGCTTATTCACCATCGCCGGATATTCTTCCCTGGCGATCGTATACCGTTCCACCATCATTCCGTCAATCCGGATTCTTACCCGGCAAGTCTGTTTATAAACTTCCAAATGAATATCACTGCTTTTCAGCACTTTGGCTTCCCGGATCAGGTCATGCAAAAACTCCCCTCCCTCCTGCGTAAACGCGATCTTCTGCAAATCATACCCCGCATTCATACGCGGATAATACAGTGACAGCAATCCGGAAATCTCCTCCGGATCCCGTTTATCAATTTTCACTCTTCCTCCCAGCAGGACCTCCAGCTCCGCCTCAAGAACCTCTGAATCGCAAGAACTGTCTGCCAGAAACAGCAACTCCCGGCCGGAAACCGCAACAGGAATCACACGGTAATGCCATGCCTGCTCCCGGGAAATAATATTGCGAACCTCCGCCGAATCTAAATCCTGTTCCCCCATGTTAAAAAAACAACAACTGTAAGTTCCGGTCATTCACCCAATCAGGCAGTTCACAAAAACGACCCAACAGCAAGCATAGCGCTAGAAACACGGCCTGCAGTCCTGCCAGTGGAATCCGGTTAACGCCCTCTGAAGACTTTAGCCAAAGCAAAAACGCGACTACCATACAAAAAACCAGGCTTACCAAATAAAAAGCGAAAAAAACCAGCGGCGAAAGGTAGCACGCCGCGCAAAAGAGAAAGAGAACGTCGCCTAAGCCCAGATACCCCTGCGTAATATTAACGAGGCGGTGTTCCTTCAACGAAAAATAAAGCATCACTACCAGCAACTGCAAGGCCAAAAAAGCCAGGTTCAGTAAAGTGCCTTCCAACCAGCCGTCAAACCCATCTGTGTTAAACAGAGCTATCAGAATCAGAGTCAGCAGCAAAGGAAAAGTCCACCAGTAAACCGCCCGGTACCGGAGGTCCTGGTAAAATATGTAGATCAGGCAAAGCACCAGCAGCACAAAAACAAGCATTAATCCGGCGTTACTTCCTTTAAATTCTTATCCTGATCGATCTGCCAGACATTGAACGTCCCGTTTCCGTTAAAATCCGCCACCGCCGTCGCCCGGGCGACAAAAGCAGCGGCACCCGACTGAATAATCTCAATCCGGTAGTTGGCCCGGCCGTCCTTGCTATCCGAGCTCAACGGCTCCTGTACAAAACCCAGTTCAGCCAGATCCGAAGAATACTTGGACTTTTCAAAGAAATAATTGTGTTCCAGCGTATAGACATGCTCCAGCTGCACTTTGGCTTCTGTGCTCTTTGCCTTGGTAATCAGCGGCAACAAATTAGGAAGCGCCAGCAACACCAGGATTCCGATAATTACCAGGACCACCAGGATCTCGGTCAAGGTATACGCATCCAATTTTTTAGAATAAACTGATTTCATGAAAAATAGTGATTAAAGGTTAAAGGCAATAAACTAAACACAACATCAACGCTCTCCGGCAACAGAAACACCGACCGGTAGGCAAACTCCCTGAATATTAAATTTTTCAAAGCTATATTCCCTCACTGCCAAAAAATGGCAGTGAAAAAAATTCTCTAAAATCCGTTACTATTTTTTCGTTTCCAGCTTCTTCAGGCGCTCGGATAACTGGCCGATCAATTCTGCCTGGGACGCGCTTTTCTTTTCCTGTTGAATCAGGTATAACGTCAGCTCCTCAATTTTTTCCAGAAGCACCGAATTCATTTTTCCCAATTCGACTCCATCCTTTTCAACTTCATCCGCCGAAGGGACAGACGGCAGATGCTTATTCAGCCGGATAAACTGCTCCAGATCACTGAGTGAGGGAAGCTTTCGGTCCTGCTCAAATACATAATCCGGCCAGGGAGCAGCCTCCACCCGGATCTCCCGCGCCCGGATCTTACCATTGACCGACAGGCGCTCCGAAGGACTCGTCGTGCCAATACCGATATTGGCCGTGCTGCCCGAAATTACCAGCGCATCGCCATTTACCAGGGCGCCTGAACCATTAAAAACCTGGATATGCAAATCCTTGTCCGGCCCACCGTTATTAATCTGAAAAGCATTTCCCGCAGGATTGAAAATCTGCCCAGTATTCACCTCCCTGTTCAACCCGAAACTGCCGAAATAAGGATTCAGCCCCGGACTCATACTGATACCCGAACCATACTTCCTCAAAGTAAACATCGACTGCGGATCAGCAGTCCCCAGACCCAGGTTTCCGCCTTTCAGTGTCAGGTACGTATTAGCTGCATTACCCCAGCTCTGAATATCATGATTCGGATCGCGCTCCCACCATGTACGGGTATCCAGGCCAGGCGTTACGAACGACGCATCCACGTTAACTCCGTCATGAAGAGCTGTTGTAAACCAGTCGCTGCCAGCGCCACGGCGTACTAGCCAGTTTTTTTGCCGCATCATATTAGGCCCGGCAAGTCCTTCTACCGAGGATATCTCCAGGTTGCTCCCGTCCGAGCTGCCGAGCGTCTGCGCTACCGCGCCGGAGCCTGTAAACATCAGCACCCCTAAAAAACTATTTTTCAGGTAAGTCTTTACCAGCTTTTTGCATTTCATTTTTATCCGATACTTTTCATTACTTAATTTTTTCTTCCTGCCCCTTAAGCTTGGTATTCAAGCCATCAATCTGCTACTTTTCATCATATACAGCGTCAGTTCCTCTATCTTCTGCACAAGCAGCTTATTCAATTTCGCACGATTACCCCCCGTGGCGAGCCACCTCGGCGCAGCCGGAACATCCGGCAAGTGGCCATTATTACGGATATATGCCGCCACCTCTCCAACCCGCTTCAACGGATATCCCGGCTCGAACACATAGTCCCGCCAGCCAGTTTCTACCTTAATTTCATTCGCACGAATCTTAACATTCACTGAAAGCTGGTCATTTGGACCCACCCGGCACCAGGACCGTGCAAATATTGCACCCGGCATAGCCAAACAGCCCACTAGGCCCGCCCTTAAACACGTCCTTTAGATTCTGACAAACGGCTCCGGCGATCCGTTCGAGGCCGAAGACACACCGGGTGTCTGACTTTTGTAATTGATCCACTGGCTTTAATAATTTAACGAGAAATCATTGGTTCAAACGCTGAAAGGTTGCTAACCGGTTAATCTTTCGGACATACCGGTGTATTAACCGACAAGGCCTCTACCCTGGCTTCCAGCTGTTCCAGCCTTCTTTTTAGCTGCCCGTTTTCGGTAGCCGCTGCAGTCAATTGTTTGTCCTTTGCTATCATATACAAGGTCATCTCTTCGATCTTCTTTAACAGCAAGGCACTAATTTCACCCAAGGCGACACCGTCTCTTAATACATCAGCAGCAGAAGGTATCTCCGGCAAGCGCCGGTTTGTCTGAATAAACTTTTCAAGGTCCTGCAGACAAGGCAAGATGTGCTCCGGCCCGAACACGTAATCCGGCCAGGGTGAGGCCTCTACCCGAATTTCCTTTGCCCGGATCTTGCCGTTAACGGAAAGCCGTTCAGTAGGATTGGATGTGCCGATACCTACATTACCATTGAACTGGATTCGCATACGTTCCAAATTGGCTCCATCGCCACCAGCACCGGTGGCCCAGCTCGTCCGGAAGATCATACCCGTCACATCATCGAACGATCCCTGGTACCGGGTAATGTCAATCGATGCAAATTCCGCCCCCCTTCCAAAGGCAAGTTTTCCCATGGAACTACCATCCTGAGGGTTGATCTCATGATCAAATATCTGCAATACAGGAGTCGAATTATAAATCGTCAACGCAGCTCCGGGCGACAGGGTGCCCACACCCACATTACCGGTAGGCGGAAAGCTGTTAGTTTGTGCAACGGACATTTTGATGATAAAAAAACCGCATGCCAGGATTAAAAATTGCTTTTTCATTATTTAACAAATTGTTTTTTTAACTCACCAACTTCCTGTTGCAGCGTTTCGACAACCTGGGTAAGCTCCAGCAGGCGTTTTTGATTACGATCTTCCGTCTCCCGCTTGTCCTTATCCAATTCTATAATATACAAGGTCAATTCCTCGATCTTCTTCAATAACCGCAGGTTCATATCACCCAATTCAAGCCCTTTCTCCGCCATTTCCCCGGCTGAAGGAATCTCCGGCAAATGCCGGTGTTCCCTGATATAATTATGCAGCTCCGTTAAGGAGCCCAGCGAATAATCCTTATCAAACACGTAGTCCGGTGCGGGAACGTTCGCGTCTACCTTCACCTCCTGCGCATGCACGCGTCCGCTGACAGCCAGTTTCGCATCAGGAGATTGCGTGCCTATCCCAATATTACCATCGCCGTCTATCAGAATTCCTGAGCGACTGTTGGTCATGTTGTAACCGATAGAAAAAGATCCTGGTATTTCTACATAATCCCCAATAGCCCAGGTACGTCCATTCCCGGTATTGGCTATTTGGATTGCCGCTCCACCAGCTGAGCTTTCAAAACGTGCAGTAGTACCCTGCCCGACCACATGTAACTTAATCGTCGGTGTCGTAGTCCCAATCCCCACGCGGCCATCTGTTATACTCATTACGAAGTTCGCCCCCGTTGCCGCGTCATAGGCACCTGGGTAACCCTGATTATAAAACCGTATTCCGCCGTATAAGGAATGTGCAGACAAAGTCAACCCTGTATGATGGTTAATCATAAAAGGCGGAGCACCAGGAGAATAATATGGCCTTGGATCCAAAAGATTACTGGCTGCGTTGCCCCAGCCATAAACCGTCGCCGCCCCACCAGACTTTTCCAGGTCAGAAATACTAATCCGGTTATAAACAGCATCCTGGCCGAAAGCCAGCCGGCCGCTTGCAAGCAGCAATGAGAAAATCAGCGTTCTTTTCATTTAATTGTTTTCATGTTAAGTTTTGTTTCAATTGATGAGAGACGCTTTTGAAGCCGCTCAATTTTTTCGTCTTTTTCAAGCAGGTACAGCGTCAGTTCCTCGATCTTCTTTAAAAGCCGCATATTCATATCACCCAATTCAAGCCCTTTCTCCGCTATTTCCCCGGCTGAAGGAATCTCCGGCAGATGCCTGTGTTCCCTGATATAATTATGCAGCTCCGTTAAGGAAGCCAGTGAATAATCCGCATCAAACACATAGTCCGGCGCGGGAACGCTCAGATCTACCTTCACTTCCTCGCTATGTATACGTCCTTTGACAGTTAACTTTGCATCGGGTGACTGGGTCCCAATTCCCACATCGCCGTTTTCACGAATACGCATTTTCTCGGTAACACCCGCCGTTTCATTTGACTTGGTTCCGAATACAAGCGCCCCAGCATAGGTACCCTGGCCATTGCCGCCGTCCCGTAAAGAACTCCACAAACCCGCAACCGGCTGAATTCCCTCATTTGTAGCCGATTTCAGATAGATTGCTGCGCCATTACCAAAATGCCCGGCACCGTATTGCGGGCCAACGTCAAGCGCACTAAAAACTTCGTTAGCTATCCCCGAAAGCACACCTGTCGCAATGGACAACCTCGACTGCGGAGCATTAGTGCCAAGTCCCATATAACCATTTGAAGAGGCGATATAAAGCAAATCGGCACGTCCGGCAAAACTATTATGGGTATATTGGCTCAAACGGAGCGCATCCTGGGAGACCCCGTCCCATCCGTAGGAAAGCACCGCATCTTTGGCGCCACTAAAACCAAACCGGAAAGAACCACCCGACTCAGAATCACTACTGACCAAATGAAGCCCATTTATCGGGCTATCCGTGCCGATGCCCGTATAGCCCGTAGGAGGAAACTTGTTCTGGGCAAACAGGCAAAACGGTCCTGCCAGCAACAATATCATTGCAAGAATTTTTTTCATAAATAATTAGCTAAGAAATGAGTTTTGGAAAAGAAGTATTGATAGGCATAATAATATCAGGCCATGCTTTCATAAAATACCGGCTCCTGGGAAATAACCGGCAGTTCCGTCGCATACGAGCGAACCGGCGAAACACTCTTTTTAAAGCCAGCATAAAAACGGCCCTCCTCCGTATAATAATAACTGCGCCTGAGTTTACAGTAGCTGATCGGGGCACCCAGCTCCTTCATTTCTTCCAAAAGGCGGTAAAGAGCTCTTTCAGAAATATTCAATCTGCGGGCAAAAGATGTAGGCGTACCCGTTTTTCTAGCGCTGATAAGAAAATCAACCGCTTCAATGCGTTTAATAAGACGTTGTGACATAAGGAAATAGGTTATTTTAAGGTTTAGTGAGAGCGTTATCTTTTTACATATTGACTGATTAGAAACTATTACTTAACTGAAACATCGGCAGATACATCGCAATCAGGATCACGCCGACAATGAGTCCCAAAAAAATGATGATCAGCGGCTCGAGCACACTGCTGATCGTATTGGTACGGTATTCTACCTCATCGGTATATTGAACGGCCAGTTTCTCAAAAAAATAATCCAGCCGGTTAACCTCCTCGCCCACTTTAACCAACTGCACCAGCTTATCCGGGTAAAAGCTAAACTTCGACAGGCTCGCGTGCAGTGATTCTCCCCGTAAGATATCCTGCTCAACCACAGCCAGAGAAGTCTGCACCGGGTAAAAGCTTATCATCTTGCGCACCAGCGAAATCGATTGCAATAAAGGCGTGCTGGTGCTTACAAGTAAACTCATCGTATTGGCAAAACGCGCCAGGTAAACCTTTTGGATAATATCGCCCGCGACCGGTATTTTCAATACCGCTGAAGACATCAGCCGGCGAAACCAGGTTTTCCGCCGATTCAGCATTATCGAAAAAATACACAAGGCCACCAGGAGCAGCATGAGATAAAAATACTGGTCGAAAAACGAAGAAATACCGATAATTACGCTCGTTAGGTACGGAAGCTTCCCGCCAAACCGCAAAAATACCCCCGCGAACATCGGAACCACAAACTTGATCATAAAAAACACCGCCGCCAGCGACGTACACATCACGATCACTGGGTAAGTAATTGCCCCGACTATTTTACGCTTCTGCTGGATCCTGCTCTTATAATACGCGCCCAGATCCGTTAAAATCTTACCCAATTTGCCCGTTTCCTCGCCGATCCGGATGCTAAAAAATTCATAATCACTAAATTTACCCGATAAACGCAAAGCCTCAGAAAGCGAAGTTCCCGAGATAACCGAGTCGGCAACCTGCTGGAAAACCTGCCTGTCAGCCGGCTTCCGCTGATCCACTAAAATCAGATTCAGGGCCGAACGTAAATCAATACCAGACAACAACAGCGTACTCAGCTCCAGGTAGAACGCCTCTTTTTTCTTATCAGGCAGTCCCTTGCTCCCAAAACTTATCTCGCGATTCATCAGTTTTACCAACGAAGTCAGCGAGCTATCCTTAGCCTTCTTGGTTTTAAGGCCGTATTCCGACCAATCGATTGTCGCCATCTTAAAAATTATTCGTATGATCCATATTCATTAATTCTTCCGCGCTGTAGTCCTTCGTCAGCGAAAAAGGCACTTCATATCCCGATACCGACACAGGAACGACCAATACATCTGTTAGTCCGGCTGAAACATCTTTGCCGCCGAACCGCCCCAGCAGCCGGCTGGCTGACCTGCATAAAGTGTCCTCCCGCAAATCATACTGCTTACGGATCAGCAAGCTGTCCATGACCCGGTAAGAAATCTCACCAGAAGCATCGCGCAAAATCAGATCCTCATCCGTCAGCCTTGCTGCAGTCGCCCTGTTGAGATCATAAACGAGCTGTTTATTGGTCACCAATAGTTCAGCGGCATCATGCCCTTTTCTGTTAAACTCCAGGTACGCTTTACCCACATACCGGTAAGCCGAATAAGCCAATGCTGTAACAATGGCCGTCAGCAGCATTGCCACCGTCAGTTCAAACAGCGTAAAGGCCCTTACCTTTCCTTTACAGATTTTTCTCATCCCCGACCTTTACGAGCCTTGAAACCAGGCACAGTTGCACACCATTCTGAAAAGCCTCCACCTGAATCCTGCGCAGGTCAGTATAGTCTTTATATAAACTCACCTTCCTGATATAACGTAACCCACCTATATCCCAGGAGGATTCCCCAGTTTTTCCATCCCCCGCATCCTGGCTGGCCAGCGTCTCAGCCTGAGCCTGGGCCCGGATCCGCACCAGCGGAATCCCGGAAATACTGAGGCGGCCAATCAACGAAACAGCCACCAGCATCACCGTCACCATAATCACCATGGCAATCACCACTTCCACAATAGTCGAAGCTGACAAACGCCGCGGTGACCGCATCAGAATTTTTAAGTCAAAAGAATATCTCATCACAGTAACTCAGTTTAGCCATTTAGCAATCCCGGTCGAACCATCCGGCGCCAGCAGGGCGGATGACAAATAAAAAGCGCTCAGTTTCCGGCGGTTCAGCACCACATCCAACAAATAATTTTCATAGAGCGTAGACGGCGTCTGAATCAAAAAGCGACGGCAGGTCAACTGGCCGTCCACCTCCAGCGGTTTTTCCATCTTAAGAAATCCCGTTGCATAAACCTCTCCACGAACCAGCGAACCCTTACCGAGCGATATCAGCGTCTGCAGTTCCGAATGTTTCTTCTCATAAGAAACCAAAAGACCATTGAACACTGAATTACGGCCCAGCTCCAGCTTGGGCTGGGGCAGTCGTTCCGTATCCTTGTAAAGAACAAATGCCGAAGGGTAATCAAACACACATCCCGCACCCGTCACCAGCGAATCTTTTACAAAAAACTGCGCAGAGCCTCGAAATCCCCCCTCTATCACCACTGCTGGAGCTATCAAAATCACATTTTCCAGGCGGGCATCCCTGTCGACATGCAGCACCGTATCAGAAACCAGGATTAGCCTTCCCTGTGCCGAGAAGCCGCGGGGAAACGGCCGGTCTTTGTCAAACTGTAAAACCCTGGCATCCTGAAAAAACGAATTTAAAACCGAATCCCTCCCGGTAAACTTGTTACCCTTTAACAAAAACAAACGTTCCACCCGTTTAAGCATCTCTGCCTGAAGGGGCGGCAGCTCCGGTTTACTTTCCCTGATCCTCCCCTCCACCGGATTTTTACCCGAAAAAGGGCGGCCCTCCACATAAGCCTGCCGGATGCCCGACTTCGGCAACAATGCCTCGCCCGTAATACGGGTATCCCCGCTCACCGAGAGCGGACGATTTTCATCTGCCAGGTACAGAACCTGTCCCGCGTTTGGCTTTCTTCCCAATAAAAAAACACGTTGCAGCGTGTCCCGCTGCTGAAATGATTTGACCGCCGCCAGATCAAACACCCCCCAGGCATTTTTAGCCACCCAAATACTGTCAGCACCTCTGTCAAAAAGATCAAGCCCAGTTCCAAGCGAATCCTCTTTAAAATCCGAGGAAGTCACCAAAGCAACCGCCGAATGCAGGTTGGCAGCCAGGCGCACATAGCGGATATCCTGCTGAGAACGCAACCGGAAATAAAAAGCAGCAGCGATAATTGAAGACAGGATCAGTGTCAGCATAAAAGAAATCACGATAACCAGGTACAGAGCCGAGGCTTTAATCATCAACCAATCAATAATTTAACGCAAAAAAACTTTCTAAACGGAACGATACGGAAGGATCAGCAAAAATCGGGAAACAAGAATACGTGAAAATATTCTCAAAGTTTCACACTTTTTCACAAAAAATCACCCAATTTATCAGGGTGAAAACACCCTAAATTAAGGGGGTGTTTTTATAAGTGAATGTTTAATCACGTATTTTTAATACAAAATTATTCCGGCATTTAGTAAAACGTGGCGAACCCCTGCTAATTAAATAGGCTGTAACTAGCTTAAATCTCAATCTGAAATTCGAATGAAAAACCATTTAATTCATTTCAGTGAGCATGCAAGCAGCCCTATCGAGAATTGGTTAATTTTATGAAGTGGTTGACCCTTATAACAACTAGTACGTTATAATGAATGTATCCTGCAATTTCAACAGAGCGATGCTGGCCTGATGCTGCGAACTTGTACTAATATAAGGTTGACAGCGCTTTTCAGTTTCTTCACATCAGCAGTTAAATGCCTATTGTTAGTCTTTATTGGCCGAGTCTTGCTTCTCGTAGAGTGCTTAATACTCCAATTCCTTAATAAGTTAAAGTGGGTGCTTTACCATCTAAAAACCGTCATCACATTTGTCAAATGCACTTAAAGCTCTTAACTTGGCATAGAAAGACAAGCCCCGCATGGCCGGGCTTGTCTTTCTATGCCATAGGCCGTTTTCTGTACCTTTTATATATAATATTTATAATAAAGAACAGTACCGTAACATAACTGATTAAACCTAATATGAGTATACCTATATTCGCATGCCCCATATCCAAGTAAATTTTTTTGTCTCTAAAATAGTTAGTAAGCCAATTCATAAGATCTATATAGATAGTTATAATGATAATATAAATTGGTAAAATTATATACACCCACTTGGATTTTAAACCGATCGTCAAGCGTCTTACTGCAATTGATAAAATAATAACAATCGAATACATAATTAGCAGTACCAGTAATCCTTTCATAATTAATCGTGTTTTATTCCATCAAATAAATTGCCCGATGGCAAAGGGGCATTACTTTTTTGAAACCAATCCAAATATTGATTAGTAATTTTTTGCAGGTTACTGTTTTCGCCAGGGTAGAACAACTCTTGTGTAACATGATTAAATATTTGTGTGGCAGATGGGTGATCTGACCACTCTTGAAAACCAGCATGGGCAGGCGACGTTGCATCCTGCAAGGTGTGTAGGCCTATAGCAAATTGATAATATGCTTCGACGATTTTTCCTTCTGCTTTTAATTTCTTAGCCAATGCAAATTGTTTCCGTACAAAAGCATCTGCTTCACTCTTAGCTTGAGCAACAGTTTGACTTTTATTTCGCATGGCATGTCGATAAGAATTATCACCAGTTTGGAACGGATCGCTATCTGCATATTCTGTTCCTGCATTTAACTCATCCAGTTCTGTCGTCAATTCTGGATCGTTAGAATTATTTATACCTCTATACAATCCTACTCTATTCGCATGTTGATGAACATGAAATCCGTATTTAGATGACCAAGTTGGCCCTTTAGGCTCCTCTGAATTATCATCAGGTTCTTTATCTGACAATTGTGCTTTTAAGTCTTTAAACTTTGCGATGACATCATCACCAGTATACATTGTCCCCCGCGCTGTTTCTACAACCGCCATGCCATCAGGATCAATATTTCTAATGGGGTTATTCTTCCCGTAATTATAAGGCGACCACCGTCTATTAATTTCGGCTAATGGATCAACACTTGTCCACCGGGCAATTACCGGATCATAGAACCTCGCCCCGTAATCGTACTCTGTTAGCTCCTCCTGAATCTCCTTCTGATTGTAAAGGTACTTATTTCCCGCGTTTACCTGCCGTTCGACGTTCAAACCAAACGGATAATAATCCGCTTCACCACGCTTCACAATACTGCCGCTGCCCGTATCAAACATCACCCTGTTATTGCCCAAATGATCCGTTAAGGTATACTCATAATTGCTAAAGTTGCCGCTGCTGCTGATCGCTCTACCTTCTGAGGTTTTTACAAAATCGAGTGTGTTGTTATTGTACTGGATACCGTCTACATAGTCGGTTGTCGTCCCTGTTGTGGCGCTTACTTTCCTCAGCTTCCTGCCCGTTGCATCGTAGGTATACGTAATATTGCTTGTACCGCTGATCGTTTCCGGAAGGTTCAGGAAGTTATAACCGATCGACAGATTCTTCGATTGGCCGGCCATCGTCGTTGCTTCCGCATTCTTGTTTCCGTTCAGATCATAGCCAAATGTGCCAGCTTTGTACCCGCTAACTTCCATCAGCCTGTTGCCAATGTAGGCAGGATAGTTGATCGTCCCCTTACCCTGGCGTGTCAGCGACAGCATATTTCCATTTAAGTCATAGCTGATTCCCGTTTCACTGTAACCGGCACTCGAATTGCCGCCGGTCAAGCGGTTCATCGCGTCATAACTGTAGGTTACATACTGGCTGCCACTGATAGGCGCCGTATATTCCTGCTCGGAGATGTTTCCGTTGTACTGCGCCGCCGCACCATGTGCCGGGTTACCATAGCGCAACTGCTCGCTGAACAGCGGTGAACTGGAAGCATTCAGCCAACCCCGTTCATTGTAACTGTAAGTGATCGTCTGCTGATTGTTATGCAAACCTTTGTGCCATAACTGCCCGATGTCATTGTATTCCAACTGTGAAACCAGCACATTTTCCCCGGTCGCCCCTGTCTGCTGGAAGCTCTGTTTCAGACGGCCCATGTGGTCGTACTTATTCTGCGTGGTGATAGCCAGGCCCGCCACCGAACTGCTGCTATGCGTACGGGTCGTCTGGGTTAGCTGGCCGGTAATCTTATTATATACACTCACATACCTATCGGCTCCGCCTACATTATTCTGTACCACACTCTCCCGTAACCTTCCTTCTTCATTGTAGAAATTCACCGTCCACAGCATCACCCCCGTTTGCAGGTTGCGCACCTTGCTACCTGTTAGCAGACCCGTCGTCCGGCTGCTGATCTCCGTTGCCGTAGATGAATACGGCTTACCAGGAAAACTGTAGTCATCGTAGTAATTTACCGTGTACAGCTTGTTCCAGCTTCCCGGCCAGCTCTCCTGCGTATAGCCTTCCGTACTGTTATCCCGGCTCTCGAAATTCTTTTCCTGATTTACAAGCGCTGCGGCAATCACATCGGCCGTCCGAGCATCGGATACCTCACCGCTCTGGATCACCCGGCCCTGTCCGTCGTATTTGATAAAGGTATATTTCTGAGATGCTGCCTGCACCGCATCCTGGGTGGCAACTACCTGGTCCAACGCATTATATACCAGGCTCTCCCAGCCCTTACCCGGTAGCTTCTTTCTAACTAACCGGTTCCGGCCGTCATATCGGTAACCATACATTAATGACGTGAACTCCGTCGTATTCTCATCAAAAGCAGCAACCGTTACTTTTGGTGGAATCACAAAAACCAGGTTATCCAAATCATCGTATACATAATAAGTGCTCGCATAAGTAGAGCCGTCAACCTGAACCTTTTTTAAGATCACTTTTCCCTGCATATCCTTATATTCGATCGATTCATGCTGATTTTCATCGATCGTCCGTGTTTTATAAAGTGTAGCTGCGGTATATTGCCCGCTCACTGCGGCCCCATTTCCCGATACCATCCATTTGTTTACTTCTCCTGCCGTGTTTCCTTCATAGGCCTGCTGTACCGCATGATTCTGTCCGATCTGCCACAATGCCCCCGGAGCCCCCTGCTTCAATACCCGGTTCAGCGGAGAAGCCTCAAACTGCGTTTCTGCATATGCTCCCGATACTGGCGAAACACCTGCGGTTGGCGTATTATAATAAGCTTGCTGTAAACTAACAGCCGAAGACTTAAAGCTACCATCGTTACTTCCACTAGCATACGGCAGGTATTTCAAAACTTCGCGACCGTACTGGTCATATGCAGCCGGTGTTACAACATCCCGGCTGGCGTCGGCATTCCCTTTCACCCGGACCGTTTGAATGAGCCTGCCCAGCCCGTCCAGGTATTGCACAGATTGCATTACCTCGCAAACACTTTTTGATGGCAATTGCGAAGCCACCGTAATTTCCGTTTGAGGCACCCAGGTTACAATCCGGTTCATATTCGTACTCACACTGGAAGCAAGCGGCACGCAGTTGGCTACCAGTGGAACAATGCGTGCCGAAAACGTAAAACCATTGGTGCTAAAGCCCGGAGATAGCGTGATACTCCTGCCGGCCGTTACATCCAGGTTACCCGACAAGCCACTTGAAGCGCTTTTGTCATAAGCATCGGCCGTAAACTGGGCCAAACTATTCTTGGAGATTGCCAGTAAACAACCAGCAATCTGAAACGTGATAAGGATCTTTCTCATATTAAGGAATCTGGTAACCTGCGCCTGGAGTTAAAGAATAATAGTAGGAACTGACCATGTTGCCGTTCGGATCGTTCTGCTGGATCAAAGCCTGGGATTGTAACACAGTGGAATAGCCGTTACAACCGACCGTATATGAAGTAGTTCCACTTCCTCCATACTGCTGAATTTTATTATAGCTGACATTCAGATTAGAAACACTGATCGGTTGACTACAGGCAGCATCCGAATAAAAACTGACCACAACGTCAACCCGCGTCCAGCGTAAATTAGACGATTCATTCTCATAAGATATACGCGCATAGATAGTTCCCGGCGGCGGGGTGACTGGCGGTACACTGAAGCAATCAGTTTGCTGACCGGCATAGTCATAACAGATCTGCTTGAGGATATTCTGATTCTGGTCCCTGACTGTCCGCAACCGCTGAAAGCCGTCGTACTCATAATACGTCACCTGGTTCTTGGCATCCGACATACTGGTCATGCCAACCAGCGGTTCATACGTATAGGTCGTCATTTGGGCACCGGCCGGATACAACCGCAGATCGTCGAACCACACGGTTCCCGGATCGTTATTGTCAATACGCAGGTTCAGTCCCGTAATTCCGGCGGGAACATCAAACTCCTTTTCCATAAACACCCATTTCCCCGTCGTATAATTGTCAACATTGTCCACCATCGCCCACTGATCTCCGTTCATGCCCGGATTCCGCATAAATAAGAATATCTGCGTGCTTGGACCCGTACTATAAACCCAGCCCGAATACTTGAACCGGCGACTCACGCTGCTTTGTCCGATCTCTATCCATCTATTGGACACCACTGTTTTCTCCTGTCCGGCAACAGAATTCGTATTGACCAGTTTGCCGGCATATTTACCTGTGTGAACATGTGTGTTATCCAGTGATACTCCCGTAAAATCCGATTGCTCCTCGAAATTAAAATGCATGATTTCATTGGCTGCCGCATTAGCCGCTTCGGCAACCGGATAGCTGTCTTTATAACCCCATAAATAACTCAATGGAGCACCGTTTAATTTCGAGACGCTCAGAACGTTACCCGTAGATGAATAGCCGAGGTATTTAATTCTTGGTTCTGCTATGCTTCCGTTTGAAAAATTAACGAGCTGCGGAAATATTGACTTATTATTGCTATTCCAACTAGCATAATCGGTTTTTGCTGTTTTTAATATTTGTCCATTTTTATATTGGTCTTCTTGAACCACTTTCGTCCAATCATGGTATACATTGACCATATTTGAATATGGTTGTTGCCCGGCGAAATCATGAGGGTATTTATAAACAGTCGTGTAAATCTCATTCCTGCTATTTTTAACAGAAAACGAAGTCGGTTGAAGATGTGTCTGGTTTAAATATTGATAGGTAGTATACTCATTTATTTCTTGCCCTGATGCAGTAAATTCTGTAGTTATTACACTATCCAGTAACCGGATATCTTCAAACCCCGATGTGTTATCATATTCAAACTCATGGATGTATGAATCTAAATCAGTATAATTATTGGGGTAAAGCCATATACCGTTCCCCTCGTGAATATAGTCCTTTGTCCTAGCCACTTGGATGCCCGTATTAAATGAAGCAGCATGATATGTTGTATATTTATTTTTAACCCGCTTGCCGATTACATAATCACCATTGGTGGGTACAAAACGATAAGTCTCCAAAGAAGACAACAGAGGAGAAAACGTCCCATGGTCATATTGTGCCGCGGTTAAATACTGCGGTTTACTTAACGCTTCTCCCAAGATTCCGTATGGCGTCGGTGGCTCATATTCATAAACATTTTTACCGATACTGTTCGATTTATCTCCGAAATACTCGGTTACCCGTGTATAAATACATGACGCTCCATTAGACTGACCGAGTGAATATAAAGAGTTAGCAATTAGTATTTTTTTTGTCGAATTGTCTAAAAAACTATAGCGCTGCTCCATTATAGTTCCCGGGAAGGATGTGCCCTCAACTATATGAGTTACTGGCTGCTCGTAATAAAATTGATATTTATCAATATCCTGAGCAACGATACTGTTATATTCGTAGCTTTTTTTTGAAGCTACATTATTATTTTCGTCATACATGGTGATTTTATCCACCTTGAGGCCACCAATAGCATTTGGATAGGTCGTTGGATACCGGTAGTAATTTCCAGAACTCAAACCGTTTGGAGAAAATTCAAATGCTACACGCCCTCCGGTTGGATAACGGATTTCCCTTATGTTGTAAGCCTGCAGTGTTGCTGGATTGGAGTTTCTGCTGCCACCGTAAATATTAACTTGCGATCCCTGAAGAAATGACATATATTCTGATGGGAACGCGCTGTTGCCACCATTATAGTAACCCCAATAGTCTTCGCCGAAACCGAAGCGTCCCGTCGTGTTTCCGATGGATGAATCATAAGCATTGTAAAAGGGTATCGTCATACTTTCATTGTAATAAAACGAGTATTGCAACGGAGCTTCTAACGTCGATCCATAAATATTTACTTTATTTAATTTTAGGCGGCTATCCACTCGATTGGGTGTCGAATTATTACCAAAATAAGATTGCTCCAAAACAATCTTCTGTAGTGTTTTTCGGGTGCTTTTGTCAACAATTAGAATATTGTTGAGTCTTTTACCCCCAGCATCCAGCCGATCGTCCAAATATTTTAAAATAACAACTGCGTTTGATGTAACGATACTGTCAAGTTGTAACGGACTATGTGTGACAACCTTCATATTGTTCTTTACATCCGTGTAATTCTCGCTGTTCGGAGCATTGTTGTTTGTTGTTATCCATCTTTTTCCACTGACAATTGTCGGCGAAACATTCATCTCATGGATTGTCTTTCCCTGGGAATAAAAAAAATCTATTTTACTTCCACCGTCCGATGAAGTGATGGTTTTTAGCCGCCAGCCAGTTATATAACCGTCCGAATATTCGCAGCTTGAAAAATCGTATGTCTTTCCACTTTCGTCAATTATTTGGTATATGGTGTTTGGAGATGTACCGGAAGAAGAAATACTTAAGGGCGCATAAGGGATGGTTCTAACTGCGTTACTTAAAAAATCATATCTGAAAATGCCTGTGTGCCCGTCGAAGTTATAACTATACCTGTCCGACTGCATTTCGTACTGTCCAACGTACATTCCATCCAACTGATCTTTCAAATTGAGCTTAGCAGACACCGTCGTCGCAGCAGAAAGCATATTCCAAATTTCGTCCTTAGTCTTAAACGGAGAGGCTACATTCACCGCCGGACGGTCATCAGGATTACCTAAAATCGTTCGGCTGATCATTCCGCCTGCATTAAGCACCCAACCTAAGCCTACTTCGCTAGCAAAGTCCTTTACTTTAATTCCCCCTGCGTGGAATGACAATGAAATTGGTAATGTCAGGCTTCCGGATTTAAGCGTATATATCGGTATTTCAATCTTTGGAACCCCAGTACTGTGATCTACGGGGACTTCAGCGTATCTTGCTAACAACGCTCCGTCGGGCGTCGGCGGTATGATTTGAGGCGTTAACGTATTCGTTTGCGCAAATGAATAAGTATGTACCAATAAATAAACTAACCCGCACCAAATAAATTTTGGTAGCCGCAACGGACATTTTCCCATAATCTTTATTCTTTAAATTCAGGCGGCAATAGTAAAAACCCCCACTGCAAATAGATGGCAGTGAGTAATATTTTTGAAAATATTTTTAAGGATTGGGTTATCCTACCCAGTAAGTTTGAGGGCCATACTTCACTCTATTGATCGGCACCGGGTATTTTTCTGCGAGAGACTACTTTTGGCACAAAAAGCTTCCGGCAATCTGGTGATACTGCTCAACTTCTCCGCGGAAGACTTATGCTTGAATGGAATATTCGACCTGATGTCAGCATCATTGGCCAGTAAATAACCGATGAAGTGATGTCCGTACCGGAAGGGGCATCGGCTGAAGCCGAAACAGTCACCTGGTGGCCTGGCAAAATCAAACCTCCCAGCAGATATGAATTGACACTGATCGACCAATACGCAGACGACGATGGAATATATAGGTAAAAGTTAATATCAGTTCCGTTCTTATAAACCTTCAGATTTGAAAACCCCAGTCCATTCCCGCCTTCCGTAATTTGGTTGACAGACAATCCGCCGCGATTGGCTGCATAAAAAGTAGTTTACCGATATAATCAAAGCCCCAACTTCCGCCGAGGACCTCGATCTTAAGCTTTTGACAATTGGCGCTATTACCTTCATCATAACTCAGGGTTCCCACGTAGGCATAATTTACCGGCCAGACATTCGGACCGCTAACAATATCTGTCTGGGCTTTCCCGCTAAAGGAGATAAAGCATACAAACACTAAAATGAGCGGCAGAACTCGAAGTAAAGACGAGGATTTGCGATGACGTATCATAATTGAACTATTGAAATTTTCGTAAAATTTAGAACCTTATACGCAACCTGTTTGCAGTCTTCAAATTGGTTAACAAGCGGTTGTGCTAGTATATAAATGATGGGGAAACGGCGATTTCTGACAGTCAAATACCTACTGCTTATCAATCTTTTTTTCCAAATCTGACAACCTCTTTTCAGCATCCCTTTTCCAAACCTGGTCAGAATTTCGCTGATCCTTCAATTCCTTAATTTCCTGCTCTTTTTCTATCAGGTACAGCGCAAGCTCCTCAATCTTTTTCAGGAGCACCGCATTCATTGCCCCCAGATCAATTCCTTCAGCGCTTATATTACCGGCGGAAGGAACCTCCGGCAAATGCTTATTCTTCAAAATATAAGACTGCAAATCTTCCAGCGGTAATTTTTTGTAGTCGTCCCCAAAGACATAATCCGGCCAGTTCTCTACCTCTACCTTAACCTCTCTGGCGCGAATCCGCCCGTTAACCGACAGCTTTTCTTTCGGCACTGAGGTGCCGATCCCCACATTCCCAAGTCCCGTAATAGTAAAATCATCAGAATAAAAGCCCCTGGAATCACCTGGAACAACCTGCACATAATCCATAGATGCATCAGTAATTCCACCTATAAAACCCACGCCCCTTATTTCCAGGTTTTCTATATTATCGGGTATTGAAAACGGAATACTGAACACTTGCCAGGTATCCGGATTGGCGAACATATTAGGCGTGATATACAGATGACCGTACATAGCACCTCCAAGGCTGCTTACTATATCAATTGTGAACAAATAATCCGGCGAACTATTTGACTGCACCTTTAGCCGGACATTCAGCACATAACTGCCGCCTTTCAGATGCGCATATGGTCCGAACCAAAACGTATTGGTACCTGCCCCGGACAGCCTTTTAAAAGCTGAACCGCCACTGGCCGTTACATCTGAAATCACAGAAGTGCCGGGCCCGGGCGCCAGCACGTTTTCTTCAAACTGGTAGCTACTTACCTGCGCCCTTGCCGGGCAACTCAAAAACACCAAAAAATTAACAGCAGCGATTATCATCGCAAAAGCCCGGATTGGTAACTCATAACCCAATCCGGCGTGCCTCCTATTTTTTTTCATTTACACTGTTTTTCAGTCTGGATAAATCTTTTTCAAGCTCAATAACATATAAGGTCAACTCTTCTATTTTCTTCAGTAACCGGGCATTCATATCCCCCAGATCGATCCCTTTATCCTTAACTTCTGCTTCGGATGGAATCTCCGGCAGATGTCCGTTTTCATGAATATATCGCTCCACATCGGCAAGTTTCCTTCTTTCATAATCCTCTGCAAATACATCATCGCTCCAGCCTGTCATATCCACACGGACAACCTGGCTGTGAATAGTGCCCTTTACATCCAGCTTGTTTAAAGGATTGCGTTCCCCGATCCCGACATTGCCGTTTACTCCTGAAATAACCAGTGCATCCGGATCAATCTGGGCTCCAACACCATTATACACCTGGAAGTGCAAATTTTTATCAGTCCCGCCATTATTAATCTGGAAAGCACTTCCATTCGGATCAAAGATCGCTCCCCCAACCGCCTCCCGGTTAAAAGAAATCGTACCAAAATAATCATGACCGTCCCCCGGTTCGAAACTCAGGCCCGAACTTATCCCACGTATGGTAAACTTTGATCCAGGCGCCTGCGTAGCTAAGCCCAGGTTTCCGCTGCGCGTAATAAACAAGCCGGTGTTGCCGCCAAAGGAAGAAGTCGGTTGAAACGCCCAGGTTCCCGAGTTTGCCAACGCTCCCCATGACCACCAGCCAACTGTTCCTGTGGGATCCGAGTATCCCAGCAAGTTCAATCCGGGCTTACTGGGGCCGACCGGGTGAAATTGCGTCAAACGGTCAAAGCCTCCATAGCTGCGCGAAATATGCAAGGAGGCGTCCGAATTTCCGGAATGTTCCCCGATTGCCAGGCCCCCGCCACTTAGCTGCAACAGCGAATTATTTGCCGGCGTCGTCGTTCCAATCCCTACGGCGCCACTTGGAGGAAACCAATTAGTTTGCGCCAATAAGCAGTTGCAGAAAAAACAGGCAAGTAACAGTAAAATTAGTTTTTGCATAATTTTTAAATTTAGTAACACGCTATTAGTGAATTACTGACACAGTCCATTTGACTCCCCGCAGATCGTATCACTTTACAGCTTGATAATTCAAAACGCAAACTTACCTGTCCCTACTGCCACTAACTGGCAGTGAGCAAAACCTAGCTCGTTAAAACATACGCCATTAGCCGTACATCAATCCTTCAGTCAGGCGTGCCAGCTCGGCGGACTTGCCGCCTTCTTAAACCCTGGAAAAGCAACCTTCCTCGCTATAGTAATAGCTCTTCCTGCGCTTACAATAACAAATCGGTGCATCCAGCTACCGCATGATATCCAAATAATGATAAAGTGTTCTTTCGATAAATTCAGCTTTTTTGCAAATGCAGGCGGCGTACCTGTCGTCCTGGAGTTAATCAGAAAGTCGGTCGTCCCCAATTTTCTTATAAAATTATATAGCATAAAATCCGTGAACATATATGCGCATACCAGTAGGATCCGCTGAAATAATCATGAGCTGTATCCGGCCCCTGGCACTCACCTGATCTTGTAAGCGAAAAATTAACTCCCGGAATTCAGACCAAAAGCACAGGCCGGCGAGAGTCAACGCAAGAATATTATTAATACTACCACGATATCAATGTCCATTTAATGAAGCTATTATTGGGCCTTACTGGCCAGTTCCCTCAGGCGAATTTCCACTGATGCCTTCCAGGATTCCGTTTCCTCGTCCTTTTGTTTTAAAGCAACTTTTAACCCACTCAACTCCTTGTCCTTTTCGATCAGATAAAGCGTCAATTCCTCGATCTTTTTCAAGAGCCTGGAATTCATATCTCCCAAACTTAGTCCATCCCGTTCCACCTCTCCGGCAGATGGAATCTCCGGTAAGTGCCTGTTGGTATTGATGTATTCAGCCAATTCGGTAAGCGATAACCTGGCGTGATCCGGTTCGAAAACATAATCAGGCCAGTTAACGCTTTCAACCTTAATTTCCCGCGCCCGGATACTTCCGTTTACCGAAAGCTTCTCCCTGGGAGAGTCCGTCCCGATGCCGACAAAACCAGTAGTTCCGTACATCCAAATGCCGCTGGCTGAATAATCAATGCCTCCCGTCACACCGATCTTTGTAAAATCACCCTTACTCAAATCGTATCCTTTACCGATCAGAAGCGTTGACGGCCAACCGCCCCCGGGCGCGTCGACCCGAAAAGAACCCGTACCTGTAAAATCGCCGGCTGACTTAATCGAACCGTTGACGTGCAATCGCGCACTTGGGGTATTCATCCCAATTCCCACATTTCCGCTGCTGCCATATAACCAGATGCCCGAAGCAGAATAATCAGGACCGCCGGCAACGCCAATCCTGGTATAATCTCCCTGGCTCAGATCATAGCCTTTGCCGATAATCCAGCTAGAGCCCCATGACCCCGTTGTGACACGGAAGGCGCTTCCGTCAATCCTGCTGACAACATCTCCCGACAATTTTATATTCCCGTTCACCTCAAGCTTCTCGCCCGGCACCGTCGTCCCGATACCCGTATTTCCATCCGGGGGAAAAACATTCGTCTGAGCCATTACTTTCAGTGAAAGCAGGCAATCGAAAACCAGAAAAAATGAAATAATCTTATTCATTGGATTTACTATTTTACGTCCGAACCACTGGTTCTGCTGATCAATGAATTAATCTGTTCTTGCTGCTTTTCCAGCAGAAGACCCTGCCCCTTAATCTCCTTATCCTTCTCAATAAGATATAAGGTTAGCTCTTCAATCTTTTTAAGCAAGATTTTATTCAGTTGCCCCAGATCAATCCCATCTTTTATCACCTCCTTTTCATCCGGCACATCAGGCAAATGTTTATTAGCCCGAACATAATCACCGAGCGATTGCAACGAAGGAAGTTTATACCCCGGATCAAATACATAATCCGCCCAGTTAAGCAAATCCACTTTCACCGATTTGGCATGAATGCCCCCATTAACCTGCAGCCGGTAAGCCGGATCCACCACGTCCGTCCCGATATTCATGACCGCCACATCATGGTATTCGGCCAGATTTGGCTCAAAATCTTCAATATTATTTAAAACATCTTGGTTAATATACTGCCCGTTTGACCAGTAATTTACACTGGTCAGTGACAGTGCAGTCGAATTTGCCCAGCCAGCAAACTGGTAGCCCCAGTTCTGGTGGGCGAGAGCATAAGGCACGTCCAGAGCAAGATATTTAGTCCCGTTATACAAACAAGTCTTCAATTTCCAGGGCGCATCACCCGAAACAGACTGCACGCTGCCATAGGTACCATTATATGCGGAACTCGTGCTGACATAAGCTATATTCGTCCTGTTAAAGGCTCCCGGAGTTCCCCGGAATGCCGTGACCGTTCCTACAGCATTGTTAAAAGTTATAAGCGAGCCATTATACACCTCATGAAGCAAAATCAATGTCCTGGTAAAATCAGCTCCTCCGTTATTGCCAATATTAATAACCTTATAACCAGCCGGGCCCGTGACCGACTGGCAAAAAGCAAAACCCGCCCATAAACAGGCGATCATAAACAAGACGATTCGTTTCATTTATTTTAATTATTACCTCGACCATTGTTTAGCCTAAAACTCAGTCAAGCAGATGTCGCATTATTTATAATTGAAAGCAACACTATTTGCTTCTTCAGCGATTCCTTACCCGTTTTTAGAAGCTCATTTCTTACGGAACAATTCAAGTTCATTGCGAAGGTCTTCGATTTCTTTTGATTGGCGATCGGAACGAGCTTTCATTCCATCGATATCCTTGCTACTCTGGATGAGATAAAGAGTCAGCTCTTCAATTTTCTTCAGCAATCGGGCATTCATATCCCCTAAATCAATGCCATCTTTTTCTACCACTTCTGCGGAAGGTATACCCGGAAGATGACCGTTTTTGCCAATAAACTTTTCGACTGCCGCCAATCCGTCCAGTTTATGTGACGGATCAAAAACATAATCCGGCCAGTTTGCCGTTTCCACTTTAACTTCCTGGGCACGAATCCGTCCGTTAACCGATAATTTTTCCCTGGGGGTTGCCGTACCGATTCCAACGTTACCGTTATCAATAGCCCGGATCGCCAGATTGGCTCCATCAGCCGTATACGGATTACCGACGTATAAATTCCAGTCATTTGTCATGGGAAGAAATTTAGTCACGGTCAAGTCGTTTCCTGATGCATTCAATGGAATCCAGTTAGTATTCACATTGACCGAGCGAACCTTAATATACACAAACATGTCCTGAGTGGCTACTCCCGAATTATTGATCGCTCTGACCCTGAAACGTGGAACTCCGTACTGCGTATTACAGTCAATTGTAAATGTGGCATTTCCAGGGCTCATATAGCCATTATTATTTATCCTGCCGACTTCCCGCCATAATGCCGGGTTATAATGCGAAATACTTGCAAGGTGAGTTGCTGCCGCTGCTACATTTCCTCGTGTATAAGCAATTGATATTTCATAATATCCTCCGGCATTAGCACTTACCGGCGCAACCTGTAGAAACTCGACATAATCTCCAACCTGGAAATTTGCCGGAAAGGTTACACTCCCAGTGTAGAAATCAGCAGTCTGACCGAAAAGCTGTATAGGGAAAAGAATAGCTATCAAAGCCACTTTTAGAATTAGTTTCATGTTTAGTTCCTTATAAGAGCCAAACATAAAAGCCCACACTGCCATCAGATGGCAGTGCCCAACATCTGTAGATTTAAATTCAAAGACATTAAGCACTTTTTGCTAAACAACAATCAGCGCTTTACCTCCGATCCCTTTTCCAAAACATCCAGCCGGTTTTTTAGAGATGAGATAGTATTCTTTAGCTCTGTTTCCTGCTGCACCCGCGCGTTTTCCTGCTCAATCAGGTACCGCGTTAGTTCCTCAATTTTTTTTAACAATCTGGTATTCATATCTCCCAGGTTCAATCCCTCCTTCGCTATTTGTTTTGCTGAAGGAATATCAGGTAAATGGTGATTCTGCTTCACAAAGGATTTAATTTCGTCCAGACTCATCAATTTATAGCCCGGTTCAAATACATAATCCGGCACCGGAACATTCAAATCTACCTTTACTTCACTGGCATGCACGGTACCCCGGACAGCCAGTCTGGCATCTGGCGACAATGTTCCAACGCCGACACTTCCGGCAAAATAATTAGAGGAGCCGTTGAAATAAGTATTTGTTGCGATCGTGGCGCCATAGGAATTCACATAGCTGTCTACAGCTGTTTTATAGGTATAGTTAGAGCCACTGCTTTCAACAAATGGAAGGCTATTTTGAACGCCATCATAAACAACCGGATCCACCGGATAATTGGAATGAAAAAAATATGTCGTTCCGCCACCCCTTAACCAGATAACGACACACGTCGAGCCATTTGAATAACTAACGTCCTTCCATCCGGCAATAAAGTCAACATTAGAGCGATCATACCCGTTAAATCTCTGCATAATATCAGCATTGATAAAATTGGCGCCGTTTCCCCAGTTATTCACATGAAATTCAAAAGCAGCTATCAACGCTCCCCGCCAGAAAGTGTTTGTATGAGTTTGAGCCCCTCCAATGTTCAGGCTGGTAGCCTGGTCGCTAAAAAAGCCACCATCCTTCTGACCTCACCCCGTTAAATTGAGCAGTTTAAAGTAGAGTTTCGGGGCATAATTTTCAAGCCAACAGAACAATAATCTCTTAAATCACGAACAATTTCACATGAATCGCATGTGAAAATTGGACAGGTGACAAAGGCACCTCTAGAGTTATTAATAATTTTCACCTTTAAGTCCGTTCTTTCCATTAAGCATGAAGAACCTGACAAACTTAAAATGCCTAGCATAAATTTTTTAAGATTATTGATGCCCCCAATTTGACCATTTTTTAAATCCATTTCTTATAGCATTTAAAATATCATTTCAATTCTGCGGTAAGTATTAGGTTAGAGTAATATGTTGGATAGTTAAAATTACCAAGTCTTGAATTCTTGCCGTAAAAGTCATGTACTAATGTAGTTGCTTCCAATTCATAAGTTTGACGGTCATGTTCATAACTACTTCCTACGAAAGTTAAATTTAAAGTTTTAACAATGGTCAGATATTTTGTACCTGTAACAAGTTTCGCTAGAAAGGCAGTAGGTTTTTATAATAGCAATTAATTCGCAAAAACTCCTGGAATTTCTTTTCCAAGAATATGTCCCCCGAAGAGAATAATATAGATATTGATACTTATGAAAAACAAGAAGAAGGGCAGTATAACCAACATCCATATTTTGACATACTTATTTAATTTATAGCATTTTGAAAACATATTATTATAGTCGCCAATACTTCTTCGGAAAAAGGCGAGATATGTAAATAAAAAAATTAAAAGAATAATAGCGCCCCAAAAAAAACAAGAGTGTTTGATGTTATTTATAGTTATCGCAGAAAGCATACCACTGACCGTTAAGAATCTTTCCAAGTAAATGAGGAAAGAACCAACAATAAAAAACAACAACAAAGTCATATACATAAAGGTCCTTAAAATTGGACTGTCATTTTTATCATTGTAGGCATTATACATACGATAATATATATATTCAAAAAATATCATTAACTTTTAAATTACTTCCAACTATATATTACACCGCCGTCTAAAGATAAATTTATATTATCTGACACGCTTTTACCATTGTACAGGTATGAGGCCCCTTCTAATAAAAGTGCACCACCTCCAACAATTAAACCAGCACCAGGAATTATAGAAAGCCCTGTAATAGCTGCTTGATAAACCTGACCAGCATTTATTTGTTTATTAGCGACTGCATCAATCAGTATTGTGCCTCCCGCTACCCATGGAGCAATTCTCGCCGCGCCAGTTGCTGTTTTTGATACAAGCCCTAATAATTTAGTACTTGCTCTTGTTGTTAAACTTCCAATAAATACCGTAGTCCGTGCTAGATTATAACCTTCTGATATAGCATAAGTTGTGTTTTTATTTACAAAGTTTCTAGCTAAGTCAGCTGCTAAAAATCCCATATCTTTCCAGTTTTTAGATAAAAATGACTCTCCTTCCGGACCACCGTTTCCGGCCTTATCCACTTGTACAACGTTAACCATCGCGCTATTTCCTTTAATGCTAGTCGCGTTACCACTATTATCCCGATACCAAAGTGCAGATGTTGCATACCCTGAGCCATCATATTTAATATTTGATCCTGTACTAATGTTATAATTTTGGACAGCTTGACTATAATTTACGGCCCAACCAGGTTGCCTGCCGTATAAACCATGATCCAACATGTATCCTGCTCCCCCGGTCAACGCATCCGCTCCCGATCCATAGTATTGAGCTCCAGTAGCGTCTGAAAAATAGCCGCCACTACCACCAGGATTGTTAGCTTCTCTAAGAGCTGCTTCCCATAAGGCTTGGGAAATATCTCCATTAGGATCGTTATATCCTATAGGATTATCATTGGCATATTGGTAAGGCGACCAATTTTCAGCTAAATCCGCTAACGGATCCACACCCGTCCACCTTCCTAGCGCCGCGTCATAGTTCCGGTAATAGGTTTGATAATAATCCGGCAAATCTGCGAAATCATTTTGCCATTCCGATCCCGCATTGTACAAATTCCGGTTCGGATCGGAAGGTGTCGAGCCACCCGGCATGATCAGACCAAAAGCATAATAACTATTTTCCTGCCGCACAACTGCAGCACCATTTTGTTCCTCAAAACTAACCCGCACATTCCCTTGTTGATCAGCAATCATGTACTCATTTTTCAAGCTTCCAGATACATTCCGCACCCGCCCTTCCGGAGTGGGAAAATAGGCCAACGTGCTGTTTTCATATACAAACCCATCCACGTAATCCGTTGTTTTCTGCAGCAGATTGTTATCATAGGTCTGTTTACGTAATAACACACCACCGGCATCATAGGCATAAGTCAGATAACGACCGACCCCTGTCGTCACGGTAATCTTCTGAGTACGGTTCAATTCATTAAACTCAAGCGATATCCCCTTTTTCGGATCTACCTGTAAATTCCCGTTTGCGTCATAACTATAGGCACCTGTCGATCCGGTGTTGTTTTTAAAACCGGAAGCACTGCTACCTGCGTCCGTTACGTTATAGAGTCCGTTCCCATCATAGCTATAGGATAGGTCGTCGATAGCAGTTACGTTGCTACCAATTTTCGCATTCCGCTGCAAGCCAAGTATGTTCCCGTTCTCATCGTAACTCATATTCTTTTCATCAAAGGCGCCTGCATTGCTCCAAGCACCGCCAACAGCCCGGTCGGCATAAATGGCATTTTTCAACCGATTTAGCTGATCATAATCGTAGCGATAACTGCGTTCCTGCGGATTGGGGGTCATCGATCCGATTGCCCGCCATTTTACCGCGGACAATTGCCCGTTGTACAACGAGGTGTTTCCGAGGCTGGCATCGGCCTGGTCATATAAGAGCTCCATTCCAAACACATCATTGGTGTCATCATTCCGGCTATCAACTGTTAAACTGCTGTTGTTAATACTTGTAAGCTGACCGCGGACATTGTAACGATAATCCACTGCCTGCAAATAATTGGTAGCAATTTTTGCGGTAAAAATTGAGCCTGCTGCCGCATAAAAACCCGGCTTCAGTACGATGCTGTTACTGGCCACACTGTTTCGTTGACTGGAAGCGTTCACACTTTCGGCGGAACCCAGCTCCAGATTGGCAACTATTGATGCAGAACTTAATTGGTTCAGATTCCGCTTCACCAATTGCCCAAGCTCATTATATTCATATGCTGCCAGACGCAGCGGTGTCGATGAATTGTTGTAATTCTGATCAATAGCCAGCAGGCGGTTATAATGGTCATAGATATAGGAGGATAGCACCACAGTTGTACCACTACTGACCACCTTGGATACTTTTAGCTGAATGGTTTTTCCCACGAAATCTGGCACAAAGGTCTTCGAATCGTTCACCTGGGCATTTAACTGATTGTTCGTTAGTTGCTGAATCAGCCGGCCGTTTTTATCATAAAAAATTGCCGTGAACAGCCAGCTGTTGCCAAGGCTGGATCCAATAGTCCGCTTACGAATCATCGTCAGCATACCCCGCGTCTGAGCTGTAGCTACACTTTCACCCGCAAGACCTTGAGCCTGATACGCGTAGTCGGCAGTGCCATTGGCATCCAGGTCATAGTCTTCATAATAACTATATGCCAGTGGTTCAATGCCTGAAGTTGGAAAGCTGACATTTGTATAATAACCGTTTGAGACCCCGGAAGAACGTTCTTCGAAATAATTAGTACTGTAATCCTGCGAATTCACAAAAGACTGCATGGACGTTCGCGAGGTATAGCTCGCATTCGTGTAAATCCCCTGGCTAATCGCCCGGCCTTTTGTGTCGTATTTAATATAGTTCCATTTATTGGAAGACCTGAGATTTCCGTCCTGAATCAGAACGGGACGGTTCAAAGGATCATATATGATATAAATTGCCACTTTTCCGGGAATATATTTTTCGACCAAACGCCCCTTTTGATCATACTCATACCGAAAGATCATCTTATCCGTGCCCGCTTGCAGAAGGTTAAAATTCGAAGAAGCTTTCATGGCTGAGACAGCTTTTGGCTGTACCACATACCGGATCAATCCGGCATTGTTGTAAATATAATAGGTATCAAAGTAAGCTTGCAACACGCCGTTAACAGTTTCATTCGCTAATTGCCTTTTTAACACAATATGGCCGTCGATGTCAGTAAAGTTAAGCGTTTCTATCCCCTGTTCGTCCTTCACGTCTACGACCGAAAGCGCGCCTGCCGCATAATTTCCATCCATTGTTCCCGTAGGAGACCAATTTAAAACATTATCCGATGCAGTGTTTGACCGATAGGACACACTTTTATAATGCTGTCCGCTGGCCGTCTGAAAACCGGCGCCCACATTACCTTCTTTCATCAATCTCTGGAGGGGACTATTCTCAAACACCTGTTGTGAAAAAGGCGACTGGTCGTCAGCTACTTTATCTCCCGAGCCATTCGAATAAAAGGTATTTTGCTCAGTCACTGACGAAGCACGATAGTTGCCGCTGCCGTCTGCCGCGGAATAGGGAAGCAAATTTTTCGCCGGTCTTCCCATATTATCATAGGAATACGGCGTCACCATGTCCTTCAGCGTCGGACTTGCCTGGACATTGACCGTTTGGATAACTCTTCCCAGACCATCGAAATAATTTTTAGTCGTCCGTTTACTGGACTGAGGAAGACTGATTGCCTGGGCTTCGGTTAACACCCCGGGCACTTGGATCACGTCTTGCTGCACATAGCTTGGTGTTTGGGCCATAGCGGCAAACACTGTTGCATTAACCAAAAGAACAAGGAGGACAAAGCGCGCTGGTAAATAGTTTATCATGTCTGATGCGTATTTTAATTGCAGGTTCCTGCGTTCACTTCAAAATTTAAAAAAGTGGAATTGGAGAGGTTCATCGTGAAAGAATGTAGACCTTTCGTATAAGGCGTGCAACTGGCTACGGCGTCACCATGGGCATACAAACTTCCGTAGGTATCATCGCAATGCACCTTGACATCATATACCCCGAATGGAACTGTAACGATGCCCGCATCCAGGTCTGCTTTGTAAAAAGTATACAGCAGCGTCCCATTCTGATAAAATCTGACATAAGAAAATGTTCCAGTGGAAGTGTTGTTCGTATAAAGCAGGCGCACAGCTGGCGGAGGCGGAGGAGGTGGTGGATTTTCTACGTGCACGGTTACCGAAGTTGATTTTGAACCGTACCCTGCAACGGAAACAGTGTAGGTTACAGTGTAACTACCAACCGCTTGGAAAATATGACTTTGACCCGCATTAAGAGACGTCGAGGTGACCACAGTTCCATCACCAAAGTCCCAGGTCTCCGTAATACCTGTATATTGACATAAATTAAGATTATTGAATGGCGTGAAATTAGTGCTGCTACCGGCATAAATGTTTGGGGAAATTCCGAAGGCGGGATTTGTGAAAAGTTGGCCGGCAAAAGAACTTTGGTAACTTTTACGAAGTTTGATTTGCTTGTCCTGATCGTAAACCAACGTCGGGCGGCCGAAATTGTCATTAGAGAAATAATTGGCAACGCCGTTCGTATTGGTTTCGGAAATTTTAAAATTATTGGCACTATACGCATACGATGTCACTTCTGCATTTTCCGGGTAAAAGAACACATCATCGACTCCAATAGCCGTATTACTCTGGAATTTAGCGGTAAATCCATTTGAAATCAAGGTAACGGGAACCTTCAACTCGTAATATTTCCATTGCCCTGCCGCACTTACATAAGCCAGGTTGACGGCCGAAGACTGACCGGAAACATTATCTGTCAGGGAAAGTGTAATTGCTCCGGCGGCAACCGCATTAATCCAGCACGAAAAAATATAATTTTTACTGTTTACCGCGCGGTTAAGTGACTTGGAAAGCGTTGCTCCTGTTTCCAGCGACAAGGCAAACCCATTGCGACCTTGGGTATAATTATAAGGCGGGTTATCTTTAATAAACGAAGCCGGGAAAATCCAGTTGTCCGCGTCAAAACAACCCACTTCACTGATCCGTGCATTTGAAATAGCGGCAAGGAGATTATGCGTTTGATTTTTGGTAATAAATGTCGTTACCCGCTTGTTATTGTCATCCTGAGTTTGCAGATCTCCCCAGTAGTTATACGAGCTGTAATTTTCCTTCACATCGTATTGCGCATCGTATGCGAAAACATTCGAAACATTGGAAGCTGCCTGAAAATTGTCCAGGCCATCTGCCGAAGTTAGGCTTAATTGTTGCGCAGGCAAAATGTGAGTTTGCGACTGATCTGTGAAAAAACCGTATTTAGTCAACCTGGCAAGCACCGTTTTAAAAACCCCGGAACCTGCAGCTTTCACCTGAAGGTATTGTTCAACCGGCAAATTCATATTTCGTTGATTTAGCGTATACAGAGCTGAGGAGCTCGTAGCACCGGAACTGGTAAAATAATCCTTCGCGTAAGTAAAATTTTGTATTTCGGTGCGGCCATTACTTGTCGTTTCCTGCTGCGTCAGCAACAAGTGATTTGGACTGGTATAGCGATAAATGGTCGAAGTAAGCTGCGGCTGACTGACTGTTTCTGAGTCAAATACTTTGCTGGTAATCTGGCTGACAGCTTTAACTATGGAAGTTTTTATCGCATACTTTGAATAAGACTTGGCATAGTCATTATCCTCAAAGCGTAAACCGCTAATCACTATTGGAGTCCCTAAGAGCTGATAAGAATAGACGCTTTCACTCACTTCCTGTCCGGCTTCATTATAGCCGGTAATTTGCTTCAACTGTCCGCGTTCTACGTCGTAATTCAAATTTGGCGCAAATGGATATGCATAAGGTCTGTTCGATAAAACGCCAATCGAGCTACAATTCAATCTGCCCGCAAAAGTAAATGCTGGCGACCATTCGGCCGTGTTGTCCCAGTAGGTTCCGGTCGTATTGTATTCATATAGCGTATTACCGGCACCCAGCTGGCTTTCTCTTACGTGACTATAAACAATCGTATGATCCTCGTCAGACAGATCCTCCTCCGAGCGAACAACCGACGCGGCTTCATCTACGCTTGAATAAGGCCTGGAAAAAGCGAAAACCGGTAGCGACAGCGGTTTTCCACTAGTCAGTCCGGTAGCCGGATTGATGTAAGCGTAAGTTTTAACAATATTGTTTGCCGTTTGCATACCGTCATAGTCGGTTACTTTACTAACCCGAATCCCTCCGCCAGTGACCGCAGCGCCAGCGGCCACGTCGAAATAAGTATTGGGTTCGTACTCCAGCGTGGTGCTTCCGTTATCGAGATAACTGATTTGATTGAGTGTTCCCCATGCGACGCTCGCCGGGTTACACATCCTGTTAGAAGCACCAAGCTGAACCGTGTAATTCGGCCTCGAATAGGAATCGGTAACCAGCGCATATTTTGGCAGTGCCGGATTTGATGGGTTGGCAACCAGTGATGGCCTCAGATCACTGTTAGCCGTATTGTTGGCATAACCCCAATAGTCAATTGATTTCGACGAAGAGTCAGGCAGTAGAGTTGTGTACCGGTTGCTTGCAAAACTTTCTCCCAGGTAAGAAAAGTGGTAGTTAACAGGAGAATTGCATTGATCAGTACTAATATCACGCAAGAAATACCTGGAACCGACATTGGAATAGTTAAATAAATAGGCTGCTCCCGGCACGTAGATCCGGCTGATAAAAGAGCGGTAAGAAATCTCATTTAAATTATATTGAAAACTAACACCGGCTGAGCCCTCATAAATTCCCGCCGCATTTGCATTCGGGTTCGGGTTACTGATAGACATGCTGGTAACCCGTTTTGGGAGTGCATGATCTCTCAAAAAATAGATTACCTTCTTGTCCTGATTACCCGGTATGTAAAGCTCGAGCGGCGTGATATTGTCACGCTCATCGTCGTTATCATAATTCAAAATAATACGGTTACCATCCGCATCCGTTACGCTCGACAAATGCCAGGCGCTATTGAACCTCACGCCACCCTTATATTGATAATACTTCCTCTTAAAGTAAGCGATCGTCGATTCGTCAATCCAGTGCCCTAACCTTTCCGTTCCCAGCAGCGGAATAATGCCTTCCAGTTCGGTCACATCAAAGACGTATTTGATACCCTTATCATTGATAATTGTAAAGGAATTGATCAACCCGGCCACATCCGTCGTGTAAGTAATATTCAGGTCCCGCTGGGGTATAGTCCGCACAACATGATTTTTGTCAAAAACAAACTGGCAGGATAGTCCCGGCGCATCGATCGAAAACACGTCCGGTTCGGTATCTTTATTGTTTGCAAAATTTCCATTCAGATAATTGATGTCCGCCGTTTCATCCGGGCAGGTAGCGGTGTTACCGTCATTGGTGACCGAAAAATTTTCGATTGCCGAGCCTGTTGGATTATACAACCAGCCAGCCAGGTTATTGCCAAGGTTATCTTTTTGACAATCGTCCGGTAATCCCCTTAAATCTCTTCGTATTGCCCCGCCGACATTCAGCTGCCAGCCGATTCCCGCTTTCCCCTCTACATCTTTCACCTTTACCCCGGTAGCGCTGTAAACTACATTGACCGGAATAGACACGTTACCACTTGTTAGTTTATAAATAGGAATAACCACATTAGCCGTTCCTGTCAGCGGATTAACACTGACAATCTTGTTTTGGGCTTTCGCTTCAGCTAAGATGAATAACAAGAAAAATAACAAACACTTCGCGTAGATTTTTGACATACAGTCTGGCATATGATAAGAAATGATTTAATTCAAGAAAAGTCGATTCACCAACCTTTTTAATCGTTGCAATGCTACAAAGCCACACTGACATGTTTCGTCAGTGAAAAAAAAAGTTAAAGTTTTCCGGTTTATTTTTGCGGCAATCTGGTTGGCGCGAGGAGAATCTCTCACATATCATTACTAATAATTGCTGATTTGCTTTTCAATGGCATCCAGTCTTTTTATTAACGTTTCGTTTGACTGATGTTCTCGCTTCAATTGTTCGTCCTTTTCAATAAGATAAAGGGTGAGTTCTTCAATTTTTTGAAGCAGCTTCACATTCATCTCCCCTAGGTTGATGCCATCTTTGGCGACTTGCTGCGCTGATGGAATTTCCGGCAAATGATGATGCTGACTGATATAACAACGGAGATCGCTTAGCGCTGGTAACTGGTAATCCTCATTAAAAACATAATCCGCATAAGGAACGTTCAAATCGACCCTTACACCTTGCGCATGAATGTTACCGTATACCGTTAATTTTTCGTCCGGCAATTTCGTTCCAATTCCAACCGATCCGCCGATCAGCGTTAACTCGTCCTGATTTTTTCCAGCCCAGAAAGAACTTAATACCAGTCTGACGCGTGAATTGACGCCTTCTGCATAATCCAGGTAACTTCTAATCGAGGCCGAATGCGGATAATCATCGCCATATGGTGTAAACAGTATCGATGACCCGCCCCCCTTTATATTCTGATAATTTCGCAAGATCATGTCACCCGATACGTCCAATGGCGCTAACGGCGCTGCACCAATCCCGACCTTGTTATTAGCGACTAGGTTTCCGTAAAACGTATGATTACCTTGTTCGGCCGAATAAGTCACGTTACTATTATCATAACCGATATAACCCAGTCTTGAATTTTGTACACCGCCCTTGTAAAATTCAATATAACCTGCGTGTTCAGTATTTCCCGGAGACAGATATACATTACCTATGCCAACTCGATTAGTTGTAGTTGAACCATTATCTGTTACACTTTGCAGTGACTGCCCGGGTACTGAATACATGATACCGGAGAAGATTACTATTAAAATTGAACGCCTGTTAATCATTTTTTTGCCGATTTTCTTGTTGTTTATTTTCGCTCGCTAGCTGGCCAATCCTGCGGTTTTGATCGATCAGGGGTAAGGTTAGTTTCTCGTTTTTCTTAAGAAGCAATGCATTGATTTACCCAGGTTCAACCATCCCTGGCCATCTGATCTGCGGAAGGAACCTCGGGGAGATGATGATTATTATTATTATCTATATAGTCCTTAATTTGATTTAGCGGTGTTAATTGCAATATCATGAAAATGGCAGCAACCCATTATTAACAAACAGATTACCGTCCATTCTTTATCGCCTCCTGCAATTCCTTTTGTCCTTCTCTTAACTCCTGAATCTCTTTGTCTTTAGCGATCAGATACAACGTCAGCTCTTCGATCTTTTTTAACAGGCAAACATTCATAGCACCTAAATCGATTCCCTGATCTTTGACCTCCACCTCAGAAGGTATTTCAGGAAGATGTCGGTTTGCTTTTATAAACCGTTCTAGTTCTGACAAGCCCATCAAACGATAATCGTCTTTAAATACATAGTCAGACCAGCTACCTTGCAATTGCACCTTCATTGATTCAGCGATCATATTCCCCGCTACCGCTAATTTGTAGCCTTTTCCGTCTATCGTTCCGATGGAAAAATTGCCGATCTTATTCATGTACAGCCCCGGTTTATAATCCAGTAAGTTATATGAACTCGCGGCCGTGGCGTATTGAAGCTGAAACCCGGGTGCACCGTGATCGGTATCTACCAGAAAACGTACCCCATAAGAGTAATCTGGTCCTTCATGGTTAACAAACTCCATTGCCATGTTTCCGTTACCGGTCTGACCCAGTCGCATTTGCTCAAAGTTGTAAGTCCCCGGCAACAAGATCTCCTTTGAAATATTTGAATTATTTGGAGCCCCAATTTGCAGTGCCGTTGTCGGATTGTCCGTGCCTATTCCAACATTACCGTTTTCGGGAAACCGGTTTTGGCCAGCGGCAAATTCGCTGCTTAATAAAACGCTTACCATGCATAAAAATGCAGTGCTAATTTTCATTCCTTGATTATCTTAACTTTCCAAATTGCAACAGTTCGCCAGTCATTTCACGTGCCAGGCATTTTAGGAAGTCCTCTTCGTAGAACCACCTTGTTCACGTTTAAAAGAACAAATCTAAAAAGCCGCACTGCAATAAAATGACAGTGTATCTTCTCACTGGAAACACCTCATTTTTTATTCTTGCCCACCAAGTTCTTTAGGTTTTCAATCTCTACCGCCTGCAGTTTGTTCAACTCATTTTGCCGCTCGCTTTCCTTTTTTAGATCAATGACATACAATGTTAACTCCTCAATCTTCTTCAGCAGCTTCATATTTAACTCCCCTAGCTTCAGTCCATACTTTTCCATTTCAGCAGCCGAAGGAATATCCGGTAAGTGTTGGTTTTCCGCTATAAACTCCTTAACCTCGTTCAAATCCGGCAAAGGGTAGTCCTTCTCAAACACATAATCCGGTCCCGGTACATTCAGGTTAACTTTAACTTCTTTGGCATGAATGTCACCCAATACAGTCAGCTTAGCATCCGGCATCGTCGTCCCGATGCCTACATTTCCATTTGAAATATAGTGTACGCCCTCACCCGAAACCATTAAATTCTGCGTAGAGGTGAGAGGTGCATTAATCATTGTCGGCACCACAAAACCGGCAATTGGCTGCCCCACCGGGGCAAGATCAACTTTAATCTGGTTAAAGTCCGTCACCTCTTCCACCCTGTTTTGCAGATAAGTAATACGAACCACATATTTGGAATACTCATTAACATCCGCGTACACCGGCAATGCCCTATTAATCTGTCCTGCATAGGTGCTTTGCAAATTGTACGCACTGCCCAAAGAAATCTTCGCGTGGTGTTCTGTTCCACCTGATTCAAGCAGTAACACCTGCGGGTTCCCGGAGTTAATACCCGTACCAAAACCGTTATTCACTACATACCGTTCATATCCCGTCGCATAAAAGAGATTGAACAATTCAATCATTACCAATCCGCCCGTCTGCCAGTGATACGAATTATAACCGATCGTTGCAATCTGGTACCGCATCGCCTGGGTATTGTTAGCGGATATGTAATTTATAACCGATGATTTAAGACCATTCTGATCAGTATGACTTTGCGCATGTAGCGCAGAAAATCCAAAAATCAATGCCAGCAAAGACACTGTTACCTTTATCTTCTTCATATTATTTTTTACCTTTCTAAATTAACCACCCTGTTTCAAGTACCGTCAATTGCCGGCGGTGAATTAGTTTTTCTGTCGAACTATCGTGTATCCTGGCTAATCTAAAAGCATCAATGAACACCCGTCCTGGCCAATAAGAAATAACGCCATCCGTGTAGTCGCTGTGATTGTTAAGAGAATTTGCATCCGAACATATCCAAGAACTAAAGATTTTTGAGGTCATCAAATGATGATTTTACAACTTTTCTCCTTTAAATCTACAGTTTCAGCACTTAAAGTTATTATCCGAATGATCCGCTAAGGTATACTGGAGAGCTTCAAATGATACTTAACTACAATAATTTCCGCTAAAAATAAAAAGCCAAACTGCAATAAAATGACAGTGTAATTTTTTTGCTATCTTATCATCATGCAACCCATAAATACACTCGCAGGAAGGAATAACCTTGGCTAAACCGGCCAGCTAGGCTGCGTAAGCCCGAAACCAGCGTCTTTATCATCCCTCCAGTGAAGCCGCCGGTAGTTACGGCAAACAAGTTAAAATTTACGGCACGGCATCAGGTGGCATATTCCTTGAAAAGTCCAATATGTGCTACTGAATATTGACTGCGCTTATCCGAACAACGCTTTAAACATTTTAATTAAAGGACTAATTGTGATAAATTCTCATTTAAGCCTGAGCAATATTATAAATCAAAGAAAATTGTCGTAGAAGGAGTTGTGTCAGGTATAAAGACAAACCGGAAATAATAGTTACTGAACCCAAACAGATTCAGGTGATTGATTAACATTAACGGGGAACATTAACTTCATTCAAACAATTCCGATAGATTTACTTACGATATTTTCCGACAAATCAACTGTTAGTTTTGATAACTCAGAATCAGTGAAATTCAGTCGGGCGCCCTCGAAATAACAATAATTTGTATAATTGTTGATCAGAGAGAAAAGCGAGTCCCATTGTTTTTGACTAACATCTATTTCAGCGTTTAAATCTTTAATTGATATTAGGCCTTCTTGGTGAACTTTACAATTTAACATCAATCAGTTTGACTGAATTATACATTTAATTAATGAAGAAAACAGTTCCTTCTATGTTTTTCATCTAGAACGCCATTCTTTATGCATCTTTTTTGTGAATTACCGTATAACAGACGGCTTTATGTTTTAATTCAATATTTTCTCAACGTCATTTCTAAGTTCCTCTATTTTAGTGTCAAGTTTCTTTCGTTTCACAAGTTCAGCCAGTAAACCCAACTTCTGTAAAATAGATTGCTTGAGAAATCTGTGCCTTCCCTCTTCCGACTTGTTAAAAAAGTTTTCATCGGTAACTATTATCGGTACGCCAATTGCCTTCTCCTTTTTTCTATATGGTTCTATCTCCGTTAAATTCTGTAATTCAAGTGGAAGTGGATTTATATAAAACTGGAATAAAATGATCATTAAGTCCTTCCCATAAGTATCACTTTTCAGTTTCTTTAATCTATCGCTAATACCCATTTTACCCCATAAATAACTACGAAATAGTTTACCTTTTTCCGTCGCCATATCTTTTGTCGCTTGATCAGCTTCATAGAGTACCGCAGGACCTGATGCAAAACAACCTAAAAATTTCTCCTTCTCTTCCATAGTCTAATGCATGTTAAAATTTAAAGGGCCTCGTGAAGTTTGATTTTCTAGAAATTCCCATTCATAAGCAGCGGCCCTATTAGGGAATAAAACTTTCTCTCTCATATCTTTATCGAACATATAGGATTTTGTGTATCGTCGTTCAGGTATTACCTCAGAAGTGATGCCATTTTTTAAAAATGTACCATCAGCTGAATATAATTTATAACCCCAAGTAGGTTTCAAGCTTTTTAAAGAGTTACCATGTACAGGTAACTCTTCAGCTAAACTGGCTCCTGTCTGAGCAGATCTTGCTAAGGAAACATTTGGCACCGCACTTAAGGGAGCAAAAGTTACCGTTCCGTTCATCATACCTGCGACAGCAGCTGCGTCAGCTCTAGCCCGATCCTGAGGGCTAGCTGAAAAGTAATTTACATAGGTATTCCCATCAAGCATTGAGGCTAAAGACCAGTAGCTGTCGCTGGCCATAGACAACATATCTTTCCCAAACGTAGATTTTTCACTCAACCAGCCCCTCCAGGTGTCGTCAGCTGCTCCAAAAGGATTTGCTTTTGTCAATTCATTTTTGAATGTTTTCCAATAACCCGGCTTTGATCTATTGACGGTAACTTCGCTTAACATATTAGCCCCAGCATATGTAAAGCCAAGACCATATAGTCTATCAACATCAGCTTGGGAATGCACTAAAGGGTTGTTAAACGCCGGGCCATTATTTTTTGGAATAATCCAGTCCCAAATATCCATGCCATCCGGGTCGATATTATTTATCGGATCATTCCCGACATAACTATAGGGTGAAAGACCTGTATATGTTTGTCCGTGCGGATCTGCTGAATGCCATCTTGCCAGTATCGGATCATAAAACCTGGCACCGTAATCATACTCATTAATTTCTTCCTGAAACTCCTTACCATTGTATAAATATTCATTTAACAGTGACTGCGGAGCCACAGGCTTTCTTAGTCCGAATGCATAATAATTATCCTCCTGCAGACGCCGAGGTGCGCCGGTTGCCGGGTCTTTATCAAAGGTCAAACGAACATTACCCAAATGATCAGTCAGGTCATACTGATAGCGATAAGTGTTATCTGACTGGCGATACGCGCGGCCGGCCGCTGTCCATATAAAGTCGATTCCATATGAACCGCTTGACGAACCGTACTGAATCCCGTTGATGTACTCATTCAGCCCGGTCGAGGTGCTTTGCTTACTAAGCATCGCACCGGTAGCATCATACGTATAGGTAATGTTCTGACTACCGCTTATTGTTTGAGGCAGATCCAAAAGGTTATAACCCAATTGGATGTTGGCTTTCGAACCATCTATCGTTGCATTGCCGTTCGGGTCATAAGAAAACGGCAAGGTGTTTAAACCGCCTCCCGACACTGAATTTAGCTGATTTCCGCCACCGCTATAATTATATGTAATCGGATTCCCGTCCCGGTTCAGAGAAATGATATTTCCCATCTTATCGTACGATATAGCGCTCTCGGACATTCCGGGTCCAACACCATTGGTCAGACGATTCAGCTTATCATAATCATAAGAAAACGACTGGTTTAAACTAGTACCCCAAAGCTGATTACTGATATTTCCGTTGAATTGAGGGTTGCTACCTGCCAGGGCATCCTGATAACGCAGTTCCAGATTAAATAATCCGGCCGAAGCTTTCCTCATCCAGCCCCTCTCGTTATAAGTATAGGCGATGGACTGTAAGTAAGAAGTTCCGTTATTTTCCGAGTGCAGTTTACGATTACTTAGTTGCCCCAGCGCATTATAATCAAGCGCCTCGACAATTACTTCTGGATCGCTGTTGATTCTTTCACGGGTGCTGAGCAACCTTCCCATATGATCGTAAGAATACGAGGTCAGGGTTTTAATCATTTCCACCCCACCTGCTTTATGACTCCGGTAACTCCTTACAACCTGCCCGTTAAAATTAAACGATTCCCTGGTTTCGTCGTAATTGCCTTCATTAACTACTGCGCCCTTATAATGCTGAGTAAACGTTTTGACCAATTGGCTGCTGTCGTTGTAAAAGTATACCGACCATAGCATCGCCGAAGGATTATTTACGACCGCGGTCTTAGTCGCAGTCGACAATCCATCGGTCATCTTGCTGAAAGATCCGGCCACATTATATGTCGACGGAAGACCAGGGGCGGTATAATTATCGTAGTAGTTCACCATTAAATAAGCAGCGATGTTACTTGTTGGGATTGCGCTATTGGTATACCCATGCGGCTCGGCATCGTTGCGGGTCTCCCATAAGGTGGACTGACCCTCACAGCTTGACTGTAAGTTTATTCGGCGCGCGTTATTCAATGCATTTGGGTTCGCATCTACCTGGGTACCTGCATCATTATAAACACCCGTTAATATCTTCCTGCCCAAAGCATCGTATTTTGCAAAAGTCCACTGCTGAGACGATGTATTGCGCTGATTAGCATCCTGGCTGAAAACCAGTTGGTCTAATTTGTTGAAGACATAATACTCCCAGCCTTTTCCGGGAACTTTTCTTTCCACCAATCGCCCGTATTTATCGTAATTAAATTGATAACATAGATTATCCAGTGTTAACTGACTAGCAGTCGAATTATCAGCCTCAGCTTTTGGGGGTATAATAAAACTCAGCCGGTCGTATTGATCATAAACATAGTAAGTCGACAACATTTCAACCTGCCCGCTTTGGAGCTGATTATATGTTCTCGTGAGTATCAATTTCCCGTCGGAGGTTGTATACGTCTCCGTTGTACCCAAGCACCCGGCTGTCCAATTTTCATCCCTAATAATCGTTACTGTTAACTTATCATCCGCCCAATTGGAATTATTTAGCCGGATCAATTGAGTTGCTCCATCTAATGTTGATGTAGCGTAATAAAAAGCAACTTGCCTGGATCCTAGATTATTACCGGGGTAAAACGCGATAGAGTTATTGTGAGAATAACTGACTCTGGAAGTGTGCCCCGAGAGCTGCCAGGACGCCCCGGGAGCACCCTCCTCTACAACACGTTCGAGCGGTGAACCGTCATATTGAACTTCCTGCTTTGGAAACTGCGTAGCAGTCACTCCTGTGGGTGGACTATTATAATAATTAGCCAGTAATGACACCGCATTGGACTTATATGCGCCAATGTTCGCAGCACTGGAAAAAGGAAGATAATCAGCAATTTCCCTGTTGTACTTATTGTAGGCGAACGGCTTAACCTGATCATTCAGATCAGGACTTCCCTGTACCTGAATTTCCTGTATCTTCCGGCCAAGACCGTCCGTAACCGATACCATTTTCATTAGTTCGGCGGGGCCTTTATTTGCAAATTGTGAAGGATCTTTAATTCCCGGCACACGGGGTACTACTGTCATCAAAGAATTCACGGGATTGCAGCAGGGAACGAATATATAGGCGCGAAAGCTTTGTCCTGACTGCGGACTGGAAGAAAAGCCCGGACCGAGTGTGATACTGGTGTAATTGTAATATTCTCCCGTAGTAGTCGGGCTGGTCAGCGGGCTAGTCACCAGAATCTGCCCCCGCACGCTGTTATGCATCAGGAATAAAAACATCCAAAAAACAAAACGCTTTGTCGAGGGAAATAATTTAACCCACGCATCAACACGGTGTAATCCAACCGGCATAGCTAGCTTTAAAGTTTTCATCATTTTATTGGCATTGAGGGATGTAGGGAAACGAAGAGTTGTGAGATATATAATTGTATTTACTATCAACCGCCACACCGTTCTCATACAAAACCACATCAAAATCAACACGACCTGACCCGGAAGACTCGGAGTAATTGACATAGGCCGTTGCTGTGGTACCATTTCTCACAAAATTGGAAATACCGGCAGAGGCACCGCTATTGGCAGAATTGGCGGTAGTGGAAGTATAGGTCTTGGAAGGATCAAGATTGTAATAGTTGATGACATACCTTACAGAACAACCTGAATTGTCATTGCAATTCCCGCCTGTCCGGCAGCTTAAAGTTGGCGATCCAATTGTCGGAAGACATTTCGCATAGGTATCGGCATAAGCTTGTCCTTGGGTAAGCAGTTCGTTTTCAGCCTGTTGATCAGCTTCTAACTGACTATTATACGACGTGTATTTCCCCTCTTTTATTTCATAATAAACACGTGTACTGTTGCCCGTACAATTTTTTGTCATCGATGCATAGATAGGAGCGCTCAAAAAAAGATTGGCGGCTGCTGGCGAACTATCCGTGAAGCCATAATGCTTGATAATATCACCCTGATCATTTTTAATATCTGTTAACCGCGAGTAATCATCATAACAGTAGGTCATGGCTGCTCTTGTCGGTCCGGACCGGGATGTTATTCCCAAGCCAGGTTTAAAGGTAGACGTTGAAATTGACGCATCCCGGGGAATGACCACGACGTCGTCGATCGCGTCGCCAAGAGAGAGAGAAACCGGACCACTATAGGGAAGATACCCTGAGAACACCCACTTTCCGACATCCAGATACCAGTAGGAAAATTTATAACTGCGACCATTAGGTATAGAAAAATTCAACGGATAATCCCCCAGGTAGCAATTTGATCCGGAATGTGAAGTACTACTGCTGACTGCTCCGCTGCTAAGGGTTTCAAATCCTTCAAAAAAGCTTTCTGCAGGGTCGGCATTCATCATTTCACTTACCGGAAATAAACTATTATAATCCCATCGAGTCGAAATTGCCGGCCCGTTTTCCCTTGATAGCTTTATTGGATTACCAAATTCATCGTAAGCAAAATATTGCCTTGCTAAAAAGAATGCATTTTGGCTCTCTTTGTGAACGAATTCAGGCAACAGCAATTGTTTATTGTTAATAACCCAATTTTTGTAGCCTATTGTCGTCTTATCCAGAATGTAATTATTCTTTCTGAACGAGCTTTGCAGCAATAGTCCAAACCTGCCATTTGTATATAGAGAACTGGCTGCGGATATTTCGTTTGGTGTGTCATAGGGTACTGCATCTTTATTTACCACATATTTATAATCAGCTGAACTATTACTTCCATCACTATTAATTGTCGTTTGAAAGGTTACTAAAGACGGGTAGGTCTGATCGTACTGGTAAGACGTCGTGCTGTAAACAGCCGCCAACCCTGGCTCAAAACTTTCAACCTTTGAAGTTTTTAGTACCAACTTTTTAGAAATCATCTGATAATAGCCAATGTTATAAGTAGTGGAACTAATACTTTGAAACTGGAGATTTGTATTGGTGTTAATCTTTACTATGCCACTTCGAAATCCCCCTACATCCTGACCTAATGGTTTTAATTCATAAGTATTAGTGATCCTTTTGAGCAAAACACCATTTTTATCATAAACGGAACTTTCTTTTAAAAACCCACGTGCGAATGCATAAGACGTTGGTGGAGTAAAAGGAGCAATATTTGTAGCAATGCGTTTTGCATGATCAAATGTATTTCCCGTAATAGACATCTGATTTACCAGGTCCGGATAATCATTACTGTCCGTAAACTTGTTAACCGTTTTACCTTCGCCTGCATTTTCCTGAGTTACCTGGCTGTAAATAATATTATTACCGTTTATGTCAAAAAGATTGTTGTAAGAGGTGGAACTAACAGTTGTAAATGGAGTATAACTAACGCTACTAAATGATTGACCCGGTGATATAATGGATGTGGCAAGTTGTACTACTGCAAACGTCAATGCACCTTTTAGATTTGGAGTGTATCTTATCGGTATTACTAAACACCCCTTAACATTACTAGGTATGGCTGAATCTGATGGTTCTAAAGTATTGTCCGGGGGATTAGGTAATCCTAACGGTACAAACGGAGTCTGAGAAGTTGTATGTTGTAAGTAGGTGATATAAATTGGCTCCGACACCATTTGTAGGCCTGTGGAGTGACCCAAATCGTCCCGGTACGAGTATTTTTGCTCCACCGGAGGACTATTCATGTCTCCTACGCTAATAATATTCGCAATTCTCAATCCACCGCCGTCTACATTTTTGCCGTTGATTTGATCGTAATAATCGTTTGTTTCGTAAACAAATGACTTATAACCTCCAGTTGGGTATTTAATTTTTTTCAAAATGTTTGCTTGCATTCGCTTCCGATCAGGAGTCTTATAGGTTTCTATATTCTTAATATCGGTTATAAAGTCTCCTTCAATGTTCTTATTGTAATAACCCCAATGATCTGTTTGGGATGAATTTCTTGGCGGCAAAAGAGTGTTTTCGTTGTATTCAAAACCGAATAATGGTATCGATGCAGTCTGTGTCCTGTTATAAAGTGTGACACTGGTTAATTTTAAACGGTATTTATCCTGAGCAACAACCGGTTGTCCTTCATCTGTATTCCAATATGACTGATTGAATACGAAAGATTTAAGAGACTCGCCCTTGTAATTTTTAACTTCGATCTTATTCAAAGCTCTGGCATTTGTAAGATCCTGACGAAGAGTGGGGCTGTAGGAAAAATAAGCGCTTTCGTTAGTGGTGGTAATAGAGGCAAGGTATTTTGGTGAAGCAATTGTTTCCTCGACGCTATTATCCCATTCATTGGAAAAAAACTCTATATCCGAGGTATGCTGATCCGGCCAGATCGTAACACCAAAGTAATAAAAGCCTCTTTTAAAACTCTGTGTAATTTTGTTATAAGTTTTTTTCCTTCGGCTATAGTTTTTGATTGAAATTGAGCCTCCAGGCTCGTAACTAAAAGAAATATTTTCAATAGAATTTGTCGTCGTTATTTTATTGATATACCAGGTCGATGTAAAAGTCGGTATCGTGCGATCCGAGGTCTCACCATGCAATATTGTCTGGGTTTCTTCGGTGCTTGACACATCGCCCCCAAAATAATAAGTGTTGCCATCCAAATCTTCCAAAACCCATCCGTTCTGACCGAGCTCCTGTTTGAAAGGGCTATTGAGTATCCGTATACTGTTATCGTCTAAGTACACAGGGTTCCCGCTATAACTGAATGTAAACCGAAAAGCTCTGCCGTTAATTTTTACATAAAACAGGTCGGGCTCCCCATCTTTGTCTCCTTTAGCAACACCCTCTATCGAAGGAATATCCATTGGTGTACTTATTTTTGCTCCCATATCACTACCAAAAAAACCATTTGGACCCTCGTCCGGCAACCCCCTTACAACCCGTGTAATCATCATGTTGGCGCTTATATTCCACCCCAAGCCAACAGTAGTTGAAACTTCCTGAACTTTAACACCGCCACCATGGTAACTTAGATAAATGGGTATTTGGTAACCGCCTCTTGCAGAAATCGTGCATAAATCAGCTGTAATGTCTGCAATGCCGGTATTCATATTCACAGGAGTATTAACTGACTTTACAAGTGCACTCGCAGTAGGTGAAGGAGGAACATAAGTGATATTATTATCAAATTGGCTAAAAGCTGTTGTGCTAAGAAACTGTAAAGCAATAGCGCAAACTATCCTGTTTAATTTCCGGTAATTGAAATCCATGTGAAGGTTAGATTATGATTTAGTTTTCCACTCGCTAACAGCGAGTTAACAATTATAAAATCTCACACTGCCACTAGATGGCAGTGTGAGATTTTATAAAAAATTATTGTGGTTTATAAACAGCCATCTAATGGTCGTGATAGGCATGAAATCAAATGTCATGGGATGTGGTGTAGTCGTTTCCTCAGTTGGTGACGATAAAGCCCACTTTATAACCGCCAGGGCTAGTAACTGTCTGTCAGGAAGTTGTCGCCATGGGGTGGCGTAAGTCCTTTATCATTAAGCCTGCTCTCAGTGGTTCTAAGCTGACGGATCATAACGCAGTCGGTTGGCTGTATGCCATTTTTTTTAAAAATTCGGAATTTGAGGCAATAGTCGCAAAATAATAGACACTGGAAATTTTTTGTTTACAAGTCATAAGCTGGTACAAGTTCATATGATGACAGTTAATTAACGTCGCTGCGCTCTCAACACGAGTCGAAGTTTCATAACATCTAATGCTGTTGATAAGGAAGGTTAGCCGTCAATTTAGACGATGGTGAGCTCATTGAGCATGCGCTTTTTTAATTAAACTTAACGGAAATAATTTCTTAAGTATTCTTTTGAAGATCGTTACTCCAGTGCCTGCATGCGAACAAACCTTTACATTGTATTTAATTTCTTCTGCACGTATAAAAACATTCTTCAAACCATGACTTCCCGGATCTGCGTCATATAGATTATAAAAATAGCTTTTAAATTCGCTGGAATTCGGATCGTTCCTAAGCAAGGCTATCCGAGAATCTGACAAATAACCTGTTTCATCCTTTTGACCTCTTATTGTTCTCGTAATAACTCCTCCAGCCGCCAGGCTCCAACCCAAACCGACACTACCAGCATATTCTTGTAATTTTATTCCCGAGGATCCGGATATCTTATACTGACCTCCGTTTTTGCCGAATGTTCTTCAATTGATACCAGGGGTATATAACATCCGGTTTCCCTTGAAATAATCCGCATCGCATTTGGTTGCGTTTATTAGAGCCGATGCCCTAGATGGAGCAAGGAAGAAATTTTATGAGCAGAAACAGTTTTATTAAAAAAAATCGATTCGATAAAGAGAAAAGCACAAACAAGAATTCTACGTGACATAACATTCATTATGTTGCAATTAAAACGACAGACTGCCATTATTTTGCAGTGAACTTAAAATCGCAATAGAGAGTATAAACGAGGAAGTACATCTCTTAGCAACGTAACTTTTGACTTTTTAATAATATTTCGTTATTTAGATGTCGAGTATCTGCATTTTTAACGTCGCGTCAAAAATACTCTCTCAACTCAAGTATTTTTCCGCCAGTAAAAATCCGGCTTTTTCGGCGGCTTAAACTCGTCACCTTCGTCAATCCGCTTATTTACCGCTTCCCGCATCTGATCCAGGAACCTTGTCTTACTGATCGTCTTTCGCCTTTTGATCTCTGTAAAGCGCCGGAAATACCGGCTCAGGTTCACCCCGAAACACTGCTCCAGTACATCCATAATATCCGACAGGTCCGCCTCCCCGTTATTTAGCTGCCTCGTATCATAAATCCCGTAAGCAATCTCCACCAGGTTACAGCTATCCCCTGTCCAGCGCAGCTCCCTGCCCTTTTTACTGATATTAAGCATTTTTCTATCCACGTCCCCTGCCGGCATACTCATCTCGAAAAGCAAATAACGCTGCAACTCTTCAAAAGCGATAAACCTGGCAAACAGGGCATCTCCCGGGCTCGAAAATTCCCGGTCCCGTTCCGTCCATTCCGCAAGCAGCATGGGAGACCCATCTCCCGACCTTAAAAAAAACAAAGCATCCAGCTCCGAAGCATCCATGCGGTAATACTGGTACAAAAACCGGTGCTTATGAAAAAAACGCTGAACTAGTGACAGCTCCTCCTCCAGGTACCCCTTTAATGCGGCCGGATTCCCTTGTGGTTTGCCGCTTTCGATCGTATAAATTTCGATCGCCGTTATTCGCCTGGCAAGAAAAGCCGGCTTAATCCTTTTAAAAAAATTGATCTCCTCTGCCTCGTCGGCAAAAGAACCGGCAAGCAAACGTTTCCTTACTTCCTCCAGCGCAGCGTTTACTGCCGTCAGGGTCGCTTTGAGCTTTTCAAGTGGTGAAACGTCCTCCTTACCGGCAGCCTGTAATTTCTTTTCCATCTCTTTTAACAGTGACAATGCAACTTCCTGTATCATACTTCACTAATTATTTATGTATTATGTTATCTTCCTGATCAATAATAAACGTCTGCCGACAATGCCGCAGCCTCACTTATTTATATGCATCCAGGCCATCCATATGCTGTAATAACCCTTTGCTAAGAAAACTAAGGAACTTCGTACGGTCCTTTTTCCGGAAACGGCAGTCCTGGAAAAGGCGGTATAAATCACCCGGTTCCGTTTGAAAAAATTCGCTTAATTCCCTTGCCAGCTCCCTGATCGTTATACCCCCGTGATTGAATACCCCGCAGCAATGAAAGGCATACACCAGTTCAACGAAAGCCGCCTGTGAGGCCGTCCACTTTAACTGTATCTTTCTATCACAAAAACGCAGCTTCCGGAATTTCCTGTCCAGGACTGCTATTACCTGCTCATAGGCCTGGATTTTGGCAAGCAAGTAATCGTGCGAAGAGCTGAATCCAGGCTCGGCGTGGAAATCCACCACCGGCAAAAATTTCTCCCGGCTGCAAAGGACGAAGTAGACTTCATCCAGGTATGTTTGTCCGCTGCGGTAATACCTGTAAAATTCTCGGTGCTGCTCAATGAAATTGCCAAGCGCCTCTTTTTTTGACCGGTAATAGGCCAGCTGATGATCCTTATTTCCAATGGGCCGTTCGCATTCGATCGAATAAAAAGTGACAAAGTAAATAAAGCGGTTGTAAAGCCTCGGCTTCAACTTCTTAAAGTAGTTGATTTGGGATGGTATCGCCTGCAACATCTCCGCTGTGGTATAACGGCGCAGGATGAGCATCGCCTTTCTGGCTAATAAAACAGCATGATAATAAAATGCCGCGTCTTCGCTTTGTGACTCACCGAGAGCGGAGATAGCCGCAGATAAGGCAGCTTCCAGCCGGCATACCAGATCTTCCATTTTTTCCTTTTTTTTAACAAAGGAAAAAAACCTGGCGACGGCGAAAAAGTAAGTAAGTAGTATACTACCCTTTACTACCCTTTCAAGAATTTAAAGACTAATCAAAACCCTCGTCGAAAAAATCTTTTAAAGACATACCCATCTCGTGAACGATATTTACCAGGGTGGTAAATTTAAGATCCTCTCCGTTTTCATATCGCCCGTACTGGGCACGGGCGATATTATGTTTTAGGGCAAACTTTTCATAATTGCCATAGCCCTGTTCCATGCGAATCTTTCGTAAGCGATCACCCAGCTGACGGAGCGCTTTCTCCTGTACCGGATTAGAAACTTTTTTACGCGATGCGGCCATACCGCTAAATAAAAGAATCGCAGCCTTCTAATTTACCCCTTAAAAAGTCCTACTTTAAAGTAGCAAAGTCGTAATTTTTTTTTTAAATTTATACTGTTGTAACCATTCACGTTCAGTACATTTATACCGATTGCACCATGAGTGAACCGCTAAACACCACGACTTATTCCATCATGCAACAACCCGTGCAGGAGCTCGGCCTCAGTGAAGTTTTCTCACTTCGGAGTAAACTCATGGGTTTCCGTACACTGGAGGACATCGCTAACACCCCGGTGCAACAACTGTTATCCAAGGAAGATTTCAATTATAACTGGCTGGGAGAGCTGGTCGGATTTATGACCCAAAAAAACCTGCTAGACCGGCTGCAAGAACTACCGGGAAGTAATGCTTATTAATCCGGCTGGACATTCGCTGTAACAAACCCAAAACGTTAGCGGCCGTTACCTGGCTGATTCCATAAAACTCTTTGCTCAAACTACCCGCTGAAATATGCTCCTGCCGTTTAGAGCGGTAATGAGCTGCAATAAAACGGAACAACTCGCTGACATTGTCCGACAGGAAAACCTGTTCCTCGACCATCATCCGCAGCAGGCAGGCCAGCTGTGCTACGGAAAGATTCAAAGCCGCCTTGTCAATCTTGGCAGGCAGCACTGCCCCTTGTGGCAACTGGTTACTGATCAAAATTCCGACAGCAGTCACTTCATCCTGCAACCAGCTTTCCAGCATATGTTTTACCGAAGGCCAGTCTTTATGATAAAAGACATCCGGCTTGGTCTGCGTGGATTTTAGCGACGTAAGATAGCGCAAGTATACCGCCTGCTGATGCTCATACATATCCGAATCATCAGCCTCAGCCCGGATCATATCCTGACAATAGGCAAAAAAAGACAGCTGATTGAAATTCAGGTAAACCAGTTTACGGGCCAGCCTGAGATTGATATTGACTGTTGGTTCCGCCGCCAGGTCGCCGTTAAGCTCCTCCACAAAGGTTTTCAGGTAAATCAGTTGACGGTATGTTAAGGCAAGACGGGGACCGGCTTCGCCGCAGCCTTTAAGGTAGGCCCGGATACATTCCTGCAAATGCAGATCTATCTGCCGGTTAAGCATTGTTTCATCGATTTGCCGGATTGTCTCCCGCATTTCGTTCAGTGACAACGCCAGATAAGCTCTTGGAACCTCGAGGTCCTGGTTAAAAAACTTTGTAAAATAACGCTCAATAAAATTAAGCAGATCAAATAATGCAGAAAGGTATTTTTCACCCAAATGCCGATGATCTGAAACGAAAGCAGGCGCCGCTTTTTTTGACGTTTCACCCAGGTCAGCCTGAACCAGGTTACATAAATCAATCAGCCTTGTCTGGTTAAATTGTATATACCGCTCCAGCAGGCGGTCCTTTAATACGTCAAACAGGATACCGGTCCACAGCGCTTTCAGCCGGCTACATTCCCGGTCCAGCTCCCTCTCCCAGCTTTCCCGCTGGCCTGCAGCAGACAGATCACTTTCGTAAGCCGCGGGACTGATCGAAGAGCCCAGTTGAGTCAATATATTTAATTCATCGTGCAGCAATATTACCATTCTATAAGACAAAAAAACAGCCCTTGGCGGGCTGTTGCATTCAAAACGTTCCAGGGCCGGTTACTTTAAATGACTCACTGTCGTTAAAACGGTGATCGTTACGGTAGTGGGATCCGACTCTGTAGGATTTAAAGCGGGCTGTGCAACACCAGTGCCATAATCAAATAAAACCGTCGAACGTTTTTTCAGATCTTTTAATCTTACACTTTTCATAATTTTTTAGTTTATTTATTAAAAATATAATTACAAAAGATTCCGATCTATAAAATTATACCAACAACAGTTTGCTATATATCAACGACAAAGAAATTAATCTATAAAACGATGTCATCAATCAAGTCCGGTTTTACTCCACCGCTTTCCGTTCACCTGGCAGGCTGGGCGGCTTTGATAGTATACGAGATCTCGATGTATTACTTCGTGTTCTCCACCTTTTCCAGCGTTTCCCGCTATGCAACTTACTACGGGCTGAACATTAGTCTCTTCTACCTCCACGCTTACGGCCTCAACCTTGCATTTGATCAGCGGAAACTACCGTATCTGCGGGCAGCCGGATGGGTCCTGGCGGAAATACTGCTCTACGTTGTCGTCAACAATCTGCTTGACCAGCTAATTTATAGTAAGACAGGTCCCGTTAAGTTCCTCGATTTTAAAAAGAACTTCATCAGCCTTCCCTTCTTCCGAGGTATTTATATGATGGGATTGAGCACCCTCTGCTGGGCCTTCGTCCGGATGATCAATTACCGGAAAACCGCAATGGAAGCCGAACGACAATCCCTTATCAGCGCTAAACAAAACGCTGAGCTGGAAAGAAATCTCGCTTTGTCACAAAACGCCTTCCTGCAACAGCAGATCAATCCGCATATGCTGTTCAACTCCTTGCATTTTATACAGGCCAATATCAGTAAGCAATCAACCCGGCTGGCCTCGGAGGGAGTAATGCTCCTGGCCGATGTCATGCGCTATTCCCTGGAAGGAGCTGATCCGTCCGGTTATACCACCCTTGAAAACGAAATCGAACAAGTAAAAAATATTATCAGCCTGTCCGCCCTGCATAAGGACGGGCGTCAATACCTGGACCTGGATATCAGCGGAGACTTCAGTTCCGTTAAAGTACTACCGCTTTTACTAGTCACGCTAACAGAAAACGTCCTCAAGCACGGCGATCTTTCAGATCCGCGGGATCCGGCAAACATCAGGATCTCGATTGACAAAAACCAGCAATTAAGTTACATCTCCTCCAATAAAAAGAACGAAATTCACAAGCCCGGCTACGGCCTTGGCATCGGCAACACCCTGACTCGCCTTGAAACCGCCTACCCCGGAAAGTATCAGTTCGATACCAGGCAAGCCGGTCAATATTTTCACTTAACCCTTAAACTATCACTTTTACCATGAACTGCTACATTCTTGATGACGAACCGTTTGCTATCGACTACCTGAAAAACTTCATTGAAAAGACTCCCGGGCTGAAACTTACCGGCACGGCGACCGACCCGGCTGTAGCCATGCAGGAAATTACCGGGGACTGCCCGGTCGACCTTACGTTTGCGGACGTACAGATGCCCGGCATCAACGGGCTGGAATTCGCCGCTATTATGGAAATCTACACCGCCGTCATTTTCACCACCGCACACCGTCAGCATGCTTTTGAAGCCTTCGAACACAATGCCATTGACTACCTGTTAAAACCCTATTCCTACGAACGATTTTTAAAAAGCGTCAATAAAGCAAAGCGCTACCTCCGGGAGTCGCCCGCCCAGCGAAGCGTCGGGGAACAGTTTATTTATGTCAAGGCAGGGCAGAAAGGCAAAATCAACAAAGTCCAGCTTGCCGATATCGTCTACATCGAAGGGGCTCTTAACTATATAAACATCCAACTGGAAAGCAGGAGCATTATGACCTACAGCTCCATGGAATCAATTTTCCGTGCGCTACCGCCGCAACACTTTTCCAGGATTCATAAATCGTTTATCATCAACAACAACGCAATCGTCAGCGTTGAAAAAGGCCAGGTAACGCTTCGCGGTAAAAAGACCCTTAACATTGGCCGGTCTTACAGCGAAGCCTTTTACAACTACATGGATTCCTTCCGGCCTAAAGACAAAGGGCAGACAGGTGATTAAGCGGCTCCCGCTGATACGGCAAGCTCTCCTTTAAAAAACTTATGATAGTGGTAATAAACAACCATTTCCTGCTTGCGCTGATCGTCCACAAATAACCGGTTAAACTGCATATGCAGGATATCCGAGAGAAGTTTCCATCGCCGTTTCCGGTTCAGCCGACCAGAGCGTTCAGCCAGTTTGCCTGCGCTATCCATCACCTGTTGACGATAACCAAGCAGCCCCAGCGAACGATAGAACAACGGATCTGCCAGCAGCCGCTTAAGCCCGGGCCGCAATTGCCGGAATTGCCTGTCCAGGCTGATACGCAAATGCTTTTCCCGCGAAAACTCTGCGTAAAAGCTAATCGACAACTGCCCAAGAAAATTTAGGCGTTCCTCGTCCGAAGGCAACATCAGCGTCAGCAAATCACGCAGCAGGACAAAAGCCAGGCTATGATAAGCCGCAGCGGAAGGCACTTTTTGCAACCTGCTGATATAAGCCGCTGTCAGGTTACTTGATGCCATAAACAATTGTTCGATGCCCTCTATAAGCCTGACGGAATAACGCTCGATCTCGGGGCGGTACGTATCGGCCTGGTAATCGTGGATCAACTGTGCATTCAACTGATTGGAAACCCTGCTCCGAAAAAGACTTAAGATTTCTCCAAGATTATCCCCATTGAGCAGCACACGCAGGCGAAGGTGATAGTCCGGCGAATTATAACGGATAAAAAACCAACCGGCAATGCGGTCTTCCCGCTGAAGGCGCTTCAGCAAAGGGAAAAAACACCCGACCAGGATCTGGTTAGACATCGAAGGCGTACAAAACAATTTTAAAAACAGCCACCGGCTTCCCAGAATAAAATCTTTGGGCCTGCGAACCGTGTGATCGCTTGTTTGCTCACCCTCGTAGGTAACCTGCCTGTTTCCCAGCACGGCAATAAACTGATTGGCCATCGCCCCTTTAGCATTACCCGTTATATCCGCTGCCGGCCCGAAATGTTCTGTCAACTGGATATCACCCCTGGCAGCAGCCATCACCTCCCCGAAAAATTCCGCTTCCTCCGGCCGGTTGAGATCAAAAACCAGTTGCTGGTCAAACCGTGCAAAAGCAACTTTATCCGGCAGACCGAGATTCTCCCTGAGCTTGCCAATCGAACTATTTTTCATCGATTCGGCTTTTAACAGCCATTGCGCGGGCGAAATAATCGTCTGCCCATACTGCACACGCGGATAAAAATTCAGTCCCGGGAACAACGATTTAAAATCAAAACTGAAATTCCATCGCAAACCCTGGTATTGCAGATCACATAAAAAACGGAATACCGAAAGACTGTTTTGCGAATAATTATAAGCGCTCGACAGCCGCGGAACCACTATCTTATTGCGGCTAAGCGACTCCAAAACCACCTTTCCCCCAGCCACCGAAACCGCCAGATCACTCAGAGAGATAACCTGGGCAGGATCTTTCAGCGATACCGCATTTACCGGAATTTCATAATCGTAATAACTCCCCCTTCGGTTAATATTGTCCGCATGCGCATCCGATAGCTGGCACAACTCAGCAAACAACACCCCCGGATTTTGCTGCTGCTCCCACCGGGCGATCTCCTCACAATAACGGCCGATACCCGGGCATGTATGACCGAACCTTCCCAGCAACGAAAGCGACGAAGCTGCGCCCGCCGAATCGATAAGCAGCCCCTCACGGGTCCTGCGGAATAATACGGGGAAACTGGGCGGCAAACGCTCTTCCACAGCGTCGTCGCCCAGTACCTTCAAATCCTCTTTCGTCAATATCAGCGGTACCGACTTATCCGCCTGTGCAGCCCATTTACCAAGCAATAATTTATGCGCAGCAGACCAGCGCAGCTCCCCCGACCGGTCCTCAGCGGGACGAAATTCCAAATCCTCCAGCAGCGCGCTGCCGCCATGCTGGCGGGCAAGCCCGCTGTAATCAATTCCGCAGTCCGGATCCAGCGCCTCCAAAAGCGGTATTTTACGCTGGTCAAAACGCTGCCGGAAGCGCCTCACGAAATCCTTTAAAGCATGGGCGTCCCCGGCTGGCGGCGTCAGCGCCTTTAAGCATTTCAGCGTCCCTGCTAATTCTTCCTGTAAAGCACCTCCTACAGGCGGCAGCTCATAAGCCCGCTCCAGCACTGCATAAAAAGCACTGCGCGAAGCGGGCACTTCACCCGCAAGTTCTTCCAGCCTGCCACCTGCGTTCATGAGAGACCCCAGATCGCAACAGTCGTCTTCCCGCAAGCCCCTGAGCAATGCAGCCAGCTCCCCCGCCATTTCATTTCCCTTCATCTCAGCCGCCGAGACAAGCCGCTCCAGGTAATCCGCTCCCGTCAAATTAGGCGCCAGCGAACTCATCACAATCGTACTCTGCCGCAGAAATGCCGCGTAGTCACGGGCATCCGCTTCCGTGCAACCCGTAAAATCCATCAGCCAGCCGATCAATTCCGACCCCCTTCGCGGCCTTTCTTCCATCCAGCGGAACAGCGAAGCCGACAACAAATTAGTTTCCAGCGATTCCATACGGAACCGTATCTTCTCCGAAAGATTCGTTCGCACAAAACGATGCTGTCCGCCGCTGGTATACAGCACCGGATTAAGTTGCCAGACGATATCATCAAACCGTGCCGCCAGCAGCATCTCGGCCAGGTGCAGGCTGACACCCTGGTCCGGCAATACGTGCAGTTTGTAGCCCGCTTTGACATCCTCATCTCTTTCCTGATTCTCCCAGCCAACCAAACCTACCGCGGCAAAAGCCCCGTAGGGCGTTGGCCTGAAACACATCCGGTTAACATATTTACGAAGCGAAAAAGTCTCCTTTTTATTCAGGGAAGCCGCGACAAAGGAACGCCGTTTCAGCACCCGGTAAAACTCCGGCGAGGCCAGATAAACCGCCAGACGGAAACGCGGGTCATCCAAAAAGCCCTGCAAACCGGTTTCCCTGTAAGAACTGCACGAGTAATACGGTGTACGCAGCACCAGCTGCTCAAAAAATTTCAAATCAGGCATGCAGACAATTACGTATCAAATAAATCACAAAAATTACAAGGGGTATGAAACTGGTAAAAAGCCATAACCACCTAAATCATACTGTTAAGCCAGCCCCTTACTGCGGAACTTTAGTCCATGACCACAGTTCAAGTCCGTCAGCCGCCAAGAGCAGGAATTCTTTTCATCGGCATAACCCGGTTCCTGCTCATCCTTCTTTTCGTTTATACAGCCACCAGCAAACTGCTCGACTGGAAAGATTTCCAGTACCAGCTGCACAACCAGGTCTTTCCTGATCCTATAGCCGGGGCGCTGGCCTACCTGCTTCCTGCCGCTGAGCTTATTACCGCCTTACTATTAACCCGACGGCAGACCCTTTCCCATGGGCTGGCTTGTTCCCTTGGCCTCATGCTCGCATTCAGCATTTACACCGGCCTGGTACTCTTTCATTTCTTTCCCCGCGTTCCCTGTTCCTGCGGAGGCGTACTGAAAGCAATGAACTGGCAGGTACACTTTATTTTCAATATCGCATACCTGCTGCTCACCATAGCGGGCACTATACTTTACTATAAAAAGGAGGTCAGACCCAACGGATAACAAGCAATAACCGGCTTAGCAGGGATCAAACGCCTCTGATAAGCCCCGGGATGCCGCCACCCGGTCGCAAGGCGGCAATAGTCCAACAAACACTCATTTAAATTTAACATCATGAAAAAACCATCATTCAGTGCTCTTGCAGCACTCATCCTCGGCCTCAGCGCCGCCTTCGCCTTCAAACCAGCTGAAAAAAGAGCAGGAACCGTGTATATCCGTGATGAAAATTACAACTGGCAGGCTTTCAGCAACCAGCAATGTGAAGCTGCCGACGACGCCTGTAAGGTTCGTTTTCCCAGTAATTACACCCCGGTTAACGGCCCCAGCAATTATGCTTCGACCATGAGCCACGCAACGGAAATCGTCACCAATAACGGCCAGCTTCAGTAAGCGAAAGCTCCGCAGCACCCCTGCGGAGCTTTTCTTGCCTAACGCGGATTCTGCTCCAAATTATTCTGCTGCAGCTCCGCTGGTGGTATCGGAAAAACATACCGCGGATCATCCGGCGGCAGCGTATATTCAGCCCCGGCAGTCATCCGTCGCAGTGTCACCGCGAAATCCTTCTCCAGGTTATACCGCCTTAAATCCGTCCAGCGGATCCCCCGGTTTATCAGCTCCTTCCGCCGCTCGGACATCACCAGCCTCAGCGCCTGTCCCGCATCCGCTGCCTGCAAGCCTGTAAACGTCCCCGTCTTATAGCGGGTCTTCAGCAGCGTATTCAGATCGGTCATCGCCGCCTGCCCATCACCCAGGCGCGCCGAAGCCTCCGCCCGGTTCAGGTAAATTTCATCTGTCGCCAACCCCGTAAACAAAGCCCTTCCACCCGAATAATTCCCCTTAAACTGCACCTTACCCAAGGCCTTTGTTACAAAAAAAGCCTGCCTGCGCAGATCATTCGCCCCATAAGAACGGTACAAAAGCGAATCGACAAACGTCGTCGAGGCATTGAAAAAAGAGTAGCCCACCGAGTTATTGTAAAAAGCAATCTCCTCCCGCTGGTTAGGCAGCGGCACCGGAAACGTATAGGTCGCCGTAAAATTCAATGTATTAAAGTCCGTCAGCTGTGAATTAAAGCCAAGAGCTTCCGAAGCCGCCGCCCGCGCCGCAGCATAATCCCCCATCACCAGGTAAATGCGAGACAGGAACGCAGCAATCCCTGCCTTTGAAGGATGCGTGAGCACCGTACTGCGCTCCGGCAAAAGACCTTTCGCCTCCGCCAGGTCCGCCAGCACCCGGTCATACACCGCCTTCAGCGTACCCCGCGGCGGCCGGACGTTCACATTCGAACTCAGCGGCATCGGTATCCCCGGCCGGCCTTCATTGGCCGGTGAATACGGCACACAAAACAACTGAGCCAGGTTAAAAAACGCCCAGCAGCGAAAAAACAGCGCCTCACCCTTCACCTGGTCGAAGCGTTCCGCATCTTCCGGGCGGTTAACCCCGGCCAGCCCGTCCAGCACAATATTGGCATAAAGCACCTGCTGGTAAGGCGTATTCCAGTCCGGCGACAGCGTGCTGCCCTGGTAAATATCCGCAAGCCAGGGATACGCATTGCGTTCCAGCGCCGTCGAAGACGGCAGGCCGCTTTCATTATACAGATCATCCGTCGACAGCGAGCTCAGCCCCCCGCTCAGGTTCATCAAATCATTATTATTCAGCAACTCCTGGAAATCATCCAGCGTTGTGGGCACCAATTGCGATTTGTCCGGCTTCTCGTCCAGTACATCCTTATTGCAGGATCCGCACAGCGCCAGAAAAAAAATCAGCGCCGTAAAAAGTAGTAAGTTCTTCATGATTTAAATTTTTCATTCAATTAAAAATCCGCTTTCAAACCCGCCGAAAAGCTAAACGGCGGCGGCCCGCTCTGGTAGTCCGGATCAAGGCCCGTATCATTTGCCTGCCAGAGAATACCCAGGTTATTGGCATACAGGTACAGCTGCGCCTGCGGAAAAGGCAGCCAGTCCATCCGCTTCTTATCCAGCGTATAAGACAAGTTCACATCCTGGAACCGGATATGATCCCCCTTCTTAACCAGCACCGAGGAATTGATATAGAACCAGTCCCGGTTATAGTCTATGCCCTCCGGAAGACCAGGCACCGAAGTAAGCGACTCATCACCCGGCTTCATCCACCGCTTCTCATAATCCCCGTTGCTGCCCTGCCCCGAAAGCACATCGCTGTACACCACCGACTGCGTCCGGATATAATAACCCAGGCGAAAGCTGATATTCGCCGACAGCGAAAAACCCTTAAAAAGAAACGTATTGCGAAGCGCACCGAAAGTCGCCGGACGCGCCGGCCCGTTATAGTCCATTGCCGTTACCGGCGTATTGCGGATCGCCGCGTAGTCCGTGCTCAGCTGCCCGTCAACAGTACCCTGCGGTTGCCCTGTCTGCCCGTCCAAACCCGCCCAGGGATAACTGAACACTGAGTAAAGCGGCTTTCCCTTTACAGGGGCAAAACTGAACACGTTTGAAGCCGTCGCCTGCTGCGAGTAACCCGTCACCTCATCGTGCTGAAAAGTCAGCACCAGGCCGCTATACCACTTGAATACCCCATCCAGGTTCCGGGAATTCAGCGTCAGCTCCAGCCCGCTTCCCGAAGTTGAAGCATAATTCCCTTTAAACGAAGTGATCCCCGACGACGGCGGATACGGCGTCTGCCCGATCAGGTCCAGGCCCCGCTTCCGGTAATAATCGATACTGCCCCCCAGCACACTGTTCCGCAGGTTAAAATCCAGCCCCACGTTCCAGGTCCGAACCCTCTCCCAGCGCAGATCCGGGTTCGGCGGATTGATCAGCCGCGCATACGGCAAACGCGTCAGCGTCGTCGTTCCATTTTCATAAGCCGCAGTCGGATAAGCCGACAGCGAGTTATCCACGTTCCCGTTTTCGCCCAGGGAAGCCCGCAGCTTCAGGTAAGGCAGCCAGGCCAGCTTAAAAAACGGCTCATTGCTCACATTCCATCCCAGCCCCACCGAATACAGCGGCACCCCCTTCTGGTTCGTATTCACGCCGAAGATATTCGACTGGTCAAAGCGCAGGCTCCCCGAAGCCGTATAGCGGTTATCAAACGTATAAGCCCCGTTCGCATAATACGAAAGGTTCCGCAGCGCCGCCCCTCCCCGCTCATCCAGGTAAACCAGCTGCTGGGAATCATCGTAAGGATCCAGAAAAGACGTATACATCCCCAGGTAATCCACTACCTGGGCAGCCTCATGCGTGACATCATAGCCGTAACTGCGCCATTGCACACTGCTGCCATCCGACTGCCGCCGCTCATATCCCACCAGCGCCGACACCCGGTGACGTCCCCCCAGCACCCGCTCAAAATCAAGCTGCGCCCGGAAGTTTTGCTGCAGCGTCTCGGTGCTGCTCTCATCCAAAATCCCGCCCAGCGGCACCGGCCTTATCAAGTTGCCATCCGCATCCACCGCCGTCAGCCGGTTAATCTCATTACGCGTATAATACGTCCCCTGAGCCTGCAGATTCCTGCCCCGCAGCTCGTCCCGGCCATACTGGTACAGCAGCGAACCGTTCAGCCCCGGCAGCACATGCCAGGTCAGTCCCGCATTCACCAAATAGTTCAGATCCTTCAGCCGGTTATCCGACAATCCTACCTCCTCATACGGCCGGTACGACCAGTCCAATAATCCCTTGCTGGCGGCATACGCCGCCGCCTCCGGCCGGATCGTCTCCACGGCAAGCGCCCTGCCACTGCCATCCACCAAATCTGCATATGGATAAACCGAATGATAATTCGGGAACGTCACCTGCGCCGCACGGTTCAGCTCATTGCGGCTTCCCGTATAATAAAGGCCCGTCTGCAGCTCCAGCTTATTCTTAAAAAACCCATACGAATAATTCCCGTTCACCGTCACCCGGCTATAGGAATTACCCACCTGCTGGTAGCGGTTATGATCATAGCCCACCGACAAGTTAAAGCGCTGGCCGGCCGTACCGCCCGACAGGCTCCCCGCATACTGCTGGAGCAGCGCCGTCTGGTAAAAATAATCCCGCAGGTCCGTCCGCGTATCCACCCCGAGCAGCGCGTCGATCCGTGACGATACCTCCGAAGCAGGCATAACCCCGTCCCGTCCCGCGATCAGCAGCTCCACCACTGGCGTCAGGCCCGGGTAGCCCGGCGTTTGTTCCAGCTCCTGGTAATAACCCTCCCCAAACAGCTTCTCCTCCATATCGATATAATCCGAGGACGACATCTGCGGCACATAAAACAAATCCGGCCGCCGGGCCACCGTCACATTCCCGTTAACCGATAATTGCGTGCGCTGGTTATAGCGCCCCTTCTTCGTAGTGATCACAATCACCCCGTTACCCGCCTGCGCGCCCCAGATCGAAGCCGCCGCCGCATCCTTCAACACCGTAACCGACTCCACGTCATTCGGATTGATATTATCGATATCCCCCGTATACGGGAAATTATCCAGCACCACCAGCGGATCCCCCCTGGCAAACAGCGTACTCTGGCCCCGCACACTGATCCCCGTCCGCGAAGCATTCACCCCCGCCGTACCACCCACACCCCGGTTAAACGACACACCCGCCGCAAAATCCTCCATCCGGTCAATAATTCCCGTGCTCGTGCGGTAATTCAGCTGATCCTTTCCGATAGCCGAAAACGCACCCGTCGTCCGCTCCGGCGACAAACGCTGGTAACCCGTCGACACCACCACCTCATCCAGCATCCCCCCATTCTCCTCCAGCACAACACGCAGCGAAACCAGCGAACCCACCGGAACCAGCTTGCGGCTAAAACCCACGAACGACACCGCCAGCGTATCCGGCAGCAAAACATTCAACTTAAATCCGCCATCCGCCCCGGCAGACACCTGCTGCCCCGAACGGCGCGAAACAACCGTCGCCCCTGCAAGCGGCCTGTCAGAACCCGCCCGGAGCACCACGCCCGAAAGCGTCTGCTGCGCCACCGCCGGAACACCAGCCAGCAGCAACAGCCCATAAAAAACAAGGTATTTTTTCATCAAAAAAGGTTTGATTGATTGATATAAATTGATGCAGATTGAACCTAATCACATCAATAACTACTAAAAAATTATTCAGACCGCTTAACCGGCGAAGCACTCAAGGAACCCGCCCCGTCCCGCAGGACAAAAGTTTCCAGCACCGACGTACTTTTCACCAGCTTCAGGTCGTACGCCGCCAGCGCCTTATTGGTCGCCTCCAAATCCGACAGCAACACACCCAGCTCCATATCCACCGGGTGATCCAACCCCGTCTGGTTCACCACCCGCAAACCCAGCTTACTCATCCGCAGCGACAAATACGCCGTAAAAGCATCCAGCCAGAAATTCCGCAACACCACCGAAGCCGGCTTAAAGTCATTCACCGGCTCTGCCTCCTTATCATGCGGCAGCAGCTTATCCACCGAAGAAGTCCGTACCAGCGCCAGGCAGGGAACCTCCTTCTTTTCGATAAAAGGTTTATAAGGAAAGAACCGCGCAAGATCCGCCTGCATCATCCGGTAACCCTCCGCCGCCATCGAAGCCGGCAGCAGCAGCTCATAACAATAACCGCCCCCTTTACGCAGGAAATCAATATACTCCAGCCCCACCTTCCCGCTAATCACCCTGGCGGAATCCATTGTCTCCACCCGCGTATTAAAAGTTTGGAATCGCAAAGGATTTCCCCCGCAGTACGCCAGCCAGTACAGATTGATCAGCGAACAATTATGCGCCGTAATCTTCATCCGCACACTATCCACCAGGATACTCGATCCCGAACCCAGATGCTCGCTAAAGCCCGTCAGCAACGAATAATAATCCAGCCTGCCCGCCTCACCCCCGTTCCCTGAAAGAAACAGCGGCCGCTTATAATCATACGGCAGCAGCTCGACATCCTTCAGATCCTGCACCTTAAAACGCCCCTTTTTAAACGCCTCCCGCAGACCCGCATCACTCACCGACTGGGAGAACGTCCGGTACACCCCCGCCGAGTCGATCCACACATAATGCGGAATCGTATTATGCGGAAACATACCCCCCAGCTCCGAATCCGATACTACCCATGGCACCACGCTACCCTTCCCCCCGTTATAAGCCTTAAAAAACGAAGCCACCTCCGACTCCGTCTGCGACGTCACCGTCACAAACTGCACCTCCGAACCATACCTCTCCTGCAGCGAATCCACCAGCGGAATCCGGCTCACACAAGGACCGCACCACGACGCCCAGAAATCCAGCACCACCAGCTTCCCCCGCAACCCCGACAAGCGAACCACCTTCCCCCCCGCGTCCCTGAACAACGCCACATCCGGAACCCGCTCCCCTATCCGAACCCGTCCGGCGCCATAGACCCGGCAAACCCCAAGCACCGAAAACAGCTGCACCAGCACCACCGGAACAAACAATAAAAACACACGAACAACCCAGCCCAAAGGCCAAAGCCCGCCCCTAACGAAATAATTTGATTTCATTTTAAAAAACTAAACAGTAAAAAACCAAGGATTAAAAGATGCCGCCGGATAACAAGAAACAACGCGGCACCCCGGAGCAACGCTCCTATTCAGGCGGGCAAATCAAAACAGTCCATAAAAGAAAACCCAGGTCAACGATCCACATCGGCCCTCCCTTCATTTAACAGCGAAACGTCCCCATTTAACTTATACAGCGCCACCAACTCCACCCTCTGTTCTTTTTGAAAAACGGAAAAATTCTCCCGCTGAGCCATATTCAACGAACAAAATTTCCCGGAGACATCAAAGGAAAACAAGCGCCAAAGTCCTGTTTGCGATTTTAAAGTGGAGGTTGTAGCGACGAATTTTTTGATCGATATGGGTAGCATCGTTCGATCTGTGGAGAAAGTAATTGTAGCTGCATCCATTTTTATTAGTTTGTGGACGCCTGTATTGCAACAGGCGTGGAACCTAACTTATCGTGACTGAGGTACTGGTATACCCGACAACGAATAAGCAGGCCCACGCCTGTAGCGTGAGCACTATCACTTATTCCTCGTTGTCTTTAAATTACCAGTTTTCAGTCACGAGACCTTCAGTGCGAATGCTTCAAAATCTTAAAGAAGTTATCGCAAAAATATTTCTTTTTTCAGTTTTTAAACAATCTTCACTACGAATATAAACAAAGAATTAAATACTACAAATTTGTATTAATAAAAAACAGTATCCGATCCTCTCTTTGTTTATGGCAAAACAATACAGAGATCAAGAGTTTATAGATAAAATTAGGGCGCGGATTTTGGAAGTTCGAAAAGCTAAGGGAATTGTTCAAGAGGACCTTGTTGACAGAACAGGATTAAGCTTAATTCAGATCGGAAGGATCGAACGAGGAACGAGCAATACATCTATAAGCAACTTAGCGGCAATTGCACAAGCATTAGAAGTACATCCAAAAGAATTATTTGATTTCGATTTTAAGTTAAAGAAACATTCACCACTACGTAAGGATCGCAGACCTAAATGACAATCGCTGAAGTATTGTATTAACATTTGAAGTTAGATCAATAACAACCATACACTCTACACAACTGTAACTTTTCGCGTATTCCTCCTAAACCCGTTATCATTAAAAAATCTACCTATTAATTATTTGTCACGTTTTTAACGATCTCTTTCAACTCCTTTGCCTAGGACAGCATTCCGGCTAACCAAGAGGACAGTAAATACAATAAACACGTTTAAATTTATGGAACCGTTACCGAAGGCGCTTATGCGGAAATCAGGTGTCACTCTTTTAAACATCGACGGAGCTTATCCGAACAATGCACTGGCTATTACGATCAAAGGAGTGATCGTGCAAGTTCTCTTTCAAGCAGGAACAGTATTTCAAATCAAAGAAGATTTTGGTGGATGGAACGGTGATTAAGTATAACGATAAGCCGGAGATTACCGCTACCGATCCTAACAGATCACGATCGTTCCTTAATATGACCCTTCACAAATTCATCCAAGCGGATACCGAGCAGAAGGTCCTTGCCTTCTGGGAAGGCATTTTCATTGTCAGCCGTGCAGAAGGAAACTACGGATGAGATTATACCATTTGGGTTCTTTTTACGTGGAAGTGATTTACAATGTGGCTAAAAATCAAAGCGTAAATTTTAAACCTTTTAAAGAAGGGAGTTTACGATTTATATATTCTAACAAGATGCGAAGGCGAGCACCGTTTGGTAGGTTCATTATAGTAGACCATTTACAAAATTTGTCATAGCACGAACTGCTTTAAAGGATTATGAGGTAATTGATTGCCAGTTATCGACGAACTGGCAAAATCCAAGCCAAAATTCTCTAAACATAAGCCTTTATCTGATAGAGAACTCCATTTATAAAGCTCATTTTAAAGGAACTTAAATTACAAGAGAAAGATCTTATTGATGCACGACGTATACTAAAAAATCCACTTTAAAAATCTAAAAATTCATTTCGTTAGCAGTTTACAATACCGCTGCGGTTTCATATCTTGTATCCCTAACACTCTCATGATTCTTTTAATAGACAATTGTACCTTAATCCAGTTAGTTCATTCTGAAGCATATGGCCGATACCTTATCGAACTGGAAAATTACATCCAGACTGGTCAAATTACGCTTTTAACTCACCAAACGATTATTGAAGAATGGGAAAAACACAAACCGGCTAATAAAGAAAGGATAGTTAAGAAGTTACGGAAACAAAATAGCCAATCGATAGGCGACGGAAGTGCTTCCTTACCTACTCCAATAAATGTCAACCACATCGAACTGCAATATGAGCAAATAGACCGTCTTCTTCACAACGCAGAACTACTTACAACACCCGAAAAGATCGAATTTGAATTCGCTGAAAGGTATCGTAAAAGGCTTGCGCCATTTCACATTAAACGGGACAGTCAAAACGACTGGGAAATATTTGGCTCAGCGGCACATCACTGTGAAAGAATTGGAGAAACAAAACTTTTTTTTCTTTCATCAAATAGTACAGATTTCGCCGATCCGGAAGCACCTCAGCGAGCAATTCATCCTGATCTGCAGATCCGCTTTCCAAAAGTCAAGATTGCATATTTTAGAGAGATAGCAGACTTTTTAAATGGCATGTCAGAGCTAATATTACCGGACCGTTTGCTAACCTACAGTATTGTTCGAAATAAGAAATTCAGTTATAACGCTTCGGTTCGAAAACACGATCTGGATAGTCTTTACCATTTGCTTAAAAACACCTATTCAGAGGTGGCTTTCATTCCTCCTCATCTTCTCAAGAAGTATTACCCCTTTGCTAAATCTGCCAATTCACACGCCTACTATTATCAGTTTTCTCTAAATAATGTACGTTCGGAACTGGTTAAATTGTTTACGGGTATACAAGTAAAAAAAAGGGAAGTAACAATTGTTGACTATTCACTTTTTGCAGGCGTTAGCGATGCAAAAGAAAAGTTGGAATTTGTATTACTTCGGCTGACAGGAAATCTCATCTTCAAACTTAATAGCGCCCCAGATCTTACGTCGGTGATGATTCGCTACCACGCTCACAGTCCTTGCGATTGTGTGAGATGCGCATATAATAGACTGGAGTGGAACAAAAGTCTTGCCCAGTTAAACCAGAGTCATGAGAATCCTTTAGATCAGCTGAAGACCGCCTACTACAATTATCAATTCGGATATTATACAACGGCTGCAAGAATGATGATCGCTATAAGAAGTGAGGCTTTCGAACAAAAACAATATATTACTTACTTTATCTGTCAATTCAACCTACAACAACTCAGCTTTCTATCATCTAGTGTATTTTATCCTACATCGCTTAGCGCAGAGGAGATTGACAGCCTAAGAGAGATCGATCCTATAGAAGAAGCAGTTAAGCTGAAGTCATTTACAGACTATGATCTGTTGGCTTATATAGCTGACGGAAAATTCTTTAAAGCAGCCTTTGACAGAATCGTTCAGCTCTCATCGCAGATAGAGGATCACTATCACTCGTTTCTGCAAGGTGGTTGGAGTGTAAACAGCCATATAAATAGTCTTACTGCAGAATTTGCGGAATTGGAAACGTTCGTCAACGGAAATTTCATAGTTTACGATGTATATGAGAACTGGGACCGGATGTTCGATCATGTCATAAAAGGGTTATTTGCTTCTCATGCCATGCGAGAAACGGACAATAGTGCGCTGGAATATTTTGATGATTTTTGGATTTCTGCATTCATATTATACGGCAACAAGAAAACCATCGAAAAGTATTTCGAACGGTTTAACCTAAAAAACTTAGAATATAAGCGTTCGAACGCTAATGGAGGCTTCCAAAAAATGGCAGAAAATCATTTTTATACAAAGAAAGATACACTTGGCATATTGTCACATGTAGAACATGAAAACAACGAACATTATCATCAGCAATATGATAAGATTAGTCAAAATCTTCTAGTTTTAGCAGCGTTACTGGAACCAAATTCTTTCGATGTCAACCTATTCGCCCGACAAGTACTCACATACCTTATGAATAAAAGCACCTGGAATCGAAATGTTCTAACAGCCGTTGCTGATTTTATTTCAATGAAAGGGAAGTGTTTTAATCAAAGCGTTCACAAAGCTTACCTTAGTTATTTTATAGAAACTGTTGGGGATTATGAATTTAACCTTCTCGCTGCGATTATTAGCACTAGCCCCACCGGGAAAATTAAATCAAACGCCATTCAAAAAATATTACAAGTTATTTTATCGACGAAGAGAAATAGAGAAAAGATACCGGCCCTTGAGCTGATCCGTTTTACCGCAAAAAAATCAAATGACTCACAAAAAAAAATTATTACAGACACCATCATTACGCAACTGACCGAGCATTTCGAATTTCCACTTTTCTATTATGCAACGATGTATGACATCATTTCTCTCGATGAAAAACGATTGTTCAAGCTAATCGATGAAGTCGATTTGACAAAAAAAGGGCATTCTTTTCGGTCTTTTGCGACCGGCCACAACGATGAATATATTACAAGACTAGACGACTTGGTGAATATGTGTTTCAAATTCGATATCAACGTTAAACTGAAACGTTTTGAAAGACTTAAAGAAGCAGGTGATTATTACACATGGCTACTGAATATGGATGCTTTTGATTATAATAATTTTCGGTGCGAATGGCTGAACCATTACAAGACTAAATATTACTATAAAGCTATGGCGCGTTCAAAAAAGCTTAGACAAGTCATGCAGGCATACTTAAAAGAACATTCCGATCCAGTAGTTGAACAGGCATTGATACAAATTTCGGTTCATCTAAGCTGAATTATTTCTTCCAATCGTATTTTGTTTTGTCACAACCACACCTTACCGTTTTAGCTACTGTATCATAATTTTTTAATGAAACTTCCGGTTTAGTACACGTTGTTTCCTGACAACAAAAAAGATGTTCAAACTCCTTAATGTCATTCCAAAAAGCTTTCAGATCACCTAACTTTGGATTAAAAGGATTATCATGAGACAATAAATTGCCTAATACTGCGGAGCTAGCAAGACCGTCTATAATGGGGAGTTTCGCTTTCAAATCATTACTACTTTTATTAATTTTAGACTTTAATTCGCTCAACATTTCGTCCGGCATACGTTTTTCGTTAATATCATTAAAGCGAAAACTTAATTTGACTTCCAGATTCAGACAAATTATTTTCAATAGATGCTCTAGATACTTCCTAATCGGGTTTCCAAGAAAAGCAATGTTGCCTGACGCAATACTTGATTCGATCAGATCTTTCAATTCAGTTGGCAATTGATCTAAATGAGTGCCTTTTGCTTCGTTCCACCTAATTTCATTGATCAACCAGCCTTTCTTTTTGGCCAGTTGGCGTACATATTGGAACCATTGTTCTTCATGTGTCAACAATATGACCTGATGATCAGCGAACTTTTCAAACAATAAATCAGCAAATTTTTTCCGATGGTTAGTGTCAAAGCTTGATATGACATCATCTAAAACCAGAAATTTATTTTCTTTATTGAAAGCGACAACTGATGCCAAGAAAAAGGAGATACCGAAACAATTCAAATGAGATTCACTAAAATATTTTTGCGGAGGAGACACCCACTCTCCCTGGTACTTATATTCAATAGTAATGCCCGTCAACTCATCTTCATCCCCGATGGTTGCTATCCTGATTTCTTCAAACAACTCACCCGGATTCATGTATTGATAGAAATCGTTGATAGTACCTGAAAACGTATCTATGAAGTTTTGTAATCCTTCCTTTTGTTTTTTGACGAACTCGTTATAGACAAGCTCCAAGGATTTTTTTTGCGACTCAAGTTTCACCCGATCAACTTCAAATTGTTTGATTTTTAAAAATGCATCTTTTGCAGCAGATATATTGGCATACAGAACTGTCGTATTGTCGTTTGCGATGGCTCTATTTATGGTTGTAATTCTATCGGCTATAACGTGTTGCTCTGCAAAGTCAAATGCCTGAAGTTTCAGTTCAGAAGGAATATTTATTTTATTCCCGGATGTTACTTTCTCTGCAGCGGCTTTTTGATAAAACTGCATTTTTTGTTTTAGTCCGACGATCGCCGAATTAATACTGGCGTTCGATGCCTGGCTTAACAAAACCTCAGATGAAAGTATATCTAATCTTCTTATCCGCTCAGTTGCAATGGCGGCCATATTGGATTTAGCGTTGTCAAAGGAAGCTTTCTTTTTTGCGGATTCACCGATCACCTGAAGTCTCAACTTGATTTCGGCTTGTAGGTCAGTGATGTTTTTGGGTTGTAGACACAATGGACAACTTTCGTCTTCATGGAATTTTTTCTCGATGACATCATTGCCTACTTTAAGTAATTCCGCGAGAAAGGTTTGCATAATGCTTTGCACATCGCTTGCAATTTTCTCAAATTCAATGTAGTACTTGTCATATTCCGAATCAATGAATTCAATTTCATTTTCTAGGGTTGCAAATGAATTATGACAATTTTCTAAGAAACGCAATTCATTTACAAATTTTGCTGTTGTTGGCGTTTTTAACTTCGACAAAAGTTCATCAATATTGTTCATTGACGACACGTTAATACCTAAGCCGAGCGAAAGAATGATCTCGTTAATTTTCTCAAACAAGTTTGCTTCTTGGCTTACCGCAGCACCTATCTTTTCAATCAGTGTTTGCTTTTGAGTGTTAATTTGATTCTCAAAATTTTGGTTTTTGATTTCGGTCTTTATAGAATTAAAAGATTTCTTTAAGACTTCCTTTGCTTTAGTTACTTCCGAAAAACCTATGATATCGGATAGGTTTTTAAGTTTACTACCTTTCGTCTGATCAATAAAGTCCCTTAAAAATTGGTATCTAAGAATTAAATTTTCTTTTTTTGAATTTTCTATATACTCGTTAAAGTCGGTCGAAGTATTAGAAAACTCACATGCTAACTTTCCTTTTTTATTAAATAATTTTCGTTCAGAATTTATAATCGGTTTCGTGTAAGCAAGTTTTATCGCAGATTCAGTTTCGGGGGCAATGTATGAATTCCGCAAAGCATCTTTCAAATCAATTTCCTCCCCAGATAAATGTGATACGGCATCGGTATAAAACCACTCTAACGAGTCCGAAATACTGCTTTTACCCGTTCCATTATCACCATATAATAATATCGACTTACCTTCAAGATTTAGGGTAAACTGATCTTGTACCCCTCGCAGCCCTACAAGATCGAGTTGCTTTATTTTAATGGCCATTTTGTTCTCTTATCTTTTGTAGTTCGTTTTTAACATTTGTATCCGTTAGCTTGCCTTGAGCATATAGATCGGCTAAAGATTTTGCGATAACAGGGTCTACATTTTCTATATTTAAGATTTCTGCAAAAAAATCATCTAAGATCTCCTTGCCAGATTTGACGTTATTCGACATAGTTATTTAAAGTAGTTCCAATCAATTTTAAAGTGAGTATCAATGACGTTGTTTAATATTTCAAATCCCGTCTTGTTATTACATATAGGGTATACTCCAAAATGCTCTACGAAATTTAGAATGAAGTAACTTTCCAGATCTTCAATTCTATAAATCCAATTTTTTTTAAGCATATCAAAATTGATATATGTGAAATAAAGAGTCTCTACTTTTCTATAGTTGACCAGACCAACATTTTTTGACTTCCCTCCAAAGTGCCCTATGAGCCGGCTCCCAATGCTATTCGTTCTTTTTTCACTCATTCCGATGTACAATAGCCTTGAGGTATCAAATGGATAATTAATAAATGTTGATTTACTGAAAACAAAATACAGTCCGGCAATTCCGCCCAACGGGTTGATATTTACAGCTTCAAAGGGTCTGGGCTCGTCAAAATAAATAGAAATAATAGACATAATTTTATGGATATATTAGCTTAAAGGTATAGTCCTTTAATTCAATATATCATCATAACTTTCAATTATTCCTTTATCTCCCTGCGGTACCAGGCCAGATAACGGAGAAAAAAACTTCGTTACCCACTAAAAGACTCGTCGATTTTGACATATCATAAAGTTTCCTACCTATCAGGCCGGATAATGAATAACCTCCAACTTGGAAAGCCCTCAACAAATTACTACCTGTCAAAGACAAGCCGTGACAATAAGGTTCGACAATCCTGATACCACCATCTTAATAAAATTTCAATAACTGTTTTTTTTAGGATAGCGTTAGTAATTATCGTGATCTTACTAATTTTGGAGTAAAGGTTTCTATAAATGAAAGATTAGTTAGGCTACTCCTTACTTTGCAGCGGTTTGTAATTTTTTAAACGATGTGATAACAAATGCTTCATTATAATTTAACTATGTTGTCCCCAATCCCTAACAATAAACCATTTACAGGAAGCCCATGTAACGAATTCCGAAGGAAGAAAACGATCTTCTAAAAATTGAAGCGATATAATTCTGTCGTGATAAATGGGGAGATTGTGATTTTTTTTATCACTTTCATAGTCCCAAAAATGATAATAGTTTTTGCTTTGATCTGTTGCTCTCCTGAATGGTCCATAATCCAAAGGAGCACAAACTCTAACTAAGTTCAAGCCATCCTCTTTCGAAAAAAAGGTGACACGTATTTTAGTTTTCGCATGTATGGCGGCAATGAATGTATCGTGATCTTTTATCATTCTTTCTGAATTTTAATAATAAAAATGTATGCTGAACGTGACCAATTAATATTTCAATGGTGTGTCATCTAATATCACTCAAAGTTAAACCAGGTAGTTCAGACATATTTACGGCTTCCCGTAAATACATACATTATATAAAATGCGCTTCCCTATTTATTATGCTGCCAGCAATAACCACTTGAACCCGCATTACGCGAGCACCTTGTACCCTTTTTCGTCATCGCTTTGCAACGTGAACTTGTCGGAGTACTTTTTACCGTCCGGGAAGACGAAGAACAAACACCGCAAGTACCCCCGGCATTACAATGCGCACAGCGGCTGCAATTCGAGCAGGCGCTGCAATACGAGCTACCCGTACAGCGCCCCCAATGATCATTTAAATTTAATGGCGTATTAGCTTCGGACTTGTGCATACTCAACAGTCCGAGCGCACAAATAATGAGAACATAAATTCTTTTCATGTAAGGTTTATCAAGCATCCATACCGAGAAGGCATGTTTTTCACAGACAGGTTCGCAATATGCGAAGACTGCGACAAACAACTGTGATGCAAGACACCCTTTTTTCACCCGTTAAATCACCCATTTTTCCCCGGGTTATTTACCACGTTAAAGCCACATAATAAACTCTCACCAGGCTAAATAACCCGCCATATCTCCTGCTCCACTTCTCACAACTTCCCCGCCAGCACCGAAAAAAACGGATACCCCTTCCAGCCCTTCTTACTCCCGATCACATAAAACCTCCTCCTTGCCCTTGTTAAGGCCACATTCAGCATATTCGGCTTCTGCGACGCCCACTGCCTGGAACCCGGCCTGGCCGGATCACTTCCCAGCACCAAAAACACAATATCCGCCTCCTTCCCCTGGAACGTATGAATCGTTCCGCACAACACTTTTAGATTTATTACCTGTAGCTCCTGCCTGCAGCGATCCGCCACCGCCTTAAACGGAGAGATCACAAATACCCCTTCCCGCTCCTTCCCCAGTAAACGGATCTTCTCTTTCAATAAAACCAGCTCCTCTTCCACCACCTGCTTGTTATAAATAGTTACGCCTTCTACATCAAACCACCCAGAGGGCCCCAGCGGACAATCGAACGGAATATCATCCACCGCTTTTACCATCTGCCCGCCATAGGCAATTTCATTGGAAAGATCAAACATCGGGTTATTGCAGCGCCGGTGCGTACGCAACGGAAAACCCGTCCAGATCGCTTCATCCGCGTCACCCTGTTTCATCCAGGTACCCGTAGCCGTTACCCTGTCAGCCAGCATCTGCGCGGAACCTCTCAAAGGCGACCAAAGCGGATCGATCTCGTACGGCCCATTCAAAACGCTGATCAATTTCTCCGGCGTTGTTACCACCGGTTCAATCTGCAAAGGATCCCCGATGATGACACTTCGTTTACTACGGTATATCATACCCGCGGCAGACTGCGGCGTAGCCTGTCCCGCTTCATCCAGTAACAGCCAGCCAATACTCTCCTTTCCCAGGCTACCGAACAAACGGCTCACCGAAGCAAGCGAGGTAGAAACCACCGGAATGCAAAAGAACAAAGACCTCCATAAGCCCGGCGCCATCCGCTTATCCACCAGCACCTTACCATCCATTAAGTCCAGCAGTAAACTGATGTTGTTTTTAAATTCCTTGGCATTTCTTAAAACCGCGTATTCATGCAGCTTCAGGCCCTTCAGGAATAGTTCACTTCTCAGGCGATTCAACTTCGCCGACGACCAGGTATTAGCTTTATGGAAAGCCTTTTTATCGCTTTTAAAAGCCACCAGCAACTTTTCGCCCGGAATATCCTCATATGCAATTTCATAGCGCTCATGCAGTTCCTCCGTTTTCCCGTTATACACCCTTATATTTTGTTTGACCTTATCCAATTTTTCCTGCAGCGCCACCTGTTCCTTTTCTTTGCCAGCAATCCCGGCATCCAGCGCTTCCAGCTCCTTTTGCAGGCTGCTCCGCCGGGCCGATAGCTCTGAATAGTCATTCACCAAAGGAAGAAAAATCTTATTCCAAGCCTCAAACGGTCCGCTTTTAAAGAGCTTCTGAAAGAAGAAAAAGCCAGGTTTCACCGACTCATGCAGCCGGATAGCATTCCTGGCTTCGGCGATTTGCTCTTGTAAAGCAGACAAACCCTCTGTTAAACCCTGCCTGTTTTCCCGTAGCGGTTTTATGGACTTTGTTAGTAAACCGATTTCCTTTTCAAGTTTAACTGTAAGCTTCTGATCCTTTAAAAATCCGGGCAGCAACCGGTGGAATTCACCGGCAAACCTTTTAAACTCATTAAGCTCCTTTAACAGATCTTCAAATTCCGTTTTAGTTTCCTGGTAAGGTTCCACGAAATCAACCGTCCGGTCTACCTTCTCCGGGTTATTATAAAGAGATTGCAACGCAGTAGAAAAACCCGGTTTCCCCTCATAATCGTACCAAACCTCATTTTTAAACGCCGCCCTGTTTTCCGCATTCCCCAGGGCTGCAGCCAGCAATCCCCAGCTCTCCCCTTTGATCAGGTTTTGAGAATATTCAGTGAAATACCCGGCACCCGGAAAGGCTATCCGGTCAATCTTCCGTACATCCGGCAATTCCTTAGAGATATTCTCTACCGCTGCATTGTTATTACTTGCCACCACAATCCCGGCATCATCGAACACCCCGCTTTGAACAGGAAAATAATAAGAGAATCGGCCAGATTCCCTTTCTATGCGTTCACCCTTACCGAAAAGATTGGAACTATTGGTTTGAGCCAGCTTTTGCGCACGTAACACCACGATCTCGGCAATAACGTCAGCCAGCAGCGTCGTTTTACCAGTTCCTGGCGGACCGTTTATCCCGATGATGCCCTCAGTTTCGAGCAGCGATAAACTGGTATCTACCGCGCCGAGCTGAGCGGTATACAAGCCCTGAGCAGGATCAGACGGCCAGCGACCCGCAGGCATCTTTGCCGGATCCAGCGTCTGAAAAAAAGTATCCGCATCGCTTAATAAATCAATGCGCCCGTCCAGTTTCACGTCCTTGCTAAGATAACCAGCTAATCCTTTTCCAAAAGGGGCGGAATCAGTTATCAGCCTGTCCAGGTCATTCAGATAAAAGCTGTTCAAAAACGCCGTATCTCCTTTAACCAGCCTGGATACCTGCGCGGATTGTACATAAACCTGCGCATCACAAAGAACATCTTTGATGTTTAGCCGGTTCAGGACAGCGACCTCATTTTTCAAATGCGAACGAGTGAATACAGGCGAAGACATGTTTTCCAGGCTCGCTGCGTCCTGGCTATACGGATGCCGCTCCTTAAACTCTTCCTGTATCGCATCCAGGCGACTGTTAACCCCGGACAAGTACCTGCCATCCTGCAGGCATTTTATCCCGTGGAGGTAAGATGCCTGTAAATACGGGCTGTCGCCGGAGAGTCGTCCTTCTTCATCCAGGATCAGCACCGCCATGCAGGTGTTACCGGTGGGTTTCTGTAACCAGTCTGGCTTTTCTGTATAATCCCCTATCGCTTTTTCAATGACACCGATGATCTTTTCTTTGCTATGCTTACCGAAAAAGATCGTATGCCGCCAGGTACTGTTGGGCCTAGGTGTAAACGGAAGCTCCCAGGGTAAGGGTTTATCGAGATTGATTGCTTTAGCATCTGCTGGCAGTTCTGGTAAGGCGAATATTTCGATGTCTTTCCAGAATGAGAGTATGGATTGTTGGTGATTCAAGAGATTAGCTTGTTTAACAAAACTAATATTCTGCAACGATTTCAGTTGGAATCAAATAAAATATGGTTAACCCAACTTCACCAAATATGGAATATTATGAATTAGCTAATATTGCGGTGACACAGGAACGGCAAAGCTATATGTAATGAAAGTTGATAGATGGATATCCATATGATAGAATTACAGAGTCTTAAGCTCTGTAATTCACAAAGATTGCCAGGATTAAAGGTAAAATTTAATTTAACCGATTACAGTGCTGACATTTCGGCTTGCCTCCTGTGCCTGATCGCAGATTAGCTCTTTCAATGTTATTTCCTTCTGTACACTTGCTGTTGTCATGATAGACAGTTTGTTTAACAGAATGAAAGGGTGCTACTTTTGCCATTGTAAATAGATCTAGTTAGTACGTTAATGAATTAAATGCCATTACTTCACGTGTCAGGCAAAAGTCTCCGGTATCATTTTTCGGACAATCTGCTTTATTTAGTTCCTTCACGTAATTTGCCTCACAACGATACGACATGATTACCGATTCCCTTTGTTATTAAGCGACATAGCTAAGGGTATATTTTCAAAAGCATTTTTACGGGTTCCCGTAACACATGCGATACTTAAAATCAGACTCGATTAAGCGCAGGTTAATTAAAGAGTTACAAATTAAATACGTTGGCATACAACTTACATCGGCCATAATAGCGAGGCGACTAAAAATTAGCACTTTTGCTTGCTTCTATTATAAATAACGTGAAGCACGTTACCAGAAGCCACAAAAGGCTCATCTTCCATTCCCACGGTCCAACCACTGAAATATTCTATATTTATTTAGTTTTGCGTAATGGTCATAAAACTTCCCTCACGATTCTCTGATAATTTTGGGCACCCTATTCAAAGTCTTTTTAGCCTACTTGAACAGGTGCAAAGCGCTAGCGGTTGCAAGGAAATCGAGTTGAACTATCGCGAGGCGAAATTCACCCACCCATTTTACACGTTGGCCTTACCGTTAATAAAAAAGCAATATGGCAGGAGTGGTCAATCGTTAGTAATAAACGATGACTTTATCGACGCATCAACGAGCGAATACATGAATTGCCTTTCTTTTCCGAATGGAATCGATCCGTTAGACCTTTCAGATTCGTCATTTGAAAAATTCATGGAAAAATTTCAAAACAAGACTTACATTCCGATAATCACTTTTCCGGCGGGAGATGGAAATGAGGTATCAGCCATTCGAGACCAATTCCTAAGCGCCATTAATCGATTGCTTGTCAGAATCAGCCAAATTAAAAATCCAGAAATGGGAGCCTTGATGTATCTCCTGGACGAAGCAATAAATAACATCTTGCATCATTCATACGATGATTGCGGATATTTACTCGCTCAGTATTACCCTTCAAAGGGTTACATCGATATTGCCATAGCGGATATAGGGAGAACTTTACTTGAATCCTATCAGAATTTTGACAAATACAAAAATCAAATAAATACGCATTTAGAAGCTATGAAAGCGGCATTAAGTGGTCAATCAACCAAAGGCGGTAACGTAGATCGGGGATTTGGAATTAGCACCTCTAAAGAGGTATTGACAAAAGGTCTAAACGGTAAATACTTTATTTGGTCAGGTAATGTCTTTAATATTCATAATTCTGAATTAAATAACGTAATTGAATTACCTCAAACAATCTATTGGCAGGGCGTGTATCTATGTCTTAGAATACCAGTTGTTGCAAAAGCTGGTTTTAATCTATATAATTACACAGACTAACTTGAAACTCACATGATATAAGATGAGTTATATTTCACTAAATTTGCAACTTAAAGCATGACGTTATGACATCAGAGATCAAAATCGTTTCGTTTTTACCCGCTACGTTAGACACTCGAGAAAGTGCCAGTCGGCTTACAAACCTAATTAAAGAAGAATTAGGAACTAGTAAAAAAATAGAACTGGATTTTCAAAGTGTGCTATTTATGTCCAGATCTTTTGCTGATCAATTCCATAAAGAAGTCTCGCGACTTGAAAATATCGATTTAGTGATTAACAATGCTGATTTCGGAATTGTCGAAATGTTAAATAGTGTTGCAAAGACTCAGACTCAACGTAACCCAGTAAACACCAATTACAAAGTTTTGTCATTTGATAATTTAAGCAAATTGACGGATTTTTCTTATGCATGGTAATACCTATCTCCTAATGAAAAAACGGTAAATCGACAGACGGTATAAACAACCTCAAAACCGTTTGTAAAACGACTGAAAAGCTATAAACAACACCCACCACAAAAAACCCTTTAAACAAAAAATAAGAAACCATCTCTTCCTGCATCTGCACATGCTCATCTACTTTCCGGAACAACAGCCTGAACACCGATTCCACAACCAGGTAAAGCACAATAAACCAGCAAAGCGCCACTGCTTCGATCACCAGGATTGTTTTAGCGGTATTCATTTTTAACCCGTCAGCATCCAGCTTCAGCAAATTATCCGAAGCCTCCTGCACTGCTTTCATAACATCCGATAAAACAATCAAGCCTGCCACAAAAAGTCCCGAAAACCAGGTGACATACGCGGGATTTAAATTCCCGTCCGCCGCATTCTTAGATTTAAAACGTTTCCATAACAGCCCCCAAATCAGCCCAACTAAGACTATTAAAAAAACAGAAATTGCCAGAGACATGGTCAGAATCTTAAACGAAGTCATATCAGTTAGATTTTATAGTAATTTTCCAGTAATCCAGGTTAGCAACCGCACCTGCTATTAAACCGGGTTGAATACCGGCATAAGTCGTTTCCCACAGCACATAACGCTGGCCGCCGTCATTGAATGCAGCCCCGTCAAACGGCAGATCAATTCCCAGCAGTGAATGATTGTAATGCTCACTGCTTAACATCGCCACCCGGTAGCCATAATGAGACAATATTGAGTATAACAACAGCGTACGCGTATCACAATCGCCATGCAATGAGCCTAAAAACTCAACCGGCGAATTAATGCCGAAGCGCTGAAAACCTTCGCATTTCGGAGAAGGTGAGTTCAGGTAGGTGGAAATATACGGGTCATGGTAAAGATCCGGATTACAATCCTGCGGAAGTATGAGTGTGTAAGGAATTGACTGCACGAGTGAAACCACCGTCTCAGCAAAACGCGGAGCGGACAAGGAATCCGTTTTACGTATGGAATCCAGCATCCCATAAACCCCGTTAAGCGCTGTTGAATCATGTTCTTTCAAAGAAGAAACTATCCCGGCGTACCCGTTTACGCCAAACGAACCCGCATCCAGCTCGTTTTTAAATTTGCTGGCAGCCGTCACAGCGCTTTTTTTGACCCAGAAGCGCCCCTGGTATTTTCTGCCATCATAATCCTTCCAGGAAATGTCATGAACTACCAGCGTATCACGCGAAGGTTTAGCTGAATTTTTTTTAACAGGCTCGTAGTTCGTGGTCACGCTGTTTTCAGCCGGGTTATGTTGCCCGGCACGATTCCGGGAAGCAGTAAACAAGGAAATCAGCGCAGCCAGGGAAATCAGCACAAAACAGCTAATAACAACCATCACAATTCCGGTCCACACTTTTGGCGGCACAAATTGAAGGAGTATGATTAAAACAAAAAAAGGAACGATAAACAACAAGGCAGGGAGCAGATGATATAAGAAAATACCCGCCAGAATCAATCCGATCAACAGGCGCAAAGGGCCGGCACAACCCGCTGCACTTGCGTGGCTGCTGACAGGCTGGTACACCCAGTTTCCCCAGTATTTTTTCTTCCTGTCCGAATAATAATATTCAGTTCGAGAATAAGCACCTTTTTTTTCAGTTCTTCCCGTTGGAATGGTGGTAGGCTTCGGCGTATCGATAATCCAGTCCCCCCAATACGTTGAACAATCTACATGATAATACTGCTTCCGATAATGCCTGATGCCGTTTTCGAATTTTTCTTCGACATGCCCGGTCTCGCCGAAACATTCAGTGACTTCAATATCTTTCTCCTCACTGACGACTTTTCTGATATACGCATAGAAAACCCCGGTTAATGTTCCGTAACTGTCCCCCTCATGTTTTGTTACATCAACTATTTCCGGTGACGGTACCCTCACCTCGTTTAAGTCCAGCAGGTATCGTTCCGCCGTACCGTCGTTAGCTATAACCGTGGCGGACACGGGGCGGTCCAGTGGGATACTTATTTTCTTATTTTGTTCGAACACCTCCCTGAATTCCAGCGACAAGACGCCCTCCTCGCCAATATCCCTCCGGTTTATTATCGCAGAAATCTCTGTGGCCTTTAGATTATATGATATCTCTCTAAAGATATTTTCGTCCGGACGGTTTTCAGGAACCCCTTTAAACTTTATGCAAAGCGTCCCTTTGAGGTAACAACGATTTTCGCGATCGACGGTCACCGTTTTGGTATAAGTTCGCTTATTTTTTTCGGCCGGTCCCTTTTGAACGCTTGGCTGAAGTTTTAATTTATTTTCGAGATAAGCGTCATAAGCCTTCCGTTCATCTTCATTTCCCAAAACTTCGTACGCCTCATTAATCTCGGTCATTTTTGTTCCGAATGATGCCTGATCACCATGCAGATCCGGATGATATTGCTTAACCAGCTTCCTGTAAGCCCGCTTTATATCGGCGTTGCTTGCTCCCGGACTAAGTCCCAGGATTGCATAATAATCTTTTCTGAAATCACTCATGACCGGTCAGGCGTTCAAAAAATTCATCTTGATTCAAGTATGCCCCGTTAGACTTTTTTAACGAGTTAAAAGGAGGATCATCGAAGTGCTCATAAAACTGAATGTCCTTTAAACCGTATTTCTCCTGAAACAAGCGTTTATACCTGATCTTAAAGTCCCCGTAATTCGTTAAGATCAGGGACCTTTCATTTTCCTTCTTCTGTTTGTAATAATGACTTGTTGTCGGCACAAAATAAATCAGGGCGACGGGCATTAAAAAAATGATTAAAACGAGCGTCGTAATAATCGTTGTTTGCGGATATCTATTGGATAATTCTATTCGCTTAATAAAAAAACTAGAATCATCAATGGTTGCTGCCGCCAATGCATTAGCCTGCTCAACCGTTTGATTGATATCGGTAAGTTCCTTGTCAACCTGAATGATCTCCTCTTCGGCCGTCTCACCGCCCAGCATAATGAACCGCTGCTTTTTAGCATGAAGGTTGTTTATTTCAGTGCTATACAGCCGGGCGTTCTTTTCAGCAAAACTTTGATACAACTTTGCCTTAAAATCAGCAATATCAACGTCCAGCTTCGAACGCAGCAGAAAAATTCGAACTGGCTGAGCAATTAAAAATCCAAGTAATAAAACAAAGCCAAGCCGGGACAAATTAGAAGTGTTTAAGATTTTTATTCCGCCAAATCCCGGAAAACTTTCTTTTGAAAACGTCTGAATCAAAAAGACGTACAGATTGAAGAACATGACCGAAAAGAAAAGTGATAGCAATAACTCAGCATGCCATTTATCAAACATGAGGTCGAATGCATAGAACACCGACAGGAAACTGATAATCAAAATCAGGATCACAAAAATGCCGGTCATCGCAAATTGGACGGCATTCGAACGCCCGGATCGTTCAAACAACTCATAATCGACCCCGATCAGGCTGAGCAGAACTTTTTTACTAAAAAACGTTGAACGTTCAATCGGCTTCATGATTCTTCGGTCACAAAACTGTCCGGATCATTTAAAATATCCGTTTTCTTACGGACTTTCCAGCTATCGATTGCACTTTCACTCAGTTCAGCCTGTGTTTCCAGCAATTTAATCTTCTCCTTTAACACCTTCAGCACCTCGTGGTTGATAATCAAATCGCGCTCATGCCCCTCCCCGTCAGGATAGTAGTTGTACTTGATTTCGATTCCTTTATCCGCTTTGATCAACTCCTTGATATTCTCTTCCATATAGTCGTAGGGACTTTTTATGAGCATGAGTTTAAAAAAGATTGGCGTCAGCTCGATCGTCATAAACAGTAGCGTCACAAATAAAGAAATAACCCACCCAGCCTGCTCGTGTGCCAGCTTAATGCGTTCCAGCAACCCGTCTAAACCCGAGGAAACCTTGTCCGATTCTTTGAGTCGCAGGTTCCGTTCTGTCTCCAACTCATCGAGCTCCTTCTTTACTTTGATGTACTCCGGATCATTTTTAATACTGGCAATTTCCGCTTCATTAGCCGCCAGTTGGTTTTTGTACTCATTACACTTACTTCCGCAGTCTCCATGCGCCGTCTCATAAGCAATATCTGCTTTCCGCTGTGTACTGATTTCTTCCAGCTTTGCAATGCGGTCAAGCCGCTGCTGAATAGATTGCTCTTTTTTTGCTATCTCATCATTGAATACCTTGTCGATATTTGCCTTATAAGCCTGCTGCTGCTGGATCTGTTTTTCATGCAGCGCCACATCGATTTCCGTTTTAAACATCCTGATTTCAACCGGCTTGGAAATCGTCAGAGCAATAATGGCCCCCATAATAATTCGCGGCAATGCGCCAACCAGCTCCTTCCGGGTGATCGCCTCTGTTCCATCCCCTTTTCCCGTGCTGGTCACAATAAAGCGGTCGATATTGAAAATGATCGCTCCCCAGATCAGTCCGAACACAATCGATTTTAAAACCGTCGGTATATCTGTCGGATCATAATTACTGGCTACGCCCTCTACGGCTTTAAACGAATCAATCGCATTCCCTTTAGGAGCAAAAATGGTATAAAAAGCATATCCCCCGGCGATTGCAGCCATCACGCCCGTGGCGATAATAATCCCGCCGAGACAAACATATTTTACCTGGTCGCTATAGGTACTTCTTTCTAAAATATAACGGTCAGCACCAGCTGCCTTCCAAAAGAGCCGCATCGCAGCACTTGGCCTAGGAGATCTATACAGTTCGTTATCCATACTAAAGTTTATAATCTAAATTTTGAATTGTTAGAGAAGGAAGTACCCGCATCCTGCATGAAAAAGAAGCGACAGCTAATGTGCCCATGCTCTCGGACTTTCCGGGATGAAAACCAGCCAATGAAACAAGCGTTTTAACGGGCAGTGGCTTGAAAGCTATCCGGCTATCCAAGTGTATTTGTCTTAACCGGACACGCCGCCCGTCCTTCCGCCAAACGTTATTAATCCGGATATCAAGGCTGCCTAATCCTTCAGGCATGGCGATATAAGCAGTTCCCTGTTTATCGAATGACCGGTAATTTAGCTGCCCGATCTGCAATTGATAAGCGCCTTTAAACTTCCAGGAAATCATGAAACAGGGATGATTGTCAATCAAGAAATCCGTATACTCCAAATACCGGAAGGCCGGCTTGGAAAAATTCAGCAAGTTGACTACTGCATAAAAGAATCTTTTAACGCCTCGTTTCCGGCCGATTGACAAATAAGCAAGCATGCCTATGATTTGTGATAATTTCCGACCGCCAGCTCAAGCTGCTGGCTGTAGCTGTAAATATCGTCCAGGGAGCCCAAGTCATATTTTGTCTCCTTCCGGTCCTCTCCAAAAATGCCGATAGACTTTCTGGTCGATGAATTGAAATACAAGCGACAAATCGGCTTACGATTATTATCATCCAGCAAGACGCCGAAGTAAGACTGAACGTCGCGTGCTACAATCCTCCGTGCCTCGACTTTAGTTCTTAGGATGGATTTAACAATATGATACCCCTCCAATTCCTCATCGGTCGTAAGCACGCCGCTTTCCGCCGCCATAACCGGATCAGCCGTGACCTGAGCATCAGCGGCCTCGCTTTTTGCCTCCTGTTTATTCAAAGCGGTCTTCAGCCGGTTCGTAATTGCATCATTCAGTACCTGGTTGGAAGAGCGCTTTACGAGTTCACCAAATTGTGTCAGGATTTTTTCGGTAAGCTTATTGCCCGTGTAGACCTGGCTGGCAAAATGCCTGACAAATACTACCGAAGGATTGGCAAGCTCAGCAGTAATCAACGCTTTCAGTTCGCTGGTATATTTCAGATCCAGCGCTGTATTGGAGATATTTTCTATGTCGAAATACGATTTATGAAACTTTTTCAGTTCCTCAATCTGCGCATCCTTCATTTCAGTGATATTAAACTCGAAGAAGGGCTTCTCATCCATTTTATTGGGATCTTTAAGATCTGTATAAAACCGGTAATTTAAACCATTAGTCAGCAAGCTGAATTTAGCATTCGACACATGAAAGTACCTGAAAAGTTGAGAGTTATGCGGGTCAAGCTGCTCCTTATGGTGCTTACATTCCACGATTAGAATCGCCTTGCCGTCCTTCATAATTGCATAATCTACCTTTTCGCCTTTTTTTATCCCCAGGTCTGCAATAAACTCGGGGTTTACCTCAAACGGGTTAAACACATCGTAACCCAGAATCTGGATAAATGGAAGCACTAAGGCGTTCTTCGTTGCTTCTTCCGTTTGAATTTGAGGCAACAGCTTTTCTACTCTGTTTGCCAGTTGAGTGATCTGATCTTTGAAGTCCATAATTGGTCATTTAATTTGGCCTGCCAGCCGGCATGTTTTTCAGGAAAATTAAAAGGGAGAGTCATAGCAAATATTGGAAGACCGATGATATTCAGTGTGATGTAAAACACCCTTTTTGATACCGTTAAAAAACCCTTTTTTTGACAGGTGTTTTAAAACATCTTTCATTCTCCACCTGCTGCTTACGCTCGCTAGTCTTCCCAGCCACATAGCGTTCTTCCTCTCTTTTTCGCCTCTTCCAGCGTTATTTTTAAAATACGGTGATTACAATTTTTCAACCCCTTACAGGATGCCTGGTAATGGTATCGTTTGGCTCCGGTGCTGTCGCAGATATAAACTGTCGTTGAATCACTATGAGCGCAACCCGCGAGCAGTAGATACAAAAACAAGAACATTCGCATTCGCCCAGTAATCCATTTAGGTTTTATCAACCTTTCCTAAAAAAGCCCTCTTCTGCTTCTTCAAGCACTGCCAGGACATCAATTAGCTGGTATGACATAACCGTGAGCAAAACTTACATCCATTCACCTGTCTGAAAACTTTCTTTGCTTCAGTAACTGCGTCCCTGCAGTCCGAAAACACGCCCAGGTAGCGGCGGTTCGTCAAGGTCGGCAGATAATCACAGTCTTCACGGTGTACCTCATGATCGCCGTTTGACTGCTCCCGGTCGTTGACATAGTACTTATTATTCATAGCAATTAATTTTGATATGACTCAAAGTTATCCGGGGCAGACATTTCATTTTTACGGGTTCCCGTAAATAGCCAGGCGTTAAAAAAAATGGATTGGGAATTGAAAATAGCGTTTTAGAGCAGGCAAGTTTTCTTTACGCTCACGGTAAGAAAGTGCCCGTATTCCGGCAAGTAGCTCACATGGATGAGGACAGGCTTGCGGCGGCTGGATCACTCTTTACTGGTAGTGATAAATGTATTTATTGTACATATACAAAGTCAACGGCTTCAGGCGGATATCCGTGTAAACCGGGTGAAATCCGGCGGAAGTATAAAACTCAATTTTACCATCGATTTTTGCGTACCAGACATGCCCGACACCTCTTCTGCTAATAGTATCCGGCCGGCTGATTTTCTGCAGATGCATTAATTTATCCTTATCAAGCGCATAAAGCCGCGTGCCATCGGTTTTCCCGGAACAAGCTATCGCCTGGTAACGATCGCCGGTCCAGTACATACATTCCTCTTCACTACCAAGAGGCGCTCTGGGAGGAGAAACCTCGCCAGCCTGCCGACCCGGCCATAACAGAAAAGCTGCAATTCCGCCGATGCAGACAAGCAAGATTCCCGCGAGAACCATCTTTCTTCCTACCGTATTTCCACTAACCTTCTTATCTTCCTCCGGCGCAACATCCGTTGGCCCGATACTGGTCGGCTCTGGTTGACCCATCTCATCACCCGATGTGCCGCTTGTCAGACCGGAAGGGTCTTCCGATGTAGTTTCGGTTTCAGCCACTTCGGGTTCAATCCAGGAAAGTTCGCTGTCCGCCGAATCTTTCTTCTCCGATTGTTCAGAATTACCCTGCTCATCAACGAAATTCTCTGGTTTAAACGGCCTTGGTTCAAAATCAATCAACCAGGCCAATAGTTCGATGTTTTTTTCCTCTGTCTTACCTGTACTATTTTTCAGGTAATTATTTAAGGGTTTAAACTTATCTGTCTCAAACTTTTTGATGATTAGCCGAAAGTCGGCAGTTGGGTCGGCTGAAAAAAAAGAGCGGAGCATCGTTTCATCCTTTCGTTTAGACCTTTTTTCGAAAACCAACAAACATTCCGATTTAATCTTGGCGGAAGTCGGGTGCATCAGATTCAACGAAAGATCACCTGAGTTCCACTTTCTTTTATAAAAATCCAGCACCTGTTTTTGGTATTCAGCAAACATTTATCCAACAGATTTACAGGTAAAACTAATGGAATTTTCGGAATCGTACAGGCTTTTCCGGAATTCCGCCGGAAAGATCGGAATTACCGGAATTTTCCTTCCACAGGCACTTCAGGCCAGATAATTTTGCTTCAGAAATCAGGTAGAACCCGTTAGCTAGCGGGATTCATGTACATAACCGGTTTCAACAAATGAGCAAAGAAAACGGTGGCCGATAGCTGGCTTGGGAAGCGGTTACCAGCCCCCGTGATCGATGCTCAAACTTCCCAAAAATGTAAGAAGCGCTTCTTACGAGCAGTTGCAGTGCTGCCCCGGCTCAGAGCCGGGAGTACCTGCAGAATTATTAACCCTTTAAAAAAATACGATCATGTTTGAAATATTTGTTGCCATATTATTGGCCTTAGGAAGTTCTGTGTCCGCACCGAAAACTTCCAGCGATAGCAAACCTACAGTACTAAATGTAGATACCGGCGGCGAAGGCGGTCATATACCACCTACACCACCCCCGCCACCTCCGGGAAACTAAGCTCCCGATTAAATAAGGCAAGCATCGTCTTGCCTTATTTTTTGTACATCAAACCAGATTAATGGCAAAGCTTTTTTGCTATTTTTAGAGCATATTGAAACAAGGTTTACTCATCTTAAGTGCGCTGGTTTTGGTCTTTTGTTCATGTCAAAAGCAAATACCGCCTGTTGCCGTCAAAGAAAACCCGGACTATAAAAAGGCCCAATCTTTCCTCTACCATCAAAATGACTCTGCATTTTATTATTTCAATAAGGTTGTTTCCGGTTCAAAAGACAGTTTGCAGATTGCCGTAGCCTACAACAACATGGCTGTTATCCAGTCGGAAGCAGGTGACTTTTTCGGATGCCAGGAAAGCTTACTTTCCTCTCTCGGGTTTCTGAATGAAACAAAAAAGGCGGACAGGACCTGCCTGGCCTCCGATTTTAATGAACTCGGGTTAACCAGCCTCAATTTAAAAGACTATGATGCCGCCATCCGGTTTCACAATAAGGCCAGCACCTTCTCCGACCACAAGGATTTCCAGCTTGTCATTCAGAATAACAAGGCCCTCGCGTATCAAAAGAAAGGAAGCTATCCTCAAGCCATCAACTTATATAAAACGACTCTTGGCCAAACTAAAAAGAATAGTTCCGACTACGCGAGAATCCTGTCGAATCTGGCCAGGACAAAATGGCTGCAAACTCCTTCCTATAATGCTGCGCCGGAGTTGCAAAAAGCGATGCAAATCCGTCAACTAAAAAAAGACACCTGGGGATTAAACGCCAGCTATGCCCACCTGACAGATTTCTACACCACGCGAAATCCCGATTCAGCACTCTTTTATGCCCGTCAGATGTTTCGGATAGCGACTACCCTCGATAGTCCCGACGACCAGCTGGAAGCTTTGCAAAAATTAATCAAGCTGGCTCCGGCTAAAGCTGCACAACAATATTTTATCCGCTATCAACGATTAAACGATAGCCTTCAAACTGCCCGCAACGCCGCCAAGAATCAATTTGCGTTAATCCGATACGATGCCGAGAAAAACAAATCAGATAATCTAAGGCTTCAGAAGGACAATACCGAGAAAAAATTTCAGATCGTGCGGCAGCGCCTCATGCTCTATGGAATACTGGCGTTTCTTATCAGCGCTGCAACCATCGCTGTTGTATGGTATAAAAAACGAAAACGGCGAATAGAACTCGAAGCTCAAAATGCCATACAAGAACATAAATTACGCACCTCTAAAAAGGTACACGATGTTGTTGCTAACGGACTGTACCGGATAATGACAGAATTGGAATATAAGGATCAGCTTTCAAAGGAACAGCTCATTGATGAAATCGATGCACTGTATGAGCAATCCCGGGACATCTCCTACGATAGATCCTCCGTACACAGCCAAAGTTTTCACGAAAAGATTACCGGTCTGATCAGTTCCTTTGATCAGCCCAACACCAAAGTAGTTATCATCGGAAATAACCAACAAACCTGGTCAGGCACAAGTCCTGCTATGCAAAATGAGGTATGGTGCATTTTACAGGAGCTTATGATCAACATGAAAAAGCACAGCAAAGCCAGCCATGTCACCCTTAGATTCAAGCGGGAAACGGAAACAATATTTATTCGCTATCATGACGATGGAGTTGGTATGACAGAAAACGTTTTATTAGGCAACGGTCTTACCAATACGGGAAACCGTATTAGCGTGATGAAGGGAGAGCTTAAATTTGAAGCCGGACCGTCGAACGGTTTATGGATTACAATGTCGTTTCCTCTTGAATAATGCGATACTATGTTTAAAAACGTCTTAATAGCCGAAGATCATGAAAGCGCAAACATTTCTGTTCGTAAAACACTCGAAGATTTCGGAATCGGGAAAACGGACTATGTATTTTTCTGCGATGACGCGTTAAAAAGGCTGAACAAAGCCTCAAAAGAGGGCGATCCGTATGAACTGCTTATTACTGATTTATCGTTTGAGGAAGACGGAACAGTTCAACATATTAAGACCGGTCAGAACCTGATCGCTGCGGCACGGAAACATCAACCAGGACTAAAAATATTGGTCTTTTCCGCAGAAAATAAGGCAGGCGTCATTGAGCCCCTTTTTACTGAACTGGGAATTAACGGCTATGTCCGGAAAGCACGTCGCGACGCACAGGAACTGAAAGATGCGTTAGAAAAGATTTTCAGCGGACGGCAGCATCTGCCCGTTCATTTGCGCCAGGCCATCAAGCAAAAAAATGTCTATCAATTCAGTGAATTCGATATCGAGATCATCTCATTACTTGCCAAGGGAGTCCTGCAAAAGGATATTCCCCTACACCTGGAACGAAAACAAATCCGGCCATCGGGCTTAAGCAGTGTTGAGAAACGGCTTTTCACGATCAGGGAAGCATTGAACTGTGCAAAAAATGAACAACTCGTGGCGGCCTGCAAGGATCTTGGCATCATTTGATTAGCCGAGGACTAACTTAATCAAATTGTACAAGGTGGTTTTCCCGAAACCGTTTGGCCCGGCAAATCCCGGAACCTAGTTTTGGTCGGCATTAAAACAACCTGACCTGTTTTTGAGAAATACGCTTTTTTTTAAACTCACCATCAGCTATTTTTACGAATGTACCATCGTTGAATGTCCGGTAGACCCCATTCCGTTTTACTGTTGTCCGGCCCAAATTCAATGCGTCCACTTCCTGCAATACGCGCTTTGAACCTTTCTCGACCCGTTTGAGTACTACGGTTATCGGCAAATCGTCCTCTTCGTTAATTGATTTCGCTGTCATCCTGCACATTAATTATAATAAATAATGCATTACGTTTAAAAAGTATTTACAGAACCAGTATTAATGGACGAACATCTGGTTATATTGGATGCATATGTCTTCACATCAGCATCTATTTCCAGCAAATCTTTTTCACGATTATTGACGAAATAAATGGAGTTTCAAACGATCTGGCATGATTAATTCCCCCCGATCCAATGTCTGCTTTCTCAATTAAGACAACGGAGGTAAATTTCTTCCTTATCTAAACATTGAACCGATACTTTAAACAAGGCGTCCGCAGGAGCTAATCGACAAAAACGTAACCTGGCCAGAACTACGACCGTTGCAACCCAGGAAAAAATTCAACTATTTCCTCGACCGGAACCGCCAAAAATTGTTAAATTAATTCAATTAAATTAAAGCAATGATCGACGGTAAAAAAATTGCATTTTGGATAATTGCTGTCAGTGCTTTCATTGCATTTTTATTATTGCTGCTATACCTTTTTAAAAGCTCCGAATTATCTTCACACCGGTACATTAATCCGGAAATATTTTCCAGTTATGGAACACTCGTCGGCGGCCTGTTAAGCGCATTATTTTCCCTGGCTGGCATTTTCCTGCTAATCAACACATTGGACGCGCAGCAGGCAAACTTCAACAAGCAGCTCTTTGAGAGCAAGTTTTTCGATCTCATCAAAATACACCGGGAGAATGCAAACGATTTAAAGATCGGAGAATTCAGTGGTAAAATGGCATTCATCGTTTTGCAGGAAGAATTCAAATGCTGTAAAAAGATAGTCGAAGCTTTCAATAAGGACCAAAAACTGGATCTCGGAGAAGATCAGAAGTTAAATATCGCGTATCTGTGCTTTTTCTTCGGTGCCGTCGGTGAAACTTCCAAAACGATTTTAAACAAAAGACTGAAGGAACAGCCCTTTGAAAAGGAAATGTTATTTCAATACTTTCAGGAATGTCAGTCCGAATGCGCTCAAAACATTAACTGCCTTTTCGGCGAAAAGTATAAGATATTCAATGGCAATCAGGTCCGACTGGGGCATTACTACCGGCACCTCTATCAAACCGTCACATTCGCCGATGAACAGTCAAATAAACTATTAACATACGACGACAAATACCATTATATCAAGATCCTGCGAGCCCAATTGTCCACGCAGGAACAGGCCTTTCTCTTTTACAACTCCCTATCCGATCTCGGACGACCTTGGGAGCAAGCCCCCGGCCTCCCCTTAGAAAAACAGCTTATCACTAAATACAACCTGATTAAAAACATTCCCGATGGATTCACCAGCGGAATCGAAGTCAGATATTACTACCCAAACGTACAATACGATGGCGATAAAAAAACAAACACGCGGGACGAACTTGAAAAAGGCTATCGGGAAACGAATTAGGAAGTTAGCATACGGATGGCTGCTTTCCTTATTGCAAAAGTTCTATCCACTTAGATTTCCTCGCTTCGTCACGTTCTGCCGGAAGCGGGAAAAACGATTCTGGACGCTGGGACTATTTGGCGTGGCCATGTATTTCACTTTCCAGATTTAACCGTATTAAATGTTTTGATTAGTGTATTTTGAAACTTCTCCGGTTCATCTTTGTGTATTTGATCTCCGGAATTTTCAAACAGAAACAAACCTTTTAGGTGCTTAATAAAACAACACGGTGACAACGAGATCAGCCTGCTATAATTTCTAATTTACGTGGCCTTGATGACTTACCCAGTTGTAATTTTATTGGTTAAATTTCAAGCTACCTACTTAGCTTTATCTTACTTATAATCATATATTTATGTTAGCTATCCCTGCAAAAAGATTATGAACTATTTCGATTTCTTGGCTTCCCACTCAAAGGTTGAAACTGTAATTGGACTATTGTCATTCATCGTCGCCGCATTTCTTGGATACCTGACCTACCAAAATTCCATAAAGTTGAAAGGTATCGCTAAGATTATTTCTTCGGCAGACACACAAAGCAAAGCAGATCTCGCGACAGCGCTATTAAACGTCTTGCCAGCATATAAACTTCCTGATCTGAATCAAAAGAACGGATTTGAGATCATTAAGCTGCAAATGGAGCAGAAATCAAAGGAGTTTTCGATCAGGATGAATATACTTCGTTTCGGAATGGTTCTTTTTTTCGTGATACTCATTGCTATTGTATTCACCACCTACACTAAATTTTCAGATCAAAAACAAGGGCGGGGACCGCACACAAGCGGGTCGCAATCGCCTGCGATTTCTGGGAATGATGCCCGCGTGTCATATGGTGACACAACATCAAAAGATACCTCAATTGAGAAGATACCTTAACCTCCCAAAAATGAAAAATATCTTGGGCATTATTATATGCATGATAATATATTATTCCTCATTTTCACAAACCAGCACAGGTGCTAAAAGCCCGGTGATCATCGGTGCCAAGGCTAAGGTTGAATATACAAGTCAGCGCATTATCGCGCAGAAACTGCCGCCAACTTTGGCCCCGTATCTTGCCGGCTTGTTATTCGCAAATAAAGTAGGGTCCGATACCGCTATAATTAACAAAGCTCTCTCTACCTGGTTTAGAAAATACAGGGAATTGAAAAGTAAGAGCGACAATTTGCCCGATCAGGTCTTAAAAGGCGAGGCTTTGGCTAGTCTTTCAGAAGGTGATTTTAATCGTGTTGAGAATTTATTAAAACTCAGAACAAATTATAAACCGTTGTTGGCGACCTTTCCAAATTCTTTTCAAACAAACGGAAATGAAAGCCCGATCATAGTCGGCGATTTCGCAACGGTTACTTATGTCGTAAAAGAGGTGATCACCTATCAGCTTCCGGAAAGCATGACTTCCAATTTGTTAAATGAATTACGCTCCAAGGACAAGATCATTGGCTCACAAAGCAATCAGCTGGGAGACCTTAAAAGCGCCGTCGAAAGTCGAGAGACGATTATAAAAAGCTATATAAACAGGTATAACCTAATAAAAGAGGAATTGAAGAAAAGTCCTTTGGAGGTCTACAAAAGGGCGTTTGGATTATTTGAAAACAATAATATCGAAGGGGCGCTTAGAGTTTTGGATAAATCAGCCGGTAACGATCAGGCGTATGGAAAAACAAGCATACTCAAGGCGAAAATTCTCCTGTTACAGCTCAACTCAGCCAAATTGGATGAAACATTAATTAAAATCGATAACGCTTACAGCATAGGCGTACAATTGTCGCCGGATGCCGACAACTTTTTTGAGTATGGGAAATTCCTTATCGATTATCTTGGCAACTATTTAGCAGCCGTTCCGGTTTTAGAGAAAGCAGATGCTCTTAATATGGATCTTCAAAAACGCGTTCGCATACTTAACTACCTCGGCATCGCTTATTCGGCAACGGATAAAGTGAAAGCCAACGAGACTCACGAAAAGGCACTTAGCTTCATGGACACCATGGAACCCTTGAAAAACGATGATCTGATAACTTTAAGGGCTGTCATTTTATACAACATATCTACTGAATATTCTGCCAGATTTTTTGACCGCGCGACCATCAAAACGGCGATCAGTTTTGCACAAAGGGCCATAGAGCAATTGAATCGGTTAACAGTGTCGACGGAAGATTCCAAACAAAGGAGGTCGGCCATACAAATCCTCACAGGCAGAGAATATGCAATGATCAATGATACCGCACAGGCTTTTGCTTACTATCGTCAGGCATTAAGCTTTTTGAAAGCTGCGGTGATAAATAAGCCTGCGCTTTATAGCATAAATCTGTCTGCCGCATATTATGCCATGGCAGAGATTTATTACAATGCTGGTCAGCCCGTCAAAGCCCTGAACCTTCTTAACCAGTCGGTTACCGCAATTGCTCCGCGGATATCCGTTAATAGCCGGATCTATCTGGCAGCTTATGAACAACTGTTAACCTCCATACTCAAAAACCTGGGTGCTATGAATCGGGTGCCGGAAATGATCAACTATCTATCTGACTTGAACAGACAGCTAAAACCCTTCATAGCAAGCGACCCGAATACTTATCTCTTACATCAGGCATGGGTCAATACTGATCTTGGTCACCTTTACCTGGCGTCAAGAATGATCGATTCGGCTAAAAAATACCTGCCGCCTGCTTATGACTACTATATTGAACATTTGAATACAGCGCAATTCGATAAAGATAAATTCACAACCTGCCTTGCGCAGATGAACGAACTAATGATCCAATCTGGCAATTCCTGTCAAGCAATAACTAACAACCGTAACTTACTTGTTAAATTTACAAATACGGCTTTCATCAACAGGTTCGCCTACGAGGATTTGCCGCCACAGATCGAACGCCAGCAAGCAAGGGCGTTTACTGTAATGGGGCAAAAGGATAGCGCCAGTAAGCATATGAAAAATGCATTGAAGGTCATGGAACCAAAAGCCAAACAATATGGCACAACTTATTTGACGATCTATTTCGATTACGTCGTCCAAGAATTTCTTATCGATATGACTTTTAAAGATCAGGTAAAGGCAGAGCAGGATGTACAAAAGTTTATCAAAAATTGCGACATCATAATAGATATTGATCCTTTCGTTAAACAAAAGATGATGGCAATCGTTGGACAATGCATTTCAAATTTCGGAGTGGCTCTTTTCACTTTTTCCCAGGATCCTGCAAATCAATTAAAACCCACGGATAATCTGAAGCTTTTCCCTTTGATGTCCTCCTATTTTACAAAAGCTGAAAGTTACTTTCAAATGGCATTACAAAATGATCCCAATGATGGCGTTAAATATGCAATGGCGTTATCCGATGCCGTTTATCTCGAAAACTTTTGGATAACTCAACTGAGTAACGCTGAAGAAAAGCATATGCATCAGCTCAAGAAATGCGATATCGCTGGCAAGACTAACGCCTTGATAGCACAACTCCCCGCCTATCCGATCCTTTATAATATCCGTAATAAGGTTCAAATGCTTACCGCAGACTGTAACTAAACGAATTTGAGATTTCCAAAAGCGACTCGCCAAAACAGTTTACATGTTATCAGTTAATCTGTGTTGTCATTGTGTCCGTATCAAAATATTTTTTTGTTTTGCCGTTACCGAAAACGATAAATCAGTAAAAATCCAATCGCCTCCAGCAAACACATTGATGTTCATGCATATTCAGTCTTTTCTGCCCGCCGCTAACGGTGTGAAGCTACAAGAAGTTGGCAATTCGAAGCATTGATTTTTCTGTCACCACTGAACTTTGTACGAAGGAAAGATTCTTTGCCACTGAACCGCCAATTTCTTGCAAGTGCTGTTATCTGCCATATTTTTGTGGATAATCTTTTTTTACTTCCAGCAATTGTACTCCTTCGTCACCATGCCCAATCCAAAATACTTTCTGAGATCTATTTTTTAATACATCTAAATCACCAAGCAAAATTGATAATTTGCTAGTTGCGCTAAGTGATGTTTCCGATGAAATGTCGCAATCAAGCGTATAGCCAAGAGGATCTAAAGAACTTCGATTGCTAACTTGTTTTGCAGGATGTGCAATGCGTTTCTGAACTTCTCTTGGGAAATATAGGACGACATTTATTGGTATTAGAAAAGATTCTCCGGGATTTAAATCTTCTAGCTCTAAACTGACCTGCGACATGTTTTCGTTTGAAATTTCCCATGTCCGTTTAATTTCTTTCTGATATTTAGTCTGTAATCATTTCCACGTCATCAAAAAATAAGTTACGTGATTAATCAGCATTTATTTAATCAAACTATCGATATGAAAACAACGACTGAAAAAGTAGCATTATTTCTTATTCTCCTGGCAGGTCTTTTCTCCGCCTGCCAAAAAACAGAACTTAAAAATGAATCACAAGTGTTATTATCCGCCGGTAAAAACCTTGCAACTATCAAAAGTGCAGAAACGGTAACAGTTGATTTCAGCGTTGCCAGCTCGCCAGTGCAATACAAAGCTAGCGGGTTATTGCATGCATTGTTGCCATCCGCCATGGCAATCTCTCCGCCAGATTTATATGTGTTACCGATCAAACCTAAATACGCCAGAGTTACCGCAAATGAGGCTGCGCTACTGGTGAACCGGCACAAAAAATTAAAATTGACAACAATCGTTGTTTTGTCAGATGGATGGGACTATAGCGGTGCACATGGCTGGCCAGGCGACCCAAACTACGATGCGTGGCAAAAGGTGGTTCATGATCAGGTGTACGCAGTTAAAAACGCCGGTTATAACTTAGATAGCGTTCACTTTGATATTTGGAATGAAGCCAATGGCAGGGGATTTTGGAATCCAACTATGAAAACTGATGACGAGGACTATAATTATTATAATAATCAAACCACAGTGACGACAAACAGAAACAGATTTTTCGACATGTTTGCATTTACTGTTAATTATCTTCATCGACTTAGCGACACAATTCAACATAAAATTTGGATAGAAGGCCCTAGTTTAACCGACGTCGCGTTCCGGCCTGATTTTGAAAGACCAAACGGCCCTTCTTTTCCTTTTATAAGAAAATGGATCAGTTACGTAAAAACAAACAACGTTGCGCCTGATTACTTAACATGGCACTTTCCCGGAACAAGTTCAGTTAATCCATCTGTCCAAATTGATACGATTCGTAATATTTGGGGGGCAAACGTTCCACCCGTAATTATTAATGAATTTGTTGATGACAAAAGATTATGCAATTGGCAATAATGCAAGTCCCGGTCGTGTCGGCTGGCTGGCCTGCCAGCAGGAAAGATCAAATATCGTGGGGAGTTGCCATGCTATATGGGGTAATCTGAATGAGCTTGACAATATGATTTTCAGGCAGAGCGGTACATGGCGTACTAAAGGTGAATGGTGGTGGTGGACCAAATATGGAAGCCTTACCGGCACGAGAGTTTCAACTACCGCAGGCACTAACATCGACTTAATTGCCGCCAAAGACCCTGATAGCAGTTTAGCCAAAATAGTGCTTGGAAACAAGGGTGGTCTTGCAAACCAGCAAGTTACCGTTCAGTTAAACAATCTTAACCTTTCAACTGCCATGGAAGGTAAACAAGTATTTGTTGTTATCGAACATATTCCTTATCAGGTAGCTGGAGGGTTCGAAGTCAAAAAGACTGATATCGACACGGTTCTAATCGGCAACATGACGGTTGACGCCAGTAACTCACTTTCATTAAATTTCACGTGGGGATCTAAAGATGACAGTTATGTAATCAGGCTGGGAAGTAAACAAACTTCGCAAACATTTGAGGCAGAGGATATCACAAGTTATACTTATACAACTGGGCGAACTGTACAAACCACCGTAGATGCTAATTGCAGCGGTGGAAAATTCAGGAGTTTCAGTGCTGACGCTGCTAACGATTTTATCCGGTTTGTTTTACCGAACAACATCAATCCGGGAAAATATCTAGTCACTCTCAGGGTGAAAAAGTATACATCCAGAGGTTATTCCTTATTAAACGCGATGAACGCAAGCAGTTCAACCGGCTCTGATATTGGTACAGCTCAGGATTTATACAGCAGTACGGCCAAGTATGAGGATATAAACCTTAAATACTGGATTGTAAACAGTTCCAGCCTAAAAACTTTCAAATTTACGGCGACTACCGTGAATGATTCCAGCATAGCGCCGCACCGTTATACTTTGGCGTATGATTATTTTAAGGTTACGCCTTTGAGCAACAACTAATCCAGGCGGCCGTTCTGAGCTCATGTTTATAATGAAAAAAGCATCTTCAACCGGTATGAGTTATTTTATATTTGAAAGCATGGGGAAAAAAAGTAATATTCCGAAAAGCTGTTGTAAACTTTCAGTTTTCGAACCCCATGTAACTTTCCTCGCGCTTTCGTAACATAATGGATTTAAATTCCTTTGTGAGGACGCCGAAGTTTCGTATGGCAGTACCGATAACCTTTACATCGATACTGCCGTATTCTTTTAAACTGATAACGACCGACTATCTGGAAATCTCGCGTCCGACCGAAAACTGGCAGGATACTGCGCAATGCAGATGGATATCATTTGCGTCTTAGGTTGATGAAGAATTATCTGACCTGCTAAGCCATTCTACTGGAGTGCAATATTCCGCTCAAGGATTATGTTACAGACGTCGCTAATGGCCTGTTAACAACTTCGGCCGGCTCAAACGTAAACCTGCTTCCGATATCAGTGGTTTTGAAATTGATGCTGCTATGGCCTGAGTACTTCCCGCCGGGTCTTTAAATATTCTCACGGTTCCGACATCGGCAACTTTATTGTCAGGATCGGGGCCTTTACTCAGGATAACATAGCAATCATACATGCTTTCTAAAGGTAAGGGGGAATTCGGCTGGAGCTGCGGACTTTTACCACTTATTATCCAAAGCGCCTCGTAACTGATATTATTGGAAATGCCCGCCGCTCTAAAAAACACAGTGAAATTTAGCTTGCTATCCACATGTACCGTAATACTATCAATTTTGGTTGATCTGTCCAGGTTATCGTCAGTCATGTAACTGACAGAATTGCCAGCCGGTGCCAAAGCTAAATCCAGCCGGTAATCGGCATAAGTGCTGTTTAAGTTCTTCGGTGTCCGGTTATCGGAAACACAGGTATGCTGCAAACGATAGACACCTTTTAGCATAAAATAGTTACGGTAACCCGGATTGTCTTCCGTTATCGTCAATCCGGCCCCGGCTAATTTATTTAAAAAAACCTGATCAGAAAGGACCTGCCGGATGCTTTTCGGATAATCGTTTGTAGGGACAGGATCCTCATTTTCTTTACATGCCGGAGAAATAAATAACAGCATGACCATAAACCCACAAATTCTCTCAAAAATGGCTATCGTTTTCATGACATCTGATTAATTCAGTATAACGGTCAGCCAGCGCGAAACCGGTACGTAAATTTCTTCCACGAAAAATCAAAAGCTTTTCGCCGTAGACCTGCCATAATGCAGGGTTAAAACCTCCAGAAGAATAGAAATGATACTTACAAAAAAAATGACCAGTAACGAGTAACTTGTTATCAATTTCAATACATTTTTTTGAATAGAGTCCGGTGTCCAGACTTTACTCTTCTCGGCCGGCGAGCCAAATCCCTCCCTGATCAGATCATCATCGGACTGAATTTGCGGATTATTCCTTTTAAACTTTTTCGCCTGCTCGGTATACTCAGACCCGTTAACATAATAGCTTTTATGCCCGTCGAAATCCTTATACTGAAAAGTACATTCAATAAAATATTTGGTATGCATATAAATCGTGACGATTAACCCGAAAAACAGGACGATAGAGATGATCTTCACATTGTTCCTCACCGCCCTTTTCCAGGTACCCTTTAATAAAAAAGAAATAAGCAAGCTGACCACCAATGCAATAAGGCTCGCCAGAGCCGTATAATACCCGGCCATTTCATCTATATCCAGTAACTTTGACAGGGCGCCCCCGAAAAGCCCGAACATGATACTGATCAGCGCCGCCCTGTATTTTAACAGCTTAATCATTGCTTCAGGTATATCGGAATGATCATCATTTTGTTATGATATTGCTGCTGCGGCCGCTCATATATATCCTGCACATCTATTAACGGATTTTGCAGCGGCACCTGTTTACCGAATATATCCCGCACCTGTATATAATATTTTGAAGGATACAGGTTCGCGAAAGCCCAGGTAGCCGGATTAGACAGAACATGATAAGAGCTCTCAAATTCCTGTAAAGCCGGACAAACGTACCGTATCGTATATTTTTTTTCCACCTCCGGGCCTTTGGTGATAATCGTTCCGTCCGGGTGTATTTTATAGACAGCGAATGCAAACCCTTTAGTCTCAGGATCATTGGCCGCGGGTTTTGATCTTGCCGAAGAATACCGGTAAACGGCACGGGATTTTTTTTCATCGTTATTTAACGCAACGTTGTTTACCGAATAATAAAATGCCGCCAATTCCTGCTGTATTGATTTTAAATACAGGCTTGACTGCTTGTTTTTCTTGATCAATTCAGGCGGATACAGGATCTCGGACAAGTTCCGGATGATATTCTGGATGAGTTCAGCATCCTTCCCGTTAACCTTAACAGACGCCGTATTACGCTTTACCAACTGATTTAAAACGCTTATCAAATCCGCTATTAATCCGGATTGCTCCTTATTGGCATTTTCTTTTTTAGCCATGTATTCGTCAACGTTTTTTTCAGCAGTATTTAAGTTACTGGTCACACCGGAGTTATTACCCCCCGCATTTGGTTTTCGGGACTTCCTGAATTTTTCTAAACTCGATTTGAAAAGCATCAATTGTTCATTGAGCGCCGGTCCGGGTAGTTGTTCCTGGGTAACCGGTTGCGGCATTTCGGGAAAGTCCGGACCCTTGAGTTTATAATTGGAAGGAATATTATCCTGTCTTGGTATTGAGGGGTTGAGAGCGAATATCAGATTGATCGCATCTTGTGTCGGCTGGATATTATTTTTATACAGATAAGTCGTTACACGTTCGCGAGGCGGAATCTTGACCGGCTTTTTTTTGAATATGAAATAGGCAGCAGTCCCGGCGACCACCGCGCCTGCCACGACAGGCAGGACAATGGAAGATTTATCATCCGACGACGGTCCCGAGCCCCCTGTCGGCGGCGGCGGCCAGGGAGTTTGCGCAGATGCGACAAAAGCCCTGATCGCCAAAACGATAATTAAAAGTTTTGATATACCAGATTGCGTTTTTTTCATTTTATCATTAAAAATGAGAACGGAACCTAGGTCTGTTCAATCATGACCTGTAAGTCCGGGCAGGACATTAAATCACGTTATTTCCCGCACAACCGGGCCTCCCGTAGGTTAATTGAAACAATCCTGTAAGTTTTACTCCGGCGGCGTCATGCCCACCAGCTTAGGTTTAACGTCAGCAGTCCTATGTGTTCAAGTTAACCAATTATTATTACCGTATATATGGTTATTTGTAGCTATTTAATCGAAAATGGCTGGGCGGTTTACAGGCTATGAGCAGGAACAGAAGGCCTGAAACCGTAAAATTACCGTAGACAAAGATCACAATGCAGCTTAAAAACTCACTACACCATAGGCGATGGCAACACCCCCACTCCAGGTTTTAAATCCTTCTGTTTAGCCTGAGAGCTACTATTTACTACCCGGCTTGCGCTTGGTTAAGACCACCTCGGATGAAGCCAGCTGCTCTTTTGTCGTATCCCAGTAAAGCGACCGGCCACGCATAACTGTCCGGGCATTGTTCGGCTGCACTAAGTAAACAGAATGGCCTTTCTCATGGCCGGACTCCCGGATGGCTTCCAGAGATACCAGGTTAGCTTCAATAACGCCTTTTATCGAAAACAGTCTCGGAGAATAATGCGGCTCCGAGTCAGGCGCATCTTTCGCTCTCGTTCCGATTAAAGTTCCTTTAATACTATCCCTGCTATGCTCGATGGAGAAAACCAGGTCCTGAAGCTGACTTGGTTCGGGAAAATCGATCGCCTTATAGTCTTCATCCCAAATGCCGGATAACGAACCGTCGTCACTGCCCCCGATAAATATACTCTGATAAACAGGCTTTGCCAGATAGATCAATATAGCCGTCAGAATGCCACCAATAATGCCAAAAAAAACATTAACACCCTGTTGTAAAACCAGGCTCATCATGCCGACCTTCCCGGCCTGGTTAATCAGTATGCCGACGGTGAGGCAAGCGATACCGAAGATCACGGTTAAAATAATGCTGGCAGCAGCTTTTTTTCTCTTTTTCAGTTTGTTATTCATGAGAGATTTTTTAACCGATCTTATAATTGCATTGATGAACAGATTACTCCGGAAAATCGACCTGGAGATATAGATCATGCTGGCTTTAATTGATTTTTGTTACTCGTATATAATCCAGAACCATACTAAACGGATTTGTTCCGGTACTAAGAGGATCCTTACCAGTGACCTTGAATGTCAGTGCTTTCGACCCGTCAGTACCTATAATCCACGGAGATATGTTAAAATCTTCATATTTCGCCGTTGATGAGTACATATTCATGGGATAAGCGTTAAACAGCGTTCCGCCGAACGACGAAGACGTAGTCGCCCGGAGAACATATATACCTCTGGGGATATATTCTTTAGCATGCAGGGTAATAAGGTATTTTCCTTTTGTAAAGGAGCCAATCATTATCCTGAGGGAATCCGTTGACGCGCTGGCAGCAAACGTCCTGTAATACGAGTTGCTTGCGTCCGGATCCGCCGCGGGGTTAACATTGAACGTCCGGGATGCCGGGTAAGTTGTGAAACCAGATATTGATTCCGCTTCAATTTTAGTGGACGGCTTTTTTTGCAGCGTAATGATATAGGCGTCATTATTATCTGTCCATGGTATTTTTACTTTCAGGCTGCTTGTTCCTGAAATAGTTTTGTAACCGATCTGGACCGTATCTATATCTGCAAGATTGACTTCTCCGCCACCATTGAAAGGAATCCGTTCTACATACACAAATACCTGGTTTTGATCGACAGTTGTCGTATTGTTAAGCCCGTTCAATGTGACACTTACCGTGTCTCCCGATGCATTACCGCGTTTTCCCAGCAATACTTTTGCCACCTGGCCGGCCGCATCCCTGGCGGCAACCAGACCGATTTCAGAATCCGGGGTATTCGTGGTAGAGACTTCTCTTCCCGTCAGGCTGGCGTAGCGCTGATATAACCACCATTCTCCCCGTGTCTTCCATTGCCCGGCTGATTTGTAAATTAATGCATCCAACTGGTAAAGCGGGCCGAACTGAGCATGAATACTGCCTGCAACGTCCGATATCTGCTGCTGGGCGATCAGCCAGCCCACTCTGCCGGGATTAGGAGGAGGCGTCGACGGATCAACATCATCTTCGACGTATTCATCAATGAGAACCTGCGGCATAGTCTGAGACGAAGTGGGCGCTATTCCCTGAGGCCAGAGCGCTTCAACATTCAGAATTTCCTGTGAGGGAGTCGTTGAAGCCGTTCCCGGAAAATGCCAGGTCATAAAGTCAGGAACAGCGTTTTGAGCTTTCACGGAGTCCATCCATTGTCTCATCCAGGGATATGTCGGACCTGATTCCTCCCAGATCCCTTTCAGGTTGATTTCCGTAAAAGCGGGCCCCTGAATGGTCATTTTTTTATTCAGGGAGTCTCCCAGAAACCTCAGCCGCTTTACCGTATAAGTAAACATCTGGCAAAAAAGCTTCCGGTTTTTTAATACCGTCGCGGAGCTTGTCGCACCTCCATTGGCCGGATTCCAGTAATTAACAGTATTGCCTTCGTTCCAGACATCAAACTGTACACTGTCGGGGTTATACCCGTAATTATAAATATCCTTCACTGCTTTGGTGATCGCGCTATTCCATTTTACAAAACCAGGATCGTAAGGCTCACCGGGTACATTGGTGTGATTATAGCCGTATATTTTTTCCCAGGCATCTTCCAGTAATACAATAGTTTTAATCCCGAGGCTTTTATGCCTGTCTCTGATTGAGGGCTTTAAGGCAGCTCTGACGGATACCCGGCTGAATTGCGGCTTTATCGGCCCGACATACATGTCGGGGGGCGAATAAGGCATGCTGCCTGTCGTGTCGAGACCGTTGAGTATTCCGCTTGCTTTGTATTTCATATTCCCCAGGTCAGTCGCAAAATTGACACTCACTTCGTCCGTGCTCTGTATGAAAGCTATGTTCTTATCTGTTTCCGAAAGTGAATTTGTTTCCCTGAGGATCTCAGATTTCCGGCAGGCACTAAACACAGCGATACAAACGGACAAAGTGCCTAAAATCAGCATTTCAGATAAAAAGATCTTTTTCATTCTTAATTTGATTTAATGCTTAGTAAATCCATATGAAGGACCTATTGTTCGGGAAAGTCGATTAATGATAAAAAATAGAGAAGTTTGAATTGCGAAGCGGGAAATTTCCGGGCTGTGTCCGGAGTAAACACTATTGAAAGACCGGATCGTTCAAGTAATGGCCGGGTTGAAATTTTGAACAGGCAAGCACTCTCCTGTATCGTTCGATGCGTCGACCTTACCGAACTACAAAGAATTAAAAATGCAAATTGAGAAGCACCAGTCTTTATGCCGCAAGCCCATAAAAAGTGCCGTGATAAAAGCTGTTCCCGGTTTTGCCGACTCTGAAGCAGTTTACAGGTTAAACCTGTGAGAGAGTGATTTTACAATCAGCGAGATGAGTTCCTGCACCGTCTCATCAACAGGCGCGGACGCTTTCCAGTCCGCGCCTTCCCTTGTAAGCAGAAATAATGATTCGTCTATTACAACTCCAGTTCTTTCGTGTTCTTTGCCGGCTTTTCCGGGTTGATCAGCTGGTAAAAATATCCTGGTTATTAAAATGAATTCGTAAAGGCTGAGGCATATGTGTTTAGATCGAACAAAGATAAGCGCTTTTCTGCAAACACAAAAAGGCAGCGTTTACAAAAAAGGCCGTCCGGTATTCACTAAATTTTTGGTGCCCGCCAGCTGTAAAAAACAGCAAATAATGAATGCCGGTACGGCCTAACCATATCAAATTTCTACCGGTAAAATTGAGGATCAATATCTACGCAGTCAAGCGTGTAACTACGCAAACTGTTATGTGGCCAACCCTCTTTGCCCCTCTATTAAAACATATTACTATGCTTGTTAGCCTGCCATGATCAGGTAAACCAAAAGCACCGCAAAAATTAACAAGTCAGTCCACAGCGCAAACTTTTCGTTGATTCCTGCCGGTTTCCTGACCGCATGCTGTAATCCGGCAATACCATAGTACAATCCGCTTGCAAAGGCGCTGACTATGCGCCACTCCGGCTTGAAAAGTGAAATGATACCTACCAGGCCAAAACACAAATTAGCAAATCCTAACTCCCGGACAACCGGAAATATTTCAGTACTGTCGACATGGAATATCTCTTTCGCGGTAAAGGCAGGTTTAGTGGCCTGCTGAATACCAACGATTACCAACCGGAGTCCAACAGCCGAAAAAATAAACCATTTGCCAAATAAACTAAAAGAACCCGGTGTGTCATAAACAGGCCGTTCAATGATGAACCCCAGCACGGGGATAACGAACGTCATCACCGAAACACTGATCAGATATTTTTTATTCATAGCCGATTTAGCTAAAACATCCTTTTTCCGCCTGCTCAATCATACCGGTGCACGCGAATACTACAACAGTACACTAAATTAAAAAATTATCAGGAGCGTATCCTGACCATTTTGCGAACAACTAAGTCCACAGCCTCTTCTTCGGGCAGGAACATCAGGCCTGGTTTCAGAATTACCCTATGCTTCCAGCGGGTGAATAAACCGTAAAAGGTTTAACCCGGTAACGCTATGAGGCCTTCCAACCTGGTGTACATGCTGCGCGACGATATAGCCCTCCCGCTGGTTGCCCGTGGCGTTTGCAGGAATCGTATTTCCTTCTTCCGTACGGTAAGTGATCCCGTCCGGCATCACTTCAATCACCACTGCCGTGTGTCCACTGGTCGTACTGTTCCCATCTGCAAAAATAGCCATCGAGCCTACAACCGGAACTGTGGTGCTTGTCGGCCAGACGGGATCCTTATGGAAATTTTCCGCCATTTGCTGACTGTTAAGACTGTACAGGCTCCGGGCCTTCCCGGCCAGTTCCGGAACTGCGGCATAAGCCTCTGTCCAGTCCACGATGGCCGCCGCGGCGCACCAGGGCTCTCCTTTCTGCCAGCCCGTTGCATATATTTTAGCTGCATAAGAGGGATCCCTGAACCCCATATTGGGTTGTATTTCCTGTTGCCCGTCAAAGGACATGGCAATCTGCGCGATTTGTAATCCGATCATCATGATATGTTTTATAAAGAATTAACTTGAAAATATCGAACCTCACACCAGGCTAAAAACCGTGTTTGTCACCATGCTGATCAGGTCATTTTTAAACTGATCTGCCCGGACTTCGCCGAGGCCCGCCTGTTTAAGCGAGGTCATTTCGGTCAGTGAGGCCTGTTCCTTTAAAAGAAAGGCGAGGTCCTCCTGTGTCAGCGAGCCATCTGCAAGCTCCGCCGTCCACTGCTCAAGGCTGCTTTTCAGATCTCCCACCAATTGCCGGCCGTCTGCCGTAGCTGTGGACAGGTAATCTTTCAGGGTCGACTCTGCCAGGTTTTCCACGCCGGTATCCAGGGCGTTTATTAGCTGATTTATTGCTATTGTTTTCATTTTATAAAAAATCTAAAGGGTGTTAAAAAATTCCGTTACCTGCCCGCATCGGCTGATTTGATTTTTCCGCTTTCAAGTGCCGATATCTGATCGAATGAACGGCCGATCAGGAGTTTGGATTCAGTCACGAAAGCCGTATCGAGTACCTGCTCCTTTTGCCACCGCGAAACAAAGCCGCCGAAAGAATTACCGGCCGAGTCAGCCAGCACATTCCACATTTCCGTGGTAACCGTGTTCTTCGGTTTATTTTTTTCGTACTCATAAATTTTGCTCAGTTCAGTTTTCACCTGCTGGATATCTGCCTGGTGCAGCCGAGCGCTGTCAGTAGCTTTGGTCATCAGGTTTAACGCATCCACTTTAAGGGACGTAGTTTGCGCGTAAGAGTACTGATCATATCCCGCAATCGAGGCGCAGGAAGTCAGCAATGCTGTCACGCAGAGCGAAACGTGCAGCACAGGGTGTTTAAATTGAGTTTTCATCTTTTTTGAATTAATTTCATTTATTGCAGGAAGGTAAGCGCTTCCGTTTGTGACCAGCTTCGCCAGCCGATCTATTGTTCCAAAAGTAGCCCACAATAAACACCTGATATATAGCCAGATCAGGCTAATTTTAACTTGCCAGAATGTCGAAAAATGAGATGAAGTAAAGCTGGCGACGATCTTTGCTTTTTGCTACATTGCTTATGCCCCAGACGTGTTGGTACAGCGTTGTAAGCCGACAGCCAGTAAGCAACAAAGAGTTTCTCTTTGAGAAACTCTTTGTCATAAAAATCCGGTTAGTATGCAGCAAAGTCCTACGATGCTGGTTGCTGCGGGGTTTGCACAGCGCCAACCGGAACAACGGTGGCAGGCTCAGGCAGCGCATGCGCCGGCGGATCATTTTCCTGATTCTTTAATACCAGGTAGGTGGCGCTGCTGATTCCGGTCAGGGCCAGAAGGGTATCACTGAGCTCGGGAAGTTCTCCTCCCTTTGTTGTTTGTGATGCCTTGTAGAGATAAACGGTAATGGCGATAACCGTCCAGGCAAAATTCTGGAAGCGGTGCAGGCTGATCCCGTTATCATCCGACAGGATATCGATAAAAAAGCCCTGGGAGGGAGCATTCTGATGGCGCGGCCGGTTATCGCTCATCTCATTTTTATCCATGATAGTCGAGGCAGCGGCTGTACCGGAAAAGATACCCATCAGCACCAAAGCGGTTTGATTAATCGAACCTGCCGCGCAATCGCCACGGCATAGCGATACGTAAACGTAAACGGACGATATAATGACCGTCCAGATACCAAACTGCACTTTAGTCAGGCTGAACGGCGCGCGGGTATCGACCTTGATCCAGCTTTTGGTTTGCTGAAGTGTCTTGGCATTAGCGGCGAATTCATCATCATTGCTGATTTCATCCCGCAGCAGGTTACTGTAGCTGGCCAATGCAAGGAAAAGGCCGCCGATCAGGACAATTACCACCCAGGCAATTGTCTGTTTGCTATCATAAACAGCCTGCTTACCATCGAGGAATGAGGCAGACCGGCAACCGGCTGCCGTCAGGCAGGCGATCAGGATAGCAGAAATTGGAATGTAACGTTTCATTGGAGTATTTATGATTATTAAAATTGTTTATTGATTTTCTTGTTCTATTTCAGACATCACCTCCCGGTAAGGTTCATTGCTGACACGGGCGCTGCCTGCAAACGGGTGATCCAGGGCGTAAACCAGGAACATGCTCATAGCAATACAGGAACTCAGGAAAAACAGGTAGATACGTTTGACTCTCAGTGACGGAACACAAAAGAAATAAGAGAAAACGATAAGCATCAGGCTGCCGGCTTTCAAAACAAACCAAACCAGTTGCGGAACCTGTGAACGACTGTGACTCAACCGGGTTCGGCGCAGTTCACTGACCGAGCTCAGATCCTGATCGATAACCGAAAAGACACTTTGCTGCGTATCGTCCTGCGGGTGAGCCTGCAGCAACATCATCCGCAGGCTTGGAATAGCGCTTGGCGTTAAGGACCTGCGCCCGCTTTGCATTTTCCATTCCTGTTCAACCACACGGTTACAGTAGTTAAGTATGGCAGTATCCAGCGGCTTTTTTATATGCGGAGGCAGGGCTGCGCTGTGGGCCAGTATGCCGTTGAGCTTGTCAGCTTCATCTTCAATCGTGTTATTCAGGCTTTCGTAGTTTTCCCAGACTGCCACGATCACAAAGGCCAGCACCAGGGAATACAGCAAACTGATGCCGCCAAACACAATTCCGGCAACCTCATTTCCCTGGCGGAATTCCCGTTTTCCCAGCACGCTTTGGTACAACTGCAGTCCGGCCTGGGAAAGAACAACCACGACGACGATAAATACCATACAAAGTATCGTCGCCGGCAGGTTAATTAATCCTTGTAACATTGCTTGTAGTTTCATCACTTAATCCTTAAAGTTTATTTATTTCTGTTTTTTTTTCGGCAATAAGATTCCCCGCCGTGTGCCCGCAGGCATTTCCGGAAATTTCTTTTTAATAATTACCGTTGTTTATTTCGTGTCAGCAGCACTGACAGTACCACTGACTCGCTTATCCGCTGCTGCCGGTTTAACCGGCGCCCTATTTGTTTAGAACAAAAATACTTCAGCGCTCCTCCTGGGGAAATAGCCTGATCTGGCCAATTTTAACTGAACGCAGTCATACGATCTTCTTATTAATGGCCGTGGCCACCGCTTCTGATACACTGTGAACCTGCATCTTCTGATAAATCTTTTTGATGTGATTGTTGACAGTAAAAGGCGAAATAAACAGCTCGGCAGCAATCATTTTATGACTGTAGCCCTTCACCAGGCAACCGAGGATATCCATCTCTCTCCTGGAAAGATCGTACAGGTGCCGGTTATCTGTTGACGGTTTCTTGCTAAAGTGCTCCAGGACACGCTTAGCAATGGCCGGAGTCATTGGCGCTCCGCCGTTTACCACATCGTATATACCTTCAATCAGCTTTTCGTTCGGCGCTTTTTTCAGGATATATCCATTGGCACCGGCAAGCAGGCAATTGAACAGATTGTCATCGTCCTCGAAAATCGTCTGCATAATGATCAGGGTATCCGGGTAATTTTTCCGGAGAAGCTTAACCCCTTCGATCCCGTCAACCCCCGGCATATGAATATCCATCAGCACCACATCCGGCGGGTCAGATTTCAAATTACTTACCAGGTCCGAGCAATCCTCGTAATCGCCGATGCAGCGCATATCCTGCTGAAAACTGACCAGCAGCCTGAGCGCTTCCCGCCTTGCCTTATGGTCATCATATATCACAATCTTAATCATCTGTTGCATGTTTAAATCCATACTGACTATACCGCCTGAAACCCTGTAAGTCAGGCCTGTACGGACCTTCCCGGATTTCTAATACAAATTTACCTGCTGCCGGCCGGCCCGGCAATAGCTAAAACAGGCTAGTTTAAGCAGCCGGGAAACGAAGTACCAGTTCCGTGCCTTTTCCGGGCTGCGAACTGATGGTTATCCGCCCTTTCAGGGTGTCGGCGCGATGCTTCATATTTTGCAAACCGTTTCCACCCTTGCGTGCGTTAACGGCATCGAATCCTCTTCCATCATCTTTTATAGAGAGCGTGATCACATTATTTTGAACATACAGCGATATCCAGACATTAGATCCTCCTGCATACTTGGCGATATTGTTCAGCGCTTCTTTATAGATCAGGTAAAAGTCCCTCCTTTTTTCCATACTTAGCCGTAACCGCTGCAACTGTTCGTCAAAACTAAAGTTGATGGTGTAACCTTTTGCTTCGAACAACTCATAAGCATGCTCGCGCATGCGGCTGACGACGCTGTCGAATGAGTCATTTTTCGCATGAATGTTCCAGACAATGTCGCTCATGGATTCCATGACCTCCGTGGCAAACTCGGTGATCTTCTCCATCAGCGACTGATCGGTTACTTTTGAATTGGCCATATGATCCTGTACAATCCTGGAATAAATAGCTATCGTGCTTATAGAAGATCCGACCTCATCATGGAGATCCCGCGCTATACGGTTACGCAGTTTATTCAGCCGCGCCAGCTGCATTAAACGCTCGCGGTAAATCAGGTAGGTCGCTGAAAATACCGTCGTTACGACCAGTAAATAGAACCACCAGGTTTTCCACCAAGGCGGCACGATCAGCACGCCGATCCGGGCGTGCCCGGTTCCCCAGACGCCGTCCTCAAAGCTTGCCTGTACCAGGAATGTATATTTTCCCGGATCAAGGTTTGTATAAGTAGCCTCCCTGGCCACGCCTGAATAGATATAATTCTCATCGAAGCCTTCCATCATATACCGATACCGGATACTGCCCGGCTTCCGGTAGTCCGTGGCAGCGAACTGGAAAGTGATCACATTTTGCGCATAGCGCAGCTTAAGCTGCCTGACCCACCCGATTTCATTAGCCAGGATATCGCCAGGACGTCCCGCAGGTACCGGCTTATTAAATAGACGGAAATCAGTAAAGACAACCGGCGGCGGCTTCAGCGGGGATAACTTGTCCGGATCAAAGTAATTAATCCCGTTCAGCCCGCCGAAAACCATCATTCCAGCCGGCGTTTTGCAGAAAGCGTACCGGTTAAACTCGTTGCTTTGCAAGCCGTCAGCCACATCGTAGTTACGAAACTGTTTGTCAGACGTGTTAAAGCCGGAAATACCCTTATTGGTGCTCATCCATAGCCTGCCTTTCCGGTCAAATTGTAGCCCGTAAACCACGTTATTAGGCAGCCCGTCCTTCGTTGTAAAGTGAATGAAACTGCCGGTCTTTTTGTCGAGACGGTTTAACCCGCCGCCCTTGGTTCCCACCCACAGGTATCGGTTTGGCTGAACAGCGTCGTTGCAGAGCGTCAAAATAAAGCTATTGCTGACCGAGCGCTTATCGTAAGGTTTGTTAAAAAAGTAGTCAATGATCCGCTGCTCCCGCATGTCAAAGCAAAGAAGCCCCGAGGTTGTGCCCAGCCAAAGCAGGTTTTCGTCCTGGTAAATACATTGCAGAAAATCATAGTCTACCGACTGCTGACTCTGCTGGTAGCTATGCCGTTTAAATTTTCCGGAAAATGGATCAAAACTCACAAAGAAACTTCCGTAACCCATCCAGATCGTATTCTCCCGGTCGGCGTAGAGCGGGAACGGAAGAACGCGCGTCCCCGCAAACGGCAGGTCATAGCGTGTGGCTGATTTATCCCGTATATTATAGCGGATGATTCCCCCATTGATACCGTACCAAAGGTTTCCCCAGGTATCCCTGCTGAACGACAGCGGCAGAAATTTCGGAAACTTTTTCCTGATCAGACCCTGTGAGATAAAATCTTCTATCACCGGTCCGTTATCACCAAGGGTAATCGACTGATAATTGTTTGTAATTATTTCCCCGGACGGAAGCGTCAGCAGCTGATAGTGACTGAGACCGGATAAGATATGATGGAACTGTTCCGCCTCAGGGTCATATTTCAGAATGCCGTACCCCCCGGACCCAATCCATACTACCCCGGTGCGGTCTTTAAAAAAGACCGTAGCAGTTTGCAGGAAGCGATCCTGGGCAGGATCGATAGCCCCGAACACCCGTGTGCGGCCGTTTCGGCTATTGACGCTGACCACTTTACTCTGATCCAGGATCCAGAGCGCCCCATTCCCCCGGTTCACCCACCGGAGAAACGCTGAGTTGCTTCGATAAAGCGCTTTCGGGCGGGAAAAATCATAAGACGGAAAATGGATGACTGATTTGTTGTTGACAAAATACGAATGGGTAAGAGTGTCTTCGATCATTTCGGGAATAACTGTTGAATCAGCGGAAGTGAAACGATAGCGCTCCCTGATACCCAGGTTCCGGCTTTTATCTTTAAAGTACACTTCAACAATCCGGCTGTTGGTCAGCAGGTAAACATGCCCCCTGCTGTCAATAAACACCGCAGGTGGCTCTGCCTGATACTCTTCAGCTTTAACGGTTAAGCGCAGCTTAACCGGCGTAAACCGGAGAGCAAAACCGAAGGAGGAAGCAACCGACGCTTTTGCCTCCCCGTTTGGCGGGCCTTCCATGATCTCCATCCGGTCAATTCCTTCGCGGCTTCTGATCCACAGAGCCCCGCTCCTGTCTTCGGAGATAGCCAGGATATCATTAGAACTCAGTCCATTCAACCCCGCATTAATATGTCCAAAAATACCACGTTTACGATCGAAAACATCCAGGCCAGAATGCCTTGTGCCTATCCACAACCGGTTCCCGGAATCTTCAAAAATACAGGCGATGTCGTCACTTCCGATCGAATTTGCATCATCGGCGTCGTGATGATAAACGGTAAAACGGTAACCATCGAATTTATTGAGTCCGTCCGCTGTCGCAAACCAGAGCAATCCCTGCCGGTCCTGTAAGATACTGCTGATGTATCCCTGTGAAAGGCCGTCATTAATAGTATAGGCCTTAAAACGAAGCAGTCCGGCGATCTGGCCAGATCCATTGTATACGATCAGCAACTGCGCCAGCCCTGAAATAAAAATAATCCTTAAAAATAATCTTGGAATTATAAATAAGGCGTTCAATGGCATATACCAGTTTTCTTATGGCAGCTAAAAGGGTTTACATGGTATGAATAAAGGCGCAGCTTCGCCGGTCACTTAAGTTAGGCCAGAATTAAAAGCAGTCGAAGACCTTTCCACCGGACAACATGCAAACATTTAGTATGAAAATGCCAAAAAATATAAGGAATCGTATGTAAAAGATGTTAACACCCTGTAGAATACGCAGCTTATCGCAGGACCTGAGTATTAAAAGAGAGTTTCGACCAAGGGGTATAACCGGAAACAATTATTCTAACACATGCTGATCATAGCAGTTCAGCGGGGGTTTTGTACAATTTCCGGATTCATGGCAAGGTATTTTTTTGCGATCGGAAACACGTACCGGTTACTGTTAGGCTCAAGCATATAAGAAACACCTAAAAATATGCGGATTGTTGTTTTGGAGAATGCCGGCTCCCTGTTCAAACGTTTCTGATCGAACCACCGTGTTCCACGGCCGAACAACTCCCGCCTCCGTTCCTGCAAGACAAGCTGCAAAACTTCGGTGGAATTATTTGCAGCTAAAGGCAGGTAATGGTCCCGGGAGAACCGTTGCCTTCGGAGCGTGTTGACCGTTGTCATCGCTTCTGTAAAAGCACCCAATCTGGCTAAGCACTCCGCTTTAATCAGCATCATCTCCGGCACATCCGGCCCGACAGAAATTCCTTCGCCGGATAATTGCGAGCGAACAAGGCACCGGCCTGAAAAGGCGGGCCTGCCATGGGTCAACCCGTCAGCCGTGAACAGTTGCCAACGAAGGTCTTCCGGTGAAAACAGATGCTGCAGGCCTTCGCTTAGCGGGTAAAACGATAGCGGACCCGGACTTAGCTGCTTATAAAAAATAATCTCCGGATGAATCGTTGCAAGCGGCAGCGGATCAGACCGGTACAAGGACAGATTAAGCAGCGAGCTTTTTCTGGCCAGGGCGCTGTCGGCCGAAGCGAGGGCATCACGGTAGTTTCCCATATTCAGGTACGTTCTGGCAAGCGTGGCGTAGGCTGCTGCCGCGGATGCCCGTGTAACCTGTAGCGGCAGGGCAGGCAAATCCGGAAGCGCCGCTTTTAAATCGTTGATAATCTGCCCATATACAGCCTGAACGCTCGCCCTGAAAAGTTTTTCCGTGAAAGATGGCATTAGCAGCAGCGGAACTCCCGGGTCGCCTGCCGCTGTAGAAGGATTATACCAGCGCGCATACATACAGACCAGGTCCAGGTACGAGTAAGCCCGGTTCATTTTTGCTTCCGCGAGAATCTGCCGTTTTTGCTGCGGGGAGCCGTTGCGGCTCTCAGGGATACCGGCTATAATTTCATTAAAGATATAGACCTGTTTATACAAGCGGTCCCAATCCGGATCATTCTGATCGCCCATAAAATCGGCAGCCCAGATATAAACCTCGCGGTCCGTTCCCCACACCTGCTGCTGAACTGACGTATCAGAGATATCCAGATCATCGGCGGAGAGCCATGGCAGGTAATAAGAGTAATTAATATCAAAGGTATTGTTCAGCAGCGATTCGTAATCTGCGGTGTTTACCAGCGTTCCTTTATCCGGCTGATCGATTTCCACAAATTTCCGGCATTCCGCACTTATCAGGACGGTGATTCCTGCCAGAGAAGCGAAAAAGATCCACCGGTATAGACTTGACCATCCAGGCATTTTCACCATACCAGCACCTTCTTCCCTTCCAGCTTAAACCTCCCGGCCCCCGTGGTTTGAAGTACCTGCAAAACAGTTTCCAGGTCATCAGACCGCGAAAAAGATCCGCTGAATACCGCTGTTTTCAAGCGATCATCCCTAAATTCAGCTTTTACGTTATACCACCGCGAAATTTCGCTCATAATACTTTCCAGATCCTGGCTGTGAAACGTAAACAAACCATTTTTCCAGGCAAGAGCCTGCTCTGCGTCTGCCTTCTTAACCTGCAACGTGTTGCCGGTGAGGGAGGCGCTCTGACCGGGACTGAGCACCACCGGTCGATTGCCGGCGGCTGAACGGTCTTTACCCAAAGCCACCACCCGCACAGCGCCTTCTAACAGCGTGGTGGTCGTGACCCTGTCATCCTTATAGCCTTGTACATTGAATTGAGTACCGAGCACTTCTACCTGCTGCCTGCCGGTACGAACAATGAAAGGAAGCCGCTTTTTAACCTGTCTCCCGTTTTGCCCGGTCATCACGTCGCGTTTGGTCACCTCAAAATAGCCTTCACCGTTTAAAACGACAGTGCGTTCATCATCTTCGAACTGCACCGGGAATTCAAGTGAGCTTGCCGTATTTAAAAACACTCTGCTGCCGTCCGGTAAAACAAGCTGATATTGTCCGCCGGTGGCCGTGTTAACCGTATTGCGGGCCCGGCCATCCGGCGACCTGGCGGCATCGCTGACCTGATAGACAAGCACACCATCTTTTGTTTTCCTAACTGAAATCCCATTCTGATCGGCTACTATCCCGTCGGGAGCAGCGCCAAGATCGATCGTTCTGCCGTCAGCCAGTGTAAGCGTCGCACGCATCGTCTCCGGCCGGCCTGTTCTCGCTACCTCGGGAACCTGGGAATCCGTGCCCCGGTTAATATACCAGTAAAACGTAAAGGACAGGGCCAGGGTGATCAGGGCTGCGGTCCCCGTGATGTACCAGCCTTTCAAAGACGGCAACCGGCCTGATCCATGCTCAAATTCCCGGGAATGAATGATTGTTTTATAAACCCGCTCCCGAACATCAAAATGCGGCCCGGAAGCTGTATCGTTCGGCTCCTGCTCGTCCCAGATCCGGTCCATCGCCTCGCTCAGGTCCGGCTCATTGCCAGTGTTTTGAACATAGCTCATCAGCTCATCGTAGTCTGACCTGCTGATGGTTCCATCGGCGTACTGGCGAATCAATAAAGCTATGCGATCTTCACCGGTCATATTGTTTTCAGGTTATATACAGAATACATAGTTAAATCCTTTCAGGACTAGTGCGACACTATTTTCCTAGAAAAAAAACGTCGCCATCAATATAAAAAATGCGGAATCAGATCCGTTAAATTGCTTTTTCAGATTTTTCAGGGCAGCCACCAGGTGGTTTTTTACCGTGTTTGGCGAAAGGTCCAGTCTTGCAGCGATCTCATCGTAATTCAGGCCTTCATAACGGCTCATTTTAAATACTATACGCTGTTGCGGAGGAAGGCGATCCAGGGCACTTTCGGTAAATTGTGTCAGATCATTCAGTAATACCGTCTCTTCCGTCTCGTTGGTCAGGACAGCCATATGAGTCCATAACTGATCGATTGCCTTTTGGGAAGTTGCTATCCGGCGTAAAGCGTTGAGCGAAAGACGCCTTGTAATGGTGTACAGATAAGGTAAAACCGACAGCTCGTCGTTGATCTTTCTCCGGTTGATCCAGATAGTTAAAAAAACGTCCTGGACAACTTCCTCCGCCTGCTCGCTGTTTTTAAGAAACTTTAACGAAAAATTATACAGGCGGCGAAAATGCAGGTCGAACAGCCGACGAAACGCCGACTCCTCTCCCGCCTTCAGGGCGATGACCAGATCACGTTCAGTTTCTTCAGCAACTACCTGCATTTCACTGATTTAAAACCGGTTATACGCTTCTAAATTAAAGAATGTTTTGGTAATTGGTATTTATAGAACGCTAATTTTGAAAACAAAAAAAGGCGCAGGAGTTCCCTGCGCCTCATCGAGCATCAACTGGCTTTATCGGCCGGAATAAAGTTTTGAGCCATGCAGCAACCTGCGTAGACTAAATTCAAAAACACACTCGCGCCAAAAGCAATGTCGCTGGCCAGTTCCTCATTATCATCGTGCGGAGGCGGTATATTTACGATCGGTGAAATCCAGCCGCCTATATCAAAGGCAGTTCCCCCGCCGAAATTCACCCATCCGGCAACCTTTTTGTCTTCACCATCTACAAACAACGCAGCGGTGGTAGGTACCTGCCAGTAAATATTTAAAGCACAATCCAGCGCCGGTGACAGATAATAACTGTACTTGTCAACAAAACCCGTGAGTTTTTTAGGGTCCTTCGCATTAAACCCTTCGGTGTCGCCCGGCGTACATTTATAACAACATACGTCGACCATCGCCTTTAAAACACAGATGTCGGTGATCGTTTCATTAAAAATCTGCACCCAGTCCTTTTGATCTTTTTTGGGCATCAGTCCCATGATGTCCGGCGCGACATACGGAAGATAGCAAACGGCTCCCAGGAAGGATACGATACCCGTATTCCTGTTATACTTCTTCACGCCATTTACAAAACATAATACGATCGAAGCAAAGCAAGCCGAAGTATTAGCCATCGTCACAAACTTCTGATACAAAGGATCTGTATCCGAGATGTTAACGCTTTGCAGGGAAACAGCTGCCGGTTGTGCTGCAACAAGGGCACCACCCTCCGATCCATTACCCAGCGCTTCCAGACTGAATGCCGCAAGGCTTGGTGCAACCGGGCCGCCATTAGCCAGGATATCCTGCACCTCCGAAAAGCTCTGTGCATTGATAAATGCGTTTGTAACCGCATCTTCCGGAAACGGCGAGTCATTGTTAATCAGCTTATAGATCACGTTTGTTGGAATAGCGGAAACCAGGCAGATCAGGTCAAGGATACTTAAATCATCCCCCGTTTCCCTGCGATATACCCAGGAGATAACCGGGATGCTGATCGGCGCATCAAGGATGTCCATAAATCCTTCAAGCAGTGTCTCAAACAGATTTACAATAGCAATCACAATATCCTTCGCTGTGTCAATCATAGCCACAGCAAGGATATCGATGACACGCTGAATAACTTCTGCAGCAGTTAAAGAAGAAAAGTTATCCGCAAGATCCTTGATCTTGTCATATACCCCGGTGATTACCTGTCCTTCGGCCTGTACCAAATCAAGAAGGTCGTCTATTAAATCCTCAGCCTGATCATATGGTTTGTCGTAGCTGGTGGTTAGGCCGGAGGAGTTGCTCTTGACATGGTGCACGCCCCATTGTGACTGTGCCGTTTGATGAGCATCCGAGCCATCAGGCGCAGTGTAGTCACCCATATTCTGGTCATATTGCGGAACACCGGCCCAGTTATTTATATTGTTGTCCAGGTCGTTAAAACAATTCTGGATCTGTGTCTTAGTGGTTTCAATATTTGCAACGGCATTCAGTGCATATAGCTTCAGTACATTCTTCAGCACTTTATGCGTACGCACAATATCACCCCAGTTGAAAAGAAATCCAAGATATTTGATCAGGTCTTCAAAAAACACCTTAATCTGGTTGAACACAAATTCCAGCGCATTAACCACCGCACTGGCACAGTCTATCAGGAACTTATAGATCTTTCCTTCCAGTTTAACCAGCAAATGATAACCGTCTTCAGCCAGGTCGACAAAAAAATCCGTCACCTCATCCCATTTCGTTTTCAGCCAGTTATATCCATCCTCGGCGTATAAGAGAATCGTATCCCCCGGATCGTCAAGCAAGGACGGATTTGAAGCTCCAAGTGCCATCGGAATCGCGGCACTTAAGCCCGCCCGGCTCATCAGCAACTGTGTCTGAGCGCCCTCATGATAGGTCCATCCGGACTTATCAAAACTCATCCCCCAGATCACGCCTGTGGCTGAAGGTGTTGCTGCTGCAGCTGGCGTTGCCACCGCTGCAGCCGGAGAAGCGGTAGTTGGCTGAGCCGGTTTTTTAGAACCGTCGGAAGGTAATGACGAAGCCATTGTAACAAACTGTTTCAGCGCATAAGCCGTTGAGTCCTTCTGATCCTGTGAGGTTCCTGCAGGTAGTAGCGGCTTCTGGGTGCCATCGCCATTATCCAGCTGAACGGCATCCAGGTCGCTTCCTGACTGAACCTTTGCTATAATGTCCATCATTTTCGCCATCGGATTGATATCCAGCGAAGCGCCGGTATCTTTATTCAAGACGTGGTAACAAACAGCGCTCAGTCCCTGCGTTTCCTGAACGATCGTTAAAACACCGGTAGCATCTGTATTGATCACTGTCGCTGTATGCGGAGACAATTTATAGTATAGATCATCTACATAAATACTTGCCGGGCTGGAAGATGTGATGGAGAGAGCAACCGGGCTACCAGATACGCGGCCGTCATCGTTAACCACGTTGATATGGGTGGTGAAACTGTTATATTCCAGGACATCGTCATCAGTAGTCCCGGGCAATAGAATATTTCGCTGCTGCCAGGTGGCAGCCGCTGCATCCTGGGTAAGCTGAATAAGCGAGTCATCCTGCATATGCGCAAAAATGACGCTATGCCCAAGCACATAGTGGATATAGGATGCAAGACCCTGTGCGCCTTCCAGTATCGGTACCGGGAAAGACCATGAGGCTGAATCACTTTCATTGCCGGCAGCACAGCGAAGGTTTATAACCTGATTGGCGTCATTTAATCCCCAAACCAATACATTTGTACCGTCATTATCAACATGAAGGCTGCTCAATCCGCTTAAATGATCGTGTGTATAAATCTGGGCAGGTTGCGCGCCATCAGTTTGCTGGTCATACGCCAGGTAATAAAGGGTACTTCCGGCGGCAAAGAACATGTCCGTATAGCCATCCGAATTAAGGGAGACCGCAATCGCCGTCGTTCCTTCCGGTAAGTTAAAACGCGTCGCCGACGGCACGGTATAAACCGATCCTTTTTTTGCAAACGGATTATACAACGGTGTATAAATTACTTCCGTCTCGGCACCAACCGCACCCATGGTGTAAATACCGTCGCACAACTGCCCGTTCTTACGGCCCATCAGGTTCACGATTTTGCCAGCCTCAAGGTCTGTCGATATATCATGCGCCTTCCAAACCGGCCCGGTCGCCTTTCCTGCAACATCCACAAAGTAGCGGTAGATAACCCGGGTTACCGGATTGGCGATTATATCGGCGGCGATAAATTCCGAGGACCCCGACTGACCGATATACACATCTGCAATGGACAGGCCGCTGAAGCCGTGAACGGTATCATCATAAGGCACCGCTGTAAACTGGACCGTATTAGCCGCCCAGTCAGCATCCGCATTACCAACATTCAGCGCAGTATACAAATAATCACTCCCGTTCACCGTGATAACCAGTGCAATGTCGGTTGTGCCCTGATCGAGATTTTGAGCAATATCGAATGTCTTTGCCGAAACCTCGGCGTTATTGTAGTTAGCTGAAAGCGGCGAGCTCAGGTCAATTCTCGACCAGCCGCTTTTATCCTTCTGCACTTCCCGGGTGCAGTAAAACGCATTATCGGAGCCGATGGAGAAAAAAAGGGCTTGCCCTTCGTTGGTTTGTAACACTTTGAACTGCTGATCCGGCGCCATGACTACGGCGTGTTTATGGTTCTTCATCAGTTCACTTGAACTATTGATTTTCATGATTTCTTATTTTAAAGCGGACGGTCACCGGCGACTGCACGTATTTCCCTGTAATGGTTGTTATTGCCTGACGAAACCTTGTACTGTGCCTGCAACCATCCGCTGATTGTTAATTAATTGGTATTTAAGATGGATCCGCGTAGGAAATATGACCTACCAGATCCTGATTGTCTGAGAATACCGCGTCCTTGAAAAGGAAGGTTTTACCGCCAGGAAATACAAAATCCTGGATTACCGACAAAGGGATATCGGTGAAACTGGTTGCGGTAAGCCCCTGTACCCATTGTTCTACAGACTCAGTCAGATCATTTACTTTTGAAAAGAAGTTCAGGAACCCGTTCACGCCCGGTGTTTGTGAATTGTCTGTTGTTTGCGAATCCAGGTTTGCTGTCAGCCTTCCGTAATCATCAATCTCCAGGGTGTAAGTGTCGACGATTGTCTTATCGATGATATTACCACTATCAGAGGACAATTCCACCTTCACTTTGGCATAGATCAGCAAATGCTGCGTGATCACAATCTGGTTCCCGGTGAAGTCGACCTGCAGCGTGTAGGATGGACTCAGGGTCATTTGGCCTTCATCTCCATTCAGCCCGGCCTGGTCACTGGCAGAATTGCTGTAGGAATAACTCAGAACCGTTTTACCAGTCGCCGGCGCAGAAATGGTGGGCTGCTGTCCGGCAGTCAGGTTCCATTCGTAATTGATGTGCGTATCTAAATCCGATAAGTATACATGGACATAGGGAAGGAAGCTGTTGCTCAGCACCGGTACGTTCAGTTCATTTTTAAAATAATTCGCAATAGTGTTGCGGTTGATTGCAATGACGCCGTCAAACTCACCGGCCTCCTGATCATTTTCCACCCAGTTCCAGTTGAAAGGAACAGCCGGCGGCAGGGTATTGCCGTTAGCAGCACATAAGTAATTCAAGGTCAGTAAGCCTTCTTCATCTACCGCCAGCTGTATTTCATTTCCGCTTGCATCCACGAATGGGTTAGCCTGCAGTTCGAAGTCCGATAGTTTTAGCGTTGAAGGATCCACCTGGCTTTGCTGAATGGTATAACCAAGAACCGGCTTCCCTGCCGCCTGCAAAGCGGAGAAATAAGCTCCCATAAAAACACCCTTCAGAGCAGTATCCACAGCCGAACCAGGTTCGATACCTTCAATGGACGCGGAAGTATCCAGCAGTGCGTTATCCAGGTCAAAAATTAATTGCTGTACGCTGAACGCCGTGTCCCCAAGGTTATTCACCTGCTGCTGTACCGCCGGAGGAAGATTGGTGCTGTCGGTAACGCTCTTCAAATCTACCGTTGCCTTAAACATCCACGCATTCCCGTCAGGCTGCGACTGATTGATATAGCTGGTTAAACCTGCACGGTCTCCGTTTGCTTCCACTACCTGGAACTCGGAACACATCAGCTGAAAAACAACCGATTTGTTATCCGGGTTCAGGCTGATAATATCAGGAAGATCGCTGGGATCGTAACCCGGGGCTAAACCGATCTTTGCCCGGAATGCATACATGAACTTAGAGCTGTTAATTACATCCAGGTAATCAGGCACATCGTCGTCATCGTCACCATCCCATTCTTTCAGTTTGAAAGGATCGGTATTGTTGAGCTGGGTCATCAGCGTCGCCTGATCCACCAGAACCGGGTTTCCCTTTTTGTCCATGTTGTAATACATCCTGACTTCCGGCATCGTCGCACCGGAAAGGTACTCTTTCATTGTACTGTTAATACTTGCCTGCGTGGTTGCTACCACGAAATCATAGCCATACCTGGCTCCTGATAAATTTGATTGAGTTGCACTCATGATTTGTTGTTTTGTTTTGTTATTTATTTAATTGTTTATTTATTTAATAAGTTGATTTACAGATACTTAAATCAATATTGACCATAAAAACCAAGACATAGTATTCCCCAAGCGCGTAAAACGCTCATTAACCAGTTAAAAACAAGGGCTAAGGTTGACTCAGGGCAGGCAGTGGCCGAATCCAGCGATTTCGAAAGACTAAAATCAGTTAACGTATACTTCGCATCAGGCGATTAACCCTTACTTGCCATCAGCAGCTTATCCATCTTTCTCATTTGCTTTTGTATTTTTTTGTTGTTCCAAAGGTATCATGACGCAACAGGCTGATATATAGCTAAAACAGGCTAATTTATTCCGCCGCTTTCCAGCGTTCTGCAAGTAAACAGGTCCATTCCCGGAACGCAGCGGAAAGCCGGGAAAATATTTTCAGCAAGACTAGTCCTTCTTGTTATTCATCGTGTAATGATGTAAAAGCCGGCTGCTTACAGCCCGCATTCATTTGACAACATGACTATACAACAAAAAATCCCTGTACTTCTCCTGGCGCTGAGCCTGTGTTCCTGCGCCGGACCATCACAAATTATCAGCAACTGGCGGGACCCTGGCACGACCATCAGCCGCCCGGATATTCACAAAATCGCCGTCGGCGCGCTTATACAAGACCAGGTTGTACGCCGGCAGATTGAAGATTATATGGCAGGTCTCTATCCTGGAACGGCTGTCCCGTCCTACCAGATCTTTGGCTCAGATACCTTACTCAACGCAAATGAAGCAGGTTACAACCAGCGACTAAAGCAGCAGGGCTTTGACGGTATGGTACTCATGCAACAGATAAGTGAAAAGACCAGCCGTCAATATATTGCAGGTACACCACCCGCTTACTATAATAGTTGGTACAACTACTGGCATCACGGCCGGATGCAGCCTGTGCTGACCCAAGCGATTATACCGGGAACACCGGGACATGTGCAGACGGACCGAACCTGGAATGTAGAAGTAAGCGTTTTCTCGATTGAGGCAAATAAGCTGATCTGGGCGGCCAATACCAGTACCACCAACCCCGGCGGTCGGGTTGAGCTTTTTGAAGACGTCTGCCGGGCTGTGCGAAAAAAAATGAATAAACAAGGCTTTCTCCAATAATTCCAGACCATGAACGACCATCAACACCCGAGAACCTGCCAGCACATACTGGGCACATCCAGCACGCTCCTGGGATTCTGTCTTTTCGTTATCACCTCCTTTCACCTGTTAGACAAGGCAAAAAGCACTCTTATCGATGATTGCGCTTCTCTTATTGCGCTCATTCTGATTACCTCCGTTTTCTTATCCTTTTTTTCTATCCGGGCAACCGATTCCAAAAAAGCAAGGCGACTGGAGGGAATTGCCGAATACATCTTCGTCGCTGCTCTTGCCGGAATCCTTATCATCATTCTAATGATCGTAACTCATTTTATTAATTAAACATTATTTATAAATCAATATTCAAACATGACCGAACAATTCATTAAGGCTGCTCTGACCAACTTTACTATCACTTTTTTCGCCATAGGGTTACTGTGCGCGCTGATAAAAATTTACCGGTACCGCAGAGAGCTATCGCCGGGCTTCGTCATCGAGTCTATATTTTCCAACTATTGTTTTTGGGCGCTCGGAATTACCTCGATCTATAATGCTATCATGCATATTGTTTTCCATAAAATGGCGGCTCATTTTATCGGATGGCCGGATAATCCCTTCCAGCTGGAAGTCGGCTTTGCCAGCCTCGGCCTGGGTATAGCCGGCATACTGGCTTTTCATAATGATTTTGGACTGAGGCTCGGCCTGATCACCGTCCTATCTATCTTTCTGTGGGGCTCAGCGGCCGGTCATATTTTCCAACTGATAAAATTTCAGAATTACGCCCCGGGCAATGCCGGGATTATGCTTTGGACGGGCCTGTTGCAGCCGCTTGTGAACCTGCTCTTATTCTACCTGTCTATTAAGTTTCCTTACAATGAGCAATCTTACGAGCACCGATTGGTTAAACCATTTAAAGCGCCGGTTACAAGGTCAGGCTGGCGCTTATGATAAAAGCAGGAGCAGGTTTTAAACCACCGAAAGTCGCGCCGGGAATGTACAGCGGGTCGATCGAGGCAGCGGTCTTTTTCCAGATAACTCCAAGGTTATTCGCGGCCAGGCCAAGGTTAAATTGCTGCAGATTACCCAACTTTTTAAGGATTGATGAAGAAAAGGCATAGTTCAGCGACAATTGATCCAGACGGATATTGTCGCCATCTATCACATTGATATCTGCATATAAATACCGGTTTTGAGATTCCGTGGTTATATGAAGAATTCCGGGAACATTTGTCAGCGACTCATCGCCCGGACGTCTCCACCGCGTAGCCAGCGCCGAAGACGTGCTGAGATAGCCGACGGAACCTGAACCGGTCGGCAAATTGTACATATCAACCGGCGCATAACGTATTTTGTAGCCCAGGTAATAGTTTATCCTGGCAGAAAAGCGAAAGTTCCGGTATATAAGATATTGATGCAAACCACCCGTGTAAGGCGGCTGCGATTTGCCCATGTACCTAAGATCTTTAAACCTCAATGAACCGGTATTTGTTATTGGAACCTGTTCGCCGGAAGCATTAGCCAATACGGGCTGACCGTTATGGTCAAGCCCCGCCCAGCGAAAGGCAAAAAGTCGGTCAACCGGGTAACCGCTCAGGATATTAACCTCAGCCGGGCTGGTAATGCCATCCGTGCCGAAACGGCTATCGGTTACCTTTGTAGTCATATAGGTCAGGTTCAGTAAAGCAGTCCAGCTGAATTTCTGTTTCCGGATAATCTGTCCACTTAAACCAATATCAACTCCGCTGCCCTTCATTTTGCCGGTATTATAGGTAAGAAAAGACCATCCGTAGGTCGGGTTGACCGGCAGGGACATCAGGATTCCGTCAGTGTTTTTAAAATAAACGTCCAGGGTAGCATTTAAACGAGTTCGAAGAACCGACAGATCGATTCCCGAATTAAGCATAAATGTTTTCTCCCAACCCAGGCTCTCGTTTCCCGGCTGGATGACACTTCCGTAACGCAGCTTAGACAAAGCATCATTGCCCCAAGCCATGTAAGTGGACCGCGCATTTCCCCCGACCGGAACCTTGCCGCCCGTACCTGCTGAAAATCGCCACCTTAGCCGATCAATGAAGGATGCATCATTCAGTATACTATTTTTTAAGTCCACGCCAAGCGCAGAAGACCAAAAAGGCCTGGCCCTTCTGCGGCGCTCAAGGCCAATCTCGGTGTAATCATCAAATCGGAGACTTCCCGAAAGCGTGAGATAGCGATGAAAAAAATAGCTTAAATTGCTGTAATAAGAGAGATACCGGGTAACCGGCCGCGCAACGAAATCGTCAAAGCTTCCCAGCACTTCGGTCCCCCCGAGATATGTTCTATAGGGAACCGTTACGTCGACAGGAACAGACGTGCCGCCAGCCTCATCATAACCATAACTCGTGCCCGTATGCCCTTCCCCTTTCAGTTCCCTGAGATCTGTGCCGGCAATAAAGATAATCCGTTGATTCCGCGCGATCGTTTTATCCATATTCAGCTGCAAACGAACATTCCAGTCACGCCAGTCCGTATTGCTTGTACGCAGGATTGCGCCTGGCGGTACTCCGTAAATTAAATTACCGTGGTCATTAAAAGTAGCTCTGTTAATGAGATCTTTGGTGAAGTAACTCGTTTGATCATGAAGATCGTTCATCCGGGTCGAATTACGCTGCAGCATGCCGCTCAGATCCAGATTCAGCCAATCCGTCAATTGTCCTTTTAAACCGGCGTTTAAACGACCCTTGTTGGTTCGATAACTGGTCTGCGATGCCGTCAGCTCATCCAAGCTATTGTAAGTCCAGGGATAATAACCCAGATTGGCCAAACTATCCACGACCGGTTTGGTAAATGACAAATACCGGTCGATAGGATCTCCCGCCACATCCGCCAGCAATTCATAGGGCCGCAATCCCAGTGAAGTGGGTGAAAGTGCAAAAACAGCCGCCGTATTCATACGGCTGCCGGTATGTAGATAGTTCATGCCGATATTAAGTGACAGCATCTTTTTAAGAAAGCTGGTTTGAAAATTTGCCTGAAATCCGCAGGTGGATGACTCGTTATTTTTGTATTCTGTTTGGTCACCGGAATAATTTCCCGACAGGAAATAACTACTGGCATTTCTGCCTCCGCTGACGGAAAGATTGTATTGCTGGGTAACGGGCGTTTGAAGCAAATATTTTTTAATCTGCGACCGGTTATTCACCTGTCCAAGCTGATTTAAGGCATTATCCAGCTGCGCAGAAGTCAGTTTCCCGTTCCGCTCAGCGAAAAGTAACTGCACTGCCTCACTGACGGCCGGCGAGCGCCAGTTGACCGACGGATCCTGGAATATATTGGCATTGAATAATTCTTTCTCAAGATCTATATATTGTGCGGAATTCATCTGATGAAGATCATCAGGGTCCGGACGCGGCGAAATACTGATTGCCCCGGTAAAAGAAATTGCGGGACTCGCCTGCCGTCCCTTCTTCGTTTCTATAACGATCACCCCGTTAGCGGCCTGGCTTCCCCAGATAGAGGCCGCGGCGGCATCCTTCAGAAAGGTGATACTTTGTATGTCATTTGGATTGAAAAGATTGAGCAGTGCGTTATTTGTCCCGGGTGTCATCGTCCGTTCCAGCGAAGTGCCGGGATGATCAACCAGCTTATTTTCTATTGCCGGAAAGCCGTCGATAACCACAAGCGGCATACTTTCACTACTTTGCCCCAGGTAACTGTTCGGCGAACGTATCTGGATATGATTGGTAAGTAAGTCAAAGCTTACCCCCGGCACAGTTCCGTTAAGCCGCTCCATAAGATTATATGAAGAGTTAGCTTCAAGGTCGCCGGCCGTTACAAGATTAAATGCACCCGTTGCCGTCGCTTTTTCCATCTGCTGATAACCTGTCGATACCATCACCTCGTTCAACGGCTGAACCAGCGTTTTTAAGGCAATCAGCATTCCGGGCATTACTTTTAACTCCCTACCCTGGTAACCCACGCAGGAAATCAATAGTACAGCGTGCTCACTTAAGTTCGTTAAGCTGAATTCCCCGGAAGAGGAAGTCTGGCTGATGACCGGGCTGTCCTTTATCCGGATAGTTACATTTGCTAAACCATTACCACTTGCCTCATCGATGATTTTTCCGGAAATGTTAAACTTTCCGTCTGTGACGAGCTGGCCGGAGGCAGGCGCATCCCGTACAACGATCGTCTTATTGACTAAGGCGTAGGTTAGCCCGGTCCCTTTCAAAACAGTTTTTAACAGCGAATCCAGTGTGACCGAATGGAAATTCGCATCAACCGTCAGGCGATCATTGACCAGACCTTCCTGCCAGAAGAAACCGTATCCCGTTTGGTTTCGGATCTCAGCAAACACTTCCCGCAGCGTCGCCGCCTTTTTTACATAAGACACCGTCTGTGCCCCGCATTCACGGCACAATAAAACAGATAAAACAAACACTAAAAAAATATGCTGTTTCATGTGAACGTCCAGGTTTGGTTCCTCAGAACTCGTGCGCAACGCCCGGGCATGGCAGTATGGCCTTTTACGAAGGTATAGGTATAGACGAATTTAATAAAATGATCTGGAAGAGTTCTGCACGTATGATATCCGTTTCCATATAAATGTTCCGGCTAAGAAAGCAGCCGCGCCTTAATTTCATATTCCCTGCTGTAAAAAGAAACCGGCAGCAAAAACACCTTACCCATTCCGCATTAACAAAGTTTTGAACGGCCCTTATCCAGGCGGCAGGACAAAATTTGCCGGAAAGCCGTATCTTTCAGCGCCATGACCTTATATGAATTCATTCAGGCGGACACCGATCAGAAGGCGCTCGCCGTGTGGAACGGAATCTATATCGCCGACCGTCAGGAAGGACGGTTGCGTATGCAATTATATCATTTAGGCAGCTTTTATGTCGAAGTCGTATATGACGTGCCACAAAACCGTATTCTTCATTTTAAGCCGTTCCGGAAAGGCTTGCTGCTTGCACCCTACCTGGAGCAAATCCGGCTGAGTTTCTGATCCTGCGATAAACGATACCAATTATTGACGGCGCCGATAATTTCGCGCCAGGCGAAAGAATCAGCGGTATTTATATTACGCTGCTTACGGTAATGAGATTCGCCCGAAAAATCTTACCAGCCCTGACTCCAGGAAAACGGAAATTTCCTTTTAAAGGTTATAAAGCATAGTTTTGGTCAGGGACTTGCCTTGAAATATCTAAAAAAATTGCATCTTGACAGACTAATCACAGCAAATGTGTTTGTTTCAACTGTCAATTCACCGCTTATGACGCTTCAAAAAATCATTTACGCTTTTCTATTCGTACTGGTTTCCCATGCCGCTTTCAGCCAGGACAGCGTTTCTACTAAAAGCATCAAAGACTATTACCAAAAAGAAGTCAAGGTGTACGGAACCGTATCCGGGGCAAAATATCTTGAACAGGCAGGAATAACCCTGATAAACATTGACGGCACTTATCCCGATAATGCATTAACCGTTGTCATTAAAGGCGACGATAGGAAAAAATTCAATCCCTCCCCGGAAATCGCCTATATCAATGCCAAAATAATGGTTACAGGTACGATAACTGTTTATAAAGACAAGCCGCAAATCGTCGTCACCGACCCGAAACAAATCCGTGTTATTCCCTGATAATCTATCAACGGCGTGGGGTTATTCCGGGTATTACAAGAGCTGGTTTCTCCATATCGACTCCTGAATACAATAGCTTGGAAATTTCGCTTGTATGATCACCATCGTCAGGCAACGCCGGAAGCCAGGCTTCGCGCCATCCGGTAACGGCTTGAATTCGTTAATGTGTTGCTGATATATCGATTTTATATCCGGCAATGCCGAAATGTCGCAAGCACAATTCGTTACCTTGCCGCAAGACATTGAAAACCAACTAATTATATATTGGCCCGGTATTTCCTTATCTCCGGGATGAACTCATAAAAGTTTATCGTGAATATAAATACCCAGGAAACAATGACAGGATCAATTTTTCATTCAGGAGAAAAATTCGTGCAGGAGCTTTCCGGCGAAAAGTTTATAGCGCAGCGAAACAGCGGCATCATCAGTGATACGCTGAATGCAGGCGAAGCAATCTTTATTCGCAGTCAGAAATTCTTTTTTGCTTCTTCGATGGACTCCCGGGGGAATGCTATGGGCCTCGGTTCTGGCAGGCCGGCCAGGTTTTCTTGAACTTGACGAACAGCAGCACATCTACCTGAACCCCGAGCTGTTGTTATCTAATCCGGAAGACATATTCTGGCAAAACATCAGGACTTCACCGGGCATCGGCTTGCTGTTCATAGAGTTACTTACCCGGCGCAGATTCCGTATCAACGGAAAGATAAACTTTGACGGCGCACGCTGGCGTATAGAAATAGACCAGGCGTACCCCAACTGCCCTAAGTATATCCAGCGCCGCAAGCTCATCGATGAAACCGGGATTACATCTGTTTCCACTCATGACATGCGAACCTGGATTAACAAAGCAGATACGATTTTTGTAGCGAGCGCAGATAACCAGAACAATCTCGATGTATCGCACCGGGGCGGAGAGACTGGTTTTGTGCAATATATTGATGGACAGACACTGCGGATACCGGATTACGCGGGCAACAGCATGTTCAATACATTGGGTAACTTCCATATAAATACTGCAGCGGGCATCCTTCTTATGGATTTTACAAACGGAGAAACCTTGCAGCTGAGCGGCCAGGCAATTTTGCATATTAATGACGAGGCGGCTGATGAATTTACAGGCGGTACAAACCGTTTTTGGGACTTTAAGATTCAGCAATCACTTTTCAGCCGTTCATTATTTGATTTCAGCTTCCGTTTTATTGATTTCTCACCATTTAATCCTTAAGCTTGTGGTTATTTATCCGTTATTTTAATCATCGATAAAAATGAGCGTTCAGCAAATACCCAGCAGTCATCGTTGATCTGAACACCACGGTTTTCAATCGATTTAACGTTGGGTTTAACCGCATACCATTCCGTAAACGAATCCAACGTGTCCGCCAGTTCCTGGTGTAACGATGATACACCCGGAATAAATTACCCGGCAGCTAATTCAGAAATATTAAATCTATAATCTTCTGATCGTGCAATAGTTATTGACGGGTCAGCTTAAATGTGATCTTATTACCAGCCTGAAGGCCGCTGACGCCACCGCCGGTATAGGAAATGGCGTACTCTTCAGCCGTAAGGCTATAATTGTCGGCCAGGTTAACCACCGTGCTGATGCTGTCGTGCGGAGGAACTTCTATATAGGCTTCCGGCGGAGGCGGCATTACCCGCCTGGCCATAGCGCCTCTGAAAAGCGCCTCGTTACCCTGCGCGTCCTTTACCTCGAAATATTTACCCAGCCGGGGTTCAAACGGTGTCTCCCATTTGCAGAACCGCTGAGTTTCGCTGGTATTATTTGTCACTGTAAAAGACAACAGAGCGGAATCTTTCGTCAACCTCCTTCCGGCGGTTGCCATACGTGTTTTAAGCAATTTTGAGCCGGCGGTTACCGGCCTTGTTTCATCGTTTTGGGCTACCGGCTTCTGGGTGTGGCATCCCGCTGAAAGAACAGCCGCGGTAGCCATGACTGTAAAAAATTGACGGATCATTCGATTATACCTTTTTAGGACTAAGACAGCTTTTTCCTCAAAAGGTTTGACCGCCATTCTTCTGAGCGCTTCGTTTGACTCTGACAGGACATCAACGGTCAGCGACGAAGTAATTTTAATTGACAGTATTAAAGAATCCCTGAAAAATACCGGGGTGGTTGGTAAATTTGTTGAACAGCCGCTGTATTACAATACTTGCCGGAAGTGTGATACAAAGGCTGGCGAAAAATAAACGGAATACTCACCCTGTAAAAGTCCATTATGCTACCGTATCCCGGAATTCCCTATGGCCCGGCGCCGCAATGGTGTTACTTACTCGCGGAGTTCGTCCCTTATGTTCTTTTGATTCTTTGCCTCATTTACGCCTGCCGGAACAGTATCCGTGATGTCTCTTACCTCCTGGGCGGCGTTTTATTTGGTCTCCTGCTTGAGTACATGGAAGTAATGATGGGCAGTTATACCTACGGTCATTTCCGGTTGATGCTAGGCAGCGCCGCCCTGGCGGTTCCGCTATGGATCGGTGTAGGCTGGGGAATTATCATGTATACCGCCCGCCTTTATACAGACAAGCTCGGGCTTACATTATGGCCGGCCGCGGCATTTGATACCCTGTTGGCATTGAACATCGACCTGAGCATGGACGTTGTCGCCTACCGGACGCATATGTGGCACTGGGACTGGTCGGACACGGATTTCAATCCCCTGACAGCCCAATGGTTCGGGATTCCCTTCGGCAATTTTATCGGCTGGCAAACGGTCGTCTTCAGTTATTCGCTTTTCAGCCGGATCTTTGAGAAAAAAATACGGTGGACGGTACGGCCGGCAATCGTGCAGAGTACCCTGACAGCTCTCCTCTCTTTAATTTGTTCATTAGCGGCGCTGTATCTGACGCAGGAGATCTGGCCATATCTGACTGAATATCTCGGTATCCGGTCCGTTCACCGGTTTACGGGCATATGTTTGATCCTGGTCATCCTCACGGTAACCGGTTGGCGCAAAAGAACCGCGATATCTGCAAGTTTGCCGGCTATTGCGTGGCTGGTGCCGTTCTGGTTCCACCTTTTTTTCGCGGGGTGCTTTTTTATTCTTGGTTTTTTCAGGGAAAACTGGTTAATGACGTTCGTTACGCTGCTTAACCTGCTGACCGGCCTGCTCATTCATTATTTACCCTTAAAGGCGAGAAAGACAGCGAAATCCGCGGATCTTTTACCGTCATGAGGTAATGCTTATGGGTGCCGGCGGAAACCCGTTTGATAACTAGATTACAGCCGGTATCCGTTAAGTCACACAGCTACCGTAGCAGGTGCCCGCTGATGTCGTGTTCAGATCTTCGCAGGAGAATGTCTTGCTTCCAATCGATGCACCTCTTATTTGAAGATATTTGAAGGATCAACTATCCCCGATTGCCGCGAAATTTATTATAGCAGACATAATTGAGAAATTAACATATAAGAGACGCTATATACCGTACCGGCTTGCCAGTGAGCGCACAATCAGCGCCACTACCTCTTCACGGGATTGTTCCAGCGATCCGGATACCGTCCAGCCCGCTTCATTTTTCAGTAGTTTGAGTGATGAGTTATCCAGGAGCAGTTCGATCTCGGTCGTTTCCCTGGTTAGTTTACGGGGACTGATCAGCTGGTAAAAATAATCCTTGTCCTGGTGATGAATTCGTAAGGGTTGAGTCATATGTCGATGAGGCGAATTTACATTCTTTCCGGGCAAGGTAAAAGAGCCGCTTAACTTCTTCAGTTTTTTCGTGCTTTTGAAAACCATCCCCGTATGCGCCTGATCTGCCGGGCTACCCAGCGATCAAGCGGATACTCCTGTAGCTGATATTGCCGGTACCCCAAGTAGCAAAACGTTAAGAGACAGAGCCATTCTAAAAGGCCCATTTTATTATTTGTCAAATGAACGGCCATCAGGAAACACGTGACAGCAGGATATTTTACGACGATAAAAAACATGATTCAATCAACTAATGAACAGCCAAATCTTTTACTGTTAATCCTGTAAAAAGTTGCACGCCGGAACGACGATTTTGGAAGCCGTTATCTCGGCATACTGTGGTAAAACAAATGCTACCAGAGCCCGCTCAGATACATGCAGACTGCGAAATAACTCAATAAACTATTATAATAAATGGCTGTTTGATCATATCACGTACCTTAAATCTCATCGTCCGTTTAAGACACAAGCGATCAGCGAAGCAGCACATGCATCCCGCAAAGCTGCAGGGGTATTAGGAGCGATAAAATCCCGGTAAGGTATTCTACCGGCTGGTAAATCAGGACAATGTAATATGATAGCAGCGATATAGTTAGCCCGATCAAGGTATATTTGATCTTTTGTATCATTACATCACAGTATATAAACCCAGCCCTGCACCCCCCCAAGGCCGATTCGTCAGCCGCTCCCTGCAACGTTCTTTTTTCTGCAGAATGGCCTGCAACATCACGCATCTTACTACTCACATCTCCCCGCTGTCAGCAAATGAATAATAACAGCCTTCCGGGCAGATAATCAAATGATCGTTAACGGCTATATCCAGGAACGATCCGGCATGCTGCAGCTTAGCAGTCAGCGCACGGTCTTGACTGCTTGGCGCTAGGTTACCCGATGGATGATTATGCGCCAGGATCATGGCCGAAGCACCAGCCTTCAGGGCAATCGCAAATATCAGTTTCGGATCCGCTATTGTACCGGAAAACCCGCCTGAGGAAATCAGCGACACGCCCAGCACCCGGTTGCAGCGGTTCAGCAGCATCACGTAAAAATGCTCCACCAGTTCCAGCCGGTCCTGATCCCACATCCCGTAAAACACTTTATAGGCATCAGCCGAACAAGTGACCTTCGGCCTGTTGGATGCTTTAACTTTCGGACAATAAGACACACTGATTTCTGCAACTTCCATCACTGTACTGATTTTACTGAGATTTTCCATAACACAATTTTTGAGTGATTAATTATGGCGCTCAGCAAGCCGGCCTTTCAGCCGCCGGCAAAGTGGAGAGCCGGAAAATGCGGAGGCTCCGCCACAGGCGGATACCCATTTTCCGGATACTACTTTGGCGCAGCGAACCGGCGTAAAAAAGACCGGCTAAATTGGTGTGTAATTAATCGCAGCGATTTAATGAGAATCAAAAACTTGGCGGATTATCGAAAGAACACGAATAAACATATTAAGTGCTGAAGCGGCCGGATCAGCGTATTAAAAACAGTATGACAATCATGAACAAACCTTACCTGCCTCCGCGCTGGCCTTCCCATTAAAAATTACACTTCATAAACCCGGAAAACACTGCCGGATTTTATTTTCGCGGTTCGAAATGCTACAGCAGTATGCTAACCTGATCGCATATCACAAAAAAAATTTACAGGGACTGTTGCGTTTTTGCGACCGGCCCCGTTTAGCAGGGTAAAACAAATAATATGAGAAATTTTACGACCGTTTCCTCTCTGTTGAAAAAACCGATTTTAGGTCTGGCCGCTATCGCTTTACTGGCCGGCTCCTGTAAAACCAACAACGATGCCGATAACCCTCCATCTTCCGCCATCTCTGTCGTACATGCAGCTCCCGGCACGTCCGAACTGACTTTCGTCATTAACGGCTCTAAAGCCAACCATGCACGGCTGACTTACGGAACAGCCCTTGCATACGGAGTTATACAGTCAGGAAGTTATGAATTCAGTGTTACCAAAAAAGATTCAACCAGGCAATTTGCAAAATCGACTAATGCGTTAAAGAACGGCACCTATTACTCGCTTTTCGTTGTCGACGTACCCTCGAAAGAAAGCACCTTATTAACCGAAGACGACCTATCAGATCCTAAGACGGATCAGGCTAAAATCCGCTTTATCAACCTGAGTCCTGACGCCGGAAGTCTCGACCTGAACATCTCCGGTACCGACACGCTCTTTGTAAAAAAAGCTGATTTTAAGAAAACGTCAGCCTTTTCAACGGCAGCACCCGGCACTGAGAAGACTTTTGAAATTCGTGAGAACGGGAAAACCGAAGTACTGGCAAGAATTGAAAAAGTAAAAATTGAAAAAGGAAAAATTTATACCATACTGGCGAAGGGACTGCGCGCTAAGACCGACAGCACCAAACTATCCCTGCAAGTGATAAACAATAAATAATCTACCGATACAGGCTGTCCGTCCAAAACGGCGGGCAGCCTTCAGATGAATGAAAGCCGCAGCCATTTTTTTAAAGTTTCGCGATAAAGAACGGGTGATCAAACCGATCAAAACGCTGGATGAAATCATCGCCGGCTGTTTAAACAATGATGAATCCTGCCGGGAATGGATTTATAAATCTTTTTATGGCTATCTGACCGGCGTTATCAGGCGATACACCAGCGACATACAAAACGTGGAAGAATTAGTGAATGACAGTTATATAAAAATATTCAGAAAACTGCAGAGCTTTCAGCATCCGGAAGATCCGGCAAAGCTCATGGCCGCCTTCAAGGGCTGGATGGCGAAAATAGCATCCCGAACTGTCATCGATTTTCTGCGTATCGATAAAAATCAGTTTCCCCTTGTAGAACTGACAGAGCTTCACCCGGTGGCGGAACATCTCACAGTCATTGACAAAATGAATGCAGCGGATGTCCTGAAATTACTCGATGAACTACCGCAGCTGCAACGTGTCATCTTCAACCTGTATGAAATCGAAGGATTCAGCCACGAAGAAATAGCCGCTGAACTAAGTATCACGGCCAGCCACAGCCGCACCTACCTTGCCAGAGCTAAAGCCCGGCTGCGTACACTTTATCATCAACAAACCAACTATTCAGCGGCATGGACGAAATAACAGATCATTTGAAAGAAGAGCTGGCTTCGCTTGATTTCGGATACAGGCCAGGAGCCTGGGAAGACTTTAAGAAAAGGGAGAAAAAACGCCGTCGTTTAATTTTATGGCGCAGAGTCAGTGTAGCAGCTGCCATTCTACTGGTCGGCATTGGAACCTACCTGCAAATAAATAACTCTCAGCAAACAGTCGAAAAACTAAGTTATAAAACCGAAGAACGGCAAAACAAGCTTGCTATCGCTGAAGCGGAAGAAACAACTCCACGTGTCCTAGCAAGCATCACCCCATCGAATTCATCAAAACACTTATCCTCATTGTTCGGAAACAGGCAATTGCTGCCTAGAGCAGGCAGTGCCGGAATTGCTTTACCGCAGGTTAGACAAACATCATTCGTTATTGCCCGCCCTTTTACCACTTCCAATGCACCCGCGGACGCCACCAATATTGAAAAAGCGCCATTTTCAAGGCCTGTTGAAGAACCCGGAAGCCCCACCGGCAAAAGTTCAAAGCCCCGTGCCTGGACCTTTGGACTGGCTGTCGGCCAGGGGATCGACAGCCGTTCAAAAATGGACCTGAATATCGGCACCCAGTTAAGCTACAAGGTCAGTAAGAAGTTATCTCTCAGCACAGGACTTTATTACTCGGAACTGGGGGGAGCAAAAAAAATCACACCGGATTATGCCGCTTTGCGATCCGGCCGAATGCTGAGCAGCACCACGGCTACAATGAGGGGAATAGACATCCCGCTGGAACTTCAATATCATCTGACTTCTAAAGTATATGCCCGTCTGGGTGTTTCGGCTTTCGCCGTAACCTCCCAGGAGCAGTCCCTTGAGTATACGAGCCAATCGACGGGCGTCAGCACATTCGTAGATGCGAGCGGAAATACCCAAACACAGGCAGTAACAACCAGTTCAGTCAGCTCCGAATCCGTTGCAAAGAACCAGCTTGAAGACTATCGTAATTTTGGTTTATACAACATGGCAATAGGTTTTGACCAAAAACTCACATCGAAAAACACCATTTCTATCGAGCCGTTCGTTAAAATACCATTCAGTAAATTTTCTGAGCACCAGGTAAATCTGGCACAGGGAGGACTTCGCCTGAAAGTTAGTTTTTGAAAACCAAAACCGGTAATAAACACTCACCGCGCCATTTTACCTAAGGCCGCTGCCCTCAGCTGCCTCACCCTTTCAGTTGAAACACCCAGACCTAATGCAATCTCGGCACAGGTAAGACATTGCCCCCCGGTTAACCCGTAGCTTAACTCTACGACCGAGCGTTCTCGCGGGGTCAGCCGTCTTAGCAAATCCTTCACCAGCTGAATTCTCGCGTCGTTCTCTATAAATTCCAAACTCGCATCCCGCTGGCCGGCCAAACGGTCAAGCAGCGTCAGGTCGCCTTCACCATCGATAAGCGGCGCATCGTAGCTGGTGCAGGTACCGGAATAGTGCAAACCATCAGCCAGTTTCCCGGCGTCTAGTTCCATCAGCCTGGCAAGCTCCTCCTCTGTCGGCGTTCGTTCCAGCTGCATTTCAAGCGCTGCGGACATCTTTCTCGCTTTGCTCAGCAAGCCCTGCCGGTGCATCGGTAAACGGATCGTTCGCTGATGCTGGCAAAGCGCACTTAAAATCGCCTGCCGTATCCACCACACCGCAAACGAAATAAACTTAAATCCCCGCGTATCGTCAAACCTGCGCGCCGCCCGGATCAGCCCCTCGTTCCCTTCATTGATCAGATCCGTCAGCGGCATACCCAGGTTCTGGTAACGCTTAGCGACCGAAACCACAAATCGCAGGTTTCCCTGCACCATCCGGTTTAAAGCCCCCTCGTCCCCGTCCTGGATACGGCGGCAAAGCTCGATTTCTTCGGCGGCGTCCAGCAACTTAAACTGCGAAATCTCGCGAAGGTAACGCTCCAGTAAATGTGTTTCATGCCGGGTAATGCTCGGCGAGATCACTAACTCTTTCATCTTTGGTCATAATTGGTATAACCAAAAGTCAGGATACGCCACATTCAAAGCGAGCAAGCCGGATAAGTCCGTTAATTTTTCGGGAACCCGCAATCATCGCCGCAAATTTTTCGCCCAGCAGGATCGTAACCACGCTGCCGCCGAAAAAAGAACAAAACAAGTTTCAAAAACACCACTCTTACACTAAGCCTGAGTAAGCCAGTAACCTGCATGGCAAAAATATTTATCACCTGTACCCTTGTATTAGTAAAAAAAACCGGTGCACGTTTGTGACCAGTTAACCAAAACCGCTAAAAACCTAATTGTAACAAATACACTAAGCATATGAATTCAGGCCAAACTCTTTCGCGATTCCTGCGGGAATCAACCGGTCAAAACACCCTTGCCGGGACACCGCTCGCCTCAGTCCTTGAAGCTTTCAGCGGTGCCGCCGTCCGATTAAGCAGCCAGGTAAGCCAGGGCAGACAGCTCCTCTCCACAGCGGCAACCAGTTACAACGCTTCCGGAGAAGCGCAGCAGGCGCTGGATCTACGGGCTAACCAGCTATTTATCTCGGCATTAAAAGAAAGCGGACTTTGCCGCACACTGGCTTCTGAAGAATCGCAGGAATTGCTTACTCTTAATAAAGACGCACCGTACCTGATTGCCATCGATCCGCTTGACGGATCCACCAATGCCGAAAGCAATCTTCCGATGGGAAGTATTTTTTCAGTTTACCAGGCACCTGCGAAAGAAGACATCTCGAAAATGCCTTTTCCTGCCGGCAAAGAACAAATCGCCGCGGGCTATTTTCTCTATGGGCCGGCGACCATGCTGGTCTTCACCGCCGGACATGGCGTTCATGGCTTTACCCTTGACAGAACTACGCAGGAATTCCATCTCAGCCATCCCGGCCTGAAAATCCCTCACGCAGGCAGCTTCTACTCCATTAACGAAGGGTACTATTCCCTGTTCTGTCAGGGCACCAAGCGCTTTATTCACTATTGCCAGTATCCGGACTATGAAACCGGGCGTCCCTTCAGCAGCCGCTACAGCGGAGCCCTGGTGGCAGACCTGCACCGCATACTTCTGGACGGCGGAATTTTCCTGTACCCGGCCAGCAGCAAATATCCGCAGGGCAAACTGCGTCTTCTTTACGAATGCCAGCCACTTGCCCTGATCATTGAACAAGCCGGCGGACGCGCGACAAACGGAACAATGCGCATTTTGGATCTTCAGGCCGCAAACCAGCACCAGCGGACTCCCCTGCTGACCGGCTCGGCCAGTCTTGTCACCCTGGCCGGCAAAATCATTCATCCGGCACTTAAGGCCAATCTAGATATCAATAACCATTTTTTTATGAAAAACCTGCAAGCAAACACCCTTAACCTGTCTTATCTCGGCTTTCCCGGCAGCCAGTCCTATCATTACCAGCTTCCTGTTGAAGAACTCCGTCAGCATATTGTTGCCGGCGGCGAAGGCCGGCTTTCTAATCACGGAGTATTGGCAGTTTCTACCGGAAAATTTACCGGCCGTTCGCCCAAAGACCGGTACATCGTTCAGGACCGGCATACCCAGGACACAGTCTGGTGGAACGATATCAATATTCCGTTCAGCCCGACCGCTTTTAATTTCCTTTACAACAAAATGCTCCACTACCTGCAGACCAGGACCGTCTTTGTCCGTGACGCCTTTGCCTCGGCCGAGGAAGACAACCGCATCAGCCTGCGCATCATCAGCGAAAAAGCCTACCAGGATCTGTTCGCACACAATCTCTTTATCCGGCCGGCAGCGGACACCGAAAACCAGCCGGAGTGGACCGTCCTGGCTGCGCCCGGCTTTAAGGCAGATCCCGCGCTCGACCAGACCAGGCAAGCTAATTTCTCCATTATCAATTTCTCCCGCAGGATCATTCTTATCGGCGGAAGCGGTTATACCGGTGAAATCAAGAAAGCCGTTTTCAGCGTTCTCAATTTCCTGCTCCCGCAGCGCGGCATCCTGCCCATGCATTGCGCGGCAAACCTGGGAAAAGAAGGCGATACCGCTATATTTTTCGGATTATCCGGCACCGGGAAAACCACCTTATCCGCCGATCCCGTAAGGCGGCTGATCGGCGACGATGAGCACGGCTGGAGCCGGAAAGGCATCTTTAACTTCGAAGGCGGATGCTACGCCAAAACGGCTGGGCTCTCCCGGCAAAATGAACCGCAGATCTGGCAGGCCATTCGCCCGGGAGCTTTGCTGGAAAACGTCGGTTTCCATCCTGACAGCGACCAGGTCGACTTTAACGACACCAGTATTACCGAAAACACCCGGGTATCCTATCCCTTATCGTATGTCAAAGACGCAGCCGACCCATCCACCGGCCCGGCGCCGCGAAATATCTTTTTTCTCACCGCCGACGCCTTCGGTGTCCTTCCGCCCGTTGCCAGGCTAAACATGGAACAAGCGCTCTATTACTTCAGCCTGGGTTACACCGCCAAAGTTGCCGGAACAGAGTTCGGAATCAACGAACCGCAGGCTACTTTCTCCCATTGCTTCGGCCAGGCCTTTATGCCCCTGCACCCTTCAATCTATGCAGGCCTGCTCGGCGATCTGATCAGCGAACACCAGCCAAACATCTGGCTGATCAATACCGGCTGGACAGGCGGCTCGTATGGCACAGGTCAGCGCATTTCTCTCAGCTATACGCGGGCGATCGTCCATGCGGCACTTTCCGGAGAACTGGAACAGGCCGGCACCGGATTACTGGAAATATTCAAACTTGAAATTCCTAAAAGCTGTCCGGGGGTACCGGCGGAAATCCTCGACCCGGCAACCGCCTGGACCGACAAGGAAGCATACCGCCAGGCAGCAATCCAGCTGGCAGAAAAATTCAGAAGGCAGCTAAGCAGCATCCTGCAGAAAACAGACAACGACTAAAGCACCAGCGCCGTCTCCATCTTGGCCTCCCGCATCACAAACGTACTTTCCAGGTGGGCGATCAGGCCGGTAGAAAAGATCTTTTCCATCAGAAAGTTATGGTAAGCCTGTAAATCGCTTACCGTAACTTTCAGGATGAAATCAAAATGGCCCGAGGTATGGTAACATTCCATCACTTCGTCCAGGGCCGACACCGTCGACTCGAACCGGTAAAGCCCTTCCCGGGAATGATCCTTCAGCTGTATATTGGTAAAAGCCGATAACTTGCGGTTCATGCGGTTATAGTCAAGAATTGCTGCATAGCGCCGGATGATCCCATCCTGTTCCATTCGCTTGATCCGCTCGTAAATAGTGGAAATAGACTTGTGAACTTTCAGGCCGATCTGCTTACAGGTCTGCCGTGCATCCTCCTGAAGGAGGCAAAGGATCTTTAGATCCAAAGAATCTAATGTCATAGTAAGAAGGGGTGAAATAATTGGTTATAAAGGATTAAGGTAGACATTTTCTTAAATAGCATCCAAACTCCCGCAAATATTTGCGAAAAACCAGTTAGCCGCGACAAAGCACAAATGAAAAATTGAGCTAAGGCCAAAAATAGTAACGCTCGCAAGCATGCAGCAAGCGGCCGTTACAGAAGTAAGATCTGGTATGGCACCCGACTTAACGCTATTATGCCTGAATGGACTCTATTTGAAACGTAAGGGTAGCTTTACCACCCTGTTTGGCGAACTCTAAATCGACATCTATTGTTCCACCGGCATTAATCACATCGGAAAGCCTGATTTTTCGAAATATTCCTTTAAAACGATCATCAGCATTTGGCCAGTTGTCATCTTCATTGAGCGATCCCTCCAGGGTAAAAAAAGCCCGGTTATCGTCATAAGGCATGGTAAAGATTCGCGTATATTTATCGTCTAAAATAACGGCGCCCGGCTTGGCAAACAACTCTTTATCTCCTTCATCAAGTTCTATATAGACTTCATCTGCGTCGCTTCCAATTGGAATTACAGGAACTACGCTGAAAATTTTGCTTAATACGGGAACCTTAAGAGGCTTGTTGTAATGATACCGGTCCGAAATTTCAACATGTTTGCCATCAAAAGCACGTATGCGGGCACTTCCATAGTATTCCTCCGTGCTACCGCTATCGCTGTTTTTATTACAGGTCAGACTCTTCAATGAAACCTTAAAGGTATTGCCCTGAACATCGACTATACTCGAATCCATTACCAGCCCGGAGCTGATCTTTGCAATATCGCCATTTAAAAAACTCAGGTGATAGCGTAAAGGATAACCCCAACTGTTTTTATAGTTGGTGGCCTTGCCAAGAAAACCGGAGATCTCATGTTTTATATTTTTCAAACTGAGCCCGTCAAAGCCGATTTCTTTAGCACCCCAGACCTTTATATTCACTGACTTCGTTTTGTGAAGACTGCTATTTTTGATTTCCAGACCGGCATGCGCGCCGGCAAATCCTATTTCAAACGAAGCCTCAAAACCGAAATCATCTTTCGTTAATACCGTATCCGACTCTATCAAGATAAGAATACGCTGGCCGAAAGTCACGCGTGAAACCATTACCCAGTCTTTGTCTATCTCGACATTGGCATCTTTGAAAAAAGTTTCAGGCTGCTTTTGCGGCATTTCTATATTAAGTGCATATAACTCGTTAGTAACATCGACAAGGTATTTGCGGCTGGTGCTTTTTTGACTGGAGGAGTAAAATGCCTCCATCTCGGCGGTAAAATAATGGCCTCCTGCATTCACGTGCAGATAGAAGTCAGTTTTGCTGAAGATTTCATTGATTTTAATTAAAGCGTCTTTACCGACGGGCGCATCCTGTCTACGGGCACGCAGTTTTTCCATGGCAACGGCTATTGTCGATTCATCGGGATCATCAATAACGACACTTGCATTGTTGACAGGCAGCCTGTCGGCATACAAAACGACCGGATTCCTCGGAAGATCAATTTTTTTATACTTCGACCCGGCAATGTCCTTCAGATCATAGATCAGGCCCGGTTTTAAAAGGTCGGCAAGATCGGTATTGAAGGAACAGTTGAAGTTGTCTGTATTTATTTTACAAGTAACTTGCCTGGTGATAGTTTCAGGAGCGCCCTTTGATCCGGGAACTGGTTTGGCTTGTTTAACAGAAATCCTAAGCCCATCCTGTTCCGCTGCTTTCGGGTCGTTTTTTTTCGAAACTTTCTTCTTGGCTCTGGCGAATTTCAGCTTTATTAAGTTTTTTCCGACAGACAGACTGTAGTCCGGGTATCCCTTTTGAATTTTAATTTTTTTTGTTTTTGAAGATTTGCTGGCCTTGCTGCCTGCTTTTGCAGCGCTTTCAATAATTGTTTCCATAATTGATAATTTAGGGTAAGAAAATTTGTTGGCTAATCTGCAGCTGAAACAGGCGGTTGAAAATGAATGCGCCCTATCGTTTGAAAACACACAGATTTATTCATTCACAAAGTAATTTTCCCGGGGCGAGAATTTGTTGTAAAAAAGCGTCAATTTAAAAAGCTGCCAAGTTGGAATTTAAAATTACCTGGTTATAGAGCTGGTATTCTGGAGCACAAAAAGTGGATGGAGACTGTAAACTGAAAGTCTGAAATTCCTTATTAAAATGGGCAGGATCATAGTAACCGCAGTGGTAAACGATTTCCTTTAATGCCCAAGGATCTGCATGATTCATCAAAGCAAGGGCATGATGAAGTCTCTTGATCCGGGCGTAAACTTTGGGCGTGACGCCAACCTGTTCTGTAAACTTTCGCTCAAGCGTACGCAACGACATATTTGTATGCCAGGCGAGATCTTTCATGTTTATCAGCCCGTCAGTGACTATCAGTTTACGGCAGGCTTCCCTTATCTGACCGTAATCATACCGTTCAGAGCATAGTCTCACCAGGAAAAAATCATTCAATACAGAAACCTGTGCTGCAAAATCTTTTGCTTCTACCAGTCGTTCAAGAAACATAAATCCTTCAGAAGCGCCGGTTATAAGGGAAAAGTCCGGAAGCTGGTTTGTCAGCTCAGCCATATCTCTGCGAAATAAGGCGGAGAATCCCACCGGCTTAAATTGAATAATGATCACCTGTACCTGTTCATTTCCCTTAAAATGAAAGGTATTGGCAGATGTTGTCAAAGCATTGTAATAGGCAAATGCGGACTGACCTTTTGCAGAGATAGGACCGGATAAATGTTCACGGTCATGTTGCAGCTGAACCGGACCTAAAAAAAATGAAACCGCTGGTCTGTCGTAAGGAAGAAATCGCTGCTCCAGAGAAGGCAATATGGATGTGTGAAAAGAATGATACAAATATTGCTCTATATACTTTCGTAATGCAGGATGCGGGGCCGATTGCAAAAAAAGCATAGCTCGATTGAGTAAGGTTGGTTTTTAATCTTCTGAGCAGAACGACGACAATGTCCGGTACAATTTACCAAATTGCTACTACATCCAACGAAATTTTTAAATCTTATACCTGATTAACAGATACTTAACAAAACAAACTACAACACGGAAACAAATTGCCATTCGCTGAAAATTATGTTTTTACTCGTCCGGAACCTGGTAAAGGCAGTCTCGATAACTACTATTAACATATTCTAAAAAGACACAGCCGTTTCCTGGCCCGGATGATCCCGGTTCTCTCCTGGTGAAATACCCGCAGTCAGCTGAACCTCACCAGCTTTATAATTCCTGCCGCTACCTGTTTCCACGCCCGGCGCGGAACGCAGGCAACGAAGCTCGGTATTCAGCAAGCTTTCAATATCCGACTTTATGCGCAGGTAATTTTCCTGTACGTCCTCCTCGCTGACCCTTGCAATCCGGGGCAGCGGCCGGTATAGACCTTCCTCGGCTGCAATAGCCGCGTGATCATTACAGACGGCACTTTGAAACACCTTCAGATTTATCTTTTCTTCCGGGTTATCGGCTACCATGCCGGCAAATTCGCCTGATGACAGGGCGGCTATCTTCGACTGCGGCACCGCGTAATCCAGCTGCCAGGATCGCGTCAGCGAAACATCCGAGCTATTGATACTGCGACTGCCCCGCTCCTGGTTGATCTTACCCAACAGTTCGGAAAGCCTGCGCGCTGTATCCCCCGTCACCTGGCCGCTGATTATATTTCCGACAATACCCGTGATCACCTCGGCCTGCTCAGCCCCGTAATCCTTTTTCAGCTGGCTGTAGTCCTGCACGGCCAGCGTTGTCGCTACACGGTTACTGCGCGCCGTAGCGATCAGGCTATCCATATGATTAAAATAGATCGTAGGAAACTCATCGAATACCAGGCTGCTTTTCAGCTGATCCTTCCGGTTTACCAGCTTGATCATCCGCGAAATGTATAGCGACAGCACCGCTCCGTAGATTTGAAGCTTTTGCGGATTATTACCAAGGCAAACCACCTTAGGCTCCTCCGGATTATTGACATCCAGGGTAAAATCATTGCCGGAAAGCACATAATAAAGCTGCGGTGAAGAGAGCCTGGCCAGTCCGATCTTCGCACTTGCCACCTGTCCCTCCAGCTGCTCCCGCGCCTTATTTTGCCAGGCCGAGATAAACGGATTGATCAGTACCCGGATCTCTTCCTGCCGCTCCAGCACAGTGAACAGCGGGTCATAATCAGCCTGCATCAGCTCTATCACATGCGGCAGCGTGCAAAATAGACCGTCCCGGTATTTTCGCAAAAACCAAATGATCGCTGTCAGGAAATTTATCGGACTTTCAACAAAGAAATCGCCCTGCTTACGAATCCAGTCCCGGTTCAGACCCAGCATGATCGTGCGGCTTGCCTCCGTCGCATCGGTAATGTCAGTCATTGCCGAAGGGTCAAGAGGATTACAGCGATGGCTTCGCTCCAGATCATCAAAATTGATCACGTAAAAGGCTGGCCTCACCTTAAAGGCAGACTGGTAACGCAAAAGTTTATTGTAAGCGATCCTGCTCAGGTCATCGTATTTGAAATCATAAACGAACATGGAAAATCCCTTAGACAAATGCTGATCAATGATATGGCGGATCACAAAATAGGACTTTCCTGCTCCCGGCGTCCCGGCAACCAGTATACCCCGGAACGGGTTAATGATGTTAATCCAGCTTTTACGCATCCGCCCTTTAAGACGATAAACGGCCGGCAAGTTCACTGAATATTCGTTTTCAAGCAGCCGCTCCTCCTGGGGAAAGGTTTCGTTTTCCGTATTAAAAACATCCGCTGCGAACCGGTCAAAAAGAATACGCGAACACATTACCCCTCCTCTGATAATGGCCAGATAAGCTGAAATGGTCACTACCATATATAATCCCGTCAGCCAGCCCGAAGAAACAGTCAGGTAAAAAATCGCACTGCTGACAAAAAAAACAGCCATGCCCGAACCAAGCCAGATCAGCGCGTCTTTCAGCCCAAGGCCTTCCTCCTTGCGTCCTTTAACGGCCGATAAAGAAACCGCCAGCAGTACCAGGCTCCCCGCCTTCGCCGCAAGACCGCTATGAAACAACGGCGTATCGGCCAGCGCCCGCAGCACCTGGTCGCTCGGAAAACTTCTCAATCCCATCCCGGCGAACACCGCATAGCAAGCCAGGTAAAAATGTAAAGCCAAAACCGATACGCTTAAAAGGCGCGTCAGATCAGCGATCTTGCGCAAAGCCTGCATGTCTTCCCCTGTATTCATGACCAAAATTTAAAGCCGACCGTTTCATCCTCTTTTATAAGCTCCTGCCTCCTGACCGGGTTACCGTCCCTTTTTTCTTTTTACGCCTGAGCAAAGGTTGCTGAATATCTTCATGAACTTTACTGAGCAGGACATCGAGCAAGTCGCTTGCAACCTTTGTGTCCATAGCCTCGGGAGAACTTCTGACAGAGTTTTGAGATGCCTTCTGACTATGTTCAAACAGTTCCGAGCGCTGGCTGATGCTCCCATGTTTCAGGATGTTTGCAAACCGGAACGTTTCGTCCATTCCCCTTTTGTAAGCAAATAGCTCATCGAATAGCGTTTCCGACCGGTGCTTAAACGCTACCCGGTCAAACTGCCCGACCTTTTCACTGTGCTTTGCGTTACTGCCTTTTGAGTTATTCAGCGGGCTGAGCTTAATGCTGTTGCTTTGATCTTTCCGGCTGACGATGACCTGGAGATGCATCTGCTCGCCAGGTTTTGCCTGGCCCCGTTTAGCCATGCCCCTTTTTACTTCCTGATCCCGGAAGGAATAATACCGCCGGTTTTCCAGCTTGCCGTAATAGACCAGGTCGCCGTTGCTGCTGATCCTATCCCGTTTAAAGTTTCTTGCATAGGCATTCATTACTTCATTAGCATAGGCTTTGAACTGCGCTTTAGCTCCTTCCCTGCCATAGCGGTCAACCAGGTGGTTAATTTCTTTTTCACTGGGCGAGATATTGATCAGGTAAAATTTAGCTTCATCACCAGCCAGCTTCCGGATATTCCCATCAATGCCTGTCCGTACCTCATACACCTTGATATCGTTTCGTTTTTCGTTGAACCAATACTCGGGCCTATAGTCCAGCCCGCCAATCTTTTCAGCCAAAACGTTTTCCTTTTCCAGGTAGGCAACCAACTGCCCGCAGCTTCCCTTATTATTTCCTGTCTCGCTTTTACTGATCTGAATAAACATCCATTCGCGCTAAATGGTCAATCTTATTTTTATAAACTATCGCTGGCTGCTTATAAATTCTTCACCTGCTCCCGGATATGCTTATTCAGGCTGTCCTTATCCGCCTGCTTGCTTAACACGCCCAGCTGATCACGGGCTTTGATATAATACTCCATTAATTCCTGAAAGCGGGATTTCAAAAGTGCCGTTTCATAGCGCGCCCGGTCCGTCTTTTTAAAAGATTCAACCAGCCAGCCGATTCCGCGTATTTGATTTTGACAGGCATCCCGCTGCTCCTGGTTGTGTTTAACAACATGCGAAATCAATTCGACCAGTTTCACACTCGTTGCCAGCAGTTTCTCCGTGTCCTTTTTAACCGGGATGAATAAATCCTGTTCCTGAGCCCGGATGATACTGATAATACTATTCGTCTTTTTCTGCAGTTCTGTTTTCAGCAATTCATCGCTCAGATCCCTGGGATCTTTCTTTGATCTATAGAAGTACTCCACCATGTACCGGAAAAAGTCCAGTTTGGTTAAGCCACACTTTAAAGCAATCGCCTGTAGTTTTTCATCCGTTTTAACCGAGAAACGGATGGTCTTTACTTTTTCCTCACTCATCACAAAATGAAACCACCACTTCGCAGCCTCAATTGAGCAGTAGTAGCAAACAATCTTAAGAATCAGAAAAAACACGGTTTGACAATCACCAGCAGGCTTGCCTAAGATTGATTAATCAGCGTATACCCGCCGGTATACCAATAAAGGCCTAACAAAACGAAAACGGGGGGCAAATATACCGCAGGTATCCTGTAAACGGCCCTGCTGGGCAGGGCAAGCAGGAAAGTCGGGTGCAGCCCGACTTCCGCTTGCTCCCCTGATTAAGCGACTAAACGATGAATATACAACGTGTATTTTTTGTCAGATATATGATTGCCTATTAAGCCGCCTTAACAACCGGTTTTGATTAAAGATTTCGTTAAACTTTTTTATAATTTAATCGATATCAGTTTGAACGGCCAGTGCAATGACATGATGGACCATAAATGTATCAATCAAAGAAAGTGCATAGTCACGGTCGACCGGCAGAATATCTGGCTTAAGTGCAAATACATCGATATATTCTTCCGGATTCCACAATTCGCGCACTAATTCGGGATGTTCAGGTTCAACTCTTTCTATTACACGCTCAAAAGCTGAGTTGGCCGTTTCAATAAACTTTTTTCTATTTGCCCCGGTTAACGGCAAGGAAAAGATTTCGGCTGTGGACTTCTTTTTCATGGATTTAATTGGTTGATTTTCAGTGGGCGTTATCTTCTTCTTTTTCAGCCGGTAGTCCGCAAACATGCTTTCATGGCCGTCAACATTGGCGAAAACCATTGTAAAAATTTCCAGTCTCGTTTCAGCGTCAAATATTACATTGCTGTCGTCTTGCTGCTGCACAAGATACATTTCCCATTCTACCGGCTTGATCTTGTGCATGTTGTCAAAAAGAAGTTTTGCAAGTTGCAATTCTGCATCGGAAGCCTTTAACAGTCTAGTCCACTTTCTAAACCCTGCCATTTTCGCAATAAGATGCTGGGCATACATTAACGTCAATTTCTCTTCGTCCGGATCGAAGTCTAATGTAATTTGGGTAACGTCAAAAAATCGCGGGGTGTAATCGTACCACTCGCCGTCAAAAAATTGGGTTTTAAAATCTCGATGAAGATTTTTTGCTTGGAGTTTGAAATAATCGATGATGTTCATAATACATACCTTATTGCTGTCCTCATCATCCGAATAATTTAGCGTTCGTAATCTTGGTAGGATAATAAGCGCAGCGGGTCTGCATTATTAAACCATTGGCTGATGAAATCTTTGCACGAACGAGCTGGCTTGCCAAAAGCACAAACAATTATACTTAGAAATTTTAAGTATTAAAAATAAAAGTGCCGATTGGAAAATGAGCAATGTGCAGCCTTAAAGATTGTAAGGCCTAATTCACTATATGTTATGATCGAACATCATAGGGCGGTTCTGAGATCGGCCACCATTAAGAGGCTGCTTCTAATTCCCCCCCTTTTGGCTTCAAACTTTCGAAAATTCAGTCAGTGTATAAAAACCAATTGATACGAATAATCGAATCCCCAGGAATCGGCGGGAACATTTAGTTTGACTTACTGCTAAGCCGAGCTGAGATTCAGGGTGACGTGGTAATCTTCGAGATTAAAACTTCGCAGACAGGAAATTTGACCTAGTCAAGTAATATTCAATACCATCTCTTTCAAATTCCGCCAGTAAATGATACTCCCTTTCCTGGGATGATAAGATGGAACATATTTGATAAAACCCTTTTCTGAAAGCTCCTTGATACATTTATGATAAGTAGCAATGGATGCAATGCTTGAATAGTTCATTAGCTGCCTGCGGGTGACGTGGAAAGGGCTCACCGAACCGCTTCTGCGAAAACAAACGAACAGTGCGGTAAATAAACTGATATGAGTAGCCGACAACTGCTTATCAGCCGAGATTCGCAAAACCAAAATAGTAAATCCTTTAGTTTCATTGCTCATCGTTTAGCCTCCTTTCCCTACTCGGGCGATATTTCTTCCGCTGTTACTGCTTCCCATCAGCTTGTCAATGTCTTCCTGCCTGTAGTAAAGTATTCCTCCGATCTTGTTAAATTCAAGTAATCCGTTAACACGCAACGACTGAAGCGTACCTGGTGAGATGCTAAGCATCTTACGGACCTCGCAGCTGCGTAGCCATTTTTTTGCCACAGGCTGTTTCAATTCCATTAATGCCCGGATCTCGGCGATCAGCTCTTGTTTGAAATCGCTGAGATCCTGTTTTGTTATCAGTTCTGTTGCATTCATGTTTTCGCTTTGAAAGTTGAAATGAAAGTGCATAAACTGTTGTCCTATCGATGACAATCACCAGACAAGTCCCGTCAATTACCTATACTTTAAAAAAGATTAGTGCTTAGCAGCTGAACAGTTTTGAACTGTAAGAAATTACAATTAATTTTAAGTCGAAAACAGTCAGGCTAATAAAAGTGAGTTTCCGGTGAGTAAGCGAAAATTACACTACAAAATATAGCGATTGGCAACTGAAACGGGAATAGTTCATTACCCTCTTTCTCCGCTGATAACTATATTAAAACTTATAAAAAGCCTGTTAATGTATCATTAACGGGCTTTTTTGTTTTTGGACCACACCAAATTATTAGTCTAAAACCATATTTCTGGTTAGTTATTATCCAAAAGCACAACCCACCAGAAACTATCTAAACTATGATCAGTAAACCCAGCGCTATGCGAAAATCTTAGATATCAAGGTTGGTGAGGACATGGCTGCCTTTAAAAAAAGGCTAATGTGATTTACAAATGAATACGGAACGGCCATGATAGCATTCAAAAACTGCAATATGATTAGAATTGGCCATTGTCTGTATTTGTTATAATAAACAAATTTGTATTACGGTAAGATATAACCAATTTTAGCGATGGCTGATAGAATTAATTGGTCTGCTTTTCCAAACCTGCGGGACTTCGACCGGTTTAATGTCGTTGAAACTACCGGCACACCGGGTGAAATAACAATTACCATGAACACCGCCTCAGCTGTAACCTGGTGGAAAAGCATCAAATTTATTAATATTCGCACCGGCCAAATCCTTACCGAACAACAAACACAGGATGCCAACCATGGTCCTGTATGGATCAGAATTTCGTCCACCGACTACCCGGCGCATAAGTTCACCATCGCCAAAGCAAAGATATTCGGTATACATACCGACATGTACGATATTTTTGAACTGGCTGAAAAAGACGGGCGATTGATCACGCTGACCTGGCTTACCGACGGGCCGGACAATGTTTTCAGCGCCATTGGGAGTTTTTTCAGTGACCTGGTTAACGGTGTTATCGCTGCCGTGACAACCGTCGTAAGGGCGGTCGTTACCGTTATTGATGCCGTTGTCGGATTTATCCTCAATGCCCTCGCCTGGGTTGCCGGATTCATTTTTTCTTTACCAGTCATCGGCCGAATCATTGAAGGCATCGTCAACATTATCGGCTGGTTGGTTTCCACTATTATTAACGCTGTCCTGGACATTATTTTCGGGCTTCTCAGCATTATTGGTATCCAGCCTCCGGAAAAGTTACTGCGTATTGTCGTTATCGTCCAACAAGATGGGTTTGGTGTACCTGTAGCAACTGCCGCCGAGGTGCAGGCCCAACTGGATGTCATGATCGAATTATACAAAGTAAGGGCTAATATCAAAGTCATCCCTTTCCGGCCGTTTCAGTTCACTACACCGTTTTCATCCCATGCTGCAACCGCCGTTGAAGACTTTACTGTATTTGAAAACCGTCCAAGTACCCCGCAGACGCTCGATGTCAATTGCGGCGCGGCCGCTTTTGGCGACGACCTTTTAACTACCGGGTCAAGCTTCGAGCTAAAAATCAATAATTTGTTTTGGGGGAATGCACGACGGCTGGTCGGACACGGAGCACCCATCTATGTTTTCGCAGTCAGAAGTTTTATTGGAGGAACATCGGCCGGCTGTTCCCTGGCCTTATGGTCCAATTATGTGACCGTGCAGTTTAACAGAGGACAACCAGTAACCGGTATGGCTCATGAATGCGGACATGCCTGTAATTTATGGGCTCATACAACATCACCTCCAGCCTTTCCCAGTAACTTAATGCGGACCGGCACTCCCGCCACGCTGCCTGCGACCCTGGAGGACGGCCAGGTTATACTCATGAGAGCATCCCATCATTGCACCTTCTTTTAATAATAAGCAGAACTTACTCTAATGTCGGCCATCCGGGCAGACAGTTCCATGGCCGCGATGACCATCAGCGAACGCGCAACGTCAACCCCCTTTAACCTGCATAGCTCATCGCTTGTCAATCCAGCCAATCGCCCTAGAAATACCTGTTATGCCGTAGTCTTTTGGCGGGCCGTACGAAGGGCCGCAGCGCCAGCTTGGCTGCACTTCTTTCCGAACCAGGAAAGCAACCCGAAGACAATCTTCTACGCGCCACAGGCAACATACCTGTCATCCAGGAGCAGTTCGATCTGGGTCGTTTCCGTGGAATGATCAGCTAATAAAAATATCCTTGTCCTGGCGATGCATTCGTAAGGGTTGAGTCATATTTCGATGAGGCGGATTTACATTCTTTCCGCGGATTTTAATTTCGCGCTTCGAAATGCTATAGCAGTGAGTTTACCTGATCGCATATCGCATAAAAAAATTACAGAGACTGTTGCGTTTTTGCGACCGAACCCGTTTAGCAGGGTAAAACAAATAATATGAGAAATTTTACGACCGTTTCCTCTCTGTTGAAAAAACCAATTTTAGGTCTGGCTGCTATCGCTTTACTGGCCGGTTCCTGTAAAAACAACAACGATGCCGATAACCCTCCATCTTCCGCGATCTCCATCGTGCATGCAGCTCCCGGCACATCCGAACTGACTTTCGTCATTAACGGCTCTAAAGCCAACCATGCACGGCTGACTTACGGAACAGCCCTTGCATACGGGGTTATACAGCCAGGCAGCTATGAATTCAGTGTTACCAAAAAAGATTCAACCAGGCAGTTTGCAAAATCGACTAATGCGTTAAAGAATGGCACTTATTACTCGCTCTTCGTTGTCGACGTACCGTCAAAAGAAAGCACCTTATTAACCGAAGACGACCTTTCAGATCCTAAGACAGACCAGGCTAAAATCCGCTTTATCAACCTGAGTCCCGATGCGGGAAGTCTTGACCTGAACATCGCGGGTACCGACACGCTCTTTGTAAAAAAAGCTGATTTTAAGAAAACGTCAGCCTTTTCAACGGCAGCACCCGGCACTGAGAAGACCTTTGAAATTCGTGAGAACGGGAAAACCGAAGTACTGGCAAAAATTGAAAAAGTAAAAATTGAAAAAGGAAAAATTTATACCATACTGGCGAAGGGACTGCGCGCTAAGACCGACAGCACCAAACTATCCCTGCAAGTGATAAACAATAAATAATCTACCGATACAGGCTGTCCGTCCAAAACGGCGGGCAGCTTTCAGATGAATGAAAGCCGCAGCCATTTTTTTAAAATTTCGCGATAAAGAACGGGTGATCAAACCGATCAAAACGCTGGATGAAATCATCGCCGGCTGTTTAAGTAATGATGAATCCTGCCGGGAATGGATTTATAAATCTTTTTACGGCTATCTGACCGGCGTTATCAGGCGATACACCAGCGACATACAAAACGTGGAAGAATTAGTGAATGACAGTTATATAAAAATATTCAGAAAACTGCGGAGCTTTCAGCATCCTGAAGATCCGGCAAAGCTCATGGCCGCGTTTAAGGGCTGGATGGCGAAAATAGCATCCCGAACTGTCATCGATTTTCTTCGTATCGATAAAAATCAGTTTCCCGTTGTAGAATTGACAGAGCTTCACCCGGTGGCGGAACATCTCACAGTCATTGACAAAATGAATGCAGCGGATGTCCTGAAATTACTCGAGGAACTACCGCAGCTGCAACGTGTCATCTTCAACCTGTATGAAATCGAAGGATTCAGCCACGAAGAAATAGCCGCTGAACTAAGTATCACGGCCAGCCACAGCCGCACCTACCTTGCCAGAGCTAAAGCCCGCCTGCGTACACTTTATCATCAACAAACCAACTATTCAGCGGTATGGACGAAATAACAGATCATTTGAAAGAAGAGCTGGCTTCGCTTGATTTTGGATACAGGCCAGGTGCCTGGGAAGACTTCAAGAAAAGGGAGAAAAAACGCCGTCTTTTAATTTTATGGCGCAGAGTAAGTATAGCAGCTGCCATTCTGCTGGTAGGCATTGGAACCTACGTGCAAATAAATAACTCTCAGCAAACAGTCGAAAAACTAAGTCATAAAACCGAAGAACGACAAAACAAGCTTGTTATCGGTGAAGCGGAAGATATAACTCCACGTGTCATAGCAAGCATCACCCCGTTTAATTCATCAAAACACCTATCCTCATTGTCCGGAAACAGGCAATTGCTGCCGATGGCAGGCAGTGCCGGAATTGCTTTACCGCAGGTTAGACAAACATCATTCGTTATTGCCCGTCCTTTTACCACTTCCAATGCACCCGCTGATGCTACCAATATTGAAAAAACGCCGTTTTCAAGGCCGGTTGAAGAACCCCGAAACGCCACCGGCAAAAGTTCAAAACCCCGTGCCTGGTCCTTTGGGCTGGCTGTCGGCCAAGGGATCGACAGCCGTTCAAAAATGGACCTGAATATCGGCACCCAGTTAAGCTACAAGGTCAGCAAGAAGTTATCTCTCAGTACAGGACTTTATTACTCGGAACTGGGAGGAGCAAAAAAAATCACACCGGACTACGCCGCTTTGCGATCCGGCCGAATGTTGAGCAGCACCACGGCTACAATGAGGGGAATAGACATCCCGCTGGAAATTCAATATCATCTGACATCTAAAGTATATGCCCGTCTGGGTGTTTCGGCTTTCGCCGTAACCTCCCAGGAGCAGTCCCTTGAGTATACGAGCCAATCGACGGGCGTCAGCACATTCGTAGATGCGAGCGGAAATACCCAAACACAGGCAGTAACAACCAGTTCAGTCAGCTCCGAATCCGTTGCAAAGAACCAGCTTGAAGACTATCGTAATTTTGGTTTATACAACATTGCAATAGGTTTTGACCAAAAACTCACATCGAAAAACACCATTTCTATCGAGCCGTTCGTTAAAATACCATTCAGTAAATTTTCTGAACACCAGGTAAACCTGACACAAGGAGGACTTCGCCTGAAAGTCAGTTTTTGAGAACCAAAACCGTTAAAAAACACTCAACGCACCATTTTACCTAAGGCCGCCGCCCTCAGCTTCCTCACCCTTTCGGTTGAAACACCCAGCCCTAATGCAATCTCGGCGCAGGTAAGACATTACCCCCCGGTTAACCCGTAGCTTAACTCTACGACCGAACGTTCTCTCGGGGTCAGCCGCCTTAGCAAATTCTTCACCAGCTGAATTCTCGCGTCGTTCTCTATAAATTCAAAACTCACCATCCAACTCCATCAGACCGGCAAGCTCTTCCTCTGTACGAGTACGTTCCAGCTGCATTTCAAGCGCTGCGGACATCTTTCTCGCTTTGCTCAGCAGGCCTTGTCGGTGCATCAGTAAACGGATCGTCCGCTGATACCGGCAGAGCGCACTTAAAATCGCCTGGCGTATCCACCAAACCGCAAACGAAATAAACTTAAATCCACGCGTATTGTCAAACCTGCGCGCCGCCCGGATCAACCCCTCATTCCCTTCCTTGATCGGATCCATCAGCGACATACCCAGATTCTGGTAACGTTTGGCAACCAAAACCACAAATCGCAGGTTTCCCTGCCCCATCCGGTTTAACGCCGCCTCTCCCCGTCGAAAAAGAACACATTATTTCGCTATTTCATTTATCGAGGATGCTAAACCCACTGCTTCAAGAAGGTTCTGCATTTACAAACGGTATTATCGAATAGACTAGTTCAATAGAATTCGATCAAAAATCTATCCTTTTTTCCGTAATGACTAAAGACGATAGCCGCGACTTTTTTGTGAATTAAATCTATTTTATCTGACAGACTATTGTATGCTGAGGATTATTTCACAAGCTTTGAGATACAATGAGGTCCTTCTTCTTTCAACAGATGTGAATTAGACTAAACATATGGAAAACAACACGACCGCGCCATTTACCAGCTACCAAAAATTCGTCATACTTATTTTAGCGGTCACACAGTTTACCGTTATACTAGACTTTATGGTGATGTCTCCCTTGGGGGATATGCTCATGAAGTCGCTGAACCTAAAACCTTCCGCATTTGGATTTGCAGTTTCTGCCTATGCTTTTAGTGCCGGTATCTCGGGTCTGATCACCGCGGGCTTTGCTGATAAATTCGATCGCAAGAAACTTTTGCTGTTCTTTTATGTCGGATTTATAGCAGGTACATTTTTCTGCGGACTGGCTCACTCCTATTACGTTTTGCTAGCCGCCCGTATCATCACAGGGCTTTTTGGCGGCGTAATTGGCTCTATTTCGCTTGCTATTATCACTGATCTTTTTAGCTTGCAGCAAAGAGGCCGTGTAATGGGTTTTATACAAATGGGATTCGGCGCAAGCCAGGTTTTGGGTATACCTATCGGTTTGTACATCGCTAACGCCTGGGGCTGGGAGGCCCCGTTTCTGATGGTAGCATCTCTGGCCTGTATCGTTGCAATAGTTATATCCCTGAAGTTGAAACCAATTATACAACACCTGGCACTTCAACATAATGAATCGGTATTCATGCACTTAAAACAAACGGTTATTAAGCCAGATTACCGTGTGGGATTTCTAGCTACTGCGTTTCTTTCAATCGGCGGTTTTATGATGATGCCCTTCGGCAGCGCTTTTGCAATCAACAATTTACACGTTACTACCAGTCAATTACCTGTTTTATTTATGATCTCAGGGATCAGTTCACTAATCATCATGCCCCTGGTCGGCAGGTTAAGCGACAAGACCGATAAGTTTAAGATATTCGCCGCAGCTACGGTATGGTTAATGATTATTTGCCTTTTATATACTAACCTTTCCGTAACACCATTATGGCTTGTCATAGTGTTTAACATATTGATGATGATGGGAATTTTAAGCAGAATGATACCCTCGTCGGCTTTAACAAGTGCTGTACCCGACATGCAGGACCGCGGTGCATTTATGAGTATAAATTCCTCATTGCAGCAAATTGCAGGTGGCATCGCCGCCGCTATTGCAGGTGCGATCGTCGTTCAGCCAACTAAGTTCAGCCCACTGATCCATTACAATTGGGTTGGTTATGTAGTAGTAGGTGTTTGCGCATTGAGCATCTGGCTGATTTACCGTGTAAACAGAATTGTGAAAAGGAAAACTGCGATGGTTGCAGCGGCTAAAAACGAGCCGGCATTAAATACTGAAGGGATCTAATTTAATAATAGCTGACGTTCAAATTTTAAGGCTACCAACAAAACAACCTTCAAATTTTCCTTGTAAGGCAGTAATTCTGGCAAGTCTTCACCTCAATCACCGGGAATCCTTTTTCGGTCTTCAAGTCACGCAATAAAAAAGCAGGTTGCAGATATCCGTGAAGAATAATAAATTGTTATTATTAACCACTTATTTCAATGCTGTCACCAAAAGCCAGTAGGAATACTTCACGCGTTATTCCCTTCGCTTTAATGTGGCTGATATTCAGCATTATCTATATCCTGCTGGAAAAAGGCTTATTAGGCGATATGACGCATTACCCATCCACGGGCAACAGTTACATTTTTACAAGGAATATTATCATCATCCCGCTATGCGCATTAATAACCGGTATCCTGATCGGCATATTAGAGACTGTCTATTTCAGCAAATGGCTCATCAAAAACAGCTTCGCTGAAAAGATTCTATATAAATCTTTTATTTACCTGCTCATAATTCTATTATTTCTTGTCGCTACATTCATCGGAACTTCGAATGATATGCCTGCAGCGATCATCCGTCAGGATTTCTGGTCACGCGCATATGCCTTCTTTACTAATTATTCGCTGTTAAGTGTTATTCTATATATCGCGGCAATAATTTTGGTTATACAATTTTATACTGAGGTAAGTGAAAGCATCGGTCATGGCGCATTAAGTAATTTCTTTTTGGGTAAATATCACAGCCCGGCGGAAGAGGAGAGAATATTTATGTTCCTTGATATGAAATCATCTACAACGATCGCTGAAAATATAGGTCATGTCAGGTACTTTGAAATGTTAAAAGAATATTTTTCTGATCTGTCCGGACCGGTTATCGACTATGCAGGTGAGATTTATCAATATGCGGGAGATGAAATGATAGTCACATGGAAACTAAAGACTGGTATTAAAAACAACAATTGCATACGTTGCTTTTTTTGCTATGAAAGAGTCTTTAGCGTCACAAGCTGGGAAGTACGAAAAAAGATTTGGATTAGTACCGTCATTTAAAGCTGGATTTCATTGTGGAAAGGTTACTACCGGTGAAATTGGAGTACTCAAAAAAGAAATCATTTTTACAGGTGACGTCCTGAATACGACAGCCCGTATACAGGCACTATGCAACCAATTTAATTCCGAAATTATCATATCCGGCGATCTTCTAAAAACGCTTGGGCCCAATTCGTACAAGACAAAATCGCTCGGAGAAAGTCAGTTAAAAGGCAGAGAGGAAAAAATAGAGCTATTTTCGGTGAGCTAATAACGCTAGATACTATCTTCCCAAGTTTTAATTTAGAAACTCAATTACGGCAGGCGAAGGATATCTTATTAAAGTGTAAACTTAAACCGGAAACCTTGTCTGCCCTTGCAAACACAACCATCTGCATGAAAATTGACTCCAGGCTCAATTTTCGTCCGCAGTTAATCAAAAAAAGTTGCGAGCCTAACCATCATTTTTTTGTAGTTTTAATTGTCTTCAATTCTGAATTTTTCGCTCAGTATTCTCAGTACATTCAAAATCAGATTGCAATGGCAGCAAGATCAACCCATGTTTTTTTTCAAAACCGGACGCGCACAAATGTAGCACTCGAACTCGTGCAGCAAGATCTCGATCATGGGGTTTGGTCTATCCGACCTGGTGATCTGGTTGGATTTTCCGATGAATGGGAGTCAGAATCAAACGGTTTTCTGACCGGGACTGAAGGAACCGTCTCATTTATAATACCCGCTGCTGAATTCGGTACGCATACACCGCAGATGAAAGTAGTCATGCATTGGGATAACCCCTTTGTCGGCTCTAACTCGTACAGCTGTTCTGTCGAGCCTGCAGGCGACACCGAGGGCAACGGTTTTTCAGTTGGTTTTTTTGGAAACAAGAGAATGGAAAACGATGCCGAAGTGACCTTCGTACTGCTTTCAGGAAAATGTTCCATCAACCCGGATAATGGGGAAATCGCATGTACCCAGGCCGGCGGATTATCTTCGCCACCCGATGGCGGCCTTTATACCGGTATCTGGCAGCTGAAAGAAGGTGCTCCCTGGCAAGCCCGCCATGGGATGACTTCGACGCAATATCAGCAAATCTTCATTCAGATGCTGAATACAGGTTTCCGGTTAGTTCATGTTTCGGGCTATGATATTAACGGCATCGACCGGTATGCAGCAATCTGGGAACAGCGCGAAGGCCCCCCTTTCGAAGCCCGGCACGGATTAAGCGCTGCTGAATACCAACAAGCATTTGACCAGCTAATCAGTGAAGGCTACAAGCTGGTTAAAGTAAGCGGCTACCAGCTTAATAACTCAGATCACTATGCGGCGATCTGGGAACAGGTTGACAGTAATCCCTGGCAGGCAAGACACGCATTAACAGCTGACCAATACCAGAAGGTATTCGATGAATTGCTTAACCAAGGTTTCAGGCTCATTCACATCTCAGGTTATGCAGTCGGCGGGCAGGATTTCTATGCAGGAATATGGGAGCAGATACCGGGAGCCGAATGGCAGGCCCGCCACCGGCTGACAGCCGACCAATACCAGCAAACTTTCGATCAAATGCTGGCCGATGGATTCGGCCTGCGCCAGGTCTGCGGCTATAAGGTCGGAGATGTGGATTTTTATGCTGCCATCTGGGATAAACCCCTGGATATCCCATGGCAGGCACGCCACCGGCTTGACAGTACGAAGTACCAGCAAACTTTTAATGAACTGTTGCGCCAAGGGTTTCGGCTGGTTGACGTAAGTGGTTATCCGGAGAGGTGAATAACTGGTTATAAAGACTATCTGCAAAATGTATAAAAACAAACACACGCGAAATTCACCGTCTTCTGTGTTCTACGATCGCCAAATCATTTATACCTTTCGTTTCAAATTATCATCTATGAATTACTTAACAAAACTAGTCCAGATACACATACGTAATACCGTCGCCTCCGCGATCGAGATGTTCATCCTCTAATCGTGTTACCTGAGGATATTTTTTTAGATAGTCACGAATAAGCTTCCTTAAAATTCCGTCACCTTTCCCATGAATCACCTTCATACTCGGGAAGCCCATCATTAACGACTTATCCAGGTATTTTTCAATTTCATAAAGAGCTTCTTCTCCCCGCATCCCCCGGACATCCAGCTCCGGTTTAAACTGGGCAATCGAATCAGATATCTGCGATGAATAAGATGATTTCCTGATTTCCTTGGGAACCTCTCTTGACTCGATCTTTTGGACTCTTTTTCGTTTAACAACTGAGCGAAGCTCACCAATGGCCAAAATCACATTATCCTTAGTTATATCCATAACGATACCTACGGCGCCCGATTCAAGCACTTTAACCCAATCACCCTGATGAAGCTCTGATTCTACAGCTTTCTGCCTGGAAACTTCTTTTACCTCATTTTTTTTAAGTTCGTGCTGAAGGTTATTTCGTAATTCCTGCGTTTTTTCTTTGTCGGCTTTTGTATTTTTTATTTCCGCGATCGTATTTTCGATGAGCTTGTTGGCATCCCTGATAATATTTTGCGCCTGCAGCTTCGCATCTTTTAAAATCGTTTTCTTATTCTCTTCCAGGTAAGCTTTCAATTTTTCGTTCTCTTCGAGTAACGACTTATAACGGCGTTCTTTTTTGTCAACCTCTATTTTTGATTCAAGAAGTGCCTTTTTATCGCGCTCAAGATCAACCAGCAACGTGTCGACTTTCTTTTGCTGGACACCAATTTTATTTTTGGCAGCCTGAAGAACCTGCTGTGGCAGCCCGATTTTTTGTGCAATTTCGAAAGCATAAGAGCTTCCGGGTTTACCCATCTCCAAAATATACATCGGCTTCATTTCAACATTATTAAAAAGCATCGATGCATTTTCCAGGCCTTCGTTGGCGTTGGCAAAAACCTTCAAGTTGGAATAGTGAGTAGTTATCACTCCTCTTATTTTCTTTCTGTTCAGCGATTCGAGGACAGCCTCAGCAATGGGGCCGCCAAATTGCGGGTCGGTTCCTGTTCCGAACTCATCAATCAACACCAGTGTTTTCGCATCTGAATGTTCAACGAAATATTTCATTTTTGACAAATGCGCGCTGTAGGTACTTAAGTCGCTTTCTATCGATTGATCATCACCGATATCTGCGAATACCTGTCGGAAGATACCGACACTCGAATGCGAATCAGCCGGAATGAGCAAGCCTGCCTGAACCATTAGTTGCAGCAGTCCAACCGTTTTCATACAAACGGACTTTCCGCCCGCGTTGGGTCCTGACACTACGATTACCCGGTCAGTCTCATCAATTTTAACATTTAAGGGAACGACTGTTTGATTCTCTTTTTTAAAATTCAGCAGCAGCAGCGGATGTTTTGCGTTAACAAGATTGATAGTTGCTTCTTTTTTAAGTTCGGGCATTTCTGCCTCCAGGTCTATCGCCAGTAGCGCTTTTGCACGAACAAAGTCAAACTTAGTCAGCAAACCATGATAGGATACCAGCAGCGGCACAAACGGGCGAAGCAAATCAGTCAGTACGGTAAGTATCCTGATTATTTCACGGCGTTTCTCAAACTCCAGGTCGCGCACCTGGTTATTTAAGGCAAACACATCTTCCGGTTCCATATAAACCGTTTGCCCGGAGGCCGACTCGTCATGTATAAATCCTTTTATTTTGCGCTTATTTTCAGCAAGCAGCGGTATGCACAAACGTCCGTCTCTGATCGTAAGATTACCATCGGCCGTCCAGTTATTATCGCGGGCATTTTTAAAAATCTGATCGATCTTTTTTCTTGATTCACTTTCGGCTTTCGCTATTGAAAATGTGAGATCCTGCAGTTCGCGCGACGCATTCGGTTTGATCTTCCCTTTTTGATCGATAACATTTTCTATATGCTTTACAATTCCTTTCTCTACAGGAAGATGCTCAAAAAGCGCCTCGAGGTTTGGATAAAGTCCTCCGCGTTCGTTGAAATAATTGATGACAGCAAAAACTGTGTTTAATGACAGAAGAATGTGAAAAAATTCTTCTTCATTCAAGAATGCACCTTCTACCCGCGCCTTTTCGGCAAGTACCTTAATATTGTAGAGGTCGCGGATTGGCAGCGGTGAATCGTTTTTTAATATCTCCTTAAATTCGTGTGCCTGGCGGAGATATTTATAAATCTGGTCGAATTTGTTCATAGGCTGTATTTTCTGAACAAGTCCGGCGCCCATATCACTCAGGCAGTATGTTTGTAATAGTTCTTTAATTTCTGTGAAACCCAGTTTATCAGCTGCATTGGTAGGGTAAATCATTCTCGTTCTTCCGAATCTATTTGGGTTTAATAACGGGTATTTTCTTTTTGTTTTTCTTAAGTTCAGCTTTCGACTCCTTTGATTGCAAACTATCCAGGTCAGCCTTAACTTTTTTGTAAATGTCGTTAAGCACCAAAGGCTTTTTTACCGTATAATATTTCAGATTGACAACCCATCTAGCCGAATCAATGTGGTAAGTTGCGAAAACCTGCTGGTAGAATTGCCGGCCAACTTTCCTGACACTGTCTGATGGAAGCGTGGATAAGTAACCATCGACCAAGTGCATATCTCGTAAAACATCAGTCATCTGATCTTTACTTAATATACCATTGGGTAAATCGTCTGATTTACAGCCTGCAACAAAAATCAACAATAGTAACACAGTTAATAAGCGCTTCATTTAGTAATTTAGCCTCGTTTTCAGGCCTGTAAAAATACACATAATGAGCATAGCAGCCAACTTATCCGAATTACATGACGAACTCGACCGCATACAGGTTGAACTTGTCGCGGTATCAAAAACAAAATCAAACGAAGAAATAATGGAGGCCTACGAAACTGGTCAACGAGTGTTTGGTGAAAACCACGTGCAGGAGCTTGTTGACAAATACGAAGCACTTCCAAAAGATATAAAATGGCATCTCATCGGACATCTGCAATCCAACAAGGTTAAATATATCGCGCCATTTATTACGCTTATCCAATCGGTTGACAGCCTGAAACTCTTACAGGAAATAAATAAACAAGCACTTAAGAATAACCGGGTAATTGATTGCTTATTGCAGGTTTACATAGCAGACGAAGACACAAAATTTGGTTTAGGATTTGACGAGGTCATTGATATGTTGCGATCGCCGGAATTTGCTGAGCTTAAAAACGTTCGGGTCACTGGCGTAATGGGTATTGCAACCAACACGGACAATCCGAAACAAATCAGAGAAGAATTCTACGAGCTGGCGACATTTTTCAAGGGAATTAAACAGAGCTTTTTCCGAAAGGAGAAATCATTTAAGGAAATCTCTATGGGGATGTCTACCGACTATAAAATTGCCATTGAACAGGGAAGCACGATGGTGCGTATCGGAAGCACCGTTTTCGGTAAACGCGTTATCCCGCATTTTAAAATAAATAAGAACTAGCCTGATCCTTATATGAACATAATTATCCGAAAAGCGGCTAAGAACGACTGCTCAAGAATACTTGAGCTTGTTAAAGAGCTGGCGTTATATGAACGGGCTCCTGAAGAAGTTACCGTTACTTTACCGGAATTTGAAGATGCCGGATTTGGTGAAACCCCAGTGTGGACGGCTTTTGTTGCAGAAGTAAACGACCATGTTGAGGGCTTTGCCTTGTATTATACACGCTTTTCAACCTGGAAAGGCTGCAGGTTATACCTTGAAGATTTTTATGTCACCGAGCAAATGCGCGGTATGGGCTTAGGTAAGCTTCTGTTCGAGAAGATAATTTCAGAGGCCAGGGAACAGGGCTTTAGCGGCATGGTTTGGCAGGTTTTAGATTGGAACGAACCTGCACTGAACTTCTATAAAAAATACCGGTCGGCGATAGATAGCGGCTGGCTGAACGCCTCACTAAGTAAAGATCAGTTAAACGAATTCATTGGATGATACAAGTATATAAATTTGGCGGAGCGTCAGTTCAGAATTCAGCCGGCATAAAAAACGTATGCCAGATTATTTCCCAACGTAATCCTATGAATTTGTTGGTGGTTGTATCCGCTATCGGAAACACAACAAACCTGCTTGAAAAACTTACTTCAAATTATATGAAGGGTTTGGAAACAGGTTCAATTCTTAACGAAATCAGGCAAACGCATTATTCAATTTTGCATGAATTGTTTGATAATAATGATCCGGTTTTCGACGACGTGGAAAATACATTTGTTGAAATAGACTGGATGCTGGAAGATGAACCGCATGAAAACTACGACTTCGTTTACGACCAGATTGTATCAGTTGGTGAGTTGCTGTCGACAAAGATTATCTCAGCCTGGTTAACGAAATGCGGTGTAAAAAACAAATGGATCGATGCGAGAAGTTTAATTTATACAGATAATTCATATCGTGAGGCTCAGGTAGACTGGAATAAAACATCTCTTGAAATAAAAAAACAATTGCCCGGACTGATTGGGCAAGCCATAGGAATTACGCAGGGGTTTATTGGCAGCACTTCCGAAAACTTTACAACCACCTTGGGGCGCGAGGGCTCTGATTATTCAGCCGCGATCATCTCGTCATGCATCGGCGCTGAATCGCTGACCGTCTGGAAAGATGTGCCGGGTATTTTCAATGCTGATCCCAAGCTATTTCCGCAGGCTGTAAAATTTGATTCGCTAAGCTATCGCGAAGCTTTGGAGATGACTTATTATGGAGCGAACATTATTCACCCTAAAACGATAAAGCCTTTACAAAACGCAGGAATTCCCTTACACGTAAAGCCCTATGACTACCCGGATCAACCTGGAACGGTTATATCCCCTGGCACAAGCAGTGTCAATGTTCCCGCGATTATTATAAAAAAACGCCAGGTATTAATATCAATTTCAACCAGGGATCATTCGTTTATAACCGAAACTCATTTGAGCGACATCTTCGACAGCTTCGCCGGTTGTAAGATTAAGATCAACGCGATGCAAAATTCCGCAATTTCTTTTTCGGCATGTTTTGATTTGGTGGAGCATGCTTTTGAAAAACTCAAGGAGCGGCTCAGCATCAATTACCTCTTTCGTTATAATGAAGATGTACAACTTATCACTATCAGGCACTTTAAACAGGATCTGATCGACGAATTGAGTGCAGGGAAAACAATTATGCTCGAACAGTTAAGTCGTATTACAGCGCAGCTCGTAGTTAAATAACACTTGAACGGGGCAATTTTAAATAAAGAAGTTCAGGACTTCATCCGCGAAAAGCAGGACGAAAACCCATCCCTGATTGCACTTGCCAAGAGCCCCTTCCCCGATGTTACATCCCGGGAGCTTGCTGAACAGATCGACAGCCGAAAACGCTGCGAACGAAAACTTCCCCTTTGGTTCAACACACCAGAAATCTATTATCCGCCAAAACTTGGCCTTGAACAGGCGTCGTCCGAGCAAACAGCTCTCTTTAAAGCAAGTCTTGTAACCGGCAAAACGATGATAGATTTAACCGGCGGCTTCGGCGTTGATGATTATTATTTCTCGAAAAAATTTGAAAAGGTAATTCATTGCGAACGAAACGAAGAGCTTTCCGCTATTGCCAAACATAATGCTGTAGCACTTAAAGCCGATAACCTTGAATTTATTAATTCAGCTAACAGTCTCGAGCGTTTTTCGCAAATTAATGGACGTTTTGATGTTGTTTATATCGATCCGTCCCGGCGCGTTAAATCACAAAAAGTTTTTAAGCTGGCTGACTGTGAGCCGGATGTGCCATCAAATTTTGACTTGCTTTTAGATAAGTCGGAGAAAATTATCATAAAAACATCTCCTTTACTTGACATCCAAGCCGGACTCAAAGAGCTTAGGCATGTTTCACAAGTTTATGTTATCAGCATCAAAAACGATTGCAAAGAGCTGCTTTGGATTATTGACAAAACATTCAATAAAGAAGCAGAAATTATTGCTGTTGCTTTGGCAGATACACCCAATTCTTTTAGTTTTCATATCTCGAAGGAAAAGGCAGCTATTCTAAGCGGTTATACTAAACCTGGCGATTATTTATACGATCCGGATGTAGCGTTGTTAAAAGCAGGTGCTTTCAAATCTATTGCTATACATTATCAGCTTCAAAAGCTGGATCAGCACACTCATATTTACACCTCGAACAAACTGGATGAAACATTTATTGGACGAATCTTCAAAGTTGAGGAAGTGATTGATTATAAAAATTTCACAAAGTCTGTTACAAGGGCAAACGTCATTGCAAGAAACTTCCCGGCGAGTGTCGATGAATTAAAGAAAAAATTCCGTATAACCGATGGCGGCTCGGAATACCTCTACTTTACTACCGCGCAATCAAGGCATGTAATTATAAGAGCAAGCCGTATAAAATAAAAAAGCCCGTGTAATAAACACAGGCTTTTTGTTGCGGTTAAGTAGAGAAGATTAAACTTTTCTTACGTTAACAGCCTGAGGTCCTTTGCGGCCTTCTTCGATTTCAAACTCAACAGAATCATTATCGCGTACGCCGTTTACACCGCCTTGAATATCTTTGAAGTGAACAAAAATATCTTTGCCGTCTTCACCAATAATGAATCCAAAACCTTTTTGAGAATTAAACCATTTTACTTTTCCAGTTTTCATAAAAATTATAATATTAAGTACCTAAATAACCTGTTAGAGTGTAACTGAAAAAATGGTTTTAATTCAGAATTAACTATAAACAGTCTTTTAAACTATTTTCAAATATATATTTTTTCTTGTAAAAGAAAACGATATTATTTATTTGGCTGAGGAGTTAAACGAAGATATGGTTTAACTTCTCTGAATCCTTTCGGGAATTTAGCCGGTATATCTTCCGTTTTTATCGCCGGAACAACCACGACGTCCTCTCCTTCTTTCCAATCTGCGGGTGTCGCAACACTGTAATTCGCTGTAAGTTGAAGTGAATCAATCACGCGAAGTATTTCCTGGAAATTGCGTCCTGTAGATGCAGGATAAGTAATGGTCAATTTAATTGTCTTGTCGGGCGCGATGATAAACAACGATCTTACCGTAGCTGTAAGCGAAGCATTCGGATGGATCATATCGTATGCCTCGGCGATTTTACGGTCTTCGTCTGCAATTATCGGGAAATTAACTTCAACGTTTTGAGTTTCATTAATATCCTTGATCCATCCATGATGTTTGTCAATCGGATCTACGCTCAGGGCAAGAACTTTGACATTTCTTTTTTCAAATTCATCTTTTAACGATGCTGTTCGCCCTAATTCTGTTGTACAAACCGGTGTATAGTCGGCCGGATGGGAAAAAAGAACTACCCAGCTATCGCCGGCATAATCGTAGAAATCAATTTCTCCCTCAGACGTGAGCGCTTTAAAATTTGGTGCAATATCGCCTAATCGTAAGCTCATAGTTGTAAATTATTTTATTTCTCTACTAAGTTAGTAGATTTTATTTCACAACATAAAATTTTATTATAATCTCCCGGTCACAATAGAAACGCGATGCAGAGTTAAAATAAGGTTGAAGAATTGTTAAAAAATTCTGGAGTTGGGATTGCTGAACCTAAAGACTGATTGAGTTTCCTGATGGTATAATCGGCTAATACCGGTGTGTCTTTTTCGTCATGCTGATGCAGAAAGAAAAAGAGCGATTGCAGTCCCGAGTCGATCCATTTTTTTATCCGGTCAACCCATTCATCTATCCGTTCATAATCTGTTGGGTGCAAGCCATTGCCAACAAAGCGAATAAACGCTTCGTTAGCAGGCATTTCCATATGAACACAATCTCTTCTGCCTGCGGCGTCGGTGATTACGCTTCCTCTTTTAAGATCATGTAACATTGAAAAAAGTTCGGTTCTGGCGGTTTGATCGCTGAACCAGTCCTTATGCCTCACTTCCGTAAATACTTGAAAGTCATTAGGTAAGCCTTCCAAATAATCGCGCAGTGTATCAAAGTTTTTGGGCCCGAAGTTGTCACTTAGCTGCAGAAAACATGGGCCGAGATATTGAGCGAACTCGCTGATGCTCTCGAGATATTTTTCCGTTTCCGCTTCAGCATTTTTTAATCTCCGGATATGGCTGATACTTTGCGTAAACTTAGGGCAGAACTTAAAATCCCTTCCTTCTGCTTCCGCCTTGTTCTTCCAGGTGCGTATCTGCTCAGGCTTGGGCATACCATAAAAAACAGCGTTCAACTCAATGCTGTTGAAGTGTTTTACGTACTCATCCAGGAACTTTGCTTCCTTTGTTTTAGGGGGATAGATCATACCGACCCATTCCTTCCTGCCCCATTTTGCGCAGCCAACATACAATTGGGGTTTAGTTACCTTACTACCCGAAAGAACTTTATTGGTTAAAGCGCTGTCGGGAGGAAGTGACAAGTCAGTCTGAGCTAGTTCTTCAACCGGGATACGTCCGAAGTCCATAATTCATTAAACATTTTGTAAACCATACTGGGCGATAACATCAGCAGGAACACCTTCCCATTTGTTCGGCGCATTGCCAACATAACCGATGTCTTCCACGCCCATTTTACTTGAAAAAAAGCCAGAAGCCGTTAATGATCTCATGCGACTGAAAAAGGCGACGCCCTGTTGCATTTCAGGTTTTGCCTTGTTAGGATAGGCGATCTCATCTACAATTGTAAGCTGTTGTTTTTCCGCACAATCTTTGAAAGGTTTTTCAAACCTGTTCAACGCCTGAAGATCAAGCCATTTTAAGCCGCCACGAAGTGGTAACTGATGTTCAAGAATATCTTTGCTGATAAACTCGATAAAATCGGGAACTCCAGCGTCGGAAGCACTTCCCGACTTCGCATCTTTGGGAATAATGATATCACAAAGAACGGTAATTGTAGCCATTTCGTGATCGTTAAAAAACCGTTCTGCTTTAAGTTTTTTATCCCGCTCCACTTCATAGTCCTGCCGCCCGGCTTCATCAGCGGTTCCCGTAGTTTTATCTGTTTGCGGTTTTTTATCCGTTTTACATGATTCAACCAAAACACCGGTTGAAATGGTTGCTATACCAAGAGCTTTTAGCGATTCGCGTCTGTTCATTTTAAATTTTTTAAAACGTTACACATTTTGTCTTTTTCGTTGGCCGAGGATATATTCAGCTGTTCGCATAGATAAGGCCAAGATTGTCCAGGTGGCGTTTTTATCACCCTGCTGCACAAATGGAGCGGCGTCAACTACGAAAAGATTTTTGCAGTCATGCGCCTGGCACCATTTATTCAGCGCCGATTTTTTGGGATCATCTCCCATTCTTACGGTACCGACCTCGTGAATGATTTTTCCCGGTGCTTCCAGTCCATAATTCGTATCTGCGCCTTTAACACCAGATGTGACGATAGCACCCATTTCATGCAAAATAGACTGGAACGTTTCCTGCATATGCTTAGCTTGCTTAATTTCTGCATCGGCCCATTTATAATGAAAGCGTAAAACCGGAATACCGTATTTGTCAACTACGTTCGGATCAATCTCACAGTAATTATCTTCGCGGGCAATTGCGGTTCCACGACCAGCCATATAAACCTGTGTACCATAAAAGCGACGGTAATCATCTTTTAACGATGCTCCATAACCACCCGCTTCCTTAGTTTTGCCATCGCGGCCAGGTACCATTCCGTTAAGCGTGGGCACATCCCAGCCGAAACCGTATAAAGGCATGCCTAAACCGCCTCCATATTCAATGTGATAACCTCTCGGGAAATCAAGATTTTTATTGTCAAGCCACCAGGGTGAATAGATATGCACACTTCCTACGCCATCTTCATTATACCGTTTTCTATCAAGCAACTGCGGTAAAAACCCGCTTGCTGATGATCCGGTTGAATCGTGAAGATATTTGCCAACCACACCACTGCTGTTAGCCAGCCCATCAGGATGATTTGTTGACTTAGAATTAAGAAGAAGACGTGCTGATTCGCAGGCGCTGGCTCCAAGAATAACAGTTTTTGCACGAACCTGGTATTCCTGCATATCCCTCTTACTTACATAAGACACGCCGGTCGCAAGTCCATTACTTCCAGTAAGAACCTCGCGAACCATCGCGTTATCAATTACCTTAAGATTACCGGTTTTAATCGCGGGAATAACCAAACACGACGAAGAAGAAAAATCTCCATAAATTTTGCAGCTACGTCCGCACTGGCCGCAATAGAAACATGGACTCCTATCCTTATTACCAGGTAAAGCTTCCGTTAAAACCGATCCGCGGCCGGGAATAACCTTTACTCCAGCTTTAGTTGCAGCCTTCTTTATAAATAACTCGTTGAGACGAGGCTTGGGCGGCGCCATAAAAATACCGTCTGGCTCATTTGGCAAATTTTCAACTGAGCCATACACCCCAATTAAACGGTCAACTTTATCGTAGTAAGGTTTAACATCTTCATAAGTAATCGGCCAGTCGTCGGTTAAACCATCGAGCTGGTTACTTTTAAAATCAAGAGGCCCCATACGAAGCGAGATACGACCCCAGTGATTTGTACGGCCGCCAAGCATCCTTGACCGGAACCATTCAAACTCCGTTTTATCTTTTGTAGTATAGGGTTCACCTTCTATGTCCCATCCACCGTAGGCTGCGTCAAAATCTCCGAAGGGACGGGTTGTTGATGCTCCGCGCCTCGGTGATTCCCAGCCCCACTTTAATTGTAGTGAATCTTTCGCCGGATCAAAAAAGGGGCCTGCTTCAAGCATGAGAACTTTTACGCCTGCATTTGCCAGGACATAGCCAGCCATACCTCCGCCAGCGCCCGATCCGACAATGATAACGTCATATTCTTCCGATGATTTTTTTATCTGAAAATCGCTCATTGGTAAATTGATCTATAATTAATTAGTAAAGCTAATTATAGCAATTTAAATCGAGCGACGAGAAATATTAACGAAAATTTTGCAGTCAGGTAACGTTTTTCTAGAACATATCCTTTTTAAAATCGGGCTCATCACCTACTGGCAATGTACCAAAAATTCTGTCCCATAAGTTGGAACTTACACCAAATGCCTTGTCGGGACATTTATAATGATGTAAATGATGATTTCGCCATAACAGCTTTAAAAATTTTGGCGGAGCGTACGCATGTATTGCGTAGTGCATGCTCACGTATATCAGGTAGCCTGTTACAAAACCGGGGAAGAAAATAAAGGCATAGGCCATAGTTTCTGAAGTCAGGTAAGAAATGGCGGAAAAAATACTTAACGCAATCGCGGCAATTACCAAACTTGGAACCGGCGGCATAAACAGCCTGGTTTTGTCCCTTGGAAATTCATGGTGGTTTTCATGAAATAAATAAACAAGTCGTTTACCCAATACGCTTTTTGCTTCAAAATGAAAGAGAAAGCGATGTATCAGATACTCGACAAGGGTCCAGCTTAACATGGCAACCAGGAAAAGCGCCGCAATAAATGACGCCGAAAAATGGTATGACACATAACTTTTAAAAAGTAAATAACTGCAGAGAGGAATATAGATCGCGTAGATGATCCAGGGACGTGTTTTCGTTAATCTTTCTAAGAATCTGCTTTTAAATAGGCGGGCTTGTCCTTTGTTATTAATCTTCACTCGTTCCATTAGCAATGATTTTAATAAAGATACCTTTAAAATACCTGTTTTGGACTAAAGAGATTAAGTTACAGCCAATAGATTTTTATGGATAAAGTAGGACAAAAATAAAAGAGGGAACCAAAACTGATTCCCTCTTTATATAAAATTTATAAGAATGCTTATTTCACAGCATCGATAATTGCTTTAAAAGCTGCTGGCTCATTCATCGCTAAATCGGCAAGAACCTTACGGTTTAAACCAATATTTTTGGAAGCAAGCTTACCCATTAATTGAGAGTAAGAGATTCCATGATGACGGGCGCCTGCGTTAATACGCTGGATCCACAAAGCTCTGAATTCTCTCTTTTTGGTTTTACGGTCACGGTAAGCATATTGCAAACCTTTTTCTACCGTGTTTTTAGCAATGGTGTAAACCTTGCTTCTTGATCCCCAATAGCCTTTTGCTAAACCTAAGATCTTTTTTCTTCTTCTTCTTGACGCTACTGCGTTAACCGAACGTGGCATGTTGTTTTGTTTTTTGGCGGACGGTGTCGTGTGTTACAACGAACTTACTACCGATTGCCTGGTTAAAAATTAATTACTTTCCGATACAAAGCATACGTTTAACGTTACCCATATCAGCGTCAGCTACTAAGCTTGCCTGACCTAAGTTACGTTTACGTTTAGTCGACATCTTGGTTAAGATGTGGCTCATGTATGCGTTGTTTCTCTTGATTTTACCTGTTCCAGTAAGCTTAAAACGCTTTTTGGCACTGGAATTGGTTTTCATTTTTGGCATAACAGATATATTTACGTATTAGTATTTATTTCTTTCCTGTAGTTTTTGGGGCAACGGTTAAAAACATCCGTTTTCCTTCCAATTTTGGCAATTGCTCAACTTTACCCACTTCTTCAAGCGCCTGAGCAAATTTTAATAACAAAATCTCTCCGTGCTCTTTATAGACGATGGCCCGGCCTTTAAAATGCACGTAAGCTCTTACCTTTTCACCGTTTTCGAGAAAACTGATCGCGTGTTTCAGTTTAAACTGAAAATCGTGATCGTTTGTATTTGGCCCGAAACGAATTTCTTTAATAACCGTTTGTTTGGCGTTTGCTTTTATCTCCTTCAGCTTCTTTTTCTGCTCGTAGATAAACTTGTTATAATCAACAATTTTGCAAACTGGCGGAACGGCATTTGGTGAAATCTCTACCAAATCAAGTTCTTGTTCTTCTGCCAATGCCAATGCATCGCGTAATGAATAAATTCCTTGTTCAACATTATCACCAACGAGCCTTATTTCCGGCGCTTTGATAAATTGATTAATGTTGTGTTCTGCCTCTTTCTTTTTAAACGGAGGTCGAGGTCCTCGATTAAAACCCGGTCTTGTTAATGCCAAATTTGTTTTTCTTAAACTGTTATTTCTTTAATTAACTGATTTTTAAAATCTTCCACTGTCACACTTCCTACATCACCCTGGCCATGCCTCCTGACAGAAACAAGTCCTTCAGACATTTCCTTTTCGCCAATAATAAGCATGTAGGGCGTTTTCTTAACCTCAGCATCGCGGATTTTCCGGCCGATCTTTTCATCTCTAAGGTCAATCAAGCCGCGAATATCGGAATTATTAAGCGATTCTAAAACTTTTTTTGCATAATCTTCAAATTTCTCAGAGATCGGCAAAATGATAAATTGCTCGGGAGTTAGCCACAACGGGAAGTTTCCGGCACAATGCTCAATGAGTACGGCGACGAATCTTTCCAGTGATCCGAAAGGTGCCCGGTGAATCATTACCGGCCTGTGTTTCATATTGTCGCTTCCGGTGTATTCCAGTTCAAAACGTTCAGGTAAATTATAATCAACCTGGATAGTTCCCAACTGCCATTTACGGCCCAAAGCGTCTTTAACCATAAAATCAAGTTTCGGTCCGTAAAACGCCGCTTCGCCTAATTCAACTACTGTCGGCAGTCCTTTTTCATCAGCGGCCTCAATAATAGCCCTTTCAGCTAATTGCCAGTTTTCATCTGATCCGATATACTTCCCTTTGTTATTGGGATCTCTCAGAGAAATCTGTGCGACATAATCTTCAAATCCCAGGGATTTAAAAACGTATAAAACCAAGTCAATTACCTTTTTGAATTCTTCTTTTACCTGGTCCGGACGACAAAACAAGTGTGCATCATCCTGGGTAAACCCGCGAACACGAGTTAATCCATGCAATTCTCCGCTTTGCTCGTAACGATATACGGTTCCGAATTCAGCGTAACGAACCGGCAATTCCTTATATGAACGTGGTTTAGACTTATAAATTTCGCAGTGATGCGGACAGTTCATTGGCTTAAGGAAAAACTCCTCGCCTTCCTGCGGCGTTTTGATCGGCTGGAATGAATCGGCACCATACTTATCATAGTGACCTGAAGTAACATATAGATTTTTATGGCCAATATGCGGTGTAATAACAGGTTCATAACCTGATTTAACCTGTGCATTTTGAAGGAAACGAACTAATTTCTCGCGCAAAGCCGCTCCTTTTGGCAGCCATAACGGAAGCCCCATCCCCACTTTTTCAGAGAATGTAAAAAGTTCCAGTTCTTTCCCAAGCTTGCGGTGATCGCGTTTTTTTGCTTCCTCGATCATGTGAAGATATTCAGTCAGCTCGCTTTGCTTAGGAAATGTAACGCCATAGATACGAGTAAGCTGCTTACGGCTTTCGTCGCCGCGCCAGTATGCACCCGCAACATTGGTAAGTTTTATTGCCTTAACAAAACCGGTATTCGGAATATGCGGACCACGGCACAAATCGGTAAAATTCCCTTGGCTGTAAAAAGTGATGGAGCCGTCGGGAAGATCTTTAATCAGATCCAATTTGTACTCATCACCTTTTTCAGTAAAATATTTTTCAGCGTCGGCTTTGCTAACCGGAGTTCTAATGTATTCAGACTTCACCTTGGCGAGCTCCAGCATTTTATCTTCGATCTTTTTAAAATCGTCGGACGAAAATGGCTGATCGCCAAAATCTACATCGTAATAAAACCCGGTTTCAATTGCAGGCCCAATGCCGAACTTTGTGCCCGGATAAAGAGCTTCCAATGCTTCGGCCATCAAGTGAGCGGATGAATGCCAGAAGGTTGATTTACCGCCGGCATCATTCCAGGTTAGCAGTTTTAGACTGGCGTCTTCCTCGATCGGCCGGCTTGCGTCCCAGATTTCGCCGTTTACTTCAGCCGCCAATACGTTGCGTGCTAGTCCTTCAGAAATTGATAATGCTACCTGGTGTGCGCTTACACCTTTTTCATACTGGCGGACTGATCCGTCAGGGAGAGTAATGTTAATCATCTACAACTATGATTTAATTGTTAAAAATTTATTTCTGCGAAACGCTTACAAGGCGTTCTTCACTTTATAATGCAAAAATAGGATTTTGAATCAATTAATCATGAGGGACTGCGTTAATTTTGAGTCACAAGTTTTTGCATAATCTTCAAGCCGTCATTGATTAACTTAGAAAGTTCCTGATGGGATTTTGCCATATTTGACAGGTAGCAAGTGATCTTATCTTGGAGATCAGTGTTCAAATTTTCTTCGTGAAGAATTTCAGCGATCTGCATCAAACAAAGCCAGTCGTTTGGAAATTCAGCTACAAGCCTGTTGAATGCAGGTTCTAGCAAGTCGTAACCAGATTGGCTTACGCGGATATCTCGTACCAATTGATATAAATGATGTAAATCACTAGTTTTCGGATCGTAAACGTGCTTTAACGTTTCGTCTTTACTGATGTAAGTAATTTCCTCGAACGCATCTTTATCAGCCGCTCCATTGAAAACGGAAACGATTTTTTCACCCACAGCCATATCATAAATTCCCCATTCAGGTTTAAATAATATATCGTTGGCTGGCGACGTCACAGTGCAATTTTCCAAAGTTATCAACACTATTTTGTTCTGGTGGCTGGTGATTTTTTTAATGATTCCAGATACTTTAATTCCGCTTTCAAATACAAGTTCAACAGGTTGATATTCCCCGATCTCATTTTCCTGTAAATCAGCTTTGGTAAAATCCTCCAGCGGTTTTAAAATATTTTTCAGCTTACCAACCGGCGACGAAAATCCATCTTTATGATAGTCTTTTCCATGTCCGTTAACTTGCTTATTTTCAAGTGCCAAAGCAGAAGGACCTGCAGTTTTTAAAAATGTAATACCTCCGTATTTATTATCCTTGAAATCGGTAAATATTCCGGTTAACTGGAGCCCAGAACTATACACTGCAGTTGCCGTATTTTTTGACTCAACAGCTTTCCGCAATCCAGAACTGCCGCCGGTTCGAAACGCCATCGTTGACGCAAACTCTTCGAGCACATCGATCAGGTTTTGAAAAGTTGCAGTAACGAAAAGCTGATCTTGCGGCTTGGTGATATCATATGGATAATTAATGGCCTCTATGGAGTACCAAAGTTTTTGGACTTTCTCTTTCATGCAGCTTGCACTTTCGCCAATAGAAGAAAGAAGTCCTGCTCCGTAAATCTTTGGATCTTCAAGTGATCCAATTAGGCCGTACTCGACCGTCCACCAATGCAGGCGGCTTAGCAAAGCCATTTCTGAAGGTTCTCCCATGTTCTCGGAGATTGCTTGAAGATCAGCTTCTGCCTTCTCAATTTCTTCAACCGATGTATTGGGTGCCTCTTTCAATATGCTTAAATGCCGTATCGCTTCGTACAATTGAAAATCCTTCGCCGAAAACATTGCTTTAGCGCCTATAGAACCAAAATAGCTAAGGTAGTTATTGTAATCGCTGTCTGCTATGATTGGTGCATGGCCAGCGGACTCATGAATGATATCCGGCGCGGGCGTGTATTCAATATGGCTTAATTGCCTGATATCGGCAGCTATAACCAGCACGCGGTAAGCTTGGTATTCCATAAACGCTGATGGAGGAATGAAGCCGTCAACCGTTACGGCGCCCCAGCCTATTTTGCCAAGGTTATCGTTCATCGTCTGTAAATCAGGAATGCGTTCAATGCTCAATCCGGCACGTTCCAAGCCTTTAATGTATGGATAATAGGCTACGTTTTTGAGATAGCTATAGTTCTGCCTCATCACATAACGCCAAACGGCCTGGTCGACAGGAGTATATTTATCGTAATTCTGATCAACGATGTATTGTTTCAGATGCTTTGGCAGCCTGGCAACCTGCGGATTATTAAAGTCATTGAACGCTTCCATTACAAATTACCTCTTAATTCCTGTTCCCTCTCTATTGCCTCAAATAGTGCTTTGAAATTTCCGGCACCGAATGACTGCGCGCCCTTGCGCTGGATGATCTCGAAAAATAAAGTTGGTCGGTCTTCCACCGGTTTGGTGAAAATCTGAAGCAAGTAACCTTCATCATCGCGATCAACTAAGATGCCGAGCTTTTTCAGCGGTTCCAGATCCTCGTCGATGTGACCAACACGGTCGAGTAATTCGTCATAATAGGTTGTCGGTACAGTCAAAAATTCAACGCCACGTTTTTTTAGTTCGGTAACTGTTTTAACGATATCTGCAGTTGCTAGCGCCAGATGCTGTACGCCTTCCCCATCGTAAAATTCAAGATATTCTTCGATCTGGGATTTCTTCTTTCCTTCTGCCGGTTCATTGATCGGGAATTTTACGAAGCCGTTTCCGTTGCTCATCACCTTGCTCATTAATGACGAGTACTCTGTAGAAATTGCCTTATCATCGAACGATACGATGTTTTTAAAACCCATAATATCTTCATAGAAATTCACCCAGCTGTTCATTTTGTTCCATCCAACATTTGCCACGCAATGATCGACATACAGCAAACCGGTCTCGGAAGGATTATATTCGGAAGACCATGGTTGATAACCCGGCATAAAAACGCCGTGGTAGTTCTTCCGTTCCACGAAAATATGAACAGTATCTCCATACAATTTAATTCCGCTTGTGCGAACTTCACCATACTCATCTTTAAGAACTTCAGGCTGCTTATATGGTTCGGCGCCGCGAGACGTGGTTTGTTCAAAGGCATCGAAAGCATCGTCAACCCAAAGAGCCAATACCTTAACGCCGTCTCCATGTTTTTTTACATGTTCCGCGATCGGGCTATTGATTTCTAAGGCAGTTGTTAAAACCAGTCTGATTTTTCCCTGCTGTAGTACGTACGACGCTTTATCTCTTACCCCTGTTTCCGGTCCCGCATAAGCCAGGCTTTGAAAACCGAATGCTGATTTATAAAAATGAGCCGCCTGTTTCGCATTTCCGACATAAAATTCGACATAATCTGTTCCCAGCAATGGCAAGAAATCAGTTGTTTCTATAGTATTTTCTATTAATTGATTGTTCATTTGTGATTAGTGTTAAATAGAATTAAAAATTAAACCTGCTAGGTTTATCATTCCAAACTAGTTGGTTGTTCTGTCACCGTTGCTTTTTCAAAATTCGCCTGCCAGCTTTTGTGATAATCTTCATCTTCAATTGCCAGTGCGTCTTCCGTTAACATCAAGGGTCTGAAAGGATCGATCATTACCGCAAGCTCCTCAGTAGCTTCTTTACCGATTGACTTTTCGACCGTACCGGGATGAGGCCCGTGCGGAATGCCGCCGGGATGCAATGTAATCTGGCCTTTTACTACATTCTTACGGCTCATAAAATCCCCGTCAACATAATATAAAACCTCGTCACTGTCGACATTGCTGTGGTTATACGGCGCCGGAATAGACTGCGGGTGATAATCGAACTTACGGGGTACGAATGAGCAGATAACAAAATTATTCCCCTCAAATGTTTGATGAACGGGCGGCGGTTGATGTAAACGGCCTGTAATCGGCTCAAAATCATGAATGGAAAACGCCCACGGATAGTGAAAGCCGTCCCAGCCAACAAAATCGAAGGGGTGAGTAGCGTAGATGTAGGGATAAATAAGTCCCTGTTTTTTTATGAGAATTTTGAAATCTCCCTGCTCATCATGTGTTTCAAGATTCTGTGGAAATTTAATATCGCGTTCGCAATAAGGCGAATGCTCCATCAGTTGTCCATATTCGTTTCGATAACGTTTTGGCGGCCGGATCGGGCTGAAACTTTCTACGATAAACAGTCGGTTATTCTCGTCATCAAATTCCATTTGGTAGATGGTTCCCCTCGGTATAACCAGGTAATCGCCGTATTGAAATTCGATATCACCAAATCCGGTTTTTAACCTGCCGGAACCAATATGAACGAAGATCACTTCATCGGCCTGGCTGTTCTTGTAAAAGTAGTCGGTCATTGACCGTTTAGGTGCAGCCAATGATATATGAAGATCATTGTTAACTAAAACTGGTTTACGACTTTCGAGATAGTCGTCAACGGGCTTAACATTAAAACCAATAAGGCTGGTGTGCTTTAAATGTTTTTCACGCGCGATTTTCGGTTCCACAGAATATGGCTCGCCCAATGATTTTACAATGGTGGGCGGATAACAATGGTAAACTAATGAGTATAAGCTCGAAAACCCTTCTGTTGAAACGAGTTCTTCTGCATATAAATCGCCGTTTGGCTTTCGGAAAATGGTGTGCCGCTTATGCGGGATCTTTCCCAATGAGTGATATACTGGCATGTCAGAAAAAATGAAATGATCGAATTGATTAAAAATTCTGCGGATGTTGCATCCTGATCAAATCCATTTAGTACTGAGCGAATACCAGTTTGGCAAGCAGCGCCCGGCGAAATAATATCGCAATATCCGCTTGAAGGATATATTGGTGACGATATTTTCCATTTGCCGCTGACATATTATACCAGGTTATAATTAAATGAAGATAGCACAATCCACGCTTTCTCAGTTTCCTGTTTATGTAACAATTGTTGGGCGAATTTGTGAAGAAAAATTTCAGGATCGCCCTTTTTTAGTATCTGGCTTACTTGAAGTTCTATATCAGGATTGTTAACCAGGAAGTTTTGAATGTCATCCTTTCCGGGAATCGAACTTACGTTGGCCAGCTGGCCGAGATTGTTACCGGTAAGAACAGATGAATTTCGTATACCTTCAGGTAACTGATCAATACCTATACCAATATTTCTGTTAGGTTTAGGAACGATGAATAAGTTATCCGGTGTAACGCGGCAATACCAATCGCCGCCTAACCGGGCCACTAAATCCATCTTTAACTGGTCTATTGTTCCTTCGTGATTTAAAACATTTTCGTTGATATGGATCCGCTTTATTGCGGCAAGAACCAGGTTTCCTGCGCCGGCGTTCTCACCCAGCGCTATAATATCCGTAACGGTGCATTCAAATTGCACCGGCGATTCAGCCACTCGCGGCGGCTTAACAAAATCAGATCTTAATGGAGTTAAACCGGACTTTACAAATTCGTCTACTCCCTTTTGGTACTCTACACTCGAAAGCGAAACCTGCTGAACGATATCATAAGTCACGACATTAATCACACATTCCGGAACTTCTTTTAAATTTTCAAGGGTATGCTTGGTAGTATTGTCGCGGACCCTCCTTGCCGGCGAAAAAATGCAAACCGGCGGATTCGTGCTGAACATATTGAAAAAACTGAAGGGACTCAGGTTTACATTTCCTGCTTTATCAATGGTAGATGCAAGACAAATCGGCCGAGGCGCTATCGCGTACTGCAGATAATTTTGCAATTCCAATGATGAAAGATCCGCAGTATTCAGCGTTTTCATTAAACTGTTTCTGCTTCCTTTTTTAAGTTTAAAATTGACCAGTCGGTATCAGCGCTGGTAATAACGTTGCTTAGCCGCCCTAAACCTGTAACTTCCATTTCAACCACATCACCGGACTGCAGCCATTGCGTTTGATAGTTCGGATCGTTTGCTAAACCTGTGCCATTCAGTTCAAGAAAACATCCCGTTCCAACAGTTCCTGAGCCAATTACATCTCCGGGTAAAACATCGCAACCATAAGAACAACGCTCAATAATTTCAGCGAAAGTCCAGTCCATATCGGCCATATTGCCCTGAGAAACCTGTTTGCCGTTTACACGACATTTCATAGCAAGATTATAAGCGTTACCTACATGCCCCTCTTTAGCTGGTACCTTATATTTCTCAAGTTCATCAACCGTAACCAGCCAGGGGCCAATTACTGTAGAAAAATCTTTGCCCTTAGCAGGGCCGAGATTTAATAACATTTCTTCCATCTGCAAGGTACGTGCGCTAATGTCGTTCATGATCATAAAACCTGCAATGTAATTATCCGCCTCTTCTGCCCGGATGTTTCGCCCTTTCCTGTTTAGAACAACGGCAACTTCCAGTTCAAAATCCAGCTTTTCAAAATGATCGGGCATACACTCTATTTCTCCCGGACCCTGTATCGCGTTATGATTAGTGAAGTAAAAAACGGGATACTGATCAAATTCAGGAATCATCGGAATTTTGCGGTTACGCCTGGCTGCCTCAACATGCTGGCGGAATGCATAGGCATCACGGCAAGATGATGGCTGAGGAACCGGCGCCTGCAACTCATAAAAAACCTCTTCGCGAGGGGTCAACTGCCCCGATTCAACTTCTAATAAAACCTGTCTCGCGCGATCCATAAGGTCTTCCCCACCCTCCAAAAATTTTTTCATTGAGTCGGGAATTGCATGATTGCAGGAATTCAGGTTGTAGATGTGCCCGTTATACCAAAAGCCCAAATGTTCCTGATTGTCGGTTTTATAGGAAACTAATTTCATTTCAATTATCTTATAAAGTGAATCGTTCTTTATTTAGCAACGCCGAAAATACCTAATTTAATCCAGCTCAATTTCTAAAACGTTATCCGGAATAATTAATTTTCCTTCCGTTGCATTTTTAACATCCTCAACGGTATGACCTGGCGCTATTTCCAGCAACTTAAAACCGCCTTCCGGCAAAACGTCCAGGACGGCTAACTCGGTAACAATTCTTTGAATGCATTTAATTCCCGTTAAGGGAAGTGTGCACTCTTCCAATAATTTAGACTTGCCATCTTTGCTAACGTGCTGCATGGCCACAATAATATGTTTTGCCGAGGCAACCAAGTCCATCGCCCCACCCATCCCCTTCACTTTCTTACCGGGAATTTTCCAGTTGGCGATATCGCCGTTCTCGGAAACTTCCATAGCACCTAAAATTGTCAGATCAATATGGCCTCCGCGGATCATGGCAAAGCTATCCGCCGAACTGAACAAAGAGGCTCCGACCGACATTGTGATGGTTTGCTTGCCTGCGTTGATCAGGTCGGGATCTACTTCATTTTCTGTGGGAAACGGCCCCATTCCCAACAAGCCATTTTCGGATTGCAACGTTACGTTCCAGCTCTGAGGTATATAATTCGCTACTAATGTCGGAATGCCGATTCCCAGGTTTACATATGAACCGGGTTTAATTTCTTTGGCAATGCGCTGAGCGATCTGATATTTATCCAGCATGTGATTCGGTTTGAATGGTTCGGTGCTCTATTCGTTTTTCGTTCTTATCGGCGATAAAAATTCGTTGTACAAAAACACCAGGAGTATGTATTTCATTTGGATCTAGTGTTCCGGCGGGAACCAGTTCTTCTACTTCGGCAATGGTAATTTTCCCGGCAGTGGCCATCATCGGGTTAAAATTACGGGCCGTGCCCTTATAGATCAGGTTGCCCATAGTATCACCCTTCCAGGCTTTGACAAATGCAAAATCGGCCGTCAGGCCATATTCTAAAAGGTACAATTTCCCGTTAAACTCACGGATTTCTTTTCCTTTGGCAACCTCTGTTCCCACGCCTGCCGGGGTATAAAAAGCCGGAATTCCGGCTCCCCCAGCCCGTATCCTCTCCGCCAATGTTCCCTGTGGTATCAAATCGACTTCCAGTTCGCCGGAAAGAAGCTGGCGCTCGAACTCGGCATTTTCGCCAACATAAGAGGAGATCATTTTCTTAACCTGCCTGGCTTTTAATAATATGCCGATACCGAAATCATCGATACCAGCATTGTTTGAAATACATGTCAGCTGCGAGACACCGTGACGTGCTAAGGCAGCTATACAACTTTCTGGTATGCCGCATAAACCAAAGCCGCCAAGCATAATACTTGCCGACTCAAAAACATCCGCAATGGCGAGGTCGGAGTTTTGAAAAACTTTGCTCATTCTTAAAAATTTGCGTTAAGGCAACGACTATAATTGGTTTCTGAAATCCGGCTTTCGAAAAACAGAGCTCAAATCTATCAGATATTTCAGTGAATACAAATAGCGATCAAAGATATCTGATCCACCATTTTTCACTGTTCTTTTGCTTATAACCAGCGAACCAAACACATGGTTTATAAAGAATTAAAACCACACCCATCCATATCAGGTAAACTATCCAGATATTAAAACCAAATTCGTCCGGGCGAAACAAAAATGGATTATTCTTAGGGACGATGTCCTTTGCCGCATAGCCGTTTAAAAAGAAAAATATTACCACCAAACCGTGTATAATGAAAAAATGCGGCACGTAATAAAAGAAAGGCACCTTGCCATACACTGATAAAAAATTGCCAAACCGGCTCTTTACTCCTTCTGTCAATGAAAGAATAATGAGTGCCGTACCGATCGTTAGGGTCGTATAATCCAAAGAAGGCGGGTATTTGCTAACGTTTACAAATGACAAGACTGTTCGCAATGAATCTTTTTGAATGCTCCATGGAGAAGGATCGCCGTATTGGTTAATTCCGCGAATAATTATAAACAAAAGCAATACCGCAGACCCGGTGTATAAAAGATAACGTCTTCGTTTTTCGAAATCAAGCGTTGAATACCAGTCTGACAAAGAAAAACCGACCAGCATAATTCCTGTCCATGGCAGCACTGCGTAAAGGAACAACAATCCTCTTGTGGCTGTAAGTGGAACAAAATATCCCTTCGCAGTAAAAAATATCTTTAGCAATGCGTCGCCAATACCTTCCGATGGCGTCGTCAAAAAATTTAACAGGTCATGCCCAAAAATCAGCAGCAGTCCAAACGGCAGAATCAACTTCGTGGAAATTCGCAGCAGCAAGCTCAATATGATCATGCTTAATCCGATTGCCCAGATTACCTGGAAGATGAGGATATTATATAAGGGATTGAAGGTAAGACCAAAAGTAATCACAACCAATTCAACAGCAATTAACCATAAGCCTCTTTTCACTAAAAATCGCGCAGTGTCCTGCCGTGTTTTCTTTTTTGAAACCAAACCAGCCGACAAGCCGGAAAGAAATACAAAGATTGGCGCACAAAAATGAGTTATCCAGCGGGTAAAAAACAACAGCGGTGTAGACGTTTGTAAGTTCAGCGGATCCTGTGTCATAGCGGTTACGTGAAAGAACTCACGGACATGATCAAGCGCCATGATGATCATTACCGCTCCACGTAAGATGTCGACAGAATTTATTCGTTTGGTTATAGGTTCCATTTGTGATCGTAAAAATACAATGTAACAAAAAAAGGGGCGCCTCGCGCGCCCCTTTTACCTAAACCTTATCACATTCTGAATGTGTCCGGTAAAAATAAAAGACCTGTTCCAAAGTTTCTATCACATTATATTTCACACTTTCGGTCTGTCAGCTGCCGGTATTTGCTTTCAGAACCCTGAGGAAATTTTGGTTAGCTATTTTTTTTATGTCAGATTTTGAGTAGCCTCTTTTTCTCAGCTCTTTGAAGATTTTAGGGTAATCCGATACGTCGTCAAGCTCTTTAGGATACGACTCAGCCCCCTCAAAATCGGCTCCTATTCCAACATGATCCACGCCGATCAGTTTCGCGATATAATCAATATGATCAACCAACAGCGATAACGGCGGACGCATGTTTTCATATTCGGCCGGATGCTTTTTAAGCAATACGCCTTCAGCCTGGGATTGCGGATATAGCTTCGATAATGAATCTCTTTCCGCCTGGTGTTCCTTAAAAAATGCCTGCAGTTTCCTGTTGTACGTACTGTCGATAAAGCCGCTATAAAAATTAACGAAGACGACGCCGCCTTTAGCGGCTATGGCTTTGAGCTGATCATCTTTCAAATTTCGCTGGTGCGGACAAAGCTTAAAAACACTGCTGTGCGAAGCAATTACAGGCTTGGTTGAAGCGCTGATCGCGTCATAAAAAGTTTGTTCGCCTACGTGAGAAATATCAACCATCACTCCCAATATATTTAAACGGGTTATGACTTGCTTACCGAAGTCGGATAGACCTTTATGCGGCAGATCTTTTTTATTCACTTCGTCAGCCGCGGATGTCGCCCATGAAGTGCTGTTGTTCCAGGTTAAGGTAAGGTAACACATTCCGCGTTTTTGCAGACTGTCTATAAAATCCAGATTGTCGTCTATCATGTGGCCGCCTTCCACCCCGATCAACGCAGCCATCTTTTTATCAGATATAATGGATTCTACTTCTGAAGAATTTCTTGCAAGCTTAATTTTAGAAGGATTCCGGTTAATAAGTGCGTACAGGGAATCGATTTCCCGGTTGGCATATTTAAAATTACCTGTTTCGTCACTCCAGATAGAAAATACCTGGCCAGTTAATTTGCCTTTTCCTGCCTTCACGAGATCGAATTGCTCACCTTCATTTTTAGCGAGATCTTTACCAGATGTTAGCTGATTGGATATAACATCATTATGGGTGTCAATAACTTTCAATTTGTTTTTTTGCGCTTGTGCTGAGATAGAAAATAGGAAAAGCAATGCTGCTATTAACTTGATTTTGATTTTCATAACGGGTAAATTGTAAAATAATAAGCCAAACTAAAAATGAAATTCGGAAAATTTAAGTGGGTTGATCTGACAGTTGAAAACGCTGAAGAAGTCAAAGAATTTTACTGCCAGGTTATAGGCTGGAAATCAAACGAGATGGACATGGGCGGCTATGCCGATTATCTGATTTCTAATGAGAGATCAGCAGAACCGGTAACTGGAATCTGCCATAAAAAAGGCACAAATGAAAAACTGCCGTCTCAATGGTTAAATTATGTAACGGTTGAAGACCTGCAAACCGCATTAAAAAAGTGCACGGATCTTGGCGAAAAGCAATTAACAGAAATAAAAGGCTGTGGACCCGGAATGGCTTTTTCTGTAATTCAGGATCCGGGTGGTGCCTATTTAGCGTTAATGGAAGAAAAAGAATCACAAGCATGAAAGCCAGCCTTAAAGACTCGCTGGAACTGCTTGATAAGCTTCCGGATCGCTTGTTTCATCGTGTTATGAGACATGGAACTATGTCCGTTGAAATTTACAAGCCCAATGAAAAGGATTTGCAAACCGCCCACAGGCAGGATGAAATTTATATCGTTATCAGCGGAAGCGGTAATTTTATAAATGATGGCAAACTAACTAGTTTTCTGCCCGGTGATGTGTTATTTGTTCCTGCTGGCATTGATCACCGCTTTGTGGATTTCAGTTCGGATTTTGCCACCTGGGTGATATTTTACGGGCCAATTGATGGCGAACAAGTTTAGGTGAGGTTCCGGTCTCGGAACCATACATCGTCAGGCGTTGCAACAAACCCGGACATTTTAGCGACCAGTGTTTCCGGATCAGTTTCATTGATAACAAGTTCCCTGTTATTTCTTTTGAGAAAACGATTTTCAACCATCACATCCATCTGTTTCAATAAAAAATCATAATACCCGTTCAAATTAAGTATTCCTACAGGGTTGTTATGCAAACCCAATTGCAGCCACGTTAACACTTCAAAAAACTCTTCAAGCGTACCGAATCCTCCGGGAAGCATTATGAAGCCGTCTGAAAGGTCCGCCATTGTTTTTTTGCGTTCGTGCATGTTCTGGGTAATGACCAATTGAGATAAACCGGTGTGTGCAACTTCTTTATCTACCAGAAACTGCGGAATTACACCAACAACTTTTCCGTTTCGCTTTAACACTGCATCGGCCAGCAAGCCCATCACTCCCACGTTCCCGCCGCCATAGATTAAGGTAATTTGGTTATCTGCCAGGCAGCCAGCCAGTTTTTCAACGGCATTGGCAAGAGCCGGATCATTATTGAAATTCGCTCCGCAAAAAATACAAACTGAATTCATTCAACAAATATGAAGAATTCAGGACATAAAAAACAAAAAAGGAGGCACAAGGCCTCCGATTCACCACCTAATAAATTATTATCTGTTCAACAGGCCGTCGAACGTTATTGCTACATAATATAAACCTCCCAACGTCGGGCCTCCGGCATACTGTATATATCGTCTGTTCAGCAAATTAGTTCCGCCAGCCTTTATGAATGCTTTATATTTTGGCAAACGAAACGTTGCCTGCGCATCAAACGTGTGGATTGCAGGAACGCTTCCTGTAACCAAAGGGCTTTCCCATAAAAAGGATTCCTGCCATTTATAAACCACGCTAAAACCAAGATTTTTTACGATTTCGCGATTTCCGAATGATAAATTTGTCGACCATTCCGGCGTATTGAATCCTGTTACAAATATATCGCTGCTCTCATTTTCCTTCATTTTGTTGAAGCTGACGTTACCGGCGACAGTGAATTTCTTATAGAAATTATAAGTAACTCCTAATGCCGATCCGTAGTTGTTATAATCGTTTTTAGCATTTGTATAAACACGATAACGATCCTGTCCATTGCTTGCAGCATTTCCGCCGCTCGCAACTGTAGCATCCCGGTTACGGTCAACCATCGCAATAACAGCCGCATCCGATCCTACCGTTTCACCTTTCGGCACAAACACCTGAACTTGTCCAAGGAAACCGCTGTAACGATTGCTATATGCGTCTAAATCAATTACGAGTTTATTGTTCAAAACAATGGCCTTGTAACCAGCCTCGAATGAATTGATTTTTTCAGGACGTGCGTCAGGCAAATTAGCAACCTGAAGTAAGCCTTTGTTTGCAAGTGCGGCTGCATCTGTGTTTCCGGCGGCTTTAACCGCAGCGTTAAAATTTACAACCGATGATTGTGTGTAACTATTGTCGAGATAACCCAGGCCTTCATTAATGTAAGGCAAGCTTCCAACTCGTTTTACCCGACCGTTATTCACATAAGATAACGCTTCAAATAAGGCTGGAAAACGATAGCCCTGCTGGAAAGTAACACGGAAATTATGGTTTTCAACCGGCGAGAAGACTGCAGCTAAACGCGGAGTAAATTTCGGATCGAATTCAGGATTATAATCAAAACGCAGCGAGCCAAAAAGCTTCAATTTTTCGTCAAAAAGGGTTTTTGTGGCCTGCGCGAATGCTCCGAACTTCTTGTAAGTTACATCGTCACCAAAGCTGCCGTCTGCCAGGGGCTTGTTACGCTGATCTATTGGCCGGGAGAAATCAACGAAATTATTGCCGTCGGGAATAACATCATAAACCCGCGCATCGCCACCGATTAATAAATCAAAAATCTTTACTTTTTTAGACAAATCCCACTGCGCTTCCGCGTTGAACATGCGACTTTTTTGAATTAAAGCAGCTCCACCAGTCTCCGGCGCATCGGGAATTGTACTTGATTTGATATCCCAGTTATTGATATTTCTGATGGTATTTTTAAGATCGTTAAAAGCCTGCGTTCCCGGAACAACTCTACTGGCATCAGCAATCTGGCGTGCGTACTGGGTTGCTGCAGCAAGATTAGCTGATGTTAATGCGCCTCCGTTTTCTGTGGCGTAAGCGTTCAAGGCGTTTTTGTACTTTGTAGACCATGCGCTGCCACTTCCTCCGCTGTAAAGATCCATGTTATCCGCCATTGGCTTTACGTTGAACGAATCACCGGTATTTTCAAGCGACAGGTAAGTGCGCACAAGAAAGTTATCTCCTTTTAATTCCAGTTTATGATTTTGTACGATCACATTATCGAGCTGGACCTTGTTTCCACGCTGGAAAACACCATCCATTTTGCCAATCCGGTATGAATAAGATAATTCGGCATGGTCGCTAACACGATAATGCAATGCAGCGTCAAACTTCAGATTGTCGACTTTCGGATTTACAATATCACGTTCCCAGTAACCGGTACGTCCAACTGTTAATGTCTGGTTGGCTTTACCGTCAATTGTTAAACCTGTTAGTGAAACTGTATTACTCCCTGCCAGGGCATCATCGCCATATTTATTCCAGCCATCGAAAACAATGTTATTTGGACCGTCTAATGCAGGATAAGCAGGATTTGCAGACTTCAGATTATTTGGATTTTGATCCAGGCGAGTGTCCGATATCCAATCAATTCCCTGCATATAGCTTCCATTAATTTTAAACGCCCATTTGTTGTTGAAAGCTTTAGCATAACGAAAAGCGGTTTCGGTTAAAACGCCGGGATCATGGTCTTTTCCATCAACGTGATTTACACCAGTCTTTTGGTAAAAACTTAATCCCTGGTAAAGAAAAGGACTTTTCGTTAACAGGTTTGCCATACCATTGATGGCATTCATTCCGTAAAGAGCGGAAGCAGCACCGGGAGTAATTTCAACACTAGCTATGTCGAGTTCCGTTGGACCGATCGCGTTTCCAAGAGGAACCCCCAGAGTTGCGGCTTGCATATCAACCCCGTCAACCAATTGCATAAAGCGAAAGTTGTTCGGAATGTTGAATCCGCGTGTATTAGGAACTTTAAAAGTAAGACTTGAGGTGGTCATCTGCACTCCCTTCACATTTTCAAGTGCATCGTAGAAACTTGGCGCCGGGGACTCACGGATGGCGCGGATATCCAGTTTTTCAATGGCAACAGGTGATCGAAGGATGTTTTCCTCAACACGCGAAGCAGTTACAACCACTTCTTTCCCGAGCTGCGTTTGTGTAACTAATTCGAAATTCAATTTTGATTCCGGACTTTTCACTTCAAATTCCTGGCGCTGGTAGCCAATACTGGAAATAACCAATGTAAATGGGTATTGAGCCCTGGTCTTTAAAACAAAAACGCCTTTATCGTTTGTTGAAGTGCCGGCTACAGTTCCTTTAATAGTTACGGTTGAGCCCGCCAGTGGCTCTTTTGTTGTTTGATCTATGATCGTTCCGGAAATTTGGATTAGATTATTACCCTGGCTGAAAGCAGCGAGATTGATAAGGCTAAAAGTGATCAGTAGTATAATTTTCAGATCATACTTAGTTTTTTTCATTAGTTTGTTAGTGGTTAAGTTGTGAATGAGTGAGTTAATTGTGCATCGTTATCGGCAGCAACAACACTCATTTTGAACGTTTAGATTTTTATATTCAGACATACCCTATAGATTTGGTAGGCAAATATAAAAAGTGAAATTGGAATGGCAAATAAAAATTGAAAGAGCTCTTTTTCATGTCACTTGTAATTACAATCTAACTGTCTATTGCCTCGATAACGTTATTTTTGCACATTCAATCAGAAACATGATTAATAATATCAACGTTATCGCCTTCGATGCTGACGATACCCTTTGGGTAAATGAACCTTATTTCCGTGAGACAGAAGAACAATTTTGCTTGTTGCTGGAAGATTTTCTTCCGGGACACAGCACTGCAAAAGAGCTTTATCGGACCGAAATCGCTAATCTTCCTTTATATGGTTACGGTATTAAAGGTTTTATGCTGAGCATGATCGAGACTATTTTAACCGTTACTGAACACAAAGCAAGTCCGGAAGTAATTAGTAAGGCGATTGAACTTGGAAAGGCTATGCTCAACAAACCCATCGAGTTGTTAGAGGGCGTGGAAGATGCACTAAAAGCGCTGCACGGAAAATACAAGCTGGTCGTTGCTACAAAAGGCGATTTACTCGACCAAGAAAGAAAGCTTGAGAAATCTGGGTTGGCCCATTATTTCCACCATATCGAAATCATGAGCGATAAACGCGAAAAGGATTACGCCAAATTGATCAGGCACCTGGATTGCAAACCCGAAGAGTTTGTTATGGTAGGTAATTCGTTAAAATCGGATATACTTCCTGTCCTTGCTATAGGCGGTCACGGGGTACATATTCCCTATCACACTACCTGGCTTCACGAAGCTGTTGAACATACTATTGAACATCCGCAGTTTTACCCATTGGAAACCATCTCCGAATTCACTGTCAAGTTAAACGCATGAAAACAAAACTAGACCTTCAAACCTGGAACAGGAAAGACCACTTCCAATTCTTCAACACATTTGAAGAACCATTTTTTGGCGTCTGTGTTGAAATGGACTGCACCAGAACTTACCAACTTTCAAAGGAGTCAGGTGAATCCTTTTTTATTTTATATCTGCACAAAGCACTCGCCGCTGCAAATGCAATTGAGTCTTTTCGTTACCGAATCATCGACGACGAAGTCTGGAAATATGATGAGGTTCATGCTTCGGCTACAATTAACCGGCCCAATGGTACGTTTGGCTTTTCATTTATCGATTTCCACCCTGATTTTACCGATTTCAAGAAATTGGCAACAGATGAAATAATACGGGTTCAGAATAGTGAGGGATTAAAACGATCGGGCGCCGGCGAAAATGTTATCCACTTTTCCGCGTTGCCCTGGATTAAATTTACTTCCTTATCACATGCCCGGAACTTTCAGTACAAGGACAGTTGTCCTAAAATATCCTTTAGCAAAACGACTAAAACAAATGGAAAAGTCATGATGAACATTTCAATACATGTTCATCATGCGTTGATGGACGGGTATGAGGTCGGACTTTTTATAGATGAGTACCAGAGGTTGTTGAATTTGTAGGCTTTAGACATCACTGGAAATCCCTTTAAATTGATTAGTAGATTATGATCTTTTGATTGTAAGACATGTCGAAATCAGAACTTAAGTCATTAAGTTTACGTTCATTGAAATTCTCTTTTTCATAAATATACAAGCCCGAAAATTTCAGATCTGTTGAATTATAAGTAAATGCGTCAAAAAAATTAGAAAAGTCAGGAAGTTTGTATTTAAAATATTTTGCTGTTGACGGTGATAAGATGTTCAGTGAAAAACTTTGATTATTAAAAAAGGCTGAATAGTAGCTGTAAGTTCCTTTTATACTTATATCAATATCGCTTAGGTAGCTTCCGCCAATTTTCGCAGATGCATTAATTGGAATAAAGCTCGAAGGTATTTCTGGCTTATTGTAAGTGTTGATATAAGTTAGGCTATTTTTTATGCAGCTCATAAACACTGCGTACGTTTCGAATTTCTCCTTTGGAATAAATATATCGATCCGATCTCCCATGGTATTTCCTTCATAGACTCTGTAACCATCATTATATAATTTGTTTGGTCGTGCATAAATTGAAACGCCACACTCCGTTCCTCCCATCATAATAGTTTTCTGAACTGGAGTTTTAGAACATTTGTCTGGATTTATAATGATATTTTTTGAACCTTTTTGGATGTCGAAAAAATCATACTGAGTTATATTATTCTTTTTAACCTGCAGATATAATTTACTATCAGAACTATAGGAATAATTCTGTATTTTAAGAGAAGTTGAATCCGGTATAAAATCGAAATTTTGAGAATTCTTATTTGTAGAGATGATTAATTTTTCAAAAACAGATTGTTTTGCCATACTAACTTTAAATTGCCCTCCGCTTGGAGCCATTTTCAAAAAGTATGATTTACCCATTTCAAGTATACTCCCTTTTTTTATCTGTATAAATCCGGTTACTATAGGTTTTAAGCTTTCCTTTGAAAAAGCTATTTTAAAAATATTTAAACGGTCCTTTGAAAAATCGCCGTTAGAGTACAGTTTTACTATTTGTGACTTTGTTGTAAATTCCGCTGAACTTAAAATCGATCCATTCTCATCCGCCGCCACAAAAATTGCTTTCTTAAAATTTGTCAACACATACGGACCACCGTCTATAGTTACAAGAAGCTTTTTTGCCTGATCATGATATTCAAATGGCCCAAAACAAACTTCGATTGAAGTTGCATCCTTTTTATTAACAATCAGGTTGTAGTGATTATTTTTTTTCACCGAAACTGCTTTTTTATAGCCTTGATCTATTGCTGTTGATCTAAAAGACAACGCCCCTTTTGTTCCGCCCTTTACGTAGAGAAAATAGAACCCACTACTTAAGCCTAGCCTAAAATTTTTAGAGCCGCCTTCTTCTTTAAAGGTTGGAATAGTTCCATCTTTGACGTAATCCTTATCTATTGTAATTAGTCCGTCGTTGGTTGTTACCGTAAGGGAAATTGCCTCCTTTTTTGTAACAGACAACCCTTTTAAAGTCGCTTCGAACCTGAGAAAAGTATCTGCCAGTCCATAACATTTAGGTTTCAATGTAATATCGTATTTACCACTTTTAAGATTTCTTTTATAAGCATTTATATCTTTAATCTCCAGACTATCCTGTATATTATTAATTGTAGAGTCGTTTTCTATTTTATATTCAAATTCAATTAAACCTTTACCCCCGAGTACATTTCTCCATGAACTTTTTATAAAAGAGGGAAAAGTAACTGAAGATATTTCTATACCTGCGGGGTCTGATTTATCGTTAGAAAAATATTCCTTTTTACAAGCGGCTATTAAAAAAACAGAACAAAAAAATAACAATCGTTTCATTTAGATTAAAATTATTTTAAGAAAATATGTTTTATTAAAAAATTCTAAAATTTGTTAATCTAATTTAAATAGTTGTTTTAAAAATTTGCTACACAAAAAAAGCCACAAATAAGTGGCTTTGATCTTAGAAAAACTTAACTGCTTACCTCGAATAATTCGGTGCTTCCTTAGTAATCGTAATATCGTGCGGATGACTTTCGCGCATTCCGGCTGCGGTGATCTTCACAAATTTTGCACGCTGCAGTTCGTCAATTTTAGCGGCTCCGCAATAGTGCATTCCGGCTCTTAATCCGCCCAGGTACTGGAATATAACTTCAGCGAGTGTTCCTTTGTATGGTACACGACCGACAATTCCCTCGGGAACCAGTTTAGTTACTACATCTGTTTCGTCCTGGAAATAACGGTCTTTTGAGCCCTGCTGCATGGCTTCAATAGATCCCATGCCACGGTATGACTTAAATTTACGGCCTTCATAAATAATCGTTTCGCCCGGCGACTCCTCCACTCCAGCAAACAGGGAACCTGCCATAATCGTGCTGGCACCGGCCGCGATTGCTTTTACAATATCGCCTGTTTGTTTGATACCACCGTCGGCAATAACCGGAACTCCACGGTCCTTTAATGCTTTGGCGCATTCGTAAACGGCAAATAACTGGGGAACCCCTACTCCTGCCACGATACGCGTTGTACAAATTGAACCTGGCCCGATTCCGACTTTTACAGCGTCAGCACCCGCGTCAGCCAACGCAATCGCTGCCTCTGCAGTTGCTATGTTACCTGCTATAACCTGCAGATCAGGGAAAAGTTGCTTAACAGCTTTAACCATATCTACAACGCCCTTCGAATGCCCATGAGCTGTATCTACCGTAATCACATCAACTCCGGCTTTTACCAGCGCTTTAACGCGTTCCAGGTTGTCTGAAGCTACCCCAACAGCGGCTCCAATACGTAAACGGCCATGCTCATCCTTACAGGCGTTAGGAAAATTTTTGACTTTTTGGATATCCTTATAAGTGATAAGTCCGATCAGGATATTGTTTTGATCAACGACTGGCAACTTTTCAATCTTGGTGTCCAGCAGAATTTCCTCTGCCTGAGTAAGAGTAGTTCCTTTTGGCGCGGTGATCAGGTTATCTTTCGTCATCACTTCACGGATTGAACGCGTCATATCCTTTTGGAAGCGAAGATCGCGGTTTGTTAATATTCCCGTTAGTTTATTCGCGTCGTCAACTACCGGAATGCCACCGATGTTAAAATCACGCATGATTTTGAAAGCGTCGCCAACAGTTGAGTTTTCATGCAATGTTACCGGATCCTGGATCATGCCGCTTTCAGAACGCTTAACTTTGCGAACTTCCTCCGCCTGTTGCTGGATGGTCATGTTTTTATGCAAAATACCAATACCACCGGCTTGCGCGATCGCGATCCCGAGTTTTGCTTCAGTCACGGTGTCCATTGCAGCCGAGATAATCGGAATGTTCAGACGAATCTTTCTAGTGAGATACGTACTGGTATCAACATCACGTGGTAAAACTTCAGAATAAGCCGGGACTAATAAAACATCGTCGTATGTAAGACCTTCAGCGACGAATTTTTCGGGATCAAGTTGCATGGCAAATACGTTTTAGGAACTATTATTTGCCGGGCAAAGATAAGAAAGTTATTTAAAAGTTGAAAATGATGATTGCAGAATTACATAATACATGGTATAATTTAACATCGATGTGATATAGGTAACGAAAAGATTTTTAGTTACCAATTTGTAAACAGTAGAATTTGAAGCGCAAAGTCATATCACCTATTATTGTTTGTTCCCGCTCTGCGCTTTTACTCCTCACACATCCGCGCAAATCCATGCTTCGTTGTGGGTAACCGCTGCGATCGGGACTAAAATTCAAATTTCCAACAATCATTAAAGTTAGTCGACCAACATAGCAGCATTATAAAACCATTTTAAACCTGGGCGAAGCGGATACCGGCCAGGTGGTTAAGGCATTGCGTAGTATGAGCAAAGCACAGGGCCGACTTTAATTGAAATGCTGCACTTGCTTTTCCAAATGTTAGAATGAGTTAATTTTCGCCTAAGAGATTAGCAAATAACTAAGATAAAATTGAACTATACATGCGTTAATAACTTACCAATTAACATGATATCCTCCTAGTTCTTCCCAACTATAACCTTCACAAACTCATCAAAATTCAAATACTCATTCGCCAATTCCATCAGTTTCTCCGGCGTAATTGTTTTGATGGTCTGAATATAACGGTCATAATATCCGTAATCAAGGCCGTAGAAGTAAATATTCTTAAACTTATCGGCGTGAGAAAAAGCATTTTCCAGCGAGCCGAGCAGCGATCCGAGCATAAAATTTCGAACCAGCCCAAGCTCATCATCCGAAATTTTTTCGGCTTTCAGCAAATTAACTTCTTTCTCGATTTCTGTTAATGCAGCCTGACAAACGTCAGTTCCGACTTCACTGGCGATGAAAAAGTAACCGCTTTGTTCAAGGGAAACCAATGCCGAGCCGATTCCATAAGTAAAGCCTTTATCTTCACGAATGTTCGCCATTAGGCGCGAGCCGAAATATCCTCCCAGAACGGTGTTCAGAACTTGTAAACCAGCAAAATCGGTGTGCGACCGGTTAATGCACGCTTTCCCGATCCGGATAGCTGACTGGATCGAATCAGGACGTTCTATATAGATTTCCTTGCGGGTAACCAATGGAAAATGGCTGCTAATTTTTGTTTCAGACATTTCGCTGCTATTATCCTTACCGAAAAATTGTTCAAGTAAACGGATTGCATCATCTTCCACTTTTCCTGAAACCAGCAATGTGCAATTAGCCGGTTTGTATGAATTTGAGAAATAATCGACCAAACTTTCACGGCTTAACTCGTCATATTCAAATGCTTCCGTTTGGTGCCCGTATTGTGTATCTCCAAAAATCGCTTTACTGAAAGTGCGCCTTCCAACTATATCATTCTTTTCAAGCATTACGCTTAATTTTTGGCGTTGATTGCGTTTAAAAATCTGCAATTCTTTTTCCGGAAAAACCGAATCAGTCACAATGCTTTTGATTACCGGCAGGATATTTTCAAGGTGCTTATTTAATGTATAAACGATAACTGAGGAAAAATCGTAATTATTCTCAGTCTGTAAAAAAGCGCCGTAATAATCGACGTGATTGGCAATTTGCGAAGCCGTAAGCGTGGAAGTTCCTTCGGTAAGCATGGAATTAACAGCGGATGCCCGCAAAGGCTTGCTGTAATCCCAGTTTACATTTTTGAAGATAAATTCGAGTTTCAAAATATCCTGTTCACCGCCGCTAACGACAAAGGTTTTCAGGCCATTTGAAAACTCAATCGGCTTTGCTTCTATAAATTCTATATGTTCAACCTGCCTGAATGCAGGAGCTTCGGTTCTGTTAATCATTTTCGGCTAGATAATAAAGTGTCGAGGAATTTTCCTTGCTGAATACTTGTTTAGCGCGGTCTTGAATAGCGGTTGCGTCGACTTTTAGATATTTGGCAGTTTCGTGATTGTATCCGTCGGCGTTTCCTAACAGCTCAAAATAGGCGAGGTTCATGGCTTTGTCAAGCAAATTCATCTCAGAAAAAACCATGGTCGATTCCATTTTATTTTTCACTTTGGTAAGTTCATCTTCCGGAACCAGTTCATTTTTTAATTTCTCCAACTCGTTCCAAACAGCTTTCTCTGCATCATGGATATCAATTCCCGACAATGGCTTCCCCTCGACAATGAACAATCCTTCATCCAGGCTTCCGGTTTGATAGGCATGAACTTCACTGAATATTTTTTGCTCCTTTACCAATGATGTATGTAAGCGGGAAGAATTTCCTCTCGACAAAATATCCGAAATCAAATCACACTCATAGTGCCCTTGATCGATTCGCGCCGGCACATGAAACGCGATATAAAGATCGTCAATCGGCACTTTTGCTTTTATCGTTTCATATCTTGGCTCGGTTTGCCGGTCTTCCTTAAGCAAATCACGCTGATACTTCTCTCCTGCCGGGATACCGCCAAACCACTTTTCAGCCAGTGTTTTCACCTCTTCAGTGTTCACATCTCCGCCTACAACCATAATCGCGTTTTGCGGATTGTAATGCTTTTTGAAGAATGCCTTTACATCTTCAATTTTGGCATTTTCGATATGTGATATTTCTTTGCCGATAGTAGCCCAACGGTAAGAATGTTTTTTATAAGCCAGCGGGCGAAGCTTTAACCACACATCGCCATACGGCTGATTCAGATAGCGCTGCTTGAACTCCTCAACAACTACGTTTCGCTGAACTTCCAGGCTTTTTTCGCTGAACGCGAGATTTAGCATACGGTCGCTTTCGAGCCAAAAAGCTGTTTCAAGGTTCACTGCAGGAAGTGTTACATAATAATTTGTTATATCATTGCTGGTAAAGGCGTTATTTTCGCCGCCAACGCGTTGAAGAGGCTCGTCGTAGCTTGGAATATTTATAGATCCGCCGAACATTAAATGCTCAAATAAATGGGCAAAACCGGTTTGTTCCGGATCTTCATCCCTCGCGCCGACATCATAAAGTATATTGACAACGGCCATTGGCGTGGTTTTATCCTCGTGTACTAAAACGCGCAAGCCGTTAGCAAGTGTAAATCTGTTAAACTTAACCATGGAATATGTTGGTTATAAATTTTTTGAGCAGCAAAGTTATATATTTTGATGAAAGTGGAAATTGATAGGCAACTTGCGGAAATTTAATTTTAAGTAATTTTATCGCCTCAAATTAACATATGGACTTTTCAATTTCCGGAAACCTGGTCGACATCGCGCAAAAACGAATTTACCAGGCAACCATCATCGTTAAAAACCAACGGATCGAACGCATTGAAAAACTAAGCGATGATATCGATGATAGCCACCCTTTTATCTTACCTGGTTTCGTAGACGCTCACGTCCATATTGAAAGTTCGATGCTGGTTCCTTCGGAATTCGCCAGACTGGCAGTGGTGCATGGCACTGTCGGAACAGTAAGTGATCCACACGAAATTGCCAATGTTTGCGGAATGGAAGGTGTGGAATTTATGATTGATAACGGCAAAACCGTTCCTTTTAAATTTAATTTTGGCGCTCCCAGCTGTGTACCGGCAACTGTCTTTGAAACGGCTGGTGCCGAGCTTAATCCCGATGATGTAGAGTCTTTACTAAAGCGCGACGAGATTAAATACCTGTCTGAGATGATGAATTATCCCGGCGTTTTATTTGGCGATGCCGAAGTTTTAAAGAAAATCGCCGCGGCAAAAAAATACAATAAGCCAGTCGACGGCCACGCACCGGGATTAAAAGGTGATGAGGTCAGAAAATACATTGAAGCCGGAATAAGTACAGACCATGAATGCTTTACGGAAGTTGAAGCTTTAGAAAAACTACAGCTTGGAATGAAGATTCTGATCCGTGAAGGAAGCGCTGCTAAAAATTTCGAGGCACTGATCAATTTGCTGAACGATTTTCCGGACAGCATAATGTTTTGCAGCGATGACAAACATCCTGATAGTTTGGTTGAAGGTCATATAAATAAGCTCTGTGAACGTGCAGTTGAAAAAGGAGTTGACGTTTTCAAAATCTTGCAAGCGGCCTGCATAAATCCCGTAAAGCATTACAAATTGAACATCGGCTTATTACAGCCAAAGGATCCGGCAGATTTTGTTTTAGTAAAAGATCTTACTCATTTCCAAACACTTGAGACCTATATTGACGGCTTGCTGGTAGCAAAAAACGGCGAAAGCCTGATTAATACAACTGAAGCTGAACCAATCAACTTTTTCGATTGCAAAACCAAAAAGCCATTTGATTTTGGCGTTGCGTCCGATCTCGACAGTAAGAAAACATTAGTCATCGAAGCACTTGACGGACAATTAATCACTAATAGGCTTGAGTTCGAATTAACTGCGAAAAGCGGTTATGTACAAACTGACTTGGAGAATGATATCTTAAAGATCGCGGTGGTCAACAGGTATCATGATGCCCCGGCTGCTATCTCGTTTATCAAAAACTTCGGCTTAAAAACCGGCGCTCTGGCATCTTCCGTGGCACATGACAGTCACAACATCGTTGTTGTAGGCGTTGACGATGAAAGTATTGCTGAAGCTGTAAATCTGATTATTGAAGCCAAAGGAGGTGTAAGCTGCGTAACCGGCATAAAGAATTCCATTTTACCGTTACCCGTGGCCGGCCTTATGAGTACCGCTGATGGTTATGAGGTTGCAAAAAAATACACCGAGATCGATTTGATGGCAAAGGAATGCGGCTCGACGCTCTCATCTCCATTTATGACATTGTCGTTCATGGCTTTACTTGTGATACCTAGTTTAAAACTAAGCGACAAGGGCCTTTTTGACGGCGACAAGTTTAAACTTTTAGATGACGCTTTTGCTTCTTAAATAACAATTACACTAAGTATCTTTGTGCTGATGAATATTTCCGAGCTGCTTAACCGCGCCTTGAACTTTGATTTCCTTTCGCAGGAAGAAGGCGTTTACCTGTTTAAAAACGCTGCGACCGCCGAACTGATGTACGTAGCCAACGAGCTTCGAAAAAAACAGGTTCCTCATGGCAAAGTTACCTGGCAAATTGATCGCAATGTTAATACCACCAACGTTTGTATCGCGAATTGCAAATTTTGCAACTTCTTTCGGCGCCCTGGTCATGAAGACAGCTATATAACTGATATTGAAACATATAAGCAAAAAATAGAGGAAACATTCCGATATGGCGGAGATCAGCTTTTACTTCAGGGTGGCCACCATCCCGATCTCGGTCTTAGCTTTTATACCGATCTTTTCAGCAAACTAAAAGAACTTTATCCTACACTAAAACTGCATTCTCTAGGCCCTCCCGAAATAGCCCACGTTTCTAAACTTGAAGGCATGTCGCATTACGATGTGTTGAAAGCTATGAAAGAAGCGGGTCTTGATTCTCTTCCGGGAGCCGGAGCTGAAATATTGAACGATCGTGTTCGCAGGCTTATTTCAAAAGGAAAATGCGGAGGGCAAGAATGGCTCGACGTAATGCGTGCCGCTCACAAACTGGATTTACCTTCTTCAGCTACCATGATGTTCGGACATGTGGAAACTATTGAAGAACGGTTTGAACATTTAGTTTGGATACGCCAGGTTCAATCAGAAAAACCCGAAAGTTCAAAAGGATTCGTGGCATTTATCCCTTGGCCATTCCAGGATGATGGAACTTTATTAAGAAGGCTTCGCGGAATTACAAATAACGTAAGCGGCGACGAATATATCCGGATGATTGCTTTAAGCAGAATCATGCTACCAAACATTAAAAACATCCAGGCATCATGGTTAACTGTGGGAAAACAGGTTGCCCAACTCTGCCTCCATGGTGGCGCCAATGATTTTGGTTCAATTATGATTGAAGAAAATGTTGTTTCAGCAGCAGGAGCGCCACATCGTTTCACAGCAAAAGGAATACAGGAATCGATTAAAGAGGCCGGCTTTGAACCACAACTTCGCGATCAGCAATACCGATGGAGAGATGTTCCTATCGAGATCGAAGAACAGGTAATCAGTTATTAATAAATAGAAAGAGCGGGAATTCCGCTCTTTCAACCACCAACTATTTACTAAACTATAAAAAGTCCGGCGATGGCGAGCACCGCATCTTTTGTAAGCGGCTCATCAAATGCCTCAGCCGCGGCGCTTTGCGAAATATTCCCGCTCGCTCCCATAAATCCTGTAACATTGACGTTTGCTTGTGTTGTATTTTGTTCACCCGCGTAAACTGGATTTACAGCGGCTATTCCGGTGTCATTTCCATTAGCGGTATAAGCAATCCATGGCTTAAGCGCCGAAGCTCCGCTCACATTCGCTGCAACCATTTGCCTCAAGTGTGATGCATGGCGCGCTTCAACCGAATGGATATTTAAAGCAGCCGTTAAAACAACCTTATTTCCTTTTAAATTACCAGCCTGGCCCTTATATGCACGCACGCCGGTATCTTCGAATGCCAAAGCAACTTTCAAAAACGTTTGATAATTGCTGAACACGTCAGGAAAAGTATTTTTTGCTGTAAAATCAAATGTCGGTTTCGATACTGCGGCCGAACCAAGTACCGATTTCAGAAAGGCAACATGGTTAGCTTCATCCTTCGCAATCTGAGCCAAAGCAGTCGCGCCTGCACCGGCAGGAATTAATCCGGCAGTTGAGACACCGGTAGCATAATACTCGGCTTCAAGGTATTCCAGCGTTAGCGCAAAGTTTAACACATCGTTTACTGCGGTTCCGCTGGTTTGCCCGTAAGCTTTTTTAAATAAGGTTGAAAAGGCAAACGGCAAAGCGGCAACGGCTACTTTTGAGCCAAAAGATGTAATATTTTTTATCGCTGCCCTTCGTGGACTGATTCTGTCCTGGAATTCCGGGTCAACATTTTCGATTTCGTCGATTATATTAAATAAGTTCATGTCTTGTTAGTTTAAGATGGAAGATCGTTAGCATTTATTTTTGTCTTGATGTAAGCACCGGCTATACCCAGAACTTCCTGAGGTGAGCGCGAAGTGTCTAAACCGGTTGTCGGATTAACCACATCTGCACCGGCAAATGACCCGTTGCTGATTAGGTCGCGGATGTAAGCCGCGTGTCGCGCTTCAACCGATACTATTTTTCCGGCCAACGTGAGGTAATCTCCGTTTTCGATCAGGTACCCTGCGCCGTTGTAAGCGGAAACGCCCAGGTCTTCAAACGCTTTGGCTGTAGCAAGTACATTAGCCTTGCTATTGAAATTGATCGAATCAAAATTTACTTCTAATGAACCGATAGCATTGGTTCCGAGAGCCGTCTTGAAAAATTCGCGGTGAGCTATTTCATGATCACGGATATCCGTGATCAATGCCTTTTCGGCCACTGTCCATGAACTATCACCACCAAACGAAGCTACTGCCTGAGTGTAAAACGCCGCTTCCAACTGCTCTAAAGCATAGGCGTAATTTAAAATGCCGGTATCGCCCCGGCCAAGGTAAGCCTCTGCACCGTTATTGCCATCGTGTGATTTTTTACAGCCAGCAGCTATTAAAGCAACGGCTGCAGTTGCAGCTCCCGCGTATTTAATAAATGAGCGTCGCTGAACGTTAGCGGTAAGAAAGTCACTATTATCATGACTAACGATTTCTTCCGCTTTAGTTAAGTTTTCCATAATTAATTATTTAGTTGATTTAATTGATATGGATTACTTACGACAAAAAAATTCCTACGGATTTCTTTAATTAATATTTTGAAGCCTGCTAAGAATTAAAATACATTTGGGATCAAAATTCAACAACATTGAATAACCTACAGTTAGAAATCGAAGCGGTAATTTTTGCTTCGGATCAAAGCATCAGTATCGAAGAAATACAGCAGATACTAGCCAGCTATACGGAAAGTACCATCGAATACGATATTGTCCAGGAAGCGATTAATACGATTGAAAAGAAATATGCCGACAATAGTATGCCTGTTGAGCTTACTAAACTGAACAAGGGCTACCAATTTCTCACAAAGAATAAATTCCATTCGGTCATTAATCAGCTTCAGGCGCATCGCGCGAAGAAAAAGTTAAGCCAGGCCGCTTTGGAAACTTTAGCGATCATTGCGTACCGCCAGCCAATCACAAAACTTGAAATCGAACAAATACGAGGCGTCAACTGCGATTATACAATTCAAAAACTTCTTGAAAAAGAATTGATTAGTATCAGTGGAAAAGCAGACTCGGTCGGAAAACCTCTGTTATATAGTAGCAGCCCACTTTTTATGGATTATTTCGGAATTAATTCAATCGCTGAGCTGCCACAATTAAAGGACATAGACAAGCCAGAAAACGAAATCGGCGATATTTCTGAATAATTTTAATTTCGATTTTTACGGCGTCTGATTTCTTATAAATTTGCTGACATAACGCTCGAAAAATCAAACTTTTATTTTTTTTTAAAAAACGGAAATTTTTAAAATCTTAGTATTTTTATATAGATGAAATAACTTGAAAAATTGATTTCATGAAAACACCAAAAAAGACCGACAAAAAGATTACAACAAAAAAATCGCTGCCAATTGATAAAGGTGCAGAAAAGACAGCTGATAAGCCGACTAAGCGTTTCCAGAACGATGATGACGATGATATGGATATGGAAATGGACGAAATTGGAGGTGGTGGCTTTGATCATTATAACGATTATGACGACGACGACGATTATTAACTAAAGAATTGCATAAAAAAAGCACCCTCCTATCCGGGTGCTTTTTTTATTTTAGCCGTTCCAATTTGCAAAGCATGACAATCGTTGAAGTTTCAGATAAAAAAACAAGAAAGCAGTTTCTTCAAACTCCTCAAAAAATATATAAAAACGATCCGGTATGGGTGTCGCCGCTTGAAAATGATGTTGAAGCAGTTTTTGATCCTTCAAAAAACAACTTTCATCAGCACGGTAAAATCACCAGGTGGATTTTAAAAAACGATAAAAACGAACTGATAGGCAGGATCGCCGCCTTCATAAATAACGAAAAGGCTTATTCAAACCCGGTGCCAACTGGCGGAATTGGCTTTTTTGAATGTATCGATAATAAGGAAGCAGCATTCTTGTTATTCGATACGGCAAAAGAGTGGTTGATAAAAAATGGCATGCAAGCCATGGACGGCCCGATTAACTTCGGAGAGAATGATACTTTCTGGGGTCTGTTGGTTGAAGGATTCACACACCCGTCTTTTGGGATGAATTACAATCCTCCATACTATTATCAATTCTTCAAAGACTATGGTTTTGAAACCTTATATGAGCAGATAACCAATCATTTGGATGTCAATAAGCCATTTCCGGAACGTTTCACCAAAATAGCCGAATGGGTTGCAAAGAAACCTGGCTACGAATTCAAGCACCTTGACGTAAAGCAAATAGACAAATTTGCAGATGATTTCATGGAGATCTATAACGATGCATGGAAGGACTTTCAAAGCTTTGTTCCCATTAATAAAAAAACGATAAGGGAGAGCTTTGAGAAAATGAAAATCATCATGGACGAAAAGCTTATATGGTTTGCCTATGTAAACGGGCAGCCCGCTTCGTTCGTAATCATTCTTCCTGATGCTAACCAGATTATTAAACCTCTAAAAGGAAAACTGGGAATAATTGAGAAATTGAAATTTCTTTACTACCGCTGGAAAGGCGTATCTCGGATGCGTGCGATCGTGATGGGAACAAAACAAGATTTTCAGAAACATGGTTTGGAATCTGCCATGTTTATAAAATTGAAAGAATATGTTTTGCCGTTAAAGCAGTACGAAGAGCTTGAATTATCGTGGGTAGGCAATTTTAATGACAAAATGCTAGCCATACATGAAGCCACCGGCGCCACGTTCGGAAAAAAACATTTAACATTACGTAAGCAGTTTTAATAAAAAACTCCGCTCAACACGGAGTTCTTTATTTAAGCAAGTACTTTGGTATGTCTCAGTTCTTCATACAAATCGATGATTTTTTTCTGTAATGAAATTACTTCTGTTTCTCGATCTTGTAATTTGGTGGTTAACGTTTCTAACTCCGACTGATACTTCTCTTGCTCTTCGGTATCATTAAAAGTTAGCAGCTGTACAACATTCATTTCGAATAATGTTGCAATTTGCTCTAAACGAGACAAGTTTACATCAGTGATACCTGTTTCGATTTTTGAAAATGCAGGAATGGATATGTCTAACCGTTTCGCCACATCCTCCTGACTCCATCCTTTTTGATGCCTCAAAAGCCTGATTTTTTTTCCTAGCGTTTTCATTCTATTAATATTAAGTGTGTGTGTGTTTTAAAAGATTATCGGCCAATATGTTAAGATTTATACCGCCGAAATTGCCTGAGCTCATCAGAAGCAAGTTTTTACCCTTCAAATTAATATAACTCAAAAACTCCTCCAATATTTTAGCATCGTTGAAATATTTTAACTTATTGTTACCAAATGACTTTCGGACGACATTTTCGTCATATGGCTCAAGATTTTTGTGCCTGAAAGTCGACTGATCAATGAAAACGATAGCCTCATCTGCCAAATCGAGTGAACCATAATATTCACTTATAAAACTTTTATTTAAGCTGCTAAACGTGTGTAGTTCAATTATAGCAATAAGGTTTCGGTTAGGGAACTGTTGTTTTACTGCGTTAACCGTAGCCTTCAATTTTGAAGGAGAATGTGCGAAGTCTTTAAATATTATTGAGTCATCGTTTTTACCGATTACTTCGAGTCTCTTTGACGCGCCCTTGAACGTTTTTATCGCGGTAATAAAATCAATGTCACCGATACCCAACAATTTACATACGTTCCAGGCGGCATTTAAATTTAACAGGTTATGTTGTCCGAATACGGTCAATGGAACTTGTTCGTTATTCCACGTTAATTTAGTTACACCATCCTTAATTTCGTGAGCAGGAACGCTATATGGAATTTTTTGAACACCTGACTTATTCGATTTTACCAGTTCACTCAACACCTCGTCATCCTTACAGAATATCAGTGCACCATTTTCAGCGATGGTATCTATAAAAATATCAAACTGTTCTTTGTAGTTATCGAAGGTTGGAAATACGTTCACATGATCCCACGCGATTCCGCTGATTACACCAACGTCAGCGTGGTATAAATGAAATTTTGGTCGCCTGTCAATCGGAGATGAGAGATATTCATCGCCCTCAATCACAATTACTGGAGCATCCGTCAATTGGATCATCGTGTCAAAACCCTCTAATTGTGCTCCTACCAGGTAGTCGAATTCTTTATTGCAATTCTTCAAAACATGGATAATCATCGACGTTATCGTTGTTTTACCATGACTGCCACCAATTACTACGCGCTTCTTATGTTTTGATTGCTCATATACATACTCCGGATAGGAATAAATTTTAATACCGAGTTCTTGAGCTTTAAGAAGTTCCGGGTTGTCAGGCCGGGCATGCATACCTAAAATCACCGCATCAATCTCAGAGGTTATATTATTTTCAAACCAACCCATTTCCTTAGGCAACAATCCGTAATTCGAAAGTCTGGATGCCGAAGGTTCATAGATCGCATCGTCAGAGCCTGTTATCACAAAGCCCTTTTTCTTTAATGCAATAGCTAAATTATGCATCGCACTTCCACCGATAGCAATAAAGTGTAAATTCATATAAAATGGAAAATTAATGAAAATTATCTAAAGGTTAATAAAGTTTAGATAAATATCACAGACTAGTTACAAATAAATCTCGCCGCGGTCCAATTATCAAACGTTTTATGAGAAGTAAAATGATAACCAATTTGTTCGGCAGCGTGTTTTATAATCTCTAAATCAGGAGATTCATAAAAACCGCTCATTAGCAATACCGTTCCAGAATCAGACACGGCACGGTATGCAGGAAGCTGGTCGAGGAGAATATTTCTGTTTATGTTGGCAAGAATCAAATCAAATTTCCGTTCAGGAATCACTTCTTTTGAACCACATAGTGCCCGGATATAAGAAGAATGATTTAACGAGCAATTTTCTAACGTGCTATCATAACATACCGGATCGTAATCAATAGCAAGCAGATCATTGGCCTGAAGCTTTTCAGCCAAAATTGCCAAAATACCTGTTCCACAGCCCATGTCAAGTACAGATTTATTGACAACATCTTCTTCCAGCAAAAACTGCATCATCAACGATGTGGTTTGATGATGCCCAGTACCAAAAGCCATTTTCGGGTCAATGATGATTTCGTAAGGAAATTCAGGCCTTGGTTCGTGAAATGTCGCTCTTACATAGCATTTGTCTCCAATGATGAGCGGTTGAAAATTGCTTTCCCATATCTCATTCCAGTTTTTATGCGGCACTTTATTGACCTCAAAGCTGGCATCAATAACGCCTTGAAATGAACCAAGAATATCATCTATATCTTCCTTACTAAAGTCGCTTTCGGGCACATAAGCGTTAAATCCCGATTCTGTTTCTTCGAAGGTATCAAAGCCTCGTTCTCCGAGTGAGTTAATGAGTAAATCCTTCTGATAGTCTTCACCATTATGCAGCGTAAAAACCAGCTCTATATAATTCATCTGTTAATTAAGTATTTGTGATATAGTTTAAAAAGTACAGCTCCCCGCAACACCAGAGATTTTGCAAACCTTGTTAAAACAACGATGGAACACACAGAGATGTTATATTCTCCGAATGTTCCATCGCAAATAAATCAAACCGGCGTTAAGCGGGTATGGAAATTAATTCAAAGCCTTGATAATGTCCGTAAAATCGCGCGACTTTAATGAAGCTCCTCCAATTAAACCACCATCGATATCGGCCTGTGAAAATAAATCGTTCGCGTTTTTCGGATTGCAGCTACCTCCGTAAAGTATCGTTGTATCGTCGGCAACTTGCTGTCCGTATTTCTCCGCGATGATCTTTCTGATAAACGCGTGAATTTCCTGGGCTTGTTCAGGCGTAGCAGTCAAACCCGTTCCGATAGCCCAAACCGGCTCGTAAGCTAGAATTATGCTGGAAAATTCTTCAGCGCTTAAATGAAAAAGGCCTTTCTCCAACTGTGCTTTTACTACATCAAAATGAATTGATGCATTACGCTCTGTTAAAGTTTCGCCGATACAAAAAATTGGCTTTAACCCGTTTTTCAAAGCGGTATTTACTTTTTTCGATAATAGCTCATCAGATTCTTCGAAATATTGGCGACGCTCTGAATGACCTAATATTACGTATTCAACGCCTGCAGATTTTAGCATTTGCGCGGAAATTTCTCCGGTATAGGCGCCGGATTCTTCCTGATGGCAGTTTTGAGCACCAATAAAAACGTTAACACCTGCTTTTTTCAACTGAACAAGACTGTTTAAATGAATAAACGGGGAACAAACTATTACCAGCTGATCGCCCGTAATTTCATCAGATACCATATTTACCACTTCCGAAAACAAACTTAAACCTGATTGATAATCCTGGTTCATTTTCCAGTTTCCTGCTACAATTTTTTTTCTCATTATTTATTATTTAAAATTTCTGTATGACTCAGTTAATTCAAAAACATTTGTTAATAGTTGCTTTTCAGCTTCATCGAAAGGCTTGTTTCGTCTTTCAAAGACTTTCTCAGTTGTTTCAAACATTTTTTTCAATGTGTAAACTTCGAAACCTTGAGCGCCACCCCAGGCAAAATCCGGAATAAAATTTCTCGGAAAGCCCGCACCAAAAACGTTTGCTCCCACTCCAACTACCGTCCCCGTGTTGAACATGGTGTTGATGCCACATTTTGCGTGGTCGGCCATGATAAGCCCGCAAAACTGCAGTCCAGTTCTTCGAAAACTTTGTCTGTTGTAATCCCAAAGGCGTACTTCAGCGTAATTGTTTTTAAGATTGGAATTATTACTGTCGGCGCCGATATTACACCATTCACCCATTACCGAATTTCCAAGGTATCCTTCATGCCCTTTTGAAGAGTATCCGAAGACTACGGAATTATTTATTTCTCCTCCGACGCGGCTGAAAGGACCGATCGTTGTAGCTCCGTAAATTTTCGCGCCCATTTTAACCTGCGAATCGTTACAAAGTGCAAATGCGCCACGAATATGAGTCCCCTCCCAAACCTGTGAATTCCGGCCCAAATAAATCGGGCCATTTTTAGTATTAAAGGTTGCACATTCAGCTTCAAAGCCATCTTCTATAAAGATGTCTTCGCCAATTATGGTATTTGTCGAACTTATTGAAGCAGACTTGCGGCTATGGGTTAACAGTTTAAAATCCTTTCGAAGTTCACTGTCATTCAAACGGAAAATATCCTCCGGAAAACTAATTTTAGTAAAGACCTGTTCGTAAGTTATTGGATGGTAAGATGAAAAATCGTTGGCATCGAACGTTCCTTCTGCTTTCGCCGCAAGTAAAATTTGGCCGCTGATCAGCACGTCGCCGTCAGCCAATTGATCAATTGCTTCCAGCAAATTTTCGTCAGGACAAATTGAACCGTTGATAAAGAGATTAGAGTCATCACTGGTCTTTTCAGGAAATTTTAGCTGGAGATATTCTGCAGACCGAAAGGAAACGTCAGCTTTTAAATATTTTCGCCATTTATCGGCAATGGTTAGAATTCCTACACGTATTTCGGCTACCGGTCGTAAAAAAGTTAAAGGGAACAGGCTTTCTCTGGACGAATCATCAAAAAGGATTACGGTCATGCGCAAAAATAAAAAAAGTCCCGTCTGTGAAAACGGGACTTCAGATTATATTTTAAAAATGATTATTTTTTGTTGTAACGGCTGCGGAACTTGTCAATACGTCCGGCAGTGTCAACCAATTTCATTTTACCAGTATAAAAAGGGTGAGATGTATGTGAGATCTCCAGCTTTATAAGCGGATATTCGTTACCATCTTCCCATTTGATTGATTCTTTCGATTCAATGCATGATTTGGTTAAAAAAGCATAGTCGTTAGACATGTCTTTAAATACAACTAATCTATAATTTTTTGGATGTAAGTCAGCCTTCATGATATTCCTTCTTTTTAAGAGGCGCAAATATAGCTTTTTAAAATAAAATTAAAAAATAATTTTCAAGTTCTTGTGGAGTCAAAACTGATACATATTCAACCTCTGCTATTTACGGGCTGGCTGATTTCCTGGCAAAGCTCAATTAATACACCCGAAGTGTCCTTGGGATGAATGAAACAAACCAATTTATTGTCCGCACCTTTTTTCGGCTCGTCCGACAGAAGAATGAAACCTTCCTGTTTTAACCGGCTCATTTCAGAATATATATCGTCAACGGCAAATGCTATATGATGAATTCCCTCCCCTCTCTTTTCAAGGAATTTAGCTACCGGCCCATCGGAAGTGATTGACTCGAGCAGCTCTACTTTACTGTCTCCTATTTGAAAGAACGAGGTCAGCACATTTTCCGATAAAATTTCTTCCCGTTTATACGATGATGATCCTAGAATTTTTTTGTAGATAAGTTCTGCCGCATCAATACTTTTAACGGCGATACCAATATGCTCGATGTGCTTCATAGCTCTTATATGGCATAAAGATGACCATTAAAACCGACATTACAATGGCATTCGTTTGACTAATACCGTTTAAGTTTTCGTATATTTGTGCATAGTTTTAAAACTTAATTTTGATATGAATCTTCCGATATATCTTGATAATAACGCAACAACGCCAATGGACCCTCGTGTTCTGGAAGCAATGTTGCCGTACTTTAATCAAAAGTTTGGCAATGCGGCCAGCCGTAACCATGCTTTTGGATGGGCTGCTGAAGAAGGCGTAGACTATTCGCGTGAGCAGGTTGCTAAATTAATTGGTGCCAATGAGAAGGAAATTATCTTCACTTCAGGCGCAACTGAATCAGATAACCTTGCAATTAAAGGTGTTTTTGAAATGTATAAAGACAAAGGTAATCACATCATTACCTGCGTTACAGAACATAAAGCAATATTAGATGCCTGCAAACACGTTGAAAAATTAGGCGGAACTGTTACCTATCTTCCTGTTAAAGAAGATGGACTGGTTGATCTTGATCTGCTTGAAAGCTCTATTACCGATAAGACGATCCTTGTTACTATAATGTATGGAAATAACGAGATCGGAGTTATCCAACCTGTAAAGGAGATTGCTGCGATCGCACATAAACATGGTGCTCTATTTTTCACTGACGCGACACAAGCGGTTGGAAAGATCCCTGTAAATGTTTTGGAAGACGGGATAGACTTATTGGCATTTTCAGCACATAAGATGTATGGCCCGAAAGGTGTTGGAGCTCTTTACGTGCGCCGTAAAAACCCAAGGGTAAAAGTTACCGCACAAATGGATGGCGGAGGCCACGAACGTGGTATGCGTTCCGGAACATTAAATGTTCCCGGAATTGTAGGTTTCGGCAAAGCATGTGAGTTATGCCGTTTAGAAATGGCGGACGAAGCTAAAAGACTTTCAGCATTGCGAGACAAACTTCAGGCATCATTAACACAAATGGAGGAAAGTTACGTAAATGGTAACGTTGAGCACCGTTTGCCGCATGTTGCAAATATTTCTTTCAAGTATGTGGAAGGTGAAGGCTTAATGATGGCGATGAAAGACCTTGCGGTATCCTCAGGATCTGCTTGTACTTCAGCCTCACTGGAACCTTCTTACGTATTGAAAAGCTTAGGGCTGTCAGATGATTTGGCACATTCTTCTATCCGTTTTGGATTAGGCAGATTTACTACCGAAGAAGAAGTTGACTATGCTATTGAGCAAACAAAAAAAGCTGTAAACCACTTGCGTGATCTTTCACCTCTTTGGGAAATGTTCAAAGAAGGTATCGATCTTGACAAGGTTGAATGGGTTGAACATTAATTTAAAAAATTGTAAATCGTAAATAAAATGGCTTACTCAGAAAAGGTAATCGATCATTATACTAATCCAAGAAACGTTGGAACCTTGGATAAAAGCAGTTCTAAAGTTGGGACTGGCTTGGTGGGAGCGCCGGAATGTGGCGATGTAATGCGTCTGCAGATTGAAGTTGATGAAAATCATGTGATCACCGACGCAAAATTTAAAACTTTTGGATGCGGTTCTGCAATCGCTTCGTCATCATTAGCTACAGAATGGCTTAAAGGTAAAACGATAGATGATGCCGTAAAAATTGACAACATGGATATCGTAGAAGAGCTGGCTTTGCCGCCGGTAAAAATCCACTGCTCTGTTTTGGCAGAAGACGCTATAAAAGCAGCAATTAACGACTACCGTGTAAAAAACGGATTAGAAGCGTTAGTTGAAGAAAAAGCGCATCACTGATAGAAGATGTCAGATATGAGATTTGAGATATCAGGCAGATAGCGCCCATTTCAAATCTAAATTCTAAATCTCAAATCTAATTATGGTAACAGTTACAGATAAAGCGAAAAGTAAAATTGAAGACCTGATACAAAATGCAGGCCTGGATTCATCATACTTTTTACGCGTATCAGTTAAAGGCGGCGGTTGTTCAGGATTGTCTTACAATCTCGACTTCGACAACGAAGAAAAGCCCGGCGACCAGTTTTTTGATGATAAAGGTGTAAGGATGGCGCTAGATATGAAGTCATTTTTGTACCTCGCAGGAACCGAACTCGATTTTTCAGATGGATTGAACGGCAAGGGCTTTAACTTCCACAATCCAAATGCCTCACGCACGTGTGGCTGTGGTGAAAGCTTTTCGGTTTAATAAATTAAATTATTACAATGTGTTTTAAAAGGCTGTTATTTAACGGCCTTTTGTTTTATAACAGTATTGTTTAATATTGTTCAGAATTACTGGCTATAAAATGAACCTGATTAACGAATTCACAACGATCCCGAAACTATTAAGGAATGTTGTTGAAACCATTCACCCTGAATCTCATCCGTTTTTATTAGAAAAATCCGGGCAATCGTGGAAGGAAATTTCCTACAAAACGGCACTTGAAAATGCTGACGCCCTTTCTTCATATTTTCTTGAAATAGGCATTCAAAAGGGCGACCGGCTTGCGCTGCTTATTGAAAACTCGCCGGAGTATGTTTACTATGACCAGGGGCTACAACAAATAGGTGCAATTAACGTGTCTATCTACCCTACTCTTTCTGAATCAGAAATCGAATACATTTTAAATGATTCGGGCTCGCGATGTATCCTGGTAGGCAGTCCGTTTCTATTTAAAAAAATTCTGAAAATCGCTAATAATTGCCCGGAACTTGAACGTATCATTCCATCCTTTGACGATTATGAAAAGCATTGCAAAGGAATTTCAATAAACGCCGGAGTAATCAGTTTCAGCGATCTGTTAACGGAAGGCAAACGTACTGTTTCGGGTTATAAGGCACAGATCGATGCAACTCGCGAAGCAATTATGCGATCTGATGTATCGTCATTGATCTACACATCCGGCACAACAGGCATCCCGAAGGGTGTTATGCTTACGCACGCCAACTTTGTAGAAAATGTGAAAGTTTGCCTCGAGCAAATCCCGGTAATTGAAAAAACCGACTTGTTTTTATCCTTCCTGCCATTATCACACGTTTTCGAACGTACCGCAACTTATTACGTTTGCTGCGCACAGGGGTGTCAGATCGCTTTCGCGGAAAGCCTGGAACTTCTTGCCCGTAATATGGCTGAAGTACGGCCTACAGTGATGAATGTAGTTCCGCGTTTGCTGGAACGTATTCATGACAAAGCTATTAAAAACGCTACAGCGAACGGTGGCATCAAGGCCGATATCTTCAACTGGGCGATGCAAACCGGAAAAGCCTACAGGGAAAGTAAAGAGTCTGGAAAAAAACCGGGTATCCTTTTGAATATCAAGCATAACCTGGCCGACCGATTGGTTTTCAGCAAGATAAAAGAAAAAACCGGTGGCCGGTTGAAATTTATGATTTCAGGAGGTGCGGCTTTACCTAAGAACATCGGAGAGTTTTTCGGAAACCTGGGAATCATTATCCTCGAAGGATTCGGCTTGACTGAAACATCACCTGTTATGTCGGTAACTGAATTTGACCGGCAGGTTTATGGCACCGTTGGCCGCGTTATACCCGGTATTGAAGTTGGCATACAAGACGTAGAAACTAAAGAATTCGTTTCTATACAAACCCACCATACATTTGATCCCGAACTTATTACCGGAGAAGGAGAAATAATTGTCCGCGGACACTGTGTAATGAAAGGCTATTGGAACAAGCCGCAGGAAACAGAATTAGTGATTGACAAAGACGGTTGGTTCCATACCGGCGATATCGGAAGATTTTACCAGGGAAACCTTCAAATCACTGACCGGATAAAAAATATGCTTGTAAACGCGTTTGGGAAAAATATCTATCCAACGCCGGTTGAAAACACTTATCTCAAAAGTCAGCGCATTGAGCAGATCTTTTTGGTTGGAGATAAACGTGATTACATAACAGCGATTGTTGCGCCTTCAAAGGAAGCGCTTCAGGAAACTTTTGGCCTGAAAGAGGAATTTTTCCAGCGCTCTGAAATGTTTATTGACGAGCCGGAAATAATCGACTGGATTGGCCAGGACATTAAACGTCTATCCGCTGAGCTTGCAAAATTCGAGCGTATCAAACACTTTAAGGTAAAACGAAATCCATTTACGATTGAAGACGGAGAAATTACGCCAACACTTAAAGCCAAACGTAAAGTCATAGAAAACAAGTATTCCGACGTCATTAACGAAATGTACGAACAGGAAGAAGCTGTTGATTAATTAGACTTCTATCGAAAACCTTTATTAAAGCGCCCAACTTTGGGCGTTAAATTTTATTTTTGCAAAAATTTTTTAGATGAGTATAGCATTATCCGAACAGGAGTTATTACGCCGTAACGCTTTACAGGAATTAAGAAACCTGGGTATTGATCCGTATCCTGCAGAAGCATTTGAAGTGAATGTTACGGCTGACGACATTAAAGCAAACTACGAGCGCGATAAAACCTCCTATAAAAATATCAGTATCGCCGGACGTATTATGAGCCGACGAATTATGGGGAATGCTTCCTTTGCCGAATTACAGGATGGAACTGGCAGGATCCAGGTTTATATTAAACGCGACGAAATTTGTCCGGATGAAGATAAAACTCTCTATAATACAGTGTTTAAAAAACTGCTTGACATCGGCGACTTCGTTGGTATCAAAGGCTACGTGTTTACAACTCAAACCGGAGAAATTTCTATTCATGCCAGCCAGTTAACCGTTTTATCAAAATCTTTAAAACCGCTTCCCGTCGTAAAAGAAGCTGATGGAAAGGTTTACGATGCAGTTACTGATCCTGAATTCCGGTATCGACAACGATATGTCGACCTGGTAGTAAACCCTGGAGTAAAAGACACATTTAAAAAGATAACCATATTAAAAAACACCATCCGCGACTTTTTGAACGAGCGTGGCGCACTTGAGGTTGATACGCCCGTTTTACAAAGCATTCCGGGCGGCGCCACTGCGAGGCCATTTATTTCACATCATAATGCATTGGACATTCCTCTATATATGCGAATTGCCAACGAATTGTATTTGAAAAGGCTGATCGTGGGTGGTTTTGATTGGGTATATGAATTTAGCCGGAACTTCCGGAATGAAGGGATGGACCGCACACATAATCCCGAGTTTACCGTGCTTGAGTTTTACGTAGCTTACCAGGATTATATCTGGATGATGGAAACTACCGAGCAATTACTTGAACAAGTTGCCATTGCTACCAACGGCACAACTAAAGTAAAAGTTGGCGACAAGGAAATCGACTTTCAGGCTCCTTACAAACGTATCAGCATGTTCGATGCAATTAAGGAATATACAGGTTTTGATGTAAGCGAAATGGATGAAGCTGGCCTGCGTGATGTTTGCAAACAACTGAACATTCCAGTGAATGATACGATGGGTAAAGGCAAGCTGATCGACGAAATCTTTGGAGAAAAGTGCGAAGGGAACTACATCCAGCCTACTTTTATTATCGATTATCCGGTAGAGATGAGTCCGCTGACTAAAAAGCACCGAAGCAAAAAAGGCTTGGTTGAACGCTTCGAATTGATGGTGAACGGAAAAGAAATAGCAAACGCCTACAGCGAGTTAAACGATCCCCTCGATCAGCGTGAGCGGTTTGAGGAGCAGGTGAAATTAATGGAACGCGGAGATGATGAAGCGATGTTTATTGACTATGATTTCTTACGCTCATTAGAATACGGCATGCCTCCAACTGCCGGCATCGGCATCGGCATTGACCGCCTGGCTATGTTGATGACTAACCAGACAAGCATACAGGACGTATTGTTCTTTCCGCAAATGCGACCTGAAAAACAAGCCAAAGTGCCGGTTCCCGAAGATTTCGTGGAAGTAGGCGTACCACTCGAGTGGGTCCCGGTACTAAATAAGATGGGAATAAATACCGTCGATGATCTGAAAAATGCAAACCCTAATAAAGTTTTTAATGATTTAGGCGGAATGCGCAAAAAGCTCAAACTGGAAATCCCTTCTTTATCAAAAGACCTGGTGATGAGCTGGTTTAGCTAATAAAAACTTAACAAAAAGATAAAAGCCGGTAAACATTCATGTTACCGGCTTTTTCTATTTTAGAAGTCGCTAAAACTGTTTTATGAAAACATCAAGTCTTGAAATTACGGAACACGAATACCTGATTAAACTACGTAAAGACGATTTTGATCTGGGATTTATCAATCAACTGCTAAAGCGAATTCAAACAGAGCAAAGCTTTTTCAGCTTCAAAAGTCTCAACACCGAAGATGACTTGATCGCGAAAATATCTGAATCAGATAATTTCAGCAGGTTTGACCATCTGAACGACAAGTAAGAGACTTACCTGTAGCCGCCCTTTATTATCGTTCTATCCATCTGGGTCATCTGGCCCTGCATCATTTTTATCTGATCTGCCAGCAACTTATTTTTGTCAGCTTTCTTAGCTTCCTGTAAATACATTGTGGCTTCGCGTTTATTTCGTTTTGCCATCGCAATTCCAGCGAGGCTAAGCTTAGCAAGAGCTACGTTGTGATCCATTGTCATTCCAAGCGAAAGCGCGCGTTTGAAATATTTCTCAGATTGCATCGGAGCTTTACGCGATTCAATTAACCCAATAAGCAGGTTGTAGTATCCGTGTTGTGCACGAATTAATTGCTTCTCGTAATTTTTGATGTTATCGAGCCACTGCTGCGCTTTCTCCATATTTTCTTTTCTTAAAAAATACTGCGCAATAAGCATATTTTCATTAAAGAAAAACGTAACGAAAACAATAATCGCCAACAAAAATGCCGGGATTCCCCACCCCCAGTGTCCAAATATAAAAAGTGCGACACTCGCTCCGAGAAGCGCAAACGATATGATTAACCGAACAAAATTAGGCATGTGAATATTTGTTAAATAGTATAATTTTAGAGCGCAAATATCCGCATTTTAATCGTTAAATAAATAGCAATTATAAATTATGGCATCGCAATTAGAAGAGAGCTGGAAGAAGGTACTGGATCAGGAATTTGAAAAAGATTACATGCTGAAACTGAAGCTATTTCTTCAAAACGAAAAGGCTGAAGGCAAAACTATTTACCCTCCGAATAACCTTATTTTTAACGCGTTTAATCACACACCATTCGACAAAGTAAAAGTTGTCATCATCGGCCAGGATCCCTACCACGGGAAGAACCAGGCGCATGGTTTGTCGTTCTCGGTTCAAAAAGGAGTTACGATACCTCCCTCCCTAAGAAGTATTTACAAAGAGCTTAGCGAAGACATTACGGATTTCAAGCAACCGAAATCAGGTGATTTGACAAAGTGGGCCGATCAGGGCGTTTTACTTTTAAACGCAACGTTAACCGTTAATGCTGGTGAGCCTGGGTCACATCAAAAAAAGGGATGGGAAGAGTTTACCGACGAGGCGATCAAGCAACTATCGGAAAAGCGTGAAGGTATCGTCTTCCTTCTTTGGGGAAAGTTTGCTCAGTCGAAAGCCGAATTGATCGACGAGAAAAAACACTACATTTTAAAAGCCGCGCATCCCTCTCCATACTCAGCAAGTTTTGGTTTCTTTGGTTGCAAACACTTTTCAAAAACAAATAAAATCCTTCAGGAAAACGGCAAAGAGCCAATCGACTGGCAGGTAGAATAAGTTGTCTCATTCTTCTGATTTACCTGCCTCTTTTTAGGGTTCAATATTCCAAAGGCACCGCTGGTTCCTTCTTGCTGGTTGACATGATCATCATCGTCTGGAATGTTTTAACTACGCTGATCTTACTGATCTTATCCATAATCAAACGTTCGTACGCTTTAATGTCTTTTACATAAACTTTTAAAAGGAAGTCGCATTGCCCTGTAACGTGGTGGCATTCTGTAATCTCTTTTATGCTCTTCACCTCGTCTACAAAGGTTTGTATCGTGTTATTTTTATGAAAGTCCAGCTGGATCTGGATAAACGTTTTAATTCCTAAACCTAACAGTTCTTCGTCTACCAATGCGTGATAACTTTTAATAAAACCGGCGTTTTCCAGCTTCCTCACCCTTTCCAATGTTGGTGCCGGCGATAAGCCAATTTCGGTTGATAACTGGAGATTGGTGATACGTCCATTCTCCTGTAATATTTTCAGTATCTGGAAGTCGATTCTGTCTAGTTCTAATGCCATTTATAAGTTTATGATTGATTTTCCAAATATAATTCTTTGAATCATATTTTTATTTATTTAAAATTTTTAGACAAGTCTAAAAATTTTATTAGATTTGCTTAAATATGAACTCGCAGTCTGAAGAAAATTACTTAAAAGCCGTTTATCACCTGAGCGGAGAAACAGGTAAAGCTGTGTCAACCAACAGCATCGCCGAAGTAATTTGCACTAAAGCGTCGTCGGTTACAGACATGCTACGGAAGCTGGCAAAAAAGGGCCTGATTAATTACATCAAATACCAGGGAGTTACATTAACAGACAAGGGGCGTAACACTGCTGTCGATATTGTGAGACGACACCGGCTTTGGGAAGTCTTCCTGGTAGAGAAACTGGGCTTCAAATGGGACGAAGTACATGATATCGCCGAAGACCTCGAACACATAGAATCAGAAATCCTCGTGACCCGTCTCGATGAATTTCTTGGCTTCCCAAAAACCGACCCGCATGGAGATCCTATTCCGGATAAAAACGGGAAAGTTAAAGTCGCCGAACTGGTTAAAACTTCTATAATGAAAGTTGGACAAAGCGGTGTTATCTCAGGTGTCAGCGAACATTCGTCTGTCTTTCTACAATATTTGGATAAAGCGGGACTCACACTTGGAAGCAAAATTAAAATAAAAGAGATTCTGGAATATGACGGCTCGGTTTTGCTGATTTTAAACGACAAAAAAGATATCACTATTAGCCGTGAGGCTGCTAAAAGCATTTTAATAGCATTATGAGCACAGAATCATTAAGCGAAGTTCATGCAAGCGTTGGAACCAATACCCGAACTGGCTGGAGAAGAATCTTATCCTTTCTTGGGCCGGCTTACCTTGTAAGCGTAGGATATATGGATCCCGGAAATTGGGCTACAGACCTTGCTGGTGGAAGCCAGTTTGGCTATAAACTTATTTGGGTTTTACTGATGTCCAACCTGATCGCACTCTTACTGCAATCACTTAGCGCACGACTTGGCATTGTACGTGGGATGGATTTGGCTCAAGCATCAAGGCATTTTTATCCAAAATCAGTTAATATTCCACTGTACATTTTGGCGCAGATCGCAATTATAGCCTGCGATCTCGCAGAAGTAATAGGAATGGCTATCGGTTTGCAATTGTTGTTTAACCTGCCATTGATTTGGGGTATTTCTATAACCGTTTTTGATACGTTTTTACTGCTTTTTCTGATGAATCGCGGCATGCAAACTATGGAGCGCTTTATTGTGTCGATGGTTTTCGTAGTCGGCGTTTCTTTTCTGGTAGAAATGTTTATCATTAAACCAGACCTGATTGAGGTAGCTGCCGGATTTAAACCTACTGCCTTGTCCGGAAGCGCTTTATACATCGCCATCGGGATAATTGGTGCAACAGTTATGCCGCATAATTTGTATCTCCACTCGTCCCTTGTTCAAACCAGAAAAATAGAGCGGAACGAACCGAGCATTCGAGAAGCAATTAAATTCAATCTATTTGACACGACTATCGCGTTGAACTTGGCGTTCTTGGTCAACGCCGCAATTTTAGTATTAGCCGCTGGCGCATTTTTCAAAAATGGATATTATGAAGTTGCCGAGATAACCGACGCGCATAAACTGCTAACAAACATTTTCGGTTCACTGGCTCCTGCCCTCTTCGCTATCGCGCTGATAGCTTCAGGACAAAGTTCGACCATTACGGGCACGCTGGCCGGACAGATCATTATGGAAGGCCATCTCAATCTGCGAATCCAACCTTGGCTGAGAAGACTAATCACTCGTTTGCTTGCAATTTTCCCTGCGTTAATGACTATAATTTACTTTGGGGATGACGCGCTTGGCGAACTGCTTGTATTGAGCCAGGTTGTATTGAGCCTGCAGCTCGGATTTGCCATAATTCCACTGATCCATTTCGTGTCTAATAAATATGAAATGAAACAGTTCGCGATAAAAACATGGGCAAAGGTATTTGCATGGATAAGTGCGATAGTCATTATTTCGCTGAATGTAAAACTTGTGTATGAGGAATTACATACGTGGCTAACTACGACAGCACATGACTGGTGGATTTTTTTAGTAATTTTTCCAATGATCCTGGGAATCGTTTTCTTATTGCTGTATGTTTTTATTTTCCCATTAATCCGCACACCTAAAACGGAGGTTGTTCGTGTTCCGCATGGCAAAGCGTTGCAAATAACAGATATTGATCACTTTAAGCACGGAAGGATCGGAATTACAGTCGATTTTTCGAAAAACGATATAAACACGATCAGGAAAGCGCTCGCCCAGGGCGGCACAGATGCTGAATATTTTCTCATACACGTTGTAGAAACAGCCGGAGCAAATTATCATGGCGGCAATGTAATGGATTTAGAAACAGTGAATGACGAAGAAAATCTGGAAAAGTATCGCGAGAATCTGGTGGCGCTTGATTATAAAGCCAATGCATTAATTGGGTACGGGAAGCGGTCTAAATCAATCGCTAAACTGGTTATCGCTAACAACCTGGATTTACTGGTAATGGGGGCGCATGGGCACAAAGGGTTAAGCGACTGGATTTTTGGAACGACTCTTGACTCTGTACGTCACCAGGTAAACATACCTGTATTGATCATACGATGAAATATTTCTTGGTTATTACGCTTTCAATATTCGGGCTCGGCGCAAACTGCCAGGAAAACACGCATTACACCCTCTTCAATCCTGTTCCTAAACAGTTAATGGGTGATATGGAGACCGATCGGCCGGATGTGACAGAGAGCGCTTACAGTGTGCCGGCAGGCCATTTCCAGGTAGAAAGCGACCTTTTTAAATCAACCACCAATAAAGATGGTGACCTAAAATCGGTAGAGAACGACTTTAATAAAATGAATGTAAAGTTAGGTTTGACAAAAAGTGTAGATATACAGCTGGTCGTTTCACCTTTTAACGATTATAAAGTAAAATCGACGACAAGCGGACAGGTTTACGAATCAAGTTCTGGTTTCGGCGATATGACTTTCCGCGTGAAGAAAAACCTGTGGGGAAACGATGGCGGAAAAACCGCATTAAGTATGATGCCTTATGTGAATTTTCCGACATCAAAGACCAGCGAAGGAGTCGACGGAGGTATAGTTTTTCCTTTCGCGCTAAAATTACCTGACGACTGGAGCTTTGGCGCCCAAACACAATTCGACCTTGTTCGAAACGAAATGAACAAAAACTATCATGCTGAAATACTAAATTCATTTACCTTTGGAAAGGAATTTTCAAAAAGCTTTTCTTCGTTCGTCGAATCATTTTATACCTATGATTTTCTGAACAATAAAGCTGACTTGTACGTTGACGGAGGAATAATTTATTCCTTTTCAGATAACTTCAATATCGATGCCGGCCTTAATTATGGAATAACAAAAGCATCTGATAAAGTCTATTTTGTGGGATGTTCCTTCAGATATTAGAGAAAAAATGGCTAATGATTTAAACATTCGAAATAAAAAAGCGCATTTCGAATATCACATACTTGACACTTATACTGCCGGGATTAAGCTTTTAGGTACAGAAATAAAATCTATCCGCGAAAGTAAAGCAAACATAAACGACGCATTCTGTTCATTTATTGATGAGCAGTTATATGTAAGAAATATGCATATCGCTGAATACTCGCATGGTTCGTTTTATAATCATGAACAAAAACGCGACAGGATTTTACTGCTGAGTAAGAAAGAGCTCAAGAAACTTCGGGAAAAAGGTGAAGAGCGGGGCTACACGATCGTTCCATTACGACTATTTATCAGTGAGCGTGGGTTTGCAAAGCTTGAAATTGCACTGGCACAGGGAAAAAAATCTTTTGACAAGCGCGACACGATCAAAGAACGTGAGTCGAAAATTGAGCTTGACCGGGTAATGAAAAGATAAATACCGGGCCTGAAATAAGGCCCGGTATTCATTTATGCCAGTCCGAGCGTATCGGTAAATGTCTCGCCAAAACGATCGGTTGCATTAACCTTCAATGATTTTGTGCCGGCCGGAACCTTGATAAAAAACAAGTGGTCGGTTAAAAGTGGTTCAACCCAGCCGCGAGGTTTGGGTATATCCGCTCCTAATAATGTTTCAGCAGCCAATGGATCATAAGCAGTTTTTTGGATCGGCGCACCTATAGAATTTCCGTCTGCAAAGCATTCTATCTTCCAGTTCTTATCATAATTCCATACGTTAATACATGCTTCGTCCGGATATTCCTTGTGCTTCCCGGGACTATAAATTTTCAACTGATAATTTTTTGGATGGCCGGTCGCTTTGTAATACCATTTAACGTCGTTCCCGCTAACCTCGTAAACACCATAACCGTTAGGCGTTCCGTCGCCACAAATTTGTCCGGTCCACCAGGCGCCGCAAACGGTTCCGTGAACGTGCTCGGTTATATTACCATCTTCCCACTTTTCATTAAAATGGGTGTGCCCCGACATTAAGTGTACACGATACGGTTTTAAAAGATTATAAAGATGCTGACGGTTGATCACAGTGCCGCCCATTTGATCAACCTTCTCTTTATCCCTGCGCAGCTGACCTGTGTTCGTTGGTATGTGCAAACTTACAACGACTGTGGAGCCCTCCTTAACATTTTTCAAATCCTGCTCAAGCCACTGTAACTGGCTCTCTGTAAGATATCCGATATACTTTTTCGCCACTCCTAAAAAGAACACATCATCCAATACGACATAATGTATTTTACCGCGATTATACGAGTAATATGTTGGCCCAAAATGATCTTTGAATGTATCAGATGATCCCTCATCCGTCCGCGCCTCAAGGTCCATATCATGATTACCAATTACGTTGAAAAATGGCAGGCCGCTCATTGCAATCGCTTTTTGATAGTCGGGAAACAAATTAAAATTGTCCCACACCAGATCTCCGCATCCTATACCATGAAGAAGCTGCCCGCGGTAATTTTCAACCAGGGCCTTTAAATCGGGAGCCGAATTGGCCAGCAGCAGCTCGGCATCGTGTTTTGACTGGATTTGCGGATCGGCCCAAACCACGAATGTATGCTTCTCGTCGGATTGAGATAATTCTGTTAAATTAAAATTTGCGATGAATGTACTTTTTGACGGATCGATTTTTTGATAAAACTTCGCGACACTGTTCTCATGAGGAAACTCATATCCCGATGGCAGCGAGATGTAAACAAAACGACAGCTTTTATTGCTGGTTAACTCATAACTGCCATTGCTATTCGTCAAAACTACGTTGACGCCATCAGTAACGGCTACTCCGGAAATACCTTTGGCTCCGCTCGCCACGCGGCCTTTTATTAAAAGTTGTCCTAAGCCGTAAACAAATTGTGGCTCAGCGGCTTTAATTACTGTCGCGGGAATTGTTGTCGCCGCGCTTAACAAACCAAGGTTTCTTAAAAAATGTCTTCTTAACATGCTATAAAATTCAGTGTATCGTCTATGGAGGCGAAACTATAATGGCAATGTTAAGCTGATAATAAATCGTTGTTAAGAGATTTTTAAGAAACTGGCAATGTTAAATATTTTCGTCAATGTCAACAAATGCGTAGCATGCATGGTTGTTTTAAAAGCTAAAGAAGTTTATGGACCGATTTCATTTAAGTATCACTCATCAGGACAGCCGTACGGAGAATTTTGAGGTAGCAGAATATTTGCATCACTCTGACACGCACTGCAAATTTGAGATATTCCAAAACGGCAAACTGATTGCAAGTCTTGAACCTGACAAAAACGAATACCTCCACGTTTGTAAAAATCCGGGGGGCATTGACTATGAGACATTACATCTCATCATCCATAAACTTGAATCCTATAACCTTTAACCAAGGCGTTTAATCACTTCAATACAGGCTCTGCTGTTGTGATAAGGGCATTTCCAAATACCAACTTTATCCTGACAGGGCATTGTAGAATGGTCAGGAAGAATTCCCCACAGCCATTCGCCATGTTTATGATCTATAATGTAATTCCGGGTGAATTGCCAGACTTTCAAAAATCGACTAAAAAACTTGTCGTCATTGCTGATCTGGGAAGCGTTTAGAAATCCTACGATTGCCTCGGCCTGAACCCACCAATGTTTTTCCTGAATCAGGTGTTTGCTACCAAAATCCATTTCATAAAACATAGAACCATCTTTATCAAGCCCTTCTGCTGCAGCCTCCGCTACATTAATTGACAATTCTTGAAAATTTTGAATGATCACTTCATCTTCAAGAACTTCAGCGGCCTCCAATAATAGCCACGAAGCTTCGATGTCGTGTCCATAAGAAATAATATCAGACTTGATTGACCAGTTCTCATCAAAGAAAAGATTCAAATGATAATCTTCATTGAAAATATGTTTGCCAAAAACTTTAAGCAGTTCAACGATTTTAATTTTTAACGAGAGATCTGGCCAAACCCGAAAAAGATTTGTATAGGCTTCCAGAATATGCAAATGGGTATTCATGGTTTTCTTCTCATTTGCATCTTTTTCACTGAGCCTCAAATCATCGATTAAGCGCCAGTCGCGTGTGAACGCTTCAAAGTAACCTCCACGTTCGTTGTCAAAACTATATTTTTCGATGGTTTGATATAACTCAATAGCAGTATCTAGCACTGCCTCGTTCCGATCAGCTTTATAATATTCCGTGAGGCCGTATATAGCAAAAGCAAGTGCGTAAATTTGTTTTTTTGCATCAAGTGGATCGCCATTCGCCTTTATTGACCAGTAGACTCCACCATAAAGTTTATCCACAAAATTTTTCAGAAAGTAATCCGCGCTTCTTCTGGCAAAGAGTAAGTATTCATAATTGCTTGTCAGGTTATAAGCCGCAGAAAATGACCATAAAATACGAGCATTTAAAACCGAGCCCTTTGGCGCATCATCTATTACTTGATTATTTTCATCAATCTGCCCGTAGAATCCGCCATTTTCTTCATCTACTGTATTATCAATCCAATAACGAAGGATATTTTTTAGCTCGGAAGAAAATTCGTCTTTTAAATAACTGACATTCGCAGCAAAGTTCTCTGACATGATATGATAAAGCCTGATTAAAGGTGCCAAATCTATGGTTTAAGTTTAAAAGTCATAAATATATTTTATACATGTTATTATGAAGTTTTATCTTTTACTTTATCAGCATGAAAAACGAATTCCTAACTCTCCAGCTCATAAATAACGAAGCCGAAAGATCGTTTGAATTATATTTTAATGGTTATCGGGCATTTATGGATTATCTTATTAAAGACGGTAAATTTTATTTGATCCACACGGAGGTTCCTCGGGAGATTCAAAACCTGGGAGTAGCGAATGCCCTGGTCGAAAAAGTTTTCGACTATCTTGATAAAGAAAATGCCAAAATTATTCCCCGCTGTGCATTTGTACTGTCGTACCTGAAGCGTAACCCGCAATGGAATAAACTGGTTGATCATTATTAACTCGTTTTAGCGTCCCTAAAAAGATTGGGTCTAAAATGCATTTTCCTCGCCTTTAAACACGTTGATTATGGTCATAAATATAATTTGAACGTCAAGCATTGACGACCATGATTCCATATACCAAATATCGTGTTCTACCCTTTTTTGCATTTGATACCGTTCTTTCGTTTCGCCCCTGTACCCGTTTACCTGCGCCCATCCGGTAATTCCAGGCTTTAAAAACTGGCGCACCATATATTCTTTTATTACCTCGCTGTACTCTTTGGTATGAAGCAACATATGTGGACGGGGCCCGACGATACTCATGTTTCCCATCAGCACGTTGAAAAACTGTGGAAGTTCATCCAGACTGGTTTTTCTCATGATCTTACCGATAGCGGTTACCCTATCATCGTTAACACTTGCCTGCTTCTTATCGCTGTCTTTATTTACCTTCATGCTTCGGAACTTGTAACACCAGAAAGGCTTATTATCACGACCGCTTCTTAATTGCTTGAAAAGAACCGGGCCCGGGCTTTGCCATTTTATAAACAACGCGATAACGGGATACAGCCAGCTCAGTATGAATAAAATTACTGCAAGGCTGAACACGATGTCAAAAAGCCGTTTTTTGAAACGGTTATGCATGTATTCCAGGGGCTCGCGACGGACGCTGATCACGGGAAAAGTATCCATGTAGTTCAGGCTAAATGGCAATGAAAGGGTTCCGCTAAGATCAGGAACGAATTTTAAACGGACACATTGTTTTTCTGCTTCACCCAAAAGCTTCGGTGCTTCATGCATTCGGTCTGGTGTTAACGGCACATAAATTTCTTTTACGCCTTGTTCGGCAGCATAACGCAACTGATCGCTTATTGTGGAGAGAACTTCGCCCGACGCATCTGTATGAACGGAAGTAGAATCACCCAAGAACCCATGAAAATTGAAGTTTTTATCATCTCTTAGATATTCTGCAAGTCTTATCCCCGCTCCCGTTGCATCCATAATTGCAACTGGCTTCCTGATTTTGTAACGGTCAATCAGCACCTGCTCGAATACAGTTCCGATAAAACGGCTCAGCAAAAATCCACCACCCATTATATGGTAAAATATTACGAGGAATAGTGTGGATATCTGAGTATCGTTCGATAAAAGCTGATAAATGAGGAATACGAAACCGTGTAAAACTATACTCCGAAAAGTTGAACGGTATATTTTTTCGAGCTTTTGGATTGTCTGCTCTTTGTAAAGACCAAAGGTGCTGCTGCTAAAGAGCCACAACAAATTAGCGACAGCAAGATAACGCCTGTATAAAACGGGATCAAGTGGAGAATCATAGCTACTTACGACATAATAGGTTATTACGAAACAAATATTCACAAGCAGAATATCCGTGACGGCAAGAACAAATCGCAATAAGTAGACGTAGCGTGTTTTCATAGGTAAGATATGACGTAAACTTATTTTGTACTTATATTAAAATTAACTCGGTTTTGTTACATTTATTTTAAAATAAATAATTAATAATTTTAAATCCATTAATGAAATATACTAATATGTAATGTAGAACGTTGAAAATTAAACTGTTTAAATCATCTACCGTAAAAACGTACTGTGGAATTTAATCAAACCATCTTCTCACTTAAACGTAATTTTTTCACAAATAATTTGCTTCACATCGCCCGCGCCTATGAAAAATCACTTAAAGAAGCTCCTTTTTTCACTCAATATACTGACAGTCAGCTACTCGGTATCATTTGCCCAGAACCAAATAAAATTCAATGTTGGAACGGAAGCTGTCATCACCGGCGACCATGTTCCTTTCTGGATGCGTTCAAATAAATATGGCAGCGTTCCAATTGATGGACTCTCTGCTGGCTTCACCGGAAGCGCCATAAAAGATTACGACACAACCAAAACCAGCATTTTTGACTGGGGCGCGGGCTTCGAGGGCCGTGCAAACGTGGGTGGAAATTCCAATCTCACTTTAATTCAGGGGTACGCAAAAGCTAAACTCTGGATTTTTCAGTTAAAGGCCGGAAGAACAACCGATGTAATGGGTTTAAACGGTGACACTACGCTCAGTTCCGGCAATTTCTCAATGTCCGGCAATGCTTTGGGGATTCCAAAAGTCGAGATTTCGATCCCAGAGTATTACGCTATCCCTATTTTCGGGAAGCTTTTCTCAGTAAAAGGCAATCTTGCGCACGGCTGGTTTGGCCGTGTGAATATCCCTCGCGAAGTAAGCGGTGTTCCGATGGGGACCTCAGATCCGAAGACATACCTGAACCAGTTATCCTTTTATATGCGTCTCGGCAAGCCCAACTGGCGTTTACAGTTATACGGGGGTGTAAACCATCAAGCCATGTGGGGCAGTGAAGCTGAAACCTGGGGAAAAGCTTTCAAGCTTTCGCCGATAGAAACTTTTTATTATGCAACACTTGGGAAGTCATACGGCGGGCGCGGTGTTCCCAAATCTAAAATTGGCAACCAGTTAGGGTCTATCGACTTAGGTTTTGATTATAATTTTAATGCCGTTAAGCTTTCTGCTTATCGCCAGAGTATTTATGATGTTGGCGCACTTTCAAGACTGGCGAACATCGCAGATGGTTTAAATGGAATCGCTTTGCATAACAGGCGCTATGAGCAGGAAAATTCTTCGTTCCAATGGAAAAGCTTTTTATTCGAGTTATTATACACGAAAGACCAGGCGGGTGAGTTCGGCTCAAAACACACCTTATCCGGTGACGAGGATTACTATAATAATTTCTTTTACCAAGACGGATGGACATATAAGGGCGCCGGAATAGGGACTCCTCTTATTACCCGCAAAGAAGATGCACGCCAGGATTTACCTTCCGTTCCAGGCGACGCGTTTATTAACAATCGTGTAGTTGCTTTTCACACAGGATTCATCTGTTCGATAGCAGACTGGTCATTTTTAACAAAGTTATCTTATTCGATGAACTACGGAACATTCGGAACAAGTCCGGAAGGACATACAACCGGTGTAATTAAACCAAGGCCGCTTCCACCGGCTGATATTCTCTTTGGACAAGTTAACCAGTTTTCGGGTTACCTGGAGGCTAATAAATCGTTAAAAAACAATTTCAATGTGGGTGCAGCTCTTGCTGTCGACCAGGGAAAGCTTTTGTATAACTCGACGGGAATTATCCTGAAAGTTTCAAAATCATTTAGCTATAGCAGCAAGCCCGCGGGGTCGGCAACCAGAAATGACTAATCAAAATGTAATATCAATAGAGCTGTTTGTGCCCTATTGATATCCATATGAAATTGATTGATTAAATTTTGCTTTGTAGATTTCTTCGAAGTGATTCGCGTACTGATAGGTGATTATATCCCAATCATACAAATTTGATATTTTGTTCCTGTTGTTCGCGATCATTATCTCTGCCTTTTTATCTCCTTTTGAAAAGTTATCTAACACCATTGTGACATCGTCAGCGGTACTAAAATATAAGGAATCGTCTTCCAGGATATAATGATTAAAAGGATTTTCATTGGCACAAATAAAACTATCGGATGCCATAGCTTCTAGAAGTGAGGGATTCGTGCCGCCCACCGTGTGTCCGTGAAAATAAATATTTGAATAATACCTGAGATTATTTAATCTGCCCATACTATAAACACCCCCGATAAAACGAATATGAGCGTGTTTTGCAAACTTATTTTTCAAAAAGTCGCCATACTCTGTTTCATGCTTCCCAATGACTAAAAACTCTTTCTTTTTATCGGCCTTAGCTACTCCGTCCAGTATTATTTCGATGCTGTTTTCGGGTTCAAGCCTGGCGATGAGCATGTTATATTCAAATGGTTTTACTTTATAGTCTAGTAGCTGGCTCTCGTCCGGTTCATTAAACAAGTGAGCTCCGTAAGGGATAAAATCAGATTCGGCGTTGTATTTTTCCTTCAGGTAGTTTTTAATACCAACTGAATCTGCTATGAGATGCTTACTATATTTTACTCCCAGCTTCTCAGCATACAATAAAAATCGGCGTACGTTGTCAGAATATTTTGTTCGTTTCCACTCGAGACCATCCATATTTGTGGTCACGATTGAACTTTTGGGCATCAACCATCCCCATATAGAGCTGCTTGTATAACCCAGCTGCAAGATGATGTCGAAATTTCTGCGGCGCGCATCACGTACACAATTCAGATCGTAAATAAACTGGCCTGCCGTTCCAAGTTTGTCTTCCGGATCGTAACAATGAATAATTTCCGCACCTGACCAGGCTTTTTCCTGGTATGGATGATTGTGAGAATTATAAACTGCTACACGATAACCTTTTTCAACAAGACCTTTCGCCAGGTATTCCGCACATTGTTCAAAACCTCCATAATTGTTCGGAATACCACGGGTACCCAAAATGGCTATATACATAAAGACAATTTTTTCTTAGATGGACAAATAAATAACTAATAGAACGTACCCATGCAATTATTATTTCGAAAACTAAAAATGAAAATTTGCTAACGAAGAGATAGGTATATAACTATTATTTTAATGATACTTCTTTTTACAGAATAGAAAATCAAAATGTTACGCTTTTATTGAAAAATTGTCAGAAACGAAACTGACCTAAAAATCGGTTATTTACTAACTTTATCTTACTGACTTATTATTTAAAATATTAGAGCAATCAGCGGTCAATTAGCCGCGTATCTTAGCGTTAACTGAAAAAGATCAATCACATGGCAAAAGACGATGAAACTGACGAAAAAACGGTTGACGAATTTCTCGCTGGTAAAAGTGAACACACAAGAATGTTGTTCGATCATTTTGTAGCTGAATTTAAGAAGATTGGAAACATAACGTTACATCCTGCTAAAACTATGATCGGTGTTGCCGGGTCGCATAAACGCATAGCCTGGATAACTCAGCTGGGAAAAAATTTTGTTCACGTCGTTTTTCCGTTTAAAGAGCCTTATATCGATAATTTATGTTTTCAAAAAATAGCACAGGTTCCGGGTGATGATCAATACAATCATCATTTCAGGATGCTGTATATTGAAGACCTGAATGATGAAGTGAAAAAATTCATGCGGTTGGCTTATGATTCGTAAGGTTAAAACATTGTTGCTTCACTTTCCAAATTATAAACAAGCAAGCTTTTACGGTTTTATACTTGCGTTGCTATTGATTGTTTTAAGACAGCTAGAGTTACATTTTCTCCTGATAAATCATCTTTTTGAACTTTATACCGCCGGTATAGCCGTCATCTTTACTGGTTTAGGAATATGGCTTGCAGTTAAGTTGACAAAACCAGCTAAAGAGATAGTGACAATAGAAAAAGAGAGATTCGTCGATCCTGATCCTTTTGAAATAGACCAAAATGAACTCGCCCGACTAGGCATAAGCAAAAGAGAAATTGAAGTACTGCAACTTATCGCGCAAGGTTTGAGCAATGAGGAGATCGCCGACAAGCTATTTATCTCAGTTAGTACCGTAAAAACACATTCAGTCAAGCTATTTGACAAAATGGATGTGCGGCGCAGGACACAAGCTATCGAAAAAGCAAAACGACTTAAAATCATAGCCTAGTTATTTCCTCGACGCTGTTTTTTTTAAAAAATCAAACTAAAGTATGATGGAAAAATTAAACTGATCCGGCATTTTTGCTTGATAAAACGAATAAAATGAAAAAAATTGTAATTGTTTTTGGACTGATATCGGGACTAATTGTCTCTGCAATGGTGATCTATTCAACAACCATGTGTTACCTGCAAGGCAATTTTGAAGGCAGCATGCTTTTGGGCTATGCGTCCATGATCCTCGCATTCTCTCTCATTTTTGTCGCCGTTAAAAACTACCGTGATAAGTATAATAGCGGCGTTATCTCATTTGGAAAAGCTTTTAGAATCGGTCTCTACATTACGCTTATCTCTTCCACGGTATACGTATTGGTTTGGATGGTCGACTATTATGTCTTTATACCCGACTTTATGGAAAGATATACTTCGCACGTGCTTAATGAAGCCCGGGCCAAGGGTGCAACAAGTGCTGAGCTTGCGGCAAAAACGGCCGAGCTGAAGCAATATTCAGAAATGTATAAAAGTCCGCTTGGGGTGATGCTTATGACATACCTGGAAATTTTTCCGGTTGGCCTGATTGTTTCGGTTATATGCGCGCTGATTTTAAAACGCAAAAATCATTCAGCAACGACTGCGGTTCCGGTCTAATTACATAATTGTTATAAGGTCATCGTCTACGTCAGCAACTTCATCTTTGCTTCTGGTAATGGTATAGTTGATCTTGTTGGTGTCCAGAATAGCACGAATCATCGCGATATTGACCTGGTCGGTATGAATTACATCGTCTTTATCCAGGTTCTCTCTGATTGATTTTTGCTCGTCGAATAGAATTATGTGAGCTGTTTGATAAGTTGCCATAAAAATTAAGTATTGGGTGAGTATGTTTTTAAACCTTCCAAATTGCATTCCAGCGTCTCCCTGTCCCATTTCGCTGTGTTAGCTGCCGCCTCATAGGTTGAGTTTAGAAAATCGAGGAGCATCGATCGCGGGTTGTCCGATCGTTGTACGGCTTCATAGGTTAGCATAAATTCGCCCATTTCTTTACTAAAAAAGGCTTGATCTGGCTTTACAGGCTGTTGGCTGAAGTTTTCCGGAGTGGGATAACAATAGGAATAAAATACAGGATGAGGAAACTGGTCGCTTCCCGGCCAGAAGCCGGCAGAACTTACTTCCTGCGAATACGCCTCTTGCATAATTTCAACCGGAATGTTAGGCGCGCCTCCGGGATGTTTCGGGGCTTCTTTACCGGAGAAACGTGTTACCGCCAGATCAAATGCTCCCCAAAATAAATGAACAGGACTGCACTTTCCTCTGAATCCGGCTCTAAATTCCGTGAATACATTATTGATCTGCACCATCGCCTTCCATAACGTATGAATTGCTGGGGCATCGTATGACCGAACTTCCACATCGTTTTCAAAAGGGATTGCCGTTTCGAGTTCGTTAGGAACCGGGTAGATTATCGGTTCAATCCCCGACGACCTTAAAGCCGACATTATCTGTTCATAAAAGCCGGCAACAGACCCCGACTGCAATATGAGACTTTTGTTTTGCGCGGTACTTGTTATTATTTCAAGCCGATGACTAATAAAATTAAAGTCGATCTGGAAAATACCTTTATCGAATGGTATACCGGCTGTTGTAAATCCGGTCGCGCTAATATATAACGGAACATGCCATGAATGATTAATCCATGGCGTTTGCGTTAACCTGATCTTACCGACAATCTGGGTCAGCAAGTGTACAAGGCTTAGTGTTTCCTTTAACTTCTCGAATTCTAGCTCTGGCCAGTGGCGGTGCGGACGGTTATTGCTCATTTCAATACAATTAACATCTTAACGATGCAATTGATTGAAAAACGTTAAAACTTAATGACCTAGATTTGCGCCATCTGTTTTACCACGCTGCACCGCATATTCCCCAACCTTTTTTCCGGTTGCCAGCCCGGCTTCACAATCAACCCGATAGTGAATCCCGCCATATAAGCGTGACATAGCTGCTTCGTTAGCCAGATCAGTAAACTTCGAACCTCTGTCTGGCAAAAGATAACTTAAAACAGTGGCCGCAGCAGCGCTGAAGTTTGAGTGGCCGGATGTATAAGCGGGAAAGTTCGGAACGCCGGTTAATGTTTTAATTTTGGGATCGATCTGCGATGGCCTTGCATTGAAGTAAAAATATTTAGTATCCCAGCATACTATACCAGCATCCATCAGCGCCATATTTAACAGAGCAAAATTGCGTGCCCAACGAACTTCACTATATTTTTCTTTAACAAACTCATCAGCTGCGATTGCGTTCCAGTGTCCCGCCGGAGTGTAAGTCGCTACTCCGTCTGCCCAAAAAGCAACCTGGGCATTATGTTCGCGGGTTACATTTTTTGAATACTTTAACACTTCTTCAGTTTCTTTCCTGAACTCTTCTGAATTGACAGATGGTGGCGGAGAAGGACGCAATGCGATGACTGTAAGTGAATCGAATAAAAAAGGTTTAACCTTACTAAACATTGGTAACATGGGAGGCCGCTTAGGTGTTTCCAGGCTAAGCCATGCCGTCTCGCCCGTTGCAGTAGTCTTATCGTAAAGCTGCTGCCATATTGCTGGCGTTCCTATTGCAGCTCCAGCGCGATCACCCCTGGCACGAACCACAAATTTTGCGGCCACTTGTTTGCCTAAAGATTCTCCTGCCTCCCAGTCGCTGCGCGTATTGGCACCCGACATTAAACGGGCAAGCTTTTGTTCGTTCTCCTTTTCTTCGATATATGAAATTTCTGTAGGAAAGAGCAGTTTAATCATTTCCACAACAGTTCCCGCTACAACGGCATCCTCACTTGGGTAAGCCGGCAAATCAGTTTGAGGAACAAGCGACTGTACTGACACATCGTTTTTATAAGGTGCCTTCCGGGCAAACTTCTTCTTAAAGTACCATGCAGCTATCAAAGCGTCATACTGAGCAGCGCTTACATAAGCATAAGAGCGTGCAGCATATGGCGGATTAGAAAAAGGAAACTGCGGATAAGCAAATGGATTAGCTGCACTTGGCGCCGGATAAACACCATCTGGCCCCTGGTATGGCGGTAAATTATGTTTCGCAACAAGCCCCCGCATAATTTCGTTCCATCGTAATACGGCACCAGCGCTCCAATATTTAATTTTCTCACGTTGTTCACTCGTCAGATTGTTTTGGAATCCTTTTATCTCGTTTAAATCTGCGAGATAAGCATTGGAATTAATTGCATCGGGGTTTGCTACTGCCAAATCGGTAAATCCGTTTAACAAAACCGGCTTCCAGGTGTCGGCGTCTACGTCAAGGTTTGACGGAGCTAATGGTTCGTAATTTTCAACCCTCTCTTCTATTTTTTTACAGGCCGCCAGAGCTAAGCCACAAAATAGTAAACCAATATATTTAAAGTGTAAACGTTTTTTCATAATCAATTTTCGCTTTCTTCTTTTTTCGTCTCCTTAGTTTTCTTGCCGATGTCAAACAAATAGTAAACTCCGGCATGCACCATACTGCTTTGGCCGACGTTCCTTCCGGCAACAACATAGTTGGCTCCTCCCGTAAATTCCAAACCAAAATCCATGGAGTATTTAAAATTGACGCCGGCTGTAGTAGAATTCATTTTATTACTTGGGAATGGCATGTCATTCTTGCGGATATCAAATCCACCCAATGTAGTGCCGCTCTCTAAAATTGCTTCTGCAATAAGCTTTTGACTTCTGTAGCCTGTTCTGAAGTTAAATACAGCCCCGTCAGGCATAGCAACTTCATTACTATAAATAAGTCTTGTGGTGTAGTAAGTATTCCTGTCTATTGTAATGTTACTACGATTAATATACTGGCCAGAACCTGTGAAGAACAACGAATTTAATTGATAGTCAACCATAGCCCTTGCCATAAAACTTTTGCAATGCAGACCGATCGACATCGGTAAAAAATCTGCGACGTAATCATTTAAAGGCAATACGATCGATCCAATTCCATAGAAAGAAAAAAGTCCTTTGCCTAATTTCGTTTCTACCGGCATCCATTTTACTGAAGCGGTCAGATCCTGAAATCCATTCATACCAGCTAACGTCCCTGCCGTGGCGCGGGTTGTAACGTATGGCAATCCAGCTATGACATTAAGGCGATCGTTTATTCCATAATTTGCCATCACCCCAGCTGTTTGAACCGATAGCGTGCCGATGTTCTGGTTGTCACGCTTAAAAGTGCCCTCCCAGTATTCGTTCCAACTGCTGTAGCTGTACATACCGCCTACGCAGAAATAGTTTTTCGGTATCATGATGGCGTCGGCCTCTGTTTGAGCTTTTGCATTAATTGAAAATGCAGCAAAACAAATACATAAAAGACCCTTAAGTTTAATCCGCTTAGGTAAAATTTTACTCACAAATGAAATGGTTTTATTTTGGTTGCAACAATTGTGTTACGTGTCAAATGTATCTAAAAAAAATAAAAATGCAAATATGATTAATTGGCTATCGGCGGGCTGTCTATACTGCCTCTAAACATATCGAAAGACACTTTTAAGGCGGGTGAAGTCAAGTATAAGCAGATAAGCAACGCGTAACTTCCGCCGCGCTCTACCCATTCTACTGGCATAAAATGAGGATAAAAAAGTTCAGTACCAACTTTCCAAATTAGAATAATTATCAATAGCGGTTTAACCGGAAATAGTAACACAATAAATGAAAATAACAGCTCGGTTAAACCGGCTATTCGTGCAACATATTCGACATTGTTAAAGCCCAGGTAGTGATATTGAGCTAATAAGCCCGGTTTATCAATTAGATTTAGCCACGCGTGCCCTGCCAGTAATAAAAAGGCGCCTACCCGTAAACACAAATAAAACCGTTTATCGTATCTGTTCGTATCTGGTATTTTTATAGGCTTAAACCATTCTCCGGGCGAACGAAATATTTTCCCGCTCATTAATAGTAAGGCTAATGGGGCACCGTAATTTCCAGCACGTTCTATAAATTCAGCGAAGGGTTCACCGGATAAAGGCCGGAGTAAAGCAGTAAACAATCCCCATAAAATCAGCCAACCAGCAATTGCATTAACCGGATAAAACAACATTATGACGCCGAGTAGTATATCAAAAGAACCAATTATGGGCATCCAGATAGCAGCTGAATGGTGGCCGATATTAAATACCTCAAAGTAATTAAACCATATCGGCTTGGTTAAAAGGCCAAATATTCCGTGACCAATAAAACACATGGCAACAGCGACACGTAAAACATAATGTAGCGTTACTGAAGTTTTATTTTGCATTTTGAACAATTGGTTAAGAATCGCTAATGTCACAGATTAAATTATAAATATCAAATTTGCTATATTTATTCGACGGTATTTTTAACAGCTAGCTGATTAAAAATATTTTTCCTTTTTATTAAAATTTATTCAATCTTATAAAACAATTTATCATTAAATTCGCTTACACTTTTTTAGTCCCACAAAATGAACATTTTTATTGGAGGTTTGCCGTTTCAGATGACGCAAGCAGACCTGGAAGAAACATTCCGTGAATACGGATCAGTTGAAACTGCCAAATTAATTTTAGACAAGGAAACAGGCAAGAGTAAAGGTTATGGCTTTGTAGAAATGCCTAACGATGAAGAAGCTGAAAAAGCCATCCAGGAACTTGACGGAATTGAAATTTATGGCCGTAAAATAGGCGTGAAAAAATCAGATCCAAAAGCCGACAACCGCAGCAAACCGGGCGGCAGATTCGACAACAACAGACGTCCGTCAAGTGGAGGAGGTTATAACCGCCGCCCCGACAATGATGATTACAAAAAGCGCTATTAAGCCTTAGACCATCAAGAGGTATATGCTTTCATGACTTGTTCATAGGGCTCTTTACTAAAATATATTATCGGTTCCTCCTCGCTATGGGAAGCCTGTAAAATAATTTTAGTGCCATTAAACGACGGCTCGATAGCTATTACCCTGTTTTTTTCAAAAGTTACAGGTTCATCATCTATTAATAAGGAAAAATAGCCCGCCATTATTTCCAATCGTTTAGAAGCCTGCGTAAAATAATAATTTCACCAGTGTGATAAGCATTGTGGTCTGAAATCAGCATGGCTTCACGCAACAGATTTTGCCCGTTTCCATGATTAAAAGGCTTATAGAGATGGTTGTTCAGGTCAGCTAAGTACTCAAGAAAGTCGTTACGATCCTGGCGTATCGTATTTAAAGTATTATTCCACTGCTCATCTGTCGGTTCCAAATTATCGACCCAATACTCCTTTGGCCATTCCGGCGATTGATGGTCGGGATTTTTGCAGAATTCAATGATATCCCATTGGGCAATGCGAATATGTTCGATGAGCTGCCAGAGGGAATAAGGAAGTTTTTCAGGAACTTTTGTTCGGTTTTCTTTTGAAATGTTTTTTACGGCATCTTCAAACGTGGCGTGAGCATTGCCCTTATTGATCATGTCAGCTAATTCTTTACGGATTATTTGCTCGTTTTCCATGAATCGACAACATTATTCCGGCCTGCTGGTTTTAAACGATTTTGTTTATATTGATCCCAATATTTTTCAGCAATAACGACGCGTTAAAAGTTTTGCAGATTCCGTGCTTCAACTTGTAATCAAAATACATATCGTCATTATCAACCTGGATGTCGAAGTAATAGTTACGCACATAACCTTCATGCGTAGCCTCAAGTCTTGAAATTTCCAGGTCGTGAGTAGCCACCATCCCTATCCCCTGCATACTGATAAGTTTTTCAATTATAGCTTTTGAGCCCCTGTATTTATCCGCCGAGTTGGTGCCGCGCAGCATTTCATCTATCAAAAAATATACATGCTGATTTTCGCTTATGTATTGAAACAGATATTTCAAACGGTTGAGTTCTGCCTTAAACGTAGAAATGTCATCGTTTACCGAATCCTTAATTCGCATGTAAGTGAATACTTGGAATGAGCTAAGTTGCATCGAACGCGCACAAACGGGCGCACCAGCTAACGCCAAAACCGCATTAATTCCAATGGTTCGGAGAAATGTACTTTTACCCGCCATATTCGAGCCGGTAATGATGTCGATATGGCCAGTATCTCCAAGCGAAAAATCGTTATAAACACGTACATTATCTCTAATGAGCGGATGGCCTAACTGCACAGCAGTCATAGCGGGAGATTGAGACACCACCGTTGGAAAAACCCAATCGGGGTGGTTTCTATATAAAACACTAAGGCTTAACAATGCCTCTGTTTCCGCTAATACCGCGAAAGCTTCCGGAAGCAATCCCTTATTTTCTTCCACCCATTTTGCCAGTGTAGAAAAGTGGCGAACATTCCAGGCCATGAAAATATTAAGGAGCGGCCCGATTAAAGGAATAGCGCCAACATCAAGCCTCGCAGAAATGGCAGCAAGTCTTTTTACTTCTTTTGAAACTGTTACTGAGTCAGCACCGGAGCCTTCCAGCCCTTTTGCAAGCAATGCTGCGATAGCTGGATTTGATTCCATCAGCATAAAGGCGCCCGAATAGCGATACATATCCGAACTTATCTTGCCGGTAATTCTGGAAGCCTTTGCGATTCTCGGCAAAAAATAAACTACCAGAAAAATATTGGATAATCCTGTAATGAAAAGAACTATCAGGGCCTGGTAGAAGAAAAAAGAAAGTGCCGCAGAAATGAAAAATATTAATGGCGACAACTTTACAAAGATTGCGGTACAGGAGTCCAGTCCAGCCGGAAATGCTTTAAGAGAAGAAAATAAGCGGTTAAGATCAACCTCCGCTTCATCGGAAATCAGTGTAGCTTGAAATTTCTGAATCCATTCTCCGTCTGAAGCTAATACCTTGACGAGTTCTTGTCTTTTTTCAACCTCATTTACTTCAGCCGGATTCCTTAACCAGCTCGCCAATAAAAGATTAGCGCCCCTTGTAGAACACCGGTTTAACAGAGCGAATAACGATTTCTTACCAAAAATATCCAGATCAGATGTGTATGGATGCAAATCATTTGCAAACTCTGCACCGCATGAATAGCTGTTTGCTTTTCCCGCTAAACAGTTCAACTCATTTTCATTAACCTGTCTGAAAGTAGTGTGATAATCACGTAGTTTAATATGCGTAACCTGAACACGAACGACAATTGCAAACGCAATAAAAGTTGCAATTATTGCCAATTCGGTAAGCAAAATATTCTCATGCTTTATAGCCAAACCGGTTAACGCTATGCCGGCAAGGATCATAAAAAGCCTAAGGAATGAATAGCCGTTAACAAACTTCCGCTCCTTTTTAATTTTATCCTCCGCTAAGGCAATACGCTCCCGGTAGTATTTTTCAGTAGAAGCGTCCATTAATTACTAGTATGCCCGTGCAAACAACACGCGTTGCGATGAAGGTTTTCCCGAATAAATACACACTCCTTCTTCTTTTTTGTTATTTAACGGAATGCAGCGTATAGTGGCTTTTGTTTCCTCCTTTATTTTTTGTTCGGTTTCCGGTGTTCCGTCCCAGTGCGCGGAGATAAATCCAGGTGTTTCATCCAAAGCCTTTTTAAATTCCTCGTAAGAGTTTGCTTCACGGGTATTTTGGGTTCTGAACTCAAGCGCTTTGTTATATATGTTCTGTTGTATTTCTGTTAGTAGATTTTCGATATATAGATCGAGTCCCTCCTGTGATATCGTTTGTTTTTCGCGGGTATCCCGACGGGCGATTTCTACTGTATTGTTTTCCAGGTCGCGTGCACCCAAAGCTATGCGCACTGGCACACCTTTCATCTCGTATTCGGCAAACTTAAATCCCGGCCGCTGTGTGTCGCGGTCGTCATATTTTACAGAGATATTCTTCGATTTTAGTTTTGCAATCAGACCGTCAGCAAATTGACCGATACGCGCAAGATCGTCGTCTGTTTTATGAATTGGAACGATTACTACTTGTATAGGTGCCAGTTTAGGAGGCAAAACAAGGCCCTGGTCATCCGAATGCGACATAATCAACGCACCGACCAACCGGGTGGAAACGCCCCATGAAGTCGCCCAAACATGTTCAAGCTTTCCCTCTTTGCTCGTAAACTTTACATCAAACGCTTTTGCAAAATTTTGTCCGAGAAAGTGGGAGGTTCCAGCCTGGAGCGCTTTTCCATCCTGCATCAACGCTTCAATACAATATGTTTCAACAGCGCCTGCAAAACGTTCATTAGGCGTTTTTATTCCCCGTATTACAGGCACGGCAAGCCAGTTCTCAGCGAAATCGGCATAAACTTCCAGCATGCGCTCCGCTTCTTCAATAGCTTCCCCGGAGGTTGCATGAGCTGTGTGTCCTTCCTGCCAAAGAAATTCGGCAGTACGCAAAAACAGGCGCGTACGCATTTCCCATCTTACTACGTTAGCCCATTGATTGACCAAAATCGGCAGATCGCGATAAGATTGCACCCAACCCCGGTAAGTGTTCCAAATGATCGTTTCTGAAGTCGGCCTTACTATCAGTTCTTCTTCCAATTTGGCGTCTTCATCAACTATTATGTTGCCGTTTCCATCATTTTTAAGACGATAGTGTGTAACAACTGCACATTCTGTAGCAAAACCCTCAACATGTGAGGCTTCTTTAGTAAAGAATGATTTAGGTATAAACAGCGGAAAATAAGCATTGGTATGGCCTGTGTCCTTAAACATTTTGTCGAGAGCTGCCTGCATTTTCTCCCAGATTGAATAGCCGTATGGCTTAATTACCATACATCCCCGCACTGCCGAGTGTTCAGCCAGATCGGCCTTGGCTACCAGTTCATTATACCATTGTGAATAATCTTCGGCTCTGCTAGTTATACCTTTGCTCATATGATATTTTGGAATATTTTTTGTACTTTTATATGAAATTTGTTCAGGCGACAAAGTTATAAAACTAGCTGATGTATTCGAATTTATTAAAAGGTCGATGCAACCATTGCAACTTTCCGTCGTCTAACATTTAATTCTCTTAAACATACCCATCATGTTGAAAAAATTACTGATATATGAAGCCGCCGTTATCATATTAATGATGGCTTCCTGCTCAACCGGTAAATTAGCTCAAACAGCTACTTCTACACCGGATGACGACGTTTATTACACATCCACGAAAGCGAAAGAGCAAAAAGAGTACATCGCAAAACAAGAAAAAAGCTATCGTACAGACGAGCAGCTTTATGGTGATGACCGTAATGACGATGATTACTATTCGGAAGACGGAACTTACGCTCAGCGTTTCAGCCGTTTTTATGGAAACAGCTATTGGAGAACTCCTTATTATGGTTCTTATGCATACGATCCATGGCTGGGATTTAATGGCGGATATAATCCTTACTATTATGGATCGGGCTTGTCTTTAAGCTTCGGCATTGGTTTTGGCTCAGGCCTTGGTTACGGTTACAGCCCATATTACGGATATAATCCTTATTACGGTTACAATTCGTATGGTGCCGGCTTCTGGGGACCTTACTCTTATTATAACTATTATCCCGGCTATTATGGCGGTGGATATGGTTATGGCTACGGTGGCGGCGGATATTATCGCCCGATTTATGCGTCACCTAATTATCGGGCAAGGCCAAACACCGGTAACGGTACTCCATCTGGAAGTTATGGCAATTATGGTCGTCCAAGAGCCACCGGAACTACTGTTGACAGAAACGGAAACGCCGTTTCAGGAACCCGTCAACGGCCAACCCGCCAGGATGTAAATGATAATCAACCGAATAATTCCGGCAGACAGGGCGATCGTCCAAGCCGTGATATAGACAGACCGGTTAGCAGACCAGATGCTGGAGTTAGCAGACCGAGCCCTTCGTATGACAGCGGCAGAAGCAGCGGTGGTAGTAGCAGCGGCGGCGGAAGCAGTAGTGGTTCATCAAGACCAGCACGCGGAGGAAGATAATTATCAGTTCAACATCCTTTATGAAAGTTAAATTTTTGCCCATTGCAATCGCAATAGTTGCGTTTGCTCAAACTTCCTATGCTCAATACAGTCAGGATGCTTTTCGTTTCTCAACTTTTGAACCCGGTTCTTCAGCGCGTATAAAAGCCATTGGTAACGCAGGTACAGCTGTTGGCGGTGATGTCAGTTCTGTAGGATTTAATCCAGCTGGACTTGGATTTTTTACCAAATCTGAATTCAGTTTAACTCCTGAGGTAAACTCATCAAAAGTTAATTCAAATTATTTTAATGTTAATAATAGTGACACCAAAAATCAATTTAATCTAAATAACGTTTCGCTGGTATTTGCTGGAAAAGCTTCTAAAAGAAAAGGCTCAGACCTTACCAAAGGTTTTGTAGGTTTTAATTTCGGCGTTTCTTATGGCCGCACAAATGATTTTTATCAAAATACTTATTATAGTGGTGTTAATCCCAATAACAATCTGGCCGACTATCTGGTCGAGCAAGCCCGGAATTTCGGGGTTGACGGAGTACCTCAATCTTTTGGCTATAGTGAATATTTATTTGACAATATCGCCGCAGCCAATCAACCACCGGTTTACGAGGCAAACACAGATTTAAATTCTACGCAGATTAACCAGCGAACTACCACCGGTGGACAAAATGAATTTAATTTAGCGTTAGGTGCTAATTACAGCAATAAGCTTTATTTAGGTGTTGGCCTTTCCTTTAATAGTCTTCGTTACAGATCAACTAATGTTTTTTCAGAATCTGGCCATCAGTTCGTAGACGATGTTGATTATAACACCGACTACACTGTAGACCAGGACACAAGAGGATCAGGCTTTAGTGCAAAATTTGGCGTAATATACAAACCGGTTGAATTTGTCAGGATTGGCGCATCGATTAACACTCCTACCTGGTACAGCATTGATGACGTTACTTCTTACAGAATGCGTACCGCTTACGTTCAGAGCAACACTTACACCGACGGGCCGGAAGATTACGAATTTAACTATGATCTGACGACTCCATTTCGCGCAAGCGGAGGACTCGCTTTCTTCCTTGGAAATTACGGTTTTATTACCGGCGACATTGAGTATGTTGATTACGCTTCGATGAAAATCAGTGGCAACGGAGATGCCGGCTACGATGAATCGGCAGATAATCGCGATCTAAGAGATCTTTATAAATCGACTGTTAATACACGAGTAGGTATTGAAGGCAAGCTTGACGATTTTTTCATTCGCGGAGGTTATAATTATCGCCCGAATCCTGAAAAATTTAATGGCAGTGCAATCGAAACATACAGTGCAGGTTTAGGATATCGTAAAAATAATCTATCGTTAGACTTTACGTACACTAATGTGTTTTCTAAAAGAACCGATTATCCTTACACTTTAGATCCGACGTATGATATTTCGCCAGCGAATGCTATTAGTCCTGCAGCAGCCCTGGAGAATAAAACAAACAATTTTTATCTGACGCTTGGTGTCAGATTTTAATAATATTTAAATGAGTTGAAGGCCATTCTTGATCAAGAATGGCCTTTTTTATTCGAGCCTATAAGCTTCCACGCTCTTCCGGTTAAAAGTTGGCACATACAAAGTACCGGTTTCCTGGTTATAGCCAATATCTGCCGTATTCTTTTTCTCGTTGTGAGTGTCCAGCAGCAATTGGAATCTGCCATCTGCGTCGACATAATAAATGTAACCGCTCCAGGAGCTGAACAAGAAATCTCCATTTCCTATTGGCTCTATCCCATCACCGTCCTGTGGCAGCTTCGCCACCAAAGTCATTTGTTTTTCGCTGTTTACTTTCAATAAATTTTGTCCGGCCGCTATGTAAAGATAATTGCCAACTACCCTTACGCCATTCGCCTTATTGATATTTTCGAGATAGGTAGAAACAACGCCATTTTCAAGTTTGTGAATTTTATTTGTCCGTGTATCAGAAACATAAACAATACCATTGCCCGAAACAGTTACGTCATTCAAAAAAACCGCTCCCTCTACGGCGTGCTTCTTCAGTAGTTTCCCGGATTTAAGATCAATCTCAACGATTTGATCGAGATCAGCAACGTAAAATTTATTGCCGAATATCGCCTGTCCTTTTGGCGCGTTCAGGCCAGACACGAAATCTTTTTTAATGATCTGTCCTTTCGTATCCATTTTAATAACGCCTCCGATCCCGTCTTTCTCGGTAGCGCTATTTCCTAATTCGGAAACGTACAGGAACTTCCCGTAAGGCAAAACTGATTCCGGCATATTAATAATGCTGTCGGGCGTTTCCCAGATTTTAGTCAGCTTGTGTTGCGACCAGCCACTCACTGTAAACGCAAGGCTAAAACAGCTCAGCAATAAAAACTTCCTTTTCATAATAAGTTTATCATTTAGTTATTACCACTAATTTATCATTTGTTCCGTTACTGGTAATAAAATAAATTTTCCCATCGGGTGAGATGCATAGGTCACGCAGTCTGCCAAATTCATCTTTGAAGAACTCTTTTGTTTCCGTGATCTTATTTTTTGAATCATCGAGCTTTAGCTGAATTAACACGCGATTTTTAAGAACACACAATAACAGCGAATTTTTAAGCCGGGGAAGGTAATCACTATTGTAATAATCTAATCCAGATGGAGCGATGGTTGGCGACCAGGCATAAATCGGTTCTTTAACATTGTTAGATGTACAGAAACTTTGCTCGGCAGACGTATTACAAAAACCTTCTACATTTGGCCAGCCGAAATTCCTGTTCCTTTCAATAATATTGATTTCATCGTCGGTTGAGTTACCGTGTTCAGAGCTGAACAATTTATCGCCGACGAAAACCAAGCCTTGCGGATTTCTATGTCCGTATGACCATACCGGGCTTCCCGAAACGGGGTTATCTGCGGGAATGCTACCGTCTGGATTGATTCTGAATATTTTTCCCGATAAGGAATTTTTATCTTGCGCTCTTGCGGAATTCGATGCATCACCCGTACTGATATACAGCTTTTTATCCGGGGAAAACGCTAGCCGGCAACCGTCGTGAATGCTGGCTGCGGGAATATTATCCAACAGAATTAATGGATTATTCAACGAGCCGTTTGTGTAGTCATACCGGACAATCTTTTCCGTATACGTTCCATTTTTATCGTAATTATAAGCCAGGAATACCTGTGGACTTTTTGAAAAATCAGGGTGAAGAACCATGCCGAGCAGTCCACCCTCGCCCATTGATTTGACATCGGGAATTTGAAGCAAAGTTGTTTGTACACCGGTAACCGGGTCTACTCTGCTAACTTTGCCGCCTCGCTCTGTGAGCCAAAGCATATTATCGGGACCCCACAAAACTTCCCAGGGATAGCTGAGCTTCTCATTTAAAACTTTTGTTGACAGAGAATCGGAAGTATTGCCTTCACTGCTGGTACCTGAGCCGGATTTTCTGCAGGCGGTCGCGATAGCCAGCAACAGTACCAGTTTTATTAAAACTTTCATAATCGTAAGAATTAGGTGTACGATTGACCTAAATGATAACAATTTGAGGCAGATTTAGTTATAACGACCTTACAAACAGTTTTGCCGAAGTATTGTAGTAATTAAAGGAGATTATTATGAAGATCAGTTACATTACGTTGGTACTTATTGCGTTGAGCACAAGTGCCGCCTTCGCGCAAACCAAAAAGCCAAAAACTAATACGACCGAAGCAAACAGAAGAAAAAATGCGTTGAAAATTACCGACACCACTGGTATGACAGCAGACACTGCCAAAAAACTAATTGATCTTAAACCGGCCTCTCCGACTTCACCAAGCCCAAATAATCCTAACCCGCATGACCCGCGTCCAAATCCGGTTAATCCGACTGCCCCGGTAGACAACCGGCCGCAACAACCGGCAAAAGAAGGAACGCCACCTACGAAATAGGTTATTGCTCTTCCTTAAAGAAAACTTTATAATAATTCATTGAACGGTTGTCATCAAAACCTTTTTCAATGAGTTCCTTATTCCCGTGAATATAGATATGGAAGTTCTTGTCAAGTTTTAAGACACTTTTATAGACTCTGCTTTGCTTCTTCACAGCTGCTTCTGAAATTTGAAAACTATCTGGAATTTCCGTGTCAAACTCCTTTTCATAACTACTTTTAAAGTTTTTGAATGATTCAATTCCTTGTTCGTTACCGATAACCTCGTTGGAAAACTCATTCATATCGAAGGTTTCGTTCTCCTTGAAATACTTCATTGAACGGTTTAATAAATCGATCTTATCGGCTTTGGAAATCTCAAAATCCTCATCGAGCTTTTTCGTGACGAAATTTTTGTAGATACTTAATGTATTTTGTGTTTGATTGTACTGATCATTCCGTATTTTAAGTTTTAAAAAATCATCCTTCCAGTAAACTGCTTCTGAGCTTCGGTTCGTCTGATCGATTACGGAAATCTTGTACCCTTCTTCTTTTTCGATATTGAAGATCAAAGCGCCTTTATCAAGTTTCTGGATGTTTATCGCTTCCTGCTCATAGGAGATCTGGAAGCCTTCGTTTTCCGGGTAAATTTTAAGATAGGTCTCTTTCGTTTCTGATTTAAAAATTCCAAGCGCATCGGTCAGCTCGCCTTCAATCTGAATATTTTTAAAATAAGCAATATAAAGTTCGCCGCCTTTGATTTTAGGGTGCGATGATACGTCATACAGATATTTGGTGATCTGCTGGCTGGTTTCATGAAACCTGGCGGGATTAGAAAACACATCGCTGGCAAAATGATAGATTTCATTTAGTTCAAGATCGTCAGCACTATGAAAGAAACGGTAAATCTCGTTCTGCTTCTCAAAAGCCTGTAAAAAGTATTGTTTCAATAAACCGGGAAGTATTTCATCGCTTATCTGTAACGGCGAATCGGACAATACATAAAACTCATCCTGTAATTTATTGCCAACCCGGTGTACCGACAACTGCGTCAGTTCTGCTTCGAAAGAAAATATCATGGCCGGCAAAGATAAATTCTCCGGACTTAAAAAGCAGTATTCCGCCGCTGTTTTAATTCAGCAGCCATAACCAGTTTAATCATCCGGTTATAAGTTTTCAATCCTTCTTTCTGATTATTAGCTTTCAGAAAATGGTCGTAAAATATTCCCGAAAAACGTGTAACATCCCCCTGATAGCGTGTCCAGTAGTCGTAATCCGTTTTAAAATCCGCCATTACTGCCGGCGATATCCTGTTGCGTAAATCCTTGTATACCAGCGTATCGCGTCGCCTAATTTCAAACATAAATTCCTGCACGCCAACATAGTAAGATGAGTATTTGAGCAAACGATCATCCGAATGAATTCCGGCGACGAATCCTGCAAAATTCGCTTCGTCCTCCCGGTTAAAGCCTGACTGGTGCGACATTTCGTGGCAGGCTACAAAAGGTTTCAAAAACACGGGCATCTCGAAATTCAGCTGTGCCTCACCAGTGAAAGGGTTAAAATACCCGGAAGTCGCCATATAATTAAGCAGCGGCGTAAATAGTGACTTTTTTATTGCCGGGTGATAAATCTTATAAACCGGCGATTTCCTGGACAATTCGTTAACTGCCATTTTCGCGACCGAAAACATCTCCTCATCAGATTTATCAAAATCAGCCTTTTTTAACTTTGAACGATATAAGTTGGTACTGTCGATAAGTTTGCCTGTTACAAGTTCCAGGTCATTTTGTGTATAAGCTGTGTCAGTTAAATTTAGCCGCACTGACGCAGGTTCGCGGAAATAGTTAAAGCCCCAGGAAAAATAAAACAGCAAAATCAAGGTCTCGAATGTCAGCAGGCAATTAAGCAGTAGCTTTAACCCCCTCTTCCATTGCTTTTTAAAAAGCATTATGAGTAGACGGACCAATGTCAGAATGAAAGCCAAAACCAGCAAAGCGTAAAAAATATCGCCGATGCTGAATGGAATCCAGCCGAGAGCATACTGGAAAAAATAAGCTGGAACCAGGTAAATTATCTGCGAATAGATGTCTTCAACAATATCAGGTATAAAGCGAAGAAAAGGGATGACAATTATCAGTATTAAAAAAGTCAGTGCAAAGATTCCTTTTTTTTTGGTTGACATCATGCGAATATAACGTAATGCAGATAATTAATTACTCGAGCTATGGGTCCATAAAAAAAGCTGCTTCCGTGTAATGCAGAAGCAGCTTTCAGAATGTGAGTGTTAACTATTTCTTTGTGAAAGAATAAATCACATAACCTGTACTTCCGTTATTGTCAACAGGTGATTTAAGTGTCATTGAACTTCCATCGGCATTTGCGACAACCAGCTTATAACCGCTGGCTACGTCTGCCGCTTTATCACCTTCAAATATTTTTTTGAACTGAAACACAGGCGAACCCGTAGAGTTGTCAAACGACCAGTAAATTTTCTGGGTGGTTCCGTTAGCCAAAGCATAAGTTCCGTTACCGCTGTTTGTAAGTGTCCAGGTGCTGCCTTCAAAATCTTTCGGTTTAGCCTGATCAAACGCTGACTGAACAGCATTTTCTAACAGCCCGTCGAAAGTTACAGAACTTACCGTCCAGGTTCCCACGATTTTGCCCCGGCTTACGCTTGTGCCAGTGGCTGTTTTAGTTGATGAGCATGCCGAAAAAATAACGGCAATTGAACCTATTGCTAATAAGGAAAAAATTAATCTCTTCATGGTTTATTGTTTAATATACCGTTAAACACCAAACACGAATTTTTGATTTGAATACTTTAACAATTATCCCGCAAGCGCTTCTTGCCTCGTCTGCGGGCGGCCGTTTTTAAAAGCTTCGCGTGGCTTTAATCCCAGTAATTCAAACATCTGCATATCCTCGGTAAACGCCGGATTAGGTGTAGTCAGCAATTTATCACCGGCAAATATTGAATTCGCACCGGCCATAAAGCATAACGCCTGATCTGTTATGCTCATCTCTGTACGGCCAGCAGACAACCTGACAACGGTTTTCGGCATAATGATTCGTGCTGTAGCAATCATGCGCACCATATCCCAAACCGGAACACGCGGCTGATCTGCAAGCGGTGTTCCCTTCACCGGAACCAATGCGTTTATTGGGACCGACTCGGGATGCTTTGGCATATTTGAAAGTGTTTTAAGCATGGAGATGCGATCTTCCACTGTTTCACCCAAGCCAATGATACCACCACTGCAAACTGTCAGCTTTGCTTTTCGAGCATTTTCAATTGTTTTTAAACGATCGTCGTAAGTGCGCGTCGTGATAATTCGTTTATAATCATCTTCTGATGTGTCGAGATTATGATTATATGCATACAAACCTGCATCTGCCAGGCGTTGTGCCTGCGATTCTGTAAGCATGCCCAGCGTGCAGCACACTTCCATATCGAGTTCATTCACTGCCCTTACCATGTCTATCACCTTATCAAAATCACGGTTATCACGAACTTCCCGCCATGCGGCACCCATACATAAACGGGATGCACCGCCATTTTTAGCCTTAACCGCGGCATCGGTAACCTGCGCAACCGACATCATTCCATGAACATCGACACCTGTGTTATAACGAGCAGCCTGTGGGCAATACGCGCAATCTTCCGGACAGCCGCCTGTTTTAATTGAAATCAGGCTGCTGATCTGCACTTCCGAATAATCTGCGTTCTCGCGATGTACCGTGGCGGCGCGATAAATTAAGTCAAGTAAAGGGCCGTAATATATTTCTGAAATTTCTTCTTTTGTCCAATTTGTTCTTATTTCAGTCATGGTTTTGATTGCTGTTTGATCAGCAAATATAAACGTAACGAAGAAATTAGCGGCAATAGAAATAATCGGGCAAAATTATTTCACGTAATTACTGAACAATCTTCTTTATTCTCTTTCTTTTTCCTGATCGGCATCGTCGGCAAGTTCTTCCGTTTTAGAAGTTTCCTGTATTTGCAAAGGCTCTGCTTCGATAATTGAATCAGTATTTTTCCTGCCCCCAAAAAATCGTTTAACGGCACCAACAGCGGCTGCGATCCCTACCAGCAATAACTTCCAAAATTTAAGTAGCAAAACAAAAAAACCGGCTTTTGCTAAAACCTTGCCCGCAACCAGCCCACCAACCGTCCAGGCGGCCACATTATCAACTTCGGGAACAAAATCAGCATAACGGTGGCCTTTATCAAACTCCACACTTTGGATAACTTTGTCAATATTCTGTTTAACGAGAGGTAACTGATCCATACCGGCGACGGCGTTCAGCAAAAAAATTCCTTTTCTCCCTAAAATACGGATGTTGTAATTCAGGGTGTTCGTTGAATCTGTTCCAAACTTTATTTCCTTCGCCCAATGCAGTGTATTTGCATTTTTATCGTAAAAAGGTGCAGATGCCCAACCAACTAATTGAATTTTTTCGTACCCGTTAGCAATCCGATAGGAATTAGCATCCTCTGTGTTCTTCTGCTGTTCTTTTAACAGATCGTCATAATTAATGCTCTCAGCATCGTCATCTTTCACATAACCCATTTTGTCAAAGCTCAGGACAAATGCCCAACTATCAGGACTTGTAACGCCTGTTTTGGCAGGAACCAACAAACCTAGTATGGTACTGTCTGGTGGGTTATTCCATATATCTGACAAAACAACCATGCCTTCTTTTTTATTCAGGAATTTAAATCCCTGTGGCACGTTAAGTGTTGCATTGTTCGTTTCCAGCTTAACTGTTCCGGTTTGATAATGGAAGCTTTTTTCGATCTGGGTTCTTTTGATCTGGATAGAATCAACGTCTTTTGCGAGGGCTTGGCAAGCAACGCTAATTAACGTTGTTGCGAAAATCAGGCTAATTTTCATTTTGATAAGTAATTTAGGTTAGTCAATAATACTATTTTTACCATCAATTAAAAATTCAAATTTGAAAAGCAAAAAACGTCGTGGCCAGTTAACCAATGTTTTTAAAAATATCAGATCAGCAACATCTTAAAAACTTATTATCCAGGCTTAAATTTGACGCCACACCGCTATGGGGAAATATGACGGCGCAGCAAATGATTGAACATTTGATTGACCAGATTCAGTACTCAAACAGAAAAAAGGTGCCGTTTTGCGAACGATCCCCAGAACAAGCAGAAACAATGGGGAATTTATACGGATGAGGAAATCCCGAAAAATGTCAGTCTCGTGCCTTTGCTGAAGAACAATTTATACCCAGATCTGCAGACCGCGATAGTACAGTTATTACGGGATGAAGATTTCATTCATTTTTTAAAACGTCGGATGCGATGGTAATTCACGGTGGTTTCGGACCAATGAACTACCAGGAATGGCCTACCTGGCACGGCAAATATTTTACTCACCATTTTAAGCAATTCGGCCTTTATCACTATGAGCGATGCTAATTTTTCACAAAAGTATAAGGGTCATATTCCAGGAAATCATTTACTTTGATATCCGTCGAAACAACTTTATCATTCTGTATTTTAAATTTTAACGGAAAAATCCCGAAAGCAGGATTACTGTAAGATAAAAGCCATTCCCCGTTATCCATATATTGAAGGCTGGCAGTCAGATCTCTATGCCCCTTAAATTGAACAACAAGGTTTTTTCCTTTGGCTTCAACGGAGATAGCGCCATATAATGTATTTGAGTAATTTCCAATGTAAGCATTAAGCGGGAGCTCTGGTTTGTTTGCTTTAACTCTGGCTTTTAGTGACTTTACAGTGTTTAGCACTTCGTCATTTTCAGCAGTAAAAAATTTCAATTGCTCCTGGCTGCGGTCAATGAAAGGCCGGTTTAAATAAGCATCCAAAACCTGGTAACGCAATGCTTCGAAAAAATTCTGATTATCATTATTGGTAAGAATTGTAATTGCCAGCTTCTCTTCGGGAACAAAGCATGTATTGGTTACGAATCCATCGGCGCCGCCTGTATGCCAGAAGATCTGCCTTCCGCTATAGTCTGTTTCAAAAACTCCCAGTCCATAGGTTGTAAAGTGGCTCGGGTACAACCTGTTTTTGCGGGTACTTATCAGGGTATTGGCGTCTCTTGTCCGTTGTATCACACTCCATGGCAAAACCTGCCGGCCTTCAAATTTACCGCTGTCAAGTTGCATGCTCAGCCATTTAGCAACATCCTTAACACTACTTACGATACTTCCTGCCGGAGCCAGATTATCCACCTGATCATACGGAAGCTCTGTTAATGTACCGCTGAAAGCTGTTGTATAAGGTTTTGAGACATTTGTTCTTTGCGAAATGCCTGCGCTTAAAGGGTAAGTGTTTGTCATATTTAACGGCGAAAGAATGTTTTGTTGAATATACTCCTCCCAACTGATGCCGCTTACAACAGGAATAACCTCGCCAGCGGTTAAAAAGCAGCTGTTACAATAGCCGTAGCTCTGACGGAAGGAACCTGCCGGTTTAAGGAGTTTCATCTTTTCCATAATTTGCTGCCGCGATAAAGAAGCGTTCCAAAAAGTAAAATCTCCCTGGAAGGTTTTAGTACCCAGGTGATGTCCCAGCATATCCTTAATCGTAAGCAGGTTTGTCGTGGCAGAATCGTATACTGAATAGCCAGGAAAATATTTTGTGATCTTGTCGTCGAGCGATAGTTTTTTGTCAAATTCCAGTTTCGCTAAAGCCGTTCCTGTAAAAAGCTTGCTGTTGCTGGCAATCATAAACAAGGTATTTTCATCCACCGGCTGTTTAGTCTTTACATCGCGATATCCATACCCTTTCATAACAACCGTTTTGCCGTCTTTAATTATGGCAATAGCTAAGCCCGGAATGTTCCACTGTTTCAACCCTTCGTTGATATAGGCGTCAAGGCTGTCTTTAACAAATGCCGGCTGTGCGCTAGACTGCAGGACGACTGCAACCAGGAAAATAAGTAGCAACTTTTTCTTCATTACGATGGTATAAGCTGTAAATTTAATTGATACAAGCGGTATAAAAACCGTCAGTGTTTCCGAAATTAATATTACGAATAAAGATGAAAATAAAGATTCTTTTCGCTATCGCGATAATGACTATTTGCACAGGCAATTTGCGTGGACAAGGAAAAGTGCTAGCATATACGGAGGGTTCGGCAAAACTGAACGGCTTTTATGCAGCTCCAACCGGTAAAAGCAATTCGGCGGGAATTCTCATTTTGCCAGCATGGATGGGAATCACGGCTCATGAAAAAACAACGGCCCAACGTTTATCTAAATTAGGTTACCATGTGCTGGCTGCAGATATTTATGGTGATGGAAATCAACCTAAAAACCCACAGGAAGCCGGAAAGCTTGCTGGTTATTATAAAAGCAATATTGAAAAATATCATGAGCGAATTAAAGCCGCGCTGAACACACTTATAAAACAGGGTGCAAGTCCGAGCCAAATTGCCGTTATGGGCTACTGTTTCGGCGGAACCGGCGCTATCGAATGTGCCAGGGAGAACTTTCCGGTTAAAGCCGTTATTTCTTTTCATGGAGGGCTAGGCAGAGATTCTTCCAGGACAATTAATCCGATAAAACCAAAGCTCCTGATCCTTCATGGAGCTAACGACCCTTATGAATCAGAACAAGAAATCAAGGCCTTCCAGCAGGAAATGAAAACGGCTAAGGCTGACTGGCAGATGATTTATCTGCCAAACGCTGTTCACGCGTTTACAGATCCGGCCGCGGGAACTGATCCTTCAAAAGGCGCAGCTTATAACGAGCAGGCTGACAAACGATCATGGGAATATATGCTGGTTTTCTTGAAAGAAATATTCTAGCGATCTAAGTATTTATCATTCTGAAAGTCAAGTTAATCCGATGCTTCATAGGCCTGATTGATTTTGGCACACGGTGTTCCCAGTTTTTCTGCATATCCCCCTTCATTACCAGCAACGAGCCATTTTCCAGCTCAATTGAAAACTTGTGTTGATGATCACTCTTATTGCGGATATCAAATCGCCTTGGCTGACCAAAACTTACTGAAGCAATTACCGGATTCGTACCCAGCTCGGGTTCATCATCACTATGCCAGGAAACGGAATCGTTGCCATCGCGATAAAAGTTCAACAACACACTGTTGAATTTTTCACCGGCCTTTTGTTCTACTTTTTCTTTAAGTGACAATAAATCCGGAGTCCATTTTAAAGGGTGATATTTGTTACCTGAAAATTGGTAAATACTTTCCTCATCTCCGTACCAGGCTGTTAACCTGGGCGTCTTTAACATTTTGCCATACATATGAATAGTCTCCTGATTCCAGGGAGTGACCGTTGTAAGTCTGTCTAAGTAACCCATACTTTCCGCGGTGCTGAAGAACGCATTATGATAAGATGCAAGTTCGTCGGGGATCGACAAAGCTTTATTTTCAAAAAAAGTTAACTGGTTCATAAGGGTTAATCCTGCTTGATTGTATGATGATACAGGCCACGGCGAGCATCGCATTAAGCACGAAATTACCAATAAGGCGCCAGTAAACCGATTTAACCTTTGAAATCTTAAGACAAGCTTGATACTTTAATGACAGGATACTTTGCAGCAATCGCTTATCTTTCCCAAAGATTTAAAGTTCATGTATCAACATTTACAACGGCGCTTAGGTTTACTACAGGCTACCGCGATCAACATGACCGATATGGTTGGAATCGGGCCATTTATTACGTTACCGATGGTGATTGGAATGATGAACGGCCCCTACTTTTTATATGCCTGGGTAGCCGGAGCAATTCTGTCATTTGTTGATGCAATGATCTGGAGTGAGCTTGGTGCCGCTTTTCCCGAAGCCGGCGGAAGTTATAACTTTCTGAAAGCAGCTTACGGCGAAAAAGGTGCGGGCAAAATGATGAGTTTTCTGTTTGTATGGCAAACGATGATCCAGGCTCCCCTGGTTATCGCTTCAGCCGCCATCGGATTTGCAGCTTATTTCTCGTACCTGGTTCCACTGACAACCATTGAATCAAAAGCCGTAAGCGGCGCTGTCGTAGTTCTGATTGTCGTTCTACTTTACCGGAAAACTGAGGCTATCGGCAAAATAAGCGTCTTTCTCTGGGCCGGCGTATTGCTTACAATGGCGATCATAATTGGTTCGGGACTCGCTCATGGCAATTTTTCAAAACCGATAGAACATATCAATGACGGATTGCAGCTCAATTATGCGTTTGTTACTGCTCTGGGTTTCGCCAGCGTCAAATCGGTATACAGCTATCTGGGTTATTATAATGTGTGTCACTTAGGCGGCGAAATCAAAAATCCTTCTATAAATATTCCCAAAAGCATGTTTTTATCCATTGCTGGAATAGCCTTACTGTATCTCATGATGAACGTCAGCATCGTAAGTGTCATTCCCTGGGAGCACGCGAAGAATAGCCAGTTTGTAGTAAGCTTATTTATGAAAGAGCTCGCGGGAGAAAAGGCAGCCATTGTTATTACCTGCCTGATTTTGTGGGTGGCCTTCGCTTCAGTATTTTCAGCAACATTAGGGTATAGCCGTATCCCCTATGCCGCCGCTAAGGATGGCGCTTTTTTCAAAATGTTTGCAAAGGTGCACCCTACCAAAAATTTTCCGCATGTTTCCTTATTGGTATTGGGTGGTGTGGCTTTCGTATTCAGTCTGCTTTTTCGATTGGGCGATGTTATTAGTGCAATTCTCGCCATGCGCATTTTAGTGCAATTTATTGGTCAGGCTATAGGGTTGATTTTGTTGAGAAAGAAACGATCGGCGAATATGTTTCCGTACAAAATGCCCTTGTTCCCTATCTTCGTTTACATAGCAATCATTCTATGGATTTGCATTTTAATCTCAACAGGCTTTACACTTATGCTTTCCGGATTAACGGTAACAGCGATCGGGCTGACTGTCTATTTTATAAAAGCAAAAATTAACAGCGACTGGCCGTTTAAACGCCCGGAAACAAATAACGATCTAAAGCAAACGGCCTGAAGCAAAAATGGCATACTATGAAGCATCTATTAGACAATCCGATATGGAACGCATTGATTTCCGGAAACCAAAACCTCGCACATGGAAGTGAGCAGGCAAAATTTTTCGACGTCTCCGTTGCAGGCTTCGCCGGACTGAAAGATAACAGTGAAAACGACCTGCTTAATTTGCGCGATCAGGTTGCCGCACAACGAGTGGTTGTATTGTTCACCCCAGGCGAAATAAAAATCCCCGAAGGCTGGCTGGTAAAGGCAAAAAAAGATCTCGTACAAATGGTATTTAACGAGCAAGAACTGCCTGGAACTGAATTTAGCAAGGAAGTAGTTCCTTTAACGGATGTTCATATTCCTGCAATGCTTGATTTAACGGCGCTCACCAATCCAGGCCCGTTTTTTTCACGAACTATCGACTTCGGCAACTACGAAGGTATTTTTGAAGGATCACAATTAGTTGCTATGACCGGCCAACGAATGCAGCCTGACCCTTACACGGAAGTCAGCGCGGTATGTACCCATCCTGATCACCTGGGTAAAGGCTACGCGGGAATCCTCATTCAGCGCCAGATCCGGAATATAGTTGATAATTCACGCATACCTTTCTTACATACCTTCTCGACAAATACCCGTGCTATCGCTCTTTATGAAAGATTAGGATTTCGGCTAAGAAAAAATATGCTGGTTTACATCCTTGAAAAAGCCGACTTATAAACAAAAAGGGCCGGTTAAAACCAGCCCTTCGTTTATCAAAGAAAAAAGCTAACTATTTTGCCTGGGCAATTACCGACTCGTTCAAACGAACATATTCATCTGTTTTTGCATCTTTTGCCAGCTGAACACCTTCTTGCGCTGTAGCAATGGCGCCTTGTTTATCACCATTTTTCAGCAAGATCCTTGCCTTCCAGTATTTAATATAGAATTCTTTAGGATTGGCTTTATCCGCCTCGTTTACCCATTCAAGGGCCTTTTTCATATCCTTATTATTGTCGTAATAATACATCGCTGCCTGCATATAAGGTTTTTTCTCACCTTTCATCGCCTCTTCGATGTTTGCCATCACTTTTACGTCAATATCCGTTGAGAGAGGTACGCTTACTTTTGTTTTATCCCAGCAAATATCCATGTTCGCCGTTTTTTCCTTTACGTCTGAAAACTGGATAGTGAATGTCTCGACAGCAGGACTCACAGTTGAAGCCTTGACGGTAAAACGCAGTACATCGTCTTCCTTTTTGTATTCATAAGCGCCCCATTGTTTTGCTGTCTTGTTCAGTATAATTGTCCATTCGCTTTTTCCGGGAATAGTAAACAATCCATAAGTACCCGGAGCAACCGCATGGCCTGCCAGAGAAACGTTATCTGTAAACTCGATAGTGGTGGCCGAATTCGCACCTGTACGCCATACTTCTCCATAAGGAACCAGGCCGCCAAATACTGTTCTGCCCTTGACATTCGGTCGGGCATAAGTAATGTTAACTTTTCCTAATCCTAAATCCTGACTAATGGTTTGTCCTGAACTTGGTTGTGGAAGTTTGAGTTGCGCCAATGATGGCAAAGTCGCCGCTGCAAAGACCAGCGGCAGCATGTTTTTAATAAAAGTTTTCATGAGAATTTAGTTTGTTTTGGTTTAGAAGCCGTTTTCAGAATTCGGTGACAGTGTAATCGAATTTTGTAACGACGACCTAATCTGGTATTAACGCACTAAGATAAAGAAAGGATGGAATAAACTGTCAACATCAGTAACGAGAGCGCAGGTATTGAAACAAAACGAACATTACCAGTATTGTTTTTTTAAATATGAGCTATCATGAAACCTAATTTAACTGCTGAAACCAGCACAACAATCAATGCATCGCCACAAAAAGTATGGAAAGCATTAACTGATCCGGAACAGATTAAACAGTATCTTTTCGGAACAACTGCAACCAGCGACTGGAAGAAGAGAAGCAAAATTACTTATACCGGTGAATGGCAGGGAAAATCCTATGAAGACAAAGGAGAAATTGTTGACATCATTCCGGAAAAGAAGCTGCATACCACCTACTTAAGTGGAATGAGCGGCAAAGAAGATATTCCCGAAAATTATAACAACGTTATTTATACGCTAACGGCCGATGGCGCGCAAACCATCGTAACAATCCAGCAGGACAACATCGCCACCAAAAAGGAAATTGATCATATGAAAGAGAACTGGGCTTTAGTGCTGCAAAACATGAAGAAATTACTTGAGAGCTAGCACTCCGTTTGAATAAAGTTGTGTAGCGCGGTTAATCTTTTATTTATTATACTTGTCTAACTAACACATTATAACGATAATCTATCTTAAACGCTACTCTTATGCAGGACAGGCGCAATTTTTTAAAGTTGACAGGCGGATTGGCCCTTGGATCCCTGATACTTCCGTATATCGCTGAAAGCAAGACAAACGAAGACAAGCCCAATTTTAAAACCGGGATTCAACTTTATTCGGTTCGCGAAAACATGCTTAAGGACGCCGCAGGAACTTTGAAACAACTGGCGGCAATTGGTTATAAGGAAATTGAATCGGCGAGAAGTGATAAAGGGAATTATTACGGACTTACACCAAAAGAAATAAAAAAAATCTGCTCCGACCTGGGAATGACTCTGAGAAGCGGCCACGTCCAGATCGACGGGAAATGGCAGCAATCGATTGACATGGCTGCCGAGGCGGGACAAACCTACCTGGTATGCTCAGTCTTGCCAGTGGAAATTCAAGGAATTGATAATTATAAACGAGCGGCCGAGCGTTTCAACAAAGCAGGCGAAGAATGTAAAAAGGCCGGACTCATTTTCGGTTATCACAATCACGAATATGAGTTCGAAAAAGAAAACGGGCAAACGCTGTATGATATCTTATTAGACAATACTGATCCGAAGCTTGTACAAATGGAGCTTGACCTGGGCTGGCTCATTGTTACGGGAAATGATCCTGCAACCTATTTTAAAAAATATCCGGGACGTTTTCCGTTATGGCATCTCAAAGATATGAACAAAGCTAAAAAGCACAGTACTGAATTTGGCAAAGGTGACGTTGATATCAAAGGTTTACTTGACATGAAAGCAGCCTCGGGTATGAAATATTTTTTTGTGGAACAGGAAGAATACAGCACACAGCCGCTGGAAAGTCTCAAATACGATTACGATTATATTAACAAATAAAAAACCAATTATAACATTATGACTACAAGAAGATCTTTTATCAAGTCAACAGCGTTGTTCTCTGCAGGGATGCTGGTTGCACCTTCCCTCTTTGCCGAAAGCAAAAAAGGAAAACTGATCGGGCTGCAGCTTTATACAGTTCGTGATGCAATGGCGAAAGACCCGGCAGGAACATTGGCGAAAGTTGCGCAGATAGGCTATAATTCCGTTGAAGGAGCAACTTATACCGGCACTCAAACCTTTTATGGAATGACTCCTGTAAAATTTGCCGCTGAGCTGAAAAAAAACGGGTTGATCATACCGAGCAGCCACTACATTCTGGGGCAAGCAAAAATGAACGGCAACGATTTAAAAGGAACTTTGCTGCATGAATGGGATAAAGCCGTTGATGATGCAGCAGCGGTCGGCATCAAATACATGGTTTGCGCTTACCTGATGCCGGATGAGCGCGGCAACCTTGATAACTACAAAAAACTGGCAGAAAACTTTAACAAGGCGGGAGAAACCTGTAAAAAAGCAGGAATCCAATTCTGCTATCACAATCATGATTTTGAATTCCAGGCTGAAGATGGCAAGCTTCCTTATGACGTTTTGTTAAATAATACCGATGCAAACCTGGTAAAAATGGAGCTGGATTTATATTGGGCAACCAAAGCCGGCCATGATCCTGTCGAACTGTTTAACAAGCATCCGGGAAGATTCCCGCTATGGCATGTGAAGGACATGGATAAAACACCTGAACACAGTTTCGCGGAAGTAGGCAGCGGTTCGATCGACTTCAAAAAGATATTTGCTAATGCCGGTAAATCAGGAATGAAATACTTCTTCGTGGAGCAGGATAAAACTCCTGGATCACCGTTCGACAGTATTACCAAGAGTATTGGTTATATCAAGAGCAATCTGGTGTAATAACACGTATTGATTTGAAACCCGCTTAATTCAGGCGGGTTTTTTTATGACTTTATCCCAATATATTGATTCGCGGGTTACAAAAGCTTTTCCAGCACCGGCCAAACTTTTTCAGCGATCACCTTGTACCCGTTAGCGGAAGGATGAAAGCCATCCTGAAGATTCAAATGACGTATTCCTAAAACTCCATCCAAAAGAAAGGGTATAAATTCCATTCGGTTGTCTGTCGCTACTTTCTTAAACATCGAACGAAAAGCGTTGACCATGCCGCCGCCGATAAACGGAGGAAGGTCCATTCCAAGCAGCATGAGTTTTGCGCCGGGGTATTTAATCGTCACTTTTGCTATGATCTTTTGCAGGTTTGATTCAGTAACAAAGGGCTGGATACCACGTAGAATGTCGTTAGCGCCAAGTTCAAGAATAAATATTTCCACCGGCTGGTAGAGAAACAAGTCAACCCGGTTTAAACCGCCCGCCGATGTATCGCCGCTTACGCCGGCATTTATGATCTTGTAATCCAGTTTCTGCTCATTAATTTTTGATTGCAGCAGAGCGGGTAGCGATTCCAGCGAAGGATTGGATAAGCCATAACCTGCAGTCAGGCTGTCGCCAAAGAACAAAATATTTTTCATGAAAAGGGATTAGTCGTGCAGCCGAAGCCGTGTTTGCAGATTTTCAATTTCCCTTTGCAGCGATTTGATCTTATCGAGTAAGTTACTTACAGCTTCAATGCCTTCCACATTGATGTTCAGATCCTGGTGCAATCGCGTGTATTTTTCAATCAGGTAAAGTTCATCTTCGGCAATGAATTGCTGTTCGTCAACTCTGGTAATATGAATAAGTTCATAATCCGATAGTGCATTAACAAAACCACTATCCAACTGATAATGGCTGCAAAATTCTGTTATAGTGATCAATCTTCCACTCATCTTACTGTTTTTGCTAAGTCTCTGAATAATTGCTTTTGCTGTTCGTTCAATCCTGTTGGAATTTTAACGGTGAAGGTCACAAACATATCACCAAAGCTGTCTTCCTTTTTGTAAACCGGGAAACCTTTGCCTTTAAGCCGCACTTTCGTTCCGTTTTGTGTCTCAGGTTTTACCGGAAGTTTCACTTTTCCATCCATCGTTTCAATAGTGAGGTCGCCACCTAAAACCGCCGTAAATAAATCGATTTCCTTATTAACATACAGGTCGGCATCCAGGCGCTTGAACTGCGGATCGTCGGCGATAACAAACCTAATATATAAATCGCCTTTCGGGCCACCGTTTACCCCCTCACCTCCCTGTTCCTTCAGCTTAATTACCTGCCCGTTGGCGATACCGGCCGGCACGGTAATACGAATATTTTTTCCGTTCACAGACAGCGTTTGCTTATGGGTTTGATAAGCGTCAAGTAAGCTGATATGTAGTTCGGCGTTAAAATCCTGTCCGCGATACCTGGCAGCCCGGCCCGATCTGAAGCTACCGCCTCCGCCACCAAACATCGACTCAAAGAAATCTGAAAAATCAGACTCGTTAAACTGCTGGCCATAGTCCTGTGCCGAGCCTTGGTATCCGCGTCCGCCCTGCGACTGCCTGGCTTGCTCAAACTGATCCGCATTCTTCCAATTCTCTCCATACTCGTCGTACTTCTTTCTTTTATCGGGATCACTCAGCACTTCATTCGCCTCGTTGATTTGCTGAAATTGTTTGTGTGCTTCCTTGTCGTTTGGATTCAAATCCGGGTGATGCTTTCGCGCCAGTTTCCTATAAGCTTTTTTGATCTCATCGGAGCTGGCTTTCTTATCTACGCCGAGTATTTTATAGTAATCAACATATGCCATGTAAAATGTATTTGTTGGTTTAACATCTTATACGACAAGCGGTTTAGCTGAAGCCTTAAAAAAATGGAATTATCAAATTCGCAAAAGCAAACCAATGATTTCTTTTAAAGAAAATTAGTTTCTACCTTTAGATATAAAACCTTAATATTCTATTTGTTATTTAAATCATATAAACATTTAAATCATCAGACGCCGATCCTGATTTTGCGTCGTTCTAACCAGCCGGCTATCCATATTGTAATAAAAGAAATTGAAAATGACCGGATTATTCCGCCGGCCCCATTGTTTAGAAAAGCCGGATATTGAAAGTGAATCAGCATAAAAAAGCCAACCATAAGGTACGGAATCAGGTAACAGGTAAGCGTGCTTGTTCCAGCGGGTTTGATAATTTTAAACCAGTCCTTCTTCCCTTTTTTATCTACCAGAAAAGCGATTAATGTAAAAACCAAAATGCTTATTCCGCTGCAAATAAAAACCCAGGCAGGTGTTGAATGAATCTTGGATATCCCGCCGGCGAACGGACGTATATACCATCCGGCGAAGAAGAAGGCCATCGCAGCGGCTGGAAAATAAAGCCATACTTTTTGCCATTGATTTTTCCCAACCCACTGCAGATAAACAACCGTCAATACCATGCCGCCCATAGTTAGCGTTGCCGATGACGCATCGCCCAACACCCACAAATACGAGGCGTTGATATAACCCAGATGCGAGAAACAATTGATTGATGCAAGGATGGCATAGCATATGAACAAAGCCAGTAAGCGTCCTCCGGTAAACAGGAATATTAGCGCACAGATGAGATATGACCACCCGATAATACCTAAAATACCCCACCAGGAAGTATGCATCCAATGTATGTCATTACCCTCGCCGCCCTTGTACATCGCAGCCAATGCCAGCAGGATCAGGCAGCCTGATACGATCAATACATTCTTTAATTTCTTGGAAAAATCACGCGGATAATTCATCCAGATCATGAAAAAAGCGATCGTCATTAAAAGCATCCAGACGGATTTGGGTAGGACTGCTGAAGGATTATATTCCTCAAGATTGACATGATATAAACCCATTACAACTAATGCAAATGAGCGGGTTAAAATATAAAATGTTAATTCTTTCAGGCTATCCCCTTTTTTAATCCGGTTATTTATGGCTAAGGGCAGCGATAGGCCGACAATAAAAAGAAACGCGGGAAAGATCGTGTCTGCGAATCCCATTCCGTCATCGTCTGCACCAACATGATCGATCCATTTCGGAATTTGATGAACGCCGCCAACATCATTTACAAAGATCATGAAAAACATCGTCACGGCCCGAAAGACGTCAATTGAAGCGATCCTTATCGGGTCGGTTTTATGGTCATTTACTTGCATATTTATTGATTCATATTTGTTAAAGCAATTAAAAACCAGGCCGCATGCGGGAGCCATTGTTCCGTCCAGCGCCATTCATTTCCTTCGGCTTCTTTCTTAAAATCGATTCCGCTTCCGTCGGCGATGCCGTCCTTTCCGGTAATGCCATTTGATATACCGCCTTTTTCAGAGCCATGACCGAAGCTTGAATGCATATACGGCACATTGTTTTTACCAAAGCCATACATAAAACACATGGAATATGGATTACAGCCCAGGATCCAGGACAATTGCTGACATGCAAAAACCGATAATGAATCAGACAGGCCATTGTCCGCTTTTCTTCCGGTGATTAACTTTTGACCGGCCAGAGCTGCAGCAGCCAACGAACCCAATCTGGCATTTTCACCCTGCCACCACCAGCCGGTTTCGTTTTCATGCGGAATAAAAAATCCATCACTCAGCTTACCGCCTACGCTAATCGTCTGCCGGGCATAGCCAAAAGGATTAGCGGTATTCGACGTAACTGTTAACTGGTATTTTAAATTGGATGTAATCGCGTCAACAACTTTTTTGCGATAAACCGGATCCGTTTCCTTATCCAGGTAACGGACAAGCGCGATCACAGGCAGGCCCGCATCAGAGGCATGCCAAAACGGTCGACCAGAATTGTTAGCTATGAAAAACCCTCTATTGTCTAACCTTCGTAACAGTTGATTTGCTCGTTTCCGGGCCTCCTGGCGATACATGACGCCTCCCGTTGCAATCCAAAGCTCTGAGGCGGCTAAAAGCGCGCAATAATCGTCGATAATATTTTCCTTACCATCATCATCGTACCTGGTATTGTTTTTCTGCAAATGGTTAAAAGCTTTTTTTGCTCCTGCCAGGTATTGAGCAGAGGTATATTTTCCGTGTCTTTTAAGCCGCGATGCCCTGGCCAAAGCCGCGATAGCCATTCCTCCACCCTCTCTGAAAGCCGCCTGGTAATCCGCGGTGGTTACGCTATTAGCCAGTAAACCTACAACTCGCCGGGCATTCGGATCTTTATTGAAGTAGCTAAACACGATCATATAAAAATAGCCTTCATCTGAAAGCGAGCGCATGAGATAGTCAGCGCCGTAAAGCGCCTCGCTTTCGAGCGAATCCTGTATCGCCGACGATTTCAGCAAGGCCGGCATTTCCTGGGAGGCCTTTACCATGGCCCATGTTACCAATGGAATCTGCTGGGGGGACATGTAGTTAGCGTAAGCGAGGTGTGAAAAGTACTTACTTATATCACCTGAGGCATCGCACCAGCCGCCGCGCAGATCAACAGTTTTGTCGCTGCCGAATAACCGGACATGACTGTCGGCCTCCAGCTCTTCCTTTGTGTTAGCTCGCTGTTTGTGATAGTAGTTCAGAATAGCCGGAAGCGTTTGCCTGGCAAGGGCTTTCTCGCCAACCGAAAATGGCTCGGAAGTATAGCTTTTTCCGACTATTGAAATGCGGACTTTATAAGTACCTGGCTTTTGGAATGCTGAAAAATCTGCCGTGTAAAAATATCTTCCCGGAAACCAGTCGGCTACCTGGAACGGCCCGCTTGCGACAGCACCGAAAACCGGCTTGTCCGCAATTGCATCGATTATTTCAAACCTGGTTTTCGTATTCAAGGCTTCGTCCGTTCCGATAACAGCGATTTTTGGAAGTCTACTATCAAAAGCAACCTGGTTCACATAAATAACCGGTTGAGCAAAACAACAGAAAAACGATAAAAGGCATCCTGTCAAAATGATAAGCAACTTTAATTTCATAACTTATTTAGATTCAGATACTGTGGATGATGCCCATAAAACAGCATTTCTAAAAATCGTGCAATAGGTTTTATTTTTGAACAGCTCAGGCGAATGGCCCATAAAAATATAAACGTTCTTTGCTTTAACTCCGGGGTTTGTCCATACCACGGGATGATCTCCCATTTTAATTTTGGAGTCCGGACTATACGTGGTTTCGTCTACGCTTGCTAAAACATGAACATTTAGACGTGGACTTCTATCATACGTATACCATTCCTCATTCTCCACATAGAAAGATGACGGGACGCCTTTCATAACGGGATGATTCCGATCCTCTACCTTAACTGATGCTGAAGCAAAATCAGGAATGTAATTTTTGTATCGGATGCCTCCCATGAACCCGAAGAACCATTGCCACATCGGATAACCGTCGAATTCGCCTAACAGCGTCGCGTGATGAAAGCCGATCCAGCCTCCCTTTCCCTGGCTAATGTATTTCTCGAAAGCTTTAACAGCGTAATTTTTCCATGCGTACGGCGGATAATCAAGCTGAATAAATAACTTGTAATGAGAAAGATATTCATCAGTAATTGAATCTGTATTTTGAATATACCGAATGGATAAGTCGTGTTCGCCGGCTAACTTATCTAACCAGGGTTTAGCGGCAAGTGAATAGTTCAAATGATGGCCGCCATTTTCATACAATACCAAAATGGCTGTTTTAGAGGGTTGAGCGCTGGCATGATTCGTTGTCACCAGACTGAATATTATCCAAACCCAAAAGACTCTTAAGACGAGATACGCAAGCCGAAAAATCGCTTTCATTACCTGAGATTTTCGTTTATTTCAGTAAGTAAATAGCCCTTTGGATCAGAGCTATATTCCCAAAACATTACGCCGGCCATTTTATTTTTAGTTACGTAAAGGCATTTTTGCTTAACCGACCATTCGTCGTCGAACGTGATGAAATTCTTTGTTTCAGAATTGTATAGATAGGGTGCTTTGGCATTCTTATCTCTTAAGTACTTATAGCCTTCCTTGTTTTTCAGGCTATCTCTGATAGTTGTATAACCGCTTCCGTGAAGGCGCGTGGTCATCGTGTCACCCAAACCATTGACCGCTTTATCGCTAAGCTGATAATGCCTTCCGTAGAAGGCAATTCCCATAACCAGTTTATTCATCGGTACGCCAGCCTTGTTGAAGGCCTTAACCGCATTATCGGCGTTATCATTTTGCGGGTAAGCGGTTGAAGCGTATAAATTCGTGTGGTGGCTGGCCAGTCCGCTTGCGGAAAAATCATACGTCATCAGGTTCACGTAGTCCAGGTATTTTGCAGCCTGCCCCATTTCCGTCAGATCGACAAATTTCTGAAAGCCGGGAACAGCTGTCGTCAAAAGCTTCTTTTGTCCTGTTTGTTGCTGCAGCGTATCTAACTGCAGACGAAGGTCCCGAAACATCAGCGTGAAATTATGCCCATCTTCCGGGCGGAAGACGTTGCCATCTTCTCCGGCAATAGCTGGATATTCCCAATCGATATCAACCCCGTCGAGATTGTATTTACGTATGATATCAACAGCACTTTTAGCAAAAGCCATTCGAGCAGTGTCGGTTAAAACGGCATCAGAAAAGTTTTCACTCCATTCCCAGCCTCCTATAGAAATAAGGATTTTTAACGCCGGATTTTTAGACTTAAGCGCATTCAGATTTTTGAAATTTATTGTATCCGTCGCAATCTTCTCGAGTACGGCTCTGTTATTTCTGATATTGACAAACGCATAATTAATGTGCGTAAGCTTTGTTGGATCTATCATTTCAACCTTTGCCAAACCGCGGAAACCTCCTACATAGCCGATGATTACTTTTTGAGCGTCGTTAGAGCGATTAACTTTCATCGAAAAGAATAGGGCGGGAAGAATAAATAAAGCGAAAAAAAACAGGGCTTTTACTTTCATACGACGGGTTTTATATATTAAAGTTTTTAAGATACTGAACTTTCAGCTTACATCCATATTAGCGGGTTGCGGATTGGTAAATTGCGGATAACTTCTTCCGTTGTGGGAAAATGATCTAGCTTTTTCCATTTTTCCAACCACTTATTCTGATGAAATCTGTCTGCTCCGAAGATTAAAAACGGCTGAGCAACCGGCCATTTGTCCCAATACATTACATCAGGTTTCAGTTTCCACGATGATTTGTCTGCTATGAATGGATAAAGATAGTCGATGCCTTTTTTTACAGACTTTCCATCCGCTGTCTGAAATGTCCACAGATCATCATCGGCAGTTGAAAGTATCTGACAAAGCATCGCCATCGCATCAAGATTGAAAATCGAATAGCCATAAGGTTTTGTACGTTTAAGTTCGAGCGGAAAGCTGCCATCAACTCCCATTTGGTTAGGCAACAGGGTAGATTTAAACCGCTCTCTCATCGCGTTAAGCATAAACTGATCATCGCACAGCCTGGCAAACGAAGCAACCTGCATTGCCCAGCAGGTCGAGTGATTGTTTTTAACTCCTTTTTCTTTCCGCCCTGCTTCGCTAAAATTCAGCCACCAGATATAATTTGCAAACCATTTTTTTACACCGGCAAGGACATCCGGATCAAGCACGCCGGAATCTTCCATCACAAGTGTTCCCTGCGCAACTTCCATTAAGTGAATTGTGTCGATAATCCCGTAATTACGCCCGGTTGAACGGCCATGCACCGCTTGAGCGAATTGCAGGCTTGGGTTCATCCTGGTTTCGGATGACACAAACCAGGCCTCCAGGTGCTGTTGTGCTTCTTTTGCATATTTCGGATCGCCGGTTAACTTATATGCAGAAGCCAACGTGCCGATTATTTTACTTAAACGGATCATGAGCTTGCGGTGCTCAACAAAATTATCAGGATTAGAAACGCCGTCTCGTTCCTTATACGGTCCGCCGGGATTCTGCGGATCTGGCCAAAAATAATCTGCTTCAGAGAAAAAATCGTGCTTATCACCGGCACTTCTGGGACATGTGACAGACGTGATAGTCAATGGCTCCTGCTGCATAGCCCACTCGGCATTTTTCAGAACCTGGTTTCGTAAAACGGTCTCGGCCTCTTTTTCAACGTACCGGTCATTTACCTGTGCCAGCTGTTTTTGAAAACAGGAAGCCTGCATTAGAAGTATCAGCACAACAAATGACTTGTAACAGATTTTTCTCATACAAAACAGAACCTATAAACCGTCTTTACGACAGTTCAATATTAATTTGCTTGCAAAAAGGGCTTTCTCACATGGTTTAAAACCAACTGCCAATCTAGATACGCTTCACCTTTTATACTCGCTTTATAAATCGGGCGTAAATAAGTTTCATCGAAATAGGAAGCGAGAGATAAAACGACAATACCTTTAGACGGCACGAAATCAGCACCCGGCTGATAATCTTTTTCTTTATTATTTGCCCTGGCTTTATCAAACGCTACCTTGCTATTCAAAAATTCCTGATGCCGTTTTTCACCCGTAACAAACGGGACAAGAAAATCAACTGATTTTTTGACTGATGAACCTGACGTGGAAATGAAATCGAAGTAATTACTGTTGTTTGAACGGTTTAAAGCAATTATAGCTTTCAATAATGGTTCAAGCGTGTAAATGTGATAATGCAAAGCATCGCGTTCATAGAAGTCGAAGCTCGAGCCGTCGGCATTGAGATTAACCGCCAGTTGCTTTTCCAATTCTTCTTTAATATATACATCATAGTTTGAGGAATGAACGACCCGCGAAATAAGAGCGATCATCTTAATACGATGGGAATTCCAATTGTTTTTTGCCGTGCTTTTGCCGGGCTCCGCCGAAACACTGTTAACCTCGGAATCTGCGATTTTAATAAGCCAGTTGTCTATTTTGGCTTGTTGATCGGTAGTTAGTTCGGCACGTATAAGGTCATAACCGGTAACTGCATCCTCGAGTTTCGTTTCATCAATCGGGTCTCCGGTCGCCTGATTTAAGCCAGCCCAGGCGGTAAGATATTCTTCAGCTTTTTTTCTGAATTTTTTCTCTCCCGAAACCCGGGAAACCAATGCCAGCGCATAAATTTTAGACATATCTTCAACAGCCTTCAGACTGGCTGTTTTTATTGGATCGCCCTGCAGTAGGCCTTGCGAACGAACTTTTTCGATAGGATTTGGCGCTTGCATCAAAGCATCAGCCGCCGTAGCGTAAAACTCCTGGTAAAGCGCTTTTACCGGCGCTTTGGATTTGATTTCATTTTTTAGCGTTTTAATTTCCGGCTCGGTAAGGCTAATCTGCTGAGCCCTTCCAAGGGAAAAGCTCAGCAGCAGAGCACTTAAAACAATCGTTTTTTTCATTGAATTAATCCACAAGTTCGAATTTTTGTTCGAGCAGAATATGATCAGATGAGTTTCCTATCATCAAATCGAACTCGCCGGGTTCCGCAATCCAATTCATTTTCTGGTCGTAGAAAGATAGTTTTTCTTTCGTGATTGTGAAATTGATAGTTTTACTTTCACCAGCTTTTAAAAATACTTTCTGGAAATCTTTTAATTCCTTTACGGGACGGGTGACGCTTGCCACCATGTCGCGAAGGTATAATTGAACTACCTCTTCGCCATCGGATTTCCCTGTGTTCTTCAAAGTAAAGCTGACTTTTATCACGTCGTTTTGAGTAACTTTTGACTTATCGAGTTTAAGATCCGACATGTCAAATTTTGTATAGCTTAAACCGTAACCAAACGAATAGCGCGGACTGTTTGGAAGATCGAGATAGGTTGAACGGTATTGCTCATAATGATCCGATGACGCCGGACGGCCTGTGTTCTTGTGATTGTAAAAAACAGGTATCTGGCCTTCTGCCCGTGGAAATGACATTGGAAGTTTTCCTGCGGGATTGTAATCTCCGAACAACACATCGGCTATGGCATTGCCGGCTTCACTGCCCAGCCACCAGGTGTATAAAATAGCGTCCGCATGATCAGCTGTCCAGTTAAAAATGAGCGGCCGACCTGCCATAACCAACACAACCACCGGTTTACCTGTTGCTTTAACAGCCTGGATCAACTCTTCCTGAACTCCCGGTAAATGGATGTTCGCGCGACTCTTAGCCTCACCAGTCATATCGAACTTTTCGCCGACAGCCATTACGACGACGTCTGCGTTTCTAGCGGCATTTACTGCTTCCGCGAATCCGGCTTTGCTAGTGTCGGTAACATCGCATCCCTGCGCGTACGACAGTTTTACTATTCCTTTCAGCTTATTGTCTAAACCTTCATATAAGGAAACCAGGTGATCATTGTCCCAAGTTACTGACCAAAATCCCTTCATATCCTCGCTTGATTTCCCGAGAGGGCCGATCACTGCAATCGATCCGGCGTTTTTATTCAAAGGCAATAACTGGCTTTCATTTTTAAGCAGAACGATACTTTTCTTAGCGACCTCGAGCGCTGCTTTTTTATTTTCCGCACTGTTCAATACAGCGTCTTCACGCTTTTGATCACTGAACCGGTATGGGTCATCGAATAAGCCCATTTCGTATTTTTTCCGCAGAATACGCTTCACTGCGTCATTAATGAGAGATTCTGAAACTTTACCTTCTTTAACCAGCGCTGCAAGGTTGTCGATATAACAACGGCCTTCCATGTCCATATCACTGCCTGCGTTTAACGCGAGGCGGGCTGCGTCTTTGCCATCTTTTGCGAATCCATGTGGGATCATCTCACGTATCGAGCCCCAGTCACTCACCACAAACCCCTGGAAATTCCACTTGCCTTTTAGAATATCACGCTGTAAATAGGCATTTCCTGTGGCCGGCGTTCCATTCAGGTCGTTAAACGAGTTCATGAATGTAGCAGCGCCTGCATCCAAAGCAGCTTTAAAAGGCGGCAAATAAACCTCCCATAACAAACGGTCACTCATGTCAACCGTGTTGTAATCGCGACCAGCTATCGCAGCGCCATAAGCTGCAAAGTGTTTTACGCAAGCCATCACCGCATCCGTGTTTCCCAGGCCCTTGCCTTGAAATCCTTTCACCCTTGCCGCCGCAATAGAACTTCCCAGGTAAGTATCTTCTCCGGCACCTTCCATCACACGTCCCCACCGCGGATCACGTGAAATATCAACCATCGGCGCAAATGTCCAGTGCTGGCCGGCGGCGGCGGCTTCTTTTCCGGCAACACGTGCGGAAAGTTCGACCGTATTCATGTCCCAGCTTGCAGCTTCGGCCAATGGGATCGGGAAAGTTACACGATAGCCATGTATCACGTCCAGGCCGAAAAGTAACGGTATTTTCAGGCGCGACTGCATTGCCATATCCTGTAACATCCGTGTGTCTTTTGCGCCGCGAACATTTAACATCGACCCTACTTTCCCGTTCCTGATATCCTCATATTTTGAACTATTCGGGCTAAGCGGACCGGTAGCAAGCCTGTCACTTGTATATTGATTTAACTGTCCGATTTTTTCCTCCAAAGTCATTTTGGCCAGTAAGGCGTTTACTTTCGAGTCAATCGACTGATCTGTTTTCTTTGGTGTTTGCGCTGCAGCGATCGAACTAACGAATAGGCATACAACGCTGAAACCGGTTCTGAAAGACGTCATTTTGATTAATTTTTATGATGAAGATTTATTTGAAGCGGTTGTTTTTCTGATCACTGAATCAGGATAAACGGCAATGCGGTGCGTTCGTAAAAGATAAGGCACCGTTTTATTCTGACGATCAATTTGCACGTTAATCACTTTCGACGGGATCTGCGGCATGTGGCAATCGATACAGTTGGTATTTAAGGTAAAGGCTACCGCATCTTTTTGGGTGCAAAAATTATGTTGTGGCTGGTGACAGCTGCGACAATTATGGGAGTAAGCGACCAGGCCTTTTACATCACTGTGTGAATTATGGCAGGTAGTACAAGTTAAGGTCGAACTTTCCTGAAAACACTTACTCGACTGCAGCAATTGCATTTGTTTGCCGTGCACATCCGGCTGCGAACTACTTTCGCCAAAACTTGGGTAATAATAGTCCATAAGTTTATCTCCGGGTTTAAATGCGAAGGTACTGCTCTGCATGTCCATGTCGTTTCCGGAGTGGCAGACGCCGCACATATCGAGTTTTTGCTGCCGTGACAACTGTTTATAAACAGCAATAAATTCAGGTTTCTTTTCTTCCGGATGATTTGTGTGGAACTCTACGTGTTCGGCAGCGGGGCCATGGCAGCGTTCGCAATCAATACCAAATATGATCGAGCCTTTTATGAGCTTTTCCTGCTGTGCCAGTGTGCCTTTGCCGGTGAATTCTTTTGCGGTATATGAAGCGTGACATTCCAGGCAGCGGCTGGGAATTACCCGTTCAAATCGGGCGGTGGTTGCCGGATAACCCGGACTGTTTGCCCATCCATTCGCCGCTCTGAAATAAGTTAGCGGTAGCTGATGAAGGCCATCAACCGCCCAAAAGCCGAAAGTTTGCGCCTTTACGCCAGCGCCGAATGTCACATCTATTGCATGGGACTCTATAGCTGAACCGCCTCTGTATTTCGTTTGGTAAATACTGTCGCCTTTGGCATGCACAACGACTTTATCGTCATCGTTAAAAACAAACTGGCTGGTTTGATTCACCAGTGACAGGATATCATTTTTGTTTGTCGGCTGTGAAGTTTTAAAATGTGCTGTATGGCTTGCGGAATTATAAATATCCCGGTGGCAGTTCACACATTTTTCAGAACCGGCATATTGAGGTCCGCGAAAATCTTGCTTAGAAGATGATTTCAGGCATCGTGAGAAAATAAAAACGATGGCGAAAATGCAAATCGGAACAAGATAAACCGGTTTTATTCTCATAGTTTCAATTGACAGCTCCCTTATATTTTTCGGCGCGCACTCCTTTTATAGCCAGGCGGGCGGCAAACAAGCCACCACTCAACGGATGTTTATCATCCTGCGCCGTAGTAATATATAACGTTTTAAAGTCTTTATCACCGAAGGCACAGGACGAAACATTCGCGGCGGGCACACCGATTTTCTGTAATAATTTACCGGATGCAGGATCCCACCGGGCGACGGCCGAACCTCCCCACAACGCTGTCCATAATTTCCCTTCCGAATCAATGGTCATCCCATCAGGGGAACCCAGTTCCGATGGCACGTTAATAACTGTGCGCCTGTTACTTATTTCACCTGTTTTGTTGTCAAAGTCGAAAGCATCTACTTTGCCGGTAGGTGTATCGACGTAATACATAGTACGCTTATCGGGTGACCAAACAATCCCGTTAGATATCGTCACATCAGTCAACATTGTATGCACGGAATGATCCGGGTCGAAACGAAAAAGGACCGCGGCACCTTTTACATATTGGAGATGCATTGTCCCAACCCAAAAACGGCCGGACGGGTCGCATTTGCCATCGTTAAATCGGATGTTGGGATTCTTTATGGGATCGGTGATGAACGCCAAGGCCCCGGTTTTAACGTCAATACTGTGTATTCCGCTTTGTAAGGCGATCAGCGCTTTTCCTTTTCCGGCCGGAACAACCGTTCCTGGTCGCTCACCGACAGAAAAAGCTTTGTCTTGCCTGGTCGCAGGATCGTATATATGAAACTTCCGGCCTTCAATATCAATCCAGTACAACTTATTTGATTCATTGTCCCACACTGAACCTTCGCCAAGTTTTGCCTTGGCATCGACAATAAGCCGTACATCAGCCGTTTCATTTTGCAGGGAACCGATTGTCACTAGAAGGATTATTAATAACTGGTTAATCACTTTGACTTACTAAGTTCGATACTTTTTATATTGAATCCGCCCTTTTTAGCATAAATACGTATCTTATTTAACCCCTTATTCAGTGTTGCATTACCTGCGGAAGCCGTCTGCCAGCCGGTGTTATCTGCTGTCACAGGAACATTTATCGCCGCAAGCTTTTTACCATTTATAACAGCTGAAAAACTTGCACTGGAGCGATCAGCAGAAGCCAATACATTCACTTTATAAGTACCCGAAGTTACGGCGTTGACTGTGAATTGCAACCATTCGCCATCTTCCACAGAAGTTACAAAGTAACTTTCATATTTACCATCTTCTTTCTGGATATCAACACCATCATTCCGGTAAACACGGTTTCTGTTGCCTGCGCCGCGTTTGTTGGTAGATACATGATAATCAGCCGTATCCTGGTCGAAATACGCCGATCCGTTCCTGCCCAGATCATAATCTACTGCGTTTATAGTAAGCTTTGAAACCAGTTTGTTAGCTTTAAATGGCCTGGTTTCGCCGGTAAACGGCTGACGTATCATAGCGTCGATTACATCGTGATGAATGATCGCATTCTCGACTTTCAAATAAGATAACAGTTCAAACAAACCGCTGTACGCATTACTTTCCGTTGGTTTCCCTTTCGAAGGATCATTCCAATAATCAACAACCTGCTGATAATTCAGGTTCGAGCGGATTTGCTCCGGGTTGCTGTTTCCCAATTTTTTAAGCGGCCACCAGGACCAGCCGATGTTGTTTTTTTCAAATAACTGGATGGCCTGAGTGAACCACACATTCGAGTTCTCGCCTGTCTCACCTAACCAGGCGGGAATATTGTACTTGTTGCGAAAATCAACAATATGAACGATTGATGCCTGATCGTTGAAGTTCCAGTACTTGTGAAAGCTCATTACAAGATTATTATCCCAGGTTGGCGTTATACCGTTATAGTTATTTCCCCAGCCGTTGCCTTCAATAATGACGATATGCTTTTTATCAACTTCGCGGATCGCCTTTGTTATATCAACCATCAGTTTTTGCAATGGTTCGTTTTTCTGCTCTTTGGTGCCATGCTCGTCACCTTTGGGATCTTCAAAACCCCAGTTCGGTTCATTGATGATATCATATGCACCTATCCAGCTTTCATTTGCATAACGTTCGGCGAGTTTCCGCCAGAGCGCGATAGTTTTTTGTTTGTTCGCTTCGCTGTCCCATAACGAAGGTTTAGATGGATCCCGATCGGCAATGTTCAGGTCCGTTCCCTGCCCGCCAGGCGCCGCATGAAGATCAAGGATGAGATACATTTTATTCGCTTTGCACCATGCCAAAAGGCTGTCGGTCATCGTGAAGCCCTTATCAAGCCAGGTATTTTTCCCAGCCTCAGGCTCCTGCTCTACCGGCAGGGTATATAAATTGTAATGCATTGGCAGGCGAATTGAATTAAATCCCCACTTTTTAAGCGAGTCGACATCCGCTTTACGCGTGTGATTCGCCAGCCAGCCAGCATAAAATTCTTCAGTTTGTTTCTTGCCGATCAGGTCTTCAATCCGTTGCCGTATCTTATACTGCTGTCCGTCCTTGTTAATCCCGAGCATATAACCTTCCTGCAGCATCCAGCCGCCAAGGCCGATACCGCGAAACAATACGTTTTGACCTTTTTCGTTGACTATTTTCTGTCCGTCAGTTTTTAAGAATCCTTGTGCTTTTATATCAGATGTATAAAGAGCCGTGCAAAGTGCAGCAGCCGAAATCAGCTTAAATTTTGTACGATTCAATAATCTCATAGCTAAAAGATATAAGTGGCAACCGCGCCGGCGTTCAACGTTGCGGAATATTTATTTTTCGATAACTGTATGTTAAATGTTTGGGATGCTTTTGCTGTATTTAAAACGATCAGGACTGTTTTACCTGAAGCAGTTTTGAAAGCCACATTCGGCAATGAATCCGGTTCGTTTGAAGCGACGCGGACAGAACCGGGCCGCACAAATTTAGCGGAGTGAGCCACCACGTAATACGCAGGGTTTCTTTTTACCTCGTCTTTATCAATTGTGATTGCGCCCAAACAGCGGTCGCAGCCGCCGCGATCGGTATAAGGTTTGTTTTCCGGGTCAGCAGCCAGATTCCATTCAATTACATTATGACTCCAGTTACGGGTGGCTCCAATTACGAGATTTTTTATATGCTCACTTAGATCGCGTTCCAGATTCCCGGGAGCGCCAACCCATTGCTCGGTGAAATAAATGTTTTTGTTCGGAAAGGCGTTGTGAACATCGCTCAGAGCTTCGATCTTTCCGCCGTAAAGATGGAAAGCCGATCCATCAATGTATTTTGCAGCTTTCGGATCACTTAAGATCAATATCGGGTAATCCGGCCGGTCAGCATTATGGTCGTAGATGATAATTTTCGCATCGATGTGGTTTTTCTCAAACGCAGGACCCAAATGGTTTTTGATGAATTCAGCCTGGTCGGGCGCGGGCATCAACAAGCTCGGGTTATTTCCGGGGTGCAGCGGTTCGTTTTGAATGGTAATCGCATCGATCCTTATGCCGGCGGCTTTCATTTGCTGAATATATTTTACAAAGTACTGGGCGTATGTTTCATAATATTCCGGTTTCAGCATCCCTCCTCTTGAGTCATTATTTGTTTTCATCCAGGATGGCGGCGACCAGGGAGAACCAAGTATTTTGATAGACGGGTTAATAGCGAGTATTTCTTTTAATGCAGGGATGACATTCGTTTTGTCGGGCCCAAGATCAAAATGTTCCAGCTTCTCGTCAGTATTCCCATCCGGCATATCATCGTAAGTAAAAACATGGTCGGACAGGTCGGACGCGCCAATACTAATCCGCAAATAGCTGGTTCCGATATTGCTTCCATCGACGGAGAAAAGCTCATGTAGCAGTGCCGAGCGTTTCGCAGGACTCATGTTCATCAAATGCGTGGTGCTTCCACTGGTCAGTGCGAAGCCAAATCCGTCGATACTTTGATATTTCTGACTGACGTCAATTGTAATTGTAGGCGCTGATTTCGAGAGATCATTTGTTAACGTTTCTTTTTTAAAAAGAATGTTATTCGCCGGATCTGTCAGCCAATAGGTCAGTTTATTTTCCTGGGCGAAGGCTGGCCACGATAAAAGCGCCAGCCCTGCCAGGAGTAAATTTTTCTTAAACATCAGAATTAATTGATTATTAACGTAGAGATAGAATGCGGCATGCTCGTAGTTGCGGCAGCTTGTCCCTTTATCCACAGGTTATAATCCAATTTTTCATCCGATTTATTCATCACCACTACCGCGACAGAACCATCGGGATTGATATAGGCAGTACTCAGCAGTTTATCGCGACTTGATGAGCAAGCTACGCGTTTAGCTCCCGGATGAATAAACTTTGAAAAGTGTCCCAGGTAATAAAAAGCATTGGTATAGATAAGCTTACCGGTTCTGGTATCTGCATGGACCGGCGCAAAACAAAAATTGCCTACGTGGTTCGGGCCACCTTTTTCATCCAATAATACATTCCAGTCTGTCCATGCTACTGTTCCATCATTCAGGTCGTTAATAACCGACATGCCATAACGTTCTCCTAACGACCAGTCGTTCAATTTATCAAAATCAAATTGCTCCTTGCAGCCCTCCGTGAAGATCAGATTTTTATCAGGAAAAGCTTCATGCGTAAGTTTTACGTTATCAAACAACATCTGGCTTTTTGTCCATGTTTCGTACCAGTGAAACCCGATTCCCCAGATATATTTTGCGGCATCTTTATCTGCCAGGATGGTGCTGGCTTGCTGAAAAATAAGGTCACGGTTATGATCCCATACAATCAGTTTTTTATCGCTTAACCCGTTTTTCTTCAATGTGGGACCCAAAAAGTTTTTCACGAAGTCACGTTCATCTTCGGCTGTGTAAACGCAAGATTCCCATTTCTGAACAGCCATTGGCTCATTTTGAACGCTTAAACCCCAAACAGGAATGCCTTTTGCCTCATATGTTTTGATGAACTTTACGTAGTGATTCGCCCAGCTTTGCATGAATTCCGGCTTAAGTTTACCTCCTTTAACCAGGCTATTATTGTCCTTCATCCATGCCGGTGGTGTCCAGGGGCTTACAAACATATCGAGCTTTCCACCTGCCGCAGCAAAAGCCTGTTTAATAAATGGAATGCGATATTTTTCGTCGTGGGCTACGCTAAAAGTTTTCAGGTCTTTATCATTGTCGGCTACGTAAGTATAACTGCCGCTTGAAAAATCGCAGCTGCCGATACTCGTGCGGGCAAACGTGAATCCAATGCCTTTGTTTTTATCATAATAAGCTGTCAGAAATTCTTTTTGCACCTCCGGTGAAAGCTTCGCGAAGGTTTCTGCTGACGCATCAGTTAAGGCGCCTCCTATTCCAACCATTGATTGAAAGGTAATAGTTGGGTCAACAAATACACAAGGCTGTGTTTCCATTGGTTGCCGCAATTCTTTAAAAGATAATTTACCGTTTTCTGTGATCCGTAAATCAGAATTTTCAGCCGTTGTAAATTGTGTTACCTGTTTTCCGGAAGCAGAATAAACCTTCGTTTCCGATTTCTTTTGTGCATACAAGGTTGTAAAGGATGCCGCAATAAGCATAGGCACCAGCATTTTTTTCATGTTATTGTACAGTTAGGTTAATTGATTTTCAATCAAATTAAAGGTAATTTATTTGTAGTCGTAATGGATTTTTATCCAATCATGGAACTACTACCATACGAAAGTCGCCACTGCCCCCGCAGCCAGCGATGCAACGGCTTGTTTATTATTAAACCCAATATTAAATGATTGAGTGGACGTTCCTTTGTTCAAAACTATCAGCACCTTTTTTCCAGCCGGCGTTTTAAATGCTACGTTAGGCAATCCGGCAACGGTATTTGACGAAATACGGATTGATCCGGGCCTTACAAACTTGGATGCGTGAGCAATGATGTAGTAGGCAACATTGCGGCTAACAGAATTAGCTATCGTTAACGCGCCGAGGCAGTTATTGCAACCTCCTTGTGTATGCGGATTGTAGTTCGGATCGGAAGCAAGATTCCACTCCAATACATTTTTGCTCCAGTTTCTTGTTGCACCAATAATCAGGTTCTCTACGTGCCAGGAAAGATCGCCGCCAAAATTACCCGGGCCGCCCACCCATTGCTCGGTGAAATACACATTCTTAGCCGGAAACGCATCATGAACCTGTGAAAGTGCAGATATATCACCGCCGTACAGATGAAATGCTGAACCGTCAACATAGCTGTTAGCATCACTATTGTTTAAAACGGCTATCGGATAATCCGGACGATCGGCATTATGATCATAGGAAATAATCTTGGTTGCCAATCCGGCTCTACGAAAAGCAGGGCCAAGCGCTTTTCCAATGAAATCAGCTTGTTCCGCAGCCTGCATCACCATACTTGGATTGTTACCGCCATGAAGCGGTTCGTTTTGGGGTGTTATCGCGTCAATAATAATACCTTCGGCTTTCATCGCCTGGATATATTTTACCAGATAGTTTGCGTAAACGGCATAATATTCCGGTTTCAAACTTCCGCCCACAAAACTGTTTTTATCTTTCATCCAAAGCGGTGCCGACCATGGCGACCCGAGGATTTTTATATTAGGGTTTAATTGAATAATCTTTTTAAGAATAGGAATCATGTCTTTCCTTTCCCGTTCAATAGAGAAATTAGAGAGAATTAAATCCTGCTGTCCATAAGCGATATCATCATAGGTAAATGGTTCAGCGCTCAAGTCTGAAGCGCCGATGCTTATCCGTAGGTAACTTACGCCAATGCGGTTACTGTCGGAAAGGAATAGTTCTTTTAACAAATCGTCTTTAACCGGATCGTTAAGCGAATTTAATAAGGTGGCGCTTCCACCGGTTAAGGTATAACCAAAACCATCGATTGCCTGAAAATTTTGAGTAGTATCAACAGTAATCGTTGGCAAAGAATTCGTCGCATTATCAAATATTAGCGACAAATTCATTTTTTGTAACAGGGACGTTTGATCCGGTGAGGTCATCCAGGTTACGATATCTGTTTTAAGAGGTTGAGACGGGGAATTAACGGGTGGATCGATCGTTCCTTTTCCGCCGTCACTTTTTTTTCTGCAGCTACAAACACCTGCGGTTAGCAGAATAAGAACTATTTGTAAAGTTTTAGCGAATACGTTTTTCACAGTGTAGTTAGTTTTCGATCATCTTATATACTCTAACATAGTCTACATCCATCGCCGCTGGAAAAACAGATGGATCCACGCCTTGCGCACCGCCCCAATCGCCGCCTACTGCTACATTCAATAGTAGATGGAACTTCTTGTCAAATGGCCATGCTCTATATCCTGTGTATTCATTAGCAAAAGAAAATATCAACTGATCGTCTATAAATCCTTTTAAGGAATCGGGAGTCCAGTCCATGCGATATTTATGATATTCCGTACTCGCATTCTCGATTTTTTTAACGGCAGTTTTCTGGGTGTTTATTTTGAAATAGTAAGCTTCGCTGTGTGTGGAAATATGAATAACATCCTGGTCGTATCCAATATGCTCCATGATGTCGATCTCGCCGGATTTCGGCCAGTCCCCATACGCCCAGTCAGTCGGCAGCATCCAGATAGCGGGCCAGGTTCCTTTACCTGCGGGTAATTTGGCTTTAATTTCGAATCGGCCGTAGAGAAAATCGCCTTTCCCTTTTGTAATAAGCCTTGCAGATGTATAATCTCTGCCGCCAAAAGATTCCTTGCGGGCTGTAATAGTCAATTTACCATTGGCAACACCGGCATTTTTTTGGTCGTTTGTGTAATATTCTAATTCATTGTTTCCCCAGCCACTGCCGCCAATATCATAAGCCCACTTTTCCGGATTGGGAAGTCCATTGTAATCAAACTCATCCGACCAAACAGGTGTGGTTTCAAACGTGTATTGTTTTTTTTCGGGATAGGTTGGATTATATATTACGGAATCGTCCTTTTTTGACGAACAGCTTAGGAAGCTTATTCCAGAAACTGCAAGAATAAAATAAAGTGATCTCATTGAACAAAATAAAAAAACCTGCTGGTCTTGACCAGCAGGTTTTTAACCAACTATTAATAACCTGGGTTTTGAACCAGTTTAGTGTTATTCAATTCATTCAAAGGAATTGGCAATAACTCATGTTTTCCTGCCTTGAAACCATCCGGACCAAGTACAGTTGGTGCCTGACCAGTACGAACAAGGTCAAACCAACGGTGTCCCTCTGTTGCAAGTTCTAATCTGCGTTCGTTGTAGATATTATCCAACGTTGCCGGAATAGCTGTTAATCCAACACGAGCACGAACCGCATTTAACAAGTCTGCCGCACGGCCTGCTGCCTGTCCAAGTTGAACAAGTGCTTCCGCCTCCATCAGGTACGTATCAGCTAAACGGATCTCGATATAATCATTTGGGAAGTTTAATTCAGCGGTTCCTGTCGACGCTTTGTTTTTCAGCAACGGTGCATATTTCTGAATAAAATATCCGGAGTTCTGATAGCTTGCTTCGTACTTCGTTTTATTGACCGCAACCAGACTATCCATGTTGTAAACCGTGTATCCATAACGGGGATCGCCCTTTAATGCATTAACTAACGACATGGTTGCAGGATTGAAACCCCATCCACCCCAGTAAATCACGCCAGTATAGTTACGTGGACCGACCATTTGGACGTATACGTTTGATTTGAATGTATTCCATCCACCCCAGTCAAAGCTTTGCGTACCTGTTTTCTGGATTTCAAATATAGATTCGCTATTAAACTTGTATTTGGGATCAAAGATTTGCCCAAAGTTAGCCATCAGTTTGTAACCGTATTGACTGGTTCCCCCAGCTGTGCCGTTTACATCTTTAAACTGGTTAACCGCATCCTGCCATTTCTTTTCATACAAGTAAACCTTACCTAAAAGCGCTTTAGCGGCGCCTTGAGTGGCACGTCCGTTTTCTGCGACAGGTACTGTCACAGGTAAATTCGGGATTGCTTCGTTCAAATCCTTTTCAATCTGAGCCCAAACCGCGGCAGGGTCAGCCTGTGGCTGATTATAGGCATCTGCTAACAGAATTGGGGATGTAACCAGGGGAACATTTTTAAAAAGGCGTTCAAGATCGAAATAATAATGCGCCCTTAAAAACTTGCCCTCAGCTACATATCTTTTGCGCGTGGCATCATCGAGTCCGGGAACACCGTCCAACTTTGAAAGAATAATATTTGCACGGGTAACACCTTTAAAATTTATTCCCCAGAACTCGCCTTGCGGTCCCTGCGCAGGTGTTAGTGTATAATTATTCCACACCTGCCAGGTGGTCATATCTGTTGGGCCGCCACCACCTGCCACGCAATCATCTGAGGCCGCATTTAACGGACCAAGCGGGCTTGAATAGGTGTTGTCCATCCCTCCGGTTTCAGTTGATAAGGGATCGTAGGCCGCAACAAGTCCGGCAAATGCCTGGTCGGGACTTGAATAATATGTTGTCTCTAAATATAATCCCGCGGGAGTAGTCTCAAGCCAGGATTTTTTACAGGATGCGAAGAAGCCTAAGCTTAACAAAGCGAATGACGCACCGTAAGTAATATATTTTCTGTTCATGTGTCTTAAAATTTTAGAATTACAAAGTAAGATCTAATCCAAACAGGAACGAACGCGCCTGCGGATAAATACCGCGGTCGATTCCTCTTGCATTGTTATCACCGCCGATTTCAGGATCAAAACCATTGTACTTAGTGATCGTCGCCAGATTATTACTGCTGATATAAACACGGATACGGTTAACATCAATTTTATTTAAGAGATTTTTAGGCAGTGTATAACCGATCTGTGCAGTTTTAATGCGGAAATAAGCGCCGCTCTGTAAGTTGAAGTTTGATGGATTAGAAAAGTTATGGTTCGGATCAGACGCCGTTAAACGGGGATAGTTGCTTGATGCATTCTGTGTGGTCCATGAATTTAAAGCTTCGGCTGGATAGTTCGCAGCAGCGATATCTAAACGTCTGTACCCCTGGTACAGCAAATTATCCCATGCTCCCTGGCCGAATATTGTCGCGTCAAATCCTTTATATTCTGCATGCAGGTTGATTCCGTAGTTCCATTTTGGAAGCTGGCTTCCTAAAAACTGTCTGTCATCCTGACCGATTGATCCATCGCCATTAGTGTCTTCCCATTTCAAATCGCCCGGCCTTGCATTAGGTTGAATTTTTTGCCCGTTAGCACCAACATAGCTGTCAATTTCAGCCTGTGATTTAAAGGTACCAAGTTCATGGAACCCATAGAACGATGATACGGGTTGCCCTACCTGTGTTCTGAAAATCGAATACGAAGAGTTTTGGAAGCTGCCAGTATCATAATAAGCTGTTGAGCCTAGATAGGTCACTTCATTTTTGTTGTATGAGATGTTACCTGATCCGCTGAACCTTACTTGGCCAAATGTCTTGTTGTATCCAAGAGATACTTCGACACCTTTATTCTCGAGGTTCCCTACGTTATCGAAATACAAAGCATCCCAGCCGTTATATGATGGCAACGGCACCCCCTGAAGCATTCCTTTGGTTAGCTTCCTGTACAGGTCTACAGTCAGGTTGAAGTTTGACAACAACACCGCGTCGAAGCCGACATTACTTGTATGCACTTCTTCCCATTTCAAGTTAGGATTAGCTGGGGATGTAATGGAATTTCCAATAGTTATTTGATCGTTTCCGAAAACATAGTTCCGACCGCCTGCTACTATCGGGATATATTGGAAAGGAGTTAATGACTGCTCATTCCCGATTACACCGTACGATCCGCGAAGTTTTAAAAAGTTTATGAAATTAATTGACTTCATAAAGTTTTCCTGGCTGATAACCCATCCTAACTCAGCGCCCGGAAAATTACCCCATACATTGTTGGATCCAAATCTCGATGAACCATCCCGTCTGAAAATTCCTGTAAAAAGGTATTTTCCATCATAACTATAGTTCAAGCGGCTGAAATACGAAGCGGTGTGATACGGTTGGTCTTCTCCGGATGTAGCTATCCTATTAGCATTTGCCAGTGCATAATTAAACGACGCCTGCTCGTAGGTCATATTCGGTAAATTGTTATACTGACCGCTTAAGGTTACACCTTGTTGCTCCTGGGCCGTAAAACCAACTAATACCGAGTAACTGTGCTTATCTATCTTCTGTTCATAAAGAGCTGTGTTATCCCAGTTCCAGGTAAAGTTTCGGTTAGCTGAACGGTTTTCGTTAACGTTCGAGGTATTGTTACTCTGGCTGTTCAAGTAATACAACGGAGAAAAGGACTGTCCCCCGTAAAAAGCTTGTTTCCCGTTCGCTTGCGTTTTCAAAGTTAGGCCTTTCACAGGCATTATTTCCACAAATGCGTTCCCTAAGATGTTGTGCGACCAGCTGTAATTTCCCTGAACGGTTTGCAGCCATGCAACGGGATTTGTCATCTCCTGACCCACATATTGTGAAATTCCGTACGGACGGCCCTGCGGGTCACGCACGATGTAAGGATTTGTGTAACCTGTTGACGGCACTGTTCCTGTTATTACAACCGGAGTGATGGGATCCAGGTTTAATGCCGAGCTTAACGGACCGCCAAATTCGCTGTTCGTATTTACGCCACCCTGGTTTTTCGAATAAGCATACTGGAAGTTCTCGCCAATGTTAATCCATTTCTTAACCTTAAAATTTGTATTGGCAGCAAAATTGTACCGCTTATAATTGGATACAGATGGAAAGATGATGCCCTGCTGGTTTGTGTATCCGAACGATGTATAATAAGTGGACTTGTCGCTTCCGCCTGAAACCGCTAATCCATGATTCTGGATCATCGCATTTTTTTCAAAGATCTGATCCTGCCAGTCAGTACCCTCGCCGTATTGCGACGGGTTAGCGAACGGTGCGTTTCCTCCGTCATTAGTTACAGCAAGATTACGCAGCGTTGCATATTCGGTCGCGTTTGCCAGATCAAAATGTTTTACCGGATTTTGTGTGCCAATGTATCCATTGTAAGTAAGCTGTGGATCACCCGATCTTCCTTTTTTGGTTGTCACTAAAACAACCCCTGCAGAAGCACGTGAACCATAGATGGCAGCTGAAGCATCTTTTAAAACTTCGATGGACTGGATATCATTTGGATTGATATTTTCAATGCCGCCATTCAAAACAGTAATACCATCAATCACATACAGTGGGTCAGAGTTGTTAATTGATGTAATACCACGAACCCGGATGGTTGCTGCCGAACCGGGTGCTCCTGAAGTTTGTACCGCGGTCACGCCGGATACACGACCTTTAAGCACATCAGTGACGTTAAGTACTTGCTGATCCTGGAAATCCTTCGTTTTTACGCTTGAAATAGCACCAGTTACGTCGCTTTTCTTTTGCGTTCCATAACCCACAACCACTACCTCATCCAGGTTTTTCACATTGTCGGTAAGAATTACCGATAAAGGCGTGCTGTTTGATACAGTAACGCTTTGATCAGTCATACCAACCTGTCTAAACATTAATACAGCACCGGTTGGAGCTGTAATTCTAAAATTACCGGAAGCATCTGTACTGGTGCCCCGGGTCGTTCCTTTAACGGTAACACTTACGCCCGGCAGCGGTGCTCCGTCAGACTTGGCCGTTACCTTTCCGGTAACCTGAATGTCCTGTGCATACAGCAATACAGGAAAAATCAGCAACATACAGGCCATGAAGAAAACTTGAGTAATTCTTCCTCTCATAATGAATGAAATGATTTTTATTGTTAATAAATTGGTTAAAAGGTATTGCTGGTTACAATACACTGTCAAATGTATACGCCTTTTTAAGAGACCGTAAATTTGGTGCCTCTACACAACCACTACAGAAGGTCGGAAACAGATCAATCATAGCACTACAAAGCCACTACAACAATTTGTTAAAATATTGAAAATCAGTGTGAATTAATTACACATCCTGCGTCGCCAGGCTATAGCGTTTTTTGACCGAAAATGGTTAAATTTTATCCTAACTACTGCATTAAACCTTTTGGTCAGCTTTAATAGTCATTAGAAATTCGAACAGATTTACTTCCGGCTGCAGTTGTAGTTTTTTACGTAATCGGTAACGTCCGATCTCTACAGCTTTACTGGTGATGTTCATTAGCTGTGCTATTTCTTTGGTAGAAAGGTTCGACTTGATATAAGCGCACAATTTCAACTCGTTGGATGTAAGATCCGGAAATCTGCTTTTTAATATTTCGAACAGCCCAGTGTTCATCTGATTGAAATGCATAGCGAATTGTTCCCAATCCTCATCCTCTTTCTCGACTTCTTTTATAAGCTTAATAAGCTGCTTGAAAGTGAGTGAACTTTGCGGAATCTCGTGTTTCTTAATGAATGCAGAGATGTCATCTTTAATTTTACTAAGCACTTTTCCCCTTTGAACAAGGTGCATTGTGACATTTGACAGTTCCCTGTTTTTAAAATTCACCTCAGCCTCAAGCTTTTCGTTTTTCAGGCGCACAATTTCTTTTTCGGAGTGGTCAAGCTCAAGTTGATGCTCAACGCCAAGCTTCTCAATTTGCAGCAAACGCACTCTTTCACTGATAGCGAATGAAAGAAATATCATTTCGATAATAAAACAGAAGCTCAAGCTGTAGTAACTGATTACGTTAATATTAAACTTGCCGCCTGTAATCTCAATGATAAGTTTGAATAAAAATCCAACAAAAAGCGCCGTATAACCCAATGCAAAAAATTTTGCCGGTTGAAATCCTTTATAAAAAATGTAAATCCCCGCGTAAAAGGATAGTGACAGCGGCAAAAGTTCAAGCAGCCTGTAGGAAAAGAAACGCGGATAAATGAAACAGACTACCAGCCATAAACTACGGGCGATAACCAAATAGTTAATGGCTTTATATAATATGGGTGACTGTCGTTTTAAATAAAGGAGATCACGTGTGAAAACCAAGGAAGAAATACTTAAAACGTATAATGAAATACCGACAGAGTAATCATTAAGCCCCGGATAACCAGGCCATAAAAATTGAAAGCCAACGCCGTCTATACTCATCTGGTAACAGCCCACCGCAAGAATATAAACGATAAAATCCAGGTATTGCCGCTGCCTTACGGCTAAAAACATCAGCAGGTTATAAAAGCTGAAAACCAGGATCATGCCGTAAAAAATCCCGAAATAAAAGTACTCCCTGAGGGCATAATGAATAAAAAAGTCGACAGAACGAAGGACGATGATAATGTCGGCCCGCTGAACGGATTTTATCTTAAAATAATAAGTAGAAACCTGTCTTTTTGCAGGATATATTTCTATTTCGAAGTTTTTGTGATCATACGTCCTGTGATCGAATTGCAGATCGTCGCCAAAATTTTTAACAACGTAATGGCCTTCCTTATTCGGAACGTACGCGGTTATCTGGTCAATACTTTGATCAAAAAACTCAAGCAGGTATTTCTTTTTGGCCGTTGCCGGATAATTTATTCTTACACGATACCAGAATGTAGAATTTGAATTTCGTGATTGAGGGGTACTTACCAGGCTTGGTTTAAATTTACCTGATAAACTGTCGCTTGTTATCTGTTTAAACGTCAATAAACCCTTTGGATCTTCATAGCTGTAAATTTCGGCATGATGAAACATTCGGGAATTCACACTATCTCGTACATCGACAATTTCCTGCGCTCGCAAAAAGGAAGAAATAAACAGGAAAGGCAGAAGAAATAATAGTAAAGGTGTTTTCCGCATGCAGAGAGCTAAAATAACTAATTAAAAAAGATTGCAAAGGTAACGGTTTAATTTTGAGCAGACTCCAAAATACACCTGCGAAAATTTGGATTAAACGACCTCGCAATAAAGTCTTCCAAATTAAAACGGCCGGTAGTAAGGTCGGCTAGTTAAAGGTGAAAATTGCCAGGGAATAGATGTTAAAATAAGAAATAGAGCAATACTGTACCAGATTGATAAAGTTTTAAATTTCTCGATATCTGTCTTTTTTAATTTTGATTTTTCCGTGCCGATTGTAATCAGCGAAATGGCAATAAGCATCACTGTAATATGCTCCATCCCAAAAAAACGAATCTGTCGTATGTGAACGGCCTCTTTAAAATTATTCAGAAAATATCGAACAATCGGGCTGATAAAATATAGTGACAATCCTAAAAGGAACTGAATATGAGTAATCCGTAACACAACAATGCTTAATATCTCATCAAATTTGGTAAAGGTCTTTTTCCATATCCAGCCATGGTATACTTTCAATAACATGCAAAATATGCTTATCAAAACAAACCATCTTATAAGCGAATGTGCGGCTAACAGAAACTGATACATTTATTCGAACTGGAATGCTAAAATTAACAGCTTTTCTCTAATACCCATCGAAAAACGTTCCTTCTCATATTAAAGCGAAGTAGCTCAATGACTGGTTAAAATGGGCGGTTGTACTTTTATTCAATTTTTTACTAACTTAACATATTGAATTTCAGCACGCTGCCCGCATAGCTTGACCATTATAAATTTCATTTATGAAAGGAAAACTTAATGCGCTTGCGGCAGCAACGCTAACCGTGCTAACTCTTCTCTGCACCTCTAATTGTAAAAAAGAAGAATCATTCGAGCCTGCAGCATCAGTCGATAATCAACTGGCGCCAACAATGTCAATGAAAAACCATTCGGGCCATCATTTCCTGGTTAACACACTCGCAATAGTGGAAACAGATCCGGTAACGGCAGGAGTAACACGTGTATGCAGCGCAAAAGACGGCACACTTTACGCTACGTCGGCTAATACCGGAAAAGTTTATAAAATCAGTTCGTCGGGAACAGTAAGCCTGATAGCCGAGGGATTAAATACACCGATCGGGATAAAAGTCGGTCCCAAAGGCGAAGTTTATGTTGCTAATTTTAATAAAGGTGTGATAAAAATAACACCTGATGGGACGGTAAGTACCGTACCAATTAGCTTAGCTCTGTCATGGCCGGAAGACATCGCCGTGGCGGATGATGGAACGCTATATATCGCCGATACTTTTAATCACCGGATTATTAAGGTTACTCCTGGGGGTATTGCAACAGTATTTGCAGGAAACGCCAGTGTGCAGGGAACAAAAGATGGTATGGGCAGCAAAGCAAGCTTCAGCCTGCCTACCAGTATTAAGCTTGCGAAGGATGGATATTTATGGGTACTCGATGGCGGATCGATTGGAACAGCAGGTTATATAGAAGGCAGAAATGTTCGTAAGATCAGCTTGCAGGGAAAAGTAAGTACGGTCTTTAAAGTTTGCAGCATAACCTCCATAACCGATCTGGCAGTTGCAAAACGAGACAGATACTTTAACCCGTCTCCTGACGAAAATCTCTTTGTTACTTTTGATGACAATAGCATATCACATTTAACAGGAACCGGAAAACTAACACCTTTCGCGATCAATACTACTATTGGTAATGTTGACGGCCCACTAAAAGATGCGCTTTTCTTTCATCCGCAAGGCATTTCGATACGGGAAGACGCGATTTATATAGCTGATCATGGTAATGCCAGTATTCGCAAAATTGTCAAAAAATAATCCCTGACTGACAGGAAACAAATCAGGGAGTAACGATCCGGAATGTAAGATTAATCCGTGGCCGCATTGGTTTTGTTGATTTAGCTATACGGTGTTCCCACTGCTCCTGCAATCCGGACTTCATCAGTAAGTAAGATCCGTGTTCCAGCCGTATCGAATACTTCTCACTGTGATCTGCCTTGCTGCGAATATCAAAGCTGCGTACCTGCCCGAAACTTACAGATGCAATTACCGGTCGCTTGCCCAACAAATGTTCTTTATCGCTATGCCATGCAACGGAATCGCTGCCGTCACGATAATAATTAAGTAGTACACTGTTAAATTGTATTCCGGCCATTAACTCTACACGCTCACGGATCATTTGCAGCTCCTTTGTCCAGGGTAGCGGATCCGAAATTTTTCCCGATTCCGAATAATTGGTACCCAGCTCGCCAAACCATGCGGTAAGCCTCGGCGTTATCACTTCTTTATCGTATAATTTCTGCACACGCTGCTGCCAGGGAACGGTTTTAATGAATTTCTTCAAAAAAACATCACTTTCTTCAATGCTGAATAATCCAGCCCGGTAATCGAACAGTTCTTTCGGAATTCCCTTACTTTGTCCCGCTTCGGGGAAAAAACATAATTGCTCCATCTCTCTCCTATTAATTCAAAACTGATACCGGATCAAGTCCGGTATGACGACTACCGTCATCCTGAACTCGATTCAGTATCTACATGCGGATACAGGATCAAGTCCGGCAGGACGACTACACGCCCGGATCAAGTCCGGTATAACGGCATCGTTAAAATTTATTTTCAAAGATATAAAAATACTAAAATTTTTAGTATTATTTTTGTAGACCGAATCACCTAAACAGATGCTCATGACTTCAATCGCCAGAAAAAAAGAATTAGTCAGCCGGCTGCAAACGGATATTTTGCGCTGGCAGGGATTCAAGCTACCATCTGCTCAAACACAAGCGATTGGCTTAGGTGCGGTTGAAAAAGCTTTTCCAAACGGCGTTTTCCCAACAGGAACAGTTCATGAATTTGTGTGCGGAACTCCTGAGCAGGCAGCAGCATCGGGTGGCTTTTTAGGCGGCATATTAGCCTCCTTAATGCAAAATAACGGCGCTTGCCTGTGGATCAGCACTTCAAGAACTATTTTCCCTCCCGCCCTTAAAATATTTGGCATTGAGCCGGATAAAGTCATTTTTATCGATCTGCGCAGGGAGCGGGATGTTCTTTGGGTGACAGAAGAAGCACTTAAATGCGAAGGCCTCGCTGCCGTAATTGCAGAACTTCGCGAAATTGATTTTGCACAATCGCGACGCTTACAGCTGGCGGTTGAAAAAAGTAAAGTGACTGGTTTTGTGATACGTACCGATCCCCAAAAACTTACTGCCACAACCTGTGTTGCCCGCTGGCAAATCACATCCCTGCCAAGTCAGTTAGAAAATGGAATGCCCGGTGTAGGTTACCCCAGGTGGAATGTAGAATTAACAAAAGTTCGTAACGGGAATCCCGGTAACTGGAAAATGGAATGGTCTCCGGAAGGCTTTATTCCGGTCAAAGAACCGGTTGCCATTAAAGTGCCTATCGTAAGGAAACTGAAAGCAGTATAATTACCATGTCAAAACGTTATTGCGCCATATGGTTTCGTCATTTGACAACAGACTGGATAACTCTCCGGCAGCCTGACCTTAAAAGCACACCTTTTATTTTTGTCATGCCCGAACATAACCGGATGATGGTTGCTGCAGCCAGCCCACCGGCTCAATTGCAGGGAGTATTTGCAGGAATGGCCGCTGCCGATGCCAAAGCTTTCGTTCCAGGGCTGAAAGTTTTTGACAACCGGCCGCAGCTTGCCGCCAAACTGCTGAAGGCACTGGGTTTATGGTGCATCCGGTATACACCCATTGTTTCCATTGATCATCCCGACGGCCTCATGCTTGATATTAGTGGCTGTGCGCATCTCTGGGGCGGTGAACGAGCGTATCTTAAAGAAATTGTTAATCGACTGAGAAGTAAAGGCTATGATGCCCGGGCAGCTATCGCTGACACAATTGGCACTGCCTGGGCCGTTTCCCGTTTCGGAAAGTTGACTCCCATCATCAAAAGCGGCGATGAAGTGAATGCGTTGCTTTCTTTACCCGCCGCATCCCTGCGGTTGGAACCTGCTATTATTCAGCGGCTGCAGAAACTGGGTTTACATAAAATAAGCAGTTTTATCAATATGCCACGATCTGTTTTACGCAGGCGGTTTGGCGATAATTTAGTGCTGCGATTGAGCCAGGCTTTAGGCCAGGAACCGGAATTTATTCAGCCTTTACAGCCCGTTGAACCTTATGAGGAACGCCTGCCCTGCCTCGAGCCAATCCGGACAGCGTCAGGAATTGAATTTGCCATACATCGACTGCTCGAAATGTTGTGTAAACGACTTTCGGAAGAAGGCAAGGGATTAAGAACAGCAATTTTAAAATGCTACCGGGTAGATGGAAAAATTATACAGGCAGAGATCGGCACCAACCGCCCGACCTGTACGATACGGCACATCTTCAAACTATTCGAACTGAAAATACCTCAGCTTGAACCAGCCTTGGGAATCGAGTTATTTGTGTTAACAGCACCAAAAGTTGAGGACGCAGATATTGTTCAGGAAGTTTTGTGGGCCGGCAATCCCGGATTGGAAGATACGGCACTGGCAGAATTGCTTGATCGTATTTCCGGAAAAGTTGGCTCGGATACTATTCACCGGTATTTGCCAGCAGAACATTATTGGCCGGAACGATCTTTTAAAATTGCTTCTACGGTTGCGGAAAAGTCCACCATTAACTGGCGTACCAACAAGCCACGTCCGGTTCAGCTCCTGCCAAGGCCCGAACCAGTTGATGTAACAGCTCCGATACCAGATTATCCACCGATGGTGTTTCGCTATAAAAACGAGGTTCATCATATAAAAAAAGCTGATGGCCCGGAACGGATTGAACGTGAATGGTGGCTGGATAAAGGCGAGCACCGTGATTACTACTATGTAGAAGATGAACAGGGCCGGCGCTACTGGCTGTTTCGTTCGGGACATTATTCGGACGAAACATCCCGGTGGTTCATTCATGGATTTTTTGCGTGATAAGAGATGAAATACAGTGAGCTACAGGTAACCAGTAATTTCAGTTTTTTGCGGGGCGGATCACATCCCGAAGAACTGGTGGAACAAGCGGCAGCTCTTGGATATACCTCGATTGCGATCACCGACCGAAACAGTGTGGCCGGTGTGGTTCGTGCTCATCAGGCGGCAAAATCCGTGGGTATAAATTTTATTCCTGCCTGCCGGCTTGACTTACTGGACGGCCCAAGCCTGCTGGCTTACCCTACTGACATTACAGCCTGGGGAAGATTATGTGCTTTATTAAGCAAAGGGAATCTACGCACCGAAAAAGGTAAATGCGATTTATATAAAAATGATGTCTTTGACCATGCGGAAGATATAAAATTCATCGTTATACCGCCGGAATCGTTAAATGAATATTTTGATTTTGATGACTCATTTAAACAGGATTTACAAGAATACCGCCAGGTTTTAGGAAGTAATCTATATATCGCTGCCAGCCGCTCGTACAATGGAAATGACGCAAAACGGCTTTACAGGATTGCCTCATTCAATATTCCAATGGCAGCTACTAACGATGTTCATTATCACGAACCTCTCCGCCGCGAATTGCAGGATATCGTTACCTGTGTCCGCGAAAAATGTACTATCAGCAAGGTTGGCTTTAAGCTACATGCTAACGCCGAACGCTATCTGAAATCAATCGATGAGATGGAGCGCCTGTTTCTTCAATATCCTGAAGCTATTGAGAATACGCAAGAAATCGCAGAAGCCTGCCGGTTTTCATTGGATACATTAAAATACCTTGAACCGGAATGGGTTAGCCCCGATGGACGGACGGCGGATGAACACCTTGCAGAGCTTACCTGGGAAGGTGCTAAAAAGTTGATTGGCGAAGAAATTACCGAAAAGATTAACGAGCAGATTGATTTTGAGCTTGCCTTTTTTGCAGGACGTAAACTGGCGCCCTATTTTTTGCGTATCTACGAATACACCAGCAAAGCCAGAGAACTCGGCATCTTATACCAGGGCCGTGGCTCGGCGGCTAACTGCACCGTTTGTTTTTGCCTGGGTATTACGCCGGTCAATCCTACTAAATCGAGACTACTTTTCTCGCGATTCATGTCTGATGCCCGTGATGAATGGCCCGACGTAGACGTCGATTTCGAACATGAACGCCGTGAAGAGATTATCCAGTGGATCTATAAAACCTACGGCCGGGAACATGCAGGCATTGTTGCTACTGTAACTCAGGAAAGGCATAAAGGCGCGATACGGGATGTAGGAAAAGCGATGGGATTATCAGAGGATACGATCAAGCGCTTAGCCGGTGCCATCTGGGATTTTTCAGAAGAAGCATTCGATCGACAACGTATTATCGAACAGGGTTTAAATCCGGACGATCCGCATTTGCATAAAGTTTTGGAGCTAACTGAACAACTAATGGGCTTTCCACGGCAGCTTGGACAGCATACCGGCGGCTTTGTAATCACGCAATGCAAGCTTTCTGATATATGCCCGGTGATGAACGCCCGGATGGAGGATCGCACACAGCTCGAATGGAACAAGGACGACCTGGAAGCACTCGGAATTTTGAAAGTGGATGTGCTGGCGCTGGGAATGCTCACCTGCATCCGCAAAGGCTTTGATTTAGTCAAGCAACATTATGGTCGGCCCCTCACTTTAGAAAATGTTCCGCAGGACGATCCGGAAGTATATGAAATGATCTGTCATGCGGATACATTGGGTGTTTTCCAGATCGAAAGCCGGGCGCAAATGTCTATGCTTCCGCGACTCAGGCCAAGAGTGTTCTACGACCTGGTTATTGAAGTCGCCATTGTACGCCCCGGCCCTATTCAAGGTGATATGGTGCATCCTTATTTACGGCGGCGAGATAAAATTGATCCGGTAGACTATCCATCAGATGAGCTGAAAGAAATATTAGGCCGAACCTTGGGCGTGCCGCTGTTCCAGGAGCAGGCGATGGAGATTGCCATTGTAGCGGCCGGATTTACACCGGCAGAGGCGGATCAGTTGCGCCGAAGTATGGCCACTTTCAAGGCGAAAGGTTTAGTAAGCCAGTTTCAGCAAAAGCTGGTAGCGGGCATGACTGCCAAAGGATATACGGAAGATTTCGCCAAACGGATATTTAAGCAGCTGGAAGGTTTTGGAAGCTACGGTTTCCCCGAAAGTCACGCCACCAGTTTCGCCCACCTGGTTTATATTTCGAGCTGGCTGAAATATCATTATCCGGATGTATTTGCAGCGGCATTACTGAACAGTCAGCCAATGGGTTTTTACCAACCGGCACAGATCGTAATTGATGCCGAAAAGCATGGCGTGGTGATGCGGCCGGTTGACATTAATCATTCATCCTGGGATAATACCATGGAAGAAAAAGAAGGTAAATATCATACTGTACGCTTAGGCTTCCGCCAGGTTAAGGGTTTGAATGAAGCCGACATGCAGGTTTTGGTTGAAAAACGCGGATCAGGCTATAAAAGCATTGCCCAGCTCAGCGATGCCGGAGTTCCGCAGGCTGCCATTGAAAGGTTGACCGATGCGGACGCTTTTCGTTCGTTAAACCTGGACCGCCGTGAAGCATTATGGGAAGTGCCCGCGCTGAGCGATAAGCCTATTGGAATATTTACCGGGCAACCATCACAAAGCACACAGGAAATGCAGATTTCACTGCCGTTAATAACGAAGGCCGAACATGTGGTTCAGGATTATGCATTCACCGGCCTATCGCTAAAAGCTCATCCGGTAAGTTTTGTACGCGATCAACTTGAAATGCTGCGTGTAACGCCCACCGGCAATCTACCCACCTTAAAAAATGGCGATCCGGTAAAGCTAGCCGGGCTGATCACCGTACGGCAAAGGCCAGGCACAGCAAAGGGCGTTCTCTTTATAACGATTGAAGACGAAACCGGCTTCGCCAACCTGGTGGTTTGGGAGAAAGTTTTCGAGCAATACCGCAAAGAAATATTACAGGCCAGGCTGTTTATGGCAGAAGGAAAACTGCAGGTTGAAGGTGAAGTCATTCACGTGGTGGTAACACGTTGTTTCAATCTGACTAAACTATTAGCCGGCCTTACTCCTGCTGTAGACGAAGATTTACCTGTGATCAGGATGTCACGAAGTGATGAGACAACTTCACCGGGAACGATCGGTTCGAATAAAGGGCAACAGGAGGACGCTAAGATTAAGGGCGTGTTTCATAAGGGTAGGAATTTTATGTGAAGCAAATCCGCCAATGAATATATTCTTTGCGCTTTAGTGCGATCCTATGAAACACCGGCCCTGAGAATTAAACCCGGGCAAAGCGGATACCGGCCATTGCGGTTAAGGCCTTGTGAAGTATGAGCGAAGCACGGGACGAAAGTATCTATGGAACGCCAGCCCTGCTTTTCTAATAATTTAATAAAGATACTTTAAAGTACGCTTAAGCTAATATTTTAATAAAGAAGTTAACTCGATAAATTCTAATCTAATTCCATTTTGGATACAACAAAAAGGGATCCTGGCTACTTTATAAATTGTATGCCCGCCTAACTTTGTATCGTTAATTAAAACACTTATGGAAAGTATTAAAAAAGTAAAGTTAGGAAGCCAGGGTTTGGTAATACCCAATATCGGGTTGGGATGCATGGGAATGACCCAGATTGCCGGCGCTGATATTTACGGAAAGGCTGATGAAACTGAGTCTATTGCCACGATTCATCGCTCGCTTGAGCTGGGTGGTAATTTCCTGGACACTGCCGATCTGTACGGCCCTTTGCAAAATGAACAGTTGATTGCGAAAGCGATTAAAGGCAATCGAGATAAATACATCATCGCCAGTAAATTTGGTTTTGAGATTGACGATAACGAACAGCTTACCTGGAACATCAACGGTAAGAAAGATTACGTAAAGAAAGCAATACAACGTTCGCTTAAAAACCTTGGAACCGATCATATTGATTTATATTACTTGCATCGCCTTGATCCCAATACTCCTATTGAGGAAACGGTAGAAGCGATGTCACAACTGATTAAAGAAGGCAAAATCAGTTATATCGGACTTTCTGAAGTTTCATCTGCAACCATAAAAAAAGCTCACGAAGTTTATCCTCTCACTGCTGTCCAAACGGAGTACTCGCTGTTTGAAAGAAGTGTGGAAGAAGCCGGCATAACAAAAACCTTAAACGAACTGAACATTGGTTTCGTGGCTTATTCACCGCTTGGCCGGGGCTTCCTTTCGGGGGATATTAAAAGCCCGGATGATTTTGAGGAAAACGATTTCAGGCGCAGCATTCCACGGTTCCAGGGCGAAAACTTCAAAAAGAATATCGATCTTTTAAATGAAATAAAAAAGCTGGCCGACGAAAAAGGAATCACTCCGACACAACTGGCTATTGCCTGGACAATCTCGAAAGGCGCTGTTCCTATCCCGGGCACCAAAAGAGTAAAATATGTGGAGCAGAATATCGCCGCAGCCAGTATCGTATTAAGTTCCGAAGAGCTTGAACGGCTGGAAAACATCGTTCCGCCCGGTACGTCAACAGGAGAACGATATGATCCTAACAGTATGCAAATGATTGACCAGTAATTTGGTTTATTTATTAAAAGTAAACCCGGACCTGCTAATCTCATACAAAACATGTTTGCTGAGAATACTGTTTTTTTCAACTTTAGGGTGTTCGAATTCAGTTACGTATCTCATGCCGATTCGCTTCATTACTTTTTCTGAATTTATGTTTAACACCGAAGTAAAAGAAACAATTTTGTCGAGCCCTATAGTATTAAACCCATAATTTAAACAAGCCTTAGCAGCCTCGGTTGCGAAACCTTGTCCCCAGGCTTCTTTCTTTAACCGCCATCCGATTTCGACACAAGGAGTAAAAAATGCTTCAAACCGAGGAATAGCGAGTCCGGTAAAGCCAATAAATTTCCTTGTCTGTTTATTTTCTAAGGCGAATAGTCCAAATCCATTTTTGTCGAAATGCTCGTTGATCCGTTGCATCATTTCTGCGGTTTCAATATCCGTCAGCGTTTTTGGAAAAAACTGCATTACCGCTGGATCTTTATTCATTTTGACAAATGGCTCATTATCCGACTCAAGCCATTTTCTTAAACCAAGCCTTTCGGTCGACAGTATAAAGGGCGTCATAGTTAGCACATGTATTTGTCAAAAAACAGACGAGCCAATTTCTGCAAAAAAATAACCAACTCCTGATTTCTATTCATCTAGCAGGTAAATATACCTGTAATTACCCATCTACTTAACCAATACCAGATTCAGCGTGACAGGTATCTCACCCTCTATCATTTTATCTTTAATCGCGGCGTAAAAATCCCATGATTTAGCTTCCGGCTGGAGATTGATGTTCCACTTTAAACGGTTAATTGTGAGTTCTGCTGCAGCCTGGATGATTGTCCCTTTTTGAGTTATTTTTGACGTAAACTCAATGGGTTTTGTAATCCCTTTTATGATAAGGTCGTCCGTTACTTTATAAATATCGCCTCCGGTGCGAACAATTTGTGTGACGTTTATAGTTGCTGCCGGATATTTATCTATGTTTAAAAAACCGGGTGTCCTTAATTCGTTGTCAACCTCTTGATTGTCTGCCGCCTCAGCGTGATCGGTCGACCTGATACTGTTCATATTCATACTAAAAGAACCAGTAACCGGTTCATTCTTTTCCGAATAATTTAAGCTGCCAGAATTGAATAATAAATACCCTCGATGAGCTCCCATGGCATTACGGGTGTTCCATAAAATTTTACTTTTTTTGATGTCAAGGCGATATACTTGCTGTGAATAAGAAGAAAACTGAAGCAGAGCCAGCACCAGAACGATTACGGATTTCTTTATCATGACTTACGTGATGTTGATTTCTGCAAACGTAATTATCCCTTCAGAGCTGCTTAGGCTAAACTTTGTAAATAAAATTGTAAACTTTGTAAATTAATCACCAGGATATGAACCCTTCTCAAACAAGCGTCATTATGCGAACTAAATATTCGCTGGGGCTCATATGCCTGTTGTGCATTTCATTGTTTTGCGTGGCGTTCAGCTGGCAAAAAAATAATGATTTTGAACTGGCGAAACGTGAAATACTTTTCAGAGAAATAAGACACAAAATACTTTTACAGGCAAGAGACAGCACGTCCCGGGTTCTTCCTGTCAGGAAACTCGCTACGAACGAATACCAGATAAGGTTTGAAAATGAATTTAGCTTTCAACCAGCTTCGCTTGTTCAAATTATTGACAGCGAGTTGGCGAAAGACAATCTTTCCGATAAATACATTGTCAACGTTTTAAAATGCTCGGGCAATGACATCATTTTCGGCTATGCCATGCTTGGAAACAAAAGCGAAAACATTGTCCCCTGCGCCGGCAGGGAACAAGCCAAAAACTGTTACCTGGTCAATATAAAGTTTGAGAACGACGGAATCACCAGTTCGCAGAAAGGATATTTGATCGGCAGCTTGCCTTTACTCGCTTTTATCGGATTGATTGTTACCAGATCCGTCAAAACACGAAAAAACAAAACACATGTGGCGGAGAGTGAATTCGATGGCATCTACATCGGCAATATATTGTTCGAGCCAGGCAAGCGGCAAATTACAGCGGCCGGAATAAGAACCAGCCTTACTGTAAAAGAAAACAAACTGCTTCTGATCCTCGCAAATCCAGTTGATACCATTGTAGAACGAAACAGGCTTCAAAAAGAAATCTGGGAAGATGAAGGCGTAATTGTCGGCCGAAGCTTGGACGTGTTTATATCGAAACTGAGAAAGAAGCTGGGACCTGATTCATCTGTTCAATTAAGAAACATACATGGCATGGGCTATAAGCTGGAAACCGCTGTAAGAGTTTACGATGCAAACAGTTAAAAATATTTTTCTGTAGATGAGGCAAGTGTCAGCAGTTCAAGAACCGGCTCAGTCTCTAATTGGCCCGACCAAAGATCGGCGTCAAATTTTTTAAATGATTCGAGGGATGTAAGCATCCCATGGGCTTCCTCACTTTCCAGCTGATCAAAATGCATAAAGGTTTTGCCATCCGGTAGTAACCAGGCGCCATATTTAATTCCCGGGTTGTTTAGCTGTTTAAGTTCCGCAACGATGGCGGCAATGTTTTGCAGGTTTTTAGCAACGAAATCCTGTTTGACTGTGTATTGTACTCGTACTATTTTCATGATATTAAATTTCAGATTTTTTAGTCATCACCTGTTTTCTTAGCGTTCTTTTTTCCAATAAGCTTATTTCGCCCGGTAAATTCAGCATGCCGATACTTACTCGGAATTGGTTCTATAAGCTTTCTTTCAGGGTAATTGTCATCACGTTTGTGCAAGAAACGGAAGTTCGACTGGGTTAATCCGCCCCTCTTAGATATTTTTGAGGAAGTTTAAGCGTATCGTTTTCCCGGTCCCAGATTAACGACGCGATCAACCATTTCCCATCCTGTTTAATCAGCTGTATCGCATTTATTCCTCGTCTAACTACTTTTCCATCCTTACCTGTTATTGTCAGTTCATACGTGCTCAGCACTTGTGCGATCTTTCCAAAAACATCGGTTTTTCGTGCCAGCTCTGTTTCCGCGGATGTTTGTACCTGCCCGGATTTAACATTTCGCCGGACACTTTCAATATATTGGGACACCGTAAATACAAGCGGCTTTCTGCCGAAATTGGCAACAAGTTTGCCATCTTCTGTAAACACGTCGCTTAGCCGGTCAATCTGCCAGGAAGCCGTATCGGCAAATGATAGATAGCTCAAAAACCGGTCGATCGTTTTCCCGACATCCTGCTCCTCGCCCTGTTGTCCCACGCAAACGAAACTCAGCGAAGAAAAAAGGACAATAAACAGGTATCTTATTAATTTCATCAATTGCTGTGGTAGATTCTGCTAATAAAATTATAAAATAAGTAGCAATAGTTGAATATTAAGACTTTGCTGGCTTTTCATATCATTGATTTCAACGAATTCATTAGGCCGTTTCCCTGCGGGTCGGGCTATCCGCTCATACGGCTTCAGGCCTTAGGCGCTGGCCGGTATACGCTACTATCCCTAACGGAGGCGCTACGGGTCGTCAATTCAAAGCTTATTGCGATGGATATGCATTACCAATCCTTTAAATCATTGCCAAAACATCAATCTATCTGCAATACAAGCAATTTTCTAAACCCAATAGTTAGGCGTCTTAGTTTCTTCATTCATTGAATTTTATTGAAAAACCTAACCAAGTGCTGGCTAACGAAAAAACATACGGTGTAAAATGGACTTTTCAATGGGTTGATTTGGACAACACTAACCATTATATTTGAGTAAATTCATTTAGTATGAAGCACGTAACAATCGTTGTTCCGAAAGGAATCGCCACGAACCTAAGCAGCGTGACGGGTTCTTATGAAATACTTGTCACCGCCAATGAATATTGGCAACAGCTGGGCAACAAACCTAAAATTGATGTTCGAATAGCAGGTTTCATGTCAGAACTGCAGCTAAACCGGGGCTTTTTCTCGATCCATCCTTCAAGCATTCTGGACATTGAGAAAACCGATCTGGTGATCATTCCATCGCTGTCTTACGATCACGATAATGTGCTTAAAGAGAACAAAGAGCTGGTCGGCTGGATCAGCGAACAATATAAAAGCGGCGCGGAAATCGCAAGCATTTGTACCGGTGCGTTTTTACTGGCTGACGCCGGTATATTGGACGGAAAAACCTGTTCCACTCATTGGAACGCGGCAAGCGATTTCAGACGGTTATTTCCGAACGTTAACCTCCAAATCGATAAACTGATCACAGTTGAAAACGGTGTGTATACAAACGGAGGTGCATACTCATTTTTAAACCTGATACTTTTTTTGGTTGAAAGATATTTTGACCGGGATACCGCAATTTATTGTTCAAAAATTTTCCAGATTGATATTGAACGATCATCACAATCGCCATTTCTAGTTTTTCAAACGCAGAAAAACCATGGCGACGATTTGATCTGTAAAGCGCAAACCTATATCGAAGAAAATCTGAGTGAGAAAATTTCATTTGAGAGCCTTGCCTCAAAGCTGGCAACCAGCAGGCGCAACTTCGACCGGCGTTTTATTAAAGCTACCGGCAACACACCGGTGGAATATCTACAGCGGGTAAAAGTGGAAGTTGCAAAAAGAACCTTGGAAAAGGGCAGAAAAAGCGTTTTCGAAGTGATGAATGAAGTCGGCTATTCTGATGACAAAGCTTTTCGCGAAGTGTTCAAAAAAATAACCGGCTTGTCTCCGTTGGATTACAAGGCAAAGTATAACAGAGAAACCTCAGGTTGATTATCAGTAAATCCCAGGATCAAATAAATAATTTTGTAAAGGTCTATCTAGCTGCATCAAAACAGTTTTTTGGACCTTCGCCTTATTTAAGGAGAATTGTTTTAGCAAGCACTTCTATACGTTTGAAACGCTCTATATAGCCGTTCCATTTTTTATCGCCTGGCGGAAATTTGCTTTTAAGCTTCTCAAACATTCGGATCCATTAGACCCTTATCAGTTGTAACTAACCTCAAATATAGAAAGCTCACCGAAACCAGAATTCTCATTAGTCGGGAGTTCCCTTTCCTTCCGTCAGTAGTTTATACAAGCTTCCCTTGATGTAATAGTCCCACCCTTTGCTGCATCCGTCATAACATTCAAAACCGGGGACCAAACCATGATGAGTAAAATCGACTTGCGTTTTATTCTCGCGTTCAGAAATGTCAAAGCTGATTTTAGTATTCGTCCATTCGTCCATAGTGTCTACAAACGTAAGTTTACTGACTGTAACAAGCCAGACCACTTTTTTGTAGGGAATAAGCTCGGTTAGTTTTTGTTTTGACATGTGTATATCGTCAAATCTGACTGTAAATTCATCATTCAGATTTTGCGAATTTCCTTCCAGGTTCCTTGTCCACCATTTTGTTACGCTGTTAACACTGTTGAACACTTCCTCCGGTGAAAGATCAGCTAAAAAGCTCACTGAATAATCTTGTCTTTCCATTTTTTGGATTATGAGATTGCTATGTTTGAAGGCGGGCAACATGTAAAAACGTAAAAACGCTCGGTTAGCCTTGGTTAAGGCTCTTTTCGTATTCGGTTTGAGGTTTATTTGTCGCGTTAGGCTTGCCTTTCCCTGTAGTGATCAAGCTCTGTAAACTCTCCTGTATATAGTTAGTCCATCCTTGTCTGCATGCTTCGTAGCATTCATATTCTGGTACTAGACCGTAATGAGTGAATTTCAGCTGGGTTTTACCGTCCTTTTCGGTGATTTCAAAAACCACTTTTGTTCCTGTCCATTCCGTATCGTCTTTCGTGAAGCTGAAATAGTTTTCCAGGACAAGCCAAACGATTTTTTTGAACGGAACAACTTCTGTTAATCTCATTTTGCAGCGATGTACATCTTCATAATGATATTTAAATTCATCATTAAGATTTTTTGTATCGCCTTCAATTTCCTCCGACCACCATCCGCGAACATCGGTGATGGCTTTGAATACTTGTTCAGGACTTTGATCTACCTGAAAAGTGGTGGTAAAATCTGATGTAGTCATTTTTATTAGTTTGTTATTTTTATACCTCTATATCAAAACTACGGTGTTTTAATGGTATTGACAGGGTGCAAAGTGGACGTTCTAACTGGTTGATTTAGACATTTAAGTGCCCGTATTCCATTTCTCAACCTCGTCGAAATATTTGATCACTCTTTCTTCAACGCCGGTCCGTATTTCAACCCCTTGATCAAACAAATCTCTCCTTAACTGGCGGTAGAGAGCTATGCAATGTTTTAAACTGTCAAGCAATGATTGCCTCTGATAATTTGGAATAGTAATTTTAAGCATCTCTAAATCTTCTTCTGCCAAAGCAGTTTCTACTTTGCGAACTCCGCGGGGCAAGTTGCCGTTTTTAATATGCAGCAAGGGGCCAAAAACAACCATTCTCAGGAAGCCAAAAAAGTCATATGCTTCAAAGTACTCACCCCTTCCGATTTTGAGTAACGCATAATGGATCCAAATCCAAAAACGGTCTTCAATCCATTGGTAATCAGGATAAGGAAATTGAGCGGCTGATGAGTTTATCGCCTTCGCAAGTTGCCCGCTCTTGTCAAGAAGCAATGTTGGTGTTTCTATACGGATTTGAAATTCTTCAATCGTTAAAAATTTTATATCGACATGCAAAAGCGGATTGTCAAAAAGACATATTAACAGTCTTGGCTCGCCAACGTGTTCACCTGTAAAACCCGATAAGAAATTACCCAACCGCTTTGCATAAGCTTGCATTAAAACTTTATCGCCAGAAACCTTTTGCCTGGTGACAAGAATTAAGTCAAGATCCGAAAATTCGTCCAGTTCATTTGTTAACCAGGAACCCGCGACAGCCAAACCGACAACATCGTCGTCGTTCTCTAAAATATTTTTAGCCCTGCTTGCAAAGTCAAATTGTATCATTTATTAAAAACCCTCCCTAAGGCTAAGGCAACTGTCATCAATAATTTCATATTAGTCATTGTTTTGACTGGTTGTATGCAGCCTTGTATTCATTATCAGTAACTGGCTGCAACCATTCCACAAGTCCCTTTTCCGTATTCGGATTTACTGCGATATGCGTCATTGCATTTTCTTTCGATGCACCATGCCAATGCTCCACATTGGGTGAACATTTGACTACATCGCCCTTACGAATTACCCGGATCGGCCGTCCTCTTTCCTGGGTGTACCCTGTTCCATCAGTTATAAGCAGGATTTGTCCGGAAGGATGTCTATGCCAATTAGAGCGTGAACCCGGCTCGAAAGTCACGGTTCCAATTGTACAGTTGAACGTACTGTCATTCGAAACCAAGGGAGCAAACCAAACAGTTCCGGTAAAGTTGCTTGCAGGCGCCTTACTTCCTTTTGGAAATATGGCAGTTTGTCCAATGCTTCTTAAAGCACCAGCAATGAGGCAAAGGAATATTAGTGATATCGTTATTGCAACGTGTTTCATATCGATCTAACTACCTCCAATCAAATTATCATATATCTTTTTCAGCTGTGAATCACCAAAACCATAAATACCCTCCCTTTTGGAGAAAGCCTTAAATACAGAAGGAAAATCTTTTTCGGAGCCTTCCAACAATTCTTCGATAACTCTTTCCGGACGACCTTTCCTGCCGCCTTCTGCAAAACGGTCAATATGCGCCTGGCACACCTCTTTCAGGTACGGAAAGCAAGCAGACGGATATTTTGACAACTTCTCTAATGCAGAAAAGTCATTATACTTATAGGCGCTCCATAGTTCATTTCCCAACTGCAAATCTTTTTCGGTAAAAGCGATACGGTTGCTATAACATGTTTTTAGTTGTTCGAGACTGGCCATGCCAAAGTCAAGCCATACATCATCGCCTTTTAGATGCGAAGGATAGACAACAAACACTTGTTTATCTATGGGCAGGTCATTCAATAATGACAGAATAAACCACATATTTGCTCTGCAAAACAGATCATAACCGAACCAAAGGTTGAATTCCGAAGGACTGGGCGCCACTCTCAATTTCTCAAATTCGCCGGCAACATCTTTTAAATAATTATTGTTGACCTCCGTGTATGCCTCAGTGAGGTAGTTTGCCCTGGCGAGGTAAAAAGAATCTAATGTTTCGCCCGAAAGATCGCCTTCAATCAGGCACTCCCTTGCAACAATTATTTGACCGGGTAGTCCTGCGGCCAGAAACCTGTCAACTAATGCATCGCCGTTCAGTATTTGATAGGTCATATTATAGTTAGTGAGTTTTCACTTTAGTGATTCTTTGTTCAGGCCGACGATACAGATTGAATACCGGCCGAACATCATGTAACCGGATACAAGTTAAAAATAAGGATTTTATAATCAGCTCATTTTGTGATTGAGCTTTATTACCTGAGCCGCTAAGACAAGTAACCAGATATGATAACTCAAAAATAACAAACGCGGCGGATAGCCGATAGGAACATTTTCCCCTATTGCATTTTCTCCCAAAGGAATTACATAAAGATTTAGATGTATAATGGTTCTAATCGTTCAAACCCTTTCCGTTAAGGATCTGCGGCATATGTTTTTCAATCCTCGACTCCCTTGTTTTGGATTGTTTAGGTGTAGAAAAATGAAGCAGGTATGCTCTTTGCCGTCCGGGCGTTAATGCCCCAAAAGCAGCTTTCAGAGAGGGTATTGTATCTAACTTCTGTTGAAATTCCTCCGGAATTGCGAAGTCGGCCGTTTTTTTAAGCTCAACTTTTAAACCGGCTTTTTCTACTTCAATGGCTTCATAGATATAAGCTTTTACAATGGGAATCATCTCAACTATTTCATGGGCGCTGGTGAACCTGATCTGCCGCGCAGCTTGTACATGTTCCGTTTGCTGGATCAAAATATTTTCTGCATCATTTAGCAAGGCGCCTTTGAAAAATAAAAACGCACAGTATTCTTTAAATACGTGTATTAAAACGATGTTATTTTCCTGAAATGTATAACACGGACAGCCCCATTTCAATTCCTCCGTTAGCATGCAATCGAGAGCGATCCTCCTCATTTGCTCCAATTCTTTCTGCCACTGCTTCGCTTTAGCGAAATAAAAGTCAACTTTAGAATTCATTTCTATTGTGATCTGGTGTTTGTTATACCTTTAACAAGCCACGGAAACCCCTGGCTGCGTAATAGGATTCTGCACCATTGTGATACAAAAAAACAGTTTCGTAACGACGGTCGCAAAAAACGGCACCGCCAAGTTTTCTGATCTCAGGAGGCGTTATAACCCAGCTCGATGTCTTGGTATCAAACTTTCCAAGTTTTTGCAGCTCCCGGTATTGTTCTTCCGTCAAAACTTCAATCCCCATAAATGCCGCCATCTCGACGGCGTTATTTTCAGGCTTATACTCTTTCCGTGAATCTAATGCTTCGCGATCGTAACAAACGCTTCTGCGGCCTTTAGGGCTTTCTGCAGAACAATCAAAGAATAAGTATTCGCCGGTTTTTTTATCATAGCCGACAACGTCCGGTTCTCCGCCTGTTCTTTCCATCTCGTTAAGCGACCATAGCTTTCCGGTATCAGATGTCAGCTTTGCCGCTACGTCTTGCCAAGCAATACCCTCGTGGCGTTTCGTATTTTTTTCGAAACGGGCTTTCAATGTTTCGAGAAGCTCCTGGCTTTCCTTCAACGACAACTCTTTTTTATCACTATGCATATTGTTCATGTTTGTGGGTTATGGTTACCGAATTAACAGAACCGGTCCTCCGATCTGATGGTCGGAAATACCACGACAATACCGTTAAAATTAATAACAACGACGGCCCGAAAAGTTCTTTAGCAGCGTCATCAACGGCCAGATGAGAAAATATCGCTCCCGACATGGCAAAGAAAAAACCGGCATAAGCCCATTCCTTCAATAACGGAAATTTAGGCATAAGTACGGTTATTACTCCCAGTATTTTCCAAATACCCAATATGGTAAGAAAATAAACCGGGTAACCTAATCTGGATATCATAGCTACATCAGCCTTTAGTTTCAACAATTGCACAATCCCTGTTGACAGCATTCCTAATGCAAGCCAAAGTGTGGCAATCCAATAGATGATTTTATTTCTCTTTGTCATAACACATTATTTTAATTTACTTACCAGTTCCTGCAATCGATTATGTGCCATATTAATACCATGGGCAAATGGCAGCTGAAGCATTTGGTCGCGTTGTGCAACCGACTTGTAAACGATGTGCATAATGAGTTTACTGGTTTCATTACTAATCTTTTCAAATTCAAGAAATTCGAGCTGCACGCCAAACGGCGCATTTTCCATTTCAAAGGTTCGTGTGATTTTCCGCTCAGGAACAAACTCATGAATTACGCCGTTAGCCTGGAATACAACGTTCCCTTTCGCATCGCTTGTTTCAAACTGCCAGCCGCCGTGCTTTTTATTTTCAAGCTTCAGCACTTTTGTACCCATCCATTGCTCTACAATTTCGGGATCTGCATATGCTTTGAAAAGTAGCTCCAATGGTAAGTCAAACTCTCTTGTTATCACAAGGTCCTGTTTGCCGTCTTCGGCATTCACTTTTGTTTTTCGTTCCATAAGATTCTATTTTTTTGGTTTATAGTTTTTCATAATAGTTTCCAGTTTATTAAACCGGTCATCCCACATATTGCGAAATGGTTCAATAAAGTCGGCTACTTCTTTCATCTTTTTCGCATTAATGTGATAGTAAATTTCCCTGCCATTTTGCTGTTGTCCAAGTAATTCACACTCGGTAAGTATTTGCAAATGCTTTGATACTGTTGGCCTTGCGGTGTCAAAGTTTGAAGCTATCGCCCCTGCCGTCATCGATTGCGAGGCCACCAACATAAGTATAGCCCTTCTCGTCGGATCCGCTATAGCCTGGAATACATCCCTTCTCAAATTCATTATGTAGCTATTTGACTACAAATATATATGTAGCTATTCAACTACGCAAATTTTTCTTCTTTTTCTTTCAAATATTGGGAAGAAGTAAGCTAAAATTCAGTTCCTGGCATCGGAAAGTGGAAGCTGGCGGGTTTATTCTTTCAGTATCTCATACCATAGTTCCACCATCCCGCTTTTATAAGCTGTTACTTCTTTCAGGTGTAATGGAAACTCATGCCCGATTTGATCAAAAAACAACATTCCGTCACCCAGCATAACAGGCAGAATTGACAGCCTTATTTCATCAGCTAATTTTAACCGGATAAAATCCCGGGCAAGTAGGGCACCGCCCACAAGCCAAACGTTCTTATAACGTGGCTTAAGTTGTTCATTTATAAGCTTGTTCAGGTCACCTGAATAAGTTTCAATATTTGGCCTTTCAATTGGCAATTCCCGATGACTTATTACGATAGTTGGCACGTCCCCATAAACCCAGCCGTATGACTTTGAAAGTTCCAACGCATGCTCATATGTCCGGGAACCCATTACATAGCAGTCTATCGTTTTAAGGAATTCTTCTGCATTTGGCTCGGAAACTCCCTTTTCGTAATAATCAGATGTTTCAAACCATGAAACACTATTGTCCTTTTTGGCGATAAAGCCGTCAAGGCTCGAAACCATATGAATTGTAAGTGTAAATGCGTCTGCTGTCATTTAATACATGAGTTTTAAAATTGTTATGCATAAGAGTTACGGTATCAATCTTCGATCGCCTCAATTCCAAGTCGCTTAAGGTTCTCAAGGTGGTCCTTCATCGTTTTAAGCTGCTCCGGTGAGTGCCCCTGCCAATTCGTAATTTCCCCGGTAACCCTCAGCGGATCGCGGGAGCGGTAAGACTTTGTTGGATTGCCGGGAAACTTCTTGTCCGTCAGATTGGGATCATCTTCAATCGGACCCGTCGGCTCTACTATATAAATTCTTCCGGAGCCTTCGCCCAACGCAAGTTCGGCTCCCCAGGTAGCGGCTTCCATGGTAGCAGTGAGATAAATAAACGACGCCTTCTTCCTGGTGCCGTAATTCGAATTAAAGCCAGGTATGATCAGGTCTCCCGGCTTCAAATCGGCCCGGGTGCCATGATAGAATACCGGTGAACTCTGATCGCTCGCAGACTTTGATTGCTTATCCTCACTCCTGTTTGTATCCATTGCTCTCATACTATTGTGAATGCTCTTTGCTAGCGGCTTTGTTGTTCCCTCAATATTAAAGTGATTTTATATCAGACACTAGCTCTGGCAAACCATTTGAAAAAGTGTGTTCAGCGCCTTGTAATTTACGAACAACAGCAGTTTGAAACGCATTTTCATAAAACTCCAGGTGTTCAACAGGCACCACGGTGTCGTTCGTACTATGGTAAAGAAATACCTTGGAAATACCTTTCAGTGAAACCTGAAAATTTTCCTTAAGCTGAAATTCTTTCATATTGCTTTTCCAGTATGGCGTTGAAACCAGGAACAAGCCCAAAACTGCAACGCCTGGTTTTTCTTCGCTTAAATATTTCAACAACGTTGACCCTCCAAGTGAATGTCCGATTAAAATGACAGGCTCGTTTATTTTAGCGAATATTGACTTATACATTTCTTTAAATCTGCCGTATGTCGGAGAGTTGGGCTTTTCAATAACTGGAAAAAGCACCTGAAACCCTTCCGGCAATTTCGACTTAAGATAATTTACGAGATCATAACTTCCTTTTCCCGGTCCGTATTGCGGACCTCCACTATGCGCAAAAAACACTTTCGTTTTTTTATTTCTTTTGGTTGCCATTTTGCAAGTTCGCTTATCGTTTTACCCTGATAAGAACAACCAGCGCCTGCTGGATTCGAAATATCTAATCAAGTGATTTTTAATATCGTCAGCTGTAATTTTTTGACGGGAATTGGTTTAAAACCAACACAGATCTTTGCCCTAACTAGATCCGCACTTAAATATAGCGTCGGTTTAGCGTTATAGTTTTTCGTACCAATCTAAAATATAATCGGCTACTTCTTCCCAACCTGGTTCTCCGCATATAAAGTGACTTCTGTTCTCAAAAATCTTCAAATCAACCCGGCTGTTTTTGTCCTTGTACTTGCCTGCAATTCTTTCGGTGAGTGAATAAGGAAAGATATTGTCTTTTTCACCTCCAATAAATAATACGGGCTCGTGAGGTTTACTGAAATCAATATTAGAAAAAGAGTTCAGCACCAATTGTCTGCTCACTTTATAACTTTCGGGAACTGCAATACTATCAAACGCTTCGGCTCGTTTTTCCGCTGGCAGTGTATTGAAAAAGCATTTATCGTACCATGAACGGCTGCCCATAAAATAACTTTTGAAAGAAAAAAAGCCGAATGCCGGCAATACAGATTTCAATGTTGTAAAGGGAGGAAATACATTTTTTGGCGGCGCGCCGTCAATACTTACAGCTGCCGCTGCTTTACCCCTTTCCAACAATTTAATTGATGCCATTCCCGCCATGGAGTGTCCTATTACTAGTGGCTTTTCAGGCAAACTATCTATAAGCCTGGCAATGTTATCAACCACGTCAATAAACCCTGTTTTAGTAAGATCAGCATGGACATTCTTTCTCAGCTCGGCAGGGATGCCATCATGACCTGGATTTGCCGGCGTATAAACTGTATAGCCTTTTTGTTCATAACGAAGCTTCCATTGGACCCAGCTTGTATTGTTAACAAAATTTCCATGGATGAGGATAATGGATTTTGATTTTGACATATTAAGCAGTTTTAAGTTTGTTTAAACGGATGTTATCACTATCGGACATGACGTTCTAAACCTGCTGCAGCACGGGTCATTAGCACCCAAGTTTCAAAAACATAGTTTAAATTAATAAAAATAACAGACTTCCTATGCCGCCTCAGCCGGTATTTTGGTAATTGATGTTGTTTGTGATTTATCTTAACGCGGGATTTATTTATAGCTTTTGTCGAACGTCGTTTTATTTCTTACGCCTTTATCGATATCAATCCATCTTTGTTCGTTAAATAGTATTTTGAACGAAGGCTGCTTTTTCAATTTTGCTTTACTCAAATCCTCCCTTAGAAATAGCAGATTTAAAAAGTCTAATGCTATGCTTTTGTATTTATCTTCATTGCTTACCGAAGCGATTTTAGAAAAAATAATAGCTGCTTCAAAATTATCCGCATTGCTCATTCCACCTAAAAAAGTAGATGCAGCATTGTAAAAATCATACGTTCGCTGATACTGCCCTTTTGTGTAGTATACTTTTGCACTATCCATAAGATGCTGAACTTGTGCCTTGTACTCAGAATCTTTCTTATTTGATTGTTCAGGACTTATTTTATGATAAACAAACCCGTATGTAAGTGCATAAATTCGCAGGGTTTGTAATCCAATAACTTTCCTTATTTCATCCGTCTTATATTCTTCAAAAATAGGTCTGAAAGCAGAGGCTTCGCCACGATTAGTCCATTCTACCTGTGTTCCGTACAGTTGTTTATAATTGAGATTGCATTGAACCCTGTCATATAAGAAAGCATAGTTTTCCATATTGATTTCATTCGTTCCCTTTAACTTTTCCATAGCCTTCAGCGCCACTTGCTGAAATCGGACATCTTGATCGGCATGTTGAACAATAAGCCAGAAGTTGTTTTGACCATCCTTACCTATCTGTGATATTTTGGGCCAGCCATATTGTCGGATTATTTTTTTTGCATGGTTCACATTCCTTATATCCGATTTCATTATCTGCTCATTAATGCTTTCTCTCGCGCTATCGGTTTTTGCTTGAATCTTTTGGTATCTCAGCTTTTGATCATCGAGCGTTAAAGAATTGATTTCTTTACGCAAGGCAGGTAATTCTAAAGTACTTTCATATTGACTTTCTTTCATGAAAGCCTGTTCTGCTATTATCCTCCATTTAGCCGCGTAAGAAGTTCTTAAATAATCAAAGTATGGATCAAATGACTGCCAATCTGCTTCAGTCCATCCGGATGATAGTGCAAGATGCAGGTACTGAAAAGCTTCATTATGATTACTATCTAACGAGTACATACTCGCTGCTTTATAAGCAGTTAATGCATCAGGCTGTTGTATTTGAAAGGCCTTTTCATAGTAAGAGATAGCACTTTTGTAATCCTTCTGCAGATGGAACAAACCAGCCTTTGCTATTAAGGATTGATAAACGCTGTCTGATTGCGCATCTGAAACAGAATAAAAAAAGAGACTGCAACAAATAAGTATTATTGATCTCATCCTAACGGCGCTTAAGAAGTTTCTAATTTATACTCAAAATACTATTCAACAGACCTTTCCATTCACATAAATTATCATACCGCCCCGGAAATCATATCCGTCTTTATCAACCAGTCTTTCAGTCACAAAAACTATGAAGCAATTTAAATTTACGGCTTACGGAAAGCTACTTACAAGTCAATTATAAATTGATAGTACCCGGATTGATTCCGGTAATTCGACTAAGAGATCGAAATAGTCTTGCCATCGATTTATATCCTTTTAGCAGCTGCCAGAAACATGACCGTTGCGGTCGAATTTGCGGGGTACAACGACATCATAAACCGATACTTACAATCAGGCCAGAGGTAAACTGAAATAAAAAGTCGAGCCTTTTCCCGGCTCACTTTCCAGCCAAATGCGACCGTTATGATGTTTAATTATTTCAGCACTTAGATATAAGCCGATTCCAAAACCGGAAACATGTTTAGTATTATTATTTTCTACACGATAATATCTGTCAAAAATCTTATCCTTGTCAGAAGATTTAATGCCTATACCCTGATCTTTGATGCTGACCGTAACCTCATCGTCGCCTGATTCGCATAAGATCTCAATGGTTGTTCCTCCCATCGAATATTTTACTGCATTACTTATGAGATTGGATAACACAGAAAGGAGTTTTTCCCAATCAGCGAAAACCTGAGTGGAAGGACATGCGGTAAAATCAATCCGATGATTGTTGACGGTTGCCTTCATTTCATCAACCGTTTCGTTTACCAAGTCTACGATGTTAAACTTGGTTTTTTCAATCCGTATTTTTCCCGACTCCAGCCTGGAAATATTTAAGAACCCGTTAATCATTTCAGCCATGCGCTTAACTTGCACAGCTGCCTTTCTCATTGCACCGGAAAGGAATTCGTCTTCATTGTCTTTTAGCTTAGCATCCGCTACCTGGATAATCGCGCCAAGCGAAGTAAGCGGCGTTTTCAATTCATGACTCACCATACCGATAAAGTCGTTTTTTCGTATTTCATCCTGTTTCCGCTCGGTGATTTCGTGCAATACCCCAGTGAAGAAATCTTTACCGTCATAATGCTGCATCGTGCCAATTCCCCGCACCCATCGAATTCTTCCATCGTGGAAGCCCATTACGGGATATTCCAGATCGAACCGCTCACCTTTAATAAAAGCGGCCTCCACCATGTCAGCGACACGTTGGCGATAGTCAGGGTGTATTTGGTTGATGGCTGCCTCATACGGAACCTCTTCATGAGGCTTAAAACCAAAAAAATCTTTTAAACGAGGCGAAGGATTGAAGATACGATCAGTCGCATTAATGAAATAGGTACCTAATTCGGCTGCATCTACGGCCATACGCAAGCTTTCTTCTGCCCTTTCTACCTTTCTCCTGGCCAAGACCTTATCAGTAACGTCGATAGCTACGATCATGATTGCATAAGCCTTTCCCAGGAAGTCGATCATTGGCTCATAAACAAAATCAATGTAAACAATTTCAGGCAGCCCGTTGCGAACCAGCATGATCTCATGCTCATAGGCGCGATAGGTATTGCCTGTAGCAAGTACATTATCTGTGATCGGCTTATAAACTGCCTTAGCTTCAGGTATAACTTCCCAATAAGGCTTACTTTTTACCTCTTGCCGGGTGCGACCGATAATTTCCAGGAAGCTATCGTTCATTTCCGTCATATACATCGGGTCACCTTCTACTATACACATCCCAACTGGTGCCTGCCGTACCATGTTGCGGACATTCCGTTCGCTTGCATGCAAGCGGTCGATCGCCTCCTGCTTTTCAGCCGTGCGAAATTCCAGGTTCTTTTGCATTTGCAGCAGTTCCCGATTGCTAACCACTAAACGCTCGTTGGTTTCCTGCAGCAATTCTTCTGCGCGCTTACGTTCGGTTATATCACTTGCAGTTCCGAACCACTCGATAATGTTACCTTGCTCATTCAATAACGGAATTGCGCGCGAATACGTCCAACCTATAGTGTCATCAGCCCGTGAGACGCGGTGTTCAAGCTCAAATATTTTTTTATCCTTAATCGCTTCATCAATAGCAGCTCTAACCCTTACACGTTCTTGCTGAGGAATATTGATATTAAACCAGTCGGTTGTTGGCTGATGAGCATCTTTTAAAAAGCCACGGCCGTCCAGTTCCCGCATTATTGTCCAATCCGCATTCAGGCTATATACAACATCCGAAGTTGCTGTAACAAGAGCCATAAAACGCTCCTCACTGGCAGCGGTCATCAGTGCTTTAACACCAGGATTATCGTTTGATTGAGTCATAAAAAAACGAAAATTATAAAAAAAAGCTGAATTGTTATTTTATAGTCTTAATCAGCGACCTGCCCAATACGGCCGAATCAGGTCATTTTATCAATATTCAATTATCTGTAACAATCTGAATACTAGATTAACAAGGTGATCTGTATTCCTATAAATCTTAAAACAGGTGTACAGATTGGTATCATACTTTTTGAAAAATTTTGAAATATGTTAGTTTCAATGGGAAGGTTACAAAACACAAAACCCCGAAAATCGTCTGATTTACAGGGTTTTGATTCTTTTGATATCGCTATCTGTCGCCCTGCCTGTACAAATTTCGAACTTATTCTTAATGGATTTAAAGCGGCTCGCAAGCATTGCGGTTTAATAACCCGTGCTTGCAGCCGCTTTTCTATTGCATAACCCAATAAAGAAATAAGTATATGGAAAAGCTCACATGCAGCGGGGCAAAGCAGATTGATCTGGTCGATTATCTCGCCTCGTTAGGGCATCAGCCCCAAAAGTAACCAATCAGGATTACTGGTATCTCTCGCCATTAAGAGAGGAGAAAACACCTTCTTTTAAGGTAAACCGTAAACTAAACATGTGGTATGACCATGCTACAGGTAAAGGCGGCAACTTGATAGACTTCGGTACGCAGTATTTCAAATGTAGCGTTGCCGATTTATTGCGACGGTTATCAGGACGGGCAGTGCCTACTTTTTCTTTTCACCCGCAACAGCAAACAAGCCAGTCGCACAATATCCAAAATCTCTCTGCTGGTGAAAAGAAAGAAAACCCTGAAAGTAAAATCGTCATTTTGGGGAGCCGGGTACTGGCGGATAAATCATTACTGGACTACCTGCAAAAACGGAACATACCGCAGGACATTGCGAGCCGGTTCTGCCGGGAGGTGGACTTTCTTTTGTACGGCAAAAAGCAAACGGTCATCGGTTTTCAGAACAACGCCGGAGGTTATGAGCTAAGAAGCCAAAACTTCAAGGGCAGCAGTTCGCCAAAGGACACCACTTTTATAGATAACGGAAGTAAGTTATTAGATGTATTTGAAGGCTTTTTCAACTACCTGTCCTACCGGACTATGATCCATAAAGCGGGAGAACCCCTGACAAATTTTCTGGTGCTCAATTCCCTTTCCTTCTTTGAAAAGTCACGCAACATGATGGAAAATCATGAGCAGGTAAACCTTTATCTGGACAGGGACAAGGCAGGCATTAATTGCACTCAGGAAGCCTTAAAGTGGAACCAGTATCTGTACAAAGACCAGAGCCATTTATACAGCAATCATAAGGACTTAAACGATTGGTTTGTGAAAAAGCAGCCGGACATAAAGCAAAGTCAGAAGATTGGAAGGTCTTTTTGACGTTTTGGGTAGCCAGCTATGTTTTGGTAAAACCAAAACGCTGGCTCACCTCATGCTATCGCATTCGATGAGGGATTTTTTTCATGCTATCGCATTCAAAAAATAAAGAGGAGGAAGATTATGGAGGAGCAGAATGTTATTACAAAGAACAAAGGCGGCAGACCTAAAAAAGCCGTTAAAAAAGACCAGCTCATGGCAATTAAATGCACGCTCTACGAGCGCAAGGTAATTGAGGCCAGAGCCAAAAGTGCCAACCTTTCCGTTTCGGAATACCTGCGGGAAATCGGGCTGACCGGAAAAATTGACAGGCGGGATAAGGCATTACCAAAGGAAGTTTTAAACCTTACAGCTGCGCTCAACCACATGGGTGCCAACCTTAACCAGATCGCTAAAAAGCGGAATGGTACGGATGAATTAAGCCCGTTGGAGCGTGCAGAATTAAAGGTACAGTCAGGCCAGCTAAAAGAGATTGCAGTACAGATTAAAAGCTATTTACAATGATAGGGCATGTATCAATAGGGGCGTCTTTTTATCACTGTATCAGCTACTGTCTGGAAGATAAAAAGGAACTGTCCGAGCAGCAGAAACAGGAGCTTTCCATGCAGGATCATTTGCAGCACAGGGAACGTGCGGAAGTACTGGAATACAATAAGTGCTTTGGCAACAAGCATGAACTGACCCAGCAGTTTAAGGACGTTCAGAAATTAAGCAGGCGGGTCGAGAAACCTGTACTGCATTTATCCCTGCGGCTGGCTCCGGGCGAAACGCTGACCAAAGAGCAGCTTATGGAAATTGGCAGGGCTTGCGCCGCAGCGTTTGGCGTGGCAGAGAACCAGTATATCTGCGTGCTGCACAAGGACACCAAAGAGCAGCATATCCATATTGCAGCTAACCGTGTAGGGTTTGACGGTAAGGTTGCCAGCGACAGCAACAGTTATAAACGCATGGCCAGCCTTTGCCGGAGCTTGGAGAAGCAATACAACTTGCAAGAGGTATTAAGTCCCCGTGCGTTTCTTTCACCAAAGGACAGGCTATTGCCCCGCCACGACCAGCGCAAGAAACGGTTAAAGGAGGATATCCGGCAGACCTTAGAGAAAGTAAGCCTCTATTCCGCCTTTGAAAAGCAGATGCAGGCATTGGGCTATAAGGTTATCAAAGGCAGGGGTATTTCCTTTATCGACGATAAAAAAGTAAAGATTAAGGGCAGCGCGGTTGGTTTTTCGTTGTCAAAGATTGATAGGATTTTAAGTATCAAGCAGCAACTGGAAATAAACAAGGCCAAGCAGCAAAGACAGGCAGACGGTAATAAACCATCCATGACTTACTTAAAAGCATCGGTGCAGGAGCATAAACAGGAAGTACAAGAATCCTTTGGAATGATTGAAAAACAGCTTTCCAGCATCTTATACGAATTACTAAAACCTGAATACGGGGTGGATTATATCAATCCTGAACTTATCAAAGAGGCTAAGAAAAAAGGTAAAAGGCCAACAATACAAGTAAACAGATAATATTAAAACGCATTATTATGGACACTACAGGAAAAAATGAACAGATCGAAAAAGAAACATTGGGATTGGTGCTGGAAGAATTTACCCAGGAACAGAAAACCACCAATCAAACCATTAACAATCTCGTAGCTGCCGTTAATTCTATCGGTAGCAAGGTTGATAATTTTACGCAAGAACTGGATAATCCTAAATCCGTTTCGGTAACAACCGATACCAAGCCCATTCAACAGATTGTGCAAAAGGGCTTTGCTGATGTAAAGCTAATGATCGGCACACAACCGAAAAGTATTGTCAGGAAATTCCAGATACTCCTATTTCCTGAGCAGGATGCCAAGCTGTTTTACAAAGTGGTTTTCAGCCGTTGGTTTTTGTGGCTGACTATTATGCTCTTTCTCACCAATCTTTATAAGTGGGGTATCCATTACAGTGACAACCAGAAGGAGATCAAGCTGGAACAGATTGAAAACGACCGCATAAGGAAGTCGTGGAACTATATATATAATAATAATGGCAAAGAAGTAAAAAGGCTGATGGAGAAGGCTTATGTCGATTCAGAAAGTTCTGAAGGAGAATAATTGCAGAGAATTGCAAATACAGTGTATTCGCAATTAAAATTACGTTCCGTAGCTATTTAGTCAGCTTTATCCTGACTAAATAGCTACGTTTACAAAAAAAATAGCTCTATTTGTATATCAGTAAGATTATTTTTCATATCATTGTAGTCAGGTTTAACCTGACCATTCAACTATGAGAAATAAGTATATCTCTACGCAATCTAATGAACTTCTGTCATATTTTAATGAACAGGACAGGTTTTGCTTTGGTTATGCAGAGGCTTTTAAAGCTTTACCTGAATCAGGCGAAAGCGCAGTAAAGGAATTACTCAGTGATATGACCAAAAGGGGGCTTTTAATGCGCTTAAAAGAGGGAGTTTATTATATTATACCCTACGAACAGGATGCTGAAACATTTATGCCCGACTGGCACCTAATACCGGAATTTATTGTAAAAGATGCCCAATATTATATTGGCTACTATTCTGCGTTGCAAATTCATAATTTGATTACACAGCCATCACTAAAGGAGCAAATTGTAGTTTCCAAACAGCTTAGGCCTTCAGTAATTAAGATTAAAAACGTTCCCTTTCAGTTTATATACCATAATCCAGATCACTTCTTTGGTATGAAAAAGATTTGGATTGACAACTTTCATAAAGTGCAATGCTCAGATCTTGAAAAGACAGTAATCGACTGCCTTTTTAAGCCTGATTATGCAGGAGGCATCGTTGAAATTGCAAGAGCAATCGGTATTTCTGCAAATCAAATTAAATTTGACAAGCTGCTGGAATACGCTAAAAGGTTTAATTCACAGGCGGTTATTAAGCGGCTTGGCTTTCTCTTGGAGCTGTTAGAAATTAATAATCCGATTATAGAAAAATTATTAAAAGAAAAGACGGCCTCTTATGTTTTATTAGATACTGAACTACCTAAGTCAGGAAAAATGATAAGCAGGTGGGGCATTCAGCAAAATCTGGAAACAGAAACTATTAAATCAGCTATTTACACATGATTAAGCCCGGAGGAATACAGCAAAAAGCAAGAGAAGTCGGTGTTCGTGACCAGCAGATAGAGAAAGACTATATTCTTTCCTGGATATTAAAAGGTGTGTCTCAACATGACCAGCTTTCAAACATCATGGCATTCAAAGGTGGCACTGTATTAAAGAAAATCTATTTTCCCGACTACAGGTTTTCAGAAGACCTTGATTTCACATTGTTGAACAACGAAATTACCAATGAGCAAATATTTGCATGGTTTAAAGAAGCATTTGAATATATCCGGGACGAAGCAAATATTCCCCTTGACATAATCGATAATAATGAGCATGAAGATGGTGGAATAAACTTCTATATCAGTTATGTAGGGCCATTGGGTGGACAAGGCAATAATAAACGGGTAAAAGTAGATATTTCAAGAAGCGAAAAACTTGAATTTAAACCTGTCTTAAACGCTGCTTTTATTGATTATACTGATTTAGAAGAATATGATCTGCTATGTTATCCACTCGAAGAAGTATTGATCGAAAAGCTACGCTCTGTAATGCAGCGTATGGCAGCAAGGGATTTCTACGATATCTGGTATTTATTGGTCGAGCATGGAATGGAAGCTGATTTTTACTTAGATGAGTTCAAGAAGAAATGCGCAAGCAAAGGATTAAACGCCGCTGATTTTCCTAAGAAATTAGTGGAACGTCTGCCGCAATATAAAGGCCGTTGGAAAAGCTCCATGAGTGAACAGATAAAAGACTTACCTGAATTTGACAAAGTAGAAAGAGAGGCTCTGAGACAACTAAAACAAATTAAGCTGTGACGATATCATGAACAAAAAGACTTTATCGGAAAGAGATATTTGTACCAAGTTTATCACCCCTGCACTTGAAAAAGCAGGTTGGGACAAACACGTTCAGCTATTAGAGGAAGTGTCTTTCACTGATGGTAAAATCTTTGTTCGGGGTAAATTGACAGCAAGAGGAAAAGGGAAAAGAGCTGACTATATTCTTTATTACAAGCCGAATATTCCCATTGCCATTATTGAAGCGAAAGACAACAGTCATTCCATAAGATCAGGTATTCAGCAGGCGTTAGACTACGCTAAAATATTAGATATTCCTTGCGTATTCAGCAGTAATGGAGATGGGTTTTTATTTCACGATCGTACGGCAACGGACGGAAATATTGAAACTGACATTGGTTTAGACGAGTTTCCAACTCCCGAACACCTTTGGAAGAAATACAAAAAGTATAAAGGCATTGAAACACCTCAAGCAGAGAAAATTGTTTCACAAGACTATTACTTTGATGGTAGTAACCGCAAACCAAGATACTATCAACAAATTGCTGTAAACAGAACAGTTGAAGCCATTGCCAATGGGCAGAACAGGATTTTGCTGGTTATGGCAACAGGAACAGGAAAAACTTATACCGCTTTTCAAATCATCCATCGACTTTGGAAAAGCGGAGCAAAAAAACGCATTCTTTTTTTAGCAGACCGAAATGCCTTAATCGACCAAACACGCAGAGGAGACTTCAAACATTTCAAGGATAAAATGACTGTCGTAAAACATAGGCAGATCGATAAGAGTTTTGAAATTTACTTGGCACTTTATCAAGGACTTTCAGGAACAGATGAAGCGGCCAATGTTTACAAACAATTTTCAAGGGATTTCTTCGACCTGATTGTAATTGACGAATGCCATAGAGGAAGTGCAAAGGACGACAGCAGTTGGAGGGAGATTTTAACCTATTTTCAAAAGGCTACACATATAGGTTTGACCGCAACACCAAAGGAAACTAGCGAAGCGAGTAATTCAGAATATTTTGGCGATCCTGTTTATACCTATTCTTTGAGACAAGGGATTGATGACGGTTTCTTGGCCCCCTATCGTGTGGTGCGTATTGCATTGAATGTAGATACAGAAGGTTGGCGGCCAGAGCAAGGAAAAACCGACAAAGATGGAAACGAAATTGAAGACCGAATTTATAACCGGAGGGACTTTGATAAAAATTTAGTAATTGAAGAAAGAACAAATACCGTTGCAAAAAAACTAAGTGAGTTTTTGAAGGGTTACGACCGTTTTGCAAAAACCATTGTGTTTTGTGTGGACATTGACCACGCTGAACGTATGCGAACCGCATTATCAAGACATAACGCGGACTTGGTTGTCGAGAATTACAAATATGTAATGCAGATTACAGGTGACAATGACGAGGGGAAACGAGAGTTGGACAACTTCATCAATCCCGAAGAAAAATATCCTGTTATTGCAACTACTTCCGAGTTGATGACCACGGGTGTAGATGCTCAAACTTGTAAAGTGATTGTGTTGGATTCCAATATCAATTCAATGACCAAGTTCAAACAGATCATCGGTAGAGGTACAAGAATTAATGAGGAATATGGGAAACTGTATTTTACCATTTTAGATTTCAGAAATGCAACAGACCTTTTTGCTGACCCTCAATTTGATGGTGACCCAATAAGAATCAAACCTGTTACAGAGGCAACTGACTTAGGAGATATTATTGACGAAGAGGAAGAAAACGCAGAACCAATCATCGATATCGAAACAGGGGAAGAAATCGAAGTTACTCCACCAGAAATTCGTTATCCTGAACAAGAATTTCCGCCATCAACTGTAAATGAACCAAGGCGAAAGGTCTATGTAAATGGTGTTGATGTTTCGGTTTTGATTAGTCGGGAATTACATTTTGACCAACATGGAAAACCCATCACAACAAGTCTTAAAGACCACACCAAGGAAATCATCAAAGAGCAGTTTTCCTCCTTAGATGATTTTCTAAACAAGTGGAAAGGTTCAGATCGAAAAGAAGCAATCATTGCGGAATTGGTAGAACAAGGTGTAATGGTGGAAGCATTGTATGAAGCCGTTGACAAGCAAGTAGATTTATTTGATTTAATCTGCCACGTTGCGTATGACCAGCCACCAATGACAAGAAAGGAAAGAGCAAACGGAGTGAAAAAACGTAACTACTTTACCAAATATGGCGACCAAGCTCGAAAAGTATTAGAAGCGTTACTCGACAAATATGCTGATCAAGGCATCGAAAACATTGAGAATATTCAAATCTTAACTGTTCCACCCATAAATGAGTTTGGTTCGGTAACTGAAATCATCAAAGCGTTTGGTAGTCGTGAAGAGTACGAAAGAGCCATCAAAGAATTAGAAAACGAACTATATAATATAGCATAATTTATGAACGAAAGAGTAAGAACATATTTAGTTGAAATTGCTCGTAGTGGTAAAACAATTACATACCAGGAATTATCAGACCAATGTAAACTTGGTTTAGTAATGAGAGAATCTGAATATGCTAGAGCTGAAATCGGCAGAATATTAGGTGAGATTTCTGTTTACGAACATGAGAATGGCAGACCACTCATCAGTTCATTGGTAATTAGTAAAGGAGACAATTATCAAGGAGATGGTTTTTACAAATTAAGCGAGGAATTAGGATTTGGAAATTGGAAGAAATTAAAGGCTGACATATCTTTTGAAATTGGTCAAATGAATGCCTGTTATGATTTCTGGAAAGACAATACCAATTATTCAAAATATAAATTGAAATGAGCAACATAGGAGGAATAATAAAATCAATCAGAGATATTTTCCGAAAAGATCCGGGCTTGAGCGGTGATGCACAACGCATAGAACAGTTGGGCTGGATGATATTTCTAAAACTTTTTGATGATAAAGACAAGGAGAAGGAAATACTTGAACCTAATTACAAATCACCTATTCCTGCGGAATTGCAATGGCGAAATTGGGCGGAAAATGATGAAGGCATTACAGGAGATGAACTGATTGCTTTTGTGAACAACAAGTTATTTTCCCAACTGAAAAATCTAACTATTGGCTTAGATGATAAATTAGGGGTCATTATCCGCAATATTTTTGACGGAACTAACAACTACATGAAAAGCGGAACAACGTTTCGTCAGGCCATTAACAAACTCAATGAAATTGATTTTAATAGTAGTAAAGAGCATCATATTTTTAATGCCATTTACGAAGACATATTACAAGGACTTGCTACAAAAAAAGACACGGGCGAGTTTTATACCCCACGAGCAGTAACCCAGTTTATCGTGGATATGGTAAACCCTAAACTGGGCGAAAAGATTAGCGACCCAGCTTGTGGAACAGCAGGATTTTTGGTTTGTGCTATTGAACATTTGCGAAAACAAGTAAAAAATATTGGTGACCAAAAAACTTTACAGGAAACTGTAACAGGTACAGAGCTAAAGCCTTTACCATTTATGCTGAGTGTGGTAAACCTGATTACCCACGATATTGAAGTACCGCAAATTGTAAATACGGATGCACTCAGCAGGGAATATACTTCGATAAAACAAGCTGATCGTGTAGATATAATTGTGGCAAATCCACCCTTTGGTGGTGTGGTAGGTGATGGAATGGAAACCAATTTTCCTTTGAATTACCGTACAAAAGAAAGTGCCGACCTCTTTTTAATTCTGTTTATCCAAATGCTGAAAGATGGCGGACGAGCGGGAATTGTATTGCCCGATGGCAGTTTAACAGGCGATGGCGTAAAACAAAGGGTAAGACAGAAATTATTGGAAGACTGTAATGTTCATACCATTGTTCGATTACCCCAATCAGTGTTTGCCCCTTATGCCACCGTAAACACCAACCTGATTTTCTTTGAAAAGGGTAAGCCTACCAAAGAGATTTGGTATTACGAGCATACTTTGCCTGATGGCTATAAAGCATATAGCAAGACAAAACCCATACAGATTTCCGAATTTGATGAAACTAAGAAGTGGTGGAACAAAAGAACAGAACACGAATTTGCTTACAAGGTTTCAATTGACGCCATAATTGAAAGAGGTTACGATCTGGATGTAAAAAACCCTAACAAGATTGTTGAAGAAATAAGTTATGAGCGCCATGAAATAATTGAAACGATTAAGAAAAATCAAAACCGAATTACAGAACTGATAACCGAATTGGACAATGAGCCGCTTGAATTTTGACTATGTTCCTCTTACGTTTATCAATGACCAAGAGGAAATAAAAAAGCAAATACGAAACACTTTAATTCTCATTCACTTGTTTGAGAAATATAACAATCCTGTTCGATTAGAAAAGTTAATCGAAGGCACACAATACGGTTACAATGCCTCTGCTTTACAATCAGGTAAGAATAATTTTTTGCGAATAAGCGATATTCATGAAAGCAAGGTAAATTGGGAAACAGTTCCTTATTGTAATTGCGATGATGAAGAAACTTATCTGCTTAAAAAAGATGATATTTTAATTGCACGTACAGGCGGAACAACAGGAAAGAGTTTTAAAATAGATAATCCACCTGCGCATTCCATTTATGCGGGCTACTTGATAAGGATTAGAGCAAAGCAGAAAGTAAACCCTGATTACATCTATTTGTTTTTACACAGCTTCGCCTATTGGAGCCAAATTGTAAACCTTAACGAGAGAAACTTCAGACCAAAAGCAAATGCTGAAAATCTAAAATCATTGATTTTACCCGATTGCCCAACTGAAATTCAAAATGATGCTGTTAAAATTTCAAACGGTGAATTGGTAAAGGGTTATGAAGACCTTTATTCTGCAATAAAAAAGGCATTGATAGAATATGATAAAACACAGGAAGTTCAAAAATTGCTTTGCGACCAGCTCACCCAACTCGAAAACCTTAACCAAGCGATTTTACAAGAAGCGGTGCGGGGAAAATTGGTAAAACAAGACAAAGAAGACGAACTTGCAAGCGAATTGCTCAAACGCATCAAAGCAGAGAAAGCCAAATCAGGCAAGAAAGAAAAATTATTGCCACCTATTAAACCCGAAGAAATTCTGTTTGACATTCCTGAAAATTGGGTGTGGTGCAGATTAGGGGAAATTGCAGATTCTACTTCTGGCGGAACTCCAGACAGAAGTAATACTACTTATTGGAAGGGAAATATAAGTTGGCTTAAATCAGGAGAATTAACTGATAGCTTTATATTGAATGAGTCAGAGGAGAAAATAACAGAGGAAGGCTTTAAAAACTCTTCAACAAAACTATTTCCTAAAGGCACATTGTTGATAGCATTATACGGTGCAACAGCAGGTAAACTTGGTATTTTGAATTTTGAAAGTACAACGAACCAGGCAGTTTGTGGTATTTTTGAAAATATATTTTATGAAACCAAATACCTATTCTATTATTTGTGGGCATTCAGAAATAAAATAATCGAAGATTCTTGGGGACAAGCACAACCGAACATTAGCCAAACCTATTTAAAAAATTTCGCATTAGCATTACCCCCACTATCCCAACAAAAACGTATAGTGGCAGAAATTGAAAAGCAATTAGCCAAAACAAAACAATTAAAAGAACACATCATTGCCAACCAACAAGCCACCGAGCAATTGCTCAAAGCATTACTGCATCAGGCGTTTGAGGTTGAAAATAAAAATGCAGATAAAAAACCAGTAGAACAAACTAAAGGGAAAGTAATTGAACTAAAGCCAACTAACGTAGATTATTACCGCAGAACAGTTCTTGCAGCAGAAATAGTATGGCAATTACATAAAGAGCCAACGTTAGGCCATTTGAAATTACAAAAGCTAATCTATCTCTGTCAAAAATCAGCGGATATGCAATTGCCAACTAATTTTCTTCGTCAGGCAATGGGGCCTTATGATAACAGATTAATGCGTTCCATTGATAAGCAATTAAAGGAGAAGAAATGGTTTGAATATCAAAAAGACCAGGTTTTAAAATATCAGCCATTAGAAAAAGCAGGGCAACACCACAATGATTTCCTGAAATACTTTTCAGCAGAAAGCGATAGCATCCAGTTTATCATCGATAAGTTTAAAACTATAAAATCTGATATTGTGGAGATTGTGGCAACGCTTTACGCATGTATGGATAATATGCTGCAAGAAAACGTGATTTTTTCGGAAGCATTGCTTATTCAGCGGTTTTATGGCTGGTCGGAGGAAAAGAAGAAATTTAGTGAAGATCAGATAAAAAGGGTATTTTCTCGAATGAAAGAAACAGGCATCATCCCCAGAGGTTTCAATATATAAAATGGAAAAGGATAGCAATTTCATCTTAACAGGAAAAGCCGTCGAAAGATATTTCGACCTGAATGACGCATTGATGGAGTTCCATAATCTTTTTACTTATGAAAGTAAAGACGATAGAGCCATTGCCATATTGGGAGGTACTTTTTTGGAAATGATATTAGAACATATCCTTTACGCCTTTTTCCCCGAAGACGATAAAGAAGTGGGAGAAATGATGCAATTTAATCAGCCTTTAGGGAACTTTAGCAACAAAATCAAAATGTGCTATTGTTTAGGGTTGATTGATAAAATTATTAAAGACGATCTGAACTTGATAAGAAAAATACGCAACGAGTTTGCCCACGATTTATACGCCTCGTTTGAAAGTGATAGAATCAAAAGCTGGTGTTTACAGCTTAAGTGGCATAAAATAATTGTTACACCGTACCCACCATCAGATGCTACGCCAAAAGATTATTTCCAAGTTGGAGTTAATAGTCTCATAACGCATTTGAACGGGTGCGTGTCTATTGCAAGAAACGATAAACGCATCATAAAGGATAACTTTTAAATCAAATGGTATGGCTAACTTCTGGAAACAACATGGCATTCCGCACAAAGGTTGGACTTTGGTAGATGTTATTGATGTTAGGGAAGACGGTCATTCAGAATGGGAAACAGATTACGAAACTTGTATGATGTGTGGAAATGAGAAGATCCGCTATGTTCACATATTAGAACATCCAGAAGTTGATGAAGAATTTAGAGTTGGCTGCACTTGTGCGGAAAAAATGACCAATGATTATATAAATCCGGAAAGACGTGAAAGAGAATTACGGAACAGAGCAAGCAGAAGGGTAAGTTGGACAAAAAAGGATTGGAAAATAAGTAAAAGTGGCAACTTCTTTCTTACGGTGGATGGGCAGCATTTGCTTATATACAAGGATAAAAAAACCAATAAATACAAAGTGAAAATCGGAGAAACATTTGGCAAGAAAACATTTGACACTTTAGCAGAAGCAAAGATCGCAGCATTTAACGGCATGGAATATCTAAAAGATAAAGGAGATTGGTAAATCAACCTAAACAAAAGTTATGCTTAAAGTTATTGAAATAGAGCACATAAAAGGAATCCAACGAAAAAGGTTTGCTTTGGATATTTTGCCTAATAAGCCGAGTTTATTAGTGGCACCAAATGGTTTTGGCAAAAGTTCATTTGCAGCAGCTTTCAATTCAATGAATAACAGGAGAATAAATCTGAATGAAGATGATCTTCATGCAGAAGATGAAGCATTGCAGCCTAGGATCTATATTGAATATGAAAGGCCAGATTTAAGCACTGCAACACTTGAAGCCACAGCAACAACAAACACCATCAGTTCCGAACTTGATTACTTTGTTATAAACAATCTAACTAAACCTAAAGGAATAGGCAGTCAATTTGGTCGAGCAAGTGCTACTTTAGAAATTAAAGATGTTGTTCTGGTTGACCGTATTTCTACTAATATTCCGTTCGGGAACCAATATAGAGTCGCTCAACAACGATTCGGACAAAACGCAAGAGTTTTGCCAAATCCCAATGCAGCTTTGAGTAATTTGAAACTTGTTGAAAAACTAAGTCAGAATTATCAAGCACTGGAAAGAGCAAACGGCCAGAGAATTCAAGCCAGAATTGATGCAATAATCAATGAAATTAATCAAGAAGATGGTACAGCCGAAATTTTGACAAATTGGATAATGGCCAACAAATTAAACGACCTAAAGCAAATTGATTACCTAAATACAATTGGCAATCTTATTCACGAATTTGATGTTGGCTATAATTCAGAAACAAAAGACTACTTGGTAGCAATTCAGTTAATTTGGCTATACAATATCAATCCGAATAATTTTAAATCAGCTTGCAATTTCAGCAATTACCAATTGGACAAACAGCGTTTTGAACATACGCTATCCACATTTAATTGCACTTGGAAAGGAATTCGTGCCAGTCAAACAGGTGGGCAATTGGTCGTTAAATTTCCCAAAGCCATTCACATTTCCAACGGTCAAAGAGATATCCTGACCTTTGTATCAATGTTATTCAGAGCAAGACAACATTTAAAGAAAGATGCTAATATTCTGGTTATTGATGAGGTGTTTGATTATCTTGATGACGCCAACCTTACTGCAGCACAATACTACATAACAAGATTCATTAAAGATTTTAAAGATGAAGGCAAAAGACTTTATCCGCTTATACTGACACATTTAAATCCGAATTACTTTAAAAACTTTGCGTTCAGCGATCAGAAAGTTTACTATCTCGAAAAATCAAACATTCAGGTAAATCAAAGCGTTGTAAGGCTGCTTAGAAATAGAGAGCATATAACAATTAAAGACGCTGTGTCAAAACATTTACTTCACTTTGAACCAACCCATATTAATAAACGTGCTGAATTCATTGCTCTTGGTTTACGTGAGCTTTGGGGCGAATCAGACAACTTTTATCAATTTTTAAATAGTGAGGTTGACAGCTACTTGAATGGTCGAGCATTTTGTCCATTTGCAGTTTGTGGCGGTGTAAGAGTCAAGATTGAAGAAATTGCTTATAATAAACTGCAAAATCAAGCGGCACAAACTGAATTTTTAACAACAAAAAAGACAAGATCTAAATTAGAAAAGGCAGAAGAAATGGGAGTGGTTTCACCTGAATCACATTATCTGCTTGGGATAATTTATAACGAAGGGATGCACTGGAAAGACGGTTTTGATAATGTGTCGCCGATTGCATCCAAACTGGAAAATTTGACTATTAAGAAGTTGATTAAGGATGTCTTTACCACTTAGCCTAAGATATCTATTTATTTATCATTTTTTAGGTTCGCTAAACATTTTTTAACCTGTTCCTTTATTTCACCAGCATCATTTTTAGGATAATATTTTTGCAGGTACTCTGTAAATGAAGTTTGCGTATCGCCAGTTTCCCATTCCATAACCGTAAGGCTGAGCATAGGCCATTTTTTTGTCTGCTGCATAAATCCATATAACGGTAAATACGGTGGCGCATAATACAGTGAATTTTCGACCAGTTCCTCATAAAGGGGTTTTGTAAACGCCCGTTTCATATCCCGTACCACATCATACGCAATGCGGTACCTGCTGCCTTCCCGGATAGCTACAGCAAAGGCAGGCATACCCTTATCCTGAAAGAAAGTGTACATATAGTCAGTAAAGCCTTCCTCTGTAACATCGCACAGATCCCTGCTGTAAAAGGCGTATTCCTGTTTGAACATGTCTAACGAAAAATCGTCAGGATGCTTGTTGATGATAAAATCAATGACTTCGTTTTCTTTGGCTGTTATTTCCCCAATAGAGGGGCCACGGCTCAATCCGGCAGCAGACAAGAAATACCTGGACTTTGAAAAAAGCTCAAAATAGTAGCTTTTGAAAAAGATAGTCTTGCGCTCAAAGGTCACCTGAACGTATAAAGGATAAGTTTGCTGGCCATGCAGGTACACCTGCTTTAGCCGGTCGTTAAGGTAGGTTTTGTAACTAACTTTATACACTTTGCTCATTTGCCCTTACTTACTGGTTTTTAGCTTTCTTATGCCACTACATATATTTTGCCTATGGTCAAACTGCATCAAATTTAATGAAATGCGATAGTGTATTTATATATTATCTCAATCTCCTGACAAAGATAATAAAAAAAGTTTTGGTAAAACATAAACTATCAAAACAATTTGCTATCTTAGCTTTCTGAAAGGTGTCCTTCTGCACGAAGGTTTTGTGTGAATGATTTAATGAAGAGGTGCAAATGGAAAAATTAAAACCAGAGCAGGCAGTAGAACTGCTGCGCAAAAAGGGAATTGAGGTATCTTTAGAACAGGCTGTAGTTATTCTTGAGTTCCTGCATTTATTGGCGAATATCCTGATCGCACAATATCTGAGAAAGCATTAGGGTTATATCCCACGGGTAAGTGATTATTGAATTTAATTTAAGGTGAGTATGAAAGTAGCTGATTTGTACATACGGGTAAGTACAGACGAACAGGCCGATAAGGGCTACTCGCAGCGCAGTCAGGAAGAATTGCTGCGCAAGTATTGCGACATTAACAACATCGCCATCCGTAGGGTGATGTTTGAAGACCATTCGGCAAAGACCTTTGCCCGTCCTGAATGGAAAGCATATTTGTTGGAGCTTAAAAAGCACAAAGGAAAAGCCGATCTGGTCTTGTTCCTTAAATGGGACAGGTTTAGCCGTAATGCCGGGGATGCCTATCAAATGATAAATACCCTGCGTAAATTAGGCGTGGAGCCGCAGGCAATCGAACAACCATTGGACTTATCTATTCCTGAAAACAAGATGATGCTGGCATTCTATTTAGCTGCTCCCGAAGTAGAAAATGACAGGCGGGCATTAAATGTAATTCATGGAATGAGGCGGGCAAGAAAAGAAGGCCGTTATATGGGTTTAGCCCCTATCGGCTATATCAACAAGACGGATGAAGCAGGAAGAAAGTACATTGCCATTAATGAACCGCAGGCAGGCATTTTACGCTGGTCATTTGAAGAAATAGCCAAAGGGGTATATAATACCGAGCAGGTCTTTAAAATGGCAAGGGAGAAGGGATTTACAGGCACTAAGAGCCTTTTCTGGTTTGCCATCCGTAATCCGGTTTATTGCGGGAAGATATTTATCCCTAAATACAAGGATGATGAAAGCCGCTTTGTCAAAGGCTTGCATGAGCCGTTGATACAGGAAGATTTATTTTATCAGGTGCAGGACGTGCTGGATGGCAGAAAGCGGAACCAATACAGGCTAAAAGTAGTCTCTAACTCAACCCTGCCATTAAGGGGCTTTCTGATTTGCCCTACATGTGGCAAAATATTGACCGGGAGCGCATCAAAAGGCCATACCAAGTACTATTCCTATTACCATTGCTTTGCAGGCTGTAAATTCAGGCACAGGGCTGATGCGATTAACCAGCAGTTTGTCTATGAACTGAAAAAGTATATTCCTCGTCCTGAAATGGCTGAGCTATATAAAATTGTATTGAACGAAGCCTGGCATAGCCAAACAGCCCATCTGTTGGATGATAGAAAGCACCTGTTGAAGCAGATCAAGGAACTGGAAGATAAGCTATCTTATATCCGCGACCTGTTATCATCAAAGCAGATAGAACCGGAGGATTTCAGGGAAATGAAGTCCGACTACAGCAGCAAGGTTGAAAAACTGGAAGCCAAGTTAAGCGGGCTTTCCCATAATAATATAAACATTAAAGACCTGCTTGATAAGGGAATTGACATTCTTTTAAAGCTGGATTACATCTATGAAACCGCAGATATAGAAAAGAAACGGGAAGTCATTAGTTCGATGTTCCCCGAAAAATTGCATTTTGAAAATAGTTCACTTCGAACTGGCAGAGTAAATGAAGCTGTCAAATTTATTTACATGATAGACAGCAATTTAGGCGGCAATAAAAAAGGACAAGCCAAAAATAAATTTGACTTGTCCTGTAAAGTCGGGATGGCAGGATTCGAACCTGCGGCCTCCACATCCCAAATGTGGCGCGATACCGGGCTACGCTACATCCCGAACTTTTTACCTCAGAAATATAAAATCTCTTTCGGTTTGGGATTGCAAAGATAGAAACTTAACAGGCATTGGCAAATAATTTTTCAAATTTATTTTCAGACGAAAAAAATCCTCAAAAACAAAGTTAAATGACTGATTATCTAAGCTTTACAAAACAAAACAAGCATCATAATTCACTCGCTGAACCAGAAATATTGCCTGAATCGAAGACAAATTTATACATTAAATTTAATTATCAAATTGTATGAGAGCTGGTTTTAACTAATAAATATGCAGGGTACTGTAAGTCAAAACAATAAATTACGAAAACACATCTAAAATTCGATTAATACAGGTAGGTAAACTTGAAAATTGAACTTCACAGAGCTCGCAACTTTCGCGGCATTGCTATTTATATCACCTAAGAGCATCGTGGTACATGCTAAAATTATGGTCAGCAACTTTTGTCGAAAAGCTGTTATCTTCAACCTTTATTTGTGTTATCACAGAAAAAGCTGTTAGCAATGCTCAAAAACTTCGCGTTATTTATTTCGATACTGCTGTCAAATACTGCCTTTTCTCAAAATATTAAAAGCGTAGCCGACTATGAAAATCTGATTAAGCATTATCGCTACCTTAAACCTGATTCGGCAGTTTATTTAAGTCAAAAAGCATTAAACTTTGCAAGATCAAAAGGCGATAGCAATGGAGTAGCTACGATACTTCTTCAGCAGGGAATGATTGACGATAACAACGGTAAATTTGAAGACTCTGAGAAAAAATATCAGCATTCGCTGGAAATCTTCAATTCGTTGAATTTCAAGAAGGGAATCGCAAGTTCTCTCATACGCATTGGCGTAGTAAAACTAAGAAATGGTAATTATGACAAAGCTATCGGAGATTTTTTGAGCGCTTTAAAGAACTCAGAATCAATCAAAGATAATTTTGGTTTGATGGAGGCCAATTACAATATCTCCTGGGCATATCTTGATCAGAACAAATTCGCCCTTGCTCTTCAATATTTAAAAACAGCCGAGAGCTATAATCTTAAAATCCCCTTTTCGAATATTTCACTAAATATTTACAATCATTTTGGAGTGATATATTCCTACTATAACGATTTCAAAACAGCAGAGTACTATCTCAGGAAAGGCCTGCAATTAAGTCAAAAACCAGAATATCAAGGCTTAAATATCAATTTACTAAACAACCTTGCCGGTGTTTATTCAAAACAGGGACTTACCGGCCAGGCAATTAAGCTGCAAGAGGAAGCTTTGGCCAGGTCACGAAAAATCGGAAATTATCTGCGCGAACTGCAATCACTTCTTGCTTTGTCCAAAACCTACACGAATACAGATCCGAAAAAAGCCATTTCATATTTAAACCAGGCTGTGTTACTGGCAAGAGCTAAAGAAGTTCCCCGCCAGGAGATACGTTTTTTGCAAAGTTTATCGAACCTCTACAAATCACAGGGTCAATATAAAGAAGCCCTTGAGACTAAGGACAGACAATATGTTCTTGCTGACAGCTTTTTTTATAAGAAGATGTCGCAAAATATTGAAAAGCTCAAAACGGAATATGAGCTGAGTAAATCAAACGCACGGATAAAGGAACTCAGTTATATCAATAACCGGCGGCAGCTTGAACTAAAAAATTCCGTTCTCTACAGAAACATCACCCTGGCCGGCATCTCTGTATTGTTAATCATCCTTGTTCTGTTATACAAACAAAACCAGCTGAAAAACAAAAGCAACCAGGAAATCAACAGAAAAAATGCTTCATTAAAGAAACTTCTTGAAGAAAAAGAGTGGTTGGTGAAGGAGGTCCACCATCGCGTAAAAAACAATCTTCAAATTGTAGTCAGCTTGTTGGATACGCAAGCTAAATATCTGAACAATAAAGAAGCGATCGAAGCGATTGACGAGAGCGCTCACCGAATGCAGGCGATGTCGCTGATTCACCAAAAGTTATATCAGGGTGAGGATGCTTCAATTGTTAATATGGAAGCATATCTCGGAGAACTGACAGACTATTTAAAAGACAGTTTCAGCCAAAGTAAAAACATCCAGTTTAAAAAACTTTTTGATCCATTGGAACTGGATATTGTGCAGGCAATTCCTCTTGGCTTAATTGTAAACGAGGCGGTGACAAACTCCATCAAACACGCTTTTGACGGCAACGAAAATAACTCGATCTGCGTTGCGCTTTCTGGTATGGAAAATGAGCACATTATTCTCGAAATATACGACAACGGAAAAGGCTTGCCACCTGATTTTAATTTGGAAACCTGTAATTCAATGGGCATCCACTTGATTAAAGGCCTGGCTCAGCAGATTGAAGGAGCGTTAACCTTCGAAAACAAAGGCGGGCTTTATATTAAAGTGGATTTTGTAGCTGACACCAACCTCACTTTTTCATCCAGGAAAGAAGTATTTGGCGAATTTTTGACTCAATAAAACCCGGCCAGCTTTATTCCTAAAATAAAAGCAAGGAAACCTTAATTCCCTTGCTAGTTAAACATTCTTTTCAAACCTTAAATGAACCAATCAGGATTAAAATTCATTTAAGATCGGCTTACTAATTCCCCGGATCATATCCGCTTCGGGCTTGAGCTGTTCAAAAACAACAACTTCATTGCTACCTTTCTTTAGCCACTCAGCCGGTACATAAAGTGTTTGCTGCGGCCCGATACTCCAGTAACGGCCAAGGTTATGTCCGTTTATCCAAACGACTCCTTTGCCCCATTTACGCATATCGAGATAAGTATCAGCAGGTGTTTCAATGGTAAAACTACCTTTCCTTACCACCGGAGAAGAAAAATTAAACGGCTTTGTACCATATTTAATATGACTTATATCAGCAAATGGCATGCTGAACATCTGCCAGTTGGTTACTTCCTTGCCTGCAAACAATACTTTTTCAGTGATGCCTTTGCGGTTTTGCAGCATATATTTCCCGAAGTTTATACGGCCCATGTTTTCTACCAGGATATCTAACTTTATCGTTCCTGCCGGCAAAGTGAGATTTACGCTGTCTTGATTCAACCGGCGATCGAGTGTTGCAACCGTTTTTCCGTTTACCATGATGACCGCATAATCCCGCAAATCTTTAAGTTTTAGTACGCCGCTTTTCCCTCCGCTTAATTGTGTACTGTAAAGAACATATCCGTAATCCTGGTTCAGATCTTCAAATGTTAACGGCGTATTGTTTTTGTGTGGAGTAGGAAGATTATTCATCAGGCTTGCTGCTGAAGTAAGTTTAAACTCCGTAATTTCTGTTACCGGTTTCGCTTTGGGAACCTCAGGCAGGATTTGGCCAGCTGGTAGGTTCTTCTGGATCGCCTTTCTGAACTGCATAAATTTTTCGGTAGCGTTACCTGCTTCATCCAGCGGTGCATCGTAATCATAGCTGCTGGTTTGCGGCTCATACGGGCTGATGTCTTTGTAATTGGCGCCATTCATGAAACCACGGGTCGTTCCGCCATGAAACATATACATGTTAATTGAGATTCCTGCTGCTAAAACAGAATCCAACCTTCCGGCATACTGCTCTGGTGGAACGGTATGATGCTTCGTTCCCCACCAATCAAACCACGCCGGGTACCATTCGGCGATGTAGAACGGTCCTTTGCCATTGTGATTATCCCTGATAATCTTCTTTACCTTTTCCGGATTGTCCAAACCGTTCACCGCCGGCAGGAAGCCCGGTAGGTGGCCGTTTACCAGGTCGGGCGCCGGATCGCAGGTATAAAGCAAGCCGTCAAAGCCCGCTTCGCGGAACATTTTTTCGTTAATGCTCAGATATTCCTTATCCGATCCGTAGGAACCGTACTCGTTCTCAATCTGAACCATCAGGATATTGCCGCCGTGGTTCACCTGCAAGGGAGCAAGCTGCTTGCCAACCTCTTTAATGTACTTCTCATATTCTTTCAAATACTGAGGCTCCTTACTTCGAACTACAAGGCCTTTTTCATTTTGCAACCAGTATGGGTAGCCGCCATATTCCCATTCGGCGCAGACGTAAGGGCTCGGCCTTAAAACCACCCACAATCCTTCCTCCCTGGCAATTTTTACAAACTCGGCAATGTCATTATTTCCCTTAAAGTCAAACACGCCTTTCTGTGGCTCATGCAAGTTCCAAAATACATAAGTACCAATCGTATTTAATCCCATAGCCTTAGCCATTTTCATTCGCTCCCGCCAGGCTTCTTTCGGTACCCGGGAGTAATGGATTTCCCCGGAAATCATCTGAAATGGCTTGTTATCCAGCATAAAAGCTGAATCGCCGAGTGCGAAATCATGTTTATCCTGTGCTTTTGAAAAGGCACAGGAAATCGCCAGAGCCAGCGTAAATACTGCCTTAAGTTTGTTGCTAATTCTCATAAAAACTTATTTAGAGACGGATGTCTGTTTGTTTTTTATTTCGTTATAATAAGATTGCAGAATGTAGAATGCTTTCTTTTTATTGCCCTTATCATCATAAAGCCCCTTGCGGTTCCATCCTTCCTGGTATAATGGGTTGTTTCGTTTCGGCGACCTGAAATCAGTCAGCACCCATGGCGATATACCCACAAAATTGTCTGGCATGCGTTTAAGCATTGATATCTGCTCTTTGTAATACCATTCCTGGAACTCCTCACTAAAACGTGTCAACGAATCAGCGTGGAAGCCTCCCTTCGCTCCTGCTCCGGTTTCGCTGATGAATAATGGCTTATTGTAAATGGTCGACCAGTTCGTTGTGCGGCATTTATCGGGCAATCCGCCGTACCAGCCGAGATATTCGTTAAATGCAACCAGGTCTACGAATTCTCCAAGCGGATCATCGACGACATTTGAACTTTTCAAAGCGCTGTAATTTACTTCGAGCGCAGCTGAGATCATTCTCGTTTGATCGAGGCGTTTAGCTTCGGTAATCAGGTTATGCATAAAATCAGTTCGGGTTGGACTAATAGGAGTTTCATTTCCCACCGACCAAATAACAACTGAGGCCCGGTTGTGATCACGGGTAATCATTTCATTGAGCTGCACCTTAGCTTTTGCAAGCACTTCCTTGTTACCAAAGTCAATTGTCCAGTAAACAGGGATCTCCGACCAAACTAAAATACCGAGAGAGTCGGCCATCCTCGTCATTTTCTCATCATGAGGATAATGTGCCAGCCGAACCATATTACAGCCCAGCTCTCTTGCCTGGTTTAACAATTGTAACGCATCCTCGTGGCTGTAGGCACGCCTGATTTCGTTTGCTATCTCACCATGAATACTGATTCCACGCATAAAAATGGGCTTTCCGTTCAGCAAAACTTGTTTGCCCGCCGCTTCAATTGTACGGAAACCAATTTTATCCTGTGTTTTGTCTGTCGAAGTGCTTACAATGACGTTGTATAGCTTTGGGTTTTCAGTCGACCATAACCGGACTTTCGGAAGTTTGAATTGCACCGGCACCTGGGCTCCGACCGCGGTGAATTGTTTTTTAAATTTTAGTTCCGGAATACTGACAGTAACAATTTCGCCGGCAGCAGGAGCATCGCTCAATTTTACCCAGCCTGATACACCTGGTTGTTTTGATGGTGCCTGTCCGTTTACCGGTTTTGTTAACTGGATTACAAAGTCCTGAATAAACGTTTTAGGAACTTCCACTAACTTCACATCGCGGGTGATGCCACCATAATTCCACCAGTCGGTATTTAATGTCGGCACTTCATCAGCATAACGTTTGTTATCCACTTTCACGACCAGGAAATTGCCTGCTTCCTTTAGCAAGCCTTCGGGAACTTCAAAATTGAAAGGTGTGAATCCGCCTTTATGAGCGCCTAACTTCTTTCCGTTCAGATAAACATCCGATTTATAATTTACGGCTCCGAAGTAAAGAAAAACGCGGTCTGCGGCGTTTGCCTTTTTGTAGTCAAACGATTTTTTATACCAAACCGTGCCTTCGTAATATTCGAATTTTGGATCCTGGTGATTCCAGTCGCCTGGAACCTGTAAGGTATATTTATCAATGTATCCGTGTTCTTTCTTAGCCGTTTTATTTTCGGGAACGTCTGTATTCCAGTAGGCGTCACCATTTTTTTCATTCAGCTCTTTGTAGCGATAATCGTAAAATCCCGTTTCGTACGGATCGACGATATATTGCCAGGCTCCGTTAAGACTTAGCGTTTTACGGTCGCCGATATTGGTTATCAGGTTTGTTTGGGCATTTGCTGCTGAAACCGCAAACAACAGGCCTGTCAGAAATTTAAGTGTCTTCATATTAATTTTTAAACTCATTCAAATCCCAGCTGTTCAGCCAGTTAATTTCTAAATCGTCACCTTTAAAATGAATCGGCAGCCAAAGGTAACGGCCGTCAATAGCATTTTTTGGCGTCCACTTATCGGCCATAAAAATGAAGGCGTTTTTTTTGCCTGCAACTGGTAGTACATGGGTGCTTTGTCCACCGTAAGTGATGTCTGATCCCTCACCTTTACATGGATTTCCGTGAAACGTCCACGGTCCCCAGATCGATTTGGCAGAAAACCACCGGGCGGCGTTAGGATCCCATCCGGTACATCCCGAACCAATCATGTAGTAAATGCCGTTTCTTTTAAATAACGTAGGCGCTTCGGTTTGATGACCAGCATGTACACGGATAAATTTTCCGGTATGCGACGTGTAGTCATCGCTAAGCTGTGCGATTTGAAGCGTGAAGTTCTCTTCCGAAGAAAACACATGATAGGCTTTGCCATCGTCATCCACAAACACCGTCATGTCCCTGGCCATCTGTCCGCCGGGAAGATCGCGGCAGAAAAATCCGTCGGTTTTGCTTGCCGGCTTAACACAATTTATCTTTTCGCTGTCGGGTGTACCTGCGGGATAAAAAGGCATTTCGCCTGGATTGGGCCGGTAGCTCTTGAGAAATTGATACGGGCCGGTAACCTTGTCACTTGTCGCAACTCCTGCCCTTGCCGCGCTATAACCTTTCCCTTTGAGTTCAACATGGAACCACATTACATACTTTTTCGTTTTCTTGTTGTAGACGACCTTTGGGCGTTCGAGAATACAGCCTTTTTCAATATCGTTTCCGGGAGTATTTGAAACATTGAGGGCGATTCCTTGATCTTTCCAGTTATACAAATCCTTCGAGGAATAACAATGGACACCAACTTCGGCTTTATTACCAGCGTCGCCGGCTATTTTATGCTCGCCAAACCAATAATATGTTCCGGACTGATAAATTATTCCGCCACCGTGAGCGTTGATATGGGTTCCATGATTATCAGGCCAGATAGCGCCCGGAGTAAATTTATTCACCTTTCCGGCTTTTGTCGAATCAGGCGTTGCTGCAATGGAGCTCACCGAACAGCTGATTATAAGCACAGAAAGTAATATTTTATAGTATTTCATCGTGTTCATGTAGTATTTCTTAATGTGTCAGATCAAGCGCGTGATCAGCCTTTACATCTTTTCCTGACCATATTTTTACCGACGTCCAGGCATCGTCATCTCCTGACCAAAAGCCATCCGATTCACTTAAACCGAGAGGCAGAAAAATATCACACGCGAGATATAAGCTGCCTGTTGTAATATAAAAATCTGCAAGCCCAGGCTGATTGCCATACAAGCCTGCAATTAGCCAGCCTTTATCGTCGAAAGTTTGAGGCGCTCCCAATGTTTTTTTCATAACGGCCGTTAATGCGCCGCGTACCTGTGCAGGCGATAATGTTTCGGGCAGCCGCTTTTTAAGTGCTTCATTAGCCAGGTGATGAAAAACGCCGGAGCGGTAAGCAATAGATCTGCCCAATGCCGGATAACTTCCGTCGGTATTTATCATACGCTCAAGAATCTGTGAATACCGCTGACCTATTTTCGCCTGTTTTTCAGCTTCACGACTGTATTTTTTATCGAAAATTTCCAGGATCTCCGAAAGGTAAGGCTGAATAACGATGCTGTTGTAATAGTCCAGATGAAAGCTCATTCCGTCAGAATACATGCCATCTCCAATGTACCAATGCTGCGTAAATTCACGTACAGCGAACTCAACACGTACCGGATCATAACTGATATCATACTTTGCGAAAAAAGCCTCGATCATGCCACTGAATAATATCCAGTTAGAATATACCGGAACGGTGTTTCTTGTCAGCTTAAAAGCGTCAATTAACTGTTGTTGTATCTTTTTATCAAGATGATTCCAAACCCATGGAGCACGAACCAAGCCCAAAGCCAGAAATGACGCATCGACAAGCGGCTGTCCTCCTTTCCACTCCAGGTAATCTTTCGCATTTGGATTTACGGCGTTAGCTATCGCCTTAAGTGTCCAATCACGATATAAATTCCGGAGCTTTACTTCATCTTTATCTCCCCCATCCGATTCAAGCCAGGGCGCGATACCACTGAACGTCCGGCCAAAAGCTTCCAGGTAGGCTACTTTTTTACGGCTATCAGCATTGTCAACGTTTTCCGAAAGCTTTACCGGCATCTCAATCTTCAGCCGGTTATCGGCCAGATTTTCCATCACAGGCCGCGCAACCTTATCCAGGTACTGAAGCCAGACCTTCCGCACATTATCCTTTTTTTGCGCAGCTGCCGGAAAGCAGAACATCACAAAGAGGAATGGCAAAATAGAGCCGGTTATCTTAAATCGTCGGATTGCAGAAGGTATGCTCATTTAATTTGTCATATTTTGATATCGCTGCGCTGCTTCAATAAAATAATAATCAGCATACGTTAGAGGTACATCGACTTCTGATTTCTGAGGCAGATGTCCGACACTATGTTCCAGGATGAATCCGCCGTTAGTGCCCTGCTTCGCAACATAAGCATCAGAGGATAAAGTCTTCAGCATCTGTTCCGCATTTTTAAAATAGAAACCAGCGTCGCCTGCGGAAACGTATTGACTCAACTCAAGCAATGCTGAAGCCATAATTGCACCTGCGGAAGCATCTCTTAACGCATTCGGGATATTCGGTGCATTGAAGTCCCAGTAAGGTATTTTATCCTTTGGAAGATTGGGATTACCCAGGATGAATTTTGCTATATGATTGGCCTGATCAAGGTATTTTTTATCATGTGTTTCGCGATACATAACCGTATAGCCATATAATCCCCATGCTTGGCCCCGCGCCCATGCCGATTCATCTGCATAACCCTGAGCGGTACGCTTTTGCTGAACGCCGCCGGTCTCGGAATTATAATTTATTACGTGGTAAGAACTGTAATCAGGTCTGAAATGATTTTTCATGGTCGTATTTGCATGAGTTACAGCGATCTTGTAAAAGCTCGAGTCCCCTGTTTCACGTGTAGCCCAGAACAGCAGCTCAAGGTTCATCATATTGTCTATAATCACCAGGAAGTCAGTCTTTTTTGAATCCCACGATTTAATGCAGCCGACAGCAGGATTAAACCTTGTTGACAGAGATTTGGCACTGTTGATCAAAATTTGTTTGTACTCGGGCTTTGGAGCAATTTTCAACGCATTGCCAAAACTGCAATACATCATAAAACCAAGGTCATGTGTAGAGGTATTGTACTGCTCTTTCGACAACGGCCCTAACAAGCGTTCCGACTCAGTTAACAAAGCCTGGTCCTTATTTTGCTGATACAGGTAAAGCAATGTCCCCGGATAAAAGCCACTGCACCACCAACCGGAGTTGCTTGTTTCCAAACTGTCTTTTCCGGCATAGTAAGTTTTGGGGAAACGATCTGCCGGCAAACGTTTCATCATTACCTTTGCCTGTTGATCAGCCAGTTTCAGATTTTTGTCAATTGCAGACGATAATCCCTTGTCTTTCTTGAAATGTTTAATAGTTTGTGCCGGCAATGATGGTGCTGCAAATGGTAATGCAAGAGCCAGAGCAAGTAATTTTTTGGAGATCATGGTAAGTTTTTAACGGTTAGTAAGGGGTTCCATTCCAGGATTTTAACTGGCTGTGGCCGGATGTCAGATTTCCCTTCTCCATCTACCTGGTCAACTTTTTGAACAAACAGGTGAAGCAATTTTTTGTCCTTCCAAAGCTCAGTATCATAGCTTGGTTCCCATGAACCATACGATTCATCGGTAAGATTAAGAATTTGCCAGCTATCTTTCTCTATGTTTGATGTAATTGCCACTGAAATTTTACTATCGCTGTCGGCATCCCGAAATATTACAGCTGCTGATGTACTGTCACCCTGGGTCCAGGCAACGATCTGAGGCCGTGACACAGGGATACTCTTAGTTCCCATACCACTTAACGAAAACGACGTTTTCCTGAATTTAAGATCTTTAACAATCCATTTCCCGTCAGCATTAAATACGAGGTGAAATTGCGGAACGCTTTCGCCCTGTTCTTTCCAATAAGTCGCGATAAACGGCCGGCCCTTATAATCAGCAAACATTGACGTTTGGTTGATCAATTCACTATTTTTCGGAATTCTGGCGGCGTATTCAGCTGTCGCTGCGGTTATTGGCAGCTTGTAATTTTCACCCGTAGATTTTTGCCAGGTAAGGCCGCCGTCTTTTGAACATGCGTAAGCCATATCATGATTGCTGGCAACATCCGGAGTTTCGCGCCATACCCATGATACGTGTAACACACCTTTCTTGTCGGAGGCAACTTGCCAGTATGCGCTCCGCTGGCCCTCTCCATTGATTAAATTATCCTGCAAACGTGTCCACTGCTGTTTTTTTATTGCATACTTATTGACAATAAGATTTCCGTTTCCCGAACCGCCATCACGGTAAAAGAATAATAAATTCCCGTCCGGTAACCTGTAAAATTCAGGATAACTTAATTTTTCTTCCAGCTTACTGGTCATACTTAGCTTATCAGTAAATTCAAATGAGCCGGGTTTTACGCTGCGGACATAGTTTAACGAATTGTTATGCTGCCCCCAAACAAGATGCAGATACCCTTGTCCATCGATCATAATACTGATGGATTTATGAGCATCCGCTGCATCGCCTTTTAAACTGGTTGGGTGGAGTTCCCATTTATCCGAGCCGAGTTTTCTTCGCGCTATAGTAACAAACTCGTTTTGGTTATAATAGGCGACATATTGATTGTCTTTATAAGAGATAACCGAGTTTTTACGAAAAATGATCGTGTTGACGGAATTGCCAGCCCATCCGTCGTTACTGACAGTACTCATGTGAACCTTTTGCGAAAAACCAGCATAACTGTTTAGCAAAAGCAGAAGAAGCAAAAATTTCGAATACGTCATATTAAAAAAACCGACCAGGCCACTAACCTTAACCCAGCCGGCAATAATATTATTAATAACCAGGATTTTGCTCCAATACTGCATCCTTATTTAACTGAATTTCAGACAATGGAATTGGCAGCAATAAATTTTTCGAAGTCAGTCCGGTTAACGGTTTTTGCGCGTCGTTGCTATTCAGACGTATTGCACGATCGACCAAAGTGCCTGTACGCATCAGCGTCATACGACGATTTTCTTCACCAATCAGTTCACGTGCACGCTCATCAAGGATAAAGTCCATATTCATTTGTGCGGCGGTTACTGTTGGAGCATGAGCCCGATCGCGCAAAACGTTAATCGTTGTGGCAGCTGCATCAAGTTTACCTTGTTTAACCTGTGCTTCGGCAAGCAATAGATAGGTTTCGCCAAGTCGCATCAGAATAAAATCTTTGATCATCGCATAGCCGAAAGTATCATTCGGATCAAAAGCACCCCACTTCGTTGTGCTCGGACAAATTTTGAAAAGAGTATCCGGGCCGGTAAAAGGAACCTGCTTGCCAAAGTTCGGCGAAGCCGGATCATTATAATAGTAACGGCGGCGGATGTTATACTGGGAATTACGGACGTCATTTTTATCATACAAGCCATAAAGCACCCAGTTGCTCAGGCGCAAACGGCCAATACCGCGTCCTCCCAGCGAATCTGTGATCACCATGCCCGCAATATTGTAGTAAGCTGCACCCCATACGCGGCGCTGTTGCGGATTATCTGTAATACCACCGGTTACCGCACTAGGATTTTCCTGCTCAAGAACCCAGATGGCTTCAGTGTTACCTTGTACTCTTCTTTCGTTTCCGTACTGGAACATGTCCGAATAGTAATCACCAGGTTGATTTGCCTTTATACCGTAACGGTTTTTAATTAAGCTGAAACGGCCGCTAGTGATAATAGCCTGCGCTTGCTGCTCTGCCAAATCGGGCTTCCCGGTTCTCAGATAGACCTCCGCAAGAAGTTGCATCGCCATAAATTTATTGGCACGACCGTATAACTTACCTTTTGAGTTTGTTTTTACAGATTCAATATCCGGAAGATTGGTAGCCGCAAAAGTAAGGTCGCTGATGATCGCAGCATTTACTTCGTCGAGTGAATTACGGGTATAATCAGTTTTGGGGCCCGTTAATGCATGCAGTTGCAGGGGCACTTTTCCGAACAGCGTAGCAAGATTATTGTAGGCGTATGCTCTGAAAAACTTAGCTTCCGCGCTGATTGCAGATTTACCTTTAGTGCTAATACCGGTTAACGAAGGGTTTTCAACGTTATCAATAATTGTGTTCGCGAGATTTACCATTATATAATCCCTGTTCCACATCCTGGAAGCGCCTATATCTGTTGGCGTCAAAAGCGCATAATTATAATATGGAATTTCAACACTTTGCTGGTTCGCTGTACAATTCGCAACGTCTGTTCCGACCTGCCAGACACTCGGCCAGCCCTGCTGGTCAGCCCAGGAAAAAATCGTACTGGTATGGTTATATAACCCTATCAACGAAGACTCAAATCCTAGTGAATCATTTAATGTAGTCGGCGTATAGGATGAATACGGTGTTTCATCCAGGTAACTTTTTTTGCATGATACAGCTGCAACGATAACTGCCAATGCGGATATTTTCAATATAGTCTTTTTCATTGTTGTCGTTTTTTGAATGTAGCGGATCATTATTTTAACGAGATATTGGCACCGAATACGAAAGTGCGCACGGTTGGATAATTATCTACCCAGCTGTTACTTCCACTGGTAATCCCTCTTCCCAGGTAATTATTTTCAGGATCCCATCCAATCCAATCAGTGAAAGTGTATAAGTTACGGCCGCTTGCATAAATTGTAAGACCGCCCAAATGTAACTTATCGAGCACTTTTGGATTGAACTGGTAGCTCAGGGTCACATCTTTGATCCGGGTGAAGCTCGCGTCAGAAGCGTAGCCATACCCCCTGGTATTGTTATAAGATAACGCAGGGCGGGTGTTGTTTCCGTTGGTTGATGTCCAGTATCCGATTTCAGCAGGCGTATTTCTTCTGCCTGTCTCATCACCATAATTCAGATCGGGGTTACTTTTTGTTACGCCTTGTACTGTTTGAATGAAAACATTCAGATTGATGTTTTTATAGTGAAAAGTATTTGTCAAACCGCCTGTCCATTTTGGTGCTGTTTGGCCTAATACTACTCTATCGTCTGCTGTAACCTTGCCATCGCCGTTAACGTCAGCGAATTTCAAATCGCCGGCTTTGGATCCCGGATCCTGCTTAGAAGCATCCTGGCCTGTTTGCCATACTCCCTGCATTACATAATCGTAAACAACATTAATCGGCTGACCGATAAACCACCTGTTGCCAAGGTCACTTTGCTTATCGCCGTATAAATCGACGATTTTATTTTTGTTGGTAGCAAAAACAACTGCGGTTTCCCACTTGAAATCACCTTTAACAAAGTTGCGGGTATTCAGGGAAACTTCAATTCCCTTGTTAGCTGTTTTACCAATATTGTCCAGCACGTTGGCGTAGCCGGTAATGATCGGTAAACTTCTCCTAAGCAATAATCCGCTGGTATTAAGATCATACATATCAACCGATCCGTTGATACGGCTATTGAAGACTGAGAAATCGACACCCACGTTTCCACCAACAGTTTCTTCCCAATGCAGGTTCGAGTTACCTAAGTTGCTTGGTATGGTTCCGATGGTGCTGATGCCATTAAAAGGCGAACGTGCTGTATTATCGGTACTAATTGTTCCGTAAACATCAACAGCCTCGTTACCCGACTTACCGTAAGAACCCCTTATTTTAAGATTGTCTATCCAGGTCAGTTTTCTCATGAAATCCTCATTGCTGATATTCCAGCCAATTGCAGCTGAGGGGAACAAACCATATTTATCAGCATCGGCTCCGAATACAGACGATCCGTCGCGTCGGGCTGTAAGAGTCAATAAATAACGGCTTTTGTAAGAATAATTTACACGAGCCATTTGTGATACAAGCGCTCTTCTGCGTTGGTAAGAATTACTTGTTTGCGTTGCACCGGCACCCAGGTTGTCATATCCCAGTTGATCATTGACAAAACCGGTAGCTCCAGCGGTAGTGGACCGGAATTTTGACTCCTGATTACTGTATAATGCTGTTACATCCAGGTGATGATCTTTCCAGTCGCGATTGTACGACAAGATATTTTCCAGGGTATAGCTGTTTGTTTCCTCATTGTAGTTGCTTGCTGTACCGATCATATCGTTCGCCTCACGTCCTGTATAGCTCGCGGTACGATAAGGCAGATAAGTGTAACCTGCATTGATACGATATTTCAGGCCTTTTAACGCTCCGCCAAATTTGACATCAGCATATAGGTTGCCGTTCAAATTTGTTCCGCGATCAAGACGGTCTGTTACAAGTCCCAGCAGTGGATTTGTATATAACTGCTCCGGGTTCATCGGATAAATAGCATACGTTCCATTTGGATTGTACTCCTGCCCATAAGGACTCATAGAGGTTGCAAAAAGAAGATTTGCCCGGCCACCATCTCTGTTGTTATTAGCTACGAACAGGTTGGTTCCAACACTCAGGAAGCTGGCAAGGTTCGCATCGAGATTTGTGCGGAAACTTACCCGCTTGTACTGATAACCTCTCACTGCACCTTTTTGATCCATGTATTCGCCAGACACATAATACTTAACATCTTCTGTACCTCCCGAAATACTCAGGTTATGATCTTGCATAATACCTTGCTGGGTTGCTTCTTTTACCCAATCCGTTGTGATGCCGGCGTTATAATTCGGCAGTTCCCCATAGTTAGGAACCGGGTTGGTTTGAGTCTGCCCTGTTTGCGACATGTAATCAGCATATTTTTGAACATACTCAGCGCCGTTTCTTGGCTCAAGAATATGAGCCAGATTTTCAGTTCCTACGTATCCGTTATAACGGATAACAGGTTTGCCGGTAGCTCCTTTTTTGGTTGTAATAAGGATTACACCCTGAGAACCGTTGGTACCATAGATGGCAACGGCCGATGGGTCTTTAAGAACTTCGATCGAGGCTATGTCATTTGGATTAATATCGTTCAACGTACCTCCCTGCTTACTGAACGGGACTCCATCAACAACGATATAAGGTCCGCTGTTGGCAGTAATTGAATTTTGACCGCGGATCAACGCTGCCGGCTGGCTGCCGGGAACTGACGAAGTAGTTGTGATGTTTACCCCAGCAACCGCACCTTCAACGGCCTGTAATACGTTCGTCACCGGGATTTGTGATAAACGTTGTTTGGGAACAGATACTACAGCGCCGGTAACGTCTGAACGTTTTTGGGTACCGTATCCTACAACAACCACCTCGTTCAGTTGCTTTCCACTATCATTTAAGATAATGTTCAGGGATTTACTAGCACTGGTAACATCTACGGTTTTTGGCGCCATCCCAACATAAGTAATAGTAAGCGTAGAAGCATTGCTTAGCGTAATAGAAAATTTTCCGTTTGCATCACTTGATGTACCACGTGTTTGGCCAGCGGCTTTAATCGAAGCACCGGGCAGCGGATTTCCTTTCTCATCGACAACCGTACCGCTCACGGTAAACTGATTTGTCTGAGCTTTAACGACATTGCTGGTACACACCAAAAAGCATATCAGCAGCGCCGCGTTAAATAAATAAGTAATTTTCTCTTTCATTTTTGGTTAATTAATAATTGGAATTGAAATGTTTGTTTGCCTGAGTTTAAGGCGAAATACTTAGCTCCCCTTCTAGTAAAAAGCTGTCATAATTTTTTTGAATTTAAGTTTACAAATTACGGCCGGGCGTTACGATCCGCATGATTAGTCAGCACGAAATAAGTGTAAATTATACAAATAAAAAGGGGGCAAATCTGTAAAATTAAGGGGGTTAAAATAGCACCCGCAGAGACCAATCTCTACAGCGACATTTTAAAACGCTATTTTTCAGTGTACTTGTAGTATTTTTCAACCAAGTAGGTTTTATGGAAGGCAGTACGATGTTTTTTGATAAACTCTGAAGGTTTGATACCGAACAGGCGGGTAAAATGTTCTCTAAAATATTTAATGTCATTGAAGCCCGCATTTAGGGCCGCTTCATTAACATTACAGTTTGTGTTGATCATTATTTCGGCCGCTTTCCGGAGACGGACGAAACGAATAAAACTCGTTACAGACTGTCCGCTTATTGATTTGACCTTTTTAAAGAGACTGGAATAGCTCGTTCCCATTTCCTTGGCGATGGTTTGCACATCAAAATTCGGATCCGAAAGATTGTTCTCGATAATTGATACGCACTTATATAAAAATTCTTTGTGATGCTCGGATATGTTCCGGGTGTTATACTTTAGCGTAATTTCATTATAAAAATAATTCTGGAGCTCTGTTTTATTACGGAGAATACCCTGCACTCTTGCTACCAGCAAATCCTTTTCGAAGGGCTTGCTAACAAAGTCAATAGCTCCTACTTCAATCCCTTTCAGTTTTAAACCGGGTGTAGCGTCGCCTGTGAGCAGAATTACAGGAATATGGCTTAACGAACTATCCTGCTTAATAACCCTGCACAATTCAATGCCGTCAATTCCCTGCATCATAATATCGCTGATTACGATGTCCGGCAAAAACCGTCTTATCTGTTCAAGACCTTCTGAGCCGTTTACCGCCTGGTAAATTTTGTAATTGTCTTTGAAGATCGATTTTATATATGCCCTGATTTCGTCGTTGTCGTCAATGATTAAAATTGCCTGCCGGTCAGAAATTAATAATTCGAGATTGTAAGGTTCATCGTCCGGCGCTTTATCATTATAATCGTCCTGGAAAAGCTCGTCGATCAACTCACTTTTCTCACTATTATCTATCTCAGCAGCAGGATCCTGTGCCTTTTGTAAAACGATATTGAAGGTTGTTCCGCCTTGTTCGTTGATGGTATGGCTGATTTCACCTTCATGGCTTTCAATAAAAGTTTTAACGAGATATAAACCGATGCCAAATCCCGTTTTCAACGATTTATCTTTCGTTTGATAAAACTTCTCAAATATTTTATCGCCGGTCGAGGTATCAATTCCGCAACCGGTATCCGATATCTGAATATTTGCCCTGTCGCCGACACCGGTTATCGTCATGATGACTTTGCCGCCTTCAGGCGTAAATTTGAAGGCATTAGAAAGAAGATTAAACAGGGCAATTTCAATCTTATCGCGATCAGCATTAATCTGGATATCTTCATCCGGACAATTGAATTCGTATTCGATTGATTTCAATTTCGCCTGATGAACAAAGGAAAGGTAAACATCGTTACATAGCGCGCATAAGTTAATGCACGTCATTTTCAGGCTGTCATTTTCGCTTTCAATTTTTCGGAACAGTAATAGCTGGTCTACCAACCTCAGCAGCCTGCGTGCATTACGATAAATTAAGTTTAATTCCGAGTTGTCCTTATCGCCGCGCTGCTTCAGCAGATCCTTTATAGGGTTTATAATTAATGTTAGCGGTGTGCGGAATTCGTGCGAGATATTTGTAAAAAATGAAAGCTTCCTTTCATTCAGCTCTTTTTCCCGTTCCATTTTCAGGTTGGCAATTTCGATCTCATATTTCAGATTACTTTGCCGTGTGCGGTATAACAGAAAACTATAGACAAGGGCTGCGAAAATTCCGGTGTAGATCAGATATGCCCACCAGGTACGGTACCATGGAGGTAAAACAATAATATCGACAATTAACTGCCGGCTATTCCAAGATCCGTTTGTATCTGTCGCTTTTATATGAAGCGTATAATGGCCTTCATTAAGCCTGGTATAATAGGCCGTTTTCAGGTTGCCGACCGCATTCCAGCCGTGATCCCAGCCTTCCAGAAAATATGCATAGTTGATTTTGTCGGGACGCGAGTATTCAAGAGAAGCATAGTCAATCGCAATCGTGGCGTCGTCATAAGGTACCTGGATTTTTCTTAGTTCAACTACAGAACTATAATCGGTATACGGCGAACTGCCTTCGATAAGTTTATTATTGATTTTTAACCCCGTGATCTTAATTTCGGGATAGCTCACCGCATAGCTGATACTGTCAGGATAAAAGATATTAAATCCGTTAATTCCGCCGAACATAAGCGCTCCGTTTTTAAGCTTCAGTCCCGCATTATAATTAAACTGATTGCTCTGTAAGCCGTCGGACACATCGAAATTTTTAAACTGTCCAGTCGCCGGATCAAATCTTGTTAATCCGCTGTAAGTACTGCACCATAGAACACCCTTGTTATCAATCAATATGTTTAAAATAGTGTTGCTGGGCAGTCCGTTTACTTGTGTATAACGGGTAAACCTCTTTTTCGCGCAATCAAATTTAAGAAGGCCGCCGCCTTCAGAACCCAGCCATAATATATTGTTATCGTCTCCTGTTATTGAACGAATCGCATGGCCGACATGGATATATTGATGTTTTCTATTTTGGATATCAATCCGGATCAACTGGGAATAATTCCCGGCCCATAGCCGGCCGGCCTTATCTTCGAAAATTGTATGAATATTCGTGAGCCGGTGATCAAACAGTTCAAACCGGTCGGCTTGCCGGTTATACTTGTAAAGCGCTCCGCCTCTTGTGGTTCCTGCCCATAAATTGTGCCTGGAATCTTCAAACAGCTTCCATAAGTTGCTGTCAAACCGTTTGGTTACAGGGTTGTAACAATCATAATGTTTGAATGAATGACGGCTGTTGTCGAACGCGTCAATGCCGCCACTGAACGTTGCCACCCAGATTTGCCCGGTATAATCCTCCGCAACGCTGGTTACAAAATTGCTGACTAATGAATTCGGCTGACTGGTGTGAGTGTAATTAGTAAACTTACCGGCTGCAGGGTTCCAGTAACTCAGTCCGCCGCCGTCGGTTCCTATCCAGATGTTGTCCTTTTTATCTTCACAAAATGAAAGGATGAAATTATTAACAACACTGTTATTATTAAACGGGTCATGCCGGTAAACAGGAAAAATTTCCGGTTTATTATCGATGATGTTAACGCCTCCCCGCAAGGTCGCAATCCATTTCCGAGAATTTCTGTCCTCGTAAATTGCATTTACAGCACCGCTTTCAAGCGAACCACGTTGTTGTCCGGGAAGTATATAGTTGATTTTTTTTGTTCCCGGATCGAGAACGTTAACGCCGCCACCATTGGTTCCGATCCAGATCAGGCTGGATTTATCCTGCTTAATGTCAAATATATTCTGACTGCTGAGCTTCTCGCGGCTTTCGTCAAATCTCGATAAAAAATCTTGCGGATGATTGTAAGAAAAAAGTCCGTTTTCTGTTCCTATCCAAAGCTTTTTATCATTACCGCTGAGCAGGCATGTGGCAGACTTGAGGCTGCGATTAATCACCCGGATCTTGCCGTTTTCGAGTTTACAAACGCCTGTATCTTTAATAAAAAGCCAAATGCTATTCCCTGCGTCGGCTGTTAAAGCTTGTACATTGTAAGTGCTTTTTAAATCTGCAGTAAAGAGCTGTTTACAATCCCCGTTAGCGCCGCTATATACTAGCAAACCATTATTTTCGGTGGCAACGTAAACGTCTCCAACTTTTGTAGTAATTAATGCATTTATATTTGAATTTATTGGCTGACTTTTTCCCTGTTTGTTTTTAAAAGAAACAGGATAAAACTTAGCATCCTGGTAATTATAATAAATCAGCCCTCGTTGTGTCCCGATAAATATTTTGTCCTTTACCCCTGACAATGCGATAATGTGATTGTCTTTCAACGACGTCTCATCGCCCCAAATATTTCGAAAGATTTTAAATTTAGTACCATCGTACCTGTTCAGGCCGTCGTAAGTACCAAGCCATATAAATCCATACTGATCCTGGTAAACAGATGTAACTGCATTGTTTGACAAACCCTGTTCAATACCCAAATAGCGAATTGGATATTTTGTACCAGCCACGCAGGTTGCAGAAACCGCCGCGACGAATAAAATATATGTAAAAAAAAGAATCAGTTTCCTGACCGGATTAATCAAGTCCACAAGAATATTTAGCTGCGAATTTCCCGTAACGGGCCGCTCAAACTTAGCTCATTTTTTTTTAATTGTTTAACGCGGAACCGGCGAAGCTTATACTAATGATTTCGAATTTTCCTCATCTTTGGTGTACTTGCAGCTGGTATTTTGGCGGGATGATCGGATAAGTGAGCTAATTTATCATGAAGCCAGCGTGTGAGCCTGTGATGTAAGGGCACCAAAATTGCGGCTAACGTTATGAGAATCAGCAACTCGATCACAGGCAGATGGTTGCTGATACGCTGGACAAGAGGATGAAGCAGCAGCGTTATGAACTCAAAACACATTAACAGCGATACCACGCTCATAAATTCGATTATCCTTCGGTGGATACGGCTTTTGCTCAGCATAAGTAAAAACAGAAAGAAAAAAGGTATAAAAATCGCAATACCAATGAGCTGCAGGTCGATTATTCTTTTTTCAGCCTCACGTTTTTTCTCTGCGGCTATGGCCTGCTGCCGCTCGGCTTCGTTAAAGCTTAGTGTTTGTATTTCTTTGATCCTGGCGGCATTGAACATGCTGTCTCTTGCAGCGATCGCGATTTTATAATACCGGAATTCCTCGTGTTCATTTTTTCCGTGGTAATACTCCGTAAGTAAATTACTGGCATTGTAAATACCTTCGGCGTAAGATGCAGCTTCTGCCGTTTTAAGAGCGTTAGATGCATAATGAAAGCTGGAATCTACCTGGCTGCTTTTGAGGAATAACCTGGCTATACTGTTATAAGTATCAACAATAGCGCTTTGATCGTCATTTTCTATCGCGCACGAAACACTTAAGCGGTAATATTCAAGTGCCATTGGAATATTACCGATTTTGTAATTTATATCGCCCAAAATCGACAAGGTATTGGGCATAGTGTTTTTGTCATTCAGTGAATGTTGTATTCCATAGGCCTGCAGTTCAAAACTTAATGCCGAGTCTATTTTATTGAGTTTCAGGTAGCAGTTGCCAATATTAGATAATACAATGCTCGTACGTTTTTTATCATCCAACGATTCAGCAACAGCTTTCGCTTTAAAATGATACGTTAGGGCCTGAACATTATCGCCCTGATCGGAATAAATGATTCCAATGTCGTTCAGGCTTTTTAACATGCCTAACTCATCATTTATTTCTTCCCGTAATTTTAATGAGCTTAGCAATAAAGACAATGCACGGTTGTATCTTCCATTTTTCCAGTAAATAACCCCCATCCGGTTAAGGCTGTTGCCTTCGCCTTGCTTATAAGCGATTTTTCTTGACAACTCAAGAGCTTGTTTTGCATAGATAAGAGCGCTGTCAGGCCTGGTGGACTGTATTTTCCGGCTTTTATTAAGGAGTGATTCAACTGCCGTGGAATCAGATAAATTATAGTGGTTTTTTTTTGTCTGCTGTGCGGATATATATGTACTTATGCAAATTAGAGCACATAAAAAAGTTACCCTGCTGGTTAGATTCAGGCGCATATGTTTTCATAAAACACCCCAAACAGGGCAAATTAGATTAAAATCCCAGATTAGTCTTCGGCTGCTTCTGGTGCTGAATTCTGATCTTCACTTGTTGAACTTTCGTTTTCGTTTGCCAGGGGATCTGTTGCCTGGTCAATTGCAGCCGATACCTGAGTTTGGTCCTGCACAGTTGCCCTATTGGTTCTGCCCATAGAGGTGTTCTTGTCAAATGACATGGTTTTGATCTTAAGTTAATGCCTACTTCTTTTTCGGTGTTTTCGGCTTATTCTCCTTAATTAAATCTATAACATTAAACACTAATAACCAAGCAATTAACTCACAGTCGATACACGTTTTTGTATCAATAAATGTGCATTTTATCTATCAAAGAAACTACTTAAACAGGAGCATGACGATCATTTACTTGAGATTGTCAAACTACTGCTTTTAAGTGACGATCCTGAAACTGACAACTTCATTGCGCCCGCTTGTTTTGTAGATTCGAGAAGCACAACCAACTTACCGCTAAAAAGCTTCATACCCGACGCATTAAACGGCACAAGGGATGTTGCATCTCCATTACATGCCGCCAGATATTTTCCGGGTCCGGTTACGCTAAACTTCAGGTACTGGTCTGCGGTCGGACAACGATTGCCGTTTTTATCGACAACTGAAACGGTGACAAACGATAGATCTTTACCATCCGCGTTAATTGTTTTTCTATCAGCTTCCAGCACAATACGATAGGGTTTTCCAGCGGTAACGATTTTCTCTTCGGCAGCGGCTTTACCGGTGCTATCATAAGCCACCACTTTCAAGGTACCGGGCTCGTATTTAACGTCCATCCACATAAGCCGGTAACGGTTCTGCGGACTTGAATTATTTTTCTTTTGTACACCGAGGCTCTTTCCATTCAGAAAAAGTTCTGCGCTGTTATAACTGGTGTATACAAAGACTGGCGTAGTCTGCCCTTCACGTCCCTGCCAATTCCAATGGGGCAATAAATGCAGTGTCGGGCTTTCTTTATTCCACCGGCTACGATAAAGATAATACCTGTCTTTTGGCAATCCCGCCAGGTCGCAAATACCGAAGTACGAACTTCTCGAAGGCCAATAGTCGTCATAGGGAGTCGGTTCACCTAGATAGTCGAACCCTGTCCAGACGAACTCCCCTATTACCCAGCTTTTATCGTCCTGCAAAACAAAGTCGTCATCAGGAAGATTTGACCAATTACAGCATTCCATATCATAAGAAGAGCACTGAAGGTCATCATACTGTTTATCTTTAGCAAATACTACCGGGAATTTATATACACCCCTGGAGCTAACAGTAGAAGCAGTTTCGGACCCGAGAATAAAACCCTGTGGGAAAGCTTTGTAAGCATCCTCGTACAAGTGTGTTCTGTAGTTCAGGCCGGGAACATCAAGCAACGCCCCAAAACCCGATTGCATTGTTGCCTTTACCTGGTCCATCCCCACTGTTACCGGCCGTGTCGGGTCTTCCCGGTGAAATATCTCCTGTAACCACTTCGCCCGTTTCACGCCCTCTGCACCAAATTGATCGGGCACCTCGTTACCGGCACTCCACATAACAATGCAGGGGTGATTTCTTGTGGCCCTAACCAGGTTAACGACGTCCTTCTCTGCATCGGAATCAAAGAAAAGATGGTAACCGTTTTCGACTTTTGGTTTTGCCCATTCGTCAAAACTTTCGGCCAGGAACATAAAACCCAGCTCATCGCAAAGTTCAAGTTGTTCGGGCGAAGGCATATTATGGGAACTACGAATGGCGTCACAACCCATATCTTTTAAAATCAACAGCTGTCTTTTAAGTGCTGCTACATTGATCGCGGTGCCTAGAGGACCCAGGTCATGATGAAGGCATACCCCCTTAAACTTGCGGGTAACACCGTTCAACCTGAAGCCGGTACCAGGTTTATAACTTATCTCCCGAATACCGAACTTTGTTTTTGTGACATCTTTTAATTGATTGCCCTGGTATAATTCCGTTACCGCTGTGTATAAATATGGTGTTTCAGGGCTCCATCTATGCGGCATTGAAACGGCCAGATTCTGATCAAATTCATTGCCAAACGAGGCAACACTGGTATCCGCGGTAACCTTATTTCCTGAGTTATCAAATAAAGTAGTAATGAGACGCAAGCCTTTGCCGGAGAAGCGCGTTTTAACATTAATCTTCGCAAGCTGACCGGTAACAAGCGGTGTGGTAACGGAAACGCCCCACTGTTCAATGCTGTTCTCATCTTTAACGATCAGATGCACATTTCTATAAAGCCCCGCACCCGGATACCACCGGGATGACTTGGGTCGATTGGACAGCTTTACGGCTAAGGAGTTGAACTCTCCGGCAGTAACCTTGCTGGTTATATCGAAAAAGAAATAGCTATATCCATAATTATTGTGGCCCACCTGTTGTCCGTTGATAAATACTTGCGCTTCGCTCATCGCGCCGTCGAAAACGAGCAGTACTTTTTGATTTTGTTTGGTAGCTGGAACCCGGAATTTTGTAAGATACCAGGCTTCGCCGATATAAGGTAAAGAACCTGTCCGGCCGGTTTTTTCCGTCGGCTTAGTTTCACTGTTTTGCGTAATCGCGACGACCTGTTTATCAATCTCTTTATCAAAAGGCCCGGCAATTGCCCAGTCATGCGGAACGTTCACGGTTTGCCACTTACTGTCATCAAAATCTTTTTTGTATGCATTTTCGCTGTTACCACGACGAAACTTCCAGTTTTCAGTTAGCTCGGTTTCGGTTCGCGTCTGGGAAAAAGTGCTGAGGTAACCAAGGCTTAGAACAGTCAATATCAGTCGTGCGGAAAACATTCGAACTAAACGCATCTTACTTGCGGATCCAAGCCTTTTCAATGGAAAAATCGCTGATTTTAGTTCCTTTCTTTTCGTGGTAACATTCATTTCTGGGAGTATAATTTAGGGTCGATGAGCGTTCTATTTGTACGACGGTCAAAATAAACAATTCTTTATTATTCAGCTACAAAGTGAGCAGATCACCTATTTGCGAAATCATCGAAAATTATATTTATGCTATTATTTCCTGATCATCCTTATCTCGTACACCCCGGCCGTTGCCGAGCCGTTCACTGCTTCAAGCTTTACTCTAACTTTTGAATCGCTTGTTTGAACAAATCCGGCAGGAATCACATATTCTTCGGAATAAAACGTATCGCCGTGACTGCCGTCAAGGTTTACTTCGGCAAGCACTTTATCGTTTATTTTAACAAGAAAACTCCTTCCCTTTTCTTCGCCGTAATAGGTTAATCTCAAAGCAGCTTTACCGTCGATTGGAGCTTTCATCTGATAACTAAACCAGCCTTTCGCACTTCGCCAATGCCTGTCCTGGAAAACGCCTGTCACAGAATTTTCCGATTTAAAGAAATGATCCGACTCGGGCTGCTGCTCTCCTGCAGTAACAAGGTCCACCGTAATGCTGTCGAGTTTCGCAGCAGCAGCTTCCTTCGAAGCAATCTCCTGCTTTATTTTTTGCAGACCTGCAGGCGTTTCCTTTTCCCAGTAAATTACATACCGTGAGTCGTGTACTTTATAAAAAGGAACCAATTCAAGCGACGCATAACTTGCAGGTTGTATAAGGTTCGAAGCTTTAAAAGTGAGCGGTTTTCCTGGTACCGGTTCGATAAAATTTTCCAGTTCCTGGCTATCGCTCACAAACATAGGCATTTGCTGCAATGGATATTTTCTCCCGCTGGCAACGTGTCCCATGCGGCTATCATCTGCGAACAAGCCGGCCATATTTGCGGTATCTGTTTTAGCTGCCAGTACAATCGGTCCATGAAGTATCGCAACAAAGTTTAAACCGTCCGGCAATTGATCGATTGTATTGTGCATGGGCAATTGTATATCAATCTTATCGCCTTTTTTCCAGTTTCTTTGCAGCGTTATCCATTCTGAAGCCGACGCCTTGAAAGAAAATAGCTTGCCGTTAACCAATATTTTAAGTGCTCCGTTTTTAACCCATGACGGATAACGGATCTTTAAATTAACCGTAGATCCCGAAGCTGATTCAACACGCAACATCGTCCTTTCTTCTTCGGGAAAATGATTTATTTGTGTTAAAACCAATCCTTTTTCGCGCCATTGCACACGTGATGGAACAAAAAGATTAACATACAGATCGTTCCCGGAATGCGCATAAATCAGTTCGTTATACTTAGCATGATTTTCCATCCCCGACCCTACACAGCACCACATACTGGTTTGCGGCTGAGAATAGACGCGGTAATGGCCGGGGCGCATCGGCGTAAAATAAACAAAGCCTCCCTTACCAGGATGCTGAGTGCTCAGAATGTGGTTATACATCGCCCGTTCGTAGTAATCGATGTATTTAACGGAGGGATTTGACTCATACAGCAGCTCCGTTAGCTTAAGCATGTTATAGGTATTGCAGGTTTCCGGCCCCTGTTCGCTTGTTATCATCGATGTAAAATTGTTCGCAGGATTGAAATGTTCCCGTACGCTGTTTCCACCGATGGCAACGGAGCGCTTGTTCACCACGGTTTCCCAGAAAAAATCTGCTGCCTTTTCATAGGCCGCGTCATTATTAGCTATCGCAATGCGTTCGAAACCAATGATTTTAGGAATTTGCGTATTGGCATGCAGGTTATTCAGCTCGTCTTCATCATGTTCGAGCGGATTCAATATTGCCTGGTGCGAAAATTTATATGCAGCATCAAGGTATTTTTTGTCTTTTGTCAGGCTATAAACATCAGCCAGGACTTCGTTTATGCCTCCATGCTCCGTATTAAGCATCTCCTGCAGTTGGGAAGTTGATAGCGCATTAGATAAATGAACAAACCAATCGCTGAATTTAATAAGCATATCCTTCGCTTGTGCGTTTCCCGCTATTAAATAAGCATCCCGAATGCCTGCATAAGTTTTATGAATATTGTAAAGCGGAACCCATTTCTTTTTAACAGCGTCTATATCTCCCCGAAAAACGGCTTGCCAAAGTTCCCTGCTGCCGGGTACACCACCGATATAACCGTCGCCATTCTTATCCTGGCATTTTTTCAATTCACTTAACATATAATTGAGACGCGCTTCAACCTGTTTGTCGCCGGTGGAAGCTTGCATCATCGCCAGTGCTGAAAGATAATGCCCGCCGATATGCCCGTCTAGGCCGGTATTTTCCCAATTAGTATAACTTTCGGCTTTGGGAGTTAATCCCGCCTCACGGAGATAGGGCGCCAGTAACCTGTCCGGGCTTAAAGCCATGATGTATTTTAAATCGGTACTCCTGGCATCCAGAAAGATACTGGGCAATAGCTGCACATCTGTCATCGGAAACAGCTGTACCGTTTTAACGGCCTGCGCATAGGTCAGCACAACAAAACACAGGGAACAAGCAAGGGCAAAAGATTTCTTCATCAGCAAGGCAAGCGTTGGTTAGAAAACAAAATTAAGTGTTTTTATGACATTTAAAAGCGCTGGAGGCTAATCTGTGAGATTTTAAAATATCTTTCAAATTTTAAATCTTCACGTATATTATGATCCAAATAATCATAAATGAAAGTTGCCCGCTTTTTGATTTCTCTCGCCTTATTATCTTTTTTCAAAAACCAATCACAGGCTCAGTTCTTACCTGGCAAAAATGTCTTTACCCATGCCGATACATTACGCGGAAGGCTAAGTCCGCTGCGTGCTTGTTATGATGTTAATTTTTATCATCTGGATGTTCGTTTTGATATTGATAACAGATATATCAGCGGAAGCAATCGTATTAAGTTTACCGCAATGCGAGATTTTTCAAAACTGCAATTTGATCTTTTTGACACCCTTAAGATCAGCAAGGTTATTTATCGTGATAAGGAAGTCCCTTATACAAGAGAAGCGAATGCGGTGTTTATCATGTTACCGGTATCAATAAAAAAAGGGCAGCAAGATGAGTTTACCGTTTTCTATTCCGGATATCCAACTGTCACCCAAAGAGCACCGCGCGACGGTGGAATTGTATTTTCTAAAGATTCTTTAGGTAAGCCGTTTGTTGCAACGGCGTGTGAAGGTACCGGAGCGAGCATTTGGTGGCCTAATAAAGATCATTTATCAGATGAACCGGACAGCATGCTAATAAGTATAAGCGTACCCAAAGGATTACAAGAGGTATCAAATGGCCGTCTGCGTCTGGTAACTGATCTTAAAGATGGGTACACTCGTTTTGATTGGTTTGTAGGCAATCCGATCAACAATTACAATGTAGCCGTCAACATAGGCGATTTTACACATATTAATGATAGTTACAACGGCGTGAAAGGCAAGCTTTCGTTAGATTACTGGCCTCTTAAATATAACGAAGTGAAGGCTAAGAGAATTTTTAGCAGAAACGTAAAAACCATGCTACAAACCTATGAACATTGGTTTGGCCCTTATCCTTTCTATTCCGACGGTTACAAGTTAGTTGAAACGCCCTACCCCGCAATGGAGCATCAAAGCGCTATAAGTTACGGCGGTTTCCTTAAAGGTATTCCGCCAAACGAGCTGAAAGGCGGTAACGATGCGGAAGGATGGGACTTCATTATAGTGCATGAAAGTGCTCATGAATGGTTTGGAAATAATATAACTGCAAAAGATCTCGCCGATGCCTGGATACATGAAGCTTTTGGTACTTATGCCGAATCACTGTTTTTGGAAACACTATATGGCAGGCAAGCCGGATTACAGCATATTTATCAAAATCGGCAGAACATCGCTAACGACGCGCCGGTTGTTGCACCTTATCAGGTTAATCAAATGGGTTCCGGAGATATGTATGCTAAAGGTGCCGTTGTGTTGAATATGATAAGATGTATAATTAGTGATGACGAAAAATGGCGCGGTATACTTCGCGGTCTCAACGAAAAATTTTATCATCAGACAGTTACTTATGAAAATATCGTTTCTTATTTAACTGAAAAATCTGGCGTTGACCTTGCCCCTATGTTCAGTCAATATTTACATTATAAAAATCTTCCGCTTCTTGAATTTGTAAACAAAGATGGGATATTAAATTGCCGTTGGATCTCGGACGTCAGAGGTTTTACAATGCCTGTATTGGTTAGAAAAAAGGGCGGTAATTATCAATTAATAAGGCCTTCATCAAATTTTAACCCTGTTGGAATCAATGGCGTTTCCAAGGAAAACGTTGAACTTGATTCGCTTGATTTTTATGTGGGTGTTATTACCGATTAAAGTTATGAATTCCTGAGATTTGCTTTGGCTTAATAAACAGCTATCATCTCATCTTTAAAAATTCCAAACATTCTTCTTGATTAAATAAAATTTAGTTTTAACTTTGAATAACAAAGTACTTTTAGCTATGACAACGAAACTCTTATTCGCCAAAGACATTAAAGCTTAACCATTTTTTTGCGCTTAAACTTTGCAATTCAAAGTACTTTACAAAAAAACAATTATTAAACATAAAAAAACAGCCATGACACACCAAAACGAACTAACTACACAACCAGTACACCCTATTTCACTGGGAAAACTAATGCTGATTGCCGCCGGTATTGCATTAATCCTGATCTCTGTCTTTTTATTTCCGGTGAGAGATCCCAACCCTGCATGGGGGAAATTATGGATGGTCAAACCGCTGATCATCGTTCCATTGGCCGGATCCTTAGGTGGATTATTTTATTACAATATGGATTTTTTACGTCACCAGGGCGGCTGGAAAAAAGTGCTGGCAAATCTGGCCAGTTTGATTGTGTTCGTCATCGTGTTATGGCTGGGCACTGTTTTAGGATTGAACGGTACACTTTGGAATTAATGTCGCTAGTTGATCAGAACTGAAAAACCTTATATAAAATGAAAGACGAAATAGTCAACCACCTGAACGACCCCGGGCATCTTGAAAAAATGTACAGAAACAACAAAGGCTCTTTCAAAAGGGAGTTCAGCAAACTTTATCCAGAGCTCAAAGGAAATATACTTGCTGATTTCTGGCATGAGCGGCTCCATTATGAAAGCGATGAGATCAATTGGGGCACAGGCAAAGAGCTAACCATTATAATAATAGCTTCGCTTATAGCAGGGCTTATCGCCAAAGTTCCCGCCATATTTCATATCAGCGAGGATTTCTTCTATCCCAGAAATATCGGTTTCATCTTTCTGCCGCTGCTTACAGCTTATTTTACCTGGAAAAACAATTTACAGCCTGGGAAAATTGCTATAATCTGCGGCGTAATGTTTCTTTCGGTTGTCTATATCAACGCCCTTCCTGCATCTGAGAAAAGCGATACTTTACTGCTGGCATGTATTCATTTACCGTTATTACTGTGGGTGTTATTAGGCTCTGCATTCGTCGGTAATGATTTAACAGATCATCAAAAACGGCTCGGTTTTCTAAAATACAATGGCGACCTGGTTGTGATGACGACACTCATCCTGATCGCCGGTGGAATAATGACGGGTATAACCATCGGCCTTTTCTCTATAATCGGCTTTAGTATTGAAAAATATTATTTCCAATATGTGGGAGTCTTCGGACTTGCCGCTGCACCTGTCGTAGGAACTTATTTAACACGTACGAATCCACAGCTGGTAGGAAAAGTTTCACCAGTAATTGCCAAAATATTCAGTCCCTTGGTATTAGTCATGCTGGTAATCTATCTCGTGGCAATGCTTTTTACAGGTAAAGACCCGTATAAAGACCGAGAGTTCCTGTTGATTTTTAATGCTTTACTGGTCGGTGTTATGGCCATTATTTTCTTTTCCGTCGCTGAAACATCGAAAATATCCAAAAGTCGCGTTGAGATTTGGATTCTTTTTATGCTTTCGATTGTAACCACAATAGTTAATGGAATTGCTCTTTCGGCCATCTTGTTCAGGATATCAGAATGGGGAATTACACCGAACAGGATTGCTGTTATGGGTAGTAACGTACTGATCCTGATAAATCTTTTGCTGGTAACTATCCAACTTTTCAAAGTATTATCAAAGAAACGTGATCTAACAGAAGTCGGAAATGCCATCGCAGTTTTCCTTCCCGTTTACGGCTTATGGGCAACGTTCGTAACCTTTTTATTTCCGCTTTTATTTGGCTTCAAATAGTAAATCATCTCAGTTTTCTATAGAAATAAAATGAAAATAGACATCATTATAGCATATGTTCAGCGGTACGAATTTGGCCACGAAAGAGATTTTGTGCCGCCAATTACCGGTATTCATCTAGCGGCGATAACTCCCGCCGAACATGAGGTGAGGGTGTTTCATCAGCAAGTTGATAAAATAGAACTGGATACTGACGCCGACATAATAGCGATCTCTTTCTTCAGCGGCTTTGCCCTCGCTGCTTACGATCTTGCAGCTGAATTCAGGAAAAACGGAAAATTAGTAGTGGCTGGCGGTCCGCATGTTACTTATTGCCAGGAAGAAGCACTCACTTATTTTGACGCTATCGTAACCGGCGAAGCAGAAAACGTGTGGTTAAATCTGCTACGTGATATAGAGCTTGGCCAGTTAAAACAAATTTATTCCGGAACACCTTGCGATATGACAGGTTTACCAACACCAAGGTATGACCTTTTGCCAGACAAGTTCTTCATCAAAAAAGTCATCCAGGCTACAAGGGGCTGCCCTTTCTCGTGTTCTTTTTGCACTGTTCCCTCATTAAATCCGGGCTTTAGGTTACGGCCTGTCGGGGATGTGGTAAGAGATGCGTCTTACGATAAATTTAAGTATTGGTGGCAAAGAAAAATCGTCTGGTTCTGGGACGATAACCTCACCATCAGGAGGCCTTACATCAGGCAACTTTTAACGGCTATGATCCCGCTGAAAAAATGGTGGTTAACCCAGGCCAGTATGGATATCGCCAAAGACCCGGAGCTATTAGATCTGATGAAAACATCAGGTTGTATAGGTGTCTTTTTGGGAATCGAATCATTTGGAACAGAATCACTAGCCGACGCCAATAAGAGGCAGAATAAAATAGCCGACTACAAAGAAGCTGTAAGCCAGATCAGAAAGCGGGGAATTGCTGTGATGGCTGGTTTTATTGCCGGCTTTGATCATGATGATGAACAAAGCGTAACCAATATGGCGGACCAATTGATGGAGATCGGGATTGATGTTCCGTTTTTAAGTATCATGACCCCATTTCGAGGTACACCTATTTATAGCAAACTCAAACTGGAAGGACGGATCATTGAAGAAAGAAACTGGAATTTCTACAATGGTTATAATGTGGTGTTCAAACCGCAAAAAATAAACGAAGAGCAGTTGCTTAACGCGCACCGCGCACTTTGGAAAAAATCATTTTCACTAACGTATTCTCTCAAGCGGATCGTTCGGGCAATGTTTTCTTTAAGAACAGGCGCATTTTTGATGGTGTTATTTATGAACTTATTTTACGCCCTCAAAAGATTGAGAAAGAACTATCCGATTGACATGAGCAAAAGAGCAGATTTAAGTAAAGTGATAAAACCACTAGGAAAAGCTGCAAACGACAATCTATCAACTTGTGATAAATCACTAGTTGCAAGTTGAGTAACAAACAATCATTCCAAACAAAACAACCCACTTGAATAACTATTTCTTGTCCTTTAAAATTTCATTTGTAAAATGTTCTTTTTGTTTTGGCTGTGAAAATTTCGCTTCGTTAAATGGCTGAGAATGTCCTTTTGGAATTGATAACGAAATCCATTCATTATTTGCTAGCATCTTACCCAAAAAAATAATCTGTCCAATATGATACGGATAATGCGCAAGTTGCCTGTTAATTGCTTCCATTACTGTATGACCTTGATTTCTTATGTATATGACTTTCTCAAGGTCATCTGTTGTTAAAGATTTTACTGCTTCAAACAGGCAAGTCCAGCCCTCATTCCATTTGTCCATCAGTTCTTTCCTGGTTTTGATATTATTTTCAAACTCGGCATCTCTGTTTCGCCATTCTTTTTCGCCATCGGAAGTCAAAAAGTCCGTCCATCTAGAAAGCATATTCCCGCTTAAATGATTCACTATTACCGCAATGCTATTGCTATCATCATTATACTTCCAGAATAGTTGCTCATCTTTCAGCTGTGAAAAAGTCCTTTCTCCGAGCAACTTGTAATACTCAAATTGCTTGCTGATACTTTCTAAATAATAATTAACCATATTATTAAATTTGATCACCTGGATTTATTGCCATCACGTCCTTCATGGCTCTTTAAATTGAAATTAAAAAAGTTTATGGTACATTCATAAGAAATGTGTTTTAATGATGGTAAAGACAACTAAGACAATTCTGATATTTATATTTTTATATTATAATTTCTCTTTTTTGAAAGCGCAAACGAGCTTTTGGAAGAGTTCTAAAGCTTTCATCGGTCAAAAACTACCGGGTGATAAACCTGAAATTTTTGCCAAGGGCTTACTCGAAGATGGCGGAATTGCATTAGACCGCGTGGCATTTTCGCCGGATGGCAAAGAGTTCTATTATTGCCATGCACTTCATTGGTTTGAATCGAAAGGCGCAACCATTCGCTATTTCAAATTTGATAACGGCAAATGGAATGGGCCAGTCGTTTTAAACGAAGGATATTATGCTCCGTCGTTTTCAACCAGCAACGACAGTATATACTTTATCGGCGGCGGGATGCAGGGTGTTGTCTGGAAATCAGCGAGAACAGCCACTGGATGGACAAAACCAGTACAATATATAAAAGCCAGCTATGGCCTGTACGATTTTATGAAAACACAAAGCGGATTAATGTATATCGGAAGCAACGGTAACCAGGGAAACATTAAAGATTTCAGTACCTACGACTTCTGTCAGTTAGCGATATCCGGCACTGACACAACAATTAAAAAGTTAGACGGCCCTGTAAACACCGAAGGGTTTGACGGCGATTTTTTCGTCTCAAATGACGAATCCTATATAATTATCAGCACCAATGAAACGAAAGAATATGAGTCTGAGCTTTTTATCAGTTTCAGAAATGCAGATAAATCTTGGAGCACTCCTAAAAGCTTAGGCCCACTGGTTAATAACGGCAAAGCTCACCGCTGGGGGCAATATGTTACACCTGACAATAAATATCTGTTTTATACCCAAGGCACCAGTGAGAAAGACTGCCATATCTATTGGATGCGATTTGACTACCTGCTAAGACTATTGAAAAATGAAACCTAAAGCCTGACATGCGGAAAGCGGTTTCAAGTCAAGGCAATTTTGTATGAATTCTAATTTAGTGCCCCGTTCTTGTGCGAGAAATTAATGCGTGATCACAAAGCCTTCCTGTTGATTATATTGATTTTCCGGAATACCAGAATTTTCCACCTTAAATTTAACTAGCACTATCATTCCGCTGTCATATGTCATTTTGAATAAGCCTCCAAGCTGTTTTGTTAATCCTTTCATCAGGTTTATGCCCATAGAATTAATAGAAGAACTATCAAATCCTTGCGGAAGTCCGGCACCATTATCTTTAATCATCAAATGATGGCAACCGTCTGTTGTTGCTAAAAATGAGATAGATACTTCGCCATATGTTTGATCGGTAAATGCATATTTTATGGCGTTCGTGATGGCTTCATTTAAGATCAGGCCGAGTGGCACTGCCTGGCTAACATTCAGATAAACATCGTCGACATCTTTCTGAAAATGGATCCGGTTTCCCAAATCAAAACTGTCTTTAAGGTAATTTACCAGTTCAGCGATGTATTCAGGCATATAAATAAATCCGGGACTATCCGATTGATAAAGTTTTTGATGAATAAGTGCGATAGAATGCATCCGATCCTCACTATTTCTTATTGCTTTTAAAGCTTCCTCATTGTTAATATAAGCGGACTGGCGCTGGAGAAGGCCCATCACAATTTGCAGGTTATTTTTCACCCTATGATGAATTTCTTTAATAAACCACTCCTTTTCCTGCAGAAGTGCGTCTTTTTCGAGCACGAGTTGGTTAAGCACGATGTTATTACGTTGTTTTACCCAATAGTTATAATAGAGCAAGCCGACAAACAGGCTTAATACCGCAATACCTGCGTAAGTGAGATTACGGGCATTTTGGGCACGGATAACATTCTGTCGCTGCAACTGGCTTTCCTTGGTGAGCAGCTTTATTTCTGTTTCACGCTGGCTCGTTCGGTACTGTAACTGTAGCTCCTCTACTTGTTTACTTTTACTGAGGTTGAAAACAGAGTCGTTCATTGTTTTATACTTCCTGAAATGCCTGATCGCTGAAAGAAAACGCCCACGGGAAGAGTCAACTTGAAAAAGCAGATATTCAAGGTCTTTCGCTTTCGAGAAGTTTGAGGGTGGTGTATTATCATTCAGGAACGCGGCAGCTTTCAGATATTGTTTTCTAAGTACGTAGAAACGAGCTATGTCATATTTTGCTATGTACCACATTTCATCATCGCCCTTCCGGTAGTCATTTATCATGCCCAGGTATGCCTCTTCAGCTTTTTTATAATCCCTGAGTGCTTCGTAGCAATAACCTTTAATCTGTTCAATGAATGCATATTTAGCTTTGTTATCCGGCTTATGCCGTTTTTCAAGAGCTTCGATATAGTTTAACGCTTCAACAGGCCTGTGAAGTTTTATTAAACCCTGGGCGATAAATCCAGCGGTCCTGAACAAGTACTCTTGCGGTATATTTTTCCGCTCACGTATTTCAATGGTCTTCTTATAGTAAACGATACTATTTTCTGTTTGCTCCAAATCCTGGTAAGTCTGAGCCAACTCCGCGAATATCTGTTCTTCTGCAGTCGTGTCTTTTGTCGAGTTCATTAGCTGCATACTCTTGAGCGAATACGAGAGTGATTTATTCAGATTGCCCCTGTACCTGTTTATTCTTGATAAAAGACTATAGATATAATCAAGGTGAAGCGCATTTGTATGTTGATATTTAACAATCATCTGATTGCATCGAGCCTCTGTAAGCCGATAGTTATTGGCCCGATTACGATGCAGGTCTGTAAGCGCAATCCAATAATTTGTAAATACTATATCACCCGGTTGATTCAATTCCTCATAAATGCGCAGAGCTTTAAACAGCAACGTTTGCATACCTTCATAATCATCGGAACCCGGCCAGATGTTTATTACACATCTTAAATAGGTATTCGCTTCCTTAGCAATAAACTTGCGGTCATGATAAAATTTTGCCGCCTGGATAAATAACGACATAGCTTTTTCCGGCTGGTTCTCCAATACAAAGACCTCTGCTAATTTGCATTGGAATTCATATTTTCCATATTTTGAAATTACATTTTCTGAATCCGCAATGCCATAAGCCGTAAAAAATACTTTCTCTGCATTCTGAAAATCGGATAATCTATCCTGATGTTTTCTTAAAAGATAATAGTCACCCAGTTCATACAGTGTCCTTAATCGGATTGTATCAGCCTTGCTGTTGTTGTGGAATTGACGCACAGTTTTTTGCTGTAAAGCAGACGCCTGTGCTACTAATAAGAGCAATACAACAATTATTGACAAGGACCTGGCTGCCATCTTATCCATTTCCTGCAATATAATTAAGAATGGCCACAAGTCCTAAATGACAGATCTGCACCACACGGTACTGTGAATAAGCGAAGCATCCATCGGGAGGCCCGAAAGATGCTGCTGCTAGCCGGTGATGAGCTGAATCTATCTTATAAAGAAATTCAACAGGTCTTTTTGCACCTGGGCAGTATTTTCCTGTACCACCCAATGTCCTGAGTCTTTTATAACAGACTCCTCTACATTGTCGGCGACCAGTTTAGTATGCGCGGCCAGGAATGCGCCGGCGAAATGATCGGACCCCATGGCCAATACGGGCATAGGCAATTTTTTTCGTGCAAATTCAACATTGTCTTTAGCATCCTGACCGAAATAGCCAAACCAATGGAATGCACCGGTTGTGGCACCGGGGACCGAATAGGCGCGAATAAATTCGGTGCGTTCTGCTGTTGTAAAAGCGTTTTTTTGAAAACCTACAACCGGCCAAAAATCCGTTAAAAACATCCCCACCTTGCCCGAAACTAATTCTCCGGAATGTGGCTGAGCAAAAAATCCAAACCACCAGGCCTGGGCTTTCACCTGGCTCCAAACCGGTTCGATGCCTGGCAGCAAAGCATCCATCAGTGCCAGTTTTTTTACATCACCAGGAAACTGTGCGGCGTAAGCATAAGCCACCATCAGTCCAATATCATGCCCCGCAAGGTTGATATGATGATATCCCAACTTTTGCATCAGCTCGTGCATGTCAACCGCCATATTTTTCTTATCATAACCGGCTGCCGGTTTTCCCGACTCCCCGACACCGCGCATATCCGGCGCTATCACCGTAAAATGTTTAGATAACTCCGGCAGCAGCCTGTTCCACATATACCAGTTCTGCCCGAAGCCGTGTACCAGCAATAGGGGTTCGCCTTTACCGCCGATAACGTAATGAATTTTGACCCCATTAACTGTGGCGTATTGGTGTTTAAAATTAGCCGGCGGATTAGCTGGTGCAAGTGCCGCCGATACGCTGCCAGCAAACGCTGTTAATACGATGGCCAGCATTAAGTGTTTGAGTTTAGTTATTGCTTTCATGATTTTTGCTGTTTATTATTATTTCTTGTTATTGCTGATGTCTTTATAAGCATTAGGCAGGTTAAAGTTGTAATGCAGCCAGTTGAACAACACATACCCTTTATCGTATTCTTTCATTTTAACATACTCCCGGGTTTGCTCAAGTGTAAGGCCTTTGTCAACCGCTGCTTCTACTTCTTTTTTTAGTTCCTGCACATAATCTATCGTGTATTTAATGCCGGCTTTATTGGTGATACGTCCATGGCCGGGAATGACAACTGCATCTTCGGGTAAAAAATCGTATATCTTTTTCAGATTACTTGCCGGTTCTAAAAAGAAGCCGTCAAAAAGCCATGGTATAGCCGGACTTTCTGCGATGAACGGATTACCGGCCCAAAATATTTTCTGATCAGGCATCCATACGAACAGATCAGCCGGCGACTGCGCGGTACCTACATTTAGCAACTCCACAATTTTACCGCCACCAAGGTCTAATTTCAGGTTACTGTTTTTAGGTATCACAATATCAGCCGGGCGGAAAATGGTATTTTCAATCCCCCTGCCCGAGCCAAACAAGGTGACCATAAATTGCTTGATACCGTCATAGTTTTTCGCGAGGTTTTCTTTTGCGAATTCGTTCTGAATGATCACCGTTTTTGCGGGCAATAAATAATTGCTGAAGCAATGGTCGCCGTGATCGCTGGTGTTGACGGCGAAAATGATAGGTTTATCGGTGATTGAACGAACCAGTTTAATCTGCTGATCGTACAGTCGCTTTGTTAGCATTACTTCTATCAGCAACACACCTTTTTCGCCTACAATGAACCCTCCTGTCGTAGCTTGTGGGATACCTTTAGCTGTCTCTTTTGCGGCAGTTGTAGGTATTATGGCATAAACGTCATTACTTATTTTTTGCAGCCCCAGGCTTACTTTATTGGCGTCCCAGATGGGAACAGTCGGCGGCATTGGCATTTGAGAATAAGCCTGATGGCCAAAGCACATCAGCAACAGGCTAAGCTTGGCTAATTTTAAGAATTGTATTTTCATTGTGGTTGCTTTTAAATTTGTTTCAGATACAGACTTCTATTTTTGGTAGCCGCCATAATATTTCACCGGCGACCAGGAAGGGATCACGTCTGCAATTGACGGGTTTTGAGCAGCATATTTACCGGATGCATAAACCACTTTTCCATTTACCACAGTCATCAAAGCGGTGATGTGTTTGATTTTTTCGGGGCTGGCAGTAAAATAGTCATCGGACAGGATGGCCATATCGGCATACATCCCTTTAACCAATTTACCTTTAAGTTTTTCTTCGCCCGAGAACCAGGCGCTACCTGAGGTATATAATTGAAGCGCCGTGAATTTATCCAGTACCTGATCTTTCGGCCAAAACTGCATACCACCGATGGTTTTGCCCGTCAGCAGCCAGTCCATCGCTATCCAGGGGTTATAAGTAGAAATACGCGGCGCATCGGTACCCATGCCTACCGGGATGCCCATAGCCAGCATTTTCTTTATTGGCGGAAGCTGTGTTTTGGGTTGGCCGTACATTTTAGTGTAAAGCTCTCCCTGGAAATACATTCGAAACTGAACGGCGACTCCGCCTCCAAGGACTTTAACACGGGCAAGCTCAGAATCTGTAATAGTTTCTGCATGATCGAAAAACCAACGCAAACCGTTAAATGGCGTGTCCTTGTTTACCTTCTCAAACACATTTAACATCCTGTCAATTGACTCACCGTAGGTAGCATGCAGGCGAAAAGGCCAGCGATTTTTAACCAACAGGCGTATAACCGGCTCCAGATCAGTTTCCATATCAGGAGAAAGCACTATTCGTGGCTCCAGGAAGTTTTCAAAATCAGCAGCAGATGCGACAATGTTTTCGCCCGCGCCTTCCATATTATAGCCGTTGGCCATTAACAAATGGTCGTTTTTATTAGGATATGTTTTCCCGATCCATTTTTCATAATCCTCGAGTTCCTTCCCTTTTTGCTGTGCGAACAGATAGTAAGCCGTTCTTACTGTTAACTTCCCTGCCTTTGCAAGTGAAAGCGAAGCCTGGTAGTCGGCATCATAATTTTGCGAGCCCCCGGCCGCATCAACTACGCTGGTTATACCGAAGCTGTTAATTTCACGATAGAAATGCTCGGAACTATTGATTCTTTCTTCTGGAGTCAGCGTGCCGGTAAGGGCAAGCGTGCGGTAAATAGCCATAGGCGTTTCTTTGGCGTACAAAAGACCAGTAGGTTTACCATCTTTACCTAACTCAATTACGCTGCCCGGGTAGCTGGTATTCTTATCGTAACCAAGTACTTCGATGCCCTTTTTATTCAAAAAAGCTTTGCCATACAGGTAAGTGATAAATACCGGTTTGTCTGGCACCGCGGCATTGATTTCGTCAATGGTAGGCTGTCTTTTTTCTGCAAACTGGAATTCATTCCAGCCGCCAACTACTTTCACCCAGGCGCCGGGCGGCGTTCTTGCGACCTGCTCTTTCAGCATCGCCATAGCACGCTTTAATGTCTTCACGCCATCCCACCGTAACTCCATATTGAAATTAAGTCCTTCCCTGATGGCATGCATATGACTGTCGTTGAGCCCGGGTATGACGGTTTTACCTCCGGCATCAACGAGTTTAGTAGCGGTATTTTTATACGTGGTTAAAATAGCCTGCGTGCTGCCTGTTGCCAGGATCAATCCATTTTTCATAGCTATTGCTTGTTTAAATTCATCCGGCTTTGCCATGGTGGCAATTTTCCCGTTGTAAATAATCAGATCAGCTTTTTGCTGGGCATACACGTTCATAGCTGATGCAGCAAAAAGTACCAGGAACAGTTTCTTAAAAACTGGCAATAAAGATTTCATTTGTATTTACTTTGATGGTTTTAATTTTTTTTAATCCAGCTTAACACAAAATCGGCGATCTCCGACCAGTTTGGCTGGCCAAGTACGAAATGATTACGGCCTGCAAATTCTTTATAATCGGTTACCGATTGGTGATGGCTGTATTTTTTGTAATTACTATAGTTAAGCGAAGCCGGTATGAAGTGATCGGTACTGCCTGCAAGGAATAGCAGTGGAGCGTGCGCAGAAGAAAAGTTGATTTTTGCTGCGTCGGTTGTGGCATCCCTGACCAGCAGTTTTGATTCAGGCACCAGCAGGTTATAGTATGCCTCCTTTTGCTGCTCGAAAGACATGCCATTTGTAAACGCATATTGCCATTCGCGAAATGACATGAGGTAGGTTTTTTTCGTATCTGTGAAAAAACCCAATGCCCCCCAGCCCGCTTTATAAAAAGAAAACTTAAAAGTAAAAATACCCTTGGGCTGGAGTGAATGAATGGCGATACCTGCAGTCGCCAGATCTTTTTGAAGCAACAACTGCGTTATCAACCCGCCCATCGAATGGCCAATAAGGATCGGCTTCTCAGACAGCTGCTTTACGATGGTTGCAAAATAATCGGTTAATGAAGCCAGGCGCAAACTGGCGACTTCGGCATCGGGATGTCTTTCCCGCAATGTGCAGGCCGGTGCATCCTTATGAGGCCAGGCTGGCGCCAATGTAGTATAGCCCCGTTCCTCGAAATAGGTTTTCCAATCGTTCCAGCAGTCGCTGCTTACAAACGCACCGGTAATAAAAACAATGGTCTTAGATGTCAAAGCTTTCATAATGTGAAGGTGTTAATGATTTATCTGCTGTCTTCCAGGCAATCGATGGTACTGGCTGAGGTTTTGCGTTCATATCCGTTTTATTTGATATGAAATTCAAATGGCAAGCAGCGAGCCACCAATGCAAATCATTAACAAACAGTCACTTATGCTTTTTTCAGCAATTCATATTTGCTTTATATCGTTATCTGGTATTGTCAGCAACGAAATAAGGTAATGCTGGCAGCAATTCTCTGACAAGAGATGTAATGGCTGAAAAGTTGAAATACTGTATTGTTGCGAAAAGCCTGATTGAACTTATCTATCGTTCCTTTTGATACGGTTCATACCTGACGTTATTCCAATCGATCGCGGCAAAAGCTAGCCAATAACAGGACAACGTTATATCGTAAAAAACCAGTTAAACTCCGAAATACAGCTACCGGATTTGGATAAACGAAACACAACTATTTATCAATCAATAAATTACATTACCGGCCTATTCTTAGCTAAGTTTTGTGGCAGTGATTAACTAAACGAATTACTATCATGGAACTTCCACCCGATTTACTTCCATCCGGCAGTCATGCATTAGTGCTCATCGACTTTAAAGATCAAGTGGCCAGCAATCAGGTTGATCTGAAATCCCGTTTCCTCATGAAGACCTTAATTGCCCTGTTTTTTTTACTTACATCATTAAGCTGTTTGGCGCAAGAAAAATCCTTTAAGCAGCTGCGATACGACGAAAATTACAGCTACCTGGCTAAAGATACCACAAGTGATTGGTATCGCAATTTGAAGTTCAATTCCGTTTCTAAAGACAACGCCGCCTATTTTAGTTTCGGTGGCGAAGCACGCTTCCAATACTTCTATTACAAGAATCAGGACTGGGGTGAGGCGCCCGAAGACAAAGACGGTTTTATACTGGCCAGGTATTTGGGTCATGTCGATTTTCATGCCGGCAAACACTTTCGCACATTTGTACAGCTGCAAAGCAGTTTGGCCGGCGGCGAGGCAGACACTCCATCACCGGTTGATCAAAACCCCCTTGATCTGCACCAGGCTTTTTTTGACGTTTCAACAACCTTAAGCAACACAAGAAAATTGACTTTACGGGTAGGCCGGCAGGAACTTTCATACGGATCACAAAGATTAGTGGCTGTGCGCGAGGCGCCAAATAATCGCCAGTCCTTTGACGCTGCCAAGATTATGTACGGCAGTCAAAATGTAAAACTTGATCTTTTTTATTCTCATTACGTATTCGCTAAGCCAAATATTTTTGATGACGGCTTCAGCGATGCCACGCATTTTTGGGGCGCTTACGCTGTTTTTAACAAAATAAAGGTCGTGTCAAATTTTGATATCTATTATCTCGGCATTCGTAAAAAAGCGGTCTCATTTGATGATGGCAGCGGGACTGAAACGCGCCATTCTGTTGGTGCACGATTGTGGGAAACCACGCCAGCCTGGCAATACGACATCGAGGGCTTATATCAGTTTGGTGATTTTGCAGCCAGTGCCATTTCGGCGTGGACGATGTCTGTTAACGTTGCCTACACTTTTTTTCACAACAAATTCAAGCCGCAGATTGGTTTAAAAACTGAAGCTATAAGCGGCGACAAAACCTATAACGACAGCAGGCTTAACACCTTCAACCCCTTATTTCCTAAAGGTGCTTATTTTGGCCTGGCTGCGCTGATCGGCCCGTCTAACTTAGTAGATGCTCATCCGTATATCCAGTTCAATCTCACTAAAAACTTAATATTCTCCAGCGATTACGACCTTTTCTGGCGTATGAGCCGTAATGACGGAATTTACGCGGTTAACAGCAAACTCATTTATTCCGGCAAGGTCGGGACATCAAAGCAAATTGGCCGTCAGCTAGGCGGCGCACTGGAATATTTTCCTAACAAATATTTGTATTTCAGGCAGGAATTTACCTGGTTTAATACCGGAGATTATTTAAAAGAAGCCGGTCCGGGGAAAGATATTTTGATGTTCGGCAGTACCATCACTTTTAAGTTTTAACCAAATATGCCCTGTGACTGCCGGCGAATTGCTAACTGATGCTAACGGTCTGTTGTTTTTTGTTCATCATTAACATATTCTAAAATGTCACCGGGTTGGCATTCTAATGCTTTACAAATTGCATCCAAGGTGCTAAATCGTATTGCCTTCGCCTTCCCTGTCTTTAAGATCGATAGGTTAGACAGCGTCAAGTCAACTCTTTCAGAAAGTTCGTTTAATGAAATTTTTCGCTTTGCCATCATCACATCTAAATTTACAATAATTGGCATAGCTTAAATTGTTAAGTCATTTTCAGATTTCATATCGATGGCATTTTGCAAGAGTTTTTCAAATATTGCCGCAGCAGTTGCAACTACGATAGAAACAAAAGTAGTTACGATACAAATGGCAAGAAAGCCCGCAGGGTCGTCATCTTTATTGTGAAATAGTCTTATGTATAATCCCGCTAACACAATTAAAGCACCCAGCACGATTGCACAATATTTTATACCCTTTAAAGTCTTAACAGAGCTTGGAGAGAAAACTTTATTATGTCCGATGTATCCAAGTAATTTGAACGCCTTGTACAGCGCGACAAAAAAAGCGACTGATGCCGCGTATGCATACAAAATGAGCGGGTCAAAATAAATGCTGAACAAGTCTAAGTTTGCGGCCCTTCCCTCAGTTAAGGGAAGCCAAAGCAAAATGACAAGTGCAATAGTGCCGATAAGCACGATGACTGCCTGAAGAAATACTATTGGAATTCTTTTCATAATGTTTTAACCATTTGATTCATTACGCTAAAATAATAAATTATTATTGATAAACAATAATAATTTAGTGTATTAAAGGAAATATTGAAGTAACCATAGCGGTTAGGCGACTGAGATATAACCCATTGCCATCGCCAGCAACGCCTCAAAAACCTTAAGCAATAACGATAAAGGGCGAGTAGTTAAAAGTCAAAATCAAGCTCTACGCCACAGCCTGCTCTAAATAGATAATTCTGCCAGGTCGCGGTCTTTTCCAACAACGAATTCTATACCTTGGAATATCGAAAACTATCTGCGGCTGAGGCCGGAACTTATAAAACTAAATGAGAAAAAAGAGGAGAGGTTTTTAGACCGTTTGGCATAAAGGGAAAGGCTACAGTTCTAAAAACTAAACTTTAATTGTTGGTTTATTTTACGTTATATCTTGGGTCGTTTTCTTCATGCTGTGGTATAACAATCAGGATCGCCAATGTGAATGATTACTCCATTCTGTAACCTTGCACAAATGTCCAATCGAAGCTGTTAGCTTGCATTTGGGAATACCGTGATGTATTCGTTATTTTCTTCGGCTATATTTAGCCCTTAAAATTCGAATCAAAATCTATCATCCATTCAATTCCATACTTATCTCTAAACATACCAAAATATGTACCCCAGGGGCTGTCAGAAATAGGCATTTCAATTTGTCCGCCTGCAGAAAGTCCATTGAATAATTTGTCAGCTTCTTCTTTGCTTTCCGCGCTAATTACAATTTTACTTCTGTTCTCATTTTCATTTGTTCGCCCCAATATTTCAGGTACATCATTAGCCATTAAAAAAGTTTTACCGATTGGTAAAGCAATGTGCATTATTTTATTTGCTTCATTTTCTGCTACTGGAAATCCAGCATTTACCAGATCTTTGAAACGCATTATTTTTGCGAACTCTCCGCCAAATACTGATTTGTAAAAGTTGAACGCTTCTTCTGCATTGCCGTTGAAATTAATGTGTGGATTGATATTTGCCATAATTTTATTTTTTTTTGTTGCAATTCAAATGTACTGCTTAACCGCAAAACAGATAGGGCATAATGCGTCAAAAAAGTGGTCTTCTGCGTCAAGAGGTTTTTATAACGATGCATAATGGTTTCGGGCTTTGCGTTCGGGCGTGTTTCGGAGTACAAAACTTCCAATATGTATGGCGAATTTGCCAGGCCGCCTGTTGTGACATGTCCTATCCACTGGAACACTTGAGCTTAACGCATCCGGCTTGTCAAGCCCTGCTTTGGCAATATCATGTTACCTGCCATTTTTTGTCAGCATACCGTTTTTCAAATATCTGTTGCCTTGTCAAAAATGCGGCAATAATTTTCGCCGCCAATTTGCGTAATTTCTTTTTCGGTAAATCCTGTTTTTAATAATGCGTCAACCACAGTATAGAAAAATCCGTTAGTAGTGGTATTCCAACTTTGATTGGTCTTGCTTCCGAACCTGTCGTTGCTTCCGCCTGGCAAAGCCATTTTAGTATCCGTGCCGATACAAACATGCTCTGCTCCGATAACGTCGACCAATGCTCTTATATTTTTTGCATAATCCAGGGGCGTATCTGCAAGATGTGTCCACACGCCGATAACGCCGCCGGCATGAGCAAATTTCTTCGCTTGTTCTTTGCTGATAAGCCGTGGCATCATCATTTTTACCATTCTTTCATTTGTTCCCAACTGTGTATTTAGCCCTGTGTGTGAAATGAGCATTGGTTTAGTTGATACTTCCAGGGCTTTATTAATGGCTTCGTTACTACAATGCGCAAGGTCAACGAGGATGCCAAGCCTGTTACATTCTTTAATCGTGTCAATACCTAACTGCGTCAGCCCGCCAAATTGTGGTGTGTCAGTGTAGATATCTCCCATTGGTGGAGAAGTCTGTCCATCGTGCATTAAACCTAAATGACGTAACCCTCTGTCGTAAGCAATTTTAATACGTTCTATTTTGCCTTCAATGAAATGTCCGCCTTCTATTGATTGAATAACGATTCGCTTATTCTCTTTTTTTACCTTTTTTAAATCTGAGTAGTTTAATGCCCGAGTCAGGTGGTTGGCTTTAAGCATTTCATCCATTTCGTCGAGGCTCGTTATAAATCTTTCGTATGCGTCACCTTCTTTTTCCAATTTAGGACGGTCAACGCAAAAAGTCATACAAATAGCCGTTAAACCCGACGCTTTCATTTCACCTGCTAAGTCATATTGCTGTCCTTTGAACTGTTCTAAACTAAATGGAACGTCCATGTGATTATGAGTGTCAATGCCTATTGCTTTGGCTGCTATTTTTTTCACTTTGTCGTCTTGTCCAGCAGCGGCTAAAGAAACAAATGGACTAAACAGGAACATTGTACCAGCACTGGTTACAGTTGTAATAAATTTCCGCCTTGTCCAATCTTTCATTTTATCGTTATTCATATTTTCTGATTTGCCGAGTGCCGGTCTAAGAATGGCAGGTAATGTTTAGGTCTTGCGTTCGGGCGGAAAATCAAAGCAGAAATCTGGTTTTGTTATATTGCCGATAGCATTACCACTGCTGAGATTATGCACTTCAGCCCGCCTGGCGCAAAACCCTTGCTGGTGCAGTTTTATTTCAATACGCTGTTAACTTCTATTAATTCATAATCGTCATTGTTCTGAAAAAAATGTTGCAAAATTGGAATATGTCCTTGACCAAATATTACAATAATAAATTTATCGGTCGGTTTAACCTGATTCAAAATATTAGCATAAATTCCTAAGTTTCGTAAATACCATTCTGAAACAAATTCCGCACCTGCAAAATTATTTCCTGCACCAATTTTCGCAAAATATTTAAGATATAGCGAAAGATTTCTCTGTAATAAATCAGGCCGGTTAATGAATTTTAAAGTTTCAGTTATTGAACTGCTTTTTACTTTATTATCGACCTCACCTAACAAAGTTTTAGCATCTTCACCAAGTTTTTCAAGCAGATAGAGCTGGTTGTTATTTTTCGCAGTCACTGACATTAAACTGTCGTGAAGACTATAATCAGCATCAATACAGTTAATTGCTTTCAGTTTTAATTTTTTCGCCAGTCGAAATCCAATTTGTTCTCTTTCAGAAACTGTAAGGTTATATTTATTAGTGAGGTAAGCATTATAAAGACTGTCAATTTTATCCTGGTCTTTTGATTGTCGCTCTATCATTACTTTGTCTGCCTTAGTTTCAAGCAAATTTTTCGTGAGTTCTTCTAATTCTTTCTGTCTCTTAGGTTCAAGGAAGTTATCGGTTTCTAATTCAAATTTATCTGTATGTGGCGTTTCAAAATGGACGGTACCAATCAACAAAATTTTAGTTTTAGTAGATAAATTTTGTCCGAATAAAAAGTTAGCAAATAAAATAAGCGCCAGGGAAAATGCAAGTTGTTTCATTAAGTTATTTTGATATTGTTATAGCGGTGTCTTCAAAAAATGACACCAACGGTTTGTGGGCTTTAGTTGTGCCCTCAATAAAAGTGCTTCCTGTAGCCGGCGCTAAAGTAGTTAAAAAGAAGTAGGGAGCAAGAACCACGTCACCCGGCCATAACTTGAACCCGATGTACGTCCTAACTACTTAAACAAACGCTTTTAATTTTACTCAAGCCACTTTCCGAATAATCCTTCAATTTCAACAAGGTAGTTGCATGTGCTTTTTATTCTTTTTCAAACATAATTCCATTGAATTCATCTTCGCCTCCAATTGTTATGGGTATGGCAAGCCTTATCTGTGGCAGCATCTATGATCTAAACAGATATAACTACACATGGCACCAAACTACTGCATCAATAATCACTCAGACCTCAAATTTTGTACAGGGTTAGAAAGGGCGGCCTTTACTGTCTGGAAACTCACTGTTAATAATGCCAGCAACACTGCAAGCCCTCCTGCAACTGCGAACATCCACCAGCTAATGGTAATGCGGTAAGGAAAATTATCCAGCCACTGATTCATGAAGTACCACGCAATCGGAGAAGCCAGCAAAAGGGAGATCAGCACGAGCTTCAGAAAATCTTTTGAGAGCAGCACCACAAGTCCCTCCACCGTGGCGCCCAACACTTTTCTCACACCAAGCTCCTTCTTTCTACGCTCCGCCGCATAAGCTGCTAAGCCCAGCAAACCGAGACAAGAGACAAAAATGGTTATTGCTGTAAATAGCGAAAGCAAGGTTTTAAGCTTATCTTCTCCTTTATACATCTTACCAAAGCTTTCGTCAAGGAAATTGTACTCAATAGGATAGTCGGGGCTGTAACGGTTCCATACGTTTTTGATCTTGCCAATAATAGGTTCGATGTTTGAGCCACTTATTTTAACCGCTACTTTAGAATAGGCCTGCGGATAAATCTGCAGCACCGAAGGCTCTATTTTTTCGTGCAGGCTTTTGTAATGGAAGTCTTTCACCACGCCAATTACCGGCCCTGTCTTTAATGAATCAGGCTTTCTCCATGTAGGCCATGACAGCGTTTTACCGATAGCCTGCTCGGCACTGCCCAATCCAAGCTCACGAACGGCTGTTTCATTGATGATATAGGCGCTTACGTCGCTACTGATATGTTTCGAAAAGTTCCTGCCTGCAAGCAGCTTTAGCCCGAGAGTTTTTATATAATCTTCGTCGACCATTAACTGGGTGGCTCTTGTTGGCTTCACTTCAGGCTTTTCCTTTACGGTCATTAAGCCATCGCCAAAGGCATCACCGGGGAAACCATAGCCAATCGATACCGATGCTATTCCCGGGTAGCCCATCAACTCATTCTTAAAGCTTGCATAACTCTTTTGCAGGTTCTCACCTCTCATAGGAAAGAACATGACCTGCTTTTTCCGGAAGCCCAAATCCTTATTGTGCATATAACGCACCTGGTTAATTACCACAATGGCGCTAATGATAAGCAGCACCGATAATGAAAACTGTATTATCACGAGGCCATGTCTCAGCCATGGCCTACCTCCCTGCGCGGCATCTGGTACAATGCTCCCTTTTAAAACTTTCACCGGCTGAAAAGAAGACAATACCAGCGCAGGATAGAAGCCTGCAAGTATCCCTACAACCAATGTAAGCGCCGTTAATGTGAGCCCAACCAATGGATTGCTAATCAGATCGAATTCGATGCTCTTCTCCGTAAAGCCATTAAGTGAGGGCAACAGGAGCCTTGTGGCCGCGACGGCAATAACCATACTAATAGCGGCGAGCAATATTGTCTCACCGATAAACTGTATCACCAGCGCTTTTCTGCCTGCGCCAATTGTCTTTCTCACGCCTACTTCCCTGGCTCTTTTTAGTGCACTTGACGTGGCAAGGTTTACAAAGTTAAAGCAGGCGATGAGCAGGATAAAAATAGCGATGATCGTAAGGGCTTTCACATATGTGATGTTACCCCTGATGGACATATCGTAGCTAAAGTCTGATGAATAGAGATGCACCTGACCGAGCGGCTGGAAGTACGGCACATTGGTACCCCCTTCACCTTTCAGAAAAGGCTTTGAAAAACTTTGGAATTTTGCCTGGAGCTGATCTGCGTTGCTGCCATTCCTTAGCCTCACATACGTGTTGAAGGGATACCATTGCCAGCTTTGCATTATGTCGGCCGGGTAGCCTGCGGCGTTCAGGGAAATCAGAAAATTGAGTGGTAAGTGAAACTTCTCGCTGTTTTCCAGCACCCCCTGCACACGCATTACATCTTTTGAGAGGGTTAGCTCCTTACCAACCGGATTCTCTTTGCCGAAATATTTCTCCGCCATAGCAGCAGAGATCACAATGGATTTTGGATCGCTGAACACTTTTGCCGCCGATCCATAACGGAAATGGAGCGAAAACATCTCAAAAAAATTACTGTCGACAAGGAATCCATTCTCTTCATACAGCTTTTTGTCGTTTGCTTCAATCAGCTCTTTTGAATTAAAGGCCATCACACGAACGGCCTCCTCCACCTCGCCAAAGTTCTGTTTGAGTGCCACTGCAAATGCCGGAGGTGATGTAGCAATGATATTGCTTACATCTCCATTCATTTTTTGATAAACGCGATAAATGTTTTCAGACCCTGGATTGAATTTATCGTACTGCTGCTCATCTCTTACAAATAAGCCAATGAGTAAGCTGGCAGTAAAGCCAAGGGTGAGACCTGCAATATTAATGATTGAAAAACCTTTTTGGCGTCGAATGTTTCTAAAACCTGGTCTCAGGACAGACTGGAACATAATAGTCATTTAATAATTGAACAGAGCTTTACGGCTGTAAGTGCGACTAATAGAATGCCACCAAGCTTGCATCCTGATATTCAACTTCTTACACCTAAATAGTATCTTTAAAATTGTTCGAATGCGATACAAAAATTGTACGCTTTTGATACAGATTGACTTGTCCTTATTAGCTATAAATGTGAGAGAAGTAAATCTTAGTAACCTATACATATCGGCAGAGTCCGCGTTGATGGTTCTGCTGACCAGCTGTGCTTTCTGCCAGCCGCAGGATTGCCGATAATGGTTGGCAGATTTGTGATGGGCATGCTTTTCGGCACAAATGTTAATAGGAGAACTGACCTTTCTGCAATCACAAACTTTCTGAGGAGGAGGCCCGCCCATTGCAAATCTGCTGTTATAACTCGTTTTTTATTATCTAATATATTCAATCATCTCTTGAAGTTCGGCCGGACTATTTCTATTTGCCTCTAAACGTCCGATTCTTCCAAGCACAAACGCATTAAAAAGATCGTTTGATTTTAAAAGTCTGTTTTGTTTTTTCATTTTATTATTCAGTAGTAGAGCTTGCGGAGTTTTTATAATGCCCCAAGGAAAGCCCACCAACCGAACAATGCCGATTTTATCATTGCTTGATTATTCGCTTTGTCAAGGCAATTAGGACAGGCTATTTTTAATTCTTTTTTATAACTGGTCATAATGATAAAGCTTACCACACATCCAGTCATCGTTGCATTTAACTTTTCTTCGGTCGATTTACAAATAGGACAAGGAAGTTCTCTTAGAAGTTCGGTATATTCTAATAGTGTTTCATTATCAACTTCTTGAAATTGAGCATCAATTCCTTTTGTAATGTCTTTTGAGAGTCCGCGTTCGCTAATAATTTGTTTAAGAAGTTCAACGGCTTCTGGTCGAAGTCTCGTTGCTTCTTCCGTTGCGATACGGACTAATTTGCTGTTATCAAATTTTTCATAATTTTTTCGTAATTCGTCTAGATTAGGTTCCATATAGTTTTTTAAATGGTTTACCACGTTTGGGTATTGGAAGGCTGGGCATTAGCGTTACGTCTAGGCCGTAACTTTTCGTTTGTTATGGCCAATGTACCACAGTTGATTTATATTCCAAAGCTCAGTTCTTATTCCTCAGCCCAGCTTTTGCCAATACCTCGTTGGCAGCAGTTATTTCAGTTTTATTTTGTTGTTTGTCAAATATGGATTCCACTGTTTCCTGTCTTTGCTATCGAGCCAATCAGTATACCTGTTTTGAAATTTTTCTACGCCGTCTCGCCTGATAGCATTTAGGTAATATTCTATAAGATTTGGGTTGTCGTTACAGAATTCTAGTGAGCAGTTTTGAATATGTGTCAACAGCGCATACGGCATAATCTCAATTCTATCAGCCAAAATAATTGCAACCTCGCCTTTTGTCAATTTTAATCCTTGACACTCTGAGTTTATTTCTGTGGGTGTATTGTCACTAAATAGTTTAGTCAGTAAGGGTAAAACTTTGTCACCAAAGCTAATTATTTGCGTAGCTTCTTTTTGCGTTGAAATGTCTTTTGATTTTTTGGTGTCGTACAATGCCGTCAATAAACTGTCAACCTGTGATTGGCTTTGACCAAAAGATAAGCTTGTTAACAAAGTCAGATATATTAATATAATTGCGGGTCGTTTCATAATTGCTGACGAGTTGCGGGTTTGAGAAAATTGCGAATTGCTTGCACAACCTCTGTCGCACCGCATTAAATTTTATAAAAAGAAGTGAAGTGGGTGAGAGCACTTCGCCCCGCATTTTTTTTCCCGTTGTTAGCGATTGGCATTTTATTTAGGAATCATATGGACTTTTAAAAGAATTCCGTCCGGGTCTTTAAATTCTAAAACACATTCCTCGCTTGTCAATTTACTTACTTTTATTATAGCCACTTTCTTTGTAATATTATCAGTCGTAGTAAGAATTTTGGTAGTTGGGTTATAATTCCAAGCTCCATTTTCGATATTGCCAGGCTCAATAGATTTGAATTTATGGTCGGCATAAAATATCATTTGGCTTTCATTTTGGTTTGCTGAGCCTAAATGTTTTACGCCAGCTTCCTCGTAGGATTTAAGTTTCCACGTTCCGCAAATAAGAGTCTCATTAGTTATGTTGTTTTGTCCAAATGTAATTTTGGTAGAATTTACTAATAGAAGTAGAAAGATTATTTTAATTGAGTATTTCATTTAATTTGTTATTCGTTTTGTTGGCATGATTACCACTAACGGTTTCGGGCTTTTCGTTCGGGTGGGTTTCGAAGCACAAAACTGTTAACCGGCACTAGACTTGAATAGAAGCACGTCAGCCCGCATGATGCAAAACCCGTGTTATGCATAGTTTTTTAGCCATTCTAGGTCTAAAACCTCTCTCAACCTGTTTAGACTCTCACGCGATAAAAATCTAAATGCAAGTTCAATAAAAAAGAACCTAATCATTAAAAACTGCCCGATTGCAACCAAAATTATGATTGGAGAAAATTCTTCCTTGCGACTTATTGCCATTGCAAGTATTCCGACAAGAGGAAGCGATAAAATGATACTCAATAAAATGCGAAATACTTTGTGTATCTCAACTTTTACACTTCCATCAACAGAATTGATATGCCCGGTCATAACACAAAATGCACCTTTCCCAATTGTCGAAGAAATCAGTCTAAATTCACTTCCGTTTATTAGTCCCCGAAATGATTTGTCAGTAACTTGGGAAGTTAAATTTTCAGACCTTTCGGTTCTTCTATTAAGTCTATCTAATGTCTCGGCTTGGTTATTGACAAGTCTAAACCCCAGTTCTTTTGTTGGAAATAGTTTCATGTTAAAATTAGGCATAACGGTTGGTAGCTTGAGGCAATAGCCTTAATCGCAGGAACTTTAATTTTTCACTAAAGATATTGATTTGATTAAGCTTTCAAAAAGCACTGTAATGGCTATTGTTTTAAGGCGCTGCTATGTGTAGTACGACCTCAAATTTACTGCCGCTTTTAGTCTACGAGTCGCCGTATCAACGTATAAGTTATTATCAAAGCTATAGTTCCGGCAAAAACATAAGAGCCGAACGCGTCGAGCCATATTAAAGCTACTAGAAGGATCGAGGGAATAAATGACACCGCCCATTGCCAATTACTATTCGTAACTCTTTCGCCCAACTTTACGAACGCTAAAGCGAGGAGAACAATTGGAATCAGCGGTAATACATATAATCCATACATGCCTCCTGAGTTAGAACCGCCGTATGCGATATTAATTCCAATAATAATCAACCCAACGAACAAAAGGAAACATAAAATAATGCAATGTATCACAATACTATTTAACGTTTTATCTAA
>NZ_WVHT01000019.1 GCF_009834875.1 Hufsiella arboris | reverse complement strand
CTGTCTTTCAACAAGGTCAAAACGGGATGCCCGCCTCCGTTCAATTCTTAGTGTAAAGTTATTTTAGGACAAGTGGAATTTATCACCCACCATCATCCTCCCTCAAGGGAGGCAGCTGGTGCTGTTTGCTCTGCAGTTCGATTATGAATGGTTGACTGAGCGCCGCCGTAATCCACATTATGCATGTTACGAGGATTAATCGCATAAAGTTATTTCGGGATAAGAGTTAGATTTTTAGCCGAGACTCTATTCCATTCGAAATCCGTAGAGCCTGCTGAACTCTACGGATAGTGAGAAGAACTCAACAAACAGTGGAATTAGTTTCCTTCGAAGTGAAGATTAAGTCTCTATCTTAAATCTCGTTTCATTTTCTAATATGCAACACATTAGTTGGAGAAAAAGACATTTTAACTTGCAAAGAAATTAATTTTGAGATAAACATTTATAAACAGACCTGGCGGCATACCATTAATCTATACTGCTAGTTCCGTTCAGGAGTTGGCAAATTTAAATACATATAGCAACGAATAATTAAGCTCTCAACTTAATTGCTGACACTCAATTTAGATCAACAAGGCTTTTTCCCGCCGAAGCCATAACGAATTTAGACGAGCCGGTCAAAGAAATACCGACTGTTGCCCGCAAACGATACTAGCAAATTTGCGCTCCTTTAATAAAAAGTGATATGGACGAAAATCTACTAGGACTTTTACTGAAGCGAAAAAATATTTTTGCCACCAGCGCTAAAATTGTGGGTGTACTTACTGTGCTGATGGCGCTTTCCGTTAGCCTACATGCACAATTCACTATCAGCAGAACTTTTACCGACAACAATGCCATAGGCTTAACGCTGGGCGGCACCGCTCACCTGACGGCCGGAAACGAGGATCCTTACAATGAGGGATGGCTTCGGTTAACCTCAGATCAACCGAACCAGGTAGGATACCTTACTGTAGATCAGTCTTTCCCCAGCAGCTTAGGTGTTTTTATCGATTTTGAATACATTACCTGGCGCTCGCAGGGACCTGCCGCCGCGGATGGGTTTTCTATTTTTTTATATGACCCTACTGTTACACCCTTTCAAATAGGCGCTTTTGGCGGTGGACTGGGTTACTCGCAAAAAACGGACATCAACTCAGGTAATTTTATACCCGGTTTATCTGGTGGGTTTATCGGACTTGGCATTGATGAATTCGGAAATTATTCATCCACTTATGAACAAAAAACAGGGGGGATCGGGGGTGGATTTTATCCATCTACTATTGGCCTAAGAGGCAACCAAGCTTCAAACTATAATTATTTAGGCGGTACAAATACACTAACGCCAACTATCAACTATTTGCCTCTAACCTCCGTCCGACCGGCATCTACCGCATATTATAGAAGAATACAACTGAGTATCGAAAAAATTAATGCGACCCAATACCAGATCACTGCCTTCTGGAAAACGAGTGAAACCGGTGCCTTCACCAAACTCTTCGGCCCCGTTAATGTAGACAACCCACCCCCTGTTTTAAAATTGGGTTTTGCCGGATCAACCGGTGGCGGTGTGGATTATCATGAAATCAGAAACCTCATTGTTACTACACCCGGCAATCTGCGTGTACTGAAAACGGTTGACAAGCCAACCGCCCGGCTTGGTGATGAACTTGCTTACACTGTCACTGCTTACAATGATACGGATGCCCCTTTAAATGGAATCAATTTAACAGATCAGTTACCAGATAGCCGGTTTTTTCAGGTGGAATCCATTGACTTTAGTAACGATGGTTACTCAGGCAACACTGCCAGCGGTTACACCATGCTTCCGCAACCATCTATGGACAATGTAACACTAAATATGGTCGCCAAAAGTACTTCAACCTTCAATATAAAAGGCCATATAATTGCTTATCCATATACAGGAGAGATACGCAACAATGTAGATATAAATGTTGGAACGTCGGGTATAACGGACTCTGATCTCACAAATAACTCTTCTTCCGCATATACAGTCGTACTTACTCCAAACCTTGACTTAAAAGTAGAACCGCACTATTTTCCGTGTCAGCAGAACCAGAATATTGATTATATCATATCCCTTTCTAACGTTGGTAATGCCGCAACTGCCGGCCAGGTAACCGTTACGCAAGATCTGCCTCCTGATCTTGGATACATAGGCGCCCGAGGCGATGGCTGGACCATTGATTTTACCGGTAATCAAATCATAGCTACGCGAACCGATGGCCTTGCACTCGGATATTTTTATCCTCCAATTACTGTTTCACTAAATTCTAATCCCAGCACCCCCAATCAAATTAAAACACGTGTGTACGTCGAGAATGTATCTGATGTAGATCTTGGTAATAATGAAGTAATTAGTGACATTTACCTCTCGGTTCCACCAAACCTGGTGATCAACCCGGGTGTACTTGCATTAGTCTGTCCCGATCCTTTCAGCGACAATCCGCCTTATTACAATCTGACCCTGCCGGCGCTAACAAATGGTAGCAATAACGGCAACTTAACTTATTGGACCAATCCGGAGGCTACCATTCCCCTCAGCAACCCGCAACAGGTGACAACACCCGGCACGTATTATATCAAATTAACCAACCAGGATGGCTGTTTTACTGTTAAGCCGGTAACGCTTGAGCCACTCCGGAAGCCCAGGTTGGTTGTCCATGATCCGCCACCCATTTGTGAAGGGCAATATTTTAAGCTAACCGACCCGGGTATAACGCAAGATAGTGACCCCGGTATTATTCTACGCTATTATATGGATCCTCAATTTAAGGATGAGATAACAAATCCCGAATCTTTCACAACAACTACACAAGGAGATTTTCCCATATATGTTACCGCCCGGGATGCCAGCGGAACCGGCTGTATTTCTGCAAAGCAACTTAACTTGAGGGTGATACCAAAGTTCGACCTAATTATTTATTCGTACCCAACTTCGCAAGTTGTCAACGATACCTTTAATTTTTCTTATTGGACAAATACCTATGACGAGAACACGATTTATGATTGGGACTTTGGAGACGGGAAATCCAGCAGTCAGTATTTTCCAAATCATACTTACGATGAAGCTGGAACATATACGGTAACGCTTACCATGACCAAAAGTGGTTGCCAGGTATCGGCTACACAAACTGTAATAGTCAGCAAGGATCCAAATATTGTTCCAAAATTTAGTGTGGATCAAAACCCCCAGTGCCTGGAAGGCAATTCATTTATATTCACAGACGCTACTGTTAACCGCAATAATACTCTTTTTTATTACAATTGGGATTTTGGTGATGGGCAAATCAGTATTGAACAAAATCCTGTTCATGCCTACACTTCAGCAGGAATATATACTGTGACACTAACAGTTCTTCTGATTCCGGGTTTTCAGTTATCTACTACACAAACTGTAGTAGTAACAGAACGGCCAACTTTGAACCCAATTACGAATCAGGTGCTTTGCAATGGCCAGTTAACCACAGCGGTTAATTTTTCCAGCGCTGATATCGGAACGCAATACACCTGGACAAATGATCATCCCGAAATCGGCTTGCCAGGTAACGGCACAGATGACTTATTCCCTTTTCAGGCCGTTAATAACACCTCCAGTCCGATCGTTGCTAATATAACGGTTACACCGGAGGCGGATGGCTGTATCGGTGATCCGCAAACCTTCACTATTACCGTCAATCCATCGGCTATCGCCTCTGATATTTCAGTTTCCGGAATTACGGAAATATGTAGCGGCGGCAGCACGACCTTAACTGCGACAAGCAAAATACCAGGCGCTGATTTTAAATGGTATCTTGACTCCAGGCTTACCCAACAAGTAGAAACAGGGCCGACCTTTTACACATCTGTACTTGAAGCAGACGTAGTGTATTACGTTACAGTCAGCGGAACTGCTTGCGAAAATCAAGAGGGACAAGCTTTACAGGTGCTGGTGCATGTTAAGCAGCCTGCAACCCCGGCCTTGATAGATGCGAATGATCAAACTGTTTGTTCGGGGCAATCGGTCACGCTTTCCGCTATTCCATCCGGCAATGTCACCAACCCGGTCGTTACCTGGTATAAAGATGCGGGAACAACTACCCCGTTAGGCACCGGCTTAACCTATCAAGCCGGCATGCTGAATGCAACAACTGCATTTTATGTAACCATTCAGGGGAGTAATTATTGCGAAAACAGATTTAACCCCAAAGTGGTAACAGTGACCGTAAATCCTAAGCCGGATTTTACGGTTACCAATCCGCCTAAGGCCTGCGCTAATGCCAAAGTTGACATCACCAGCCCGTCGGTAGTCAGTGGTCAGGGTAATTTAACCTTTAATTATTTCCAGTATTCAAACGGGTCAGTTCCCATTGCCGATCCGACTGCAATAACTAGTTCAGGCACTTATTACGTCCGCGCTACTTCGCCGGAAGGCTGTACAAGCGACCTTAAACCAGTAGTGGTCACAATCAACCCGGCTTTGGCAATAAATTATAACACTTTCCCGGTTAATTGCTACGGTACTGCAACAGGGCAGATTTTACTGGGTAATATACAAGGCGGAACTCCGCCTTTTACCTACACGTTCCAGGGGCAGCCTTGGTCTGGTGATACCGGAAGAACGCTTTCTCCGGGAACGTATTCATTTACTATAACTGATGCAGCCGGATGTGTGTATTCTTATACTTCAACCGTTGAAACCCGGCCTGCCATCGTTATCAATCCAACAGTAGCCAATGCAGGATGCATCGGGCAAAATAATGGTGCCATCAGCATCCAGGTAAGCGGCGGTTCCAACAGGCCGGATCAATATAGTTTTACTTGGAGAGGACCCAATAATTATAACTCTGAAAGCCAGAATATTAGTGGGCTGGCGCCGGGCCCTTATAGGGTTACGGTTGTAGATGCCTTCCTGGGCTGCTCGAAAACAATGAACATCGATGTACTTCAAAATCCTCCCGTTGTAATTAATCCAACAGTTACTGATATAACTTGTAATGGAAATATTAGCGGAGCGATCAATTTAACCGTGAGCGGGGGAAGCGAGGCAGGGTATACTTATAGCTGGACAGGGCCGGGTGGATTTACGTCGACAGCACAAAATATCTCCGGATTAGGTAGCGGAACCTATACCGTTACAGTAACAGATAATCAGGGTTGCAATAGCAGTATTTCAAAGACAATCAATGAGCCATCCGCGATCAGTATCAGCGAAACCCATATCGACGCATCGGCACCCGGGACAGCTACCGGTTCAATCACTACAATTGTATCCGGCGGAACGGCGCCTTACAGTTTTTTATGGACTCGGCCGCCGGCTTTTACTTCTACCGCTCAATCCATTACAGAACTAATTACAGGTGACTATACCCTGACCGTTACCGATGCGAACGGTTGCACAGCTACTATCAAAGTATTTATAAGCGAGCCTAATTTAATAAGCATTGCAGAAACCACTGCTTCAGCAAGCTGCAATAATGGCTCAGATGGCCGCGTTGATCTGACTGTTTCCGGCGGTACACCGCCATACACTTTCGCCTGGACAGGCCCGAATGGTTATTCCGCATCGACAGAAGATATATCCGGTCTTTCAGCTGGTGCTTACACTGTACAGGTAACGGATGCATCTGGCCAGGTACATTCGATAACAGCTACTGTAGGCGAGCCGTCAAACATCGATTTAACGGCAGCAATTACCAATATCAATTGCACGGGAGGAAATACGGGAGCTATTAGTCTGACGGCAAGCGGCGGTCCCGCGGGCAGCTATGCCTTTGCGTGGACCGGACCGAATGGTTATACAGGCTCAGGAGCGTCCATCGCCAACCTTGCGGAAGGTACTTATACAGTTACTGTCACTGATGGCAGTTGCAGTAGTTCGGAAAGTTACCAGCTATTGGAAAACGCCCCGATATTAATTACACCGACGGTAGTAAATAACGTTTGTCCCGGAAGCAGCCAGGGCAGTGCTTCGTTGGCAGTCATCGGTGGAAGCGGAGTTTATACTTACAGCTGGACAGGTCCGAACGGATTTGCTTCGACCAGTCAAAACCTGACAGGGCTAGCATCCGGGTACTATGATGTAACTGTAACTGATGCCCTGGGCTGTTCGGCAATCGCGAACGTGACCGTGAGCGAAAGTCCTTCCTTTATAGCAGAACCTGTTATTACGAATGTAACTTGCAACGGAGCAGCTAATGGAGCAATCGCTTTGACAGTTAGTTTAGGCGCACCTGCCGGTTTTGCTTTTGCATGGACAGGCCCGAACGGGTTTACCGCATCAACCGAAAATATCAGTAATATCAGGGCTGGCAAATACCAGGTGATCATCACCAGCGGAGCTGGTTGCACGCAAACCTACACCTATGATGTCGGCGAACCGCAAGCGATACAAGTTGCGTCTACCATTACACCTGCAACCTGTGCAGGTGCATCTACCGGCGCAATTAATCTGACTGCAAGCGGCGGCAGTGGCTCGGGCTACACTTTTAACTGGACCGGCCCGAACGGATTTACCGCCAATACCCAGAATATTACAGGAATAGTTGCCGGGACTTATTTTGTCACCACAACCGATGGCGCTTCGTGCAACCGACTGGATACGCTGATCGTGCCACAATCAGCACCAATTGTTATTTCATCGGTAATTGACAGTGTACTTTGTGCAGGCAGCAGCACCGGGGACATTAGCATTTCTGTCAGCGGCGGCATCGGCTCTTATACTTATAGCTGGACTGGTCCGGATGGCTTTACGGCAGCGACCGCCAACGTAAATAACGTAAAAGCAGGCAGCTATACCGTAACAGTTACAGATTCGGCCGGTTGCAGCGCGGCGAGCCAGGCAATTGTGATACCGGATGCTGTGCCGATCACTCTCAGCCTGCAGGCTACCGACGCCAGTTGTGCCGGATCTTCCGGCGGATCTATTATTTCCACCGTCAGCGGCGGCCGCCCACCTTATGTTTATGGCTGGAGTACTGGCGCTCGCACCAAAGACCTTAGCGATCTGCCTCCCGGTAAATACAGGTTAACTGTTGCTGACCAAAACGGCTGTACCGCTGTTAGCGATTCGGTTGAAATAAAGGCCGGCGGAACGGTCAACCTGGTAACCGTGGATCAAACGGTTTGTTTACCACAGGCCGGCGACCTGACCGCAGCGGCGGTAACGGCCGGCAGCGATCCGGGGCTTACGTTCTCATATTATATCAACCCGCTGACTACGATTCCTGTTGCAAACCCGGCTGCCATCACCCAAAGCGGTGTATATTACATCAAGGCCACCAATGCTGCCGGGTGTTCTGCTGTAAAACCAGTCAGTGTCAGGACTTATCAGCCGCCGGGCCCAACGTATCTGATCTTGGAAACTTCGGAATTGCTTGCCGGCCCGCCAAAACGAGTGATCGTGCTACAGGATACCGTTTGGGCTGGAAGCACGGTTGTTTTCCGGGCAACTGCCACCAATGCCGCCGATTACGATTGGTTTAAAAACGGTGTACCAGTCCCTGTGGACACTAACGTGATCGTGGTTCCCAATGTTCAAAACAGCTTTGCCGGAACGTACCTGGTAACCTGCAAGAACCCGGTTGGCTGCGAAACCGATCAACCAGCCTCCGTCATACTGGCGGTTAATGACCTGGTTACCTGGAAGACGGTAAGCGATGCCAGTGGAGACGGAAAGGCACAAAGAGGCGAGGTGCTGACTTATACAATCCACGTCCGCAATACAGGGACGGCAGCATTAAACACAATCACTGTGACCGACGCCTTGCCTTTAGGAACAAGCTATGTCTCCGGCGGTACGCTGAACGGTAACGACGTACAGTTTAGCATTCCCGGGCCGCTGGCGCCAAACGCTGAAACAGCCGTCAGTTTCAGCCTGAAAGTAAATGATGATATTGCCGGCACCACGATCAGTAACCAGGCACTTGTGACTACTGATAATCATACATTCCCAACCGGTACAGATTCGGATATAGGTAACACGGACCCGGTCATCATACCGGTGCAGAACCTGGCAGACCTGAGCATCGTGAAAACGCAGTCACCACAAAAGATCTATATAGGCGACCAGTTCACCTACCAGCTGAGCGCGACTAACAACGGTCCGGATGATGCGCACAATGTGATAGTTTCCGATGTGCTGCCTGCAGAGGTAGATTATGTTCCGCTGCCCACCAGTCCCGGCCAGATCAGTTACGATCCGGCTACACGGGCAGTTACATGGACAATCGGTACACTGGGAACAGGTGAAAGTACGACAGCAGGTATAACGGTGCAGGCGCGGCTTCAGGGAACGGCCACTAACACCGCTACGGTAAGTACAACTGATGAAGACCCGGTTGCCTCTAACAATTCATCAACGGTACAAAAGGAAATTTCCGGCATGTTCATTCCGAATGTAATAACAGTAAACGGCGATGGCCGTAATGACCGGTTTGTAATCAAAGGTGTCGATCCGACACAGGGAATGGCAATCCGTATTTATAACCGCTGGGGAAATGAAGTGTATCACCAGGATAATTATAAAAATGACTGGGACGGATCGCAGCTAAATGAAGCGACTTACTACTACCTGCTGACGATCGGTACAGGGCAAAATGCGAAAGTTTATAAAGGCTGGATACAGCTGCTTCGGTAACAGTAAAAACGGGAAACCATGAAAAGGATATTTAGCTTGATATTATTTTTGCTGGGATGCCAGGGCGTTTTTGCCCAGCAGGACGTACAGTTCAGCCAGTATATTTTCAACCCGCTGAATC
>NZ_WVHT01000018.1 GCF_009834875.1 Hufsiella arboris | reverse complement strand
CTTTGTGAATTGGCGCAGGGTCCTCGGCGAGAGACCCTGCTTGGACGGAAAAGAAGATTTTTTAATTATTGACACCAATAACTGATAGAATCGTTGCCCCTCCTCTCTTTTTCCTCCTCCTAAATCATTTTCGCTGTTTCATTGTTCTTCCAAAAAATATTAACCCAATGAAAGCGATCTGGAACAATCAGGTAATCGCAGAAAGCGATCAGACAATTGAAATCGAAAACAATCAATATTTCCCGGCTGATTCAGTAAAAAAGGAGTTTTTTAAATCTTCGGACACTCATTCGACCTGTCCGTGGAAAGGCGAGGCCTCATACTATACATTGAGCGTAGATGGCCAGGAAAACAAAGATGCTGCATGGTATTATCCAAATCCTAAAGATGCTGCGAGCGAAATCAAAGATCATGTAGCTTTCTGGAAAGGCGTCCAGGTTTCAAACTGATCTATGAAGCAATACGATGCCATTATCATCGGCGCTGGCCAGGCCGGAACACCTTTGTCTAAAAAGCTTGCTAAAGCCGGCTGGAAAACCGCACTTATTGAAAAGAGATTTATTGGAGGAACCTGCGTTAATGATGGCTGTACTCCCACCAAAACTTTAATCGCTTCCGCAAAAGCTGCGTATATCGCTGCTAAACAAGCGGATGAGCTGGGTATAAAAATCGGTAGTTTCGAAATAGATTTCGCCAAAATCATGAAGCGTAAAAACGAAATCGTGATGAATGGCCGAGAAGGTTCGGAAAAAAGCATCCGCGAAACGGAAAACCTTGATCTTGTTTTTGGAGAGGCGATTTTTACAGGTGATAAGATCATCGAAGTGCGCACAACTTCGGGAGAAGTGCTGGAACTTTCAGCAGATTATTTTTTTATCGATACAGGAACACGGACCAAGATCCCCGACATAGAGGGAATTAACAAAGTGCCTTATCTAACGTCGACAAGCATACTTGATTTGAAGCAGCTTCCTGATCACCTGCTTATTTTAGGCGGCGGCTACATCGGAATGGAATTCGGACAGCTTTTTAAGCGACTGGGAAGTAAGGTCACTATCATCGACTCGGCCAGTACTTTTCTACCGAAGGAAGACGAAGATATCTGTGAAGAGATAACCGGAATCTTCAGGGAAGACGGAATCGACGTATATCAAAAATCGAAAGCTAAATCACTTGAATACACGGATAGGAAAATTAAGATCACTTTTGAACACGAAGGTAAAACGCAGGCCGTAAGCGGCGACCAGTTGTTAATTGCTGCTGGACGAATTCCGCAGAGTGATTTACTAAAGCCGGAAAATTCGGGTATCGAAATTGATGAAAAGGGGTTTATTAAAGTCGACGATAAGCTTCAAACCAATGTCCCCGGAATCTATGCCCTGGGCGAAGCGAATGGCGGCCCGGCATTTACGCACATCGCTTTCAACGATTATATTATCGTGTGCTATAATTTACTGAACAAGGAAAACCGGTCGACTAAAGACAGACCTATACCCTATTGCATGTTTACTGACCCTCAGCTTGCCCGCGTGGGTATGACTGAAAAGCAAGCGATAGAAAAGGGGCTGAATATCAAGGTTGCCAAACTTCCCATGAGCAGCGTAGCCAGGGGCGTTGAAACCGGCGAAACCCGCGGAATAATGAAAGCGGTGGTCGATGCAGATACGCACAAAATATTAGGCGTAGCTATCCTGGCAGTCGAAGGCGGCGAAGTTATGTCGGTGCTTGAAATCGCCATGCGTGCGGGGATGACTTATGATGAGCTGAGGAACTATATTTTCGCGCACCCAACATATTCTGAGTCGATAAACAACCTGTTTATGAAACTTGATGAGTGACATAATTTATGATTTCCACAGGCTATTCGGCCGCCGGACTTATAAACCTTGCTTGTTAAGCGCCACGATTTTACTACCTTCAACTATGATTCGCCTTGAAAACGTAAGCAAAACCTTTGGATCTGATACGGTAGTAAAAAACATCTCGCTGGAAATTGCCGAAGGCGAAACGATGGTTTTATTAGGTACCAGCGGCTGCGGAAAAACCACTACGCTGCGGATGATCAACAGGCTTATCGAAGCAAGTTCAGGACAGATTTTCATTCACGGTCAGAACATTCTCGATCAGAATCCTGAAATCCTGCGGCGCGGAATCGGGTATGTATTGCAAAACACAGGATTATTTCCCCATTACACCGTTGCAGAAAATATTGCTATCGTACCAAAGTTGCTCGGATGGGATAGTGAAAAAATAAATAAACGGTCAGGCGAGCTGCTCGAAAAGCTCCATCTTAAGCCGGGCGAGTTTCTGAATAAATACCCTTCAGAGCTAAGCGGCGGGCAGCAGCAACGTATTGGCTTAGCGAGGGCGCTGGCTGCGGATCCGCCGGTTTTACTGATGGATGAACCCTTCGGAGCACTGGATCCAATTACGCGGAACAAAATTCAAAAGGACTTCAAAGACCTTGATGAACTGAAGAATAAGACCATCGTTATGGTGACTCACGATGTATACGAAGCATTTGAACTGGCTGATAAAATCTGCCTGATGGATAAAGGGGAAATAAAACAGCAAGGCGCACCTGAGGAGTTCCTGAGTAATCCCGCCAGTCATTTTGTAAGCTCCTTTTTGAAAGAACAGCGGTTACAGCTCGAACTTCAAAATACAATGCTTTCAGCTATCGACCCGGGTGTTATGAGTAGCGACTCAAATTTAAATGTATGGGAGGCTTTAAATATCAGTTTGAAAAAAGGACATAAGCCTGAAGAATCTGCAGATTTTGAAACCGCTGAGCTCATAAAGAATTTTATCCGCCATAAAACCGGCAACAATGGCTGAACAGCAATCACTTTTGAGCTTTATGGCTGAGCAATCGGGCAAATTAACCGAGCAAACGCTGGCACACATCGGCCTGACTTTTACCTCACTCTTTATCTCGGTTTTAATCGGGCTGCCATTGGGAATTCTGATTTCCAGGAAGAAAAACCTTGCGGGCATTGTTCTTGGATTCGCTGGTATTTTGCAAACGATTCCCAGTATCGCATTGCTGGGTTTTATGATCCCCTTGCTGGGTATCGGACCGAAGCCTGCCATTTTCGCTTTGTTTCTATACGCGTTACTGCCAATTATCCGGAATACATTTACTGGGATCAACGAAGTCGACCCGGTCGTAAAAGAGTCGGCAAAAGGAATGGGTATGAGCGACTGGCAAATCCTTCGCCGCGTTGAGCTTCCGCTCGCAATGCCTGTGCTTCTTGCGGGAATTCGTACGGCAACGGTTATCAACGTCGGCGTAGCCACACTGGCCGCATACATCGCCGCAGGCGGACTTGGTGAATTTATTTTTGGCGGCATCGCGCTGAACAATACGAATATGATCCTGGCAGGTGCTGTTCCTGCTGCCCTGCTCGCCATCCTGTTTGATTTCATCCTATCGAGGCTTCAAAAGCTGAATCTAAAAAAAGTTAAGATCGCCCTGATTCTTTTTCCGCTAACCCTTATTCTTTCATCTTTCTATTTAATTCCTTCGGCACTTGGTTCAAAACTCCTGGCGGGTTTCACGCCTGAATTTATGGGCCGTTCGGATGGTTACCTGGGATTAAAAAAAGTATACGGACTTAACATCCGCACCGTTGTTATCAGTGATGCCGTGATGTACAAAGCGGCGCAGCAAAAACAACTGGACGTGATCAGCGGATATTCTACCGACGGCCGCCTGAAAGCATACGACCTGGTTGTACTGGAAGACGACAAACATATATTTCCGCCGTATTATGCGGCTCCGGTCATTCGCGACGATGCCTTAAAGAAATACCCTGAAGTTGAACGAACGCTAAACATATTATCCGGAAAAATAAACGATTCAGTGATGACCAGCCTGAATTATCGCGTCGATTTCCTGCATGAAACTCCCGAAAAGGTCGCTAAAGATTTTCTCGTTAAAAATGGTTTGTATAAAGATCCGCGTCCGGTTACCGGAGGGACAATACGCCTGGGTTCCAAAATATTCGGCGAGCAATACATCCTGACAAACATGTACAGCATGCTTTTAAAAGGAAATACGAACCTGGAAGTGGAAACAAAAACCGGCCTCGGCGGAACCAAGATTTGCTTTGATGCGCTAACGAACAACCAGATAGACATTTACCCTGAGTATACTGGAACGGGCTTACTTGTCATCCTTCAGCCCGAAGAGAAGCTTGTTCAAAAGTTAACATTAAGTAAAGAGGCGGTTTATAATTTCGTTCAATCCGAATTCGAAAAACGTTACCAGGTCAGCTGGCTGAAACCGATCGGCTTCAACAATACCTACGCCTTAATGATGCGCAAAAAACAATCGTCGCAAATAGGAGTTAAAACTATATCTCAATTGAAAAACTATATCAGGTAATAATTACCTTTATTTATGCTGTTAAATGCCTATAAAAACATCAGGCTTTTGAGCGAGCAGATCTGCGCACCGCTTAAAAAGGAAGATTATGTTTTACAACCTATAGTTGACGTAAGCCCGCCTAAATGGCACTTAGGGCACACTACCTGGTTTTTTGAAACCTTTGTTTTAAAGCCACATTTTGAAGGCTATTCTGAATTTAACGCCGACTATAATTTCGTATTCAACAGTTATTATGAAAGCGTCGGCGCACGTGTTATCAGAACAGACCGTGGAAATCTGAGTCGACCGGATGTAGACGATGTGTACCGTTACCGCAAACATGTTGATGAAGCAATGGAGCGCTTTCTAACCGGTCACGAAGTTCACGATGACCTTATCGAATTAATGGAGCTGGGTTTCAACCACGAGCAGCAGCACCAGGAACTACTATTGACAGATATTAAATATATTTTGGGCAATAACCCGCTGTTCCCGGCTTATGATGAAAATTACCAGTTTCATAACGACAGGCATTCCGGAAACACATTTTCCGACTGGATCACGATTACGGAAGGCATTTATGAAATTGGCCACAACGGACAAGGTTTTTGTTTCGACAATGAACTAAGCAAGCATCGTGTTTTTTTAGATACGTATCATATCTGCGCGCAACCCGTTACCAACAAAGATTATATGGCATTTATTCTGGCAGGCGGTTACCAGGATTTCAGATTCTGGCACGCCGAAGGCTGGGACTGGGTAAAAACAAACGAAGTCAAAGCGCCGATGTACTGGCACCAGATCAATGGCGCCTGGTATAACTATACGTTAAGAGGATTGGTTCCGGTTGATCCGAACGGCCTGTTAAACCATGTCAGCTATTATGAAGCTTCAGCGTTTGCCGCGTGGAAAGAAATGCGTTTGCCAACAGAATTTGAATGGGAAGTAGCTGCGGACAAACTCGACTGGGGCCGCCGCTGGGAATGGACAGAAAGCGCTTACCTGCCTTACCCCGGTTTTAAAAAAGCTGAAGGCGCACTGGGCGAATACAACGGCAAATTTATGGTAAACCAAATGGTTCTCCGCGGTTCTTCGGATGTTACCTCGCCGGGGCATAGCCGCAAAACATACAGAAATTTTTTTCATCCACATCTTCGCTGGCAATACACCGGTATCCGGCTGGCAAAATAAAAACTTATGAAAAGCTCACCGGCAATTATGAACGATATCCTGGAACGTGACACCAAAAAAAGATCGGTGTCTAATTTCTACCAGGATGTAATTAAAGGGTTAAACTCGCAACCAAAACACTTGGAGTCGAAATATTTTTATGACGACCGGGGTGATGAACTGTTCCAGCAGATTATGGCGATGCCCGAATATTATCTCACAGACTGTGAACTGGAAATATTCAAAACCCGATGCACGGAAATGCATAGCACCTTTTCCGTATTTCCGGATGGCTTCGACCTGATAGAACTTGGCGCCGGCGACGCAATGAAATCCAGCCACCTTCTGTCGTGCCTGCTTAACAACAACGTTAAGTTCACTTACTATCCGATTGATATATCGGGACATGTAATTGACCTTCTGGAAACAGAGCTCCCGAAAAAATTCCCGCAGCTTGAAGTGAAAGGTTTGCAGGGCGAGTATTTCCAGATGCTGCAAAAAGCCTCAACGTTTTCAGAACGCCCGAAAGTTTTGCTGGTGCTGGGCTCGAATATCGGCAACATGCCGCCGGATGATGCAGGGCTGTTCTGTGAATCATTACGTAAATACCTCATTCCGGGCGACCTTGCTTTAATAGGTTTTGATCTGAAGAAAGACCCGCAAACCATACTGAATGCCTATAATGATCCGGCAGGAATCACCAGCGAATTTAACCTGAATCTGTTAAAACGGATCAACCGCGAGTTGCATGCCAACTTTGATGTCGGCCAGTTTACGCATTATCAAACCTACGATCCGCAAAGCGGTGCGTGTAAAAGTTTTCTGATCAGCAGCCAGGATCAGGATGTCATTATTGCCGATCATGGACCAATTCATTTCAGAAAGAATGAATACATATTCATGGAGATCTCACAGAAATACGACCTTGGCGATCTGGATAAGTTCGCCGGGCAATCTGGTTTTAAAACGGTGAATAATTTATTCGACTCAAAAAACTGGTTTGTAGATACTATCTGGGAAGCGGTTTAATGGAGCATGGTTAATAGATCATGGTTCATAGATCATAGTCTATAGATATTTTACTTACTACTTACTACTAAAACACATAAGTATGAACGCAATAAACGCATATGCGGCTCAGAAAGCCGACCAGCCCTTAGGCCCTTTTAAAATCGACAGGCGCGAACCGGGAGCCGATGACGTGGAAATAGAAATCCTGTACTGCGGGGTTTGCCATTCAGACATTCATACGGCTCGTAACGAATGGGGAGCTACAGTTTATCCGGCAGTTCCGGGGCACGAAATTGTTGGAAAGGTAACACGAACCGGCGATAATGTAAGCCGTTTCAAGGTGGGTGATACAGTTGGCGTGGGCTGCTTTGTTGATTCCTGCATGCATTGTGATAACTGTGCCAATGACCTGGAGCAATACTGCCTAAATGGAAATACGCAAACCTACAATGCCTGGTCGCAGGATAAAAAAACGATTACCTACGGTGGTTACTCAACACATATAGTCGTAACACAACATTTTGTGTTGTCTATTCCTGAGAATCTTCCGCTGGAAGGTGTGGCACCATTACTTTGTGCGGGCATTACCACTTATTCGCCATTAAAATACTGGAATGTAAAATCGGGAGATAAGGTCGCGGTGGTTGGTTTAGGTGGATTAGGCCACATGGCTGTTAAACTCGCCGCAGCTATGGGTGCCGAGGTTACCATGCTGAGTCGCTCACCTGGAAAAGAAAAAGATGCGCAGGAACTGGGGGCGCATCATTTCGAACTAACAACCAACCCGGAAAACATGAAAAAGCTAGCCAATACTTTCGATTTTATCGTTGATACGGTTTCGGCGGAACACGACTATAATGAGTACCTCGTCCTGCTAAAAACCAATGGAATTATGATCGTTCTGGGAGCGCCCCCTTCACCAGCTCCCGTTGCAGCACTTAACCTGATATTTGGAAGGCGAAGCATCGTGGGTTCGTTAGTGGGCGGTATTAAAGAGACACAGGAAATGCTCGATTATTGCGGTGAGCATGGCATTACCTCTGATGTGGAAGTGATTAATATGGACCAGATCAACGAAGCATACGACCGTACCATTAAAGGCGATGTTCATTATCGCTTTGTAGTGGATATGGCGAGTTTGAAGAATTAGAAGGTTATCTTTATTTTATTGCAGGCCCGAAATCTTAATGAGTTCGGGCCTGTTCTGTTTGTAGTAATTTTTGTTGGCGGCAATGATTTTACCTAATTCCTTTTAACGACAAACACTTCAACCGAGCGCGAACGACCTTTCGCGGAGCAAGAAAGAACTCTTACGAAGCTTCCAAGAACTTTACGAAGCAAGAAAGAATTCTTACGGGGCAAAAAAGCAATGTTATGAAGCTTCTCCATCTGGTTTAAGTGTTCCGAAGGGTCACTTAATCTTATCATAAAAATCAGGACTCTGTCCGGCTACAACGTGCAACAAGTCAACCGGCAATAACCCGACTCTTTCTTCACAGTAATCAATTGTCATATTTCAAGTCATTTGTTTCATTATCGCTAACGGTTTGGGGCTTTGCGTTCGGGCGGAAAATCGAAGCACAAAAGCCAATATTATTACTAAAGTTTAATTGAAAAGCTGTTGTTGAATTTTGCACTTCAGCCCGACTGATGCAAAACCCGTGTTATGTATAGCTTTCCTTTCGTCTCTCTTTTGTTATTAGAATCAATGCTCGATAATTCAGTGTCAAAACTAAAAGTCCAACAAATATTGTCGTAAGTGAATTGTCAAAGGACAACATAAGTCCAAGCCCAATTGAAGTCAGTAGTAAACAAGCTGCAAAATGTGCCGAGAAATGCCATTTCTTGTAAACTAAGTCACGTCTGAATTTTAAAATGCCTAGGCTATTAAATGTCAATGTCAGTTGAATAAGAATGAAAGGTAAACACCAAAGGCTTGCGTTACTGCTGCTCTGAAGTTGCTGTTTAATCACAAATTCTTGATAGGCTATTTCTTCTGCCTTTCTGTTTTCGAATAAGTCGTCTAATTTTAAGTCTTGCATACCTATTGCAGAATGAAACTTTACGTTGAATGTTGGTCGGTGTTTAGTGAACAAATTCTGTTCGTAAAATTCATCGTCTCGATAAATCCCAACAAACAGCCAAGTCAGTAAAATAAATACTGTCCCAAGTACAATGTATATGTTCGGTCGTGCTGTCATTTAAAGTTACACATAACTTGTTTTTAGAAGCCATCCCATCACCCCTATACAACCTAACTCCGTTGTATTGGAGCCATAAGTGTGGCTGCTAACCACGAAGATAATTTATTTTATAATTTTCAAGCTGTATTAGGCGCTTAAAGCTTGCCTAAAAGCCTCGTCATCCTTCCTAAAAGTCCCGTCGCCCAAACAACTTATCGCACATTGCCGGTTCAAAATTTATTTTCGATTGGCTTAGAAAAAATAATTCAAAAAATGTCCAATTTTAAGAAGCCGATCGTCATCAGTTTTTAATAAAAAATTTCAACGAACATGAAAGATTTCCTATTAGTATTCAGGATGGACTACGACACGATGCCGAAAGGTTCACCCGAAGAAATGCAGGCCAGAACAAAGACCTGGATGGACTGGATTGGCGGTATCGCGGCACAAAACAAGTTAACCGATCGCGGAAACCGCCTATTTCCTACAGGCAAGGTTGTAAAACCCGGTAAGGTGATCACCGACGGGCCTTATACCGAGATCAAAGAATCGATCGCAGGCTACAGCATTGTAAAAGCCGGCTCGATCGAAGAAGCTACCGAACTGGCAGAAGGATGCCCGGTTTTGAAACTCGGCGGAAACGTGGAAGTAAGAGAGATCAGTGTATTGGTTAATTAAACAATCTAATGCCTTTGTGATTCAGCAAAGGCATTTATTTTGATGCAACAAAAAGAGCTCATACCGCATTTATTCAGAACGGAATACCGCAAGATCGTTTCCGTGCTTTGCAAATTGTTTGGTATTGAACATATCGAAGTCGCCGAAGATCTCGTCAGTGATACCTTCCTTCTCGCGTCCGAATTGTGGGGATTGAAAGGCTTACCCGAAAACCCTCCGGCCTGGCTATATACTGTTGCTAAAAATAAAACCAGGGATTACTTAAAACACAATTCGCTCTTTGCTCAAAAGATCTCGAAAGAAATCACTTATCACGAGGCATATTCAGACGAACTTGATATTGATCTGTCCGTCAAAAATATAAACGACAGTCAGCTGGCAATGATATTCGTTGTTTGCCATCCATGCAATCCGCCGGAGGTACAGATCGGGCTGGCCTTAAACCTGGTTTGCGGTTTCGGTGCTGATGAGATTGCCAGTGCGCTGCTGACAAATAAAGAAGTTATCTATAAGCGGCTTCAACGAGGCAGGGAAAGGCTTAAAAGGGAGAAAATAAAGATTGAATCGCCAAGCTTGTCAGAAATAAACGAACGCCTGCCTGCCGTTTTAACAAGCTTGTACCTGCTTTTCAACGAAGGGTATTATTCTGCCAACAAAGATATTATCCTGCGAAAGGACCTTTGCTTAGAAGCCATGAGATTAACCTGCCTGCTTGTTGAAAATGAACAAACCAGCAAGCCATCTGCAAACGCCCTACTTGCGTTAATGTGCTTTCATTCCTCCAGGTTCGACGCAAGGCTTAATCCGGGCGGAGATGTTATTTTATACCAGGATCAGGATACTGCCCTCTGGGATCAGGATCTGATAGCTAAAGGAGAATACTTTCTGAACCAGGCCTCACACGGTAATGAGCTTACAAAATTTCACCTGGAAGCCGGCATTGCTTACTGGCACACAATTAAAGCCGATAGTTATGAGAAATGGGAAAGCATTCTGCAACTGTATAACCAGCTGTTGCTTATTGAATATTCGCCCGTTGCCGCGTTAAACAGGACGTACGCACTCGCCAAAGTGAACGGAAAGATGGAAGCCATTACAGAGGCTGAGAAAATCAATCTTTCCGGCAATCACTTATATCATTCACTTTTAGGTGAACTTTATCTTGGCATTGACGGTCCGAAAGCGGTAGCCCATTTAGAAACCGCATGGAAACTGGCAAAGTCAAAGGCTGATAAAACGCTGATCTCGAACAAAATACTTGCATGCAAAAGTTAAACGAACTATGATTGATAACATTGACCACTTCTTCCGGGAATTGTACGGCAATTTCAACAAGAGAAATATCGAGCCCGTTATTTCAAACATGACAGATGACGTCAAATGGGCTAATGGCATGGACGGCGGTTACGTGTACGGTCACGCTGGTGTGGAAAGCTATTGGATACGCCAATTTTCGATGGTGAATTCAAATGTAACTCCTTTGGAAATCAGCAAGGAAAATAATACAGTTAAAATTAAAGTTCAGCAGGTTGTTCACGATTTGGCAGGAAACCAGCTTGCGGATGAAATAGTGTATCATTTTTTCCGGTTGCGGGATGATAAAATCACAGAATTCAGTACCGGAGAAAAAGGAGAAGTGTAGATTTTATCCGTTTCTCATATGTTTAAATTCCTTCCCAACAACTTACTTTTCCTCTTTCTGAAACATTCCTTAAAACCAAATCCCGTTTTAACAGATTATTCAGTAAACTTCTGCTATGATTATTCAATTTTTTGCCGTCGCTGTTATCCTTTCGATATCATCCTTTCAACAGGATAAACGCCAGATACTTTTATTCGCGCCCTCTGAAGAAAATAACACGCTGAAACTACAGCTGGCAGAAATGGCTACGAACGATGCGGGTTTCAAGGAACGTGACCTTACCACGAAAACCTATTATTATAAACCCGAAAATGAAGCGATCTTCAAGAAATATAAAGTCGGCGGCAAAGGCTACCAGTTTGTGCTGATCGGCAAAGACGGACTGGAAAAATATCGCTCCGAAAAGCTGGTTAGCAATCAGAAACTGTTTTCACTCATCGACGAAATGCCCATGCGAAAGCAGGAAATGAAGAAAGAATAGGATTTACACGTTGCCCCAACCGCTCGCCAGCACATCAGCAATATGAATAGTTTTGATAGGCAGCTCGTTTTTGTCAATATACGACTGCAAATGTAAAAGACATGAAGCGTCAGTCGAAATGATATAGTTGGCTTCCATTTCCATCGCGTTATCAACTTTTTGCTGCGCCATCGCACTGGATATCGCATCGAATTTAACGGCAAATGTACCGCCGAAACCGCAACAGGTATCCGTATGTTTCATTTCTACTAAATCGAGTCCATGAACTTTTTCCAGCAAGGCCCGGGGCTCGTCCTTAATCTTACATTCCCGCAAGCCCGAGCAGGAATCGTGATATACTGCGCGGCCATCCAGCTCAGCGCCGAAGTAATCCTTCTTTAACACATTTACCAAAAAATCGGAAAGCTCATGCATGTGCGATTGCACCGAACGGCATTTATTATGAACCGCCGTATTAGTAAAAAGATCATTATAGTAGTTTTTTACCATCCCCGTACAGGAGGCCGAAGGCGTAACGATGTAGTTGGTTTCCGAAAAATCAGCCAGGAACTTGCTGCCCACAGCTTTTGCTTCTTCCCAGAAACCGGCGTTAAAAGCAGGTTGTCCGCAGCATGTTTGCTCTGGATTATACTGTACTTTACAGCCGGCTTTTTCTAATACCTTGATGGTATTGAAAGCAGTATCGGGATATAGTTGATCAATAAAGCAGGGAATAAAAAGTTCAACTGTCATAAAATCGGGCTACACGTTTGTGCAAACTAAACTGAATTAATAACGATAAGTTTTATCAGATAACCTGGAGGCGCTAAATTCAGAAAAAAAACAGAAAGGTTGGTAGGGAAATCTTTGAATAGAAGGGAAACTTGATTCCAAGTAATCGACTTATTTGCATGCGGCATTAATTGTAACATACTATGGGCTTACTGCTGATGAATCGTTAATATATTCAACAGGCTTGAAATGCAATGATAGCGCTTGTCGGTTGCTGTAGTCCCGTTCGCCGCTCATACTGCACAACCTGTCCCGAACCTCGGGAGGCGTTAGCCACATAGCAGGTATCCGCTTTGCCCCTACTGTGTGTCCACATCTTTTAGCCACTCATGCCGTGGAGGCATTTACTTTTTTTCTGCAGTCAAAAAAAGTAAACAAAAAAGTCCGCGGCTGCCGGATATTTGTCGTGATTCCTCAATGATTTTTTCATGCGCTGTTCCGAGCCGTGGGAATGGGATTGCAAACCATAAAATGGCTCTGCAACACTCGCGGAATGCGCTGACTGTCTGCATCAATGAAAGATACTGCGAAAAAATCATTGGCCTTCACTTCCAAATCTCCAAATGCCGAGTCGTACTAGCAAACGACATTGCTATTTGAACGGATGCCGGGCAACTGCCAATAATAAAGTAACAACTTAAATCCACGGTAGGAAGCCACCGTTCAACCCTGTACCAGCCTTTCCGAAGTGCGCCGGCAAGACGCAAGTGCCGGGAAAAATTAAAAACAGCAGCAGTGCCAATCATCTTGCACTAGCAAGCATGATAGCGTAGCGGTCCTGATTCATCGGGAATAAGCGCTACTGTTTTTAATTGTGAGGCTGCCATGTGCGGCAAAGGCACCTAGCGGATTGCCAAGATCTTTGTTTCTTCCATCGATTGGGAAAGAAATGCCCTGTCGGCATGAGGTATCTAAATTAGTGGGACTAACTTGAAGTTTGATCTTTTGGATACAGAGTAGGTGTCGCCCGGGTTTAAAATCTGTAGTTGCTGCTACAAATCGTCCTCCGGCCTAATTCTCGTAATCGATATCAAAATAACCAATCCGATGATGAAGAACACCGCCAGCGAAAGCGCCGAATTCCGCATGTTTCCTGTAAATTCCTCGATATAACCGAAGCTGAACAGACCGATGACGATAGCAATCTTTTCCGTTACATCATAAAAGCTAAAGAAGGACGCGGTATCAGGCGTATTTTGAGGCAATAGCTTCGAGTAAGTAGACCGTGAAATAGATTGTATTCCGCCCATTACCAAACCAACAACCGCCGCCAGAACATAAAACTGTGTTTCGTTACTGATAAAATAGGCGGACACGCAAACACCGATCCAGATCAGTACCACGAGGATCAATACATAAAAGTTGCCGATCAAACGAGCCAATACCGACATCAGGTAGGCCCCCAAGATCGCTACTAATTGTATAACTAATATGGTAGCAATAAGCTTTGCAGTACCGAGATGCAGGATCTTTTCGCCAAAATTAGCCGCCACAATCATAATGGTTTGCACGCCTACAGCGTAGAAGAAAAACGCGAATAAAAAACGTTTTAGCAATTTCATACCTTTTACCTGCTGCCAAACTTTTCCTAATTCCTGGAAGCCGTTTTTAATAACACCGCTGGTAATCTTGCCGCGGTTCTGACTCCCGGCCGGAAGTTTATTGAAAGGTATTTGCGCAAACGCGATCCACCAAACACCTACCAGCAAAAACGACAATCTCGCCGGAAACGAACCATCTGTAATGCCAAATAGTTCCGGCTTCAGTACGAACACAAAACAGATGATTTGCAGCAGCACGCTTCCAATATAACCGTAAGCGAAACCCTGCGCACTCACTTTATCCTGCTGATCAGGCGATGCAATTTCCGGCAGGTAAGAGTTGTTGAACAAAATTCCGCCGATATAACCCATCGCTGCAACAGCCGAACAGATCACACCAAGCTCCAGCGTGTCCAGCTTAAAGAAATATAAACCCGCACAGGCAATACCCCCCATCCAGGTAAAAAATTTCATGAAGCTTTTCTTGTTGCCGCGGAAGTCGGCAATAGAAGAAAGCACAGGCAGTAGAATTGCCATCACCAGGTATGCCGCGGCCAGCGAATAATTGGAAAGCGCCGTATTGATAAACTCTATTCCGAAGAACTTTACCTTATCTCCATGCTCTTTTGTGGTGGTGATAATGGTATAATAAGCCGGGTAAATAGTTGAAGTGATAACCAGGTTGTAGGCAGAATTCGCCCAATCGAACATTGCCCAGGCACGGATAGTGCCTTTATCATTTTTGTGTTGCATGCACGATAAAAGTATAGAAAATTTGGAAAGTTAAAGCGGTTGGGAGATTGAATCGTATTAAGGTTGATTCTATGATAAAAATCAGAAAAGCAAAGCTAATTATTTCAATCAACGGCAGCCCCGTGCTTTGCTCATACTGCACGGGGCATAATCCACATAGCCGGTATCCGCGTCGCCCGGGTTTAAAATATTCTTTTCTGCAACTATAAAACCTTTAATAAAAGCATAGATTTCGAATTTAGCTTGATAGTAGCGGGTTACCCTGCAACGATGCGCCAGGTCTAAGCGGTTGAGTGAGGAGTAAAAGCGAATAGCGGGAGCAAATTTTGATAGATTCCGTCCAAGCAGGGTCTCTCGAAGAGGACCCTGCGCCAATTTATCATTTTTTGTATGCCTTACAGAACGAAGGGTCCTCTTCGAGAGACCCTTCTAAGACATAAAAAAGTTAAAGCGGTTGGGAGATTGAATCGTATTAAGGTTGATTCTATGATAAAAATCAGAAAAGCAAGGCTAATTATTTCAATCAACGGCAGCCCCGTGCTTTGCTCATACTGCAGGGGCATAATCCACATAGCCGGTATCCGCGTCGCCCGGGTTTAAAATATTCTTTTCTGCAACTATAAAACCTTTAATAAAAGCATAGAATTCGAATTTAGCCCCGATAGCAGCGGTTACCCCGCAACGACGCGCCAGGTTTAAGCGGTTGAGTGAGGAGTAAAAGCGAATAGCGGGAGCAATCTTTGATAGATGAAGAGGCACTGCGCTTCAACATTTTATTTCAAACAAGAAGATTAATACCAACCAGTAAAACATATATTTTTGCTTTTATCAAAACCGATCCTTCGGTGTTACCTTACTTACAACTTACATCCTCTAATACAAACTTTTTGACTTTAACGGAAACGATCGGAGTTCCGGCGAATCTTCCTTTCAAAGCAAAAATGGCAATGTAACGTGGTTCCAAGGTAAATTCCTTCGAAATTAATTCTTTAAAGGCGGCATTTTCATTCCTCCCTCCGGCATATAAAACACGGAATAAGTTTCTTCTTTTTTCTACCCTTATGGCTGTTTGTTGCAAGTTTTGTAACAATGCCGGTTTACTTGCAACGCTATCTAATGTCAACACTGGAACGTGCATAAATTCTTCAGGATTTGAATTACTTCCGGTAGATGAAATGGCCTGCACCAGTACTTCGGGCGGCTTGCTGTATCCGCCAAAAAAATCGTTATAAGCTAAAGATATCCGGAGACTGGGGCTGTTTAACGTCGAGTCTTCCATTAAAAGCAGGCCGGCTTGCTGCCATTTGCCCGATGGTATAAAATCTTCGAGTTGTAGTTCAGCTGTAAAACAGTCGGCAGATAACTTTCTAATCAGCAAATTTTTAATTTCAGGTTGCGATGAGCTGTCGGGCCAGTTATCGCCGGGCAAGGTGTAAAGCGTTAAAAAACCTTTGTTCACGTTTCTGTTATTCCAATAGCTGGAGTCTTTGTTTAAAAGCTGCCAATCTCTATCTAACATACCGCGTTCGCTTACATCTTTAAAGTTTTCAGAAAACGACAGCCGGCCCTCCCGCGTTAACAAGAAATATATCACAGGAATTATTAAAAGGATAATCGAAAGCGGCACAATGAAGCGGCGATTCTTAACAAGAGGCTTGTTAAAAGTACCTAAGTTCTTTTCCCGGTAGGCGTACCAAAACGGGTGGTGGCTCTCTTCATTCTTTCGCGTCAGTTCATTGGTATAAGGCGCTTTTAGAACGTAACGCGCCAATGTATCTATCGAGGCCAGTGAAGGATTCTCCTGCTTACTTATATCTAGGATAAAAAAAGAATAATTTTTCAGGCTTCTCCATCCAACGGTTAATCCTGTCTGATCCAGTATCTTTTGCTGAAAAAGTTTGCTCTCAGTTTCTGTTATCTGCCGGGTAAAGGGCAGGCCGAAACATTGAAAATAAGCTTCCCTGTAAAGTTGTGAGAAAACGATAAAGTCAGGTTCTTGCATTATTTAAATATACAATTCCGCAAGGTTTCCGTTCGGCTACCGCCTTACAAAAATGCGTCTTCTGAATTTTGATCGATGCAATGTCGCATATCAAACCATCGGGTATTATGAAACCGCTTCCCCTCCTGATTCTTCTTATCCTGACAATACGGCTTTACGGTCAGTCATTACAATTACATTATGATTTCAGGCATACGATTGATCCTGATCAAAATCCAAGGAACTTTCCTACTATCTATTTTGAGTATTTTAAGGCTCCGGATACTGCGAAAAAAGCTATTCAAACCGGTTCTTTTCTATTAAAACTGCAGGCCGACTTTTCGGGCGAGCAGTCAAACATTGCCAAATACTTTATGCAGGTGTCTCAGGAAGTTCGTTTCTGGAAGCCGAAGGTTTACCTCAATCTGCAATACAATGGCGGACTGGGTATTACCACACCAAGAGAGTACAGTTACTATATTTTAAATACTTTTTCTGTTGGTATCAGTTATCCGTTTAAACTGGGAGATGCTTACTTCAGCAGTGTGCTCAATTTCAAGTATCTTACTTATAAGAAGCCGAGCAAAGATTTTCTATACACTTTATATTTCTACAAAGGGTTGTGGAATTACAAAGCCGAGTTACAGGGGGATTTCTCAATCTGGACAGAAAACAAAAATCATGGCGACGAATTCACAAACAATCTGAGCGGTAAGCGTTTTTACTTTTTTGCTGAGCCGCAGTTATGGTATAATTTGAACAGGAAAATTGCTTTTGGAACAAAAGTGAACACCAATTATCATGTATTAACAACCGAAAATGTATTGCAGGTGTACCCTACTGCGGCGGTGAGAGTTAAGTTGTAGAG
>NZ_WVHT01000017.1 GCF_009834875.1 Hufsiella arboris | reverse complement strand
TTACTTTAGCCGATGGTGTGGCTGTTTCATCTTTCTTGCAGGCCGTGAATCCTAAACCGATAATGGCTGCTAATGCGAGAGCAATTTTTTTCATGATTTGTTTTTTATGAGTTAATTAATTTTTATTAGGTGTCATTTTTAAATTCAGTTGTATATTAGGTCTCCCATTAGAGTTTTATAAGGTTGTTTCAATACAACATTTTAAAATCCTAATTAACAGTATTGACACTTATTACGTAAACATAATTTTTTCGTTACGAAAATTTTTAAATGAAATCGATATATTTATTAACAACGTTACTTTTTTTACTTAACCTTGATTCTTTCTCTCAATCTGCCCAAACAGATATAAACAGAATTAATGCATTAAACGAAAGTGCGTATAAAGCTCGCCTAACTAATCCAGACTTAAGTTATAAAAACTCAAATGAAGCTCTGATCCTTTCAAAAAAAAATAATTATGTAAAAGGCATCGCGGAATCATACCGCATAAGGGGAATTTCCAAGTATTACCAAAATCAAAGTGATAGCGCAATTCAAAATTACCTGACTTCGATTAACTACTTCAAACAACTCAAAGATCAGGCGGGTGAGGCAAAAGTATTAAATAATATAGGTACGCTATATCGAGATGTGGATTATGATAAAGCGTTGGAGTTTTATAACAAATCTTTGGAAATCGCAGAAAAGCTTGAAATTACCGACCTGACAACCGGGTTGAATCTGAATATTGGCGTTATTTATCAGAAAAAAAAGGAATTTAAAAAGGCCCTTATTTCTTTTAACAAAAGCTATGTACAATTCCAAAAGCAGAAGAATTCGACAGGCCTTGCTTTGTCGCTCCAAAACATGAGTGTTGTTTACAAATATTTAAATCAACTTGACACTGCAGAGGCTTTTGCAAAAGAAGCCATTGTAATTGCTAAGGAAAATGATTTGAAGTATGTAGTGGCCGGCACAAATCTTACGCTAAGTTACGTTTACATATCAAAAGGTAAATATGATGAGGCCGCCAGATCAATTAACGAGGGTGTTAGCTATGCAAAAGAAATAAAGGATAAACGCCTGGAATATGATTTTTTATATAACTCATATACTTTGGAGAATTACCGCAAAAACTATCAAAAGGCTTTGGGATATCTCCAGCAAATTTATCGTCAGGATAGTTTAGTTTATAAGAACATTGTATCCGATCGCATATCTCTACAACAAGAGCAATTCAATCAGTTACAAAAACAACGTGAGAACGAACTGACCATCCAAAAACAAAAGACTAATCAGGTAATATTTTGGTCGGCAGTTGTTGTATCAGGATTATTATTCGTTGTTATTCTTTTGCTTGTAGGAAATGTTAACAAGAAGGCGAAAACCAATAAAGAACTTACGCGGCTGAACCACGAGATATCTCTTCAAAAAGAAAACCTGGACCGGATCAATCACAACCTGGAAGACATAATTGATGAGCGTACCAAGGATTTACGTATAAAAAACCATAAGCTTTCGCAATATTCCTCTCACTTATCGCACCAGATACGCGGCCCTGTATCAACCATCAAAGGACTGGTCAACCTACAGAAGGAAGATTTGATCGAGAAAGAAGAATTCGTTCAACAGCTGGACAAGTGCATTGTTGATATTGACAACAAAATCCTGAACATAAACGAGATGCTTCATAACCCGCAGCTATTAGGCTTTAAAGACGAGGAAGATGAAGCTTAATATGCGTTCTATCACCGGATTTCTCTTTAATTTTCTCTATTTTAGCACCCGAAAAGAGGAGTAGATTTGGACTATTTACAAGGATTAAATCCTTCACAACGAGCTGCAGTTGAACAAATTCAGGGACCGGTAATGATTGTTGCCGGTGCAGGCTCAGGAAAAACCCGTGTTATTACTTATCGTGTTGCACACCTTGTAAAAAAAGGCGTCGACCCGTTTAATATTCTGGTGCTAACGTTCACTAATAAAGCCGCAAAAGAAATGCGGGAACGTATTACCAAAGTCGTCGGCCCGGAAGCCAAAAACATCTGGATGGGTACTTTCCACTCGGTTTTTGCAAAAATCTTACGTGTAGAGGCCGAAAAAATCGGCTATCCGCGCAACTTTACTATTTACGATACCGATGATTCAAAAAGCCTGCTCCGCGCAATTCTGAAGGAAATGCAGCTGGATGATAAATTGTACAACGCTAACTTCGTTTATAACAGGATTTCATCAGCTAAAAACAACCTCATTTCTGTTGCAGAATACGTACAGAATGAGCAAATACAGGCAGAAGATTTTTCTACTGGCCGTGGAAAACTTGGCGAAATTTATAAGATTTATACTCAGCGTTGTTTCAAAGCGGGTGCCATGGATTTTGACGATCTGCTTTTTAAAACTAACGTATTACTTAAAGATCACCCCGACGTACTTTATAAGTATCAGAATAAGTTTAAGTACTTAATGGTTGATGAGTACCAGGACACCAACTTCTCTCAATACCTGATTGTAAAGAAACTGGCGGCTATCAATGAAAATATTTGCGTTGTGGGTGATGATGCGCAAAGTATCTATGCTTTCCGTGGCGCCAATATTCAAAACATATTGAATTTTGAAAAGGACTATCCTGATCTGAAGGTATTTAAACTGGAGCAAAATTATCGGTCAACCCAAAACATCGTAAATGTTGCTAACAGCATAATCGCAAACAATAAAAACCAGTTAAAGAAGACGGTTTATTCTGAAAACGAAACCGGCGATAAAATAAAGGTAACACGCGCGTTCAGCGATAATGAAGAAGGCAAGAACGTCGCTGAAGCTATTCTCCAGGAACGTTCCCTTAAAGGCTTAAATCATCAGGATTTCGCCATTCTTTACCGTACAAATGCACAATCGCGTGCAATGGAAGAAGCGCTTCGTAAGCTGAATATTCCGTATAAAATTTACGGTGGCCTTTCTTTTTATCAGCGCAAAGAGATTAAAGACCTGATTGCATACTTTCGGGTAACGTTTAATCCAAATGATGAAGAAGCGTTAAAGCGTGTTATTAATTATCCCCGCCGGGGAATCGGCGATACGACTGTTGAAAGAATAATAGTAGCTGCTGATGCCAATGATCTGACATTTTGGGAGGTGATTTGCAATGCAGGCAAATACATTGATTCCCGTAGTGCAAACCAGGTTGGCAATTTTGCTACACTGATACAGAGTTTTAAGGTGATGACAAAAACTCATTCAGCTTATGACGCTGCTTTGCACATCGCCCAGCATTCAGGATTGCTTAAGGATCTTTATGACGACAAATCTGTTGAAGGCTTAAGCCGTTACGAAAACATTCAGGAGCTTTTAAACGGGATAAAGGAGTTTAGCGAACGGGAAGATATCGAACAAAAAGGCCTTGACGTCTTCATGCAGGATGTTGCGCTTCTTACGAACGACGACAATGATAAAAATCCTGATGCCGATACTGTGTCATTAATGACCATTCACTCGTCAAAGGGGCTTGAATTTCCGCAGGTTTTTATAGTTGGATTGGAAGAAAATCTTTTCCCTTCTCAAATGTCATTGAGCTCGAGAACCGATCTTGAAGAAGAAAGACGATTGTTTTATGTTGCGATTACAAGGGCCGAAAAGAAACTTCACATATCTTACGCCACTTCCAGATATCGCTGGGGAACATTAACCAGTTGTGAGCCGAGCCGGTTTATCGACGAAATTGATGCGAGGTATCTTGAATTAGAATACAAAGAACCTCAAAAACCTGCAGGCAACCCTTTCTTTGATAATGAGCGGAGTTCATGGAGCGCTTCAAGAAGCACTGATACATTTTCAAAGCCAAAAGTTGGTTCGATTCCCAAAACCACGTCTATTCTGCCTAAAGCCCACGTTCCCACTCCAGGATTTGCGCCCAGCGATACGTCAAATCTTCAGGTTGGCATGGAAGTAGAACACGAACGTTTCGGTTTTGGAAAAGTGATTAGCCTTGAAGGATCCAAGCCAGATATCAAAGCAACAATATTTTTTAAAGAGATAGGACAGAAACAACTTTTACTTAAATTTGCCAAGCTCCGGATCGTAACGTAAATTCCCAGAAAATTAGCTTTCGTTACATACTTAATACGAACGCTTTAAACAAACAAAATGAATTTTGACTATAACAGTACAAGGAAAAAATTGATCCTTGCAGAATACGGGCGTAATGTCCAAAATATGGTTGCCTATATCTGCGATCTACCGACAAAAGACGAGCGTAACGCATATGCTCAGGTCGTAATCGACTTGATGGGATTTCTGAATCCGCATTTACGCGATGTAGCTGATTTCAAACATAAGCTTTGGGACCACCTCCATATCATTTCTGATTTTAAAATAGATGTGGATGCTCCGTACCCAAAACCGGAACTCGAAGCAATACATTTAAAACCACAGGTACTTAGCTATCCGCAAAAGCGTATAAAATTTAAGCATTACGGAAAAACCGTTGAGCTGATGATAGACCGCGCAAGACAAATGGAGGAAGGCGAGCGCAAACAGCTGATGATTCAGGCGATCGCAAATTTCATGAAGATTGCTTACGTCACCTGGAATAAAGACACGGTCGCTGATGAAACGATTATCAGTGATCTGAAAGAAATGTCACGAGGCGAACTGGTATGGCGCGATAATATGAATTTGAACAAAGTTGAATTCCGCACACCTCCTCCTGGTAGTCGTCAGAAAAACAATAACCAGAACAACAATCAAAATAAAAACAGGCAAAACAATAATAATAACCGTAATCAAAACAACCGGCCACGCAATAATGGCGGAGGCAAACGTTATTAATTGTTACTGAACGAACTTATTATGGCACGGCGTTAGTCGTGCCATAAATTTTTATTAACCGGTACTAAATGAACGCATTTGAAATTCATGGCGGTAAGCCGCTAAAAGGCGAGATTATTCCTCAGGGTGCAAAAAATGAAGCTCTGCAGGTCGTTTCTGCCGTTTTATTAACAAAAGAGAAAGTTACCATTAGCAACATTCCTGATATAAAGGATGTAAATAAATTAATCGAGCTTTTGGGCGATCTGGGTGTCGTTGTTCAACGAATTAGCAAAGACACCTATTCGTTTGAGGCATCGAATATTAACCTTGATTTTTTTCAATCGGAAACTTTCAGATCTAAAGGTGGAAGCTTACGCGGCTCAATTATGATTGTAGGTCCGCTGTTGGCCAGGTTTGGTAAGGCGGCAATCCCCAAACCAGGTGGTGATAAGATTGGCAGAAGACGTTTAGACACGCATTTTCTTGGCTTTGAAAAACTTGGCGCACAGTTCAATTACAATGCTGAAACAGGTTTTTTCAATGTAGATGCAACTAACCTGAAGGGCACTTATGTTTTGCTTGAAGAGGCTTCAGTTACCGGTACCGCGAATGTTGTAATGGCAGCCGTTTTGGCAAAAGGCACTACGACAATTTACAACGCGGCCTGCGAGCCATATTTACAGCAATTATGTAAAATGCTGAATCGCATGGGCGCTAAAATTTCCGGCATCGGTTCAAACCTGCTGACAATCGAAGGAGTTAGTGAACTTAATGGAACGGAGCACCGTCTGCTTCCAGACATGATTGAAATTGGCTCATTCATCGGTCTTGCAGCGATGACAGGTTCGGAAATTACAATTAAAGACGTTCAGTACAATGAGCTTGGAATCATTCCGAGCGTTTTTAGAAAACTTGGTATAACGCTAGAGCTCCGTGGCGATGATATTTATATTCCGCCCCACAAGAACTACGAGATAGACACTTTCATCGATGGATCGATCATGACTATTTCCGACGCGCCGTGGCCAGGATTCACCCCGGATCTTTTAAGCATCGTGCTGGTTGTTGCTACCCAGGCAAAAGGAAATGTACTGATCCATCAGAAGATGTTCGAGAGCCGCTTATTTTTCGTGGATAAATTGATCGACATGGGCGCGCAAATCATTTTATGTGATCCACACCGTGCCACTGTCATCGGATTAAATAAGCAGGTTAAATTAAAAGGAATTGAAATGACGTCTCCAGATATCAGAGCCGGCGTTTCCTTGCTGATTGCCGCTCTATCGGCAAATGGCCGTTCTATAATACATAATATCGAACAGATTGAACGTGGCTACCAGGACATCGATACCCGTTTACGTTTGCTTGGTGCTGACATTAAACGTATCGACGCTATGCCTCCTTCGCATTAACTGTCAATCCGGCTACCAAACAATACAGGGCTTTGCAAATGCAAAGCCTTTTTTGATATCTTTAGCTATCCAAGCTTGTAATTGATGTCGTTATTTCGCAGGAATACCAAAGAAGCCAACCTGATTATTTTCTTTACTTTATTAAAACTGTCGCTTCATCTGCTGGCTAACGCCAATTATGGATTTCACAGAGACGAATTTTTATATATCGTGCTCGGCGAGCATCTCGACTGGGGATATAAAGAAGTATCGCCGTTTATTGCTTTGGTTGCAAAAACATCATCAATACTTTTCGGAGAAAGCGTATTTGGATACCGTTTTATTCCCGCTCTTTTTTCAGCAGGTATCGTATTTCTCGTCGGATTAACCACGTTTACAATGGGCGGAAAACGATTTGCCATTACAGTCGCCTGCTTAGGAGCAATTGTATCACCGGCATTTCTGGCAAGCGGCTATTTGTTTCAACCTGTCGTTTTCGATCAGTTTTTTTGGGTTTTAAGCGCCTATTTACTGGTCAGATACATCCAGATCAAAAAAACATCTACGCTTTACTGGTTGGGCCTGGCTTTGGGTCTTGGTGTTCTTACCAAATACACGATGGCATTATATGCTGCCGGACTTTTGTTAGGATTACTTATTTCGGGTCAAAGAAGATTATTACTTAACAAACATTTTATCGCTACGGCGATCATTGCGATTTTACTAATTGCACCAAATTTTCTATGGCAAATAACTAACGACTTTCCGGAGCTGAAACACTTACAGGAACTCAAGGAAACTCAATTGAATTATGTAAAACCGCTTGACTTTATACTTCAGCAATGCATCATTCATGCAACCGGGATATTGGTATGGCTGCCCGGATTATTTTACCTTTTCATCAGTCGGGTTAGAGGAAAGTTCATGCTGCTTTCCATTGCGTATTTGGTTACGATGACAATGCTGGTGATTCTTCATGGAAAGATTTATTACGGCTTTGGTGCGTATCCTGTACTTTTCGCCGCCGGCGGTTTGGCCTGGCAACGTGTGCTCAATCGAGTCCCGAAAACTTTTAAATATGCTATTACCTGCATCGCTTTACTTCCGGCCCTGGTATTTCTTCCTATAGCCATCCCGATTTTACCATTTAATACGGCCCTTGGCTTCTTTGCATATTTTAAAGAAAAGGGTTTGGATTTTCCATTGAAATGGGAAGATCAAAAAATTCACGCGACCACCCAGGATTATGCCGATATGCTAGGCTGGGATGAGATCGCGCAGCATGTAAATAAAGCTTATCAAAGCCTTGACGATGAGGAACGGAAACAGACGACGCTGTTTGCTCAAAATTACGGACAAGCGGGAGCTATCAGCCAACTTGGAAAACAATATCATCTGCCTCCTGTGGTTTGCTTAAATAGCAGTTTTTCTATTTGGGCGCCCGATTCCATACAAACGCAGCATATTATCTACGTCCACGAAGGTGTTGATAATTTAAACGACGTTTATAAAAGCGCCATAAAAATTGGTGAGGTGGTAAACCCCTATGCCCGCGAAAAAGGAACAACTATTTACCTGTTATCGGGACCAACTATTGACATAAACCAGCGTTACAGAACCGAACTTAAGGAAGTCAGGTGATTTATTCAGAAATAGCGGTGATAATATCGTACTGAGTTATTATTTCAAATTTTCCGGATTCGTCTTCTACCAATACCGCGCTATTTTCTTTGTTTATCAGCGACGAAATTTTGTCGATCGACGTATTCAAATCGACAAACGGAAATGACTGTGTCATCACTGAGTTGATAGGTGCAGACTTCGCTGATGGATTATCAAGCAAAGCATGTAAAATTTCACTTTCAGTGATCTTCCCTACAACTTTTTCATACTGAGTAACCGGCAATTGCGAGATGTTAAGCGTTTTCATGGTGTTGATCGCTTCGAGCAAAGACTTTTCGTTGTCGAGCGTTACAATCTCCTGGCGCTCTCTTTGCGATAAAATAGACTTTGCGGTCAATTTGTCATCCTTTAAAAAGCCACGTTCGCGAAGCCAGTCGTCATTAAACATCTTACCCATATACCGGGAGCCGTGATCATGGAAAATTACAACTAAAACATCATCGGGTCCTAATTTATCCTTCAATTGCATTAATCCTGCTATTGCCGCCCCCGCAGAATTTCCTACGAAAATCCCTTCTTTACGAGCGATTTCGCGTGTCATCAATGCCGCATCTTTATCCGTTACCTTTTCGAAATGATCGATCACACTAAAATCGACGTTCTGAGGCAGAAAGTCCTCTCCTATGCCTTCGGTGATATAGGGATAGATTTCGTTTTTGTCGAATATTCCGGTTTCCTTATACTTTTTGAAAACTGATCCGTAAGTATCAATTCCCCACACTTTTATAGCAGGATTCTTTTCTTTAAGGTATCTTCCTGTTCCGGAAATCGTACCGCCGGTTCCAACGCCAACAAGGAGATGTGTGATCTTTCCTTCGGTCTGTTCCCAAATCTCGGGACCCGTTTGTTCGTAATGAGCTTCAGTATTTGACAAATTATCGTATTGGTTGGGCTTCCAGGCGTTTTTTACTTCCTTCTCTAACCTTGACGATACAGAATAGTAAGACCGCGGATCTTCCGGCTCCACATTGGTAGGGCAAACGATCACTTCTGCGCCAAATGCGCGCAGCGCGTCAACCTTTTCTTTTGATTGCTTATCGGTAGTGGTAAAAATACATTTATAGCCTTTGATCACAGCAGCTATAGCAAGGCCCATTCCGGTATTTCCGGAGGTACCTTCTATAATTGTTCCGCCTGGTTTTAAGCGCCCGTCGGCCTCTGCATCCTGAATCATTTTAATGGCCATACGATCCTTAATTGAATTGCCCGGGTTTGTCGTTTCAATTTTCGCTAAAACTGTTGCCGGGATATCCTGCACAATTTTGTTAAGCTTAACTAAAGGTGTATTACCAATCGTTTCTAAAATGTTGTTATACCACATGATGCAAAAATAAGAAAACTACCTTTCCGATAGGATATCTAAAATTAAAATTGAAGATGTTTTACAGTGAGTTTGTTATTTATCAGCTGCTTGAGTGATTCTATACCGATGCGAAGATGAGTTTCCACATAGTTTTCAGTCACTTTTGAATCGCTTTCCGCTGTTTTAACGCCCTCCGGAATCATTGGCTGATCCGATACTAACAACAAGGCCCCTGTCGGAATTTTATTCGAAAATCCAGTTGAGAAAATTGTTGCAGTTTCCATATCGATCGCCATGGCACGGAGTGTTTTCAGATACTTCTTAAAATCGCGGTCATGTTCCCAAACCCTGCGGTTCGTTGTATAAACGGTTCCGGTCCAGTAATCGCGTGAGTGCTCACGGATTGTTGTCGAAATAGCCTTTTGAAGAGCAAATGAAGGCAAAGCGGGAACTTCGGGCGGGAAATAATCATTCGATGTTCCTTCGCCACGTATTGCAGCAATCGGAAGGATTAGGTCTCCTATATTGTTTTTCTTTTTCAAACCACCGCATTTACCCAAAAATAAGGCGGCTTTTGGCTTTATCGCGCTAAGAAGATCCATCATTGTGGCGGCCAAGGGGCTTCCCATACCAAAGTTGATGATGGTAATTCCTCCGGCTTTCACGCTTTGCATTGGCTTATCAAGTCCCAGTATCGGGGCGTTGTCATGCCATTCAGAGAACAACTGCAGGTATCTCGAGAAATTGGTTAGAAGAATGTAATCTGAAAAATCTTCAAGTTTGCGGCCGGTATAACGTGGCAGCCAGTTATTTACAATATCTTCTTTTGACTTAAGGCCCGATTTAACAGGGCTTTCTACTTCTTTGATCTTCCTGGCCTTGCCAACAATCTCAGGGTTTTGTTTTACTTCTTTTTCTTCGTTCATATTTACAATTTACATTATACAAAAAATCCCCCGCTTTCGCGGGGGATCACTTATGCAACTTTCAGTTTCTTTATATCAGATTTTGCAAACTTCTCGACCGCATAGTCCAGCGTTATATAGAGCTGTTGGCTATCCTTTTTCTGGGACGGGACTTCAAACATTGCGTCAATCATTATTGCTTCACAAATTGATCGTAAACCGCGGGCACCTAATTTGAATTCCATCGCTTTATCTACAATAAATTCAAGCACTTCTTTGTCGAAATCAAGCTTAATGTTTTCATAGTCGAACAACTTCTTATATTGCTTGGTCAATGAATTTCTTGGCTCGGTTAGGATATTGAGCAAAGCGGTGCGATCCAAAGGATTCAGATAAGTAATAACCGGCAATCGTCCGATCAGCTCGGGAATCAATCCAAACGCTTTCAGATCCTGCGGAGTGATGTATTTGTAAAGATTATTTAAATCGATGTTCACATCGTCTTTCTTAACCTTGTATCCAACGGTTTGTGTGCGAAGACGATTCGCGATTTTCCGTTCGATGCCATCAAATGCACCACCGCAGATAAACAGGATATTGCTTGTATTTACCGCAATCATTTTTTGATCGGGGTGTTTACGACCACCCTGCGGCGGAACGTTAACGATGGTGCCTTCAAGAATTTTCAGCAAGGCCTGCTGAACTCCTTCCCCGGAAACATCACGGGTTATAGACGGATTATCACTTTTACGGGCAATTTTATCCACCTCATCGATGTAAACAATGCCTCTTTCAGCAGCGTTAACATCGTAATCAGCGGCCTGAAGCAATCGTGTAAGAATACTTTCTACGTCTTCTCCTACATATCCGGCCTCCGTTAAAACGGTAGCATCGCAGATACAAAAAGGAACGTGTAACACTTTAGCAATCGTTTTAGCTAAAAGAGTTTTACCTGTTCCGGTTTCGCCAACCATGATGATGTTTGATTTTTCAATCTCAACTTCATCCTTTTCAACTTTTTGATTTAAGCGTTTATAGTGGTTGTAAACGGCAACGGAAAGCACTTTCTTCGCGTCGTCCTGCCCGATCACATACTGATCCAAATGTTCTTTAATCTCCAGAGGCTTCAGCAAAGTCAGATTTGACTGCGGAGATTTAGATTTCCGTGTGCCCAACTCTTCTGAAAGAATCTGGTTTGCTTGTGCAACACACTTATCACAAATGTGAGCATCAAGCCCCGCAATCAGCATAAGCGTGTCCTGCTTACCCGAACCGCAGAAAGAACATTTAATATCTTTTGAGTTTTTACTCATTATTTGTTTTCTAAAGTGTTTGCCAGAACTTCATCAACCATGCCAAATTCCTTCGCCTCGGAAGAAGTCATCCAGTAATCCCTGTCGGAAGCCTTTTCAACCCATTCGTAAGTTTGACCGGAATGTTTTGATATAATATCGTAAAGCTCTTTTTTCAGTTTCAACATTTCACGCAGGTTGATCTCCATATCTGAAGCTACTCCTTGTGCACCTCCCGATGGTTGGTGAATCATCACTCGTGAATGCTTCAATGCCGCCCGCTTACCTGCTGCGCCTGCAACCAATATTACCGCCCCCATTGAAGCGGCCATACCAGTACAAATTGTTGCAACATCCGGCGTGATATACTGCATGGTATCGTAAATACCTAAACCTGCGTATACCGACCCGCCTGGCGAATTGATGTAAATCTGTATATCTCTTTTGGCATCGGTTGACTGTAAAAACAATAACTGAGCCTGGATGATATTAGCATTCGAATCATATATCGCATCTCCAAGGAAAATGATACGATCCATCATTAATCTAGAAAAAACATCCATTTGAGCTACGTTCAGCTGGCGTTCTTCAATGATATACGGTGTCATTGCCGATGGTGTACTTTCAACCCGCGAAATAAATTTATCTACATGCAAACCATTAAGACGATGATGCTTAACAGCGTATTTACGGAACTCGTTTTTATCAATATTCATAATTCTAAAGTTATACAGTTTTAAAAGTTGAATGTTTATAGTATTTCATTTTTAACGTTGAAATTACAATAAGCCCTCAACCCTACTTCGCTATGCTAACTCCAGAAACTTATTGTAATCGATTTCTTTTTTATCTAATGTAACAACGGTTTTCAGATATTCAAAAACCTTCTCAGCTTTCACTTCTTCAAAAATGCGGTTAGCATTTTCCTTATTCTGTAAAAACTGAACAGTATACTGCGCTAATTGCTCCTCAGACACTGCCTGCGGGCTATACATTCTGAACTGTCCATCCAAACGTCGTTTTGCTGTTTCAAAAATATCTTCGTATTTGATCTCGATGTTATTATCCTTGATAATTCTATTTTCGATCAGGGTCCATTTAAGATTTTTAGCAAAATCATCGTATCCTTCTTCCAGTTCTGTTTCGCTAAGATTGCTGTTAGTTACTTTCAACCAGCGTTTCAAAAATTCGTCCGGCAATTGGAAATCAACTTTGTCCATCACGAATTTATGAAGGTCTTGCTGTAAACGCTGATCTGCATTCTGAACCATCATTGCTTCAAGTTCTTCTTTAACTTTCGCTCTGAAATCGTCTTCAGTTTTTACAACATCGGCGCCCCAAAGCTTATCAAAAAGCTCCTGGTTTAAATCACCCTCTTCTAAACGATTGATATTTTTTACTGTCAGTTGAAATTGCGATTGCAGATCTTTTGCATCGTCTTCGCTGATATTCAATACTTTGGCTATCGCAGCCGCGTCGCCATCAAGAGCCTTTTTAAGATCAATGCTGATAACATCATCTTTCTTTAAGCCGATCAGTGACTTCCTGATTGAGTCGTCTTTCACCTGATCAAGGCGAAGGGTTGAAGTGCTTGCTATCCCTTCATCAAAAACAGAACCATCCTGTGCTAACTGTTTAAAGTCAGCAAACAACATGTCACCATCTGCCGATACGTCAGGATTGGTACGTTTACCGTAAGCTTTGCGGAGGCTGACAATACGCTCATCCAACGTTTTGTCATCAACCTTAATATCGAAATGAGGTAAAATGTCCTTCGATGAAAAATCGATAGCAAACTCCGGAGCTACACCGATCTCATAATCGAACTCAAAGTTGTCTGTATAATCCCAGTTATACTCTTTTTCGTCGTCAGATTTTTTCGGAATCGGCTGACCAAGCACCTCAAGTTTATTTTCATTGATGTAGTTATCAATAGAACTCGCCAGGAGGTTATTTACTTCGTCGACCAGGATGCTCTTTCCGTACATTTTCTTGATATGTGCAGGAGGAACCATGCCCGGACGAAATCCAGGAAGTTTTGCTTTTTTTGCATGATCCTTAATTGCCTTTTCAACCTTTTCCATGTAATCGGCAGGTGTTAAATTTACCTTTACCACGCTGTTAAGGTTATCGATTTTCTCCTGTGTAATATTCATTTTTTATGATTTATCGTGTTATACAAAAAACCCCGGTTTTTGCCGGGGTTATAATCTTGTGCGGAAGAAGGGACTCGAACCCCCACGCCTCGCGGCGCCAGATCCTAAGTCTGGTGCGGCTACCAATTACGCCACTTCCGCAGTTAGGATTTATTTTGGACTGCAAAAGTAGCGTTTTCCAATTAAATTGCAAAACAGAAAGTTCATTTATTTATTTCCCGTTGTCTTTCAGGCATTTAAATTTCATTACCAGTAAGCACTGAATAAATGTCCGAATTCTACCCGCTTGCTTATCATGACATATTCGGCAAAAATTGCGGATAGTAATACGTCTAAATTCTCAAAACTCTCAATCGTTAGGGTTGTTATTCAGTAACTCAAATCGCTATACGCTAAAGAAACTGACATGGAAAACGAAAATGAAAAAGCAGTAAATAATCTTAAATTTCTTCTATCCATAACAAACGATGGAAAAGAGGGATTTAAAAGCGCCGCGGAAAACGTAGATTCTCCGGAATTGAAGGCATTGTTAACCACCTATTCAATACAGCGTGCCGAACAAGCCTCTGATCTCAAAACGTGCATCCGTAAAACGGGCGGCGATCCGGACAACGATACCGGCGGACCATTAGGCGCTATCCACAGGGCATGGATCGAAGTAAAGACCGCATTTACGACAAATGATAACAAAGCCGTGTTAGAGGCCTGCATAACTGGCGAAAAATCGGCACTCGATGCGTACGACGAAATATTGAAAGATGAAAGCTTGGATCCGGGAACCCGGCAAGTTTTAATTAGTCAGCGCGAAGCCATCGCTAATACTCTTACAAATATTGAGTCTCTGGATAAGCAACATGCTTAAATAGGGCCGCTTATTTATAGCGGCCCTATCATATTTCAGCCTTCTTAAAGGCTATATTCCTCGTTATCTGATTAAAAAGTTAAATTGGGTCTTTAAAAGCGTCTAAAACAAGTCGGCTTTTAGACAGTCAAACCAATTAAACCTAATAGAAACGAGTGAAAAAATTTACCTCCATTTTAGTATGCTTAACAATTTTTGTTTCCGGCACGCAAGCCCAGTCGGGTTTGACAATCAATCCCAATCTTCTGACAAAGCAATGGACTGCAAAATGGATATCGCATCCAACCGCCTCAACAAAAGATTACGGAGTTTTTAATTTCCGTTCTTCATTTAATCTTAAAAGCAGGCCTGACTCATTCATCGTTCATGTGACAGCTGATAATCGTTACCGATTGTATGTTAATGGCTCCGCTGTAGGACGCGGTCCGGCTCGTGGTGATAAAACACATTGGCAGTACGAAACCTATGATCTTTCTAACTATTTGAAACCTGGTAATAATCTTATCGCTGCACAGGTTTGGAATGCAGGAGAGTATGCACCGGCAGCACAAATGTCCCTTGAAACCGGGTTACTTGTTCAGGGAGATACGGAAAAAGAATCGATCGTAAATACAAATTCCAAAACATGGAAGGTTTATCAAAATAAAGCCTTCAGTCCATCGCCAGTGACGGCTGCAATGGTTAACTATCAATACTATGCGGCTGGAGCATGCGATAGTATCAATGGAACTAAAATGCCCTGGGGTTGCGAGTTGGCAGACTTTGACGACACCGGCTGGTATGCAGCTAAAGAAACACACTCGGCACAACCTATAAATTTCTCATTTGGTTATGGCGAGAGCAATGGCAGTTTAATGCCACGAACTATCCCTATGATGGAAGAAAAGCTGCAACGCATTTTAAAAACAGTCAGGAGCAAAGGAGTAAAACAAGATGATGGATTTATACAGGGAAAGAAAACCTTATTGATTCCGGCGAATAGCGAATGCCGGGTATTGCTCGACCAAACTTATTTAACGACAGCTTACCCGGTAATGCTCGTAAGCGGCGGAAGAGGCAGCACAATCGATATTGCTTACGCTGAATCTTTACTTGACAGCGGTCTTCACAAAGGTGATCGTAATGAAACGAAAAACAGAAAATTATTGGGATATCACGATGTCTTCATCCCTGACGGCAAGCCAAATCGACTCTTCAGCACGTTATGGTACAGAACTTACCGGTATATCGAACTTACAGTTAAAACAAAAGAAGAGGCACTCGAGATCAATGATTTTTACGGAATCTTCACAGCTTATCCTTTCCAGAGAAAAGCTGAATTTAATTCGGAAGACACATCTTTAAAGAACATTTGGAACGTTGGCTGGCGCACTGCAAGGCTTTGCGCTAACGAAACCTATTACGACTGCCCCTATTATGAGCAATTGCAATATATCGGCGATACGAGGATCCAGGCATTAATTTCTTTGTATGTAACAGGCGATGATCGTTTAATGCGCAACGCCCTTCAAATGTTCCATTATTCACAAGTAGCTGAAGGAATTACACAAAGCCGTTATCCTTCGGCATTTCCGCAGATGATCCCGCCTTTCTCGCTTTACTGGATAGATATGGTTCATGACTATCATACCTTCCGAAATGATACAGCTTTTGTAAAGCAATTTTTACCAGGTATACAAAACGTCCTGGCATGGTATGAAAAGTATATCAACAGTGATTCATTGCTTGGCAACGTGCCGTGGTGGAATTTTGTCGACTGGGCCTCTGACTTCGAAAAAGGTGTTCCAACCGGCAACGACGACGAGGGATCCGCTATTTTGACCCTCCAATATGTTTATGCTCTTGACCGGGCGGCTGACCTTTTTAGTTTTTTCAAAAAACCTGGGGAAGCACAATATTATCTGTCTCTTGCTGAAAAACTTCGGCAGTCGGCAAAAAACACCTGCTTGGATAACAAACGACAGCTATTTGCCGATACGCCGAAAAAAACCGCGTTCAGCCAGCAAGTAAATATTCTTGCAGTTTTAACGAATACAGTTCCGGAAACACAGCAGAAAGCGATCATGGAGCAGATATTAACGGATACAACATTGACACCGTCCTCAACATACTTTAAATTCTATCTTTTTGAAGCGCTTCGCAAATCAGGACTAGGTGACAAATTTTTAAACTCGCTTGATTCCTGGAAAAACATGCTTGCCCAGAATCTGACGACCTTTCCGGAAGAAGAGAATAACACACGCTCCGATTGCCATGCATGGAGTGCAAGCCCGATAATTGAGTTTCTTTCAACAGTTTGCGGCATTGAACCGTCTGAAGCTGGCTTTAAAACTGTAAAAATCGAGCCGAATCTTGGCTCATTAACGTCGGTTAATGCAAAAATGCCTCATCCGCTTGGGACAATTGAAGTAAACTTAAAACGAAAGGCATCTTCAGGAATTCAGGCAACAGTGACTTTGCCGGAAGGCTTAACAGGAAATTTCATCTGGAATAATGAGAAAATCGCACTTAAACAAGGAAAACAGACTATTTCCAGATAAGTCTCATCAGCGTCAATAAAAAAAGCCTTCAGAATAAACTGAAGGCTTCTTACGAGGCTTTAAAGTACCCAGAGCCGGAGTCGAACCGGCACGGTTTCCCACAGGTGTTTGAGACCAGCGCGTCTACCAATTCCGCCATCTGGGCTTATTAGCGGGATGCAAATCTATTCAAACTATCCTTTATTCGCAACAAATATTTTTTCCTGTACCAAAGATCTTTGATTTTCAGCAAGATTGATTTCTTATCTGCATCCCCAGCGGTGTCAAAAGATTGTTTTAGATTGCTCATCTCGCCAACAATAGCTGTCTCAAACTGATCGACTTCGCCGGTTGCTTTGGCGATCGCCACCGGGTCGGCATCAAATTCCAGTTCCATTAACTGCTCATTAATGTCCATCATGTCCATCAAAAATTCCTGAGGAAGCTGATATTTCTCCCCTTCGGCAATTAAGTCGTTTAACTGGAGTACGTAGTGCGTTATTTTTTCGGCGTCCGAAAAAACCTGGTAAGCTTTATTATTAAGTGTCGATAGTTCAAGTATTTCCTGCTGCTTATCCTGGCTTTCATTCACATAAAAATCAGGATGATAACGCTTACTCAGTTCGTAAAATTTTTTTTTTACGGCCGCTTTGTCAACGTTGAAAGTTACAGGCAATTCATAAAACTCAAAGTAATTCATTTGCCGTTCAGCCTAATGCTTAAAAACTTTGAGGATATCGTTTCCTAAAACGAAAACCATCAGCGCGACGATAATACAAAAGCCGACAATCTGGGCGCGTTCCATAAATTTATCGCTTAGCGGGCTTCCCTTGATCATCTCAATAAGCAGGAACATTGCATGTCCACCGTCTAAGGCAGGAATCGGTAACAAATTCATCAAAGCTAAAGCCATCGACAATAGTCCTACCAAACTCCAGAATTTGATCCAGTCGACCTCGCTACCAAACATTTTTGCAATTCCCACGGGACCAGTAAATGCCTTATTGGCTTTAACCTGCCCGGTAAGAACTTTACCCAAACCTTTCGCATTATCGGTAAACGATCCCCAGGCTTTTGAAGCACCAACAGGCAACGATTCAATAAAGCTGTATTTAGCATGCTCAACCGGGTATTCCAATTTCGGAATTACAACGCCAATGGTACCTTCGGCAGAAACCTGCGGATTAAGCTGAACAACCTGGTTATTTCTTAAAACCGATAAACTTACTGCCTTGCCCTTGTTGCTTTGAATAACCGGAAAATACTCATCGAAAAAATGAACGGGCTTCCCATTGACGGAAAGTATACTGTCGCCTTTTTGCAAACCAGCCTTTTGGGCTCCGCTTGACGCAGCGACCTCGTTAATTCTTCCCATTACCACGCGTGGCTCTACAAACTCAGCTATTCCATAATCGGAAACCTGCTCAAGCACGTTTCCGGGAATGTCAAGTATTTTTGTTTCGCCTTTGCGGTCGATCGTAATTGTGCTGTTACCCAACAAAACCTTGGAACTGATCAGCTCTTCAAAACGAACTATCTTTTTGCCATTAACCGCGGTGATCCTGTCACCATTCTGCAACCCAATATTTTTCCCGATAACACCCGGGGCAACACCATTGACGAGTTTATCATTAGGGGTATAGCTTTCGCCGTATTTAAACGTTAGCATCCAGAAAATAAAAATTCCCAAAACGATGTTTACGAAAACGCCGGCAAGCATGACAATTAGTCGCTGCCATGCGGGCTTCGAGCGAAATTCCCATGGCTGTGGCGGTCCGGCCAGTTGCTCAGTATCCATCGATTCATCGATCATTCCTGTGATCTTCACATATCCTCCGAGGGGAAGCCATCCAATCCCGTATTCGCAATCTTTATATTTGAAACTAACGAGCTTCACACCCCATGCGTCGAAGAAGAGATAAAATTTCTCCACCTTAATACCAAATGCCCGCGCCGCTAAAAAGTGCCCTAATTCGTGTAAAATCACTAATATGGATAAGCCCAGCAAAAGCTGGCCGGCCATAATTAATCCATCCATCTATTTATTTTTTGTTTTGATTCTATTAAAAACTACTTGTTACAAACTCACTTGCAATGACCCTCGTTAAGCGATCGGTTTCAAAATAATCCGATAACGAAGGGTTGGCAACATACGAAACTTTTGCCATACAAACTTCAATCAGTTCACTCATCTCCAAAAAGCCAATCCGGTCGTTCAAAAATTCTGCCACTGCAATCTCGTTGGCAGCATTAATTATACAAGGCATATTTCCGCCTGTCCTTAGGGCCTCGAAAGCAATGGCAAGATTTCGAAATGTATCCGCATCCGGGCGTTCAAAAGTCAATTGCGGGTAATCCAGGAAATTAAAACGCTGAAATTGTGTTTTTATTCGCTGGGGGTAAGTCAGTGCATATTGAATTGGCAGTTTCATGTCAGGCAGGCCCATCTGCGCCTTCATCGAGCCGTCTTCGAACTGCACAATAGAGTGAATAATTGACTGCGGATGCACTATCACGTCAATCTGGCTGACATCTAAGTTAAACAGCCATTTCGCCTCGATGACTTCAAGTCCCTTGTTCATCAGGCTGGCCGAATCGATAGTGATCTTAGCGCCCATAACCCAGTTCGGATGTTTCAGCGCCTGCAGCCTGGTTACAGTTTTTAGAAAATAAGAATCGCGCCCCCTGAAAGGACCACCCGAAGCAGTCAGATAGATCTTTTCGATTGTATTTTGTTCTTCACCAACCAGGCATTGAAAAATAGCTGAATGTTCTGAATCAACCGGCAATATTTTAACCCGGTATTTTGAGGCCAGACTAGTAATTAAATCTCCTGCAACTACCAGTGTTTCCTTATTCGCCAATGCGATATCTTTTCCCGCTTTAATAGCCGCTACGGTGGGTTTTAAACCCGAAAACCCTACCAGAGCTGTTAAAACTATATCAATGCTATTGTTTGTAACTACTTCTGCAATGGCATCAGCTCCTGATAAAACCGTTATATCCGTTTCGGATAAACCACTTTTAACTTCCTGATAGCGTGTATCATCTGCAATGACAACGTAATCAGGATTAAATTTTAGCGCCTGTTGAATTAAAAGATCGGCATTGGATTGCGCAGTAAGAACGCAGGCCCGAAAGAGCCCGGGATTGCTTTCTATTACTTCAAGCGTCTGCTTTCCTATACTTCCGGTGGATCCGAGAATAGCTATATTTCTTAATTCTGCTATTTCTTTTAAAGATTTATTCATTGGTGTTCGCAACGATTTCATCCGCAATTTTCCTGTCGTTTGATAATCGTGGTAATTTATTTTGACCTCCCAGCTTGCCTTGTCTGCGCATATAGTTTACAAATGTATCTTGTTTTACACTTCTTATCAGTAAAGGCTGTAAAATTTTGCCTTCGATCAAATCTTTGTAATACACGTTTTTTTGCTGAAGCCGTTCGTCAACCTCCTGACGGAAACTTTCCAGATCAGACGGCTGTTCAGAAAATTCGATAAACCATTCATGATAAGGCAGCTCTCCACGCTCAGGATTTACCTGCGGCGCTACGGTAAATTCTGTGATCTTAACCTGGTATTTTTCCGCAGCTGCCATCAGAGCACTTTCCACTTCCTCTCCTATCACGTGTTCGCCGAAAGCTGATATATAATGTTTAATGCGGCCGGTTACAACGATCTTATAAGGATTTAATGAAACGAACTTAACCGTATCGCCAATATTATAACCCCAAAGCCCGGCGTTGGTGTTTAATATCAGGACATAATTTTTATTCAAAACAACGTCTGCCAGGCTAATTCGCGTGGGGTTATCATTATAGAATTCGTCAGCTGGGATAAATTCATAAAAAATTCCTGAATTTACCAGCAGCAGCAAGCCTTTTTCTGATTGAGAGTCCTGGTAAGCGATAAATCCTTCTGAGGCAGGATAGGTTTCTATCGAATCAATTTTTCGGCCGATACTTTCTTCCAGACGGGCCCGATAGGGTTCGAAATTGACGCCACCGTAAACAAAAAGGCTGAAATTTTTAAAGATGCTGCTTATTTTTTTCCCATCTGACTTCTGGATAAGCCGGTCGAAATACATTTGCACCCATGGCGGGATTCCGGAAATCAGTCGCATGTCTTCCTGTATTGTTTCATCTACTATCTTGTCAACCTTCGCCTCCCAATCTTCCATACAATTGGTTTCGTAAGATGGCAATCTATTTTTCTGAAGGTAGTTTGGAACGTGGTGAGCGACAATCCCCGATAATCGTCCGACTGATATGCCATGCTTTGAGTCGAGAACAGGGCTTCCCTGCAGGAAAATCATTTTCCCATCGACAAAATCGGCTTTACCTGTTTCACGGATATAGGTAAGCAAGGCGTTACGCGCAGCCTTAATATGTTCGGGCATCGATTCTTTGGAAATCGGAATATATTTTACGCCGGATGTTGTGCCGGATGTTTTGGCAAAATACTGTGGTTTGCCAGGCCATAAAACGTCTTCTTCTCCATGTACTACGCGATCGACATAAGGACGTAAACCTTCGTAGTCGCGTATAGGAACCTGATTTTTAAATTCATCGTAGGTCTTGACTTTGCTAAAGTTATGATCTTTTCCAAATGAAGTGTCTTTAGCCGTATCAAGCAATTGACGGAATACTTTTTCCTGTGATTCAACGCCGTTAAATTTCCATTTATTTACTCCTCTTACTACAAAAGCAGCCAAGGGTTTGCTAAGAAATGCCTTCAACCCCATCAGAATAAGCGCTAAATTATGTTGTGAATAATATCGGGATCTTCATCGCCTCTGTATTCGGCCATCATTTGACGATAAGCCACAGCGATTGCAACACCCGAAAGAGGCACGATTAAAAATGAATTTACAATACTAATAATTGTCGAAAGAAAGGAATATCCCTGGTAGTTGAAATAAAAGGAAAGCGCATGGAAGATCGCGAAAAACACCAGTAGCAAAAATATTTTAGTGAAATTTCCACGAGTTATAGCAAGGCTAAACCGTATTGATTTAAACGGATGTGCGTTTTGATCGATAATAAAGAACGGAAAAAACGATATCCTGATCCAGGTAATAATTATAGCGAGCATTCCCAATGAAGCTGCCACCTGGATGATCATATTCATATTAAGTCCGGTATAAATCAGGGGAAAAAACAGCACCGCAATCAGCGCGTAAACCAATATGATGCAAGCAATAAAATAAAGCGTTCCGATAAGGAAAAATGCTATCTGCTTACGTGTAGGAACCGAGTTGCGAATCGTTACGTTGCCTGCCTCCTTATCATCAAGCAGACGCAAAATGTACTTAAACAAGGTAAGTTGTAATCCGAAATAAAAAAGGATAAAGAAGATAAACATCAGCACATTAATTCCCCAGTTTATCTCACCCATAAAACCAGCCAGAATCTCCGACAAATTCCATGTAATAAACATCAATAAACCTAAACCTGCGATCGATATGTAATGCTTTTTAAGTAAATCAATAGCAGTTTTTAACACGTCATTTACGGCGAAACTACTTTCCTTTAAAAAATCTATCATGAATGCTTTAAGATAACTCTCTTCCAAAAATCCTGCATAAAACCTAAACCGTAAGCTGTGAGCTGTATGAAGGCCGCAAAGATGCTCAAAAATGCAACTTTAAACGATTTATTTACGATCCACGAATGGAAAAATACTAACAAAATAAAGAGAGCGACAACAATGTTGCACAACAGTGATATTGGCAGCTGTAATAGATTAACTAATATACTGAAAATAAGAAATAATGTAAACAGCGCCGGGAAAAAATGGACAGCTTTTAACTGTGTGGGAAAATATTTATAAATGTTAATTCTAGCCCTTCCGAAAAAGTGCAATTGCTTATAAAATTGCAAAAAGCTTGTTCTTCTTTTATGGTAAACAACGGCATCAGGTATTAATCCAATTTTAAACCCTTTGGAATGAATACGGATACTGTATTCGATATCCTCACCTAAACGGGTCAGGATAAAACCACCAACAGATTCCCAAACCCTGCGGGAAACACCCATATTAAAACTTCGGGGATGAAACTGTCCGATGTGCTTTCTATTACCACGGGTGCCGCCGGTTGTAAATGGCGACGTCATGGAATAACTTATCGCCTTCTGTACATCTGTAAATGATTCGTGCGCAGCATCAGGGCCACCGTAAGCATCCAGCTTTTGTTCTTCTACTCCTTTTTTTACTACTTCGAGATAATCTGACGGAATCAGGCAATCCGAATCAAATATTACGAAATAATTACCCTTAGCCCGCTCAAAACCAAAATTCCGTGTGAAACCCTGCCCTTCATTCTGCTTGAAATAATAAGTGACATCCAACTGTGGCTTGTATTTTTCAACGATCTCGCGTGCATCCAGTTTTGATCCATCTTCGATAACCAGCACCTCAAATGATTTGTATGTTTGAAGTGTCAGCGTGTGAAGAAGCTCATCAATTTCCTGGGGGCGATTATAAAGCGGGATGATTATGGAAAAAAACATCTGATGATAGGAAGTTTAACTAAATAAATTCAATGACTTAAACCGTCCTGTCAATTTGATACGAATTACGTTCGGTTGAATTTCTGGACACCAGTTCGGCGATAAAACCGGTAAGGAACAACTGAAAACCGACAATTATAGCAACAAGCGCAATATAAAACAGCGGCTGATCCGTTACATTACGATATTTAACGCCATGTGATATATCAACCAATTTATCAGCGATCAACCAGATGGTTATGATCATACCAGCGAAAAAGCTGAGAACGCCCATCGTTCCGAAAAAGTGCATCGGCCGTTTCGCGAACTTGCCTACGAAAAATATTGAAAGCAGATCCAGAAAGCCATTGATAAAGCGGCTTAAACCAAATTTCGTTTTACCGTATTTGCGTGCCCTGTGCTCTACAACCTGTTCGCCTATCCGCCTGAAGCCAGCCCATTTCGCGATTACCGGAATATAACGGTGCATCTCGCCATACACCTCGATGCTTTTTACAACATCCTTTTTATAAGCTTTTAATCCGCAATTGAAATCGTGAAGATTTTTAATTCCGGACATCTGCCTGGTGGCAGCATTAAAAAGCTTGGTTGGCAATGTCTTGGTTATAGGATCATAACGCTTTTGCTTCCATCCTGATATAATATCAAACCGCTCGTCAACAATTCGGCGGTAAAGTTCAGGTATTTCGTCAGGACTGTCCTGCAGATCGGCGTCCATCGTAATAACTACATTTCCCTGAGCCGTTTCAAATCCGACATTCAAAGCCGCTGATTTTCCGTAATTACGCCGGAATTTGATACCGCGGATATTCGGGTGACTGGTTTTCAGCTGTTCTATAACATCCCATGAATTGTCGGTGCTGCCATCATCTACCAGGATAATCTCGTATGAAAATCCATTTCTATTCATCACCTCACGGATCCAATTGGTTAATTCCGGAAGCGATTCTTCTTCGTCTAATAAAGGTATAACAACCGATATATCCATTAATGTGCTGTATATGTTAGTCGCATGCGTTGAGCCGCGTGCAAAAAAAACGTGCAAATTTTATCAAATTAACTGATAAAATTTGCACGAATGAGTTTTTTTAGATTATTCTTCTTCCTGAACAGAAGCGAAAACAGGCTGTTCCTTTTTGAAAATCGCCGCAAATATCAGCGACATAATAAATTCAATCAGTATTCCAATGGCCAGCGTTTTAAAGAATTGAGCGATAGTTGGATTAAACTGTGCCTGCATATTTTCTTTAACCTTAACAATCACCTCGTCAATTTTGTCCTGATCCATTCCCATTTTGTCATAAGTGTTTGTCAGGTTGGTTTCAACGAACGACCAGATTTTGTCAAATGCCTGTGGTTCAACAAACTTGTAGAAAAGCGTTTGTAAGATTCCCGAAGTTAAGCCAGCGATAAACGCCATCAAAAAAATTCCTTTTAAAGCTTGTCTGAAGGTCCAGAATCCGCCGATTTTTTTTCTCAGATCGATAGTAAAAACGATGTAAAGCACAAGCGATATTACGCCGATACCGACGCCGAACATCGTTGAGCCCATTAGTGACGGTGCAACGTAGTAAATCACCACGTTGATAACAAATGTGATTGCAGCCAGGATTAATCCGTTGGTAATCGCGGCTTTGTTAAGGTTTTGAAGGGATGGTTCCATTTTTTAATTATGCATTATAACTGATTAATAAAGTATAAACAGCCGCATCAAAATCGGGCTCTATACTTTTACTAATATACAATTCTAACTCTTTTTCGCCAGGTTCCGGCTCATAAAAGAAACTCATGAACGGATAAAACAGCTCTTTCATTTCCGATGAATCTGAAATTGTTCCGGCTGTACGCGCGATTTCTTCGTATGAGCTCTCCACAAGCATTTGATTGGCTATCACATCTTCGTAAATGTGATGCTCGTCCTGGAATTCATCCTCATCAACCAGCAAAAACTCCTTTAAATAGTCGTCAAGACCAGGTTCAATACCTTCATCCTCACATTCCTTCAAATAAAGCAGAACATTCAGCAGCTCGGTACCGCGTTCCAGCGTCTCTTCTTCAATGGCTTCCCATTCCGGAGAATCGAGGTAGTCTTCCTCAAGTTTTTGTACATCTTCCGAGAAGAAATTAATCAACAGCAGATCGAACAAGATCTCTCTTAAACTTTCAAGCTGCGGCGAATTGTCTACCGCTTCATCCAATGCTGCAACTTTATCGGTAAAGACCTGTTCCGAATCAAAAATTGACTTAGCGACATCACTGAAAGCAGTCACATCGTGATCGCCAACCTTCCCAAATGTTCTGATTAGAGCATCGAGGGCATTTTCTACTTTTTGATCCATCATTAAAAATTTAAAGTTTGATTATTATTAACCACTAAGGAAACCTTTCCTTTAAGTTTTTGACCGAACATGGGTGAATTAACCGATTTAGAAAAGTTCGTATCGCTGTTAAACTCCCACTCGCTTTCTGTATCAAACACCACGAAGTTCGCGGTACTGCCTTTTGTTAATCCAGGCATTTGTTTACCAAGAATTTTCCGCGGGCCAACAGCTAATTTTTCTACCATCATTTCGGGCGACAACCCTGCTTTTACCAGTAAAGGCAAAACAGTCTGCAAACCGATTATACCATAGGATGCAATTTCAAACTCCACATTTTTGTGCTCAATTTCGTGCGGCGTATGCTGGGAAACGATTGCGTCGATCGTTCCGTCTTCAAGTCCGGCGATAAGTGCCTTTATATCTTTTTGAGTTCTCAGCGGAGGTTTTACCTTGAAATGGCTGTCGAATCCACTAACAGCTTCGTCAGAAAAAACCAGATTATGAGCCGCAACATCGCAGGTTATTTTTAGACCTTTCTTTTTTGCTTCCCGTATTAATTCAACACTCTTAGCCGTCGAAATTGTAGAAAAATGAATTTTTGAATCATTGTATTCGGCGAGAAATATATCGCGGACAATCATTACTTCTTCGGCAAGCGACGGAATGCCCTTCATACCGAGGTAAGTACTTACTTCGCCCTCATTCATTTTACCTTTACCTGCGATCAATGAATCTTCCGCGTATGACATAACCAAACCGTTGAAACCTTTTGCGTACAATAAGGCTCGGCTCATCAGCCCCGAATCGGTAACAGGTTTATCACCGTCTGTAAATCCAACGGCACCAGCCATATTCATATCATAAAGCTCGGCAAGGTCCTTTCCTTCCCTGTTGTAGCTGATTGTTCCGAGCGGAAACACATCAACGATAGCATTTTTAGTTTTATTTACGATGTAGGAAACCTCTGCCTTCGAATGCACTGGAGGTTGCGTATTCGGCATGGCCACGACCGCTGTAAATCCTCCGGCTGCTGCAGCTTTTATACCGCTGTCCAGGTCTTCCTTCGTTTCAAGGCCCGGTTCGCCAAAATTGGCGTTAAGGTCGACAAAACCCGGTGAAAGATACTTTCCGGCGCAATCAATTACCCGGGTATTTTCGTCACCAGGAACGTCGAAACCGGCAATGATACCGTTTTCAATTAATACGTCGGTTTTTTTTCCGTTCAAAGAAGATTCGGGATGGAGAATTGTTACAGCTTTAAGCAGTGCAGATTTCATCAAATGGTATTTAATTTGAAGCTTTTTACGCGATAGTACCTGATCAGAAGGACTTCGGCCGCTAAAAAAATCAAGGCCAAAATTAGACAAACTTTCCACAATTGCGAGCCTTGTTCAGCAGCTTTCACCTCATTTTGCATAGATGTTTTTTCTGGTGTGTAGAATTTTATTTTGCTGCCGCTGAATTGGCTTTTAATCTGCCCTTCATTCATAAAGCTCATTACCGATTCAACGCGGTTATTGTTAAAAGCAAATACCGAAACCAGACTGTCAGCTTTAAACAAATTGTAAAAGCCCTCCTGTTTAACCTGGTCGGCGATAAAAAGGCGTGTATCCGTTTCAGTTTGCCTGACATCCGGGATAATATCGTAACGGTCCGAACGCAGTTTAAAGCTTTGGTTAGACGGTAACACGGTTTTAGTTATTTCCACCACCTGGTCTTGTCCAAGTTTATAAGATATTCTACCGGCATTTACGCTTGCAAGTGCGGCCTGGTACATAACCGGCACGAATAAGGCGTGTCGAGCCAGGTTAGAAGCCTCGCTATCAAGCGGCACAGCTGACAAATAGACTGTTCCTTTGCCGCTTTTATAACTGCTAAGCAAACTTTCGTTGCCGGCAAAATTTATCAGCGGCTGTTTATTTGCACGAACAGCGGTAGAATAACGGATATATTTTTCAGCAACCGGAAGATCCATATTACGGGGAATACTTTCGAATACGTTATTGAAAAATTTGCTCTGATGATTAATTGAGACGGCTTTAGTTTCCTTAGCGACAATTTCTGAAGGAAGATCCGTTCCCAGGTTTTGAAGCAACTGCCGGATATTCGACAAATCGTTATCTAAGGAAGGAAAAATAAAAAGACTCCCTCCGTTGCTCACGTAAGTTTTTAATTCGTTGGCGAGGCCGCCGGGAATAGAGTCGAGATTGTTTAAAATAATAAGCGGGTAAGCTGATAAGCCCGAATAATTCACATTTCCCGTATTAGCGTTTCGCAGAACGAAGAAAGGATCAGAACGATAAACGGCCTGCAAATATGGACTGGCTCCCTGTGAATTGATCGCTAGAACTGAAAGATTCTTCCGCACCTGGAATGAGAAGTAAAACTGGTCGTCGAAAGTAACAGGAAAATCTTTTATACTCACTTTACCACGCTGCCATCCGCCGCCGAGGCCGCTGAAGTTCAATGTGTCGTTAGCTGATGCTCCTGCTTTAACCGATATCGTTCCTACGGCTTTCTGCGAGCCATTAATTTCAACCTGGACGGCAATCTTTTCCGAGTCTTTATCAGCATTGTTAACCAGTTTTACAACCAACTGCTCCCGGCTTCCAGGCCTGTGAACGGGTGAAATAAACCAGGCAGAATCTATAGAAACATTGGGCAGTTCATTGGCTTTCAGCCTGACAAAATTAATTGTTGCTATGCTATCCCGTTCAGATTGCCCGCGCCCGAGCATTGACGTTTGGAAATCAGAAATGATGAACTGGCTTTTACTCGCATTTGAATGATTAGCAAGCGCATCGGTTTGCCGGTTAACGATCTCCTGCAATGTTCTTGACGCACCGCTGATCTTAACCTCATCTATATGCTGTTTTAGCTCGTCGTAATCAACTAAACGCTGGTGCCTTCCTTCGAAATCATTGGTTAAGAGCTGGAATTTAGTGTTGGGCCCGTAGCCGGAAGCGATTTCTTTTGCCCGGCGTTTTGCCTCATCAAGCAAGGTTCCCTCACGGTTGACGGCCTCCATGCTGAAAGAATTGTCGACATAGATACTAACCAGGTTTCCGCCCTCCGGCTGTTTATATTGCTCGCCGGGGATGAAAGGCTTGGCAAAAGCCAGCACCAAAAAGATAATTGTCAGAACTCTGGCGGCCAGTATCAGCCATCGTTTAAGTGATTTGCTGGAAGATGTTTGCTGCTCGATATTTTGAAGCAGCCTTACATTGGTAAAATAAACCTTTTTATACTTGCGGAAATTAAACAGGTGGATGATAACCGGAACGGCGACAGCTGCTAAAGCGATAAGAAATGCCGGAAAAAGGAAGCTCATTCAAAGCAAATTTACTATTTCGCGGGAGAAATAACAGGGTGGAGAAAGATTTCAATCATTAATAACCTGCAATACGGTTTCTGTTTAAAAAATCATACGCCCTGTGCGAATTGTTCA
>NZ_WVHT01000016.1 GCF_009834875.1 Hufsiella arboris | reverse complement strand
CAGTAACGTCACCCACCTAACCTCCCTCGAGGGAGGAATCGGGTAGTGCAGGAAACGCAGGTTTGAAAGCAATTTATGACAGCGACAATAAACCATTCCGCTGACCACCAATATGGGATCCGCACGCAAGGAAATCTCTCAGCCCGGTGCGTGTCCCCACTCACCGGAAAATCCCATTACATCAAAGGCCTTTTCATCGGTTCTGCAAGCTACTTTGTTCGGCAAAATAGCCTTCCAGCCCAATGAACACCGAGTATAGTACGAATATAGGGCGACTTTAGCACGGACAACCATCGCTATAAGGTCGCTGAAAAGACGCTATATAGTCGCTGTAACGTCGCTGTAGTTAGGAAGAATTGGAATTGAAAACAGCTGGAAATTGTTATTTTTAGTCGGATGATCTAAAATACATATTATTTTATAAATGGCAAGAAAAAAAGCAGAACGAACGGTAACAGGCGACATTATTGTTGAAAGCCGCTCTTATGGCACGCATACCCGCAAACCCAGGGGAACTCATAAACCTGTTGAAATTAACGCCGCCTTTAAGGCAAGCGCTGTTAACCTGGCAAAGGCTAACAAGGCAGCCGCTTTATTAAAACGGGAGATCGACCAGTTTCGCCATGACTTTGGCGGTGGTTTACTATGGCAGCGAATGCTGTCGGTGTTCCGCGGCTATTATAAAAACAACGAAGCGCCGAACCTGCAGGGTTTCCGGCATTTCGAGATACATAAGGATTACCCGCTTAGCCGGCTGATGACTGTAACTACCAAAAATGTTTTTGTGGAAGATGGCAGTATCCACGCAACACTCCAACTGAGCACGCCGAATTTTAAGCGAAAATTTGTAGACGGATATTGCATCGGACTGATCGCTTTCTTCGCTGATTTCGAAGAAGAGAAAACCGCCAGCAGCGTTGACTGGACTCCCGTTATTCCTTTAAGCAAACCGCTTGAAAAAGTTGAGTTCATCTTACCTGTTCCTGATGGGTATAAAGAGTATTTGCTCGGCGTAAAGCTGCTGGCAGCTGAAGGAAAAACCGTTCAGAAGAATGTAACAATAACGGGAATGTGCTGCATCGAAAGCGGGTTGATCCAAGCGCCTGATAATGAGGGATCAACCGAGAATTAAGGGTAAAAATTTTACACAGCTTTTTCCGGCAAAAATTTCTGCGGTGATATGCCAAAATGATCTGCCAGTAAATTAATGTGGTTCAAATTATATTTAGCTCTGCTTTTTGAACTTTCGATATTCGCAACAAATGCCTGAGATGATCCGATAATTGTTGCTATATCTTCCTGGTTTAAGTTATGATCAGCTCTTAGTTTCCTTACAAAGTCGATTACATATTGTTCAATATCGGTAGTGCGTTCCTGGCTTTTCATTTAAGCCTAAATAATAGAACAAAATGATTGCATATATAATACATGTATTATATATTTAAATCGTGAAATCTTCTTTTATGAAACTTCAAAACACTTCACTAAAACCGATAAACGCGCAAATTGCTGGACCACCATCCTTCATCCGCCTGATTATTGAAACGCTAAGACCGGACAAGATCTTCCGGATTAAACAGCAACTTATTGATGAGCCGGAACAGACTCTCCTTATAATCGTCTTGCCGGATAATTGCACGCTTACTTTCGATGAGCTCCAGCCTTATTTAGATTTTGCCATAATCGGCCAGCCGGCTTTGAGTTGTATGCTGCATCGTTCGGATTGGCTGATTCGCCAGTTGCGAAGCGGGCATCCATTTTATTCATTTGTATGTATCCAAAAGAATCTCTTATTCGATACCGGATTAATACCCTTGCCGGATTTCTCAACTGAACTAAAGGAGCTTGTTTTGCTAAAAGCCAGGCGTAGCTTTGACCATGCATTTGAGCGTTCTATCAGTTTTTCGGAAGGCGCTTGGTTTTATTTTAACAATGTAAGTAACCTGCCCCTTACTATGTTCATGCTGCACCAATCTGCCGAGCTGGCTTTGCGGGCGGTGATCTCTTCTTTTTGCGAAAGGGCGAAACGTTCGCATGAGATACGTATATTGCTGCGCTGCGCCGGATATTACCTGCCGTCGCTGTACGTTTCTTTAGCGATTGACTGGGAATTAGTAAAACTACTGGATCAAGCTTATTTAAAAGGGCGTTACGCCGGCGATTGGATTGTTAGCGCTGACCAGGTAAATGCCGCGTTAAGGATGGTCGATCGGTTGCAGCTGGTTGTGTTCGAAAGTATGGCGGCATTTGTGTCTGGAATATAGCTTAAATGTATACAACAGGTCATAGCTGTTTTGTCCGGGTCAGTTCTCTTACCTCAGCAATTGTATCCACCCTTTATACACCTTCGCATTTTGCCCGGTACCGATCGTCAGTAAATAGAAATAAGTTCCTTCATTCAGCTGCGAGCCGTCCCAGTCATTTTTATAGTTATCCTGGTGATACACTTCATTTCCCCAGCGGTTATATATTCTAATTGCCATTCCCTGAGTCGGATCTACGCCTTTAACTACAAACCTATCGTTCCGGTTATCCCCATTTGGCGTGATAACATTTGGAATGAACATGCCGGATATCTCCTTTTGTACCGTTGATGAATTATTGGAGATTTCCGGATCCTGGTCAGTTGTGCTTATGGTAGCAGTATTCATTGCTGTTCCCTGTAGTCGCGCTTGCACCGTGATGCCGGCTGAAGTACTTTCGCCCGATCCCAGTGTGCCCAGTATCCAGATCAGCGTACGTGTTGCCGGATCGTAATTGACCTGGCGGGGGCTTGTTGGCAGGGGAATATAATCTACCTGCAAAGGCAGAACATCCGTTATCGTCACATTTCTTGCGTCGTCTGGTCCGTTATTAGTTACAGTTAATTGGTATTCGAACTGATCACCAATGTAAATTTTCTCTGCTGCCTGAGTTTTAACGATGCTCAGGTCTGCCAGATTTTGCACTGGCGTAATTACCGGATCCTGGTTACTTCCATCCGATTTCGTACCGGTTGGAAAAGTCTGTGTGTCCACAGTTACCAATGCCTGGTTACTGATCGTTGGAATACTGACATCGTCGTTTACTTTCACGCTAAAGTTTACGGATGTTTCCGCATTAGGAGCCAAGGGTCCCGGAACCAGGAACTGTATATTATTTCCATTCAACGTACCACCCGAAACGTAAGCTGTTCCTACTGGTAACGGATCGGAAACGGCAATTGAGTTGATTGATGCCAGACCAGTATTGCGTATATGCACGGTGTAAGTCAGCACTTCGCTCCGTTGTGCCTTGCCATCGCCGCTGGCATCGCTTACCGTTTTCCAGGTAATCAGCTTGACTTCCGAAATAACATCGACCGGAATTTCTGTTTCACAATTTGCATTGGGATTGGCTTCACCGCAGCCCGTCGGCTTTTCAAGACTATCCGCTTTAACAATTGCCTGGTTGGCTATTGCGCTTGCTCGAGTCGGCGCATCCGATGCTCTAACGCTGAAAATGTATGTACGTTCTTCGTCAACGTTCAAACCTGCGTCTGTAAACGTTACCTGGTTATTGCTGAATGTGCCGCCGTTTACGTACGCCGTCATAGCCGGAAGCGGATCCGATACAGTTAATGTGTTAAGCTTGATGGTTCCAGTATTTTTTACATGGATGGTATAGGTGAGTATTTCTCCAGGTTGCGCCTTTCCATCACCGTTTGCATCTGTAACGGTTTTCCATGTTGAGAAATCACGCAGATAAACCAGGAAGGTATCTAATCGAACCACATTATCGCAAGGCACTTTGTTGATAGAGGCAACCAGGTACCTTCCCGCATCGGATTTTTTGAAAGAAGAAATAACATAACTATTGCCGGTTACGCCGGGAAGAATCTGCCGGTCCTTATCCCACAGGTAAAGATTCGCTGAAGGTGGAACACTAAGCGTTACTGTTGAACCAAGCGTAGCAATGAAGTTTGAAGCCGACACAGCGACCTGGTTTAGGTTTCCAGGGAACGGTGTAACTGTAACTGTTACCTCGTTAGCTGTAAACGCCCTGTTCTCACAAACACCATTACCCTGAACGGTTACGTAAAAAGTTGTAGAGCGGACCAGCAGTGGCAATGTCGGATAATCAGGCCCGGTAAACAGTAATTGCGTTAAACGCGCATCGGCATACCATTTAAACACCGGGTTGCTAATCGTAGTGGTAGTTGCATGAAGTGTTACTATGTTTCCGTAACAAACGATGGTGTCCTTAGCAATAATATCCGATGGCACAGCATTCCGTATCACATTTACCGTAACAGGTTGTCCATTTAGACTTTCGCAAACACCGCTTGCGTTAACGGTTACATAGTAAGTGGTATTGCTGGTTAAAGAGCCAGTCGTATAAGTTGGCCCGGTCGCCAGGTAGTTGGCAAGCCCGGCATCGGCATACCATTTAAATTCGGCTTCCGCGATCGTTGTACTTGTTGCAGTTAATGTTGCCACGCCTCCACTGCAGATTTCCTGGCCGTTAACGGAAATGTCGGCAGGCATACCTTTGCGGTTAACGGTAACTGTAGCTGTTCCGTTAAGGCTGAGATTAGCTGGCGCGGAAACACTTCCGCAAACACCATCTCCTGTCGCAACGATATAGTATATAGTCGTGTTAGTCAGTGCAGGCGCGCTGTAAACACTCCCTGTGTAAACAAGTTGGGTATGGGCGGCATCAGCATACCATTTATAAACCGGGTTTTTCAGATTGCTTGCCGCAGACAATTCGGCGGCTTCGCCGGCGCAGATGATAACATTACTAAGTCGTAGTGTTGGCTCGGTTGAAGAGGCGCTCACCTGCACGGTAACGGGTTTCGCGGCAGAAGGCGAACTTTCGCAAACCCCGTCCCCTCTTACCGTAACGTAGTAGGTAGTGTTTTGAGACAATGGTGGTGTGGTAAATGATTCGCCGCTGCCCACTGCTGTTTGCAGGTTCGCGTCACCGTACCACTTGAATACCGGGTTTGTTAACGTGCTCGAAGCGGTTAGCGTTGCTGGTTCGTTAGTACAGGTGATGCTGAGATCGGAAACGCTTAAATCTGATTGTTGCGCAACGTCGTTTACCTTCAGCTCAATTACTTTTGCTGTTAGGGGCAGGTTTTCGCAAATGCCATCGCCGCTAACGGTTGCGTAAAATATGGCGTTAGAGTTAAGTGCAGGTGTAATGTATTGAATGCTGCTTCCGCTCGCCACCAGGGATGTGAGCCTTGAGTCATTGTATAACCGAATAGTTGGATTGCCCACAGTTGTAGTAAGATTGATGGTGCTCACCTCTCCCCTGCAAACAACCGCATCTCCGCTGCCGCTGATATCGGTTGGCCGGCCGAAACGGTTAACATTTACTTTTACAGCTTTCGCTTCGTCCGGTGCATTTTCACATACATTATTCCCGCTTACCGTCACATAAAAAGTGGAAGTCGAGGTTAGCTCGGCTGTGCTGTATTCCGGACCGCTCGCCAGGTAGTTGGTCAACTTTGAATCGGAATACCATTTTATCTGGGCGCCCGGAATCGCACTCGATGCACTTAATACCACATTGTTTCCGATACAAGCCTGTTGATCGCTCGCTGTGATATCAGCAGGTATTGCCCTGCGGTTAACAACAACCGACACCTGGAAGGAGCTGCCCGGAACATTTTCACAAACACTGTTCCCGCTTACAGTTACGTAATACGTTTTCGTATCGCGTAAATTTGGTGTGGTCAGTTCTGTTCCAATATATATCAAGGAAGTTAACGCAGCATCGGCATACCACCTGAATACAGGAGATTGAACCGTACCGCTTGAAGCCGTTACTTTAGTTGCGGTATTATAACATATAACCTGGTTGGCCGCTGTTATGTCACTCGCAACAGCATTTCGCTTAATGCTCACATGTACCGGCTTAGCGCTGCCGGCAGCAGCCTCACAAAGGCCCGGTGCGCTGACGGTGACGTAATAAGTAGCGTCGGTGTTGAGTGCCGGGGTTTGATACATATCACCGGTGTGCAGCAAGTTGCTTAATGAATTATCCGCATACCATCTAAATACCGGGCTATTAATAGTAACACTGGATGCGTTTAAAATAGCGAAGGAACCGGCGCATATTGCCTGATCGTTTACAACTAGATCAGTCGATGCTGTACGAGCCTGAACTGTCACCGTAACTTTCTTGGCTGTTCGCGGCGTGTTTGCGCAGAAACCTGTGCCGCTTACGGTGACGAAGTAACTGGTACTGGAAGTTAAGGCAGGTGTTTGATAAGCTGAACCGGTAAAGAGCAACGATGTCAAGGCTTCGTCCGCGTACCATTTAAACTCAGGATTGGGGATCTTACTGCTTGTTGCAGTTAGAGTCAGTGCATCTCCCGAACAGGTAATAACATCAGTGATCGCTATATCTGACGCAGTTGCGAGGGGATTCACGGTTACGTTAACCGCTTTGGCATTATTGGCTGCATTTTCGCAAACGCCGCTGCCGCTAACCGTCACATAGTAAATAGTTGAATAATTTAAGGCCGTTGTCGCGAACTGCGCACCGGTTCCCAGGTACTGACTCAACCCTGCATCGGCATACCAGTTGAAAACCGGGTTGGCAACCGTCGTAGATGAAGCCTGCAAAGTAGCCGTGCTTCCGGCGCAGATAACCTGATCCGCGGAGCTGATATCAGCGGATGTGGCGAGGCGGTTAACATCTGCATGTATAATTTTGGCGGTACCAACGGCATTGGCGCATACACTGTCACCTTTCAGTGTTACATAATAGTCGGTTGGAGCTGTCAGAACCGGCGTCAGATAATCAGGTCCGGTATGCAGGTATTGAGTTAAAGCGGCATCGGCGTACCAGTTAAATTCCGGGTCTAAAACATCATTTGTACTAACCGCAAGAAGCGTACTGCTGCCGTTACAAATATTCGCATCGGCTGCAAGAATGTCTGATGCTGTCGCAAGCCTGTTCAATTTAACAGTAACAGGTTTCGCATTATCCGCTGACGTTTCACATACATTGGTACCGCTGACCGTTACGTAAAAAGTAGTTTCGGCAGTAAGCGGAGCAGTAGTATACGTCGGACCGGTAAATAACAGAGTGGACAACAAGGTATCGGCATACCATTTAAAAACCGGCGCTGTTATCGTATTGCTGCTTGCTCTTAGCTCCGCTGCCGATCCCGCACAAACGGCATCAGCTGCAACTTCAATATCATCAGCGACAGATTGCTTGTTTACCGATACCACCACAGATCTGGCATCGCCGGGTTTATTCGCGCATACACCATCGCCCGATACAGTTACGAAATATGTGGCGGATGAAAGCAAAGCCGGAGCAGTAAAGCCAGGTCCGGTAAAGATGGGTGTTGCCAAATCGTTGCTCTGATACCAGTTAAATACCGGGTTGCTGACTGTGCTTGTTTGTGCAACAAGTGTGGCAGGCGTACCGGGACAAGTAGTAACGTCAGCCAGATTAATATCTGATGTTGTCGCACTACGGCTGACCGTCACTGTAACGACTTTCGCTTCGTTTGGCTTGTTTTCACAAACTCCGGCTGAACCCGCGGTGACATAGTAAGTAGTTGTGGCGGTCAGTGAAGCAGTAGTATATGTTGGCCCTGTCGCCAGGTATTGTGTTAAGGCGGCATCCTGGTACCATTTAAATTCAGCCGCATTAACCGTGCTGCTACTGGCCGCCAAGGTAACCCGGCTCCCGCTGCAAATGGTTTGATCATCAGCAACGATATCAGTTGCAACTGCGTGCTTATTAACGGTTACTGTTACCGTTTGCTCCACCTGAAGCGCCGCAGGTCCGCCTACCTGGTCGCATATTCCATCACCGACAGCTACCACGTAATAAGTGGTTGTCGCATTCAACGCCGGCGTGGTAATTGTTTTCCCGGTAAACAATGCAGGCGCTGTATGAGCGGCATCACCATACCAGTTATAAACGGGGTTCTTCAGGTTACTTGCTGCCGATAAGGTTGCCGCCTCACCCTCGCAGATAACAGCGCCGGGAATGATGAGCGTTGGTGTGGACGTCGAAGCATTAATATTCACAGTTACAGGTTTTGCAGCAGCCGCACTGCTTTCACAAACACGGGTACCGCTTACCGTTACATAATAGGTTGTAGTTTGGGCCAGCGGCGGCGTAATAAACGTAGCGCCCGTGCCTGCCTTAGTTTGTAATCCGGCATCCGAATACCAATTGAATTGTGGATTTTCCAGCGTACTGGAAGCAGACAAAGTCGCCGGCTCGTTGGTACAGGTTAGGCTGGCATCCGTAACGGTCAAATCAGCCGTCGTTGCCCGGTCGTTTACCGTGATGTTAACCTGTTTCGTATCGGGTTTAAGATTTTCACACACTCCGTCACCGCTTACCGTTACATAATAACTTGTACTTGCCGCTAAAGGAGGTGTTGTGTAAGCAAGTGTGCCAGTGGCGCTGCTTAGCAGTGTAGTTAGATTGGCATCGCTATATAATTTTATTGTCGCACCAGGAATAAGGGTACTGAAATTAAGCGATACCGGATCTCCGTTACAAACAGTTGCGTTGCCGCTGCCAGTGATATCGGCGGCAATCCCGTGACGATTGACTACTACCTGAACCGCTTTCGCAGAATCAGGCGCATTATTACAAATTCCCGTCCCCCTTACCGTCACATAATAAGTAGTGTTAGCAATCAAAGCATTGGTAGTATAAACCGGTCCTTCACTTAAAAAATTCGTGAGTGCCGCATCGCTATACCAGGAGAATACGGCTCCGGGGATGGTGCTGCTCGCTGAGATCGAAGCTGTTGAACCTTTGCAAGTCTGCACATCATTGGCAATAATATCTGCCGGCAAAGCTTTGCGGTTAACAGTAACAACAACTTCTTTTGCCGTATTTGGACTGTTCTCACAAACACCAGTGCCGTTAACGGTTACATAATAAGTACTGTTCGCCCATAACACAGGTGTAGTAAAATCAGCTCCCGTCGCTAACGGCTGTGTTAAAGCGGCGTCGGCGTACCACTTGAATATAGGACTGTTTATTCCTGCAGCCGAGGCGTCCAGCTGAACGCTGCTTCCGGAGCAAATCGCTTTTCCATCCGATGTTATATCCGCATTGATGGCCCTGCGCTGCACGGTGACATTCACTGCTTTCGCTTCACCTGCCGGTGTTTCACAAACTCCAGTTCCGCTTACTGTTACAAAATAGGTCGTATCTGCGTTTAAGGCGCCGGTGGTAAAAGTAGCTCCTGTAAACCTGAGGCTGGTGAGGGAAGCATCGGTATACCACCTGAAAACGGGAGCAGTAACCGAAGTACTGCTTGCGGTTAAAGTAGCTACAGTGCCGGAACAAATACTTGCGTCGGCTAAAGTAATATCAGCGGCCGTCGTTCCCGGTGTGACGACTACCGAAACTGGTTTCACTACCTGGCAGCCTTCTTCGTTCTGGTATGAGATGTAATAAGTTCCGCTGGCTGTCACGGCTTGCGGACTAGCCAGAGGCTGGGTCGAGGCGGCATCAAGCCAATAGTGAAATGCCGAGCCACCGCTACTGCCTGCTGTTACTCCGGCGGCGGTTAGATTAATTGTTTGAGGCGAACACACCGGCGCTGGGTTGGTAATAACCAAAACAGGCTGCGGGTGAATAGTAACGGTAACAGACTGAACGTCCGAACAACCGCTGGCATTCGTCAACTTGATATAATAAATTCCGCTTTGGGTAACAGCGGCGGGATTTGTTAAAGGTGTTGTGCTGGCTGTACCATCCAGCCAGTAAGTTTTCGTACCGGCATCGCTTCCTGATGTAATGGTGGCGGCGGTAAGATCAACAGCTTGCGGAGCGCAAACGGCTGCCGGCTGATTAATGGTTAATATAGGCACTTCATTAAATGAAACGTTCACCGGCTTCACGATCGGGCAACCGCTTCCATCATTTGCTTTCGCCTGGATATAATAAATGCCTGCCGCGGAAACTCCTGATGGATTAGAAGTTTGATTCAGCAGCGCCGGATCTGAGAAATAAGAGAATGCAAGATTCGGATCGCTTCCGGCGATGATGGCAGGAAGTGTTAAGTTTACTGCTTCACCTGTGCAGGCTGCAGCAGGATTAGTAATAACCAGTTTGGGTTTCACGATAGCAGGCACAACGACCGGTTTGATGACACTGCAACCTTTATCGTTCGTTAGCTTGATATAATAAGTTCCGGGGATAAAAACATCATGCGGCATAGGTACAATACCGGTGCCGTCGGGGTTTCGCCAAACAGACAATATACCCTCGTCACTTCCTGCAGTTAAACCCGGGTCTGTCAGGTTAAATGTGGGCGGAACATCGGAAAAGCTATTGCAGTTAATTTTTGTTACCGCATTTACCACCAGGTTCGGAATGGCATTAACGGTTACCTGCACCTGCTTCACGTTGGGAACCACGTTCGCACAAACACCATCGCCGCTAACTGTCACATAATAATAAGTGGTACCAGTAAGAACAGGAGTTGTAAAATCCGGACCAGTGAATACTAGAGAAGCTGGATCAAGATTGCTATTTGTATACCAGTTAAATACCGGGTTGGTTACCGTTGTTGTTATAGCATTTAGCGTAGCTGATGACCCCGAACAGACAGCGACATTCGGCGCCAGGATGTCCGCAGTAACTGCATGTCGATTTACGGTAACGGTTACAGGCAATGCCGTCGGTACGGGATTCTCGCAAACGCCTGCACCCTGTACGGTTACATAATACGTTGTGTTGGAAGTTAACGCGCCGGTTTCAAAAGTGGGACCGGAACTTAATAAGGTATTCAGTTGAGGATCGGCATACCAACTGAAAACGGGAGAACCGACTGTTGTGCTGCTTGCCGAAAGAGTTGCCTCTTCGCCGCTGCAGACGGTAGCCGCCGGAACAGTTATATCAGCGGCAGCTGCCCGGCGACTGACTGTTATTGTCACCTCTTTTTCTACGAGAATCCTTGTCGGAGCAGATACATTATCACACACGCCGTCTCCGGTCACCACTACATAGTACGTCGCCGTGTTGTTCAGGTTTGGTGTGCTGAAAACTTTGCCGGTATACAGCGGCGGATCCGTATGGCCAGCATCAGCATACCACGTAAAAACCGGGTTTTTCAAATTGCTGCTTGCCGAAATAATGGTTGCCTCGCCCTGGCAAATGGTTGTGCCCGGAATGATCACGGTTGGTGAAGCTCCCGCCGCGCTAACTTCTACGGTAACCGCTTTTGCAGTTTGAGGCGTACTTTCGCAAACACCGGCGCCCCTAACAGTGACATAATAAGTAGTGGATTGTGCTAAGGGAGGTGTAGTAAAAGCTGCTTCGCCACCTACAAGGGTTTGCAGCGAGGCATCCGAGTACCATTTGAAATGAGGATCTGTTAACGTGCTCGAAGCTGTGAGGGTTGCCGTTTCGTTGGTACAGCTAAGGCGTGCACCTTCAACGTTCAGATCAGCGGCCGCGGCCCTTTTATTTACCGTAACGGTAATTTGCTTAGCGTTCGCACTTAAATTTTCGCAAACATTATCACCACTCACGGTTACGTAATACGTGGTACTTTCATTTAATACCGGAGTGTTATAAGTAAGACTACCGTTTCCTGTCGCCAGTGCAGTATTCATCTGCGGGGTATCATAAATTTTAAGTGCAGCGTTAGGAATTGTACTACTGAATTGCAGAGTAGTGGCGTCACCGCTGCAGACCAGTGCATCGTTAGTTCCCGAAATGTCGGAGGCCTGTCCTCTTCTGTTAACTATGACCTGAACAGCTTTTGCTGAGTCCGGTGCGTTAGCGCATTGCGCCGATCCCTTTACGGTGACATAAACAGTAGTAGTAGAGAATAATGTTCCGGTGGTGTAGACGGAACCCTCGCTCAGGAAATTCGTTAATCCGGCGTCACTGTACCATTCAAACGCCGCACCGGCGACTTGGCTGTTCGCAGTCAATGTCGCTTTGGCGCCGCTGCAAATCGTTGCGTTATTGACCACAATGTCGCTGCTTACTGATTTCGGCTTCACTACTACAGTCACCGCCTTTGCACTGCCCGGCTCATTCTCGCAAACACCGGTCCCAGTTACAGTTGCATAGTATGTTTTGCTCGTCCACAGAACCGGAGTTTGAAGAGAATCCTGGTCACTCAAAAGCTGTGTTAACGCCGCATCCGCATACCATTTAAAACGTGCGTTAGCAATTGTGGCGGAGGGAACCAGGTTAGCAGAACTGCCGGAACAAATCGACGGGTTATTAATCTGGATATCAGCAGCAACTGCTTTCCGGTTAACATTTACTGTAACTATCCGCGCGCCCGCGGCATCGTTCGCACATACACCATCGCCGCTAACGGTTAGATAATATTGTGTGGTTGTATTAAGAGTGGGTGTTGTAAATGATGGACCTGTAAAAATTGGGGTATTCAATGCGGCATCGCTGTACCAGGTAAATACGGGATTTACAACACCGGCAGCAGTTGCATTTAAAACAGCGGTAGCGCCCGTGCAGATTGATGCATCCGGTAATAAGATGTCAGCAGCAACAGCTTTCCTGTTAACTTTTACCACGACTTGCTGCACATTTTCGCAGCCATTGTAAGATGTGGTAAATTGATAGATTACGTTTAGCGCACCGGCTGTCGAATTGATTAAAACTTCATTGACACCATCGGTCCCGCTGCTTGCAGGCTGATCGATTCCTGGAACGGCCGCGCGTGTCCACTTAATTATAGATCCCGGAATAGAACTTTGCGGTGTATAAATAAAGGTAGAACCGCTGCATATATCCGGCGGAGTAAGTGTAGTGGTAAGGGCAGGTTTTGGCTTTAGCGAAAGTGTGACGAAATCACTGCGGACGCAACCTCCCGATTCGTAAGACACGTTATACCTGCCTTCATCTGCTGCTGAGAAGTTTGCAATCGTTAAAATAGCGTTAGCGACTCTGCTTCCGTTGGGTTTTGTCCATTGAACGTTGGACGATCTTCCGATGATATTCAGCGTTAGCCCGACTGTATTTCCCTGGCAGGCAACACCGGTTCTCCCGACAGTATCAGCGCCTGATATACTTACACTCGAAACAGAAGTGGTTCGTATCAGGGTTAAATTTTGGGTAGTGGAGTATCCACAGGCATCGGCAATCTGGACGGTGTATTCACCTGCCGCGCTGCCCGGAAAATCGGGCGACGACTGGTAAGCAGTATAACTAGCATCAGAGGCTCCCTTGGGCTTGATCCGATAAGTAAGCGCTTTACCGCTTCCACCCTGTGCTTCAATATGCAGCTCACCGACACCGTTATCGCAGGTTACACCGCCTGATTTCCCAACATTCACCGATACAGGCTGATAAGGAGGAATGGTAACAGTACGTTCCAGGTAATGACAAACCTCCTTTGAATTGACGGAATTCATGTAAGTTAATTTATAAGTTCCGGGGCCAACTTCAAGTGTGGAAGTATAATCTGTATTGTTCGGTATATTTTGAACAGTTCCTATATTTTTATTTGAGCTGTCAAATATCCGCACACCATACGTATCAGTTTTGTTAGATATACCTCCATCCGGTGCCAGGTACCAACCCTTCCCTGTAAGCTTATATTTTCCGCACGCGCTGCCCGGCACATAAGAAACTTCGCCGGCATTAAATCCGCCGAAAGGCATCGTTAACGTAAAATCTCTTTCTGAATAATTACAGTCACCGAACTTAAAACCTATCCTGTAAATTCCTCCGGGCAGATCGTTCCAGATCGGGTTCTTATCTGCAGTGCTGGTAACCGAAGGCCTGGATACCGGCCCTGAAACAATGGAATAAGTAATCGGAACCGTATTATCTACCGGAATACCATAAGATCTGATGCCCCCGGTTGTGAAATCGCAGCCCAGCGTACTGATATAATTGTAAATAAAAGCCATGCTTACAGTAGTCGCTGTGGTTGTACTTATGTTATTGCTCTGATAGGTTCCATTTTCAGTTGTTATAAACACATTATAAGTTCCTGCTGGAAGACCGCTAAGGTTCAGCGGGTATGAATTATTGTTATCATTCCAGGTAAAGGTCCGCTCAGCTGTACTGGTTGTATGTTTAATCCGTATGTCGACAGGGCCGCAGTTATAGCTGCTAAAATTTCGAACAACTGAAGGCGCACAATAACCGCCGATGGAGGAATAGGGATATATAAAATTATACTCAGGCGAGGTAAGAACAGCGCCCGGATCGCAAGGATGCCGGAACTGAACCCTGTATGTGCCGTTTGCCGGAAAATATTGATCGCCAGGTATGTTAAATGTCGTAAAAATATTGGCCCATGGCGTGTATATCCCGGAGCCGGATGGATATTCTACCCGTATATCTACCGGGTATCCACCTGGCATATTTTTCCCGTTTCGTTCAAAAATTATGTTTCCACTGATATCCTTCAGCGTTACGTTGGCAACGGAAAAGTAAAAGCTCAGATCGCAACCGGTACTGCTTTGCGTTGTTCCCGCTATCTCAAAACTGCTTAATGTTATACCCTGAAGATTGTATTTGGAAGTGACCGTAATATTATTGGCAGTAATCGTATTGCCGCAGGCATCCGTAATATCCACCGCATAGGTGCCGCTCGTCAACTGAAGGAACGCCGCTTTCTGATCGGAAGAAACAATGTCAGCAGGTGTACTCGGGCCATTCTTCAGGTGATAGGTATAGGGTGCATTTCCGCCGCTTATTTCCAGATCGATACTTGCGTCATCGTTGCAGGCTGTAACAATGCGGTTTCCTGGCGTGATTGACTTTACCGTTACCGGCGTATAGGCTTTATTGCTTAGAATTGCCGGACTTGACGATGATATTCCTGACTCATCATAAACAGCAACTATATAATTACCGGAAGCAAGATTTGCAAATACATTACTTGCCTGCTGTGGCGAAAAATCAGCATCTCCATTCCGCTTTATAGCATACAGTACCGAGCCAGTGGTTCCGCTGGTTGTTACAGTTATGGAACCGTTACCGGGACAGGTGCCATTCTTCGGGGTAAGGGTTACAATAACAGCGGCTGATGCCTGGAAGCTGAAAAGCAGGCAAAAGAAAGCCAGTATGAATGCGGAGCTTGGCTTATAGCGGTAAGGCACCCTATAAGCCTGATCAAAAGTTACTTTGCGTAAATAAATACCCATAGGCCCTAACAATAAGCGAAGTATGCTGTATTAGGCAGCGCACTTACTAAACCTTTTGTACTGGCAACGGCGGGCTTTTGCTGGTGAAATTCTAAACGAAAAGAGTATTAATTTAAAATTGATATTGATGATATAAAGTTAAATTAACCGAAAGAATGATCGAGTTATTTATATTTAAAAATACGTTGCAGATTATAATATGGAACATTCAAAAGTCTGCTAGTAATTATAGATATTTTGACGGTACCTTTCAAATCTCCCGCGAGGGATACCAGTCTTTCTAACGTGATTTCTTCTTTATCGGTAAATCAGGTTTCCAGCAAAGTATTTTGTTCGGCTAAAATACCTTCCAGATTATAGATAGCACAATGTCAACCGAATGAAGGCGCTATGAATATATAACAACTATCGATATGAGGATCGTTGTAACGTTGCTCGATAAGTTTTCAACGCCATGCAAAAAAAGTTTCATGAAATTATAATAATAAGCCGGTTTTAATATCTTTACTACAACCAATTGTATATAAAAAACTCCTTCTCAGGGAGCTGGTAAGCCTATGCCGTTTCGGCAAGTTTAAATCAATACCTTATTTTATCATGAATATTAAATGTATTTCGCTATACATCATACTGTGTCTGGCGTTTTTCAAACCGGCAGCCCACGGACAAGTAAAATCTCAGAGTTATTGCGAATTGTATTTTCGGTATAGCTATAACAATTCGACTAAAGTAAAATTTGATGGTGGTGTGGCCAAAATCGACTTAAAAGCAGCTGAAGATAATCTCCCGAAAAAAGATTCACTTTTGATAGAGAAAACCAGAAAGGTAGAAAACCTCAAGACCTTATCAGCGTGTTTTACTTATCTCAGCAGTTTAGGCTGGAATTATAAAGTTTCATTTCCAACACCGCCGGATGCGCTGCCAGCAATACGATTCATTTTTTCCAGAGATAACACCGATGATTAAAATTCGCCGCCTTTTGCGCTCAGTAAGTACTGTTAGATAATCCTCAATTAACACATAAATCTAAAATTATGCCTCATATCAACTTAGACAAGGACCTTCCTGGTATGCGTTCGCTGCTGGCTTTTTGTCCTGAAATTGGCGAACCCTTAGGTCAAATCGCCAACATACTACTCCGCAGCAACGACAGCCTGAGCATGGCCGACCGCGAGCTGATTGGCGCCTATGTATCCTATTTAAACGACTGCTTTTACTGCCAGCATTCGCATGCCGCCATAGCAGTTTGCTATTTGAACGGCGACACCGAATTGGTGGAGCAAGTAGTAAAAGATTTTAGCAACGCTCCTATTTCCAATAAGCTAAAAGCCTTGCTGACCATCGCCGGCAGTGTGCAAAAGGGCGGCAAATTCGTAACCACGGAGCAGGTTGAAGCAGCCAAAGCTGAAGGTGCGACCGACCGGGATATCCATGATACGGTGCTTATCGCGGCAGCCTTTTGCCTGTTTAATCGCTATGTCGACGGGCTGGCAACCACCACGCCAACGGACATGTCATCTTACCCGCTGCGAGCGAAACAAGTGGCCGAAACAGGCTACGGCAATCATATCGCAACTAACCCTCAGCCAGCAGCTCATCATAAAGAACACTAATTACTAGTCCTGATTAACTAACTAATACTATTAAACCAAAACCCAACAATGAGAAATAAATTACTCTTCAAAATAGGCTGGTTGGTACTAACCCTTATACCTGCCATTCTTTTTGCACAGAATAGAACGCTTACCGGTACAGTTACCACTGGTAAAGATATCCCGGTTCCCGGCGCAACGGTCCTTGTTAAAAATGGTTCGCAGGCAGCGGCTACCGACGGCAATGGTGCGTTTACGATTAATGTGCCGTCCAACGCAGTACTTACGATCAGTGCGATCGGTTATAAAACACAAACCATTGACGTTGGCAGTCAAACAAGCCTCAATGTAAACCTGGCCGGCGACGTATCACGGCTCGACGAGGTCGTGGTAACCGGCTTATCGACTTCCGTTAAAAGGCAAAACCTGGCCAATGCGGTTGCCGTTATCGGTCCAAATCAGTTAAGCGGAACGGCACCCGCCCAAACTTTTGACGCCGCACTGGAAGGCAAAATTCCCGGAGCTTACATTAACGCTAATTCGGGTGCGCCCGGAGGTGGTATATCGGTGAAGCTGCGCGGGGTAACTTCGGTGTACGGTAATACACAGCCCTTGTATGTGGTAGATGGCGTTTTTGTAGATAATACGGCTACTTCCGGGGGCCTAAACGCAGTAACGTCTGCCGGTACCAGCGGAGCAACTTCTAACCAGGATAATCCCTCCGGCCGTATTGCCGACCTGAGAATAGAGGATATTAATGATATCGAAATATTAAAAGGAGCGTCAGCGGCGGCTATTTATGGTTCGAAAGCTGCTGGTGGTGTAATTATCATCACTACCAAACGCGGCAAACAAGGCAAAACTGCCGTTACACTGTCACAGGATCTTGGTTTTTTAAGGCCTATAAAATTACTGGGCGTAAGGCAATTTACTGCCGAAACCGCGGCGACCCTGCCGGGTGATCCCGCAACATTAACCAAGATGTTCAACGATGCCAATGCGAAAGGAGAAATCTATGATTATGAAAAGGAAATCTATGACAACACTCCTTTTACATCAAATACTGTTTTAAGTGTAAATGGCGCTAACGAAAAAACTGGTTTTTACTTCTCCGTTGGCCATAAAGACGAAGACGGACTGGTGGACCGTACCGGTTATAACAACACCAATGTTCGCCTGAACGTCGATCATAAAATATCCGATCACATAAAATTAGGGGTGAGTACTAATTATATTCATTCATCTTCAGACAGAGGTATTTTTGGCAATGATAATGCCGGTGTCACAACTGGAATTGCATTATCATCTACTCCGGGCTTCGCGCAGCTGCATCCTGACGCAAACGGCAACTACCCCGCCAATCCATTTGCGGCATCGAATCCTTTACAAACAATCGCTTTAATGGAAAACAACGAGGATGTGAACAGGTTGATAACCGGCGCGAACCTGGAAGTGTCCTTACAAAAAAGCGCTCATAGCTTAACCAGGTTTATCGGCCGGGGCGGGTTTGATTTTTATAATCTTGAAACCAAGCTATTGTTTCCAAGCGTCCTGCAATTCGAGGCAATAAACAAAGGTGCATCGGCGCAGGGATTTACCAAGAACATGAGCACGAATTTCATTTTATCATTGGTAAATACTTACACTCCAACTGCTAACCTTAGCCTGAATACCTCGGCAGGTATCACGCAGGAAACCGGCGATTACAACAACTTGCTAAACGTAGCTACGCAGATCATTTCGGGTCAGTCGAATATTGACCAGGCGGGCTCCATAAATGCTACTCAATTGCGTACCAAATACCTTAACAGCGGTATTTTTGTACAGGAGGAAGCCACCATTGCTAATGCCCTCACCTTAACGGGCGGTCTTCGTTTTGACAGATCGAGCAATAACGGCAATACAGCCAAATACTACGTATACCCAAAAGGCGCCGTATCTTTAAACCTTACTAGCCTCGGACTTATCAAGGAAGGTTTTTTTGAGAATGTAAAGTTGCGCACCGCTTATGGAGAGGCCAATAATACACCAGCTTATGGCAGTAAATTCACTTCGCTCGGCGTATCGAATATTTCTGGCTTTCCGGGCCTGTTAGTTAACACAGACGCGGGACAGCCCGATATAAAACCCGAGCGCCAAAAGGAATTTGAAACCGGTATCGACTTTAGTTTGCTAAAGGGCCGCCTCGGTTTCGAGCTTACTTATTACAACAAAAACATCTCTGACTTTTTATTGCTAACCACTCCGCCTGCATCGACGGGTTTTGCACGGCACTGGGTTAATGCGGGCGACTTGCGAAACCACGGCGTAGAATTAGGACTGAACGCACGTCCCGTTGAGGCAAGAAACGTTACGTGGAACAGCTCAGTGAATTTTTGGCTCAACCGGTCGAAAGTAACCAAGCTGACTGTACAACCGGTACAGTTGGGCTCAACCGGTGGCGTGCTGTTGGGTACTTACCAGATAGAACAAGGAAAATCAGCAACACAAATTGTAGGACTTAACGGCCAGGGTGTAGGCATACTGGGCGATGCCGAACCAACCTTCCAGATGAGCACCTACAATGAAGTGACCTTCTTCAAGAATTTAAGCCTTCGCTTTTTGATTCACTGGAAAAAAGGCGGACAGAATGTTAACGTGACCAGCCTGCAAAACGTGTTTGGCGGAACATCTGCTGATTATGATGAGAAAACTCCATCCGGCATGCCTAAAGGCGTTACGCAGTTGATGCAGATCGGCACCAATGCGCAGCAAACGGTTGAAACATCGACCTATTTGCGTTTCCGCGAAATCGGTTTGTACTACTCGTTTACCAAACTGCCTGTTTCATTCGTTAAGTCGATAAGTTTAGGCGCGTCCCTTAACAACTACTTTACCATCACGAAATACAAATCGTATGACCCGGAGGTATCCAATTTCGGGACAGGTTTTTCATCCGGTGTAGACATAGACCCATACCCATCAAGCAAAAGAGCAGCGTTCCACCTAATGTTTAATTTTTAATTGTCAGAGAAGTCATATCATGCAAAATCATATCAAAACATACGGCATTTTGTTTATCTCCGCCAGCCTGTTCTTTACGGCATGTAAAAAGGATTACGGCAATTTAAACAATGCAACAATCGAAGATCTGTCGAAAAACGCTTCGAAAAGCGACCTGAATAACTTAGTAAGCGGCACCGAATCAGGCACGCGTAATTCGCTTAATTTTTACCTGGATGACGTTGGTGTTATAGGCCGAGAGATTTATCGTTTTTCCGGTTCGGAGCCACGCTACGTTTTAGATCTGCTTGGCGCCAACAGTTCGACGCTGAGTGGCAATAACTTCTACATCACTACTCCCTGGGCGGCAAAATACAGGGTAGTTAAAAACTGTAATATACTGATACAGTCGGCGAATAACTCTTCCCTCATAACGGCAGACGAGAAAAAGGCTTATACCGGCTTTGCTAAAACGATAGAAGCCTACCAGCTTCTGCTAAACCTTAACTTAACCTATCAGAACGGAATACGTGTTGATGTCGCAAACCCCGAACAGTTGGGACCGCTTTTAAACTATACAGAAAGTTTAGCCGCAATTGCTTCTTTACTTGATGAAGGAAAAACGGACCTGACAGGTTCCACTGTATCTTTTTCTTTAGCAGGTTTCCCCGGGTTGAGCGATGCTGCAGGTTTAATACAGTTTAACCGTGCGCTTGCAGCAAGAGTTAACGTTTATCAAAAAAACTGGCAGGGAGCGCTGAGCAACCTGAGCGCGTCATTCTTTGGCCTCGACAGGAACCTTAACTTAGGCGCTTACCATGTTTTTGGTACCGGCTCCGGCGACCAGTTAAATTCAGTTTTCATTCCACAAAACCAAAATGGCGAACAGCGCGTGGCGCATCCATCCTTTGCGACTGATATTGAAGCAGGAGATGACAGGTTGAGCAAAGCCACGCTACGCACGACCCCCGCTTCTTTAAGTGGTCTGAGCAGCGACAGGGATGTATGGGTGTACACCTCGAGCACTGCACCTGTCGGCATCATCCGCAACGAAGAATTGATACTGATTTACGCGGAAGCTAACATTCAGCAAGGCAATTTAACTGAAGGGCTCAAAGCGATCAATAAAATACGTACAAGCCATGGGTTGGGCGTTTATAGCGGAGCGCTGACACAAGCAGATCTGATTACCGAAATGCTTAAGCAACGACGGTACTCCTTGTTTGCCGAAGGCCATCGCTGGGTAGATCTGCGCAGGTATAATCTGTTAAACACCCTGCCTATAGATCGTACAGGCGATGATGTCTGGGTACAATTCCCATTACCGGTAACCGAACAATAAAATAATCAGAAACGCCGGGTCCCATACCAATTGGGATGAGGCCCGGCGTTTGATAGCTAAATACTTCGACATGAATATTCAAAAGAAAGTGCTGCTTACGGCTTTCAGCTTTGCCTGCGTGTTAGACGCATCGGCTCAAAAGTTTACTACAAGCTTTACCACTTCGGCATCCGACAAAAGCTTTACCGGTAAAGTTTTTCTTTACCTTTCTAAAGATTCGAAAAGCCCTAAAGATGAAATGATCGGGGCGTACAAATTCCCCTGCTTTTCCATTACGGTTAAAGATGTGCAGCCCGGCCAAAAGGTAGTGTTTGATGACAAAGCCGTTTCGTACCCTACAGTTTTGTCAGACATTGAACGCGGGCAATACAACGCTCAGATAGTGTGGGATCGTAACCTGGGCGGACGAGCTATCGGCAACAGCCCTGGCAATATGCTTAACCAATCGGCGGTTGTTAACATTACTAAAAATACGACTCAAACTTTTAACGTTGTTTGCAACGATGTTGTGAAAGAACCGGCATTCGTTGAGACGCAATTCATAAAGGAATTGAAATCTCCTTCGGCGCTGTTAACAGCTTTTTATAAAAGGCCGACGACTGTAAATGCGGCTGTGCTGTTACCCAAAGAGTATTACAGTCAGCCTAACCGCAAATTTCCGGTCCTGTACTGGATTTCAGGTTTTGGCGGAGATTACCATAATTACTCTGGACGTAATGACGTCAGTATGCCAATAGATACCACCGCCTGTATCCGGGTATTTTTAGATGGGAACTGCCCGCTTGGCCATTCGGTTTACGCCAACAGCGACAACAACGGGCCATGGGGAGATGCACTCACAACCGAACTAATACCACTGGTAGAAAAAACTTACCGCGCCAATACGGCTCGTCTGCTTACCGGCCATAGCAGCGGCGGCTGGACTGTTTTATGGCTGCAAACGCATTATCCAAAAGTATTTGCCGCCTGCTGGTCGAGTTCGCCCGACCCGGTTGATTTCAGGAGTTTCCAGCAAATCGACTTATACCATGATAAGAATATGTTTTATGCTAAAGACAGTTCGCAACGAGTTGCAGGAACCATTGCGGGCCGTTTCCCCTGGATCATGATGAAAACAATGTATAAGATGGAACACGTGATATGGCGTGGCGAGCAAATGTATTCGTTCAACGGCGTGTTCAGCACACGAAACGCAGACGGCACGCCACGTAACCTTGTAAATTACCGTACCGGTGAGATAGATCCGGCGGTGGTTGAACGTTGGAAAACCTATGACATCAGCCTGTACCTGCGCAGCAACTGGCAACAATTAAAGGCTGATTTACAGGGCAAGATCAGGGTATCTGTTGGCGAACAGGATAATTTCCTGCTTAATTACCCGGTACACCTGCTGGATGATGAGATGAAGAAAGTTGATGCCGGCTTTGTTTTTAATTATTATCCCGGCGACCACTTTACGGTTTCGACACCCGAATACCGCACTGCTGGATACCAATTTTTGCAGCAGAAATACAATGAATCAGGCTTAGCTAAATAGTGCTTTATGATCTTTTTAACCTCTTAATACATTATGGAGACTTTAATAATTGAAACGCCAAATAGTACGGCTGTAAAACGCATTCACCTGGTTTCGCTTTTTGTAATATGCTTTCTTAGTACGGCATTTGGCGGCGTGATTTCTACGTTAATGTCGGTTTATTTACCGGTCGTGGTAAAAGATTTGCAGGTGACAACGAACACGGCAAAACTAGACACGATTAGCGGTTATATTAATTCACTGTTTATTTTCGGTTGGACGGCCGGCGGATTTTTATGGGGATTAATAAGCGATAAAACCGGCAGGAAGACAGCGTTTTTGTTAGCTCTTGGCAGTTACGGTTTAGCCACCATAGCGACAGGCTTAATGTCGAACTGGGAAGGCGTGATGGTGTGCCGGTTTTTGAGCGGTGTCGGGGTTGGCGGCGTGTTAGCGGTGTCGGTAGTTTTGCTTTCCGAAATATGGCCCGAAAAAACGCGTGCCATATTTATCGGCATTATCTCCGTTGCTTTTCCTATCGGGATATTTTCCGCAGGCCTCATCAATTTTTTTGTATCATCATGGCGGCAGGGATTTTTTGTAGGACTTGTCCCGATAGCCATCGCCATTATAGGCATTTGGACACTGAAGGAATCCGATCTGTGGCTTTTGCACCGCTCGGGCCGAACTAACAAGGTTAAAAAGTCCGATGCGCTTTTTTCGATCAGTAACCGTAAAGCGCTCATAACAGGATCGGTTATATTCGGCACAATGCTTATCGGAATGTGGGCATTATTCTCGTGGATGCCTACATGGATACAAAGCCTGTTCACCGTCGATGCGCCGAAAGAGCGGGGTTTAAGCATGATGTTCTTAGGAATGGGCGGGTTAACCGGAGGATTTTCTTCAGGATGGGTTGCGAACACGATTGGCCTCAGGAGGTCTTTAATATCCAGCTTCGCAGTTTGTGCCATCATGGCCTTTATCCTTTTTAAAACAAACGACCATTTTTCGACAATAATTTATATCGAAATCGCAGTATTAGCGTTGTTTTTTGGTGTAAGCCAAGGCGTTTTATCTGTCTATATCCCAATGTTATTTCCAACGTCTGTACGAGCTTCGGCTACCGGATTTTGTTTTAACATAGGGCGATTGTTTACTGGCGCCGCGGTATTATTTATAGGCGTATTGGTAAACGTAATGGGCGGTTACGCTAATTCATTATTCATTTTTTCATGGGTGTTTGTTGTGGGATTGCTTGTCGTGATATTCATCAGAGACATCCAACCCGTCAACCAGGTTGAGAAATAATATATAAGAACCAATTACAAAAATTCTATTTATGCCACACATCACTTTGTCAAACGAATTTCCGGGAATCAGAAGTTTGTTTATATATCGCCCCAAAACGGCTGCTCCGTTAAACGCGTTGGTTCAAGCCATGCTGCATGATCCGCACCCAACGCTAAGCGCGGGAGAGCGGGAATTAATAGCCGCTTATGTATCCCGCTTGAATGATTGCCACTATTGCTCTAATATTCACGGCGCCATAGCCAGGCATCAGTTAGGCGACGATGCCGCCCTGATGGAACAGGTTTTCCAAAACCCGGAGACCGCCGATATAAGCAGCAAACTGCGGGCTCTGTTAAAAATTGCCGCCAAGGTCCAAAAAGGAGGCAAAAATGTTACGGACGAGGATGTTTCCCTGGCCCGTTCGGAAGGCGCGACCGATCTTGAAATACATGATACGGTTTTAATAGCGGCAGCCTTTTGCATGTATAACCGTTATGTAGACGGGCTTGCCACCTGGCAGCCCCATGACGATGAGCTTTATGATAAAATGGGAGAACAGCGGGCCAGGGAAGGCTATCTGACACCTCCTTTTAAGGTAAAAAGGGAAGCGTGACGAACTGAGCTGATCATATTATAAACACAAACAAAAGATTAACATAAAAACCGTTTAAAATGGCACACATTAAATTATTGAATGAAGAACTACCCGGCATTGTTGGCTTATTGAATTACCGGCCTGAAACAGCGAAGCCCTTACTCGAACTTGCTGAAACTTTGTTAAGGGGCGAGTCGACTTTAACTAGCGGTGAAAGAGAGATTATTGCAGCGTCCGTTTCGTATTGGAACCAATGCCACTTTTGCCACACCTCTCACGCGGCGGCAGCAGCGGCACATTTACAATCAGGCTTGAGTATTATCGATGATATTAAGGCTGGCTTACCTCAGACCAATGTATCTGATAAATTAAGGGCGCTGTTAAATATTGCTCACCAGGTTCAGCGCGGAGGTAAGCATGTTACCGAAACAGACATTGCAGCTGCAGTAGAACTTGGCGCCACCGATCAGGAAATACATGACACCGTACTTATTGCGGCAGCTTTTTGCATGTATAACCGCTACGTCGATGGTCTGGGAACCTGGGCGCCCGTGCCGAACGAGGCTTATGAAGAAATGGGCCAGAGAATGGCGCATGTAGGATATGGTAAGGCATAAGGGTTTAGACGTATTAATCCTGATTTTTAAATGTTTCACTTCAGGAACCATGATTGAATAATAGAATTAAAAAAGGAGTCTTTCGACTCCTTTTTATTTTGCAATCCGTAGTGACCGCTGTGCTCAACACGACGGACAGAGAATGTGACTATTCTGACAGATAAAAAAGTGATCGCTTTTTTGAATAAACGAGCCAACACGTAAAAATCCTGGAGAATACGTATTTATACTATGATAGCGAGATAAATACGGTATTTCCCGTTTTTAGTCTAAATAATTTAGGAACCAACAACAAATCAGTTATTTAGTGGAATAGGTAAGCGGTGTTGCTGTTTTCGATGAACCAAATAAAATAATGTGTTCATTTCACGATTCATTCAATACAAAAAGTGGGCTGTTGTTGACGAGAGTGCTAATCGACTAATCTGTTAAAAATAAATGCTTTGAGTCAGCCCATTCCCGGGTGCCCGCCCAGCTAAATAAATTTAGCTTGGAATGGAGCTGACTCAAAGCAAAACAATAGAATGTCAAAGATTACACCATTTTAAACGAAGTTATTATTTAGACATCTAAATGACTAACGAATAGTTAAAATAATTCACTGATTAAAGGCAGTTGCCAAGCAATGATTGTTTTACAATAAATCCTAAAGACTTTTAAATCTATCTGCGCATCCGTCTGACAGTGTTTAGAATCTAAAAAGTCGTCTTCAGCAAAGCGAAACAGCTTTTTTATATCGTGCGTCTACCTGGTCTCCAACCAGGAACCAAGAGATTATGAGTCTTCTACTCTAATCAAGAAAGCTTTGCCACGACGTTATTGAAACTGTCTTCTTGGTAGATGCTAAATTATCGGCAATCGGTCACCGCAGATTTTATTTGAAAAGTGTTTGTAAATCAAGCTGCATAATCTCTTAAGAAGCTGACCAAAAAAGTAGACCCTTTGGCCGGTTCGCTTTCTAACCAGATCTTCCCGTTTTGTTTTTCCAGGATCCGTTTTACAATTGATAGACTAACACCCGAACCAATAAATTCCATGCCATTATACGCTCTTGAACAGAGCTCGAAAATACTCAAATGAATCCTGTTCATCGATACCAATTCCGTTTTCTTAATGCAGCAACTGCACCCACCCTTTGTACACTTTGTTTCCAGCCGGCCTTTTAACAGTCAGGATATAATAGTATGTGCCGTCGTTCAACTGCGAACCGTCCCAATCATTATGATAATTCTGCTGCTTATAAACCTGGTTTCCCCAACGGTTATAAATTTCAACAGATAGCCCCTCTCCTTCTGTTAATCCAACCACGACAAAACGGTCGTTCCTGCCATCTCCATTTGGCGTAAATACGTTTGGTATAAAGATCAAATCACCGCTGATTTCTGAAGAAACCGTCACGCCATTGTTATTGCGGGTAATGTCTGGTTCAAAACCGGTCACGTTAGCTGTATTAATTATGATCGGACCGTTTAAAATTTTTGAAGTAAATGTGAGCGTCTGGCTTGCACCTACAGGTAGCGATCCTACCTGCCAGTTAATTGTCTTTCCGGTGATCGTCGCTGTGCCGGCATCCGTTTGAATAGCCGTTGGAATATCTAGCGAAGGCGGAAGAATATCATTCATTACAACAGCTGTCGCCCCGTTCGGACCATTGTTCGTAACCGTGATTTTGTAGGTGATTTTTCCATTAATCGTATATGGAGCGGACGAAACAACTTCCTTCTGTACTGAGAGATCAGCGGAATATACAGCGTTAATAACTGAAACAGCTGTATCTGGTATCGACGAATCCAACGGACCGGAGGCGATCGCAATATTCCTTATATCACCCGGCTGGGCGATAGTTGCTTTGTACATAACAAACGCGACGCCTTTAGGAGGAAAAAAAGTGCCATCGACGTGCAATATCCTGGTCTGCGGATCGTAGAAGGCCGTATCAACGTTAGTCGTTATGTCGCCGATATTTGTGAGTGAGGCCGGTATGCTATCGACCAAAGACGCCGGTGTAATGGTGCTTTCACCGGTATTTATGCCGGTTATTTTATAGGTAATCCGTTGCCCCACGTAATAAGGGCCTGGTTCAATGATTTCTTTAGTTAAATTAATTTTAGCTTTCGGTTGCACCACGGTGATAACTGATGAACTGGTATTTTCTGGAACCAACTCTATTACATCAGGCGGAACCGCCAGGCTTACGGTATTTACGATGACTGTATTACCACCTTTTTCAATTGTACCATGCGCTTCTATGATGGATTCGCTGTTCGCCGGGAAATCAGGAAGCAGGAATTTCTGGGTATTCCCTTCCCGTGGAAGAACCACCGGTTTAAAATCCGGTATGTTCGTTGAAACGACGGTATAGACTATATTTTTAAAAGACGCCGGCAACTGATCGGTTACAATTGTTCCATTCGCTGCTGATGGGCCCAGGTTACGAAGAATGACCCGGTATGTGATTTCATTATCTTCAAATATACTGGTTGGCCCCTGCTTACTGATAGACAAATTGGTTACCTGCCGAACCTTTGTATTTACCGTATTTGAATAAATAGTGGTATCCGGCAATGAAGAACTTGCCCGGTTCGACAGATTCAGAACACCCGCTACTACGGTACCGTTTATTTCAATCCGTATATAGTCCGTGCTGGCGGCGGGAATATCCGCAGTTAACGAAATATTACCAGTGGTTCCGCTTGCCGACCCGGTGATCGCGGCAGCGCCGTAAGCGGTCGCGGTCCAGGTCACATTTGTAATTCCCGCGGGTAATTGATCGGCAATTGAAACATTACGCGCCAGGGAAGGACCACTGTTATCAGCAATCAGCACATACCTGATATTGCCGGCTGCATTAACGCTGTCGGCCCCTGTTTTACTCAGGCTAAGATTAAACCTTCGGCTTACCACTGTCGTTACCGGATTGCTTGGAACGTCAGCCTGACCGGTGACTGTCGCCCTGGCGATATTGGTATAAGAACCAGTATAATCCGGATCAATAATGCCGGTGATCGTAACCGTGATCTGGTTTCCTGTTCCCGCGGCGATGTCGCCGGTCACCAGGATCCTGTTTCCCGATCCGGTACGTCCGGCCGATATGACGGCTCGTCCTGAAACTTCAGCGTTCCACTGAACATTGCTTAACTGCGGCGGCATGAGATCGCTTATATTCACGGCGGTGGCATCCGACGGGCCCGCATTCGTCAATCGGAGTCGGTACGTCGCCAGTTGACCGGATGAGGCAACATTCGTTCCTGTTTTGCTCAGGGTTAACAAGCTTCTCTTTTCCAGCGTGGTGGTAACTGCAGAAGTGACAGTAGTTCCGCCAGGTGGCGCCGCGCTGGCTGTATTGTCCAACTGACCGCTGGCATCAGGTGCGATTGTTCCGGTTGCCACTATTTCTATTACACTCACCGTATCCGCCGGTATCGTGGCTCTGAGGTTAAAGTTACCTGGCACAGTGTCGCGGTTGCCGCTGTTAAGCCTCGCATTACCGAGCCCTCTTCCCGACCATCGCACATTTAAAATCCGCGGATCAAAAACGTCCTGTATATTAATGTCCGAAGCATCAGATGGCCCCTGATTATTTACCCGGATCGTATAGGTTATCGGATCGCCGGGGATAGCAATAGCGGGAGCGGTTTTAACTATACCAAGTTTGGAAAGGGTAATGATCTGCGTTGAGACATTGCTCGTATCTTTCATGCCGCTGAACGAGGCTTCGGCGTGATTGTTAATTCCCCCGGTGGCGCCGGGTTTGATAAGCCCAACTACCCGCACTTCCACTGCGTTGCCTGCGCCGGCGGGAATTGATGCATTGAAGTTAACATTGCCAGTTTGATCTCTGAGATTTCCCAGGCTAATTGATGCAGCGCCAATCGCCGTTGCCGACCAGTTAACATTTGTCAGGCGGGCATCAAAAATATCTGTAATGTTTACCGAAGCCGCATCTGAAGGACCTTTGTTTGTTGCTCGAATCACATAGCTAACTAGTTCACCTGCATAAGCAATTGAGGGACCTGATTTAATGATTGTGACCGAGGGTTTACTGATGACGTTGGTTATTACAGACACTGTCGGAGGTGAAGGATCGTTAAAACCTGGAGCCGGGGTTGCAGTAGCCGTGTTTGTTAGCGGACCTGTAAAGGAAGCGTTTATAGTTCCTGTAACCATTATTGTAACCCGGTTATCATAGTCGATGGGCAGATTAACCGGCACATTGATCGTATTGCCTGTACCGGTAGTACTTCCAATAACGGTGGCGGTGCCATAAGGAGTTGCCGTCCAGCTTACATTTTGAATTTCTGGCGGAACTATATCGGTAACCGTCGCATTGTTTGCCACTGCAGGGCCGAGGTTGTAGGCATTTATGATATAGGAAACCTGTTGGCCGGCTATAGCTTCCGATGGCCCTGACTTTGTGACCTTCAACTTTGAGGAACTGATGCTGGCTGATGTTGACGACTGGTGTGTATCGCCTCCATAAAACGCACTGGCTGTATTCGTTAAGGTGGCAGCAACATTCGGACCTACGGTTCCGGTTACATTAATGGAAACTATTCCTGATCCTGCGGAATTATTAACTCCCGGGATGTTTGCTGTCACATTTATGCTGTTACCTGTCTGTGGCCCAACAGGAGTAAAGGTCGTTGCCGGGCTGTTTCCCGATACACTCCAACTTATCCCTGCGAGCTCTGTTGGTATGTTATCGGCTATCGAAACATTCGCGGCGTCACTTTGCCCTGTGTTCTGTACATCGATGGTATAGCTGACCTGCCCGCCGATATTTCCGCTCTCCGGACCGCTTTTGGAAATAACAATCCCGACATCGGTGTTTATAACCGTAGTAATTGCACTCTCATTATCGGTGAGATCAGGATCGGACAAACCATCGGGCAGTTCTATTTTTGCCGTGTTAGTTGCGGTTCCGTCGGTTATCGCATCGCCGTAAACATCGATAATAATTGAATTTGCAGCACCAGACGCCACGTCACCGGTAATTTCAACCGGCAATCCAGGCTGACTGACGGCCGTTACGCTTGCCGTCCCCGTAGTGCTGGTTTGGAAAGTAACATTCGTGATCTCAAAAGGAACACTGTCTGTCACGGTGACACCGATAGCATCAGAAGGCCCGTTGTTAGTTACAACTAAGGTATAGTGTACCCGCTGATTGACTGACAGGTTTGAAGGACCTGATTTTAAAACACGCAGATCAGCCGAGCGGGTGATAACTGTACTGGCCGTACTGCTTACCGGTTGAGGATTAACAACGTCCGATGCGGGAGTCGCAAAAGCGATATTGCTCAAAGTTCCATTAACGGCCGAAGGTGAGACAATTCCCTTAATGCTCAGCATCACGTAATTGTTATCGCCTGCCGGAACATTAACCGACGCGTTAATCTGGTTACCTGATCCGCTGACGGCGCTGTTTAAACTGGCGGCGCCGTAAGCAGCTAAAGACCAGGTAACATTTTGTATTTCCACTGGCACGTTATCGCTTATTGCTACATTGACGGCATTTGCAGGGCCGCTGTTTTTTAACAGAACGGAGTATTCGATATTTTCCCCCGCATTGGCTACCTGGGGGCCGGTTTTAGTTAAAATAAGATTTACCTTCTTATTCACAGCCGTACTGATCACGTCGACCACTGGCGGCTGCCCGTTAACTACAGCGCCTGCTGCATTTGAAATAGTTCCTGAAAAAGATGGATCTATTTTTCCTTTATAGTTAACCACAAGATAATTTTCAGCGCCGTAGGGGATATTACCACTTACTGTCACCAGGTTGCCGGTACCCGAAGCCCCGCTCAACACTTGCGCTCTTCCATGAGGTTCAGCCGTCCAAATAACATTTTGCACATTGGGCGATACAGGATCGCGAAAGCTTAAATTTAAGGCATCAGAAGGGCCATCGTTACCTAATATTACCGAATAATTAATTTCTTCGCCTGCTGAAATAAATGCCGGACCGGATTTATCAACACGTAACGCAGCCGAATTTGTTACCTGCGTACTTACAAGAGTTGATAAAATTGGAGCGGATCCCGGTAAGGTAACACTCGCCTGGTTATTAATGGTACCACTGAAAGCCTGATCGATCTGACCGGTGACCAGTATATAAAAACTTTTTGTGGCCGGAATATCCGACACGACGCTTACATTATTTCCATCACCAGACGTGCCGCTCACAATTTTTACAATCGGTTCACTTGACGTTATCCATGAAACATTTCTGAGCTGCGGGGGTATCATATCAGCAATAACCACATCATCTGCGTCGGAAGGGCCTAAATTATTCACGCGTATGGTGTAGCTGACCGTGCTACCTGCGATTGCATTTTGCGGACCTGTTTTGCTTATTGCCAGCACTGGATTTTTTGTAAGAACTGTAGTGATCACGTTCGAATTAAAAGTCGGTTTGCCGTCAAAAACAGCAGTTGCCGAGTTGGTGATGGTTCCTGTGAAGGAAGGGTCGCTCTGACCTGATACGCTGACTATAACTCTGTTATCAGGGCCAGCCGGAACATTTACAACGACATTGACCTGATTCCCTGACCCGGTTGCGCCCGAGCTTATTACCGCTGCTCCGCTAACAGTTGTGGTCCATGTAGGATTTTTGATCTGCGGCGGAATTAGGTCGCTGATTACTACTCCCGGGGCATCAGAGGGGCCGTTGTTACTGAGGCCAATTCCATAAGTAATGATACTTCCGGATGTTAATGCTGTCGGGCCTGCTTTGGTGATCACCAAACCAGGGTTGCTCAAAACCGTGGTGCTTACTGTGTTTGAATTTAATACCGGTAAATTTGAGAAATTAAGAGAAGCAGTATTGTTTATAATTCCGCTCGCACTGGCACCGACACGTCCGCTGATGGTAAGCGTAATTTTATTTTCAGCGCCTGCCGGCAGGTTCACATTCAAATTTACTGCGTTTCCTGTCCCTGTTTGGCCGCTGTTAATGCTGGAGGTTCCCGAGGTAGTAGCTGTCCAGCTTGCACTTTGTATATCGGATGGTAAGATATCGCTTATTGCAACATTACTTGCCGCTGATAATCCCTGGTTTATTATTTCCAGCGTATAGCTAATGTTTTCTCCGGCATTTACATTCGGAGGACCGCTTTTTCTCAAACTGAATTTCGGGGTGACCAGAACCTGTGCCGTGCTCGAAGCTGTGAGCGAAGACCCGCCGGCAGGGGTTGCCGTCACCTGGTTAAAAATTTGTGTGCCGGCATCGGGGCCAACAACGCCGTCGACCAGCACAATAATTTCATTATTCGCCCCGGCAGGAATTGACGCGTTAAGCGCGATGTTATTCCCGGTTCCGGCACTCACGCCGACCCTCGCATTGCCCGAGGTTTGCACAGTCCATTTGACACCTGTGATAGCCGATGGAACAATATCTGCTATCGCTACAGAGGGCGCATCTGATGGGCCACCGTTTCTTACTGTAACTGTGTATTGTATATTGTCTCCCAGGATGATCGACGCCGGCCCGCTTTTCGTTATTTGCAAACCGGTTTGCTGGATGATATCCGTTTCAGTTATTCCCGAGTTAACTGCAGGGCCAGCATCCGGCGTAAGTGTGGCAGAGTTCTCGATTGAACCACTTTCGCCCGGCCCAACTGTACCGCGAATATTGATCGTAATGGAATTTGCATTTCCGGCCGGGAGTTTGCCCGTGAGGTTGATCTGATTACCGGTTCCTGATGCTGCGGAAACTTCGGCGCTGCCGGCTGTAACGGCGGTCCAGCTTACATTGTTTACCTTATTACTGATCACATCAGAAATCACTGCTGTGTTCAGATCCGACGGCCCTGTATTAACCGCCCGGATCTGGTAGTTGATCGCTCCGCCGGCCAATACCGTTGGCTGGCCTATTTTATTAATAATCAGAGTATACTGCGGGGCATAGTTGCGTGTAACTGTTCCGGAGTTATTTAACAGATTAGGGTCGGGTATGGTAGCAGAATTCACTGATCCGTTTGTTATCAGCGGGCCGGATGAGCTTTTATCAACAAAAACGTTTATTGTATATGTCACAGACGAACCAGCGGGCATATTGAGGATTTCGTTTATACCGCCTGTGCCTGAACTGTTCGCTACCGTTGCACCGTTCCGGGTAGCTGCACTCCATGAGACATTGCTGAAATTAACAGGGGACGGAACCACAAAATTTGCGTCGGGCACATTGGAAGGTCCGTTATTAGTTACCGTGATCGCGTAGGTGAGTGTAGCCCCCGGCGTATAATTAAAGTTGGTACTTGCGTCGCTTAATGCCAGGTCGGCTTGCTGGATGTTGGTTACTTTCGTATCTGAGAAGCTGATGGCGCAAGGACTTTCGGCAGCGATCGTCCAGCGCAGCGTTGCTGATGAATTCGTCGGTATGGTTACAGTTGTTTTCGGGTTAGCCGGGTCGCCAATAACCGCCTGCCCGCTTACCACGCTCCAGGTACCTATTCCACTCAAAGGGTTGTTCCCGTTCAGGGTGAAGCCATTAGAAATATAGTTTGTTTGCTCCGGTCCTGCGATTGCAATTGTAGCTGGACGTACAATCCTTGAAACGCTGACCGGCGAATACAATGTTCCGCACACGCCGGCATTGACTGCCCGCCGATAGTAAGTTGTTTGAGTGATGACTGGTGGATCATAGGTTGAGCTGGTAGCGCCTGGGATATCTGTAAAATTGGTATTATCGGGGCTGCTTTGCCACTGGTAAGTAAAGTTCCCGCTGCCGCCGCTGGCAGGAGTGGTTTCTGTTATTAATACCGGGTCGGCTGACGTACCACAAAGAAGTTGTATCAACGTAACTGCTCCCGGATTAAAGGTGCCTAGAGGATTGTAAAATAAGACGTTACTGTTATTCGTGCAGTAACCGGTATAGGCGACTCTCCGAAAGTAGATGGGTGATGTAATAATTCCCGGATTATATTGCTGGCTGGTTTGGCCGGTGATATTTGTAAAAGTTGTGCCATCGGTGGATGACTGCCATTGGAACGTAAACTGATTTAGATTTCCACCGGTAGCCGTATTACCGATATTGTATTCGCTTATAGGTCCGCAGGCTGTTGTAGCGGTTGAAGCAGCTATGACATTATTAACAACAGGCGTGACATAATACTTGATTTTATTACTCGCGGAGGTACAACCATTAACGGTTAACAGGCGCCGGTAAGCACTGTTGGTTGTAATCGTGCCGGGATTGTAATCCTTCCCTGTTGCTCCGGGAATATCCTGGTAAGCGAAATCGTTATCAAAATTGTATTGATCTGTAACGATCTGCCACTGAAAAGCGGGCGTTCCTCCAGTAACTGCATTTCCGGTTAAAGCGATATTTGTCCCGGCGCTGGTTTCGCAAAAATTAGTAACTGCGGAGCCCGTGATGGCGTTTGGCGCGGTGTAAAACGTTGCCGCTGCGGTGGTATTGTTGGCGGTATTTACATCATAACCGTTAACAACCGTCGCCTGACTAGTGAAGGCCGAATTAGTATTGGCTGTAGTTGGCTTCAGCGTCAAAGTGATATCCGGATAAAAAGCACCGTTTGCCAGGTTATCAAAGCGAGTGAATTTATAAGCGCTGCCAGTATTTGTGACCGTCCAGCCAACAGCGGACGTACCTGCTACCGCTAATCCGGCGGGAACTGTATAATTCACATCAACCTGCCCTACCGAAGGTGAACCAACATTTTGCACTCTGAAAGTTACAGGTGAGCCGTTCGTAACATCGATACAAGCCGGCGGAGGTATTTGCGTGATGGCAAAATCCGGGTTGCTGACTACTGTTTGTACAGTGGAAATGTTGTTAGTTGGATCTATGTCGGGAACGTTATTGGTAGTTACATCAAGGGATGCGGTGTTTGTAATTGTGCCTTGAAAACCAGATGTTATTGCACCGACGACGGTATAGGTTACGCTGCTGCTCGGTGCCATGTTAAGCGTCACGCCGTTTACCGAGCCTTCGTTGGATGTTGTGCTGGCTGAACCGTTTTTATTAAAAGTAATTGAATTTGCAGTGAAGTTTGCAGGTAATGCATCGTTAAGTATGACCCCGTTTGCCTGAACAACATCGTCGTTATAAACTGTGATGGTATAAGTAAGTGGATCGCCCGTTTTAGCGTTTACCTTATCTACTGTTTTTGTAATGCGCAGGTTGCCGGGTGTGGTGACGAGTAGATTCCGGATTTCGTGTTTATTAATATTTGCACCCGTTGAGCCAGCCAGGCCTACTTTTAAATTTGCCGGTGGGTTATCAATTTCGACAGGACCAAACAATTTCGTAAACTGTCCGGTTAAGGATGTTTTCCATTGTACTGTAATGCTGTATTTTCCCGAAGCGTTATTTTTTACAATATTAACTTGCACACGTCTGTAAAACTGGTTTTGTGAAGGCCGGGTAGTTGCAGGAGTCTGATAGTCGATAAGACTCCCGGTCAAAGAGGTAGTACCAGATAAATAGGCAAAGTTTCCTGATTCAGGACCACGCAATGCCACAGCCTGCGGCCGAAAACCCGGTCCGCCGACTCTGCCCTCATTGGGATTGGAATAATTTCCATATTCATCCAGGCCAATACCGATATATCCTTTCGATAAACCTAAAGCTGGAGTTTTAGGTGCATACCCTAGAGAGCCTCCGAAACCGCCTATTTTGAACGGACTAGCTGTTGCGTCATATAAAAAGACAGAAAAACCGTCGGCGCCTGCCTGGGTGGTATTTCGCCAGGCTGTATATTCAAAATCTACGAAAACGCCTAATGAAGACGGGAATGATTGATTTACCAGCACATACCCCACTTGATTGGTAACATCGGTGGTAAGCCGCAACCATCCATCGTTTGTCGGGTCGGCTACGCCCGAAGTAAGCAATGAGTTACCGCCAATTGTTAAGCCGGGAATATTGTTGTCTTTGAAGGAATTGTTGATGGTAAATTGTGCACGGGCAGTTATCGAAGTCAATATAAGCAGAAGTAGTACAGTCGCTACGTATGCTTTACGCCGATTAATTTTTTTTAAAGGAAGCTGCTTTGTAAAAGTCGCCATACGCAATACCATTTGAGGAACACGCGAAATCAGGGTGCAAATCCTTTACTGTAATTATTTATAATTTGAAATAAATTTAGAAAATACACATCCAACAACCAGCTAAAATCCAAACAGTTAGTAGCAGATTATAAGATGATACAAGTACAGAAAGAAAAAAACGGGAAACCCCGGACTTACAGGGATAATGTTTGTGATTTGCTGTTTAAAAAAAGCTAAGGATGGGAGCCTTCGATTATTAAACATCGCACTGATGGTTCTAGTCTTAAAAACGCTGCAGATTAACTATCAGGAGCTTTACGGCTTCCACCCTTTTTTTTATAGATCACCTTCATTCCCGCTTCTCTCCGTTTTCTTCTTCCCGGAATCAATGCATCGAAAACCGCCCGGATCCTCATCCAGACTAAATGAAAAAACCCGTTTTGATGATCGTCATACATGTTCATGTCTCGAAATCGGTTTTGATCTTCTTCCAATTCGTTTAACATCATGAAAGCTTACAGCTTACTTTGATTTTTGACGCTCCTTTACCAAGTTGCTTTATAATAGTTAACGCTTCTCCATAACTAAGACCCGTCAACTTTACCCGGTCAGACTGCATAATATATATCCCTCCCGTCCAGGGACTTGGAGCTCCGGGAATGTAAACCATGCGCTGATCGTTTTCCATTTCCTCTATCAGGAAACAGAGCTGCGCATTATCATCAAATAGCGCGACAGCCACCTTCTGAGTACTGCTTTCACTCAATCCCATCATCCCTGCACCGGTTTCTTTAATGAAAGTATAACCGGGAATATTGCTCAGCAGCTTATCTTCCAAACCGGCGATCAGCCGCTTGGCGGGGCCTGTAAGCGAGATTAAGCCGAATATAAAACAGATAAATACCAGCAAAAAGATCACGACCAGGTTGTGAAATTCTACGCCAGCCAGGTTAGCGGCAAGCGGCGCCGTGATCCGGTGAAGCAGGTGATAGGCTTTTTCGAAAACGATGATCAGCACAACAAGGGGAGCGAGAAACAGCAGACCGCCCAGTATTGTTGCTTTTAAAAACCTCAGAACACTTTTCATATTCAAACTAAAATCTGTACCCCACATGAAAAATATATCGGTAACCAAAAGCCCAGGTTTTGATTCCGTTATCATCTACGAACTCGCCGTTGTCGAACAATTTTCCAAATCCCGGAAGAGACTTTTGCAACCGCCCATATAAAGTATTTAACAGCTTATTGTCTGACTCGACGCTTAGCTGGCTGGTCACTTTTGGTTTGATGGAATATCTTGCTATACCCGGACCAATCAGTACAAAATCGAGCGAAAGCCGTTTCCATAAAATAAATTGATAACCGAGCTCAGCGCCGATGCCGATAAAGTTCATATCAAGATCAACACCTACCTGCTCTTTTAACGCCCCGGAACTTGAGTAGAATGTCCAGTCTGAGTTTCTTTTCAGCCAATTATAATTGATATAAGGGCCGACGTAAAGACCGTGTGGGGCAGCGAATTTATTTTCTGACGACAGGTAAAAACGGTAATCGCCGGAAATATGAAAACTTTTGTCTGTGCGGTTATTTTGTATCGTTACACTGTCACCATCGCCGCCAACAAAGTACGGCAATCCAAACCGGCCAACACTGATAGAAAATGACTGGTTTTTTTTAACCATTCGTTCATATCCGAAGACAAGATATCGGTCGCTGAAAATGACCGGAGCCGACAGGTTGAAACGGATAGTGTTTTCCAACGGCCGGCTTGTGGTGTCGCTCCGCTGCGCAAAAGCTGTTTGGGTTACTGCCGCAATAAAAGCGGATGCAAAGAAGAGATTTCGCATATTAACCTTCGTTTAGCCAAAACAACGAAAAGGATTTGGCTTTAAGCTAACCCGAAGGGGGTTAAGATGTTCCATATTAGAACATGAAACAAGGCCGATATCCTGTTATAATTCAAGCCGTTGCTGCGGCTCCGGATGGTGCGTCGCCGGGCTTTGACAGATGGCCGAAATACTCTGAAGGCGAGTGACCTGTGAACTTGATAAACGCCCTGAAAAAAGTAGTTCGAGACTTGAACCCAACTTCCCAGGCCATGCCTTCCAGTGACAGCTGCTGCAACTCCGGATCATTGATACGTTCTTTCAGATATTCGATTCTCTGGAGATTCATAAAATCCTGGAAATGCAGGTTAAACTCCGTGTTGATCAGGTAAGATAGCTGGTGAACAGGAATATTTATTGCTTCAGCAAGCTCCTTGATGAGATAGCCCTTTTTTAGAAATGGTTTTGTCTCCTTCACAAATTCGTTCAGTGTGTCGAGATATTGCCTGCGCTTGTCGGGCTCAAACATAGGATGAACTTGCGGGGATAAATCACTTAATTCAATATACTCCTCATGGCCGTTTATCGCAATCGGATTAGTTTCCGAACGTTCGGCCGCTATGTCCATACCGTAGAGGATATGCGGCTGGAAGATCAGCCATAATGCTATAACGATCAGGATCAGGCTCATACTTGTTTCATTCATAAAATCAAGGTTTACCGATTGAATGTTCAATAAGCGTTGTGTGAGCAGCGAACTGTATAAGATCATCGTCAAAAGATTGTACGTTTTCAGCCAGTTCACAAGTTTGTAATCGTAGACTGATTCACTGTAGGCTGCCCTTCGCTCATAGTTTATGATAAGCAGGGTTTCCGCTGCCCCGTAAATAAACCATATGACCACCTTCAAAAGGGAAAAATATTGAAAACTTACTCCAAGTGCATTGTAGAACTGCCATACATTAGGCGAGTTGCTCATCATATCCAGGTATTCTTTTGAGCGGGTAAGCCGGTATATCTCACAATAAATAAGTACGGCAAAAAAGGGCGCAAAATGTACCCATTGATATTTTTTTCGCGAGTTGTTCGGGTATAGTATATTCCTGATATATAAAAACGAGCAGGGGGCGATCAGAAAAGAAAGCGACTTTGCGAGTGTAAAGAACACCGGTCCACTTGATATAATTCCTGCCGAGAAACAAAAATTATATAAACTACAGATAGCCAGACTGAAAATAGCGAGACTCAGAAAGACATTCTGCCGGAAATTTTTACGCGGCCAAAGCAGTAAACCTGAGATAAGAAGGCCAAGCTGACTGGCCGTAAAGAAAAACAGCGATAGGTAAGAAAGGCTCATAAGCGGGCACTTTAATAAAAAATCCAGTTCGTTAAGGGTTCATCCGGTCCCTCGAATACAATAAGAATTGAAAATTATGTTGGCAGACTCAGGTTCCCCGGGCAAGGACTGATTATTAAAAAAACTGCAAAATGCAGTGCGGTTTATTTTGAATGTATACTCGTGCTGTTGAGTAAAAGTTACAACAAATTTTAATCTCCTCAATTCTAAATAAATATACATGTAAATTAACTTAAATGAGAAGTTTTTGCCATTTTTTTTCTCTATCGGGTCGAAAAAACCAATCCTATCTGTACCCCCAGGTGCTGGAGATTATCTATTTTAAATGAATCGTTCGAATTAGTTGCATAATTGTAAGTGGCTCCTACAAATGCCCCTACAGTACTGTTGAACGGAATCAGCAATCCCACCTGCGGCCTGACAAGAAAGCCCCAGTTCGTATCTTGTATCCCGTAAATGTTAAAATATGCAGTTTGATCGCTATACTCTGTTCCAAGGCTCAGGCCAGCATATGGTTTAAGCTTTCCGGTGTTCTGAAAATAATAATATCCGTCGATTGTTACCGGGAAGACGTAAACAAAACGATCCATATCTGTTGTGATAGCAGATCCGTTATCCGGTGCGTAGTAAGTTTTTCTCTCCACATATTCCTCGAAAGAATTCCAGCTTACCGTTGCACCTATCGCCAGGTTCGGCTTAACCATATACCTATATTGAAGTGTGGCGCCCCTGTAACTAGTTTTATTTACAAAATTTGTCCCGGTAGGTGATGCGACTTCCCAACCTACCAGGAACTGGCTTTTCCCTATGGAGCCGGACTGTGCTTTTGAAACGCTTGTGATGAAGCAAATGATAATCAGTATTACAAGATATTTTTTCATGGCTATTTGATTTTTGCCGTGGTATAAGTGATCGCTGCTATTAATTAGTTTTGATGTATGGCGATTGAGAAAATGCCTGGTTGATCCCGTCGACACCCGCCTGTACATTTGCGTCAGGGTTATCTCCCAGGGCTCCTGCGATCACCGAATTCCAGAGAACTTTTAATTCCTTTTTATTATCTGTGATCACCGGGTTCTTCAGATCGATCATCGACGAAATGACGGTGCCGGTTGTGTAGGCATAGGCCACTGAGAACGGATAATAGTAACCCCAGTTAGGATATCCCCAATAATACGGTGGCCAATACCAGTAATACCCATCCCAATACCCGGGATAGTACACGCCGACGTTAAGATCTTTTACAACGCCAAGTCGTACTCCCAGGTTAGGCTTCTGATTTTTCTGCACAAATGTATAGCCGCGGCTAGCCATGTTATCCTTGAATGCAGTTACCAGTTTTAGTGCTGTGGCACCGACCAAAATCGTGTCCTCCGATGTATCCGACAAATACGCTACCGTATCAGACACGAAATAAGTTTTGTAAGAGGAGAAGTTTGTCGCCTTGTCCTGGGCAGTACCTACCAACGGTTTGGTAGAAAGTTCGTCAAGATCAGGCGTTTTCCGGCATCCCAGCGTAAGCACCAGGAGGCAGGCAGAAATAAGAAGCATTTTCATGAGACTATATTTTAAGAGATAGGTGTTTAATCGCGGATCAAAAACAAAAGCCATAAGGCCACCCACATGTTTCCAGATTCCTTCTTTTGGTGCCCGCCAAAAGCTGATTTCCAGCTCAAAAGAAACAGAACATACATATGGGTGACCTTATGGCCTGTACCGGCAACAGAATACCGGAACATATCTTTCAAACCAAAGAAGGCTTGTTTTATGAAAGAACTTTCAAAAGGGATTGAAGAGGGAGGAATCAAAAAACAAGCCTTCTTTGGTGTTACAAACATTTTTATGTTCGTGGTGAAATTCATTTAATCCCCTGCTTTGTTTATGAAGCAAAGAAAATGAATTAACCAGTGTTAAAGCTCGTTTTTTCGATGAATTGCGTTTCATCTTATAAGATGAAACATTAAACACCTAATAAATATATTCCACGCTCTTGCTTTCAAAACCCACATTTACTCATAACGAGCTAAATACATTCCATTCACTATATAACTGCAAAAACTTATTTAAATCCAATAACATTTTACCGAAATACGTTTTATGCTTCATATGCAAAAAACGCTTAAACCAAACGAGAGGATGCCTTTTTAGAATATGCAATATTCCCCCCAACGTCGGTAATTTATAACGCATCTTAACTACAAAACCCGGTGAACCAGTATTAAAACAACTTGTTTAATTCTATGCCTTAAAGACTGAGCTAATTCAGGAATTACATTATTGTTTGATTTTTACTTTACTGGTTTTTATAACCGTATTATATGCAGCATTAATAAGCGAATACTGATCGTTCGTATCCATGCCGAACTCCCAGAACATAATACCTCCCCCGTATCGCTTTGCCCCGCGGGCTTTTCGTTGTATAGTTTTTATGCCATCGTAATAAATAGTATATAACCTGCTTGTATCTCCCTGCCTTATCGGTTTTTGCGCCAAAATCACCGCACTGTCTAAAAATGCATTTCCACCTTTAGCTATAATAGAGCTATAATTCAAAACATGATCTTTTTGAGGGATGCCGCTTGGGCGGCCATATAACGGCAGTCCCATTACGGCTTTCTCCTGCGGCATCTTCCTTATTTTAAGCCAGTACCAGAAACTCCGGTAAGCCATATTAAAATCACTGTGATGTTTATAAGGTTTGGTTAAACTAAATTCGTCGTACACCATCACGTTGAACCAGTCCACCCAATCGCCGGTAAGCAGTTCTTTACGAATCGCACTGCTTCTTCTTCCTTTATTTGTTCCCGGAGTGATTGCACAGCTAAGGTAATATCTGCCGCCCAGATGACAACTATCGCTTAATTGCTTCAGAAATACGGTAAAAACACTATCTGTTTTATCCCTCCTGCTCGGAAATTCCCAATCGATGTCCAGCCCGTCCAGGTGATGGGTGCGAACAATCTGCATAAGCTGGCGGATACAGCGGGCACGTTTTAAGCTGTCGGAAGTGACGCTTTTAAAATTTTCATGTTTGCCGTTAATGCTTAATGATATCTTGCATTTATTACGATGCGCTTTGTTTGAAAAAGCCAGCAGGTTTTGTGATTCCTTCAAAAAAACACCTCCGTTGTTTTGAATTTCTCCGAAGGCGAAAACGAGCATATTTAGCTGCCTGATCTTTTGATCCGGAATCGTTTCCGGCTTCCTGTCGCCAATAACATAAGCAACTATCTTAAAATATATGGCAGGTGGCGGAAATATTTTCGAAACTGACAAACGTTTATCTGTAATTGCTGATGCATCTTTTTTACTAGTATCCTGCACCATGTTGCTTGCTATCTTCTTTTCCTCATTCTGCCGGCACGAAAATTCAAGACTTCCTAGCAAGGCCAGCCCAATGAGAACAAACCCAAATTTCCTGATCTGTTCAACACTTCCACATTTGTTGGTTTTCATTTAAAACTCCCTCTGACTTTTTTTCCTTTTTACGCAGTTCTTTTCGGAACGAACCAACCTCCTTTTTAAACGACGGTTCACCTGTGACTTCTCTTCGTGAAGAACCAAATGCCTGTTTATAATATTTTTCTAGATTTTCATCCACGGAAATATCCATATAAACACCAGTTTCCCTGATCAATGACGACGAGCTGCCGGCGGGCTTGAAACGATCCCACCAGGCGTACAGGTTGCTAAGCAAAGCCGGCAACAGCAATGAAGACTTTTCAAACTTCCTAAACCAATAAACTTCGCTTGAGGTGTATTCCTGGTATCGCCTCCTGATAAACCGGTACAATCGACCGAACATAGTAATCAGTAAATATCCGATTGCGAGAAAAGCAAGCGTGTACAAAAGGAACCAATACCATGGTATTCCCATGATCAGGTAAGGCCCTTTTTTTGCCACCGCAACCGCGGCAGGTGTTTGCGAAGCATTTAAGCTATCCTTTAAGGTTTTCAGCATGCCCAGATTTGGATTCGGGCCAACACGTATATTAACAACGCCGGTTCCGCGGGCATACATTCTCCCGGCGACGGGGTTCCACCAGCGGAGACTAACTGATGGAAAAGTAAAATTACCTTCCTTCTCAAGCAGATAAGTCACTGTTTCGGTTCTCCGGCCATTGGCATCGTATTCATCACGGGTATCTTCCAGGCTTGCGGGGCCGGGATAAGCTGACGCCCAGTCAAGACTATCCTTTTTAAGCTCGGGAATAAATTGAGGCAGGGTTCCCCGCGCGTTAATGACAATCGTCCGTTTTAAAACATCGCCTACCTTAAGATTTTTTAGTGATCTGTTCCAGCTTTGCGTAATGGCGACATCCTTGGCCACCAGCCATTCTGAACTTTTCGAGCCACCGGGAAGAGGTTTTACAACGTACGAAAGCTGCTGGGTTTTTATATTGATTTTTTTGGCTACAGATTCTCCGACCGGGGGAGTTGTCGCCACGATATTTATTGCCGGCAGCGTAAAATGGCCTGGTTTATAAGGAAAAACAATAAAATAAAATTGAATACCCGCAAACTGTTTCCCATTAACATCGAACATTCCGGGCATCGTCCTGTCGAAGGGAATTATAAAAGCATTAGGGATCTGCAGGTCATCCCAATCCACCGGTGCAGTAAACCAGGTTTCCGTCATTATTGTATAGGTCACCTTGAAAGGCTGCTGAACATATACGCTTCGCTTATCCATTTCGGCACGAGCAAAGCAATGAATCTGGGCGAAGCAGGCCATCGTCCGGCAAAAAAAGATGATAAGTATGAGCCTCTTTATTACCATGGATTTTTACTCTTTTTAACTTTATATGAACTGTGCCGTTCCTGCAGCAGAAAGCGTTTGTGCAAAAACTCGACGGGATCGGCCTCGGCACGCCGCAAAAGTATATTGCCGGCAAGCTGCTCATTTCTATTTGCAGGTTTAGTAAGATCCGGCTTTGAAGCCTCTTTCGCCCGACGGATATTGCTCGCAACTTCGTCGGTAACGCGGTTTCCGGATTTCGGCAGGTTTTTCACCCGTGTATCCGCACTAAGTTCTTCGTCCTCACTTTGCGCCTTACGCTCTTTTAACGGATCATTTTTTTTCTTCTTTTCGCGAAGGCTGTTCACGTTCTTACTCACCGAAGTTCCGCTGTACCGCATTACAGAATCGGTACGTTTCTTAGCTTCATGGCTTTTCTCAATAGTTTTGTTAATCTTTTCCGCCAGCGAAGGATCAAGCAGGATGGCCTTATTGAAAGCACTGTCGGCATCGTCATATCTTCCTAGGCGGGAAAGCGCAAGCCCGCGATTATACTGGCCGGCAGCAGTGCTGTCGAGAGCAAACAGGTCGGCGGCTGCCTCAAAATTTCCTGTTTTATAATAGGCCACTGCTTTGTGACTATCGTCCCGGTAGCGTTCAGCAGCTTCGCCAAAATCCCCGGCATCTTCAAACAATCGCCCCTGGTAGTCTTTCGAATACCACCAGTCAGGATGTTTGCTTTTCACGCCGCATGAAGTAAATCCCGCACATATAAGCAAGGGTATAAAACACCATTGGATCACCCAGCCTCTTCTGAACCAGAAGGCGGTGATAAGCGCGGCTGGAATGATCAACAGCCAACCCATGTCATCCCATTCTTTTTCATCCGTTTTTTTTTCTTTTTGAAATTCAAGCTTTGCTGCGATTCGCCTTGCAACTCCGTCAACATCTGACTTATCAAGCGTTAAGGGAGTAACGGTTACTTTCGAATTCTGGGAAAGATTCTGAATCACCGCCGGATCCTGCTTTGAGAGCACCTTATATCCCGGGATCAATCCGCCCCCAGGCGAAGAAACCACGATGATCTCCATACGATGTACTGACTGATCAACCCAATTGCTTAGCAGTGCTGCATCCTGGCTGTCGACCGCATCGGTAAGCAGAAAAACTGTGCTCGGCGCTCCCACATTTTTCATCATGTCATTCACTTGCTTCAGCAGCATCTCAATACTGCTTCCCTGAACAGGCATCACGCGGTTCACCAGGCTGGATGCATGAAATTTTATAATCTTATAATCCTGGGTGAAAGGCAGCACGGGATGTGCCGTGCCGGCAAAAGCAACCAACCCGGCACGTGCCCGGGGATTGGCATCCAGAAAATCATTAATTTTAAACTTAGCACGGTCAAGCCTGTTCGGTTGAATATCTGTACTGAGCATTGATTTTGAAAGATCCAGTGCGATCAGGACCACTGCCTGAATTTTTTCTCCGGGGATTTCCTTTTTCTTCCATGCCGGCCCTGCCAATCCCAGTATCATAGCCGACATTCCGATAATAAAAAGAAGCAGCGGCAGAATAATCGACCAGGGGCTGCCTTTGCGGAACATATATTTGCGAAGCGGTTTGCTGACGACCGACATCCATTTAAATTTCCCCTTATTGCCGATCAGGAGAAGCAGAACGATTACAGTCAGCGGGACAAAAAGATATAGGGCCTTCGGCCTGAGAAAATGAAATTGCTGCCAGTCGATATGCACCAGCAGATCTTTTAGTTTATCCCAATAGAGCGAAACTTCCTTCATATCGCCCTCCTCCTGAATAAATGGAATATTCCGTTCAGCAACTGGTAAACAAGAGCCAGCCCTATCGCCGCAGCAAGCGGGTACATGTACAATAGCACGACCGGCTTGTAGGTATCTTCGTCATATTTTATGGGCTGAAGCTTGTCTAGCGTAGTATAAACACGCTTTAGCTGTCCCTCGTTCATCGCGTTGAAATAAATGCCCCCGGTAGCGCTGGCAATGTTCTTCAGGGTTTTTTCGTCCAGATCGTAGCCTCCGCTTCCGCGTGCCTGGCCAATTCCCAGTGTATAGATCGTTATTGAATCCCGCCTGGCTGCTTGCGCGGCATCGAGCGGAAGGATGTCATTACCTGCGTCAATCCCATCGGTGAGCAGTAACATAACCTTTTGCTTGATCGTGTCCTCTTTAAAAACTTTGATCCCATACGCTATGGCATCACCGATACTCGTCATTTGCCCGGCCATGCCTACTTCTGTCTGGTCCATCAGCCAGCTTACCGTTTCCAGGTCGGTTGTGAAAGGCGATTGCAGATAAGCATTCGTTCCAAACATAACTAGGCCAACCTGGTCGCTTTTGCGGTCCCTCACGAAACTTTTCATGATCGACTTAACCGCGTTCCAGCGGGTAGTTCTTCGACCGTCGACTATCCAGTCGGTAGTAGCCATGCTATAAGAAATATCGGTAGCTATCAGGAAACTGCGAACCGTTTTTGTTTTTTTACCAGGTTTCCCCACATATCGCGGCGATGAAGCGGCAGCAAGAAGGCATACCCAGACAGCGGAAAGTACGATCCAGGCCAGCAGGTTTTTACGTGTGATCCAGGCCCGGCGTTTGGGCCGCCGACCCGATACATCGGCGGCACGCCAGAAAAAAGGTGCGAGCAAAGCAGACCTTCGCTTTCTTAACGGCGGCAGCAATATGAAGAACAGTAAAGGCAAAGGCAGCAAATAGATCACCCATTTATAGGCAATTTCGAAATGCATATCTGCCGGGATATTGAACATAGATATAATTAATAAATTTATCAGATCGAGAACCGTTAACTTTTTGTCGCTCCGGATCGCATTCTCCGTTTATGCTGCCTGATCCACCTTCTGACTTTATCAGCGAATTCTGTCGCTTGCGGTAATTTGATGACTTCTCTTGAATAGATAGCCTGACCGAAAAGCCTGGCATCATTTTCGTCAAATGAACGCTCCCGCCATGTACTGTTTATAAAATCCGTCCATCCCGATTCGCGTTCACCGGCAACCAACCTGCGACCATAATTTTTCATCGCTATACGTTTCAACAGCATCTGGGATTCGTACACGAGTGCGGCAGGGGCATCCGGTGAAAGATTGTCGGATTCGGCGCCGATTAATTGTTCGAGATAATGCACTGCCTCGGCCCGATACCTGTTAAGTTGATAATGTCTCATTATGAGCCAGCCGGCGACCAATAAAATAATAAGTATGAGAACCCCCAAGACGTACCAACCCGGGGCCCCGAATGTGAAGGGGACGGGCTGCGGCTCTATTAAGGTTCCTATATCGTTATTCATTTACTTTCGCTTAAGTCGTTTTCCCATCGATTGCATTACCTGGTCCTCCACCGCTTCAGCCGTATTAAAATAAACCACCGGCACACGGTACCTTGAGAAATTGTCGCTCAGACGCTGATGGATATCCCGGAATCGTTCGGTATATTTTCCACCCCACTTCCGGTGGCTGTTTTGCCAGGTAATCTGACGGTGGCCATCACTCAAAACCAGTTTTCCGTCAGGCAACACTTCGTCCATCTCGTCATCAATATGTATAAGGATCACATCATTATGATTTGCCAATCCGAGGATTTGCTGCCGCAGTTCGGGGTCGAAATCTGAAAAATCGCTTATAATCGTGATAACAAAGTCGTGCGAAACAGCAGCCTGTGTACGTTTCAGCATTTCCTTCAGGCGGCCGGGGCCTTCGCGAATAACCTTGCGTTCCGGCAATGCCCGGTTATGTTTAGTAATAAGCTGCATAAAGTGCTGTACTAAAGCCTTACTGCGCTTAGGTGCAACATAATCGTATTCTTCATCGCCGAAAACAATTCCGCCGACACGATCACCTCTTTTGATAGTATAAAAAGCACCGATAGCCGCGGCATGTGCAGCTGATACAGATTTAACAAATCGCTTTGAACCAAAAAACATGCGGCTGCCCTGGTCCAGCAAGATAAAAGTCGTCCGCTCCTTTTCTTCATTAAACACCTTAGAATAGGTTTCACCAATACGGGCTGTTACCTTCCAGTCGATATTCCGGATGTCATCGCCCGCAACATATTGGCGTACCTCTTCAAAGTCCATCCCGCGCCCGCGGAGTTTTGACGCATGCCTGCCCGCCAGTATCGAATAAACAGGGTGGCCCGGCAGCAGGTTGCCCGATTGTACCAGGAACTCGTACCGCATAAGATCTTCCAGTGCTACTGCTACGTCGCTGGGGTGACCAGTTTCCTTATGTTTCAAAAATCCCAGCATATTTTATACACTATTCCTTAAATGACTACGAATTGCATCCCGGTTAATTATGGCAAACGACAGCTCCATGATTAGGGAAATAAACGTGAAGGCGCTGAACAGAAGGCTGAGAGCCATATAATTTTGCAAAGGCGTTGCAATTACCCAAAAGCCCGTAGCGAGAAATAAAAGGCCGAATATCAGAGATACCCACCCGTTTTTAACGACGGCCTGTACTTTTTTAATGATAGGTGTCATTGATGTGTTTTTATTTACTATCCAGTAGTCGTCTTTTTTAATATTGCGCTGAACGGAATCGAAGCTCTTTACAATCAAAAAACTTTAGCGTTATGACACAGATACGACCTTCAGTATCTCATCTATAACTTTATCAGGGCCGACTCCCTCCGCATTTGCTTCATAACTCAAGATGAGCCGGTGCCGCAAAACATCGTGTACAATGAATCGTATGTCATCTGGTGTCACATAGTCGCGCTTGTCGAGCCAGGCCACCGCCCTCGAGCAGCGGTCCAACCCGATTGTACCCCTGGGGCTTGCTCCGTAGCTGATCCATCGCTGAAGATCCTTACTGAATTTATCAGGATACCGGCTCGCTGAGATCAGATCAACAATATACTGCTCGGCCGGAGGCTTAACCTGTACCTGGGCGATTTCCGCACGCGCATCAAAAACTGCCTGCTGCGGAATAGCTTTTATCTTTTCGGCCTGACTTTTCGACTCCTCGCGTACCAGTTGCATAACTTTCAGTTCATCTTCATTTGAAGGATAGCCGATTTCTACTTTCATAATAAATCGGTCGAGCTGAGCTTCCGGAAGCGGATAGGTCCCTTCCTGTTCCACCGGATTTTGGGTAGCCAGTACCATAAAAAGAGTCTCCATTTTATGCGTTTTTCCGGCAACGGAAACCTGTCTTTCCTCCATCGCTTCGAGCAGGGCGGCCTGTACCTTCGCGGGAGCACGGTTAATCTCATCGGCCAAAACAAGGTTGCTGAAAATCGGACCGGGCTGAAAAACAAACTTTTCGTCGGCCTGCGGCTGATATACTTCTGTCCCGGTAATATCCGACGGCAGCAGGTCGGGTGTAAACTGAATACGGCTCAGCTTACAATCGAGATTGCTGGCGAGGCTTTTCACCGCACGTGTTTTAGCAAGTCCCGGCAATCCTTCCAGCAGTATGTTGCCGTCCGTCAGCAAACCTATCAGTATTTTAGTGATCACATCCTGCTGCCCGATGATTGAGTTTCCAATCCGGCTTCGTAATTCTTTTATTTGTTCAAGTGCTGACATGAAGGAATTTTTATCGTTATACAGTTATTCAGGTTGTCTACGGCTGTACATAAAATTAGCTACCAATTAAAAGGGACACGAATTATCTTCTGGTAAGTGGGTTTCACATTTTAAAATGAAACACAACAAATAAAGTCTCACTTCAAAAAACAGATAAGCAATAAGAATCTTCGATTTATTCACTGGTAATGGGTTACAGCTTCAACGGACGCTCTTCGTAACCGCTGTCTGCGTTGAGTATCACTCCAGCATTTTCACCTCCAGCCTTCTGTTCATCTGATGCTGCTGCGGGGTACACTTGACACCGTCGCTGCAGCCATTCACCAGCTGCGTTTCTCCGAAGCCGCGGGTATCCATCCGGGCTGCTTCGATGCCTTTGTTTATCAAATATTTCTTTGCTGACTTGGCCCGCTCATCCGATAGCCATTGATTGTAGATGGCCGGCCCGCGTGAGTCGGTATGTGCTCTCAATTCTACCCGCTGTTCTGGGTCCTGCCTCAGGTAAGCGGCCAGCTCGTCAAGCGCTTTGGCCGCATCCGGCCGGATGTTGTATTTGTCGAAATCATAATACACCTTTTCCAGCTGAAAGACCACGCCGGGCTTAGGTTTGGGTGACGGTGGTGGTCCCTGCGCAACAGGTGGCTGTGGCGGAGGCGGCGGTGGAAGGCTCACATAATAGATATCG
>NZ_WVHT01000015.1 GCF_009834875.1 Hufsiella arboris | reverse complement strand
AATTCAGCGGGTTAAAAATATACTGACTGAACTGTACATCCTGCTGGGCGCCCACCAGCTGGCAAACTCCCATTAAAACCATTAGTAATCCAAGCTTTTTCATAAGTCTTTTCATTTGGCCGCTATCGCAGCAACTGTATCCATCCTTTATAATTTTCTACCCGGTCGCCCGATTTAAGAATGAGTGTATAGAAATAAGTTCCTTCATTTAAACCTTCGCCTGTCCATTCATTTTTATAGTGTTCGTTATGATATACCTGGTTTCCCCAGCGATTATAAACTGAAAAGATTGCGTCATCGTATGTATCAAGCCCGATGATCACAAATGCATCGTTTTTATTATCACCGTTTGGAGTAATGATGTTTGGAATGAAGAACCGGGTAATTTCCTTCACATTACTTGATTTATTGTTTTCAGGATTCTGATCGATTTGCGGACTTGCTACCCAGGATGTGTTCGTTACCATACCATCTGTTACCGCTTTAACAATAATTTTTAGCGATTCACTACGTCCGTTAGGAAGCGAATCAATTTGCCAGGTGAGTATACGGCTGCCCGTTTCATAGTTAACCTTACCGGCACTGACCGTACTGCTCAGATAGCTGATGCTCGATGGCAGGGTATCTGTCACCGTCACAGGTACAGCCGTAGCACCGGTATTCGAAACAGTAATTGAATACTCGTAGTTATCGCCGACACGCACGGCTTTTGGTTCTGATTGTTTGAGAATCGACAGGTCGACGATTTTTATTGTCGGTGTATTTGTCGGGATCGGTATGTTTACTGATGGGTTTAGCACACACGCTGCGCCAGCCGATTTCCCTGTACTGACACTTGCGGTATTCGAAATAAACTGGGCACCGCCTACGTTTTGATTTCTTCGAACTACAAATGAGTAAACACGTTCTTCGTTTACAGCTAGTTGACGATCATTTATCGTAAGTGTGTTATTGGCGACAGAACCTTGAGCCGTACTGACGAATGTTGTAAGTGCCGGTACCTGGTCGCTGATGAGAATAGTGTCAATGGCAGTTGTTCCTGTATTTTTCACCCGGATTGAATAGGTCAATAGTTCGTTCGGATCTGCATTATTGTCCTGACTTTCGTCAATTACGGTTTTAGATGCCTCGAAACTACTGGCCAGCAGCGTAACACTTACAGTTGTGTCGCAGCCGTTAGCATCAGTTACTAAACAAGAATAATTGCCGGCCGTTAACCCGCTTATTGCAGCGGTAGTTTGCCCGTTAGACCAACTATAAGTATAAGGCGCTGTGCCGCCGCTAACAGCTACTGCGGCAGAACCCGTAGTTCCCGAATTGCAGCTGATATTCGTTTGTGACATAGTTACGGCAATCGTCGCAGGTTCTGCAATAGTGATACTGGCAGTGGTATCGCAGCCATTGCTGTTGGTAATTGTTACGTTGTAAACCCCCGCTTTCAATCCGGTAATAGCGGCAGTTGTAGCGCCGCTGCTCCATGCATAAGTATATGTGCCGGGATTGTTTACTGCAACGGCTGCCGAACCGGTACTGCCTCCATGACATTTTACATCTGTTTTAGATGTTGTGAATGAAATGGCAGCTCCTTCGGTAATCGTCACAGTCGCAGTCGTGTCACAACCATTGGCATCTGTAATTACGCAGGTGTATGTTCCGGCATGGAGATTAGCCGTCGAATCTGAAGCTATTCCATTGCTCCATTGATAGGTATACGGACTTGTACCGCCGCTTGCAACAACCCTGGCCGATCCGCTGCCGCCGCCGTTACAGGTAACATTTGTCTGGCTTGTTGTAAAAGTAAGCACAGGTGGCTGAGTAATTACAACCTCTGCCCTCGTCACGCAACCGTTAGATCCGGTAATCTTACATAAATATAATCCCGGCGCCAGGTTTGAGATTCTTCCGGTAGTTCCGCCATTTGACCATTCGTAGGTGTAAGGGGGCGTGCCTCCGGATGGCAGCACAGTTGCAGTCCCATCGTTCGCTCCATTGCAGCTTACATTTGATTTTTGTGTAACTACCGCTGTCAGTAAATCAGGTTGGTTGATCACGACAACAGCGGTCGTATCACAACCATTAGCGTCAGTAATTGTACAGGTGTAGGTTCCGGCCGCAAGACTATCGATAGTTTCGGTTGTTCGTCGGTTTGACCAGCGATAAGTATACGGCGGAGTTCCTCCTGTAACAAGTACGACCGCGTTTCCGGTGGCTGTGCTATTACAAAGAGCATCCCGTTCCGCAGTACGGAAGGTTATCGCAGTTGGTTCAGTTATCGTAACCGACGCAGTTGTGTCACAACCATGCGAATCAGTGATTGTACAGGTATAAGTGCCTGCGATTAAACCACCAACACTATCTGTAACGGCCCCGTTCGACCACTTATAAACGTACGGAGCGGTACCGCCACTTACCGATACTGCGGCGGATCCGCTATTATCGCCGTGACAGGCTACATTCTTTTGCCTTTGTGTGAATGCCAAAACTGTTGGTTCGGTGATTGTGGCTGTTACAATAGTGCTGCAACCTCTGGAATCTGTAATGGTGCAGTTATAGGTTCCGGCTGTAAGATTATTAATACGGCCGCTGGTTTCTCCATTCGACCACAGGTATGAATAAGGCGGCGTTCCTCCGGAAGGCTGAACAGCAACAACTCCATCATTGCCGCCATTGCATGCAACATTTGTTTGCAAACTGATTAACGCAGTCAGTGCTTCAGGTTTGGTGATCACTGCTGTCGCGGTAGTGGTACAACCCTGTGCATCGGTGACGGTGCAGGTGTAACTACCCGCACTTAATCCTGTTATCGTAGAATCGGTGACTCCGCCAACGGACCACAGGTATTTATACGGAGAAGTACCTCCGACTACTGTTACAGTGGCAGAACCAGAATTGTCATCACAGCCGGAATTGGCTTGAGAAGTAACGCTGGCGCTAAGTACCGCCGGCTCGGTAATGGTTACTGTTGCAGAGGTTTTACAACCATTAGCATCTGTAATCGTAACCGAATAACTTCCGGCAGGCAGGTTTGAAATAGTGTCGGCTGTAGCTCCGCTCGACCAGCTGTAAGTGTATGGTGCAGTGCCCCCGCTGACGGTTACGGAAGCACCTCCTGTGCTATTGCCATGGCAATCCACATTTGTTTGTTTAGTTACTGCTGCAAGCGCTGCTGCTTCCGTAATAGTGATCGATGCTGTCGTTGTGCAACCATTGGCATCTGTAATTGTGCAGGTGTATGCACCAGCCTTTACGTCATCAATCGCAGCGGTAGTTGCACCGTTCGACCAGAGGTAAGAATACGGACTGGTTCCACCGCTTACTGTCACTGAGGCAGCGCCCGTGGACGCGCCGTTACAGGTCACATTTGTTTGATTGGTTGTAAAACTCAGAACCGTCGGTTCGGTTATAGTTATTGAAGCCGTAGCAATACATCCGTGAGCATCCGTTATGACGCAGGTATAAGTTCCGGCGGTTACATTGACGATGCTGTCGGTGGTACTTCCGTTTGACCACAGATACGTATAGGGACTGGAACCGCCGCTGACAGTTACTTTTGCGGAACCGGTACTGCTGCCGTTGCAACTCACATTCACTTGGGCAGATGTAAACGCGAGCACAGCAGGCTCAGTAATTGTGGCATTAATGGTGGTTGTACAGCCGCTTGCATCCGTGATGGTACAGGTGTAATTTCCGGCGGCGATGTTATTGGCCTGCGCAGTAGTTGCTCCGTTTGACCACAGGTAAGTATAAGGTGCGGTACCGCCGGAAGCCTGGACAGTTACAGAGCCATCATTGACACCGTTACAACTTACATTTGTTTGCAAACCTATTGTGGCGACTAAAATATCCGGCTGTGTAATTACAACAGTTGCCGTGGTAGTACAACCATTCAAATCAGTTACGGTACAGGTATAAGTACCTGCGCCCAAACCGGTTGCCGTTGCGGCAGTGATGCCTCCAACAGACCATTGATAGGTATAAGGAGATGTTCCTCCTACCGGAGAAACCGTCGCCGAGCCGGTTTGTGCGCCGTTACAATTTACATTGGCTTGAGCTGTTATACTTGCGCTAAGTACCGCCGGCTCAGTGATCGTTACCGTAGTGGTGGCAATGCAGCCGTTGGCGTCGGTTATATTGCAGGTATACGTTCCCGCAGCGAGATTTACGGCGCTATCCAAAGCAGAACCGTTCGACCAGCTATATGTATAAGGATTGGTTCCGCCGCTGACGGTTACACGAGCTCCACCGGTGCTGTTTCCATTGCAATCAACATTTCTCTGCGAGGTTGTCACGGCAAGCGTTGTAGGCTGCGTGATGGTTACTGTCGCCGTTGTCGTACAATTATTTGCATCGGTAATTGTGCAGGTGTAAGTCCCGGCATTGAGATTAGCGATACTATCGGTAGTAGCTCCATTCGACCAGGAATAAGTATACGGGGTTACGCCTCCGCTAACGTGAACGCCGGCACCACCTGTTGCTGTGCCGTTACAATTTGCATTTGTACTGGTGGTTGACGCTGTTAATGCCGAAGGTTGAGTAATAATTGTAGCGATCTCTGCGATACATCCGTTTGCATCGGTTACCCGACAAACATAAATTCCTGCAGCCAGGTTTGACGCCGTCGCAGTTGTTATACTGCCTGGCAACCAGAGATAGGTGTACTGTGCAGTACCACCCGTTACTGAAACGGTAGCCGAACCGGTGTTGCCACCATGACAATTTACATTCGTTTTTGCTGTAACGCTGGCTGCCAGCACAGGAGGCTGCGTGATGGTAACCGAAGAAGTTGCTGTACACCCGTTATCATCGGTGACCGTACACGTATAAGTGCCGGGCGCAAGATTATTAATTACCGGTATCGTTTCACCTGTATTCCAGCTGTAGCTGTAAGGAGGTGTTCCGCCTGTTACACTTATAGTAGCAGAGCCGTTGTTGTTACCATTACAGTCAACATTGGTTTGCGAAGGGCTTAGTGCGAGTGCAGTAGGTTCGTTAATCACTACAGTCGCTGTTACCTGGCAACCTGCGGCATCGGTGATGGTACACGTATAGGTGCCGGCTACAAGGCTTGTTATGCTACTGGTTGTTGCACCTGTGTTCCAGGAATAAGTGTAAGGAGAAGTTCCTCCCGAAGCTGTAACCGACGCTTTACCCGTATTATTTCCATTGCAATCAGCATCGGTATGTGCTGTTGTGAAAGCCAGAACAGCCGGCTCAGATATAGTTACGGTTGCTGTAGTTGTACATCCGTGGGCATCAGTAATCACGCAAGTGTAAGTTCCTGCGGCAAGATTGTTTGCGGTTGCGGTAGTTGCGCCGTTATTCCAGTTATAGGTATAAGGTGTGGTTCCGCCGCTCACGGTTACTGTTGCCGATCCGGTGCTGTTGCCATTACAGAGAACATCGGTTTGACCAGTTGTATAGGCAAGGACATCGGGTTGTGTAATTACCATAGAGATAGTTGTGTCGCAACCGTTCTGGTCGGCGATGGTACATGTATAGCTGCCCGGTGCCAACCCTGTAACTGCATTAGTCGTTGCTCCGTTCGACCAATTATAGGTATAGCCCGGCGTAGCTCCGGAAGCGGTTACCGTGGCATTTCCATCAGCAGCCCCATTACAGCTGATATTAGTCTGGGCGACACTTACCGCCAATATTGTTGGTTCCGTAATCGTCTGACTGGTTGTTACTGTACAGCCATTTGCATCGGTAATTGTACAAGTGTAAGTTCCAGCTTTTAATCCGGTAACCGTAGCAGTAGTTGCTCCTCCGGGAGCCCAGGAATATCTGTATGGCGCGGTACCCTCAATCGCGGTAGCAGTGACAGACCCATCACTGCCCGATTTACATAAAACGTTGGTATGCGTTGAGCTGGCAGCAAGCGTTTTAGGTTCAGTAATCTCGATTGTTCCAACATTCTCACAACCATTTGCATCGGTCACGGTGTAAGTCTGGGTACCCGGGGCCAGATTAGTTAGTTCTGCTGTTGCTGCCCCGTTCGACCAGCTATACGTATAAGGCGCTGTACCGCCCGAAGGTGTCAAGGTAACCCGTGCGTCGCCTGCGCCCTTACAACTTACATTCACCTGGTCGACATCAACTAATAGCGGATCTGGCTGAGTGATGGTTACGGTAGCTGTCGTTGTACAACCCTTCGCATCTAAAATCGCACAAGTGTAAGTTCCGGCAGTGAGCCCGGTTGCCGTCGGACCAGTTCCCCCTTTGGGTGTCCAGTTGTAAGTATATGGCGCCGTACCTCCTGTAACTGTGACATTGGCAATGCCGTCGGCATCCCCGTTGCAGATTACATTGATTTGCTCTGTTGTCGCAGATAAAACTGCAGGCTCAGTAATAGTTACTGTAACAGTCCCGGTGCATTGATGAGAATCTGTAATTGTACAAACGTAGTTCCCTGCTACAAGATTATTGATGGCTGCGGTAGTCGCGCCGTTGTCCCAGCTATACGTATAAGGTGCTGTTCCGCCGGTTCCCGATATAGTGATACTTCCATCAGTTCCGCCGTTGCAGCTTACATCTGTTTTTGAGATTGCTCCCGAAACAAAATCTGGTTCTGTTACATCAGCCGTCATTGTTGTTTTACAACCATTTGCATCGGTTATGTTACAGGTATAACTACCAGGCGTCAGGTTGCTGATTGCTTGGGCTGTGCTACCGGTTGACCAACTGTAACTGTACGGCGCGGTACCACCGGTCACATTGGCTGTGGCTTTTCCGTCCGCGTCGCCTTTACAAGTGATATTTGTGACTGCTGCAACCGCGTTCAGAATCTCGGGTTGCGTTATATCAGCTGTCCCGACCACTTTGCATCCGTTGGCATCGATAACAATACAAGTATAGGTTCCTGGAGACAGATTACTAATAGTAGCAGTCGTTTCGCCGTTAGGTTCCCATTTATAACTATAAGGCGGCGTTCCGCCGCTGATCACAGCAGTAACTGTTCCGTCATTTGCACCATTACAGGAAATGTTTGCTTTAGTGGCTGAAGCGACAAGCGGGTCAGGAGATGTAATTGTAACGGAAACTGTTGAATTACATCCGTTATCATCGGTGATCAGGCAGGTGTAAGTACCGGCCGCTAACCCGGTTGCTATTCGTCCATTACCGCCACTTGGCGACCACTTGTAAGAATAAGGCGCTGTACCCCCACTTACCGTAACTGATGCTTCGCCGTTTTTAATACCTGAACAGCTGATATTAATCTGGGCGACATTGACACTAAGCGGCGGCGGCTGAGTAATAACTATATTGGAAATAGTCTGCGTACAACCATTTACATCGGTGATCACGCAATTATATGTTCCGGCAGCAAGGTTGCTGGCAGTAGCTGTTGTGGCTCCGTTTGACCATAAATATTTATATGGCCGGCTACCTCCTGATGGATACAAGGTCGCTGAACCTGTTGAGTTTCCATTACATTCGACGGCGTTGGTCGCTACTTGCGCTGTTATTGGAGCGGGCTGATAAACCGTGACGCTGATGGCGTCTTTCAAACCCTTTGAATCAGTCACAACGCAGGTGTAGGTACCAGGCGCCAGGTTGTTGATAGTTTGAGTGGTTTGTCCACCGGGCGACCAACTATAAGTATACGGAGCAGTGCCTCCGGCGACCAATACAGTTGCTGAACCATCGTTTGCACCGTTACAGCTTACATTTGTTTTTGATATCGTGAGTGTTGGATCTGTGGGTTGTTGTACCACAACGCTTTCGGTCTCTTTACAGCCGTTAGCATCCGTAATGGTACATGTATAAGTGCCGGGCGGCAGATTGTTAATCGATGAGGTGGTTTGTCCTCCTGGCGACCAGCTATAAGTATAAGGCGGAGTTCCGCCAGACGGGCTGACACTTGCTGAGCCATTATTTGCACCGGCCTCAGTAACGTTGGTATGAGAAATATTGCCATTGATAGGTTGCTGGTCGTTGATTGTCGCGGGTGCGGTAGTTACTTTACAACCATTTGCATCGGTTACGGTGCAGGTATAGGATCCCGGACCCAAACCGCATACGGTTGCATTAGTTCCACCCGAAGGTGACCAACTGTATGTATAAGGCAAAGTGCCGCCTGTAACTTCCACTGTGGCACATCCGTCCGAAGCGCCATTGCAAGTCACGTCAGATGTCTTAGTTATAGTGGCCTTCAGCTTTTCAGGTTCTGTTATATCGATGGTCTGTATCTTAATACACCCATTGGCATCTGTAACTGTACATGTATAAGAACCCGGTTCCAGGTTGTTGATTGACGCGGTGGTTGCTCCTCCCGGTACCCATTGATAAGTATATGGCGCCGTACCACCTGAAACCGCGAGCGAGATGGAACCATCGGCCGCACCTTTACAACTGACATTGGTTGTCGTTGGCGTAACTATAAGTGGGGATTTGTCGGTAATTGTTACGGTGGCGGATGTCTTACACCCTTTTGCATCGGTAATTGCGCAAGTGTAAGTACCTGCGACAAGACCGGTGGCTGTCGCGCCGGTGCCACCCGCAGGCGACCATTGATAATTGTAAGGTGGTGTACCCCCGGTTACGGCGACCTTTGCAATCCCTGTAGCGCTGCCGCTGCAGATCACGTTAATTTGAGTTGTTGTTACAGAAAGAGCCGGTGGCTGGCTGACTACTGCCGGGCTGGCAACGTTAAAAGTACACCCATTTACGTCTTTCACTGTAACGGTATAACTGCCTGGTGCAAGGTTACTTATTGTTTTTGTTGTGCCACCGTTCGACCACTGATAAGTATATGGCGGCGTTCCGCCGGAAGGATTGACAGTAGCCGTTCCGTTATTCAAACCGTTACAGGTAATATTGGTAGCTGAAGTTTGTGCAGAAATTGGCGCCGGATCTGTAATTGTAGCGGATATATTTGTTATACATCCGTTGGCATCTTTGACAGTGCCGGTATAAGTTCCGGCAGCAAGGTTGTTAATAGTAGCGGTAGTGGCACCATTGGACCAGCTATAAGTGTAAGGACTGACTCCGCCTGAAGGGACAGCTGTGGCACTACCATCGGCTCCGCCATTGCAACTGATATTTTTACGTGTGGTGGTTGCTGAAAATACAGGCGGTTCTACCAGTGATACCGTACCAATGATTGTACATCCGTTGGCATCTGTGGCAGTGCAGGTATATGTGCCCGGACCGAGGTTAATTATCTTGGCAGTAGTTTGTCCTCCCGGCGACCATTTATAGGTGTAGGGAGCTGTACCACCGCTTACAACTGCCGTAGCGGTACCATCCTTGGCCCCTTTGCAGGTGATAACTGTCTTTGTCGCGGTAGCGGAAAGTTTTGCTGGTTCTGAAATTATAACATTCGCTGTTGTATCACAGCCATTCGCGTCAGTAATAAGACAGCTATACCGACCGGCTGAAAGACCATTGGCGGTGGCAGCCGCTCCGCCTCTCGGCGACCAGCTATAACGATAAGGCGCTGTTCCTCCGGCGGTAACAGTCACAGTGGCAGAACCTGTTGCCTGGCCGTTGCATTTCGCATCGGTGTGTGTAACTGTAAATGAAAAAGCTGCCAGTTGTGTAATGGTAACAGTGGATGTTGTCGTGCAGCCGTTAGCATCGGTAATCGTACAAATGAAAGTACCCGCCCTTAAACCCGAAGCAGTAGCGGCCGTTCCGCCGTATGGCAACCAGTTATATTTATAAGGGCCTACTCCGCCTGCTGCAGTTACTTTTGCCGAACCTGTGGCCTTGCCGTTGCAGAGAATATTGGTTTGTGAAACTGTAGAAGTGAGTGCAGTGGGTTGGGTTATCGTAACGGTTGCTGTGGTATCACAACCATTTACATCAGTAATTGTGCATACGTAGGTTCCGGCCGCAAGCCCTGTTGCAACAGCCGCCGTTCCACCCGAAGGGGACCAGCTGTAAGTGTAAGGTCCGGTTCCGCCTCCGCTTACATTTACTGACGCCTGCCCGCTATTGGCGCCATTACAACTCACATTCATTTGATTAGTTGTAAACGTTATCGGGCCGGGTTGTGTAATGGTAACGGTGGCGGTTGCCTGGCAGTTGTTTGCGTCTGTAATCGTACAGGTATAGGTTCCCGCTCTGACATTACTAATTGAAGCAGTGGTTGCACCGTTATTCCACAGGTATGAGTAGGGTTTTGCGCCGCCTGTCGCGATGACTCCGGCCGCTCCGGTAGCGTCGCCGTTGCAGATGATATTGGTCTGCGTAGTGGTGAACCGGATCGCGGGTGGTTCCTGAATGCTGATGGTTGCTACCACACTGCACCCGTTCGCATCGGTGATCGTACAGGTGTATGTTCCAGCTTTTACATTACTGATGGAAGATGTAGTTGCTCCATTGCTCCAGCTGTATGAATAAGGAGCAGTTCCGCCTGATACCGTCAAAGCCGCGGCGCCTGTTGAGGCACCATTACAAAGTATATCTGTTGTAGAACTACTGAAAGCAAGTTTTGACGGTTGCCCGATTGTCACTGCTATAACTGTATCGCAGCCGTTGGCATCGGTAACTGTGCATGTGTACACTCCGGCACTCAGATTACTCGCAGTAGCTGAAGAGCCACCAGATGGGAACCATGAATAGGTATAAGGAGCCGTACTGCCGCTAACCGTCAACGTTGCTGAACCGTCGTTGCCACCGTTACATTTTACATCGGATTTTACATCGGATATAGTAAAGGCTGAAACCTCCGTAACAGTTACTGTGGCAGTTTGCTCGCAACCATTGGCATTATTTACTATGCATGTGTAAGTACCGGCAACAAGGTTATTTATAGTAGGCGTGCTTGCACCGTTGCTCCACTGATAACCGTAGGGTTTAACTCCGCCAGTTACCGTGACGGTAGCTGAACCACTGTTGTCGCCGTTACAAAGTACATTAGTTTGCGAAGTAACTATCGCAATAGCTTCCGGTTGCAAAATAGATATGGATGCAGTAGTTACGCAACCCTTTGCATCGGTAATGGTACAGGTATAATCTCCCGCCGGAACAGATGTTATGCGGTCGGTAGTTGCGCCATTACTCCAATTGAATGTATAGGGCTTCGTACCACCGGTGACCACAACAGTAGCCGCACCGGTCGAAGCACCATTACACAAAACATCCGTTTTAGTTACAGTCTGAGATAACGGCGATGGCTGAGCAATGTTAACCTCAGCCGATGTTGTACAGCCGTTTGCGTCGGTGATGGTACAGGTATAAGTTCCGGGAGCTAAATTCTGTACGGAGTTTGTTTTATCCCCATTAGACCAATCATAAGTATATGGACTGGAACCGCCGCTTACTGTTAGTGCGGCGGTTCCATCGTCGGCACCATTGCAGGTAATATTTGTTTGCGAAATGGAAGCATTCAATATCCCCGGCTGGACAATAACAACGCTCTTGCTTACCGAGGCCCCCAGGCGGTCAGTCACTTTACAGGAGTATATTCCCGCGGCAAGATTACTTATTGTTTTCGTAGTTGCTCCGTTCGACCAAGTGTATTGGTAAGGTATCGCGCCACCGGAAGGATTAGCTGTTGCTGTACCATCAGCCGCTCCATTACAACTGATATCCGTTTTGGAAAAGCTTAAATCCAGGGCTGTCTGGGCTTTAGCAAAAAAGCATGTTAAGAAAAAAAACGAATAAAAAAGTAGCTTTTTAACCATATGCTCAATTTATAGGCGGCCATTACAGGTGGCTATTGAAGCGTAATCCCAGATTACACAACATTCATGGTTTGAATCGTTCTACAGCTATATCAGGGAATATCCCCGGCATTAGAGGATTAGGCAGGTATCCAGTTATTCGGTGTCTTTAATGACTTTCTCAATCAAAATAAAGTTACCGCGTCTTTTTTAAAGCCGGGAGCATTTCGGCTTCAACTATGTTGCATCTTGTAAAATGAAACACATCTGGCACTTACATACTAATTCTATAAAGAATAACGGCAGACATTTGTATTATTCATTATTAGTTTAATAGTGAACGGTAACTTATTAGTCAAATCTTACCAGGTTAATATGAAAAGAAAAATTCTTCTGCCCGGCATACTAATAGCTAGTGTACTGGTGGTTCTTTCTAAAGGGTTAAAAGCACAACAGTCTTTCGAATCATTGAATGCTTATCAAGCGAATGATCAATCTGGAAATTCCAGTTATCTGCCACCCTATTCAATAAATTCAAGTGAAAATAAATCGCGAACCAACGCAACCCCGCCATGGTGGGTACAGCGTTTCCGGGCGTCGGTTGGTTTGTTCATCCCGGTAAATAATACCGAAATCGAAGTCGGTAACCAGCAAAATACCTTCGGGACCACGATAAATTTTGAAGACAATTTAGGCTTCAGCAAATCCACCGCAACGTTTCTTGGAAATTTTCAATGGAGAGCCTCGCGCAGGTCGAGATTTGACCTGAGCTACTTTCACGTAGACCGCAACTCAAACTATACGCTAAAAAAAGATGTTGAGTTCGGCGATCACACCTATCCCGTAAATGCCGACGTGAATTCGTTTTTTAAAACAAATATTTTTCGCTTTTCATATGGCTATGCATTATTAAGCCATCCGAAATATGAACTGGGACTGATGTTGGGTGCGCATATCGTAAAAAGTGACGTGGGTATTTCAGCAACAGGCGCCACAGCCAGTCTTGGATATAGCGACGATTTTGGTTTTACGGCCCCACTACCTGATGTAGGTATTTGGGGCGGCTACGCGTTTACAAACCGCCTGGCGTTCAATGGCGAGATCAGCTATTTATCGTTAAAAGTGAATGATGTAGACGGGCAAATTTTTAGCTATAACGTTGTTGTAATGTACGAGGTACTAAAGAATTTTGACGTCGCTTTAGGGTACACAGGCTTGAACTTCAATGTAGACGTAGATAAAGAAAAATTACATGGTTATTTAAAATGGGGGTATAACGGACCTTCTCTTTCTGCATCTTATGCCTTTGGGAAAAAGAAATGGTAGAAAATCAGTGCGTATAGCGATATGTTTATCAATCTTCAACGATTCGAACTCTGTTCATTTAGGATCTAATATCGTCTTCTTTCACTAAACCCAGGATTTTGCAATTAGTACTGCATAGCTTATTTAACTCGCAGGTTCCATACCTGGTTATTTGGTTAAAACAGGTTTTATGAAAATAAAAATCTTCCTGCTCATACTATTTGCATTTCAGCTCACATCTGTCTTTGCGCAGAATACGGATTTAGTCGACTCATCCCAAACGCAGGTACTGGCGGACACCGGAAAAAAATATCTTATCCCGGATGTACGAAAAAAAATGAGCTGGACACATTTCAGCACCAAGCTTTTTTCAATGCAGTTGGGGGCGGCGCCAATCATTGATTATTCAGCTTTTTTCCAGGATAGTGCCAGTATCAGGCAGGTGGGTAAGCAAAAGGATCAGTTTGATCTTCGCAGTGCCCGGTTTATGATGCGGGGGAAGATCTTTTTTAAAAATCGCTGGTCGTACCTTATTGGTATCGAGTATAAGGGACTTGATCGTACAGACGACCAGAAAGCTTTCGGTTTCACGGACCTGATGTTCACCATCCCTGCAGGAAAAATCGGGAGTTTCTCGGTAGGAAAACTAAAAGAAACCTTCGTCTATGAAATGGTTGGGGACGCAGCGAACCTGCCGCAGGCAGAACGTATACTGAACCCCTTTTTTGTGTCGCGAAATACAGGTGTACGCTGGAACAAACCCTTACTGAACGACCGGATGACAATGGCGGCAGGCTATTTCAATAATTTCATTACCACAGATACTACGTTGAAAGGTGGCGCTAATTCATTCACAGCCAGGCTTACCGGCTTGCCCTATTATGATGAGGCAACTAAAACATTTCTTCACCTGGCAGTGAGCACACGCTATGCCGAGGGCCAGAATGATATCCTGAGGTATAAGGGAAAAAATGAATCCAATGTAACTTCCAATTATGTGGATACGAAAAATTTTGCCGCGGATCATTCCTGGAGCATAGGTTTTGAAGAATTGTGGAATATCAAAAATTTCTCCTTGCTGGGCGAATATGTAATCAGCACGGCCAGCACGCCACAGGGGAGTGAAACATTCAAAGGATATTATTTTACAGGAAGCTGGGTGCTTAGCGGAGAGCAGCGGCCGTACGACAAAAAAGCCGCCTATGCCCGCCGCGTTAAGCCGGAAGCAACGCATGGTGCCTGGGAGGTGGTTGCACGAATATCCAACGTAGACCTTGATTCAAAAGACATTAAAGGCGGGAAACTTGTAAAATTTTACGGCGGCCTTAATTGGTGGGCCACGCAATATTGGAGAATGGCTTTCGGGTACGGTTATAGCAACCTCGACCGGGACAATATAAAAGGCATAACTAATAGCTTGATTGTGCGGCTGCAGTGGATATATTAAAACAAAATATTCCCAGCCTGGACAGAATTAAAGACCATCACCGATGTTTCGACTTCGCGCAGTGTGCAAGTATTTCACCCTTGAGGCCGTAAATTCAAATAGGTTTCATATTGCAAAATGGAACCTGATGTACGGCTACCGGAACAATTGCTTACCCGTTTTTTAAATAATTTAGTCTTGGTAACCGAGATAGAATGCAGAGTAGAAATTAGCAGGATAGCGAACCGAATATTGACCAAACTCAATATAGCTTGCACAAATCGATAAACATAGTTTTTACATGGCTGATCCTGGGAGCTGGAATCTTGCTTTTGTCAGTTCGGAACAATTGCTTCGCTCAGGAAGAAAATGAGACTGAAAAAGGTTTCCATTCTTATCATGAGCTTGCTGTATCGATTAATCACACACATGTTTTTGAGGGCCGGGATGCGGATGGAAAAAAGAAATCGCTTACACTACCATCCTGGGGGATCGATTACACATTTGGGTTCAGTCCCAGATGGGCAGTCGGGTTGCACACAGATCTCACCATTGAAAAATTTAAAGTAGAAAGTACTTCTGAGAACGGCGAGAAAGAGGAGATAGAAAGAAGCTATCCGATAGCACCCGCATTGATGTGCATATTCAAACCCGGAAAACACTTCAGTTTTTTGCTGGGCATCGGTGAGGAATTCGCCAAAGAAGAAAACTTAACACTCAACAGGGCAGGTATTGAATACGACGGCGAACTACCAAAAGGCTGGGAAGTTTTCGGAACCTTAAGCTATGACTTCAGATGGAACGCATACGATACCTGGGGCCTTGGGCTCGGCATTGCCAAAAAGTTTGGCAAAACAAAGGGTGAAGCAGAGTAATGCCGAATTCAGTAATCTAACAACATCTTTCAGTTTAACTATAATCTAAAATGGAATGGAAACAAGTAAATTATCCAAATTTTGCGTAGAGTTTCTCGGAACGGCAGTCTTAGTTTTAATGGGTTGCGGGAGCGCAGTAATTTCCGCGACGACAGGAAACGCAAATGTTGACGGCGTAGGACTGCTCGGAATCTCATTTGCATTCGGGCTTTCAGTTATAGCGATGGCTTATGCTATCGGCTACATTTCAGGATGCCACATTAATCCTGCGATATCAATAGGAATGGTTATAGCTGGGCGTATGAAAGCCAGCGATGCGGCTTATTACATTATCGCCCAAATCTTAGGCGCCATTGCAGGGGCTACTGTATTGTTATTGATCGCTTCTGGCCGGCCCGGGTATTCAGTTGTAGAAAACGGCCTGGGGCAAAACGGTTATGATATGTTCTCACCCAGGAAGTACAGCCTGATGGCTGGCTTTGTAGCAGAAGTTGTATTTACTTTTATTTTTTTACTGGTTATTTTCGGTTCAACTTCAACAAAAAATATTCACGGTGGCTTTGCCGGACTTGCAATCGGCTTGAGTTTAGTTTTAATCCACATTGTAGGTATACCTGTTACGGGTGTTTCGGTAAACCCTGCACGTAGCATCGGGCCTGCCGTTTTAGTCGGAGGAGATGCTCTTGGTCAGGTTTGGCTCTTTATCGTTGCTCCGGTTATTGGTTCAGTTTTAAGCGCGGTTGTCTGGAGATATTTGCTCGAACGGAGTTAAGTAAGATCTTCGATCTAAATTGGTTTGTATCGTTATTTAAACCGCTTGCCTAAATTCAGGAACCGGACAACCTTCGAGTGAGAGAATGTATCTTCTACAAACATTTCCGGATACATCAGCAAACCAGCATCGGGAGCTAAATGCTGTATATAATTTGATCGTAGTTCTTAAGATTTAAAAGGCTTCATTCAGTGAAAAGAAAAAACCTGAGGAACCGTATTTACCCCGTGCGTAGTCCAGGCAAATGTTTGTACGTGATTTCTTATTAAACAGCACCCGTAATCCAGCGCCGGCGGCCGGTTCAATATACTTTAAGAACTGGTTATTATTCCCGTCGGATACCGTTTGAAAATTGCTGAATAAAACGCCGCTTAAAAATTTAGTCCGCTTACTGATCGGAAAGCGATACTCCACTTCGGCATCTGCGAAACTCGGCCCCCGGAAACGACCCAGTGTATAACCACGTCCGCTTCGGTTGTATGTATCGTATTCAGTATACGGCAGCTCAAGGTAAGGCATTTCTCCCCAGAGAATATAACTTCCCCAATACCAGAAAGCAAGCACATGTTCGGGGTTTGTCTTCGACAGGCTGATATATTTTCTCAGCTCCGTATATAATTGTCCTGACTCCTTTGAACTTCCTAACAGCTTTGTGTTATAACGAAATACCAGGTCTGTATATATTCCGCCGAATGAGCGGTTCGGATGTTCGCGCGTGTTATATTGGAAATTCAGGATTAGCCCGTTCACAAAATACCGCTCAGAATTAAATCCTTTTTCAAAACTATATGCATTGTTTGGTGAATAGAGTGTGCTGTCGGCTGGTTCGGCGTTGATATGATTACGCAGGTCGAAACTAATGCCGCCACCCGCATAAAAGTTATTACCCAGATTCCGGTAAGCTTTTTCCATCAAACGGAAATAATTAAAACGGGTGGGGTAGTTAACGGGCGGATCGCGGCGTGCATCGCCTCCTATACCATAATCGTTAACATAATTTCTGAGATACTGCCAGTTACCCTGAAAGTTCCATTTGTTGTCCTTGGTGAAAATATTCGTCCGGAACCGTACTATAATCAGGTTTTTTGATGTGTACGATCCATCGAGCTGGGCGACGGAAAGCTTAGCGGAAGGATCGGTATGAAACGATTTGAGAAAATTAATACCAAGCAGGAATCCAGTACTGGGATTATAACCGATCGCGGGCAGTATGGCTAGTGCCGAAGCCTTTTTTACCGTGTCAGTTTTTTTGGGCGGAAATATCTTCTTCAGCACATCGATCGCGTCCATTTGCTGCGAAAGGCTATCTTTTGCTGCCTGCGACGATGGCGGGTCCTGGGCTTTAGCTGATGCCGCACAAAGTAAGGCTACAATTAATAATATCCTGTATTTATTTTTCAAGCGTTTCGGATAATGCCTAAAATTAGCCTATTAAAGCTTCATCTGCTTCTTTCGAATTAATACAAGGGTTGCACATTATAATTTGAAACCGGGTTTCTGAATTTATACGCGAAATAGCACGCAGAAGACATTTCGGCAATAAAGTAGAACATGTGTTTGCAGAGCAAGCTATTTTAATAATCCTGCGCGGAAGGCGTATTGTATAAGCGAGGCAGTATTCCTGGTTTCGGTTTTATCGATCAGGCTTAAGCGATGACCTTCAACCGTTCGTTTGCTTGTAAACAACTTGTCAGCGATTTCCTGGTTCGTAAAACCGTCGGCGATAAGCCCTAAAACTTCCATTTCCCGGGGGCTTAAATCCGCTGATACTGCTCTTATGGATTCTGATTCTTTCTCATAAAAGCGGGTGACCTTATCGAATAAAGTTGATGCTAATTCGGCACAAATGAATCTACGATCCTGGGACACCATTCTTAGTCCGCAAACAAGCTCCTGTGCATCGATATTTTTCAATGCGTAACCGCATGCTCCTGAATCGAAGGCTTCAATCAGGTACTTTTCGTGTTCAAGCATTGACAGTATCAGGGTTTTAATCGTCGGATATTTTTCCCTGACCTTCCTTGTCAACTCAAGCCCGTTCATAAAAGGCATATTTATATCAGTAAGCAGAACATCCGCTTCAACGGATGTTTCAAGAAGCCGGAGAGCTTCCATTCCATTACTTGCTTCTCCAGTTACCCTAAAATCTTTTTCACCTTTCAGCAGGAAACTGAGGCCCGAGCGAACCACACTGTGGTCTTCAACTAAAACTATCCTGATCATAAGCTACTTATATTTTTTACGACAAGCAGCTTCGCAAAAAGTTTGCATATAAACAGGGGCGCGCTACATGCTTGTAATAAACCGGGTTGATAAAAAACAGCCCTATCTATCTTTCATCGAATTGCTTCGACGCTTCCGTCATATACATGCTCCCTGAACCGCCGCAATCAATCGGAATAAGGCAGGAGAATACTGATTGTGGTCCCCTTATTTTCTTTACTGCGGACCAGGATCCTGCCTTTGTGCCAATCAACGATCGTTTTAATGATCGACATTCCCAGCCCTATAGATTGTTCGCCATTTAAACCCGGTCTGCCTGCTTCACTGAATTTGCTGAATAGGTTGCCGTGAAATTTTTCAGGTATCCCAATTCCGGTATCTGAAACACGGATCATTACATGATCTGCCTGTTTACAAACTGTCACTTTCACTGTCCCATCTTTCGGAGTAAATTTTAACGCATTGGATAATAAATTGTTGATTGCATGCAGAAGTTTTGTCTCGTCGATATCTACGAATATATGGTCCTCGCAGCAGTTAAATATCATTTGCTGTTTTAATCTGACTTGCGAGCTTTGATAACGTGCCGTCACCTGGCGTATACTTTCAACAATATTGACCCGCTTTTTTAACAGGTTTGCGGATGATGATATAAATTCTTCTTCAATAAGATCTCTGACCAGTCCGACGCTATCTTTACTGATACGGCAGATCGCACCTGCAAATTCTTTGAGGGACTCGCTGCCGGTCGAGTCAATCTCCCTGGCCATTAAGGAAGCATAGTTCTGGATAGAGCCTAGAGGCCCTGTCAGATCGTGTGCCAGGATGTTCAGAACTGAGTTCTTCCTCTCTGAAATTGCTTGAAGATCGGCAGCATAAGCTTTAATATGCGTGATATCTTCTGCATAACCTGCTATGACATTCTTTTTCTCATCGATAAAGTGCAGGTTTAGGCGTAACCATCTATCACCCTGCCCGTTTTTGTCCATCCGAAACTCCAGTGAATGCTGGCCAGTTTTCAGAAGTCGCCGGTATGCCATTGTAAATTTATCGCGGTCATCCGGGTAAACTCTGCTAAGAATAGCTTTAAGATCTAACTTGCTGTTTTCTGCCCGGACCGTCGACGTAAAAGCGGGATTGTGGTAAGTGAAACACTGCAAGGATATATCGTAACCAAAGATCATAATGTCGCACTTTTTGGCAAGCGCGACAAGAATTTCACAGGAAGAATAATCTGGAATACCATCCTTTCGGAAAGTGCGTGATTCCGGGCAGTTTTGTTGCATTATATCGCTCGATGCCATAGTAATAATTTAAAAAGTTGACTTTATTCATCAATGCTGACCACCCGCATATCCGAGCTTCGAAAGAATTCTGATACCAAATCAATGGCGGAAAAATTTCGCTGAACTGCCCATGAAAACCTATAATTCAAAAGATATAAACATGCTCCGGAAACCTCATACAAACCGGCGCGAAATACTGTTAAAAAGAATCTTTCAATTTAGTTACCATGATGCTCAGCGATCCCCCGGCATTTTCAGATAAAACTGTCGTCGGGTGATTTGGTATATTAAAGCTGTAAGAAGTTTTTCGATCTATATTCCCAGTCATATTTGTTCACATTCAGATAGGAGAGCGCAAATCAGAAAGTGTATTTACTAAAATAATATCGATTAAGCTTTTTCCTGTGTTGGACCTAATTTTATAAATGGTTTGTTTCCATACAAGCAAAATTATAAGAAGCGAAAAAACTCGGCAACGTATTAATACTCGTTATTCCAGTATCAACTACCTGTTTTGCAGCGAAGTAACTAATTAGAGCCAATGACAGCGAATGGGATATAATAAATGCACGTAACGGTTACATTCAATACTACGTGGCTTCCGGATGGAAAATCACTGGCGGACAGGAAGAGCGTCAGGCGAAGCCTCTCCCAGCTTTGAAATGATTAATTGCTAAGTTATATTAACTTATCTGCACGAACAAAAATATTAACGTTTGAACACAGTTGGAGTGGAGCGTTTTCACTGCGCAAATACAAATATCAGCACCGAACGGATACCAAAAGCCGGGCGGACAGCATCGGGCCCGGCCAGCGGGATGCGCGGACCGACAGCTAACTGGACAGGCTGTTTGCCGATCTTGGTGATACCGGAAATAACGGGGTTCAGGAATAAAGTAATGGTATGGCCCTCCCAATTCTGCGTTAATTCCATATTCCCGCCCAGGGCCGCCCCGCTTTTAAAGCTATGGGAAAAAAAAGGTTGCACAAAAAGCTGGTTTACATCCTGCCTGTCTTTATCGCCGGCCACACTCCATAATTGATTGGCCAGGAAGCCGACTGTATTTCCCTTGCCCTGTTTTAAAACCAACGCAGTAGGCCCTACGCCGAATTTTTTCGTACCCAGGTACTCACTGGTCGCTGTAGGAATGAGCAGTGCAGGCCCGAATCCCCAGATGAAGCCGTTTTTAGGATGTGAAGAAGAAAAGAATCCGCTGATCGTTGCATCAGCAAGGCCCGTTTCATGAGTACCGGGACCCAGCACATCCTGCTGGGTAATGAATGGCAGCACAAGCCGGGTGATCAAGTTCAGATTTTTACTTAGGGTAATAGGAATAACGGGCTGAAAATTCAGCGTATTTTTCGAACCATTATAATCGCCTATCCCCCAGTCGGTATTGTTTTGAAAAGGTACGCTGATCATGCTTGCTACCGGGTTAGATAACTTATCAGCCAGAGCTTGAGCGCTTTGTTTCTCTGTATTCACACTGCCGGTGGTATCCTGTTGTGCACAGCTATAATAAGGGCGGGCTATTAACGACAAAAAAACAAGCCTTAGTAAAAATTTAAGCATACAGAACGGATTAATAAACACTGATTATCTGTATAAAATTACCCGATCGTGTGAGCGGAAAAGAAGTATTGACGCCTAACTCTGTTCCAGTTTACAAAGTGAAACCAAAAAAGACCGATCGCTCATGCGAACAAGCGCTGTTCAATTCATTCACGCGTGTAATTTATGAAGGCTTTGGCTATCTAAAGGATAATTAAACTATCAACGCTTATGCAATGCCTGACCGGTTTACTTCACTTACCTGGATTGTATTAAAACCAACGAAACGATGATTTTCTCTCCTGTTTCCATTCTGCGGCCATACATTAAAAGCTATACGGTTATCACTATCGAAAAGGATCTTGAGAATGAAGTTTTCTACCCCAGCGGCTACATTGATTTCGTAGTAAATATTGCGGGAGGTTCGGCAGCTACCATTATCAACGGCGAGAGAAAAGATACGCCACAAATTGAATTGCTCGGTCATCTTACCGTCCCTACAAAATTGATGGCGGCGAAAAACACCAGGATTCTCATCGCAAGAATTTATCCGTATGCAGCATCTTTATTTTTCAACAATCCTGTTGCTGATTTTACAAACTACGCCACAAATCTGCACGATGTTTTCGGCCAGGAGATTCGTGATTTTAATGAGCAGTTATTGATGACCTCCGGCGTTCATGAACAAATCAATGTGATGGACAATTATTTCATATCGAAATTGAAAGCAAACGAAAAAAAGCTGCAGAAAATATTGCTGATGCGACAACTCTGCAGCCGTATTTGTGCTGACTATGAAAGCTTTGATATGCCTGCATTTTCTAATGATTTTGGTATGTCAGAACGAAAGATCCAAAACCTGTTTTTGAATCATGTCGGCCTGAATCCTGCAGGTTTTTTCTCGGTAAACCGGTTTAATAAAAGCCTTGATCTGGTGCTTGGCTCGCAACTTTCGCTTACCTTTGTTTCTTATGAATGTGGCTATTATGACCAGGCGCATTTTATAAAAGATTTTAAAAAATTCACCGGCATCACGCCATCAGAAGCAAGGCTTTCACTGGTAAAAAACGGGCAGGATTTTCAGCAAGCTGTTAACATTGGTTTTTAATAATCGGCTTAACTTTTCGCCTTGTTATTACTGCTAAACATGTCGCGGTACATTTTCCAGCCGGCGCTGGTTTTTTTCCAGATCACGATTACTTTTCCGTCGTCAATCTTTTTACCGCTCATATCTGCCATCTCGTAAAAACTTTCTTCCGTTACAAAACTTTTCGGATCACCGTACAAATGTTGTATCGTGAATTTGACATGCACTTTCGGGCCGCCTTTAAAAAACGCAAGCATGTTCTTTCCTCCGCAAATCGGTGCCATATTCGGTGGATATAAGCAGGCGTCATCTGTATACCGTGTCAAAATGGAACCATCGTTTTTGTTAGCGAGATCGGCGTAAATGGCATTGCTGGCTTCAATTACTTTTCTTACTTCCGCAAACTGGTTGTTGTTTGATTGTGCATGTGCTATACAAGCTATTGTCAGCAGCACCATTGAGATGATTATTCTTTTCATTGTTTTCTTTTCTACAAAAAGAATGATCCGTGAGCCGGTAAAATTGTAAAATTCCGCATAATTAAATTTTTATGCCCGGCAGGCTATTACCTTGGTCTATGTCGTCACAGACCGACATTTACAAAACATCCTGCAGTCAGATAAAAGCTTTACTCTTTCATTTGAGAGGATATAAACCGGGGCGAGATTCTTTTAAGGCTCCGCCAAAGGTTGTTAATTTGCATTAATTATTTGAAAACGAATGGCAGAAGCTCTTTTCAATTGAAGTCCTGCTGTTTGTTACAAGTTTTTTGCGAATGCAATTACTTGCCGTAAGCTGCTGCCTCAAAAAAGCTTTTCACGTCCATCAGGTTTATTGCCGAGCGGTTTGTTTCCATCGAAACTGATTAAATCGGCGCAATGGAAAGCAGTATCCACCACCTCGGCCTGTGTCATCACAGACCGAACTTATAAAACATCCTTCGGTCGGATTAAAAGCGTTACTATTCCGTTTTGTGGAGACACAAACCGGGGGCGACGGGAAGCAGTATACGATACGAAATTACGTACTTCAACAGGCTGGCTCAAGTTTTTATTTTTTGGAGCGCTAACCTCCGAAGATTGACGATAGCTGATTAAGCCTTATCGAAAGCTTAATAAACGATTGATCTATTTATACGGTTTAACCATTTGTATTCCATCTTATTCTCTCTTTGGCATAGGTATAAATACGCGGATATCGGTTCCTTTGCCCGTAGCTGAACTGATCGTTACTTCTCCGTTCAGCAGCTTAATCTTGCTGCGAATAGATGACAGGCCGATACCCGGCTTATGGTTCCGGCTATTTTCCATACCTTGTCCGTTATCTGAGACCTGTATAAAAACCTTTTCCTGTTCTATTACGATTTCAACCGCGGCTTCTGTCGCATGAGCGTGTTTGACCATATTGGTAATCAGTTCCTGCACAGTTCGGTATACCGCCAGTTCAAGATACTTTTCCAGGCGCCCTTTAAGTCCCCTGATTGTGCAGGTTAAGTGCAGGCTGCCTGATAATTGATGGCATATATCGTCTATGGCACTTTGAAGGCCGAATTCTTCCAGCGTTGTCGGCATCAATTCATGTGATACACGGCGGGTTTCCGCGATCGAATCAGTAAGCAGTTTGTTCGTGTACGTTTTAGCCTTTCCAAACTCTTGCCATGACATGTCTTGACTGAGTCCCGACAGAGATATCTTAACGCCATATAATATCTGCCCGATACCGTTATGCAGGCTCTCAGAAATACGTCTTCGTTCCTCTTCCTGTACATTAAGTGTTTCGCGGAAAATTTCTAATTGCAGCTCCGACTCCATTTTTCTCAATTTTTCTTCCGCGGCACGTGTAGCGGTGACATCCATATCTACACCAAGCACTCGCACGGGATGGCCCTCTTCATTCTTCAGCACCGCGGCTTTTATTTTTACGACCTTAACTGTACCCTCAACTTCAATTTTTAAGGTTTCATCAAATTCAGCGTCGCCATGTTTAATATGGCTGATGATACGAGCTGCCGTGTCATAGCAATCGGGCGTTGCATATTGTATATAGATATCGGGACTGACCTCTATTCCTTTCGGAACGTTGAACAAGCGGTACATACCGTCAGACCAGATAAAGTTGTCTGTTAAAAGGTCATAGTCCCAACTACCGGTAGCGGCAAGTTCTTCAGATTGTTGCAACAATACGTAATTTCGAAAACGCTCTTCTTCCGATCGTTTTTGTTCAGTGATATCCAAATTCGTGCTTACAAGGATATCTTCGCCTTTAACGAACATAGTGGAATACCAACGGTCAATACCTTCAAAATTATAATGATATTCCGTTTTTCCCGGCTCGCCGGTCTCTATGGTTTTAACCATCAGGTCGAAAAGGCCAATCTGCCTGATACCGGGATACAGTTGGCTATATAATTTTCCGACAAGATCACTGTGGGTGGAAGAACGTTCAATCTTTTTATTGACCATCACAATCCTGAAGTCTGTAATCGTTCCTTTCTTATCTCTTACCGGTACAAACACAGAAATACCGATCAATGTGGTATCGTAAATGGTTTGTAATAATGAATAGTTTTCTTTCAATTCATTTGTGCGTTCGGCTACTTCCCGCGTCAGTTGATTCCGGTATTTTTCTTCGGATTTCCGCAATGCTTCTTCCGCCCAGGCACGTTCAATGCGCGTCCATATACGCGATGTCAATTCGCGCAGCAATTCAATTTCATCGCCAGCCCAATCACGTGCCACCGCATCATAAATCCCCAGGGTAAACCGCCATTGACCGTCTTTGATAATCGGGACATTTACAAAAGAAACTACCTTAAAAATGTCTTCCACCTGGCGACCGTGAACAAGCGAACTATGATGAACATTACTTACAACAATTGTTTCTCCGGCGCGGCTTTTCTGGCGATACTCTTCATTAATAAATTGCGAGATCGGCATTTCTCCAACAAGGTTCGAAAACTGTGAACGGCACCAGTCACGGACAATAATTACCTTGTCTTCAGCTTCTACAATTTCAGCAAAAACACATCGCGAAAGATTGAAATAATAACCGATTTTAACACCGAGTGTGTCCATCGTTTCGTCAATATCCGTGAGGCGCACGAGGTCCTGGCTTACTTCGGCCAGGAAAGCGAGGTTCGCTTCGCGGCGTTTGCGCTCCGTAATGTCATTAAACAAAACACCTATCCTTCTCTGTTTCGGCTCATCTATTGGGAATGCATAAACGCTCCACCAGCGACTACGGGAATTAGAAAGATATTCAAACCGATCTGCCTTCCTGTTTTTAGCTACACCGCCGTAGGCATTAAACCAAAAGGCATCCTGCTCCGGATCGATATCTTTAATCCATTTGCCTGCAGCGTCTTTAATTCCTGTCTGGTACTCAAACGAAGGGCTGACTTCGATAAATTGGTAATCAATCGGTTTGTCATTTTCATCATATTTAACTGTTATGGTACAAAAACCCTGGTCTATCGATTGAAAAAGCTCAAGGTATTTTTTAGTTGCACGTTGAGCCAGTTCATCTTTTATGCTAAGCAGTTCATGCTCGGATTTTTTTTGTTTGGTGATATCCTGGAGTGTACCATGCACCCGGACCACATTGCCGGCGTCATCGCCTAAGCTTTCAAAACGGTGAGCGACCCATTTCTCACCGCCATTATTGAGCCGGATACGGTGCTGTAGCTCATAATGTCCCGGCGTAACAAACGATGCTTCTTTTATAGCCAGCACAGCGGGCAGATCTTCAGACGGAATCAGACTGTCGGTAAATTTTATTGTAATGAGTCTGCTCTGCGGTTCCAGGCCGACAATGCGATACATCTCGTCGCTCCAGCTTACATATTCCTCGTCAAAATTCCATTCAAATGAGCCAATGGCGCCAATGCTTTGAGCCTCTTTAAGACGCAAATTGTTTTGAGCTATATTTTGTTCAGCCTTTTTTATTTCTGAGATATCTCTTGCTACAGACAGTACCGTTTCAACTTCGCCTTCAGCATTTTTTTCAGGAGTTAGGCGCGAATAGAACCAGGTTTCTCCTTCCTGCGTTTGAAAAAAATTAAAATGCTCTACTGTTTCACCGGTTTCGAAAACTTTACGTAAACTCTTCATAAAGGGCAGGGCTATTTCATCCGGCTGTCCCATTTCGATGTTCGTTTTGCCCAGGAGGTTTATGTTGGTAAGGCCGGTTTTGGGGTCAAACGCAGTATTAGCAAACACCAGTTTCAGCTCTCTGTCCCACCGTGTGATCATATCAGGTGTATTCTCTACAAGGGTTGAATATTGTTCCCGACTTTCTTTCAGCTCGGCAGTACGTATCTCAACGTCTTGCTCTAGTTGAATGCGATATTTTTCTTGCGATTGCCTCAAGGCTTCTTCCGATTCTCTTCGCTTAGTAATGTCAAAAAAAGTGATTACCACGCCGTTAATATGGTCTTCAGATGTACGATAAGGCAGAAGCCGCATCAGAAAAAAACGGTTATCGCTGGTTGTTACTTCGCGCTCTATGATGGTGAGCTTCTCCAGCACGGCTTCTGCATCTTGTAACAACCCATCGTACTGCAGCTTATTGGTAATATCGGTAACAGGCCGGCCGTAGTCACTGGCTTTTAGATTAAAAATATCGAGAACTGTCGGCGTAAACAGGCGTATTGCAAAACCGCGGTCAAGGAAAATGGTACCTACGTTGGCTGAGTTAACAAGATTTTGAAGGTTGTTGCTGGCAATAGTTGTTTCATCAATCTTCACCTTCAGTTCCTGGTTCACAGTGCGCAGTTCTTCGTTGATAGACTGCAATTCTTCCTTGCTCGTTTCCAGTTCTTCTGCTGCCGAACGAAGTTCTTCGTTCATAGCCTGCAACTCTTCGTTTGACGCTTTCAGTTCTTCGGCCTGGTATTCGTACTGCTCTGTCGAATTGCGGAGTTGGGTTTTCAGGCCGATGAGTTCTTCCTCCAGCTGCCTGGCCACGGGTTCATCGGATGCCAACCTGATGGTAGCGCCTTCTTGCGAGGCTTCCTGCGCAGGTTTAAAAATAACAAGGATAAATCCCTTTGGAGTTTTGCCATCTTCCAGAACGGGGCGAACCTGGATGTCCAGGGATTGGTGCTCACCATTCACCAACAGTTTAATATTACGGGCTTCCACAGCTGTATTATTTTGCACCGCCTGGTAGAGCGCAGAACGCAGCTCCAATCTTATTTGCGGGCGGATAAGTTTCAGGAGGTTTTGTGTGGGCTCTCCTCCCGCAAATTCAAAATATTTCCCCGCCCTTTCTGTCATGTGCACAATCTCGTATTCTTCATTTACCACTACCGAGGGCGGAGCGTATTGCTCCAGCATTTTTTGGTGAAGCTCTCCAAATGAAATGCGCTGTCCACGGCCCTCACTTTCTTCCGGTCTTTGTAAAAGGTCGGCTTTGGGGTAATGAAACTGGGGAACCGATTCAGGCACGGGGTAACTGCGGCGAGTAACCTCCCGGGACTGGAAGATATGGTTATCACGGCTATAGACGGAATAAAGGTCGCTGGCGCCATCCACGGACTCTGAAGTGCCCAGGAAAAGAAAACCCTTTGGCCTTAAGGCAAAATGAAAAGTTTCTATTACTCGATCCTGTGCCGTGGTGTTCAGATAGATGAATACGTTGCGGCAGCTAACCAGGTCAAGCTTTGAAAAAGGCGGGTCTTTTAAAAAATTATGCTGTGCAAAAAGGATCATTTCCCTGATCTCCCTTTGCACCCGGTAGCCATCGCCGTCACGGTTAAAAAAGCGCCGCAGCCTGTCGGGAGATACATCGGCGGCATCATTTAGCGTGTAAAACCCTTCCCGGGCCGTAGCAATGACCGACTCGTCAATATCAGTGGCAAAGATCTGCACTTTTGGAGCATCAATGATACCAGCTGCCTGCTCAGCACAGACCATGGCCATAGAATAGGCCTCTTCACCGGTGGCGCAACCGGCTACCCAGATCCGAACCTGCTCTGCAGATGTTTTCCCTGCAAAGATGGCCGGCATTACATCGTGCTCAATGCCGTTAAAAGGCTTGTTATCCCGGAAAAAATTCGTTACTGAAATTAGCAGGTCTTTCAACAGAGCATGAGTTTCACCAGGATGTTCATGCAAAAACGCCGCATACGAAGGCAGGTCGGGTAGGTTATTTACGTTTATCCGCCGCTCAATACGACGCAAAATTGTCGAACGTTTGTAATTTGAAAAATCATGGCCGGTACGTGCTTTAAGTTGGGTGAATATTTCGCGAAGCGCCTGCTGCTGAGTCTCAGGACGTTTTTGAGCTTCTTCAATGATTTCTACGGTACCCATGCTGTCGCGATAGGCAATGATGCGGGCAGGGATGCTTGCAACGTTCAGCACTTCATCCACTAAATCAGTAGCAATGGCGTTGCGCGGCATTTCGTTAAACTCCGCTTCACGGGGATTTTGTACGAAGGTTGCTCCGCCTCGCTCTTTTGTACGTTTTAAACCCATAGAGCCATTGGCACCGGTACCCGATAAGATTACATTGATAGCTCGTGGACCGTGCTGATCCGCCAGTGTGCGAAAAAAAATGTCTACCGGCGCCCGGCGCTCTTCTATCTGCAGGTTGGGCAGTACAGCGATGTAACCATCTTCGATCACCAAGTGGCGGTCTGGCGGCACAACATAGATATGGTCAGGCTCAATAACAATTTTTTCTGTAACCTGCGCTACAGGTATTTTGGTTTCATGTTGCAGAACGCGGGCTAACTGGCTGTCGTGATCTGGTGAAAGATGCAAGATGACCACATAGGCTATATACGAGTCTTCGGGTACCTGCTGAAAAAATTGCTGCAAGGCTTGTATACCTCCGGCGGATGCCCCGATACCTACGATAAGAAAGTCTTTTGGCTTTTTCTGTAACTGTTCGGTTGGCGTTAGTTTGCCTTTGGATTTAGCACCCTGCTTTTTCATGGTATTAAGTAACAAAGATAATTCGGGTTATTAAAAAATGATGTGATATGCATTATAATAATGTTTAAAGAACACAAACTGTTACGACTCCTTTTCAGCATCTTTTAATAATTTATCCTTGCTTAACTGTTCATGACTTCGTACTGCTTTACGTACCAGGTTCGAACGTTCGAGAGCTTCTTTTGCATTTTTAAAATAAACGGCAGCCAGTTTCGGTTGATTGGCCTCAGCATAATTATCGCCAATGTGATTCAGCAGTAAGATATTTTCATCCATCCCCCGTATAGCGCTGTATAAACTATCTTCAATTTTTTCGCTAAGTGCTACCATCAGCGTATCTGCAGAATAAGCATGACCAGTGTGGCAGCGGAAACGGCTAAGATTTCCATCCATTATTACCGATAACACTCCGTGACATTCGGGGCAGGTATACGGTGACAATACACCTAGTTTCAAAGCGCCTTTTAGTAAGGCATTTTCTTCGGCCGCAATGTCAATCTCTATTCGTGTTCTTTCATCTCTCATAACCTCTGTATTTCTTAACACCTCTTCTGATGACAATTTAACTAACAAGCCTGCTATGCCGGCGACAGGAACGCAATAATCAACGTTTACCTCACGCAAGGCATTCTCAGGCATTGAAGGCACATCTGCATCAGCCGGTTCCTGCACGATGGCAATGCCGCCGCTGAACTTGATGCGCCACAGTCCTGCAGTTCCATCATCGAGGGCCCCTGATAAGATTATTCCTATTACCCGGTTGCCGTAAGTATATGCTGCAGAACGAAACAAGGGATCAATAGCAGGTCGAAAGCGGTTTTCTTTAGGTCCGCGTGTCACACTCACCTGTCCTTCTTCAATTAATAAATGGCGGTCGGGCGGAGCAATATAAATATGATTCGGCTTAATAGGCTCTTTGTCATAAGCATGCGCTGCCTCAATTGTTCCCAGCTTGTTCAACACGTTGGGCAACAAACCCTCAATATCCGGACTCATGTGCCAAACGATAAAAACAGACGCATCCATATCGGCAGGCAGGTCCCGGACTATTTTCTTAATCGCTTCAAAACCACCAGTGGAGGCACCTATCACAATAATATTTCTCTTTTCCATAAACGTAAAATCAGATAGTGCTTGGTTATGAGAAAGGTGTAGATGCAGTTGGCTTATAATATCAAGGTTTGATAATAACCCCCTTGTTAAGCTAGCCCCATGTTTTATAGCGCTTGGATAACGTCATTAGAAATAAGGATTTTACGAATTAAATGTTTACACTTTTTAACGCTGGGGTGCAATAAGAAAGTAATATTGAATGAATAGCGAGGGCAAAAGAATGCCGGTCGTAAAGAGCTAAAAACTATCTCATCCTGCATTTTCCAAAGGTTGCCTTATTTAATCACGTTTCGCGATCAACCTGCGGGTTAATTAAAGCAAAAACCCTGCAAATTATCATTTGCAGGGCCAAAACCTCACACCCAATACCGTTATAAATCGGCATAAATCATTGTGTCTGCTTAGGAATATTTTCTTTTTCCCATGCACGCACTTTTGTTCTTGCGGCGTCGTAAATAATTTCCTTTTCTTATTTTTTCACTCGTAACGGGATCGAGAGCTTTCCATGAGCGGAAACCACCCAAGGGATCAAGTTATTTGTGAACAGGTTTATGTAGTCATTTGCTTCTTTTTATTCCCAAATTGAAGCACAAAATTTAAGTTATCAGATAAAAACGGGCGACAATTATGTTGCAAATTCAAATGTGCAACACGAATGCAGGAGAATGTGAATCCGATCTTTTCTAGCGATCCAAACCGGCCATTCTTGATAATATAGGAGGGATTTTTGTGAATAAAACCGGTTCGCCGATTGTTAAAGACAATATCACCAGGAAAACAATCTGTTGTTCCAAAGGAAAACTTCAACAGGATTTCACAAAAATGACCGACTACCTGGTAAAGACGCCATTTTTTTGTGCGTGATGCGTTTGCTTCGGCCGATATGAGCTGCAGACTGTCATTTCGCGTATTTACAGAATTCGCTTACCAGGATCTTTCCTCCTGTAATTTGTTTGCCCGCCCGGAAGAACATGTAACTGAAATTCGGGCTTAGACTATTATCGCTTTGCCAGATTAAGGCCGACGCCGAAGACGACAAAACCCGGCAGTCGAATTTTTCAATTATTAATTTTTTTAGTAAAATTATTCTGATCGGCGGAACGGGTTACACAGGGGAAATAAATGAGGCTGTATTTCCGGCGCTTAACTTTTTGCTCGATCCCAGGCAATGAGATTTAAGTCCTTATTGTTAGCAATTTAATCTGAAAGCATTTCTTGCTGAACATAAATTATTGCTAACTTAAACTACTTTTTACCAATCCTTTAATTATGAAAAACTCAAAACTTTTGGCAGTAACTATCGCCGCGTTTCTTCTATTTTCAACCGGCTGTAAGAAAGATGTAAACTTTGAAAGCAGCGATTTGTCAAACGACCTGCTGATGTCAAAAAAAACTACGGCACCAAAGCCACAGCAGGTTTCTCCGGATTTACAGCAAAAGCTTAACAAGCTGGTCTCTGACAGCAGGCTCGAACTAAAGCCGAATGCGCGTATTCCAGCGCTTAATGAACCCATATACCGTGATATTATTCGCAAGGCCTTAGCTGTTGAACCAACGCAGTGTGACGCCAACACGCCGATAAACCTGTGGCTGGACCAACAGCTTGCTGATTGGAATGGAACCGTTATCAGCTATGCAATTAATACCGCGATGCTGGACTTACCTAACTATGATGCGCTGTTGTTTGAAAACAGTTCAGCAAATCAATATTTCGGATTAAAGGGTGAATACACCCAACGAATAAACAAAACGTTTAAAGATTTAAAACGTTTCTGGAACATCCAAACCAACGGAATCGTGTTGACGGCGATGCACGGAAACATGCTTACCGACAGAAATAAACTGATCAGAACCTATACAGCAGCCTATGGCTTAGGCACGGAAGACGCTGAATATTACGCGGACCTGGTTTTGGCATTACTTGACGCATTTTCGCAGTACAGGAACGGCGATCATCCGATTTTTACCTTTAACGCTTTTGCTGTGAAGGGATTTAACTTCCCACCTTACGGCGTTATTCCGGACAAAATTATTATGGGCGATGGTATCCTGGAAGCGTTCGATGCTATCGGCTATGGCGATGTTGCTCCCCAGGCTATACTGGCACATGAATTCGGACATCATATTCAATATCAGCTGAATTTATTTACTGATGTAAACAGCCCTGAAGCGACCCGCCGAACAGAATTAATGGCTGATGCCTACTCGGCATATTACTTATCTCATGCCCGAGGCGCATCCATGCAATGGAAAAGAGTTAAGCTATTTTTACAAGTGTTTTTTAATATCGGCGATTGTTCATTCAACAGTACCGGCCACCACGGAACGCCTGCCCAGCGGATGGCTGCGGCTGAGTGGGGCTATAACGTAGCCAATAACGCCCAGAAACAAGGTCATATTCTAAGTGCGCAGGAATTTACCACACTGTTTGAAGCGCAATTACCGGTTCTGGTAAGTTTATAAGTAGGCTTATTATGCAGGGTTTCCACAGTGCTCTTAACTGCATTTACAGGTAATCATTGCAATTCTAAGTTTCCAACAGGGTAGAATACAAAAAGGAGCTGTCTAACGACAGCTCCTTTCACCAGTTTCAGAAAGCTTTATTTGTTTACTGGTTGTTCCTGGTAATAATATTATTCAAGCGGGCCTTCGCCATCCTCTGTTTCGTCCTCTGTCACCAAATCTTCGTCGTCATCGGTAAGATCATCATCGTCCGAGTTCACTATTTCGGCATCATCAGTATCATCATCATCTAAGTCATCGCTCTCTTCCAGGTCGTCGTCTTCGTTCAGGTCATCTTCTTCCGGATCAGGATCAACCGAATAATCATCCTCATGTCCGAATGCCGTGTTTGTGGTTTGATAGGAATTGGAATTCTCCTGACTTTCGGCTCCTTGAGCAAGTAAGTCGTTCTCGTTTAAAATCATAAATAGCTTTTATCTGGCAACAGAACTAACCCTATTATGTTTATAAAGCGACCCCGGGAAAGCATTTTCTTTTTTCCACGATCGTTAACATCATTTGATTTTCATGGAAGATCAGTCAACCCTCCTTTCACCGGCTTGTGTCCTGTATAAAACTTGTTACGGGGATAAGTAGTAAATACAAAAGAGATCGGTAAAAGCAACTCAGGTATGTGAAGGTTTTTCAATAAAGTGATAATCAGATATACCTCGACAACTGGCCAATTAAAATGAATGAAATAACTACACTATTTCGGGTATAACCTACACTTATTTTGCTAAAAATCAAAAAGTTACGCTTTCCGGCGATTCAGGCGATGGACTGATTATTGATTATATACTGTATCTATCTATTAATAATCAAATCATGTTAAAAAACAAAATTAAAGCTGCGCTATGCGCCTTTACTGTGACAACTCTTGCGTTTGCCGGCTGTGCCTCCGGTCAAAACTATGATACTCCCGCTGATACGGTTAAACTGAATAAAGAATACAGCGAATTAACTTCAGACATAAAGGACTTAAACGCCAAATTAGTCACCGCTCAAAACAAAACATCCGGGTATCAGTCCAAGGAATCTTCCAGCGCCAGGGATGCCATGTCTGCCGCACAGGAAAGCAAGGAAACGGCGTCGACAGCAACGAATGGCAACGTAAGTGATTCGAAAAAAGCGATGAGACAAGCAAAGAAAGCAAATAATAAAGCTAATGAAGCTGAAGATGCAGCAGATGATCAAAAAGAGAATAGCAAAGACATCACTGATCTGAATAAAAAAATCGAAAAGAAAAAAGAGCGGTTATCAAACCTGGATAAGCAAAAAGCCGCTATTATGGCCCAGGTTGCCTCTCCTACCGATAATTAATCCGTATCAATAAATCAAAGAGTGTGGGTGGCGCCATACTCTTATAACTGTGTTTAAGCCTGGACCAATTAGTAATTGATAAAAGTCTAAAGCAAAACTACCTGTAATAATAAAAGCCGCTGTTTGACAGCGGCTTTTAAACAAAATAGTCGGTTAAACCTTATTCTGCTGCAGCTTCCTGGTTAACGAAGCTTTCAGCAACCTGTGTTAAAGCCACATCGGTTTCTTTCTCGTTATCCAATGTTTGCTGAAGCAACTCCTGTACGTCTGTATGACCCATGTTCTGAGCAAAGGTGCGCAGTGTGCCGTAGGTTGCAATTTCATAATGCTCAACTTTCTGAGCCGCCAGGATCAATCCTGCATCACGAATCATTGTATCAGAATCGGTATCCTCGATGATTCCCTCTGCTTCTTCCAGTAAGCCGGCCATTGCGTCACATTTTTTTGCAGCTGGTTTTTCTTCCAACAGAGCGAACACTTGTTCAAGCGTATCGATGTGTGTTTGAGTTTCCTGCGTGTGCTTGTCAAATGCGGCAGCGAGTTCGGCGCTGGTTGCAGCTTTCTTCATTTTAGGAAGTGCTTTCACCAGGTGTTTTTCAGCCCAGTAAATATCTTTTAATTCGTCAACAAAGAATTTATGAAATTCCGAATTGTCCATCTTTCCTGTTAAACCGCTCGGTTTAGTTGCAGGTGTTGTTTTTTTAGGCGTCGCCATAGTAGATTAAATTTATTTGTATGAGTAATAGAAAATATGATGCCAGAAATAAAAAAGACTTCTAATGAAGCTATTTGCGGTTCTTAATTAAAAACGCCTGTTAAACAGGACATTTAGAAAAACCAACCGGCCTGATTGCCGGATGATTCACACTTACTTAACCGAATTAAATTGCGGCGCAAAATCTGATGCATTATAACCGTGGCATTTTTTCCGGATAAGGTACCCGGAGGTTGCTGCAGGGATAAGGAAATAAAACCGGGCTAACATTTGTCAACCCGGTCGATGTTACAGAACTTTTGATTGGTATTTACTCCACTGAGCAATGCCTTCAGGTTCGGAGTTTTTAACTTCTTCACTTTTCAAAACGCTCATCTTTCCGTTTAACTCTTCGGTTTCTTCAAGCTTTCTTTCCATATCGTTATCCCGGACAGTTAAGCCTTCTGTTTCCTGAACGTGTGCAACTGGGTCCGAAATGTATTCCCAGTTCTTTCCCATGCCCGGCATTTCGCCTTCATTCCATGGCCCGCGAATGTTTTCGCCGTTTGACATGTTAAAATATTGCTGCGTAAACCTTGGATCGGCCTGAAGTACGGCCGGCGGGAAGTTTGGTTGAATAGAATCCAATGCGGCTTCAAACATTTTATAATGAGCAACCTCACGCGTCATGAGGAATGACAGTGATTCTTTGACATAAGGATCATCTGTAAATTTCATTAAATGCTCATACACAATTTTCGCCCGCGATTCGGACGCCAGGTTGCTTCTTAAGTCGACCGTAAGGTCGCCATTCGAGTGAATGTACGAAGCGCACCATGGAATACCCTGGCTGTTACTCAGCCTCGGGCCGCCTGCACTCAGGGTTACAAAATGCGGGTTGGACGCCAGCGCATCATGAATGATGTTTTCCTTAGCGGCCTTCCCGTTCATAACCTGCATAATTTCCGACTGGTCGGCGGCGTCTTTTAATTCTCCGTTTACTCCTTTTAAGAGCATTTGAATAGTTGCCCCGACAATTTCAAGGTGACTGAATTCTTCTGTTGCGATATCCATAAGCATATCGTATTTTTCGGGATGTGGCATTTTAGCGCCAAAAGCCTGTGTGAAATACTGCATGGCAGCTGCCAGCTCTCCGTTTTCTCCGCCAAATTGCTCTAATAATAAATTGGCAAATGCTGGATCGGGACGAGACACACGGGCGTTAAACTGTAAGTCTTTTACGTGGTGGAACATGTTTTTCTGATTTAATAGGTAAATTGTAGGGAAGGGTATTTATACAACCTTGAGCATAACTTTAAGTTTTAATTATTTAACAATAAGTTAGATACGAATGTGGCATTACCTGTGTTGACAACAACTCCCAGACCTACGGAATAGTATTTGTACTATCGTCGGTCATAGGTTTTAAGTTATGAAAGAAGAAAATATAAAAAACGCAGCCCGGATCTTGTTAGGTGCAGGCTTAATATTTGCAGGCATAAGCCATCTTACATCTAAACGCAAAGAATTTCAAGCCCAGGTCCCGGACTGGGTTCCTTTAAAAAAAGATGATACTGTCATTTATTCGGGAATCGCTGAAATCGGACTTGGAAGTGCCCTTGTTTTTGCTAATAAAAAACATAAAAAGCAAATCGGTAAAATTGCTGCTGCTTTTTTTGTCGCTGTTTTTCCAGGAAACGTCTCGCAGTTTATCAATAAAAGGAATGCCTTTGGTCTTGATTCTGATAAAAAAAGATTTCTGCGATTGCTTTTTCAACCGGCTCTTGTGTATTGGGCAGTTAAGAGTACCGACTAGTTACGGTGATTGGCGGAGTGTCGCCGGAAGGCACTAATTAGCATCCTCTCAACATACAACGTCGACACAATCAGCGCTGTCGACTGTTATGAACGACAATAGGCCTGGTACCGGTGAAACTTCCGTTGTTCTATCGCCGGAGGGAGTGTTGGTTTCGTAAAAGATTTCGGCAGGGTCCCGTCAGGCTATCCTGTCGGATTCACAAAAGTATGCTCAGCTATCCGCTTCCGGCGTTTTTTGATACAAACTTAACCTGCCGGTATTTCACGCATCTTAACGTGTATTCTACCTGTTTTTGTATCTGCTGAAACTCCTTCGGCTGGTTCGCAGTTAAGTTTAAAACATCTCACCTATGTTAGCTATGAATTATCGCGGGCCTTACCGGATCCGCACCGTAGAAAAACCAATGCCAGAGATGCTGCATCCTGAAGATGCGATCGTACGGGTAACGCGCAGCTGTATCTGCGGGTCAGACCTGCACCTGTACCACGGCATGGTACCTGATACACGTATTGGTTCAACTTTCGGCCATGAGTTTACAGGCATTGTTGAAGAAGTCGGTCCAATGGTGCAAAACCTGAAAGTGGGCGATCACGTGCTTATACCTTTTAACGTTGCCTGCGGAAAATGCAATTTTTGTAAGCAAGGGCTGTATGGCAACTGCCATGAATCCAACCCGATGGCCACTGCCGTAGGTGCTATCTTCGGCTACTCGCATACCGCCGGTGGTTTTGATGGCGGGCAGGCCGAATATGTGCGGGTACCGTTTGCTGACGTCGGCCCAACCGTTATTCCGCCGGATATGGACCCGGACGATGCCGTGTTATTAACTGACGTTGTGCCGACAGGCTACCAGGCCGCCGAGATGGGCGGCATCAAGGAAGGCGACACCGTAGTGGTGTTCGGAGCCGGCCCCATTGGTATTATGGCAGCACGCTGTGCCTGGTTTTTCGGTCCATCGCGGGTAATCATTATAGACCATGTCGATTATCGCTTAGAATTTGCAAAAAACTACGCAAAATGCGAGGCATACAACTTCAAGTCACTGGAAGACCCGGTACTGTTCCTGAAGAAAACAACTGATTGGTATGGTGCAGATGTTTGTATCGACTGCGTTGGCTGTGAAGCTGAAGGCAATACCTTACAAACCTTTAGCGGCCGGGTATTGCTATTGCAGGCAGGAGCGGCAACTGCATTACAATGGGCCATTAACTCGGTAAAAAAAGGCGGCATTGTTTCAATTGTGGGGGTATACGGCCCGCCGTTTAACCTCTTAGCCATCGGTAACGTGGTAAATAAGGGAATTACTATTCGCGCTAACCAGGCTTCAGTAAAAAGGTTGCTGCCAAAACTGATCGACCATGTACAGTCCGGCCGATTGAAGCCACGCGAGCTGATCACTCACCGTGTTCCGCTTGAAGAGGTTTCAGACGCGTACCGCCTGTTCTCATCCAAATTGGACAATTGTATTAAAGCCGTATTAATTCCGCCATCTGCTAAAGTTTAAATCATGGAAAGCAACGAAGATTATAAAAACATCCCGGGCTGGGGTATGGATTCCGACCCGGAGAATGAACCTACCTACCCGATCAAGAATTACACCGGGGATGACCACAACCGCACTAATTACGAGCGGTCCGAGCCACAGCCCGAAACTGTTGAGATCTTAATGTCTAACGAAAGGCCGAAGATGACCACCGTATTCGGGACATCTGTGCCGCCATCCGGCTTAAGCGGTGTAATCCGCCGGTATGCGTTTAAGCATAGTGAAGACCGGTACCGACACTGGCTGCCCCTTCTATTTGCCGATCGTATCAATATGTTCGAAGGTTTGATTGACGACATTAAATCCGGCCATCTGCCGAATATTGTGAAAGAGCGTGGCTGGGCAGTGGAATGGCAATATAATCGCTCCAAGTTTGTAAAAAAAATTGCCGTTACCGCACTGATCACCGGAACAGCAATATTGCTGCTGCGTAAAAGGAAGAAGTGATTCTGGAAGACGGGAAACATCACTTCGTACGGCAACCTGGCATCGCCGGAGGGTTTTTCCCAGCTCAGCAAATCCGCTAAAGAATACCTTAGTTCCACGTACCAGGATATCATTACCGGTCTGACGCTTGGGCGTCTGACCGGACTATCCCGTCAGACGGGTTTTCACAAATCCAACAAACTACTTCACCTTCACCACAGCTGGCGGCGTCCACTCATCTTTTACAACAGTTTCGTCCGGCCAGTAACATCTCACATATAAGGAGAATACTTCTTTAGGAGCTGGCAACCAATTGTTCATTTTATCTGCCGATGGCGGCGTGCTTTGTACATATAAAGTGAGTGAGCCGTCGGGGTTTGTTTTCAGCGTTTTATTTTTTGTGCCAAGTGAATACCGGTTGAGGTTATTTGGTACAAAAAAATGTTCCTTATCGTACATGGTGAGCGACCAAAACCCCTTTACTGCGGGTAACTGACCCTGGGCAAAGGTTACGGTGTACTTATTATTTCCGTTCAATCTTACAGCGGACGAATCAAGGTCCTGGTAGAAATATTTTGTTTCAAAGGGTTTATTCACGAAAATATTTGCCTTAGCGCAGGCAGTCCTGGTGAGATAATCCACTCCAAATTGTGCTCCGTTACTTTGGGTGGTCCAGTTGTTTTTTACAGGATAACCCACATTCACAAATTGAAGTAAAGGGTCAACAAGAGTTTTGTCGGCATCAATTACCGCTTGCCTTGCAGTTGCTTTCAGCTTTGGATTTTTAGCAATCGCAGCAAGCAAACCATTAACCTGTGCATACCATGCTTCTTCACCCTTTTGTGGGGGAACTTCTTTTATAATATCCGGTAGCTGGTCAAAAAAAGTTTCAGGTTTCACCCATTTCGTTTCACCTCCGCCGGAATTATCAGGTGGCGTCTTTTTGGTATTCCTCCAAACCACTGTTTTCATCTTGCCATTGAACTCACTCAGCGGATACTGATTGATTTGATTGATCAGGGGCTGCACGGCTTCTTTATCAGCCGGATCATCTGACTGAAAAACGCGGGGAAGGATCAGTCCATATCTCGTAGGACATCTAAGTACACCAGTAATTCCATCGGGAATTTTGCCGTTCCAGTCTTTACCCGTTACGAGGTAAAATCCGGGTTTTGTGTTATACATCTGCCCCACCTTTGCAAAACCGTCTGTACGTTGGTCGCTTACCTGGTACACCCAAAAGCGTTTGCCAAAATCCGGCACTTGTAATACTGTAGGTTCTTTTTGGGTATCAAACGGACCGACGCCATATACTACATCCTGGTTGGGACAGGCAATTGTGCGTTGGTCCGGCTTAATATAATCGTTGAGCAAACACAGGCGGCCGATTGGAGCCGTAGGTATTACACCACCAACATACACGGGTTCTTTCACGGCGCTTAATAGCGTTACCCTGTTGTGAACATTGACCATGGGCCAGGCCCACAGGTAAATAGAAGCAGCCAGGTTTTTTACATAAGCTTCGGTCATGATGGTGTTGGGGACCGGCCCGGGTGGCATACTGTCTTTTTTTGCCGAGCCGGTATCGGTAACTTCTGTTACGGTGGTTGTTGAATCGGTTTTACTTACCGATTTGTTTTGATTTTGATTGCAGGCTGCGAGCAGAGCGACAGCAGCTGCTACAGTCAAAAAAGAAAGGTCTTTTTTCATAAAGGTCTTTTAAGTAATCGTAATTATTTCACCTTCTCCACAGTTCCCAATTTCCAGTTTTTGGTAAAGAATGTTTTATCAGGTCCGTAAAAACGGGCCATCAGTTCAAACGTACCATTCGGGTTGGTTGGAATCCAGTTAGCTTCTTTCCCTTGCGGTGCATTGGGCCCGAAATAAATATCAGTCGAACCGTCAGCATTCTTCTGAATACCCGGACTTTGAGAAGAGCGGTTAAAACGGGTGAAGTTGCGTATGAAAGCATGGGTTGCCGCGTCATAAACGGTTATCGACCAATATTGTCGGACAGGGACATTGGCAGGAACATGAAGGCGATAATTCTCGCTTCCCTTTAACATTTGGTTATCCTTGTCGGTTATAGCCATTAAATACCACTGACCTTCGCCTACATGTTTTGCGCTAAAAAAAATAAATGTGTAAAGCAGTCCGCGCATGTCGGTTGGGTAACTGTTCGGATCGGCAAAATTCGATTTAACATCGGTTCCAAATTCCTCAGTGACAGGAAAGGCCCAGGTAGTTCCTTCATAGAAAGGCTTTTTAAACATATCTTCATATCGAAGTTTAAACCATTGTTTTGCGTCGCTGATAGCGGATGCCAGAATTTCCTTTGTGCGTGCATCGGGATTGAAAGGCTTTCCTTTTTCAATACCGATATATTTCAAAGGGTCGATCATGGCCTGGTCTTTTGTCAGCCAGATATCGTCTTGTACTACACGGTTAAGTGATTCATAAAAGTTAAAATCGTACGGAATTAATGAGTTGAACTCCTTACCCGATGCATCCAACCAGGTTGTTTTGGGCGATTTACCGGCTTGCGAAAACGGGTATAATTTTATGCGCCGTGCATAAGCAACGGCATCTGTAATTCCCTTTTCGCCAGGACTCTTCAATACCACCCTGAGTAAAGAATAACCTAAGTAAGTGCCCGAGTGCATGGGTAAATATCCTGCTGGTATTGCTCCCTTATATTCCGGAGGAAGAATCAGGTATTTCCCGCCTTTACCTTTATCCAGCCCTGCCGGGCCAACGTCGTCCATAGCCATTTGCCAGCGGTCCATTACGCTGCCCACAACGGTTCCGCTATCGGCAGGCGGTATTTCCAGCACCATCGGGCCAACATCTTTGGTGTTTACAAAAGGCATTACATAGATCACATCCGGGTTAGGTGTGATCGTTTGATTCATCCAGTCGAGCAATTTGGGCCAGATAACAATTTGATTATAATCTCCGCCGGCTTTCTTCGTCGCCTGAACCATCAGGTCGAAATTTACTGCCGACATGCCCCAGTTAGCGGCTTCGATGGCGCGGCTATAAATCATCTGTTCTTTGATGTTAGCTGGTTTGAAAACAGATGCTTTTGCAGTATCTGCATTACCGGAGGTTCCAGTTTTGTTTGTCGGGGTTTGCTTGCAGGCGATCATGATCACCGGTAGAATTGCCAGAAGGATTTTTTTGTTCATATCGAGGTTACGTTTTGGGTGACTGAAACCTGTTAGGCTCCACAGCTCCTCCTAATAATTATTGAAGTTAAGAGGAAGCGTGCACACCGCTTTCTAATTAACCTTCTAATCAGTTTCATTTTACAAGATGGAACGAATGAGTGTTGCTGATCGACGGTTAACACTAGTTTCAGGTACGAGACATTTAGAATTTTAAAACAAAAAGTTTTATCTTCGAAATTGTCCGCAGAGTTCCGCAGGGCTCTACGGATTTACAAATGGAAGAGAGTCTCCGACTCGGTTAAACAAAATCTATTTCACTTATTTCCATTTATTTAAAATCAAAAACGGAGTCGAAAGACTCCTGTCGATTCCACAATCCGTAGTGACCGCTGCGCTGAACACTACGGACAGAATTAGTTACCTTTACGTCACATGACCTTACCGGTCTGACGCTTGGGCGTCTGACCGGATTCCCGTCAGGTACTATCTGTAATTGCAACTATCTTTTTTATATTTTTAACTTTGTACTACCCGAGAGGAAGCATACGGTGATCGTTCACTCGGCATGCTTACCTTGTGTAGTGCCGGTAATTTTACTGGCACTACTTGTTTTTCAGCTGGAAAGATTTCTTCGGCGGCTATGGCCGCCGACCCGAGAGGAAGCGCCGATTCCTGTTCTTCGGTATGCTCATGGAGCCGGCATCCTGAATCAAAGGCTTCGTTCTTTTTCCATAAAGCATAGATAACAACCAATAGCTTTTTCTGCACGGCCACATAGCTTTTCATTTTGATGCCATGTTTGGACAGGGTACGCTGATATAAGTCCATGAATGGTTTTACCTGGTGAGTCACTGTCACAAATGCCGGCATGTACAGTATTCTCCGGATATGGCTGTTCCCTTTCTTGGTGATACGGGTGTTGCCTATGTGCTTTCCAGATTGGTTTTCTTCTACATCCAGTCCTGCAAAACTAACAAGCTGCCGGGCATTGCCGAACAGGGCAAACCCATTGGTTTCGGCAAGTATGGTTGCCGCCGTAAGCAAGCCGACGCCCTTAATCGTACATATTTTTCGCACTTTTTCTGCCACTTCCGGGTTAGAAGCAATCAATCTCCTTTAGGGAAACATCCAGGCCGACTGAATACTTTAACATGATAAAATCGATTAAGTTAATATTGCTTGTCAAACAGATTTTCCGCACAGCCATCTCTCATAGTTTTATACAGGATTACCCAATAATACAGGTATCCCTAAGTACTATTCAGGCTAATCGGAAAGAAACCAAAACGGGTTTTCCTGACGGACAACATCACTCGGAACAGTGTGTCTGACGGGTATGCAAGTTTTCGAATTGGCCCCTGTTTTATTCTAATTTACCACTATTTAAAGATATGAGACGGGTATTACCGGCCCATCAACTTGTTCTATTTCACCTTCACCACAGCTGGCGGCGTCCAGCTGCCATTCACCACAACATCTTTCGGCCAATACGCTCTTAAATACAATGAAAAGTTCCCTTTAGGAGCCGGAAGCCAGTTATCCCGATTTGCCGGCGCACTTGCCTGAACATAAATCGTCAATGAGCCGTCGGAATTATATATTAATGTTTTGTTTTTAGTGCCGAGCGAATAGCGTTTAATCGTATTGGGGACAAAAAAATGAAACTCGTCGTATAAAGTAAGCGACCAAAAGCCATTTACAGGTGGTGTTTGCCCTTTTGCGAAAGTAACCGCATACCGGTTGCCGCCGTTCAATCTAGCACCAGCTGAATCGAGATCCTGGTAAAAATATTTCGTTTCGACACCGACATTCACCAATATGTTTGATTTCGCCATCGCGGTACGTGTAAAATAATCCGTTCCAAACGCGGCGGTGTTATTACCTGTAGACCAGTGGTTGGCGAGTTGTATTCCCCAATTGCGGAACTGCAGCAGCGGATCTACCAGTTCTTTTTCGGCTTTAATGGCTTCATCGATCATTGCTTTTTTTAAGGCAGGATTTTTACGGGCGGCAGCAAGCAACGCGTTTACCTGGGCATAACGTGCTTCTTCGCCTGGCAGAGGCGGTGCATCTTTCAGAACGATGGGTAACAAATCAAAAAATTTGTCAGGAAAAACCCATTTGGTTTCAGCTGTACTGTTATCTTTTGTAGGCGAACCCAGGGTTGGAAGCTTACTCCAGTCTTGTGTTTTCGTTTTACCATCAAACTTGTCCAGGGCATACACATTAATAGAGCTGATCACTTTTTGTATCGCTGCTTTATCTTCAGGAGTATCATCCTGAAACACGCGTGGCACAACGAAAGCAGTACCGGTTTTACTGCGGAATACTTTGGTAATGCCTTTTGGTACATCACCTTTCCAATTGGGGCCTACGAGTAAATAAAAACCAGGCTTGGTTCCATACATCTTACCCAGTTGAGCGAATGCATCCGTTCTCAGATCAACTACCTGGTACACCCAAAATCGGTTGCCGAAATCAGGCACCTGTACCACTACCGGCGTTTCATCTAATGCCGCAATGGCTGCGCCGTACACTACATCTTGGTTTGGGCAAGCCACCCAGCGCTGTTCCGGCTGTATATAATCGTGCAACATGGATAAGGTGTTGAGTGGCGCAAAAGGCAATACGCCATTCATTAAACCAGCATGTGGCGCCTGCTTAAAGGCCAGGCGTCGGTTATAAATATTTTCCATTGGCCAGGCCCAGAACAAAGCATCTTTGGCCACCTGCCGGGCATAAGATTCGGTGATCTTCACGGTTGTATCAGGTCCTGGAACAGCTTGCTTCGCCGAACTGGTATCTGTTACTTCTGTTACCGTTGTGGTTGAATCGGTTTTGACGGCCGACTTATCTCGGTTTTGCTTGCAGGCTGCCAACAGCAGAACGATCCCAATGGTTATCGGAACTATAGAGAGAGTCAGTGATGAGATGTTGATTTTTTTCATGATTTATTTTTATGTTGACACTGGTTTCAGAACGCTCATCATTTATTCGGCGGCAGATATGGATCCGGCGTTCCCGGTTTAATCAGGGGATATTTCACCAGGCTTTTTTCAAAATCGCCTATGATCTTCATCATAAATCCACCTACCCATGCATTTGGTGTTAAAGTAGCAGGATACTCCTCTTTGGGATCGGTATAAAGATCAAATATCTGGGGTACTCCAAGCTTAGTTGGCGGGCTCCACCATTCACGCTCCGCTTCATAAAAGGCCATTTTAAAGTTTTTCCATTTCACGGCTTCCAGGCGATCCGCTACAAAAACAGGAAAACCTTCACGGTTTGATTTGGCCTTACCAAAGAAAAAATCAGACTGATCTACTCCGTCAACCGGCCTGTCGCCGGGTATTTTGGCGCCGGCAATTTTTGCGAAGGTGGTATAGGTATCCACTTCATGTACGATCTCGTTACTGACGCGTCCGGCAGGAATTTTACCCGGCCATCGAATAATGAAAGGGGTTCGCAGCGAACCTTCCATGTGGGTGAAATAATAACCGCGCCACGGACCGGAAGATCCCTGCGAAGGAAATGTAGGATCGGGCCCGTTATCGCTGGTAAACACAAAGATCGTATTGTCACGAATACCCAGTTTATCAACTGCATCAAGTATTTCGCCAACATGGCTATCCATTTCGGCAAGCGCGTCGGGGAAATCACCATTGCCGGTTTTGCCAGCGAACTTCGGGTTAGGCAGCGCAGGAAAATGAACCAACGTAAAAGGAACGTAAGCATAAAAGGTTTTTTTTGCCTGTACACTTCGCTGCATAAAATCAATAGCACGCCTGGTAACTTCTGCGTCAATCAGCCGGCGCTGGTCGAGGTCATACAGAGCTACATCCTTGCTTTTTTCGCCTTTCCGGCCTTCCATCGTATGCATAAAAGGAATACCTGCGGCCTTTGCTCCCGGTTGAGAAGGAAACATGGACTCATCTGTGGTTCGCGGAATACCGTACCATTCATCAAAGCCCTGCTCATTAGGCAGCCTGTTCTGCGCACTGCCGAGATGCCATTTACCAAAACTTGCCGTTTTATAACCAACCCCCGAAAGCAATTCGGCAATAGTTACTTCCCATTGGGTAAGCCCATCCGGTAAACCTGGCAACGGTACGGAATGTGTCCCCGAACGAATGGCGAAGCGCCCCGTCAAAATTGCGGAACGGCTTGGCGTGCATTGCGACTCGACATTGAAATTTGTTAGGCGGGTACCCTCGGTTGCAAACTTGTCGATGCGGGGTGTAGCGGCGCCTCTTATCTCACCGCCGCCATAGCATCCAACCTCACCATAGCCCAGGTTATCCATCAGGATAAAAACAATGTTCGGCTTTTGCTGAGCGTAAAGGGTAATAGCGAAGGGAATAATAAGTAATAAGATCACTAGTTTTTTCATGATGCTTTTTAGACGTGTTTGTTCCTGGCCTTTTAGGTGTCTGACATTTTTAAAGTGTCTGACACCTGCCTCACCTACTTCTTTTTTGGTTCAAAAAATGTGATGAAAGGCGCTATCGTGATAAAAAAAGAATTTCCCTGTGTGCGGTTCTCCGCCCCAAGTTCACCCACCCAGCGAAGGCCGATACTTGATTTAATTTTGGGAATAAAAACATTGGCTTCTGCGCCGAGCGCGTAGATATGATCTTTATTCGCCAGGTCAAATGTACTGTTGCTGATCACCGGGATTCTCATTTCATCAGCCGTGGTTTTAAACTGCATGTAGTAAACCGCACCCGCGTTGATGATCATGGGCAGAGGCGTTCTCTTTACCGGTTTATACCAGGTTTTACCCAGGCCGCCCTCGATGGTTAGCGGGTTGCCGACTGTAATTTCATTGTCCTGCGTATTCTTTTTCTTGCTGTTTATACCATAAGAAAGCAGCGTCGAAATATTCCATTCCTTTTTGGGATCGAAATAAACGGTGGTACCTGCGGAAAACTCGTTCGTCAATATTCCTAAGCCGGCGTTATCATCGCCACCCAATTCATATTTGCCCGTTGGCAGGTATAAGGCGTATCCAAATGTAAAATCAGCCTGTTTTGTTTTCCAGCCTAATTGCAGGGGCTGTACGTATAAGTCGGTAAAGGCTAAGGACGATTTGGTAGCGATGAGGTTTCCCTCGATTTTACTGGAGGCAAATCCTATTAAAATGGAACCACCGTAATTGCCGCCGAGTATCTTAGCGTTGGTCACCCAACTTCCTCCCAAACCCAGCAGGAACATGTTGATATCCGGGGCTTTGATCTCATCTTTGTTTGCCGTCACAAATTTGGACGTATGATAATTATACAATGCCACGGCCGGTGTAAAGGATGGTGGCGGCTGACTGCCGGATTGCAGGCCCATATCGCCTAAGAGGTGCGTGCCTTTTAACTGCGCCTTTGCCGTTACATTGAGAAGGGTGAAAGCAATCAACCAAATAAGGGCATAAGGCATTCGAGTTGTTCTTTTATCTTTCATAACCAATGATTATTTTGTAATCTCTTCCTCCTGGAGATTTACCGTATTATTTTACTTTCTCAATATCCCCAAGTTTCCATGTTCTCTCGAACAATGCTTTCTCCGGACCATAAAGTCGAAACAGCACTTCGAATCGACCCTTTGAATCGGTTGGAACCCAGTTGGGTTCTTTGCCTGCCGGCGACTTTGGACCAAAGTATACATCGACCGATCCATCGCCATTTTGTTGAACCGCTTTATCGTTTGAGGCACAGCTTGCACGTGATAGATTTTTAATCAGGGCATGTGTTACACGGTCGTACACCGTTGCAGACCAGTACTGCTTTGTTGGCACATTCGCCGGCACATGAAGCCGATAGGTTTCAGCGCCGCTTAGGTCGTTGTTATCTTTGTCCTTGCCTGAAATCAGATATATCTGCGCCGTGCCTAAACGCTTGATCCCAACGTAACCAATGGAATAAGTGAGGCTGCGGGCATCAACCGGGTAGATATCGGTTTCAGCATAACCGGAAGACCCTGCTTTTACCAATTCCGGCATGGCGGGAACCGCCCAATGCGCATCAGCATTAAGCCGCGGAAAGCCAGCATCGTACAACGCTTCGATATAATCATGCGCCCCTTTGGCAGCTGCATTTAAAATTTCAGTTGTTCCTGCATCAGGATTGAATGATTTGCCTTTTTCTATTCCGATCGTTTTAAGCACATTGATCATCGCTTTGTCGCGGGTAAGCCAGGGCTGGCTTTGTACAATCCGGTCAAGCGAACGGAAAAATTTTGCATCAAATGGAATAGTGGAATCGTAGATCACATCCTTTGCGTCAGTGAACCTGGTTTCGCCCGGGTTTCCTGCTTTTGACAATGGATAAACTTTAAGTCTTTTTCCGTAGGTCACCGATTTGGCAATATCTGCATCACTGTGGCTGGGGAGGTTGGAACGAAGCAGTCCATAACCTTCGTAGGTATCGGCAGGCAGTACGATGTAACCCACTGGTGGTTTTTGCTTGTAACCGGGAGGCAGAATCAGGTATTTTCCGCCTGCGCCTTTATCGGCACCATAAGGCCCTGCATCTTCCAGCGGCATCTGAAATATGTTGTCAATATTAGCAGCAAAAGAAGAACCGCCTTCTGCCGGAGGAACCTCAATGACAACTGGCCCGGCATCCTTCGTATTAAAGAATACCATGAAATAGATCGCATCAGGATTGGGCGTAAGCGTTTGATTATGCCAGTCGGCAGGGCGCGACCAGTACACGATCTCGTTTTGTTTGGCGGAAGTTTTTGTAAGCATTTCCTGCAGCATCAGGTCATAGTTTACCGCGGGCATGCCCCAGATAACGGCCTGCAAGGCACGCTGGTAAATTAGTTGTTCTTTGATGCTGGCTGGTTTAAAAGCAGTAGCCGATGAATCGTTTGTGTTACCGGTCGAATCAGCGTTGTTTCCGGTGTTTGTTTTGTTTTGATTGCAGGCAGATAGCCATATTCCAGCAATTAGAAGAGCGAACAACAAACGAGAATTAATCTTTTTCATAGAACTTTTATTTCGATTTAATGCCTGTGATATGAGGATCACAATTCGGTAAATGAAAATAAGGGGAAGCTGGCAGATACAGTCTCTAAAAGACAGTCTAATCAGTTTCACTTTACAAAATGGAACGAGTAAGGTTACGATTGTTAGTACAAGGGCTGGCCGATCTACAAGCAGGTGCGTTTATTGAAGAAAATTCAATAACTAACAATCACCCATTTAGCGCCCTCAAGGGGGAATAATTTCTATTCTTTGCTAATGTATCGTCCTAAAAAAAGTTTACAGGTGGTCTTGTCCGGATTTTAGTTGACAGTTACTACTCGTTCAGAGAAGCTGCAGAATGTTCAGCGAAGCTTGAACGACTCAAATTATTAATAAATTAAGCTATGCCAATTGCAAACAATCAAAACCTGCCGACATAGTGCGTGTCTCGATACACCGTTGACGTGACACGCACCGGGCCGAGGAGTGACGTTTTGCTGTCCCAAATCGTCTTGCCGGTCATAACCGGGCATTTTTTCGCATAGTCAGATACCAGGTAATGCCCGGTAGGACGTTCTTTGGTTGGAGAATTTTGCAACTCGCTGTTTGCAGTATCCCGGAAAACTTGCCGATATTTTCATTGTAAATTTTGTCGCACAATTTTTTGTCGCGCGATTTAATGCGACAAAATTTTATGCGACAATTTTATTGTTTAAATAGGTAGTTGTTTGTACCTGAATAAGCTTAACGATCAGCAAGGAGTTAGAAAACTTTCGGCGGATATGCAAACTGCAGACATTGCTGCGTCGAACAGAGTTTGCTGAAAGGGGGTTAGACTTACCACCGTTGTAACCAGCGAGGCTCCTTCCCGGTACCGGGTTTAATGATCATGCCTTTTTTTCGGGCGAATGCGCATTCCACTTCACCCGTATGTATTGATCTCCAGGTACTAAAAATTCAAGATGGTCGTCTTTTCGTCGCATGCCTTTTAATTGCTCTTCATTGCATGCTACCGAAAAAACCGGCAGTGAACCATTCTTTATAATTAACATGCGGCAGGTTAAGCGGCTGTCGCCACTCACTTTAAATGAAACACTTCCTTTATGTGATTTAAAATCGGCAGCAGGATAATCGATATAGATCATAAAATCTTCATCCGGAACACGGTAAAAATGACGCGGTATAATACCGAAGGCTACTCCGGCGCCGTAAACCTCCTGCCCGACACTGCCCGATTGCTCCCAGCCATCGTGTATGTCCTCAATCGCGATCCAAAGTTTATGATCTACCTGCCCTGTCTTTACTTCTTTCGCCAGCATTTCTTTGGGCAGGTTTGGAGGATAGTAGTAGGGGGCCCTATTGACAAGGTAACGCAGGAATTCCGGAACAAGCAGCGCCACGGATGGTAAGATATCGGCCTGATCTGCGTAAAGCAAAAAATTATGCAGGGCTGCAAATACCTCCTGCTCCTCATAAGCGGCAGTATACGGCGCATCGTTCAATGGAAATATTGCAAAGAATGTCGGGTGATTTTTCGCAAACCCATAATCACATTCCCAGAGCTGCAGGTTCTTGAAAAGATTGGCGAGGCATAGATAGGCAAGATCGAGGTATACTTTTTCGCCCGTTTCAATATGCAGCCAGAGCATAGCATTTGCTGAAAAAGCCGTGTTGTTCGCCTGATAAAACAGGTGAAAGCCCTTATTCTTCAGTGTCTTTGCGGCTTTCTTAGCCTCAAGTAAATACTTATTTTCTTTTGTGAGCTGCCATGCGTGGAGCATTACCAATGCGTACAAACCGGCAACATCCTTTTCACCGCCTGCGCCCGGCTGAGTTTCTGCTTTAACAACTTCCAGCGTTTCTATGTTATACATAACCGGCCATTCGTAATTAAAATGGCGGGCTACACGTATTGTAAAATCTAAAGATCCCAGGAAGAGTTTTTTTCCCTGTTTATCGCCGCGAAGCGCAAGCCGACCAAGGTTTAGCAATGGATGGTGCAGATACCAGGAATCCATCACATTGGGTTTAAGCTGTTCTTCCGATCCGTCGAGCTCAGCCTCCTGTGCTGGTAAAAACCGTACAATTGTCTTCAAATCATCGTTATAAAAAGCGTCCAGCCCGTTTTTAATCTTCATGATGGCCGGCAGATCTGTTTTGCACCAGTCATGGTAATCAACCAGGGGCAGCAACACGGCAAGTTGGACCATCGACTCGGGCGGAGTTTTATAATCAGCCACATAGGCGTTCAAATAATCCTGCTCCGCACCGTGCGACCAGCAGCCATGATTAAATTCGAGGTCATGTAAACCCTGGTCAACCATTCCTGGCCAATCATAATACTGCGTTTGGGGTTTTGGCAGATCGATGTAAATACTTGCCAGCAGGTTTAAAAATTGCCTGGCAAGCTCAGTTTCACTTTTAGGATTATTTTGATCGAATGCCAAAAAAGCATCTGAAATTACTACATCTCTGTGTGCCGGTACAGGTTTGTTCTTAATGGTAGGGGGAAGTGCGAAGCCCAGTTCCGGCCACGTACCTCCTACGACGTTGCCAAGTGAAGTCTCTGTAAGCTGTGCATAATCGTTGATAGCGGTTAGGTTTTGAAAATACAATACTGTTCCCGATTGCGGTTCGTCTAAACTGAAATATTGCAATCCGGAACGCGTTCCTTCCTGGCTGATATGAACTGTTCCCTCAATGTTCCCTTCTTCCAACGTACGGGGCCCGACGATGACCATATCTCTCGGCCAAAACGGAAAAAACTGGGGGTTGCCCGCCCTGAAGGTTGTGGTGTAGCGAAGCAAGGCTGCATCCTCCGCTGGGAACCGAAGTTCTACCTGGAAATGGCCGATACAGGCGGACAGCGATATCCGCACCCCGTCGGGAAGAGAACTAACTTTTCCTGGCTTCAGCTGATTATCGGGAGTATATGCCGGGCGCAAAACGATGCGCGCTCCTTTCGGACAGGCAACTGAAATCCAGAGCGAATTATTCGTATAGTAAACCTGAATGGCATAGCCGCCAATTTCTTTGGAAAAAACGATATCCGGTTGTTGGTCATCAACTGATACTTTAGCCGCAACGGCCCAGGGTGAAGTTGCATTCATAATGTAAGTTTTTCAGTGAATTTTCGCCGCACCTTCCTTATTCTCATTGTTTACCGATAACCTGCCTCACGAAAGTTTTGTTTCAACTAAACGCTTTTCGAAAGACTATGCTACGTGGTTAATTAAAGCCTATCAGAGATCTTTTTTTGCTGTTACAACAATCATCCTAATCACCCGGCTGTCCATGAAATTCCCCAGGGCGCTACGGATTTAGTAATGGAAAAGAGTCGCGGACTCGGCTTAAAGACAGTTTATCTTCCCAAGGCTTTTCTGATTTAAATTGTGTCCAAGCAGGGTCTCGCTTAGCGGACCCGCGTCACCAACTACAATGCCTTCTTCGGCAAAAACTCTCTCGGAGAAATCCCGAAATGGTCGGCAAGCAAATTAATATGTATCAGATTGTTTAGCACGATTCTTTGAACTTTCTACATTAGCGATAAAAGTTCGTTGTGTGCCAATAATTACAGCAATGTCTTCTTGTTTAAGAGCTTTTTCTATACGCAGCTTTCTTACAAAATCTATTACATACTGGTCGATGGAAGACATGTTCTGCTGTTCACTCATGAACAAATAAATTTAGAAATTCAGCAAGTCCCTAGCCTCAACACCTAAACCCTTAGCTAATTCAAAAATCTTTGAAAGTTGTATGTTAAATTGACCATTTTCTATTTTAGATATGTTGCTGTTGTCCAGATTGCATCTGGAAGCCACTTCTCTTAAACTCAACCCTTTTTCTTCTCTAATCTTTTTTAGATTCTCTCCAAATTTTTTTTGCAGTTCTTCAGTATCCTTCGACGGCATTAGATATGTTCTTGATGCCATCAAGGTGAATGATTTATTCAAATAAATCGCGGTAATATATTTCCGCAATTAAAATATCCTTTTATCTTTGAATGTATGCTGAGAAAATAAAATAGTATATAAATTAGCGACTTCTTCGAATATTGAAGCATTCGCACTTAAAGTCTTGTTCCGGAAAACTGGTAATTTTCAATGAACGCAAGGCGATGAGTGAAGTGCTCACGTCATAGGCGTGAGCCTGCCCCATCGTGTTCATGGTATACCAGTACCTCCGGAACGATAGCAGGTTTCACGCCTTCTTTTTTGTGTTTCCTGCAGCTATTGATTAAACCCGAAAATGCTTATGGAAACCAGCGCTTCACCTAAACCTCAAATTGCTCCCAAACCGGAGCTTCCCGCTTTTTGCCGTTTACTCATCGAGGTACTGAAGCCTGATAAGATCTACTGCATGCAGCAGCAGTTCATTGGCGAGGCGGAAAGCAGCTGTTTGCTCCTGGTGGTACTGCAACCTTCCTGCACCCGCGCTTTTACCGAAATGCAGCCTTACCTCGAACTGGCGGGAATAGGTTACGGTAATTGTCTCATCGTTAAGCCAAATTACCTGGTGCAGAAGCTGCAGCAGGGGCATGTATTTTATTCCATGATCTGCCGGAAGGATAACCTGCTGTACGATACCGGCAAACACAAGGATTTTCAGTCCTTTGCTCCCGGAGAACAATCCCTGGTGCTCGAGCGGGCCCGGCTGGTCTTCGAAGCCCAATTCCAAGCCGCTTTGCATTGCTACGAAGGCTGCTTTTTCTTTTTGCAGGACCCGCAGACACTGGGGCTGGCCCTGTTCATGCTGCATCAGTCGGCCGAACTGTGCCTGCGGGCGGTGATCATCTTTTTGTGCGGGCGCGAGCGACGCTCGCACGAAGTACGCATCCTGCAGCAGTGTGCTGCTCAATACCTGCCGGCATTTGCCCAGGTGTTTTCAACTCATAAGCCGGAAGATATCGCCTTACTGAAAAAACTGGACGATGCCTATACGGAGGGTCGTTATGCAACCGTGTATAGTATCAGTGATGAAGACCTGGAAATGCTGACCAAACGAGTAGATACATTGCATTTGCTGGCTTCGGAAGTGGTCGAAGTGCTAACAAACGGGTGTCTTGTCCTAAAATAACTTTGCACTAAGAATTGAGCGGAGGCGGGCATCCCGTTTTGATCTTGTTGAAAGACAGTAACGTCACCCACCTAACCTCCCTCGAGGGAGGAATCGGGTAGTGCAGGAAACGCAGGTTTGAAAGCATTTTTATGACAGCGACAATAAACCATTCCGCTGACCACCAATATGGCATCCGCACGCAACGGAAATCTCTCAGCCCGGTGCGTGTCCCCACTCACCGGAAAATCCCATTACATCAAAGGCCTTTTCATCGGTTCTGCAAGCTACTTTGTTCGGCAAAATAGCCTTCCAGCCCAATGAACACCGAGTATAGTACGAATATAGGGCGACTTTAGCACGGACAACCATCGCTATAAGGTCGCTGAAAGGACACTATGAGGTCGCTGTAACATCGTTATAAGTATGCGGATTTTGAATTTAGAAACAACCGGAAATTGTTATTTTTAGTCGGATGATCTAAAGTAAATATTATTTTATAAATGGCAAGAAAAAAAGCAGAACGAACTGCAACAGGCGACATAATTGTTGAAAGCCGCTCTTATGGCACCCATACCCGTAAACCCAGGGGAACATTTAAACCTGTTGAAATTAACGCCGCCTTTAAGGCAAGCGCTGTTAACCTGGCAAAGGCTAACAAGGCAGCCGCTTTATTAAAACGGGAGATCGACCAGTTTCGTTAAACTGCTAATTTCGACTATACCAATGTCGGAAAGTCTTAAATCATCTCTACTAGTTACAAAACGCACTCTGTCACTCTCTTTAACAAAATAAACTAAAATAAATAATCATGGAAACAAATGTCACAAATGCGGGGGCAACATGGAACGCGCCCGAGTATTATCCCCAGAGTTCATTCGCAAATTCCTGGCAGCAACGGATCAGCTGGGCTGCGGTTTTCGCAGGACTTATTATCGCCGTATTTATACAGCTTGCTTTAACACTTTTAGGTGTCGCTATCGGCATGAGCACGGTTGATGCCGTTGGCGGCGACACGCCAGGCAAAGGCCTTGCAATCGGTTCAGGTATCTGGTATGTGGTCACAATGCTTATTTCGCTGTTTGCCGGCGGCTGGGTTGCAGGCAGACTGGCTAAGGACAAACACACCTCCGAAAGTTTTATTCACGGACTGTTAGTCGCGGGCTTACTGTTCGTATTAACATTCTATCTTATTTCAAGTGCAATCGGAGGTATTATTGGCGGTGCCGGTAAAATGATCGGCGGAGCAGTAAGCAGTGCAGCACCGTCTGTTAAGCAAGCCGCCCAGGAACGATATCAGCCAGGCACCGCCACGGGTGACGATCAGTTAGCCGCTGATAACGCTAAACTTAAAAATGTGGTTGCAGAAAACAAGGACGAAGCGCTGAAGGTTGCCGATGATGCCGCCGCGGCTACGGGTAATGCAGCGCTCTTTTCCTTTATCGGTATTTTATTAGGCGCGGGAGCAGCCGGGTTCGGTGCAAAAAAAGGCCGCGATTCTAAAGTACCCGACAATTATGACCAACACTATAACAGTCGCAAAAACGATTCGGATAAACCCGACAAACACTTAAATGTATTGTAAAAAGATTTACAGATACCATGGTTCGATCAGGTTACATAAAGCGGTATAAATACCGCTTTTTTTATGCCCTTTTTTAAAAACTTACACCAAACTGTAAGCCAGCGCCGATTGACGCGGGCATGTTATTGCCAAACCGAACAGGCACAGGTATGGAAGTAAAAAAGCTTGCATTCTTCCCTTTAACCAGCACTTGGTTAAAAACCGGTGTCACGCCAAACCTTCCATTCGTTTCAAAAGCCATGCGTCCAATAAAAGTAAATCCGTGTTTGAAGCGGAACATAGCGCCGGGATGAAAAAGCACCGAGTTTACTTTAGAGATACCATGCTCCGTTCTGATGGTGGGCGCAATTTCAAAGCTGACACCAAAGCGATCGCTTTTAAGTATGTTCATGCCAAACGGGAAGCCCACCGTGTAGACGTCTCCAAAGTTTCCGGTAAAGCCATCCTTGTTCCAGGTTCCTATAGGGTGAACTATGCTGAAATAACCGGTGATTCTCGGATAAATAGTTGTTTGGGCGGAGCTTTTTTTGGAACCAGAAAAGTAAAGTAGGATGGTAAAAAGAAGAGCAAGTGTGTAAGGTTTATTCATTTTATAAAGATTTGATTAAAATACCTATGACAGCAGCGGCGGCGATGATATAAGGTTCGCGGATCTTTTTGACGTAAATCAGCACGAGGCAGGCGGCTACAGCGATAAGCGCGGTGGGAACATCAACGATCGAGCGCAAGCCGATGATGATAACTGATCCAACCAGTGCGCCATGACCGCTGCCGTGATTCCGTCCACAAAAGCTTTAATACTGGTATTTTGGGCAATCTTTTTAAAAGATGGCGCCAGGGCGACCGTAAATAGATAACAAGGCAGAAAAGTAGCCAATGCCGCTACACATGCACCAGGGAAGCCGGCAACCATGTAACCGATAAAACCAACGGTAATTACTACAGGCCCCGGGGTGATCATAGCTACAGCCACTGCATCAACGAACTGGTGTTCATTGAGCCAGCCGAACTCCTTAACCACACCACCATGTAAAAAAGGAACGATGGCCAGCCCGCTACCGAATATAAAAGTTCCGGCTTTGGCAAAAAACCAGGCGATTTCCTGCAGGGTTTTGCCTTCATAATGCCAGAAACCGGTTCCCAGAAGAAAAGACACCGGCGCGATGTCCGTGCGTTTTGCCCAGCGTGGCGGAGCTTTGAGGAGCATGTACAAAATGCCGCATCCAGCAAACAACAGAACTTCTTCGCGCTCTGTAATTACGGTAACCGCGATCCCGGTTATATAGAAAAGCCATAGGAGCCATTTAGATCTCATGACAGCAGGCTCCAATTTACCGATTGATTTGATTGTCAGCTTGTACGCGCTGATGGCAATAATACCGATTACTGCTGCGCCAACGCCGTAAAACACCGCCTGCATCCATGGCAGCCCGCCATACAATCGGTAGGCCATACCCAAAAGCACCACCATAAAAAACGAGGGCAGTACAAACGCCAGTCCTGTCAGCGTCGCACCGATCAGTCCATAATGCACAAAACCAATATAAATTCCTACTTGTGCCGCCAAAGGCCCGGGCGCCAATTGGGCTAAAGCCAGGCCTTCTTTATATTCTTCTTCCGTTAACCAGCCCTTATGCTCTACCAGGTCGCGCTGCATGTAACCTACCAGGGCAACCGGGCCGCCGAATCCCCAGGTGCCCAACTTCAAAAAGTAAACGGTGATCTCCCGCAGGGAACATTTTGGCGGTGTTCGGTTGGAAGTTAGTTTCATAAGTAAAAAATAATCAGCTGTTCCGTTATGGCTCTTCGGCTGTTTATTAAAAAAGGCAGACGCTTAACTACGCTCTATAATAAACACACTGCGTTGGGGCGTTTTGCGCAGAACATGCAGGTCCATAAAGGAAATTGTTCCCTGACGAGATGTTTTCCGGAACAATATTACCGGCATCAGCAGGCTATAAATAGAATAATTTTAACTTTTGGCTTCCTTTTTACTTTTCAGCACATTCTTTTTATAAAATGTCGGGGTTTGACCTGTCTGTTTTTTAAAGATGCGGGTGAAATGGCTCTGATCAGAGAATCCGGTTAGATAAGCGATCTCGGTTAAGGTGTAATTCGTGGTTTCGATGAGGTGAATTGCCTTTCCAATCCGCGCCTTTCGGATATACTCACCAAAGGATAGATTATCAAAGTACCTGGAAAATTCACGGGACAAATAAGCGGGGTTGATATCCAGTTCGTCAGATGCTTGCTGTAAGCTGAGGGTCATGTTGGTGTCCAACTGATCCTGGATCATTTCCCTAAGCTCCTGTGTCCAGGCAGGTGCTTTTTTCGAAGTATCCTGCAGGTATTTGTGATAAACCTCCAACAACAGCTGCTCCGCCTGGTTACCCTGGGTATGCTTTTTTTTATATAGGTGCTGTGCCCAGGAATAGAGGCCGTCGTATATAACCATGCCCAGTTCGAGCAGCGCGAAATCATCTTTACTGTTGAAGGCTAAACCGGAAAAAATCGCTTCGAGCCCGGCTGACTGCGGCGCGAACTCATGGCGATCCGTATCGGCCCCGCGAACAATAGCGGCGATACGGTCCAAAGCAGGATCTTTTAACTGGTGTTTCCTGATAAAAAAATCAAATGTACAGCGATCCTCATAGTGCGAATACTCAACGCCGGGCAAATCGAAAGGAACCGCTCCAAGCTCTTCGGCCTTATGCAGCACCTGCTCATACGGAACATAGATGATTTCAGCATCCGCGTCGATAAATCTTTTGATCAGCCAGGGGCAGGCGATCCTGTCGATTTTGGGATGCTCACGAGTAATCCATTTCATATTTTTCGCTAAATATATAAACTACGGTATACGCCGCCATTCGGCGCATGGCGGGTTTATGTGCAACCTTACACTTCCAGTTTGGGAGACACAGATTGGAAGTGTGGGCAGCGATCAATTAAATGATTTCGGTTAGAGTTTCAAAGAACGCAGGGAACCTTTTGGCTTCGCTACCATTGACGTTGAAATAGTAATGGTATTTTTTGGGGAAGCAGGTTCCTGTGTTAATTGGGCCCGATAGTCCCGCCATGGTGAGTGTCCACGCGTACCACTAATTTCTATTCTCTTACTAATGCTTTTTTGGAAAGCAGGTTCCTGTGTTAATCGGCTCCGATAGTCCCGCCAATGCTGCAATCCTTCAAAATGAATGGATTCCCCAAACCGAAACTGTTTGCGCCTTTGAAGGATTTACGCGAATGTCGGGTTTAAAATCGTTGAGGCTGTGCAACAATGTTCCGGGTAGCAAGCCTGCCCTTAGCATCTCTTCAGATACCGGGTCAGGGCGGGCATGACGAACCGTTCATGTCCGATGAAAAGCAAACCTACCGGCCGTAAACCCAATTGCCGTGAAAAGCTTTTTTGCTGCCGGAACATTCATTTATTCCGAACTTTTGGCAAAAAACTTGCAACAAAAGCGGGGCTGCAGATGCGAAGAATGATGAGCGCTGGTTTCCAAATGATCATATATAAGATCCAACTAATACTTTTCTTAATCCAGGCGTAAGTTTCAAGCAAGGCCGGACAATAATTCCAAAAGATCAGACAGCCTGATTGCTTTTCACTTAACCTTCCGTCACGCCACGATTGTATAAATATTGCCCGGTAATAAAAGATACACGCCCTGCCGTACAGGATGGTTGAGCATACTCGTCGATAAAGCGGATGCCGTCCATTCCGATCCAGTGGATGCGATGTAACAAAAATTAGTTTAGCTTTTTGTAGTTTTCGGGAAAGAGCTGTTACTAATTATAGAAAATGATCTCCATCATGGTCGAACAATTAAGCGAGAAGTTCATTTGCCTGATCAATCAAAATCTCGGGATAGCTTACAAAGTAACCGGGATTTATTTTCATGATGCTGACGAACGTGCGGATGGCTTGCAGGAAATGATGTACCAGCTATGGAAGGCCTTTCCCACATTCGACGGACGGGCCCGCTTTTCGACATGGATGTACCGCGTTTGCCTGAATACCGCGCTCACCTATAAACGAAAAAGCGCGACATGGAAAAGCGAACCACTATCGCCCAATCATTACCAGATCGCGGATAATCCGCCCGGGAACCAGGAAGAATTAATCGCTTTACTACGCAATGCCATTGCCCATCTTTCCGAATTGAATAAAGCAATTGTACTTCTTTATCTTGAAGAAATGAGCTACGATGAAATTGCTTTAGTAACGGGACTCACACGCTCGAATGTTAGCGTGAGACTGGTGAGGATCAAAAGAGAATTAGAAATGCATGTTAAACAACAGATTTAAAACTACAGCTATGACACAATTAGAAGATTTGAAAAATGAATGGGTCGAAAAGCAGGGCATGCTTACAGGTGCACCGGCACAGGATCCGGAATCATTAAAAAAAATTATCAGACGCAGAACCGGCAAGCATTTAGCTGCCTCCATGCGCTATTTCTGGGCATACTTTGTTTTCCAGATAATCGTTTATGCCTTGCTCAGTCATGTGATCATTGTTCACTGGCGCAATCCGTTCATTCTTAGCCTGAGCATCGCCGGAATTATTTTATACCTGCCTTTCATGGTTTTCCTGATGCGGAACTTTAAAAAAATTGCCTCAACAAAATTTTCAACGGAACAAGATCCATCTGTTTCAATTTACAATTACGTTTTTCAGCAATATACTTTCCTCAGAAACTTCTATCGCTTTAAAAAGTTGTATGAACTATTCCTTGTGCCAGTTAGCGCGGCGATTGGTGTGATACTCAGCTTTACGATATTTGTGCCGGGTAGCGTAAAAGAGCACCCCGTAGCGGCTGCGATCACATTTGTATTGACACTGATTTCGTGCATGTGGGCGATTCGTTCCGAAAACAAAACAAGCTTCAGGATACCAATTAGGCAGCTTCAGCAAATTCTGGATGAGTACAGGGTGGATAGCGAACAATGATTTTATTAAACAAGCATGGTAAATAGCGTTGCCCGGTATGTATCGCTTGCGAGAAAAACGGGAAAACTATCCTTTCGGGCAAACTATTCGGAGGTAACAGTTCAAGCAGCGAATTTAAAGTAAACGTAAACACAGTTTTGATACTGACACGATAAAGCAAGGTTTTTAAATTTTTTATCAGCGTGTTTGATAGGTTCAAACTAGTTACAATTTATCAGCCAGGCAATTAATCACGTCTTTGCTGCGAGATTCAGGCATCACTTTTAGCGATTCAAATTTCCCGTTTTTCAGCACGCATTCAACGGTTGTTTGTTTTGATGTGTGAAGCTTGAAATGTACATCGATGTTTTTCGGCCAGGCGGGGAACAGGTAAATCTTTCCGTCTGCGGCTTGCAGTAACATTTCCTGCAAGCCGATCATTCCCGATCCTCCCCAGTTGTGATCCGGCGTCCAGTCAAATCCCGGTCCCCAGAAAGCCGGGAATCGTCTGCCGGAATCTTTAAGTTTCGCGAACGTTAAATCGGCGGCTTCCTTTGTTAGCCCCAAACGTGCTGCAAAAATATTGTCCTGTTTCCAGCCAATGTAATTGCGAAACTTAATTACTGTCGAGTCATGGTTCCAGGTGTTTAAGGCCAGATCGAGGTTTGGTTTTTCGATACCAAAAATCCCCCACGGGTAAACAGGATACAGCTGCGGACTTTCCTCGTTATTGATTCGCTCCCACGAACGCGCCGGAGCGATGGTCTTATAGCCATTCATGTATTGAAAGCTTATTTCAGGTATTCTTTTTAACATCGAGTTAAAGTACGTACGTTGCGATTCGTCCAGGTAACCTGTAGGCAACCTAAGTATTTTTTGTAAAACAACTTTAAGCCCGGAAATGGTGGATGTAGAGTTGTAGGCCATCTTGAACGTTTCAGCTGCCGAGCCCGGATAAAGAACCAAACGTCCGTCACCGTCAAGCGCTTTACTTCCGCGCTGTAAGGCCAGGTACTGATAATGCTCATCAAAAAAACGCAGGCAGCTTTCAATAAATGGAATGTACGCGTGAATATCTTTTCCGCCGTAATCTTCCGTCTCAAGCATCATGAGGCAAAATTCAAGTACCGTTTCCCAATGGTATTCAAGCCACGGATTGTAGTCGACACCCGCATCCAGATCCTTCGGACGATTATTTCCGTACTCTGCCAGGTCTGATAAACCAAAGTTTTCAAGCTGCTCTGTAAATCGCGCTCCGCGATGCGGCCAGTAAGTTTGAGTAGCTGTTTCGGCATTTTTCAGTAAACGCAGGTAAAAATCAAGCTGAGGTTTCAGCACGTCAAAGTCGCCGCTTTTAAGCATCGGGAAATAAACCAGCCGTTGATTTTGTGCAGTGAAAATGCTCCCTCCCCAGTTACGGAAATCAGGAGTATATTTATAACCCGTATCGGTTAAAACAGGATCATATGTAAATAACCCACCGTTAAACTTCGTTGGATAACTTCCCGAAACATTGCAGGCAAGCATGTACCTGAATAGCTGATAATTTCTTCCCGATTGCCAGGCCGCTGAACTCACCTCGACCTTTTCCTGGTCAATTAATATGAAGCTCCGCTCCCAAAATTGGTGCCACCAGTTTTGGGTATTCTGCAAAGCCCGCTTGTCGGATCCGGCTTTTTGCTCCTGCTTTTGCAATCCGTTTTTCCAACTTGTAAGCGATGGAGTTTGCTCCGTAAACAGCGTTAATGTGAAATTCTGCGACGTTGATGGCCGAATGCTTTTTAATTTCCAGGCCTTAAAAGATGTATTCAGGTAACGACCGCTGTCCAGGCCATTAGATTGAAAATTTCGTCCTGAAAGTAAGCCGCCAAACACCCGGTTTTTCAACGGATCATCCAGTTGAGATTTTACTTTCTCCAGGCCCTGTTGTTTAACGGTCAGATCAAAAACCGATTCCTGGTGTTTGTTTTGATGAAAGAACAAAACCGCATTTTGCTGAAATGCTACTGAGTCTTTATAACTTTTTACCGGACTGGTGGCCGCGGATTTGTACGCGTTTTCATTATTTTCTCTGCCTGCTTTCAGGAGATCTTTGTACCGCCACGTTTCATAGCCGGCTTCGGCAGTTAAGGGCTTTGCCGATGTTATTTCCACATGAACCTGCGGATTAAACACGTCGACCCACAAGTTGATTTTTGTACCCTGAGCTTCTATCAGCACGTTACCATCGTAAAGATTCAACGTTTGCTTAAAATCACCACTCGCAAAAGGATTTGGACTCAGACGAACTCTTACTCTTCCGGCTTTGAGAAGCGCGTTGTTTTCATCGTATGTTCCGCTTCGGGCGATGTAGAATAAAAGATCGCCCTTTTCAACCCAAACATTCAACCCGATATCGCCACCACCGCAAGGCATCGACTCGCCGGAATTTTTACTTTCACTGGTCCACGTGATATTATAGGGTTTGAGATAATTTTTTTGTGCAAATGATTGGCTGACGCTGAAAGCAGCTAGCAGGAAAATTAAAATAGATTTCATAGATGTTGGTCAGGCACACTGATTTGTACTCAAATTTAATAATAGGTTGGTTTAATAAGGTATGTTAAATTAGTTAGAAGCAAGGTATCGGCTTCTAAAATTAAAATTGCTAGCGTAAGGAAGTCATAGAAAT
>NZ_WVHT01000014.1 GCF_009834875.1 Hufsiella arboris | reverse complement strand
AAATGCCATTCAAACTATTCATTAACATTTCTCGTAAATCCCTCATTACATTTAAGATTAATTAAATCAAATTATATATTTTCACGAATTGAATTGTTAACACTTTATAAATCAATCATTAATGTTTAAAAATAAATTGCTGTTACTTGCAGTAGCACTGATTCCAATCCTGAGTAATGCTCAAACCGCTGATAAACCGAAGGAAAACTGGCAGAACTTGGATTTAGCTTCAGACGGAGTATTTGGCATTAGTACAGAAAAAGCTTATCAGCAGCTGCTGAAAGGAAAAAAAAGCAAGCCTGTTATAGTTGCTGTAATCGACGGGGGAACAGATACTAATCACGAAGATTTAAAATCAGCGATTTGGAAGAATCCAACGGAGAAACCAAACGGAAAAGACGATGACAATAACGGTTACGCAGATGATTTTCATGGCTGGGATTTTTTAGGTTCGGCGAAGGGAACTGTTCACTACGACAACCTTGAAATTGTCAGACAGGTTCGGACACTGCAACCTCGTTACGCATCCGTATTAAACACTACTCCGTTAACCCCCGAGGAATCGAAGGAGTTCAAATTATATAAAAAATTCAATTCGGAATATGTAAACAAGCTTCAGGAATCACAAATGGGCTTGCTTAATGTAACAGCAATTAAGAGGTACATCAACGAGATTTTGGCAAAAATGGGTAAGCAAAATCCAACGCCGAGTGATTTTGACGCATATGTTCCTGAAAATGATATGCAAACGAAGGCTTTAAAGATCATTAAATCAGCGCTGAAAAAGGATCCGGATTTCCAGAAATTGCAGGAAGATCTTAACGATGCACTAACATATTACACTGAGCAGGTAAACTATAATTTAAATATCGATTTTGAATCAAGGGATACCGTTGGTGATAACTATGCTGACAAGTCTGAGAAATTATACGGCAACAATAATGTGAAAGGGCCGGATGCTTTGCACGGAACGCATGTAGCGGGTATAATCGCTGCTGCCAGGGACAATAAAGTCGGAATAAAGGGAATTGCCAACAATGCGCAGATCATGGTTGTAAGGGTGGTGCCTAATGGAGATGAACGCGATAAAGATGTAGCAAATGGAATTCGTTATGCCGTTGATAACGGTGCGAAAATCCTTAATATGAGCTTTGGAAAATCATATTCTCCCGATAAAGCCGTTGTGGATTCAGCAGTTAGATATGCTGTTTCAAAAGGCGCTTTAATAGTGCATGCCGCAGGTAACGATGGAAGCGATAATGACAAGGTTGGCAATTATCCCAACAGAAATTATGTTGATACGGCCGGTATTGTGATGGGAACCTTTAAGAATTGGATCGAGGTTGGCGCCAGCAGTTGGAAAAATGATGAAGACCTTGTCGCAACTTTCTCAAACTATGGAAAGAAATCAGTTGATGTTTTTGCGCCGGGAGTGAAAATTAAATCGACAATAGCTGATAACAAGTATAAAGATGAAGATGGTACAAGTATGGCGTCTCCTGTTGTAGCCGGGTTAGCGGCTTTGGTCTGGTCATATTATCCGGATTTGTCGGCATCTCAGGTAAAAGACATCATTTTGAAGTCGGTCGTGAAAGTTGATCATAAGGTTAAAATAAAGGTTGAAGGTGCAACAAAGAGAGTTGATCTGAGCGACATTTGCGTTTCGGGCGGTGTTGTCAATGCCTACAATGCCTTGCAAATCGCTGGTCAGCAAAAACCACTATAATATAAATAGCGAACTTAAACGAGGATGCAAAATGCTTGCATCCTCGTTTCTTTTTAAAATGACATCCCTGATTTTACGGTAAACAGGTGTCCATCTTCCGAGAAACCGTATCCACCTGAAAAAATAATTTTATTAAACAAGTTAACCCAGATACCCGGACCGTAACCTGTATGCCACTTATCTGTTTCTGACACGCTGCTATAAACCCGGCCCAGGTCAAAGAATCCCGTTATTCCCAGCGTGCCCGAAAAAAGATAATTTCTGATTGTAGTAACAGGAAATCTAACTTCTGAGTTTCCGTACAAATAACTTCTTCCTGAAAACCTGTTATCGCGGTAGCCTTTTAAGCTAATGTCTCTTCCAAAAATACTCAGGTTATAATTATTTCCGATTGAGTTGGACTGAAAGAACTTATAGCCACCAATATTCGTGGCACCACCTATACGAAAAGCAAAGGTCATCGGAAAATTGAAATTTGGTGTGGCATAAAATGTTAAATCTGTTTTCAGTTGAACATGTTGCTGCGCGTTATTAGTGGTTTCGAGAAAATAGTTAGCTTGATTTCTCCAGGTAAAGCCTGTTGTAGGAAAAATTTCATTATCGACGAAATTCGTATTCGTAAAGGACCTGACCGTTATAAATTGGGATGGATGAACGATCTGATCCTGATATGAGAAATCAGGACTGGCAACATACCTGCCCTCACTTCTTAAAATATTGTAATATTCATAACCTGGCCCTATACCAATCTGGAAGGAATTTGAAAATCGATGTCGAACAAAAATAATCGAATTAACAGTTTTTGTACGAACACGGTAAGGACTAATGATATCTGAATTATTGTACTTTATCGAATTGCCTTCTCCAAAATAATTAAATGTATTTTGCGGGCCCTGGTATATTGCACCAACTACCAGGTCGGTGTTAGCACCAAATAGTGAAAGAACCTCGCCGGTAAATCTAAAGTTAATCGCATTAGTTTTTGGAGCCCATCGGAACAGAACATTTTGCTTATAACTATAAGGCGATTTATTGAACTTATAAAGTGTCAGGCTGTGGCTTAGTCCGAGGAAAATTCCATCATCTCCATTTACATTTAAATCAGGAGCAAAGCCTTTTTCATTGTAATTGAAGAAATTAAATGGGTCATAATCCTTTGTTAAGTTTTGAGTAGTGACACGGACGTCAGTATTTTCGCCTTTTTTTATATTGTTTTTGCTGTCATCGTATACTACAATGTTGCTTTTCTTAGACTTGTCCTGAAAGAAATCCTTTCCTTCGCCGCCAATCAGCCTTATTTTTATAGGATTTGCCAGGCATTCACCGTTAACAATAACGCTGTCTTTTCCGCCACGTTCGTAGATGTCGATCTCCTTTGTTTTTTTGTTAGCAAACTTTCGGTTAAAAAGTTCCTGCTCAGTATTATTGTCCTTATTAAGCTTCCTTGTAATGATCTGGGTTGAGTCGTTATCAAAGTGAATGGTATAAAATTCTCTTTTATCACTTCCCTGAATAGTAATTTTCTTTTCAAGAGTTTTGTAATAGAGCTTTGCGACGTCTACGAGTTCGTCTCTTCTTGATTTCAACTTACTCAATATTTCCGGACCCGACAGCGGATACACTTCCGGCGGCATTTTTTTCATAGCGTTTTCTAAAACGCGATCTGTTAACGATGACTTGATCTCGTTAGCCGCCTTTATCCAGTCATTCAAAGACAAATTATTTAACAGGTTACGATCGAGATCCCGGGCGCCCAGCGATAATTTTGCCGGGTCTTTTATTTGTTTTCCAAAATTTTGCGGCTCAGGGACAGCCATCATTAATAATTTAGTGATTGAACCGTCTAATTTTGTAAAAGCCTGATCCCTATCACGAGGGATTGGTTTGTAAACGGTTTGATCTCCCTGTTTAAATTCAGCCCAACGCCACTGGTCTTCATGTCTATCCCAATCGCCAATTAAAATATCGAATAGGCGGCATTTGAGGAACATTTGCTGATCAACCTTATTTTCATTGTCCTTAAACAGCTTTTCGTAAAGCTTATCAGTGCTAATTGCATTTTTGGCGTTCCCGAATGATTTAAAATCAGATAAGTCTTCATCGGGGCGTGCTTCAATAAATCCCATCTTGCCGCCAACCTGTTGAACGTACGGGCCCAGCAGGCTGCTATAGGGAACGTATACGAGCCTTGGTGCGGCATAATAAATTCCGATCGCTTTTGCCATATCCGGAATAACCAGCGCAGCGTACGGATGTGCAGATGAGATTTGATCCTGCAAAATGTCATCCGCTGCTGATTGTTCTAATCCGTCAGGCAGAAGTTGTCCCGGATCTTTATTTACAGTTCGAAACTGGTAAAGATTTCCATCTTTTCCCTGGAATTGAAGTGAAGTAGTTTGATGCCCACCACCCATCTTTAACGGAGTTAGCCCGCCGGCAAAAGTGTTGAGGTCTAAGTATGGAGTCTTTACCGGTGTTGCCCAAACATTGCGATAATGTTCGCCCAGTAGCGTTCTTTTCATTTTGCCTGCGCGATACTCGCGGCCGGCCGCTAAAACTTTCACGCTATCTTTATAACTAATAATGTCTTGTTTCTTTTCGGCTATTGGTTTAGGTGCAATTGCATATAATGGAGTTCTGTAGACCACCTTACCTTTCATGCCATCACCAACAGGTTCCCAGAACTCAACCCAACATTGACCGTTCGTATAATAATTTAATCGTGCGAAGCCTTGTTGCCCGTGAGCAAAGCTGGCACCATTTCCTTTTACAAGCGGACTGGATTTACTACCGCTTCCACTAATAATAAAATTGACATCGTTATAGCGGTTAAACTGTAAAGCGTGTTCATGCCCCGATGCAAAGACTACATTTTTTTCACCGCTGATTGCCGCCAGCATAGAGCGCCTGAGTTCCTGGTAGGTTTTGTTAGACAAATCCTGGCGCGATATACCATATTCACGCATTAACGGATAAATTGAACCGATGATAGGTAATGGAATCCAAAGGTTATCTCTAACAATTGTCAATGGAAAAATCCAGTCTGTAGCACTAAAATGACCGCCATGCTGACCATTGCTAAATAGCGGATGATGTTCTGTAATTAAAATGTTTTTTCCCTTATTTCTCCTAATAATATCTTTAAGCTGATTTATTACATCGGCCTTTGTACTCGTGCTGCAATCGTTGTTTTCGGCGGTAGATTTCTCGTATTTTCTTAGCCACCACTCGCTGTCAATTACAATCACAACCAAATTTTCATCTAACTGCAATTCTACCGGGCCAGCACAGCCGTTGGAGGGTAAGAATACGTCAGAACGCTGTAAGTAATTTGAGATAAATTCCTGCTGACGTAAAACTGCCTGCAAACCCCCACGCCTGCTTTCATTCCAGTCGTGATTTCCAGGAACAAAAATCGGTTTGCCTTTGAAGTTTTTAACAACTTTTAATTGTTCAGTAATGCGCCGCTCTTTTTCTTTTCGGTCTGCTGCATTACTGTCAGGCATCCCTTTTTCATAAATATTATCTCCCATGAACACCACTGCATCTTTTTCATGAGAGGTGTTTGCAGCACTTTTTCTTGAAGCGCTGGTATCAGCCTGCGAAAGACTATCTGCATAATAAATTTGTTGCTGTAAAAGCTTCAGAGTTGGTTCTTGCTTTTCGTCGTCGGGATTTCCGACATCACCAATTAAAAAAACGGAATAATCCAGTTTTACAGAATCAGGAACGTTACTTTTTTGCCAGTCTTTCTCACTTTTAGCGTAATAGACTTTACGTGAAACACAAGAAGGAAGACCGGATATTATCAACAAGGCCAGTGAAAACCGAATAAAATTAATTTTCATACTCCAGCTCAAGAATGTTTCCGCTTTTATTTTTTGCGCCTTCGTTTGATATAAACAATTTTCCATCGGGCGAAAATGTGATACCCTCAGGCTGAGAGAAATCGCCACCTTTTAATAACAGAATTTTTTTCAGAGAATCAGCTGGTGAAAGTATAGCGACCATGTTATTTAAAGACGAAAGCATATATAAATCTTTCGTTTTGGGATGAATAGCCAGTGCGGATGTCCGGAAAACTTTATTCATATTTTCGTTACCAATCGCCTTAAGGAATTTTTTTGAAGATTCTTCAAGCTGGTCGCCTTTAAACTGTGCTTCGATTTGAGCGAGATCGAGATTGTAGACAGGCGTACTGTTTAACTGGTTTGTTTTTAGATCCAGTGCGTAAACAACTTTTATTTTCTTTTTACCAGTATCAAAACCTTCATCTTTTGGGGCTATAAGCAACCTGCTACGGTCAGGATCGTATGCTAATCCTTCCAGGTTATTTTGGGGCTTAAATGGAGTTTTAATTTCAGTAATATCAGTGAATCCCTTTTTGAAATTTGCAATCTTAAAAAGCTTTCCATCACTCTGGATGGCATACATATCATTCCCTGCTACACATAAGTCTTCAAAATCTCCGGCACCCGCGAATTTATTTTGTCCTGTTACTTTTTTCTGTGCAAGACTATAGTTATAAATTACGCCGCTTTCATCTTCGACAAGAGCAATCGTATTACTGTCAATAAATGTAATCCCTGATATTTCAGTAAGTTCAACCGGCAGATGATTAACCGTTTTAACCTTTGGAATTTGTACAGAACTATTTTGTTGGTTTTTATGTTTAACACTGTTGTTGCAAGCAGTTGCAACCATAAGCAAATAAAGAAGTAAAAAAGTTAGTGATCGTGACATCGTTAAGTAATTATTGTTGAATCCAACATATAACTGAATGTTGTTCTTATAGTTTTAATTTATATTAACATTGAATACCTAAACTTATAGTCATAATATTAAATGAAAAATAACAATCCCGTATTAAAAAGTGCTTCAACGTATGTTTTTGAATTATTGAAAGAAAAGCTATCAGGCGATTACGTATTCCATAATTACCAGCATACAGTTGAAACCGTTAAAGCATGTAAAGAACTATCGGTTGCATATGATCTGACGAGCAGGGACTTCGAGATATTAATGCTCGCTGCCTGGTTTCACGACACTGGATATACCAGGGCATATGAAGGGCACGAAGAGCACAGTATTCAGATATTAAAAGATTACCTGGAGGGAGAATATAAACTTGAAGATATCGCCGAGATAGAATCATTAATATTATCGACAAAATATGGCCATGTGCCCGACGGAACACTTCAGGAAATTCTCCATGATGCGGATTATATCAATCTTGGTAAAAAGAAGGCCTCTCAGCGCGGCGAGCTTCTTCGGATTGAGTGGGAAAAAATACTTGGGAAAAAATATTCAAACATTGAATGGGCGGAGTTGCAGCTTGATTTCATCTTAAATACAACTTTCAAAACGGAAGAGGCGATTAAAACTTATGATGAAAGAAGACAACAGAATATCCGCGAACAATACGATATCATCGATCAGCTAAAAAAGGATGAAACCAAATATCTGTCAAAATTAAACAAGGGCGCCGGAGAAAAGTCACCCAAGCTTGGTAGGGGAATAGAAACTCTTTACCGAACAATTTATTCGTACCATATTAACCTCAGTTCAATTGCGGATAATAAAGCCCACATCATGATTAATATCAATACGATTATTATCTCATTGATTATCACGCTTTTTGGTTCGGGTTATACTTTTTCAAGTTCTAACCAAGAACTTTTTACCAGCATAAGGTTCGTTTTTCCAATGGGTTTTTTGCTGATTTCAAGTTTATTATCAGTTGTATTTGCCATACTTTCGGCCAGGCCTAACATCAATGCACAAGAAGATTATGACATAAAAAGTGATACTAGCAGCGTTCTGTTCTTCGGTAATTTTACCCAGCTTAAATTGAAAGAGTTTGTCGGAAAAATAAAAGAATTAAAAAGTGAACAAGACGGGTTATACGACAGCATGTCGGTCGACGTGTATCACTTGGGTGGCGTTTTGATCAAGAAATATAAACTGCTTCGGTGGTCATATAATATTTTTATGATAGGACTGATAATTTGTGCAGTTGGCTTTATTACGATTGTAATAATTTCAATGTCCAGCGGCGGTTAACTTCTTGGTGCTGAAACGAATTTGTAATTTATTCTGCCCAGGTATTCGTAGCTGTCCGAACCGGTACTAAGTATACTTTCGTTAAGCGAAGAGGTTAGAGGTTGCTCATTATTTGTGTTTAAATAGCTCTCCGTAAGTAAAATATACTCGGTCGCAGAGATGCTGTTTTTTAACAAGCGGTGTATTGTAATTACATCAGTTCCAATTAATTTTACTCTGCCTTTAATAAGAGCGGGCATAACGTTGCCATAATGTACAATTACTTTCAATCCAACCTGGCTATTGGCCAGATATTTTTGATAATTCTCCGGATCCGTCTGCTTGAAACCATTTAAGGTATCGGCGAAACATTGGTAGAAGCTATCGCACTGCTCCATAACTGATACAGGCGAAGGCGCTTCTCCGGTTCGGTAAAAGAAAATCGCATCTCCTTCTATTTCAGCTACAGACATCGCCAGATTGTTGCAATCCATCAGCCTGTTAAGCAAGGCAGGTATCACAAGGCTGCTGAACTCAATGTCAGCCGACGTTATCAAACGGGTGAAACCTGTAATATCTGGAACGCAAAAAAAGCAAGGAGAGAATAAAGATTTATTCATTTAATTAATAAAGGGATAAAAATGTAAAATATTAATGAAAGCCAAAGAAAAGTTTTCTTAAAGACTTGTTAATAAAAGGCTTCCAGTTTTTTTCTTATCATAAAGCGTTGGACAAACATTGATCGAAAATTTGAGAAATCCGAAAAAAAATTTCCTGCTATTGTTTTTACGAATTATGTAACTAAATTTATACCTACCAATTGTAATATAAAACCAAAATAGTATTATGAAATTTTTACTTAAAGTAAGTTTCTTCATGATCTGTTATGCTTTTGCTATGTCTGTTCAGGCTCAAAACAGAGTAGTAGAAGGAAAAGTAACAGACAGGAAAGACAATTCTCCATTAATTGGAGTGTCAGTAATCGTCAAAGGTGCCACGACGGGCACCCGTACGGATGCGAACGGAGCCTATCGGTTATCTGTTCCAACAAGTGCACAAGCGCTTATTTTCACCTATTTAGGCTACGAACGGCAGGAAGTAGCAATCAATTCAAGAACAACCATTAACGCTTCACTCTCATCAAGCAGCACTTCGCTTAACGAAGTTGTGGTAGTTGGTTATGGTACACAACGGGTCAGAGATGCAACGGGTGCCGTTGCTTCAATTGGCACAAAAGATTTTAACAAAGGTGTTATCGCATCGCCCGAACAATTATTACAGGGCCGTGTTCCCGGAGTTCAGGTAACGCCTGCGAGCGGTGAACCGGGAGCTGGAATTAACATTAATATTCGGGGAGCAACGTCCATCAGGTCAAATAACAATCCGTTATTTGTAATTGATGGTGTTCCATTGGATGCTAGCGGCCCGACAACTGGCGGGATGGACGCAGGCGCCGGTATGTCATCGGCCAGAAATCCTTTATCTTTTCTTAATCCGGCTGATATTGAAAACATCAGTGTCCTGAAGGATGCTTCCGCTGCCGCTATTTACGGCTCCAGGGGTGCAAATGGAGTTGTATTAATTACAACTAAGAAAGGTACAAAAGGACAAGGTTTGACTTTTATTGCAAGCGGAAGTATGTCATCCGCTGCAAGGACATATGACCTTTTGAACACTCAAGACTTCCTGAATTTGGTAGCAAGGACAGGAGCTAATAACGGTCCAATCTCACAAGGCGGTATTAATTTTGGCAGCAGCAATGACTGGCAGGATGCATTTTTAAGAAATGCCTACTCGCAAAGCTACAACTTAGGCTACGGCGGTGCAAAAGGCGGAACGCAATACCGGCTTAATTTTGGTTATGACGACATTAATGGTATCGTTAAAAATTCTGGCTTAAAGCGTTTATCAGGAAGGTTAAATGCATCGCAAAGTTTATTAAAAGATAAGTTAAAGCTTGATCTGACATTTACAGCTTCCAACGTAAAGAATCAATATGCTCCAATCACCAACACTGCAGGTTTTGAGGGCTCTTTGATTGGTTCAGCGATAATAGCTAATCCTACATATCCATTGTATAATTCAGATGGTTCTTATTTTACAGGAGGAAGTTCGACTTACCGTAATCCGGTAAACATGCTAAATGAAATTGATGACAGTGATGATATTAACCGTTATTTAGGCAATTTAGGTGCTACTTTAAACGTAATTAAGAATCTTTCCTATCGCGGAACAATAGGTTACGATTATTCAAAAGGTGCCAGAGAAACCTGGATGAGCCCATTGCTTATCGGATATAGCGGAACACAACGTATACGCGACGTACAGGTTGAACAGGTTACAGGACGCGGACGAGGGATCACTCAGGACTCCAAACTTCAAAACTTGATTACCGAGCATACGTTAACATATAATAACAAGTTTGGCAATAATACTTTCACTGCGTTAGGTGGATACTCTTATCAGACATTTAAAAACTCTCCGTTGAATTATATTGGGTGGGGCAATTCGGCGTCTACTGCTTCTGTAAAAGATATTAACGCATTTCCTAACCATCTTCCTGCAGCATATGGAGATAGCACCAAGAGTGAACTGCAGTCGGTCTTTACACGTTTGAATTACGCTTTTAAAGATAAATTGTATCTTACTTTCACCATGCGTGCCGATGGTTCATCGAAATTCGGTGAAAACAATAAATATGGATTCTTTCCGTCTGGAGCTATCAAATGGCGTGTAGTTGATACCAACACTCCTAACAGAGGTATATTTAATGATTTTAGCCTCCGGTTAAATTATGGTCTAACAGGTAGCCAGGACGGAATTCCACCTTATGCTTCTTTAACAATCAGGCAACTTCAGCAAAGTGGTGCGATAACAACCAATACAATCGGTAACCCGGATTTAAAGTGGGAAACTACAACATCTTATGGCGCTGGTATTGATTTCGGTGTTTTCGAAGGCCGTTTGACGGGTACTTTGGACTATTTTAATAAATCAACGAAGGATTTACTTTTCCAGGTAGATTTGCCGGCACCATCGCCGATTAATAATGGCCGTGTTTGGTCGAACATTCCGGGAAAATTAGTTAATTCGGGTGTCGAATTAGGTTTGAACGTAGATGCCGTAAGACAGTCGAAATTTACCTGGCAGATCGCTTATAACTTTACATACCTAAAAAATCAAATGAAAGACTTCAGCGGAACTGTTATTACAGGGGATATCAGTGGTCAGGGTCTTTCAGGCGCTTATTCACAGTTAATTCGTAACGGATATCCTGCCCCAGCTTTCTTTTTGCCAAGTTATTCAGGACTTGATGCAAATGGGTTTGGTATTTATCCAAACGGTGCGGACGTTTCCACTTACCAGGGAAGTCCCATTCCAAGATTCACACAAGGTTTAACTAACTCTTTCACATTTGGCAGATTCAATGCAAGTTTCTTCCTGAATGCGGCAACAGGGTTTGTTATTTATAATAATACGGCTAACGCATATTTCCTTAGAGGCAGTTTCAAAAATGGCCGTAATGTAACTTATGACGTTGCAGAAAGTAATGAAAATACACTTAATCCAGGCGGGGTATCTACCCGGTTCCTTGAAAAAGGAGATTTTTTACGTCTTGCTAACGCGAACATAGGCTACACATTTAATTTACAGAACAGTAAGGCGATCAAGCGTCTTAACTTAACGTTGTCCGGACAAAATGTATTTCTGATCACCAATTACTCTGGTATCGATCCAGAAATCAATACAGACAAGTCCAGAGATGGAGTTCCTTCGCGGGGAATTGACTATGCTGCTTATCCAACCGCAAGGTCATTCACATTAAGTTTAAACGCCGGATTTTAATTAGATAAAAATGAAAAAGAAATTTTTGATAACCGGTTCGTTAGCAGCATTGCTTTTGGCCGGTTCGGGATGTACGGATTTGAAGGAGGAGTTATACGGGTCGCAGTTTGAAGACAATGGAGCACAAACCACTTCGGCGGATCTAGCTGGTGTTTATTCAATTTTAAATGGATTTACAGACCAGGCGAATTTATATGCTTTGGAGGAACACTCCACCGATGAGATGATGGGGCCAACCCGTGGAACAGACTGGGACGATTTTGGTACCTGGCGGAAACTGCACCAGCATACATGGGATCCGTCACATAACCAGGTCTTTGATACGTTTAATCAGTTAACCCGCGGTGTTTATAATGCGACACTGGTATATAGCCGTGGTGCTGACAACCAGGTAAAAGGCGAGGCTGCTTTCCTTCGTGCTTTCTTCATGTTTTATATGGATGATTTGTACGGTAAACAGCCATTTCGTGAAGCCAGCGAAGGTATAGATGTTTTACCAAAAGTTTTCACAAGAAAAGAAGGCACGGATTTCATCATAAAGGACCTGGAATTTGCGGAGGCAAACCTTAAGCCAAATACACCAGGCTATGCTACGAAAGAAGCCGCCGATTTTTTGTTAGCGAAGATGTACCTTAACAAAGCTGTTTACTATGCTGATCCGCAAAATCCCGGAGGACCATATACTTTTGCTAAAGCTGACATGGACCAGGTTATTGCTTATTGCAATAAAGTAATTGCAAGTGGCAAATATCAAATTGCTGCAAAGTATTTTGATAATTTTACCTGGACAAATACAACTGATTCAAAGGAGTTGATTTTCGTTCGCGAAAACACTGATACAGATCAGCCCGGAAACTCGAGAAATCGTACTTACATGGGCAACCACTACAACCAGACACCAGGCGGTTGGAACGGTTTCACTACATTAGCTGACTTCTACAGCACTTTCGAAAACGGTGATCAGCGTAAAGGTGGCGACTTACCAGGCTTTACAAACAGGACAGGTGAAAAAACCGGTTTTAACATTGGCCAACAATTTGGTCCGGATGGAAAAGGCGGTTTAGTAGCTTTGAAAGACAGAAGCGGTCAGCCATTAATATTTACACCAAACGTAAATCTAAATTACGCGACAGAAGCAGAAGGTATTCGTGTTATCAAATATCCATTGAACCCGGATAAACTGGATAATAGCCAAAACGACTATGTTTTCTTTCGTTACGCAGACTTACTTTTAATGAAAGCTGAAGCGATTTTGCGCGGCGGCACTGATCCAACCGGTCAAACTGCGTTAAGCATTGTGAATAGTATCCGGACGACTCGCGGCGCTTCTACACTTTCATCGATTGATGAAGTTTCGATGCTGGCAGAAAGAGGTAGGGAGTTGTACTACGAAGGATGGAGAAGAAACGATCTGATCCGCTTTGGTAAATTTAACGATCCTGTCGATCAACGTCCAAATCGTTCTGCTGGTTTTCGTGTTGTTTATCCGCTTCCTCAGCGGGCAGTTGATGCGAATCCTAATTTAACTCAAAACGTAGGTTACTAGTAGACATTATAACCATACAAAACAAACATAGCGGACTTGTTCCGCTATGTTTGTTTTTGCATATTACAACATGATAAAGAAGTTTTATTTGCCGGTGCTTTTGATATTGATCATAAGCCAATCATGCAAAAAAAAAACAGACACACTTTTTCAATTACAGAATAACGATAAGATTGGAGTTAACTTTATTAACCAACTGGAGGATAAAAAGGGGGCCAATGTATTTTCATATCGGAATTATTACAACGGCGGCGGAGTAGCAATAGGTGATGTTAACAACGACGGGCTTAACGATGTCTATCTTACATCCAACCAGGGTGATAATCAATTATATATTAATAAAGGAAATTGGCAGTTTGAGAACGTAACAGAAAAAGCGGGAGTAAAGGGCGACAAATATTGGAGTACCGGCGTTACGATGGTCGATATAAACGCCGATGGGTGGCTGGATATTTACGTTTGTAATAGCGGAAATGCAAAGGGCAGTGAAACTGAAAACGAATTATTTGTCAATCAGCATAACGGCACTTTTAAAGAAGAAGCTGAAAAATATGGCTTAGCTGACAGAGGGTTATCAACTCACGCGGTCTTTTTTGATTACGATTTAGATGGCGATCTTGATTGCTATATTCTTAATAATTCTTTCCGGCCTATTGAGAGTTTTGACTTTGCTCAAAATTTACGTGACGTAGTTGACGAGCTTGGAGGCGATCGTTTATACCGAAATGACAACGGCCACTTTACCAACGTGACCAAAAATGCCGGCATTTATTCAAGCGATATCGGTTTCGGTCTTGGAGTTTCCGTAGCCGATATAAATGAAGACGGATATCCCGACATCTATGTTTCCAATGATTTTTTTGAGCGCGATTATCTCTACCTGAACCAAAAGAACGGTACGTTCAGGGAAGTTATACAGGATGAAACAGGGCATTTAAGCCTGGCATCCATGGGCTCAGATATTGCGGATGTCAATAATGACGGCAAGTTGGATATTTTCACTACTGAAATGCTTCCGGAAGGAGATAAACGCCTTAAACAGGTAACTTCTTTTGAATCGTACGACGTTGTTAAACTGAAGCAAAAAGACGGATACTATAATCAGTACATGCAGAACTGCCTGCAAATAAATAATGGTGATGGCTCTTTCTCCGAAACAGCATTTTATTCAGGGGTTGCCGCTACCGACTGGAGCTGGGGCGCCTTGATGTTCGACATGGATAACGATGGATGGAAAGACATCCTGGTTTGTAACGGCATTTATAAAGATTTGACTGACCAAGATTATATAGAATTTCTTGGAAGCCGCGAGAACATGGAAAAGATCGCACAAGGCAAAAAATTCGATCCATCCGACTTCATCAGCAAAATGAAATCCACACCTATCTCAAATTATGCCTTTTTAAATAAACACAACCTGAAATTTAGCAATGAAACGGAAAAACTTGGCTTAGACGAGCCTTCTTTCAGCAATGGAGCGGCCTATGGTGATCTTGATAACGATGGTGATCTGGACCTTGTGATCAATAATGTCAATATGCCCGTGTTTTTTTATAAAAATACTCTCGCCAAAAAAGAGCATCATGCGATCCTGGTAAAACTTAAAGGTGACTCGTTAAATCGCTTCGGAGTTGGTACGACAGTCAAGGCATTTAATGACGGAAAGTACGTTGTTTACTACCATCAGCCTTCACGCGGATTCCAAAGTAGCACATCTCCAAATGAATTGACCGTCGGTGTGGGAAATCATAAGAGAATTGATTCACTGCAGGTGATCTGGCCGAAAGGTAACTACGAAACATTGAAGAATCTGAAGACTGATCAAACCTATACTTTTGACGTGTCCAAGGCCAAAAAAATATATAGTTATACTGTTATACCACCGGCTGTGAAATTCAGGGATTGCATAAGTGAGCTGTTTGACAGCATTCCCACTCATAAGGAAAATGACTTTATCGATTTTGACCGTGAGCGTCTCATGCTCCAAATGCTTTCAACAGAAAATCCATACATGGCTCCGGGAGATATTAATGGCGATGGTTTGCAGGACTTTTATTTTGGAAGTTCTAAAGACAACCCCGCAGCGATTTATATCCAGCAGAAAAATGGGAAGTTTAGACAATATATTCCGGAAGACTTTAAGAAACAAGTATATATGGAATGGGCCGGAGCGGCCTTCGGCGATTTTGATAAGGATGGTGATGACGACCTGATAATTAGTGCCGGCGGCAATGATGAACAGGCTGGAAATGATGTGTTTTTCCCCCGTTTTTTTGAAAATGATGGCAAAGGTCATCTGAAAAATAATCCTCAGAAGCTTATCCGGTTTAGCGTAAACGCGTCACAGCTTATAGCTTGCGATTATGATCATGATGGCGACCTTGATTTGTTTTTAGGTGGAAGAAGCATTCCAGGGGTATACGGAAGCTCCCCGAATTCCTACCTCCTGCAAAATGACGGCAAAGGGAATTTTGCTAACGTCTCTAAAGATATTTTCGGCACCAACAATAAACTCGGAATGGTCACGTCGGCAAAATGGGCGGATCTGGACAACAATGGTTTTGAAGATCTTATAGTTACCGGTAACTGGATGGGAGTAAAGATATTTATGAACCAAAAAGGAAGGTTTACGGAAAATACACAGCTTAATAACTATAAAGGTTTGTGGACTGCGTTAGAAATCGGTGATATAAATCACGATGGTAAGCCTGATATCATCGCTGGAAACCTTGGACTGAACACAAAATTCTATGCCTCAGAAACAGAACCGATGAAAATTTACGTGAAAGATTTCGACGAAAATGGAACGAAGGAATGTGTGACATCCATGTTTAAAAATGACCATGTGAGTTATGTGTTTCATATGAAACCTGACCTTGTAGGTCAAATGCCTATGTTCAAAAAGCGTTTTTTGAAGTATGAAAACTATGCAGGAACGCCATTTAATGAGGTTTTTCCAAATGAGTTGTTGGAAGGAGCGGAAACTCACGAAATAAATTATCTGCAGTCCGCAGTCTTTATTAACGAAGGTAACGGGCGGTTTTCCTGCAGGGCTTTACCATACCAAGCGCAGTTATCATGCATTAATACTGTTCTATTTGACGATTTTAATAAAGACGGGAGCAATGAAATTTTGGTAGCCGGAAACTTTTCAAACTTTAAACCGGAAGTTGGTCGGCTTGATGCGAGTTACGGACAGATTTTTGCCTGGAAAAACGGCAACTTCAGTTATTATCGTCCGGCAGAAAGCGGAATTAAATTAAAGGGTGATGTTAGATCTTCACTTCTTATAAAAAATGCAAGAGGCATTCCTTATTATCTTTTCGGAATTAATAACTCCCAAATTAAAGCTTTTAAGCGCAACTAATACCGCGAACTGATTCATGATAAAAAATTTCTTTATAATACTGTTATTAATTTCGATTGTTTACAGTTCTTGTAATACAAAAAATACAAAGGAGCAAATATTCCAGGTGTTAGCCCCCGATGAAACAAATATTCATTTTGTAAACAAGAATACACCTACCGATTCGGTAAACATCCTTGACTATCTGTATTTCTACAATGGCGCGGGCGTTGCATCAGCCGATTTTAACAATGATGGCCTGGAAGACCTTTATTTTATATCAAATCAAGACGACAACAAACTTTACCTGAACAAGGGTAAACTGAAATTTGAGGATATTACAAATCGCGCGGGTGTGAAAGGTGCCGGCAACTGGAAAACAGGAGTGACAGTAGTAGATATTAATGGTGATGGATTAAAAGATATTTACGTGTCGGTTGTTTCCGGATATCGGACATTTACAGGTAAGAACCAACTTTATATCAATAATGGCGATTTAACTTTTACGGAAAGTGCGGAAAAATATGGCCTTGATTTCAAAGGCCTTTCTACGCAGGCGTCGTTTTTTGATTATGATCATGACGGCGATCTTGACATGTTTTTGTTAACATCGTCTGTACACAGCAACGATACCTATGGCGATTCCACGCTTAGACTTACGTACAATCATGATTCCGGAGACCACTTATTTAGAAACGATAACGGACATTTTACCGATGTTACCAAAGGTTCTGGAATTTATTCTGCGGCGATTGGTTATGGTTTGGGTGTAAGTGTTGGTGATTTGAATAATGATGGCTGGGATGACATTTATGTGAGCAACGATTTTTTTGAACAGGATTACTATTACGTAAATCAAAAGGACGGAACTTTCAAAGAACAGTTGAAAAGTGCGTTTGGCCACACCAGCCTTTTTTCAATGGGTAACACGTTAAGTGACATGAATAAAGATGGAAACCTCGATGTACTGTCGACCGACATGCTACCAGAGGAGATGAAGATTTTAAAAGCGACGATAAACGACGAACCATTAGATATTTACAACCAGGAAGTAAACGCAGGTTATTATTATCAGTATTCTAAAAATTGTCTGCAGATAAATGTTGCGAACGGCAAAAAATTTGTTGACATGGCCTTGTATTCAAATATTTCAGCAACCGACTGGACATGGTCGCCGTTGGTACAGGACTTTAACCTCGATGGTAAGAAAGATATCTTCTTTTCAAACGGAATCAAAAAGCGCTTAAATGATATGGATTACCTCAAATATCTTGGTGATCCGAACGTAAGAAATGAGTTTAAAACAAACCGGCATTTTGATAACGAAAAAATAAATATGATGCCAGATGGTGCCGTCCATAATTTTCTTTATACCGGCGGCGCGTCATTGAAATTCAATGACGTATCGAAAGATAATGACATGACAAGCCCCTCGATCTCGTCAGGGTCGGTGGCCGTTGATCTTGACAACGACGGCGATCTGGAAATCGTTACCAATAATATGGATGCGCCCGCCACGATTTATAAAAACACAACGGCGGAACTTTCGAAAAATAAATCTGATTATTTAAGTATTTCCGCTGAATATTTGAAGCCCAATCTCGCCGGCGTAGGAACGAAAATTTTTATAAAATCAACCAATGGCGTTGACCACCAGGAAATACAAACCAGTAATGCTTTCGAAAGCAATCTTTCAGGCTCACTTCAATTTACATTTGAGAAGAACGAAAAGCCGGTAGAGATGCTCGTAGTTTGGCCAGACAACTCTTATCAGCTAAGCAAGGGTTTTGCCCTTAATAAGAAACAGCTTATAAAATATGAACCGGCCAAAGCTTCAAAATCAAACGATATCGGATCCGTAATCAATGACTTTATAAACGATAAAAAGCAGTTCAGTTACAAAGAAGTTCAAGCGAGTATACTGGCAAAACTAAATGTAAATGAAACTCCGGATTTTAATTATTATTCGCTGATTCCACACAGTTATCTGGCTCATACACCAGCGGTAGCTATTGGTGATGCCAATAACGACGGAATCGACGATATTTATGTCGGCGGAATGTCGGGAGACGAAAAGTATATCCTGACTGGAACAAAAAGTGGAGCGTTCAAAAAACAGCCGATAGAGGCCTTCCAATCATTTAAGAATGTTTCCGATAAAACAGCGATTTGGACTGATGTAAACAATGATGGGTTAACTGATTTGATTGTCGTGAGCGATAGTCATCCGTTTATTGAAATACAAGACCTGAATCAGCCGCGGCTATATTTAAATAAGGGAAATTTTCAATTTGAATATAAACTACTACCAAAGATAAGTTCGCAGGTTTCGAAAATTCATCTGTATGATTTTAATGCGGACGGTAAGCTGGATATCTATCTTACCGGAGCTGTTTCTTACAGAGACTATACAAGGAAATCGCCATCTTATATTTGGCTTAATAAGGGGAACGGAGCATTCGTAAATTCTGCTGAAAATCAATATTCAGCATTGAAAAATATTCCATTTATTACAGATGTGGCTTCCGCCGATATCGATAACGATGGGCAAAATGATTTGGTCATAACTGCCGAATGGCAACCTGTTCATGTATTCTACAATAAAAAAGGAACTATTGCGGAATCTACACCTGCTTCACTTCAAAGCATCAGGGGCTGGTGGCAGTCTGTTGCGATTTCTGACATGGATGGGGATGGAAAAAAGGACCTTGTCTTAGGAAATTGGGGGCTGAACAGCAAATTTAATCCTTCGGACGAATATCCTGTTACGGCGTACAACCAGGATCTCGATAATGACCAAAAAAGCGATCTGGTTCTCTCTTATTATTACCAAGGTAAGAATTATCCCTTCCGACCAAAAAACGATCTCGAACAGGAACTTCCATATCTCAAAAAGGAATATCTAAGCTTTCAAAAAATGGCCGACAAAACCACCGAGGAGATATTCAAAGGAAAACTGGACGAACAAAACAAACTTGTCGCGCAAAGCTTCGAAAGCGTTTTTGTAAGTAATCTTGCTAGCGGTGGAAAAATTACTCCGCTTCCTCTTTCGTTTCAGCAAGCGCCTGTTAAATCAATGGAACAATTGTATGGTAAAGAAGATAAGGTGTTGGTTAATGGCAATTTTTGGGGTGTTGTTCCATATGAAGGTAAGTACGATGCTTTAGGATTGGCAATGCTTTCTTATGATAAGGGGCGAAAAGCTTTTGGAAAGATCGAGTACTGGACAAACCCGCTGTTTAACTTTCAGGAGATCACATACCTAAAACAAATCAAGCTTGGCGACAAACGGCAGGCCTGGTTGGCGACGACATACGAAGGAAAACTATTGCTGGTTACCGACAAATAACTTAAAATACCGGATAATAAATTTTTGTAACCCATTTCGAAGAATCTTTTTCTGCCAGCCGGTTTGTAATCATGCTTTGGTATGGTACCGCGGGAGAAATCATCTTGTAGTCTTCTTTAAAAAGAGTAAGCTGCGCCATTGCCTTATTTATTGAGTTTGGACCGCCTTTTACCTGCGTTTCTAAAAGATTACCCATCACCATTCGGCGTATGTAAACTTCGCCTGACGGCTGAATAAATTTATTTACCGGCAATGCAACCATCGTTGTGAATTCCTTTTGGCCGGTTTGAGTTATATTAAGCATTGGCGAATCAGTGATCAGCGCATTTTTCATTTTAGCCTGATCTTTCAGTTTCCTGACTAAAGCATCTACTTTTTCAGCCGATGGATATGAAGAAAAAATAGCTCTTGTGCCGATCAGAACTGAATCTTTTACCTTCGTTATCCGAATGTTGTAGCCGTAAACTTTTGTGCTGTGTTGGGTTAAATTATTAAGGCTATCGAGCAGATGCTTCATTTGCCGCCTGGTTTGCATAGCAAAAATAAATTGCCTAATGCGTGTTATTGGGTTTTTAGAGGCTTTGATCATCTCATACCATCGAACGGTTGTTCGATGCGCACCTTTAACGATGTAATCAATTTTGCCATTTGCTGTAAATCCGGTTTGGCTAACCTGCACATTCGCGGCAGTTTCGGTATTTTCTGAGAAAGTAAAATCCAGCTCGTTTTTTTTAAAATGATAACTATTGTCTTTAGCGCCGCGGGTTATTGATGGCAGCCATGTTTGCCAACCTGTTTTTTCTGTAAGTAACCTGGCAATAAGTGTTTCCGGTAAGGAAGTTTCCAGGGTTTCACTAACATCAATCCTCGAAGGAATGACTAAATAAACAAGGCTAAACGCCAGGAGAATAATAATTGACAGGAACAGTATAGCTTTCTTCATGAACGGGCCAAGATATGAAAGAGGTAATGTTTAATAAAATTATTTGCCATTGTTTTATTGTCGCAGATTTTTATAAATTTAGGCAACCAATTTATGCACTTAAAAACACTGATTACTTTAGGCATGAGCCTGATCGTAACATATCATTTAAACGCGCAAACCAATCCGGATCCATGGAAGATGACAGTATCTTCTGTCAACCCGTCTGGCTATTATGGTGTGACGGTTGGTAATGGAATGATCGGTGTGGTTTCTTCACCGGAACCGTTTAAAGTGAAAAACGTAGTGTTGGCAGGAGCGTATGATTTATACGGCAGGGGGCGAGTTAGCAATTTTTTGAATAGCTTCAACCTGTTAAATATGAATTTGGAGATTGATGGTAAGCGACTAGAGGGCAAGGATGTGAATAATTTCAAGCAGGAGCTTAATATGCAGGAAGCATCTTTTACCGCAACATTTGACTATCAGAATAAGGCAACCGTTACTTATTCATATTGTGCTTTAAGGCAATTGCCTTATAGCGTATTGATGGATGTTACCGTTAAAGCGAAAACCAAATTAATTATTACGCCGGCAAGTGTAATGGAAGCGCCGGATGCACTGAAAGATGTACAAAATTATTACAACGAAATTGATCGCCCGCATACCCGGATTAGCTTATTAACATCAACGGCAAAATCTCCAACCGGTAAGCTGCAACTATGCGCTTCCACAACCTTTTTATTTAAGGAGAATCATGGTAACGAGCCAACCGTTATTCATGAAATGTGGGATAACAATATGCACCTGATGAAGTTCTCCAAACAGCTGAATGGGGGTGAAAGTTATAATTTTTCGGTAGTCGGTTCTTCAGTTACGTCTGCACATTATGATGATCCGCTAAACGAAGCGGAAAGACTTACGATATCAGCTAAGTTGCAGGGCAGTGAAAGACTTAAACAATTTCACAAACAGGCATGGAATGAACTTTGGAAAAGCGATATTTTAATAGACGGAGATGACCAGGTTCAACAGGATGTCCATAGTATGCTGTATCATTTATATTCGTTTTCCAGAGAAGGTACAGCGCTTTCGCCTTCGCCTATGGGACTTTCCGGTTTGGGATATAACGGACATGTTTTTTGGGACACAGATGTATGGATGTTTCCTGCAATGCTGATTCTTCACCCGGAGATCGCCAAATCAATGATCGAATACCGGTTTGAACGGTTAGAGACGGCTAAGAAAAACGCTTTTGCAAATGGTTATAAAGGAGCGATGTTTCCCTGGGAAAGTGCCGACAAAGGAGTAGAGGAAACGCCTGTTTGGGCGTTAAGCGGGCCGTTTGAACACCATATTACTGCTTGCGTTGCTTTAGCCGCCTGGAATTATTACTGCGTAACTCAAGATAAGGATTGGCTGCTTACTAAAGGATGGCCAATTTTGTCGGCTACTGCGGACTTTTGGTCAAGCAGGGTTGAGCGAAATGGAAAAGGAAAATACGAGATTAAGAACGTCGTTGCCGCCGACGAATGGGCCGAAAATGTAGACAATAATGCTTTTACAAACGCTGCCGCAATAGTCAATTTAAAAAACGCCACACAAGCGGCGAAAATACTTGGAATAAAAGCCAATGCCGATTGGGAGGATGTCGCTGCAAATATTCCTATTCTTAAAATGGCGGACGGCGTTACCAAAGAGCATGCAACATATCACGGTGAGGGTATTAAACAAGCCGACGTAAATCTGCTTGCTTATCCGTTAAAAACTATTACTGATAAAGAGCAAGTTCAGAAGGATTTAAAATACTACCAGTCAAGAGTACCCAATGAAGGCACTCCGGCGATGACTCAGGCCATATTTGCGTTATTGTATGCCCGGTTGGGTGATGGTGGCCAGGCTTATCACTTTTTTAAAGATGCATACCAGCCTAATTTAAATCCTCCTTTTGGTGTCATTGCTGAAACAAAAGGTGGGACTAATCCCTATTTCGCTACTGGTGCGGGTGGGGTGATTCAGTCATTGTTAATGGGTTTTGGAGGAATTGATATTACTGAGAATGGTTTGAGTCAGGTGAAAAGTCAATTACCTGACAATTGGAAATCAATCACAATAACCGGTGCCGGAATCGAAAAAAAGACATTTAAAGTAAGCAGGTGAAAAAGCTGGTTGCCATATCGCTTTTAGTTATTTTCCTATTCAATATAATAGGGTATAAGATCTTTTTCTATTACCTGAAGGTTGAAGCGGATAAAAGCATGGAAGTGGCAATCGAGAAGATCACCAACCAGGACAAGCGCCTCATACAAATTAAGATACCGATTGGATTGCCTTACCAAACTAACTGGAAAAATTTTGAGCGTGTTGACGGGGAAGTAAGCTTTAAAGGCAAAACCTACCGTTACGTTAAACAACGGGTTTATAACGATACGCTTATTTTGCTTTGTATAGATTATCATGAGAAATCAAAAATCGAGAAAAGCAGCTCAGATTACTTTAAAAAGGTCAATGATCTGAATTCGGATACAAATAAGAAGCCTATATTCAAAGTTTCGAAAATTGATTACTTCGAAGAAGTTAAAAATATTTCCTTCGCCCTGTATGCGTTTGGAATACACTCGGTTCAATTGAAAACCGCTGCGTCCTGCCAAGATGGATTTGCGCGTGTTCCCGATAATCCACCAAAACCAATTGCCAGTTTATATACAATTGGTTGAGTTTTGCCGTCATTGGTTGACGGCAAAACTTATTTTTTTTTAAAAGCCCACGTTTTATGAACCGCTACTATTCGTTGTTGATGGGGATATTCCTCATTGCTGCTTCTTCCTGTAAAAAATCTGACTATCAAAAAATATTTCATGACCCGCAATTGTACAGTAATACCGTACATGAATTGAACTCGGTAGTTATGGGCAATAACTTTACGCCCGTCGTAGCGTCCAGAAACTATGCGTATGCATCTATCGCAGGCTATGAGGTTATCGCAGCTGGATTTCCTGAAAAATATAATTCCTTAAAAGGTCAGCTTAACGGGCTTATTACAGCGGCTAAGCCATCAGATCCTGCAAAAACAGATTTTGAGTATGCCGCTCTCCTGGCGTTTTGCCATGTAGGTCAAGCCGTAACTTTCCCAGAAGGAAGCATGAAATATTACATAGACAGTTTACAGTCACTTGCTAAAGATCATGGAATGCCTGATGACGTACGGCAGAACTCTGAAGCGTTTGCCGATTCAGTTTCCGGGCTTATTCTTAAATGGAGTAAAAAGGATAATTATTTAAATACACGGAGTGCGTCAAAATACACAGTAAATAGCTTGCCCGGCAGGTGGATACCGACGCCGCCAATGTACGCAGCAGCTGTTGAACCCCATTGGATGGAGATAAGACCGATGGTGATGAAAAACGCTTCTCAGTTTCGGGTTCCGGCACCGCCTGAGTTCAATGTTACTGATACAGGCAGCAAATACTACAAGGAAGTTATGTTTATTAAAAAATCTGTTGAGAATTTAACAGAGGATCAAAAGCACATGGCCGACTTTTGGGACGATAATCCCGGGAAGATGAATGTGTCGGGTCACGTACAATTTATAACTAAAAAGTTCTCGCCGCCCGGGCATTGGATGAGCGTAACCGGTATCGCCGCAAAAAAAGCTAATGCTGATTTCGGCACAACAGTGTGTGCATTCGCGAAAACTTCCATAGCGCTTTTCGACGCATTTATTCAATGTTGGGATGCTAAATATTTTTATAATACGATGAGGCCGGAGAGTGTAGTAAATAAATTTTTTGACTCCAACTGGAAACCTTATTTGCAAACACCGCCGTTCCCGGAATATACTTGCGGGCATTCGACGATATCTTCATCAGCTGCTGAAGCGCTGACCAGCGTATTTGGTGACGATTTTGCTTATGCTGACACCTCGGAGTTAGAGTTTGGAATAAAAAGCAGGTCGTTTAAATCATTCAGAATGGCTGCGCAGGAGAACAATTGGGCAAGATTTTACGGGGGACTTCACTTCCATAATTCCTGCATCGTTGCCAATGAATTCGGAAAAAAAGTTGGTGATTTGGTTGCGGGTCTGAAAATGAAGAAATAAATTCTGCTAAACGTCAAAAATACTTTTTGCCTTTTTGACCGCTTTCTCAAGATCTATTGCTTTTCCCAGGGCACCCTTGAAAGGGTCACCTTCGCTATTCACTCTGTCGACCGCATTGAAGATTGTAAAATGCTTCATGGTTAATCCCGGCTTAACTTCTTCCCAATGTAATGGCATTGAAACAGTTGCCCCTGGCTTTGGCCGGACAGAAAATGGACACGCAATAGTTGCTCCCGGACGGTTTTGTAAAAAATCCAGATACATTTTTCCTTTCCGGTTACTGATCATCCTTTCCAGGCTGGTAAACTCTGGCAACTGCTCATGAACGATACTGACGATCAGTTTAGCGAACAGCTGGCTCTGATCATAACTGTATTTTGCTTTGAGCGGAATGTAAATATGCATGCCGGTTGATCCCGAAGTTTTGCAATAACAAGGAACGTCGATCGCGTCGAGCACTTTTTTAACTTCTAATGCTGCCTCGATCACCTGGTCAAAAGTATTTTTATCCGGATCGAGATCGATTACGGAATAGTCAGGACAATCGGGCGACTGAACACGACTAAACCATGGATTCATTTCAATACACCCCAAAGAGGCCATCCATAGCAAACTAGCCTCATTTGTTCCGACCAAGTATTCTTTATGTTCGCCATCGCTGGTTGTATAGGGAAACTTTTGCGCCCAGTCCGGGGCCGAATCTTTTACGTCTTTCTGATAGAAACCTTTTGCATTAATGCCATTCGGAAAACGGTTCAGTGATTGCGGTCTGTCTTTCAGGTAAGGAAGGATATACTCGGCTACCTGGTAGTAGTAGTTAAACATATCACGTTTAGTAATGCCTTCGCCCGGCCAGTAAACTTTGCTTAAATGAGTAAATTTCAGATCATGGCCATTGATCTTACGCACCTGGGTTTCATCTTTCGGATTAAGCAGCGTTTTACGTTTTTTATTTGAGGGTGCTTTGACTATTTGTTCGTTCTTATTGTTTTCTGCATCTTCAACAATGTCAGCAGTATGCGCTTCTTTTTCCCTTACCACTTCCTTAGCTTTTTTATCTTCTCTCATACCTTTAAATGATGGGTGACGAAACACTCCGTCGCTTGTTGTTTCCGTGAAACTAACCTCACATACCAGTTCTGGTTTTAGCCAGGTAGCATTAGCGTGCGGAGGATTTGGCCTGAACCGTGAAGGTTTATTATAATCCGGAACTTCATTAAACGGGCTTTCCTGAATAATGAGTGGTTTAAATAATTTCATCGTGTCCTTTTGCCCCTGGTCGTTAAAACCCGTACCAACCTTACCGGCATAATGCAATACGCCGTTTTCAAACACTCCTAAAAGTAAGGCGCTGAATAATTTGGACGTACCATCATTGCGTGTAAAACCACAGATAATGACTTCCTGTCTTTTGGATACTTTGATTTTCAACCATTCTTTTGACCGATTCCCGACTGAATAGAGACTGTCAGCCTTTTTAGCGATAATTCCCTCGAGGCCGGTACGTTCTGCAGCGTTGAAAAAGTCGGTGCCGCTGGCTTTAAAAACCTGGCTTAACCGTATACGGTCATCGTTTGTCGGAAGGATTTCCTTCAAAATTTGCTGCCGCTCCGATAATGGCAGACCGGTTAGATCTTTTCCTTCGAGCCATATGATATCAAATGCATAAAAGGCCAGTTCGCCATCAGCTTCGCTGCGCCAGTTCTGTAAGGCACCGAAATCCGATAATCCTTTTTCATTAAGGACCATGATCTCGCCATCGAGGATGACATTGACGTCCCAGGTTTTTAAAACCTCGTATATCGGGTAAAATTTTTCGTTGAAGGATTTCAGGTTCCTCGAATAAAGCTCGACTTCGTCCTTATTCACCGAAGCAATTGCACGGTAGCCATCCCATTTAACTTCGTAAACCCAGTTCGGGTCGTCAAAAGGTTTATCCACCAGGGTAGCAAGCATTGGTTTTACATTTTCCGGAAAGGGCACTTTTTTAGCGTTTTTAAGTAAATCGCCCGTGTTAGTTTCCGAAGGCTCATCAGCGGTTTCAACGGATTCTTCAAGTTTATCCTGCGGATCTTGTTCGTCAACACGGTTGCTATTCCAAATCTTATCACTTGTTTTAGCGACTTTTTCAAGATTAAGTCCGGATAATACAGATTTATCTTTCCTGGTAATGTCGTCAGTGGAGGCGTATTTGTCTTCCAGTTTCATTAACAGCCAGCTATTTTCGCCACGTCCGTAAGCTTTTACCAACGCGAATTCACCTTTTACTTTTTTACCGCTTAGTTTAAATTTGAGTTTCCCGCTATGCAGGCCGTGAAGAAGGTGTTTTTCCTGCGCCTTTTTATCTGATGGAATATCATCATCATCGTCAGCCGCTTCATACGTCCCTTCGTCCCAGACAATTACTGTACCGCCACCATACTGGCCTTTTGGAATGATTCCTTCAAAAGTACGATAGCTATAAGGGTGATCTTCCACCATCATGGCGAGCCTTTTTACCTCCGGATCTGTAGAAGGGCCTTTTGGCACGGCCCAGCTTTTCAATACACCTTCCATTTCGAGCCTGAAATCATAATGCAAATGCGACGCATCATGTTTCTGGATTACGAAACGCAGCTTCTCCTTATCCGTGCTTTTACCTGATTTTGGTTCGGATGTTTTGCTGAAATCGCGTTTTTTTACATACTTGTCCAGGCTCATAAGCACTTACTTTTTAAGATGCTTTTCAATGGCTGCAGCCGATGAGGATTCGGCTTCACTTACTGCTTTTTTTAGCTCGGCAGGGCTGACACCAAATTTTTTCGACCAGTACTGAACTTCATAATCTTCATTTAAATTAATGCGGTCGCGATCTGGTGATCCATTTACCTGTTTGTTGTCCATAGTATCAGATGTTTTTTGTAGAACAGCAGATTTTTAGGAAAGGTTTGTCATGACGCCATTATATCACTTCCGGATCTTTGCACTAAATCTGTAATCATTAAAGATATGAACGTTGGTGAGCGAAACTTTGCTCTACAGTGATTGTTACTGAAATAACTACCTAATGAAGAATATATGAGCATTACACTTGAACAGGCGGAAAAGATATCAGACACCGCTAAGCAAAAAGCGCAGGAAATTAACGTACCAATGAACATCGCTATAGTTGATGCGGGAGCGAACCTCGTTTCTTTTCACAGGATGGATAAGGCATGGCTGGGTTCTGTCGACATAGCCATTAGAAAAGCTAAAACGGCAAGGTATTTTGATATGAATTCCGGCGAGATCGGAAAGCTGTCACAACCGGGCGGCCCATTGTACCAGATCGAGGTTTCAAACGGTGGCTTGATTTCTTTTCCAGGTGGAGTACTTCTTAAAAAGGGAGAAGACATCGTAGGCGCCATCGGGGTTTCGGGCGGTTCAGTGGACCAGGATCATGAAGTGGCTTCTGCCGGAGCGGCGGCATTCCAGTCCCTTTAAGAAAAAGCGGCTATATATAAAGATGCCGGTGTTACCCGGGACTACTGATCAGTTATGTTAGTGAACTACAAACGCTCAGTAATAAGCATGATGCCGTGGAAAGCTTTTTGTTGCAGAAACAATCGTTTACTAAGATCCATTGACAAAAACTTGTAACAGAAAGCGGGACTTCAGAAGCGGAGAGTGATGGCCGTTCATTTCCAAAATAACATTCACGACCTAATCTTCGACTTTGCTTTGGCTGACCGTCCCTCATTCTCGACAATAATGAAAATGGCGATACCGGATCAAGACGATTGCCGCGACAGTTAATTTCAGGCCTGACAAAAAAAAATCCGGCATTATGCCGACGCCCATGTGTTTCTTTGAACGACAGACTTATTGTGTAAAGTGAACGGCTAAGAGAGCTCCCCGCTTGTTACAGGAATATCAAAAGTAAACGTAGTCCCGTTTTTTTCAACGCTCTCCACCGAAATCGTTCCGCCATGATCGGAGATAATTTTCGAAGCAACATATAATCCCATTCCTAAACCGGAGTGTGTTTGTATAACATCTTTGTCACGGTAAAACTTGTCGAAAATAGATGCCATTGTGATATCTGACATGCCGATTCCTTCGTCAGTTACCGTTACCCGTGCAGAACTATCTTCCTGCGTAAGCTTGATCGTAATTTGGGTGTTTTTTTCGGAGTATTTTGCTGCATTGCCGATCAGGTTTGAAAATACCTGTTCCATTCGCAGCCGGTCTATATAAACCGGTATGTTGTCAGTTAGGTGAGTGATCAATGTATGATGAGGATGTATGTGCTTGATAACTTCAACAACTTCCGAAATAAAGGAGTTAAACTCCATTGGTTCCCTGGCGTATTGCAAGCTTCCGTTCTCAATTTTTGATATATCTAAGAGTTGCTGCACCAATGAAAGCAATTTGTTCGTTTGCCCGTCTACTTTAACCAATATTTCTTTAACCTGATCGCTGCATCCGCCTTTCAGGCTTTTAGCGATCTGTGTATAGGCTTTAATAATAGTTATCGGCGTTTTAATTTCATGGCTGGCGATCGAAATGAATTCGGTCTTTTTTTCGTCGATAATACGCGACTGGCGTAATTCCTCTTCCTGGTCGTTAGCAAGCTTATTTAAAGAGATATTACGCTGCTTAATTTCTTCATAGGCGTTAATCGGGCCTTCCTGCTCAAAATATATTTTAAGCGCTTTTATCTTAACGTTATCTAGCTTCAAGAATCGCGGAATACCAATTTTCATGATAATCCGGTTAAGGCCTGCGGTGTTATCGAGGCTGAACTCTGGCACTAGCTTTTGCGCGTAAAAAAAACCGGCGTCTGAATTGGTGAAACTAACTTCATGGTCATAGGTAACTGAAGCAACCAAACTGTGTCGCTGAGCCTGGTGTTCGATTCCAATTTCCAGGGTACCATGATTTGTATGGTCGATGACCGTCCGGGCTACTTCCGAAACGGCGGTCGCGAAAGTGGTTTGTGTGGCCGTGGTTAATCCCAGTTTTTCAGCAACTTTCATGGAGCGCTTGTGAGCCAGCACCAGATCCATATCGTTTTCCAGGGAAATTTTTACAACAGCTACCATATCACTTGATTTTTACGACAACTACAGACATATCATCATTCCTTCGGGCGTGGTCCTTGTAAATGGCCGCAGCAAGTATGGTGGGATCGTATTTTTGCACGAGCGGATACCGGCTTTGTTCAATGCGTGTTTTAATACCATCGGAGCAAAGGATTAGCTGATTAAACTGATCGGCCTTATAATATTGCTCATTCATCGTATTAGGAATATTATGGCCCACAATGCCGTTATACGACATGTGGTTTTTGAAAGTGCCGGGCCCAATCAGCCGCAGAAAAATATTGCCGATACCCGTTGATGCCCATGTTTTTGACTCGAGGTCATATCCCACAACATTAATTACGGCACCCCGGGTTTTTTTTATAGAACTGTGGATAAAACGCAGAGTTTCTGTAGGACTGTAGTCGGGAAAAATTCTGAATGCTGCCGCAGCTTCATTTGCGGCTTTATTAGCCTCCGGTCCGTGCCCTAATCCATCAGCCAGCATCAGTTTGATGTATCTAGAGGTTGTCTTGTACGCGAACCCGTCACCACTTGTTTTTTCGCCAGGCTTAGATATTACGATTGGGCGAATGATGATATTTTCTTTACCGGCCGTTTTTTTGGGCGGCTTATTGTATACGCGGCTAAGCAGAATGCTCCCCCAACCAACCTGTGAATAAAGGTCAAAAGCGTCGGATAACCTGTTTATGCTTCCTAAACCATGCCCCAGCGTATTTGTGGTTGAAATACCATCTTTCATCATCTTAGTTGGATTCAATATGCCGGGGCCGTTGTCGATGCATATTACCTCAACGTAATTCGTACCATCGGCAGAAAATACGCCGGCCAGTATCTCTCCATCGCTGCAATACTTGAATAAATTGGAGGTCATTTCTGATACGATCAGATCCAATTCGTTTAAGCGGGCCGGGCTTAACCCCGCCTCTGTCGCCATGAGCCGAATTTCTTTCTTGATCAGCGAAAAATAACTACGGTCATTCGCATTAAAACTGATATGAGTTGCATCAACCATTTGCCCACTTCACTATAGTTACCGTTGTGCCTTCGCCAACTTTGCTTTTGATGTCAAATTCATTTACCAAACGTTTGGTTCCCGGCAAACCGAGTCCCAGGCTTCTGCCTGTAGAAAACCCATCGCGCATAGCTGCAGCAATATCCGGTATTCCCGGGCCTTTATCCGTAAACGTTAATCGTACGCCGTTCACCCGGCCGCTTGATACAACTTCGATGACACAATTGCCACCGTTCGCATAACGCATCATATTTCGGACAAGCTCGCTGGCCGCGGTGATAATACGTGTCTGGTTTACCAGGCCCATTTTAATCTTGACAGCAGTTTCCTTAACACGGTTTTTTAAAAAGACCACATCCTGCTCCTGGCTTATTTTGATCGTATCCTTACTCAGCGACAAAATCATCGAGTGGCTGATCATTAGCTTCTTCCTCCGGCGTGTCTATCATGGACTTCAACAAATCCATTCCCTTTTCCATATTCAGAGCTGTATGAACGCCTTTTAAAGGCAGCCCCAGCTCAATGAGGGTGATCGCAACAGCGGGCTGCATTCCAACAACGACAGTTTCTGCATCCAGTATCTTGGACATACTGGCAATATTACCTATTATCCGACCCATAAATGAGTCGACAATTGATACCGCAGAGATGTCGATGAGCACACCTCTGGCATTAGTTTTTTGAACCATTTGTACCAGGTCTGCTTCCAGGTTAAGAGCGAGCCGGTCGTACAGATCTACTTGTATGGTCACCAGTAGAAAGGATCCCATCCGCAGAATAGGAATTTTATCCATTACTTAAAAATTCGATTTGAGTACGGTACTTGTTTTTCTAACTTCCAGTTTCATTGCTTTGAAAGCATAGGCTAGTGCGCTCGCCAATGTAGATTTTGTAATGATGTTTGACAAGTCGATGCCTAGATGCACAACCGTTTGAGCAATCTCCGGACGTATACCGCTAATGATACATTCCGCGCCCATCAGCCGGGTAGCACTCACAGTTTTGATCAGGTGCTGGGCAACCAGCGAATCGACCGCAGGCACCCCGGAAATATCGAGTATAGCGATGCTCGATCCCGTTTCCACGATTTCCTGTAAAAGGTTTTCCATTACAATTTGGGTACGGGCACTGTCGAGCGTACCGATAATTGGCAACGCAAGTATACCATCCCAAACCCGGATAACCGGCGTGGAAATTTCCGCGATCTCATCAGTTTGACGCAAAATAACTTCTTCCCGCCCTTTAATGAAGGTCTCGAAAGTTACTATGCTAAGGTTGTCCATAATGCGGCTGATCTTCAGGCTTTCGGCAAAAAGGACTTTCGCGTCATTCTTATTTTCTTCCTGCAAAACCTGAATTAAGGCGTCCTTTAACGAGAAAACAAAACTACCTGTCTCACGGGGACTAAAGCCCTGCCGCGCACGGGTGATTGCGATCCCTCCCAGAATTTCGATCACCGGGTTCCATTCGTCGGAATTAATGTCGGCGACATTCTCTGAGGATAGGTTGCCTACCAGACTGTTAATTAATTCTTCAGACTGGCTCCTTAGCTCTTCGTTGCTAATAAGGTCTTCCCGTAAGCCTTCATCAGCCAGTTGATTTTTCATCCAAAGTTCAAGGATGTATTTTTTCTTTTTTTGTAGCAATTGCGATGTATTAAATGACATGGATGAATCTATAGGGAATTAAAGTTCTATATGCTCAAGCTTGGCAAAGTTGAAAAATTGTCAGCAAGGTAGACAATGCATTTGGCATACAGAAATAATATTTTGCGGTGGCTAATTATCCAAAATATATCAACTATCCACAACTCTCTTTTCGCAGAAACGCATTCAAACCAACGGCCAGTGTTCTGTTCGAACGTGCAGAAAATGCTTTAAAAGTGTTTCGCAAGCTGTTTATTATACTCATTCCCTTTCCAATCTGTTAACAATACAGTAATTCCTGCCAGTGCTGTGAAAGCTATATTAAAAATCATTTCCTTGCGGTTTTTCCGGAACGGTTTAAGAGAAGTTTGTAAGGCAAACTGTGCAACATTAAACGGGTCGATCTTTCCGTGCGTGCGAAATGGAATCAATCCCTTTATCGCAGCCGGTTGTCGGGTAAGTGCAACGTAAGGAAGAAGAATAGCGGCTTCTATCGCATATATTGTCTTTGCCTTTTTATTCATTCTCATCAGTGAAGGCAGGATGAGCAGACCACTGACTAATGCATAGTCAATCAGTGCATGTAATTTAGGAGAAATTGGTTTGTTTTTCATGTCAAATGTATTAGGCCGTTGTAGCGCAAGTTTTATACCATAAAGTAACCCTCACAATGGTCGAACGCTGACGTTTTAAATGATAGATTTTAGTTTTATCGCGTCATAAACAGCGTGAGTTTCCACATCATTGTTAAAATACACCCAGCTTTGTTTTATTGAAGATTCATTGTCGACCTGCTTTTTTAACTTTTTCAAAAAAGGATCTGAATAGGGTGAACGATATAGATCCGGCACGCCATGTAACCGGTAATAGACGTAAGGCGAATTGATGATCAGTTCGTCGGGCAACTGTGGATGGCTCATGCCGCAAAACGTTATATTATGTTTACCTAGCGCCTGGTAAACCGTATCATTCCACCAGGTCTTATGCCGGAACTCAACAACATTCAGAAAGGAATTATCCAGGCTGTTAATCACGCGCTCCAGCCTTTCCTCATCGTAACTAAACCGGGGAGGCATTTGGAACAGAACCGGTCCCAGTTTTTCTCCGAGCCCCTCCCGTATTGTGTTGTAAAAGTCCGAGATCAAATCAGCACTATGATGAAACTGGTTAAAGTGAGTAATAATCCTTGGCGCTTTTACCGAAAAACGAAATTCGGCGGGGCTTTTACCAAACCAGGCTTGGAGAAATGACAGTTGCGGAAAGCGGTAGAAGGTAACATTAAGTTCGAGTGTCAGAAAGTGCTGGCAATAGAACTCAAACCATTTCTTTTGCGCCAGTTTCTCAGGGTAAAAAGTTCCTTTCCAGTGTTTATAATGAAAGCCGGAACAGCCAATGTACCATGTTGCATTACTCATGAAGTCTTTCAATACGAAGATTACAACAATTCCGGCTGATCGTCTGTTTTGAAATCATTATAAGCCCGTTATGCCATCATCTATCTTAACCGAATGCAGTCATCTCGTCATGGAAAAAAATCTGACCGTCGCGTTAGCAGAAAGCGCAACCGCGGGACGGGTTGCTGCCGAAATTTCATTGATCCCGGATTGCGGAAAAATATTAAAAGGTGGAATCGTTTGTTATGATGCCTGCATTAAGCAGGATATTCTTGGTGTGCCGGAAGAGCTTGTGAAGAAATATACCCCCGAATCGGCTGAGGTAACGGAAGAAATGGCCAAACGCCTGAAGGACGTTATTCCAGCGGATATCCATATTGCCGTAACCGGGCTTACAATGCCGGGTGGCAGCGAAACGGATGAGAAACCTGTTGGAACCATGTTTGTTCATTTGTTACTGAAAGACCGGTCCATAGCAATACGGCAGATATTTAAGGGAGAACCGGAATCCGTTGTCCTGAAAACGATCGATATGATAGCACGCAATCTTATCCGCGAATTACAACAGCCTGAAACTGTAATTACAGAAGAGATCGGCCAAGTCGGCTGACCGACCCGCGTTAAATTACTTTTTGAAGATCAGCTCGCGGTGGCCCGGTAAGTACGTGGCCATCCAGGTCAAACCGCCCGCCGTGGCAGGGGCAATCCCAGCTTTTTTCCGTTGGATTAAAGTTGACTACACAGCCGGCATGGGGACAAACCGGGTTTAATGCACTTATTTTTCCAGCTTCGTCTTTATATGCGGCAAGCTTCTCGCCCTCAAAGTTTACAATTGTTCCGGTTCCAATCGGAAGTTCTTCAAACGATTTGATCTTTTCGGCTGAAAACCTGTCGGCGATAAAGCGATAGGCCACATCTGAATTTTCCTTTACAAAATCGCCAAAACCGGCTACCGGTTTGATACGGGTTGGCGAAAGTAATTCAGAGTACCGGTTATTTTTACCGCAAATTAAATCGCATAATATCATAGCCGATAAAGTTCCGAAGATCATACCATTTCCGTTATAGCCGGTAGCCATATAGATGTTTTCATCACTGCTTGGTAAATGTCCGATGTATGGTAACCCGTCGGCAGGAATGTAATATTGTGAAGACCATTTAAAATCCACTGAAGATATATTGTAATATTTTCTGACATAGTTCTCCAGGGTTTCGAATGCTTTTTCAGGTTCGTCATGCCCGGTTTTATGGTCTTCGCCTCCAACCAGCAAGTATTTTTTTCTGTCAATAACATGTGTCCGGAAATAATGATAAGGCTCCTGCATGTCGTATGCCAGGCAATCCGGATATTTTTCATCTGCCAGCGTAACGCCTAACACATAGCTGCGATAAGGTGCACAGGTAAAATCCATAAGATTGATACCCGGAGGTAGGTGTGTCGCAAATACCAGGTTTTTCGCCTTGATAGTAAACGCAGCGCTTTTTGCCGTATGAATTCCATCTTCGTATGAGTTTTCTGTTATAAATGAATTCTCAAGAAGAACGCCGCCCGCTTTTATAAATTCATTTGCTAATCCTTTCAGGTATTTCAGCGGATGAAACTGACCCTGATCTTTGAATAAAATCGATTGTTTAAACGGGACTTCGATTCCATTCTTCGATGTTTTTTCTACAGCGATCCCCGCTTTTTGTGATGATTCTAAAATCTCGTCGAGCTGTTTGCTTTCTTTTTCATTTTCTGAAAAGAGGTAAGCGTTTTTTGTTTCGAGGTCGCAGTTTATCTGATACTTGTTTACAAAACCATTTATCCAGTTCATAACCTCTTTGCCTGCGTCGGCAATTAGTTTGGCGGCATTCTCTCCAAAATCACTTTCTATCTCAGGGTAAGTGGCATCAAAAAAGGTGTTAAGATGTGCACTCGTTCCGCCGGTGGTGCCGAAGCCGACCAAATGCGCCTCTGCTACTACCACTTTTTTGTTTTGCTGCTGTAAAAGTAATGCAGTAGTAATGCCGGTTATACCGCCGCCAACAACCAATACGTCATAAACCTGTTCTACCGGCGGCTGGCGGTCTTGTTCAGCTAAATCTACCGGACCCGGTTGCCAGATGCTCGTATTGTCTCCGTCTCTTGGGTTTGTTTTTTGTGAAAATGTGTTATTCGTTTGTTCCATTGGTAGTATGTTTCATCTTATAACATGAACAAGTTAAGAGTGTTCATGAAATTTAGCGCATGATCTATGAAACCTGTCTTTAGGAATCTTGTTAAATACTAACATCATCTATCTAATTTTAATCTATTTATGAAAGCAGCAGTTTTTCACAAACCCGGCGATATCAGAGTTGATACCGTTGATGATCCGCGTATTGAAAATGGCGGAGATGTTATTTTAAAAGTCACCTCAACAGCTATTTGCGGTTCTGACCTGCACATACTTAGCGGCGCCGTACCCCAGGCCAGCAACATGGTTATGGGCCATGAATTTATGGGCATCGTTGAAGAGGTTGGCCCGGCGGTTACCCGCCTAAAAAAAGGCGACAGAGTGGTTGTTCCGTTCCCGATTGCCTGTGGACATTGTTTTTTCTGCACTCACGGATCTTCTCCGAATTGTGAAAATTCAAATTACAAGCATTATGGCCCTGATGGCGATTTAATGGATCAGAAAGGCGGCGCATTATTTGGATACACTGATCTATATGGAGGTTACTCGGGAGGCCAGGCGGAATATGTCCGTGTTCCTTACGCCGACATTAGTCCGCGTATTATTCCGGATGAACTGACCGATGAACAGGTTTTGTTTCTGACGGATATCTTTCCTACTGGCTGGTCGGCGATCGACTGGGCGCAAATGAAGGGCGGTGAAGTTGTGGCAATTTTTGGTTCCGGTCCGGTTGGACTGATGGCTCAGAAAGCGGCATGGATAAACGGGGCATCCCGTGTTATCGCAATTGACCCGTTGGATTATCGCCTTGAAAAGGCAAAAGCTGTTAATAAGGTCGACACGCTGAATCCTAATGATGTGGATGTTGTTGAAGCAATCCGTTCAATGACAGGAGGTCGCGGTGCCGATGTTTGCGTAGATGCAGTTGGTTTTGAGCCGGAACGTAATTTTCTTGACAAAGTAAAAGCTACGGTTAATTTCGAAAAGGGAAGCATAAAAGTTCTTGAAATGTGCTTTAAGGCGGTACGAAGAAATGGAAAAGTATCAATTGTTGGCGTCTATGGATCACCGTATGATAATTTCCCTGTGCACCGGATGTTTGATAAAGGCATTACCATTAACCAGGGGCAGGCGCCGGTTTTAAATTATATCGATCATTTAATTGACCTTGTGAAAGAAGGGAAAGTCGTCCTGGACGATATTATTACTCATACCCTGCCATTAAGCGAGGCGTCCAAAGGCTACGAGATATTTGATGAAAAGAAGGAAGATTGCGTTAAAGTTGTTTTGAAGCCATAGAAAAGAGAGGAAGGAGTAAGGATGGAAAGAAAGAAAATCTTTAATCCTTATTCCTTCATCCTTAATCTTTTATAATATGGAGCAAAGATGGAAAGAATAAAAACCGGATAGGGCCCTTGATCCTTAATCCTTCCATCCTCATTCTCTGTCTCCTTAATCTTTATTCTCAACCGGTTCCTGTTGTTTGTGCATCATTTCTGCGACTGCACTATCGGGTGTAACATTGCTCATTGCTACCTGCATCTTATTTTTCATGCCTGATATCACCTTGTCTTCACCGGCCATCAAGGCATCATAGCCATCTTTTGCCACTTGTGCGGGATCGCCGAGTTTACCTTCCTGTACAATTTTTGAATCCAGCATTTCCGCTTTGTTAAAGAAATCAGTGTCGGTTGCTCCGGGAAGAAGAGATGTGAGTGTTACACCGGTGCCTTTGAGTTCATTATTCACCGCTTCGTTGAACGAGTGGACAAAAGCTTTCGTTCCATGGTAAACGGCCTGGAACGGTCCCGGAACCTTTCCGGCTATCGATGCCACGTTCAGAATTTTGCCATCTCCGCGTGCTACCATGTCTTGTGCGAAAGATTTTGTTAGAATCACTGTCGAGCAGATATTCAAGTGTATTATATCCAGTTCACGATTGATGTCAGTGTCCACAAATTCACCGAATTGTCCTTGTCCGGCATTGTTAACCAGTACATCAATATTCAGTCCTTTTGCCTGAGTTTCGTCGTAAATTTCGAAGGCGGCTTCTTTATTAAACAGGTCTTTTTGAAACGTAGTGACAGTAATGCCAAATTGGTTTTCCAGCTCAGATGCGGTTTTTGACAGCTCTGCTTCGTCTCTCGCTACAATAACCAGGTTGTAATGATCCTGGGCAAATAGTTTAGCCAGTTCGTATCCAATACCACTGGTCGCGCCGGTTATCAGCGCGTATTTTTGTTCGTTTTCCATAAGTATGTTGTTTGTTAGATGTATTTAATGAAGTGCCACAACTATGCCAGTAACTTCTTTTCCTGTAATAAAATTTAATAAAAACCTCATGGAAAGCAGGCTGTTGTGTATGGAAACTGCTTTATGAAACGCTTTAAAACTCAATTCTCTGTAAACGGAGAAAATTCAGATCTGATTGTGGAAGCAATGGATAATAACAAACACCAGTTTTCGGTAGAAAGGGAGATTAACGATCCGCAGCCATTGCTCATTGAAAACACGGAAGATGGTTGGAAAGCCAGTTCATCGAGCTGGCTTGCGGAAGCGGAGATCCGCGAACTTGGAAACAAGATACTGAGTGAGATGGATGGCGCCGAACCGTTTGATACAGGTGTTAACGCCCGATAAGCTGTCTGCATATGCCTTCTGCGGTGATAAATGAAATAGTCTACGATCAGCAAAAAGAGCTGCTTCGCGTTGTTTTTGTCACCGGAATAATTTATGAATACCAGCGGGTGCCTGAGAAAGTTTACAAGGAATTAAAAGCCTCACTTGTAAAAGGCCGTTATCTAAATCACCATGTAAAGGGCAAATATGCTTTTGAGAAGGTTGGATAGCAAATTAATGAAGCAGATAAAAGAAGTTAGTTTTTGCCGGAAATAGATCCGAATAATTACATTCGACCATGAAACGGCTATTACTCCTCTTTTTCCTGTTTGGATGCATCGTAGCAAAGGCACAACAGGATTATGTAACTCAAAAAGATATTCCTTATTACCCGGAGTCGGTGAACAGGGCCGATGCCTATATTTCATCACAATGCAAACTGGATTTTTACTATCCGAAGAACAAAAAGAACTTCGCCACTATCGTTTGGTTTCATGGCGGGGGGATAACCTCCGGTTCAAAGGAACTGCCGAAAGCATTGATGGACAAAGGCTATGCGGTAGTTGGCATAGGTTATCGATTATCGCCTAAAGTGAAAGCTCCGGCATACATTGAAGATGCAGCCGCAGCCGTCGCATGGGTTTTTCAACATATCAGTAGTTATGGAGGCGATCCGAACCTGGTAATTATTTCAGGTCATTCGGCTGGCGGCTACCTGGGAATGATGATCGCCCTTGACAAAAAATACCTCAATAAGTATGGCATAGACGCCAATAACATCGCAGAACTTGTGCCCTTCAGCGGGCAAGCCATCACACATTTTACTATTCGCCAGGAAAGAGGAATGAAAGACACACAACCTGTTATTGACGAGTATGCTCCCTTGTATCATGTGCGGGCCGATGCTCCGCCGATGGTGCTTATAACCGGTGATCGCGAGCTGGAACTTTTAGGCCGCTATGAAGAGAATGCTTATTTGTTGCGAATGATGAAGCTTAGCGGAAATAAAACCACCCGCTTATATGAACTTGATGGTTTTGATCATGGCGGTATGGCCGAACCTGCATTTCCGTTGTTGCTGAAAGAAGTTGCTGCGACAGTAAAGAGAAAACAATAATGCAAAGCTGTTGCATACGGTTAAGTCTAATGTCACTAAGTCAGAAGAATCTTTTTAAATGTCATCTTCGGGCTCTCGAAAGATTACATTTACGGTTATAAGCTAAGCAAACTACGAGTCTTCGAAAATCAGGCACGCCGTGAATAAAAATAATGTCTTTCATAGTTTTCAGATAGATATATGAAATACGGTATGGCTGCATATTGGTTTTTTCGAAAAATAATTAGCTTAACTTTATTAATGATTGTTAAGCTGCATACGAGCTTATACTTCAGCTAATCAAGAACCATGAATTTTAAAAAGCTATTACTTGCCGGCTGCTGCCTTCTGGCGGCCAGTATTTCAAAAGGGCAAACCTCCCAGGCAGATCTGTTCGGCGAACCGTATCGCCCGCAAATTCATTTTTCGCCGAAGCTTCACTGGACGAACGACCCGAATGGCATGGTGTACTATAAGGGTGTTTATCATCTCTTTTTTCAGCACTACCCGGCGGGAACGGTTTGGGGGCCGATGCATTGGGGTCACGCTACGAGTAAGGATCTTGTTCACTGGCAGGAGCAGCCAATTGCGTTATACCCCGACAGCCTGGGTTATATTTTCTCGGGAAGTGCAGTTGCCGACGTAAATAATACCTCAGGATTTGGGAAAGATGGCAAACCGCCGCTGGTGGCAATTTTTACGCATCATGATCCGAAAGGAGAGAAGGAGAAATCCGACAAGTTTCAAAACCAAAGCTTGGCTTATAGTCTGGATGATGGAAAAGCCTGGACAAAATATGAAGGTAATCCGGTGCTGAGAAATCCGGGGATTACCGATTTTCGCGACCCGAAGGTAATGTGGTACGAAGCTGGTAAAAAGTGGATCATGACGCTGGCAACGAAAGATCGGATAACTTTTTATTCATCACCCAATCTTAAAGAATGGAACCTTGAAAGCGAATTTGGAAAGGATCTGGGCGCACATGGCGGCGTTTGGGAATGTCCCGATCTTTTCCCTCTCAGCCTTAACGGAAAACAGTACTGGATTTTGATAGTAAGCATTAATCCCGGCGGACCAAATGGCGGCTCGGCAACGCAATATTTTGTGGGCGACTTTGACGGCAAAAATTTCCGCCCCCGTGATACAACTGTGCGTTGGATAGACTATGGTCCCGACGATTACGCGGGAATAACCTGGTCGAACACCGGAAGCCGCAAAATCTTTTTGGGCTGGATGAGTAACTGGATCTACGCGAACGAAGTTCCTACGGAAAAATGGCGCAACGCCATGACAATACCCCGCGAGCTGAGCCTTAAAAAGGAAGGACAAAATATCCTCGTTGCTTCAACGCCGGTGAAAGAATTAGGCGTTATAACGACCGGGAAATCCGTTTCTCTCTCAAAACTTGATATCGGCAAAGGCGACCTGAGCGATAAAACAGGAAGCCTTCCCGGACAATTTGAACTTAAGATCACTGGTAAGCTTCTTAAAGATTTTTCCTTGGAATTATCGGATGTTAATGGAGAAAAACTTAAAATAGGATTTGACAGCAAAGTAAATGCTTATTATATCGACCGTGTTAACTCGGGCCAAACCGATTTCAATAAAGAATTCGCGGCCAGGCATACCGCTGCGCGGCTTACTGCGGGCAAAGCATTCGATCTGACATTGATAGTCGATAGGGCATCGGTGGAACTATTTGCTGATAACGGTCTGACTGTAATGAGCAGTATTTTCTTTTCTAAGCAGCCGTTTACAAAATTATCCGCGACGGCCGAAGAATCACTTCTTGTAGACGAATTAAGAATTACGCCGCTGAAAAGTATCTGGAAGTGATTTGTTTGGGAGATCAGGTATTACTTAAAAATACCGGCAGAATAAACAAAACAGCACCTATAAAAAACACCAGTGTCAGCAAGTGAACGACCTTTGAATTGACGCGGAGAAAGATGAATTGTTCTATGGTCCGGCCCAGCCAGAAGATTGACATGCCTGACAAAAACGCTTTCCCCAGTTTTGTAGTATAGAGTTCGACAGGGTATAGAATGCAAATGGCAGCTGCGAAAAGAAAGAAATAGATAAGGCGACAATTTAAAATCTGTATAATAGCTCTGTTTGCAGAAGTCAATGACGCAAGATCTTTTTCCCATTTGAACAATTTCCAGAACATTGCATGGAAAATGGCCAATGCAAGGCAATACATTGCACATACAAAAATGATTGTTTTTTCGACAGGCATATACTCAATGTTTGAAACACTAAAATAGGAACATCTGCAAGCTACAGTGATCTATATCCGGAACTCTCATCTTTGAGATTGTCTCGAACTAATAACGGCTATTGAGTTTTTTGCTCGTTGTCCGTATCGCCGTTCTTTTCGGAAACGTCTTTCATCGTTTTAGCCGGCGGCCATTGGTTGTGTTCATTGGTTAACATTTCTTCGACACGTGTTACAAAAACCGATTCTTTATCAACGCCGGTAACACCATACGGGCCAATATTGAAATTATAGTAATGGATTTCAGGCTTAAGCTTTTCGTAGGTAGCGCGTGCGTTAACCCATAGTTCCTGGTAATTGAAGGTTTTTAAGCCGGTTGTCAGAATGGCTACGATCGATGAGATTATCAATACAACAACGTTTAGGTCAACAGCCGAAGTTAAACCTGGCGCGCCGATTTTGCCGACACGCAATGCTGCGAAAACAGGTGTCAGCGCCGATAGGATAATTAATACCCATTGGAACTGCTGATACCGTTTTTGGTTGCGGGCGGAAGCATTTTTGTAATAATCCATTTGCCCTTTATAACGTTCTTCGACATATTTTTCAAAAATTTCTTTTTCCATAAGCTCTTATCAAACCAGCTTTTATTTTAGAATTTCTTTAATCTTTAATACACCAGGCTCGTTTCCTGTAATGATTTCGGCAGCCTGGAGATCTTTAAAATCGTCTAAAAACATTTGCCTGAATTTCCGACCCTCATTTTCCTGGTCCTTAAAATCTGTATAGATTTTTTTTGCGTCTTCAAAACGATCTGTCAGTAAATAGCCAAGAGCAAGATTGGTGTTAATCCAGGTGTTTTCAGGATTAAGGCTTAATCCTGTATTTGCCGATTTTATTGCGCCATCATAGTCATGCGTAAACAACAAGTAAAAAGAAAGTGAGCCATACGACCTGGACAGCGTTCCTTTGATTTCATCGTCGTCGGGAGCCAGTTTGAGATATTCTTTGGTAAGTTCAATGTTTTCGGCTGTTCTCTGAACCCGGCTCCGGTAATAACTCCGAACATCGATTTCGTTTTTTTCGTTGGCAATCAGCTCGGTATTTATCTGGATGATACGCTTTATGTATACCTCGTTAGGATTTTCTTTGTCGAGTTGCAATAACCTTAAATAAAGTTCTCTTGCTTTGCGGTCGTACTCCGTTTTTGCAACACCTTTTCCGTAATAATAATTCGCAGCTGTTTCAAGCAATACTTTGTCTGTTGAAGCTTTCAATGCGTTAAAATCGATCAGATCTCTTGCAAGTTTTTCTTCAAATGAGAGTCTTGTAATAGGCCTGACACTTGCAAATGCATCATTTAAATTGGCGTATCTGGCGTTTATATCCCACAAGTACATATAGCCGCTCTCGTCGGCCGATATGATTTTTTCGGACGTTAAAAATGAAGGAGTAATTAATGGGGAGTAGGCGGCTGTGCCATTGAGCAATCTGATTACAACAGGCTGCGATGTAATGCTATTCGCTCTTTTTAACGGGTCGATTTTGAAAAGTAAATCATTTTTCGCCGTTGTTATTAAATAAGCCTTTCCGCCCGACTGGAGGATTAGTTTTTTCCCATCCTGAGATAGGGCTATGTTTGAAATGCTGGTGAAACCACCATATTCTTTCGGCAGAGGAACATAAAAGCCGCTTACTGAATTTAAAGAATCGGCTCTCAGCAAATTAATACGTGTGCTTTTTGCTGTAACGAGATATTTGCCATCTGTGGTGAAGCATGCCGATGAAAGGGCGTAAAGATTGACGTTGTTCGCAGCCAGCTCCCTTTTTGTTGCGGTGTCCCATATTTTTGAGTAACCGGTATTTATGGCGATCAATCGTTTGCTGTCGCTTGAAAACAGCAGTTTTTTTGCTTGTGTGTAAACGATAGAAGAGGCTAAAGTGGCAGAGTCGGAGATATTGCTTGTTTTACCCGATAATGTATAGAGTTTCAATCCATCGCGATATATCGCAGCCAGCTGACTTCCGTCGGGCGAAAACTTAGCAGACACCGGCACCCTTATTCTGCGGACAATCTGTCCGCCGCCGCTTCCTAACTCTACAACATCTCCGTTTATCGATAGGCCAACGGCCTTATTGTCGTTAACAAATGAAAGCGCTATCCATTCGTTTGCCTCGGATTGTGCACCCATGGCAGGCTCGATTTTCAGGCTGTCTTTGTTTAAAGAACCGGATAGAAAGGACGCTTGTCCCGATGCGATAAATCGGCCGGAATTAGGTGAAATATCAATCGCGTCTATGTCGGCGGGCGACTTGATCTTTTGCTTATAGAAAATGTTTTCCTTAAATATGTTTTCCAGCAGGCCCTGCACCGGCTTACTGCTTTGCTGCATCCATACAGTGTCGGCCAGGCGTAAGCCGACAACCGGATTGGTGGTAACTGTGTCACCAGCTCTTACAGCCATATTAACACCGCTCAACATTCCGGCATCATAGAATTTGCTGAAATTGCTCTTCTTAACTTTTGGTAATTGCTGCTTGAATATGGCGCTGATAAGCCGTTGCTTTTCTACCGAATCCAGATGACGTGACCTGAAAAAGTACTCCCGCTGCAATGCATTGATAGCCAGCTGCATCTCCAGGTTTTTGCTTTGCTTACCTAGTTCTGCTTTTTGTCCTTCCGCAATCAGCCGTAGTGAATCTGCCTGTCTCGCTTTCAGATCAGAGATTTTTTGAAGTGCTGCAATCTGGTTTTTTTGAGTGTTGGCAATTCTCGCCTGGTTAAGAGCATCTTGCTGTGAGGTAACAGCTTTCTGCCTGGCATCTTTTTCCTGGCTTGCGCTTTTATTGGCTCTTGCTGCTTCGGTGGTTGCCTTGTTCGTTTGCACAATTGCCCAGGCAAGCGCTATTACGGAAATGATTGTAGCAACAGTAAGGATGGAGATTACTTTCTTGCGGTTCTTTTCCTTTTCCGCGCGTTGTATTTCCTGCTCAATCCTGTTTTTTTCCTGCTCTTCCGCCTGGTTATTTAAGGTTATAGACTCTTCAAGAAACTTCATGTTTTTTGAAAAAATCTCCTTGTGCTGTTCGTCGGAAGCGTCGGTGCCAAGGTCAGTATGATACCTGGACGCCCAGGCCCAGTTCATCGGGTGCTGCGATTCCATTGATTCCAATTCACGCAGTAAAATTCCTTTTACGGGCTCATCCTTGTAGTTTTCGTATAAAAGTCTTTTTTCGTTTAGACGCGTATATAACTTACCGTATTTTAATTCCTCCCTGATCCACTCGTCCAGCTCATCCCAGTTTCTCATCAGGCTTTCGTGAGAAATATCAATGATTACATTTGGGCTTAAAGGTGTCGTATCAGGCGGCATGATGAAAGATGTGTCTTCGCCCCTGAAGTTGTTTATCACTTCATTTACCTCATCGGGTGTTGCATGAACGAGCGTGGCCAGCTCATAGATATTGCTAAGCTGTAAAGGTCTTCGGCCGCCTTTCTGTCCGGTGCTTAAATCAGTAAGCGCCTGGAAAATGATTTTAGCAATTTCCTGCTTTTTGGAAAGCTCATCTCCCGAAGTTCGGTCTGTCAGCTGATTGAATTTATCTCTTGCATGATTAGCGAGCGCCTCTTCCATACCCCCGGTGCTCTTATAATCCTCATAGCAAATTTCAGCTTCGGAACTGTTTTTTTCGGCTTGCTGATAAGTGCGCATCAGCGCATGCTGAAGTATTGGCAGCTGATCGTGGTTTTCTTTCAGCGTACTTTCGTCAATTTTATTGATAAGCAGTTCCACGAGGCCCGGCGCTATACTTTTTCCGGTAAGTTTTATCGGCCCTTCGATCACTTCTTTTATCTGCGACCGGTCGAGTTTCGGCACAAGATACTGCCCGCTATTTATTGCTTCGGGCAGGCTTTGGAAACTTACACAGTCGCCCAGGAATTCCGACCTCATCGTAGTAATAATATATACTGCTCCCGCCGGATGTAAAGCAGCTTTTAGCAGCAGGTTAACGAAATGGCTCTCAATATTGTCCTGTGCCAGGTCGCTTCGTGAAAAGCGGAAAAGTTCTTCAAACTGGTCGATGATGACCAGGAGGTTTCTTTTGTTTTCGTCGGGATTTTCATGGTTGAGCAGGTTATTTACGTCGAGTAAGCCGTAGATAGAGCTGCTTAAAAGTGGATAGATCTCATTGTATGCATGCAATATCCTGCTTTGTTCCCTGGAACGCTCCTTTACGCTTGCAAGCGCTATCGCCAGGTTGCCGAGCGGATTTTTGCCGGGCCGGCAGATTGCGATGTTCCAGTTATTTCCGGCTTCGTGCAGGTAACCGCCGAACAGCTGTGGAATTAGTCCCGCCCTTATTAAAGATGATTTACCCGTTCCGGAACTGCCGATAACCGCCAGGAATTTATTCTTTTTAAGCCGCTGAATTAGTTCTTCGGCTTGCCCGCCGCGACCTTTAAACAATTGGAACTCGGACGTTTTGTAAGGTCGTAATCCAGGAAAAGGCCTTCGCCGGATCTCATCGCGATCCAGCAAGCGGATCTTATTTCCGTCCTCCTGGAGGTCAAGATAGAACTCATCCAGCTGGAAAGTTATTTCTGCTTCATCTACCTGCTTACCGGCAACTGTTGGTTCTATAGTACTGGCCATTTTGTTATATTAAAGACCGTTTAAGAATGGTTCCAGCTTCTCGCTTAATTCACCGTGTCCCTTGATGATGAAATTATATGCCCAAACGCTAACATCGCGGTCAAGCTTCAGGTCGATATCCGGGTTGTCGATACAAACCGCTTTGGTATGTGTAAAGCCGGCATCATTGAGTATCGATTGCCGCATAACAAACCATTCGGGATTGGAAAGCCCGTAAAAAATGCAGGCTCCATCGCATTTTTCAAGGTCCTGTTTGTCTTTCTCCAGGGGTGAACTCGGCAGATTTTGAATGAGGAAGTTTCCTTTCTTTTCTATCTCCTTTTTTAATTTGATACGCAGGTCGTTGTTATGATCCTTGTCGAAATCATAGAACATGTACACCTTTTTCGTCGCAGAAAATACAGGTTTCATGTTCTCTATCTTCGCTTCCTTTTCTTTGTCGGTATCCTCGATCATGATAAATATCTGGTCGAAGTTGCTGCCCATAATGGCAGGGTTCATAAGCAAGCTTTCATTAAGGCCTGAAATTATCTGCGAGTTTGGAAGCCATAATATGTTTTTATAATACGTTGCACTGCCCTGGTAATTTTTTGCCGTGAGGTACTGGAATTGGTCGAAGCCTTCATCCAGCTCATCGGCGGTCATCAGGATGTGGATGGCACAGAAAGAATTTTTGATCAGCGATGTAATAAACTCCTGCTTTTCAGGTTCATCCATCGTGTCGAGCTTTTTAATATCTTCCACGCCCGGAACGATCTCGTAAGGCCATTCTTCCCATTGTTTTTTTCCGAGCACAGAAAATAAAAAGTCCTTTCGCTTTGCTTTGCCTTCCGGAGAATCGGGAATTGATAAAAATATCTGCTTGTTCTTCCGCAAGGTATCGATCTGCTTTGCAACGCCGCTTTGTGTATCGTTACTGTTAATAGAGTCGGATATATTTTTATCCGTCAATAATTCATTTGCCAGCTCATTAATCTTTTTATGGATCAGTACATATTCATTGTCGGCATCATTTCCGAGCGTTGCTAAAAACTGTTTGTTAGCCGGCAAACCCTGTAAGCCTTTGATTTCTTTATAATTGTCAAGTACGCAGTTACGGGTAAATATCGGGATCACCCGGCAGGTCTTTTTTGTATGCTTGTCGAGAGCCATTTTCAACTCAACCGTATTGATATACTTGGAATTGAGGAAATCCTGGCTAATGAGGAAAAGTATGATATGTGATTTCTCGATTTGCTCTTTGATACTTTGATCCCAGGCCGAGCCGGGCAAAATCCCACCATCATCCCAGATATTTATGTTCGGGCTGTTGTCCTTATTGATGAATTTTTTTAACTGTTTTAAATACGATTCATCCTCATGCGCATACGAAATGAAAAGATTAATTTGGTTAGTCATAATCTTAAACTATAAGTAAGAAAGGAATCGGATTTTCTAAAAAGGGCGGGCTGCTTGACTAGAGAATACTATGAAACCGATATAATAAATTTATTACTTTTTATTCGTTATATGCAAGGAATTGCGTATAAATAGCTACAAATAGCGATTTTCTTAGAGCCGGAATCATAGAGGGCCCGAACCCGTCATTATTTAAGGCCGATAGGCAGCGAACTAACCGAAGTCCACCCACCATCCACAATTAAACTTTGCCCGGTAATTTGCCTGGCTTCGTCCGACACGAGGAATAACGCGGCGTTTACAATATCAGCAACGGAGGCTGGTCGCCCCATCGGTGTAATTTCTGACCAAACGCGTTCATAACCTGCTTCGCCTGTCGTTCGTTCTGTCAATGTGGCTCCCGGTGCAACGGTGTTAACTGTTATTCTGTACTGAGACAACTCGATAACCAGGTTTTTCGCCAGCATCTCCAATGCCGCTTTCGTCATGGCATATGCGGCGAGATTTTTAAGTGCCTGATGGCCTACTACAGAAGACGTAAAAAGTATAGCCCCGCCGCCGCCCTGCAGTTTCATTTGCTTTGCAGCTGCCTGTGCTAAAAAGAATGAACCTCCCAGATTAACGTCCATAACTTTTGAAAACGATTCCTTGCTGTAACTGAAAAAATCTCCGTAAAGGGTAATGCCTGCATTCGCAATAACTACGTCAAGGCGGCCATACAATTCAATTGCAGTGGCGACCATCTTCTCTATAAAAACTAAATCGCTTGAATCGCCGGCCATCGCAATGCAGTGATTTTCGGAACCTTGATTTATTAAAGCTTCCGCTTTTTCAGCCAGATCTGCGTCGAGGTCATTTAGTATGACTCTTGCGCCTTTTTCTGAAAGCGCCTGGCATATCCCGAATCCGATTCCCTGGCCTGCGCCTGTAACGATTACTACCTTATTATTAAAATTCATCCTGAATATACTAGTGCGAATCCCTTAAAACTTTACTGCCAGAATTTCCCTTTAAGAAATCGAGATCTGCTCCCAGGTGGGCCTGCTCAACATGAGTTTGATATAAATGGGCATATCCTCTTAATGCAATTGCAGCATCATCTGCCCGATTTAATTTCCTGGAAGCAATTTCCTCATCGCTGAGCCTTACATTCAGCAACCTGTTTCGGTAATCAAGTTCGATAATGTCGCCATCTTGTACGATTGCCAATGTGCCACCCACTGCCGCTTCCGGCGAAATATGCAAAACAACTGTTCCAAAACCGGTACCGCTCATCCGGCCATCGGAAATACGCACCATATCTGTGATTCCTTTGTCAAGTAATTTTTTTGGTATAAGCATATTGCCAACCTCCGGCATTCCCGGATAACCTTTTGGGCCGACATTTTTCAAAACAAGCACAGAGTTTTCGTCGACATCCAGCTGCGGGTCATTAATTCGTTTGTTGAAGTCTTCAATGTTTTCAAAAACAACCGCTTTACCAATGTGCTGCAATAAATGGACGCTCGCTGCCGATGGCTTCATGACAGCCCCGTTTTTACATAAGTTCCCTTTCAAAACGGTAATGCCGGCTACCTGGTTAAAAGGCTTATCGAGTGTTGTGATAATATCCCGATTGTAGCACTCGCTGTTCTCATAGTTCTGTGCCATAGGTTTTCCAGACACAGTAATAATACCGCTGTTTAATTTTTCATGAAGTTCTTTCATCAAAGCAGGCAGTCCGCCGGCATAGAAGAAATCTTCCATAAAGTATTTTCCCGATGGCTGTAAATTGGCCAGCAACGGAATCTGGTTTCCTGTGGTGTCAAAATCATCGATTGTTAAATCAACGCCAATGCGTGCGGCAATTGCCAGCAAATGAATAATGAAATTCGTTGAACCGCCTATCGCCGCGTTAACCGTTATGGCATTTTCAAAAGCTTTCCTGGTCAGGATATCAGATAGCTTAAGGTCTTCTCTTATCATTTCTACAATACGGTTTCCCGATAAATGAGCCAATACTTTCCGCCTGGAATCCGGTGCAGGTATCGCCGCGTTTTGTGGCAGGGATAAACCGAGCGATTCCACCATACAGGCCATAGACGATGCTGTTCCCATTACCGCGCAATGTCCCTGGCTTCGCGCCAGGCAAGCTTCGGCGGTGTACATATCCTCATCATTCATTTGTCCGGTTTGATAGTCGGCGAAGAAACGCCAGATATCCGACGTGCCGATGTCCTTGCCACGAAACTTGCCCGTAAGCATGGATCCGCCCGAAACCACTATTGTGGGAATGTCGACGCTGCATGCGCCCATTATCAGCGCGGGAGTCGTTTTGTCGCAGCCGCAAAGCAGAACAATGCCGTCAAGCGGGTTAGCGCGGATGGATTCTTCAACATCCATGCTAACCAGGTTTCTGAAGAGCATAGCTGTGGGTTTCATCAGGGTTTCGCCGAGCGACATAACAGGAAATTCTACGGGAAAACCCCCTGCTTCAAATATGCCATTCTTAACGGACTGAGCTAATTCTTTAAAGTGAGCATTACAGGGCGTTAACTCGCTCCATGTATTACAAATTCCTATAATGGGTTTGCTTTTGAACTCGTGCTCAGGTATTCCCTGGTTTTTCATCCAGGCCCGGTAAATAAATCCGTCTTTCCCGGTTCTGGCAAACCATTCTTCACTTCGTAATTTTCTTTCGGACATGGTTAACGTTGGCTTCAGGTATTATGGTTATCGTTGCGAATTAAATATACGATGAGACGAACAATTTGAATATTATATTTTTACACCATGATAAAATTTGCTTACACAATCCTGTACGTTCAGGACGTAGAACGAAGCGTTGAATTCTATGAAAAAGCTTTTGGGTTTGCACGGAAATTTGTGACACCGGGAAACGACTACGGGGAACTTATGGCCGGAGAAACAACACTTTCTTTTGCTTCAACCGTATTGGCGAAATCTAATCTGACAGATGGATTCATCGAAAGCAGTCTGACAAATAAGCCATTTGGAATTGAAATCGGTTTTACGACGGATAATGTAGAAGCGACCATAAAAGCTGCGGTCGATGCGGGTGCAACAATAGTTGAAGATCCGAAAACCAAACCCTGGGGGCAAACAGTTGCCTATATCAGAGACCCGGACGGCTTTTTAATTGAGATCTGTACGCCGATGGGCTAATACGAGCCCTGCAGTACTTCGGCATATCCTGAAAATATATCGAAGTGCTGGCTATCAGGGAACCATCACAATTTTTCCTGAACCGGCGTTACTCTCCACGCAATCATACGACTGTCAGTGTCAATATCGAAGAAATTCTTAAATTGAAATTGAGAATGACTAGAAATAAATTTATTGCAAACCGACTAAGAGAAGTCTTACTAAACGGGCGGTGGATTGCTAATACAAACTACAAGGAACAATTACTAAATGTAACCTGGGAACAGGCCATCCAAAAGATTGGTAGTTTAAATACAATTGCGGCTTTGACCTATCATATCAACTACTATTTGGCAGGCCTTTTAAATGTGTTTAACCGCGGAATACTTGAGATCAGGGACCAATATAGCTTTGACCTTCCGGCTATTAAATCTGAAGAAGACTGGAAAGAATTAGTAAACGAGTTTTTAACTAATTCAGAAAAATTTGCCAGTCAAATAGAAGAAATGCCCGATAGCAAGTTAGACGAAATATTCATAGATGAAAAATACGGCACATATTTACGGAATATAGAAGGAGTTGTTGAGCACAGCTACTATCATTTAGGACAAATCTCCTTAATCAGAAAAATGATTTTAGAAGTGGAGTCAAAGACCGGCTTAAGTTAAAGGAGGCCTTGCCTTTAGATTTAACACTATTTACTCCCCAGCTCTCAGGCTATTAACCGGGTTAGCTAATGCCGCTTTTATCGATTGAAAACTGACTGTGACAAATGCTATAAGCAAGGCTAAAAAACCTGCAAAAGCAAATACCCACCATGGAATAGCAATATGATAGGCAAAATTTTGCAGGTATTTACTCATGACTAACCACGCTATAGGAGAGGCTACAATGACAGCCATAAGTACCAGTTTCAGGAATTCGGCAGAAAGTAACCCTGTTATATTTGCCACCGATGCACCAAGAACTTTCCGGATACCTATTTCTTTGGTACGCTGTAAAGTTAATAACGAGATCACGCCCAGCAAGCCGAGGCAGCTTATAAAAATAGCGATGACAGCGCTTACCGTAATGAGTTTATTCAGCAAATCTTCCCTATGATAAAAATCGGCTATCTGCTGATCAAGAAAATGGTATTCAAATACATTATCCGGGTAAACCGATTGCCATTCCTTTTTAATATGGTCAATAACCGCGGATGGATTTCCTGGTTTGATCTTTACGCCGGCGTACTGGTAACCCTTTCTATAGGTTGTGATATACTCAGGCTCAATTCCCGTATACAATGATTTGGCATGAAAATCTTTTACCACCCCCACAATGATGCCGGGATTGTTTGACAGGTCGCCTGCGGTAAACTGCCTGCCGATAACTTGCTGCGGATCTTTAATACCTAAGTTTTTTACAAGCGATTCATTGACAAGATACTCGCGGGCGGTGTCACTCTCCGCAATATTGCGGCCGGCAATTAACTGTATACCGAAAGTTTTAACATAACTGGCATCGCCCATTATGGTACGGCCAACAAACTTTTCCCAATCGCGGGTATCGAATTTAATAGAACCGCCTTTATCCGCTGTTGAAGATGGCGCCCGGTAACAATAGGAAATATCTTTTATAGCAGGGTCTGACAAAAGTTGATTGCGCAGGAAATCGGTTTTGCCTTTATCGTTATCTGGCAGTGGAAATAATAGCACCGAATTTTTATTATAACCGAGATCAGTGGTTTTGAGATACCGAACCTGCATGGTTATTAATATAGTGCTGATGATGAGTACCTGCGCTATTACATTTTGTACGATAATCAGTCCTTTCCGGGTAAAGCCCGCAGTCTGCAATTCGTTGTTTAGCTGGTTCTTCAAAGCATTGAGAGGGTTGACGCTGCTTAAAAGAAGTGCCGGGTACGATCCGGCGGCCAATATGATAATTGGCAGAGCCATTCCAATGAAGATCAGAAGCCGGTAATCATTTAAAATGTTAAGAGTAAACTGAGTTTGTAACCAGTTATTTAAAACCGGTACAATGATCGACACTATTATAAAAGAGAATAGCGTAGCAAGGAACACGATATAGGCTGTTTCAGAAATAAATTGTATAAAAATAGCCAGCGGTGAGCTACCTAAAACCTTTCGTGTACCTATTTCTTTTGCCCTTTTTAAACTTTGCGCAGTAGCCAGATTGACAAAATTGACACAGGCGATAATTACAAGTAATAAGCCAATGACGCCCAGCGTAATTAATAACGATCGCTGGATAACACCCGCAAAGCGGCTGTCGAAATGCATCTCGCTTAAGGGAAGCATCATAAAATGGTAGGGTTTTGCCATCGCTCCCTGTGCTTTCCTGTTCATGTTAGCGATATCGCTCTCGATAATCTGCGGGTTAACGCCTTCGCGCAAAGCAACGTAAACAGAATTGGTGGAATTGATAAAACCCCAATCGTCTTGCATGGCATCTGCAACTTCGGGGTAAATAGATTTTAGCGTTGATAATGACAGGAATATATCCGAATTGATATCAGTATTGGCTGGATGGTTTTTTACTACCCCTGTCACTCTAAAGATGTTTTTGTTATCAACCTTAATGGTTTTCCCGATAACATCCTGGCTCCCGAAATATTTTTCCGCTAAACCATGACTTAAAACTACGGTGTTGGGTTCCGAAAGGGAGGTGTTTTTGTTTCCTTGTTCCCATTGATAATCGAAAAGATTGAAAAAGTGACCGTCGGTAATGGCGATGTTTTCATGCTCGGCAAACATTTTTTTCCCGGCGACATCATTTTGAGGAATTATAACATTGATATCGTGCATTCTAAGCAACACGCCTACATCCACTACTTTTGGGTTTTTAGCTGCAATATTCTTTGCCAGCGCCAGCGGTGCTCCCTGATCATACAGTGGGATGCCATCATCGAATGTCAATCTGTGTACAACCCTGTAAATCTGTTTAGAATCGTGATGGTAGTTGTCAAAACTTAGATGATAGGTTATAAACTTGAATAGAATTATGCTGCAGCTAATGCTCAAAGCCAGCCCGAACATGTTAATAAAAGTGTAAAACTTATGATTCCAAAGATTACGCCCGGCTATTTTTAAGTAGTTTTTTATCATCTGGCTTGCTTTGTACTAGTATACGTAAAACACTTTAAAGGAATAGTTAAAAAGTTTGAAATGGCTTGGTTTAAGTCTGCACTTCGACTCCCTGCTTGTCAGCAGACTGGCGTTCAGTGACAACACCTGGACGATAATCTGATTGTTAGGATTACTTCGCCGCTCATTAACATATTGCGTTTATACGTTATCCATATCAAATGGCAGCTTCCTGATGCGTTTTCCTGTGAGGTCAAAAATAGCTTCGGTGAGCGCCGGCGTAAATGGCGGAAGTCCCGGTTCGCCGACGCCGCCCGCATTTTCATCGTTTTCCATCACATGCACTTCAACTTTCGGCATGTCGCTGATCCTTGGCATTAAATAGTTATAGAAGTTTTTTTGTTCTACCAACCCATCTTTAAAGGTGATTTGATGAATAGTTGCCGCTGCATATGCCATTAAAACAGACCCTTCAACCTGGGCATGAATAATATCAGGATTTACATACCAGCCGCAATCGACCACTGCCCAAACTTTATCTATCTTGATCTTTCCGTCCGCTTTACGCGAAACCTTAACAACCTGGCCCACTGTTGTAGCAAAACATTCTGTAATCGCCAACCCGAAGCCTTCTCCGTTCTTTTTTTCTTTCCAGCCGGAAAGCTCCTCCATTTTATCGATCAGCTTCCTGGATCGCTCATCTTTCAAGTAATCTCTTCTAAACTCAAGCGGATCTTTTTTTGCCAGGTGGGCCATCTCGTTGATCAGGCTTTCGTACGCAAAACCGTTGGTTGACGCGTAAACTGAACGCCACCAGACATTTGGAATCGGTATCTCGAAAGGGATATCCGAAAAGCTGACATTCTTTATACTTTCATAATAGGGCGCCAGAAAACCTTCTGTCGTGCTGCGGTTAGGCTGATCTTTAGGTGCACCCATCCAATGCCCGATGTTTTGTCCGGCCATTTTAAACTTCAATGCACTGAGCTGGCCATTTGTGAGCGCACCCTGGCACCGGTAAGAAATGCCCGCACGGTAGGGGCCCTGTGTCATATCGTCTTCCCTCGTCCAAACGACCTGTACTGGCGCATTTATTTCTTTTGAAATCAGGCAGGCCTCATGGGGATAATCCATAAATGCTTTCCTGCCAAAACCACCGCCTAAAAATGTCATATTGACCACGACCTTTTCCTTAGGTAGCTTAAACTGTCCGCAGATATAATCCTGTACCCACTCGGGCGCTTGTATTGGTCCCCATATTTCTATTTTATCTTCCTGGTAGTGTGCAACGCAATTGAGTGGCTCCATCGCGCTGTGCGACTGGTAAGGCGTTTCATAAACAACGTCAAGTTTTTGGGCAGCCAAAGCCAGTATTTCATCCGGATCGCCTTGTTTTTTTGCGGATAACCCTTCCTGGTTTTTCAATAAGTCATTTTGCCGCCTGTAGATCTCAGCGGTACTCATGTGCTCAAAACCACTGTCGTCCCATTCTATTTTCAACGCTTTTCGTCCCTGTATTGCTGCCCAGGTGCTGTCGGCCACAACGGCGACACCATCTCTGAAGGTTTGGAAAACCCCGGTTTGAACCTTGAAAACTTTCTTCACGCCGGCCACTTTAAGCGCAGCACTTGCATCGAAGCTAACCAGCTTACCCCGAAGGCGCGGATTCCGTTCAACCACGGCATACAGCATACCAGGCAATTTTTTATCCAACCCGAATACGGCTGTACCGTTTGTTTTTAACGGGCTGTCCTGCCGGCTTAATGGCTTACCAATCAGTTTATAATCTGATCGCTTCTTTAACACGATATCCTTTGGCGCCTCGAGCTTCGACGCAGCTTCCACCAGCTCACCATAGTGAAATTTCTTTCCGGAAGGGCGGTGGATAACATGTCCCGATTCGGCATAACAGTCAGCTACAGATACCTGCCATTTTGTGGCAGCTGCCATGATCAGCATCTCACGTGCCGACGCACCCAGTTTAAGAAGGTTTTTATAGGAACCGCGGATTGTCGAACTGCCACCGGTTACCTGGTTACCGTATTTTTCCCGGTCGCCTTGCGCGAAGCGAATAGTAATATCTTTCAGATTTACTTCAAGTTCTTCAGCGACGATTTGCGGAACACTCTGGAAGGCGCCCTGGCCCATTTCTGCCCGGTGGCTAAAGATGGTAACCTTGCCGTTTGTATCAATATGCACCCAGGCATTTAATTCGATATCGGATGTTTCCGCTGCAGATGCAGTTGCCAATTTAGCTTCCTCGCCGTTTGACGGAAAGTACAGGCCGACAAAAAGGGCCGTACCGGTGAGTCCCGCAGCCCTTAAAAAATGTCTTCTCGAAATATTACTTGTACTCATGAGTAGGTGAGTTAAGTGTTTTGTTATTCTTATTACTTTCCTTTCGGTGCATAGGCACCGGTTGTCAACCAGGTGATCCAGGCCTTTTTAAATTCAGCATGGCTCATTGGTGGCAGTGTTCTTCCTTCTCCAGGGTTCCAGCCTGCTAATACAAGGCCGTCATCCGCATGTTCAATCAGTTTCTTCATGTCCTTATGGCCATTTTGCTTCGGATCTATTAACTGTTTGGCCAGTTGGCTTGGTGTCCGGCCTTGAAATACCATTTTCATATCAGCTGGAGGCAAATGCCAGTTCGGGTTGCCCGGCGGAGTATGCAGTCCGGGAGTATTAGTAGGCTGATGACAGTTCGAGCATTTCATGGCGTAAACGCCCTTTCCGTCTGTACCTCTTTGAGGCGACATTTCGTGCAGATGGCTGTCGTCGCCCTGCAACGGAATATTTCCTGAAGGGTGGCAATTCATACAACGCGGACTTATTAAAACGGTGTATACCTGCTTAAATGCTTTAACGGATGTAATGCTGTCTTTTTTGAAAGCAGGCAGTGATGATTCTGACTCAACTGTTTTTTCTTTGCCATTATCCAGCGCAAAAGCCATCACGCCGATCACAGACAGCAGCACACCTATAACCGCGAAAGCCTTCACTGAGTGCAGGTATCTCTTGCTTTTTGTTTGCCGTGTCATTTTCCTGCCGCCTCCTTTCTTTGCAATTCCGCTGCAAGGTGAATTGCCTTGCGGATGCGCAGGTAGGTTCCGCAACGGCAGATGTTACCCGCCATTGCACTATCAATATCCGCGTCGGAGGGATTGGGATTTTCACGTAATAACACCGCTGCCGACATGATCTGCCCGGAATGGCAATAACCGCATTGCGGTACATTTTCTTCGTTCCAGGCGAGCTGAGCCGGGTGATTGTTGTTCTCAGACAACCCTTCAATCGTTACGATCTTTTGTCCTGCAGCACGACTTAATTTCGTCACGCATGAACGCACAGCTTCGCCATTCAAATGAACAACGCAGGCTCCGCATTGCGCAACACCGCAGCCGTATTTTGTACCGGTTAAGCCGATGATATCCCGTATTGCCCATAGCAATGGCATATTCAGATCTGCATCAATCTGGTAAGTTTTCTGATTGACATTCAAATTTATCATATGATAGCCGTTTAATTAGTCAACGTAAAATATCGACAATAGCCAGATTAATCTGGCTTTGTTCCTGATGCCACAACTCCGGTTAAGACCGTTCTTGCTGCATTTGCTTCTTCTGTTCCAATATTAGATTCGACGATGTTCAGCATCTGGCCGAGCTGCTTTTCAGTCCAGCCTAAACGCATACTGATCGATAAGTGTCCCTGCAGCTGTGACTCCACTCCGCCAAGACTTGATAAGGCAGAGACGGTTATAAGCTCACGTTCCAGGTTCGTCAATACCCCTCTGCCGAATATGTCGGCAAAAAGGTGTTCCTTCAACAAAGTATCGATGGCCGGAACGAAAGCTCCATAGCCGGTTTTAGTTCCGCTTTCCGCACGGCCGGTTAGCATCTCCAGGTTCTTCTTCCCTGTTTCATACTTATTTGCCGTAGTGCTCATTGCGGTGGGCTGTGCGCCAATTGGATCAGTGATCCCCTTTGCTTTTCTCTCGTTTGATACTGCTATAAACGTATTGATGGCATTCAAACTTCGTGGAAAACCGCAATATGCCGACAGATGAACCATCAGCTCTTTGATCTCGTTAACTGTCAGGCCGGCGTTCAATCCATTATGGACAGCCGGATTAAGTTTTGTTAGATTTCCCCTGGCGGCAAGCGAACTAATATCGACGATGCTTTTATGCTTACTGCTCAAATCCCGGGCATAAGTCGTTGATGGCTGAGCGCTTGTCTTATGCACACCGCTTAAAAAAAATATACAGCAAGGTAATATCAGGTAAGCTAAGTTTTTCATCCGGTTACTCAGGTAGTTTTCAATGCTAGTTTAAACTGCGGTATTCCTGGGGTGTTTGGCCAACGCGTTTCTTAAACAAACGGGCAAAATGCTGCGGATATTTGAAACCCAGCTCGTAAGCAACCTGGTTAACCGTCTTATTCGCATCAAAGATCTTTTCCTTAGCTGTGTCGATCAATTTAGCTTGAATGTATTCCTGGGCTGTTTTGCCGGTTTCTTTTTTTACAAGATCGCCAAAATAATTAGAAGATAAATTGAGCTGATCGGCACAAAAGGCAACGGTAGGCAGTCCGATGGTTTGAGGCTTTTCAGAACTGAAATAATTATTCAACAGGTTCTCAAACCGTTCGAGGATACCCTGGTTTACATGGTCGCGGGTAATAAACTGCCGTTCGTAAAAGCGTACGCAATAATCCAGAAGCAATTCAATGTTGGCAGCAATCAATTTTTTGCTGTGTTTATCAACGGAACGATCGAGCTCATATTCGATCTTCGAAAAGCAATCCAAAACAATTTTTCTTTCACGCTCGGATAAATGAAGTGCTTCGTTCGACTGATAGCCAAAAAAAGTGTACTCCTGGATACGGCGGCCAAGGGAAGTGCCATGTATGAGGTCGGCATGAAACACCAGCGCGTAGCCTTTTGGCTGGTAAGTTTCTCCATTGCTGTTTATACCGGCTACTTGTCCTGGTGCAAGAAAAACGAGGGTTCCTTCCTGGTAATCGTAGGTATCCCTTCCATATACCAGGTCGCCGCATTTTACATCTTTCAGAAAAATAGTGTAAAAGCCAAAATACATCCGGGAGCCTTGTCGCGGGTTGGCCTTTGACAGATCGACCACACTGATCAATGGGTGCTTAGTCTCGTTATTGTTGAAAGCATTATAATCACTAATCGTATTGAAACGCCGCATTATATCCATATCATCTTCTGTTTAAATCAAAAATACGACAATATTCGATCGATGACTACCGGGCGTAACCCGATCAGTAATAATGGTATAAACATCCGTAATCTGTATCATATTCAGGCAGATAAAAGGTAAGACTTTTGTGAAGTGATCATGATGTAAACAGCAGTCATTGCGCAACTTGTTGAAATACCTGCTAAAAGAACTTAGTAATCTCGAGTTTGAGCTGATGCTTCGTTAATCGGCGAACCTGATCCCAAAAAAGCGAGATTGGACGTGATCGAAAAAGCCATTACATCGGGGAATCTACGCTAACACCGTAAAGGAGCAAAATCAAAAGAACTCTGAGGCGACTTAGAGGCGAAAACAGAATTAAGAGAGTACCCGTTTAAATTGTTTAAGTTCTTGAAGCTATGGAAAAAATAAAATTAAATAATGGCATAGAAATGCCCGTTCTTGGATTCGGCGTTTTTCAAGTTACAGATCTTGCCGAATGTGAAAGAAGTGTGGCAGATGCTTTAGAAACCGGTTACAGGCTGATCGATACGGCACAATCATACATGAACGAAGAAGCCGTTGGTAAAGCGATCAAGTCCAGCGGCGTAGCCAGAGACGAATTGTTTATCACTACTAAGCTTTGGATACAATCAAACGGGTACGAAGGTGCCAGAAAGGCATTTGAAAACTCATTAAAAAAACTGCAATTGGATTACCTTGATCTGTACCTGATCCATCAACCCTTTGGCGATGTGTACAATGAATGGCGAGCCATGGAAGAACTGTACAAAGAAGGAAAAGTCAGGGCGGTCGGAGTCAGCAACTTTCAACCGGACAGGCTAATAGATTTGATTATTCATAATGAAATTGTTCCGGCCGTTAACCAGGTGGAAACCCATCCGTTTCATCAGCAGCATGACGCGCATGCTTTCATGAAAGAGAACAACGTGCAGATCGAATCCTGGGGCCCTTTTGCTGAAGGTAAAAATGACATTTTCAAAAATGAGTTGTTAAAGAACATTGCCGATAAGCACGGCAAATCCATTGCCCAGGTAATTCTTCGCTGGCTGACGCAAAGAGGCGTGGTTGCTATTCCCAAATCTGTCCGTAAAGAACGAATGGAAGAGAATTTTAATGTTTTCGATTTTAAGCTAAGTTCCGAAGACATGGCAGCAATCAAAAGTTTGGACACTAACACAAGCAGCTTCTTTGATCACCGCGATCCGGCGATGGTAAAATGGCTGGGAGAAAGGAAATTGAATAATTAACTAGCTAACAATCTATGAAAATCCAACGAATAGGATCCAGGCCATCAGGGAAAGGACCTGCCGAATATTTTACTGGCGCTGTACGTATTGACCCATTAAATGAACCGCCTGCGCCAGCCCGTGTGTCTATGGCGCTGGTTACGTTTGAACCTGGCGCTCGAACTGCCTGGCATACTCACCCGTTTGGTCAAACGATAATAGTTACCACCGGGGCAGGCTGGGTACAACGTGAGGGTGATACCAAAGAAAATATTTTTCCGGGCGATGTGGTTTACTTTGAACCGAATGAAAAACATTGGCATGGCGCAACTGCTGCTACTGCTATGAGCCATATTGCTGTCCAGGAAAAAGAGAATGGCTCTCCCGTGGAATGGATGGAGCAGGTTACTGAAGAGGAATACAATAATTAAAAAGAACATGGAAAAGAGAGTATTGGGAAAAAGCGGACTGGAAGTATCTGCTTTAGGAATGGGTTGTATGGGACTGAGCTTTGGTTATGGTCCAGCTACAGATACTAAAGATGCAGTCAAACTGCTTCATGCGGCTGTTGAACGCGGAGTAACCTTTTTTGATTCGGCCGAAGCATACGGCCCGTTTACCAACGAGGAACTGCTTGGCGAAGCACTGGCGCCATACCGTGACAAGGTCGTGATCGCGACTAAATTCGGTTTTAAAGAAGGGAAAACTGCTTTAGGTGTTGATAGCCGCCCGGAAAATATCCGGGCAGTTGCAGAGGCCGCATTAAAACGTTTGAGAACAGATGTTATTGATCTGTTTTATCAGCATCGTGTAGATCCGAACGTTCCGATGGAAGATGTAGCGGGAACAGTTAAGGATCTGATAAGCGAAGGAAAGGTAAAACACTTTGGCCTGTCAGAAGCGGGTGTACAATCTATTCGTAAAGCACATGCTGTTCAACCTGTTACAGCGTTGCAGAGTGAATACTCGCTTTGGTGGCGTGAGCCCGAGAATGAGATCATTCCAACACTGGAAGAATTGGGAATTGGCCTTGTGCCTTTCAGTCCGCTTGGAAAGGGTTTCCTGACTGGTAAGATCAACGAAAATACCACGTTTGATCAAACTGATTTCCGCAATACGGTGCCGCGTTTTTCGGAAGAGAACCGGAAAGTAAACCAGGCTTTGGTTGATCTGCTGACAAATATTGCTGCCGAAAAAAGTGCGAGTCCCGCGCAAATCGCGCTGGCCTGGCTGCTTGCTCAGAAGCCATGGATAGTGCCTATTCCGGGTACAACCAAATTGCACCGCCTGGAAGAAAATCTTGGATCGGTGTCAATTAGTCTTAACGGCGTTGATCTCGATCAAATCAACGCGGCACTGTCAAACATCGAGATACAGGGTCAGCGTTATTCGGAGCAGGCGCGTAAAATGATCAATCGTTAATAATTAAGGCATCTATAATGAAACAGGTGATAGTAGTAATCGGTGCGGGCTCTATTGGCCAGGCAATCGCACGGAGGGTAAGCACCGGTAAACACGTTCTGCTTGCCGACCTGGTAAAGGAAAACGCCGAAGCTGCCGCAAAGGTTTTGAGCGAAGCTGGCTTTGAAGTAAGCACCGCAGCGGTGGATATATCTTCCCGCAAGTCTGTTCACGAGCTGGTCGAAGCTGCTGCGGCTATTGGAAGCATTACAGGGCTCATTCAAGCCGCGGGCGTATCGCCGTCGCAGGCATCGCCTTCCACTATACTTCAGGTGGATATGTATGGTAACGCACTTGTACTTGAAGAGTTTGGCGAAGTAATAGCCAGGGGTGGGTCGGGAGTCGTTATTGCTTCGCAATCGGGCCACCGCCTGCCGGCCTTAACGCCGGAGCAGGACAAGGCGCTTGCTGTTACACCTGCCGATGAACTGCTTTCTCTCGATTTTCTCCGGCCGGACCGGGTGAAAGATTCACTGCACGCCTATCAGTTGTCAAAAAGAGGGAATTCACTGCGTGTTATGGCTGAGGCGGTAAGATGGGGCAAACGCGGGGCTCGTATCAATGCTATAAGCCCCGGAATTATTATTACACCGCTGGCGAAGGATGAGCTGTCGGGGCCGCGTGGCGAAGGCTATCGTCGGATGATCAGTCTGTCTGCCGCAGGAAGAGCCGGCACACCCGATGAAGTTGGAAACGTTGGCGCTTTGCTGATGGGGCAGGACGGTGCATTTATAACCGGCAGTGATATTCTGATGGACGGTGGGGTTACAGCAGCTTATTGGTATGGTGAATTGGCACCGGATAAGCAATAACAAAGTATCAAATGAGAAAGATAAACAGTATCCGGGCATCCGTAAAAGTTGCGGTAACCATTCTTTTAATCATGACAATGAGTAACGCTATCGCTCAAAATAAGAAACAAATGGTCAGGATGGCCCTTATAGAGATTGATCCTGGACAGGTGGACAAATACAAAGCTGCAGTAAAAGAAGTAGGCGAAACTTCGTTACGGACAGAGCCCGGTGTATTGATGCTTTATTCTGTTGCAGACAAACTGAAGCCTAACCAGGTAACTGTGATGGAGATATATGCAGATAGCGCGGCTTATGAGGCCCACCGTCAAACGGCTCATTTCAAAAAATATAAAGAAGTAACGAAGGGTATGGTAAAGTCGCTGCAGCTGCTTGATGTCGACCTGATATTCGCCGGCATAAAGCCGGATGCTATACCTCGATAGAGACTTAATATTTATAAAAACCACGAATCATGAAGAAAGTATTGTATGCGTTAATCTTATCAGGAGTACTAGTGTCGGCGAGCGCCGCGGCGCAAAGCACCGCTATTTTTCCGAAAGGCGAACTGTCTAAAACCGACAACCACACAGGGGATGTTTGGCTTACCGAATTAAACAAGGCCGACAGTGTGATCGATGTCGGAATTGCCACCGCCACCTTTGCGCCGGGTGCCAAATTAGACTGGCATATCCATCCGGCCGGGCAGATCCTGATGATTACAGAAGGTACTGGTTATTACCAGGAAAAAGGCAAACCGATCCAGGTAGTTCATAAAGGCGATGTTATTAAATGTCTTCCCGGCGTAACACACTGGCATGGCGCTTCACCTAAAAGCACGTTTACTTATATTGCTGCGAGCACTAAAGGCGCAATCAATAAAACCGTATGGCTGCAAAGGGTAACCGACGCGGAGTATAACAGTGTGAAATAATCTGTTGGCGGAAATTAACTGATTAATTTCCGTTTTGTCCGCCCTGGCCTCCATTGCCGTCGCCTTGTTTAAGATCGTCGTTGCTAACGCCACGTTTCTTTCTTGGCATTTGAGGGCCAAGGGTGGATTTACCAAAGTTATATGTAAAGCTTGCCCCAAACGATCTGAATGGCACAGAAAAGCTGTTATGCTGAGTAAGAGCCCCGCTGTTTATACTGGAGTTGAAATTTTTGTAGTCTTGAAACGGCTGGGTCATGTTTAAACCAATGGACCCCTTCTTTTTCATGACGTCCATTTTCGCACCTACGACAAATAGATTAAACGATGGATTGGTTCCCTGGAATGTTCTTCTGGGCGAGTTCTGAATAAGAAAAGTTTCCGCATTAACGGTTTTACTAAGCTTTACCGTGCTGCTGATAAATGCGTTGTACTGAATATATGTTGACTGGTTGCCGGTTTGAAGGCTGCTTATAACCTGCGGTTTATAGGTATACGCGTTGATGTTTCCGCGCATGGTCAGTACTTTGAATAATTGTAAAGAACCAAATAAGCTCGTGCCGATCGAATTATTATTTCCGACGTTAAGAAAATTGGTTAAAGAAACGTCGCGGGTTACCGTATTGCCTGCATTATCAATCGTCGTATACGGGACAGTTGTTACGTAACTTTCAATGATATCGTCCGTTCTCCGGTAATAGACCGATGCATTAATGGTCATGGCTTTAATAAAGGTAGAATAGTTAAGCTCGACGGTCTGCGTTATTTCAGGCGCGAGTTCCGGGTTGCCTTGTGATTGATTAAGCGGGTTGCTGGTGTTAAGAAATGGGTTCAGATATTGAAGGCTTGGGCGCTGAATGCGTTTGCTGTAACTCAGTTTCAGGGTCTGGGTGGGTGTAAGAGCTTTGGAAACAACAAAGCTCGGTATAAAATTGGTGTAATTATTCTCGAAAGGTGAGAGGCCGGCATTTACATTACCTGAGTTACCACTTATCCTCGTGTTTTCGAGCCTTGCGCCAAACTGAATGGTGTATCCCTTCTTCAACGTGGTTGTCAACAGGCCATAGCCGGAATAAACATCCTGGTCATAATCGTATGTGTTTGATGTTGCGCTATTGAACACATAAGCGCCGGTAGCATCCGGGTTAAAATAATCGTACTCGCTTTTTATCCTTCTTAAAATAGACTTAGCCCCGGTTTCAAGCTTAAAAGTCTTGTTAATGGGCAATACGTAATCAGCTTGTATGGTATATTCGTTATTGGTACCATCGTTGGCAGCGCGCTGGTTTTGCGCAAATGCCGAGTATTCCGAAAGGTAATTCACATCAGTTACGCCGTGCGTCCATTGTCCGGCAATACTGATTTCTTCCCCCTGCTTTTTAAATTTGTGGGTAAAATCATTATTCCAGTCAAAATTGGACATCTTAAATTCATTGCTTGTAATGGCGGTGTAATTAACCTCATCCTCCTGGCCAGAAATGTTGCTGCTTGTAGCGCTGCCGCTGTTTTTAAACGCGCCGCCCCGGGTGCTGAACGAGGAAGATATACTGTTGTTGTCGTTGAAATCAAAACCCAGCGACGCGGAGCCGTTGGTGAAGTGCCGGTTCGACGTGTTTTCACCATTCGAGGAGGATATCGTTCCTAAGTCGGTGTTCTGACTGCTGAAAGAGTTGTAGGTTGTCTGTGGCCATCCTGCGTTATATCCGAAATTAGCCGAAACGCTAAGTTTGTTTTTGTTGAGATTGAAATTAGCGCTCTGGTTGCTTTGCCTGGTACCCACACTGCCTGTAACTGAGCCGCTGAAGCCGGCCACATTTTTCTTTTTGGTAATGATATTAATAATACCCGCCGACCCTTCCGCATCATATTTCGCAGATGGCGCCGTGATCACTTCGACGTTCTTGATCTGGTCTGCCGGCATCGATTTCAAAACATCTGCTGCATTTGTCACCAGTGCGCCTGAGGGTTTGCCATTAATGAGTATACGTACATTCTGATTTCCACGCAATGCCACATTGCCATCCATGTCAACCGATACCATCGGCACTTTTCTCAGTATGTCGCTTACGTTTCCGCCCGTGCTGGTGACATCTTTTTCGGCATTAAAGACGAGTTTATCGATCCGGTTTTCAATAAGGTCTTTTTGCCCTGTCACCTGCACTGCATTCAGCATTTTTGCGCTTGGCGCCACGATTACCTGCCCAATGTTTACGGTTATCCTTGATGGTGTTAAGGATATCTTATCTATATTTTTACTTAAATAACCTAGAAATGCAATCTGCAGGCGGTATTCACCGGGCTGCAAACCGGCAATTCTGAATGCTCCCTTCGCGTCAGTCAAACTACCGCTCAATGGCTTCGCATTACCCGTTTTAAAGAGACTGACCGAGGCATAATCCAACGGTTTGTTGGTAAGCGAATCAACGACAACACCTGTTATGCTTCCATTGCCTTGTTCTGCACCAGGCTGCGAAACACTTGCAGGGTTTTGCCCCTTAACGGACGCGCTAAATAACATTAAAAAGATGATAGCAATGCTCGTCAGCGAATTAACCGACGTGAATAGTGAATAAAATTTACCCTGAAGCTGTTTCATTTTGCCTATGATTTGGATCAAAGCAAAACAAATTCAATAAATCATTTTTCCGTAATAGATCGTTTGGCAAAAAGAATAGACCAAACTTGTATTAAAATCGATGGTGAAAGTTGTTCATCTTTTATTATCCGGTTAAAACGGTGTCGTAGACGAAATATGCCATTCCATCGATTTTATTTCCATAACCGTCTATTAGGTGCTTTTTATATTAAAATAAGCAATTGATTTGCAATATCCCTGTAGGAAGGGCTAGGTGAATTATATTGGAGTAATTTAGGTGTGTTTCGCCTGAAAACGAAGCACACTTTTTAATGCTATTTTTACTAAAAGCAACCACATGATTCTTTCTGCTTTAAAAAGAAGTTTCTTCTCGATTCACTTTTACATTGTGGCCGGGCTGATAGCACTTATGTTGTTTCCCCTGACCTGGCCTATAAGTCTTCCAAACGAATTTTGGGTTAAACAGGTACTTATTCACGTTTTATGGGGAGGTTTATTTTATTTGAACCTACTGGTTCTGGCTCCAAAGCTTTTGTACAAAAATAAAGTTCTGTCATTCCTGGTTATTCTTATCGCCATCCTCGTACTGGTTGTTTATTTAAATCATTGGCTGGACGACCTTACCGGTTCCAAAAGAGCTGTTATGAGGACTTTTAATAAGAAAGAGTCGGATAATCACGGTTTTGACAATCTATGGACGCTTTTGTCTGCTTTGGTAATGCTCGGAATAAGTTCAATTGTAGCTATTTCTAGAAAAATAGAGCTGGATCAAATTGCTTTTCAAGCAACGGAACGCGACAGGGTTAACACCGAACTGTCATTATTGAAAGCACAGATTAACCCTCATTTCTTTTTTAATATTCTGCACACCATTTATGCGCTTGCCGATACAAATCCCGCGGCGTCGAAAGATGCCATTTACACCTTGTCGCATATGATGCGGTATGTGATATATGAAACTAAAAATGACCTGACAGACCTTGAAAAGGAATTTAAGTTTATTGAAGATTATATAAACCTGATGCGATTGCGCCTGACTGAAAATGTTCAGATTATCTATGAGAAACAAGAAGGCATGCAAAATTACGAAATAGCCCCGATGTTATTTCTTCCGTTTATCGAGAACGCGTTTAAGCATGGCGTCAGTTCAGTACACCCGAGCTACATTTATATTGATATAAGTCAGTCGGCCAACCAATTGAAGCTTGAGGTGAAAAATTCACTTTTTGAAGAGAAATCAAGATATCTGGAAGAAAGCAACGGGATCGGTGTGATGAATACAAGGCGCCGGCTCGACTTATTATATCCGGGCAAATATACACTTGAGGTATACAGGGAGCCAGGTATCAATGATTATACAGTAATCTTAACACTGCTTCTAAAATGAGAATCAACTGTATAGCGGTCGACGATGAACCTGTTGCACTCAACCTGGTTCGGTCATATATTGAACAAACTTCATTCCTCAACCTGAAGGCTACTTATACAAACGCCATTGATGCACTGAAAGCCATCCACGAGCAAAAAGATATCCAGTTAATTTTCCTGGACATTCGCATGGCCGACCTTAGCGGCGTAGAACTTGCTAAAATTATTGAGCAATCAGAAAGAAAAAAGTCCCTGAGGATCATTTTTACAACCGCTTATGACCAGTACGCATTGGAAGGTTTCAAAGTGGATGCGCTGGACTACCTGTTGAAGCCATTCAGTTTTGTTGATTTTACTAAGTCGGCAGGAAAAGCTTATGATTATTTTCAACTATTAAATAGCAGTAATACGAGCGGAGATATCGCGCCCAGCCGGCGTCGGGCTGAAAGAAGTTATATCTATTTAAAAGTCGATTACCAGCTCGTCAAGATCAGCACCGAGGACATCCTTTATATCGAAGGGCTAAAAGACTATGTAAAGCTTTTTCTAAAAAACCAGGAGAAGCCCCTGCTTACTTTGACCAGTTTGAAAAACCTGGAGGAAAAGCTTTCTCCTGCTGGTTTCCTTCGTATTCACAGGTCCTATATCGTTTCCCGGGATGCTGTTAAATCAGTAACTAAAAATACCGTACAAATCGGTGAGACAACCATACCAGTGACGGAACAATTTAAAGACGCTTTTACTGAGTTTTTGAAAGAGTGGCAGTGAAAGTTTTCGACACTCGATCTAATAAGAAACTAAATCAATTGATAAACTTAAAATTATGAAAGCAACCATTATTGCAGTGTTCATGGTGATCACAGGTGTGGAATCAGCAAGTGCCCAGGCCAAGTTACCCGGTTCGACAGCAACCAGCGCAACAAAAGAAGAACAGGAAATACTTGATCTTTCCAATAGTAAATGGCAATGGATGGCTGATAAAAATGTGGACAAACTTGAACCACTCTTCGACAATAAATCAAAATTTGTCCACATGAGCGGTACCTGGAAAAAGGATGAGGAGCTTGATATTATTAAAACCGGGAAAATTTGGTATAAAAATGCTAACATTCATGATGTAGCGGTAGAAATATCAGGACAAACGGCCATCGTTTGGAGCCGGATTACGCTGACAGCCGAGGTACGGGGTAGTGACGCAGTAACTGAATTTACGGTAACCGAGGTATATCAAAAACAAAATAACGCCTGGAAATTGCTTGCACTTACATTCAGCAGCGTGCGGGATACACATCAGATAAAAAAATAGAAATTGAGGAAATCAATAAGGACCATAATTAAAATAAACTAAAACCAACTATAATTTAAAACTAAAACCATGAAAAAAGCAATTATCGGAATGTTCCTGTGCATAGTTTACGTACAATTATTACATGCCCAGGCCAAATTACCGGGTTCGGCAGCAATCAGCACAACAAAAGAAGAACAGGAAATACTTGATCTTTCCAAAACCAAATGGCAATGGATGTCAGACAAAAACACGGAGGCGCTAAACGGATTGTTTGATGAGAAATGTGTATTTGTCCACATGGGCGGAAGCTGGGGAAAGTCCCAGGAGCTTGACGTTATTAAAAGCGGCGGCATCTGGTATAAGAAAGCGGAAGTTTATGGCGCATCGGTAAATATCTTTGGCAACACGGCCATCCTGTTAAATGACATTGACTTGCTGGCGGTAGTCGGTGGAAACGAGGTCACCCATGGTTTTATGGTAACCGAAGTATATCTTAAAGAAAACGGCAAATGGAAGATGGGCTCACTCACGTTTTCAACGTTGTTAAGGGCCGTTAAGATGAGCGGCAATAATCATAACCGGCAACAACAGCATTGACACTAATCACGCAAAGGCAACTATATCAAAATGAAAAAAGCAATCTTTTACTGCTGCCTGATTAGCTTTTGTGTAACATCGGCATGCTTAAATGGACAAACTATTTCACCAAAAAAAACACTGATCGTGTACTTGTCGCGAACAAATAACACAAAAGCTATTGCTCAAATTATACAACAGAACGCTGGTGGCATTGGAGCTCGTAAATCCTTATCCCGAAAATTACCGGGCGATAGTCGACCAGGTAGTAAACGAAAACGCATCAGGCTTTTTACCACCCCTCAAAACAAAAATTGACAATATTGGGCAATATGACGTGATATTCGTGGGATTTCCTACCTGGGGCATGCAGCTGCCGCCGCCAATGAAAAGCTTCTTAAAACAATATGATCTAAGCGGCAAAACAGTCGTGCCGTTTAACACCAATGCCGGTTACGGAATAGGCAGCACTTTTCAAACGGTAAAAGAGTTATGCCCGAACAGCAAAATATCAGAGGGATTTTCAACCAAAGGCGGAGTAGAAAGAGACGGGATCTATTTTGTAATAAAGGGCGAAAAAGAAAAACAGGCGCGGGCCGAAATAGCGAAGTGGTTAAAGAAAATAAAGTTGTTGAAATAAACCTCGCTCGTGCTGGCAGGGTAATTTCTTTGCCTTCTTCGCATGATGGTTAGGGTGTTAATTCGGCCGCGTCATACCTCCGGAACATTACATGAAACACAGATCCCTGCCCGGGCTGACTTTCCACCCGGATTTTCCCATAATGTTTATCCAGGATGCGTTTTACAATAGCGAGGCCAACGCCTGTTCCTTCAAATTCATTTACTTCCTTTGCCCTGGAAAACAGATCAAATATCCTTTCTTGCTCCAAGGGAGCTATTCCAATGCCGTTGTCTGAAACGGAATAACTGATGGTATTTTCGTCCATAACTTCTCCACCAATGATAACGGCGGGATGATCCGTTTTCGAGGAATATTTAACCGCGTTGCCAAGCAAATTGGAAAAAACCTGCGAGATCATGGTTTCATCGCCATGCAGTTCTGGTGTATTCCCAATATTTATTGTCAGCTTTGGATTATCAGAAGCGACCAGGAGGTCATTACGAAGATCCTCCAGTAACTTTCGCATATCTATTGCTTTGATTGCCGTTTTGCTTTGGCCAATTTTAGAATATTGCAACACCTCTTCAATCATTACCTGCATTTTTACAGCGCCGTCCTGGATGCGGCCAGCCATTTGCCGGATTTTGGAGTCAGCCTCCGCCTCACGGTGTATCAGCTGAGAATAGCTTTTTATTGTCGTAAGAGGATGCTTCAGGTCATGGGAGATGGTATAACTGAACGTATCCAGCTCGGCGTATGCTTCCCGGAGTTTTTCATTCAATATGCGAAGTTCCGTAGCCCTGCGGCTGATAGAGTAATTTACTTCATCTCTTAATAACAATGCTGCATCGATGTCATATTCCGTCCAGGCGAGGGAAGCATTTTTAACTTCCTGCGACCATGCATCAAAAGAATGTCGAGGCGAAATGTGGGTTAGTCCATGCTCGTCGATTTCGACAGGTTTTTCCGGGTTGCCAGCCCAGGTAACTGTGGTAATAAGCTCTGGCCGGAACCAGATCATGTATTCTTTTAATCCCTGCGACAGTTTGCAAGCTAAAATTCCACTTGCTATATCCTTATAGCGAATCGCTTCTGGTAAATCGGCAGATAAGCCTGATGTTTGGTAGACTTCCTCCGAGGACGTTTCGTCCAACCAGGTGATGAGATCTTCGATGAAAGATTTTTCCGGAACATTACCGGTAGTGTGCAATTCGTTTTCAAAATATAGTGCGGCGCCTGTACTTTCAATCGCAGATTGCATGGTAACATCATCGTTAATGAGCGCTTCCTGGACGCGGACATTTCTTAGAAGCTGGCGGGTGATCGTTTCAACTGTCGAGCGAGCCCGTGCCGACTTTTGCTGATGCTCTTCCTGCTGCCGAAAACTAATGGCTGAAGAAAGGACCTGCCCGATCAGTTTGGCCGATTCCCGCTGCCGGAAATTGATAAATCTTGGCGAATAATTATGGCAGGCGATCAGCCCCCAGAGGGCACCCTGATCCATGATTGAAACACTAAAGCTGGATGCCACACCCATGTTTTTCAGGTACTGAATATGAACAGGTGATACCGCCCGCAGTGTACTGCAGGTGAGGTCTAAAGATGTGCTGTTTTTGCCTGCCGCTGTTATAAGAATGGATGACGGCTCTGAGTACACGTCCGCGATCAGGCGAACAAGATTTTGTTTGTAAAGTTCCCGGGCCTGTTTCGGAATATCGGAGGCCGGATAGTGTAAACCCATCCAGCTCTCCAAATTTTCATCACGGGCCTCAGCAACTACTTCGCCGTGTCCATCCTCGTGAAATTTATATACCATGACCCGGTCATACTGAATGATCCGGCGTATTTGTTCAGCAGCGTTTTTAAGTAGTGTGTCAAGTTGTTTATCGGCCAGCATTTCGGATAGGGAACGCCCCACCTGCTGTTGAAGATCTACCTGGAGGTTTGATGCCTCAGGTTCAAATTCGAGCAGGTAATAAGGGGTGGCGCTGTTTATTATCAGGTTAAACGATATGCTTCCTATAAATACCTGCGTATTCATTCGCTTAAACAGTTCCGCGTCATCATTTAGCAAAATGTACTGACGCAGGTACCCTCTACCGGCTTTTTCGCGCGACAAGTAAGCTTCCAGGGCTTCAATAGGCTGATTAAGAAGCGAAGCGCCGTTAACACCTAAAAAAGTAAAGACATTTTCGCTGCAAAAGGAGATTGCCAGATCTTCGTTTACCGCTACTAAAAAGCCGTGACTTTGTATTTTTCCGGGTATGTGGATAGGCTCCTGGTCACAGTTGCTAAGGTCGTATTTAAACATATAGCCAAATTAAATATTAGGTGCAAAAGTGCAGCTATCGGATTGGTTAATTTCCTGGTTCATTCAACAATGCAAAATCGTGCCAGCTTTTAATATTACATCAGTGAAGATCGAACTTTAGACAACTTATCCAGCGTAAGATAACCCAGGTGGATAGTATCCTCGGGTAAATTTGATTGCGGTAACAAATGGATATGGTACTGATTCTTTTGTTCGGCAGGTAAAATATCTTCGATCCGGTAGATGTCATCCACATCAATTCCATATTTTTCGTCGATATGCGCATTGGCTCCTTTCATTCCTTTAATCGATTGTTGCCTGTAAAAAATCGTTTGTTTCGCTGCTTGTACTGCGTCAGCACGATCTTCATTCACAGTTAGTACCGTGTAATGCTGCTCTTCAAGAATTCCGCCCCGGTAACCTCCGAGATTAATGAAGAATAGTTTAGGTCCCGTGGCTGCTGCTTCCTGTTTAGAAACAACGGTTACCCGGTAGCCGTTTACAGTGTGCACTTCGCGCCAGCCATCCAGGTGGATGCTGTTTCCGGCTTCCGGCCAGAAAGTTTTGATATCGGGCACCAGTTCATGAAGCTCCCTGGCAATGCCGAAGTAAAAGTCATGTTGCTCCACATTGCGGCCCGGAGCTTTCGAGCCAAGAAGAAGCATATATAGTTTTAGGGGTAATGCTGCCATGTGAGCATAAACAAAAAAAGCTGCCTTCAAGGCAGCTTTTAAACTCAGTAGTGTTTTTACTTTGCGGTGTCACGCAATGCTTTGATAGCGTCGTGAGCCTGGTTGATATCTTGTGATTGAGCACTGACGGTTGATAAGGCTTCTCCGGTAAGATTGCCTTCAGTAAGCGCAGTTTGATAGGCTTTCTTGATAGCATCTTCGCCTCTTTCGGCTTCATCCAGAATGCTTTCACGGTCACTGCCGCCGAAGAGGGATTTTACATCGATCCAGGCGCGGTGTAATGTTCCGGCAACGCTGTGGCCAGTTTCTACGTCGCCACCGCGGGTTGCTGTTAAGGCTGTGAGTTCCTGGCTGAATTTGCGGCTTTGCTCCGAATATTCCTGGAATAAAGCTTTCAAATCAATGTTCTCATCATTAATATCTGCCAATGCTTTTGAAAAGCCTGCTGCGCGGTCATTATTAATTTCAATCAGGTCGTTGAGTACGTCAACTGTTTTTTCTGTAGTTTCCATAGTGTAGTTATTTTAACTTAATAATTGCAAGTTGTATGCCAATTACTCATTCAATAGTCTTTTAATTATACGCGCAGACGCGGCTTCGCCGAAATCGAGACCTGAATAATCCGGGTTATATCCGCCTATATATGGAACAGCCATCATATATATGCGTTCGTTAAGAGCTCCGTAAGCGTCTACCACCTGGAAATAATCGTTAATAGTAATACCCGGAACCTGCAGGTAGTAAAATCCATCCGGACCTTTGACGACGTTTTTATTTCCGCTTTCCAGTTCAGTCTGACCTTTTATCTGATCACGGAACTTCAGCCGGGCAGGACTTACCGTATGTTTTGTAAGCAGGCTGTTGTAAGGGAGGTCCCGGTATTGCAGGTGCGGCTGACCGACACAATCTACAAATGTTTCATATCGCGCAGCAACATCTTTGCCGTCTTCATCTTTATAATGGTAGATAATTCCTCCTTTTTCCTGCGGCTCCACGAAGCTTGTTTCGCCAACGCTGACAATATCCAGCACACCAGCGTCGTGAAGCGCCATCATTTCAACTACAGAACCCTGCGGTGCAAAAGCGATAACGATGGATATCAGGGGCATCAGCGTTTTTTGCAATCGTTGCATGTCTTCGGCAGAAAAATATTTGGCAGGGTAGTTCATCGCAAAACTCAGCACGGCCAGCATCTCTTTCCAGTAAACTGATTGCCTGCGGTCAATTGATTTTTCAGCCTCTGCATATTCCCCTTTAAGTAACTGAAATGGCGGAACTCTTTCACGCAATTCCATCATCTCTTCTACAAATTCTTCCAGTGACAGATCTCTGATCTTTTCGTAAAACTCGGGCCTGTTAGTTCGAATGCCGTCCAGGAAATTCCTGCGGTAAACATGTTCCAGCGGCAGGAAGCCGTCGTTTTGATCCCGTACACGGTCGACTTCTTCGTCACTTAGCACGGAGTCTTTTGCGAGATGCGAATCTTCAAGGTGAAATCTGACAGCCGGCAACAGCCCGCTGCGTGAATGCATAATCAATTTAAAATCCGAACTGTCCTGATTAAGCTTATAGCTTAATTGTCCATTTTCACTTTTAACAAATTGGCCGTTTTTCCGGGCGAGAGTCCGCAAGGCATCGATGGCTGTAAGTGAAGAGCCTTTGATAGCTACGGGATGGTTAGCCCGGAACGCCAGCTTAGACGGCGGATAGGGCGAGTCAAAATAGCCGGAAATTGTGCCCTCCAGCTTTTTAGGCCAGTGATGCCCGGTACAAACCACTACCTTGTCAAAATCATAATTTACTCCGTCGCCATCTATCACCCGTACTTTCGATTCTTCGGGCAGATCAATAATATCGCTGACTTCTGTGGCATAATGTATTGTGGTTGACAGCCCTTGCTTAGCCGCTATATTCTCCAGCTGTTTGAACTGGTCGGCGAGGTATCTTCCGAAAAGCAGTCGCGGTAGTACTTTGTATTCATTGAAATCCTTCGGATCTAATCTGAAACGATGGAGAGTGCCGGGATCTTCACTGCCGATCCACTCCTCAACTGTAGTTACCAGCTTCGGTATCTCATTTCCCGACACATTGGTGATATGCTCGTCACAGGCCCCGTCGCGGCTATATGGCATGCCTGCGCCCAAAAGTTGTTTTTTTTCAAAAATGTCAACGGTAAAATCGGTTCTGCCTGATTCGACTAATCTTTTGTACATAAACAGCCCGCTCGGCCCGCCTCCTAAAATAGCTAAACTCTGCGTGCCCTCATTGTTCGTCATGGGCTTGGTTCTCTTTTGTTTATCCATAACTTTTTTCGCGGTCGTTAGTTTTAACACTTTTGTTTTAGAAGACACAATGCAACCGTTTTTGATTTTTAGCATCTTAGGTAACACACTTAATTAAACAGTATGAAAAAGTTCAGTTGTTATTATTTATTCTGGCGGCGAGTTTTAGCGCGTTCGCGTAAGTTGGAAATAACTGGAAAGGATCGGATGTGCCTGACAGGAGTTATGCCGAATTCACCAACCTGAATGGCAAATAAAGCTTTATAGTAAAAGCTCCGTCAGAAAGCAAAAAGATAATGTTCAAATATACCGTTTCAAAAGCGGTCGGCGAACTTACTTTTATCATTAAATCGTCCTGTCTATATTAACCAGGGAAATCCAGGACCAGGCAAGCGACGAGATCATTATAGACAAAGTGGAAAATGAACATTTAAAATTCTATTTGACTGGCAAGAACGTCAAAGGCAAATATAATATCACTTATACACGTTTGTAGCCGTTAAATTTTTTTGAGTAAAAAGCTGTTTAAAGTAAAATCTGTAGCTTCTTCATGCTAC
>NZ_WVHT01000013.1 GCF_009834875.1 Hufsiella arboris | reverse complement strand
TATTACCGGACGGGTTGCTTTTCATCGGATTTATTGATTAATGTAATTCGTAAAACAATACAACCTGTTAGCAACACCCAATCAACAACCTCCCATATTCTCATAACCATCCAAAATCAGGTTGCATATTTTTCTCAGATTTGCTTCACTGCTTAGGTAATTGAAATCTGCCTGGTTACTGATATTTCCAAGTTCAACTACTATGGAAGGCACTGTCGCTTCCTTCAAAACATATAAATCTTTGTTGATAAGAGAATTTTTAACAGGCAGGCCTGTTAAGTTTTTCAAGGATTTCAGAACACTGGCTCCAAGATCTTTCGACCGATCGGCTTTAGAAGACTCCGAAAAATATACTTCCAATCCGCTAAGGTCAGCTGACTGAATAGTGTTTGCTGTTGAAGACAATGTGTTATGATGAAGTGAAATAAAAGCGTTCGACCCTTTCTGTTTGGCAACGCGATCGCTTAGCGATAAAAACTCATCACCGCTTCTGGTTAGCATCACAATAATGCCTCTTTTTGCAGCTTCCTCTTTCAGGATTAATGCGGCCTTTAAATTCATGTCCTTTTCGGGGATTCCGGTGATACTTTTTGAAGCGTCATCTTTCCCGCCGTGTCCTGCATCGATCACCAGGACGCGCAGGCCGGCTGGGTTATTTTTATTTCCGCTTTGTACGTACCAAAGGTTCGAAATTTCATAAATATCCTCCTTAAATGATCCGACCGCGCTACCCGAACCGCTGTTCCTGTAGGCCGTAGTTTTTTGTGCAGATTGCACTTGAACCGAATCAGTTACATTCGTAGAAATCAAAACTTCTTTTTGATTAACAAACGCCATCGAACAAACGGCGATAATCGGTAACGTGGTAAAGTACATAAGTTTTTTCATCTTATTGGTTGGTTTTTTAAACAGCATACTGATCCTTTTTTTCAAAGGCAGTTTGCTGAATTGGTTGGTTAGTGAATATGTTTCGGATTGTGCTAAATTTAAAATCAGCCGGGCATAATCGCCTTTTTGGTGTTCTGCAGAGCTTAATTCGTCGGCTTCGAAATCATGATTGGCATCCATTGCATCAAGAAAAGCGTAAGCAAAAGGATTGAACCAAAGCACGCAAACACTGAGGTTTCCCAGAATCTTATCCAGGAAATGAAGCCTGCCTACGTGTACTAGCTCATGGTTGATGACCTTTGAGCGATCTCCATCATTCAGACTTTCGTCGATAAATACATAATTAAAAAAGGATGAATTTCTGAGCCTACTGGTCGGCGAAACCGAAATATAACGGATTCCATCCAGGCGTGTAAATTTTCGACCGGTCGCCAGCAAATAAAAAAAACCGCCGGTGAGTTTGAAAAATAAAAAAGCGACTCCGCATACGTAAACAACAAGCAGGAGATTTTTTAAGGGCAAGTATGAGTTTGGGCTACCAGGATCAGATGCCTCCGGATCTGTAAGCAACGAGATGTTGTTATGAATTACATTAACACCAGCCTTACCCACCGTTACGATTGGAACTGTTAGTTTTTTCTCGACTTGTAATGTCGTAGCCGGGATAACAAAACTCAATACCAGGGTCGACAGCAAATACCAGCGGTTATATTTGAAGAACGTGTAATTGGAGAAAAGAAAATGATAGAGCAGGTAAAACACCATCGTACAAATGGAAACTTTCGCCAGGTAAATCGATAGTTCCATACACTACGAATTTTGTTTGATGATCTCTTTGATTTCTTCCAGATCAGCCTTGCTTAATTCTTTTTCCTTTACCATGAAAGAAAGCAGGCTCGCTGCCGAATTGTCGAAATAATTGGAAAAGAATTTCCTGAACGATTGCTTACCGTAATCCTGTTTGCTCATCACCGGAAAATATTGATACGTTTTACCATAAGTTTTATATGACAGGTAGCCTTTTTTTTCCAGGATTCTTACAATTGATGAAATAGTGTTATAAGGTGGCTTTGGACTCTCGTCAAGCTCTTCGATAACATCTTTAACAAAGGCATGCTGCAGCTTCCAGAAAACCTGCATGATGCGCTCTTCCGCTTTGGTTAATTCTTCCATACCCAAAGATATAACTTAATTTTCAGTTATACAACTTATTTTTACGTTATATAACGTATCCACACGTTATTATACTATGTATTAAAGCTGTTCGAGATATTTCTTTCAATGGCCGGCTTTGTCATCGCACCATTGCTGCGTATTAATATCTATAAAGTCGAAGTATGGAGAACACCAAACGCCGGTGAAATGATTAAATAGAAGTTTAGGTAAGAAAGTTTTATTAAGATCTGAAAAGGAAGTTCCTTGTAAACCGGGACCAGGAAAAGATGACAAAGATAGTTTATACCAAACACCGGCAACGACATGGCATTAACAAATAATTAAAAATTAACTTTTTTCAATCTAGCTCGTCTATTATCCATGTTTTGATTTCAATAGTTGGACAAGAGATGGACAAAGTATGGACCATGTATGGATAATATTTGAAATAATTAAAGCACGTCGCCGGTACTGAAGCAATGACAGATTAAGTGTTAATTAATTTCAGGCAATGAATCTGATTGCCATTTGCGTAGACATTGCGCTATACTTGAAAGAAAAGTACGTCAGGCGGGTAAGGGGCCTTACAGGTAGCATAAAGAAACTTTGCCGAATAATTCCGAATTTGTGTTTCAGGAATGCTGCTGGAAAACACCTGTATAAAAATAGGTGTTTTACACGGGATAAAAAGGGTGATTTACATCAGGGAAATTGGGATGAAAGCGAGCATTTTGCATTACGAAATTCACAAGTTTCATGCTCTAAACGAGGGTGTCCCAGTGAGTGAAACATTTCGCAACAGTTGGTCTGGCAAATTCACCTCGATGCGTATGTTCGTAGAACAAGGTCATACGAACAAGTCGAGTAAAAGGGTAAATAAATTACTTGACATGGTCGTAAAACGAATAATTTATCTGGTCGTAGCTCTAGCCTTAGCTTGCGATTGCCTTATTGCACAACCAACAAACCGTCAAGAAAGAAACCTGATAGCTTTTTGCAAATTATACGGTTACATACGTTTTTTTCATCCTTCGGATGAAGCTCAAAACGTATCCTGGCCAAAGTTCGCTATTTATGGAGCTAAAGAAGTTGCGAATATTCAAAGCGATGATGTTCTTATCAAAAAGTTAAAGGTTCTTTATCTTCCGCTGGCGCCGTCCATGAAGCTGGATTTCACAAAAAACCATGCAAGTTTTAAGCAAAACCGAAACCAAGTCATTAAGCCGGAAACCAATCCAATTTACTGGCAGCATGAAGGTGTGAAGCTTCCCGAATTCAATACCATTTATAAAAGCGTTCGGGTTAATCGAAGGAATGGATTTCAGGAAGATGCACAGTTCATTCCGCTATTTGTACTAAAGAAAAACGACAAAATCACAGGCAAGTTATTTACGTTTAAAGTGCTTATGCGGGGTGACACAACTGCTAGTCAACCGAGTTTACAGATCGGAAACTCAAATGGGTTAAATGGTGTTAAAAAAAGTGACCTAACCAACGTTGGTGACAACTATATCGGTCGGAAGGAAATGAGTTACACGTTTAACGGAAAGATTGCAAAAGACTCCAATATGGTAATAGGTCTTACTTTTGATGGCAAGTCGCCAATATCAATAAATCAATCACAGTTATTTATAGATGTCGACGGTAAATTAACTGAGCAAACAAACGCGATCGGTGATAGCGAAAGTGCGCTTACAAGTTTTCCTACTACAAAACGTTCAATTATTATCCAAACCACTAAAAATGATGCGCCGCTATTTTTGCAGCATCCAGAGTTGGGAGAAACGAACATGAGGGAAATTGTTCCAGGAATTACTTGTTCAATTCCTTTAGTTGTATCAGGGTCGGATAGCCAAACCTTTCCCTTAGGCAACATAAAGTTATTAAAAACATTAAATCAATCTATAGATCAGACTATTCCAGATCAAATCGGTGGCCAGTCGCGCGGAAGATTGTTAGAATTTCGATTAGGTGACGTCATCATTACATGGAATGCATGGAAGCATTTCTTCCCGTACTGGAAAGATGCAAGTTTATCGCCCGATAGGTTACTGCATGAATCGTTTAAGCGAGCTTTTGCCGACAAAACAGCGGTCGATTTCTTTCATACTTTAAAATGGATGGGAGCCCAGTTAAACGACGGACACATTTTTACATCGTTTTACGATAAAAAAAATATTGAAGATGAAGCTTCTGCGCCTTTAACTTTTACGAAAGCTAAAAATAAAGTTTTAGTAAGCTATATACTGGACAGTGTTTTATTTAAAGTGCTTTCTCCTGGAGACCTTATAGATTCAATCGACGGAATGCCAGCAGAAAGCTTTTTGAGATCGCGCGAGCAGTTTATTTCAGGTTCGTGGCAATGGAAAGAACAAAAAGGACTTTTTACTTTAACTAACGGCCCTAAAGACAGCTTTCAGGATTTTGTTGCGTTACATGACGGCAAATCAGTAAAGATTAAGATTAAAAGAACGCTTCCTGGCGTCGAATATCGGAAAGGCTGCTTTATGCTGACTCCTAAATTAAACGGAGAGATTGCTGGAAACTGCTTTTATTTCAACTTAACAGAAGATTCAGTTATGCATCGGTTGGCTCAATTTGAACCTAGGTTAGTGAACGCCAAGGCTATAATTTTTGATGTGAGAGGCTATCCCTCTGAAGATGTCTATCCTGTTATTTCCCATCTGATAGATAAGCAAATAACTAGCGCTAGCTTTCATACCCCACAATTAATCTACCCTGACTTTGAGAAGTCTGAGTACAAAACAGATAGCCTGACGATTACACCATCGACAAAAAAGTATGGCGGCAAGATATTTTTCCTGACCGACGCCAGTGCGATGAGCTACGCGGAGTCTTTTTTAGGCTTGGTAAGAGATTTTAAATTGGGAAAATTAGTTGGTAGAGCTACCGCAGGCACTAACGGGAATGTTAACTTTATTAGTTTACCCGGCGGATATCGAACTTCATTTTCAGGAATGCTTGTAACAAATAATGATGGCTCAACTCAACATTTGAGAGGTTTTGTACCTGATATTTGGGTAGACAGCACGGTGGAGGGAATTAAAGATGGTCGGGATGAAATCCTTGATCGAGCCATGCAGGAGGCTGTTAAGTGATTGTCTGATATTAAAAACTTCATTTAAAATTCTGAAGTGATAATCTCGGATCTCCCTGACTGAGTTCTTCCAATTGTGCTGGGTCTGTCACGATTATTCCCGGCTTGTCTTTGTAATCAATCAACTTACCGGAGACTACAACCGGTTTGCCTTTTAACTTGCCGGCTGGCTTGAAAGCAAATTTTTGTATATCAGCGGGGCGAATCATTACTGTTAATAAATGATTTGGGAACACACCTCCTAGATTCAATAGCATTATACCATTATTTAACACTTGTACTCCAGAAACCTTATCAATGATGGTTACAGAATCTCCAATGTGTTTCGATGCTTCCTTGACAGCAATCTTAACTTGGCTAAAGGATGCGTTACAAACAAAGGCCAGAATATAAATAAAAAGAAGTTTTCTCATAATAACCAAGATACAAACTTCTCTAGTCAGCTGTTTAACCGCCACGAAATTTAAGAGATTTAGCCTCAATACTACTCAAGCTGTTTGCAGCTCGCATCATGCTTTTTTTTCTATCTGGCGGAAGCTTTCCGCGCAGGGTAAGGAGTACTTGTGCTTGATATATATTAATGAGCAGAAATATATTCCATGAATAAGATGAGCTACACTTCTGCTTTCCGTACAAACATGCTTTGATAATACGTGCGATAGGCATATCCCAAAAAAAGATTCGTACCGAGCAGTATAACGCCCATATACCAGCCAGACGGCACTAAAATGGTATGAAACAAAAAGACGTTGACACTGATGGGAAACAAAACGACGGCAGAGAATGGTGCATACCTGTTGATCAACAGCGAGATTCCTCCTGTTATCTGTAGAAACTTCATCATTGGATAAAAATAGCCCGCTGCCATGAGTCCGCTTTTAAAGGCAGCGGTTGCCCCGGTATGATTTGGCTGATAAGGGATAAAATGCAGAAAGAAATCTAAGCCGAAGATCAGGTAAATTAATCCGAGCACTACCCTGGAAATAACTGTCGCAGTTTTCATTAAGGTTAAAGATAGCCACTAGCCGTTGCATAAACAAGATGTATGCAATCCGTCGCCCGTACAATGAATCGATTCCTGCCAGCACCGGCTGGTCTGAACGCAGCGTCAATATGGTCACCATTCATCTTCTTCCCAGATCAGGTCCTTCCCTTCGTAACCAATATACACGGTGTGTCCTGCAAAAGAAATTTCATAAGGTTCATTCTCCGGAACATCGATACCTTTTAAGCTTGATACGATTAGTCTTCCGAGCTCGATTATATGTGATTTCAAATCTTTGATCTCTTTATCCTTTAACTGCAGGTCATGTTTTGATTTCCGCCGGGCGACAAGCTGGCCTTTGTATTGAGCCATGTCCCTGACGTATGTTACCAGTTGTTCGTCTGCCATCTAAATCTTTTTTAATTAAATATAAGAATTGCCAACCATCGCCATACGGTAAACAGCAAATAAACGACGCTGACGTGCCAAAGTTGTGAATTTCTAGCATAGGTGTTAGTCCCGTATTGCTCCGGCCAAATACGATTACTAAAACATCGCGTTCTGCAGTTAGTTATTAAAGAAGCGTTAGCAAACAATTATAGCTTCTCTTATGGAAAACAGGGTTAAACATATTCACGATCTGGGCCAAAGTATCTGGCTCGATTTTATTGACAGGGAAATCTTGAGCAGCGGCAAACTGAAGCAGCTCATCGATGAAGACGGCATCCGCGGCGTAACTTCTAATCCGGCTATATTCGAAAAAGCGTTCAGCAGCAGTGACAATTACCAGGCCGATATACGGAAACTTATAGCAGAAGGAAAAAGTGATGATGACATCTTTTATGCTTTAGCGATCCAGGATATACTCAATGCTTCTGAAGTGTTGAAACCGGTTTATGAAGATGAAGAAGTGAAAGGAGCCGACGGATATGTCAGCCTGGAAGTTTCGCCTGAACTGGCGCGGCACACACACCGGACCATCGACCAGGCGCTTGACCTATGGAGGCAGCTGGGTCGCGAGAACGTTATGATAAAGATTCCGGGCACTGCGGAAGGTTTGCCGGCGATCCGTAAGGCTATAAGCGAAGGCCTGAACATCAATGTAACGTTATTATTTGGTTTGCCGCGGTACAAGGAAGTTACTGAGGCTTACATACAAGGCCTGGAGGATCGTCTTGCCTCCGGCAGGAGTATTGAAAACATTGCCTCGGTTGCAAGTTTTTTCCTGAGCAGAATCGATTTGCTGGTGGATCCTTTACTTGCTGAAAAGGGAGCTCCTGAATTAAAAGGAAAGATTGCCATCGCATCCGCCAAGAAAGCTTACGAGATCTATCAGCAAGTGTTCGGCAGCGAACGCTGGAAAAAACTTGAAAGTAAAGGCGCAAAACCACAGCGGTTATTGTGGGCCAGTACCAGCAGTAAGGATCCGTCTTTTAAAGACACCAAATACGTGGAAGCACTGATCGGCCCCGATACGGTAAATACTGCTCCGCTTGAAACAATCGAAGCTTTTCGGGACCACGGGATTGCTGAGGTTACCCTTACCGAAAACCTGGCGGAAGCAACAGCGGATCTTGAGAAATTGAAATCCGCCGGCATCGTCATAGATCAAATTACCAGCCAGCTGGAAAACGAAGGGATTGAGAAGTTTAAAAAACCTTACGCGGCCGCGCTTGCGGCAATTGCCAAACAACGGTAAACTTTTCGTTTAATGCCATTAAGTGACAAGTCAGCTTATCTAATGCCCGAACGAATGTAATCCATTCAATGCTGTTTTGCGTATGACAATTCAGTTATATGGTCACCGTTTAAATCGTGTCCATCTTGGCAATAATACGTTTATCAATTTCCTTTAAAGCATGGCCGCTCCGTTCTTATTATCCCGCCACAGTGACCGTCGAAAAAAATGCGATGCAATCGGTTACGAATTAAAATATTACTTAATTTTAGTTCAATAATTGTCAGAATAACAATTGTATTAATGGAAATGAATTTCAGCTATTAGGGTGTAGCAATTTTCGTTTACCTGTAATAGTTTGCAGCCATTGTCTAAACAAATAGTTACTTAAAGCCAATTCATGAAACAATTTATCTTTTGCCTAATCGCCCTTCTATTGTGGAACAAGGCTAATTCCCAGGAAATTGCAAAACACGCGCCTGCCGGTTTTGATTCTGTTCGCACAGGTATCCCTCATGGAAAGATTGATACGATCAGTTATAATTCCAAAACTGTAGGTACAATACGCAGGGCGATCATCTACACGCCGCCGGGATATTCAAAAAAGAACAAATATTCTGTGTTGTACCTGCTTCACGGTATTGGCGGCGATGAGAAAGAATGGCTGAAAGGCGGCAACCCGCAGGTGATAATGGACAACCTGTATGCTAAAGGCAAGGTTGAACCAATGATCATTGTCATGCCGAACGGTCGCGCTATGAAAGACGACCGTGCTGTCGGCAATGTTTTCGACAGCGTCAAAGTTCAGGCATTTGCCAATTTTGAAAAAGACCTGTTGAACGACCTCATTCCTTACATTCAAAAAAACTTTCCCGTTTATACCGACAAGATGCATCGTGCCATCGCAGGGTTATCAATGGGTGGCGGACAATCATTAAATTTTGGTTTAGGTAATCTTGACAAGTTCGCCTGGGTAGGCGGCTTTTCATCTGCTCCAAATACAAAAACTCCAGAGCAACTAGTGCCGGACCCGCGAAAAGCAAGGCAGGAATTAAAATTGTTGTGGATCTCCTGCGGCGATGCTGATGGCCTTATCAGTTTCAGCAAACGAACACATGATTACCTGCAAAAAAATGATGTGCCACACATCTACTATATCGAACCTGGTGTGCATGATTTTAAGATATGGAAAAATGGTTTATATATGTTTTCGCAGTTTCTTTTCAAACCGGTTGATCCATCAAAATTTTCGCAATACACAGTGTTAGGTACACCCGCTTCTACCAATGTGCGAAACAGCAAATATCCGCAGATTTTGCCCGATTCAAGAGTGGTGTTTCGTATAAAGGCGCCGGATGCACAAAAAGTGCAGGTTGATCTTGTAAAGAAATATGATATGCTAAAAGATAGCGATGGCGACTGGACTGTAACGACAGACTCGATCAGTGAAGGTTTTCACTATTATTCACTAATTATTGATGGTGTTGCCACTACCGATCCCTCCAGCGAGACGTTTTATGGCATGGGCCGTATGGCAAGCGGCATAGAAATACCTTTTAAAGGAGATGATTATTATGCATTAAAAGACGTTCCTCATGGCGATATCCGCATCAAAAACTATTACTCGGCAGTCACTCGTTCATGGCGGCAACTGTACATCTATACGCCACCCGGCTACGACGAAAAAACAACCGAAAAATATCCGGTGCTCTATATTTTACATGGTGGTGGTGAAGATGAACGCGGCTGGGCGACACAAGGAAAAACAGATCTGATTTTAGATAACCTCATCGCCGAAAGCAGGGCAAAGCCAATGATTATCGTAATGCCGGATGCCAATATTGGTGAAGGCGGTTTTAACGCCAATGGGATTGAAGGCGCCTTAAAAATGTTTGAGAATGAGATGAAGCAATCGATAATTCCTTTTGTTGAGAAAAATTATCGTGCAAAAACAGATGCGCATAGCAGGGCGATTGCAGGGTTATCATTGGGAGGACTGCACACCTTGTACACCGGCGTCAATAATACAAATATGTTTGCTTATCTCGGTGTGTTCAGCTCCGGCTGGATTGTCCCGATGATGAGTAAGCTAGCCGATGAACAGTATAACTTTATGAAAACGAATGCCGACAAGATTAATACTAACCTGAAAGTATTCTGGTTTTCTGAAGGCGGCGAAGAAGATATCGCTTACAACAACGGTCAGATAATGCTTAGGAAATTAAATGAGTTGAAAGTAAAGCATATCTACAATGAATATCCCGGCGGTCATACCTGGCCGGTTTGGCGCGATAACCTATACAATTTTGCACCCTTATTATTCAAGTGATAAACCATCATGCAATAAAAATAATATCGTGAAGCCTTATTTAAAAGCCACTCTTTTTACTTTGAGTGTTATGTGTAAGCAGCTATTGCTTCGCGTAAAAAAGCGACAGCAGATTTCAATTCATTATTTGGAAGCCACCCATTTTTCTTTGGGTATCTGTGTAAGCGGCTATTGATACGCAAAAAGCGATGGCAGATTTCAGTTCCTCCGCATTTATCAATCATTTCTTTTAGTTTCGCCTGTTGTAGCATCATTACACGAAACATGGACATTGAAGATATCCGGAAAATTTGCAGTTCAAAGCCAGGTGCAACCGAAAGCATTAAATGGGAACATGACCTTGTATTTTCTGTCGGAGAAAAGATGTTCTGCGTGATAGGTTTAGACCAGTCGCCAACAACGGCTTCATTCAAAGTAACTGATGACGAGTTTGAACAGCTGTCTTCCTCCCCCGGTTTTAAACCAGCTCCGTATGTGGCAAAATACAAATGGGTGTTTGTCGAAGATATTAACACAATTTCGCAGGACGACTGGATCCGCTATATTCATCAATCATACGAATTAGTTAAAGCAAAGCTGCCACTTAAAATAAGGAAACGGCTGGAAATTTAACCGGGTTTAAACATCGCCTTCAGCTCGAAACCTTGTCGCGTAACACCCTGATTTGTCGCAATAGCACCTTCAAAATACCAGTTATTGCGGGTAACTTTATTTTACAAAATCATGAATCATGCAAATCATCGGGAACGAATTTTTAGTAGAATTTGGAATGGCAAAAGCCAGGTTGCGTATCGATAGCGAAACAAGCCTGACATTTACTATTCTTGAAAAAGACGGCAGCAAAGTAGAAATTTCTGAAACTGTGGAAACCAAAATGACCGAAATAAGACCACAGCTTTTCCTGGTTACCTGGCAGGAAGAAAGCGGCACCACCGTTACCCAAATCCAGGACTATGAGAACGGCGAGGTTTATTCGAACTGGACATCCCCTTCCGGGGAATTCAAAAACGTTAAGGGAACGCTTAAGCCTTTAGCTCATATACAAACCGGTTAAAATACTTCATTCTAACCTTTCAGTATATGCTCTTCCCTTGAGCGGAGAATCTGTTCCATATTTCTGTTAGCCCATTCAGACAAGGGGATCAACTGCAAAAGCAGGCTTTCACCCATCGAAGTGAGCTGGTACTCCACACGCGGCGGCACTTCTGCATAAACGGTTCGTGTTATTAATCCGTCTTCTTCCAAATTGCGTAATGTTACGGTAAGCATGCGCTGCGAGATACCTTCTATCTCTTTTTTCATCTCACTGAAACGCATCTTCCCAGCCTTTCCAAGGAAAATAATAACGTGCATTGACCATTTATCACTTATCCTTGCGATAATGTCAGTCACCGGGCAATGCTTAATTGTCGCATGTTTGTCAGAAAAATGCTCTTTTATTTTCCTGCTGCCTTCGCTTTGCGGTTTTGATCCAATAGTTACTTCCATACAACTGAGTATTAAAAATGTGCCTTCTTGTCGCTAACAAAAATCGGCAATACCTTTGAGTTATCAAAAGTAACTATTGTAAAATTTCAATAAAAATGGATTTAATATCAGCACTTAACTGGCGCTACGCAACAAAGCGAATGAACGGAGAAAAAGTTCCCCAGGAAAAAATAGAGAATATATTAGAAAGCGTACGTCTTTCGGCGTCGTCTATCGGTTTGCAACCATACAATGTTATCGTGGTTGAAGATCCGGCCGTTAAGGAAAAGATCAAAGCTGTTGCAAACAATCAGCCGCAAATAGCCGAGGCTTCGCATCTGTTAATATTTGCGGCCTGGGATACCCTTACCGAAGAAAAGATCGACAATTATATCAATCTTACGGCTTCTACCCGTAATATGCCGGTTGAATCGTTAAGCACGATTAAAGGATACCTGTCTGCAATATTAAAAAACACTCCGGAACAAAATTTCAACTGGATGGCGCGCCAGGCTTACATCGCGTTTGGAACGGCCATCACTGCGGCAGCTCTTGAACAGGTTGACGCAACGCCTATGGAAGGGTTTAACGGTCCGGCGTTAGACGAACTGCTTGGCTTAAGTGAACGCGGTTTGAAGAGCGTTACAATTTTAACCCTGGGCTACCGCGATACAACGACCGACTGGCTGGCACCCATGAAAAAAGTTCGTTATCCGAAAGAAGAACTGTTTGTCAATATTACTGATTCTGATCTAAAGGAAGCTGTTTAATAAGGTCTCGGCCACATAATTTCTACGACTTAAAGTTCATAAAAACTTAATAACTTTTTTTTAGTTATTACTTTGATTTGACAATGAAGTTTCGTTAACTTCATAAGCACTAATCAATAACTAAAAACGAGGAACGGTATGAGCTTTAAGTTGTATGTAATTTTAGTTGCAGGAATATTGATCACATCATGTAAGTCCATGAACCTCGCCGATAGAATGGGCGTCCTTGGCACGAACAGCGGCGAATCATACGGAGCCATGGTTGGTAAGCAAGGTGGGAATCCGGTAATTGGTGCTACAATCGGTAAAGTGCTTGGTTCATGTACCGCAAGCTTCATTACCTCGAAATTCCAGGCCTCACCTGAAAAAAAAATGAACCGCTTGTATATTATTGACGGTGAAACACTTCGCGCTAAAGAGGCGCAGCTAAAACTTCAAAACATCCTGCCAGCAAATATCGACACACTTCAGGTTCTTTCTAACGCGGAAGCTACTGCACTCTATGGCAATAAGGGCCAGCACGGAGCCATCGTTATCAACTTGAAAAAAATATAAACTTCACATAAAGTTTTGCACTAAACAAACATTTAACCGCCTTTTTGAATTTATTAGATAGAATTCAAAAACGCTACCTTGAAAAAAGTCGGTTTACTTTCTCTTAAAATTCTTCTTTGGATTATTGGAAGTATTATATTCCTTTTACTTCTGATTTTTGTGCTGATACGCGTACCTGCCGTGCAAAATTTCGCGCGTCAGAAGGCCGTTTCTTACCTGGAAGGTAAAATCGGCACAAAAGTAGAAATAAACCGCATCAGCCTTGATCTTCCAAAACTTATCGTGCTAGAGGATATTTATTTCGAAGATCAAAAGAAAGACACCCTTTTAGCAGGAGACACTATTCGCGTGGATGTAAGTTTATTGAAACTCCTACACAACAAGCTCGAAATTAACGAACTGGATTTTCGTGGTATAACCGCTAACATCCAGCGCACTCCCGACAGCGTTTTCAATTTTGACTATATCACAAAAGCCTTTGTAAGCGAACAAAAAAAGGAGCCGAAACCGGAGGATACTACCTCTACCATGAAGTTCTCACTGGATAAGATTAACCTTGACCGTATCCGTGCCCGGTTTAAAGACGCCATTACTGCCAACGATGTGGACGTTTATCTCGGTCACTTCGACACACGCGTTAAGGAATTTGACCTGGACAAAATGAAATTCAATGTCCCTAAAATCAAGCTTTCAAACGTTTATGCCAAAGTAATTCAGGGGAAGCCAGCGGCAACGCCGGAACCCAAGGCAGTTGACTCTATAAAGGCAGCGGAGCCTATGAACATGGATCTTGCCTTAAAAACCATTGATCTCGATCGTATCAAAGTAGACTATCGAAATGATGTCTCGGCAATGAAAACAAATGTCAGTTTAGGCAGGCTGTTGGTTGAAACAGATAAGATCGACCTTAAGAAACAGCTTATTAATCTTAATACTATCGCCCTGCAAAATTCCGACATCCTGTTCCAGCTCGGCAAAACACAACAAGCTAAGATTGTCGCCAATGAAGCGAGCAAAGAAGTTGAAGTACAAGCTAATAACTGGAAGGTAACATTAGCAAACGCCGATTTCTCAAATAACAACATCCGTTTTGACAATTTCAATATGCCGGTCCAAAAACAAGGGCTTGATTTCGGGCATTTGAATATTAAGAATTTCGGACTTAAAGCTGAAAACTTTGTTTATGCCATAAACACCATTTCAGGAAATATTAAGGACGGACATTTCAGCGACCGCAGCGGTTTTGATCTTCGCAAAATACAAACGGACTTTTTTTACGGAAGCAAGCAAGCCTATCTAAATAATCTTTACATCGCGACTTCCAGATCGGTACTCAGGGACCGTATACGCCTTAACTATCCCTCTATCGAAAGCCTATCGAAAAATCCCGGTGAAATGCGTGTGGATGCAAACCTTGCAGGGAGCAAACTTGGATTTAAAGATGTTATTCTGCTCGTGCCGTCGCTGGCCGGAACCAATCCGTTTAAGAGCAATCCCAACGCCGTTTTAACTATTAACGGCAAAGTGAACGGGCAGGTAAAGAATTTGAATATCCCAAGCCTGGAAATTTCAGGTTTCCGCAGTACACATATCCTGGCTTCGGCAAAGATCACTGGTTTGCCTGACGTAAACAAAGCCTTCTTTGATTTGAACATCAAAGATTTCAGCACAAGAAGCTCTGACCTGGCAAGCTTTGTGCCGCCAGGAACACTGCCGCCGTCTATCCGTTTACCGGAAGCTCTAAAACTAAATGGCACTTTCAAAGGCGGGATAACCAATTTTGCTACAAATCTGAATCTGAATTCAAGCTTTGGCAGTGCAAAGGCAATTGCAAGTTATAACGCTGTCAGGAAAGGGAGCGAACGCTATAAAGCTAATGTCCGTTTATTCAACTTTAACGTTGGCCGGCTGATTAAACAGGAGAAAACGATCGGGCGAATAACACTGGCAGCAAATGTCGATGGTGTAGGAACCGACCCGAAAACGATGCGTGCAAATTTGAATGGAAAGGTGTTTAAAGCCGACTACAATAATTATACATATCGGAATCTAAGTTTAAAAGGCTCATCACAGGCTGGCGTTATCATCGCGAAAGCTAACATGCTAGACCCGAACATTACGTTCGATATGGCTGCAAAAGCTAATATGAACAAAAAGTATCCGCAGATAAAGGCTGATCTTATGGTCGACAGCGTCAATTTACAAAAGCTTAACTTTTCGAAAGAGGACATCCGTTTCCATGGCAAATTAGCAGCGGATCTGCCAACTGCCGACCCTGATTACCTGAACGGAAAAATTCTGCTAACCCAGGCCCTACTCGCTAAATCCGGCCAGCGTTTTCAAATGGATACGGTAAGTATTGTCTCAACAGCAACTGCGGACAGCAATACACTGGCCTTAAAGTCAGAACTACTAAGCGCAAATGTTCGTGGTAAATATAAGCTGACTCAAATCGGTACGGCGCTCCAGGATCTCATCAGTAAATACTATTCGACATCGACAGTAAAACAAACGGTTAAATACTCACCTCAGTACTTTACGTTCAACGCTAAATTGGTAAATGCTCCAATCCTGGCAAACTTCGCCCCTGATCTTAAAGAGCTCGCAACAGTTACAATGAACGGAAATTTCGACAGCCGTTCCCAGCAATTAAACTTTAACGCATCGGCGCCAAGAGTTCTATATGGAACTAACGATGTGAACAATTTGCAAATGCGTATCAACACCGATAATAACGCCCTTAATTATTCAGTAACGGTTGATAAGCTAGCTGCATCGCAAATCCAGATACTTAATACCAGTATTTCCGGCAACGCAAAAGATAATGTTATAACTACTGCTATTGAAATAAGGGACAGTAAGAAAAAAGATCACTATCGCATTGCAGGATCGTTAAAAGCACTTTCCGATCTGTACGAGTTTAGCTTAAACCCTGATGGCCTACTTCTCAACTATCAACCATGGACGGTGGCACAGAACAACTTGATTCGTTTTGGTGCCGGAGGTGTCGAAGCACGCGATTTCAAGCTATCAAATAACAACCAAAGCATAAGTATTAACACAATTCCTGCCGGGCTAAACAATCCCATGAAGATCGATTTCAGCAATTTCCAGATCGAAACGATTACACAAATGGTCAAAAAGGATTCATTGCTGATTGGAGGAACCATTAACGGAACGACAACAGTCAGCAACTTCCAGGCATCCCCGGTATTTGTGGCAGATATGAATGTCGACCACTTTAACTTCAAGGGAGATACGCTGGGCAATATCGCAATTAAGGTAAATAACCAACAAGCGAATACCTATGCGGCCAATGTGAGCATCACCGGCAACGGCAACCAGGTTGATTTGACAGGAAATTATTATACCGGCACCAGCTCAATGGATATGAACCTGAATATCGCTAACCTGAACTTGAAAAGTATCCAGGGCTTCACAATGGGAAATCTGAAAGATGCCACAGGTGCGATAACAGGACAGTTATCAATTAAGGGAACTGCTTCAAGTCCGCAGGTATTGGGCGATGTCAACTTCAAACAGGTTGGCTTCCGTATTGCGATGCTTAATTCATACTTCCGGATAAATAACGACCGCATAAGCTTCAACGATCAGGGAATTAATTTTGACAAATTTACGTTACTCGATTCAGCGGGAAACAAAGCTTCAGTCGATGGCATGGTTTATACGAAAAACTTCACCGATTACCGCTTTGACCTTGACGTGCGGGCAGACGATTTCCAGGCACTTAATTCAACTGCAAAAGACAACGAATTATTTTATGGCAAACTGTTCTTTAACACCCGCTTGAAAATCAAGGGTGATATGAACCAGCCCAATATCGACGGAAGTCTGAAAATTAATGATAAAACGAATTTCACAGTTGTACTTCCCCAATCGGATCCGGGAATTGAAGAACGGCAGGGAATCGTAGAGTTCGTTGACATGGATAACCTGGAACTCGCAAGCGCTCTTACTTCGCAAAAAGATACGACCAAATCAGCCTTGAGCGGCCTTGACTTCTCAGCTAATATTGAGATTGATAAAGGCGCAGTGTTTAACGTAATTGTTGACCAGGGAACCGGCGACTTTTTGCAGGTACGCGGAACTGGGCAGTTAAATGCTGGCATGGATCCAAGCGGCAAGATCTCACTTACCGGAACGTATGAACTGGAAGAAGGTGCTTACAATCTTTCGTTCAATTTCATTAAGCGCAAATTCGATATCAAAAAAGGAAGCACACTGACATGGACGGGCGAGCCGACAAGTGCCAATGTAAACGTAACGGCGGTATATGTGGCTAACACTGCACCAATCGACCTAATGGAAAATCAATTGTCGGGAACGGCATCTGAAAACAATCGTTATAAACAAAAATTGCCGTTCGATGTGAACCTCACAATGGAAGGCGAACTGATGAAACCGCAATTTACTTTCGCGATTGATCTTCCTGAAAAAAGCTATAACGTATCGTCTGATGTAATATCATCTGTCAGGACGCGGCTGGACCAACTCGAAACCGAACCATCTGAACTCAACAAGCAGGTTTTTGCACTGCTCCTGCTGAACCGCTTCGTCGGAGAAAATCCGTTCGCATCAAGCGCGGGTGGAACAACGCCAGAATCGATGGCCCGCCAAAGTGTAAGTAAGCTATTGTCGGACCAGCTAAACAACCTTGCCGGCGGCCTGATCGAAGGAGTTGATTTAAACGTTGGCCTTGAAAGCAGCGACGACTATACCACTGGCGAGCGTAAGGACCGGACAGATCTTAACGTAGGAGTATCAAAACGTTTGTTAAGCGATCGGCTGAAAGTATCGGTTGGAAGCAACTTCGAGCTCGAGGGACCAAAACAGGCAAACCAGTCGACAAGCAACATTGCAGGAAATATTGAGGTAGAATACCAGTTATCAAAGGATGGCCGCTATCTTATCAGAGGTTACCAGAAAAATGAATACGAATCGGTCATCCAGGGCCAGGTGATTGAAACAGGCCTCGGGTTTACACTAAACGCCGATTACAATAAGTTCAAGGAACTCTTCGCAAAAAAATCTAAAGAGGATAAAGCCCGGAAACGTGCTGAGAAAGAAAAAAAGAAACAAGAAAGACAAGAACGTAAGAATGACTAAACCGTTTAAATACACGCTCCTACTTTTTATCTCATTACTGTTGGGCGCATGCAGCGCTACGAAATATGTTCCTGAAGGCGATCAGCTTTACATTGGCGGCAAAGTAAAAGTTGACGATAAAGACGTTAAAAAGAAAGAAAAGAAATCCCTTGAAAGTGATCTTACCGGTTTGTTAAGGCCTAAACCCAATGGCTCGATCCTCGGCCTTAGGTTTAAGCTGCTTTTATATAACATGAAAAGTAAGTCGGGAAAAGGTATAGGGAGCTGGATTAGCCGAAAATTTGGTGAGCCTCCAGTGTTATTCAGTTCGGTAAAAGTTGATTATAACCGGCAAGTTGTTCAGAACCGGCTCGAAAACCGCGGTTATTTCAGATCACTGGTTAGTGCTGATACAACAATAAAGTCTAAAAAAGCGAGCCTGACTTACCATGCATTCGCAGGCCCTCAATACCTTATCAGCGGTGTTCACTTCACGTCTGACAGTTCAGACCTCGGGAGAGCGATAAACGGCGCCGCGCCCCAAACGCTATTAAAAGTCGGCGAACCTTACAGCTTGGATGTCATCAAAACAGAACGTGAACGTATTGATAGCAAATTGAAGGAAGAAGGTTTCTTTTACTTTAGTCCGGATTATTTACTTGTACAGGTTGACAGTACTGACGAAAAGCATAAAACTGAATTGTATGTAAATATCAAAAATACTACACCTGAGAAGGCTCGCGACATTTACCATATCAATGATATCTATATCTATCCAAATTACACTTTAAGACAGGACTCTGTTCCGGCTACCCGCATCAGGCAGTATAAAGATTTTAAGATTATAGATCCGCGTAAAACTATACGGCCCCAGGTTTTTGACCAAACGATGTTTTTCAATAAAGGTGATATTTACAACAGAACCGATCACAACCTTGCACTTAACCGGCTGACGACGATGGGGCCTTTCAAGTTTGTTAAAAATAAATTCACAGATGTTGCGGGCACGGATTCCTCTTTACTGAATACCTATTATTATCTCACTCCCTATCCAAAAAAATCAATAAAGCTCGATCTGACAGGAAAAGTTAACTCGGCAAACTATACCGGAAGCGAAGTGCAGCTCAGCTGGCGAAACCGGAATGCCTTCAGGGGCGCAGAACTGCTAACAGTTTCAGCTTATGTTGGAACCGACTTCCAGTTTTCGGGGGCAAGCACCAGTGCCAAAAACATTTTCAGATATGGCGCACAGGCTGACCTTTCATTTCCGCGTTTTATTACGCCGTTCAATATTAAGTCTTCAAGCGCTTTTGTACCACGAACCAAAATTACTTTAGGTTACGATTTTCTCAAAAAGCAAGAAAGCTACACCTTAAACTCATTCCGCACATCATTTGGATATACGTGGAAAGAAAATATCAAAAAAGAACACACGCTCAACATTCTTTCGGTAACGTATGTAAAGCCATCGAAAGTTACCGATGAATATCTTTCAGAAATACAAAACGACCCTACTCTTCAGCATGTTATTGACAGCACTTTTATTATAGGCCCGAATTATAATTTCAATTACACCAATACAAACGAAAGCTTCCGGACCAACACATTTTATTTTAATGGAAATGTAGATCTCGCCGGAAACATCATCGGTTTAGTCCAGGGTGCTGATTACTACACTAACCGAAAGAAAATTTTCAACGCGAACTATGCTCAATATGTACGGCTCGAAGCAGACTTCAGGCATTATCTGAAATTGGGAACCAGTTCGTCATGGGCGAACCGCGTTATTGCAGGATATGGTTACGCTTACGGTAACTCAGCTAGCCTGCCTTTCGTCAAGCAGTTTTTTATTGGCGGAACAAACAGTTTGAGAGGTTTCAGAGCCAGAACACTGGGACCAGGAAGCTACAGGGATCCGAAAATCGGAACTGATAGCATTGTCACCGATCAGGCCGGAGATATAAAGCTCGAATTCAACACAGAATATCGTCCAAAATTGTTCAGCGTAGTTCGTGGAGCGTTGTTTGTCGATGCCGGAAATATCTGGTACCGAAACAACGATCCGAATGCCCGGTCTACAGAAGAGGCACAACTAAAAAAATTCGGAAAAGACTTTATGAATCAACTTGCGGTTGACGTCGGCGCAGGTTTACGCTTTGACCTTTCATTCCTGGTGTTACGTACCGATTTTGCCTTCCCGGTTCGCAAGCCATGGTTGCCTGAAGGACAGCGCTGGGTGTTTAACGAAATCGATTTTGGAAGCAAAAGCTGGCGCAGCGATAACCTGGTTTTCAACCTCGCTATCGGCTACCCTTTTTAGCCGTAGCGATAGGAGATCAGTTTGAGTTAAGAACTTTTCCGGAACCCGAAATATGACTTTCTATAACAGGACTGCCTTTATAGCGTACATCTCCGCTGCCGCTGATTTGCGCATTTAGAGATTGCGTTGCATGGCATTCTAAATCTCCTGAGCCCGAAATTCGTGAGTTGACATGATTTGATAAAAGGCCAAACGCTTTAATTCGCCCGGAGCCGCTTATTTCTGCATCCAGGTTCTCCGCATTGCCATGTATGTCCATACCGCCGCTGCCGCTTATAACAGCATGAAGACTTTTTGCGTCAAGCGATCCTTTAATATCTCCTGACCCGGATATTGTAAACCGCGCGTTCTCCGGTTTAAAATTGCCGTTTACAATAGCGTCTCCGCTGCCTGAAACATTCAGACTTTGCAAATCATCAAGCTGAACCGAAAATTTAAAGTTACCGCCTTTTAAACAACGATCGCTATCGATGATCAATATACCATTTTCAACGCGTGTCCTGATATAAGGAACCTGCGAGTCATTAGCTTCGACAACTACGTTTTGTGCTCCCTGGCTTATTTCAAGCTTACCATCCAGTCGTAGATCGACGCCTGTAAATTGTGCTGTTGCCCGGTTTTCAGCTCTTATTCCACCTGATGAGTTGACACATGGGTGATAGCCATCGTCTTTACATGATGCCAGGCCAACGCTTACAAAAATTAGTGCATAAATGAGTTTCATAATAATCGATTTTAGATAATACATACCAACAAGCCTTTACCCCTATGGAAAAAGAAAAATTTCTTTCGGGACGGTATTTTGTTAACTTCGGGTGTACTTAACCTAAGTTTATGAAGATCACCGTAGTTGGCGCCGGAGCAGTCGGCGCAACCTGTGCCGATAACATTGCCAGGAAAGAGCTGGCCGAAGAATTGATCCTTTTAGATATCCGGGAAGGCTTTGCAGAAGGCAAAGCAATTGACATGATGCAAACATCAGCGCTCCTCGGTTTCGATACTAAAATAAAAGGCGTTACTAACGACTATGCGAGCACTGCTGATTCAAGTGTCGTGATTATCACCTCGGGTTTGCCCCGCAAGCCAGGAATGACCCGCGAAGAGCTTATCGGCACGAATGCCGGGATTGTAAAGGGCGTAACCGAGAATATTTTAAAATATTCACCGAACACGATCTTTATTGTTGTTTCCAATCCCATGGATACTATGAATTACCTGACCTTAAAAACCTCAGGTTTACCTAAAAATCGTATTCTTGGTATGGGCGGTGCTTTAGATTCGGCGCGATTTAAATATTACCTGAGCCAGGAGCTCTCCTGTTCACCTTCAGATTTGAACGCGGTAGTAATCGGCGGACACGGTGATACAACTATGATACCGTTAATACGGCACGCGACATGGAACAGCATTCCGGTAACTAACTTTTTAACTCCGGAACAGCAGGAAAAAGTTGTTTCGTCTACGATGGTCGGAGGAGCTACACTCACTAAACTAATAGGAACATCGGCCTGGTATGCGCCCGGAGCAGGAACGATGGCTATGGTGGAAAGCATTGTTCGTGATGAGAAGAGGCTAATATCCACCGGTGTTTACCTGGAGGGCGAATACAAACAGCAGGATATTTCACTGGTTGTGCCCGTGGTGATCGGAAAAAACGGGTGGGAACAAATTGTTGATTTTAGTCTTACGGACTCTGAACAAGAAACCTTCAACAAAAGCGCAGAAGCCGTTCGAGGAATGAATCAGGTCCTCAGCGATTCAAATTTTATTTAATTTGACCGAAATTCCTTTACAAATTTTAAACCTGCAGGATGATGGCTTCCATCTCCTGCTCGATATTACTGCCTTCGGCCAGACATTTAAAACGGTACTCGACACGGGCGCCAGCCGGACGGTGCTCGACAAGTCAATGGTGAGCATGCTAGTTCAGGAACATTTGCTGCTATCGACCGACAGATTATCTACCGGGCTCGGAACAAACGAGATGGAGAGCTTTAAAGTCACCATCCCGAATTTTCACATTGGAGCTCTCATAATTCCAGATTTTGAAGCAGCCGTTATTGACCTTTCTGCAATAAATTATGCTTACCAAAAGCTTGATCTGGACCCTGTTCTCGGCGTAATAGGCGGCGACTTGCTGATGAAATATGGAGCGGTAATTAACTACACAAATTTATCACTAAAACTTTTCACAGATTGATATTATAACTGATTATTAGTAACTTAACATTACTAATCAGTTAGCCTATGAGAGTATCACTGATACTTATCATGCTGTTGTTCTGCACCGGCTTATTTGCTCAGAATATCAACGGCAAATGGTATGGTAAAATCTTACAGGGACCCGGCGAACTCTGCCAGGTTTGTGATTTCGATGTTAACCTGAAAGCCAATAAAAAGATTTCGGGTATGACTTACAGCTTCGACGACGATTTTGACATCCGGATCGGCTTAAGCGGATATTTCAAAGACGACTCCATTTATCTTAATGAACACAAAGAACTGATCATGGCCGACTTTATTCGCCCTGACGGTTGGAATGTCTGCATCAAAAGCTTCGCTCTGAAATATCATAAAATTGGCAGCAAAGAATACCTGCTGGGACGTGGCACAGGGTATAGTGTCGAAGACGCTGACAGCATTTGTATACCGGCAAAAATTGTTCTGTCGCGAAACCTGCCTGATTTGAATGACTATGTAGATCAGAAAAAGGATTCAATAATTGCATCTTTGGTAACACCTGTTCCTTTGTCCTCACCGCCTACAACCCTTGCCAACTTTGCCGAACCATTTAAAAACACGTCAATAAAAAAGGCTACTGAAATAGTAGTTCATCATACAAATCTGTTAATCCGGCTACGTGATTATTTAAAGATCGACAATGACACGGTGACAGTGTACCAAAATCGGAGAATGCTGAAACAGCGCATCTGGATATCTAAAAGACCTGTTGAGATAGAACTGACGATTGATAAAAAATATCCGGTCAATGAAATACTGCTTTTTGCCGAAAACCTGGGCCAGATACCGCCAAATACGTCGGAGCTTACTTTGCTTGACGGCGATAAATCGTATCGTATTATGATTGAATCTGATCTACAAAAAACTGCAGCTATATACCTTAAATATGAGCCGTAAGCCACATTATGAACTATCGTTACCTATGTCTACCCTGTTTTATATTTTTATTTAGCATTTCAGTTAAGCATGTTTCCGCTCAGGATTTACGTGGGGTATGGAATGGCTACCTTACAAGCGATACAAGCGGAGTTCCGATAATTGACGTCGATTACCTGCTGAACATCAAAGAGCAGACTCAAAACATTGTCAGGGGTCGGGCCTACATTTACCGGAACGCCTATTTCATTGAAGGGTCTCTAGACTTTGTCGCCCTCTTTGAAAATAGCCAATTGAAAATAACAGAACTGCGGATTGTCAATTCGTCTATACCAAAGACGTTTGGCGACCGGTATTTATGTATCAAACGATTAAAACTTAATTATTCCAAAGCTGATACCGCCGATTTTCTGAAAGGCCATTGGCAGGGCAATATCGAATCCGGCGAACGCTGTATCCCGGGCGGTGCTATCTTATCGAGGCCAAGGGGGCACGATGCGCAAAATATACCCCAAGAAGTTTTAGACGATATGCTGCGCGACCCTGAAAAGATCACGCGATTTCTAGGCACACGCTTGTCTAACCCTGTAACGCTGACCGTCAAAAATCGGGTTGTCAAAATCGAATTGAGGGATTACCTAAAAGAAGATCACGATACCGTGACGGTATATTACAATCGACGATCGGTTATTAAACAACTTGAAATAGTCAAGAAGCCTTACTTGCAAAATTTACGGCTCGACCGCACCGCCGAATTGAACGAAGTGATATTATATGCGAATAATCTCGGCCGGATTCCACCCAATACTTCTACCCTAACCATTGATGATGGATTTACACGGCAGGCGGTAAACATCGAATCCAGCCTTGAAGTAAGTGCGGTGATTTACTTACAGTATAAAGACCCGAATCCATAAAAAAACCCGACATTTTTAAGATGCCGGGTTTGGTATCGTTTTAACGTTTATTAGACGTCTATCCGCGCGTATTTAGCATTCTTTTCAATAAATTCTCTACGTGGAGCTACTTCATCGCCCATCAGCATCGAAAAAATGTGATCGCATTCTGCGGCATTTTCAATGGTTACCTGGCGAAGAGTACGTGTCGCAGGATTCATAGTTGTGTCCCAAAGCTGTTCTGCGTTCATCTCTCCCAAACCTTTGTATCGTTGAATATGTACGCTGTCTTCCTTACCCTGACCTTTTAAACGCTGTACAGCGGCATCACGGCTATCATCGTCCCAGGCGTATTCATGATCTTTTCCTTTTTTTACCAGGTACAACGGTGGCGCAGCAATATAAATGTAACCGTTCTCAATCAGTTCCTTCATATAACGGAAGAAGAAAGTTAGTATCAGCGTGGTAATGTGCGAACCGTCAACGTCGGCATCCGTCATGACTACGATTTTATGGTAACGAAGTTTTTCCAGATTTAAGGCCTTGGCATCTTCCTGGGTACCGATGCTTACGCCAAGCGCTGTAAACATGTTCTTTATTTCCTCGTTCTCATAGATCTTATATTCCATAGCCTTCTCTACGTTTAGAATCTTACCACGTAGCGGAAGAATTGCCTGGAAGTGACGATCACGGCCTTGTTTGGCTGTTCCACCCGCCGAGTCCCCCTCGACAAGGTATAACTCACATTTTACCGGATCGCTATCAGCGCAATCGGCTAGTTTACCAGGTAAGCCTGAACCGCCCATAACACTTTTACGCTGAACAACCATGTCCCTGGCTTTACGTGCGGCAATACGCGCGGTAGCAGCCAGGATAACTTTATTAACAATGGATTTCGCCTCTCTTGGGTTTTCTTCTAAGAAGATATTAAGGATCTCGCCAACCGCAATATTTACGGCCCCACTTACTTCGTTATTACCAAGCTTGGTTTTAGTCTGACCCTCAAACTGCGGTTCTGCAACCTTAACCGAAATGACAGCTGTTAAACCTTCGCGGAAGTCATCTCCGGTAATTTCGATCTTCGCGTTTTTCAGCATACCCGAATTCTCGGCGTAATTCTTCAATGTACGTGTCAACCCTGTTCTGAAGCCGGCAACGTGTGTACCACCTTCATGAGTATTGATATTATTAACGTACGAATGGACATTTTCAGAAAATGTATCATTGTACTGAAGTGCTAGCTCGACAGGAACACCATTCTTAACACCTTCCAGGTAAATTGGTTCAGGAATTAAAGGGACGCGTGTTCCGTCTAAAAACTTAACAAACTCCCGTAGTCCGCCTTCAGAATAAAACTCTTCAAATAAATAGCCACTTTCTGTTTTTTCACGCTCGTCTGTTAGCGATAACCGAATTCCTTTATTTAAAAAAGCAAGTTCGCGTAAGCGTGCGGCAAGCGTGTCAAATTTATATTCAGTAGTAAGCTGAAAAATTTCAGGATCCGGAAGGAAAGTTTGGGTGGTACCTGTTTTATCAGATTCCCCGATAACTTTCACCTCAAACAGAGGTTTTCCGCGTTCATATTCCTGGGTGAAAATTTTTCCTTCACGGTATACCACGGTTTTCACGTGTGTTGACAAGGCGTTAACACAGGAAACACCAACACCGTGCAAGCCTCCGGAAACCTTGTAAGTATCTTTGTCGAACTTACCGCCGGCATGCAGTACCGTCATTACGATCTCTAATGCCGATTTCTTTTCCTTAGTATTGATCCCGGTTGGAATTCCCCGGCCATTATCTTCTACCGTTACAGAATTATTTGGATGAATAGTTACATTGATATCGGTACAATAACCCGCCAAAGCTTCGTCAATCGAGTTATCAACTACCTCGTAAACCAAATGGTGAAGACCTTTGAAACCAGTATCACCTATGTACATGGAAGGGCGTTTCCTTACTGCTTCTAACCCTTCTAAAACCTGTATATTATCTGCTGAATAATTTGATTTGTTTTCCTTTTCTTCGCTCATATATATGTTTTACAACAAGATTCAAAAATACGGTTTTTTAATAGCATTTCGCCGTTTTTGTGGATAAAAAAGCGTCTGGTTGAAAACCACTTACCGTTTTTTGCGACACTTTGCACTATGGTACAAAACGCTATATTTGCCTAAATTTTTAAAATATAATGAAAAAAGGATTAGCTAACTTAACGAAACTCGGTGCAGGGATAGCAATTGCAGCGGTGATAGCTTCATGTAATAACAAAGAACAACCAAAAACAACAACAGCTCCGGCAAACACAACTGAGAAAAAGGAAGCGGAAGCAATTGTTTACGTCAACTCGGATTCATTGTTAACTAACTACGAATACTTTAAAGACATTAAAGGCAAAATAGAAGGAAAATCAAAACAGGCTCAAACTGACCTTCAATCAAAAGGAACCGCGTTCCAGCAAGAGGTTGCAGAATATCAAAAAAATGCACAGGGAATGAGTGCAGATCAACGTGCTGCGACAGAACAACGCCTTGCACGCAAGCAACAGGAACTATCAGCTTACAACCAAAATGCGAGCTCGGCACTGGCTAATGAACAAGCTGCTGAAAACGATAAACTTTACGACAAAGTTGCCAGCTACCTGAAAGGTTATGCCAAAGAAAAAGGATATAAAATGGTTTTAACTTATTCAAAAGCCAATCCTACAGTTTTATTTGCAGATGAAAGCCTTGACGTTACCAAAGATGTTCTTGCCGGCTTAAACGCAGAATATAAAAAAGATAAAAAATAACAGCTGTTAAAGCTCATATTCAAAACCCTTCCTATGCGGAAGGGTTTTTTAGTTTACAAAGAGTTGATATAAGATGAGAGAAAAACATCAGGAGTTTATGCGGATGGCAATTCGCCTGTCCGAAGAGAATGTTCAAAAAGGCCTGGGTGGGCCTTTCGGCGCCGTAATAGTGAAGGATGGCGAAGTGGTTGCTCAAAGTGCCAATACCGTTGTGCCTACTAATGACCCGACTGCGCATGCCGAGGTAGCGGTCATTCGGTTAGCCTGCCAAAAACTAAACACCTATAATTTAAGCGGATGTGTGATCTACACAAGCTGTGAACCCTGCCCAATGTGTTTGGGAGCTATTTATTGGGCTCATCTGGACACCATTTATTACGCAAACACTAAAAAGGACGCCGCCAGTATTGCGTTTGATGATCATTTTATCTATGAAGAATTGGAACGCCCGATGGATGAAAGAAAACTTCCTTTTGTACAGCTTTTGCGTGACGAAGCACAGAAAGCTTTCAAGTTATGGGAAGACTCGGACTTGAAAATCGAATATTGATTTAAACACTATAACAGCACGAACGTTATGCCCGTATGAATTGCTTTGTTGGCTGTTCCGGGTTTTATTATCCCGAATGGAAAGGCGTTTTTTATCCGGAGGAATCGAAGAAGAAGGACTGGCTGCATTATTATGCCCGACATTTCCAAACACTCGAAATTAACAATACGTTTTACAGATTTCCAGAACTAAAAACATTTGAGGAATGGTATAAGAAAAGTCCCGATAATTTTCTGTTCTCGGTTAAGGTTCCAAGAATCATTACACAGTATCGTCGTTTTAATGATTGCAGCGAGTTAATTCAATCTTTTTATAATCTGGCAGCAGCCGGATTAATGGAAAAACTTGGCTGCATTCTTTTTCAGCTTCCACCGTCAATGGCATACAGCGAGCAGCTGTTGCACAAAATCATAAACAGCCTTGACCTGACTTTTAAAAACGTCGTCGAATTCAGGCATGTTTCGTGGTATATTCCGAAAGTTTACGAAGAGCTAAAAAAGGCCAACGTTGCTTTTTGTGGTGTAAGCTATCCAACATTATCCAACAAGGTTACCGCTACTGCTAGCTTTTTGTATTACCGGTTCCACGGAGTACCGGAACTCTATAAATCGGCTTATTCTAATGAAGAACTTCAGAATGTCGCTTCGGCGATAATAACTGCAAATCTCAACGAAGCCTGGGTATATTTTAACAATACAATGAATGTGGAAGCGATTCAAAACGCACTAACCTTAGAAAAAATATTAGAAGGACTGTTAAGCGCATCGCTGTAAATTCAATTTCGGACAGCAGTTTTTTTCAACAATTACAAGCTAATCTTCATCAAACCATCCCTCCGAATCGGACTGATCCAGCAGGTCTCCAATATCCCGGCGGTCTTTTTTAGTTGGCCGCCCTGCTCCGCGATCACGTTGCAGGCCTGGTGCATGAAACATAGATTTATAGCTGTGTCTTTCTTCTATTGGCGTCAGATCTTCATAGAAAGATATAGCGGTTTTTGCATCAACCCGTCTTTCCAATAAACCGCTCACTTTGATTACACGTTTTTCACTTCCTTTTTGTACTGTATAAGTTTCACCGATCTTAACAACGTGTGAAGGCTTAACTGTTTGGGCATTCAATTTAATACGACCTGCTTTGCAGGCATCGGTTGCTAAACTCCGGGTTTTAAAAGCCCGGATAGCCCACAGGTATTTATCAATACGGAGTTTCTCGCTTTCAGCCATAATCGTTAAAAGAGCAAATTTACAGTTTCCGGTGATTCATCAATGACGTAAAAATTCTTAAAAATCCGTTACTTTGCCAAAAATTATCATAAACCATGATCGCTGAACTGAAAAAGACCATTGAAGACGCCTGGGAAGACCGCAACCTCATTAATTTTAAAGAATATCGTGACGCTATAGAACTTGTAGTTGATCATTTGAATAAAGGAGAATTGCGTGTCGCTGAACCTGTTGGCAATCGCTGGCACGTGAATGACTGGATTAAAAAGGCAGTAATTTTATATTTCCCGATTCGTGAGATGAAAGTTACGGAGGTAGGCCCTTATGTGTATTATGATAAAATGAAGCTTAAAACGAACTACAAGGAACTAGGGGTAAGAGTTGTTCCGCCGGCCGTAGCCCGTTATGGTTCGTATCTCGCAAAAGGCGTTATTTTAATGCCTTCCTACGTAAATATCGGCGCTTATGTTGACGAAGGCACCATGGTTGATACCTGGGCGACAGTCGGTTCGTGTGCACAAATAGGAAAAAACGTTCATTTAAGCGGAGGAGTTGGTATCGGTGGAGTACTTGAACCGGTTCAGGCATCACCAGTAATCATAGAAGACAACTGCTTTATTGGTTCACGCGCAATCGTGGTTGAAGGTGTACGCGTTGAAAGCGAAGCTGTTTTGGGAGCAAATGTTGTGCTGACTGCGTCAACTAAAATAATTGATGTAAGTGGTGAAAGTCCGGTTGAGCACAAAGGTTTGGTTCCGGCACGATCGGTTGTAATTCCGGGATCTTACAGCAAAGAATTTCCTGCAGGAACATACCAGGTTCCCTGCGCGCTGATTATTGGCAAACGTAAAGAATCAACAGATAAAAAAACTTCTCTGAATGATGCTTTACGCAACTTCAACGTAGCTGTTTAATGCAGAAGTTCCTGGTCATTCAAACGGCTTTCATCGGCGATGTTGTACTAGCAACAGCACTTCTTGAAAAGCTGAACATTGAATTTCCGGGATCACAAATTGATATCGTTGTTCGAAAAGGCAATGAAACGTTATTTACCGGTCATCCATTTTTAACTAAAGTTTGGGTTTGGGATAAAAAACACAACAAAACATCAAACTTACTTAAGCTCGCAAAAGCGATTAGAAAAGAAGGATACAACGACGTAATTAATCTGCAGCGGTATTTTTCAACCGGATTACTAACGGCACTTTCCGGAGCAAAAACAAAAAGAGGATTTAGAAAAAATCCTCTTTCCTTTTTATTTGATATAACCGTAGAGCACAAAATTTCGAATGAAGGCACTGTTCATGAGATCGACCGGAATAATTTATTGCTGGAAACGCTTTCAACTTCACTGTCTCCGCGACCGAAATTGTACCCACGTACAGAAGATTTCACCGAAGTCGCGATTTATAAATATGATTCTTACATCTGCTGCGCACCCGCTTCAGTATGGTTTACAAAACAATATCCTAAGCAATACTGGATAGAATTTATCAAACAGATACCACGGGCAATAAAGGTTTATCTACTTGGCGGGCCAGGCGACAGTCAACTTTGCCAGGAAATCATGGCAAACTCGGGTCAGGCAAACGTAACCGACCTGAGCGGGAAACTATCATTTCTTCAATCGGCAGCTTTAATGCAAACAGCAAAAATGAATTATGTGAATGATTCGGCGCCTCAGCACTTTGCATCAGCCGTTAACGCGCCGGTAACAAGTATTTATTGCTCTACCGTTCCAGCTTTTGGTTTTGAGCCATTATCAGACAACAAACATATCGTTCAAATTGATTATTCATTATACTGCAGGCCATGTGGATTACATGGTTACAAGGCGTGCCCCCAAAAACATTTTAAATGTGCTCATGATATTGATCATAAACAATTAATAAAGATCCTTGATGAATGCTGAAATAAACAACGCCCTGGAAGTTTTGAAAAATGGCGGTTTGATTTTATATCCTACCGATACTATTTGGGGTATAGGCTGTGATGCAACCAATGAAGAGGCTGTCTCGAAGGTATTTAATCTTAAAGGCCGGGATGCTTCAAAAAGCATGATCATTTTGCTGGATAACGATAATAAACTTTCAAGCTATGTGAGGGAGGTTCCCGAGCTGGCTTACGAATTAATTGAGTATGCAGAAAATCCATTAACGATCATTTATTCCGGTGCGAAAAACCTGGCACCAAACGCAATTCATGAAGACGGGAGTATCGGCATACGAATAGTTAAGCACCCGTTTTGCCAGCAGTTAATTCAGCGTTTCCGGAAGCCGATTATCTCTACGTCAGCCAATATAAGCGGCAGCCCATCCCCTGCTAATTTCTCAGAAGTTTCGGATGATATCATCAAAGGAGTAGATTATGTTGTCGATATTGATCAGCATGATTTTTCAAAAAAGAAATCATCAACTATCATGAAGTTAGAACCTGATGGCCGATTTTCCTTTATCAGGCGATAAATTGGTTATTTTTGCACTCAGTATTCACGTTCATGGAAGCACATCTGCAACATCCAGTCTTTAAAAAATTATCGCAGCTCGCACAAAAGAAAGGCGTTGATATTTTTGTGATTGGTGGATTCGTGAGAGATATCTTCCTGAAAAGGCCATCGAAGGATGTTGACATTTTGGTGATCGGCAACGGCATTGACTTTGCCGAAGCTGCTTCACAGGCATTACGAACAAAGGTATCTGTTTTTAAAAATTTTGGCACTGCCATGCTGCGATACCAGGATCTGGAAGTGGAATTTGTAGGTGCTAGAAAAGAGTCATATCGCTCCGACTCACGCAAGCCAATTGTTGAAGATGGCAGCCTTGAAGATGATCAGAAACGGCGTGACTTTACAATCAATGCTATGGCAATTTGTTTGAATGAGTCAAGTTATGGCCAACTGCTTGATCCTTTTAACGGCATGGCTGATTTACAAGACAGGATCATCAAAACGCCGCTGGATCCGCTTATAACTTTTTCTGACGATCCCCTGAGAATGATGAGAGCCGCACGCTTTGCTTCTCAGCTTGGTTTTAAAATTGCTGATGATGCATTTAATGCAATTAAGGCTAACAAGGAAAGGATAACAATCGTCTCAAAAGAACGCATTACTGACGAGTTGAATAAAATTGTTCTTTCGCCGAAACCATCAATAGGGTTTAATTATCTTTTTGACAGCGGCTTACTAGAAATAATTTTTCCGCAAATGACTGCGCTGTATGGTGTAGAAATAATAAACGGAAAAGGTCACAAAGATAACTTTTATCATACCTTACAGGTACTGGATAACGTTTCAGAAGTATCGGATGATTTATGGCTGCGTTGGGCCGCAATTCTGCATGATATCGCTAAGCCAGCGACAAAAAGATTTGAACCTGGTCACGGCTGGACGTTCCATGGCCATGAAGATCGAGGCGCAAGAATGGTTCCTAAAATTTTTGCGCAGCTTAAACTGCCCCTGAATGACAGGATGAAGTTTGTTCAAAAGTTAGTGCAGCTTCATTTGCGGCCCATTGTACTCGTAAAAGATATAATAACCGATTCGGCCGTCAGAAGGCTTCTTTTTGAGGCAGGCGATGACATTGATAGCCTTATGCTGTTATGTCACGCTGACGTTACTACGAAAAACGAGTTCAAAGTAAAAAAGTACCGTCAAAATTTCGAGCTCGTTAAACAAAAACTTAAAGATGTTGAGGAACGTGATCAGTTACGTAACTGGCAGCCGCCCGTTTCCGGTGAAGATATCATGAAAGCTTTTGGCATTCCCGCCGGTAAAGAAGTAGGCATCATAAAAAACCAAATCAGAGAAGCTATTCTCGAAGGTGACATTGAAAACAGCCGCGAACAGGCAATTCAGTTCATGAAAGAAAAGGGTGAAGAGCTCGGACTCAAAACGCAGGTTTCAGTAGATTTTAATTTTTGAAACCATTTTTTCAAAAGAACGTTATTTTTACGCAAATTTAGACACTTTTTACCAATGGCTATATACAGATTCAAAGTTTCATTTGAAGATTACGACGATATAATACGTGAGATTGATATAAAATCAAATCAAACTTTTATGGATTTGCATACTGCCATCCATAAGTCAACTGGCTACAAACAGGATGTGTCGTCGTCCTTTTATGTAAGTAACGATCAATGGATTAAAAATGAGGAAATTGCCTTCATGCCTGCGCAGCGAAAAGCAGACCGGGGAATTGCACTCATGGAGAAATCAAAGTTGAGCAGTTTTGTAGATGATCCTCATCAAAAATTCTATTACACATACAATTTCGACCGCCCATATGATTTCCATGTAGAACTCGTTAAAATCATCATTGACGAAGAAAAAGGCAAAGAATATCCTTACCTTAATAAAAGTGTCGGCGATGCACCCAGACCTCTGGGTTTAAATACAGCTCCGGTTGTAACGCCAGCAATCAGCGATGACGATTTCGATTTCCTTAATGAAACCGAATACGGCATTGAGGACGCTGAAGAGCACTTAGACGATGTAAATGAATTGGATGAGTCAAATGGAGATAGTGAAGAAGAAAGTTCAGATGATAGCGAAAGCGATGAATTTTCTGAAGATGAGCATTTCGGTGACGATTTTGAAAAGGAAGATTATTAATTGGTTTCCAGCATTTCATCTTATTGCAACCTGAACAACATACGTTAATTACGGTGGTTGGACCGACTGCAGTTGGAAAAACAGAACTTGCAATAAGATTGGCTGGGCATTTTAATACTGAAATTGTATCTGCGGATTCCAGGCAGTTTTATCGTGAGATGGAAATAGGTACGGCAAAGCCGAATGATACGGAACTTTCCCAGGCCAGGCATCATTTCATAAACTCACATTCCATCGAGGAAACAGTGACCGCCGGTGACTATGAGACGCAGGCCTTATCTGTGATAGACAAAATCTTCCATCAAAACCCTCTTGCTATCCTGGCAGGCGGATCAGGTTTGTTTATAAATGCCTTATTGAATGGAATAGATGATCTGCCTAAAGTTCCGGAAGATATACGCCAGCAATTAAATTCACTTCATTTAACCGAAGGTATCGAACCTCTTCAAGAGGAACTTAGAACTAAGGATCCTGATTATTACAGACAGGTAGATTTGCAAAATCCGCAGCGTATAATAAGGGCTTTGGAAGTTATAAGGGCGACTAATAAACCTTTCTCTTCGTTCCAAAGCGGTGAAAAAAAGCAACGCAATTTTATAACAATAAAGGTCGGGCTTAATATGCCAAGAGAGATTCTTTATGACCGAATTAACAAACGTGTCGATCTCATGGTACAAAATGGTTTGGTTGAAGAAGCGCGAACCCTTCTTCCATACAAAAATCATTACGCTCTGCAAACGGTTGGCTACAGTGAGCTGTTCGATTACTTTGATGATAAAATAACGCTCGATAAAGCCATTGATCAAATAAAACAAAATACGCGTCGGTACGCAAAGCGGCAGATTACCTGGTTCAGGCGTGATACAGAAATCGCCTGGTTTGAGCCAGGCGATTTTGAGAAGATTATAAGTTATATTTCAGGAAGACTTTCCTGATCAGGGAAATTTAACCATCCGGTACTTCGTCGGATCAACAGTACTCAATGTTGAGCCATATTGGCTGTTAATTGATTTTATAAATTCATTTGCTACTAAGGCATATCCGAATGGCGTAAGATGTACACCATCCAGTGAAAAGAGATTACCGGTAACAAAGTTTGAATTTACGGTTACGCCATCTACAACTTTTCCGGCTTTAAATTGGCCCAAAACTGTAAATGCATCCATCACCGCAAGACCTTTTGATGCAGCAACAGATTTAATAACACTGTTATAGTAACTTACATAGTCCTTAACGTTTGCGGTTTCAGTTTTGTCAAGAACGTATTTACTTTCAATTGGGTTTAACGGATGTAAACCATAAGGTATTCCTGCAGCATTAGGTTTGCCGAACACACCGTCGGAATTGAGCGTCAATGTGAAAAGATCCTGAGCCGTCGCTGCTCTTACACCGCCCGGAGCGTCACTGGCCTGAATAAAGATTGCCTGCACTGCCGGACTAACTTTTTGTGCTCCCGCAAGCAAGGCAGCGTACGTTACCGTGGTGAAATAAGGAATAGAGGTAACGTCAGGAATTGTTGCAACAACACCTTTAGCGCCATTTGCTGTTAAACGAGCTATAGCGAACGTATATAGCTGAGCAAATTGGTTTTTATCCGTCAACTGATCAGCAGGATTAGCGCCACCGGAAGTTGCATAACCTAAAGCGTCATTATTTCCCAGCCAACAGCTAAAGAATGTAAATGGTTTTGCTGTCACAAAATCGATATAAGGAGTATTATTGGTTCCTGCATTACCCGGCAGTAATCGCTCATAATAACCATTAAGGTTTCCGTAAGGCGCATAATTAATCTGCTGCAATTTAATTCCTGGTACACCGTAATTATTTATGTCGCCTGAGTATTTTGTGTAAAGAGTTACATTTCCGAAACCGGGAATAGCAACCTGTCCGCGAACTGCCAGGTTATCTTTAACTGGCGTTATCTGAGGAGTACCATCAGTGTTAAATCCGCTGATATGAAGATAGCCAGATCCATTAGCCTGATCTTCATTAAAGAAAGGTGTTTTAAAATCGCCGCCGCCTGCAGCTTTCATTTGCCCGGCAAGCATTTCAGGATAGGAAGCTTTCTGTCCTTCCAAGTAAAGTCCTCCGTCAGCGTACCCTGCTGTCAATGAGTTGCCTACGGAAATATAACGACTAAAGTCAGCCTGGCCTTTACTAACGGAAGGCGCGTCAATTGATGGTTTGCAAGCCGCAATAAATAATAGTGCGGAAGCAACGATATAATTAATTTTATTATTGAATTTCATTTTATTTCGTATTAAATCCTACCACTTGTACGATAAAGAAATACCCGGAACGTATACATCGGAAGCAAACTTACCTGACAACCCTGTTTCGATATTTGTTTGAGTGCGATCTTTCAAGCCCTCAAAAAGGAACGAAGCGTCAACACTGAATTTAGGTGTAACATTGTATCCTAAACCAGCACTTAACATCAACCTATCCGCATCAGGCACCTCTGGCGTTACATAGCCATCCACCACCGGCGACCAGGCATAGCCAATTCCAGCTCTTAAGGTTAATGACGAGGTTGTCTGATTTTGTATACCTAAACGAAGTGCCGCAGCATCTTTGTAATTACGTGGCGAATTAGTATTTGGTATACGTGTCCCTGTCGGCGAGTAAGCAAATGCTAAGTTTCTATATACGTGCCATTGAACCCAGTTTGCATCAAAAGCAATTGTCGTTTTTTTAGAGGGATAGATACCGAAACCTAATGTCGTTGTCGCTGGTAAGGCTAACTGTGAACTAAAACTAGTTGGATACGGGCCTAACGAGGCTGGTAATTCAAATACCGCGTCGCCATCTTTAACTTTGACATCAACTTTCGAACGGTGTGAAATACCAATAGTTACGCCGGTGATGGCTTTCAGGTAAATTCCCGCGTTCCATCCCCATCCGTTTCCATGACCATCAAGTGTTGCTTTTCCACTCTCCCCGGCTGAATTCGACAAAGGCACACCACGCTGAAGATTAACATCTCCATACGTGTACACTAAACCACCGCCTAAACCCAGATAATCTGTGAGTTTAACACTTACAGTTGGTTGAACATATATGGCTTTTAGATTCAACGACGTAACAGAATATTTGCCTGACCAGTTGTCATCCCATTTCATTAATCCACCGAAAGGGGTATAAGCAGCGATACCAAACTTTATCTTGTCAGATCCGAAAACAGCATACCCCTGAAAAGGCGGCGCCACTTCGCTCTTATTATACTCTACCGTCGATGACCCTGTCTGTAAAAACGCAGATTTCAGGAAAACCAGGTTAGCGCCAACCTGAACACCGTTTTTTTCTAACATACTTACAGCACCAGGGTTAAAAAACAATGACGCTTCATCGATAGCGAGACCTGTTCCTGCACCTCCCATTGCGGTTTGTTTCTGCCCCTGCAGATTGACTTGAAATCCCTGTCCAAATACCAATACCGGCAATGACATGAGAATGCCTAATAAAATTTTACGCATAATTAAAAAGATTGGTTAGTAATGGCAAACGCCATATAATACTATGCTAACATAGTATTTATTTTATAAAATGAGAAAATAATTGGTTAATTTTTCACAAGTAAATTTACGCTTGTGCCGTCGGCCCGCCGAAGTTCATAGGAAAGCCGGGAGGCTCTTCCTGAGTTTTGATACGTCCATTTATTGCTTCAAATTTTGAAATATTATCTTCAAGTGCATGCACCAGCCGCTTAGCATGCTCCGGCGTTAAAATAATCCTGGATTTAACCCTTGCTTTGGGTATACCGGGCATTACTCTTATAAAGTCAAGCACAAATTCTGTGTTTGAATGTGTTATAATCGCAAGGTTGGAATAGATTCCCTCTGCAGTTTCCTCGTTCAGTTCAATATTTAACTGGTTGTCCTTATTTTGATCTTCCATTGTGTAAAAATAAAAAGTCCTCTTGATTAGAGAGGACTTAAATCTGAATTTATTAATATATTATTTCAACATAAAATTGAAAGTTGCCAACACCGAACCAGCAATCGCTAAATTGAATTAAACCAACAATATATAGATTTCATAAGATCTGCCTTCACGGTGACAAAACCTTTTTTTGTTGTTAGAATATCCCGCCAGTTATAAAACTCTGTCTTGGCTTCCGATTTAAAAGCGGTTACTAGTACTTCAGCTTCTCTCTCGCCTGATTTTGTTTTAAGTGTTTTGAAATAGTTGTATTTCTAATACATTCATAGAGAAGAAGATACAAGTATAAAGCTAAACAAAAAAGTCCCTGCCTTATGAGCAGGGACTTTCAAATAGTAGACCTTAAAGATTATGCTTCTACTTCTTCTTGTTTAGATGCAAGTAGTTTATCATATTCTTCTTGCGAGCCAACAATGATACGCTCGTAATTACGCAAACCTGTACCCGATGGAATTAAGTGACCAACGATTACATTTTCCTTCAATCCTAACAAGTTATCACGCTTACCGCTAATTGCAGCCTCATTCAAAACTTTAGTAGTTTCCTGGAAGGAAGCTGCCGAGATGAATGATTTTGTTCCTAACGACGCACGTGTAATACCTTGTAAAATAGGGCTTGAAGTTGCTGCAACAGCGTCACGAGCTTCTGCAAGTTTCATATCCTTACGTTTTAGCACAGAATTTTCGTCCCTTAATTTACGAACAGAAACGATTTGTCCTGCTTTCAACGTTGTTGAATCACCGGGATCAGTTACAACTTTCTTGTCAAAAATATCGTCGTTTTCAAGCATGAAATCCCAACGGTCAACAGAATCTTTCTCAAGGAAACGTGTATCTCCCGGATCTTCGATCATAACTTTCTGCATCATTTGGTGAACAATCACTTCGAAGTGTTTGTCATTGATCTTCACACCCTGCAAACGATAAACTTCCTGGATACCGTTAACAAGATATTCCTGTACTGCCGCTGGACCTTTAATCGCCAATATATCGGCAGGCGATATAGATCCATCAGACAATGGCATACCAGCTTTTATAAAGTCGTTATCCTGTACAAGGATGTGTTTAGACAACGGTACAAGATATTTTTTAACCTGACCATCTTTTGACTCGATAGAAATTTCACGGTTACCGCGTTTGATACCACCAAGAGTCACGACGCCGTCGATCTCAGTAACAACTGCTGGATTCGATGGGTTACGAGCCTCAAACAACTCAGTCACACGAGGCAGACCACCGGTGATGTCACGGGTTTTACCTGTCGAACGAGGAATTTTTGCGATAACAGCTCCGGATTTAACCGCTTCACCTTCATCAACCGCAATGTGAGCTCCTACCGGGATGTTATAGCCCTTAATAAAGTCGCCCTTTTTATCTACGATGCGGATAACAGGGTTTTTTGTTTTATCACGGGTATCGATAATAACTTTTTCACGGTGACCGGTTTGTTCATCCGATTCTTCACGGAAGGTAACTCCTTCAATGATCGCTTCGAAATCTGCTTTACCACCGAATTCAGAAATGATAACCGCATTGTATGGATCCCAGCTACAAATCTTATCTCCTTTGACAATCTGAGCACCTTCCTTAACATACAGGTATGCACCATAAGGAATGTTATTGGTCATAATCACGCGGTTAGTTCCTGGCTCAATGATCCTGAACTCACCTGAACGACCTAAAACAACCTCAACCGGACCTTCTTCAGTTTCAAAAGGAACCGTACGGATATTTTCAAACTCAATAACACCGTCGAATTTCGCTGTAATTTGTGATTCAGCAGCGATGTTCGATGCAGTACCACCCACGTGGAATGTACGAAGTGTTAACTGTGTACCAGGCTCACCAATTGACTGTGCGGCAATTACACCGACGGCTTCTCCGGCCTGAACGCGTTTACCTGTTGCAAGGTTACGTCCGTAGCACAATGCACAAACTCCACGTTTGCTCTCACATGTTAATACCGAACGAATTTCAATACCTTCTAACGGAGAGTTTTCAATATTGCGGGCAACATCCTCTTCGATATCCTGACCAGCGGCAACCAGTAACTCACCAGTTAACGGATCGAATACATCATGAAGTGATGTTCTGCCTAAGATACGCTCATATAAAGGCTCAACGATGTCTTCGTTGTCTTTAAGAGCAGTTGTATAAATTCCGCGTAATGTACCGCAATCGGTTTCTCCAACGATCATATCCTGGGCCACGTCATGTAAACGACGGGTCAGGTAACCAGCATCCGCTGTTTTCAACGCCGTATCCGCCAAACCTTTACGAGCACCGTGGGTAGAAATAAAGTATTCGAGTACTGATAACCCTTCCTTAAAGTTAGAAAGAATCGGGTTTTCGATAATTTCACCACCTGAGCCAGATTTCTGAGGCTTAGCCATCAAACCACGCATTCCGCAAAGCTGACGAATCTGCTCTTTAGAACCACGGGCTCCGGAATCAAGCATCATATACACCGAGTTGAAGCCTTGATTGTCTGTAGACAATATCTCCATTACATTCGCAGTTAAGCGATTGTTGATACGTGTCCAGATATCGATAATCTGATTATAACGCTCGTTGTTGGTAATGAAGCCCATGTTATAGTTACCCATAACTTCTTCAACTTCCTTAGACGCCTGCTCGATTAGTTTTACTTTCGCTTCAGGGATATTTAGATCCAGCAAGTTAAACGAAAGTCCGCCGCGGAATGCCATTTGGAATCCTAATTCCTTAATATCATCAAGGAACTGCGCAGCACGGGCCATACCGGTAATCTTCACAACTTCACCGATAATATCACGAAGCGACTTTTTAGTCAGAAGCTCGTTGATATATCCAACTTCTTCAGGAACATGCTGATTGAATAACACACGCCCTACCGTTGTATCTATGATTTTATTAACGATCGCCCCGTCTTTCTCTTTCACGTTGGTTTTCACCTTAATGAAGGCGTGAAGATCTACGCGTTTCTCATTGTAACCAATGATTACTTCTTCCGGCGAATAGAAAATTTGTCCTTCACCCTTTACAACACGTCCTTCATCAGTTTTACGGCCTTTAGTGATATAATAAAGACCTAAAACCATGTCCTGAGATGGAACCGTGATCGGCGTTCCGTTCGCAGGGTTCAAAATGTTGTGAGATGCAAGCATCAACATTTGCGCTTCCAGAATCGCAGCGTTACCTAAAGGTAAGTGAACCGCCATCTGGTCACCGTCAAAGTCGGCGTTGAACGCGGTACAAACCAATGGGTGAAGCTGGATCGCTTTACCCTCAACCAATTTTGGCTGAAAAGCTTGTATACCTAAACGGTGAAGCGTTGGCGCCCGGTTTAACAACACAGGGTGTCCTTTTAATACGTTTTCCAGAATATCCCAAACTAATGGGTCTTTTCGGTCTACAATTTTTTTCGCAGACTTAACTGTTTTCACAACACCTCTTTCAATCATTTTACGAATGATGAACGGTTTAAAAAGTTCAGCAGCCATATCTTTCGGCAAACCGCACTCATGTAATTTCAGGTTCGGTCCAACAACAATTACTGAACGTGCCGAATAATCTACACGTTTACCCAATAAGTTTTGACGGAAACGACCTTGCTTACCTTTCAGGATATCTGAAAGAGATTTAAGCGCACGGTTACCTTCAGTTTTAACGGCGTTAACTTTACGTGAATTATCAAAAAGCGAATCAACAGCTTCCTGAAGCATACGTTTTTCATTACGTAAGATTACTTCCGGCGCTTTGATCTCGATTAAACGTTTTAAACGGTTGTTACGGATAATTACGCGACGATATAAATCATTCAAATCGGAAGTTGCGAAACGGCCACCTTCCAATGGAACTAAAGGACGTAATTCTGGCGGAATAACCGGAACGATCTTAACGATCATCCACTCTGGATTATTCTCGATACGATCACGTGAACCACGGAAAGCTTCAACAACCTGAAGGCGTTTTAACGCTTCGTTTTTACGTTGCTGAGAAGTTTCATTTGCAGCCTGGTGACGTAAATCATAAGATTGCTGATCCAGGTCAATACGCTTCAATAACTCTTCTAAAGCCTCAGCACCCATTTTTGCAACGAATTTCTGAGGATCTTTATCGTCTAAATATTGATTTTCTTTTGGAAGGGTATCCAAAATGTCAAGGTATTCTTCTTCTGTCAGGAAGTCCATTTTTGAAATTCCGTCAGCTTCTTTAATACCCGGCTGAATAACTACATAACGCTCATAGTAAATGATTAAATCAAGTTTTTTGGTAGGAAGGCCTAGCAAATAACCTATTTTATTTGGCAATGAACGGAAATACCAGATATGCGCAACAGGAACCACCAAACTGATGTGTCCCATACGCTCACGGCGTACTTTCTTTTCAGTAACCTCAACACCACAACGATCACAAACAATACCTTTATAACGGATACGTTTGTATTTACCGCAATGGCATTCGTAATCTTTTACCGGACCAAAAATACGTTCGCAGAATAAACCATCACGCTCCGGTTTGTAGGTACGGTAATTAATGGTTTCTGGCTTTAAAACTTCACCGCTTGAACGCTCAAGAATTGACTCAGGAGACGCTAAACTGATCGTAATCGACGTGAAGTTACTTTTGATTTTATTATCTTTCTTGTAAGACATAGCTTTTTTAAGATTAAAGCTGAAAGCTGAAAGACTAAGGCTTTTTGCTTTAGTCTTTTAGCTTTCGGCTTATTTAGTCTAACGTAATATCTAAACCTAATCCTCTTAATTCATGAACCAATACATTGAATGATTCAGGAACTGACGGCGTTGGCAGATTTTCACCTTTAACAATGGCTTCGTAAGTTTTAGCACGGCCTACAACATCATCCGACTTAACTGTCAGAATCTCCTGAAGGATATTTGAAGCACCGAATGCCTCAAGAGCCCAAACCTCCATCTCACCAAAACGCTGACCACCAAACTGAGCTTTACCACCCAACGGCTGTTGAGTAATCAATGAGTATGGTCCGATTGAACGGGCGTGCATCTTATCATCAACCATGTGACCAAGTTTCAGCATGTAAATAATACCTACTGTAGTTGGCTGGTCAAAGCGCTCACCAGTTAAGCCGTTGTGCAGGTAAGTCCTGCCTGAAGTCGGCACACCTGCCTTAGCAACCCACTCTTCAACTTCCGCATGTGATGCACCGTCAAAAATTGGCGTAGCGAACTTCATTCCAAGTTCTTTTCCTGCCCAGCCTAAAACTGTTTCGTAGATCTGTCCAAGGTTCATACGTGAAGGTACACCCAGTGGGTTCAACACAATATCAACCGGTGTTCCATCTTCAAGGAAAGGCATATCTTCATCACGTACGATACGTGCTACGATACCTTTGTTACCGTGACGGCCGGCCATCTTATCACCTACTTTCAGCTTACGTTTTTTAGCAATATAAACTTTAGCCATCTGAACGATTCCCGATGGAAGCTCATCACCAACGCTGATTGCAAACTTATCACGTTTGTAAGCACCAAGCTCTTCGTTAAGCTTAATGTTATAATTGTGAAGAGTCATTTTGATCAGTTCGTTCTTGTCATCATCAGTTGTCCATTTTGTTGGATTGATGTTGGCAAACTCAAGATCAGCGAGGATCTTTTGTGTGAACTTAACTCCTTTTGGAACTAAAAGCTCTTTGTATACATTATAAACTCCCTGAGAAGTTTTACCATTTACAATGGTGAACAACTTATCAAGTAACCCTTCTTTAAGTTGTTTAATCACTCTTTCGTGGCCATTGTCCAACTTATCTAAGGCTGCCTTTTCTTCAGCTTTTGAAGTTTTCTTAGCACGTGAGAATAATTTAGTATCGATAACTACACCACTAATTGATGGCGGAGTTTTTAAAGATGCATCTTTTACGTCACCTGCTTTGTCACCAAAGATTGCACGTAAAAGTTTTTCTTCCGGTGAAGGATCAGATTCGCCTTTTGGTGTGATCTTACCGATCAGGATGTCGCCTTCTTTAACTTCGGCACCAACACGGATAATTCCGTTCTCGTCAAGATCTTTCGTAGCCTCTTCTGAAACGTTTGGAATATCTGGTGTCAATTCCTCTTCGCCGCGTTTTGTATCACGAACTTCTAATTCAAACTCCTCGATGTGAAGAGATGTAAAGATGTCCTGAGAAACCACACGCTCCGAAATTACGATCGCATCCTCAAAGTTGAATCCTTGCCAAGGCATGAATGCTACTTTCAGGTTACGTCCCAAAGCTAATTCTCCGTCCTGTGTTGCATATCCTTCACAAAGCACCTGGCCTTTTTCAACTTTCTGGCCTTTTATTACAATTGGCTTAAGGTTAATACAAGTGCTTTGATTTGTTTTCTTGAACTTAGTTAAGCGGTATGATTTAACTTCACCTTCGAACGATACAAGAACATCATCCTCATTACGTTCGTAACGGATCTTGATCTCATTAGCATCTACGTATTCAACAACACCATTTCCTTCAGCGTTAATAAGCGTACGTGAGTCACGTGCAACGCGGCCTTCTAAGCCAGTTCCAACAATAGGAGCTTCAGGGCGTAATAACGGCACTGCCTGGCGCTGCATATTCGATCCCATCAAAGCACGGTTAGCATCATCATGCTCAAGGAACGGAATCAATGAAGCCGCAATCGAGGTGATCTGGTTTGGAGCAACGTCCATAAGATCAAGTTTTTCAGGCTCGATAACCGGGAAGTCACCTTCAAAACGTGCTTTTACACGCGGTGTCTCAAAGTTACCTTTATCATCATACGATGCATTTGCCTGAGCGATCGTTTTACCGTCTTCATCTTCAGCAGATAAATAAATTACCGGTTCTTCAACAACAACACGACCATTGTCGACCTTACGATAAGGAGTTTCAATGAAACCTAAGTTATTGATCTTCGCATGAACGCAAAGTGACGAAATCAAACCAATGTTCGGTCCTTCCGGAGTTTCGATTGTACACAAACGACCGTAATGCGTATAGTGAACGTCACGAACCTCGAAACCTGCACGCTCACGAGATAGACCGCCTGGGCCTAAAGCTGACAAACGACGCTTGTGAGTGATCTCTGCAAGCGGATTTGTTTGATCCATGAACTGTGACAACTGGTTTGTTCCAAAGAATGAGTTGATCACCGATGATAGTGTACGTGCGTTGATCAAATCAGTTGGAGTAAACACCTCATTGTCGCGGATGTTCATACGTTCACGAATAGTACGTGCCATACGAGCCAAACCAACACCGAACTGTGCATACAACTGCTCACCAACCGTACGAACACGACGATTTGATAAGTGATCGATATCATCCACTTCCGCTTTCGAGTTGATCAGTTTGATCAGATATTTAACGATAGCGATAATATCCTGCTTAGTTAACACCTTAGTTTCATCAGGTGTATCCAGCTTTAATTTACGGTTGATGCGGTAACGACCAACATCTCCCAAATCATATCTTTTATCCGAGAAGAATAAACGATCAATGATACCACGAGCTGTTTCTTCATCAGGTGGTTCAGCGTTACGTAATTGACGATAGATATGCTCTACCGCTTCTTTCTCAGAGTTTGAAGTATCTTTTTGTAATGTATTATAGATGATTGAGTAATCAGCATTGTTAGATGCATCTTCTTTAGTCAAGATGATGGTTTTAACACCTGCGTCAACAATCATATCGATGTGATCATCTTCAAGAATAGTTTCACGCTCAAGAATAATCTCGTTACGGTCAATTGAAACTACCTCACCGGTATCTTCATCGACAAAATCCTCCACCCACTTCTTCAATACTCTCGCAGCAAGCTTACGGCCGGTGAATTTCTTCAAGCCAGATTTGCTCACTTTTACTTCATCAGCCAATTCGAATAGTTCAAGAATGTCCTTGTCTGAATCGTAGCCGATGGCACGCAGTAAAGTAGTTACCGGGAATTTTTTCTTACGGTCGATGTAAGCGTACATCACGTTGTTAACGTCTGTAGCAAACTCGATCCATGATCCTTTAAAAGGAATTACACGGGCAGAATACAATTTCGTTCCGTTTGTGTGGCGGCTTTGGCCGAAAAACACACCCGGTGAGCGGTGTAATTGTGACACAATAACACGTTCCGCACCGTTTACAACAAATGTTCCTTTTGGCGTCATATAAGGGATAGTTCCCAAATAAACATCCTGAACAATTGTTTCAAAATCTTCGTGTTCCTCGTCATTACATGAAAGACGAAGCTTAGCCTTTAGAGGCACACTGTAAGTTAAACCACGCTCAATACATTCCTGAATGTCGTAACGTGGCGGATCAATAAAATAATCAAGGAACTCAAGAACAAAAATGTTGCGTGAGTCTGAAATCGGAAAGTTTTCAGAAAAAACCTTGAACAGCCCTTCCTGATGGCGGTTGTCAGAAGTTGTTTCTAACTGGAAAAACTCCCTGAAAGATTCTAATTGCACATCCAGAAAATCCGGATAGTCGATAACCTTTTTGCTGGTTGCAAAGTTTACTCTTTCGTTGCGCATATTGTTGTTTGCCAAGGGATTTGAGATTTTAGTTTAAAAAATAAACTGCGACTTTTTTTCTGCCGGCTGGCGGATTGTAAAGTCAAACAATAACGGGTATATACAAATGGCAATAGACCCCGGTGAAAACCGGAGTCTAAAACCATTAATAAGATATGTTGGAATTATTTAATTTCAACAACAGCTCCTGCTTCTTCTAATTGTTTCTTCAAAGCTTCAGCTTCGTCTTTAGCAACACCAGCTTTCAATTCTTTTGGTGCTCCGTCAACTAGATCTTTTGCTTCTTTCAAACCTAGACCAGTTAAATCTTTAACCAATTTAACAACTGCTAATTTTTGGCCTCCAGCTTCTTTCAGAATAACATCGAAAGAAGTTTTCTCTTCAGCAGCAGCAGGTGCATCACCACCAGCAGCCGGACCAGCAACTGCAACTGCAGCAGCAGCAGGCTCAATACCATACTCGTCTTTTAAGATTTGAGCTAACTCGTTAACTTCTTTTACTGTTAAGTTTACTAACTGCTCAGCAAACGCTTTTAAATCTGCCATTGTATTTTGTTTTTGAAAAATTACTAATTTTTAAATGTTCGAAACTTTCAGGCGTTCGATTAACCTCTTTCTTGTAATGTTTTAACAATTCCTGCGATTTTGCTACCACCTGACTTAAGTCCGGAAATAACGTTTTTAGCTGGAGATTGCAGTAATGCGATAATATCGCCAACGAGCTCTTCTTTCGATTTCAGAGTAGCCAGAGCATCTAATTGCTTGTCGCCGATAAATACGGCTGAATCAATGTAGGCACCTTTAAGAACCGGCTTATCACTACCTTTTCTAAGTTCTTTGATAACTTTAGCAGGTGCATTAGCTACCGTTGAAAATAGAATAGTTGATGAACCTTTTAGGGCTTCTTTAAGTTCTCCTGAATCAACTCCTGCTGCTTCTAACGCCTTAGTAATAAGGGTATTTTTAGCAACCTGGATCTTGATATCCTTTTCGAAAAATTTGCGACGGATTTCATTGATCTTAGCAACAGTTAGATTGGAAGTATCAGTAATATAAAAATTACCGTACTCTTTGATCTGCTCAGTTAAGCTTTGAACAATCTCTTGTTTTTCTTCTCTATTCATGATTAGATCCCCGCTACTGATTTAGTTTCAATTTCAATTCCCGGACTCATTGTCGAAGAAACATGAATGCTCTTGAAATAAGTTCCTTTCGCAGCTGATGGCTTTAATTTAGAGATCGTTTGAATTACTTCTAACGCATTCTCATAAATTTTATTTGCATCAAATGATACCTTTCCTATAGAAGCATGGATGATACCGGTTTTGTCAACCTTGAAATCGATCTTACCGCCTTTTACATCAGTTACTGCTTTACCAACTTCGGTAGTTACAGTTCCTGATTTAGGGTTTGGCATAAGGTTACGAGGACCTAAAATACGTCCGAGTTTACCTACTTTAGCCATAACACTAGGCATAGTAATAATGATGTCAACGTCAGTCCAGCCACCTTCTATCTTAGCAATATATTCATCTAAACCAACAAAATCTGCGCCTGCTGCCTTAGCTTCTTCTTCCTTATCAGGAGTTACTAAAGCTAAAACACGTACAGTTTTACCGGTTCCATGAGGTAATGTTGCAATACCACGTACCATTTGATTGGCTTTACGCGGATCAACACCTAAACGAACATCAATATCAACTGATGCATCGAATTTGGTGGTTGTGATTTCTTTTACAAGAGCAGTAGCGTCCTGCAAAGAATATGCTTTACCAGCCTCAAGTTTTGAATGTGCCGTTTTTTGATTTTTTGTTAATCTAGCCACTTCTTAAACTGATTTTGTGTTAATTAATTATTCCAGGGAGCTGAACCGCTAACGGTTATCCCCATACTGCGAGCTGTACCAGCAACCATTTTCATCGCTGATTCTACAGTAAATGCATTTAAGTCAACCATTTTATCTTTTGCAATAGTTTCAACCTGCTCCCAGTTTACACTGGCAACTTTTTTACGGTTTGGCTCTGCTGATCCACTTTTAATACCTGTAGCTTCTAAAAGCTGGATGGCAACTGGTGGAGTTTTGATAATAAAGTCAAATGACTTATCGGCATAAACAGTGATTACAACTGGCAATACTTTACCTGGCTTGTCTTGGGTACGTGCATTGAATTGCTTGCAAAACTCCATAATATTCACCCCTTTAGCACCCAATGCAGGTCCTACCGGAGGTGATGGATTTGCAGCGCCACCCTTAACTTGTAATTTTACTAACGCACTGACTTCTTTTGCCATTTTAATTTACTTTATTTATTACTCAATGTTAGTAAGTTGGAAGCTATGTAACATTTAAGATTTTTTTGAACTTGATTGAAGATTTAAAAAAACTTTTTTACCTTACACTCGCATTCAAATAGTTTGCAAAGATCGGGTTATAACAGCAATATATCGTCATAACCAATCCATATTTTATTATTCTTTTTCTACCTGCATGTAATTTAACTCCAGAGGAGTACGGCGCCCGAAGATCTTGACCATCACTTTCAACTTCTTTTTCTCTTCGTTCACTTCTTCAATTACGCCAGTAAATCCGTTGAACGGCCCATCCATTACCTTGACGTTTTCGCCAACATAATATGGAACGTTCATCATTTCGCCCTGCTCGCTCATCTCATCCACTTTACCGAGGATACGATTCACTTCTGCAGCACGCATAGGCACGGCATTTCCGCCTTTATCTCCTAAAAAGCCGATAACACTGTTTACATTTTTAATGATGTGTTCTAATTCACCGTCCAATGCAGCCTCAATTAATACATAACCAGGATAGTAGTTACGCTCTTTGGCAATTTTTTTTCCATCACGCATCTGATAGTATTTTTCCATAGGAATTAATACTTGCGGTATCATATGCGAAATGCCAAGACGGTTAATCTCAGCTTCCAGGTATTGCTTTACTTTTTTTTCTTTACCGCTTACTGCACGAACGACATACCATTTCAATTGATCACTCATTTCCTTTTCAGTTTAAGCAAGTGATTTATAGAACAGCTCGAGTAATCCGCCGGCAGAACGGTCCATCGCTAATACTATCAAAGCAATAATGATAGAAGCAACTAAAACAATAACAGCAGAATTTTGCAATTCTCTCCAGGTAGGCCATGTAACCTTCTGGGTCATTTCAATATATGATTCTTTTATAAATTCAGTTACGTTCGCCATTTATTTCAGCTTATAAGCACGGGAACAAGGATTCGAACCCTGATCAAAGGTTTTGGAGACCTCTATTCTACCGTTGAACTATTCCCGTGTGTTTTTAGATAACAAAGTACCCAGAAATAAATCTGAGTACTTTGAGTATACTTTTCTATCCTAAAAGGCTAGAATTATTTTAAAATTTCAGTTACCTGACCAGCACCTACGGTTCTGCCACCTTCACGGATAGCGAAACGAAGACCTTTTTCCATCGCGATAGCGTTGATCAACTTAACAGTGATTGTAACGTTATCACCAGGCATAACCATTTCTACACCTTCAGCTAGTGAAATTTCACCAGTTACGTCTGTAGTACGGAAATAGAATTGCGGGCGGTATTTGTTGAAGAATGGAGTGTGACGGCCACCTTCTGCTTTTGACAATACGTAAACCTCAGCTTTGAAATCTGTGTGAGGAGTTACTGAACCTGGTTTACAGATAACCATACCACGACGGATATCAGTTTTCTCAATACCACGTAACAATAAACCTACGTTGTCACCTGCTTCACCTCTGTCAAGGATCTTACGAAACATCTCAACACCTGTTACAGTTGATTTCAAGTTCTCAGCACCCATACCAAGGATTTCAACCGGCTCACCTGAGTTGATTACACCACGCTCGATACGGCCAGTTGCTACTGTACCACGACCAGTGATTGAGAATACGTCCTCAACTGGCATCAAGAATGGAAGCTCAGTCAAACGTGGAGGAATTGGAATGTAGTTATCTACAGCATCCATTAGCTCCATGATTTTTCCAACCCATTTAGCATCTCCGTTCAAACCACCAAGTGCTGAACCTTGTACTACTGGAATATCATCGCCTGGGAATTCGTAGAATGATAATAATTCACGGATTTCCATTTCAACAAGTTCCAATAATTCCGGATCGTCAACCATATCCACTTTGTTCATGAAAACAACAAGCGCTGGTACACCTACCTGACGAGCCAAAAGGATGTGCTCGCGAGTTTGTGGCATCGGACCATCCGTAGAAGCAACTACAAGGATAGCACCATCCATTTGAGCAGCACCTGTAACCATGTTCTTCACATAGTCAGCGTGACCTGGACAGTCAACGTGAGCATAGTGACGGTTAGCAGTTGAGTACTCAACGTGTGCTGTATTAATAGTGATACCTCTTTCTTTTTCTTCAGGAGCTGAGTCGATTGAATCGAAAGAACGAGCTTCAGATAAACCTGCATCAGCCAATACTTTTGTAATAGCGGCAGTTAAAGTTGTTTTACCGTGGTCAACGTGACCGATAGTACCGATGTTTAAGTGCGGCTTACTGCGGTCAAATTTTTCTTTTGCCATTTTTTTATACTTATTAGTAGGTTATTTATATTTATTGTTTGAATTAAATGCAACCTGAGCCAAAGATGGGACTTGAACCCACGACCTCTTCCTTACCAAGGAAGTGCTCTACCGCTGAGCTACTTCGGCTTTTAACGCTAAACAGTTAACAGCTAAGTTTCCTTTGCCATTAACTACGATTAGCTCATTGAGCGGAAGACGAGGTTCGAACTCGCGACCTATAGCTTGGAAGGCTATCGCTCTACCAACTGAGCTACTTCCGCTTCTGTATTCAGATTTATGATTTTTGAATTACAAGCGATACGACAATCAATAGTAATCATTAATCTAAAATCAATATTGTGGGGGGAGAAGGATTCGAACCTTCGTAGCCGAAGCAACGGATTTACAGTCCGTCCCATTTGACCGCTCTGGTATCCCCCCAATGATCAGAGATTTATAATTTCAGATTTACGATTTAAACCGTAAATCAAAAAAATCTTCAATCTAAAATCAAAAAGAGCCTCCTATCGGGATCGAACCAATGACCTACTGATTACAAGTCAGTTGCTCTACCAGCTGAGCTAAGGAGGCTTATGTTTTATTACTTTACAATAGTTTAAAAGAACAATACGGATTTATTTTTGCTTGTATAGCACCCTTCCGTAAGGGACTGCAAATCTACAAAAATTAATACCTCTGCAAAATTTTTTTCAAAAAAAATTCGACTGCTTTCCGGCAGTCGAATTTAGCGATATGATAATGAGTATTTTAGATAATATTTTCGTTTTCTACAAGTATTTCTTTGTGATTACTTACTTTCGAACGAACTTTCGTTTTGTGCTTATCTACCTGCTTGCGCAGCGATTCAATCGCAAGATCGGTAGCCTCTTCAAAACTTTTACATTGCTCTTTGGTAAAAAGCTGTTGACCTGGGAGCGTTAACTTGATCTCCGTTATCTTGTTAGATTCATCTCCTGTATTTTCGAGTTTTAAATAAACTTCACCACTAATGATGTGGTCAAAGAACAGGTCTAACTTGTCGACTTTTTTCTGAATAAAATCCAATAGTTTCCTATCAGCATTAAAGTGAATTGATTGAACACTAATTTTCATGTTAACCTCCATTTTTAAGCCTTTGGATGGGCTTGTTTATAAATTAATTTTAATCGCTCAACGGAATTGTGGGTATAGATCTGCGTAGCCGCAAGATTTGAATGGCCCAGAAGTTCTTTAATGGAATTTATATCGGCTCCGTCATTTAATAAACTGGTAGCAAATGAGTGCCTGAGCACATGGGGACTTTTTTTCTTTTGAGTAGATATCATTTCCAGGTATCTATTAACGGTCCTATAAATAAACTTTGGATATACAGGATATCCTGAATTTGTAACGATCAACGTTAACGATTTGTTATCAAAACTTTGATTTTTTTTTAATTCCTGATATTCTGTTAAAAGTTGTTTCAGAGAAAAGTTAATCGGAACAATCCTTTCCTTATTACGCTTACCCAAAACTTTGAGCACGTTGCCCTGATAGTCGATGTCAGTTTGCTTGAGGTTGACAAGCTCCGCAAGGCGAATTCCGGTTCCAAAAAGTATTTCAATAACCAGCTTGTCTCGTAATCCAAAGAAATCGTCCGTAAATGCTTTTTCCAGTGTCTGCGGATCATCAATTTTGTTATCTAATAATTGAACGAGCTTAGTCTCTTCCACAAAAGTTGGCAATTTCTTTGGAATTTTGGGTGGCACGACCAATACTAAGGGGTCATTGTCGATCAAACTTTCACGAAGAAGAAACTTATAAAGGGAACGCAGAGCGGAAAGTTTGCGATTAATAGTTTTCGCCTCTCTGCCATTTTCAAGCAGTTCAACCAGCCAGCTGCGTATATGCTGATGTTGCACTTCGGGAATTAATAATTCGCTCTGTTCTAAGAATGTACTGAACTGATCGAGATCATTTTTATAAGCGTTTAAGGTATGAACAGAAACCCTTTTTTCGTATTGGAGATACTGGAGAAAACGCTCTATAAACATCAAAAACTATTTATATATCCAAAATTGAATATACAAATAGTTTCGATATAGTTTGGTGAATATTGTAATTAAACAGTTTCCTGATTAAGGCCTTGTTTATAAATCGCTTTTTTCACAACATTGCGACGTGCTACAGATTTTTTCTCAAAAGCCTGACGACTGCGTAACTCTCTTAAAACACCTGTTTTTTCGAATTTCTTTTTGAAGCGTTTTAACGCTTTGTCCAATGATTCGCCTTCTTTTACGTTGATAATAATCATAACTCTGTAATACCTCCTTTCAGTTAGGACGACAAAGATAGTGATTTTTAACACATTAAAAATAAAAATTTCAATTAAGGAGCTTGTTAAAACTCGAGGTATGGTTTGATACGCTCAATAACGTCGTTGTTTAAAATCGCGATATTTTTCAGATCATCCGCGCCATTAAAATTTCCATGTTGTTTACGGTATTTTACAATGGCATTCATTTGCTTATATGTAAGGTAGGGATGCTGTTTCAAATCGTCAAACGTAGCGGTATTGATGTTAATTTTTTTCACCTGGCTGCTGCCGACAAAAGTTTGAGGAACGATCTGCCGGAACTTTGCCGAATCAATGCCAAATACTTCTCGTAACTGGTCTTTACTGACGAATCCACCCAGGCGATCCCTGTATTTAATAATTCGCAGAGCAAATGCCGGCCCTATTCCGTCGACGGTTTCAAGTTCTGCAGAATCTGCTTGATTCAAATCAATATAAATGGCGGCTTTTACTTTCTTTACATAAACTGCTTTGGTTTCACTAAACTTTTGAAATTTCTCATCACCGTTCGGCAGCTGGATATATGGCGCGAGCCTTTGATAATCTTCCGGTGTTATAGAGTAGATTTTTTGCAGGTCTTCTTTTTTATGAAAATGCCCGCCTTTGCTTACATAATTTAGGATCACTTTGGCTTGTCGGCTGCGGAGGCCAAGCCTGAGCCATTCACTTTCAGAAAGCTTATTTGGATCGAACATAAAGTAGTCGGGCTCCAGTTCCGCATCTTCAAGCTTATCTTTTACCTGTCTGTAAGTTGAGCGTTTCGTTTCGGCCGACGCGATAAATTCATCGACCTGTTTCTGAAAAGTAATCGATTGATCAATACGCTTTGGCAGAAATGCCTGATAAATAGAAGGAACAATCAATATAAATAGTAACAGTAAACTGAGCACCATCAGCCCGTTTAACTCTTTTTTTGTAAATCCGAAATAAGATTTTAGGTATCGTTTAATCAAAGCGAAGTTTTTTATTCTAAATTTAAAGGATATTTTTAGAAATTTGGAGCTTTTTCAATAGCAGGAAGCAAGGAAATTGTATGAAGATAATTACTAAAGAGGAATTTGCCAAAGCCACCAAAATCGATAAGCTACGGATGCCCGGACTTGCGTCCTTCCTGATGGAGATCATGAAAATCAATGATGTAAATGAAGCTTTTTCTAAGGCTCAGCATCTTGAGGGTACCGCGTTTGTGGATAAAATCCTGCAGGTATTCGGCGTCAAAGTTGAATACAACAAAGAAGAACTAGAAAATTTGCCAAAGGACGGAGCTTTTATAGCCATTGCAAATCATCCGTACGGCGGAATAGAAGGTTTGGTGCTGCTCCGAATTTTACTGGAAAAAAGGCCGGATGCCAAACTCATGGCAAACTTCATTTTAAAGAAGATTCCAAACCTCAGCGATTATTTCATTGCAGTAAACCCGTTTGAAAATATAGACCATTCTTCGAGCATCAGTGGAATAAAAACTACCCTGGAATTGTTAAGAGATGGAACACCAATCGGTATATTCCCTGCCGGCGAAGTGTCGACCTTTAAAATCGAGAGCCAGCAAGTAACCGACAAGTTATGGCATCCCGTTGTTGGTAAAATTATTGCGAAAGCCAAGGTTCCCGTAATTCCTATTTACTTCCATGGAAATAACGGATTACTTTTTAACCTGCTTAGCCTGATTCATCCGACTCTGCGGACAGCAAAACTTCCTTCCGAACTATTTAACAAACAGGGACATACTATCAAACTGCGAATTGGCAAGCCGATTAACATTGAAGATGTCCCAAACCACAACAACACTAATAATTTACTGAATTACCTGCGTGCTAAAACCTATGCACTGGGCGCCGGACTTGAAAACGAAAAGAAATTATTCAGTCCGAGTAATCTTTTTAAGATTAAAAAATATCCCGAAAGAATTGTTCCTCCTGTAAAACCGGATGCCCTGGTTTCAGAAGTTGCCCAGCTGGAAAATTATAAAATATGGGATGAGAAGAATTACGAAGTATATATCGTACCAACTTCTAAAATTCCCAATACAATTAAAGAAATAGGACGGTTACGTGAAGTGACGTTCCGTGAAGTGGGCGAAGGCACCAATAAGGCGATCGACCTCGATGAGTATGACATTTACTACAATCACCTTTTCATCTGGGATAAGGAAGCCGAAATGCTTGTGGGCGGTTACCGCATAGGTAAAGGAGACGAGATTTTTTACAGTATGGGAAAACGGGGCTTTTACATCTCCGAACTGTTTAAGATAAAGGAACAGTTTTTCCCGGTTCTTCGCAGCTGTCTCGAGATGGGCCGCTCCTGGATTCGTAAAGAGTATCAAAACAAACCGCTTCCGCTATTTTTAATGTGGAAAGCAATTTGCAAGTACCTGATTGACAACCCACGGTATCGCTACATGATCGGCCCTGTTAGCATCAGTAATCGCTTCTCACAACTATCCAAATCAATTATTGTGGATTACATCACCAGAAACTGGTTTGATCACGAGAAAGCCCAGTACATAAAACCTAAAAAGAAATTCAAGGTTGATTTCGCCAGCATCAACGCCGATATTCTGCTTGACGATACAGAATCGTTCAAAGACCTTGACAAACTTATTTCCGAAATCGAAACGTCACATATGAAAGTTCCGGTATTGCTTCGCCAATATATGAATTTAAATGCCCGGATTATCAGCTTCAATATAGACCCGAAATTCGCTGATTGCCTTGATGGCTTTTTGATCGTCGATGTAGAAAAGATTCCGGCGGAAATGATTGAGAAGTTAAGCAAGAATTTTTGATGCTTGTATAGTCACGATTAGTATTTGTAACATGCATATCTGTCAAATATAGGCTACTATTTCACAACCTGTCTAGATGTGATATTTAGGTTTTTGAAATGATTGTGCTTTACATCTCGTCTTTCCTCCTGCTCTGCACTTACAACGCGTAGACGTGAGTCAATGCTATTAAGTTGAGATGTCAATAAAATTGGCGCAATTCATAACATAACTGTGCAGTTATTTGAAAAGCAATGCCAGTAATCCTTTCGTCCTTTCGTCCCGTGCTACGCTAATACGCCACAAGGCCTTAACCGCATTGGCCGGTATCCGCTTTGCCCGGGTTTAGCTTGCAATGTCCGCATTCTATAGCACCGGTACCAAAAAGTCAAGCATCAGGCCATTGCTGTATGAACTGCTACAAACTGCAATTAAATCATTAAAAATACCACGTTGAGCAGAGTCGAAATGTGCTTTGCACAGGCTTGCGTTACTATGGAAGTTTGCCCTGTGTACTATAACCCGGTTGAAGCGGTTACCCCGGAACGAAGAATTGGAGAAGTGCGGATGAGTGAGGAGTAAAAGCGAAAAACGGGACTATCGGATACTACAACGGAAGAACACTGCTTTCAAAACGAATTACTCTATCTAAGAAATAGATACGCTATAAGTACAACAAATTACGTAAACGAACAAAGGCCAGGAAATCCCGGCCTTTGTTCGTTTATTTATTATACAATATCCGCTATTAGAACGAATACCTTAATCCCAGTTGCATCTGATAACGTGATGCAAAGAAATCTTTTGAGTAAGGAGTTCCCGGATCTGACCACGTATAAGCCGGATATCCGTTTACTACTAACGGAACAGTTGCTCCCGCTGCATTTTTAACAGTCGTTTGTTTCAAACCAACACCAGCCATTGAGTTAAAGGTGTTTGGAGAGAAATATTGAATACCCCAATCCTTATTTAACAGGTTTGTAAGGTTAACGATATCGTATGTAAAAGTAACGGTATGTTTCTTATTGATAACGAAATCCTGGGAGAAACGGAAATCTGCCTGAGTGTTCCATGGCGTGCGACCGCCGTTACGCTCGGTGAAATCCCCTCTTCTACCGTTCAGGTATTTATTGTTGTTGATATAGTTATCAAACTCTGAGGCTTGTTGAACCGCAGTTTTTCCGCCGGGAATATCAGCGAAGAATTTTGAAGTTTCTCCCGCGTTTGGTATGTAAACCAAACTAACCTGCTGACCAGTTCCGTCGATCGTAGCATTTACGAAACCATATGAAAACGGCGCGCCAGACTGTGCACTAACAAATAACGAGAAGTTAGAAATGTATTTATTTTTCTTATTCCAGTTAAGTCGGTAGTTAACAGACGATACGATCCGGTTGCGCACATCGAAGTTGGAGTATGTAAGCTGCGGACTGTTTGGATTCAGGGCCTGGTTCAATTGCCAGTTTGATTCCATCGAGTTACGAATACCATTTGTGATATCCTTCGATTGTCCGTAGGTATAAGCGGCCATGAAACCTAAACCGAAAGGAAATGAGCGGCTAACCTGGCCAGTGATACTATAACGGTACCCTTTATCAGTATTTGAAAGCAGGTAAGCATTTGTGTACAAAGGATTGATTTTGCTTCCTGAATAAATTGGCTGCTGATGTTGTGTATCGTAAGCGAAGTAAGTGGGATTATCGACGTAATTTACCTGCTGGAACTGAAGGTCTTTAATAACTTTAGTATAAATTCCTTCTACCGTAAATTTCCATTGATTTGATGTGGTATAATCCAGGCCAAGACTGCTTCTCCAGGCTTGCGGCATTTTGAAATTATTATCGATCAAATCCACCTGGGTAGCTCCTTTGGCATCGCTGGTATTGACGCCTTGCTCAGCAACAAAGCCAGCCTCGCCATTTCCAGTTAATCCATCACTGATAGGATCAGAACCTGGGGCAAATGGTTTCGAAGACGAGCGGTTGTCATAAGCTCCGTAGGTTACGCCATTGTTATAATAAGCATATCCTAACCAGGCAAAAGGAATCCGGCCGGTAAATAACCCGGTTCCTCCGCGAAGGATCACACTTTGGTCGCCTTTGACGTCGTAATTAAATCCTAAGCGCGGCGACACCTGAACTTTTCCAAAAAAATCATTCTTAATATTTTTCGGTTGAGTGTAGGTATAGGTAGTTCCGTAATTGGGATCAACCGGCGCATTTATAGTTTTATCGCTTAAAGGCTGCATGTTCGGCAGGTCAGCCAAATCAAAACGAATACCGGGAGATAGTTTCAACTTATCGCCGATCTGAATATCATCCTGCGCATATAAGCTGTACATATTCACTTTAAACTCCGCTGGCGGATTACTCATGATATTATCGCGTGAGTTATTTGAATAGTTATAATTGGTACGAACGCGGCTTGGATTGTTATTAAGGAAGTCAGCAATGGAAGCATAATCCACGCGACCGTTCCACGAGTTGACAAAACCGTAAGTAATGTTGTAAAGCTCGTTGTGTGTACCGAAAGTAAACGTATGATTTCCTTTTGTCCATGTCAGGTTATCGGTAAACTCAAGCGTTTTTTGCTTCATGTTGAAGATACTAGCCTCGCGGTCTGTTCCGGCGAAAATCGTTGTTCCGGATGTTAAGCCGGTGATCTGGAGTTGAGGAACCGCGGCGTTGGATAATGGATCACGATAATCGTGAATATCGGAGTACCCCGCGATAAAACTGTTCGACAGGTTATTCGAAACTCTCGATTTCAATTCAGCAACTGTGGATGATTGATTGTTGGTTTGCTTGTAATCAATCCCTCCGAAACGGAAGTTCTGCTGGTCACGCTCCAGGTTGGTAGCTTCTGAAGTGATGGTATTATTCCGGATAGATAACTGGTTTTTATCGTTGATATTCCAGTCTAAACGGTTAAAGAATTTATTGGAGTTCGAAAATATCTTGTAGTTATTATAAGTACCCGCGTCAATTCCATAAACGCTGCTCAACCTGTCGCTGATTTTTTGCGCGCTTGCCAAATCGATCACTTTGGAAATGTCGGGCGAGCCGGCACCAAGTATTATCGGGTCGTTACGACGGGTAATTTCTTCGTTTGTAAAGAAGAATAATTTATCTTTTATAATAGGAAATCCTAAACGGACACCGGTTTGATACTCATGAAAGCCTTTAGGTTCTTTTGATCCGTCGCCGGCATTATTGGGTCCAATAAATGAAGAGTTACGCCCAAAACCGTAAACGGATCCGCTTACTTTGTTGGTACCGCTGCGTGTCACGGCATTGATACTACCTCCTGTAAAATTCCCGATCTTCACATCGTAGGGAGCAAGGTAAACCTGGATATCCTGAATTGCATCCAATGAAACGGGGCTTGTACGGGTACTGCTGCCTGGCTGGCCGGAGGTATTGGTCTGTCCTCCCTGCGATGGACTAAAACCGATCGCGTCATTATTTATGGCGCCATCAAGCGTTACGTTATTATAACGGAAGTTGGTTCCTAAAAAAGAATTGTTATTGCTTTGGGGAGTTACGCGTGTTAAATCCTGCAAGCTTCTGCTTAATGATGGCAGCGTTTTAATCTGCGCCTGGCTGATATTGGTACCCGCTCCGTTGCGTCTTGCCGTACGGTTAGCACCACTAACAACAACTTCTTTCAAAGCGGTAGCTTCCTGCTGCATAGCGAAGTTAAGCGTGGTGCTTCCTAAGCCAAGGTTAACATCATTGGACTCCTGTTTTGTAAAACCAACATAAGTAACTGTAATGGTGTAAGGGCCACCAGGATTAATGTTGGTGAGTGTGTAACGTCCGTCAGCATTGGTGGATGCGCCGTATTTGGTACCAGTTGACGTATTGACTACGCTTACTGATACTCCTGGTAATGCCTCGCCTTTAGCATCGATTACTTTCCCGCTTATCTGGGATGTAGTAACCTGTGCATATAAACCAGCATAACTGCCGAGGCTTATAAATGTGATAAGTAAAAATCTGACAATTTTCATTTCGTGCTTATTGATGGCACAAAATTGAGGCGGAGATATTAAGACAATGTTAACAAATGATTACCATTCATGCATTTTTAACGAAATGGTAAGAATCTGACAATGCTAAGATTACGTTAAGTTAACCAAGCACACAGCGGGTGGTAAGCAAAATTAAAATGGCTTTATGAAGAAATCGTGAATACATAAAAAATGTGCAGGAAACGTGTAAAACAAAAAAACCCGCCTCGCGGCAGGGTTTAATTCACAAATGTATTAGCGTATGATGATGTTATTTTATTTTTCCCGGAGCATCGTAAGCTAATGCCTGAGGTGCATAGTTAGCCCAGCCGGAAGACCAGTCAGTTGTGCCAAAAGCACCTTTGTAAGTAACTTTTTCAAAGAAAGCATCTGCTAATTTCGCATTAGTAAACGCTGCGCCTGTTTCAGATGGCGTACCTGCTTTTACTGTGAAATTAGGGCTACCTAACATTGCCGAAGTCGAAGCAACTATATCAGCAGGATATTTATAAGGATCAGTGATTAAAGCGTTAGCATAGCTTGATGAATTAAACACGTTCTCAGTTCTGATCTGTGTTTCAAAAGATGCTTTACTTTGTCCTTTTACTTCATTAGACTTTGCATTGCAACCATACACCAGGTTGTTTTGGAACACTAGTTTCCCTGCAGCGTAGTTATTATAAGTTTCAGCGCCAGCAGTTTTAGTGTCATTATCGATATAAATTCCTTCGGGAAAACCAGCGAATACGGAGTTAAATGCACTGATTGCTGAATTCCTTCTTATTTGTGCTGCATGCTGGAAGAAGCCATTAACTTTAGTAGTAGCGTCAGCGTATGGGCCAACGATAGAAACATTGGAGAATACCGCTGAAGTTTGAGGAGTTAACGTCGAACCGTTACCATCGTTATCAGATTCAAAACCGTTAGAGCCTGACTGATCTGCAACTAAAGGGTAACGCTGAGCCAATGCAAACTGTATTTTACCAGAATAACCAAAATCAGTGTCAAAATCATCATCCCATGATCCGATAGCTAAAAGGTGTTTACAGTTAACGGTTCCGCCGAACCATTCGAAAGCATCGTCACCTGAACGGTAAACTTCAACATAGTCGATTGTTGTTCCATTACCAACGCCGCCCATTGTTAAACCATTAATCTCGTTATCAACTGAGAAAGGGATACCTCCAAATTCGATACGTACATATTTCAAAATGCCTGAATTGTCTGCCGCGTCTGACCCGCCATACTGAATGTATTTAGCAGGATCGTTTTTAGCATCAAGCCCACCTTCGATCTTAACACCTTCAGCCTGGTTAACCGGAGCTTTACCCAAAAGGATAATTCCGCCCCAGTCGCCTTCTCTTCTTGCGCCGGCTGCCTGGTTTGATGTAAATACAATCGGTTTATCAGCAGTTCCGGTTGCATTAATTTTCGCGCCTCTTGTAACAACTAATGTTGCTTTTGATGCTTTATCGCCTTTAATTAATGTGCCTGCTTCAATGGTTAGCGTAGCGCCGTCAGTTACGTAAACAAATCCTTTTAATAAGTAAATTTTATCTGCTGTCCAGGTAGTATTTGCTTTAATGTCACCAGAAACTTCCACAACACTTCCTGTTACAGGTGGCTCCGGTATAGGCTCATCATCATTTTTATTCGAGCATGCTGCCGAGAACAATGATAATCCTAATAAAACTTTAATTAAGTGTTTTTTCATTTTTGTTATTGTTTGCTATTAATTTATTGTTCAAAATTCGTTCTGCGAGATAAACTCAGCATCAAGATGACGTTAAGTGTTTGTTAACTTATTTTTAAAAATTATAAGAGAATGATAGTGAAGCGTCAACGCCACGCTTAAAACGTGAGAACACTTCATCCTGGCGTATATTGGGATCTGCAGGGGCTGACTGTAACGGTGTATATTTTCCATTTCCATCATAGTCAAAGTAGAACAATGACTGATTGTTCAGTATATCGCTTACATTCAGTTTGATCTGTCCCTTACCTTTAATCACACGGTAGTTCGCCTGGAAGTCGAGAACGTTTCTCGGATTTTCCCAAACGTTTTCCAGGCGCTGACCACCCACGCTAGTGATACGCTTGCCGATCCTGTTATAAAGAACACTTAGATTCAGCGCGTTTTGAAACGCATTATATTGCAATCCTGCGTTGATAGTATAAGGCGACTGGCCTACCATTGGACGATTATCGCGCAGGTAACCAGCATTCGCAGGATTGTTAACCTTTGATTTAATGTAAGCACCGTTCACGTAGATCGTTGTATTGTTAAGCGACTCGGAATTATCTTTCAAAAAGCCTAACGTGTGACGGAACTCAAGTTCGGCACCATAATTAACCGCCTGTTTCGTGTTGTAGTAAGAGATGGTCGGCGTTGAATTTACATCATCAATGCTCGGCTCGATAGCATTGTTGAAATGCTTGTAAAAAGCTGATACTGAAAACACCTGGCCGGTTCCGGGATAAAGTTCATAGCGTAAGTCGGCGTTATCAATATTGGTGCTTTTCAGATTCTCGTTACCCTGCCTTACCGCCAACACTTCGTAATCGTAATAAGCGAATGGGGCAAGTTCCGTAAATTCCGGCCTTGCCAATGTCCGGTAATAAGAAGCTCTCAAATTAGACTTTGGAGTAAGGGCATAGGTGAAGTTGGCCGACGGCAATAAGTCTAAATCATTGCGTTCTACGTTCAAAGGCTCGCCGGATGTACGGAATGAATTAAGTTTCAGGTTAAAGTTTTCAGCACGTAACCCCCATACAACGCGCAACTTATTTGCCAGTTTATTGTCCAGCATCGCGTAACCGAAGCTCGTCAGGGAATTAGCATCGTATGAGTCGGTTAAACTTGTGATTTCATCCAGCCTGTAATAATTCGCGTTTACCAGGTCTTTGCCATATAAAGTATTTATTGGGCGGGTTTGTACATCCTCATCAAATCCGTTTAGTACGGAGCCAAGCAATCTGGCGGCGAAATCGCGGGTACGATACTGCGTACCGGCGCCTAATTTCAGTGTTGCAGGCTGACTGGAAATCTTCAACGGAACCTGGTAATTAAGACCTCCGTTATAGATATTTTCTTTCAGGTCGGAAAACAGCCTGTTATTCTCCTTGTTGATCGAAAGCACACTTGCCAGGTAAGGCACTTCTGGATTATCCCTGTCTGTAATTGTTCTTTGGTAACCAATTTTTCGCTGATCCGGCTGATTGTTTATAACATTTGAATAGGCCAGGTTCCATGTAAACCTGTTTTTATTCGCGCCGAGTGTATGTTCACCTTCCACGGATGTTTTCAACAAACCTTTTTGCAGCATATCAAAAGCATAGTACTGCAAATCACTCGAGCGGGTGAAATCAGAACCTACCCGATAGGTAAAACGGTCTTCCAGAATCCGGTTATACAAATTCTTGAAGCTAAATTTATTTTTTCCTTTAGTGTACGAAAGGTTTGCCAGTGCACCAATCGCGGTAGAAAACTGGTTAACGCGATCATCATAGTCATAAAACAAATAAGTGCGTTCCGCGTCGGGTACCGTTGTTTGCGAATTACGGTAGGTTAACGACGCAATCACGCCGAAACGCCCGCCATTGTTAAAGTCTTTAACTCTCCCTAAACTCAGCTGATGATTTTGCGATGGCGCTGCCAGCGAGTTTCCGATGTTCCATACACCAGGGAGTTTTTTTATAGCAGCGGTGCTTTGCTCCTGCGTTAGAGACAAAGTCTGGCTGGTATTTTTTGGAAAGCCAGTAGTTGGCAATTGTCGCTCTGTATTGAAAGCGAAATAATCAGAAAGGTATCTCGGCCCGTAATAGAAATCTTTAAAAGTTGATTGTGAATTGTAACCTGCTCCTAAACTTACCGTGAAGAAGTTCTGCGCTGGAATATCCCTGGTGATGATCTGTACTGAACCACCAGCGAAATCTCCCGGAAGATCCGGTGTAGCGGTTTTGCTAATCACAATGTTATCTACCAGGTTTGATGGAACGATATCAAAAGAAAACGCTTTCCGGTTTGCCTCTGTACTTGGTAAGCTGGCATTGTCTAAGCGGGCATTATTGTAACGGTCGCCCAAACCACGAACGATTACGAACTTATTGTCCTGGATAGTAGTACCGCTAACCCGTTTCAAAACTTCGCCAGTACTTTTATCCGGACTTCTGGTAATCTGATCCGAAGAAATACCGTCGGATATAACGGCCCTGTTCTTTTGCGCCGCATACAACGAATTCACCGATTCCTGCCTTGCGGTTGCAGTAATGACCACTTCCGCCAATCGTTGCGACGGTGCGTCTTCCATTACTACATTCACAATGGCCGGCTTACCGTTCTGAACGTCGACATCCGTAATACGTTTAGGCTGGTAGCCGATATATGAAAAAACAATCGTGTACTTGCCGGGCGCCAGTCCTGTTAAGGCATAATTGCCGCTTACGTCGGTTGATGCACCTTTCGCTGATCCGTCGAGTTTTACAGAAAGGCCGATTAATGTTTCACCTGTTTTTTTGTCGGTTACTTTACCCGTTATTTTTCCGGTTTGGGCAAAGGCGACGGTTACGAGCACTGTTAAGAGTACCAGTAACGCTGAGCGTTTTAGAAGATATTTCACTTTTGCTAGTTTAGTTCCTGCCAAAAGTATTACCGCAATGTTACCTGAACATTAGATGTTAATTAAGGAACAATTATCGTAATGTTAGGATAATGTAAATGGAATGGGTTTCGTTATGGGATGAATGCATATTGAGATTGGCGGATCCATTTCACCGGGCGAGTCGGAGACTGTATTCTATTTGTCAATCCGCAGAGCCCTGCGGAACTTTATGGACAAAAAGGGAATGATAATTTTTGAAAAGCAAGGCAGTTGCCATGATTAAAGTCAGCCCCGTTCTTCGTTCATACTGCAGGGCCTTAGCCACGGGCCGGTATCCACTTCGACCGGGTTTAACTGGCAGGGGATGTAGCATTATTTACTTATGAAACGAAGCAAGCAATTACGGGACTTCGAGCACCTCAGCCTGACCGTAATTGCTTGCTTCGTTTCATAAAAATGTCGCATTTCGGGCGCCTCAATGTGACATTTTTATTAATCATTGCAAGACGAACGTTTACTACCGGCATTTCCGGCTTCGCCATAATATTAACGCAGCAGTCATACGAATTTGCCATCCCGAGGCGCGAAGGATCGTACACAACGAACATCGCCAGAAGTTTAGCAGTTTCAATGCTGCTATCAAACGGGCTTTTCCTTTCGTCAGAATGGCATAACGCGATAATTTTACCAGTCGCTGTTTTGTAATTATATTTATTCCGGTTGCCCGCCGCAAATCATTAATAACATTCAACAAAAATGTAATATGGTTACAAGCAACATGAAAATCGGCGCGGGATTAACTGCCATTATCTACATCATTATCCAATCTTACCAGGCATGGGTATTTGACAAAATACCCGAAACAGGTAATTTTCTGGATGATTTTTTAGCGGGCGCAAATACCCTCCATATTATAAGATCATGGCTCATGCTGATTGCCATGTTCGGATTGTTCTACTTATTTTTCACCCTTTGTTTTGACAATTACGCAAATAATAAAGCCTGGTCTATCATTGCATTTTCAGCTTTCTTCGTTTTCTTTTTCCTGGAAATTATCATGCGCTCTGTTGAACTTCTCTATATCCAAACGTATTTACCCAAAGCGTATACTTCCGCTAACTCAAGCACCAGGCAACAAATTATACTGATCGTTACCGTCATCCAGCGGGTTCAGGGCGCTCTGTATTTTCCGCTGATGGCTGCACAGATGCTCGGAAGTTTCCTGCTTTTCCTCACTTATAAAAGCTTACTATCCATCGTCTGGCTGCTCAAAGCTGCTTTCTTAATAAATGCGCTGCGGCTAGCGGTTCGTATGGTAACCGTTTATGGAAACGTAGAAAATACGCTGGGAACTTTACTGGATACCTCACTGTACCTTCCGCTGGTTTATATTATTTATGGGTCGATGGCTGTTTGGTTGCTGGTGTCGGCAAAAAAGCGGGCGGTTTAATATCGTTGTGTTTTGGATAGCGTAGTCGTCGAGTTCCTGTTTAACGCGTTTGGCATCCTGAAGAACGAAGGATCTTTAAGCGACGAAGACCGACAGAAGTTTACCGATTCAGTGCTGCTATAAAACAGATTCTTCCTTCGTCAGAATGACAGTACAACCAAGCCAGAACCTGAATTGAGTTCCGGTTTAACGCGTTTGTCATCCTGAGGAACGAAGGATCTTTAAGCGACGACGATCGGACAGAAGTTTACCGGGTTCAGTACTGCTATAAAACAGATTCTTCCTTCGTCAGAATGACAGTACAACCAAGCCAGAACCTGAATCGAGTTCCGGTTAACGCGTTTGTCATCCTGAAGAACGAAGGATCTTTAAGCGACGAAGACCGACAGAAGTTTACCGATTCAGCGCTGCTAAAACAGATTCTTCCTATCGTCAGAATGACAGTACAACCAAGCCAGAACCTGAATTGAGTTCCGGTTTAACGCGTTTGTCATCCTGAGGAACGAAGGATCTTTAAGCGACGAAGACCGACAGAAGTTTACCGATTCAGTGCTGCTAAAACAGATTCCTCCTTCATCAGAATGATCAGTACAACCAAGCCAGGACCTGAATCGAGTTCCGGTTGACGCTTTTGTCATCCTGAGGCACGAAGGATCTTTAAGCGACGAAGACCGACAGAAGTTTACCGATTCAATGCTGCTAAAACAGATTCTTCCTTCGTCAGAATGACAGTGGTTTAATTTTAATATCGCTTTTATTTCCGATTACGAATTTTATTATATTCAAATTAATAAACCCAATTATCAAACTTAAATCTTACACAAGATGAGTAAACTAAACGAAACCGGTCACGAGAAAAACGTGGCCAATTTGGAAGACCTGATCGTTGTATGCAACGGATGCGGCGCATCGTACAATCCTTCCAATTCACTTATTAAACCCGAAGCGCTTTCTGCTTTGATTCTCAGCGGGCAAACGGCTATTCAGCAGGTCCGCTTAACAAAAGCGGCATATGACAACGCTACTAACAACCGGGAAATGGCGTTTGAACCATTGAAAAAATTGTCGACACGCATTATGAATTCTATGAAGGCAATGGGCGTATCGAGCCAGACGCTGGATGATGCGAAAACGGCCAATCGAAAAATCCAGGGGAAAAGAGCGGTTGCTGTTACCGTTGATCCTTTAGCCAAAGAAGCTGTAAAAACACGGTCCGTTTCGCAGCAGGGTTTCGACAGCCAGATTGAATCATTCAGCAATTTAGTTCAAACAGCTTCCATGCAGGCAAGCTATCAGCCCAATGAAGAGGAGCTGAAAATCACTTCTTTAAATGCGTTGATCGAGCGGTTGAAAGCGGCGAATACGGCGGTAATCCAGTCGGCCAACGCCCTGGCGAATGCCCGCGACCAGCGTGACACGGTGTTGTACGGCGACACGGGGATTTATAATGTCGTAAACCTTGTTAAAGCGTACCTGAAGTCTGCATTTGGAACTGACTCACCAACATACAAGCAGGTAACGGCGCTGCATTTCAGAAATTAACTTCTCAGCTCCCGGTTTTTAAAAAGCCGGGAGCTTTTTGTGCCAACCAGCAAATCATCACAAAGCAAGAACACATTTTCACGAAGCTTCAACACACTTTCACGGTGGAAGAACACACTTCCCCGGAGCTCCAACAAACTTTTACGGAGCAAGAACACATTCTTACGGAGCAGGAACACATCTTTACGAAGCTCCAACAAACTTTTACGGAGCAGGAACATATTCTTACGAAGCTCTAACAAACTTTCACGGACCAAGAATACATTTTTGCTGAGCCTCAACAGATGTTAACGGGTCGAGAAAGAATTTTCGAAATGCCAACGTGCATCTCGATATGTGAAATAACGTCTTTGATTGTGAAAATAATCGTGGCTGTCGTTATTGACCGATAGAACTATCTTAGTAATAGAAGTAGCGTATATGGTTGAAGCTGGCTAAACGGCAGCTGGTTCAGGAAATATGATGGCTTCTATAAAATAAGTTGGAGGGTCACGCGCGAAGAATGTCCTGAGCAAATCTCGAATTAAATTTTAAATATATTTATCATCAAAAACAGCCGATAACCTATTTACATGTATTTTTAAGCTTTAAATTAAAAGCATGGATGAGCTAAGTGCAGAATATGTTTTCTTTAAGATGCCGTTGTACTCTCCCTTTTTGATTACAGGCGAAAACTTTGAAGCATTCAAACATATATTAACCTTCTCACTAGGAAGTTATGATAAAAATGCCGTTGAAGGGAACAATCCTTTTCTGGGCAACAAACCGACAACATTTGTTGGCTACGGGCATCCTGGTGGAGAAGACTTTGAATATATTTTGAAATATGGTGGTTTAAGAGGTACATCTATACGGTGTGTAAGAGATGGTCATATCTTAACTTACTATTTCCATTTTGACTCAAAAACCAACAAATTCATGAAAGTTGGTCAGTTTCCATCTGTAGCAGATTTTCAGATACAAGATCTCAAAAAATATCGTAGTGTTCTTTCCAAGGATAAACTTCGTGAATTAGGGAAGGCGGTCGGATTAGCTGCGAATGGCGTAGGAATAGGGTCTTTTGTATATTTAAGGAGAATATTTGAAGATCTTATTCAAGAAGCTTACGAATTAGCGTTTAAAGAGCAGAAAGTAGATGCTGAAATGTTTCGGAAGGAAAGGATGGATGGCAAAATTGTTCTGTTAACTGATTATCTACCAGAATTTTTATTAAAGAACAAAGCTTTGTATTCTATAATGAGCTTGGGAATTCATTCCCTTTCGGAAGAGGATTGCCTGATGCATTTTGACGCAGTTAAAGTAGGAATCGAACTAATCCTAGACGAAAAAGTTGAAAGATTACAGCGTGTTAATAAGCTGAAAGAAGCTAATCAAAAAATTGAGGCCATCAACCAAAGCTTAAGGCAAAAGATTAATAAACAACAATAGCTGCTTCATGTATCTCGGCTCCCGCAAGCGTCCCGCTTGCGGGAGCCGAGATTATTTGACAAGCTTACTTCTATTTTCCAGTATAAGCCGAAACTATAAATTTCATAATTCCTAAGGTTTATATTTTATAAGTATTGCTACGTTTATTGAATTGATATTTTCGTCAGGCGGATTGATCGAATTGATAAATTTGTAAGCCACAAGTGTCCCATTGCTGGAGCCAACCTTATATTATCGACAAATATTTCAAAATGAAATACCTACAAATCGTTATTTTTTTTAAGTTTTTCATATATCGCAGTTGGGCAAACCGTTCAAAATGCAAAGGGTAAAGTAAAAAATGAAGCCTTTTCATATGGTTATATTGAGCCGATTCAACCAGTAAAAGGTAATCTTATACTTCTGCCGGGATTTCACCCCGCGGTTGGTGTTATCACCATACCGCGACCGTCGCCATCCAACTATACGAATTCGTTTATATTCAACTATGCAATCAGGCATAGAATTTTTTACCGCTACTTGTTTAAACTGGCAGCCGCTGTTAAAGGAAGAAAGGCATCAGCAAATCGTGCTGGAAAGTTTGCAGTTTCATGTCCGTGAATCACGGATATGGATTTATGCATACGTAATCATGCCGAATCATGTACATGTCCTGTGGAGAAAGCAAGATGAATGGATCGACAAAAGCGTCCAACAGCAATTTTTGAAATTTACTGCACAGCAGATAAAATTTAACTTGATAAAGCATTTTCCACAAGATCTAAAAAAATACAGAAGCACACAGTCAGACCGTATGTATCACTTTTGGGAAAGAAGACCTTACAAAGCGACGATGTTTACCAGAGAGATCATCGAACAAAAGATAGATTACATCCATAATAATCCGGTTGAAGCGGGCTTGTGCGAATTGCCCGAGCAGTATAGGCTTTCGTCGGCAATGTACTATTATTGCAATCAAGCTGACAACTTGGTTACTCATTATATGGAACACATTTAGTGGTACGGCGATAACACCGACCACAGGTAAAATCCGAGCAACAATATTTATTTCATTGGCCCCGGCTTCATTTACTGTAATTCGCTCGCTATCAAACAAACCCGCTTCGGGCCTTGTTAAAAAAAGACATCTATTTAAAAACAGAAATATGAACAACAACAACGCGGGACGTAGAGATTTCGTCAAGAAATCCGTCACAGGGACAATTGCTATGAGTGCGGGACTATCACTTGCAGCGTCTCTTCTCAACATTTCTAATGCTAATGCATCGGAGACTAACCTAAGCGGTAATCCGGCAGCCTCAAACGAAAAAGAATTCAGGATGGGTGTAATCGGACCCGCCGAACTTTCGCTGGCGACAAGCCAGATTGCCAAAACAAAAGCGACCAATAAAAATGCTAAAGAATTTGCCGGATTTGAGCTGACCGAGGCTATTGCTGTCACCGGTGTTTTAACGGATTTAGGCACACCTGTTCCTCCGATGGACGCTAAAGCTAAAGCCACACTGGCTAAAATCAGCAATACACCGGCTGGTCCTGAGTTTGACAAAGCATACATTGCGGCACAACTCGAAAACCACGAATTTTTGCGCGATCTCGCCGCTAATTACATAAGCAAAGGTAAGCTGGCCGGAGCTGCTGAAAATCAGGGCAGGCATTTGGCAACTTTGTCATTAGCGGTATTTAAGGAACATGTTGCTATTACGCAGAGAATTTTGAATGAACTGGGCGGTAAATAACGCTCTTATTAAATCCCGGGAGTAAAACTAAAAATCCGGAAACAGTTCCACCTGCGGTTGACGTTCTCACCATACCACGACCGCAGGTGTTATTCGAGGATAACGCCTGATGAACTATCACTAAATGTTCTCAGTCATTTCACCTGCGGTTGGTGTTATCACCATACCGCGACCGTCGGTATTCAACTATACTAATATGGAACACATTTGGTGGTAGGGTGATAACACCGACCACAGGTAAAATGGTTTCTGACATTAGTAGAAAGCAGTGGTTTGGCGATGGACTTTGTAGCTTCAGCGACAATGACAATTGAATTTGATTTACGACAAACCTTACCACATTCAAGTAACGTCAGAATTTTACAAAGCCCATTTATTTGTGAAGTAATTATAATTGACGATAGAGGGAAAGATTATAAAAACATTCGCGAAGGTTGGTGGTATCAAGAAACGATATAAGAAATAATAGGTGCTAATGTAAACAGGCAAAAATATTCCAATCAGTATGACCAGAGGCTTTTACATTGTTTTGATCTTTTTCTTGTCCCTTACGATAATGTCAGGCTTAATAAACAGCTTGATTAGTATTCTACTTGGTTTCGAGGTCTTTACTTTCAGCTCTTATGCTGTTTGGTTTTTTGTGGTGAATCTCAACGCGACTATAGGTTCCATTACGATATTGAAATATTATTACCATCGACATTACCGGTATGCATTTTTTACCGGGATTATCGCCTTAGCGGCCCACACCATTTATAACATACTCACATATACGCTGATTTCATCACTTGCTTTAAAAAGTTATTATTTACCAGCCCTGCTATGTTTCTTATTTGCCAGCATTTTATATACTTCTACCCTTCTGCTATCCAAAACACGGGAAAAATTTTGGTTAAAGGTTACGGGTGGATATGGCTTGGTGATCGGATTGATTTTGATTTCGGCAATTGTTGGAAGTATATATTTTCATAATCCGCAAATCAGTAAAGTTTTAGGAGCGATCAGCCAAGGGGCGTCTAGGGCTGGAGGATTAATTTCTTTGTTTTTTATCATGAACTTCCTGAGCGAACTTCGGACATTAAAGGCTGGTAGTGGTTATGATGGCATGCCAAAGTATCTCGAAATTGTATTGGGACTTGTAGCGCTAATTACGTTAACATTAGGAGCATCCTTGATCGTAGATACCACGTCAAGTTTATATTGGAAAAACTATAATGCTGAACAAGCACAGAAATTAGTAAGATTCGCTGGCGGCACAAAAACCTTTACTGACAAGAAAGGCGATCAGCTGCAATATATTTTAATCAAGCCGCAAAATTACGATTCTCTAAAGAAGTATCCGCTGGTTATATGTCTGCCTTATAATGGTTATGAAGCTGGTGCTGCTGAACTGTTGTCAAGTGATACTTACCGGGAAAAGTATCCTGCATTCATTTTTGTTCCCAATTGCAGGCCAGGCACCGGATGGGGAGGTCTACCTGATGTTTTATCAATAGATTCTTTAGTTTATGAAGCTCTTTCTGATTTGAAGGAACAAGGGATAGACGTAAAAAGACGTTATGTAACGGGTATATCACGAGGCGGTTACGGAACCTGGCAGTTTATCTGTACCCGGCCGGATATGTTCGCAGCAGCCATACCGATTTGCGGTGGCGGCAATACTAAGTTTGCATCGAAAATTATTAATTTACCTGTATGGGCTTTTCATGGTAAACGAGACAAAAATGTGCCGGTTAAGGAATCAAGAGATATGATTAAAGCAATTAAAAAAGCCGGAGGGCATCCACATTATACAGAATTTCCTGACCAAGGCCATGACATATGGAATCAAGTAACTATCACACCCGGTTTATGGGATTGGCTGTTTGCTCAAAAACGTGATTAGCGGTTTCCCTAGCGGTTAGCGCTGTTGCAATAGCCATCACTCGTAATCTTAATAAATTCATTTACATTCAGTCGATTTTTTACCGCACATTATTAATGACACGATTTTTTTTCACTTTATCCATTTCCATAGCTTTATTGACATCCTGTTCTACCAATAAAAATCAATTTGGACAAACCTTTATTAACTATACTGCCGACACAACTATTTCAAAACAAGAGGTGTTAAAAATCAGAAGTTTAGATAACGACCTGTTTGATTCGTCAACTTTTACCGGGAATGAAAAAATCGAAATTAAGTATCGTTTATATAAGCCGAAAAAAGAACAACTAACATCTACGGAGAAGTATCCGTTAGTGGTTGTTTATCATGGTTCAGGACGACCTATTGGAACTGACAATAAATCTCAGCTCGGACTATTGCAAAAACTATTTGCAAGTCCTGATATTCAAAAGAAATATCCTGCATACGTTTTAGCACCACAATTTCCAACCCGTTCTTCTGATTATGTAATGGACACATCGAGAAATGTGCTTTCTTCGATAGCAAGACCCAGCCTAAATTCTGTATTACAACTTATTGACTCATTAAAATCCAATTTAAATATAGACACTGAACGGATTTATGTAGTTGGATTTTCAATGGGTGGTTCAACAGTAATTAATTCATTATCCGCAAGACCGGAACTGTTTGCGGCAGGAATTAGCATTTCGGGTATTCCACAGTTCGACAAAATAAACGAATTAGCAGCTATTCCTATTTGGTTAATTCACGGAATTGACGACACCGAAAACCCCATCAATAGCGATGAGCAATTTTATAAGGAGATGAGCAGTAACGTTCGCTTTTGGAAACTGAAAGCAACAACACATGACAATATTTTCACGACACAACTTTTAGGAGAAACGCTACCAAATTGGTTATTCAAACAACGAAAGAAATAAATCCCTGCTCCCGTACGCGTCCGCTTGTGATACACAAGATTTGAAACATTTATTTGCTACTTTAAAACCGTTGCAGGATCCACGCTTTGAAGTACAATTATGAAATGTATCCCGCAAGCGTCTCAGCCGGAATGTTTTCAGTTTCTCTTTTCACTTCTCAATCCTTAAATAGCAGCACTGTTGTTGCCGATTTAAACCCGGTGGAAGCGGTTACCCCACAGCGAAGATCGGAATAGCGCGGTGGCGCGAGGAGTAAAAGCGGACGACGGGGCTACCCGAACCGATATAAACAGGTTTTGCTTTTCAAATGATCCGCATAGTTTAAGCGTCCGATCAATTCACCGCCTAAGAAGTTAATTTAATTTAGCCTCTTAATCCGACACGGAAACATCATAGAAATTTTAAAAGTTCGTAACTTCCATAACATGATTACGCAGCAAAAGACAAGAATCTCTGCTACCCTGTATGTGATGGCAATTATTACGCTGTTTTTGATGGTAGCTACCATGTTGTTTCTTAAGTTTCCGATGAACGAAATACTGCAATCCGACACCGGTAAAACCATCATAATACTTAATACTCCATGGAAATTTAAGACAGGGGATAATTTACAATGGGCGCGGTCTGACTTTAATGATTCTGAATGGGAAACCATTGACTTTACTGCACCTCCCGGAGCACATGATGGCGACGTGGGACTCTCAGGCTATGTACCAGGATGGACTGCCAAAGGGTATCCTGCCTACTCAGGGTACGCCTGGTATCGGATGAAAGTTTCATTGGATAGTTTAAAAGGAAGCGATTTAGCTTTAGCAGGACCTCCTGCGGTTGATGATACCTATCAACTATTTATTAATGGTTCATTGCTGGGCAGTGCAGGAGATTTCTCTGGCAAAGTTCCGACGGCTTATAGCATCCAACCCCGCATGTTTCTATTACCGGACAGTTTAAAAAAGAATAACACGGTAACCATTGCATTCAGGGTGTGGATGAGCGCAGCTACCCTGAGCCAAGGTCCCGATCTGGGCGGTATTCATATTGCTCCTAAACTTGGGGAAAAGAGCAGCGTCGAATTAACCTATAAACTCCAGTGGGAACAAACTGTAAAAGGCTATATCGTTGAGATCATAGAGCCGCTAATTTTTATTCTCCTGGCAGTAACAATCTTTATTATTTATAGAAACACAAAGCAAATCCCGTCCTGCAAATGGTTTGTTATAGCGTTGATCTCGTTAGCGCTGATACGTACCAATCAAGCTGTTTACTTCTGGTTGCAAATAGAAAGTACACATCAATACGATATTCTGACAACCGTTATCCTGAGATCCCTGATACTTGGGAGTTGGCTTATGGCCTGGTGGGAATGGTATGAACTGCGCCAACCGGAATGGATACCTAACATTATCGCTACACTAACTTTAATTTACATGGGGCTTCAGCTGTTGGCGCTTCCATGGATATCAGCCCCTGTTAATCATACTTTTTTTCAGTCAATTGCTGACTATACACGATTATTGTTTGTCGCATTGATGCTGTTTATCACTTGCCAGGGAATTCTTAAGCAAAAGCGGAAAGAGTGGCTGGCCTTGTTTGCTGTGGTATTGGTATCAGCAGGCCTGTTTTCACAGGAGGTTTCTGCATTGAATATCGTTCCCGGGATTTGGTTTCCCTATGGAGTAGGAGTTTCCCGTACCCAGTATGTTTATGCAGGCTTTGTATTGGTGATGTACATAGTATTGATTCGACGCGACAGAAAAATTTCCAATAATTTTCCTCATTTATAACGAGGATTACTTAAATTTTCGATTCTGTTTTCAATCACGTTTTGACACCGATCAGTGCTTCTTCATAAAACGATATAATCGCGAATCCGCGTTTCAGCAGAGAAAATAACACATGTTAAAGATAGAACTTCGTATCTTTAATTTACCCGAACCCACTCTGAACAAGGTATTTATAAATTAATCCAGCAGGCCTTAAAATGATGATCGGCAAATCTCTTATTCTTTACGTTCTTGGATTTGGCATATTGCTGTTACAAAAATGCATGGATTATGACCAATACTGCGATATTAAGCCTTTGACTTTTAAAGGGGACGTAAAAATTTACCCGGATAAAAATGAAATAAGCATTGGTGATACAATATGGTTTGTCTCCGATATTCCGGTAACACTTATAGAGCAAAACTCCAACACCAGTGTTAATTACAGCAACGCTACAAACTTCATAACATCCATTTCCCTCGAGAGAATGACGGGCGGTAGTGTTAATAGTACTGGTTTGGACCCGGCTGCAAATCATTTCAAATACGTCGTCGCGTCCGGTTCATATATCGCACCTGCAGAACCTAATATCAAAACCAATTTTTTTAGGTTTTCGGAATTCAGCGATCAGTACAGCTTAAAGATTGGAATTATTCCCGGTTCAACCGGAATATTTGCGTTGCGCTTCACTAGTCCAAGCACAGTGATATCCGGATCTAACGATTGTGCATCCGCTCTTTATCAACTGACATTCAAAGGCACTGATCAGCATATTTATCTTTACCAAAATAACAGGCCGGGTTATATAATCGAAGGTTCGGAAGCTGGCAATTTATATTGCTTCGTAGTAAAGTAATATAGCTGCCTGTCGGAGAGAGAACTTTTCTGGACTCTGCCTTTATTTAACGCCAAAGCATATTCATTATATTTTGCAGCCTGAACTATAATAGCCGATATATCAATTTACAACCGAATTAAACAATATCCAATGAGAAAATTAATTGCAGCAATCAACATGTCACTTGACGGGTTTTGCGACCACACAGGCATGATTGCTGACGATGAAATTCATGAACACTATAACGAGCTGTTACGAAATGCAGGTGCCCTGATTTACGGGAGGAAAACCTATCAGCTGATGGAAAGCTACTGGCCGGCGATCGTAAAAAACCCCACCGGCAACAAACCAACGGATGACTTTGCCATACTCATTGACAATATTCCAAAGATCGTTTTTTCCCGCACGCTGAAAGCTATCGACCCGATAATTACCGGGTGGAAGAACACCACGTTGAAAAACGAAATTGTTCGCGAAGAAATTTTAGAGCTCAAACAGCAAGAAGGCAAGGACTTATTTGCCGGCAGTCCAAGTTTAATCGTCGCCCTGGCGCAGCTTGACTTAATTGATGAATATCAACTTTGTGTTAATCCGGTTATTTTTGGAAAAGGCTTACCGTTGTTCAAAAATATACAGGATCGTATTTCCCTTAAACTTGTAAAGACAAAACCTTTTACGGCCGGCCCAATACTGCTTTATTATGAGCCGGCAAAAAAATGAGTACTGACATGAACCGACACGGCTGTTATAATAATCTTTAAAAATGGAAATGTATAAAAACCTGGTTCTGTTCTTAATTTCTTTTTTAAGCGCCGCGTTTTCCTATGGGCAGGATAACCGGATTGAACAGCAACTCGACAACCTGCTTTCCAAAGAATTCCAATCAACCGAACCCGGCTGCGCCATACTCGTGGCAAAAGACGGCCAAACTATTTATAAAAAGGCTTTCGGCAGTGCTGATCTTGAATTAAATGTCGCGATGGCTCCTGGTATGGTTTTCAATCTTGCTTCCGTCACCAAACAATTCACGGCGGTTTCCATCCTTCAGTTGGTTGAACAGGGAAAAATTTCGTTGCAGGATAGTTTGCAGAAATTCGTTACTGATTTTCCTTCGAAAGGCCGCACGATCACCATAGAGAATTTACTAACGCATACTTCCGGAATCAGGGATTATATGCAAATCGACTACCCGAATCCCTTTATGGAGCGTTGGGATTTTAAACCCAGGCAGTTGATTGACAGTTTTAAAAATTATCCTCTGACCTTTGAACCAGGTACTAAATATTCGTACAGCAACTCTGGCTATTATCTATTAGGGTACATCATCGAAAAAGTTTCCGGAAAAAGTTACCAGCAGTATGTCCGGGATAACTTACTTACACCTTTGGGATTAAGTCACAGTTATTTTGACGGTGGAGGTATCATTATACCGAACAGGGTTAAAGGCTACCGCAAAGATGAAGCTGTTTTTAAAAATGCCGATTACTGGAGTCCCACTATTGCTTATGCAGCTGGCGGTTTACTTTCTAATACAGAAGATCTGCTCAAATGGTTTAATGGTCTTTTAAGTTATAAGATCCTAAAAAAAGAAACCCTGGAGAAGGCATTTACACCTTTTACACTTAAAGACGGGTCGGTAATCAGTTATGGTTATGGCTGGTCTATCATGACTTTGGGAAATATAAAATCTATTGAACATGCAGGTAACATGAGCGGCTTCACCACCAATGAAATTTACTATCCGCAGCAGGGTGTTTTTATTGCTGCCTTATTTAATTGTGAAAACGCGGCGAAAGACAGGATCTCGGAGAAAATATCAGAGATAGTATTAGGACAGCCCTTACAAACACAGATTAAACTGAATGATGAATTCCTGGATTTATACGCCGGAACTTATACACTTACAACAGATCAGAAGCGAACTATTACCGTTATCAAAAAAAGTAACAGCTTATTCGCACAGGTTTCGGGGCAGGCCACTTTCGAGATACTGTTCAAAACGCCGACAACATTTCAATTAAAAGACATAAGCGATATGACAGGTGAATTTGTAAGCGAAGCTGGAAGAGTTACAAAGATCGTGGTTAATCAGAATGGAACCTTTGAATGGAAAAAATCCCGGTAAGAACGTAAAAATCTTTGGTTGTAGTTGAGGTTTGTTCTAAACTGCCCAATGATGATACGGTTCTTAACTCCATTTAATTAAATTAGTACTGCTTATGAACAATTCCAATACACAAAATCAGCGTATCGCAAAGATGACTTTTTCTTCCGTCTATCCCATGTATGTGGCAAAAGTCGAGAAGAAAGGCAGAACAAAAGAAGAATTGCAACAGGTGATAGAATGGCTGACGGGTTTTAATAACCAAAAGCTGCAGGAATTAATAAATGAAAAGGTAACTTTTGAAACATTCTTCCAACAGGCTTCAGTCAATCCCAATGTGTATCTCATTACCGGAGTAATATGCGGATATCGGGTAGAAGAAATAGAGAATCCTTTGACGCAGCAGGTGCGATATTTGGATAAGCTCGTCGACGAGTTGGCGAAGGGCAGGAAGATGGATAAGATCTTACGCGGTTCATGAAATATTGGAAATCACCAGGCATGACTTCGCCGGAAAGGAAGAAACTCTAAAAAATAAACAGGATCGCGGAAATTTACAACATGATTCCCAACCTGCTCTGGACAGCCTTGTTCTTTATACCAACCTTTTGCAGCAATACATCCGGGTGAAATTAAAGCATGCTGTGACGGGCAATAAGCTTTAATTTTATATAACGGTTTCCTGAACTGTTTAAACGATTTATTATGAAACAGAACCAAACAATTATTCTGCGTGCGGGACAAGGACGAAGTTATAAGCTGGGCGCGATGACCGCTATTTTTAAAGCAGACGAAAAGGAGACAGACGAAAAATATAGCGTTTCCGAATGGTGGCTTGAGCCAAACTCAAACGGTCCAGGCCCGCATCAACATGATGATCAGGACCAGATATTTTATGTGCTTGAAGGCACGATGTCCATACTTGTTGCAGACAATTGGATAGACGCTGACAAAGGAACATTTGTCAGAATTCCCACAAACACTATTCACACTTTCGCTAACCGAACTGATAAAAAAGCAGGAATGCTAAATCTTGATGTTCCCGGAGGATTTGAGAAAAATATGCCTTCCATGGTTAAATGGTTCGAAGAAAATGAATAAAAATGTCAATTCATAACTTCTATATCTTTTCATATATGCCTGATATCAACAAAACCATCTTCGGAGTTAACTGTTAAACAATTCAACGTAAACAGCTTTTAACAAACGATTTACGTATCTTTAATAAACTAAAAACCATGAGAAAATTCAGCAAAACTTATCTCCTTCCACTGGTGATTCTTTTAGCTATTTGCGCAAGTGTTTTTGCTTTCCGCCCACAAAAAGTAAGTGTTGAAAAAGCCAAACAAGCGCAGGATCGCGTGATATCTGTTACTCAAAACAGGTTGAATGATGTCGTTATCCGGTTCGAACATCTCGAAGGCGTCTTTTACATCCGCGACGGGATTAAAAAAGGTTTGAATGTCGATGAACTGAATACCGACCTGCGCGGTAAAATAATTACGATAAACTATGTTCCGGGAGTGTTTAACGCTACCGGCTGGGGAGCAAACACATATGATATCGTTCAGGCGAAAGAAGATAATCAGGTTGTGTTTAGCAGATTCGAGTAAGGCTTATGAATCATTATTAGATATTTAACTTTTCAATATTCTCAATTTACTGAATCATAATTCGGAAGCACATTCCGTACTTCGATAATCAGTTATCTCTTTCAAAAGAAGTTTACAACAACAAAATACTATTCCCGAAAAAACATTTTCATATTTTAGTAATTATCTTTTCACTATTATGAAAATTAATTATATAATTTATTTTTTAGTTGCCTGTATCTTTCTTGTTAATGCCTGTAAAAAAGAAACTGTTCCTGTAAAGACAATAGACTATAAAAAGGCAGAGATTGAATTAATCGATTCAATGGGCAGATTACTGCCTGGCTTATGGCTTATGAAGAAGGTCGACGTAAAGCCATTTCCTTCCAGCACTAATGAAATCAACATCTATAAGGATACGACATTAACAGACCTGGCAATATTAACCATTTCGTACATTAACAGCAACACCATACCTGCCACCGTTAAAAACGACGTCTTCGGAAATATCCGGTTCAAAAATAAAACTTACCCGGTAGGCTTTACTATGGGTGCCAATTATCAACGTATAAGCCAAAAAGGAGGCGGGCAGGTTTTCGCGTTATTTGAATACAGGTTTCCGTCCGGAACTTCTCACATAACTGAACCTGAGGAAAATTATCTTTCTAACTTAACTTTGATCGGCAACAATTACGAAATGGAAGTAAGTAAAGACGGTAAGAGCATGGTCTGGAAAGGTCTCAACAGGGCGATAAAAGAGATACGTTTTGAGAAAATGTAACACAATTGCCATCTTCAATTAAGCACACAGCATACTGCTAAGTTTTCATTGACATGCCAATCCAAACATAGGCGATCCCAAATGTGATTATTTTCTCAATTTTTTCTAAAACGTATTGCAAATGCCTCTGCCGGATTGCTGATGAATAACTGATTAATTTCTTGTTGCGAAAACCCCTGCTTTTTTAAAGCCGGAATAAACTGGTCGATAATACAATTATAGTTTTTATAGTTCCCCCCGTTCGGCTCGCCAACATGATACCAGCCCGAATCTTGCGAAACCAACACATGGTTCAGCAGACCATTATCTTTCATGCTTTGGAGATAGTCGAGATTAACGCGGATGGTTTCCGGATTGACTCCGTCGAACGAAACCCAGCTTTTATTTTTAGCCGCTTCCACATGATACTTTTTGTCTGACTCGTTTTGTGCATGAACCCATATTCTGGCCGTCGGCGAGACACCTTTAGAAGTCAGTATACTAAAATGTTCCAGGGCGGCATCTCCGTTCCCGGTATGGATTGCTATAGTTAAACCCGTGGCAAGATGTGTTAATGCAGCCGCTTCAATGATTTTTCGCTGTGTTGGAGTAAGTGGTGCCTTGTCAACGCTTGTCTTAAGAAATCCCGGTTTAATATCGGTACCATCAATACCATTCTGCCATTCGTTTATCCACCGTGCGGCAATTTGTTCAGCCGTTTCGGAGTAAACAAACTTTGGAAGAAACTTTTCGTTTACCGCGCCATAATATCCGGTATTGGTTATTATTTGTAAGCCGGAAGCATCGGCCAGCCGTTTTAAAAGCTTAACATCACGGCCAAGAAACGCAGGGGAGCAATCAACAAACGTACTGCAGCCGCGTTTCTTAACATCTAAAAGAAATGGCAAAGCCCTATCAAATACTTCATCGGAATTGTAACGATCCTTGCTGTATTTCTCAGCTCCAATAAAATCAGCAAGAACATGCTCGTGAGTTAAAGTGAACTTCATTTCTGTTAGCTGAAGCGGGCCTTTTACGGTCATGATTACGGGTTGCTTTTGAGCCGCCAAAAGGTTACGGGGTGCTATATAAAGACTGGCTCCTGCAACAAGGCTTTGCTTGATGAATGTTCGACGGTTCAGCATAGATTGTGTCTTAAGTGCATCACTAACCAAAAGTACTTTCTTGTAAGACACCCACCACGCTTTTTCGACGGATAACAGGAACATTCGGCGTACGCCTCAAATATGCAGCGATGGGTTTATTCCAAATTGCAAAGCAAGTCAATAGGACTTACCAACTAATACCTGATACCAGCCTTTTTAAATAAGAAATGCAGCAACCAGGCAGGACCGATCAATAAAAACTTCAGGTCCGTTAAAAACGATGGTTTTTTCCCTTCAATCTTATGCCCGATAAACTGCCCAATCCAGGCCACAACAAAAATAATCAAACAACTAACCCACATAGGAAGCCAGCCGTTAAGTGTATTCATCTTTTCTAAACCAACAATACCAGCGCTGAAAACAAAAATCAGAATCAGCATGGCATACGATAGCACCGGCGATAAACGATAGTAATAATAAATAACGGCCGCCAGCACGAAAGAAAACCAGTTGATGTATCCGTTATACTTTCCCAGGAAATTCAAATAAGGAAAAGGAATAGCCCAGATTAATCCGCATATACTAAAAAAGATAAGTGGAACACATATCCAATGTATCAGTTTGTTTGTCGGGTTATGATGTGATTCGGCGTACTGATCAAAATATATATCGATTGGTCGTTTCTCAATTTTCTTGGTACTCATTTAAATCAGGTTTGACGGCAAAAATAACTAAAAGCTGCGATTATATCGCCGGCTAGAATCCGTTCTGGGTCCATTCCGCATTTGTGATTATTGTACTTCAAAGATTGTCTATGTGATCTCAAACCTTACTGACTGTTAATATGTTAACAATTAATTAACCCCCCTTTTCATTTTTTATATCACTTATCCTTTTATCTTTATAAGACCTCTAAAAATTTTGCAAAGCGCAGAAAAGGTCGTTCAACCATAAACTGAAATATATGACCTGGAAAAAATTCAGCGGAGAACTCATCCGTCTACCTATTCATCAGGAAGTTAAGCAGGCAATTGAGCGGGAGTATGCCCTGAGTAACAAACTTAAAGTATGTGTCGGTACCGATTCGCAGGTAAAGGGTTCAATAATTGACTTTGCGACCGTCATCGTTTTTCTTCGTGAAAAAAAGGGAGGTTTTATGTTCATTCATCAGGAACGCAGTTCGAAAAAAATGAGCATAAAGGAACGCATGTTAACGGAAGTTCAAAAATCAATCGAAACAGCTTATTCACTGTGTGATTTACTTGATCTTTACGATGTTGACCTGGAAGTTCATGCCGATATCAACACCAACCCAATGTTTAAATCAAACCAGGCGCTGCATGAAGCTATGGGTTACATCCTAAGTATGGGATTTGTATTTAAAGCAAAACCGGAAGCCTTTGCCAGCTCTGCCTGTGCTAATAAAATGGTTCAGTAATTTTTCAACAAACGGCAGGTTGAACCATGGAAACTCGTTATACAAATTCATTGTTACAAGTCGGCGACCAAGTACCAGACTTTCCTTTTAGTATAGAAAAGCAGAAAGTCGATTCCTTTAAAAACTATCGGGGTAAGGTAGTTCTTATTAACTTCTTTGCTACCTGGTGTAGCCATTGCCGAGTTGAACTGCCTCGTGTCCAAAAAGAAATCTGGGAAAGATACAGCAATGAAAACCTGGCCGTTCTATCTTTTGCACGTGATGAACGATGGGGTGTTGTAAATGGATTTAAAAGACATTACGGTTTTACTTTTCCAATTGTCCCCGACGAACTAAGGCGCGTTTATAACCTTTTTGCAACCCAGTTGATACCAAGAAATGTTTTAGTTAATGCTAGCGGTGCGATAATTTACCAATCAAGCGGCTATACGGTTGAAGAATTCGACAATATGATTTCGATTATTGAATCGGAACTTAAATAACTAGTTTCACCACTTATCAGTTTCTACTTTCTCGGTTTTTTTATCCGCCTGCTTTTTTGTATTCGTATTGACAGGATTGTTTATAAATGTTTTTAATGACTGTGCAAGCTTCTTTGCCTGTATCGTCACAGAATTCATGGTGTTCTCCCACTCGCTTTTATTCAGTTTTCCGGGTGGCGTTTCTAGCGGTGTTTTTACTGTTCCCGGAACAAAGTTCGCATACCTGTCACGTTCATATTCAGTATAAACGAAATCGGTTATTTTGTAACGGTATTTGCCGTTCCGAAGCTCGAGTACCAATTTATAATCCACATCACCGCTTGGGTGGCCAATACCAGACACCGCCTTGGTCACCATAAACTTGCCTTTTGCAGAATATATCGAATCGCCCTGTAAATTTTCCAATTTAAGTGTTTTGTAGCCACTGCTTTTAAAAAAAGATTTCGCTCGCAGAGACAAAGAATCAACGTTAAGCCCTGGCTTATTAACTACTTCAAACAACGTATACTTTCCCTGCTCATCAATAGGTAAAGTTTGCTTTTGACCCATGGCACAAATGGAGATCGCTAAAAAAAAGAAAAAAATTACCGTCTGTTTCATAATTAAAAAGCCGCCTGCTTTATGAACAGACGGCTTAAATTACAATTTATATCTTATGATTTAGAAAGCATACACAACCGCAAGAGAAAATTGTGAAGCTTTTGACGTATTGGGACTACCGGCAAAACTGGGTCCGCTGGCAAATACATCATTCGAGCTTTTATCGAAACGTATTTCAGGAATAAATGTTAAACCGCCCGATTTAAAGTTTCCTGACAATGTAATTGCTTTAAAATCTGGTTGTTCTTCCCCAGCTACATCTTTATATTTAAAGTATTCGCCGCGAAGGCCTAAGGAGAATGACGAATTAAAGGCATATTGGGGATATAATGCTACTCCACTGTAACCACCATTATCGTTTGACACGGTGTAGTCCGCAGCATTTAAACCAAGCTTAAAGCCGCTAGTGATCTGATATGCTGTTGTCAGGTCAAAAATAGTTCCGGTGCCCGGCGCCCCATCAGACCGCCCGGAAAGAAAGTTAAAATAAGCTGTCCAGCCCTCTACCGGGGCGACCATCAATTGAGCGCCAATATGTGAAACGCCATTGAAATCATGATAGACGTTCCAATCGTTAAACAAGCCAACCATCAAACTTGCTTTGCTTGAAAATGCGTAAGTACCTTTAATTCCGGCATTCTGAAACGGGCCGTTTGTAAACAGATAGGATGTTGAATAATTGAAGTTACCTACCGGCGAAATAATTTCATAGCCAATGAAAGTACCCATATAACCAGCTGTCATGGAAAATTTATCCGAAAAAGCATAGTTCACATAAAGATTTTGAATGTGAAAGCTGTTGGTCGTCTCGTCATAAACACCGTCAGCGTTAGGAATTGATTGTGCCTGCCCTCTTGGCCCGAAAGAAAGCTCACCTACAAAAGAAGCTTTACCGGTCGTTTTCTTAAGTGCCAGATCAATCATTCCCAGGGAAACAGAATTCTGATCAGACGCAAAGCTCGTCGGTATATTTGGCGTTCCGGAAAAATCGTATTTATAATACGTATCCACCGATCCCGAAATTTGTAAGGGAGATGTGGCTGTTGAATCCTGCGCATCCGCCCCGAAGGCTCCGCCAGTGAACATGGCGGCCATGAAGGTAATTTTCTTTAGCATAGTTAAGTTGTTTAGTTAAATAAGGTGATTATGTGATTTATTGAATTATTTCTGTTTCGATAGCGTTTCCCCTTTCTGTTATAACTATAGATCCTGTTGCGTATGATTCATTATGTTGTGTGGCGTCAAGGCCGAGCTCTTCTTCCTGCTCTGAAACCCTGAGCGGTTGTATCAGATTAATTAGCTTGAAAATGCCGTATGATACAGTAAAACTATATACCACCACGATGGCTAACGCTTTTAGCTGTGTAATGAAAAAGGCAGCGTTTCCGTAAAATAAGCCATCGTTGCCAGCAGCATTAACCGTTTTGGTAGCAAAAATTCCAGTTAAAATCATTCCTACAATACCGCCAAGTCCGTGACATGGAAAAACATCAAGCGTATCGTCCAATCGCGATTTATGTTTCCAGTGCACCGCCAGATTGGATATAATAGATGCGATAACTCCGATAAAAATACTTTGAGGCACTGCCACAAAACCCGCACCTGGTGTAATAGCTACAAGCCCGACAACTGCCCCAATGCAAAATCCTAAAACAGATGGTTTTTTTCCGCGGGCGACATCAAAAAACATCCAGGCTATCCCGGCAGCAGCCGCAGCTGTATTTGTTGTTGCGAACGCTGCTACCGCCAAACCGTTTGCACCGAGTGATGACCCGGCATTAAATCCGAACCACCCAAACCAGAGAAGCGCTGTTCCAATAAGTACGTAAGGAATATTTGCCGGAGGGACTTCCTTTTGCTCAATATGAACTTTTCGGCGCTTTAAAACTAAGGCCCCTGCTAAAGCCGCGCAACCAGCAGAAATATGAACAACGGTTCCACCTGCGAAGTCTAACACACCCCACTTAAATAGAAATCCGTCAGGATGCCATGTCCAATGAGCAAGTGGAGCGTATACAAGCAAGCTGAATAATAAAATAAATAATATGTATGATGTGAAACGGATCCGTTCGGCAACGGCACCAACAACCAAACCCGGAGTTATAATAGCAAATTTTAATTGGAAAAGCACATACAAAGCCAAAGGAATAGTTGGCGCTAAACTCCATGGTTGGCCGGACATCACTCCTTTAAAAAAGAAAAAAGTTGAAGGGTCGCCGATAACGCCATGATAGCTTTTACCAAAACACAAGCTAAAACCGACAACCACCCAAAGAACACTTACAACGCCCGCCGCAACCACACTCTTGATCATTGTGGACAGCACATTTTTTCGGTGAACCATTCCCCCATAAAAGAAAGCCAAACCTGGCGTCATAATAAACACTAATGCTGTGGCAACTAAAACCCATGCGATGTCGGCACCGTTATACTTACTAACGTCACTAAATGCCGAAACCGAAGGAATGAATATTGAACCTATCGCGACAACAGCTAAAACCAGAAGAGGAACAATTCTTTTTATCACTTTTTGAAAATTTAATTGGTTATTGGTTTGTTTAATTTAATAATATCACGAATTACGATTATTTTATATTAAAATCATAATTTTTTTTAAAAAAATGGCCATTTCTTTAAATATAAGCCGTACTATTTATTAAATTGCTGGATTTTTATCTGAAAAATCAATAAAGTATCATCCAAAATAGGATTATGAACACTACAACATTAAATTTTGATCAATTCGTCCCAGCGACAATTGAAAATGTATGGAATTTCTTTTCTAACCCGGAAAATCTGGGCCTGATAACTCCACCTTCGATGAATTTTAGAATTATTTCAGATTGGAATGAGAATGTTAAGATGTTTGAAGGACAAGAAATCAGCTATACCGTATCGCCTTTGTTCCATATTCCGCTAAAATGGATTACAGTGATTACAAAGGTGGAAAGGAATAAGCTTTTTGTTGACGAACAAAAGTCCGGCCCGTATAAATTGTGGGTACATCAACATGTTTTCGAAGAAGTTGAAAATGGCGTGGTGATGCGGGACATTTTAACTTACGCTATTCCATTTGGTTTAATAGGAACACTAATAGACAAGTTGATCGTCTATAAAAAAGTGAATGATATATTTTTCTATCGGAAGAATAAAATTGATGAAATATTTAAACAGCCTGCGGAGATAATATAAAAGGTTTATACTTCGATCCTTGGACCGCTCCTCTTCTCTCTAATTGCTTATCGATATAGGTTTGTATTTCGGCTTTTTTCAGGTTCCAGTTCGGTGCAATCAAAAGATCATAGTCCGCCAGTCCAAACAAACGCTGAAGAACGATGTCCGGTCGTAATAGCGGAATAAATTCAACCAAAAAATCTGTATATTCTTCCAGGGTAAACACTTTAAACGGCTCCCGTTTGTATTTGACACCCATTATTGATCCCTCGACAATATGAAGATGGTGTAACTTAGCAAACTTGATTTGCGGAAAGCGGTTGATTTCGTCGGCATAGCGTAACATCATCTCACGACTCTCCCAGGGAAATCCAAAAATTGTATGTACGCAAAGGTCAAGTTTTCTGTTTGCTGCTAAAGTCAGCGCCTTTTCCAATTCTTCATGTGTGCAGCCTCTGTTGATTTTAGCCAATGTCTCGTTATAAATTGACTCCATTCCCATTTCGAGATCTACATCAAATCTGTCCGAATAACTCTCCAGCAGATCTACCTTTTCAGCATCAATACAATCAGGACGTGTACCAACCGATAAACCAACGATGTTTTCAGTATTTATACTTAATGCTTCATCATACATCATTTTTAGGTAATGCGTGGGAGCGTAAGTATTTGTATTCGGCTGGAAGTAAATAATGAACTTTTCTGCAGCATAGCCTTTGATGGCACGCTGCATCCCTTGTTCAATCTGCTCACGGATGGTAGGCAGTGTCCTTGACAACTCGGGCGTAAATGAATCTACATTACAATAGGTACAACCGCCATAACCTTTACTCCCATCTCTATTTGGGCAGGTGAATCCACCGTCAACAATTATCTTAAATACGCGTTTGCCATCGTACTTTTTACGAAGGTAAGCACCATAATAATTATAGGTTTTATGCCCAAAATCAACTGCTGTTCCCATATCAATTCCGCAAAGATACGAAAATAAGATTTGGCGCTTTCCGTGAATTGACTACTGAAAATTTAAACATCTGAACAGATATGCCGTTATATTTCTATTACCGAATTAAATTTCTGGCTATGAAAAATACAGTAAAAAATCAAACACAGGGTAACAGTACATCTGACAGAGCATTCCATTCAACAAAACAGGACAAGAAAAAAACAGGTATCAGCAATTCTGGCGGACAACAATCCGACCAAACCAGCAATTCGAACACTGACAAGGGCTCAAAACAAAAAAGCAGAGATTAATCTCTGCTTTTTTGTTTTAGTTACCCGGCGATCCAGGTAAATTTATATTCCAGAGAGGGATTCTTCATTCTCTCAGCTATTCTTAAAAGTCTGTCTGGTAACTTCATAACATAATCTCTTGCTTTCTCACCTGCTTCATTGAGCTCCTTACAACTTTCAATTTGCCAATCTTCGATCAGTTGTTTTAGAATGTCAACGTAATCCACCGCGGTATAAACTCCAAGGCGCTGCGCAGCATCTGTGAAATGTCCAAAAGTCTGACCCATTTGCAAGCCAACTTCACGTAAAAAATGTGCTGGCATCACAATCTTTTTGCGCATCATATCTTCAAAAGCGATCATCGCCTCACTTGGATCAACTGCAAAAATATTTTTTATGAAATCAATATAGGCCTTTGCATGGCGAGCTTCATCAGATGCGATTACACCGCACATTTTTGAAAGCAAGGTATCGCCATCTTTTTTTGCAAGTGAAGCAACACGCCTGTGTGAAATATTGGTGGCTAGTTCTTGAAAACTTGTGTATATAAAGTTTCGATAAGGATCAGAGCCGGTACCGATGTCAAAGCCATCGGCTATGAGGTACTGAGTTGATATCTCCATTTGACGCATATTCACACGCCCTGATAAATATAAATACTTATTTAAAAGATCTCCGTGCCGATTTTCTTCTGCGGTCCAGTGTCTAACCCATTTCATCCATCCACCCTGCTCATCTTTAGAAACGTCATCAACCATCGTTAACCACGATTCATATGTCGGTAAAGCCTCTTCTGTAATTGTATCACCAATCAAGACTGCCACAAGATCATAAGAAAGACCTTCAGCGCTCTCCTGCAATGTTTTTATCTCCTGAAAAAAATCCTCGCGGCTTGCATCGGGTAAAAGATCGGAAGGCTGCCAGATAGTATCTATGGGTTTAAGATATTCAGGCATTTTTTCGAGCATATATTTTTCGATATGCTTCATAACTTCTCTTCTGGTACCAAAACTGAAATTCATCTGTTTAATTTAATCGACGCAAAGATACGGATTACCAATCGTTTATAAATGACATCCGTCACATATTTATACTACAACGTTTAAAAGAGAACTTTGATTTATCAAAGTTAGATCTCATGA
>NZ_WVHT01000012.1 GCF_009834875.1 Hufsiella arboris | reverse complement strand
TTGTTTATAAGGATGATAAAACCATCCTTATACAACCAAAAACGGGTGTATAAGGATGATTTTCGACCATCTTATTTTACGAATATAATTTTTTTCAAAGCTCATCAAAAGGACTCCTTATTTTTTGTAGGAAACTGCTGCCGACGTGGGTGTAAATTTCGGTTGTTTTACTGCTGTTGTGGCCTAAATCGAGAAAATACAAACCGCCGATGTAATTCGTTAAAGCCCGCATAAAACACCATTAAATCACATTATTTGAGCTTTTGCGGGAAACACCCTCCTTCATACCCGTTAAAACACCCTAAAATTTAGGGTGTAACTATCCCAATTTCAACCACGTTAAAAATGGACGATTAGACGCTTATCATGGGTTGCTAATCAGAATTAACCAATTTTTTCACTTAAATTCTTATCAGGAATGGCACAATCAAAAAACAACATTGTGACGCATGGCCTCAGCGGTAAAGTAGGCGATCTGCTGGTTTTCAGCCAGCGTAACGGAAAAACAATTGTGGGGAAGGTACCAACACACAGCGGCGAAAGCACAGAAGGTCAAAAACAAGTGCAGCAAAAATTTCAGCAGGCTGTATTTTATGCGAAGGCCGCCATGGCTAACCCGGAAACAAAGGCGATGTATCAGCCAGAGGCTAAGGATGGAAAAACAATTTACAATGTCGCCATCGCCGACTTTTTCGACGCTCCCGACATCCAAACAGTTGATTTCTCCGCCTACCACGGTCAGCCTGGCGACGTAATCAACATCCAGGTAACTGACAGTTTTAAAGTAAAAGCTGTAAGCGTAACAATCACCAATGAGGACGGAAGCGTAGTGGAACAAGGCGAAGCACAAAGCGCATCCGACGGTTACAACTGGTTGTTTACAGCTACACAGGTAAACGATAGTCTATCAGGCGATAAGATTACCGTTCGCGCAAAAGATATGGCTGCAAATTTGTCAGTTAAGGAATTGGCGGTGTCGTAGCCCGGTCGAACAGATGTCGAACCGGTGTCGAACAGATAGAGTTTGAAAAACCCTGCCAATTTGACAAGATATGCGAGCCGCTCATAGAAATGGGCGGCTCGTTTAGTTATTACATACTTTGACCGACATGTACACCTGCGGTTTACCAGAAAGTTGCCCGCAGATGAAATCACTAACTAAATGCTACTAATCGATGGTATAATTTATTTGTACAGATGTTCTGGGTAAGTCACTACTGTCGTTTTGTTTGAGTACACCAGGACCACCATTCTTGCCCAGTAAAATCTGAGCATTTAACTTTAGTTGCCTATATTATCTATTTCCGTTCACTTTTGATATACCCATTTCGCCTGATGCGAAAATTGGACGGCAAAAATATGGAATTGAATGCAAGAATGGCGAAGGAATTGAAACGTCTCAGAGTCTAGTCTTAACATACTTTAACAATTTACGCCTTGGTTTTCGGCGTCTTTTCACGATTTTAGGGGAAACCATTCATGCTGATGCCCTCAATCTCAACCTTAATCTCCATCTTAATCCTAACCTTATTTAACTCCCTTTCTTTCGCACAAACTTTCCGCATCACCGGTAAAGTAACCGACCAGCTTAAACGGCCCGTTGCATTCGCAAGCGTTTACAGTAAATATCCCTCAATCGGCACTTCGGCAAACAGCGAAGGCGAGTTTCAGCTAACATTGAAACCCGGTAACTATGAGCTGATCTTTAAAGCCGTCGGTTATAAAATGGTAATTAAGCCGGTGGTTTTGCAAGGAGATCAGCAATTAAACGTCGAGCTCTATTCGGAAAATTATCAACTGAATGACGTAATTGTAAAAGCTTCGAAAGAGGATCCTGCTTACGAGATTATTCGTCACGCAATAAAAAAACGGAAGACTTACCTGCACGAAGTAAAAGCTTTTACAGCCGACGTCTACATAAAGGGTCTGCAAAAGTTGAAAGATGCACCGAAAAAATTTTTGGGCAAGAGTATCGATGAACTTGGAAAAGAGATCGGCTTAGACTCCAACCGCCGTGGAATCATTTATCTTTCAGAGTCGGAATCGCGTTATTCATTTACGGAACCCGACCTGGTACACGAGGAAATGATCTCGTCGAAAGTATCGGGAAGCAATCGAGCTTTCAGCTTTAACCGGGCATCTGATATGCAGGTGAATTTCTACGAAAATTACCAGGATTGGACTGGCCTGAGCAACCGGCCACTCGTGTCGCCGATTGCGGATAATGCCTTTTTATACTACCGCTATAAATATATTGGTGCGGTAAATGAAAATGGCGAAACAGTTAATAAAATACAAGTAATTCCGAAGCGGCAGCATGACCCGGCATTTTCAGGCTTTATTTATATACTCGAAGACAGCTGGCGGATTTCTGCTCTTGATTTGACGATAACGAAAGACGCCAATATAAATTTTGTAGACACGCTGCAGGTAAACCAGCAATTTTATCCGGTGACGGATAAGATATGGATGCCCTCGTCAACCAAGTTTGAATTCAGCGGCGGCGTATTCGGATTTAAGTTTCTGGGATACTTTATTGCAGTTTACAGGAGCTATAACTTGCATCCGCAATTGGCAAAGAAGGATTTTAACGAAGTGGTGCGTATCACAAAAGATGTTGCAAAACGCGATTCATCATACTGGCAGCAGGCGCGGCCGGTGCCACTAACGGCTGAGGAACGCACCGACTATCAAAAAAAGGATGCGCTGGCGAAAAGGCGGGAGTCGAAAGTTTACCTTGATTCGCTGGATAGTGCCGGCAACCGGTTTAAGCCCTTGTCGTTCTTATTCGGAGAAGGTTACTCTGCCAGGAACAGGTATCGTAAAGAGAATTTTCACATCAATTCGATGCTTCAGTCGGTTCTTTTTAACACTGTGGAAGGTTTCGCATTGAATGTTGGTGCCGGGTATACCAAACAAATCGACACCTTGAACAACCGGTATCTTAATTTAAACGGCCATTTGCGCTACGGGTTCTCAAATAAATTATTCAGTGCCAACACAGATGGAAATATCCCGCTAGGTAAAGCCACTATAGGTTTCAGGCTCGGATCGGACGTTGTTGATCTAAATAACACCGCTTCCATACCGTCACTTATTAATGGTATTTACTCATTGCTGGCAGAACGGAATTTACAAAAGCTTTATCGCAGGCAGGAGATCGCCTTAAATTATTCACAACGTATTGCAGGCGGACTAATAGTTAACGCAGGAGCCGCATATGCCGACAGGCGGACGCTTTCAAATACATCCGATTTTAAAATTATAGACATTAAGTCGCGGGAGTACACTTCCAACAACCCATTCCACCCCGATCAGGACGTGCCGCTGTTTCCGCAAAACCAGGCGTTTAAAGTAAGCGGCCGGTTGAGTTATGATTTCAGCAATAAGTATGCTACGTACCCGGCGGGAAGGGTTTACCTGCCATCTAAATGGCCAAAACTTGGGGTTAGTTACACACAGGCTTTTAAAGGATTTCTCTCTTCCGATACGAAATACAGCCAGTTAAGTGCTGACCTTTCTAAAGAATCGATTCACACCGGAATGTATGGCAGCTTTTCTTTTTTCGTTGGGGCGGGGAAGTTTTTGAATCGCGATAACGCGTATTTCCCGGATTATTTTCAGTTTAAATCGAACGAGGTAGCTATCTTACGTGAAACACTTAATAACTTTCTGCTGCTGGATTACTACCTGTACAGTACGCCTGACAAGTATATTGAAGGCCATGCCGAGCAGAACTTTTCAGGGTTCTTCCTAAATAAGGTTCCGTTGATACGGAAGTTAAAGTTGCAGGAAATAGTAGGTTTTAATTATCTGAGCACGCCAATTCTTAACAATTATAGTGAGCTTACAGTCGGTGTTCAGTACCTCGCATTCCGGCTAACTTATGCGTGGTCCTTCAACCGTGGCGAAAATCAATCGCAGGGAATCAGGGTTTCAGCGCGGTTTTAGGTGTAATACAGTTTCTGCCAACTTGAAGTTTGCGTACAGTTTTAGTTAGATAGAACTCAAGCTTGTATTGGACTTAAGCTTGGTTTTGGGTTTTCGAAATGGATACTCAAATATCCACGACAGCCATTGGTTTTTTCGTGCAATGTTTGCAATGACAACAGGTAGAAATAATCCGGCCGTCACATCTGCAATGATATGAATTACCGGGTTTGAGACGTTGAATATTTTCAATAAAATAATCCTAGATCCGGAAGTAATTATTAAATGAGCCAAATAGATTTCAAATGAGTAATTACCTAACAGACCAAGGATGTTCTTTTTGGTCAGAAACATAGACAATTCTATTATCAGCAGCGATCCCAGCAACTGAGGTAGTAGAATTTTTAGTAATAGCTTACTCATCAATAATGAGTTTAGATACAAATATTCTGATACGATAAACAAAACAGTGATTATTGCCAGATTTAGATATGTCGCTTTTTTAAACATCTTAATAGTGTCGATGTGTCTTGCAAATATTATCCCGATACCAAAGAAAACGGCGTGCATTACGGTTTTTTTGAATGGACCGTAATTGATGTTTAAATTCATTAGAATAAGACATAGGATGACGTAGAACCAAACCCAGTTTTTATGAAGCAATGAGTCTAAAAAAATGCATATTATATTGATTATGAAAAGCGCATATAAAAACCACATGTGAGCCCGGGGATAAAAAAGGCAGATGAACAGCTCTTTTGATGTAATTGCGTGATTGGTGTACTTTGATAATAAAACCTCTGCTGATGTTTGAAATAATGACCAAATTATAAATGGATAAACTAACGTTTTAAACTTTTCGACGATTAATCCTAAAGAACCTCTTTTCGAAAGGCTTTTCTCAAAAAAAAGGCCTGACAAAATAAAAAAAAGGGGCATGTGAAAACTATATACGAAAAGGTCGCTCGCAGAAAAAAAACTGGGATTCAACTGAATAGTTGAACTTGAAAGCCCCCTTAAGCAATGGCCATATACAACTAATACAATGCCGATACCCTTCGCATTGTCAACCCATAGTAAGTGATTGTTATTCATGGATTGGTGCCTTACCAAGTTTATATATAGTAAAGCAATGAAATTTAAAATTTAGTTGACTGCTGCTATGTACAATTTGATACGAAATTGTGCATTTTAAGGGATTATAAATTTCGTCGTATTTCTCCAATTTGCTATATGTTAGCTTTGATTATCTTACTAAAATGAATTCATCTGAAGATTTTAAAGCAATTTGTTTGTTGTTTGATCAAGTGGTTGAACTTCCACACTTCGAAAAAACATCGTTCCGTGTTAGCGGAAAGATATTTGCGACGTTTGATGAGCAAAAGGCTACGGCTTGTATAAAACTCAGCGAAGTGGATCAGTCTGTGTTTTGTGACTGCAATAAAGACGCAATCTATGCGGTTCCAAACAAATGGGGCAAACAGGGTTGGACAATGATTGATCTGGAAAAGGTTAATGACGAACTGCTGCATGACGCGTTAAGAACAGCTTATTGTACCGTTGCACCTAAAAAGTTGGCGGACATATACAAGTCTGCTGAATGAAATTAATGTCGATAAGAGCTGTGATATAATTGTTAAAAATTTAAATACCTCCGCTTACCTTAAAGCAAGCTACGTTAAGTTTGTATCTGACTATGACCTTTTCAATTCAACCAATACTCCAGAATGACCGGGCCGTTCTCTATCCTTTAAAACCGGATGATTTCGATGCTTTGTACGAAGTAGCTTCAGACGAAAAAGTCTGGGAGCAGCATCCTAACAAAGACCGATGGAAAAAGGACGTCTTTGAAACTTTTTTTGATGGCGCCATGGCCAGCAAGGGTGCATTCAAAATTATTGATGGCGCTTCGGGAGAGGTGGCTGGCAGTACACGTTTTTACGATTACAATCCGGAAGACAACAGCATTTTCATCGGCTATACTTTTTACGGAACGAGGTTTTGGGGTACCGGGTTGAATCTTGCTGTGAAGAGAATCATGCTTGACTACATATTTCAATATGTAAATGCAGTATATTTTCATATCGGCGCAACGAACCTGCGTTCGCAGATAGCTATTGTCAGATTGGGTGCGATTAAAGTGGGCGAACAAACGGTTGCCTATCATGGTGAAACGCCAAAACTCAATTTCGTTTATGAGATTAAGAAAGAAAATTGGCTCAACAATGAATAGAGAGTCCATAATCTAATGGCGGAACATTCAAAGTAAATCTTCGCCACTAAGTTGTGGTGCTGCAAATTACTATCATGAAATCTTAGCTTTGCGTATGCGTTTTATCCTTATTTTGCTTCTCACAGCTTTCAGTAATATTTCCATTTACGCTCAATCCGTTTTAAAGCCCTCCTTTAAACTTATCCCGCTAGGGGTTTATGGAGGATCCGATGAAAGCAATCTATCGGCTTATATGCTGGCGCCGGTGGGTTCGAATAACTACATTTGTCTGGATGCAGGAACGCTTCGTTCGGGACTGAAAAAAGTTTCTGAAAATCATGTTGTCAATGCGCCTGCTGAAGTGATATTGAAAGATTCAATTAAGGCCTACCTGATTTCTCACCCTCATCTTGATCACCTAACAGGATTGGTCATTAATTCGCCGGACGATGCGTCGAAAATAATTTACGCCCTGCCTTACACCATCGAGGTATTTAAAACGCACTATTTCAGCTGGAAAAGCTGGGCAAACTTCGCCGATCAGGGAGAAACGCCAACTCTTAAAAAATACCATTATAAGCCACTCGGTGTCGACAGTACAACTGCGATTGAAAATACTGAGATGAATGTCCGTGCATTTCGTTTAAGCCACACCAGCACATCGCAAAGCACAGCTTTTCTGGTAAATAATAAAGACTCGTACTTCCTTTACCTGGGCGATACCGGCGCAGACCGGATTGAAAAGTCGGGCAAACTCGATACTTTGTGGAAAGCCGTGGCTCCCTTTCTGAGAGCTGGAAAGTTAAAAGGAATTAGTATTGAAGTTTCCTATCCCAACGAGCAGCCGGAGAAAAACCTTTTCGGACATTTAACACCTGCGCTACTCATGGAAGAACTAAACAAACTAGCTGACCTGGCCGGCCGCCAACGAATGAAAAATCTGAAAGTTGTAATCGCTCACATCAAGCCAAACGGTGATAATGAAGCGAAAATCCATGAGCAGCTAAAGCAGTTGAACAAATTCGGAGTAGATCTTATTTTCCCGGAGCAAGGGAAGGAGATTTGGTTCTGAGTTGACAAGTCCGGAAGTTATTGGTCCGGAAGCTGTGACGCCAATACTTCCGACTTCGGTCTTTCCGACTTCCTAACTTTCCGTCTTTAGGACTTCCTAACTTTCTGAACCTCCACTAACCAAACCCCTTCCAAATTTCACCGCTAAAACTTATCTTTGCCGCTCATTTAACGCTGTTTGCAGCAGCATCGATGATTTATGAGCAAGTACCAAACCCTGCTGTATTATTGTTACAGCCCTATTGAGAATGCGGAAGGTTTCGCCGCGGAACACCTGAAATTTTGTAAGTCTATCGGACTGGTTGGTCGTATTATAGTAGCCGACGAAGGTTTGAATGGAACTGTTTCCGGTACATCTGAGGCGTGTTATGCCTACATGAAAGCGATTCATGCTGATGAACGGTTCGCTAAAACTGAGTTTAAAATCGATAATGTTGATGAGCCGTCGTTCATCAAAATGCATTGCCGCTACAAATCAGAGATTGTTCATTCCGGTTTACGCGATCCTCACATTATAAATCCCAATAAACAAACCGGCAAACATCTTGAACCGGTTGATTTCATGGAAATGAAAGACCGGGATGATGTGGTGATTCTGGATGTACGTTCGGATTACGAACATTCCTTGGGAAAATTTAAAAATGCAATAACTCTCGATATTGAGAATTTCCGCGATTTTCCAGCCAAGATCAATGAGCTTGCTAAATACAAGGATAAAAAAATCCTGACCTATTGTACAGGTGGTATTAAATGCGAAAAAGCTTCCGCATTGTTGTTACATGAAGGCTTTAAAGATGTTTACCAGCTGCATGGCGGAATTATCAAATATGGAAAAGAAGCCGGTGGGAAAGATTTTGAAGGTAAATGCTACGTGTTTGATAACAGGGTGGCAGTAGACGTCAACTCTGTTAATCCAGTTACCATTTCCACTTGCCGGAACTGTGGTAAAACCACTTCTAAAATGATCAATTGTGCAAATCCGGAGTGTAACGAGCATTTCACCCAGTGCGATCACTGCGGCGAACAACTTGAAGGATGCTGCTCAACCGTCTGTCAGGAACATCCGCGCAAGCGTGTTTACGATGGAACTGGTTATTATGTGAAAGTTCCTCAGCCAGTTAACACTGAAAAGGTTAAGAGCAAAACAACGTTTGAATTGACGGAAACTGAATAACAGATGAGAGGCCTGTTTACTATCGTGATGTTGTTTATTTCAAATGCCTTCATGACGCTTGCCTGGTATGGCCACCTTCGTTTTAAAGATATGGCCTGGAGTAAAAGTCTGGGCCTTTTTGCTATCATACTCATAAGCTGGGCAATTGCGTTTTTTGAATATTTGTTCCAGGTGCCGGCCAATAAGTTTGGATTTAAAGAGAACGGCGGTCCCTTTAACCTGCTTCAATTAAAAGTTCTGCAGGAAGCTATTTCTATTACTGTCTTTTTAATATTTGCCGCACTGGTTTTTAAAACTGAAAAACTAGCCTGGAATCATTTCGTAGGGTTTATATTTATACTGCTGGCTGTTTTCTTCATTTTTAAGAAGTGGTAACTTACGCAATTACGATTTAAACTAACTACAAGCTTTCCTGTTTACTGAACAAGAGTTGTAGCATGAATAAAGCCTTTTGCGCCTTCGTTGCAGTTTTACTGACCCTGAACCTTGTCTATGCAGCTGATATTCAAAGTATCGGCGTTCCATATATTGAGAATTTTTCAAAATCTGTTTACCAGGCTGGCAATCAAAACTGGTCGGTGGTGAAAGATGCAAGCGGCGTAATCTATTACGGAAACTCACAGGGGCTGCTCAGTTATGACGGTCGTTACTGGCAGTTATATAAAATGCCCAATCATCAGATCGTAAGAAGCGTGGCGACTGATAATCACGGAAAAATTTACACAGGTGCTTTCGGAGAATTTGGTTACTGGAAAAATGATAAGTCAGGCAAGTTTGTTTACCATTCGCTCATATCACTAATACCGAAGCAATATGAAATCAAAGACGAGGTTTGGAAAATTTATGTGGATCGAGAGCGGGTATTGTTTCAGTCGTTCGCTACTATTTTTATTTACGAAAAAGGAAAAATTACCACGGTAAAAGCAGAACAGCCTTTCCTGTTTTTATTTAAGGCGGGCAGCAAATATTTTGTAGAAGTATTGAGCAAAGGGCTTTATGAACTTCATGAGGGAAAACTCAATCTTGTTGCTAACAGCAGTATATTGGGTAACACGGGCATTTTGTCTGTGCTGCCGTTTGGTAATCGCTACCTTATCGGGACCGCAAAAAGCGGCTTGTTTATTTATGACGGCGCGACGGTTAAACCCTGGAAAACGCAGGCTGATCAGTTTTTGAAAACTTTCCAATTAAATAATGGCTCTGTTATTCTCGGTAAATATTTCGCTTTCGGGACGATACTTAATGGAATTATTATTCTCGATCAGAACGGACGCATTGTGCAGCAGATTAATAAATCGAGCGGACTTCAGAATAACACGGTTCTGAGTTTATATACCGATAATAACTATAACCTGTGGGTCGGTCTTGATAATGGAATCGATCGCGTTGAGATCAATTCACCGTTGTATTTTTATTTCGATAAAGTAGGGCAGTTCGGTACGGTTTATTCGAGCATTATTCATCGGAACAAGATCTATATCGGAACGAACCAAGGGCTTTTTTACAGCGATTGGAATCCTGATGTTAACTCTTTTCAGACATTCCGGTTTAACTTGATTCCAAATTCGCAGGGTCAGGTTTGGGATCTTTCGCTCATCGACGGGCAATTGATCTGCGGTCATAATGACGGAACATTCAATGTGAACGACAAATCGTTTGAAAAAATATCGTCGATAAACGGAGGTTGGATGATCACCCGTCTGAAGTCCGATCCTAACTTGCTGGTGCAGGGAACTTACACAGGTTTGGTTATCTATAAAAAAAATTCCGCTGGCCGGTGGATATTTTCGCACAGGATTGAAGGTTTTACCGAGCCCGCAAGATATGTTGAACAGGACAACAAAAAGCAGTTCTGGGTAAGCCATGCCTACAGGGGAATTTACAAATTGACACTCACAGATGATTTGCGTTCGATTCGTACGATCAGGTATTATAACAGAAAGAATGGTTTGCCCGACGGTTACAACATCAATGTGTTCAACCTTGACGGGCGGGTTGTCTTTTCGTCTGATAATGGGTTTTATGTGTATGATGATCTGACAGATAAGTTCAAACCCTACCAGGAGCTCAATCATCTGCTAGGATCTTTTTCGGTATCTAACAAAATTATCCCGGCCTTAAACCGCAAGTTCTGGTTTATTGATCATGGCAAGGTGGCGCTGGCTGATTTTAACGATCCGGAAAAACCGGTGGTCGATTCCAGTCAGTTTACAATTCTCAACGGCAGGATGGTTCAGTACTATGAGAACATTAGCCGCATAAACCCTGGTCTGTATTTAATCAGCGTTGACGATGGTTTCGTTATTTTCAACGAAAGAAGCCAGTCGTATTCAACTATTAAGCTCCCAAAGGTATTGATCAGAAGAGTCGAAAATACTGCGAACCAACCCGAACTTCTTTCGGAAAATTTTGACAGCCGGCAAACGATCGTTTTACCTTATAGTAAGAACAGCATACGGTTTACCTTCTCACTACCGTATTACCAAAAGGCCAACATTAAGTTTCAATATTGCCTGGAAGGATACTCGGGTGGCTGGTCTGAATGGACTACGCAAACACAAAAGGAATTCACCAATCTGTCCCGCGGAAAGTATGTGTTTAAAGTGAGAGCCAAGATAAACGAAGGGCAGATTAGTGAGGTTTCCATAGTAAATTTTAATGTCGATCCGCCTTGGTTCGCTACCATACCGGCATTTATCGTATATGCTTTATTGACAGTTGGCTTGTTCTTCGCCTTAAGAAAACTTTACAGTCGTAATTTGGCGAAACATCGCGATGAAATCGAACAAAAATTGCAGGTTGAGCAGGAGGAATACCGGCGTCGGGAAATGCAGGCCACCGAACGAAGAATCGTCGAATTAAAGAACTCGCAGCTTGAAGCGGACATTGCGAGTAAGAACCGGGAAATTGCCAATTCCGCTATGAGCATTGTATCAAAAAATGAACTGCTCGAAAAGCTACGGCATGAATTGAATCATCTGAAAGACGAATCGGGGAAGCACCTTTCTGAGAGCCAGCTTAAAAAGATCCACAAAGTTATCGATGAAGGGATGAATGATGAGCGCGACTGGAACCTTTTTGAAAATAGCTTTAACGAGGCGCATGAAAACTTCTTTAAAAAGCTTAAAGGCTCGCATCCGGATTTAGTTCCTAATGATCTTAAACTTTGTGCATACCTGCGGATGAACATGAGTAGTAAAGAAATGGCTTCATTACTAAACATCACTGTAAGAGGGGTGGAAATAAGGCGATATAGGCTACGAAAGAAACTCAATATTGCACATGATAAAAACCTTACCGAGTTTCTCATGGAGATGTAGACACTACATCATTGCCTCTCATTATACACCTTTTCTTTTCCGGACTTTTGGTTTGGTGATTATTAAGTAAACTCTGGAAAATACAAGATTAGCGTTATTAAAGGCTGTTTTTAATGATTGTCATAGTATGTGTATCTCATACACATAAGCCCGATGATGTAGTAAAGTTGTGGTGTTTCTCCTTTCACACTTTAAACAATTACGATCAATTTTGGCTTAATGATTCAGACAAGAGTCGAAACCAATTATTTATTTCTAACCAAATTAATCATGAGAAAAGTTTTTACCAACCTTACCGGTGGGGTATTGCTCTGTATCTTTTCCATTGTTCAATCATTCGCACAAAACATCGCTGTAAAAGGTGTTGTGACTGATGCCAAAACAAAGGAGACGCTTGTCGGAGTAAGTGTACGGGTTAAAGGAGTAACCTCAGGAACCTCTACGGGTGCCACTGGCGGTTACGCGATTTCTGTAGCTCCAACTGCCACCTTAGTTTTTTCCTACATTGGTTATCAAACGCTTGAAGTTCCAGTTAGTAATCGAACTGACATAAACGTCCAACTTGTTTCATCAGCAACCGAGCTTCAGCAAGTTGTTGTGGTAGGTTATGGAACGCAAAGAAAAGTAGATGTAACCGGCGCTGTTGCCCAGGTGAAGGGCGAGGAAATATCAAAGCAATCTACACCAAACGCCGTTAGTGCACTGCAGGGTAAGGTGGCCGGGGTTCAGATTACTAATGCAGGAACGCCCGGGTCGTCGCCGCAAATTCGAATCCGCGGGCTCGGAACGGTATATGGCAACGCTAATCCGCTATATGTTGTAGACGGAGCCTGGTATGATGACATTAGTTTTTTAAACCCGGCAGATATAGAAAATATGAGCATACTGAAAGATGCTTCAAGTGAATCAATATATGGTATTAGAGCGGCAAATGGTGTTGTTCTTATTACTACCAGGAAAGGTAAGGGCCAGCCACGGGTTAGTTATGACGGATATGCCGGTTTTCAGCACGTTACCAATCTGGTTAAAATGGCTAATGCCTCGCAATACGCCACGCTGATAAATGAGCTAAACTCACAGCAGACCTTTGCAAATCCCTCATCGTTTGGCGATGGCACGGATTGGTACAATGTAGTATTACGAGATGCCTTTACTACCAATCAATACCTGTCATTTGGTGGAAGTACGGAAAAGTCATCCTATAACTATTCGGTTGGCTATTTCAAGCAGGATGGAATTGTAAAAAACAATGATTACAGCCGCGTTACTGCCCGCTTGCAAAATGATATTCAGGCGGCGAAATTTTTAAAAGTGGGATATAACGCGGTTTTACAAGGAAATAATACTACTGATATTCCTCCGGGGATAATTGGTAAAGCTTATACAGCCGCACCGGTGGTCCCGGTATTTTATGCTGACGGTACTTACGGTGATCCTGCTGATTATCCGATTGGTAACGTCCCTAACAATCCGCAGGCGCAACTGGACTTTTACAACCAGAAGTCAAAAAACTACCGCGTAACCGGTAATGTATATGCCGACGTAAAACTCATGAAAGACCTGACATTCAGATCAAGTTTCGGTGGTGAATTTGGCGATGGTGAAGTTCGGGCTTACAACCCGGTATATCAGGCAACGACCTACCAGTTTAACAAAATCAGTTTATTAACGTTAACTAAATCTCAAACCCGCAACTGGATCTGGGAAAATACGCTGACGTATGATAAAACGCTTGGCGATCATAAGTTTACTATTTTGGCTGGTCAGTCTGCTCAGCGATATAAATCATATAGTTCGACCGGAACTGCTCAGAATGTTCCTTATAATTCGGAAGGGGACCTTTATTTGGCCTTAGGAACAAGCGATACACGATCAATTACCGATCAGGGTGACTTATCTACTTACGAATCGTATTTCGGACGTGTAAATTACTCTTTTAAGAATCGTTACCTTATAAACGCTTCACTGCGTGCCGATGGCTCCTCCAAATTTATCGACGACCAGCGCTGGGGTTATTTTCCATCAATTGGTGTCGGCTGGGTGGTCAGCGATGAAGACTTCATGAAAGATCAAAAGTTTTTCAGCAGTTTGAAGTTAAGAGGAAGTTGGGGAAAAGTAGGTAATGCATCCGTGCCGGCCAACCTATCTACCTTGACGGTAAATCAACAACCACAGTTCACCGCAATTTATGGCGGAGTACCAGCAACAGGCGCCAATATTACAACGATTGTTCCCCCGGTAACGTACTGGGAAAGGGGCGTTGGTACAGACATTGGCTTAGAAACATCATTTCTGGACAGTAAATTAACTTTTGAGGTTGATTGGTACAACAAGAAAACTGAGCAGGCTATTTTCCAGATTCCTATTTTAGGCTCGTTAGGAACAACCGGCAATAATATTCTTGGAAATCAGGCCGATTTTCAAAATCGGGGATGGGAATTTACAGCCGGATGGAGAAATAAGATTAACGACGATTTTTCTTACAATTTAAGCGGAAACTTTAGCATTAATAATAACAAAGTTTTATCTGTTGAAACGGGAGGCACGCCAATTTACGCTGGCGGAGCGGCAGCAACGGGAGGTCAGTTAAGTACTCGTACCGTTGTTGGACAACCTATCGGTCAGTTTTTCGGGCTTCAGGTCGACGGAGTTTTTCAGAATGCCGCCGAAATAGCAGCATCAGTCCAGCCCTCGGCTAAGCCAGGCGATTTTCGCTATCAAGATACTAATTCAGATGGCAAGATTGACGCTGCCGACAGGGTAGTTTTAGGGAATCCAAATCCGAAATACACCTTCGGTTTAAATACAGGATTTAATTTTAAGGAATTTGATCTTGCTGTTGACGTACAAGGCGTTGCAGGAGTTGATGTTTATAATGCCAATAAAGGACTGCGTTTCGGTTCGGAAAACTATTCCGAAGACTTTTTTAATAATCGCTGGCATGGTGAAGGAACGTCAAACTCTTACCCTTCGGCTAACATTGGTGGAGGGGAAAATTACAAGCCGAACTCATGGTACGTAGAAGATGGAAGTTATGTCCGTATCAGGAATATTCAATTGGGTTACACCTTTCCATCTGCGTTACTGTCAAAATGGAAGATCCAACGGCTAAGGGTTTATCTAAATGCCCAAAATGCCTTCAATTTCTTCAAGTATAACGGTTTTACCCCTGAATTGCGCATAACGGACGCCGTAACTCAACCCGGCATCAATGCCGGAATTGACAATGGCATCTATCCATTATTTGCCACGTACAATTTTGGTTTGAATCTTACTTTTTAAGCTTTACGACAATGTTAATCGATATAAAATCATATAAAATCTGGGCAGTCTCAATGGCTGTTGCAGTACTTTCTTTTGCAAGCTGTAAGAAAGACTTTTTGGACGTTCCACCGCAGGCGAAACAGCCCAGCGCTGAATTTTTCAAAACTCAGGACGATGCCACCAAGGCAGTAAACTCTATTTACGCAAATTTGCGCGAGTGGCGGCAAACGGCTTTTGCTCCGATAGCGGTCGAAAGCATGGGATCTGACGAGACGGAAAAAGGAAGCACACCGGGCGACGCCACCTTCTTCAATAATTTTGACAGCTTTACTGTTTCCGCTACCGACGGACAAGTCTACGATTTCTGGAAGTCGCAATATCAAAGCATTAATCTTTGTAACCAGGTGCTTGATAACATACCGAATATTTCCATGGATGAGGGTCTGAGAAGCCGCTATATGGCCGAGGCAAAATTTGTAAGAGCATATAACTACTTCCGATTGGTAAGAGCGTTTGGTGATGTTCCGTTGAGGGACCACGTTGCAGCAGGTACAGAAGAATACAATATTCCGCGCAGTCCGAAGGCAGATGTTTGGGCGTTCATTGAAAAAGATCTTACTGATGCGGCTTCCGTTCTTCCTCAGAGCTACGGACCCGCAGACATTGGCCGCGCGACGAAAGGAGCTGCACTAGCCTTGCACGCAAAAGTTGCGATGTATCAAAAAAAGTGGAATGACGTATTGACTTACACAAATCAGGTGATGACGATGGGTTATACGCTGTTCCCGAATTTTGAGCAGTTGTTCCGAATTGCGAACGAAAACAATTCAGAATCCATTTTTGAAATTCAATGCCAGAGTCTGCCAAATATCAAGGATGCATCTAACAGCCAGTATTCGCAAGTGCAGGGTGTTCGAGGTGTATCAGGTGGTGGTTGGGGTTTTAATGTTCCTACCGAAGCTTTAGCGAATGCCTTCGAACCAAACGATCCGCGACGCGATGCAACAATTATTTTCCGCGGAGAAACCACACCCGAGGGCGACGTTATTAACCCGACAGGTGATAATCCTCGTTACAATCAAAAATCATATGTGCCCTTCAATACGCCATTCGTTCAAAATGAAGGCGAAGATCAGAATGTGCGAGTTATACGTTACGCCGAAGTTTTACTAATGAATGCCGAGGCAGCTAATGAATTGGGAAATCCCACCCAGGCTTTAGCGTCGCTGGAAATGGTGCGGGCGCGCGCAAGAGCTGGGAACGCTACAATATTGCCTCCGGTTACCACAACAGACCAGCCTCAATTGCGACTGGCGATCTGGCACGAGCGGCAAGTTGAACTGGCAATGGAGTTTGACCGGTTCTTTGACGTCATTCGCCAGGGTCGTGGCTCAGAAATATTTGGCCCGAAAGGCTTTAAGGCTGGTGTGAGTGAATTGATGCCAATTCCATCAGATGAAATCGATTTAAGTGCAGGTGTGTTAATCCAAAATCCGGGCTATTAATTAAAAATGAAATTCAAGATGAAAATAAATTATATCACCCTGCTCGGATTGACATTGGCGACATTTACCATGTCGTCTTGTCTGAAGGATTACGATCCAAGCGATTATGCTCCTGAAAAACCCATTGGCGGTTACAGCAGTTCCAAAGAAATAGCTCCAGATAACCTGGTTGCATTTTGGTCGTTCAATGGAAATTTAAACGACAGTATAGCTAATTTATCCGCCACAGGTACAAATACATCATTTACAGCAGGAAAAAAAGGACAAGCTTATCAGGGATCGGCCAATGGTTATGCAGTAATTGCGAATGCGGGAACGGTGATCCCTGCTCTTCAGAGTTACAGTATTTCGTTTTGGATGAACACTACGCAACCCACCAAAGCTACAGGGGTTTTTGCGCTAAATAATTCAAAAGATTTTTGGGGAAATATTGATGTCTATCTTGAATCATATGTCCAAAAAGGTGTTCCCAACCCGGATACCGCTTTTTTTAAAGTTCATATGAATAATGCTAACGCCAAATGGGCGGGGCAATTCACTGATTGTAAGTTTGGTGCGGCTATTGGAAAATGGGTTCATGTAGGCATCACCTATAACGGAGATAAATCTATATTTAACATTTACGCAAACGGTACGCAGATCGGCGTGAACACAGCAGGAAATCCACAAGGTACAAAGGGGCCGATATTAAACGGTGACGATCCGGTAACAAATAAAACGCCTTACGGGCCACTAAAATTTGTAAATGCAGCTTCGATAGTGTTTGGCGCATTTCAGTTTCAAACAAACCCAAGCCTTGGCAGTGCAGGCGCGCAGGATTGGGCAACAGACTTTGGTGGTCAGCTTGACGAATTCAGAGTGTACAACAAGGCACTCTCCGGGGATGAAATAAACGCTCTTTATAAATTAGAAAGTTTAGGTAGATAATAAATTGGCGTGAATTGAGGGGTTGCCGTGTATGGTAACCTTTTTTTCTGCTAACAAATCCCATGTTGAGTAATTGCAAAATCGTCCTTTTATTTTTTTTCCTGTTGCTGCTTTCCTGTAAAAAAAGCGGTGATAATGGCGCCGTAAAGCCGGACCCCGTTCCGGAGAGCTTCAGCTTTAACAGCTTGAAAGTAAACGGAAATTTTAACGGCTTCAATTACTATGGAATTAATACAAAGCCGGTTGTTAAACTATCATTTTCAAAGGCTCTTGATAAAAATTCAGTTTCCGGAAATATTAGTCTGAAAGACGCTGCTGGCAACAGCGTCACGTATTCTTCCTCATTCGAAGACAACGATGCGACAATTGTTATCCAACCAGCCGATAATTTATTATTTCTCACAAAATATAATTTGTTCGTTTCGAACGGGCTGACTGCCGCCGATAAAGGCAAACTCCAAACGGCGATTACCGTCAATCTGCAAACAGCCATTGATTCAACAGACAAGTTTCCGGTAATATCTGATGATGAATTGCTTACACTGGTACAAAAGCAGACGTTCAAATATTTCTGGGATTTCGGACATCCCGTCAGTGGATTAGCCAGGGAAAGAAATACATCGGGAGATATTGTGACATCCGGCGGTTCCGGTTTTGGAATTATGGCTATTGTAACGGCAATAAACAGGAATTTTATTAGCCGGGCGGATGGATTAGCCAGGCTAACCACTATGGTTAATTTTCTAACAGATAAGGCTCAAAAGTTTCACGGAGCTTTCCCGCACTGGATTAACGGTGCCACCGGTGCAGTACAGCCTTTTAGTGAAAAAGATAACGGCGCCGATCTTGTCGAAACTTCTTATTTAATGGAAGGACTATTGGTTGCCCGGCAATATTTTAATGGTTCAGATACACAAGAAGCAGCATTGCGTGCTAAAATAAATGCCTTGTGGAATGGCGTTGAGTGGTCCTGGTTTCGCAAGAACAATGAAAATACTTTATACTGGCATTGGAGTCCGAATTTTAACTGGGATATGAATATGTCGGTAAAAGGGTGGAATGAGGCTTTGATAACCTACATACTGGGAGCTTCGTCCGCAACGTACGCGATTTCAAAAGAAGTGTATGATAATGGCTGGGCGCAAAACGGTGCGATGAAAAATGGCAATTCTTATTTCGGTATTCAACTGCCTCTGGGGCCGCCACAAGGTGGACCTCTCTTTTTTGAGCATTATTCCTTTTTAGCGGTTAACCCCAATGGCCTGAGCGATCAGTATGCCGACTATCAGCAGCAAACGGTCAATCATGCCAAAATAAATTACCAATACTGTGTGACTAATCCCGCCGGCAATTATGGTTATAGTAATTCCTGCTGGGGATTGACGGCAAGCGACATTCCAAACGGTTATTCAGCCAGCGCCCCCGGAAATGACCTAGGCGTAATAGCGCCTACAGCCGCGATCTCGTCACTTCCCTATACTCCGGAGGAATCGATGACTACGTTGCGTTTCTTCTATTATAAGCTGGGCGATAAGCTTTGGGGCGATTATGGGTTTTACGATGCGTTTAGCTTAAAGGAACCATGGTTTGCTTCGTCTTATCTGGCGATCGACCAGGGGCCTATTATCTGTATGATAGAAAATTATCGTAGTAAACTTTTATGGAACTTGTTCATGAGTTGTCCCGAAGTTAAAACCGGAATGAAGAACCTGGGCTTTCAAAGTCCTAATTTATAACAACGATGATAAAATTTAAACCCGTTCTTAGCATTATCCTGGTTGTAGCTGGATTATTCCAGGAGTTACATGCTCAAAATTTCAAGCCGGAAAAGTTAACCGACGATCAGCTTCTTGAAAAAGTACAAAGCCAAACCTTTAAATACTTTTGGGATTTTGCACATCCCGTTAGCGGAATGGCTCGTGAGCGAAGCAACCGTTCTTTCGATTATGGCGACGAAGTCGTAACTACTGGCGGAACTGGCTTCGGTGTTATGGCAACGATCGTGGCTGCGGATCGAGGTTGGATAAAACGAGATACAGCCGCCCGCCACCTGCTTAAGATGGTTAAGTTTTTAGCGAAAGCTAATTCGTATCACGGAGTTTTTCCGCATTGGATGGATGGCGCCACAGGGAAAACAATCCCATTCGGCCGTAAAGATGATGGCGGCGACCTGGTTGAATCCTCGTTTCTTTTCCAGGGGCTACTTTGTGCCCGGCAATATTTTAATAAAGACGATCGCACGGAGGCCGAGTTACGAAACCGTATTAATTGGTTGTGGAGTGAGATTGAATGGGATTGGTACACTCGCGGTGGCGAAGAAGTTTTATACTGGCATTGGAGTCCTAACAACGGCTGGGCGATGAACTTTCCGTTAAGAGGCTATAATGAAACGCTTATTACTTATATCCTCGCCGCTTCTGCTGAACGTTATCCTGTTCCGGCTTCTGTTTATCACCGCGGTTTTGCTCAAAGTAATTTCTTTAAAAACGGAAAGACGTTCTATGGCTATAAACTCCCGCTTGGATTTGATTATGGGGGTCCGTTGTTCTTCGCTCATTATTCGTTTTTAGGTTTGGATCCCCGTGGTTTGAAAGATGAATACGCTGATTACTGGGAGCAAAACAAAAATCACACGCTTATTAACTATTCCTACTGTGTCGAGAATCCAAAGAAATTTAAAGGATATGGAAAAAATTGCTGGGGATTAACAGCCAGCGACAATTATGAGGGTTATAATGCACATTCGCCGACAAATGATTTGGGAGTGATAACTCCGACCGCAGCTCTCTCATCTTTTCCCTATACGCCCGAACAATCAATGGCAGCGCTTAAACACTTTTATTACGATTTAGGCGATAAAATCTGGGGTGAATATGGGTTTGTAGATTCATTTAGCGAATCACAAAACTGGTATGCAAAATCTTACCTGGCGATTGACCAGGGGCCGATCGTCGTCATGATCGAAAACTATCGTACCGGGTTGCTTTGGAAGCTTTTTATGAGCTGTCCAGAAATTCAAATTGGACTAAAAAAATTAGGCTATCAAAGTCCTGTATTGAAGAAGTGAGATGAAGCTATTTAAAACAAATCTGATAATATTCCTTTTGATTTCTGGCTTCGTTCAGGCGCAGAATAAATATAAAACATATTGTAATCCCATTAATATCGATTACGGCTATACACCCATTCCGAATTTTTCTGAAGCAGGCCGGCATCGGGCGACAGCAGATCCGGTGATCGTGATGTACAAAGGTGATTACTATCTTTTTTCAACCAACCAATGGGGATACTGGTGGAGCAGCGATATGAGTAACTGGCATTTCGTTTTTCGTCATTTCCTGCGCCCGGAGCACAAGGTTTACGATGATCTGTGTGCTCCTGCAGTTTGGATACAGGGCGATACCATGCTGGTTTTCGGTTCAACATACACCAGTAATTTCCCCATCTGGATGAGCACGAATCCGAAGGGAAACGATTGGAAGGAAGCTATCCATGATTTCGAACCCGGCGGTTGGGATCCGGCATTTTTTGTTGATGACGACAAAAAACTTTACATGTACAATGGCAGCAGCAATCGCTATCCGTTATATGGTGCCGAAGTTGATCCGAAAACGTTCCACTTGAAAGGATATCGAAAGGAAATGTATCTGCTCGAGCCCTGGAGATACGGCTGGCAGCGCTTCGGAGAATACCTGGATGACACGTTTCTTGATCCGTTTATGGAAGGTGCCTGGATGACCAAACATAACGGTAAGTATTATTTGCAATATGGCGCTCCGGGTACCGAATTTAGTGGTTATGCCGACGGAGTAATTGTAGGCGAATCGCCGCTTGGTCCCTTTATTCCGCAGTCGATGCCGTTTAGCTATAAGTCAGGTGGATTTGCACGTGGCGCAGGCCATGGCGCGACATTTCAGGATAATTTCAATAACTACTGGCACGTTTCGACAATGGTGATCTCTGTGAAGAATAATTTCGAACGACGAATCGGGATTTGGCCGGCCGGTTTTGACAAGGACGATGTTATGTACATGGATGCCGCTTTTGGCGATTATCCAACCTATCTGCCATCAGGAAAAGAAGATCATTTGAAAAGTAAATTCACCGGCTGGATGCTGCTGAATTATAAAAAGCCAGTTCAGGTGTCATCAACTTTAGGAAGTTTTAGCGCAAATAACGCGGTTGATGAAAACATAAAAACTTATTGGAGCGCGGCATCAGGAAACAGGGGAGAATGGATCCAAACTGACCTTGGCTCGCTCGCGACAGTACGAGCTGTTCAGATTAATTACGCCGACCAGGATGCTGAGTTTCTTGGCAAGCAAACCAATATCTTTCACCAGTATAAACTTTACGAATCGGCTGACGGTAAAAACTGGAAAGTGCTCGTTGATAAAAGTGCAAATAAAACGGATGTACCGCATGATTATGTCGAGTTAGCTAAGCCTGTAAGAACCCGTTATATCAGATTGGAAAACATTCATATGCCTACCGGGAAATTTGCGGTTTGCGGTTTGCGTGTATTTGGTAATGGCGGTGGGCCGAAGCCGGATTCTGTAAAAGGATTTATCGTTCTGCGTACCGAGAAAGACAAGCGGAGTGCCTGGTTAAAATGGTATCCGGTTGATAACGCTTATGCTTACAATATTTACACCGGTACTGAACCGGATAAGCTGTACAACTGCATTATGGTATACGACGCAAATGAATACTACTTCAAGGCAATGGACAAGGATCAACCATATTATTTTACCATAGAGGCTATAAACGAAAACGGTGTTTCGACACGGACAAAAATCATTGAATCTAAATAACTATTATGAAATACGGAAAGAAAGTCCTGGCAATAGCAGCGATTATCCTGTCGCATCAGGGCTTTACGCAAACGAAAAATGCCACATCAGGCACTCTGAAGATGAACCAATTCGTGTCAACGCTTTTAAAGAAGATGACACTTGATGAGAAGATAGGACAGCTAAATCTTGTTACGGGTGGCGAAGCCACAACAGGCTCTGTCGTTAGCACGAACGTATCGGGTAAAATAAAGAACGGCCAGATCGGAGGGATTTTCAGTCTTACTACTCCACAGCGGATTCGCAAGGCACAGGAAATTGCTGTTAACGAAAGCCGTTTAAAAATTCCATTAATTTTTGGTCAGGATGTAATTCACGGTTACAAAACGACCTTTCCAATCCCGTTAGCGTTGTCATGCAGCTGGGATCTTCCATTGATAGAAAAAACGGCCCGCATTGCTGCAATCGAAGCGAGCGCCGACGGTTTGAACTGGACATTCTCGCCAATGGTCGACATTTCCCGTGATCCACGATGGGGCCGTATCTCAGAAGGGAATGGCGAAGATACCTGGCTGGGATCACAGATCGCCAGGGCAATGGTGAAAGGTTACCAGGGCGACGATCTGGCCAAAAATAATACGATCATGGCTTGTGTGAAACACTTTGCGTTGTATGGAGCTGCGGAAGCTGGTCGCGACTACAATACTACCGATATGAGTTTAAACAGGATGTATAACGAATATTTACCACCCTACAAAGCAGCAATCGACGCCGGATCCGGAAGCATCATGACTTCATTTAACGACATTAACGGCGTTCCGGCAACGGCCAACAAATGGTTGATGACAGATTTGCTTCGTAATCAGTGGGGATTTAAAGGCCTCGTTGTAACTGATTATACAGCGGTGAACGAACTGATCGATCATGGCCTTGGCGATCTGCAAACCGTGTCTGCCCTGTCTTTAAAAGCGGGAGTAGATATGGATATGGTTGGGGAAGGCTTCCTGACAACGCTCAAAAAATCGTTATCCGAAGGGAAAGTGACGCTTGCGCAAATCGATAATGCCTGCAGGTTAGTGCTCGAAACAAAATATAAACTGGGATTATTCGATGACCCTTATCGTTATTGCAGTGAGGAACGAGCAAAAAGTGAAATCTTAACTCCTGAAAATCTTAAGGTTGCCCGTGAAGCAGCTGCCAAAAGTTATGTGCTGCTGAAAAATGAAAACCAGCTTTTACCTTTAAAACGGTCGGGAACAATTGCTTTGATCGGCCCGCTTTCTGACACAAGAGCAAATATGGTAGGCACCTGGAGTGTAAATTCAGATCTTCAAAATACAAAGTCATTGCTGGAAGGCCTGACAGAAGTGTCAGGGTCAAATGTGAAGATATTGCATAGCGCAGGTGCTAACCTGGCCGCCGATGCCACATTGCAGGCAAATGCTACAATGTTCGGTCGCGAGATCAAACGTGACGATCGCCCCGAAGAGGAGATCATCAAAGATGCGGTCAATATTGCTAAAAAGGCCGATGTGGTAATTGCGGCATTAGGCGAAAGTTCCGAAATGAGTGGCGAGGCATCCAGCAGGAGCGATATCGGTATTCCCGAAACTCAGCGGCATTTACTTGAAGCATTGCTTACGACGGGTAAGCCTATCGTACTCGTGTTATTTGCTGGTAGGCCTATGACCATTAAATGGGAAAGTGAACATGTGCCCGCTATTTTAAACGTTTGGTTTGGCGGCACAGAATCTGCACGGGCAATTTCCGATGTTTTGTTCGGTGATGTAAATCCCTCCGGAAAGTTAACAGCCACTTTTCCGCAGAATGTCGGACAAATACCGCTTTACTACAGCCACAAAAATACAGGACGCCCGCTGGCAGATGGGAAGTGGTTTTCTAAATTCCGGTCTAATTATCTCGATGTTAGCAACGATCCGCTTTATCCTTTTGGCTACGGCTTAAGTTATACAAGCTTCAATTATGGTAATTTAAAGTTGAGCACCAGTACACTCAGTCCAACAGGTACACTTAGTGTTACCGTTCCTGTTACTAACGCAGGAAAGTATAACGGGGAAGAAGTCGTTCAGCTTTATACACGTGATTTAGTTGGTTCGATCAGCAGGCCCGTCAAAGAATTAAAGGCATTTAAAAAAATATTTTTGAAGGCAGGTGAAACTCAAACCGTTACTTTTACGTTACGAGAATCGGATTTGAGATTTTACAATAACGATTTAAAGTATGTGTCTGAGCCTGGCGATTTTAAGGTTTTTGTAGGAACCAATTCGCGCGATGTAAAGGAAGCAGATTTTAAATTGGTAAAATGATCATCCGGGTAAAAACAACCTAAAGATCAAATGAAAAAAACATTTCAAATACTGGCGGCAGTTTTTGTGCTGCTCGCCGGTATTGCCAAAGCTCAGAAACCAGCGTCCTATGAGGCTTCAACTTTCGTAACAGGAATCGACACTCTCCCTTACCGTATCTTATTTCCTGAGAAATTCAACGCATCGAAAAAATATCCTTTACTGATTGTGCTGCACGGCAGCGGAGAACGCGGTAATGATAATCAGGCTCAGCTTGTCCATGGTGGCGACTTGTTTTTAAAGGATTCTGTCAGGAAAGATTTTCCAGCCATCGTTGTATTTCCGCAATGCCCGAAAGATGGATTTTGGTCAAACGTAATTTTTAAAACTGACAGTCTGGGCAAGCGTTATTTTGATTTCCCGGAAGGCGGTGAGCCAACAAAGTCAATGTCAACGCTTATTGGCCTTGTTGGAAAATTACGCGATAAACCTTTTGTCGACGAAGATCGTGTGTATGTTGGTGGTTTGTCTATGGGAGGTATGGGCACCCTTGATATTCTGAAACGTGAACCAAAATGGTTTGCGGCCGGTTTCGTGATTTGCGGCGGGGACAACCCTGCTAACGTAAAAAAATACCGGAAAATCCCGCTTTGGTTTTTTCACGGAGCTAAGGATGATGTTGTTGCGCCCGAGTACAGCAAAGTGATTGTTGATGAACTTAAAAAGAGAAAAGCTGACGTTCAATATACCATTTATCCAAACGACAATCATAATAGCTGGGACAGCGCCTTTGCGGAACCTGGGTTTTTACCCTGGTTGTTCTCAAACAAAAAATAGCGGCCTTATTCTTCCTGCTTCGGTTTAATGTTTTTCATGTTAAACCGCGGATTGTAAGCAGGTTTTGATTCTTCTGTTGTTGCTTCAGACGGCGGTACGTCAGTTCCGGTTTCCGATTTTAGATTATCAGCTTCTGGTGTTTGATCCTGATCTGCTTCCTCCTTCGGCTTAATATTTTTCATATTAAACTTTGGCTTGTATGACGGTTTCGGCGATTCTGCGGGCTCACTACCAGGATCTGTATTTTTTTCCTGTTCGGTAACAGAATCAACTGGTGTTTCGTCCCTTTCTGACGTATTGCGATCAATTTCAGTTGGCGGAAGTCTTTCTTGCTCTTCCGTTTTTAGAGCCGCTTTAAAGCGTGGAGTAAAACCGGTGGGTTTGCTTGTGGCAGGTTGCTCATCGCTCGCTGGTTTTGCAATGGGCTCTTGAATTGTATCTGCCGGCTTTATTTTAAATCTGGGTGTGAAACCAACTGGTTTAGCCGTTTTTTCAGTTTCCGTAACATTTTCTTCCGCCGGAGGTGACTGGGCGTTTGTCATTCCAGGTTTAAATCGCGGCTTAAACGCCGGTTTTCCCTGGGTTTCCGGTTCTTCTTTCTTGTTTGCTGTCTGGTCGATAGTAGGTGATTCAAGTGGCTCGGCTTGTTGCGCAAGCTCATTTCTTTGAATCAGAATTTTTGCCGGCTTTGGCTCCTCTTTTAAATGGTAAGAAAGCCTAAGTTTATTAAACCAGAATTTCTTGGTATGATCGAAGCTTTTTTCGCCCATTTGGGCATATTCTGATTTGAATTCATCATACAAAACCCGTTCCGCTGCTTCCAACTGAACCAGGTCTATTTTTTTCTTCCTGAAAAATTCTTCAAATGTCAGCAACGGAGATTGATTTATTTAACAAAGATACTGTTGAGAGAATACACAAACCTGTCAACGGGTTTAAAAATTAGTGATTGTTCAGGTTCTAAAATTCAATTGATTAAAGCTAATAATTTTTGGAAAGCAATGACACATATTTCATCGGTTCCGGCAGCCCCGTTTTTTGCTATTACTCCTCACTCTTTCGCACTTTCCACCGCTTCGTTCCGGGGTAACCGCTTCAACCGGGTTTATTACAGTTCTGTTCCGCCATGACGAAAGTCGAAAACCTATTAATTACCAATACATGAATTGGCGGCTTGTCGGGTTATTGCAGTTCCATTCATTTTAAACCCGATTGTATCGGAAAACCCGGAAGGAGGTACGACTGAGGATTTGCAGGGAAAAGCGGGACTACCTAATGATAGCAGCAAAACCATTCATTTTCATAACAAATCAATCATAAATGCCATCTAACCTATCGCTGCACTAGTATCGAAAATTAAGAATTCCTACGCCATATTATGATAAACCGCCTGAACATCGTCGTCCTCTTCCAGCTTATCAATCAACTTCAAAACGTCTCCGGCCATATCTTCACTAACGTCGGTCGTAGATAGTGGAATTCGCTCAAGCTTCGCGCTTTTCACCTCGATGCCTTTTTCTTCCAAAGCTTTCTGCATGGTTCCGAAATCTTCGAATGAAGTTTGAACTACGGCAACGTCATGCCCTTCCTCGTCTGACTCCACGTAGATTTCTTCCAAACCCGCATCAATTAATTCTAATTCCAGCTCCTCCAGGTCAAACTCTCCCGGCTCAAAACGAAAAATTGATTTGCGGCTGAAAATAAAATCCAATGATCCTGTTTTGCCTAACGACCCGCCAACTTTAGTAAAGTAACTACGAACATTGGCAACGGTACGATTTGTATTGTCGGTTGCGGTTTCAACCAAAACAGCAACACCATGCGGCGCGTATCCTTCGTAAACCAGTTCCTCGTAATCACCTGCATCTTTGCTTGAAGCACGTTTAATAGCTGCCTCAACCCGGTCTTTAGGCATATTTACAGCCTTAGAGTTTTGAATAGCTGTACGAAGACGTGAGTTTGTATCAGGATTTGGACCACCTGCCTTTACGGCCATGGCAATCTCCTTGCCTAGGCGCGTAAACTGAACGGCCATTTTAGCCCATCTTTTAAATTTTCTTTCTTTACGGAATTCAAATGCTCTTCCCATATTCAGATTTTATTTTTTTAAGTTAGTTAGCATACTCTCTGTCATTATAGCAAGACTGAACTCAGGTTTCCATTTCCAGTCTGTTTGTGCTGCTGAATCATCTATTGATCGTGGCCAGCTATCGGCGATCGCTTGCCGCGGATCATTTTCAAGATACGCCAATTTAAAGTCAGGAATATGTTTTCGGATTTCTTCGGCTAATTGTTCGGGATTAAAGCTTGTTCCGGCAAAATTATAACTCGAGCGAACATTTATATTTTCTGCAGGAGCTTCCATCAATTCGATAGTTCCGCGAATGGCGTCATCCATGTACATCATTGGTAGTTCCGTAGATGCCGATAAAAAACTCGTATAGGTTCCTTTTTTTAAGGCATCATGAAATATATGTATGGCGTAATCGGTCGTTCCTCCGCCGGGCGCGGCTTTCCAGCTTATCAGTCCGGGATACCGTAAACTGCGGATATCCAATCCATGCTTTTGATGATAATATTCGCACCAGCGTTCGCCGGCCAGTTTACTGATTCCGTAAACTGTATTTGGATCCATTGTGCAAAATTGCGGCGTGTCAGCTTTCGGCGAATTTGGTCCAAAAGCGGCAATCGAACTCGGCCAGTATACCTTATGAGTTTTATATTCCAGGCAAAAATCAAGGACGTTTAAAAGCCCGTTCATGTTCAGATCCCAGGCAAGCTTTGGATTCTGTTCGCCAGTTGCGGATAAGATGGCCGCCAGCAGATAAACCTGTGAAGGCTTATATTTTTGATAGATTGTTTTGAGGTTTTCTTTGTCAAGAACATTGACAAACTCAAATGGTCCAGCATCCTTAATGTCATAATCCGGGCGACGAATATCGCACGCTATCACCTGGCTGCTGCCATAAACCTGACGTAAATGATTTACCAGTTCCGTACCGATCTGGCCATTTGCTCCAATTACTAAAATCGTTTCCACCATAATTTTCGGATAGCAAATGTAAGAGAATGCCGCTGAAAACTAAGAAGGATTTAATTCAATCTGGCGGCCAATGCAAAGCTCTTTGTGTATTTTTTAACTTTTCCGTTCAGGTTGAACACCTCCATTTGCATAAAGTATATACCAACTGCAGATTTTTGTTGATTCTCATTTAGCCCGTCCCACGAAAAAATTCCCGTTGCGGGAAGAGTCATGTTTTTAATGAGGTGTGTGATAGTAACGCCGCGGCTGTTATATATTATCACGTTCGCTACCATTCCTGGATTCGGAAACTTATAGTTGATATTCAGCACGTCTTCAAAGCCGTCATTATCTGGCGAAAATGTTTTTGACGACAATGAAACTTCGTCTTCCGGATTTACATCATCCACAAATTGTGAGTTTCTATAACCCGGCGTTGCAAAACCAACTGCTGCGGCTGCCGACCGGAAATTTCCAGGATCATTGGTTGGTCTGCTAAAGGAGCTTCTTTCCAATGACACCCCTTCCGGATTCTTGATGAGCGGGAAATGCATTTTCTCGGAGTAGTTCAACTGGTCAATACGCTGGTTATTGCTTATTAAAACGATGATTCCTTCATCATCATTGTACGATGGCATCGAAGATAGTTTTATAAAAGATTCTGAGTTTTCGGTGTGATATTCCGCCTTAATATTTTCTATATCCGAGGCCAGTACTGTATATTCCTTAGGCTTGAAAAGCTGGCTTTTGCCAGAGATTTGCTTAACGCTTTCAATGCTGTCTTTCGATTTAATCGTTGCTATGTTTAACTCTTTTAAGTCAAATGTTTTGTCTGAGTTGTTGTAGATTTCAACGAAATCAACGCCATTAGGCCGGGGATTGAATAGCACTTCATTAATTAAGATCTCGCCTTTCTCAATAGCAAAAGGATAATAAAACTCAGCCGTATTGTTTCCACTTGAAATGACCGAGCCGGCGCAATCAGTTAAATTTTCAACTGTGATTTTATAACTAAGTCCCCTTTTAATAGATGGGAATTTTAAGTCGATACTTTGAAAATCCGGACCAATCAATACCGCGTTGCCAGGTGCTGCCAGCCCGTTGTTTACTTGGTAGTTTATAAGCTTGACAGCGCTGATGCTGTCGACCAACCGGTTAAAATTTAATCTTATTGTTGTGTTGTCGGTAAGTGTTGCCGACAATAATTTCAAGGCCTCAGGCTGATTCTTGTTGAATACTGAATTTATTCTTCCGGGTGTTCCGCCGGATTTATCGTTACTTGCCGTCCAATTTTGAGCGTTTTTGCATGCGGCATCTGGATTGATCACTTCCAAACTCCAGCCGCCCTGCTTTTTAACCGCATCTTTATACCACGTATCGGAATAGGAAACCGAATCAACCAGCTTTCCTTTAAAGCTTTTTAAAACGATCTGATCAGACGAGTTATTGAGCGATGGCCAGGGGGATAATCCTCCCACTTTTCCAAACGGTTTATACTGCAATGAGTCGGTTGCCGGGCAAAGTATGAGATATGAATTTGGAAAGATAGAAACTTTCTTTATTACACCTTTTGAAGTAGCATCGTTCAGCGAGTAACCGTCGAGATCAATAGTGTCTTTTCCGGGATTGTAAAGTTCCACATATTCAACCAGTGGCAGGCCAACTTCGGGTGAAGGGTCAGCAAAGATCTCAGAAATGAGAATCTTCGCGGTATCAGTGCGTTCGGGAATGGACTTCGGCGTTGTAAACAAAAATGCCGGACTGGCTATTAAGTTTTTGCCGCTGCAATCATTTAATCTGATTACGTTAAAAGAATAATTTGTTCCCGGTGTCAGCAAATTATGCGTAAGGCTAATTAAAGTCCCTTCACTATCAGCTGAAATATTTTTATAGTTAATTGCAGGCTGCGAGGAAAACGCTTCAGCTAATAATGTATTTGTATCGAGATGTTTGGATAGCTTAACCGTGATTGTGGTATCGTTCGGCCGTCTGAAGCTTTCGATCTTGAAATCTGTCAGATCGTAATCTTTTTTGAAAACAGAGTTCTGTCTCCCCGGTGTTCCGCCGGCTGAATCTACAGAAGCCGTCCAGTTGTAATTTCCCTGGCAAACCGATTTTGGATCAACCCGTTCCAGGCTCCAGCCACCTTGTTTCTTTACAGCATCTTTGTACCAGGCATCGCTGTAGCTAACAGAATCAATTGTAATTCCGTTACCGTTTTTCAGTTTTATGACATCTGAGCTATTGTTTAAAGATGGCCATGGAGAAACGCCAATTACTTTCCCAAAACGTTTAAATTCGGCGGTGTCAGCTTTTGCGCATAAAATCCGGTATTCTCCGGCTTTCAGTGAATCATCAGGTAATACGGCGATGTTTGTCGGGTCGCTGAACTTCCAGTTTTTTAAACTTACAGAATGAGAAGAATTGTTATAAATCTCAATAAATTCCGTTGATGGCAAATCGATCTGCGGCGATGGGTCGGCGAAAATTTCATTAATCACAATGTCGTGCCACGCTGCGACGTAAGGTTTGAGATAAGTGAATGTTGCCTTATTTAAGTCTGAAATCTTGTTGCCTGCTTTATCGGTTACATTTAAAACAGTAATCCGATGACTCCCTGTTTCAAACGAACGGCCGAAATCGAGAATTAATTGAGCTGGATCGGACGTTAGCTTAACCGATATAGGCATGGTCGAGTTGTCGAGTTTATAATTGATTACCAGCTTGGCTGAGAGCGTGTCGACAGCCTCGCTAAACGTTATGATTAGATGACTGGAATCAGAAGCAGTCGCAGAAATGAGCTTTGGAGGATCACTGTCAATAATGATTGGATTAATCTTTATATCATCGAAAAAGTGCTTCTGAAAAAATGATGATGTTGATTGTTGGATAAAAATTCCAAAGTATGAGCTTGACAGAAACGATGCATCGGTCACACTGCCTTCAGAAACGTAGGAAGTTCCAGTCCCGGTTCCATCGCGTTCAAGCAAAAAAATATTATCTGACGTTCTGGTAACCCGTACCTTGATCAGGTTGTTCGTGGATGACGATACGACTCCGTTAGCGCCGTCGATAATTTTTTGCGCACCGCTTTTTGGTCCGCTTTGCCTGTATAAACTAACTTCGTCATCTGTATTTCCGATGCGTACAAAATAGCCGTTGACGGCTGCGGACTGCAGATCTTGCTTGTCCGATATAAGATATACATCAACATAGTTACTTCCGGATGTGGCAAACTTTAAGTTACACCAGAATTCCCAGACGCAGTTGGTGGCCAAGCTATTCTCCGTGCTTAGGTAGAAACCACTGCTTGCCGTTGTAGAATTGGAGTGTAATTGGTCCGATATTACTGTAAAATCAGCAGAGGAATTGCTTCCGGTCCAAGCCGGATTAGTCGAAAAATTGCCGTCATCAAACGTTTCATACAATTGTGCTAAAGTAATTTTGCTGCACAAAACCAGCGCAATGACAAAATAAATCTTCATATTTGCCAAAATCAGTGATAAGAATAGGTTTAAAGTATTTTTAATTTAAAATTAAAATAGCAAATAAATTCAAATAAACAATTAAGTAAAATTAAATCAAGATGAAAGTCGCAGTTGTAGGCGCTACGGGCCTTGTCGGTTCGGTGATGTTGAAAGTTTTAGCAGAGCGCAATTTCCCGGTAACAGAATTAATTCCAGTAGCCTCTGAAAAGAGTAAGGGCAAGGAAATTGAATTCAAGGGAAAGAAGTACAAAGTTGTGACGATTGATGACGCAATTGCTTTAAGACCAGAGCTTGCTGTTTTTTCGGCTGGTGGATCGACATCCTTAAAAGACGCTCCGCGTTTTGCAGAAGTCGGCACTACGGTGATTGATAATTCTTCGGCATGGAGAATGGATCCGACCAAAAAATTGGTCGTTCCTGAAGTGAATGCAGATGTTTTAACTGCTGACGATAAAATTATAGCGAATCCGAATTGCTCAACTATCCAGATGGTAGTGGTTTTAAAACCGCTGCATGATAAATACAAAATCAAACGTGTTGTGGTTTCAACATACCAGTCTGTAACCGGTACTGGTGTAAAGGCGGTGGATCAGCTGATGAATGAACGCAATGGTATCGAAGGTCCGAAAGCTTATGCTCACCAGATCGACCTTAACGTAATTCCTCAGATCGACGTTTTCCAGGATAATGGCTACACGAAGGAGGAAATGAAAATGATCCTCGAAACTAAAAAGATCATGGGCGATGAGTCCATCCGTGTTACGGCTACAACAGTTCGTATTCCGGTGATGGGCGGTCATTCGGAAGCTGTAAACATTGAATTTGAAAATGAATTCGACCTGGCAGAAGTTCGTCAGATTTTAGAACAGCAAGAAGGTGTTGTCGTTGTTGATGATCCGGCAAATGCGTTGTACCCAATGCCTAAAGATGCTCACGAAAAAGACGAAGTATTTGTTGGCCGTATTCGCCGCGACGAGTCGCAGGACAAGACGTTGAACCTTTGGGTTGTTGCCGATAACTTACGTAAAGGGGCAGCTACCAATGCGGTTCAGGTTGCGGAAGTATTGCTTAAAAAGGGACTGCTTAAAGAAGAGGTTTTGGCGTAAGAGAAATCTTTCTCGTAAATAACAATTAAACAGCTGCTCAATTAGGCCGGCTGTTTTTGTTAGTAGCAATAAGTAGTGATAGTGCTTCAACTGTGCCCAATGTGGAGACGAGAATGCCTTTAATAAATCATCTCGCAAAGCAAATGATTCAGTGCATATCACCCGAGCAGAGTTGAAGGGTATCATGAAGCTTTTTTTAATCTTGAAAAGCAAATTCCGGTTCTTTTTGGTTCCGATAGTCCTGTGTTTCGCTGTAGTTTTTACCACGAAGATGTCTGCAATTTTGAATTTATCGCCCGGTAAAAACTGCCGCTTCACCCGCGTTTATTGCACCAAGACAAACTTTCATGGCAACGAAGCCCCTGCGACCAAGCCAGTTTTTGTGCAGCAACCGTTAGGGCTAAACCGGATAGGAGTGGATACCGGCCTGTGACTAAGGCCTGTGCAGTATGAACGAATAGCCGGACTGCATTTCAATAGTAGCAGATGCTTTCATTTTCAAAAAATAAAAAATTGGCCTACATTTCAATGGCCTCAGCTTCTTTTAGTTGCCAAAAATCGACGTCGCCGAACTGTTTAATTTTAGGAAACAACGTATTCGAAACATGAAAGATCTGCTAAAAATCCATAATCAACCACCTACCCCTGCCCAATCTGCAACATCATTCCAGGCGTTAACACCGATGTGTCATTCATTTTGTTCAAGCGCTTAACTTCTTCCGGCGTAATTTTGAATTTCTCGGCGATAACATCAAACGTATCACCTTGCTGAACCCGGTACGAAATGTAATATTTAATCACTTTCGGTGCCATTGGCAAATCCGGATCTAAAGGAAATCCTAATTCTTTGTAAACAGCATTATATGCAAATCCAGGTAAAATTGGCAGGACAAGTCTTTTTGGCGATTTCTCTGTACAATAAACAGTTAATTTTTTATAAGCCGGATTTAATGCGCAAAGTTGGTCGAGACTGATATTTGCCGCTTTCGCAACGTTCTCCATTGAGAACGATTTCTTAAGCTGAAGGGTTTTTGTGTCAACCGGGAAATCCCCCATGATCGGCTCGATGCCGTATCTCCCGGGGTTGTTCATGATAATTACCGTTGCAATAAACGCCGGAACATAACTTTGCGTTTCAGCCGGGAGATACTTCCTGAGTTCCCAGTAATTTGTTTTACCACCGGAATCTTCCATGGCCCATTTAATATTGTTACGGCCAGCATTGTAAGATGCGATTGCCACGAGCCAGTCGTTGCCGTACATGTTGTAAGATTCCTGCAGATAATTTGCGGCGGCGTTGCAGGCAAGCAAGGGGTCGCGGCGTTCATCCAGCGAATCGTTCACTGCCAGTCCGTAACGTTTGCCGATTTCATTTAAGAACTGCCATGGACCGGCAGCGCCCGCGGTTGAAACTGCGTGTGGATTTAATGCCGATTCAATCACAGAAATGTATTTCAGCTGGTCAGGCATGTTATGTTCTTTCAATACCTTCTCATAAATAGGAAAGTAATATTTCGATAGGCCCAGCATCCTGCCAAAGCGTTCCTTCTGATTTAAAAAAGCCTTGATATAGCTTTTTACAATCGCGTTTTGGCTTAGCTCAATTTCCTGGGTTAGGGTTTTTGGCGTTCCGGTGCGGACTTGCGTAACTCCGTTGTCCGGATTACCTGTTTTAGTTTCTGCTTTCGAGGGAAGGGCAGTTAACGCGATTCCCGATACACAAAACATCGCGATTGCCAACGTTTTTTTCATCATACTTCTCTTACTCATCAGGCCTGAAAAACCTGTTTTGTACACGTTTTGCCAAAATAAGGAATAAATTATTACAACGGCAAACGGATATTTTTATGAGGCAATTATTTCTTGAGGCACAATGATCGTTTGAAACAAATTCAATACACCGGCATGGAATCAGTTTGATTATTTTAGGCGTATGAAAAAACTGGCTTTGCTATTCTTCCTGGTCCTTTCGCTGGATACATTTGCTCAAACAATAACGCAAAAAATTGAGAGAGCATATGCGAAATTTGAATCAGACAGCCAGTTCAAATACGCAACCACTTCCTTAACCGTGCTTAATGCAGAGACTGGCGAGATCGTATTCTCTAAAAATTCGAATATGGGATTAGCTTCTGCCTCAACGTTAAAAACGGTTACTTCCGCGACAGCGTTTTACTTGTTAGGGCCTAATTTTACTTATCAAACAACATTGGGTTACTCGGGCGTTATAGATGCATCCGGAACTTTAAATGGGGATTTAATTATTACGGGAGCCGGTGATCCGACGTTTGGAAGCGAAAGATACCAGGACACGAAGCCGGAAGTGATCTTAAAGAAATTTACAGACGCAGTAAGGCAATCAGGCATTAAACAAATTAATGGAAGAGTAATTTCGGACGATCATCTATTCGGAACGCAGACGCTGCCCACCGGGTGGATATGGCAGGATATCGGGAATTATTACGGCGCCGGTCCAAATTCATTAACCTGGCGGGAAAACCAACTCGACCTGATTTTACGTCCCGGAACAAAAGTCGGCGATCCGGTTCAGTTGGTACGAACGGAACCAGCTTTGACTTCAGTTCAGATTGTGAACGAGCTCACCACTGGCAAATCCGGCAGCGGCGATGAAGTTTATGCGTTTTCATCACCCTATTCGAATATCATTTATCTACGAGGAACCTACGGAATTGATTTGGAAAAGACGATTGCCGCTTCGATTCCGGATCCCGCATTAACGTTTGCGGCAGAGTTTAAAAGCCAACTGAATAAATCAGGAATGAAAGTATCCGGGTTAGAGACAACCACCAGAATATTATCAGCGAGTAAACAACCTTTTTCCCCGCCGTCTAAAATTATCGCCAATCAAACCTCGCCTGATCTGACAAAAATTGTGTATTGGTTCAACCAGAAAAGTATTAACCTGTATGGTGAACATTTGGTGAAAACAATGGCACTTAAAGCAGGAAAAGAAGTTACTACAGCGAACGGCGTTGAAATCGTAAAAGATTTTTGGAGGCAAAGGGCCGGAATCGACGAAAATTCAATGAACACAATTGACGGAAGCGGCTTATCGCCGGGCACGCGGATTACTACGTTAACAATGGCTAAAGTTCTTCAAACTGTAAAAAAGGAGCCCTGGTTTAAATATTACTTTGAAAGCCTGCCGGTTTATAACGGCATGCGAATGAAAAGCGGAACAATCAATGATGCTTTAGCTTACGCCGGTTACCAAACTTCATCATCGGGTGTTCCGCTGGTATTTTCTTTTATCGTAAACAATTATAATGGCAGCTCGAAGGAAGTAAGGCAGAAGATGTTTGCGGTTTTAGATCAGTTAAAATGAAGTATTTAACGATACTTCTTTCCAATCATTAATATTCTGTTCCACTGATTTAAGCTTATCCAGAATACCATTTACAGCAGCTTCGCCAAGCGGTAAACGCAGGGGCGGCTTTTCGCTGGTAACAGCTTTGATAATTGCTTTTGCTGCTTTTTCCGGGTCGCCGGGCTGTTGACCTGAATATCCGTTTATGCGGTTGATTACAACATGAGCAGTTTCTTTATAGTCTTCTATAAGTTTTTCCGCTCTTTTCGACGACGGTCCGGCCCATTCGGTACGAAAAGGGCCCGGCTCAACAATAGTGACAAAAATATTTAAAGGCAATACTTCTTTTGATAGCGCCTCGCTATAACCTTCTAAAGCGAACTTACTAGCGTTATATAAACCCACACCCGGATTGGCGTTCATTCCAGCCATTGACGATATCTGAACAATGTTTCCCGACCGCTGCTGTCGCATGATCGGCAAAACCTTTTGAGTAACCGCTAAAGCGCCAAAAAAATTCGTTTCCATTTGCTGCCTTGCTTCCTCCATGCTTACTTCTTCAATAGCGCCAAATAAACCGTAACCTGCGTTGTTTACCAATATATCAATCCGGTTTGTTTTGTCGATTATCGTGTCAATCGCAGTTTGTATGTCATCGTGTTTATTTACATCAAGCAGAACGCCAAACGTTTTCCCCGGAACAAGTTTATCAAACTCATCCACCTGCTCTCTTTTTCTCAGAGTTCCAAAAACGACATAACCGTTGTTTGCAGCCTCCACCGCGATTGCTTTTCCTAGCCCGCCGGAAACGCCGGTGATGAACCATGTTTTTTGTTCTTGTGTTGCCATGAAGAAGCAACAAGTGTTATAAGATTAGGTTTAGCAATTGGAATTAATTTGTTGGAATAACTTTTTGGATGACAGCAGAAGTTGACGTTAGAAAGCTTGATGTATAAGGCGCCTTTTTTTAAAATCTAAAATGCTAATACAATTTCTTGAAAAGCAGGTTCCTTAGGTCGTCGGTTGTGATAGTCCCGTGTTTTGGCCAAAGTTTTGCCGCCTCATGCCAACCTTCTCCAACGGGAGAAGGAGCCAACCTGGCAAAACTATCGCTGTCACCCGGTTTATTGATTTTAGCCACGATGGAAGCGGTTACCCCCGCAACTGAAGCGTAGGGAAATGTTGGTAGGGTAAGGAGTAAAAGCGCACAGCGGGAACAACCAATAATAGTTGTAGCTGCAGTGCGCTTCAAAATATTATAAATTTACTTTTACACCAATATTCAAGGAGTAACCATATCTAACCAATCTAATCTATATACTCAAACTTCGTATACGGTACCAGCACCGCCGGAATTTTAATTCCTTTCTCCGTTTGGTTTATCTCCAAAATCGATGCAACAATTCGAGGCAACGCCAACGCGCTACCGTTAAGCGTATGAGCCAGCTGCGTTTTACCTTCCTTGCCTTTGAAACGCAGTTTCAACCGGTTGGATTGAAATGTTTCGAAGTTGGTTACAGAAGAAACTTCCAGCCAGCGTGATTGGGCGGCACTCCAAACTTCCATATCATAAGTTTTTGCTGATCCGAAACTCATATCGCCGCCACACAGGTTTAAAACGCGGTAAGGTAAACCAAGTTCTTGTAAAAGAGATTGCACATACGTACTCATTTGCTCCAAAGTTTCGTATGACTTGTCCGGATGTACAACCTGCACAAGTTCTACTTTGTCAAACTGATGCAAACGATTGAGTCCGCGAACATGTGCGCCGTATGAACCGGCTTCGCGGCGGAAACATGGTGTGTACCCGCAGTTCTTGATCGGGAATTCTTCTTCCTTAACGATTACATCGCGGTATAAATTGGTGATCGGAACTTCTGCGGTTGGAATCAGGTACAGATTATCGCCCGTAACATGATACATCTGGCCCTCCTTGTCGGGAAGCTGCCCTGTTCCAAAACCTGATTCTTCGTTTACAACAACCGGCGGCTGTATTTCAAAATATCCGGCGGCATCCGCCTTGTCAAGAAAATAATTGATCAAAGCGCGTTGTAATTTGGCGCCCTTTCCTTTATAAACCGGGAATCCGGCGCCGGCTATTTTAACACCAAGTTCAAAATCAATGATATCGTATTTCGCGGCTAATTCCCAGTGCGGCAACGCTCCTTCAGGGAGCTGCGGCTTTTGGCCATGCTCTAAAACAACAGTGTTTTCTTCTGGTGTTGAACCCAATGGAACGGTGGTATGCGGCAGGTTAGGGAGAAGCACAATTTTGCTAAAAAGCTCATTCTCCAATGAAGCCAGTTTATCCGACAAAGTTTTGGATTGCTCTTTCAACGAAGATGTTTTGGCTTTGATCTCTTCAGCCTTTGCTTTCTCTCCCTGGCGCATTAACTCGCCGATTTGCTTGGCAGCGCTATTCGCTTCTGCCGAGAGTGTATCAAGTTCTGCCTGAGTTTTTCTTCTGTCTTCGTCTACGGAAATAATCTGATCAACTAGTTCCGGCTGTTTGAAATTTTTAACAGCTAATCGCTCTAAAACCTTTTCCCTGTTTTCGCGGATATAATTAACTTGCAGCATTAAATTGTTTTTTGGCAAATATACTATCACTTGCCAATCGACCGAAATTAAATATGAGCAAGCTTTACCTGGTGCCAACTCCGATTGGTAATATGGAGGATATGACATTCAGAGCGATCCGTGTTTTGAAAGATGCTGACGTAATTCTGGCTGAAGACACCCGGACAAGCGCACCGCTTCTCAAGCATTTTGGTATTGACAAGAAAGTTTTCTCGCACCATCAGCACAACGAACATCAGTCGGCTACCGAGATCGTCCGGTTTTTAAAAGAAGGGAAAAATGTTGCGTTAATATCCGACGCCGGTACTCCGGCAATTTCTGATCCCGGGTTTTTCCTGGTGCGCGAAGCGTTAAAAAACGGCCTGGATGTCGAGTGTTTGCCTGGAGCCACAGCCTTTGTTCCAGCGCTTGTTAACTCAGGGTTGCCGGCAGACCGTTTTACATTTGAAGGATTTTTGCCCGTAAAAAAAGGCCGACAAACTCGTTTAAAGGAGCTGGTAGAAGAGGAGCGGACAATGATATTTTACGAATCGCCACACAGGCTTTTGAAAACACTCGAAGAGTTCGGTGAATATTTTGGCGTTGAACGGCAAGCATCTGTCTCGCGCGAGCTGACAAAAATGTTTGAAGAAACCGTTCGCGGAACGTTGGAAGAAGTGAAAACTCATTTCGAGACAAATGTGTTAAAGGGTGAGTTTGTGATTTGCGTGGAAGGAAGGGAAAAGGTGAAGAGTAAGAGGAGTAAAGATGGAAATAGGGAATGGCGTGAAGGGAATGGCGAATAGAATTACGGTGATATTTGAGAATGGTATAAGGGAATAGCTTGATGAGCTAAGAAACGTTTTAACAAACACCTAGAGGAAATAAAAGCTAGAGTGAATGTAAAATTGGTGCGTGAAGAGACGAAGATTTTGTCTTTATTTTGAAAAGCAATTTCAGTGTTCCAATTAATGGCAGTCCCGTTCTTTGCTCATACTGCACAAGGCATTAGCCACAATGCCGGTATCCGCTTCGCCCGGGTTTAAAATGGTTCTGTTTTGCAACTTTATCGGACGGCCAGCGTTAATAGATGCTTAAAATTTGCATTTTAGCCCCGATGGCAGCGGATACCGGCTAGCGCGTAATGCCTGCAGGCGTATGAGCGTACAGCGGGAAGGACTTAGATAGTAGTACCTGCCTTGCGCTTCTGATGATTGACACGTCTCATTTAACGCAACACTCTTAGAAACAAGTTATTCATATAAACGATTTTAGATACTATCACAAATACCTTAAACCAATTGTGATTAACTTCGAATTAGAAAATAAGAAACAGACTATAACCATGTGGACCGACCAATATTTAACTGACGAACAAGAGCCGAAAACCGTTGAAAAGGTTCTGACGAAATTAAAGGACATGCTTACAGGGGGTGAATCAATTCTCTACGTCGCCGTGCAGAAAAAACCGGCTGTGACGCTGATTCCTGATTCGATTGTAATTACCGATAAGCGAATTTTCTTTTGTATTCCCGGCAACCTGGGATTAACAACCAACTTCGAAATATTCTCATGGAAAGATTTAAAAGAAGTTTCATTTAAGGAAGAATTTTTCGGTGCAAAATTCACCGCCGTTCCTTTGTCTGGCGAAAATATTACCACAGAATATATTCCCAAAGTTCAGGCGAGGAAGCTTTACCAGTTTTCAAATCAGCAGCTGGATAAAGAACGGGAGATGCGAAAGCAAGCTGAGCTTGAAGAAAAACGTATCCAAAACGCGGCTTCAATTCCGGTGAGTATTCAAACGGAACCAGCCCCCGAACCGCCGAAACCAATTGAAACCCCTGAAGATGAAATGACCCAAAAACTGGTGAAGTTGAAAACGCTGTTTGAAAAGCAGTTGATCACCCAGGAGGAATACGAACAAAAGAAAGCTGATATTTTATCGCAGTTTTAAGTGAGAAAGAATTATGCCGTGGCGCTTAGCAGCGCTTTTTTATTGTGGCTGGCATGGCCGCCGATGCCGTTTACTTCGCCGTTACTTTTGGGTGCTTTTGTGCCGCTGTTATTTGCAGTGGATAATATCTTAGCAACTGATTTAAAAAGAAAAGGTAAAACGATTTTTAATCTGTGCTTAGCCACATTTTTTATCTGGAATACATCCTGCATTTACTGGGTTTTCAACTCTCTACATGCGATTATGCCCTGGTATGTAGCGATAGTTATTTCGTTAATTCCATTTGGACTGGCAGCAATTTTAATGACGTTCGCTTTCTGGCTTTATTACAGATTGCGAAAAGTGACCACTAAATGGTTGAGCTACGCGGGCCTTATTTCTTTCTGGATCGCTTACGAATATCTGCATCAAAGCTGGGACCTGGCTTTCCCATGGATGACATTAGGAAACGGCTTTGCGCAGTTTCATCAGCTGGCGCAATGGTATGAATGGACCGGCGTTTACGGGGGAACTTTATGGATTTTATTGTCCAATATCCTGGTTTTAGAAACGTATTATGCGTTTAAAGCCGCTGATTTAAAAAAGGGAAAGAACTATTTTATCGGGAGCATGTCGCTTATCCTGGTGCCGGTTATCGTATCGTTGGTGATATACATGAGATACGAAGAAAAATCCGATCCGGCAAACGTGGTAGTTGTTCAGCCGAATATTGATCCGTACGAAAAATTCGGTTCGATCCCTTCATCGCAACAGGTTGATCATCTCATCAGGCTTTCTGATTCTATTGGCCAACCAAATACGGAATACTTCATCTGGCCTGAAACGGCAATCCCCGCTGAAGTTGATGAAAAGCGGATAAGGGATAACAGGGATTTTTTAACCGTCCAGAATTTCTTAGCTAAATACAAAAACGGCAACGTTATTTCAGGTATCGAAAGTTATGCGATCTATGATACTGCTAAAACGGAGACCGCCAGATTTGATCCTAACTCACGATTGTATTTCGACAGCTTTAATGCGGCGATTCAAATAGAAAATTCGGCCAAGGTAGATTTTTACCATAAATCGAAATTGGTCCCGGGTGTGGAGCAGACCCCGTATTCCAGCGCGCTCGGCTTTTTGAAACCTGCGTTTGCAGCCTTCGGCGGCACAACCGGTGGCTACGGGCGACAAAAAGAAGCCAGTGTTTTTTATTCTCAAAGCGGAATCGGTTCGGCGCCGGTTATTTGCTACGAATCAATTTGGGGCAGTTATGTAGCTGACTACGTACAAAAAGGGGCACAGTTTATCGCAGTCGTTACCAACGATGGCTGGTGGGGAAATACCTCGGGCAAAGATCAGCACCTGGATTATGCAAAATTGAGAGCTATTGAAACCAGGCGCTGGGTTGCTCGTTCCGCGAATACCGGTATTTCAGCTTTTATTAATCAGCGCGGCGATGTTGTACAGAAAACAAAATGGTGGGTTCCGGCAGCTTTAAAGCAGGATATTAACCTGAACGAGTCGCTTACGTTTTATGTGAAGCATGGTGATTATATAGCCTTCGCAGGATGTTTGGGAAGCGGGGTGTTTTTAGTCTTGTTAGTTGTTGGGCAATTTAAAAGAACAAAGCAAAAAATTCCGGTGATGAAGGGTCCTCTTTGAGAGACCCTTCTGGGACAAAAAATTCAAAATACATTCTGTGCCGGTTGGTTCGATTCGAAGGATCATCCGCTCACTATAAACCTGACCGTAACGGATACCGGCTTGTGAATAAGGCCTGAGCAGTATGAGTGAAGGGCAGGACTATCGGTGGTTATTAGCACGACTTTAGCTTTTTAAATAGTTAATTTCATAGATGGGTAACGGTCCTCGGTCTGTGTCCCCACAGACGGAAACCATCAACTCAGAAATCTTCACGATAATCTGTTAGAAAGCAGAAGTTATCAACACCTTTTTCATACAATTCATCCGAAGACCATGGATACTTTTCTGGTCTGTCGACAAGTACTTGGAAACTCTTCCCGCCAAGTACTTCCAGTCGGATTCGATGCAGCTTTCAGTCGGTTTCAATGCAGCATCCGGTTCCATTCGATGCAGCTTCGAAGGCTTCTGGGCAAGGCTTCGGTAGACTTTGGAAGCAGTGTCTAAGGATTGTGGATCGTAGATGTCTGACACTTTTAAAGTGTCTGACGTCTGGCAAGCCTACATCAAATACTTGCCAACAATCGGCATCCGCCTTCCCATCCCAAATGCTTTAGGCGAAACCCGCAAAATCGGCGGAGTTTGGTAGCGTTTAAATTCTGCAATGTTGACCAGTTTCAGAACCCGGCGAACGGTCGTTTCGTCAAAGCCCTGGGCGATAATGTCTCTTGAACTTTTCTTTAACTCGATGTATTCGTAGAGTATTTTGTCAAGAATATCATACTCAGGAAGTGAATCTGAATCCTTTTGATCTGGCCTCAATTCGGCCGAAGGGGGTTTTACAATCGTATTAACCGGTATTATTTCGCCGTCTTTGTTGATAAATTTCGCCAGTTCAAAGACCTGTGTCTTATAAACATCGCCGATGACCGAGATTGCACCAGCCATGTCGCCGTAAAGCGTTCCGTACCCTACCGCCGCTTCGCTTTTATTGGATGTGTTCAGAAGAATGTAGCCAAACTTATTCGACATTGCCATCACTACGACAGCACGGCATCGTGCCTGGATATTTTCTTCGGCAATATTAAATGGCAGGCCTTTAAAAGCAGGTTTCAGCATGTTGTCAAATGCTTGTGCTGCGTCCTTAATGGCCACGATCTCGTGTTTACAGTTAAGGTTATTTACGAGATCGATCGCATCTTTTATTGAATGGGCCGTCGAGAATTTTGAGGGCATTAAAACGGCCATTACATTTTGCGAACCGAGGGCCTTTGCTGCTAAGGCGCACACTACGGCGGAATCAATTCCTCCCGAAAGCCCAAGAACCGCTTGTTTAAAACCGGATTTTTCGAAGTAATCCCTGATGCCTAAAATTAATGCATCATGAATCTGTTCGACATCGCTTTGCGGACTATGCATAGTTGGCTCAAGGCCGAGAATTTCTCCTTTATCAAATTCATAGATCTTGAAATCCTCAGAGAAATAGCTCATTTCGTCGAGCAGATTTCCATCTGCATCGTAAACTGTGGAACCTCCATCAAAAATGATCTCTGTTTGAGAGCCAACCTGGTTCACGTACAGCAAGGGAAGTTTGTATTTTTTGCTATTGTCGCTCAATACTTTGTCGCGTTCATCGTCATGTTTATACGAAAATGGTGATGCCGCGATGTTGATCATCAAATCAGGCTTTTCTTCGATTAGCACATCCATCGGGTTGGCTATGTAAAGCGGATTATCATTTATATTCCAAAGATCTTCGCAGATTGTCAAGGCAATTCTGCTTCCTTTGAAATCAATGCATTTTGTGGTTTGAGAAGGTTCGAAATAGCGGTACTCGTCGAACACATCGTAGTTTGGCAGAAGTGTTTTATGGATCGTTTCTTTTATCTCGCCGTTTTCAATAAACATCGCCGAGTTGTAGAGGTCTTTACCAAGCGGATTATTATTGATGGTCGGCAGACCAATAATGCAGGCGATGCCGCTGGTTGCAGCAGCAATCTGTTTGGCGGAGTTCTCGCAAAGCTCAATAAACTCCGTAAACTCTAAAAAATCACGCGGCGGATAACCACATACCGATAACTCTGCAAAAACGACAAGGTCGGCGCCCAGCTGTTTCCCTTTTTCAATAGCAGCTATAATTTTATCGGTATTGGATTCGAAGTTTCCAATGTGGTAGTTCAGTTGTGCGAGTGCGATTTTCATCAGAGAATAGATTGTTTTTAAATGATGATGAGGCGATCATGTGCGACGAAGTTTTTTCATACACATGATGGTTTCATATTAAAAATACAGCGCTAGGTTTAAGGCTACATACGAATTTCGGGCTGATTGCCCATTAGAAAACACGTCTGTAAAACCATTGTTTAGTGTCACACCGGTTAAAATGCTGGTGTTAGCCCCAATGTTCCATTCAGCGCCGGCACCTGCAATAAGACTTAAGCGAAACGTTTTTTCGTTATCAATCGAAACGTTTTTTTCGTCGGCCGTCACTATTCCATTACTCGTTAACTTGAAATCACGTTTTGCTCCGATCGTTATTCCTGTACCCAAGCCGAATTGCCCGTAAAATCGAACTAGTTTTCCAGGATCTGTTTTAAGCTTAAGAGTTAAAGGCAGTTCAAGGTATTGAAGTTTGTAAACCGCATTAGAAATGTCGGAACCCGGTCCGCTGTTTGATGCCACAGTTTTTACCTTCGAATTGATCGTGGTCACTAAAAATCCTGAAGAAAAGTAATAATTTTTCGAGAAGCCGAAATCGCCAAGTACGCCATATGAAAACCCTGTTCGTAAGCCATCGCCGTTTGATCCAGGTGTATATCCGGATTTAAAATCCATCCATCCAAAAGTCGGCGTCGCAGTAAAGCCCAACCTGAAATTCTTTTCTTTTTCCTGCGCTTTGGATAATGATGGCAGAATAATTACGCTTAACACAATGATGGCAATTAGCAGAAGCTGTTTTTTCATCTATTAATTTGTTGTTTTAATGGTGACGAAGCTATCATGATTTATGTCATCCCGTTTCCGAATTTTGAAGAAATCATGATGGTTTCATATTTTCGCTTTTCTCTAAAATAAAATGTACTTGAAATCCCGGCAAATCTATTTGTTTTTTTTTATTAGCATATTCATTGCCTCATGCAGCAATAGAAAGAAGGTAGACGTAAGCAATATTAACCTTGATCTTAAAATAGAACGCTTCGATCAGTCGATGAAGGAACTCGATCAAACAAATCTTTCTGTAAAAGCGCCGCAACTGCAAAAACAATACGGTTTTTTTTATAACGATTACATGCGCGAAATGTTGAACGTGGGCGATCCCAGCGATACTTCGTATTATAAGAATCTGCGTGTGGTTTTGCAGCAAAAGGATTACAAAGAGTTATCGAAAACGGTTGATGAGACGTTTCCTGATCTGAACGGCGTGCAGAATGAATTGAACGATGCCTTTAAGCATATTTTGTATTACTATCCGAAGCAAAAAGTACCACGACTTATTTCGTTTCTCTCCGGCTTCACGGTGCAAACACCAATCGGAAATGATTACATAGGTATCGGTCTTGATATGTTTTTGGGTTCACATTCAAAGTTTTACCCGGCACTGATTGAAAGCATACCGGCATATGTTTCACGTCGCTTTACGCCGGAAAATATTACTCCACGTGTTATGGAGGCATTTACGCGGGAAGAGCTTTTTCCTGAGAAGGATAATTCAACCACATTGCTTGACAAGATGATCTATAATGGGAAGATCATGTATTTTATGGATCAGGTCATGCCGGATTTATCCGACAGTTTAAAGATTGGCTATACATCCAAACAGCTTCAGTGGTGCAAGGATTATGAAGGGGATATCTACGGCTATTTCCTGGATCAGAACCTTTTATATGAATCCGATTATATGAAGATACAGGGTTATTTAACCGAAGCTCCGTTTACGCCGGAATTAGGTGAAAAGAATGAATCGGCTCCTAAGCTTGGAGTTTACATCGGCTGGCAAATAGTAAAAAAATATATGCAGGAAAATCCTGATATTACCGTTCAGCAATTGATGCAAGATAGCGACAGTCAGCAGATATTGAATAAATCAAGATACAAACCAAAGAACGCAGTATAATTTATGGCCGATCATTTAAAAGTTGGAATTGTTCTTTCCGGCGGAGGAATTCGCGGTATTGCACATTTAGGCGTACTGAAAGCGCTTACCGATGCAGGCATTAAGATTGATCACGTCAGCGGAACAAGCGCAGGCTCAATAGTGGGTGCGTTGTTTGCACAAGGGCACGATCCTGAAAAGATTTTGTATGAATTTCTGAAAGTAAAGCTTCTCAAATTTATCCGTGCTTCCTTCGGCGCGAATGGGCTGCTAAGTATTGAAAACACGCAAAAGCTTCTTTTAGAGCTGATTCCGCATAACTCGTTTGAAGGACTAGCTGTTCCATTGACAATCGCTACTACAAACTTCAGCGAAGGAACGCTGACCTATTTTTCGTCCGGCGAACTAATTAAAGCTATTCAGGCGTCCTGTGCTATTCCAGGCGTTTTCAAGCCAGTAATTATCAATAACCAGATGTACGTAGATGGCGGAGTCCTGAATAATTTTCCGGTAGAACCGCTCAGGAAGGATTGCGACATTGTAATCGGCTCGACCTGTAATCATTTACCGGTGGTAGATAAGATTATTAATTTCAAAAAATTGATTGAACGTGCAGCTATCATGTCAACCAATGCCGACATGGAAAACAAGTACACGCTTTGCGACGTAGTTATCGAGCCTCAGGGAATGGGAGCAACCAGCATTTTCGACATTGGTAAAACGGAAGAAATTTACTGGTTGGGGTATGATTGTGCACTGAAAATGATTCAAACAAATCCAGTGCTTAAAAATCTTACAAAAAAGCCGTTAAAAATAGCTTGATGCTATTTCAGGATAGTAAAAACTGCTTTAAAGCCTATAATAATTCCGATAATTAACAAAATATTGGAAGCAAGATCAAGCATGCTGTTATCGCCAAAGAAGCGCAAAATAACACCTAAAAATCCAATTGCAACGGCAGCAACTATAATGATGTAATGACTGCTGGCGTTTGAATGCTCTAAACTTTCTTGCTTGGTGTATATTTTTGTTTCGTCTGCCATGTTTTAAAATTTGGCGCTAAAATACAAATCAGATTTAAATAGCAAGAACTTAAGTGAAGAAAGGTGTGTCGATCGGTTCTTTAATGCTGCTATTAAAGGAGACAAACGGCCCGAGTTTCAATCATGAACCAATTCCATTTTCTCTTGTTATCCTGATATCTAATTGGAAAACATCATGGCAAAATATTCAGAAAAAGCACAGGAAAAGGTGCATGATACGATGCACGAAATGAAAGAAGGAAAACTGAAATCCGGATCTGGTAAAAAAGTAACTTCAAAGAAACAGGCTGTTGCAATCGGATTATCGGAAGCCCGGAAAGAAGGGGCAAAGGTTCCCAAAAAGAAATAAACAATTAAGGCTTAGTTACATAACTAAGCCTTAATTGTTTAAAAAGATTTCAGCTTCGTGCTTTTAATCTCCGATTTTTCCTGTTCTGTTAATCCTTTTTTATTATCGAAAATCGCGGATTCCCAGTCGCCGTACATTGGATTGGGCAGCATAATGAACTTTCTGCCAAATTCATTGCGCAAGCTGTCCACAGCGGTGTTTCGGTCGGTTTGATTGCGCTGGTAAAACACTTCCGCGAAATCGCCAAGATTATCGCCGCAAAGCATTACGATATTATAATTTTTAAGAACTTCCTGGCGCCTAGCTTCTTTATTAGATGTTTTGTCTTTTAGCATCAAATGTTTCTGATCCGCAAACGGGAATCCCCAGTCGACAAGGTTTTTTAATGTTGTAGCGCTCTCATCCAAACCCCGGTTGCTGATATAAAACGTTTCCACGCCTTTTTTCGCTGCATATTTCAAAAAACTCAATGCGCCCGGAACGGTGTCGGCCTTGGCAAGGTCCGTCCATGCTTTCCAGTCGTTATAATTAAACACGCCGCCTTTTTGCAGTTGTTTACCTTCAGCGGGCGAATTGTCGAGAACAGTTTCATCAATATCAACCACGATACATCTTTTCTTTGCCGATTTCGTTTTCAGCGCCTGGTCAAGACTAAGCTTTGCAAAATTATAGCCTTGAAAACAGAGAGCGCGGTACTCGCCAGAATATTGCTGCCAGAGAACAGCATTAACGTTGTCGTGGGAGTAGGATGGGTAGTTTTCAGTCTGCGCGTACGATTTAGAAATTGTAAAAACCAGTGCAACGCATAAAAGTCTTTTAAGCATCAACAAAGATAAGGATGCCGAAGTAATTTGTGAGCTGGAAAATTGTTGGATTTAATTCCGGAGGCCTAAAAATAGTGTAAATGCCACAACAATAACGAGCATGAATAACAGGAATATATATGTTTTCCAGCTGGCGAAATTCAAAGTCCAGCCCATTGCCCGTGATTGTTTAGGCACTACGGTTCTATAATCGTTTTTGTTAAAGTAGAAGATGCCGTATTTGTAATTGAAAAGGTTATCTACAGGATCCATATTAAGCCGGAGGAAATATCAAGACGAATTTAAAAAATAACTGCCTATAAATACAAAAGTCCGGCTCATCGCCGGACTTTCCCTAAAAAATTTAAATCTTACTTACCTAGTTTCGCTTTCAGATTCTGATCAATTGCATCCAAAAATTCTTCTGTGTACAAATAATCTGTTCCGTGCTCAACATTTGGTTTAATGCTGATCGCCAAATCCTTGGTCATTTTACCGCTTTCAACAGTTTCGATACAAACTTTTTCTAAGGTATGACAGAAATCGATTAGCTCTTGATTACCATCCAGTTTACCGCGGAATTCCAAACCTCTTGTCCATGCAAAAATAGAAGCAATTGGGTTTGTAGAAGTTGGACGGCCTTTCTGGTGTTCGCGGTAGTGGCGTGTTACTGTGCCATGGGCAGCTTCCGCTTCCATAACGGTTCCATCTGGTGTAACCAAAGTTGAAGTCATTAATCCTAATGAACCAAAGCCCTGAGCAACTGTGTCCGACTGAACATCACCATCATAGTTTTTACAAGCCCAAACAAAGTTTCCGTTCCATTTCAACGCTGATGCAACCATGTCATCAATTAAGCGATGTTCATAAACGATACCTTTTTCGTCAAATTTCGCTTTATAGTCAGCCTGGAAAATTTCTTCAAAAATATCTTTAAAACGGCCGTCGTATTTTTTAAGGATGGTGTTTTTGGTTGATAAATATAAAGGCCAGCCTTTTTGTAAAGCGGTGTTAAAGCATGAGTGTGCGAAGCCGCGGATTGATTCATCCGTGTTATACATGGTTAATGCAACACCATCCCCTTTGAAATTGTAAACTTCGTATGACTGCGTTTCACCGCCATCTTCCGGAGTGAACGTAACGGTAAGCTTGCCTTTTCCTTTAGTAAGGAAATCGGTTGCGCGGTATTGATCTCCAAAGGCATGGCGACCGATGCAAATAGGAGCAGTCCAGTTTGGAACCAAACGTGGCACGTTGCTCATTACAATAGGCTCACGGAAAACAGTACCATCAAGAATATTACGGATAGTTCCGTTCGGCGATTTCCACATTTGTTTCAGGTTGAACTCTTTTACACGAGCTTCGTCAGGAGTAATCGTGGCACATTTAATACCAACGCCATATTGTTTGATCGCGTTGGCCGCGTCAACTGTTACCTGATCGTCGGTTTGGTCGCGGTATTCCATGCCCAAATCATAATATTTGATATCCAGGTCCAGGTAAGGAGTGATCAGTTTATCTTTAATAAATTTCCAGATGATGCGGGTCATTTCGTCACCATCAAGCTCCACAACCGGATTGGCTACTTTTATTTTTTCCATGATTTAAAAATTATCGGGTATTCAAATGAGCCGTAAAAATAAGAAGATCAGTCGAGTTGACAAGTAAAGAATGCGAAATTGAGGTGCTTCGAGAACTATAATGAAAATTGAATGTTTAACCTGAAAATAATTAAGAATGGCATTACCAGATGAGAATTTCCCTGAACTTAACGATACCGGTTCAGATAGAGACCGCACATTAAAAGACGATCTCGGTGAAACTATTGATCAAAATGATCTCGCTTTTAATGAAGAGGAAAATAGTTATGAACTTGATGTAAAAAGTGATGATCCGGACTATGATCACCCCGATCCTTATGATACTGCAGCCCCAAACGGTGAAGATGACAACTCGGATTGGGACGAGGCAAATCCGTATGTAGGCGACGAATATGATAAGGATCTGTCATTAGAAACTGAGGTTGACAAGTTAGGAATGCATATCGACAAGGGTTCTATTGTGGAAGTTGATCCTGTTGATGAGAAGCTTGCCGAAACTGAAGAGGATAAACGTGACGACCTGGATGAAGAGGGTTATCCAAAAAATGACCAAGTTTAGCAGATAAAGGATAAATATGAAGGAGTAAGGATGGCACTCGGCCTGTCTTTATTCCTTTATCTTGTCATCTTTACTCCCTTATTCTATTCCCAAATTAAAGTGCCTTCTGAATTCTTCCAGCGCAGGATTTTTTTCTACCATGTGCTGATATTTTTCGTTTGAGGTATACAACCTCCTTTTCGTCGTTTGCTCGGCTTGTTTCGGTACGATATCGATACTGAAGTTTTTAAGTTCGACACGTAGAAAGTTCAACAGATCAATTTTTTCAAGGATCAAAAGATCTTGCTGAATTTTGTTTTCGATGATCACTTCAATTTTCCAGTCAGGAAGCAGCACCGGCGGATTGGAAGTCATCACAGTAAATAAATTTAGCTTCGCTGCAGCCTTTGATTTTGAAGCATATTCATGCCAGAGCTTTAGAAAGTCATCATTTGAAAAGGCGTTTTTAGCGTCACCTGAAATATACTGAGGTTCGTCTGACTCAGCGACTTCTGATTTCACCGTGAGGTCATTCAAATTAGGTATTAACGATGAAGTGACGAGACCGGGCTTTGGCATCGTGACTTTTGGCTTTTCAACCGGAACCGCCTTGGGCTCAACCGGCAAATCAGCTGCTTCAGAATCTCCACTAGCAGGGCCATCGTTTTCTTTTTTCAGCGGTTGATTTTCAATCCCTTCGTTAGATGTTACCGAAGTTTTTGGAGTGGTGTTTTCGACGTTTTGCTTTGGACTTTCAGTTTCTGATATTAATGTATCAGGTTTTTTTTTTAAGTCCCTTTCGGAATCGTTGTTTGAAACTGGAAGATTTACGAGGTTTATAGCCGATGCGATGTGGCACATTTTGATCAGCGCCATTTCCACCTGCAAGCGTTGATTTTTGCTTTGTTTATAATTAAGATCGCACTGGTTAGCAATGTTTAAGGCTGAAAGTAAGAAAGAGGCAGAAGTAGCCTGTGATTGCTGCAGATATTTTTGCCTGATTCCCTCACTTACTTCCAACAATTTCAGTGTAGTGGGATCTTTTCCCACTAACAGGTTACGGAAATGCGAAGCAAGGCCAATGATGAAATTGTTTCCATCGAAGCCATTAGCCAGAATATCGTCGAAAATTACAAGCGTTTGAGCTACATTTTCCTTTAAAAGGAAATCAGTGAGCTTGAAATAATAGTCGTAATCTAAAATATTCAGATTGTCGATTACCGCTTTGTACGTTATATTACGGTTTGAAAAACTGGCAATCTGGTCGAACATGGACAGTGCGTCGCGCAAGCCGCCATCGGCTTTTTGGGCAATAAGATGGAGCCCGTCGTTATCAAATGCTATATCTTCTTTGTCAGCTATCGAGGCAAGATGACTGGCCATATCTTCGACGCGAATACGGTTGAAATCGAAAATCTGGCAGCGCGATAAGATCGTCGGAAGGATTTTATGTTTTTCGGTAGTAGCGAGAATGAAGATTGCATAGGAAGGCGGTTCTTCCAGCGTTTTAAGAAAGGCATTGAACGCCGCCTGCGACAGCATATGAATCTCATCAATAATATAGATTTTATATTTTCCGCTTTGTGGCGGAATGCGAACCTGCTCGATCAGGCTGCGAATATCATCAACGGAGTTGTTTGAAGCGGCGTCAAGTTCATGAATGCTGAACGAATTTCCATTTTGAAATGAAAGACAGGACTCGCAAACGCCACAGGGCTCAATATTTGGCGATAAATTTTGGCAGTTAATTGTTTTCGCAAGAATACGCGCGCAGGTTGTTTTACCAACGCCGCGTGGTCCGCAAAATAAAAATGCCTGAGCCAGTTGATTGTTTTTAATGGCATTTTTCAGCGTATTGGTAATATGCTGCTGTCCGACAACGCTTTCAAACGTTACCGGCCTGTATTTCCTTGCTGAAACAATGAAGTTTTCCATCGCCACGAAAATAAGAAGAAGAAGCGAATTATAAAGCAGCGCCCGGATAATCTGTGCGAAAAAAATTAGTATTTTTGATTAAGCATGTCGAATATGAAGGATTATAAAATCGTCGAAGATCCGATTATAAGTCGCGTAGAAGATATTGATTTTTCCGGATCGTATACTTATGCAGATTACTTTAAATGGGAATTTGATGAACGCCTGGAAATAATTAAAGGGAAAATATTTAATATGAGCCCTGCACCCGGATCAATTCATCAGCGCGTTTCGGGTATAGTGTTTAACAATATATTCAATTATTTAAAAGGAAAGCCTTGCGAAGTTTTTTCTGCTCCATTTGATGTTCGGTTGTATCGTACATCAAAAGCCGACGAACAAATAAAAACGGTTTTGCAGCCCGATTTATGTGTTATCTGTGATCCTTCAAAGGTTGACCTTCGCGGCTGTATCGGCGCACCGGATATTGTAGTTGAGATTCTTTCCAAAGGAAATAACAAGAAGGAGTTGAAAAACAAGTATGAAGTGTATGAAGAATTTGGCGTCAAAGAATACTGGATTATTCATCCTGAAGAAAAAACCTTTTTTAAATATATTTTGAACGAAGAAGGAAAATTTGTCCCGTCGCGGCTTCTTACCATTGGTGACGAGGTAGCAACTGAAGTTTTACCCGGATTTGTGCTTTCGCTCGAAGATGTTTTTGCAGATAGATAAGTTTTTGGATTACAAATCCATTGTTATTACGTCTGGATTTTAAATCCCGACGAGCGTTACGGGGCTGAGAAACAAGCTCGACCAGAACGCTGGCAATTCGATAATAGCTGCACAACAGAAGTATTTAAACCCGATTGAAACGGATACCGGCCAATGTGCTGAAGGCCTGCAGGCGTATGAGTGTAAAGCGGGAACAAACTTTAATAAAGGAAATGGCATTGCTTTTCAAAAAACATTCCCAATAATTTATTGTAATAACTCGCCCCGTAGTTTGTGGCATATTCTCTCCAACTAACTACATCCAATAAATACCAGCTAAAACGGAGAAATTAGAATCAAGAATCGTAACGTTTTGGCAAAACTTACCGACGAACTTCATACCTATTAAATACAATCGAAAACAAACACATTATATCTTCTAAACAATTTCCGCACAACCGCTTGAATATCATAACAAATATCCCTACATTTGCGTCCCCGTTTAGGGGAATAAAAACAAACAGTAATGCAACAATACGAATCAGTAATCATTCTGACCCCGTTGTTATCTGAAGATGCTGCGAAAGAGGTAGTTACCAAATTCACAAAAATCTTAACAGATGGCGGAGCCGAAATTATCCAGGAGGATAATTGGGGTCTGAAGAAACTTGCGTATCCTATTCAAAAGAAAACAACAGGATACTATCACCTAACTGAATTTAAGGCTCCGGGTGAATTAATTAACAAGCTGGAGGTTGAATTTAAACGTGATGAGCGAGTTATGCGTTTCCTAACAATTGCGTTAGATAAACATGCCACGGCTTACAACGAGAAAAAACGCAGCGGCGCTTTCAACAAAAAGAAAGATGCTAAATCAGAGGAGGTAGCAGGCTAATGGCAAAAGAACAAATCCAATACGTTACCGCTCCAAAAGTGGAGGATAACCGTAAAAAGTATTGCCGTTTCAAAAAGAACGGTATCAAATACATCGATTACAAAGACGCAAACTTTTTATTGAAGTTTATTAACGACCAGGGTAAATTATTACCACGCCGTTTAACAGGTACTTCATTGAAGTTCCAGCGTAAAGTGGCTCAGGCTGTTAAGCGTGCCCGTCACATCGGTTTATTACCTTATGTTGCAGATTCATTAAAATAGGGGGATAAGCGAAATGGAAATTATTTTAAAACAAGATATCAAGAATCTGGGCGAGAAGGACGACGTAGTAAACGTTAAGCCAGGATACGGACGCAATTACCTGATTCCTCAGGGATTTGCAATTTTGGCAACTTCTTCCGCTAAGAAAGTTTTGGCTGAGAACTTGAAACAAGCTCAGTTTAAACAAGATAAAATTAAAAACGATGCTCAGGCAATTGCTACTAAATTGGAAGGCGTTAAGCTTACAATTGGTGCAAAAGCAGGTGAAAGCGGAAAAATATTCGGTGCGGTTAATACCATCCAGGTTGCTGATGCATTGAAGAAAGAAGGCTTTGACGTTGATCGTCGTCGGATTACATTCGAAACTGAACCAAAATTTGTTGGCGAGTATGTTGCTAACTTAAACCTTCATAAAGAGGTTAAGGTTAAAGTTCCTTTCGAGGTAGTTGCCGAATAAGTTTTTTTGAAAAACACCATGAAAAGGTACTTCAATTGGAGTACCTTTTTTATTTTTGGAGCCTCTGATGGCGAAGAAAAAATCTCCTGCAAAAAGCAAAAAGTCCAGCTTTTTCTCTAAAACTCTCACTTTTATCCGCAAGGCTGTAATCATTTATATTTGTGTTACAGTAGCCTGGGTTTTACTTTATCGTTTTATTAATCCTCCGATTACATGGCTGATGCTTCAGCGAGGGATTGAAAGAAAGTTTGACGGTAAAGAATGGAAGATTGAAAAACACTGGCTGTCTTTTGACGAACTTTCAAATAATCTGAAGCTAGCGGCAATGGCCGGCGAAGACGCCCGTTTTTTACAGCATTGGGGTTTTGATTTGCAAGCTATTCAGAAAGCCTATAAAAAGAATGAACAGGGGAAGAAAGTGAGAGGAGGAAGTACGATCAGTCAGCAAACGGCAAAAAACGTATTTCTCTGGCCGGGACGATCATGGATCCGCAAAGGATTTGAAGCCTATTTTACCGCGCTTATTGAGATTTTCTGGAGCAAAAAGAGGATCATGGAAGTTTACCTGAATGTCATCGAAATGGGCGATGGAATTTACGGAGCAGATGCCGCGACACAAACTTATTATCAGAAGCCGGCAACCAGTTTATCCAAAGGTGAGGCGGCTATGCTGGTGGCAATTTTGCCGCTTCCGTTACATTGGACACCAAAACATCCAACGCGATATAACTACTACAAACAGCGCTTGATTCTTCGAAATATGCGGAATATGGGAAAAGTTAAGTTTTGAGAATGCTTTTAAGTTTTGTATTCGTCTGCGATGCGTTGAACTCGGTAACAGTAAAGGTTGCCAGTTTATGTTTATAAAAAGGATCATGCTGCATGATTTGCTCGATTTCTTTCAAGCTGTCTGCTTGCGCAATGATGATACCGCCGGTTCTTGGTTTTTTTCTTCCGGACATTAAGAATATATCCTCCTTATAGTATTTGTCCAGAAACTTAACGTGCGAGGACATGTGCTGATCGATTTCATCGAGCGATGAGATATAGGTTAAATCAATTACGAACATACTTTCTAATCATGATCTTTATTCCATTTAACCTTTAATTTTCCCTCTTCGTCTGTAGCTTTTAAATGTAATACCAGGCCTTTCATACGGCGTTCTTTCCGGAGTTTCTTGTCAGTAATATCGGCGTCTTTTTTCGGGTTGCGAATAGGCACGTCAACTTCGACGTTAGTTTTCCCCGGCGACAAACCATAGGTGCCCTTCACATTGAAATTCAGCACACTAGAGTTTATCTGCATAGGACTGATATCAACCTCATCTCCCTTGATTTTCAGCGTTCCATCGAGTGTTCCTATTTGGATATCATTGAAATCGCGGTTGGCAAAAACGAAACTGCCAACTTTTTGGATCGGTTCGAAATTAAGCAATGATGCTTTCTGTAAATTAAAAATAACTAACCCGTTCATAGAGCGCGGCAGCACCTTTCCAATATCAGAAATGTTTCCTGAAGCATTTACACGGGCAGACAGTAAACCGGTTAAATTTTTACTGGTTAACGTGGTTTGTCCGAAATTATTAAACGAGTAAAAAAAGTCTTTAACGTTTACGTGGCTGATTACAGAACTGATCGTAAATCTATTGCTGTTCGAGCCTGTTCGTACATTACCCGTTAACGAAAGATTGCCACCGGCATGGCTAACAGTCATTTTTTGCAGGTAGATACCATTTTCCGACAGCAAGATTCCGGCGTCAAGATTTCGCGCAATAAATTTATCGTAGATAGCCTTATTTACTTTCAGTTTCATTTGCACTTTTGATTGATCAAGCACATTGCTTAGCTGTTCAATGATGTTGTTTGACCGCTTTTTTTTCTTCGCATTTCGTGGGCCGAGAAATGGAATAAATTCATTTAAATACAGCTGCGGACTTTGGAGATTCCAGTTTAGTTCAATCTTTTCAGGCGCCGTATAATAAAAGTTCCAGAAATTTTGAACAGCACCATTTACATATAAAATGCTATTTCCTACCTGGAATCGTCCATTGTCCAGCGAAAATCTGTTCTGTCTGAAATTTAAGGTTAACGCGCTTTTTACCAAGTGTAATTTTCGGGGAATGTAAAGGATATCTGCGTCTTTAATATTTATAATCCCCGTTACCACCGGTTTTGTAAATTTAAAGCTATCGATATTTGCAACGTAGTTTAGCTTCAGGTCGGCTGTGCCATTCTTAAAATTGAAAGTCTCTCCGCCAAGCGACTGATTTAAATTATCTAGGGGAAACGTAGAAACGATTTTACCCCGCGCGATCGGATTCTTAAGGTCGGTAATGGTTAGTGTGTCGACGTTGAATGGTGCATTGTAATATTTGCCAGACAATTTTTTAAATCGGATCACAGAATTATGGTCGCTTACTTCCAGGGCGGTATTATTTCTGTTTGTGTACGTTCCATCAAAGCTGCAATCGGTAATGGTACCGCCCGGAAATTTTAAATTGTTATTCCTCACAGCGCACGAAACATTAATCAGCGGTTCTCCAGCCTTGCCAGTAGCCCCATTGATTCTTGCCTGAACATCCATTGGCTTCTCGATTTGAAACATCGCCAGTTTGCCGGAAATATTTGGCGGCAGTAAGGAGCCTGCGTTTTTAAACAAAATATTTTTAGCGGCCACATCGAGTATAAAATAGCCTGGTTTGTCATACGTGTCAATTTTAGCTCCAACAGTAAAATCATCGCCGCCGATATTCAATATACTTGGCTCAACCAAAATGAGTTTTTTATCAATAATATAATGAACGTCAAGGTTTCCTTTAATCGCCTTCTGTTTCATAAAGCTTCCCTTTCGGCTGTTGAATTCAAAATTGTTGACAAAGAGGTCAACTTTAGCTTTTACCGCCCACCCACTGTCAGGATAATCTACCTGTGCTTTAATATCGTGGATGTTGAAATTGAATAATTTGTATTTCCGGCGATTGTCAATAACAAGGTTGACATTGTTAAAGTCAAACTTCCCAAACTCCGGTGTGCCTTTTTTCGTTTTTTGTTCGGGTTTCTTTTTGGTTGGTGACTTAAATAGCGAAGTGTTGCTATATCCGGAAGTATCCGTGTAGATATAAATCGTTGCGTTATTAATTCCAATTTTTTTTATCTCAGTATTTCCCGCAATCAGCGACCACACATTAACTGATACATCAATATCTTTTGCACGTAACAAATCATGGCGGTGTGTTATCCACAAACTATCGCGTAGCAAAACATCTTTTAAAGAAACAGCTACTCCGGGAAATCCCTTGAAAAGTGAGGGTTCAATATCGCCAACAGTAAGCTTCCCGTGGATATTCTTATTTAGTTGGACCATGATTTTATCCAGTAAGGATTTTTTATTGGCCGAAACGTAAATTGATGCAGCAATTGACAGCAGAAGTAGAAAGCCAATAAGCGATCCGAAGACTATAAGGGAGATTTTCAGCCAGCGAGACATTCAGGGTGTACGGGTTTATTATATAAACCGACACTGCTTAATTTGTTTTGCAGAATGCAGTTATTGCTTGTCAGGCTTTTGCGAGTTCTCCAAATACCCTGGCATGCCAGCTTTTTGCATACGGTATTTCCCAAGATGTGTTCAGCTCAGCAAGTGTTTGAACCATGTTGTTAAACACAATTGTATTTTCATTAATCAAGGCCTCAATAATTTTAGCTTCGAATTCGCTTCGTGTACAGTCGATAATAAGATCATGATCCCGGTAAGCCAGATTGAACCTGTCAAATAAATTGAGATTGTACTGCTGATCAATTGCATGCAAAACCTTAACTGATTTGTCAATAGAACAGCCTGTGGCGCCCGCAACTGATTCGTCAATGATTAAAATGATAAATCTGTCATAGCGAATTTCAAATCCTGCTTCAAGATCATTCCCGTGAGCTTGCCATTGCCCGACGAAATTCTGCAGGATAGTGGAGATTTCGTGAACCTCTTGGCTAGTTAACGCTCGTTGCGACTGATATATCCAAATGCGGGAATGTTGAGAAAATTGCATTTCCAAAATTATTGAATTTATTAATTTGTATCGGTTTTTTACAAGCCTTATTATGTTAGCTTTTTGTAAGAAAAAAAAGGCATTTTATCTTTTGGTCGGCTTGATTGCTTTAGTTGGAAGCTTTGCTTTTAGAGGAGCAAACAGTAGTATAGAGGCGAGCAATCAATTTTTTTCCACAAGCTTCGATCCTGATTATGGCAAAACAAAGCTGAAAAAGTGGGAGCTGGCGATTACAGAAAACGGATTTTTCCGCTTACGCAAAACTTTGGCGAATGGCAAGCAGGAATATTATTCGTTCAACTTGTCGAAATTTGAAAGCCTGGACTACCTGGGCACAGAAAGTTCAGGGGTGCTTTCATTAAAAACTCAGAGCGACAACATTATTGTTCAAACATTCAACGACCCGGCCGGCAATATTGATTCAATGAGTCATCAGCTTGAAGTGCCGTTACGGAACATTAATCTTGACAATCTCAATAAACTTCCGGAAAATCTTGAGCAGATAAAAAAGAGCGCCGCTTATTAACCTCATTTTTTGATGAAAAACACCCGGATAAAAAAGGGTGTTTTCCCCCTCCCAAATACCGTGATATTACTCATCGTAATTCAAAAGCTTTGCCGCATTTTTGACGTATGGAACAATTAGGAATTAGTTCCCGGTTTTGATTCAGTTTTCGTATTGTCCTTCCTAAAATTAATAATAAAGTGTGTTTAGCAAAGCGGTTCCCGCCAGGGATTAACCGCTTTCTTTTTTATAAACCGTTAGCTCTTGCGGTAATTTCTGCAATGTCAAGTACGCTTACTTCCGTTTCTTTGTTGAAGTTTTTAACACCGTCGCGAAGCATTGTCATGCAGAAAGGACAGGCGGCGGCAACAACTTGCGGATTAGTTTGCAGCGCTTCCTCAATACGCTCTATATTTATGTCTTTAGCACCTTTTTCCGGTTCCTTAAACATCTGTGCACCGCCGGCTCCGCAGCATAAACCGTTACTACGGCAACGCTTCATTTCTACCAGTTCGGCATCCAGTACTTCGAGGGCGCGGCGGGGGGCTTCATAAACGCCATTGCCACGGCCTAGGTAACAAGGATCGTGAAAAGTTATTTTTTTCCCTTTAAAGCTTTCGCCTCCTTCAGCCTTCAATTTTCCTTCATCGATGAGTTGCTGAATGAGTTGAGAGTGATGAATAACATCGTAGTTGCCGCCCAACGCCGGATACTCATTTTTTAATGTATTAAAACAATGCGGGCACCCGGTAACAATTTTTTTTATTTGATAGCCATCCAACACCTGGATATTAGCCATCGCTTGCATTTGGAATAGAAATTCGTTTCCTGCTCTTTTTGCCGGATCGCCGGTGCAACTTTCTTCAGTTCCTAAAACGGCGAAACTGATACCGACATGGTCTAAAATTTTACAAATATCCCGTGTGATTTTTTGTGCGCGTTCATCGAAACTGCCTGCGCATCCAACCCAGAATAATATATCTGGCTGCTTGCCTTCTGAAAGCATTTCTGCCATTGTAGGTATAGTCATTTTCTTGCTGTAAATGTTATTGGTTAGCCCAGTTAAGCCGGTCTGCCGGAGAATATTTCCACGGAGCACCATTATTCTCAATATTGCCGAACATGCTGTTCAAGCTTGCCGCTGCCTGCGATTCTTCCATTACCGCGTATCGCCGCAATTCAACAATAATGTTAAGCGGATCGATGTTTACCGGGCAGGCGTCGGTACAGGCATTGCATGTTGTGCATGCCCAGATTTCTTCCCGTAAAATATAATCGTCGAGTAATGCTTTCCCATCCCGGTGATCTTTGCCGTGTTTGTCTATATTTTTTCCGATCTCGGTAATCCGGTCGCGGGTATCCATCATAATTTTTCTCGGTGAAAGAAGCTTGCCTGTGATGTTGGCGGGGCAAACAGAGGTGCAGCGGCCGCACTCAGTGCAGGTATATGCATCCATCAAATTTTTCCAAGTCAGATCGGTTGCATCTTTTGCGCCAAATCTGACAGGCTCAGCTGATGTGACCGGTGTGAATGATGGATCGAGCATCGCCTTTACTTCATTTGTTACGGACTGCATATCATCAAATTCTCCTTTTGGATTCAGCTTGGAAAAGTATGTATTTGGAAAAGCCAGTATGATATGGAAGTGCTTAGAGTAGGGAAGATAATTCAGGAACGCAAAAATTCCGACGATATGAAACCACCAGCAAATACGTTCGAGCAGAACCAGGCTTGATTCTGATGACGGTAGCAAAGGGCTCAGCCAGGAACTTACAGGGAAAGCACCGGCTTTGAGATAATGAGTAGCGCCTTCCAGTTGTAGTTTATGGTCAGCCGAATTCATTAGTAAAAATGCCGACATCAAAAGTATTTCGGCGAATAAGATGTAGTTGGCATCCGATCGCGGCCAGGATGTCATTTCGCGCGCCCAAAAGCGTTTTACTTTAACAATATTCCTTCTGATCAGGAAAACAGCACAAGAAATCCAAACTGCCAGAGCGAGCCATTCAAATGCTCCGATCAGGAAGCCATAAAAGCCGCCTAAGAATGAAAAAATGCGGTGTGTGCCGAATAAGCCATCAATCGCGATCTCTAACACTTCAATATTAATAATTACAAATCCGGCGTACACCAGAATGTGCAGGATACCAGGCACTGGCCTTACCACCATTTTGCTTTGCCCAAGTGCAACACGAGCCATTGTTGCCCATCGATCTGCTCGCCTGTCAGATCTGTCAAGCGGTTTGCCAAGTTTAATGTTCCGGACAATTTTACGAGCGTTATAAGTAAAAAGCCCGATAGCGGCTATGGTGACGAGTAAAAATATAATCTGACCAATCATTGCTTTTGCAGGTTTAGTACGAAGTTAGTGAATGCCGCAAAATAAAATTTATTATGCATGCATAAAAAATAAAATTTAGAATAAGTTTAAATCGGTGATTGTTTGAGGGTTCGAAAAAAAATGAAAAAATATTTTTTTAAGTCTAAAAAGACACTACATTTGCAGTCCCAAACGGGTTGGTACCTTAGCTCAGTTGGTAGAGCAAAGGACTGAAAATCCTTGTGTCCCTGGTTCGATTCCTGGAGGTACCACCACAAACCCTGTTTACGATAAGTAGACGGGGTTTTTTGTTTTTAGGTAAGTTGCTCTCTAATCTAAACTGATCAAATTTAATTCCTTGAATACTTGCCTCGTTATACTCATTCTGCTTTGAGAAAACTGATCGTTTTTTTCATTCAATGATTTTGTAACCCTGGTAGCAAAGAAGTAAATATTGTTGCCTGTTTCAACGTACCCAACCCACCAGCCATTATCAAAACCGTCGTATGACCATCCCGTTTTCGCATATAAGGAATATTTTGACGTTTGTTTAATCAACATCATATCTTTCACCTTATCTATGGTAGTTTTTGTAAACGGTAACTGATTTAGATATAAGGCCTTTAGAAAATTAATCTGGTTAATAGGCGATATTCCGAAACATCCATAATTCCAGAAGTCGCCATTTTTCCCGTGTTTGATTTTAAGATTGCCGTAATGTATTTTCCTTAGATAATGCTGATATGTTGTTATCCCTATTTTCTCGGCCATTTTTACATAAAACCAGATCGTAGAATTTTTGAATGCGTTCTTCATGTCTGTGCTTACGTTCCATTCTGGCACAATTGTTCCTTTAAAAGTTTTAGGCTGACCGTCGTACTGTATAATTACGTCAGTGTCAGCAATTGCCTTCGTATCCAAAGCAATCAGGGAGTTAGCTATTTTAAAAGTTGAGGCAGGCAAGGTTTTACGGGCGGCATCCCGCTTATCCGTGTAATGCCATTTATCCGCTTTTAAATCATAAACGGTTGTGCTGCCCTGCAATTTCAAAGCTTTGAAATGATCGATGTTTACTGCCTGTGAAAAAGCACAGGTCGGCAGAACAGTTAGAAGAAAACTTATTATTTTTTTCTGCATGTTGATTAGTACGGGTAGTTGACTTCCAAATATATTAAAGGTTAAAAATTTAAGAAGCCAAATGGAGTGAATCAGATCACGCGCCTGGTAAATCGTGGCCTGTTAAATAAAAAAACTCCAGACATTTCTGCCTGGAGTAACCTAAACCTTATCACAATTACATATGACTATGTAACAAGCTATAAAGATAACATTTCTGCCAAAATTGCCAAGAAAGCGATTATAGCAACTGTAATCGGGAGCGTGCAAAAACCGAATAAGATTTCAGTTGTAACCTAACTTAACACCAATAATACCTATAGCATGAAAAAATTGATATTGGAAGAATGGTTGTCCCTGGATGGTTATGCGGAGGATAAGAACGGCAAGTTGGATTTTTTTCCGGAGACGAAAGCAAACCGATATTCGGACCTGGATCAGCTGAATTTCCTTGAGAGCATTGATACCATCCTGCTGGGACGGAAGACATACGAATTGTTCGTGGATTTCTGGCCCACGGCTACAAATGATGTTGAAATAATAGCCGATAGGTTAAACAGCATTCCTAAAATTGTTTTTTCAAATACCTTGAAGAAAGCGCCATGGGGCAAATGGCCGGATGCACAGGTTCTTTCAGGTGATGCAATGGAAGAGGTAAAAAAGCTTAAAGAAAAAGACGGCAAGGATATGGTTTTATGGGGCAGTATTTCGCTTGCACAATCGCTGATGCAGGCAAACCTGATCGATGAATATCACATTCAAATATGCCCCGTTGCGGCCGGCGGTGGTAAAGCTCTTTTTCCAGGCGCTGATCATTACAAAAATTTAAAGCTCGTTGATGTAAGGCAGTATGACACCGGCGTGGTTTTCCTGCACTATAAGGTTTGATATACATTTTTGTAATGTGATTGATTCCGCTGGTAACCATTGCATCGGAAAAACTCGAAGGGGTTTTCCTGAATAACAACTCCTTCGGTTTTGTTGAAATCCGGTCAACCATGCGCTGATTTGCTCATAAAATAAAACCGGCATAACGATCCATTAATTTTTTCAAGCTTATACGGTTAATCACTGACGTTGCTGTTGGTTTTTAATGATAACCCAAATCTGGCTTAAGTGTCGCGCAGGGCCACTTAAACCTTCTATGAAATCATATTACATAGCTTAATGAATAAGGCCACCACTTTTTAAGATTTGTCGCTCAAAAATTTCTAGCAAAGAAGTATTCTGTCGTGCAGTAAGAACATGTTGCTATGTTGCCAACAATGTAATACCTGTAAGGTCCGCCTTTCCGTTTTTCAAAAAAGCATAAGTTAGATTGTCCGCCTTGCAATCAATGAACTGAACCTGTTTCAATCGATGATTATTTTTAAAGAAGATATTAATGAGCGTTGCATTTTGAAATGTCACCCTGGAAAATCCGCAATTTTCAAAATGGCAGTTTTCTATTGTGCCGTCAAAAACAAGATCGGCAAAATGAGTGGAGTTAAACGAGGCGCGGTTCCAAACTGTATTTATCATTATATTTTTTACGAAGTCTGACGATTTGAATGTCACTCCGGAAAAATCTGCGCCAGAAAAATCGCAACCTTTTATATGACTGTCTGATAGTTCAGCTTCTTTTAGCGAACAGTCGTTAAAGAGATTGTTGACTAAATTTGAGTTTCGAATACGGCTGCTGCTCAGGTCGGAACCGGAGAAGTTGCAGCTATCGATATTATTGTTTTTTAGAAGAAGTTTTGATAAATCCGAAGCGATAAACTTGCAGTTCTGCATGCTAGAAGAACTGAATTTTTCATGCAAATTTTTTAATTCGGAAAAGTCCGCGTCCACCCAGTTTCCGCGTGACATATCCCAGCCAACTTTGTTTTCCAGTTGTTCTGGTAGCAATTCGGCCGGTTGGGTTACAAGAGATTCGGTTGCCGCTTCGTTGACTGCGGATTTGAAAGTGTCCGAAAAATAGTTGAGATCAACACCCAGAATTTGGGCGAGCCGGTTAAATGTAATGATGTCCGGGATAGACTCACCGCGTTCCCATTTTCCAACTGCTTGCGGGCTGACAAATATAAGTTGACCAAGTCGCGCTTGGGATATGTTGATTTCTTTTCGTGCTTTGGCAATTTTGCTGCCAATCTTCTTAGTGTCCATAAGTGTTTTTAATTTTTCGACAATGCAAAAGTATTTTGATTCACATCAGAATCGGTAAAAAACGCGGAACCTGTTAGTTGTAAATCTGCTAATTATGGTTGTTTTTGACAACTTGTAGTAGTAAATGTCGATCGCGGACATAAAAAAATTGGAAGAAGGTTCCAAGGGATAAAGCAACGCGCGAGGTATTAAAAACGCCGGGGAGTTTGATTCGGCCTCCTTGCATCAGCCTTGCCGATATAATAATGGTTTCACTTTGTAATTTGAAACTTCTCACATTCCGCATAGTCGCGGTTTACTTTTAACTAAGCTTAACTTTATTTTAATTATGCTAGCCTGGCACAGATTACAAATAAATGCCGGGAGACTACAAATAAATAAGCTTATGAAAAAAGCAACTATAATCAGGTCGTTCACAGGATTGTTGTTTGCAGGAGCTATCTTTTCCGGCGATTCCTTTGCCCAACAAAAATTCCTGGACTCTGCAGCCATTAATTTGCTCGATAAGATGACCAATACCATCGGGAAGCTGAACTCCTGCAGTTTTACGGTTCGTTCCTTATCAGACGAAAACGATTCGCAGTTTGGGACGCTTTCAGAATTTAATGAAAGCAAGGTCAGTTTTTCGGGCAACAATAAAATGCAGGTAATGTCAGAAGGCGAGAAAGGAAAAGCGGGCTTCTGGTTCAATGGCAAGAACCTGGTTTACTATTCTTATACACAGAATAATTATGGAACGATGGACTCGGCTCCTTCTACAACCGTCGAAGCGATTGATAAAGTACACCGGAATTACGGAGTGGATTTTCCAGCGTCCGATTTTTTTTACCCGACGTTCACCGACGATCTAATCGATATATCCGACCGTATCGAGTACCTGGGAAAGATGACGATAAACGACAAGGCTTATCATAAGATCGCGGCGAAGAGCAAACAGGTTTCCATACAATTATGGCTTAATGCGGATGAGAATTGCCTGCCGGCTAAATTGATCATCATCGGGCTGGATGAAAATACAAAGCATTATGAAGCAAATATCACCGACTGGAAATTAAATCCCGATCTGCCCGACTCATTATTCAGTTTCGAGAAGCCCGCCAACGCGAATAAGCTCATCATTTTATCCAAAAAGAATTAGTTAATTTTAATATCATAACTATGAAAAAGCTAAGCAGGAGGTATCGCCACATGGCGCTCGGATTGCTCACCAGCTGTTTTATTCTTTTAATTTCTGAAGACCTGGCTGCCCAGCGCCTGGGACATCGCGGTGGTGGTGGTGGCGGAATTTCCCGGCTATCCGGCGGAGCCAACCGATCAATAAACGGCGGCGGTAATATATCGGCCAACAGACCGGCTATGACCTCATCTTCTGGTCGAGGTGTTAGCCCTGACAGACGTTCTAATGCAGGTTCAGCTCTTCAAAACAGGGGCGGTTCAAACCAACATAATAATAGCCCGGGCTTAGCTAACAACACCGGTAATAACCGGCCAGCATCTATTAATAACAGTCGCCCCGGTAATAACAATAACAACCGACCGGGCAACAACACTAACATTGGCAACAAAACGAACATCGGCAATAAGGTGAACGTTGATAACAGCCGTAAGAATGTCAACATCAATGTTGACCGGAGCAGGGATGTCAATATTAACAACCGCAATACTGTCGTACGCCGTAATAATTTAAATACCTATGTGCGCCCTCCGTATGTTTATGGCGGCAGAAGATATTACGGTTACCATCCATACGTTTATCACCCATTTCGCCCATTTTACTGGGGTCCGGTATGGCACCCATGGGGCTTTTTTGTGGCCGCCCTGGCCACCACGGCTATTGTTGTAGCTGTTGAAAATGCGCAGTATCATTATGATCAGGGCGTTTGGTACCAGCAGGCGAACAACGGTTATACAGTAGTTCAGGCTCCCGTGGGAGGAACCATAACGACTGTTCCGTCGGGTACTGAAACGGTGGTGGTAAATAACACGACCAATTATTACTATGGCGGAGCATATTATGAAAAGAGCGGAAGCAGTTATAAAGTAGTAGCGCCGCCGGCCGGAGCAGTAGTGACTAATCTTCCTGAAGGTGGAGAAGAAGTTAAAGTGGGAGATGAAACTTATGTGAAAGTTGGCGAAACCTATTACCAGCCCGTAAAGGTTGATGGCGCTAACAAATACGAGGTAGTGCAGGTGGAGGAAGGAGAATGACCGGCAATTGGATGGTTATGTGGCGCCCGTCATCGGTGCTACCTTAAGTGCGGTTGTGCGGCGTTATGCTCTGGAAAAAAGCTGAGTAGTTTATTTATTGAATGACTTTACCGATCTCTTAATCACTGTAATTTAATAATAGTTATTACCCCAGGTAAACTGAAATTTGGCTTATTCACCCTCATTGTATTCATCTTTTATTTGGACGTTTCCTGCAAAAAAACAACAACTGCTGCGATAGATTGCGTTGGTGAATCCCTGCTCGTGAGTATGAAATATACAACAGCGAGCGACAATCCGAAAACGATTTATTTCATTATTGACTACAATGGTTCACTTACTGTTAATTCTGTCGAGTGGAACTATGGTGATGGCACAAAGGAAACCATCAACGGCACCACCGCGTCGCACACTTATCAACAGGCAGGAACCTACACTTCACAAGCGAAGGTTAACCTTAAAAACGGTAAGTCAACCTGTTCGGTTGAGCCTAAAAAGAGCATAACGGTGAATTAATTAACCCTTCACGCCCGGGAGTTTTGCGGTCATATACTGTATGGAAGTATTCACGTATATAAATACGTTATTGGCATTACGCCTAGCTTCAGCCTTGCTCATCTTCTCCGCGGAACGGTAAAGTTTGTCCAGCATCCTTCCCGCGTTAAGCCCTATGGCATTCATTTGTTATGGGTCATTTACTTATTTATTACCCTGGTTCTTTCTGGTGGTGGGAATTCCTGCTTTCCGGAATTATACAATGGCATTTCTTTACCTACTTTTTCATCGTTCTTTATATCACTAAATATTATGTCATCTGTTCACTGTTATATCCGGATGATTTAAACGATTACCAGGATTATGAAGATTATTTTTTTCGAGGAAGAAATGGTTCTTCGGGTTCATGGGACTGTCATTTTTGGCCAACATCTTCGATACCTTAATAAAGGCGACGCCTATGTAAATCGATTCGGTATCGAAATGATAATTCGGGCGGTTGGACTACTTGTTCTGTGTGTTTTTGCGAGTCGGACCGACAACCGGAAGTTTCACCTTGGACTTGTACTTTTTTTCATCCTCTACCAGCTGACTTATATCGCTCGCTTTTACAATATCGAGCTTAAATAATACTTGTCATTTCTTGCAACGTCTCTGGTAATAACAGCGCTGGGAAAATCTGTATAACAAGTTCACAGAACCGAACAATCTGATTTACAGCGTTGTGTTCGCTTCTCTTTCTGCTTAGATTTAAAGTAGAAACACGCTTGAAAACTTAGAACCTTTGACCTAATAACGTGAAACCTCTCTCACTAACTGTCCGCAGCCTCAGGTTTGCTGCCGGATTATTTATGCTTATTCTGCTCGCCGGTGGCAAAGCGAACGCCCAGTGGATACGTAAGGCCAACGAAATCCGTAAAAGAGCCGAATGCAATAATGTTATCTACCGGAACAAGTTGTATGTTTTTGGAGGCTTTGGCGATAATCCGATTATTGAAAAAACCAATGAAGTATATGATATCGCAAGGAATAAATGGACGCAGATAGCACCCTTTCCTGCAGGGAAAGAAATTACGCACAACGGTATTGCATTAGTTGATGATAATGTCTGGATCATTGGCGGGAGAGCAGTTGATGCGCATGGTCCGGCCAGTAGCCAGGTAATTATTTATAACATCACTACAAACACATGGTCTGATGGGCCTGAACTGATAAATCCCGAAACGGGACAAGCCTTCCCAATGGGTGCTGGCGGGTACGCCCTGCTTGGCCGGACAATTCACGTTTTTGGAGGGTTCGGTCCAACATTGTGTGATGACCAGGCCATATTGCACTTAACGCTCGACGTAGATAAATATCTTGCAGATCCCGCGCATGTTACCTGGGAAAATAAGCTCGCCCCAATGCCGGTTCCACGAAATCATATAAGTTATGTCACTCTTGGTGGAAAAATATATGCTTTTGGCGGGCAGTTTCAGCATGATTGCAGCGCCCTGGATCAAAAGTATTGCCATGTTTATGATCCGCTAACCAATACCTGGACGAGGCTTACCGATCTGCCGGTGGTGCGCTCACATGCCGAAGCTGCAACTTTTGCAGTTGATGGTAAGATATACATGGTGGCCGGCCAGGGTGTAAATAACGTAACTCAAAATACGGTTTACCAGTTTACTCCGGAAGCCAATAACGGAAAGGGAAGCTGGACAAATCTGGCCGCTTTGAAGTTACCCGCCAGTTATCTGGGCTTATCGGCAAAACTTGCCGGTAACCAGTTTTTAATAACCAACGGCGCACGGACTGTTTACAGCGATGAGCGCACTGAAACATATTCGGCAACGATTCCAAGGAGCAATGTCCGGACACTCGGGTTCTCAGTGCCTTGCCTGTCCGTGAAAGCTGATTCGGCGGGAACGTTAACTGGTAAGAATCTGTTATATGTTATCCAGGATTCTACTCAGTTTACTACCACTTCAAATGCCAGCTGGCTTACCGTGTCAAAGAATGCTGGTGGTATGGCCACGTTAAATGGCAAGGATGTTGAAATTACCATTAATGCAGATAGCCTGCCGCAGGGGAATTATTCCGGTACGATTACCGCGACAGCGATTCCTTCGGGGTCAAAAGCCAGTTTTTGCGTGAACTTAACGGTTGTTAAACCGCTTTCCGGTTACTCGCTTACAGTAAATAAAAATGGAAGTGGGATAGTAACAAAAAGTCCTGATAGCGTTACCTATGATGGATCGACGGTGCTGCTAACAGCTGACGCAGCCGCCGGATGGAAGTTTGATAAATGGACTGGCGATACGAGCGCAACGACAAATCCCTTAACGATATTAATGGACCGTAGTAAAACGCTTATAGCAAATTTTAAGGCTGATAGCACAACCGACAGTCTGGTAACAAACCTTGTTGCTACAACCGGCAAACCGTACCGCATAGGGACACTAGCCGCCGGCATTACATATTATACCGATCGCACCTATAAGATAACTTCAGTTCCTTCCTCACTTACCGGAGTGCCCTTCTTGCTTACTGCAAATGATGATAAATCGAATAACTCATCTTCTCTGCTCTCTTTTAACCTTACCAAAGAAGCTACAGTTTTTGTAGCATATGACAGTCGTGCCACTGTATTGCCCAACTGGCTGAACAGCTGGGAAAAGCTGCCCGATAAGATTAGTGTCGACGATCCTAAGCTTGTTTCCTTTAACCTGTACGGTAAAAAGTTCAGTGCAGGTAATGTATTGATCGGGGGCAATTTGCAAAGTCCGGCCGCGGGTGCCCAATGCCAGTTTGTTGTCATTGTCAGAGCCAACAGCGAGAGCTCAGCAGATAGCTTAATTAGTAATATCGAACCGTTTACAGGCAACAAGTATGAATTAGCGCAGCTTGCTACCGGAACCACATATTACACCGACCGTAACTATAAAATTGGGTTGGTTCCTGTGTCGCTGGTTGGTGCATCGTTCATTAAAACACCGGCCGACGATAAATACAATAATTCGGCAAAGCTGCTAACCTTTGATTTGTCTCAAGATGCAGATGTTTACGTTGCATACGATCCGCGTGCTACTGTTCTGCCTGCATGGTTGTCCGGCTGGCAAAAACTTGCCGATCAGATTGGAACAGACGACCCGAAGATGTTGCGGTTAAATCTGTATTATAAGCCAATGCCCATGGGCCAGGTGAGCCTGGGTGGAAACCTTCAAAGCCCTGCGTCCGGCGCGATGTGTGCATATTTCGTTATAGCAAAACCTCAGTCTGCAACAGTAATAACTTCAGCGAAATATGCAGCCGGCAAAGCTTTTTTTCAAAATCAACAAGAAGTTAAGCCGTTATCGGAAAAAGTCTCAAATGTTCCCGTTTTGTATCCTAACCCTGTTAAAAGCAATTTGAAAATTGTGTTCAAGGACTCTTATAAAGGTATTTCAAGAATTCATCTTGTTGATCTGGACGGAAATAAGCGCGAAGTAGCGAGTGCCTTTTTTAAAAACACTGGCTCTACCCTCAGTATAGATATCGGTTCTCTGTCGTTAAAGCCGGGCATCTATGCTATACATGTGGTTTCAACAGATGGGAGAACCGATATCATGCGGGTCATTGTTCAATAAAACTCAACTATTTAGTTTGCCTGCTGTTATAGGTGAAAAGAAATACCTATGGATAGCATTAATAAAAACCAGCCGGAAGAGAATTATCAGCAGCTGGAGGGCAGCGAAGCTGCAAAGAAAATTAAGGAAATAGCAGAGAAAGCCGAGACATGTTTTTTTAATAGCAATATTAAAACCGGACTTCCATTTTCAACCAGGCCAATGTCAGCACAGCAAGTTGACGAAGAAGGGAATATTTGGTTTTTAAGTGCCAACGACAGCCATAAAAATGAAGAAATTAACAGCGACCCTTTCGTGCAACTTTTATTTCAGAATTCCGCGCATGCAGGTTTTTTGTCGGTTTACGGAATTGCCGAAATTGTTGAGGACCGCGCAAAAATCGAGGAATTATGGCATCCTTTGTTGAAAACTTGGTTTACTGAGGGTAAAGACGATCCGCGTATCAGCGTCATTAAAGTAAATCCTACACAGGGATATTATTGGGACAATAAGCATGGCGGAATTGTTGCATTTATAAAAATGGCAGCCGGTGCGGTATCCGGAAAAACGCTGGATGATTCAATTGAAGGAAATTTAAGCCTTTAGTATCAGGAGCCCGGGAATGAGTTCCCGGCTTTTTCCAGTTCAACCAAATTTGTCGGTTTCAATTTCTTAGTTTTATCGGCTAAAATGTTTTCACCTTGCAAGAGGTGAGTTAACCAACACCCATGGAGGATAATACGTCCCATAATCAAACGGCAGAGCATTCTCCGGCAAGTGACCTACAGTTTAACCTTCTGACAGATTCTATGCCTCAGCAGGTATGGACCGCTTCACCAGACGGAAAACTTACTTATATTAATAGCCAGGCCCGTGCATTTTTCGGTAAAACATCGCAGGAATTACTTGGCATTGCGTGGCTTGATGTAATTCATCCCGATGATAAGCAGCAATGCGTTGAAACGTGGACGTATGCACTCGAAACCGGAACACTTTATGAAGTTGAATTCCGGCTGGCTAATAACCAGGGAGTATATAAATGGCATCTTGGAAGGGCATTGCCTGTAAAAGAAAAGGGTGAAATTGTTAAATGGATTGGTACCAATACAGATATCGACGAACGCAAACGAAATGAGCAATCCAAGGACGAATTTATCAGTATAGCCAGCCATGAGTTAAAAACGCCGCTTACTACTGCCAAAGCATATATTCAGCTTTATGAGCGTATGCAAACCGGAATAGCAGACAAGCCGGCATCGTTTATACAGAAGGCAGGTCAGAGTATTTTGAAGCTGGAGAAACTGGTAAATGACCTGCTGGATGTTTCTAAAATCAACGCAGGCAAGCTGATGTACAATGTTGAAGCATTTTGGTTTGACGAAATGTTGGACGACGTGATAGAGAGCGTTCAGAATACTGCGCCTCAGCACAGAATAATTATCGAACAAACTGCGCACATCGAGTATAAAGGTGACAAACTGCGCATCGAACAGGTGGTTAACAACCTGCTGAACAATGCCATAAAGTACTCGCCGGGCAAAGACAGGGTTATCGTCAGGTGCGAAGTACACCAGGAGAATATCGTCGTTTCGGTACAGGACTTAGGAATAGGTATCGCCCCCGAACATTTAGGTAATCTTTTTAACCGGTTTTATCGTCTGGATAATACAGTCACCAGGTTTGAAGGATTAGGCTTAGGGTTGTATATCGCATCGGAGATTGTTAAGCGTCACAACGGCAGCTTCTGGATCGAAAGCGAACCGGGCGTTGGCTCAACATTTTACTTTTTGCTTCCGGTAAATGGGAAGATCGAACTTAAAGAATATGAAAATACGAAAACGTCCTATAAAGCTAATTTTATCGAGATCGTTTATAACCAGTCAGAACACCGCATTGAAGCAAATTGGCTTGGTTACCAAAATTATGACTCTGTAAAAAAAGGATGTTTGCATATGCTGGATATTTTGCGCGATAATCATTGCGACCGGGTGTTAAATGATAATACTTATGTCATTGGCAACTGGTCGGAAGCCGTAGATTGGGGAGGCGAAGTGTGGTTTCCCGCTATGGAAAATGCAGGATTGAAATATTTTGCCTGGATCTATTCGCCAAGCACTTTCAGCCGGATGTCTGCTGAGAAAAGTATCGATATCGCCGTCGGAAATTTAATAACCAGGTTCTTTACTGAAAAAGAAGAAGCCGATAACTGGTTAAAGTCGCTCGACCAATAAGCCATTCATCTGCATTTAAATTACCATAAAAAACAAAAAGCCCGAAAGGGCTTTTGCGTTGTTTTCGTAGATAATTGTATATATGGTCAGGCTGCCTGTTTTACAGTTTTGCCCTGGTTGATGCCTTTATTCTTCCTCGCTTTGAAAGCTTTTAAATCGGCCATTAATAATTCTTTCAACTCTTTATCAAATGCTGCTGTTAGCGTATCTAGGTTTAATGTAGTATCCATGTTTTTAAGTTTTAGTTGTTAAGCTTAATGCGAAAGTTGTGCCAAGTGCCGGAAACCCTCCATGTTGCTTGAAATTCCCGGATAATTAAATAAGGTGTATGAAAAAGCATTCATTTCCTGTTTTTTTAATTAGTCATTTCGTCTTCAGAAGCCGTCAATTGCTTTTTTGAAAACTTTAATCAGGCTATTCAGTAGTAAATGGAGCCAGAAAGAACTATCTCGTATTTATTATGAAAAAAGGATGTATGCTTTTCTTTTTTATACTTTGTCACCTGCTTTCATTCGCACAATTTACCGACAGCACTCATTACTATGTCAATTTTACGTTAGGGGGAAATATCAATAAAACGGATGATGCCGATTCATACCTGCTTAACAATGCCTTAAGGTTTAGTGTCAAGAAGAAACGAGTTACGCTAAACGCTTCCAATAGCTGGTTATATGGCAACCAGGATTCGCGGCTTACCAATAATGATTATACCGCGACGCTTGATTTTAATCTTTACGCTAAAAACACGAAACTTTATTACTGGGGTTTGGGAAATTATACCACGAGCTATTCGCTTAAAATTAACAATCAGTTGCAAACCGGCATAGGTGCCGCATACAATCTGGTTAATAATGACAATAATTATTTAAATATCAGTGACGGAATTCTGTTTGAAACAAGTGATCTGTTCCTGGATGACAGCACCCGGGAACGATATACAACTTTTCGTAATTCACTCAGGTTATCTTTTAAATGGACGGTTAAAGAAATCATCGTGCTTTCGGGCACTGGCTTTTTGCAAAATTCCCTGCAGTACAAAAGTGACTACATTATAAAGGGCAATACTGCCTTAAAAATTAAGCTTAGAAAGTGGCTGGGCCTGACAAGCTCGCTAACTTATAATCATTTTGCTCGCACAAATAAAGAAAACCTGTTGTTTACTTATGGGCTGACGATCGAAAAATATTTTTAGAGTGTGAGAATCGACACGATTCTGAGAGGTGATATAAAAGTGAAGAGCCCATTAAGGGCTCTTCTTGTTTCTTTAGACTATGCTTTGTTTTTAATTTCTGTAACCTCAGTTCTGATTTCCTGAGCCAGGTTTTTTAAATCTTGCATAGCTTTACGAACGCGTGTTCCTGCAGCGTTGTTAGAATTGTTATAAAATTTTTCTGCGTCCGCTTCTACCGATGCGATAAGCTCTTTTAATTTTGAAAATTTTTCCATGTCGAAAGGTATATAATGTTTCGTGTAAAATTCAAATTTTTCAGCACATAAAGCAACATTTTTAGGCGATTTAATTGTTTTTTATGCATTTTGAGCCCTTTACGGTGGTGGTTGAAACAAAATGCGGTGCAACGTGTAATTTTTTTAACGACTGGAAAGGCAGCAAACTGTACGATATTAATGACAAAAAAACTCTCAAAATTTCCCTGTTTGGTACTGATTTTTCTCACGACTCTCTGTGCGCAGAAGCCTGCTTTTAGCCAGGTCGCATCGGGGAAAGTGAAAACAATTGTAATTGATGCCGGGCATGGTGGCCAGGACAGGGGAGCGAGCGGGGAATACTCTGCTGAAAAATCAATTACTTTAAAAGTTGCACTTGCGCTGGGTAAAGCAATAGAAGCACGCTTTAGTGACGTGCGCGTTATTTACACCCGGACAACTGATGTTTACGTAAAGCTTTATGACCGTATCGGCATAGCGAACCGAGCAAAAGCCGATGTCTTTATATCTATTCATTGCAACTCGCTGCCGCTTAAAAAAGCCGGGCGCAGCACGTTTAGCGGAACGGAAACCTATGTGTCCGGCTCCGGGCGCTTGGACGAGCAGGATGTCGCTATCCGGGAAAATGCATCTATCCTTTTCGAAAAGGATTATAAGAAAAACTACGACGGTTATGATCCTAAGGATCCTGCCAGTCTGATCATTTTTTCGCTGATGAAAAATCAATTCCGCAAACAAAGCCTGGCCCTCGCTTCAAAAATCCAGGAGCAATTCGGAAAATCGGACAGGAATAACCTGGGCGTTCGGGAGCAGAGCCTGGCAGTATTGGCGCGCGCCGGAATGCCGGCCGTACTCACGGAAATTGGGTATATCAGCAGCACGAAAGAAGAAAAATACATGAACTCCAATGAGGGCCGGGCCGAAATTGTGGAGAATTTGCTGACAGCGATAGCCGAATATAAACTGCTGAAAGCTTTAAAAAAATAATGCTTAATGAGCTGGCCTGAACGGAAGCTGTCAGCCGGCTCATTCTTTCGTTTAGTCAAAATTCAATTTAATTCCTCCATTTATTACAAAGCCGTCAAGCGGAGCATAAATATCTTTGAATTCCGGATTGGTTATACTGCCGGTATAAATACTTCCAAAGCGCGTTTGGCGTGTATCGGTAAAATTTTCAAAATTGATGAACAGCGAAAATTTCTCCCAGATCTTTTCTGCCATAAAACCGGTTGTCCAGTAACTTCTTCCAGTTGTACCATCGTTCAGCTGCTGCCTGCTAAAGTAATAAGCCTCAAGACCGATTTTCCATTTGTCTTCTAGTTCGTACATCAATACATTATTAAGCCGGTGTTTTGATACAAGCGGATACTGTCGGAAAAGATCGTTTGTATGCTGGTTTACGTCAGCGAACGTATAGCCGATAAACAACTTGAAATTCCCGGTGATTATCCTGGCATTGGTTTCCAGTCCTTTGGTATGCAGATCGCCCTGTGGCTGCAGGTATTGTAAATATCCGTTATCCAGCGATGTTAAAATAATCGGGTCTTTTATTCTGGTGTAAAAAAACAATTGATTAACTGAAAATCCGACCTTGTCGTTAACAAGCCTGACTGTATAATTAAGGTCGATATTTGCGCCGTACGATCTTTCAGCTTTTGTGTTGTTTACATCAATCGGTAATACATTTCGGAACTGTATACGTTCCGCGTCTTCGGTAAAGATAGTTGGTGGTTTATAACCAAGACCACCGCTAATCCGGGTTGATAAATACGGATTGATCTTCCAAAGTCCGGCTAACCGTGGCAGGACAAAAAAACCGTAATCGGTATGGTAATCACCACGCAAACCAGATTCCAGGCTGAGTTTTTCAGTAACCCGCCATGTATTCTGCAAAAATATTCCAAATGTATTTTGGGAGTAACTGCGCAAGGGAAAAGAAATCTGCTTGTCTTCGGCAAAATGATCTGAATAAAAATTCAAGCCGGCTATCCATTCGGCTTTCACACCGTTGTATGCGTAATTAGCTTCACTAAAAGTTGAAAACTGCTTTCCTGAAAAGATATAATCCGGTAATTGCATTTTTCGGTCATAATAACTGAGGCTGTTTTTTACACTGAGTTTGCTCTGATAATTAAGCCAGGTATCAAAGCCTGCCTGCGTACTGATACGTCCCGTTTTGTTTTGCTCGAAATATGAATGATCGGAGGAGGCATCGCCTTTGATATAATGGAGATCGCCCCCAATTCGATTTTCACTCATCGCGTTCACTCCGACATTAATAGTCGTATTTTTACCGAGGTACAACCAAACCTTTGGATTTAATGTAACCCGGTCGTACTTAGGAATAGCTGTAAGGTCGATATTTGCGGGATCGTAGGCATTGCCATGGTTATAGGCGGCAAAAATCGTAGTTCCGATATTTTCGGATCGCCACGAGTAAAATGCACTGCCGTCGAAACCAAGCGCAGATGTTGCGTTCAATAAAACGTTCAGCTGCGGTTTTTCGGAGGGTGTTTTTGAAACAAGGTTCACCAAGCCAGCAATTGCGCCTCCTCCATATAAGGTAGATGATGAACCTTTGATTACTTCCACCTGTTTTAAATCAAGAGGAGCTATCTGCAACAGGCCTAAGCCGCCCGAAAACCCTGAATAAAGCGGAAAACCATCCCGGATTATTTGGGTGTATTTTCCGTCCAGGCCTTGAATGCGGATGCTGGCGTTGGCACTTGTCGCAGAAGTTTGCTGCGTTTGAATCCCCGTCGTTTCTGCCAGTAGCATACGAATGTCGCCAGGTTTCATGTTTGCCTTTTCTTGAAGCTCTTCGCCATTCACCACTTCTGCACGGGTCGGTGTGCTTGCGAGATCCAGGCCGCTGCGCGTAGCAGTTATAATCACCTGATTCAACTCATTATCTTCCGATTCGTTCCTGGCGCTTAGCAAAAACAGTTGTAAAGAATCCTGTTCGCCTGTTACGTTGGCGCGGATAAAAAGGATTTCATATCCTGTATAGCTGATCCGAATGTTGTGCAAACCGCTTGGTATGCCCGAAAACTCAACTACCCCCGTGTCGTTAGCCGCCATTGAACGTTTTAGGTCTGTAAAGCTGAATGTCGCGCCTGGCAATGGCTGTCCGCTGGTTTTGTCAAGGATTTTTCCCCGAAATGCGTATTGACCAAACGAACTTATATGGCATAATAATACTGCAATGAGCAGCGATGTAGTTTTCATTTAATGTAAATTAGTCGTTAGGAAAATTGAGAATTTGACCTGTCAGACTAACTTGGGCGGTTGCCAAATTTTTAAAGTGACTTTTTGAAAAAAGGGGGTCAGGTATACCGGATATGATTTTCTGGGAACAGAGGCCGAAAGAGACGCGCCCTTTTCCTGTGACGGATTTATTACGAAACCGTTGCATGTACCGCATGAAAAGAACGGAGAACAAACGTTACAGTCATTACCTTTTTGAAGTTCTTTTTTAGCAGAGTTATCGCCGCATGAATCATTTATGCAGCATGGCTTTACAGCAAGGAGCAATACATAAAACGTCAATAGGCAGCAAAGGATTTTCACTCCGCTAATATCAGGATGTTTAAGGAATGTACAAACTGATCAGCCGGACATTCATATGAATTGTCCGGCTGATACAGAACTATTTGAAAACGCTCGCCAAATATCCTTCTTCGGCTCGTTGCGGAGCCCTGTTAACATAAAACTGCCTGTCCTGAGGCGCCCAGGTGGCTAGCCCGTCGACATAGCGGTTGAACATGCAAAATGCCGCGGCGATTAAAACCGTATCATGGATTTCCACATCACTTGCACGTGCGTTTTTTGCCACGGCTATCTGCTCACCGCTTACGTGTTTGCCGCCTTTTTGTACGCTTGCTGCAATGTCCAATAAGGCTTTCAGCTTAGTGCTGATGTTGACGGAATTAAAATTATTTTTTATTTCATCGATTTCATCGGTATTGCACTTCAGGTAATGTCCGGCAAGAGCGCCATGGACATTTTGGCAAAAAAAGCAATCATTCAGATATGAAACATAAGTCGCAATGAGTTCGCGTTCGCCGCGGCTCAAAGAGTTATTATCGTCACGCAGGAGCGTTTCCGCAAGTAAATTTAAGGGCCTTTCCGTTTCAGGCCGGAAAGCCATCAGTCCCCTTATTCCGGGGAGATCATTGTTTAATTCGATATGTGCCATAATCAAAGTTCGTTATCGGTAATAATATTAGCTTCTGGTATTTTACTGTTGGTATGGGCAGTAACTTCATCACTTATTTTCAGCGCCAGAACGCAAATCAGTCCAACCAGAAAAACAAGTGAAAATATGAACAAAGCGTTCCCATAACCGCCAAGCTCATTTACAAGCAGGCCGACAAAAAGTACGGCGGCCGCGGTGAACAGTCGGCCGGCATTGAAGCAAAAGCCGGTTGCCGCAGCACGAATACCTGTTTTAAACAAGCCGGGAATATAAACTGATAAAATGCCCTGGCTGGCGCCGAAAAATAATGCAAGCACCGCTATCTCCGCGTAAACAACCTGCGAAAATCTATCGTTCGTTTTGAAAAGAATAAAGGAAACGACTGCGCAAACAGTGAAGCAAATAATCAGAGATCGTTTCATGCCTGCGCTTTTTAACAGCCAGCCGGAAAAAAAGCCGCCTACCAACCCGCCCATACCAAGGAACATCATACTTAAACTTCTTTCCTTCTGGCCATCATCGTTTACCAGGGTTTGAACCCATGTAGGAAGCCAGGAAAATATGGCCCATAAACCGATAAGCATGGTGCCGAATATGACAGAGCCAGTTAGAAGGTCTTGTCTGTTGGTCGCCGAAAACAGGCTGTTGTCGATCAGTTTGCTGTGTAGCTTTTCCGTGCGGTGTGTCGTCCAGACATCCGATTCATCGATAATGAAATATCCGATTAACGCAAGCGCAAGAGGCAGCGATCCGATAAGGAAACCTTCCCGCCAGGATGATACAAAATAATTGATCAGTCCGGCAGAGAAGATTCCAATCGGGAAGGCGATCGATAAAATGCCCGTATAAACCGCCTTACTTTTAGCAGGCCAAACTTCGCTTATCAAAGTAAACGACACGACCAACACGCCGCCCACGCCAAATCCGCTCAGGCAACGGCAAATCACAAGGCCCAGCCAACTCGGCATAAACCCTGTCAATACTGTGAAAATACCATAGCAGGAAATCGCCATCAGTAAAGCGCTCTTCCGGCCGGTTCTGTCACTTATCAGCCCCCATGAAAATCCGCCGATAGCCCAGCCAAAAATGAACAGTGAATTGATGTAGCCGCTAATGTAGCTTAGCTGTTCGGCGTTCTGCCCGCCCCGCAGGTCTTGTACAACGACCGGCAGGTAAACAGACATCAGTGTAGAAACCGATCCGCCGAAAGCACTGCTCAGAAAGCATAATATAAATAGCGGAAACAGGTACAACGTTTTTCGGCGTACGACCTCCGGAGGGTTAATTAAAAGCGTTTCCATTATTTAAGGAGGTTTTCAAAGGTTAACGATACATAATAAATTGCACCAACAGACGGAGAGCCATATGCCTGGTAGACCTGGTTATTGAAAATATTGCTTCCGCCAAGCTTGATCGTCGCGTTTGCCTTCGGGAGTTTTTTATTAACCTGCATATCCACCAATGAGTAAGCGTCGATCCTTCCGGGGCGGTTGCCGTTAAAGGTACCGTACCAGTCAAATCCGCTTTGCCAATGCCAGTTGAGGTTAAAGCCAAATCCGTGCAGGACATTGCCGTTGGCAAATGTCAGATTGGTGCTGTATTTGGGCGTATTGAAAGCCGCCACATTGTTGGGGTTTGCATTTCGCAGGTTAAAGGAGGCGATAGTTATGTTGCCACCGAGTGTATAGTTCCGTGGAAGCACCCACGTAAGCCCGGCACCTCCGCCCTGTGCCGAAACTTTGTCGGGCGCGTTGGTGTAAAGCTGGTAAAAATGACTGGTCGTACTGCTCAAGGCTTCGGCAGCAGCGATGGGATTTATTGAACCGTCGGCGGTATATACGCTGGATTGTGGTGCATTTACTGTGGTATTCAGGATGAAATTGGTGTAGGCGCTGTAATAATAGTTCAGGTCTATCATGAGCTTATTGGCAAGTAGTCCTTTGTAGCCTACTTCAAAGGCTTTTTGTTGTTCGGGTTTGATGTAGGGTACGTTTGATTTCTGCAGTAAATTTTTATTATCTGCTACGGCCTGCGGAAAAGGTTTTCCTCCGGCTAAGTCTTTTCCGAATGCTCCTGCAAATGCGCCAAATGAGCTTGCGGTAAATGAATTCTGATAAACGGTAAGATTTTCACTGTTCTTTGGAGCGCCGCCGAGGATGGTGATAGGGCCTACGTTCAGGTGGATGAATTGATCGACCGGTGTCGGATTCCTGAAGCCGGTTTGGTACGATGCGCGGAAGTTATGATTGCGTGCAACAGTGTACACCGCCGATACCCTTGGCGTAAAATAGCCATCGAAATTTTCGTTTTTATCGTAACGTATCGATGCCAACAGGCGTAACTTATCATCGATCAGGCTTTTTCCTGCTTGCACAAAGGCTCCGAACTCTTTAATGGTAACTTTGTTGTCTTTATCGTCGAAGAGACTGCCATTAGTGAACATGTCATAGTAGCGAAAGCTTGCCCCGGCAAGGAGGTCGATCACTTTTACGGCAGACCGGAAATCATACTGCCCTTCTGCATTGTAAAATTTGCTATTGCTGAAAACGCCGGCGCCGCTTAAACCATAATTGTGAATTGAAGCGTCTTTTGCATCATTAAAAGCTGCTGTTCCTGGCAAGAATCTTCCCTGGTCGGCAAAGACTCTGGCCGCGCCATGGTTTTGGGCGTTCACTCCGTTAACCTCCCCCTTAAATGCTGCTGTGTAACGGTCGAACCAAGTGTTATCGGCTTTGTCTGGGCTTACAACCTTGCCGGTAAGATCCTGAACCCAGTCGCGGTTTATAAATTGCGCCAGTGAACGTGTATTATATGAATCGTGCGAATTTTCTATCACGGTGTATCCGCGAACAAAGAAATTGTTCGACTTTAATTCCAGGCGGTGTGTTTGCAGTACAAAATTATTCAGATCAAAACGGCTGCTGCCGGAATAGCTCGCTGTGCCCCGTCCATAATTGTACTGGTAAATGGCCTGCAACTTATCGGTTATTTTGTATTGCAATGCACCATTCAGCTTCAGGCTGTAAACATCGTAATTCATCAGGTCCTTTTCTTCGTAGCCGGTGCGTGATACCAGGCCAACGCCATCTATTGGTTTTGACACTTCGTCTCCGTAGATATTAAGCGCGTCCTTTCCAGGATTAGCCGGACCGCGCATATTGGCAGGTGTGAGGGCGCTTACATCCGTGTAATTTGTCGCGTACCAGTCTGTTCCGCTCAGGTAGGACGCGTTGATCTTAAATGCGAACTTGTTATTGAAGGCTTTTGCATAACGCAGAGCGAGGTCATATAAGCCTTTAGATCCGGTGGCGCTTTCATTAAGGTGGTTAATGCCGGTTTTAGCTTGTAGCGTAAGACCCTGGTATTGAAAAGCATCCTTTGTGTGCATAAGCAATGCGCCGTTGAATGCCACAGGGCCATAAAGTGCAGAAGCCGCACCGGGAATAACTTCGACGCTTTCTACGTCAATATCCGAAGCGCCGAACATATTACCTACTGCAAAATTCAAACCCGGGGTTTGGTTATCAACTCCGTCTACCAGCTGTAGAAATCGTGGATTGCCGGTACTGTTAAAACCCCGCGAATTAACCTGTTTGTAAGTTAAACTGCTGGTAACGGCTTCCATTCCTTTTAAACTTTGCAAGCCATCGTAAAACGTTAACGAAGGGTTTTCTTTGATACCTTTCAGGTTTAGTTTTTCAATACTTACCGGTGACCGGAGGATGTTTTCACTTACGCGGCTGGCTGCTGTTACAACCTCGTTAAGCAGCACAACCTGCTGGTTTAAAGTGATACGCACAGCCTCGCCGGCGTTATTTACCAGGATCTCCTTGTTTTCGTATCCTACTGATGATACCGATAGTAATAAAGGAAACTTTAGATTGGCAATATTCAACGAGAAATTTCCCTGCGCGTCTGTGGTAGTGCCGTTGGTTTTCCCTTTTACCTTAATGCTGGCACCGCTTAACGGTTTGGCCGTTAAACTGTCGGACGCTGTCCCGCTAATCTTTGCTTGCTGCGCATACAGGCCAAGCGACGAGAAAAGTATAATGATAAGTAGTATTCGTTTCATAGTTTGTTTAGGTTTAGTTTATTTTTTTAAATGGTCATATCCCTGTGGCAGGCGTGTGTAACCGTGGTTTACAAGTCGTTCGGCGAGTGTGTCATAATAGCTTTCATTTTCCGGGAGAGCGGTCGCCATTCCGTCAACGTACCGGTTATAGAGACAAAATAAAGCGGCAATAAGCACCGTATCGTGGATTTCAAGATCTGTTGCTCCGGCAGCTTTCGCTTTGCCGATCACTTCTTCGGTCACTAGTTTGCCGCTCCGTGCAGTAAGAGCAGCGATCTGCAGCAGAGCTTTTATTTTATCGCTGAGCGCAGCGGACGAAATATCATTTTTAATGCTTTGTGTCGTTTCGTGTTCGCCGAGCAGGCGGTCCGCAGCTGCTGTGTGTGCGGTGGTGCAAAATTTGCACTGATTTTCGTTGGACACGACAGTTGCTATCAACTCCCTTTCGGCCTCGGAAAGTGTCGAAGGTCCACGCAGTAAGATTTGTGTCAGATCACGTATTGGCTGGCCCGTTTCTTTGCGGTATTCCAGCAAGCCTGTAATCCCCGGAAGATGAGGCTCAAGTGCTATGTGAGGCATAATTTAGTTAGTTTATTAAGAAATAAGGATTGACTGGTCAGCGCTGAGGCATGACAATAGAAATTGAACCCGCAGTTGAAAAACAGCAAAACGAAGTTGAGAGCGCGGTAAAGCGGTTACATGAATTAAGTAAAGCGGTTACTTGGTCTTACTCAGTGGCGAACGTCTTGTTTGTTTAGCGTTGGGTTAGTTTATTACAATTGGTGTTTAAAACTGCAATAAAAATGTTACAAAAACAAGAGTGACGTTAAGGAGTGAATTTTTTTAAAAAACTAAGAATGCCCGCAACTGTTAGAGCTTTATTACCATACACCTATGAAAATGAAAAAGTTAAATTATCTATTAATGGTCGCAGTTGCCGCACTTGCTTTTCAGGCATGTAATAACGGGCCGAAAGATGCCAAGGAAACGGCCGACAGTTTAAACAAAACGAAGGACACAACTTCCAACGCGATGAACACCGGAGGTATCGCCGTTACTAACGACGATGCGAAATTTGCAACCGATGCCGCTGTTGCCGGTATGGCCGAAGTTGCTTTAGGAAAACTGGCACTTGAAAAAACCGCTAATGCGCAGATTAAAGACTTCGCCAATATGATGGTTGCCGACCATAGCAAAGCTAACGACGAGCTAATGGCCATTGCCAAGCAGAAGAACATCACCTTGCCGACAACGGTAGATGAGGAACATCAGAAGAAAATGGATGACCTTAGCAAGAAAAGCGGCGCCGAATTTGACAAGGCTTACGCTGACGCAATGGTTGACGGACATAAAAAAGTGCTGGATATGATGAAGGGCGAGGCCGACAATGGCAGCGATGCCGAATTGAAAGCCTTCGCGTCAAAGACAGCTCCGGTTGTGCAAACGCATTTAAGTGCGATCGAGAAAATTCATGACAGCATGAAATAACGTGGGGATTTAAAGATGAAGGATAAAAGACTTATCCTGCTTCGAAAAAGGCCGCTTAATAATTAAGCGGCCTTTCCGTTTTAAAAAGGCCGGTCCCAGAACGCGGGCGGTTCAATGCCTAGGGATCGCAGATATACATATCCCTGTCCGCGATGATGAATTTCGTTATCGATAAAATAAAGGATTGTTGAAATGACCGAATTTTCATATTGCCCGAACGCCACAACCTGATCATGAAAACGTTCAGCGCTGATCTGCGGCCAGTATGCATCCAATAAAGCAGTTACTTCGTCCCAGATTCGTAAAAGATCCGCTTTCGTTTCATTTGTCAGATTTCCTCCGAAATGATCCATTTCCGGGGAAGCGGTCCAGTCGCCTGTAACGATTCCTTTAATGCCCGGACCGCTGAGGCCGATAAGTTCATGTGCCAGCAGTGCAAATGTTCGCATGCCGCCGATGGAATAGCTGAAAAGTTCGTTTTCTGGAAATCGCTCAATTAGTTGCCTTGTGAGCTTACGATGTCCTTGCCAATGTTTAAGTAATTCCGCGGAACTGATAATTTCAAGCTTGCTGATTGCTGTTTCGTTCATGATGATGAATTTTGGTTTCAGGCAAATTATAGCTTCGTACTGACAACCCTATGTCAGTGTAGAATTTAAGAGCTAAAATTATTTCGAGCTATCAACCAGCAATTCTATCAGGCTGCTTTTCGCAATTTTATGATTCTCAAGATATGCAGGAGTTTCATTACCGGAAAAACAGGATCGATCTCGAACCACCTCTTGCCGAAATTAGCGCTGTTAGGGTGGCGGTGATGATTATTTTGAAATAGCTCGCCAAGCATCAGAAAATCGAAAGGTGTTGTGTTTTTCGATTTATCGTTGTTGTCAAAATTTGAATATCCATACTTATGTCCGCACCAGTTAACGATCGCGCCATGAACCGGCCCCATTACATAATGAATCGGCAAAAGCAGGAACATCCACCATTCGGTAGCGAAAACGATGTAAAACCAGGTATAACCCGCCCCAAAAAGGAGCCGGGACAAGATTGATGACCCTATGCGGTCGATCAGCGGCCACTCAGGATAGTGTCCAGGAAATTTAGCTTCCGAGTCGGTAGTTCTCTTAACGTGATCGCGAAAGGTTTTGGCCGTAGCAATCATCATTTGATATACATCTGTGAAAAAGTGCGGTGAGTGCGGATCCTTTTCAGTATCGCTGTAAGCATGGTGTTCGCGATGCATCAAAGCGTATGCCCGCGGATTTAAAAATGAGGCGCCTTCAAAGATGTAGGCCATAAGATAAAATACACGCTCCCAAAATTTATTTGTTGTAAACATCCTGTGAGATGCATAACGGTGCTGGAAAAAAGTTTGAAAAAACAGGGAAAGAAACCAGTGGCCAATAAAAAAAATAAGTATAGACATGAGAAAATGATTGTCACCGGGAAATAGATGCTCTTGTGGAGAATTTAAAGCTGGTGGGATTAATATGAGAGCTTATTCGAGAGAGATATTGTATAGTTGTGTTTTGTTAAAGCTTACAAGATAGCGATTACTTTTCACATTTAATGTATAATCATGTGATCTGTTTAAAAATACCTGAATAGGGTAACCGAATGTAGCCGGGAGACGACGTAAAATCAGTTACAGGTTGAAATGTTCGAAATTATCCCGGGCAGGAGCAGCAATGCCCCGGATCTCGGTCTTGCGCGCTTGAAAAGATGCCATGAAGCCCCTACTCCAATGCGAATAATAGTAACTTGTTCAAATACATCGAACCGTCTGTTAGCGCCGGACTGCTTATTTTGTTTACCAAAGGGTCTCGGTCAAAACTTTGCCTGGATTATGCACGTGGCAAATATGACTCCAGTGGTTTTTCTTTTCGCCTAATGAGGCATTCTAATCTAAAGGATTGAAGCGATTAACAATAGTGAAAAGCAAGTTGCTTCGTTATCGGTTCCAGTAGTCCCTTATCATACACAGGACAAATTTTCATGGCGAAATAACCGCAGCCAAAACGCTTTTTGTGCAATATCTGTTCGGTTTAAACCGGATTGCAGTGATACCCCGCAGCAGTGCGCTGACAAGTGAAGTGGGCGAGGAGTAAAACGTAAAGCCGGGCTACCGAGGTTTGAAATACTGTATTTGTTTTTTCAAAACCTAATGGGATAATTTCATCACTATTTGAGATGTTTTAAGACGCGCGCGAAACTGTAAATGGTATAGCCTATTAATCCAAATGTAAGCGAAGGTTTTATCAATAAATTTTCTGAAAAGCAAGTTTCTCCAAAATCAATTGACTAGTCCGAAGCTTCTGCTGTAGGAAATTGACCGATTAACCGCTTCTGCCGGTTCCATTTTAGAAAGTGAAACCGACTTTCCGGCAAATAATTCGTTTGTGCTTTGCCACCATAATAATTTTACTCTCGCTTCGTCGCCATTGCCCGTCTGGCCGCCCTGTAAATTAAATATGCAGAGAACTACTTTAAATTTTAAATCTCATAAACTAAAAACCACTGTTATGAAAAAGTTAGCTGTACTGGCGGTTGCAGTTTTACTGACAAGCGCCAGATTATTCGCACAGGATGATGTCGTGATCACCGGATCAAAAAAAGCGGGCTCAACCGTATCGTCGGAAGAAATCACTAAAGCGATCCAGGAAAAGTTTCCGAACGCCAAGTCTGTCAAATACTACGAGGTTCCTGCTTCAGGCGTTGAAAACGGCTGGGCGGTAAGCAAAGATTATAACCTGACATCTGGAGAAGATGTAGGACATTACGCAGTGAGCTTTTACCAGAACAACGCAAAATATTACGGGCTCTTTGATAAGGACGGCAAAGTAGAGATGTACAAGTACAAAAGGAGCGAAGCCACGCTGCCGGATGCTGTTAAACAATCATTAAGAGACCTTGCAAAGGGCGACTATAAAAGCTGGAAAATAGATAAGTCTACCTATTACAAAACCGAACAGGAAGGCGGAAGCGGCAAGGAGTACTACGAAGTGACCGCCAGTAAAGGCAGTACAAAAAAGAAAGTTTATATCGCCCCGGACGGTAAAGTGATAAAAATCAAATAATTAATACAGGAAAGATCAGGTGACCGGTGAAGGATTTCAAAACAAAGGACTATGAAAATTAAATTTAATTTACTTACTAATGTCGCCGTTGCCATAACGCTGACCGCAATTGCATTACAAGTTGATGCGCAAAACAAGCCGAATATCCTGGTTATTATGGGAGATGATATCGGGTGGTATAACGCAGGGTGTTACAATCGTGGTATGATGGGGTATAAAACGCCTAATATAGATCGTATTGCAAATGAAGGCGCCCTTTTTACTTGCTGGTACGGCCAGCAAAGTTGCACAGCAGGCCGGGCGGCCTTTGTTACCGGGCAATCGCCAATTCGTACCGGATTGACAAAGGTTGGTATGCCAGGTGCAAATATAGGGTTGAGTGCCAAGGATCCGAGTGTGGCAGAATTGCTGAAGCCGCTTGGTTATGCCACGGGCCAGTTCGGTAAAAACCATTTGGGTGATAAAGATGAATTTCTGCCTAGTAATCATGGGTTCGATGAGTTTTTTGGCAATCTCTACCATCTGAACGCGGAAGAAGAACCGGAAGCACCCAATTATCCTAAAGATCCCAATTACAAAAAAATGTTTGGTCCACGCGGAGTTATCAAATCAACTGCCGATGGAAAGATAGAGGATACCGGACCGCTTACAAAAAAACGGATGGAAACAGTTGACGAAGAGTTTACAAGCGCCGCAATCAACTTTATGGACAGGAAAGTCAAAGAAAAAAAGCCTTTCTTTTGTTATTACAACTCTACACGATGCCATATTTTCACCCATTTGAGTCCGCAATATGAAGGTAAAACAGGTCTGGGTTTAGAAGCAGATGCAATGACGGAACTGGATGATAATGTAGGTAAATTGCTGGCAGAGCTTGAAAAACTGGGCGTGGCGAATAATACGATTGTTGTGTTCACTACTGATAATGGGGCCGAGATGATGAGCTGGCCCGACGGTGGCAGCACACCTTTTCGCGGAGAAAAAGCGACCAATTGGGAAGGTGGTTATCGTGTACCAACACTCATCAAATGGCCTGGTGTTATTAAACCCGGCACTATTTCAAACGATATATTTGCACACGAAGATTTTATACCCACTTTTTGCGCCGCTGCGGGTGAACCAGATATCGTTCAAAAATGCCTTAAAGGTTATGCGGCCGGAAACAAAACTTTCAAAGTTCACCTGGACGGGTATAACATGCTGCCTTTTTTGAAAGGAGATGTAAAAGAAGATCCCCGAAAGGAATTTCTTTACTGGAGCGATGACGGCGATCTTTTTGCCGTGCGTTACGGACGATGGAAACTGGCATTTATAGAACAATACAATACCGGGCTCGCAATTTGGGACAGAAACTATGAAAGACTTAGAGCTCCTATGATATACGACCTGTATGCAGATCCTTTTGAGCGTGGGCCTCAGTCTTCTTGGTACCCTGACTGGAAGGCGAAGAATATCTTCTTTCTGTATGGGGCCCAGGCGTTCGTAGGCAAATGGTTATCTACTTTCAGAGAATTCCCGCCTAGGCAAAAACCCGCCAGCTTTAACCTTGACGAAGTAATACATAAAATGAGTGAAAAGCCGAGCGCGAATTAGATCTGACATTGCTTGATTTTATAGCAAAGGATTTCTCGCTGAAGGAAAGCACTTGAAATTAAAACTCCTTACCATACCTTGGAAAATTGAATGCCAACATAAAAGACCAAAAATCATTGCCATATGAAAAATATATTCCCGCTGACTAAATGTGCTTTAACAGCCTTGCTGCTTAACGGATTTATTTCGTTAGCACAGGCGCAAAGTAAACCCAATATCCTCGTCATCTTTGGCGATGATGTTGGCCAGACCAATATCAGTGCCTATTCATTTGGGGTACTGGGTTATAAAACACCCAACCTGGATGGTTTAGCACACTCTGGTATGATGTTTACTGACTATTATGCCGAGAACAGTTGTACTGCTGGAAGATCGACGTTTATTACAGGTGTGCTAAACGCACAGGTTTATCTAAAGTGGGTATTCCTGGCGCACCTGTTGGTTTGCAGGCAAGGGATATTACAATTGCACAGGCTTTAAAGCCTCTTGGATATAACACCGGTCAGTTTGGTAAAAACCACCTGGGCGATCGAGATGAATATCTCCCAACAAAACACGGTTTCGACGAGTTTTTCGGTAATCTGTATCACCTGGATTCGGAAGAAGAACCTCAGCGACCATATTGGCCAAAGGACGATATAGCTTTTACTAAAGCAAATACACCCCGCGGCGTATTGCATTGCACTGCAGATGGAAAAATTGAGGATACTGGTCCCTTAACCACCAAAAGGATGGAGACCATTGACGACGAAACTACTGCCGCCTGTATCGATTTTATGAAAAGACAAGTGCAAAGCGGTAAGCCATTTTTTAGCTGGATGAATTTTACCCGTATGCATGCTTTTACTCATATTCGCCCTTCTATGCAGGGTCAAAGCGGCATGCCTGGCAATGATTATGCGGATGGAATGTTAGAGATGGATATGGACGTAGGTAAGCTTTTGAAAGCACTGGACGAGCTGAAAATCGCAGATAATACCATCGTAATATTTACAACAGACAATGGTCCCAACCAATTTAGCTGGCCTGATGCTGCAACAACTCCATTCCGCAGTGAGAAAAATTCAAACTGGGAGGGTGCTTATCGTGTACCAGCATTTGTGCGTTGGCCGGGTCACATTCAGCCTGGTACTGTCACTACCGAAATGTTTGCAGGGCTTGATTGGTTCCCTACGCTATTGGCTGCCGCCGGTGATACAAATATAAAAACGCGTTTATTAAACGGCACCAGTGTCGGAGGCAAGACATTCAAAGTACACTTAGACGGTTATAACCAGCTCGACTTCCTGACGGGAAAAACAAATAAGAGCTTTCGGGAAGAATTTGCTTATTTCAATGACGATGCGCAACTGGTTGGCTTCCGGTATAAAAACTGGAAAGCGGTATTCCGCGAACAGTCAGCTCCAGGTGGGTTCAAAGTATGGTCAGATCCATTTATACTCTACAGGGTGCCAAAATTATTTAATCTGCGGATGGATCCGTATGAAAGAGCTGATCTGGTTTCTGACCAATATTATGATTGGATTTTTAAAAATGCCTACCTCGTCGGCTGGCTTGGTTTCCATGCTGTAGGGTTCCTGGAAACCTTTAAGAAATACCCGCCGTCTCAGCTACCTGCCAGTTTCTCGGTAGATGGGGTGGAAGATGAAATAAATCAAATAAACAACCAGATATTAAAAGCCCATGCACCTGTGTCCGGGGCAGATAAATAACACCATCAGCTACCGCCCCCCGGTACCTTGATTTCGTATAGTTGTTTAGTTAATTAATATCATGGCCTGTGTCGTCACAGGCCATTTTTTTATTTATTCATGCCATTTAAATCACCCACCTAGCCTCCCTCTAGGGAGGAACAGTTTCTGCTGAATGGCCATAAAGTGCCAGGTTAATGGTCGTTGCTACAATATTCGTTGATCACTCGAACAATATGTGTTTTCGCACTGCCACACCTCCCTCGAGGGAGGCAGGAGGGTGATATTATT
>NZ_WVHT01000011.1 GCF_009834875.1 Hufsiella arboris | reverse complement strand
ACGCAAACAGTTTTAACCATCTTTCTCGTTCTACCCTCGCTCTCAGTAAGTTATTTTCTAAATGAAACGCTTCCAGCGTTCATAAAGCTATGTGAGGGCCCCGTTTGTAATATATATATAAGCGAAAGTCTGGGAATTTGACAGGTAATGGTTTCGTGTTGATAGAGCATCGTTGGATATTCATGACTGATATGATGTGAATATATCTGCCTGCGGTTAAAGAAACCGACAAGCAACGTCCTTCCATTCTAAACCAGATTGAAGTAAATACGGGCAAGTGTTTAATGCCCGTGCGGTATAAACGGAAAGCCCGCTGCTATAACCGAAGTATCGTAGGCATCGCTTTGCAAAATCATTACACATATATAGTATAGTATAGACCGTCATTAAAACATCCTATATAATATAACAAGATACCCAAACAAAGAGCATAACAGCCGCACGTGTTAAACTTTGTTAAAGCGCTTTACATTATACACATATACTATAATTTAGCTCCCTTAATAAAATTGACACATAATTTAAATTAACCTATCTTTGCAGGATGTTTAAAAACAAGCAATTAATTGCCTGGAGTTTTATAGTATTATTAACCGTTTCATCGGGTTGTAAGAGTAAGTTCGAAAAACTGAAAGCGAGCAACGATACAGCAAAAAAATATCAGGAGGCAATACGCCTTTATAATAAAAAGGACTATAGTAAAGCACAAATACTATTTGATGATCTGTTGCAACGCTATCGCGGAAGATCTGAAGCGGAAGATCTTTCATACTACAGCGCTTTTACAAATTACAAATTAAAAGATTATACAACCGCCAGATACTTATTTAAGGTATTCGCCGATACGTACCCGTCGAGTGCGAGAGCCGAGGAGTGCCGTTACATGAGCGCTTACTGTTATTATCTGGAATCTCCGAAATATTCGCTTGACCAGGATAATACATTGAAAGCAATTGATGCCCTTCAATTATTTATCAACCTGTATCCAAAGAGTACTCGTGTTGCCGAGGCAAGTAAATACATTGATGATCTACGCAATAAGCTGGAAACAAAAGCATATACGCTTGCGAAACAATACCTGGATATGGGCGGTTATGATCCACAAAACTACCGTTCGGCAGTAATCGCTTTTAAAAATGCTCTTCGTGATTATCCCGATACTAAATATGGCGAAGAAATGGAATTCCTTACTATAAAGGCTCAATATTTGTTCGCAAAAAACAGTTTAGAAACGAAACAGGAAGAGCGTTTTGATGAAGTACTTTCGCAATACAGCGAGTTTACAGATAAATATCCGCAAAGCACTTATATGAAAGATGCGACAGATTATAAAAAGGATGCTGAGAGGGATATGGCTAATGTAAAAAAGCTATTAGCACAACAGGAAATGACATACAAAGCTGACTCTGCCAGCGCCAAGAAAAATTAAGGTTAATAAAAAGATATGAATACTACTAAAAACACCGTTCCAACGTCAACAGTGACTCGTGATGTACGCCAGTTGGATAAAGAAACAGGAAATATTTACGAATCAATCGTGATTATTTCAAAACGCGCTAACCAGATATCAAACAACATGAAAGAAGAGCTCCATGGCAAGCTTTCAGAATTTGCTTCATCGAATGATAACCTTGAAGAAGTATTTGAAAACCGCGAGCAAATTGAGATTTCAAAACACTACGAACGTTTACCAAAACCAACACTAGTTGCTGTTGACGAATTTTTAAATGGTAAAGTTTACCACCGCAACCCTTCAAAAGAACAAAGCTAACAAGCAACATGGCTATTAACGCTATGTTACAAAACAAAAATATATTACTAGGCATTTGTGGCAGCATAGCCAGTTACAAATCTGCTACTTTAACTCGTTTACTGGTAAAAGCTGGCGCAAATGTCAAAGTAATAATGACTCGTGATGCAATTGAGTTCATCACTCCGCTCACACTTTCTACGCTTTCCAAAAATCCCGTCCTGGTAAATTATTTCAACGCTGAAACCGGCGAATGGAATAATCACGTAGAGCTAGGTCTATGGGCCGATCTAATGATCGTTGCTCCGATAAGTGCCAACACACTCGCTAAGTTTGCAACCGGCATTTGTGATAATTTACTATGCGCAACCTACCTTTCGGCGAAATGCCCGGTATATTTTGCTCCGGCAATGGACCTGGATATGTGGAAACACGATTCGACACAATCCAATGTTGCAAAGCTGCAATCCTATAAGAATATCTTAATTAATCCGGGAACAGGCGAACTTGCAAGCGGACTAACTGGCGAAGGCCGAATGGCTGAACCGGAAGATATCGTTGATTTTCTCGAATCCAGTCTAAAAAAAAAACTTCCTTTAACCGGTAAAACGGCGCTTGTCACAGCAGGGCCTACGTTTGAAGCCATTGATCCGGTACGTTTTATAGGGAATCATTCGTCCGGGAAAATGGGATTCGCAATTGCCGAACGCCTGCATATGCTTGGAGCAGATGTCACACTTGTAAGCGGTCCAACGTCCCAAAAACTAACTTATACAGGTTTAAAATTTATCCCGGTAACCTCTGCAGCTGAAATGCTTGACGAAGTATCGGCTAATTTTGAATCAGCCGACGTTACAGTAATGAGCGCGGCGGTCGCTGATTATCGTCCAAAAGTCGTTGCACAGCAAAAAATAAAAAAAGAAAGTGCCGATCTGGCAATAGAGCTCGAAAAAACGACGGACATTCTTGCAACGATAGGTAAACAAAAGAAACCTGGTCAACTGCTCATAGGTTTCGCCCTGGAAACAAACGACGAAGAAAGCAACGCTATCAAAAAGATAGAGAAGAAAAATCTCGATTTCATCGTCCTAAACTCGTTAAATGACCACGGAGCCGGCTTCCAGGGGGATGAAAATAAAATCACAATTATTGACCGGGACCACCATAAAGAGTACTTTAGCTTAAAATCAAAACATCAGGTTGCTGAAGATATTTGCAATAAGATTCTAGAAGCATTAAAATGAAACGTCTCCTTGTTCTCTTCGTTTTTATCACAGGTGGCATTTGTCATTTATCAGCCCAGGACTTAAATGCAAGAGTACAAATTTTATCTCCCCAAGTACAAAACACAAATAAGCAGGCATTAACGTCACTGCAATCGTTAATTAGAGATTTTCTGAATGGCCGAAAATGGAGTGCGGACAACCTGCAGTCGCAGGAACGGATCGATTGCAGCTTCGTTATTAATGTGACCGAATGGGATGGATCAGCCAATTTCAAGGCTGAAGCACAAATCCAATCGAGCCGGCCAGTTTACGGCACTACCTATAATTCAACGGTTTTAAATATCAGCGATAAGGATTTTAATTTTCAATGGTCGCAGGGACAGCCGTTAGATTATTCAGACCAGGCATATCTGAATAATCTGACTTCGCTCCTGGCCTACTACGCTTATATTATTGTAGGAATGGACAGCGACACGTTTTCACGCTTTTCCGGATCTCCTTATTATGTGAAGGCACAAACCGTAGTTAATAACGCTCAAACTGCCGGTTTTACTGGCTGGAAAGCATTTGAAAGTCTGAGAAACAGGTTTTGGTTAGCCGAAAATTTCAATAACAGGGATTACGCTCCAGTGAGGCAGGTGCTGTATACCTATCATCGGCAGGGACTAGATGTGATGTCTGACAATTTGGAAAAAGGCCGTAAAGCAATTTTCAGCAGCCTTCCAGACCTTCAAATTATCGACAAGCAAAAACAAGGATCAATAATAAACCAGGTGTTTTTTACGGCCAAGGCGGATGAGATAGTAAATATCGCCGGCCAGGCAGATCCAAAAACGAGAATGGACCTTTACAACTTACTTTCGTCCCTTAATCCGCCAAATATTCCTAAATACGAGTTATTGAAAAAATAGCAGGCTCACTTAACTTGCAGATCCCAATAAAGCCGATCTTCAAATACTCGTTCGCTATATTTTCAAACATTATTTATACCAAGCGTAATTTCAGTAATTTAGCAACCTATGCTAAGCCGTTTATCTATCCGCAATTACGCACTAATTGACAATCTTGATATTTCGTTCTCGGATAAGCTCAATATTATTACCGGTGAAACAGGAGCCGGTAAGTCTATCATTTTAGGAGCATTATCCTTAATTCTTGGCCAGCGTACTGAAAGTAAATACTTCTATAATCAGCAAAAGAAGTGCATCATTGAAGGATTTTTCCAGGTAAAGAATTATGCACTGAATGATTTCTTTTCAGAAAACGACCTGGACTATGAATCCGAAACAGTATTACGACGAGAAGTATCTGCTGATGGAAAGTCCAGAGCATTTATAAATGATACTCCGGTTAATCTGGCAATATTAAAACAATTAGGCGAACGTCTAATAGACATTCATTCGCAGCATGCAACCATTGAAATAAACGACGAAAATTTCCAGTTGCTTGTTGTTGATTCAATTGCTAACCATCAGCAACTATTACAGCAATATCAAAAAGCATATAAAAATCACCGACAATCAAAGTCAAACCTGAACTCGTTAATTGAGGAGAGCGACAAAGCGAAACTGGAATTAGACTATTTGCAGTTTCAATTTGATGAACTTGAAAAAGCTGCTCTAACAGAAAGTGAAGAAGCCGAACTTGAAAAAGAATTGAATGCACTGAATCACGCTGAAGAAATTAAACGAAATCTGAGTGCGACAGTTTATATTTTAAACGAACATGAACAGTCGGTACTCCAACAATTGAAAGAAAGCGGTACTCAGTTGCAGCAGGCTGCAAAGTTTCACCCTGATGTTGAATCGCTGAGCGATCGCTTGCAAAGTGTATTGATTGAGTTGAAAGACATCAGTTTCGACCTTGAGAATATTGAACAGCAAACTCAATTTAACGAAGAACGCGCAGTGGAAATAAACGGCCGCCTTAATATTCTTTACAATCTACAAAAAAAACACCGGGTCACTTCTTCAGTCGAACTAATCAGAATACAAAATGAATTGTCTGAAAAATTGTCATCAATTTCTTTTGCCGATGAAGAAATAGCCCGGTTAAAGCTTGAGTCTGAAAAATTGTTTGCTGAACTTTCTGTCCTTGCGGATAATCTTTCAGCAAGCCGCAACGAGATCATTCCTTTTATAGAAAACAAAATAATAGAAACTCTCTGGCAGGTTGGCATGCCAAATTCGACGTTAAAAATCATTAACAAAACATTAGAAGAAGGACAGTTCAATCAAAACGGCAGGAACACGATTCAATTCCTTTTTTCGGCAAATAAAGGGCAAGAGCCGGCGCCAATGAACAAAGTGGCTTCGGGCGGTGAACTGTCTAGGGTGATGCTGAGTATCAAGTCACTGATATCCAAACAAACTGCGCTTCCAACCATTATATTCGACGAAATCGATACAGGCATTTCCGGCGAAGTAGCCTTAAAAGTTGGAAAAGTGATGGAAGAACTATCTGAAAGTATGCAGGTAATTGCAATAACGCACCTTCCCCAAATTGCCAGTAAGGGCGACGCGCACTACCGCGTTTACAAAAATGAACAGGCGGAAAAAACATTGACAGATATTAAACTACTCAACAATGAAGAACGCATCGGAGACATCGCAGAAATGCTAAGTGGAAAAAATCCGGGGCAGTCTGCTTTGCAAAATGCGAAAGAACTGCTTGAAAGTTAATCTGAGTACATTTTCCTTTTCAGCTTTACAGTATATACATTAACTTAGCCCCACCAAATTTGAAACTATGGCTTATAACTTATTGAAAGGCAAACGTGGAATCATCACAGGCGCGCTGAATGAGAATTCAATAGCTTGGAAAATAGCTGAAAAAGCACACGAAGAAGGCGCAACGTTTGTTTTAACGAATGCTCCTGTAGCTATGCGCATGGGTGAAATTAATTCATTAGCAGAAAAAACAGGCTCACAAGTTATTCCGGCTGATGCAACAAGTGTCGAGGATCTGACAAATCTTTTCACGCAGTCGCAAGAGATCTTGGGTGGAAAAGTAGACTTCGTTTTACACTCGATAGGAATGAGTGTAAACATGAGAAAAAACATTCCATACACAGAATCCAACTATGATTATTTTTTAAAAGGAATCGATATTTCCGCATTGTCTTTTCACAAAATGTTAAGCGTTGCGAGAAAATTAGATGCAATTAATGAGGGTGGAAGTGTGGTTGCTTTAACTTATATGGCAGCACAGCGAACTTATCCTTTTTATACAGATATGGCCGATATTAAAGCAATGCTGGAATCCATCGCACGTAGTTTTGGATATCATTACGGTCTTGAAAAAAAGGTACGGATCAATACTGTTTCACAATCGCCAACTAAAACCACTGCCGGAACGGGAATCAAAGGGTTCGGTGACTTTTTTGATTATGCTCAAGCGATTTCGCCGCTTGGAAATGCTGATGCAGAAAGTTGCGCCGATTACTGCATCACTCTTTTCTCAGATCTTACCAGGATGGTTACGATGCAGAACCTCTTCCATGACGGAGGATATTCTTCAACCGGAGTGAGCAATGAGGTGATGACCAAATTAGGCGTAGAATAATTAGTTAAGAAATAGAAACACGAGGGAGACAAAATTGTCTCCCTTTTTTTTATGTATTAATGTGTTTGTTTCTAATAAAAACTACGGCCATTAACGAAGCAAGAAACGCGAGACTTGCCGCTAATTTCATTAAATACCCGTAGGATGTTATAAATCCATCCTTCAAGGATTGCTCAACGGAATTTTTCCACTTTTTATTAATTGTATCAGGCACTTTGGCATTTCCAAGATTGACAGCCTGAATTAAGATCTCTTCTTTTTGAACAGACGAAAAAGAAGTTTTGTCTAAATCTTTCTGCAAGGCAGCAGTGAAAAACAGGACGGCTAATGCACCGAATATAGCATTCGCAAAAACATTTGAGATCCTGGTCATTGCGTTATTGACACCTGATGCGGTACCCGAAAAATGATCCTCTGCCGAACCCATCACAGCGGTTGTTAACGGCGCAACTGTTAACGACATTCCTAAACCAAAAGTTAATATGCCAGGAAAAAATGTCGACCAATAGTCTTGTGGGCCACTCGTTTGTTTCACAAACGACAGCCAAAGTAAACCGCAACCTGCAATCGCCGGGCCTGTAATTAAAAACAGTCGTGGTCCATATTTGTCTGCCAGTCCGCCAGAAATCCTTGCCAGTAAAATCATCAGGATTGTAAAGGGTAAAAAAGTCAAGCCAGATTGCAATTGAGAATAAGCCTGCGCCTGCACCAAGTTTAAGGAGAGAAAAAGCATTCCTGCACCAAGTCCGGCGTATAAAAAGAACGTTAGTAAATTGGCCCCAGTAAACGTTTGATTTTTGAATAACGTTAACGGCATCATCGGATACTTACTTTTCCGTTCAATAATTATAAAAATTACAAGCAGGAAAAGTCCTAAAACCAGCGTTGAGTAAACCTGCCAATTCGAAATACCGACAGATGGCATACGCAAAAATCCGAAAGTCAGCGCTGCAAGCCCAAGGACAATCGCAATTGCACCCAAAAAATCAATTGAGGAGTCACTGTCATTATCCCGGTTTTCATCAACTTTAAAAAACAGTATAGCAAGCGCAACAATTCCAATAGGAACATTAATGAAGAAAATGTAACGCCACAAGCCGGCGTCTGCCAATGCACCGCCAAGAATAGGGCCTCCGATTGTTACTACTGTTGTTGCTGAGGACCATGTGCCGATTGCCTTTCCCCGCTCCTTCCCGGTAATGGTTGATGAAATGAGAGATAAACTACCCGGTATCATCAATGCTCCGCCAATTCCCTGAACAACCCGGCACAATATGAGCATAAAAACAGTAGATGAAAACCCGCAGGCAACGGAGCCGGCAATAAAAATGAGTATGCCGATCATAAAGATTTTCTTTCGGCCGAGTTTGTCGCCAAGTGAACCGCCAATCAAAATTAAAGATGCCAGCATTAACAGGTAAGCATTTAATATCCAAAACAGATCAGCGCCAGTTGCATTCAAACTCTTTTGGAGCGCCGGAAGTACAACATTCAAAGCAGTTCCGTCTATAAAAGCCATGGATGACGCGAGGATAGTGGATGCCATGAGCCATTTCCCTTTCGAACTGCTTAATGATAGTGTTTCCATAATTTAAGATAGCCAACGAATCCGGTGTATCATAAATGTATGTATCTTAAACTGAAAAAATTTGATTACTAATCGATTGGGTGATGCTTCGTTAAGAAACTGGACGAAACAGTCGCACACAAAAAAGCCGCCTGAGCAATGACGCTGAGACGGCTTGTATTATTTATCAAACGCTGATTAAAGAGTTTCCTCTTTTTTCTCTTCCTGTTTCGGAGGACGCGGCAACAATGCCTTTCTTGACAACTTCAGTTTTCCTTGTTTGTCAATATCTAACAATTTTACACGCACTTCGTCTCCTACTTTGAAAATACCGTCCATCGTTTCGTAACGCTTCCAGTCAATTTCAGAAATATGAAGCAACCCATCTTTTCCTGGCATAATTTCAACGAATGCACCAAATGGCATAATTGACTTCACTTTACCTTCGTAAATTTCGCCAACTTCAGGACGTGCTGCAATCGCGCGAATGCGGCCAACAGCCTGATCAATTGAAGCTTTATTATCAGCAAAAACCTGAACCACACCAACGTTGTCGACTTCTTCAATTGAAATTGTCGCGCCGGTTTCACGTTGCATTTCCTGAATAATTTTTCCACCAGGTCCGATAACGGCGCCAATGAATTCCTTGTCGATACGCAATGTAACGATGCGAGGAGCATGAGGTTTGAAATCTTCACGAGGAGCTTCGATGGTTTTCTTCATCTCGCCGAGGATGTGTAAACGAGCTTCTTTAGCTTGTTCCAAAGCAGCTGTTAAAACTTCCCAACGCAAACCGTTGATTTTTAGATCCATCTGGCAAGCAACAATACCTTTTTCAGTACCAGTTACTTTGAAGTCCATATCACCTAAGTGATCTTCATCACCTAAGATATCGCTCAAAATAGCGTATTTACCAGTTTTCTCATCTGTAATTAAACCCATCGCGATACCTGAAACAGGCGCTTTGATTTTAATACCAGCATCCATTAATGCTAACGTTCCTGCGCAAACTGTAGCCATTGAAGACGATCCGTTCGACTCAAGAATATCAGAAACGATACGAATAGTATATGGATTTGCATCATCTGCAGGAAGAACCTGTTTTAATGAACGCATTGCCAGATTACCGTGTCCAACTTCACGACGACCAACACCACGGTTAGGACGAACCTCACCGGTTGAGAAAGCAGGGAAATTATAGTGAAGAAGAAATTTATTGTATCCGTTGATAAATGCTCCATCGATTAATTGCTCATCAGATTTTGCACCTAATGTAACAGTAGTTAACGATTGAGTTTCACCACGTGTAAATACTGCGGATCCGTGTGCAGATGGCAAATAACCAACTTCACTCCATATCGGGCGAACAGTACGTGAATCGCGACCGTCCAAACGAATTCCTTCGTCAAGGATCAGGTTACGAACTGCGTCATACTGAACATCGTGAAAATACTTCTTTGCCAGGAAACCTGTTACGTCATCAATATCTTCACCTAACGTCGCGATAAAATCCATCAGGATCTCACCCCATTTATCGCCTCGCTCATGTTTTGCTGAACCAGATTTAGCAACAGCATAAACTTTATCATAAGTTGCTGCGAAAACCTGGTCACGTAATTCTAGGTTACTTTCTTCGTGGTTGTAAGTACGTTTTACCGTTTTGCCAACCATTTCAGCCAGTTCAACCTGCGCCTGAACTTGAATTTTGATTGCTTGATGTGCAAATTCAATCGCCTCAACCATTTCGGCTTCAGAAATTTCTTTACACTCACCTTCCACCATGCCGATATCATTTGCCGAACCGGCAACGATGAATTCTAAGGTAGCACGCTCTAAATCGCTCATCAATGGATTAATAACCAATTGACCGTCAATTTTAGCAACGCGAACTTCAGAAATTGGCCCGTTGAATGGAATGTCAGAAACTGCCAGCGCAGCGGAAGCAGCTAACCCCGCTAATGCATCAGGCATAATATCTTTGTCTGCCGAGATTAATGAAATCATAACCTGCGTATCTGCATGGTAATCCTCTGGAAACATTGGACGAAGCGCGCGGTCAACAAGGCGTGAAATCAAAACTTCATAATCAGAAAGCTTTGCTTCTCTTCTCATAAATCCACCCGGAATACGTCCTGTAGAAGCATATTTTTCTTGGTAGTCAACAGATAATGGTAAAAAATCTGTTCCCGGTCTTGCTTCTTTAGTGGCTACAACTGTTGCAAGCAACATCGTATCACCCATTTTTACTACCACTGAGCCATCAGCTTGTTTAGCTAATTTCCCAGTTTCGATTTCAATCATACGGCCATCGCCGATGTCGAATGTTTTTTTAATTGCGTTATAACTCATGTTTGTTTTATCGGCCTGTTTTTCCTCTTTTGAACACGCCCTTTATATTCGTTTTTTGTATTGTAAAAAATAAAAGCCATCCCCGTTGAGATGGCTTTTAAGATCTTGCTCAGATTTATTTGATGATATCTCTTAATTCTAAAGCTTTGATAATCGCACGGTACCGGTTGATATCTTTTTTGTAAAGATATGCAAGGATTGCGCGGCGTTTACCAACTAGTTTCTGAAGAGCCAACTGTGTTGAGAAGTCCTTCTTGTTCTTTTTTAAGTGCCCGGTTAAATGAGCAATGCGGTAAGTGAATAACGCTACTTGTCCTTCTGCCGAACCAGTGTCGGTATTTCCTTTACCATGTTTGGCAAAAATATCTGCCTTTACTTCTGTACTTAAATACATTACCTGAATAATATTAAAGCTTTAAAAATTTAATTAATTGGCTGCAAAGATAGACATTGATTTCGAGTTGCACAATAGAAGTAATAAGTTGAATCTCAATGGCAAGTCATAATGGAAGATCACTCTAATTATTAAAATTGCTTACCGCTATATTTGCGCGATGGATAGTAAAAAGCAGTTCAGCAAATTTACCAGCGAGTTTCGGGTTCGTCCTGATGATATCGATATGTTCAATCACGTTCATAACAGCAAGTATTTTGATTACGTTTTAGCTGCCCGTTATGACCAGATGGAACGTTTTTACGGAATGCCGATGGAAGAATTCATGAGCCAGGGTTATGGTTGGGTTGTTAAGACCGCTTATGTTGATTACAAACGGCCGTTGAATATGGGTGATGACTTTGCTGTTGAAACCGGAGTTGTAGATATGAGCGGAAAAGGCTGCCGGGTTGAATTTACTATCAAGATTAAAAAAACCGGTAAGATTTCATGCGACGGCTGGTTTGATTATGTTTTGATTGACATTAAAAGCGGTCGCGGGATGAATGTTACGGACGAGATGATTGAGAAGTATTCGATATAGGACGCATTGTCGTTCCCGCAAAAACGTTTACGCAGGTCGTCTTTGCGGGAACGAAGCAATCGTTAACGACAATCGCTTCAGCCGGCTTTAAATTATCCCTTTAATTACTACAAAACCTTTTTCTGCTCAAGCTACATTATTGCTGAGACTGTATTAAAACAATCTTCGCTGTAATTACTCCACCCGGCTTAATAACTGTTGAATTGTTATCAGATGTTTGAAGTATCAATTGAATGCTTCCGGGAACATGGTTATAACTGTATGCAACTCCCTGGTAAACCTGCGGTATCTGCTCGTAAGTTGTTCCGTCAAATGAAAGGTAAACTAGCACAGCACCGTAATCGTTAAAATAACTATCAATTTCCGGCATCGAAATCAATGTCGTATAAGTTCTTCCGCCATCTGTAGATCGCCATGCGTCAGGTACAATATCTGTCAGGATGGTTTGGTTCGGATTTACATATTCTGTTTTTTGGCAAGATGAAAGCACCATCAGTGCAGGTACGATTAATAAAAATAAAAGCTTCTTCATACTAGTTAGTTTATTAGTATGACGAGGATAAGCATCAATGGTTGCATCCGAAATTTTTTATTTTAGGTATCCGACAATCTTAAATTTTTCAAAAACAGAAACCGTATGCGGAGCATCTTTAAGTTCGTCGGTCAGATCCTGGCCTGCCCAATGTTCATAATGCTTTCCATTTTTCCATAGACGGCTGTCAGAGACATCGTAAATTAATCCATTATAGGCTATCCAAATCTGCGGTTTATCCTGCCCATTGCGCAGAGCCAACTGAGCTTTGGTATATTGAGGATAGTCAGCCATCCGTTTTTTTTCTAAAGAACTCGAGCAGCGCGATATTCATGAGCAACATAGACATCAGGTAGAAATGATCTTCAAACGGAATGCTTCCAATCCGAAAATTCATATTCTGATTATCGTTATACAAAACTACAGGCAGCGATGTCAAAATACCATTAACAATGTAAAATGGAATCAATGCTACAACGTACGCTGCATAGAATCGCCCCATATATTTTGCGTTAACAACAATCGAAAGGAGCAACAATAACAAAAGAAAGCCAAAATTCACCAGCGAGTAAAGCTTTGTATGGTAATTCGCAAGCATTATTATGCAAGTGATAATCAGTGCTATACTGATTGCCCGGCTGGCCTTAAATAACAGGTCTTTCTTCAAATAAAAATTCAGGCACTCATAAATAAATACACATGCAAATGGAATTGTGATGAAGAAAAGGATTTCCTCTACAGGCAGGTTTAAAAAATGAATACCTGTGATGTATTTCGAATTAAACGACCAGACACCATTTAATGTAAAAATATAATCCCAGGTTAGAAACATGCAACCTGTGATAATAATTGCGGGAAGTAAATATTTCCAAGTGGTATAAAAGCGAACTTTCTTATCAAACCCCAGTACAATAGGAAAAAAGACACTGAGCAGATTGATAAGCAAATAGGTATAATGCTGGTTTATCATTTCATTGCATTCCGCATGGTTTCCAGTTCCTTTGGGGTGCAGCGTTTACTTTCTTCCATAAACTTCACCATATTTTTTAAAAGGTCCTTATCCATACTTCCGAACTGTTTCTTTTCGATAAGCTCGACAATTTTTCTGCGGTCGGGATCCAGATCACGGCTAAATCCTAAAAACGACGGCACGTAATGTTCAAGCGAAAAACGAAGGAAACGTATTTCGAGATTGTCGGGACTCTTACTTACAGCTGTTGCCAACGTACTAATCCCTCTTTTCAGATAAGCCATTTTGTTATAAGGGTTCCACGAGTACCGGGCCTTAAGAGCCTGAGCAGAACCAAAATATGCCAAAATCACCGGATCTTCCGATTTCTGGGCCGCAATCATATCGTAAAACCGATGAGCTGCATCCGCATTATTTACTGCTTCATAATATTGCTTTCGAATACTTGGCAAGTCTTCGTCCTTTGAAAATGCAGTTGTAATTAAAAAAATTAAAAGTAAAGTTATCCTCATCCAATTGATCTTAGTTTGTCAGTTACTAATGCCTGAGCCATCAGCCATAATTTACGTTTGTCAGAAACCCGCACCCTTTTTTCGGCAATGATTTCCAGCGGTGAATTTTTTATTTTCCTGAAAAGTTCCAGGTAATAAACATAAGCAATATAAACACCTTTGCGCGCGCTTTCAGGAAGTTGCCTGATTGCCAGCAGCGAATCGTCAAAATCCTGCTGGATATCCTTTTCGATACTTTGTTTATCGGCAATACTAAACGAAGAAAAGTTTATTCCGGGAAAATACACCCGCCCACGGTCCAGAAAATCTGATTTAATATCCCGCAAAAAATTCACTTTTTGAAAGGCCGCACCCAGCTTTCGGGCTCCCGGAATAAGCTGCTGATACATTGCGCCATCTCCTTCACAAAATATCTTTAGACACATCAACCCTATTACTTCGGCGGAACCATAAATGTAAACGTCATAACCCTCCTTTGAATAAGTTGTTTTGTCAAGATCCATTTCCATCGACTTTAAAAATGCATCTATTAATGGAAGATCAATCCCATATTGCTTCACAATTAACTGGAACGAGTGCAAGACGGGATTAAGGCTTATTCCGTTGTCTATCGCTTCAAAAGTATCGTCGCGGAATTTTGAGATAAGCTTTACTTTATCGTATTGATGGAAAGAATCGACTATTTCGTCGGCATAGCGAACAAAACCATAAACGGCGTAGATCGGATAGTGAAATTTACGATCAAAGGCTTTTATACCAAGACTGAACGAGGTGCTGTACTTTCTTGTGATAACTTTACTGCACTCAAAACATGTCTCATTGTAAAGTTCAATCATAAATACCGGTTTGTGTGTTTTCACCAAAACTACAAAATTGCACACTGATAGTTTTTCATTAAGCCAAACAAATTGCCTTTATTTACGTCAAGCACAAGGCATGTCTGATATAAAAATTGCGGTAATCGGTTCTGGTTTTGCGGGGATGGCCTGCGCTTCGGTGATGGCCCAAAACGGATATGACGTCACTGTTTACGAGAAGAATGACCAGCCTGGCGGACGAGCCCGGGTATGGGAAAAAGATGGCTTTAAATTCGATATGGGGCCGAGTTGGTATTGGATGCCTGATGTATTCGAAAATTTCTTCGCATTGTTTGGAAAGAAAGTAAGCGATTACTACCATCTGAAACGTCTTGATCCGGGCTATCGGGTTTATTTTGACAAAAATGACTTTGTTGATGTGCCCGCTCAAATGGACGAGTTGGAAAATCTATTTGATTCGATAGAACCGGGAAGCAGCATACAGCTTCGCAAATTTCTGGCGCAGGCGAAGTACAAATACGAGGTGGGAATGAAAGAATATGTATTCAAACCTTCACATTCAATTACCGAATATTTTGATTTAAAACTTATACGTAACAGCCTGAATATTCAATTGCTAACCAGCATGTCGGCTCATGTTCGGAGCTATTTCAAAAACCAGCGCCTAATTGAAATCCTGGAATTTCCTGTTTTATTTTTGGGAGCTACACCGCAAAACACGCCGGCTTTATACAGTATGATGAATTATGCCGACCTGGCTTTAGGAACCTGGTATCCGCAAGGCGGTATGCACGAAATCTCTCATGCTATGTTTTGCTTGGCTACGGAACTCGGCGTCAAATTCAAATTTAACACAGAAGTCAAGAAAATCATCGTTAATAATTCAGTTGCAGAGAGTTTGGAGACCGACAAGGGGATTTTTTCTGCAAACTTCATAATTTCTAATGCCGACTATCAGCATACAGATCAAACATTGATTGACAAACCATGGAATAACTACCAGAGCGACTATTGGGAATCTCGTACCATGTCGCCGTCAAGTTTGTTGTTTTATATTGGATTAAATAAGACCGTTCCCGGCATTCAGCATCACAATTTGTTTTTTGATGAAGACTTTAATCAACATGCCGCCGAAATATATGCAAAGCCTCAGTGGCCGACTAAACCCTTATTTTATGTTTCAGCTCCTTCAAAAACAGATGATACCGTTGCGCCTGCTGGTTGCGAGAATTTATTCTTTCTTATGCCGCTCGCCCCTGGATTGGAGGATACGGAGGAATTAAGAGAGTTATACTTTAAAAAGCTGATCAACAGATTTGAATCGACAACAGGACAATCAATCAGTGACTCTATTCTGTTTAAACGAAGCTATTGTGTGAATGACTTTATTTCAGATTACAATTCATTCAAAGGAAATGCTTACGGCCTGGCCAACACATTAAGGCAAACGGCTTTTTTAAAGCCAAAAATGCGGGCATCAAAAATCAAAAATCTTTTATTTACGGGCCAGCTTACCGTTCCGGGACCGGGCGTTCCGCCGGCAATTATTTCAGGACAGGTAGCTGCGAAAGAAGCCTTGCGGTATTTGGATAATTTTTCCTAAATTTCATTGTGACCTAAAAATAAACCAATGAAATTCCTGAAAACCCTTTTGATTGTTATAGTCGCGCTGATTATAATATTTTTTGCGGGAGCTTTGTTCTTGCCAAAAACCTACAGTGTTGCTCGCAGCGTAAACATTAATGCGCCAGACAGTGTAGTCTACAAAAACGTTTCGGATTTAAACCTTTTTAAAAAATGGATGCCCTGGTTAAAAATGGAACCGACGGCGAAAGTTGAAATTTCAGGTGAGCCATCTTCGCCGGGCCACAGTTATCATTGGGTTGGCGACAAGACAGGCGAAGGTATAATGTCTATAAAACAGGTCGTTCCCTATTCGCATGTTGATTACGATCTGAAGTTTATCAAACCTTTCGAAAGTGACTGCAATTCACAATTTACAATTGAATCCTCTGGGGGAACCGTTGACGTTACATGGACCATGAGCGGGGAAAATAAAACGACAATGGAAAAGTGGATGAGCCTTAACTTTGATAATATGATTGGTAAGGATTTCGAAAGCGGCCTTAAGGACCTAAAGAAACTCTCTGAAAAACAATAAAAAAAAGCGCCAGTGGGGAACTAGGCGCTTTCATGTATGATGAGTTTAGAAAAGGGGCTAATTAATCCATTTCTGCGTAAACCGGTTTTTTAACTCCGTTATCATACGGCTTTAAGCTTTTCTTAAGCAATTTACGCGCAACGTGAATCCTTGTTTTTACTGTTCCAATCGGAATTTGAAGATAATCAGCAATCTCGTGATACTTGAATCCTTCAAAATACATACTGAAAGGAACATAATACTCTTCAGGCAACTTGCCCAGGGCTAACTTAATGTCATCCATAATAAATTTGGATTCACCCTGATTTTTTGTTGAACTGAACACAAGATTGGCTGATGAAATCTCTTCGGATTTAGTAACAAATGAGCTGATTTTTACAAATCTGCGGTAATTGTTAATAAATGTATTTTTCATGATAGTGTAGAGCCATCCTTTAAGGTTTGTACCTTCCTTAAATTTATTGTAGTATGTAATAGCTTTTAATAGAGTGTCTTGAACTAAATCATTCGCATCGTCGGTATCACGTGTAAAATGTAAAGCATACATTTTTAAAGAGCTTGATTGACGCATTACCATGGTGTTGAATTCGATCTTTGTCATAGTTATTGGATTTAGGTTAACTCTAATTTAAATTTGAACAACCTGTTTAAAATTCTGCTTTTAATACCGTCATTGCGATCGGTACGGAGAATTATACAACAACTATGCTAACACCAGAAAAATAAAACAATATAGACTCTGAACGGTAAAAAATTTTGACGATTTAATGATTTCTTAACATTAAATCACGTTCACCTCACGCTCTAATTCAATACCAAAATGGCTCCGAACATCGCTGATAATTTTTGAAGAAACATCATAAATAGCTGATCCTGTTGCATTTCCGTAATTAACAAGCACTAATGCCTGGTTCTTCCAGGTACCGGCATTGCCAATTTGTTTGCCTTTCCAACCTAATTTTTCTATCATCCACCCTGCCGCAATTTTTTCTTCCTCATTGTTTACAGAAAAATGTACAATGTCTGGAAAAGCAGACTGCAACTGTCTGAATTTGTCAACCTTTATGATCGGATTCTTAAAAAAACTACCTGCATTACCAATGGTTGATGGGTCTGGGAGTTTGCTTACGCGTATGTGGGATACAACGTCTGATATATCTTTAACCGAGGGCTCAGTTATTTTTCTGTTTTCCAGCTCTTGACGAATTGCACCGTATTCGAGCTTTAAATTTTGCTGATTTGATAATGAATAAGTAACCTCGGTAATAATGAACTTACCTTTTAATGCATTTTTAAATACACTGTCGCGGTATCCAAAATGGCAGTCATGATTTGAAAATTGCCTGATCAAACCGGTAGCGATTTCAAAAGCCCGGCATGAAAAAAAAACGTCCTTCAGCTCGACACCATAGGCGCCGATATTTTGTATTGGTGAAGCGCCAACCGAGCCGGGGATTAAACTGAGATTTTCAAGGCCGGCAATATCTTTTTTTACACAATACTGTACTAAGTCGTTCCATACTTCCCCCGCTTTTGAGATTACAAGAATCCGGTCATCTTCTACGCGTGTCTCAATTCCCTTTATATTAATTTTAATTGCCAGTCCGTCAAAATCGCGGGTGAAAAGAATATTGCTTCCGCCTCCAAGTACTAGGCGCGGAACATCATGCCATGTTTTATCTGCAAATAATTCAGCCAGGTCAGCTTCCGAATTTATCTCAACGAAATAACGGGCCATAACGTCAACACCAAAGGTGTTGTATTTTTTAAGGGAAACGTTTTCTTTTACCTCCAGCATGAAAAGATATTTTGCGCCGAATTTCGGATTAAATTTATTTAGAAGGCTGCTTTTTTAAATATTTTCCGGAAACTATCCACAACCCAAATTCTTCAGATGGGAATCTTTCCACGGATTTATGATGAATTTTATGAGCACGCCGCACGCCGCTCAAATACCGGTTTTTACTTTTAAAAGCTCTGATACGGTTATGAATAAACCAGTCGTGGAATATGAAATAAGATATGCCATACAATGAAATTCCGACGCCAATCCAAAATTTATAGCTTAACCTTTCGTGGCCCGAATACATGAGCAAAAACGCTATCGCAGCAAATAACACGCTAAAAATATCATTCAACTCTAACCAGCCATGCCGTTTCTGATGATGTGTTTTGTGAATGAACCATAGCGGACCATGAAATAGATATTTATGCATAGCCCAGGATACCGCCTCCATCAAGACGAATGTTGTAATAACAACTGCTGCATTAAATAAAACTTCCATGTTTGTATTATAAAAAAAGCGATGATTTCATCGCTTTTATATCCTAAATATGTATTGGTCGATTCTCTGTTGCAGCCAAAGCAGCTTCTTTAAGTGATTCCGTATAGGTCGGATGTGGGTGGCATATTCTGCCAATGTCTTCAGCCGATGCCCGGAATTCCATGGCCGTGACAGCCTCCATGATCATATCAGCAGCGCGCGGACCAATCATATGCACGCCTAAAATTTCGTCTGTTTCCGCATCCGCCAATACTTTTACAAATCCGTCAGTATCCATGCTGGCCCTGGCACGTCCACTCGCTTTAAATGGAAACGAGCCGGTTTTATATTTTTTTCCGTCTGCCTTTAACTGCTCTTCTGTAAAACCAACACTCGCAACCTCCGGCCATGTATAAACCACGCCAGGAATCAGGTTATAATTAATATGCGGTTTTTGACCAGCAATGGTTTCAGCCACAAATACCCCCTCATCTTCAGCTTTATGTGCAAGCATAGCACCACGCACTACATCGCCGATAGCGTAAACTCCAGGAACACTAGTTTGAAGATGTTCATCAACGGTTATTTTTTTACCGCGATCTTCCACTTTTAAACCAATGTTTTTCAGCCCGAGGCTGTCTGTGTATGCTGAACGCCCTACCGCGACGATGCAGTAGTCACCTTCTACTGTAATAGTTTCGCCTTTCGGAGTTTCTGCAGAAACAGATACTTTTTTACCTTTTACTGTTGCACCGGTTACTTTGTGGCTCAACAAGAATTCAAAGCCGATTTTTGTCAACGTTTTTTGCAACTCGCGACCCAGCGCTTTATCCATTGTTGCGATAATTGAATCAAGGAATTCGATCACCGTTACTTTAGCGCCTAGTCTCGCATAAACCGACCCCAATTCCAAACCGATCACTCCGCCTCCGATAACAATTAAATGCTTAGGTACTTCAGGCAGATTCAGCGCCTCGGTAGATGTAATAATTCTTTTTTTATCGATAGGTAAAAACGGCAACGCAGTTGGTTTTGAACCTGTTGCGATGATAACGTTTTTTGCCGTTATGGTTTCTTCTTTACCTTCATTGGATATCTTGATGGTATTTTTATCAACGAATGATCCCATTCCCTGGTAAGAAGTAATTTTATTCTTTTTGAACAGGAAAGTGATCCCGCCGGTTGTCTGGGCCACCACTTCATTCTTACGCTTTATCATTTGAGGCAAGTCAACTGACAAATCTTTCAGATTAATTCCATGGGTTTGAAATGTGTGCGCTGCATTATGAAAATGCTCAGAAGAATCAAGCAAAGCCTTTGATGGAATACAGCCAACGTTAAGGCAGGTTCCGCCGAATGTGCTGTACTTTTCAACAACAGCCGTTTTTAAACCTAATTGAGCACAGCGTATTGCGGCTACATATCCGCCAGGTCCGCTGCCAATAACTACTACATCGTATTGCATGGAAAGATTTTTTCTAATGTTCGCGCCAAAGTTAACTATTTGCCCGATTAGTTCACTGGCAATAAAACTGCATATATTTGAAACAAAGCCATTAAAAGTTACCTTCGGAGATTTATTACTTTAACATGAAGATTGCACGGTTACTTACATTACTTCCTGTATTTTTTGCGGTAATAGTTAACGCCCAGGTTATGACATCGCAAGAAAAATACACGAGAGCTGATACTCTTCGCGGCATGTTAACGCCGTTACGCACATGCTACGATATTAATTATTATCACCTCGATGTTCAAATGAATATCAGTAACCAATCTATACAGGGCAGTAACGAGTTTTCATTTACCGCCACTCAAAATTTTCAAAAACTGCAGTTTGATTTATTCGATAATCTTAAAGTAGAACGTGTATTATACGGTAAACAGGAACTACCTTTTACACGTGAATTTAATGCAGTATTTGTCACTTTCCCTCGTGAGATAAAAAAAGGCACAAAGGAAAAGTTCACGGTTTATTACTCGGGTAAACCGGTTGTCGCAAAGAGGGCACCATGGGACGGTGGTTTTATCTATTCAAAAGACAAGTCCGGAAATCCGTGGGTTGCGGTTGCCTGCCAGGGATTTGGAGCGAGCTGCTGGTGGCCAACCAAGGATCATCAAAGTGATGAAGTAGATAGTATGCTAATCAGTATTACAGTTCCTGATACCTTAAACGAAATTTCTAACGGCCGGCTAAGAAGTGCAGTGAAAAAGCCAGACAACCAAACCCAGTACAACTGGTTTGTTGCAAATCCAATTAACAATTACGACGTAAGTTTCTACATTGGAAAATATTCACATTGGAAAGACAATTTTAAAGGTGCACAAGGTGATTTAAGTATCGATTACTGGTCGCTAAAAGAAGATAGTTCTCAAGCTAAACCACACTGGGATGCTGATGTTAAGCCTATGCTTAAATGCTTTGAATATTGGTTCGGCCCCTATCCTTTTTACAAAGATGGTTACAAACTTGTCGAATCACCTTATCTGGGAATGGAACACCAGAGCGCGGTTGCTTATGGAAACAAATTTAGAAAAGGCTACCTTGGTAAAGACCTCAGCGGAACCGGCCATGGATTGAAATGGGATTTCATAACCGTGCATGAAAGCGGCCACGAATGGTTTGGCAACAATATAACAAGCAAAGACCTGGCTGATATGTGGATTCACGAAAGCTTTACTAATTACTCCGAAACGCTCTTTATCGAATGTACCGAAAGCAAAGCCGCCGGAGCAGAATACCTGGTCGGCATTCGCAAAAATATCGCCAACGATAAGCCTATAATTGCCGCATACAACGTAAACAAAGAAGGTTCCGGCGACATGTATTATAAAGGCGCCAATATGATCCATACGATACGGCAGCTGATTAACGACGACGATAAGTTCAGGGAAGTTTTGCGAGGTTTAAATAAAACTTTTTATCATCAAACAGTTACAACCACACAGATTGAAAACTTCATCAGCAACAAAAGCGGAGTAAAGCTGAACAAGGTATTTGATCAGTATTTGCGGCATATTACTATTCCAGTGCTTGAGTATAAAATTTTTGGTGGGACACTCTCCTATCGCTGGGTGTCAGAGGTTAAAGGATTCGATATGCCTGTAAAGGTGACATTAAAGAATTCGTCTTTTGAGTGGATAAAACCTTCAACGGAATGGAAAAAAACAAAAATACCATTAACCCTAACAGCTGAATCATTTAAAATCGATCCAAATTTTTATGTCGACTCAAAGAATATTAAATGATAGTAGCTGTGAGGCCTTTTAAATATTCAGAACGTTGCAACTAATTGTATGACAAATGCGTCTAATGAACAAATTATAAATCGTATGAAAAAAATAATAGCATCTTTCGGTTGGCTCATGTTGCTGCTGCCGCTAATCAGCGTGGCTGGAAACAAGTCGTTTTTAAATTCTATTAACGGCGGTTTTGCCGAAACAGAAACCAGGCAAGTATCAAATTTTAAAGGCGTTTCTTCGGGCGGCTCGTTCGACGTTTTTATAACAATGGGTGGCCAGGAATCATTAAAACTTGAAGGCGATAAAGAAGACCTGGCAAAAATTGAAACCGTTGTTGAAGATGGCATTTTGAAAGTAAGATTTCAGAAGAAAATGAATTCCAGTTGGTTTAACACCCATGAAAAAGTACGCGTCTACATCACTGCCAAACAACTTGATGAAGTTTCATTGAGCGGATCTGGAAATATAAAAGTTGATGGTACTATCAAATCAACCGACTTTAAAACCAAACTCAGCGGCTCTGGCAATATCAGTCTTGCTGCCAACGCAAGCACGTTCAATGCAGCAATCAGCGGCTCAGGCGGCATCACCGTATCGGGCGAAACAAAAGGTTCGTCAATCAGCATCAGCGGTTCAGGCGATTTTAATGGAAAAGGATTGCATTCTCAAACAACCGACATTAAAATAAGCGGCTCAGGAAACGCGAAGGTAAACGTTGACGAAACCCTAAATGCGGCGGTAAGCGGATCAGGAAATATTTATTATTCAGGCAAAGCCCAGGTAGCGAATGTGAAAAAAAGCGGATCGGGGAGTATTTCTAAAATGTAACCCTTATTTAACTCATTTGGCCCGGTAATCCGGGCTTTTTTTTGCAAAAACATTGACCGGGGTTTTTAGTTGTTCAGGTATCGTAGAATAAATTCCTGTACAAGATGAAAATTGTAATTATAGGTGGCGGTTTTGCCGGAATGAATCTTGCCAAGAGCCTTGCTAATGAAAATGGTTTCGATATAACCCTTGTCGATAAAAACAATTACCACTTCTTTCCGCCACTAATTTACCAGGTTTCCACTGCATTTATAGAAGCTTCCAACATCAGTTACCCTTTCAGAAAGATATTTCAACACAAGAAAAACCTTCGCTTCCATTACGGTGCGTTAACGGGCATCAATCTTCAGGAAAATAAAATTACTACAACAACCGGCGACATACCCTACGATCAGCTGGTGCTGGCAATGGGTACCGAAACTAACTATTTCGGCTTGGAGAACGTCAAGAAAAACGCATTACCGATGAAGACCATCAACGATGCGTTGAACCTGCGTAATCATATCTTGCAAATGACCGAGAAAGCCGCCCTGGTTGACGATCCTAACGAAAAAGAAAAGTATCTGAATATCGTGATCTCCGGCGGCGGGCCAACCGGTGTTGAGCTGGCGGGCATGCTTTCTTATGTAAACAAAAACATTGTCAAAAAGGATTATCCTGAGATTGGCGACGCCAGCAAAATCAAAATATATCTTGTCGACTTGCTCCCGGTTCTTTTAGGCCCGATGAGTAAAAAGTCACAGCAGGAAGCCAAAGACGTACTTGAACGAATGGGTGTGATCGTGAAGCTGAACCTGGGCGTAAAAGATTATGTCAACGATGAAGTCGTATTCGCCGATGGAAGCACCATTCCAACTTATTCTTTGATCTGGACGTCGGGTGTAACAGCAGTTACCGTACCAGGCATTCCACAGGAAAGTGTTACTAAAGGCAACAGGGTATTAGTGAACGAGCACAACCTGATCAACGGAACCTCAAATATTTACGCAATTGGTGACGTTGCCTTGATGATGTCAGACCCGAAATGGCCGAAAGGACATCCGCAACTGGCGCAACCAGCTATACAACAAGGCGAATTGCTGGCCGATAATTTCGAGCGTATGCTTAATAACAAGCCACTGAAAGCATTCAGTTATCGCGACAAAGGCAGTATGGCGATCATTTCAAAAAATGAAGCCGTAGGCGATCTCCCGGGCAACATCTTCATCAAAGGCGTAATCGCCTGGTTTATCTGGATGTTTATTCACATCATCCCGATAGCCGGTTTTAGAAATAAAATCAAACTGTTCAACAACTGGTTTTGGTCGTTTTTAACCAATGACCCGAACTTACGGCTTATCATACGGCCAAGAAATGATTGGGCAGCGAAAGTAGATGAGCCTGTTAAACCGAATGGGTGAGGAAAATCTTCGTTTGTCATTCTGACGAAGGGAGAATCTGACACGGATAGGACGACTTCTTTGTTTTAGCGATAATGACAGCTGCTATAAACCACTGGTAAAAGAATATTGAAAAGCAATGTTCACCATTGTTCTGTCCCGTGCTTCGCTGTAGTTTTGCCTTGAACGTTACTGCTATGATTAAATTAACTGCAATGGTAAAAGCTGCCGCTGCGCCCGGGTTTATTGCACGCGGGACATACTTTCATGGCAAGATAATACTGCGCAAAAGCAAATTCTGTGCGGTGAATGATGATTTTAAACCGGATTGAAGTGGTTACCCCACAGCGAAGCGACGCCAAAAGAGAGGGGGCGAGGAGTAAAAACGGAAAGCCGGACTGCAGGGAATAGAAGCACTTCTATCCCTTTTCAAAAAAACAATCGAACTAAATGCATTACTGTCAGGAGCTATTACCTTGTCAACTTCTTTCGATACAAACATTCTAAAATTCACTTCGTTACTATTTCCAATCACACTATTATGAAAGCATTAATAATCAACTGCACATTAAAACCATTGCCGGAATTTTCAAATACCGGGGCGTTAATCGACAAGGCAGTAAAGCAACTGGAAGAACAAGGCGCAGCTACCGAAGTAATTCGCTTAGTAGATTACGAAATTAAGCCCGGCAATTCATCTGATGAAGGTAATGGTGATCAATGGCCACAAATTCTGAGTAAGATTCGCGAAACTGACATCCTGATCATTGGAACTCCCGTGTGGATGGGACATTTAGCTTCAACGGCTCAGCGGGTTATCGAACGCCTCGACGCTATTTTCCATGAGGAAGGAACAACCGACGAGCAAACCGGCCAGTACTTTACCTATAACAAAGTAGCAGGCTGCCTGGTTACCGGTAACGAAGACGGTGCACATTCGTGCGCGGCACAGGTGCTTTGGTCTATGCAGGAATTAGGATTTACCATACCTCCAAACGTGAATGCCTATTGGGTTGGAATGGCCGGCGGCGACAAAGACTATGTACCCGGCGGCGGCGAACGCTACTTTTATACAAATAAGACGCTGCGGTATATGATCGCCAACCTTACTTATTTCGCGAAACTTTTGAAAGAGAATCCTATTACAACAAATTGGAATGAGTTAACGAAGCTGGCGAAAAAGGAAAGTGATGAAGAAGGAGAATAAAAATTAAAGTACACTTGCCTTTTTGTCATTCTGACGAAGGAAGAATCTGTCTCCGTTTCTGAAGATTTGTTGATCAAGCTTTAGCAAACGGCAATGAATTCTTGCTGACCAGATACTATTGAATAAAAATTAAGTCTTAAAAAGCCCGTTTCTACTCTTTTCGAATCGGACAGCCCGAGCTTTGCTCATACTACACAAGGCGTTAACCACAAGGCCGGAATCCCAATGTCATTAAGTTAAGCAAATTACGGTCAGGTTGAGGTACTCGAAGTCCCGTGATTTGCTTGCTTCGTTTCATAAAAATGCCCCATTTCAAGCGCCTCAATGTGGCATTTTTATTAAGCATTCTCTTAACAAATAATATTCGCCGGTATCCGCGACGCCCGGGTTTTATCATACTCAAGACAAACTTTCATGGCTGCACACGCAACTGTCAACCCGACTATCGTTCCTCCATCCTTAAAACCTTGTATAAACTGCCAACTGAATCACATTATTCGAAACGTTTGTATTCAGTCCCTTTACATACTGGTTTATATAACCGGCTTCCAGGTCGACTTTCGGGCTAAAGCGATATCCGACGGCTCCGTAAACCCGGTTCTGATCAAAGAAGCTATCATTCAGCTTCTCCTTGTTCTGGATGGTGAAGAATATTTCATCCTGCAATGCTGCGTATGGCCCCTTGCTGAACTTTCCTTCCTGTTTGGCCAAAGGAATGATGGTGCGTACAAAGTATCGCAAACGCTGAGAGAAAATATCATCGGCCTGTCGTTCTATGAAGCGCTGCTCCAGTCGAAAACGGTTCTGTAAACTAACAGCACCGAAGCTCATGTTATTGATATATTGCTCCCAAATACGGCTTTCGGTTAGCGAGTTTTTAGGAACACCTACCAATCTGTTAAATGTGCCAACATAAGCATAACCCACCGTCACATTATTTTTCGGATTAAAATGATAAGTGATTCCAGGGCGGATAAGTACATTTCTTACATATCGCCAATTATCGGCAGAACGCACTTGTCCGTCAAAATGAAGTCCCCAGTTTTTTGAAAACTTATAGGAATTAAACCAGGCGAACCAACCTGTGTTTTCATTTAAAGTTTGTGCGATTGATGTGTTGGCAAAAGCAATTAACACAATAAAAGATATAAGCAATTTCCGGTTACTCATAATTTAACGGATATAAAAAAGTCCGGCTGACCGGACTATATAATAAAAACTTAATTTTTAAACGCCTAACAGCAGACGCGCCGGGTCTTCCAGTAATTGCTTTACTCTTACGAGGAAGCTAACGGATTCGCGGCCGTCGATGATACGGTGATCATAGGATAATGCTATATACATCATCGGACGAATTACAACCTGGCCGCTAACAGCAACGGGACGTTCGACGATGTTATGCATACCCAAAATGGCTGATTGTGGTGCGTTAATAATTGGTGTCGACATCATCGATCCGAAAACACCGCCATTTGTGATGGTAAATGTTCCACCAGTCATCTCGTCGATCGTCAATTTATTATCACGGGCTTTCGTAGCCAGCGTTACAACTTCTTTTTCAATCTGGGCAAGGCTCATTCCATCCGCATTGCGAATAATCGGAACTACAAGTCCTTTAGGTGCAGACACGGCAATTGAAATATCCGCGAAATCATTGTACACGATTTCTTCACCATCGATGCGTGCGTTTACAGCCGGAAATTCCTTTAAAGCTTCGCAAACAGCTTTGGTAAAGAATGACATAAAGCCTAAACCTACGCCATGTTTCTCTTTGAATTTATCTTTGTATTTGGAACGCAATTCCATGACCGGCTGCATGTCAACCTCATTAAAGGTTGTAAGCATTGCCGTATCATTTTTAACAGCTACCAAACGTTTTGCAATCGTCTTACGCAGCGAGGTCATTTTCTCGCGACGCTCGTTGCGGCTTCCGGCAACTGAAGGTGCAACAGTTGGCTTTTGAGCTTCAGCAGCGGCAGGTTTGCTTTCAGTTTTAGGTTTAGAAACCTCAGCTTTTAATGCATCTTCTTTTGTAATACGGCCACCAACACCTGTGCCGTTTACACCGCCTCCATCTACTCCTTTTTCAGTTAAAATTTTTGCTGCCGAAGGCGAAGGCGTTCCTGAAGCATACGATTTTTGAGTTTCGCCGCCGCCCGCGCTTACTGGCTCCGTTACCGGAACAGGGCTTTCCTTTTTTACAGGAGCACCAACAGCGCCTGAAATAGCACAAACTACAGCACCGATCGGAAGCGTGTCTCCTTCTTTAGCAATAGTTTTTAACGTCCCTGCTTTTTCGGCAGTCAGTTCAAATGTTGCTTTATCTGATTCCAACTCAGCGATAGCTTCGTCCATTTCAACCTGATCGCCGTCTTTCTTGATCCAGCGGGATAAAACCACTTCAGTTATTGATTCGCCAACCGGCGGAACCTTTATTTCTATACTTTCTGCTGATGCTGATTTTTGTTCGGCTGCCGGAGCACTTGCTTCCTGAGCAGCGGGCTTCTCTGCGCTTGCAGATCCAGCCTCATCAATCGAACATACAACAGCACCAATTGCCAGCGTATCTCCTTCTTTGGCTATGGTTTTTAAAGTTCCTGCTTTTTCGGCAGTCAGTTCAAATGTTGCTTTGTCTGATTCCAGCTCGGCAATAACCTCATCCATTTCAACCTGGTCGCCGTCCTTTTTTATCCAGCGCGACAGAACTACTTCAGATATTGATTCGCCAACCGGCGGAACTTTTATTTCTAAACTCATATTGTATCTCTTGTTACTTTAGGTTTTAATCGATATTAACCACTTTTTTGGTTGTTTTCTCAACAGCTTTTTTTACTTCGGGCCCGGCCGCACTTTCGAAAGCTTTTCCAACAATATATAACTGTTGCGCAATATGCTGCTTCGCATAGCCGGTTGCTGTACTGCTGCTTTCCTTACGGGATATAACCTGTAAATCGGTATTCCTGAATTTACGGCATAAATAAGGCCATGCACCCATATTTTCTGGTTCTTCCTGAACCCAGATAAATTCGCCCGCTTTTTTATACTTATCACGTATTGCCTGAATTTCATCATAAGGCAGCGGATAAAGCTGCTCTACTCTGACAACAGCGACATCCTTCCGTTTGTCGGTTTGCTGTTTTTCCAAAAGGTCGTAATACACCTTTCCGGTACAGAACAACACGCGTTTTACGTCCTGGGCTTTAACAAAGTCATCATCTATAACTTTACGGAATGATCCTTCGGTAAACTCTTCCAGTTTGCTTACTACCTGCGGATGACGCAGCAAACTTTTCGGCGTAAATACTACCAGCGGCTTCCGGAAATCACGTTTTAACTGGCGGCGCAACAAGTGAAAGAAGTTTGCAGGAGTTGTACAATCTGCAACGGTAATGTTATTATCAGCACAAAGCTCCATAAAACGTTCAATCCGCGCCGAGGAGTGCTCCGGCCCTTGTCCTTCGTAGCCGTGAGGCAATAGCATTACCAGGCCGTTTGAACGTTGCCATTTAGTTTCAGCACTTGTTATAAACTGGTCGACAATAATTTGTGCTCCATTGAAGAAATCACCAAACTGAGCCTCCCAGATAACTAAAGCCTGAGGATTAGCCAACGCATAACCATACTCAAATCCTAAAACACCGTACTCGGACAAATGCGAGTTATATATATCAAATTTCGATTTTTCCGTAACGTGATTTAACGGCACATATTCTTCTTCCGAATCTTCTAAAGTTAAAACTGCATGCCTGTGAGAAAACGTTCCACGCTCTACATCCTGACCGCTAACGCGTACGCGATTGCCTTCGTCAAGTAATGTCGCATATGCCATCAGCTCGCCCATTGCCCAGTCAAAAGTTTTAGTTTCGACCATTTTCCGGCGATCATCAAAAAGCTTCTCGATTTTCTTGAAGAACTTTTTATCCGCAGGCAGTTCGGTGATTTTCTTGGCAAGTTCTATGAACTTATCCGTTGATACCGCCGTATCTACCGCTTTATTCACTTCCTCTGTTGTTGCCAGATGAAGACCTTTCCACGCTCCGGAGAACATTGGATTGGTGTTTGAATAAGGCTCGTCTTTTGACTCGTTTAATCTTTCCTGCAGTAAGCCACGGAATTTCTTTTCCATCTCTTTAGCAAGATTGGCATCTACGCTTCCCTGTTCCTGGAGTTTTTTGGCATATATCTCACGGGGATTTGCATGCGTTTCAATGGCCTTATAAAGTAATGGTTGAGTGAACTTAGGCTCATCAGATTCATTGTGTCCAAACCGACGATAGCAAAGGATATCGATGAATACATCATTGTGATACTTTTGACGATATTCAACCGCGAAATTGATTGCATATACCAAAGCCTCTACGTCGTCGCCATTTACATGGAAAACGGGTGATAAGGTAGTTTTCGCGATATCGGTGCAATAAGTGGAGGAGCGGGCGTCTTTGAAATTGGTAGTAAAACCAACCTGATTGTTAATCACCAGGTGAATAGTTCCGCCTGTTCTGTAACCATCAAGTTTTGACATCTGCAATACTTCATATACGATTCCCTGCCCGGCAACGGATGCATCACCATGGATAAGGATCGGCGCAATGCGATGTTCATCGCCTTCATATTTGAAATCGAGCTTTGAACGCACCATTCCTTCTACCACAGCGTCCACTGTTTCGAGGTGGGATGGATTCGGGCAAAGGCTCAGGTGAACTTTTTTTCCTGTACTCGTATCAACGTCTGTTGAATAACCGAGGTGATACTTTACGTCTCCGCCGAATGGTTTGCTTTCATCATAACTTTTACCTTCGAACTCGGAAAATATTTCTTTGTACGTTTTATGCATAATGTTAGCTAAAACGTTCAGTCGGCCACGATGTGCCATCCCGATTACAAACTCTTCAATACCGAGTTCGGCGCCTTTTTCAATTACCGAATCAAGCGCAGGAATAACGCTTTCGGCGCCTTCCAGTGAAAAACGCTTTTGTCCAAGAAACTTGGTTCCGAGAAAATTCTCAAAAACAACGGCTTCATTCAATTTTTGAAGAATCCGTTTTTTCGTATCTATCGAAAATTTAGGCGTATTGCGTTCGCTTTCCATGCGCTGCTCGAACCATTTCAATTTCTCCGGGTTACGGATAAATTTATATTCGGCGCCGATGGACTGGCAGTAAGTATCTTCAAGCAACTGGCGTATATCACGCAGTGAGGCCGGACCTAAGCCTACCTCTACGCCCGCGTTAAAAATTGTATTGAGATCTGCCTCTGTAAAGCCAAACGTCTCCAGCTCTTTTCCGGGGAAATATTTACGGCGCTCACGCACCGGATTAGTCTTTGTAAACAAGTGACCACGCTGACGGTAGCCGTTTATCATGTTCAGAACATTAATTTCTTTCAGAACATGTTCATAATTTTCCGGACTTGCACCTGCACTTGCTGAAACGGAAGAATCAGCACCCCGGCCAAAATCAAATCCTTCAAAAAATTTCTGCCAGCCAAAATCAACTGATTCGTGATCCTGATTATATTGCTGATAAAGTGAATCGATGTAAGCCGCGTTCGTTTCGTTTATATACGACGGATTATTCATTGGAAATAAATTTGTAGCGCTCAAAATTAAGACTTTTGCCTATTAGTCAGGCAGAAAACTTACTATTTACTTATGATATTTTATCAGGCAACTTTAATGCTGCCTGTTTGCAGGGATGGATAAAGCTGAACCCCAAAATCATCTATCTGCTGAGGTGTAAGCTGCCATGGCTGGTGTATCGCAGCTCCGGGAATATCCGCAAGTTCCGGAATCCAGTATCTTACGTATTCACCCTTGGGATCATACTCCAATGCCTGTTTCAGAACGTCAAAATACCTCTTATCTCTCGGATCATTACCAACTCCGGCAATATACGCCCAGTTGCCCCAATTACTGGCAGGCGAATAATCAATCAGCTTTTCTTCAAAGTATGCTGCTCCCAGACGCCAGCTTACATGCAAATCCTTTACCAAAAAACTGGCTACATTTTGCCGGCCGCGATTACTCATAAACCCGGTAGCATTTAACTCCCTCATATTAGCATCAATAAACGGGAAACCGGTAGTTCCTGTTTTCCATTTTTCAAAAAGATCTAACTGATTTTCTGAAACAGCCGGTGCGAGATCTTTAAAGCCGGTTTCTTTAAAAAACATATTGCCGTGCTTTTTAAACATGAACCTGAAAAAATCCCGCCATAATAACTCAAAAACCAGCCAATAAGTTGAATCGTTTGCCAACCTTTCGCGCTCATATTTTTTCACTTCCCAGTATACCTCCCGCGTTGATAAACACCCCACCGCTAACCAGGGTGAGAGATGCGAAGAGTAATCAGAACCCAGCAAACCGTCGCGGGTAGCTTTATAGCTTTTAAGCAGATCTTTTTCCCATAAATAATAATGGAGGCGCTTTAGACCTTCTGTTTCACCGCCGTTAAACTGCATAAATGCAAGCGGCTCATCAGTCACATCGTCATACGACAGATCGGATAAAGACGGCACGTTGCTCGGCTGAAGGTCAACAGGCACACTAATAGAAACAGGCGTTTCAAAAGACGGCCTGATATGGCTGTCGCGCTCTATTTTCTTTCTGAATGTTGTAAATATGTCGGGAATGTCTTTTATCGGGAAGGGCAGATCTTCTTTGTGATACATGGTATGCCCGATGAAATGCTTCAGATTAACCCTGAGCTTCCATAATGCATCTTCAACAAGTGATGAGACACGGGTTTCCTCTGTGGCTACTTCCCTGTGATGGTAAACCTCGGTAATATTATATCGTTCAACTAAAGATGGAAGTATTTCCTCCGGTTTTCCTGTCAAAACAAGCAAATCGCCACCAAGACTTTGAAGTGAGTGTTTTAAATCGGAAACGCTTTCAATCAAGAATTTTGCCCGCCGGACGCCGGTTTTTAGGGTACCGAATTGCGTCTCTGTAAACTGGCGTGGATCAAAGCAGTAAACAGGCAAAATCCGGTCAGATTTTTTTACTGCTTCCAGCAGGATTTCATTATCATGAATCCGTAAATCATTTCTAAACCATACTAAAATGGTTTTTGACATCTATAAAATTTTAGTTAAACAAATCTCGGGGAACCTTACCGAACAACTGTCCAAAGTTACGCATCAAACGGTATACATTTATATCATTTAAACGTCAATTCGACGATTTTAAGCGATTTCAATAACAGTTAGACAAGAACTTAGCAAAACAACCGGGTTGCATGTTCGTTAATATTTTATCAATTATCAGCACAATGGCAACCAGGGAACAAATCCAAAACGAATATATCGACTACGTTTTAACAAGCGGCCAAAGGCCTTCGTCCGTTTATATTTTTTCTAAAAACCGGGGGATGGATGAATCTGAATTTTATGAGTTTTTCGGATCGTTCGAAGGTGTGGAAGAATCAATCTGGACAAGCCTTATTGAACATACGATTGACGAAATTAAAACGCAAGATATATGGAACGAGTATAGCTCAAGGGAAAAAGCTCTTTCCTTTTTCTATAGCTACACGGAACTGCTAAAAAGCCGTCGCAGTTTTATTTTGCAAAGCTACCGGGCGATACCACGCGGCGTTACAACTCCGGCAGTGCTCGAAGGAACAAAAGAAACATTCAAAATTTTTGCGTCTGAATTGATTAATGATGGCCTGGAAAGCGGAGAATTGGCCGAACGTAAGTTTTTTGACAAACGTTACAAAGATGCGCTGTGGGCTCAGTTTGCTTTTATTCTGAATTTTTGGATACATGATGGAAGCCCGGGATTTGAAAAGACCGATGAAGCCATAGAGAAAGGAATAAATTTAACATTCGACATGTTTGAACGATCAGCTATTGACAATCTCATCGATTACGGCAAATTCCTGGCACGTAGCGGCGGGCTAAGAAATACGGTACGGGTTTGATGGGCAGGTCGGCATTTGCAGTGATATTTGACATGGATGGCACGCTGCTCGACAATAATCCATATCACTATAAAGCATGGGTTGAGTTCTATAAAAAACGTGGTTATAATCTCACCGAGCAGGATTATCTACAAAATATCAGTGGTGTACCGATACGCTCGCACTTAAATCGGTTTTTAGGAAAACTGGTAGAAGAAGAGCAGATAGCGCAGCTAAGTGAAGAAAAAGAATCCCTGTACAGAAAATTATATGAGCCTTATATTAAACCGATAGATGGCCTGATCTCATTTTTAAAACAACTGAAAGAGACCAGTACAAAAACAGCAATCGCCACATCTGCCACTGCCGAAAACATGAAGTTTGCTATGGATCATTTGAATTTGTGGCCCTGGTTCGACGAAATTGTTGATACAACACAAGTAGAAAATGGCAAACCTGCACCTGATATTTTTCTTAAAGCTGCCGAAAAGCTGGAAACCGCTCCGGAAAAATGCGTTGTGATTGAAGATTCTTTTGCCGGCATTAATGGAGCGAACGCTGCAGATATGAAAGTTATCGCTATTACTACATCAAACACCGCTGAAACACTTGTGCCGCATTCGCTCGCTGTCAGCAATTATAATAACCTCACAGTTGAAAAGCTTGCCGGGCTATTTTCCGACTAAACATACGATGAAAGAACAACAGAACATCCCTACTTCCAAAGCCTCCAGATCAGCAAGGTTTGTTAAAACCGGAATAAATATCGGCGGAAATTATATCAAGTATTATTCAAAAAGACTGTTCAATCCCGAGTTCGGAAAAGATGAATTAAACCAGGATAACGCCACAGATATTTATGATTCGCTAAGCGAGCTAAAGGGCAGTGCTTTGAAAGTTGCACAAATGTTGAGCATGGACAAAAATATTCTTCCGAAAGCTTACACTGACACATTTGCGCAGTCGCAATACAATGCTCCGCCACTTTCCGGCCCGCTAATCGTCCGTACGTTTAAACGTTACCTGGAGAAAACGCCCGAGCAGGTTTTTGACAAATTTAACTTGAAGTCAACCAATGCCGCATCAATCGGGCAGGTACATCACGCTTTCTTAGACGGAAAAAAACTGGCTGTAAAGATTCAGTATCCAGGCGTCGGCGACAGCATTTCTTCTGACTTGAAACTAATAAAACCCTTCGCATTCAGGTTGCTCGGAATGAGTGAAAAGGAATTGAATATTTATTTGCGGGAAGTTGAAGAACGCTTACTAGAGGAAACTGATTATGAGCTGGAACTAAAACGCTCGGTAGAGTTTTCGGACGCCTGCAAAAATCTTAACAACGTAGTTTTTCCGGGCTACTATCCTGAGCTCTCCGGTAAACGGATCATAACCATGGACTGGATTGATGGCCTGCACCTTAAAGAGTTTTTAAAAACTGATCCGCCGCAGGATCTCCGTAACCAGATCGGGCAGGCACTTTGGGACTTTTATAACTTTCAGCAGCACGAATTGCGCGCAGTACACGCCGATCCGCATCCAGGCAATTTCCTGATAACACCGGCGGGTAAACTCGGTGTTATTGATTTCGGCTGCATCAAGGTAATGCCTGACGATTTTTATGAACCTTTTTTCTCTCTGATCTCATCAGATACTTTAACGGACAAAGCAAAAACTTTAGACGCATTCAGAAAACTGGAAATGATACTGCCGAATGACTCACCGGCGCAAATCGAATTTTACTATAAAGCCTACAGGGAAGTGATCGGGCTTTTTGCCAAACCATATATGAACAATGTCTTTGATTTTAGTCAAAGCGAATATTTCGACCATTTGTATTCGTACGGCGAAAAGATTTCAAAAATGCCGGAATTTAAAACGGCACGCGGAGTAAAACATTTTATCTATGTGAACCGAACAAATTTCGGTCTGTATAACATCCTTCACGAACTTAACGCAACGGTTAGAACCGACACTTACAAACCTCATCTCGAGCTTGCCAAAACATTTGCAGCAGATAACTCATTATGAGAATCTTGCTAACAGGTGCAAATGGCTACATCGGCGCTCGCTTATTACCGATCTTGCTCGAAAAAGGGCACGATATTATCTGCATGGTGCGGGATAAACGCCGTTTTCGCGAGATAAGCGACTTTGGCGACAGGGTAACTATAATCTCAGGCGACCTGCTAAAAGAAGAAACACTTATAAATATTCCCCACGAAATCGACGCAGCCTTTTACCTGGTTCACTCGATGAGTTCGGGAAATGAAAGCTTCGAGAAGCTGGAAAGTCTTTCGGCTCAGCATTTTGCTGATGCGATAAAGAAAACAACATGCAGGCAAATAATCTATTTAACCGGCATCGTGAACGACCAACGTTTGTCAAAGCACTTAACATCGCGTTTACATGTTGAAGATATTTTGAAAGAGAGCGGCGTTCCAACTACCATTTTGCGCGCTGCAATTATTATCGGATCCGGCAGTGCTTCATTTGAAATTATCCGCGACCTTACAGAAAAGCTGCCTGTTATGATCGCTCCAAAATGGCTTAAAACCAAATGCCAGCCAATCGCTATACGTGATGTTCTGGCTTATATGGAACAATCTCTTCTAAACCAAAAGACTTTCAACAGGACTTTTGATATCGGCGGACCAGACGTGCTTACCTATAAAAACATGCTGTTGACGTATGCCCGGGTGAGAAAGTTAAAGAGATTCATTGTTACTCTTCCCGTGCTAACACCTAAGCTTTCATCGTATTGGATTAACATGGTAACTTCTGTTCCATACTCGCTTGCTAAAAGCCTGGTGCAAAGTATGAGGAACGAAGTTGTTTGTAAAAACGACCAAATAAAAGAGATTATACCACGTAGCTGCCTAGGTTATGAAGAGTCGCTTAAACTCGCTTTTGAAAAAATTGAACAGAATTCTATCGTTTCAAGCTGGAAAGACGCATTAAACCAAGGCTACCTGGAAACTGATTTTATGGACCACGTCAAAGTTCCTCAAAATGGCACTCTGGAATATAAAATCGTGATGCCCTTCGAGCGCAGCAGCGACGAGGTTTTCGAAAACATCTGGAACATCGGCGGAACCCGCGGTTGGTATTATCTCGACTGGCTTTGGAACCTTCGGGGATTCATCGATAAGCTCATCGGCGGGATCGGAACACGACGAGGAAGAACAAGCAATGTTCAGTTGCGAGCAGGTGATGCGCTGGATTTTTGGCGTGTGCTGCTTGCCGACCGGAAAAACCAACGGCTTTTACTTTATGCAGAAATGAAGGTTCCCGGAGAAGCCTGGCTTGAGCTCAAAATTATCAATAAAGATCAGCGCAACTGCCTGTACCAAACGGCAACCTTCCGCCCTTATGGTGTTTGGGGACGGATGTACTGGTATAGCATGTGGCCGTTTCATGCCGTGTTGTTTAAAGGAATGGCAAAAGAAATAACCCGCTATAATCCAAAAGCGCTGATTAGCAAGTTAAATACCTGATCAGCATTTCTTCCACGGCAGTTGGCAAAAATCGCCTTCAGTCAACTGCAAACGCTCAACAATACGATTATTTTCAAGATGCTCGTTAACGATTTCTGCAACGTCGCTCATTTGTACTTTGCCATAAAATACTCCTTCGGGATACACAACCACGCTCGGCCCTAATTCGCAAGTTTCCATACATCCGGTTCGCTGGGCACGTATTTCAGTGTTCAGGTTCTTGTTTTTTATTAGCTTTTTAAATTCGGCAACGAGCATAAGGCCGTGCTCCTCGCCACAGCTGATCCTCGAACCCTCGGGGCGTTGGTTTGTACAGATAAAGACGTGTTTTTTATATAACATACAAACCAAATCTATGAAACAGAGTTAATTTTCAAACCACCATAATGTAATAAATCAGCAATTATATAGGTAAGTCACAAATCGAGCTATGCAGAAACGGATATTGTTGACAGACGGAACCGGCTTAATCGGTAAACATCTGGTAAATACTTTACGGCAACAGGATTATGTAATCTATCAACTTCTGAGAGATCCTGCCAAAACTGAATCGTCAGTTTACATAAAAAACTTTAAGTGGGATGTAAAAAAGGGCCAGATCGATCCTGAATGCATCCATGGAGTTTCTGCAATTATTCATCTCGCCGGCGAGCCGATAGCTGGTAAGCGCTGGACACACCGGCAAAAAATGGAAATTGTTTCCAGCAGAACCGAATCTATTCGACTGGTTTACGAATTGCTTAACAAAACTACACACCAGGTTGATACGGTCATTTCGGCATCGGCAGTTGGTTATTACGGAAACCGCGGTGACGAGCTATTAACGGAAGATAAGCCCCCCGGCCGTGGTTTTTTAGCCGACACTTGTATTGAGTGGGAAAAAGCTGTAGATGAAGCGCAGGATCTGAAGATGCGGGTTGTCAAATTGCGTACAGGCATTGTATTGTCGAAAGATGGCGGGGCTTTGCCGCAACTTGCGAAACCTATCAGGACAGGCCTGGGAGCTGCACTGGGATCAGGCAGGCAGTGGATGCCCTGGATTCACTTAAACGACGTTATTCAGGCATATACTTACGCGTTAAATAATGAAAACGTCAGCGGGACTTTTAATCTTTCTGCACCGGCACCAGTAACAAATAAAGAATTTACCGAAACCCTGGCCGAACTCCTGCACAAAAAAATATGGCTGCCTAATCTGCCCGAATTTTCACTAAAACTGATATTGGGCGAAATGAGTGAAACAATTCTGGACAGTAACAGGACAGCTTGCCAAAAACTTACAGATACCGGTTTTAAGTTTCAGTTTAGCGACCTTCGCCAGGCAATAAGTAATATTTATGCCTGAACAAGCAGTTACAATTTTCTGGTTCCGAAGAGATTTAAGGCTCGATGACAACGCCGGCTTATACCATGCGCTTAAATCCGGAAATCCTGTACAATGCCTGTTCATTTTTGATCGGAACATCCTCGATAAACTTGAAGACCAAGATGATTCAAGGCTAACATTCATCCACCTGGCTGTAACGGAACTTGATAGGGAGTTAAAAAAACACGGCTCGTCATTACTCGTTAAATATAACACAGCCGAAAAAGCATGGGAAGACATCCTCGGCGAATTTACTATCAATAAAGTAATCACAAACCGGGATTATGAACCTTACGCAAGGGAACGGGATAATCGTATCAAAGCGTTACTTGAAAACACAGGTGTCGAATTTATCGATTTTAAAGATCATGTTATTTTTGATCACGAAGAAGTTTTCAAAGACGGCGGATCGCCTTATACAGTTTTTACGCCTTACAAGCGGCGCTGGATCGAAAAATTAAAACCTCAATTCCACTTAAAGCCCTATCCGACTAAAAAATATTTTCACTTCCTTTCTAAAAATACCAAGAATATCGTTCCATCGCTGGAAAGTATGGGCTTTACAAAAAGCTCGCTTAAGTTCCCAGATAAAAAGTTTGAAGATATAATTGATGATTACGCAAAAACCAGGGATTATCCTGGAATAGACGGCACCTCAAGAATCAGCGTTCATTTGCGATTTGGCACAATCAGCATCCGTGATGCCGCAGCTAAAGCTTATGAAGCCAAAGAAAAAACCTGGTTGAATGAATTGATCTGGCGGGACTTTTATTCGATGATTCTTTGGCATTTCCCTGAGACCGTACACAAAGCATTTAAACCTAATTATGATCGTATACAATGGCGGAATAATGAAAAAGAGTTTGAAGCATGGTGCACTGGGCAAACCGGCTATCCGATTGTTGATGCAGGTATGCGGCAGTTGAATACCATCGGCTGGATGCATAACCGCATAAGGATGGTTACCGCCAGTTTTTTAAGCAAGCACTTACTGATCGACTGGCGCTTGGGTGAAGCCTATTTTGCAAAAAAACTGATAGACTACGAACAGGCAAGTAACGTTGGCGGCTGGCAATGGGCGGCAAGTTCGGGGAATGATGCCGTTCCTTATTTCCGCATCTTTAACCCTGAAATTCAAACCAAGAAATTCGATCCTGATCTGAAATATATCAAAGAATGGGTACCAGAGTTTCAGGACTTCAGTAAATATCCGCAACCAATTGTTGATCATAAAGCCGCCAGGGAAAGGGCTTTGAATGCGTTTAAAAAAGCCTTAAAATAAAAAAAGGGTGAAAAAAAATTCCACCCATGTTTAAAAGATCATCACATGTATATCAATCATCGACAGCAACGTCGGTAACTTTTATATCAAAATCTAGACATGAAAATGCTGGTATGGTCGAACTTCCCGCTGTTCCATAACCTTGTTTTGAAGGAACGATCATTCTTATTGTGCCACCTCCTTTTATCAAAGGAAGTAATTCTTGCCAAGCTGGTATTAAAGTATTCAGCGGTAGCGAAACTGCATTTGGCTGTTGAAATATCGTTCCATTTAAGAGTTTTCCGGTTGTTTCAAACGTAAGAAGCGAATCAGCCGCAATTGGACTTCCAGTTCCGACTTCACCGATTTTATAATAAATCCCGGTCGTAGTTGGTTGGAACCCTGTCAAGTTATTGGCGGCCATATATTTCTTAATACTAATATCATCGTAAGCCGGCAGCCCCGTTACATCGAGTGCGCGCACCGTTACATCGAGGCTTTCATTTCCTTTAACAGTTTGACCGAAATAGGTTGTTCCCCCGTTACGACCATAAGCTAAATTCGAAGGAATGATTAGTCGGATAACTCCTCCGCGATTTTTCAAACCTTCTTTAACGCCGATCTGGATTCCTTTCGGTAAGCGATATTTCTCCAGGTAACCCAAAAAATCAGCATAGTGGTTTATGATAGTGTCCGTTGCAGATATAGAACCGTCAACAGTTCTCATGGTGATAACTAACGGTATCTTGTCTGAATACTGCATCTGTGTTCCCTGGCCAGGCGTACTCACCTTATAATAAACGCCGCTGGTATCCTTTGTAAAACCGGTCAGATTATTTTGCTGCATGTATGTTTGTATCTGCTGGTCGTCTTCAACCTGGATGGTATCGTATGTTTTATCACATGCATAAAGCGATACAATTGCTACACATGGCAGAAAAAATCTGGTGAAAAAGTGTTTCATTAATTAGTTACTGGTTTTTACGTCTAGAAGTTCGATATCGAAATCAAGAGGTGAGTTTGCCGGAATCACAACATTTCCGCTATTGTCTTTCCTATCGACATTGCCATAGCAATAATAGGAAGGTGCGATAATTCTAATCTTAGCGCCTTTCTGCAATCCGCCCGGAATTAACCCGCCAACGGCCTTCGGCGCAAGCGCAATTTGCCAAGCTGTTATCACGCCGCCAAGCGTAAATGACACGCCATCCTGGTTTTTATCGAACACGGAGCCATTTAATAAACGACCGTTATATTTTACAGTGGTTACAGTGTTATTCAGATTATCATAATTGTATGAACCGCTACCCGCGCTTGTCAATATGTAAAAAACCCCTGAGGTATCTTTTACAGCTGTTAAATTGTTAGCTTTCACAAACGCGCGAATAGCAGTAGTGTCTGCCTTGAATTGCTTTTCGGCATCAAAAGTCGGTGTATCATCGGTTTTCTTACATGCTGATAGAACCGCGACTGCGGCTATAAGGCATAGTAATGTTCTCTTAATCGTCATGCGTGCAAATTTATTCTTTTATATAATGTAAAAATGGAATTAACATTTTTTAACTTTTTACAAAAGAAGTAAATGCCGGTTTATTTGCCGGCATTCCCTTTGTAAAAAATATCTTACTTCGCGTAAGAAACGGAACGTGTCTCGCGGATCACCGTCACCTTAATCTGTCCCGGATATGTCATTTCAGTTTGAATGCGGTTCGAAATATCTGCGGCAAGCACCTCCGCCTGCGCATCGGTAACACGTTCGCTTTCCACAACAACGCGTAACTCACGTCCTGCCTGTATTGCGAATGTTTTTTCGACACCCGGATAAGACAAGGCCAGCGATTCAAGTTCTTTTAATCGCTTGATATAACTCTCAACTACTTCGCGGCGTGCACCAGGGCGAGCGCCGGAAATAGCATCACAAGCCTGGACAATCGGCGAAATCATAGAAGTCATCTCAATTTCATCGTGGTGAGCTCCGATGGCATTACAAACTTCCGGATGTTCCTTGTATTTTTCTGCCAGCTGCATACCTAAAATAGCGTGCGGAAGCTCCGGATTGTCGTCTGGTACTTTACCAATATCGTGTAATAATCCGGCTCGCTTAGCGAGTTTAACGTTTAGGCCAAGTTCTGATGCCATTGTAGCACAGAAATTAGCAACTTCCCTCGAGTGCTGCAAAAGATTCTGCCCGTAAGACGAGCGGTAACGCATTCTTCCAACCATACGAATAAGCTCAGGATGAAGTCCATGTATACCAAGGTCTATAACGGTACGTTCGCCGATCTCAACAATTTCTTCCTCAAGTTGCTTCTTAGTTTTGGCAACAACTTCCTCGATACGGGCCGGGTGAATGCGGCCATCCGTCACGAGCCTGTGTAAAGCCAGTCGGGCGATTTCCCGGCGAACCGGATCGAAGCCTGACAAAATGATTGCCTCCGGGGTATCGTCAACAATGATCTCAATTCCGGTAGCTGCTTCGAGCGCACGAATGTTCCGGCCTTCTCTGCCTATTACACGGCCCTTAATTTCGTCATTTTCAATATTGAAAATAGAAACCGTGTTTTCGATGGCCGCTTCTGTAGCTGTACGCTGAATAGTTTGAATAACAACCTTTTTAGCCTCTTTAGTCGCTGTTAATTTAGCTTCGTCAACAATGTCTTTGATTTGCATCATTGCTTTGGTACGAGCTTCTTCACGAAGGTTGTCAACTAATTGATTTTTTGCTTCTTCGGCAGATAATCCGGCAATCGCTTCTAATTCTTTAATGTGCTGGTTCTTTAGCTGATCAACTTCTTCCTGCTTCTTTTCAGCAATTTCAATCTGTTTTTCCAGGTTTTTGCGGGTATTTTCTACTTCTTGATCCTTCCGGTTAAAGTTTTCAAGGCGTTGATTTACCGACTGCTCTTTTTGTTTGATTGAATTCTCGCGTTGATTGATCGAGTTATTCCGGTTATTAACTTCCTGCTCGTGCTCAGCTTTCATTTGCAAGAACTTTTCTTTTGCTTCAAGAAGCTTATTTTTTTTCAGGATCTCGGCATTATTTTCGGCGTCTTTTAAGATCTTTTTGACCTTATTCTGTGCCGCAGCCTCCTGGTTTTTGAACATTTTTACCAGCAGGAATCTTCCGATTGCAATTCCGGCCGCAATGCCCAGTAAAACGTAAAGTATTATTTCCATAATCTAATCTGTAATAAAATAAAAAAACCGCAACTAAACTTTAGATTTCATGTATTGTAAAGCTTCTTCAGATGGTTTAGAGTTCTTGATCTTCCAGTCAACCATAGTCGAGTGGCATCTTTTTTATCACTCTTCTGATATTGAAGCGTTAAGCTTTAAATAGTGAAACCTAAAAATTTACCTGCGGTTAATCTTTTCGGCGCTCTGATATATAAAAGAACGTATTACTTATTCGAGAAAAAGTCTGACAGCAACTGATCTAACTGGTAAACTTTTTCTGCAACATCCGTATCTTCATTTATTACACGTTTTTCGGCCTTTAATGTAGCCGTAGCGTAATGCAGCACACACATTGATAGCAAATCCTGTTTATCTCTGACCGCATAATTTTCCTGATAATCTTTTATACGATCGTTTATTAGCTTAGCTGCCCTTCTGATCACTTCCTCTTCTTCCATGTTTACCTTTAAGGGGTAAACTCTGTCAGCAATATTTATTTTAATGGAGATTTCTCCCATTTGAGCTTTGTTTCACTTGTACTACTTTTTCAGCAATACAATACACTTATCTATTTCCCGCACAAATTCGTTAATTTTTTGCTTGATGTCAAGATTTTTTTCATCAACCACTAAATCCGGTGCTTTTATGCCTTCTAATGAGCGGGCTAATTTTAACGCTTTTAACTTTTCTTCGAGGTCGACAGATTTTGCTTTGCCTGTTTCAAGCGCCACTTTTAACGACTGGTTTTCGAGATTAAGCAAATCATTTTCTTCCTGTAAAGCGGAACAAAGGTCAATTAACCTGGATGTTTTATCTACGACAATGCTTAACTGATCCGCCAACTGCGACATACTTTTTTAAAAGTTATAGTGATTATTTACGCACTTCTGCTCCAGCCTCTTTCTCGAAATTAACAATTAATTTTTGCATGACGCCTTCGATCTGTTTGTCAGTTAACGTTTTCTCTTCATCCTGCAGCACAAAACTCAAGGCATATGATTTTTTGCCGACCTGAAGTTTTTCTCCCTGGTACACGTCAAAAACGTTTACTTCTTTCAAAATATTTTTTTCAGAGCGGCGTGCAATGATTTGAAGCTGATTAAACGTTATTTGTTGATCAACAAGCAGTGACAAGTCGCGCCTTACCGCCGGGTATTTTGAAACCTCCTGGTATCTGATCACGTTGTTTTTAATTGAACGCAGAATCAGGTCCCAGTCAAAATCAGCGAAAAACACTTCTTTATCTATATCAAATTTCTTCAGAAGCTTAGCTGACACTTTACCAAATCTGACAAGCGGCTTGTCGCCTTTTTTATAAGCGAGGCCAAATTGAAAGTCGTCTGTTACATCGTCAATAATGAAATTTTTTAAATTCAATCTTTCCAAAATTCCATCAACAACCGATTTGATTGAATAGAAGCTAACCGAATTTGACTTCTGATGCCAGTTTTCTGACTGCTTATTCCCTGTTATAAAAATTGCAAAACGCTGGTTTTCCTTGTACCAGTCACCATCAGTAAAATATGTTTTTCCGAATTCGAATAATTTCAGATCAGAATTCTTACGATTATGATTATAAGCGATAGCCTCCAAACCAGAATATAGCAGTGTCTGACGCATGGTATCCAGGTCGCTGCTTAGGGGATTCAGAATTTTAACAGCATTTTCTGATTCCTCATAGTAAGACGCCTTGCTGAGAGAATTGGAAAGGATTTCGTAGAAGCCGTTTGCCGAAAGCAGGTTCGCCACCTGATCGTACACTGCTTCCTTGTCAGGTTTCGTTGCATAGTTTAATGAAGCGCGGATTTGCTGCGGGATCCCGATATTGTTGTAACCATAGATACGCAAAATCTCTTCGATCACGTCAACTTCACGGCTAACATCCACTTTATAGGCAGGAACTTTCAGCTCTAACCCTTCTTCACTTTCGGCGGCAACATCAATATTTAAAGATGTTAAAATTGATTTGATCTCAGCAGGCTCAATAAGTTGCCCGATCAACCTGTTGACATTTTTGTAGCTAATACTTACAGAAAACGGTTTCGCAGGAACAGGATAAAAATCGTTTATCTCGGAGGATATTGTTCCGCCGGCAAGTTCCTTAATCAATGAAGCAGCGTATTTCAATGCCGTTATAGTCATATCCGGATCGGTGCCACGCTCGAATCTGAACGATGCGTCTGTTTTCAAGCCATGCCTCTTAGAAGTTTTACGAACGGCAACGGCATTAAACCAGGCGCTTTCCAAAAAGATATTTGTTGTAGAATCTTTCACACCCGATTCCGCACCGCCGAAAACACCTGCAATACACAAAGGCTTAACGGCGTCGCAGATCATTAGATCTTCTGATGAAAGCTTACGATCAACTCCATCGAGTGTTTTGAAAACTGTTCCTTCCGGGCAATTGCGCACGACAACTTTACCACCGCTTATCGCATCGGCATCGAAAGCGTGAAGCGGCTGACCCAAGCCATGCAATACATAATTTGTTATGTCAACGATATTGTTGATCGGCCTTAAACCAATTACATTTAATTTGTCCTTTAACCAGTCCGGCGACTCTTTTACCTGTACACCGCTTATACTCACTGATGAATATCGCGGACAGGCCAGCTCATTTTCGACTACTACGGGAATCGTTAAATCATGATTGTCGGTAACAAATGAACCTGTATCCGGTAGTGTAAACCCAATTTTCAGATATGCGGCGAGATCCCTGGCGACACCCAGATGCGATGCTGCATCGGCGCGATTCGGGGTGAGTCCTATTTCATATAAAAAATCGTCCTCTACGTTAAAAAATAATTTTGCTGAACTACCGATTGTGGCGCTTTCGTCCAAAACCATAATGCCGGCATGCGATGTTCCAAGGCCAATTTCATCTTCAGCGCAAATCATCCCTTCCGAAACTTCACCTCTGATCTTTGATTTGTTGATTTTGAACGGTTCGCCGCTCAGGGGATAGACAGTGGTGCCAACAGTAGCCACTACGACTTTTTGCCCGGCTGCCACATTAGGTGCTCCACACACGATCTGCAAATCTTCGCCCGCACCTACATCGACTTTTGTAACGCTAAGCCTGTCGGCGTTGGGGTGCTGGAATCGCTCTTTAACATATCCGATTACAAGTCCTTCAAGACCGCCTGGGATCGTTTGTACTTTTTCCAGGCTTTCAACTTCCAATCCGATAGCTGTTAAAATTTTTGAAATTTCTTCAGGCGATTTATCGGTATTTACAAATTGTTTCAGCCAGTTATATGATATCTTCATGTACTTTCGGGAATGGAGGCACAAAGATAATTTAATTTCGGATTCTGCCTGCAGCGCAGTTGTGAAAGTGGGACTTAGTCAGACATTATTCCCTCGTCAGCAAAGCTGTAATAGCCATGATTGGTGAAAATCAGATGATCCGGCACTTCTATATCAAACAGCCGACCGGCTGCGATCAATTTTCTGGTAAGTGCTATATCCTGTTGGCTGGGTGTTAAATTTCCCGAAGGATGATTATGGGAAAGAAAAACCGACGCGGCGTGATTTTCAAGTGCTGTTTGAAAAATAATCTTTGGATCGGCGATGGTGCCGGCCTGCCCGCCTTTACTGATTAAATATTTTCCGATTATCCGATGAGACCGGTTTGTAAGAACAATCCAAAACTCTTCATGATTCAGATCTTCAAAGTACCGGCTCATTAACTGGTGAAGATCAGCACTGCGGGTAATTTTTCCGACGTGCTTTTGCTCGGTTTCTTTACGGCGGCGGCCAAGTTCAAGCGCTGCAATAATCGTTATTGCTTTGGCGTCGCCTATTCCGTTAAAACGTGAAAGGTCGCTAACTGAAAGCTTACCTAACCGGCCGAGATCGTTTTCAAAGGAGTGAAGAATTCGCTTACTCAATTCAACGGCGGTTTCATTCCTGTTACCTGAACCAATCAAAATAGCAAGCAATTCAGCGTCTGAAACCGCCCTCCTTCCAAGCGTTAAAAGCTTTTCTCTTGGACGATCCTCTTCGGCCCAGGCTTTAATAGAAATTCGGTTTTCGTATTGATCCATAAACTAATTTATGAAATCAAAACAAAACAAAAAAGGGGATACTTATACAGCATCCCCTTTTTAAGAAATTTCTTTAATATTAGCTTAAGCTATTAACAAATTTAGTTAATTTAGATTTGTTGTTAGAAGCTTTATTTTTATGAATAACGTTCTTTTTTGCCAGGCGATCAAGCATTGAAATCACTTTAGATAAAAGCGGAGATGCATCTGCTTTGCTTGTTGTACTGCGTAATTTTTTAATTGCGTTACGGGTTGTTTTAGCCTGGTAACGGTTACGCAAACGCTTAGCTGCATTTGCTCTGATTCTTTTGATCGCTGATTTATGATTTGCCATTTCTTAGCTTTTTCTTCCTTTTTATACAATAATCGATTATTTCAATCGGGATGCAAATATAGAAGGATATTTTTAATTATACAAGCTAAATTTTATTTTTTAGATGCAATTAACCGGTTAATCCTAAACCAATTACATACCGATGTTTACAAAAGTAAAAAAGAATTTCTTTACCAAACTAATCCTGCTGATAAGTTTGCTTTTCATTACCGCCTCCTGGGGTTTTTACGCCCATAAGAAGATCAATACGCTGGCCGTATTTACGTTGCCTAAAGGAATGATCTGGTTTTATAAAAACAATCTGTCGTATATTTCGGAACATGCCGTTGACCCGGACAGACGCCGTTACACTGATTCATTAGAAGCACCGAGGCATTACCTGGATGCTGACCATTATGGCATCGCGCCTTTCGATTCGATTCCCGAAAAATGGAATGACGCTGTCAAAAAATATTCGGCTGATACACTTAAGGCGTATGGTTTAGCGCCATGGCAAATTCAACAGACTTATTATAGCCTGGTGAAAGCTTTCGAAGCAAGGAACGGAGGCCGAATCCTTAAACTATCGTCGGATATCGGGCACTACCTTGCCGATATCCATGTTCCTCTTCACACTACTGAGAATTATAATGGCCAATTAACCCATCAAACCGGCATACACGCTTTTTGGGAAAGCCGGCTTCCAGAACTGTTCTGCGGAGATTATGATTTCCTGGTTGGCAAAACCGATTATATTGAAAACCCGTTGAAAGAGACGTGGAATATTCTCCGTCACACAAATTCTTATAAAGATTCTGTACTCCAAATAGAAGCGAGCCTTAATAGCCGTTTTCCGGCCGACCGAAAGTTTTCATTTGTTGAACGGAGCGGAAAAATAGAAAGGCAATATTCTGAAGAGTATTCCGCTGCTTATCATACCGCATTAAAGGGCATGGTAGAAAAACAGATGCGTGCATCTATTCATGAAATCGGAAGTTTTTGGTACTCGGCTTGGGTTGATGCCGGACAACCGGATATCAGCAATCTGACTAACATTAATGAACCGGATACAATAATTGTACACCAACAGAATCCGGGTCGTGTCCGGGAGGAAAACTAAGCGGCTTTTTTCCTGGACTTAAAGGCTCCGTAAAGCGTTGGAACTACTGAAAGGAGTATGATTGCAAAAACGACAATTGTAAAATTTTCTTTCACTACAGGCAGATTTCCGAACAGGTAACCCAGGATCAGGAAACTGATAACCCAGCTAACCCCGCCAATAACATTGTAAACGGTGTATTGCTTCAAAGGCATACGGCCAACGCCGGCAACAAATGGTGCAATGGTGCGAATTATTGGCAAAAACCTGCTGAAAATCACCGCTTTTCCGCCATGTTTATTAAAGAATTTTTGAGTTTCTAGATAATAATCCAGTTTCAAAACTTTGTTTTCAGGCTTGAACACTTTAACGCCAAGATATCTGCCAATGTAATAGTTAACCGTATTTCCGGCAATTGCAGCGACACATAATAAAGCTGCCATTAGAAAGATATCCAAACCAGTTGTTCCTTTGGCAATCAGTGCCGCCATAGCAAAAAGTAGCGAATCACCCGGCAGAAATGGTGTAACAACAAGGCCGGTTTCGGCGAAAATTATTAAAAAGATGATCAGGTATGTCCAGGTTTGATACTGGCTGACGATTTGTACGAGATGATGATCAATGTGAATGATAAAGTCAATGATCGAATGCAAAAATTCCAACTTACTGTATTTACTGATTATCCTTATTTTGTATTCTAACTGCACTGAAAGCTTTGGTTCCTGTCGAATCCCTGTTCCAATAACCTTTTGCATAAATGGTATACAGATAGCCCGCTCTTGCATTAAATGCAGGCAGCTCATACCTGACGTCGCTGGTTCCGTTTTGCCTGATCTGAAGAATGAGCGATGATGATGCATCAATTTCAATAAAGCCACCATCTCTTGATGGGAAGATACGATTACTTGCTATCGGCGCGAGAGTAGTATCTGCAATTGCCAGATCTAATGCCGGTGCGTCCGGTGAGAAATTGAGAAAACGAATTTTAGCCCGTTGAGGAGCCGTAGAGCTTATGAGATCATCTTTGAATGATACGATAAAGTTAGAATCCCGGTTAGCGGTATCCTTCTTAGTCAGCATGAAAGCTGAATAATACCCGCCTTCATTGAAGCCCAGCGTGTCTATTTTCAATGTATTGCTTTTCCCCGCAGGCTTTACATCGAACAAATAGTTGCCCTGCGTAATCTGCGCGTAAGAAAATTTAGGACTAACAAAACTGAAGGTCGAATCGCTATTATATTTAATGGATTGTGCGTTTTCGTCGTCAACATTTTTTGTATACAAGTCAATTGATTGATCAAGGGGAGAGGCGTTTATAAATCCAAAATTACCATAACCAAAAACTTTCACCGAATCATCCTTCTTACAGGATTGAACGATTAAAACAAGCGAGTATAAAAAAGCACTAATTAAGACTAACCTGGCAATGCGCATAATTTAGGCAAGTATAGAGTTTTTCGGCCAAATCATAAACCGGGCTTAACAAAAAAGTCCGGCTCAATACCGGACTTCACTTTATTTCACACTAATTATTAATTATTTACGATCACATGTGAGCTGATAGTTGCAGCCGTACTTCCTGAAATATATACGGTATAAATTTTACCGGCTTCAATAGTAACGTTTGGAATGCTTAAAGCCGATGTTACGGATCCGGCAGCACTAAGTTGAAGATTGTATGTTCCACCGTCGATTTCAGAAAAAGCAGTCGCCCCTTTGTAAGCAAGGTTGGTTGCTAATTTTGATCCGTTTTGAACAGCGATATCAACGCTGGCGGAAGCTGCAGGGCTCAGGTGAACAAAACGCACTTTCGCTTTACCGGAAGCTGGCGCAGATAAATCGTCCTCTAATGCTACGGAAAGATTGTTGTTGCTCAGATCACCTGTATAGAAAAATGTGTAATGCTTCCCGTCTTGGAGCTGTACTACATCGGATGTGTTAACAGTGCCGGTTGCAGCTACTCGGAAGCTTGCTGTACGGTTACCTGAGTTTGATGTGATGTAAGCGGTGTTTTGAGTATAAGCAAGAGCATCACCATTCATTTTTGACTGGTCGAGGTAAAAGTTTTGCGGCAGTGAAGCTTCGCGGGCGTTAACAGCCATTACTGTGACTGAGCCATTCTCATAACCGTTGTCATCGCTCTTGTCACATGATGAGAAAAATGTTACTGCGCCTAACAATGCAGCAGCTGCTAGAAAGAATTTCGTTTTTTTGATTGCGTTGTTTGTTTTCATTGATATAATAAAATTTGTTTTAAATGCCAAGGCCCGGGCAAAACCCGGGCCAGCAAATTATATCATTGAAAGACAAGCGCTTCTATTTTCAGCACCTGTTCAGATTATCAGGCATAGTTGTTCAGCATTACAGGCATAACAAGCATCAGGACGTTTTCGCTTTCATCATTCGTTTGTGGGATCAGCAAGCCTGCACGATTAGGTGTACTCATTTCTAATTTCACTTCTTCGCCCGAAAGATTGCCCAGCATTTCTATCAGGAATTTGGCATTGAACCCAATCTCCATGTCTTCGCCTTCGTACTGGCAGCTCAGCCTTTCGTGTGCTTCGTTAGAGAAATCAATATCTTCTGAAGATATGTTCAACTCGCTTCCGGTAATTTTTAATCTTACCTGGTGGGTGGTTTTGTTGGCAAAAATCACAACACGACGCAGCGAATTCAAAAATAAAGCGCGGTCAAGTGTTAATGTATTCGGATTGTTTTGTGGTATAACTGCTTCGTAATCAGGATAGCGTTCGTCAATCAAACGGCAAATCAGGTTAATGTTCCCAAACCTGAAAAAAGCACTTGTGTTATTATATTCGACCGCCACATTAACATCTTCCGAAGGCAATGAAGACTTTAATAGATTCAACGCTTTCTTTGGTAAAATGAATGAGGTTGAAGATTCAGCTTTTGCATCCATACGGCGATATCTAACCAGTTTATGAGCATCAGTCGATACAAATGTTAAAGACTGTGGTGATAGTTGGCAGTAAACCCCGGTCATTGCCGGCCGAAGCTCGTCGTTACTTACCGCAAAAAGCGTTTTGTTTATTGCCTCTGACAATACTGACGCAGGAAGATTTACCGATGATGCATTTTCGACGACCGGAATTTTAGGAAAGTCATCACCGTTTTCGCCGCTCAATTTGTATTTTCCATCTCCCGCGCTGATTTCGACGGCAAAAGTATTATCGTCTATCGTAAAGGCAATTGGCTGATCTGGCAGGGTTTTTAACGTTTCCATTAAAATTTTCGCAGGGATTGCTACTTTTCCATCCTCCTTCGATTCAACAGCCAGCGAAGTCGTCATACTGGTTTGTAAATCGGTAGCAGATATCGTCAAATTGCCATCTTTTATCTCAAAAAGGAAGTTCTCAAGAATAGGTAACACCGTGCTGCTGCTCGAAGCTCCGTTAACCGCCTGCAATTGTTTTAATAAAGTTGATGTGGAAACTATAAATCTCATGGATACAGAAAATATATTGACAATTATAGGAAAGCTTTTTTAATAAGCAAACAACAAACTATCCACACTTTTATGCATAGAAATTAACAAATCGGGCATTTCAGGCCGCATATTTTCTTTTTCTCAGATATGCCTGGATAAGCCCCGCAACTACCAGCAAAGACAATGGCACAAGCAGATTTATCAGCTGCCATCGCAGCTTTTCATCACGAACGCGTGCCTTATCAAGCAAACGAAGCTTAACTTCCTTATTTCGAAGTTCGATAATGCCCGAATCGTCTGTTAAGTAATCGACAATATTTAGCAACAGGCTCCTGTTTCCATACTGCTGTTGTGTATAACGATCGTAACCCAATGGAAATGGTGAGCGATCTTTTGAACTAACCTGGCTCTTCAAAACATCACCATCTGAAATGAAAACCATTTTCGTAGGAATGCTTTTTTCAGGGATCTGAACCTGCTCACTCATGCCTTCAGGTTGCTGACGATTTTTAAAATCCGATGGGAATACCCCTTCCGACAAAACAGCAACCGGCAAAGGAACATTTTTAAATTGCCTTGGATCGGGTTGCTTATTAACCATATCGAGTGATATCATTCCGGGAGCAATCATTGCCCGGCTGTAAGGCGAAGATGCCAGGATCACTTGCTTTTTAATTCCTTTTACGCCAATAGTATCAATCGTAGATGCAAACTCGCTGCGTATGCCGTCGAGATTTTTCACTATCGGGTGTTGGGACGTAGGAATGAAGATCGGGTAAAACAACCATGGAACCATTTGCATTTGCGACTGCCCACCGACATTTCCCACCTTCAAGGGAATTTGGGCACAGTTCATATCTGCAATCAGGTTGTAGTTAATTCTTATACCGTAGTTAAATAATATGTCATCCAGGTTCAACTTTTTAGGAAAGGCCAGTTGCTGGCCTCCATGCCCCTGCAGGCTATCAAGTTCAGCATTTACATTATCGATAGCCCACAAAATCCGGCCGCCGTTCATCACGAAATAATCTATTTTAAACTTATCGGCTTCAGAAAAAGATGAGTCAGGCTTAGCTATAACAAGCAATTTAAGCTTTCTCAAGCCATCGAGAGATATCGCCTTAAGGTCAACTCTTCCAACGTCGAAACCATCCTGCAACGAAGTCATAGCATCGCTAAGCTGTAAATTATTCAGCTCGCGGTGGCCATCCACAAACCCAATTAAAGGCTTTCCATTCTTGACGACTTTTTCAATAGCACTGACAAATGCGTATTCCAGGTTTTGTATTGAATTGTTCAATACTTCATCCGGACTGGCAGACATACGGTTCTGTAATAATCTAACCGGAATTTGCTGGTCATGATAAGTAATCAATGCTTCGGGAAAAATAATTTTTTGCGTCAGCCCTTCTTCCGTTTTTACACTAAGATTGGTAGGTTCGATACCAGCGGCCGCTAGTTTTTCAAAATTTTCCTGCTGCTGTTTTTCATCTCCTTTAGCTGGATTAACAAAGTCAACGTGGATCTTTCCGTGAGAATACGAGGCTAAATCCAGGAGCAAATCATTTGTTTCATTTTTCAATCTCCGAAAGCCCGCAGGAAGATCGCCGTCCAGATAAACAGTTATTTGAAGATCGCCATTTAAATCTGACGCGATTTTATGGCTAAGATTGGAAAGCGTGTATCGCTTATCAGCTGTAAAATCAAAACGGGTAAAATAAAACGAAGAAATAAAATTGATGACTATTATAGCGATCAGAATTCCAAAAAGAACAGAAAGGTCTCGTTTACGTTTGTTTACCACGTTCTGCCTCCTAAAACCGTTTTGGTACAAACTAAAAAAAATGCGATAAAGCTTAAAAAGTAAAATAGGTCGCGCGTGTCGAGCACACCACGGCTAATTGCCTCATAATGTTCTTCGATGCCCAATCCGGCAAGTGTGCCTTCGATACTTTGAAAAGAGAGTATTTTACTGACTGCTCCAAATCCCGCGAATGCGATAAAGCATAGGAACACAGACAATGCAAAAGCGATTATCTGGTTTTTAGTGATCGAGGAAGCAAAAATACCAATGGCCGAAAAAGAGCTGCCAATTAAAAACAAACCGATATAGGAACCAATGACGGCGCCAGTGTCGACATTCCCTTTCACGGCGCCAAGCTCATAAACCGTGTAATAGTAAATGAACGTTGGAATAAGTGCTAGTAAAACGATAACAACGCTTCCCAGGTATTTGCCTGCAACGATCTGCCAATCTGTTACCGGGCTTGTTGCAAGTGTTTCGAAAGTCCCCTCCTTTTTTTCCTCGGCTAAAGACCGCATAGTTATTGCCGGGATGAGAAACATAAAAAGATAGGGCACTATGGAAAACAACGTCTCAAGACTGGAAAAACCATATTCGAAGATACTCGTGTCCGGAAAAATCCATAAGAACAGGCCGGTAACGGCTAAAAATATACCTACTGTTATGTAGGCTACAAGTGAATTGAAATATGATGAGACTTCTTTGCGAAAGATGGATAGCATTTTGCTAATTAAATCTCAAAGTAAATCAATATCCCCTTAACAAAAAAGCTTCCGGAGAGAATTCCGGAAGCTATTGCAAATTATCCTGGCGTTATCGCTAGCTATTTTCAGCTCATGTCTTTTAAATTGCTATTTCGGTTACTGTCGCGGAAATTGTCAGCTTCTATAAACCTTATGTAGAAGCAACCCGGAACATGGGCAGGGCGGCAGTTATCTTCCCGGGAATATTTTATGGCAATAGTTGACACCCGGATAAACAGCCATTAAAACTTATAAGCGGCTTTGATGGCAAATTGATTGAGATTGCCCCCGTCACGATCCCAAACTTCGAAACGGCCTCCAATGTCCAGATAGCCGTCCTTTGTAACCGGAATTGAGACACCAGCTCCTGGGCTGTATACTAAGGCCACGCCTGCATTTTTTTGCGTACCAATGCTGACTCCAAAGGTTCCTTCGGCATATAAGTAATTTTTAATGTAATATTTACCGCCGGCTTTTAACGGGATGTAACTTTTATTGATATCAGACTCGTCATACGAGCTTGACTTTAAATAATAAGTAATGAACCCGGCCACCCCTTCCAGGTAAAATTTACGTGTAACCGGTATTTCCAGCGCTCCGGAACCGCCAAATCCAAAACGGAATAAATCGGCGAACTCATGATCGGTGGGAAATCCGAATTCAGGCCCGAGACTAAACCGCGGCTTTGGAAGGTAAGGCCTGGGGGTTGATTGCGCAAATACACTAACTAAGCTTAAACTAAAAACAAGGGAAATGAGGAATCTTTTCATTAATTCGCGCTACGGATTCATTAAAAATAGGTAAATCATTAACAACATACAAAACTGGTTGTTTAGGTATTTTATTGCTTAAACAACAACATTTTGGGATGTTAAGCGGATAAAAATTTCTTCAAGGCTTTTGGATTTGTGCCGACTGAAAATATTCTGCAGTGAGTCATTTTCAACAAGCGTTCCCTTATTGATAATCACCACATCATCGCAAACGGCTTCTACCTCCTGCATAATATGTGTTGAAAAAACAATCGTTTTATCTTTTCCCAGATCACGGATCAGCTGCCTTATATCAACCAGCTGATTTGGGTCCAGTCCCGACGTAGGTTCATCCATAATTAATACCGGTGGATCGTTTAAAATTGCCTGAGCGATACCTACCCGCTGCCGGTATCCTTTTGAAAGTTGGGCTATTTTTTTGTTTTGTTCGACTCCCAGCCCTACTAAATCAATCACTTCCTTAATCCGTTGCACTTTATTTGGCGTTTGGTGAAGTTCAGCGATAAAATTCAGGTATTCCTTTACATACATCTCTATGTACAATGGATTATGCTCCGGGAGATAGCCTACCTGCCTTTTTGCTTCAACAGGATTTGTTAAAACGTCAAATCCGTTTACCAATGCCTTGCCGGATGTTTGCGGTATGAAGCACGAAAGGATTTTCATCGTGGTTGATTTTCCTGCACCGTTCGGACCAAGGAAGCCCATGATACGCCCGTTATTTGCGCTGAAAGAAATTGAATCGACAGCTTTTTGCTGGCCGTATGCTTTGGTGAGGTTTTCAACCTGAATGCTCATAAGGCAAATATACGTTTGGGATTAGGATTTGAGAGGGATTGAGAAATTGATTTCATTGATTGTTCCCAAATTAACCTTGCATCGGGTTCGGTTTAAAATGAGCTGATATCACACAAAAATTATCTGCAGCAACGGCGCTGTGGCCATGAAAATCTGTCCCGCGTTCAATAAACCCGGGTGTCAGCGGTAGTTTTGCCATGATGGAACATTCAATTTTCCATACGTTTGAGGCAAAACTTTAGCAGAACACGGGACTATCGGACTCGATAAATCAGGAACTTGCTTTTCAAATTAACATTATTCATATAATCTTTCATACACTAAAATAAATACCTTAGTTATCCAGATAAAGACATGAGAGGACATTCTACACAATCCCTACTCACGCAACTCTTTTAACCTCAATCCATCTCTGAAAATAAACGCTACACCACCTAATTCTAAAATCCAATATTATCTTTGCCCCTGTTATGAGTAAAAGTACCGACGAACTTTTTAAAAACGTTATATCGCATGCTAAGGAATACGGTTTTGTATTTCCTTCAAGCGAAATTTACGATGGCCTGAGCGCCGTTTATGATTACGGCCAGAATGGTTCGGAATTAAAAAACAATATCAAAACATATTGGTGGAAAAGCATGGTGCAGCTGCACGAAAACATCGTGGGCATCGATGCCGCGATTTTTATGCACCCCAAAACCTGGAAAGCAAGCGGCCACGTGGACGGCTTCAGCGATCCGATGATCGATAATAAAGATTCCAAAAAAAGGTACCGTGCCGATCAGCTTTTAGAAGATAAAATTGCCCGTTATGAAAAAGACGGCAAAAAGGAAAAGGCTGACGCTTTACAAACAAACCTGGACGATGCTTTAAAAGCAGATAATTTGGTTGCTTTACGTGATCTCATCATCGAGCATGAAATTGTTTGCCCGGTTTCGGGAACCCGTAACTGGACCGATGTCCGCCAGTTCAACCTGATGTTCAGCACGCAAATGGGCGCTATCGCCGATGATGCGGACCAGATTTATCTCCGCCCGGAAACAGCGCAGGGAATTTTTGTAAACTTCCTGAACGTTCAGAAAACAGGCCGCATGAAAATCCCTTTTGGTATTGCACAAATCGGAAAGGCTTTTCGTAACGAGGTTATCGCGCGCCAGTTCATTATGCGTATGCGCGAATTTGAACAGATGGAGATGCAATTCTTTGTTCGTCCCGGCGAAGAAATGAAATGGTATGCTTACTGGAAAGAGGCGCGCTTGAAATGGCACCTTGCCGTAGGAACACCAGCAGAGAAATATCGTTACCACGATCACACAAAACTGGCTCACTATGCAAATGCCGCCGTTGATATTGAATTTGAGTTTCCTTTTGGGTTTAAAGAAGTAGAGGGGATTCACAGCCGCACAGATTTCGACCTGAGCCAGCACCAGGAACTTTCAGGGAAAAAACTGCAGTATTTCGATTCGGAGATCAATCAAAATTATATTCCTTATGTAATCGAAACTTCTATCGGCCTCGACAGGATGTTCTTGTTAACGATGATCAATGCTTACGAAGAGCAGGACTTAAGCGAAGGCGACAAAAAAGACAGCCGCGTGGTTTTAAAACTTCACCCATGCCTGGCGCCGGTCAAAGCAGCCATCCTGCCTTTGACCAAGAAAGATGGCTTGCCGGAAAAGGCTCGTGAAATTATGAACCGCCTGAAACTAGATCACAATATCATTTACGAAGAAAAAGATTCGATCGGGAAACGCTACCGCCGCCAGGACGCTATCGGAACGCCGTTCTGCATAACGGTCGACCACCAGTCGCTGGAGGATAATACGGTAACTATTCGCCACCGTGATAGTATGCTGCAGGAACGTGTAGCGATCGATCAGCTGGATAAAATTATCGGGGAATTAGTAAGCTGGAAGAATTTGCTGGCGAAATAATTTCCTTTATAAAAAGGAAAGGCGCATTGATGAGTCGATGCGCCTTTTTTATGAAGACGTCCCCGGTATGGTGATAACACCAACCGGAGGTTGAATCCTTACGTCCCCGCGATGACTAGACTGGCAGCTGGTGTAATGTCGTTTCCCTATGGTCGGTGTTGTCACCGTACCATTTCTATATATTCATATCTCTAAAAGTCGCGGTATGGTGAGAACACCAACCGCAGGTGAATACGGTAACTATTCGGCACCGTGATAGTATGTTGCAGGAACGTGTAGCGATCGATCAGCTGGATAAAATTATCGGGGAATTAGTGAGCTGGAAAAATTTGCTGGCGAAATAATTTCCTTTATAAAAACAAAAGGCGCATTGATGAGTCGATGCGCCTTTTTTTATGGTTGTTGGTTGCGCACTGGAAAAAGCACAGACTTTGCAAGCCTTGGTCTATGTGCCGGCTTTGCACGGCTTGCAAACGTGTATGCTTGTTTGTTTTGGCTTATATTCCATACGTTCCTGCAATTAACTGAAACAGTTCAAGTTCTATTTGTTCGTTATAACTTCCTGTCGTTCTTACTTCATCAACTATATTTTTTGTTTTCTTGGTTACCAATTCCAAAACGGAATTTTCAGGAATGATAAACGGAATTTTCTTTATATAGTTTGCAGGGTTATTGGCTGATGGATTAATGGTTCTTATCAATTTATTACAAGTTGGCGAATTGAAAAAAGCCAATAAATAATAGGTCAAGCCTTCATCTTTCGGAAAAATGCCTACAATACTTTGGTCGAATAATTTGTTTTCAATTAATGATGCCGTGATGCTTGATGAACTTATCATCGGTACGCCAATACCAAATTTAAAGTAGTATCTCGGATTTTGAAATCGTGCTTTTTTATCGGTTTTGTAATATTGAACGGCTTCTTTACTCCAATTCATAAACCAACTTTCTGGCTTTAAGTATTTGGTATTTCCACCTTTTACAATTGGTAGGAAATGTTGCTGTCCGTCAATTCCGCTCAGTATTTCAGAATTGTACTTATAATCTGTATTGATGCTTTCAATATTTGCCAACGCGTAGTTTTTCCCATTTTTTAATTCATTACTAATCACTTGTAAAAAACGCTTGTCATCTCCCGAATAAAACCCCGTAACACAATCGGAAATATCACCAACTTTTAATTTTGACTGGCTGATGAGTTTTAGTATCTTACTATTTTCTGCAATCAAAAAAGCGTGTTCGGGATTTTTAAAGACATCTTCTTGTTTGAACGAATACTTTTTTAAATTTTCATCGTCGATGTTGTTCAATTGTTCTACATTATCAAAGCCGTTAATAACAACGAAGGTGTTTTTTAAGCATTCTTTATAATCACTTTTCTTTCTCAAAGTAATGATGGACAGATTTGCATATCCAAATTTCACTCCTGGGAAAAACGAGGAAGGGAATAATGCTAATTCTACGATTTGTGTTTTATTCAAAATGTGGTTTCTCAACGCCTTGTGCATATGCAGATTGAGAAAAGTATCGGGAATGATAAAAGATAAAATTCCGTCTTCTTTTAGTAGCTCAATACAGCGGTATAAAAACAAGCCGTAGCTTTCTTTGGCATACAATTCGGGGTACATCTTTTTTAGCACAACCCGCTTGTCATAGTCTTGCCATGCTCCGTACGGTGGATTGGCTATGATTTTGTCATAAATGCCGCCAAAGCAAGAATTGAATTTTAATTCGGTATCTAACAACGTATCACATTCACGAATAGTTACATTTAAACAATCAGAAAACTTCTCACTAAGAATTTCTACAGACCTTGTATTTAACTCGCAAATATCAATGTGGGCATATTCGTTTTCGCTTAAAATTGTTTCAACAAATACACCATCGCCACCGCAAGGTTCAAAGATTTTATCCCTTGCCTGCAATGAAAGTTTACTAACCATATAATCAACGATAGGTGTAGATTTAGTGTAAAATGCCTGATATTTTCTTGCTTCGCTTATCATTACCAAAGTAGATATTGTAAAAGTCTGTTGTCACCTAAGTGCTGTGTTGTTTCTTCATTAAAATCTGTTGCCCAATCAATGTTCGTTTCTGTCCATTGTTTCAGATTGTAACCTGAATACTCTTGCACTTTCTGATAGGCTACATTGCCACAATATGCCTCCCAAATCCCTGAATTTTTCAGCGTATTAAAATAGCTGTTATTTTCTTCTGCTCTTACAAAAAGCAGGCATTTATAGTTGTCGTCAAGATTTTGGTAAATGGTGGCTACTAGCAACAGTCGGTTTGTATTTCCTTTTTCGTTTGAACCAAAACCGCTTTTAAAATCAACAACATATTTTTGGTCGTTATGTACGAAATGTAAATCCAGTTCCAATTGAATTTCTCCCGAGCTTACCAAATTCCAAACTTTGTCATAATATCTTTTCAGTTCTTGTTTTTCTTCGTCAGGAATAGTTAGTTTATCAATGTAGCTGGTAATTTCATCCGTCATTTTCTTTTTAACCTCAGAAAAAAGCGGTGGTACAAAAAGTGCAATATCATTAACAGGATAATAAAAACACAACTTGCAAAACGGATCCCAAAGTTCTCCAACTCTTCTCGAAAAATCCATATACTCATAAGGTCTTACTGAATTACGGCTTTCAATCATCACGACGATATTGCAGTAAGTAATCATCAAAATGGCTTCTAACTTTTCTTGGTTAGTCCATTTTTCTTTTTCAGCTTGTTGCAACAAAGTTGTTATCAAATTATACTTGGTTTGGTTCAAAGCTTCATTAATAGCTCTTGCCCTTTTATCAGACTGCGTGTCTGCAAATCGGGTTTTGATTTGGGTCAAAAACTCCCTTGCCCTATCTCTGAAATAAGCCAAAAGTTCCTGTTTCTTGTTCTTTATATTCTTGTCAATATTCATTTTTTGTTTTGTTGTCTTTGATATTTTATTTTTTCTTCTGCTACTTTTAAAATTTCTAGTCCGTTATCTTCATCCAATAACTGATAGGTGATTTTGTCGCTTAGGTAGCGAAGTTTTAGTTCCGATTTTTCGATGTGGAAGATTTTTGAAATGCCGTCGATGATTTGTTCGTTGGCGTTTCTTTCGTTCTTTTCAATTTTGCTTAGTGTAGAAGTGTCAATGTCCAACTCCGAAGCTACTCTTCTAAGTGGAAGGTTAGCATTTTCTCTAAGCTCCCGAATGTATTGTCCAAATGATATTTTTTCTACCGTTGACATTTTTTGTTTTGGCATTATTTGTCCAAAATAGTAAAATGATTTTTTCTTCCAAAGTTTTTAGTGCGATTTCAGTCCGGGGTTAGCGGATGGGCTTGGATCACATCAACCCGGAAGCATTTCGATCGATTCCGCAGGCACTTCGAATAGTTTCGGGGACAATTCGATATACGCAGAAGGCATTTCGATACAAAACGGAGGCGCTTTGAAGCGAAATGAGTATAATTTGATTAATTACAAGTGTATTTCTGGTAAACTTTTAATTATTTTAAATAGTGCAGGGTATTTTTGAGCAATTCGGATACCCGATCAAGCCTCCAGAACGTACGCTGAGCTGTTTCTTCAACCCGAAGGCTTATCATATCGCGCCAGTCTTCGACTCCGCCCAGACTAGTACTCTTAAATACCAGGCTGACATCAGAAATTATTAAACACCAAAAGCATCCGACTGAACCTTACCCTTTCAAAATCTCGTGTCCCATCTTATCCCGCTTAGCTTGAAGGTATAAGTGGTTGTGCTTATTTGATTCGATCTCTATCGGCACGCGGTCGACAACTTCCAGGCCGTAGCCAATTAAACCTGCGCGTTTCTTAGGATTATTTGACATGAGGCGCATCTTGGTAACCCCCAGACTTCGTAATATCTGGGCACCGATTCCGTAATCACGCTGATCGGCTTTAAATCCCAGTTCGAGGTTCGCGTCAACGGTATCCAAACCGTTTTCCTGCAGATTGTAAGCGTGAAGTTTATTGATTAGTCCGATACCACGTCCTTCCTGGTTCATGTAAACGATAACTCCTTTGCCCTCCTTGTCGATCATCTCCATCGCTTTGTGAAGCTGCGGGCCACAATCGCAGCGGCACGAACCGAAAATATCGCCGGTAACGCACGAACTATGTACTCTCACCAGGATCGCTTCATCCGGTTCCCACTCACCTTTAATCAATGCGAGATGATGCATGCCTGTGTCAAGTTGGGTATAAGCAACCATTTCAAAATCGCCCCACTCGGTAGGAAGCTTAACTCCTACCTCTTTTTTAATAAGCGTTTCGGTTTTTAAACGGTACGCGATCAGATCCTTTATTGATATAACTTTAAGATTGTGAATACTCGCGATTTCCATCAGTTCCGGCAGACGGGCCATTTCGCCATCGGCTTTCATGATCTCGCAAATAACTCCGGCCGGTTCCAACCCAACGATCGACGCCAGATCAACCGCTGCTTCTGTATGTCCGGCACGACGCAAAACGCCGCCGTCTTTGGCTCTTAGCGGAAATATATGACCCGGCCGACCTAAATCTTCAGGCTTTGTATTAGGATCAATCAGTGCCATCATAGTTTTCGAACGATCGGAAGCCGAAATGCCGGTTGTACATCCGTTTCCCAGCAGGTCGACAGATACGGTGAAATTCGTTTCATGAGTGGCCGTGTTATTTCCTACCATGAGGCTTAGCTGCAAATCATCGCAGCGTTGTTCTGTAAGTGGCGCGCAAATTAATCCGCGGCCGTGAGTGGCCATAAAATTAATTACATCAGGAGTGGCGAAGCGTGCGGCAACTAAAAAGTCACCTTCGTTTTCCCGGTCCTCATCATCAACAACGATAATCACTTTACCGGTTCTTACATCTTCAAGCGCTTCTTCTATTGTGTTAAGCTTGATTTCCATCTTAAATAGAACAAAGGTACAGCTTAACTAAATACTAATGCCTTAAAATTATAATCTGAGGGTAAATTAAGTCAGGCGCGCTCTTTCTTTTTAAATAGCTTCTGGAAAAACAGTTTATATGCCTCCATATCAAACAGAGCCGAATCGACTGTAGCCTTATAAGTTAGAAATATGGCAACAGGGGTTAACACGATAATTGCCATCCACATACCTAATATCGGGTTGATAGCGCCATCTCTCGCAGTTTTTTCACTGATCGTCGCTATAATGTGGTAGATCAAAAAGAAAATGATTGAAACAACCACCGGCATTCCTAAGCCGCCTTTCCTGATGATAGCGCCCAAGGGGGCTCCGATGGAAAAAAGCACAAGGCAGGAAAAAGAAAGCGTAAACTTTCGCTGAAATTCAATCATATACCGCCTTATCTGCTCGAGGTAGCCGGTATAGTTATCCATTTTCATTGACAACGAGCTATTAAGCATTTCGAGCGAGCCTTTGGCATTGGTAATTGCTGTCATCCGCTGATCTTTCGGAATGATATTCATTACATTGCTATAAGGCTTTGCTTTAACCGGCTTCTTATTTTTTACAGGGTTGTAGGTAAAAATTTTATAAGACGACTTAACATTGGGAAAGAAGCTGCGGCTTGCGCTGTCGCGTTGTTTGGTTGTTGAATCCCGATAGTAACTCAGCTGACTGAGATTCAACATGGAATAATTATTTTTAAATAAACCTTCGTCCGTATGCTGCATTTTAAACCCGGACATATCGAACTTCTGTTCCGTTTCATTAAAGCGGAGTCGCCTGAATATCTGCCTTGGATTATAAGATCCTCCCCCCTGCGCCGGTGATTCCTCGTAACGGACGCCATCTTTCAGCTTTAATACTAAAAACTGGTTGTTATCGGTACGAAACATCTTACCCTCTTTAGCCATCACTGTATTGACATTTCCATTGCTGGGATTTTCCTGATAAATTAAAACGCCGTGTAAAGTCTGCCCGTCTTTATCTTTTTTATTAACGCGAATTGTATAGCCAGAAATACTATTGTTGAAAATGCCTTCTTCAATTAAAAAAGCGGCCTTTTGATTTCTTACATCATATAATAACGATCCCATTTTCAGGTTGGCCACAGGCAGCATATAATCTGAAAAAAGAAAGGCTCCGATACTCATCAATCCGATAAGAATGAATAACGGCGTCATTGCTTTCTGAAGCGAAACACCCGACGACTTTATAGCCACCAGCTCGTAGTTTTCGCCTAGGGTTCCAAATGTCATGATAGATGAAAGCAACATGGCCAATGGCAACGCCATGGCGACATTAGTTGCCGATGCATACCATAAAAGCTGGAGAATGACATACCATTCAAATCCTTTCCCAATCAAATCATCAATGTATTTGAAAAGAAAGAGCATGAGCAGCACGAACATCACAATGAAAAATGTTACGATGAACGGCCTTATGAAGGCTTTTAAAACAAGAAGATAGATTTTCTTCACGGATACAAAATTAGCATTTTAAGGCCTAAGCGCCTAAAACACTAATTAAATATTCTATTTGGTTATCCCAGATGAGCTTGCGTTCCTCAATTGCATCTACGGAGGCAAAATCGGTGATAGAGAGAGCGACATCATTTGTCAATTCGTCCTGCAGAATTTCCAGTTCGAAGTAGCATTGCGGTTCGTCATCAAGCCATTTAAACTTAACAAGCTTATTTTCTTTGCTCGACAAGAGCTTTGCCTTGTGCTCCTCGCTGTCCCAGGTAAACGTGTAAACCTGATCCTTATAAAACACATCATCGGCAAACCACTGGGCCAGGCCGTTTGGTTCACTTAAAAAGCTGTATAAGATTTTCGGCGATGATTTTATTTCGTATTCGAGGTTAAATTTCTTTTTTTCCGACATTATAATTTATTAAACCAAAAGCGCTTGCGGGCTTTTTTCACATTTGTTTCTAAAGAAAAGTAAATTAAACTATATTTGCAACTCGATTTTTGAAAGGGGCTTTTTAAGGTTTTTTTCTTAAAACTAAGGCGGGGTAGCTCAGATGGTTAGAGCGTAGGATTCATAACCCTAAGGTCGGCAGTTCGATCCTGCTCCCCGCTACCATACTGGGCAAGTCACTTTTTTGAGCGATTTGCCCTTCTTTTTTACCCTCAAAAACAGCCTTCACGGTATCAAAAACGCAAATTGCTTCATTCACCCGAATAGTTCGATGTTGCCTTCCGTCGAAAACCAATTTTTCAGGAAACATCGAACTAATCAGCCTTCGCTTGTTTACGTTGTATGCTTTTTCAATAAATTGCGGAAAGATTTGTAAGCCAGATCCACTTTATTTTGTAGAAATCTCTACTTTACCACCGTTCATGAATAAATCGTGCGAGACGAAATAGTCTTTACTTGTTTTGCCATTCACTTTTATGGATGTAATTGCCCTGCCTTTTCCCGGTTTTTCTATAGTCAATACTTTACCGTTACTTGTTTTCCATTTCACCTGATCAAACAGTGGCGCCGTAACTAGATACTTTGGATCTGTAGCGGAAAACGGATATAGTCCTAATGCACCGAACACATACCATGCAGACATTTCGCCCGCATCATCCATGCCGCTGAGTTCCAAGCCTTCATCGCCGATTCCATACAAGTTGTTCAGAATATGATCAAGTATCTTTTGCGTTTTCTCCGGCTTGCCGATAAAGGTGTAAGCAAAGGGCGCTTCATGATCTGGCTGATTGCCCTGACAATACTGGCCAATCATCGTTTCTACATTTCTGGCGATATAGTTTGGGTTCCAGGGTACGGTAAACAACGAATCTAATTTCGATTCGAAACCTTTTGTTCCGCCGTATAATTGAATCAAGCCCGGCATGTCATGAGGTGCAAAAAACGATACCTGCCAGGCGTTTGCTTCCCGGTACATGTATTCATAGTAGGGAAACTGAGGATTAAAAGGCTTGATCCAGTCGCCATTTTCCAGTCTTCCTCGCATGAACCTGGTTGAGGGATCAAACATGTTTTTATAATTTTTTGACCGGGCCATCAGTATCCTGTAATTGGTCGTGTCACCTAACTTTTTGGCTATCTGGGCCACCGAATAATCATCATATGAATATTCCAGTGTTTTTGAAACACCCGCTTTGGCTTTGGTCTCAACATCGGGTTTAGCGATATCAGGATCCGAAATATATCCTTTTTGAATGTATTCAGCGATATACGGACGAGTCCCTCCTTCCACATTGGCATTTCTTAGCAACAGTTGATAGGTTCCTTTTATGTCGAAATTGTCGATGCCTCTGAGATATGCGCCCGCGATGGACGATGCGCCATGGTCGCCGTGAAAAAAGGTTGGTATAAAGCCAGTTTTATCTCCAACATCTTTCATCGACTTAATTACATCGAGGGTAACCTCGGGAGAAATCAGTCCCAGCAAAACATCTTTATTTCGGTAAGTATCCCATAACGATGGCTCGGTGTAATAGCTGAAATTGCTTTTTACGACGTTCTTTTTGGCGTCTGTAAACTCTCCGTTGACATCGCTGCGCAGTGCAGGCCACAAAAATGAGCGGTACAGGCAGGAATAAAACATCCGTTTTTGCTTATCTGTTCCACCTTTAACTTGTATGGAAGACAATAGCGTTTCCCATTTTTTCGTTGCTTCTGAGCGAATTTCTGCAAACGTTCTATCACCGATTTCCTGCTGGAGGTTTTGTTTTGCATTCTCTGTACTTACAAAGGATAACCCGATTTTAAGTTCAACCAGCCCCTTGCTGCCATTAGCCAAATGAACCACAGCAAAACCGGTACGCTTGCCTTCTTCCGTTATAACCAGCTTTTCAATTTTGGCATTCACAGTGGCATAGAAGTAAACGTTTTCACCGCCCTGAAAGCCCTTTACAGCATTGTCGCCGACCTGCTCAATTCTCCAGGTCGACACCCTGCTGTTTGCTTTGCCCAGATCAAAAAGTATCTGCCTGTCTGCATTGTTTTTATATTCGTACTGGTGGTATCCGCATCGTAAGGTTGATGTCAGATTCACGTTCACATTGTAATCATCCAGGTATACCTGGTAAAAACCGGGCGCAGAACTTTCCTTTTTATGTGAAAATTTTGATCCGAATTTTGTACCCGGATTTGAAAGCGGCAGTATTGGAATATTACAAAGGTTCCAATGGCCTTTATTGGTGTGAGTAAACCCTAATATCACTGAATCTTCATATTGATAACCCGCGCCGGAGCCGTAAGCTGTAACCGGGCTTAACTGAACCATTGCATTTGGCAACGAGCTGCCGGGAAAGGTAAGCCCCGCCCAGGAGCGCCAGCCTTCCGGTAATTTATAACCGAGAATTTTAGGGTCGTTAAGCGGTGCCGTACCAATAAATGTATTTACATACTTTGTATATTCCATCGTTTGGCTTTTGCCGGGCAATGCGGTAAGCAAAACGATGACTACACTTAAAACGATTTTCATTAAGTTTCCCATTTATATTTATTCAGATAGGTGGATTGACAGGTTAATTTTTCACGATCTTAAATATGCTGCACTTTGTGTTTCCAGGTCCTGTATCCGGATTAGTAAACAGGTATAGTTCGCCTGCCGGGTCTTCCGAAAAACCTGTTATTTTCAAGTTTTTGGGAATATTTTTCAACGTAATGTTGCCCCTTTGCCAGTTAGAACCGGTCTTTTGTAAATACCATACCGGCCCAGTCCAGTCGGCAAACACATATTTGGTTTTTAAGGCAGACAATTGCTGTCCGTTATAAACATAACCGCCTATTACGGATACTCCTTCCTTGTGGCTGTACTCGGTTATCGGCAGGGTGATGCCTTTTGTGTTACAACCGGTAGCCGGGTTGTAGCAATGGGTTCCTTCCATGAGCCTCCAGCCGTAGTTAGCTCCTTTTTTAACAATGTCAACTTCTTCCCACAAATCCTGGCCAACATCTCCGGCAAATAACAGCTTTGATACTTTATCGAAAGAAAACCTGTAAGGATTGCGGAAACCGTAGGCCCATATTTCGGGACTTATATCTTTTTTTCCGACAAAAGGATTGTCTTTTGGTACCGTATAACCGGATTTAACATTCACATCGACACGTAATATTTTACCGAGCCAAGTATTTAGTTTCTGCCCGTTACCGATTTCGCCGTGCTTATCGCCCTGTCCTCCGCCGTCGCCAAATGAAATATATAAATACCCGTCGGGGCCAAATTTTACACATCCTCCATCATGGTTTCCGTCAGGCTTTTCAGCGCTTAAAATGACGCGGCCACTGTTGGGATCAACCTGGGATGAGTTTGTCGACAGCTTGAATTCAGCCACCACATCCTTATGATCAGATTTATTGTCGGAAGGCACGCTGTAAAAGACATAAAATTTCCTGTTGGATTTAAAATCCGGATGCAGAGCTATTCCTAGTAAACCCCGTTCTTCATAACCGTTGTTTACTTTTATCATCTTGCTTTTCAGATCAAGAATGGGCGCATCAATCAACTTTCCATTTCTGATCACCCGTATTTGTCCTTTTTGCTCCAATATCCAAATATCGCCGTTGCCCGGGAAAGCCATATCTGTAGGCGCTTCCAGGTTGTTAGTAAGCTGCAAAACTTTTAACGTAATTGCCGGCAGACCGCTGCCAGGTTCCGCCGGTTTGGGCTTGTAAAAAACGACAAAAGAAGGCAGCAGATACATGCAAATAATTGAAGACAACAGGATGAAAAATAAGCTGGATTTATTCGTTAAAGGTTGTTTCATATCGTAATACTGTTTACTCGATTAGTTATTAATGATTAAAATCAAACCATAGCGTTCCGGCAATGGTCTCCCCGTCAGCATGGTTTTTTTGAGCTTGCGGACCCATCACCTCTGCTGATTGAAACTTGGTACCAATAGCGCTGATCGCGTTTAAAAAACCAATGCTTCCATCCGGGAAAGCCGGCTCGACATTGTTATTTTTAAGCGCGTCTTTTTCCCTGCCGGGACGCAACATTTGCAGGTACATATTTTTGTCGCCGCTAAAAATCGTAAACGGTGATTCCTTATTTTCGATGGTAACCCAATTGACTTCGGCGTGGTAACCCTTAAATTCCGGATAGTCCCAACTTTCGCCGGTTATGGTATTGTTGTAAGTTTTATGCCAAACACCGAATTGCTGCCCTTTCAACCTGTTTTTCCAAACCCGGTATGGACCTCGCCCGAGCCATTTCATGCCGGTGATCTTTTCTTCAGGATAATTGAATGTGATACCCACAAAATCAGCGGTTCCGTTTTGAGCGTATTGATACTCGAGTTTTACAGGATTGCCTGGGGCGAAAGTCCATTTTACGTTTAGTGATCCCGCACCGTGGTAGTTGGCTTCCACAACATACTGGCCGTTTACTGTTTTGTGATCGAATTTTTCCAAAGTGGTTTTAACACCCGCCAATACCGGTCCGCCAGACAAAGAAATCGTGACAGATGGTTTAATTACTTTTTGGATGTATCCGGTGGTTTTGTCGAAATAATAGCTGATACCATCACACTTTACAACAATTGATTGGTCTGTTTCTTCAGCTTCAATACCAGCTTTAGGCGACGATGGGATGATTTTTTCGATAGCAGGCGGGCCGGCAATAGGCCAGCTCCAGGTGAACAGCTCTTTTTTATCCGGACCATAAGCAGTAAGATAAAGCGCATCGCTTTCCGGCCATGATGCGGGCAGATTTAAGTTCAGTATCCCACTTTTACCGGGATCAAGATTCAACCTTTCGGCCGTACCTTTTGCTTGCTGCATGGACACTGTTGAGTTATCAGAGGCAGAAGGAAATTTAACCAGCTTCCAAATAAACGTGCATTGATTCAGGTTGGTAAAGTCATACCTGTTTTCCACCGGAATTTTACCATTGAAACTCTGACTGATCGGCTGCGGATTGATGTAAACAGGCGACCAAATTTCCTTTATCGTGTAAAAACTGGCTTCCTTTTCGCGGTGCGGGCCAACGATTCCATCGGGTGCGTGGTTGCCATCCGAATCATAGATACCGTTTTTGTCTGTACGAATAACGGCCTCGTCTAAAAACGCCCAGATAAAACCGCCTGCTGCATGCGGATGCTGAAGCATCAAGCTCCAGAAATCATCGAGCGACGCGCCGGCACCACCGTCATAAAGGCCGTGCATAAATTCCGTTGGAAAAAACACTTCCTGGCCGCTGGCAACTGTTTTGGCTATACCATTATAATCCTGGTAATGCTTTGTATCTGTCCCGTTAAATTTCTCCCAAGGATGAATCACTGTGCGTTTTTGAGGGTCGTATAAAGCATAGTCATTATCCAAACCTGTGTTCCAGCCGCCTTCATTGCCATTATCCCAAAGCAGGATAGATGGATGATTCACATCTCGAACTACGAGTTCCTTAACTAATTTTTGGCCAACAATCGTATCGTATTTCGCTTGCCAGCCAGTCAGTTCATCCAAAACATATAAACCCAATGAATCACAAACGTCCAGAAAATCGCGGTCCGGAGGATAATGCGACATGCGCACTGCGTTCATGTTCATTTCCTTCATCAGCTTAACATCCATTACCTGGATCTGATGACTTAATGTGCGCCCGGTTTCGGGCCAAAAGCTATGACGATTGCAACCCTTTAATATTATTTTTTTGCTGTTCACATATAATCCGTCATTAGCGCGCAGTTCAACCGTGCGGAAGCCGAACTTTTGCCTGACGATGTGGACAAGGCCCTGATTATTTTTTATGCTAACCAACACCTGGTATAAGTTTGGAAACTCTGCACTCCATAATAAAGGTTTGGCGAAATTTCCTCTTAGTTCCTGATTACTGCCTAACGGATCCACTTTTACAGAGATCGGCTTACCGACGTTTTCGCCGCTAAGTTTTTGAACCTGGGCTTCAATAAGGTCATCATTCTTTAGATTTTGAGAATAGACGTCAAGCCGAAACGAACCATCAGCTTTCGCATTTATCGCTACTCTATCAGTAAAAGTTTTGGGCACGATCTCCAGATAAACCGGCCGAAAGATTCCGCCAAACACCCAAAAATCACTATTGCGGCGTTCTGCATCATTTACAGAAGAATTTGCCGATGTTTTGTCAACGGTAACTTCCAGTAAGTTTTTCCCAGTCGGATTAAGCAGGTTTGTGATGTCATATTTGAAACGATAAAAACTTCCCTGGCGAATCGGCCCAGCCTGTTTTCCGTTGATCATAACTTTCGTATCCGTCATGGATCCTTCGAAAACGATAAAGACCTTTTTACCACTCTGGCTTTTTAAAAAAAAATCGTGTTTGTAAAGCCCCTGTTCATTCGCTTTTACTTTATCATGGCCATAGTTATAGGTTCCAAAGCCCTGTAATTCCCAGTTTGAGGGTACCGCTATTTTAGTCCATTTTCCGCTGTTCCTGCCGCCGGTACAATAAAAATCCCACAAAACAGTATGGTCTTTATCTGTTCCCGATAAATACCTCGTAATTGTTTCCTGGGAAAACACTGTTACGGAAATGAAGGTAAATAAGAGATAAAAAAAAATCTTTTTCATAAATCAGACAACGAACGCAGGTTGCATCCAGATCAAGATACACTATTTAACTACATGGTGGAAGAGCATATTATATGGTCATATCACAATGCGTGATTGGATTTTAAAATTTATTTCTCATTTGAAAGTGAATACGGGAAACTCGATGCTGAAACGCCTCGTTGCTTATTCGGCTGGTTCGACATATCAAAAGTGATAGTTCCGCCTTTTAGCACAGACTCATGACCCAGCCAGTTGTTATTATAAATCTTTCCGTTATAGTTGATGCTTTTTACATATTTATTTACTTCTTATTGGCAGGTGCGTTTAAAATCAACTGTTTACCATTTTCCAGGTTTAAGGTGATTTTTTAAACAAAGGAGTGCCTAACACATATTGTCCGCTCGTTGGGCATACCGGGTAAAAGCCCATGGCGGAAAAAACGTACCACGCCGATGTTTGTCCGTTATCCTCATCTCCGCAATAGCCGTCGGGAGTTGCGTGGTATAACCTGTTCATAGCTTCGCGCACCCAATATTGTGGACAAACTGCTCAAGTTGATTGATGAGAACCTGCAGCGCGAAGAACTTGACGTAGATTATCTGTGTAAAAATCTGTTCATCAGCCGGACCGGACTATATCAAAAAATTAAAAGCATTTCCGATCAGCCGGTCGGTGAGTTTATAAGAACCGCCAGGTTGAACAAAGGTGTTTATATTATGACCCATGAAGACATCAACCTAAATGAGCTGATAGATCGAATCGGATTTCAGAGCGTTTCATACTTTTCTAGGGCATTTAAAAAAGAATTCGGTGTAACACAGTCACAATTTGTGCAGGATTTAAATAAGAAAAAACAGCTCTTAGAGTAACAAATATTGATAATCATCTTGTGTTCACAGAGGGTTTTTGGGGTATCTGCAAGAAATTGTACTTTTAATTCGCATTGTTTTTAATTTCTTTCAGCCGAAACCCCCGTAATTTTCTCACGTCGTTGCTCAATTTTTACGCAATTAAGCAGGCGCCACCTATATTTTTGCTTAATCAAGCTATTTTGTCTCCTGCGACAAACCCTAATAAATGCGAGCAGCTATTATAGGTGCCGGACCCGCCGGACTAACAATTGCCCATCAGCTATCAGCAAATGGAGTATCAGTTGACGTATATGATAACGCGGCCGAAGTAGGCGGCTTTGCGAAAAGTATACTGATGTGGGACGTCCCCGTGGAGATAGGACCGCACTTTTTAAATATCGGTTACATCCCTGCTGTTTATAAATTTGTAAGCACGGTTTTAAAAGGCCGCTTTGATGTTTATGAGCGTAAAACCTATATCATAACACCCCAGAAACTTTTCAAATATCCACCGGCAGTTGCCGATATGCTGAAGCAAATGAATATCTGGGAAACAGCCAAAGCAATCGGAGGGCTTTTAAAACAAAGCATATTGCCGGTTAAGCCTGATGGCACCGCTGAGCAATTTGTAAAACGTTCATTAGGCGGCTATCTGTACGAACATTTCTTTGCCAGCTTTTCCAGGAAACTTTGGGGTTTGGCGGCCGGTAATGTATCAGATGTGTTCGCCAGGTCATTATTGGGGTTTAGCAGCGGTTATTCACCCGGAAAAATCGCCTGGAAAAAAATAAAAGATGGTTTACAAAGAAAACCGGACACAAACTGTTATATCTACCCGCATAATGGACTTTCGACGCTGTGGCAGGTATTGAAAATCGCCACCGAAATTAATGGCGGAAGATTTTTCCTCTCCGCTGTTATCAAAGAATTGATCTGTGATGAACCTTGCCGGATTAGCGGCCTCAGGCTTGCCGACGGCAGCATTCAAAAATACGACGTTGTAATTGCAACTATACCGCTTGCACCATTATTCTCCTACCTGAAAGCTGCGCAAATCGTCGAAAGCACAACCGTATCACGATTCAGATGCGATATACTTGTTTATCTGAAGGTAACATTTAATTCAGGTGTTGCGGCACAATGCTTTTATGTCTATCGCGAAGACGTAGCCGTTACACGAATAACAAACTTCAACCAATTCAATCAAACGAAGAGCAGGGATTTCAGTATTTTGCTAGTGGAATGCTGGTGCGATAAAACTGACGAACTATGGCGTTCCTCAGACGAGGCGATAATTGGACATGCCATATCAGCGCTTAATAAATTAAAAATATTCAGCGGATTGGAAGTGCTGAGCTCGTCGATAAAAAAAATTGAGAATGCTTTTCAAATACCGGTCATTGATGTAGTGCAAACCCGTGAAGCTATGTTCAATCAATTAAGTCAATATGAAAATCTGTTTGTAACGGGCAGAACGGCATCAATTAGCTTTAACTATGGGATGGAAAATGCCATACACGATGGCCTTAAACTTTCAGAACAGCTTTTGAAAACAGTGAACCAACCTGCCGCATGCAAGGAAAGCTAAAAACCGCAATAGTACACGACCTGGTAACGGGTAACGGAGGAGCCGACAGTACGCTGGAATCAATATTAAAAATTTATCCATCGCCCGTTTATACACTAATGGCGAAGCATGCCGAGCTCATCTCAACCGTGTTAGGGTCGGCCGATATTAAAACATCTTTTATCCAGAAACTGCCCTTCGGAGTAAAAAAATACCGCAGCTATCTGCCGCTGTATCCGCTGGCAATCGAACAGTTTGATCTTCGGCAATACGATCTTATTCTTTCGTCGTCATTTATAGTTGCTAAAGGTGCCATATCGGGTATTGATCAGCTTCACATTTGCTATTTGCACAATCCTATCAGAGCAGCCTGGGAATTGTATCAATCATTTTTAAATCACCGGGGAAACCAGAAAGGCATAAAAGGGCATTTTATACGTGGGGTTTTGCACTTCATGCGATTGTGGGATGTAGTGTCAGCCAACAGGGTAGATTACTTTATCGCAAATTCTAACTTTACCGCTAAACGTATTGAAAAGCTGTACCGGCGAGAATCCACTGTGATTTATCCTCCTGTGGATACCGATGTGTTTAAATTGGAAGAGAGTAAAGATGACTACTTCATCTCTGCATCAAGACTAGTGTATCATAAACGTGTTGATATCCTTGTAAAAGCTTTTACAGCTATGCCCAACAAACGCCTGATTGTAGCGGGTGATGGGCCCGAGCTTGCTTATTTAAAAAGCATTGCCGGCGCCAACGTTATTTTTTTAGGTCAGCAACCGCGGTCTTCACTTGTTAGCTATATGCAAAAGGCCAGGGCTTTTGTGTTTGCAGCGCAAGAAGATTTCGGCATTGCTCCCGTCGAGGCGATGGCATGCGGCACACCGGTGTTGGCCTTTGCAAAAGGCGGCATTCTCGAAACAGTTATCGAAAACAAAACAGGGCTTTTTTTTCCTGAGCAAACTCCGGATAGTATTATTGATTGTGTAAATCGATTTGACAGATTAAGCAATTTTTTTGTTTCAGGTGTCATCAGCGCCAGCGTTAACAGGTTCAGCCGGCAGCGGTTTGAGCAGGAATATCGGGACTTTGTAGCGGAAAAGACCGCCATTTTCTTTAAATCCTGAATTAAAATTTCCCGGCTTATACAATATATTATACAATGATAAAGGAACTGCATTTCGTATTAGTTACAACTTTATATTTGATTATACACCTTGCATGACGATACGAGGTAGAGACGAATTTCGCGTATTAACTCTCTTTTTACAGCAAAAAACATGAAATGTATTGTTATAGGAGCCTCGGGTTTCGTAGGAAGTGCCTGTGTTGACGAGCTACTCGGCCGAGGGGATGAAGTTATAGCCTTTGACAGGGGAATTAAGAGAAAAAACCCCGAAGCTGGGCATGAGCTTTCTGATAAATTAAAGTTCGTGCAAGGTAATATCCTAAACAAGGAAACGCTTACACCTTTATTTGAAGGCGCAGATGAAATATATCACCTGGCGGGGCAATTAGGCACTTCGGAACTGGAATCTTCCATGCGGGGTGCGATCGAAACCAATATACTGGGAGCGCTAAACGTTTTCGAAACAGCCATCGCGGTGAGGGTGCCTAAAGTATTTCTAGCTTCAAAACCAAGTGTATGGCTTAATACCTACACCATTACAAAACACACCGCCGAAAAAATTGGAAGCCTATTATCGAGATATCACCCTATTGAGATCAGTGTGCTGCGTTATCTGAACATTTACGGGCCAGGGCAGAAAATATACCCGGTACGAAAGGTGCTGCCGGCAATGGCAATCCAGGCTATGAGGGGACTGCCACTGCATGTATACGGCAACGGCAATCAAACAGTCGATATGATTTATGTGAAAGACGCTGCACGTATAACAGTTGACGTACTCAGAAAAAAATACAATCCTAATGCGATGGATTGCGGAACCGGCACCGAAATGACGGTTATGGAGGTAGCTGAATCTGTAAACGAATACTTTAACAATAAAGCAGGTATAAAGAACATGCCGATGCGAATTGGGGAAACACCTAACACGCGGCTGGTAGCCGATAACACCGCTTTATTTGAACATATCGGCCCAATAGAATTCACCCCATATCAACAAGCGCTTAAAGAATCGTTAGCATATTATGAGCATCTACCACCGCATGATATTGATGCTGCTCTAAACTTCTACGGCTTCAGCCAACCCTTTGATATGGCATGGTAATAAGCAACAAAAACATTCTGGTGATCATTGCGCATCCGGATGACGAAACTATCGGCTGCGGCGGCTTGCTGAGCAAGGCTGCAGCACAAAATGCGCATTGCAAAGTATTGTTACCTCTGCAGCGCGGTGATAAAAGGGGAATAGCTAATTGGGAAAGATTGATAGCACAGCTAAGGTCTGCGTGCGACATCCTTGGTGCAGAACTTATTATAAGCGAGCAAATGGTGCCCGATATAACTGCAGAATTATATGTCCACCAATTGTATGGCCTGATAAACAGCTATGTTGACTGGGCAGAAATTATACTAACCCACTGGCACGGCGATTCTCACCAGGCCCATCGTGCTATTTCGAGGGCCGTAGAGCTAGCCACCAGGCCTTTCAGAACTCATAAGACAGTGCTTTTTTTTGAGATCGCAACATCCACCGACCAGGCGTTCACGAACACGTTTTCACCTAACTGTTTTGTAGAACTATCCCCGTTGGATGTCGAAAACAAGAAGCGCGCAATGTTACAGTACGATACGGAAATGGACGCCGGCCGGACACCTGCAAATCTCGAAAATCAATTGCGGTTACGTGGCGCACAATCCGGCCAGGATTTTGCTGAAGCATATGTGATAGCACGACATTTCTTTTAACTCATGTTTACGAAAATCATAGCCAGCATATTGCTGCTTTGCAGCCTGCCGATTATTATTTTTTTTGCATTGATCATAAAGGCGAAATATCCCGGTCCCATCTTTTACAAACAGGTTAGAGAAGGCAGAAACGGCCAGCATTTTTTGATTTGGAAGCTGCGTACAATGGTATCGGATGCGAATGCCAGGTTAGCGAGTATAATTGAAAAGGATGAGCAGTTGGCGCAGGAGTGGAAGGATTTCGGCTGTTTAAAAAACGATCCACGGATCGCTGGTAAAGCTGGCAAGCTGGCACGCAGATTCAGTATTGACGAATTGCCGCAGCTTATCAACGTATTAACGGGAGATATGGCTTTTATTGGCCCAAGACCGATCGAGCTTGCTTTGGCTGAATCGCTTAGCGAGGGGCAGCGAATGCTCCGGAATAGCGTAAAACCCGGCATAACTGGTTTGTGGCAAGTAGGACCGCGAAGTAATGTAAACCTGGAGCAAATGATGGAGTTCGACATGATTTATATTTCGCGTCGCAACTTGCGTATGGACACATCTATCTTACTTAAAACAGTTGTTGCGGTTTTAAGGCAAACAGGCAACTGAGTTTTACTGCCAGGCACTGTTATTTTCCCCAGGTTTTATTAGGCTTCGGCCCCATTTCAAGTTCCAGCAAACCGCCCTGAATAAGCTCCTCATGTGTAAACCAGGGCTTATTTAATTGCCTGCCATTGAATTTTGCGTTCTGAATATATTTATTGACCGTCGAGCAATTATTGGCGATTAGCTTAAATTGCTTACTGTTTGGCAGATTGATTGTCACTTTTTCAAAAACAGGGCTCCCTATCGTATAAACCGGCAGTCCCGGCGTTACCGGGTAAAAACCCATCGACGAGAAAACAACAAATGCTGTCATACCACCGCCATCCTCATCGCCCGGGATTCCGAAAACGTTATCCTTAAACCAGGTATCCAGTAAAAACCGGATGCGCTTTTGGGTTTTCCAGGGCGCTCCAACATAATTATACAGATAAGGAATATGGAAACTCGGCTCGTTCCCCATCGAATATTGGCCGACTAACCCGGTCGCGTCAGGGAATTTTGCCCAGAATTCATATTTGCTGCGATCAAGGCCCTCACGGAAAAGTTGATCCAGCTTCGCTTCAAACGCATCTTTGCCACCCATCAATCCAATCAGGCCGTTAATATCGTGTTGAACCTGCCAGAGATAGGTCCAACCGTTATTTTCATCGTAATAATCGCGGCCGCCCATTCCACCGTCAAACTTCGGATCGATGCTGATCCAGTTACCTGCCGAGTCTTTTGGCAGGAACATCTTCGCATCATTATTCCAAAGATTTCCGTAGTTCAACGCCCTCGTTTCAAAACGCTTTACGTCGTCATTTTTTCCAAGCTCCTTTGCAAACTGCCCTACGGCCCAGTCATCGTAAGCACCACCTAACGTTACGGCGACAGCCTGGCGTTTCTCAAAGGAATGCACCTCCGGAACATTTTCCTTCTCGCCTTTTTTCAATGCAGGAAAATAACCTTTGCTGTGATAAAAATCATCCAGCGATGTTTTCGGGCCGTTTTCCCAGGGCAGCATCGTCGCCTGGTCGGCGTTTTTCAGCATTCCCTGGTAAGCTTTCTGGGTATCGAAATTCCTGATCCCTTTCCGGTAGTCGTCAAGGAACATGATCGTTGAGTGGAAGCCATTCATGCAGGGGTTATCACCAAACAGTACCGGGAAGGTCGGCATCCAGCCGCTTTGCTCATACATGTTAACATATGAATTCAGCATGTCTTCTTCCATCTTCGGGTTGATGATAGTTCGTAAGGGATGCAAGGCCAGGTAGGTGTCCCAAGTCCAGTCATCCACATAAAACGGCCGGGTGGTTTTATGAACTTTTTTGTCATAGCCGCTGTAATATTGGCCGTCTTCTGTGATATCAACCATTCGCTCATTACAGCGATACAGGGCCGTATAAAACGATCTCTTCTGAGCTGTTGTTCCACCTTCTACCTCGATCTTGCTGAATTCTTTTAACCAGGTTTGCTCTCCGGAAGATTTCAGGTCATCAAAGCTTTTTCCCTCAAGTTCTTTAAAATTTTTCCGTGCTTGTTCTGCGCTGACGTAGGAAATAGCATACCTGAATTCGACGTTCTGAACATCATCCTTAAAGCGAATCCAGGCTTTTACGTTTTTACCCTCAACTTTCTTTTCCGGAGACAATTGATTTTCAGTGCCGGTTCCTGCCAAACCGGTGCTATTAAACTTCCCGTACAAATAGACTTTAATGTCATCATGATACGTCTCCATTCCTTCAATCTCATTAAACGAAGTGAGTGCGAAAGAGCCATTTCCTGAATTGTATAAGCTGAACAACAGCGATTTAGATTTCCTCGTTGATGGGAATTTTATGCGATAGATGGCTGCTTTCCTTCCGGTTGTAAAATCGACGGTAATGTCATCATCGACGAGATAGGTTGAATAATACCAGGGACGGGTCACCTCCAGGTCATGATCGAATGTCTGTGGCTGCTTCCAGGCATCCGGGCCGGCCGTTTTAACAGATGGCTTCATGGCGAACACTTCGCCCAGCCTGTGTGAGACAACATTCAATGGGAAGCTCGAAATCTGATCGTTCATGTAACTGCCTCGTATTGGGAACATCCGGATCATCTGGTTGGGAAGCTGAACCGTAGGGCGTGTTGGTTCGAGCAGCTGACCAACATTTCCAATAGTCGGATCGATATACTGCAGGTTGCCGGTGCCCGCATTGTTTTGACTTAAAGCCACGCTTGTCGTGATACAAAGCGTGGTGGTTAAAATATTTTTTATAAATACCGCGTTCATCAATATTGAATTTTGAGTTTTATTCTGTTTTAAGTTCTGGAGTAATTTTAACCACCTGGCCGGTTTTAGTGGGGTATACCGCTGTCAGGGACCCCGAACGTAGATGCAGCGGTTTTCCAAGTGCAGATACTATTTGAGCTGATACTAATTTCCCGTCCTTCCATTCAACGTCCAAGGTAAATCCACCGCGAGCGCGAAGTCCTTTTACAAAGCCATTCTTCCAGGATGAAGGCAGTGCAGGAAGAAGTTGAATTTCAAAACTTCCGTCCGCAGTGGATAGCTGACTCTGAACGAACATCTCGGCAATTGCCACCGTCGCGCCGAAATTTCCATCAATTTGAAAAGGCGGATGATTATCGAAAAGGTTTGGGAGTGTTTTGGTGGCTAACAAAACCGACAGCAGCCGGTAAGCATGGTCTCCGTCCAGCAGGCGGTTCCACATGTTGATCTTCCAGGCCAGGCTCCACCCGGTGCCGTCATCGCCGCGGGCTTCCAATGTTTTGCGTGCTGCGGCAGCCAGTTCAGGTGTTCCGTACATGGTTATCTGGTTTCCGGGATACAGGCCGAAAAGATGCGAGGTATGCCGGTGATGCGGCTCAGCCTCTTTATAGTCCTCTGCCCATTCCATAATGCGACCGGTAGCCCGGCTGATACGAATTCGGGCCAGCCGGGATAACGTTTTCACACATTCATCCCTAAAATTATCGTCCACATGAAGCACTTTCGCAGCCGCGATGCAGTTGGTCAGCAGGTCATGAATAATTTCCAGGTCCATAGTCGCGCCATATGTAAAAACCGATTGCGTTCCGTCAGGTAAAATAAATGCATTTTCAGGCGAGTAGGAAGGATTGGTAACCAGCTTGCCGGCGTAAGCGGTACCGGCAGGCGCTTCGACGAGAAAGTCCATCATAAATTCAGCAGCACCTTTCATCAAGGGGTAACCGGTTTTTTGCAGGAACGCCTTATCTCCACTGAAATTATAATGTTCCCAGGCATGCTGTACCAGCCATGCCGCTCCCATAGGCCAGATCCCCTGCGGGCCGTCCGCCGGAGCGGTATAACCCCAGGCATCCGTTAAGTGATGAACAACCCATCCTCTTGCACCATATAAAGTTTTTGCCGTGACCGACCCCGGCTTAACTAACGCCTTTTCCAGTTCGAACAATGGCAAATGCATTTCCGGTAAGTTGGTGATCTCCGCCGGCCAATAGTTCATTTGTACATTAATATTTGTATGGAAATCGGCATTCCAGGGCGGGTTCATTTGCCAAGCCCATAAACCCTGCAGATTTGCCGGCATTCCGCCAGGCTGCGACGATGAGATCAGCAGGTATCTGCCAAACTGGAAGTAATCTTCCACCAGCTTAGGACTTGGGGTGCCTGCCCGTGCTGCCTGCGCCAGTTGCTGATCGGTGGGCAGCAAACTGTCGGTATCTGTCGGATCGCTGATCAAAAGATCCACGCGATCGAATAATTTCCGGTAAGCAGAGATATGCCGTGCTTTCAGATCTTGGTAAGAAATTTTGCCGGCTGATGTTATTGCTTTATTACAGAGAACTACCGGGTTGGGACCGGGCTTTTTGCCCCAGTCCGCCGATCCGGAAAAGCCGGGATAATCAGTGGCTGCTGCAATAAGCAAAGTAACCGAATCAGCATTTTTGATGCTCATAATTCCGTTGGAAACAGAAATTGTTCCTCCTTTATTGACGGCCTTCAGCCGGGCTGCAAAATGCAGACCAACCTGCTTTCCCGTCGAATCCCTGGCAGGCAATTGCCCATGGAGAATCAATGACGATTTATCAGCGGAATAATTCTCACAAACTGCATTTTCTTCGCGTTTAAACATCAGGTTCAAGCTTATTAACCCGGGTTTATCAGCTGTCAGATGAATAACAAGAACGCCGTCTGTTAAGGATGAAAATGCTTCTCGCCGGAATCCGGTGTTGCCGGAACGAAACTTTATCCTTGTTACAGCTTGTGAAAGATCGAGCGACCGTACATAATTTTCCGCCCTTGTTTGCGGTGTATCAAACCAAAGTTCGCCCAGCGACTGGTATGGCCTGACACCGGGAGGCCGGCCCAGCATATTCTTTTCAGCGAGTGCAACCGCTTCATTATTCCTATTTTCAAATAACAGTTTCCTTACTACCGGAAGTACTTTAAGCGCATTGGGATTATTGGGATTTAATGGCTGTCCATCCCACAAGGTGCTTTCATTCAGCTGGATCCGCTCGTCAGAAACGCCGCCGAACATCATGGCCCCGATTCTGCCGTTACCCAAAGGCAAGGCTTCTTCCCAGATCTTCGCGGGTTGACGATACCATAACAGGTGGTTTCCGTCAGGTTTCCTACCTGTTCCCGAAAATGTCGCACGGTCATCCCAGGATGCTGTGATCTTGCTATTCCTTTTTGTGGCAGGTTCAATGCGATCGGTGCCGGCCTGCGAAAATGTTTTTAGAGGCAGCGTAAACACGAAAGAAATTAAAAGAAGCAGGTTTTTGGCCATTAAATTCAAACTACGTACCGGAATTTTTCAGTCTATCTTATTTGGGTGATGTCGGCCTTTTATCGGTTAATGCAATTTGTCCTTTTAGCATTTTACCACCGTCGCCTGTTAAACGTAAGTAGTAATCTGACGAGCAAGCAGTTCCATCTTCATCTAAGGTAATAAAAGTTGATCCTGCCGGGATCATCGAAGTATTTTCCGCTGTTTTTGCTATCTGGTTGCCTTCGTTGTATTCGTCGAACATGGAGATATAAATACCCTGGACGCCAAGCCGGACCATATTATAAAACTGCCTCCACATAAAATCACCATGCGCCCGTTGTTTTTCCTGCAAGTCGCCCGGCAAAACACAAGGCTGGTAGTCAATACCGTTTTTCTTACAAAAATCCATATCCGGCTTGTTGGTTTGCACGTAAAATCCGTCTGATTGATTGGCGTTACCGATCCGGCCAACCATCCAGGGGGAAATCATATTCAACGATTTATAGACCTCGATAAAGCCGGAACGGGAATCGCTCGTTTGTGTGCGCCAGTTGGTGGGCACGCCGCCGATCACATAACATCCCTGATCTTTAAACCATTTTATAACGTCGATGCAGGCACTTGCCGACCATGGGTGATTATTATCGTTAAATCCAAATCCCCAGATACATACAACCGGTTTATTATTTTGCCTGGCATAAGCAGAAGACGAGGTATAGGCCTTCATTTTATTTGTCCAGTCGGTTTTTATTTCCGGCTGCATAGCTGTCCAGCCGCTTACGTCGTACATAATGTAAAATTTGCGGCCGTATTTTTCGGATGCGGCTTTAACTTTAGCAGTTATCGCATCACGAACCGGGCCTTCAATTCCGTTGGGATTAAAACGCTGTAAAGCGGCAACATCGATGTCGAACTGTTTCATCCAGGAAAACTGGATGTCAACCGTTTGATCGCTGAATGATGAGAAAAGTTTGGCGGGCTGGCCATTATTCAAATTAGCAAAACCTGTTTGATAGGTATTCGTGTAGTCTCTTACATCCGGCCATGATTTGATGCCGAGGTTATTTGGTGATGGTGTTTTCGACCAGTCCTGGGTCCAATGCCACCAGGCATCGATAGGCGAACCATCCCCTTTAGCGGCGAACCAACCCTGGTAGCCGACCGTGATTTTTCCGACTATATCTCCTGCCGGTGAGGGCCATTCCGGATTATCGTCGGCAGGCTTTGGAGGGTCAGGCTTTTCCTCGTTGCTCTTCTTTGAGCAGCTTGAAAATAAAATGATCAGGATTAATAGCGGTAATTTATTTGTCTTGAATTTCATATCCGGAGGTCGCAAAAAGCAGATGCCAGGATGATTCCCGGCATCTGTGTAAAAATTATTTTGAAAGGAATCGCAGATCGTCAACGCCAACGGCTACGTCATCATGAGCTTTGTCTTTCGTCCAGAAATAGATCCGGAAAAAGTTCAGCGCAGCCAGGTCAGGCTCGCCGTCCGCTGAAACTTCGGCGTCGCTAAAATTAAGCTTAACTTCATTCCATCCGTTTTTAAGCGTTGGGATCAGCTTGGCAACAGACCAGGCATATTCTTTTGAATCCGATTTCCCCGAGCTGGTCAGTTCGATCTGGCCATCTTCCTTCAATGTGCTCACGTCCGAAACATAAAACCAGAAGGCAAACTGACCATTCTCTTTTGTTAAACCGGGATTGATAGCGGCCGGCGCACGTTTGATAAAGTGCATGTAATCCTCGCCTTTCAGAATCGCCGACTTCAAATAACCAGTACCTTCCTTTTTGCCGCTTGTTTCAATACTTTTCGGTCCCACTACTTCCCAGTCTTTGTCAGAATCGGCGCTGTCAAAAGCTACCGAAATTGGCGCAGGCCCACCGCTGGTTACCGACAATTTGATACCATCGACTCCGACAGTTACATCCTCGTGGTTTTTGTCTTTAGTCCAGAAGTAAATGCGGAAAAAGTTAAATCCGGCCGCGAGATCCGGTCCGCCATCGGAAGAAAGCTCGGCATCGGAGAAGTTCAGCTTAATCTCGTTCCAGCCATTTTTCAGGGTTGGGATCAATTTCGCCACCGACCAGGCATATTCTTTTTTATCAGATTCGCCCGAGCTTGTCAGTTCGATCTGACCATCTTCCTTAAGATCCGCCACACTCGAAACATAAAACCAGAATGAAAGCTGTCCGTTCGCTTTTGTCAGCCCGGTAACAAGCGGTGTGGAAGCCTTTTTAATAAAATGCATGTAGTCCTCACCCTTTACAATGGTTGATTTCAGATAACCTGTCCCTTCCTTTTTTCCGGACGTTTCAACGCTTTTCGGGCCTACTATTTCCCATCCGGCATCAGAGTCCGCTCCGTCAAATAACCATTCCTGGGCCGGGCCGCCTGGAGTGCCGCTGGACGCTACAAAGCCCACAGCATCTACACCTACAGTCAGATCCGCGTGGTTCTTGTCGTTTGTCCAGAAGAAAATGCGGAAGAAATTAATTGCCGCAATATCAGCGCCACCGTCAGACGTAGACTCGCCATCCTTGAAGTTTAGTTTAACCTCGTTCCAGCCATTTTTTAGTGAAGGCAACAAAGAGGCGACCGGCCAGGCGAGTTCCTTTTTATCCGATTCGCCCGAGCTGCTGATTTCAACCTGCCCGTCAGCTTTTATATCTGCCACGTTTGATACATAAAACCAAAAGGTGAGCTGGCCATTTTCCTTTGTCAGGTTTGGATTTGTGGCTGAAGCCGGCTTTTTGATGAAATGCATATAATCTTCGCCCTGTTTGATGGTTGATTTCAGATAACCCTTACCTTCCTTCATCCCGGTCGTTTCGACACTTTTCGGCCCGACGATTTCCCAGCCCGTATCAGAATCCGCACTGTCGAACAGCACGAAAGTTGGATCTGGCTGATCAGGGTCATCCGGATCATCCGGCGGTACAAGGCCGGAAGTATCCCGCGAGAGATAGGTTTCTTTTTTGCAGCTGTTAAACAACAGTCCGCTTAAGAAGATGGATAATACCATCATTAGTTTTATAAATTTCATGTCCTTTATCTTTTAAGTTTATAATTGGTTTGTTTAAGGATTTCTGGCCGGTTTGGATAAGTTGAACCCCTGTTCACCATGAAACCATCTGGCTCCCTGGCCTGTGAGCCACAAATAATAATCGGAAGGGAGGTCGTTTTCAATTCCCATAAAACGCAGGCCGCCGGTTCCGTTAAGTGGGGTGTCAGCTTCTCTTGCAGTTTTAAAAATAGCCGTGCCCTCGTCGATTTCGTCAAACATCGCGACGTATAGGGAACCGGCGCCGGCATTTTTTGCGCCGGCAATCTGCTGCCAGAGGAAATCGCCCTTCAGCCTGGGGATCGCATTATAAATTACGGGGTCCTTGTGCATATTTCCCCACGAAAAACCAGGAAACACAAGCGGAACGTAGTCGACCTTATTGGTTTTGCACCATTGTATATCGTCGTAAACATTTTTGGAATTGTAAGCCTTCGAGTCAAACCTGCCGACCGCCCAGGGCATAATGATGTCAGCTTTTTTTATCAGCTCATGCAGTGCCGGCGATTTCTCCGTGTCATTTCCAAGGGTGCGCCAATAGTAAGGAACTCCCAGCATCACCGACACCCCAAAATCGTCGCCTTTAAGCTTGTCAACCAGCTTGTTTACGTCATCAATAGTATATTTCCGATTATCGTTAAACCCTACGCCCCATATTGTAACCAGCGGTTTGCCGTTATGGAACAGGTAGGTGGGATTTTCCTTGCTGTCAAAAAGTTTGAATGTATTAACCAGCTCTTTTAAGTCCTGCTGAATGTAATCAAGATCACTGCTTGTACAACCACTCAAATCGTACATGACGCTGATTGCCCGGCCATATTTTTTTGCCGCCTTAAGTGCGTTCCCAAGAACTTTGTTGAAGTGCCTTTTACCCGAAGGATTAGTCGGTTTTACCTCACCAACGAAACGCTGCATATGAACGCCGTCAATGCCGTAATCTTTCATCCATTTAAAATGAAGATCAACGCTTTCCTCGTTATACGGACTATAAAGGTAAGCGTCATTTCCGTTGGCAAATTTGAATGGCGACTTATACGTTTTGCTGTATTCGGTGATATCAGGCCAAAAATCCACGTTCGTATTTCCGGGATAAAAACCTCCTGGACCCTGGTAATGATACCAGCCGCGATTGGATCCGTCTCCTTCGGCTGCGAACCATCCCTGGTAACCGGCCATAACCAATTTGGAATACGATTTATACCTAAGGCCGGTTGTATCGTATTTGAGACCGGTTTTTTCTCCTGGTGGTTTACCAGGAGAGGGCACACCGGCACTATCTTTTTTTGAACAGGATAATAGTCCCAGCAAAAAGGTAACAGACAACAGTATTTTTAATGTGCTCATAATTATTCTGCTTAAAAGGTTCAGCCGGATGCAAGAACACCCGGCTAAGTCCTGTGTCAGGGAACCTTTACTTCGATGATTTCTGAAAAATTTGAGCTTTTGAAACTGTCGTTTAATCGAACGCCAACGCGTACATAAAACGTCCTGCCGGGCAACAGTCCGGGTATTTTCAGCGTCATGTTCTTATCAGCATCAGTCAGAGCAGCCCAATCTTTATTCAGAGTAACCTTCATCAAATCCGAATAATCATAAATAGAAGCTCCGGCGCCAACCAGTTCAGTCGTGTTAACGTAGGGCTGTACATCAATCACTCCCGGCATCCCGGCTGTAACCGGCGCATCGATATTAAAATTGAGTGTGAGCTCGTTGCCGTTCAGTGTCGAAGTAAGATTTTTTATAACGACGTAGGGCGTCAACTCGAAATCGTGCGAGCTTTTTCCGTTGATGTCCATTTCGACCGGTTCGTAAATCGGCCAGAAAGCACCACCGATTGGTGTGATCCGGTATTTCCCTTTAAATAACTTACTGTCTTTAAAGGTCCCGTCAAACTTGCTCGGAATATCCTGCGGCGACGGCGTATCGCTCCAACTGATCTGCTCAAGCCTTACGCGCACACTTCCGGTCGATGTTTGAAAATTACCCCCCGTTGTGGCGTCGACCAATTTTCCTTCAAATGAAGCGTTTGGGCCGTCGTAATTATCTATTTTGGTACAAGCTGATCCCGCCAGTAATGTTATTCCTAACAGGATTTTGCTAACTAATCTTTTCATTTCATTCAATTTTTACTGCTTAGTAATTTGGGTTGTTCGGGTACAGATTGGGATTTTTACCCAATTCGCCGCCTGGAATCGGTTCGTAATAAAACTTCTTGTCGAAGAAATAATTCCGTTCGAAAACCTCCGGCTCGTTAAGAAAGATGTACTTCTTTTCGTTGAGCACATAGTAAGGCATCAGGCCCCTGAACCGCGCATTATCAAGCAGCTGATCGGCTATACGCCATCTGCGGATATCCCACCAGTAATGATTCTCGAAAGCAAGCTCTTTACAGCGTTCATTACGTACATTATCAATCGTAACATCTGCCATACTCATCACTGTAGCACCAGCTCTACTTCGTAGTTGGTTAAGGCAAAACAGCGCATCATCGGCTTTCCCAAGCTCTGTAGCTGCTTCAGCCCTGTTAAGCAAAATTTCAGCGTAACGGAACTCGATCCAGCTTTGTGTACTTTGAAATAAGCCGCACTCATTCTGAGGTTTTTTATAATCAATATATTTCCTTACGTAAAATCCTGTACGCGACACTTCGTCAGAACTTCCTGGAGGACGAATACCCGTTTGCCCGATCACAGGCAATCCCTGGTATAAGGTATTGGGATCGGACGCTACGATGCGATTACGCTGATCCGGTTGCTTGGCAACTTCAGCAGCGGCTGTTCCTGAAAAGGTTGGGTAAATGCCGCGCTGCATATCAAACTGCCGGCCCCGCAGTGTCGCGCCGGGGAAATAAACAGTTGCCAATAGTCGAGGCTCAAGTCCTTGTTTCAGATCGGCCAGATTATCAAACCGCCGCGGTGTTCCATCGGCATTAGTTACCGGGAGCTGTACAAAACGCTGAACAAACTCCAGTGTCGGATATGCCCTTGACAACGCATCGGCAGTCATAAACCTTGGAGAAAACGTCGCATCCCAGCTATGCGCCGTGTTGCTTGTTATCGAATAATCCCTTACCAGGATATTTTCCGGGCTGTCGTGATCCAGGAACAAATCAGCGTAGTTCAGTTCCTTGTCCGGATTTTTCTGGTACAGGGAATAATGGCCATCGAGCAGTTTCGCGGCATCCCATGCCTGCTGGAAATAAGCGGCGGCCTTATCTGCCGGAATGCCCACATATCCCTGTGCCTTCGCGTCGCCATCGACAAAGTTTACCGATCCGTATTTTGCAATAGATCCGGCGTATAACATGGCTCTCGACTTAAGGGCTGCAGCGACGTATTTATTAGCCCGCGCCCTCAGACTTGTTTCGGGCATCATGGAATAGGCCTGATCCAGATCTTTGCCGATAAACTCCCAAACCTCATCCTCTTTGCTGCGATGAACCTGCAGTTCTTCTATACTTTGCTCCGGGTAATTTTGAACCGAGGTAATGATCGGAACGCCGCCATAGCGCTTCGCTAAAGCGAAATAGTAATAAGCACGAAGAAAATAGGCTTCGCCCAGAATTTCATTGACGCGGTTTCCAGTGAAATTTGCCGAATATTTAGGCAGGGTTTCAATTAAATAATTTACCGCGCGGATGTCGCTGTACGGCCAGTATGCACAGCCGCCGCCAATATCCATACCTCCGTAAGGGCCTACCATTTCGCCGGTTGCTGAACCTGCATTCCAGAAATGCTCCCACTCGTGGTGAAGGTTAAAGCCCCATCTGCCATCCCGCCCGGTTGGCCGGTAAGTGAAATCTTCTATCGGCAATTTCCGGTAAACATCCGCCAGATAAGAGTTCACGCCTCCTTCTCCGCCAAATATTACATCATCGGTAAGTATATTAGTTGGCTTTATATCGAGTTTCTGGCAGGAAGTTAACAAGCTCACTCCCACGCCAATTGCTATAATCAGTTTTCTGATACTTTTCATCTTCAATAGTTTAAAAGGAAATATTGGCGCCCAGGTTAAAGGTTCTGTTGAGCGGGTATTTATAACCCCCTAACGACTGGTCGAAGCCGGTGTCGGGAACATCGCCAGGGTGTTCAGGATCGTAATTCTTAAGTCCCGTAAACGTAGCCAGATTATAGCTGTTGACGTAAACCCGCAACCTTTTCACTCCAACATGCTTCAGTAAAGTTTGCGGAAGCGAATAACCCAACTCAAGCGTTTTGATGCGGAGATAAGTAGCATCCTGAACAGCTTTCGTGCCTTGTGCGTACTGTGAACCCATTGCCGGATAATAGCCCGGAACCCACTGCGTATTTGGGTCGAAAACATTATCATTCGGATTGACGGTATGCCAGCTATCCAAAAAGCGGGTTAACGAGCTGCGGTTATACATCAGGGGTTCCGCATATTGCTCAGCATACTGAACATAGAAACCTGTTGCTCCCTGGAAAAGTACGTTCAGGTCGAAGCCTTTAAAGTTTAGTCCGAGGTTTAAGCCGAAGTTTACCAGCGGAATATCCTTTGTAGCGATCGGCTGATCATCCTTGCCGTCAATAACGCCATCTTCATTCCAGTCCTGGTAATAATAATCGCCTGGAATTGTATTGTTATTGCCGCCGCCGGTATTTACAGGATATTTATAGATCTGGTCGTAGTTTGTAAACTGCCCCTCATAAACTTTGCCCCACCAAATACTGGTATAGCGATTTTGCTGTGAATTTCTCCAGTTATCATATTGATTGCCGGCCATGGTTTGAATAACATCGCGGTTTTCAGAGCGAGTGGTACCAATGTTGCCGCTAACGCTGTAACCGAACTTTCCGAGTTTATTGCGGTGTGTCAGTATCAGATCGATACCTTGTGTCCGGTCGCTGTTCAGGTTTTCCTGCGGAAGATCTGCGCCGACAGTTCCGGGAACGGCAACATCTCTTCTCGCCAAAAGGCCGTCGCGGTCTCTTCTGAATACATCGATCGACCCGTCGAGCTTGCCTTTGAACAGCCCGAAATCTAGTCCGATATTTTTCGTGGTAGCTGTAAACCAGGTAAGATCCGGGTTTACCACCCCGCTCGAGGCCGCGCCGTTGGTAAAATTGCCGCCAAAAATATAGCCGTAGATGGAGTTATCATTCGGATTAATGGTTGGATACTTGAATCCGGAAATATATTGAAATGCTGTGGCGCTATCATCACCGGTTTTACCATAAGATAGGCGCAGTTTCAAATTTGTAATGGTACCGCTTGTTGTCAGGTTGTGCATGAACTTCTCCTCACTAATTCGCCATCCTGCAGAAACAGCCGGGAAAAAGCCCCATTGGCTCGGCCCGGGTTTAAATTTATTTGATCCGTCTTCCCTGAAAAGGAATTCAAATAAATATTTCCCCTTGTAATCGTAGTTAAAGCGTCCCAAAACAGCTTCCGTCGCCACTTCAAATAAGCCGCCTGTATTCATGCTGCCCAACTGGTTGGCATCCTCTCCACCAAACAAATAATCGATCGGCAAATTGATGTTCCGTTGCGCAAAGAAGTTATCACCTTTAGAATGGCTGTATTCGTAAAGCAATAAGCCGGAGACGTTATGAGCACCCCAAAACGAATGGGTATAGTTCAATGATAACTGCGCGAGATTTGACGTGGTATTTCCAAAATAGCGAAGTATCCGCGTCGGACCGTTTACATTTGAAGGCATGTAAATGTCGGTTCCGGCATCATAGGTGTACAGATCGTAATCCTTCCTGTGTTCGGTGTTATCGCCGGAAGTATAGCCGTAGTTGTACATCGCGCGCGCTTTTAAACCTTTCGTTCCTGGAATTTCATAATCCAGGCTTGCCTGCCCCTGGAAGTTTTTGTTGTTAAACTGCTTGGTACCGACAAAGTCTCCGTCGGTGATCATTACCGGGTTAGCATTATCCGGCATTACGTTAGGATACAGCGGATTGTTGTTTGCGTAGATCTGGTTACGCGGAATCTGATTCCATGTATATTTAAAAATCGTCCATAAATCCTGGTAAGGCTGGTTCTTTTGATCCTGGAATCCGGAAAGCAACATGTCTGCCTTTAGGCCTTTAACAATTGTTGCTGACGCGTTAGCCCGGAAATTCCACCTGTTATAATTCAGGTCGCCGCTTTTCATCAAACCATCCTGGTTCATATAACCAAGATTTAAAAAAAGGTTTGCCTTGTCGGTACCGCCATTCACATTGAGATTATGCTGAATCTGTGGCGAAGTGTTTCTAAACGCCGCACCAATCCAGTCGGCTGAGGGAAACGTTCCGTTCAGCCATGGTTCAATATCTCCATAAGAGAAAGTCGGCTCAGAGTTACCCAGGAAGTTATTTGCGAACGAACGTTTGTTTTTTTCGTTGGTCAGCAGCATATAGTCAACAGCGTTCACGCCATCAGGCATTCCCAAAAACTGCTGCCATCCCTGATTCACGGAATAGTTTATATCATATTTGCCGGTTTTATTGCCTTTTTTCGTCGTGATCAGGATAACGCCATTAGCTGCGCGTACACCATAAATCGCTGCCGAGGCATCTTTGAGGATTGTAACGTTTTCGATTTCGTTCGGGTCCATTCTTGAAAAGTCACCGCCATCACGCGGCACGTTGTCAATCACGATCAGCGGTTTTCCGAAGCCACGGATATCAAAGGCATTCTCGTAGCCTCCCGGCTCTGATGTGCGCTGCATTACGCGTAACCCCGGCATTTTTCCGGTAAGCATATTTACCGTGTTTTCATTTTTGGTTATCACGATATCCTCGCTTTTAAGCGTCGCGACAGAACCGGTAACAGTAAACTTTCTTTGTGTACCATAACCTACTACGACAACTTCGTTCAGGCCCTTGGTATCACTGGCCAGTTTAATGCGAAAAGTTTTGTTATTGCCGACAATTATTTCCTGTGTGGCAAAGCCGATAAAGGAAACCTGAAGTATGGCATCGTTACCCGGCACCGCGATGGAAAATTTACCAGCGGCATCGGTTGCGGCAGTTGTGCTTGTACCTTTAACACGGATACTTACACCCGGCATTACCTCGTCCTTGTCATCAACAACGGTACCGGTTACCGTTATCGGCTGTTTCTGGAATGTGCTTTCTATTGCAGCATTGCGGGGTGAAGCTGCATAAGCGTTAGCAGAAACAATAAAGAGGGAACTTAGGAAAAAGCTATTGCAAAGCGTTCTCTTAAGCAGGTATCTCCCATTTCTTTGTAAAAATTTAATCTTCATTTTGTAGTTTGATTTGGTTAGTCATTTATAGATTTAATCTTTAAAATGAGATTTTAAAAAAGACAGGCTGCGTCTCTTTTAAGAAAGAAATTAATTAGGTTTCATGAGTTTGTATTTGGGTTAATTGGTTAAAATTGGTACTGCTAAATACGTGCTGAGCATTAATGAAATCCTAAAAAAGCATTAATAAAGACCTTTAAACACGTTTTTTTATCTAATTTTTTTGATCTTTTATGGTTTCGCCTATCGGGGCGAAGAACTTGCTTTCTTCGCCCGTTTAAGCTTCAAACCAATTATTAAAAATCAACCACTGGGGTTCTCTTTCGCCGCCGCTTCCACAAGGGATGCGGCTCATTTACTCAGGCCGTTTGTTTGTACTACTTTTTGTATCGTTCCGTCTTCGTTGAAGTATAATTTATCCACGCAGATCGAGCGCAGCCAGTCGTTTCCCGACAAGGAACTATTATGATAAAAGGAATACCACTGCCCTTTATATTCCACGATCGATCCATGATTGGTATAGCTGTCGGTAGGATCCATGTAAATTCCCTGGTATTTCCAGGGGCCTAACGGATTATTGCTCGTAGCATAGCGCATGCGGTTATGTTTGTCGCCCTCATCGTGATTATCTGAATATGACAGATAGTAAATTCCCTTTCTTTTATGTACCCAGGTTGCTTCGTGGAAATCTTCCAACCCTTCCATTTTTTTCATATCGCCATCGATCTCGGTCATATTATCTTTCAGCTTACCGCCTTTGCAGGTTCCGCCGCCACCATAGTAGAAATATGCCTGGCCGTCATCGTCAATAAAAACTGTAGGATCGATCATTGATTCGAGTCCTTTTATGTAGCCCTGTACTTTAAAATCACTAGCCGGTTTTTTGCTGGTAGCTACTCCGATTTTCCAGGTATCGTTCCATTTGGTATCGCTTGGATGTGGAAAATAGTAATAGTAAGTACCGTTTTTGTAAGCGCAATCCGGCGCCCACATAAAGCCACCTTCTTTTCTGCCCCAGGGAACCTGGCCTGAATTGAGTATTTCACCGTGATCTTTCCAGTGAATCATGTCGTCGGTAGAAAAAACATGGTAACGATCCATCAGGTCGCAGCCACGAGGCGGAGCAACATCATGCGATGCATAGACATATAAGCGGCCGTCGGCCCAAACATGCGCCGAAGGATCGGCTGTATACATTGATGTTATAAAAGGATTTTTTTGAGAATACGAATTCCCGGTTATCAGCAAAGCAGCCATTAAAGCGGCACAACTAAAAGTGATGCGTTTAAAAAATTTCATGTTTCTGAACTTGGTTTCTGATTGGTTTTGTTAGTGCTAATTACCGTCTGAGCATTAATGAGAGCCTAACAAAACATTAATTAATGCGCATAAAGCACTTTTTTAAAAAATCTTTTATTTTATTACCTGGAAACTTCCATTGAGCCGGATATCATCGGAAGCGCTTCCAACCATTATCTTAAATTCTCCCGGCTCGACTACCCGTTTCATTGATTTATTCCATAACGATAAATGCTCAGGCCCCAGCTTAAATCTGATTACTGACGTTTCGCCCGGCTTGAGCATAACCTTATGAAACCCTTTCAATGCCATCACGGGTGTTGTGACACTGGAAACCACGTCTCTGACGTAAACCTGCACTACCTCGGCACCGGCGACGGGACCAGTATTTTTAACATTCAAACTCACTTCGATAGTTTCATCTGCTGCAATCTTTGGTTTATCGAATGACAAGTCGCTATATTCAAACTTCGTATAGCTCAGACCATGCCCGAACGCATATAACGGCGTACTTTGCTCATCAACATAACGGTGATAGGAAGTTGGTTTATGATTGTAGTAAAATGGGACCTGGCCAAGGGATCGCGGGAAGGTCATTGGAAGTTTGCCTGAAGGATTAACATTTCCCAATAGCACGTCGGCAATTGCCAGCCCGTTTTTCTCGCCACCAAACCAGCTTTCAACAATAGCGGGAATATTTTTCGCAATCCAGTTGATTGTCAATGGCCGGCCGTTTTCAAGCACCACAACAACCGGTTTTGCTGTCGCTTTTACCGCGCGAACAAGTTCCATCTGATTTTCGTCGAGATCCAGGTGAGCACGATCTTTCCCTTCACCAACTATTGAAAGATCTTCGCCTAAAACAACGATGGCGACATCTGATGCCTTCGCCAGGTTGACTGCTTTTTGCAGTAAATCACCCTGATCTTTCTCCATCGAATAGCCGGGTTCAAAACTGATCTTTGCAGAACTGCCTGCACGTTGCTGCAAACCCTCAAGTACTGATATGGCTTTATCTTCCGTATTTGAATAGCCCCCCAGGTAGGTACTTTTAGCCAAAGGTCCCAAAACGGCGATCGATTGATTGGCCTTAAGCGGCAACACATCGTCGTTTTTGAGCAGACAAATACTCTCCTGAGCAATTTTTAGGGCCAGATCCTGGCTTTCAGACGAGTGAAACACTTTTGAAACCCGGTCATTCAGTATATAGGGATTATCAAAAAGGCCCAGTAAAAATTTGACCCGAAGCACTTCGCCAACTGTTTTATTGAGCTGGGCTTCCGACAGTTTTTTGTCTTTTATTGCCTGCTCGACCGATGTCATGAATAACTTATGATCGAAATCATAAAACTGCATATTCAGTCCGGCATTAAAAGTTTGAGCAAGAGCGTCGCTCACGCTGCTGGCTATAGCGTGGCTTTCCAGCGACATTTTTATTGCTCCTAAATCAGACAATACAAACCCATCAAAACCCCATTCTTTGCGTAACACATCGGTCAGCAACCATTTGTTATCCACACAGGGGATGCCATCAATTTCGCTGTAAGCTGCCATGATCCCTTTGGCCCCGCCTTCCTTCACAGCTCTTTCAAACACGTAGAGATAAGTAGAACGTTCCTCCCGTTCGCCGATATTTACCGGGGCAGTATTACTTCCGGCCTCGGGAATACCATGCACAGAAAAATGCTTAGGTTCTGCAACCACGGCGTCGTTGTCGCTCAGCCGTTTTCCCTGCAAACCCTTAACCATCGCCACGCCGTTCAAAGCATCGAGGTAAGGATCTTCCCCAAAAGTTTCTTCCACCCGGCCCCATCGCGGATCGTGCGGTAAACAAAGCACCGGACCTAATATCATGTTCACGCCATGAGCACGCGTTTCGGTAGCGATAACACGGCCAGCTTTATAAACCAAAGCTGTATCCCACGCGGCAGACATTTGCAATGGGATTGGAAATGACGTGCTTCCTTTACTACTGTATCCATGCAGCCCCTCTTCAATAAATAAGACGGGAATACCTAGACGGGTATTTTCCAGTGCATATTTCTGAATCTTGTTAGTGATATCGGCTGTTAGAGGATAAAGGTCATGAACCGATCCGATGCCTGTATCACCTAAAATTGCGGCGGTTTTTTTTGCTGAATATTCCTTCGTTTCGTGTCCCGTAGAATCAGCGACCTCTTTTCCCCAGAACATATCGAGCTGCAGGATTTTCTCCTTTAATGTCATTCTGGAGAGTAAATCCTTCACCCGCTCGTCGACTGAAAGTTTTGGATTTTTATATGGATAAGGAGAAGTTCTCTCTTCATTTTTAAATGCGAAAAGCAAAACACAGGAAATAGTAATGAGGCTCAGGTACCTGCCTTTAAAGAGGATCATAAATTTTGCAGAAGATGGTTTAAAGCTTGGTTAAATACTTCAGCAAATAAATTATTCCGCTTAACAAAGAATTAATGAGGCATTAATGACATTGAAAATTTAAAATCGATTTATTAAACCACTGATTTTCAGGCGTTGTTTTTTTTAAATGCATAAATAGTTCTTCTGCTATTTGCAGAAATGACCTTATAAAATGGTTCTGTAATAGTAAGGAGGAGGTATTTTATCTTAAAATAACGTGAGCGTTATAAATTAATACTCGAGCACTGCGTGGAAATCTTTCATAAAGTTTTCACCATAGATCAAGCGGTATTCCTTGTTGAAGTTTTCAAAAGTGCTTTTTGCCAGTGAATGTTTGCCGAGAAATACGAGTGCCTTACATTTTAACCTCATCGCCTCTTCATTAACCGGGTCGACATAAAAAATATGATTGGCAAGCCTAATCAGAAATTCAGGATCAGAGGCAATGGTTGTTAAACTTGCAGCTTCCAGGTAGTAGTCAATTACTTCATTTGAAACCTCAGATTTGAAAATATCCAGCCACTCGAATTCCATATTTGCAAGGAAATTACCCCGCTGTGTTATCTGAGTGAGCTGTGTGACATTTTCCTTACTGATCTTATTTTTTGAAGAAATAATATTCAAAAAGCTATGATAATCAACAAAAACTTCGCTGTAGTCAACTTCAATTTTATAGTTCCCCGAATTTTTAACAAGGTTACATTTACCGTTAAACTGGTCCAAAAGCGATTTTAGCTTGGCAATGTTCACCGATCGATTATTACGTGCACTTTGCTCCGATTTATCAAACCATAAAATTTCATTTAGCTTTTCGGAACTGACACCCCTTCCCCACTTAACCGAATAAATCAGGATAACCGCGAAGAGCTCCTTTAAAAGCGGTGTAAAGCTCCCGGTGATGTCTGTTCCATTAGCAGTGAAGAGCTGCACATCGCCAAAAAGAAATACCGAGCTTTTTACCGGCTGCGTTTCAGCTGATTCCTCGTCATTCGACTCAAATTTTACGCGATTTTCCGAATGTGTATAGGAACTTGGCTTATTTAACACTTCTAATATTTCGGCAGAAAGCGGCTTTTCAGGTATAAAATTCTTTCTAACTCGCTTCCGTTTAAAATAAAAAAACAACAGAATACCCGCTAGCAGGATTGCTGTCCCTGCTATTACCCAGCTAATGGAAATTTTATTTTCAATCGATGTAACGACAAACGGCTCGGGCGGCGCCAGTAGCGAAAATATCTTAACCTGAGTTTGGTTCTTCACTTTTAGCAAGGTGACAGCAAAAAACTTTTTCGTTTGCGCGCAGTAAAAAAAATCGACGTACGATTCCACATCATGGAAAAGAAATGGAATATTATCTCCAAGCAGTTCGTAATCAGGTGACATGAGCGAGCCCTTGATTAACTGCAGCGAGGTTTTATACTTGTTTTGAGGAAATATTAATCCGTAATAGGTTTTGTGTTTTGAATCAATAATCAGGGAATTGGCGAATACGAAATCTTCATTTTGTGTCTTTATTTCCGCTAGCTTCTTAAAAGATCTATCCTTAACTGTGAAGCGCATAATATCATATAGATTGCGCGGATTAGCTATTTGCCTGCCGGTCGCGCTGCCGTAACCACCAATGATATAAGCTGTATCGCCATTAGCAGTTGTACCGAGCCCGGCGAGATAACGTGGCGTAAAAACATCTCCTTTTACAGGGACATTTTGCCAGTATTGTTTTGTTATGTCATATTTCAGAACACTGTCTTTATAGATGAACTGGCCATAACCTCCAATCATGTAAACCGAATTGTCAGCGGCCGAATAAAACTTGTTAATGTGGCCATAATTCGTGGCATCGACCACAGTTTTATAATACTGGTTCCAATCCCGGCTTTGAAAGTTGTACGGAACAACCGTCTTCATGTCCGTATAAATACTGTAAAGCTGGCCATCACCGTATAGCGACTGAGAACCTGGTATAAATTTCTGGGTTCCTGATCTATAAGCAACAGATGTTAAAAAACGCCCGTCTCTGGCAGAGTAAATTTTCAACGAATCAGGCGAAATAAAGTAAATTTCCTCTTTTGCGGCGTTGAACGCAGTACTTACAACGCCATTTATTGTTGCTTCTTTTTCAAGAAACCATTTTTGATGACCAGCCTTTACCCAAAGCGGATTAGAGACAGATGCTTTCGACTGGTTTATTTTGTCCGTCAAAAAATTGCCGTTACTTTCTGAAAGCGGAAAATCATAAACAAGCTTACCGCCTGAACTGATACGAATATCTTTCAGCTTCATCGGCGGAACATCGGTCGTTTGATACCGTTTATAATTATTAGCACCGAATAAAAGCTTATAAGTATTACTTTTTTGTAAATGAAGTCCTGATTGTGAAAGATTGATCTTACCTGAGCTTAAAGAAATTCTATCGTGATCAACATCAAGACTGATAATTAACCTGTTCCATTCAGAAAACAGACAGGTGACAGGAATATCAAAAGAAATGTTACTTACCTTTTCGCCTACAACTAATTTAAAATGATGATTGCTAAATTGATTGTCGTACACGAGATCGATATTTTGCTGTTCATTACCGATCAAACGGAATACATAACCGAAATAATTTGAGTGATTAGGCAGAAAAGAAAGATCGAATGCAAGTTCGATCTGGCCCGCCCGGTTTAGTTTGTCCAGATCTATATCAAGTGAGGTCCGCTTATCCTGTACTACATCATAACTGTTAAAAGCAAGGCCATAAGACTGCGCATTCGAGTTTCCAGCGAACAGAAATATTAGTATAGCAGTTATAAACAACTTAAGATCAGGAAGGCGCATTATTTCAGAACTTACCCATTAAGCCTTGTACTTAATTCAGTATTAAGTTAAAATTCAGGTTTAAAATAAAATGGTTATATGCTCTAAAAATAAACAAAAAAACCAATATCGCAGATAACACTGAAGTCTGCTTTTTTTGCTTTCAATATTGGTATCGACGCTCTCTTTGTTTAATGAAGATTGTCTGCAGGCAACTTTGCAGCTGCCGCCCACTACCATTGTTCCTCGATGATACGAAAACCCCAGGCGGGCAAGGTTAATTTACTTTGAGCGCTTATGGCTCCTCCTGAGATCAGTTCGATTCCCTTTTGATACGTATAATTTATTGTCCTTGGCTCAGCTGAATAGTTGAAGTAGTAATGAACTGCCTTTCCCTGCTGGTTGATTCCGGATTTAACAATCAACGGAAACCTTAGACTTTGATCTTTTCCCCATAGTCCCGCGCTCTTAATTGCTGTTTCCAGTATCTTTTCTGTTATAGCCGTACTGGTACCGCATCCAATATAAATTGCCACGCCCTTGCCGTAATTATTTCGGGTAACGGCCGCGTACTTTCCCCAAGCCGGATGATCGTAATATGCCAGTACTTTAGCCGTTGTGGGCTCAATCAGTTCCATCCATTTTTCGGTATAATTATCCGCTTTACCAACCAGGAAAGGATCATTCTTGAGCCCGATCTTCCCCGGATCAGTAAACTCACTGTAGCGAATACCACAGGCTTCGCCGATAATGCCTGGCTGAATAGTTGTTCTTACTTTGTTGTGCTCATCTGAAAACCCGCTCTTGAAAGTATAAACGATATGGCCACCATTTTTCACAAAGCGATTTAAGCGCTGCAACAGGCTGTCGGGTGCAGCATACAATGCTGGCACAATAGCGAGTTTATATTTTTCAATCTCCTTACTGGAAGGATCGACGAAATCGACGCCGACGTTCATATTATAAAGCAAATCATACATCGGCCGCAGAACATTGTTGTAAGTACCTGGTCCGAACGAGTTGTAAGCGGTAAGTGCTTCGTTACTGAAGAGTATCGCTACCTGGTTTTGCTTCTTCAAATTCGCCAGATGCGGACTAAGTTTCTGGAAATCAGCTCCAATAGTTTTGGCCTCCTGGTAAGTAGGATTTGGCTGAAAATCATGGCTCAACAAACCTTTCCAATAAGTCTCCGCCGAGTTGTGTATTGAATGCCAGTGCCAGTATGAAACCATGTCGGCCCCCGATGCCAGATGACTGAATGCCTGCAACCTTAACTGTCCCGGATAAGGAACCCATTGCGGAAACCCCTGTGCCTCCGTTTCAATCACCAGGTAGTTTTGTCCGCCCTTCATAGATCTGGCCATATCACCGCCGAAAGAAATTTCTGCACCTGTAAGTTTATCCTGTGATGGGTGATAAATATCCACTCCTGCGATATCAAGGACCTTGGCAGCTGCAAAATGATCCACCTCCGGCTGTATTCCGTAAGAGTACCCTTTCCAGTCGAAGTCGAAATTTTGTGTCACAAACTGCTCCGGCTTTTTATATTCTCTCACAATTTTGGCCTGCCAGCCAAGATATTCTGTTACCAGCGAGCGTTGAAATTTGGCAAACTCTGCATTCAAACTAGCATTTATACTTCCGTTGACTGATGGGAAATCATTCCAGTTATTGATCCGGTTACTCCAGTAATCCAGGCCGAATATTTTATTCAGGCTATCCAGCGAAGGATATCGCTCTTTCATATAAGCGACAAACTGCGATTGTACATTTGGTCCGCTTGTACCATATGACTTAGTTTCATTGTCGATTTGATAACCGATTATCGCCGGATGATTTTTAACGTGCTCCAGCATTTTGCGGATTGCCCTTTCCGCATATTCGCGGAAATGAATGTTTGAGATATCCATATTCTGACGAGGCCCATATTGGTTTGGGCCTTTCGGCGTAATGGCCAACACATCAGGATACTTTTTTACCAGCCAGGTCGGCACGGCATAAGTAGGTGTGCCGATAATTACGCTTATACCCGCTTTGTTCATCGCGTTAAGCACTCTGTCTATATGACTGAAATCAAAAACACCGTCCTGGGGCTCCATGGTACTCCAAGTGGATTCGGCGATGCGCACGACATTGATACCCGCTTCTTTCATCATTGAAACGTCACTATCGAGCCGGTCATATGGCATATACTCATCGTAATAAGCAACACCAAAAAGCAGTTTATCTTTTTTTATTTGCGCAAAACTTGTCCCGTTAACAGCAATAGCTGAAAGAAGGACAAGGATTAGAATGCGTAAGTTTATTTGGATCATTGTTATTAGTTTCTGCTCACTAAGCTAGGTAACAGAACTGCGAGGACCAAACGAGTTTTTGAAATCACTAACAGGAAGTCGGGTAAAAAAAGAAGCCGCTCATTAAGGCGGCCTCTTCTGTCAGGCAATTTTCCTGATTGTATCTGCCTTTTTGGCTATTTCGAGTATAACTGACTTTATTGAAAATGTTATTAACGGGATTTCTCAATTCTAACCACTGCATTTTTCATTGGTGTCAACGTTTTCAAATACACGTAAATAGCTTGCAAATCAGAGGCTTTCATACCCCCATACATTTTCCAGGGCATCGGTGTGTTTACATCCGAAAGTTTCAGTCTAGTGGGATGATAATTGCTGTCGGCGTAAGCCCTAAACCTGCTTACGAAATTTTCGGCCGACCAACCGCCTATTCCGGTACCTTTATCAAACGTAATATTGGGGGAGCGCATAACGCCTCCGGGCTGTTTGAATTCCATCCCTCCGCCAAATTCTGTTCCCGGGATAATGTTACCCTTATCCGTTTTACTATGACAATCGACACAACCGGCTGCGTTAACCAGGTAACCACCATAACTAACAGTATCAAATTCACTTGGAATTTTTTGAAAATCGGCTTTTTGGGGAAAGGTATTTATCAGCACGCTTACCGGAAAATCGGCTTTTGACACTGGCACATTATTACTTACAGGCTGCAGGGTACGGATGTAGGCAATGATACTGTAAACGTCTTCCTGATCCATGCGGCCAAAGCGGTGGTATCCCATCACCGGAAACAAAGCTTTTCCATTTTTACTCACGCCAGTTGTTATTGCGCGCAACACTTCTCCGTCAGTCCACTTTCCCAGCGCGAAAGGTGTGATGTTGGAAGCGTAAAAATTGCCGGGAAACCCTTTAAGCGCATCGAACACTTCGCCGCCGCCACCAAAATTGCCTTCTTTCATGGGGCCGCCATATAAGCTCCAGTCGCGGCTGCTATGGCAATCCATACAAACTGTTACATGATTCGCCAGATATTTACCACGTTCAATCCTTTGACTAGTGGCTTCAATCGTTACATCAGCCGGTTTGCCGGTATTGGGCAGCGCATAATAGACATATCCGCCTGCCGCGAAAGCCAGTAATACTACAAAGGCTAAAACACAAGCCAGTACTTTTAAAATTTTCATTTGTGAATTATTTATATTGATTAGTTCGTTGCGCCAGGATATGCTGATTATCAGCCCACTGAATTAATATTTTCCCTCTTTGCGGATTTTGCCGGCCAAAAAACAACAAAATCCCATCCAAAAAACAACCAGCATGATATTGCCAGATATATAGCCGTACCCGTAACTGTTAAGGCTGTCATTATAGCGGCATACATTGACCACTTCGCGAACGCTGATAAGTGATAAAATAAGGGCAAGTGATATTAGTAGTTTCTTAAACCGCATAATTAAAATTGACTGATCGCGTATGACTAAGTAAATAATCATACGCGAATGTGAGAAAGCGTTACTACTTGGTAACTGTGGTAGTTGTAGGGGTGTAAATTCCTAGTGTCAAAGCAGCAACTAATCCGTTAACGAACGAGTGCTGAACATTGATAGTGTAATCTTTGGCATCACCTATCAGCTCCTTTGAATCTGACACACCAACGGGAGCCAGTCCGTACACGACATAATGGTTCCACTTTTTCACAGCCTGATTGGTTTGAGGCCCTTTTCCTACAACAGCGGTGTAAGAATAGCAGGATGTTAAGAGCATGGCAGCTGCTAACATCGATAAGGTAATTTGAGTTGCTTTTTTAATCATTTTAGCGTTAATAATTTTGATCAAAGCTATCCACGGCATTTACGATGTTAAAGCCATAGCGACAGAGGGATGTATTTCGTCGACAAACCGTTAAAACGAGAGTGAAAACCGTAGCGTTAAGAAGTCTGCCATTCCTGGTTTAAAATCGCCGCACGAAATAGGAAATTCTTATTATCGACGAACTGCAAAAAAACCCCAATCAACAGCAAATTAGGTTTATTAATCGCGTTAAGCGTCAATAACAACGTGCTTAATTACAGCAGCATGCTGTATGTCGTGCTGGCATTAATTAAAAAAACGCAGCCATTAACCTTGCAGAAAAATTAAGGAAATGAATGTGTTTAAGATCAACAACAAACAAAGACATCAACGAAGGCTATTCTACGCGGGCCTATTTGCCGCGCTTTTACTTAGCATAGCGTCATGTAAAAAAACCGATGATTCTCCCGGCGACAATGGTGGAAACGGCGACGACGCCGAAGCAAGTTTTATTCCGGAGTCCGGGCGCAAATACCAGTATGCTGTCGAGATGGAAGATGGCAGCAAGGGAACGGAAACAAGATGGATAACCGGGGCAAAAGACTCAGCCGGCCTGCGCGTTTACAATCTTCGCACACACCTGGTTTATGATGACGAACAAATGGATTTCAATAACGGCATGTATACGGCCGACGGGAAAACATTTACACGGCTCGTTTTACCTGAAAAATGGAATGAAGTGATCGACATTTTCAAAGCAATGGAGGGCGTTACCGTTTTGGAAGCGGCACCCATAGGCTTCCCGGTAAGCCAGGTAATGGAAAATGCTGTAAAACAAGGCAGCAAGCTAACTTTTGCCGGGCCCGAAACGCAGGGCATGTACTTAAAGTATGAATTGAAAAGCTCGGACACAGATGTAGACCTGTATGAAATGACTCAGTCAATTAAGCAACATCCGGGAACGGTTACAAAGGTGGAAACCATCACAGTTCCGGCGGGAACGTTTACCTGCAGCAAGTTTGAAAGCGGCAATGACATTTCCTCATCAACAAAGATCAACGGAAACAACGTGGGTGGCTTCGACATTCACGAGAGTTTGGAAGTTTGGGTAGCGCACGGAGTTGGCGTGGTTAAATCAATCAGCTCAACCAGCACCGGCATGTCTACAACGGTACTCCAAAAAATAGAATAAATACCCCTTCTCTAAACGCCTGCTCAGGCGAGTGTGCTCAATGCAATTTAGTTAATTGTGATTCAGCGGGGGGACGTTTGTTCCCCCGCTTTCCCCCGAACATTAAAATTATGGCATATAAGAATAAGATTATCACCAATGCTAAAACCGGGCAGGTTATTCAATATATAAACAGTTCGTCCGACACTTCAGGTGAAATGCTGGAAATGGAGGCTACATATCCGCCGTTTTCGAGGGAGCCGCCCTCGCATTACCATCCGTCCCAGGAAGAATTTTTTACGGTTCTTTCGGGTGAGCTGACTGTTCGGATTGATCATCATATTCAGAAATATCAGCCGGGCAGTTTGATACATATTTTGCCCGGTAAAACGCATTCAATGTGGAACAACTCGAACAAACCTGCAGTCGTCAACTGGAAGGTTTACCCGGCACTGGACACGGAATATTTTCTGGAGACTGCAACCGGCCTTGCGAATGATGACCGTACCGACGATGACGGTGTTCCGCCATTGCTGCAGCTATTTTATTTGTTAAAAACATATAATAAATCGTTCAGGCTTGCAAAACCATCGTTGGTTGTCCAACGCATCCTTTTCACCATCGCATCGCCGCTATTCATCCTGGCGGGATATAAAAAGAGGATGCGCAAATACCTCAATTAAATTCTAATACAAATTTTATACAATGAAACACTTAAAACTACTTGCTCTAATTCTAATCACTGTTGTTTCAGGGACTTCCTGCAAAAAGCATCAAAACACAAAAAAAGCAGTTTATCAGCTGGCCGACAGTTCCGTTGCAGGCTGGAAAGGCTTTTTGAAAACAGGATATTTTAATGAAGGAACGATAAAGGTTTCGGGCAGCGATATAGAAACTGATGAAAGAGGGCATATCCGGTCGGGCAGCTTTCGCATGCCCCTAAGCTCTTTACAAAATAACAATCTGCCTACCGACGAGCTGAAACATATGCTGATCCATCATTTACAATCCGCGGATTTTTTCAATATGGCGCTGCATCCCGAGATATCTTTCGTTATTACCTCAGCCAGCTTTGTAACCTCTGCACCAACACAAGACCAATATGTGATAAACGGTAATCTGACTATCCTTGGCAAAACAAAACCGGTTACATTTCCGGCTAAAATAAATTTGGCTGATAACAAGATCACGATAGAGGCGCAGTTCGAAATTAACCGGCTGGATTGGGGGATTACTTATGCTTCAGACGATACGCTTCCCGATGATCAGTTTATTAATCCTAAAATTGCTATAAGCTTAAACCTGAACGGGATTAAAAGCATGCAATTTTAAAATATGGGCAACTGCCGGATGTCTCCTGCTAATAAACCATTTTAAAGCGGCGATGGCATTCGGCTTTATAATTTCTTCCGATAGGCAGTTCTTTACCACCGATCTCCACAGAATAAGAATGATAGCTATCCACTTTATCCATTGAAACGATGAACGAACGATGGATCCGTACGAATTTTTCTTCCGGCAGCAGCTCTTCCAATAAGCTGATCTTCTGCTTTGAAATAAGCACTTTGTCTTTCAAAACCACTTTAATATAGTCTTTCAGACTTTCCATCCAGTAGATATCATTGACATTTACCTTTACCATTTTACGCTCCACCTTTAAGTAAAGAAACACATCCTTATTGGAGAGTGCCGGTTTTTCCTCGATACTTATCTGTTTGTTTGCTACACTGAATGTGGCAAATACTTTGTCCATTGCTTTTAAAAAGCGATCGAAAGCGATAGGCTTCATCAGGTAATCCAGGGCATTCAAATCGAACCCCTCAACCGCGTAATCGTGATAAGCAGTTGTAAAGATTACCTTTGGCGGATGCTTCAGGCTTCGCATCAAATCGGTGCCCGATAAGCCAGGCATTTTGATGTCTAAAAACATCAGGTCGACACGCGTTTGCTGCAATACCTGGAATGCCTGTATCGCATTGCTACATTTTGTGACGATTTCAAGTTCACTGAAATTCTGGAGGTAGTTTTCGATCACTTCCAGCGCGTGTGGTTCGTCGTCAACCAATAACGTTTTGATTTTCATATTAAACAGCGATACGTTTATTAAGATCGAGTTCTAAAATTGCTACAAACATCTCATCAGCCCGAAAAACGCGAAATCCATGCGATTGGGGATACAAAATATCAAGCCTTTTTTTAAGATTTAACAGCCCGATCTTTCCCTTTGTATTAGCCGGTTCTGTCAACTGTTCGGGCAGGCTGTTCGATATCTTAAATTTAAGCTGGTTGTTTTTAACATACAAATCCATATTTATCCAGGCTTCCTCCAGCTCTTCACTGGCGCCATGCTTAAAGGCATTTTCCACTAGGGGCATCAGCAGCAGCGGAGCGATCTGGTTGTTACGTAAATCGCCCGTTATGCTGAACGTTATATCAATGCGATCCTCATACCTTATCTTTTCAAGTGCGATATAACTCTCCAGGATTTGTACATCTTTAGACAGCGCGATAGTTTCTGAGTTACATTCATACAGCATATACCGCAAAATCTCCGATAAACCTAGCACAACCCCCGGCGATTGCGGCGATTGCTGCAGCGTGAGCGAATAAAGATTGTTAAGCGTGTTGAACAAAAAATGCGGATGGACCTGCGATTTTAAGAAATTTAGTTCCGCTTCCATTGCGGCCTGCCTTCTCTCGAACCACATTTTGATAAACTTAAAAGCGAGCGCCACCCAAACTACCAGGTTACTTTGTTCGATGCAATTAACAATATAAGTCGGGTTTAAAAATTGCTGCCAGAAATCCCCGTCTAATTTGTGCCATACAAAATCATTTTTTATCTTTTTTATCGCCCTGTAAATTATCGGATCAGCGAAAAATATTTCTCCGAGCCGGAACAGCACCGCCGAAACTGTGATCATGAGAACCAGGAACACGACAAACTGTACATATTTCTTTTTGTACAAATATCTTGGGGTGGCGAAATAAGCAATTGTATAGAAACTGAACATGTGGATGGGCAGGAACATCAGGATGATGAGTGCGGCCAGCCCATATCCCGGAATGCCAATTGCATAAACCAGCGTCATCAAAAGCCATACGATCAGCCAAAAAAGCACATGATAAATAATTCGCTGATTTTTACTCCGATAGCCGGTTAAGCTTAGTTGCATTTCCAAAAATAAGAAAGGAACGCCGATAGATACTCATTCCGGCAGTAACATCGACAGACGGTATTTTTCCGTCGATTAACGGCATGCAAAAACATCTGTGATACACTACTTACCGTTTGTATTTGCTCATTTTAAGTCCGTCTTCAATCCCATGGCATATATAATGGCAACTTTTCCCAAGACGCTAATTATCCCAGTTTTAAGATAAGACATAATGCCATGAATCTAATAAAAAGCCCCCAGATGATAGTTGTTCGGGGATCGCTCAGTAAACTTGATTTTCTGCTCGATCTAGGACTCTCTATTTCGGATGAAAAACCTGCCTCCATGAATGGTGCGATCGCGCTGGTTTCGTTCGATCGTAAATCACAGATAATCCTGAAAAAGAACCAACAACCGAATCCGGATTCCGGACTTGTTTTGCGAACGAATGATTGCCTTGAAACCTATTTCCTGCTGCGCCGAAGAAATGTGAAGTTTATTTCGGAACCATATTATACTGCGAGGGGTCTGGCAGCGAGGTTTATCGACCAGCAGGGCGATGTCTATTGGCTGCTTGAGGAACGGAACTACGCAGAAAATTAATCGGCATGTACTTTTTTAAAGAACTTAGCAATAACAATAAGCTGATAATCGGCAGCACGCGTATAAATGGTAATTACCAACATAAAACAGATTATCAACTGAAAATTACACTCACCGGAAAGGAAGACTGCCTGCTGAATAAAAGGAAGCTAAGTATTCACTCCGGCAGTTTCCTGGCGGTAAATCAGGGAAGCGAATTTCAAAACCTGGGTGCTGCCGTTTATCCAACTTATACATTCTCTATTTGCTACTCAGAAAGCTTTCTGAGCGATTTTTACCGGTCGTCAGTTAGCGGAGACGACAGACTGTTGGATGAGCCGTTTAATGATTTTCAAACTCCTCAATTTGTTGAATCGCTTTACCCGCTCAAGGGCGACTTATGGTATACGGTAATGCATCTGAAGAATAAGATCGTCAACGGATCGCCGGATGAGCTGCTGATAAACGATTATCTGCATCACTGCCTTATCAATCAACACAAAATATGCAATAAAGAGATTTTCAAATGCCGGCAAGGATTAACATGCGTTAAACGGCAAACCCGGGATGAAATATTCAAACGTTTAATGCTCGCCAAGGAGTTTATGCGGACCAACTATAACAAGCAACTTTCGGTTGAAGAAATCGCCCGAAACTCCTGCCTGTCTGTTAATCATTTTTTACGGACTTTTAAGGAAGCCTATCAGCTGTCGCCACACCAGTTTCTAACCCAGGTACGGCTGGACCAGGCGAAGTATTTTTTACGTCAAACCAAACTTCCTATTTCAGAAATTGTCGCTGAGATTGGCTTCGAATGCAGCAGTGCATTCATCCGTTTGTTTAAAAGCCGGTTTGCTGTAACACCCCTTAAATACAGGATGGCCCGCTTGTATGCCGCCCTTTGAATTTGTTAATTGGTGATCACCGCACATTTATTCACCGGGAAGCAACGTAAATTTGATTCATCAGCAGTAAACTTCATACGCTAATTCTGTTGTTAATGATTAAAAAGGAATAGCAAGTACCGCGAGGGTTACTTGCTATTTTTTTTTATAGTGCTGGCAGATCCCTTACAAGCTGATCTTCATAATAACCATAAACAGCTCATCCTCGTCAATAATTCTCAATTGATGCCGCCCGCGGTAAAGAATTTTCAGCCGTCGCTTGATGTTCAATAAACCGATATTGCCAAAACGCGATTGTTTCTCTTTAAATTCAGCTTCCGCCAGTTTGTTGTTAGAGATCTTAAAAATGAGTTTGCTCTGTTTTAATTGCGTTTCAATTTTTATCCAGCCGTTATCAACCAGTTTACTGATGCCATGTTTAAACGCGTTTTCAACCAGCGGCAGAATAAGCAGGGGTGTAATTTGCTGACTTTCCAGGTCGCCGTTAATATCCATGTTCACTTCCAGGCGATTGTGATACCTGATCTTTTCCAGTGAAATATATTGTTCGATAATATCAATTTCCTTTTGCAGGCTTACTTTCGGCGCGTTACACTCATAGAGCATATAACGCAGAATTTTACTTAAGCCCATGATCACCGCTGGCGATTCATCCGATTTACTGAGACTTAAGGCATACAGGTTATTCAGGGTATTAAACAAAAAATGCGGATGTATCTGGGCTTTCAGCAAACTGAGCTGAACAACCTGGTTTTTATTTTTATAGATCAGGAAGATGATCACTGAAATACTCAGTAGCAATACAATGATCATAATTGAAACCAGGATATATTGATCTTTCTTTTGAATTTCCAGGTTCTTGTTACTTATCAGGAGTTTCTGCTGGGCAATCGCTTTTTCCTTGACATTGGTTTGATACCGGATCTCCGCTTCGTGTATTGCCTTTTGCGTATTTGCACTGATGATCGAATCGTTGAGGTCATTATATTTTTTCCATAGTGCAAGTCCCTTTTCCGGGTCATTTAACTTTTCGTGTATTTCGGCAGCCAAACGGTACAGGTTTTTCAGATCGATCTTAGGCATATACATTTTAGCCTGTTCAAACATCCTGTCAAGATGTGCTTTTGCCAGCCGGTAGTTGCCGAGATGATAATAAGCTGAAGCGAATCCGTTATGAATATACATTTTGTAGTCTTCGTCCGGATTTTTCTGAAGTACTTTTTCAGCTTCAGCAAACTGAGCAAGAGCCTTTGGATATTCTTTTTTGCGGATATAGGTTTCACCCAGGTTAACGCTGGCATCCATAACCAGGTCGTAGTAGCCTTTTCGTTTGGCAATGTCGAGCTGAAGTTGCTGGTAGCTGATAGCCCGGTCATAACGTCCGCTGATAACTTCGCTTAACGCGAGATTGGTTAAACTGCGCGCCAATTGCATGGTATCCTTTAGCTTTCTGGCCAGCTCGTAACTTTTGCTGGCGTAAAACAGGCTATTTTTTTGATCGTTCAGATCCAGGAAAATAGTTGCGAGGTTATTATAAAACTTCCGCTGATTAAGCAGGTCGTGCGTCTGTTCGGAAATTTTCAAAGCCTGGATTAAACATTTCGAAGCAGTTTCCAGCTGCCCCAGCGAGCCATATTGGATGGCCATATTATTATAAGCATTGGCGGCACTTTTCAAATCGTTTACCTGCCTGCTCACTTTCAATTGTTCCTTACTAACATCCAGCGCTTCCTGGTATCGTAGCCGGTCAAATAAGAAATTCGCGTAGTAGGCAAAGTACTTTATCTGTGACTTTGGCGACTTGATTCCGGCGGCGAGTTTCCCTGCCTTACGGATATAATATTCTGCCGAATCAGTTTCCCCGATACCGGTTTTTTTTCCGGCAATTCCCAAAAGCCGTGTTACCTGCGCTGTGTCCGATAGCCAACGGGGGCTTTGCGTTTCGGCGCGAACAACAGTAACACAGCAGCCCGACACGATCGCCAGGCAAAAAATACAGCGTATAAACAGGCTCATGACAAGTTAAGGGCTAACAATGATTCAGTTAACAAATATAACCGGCAGCTCTTTTCGCACCTTATTCATCGACATAAGGCATTTTTTTGCAGACTAACGACATCTACAGCCAAAATCTAACTAACTGACACATAGCAATAAATGGTGGCTTTCGCACATTTTGAACTATGCCTGCAGGGCTAATTTGCGGGTTGAACGACTCTCAAAATGGTGGAGATGATTATCACTAAAATTTAAACTCATGAAAAAAAAACTACTACCAGGCTTAGTGGTGCTGTACTTGTTCGTAAACACGGTTATTGCCCAAACACGATCAGTTACAGGTGTCATTACGGCATCCGATGATGGTGCGCCGGTACCCGGGGCGAGCGTTAAGATCAAAGGCAGCTCAATCGGAACCCTTTCTGATTCGAACGGAAAATTTTCCATCCCTGTACCCGATAACGGCACACTTGTCATCTCGTTTATCGGTTATGCCAGCCAGGAAATTCTCGTCGCCGGCAAAAGCGCCTTAACTATCCGACTCGATCCCGATTCTAAGCAATTAGGTGAAGTTGTTGTAACAGCGCTGGGTGTTTCGCGGGAGAAGAAATCCATTGGCTACGCAGTTCAGGAAGTGAAAGGCGACAACCTGACGTTTGCAAAATCTGTGGATATTAATGCGTCGCTGGCAGGTAAGGTAGCCGGTGTTCAACTTGTAGGATCGCCAAGTTCCAGTTTTGACAACGCCAACATTGTGATTCGTGGCGTAGGATCATTGAGTGCCACACCGGGCGGCGGCAATGGAACGGTCGCCTCCCTGGGCGCAAATACCCGCGCCGCTACATCGAGTGGTATCACCTCTTTCGCCAGCAGCGACAATCCCTTGTATATAGTGGATGGCACCCCGACAAATCCTGCCAATGTCATTATGGAAAATGTGGAATCTGTGTCTGTGCTTAAAGGCGCTTCGGCTACCGCGCTTTACGGTAACCGCGCCCAGTACGGCGTGGTCGTTATAACGTCCAAAAAAGGCGCGATGTCAGGCCCGCCTGCTGTTGAATTTAATCTTGGTGCAACTTTCGAAAACATCTCGCTGATGCCGAAATATCAAAATGAGTATGCCGGAGGTTTCAAATCGGCCTATACCAGTACAGCGCAGGCAGCATCCAGCGGCAACCCATTGGATAACGAAGGCTTTCCGCTTTTCCATTACGATCCGTCCATTCACCCGGCTGAGTGGGCAACATTTGATGGCCAGCGCATGCTTCAGTACGATTACGATGAGAGCTGGGGACCAAAAATGAACGGGCAGCAATATCGTCCGTATTATTCCTGGTATGAGGGAGATGGGTTTGGAAAGACTACTGCGCTGGTTGCTAACCCGGATAACGTGAAGAATTTCTTTCAGTCAGGCACAAATCTTAATAACAGCGTGGCAATACGGGGAGGCGGCGATAAGTACCGGTACAGGCTCGCTTATTCAAATCAATACCGAAACCTTGTACAGCCGGGCGCCAACCGCAAACAAAATCAGATCGCTGTAAATGGTAATTACGACATATCTAAAAACTTTACGGTAAGCACCGACCTGGCTTTTACAAACAACAACCTGAAGGGCCAGCCTTTTGAGGGATATCGTAATGACGGTTTGAATGTAACTCAGAATTTTAATCAGTGGTTTCAGCGGCAGCTCGATCTTGACCTGCTCAAAAATTATCGTACACCATCCGGCGGTGTTACTTCCTGGAATATTAATTCACCCAACACTTCCGGCGATCTGAACGAAATTACGCATCCCGCCTATTGGGATAGCCCATGGTTTGTTGTTGACGAAAATTATCAGACGGCAAAAACTAATCTCTTAACGGGGAACCTGGGACTGAATTATAAACTAAACGATATTTTCAATATCACCGCTTATGCGAGACTAAACTCAAATACCGGTAACGGCGATTTCCGCATGGCAACCGGCGGTTTACAGCTCGATGCCTATTCTTATCATCAGTATTTTGATACGGAAACAAACTACGAGGCGAACCTGAATTTTAAAAAATCGTTTGGTGAACTCAGCCTCAATGGCTTCATTGGCGGAAACTTGCGCAGAAGCCGTTTCGAGCTGCTTGAAAACAGCACCGCCGGGGGGTTATCGGCGCCAAACTATTTTGATATTAGCGCTTCCATCGCCCGGCCGAATACTATTAAAACGGTGGATAACCGAAACGTAAGAAGCGTTTACGGCCGTGTGTCTTTCGGGTACAAAAACTTCCTGTACCTTGACGGGACGCTACGTAACGACTGGTCGTCTACCCTGCCAAAGGATAACAATTCCTATCTCTACCCTTCAGTTTCATCCAGCTTCGTGTTTTCTGAATTGCTGGGAGCAAACGTTCGCAGGGTATTATCCTTTGCAAAAATCAGAGGATCTTATGCGCAGGTAGGTTCTGATTTGGGCTTTAACCAGGTACGCATCGCCATTAATAACGGATCAACCTATGGAAGTGACGCCTCTTTTGAAATTGGTAACCAATACCGCTCCGGCAAAGTAAAACCAGCTCTAACCAAATCATGGGAAGTTGGATCCGAGTTGCGTTTCTTTAATCGCTTTGGCCTGGATTTCGCTTATTATGTCGACAACAATATCAACCAGATTATCAGTCTCGATATCCCGTCGACAACCGGTTATTCTTCAGCGCAGGTAAATGCCGGCAACATCCAACGCAAAGGGTGGGAACTTAGTCTTAACGCAACGCCGCTTAAATCCAAAAATTTCAACTGGGATGTTACGCTCAATTTCGCGAAAAATACATCTGTTGTAAAAGAATTGGCTAACGGCAAAGATTCATACCTATATGGAAACAGCTGGAATGACACGTATTTGTACCATTTTGTCGGTGAGCAATGGGGTACTATTGTTGGCCGCGAATGGAAGCGCGACGACCAGGGGCGCCTTGTATTTTCTTCCGCCAGCGGAAATGCAGCCTATACCACCAACAACAAAATCGCACAGGTATTGCCCGACTGGACCGGGGGATTCGTTAACGCATTCAGGTACAAAAACCTGGATCTGGCATTTTCACTCGATTTCCAGAAAGGCGGAAACTTCTTTTCGTCCACCAAGCAGTTCAATCTTGGTTCGGGTCTGTCGGCATATACCGTCGGCGTGAACGACAAGGGAAACGACATTCGCGAATTTCCTGATAATGGCGGCGGTGTTAGGGTGGATGGCGTTAATACGGCCGGCGAGCCAACTACCATCTACGTTTCGGCAAGAAGATATTACAGCAATATTATGCAGGCCGACGCTCATAATTTCATCGTAGACGCCTCATACCTGAAACTGCGCGACGTCCGCATTGGCTACAATCTTCCTAAAGCCCTGTTCGGCAATGCCGTTAAAAATGCCAACCTGGGCGTCTTCGTTGGAAATGCCTGGCTGATTGCCGCACCCGGAAAAAAATGGGGTGTTGATCCATCCGAACTGGAGAACGTTTGGACGGAAGGAGGACAGTTGCCATCGACACGACAATACGGATTAAACCTGAAGGTTACATTCTAAAATCAAGAAAATGAAACATACATTAAAATATCTTTTAATAGCGATATCACTGCTCGCTGCCTGTAAGGCAGACTTTGGCAACTTAAATGATGATCCTACCAAAGTGAGCAGTGCACCGACGAAAAATTTGCTTACCAACGCAATACAGCGCGTTCCTTTTACCACGCTTGGTTATATCGATACCCTTACCTATGAACAAAACGGCAACTATTACGTGCAATATGTGTCGGAAGGTCCTTATCCGGGTGCCGCAAACTATACTACGCTTAATCAGCCATGGGATGCTTTTTACTATCGCCCATTGGCAAACCTGCAGGCGATCATAGATTATAATACAGCAGACAATCCATTAGCCGATCCAAGCGTGAACGGATCGAAGAACAACCAGCTTGCTGTAGCCCGTATCCTGAGAGCATTCTATTTCTGGACACTAACAGACAAGTACGGCGACATTCCGTATTCTGAAGCACTGAAAGGCATTGAGAACATATCCCCAAAATACGATAAGCAGCAGGATATCTATTACGACTTGTTCAAGGAACTTAAGGAAGCCAGCCAGCAGATAAGCGAAACGGAGGCTGGTGTTTCCGGCGATATTCTTTTGCATGGCAACATGACTGAATGGAAGAAATTCGCCAACACAACCCGCCTGTTTATGGCTCTGCGGCTTGTTAAAAACGACTATGACAAAGGCAAAGCAGAATTTACCGATGCAGTCAGTTCAGGCATACTCTCAGGGAATCTTGAAAATGTCATTTATCATTTTCTGAATGATCCGAAAAATTACAATCCCTGGTACAACAATTATAGCGTGAATCAGCGGAATGACTACGCCATCAGTGCAACATTGACTGATTATATGGGCCAGCTAAACGATCCGCGTTTGCCTTTATATGGCGAAGTATTGGCCGACGGAACAGTCAAAGGTTTGCCTTACGGACAAGCAGCACAAAGTATTACCGGTGCTTTCAGTCGTCTGGGAGATGATTTCAGAGCTGCAAACTCGCCGGCTTACATTTACACTTACGCCCAGGTTTTATTCGCACTGGCCGAAGGAGCTAAAGTTGGCTATTTGCCAGGCGGTGACGCAACTGCCGAAGAACATTACAGGAACGCCATTAAATCGTCATTCGAAATGTATGGAGTTTTTGACGAGGCCGCTTACCAAACTTATATCTCATTACCGGAAATAGCTTATTCACCTGCGGAAGGGATTAAAAAAATCATTTACCAAAAGTGGATACACCAGTATCTGAACGGATTTGAAGCATGGTCGGATTGGAGACGAACTGGCTTCCCGGTATTGAAACCTGCAGAAGAAGGCGTGGTGGACTACATTCCGAGGCGTATGGGTTACCCGACCGACGAAGCGACGATCAATACTAAAAATTACCAGGAAGCTGTAGCCAGGCAAGGCCCTGATGAGCTGGGGACAAGGATGTGGTGGGATAAATAGTTGCTACGAATGTCACTCTAAGCGGAGTCGAAGAGTCTTTAATACTTTAGTCCCTTCGATTCCGCTACCCATGACATCTCCATTAAAACCCGATAGTTGAAAAATTACTGGCATCGCCAAACGCGATCATGAAGCCAAAACAAGACAGTAAAAATGCGGCGCCGGCAATTAAAATAACACGTTGCTGTTTATCTGTTAAACTGATTTCCATAAACATTCCATTAAATAATCATGATTTCTCATGATATACTTATTGACTGCAACAGATCAGCAGGGATTAATTGTCATAAAATGGTTACTTGAAGCGACCGGTCAACGCTGTACAGCGATAAGCTGAAATTAAGCAGACAATTCCCACTGCGGCTAATACACATCCGAATAGCTCGATGCATGCATCAATATAATATCCGCCTTGTTTACGTTTTTTTGGTACTCCTGTAACGCCGAAAGCTTTTTCCATTGCGAATCATTACCGAAGGCTTTCCAGTGCTCGTCATGTGCCGCCTGGTTATCGAAGCTTGTCATATACATTAAATTAGGCATGCGGCTGCCGGCAAGTACATGCGCATAGAAAACAGCATTAAAACCTAAACGTGCAAATAACCCAACTTCATCGCCTGCATTAAACATTTTCACTTTAGAGATATAACGTTCCTCTGTCGGGCTTTCGTAACTGCGGAGTTCAAAAATATGTTCTTCCCTTGAACCATTTAACCGCGGTAATTTATATTTCGGAGCTTTCTCGAATGCCGTCAGAATGATAGTTTCTAATCTGGCATAACTCGGAGCATCCCGCCCAGGATTAATCTTCACCAGTTGATCGAGTGACTGCAATGGTGTCCATAACACTAACTGTTTATCCGAACTGGTATCATTCGCAATCGGGAAAAACACACCAATATCTTTAAAACCTGCCTGATGTAGTTTCGGCAAATACTTTTGCTGGATATAATCGCTAAGCGAATCAAGCTGCGATTTCCTCTGCGTATGATAAAAACTCAGCTGATAGTAATCACCATAAGCCTTTGCGGGTGTTTGAGCTTGTGCAAACATGCCCGCGAAAAGAAACAGTTTGATTAAAAGAAGCAGGCGGACTTTCTTCATTGATTTACGATTAATGGAAAATCTAAAATAGGGATGATATGATAAATTAAGACGTTGGGGATGAAATAAATTGCATCGCCTCTTCAAAGAAGATAAGCTTTCAACGCCGTTTGTGCATACGAACCCCAATTTTTCAAGGCCGACTGAAGCGTGTTTATGAAGTCTTTACGATTGCTTGCCTTGCCTTTAACCGGCGGCTTCATTTCGTTAGCTGTTATCGATCGGTCGGTAACCGCTGTAGCGAACCAGCTCACATTTTCATGCGGCAAAGCAACGCCCAAAATCATCCCTGGCAAGCCGTTAAACGATTCGGGGCCACCGGAAAGGGGAATCAAGTCGGTATAAAAAGCAACCACATACACCGAATCCATAATAACAGCGTTAGCCCGCCTGCAGGAGTAACCAGCTATCTCACGCGTTTCACTGGTTATTTTCCAGTTGATTTTACGAATGCTGTCCTTTACAAGGAACAACTCTTCGTAAACCTTTTTTTGGCTGGTACTGCTTTGGGCGTTCATATCTGAGTAGATGACATTGGGTTGTGTCGCCGCGGGATCTCCAATGAAAAAACCGCCTGTTTCCGTAGTTGTTTCAGGTGTGAAAAGTGTCTGGTCTCCAGAAAAGTTCAGCGTACTCTTCATCGTTTTAAACTGAGGTTGATTCTTTTTATAGTCATCAATGATCTGTTGCATCCAGGAACCATTCTCATTATTGGCCCGCTTGTTAAGCAAAGCATACATGTTCACCTTTTTCTCGTACGTGATTTGCCCTGAGGTGACAAAATGTATATTTTGAGCAAACGCGCGGGCCAACATTAAAAGAGCTGCTATCGTTAAAATCGTCGCTTTCATACTATTTCGCTGATGCGCCCCCCATTTTATTAAAATCCCAGGTTACTGAAAACATAAAGTATCGTCGAATAGTGGTGTAATTGGTTTGTGAAATCTGGTTATTAAAAGCATAGCGGTTGAAGCCGACGTTTTGATTCAACAAGTCATTCCCTTTCACCGTAACAGCCAGGTTATCCTGTTTTAAGAATTTTCGGGAGATCCAGGCATTCCATATCATGCGGTCGAAATTTTCGTTAAACGACTGTGTCTTTTGACGAAATTCATAATTCGCGTCTGAACCGATTTGAAGTTTACCCGGCAGATAAATATTAAAAGATGCATCCGAGTTAAATGTCCAGCCATTATTATTAACCTGTTGCTGCAGCGAAGACTCGCCAAACGAATATCCAGGGCGGAAATTGACCGAAAATTCGTACTTCTTCTGTTTATATTTTGACAGCTGAATATTACCCGAATAATTATTAGACACTGTTCGGTTCACGACGTTATTCGTCAGATTATAATAAGTGTTACCATCTGTGTTAAAAGAGATACCGTAGTTCAACTCGGGCTTTTTGATCTTGCTATAGTAACCAAAACCTCCATAATAGTTGACCGGTGTTTTCCCGCTTAGGTTTGATGACTGGTAAACAGTTTTACCCGTTTGATCCGTCACATTATTGCTTACGATCGGGTTCGAGACTAACGACACGCTTCCATAAACGTAAATATTCTGGTTGGTAAGCACCTTATATGAATTGTAGTTGATGTTAAACCTGTTTCGGAAAGCGGGTTTCAACGCGGGGTTTCCGATCACGATATTGAGCGGGTCGTCGTTCACCAGCACGGGCTGCAATTGATTAATAGTTGGTTGTTCCGTACTTCCATTGTAGTTAAACCGAAATGAGCGTTGCTGCGAAAACCGGTACTGGAACATCGCCTGAGGCATCCAGTTAAAGAAATTCCTTTCGTAAACCCTGCTCGTGTAACCATTCAATTGTTTGAAATTTAAGGTCTGTGCCTTGGTACCAAAGTTGAGCGTTGTCTTCCCCTTCTTATAGTTAAAGTTCAATCCACCGGCATGCGAGAACTGGTCGAACGTGAATTTATTGCTGTAAAGACTGTCCAGCTCATTGTAAATGCCAGGCAGGGTCTGGTTGTACGAGCGCAGGTCTGAAATAGCGTGATTATAGTTCAGCCCGTAGTTCAGAATGGTCGAAAAGGTTTTAGACAGCGGCTCGGTATAGGTTAAATTGGAATTGAAAAGGGAGCTTTTACTGGTATTTGTTTTTTGTTGATTGATATTTGAAACACTGTCCTGCTGCCCAAGCTCATCGTAAAAATCGATTTCTGAATTCAAAAAACCATCGCTGTTATCGTCGTTAAGTGATTCCTTCAGATTCAGAGAGATGGTACGGCCTGCCTTTTTAAATTTCTTATTCCAGAAAGCCGTCATATTCATATTCCTTTGATCGCCTTCACTCGTCAGGGATCTGGCATTGTGGTTCAACAATGTATCAAAACCGCGCTGCACACTTGATTGATAAGCGCTCGATGAACGCGAGTTTCTCAAGGTGCCATCCACGGATATTTTCAGATTGGAAGTGGTATCGAGCTTAACCTGGTAAGTAAAATCCAGCTTTTGCCGAAACAGGTAGTTGTCAAAGTTTTCGTCTGAACTGGTGGTATTGACACCCGAGGGCAGCGTATTGTTAATCAACGAATTCCGGTTACCGCTGACATCCAGTGAGCCGATCTTATAATTGGCGTTCAGCGATTGCTTGTCGTTCTTCCACTTATTTTCGAAGTGAGCGCCGCCATTTCTGGCAACAGGAATTCCTTCTCCGTTATAGTTACCATTCCAGGAACTGAACTCATCGTTGTTCCCGTTAATAAAGATCATTCCATCTTCAAACTGCATGTCATCTCCGCTAGTACCGTATTTATTGTTGTCCTCCCAGCCAAGGCTTACTTTTCCGTTGTTTGCTGCCGTACCGTACGCTGCCAGCTTCTTCTTTCCTTTAAAGGCGTTGATCATGGCCTGTCCCTGGTAATAACCGTCTGTGCCTGCGCCAGCGTCAACCTTACCGAACATTCCGTTCTTCTTATCTTCTTTGAGTTTGATATTGATCGTTTTGGTCTTCTCCCCGTCGTCGATACCGGTAAAGGTCGCCTGATCGCTTTTTTTATCGTATAGCTGCACTTTATCAACCATGTCCGCCCGTATGTTTTTGGTAACCAAAGTCGGGTCATCTCCAAAAAATTCTTCGCCGTCTACTAATACTTTGCTTACTGCTTGTCCCTGCGCGGTGATCTTGCCGTTTTGGTCGACCTGTATACCCGGCAATTGCTTTAGCAGATCTTCCACTTTCGCATTGGGTTGAACTTTAAAATTACCGGCATTAAACTCGGTAGTATCGCCCTTGATTTTAATTGCAGAAACCTGGCCTTTGATAATCACTTCCTGAAGCAACCGTGACTTTAGAAACAAGTTTAACTTGCCAAAGTCACGGCTTTGATGCGCTGAATCAAGTGTAAAGCGTTCCACGTAATCAGCGTACTTTGGGTAGGTTATCATAAGAATGTAACTGCCCTTTTTTGGAAGGGTGAGATTAAAGGCGCCGTCCAGTTTAGTTCTTGTAAATGACACAAGCATTGAGTCTTTTGCCTGCAATACGCTTACTGACGCATTTTGAAGATTTGTGTTTGATGCCGTATCAGTTACAGCCCCTTTTACAAGATAGCCAGTTTGTGCATACAGACGGGCCGACAAACACATAACGGAAAGTAGCAGGTAAAAAATTTTCATTGAGGTATCAACAAACTGTATAACTAAAAATTTAGTAGTATAAAATTATACTTATTTTTTATTTAGTTGCCTCGGTAAAAAATTTTTAACATTTATTAACATAATTATTACATAGTGTGTAAACATTACGAATCAAAATCAGATAGTATGGGATTAGGTTATAACTAACTTTCATTATTACTCAGATTCCGTCTTGGTAACACGATATACAATGATGGATTTTATCCCCATTTATTGGAGCGATTAAGGCCGCAACGAGTTTGATAGGAGCGGCATTGCATCGAGCTTACTCGTAATTAACCGCACCGTTTAAATGGTTGTTCACTCCAGTATCACAGGCTTATTCCGGGGATATTTAACCTGATATCTCAATGTTTCCGTTTTCCTTTCATTAGGCTTCAAATCCAGGTTCCAGGTTAGCCTGCCGCTTTGCTCTTCCAGGCTTGCGCCGGAAATTTCCTGCTTTTCAACGGTTACCTCACTGCTGTTTGAAACAGGCAACTGGTCTTCCAGCGTCAGCTGAATTGCCTGTGACTTATGATTATACACCTCCAGCAGGTAGGCACGCTCAGCCCTTGCATTAGATCCGGCAAAGGTTCTGCTGTTTTTATCTAATTGTTGAGTTCGCTTTACGGTGACACCCTTGTCTGCGCCAAGCGAAACATTTAATGTATCACCGGTATTGCTCATGTCAATTAATGTTTTACCCAGAAATGCACCCTCGAAGAAAATCGTTGCTTCTCCGCTTAAAAGGTTAAGATCGTTTACGCCGGTAATCGCTGCAGTTAAATATGCCTGCTGACTCAACTTGGGAACCGCGTAATAACGGAAGCTGGCCGGCAGTTCACTTTTCGCTACTTCCACCGAAAGTTGTTTACCGTCGCTCGAAATTGTATAAGGCTGTTTCACCTCAAACTGCACAGTTGTTTGACTTTGTTGCACCTGCACTTCAACGGCCGACGCCTGCGGAACAGATGATACTCCCCTGATTTTTACACCTGAGACTACCCTTTGAACAGAACCAGTTATATCGCTTTTTTGACTATAGCCCACCGCAACTACCTCATTAAGCGCCTGAGTATTTTGCTGCATGCGTACGTCAACCCGTGTTGAAACAGCCGGTCGTTCGATCTTTTCATAACCTACATAATTGTACTCCAGCACGCTGGCAGGTGACGGAATCTGGATAGTATAATTTCCTGAAGCATCTGAAGCAGCACCGATTGACGTTCCCTTAATCCGCACTGATACTCCCGGCAATGCGCTTCCATCGCTTGCATCGCTAATATGTCCATACACATTGGTGATCGTTTCAGACGGTTTATAATTGAAAACATTGTAGCCGATCTTGTAAGGGTTAAGAACCGGCCGGTTACCGCCCTGCGATGGGTCGCCGGACGACAGCGCCAGGTTTACGTTATTCCATTCTTCCCCGCACTGCTGCGAAACATTCGCCCGGTAAACCAGCTCAATAGGCTTACTGATGTCGGTGGCGCGAATATCATAAGTAGGAAACCATGTTGCGTTTTTCACCAGGTAACTAACCTGAAAATTAGCAGAACCGGCTGCTTTGGAACTAATTGTTATCGCAATATCACTTGTATTACTTTTGCCCTTCCCTTTCAGGTCCGCTAACTGCTTATTCACGTCAGCCAGCTCATCATTGAGCTTATTCAACTCCTTCCTGATCTGCAGCTGTTTCAACTTATTATCCGCCAGCCGGGCTTTCTGAAAATCCAGGGCCTGTTTAAGCTTATTCAAATCCAGTCCGGCAGCATCGCTGCCTACACGCTGATTCTGTGCCAGCATATCCTCTTCTTTTTTCAGGATAGCCAGGTCGTTTTGCCTGATCTCAATTTTATCGCGGATCGCATCCGCTGCATCTTCCTGCTTCTTCGTTTCGGCATCTTCTTTTTGCTCGTTTAAAAAATTCGCCTGTTTGTTAACCGACAAAATCACGAAATTTCCCATGCCTTTTACCTGGATGCTCTGCTCTTCAATTTCTGGAGACAAGCCTTTCAACAGGATCACCGAGTTGCCTGCAGAAATGCTTGCCTGCGCAATCCGCTCTACCTGCGCTCCTTTCAGAAAAACAATTACCCGGCTTATCTTACTTTGCAAGGATATCTTTTCCTGCGCACTAACACCGGATACCACGAAAATCAGTATTAAAGCACTTAATAATTTGGCATTGAAATTTAAAATCTTATGGCTGAAACTAGCTTGTAAAAGGTTCGAAAGTTTTTCCAAGGGATTGAGTTTTTAAGTTAAATTCGGAGTTTTTTAACTCAAATATAAATTTTTACCGGGAAGTCACAAACGCTATAAATTATTGTATTGCCTTCTGCTTCGACTGGCTTAAGCGACCAAAAGTGCAGGGTCTTTAGCTTTTGATCCTAAAAATCTGTTTCGATAAACCGGCCGACTGCTTAAACAAATACAAAATTTTTAGTTGCTTTGCTTGTGTATTAAACAACCTGCCTTGTTATGGAATTAACTGACGGAGAAGAGTTAGAACAAATTATACTTGACGCGCCTATCGCGATATGCATACTCAATTCGGAAACTCTTGTCGCCGAGATGGTTAATGATAAATTCCTGGAAGTGTCCGGCAAGCCATATGACACAATTTTCGGCCGATTCTATTGGGATGCCTTTGCGGAGGTAAGGTCTGATTATGAAACAGCGTTAACCAGTGTTGTCGAAACCGGGAAACCTTATCATGCCAATGAGGTAGAAATGATGCTGGTCCGCCACGGCATTGAGGAGACGATCGTTGTCACCTTTGTTTATGCACCCATCAGAAATAAAGCTGGCGAAATCACTAAGGTGGCCATTTGGGTACTGGAAAACACAAATCAGGTTGCAGAACGCCAAAAGTCGGAAGTTGCAAAACTTGCATTCCGGGAGGAGCGTGACCGTCTCCAAAGTTTTTTCATGCAGGCCAAGGTTGGTATCTGTATCCTGAGCGGTCCGGAACTGGCTTATGAATTGATAAACCCCGCATACCAACAATTATTACCCGGGCGGAATTTATCGGGGCGACCGATCTTCGAGGCACTTCCAGAACTTGCGGAGACGCCATTGCGGGAGGTGATGCTGAATGTTTACCGCACAGGTGAATCCTATGAGATAAATGAATTGCTGATTCCTGTTTCGACACATGAAGGCGGGCCAACAAAGGACCGCTATTTCAGCTTTAGCTTTCAGGCACGGCGGGACGACAATAACATCATCGACGGTATCTTGAACATCGTTTATGAGGTAACGGAAATGATCAGTGTACAACAGGAACTGAGGAAAGCAAGGGAACAGGCGGAGCAGCAAAAAAGGGTTTATGAAACGATCACTTCCGGTACACCCGACCTAATGTATGTGTGGGACCTGGAATATCGTTTTACCTATGCGAACAGCGCCCTGCTTACGATGTGGGGAAAAACCTGGGAGACGGCGATTGGTGTGGGCCTGAGGGAAAATGGCTACGAAGAATGGCATGCAGCGATGCACGAGCGGGAAATAGACTATGTAATAGCAACCAAACAATCGGTACGGGGTGAAGTCGCTTTTCCTCACGCTACGTTAGGAAGACGGATCTACGATTATATCCTGATACCTGTGCTCAATGAACGTGGCGACGTCGAAGCAGTAGCAGGCACTACCAGGGATGTTACCGAACGAAAACAAATGGAACAAGCGTTGGCGCAAAGTTCGGAGGAATTACAAGCGATCAACGAAGAGATGGCTGCAACGAACGAGGAGCAGGCTGCATCTAATGAGGAATTGTCAGCCGCAAACAATGAGCTGGCCTTCCTGAATCAGGAGTTGGTGGAAGCCCGCCAGAAAATAGAAGAGAGTGAAGTAGCTCTGCGGCTGGCAATCAGCGCCGCCAATTTTGGCACTTGGTTCATTCACTCGGTAACGCGAGAGTTCATTACCGACGCACGCTTAAAAGAGTTATTCGGCTATTATCCTGACGAGGATCTTTCTATTGAACAGGCACTGGCGCAGATTACTGACGAATACCGTGGATATGTGTCCAACAAACTGGAAAATGCTATCTATCACAATGGTGATTATGACGTCACTTATCCTGTTGTCGGCTTACATGACAATAAGCTGCGCTGGTTGCGGAGTATCGGAAACCTGAAAGCAGATCCGTCCGGAGCATTCTCTGCCTTCACCGGCGTAGTGATGGATATTACGGAACAATATCTCGCAAACAAAAATGTGCAACGTGCAGAAGAGAGTTTGAGAATGGCGATCGAAGCTGCCGATTCAGGCACCTTTTCTATCAATACACGCACCTTCGATTTTTTTGCATCGCCGCGGCTAAAAGAGCTTTTCGGCTTCAGGCGGGATGAAGAGATGTCTTACGAAGCCTGCATGGGACAAATCAGGGAAGATTACCGGCAGCTTGCTTTCCAAATGATAGAAACCACCGTAAACAAGGGCGAACGATTTGAACTCGAATATCCGGCTATCGGCTTCCATGACGGGAAACAACGATGGCTCAGAGGCATTGGAACGTTACAGCATGACAGTGACAGCACGGATGTTTTTTTTACCGGTATCATTAATGATATCACAGAACAAAAAGAAGATGAGCAGCGGAAAAATGATTTTATCGGAATGGTAAGCCATGAATTGAAAACACCACTCACTTCGCTGACTGCCATTATACAAGTTGCCGGTGCCAAACTTAAAAACAGTGAAGATACATTTCTGGCTGGGGCCATGGAAAATGCAAAGCTTCAGACCCGGCGAATGGCTAATATGATTAATGGCTTTTTGAATGTGTCACGGCTCGAATCTGCCAAATTGCTGATAGATAAAAAAGACTTCAATTTAAATGAGCTGATTGAAGAGGTAATTAAGGAAACTACACTGACCGTGTCTTCGCATACCATCACCTTCAATACCGAAGATCGGGTTATCATCAATGCGGATCAGGATAAGATTGGGTCTGTTATTACAAATTTGGTCGGCAATGCAGTCAAATACTCCCCTAAAGGAACGGCTGTTGACATTCGTTGTGAAATTATTGGAAAAAAGGCACAGGTCAGCGTGAAAGACGGAGGCATAGGCTTAAAACCAGAAGATATGAATAAAGTATTTGACCGGTATTTCAGGGTGGAAAGCAGCCATAACCGGCATATTTCAGGGTTTGGTATTGGACTATATTTAAGCGCCGAAATCATCCACAGGCACGATGGAGAAATTTGGGTAGAGAGCGAAATCGGCAAAGGTTCAACCTTTTATTTTAGTCTGCCGGTTTGATCAGTTGCTTTTAGTACCCGGTGTTGCCCGGAGAGACTTATCAGGTCTTGATGTTGCCGGTGTCAAACTGAATAGCCGCATTTAGTCGCATTAGCCTGGCTTTTTGTATTTTGTCAGACACTCAGTTTGCTTCTATGAGATTTGATATCGACCGGAATTCCTTAAATGATCTGGAAATATTTAACACCCAATACAATTCAAAATGCATTTTCGACTTTCTAAATAACACCCAAACTGACGGTGGAAAGAAATTATTACTTGAAATAATGACTTCCCCATCCTGCGATACCGCTTTATTAAACCAGCGAACCAGCATAATCGCTGCATTGAGTAAAATGGAGTTCCCGTTTGATATAAAAAAAGGCGAAGCAGATGATATTGAACATTATTTCATCATAGGACGAAATATTCTGCACACTAATCCCGTTGATTCGCTCAAAGATTATGGGAACTATAAATTGCGGGGAACAAAGGAGTACTATTTTATAGTTGCCGGACTCAAAGCACTCATCAAGCTGTTAAAATTGTTTGAACGCATTATCTCCCGACTGGAAGATTTCAGTTTACCAGAATCTTTTAAAGAACATCTGGCCGACGTTAAAAGACTGCTGAATCATCAATTAATAAGAAAAGCTTTTGCTGCTAAAAAACTAAATCCGTTTCTCGTGTCCCGACTGGATCAGTTCTCGAGAAAAACGCACAAGCAACAGTTACGGTCATTCTTAGATTTTATTTATCAAATAGATGTCTATCACTCTGTCGCGTTGTTACTTACAAAAAACCGCTGGTCGTTACCAGAATATAGCACAGAGTCGCATTCCGGCCTTGTAATTAATGACTTGTTTCACCCGCTAATCCCGCAGGCGGTTCCAAACTCTACAGCATTGGATGAAAACACCACAGTGATTTTTCTGACGGGACCTAATATGGCAGGAAAGTCGTCCTTTCTAAAAGCCGTCGGGATCTCCATTTATTTATCGCACTTGGGCTTTCCGGTTCCGGCATCAAAAATGAAGACCCAAATTTTCGACGGTTTGATCACAACCATCAATTTACCGGACAACATCAATGAAGGATTAAGCCATTACTATAATGAAATCAAACGCCTTAAGAGTATTGTAAACCTGCTTTCTGAAAACAAAAGCCTGTTTTTGATATTCGACGAAATGTTTAAAGGGACGAATCTGAAAGATGCGCTCGAAGCCTCAAAGATTGTCATCTCATCATTTTCTGCTATTAAAAATTCAAAATTTTTAGTTTCCAGCCATTTTGTGGAATTATTTGATGACCTGAAGGTCAATAAAACTCTGCGTTTCTTTAGCTTCGGAAGTTCCGATGAAAATCCCGGCAATTATAATTATAAACTCAGGGAAGGGCTTAACGGCGAAAGAATGGGATTGCATATTTTACGAAATGAAGGAATAATTGCCGCCCTGCAAAAACTTGGCGAAGGTTAATTTTTACCTAAAACTCTCTCCTTCTTTTACCTGGCGGTAAAAACTTGTTTCATTTTATAAGTTGAAACATACCAGCTGCGGTAATCATAAATCCACCATGCCTTTAAGGCTAACTTTGCTATCATCGCCACCGCTGGATAGGCAGCATCAAACCATTCACAAGCTTACCTCCGCAAATTTTAATAATTGATAAGTATATTTAATTAATGAAACTACCGTATGAAAAAAGCTTACTTGCTGTTAATTGCCGCCTTATTAGCGTTTAATGTATCGGCACAAACAACTGCATCTGCCGGGGCAGATATCATCTTAAAAACAAATGGCGATGAGATTAAGGGTAAACTTATTAGGATAACCGACGACGATGTGACCTACGTATATTCCGGTGAGACAGTTGAGTATACCGTTAAAAAAGCTGACGTTTTAAAAATCACCCATTCCAGCGGGAGAGTTGAAACATTTAATCAAACAGCGCCTGCCGCCCAGTCCCGTCAGAGTGATCCGGTTGCCATGGCGGCCAGCCCTGCCGATCATCACAACAAAATCGCTATCCTGCCCTTTGCCTTCCTTAAAGACAACCAGCCGGGAGCCGACGAGATCGGGCTTAAAGCACAGGGCGATACCTATTCTTACCTTACCAAACATTCCGCCGGTTACACGATCCTTGACCCGCGGACAACCAACGCGATGCTGATAAAGGCCGGAGCCACCCGGGATAAGCTGGCGGGTTTTACGATGAAAGAGCTTGGCGACATTCTGGGTGCAGAATATATTATCGACGGATCGGTGATGCAGAATAAGTCCATGCAAACCAGCACAACTAGTTCATACGGAACTGTTAAAGCTAATGACAATAAAAAGAAAGTGGACGGCTACGGATCAAGCAGCAGTTATACACAGCAAAATTATGACGTTTCTGTCAGCTTACATATCTATATGGATAATAACGCCAGCATCTACAACCAATCTCACCAGGCATTTTTCTCAAATACAGACGGATCATACGGCAGCCCGCTTGAATACCTCCTTAAAAGAAGTCCGCTGAGCTTAAGTAAATAAAAGCAGCGTTGTGGTTCATAATGCCTGTCATTTAAGAACCAACAACTTTTATTGAATTTATACCGAAGCAGTTAAGGCTACCAAGGCTGTAAAATGAAAAACACCAATCAGTATGGGCAATCGAAATAAAACACTTAATCATTTAATAAAGCGTCTTCTGTTATTCGTTACAATATTCTTTGCAGTGTCCTGTATTAAAGATGCACCTTTAAACCCCGAGGCGGATATTGAGGTTTTCACTATAGATCCGGCTTTAACAACCAGTAAAACGGTGATAGACCAGGTCAATAATGTAATCAAACTTTATATCACCAGCGAAGCGTATGATCAGGGAGTCGCACCTTCAATAACCGTTTCCAAAGGTGCAGGTATCGCCCCGGCATCAGGCGACTCTATTCATCCAAAAGACAAACAGGTACAGTACACGGTTACATCTGAAAATGGAGTTAATAAAAAAATCTACACCGTCGAAGTGGTCAATGTAGGCGACTGGAGCTTTGATTTCGAAGTATGGCAACAAAACGCTGACGATAAATACGAATTTCCTGTTGAAAGCGGGAACGTGGAACTTTGGACCTCAGGAAATCCCGGTGTTGCCCTGGCAGGCGTTGAACAACGGCGCGATGCGTACCCTACACGTTTTACCAGCGATGCTTATAGCGGTAAGGGCGCTGCAGAAATGGTAACAATAAAAGGAACCTTTCTGTCAGATTTTGTTGGTGCTTACATCTTTGCCGGTTCACTTTTCCTTGGCGACTTCAATCCTGAATTTGCCCTAGCGAATCCCTTACAAGCAACTGAATTCGGTGAACCTTATGTAGGACTACCCAAAAGTTTCACCGGCTACTATAAATATACGCCTGGCCCGGTTTTCCAGGACGAAAATCAAAACCCCGTATCCGGTAAAACAGATCAGTGTGCGATTTACGCCGTGCTTTATGAAGGTCCTGACAAGTTAAATGCGACCAACATCCATACCTCTGATCGCATTATCGCAACCGCTACGCTGCCCGACGGATCTGCAAAGTCCTCGTTTACGAGATTTGACATTCCCTTCACCTACATACAGGGTCGAGATCCTGCCGGGAAAAATCTGCTGATGGCGATCGTTGCTTCTTCCTCCGTTGAAGGAGACCATTACCGGGGTGCGATAGGAAGTAAATTAGTTGTTGATAGCCTCGCCATTGTTCCAAAATAATTCTGCCAGCATGCTTAAAAAGTTCCTGTTTCTCATACTGACTATACCGGGGGGCCAATCCCTTTTCGCGCAAATTGATAGCTCTTCGGCAAGTGTTTCCTCCAACTCAAAGCGTTTAAAACACTATGTGCACGTCGGGTATAATTTCGGAGGTTTAGCCCCAATACCCCTGCCAAACACCATCAGAAAAATTGATAGTTATTCGCCCGGGTTTTCGCCTTCACTGAGCTATGAAGTCGTTTACCCGCTAAGCAAAACGCTTGGTATCGGTGCCGCACTCCGGTTTGATATTAAGGGCATGAACATAACAGACAGTGTTCAATATTTTCATACGCTTGTAACGATGGATAATTCGGAATTCGAAGGCGACTTTACCGGGACCAATAAAACTGTCGACAAAAACATGTACCTGTCCCTGCCGATAAACGTCGTGTACAGCGCCCGGGGTAATTGGCGTTTTAAGCTGGGCTTTTATACGGCTTACCTGATCCGCCCTTCTTTCAGCGGGCAGGTTTCGAACGGTTATATCCGCAAAGGAAACTCCTTAGGTGAGAAAGTAGCTATTGATACAGCTACCTTTAATTTTGACGATGTACAACGAAAATTCGACTGGGGCTTGCAAGCAGGGGCAGAAAAACGGTTTTTAAAGCGTTATGCCGTCACAGGCGATTTGCAGTGGGGTTTACGCCCTGTCTTTCCACCATCGTTCAAAGGCATAGGCTATAAGATGACCAATATATTTTTTACGTTGGGTGTGAGGATGCAACTGTTTGAATAAGGTGCTAAACCATGCAAAGACCTTATTCCTATGATCGATCTCGTTCAATTCTTACCTTGCTGCACGAATAGTTCGGATTGCATCGTTACCATTATCGGCAACATAAATTGTGTTTTGCCAGACAGTTAAACTTAACGGAGAGCCATAGCCAAAGTTGGTGTTAAACTGAGCTTCATACCCGTACCCATTTTTAAAGCCATTTGCATTTAGCGCGGTAATAGGAGTTTCTTCGCCGGTATCGCTCAAATGCCTGATCTGGTAGTTGCTTGAGTAATCGTCCGCGAAACTTTCGATGGCCAAAATATAATTTTCATAGCGTGAGGCTTTAAAGTCTTTATCCCTTTTCGCAATCGCAACATCATCAATATATTCATTTTCTTTTGCCTTGTAAAACGTGCGAACGGTGCCACCCAGGTAAATTTTTCTAAGCGTTTTGTCAACATCCCACCATGCTTTGCCGCTGCCATCGGTTACAACCAAATAACCTTCGGCCGCCAGCCGTATTGCAGTAGGGCCGCTAAACCGCGCATCGCCACCTTTTCCGTCTACTAATGCCGATACTTTCTTTTTTCCCGCGAGTAAGGATGCGGTACCGTCCGGCTGCACTTTTAAGACGGTACATTCCGCAAAATCTGTTATATACATAATGCCCTGGTTATCAACGGCAATTGTTATACCAATGATATGCGATGATATCGAATTTGACGCCATAGGTTTCGAGGTATTTTAAATAGCCATAACGAAGCCAGGAAGCATCAACCATCGTTTTAGCGCCCGGATCTGTTGCTTTTATTCCTTCATCCATCCCCTTCAAATAAGCCGCGACCGCTTTTATTTTAGCCGGATCAAAATGTGACTGACTTTGTCCTGTTTTCCCGGGAAGAACAAGCTTTATCCCCAGCTCATTACCCAACTCGTAATGTGTAAAATACTGACCGTTTTGCTTTGCAAAATTGGTTGCAAGCAGCTTGCCTGCCTGGTAAGCAACCGCTTCGGTGGAATTAAGGTTAAGTGTTCGTGGATAAACTACCGGAAGTATGTTTACACCGCTTGCAACAGCGGCATCGTGAATTGGCCTAAATAAATATGGTACTGTAACTATACCGCTCGATTGAGCAACAATATCAAAACGGTACCAATTCATACCCATGCTGGTTACCAGGTTAATCTGCGTATAAGGGCCGATCCCACGATAAGACGGAGATAGGTCAAGGGGATGCCCGTTGATGCCGAAAATTAAGTTTTGATTAACTGCAGCAGTATTGACAGTCGCTAAACTATTCTTAGAAAAACTCCCGTTTACGTTTTCATCAACTACTCCAAAATCTGAATCCTTCTTACACGACGACAGACTTCCTGTTGCGATAAACATAATTAGCAACAGCTTGTAGCGATTAAACATCATCATAATAGTATGTTTAACTAAAATTAAATACAAAAGCTGATATAAGTAAATGAAATAACCTAATTGTAGAGTTTAACAATTTTTTTGCACAGGTTTTGTGAAAAAAAACTAATTAGCTTAAAAAACTTCACAGTTATCATTTCCTGATAGCCGTTTCTCAGAATAGATATGAATTTAAAAACTTGATTTATTAAACAAGGCTTAAGTTATCGAAGTGCAGGCCAGAAACTGAAACCTCTAGCCGTATGAGACCCAATTAACCGCTTAAAGATCAGCCACCTAACCGCCCTCAAGGGTGGATTATTTCGCTATTGGAGGAGTTTTGCTGGATTTTTAAAGACAATGCTGCTTGCAAACAACCTTGAATCAGCTGCGCGATTGACTAATCGAAACCATGCCGCTGTCAATACAG
>NZ_WVHT01000010.1 GCF_009834875.1 Hufsiella arboris | reverse complement strand
CTGAGCCGTCAGACGGGTACTCCCAACTCACCCACCTAACCTCCCTCAAGGGAGGAACCGGGTAGTGATAAAAAGTCAAACCAATGGTGATTTTATAATGTGGTGCTGAAAGCAGACTGCAGCTCGTAATTTCGACCCATTATTGAAAAGGCTTATTTAAGCCCGGCGCATACTGAAAACTTTAGCTTAAGCTAAAACAAAAAAACCGACGATTACCGTCGGGTTCACCTAAACCTTATCACAATTGTATTAAATTGTTCTCAAAGATAATATATTAAGGAAGCTTCCGAAATCACGAAGTTCATGGACAGTGACTATATGAAAACCATTCAGAGACCTTGCAAGTCTCTGTCTTTTCGTGTTCCGGGTCTTTTGAGATGATGTGTAAATCAATAGATTTTAGACCCCGAAATCAGCATTTCTTTTGGGGCTTCCCCAACACAACCTTAACACAAGGTCAACCCTTCTCATACAGGTCTCAAAAAGAGCGAAAACCTGCGTTTTTTTAAAGCAACAAACTGTCGACAATTTTCGGTCCCGGCCGTTTGGCCGCTGAGTTTTAAACCAGTTCTAAAAGAAAGATTCTCTGTAATTATAACCGTAAGTTCTTATTTACAACCGGTAGTTGTAGGATTATTGTTATCCTGCCCTTTACTTCGGGTATAATCTCAACAACATTTATGGGCATTCATCACGAACCAATCGATCCAAAATACGCCGGCCAATATGATAAGAAAGTTGTCGTAAAACACTGGCGGGGTAAAACAATCCTTACCGCCTACCCGGACATGAGCGAAGTCATACCAAGCCCAGCTCAACTGGCGGAAAAGAACCGCTTTAAAGATGCCGTGGCCTATGCCCGTTCCGTGATCAGCGATCCGCAGCGGGCAGCTGTTTACCGTACCAAAGTTCAGGCAAACAGATCTGTTTATCACACAGCTATTGCTGATTTCATGCGTAAAGACAAAGGCTGTCCGAACGGTTTCTGAGCAAACAACCAATCATGCCAGTAAGGCATCTGAAAGGGTTCTTCTTCGGGTATCTTACGTCTTTCGGGCTCAAAAGCCGAAGCAGGTACGAAGGAGAGAGCATGCAAAAGCATTTTATACTTCAGAAAGCCTTACCCTTATCGCACTGAATTAACTGCCGGCTCATGTATTACCTTCGTTACCTGCTATTTCCTGTATTATATTCATCTTCGCATTAGCAGCCAATTAGTTCAAAACGTTTAAGATCACCCCGCCTAAACCGTTTGTAAGTATGAAAGCAAGATTTAAACACATTTTTCTAAGTCTCATTTTTAGTTTTTCCCTAAGCTTTTGCTTTGCTCAGGCAACAAACCCGATCTTATACGCGGATGTTCCCGATCTCTCAATGATCCGTGTCGGCGACACATACTACATGAGCAGTACGACCACCCACATGAACCCGGGTGTTCCGATCATGAAATCGAAGGATTTAGTGAACTGGAAAATGGTGGGCTATGCTTATGATGTGTTGGAAAGCAATGATGCACTCAACCTGGACAACGGGAAAAGCGCTTATGGAAGCGGATCATGGGCAAGCAGCCTCCGTTACCATAAAGGTATATTTTATGTAACTACATTCTCCGGTTCTACCGGCAAAACATACATCTACTCAACAACGAACATTGAAAAAGGGCCCTGGAAAGCGGTATCATTCAAACCGATGTTACACGACCATTCATTGTTTTTTGATGACGATGGCAAAATCTATATGGTTTACGGAAGCGGCAAAATCATGATCGCGGAACTCAGCGCGGACCTATCGGGAATTAAACCGGGAACCACACCGCAGGTTCTCATTGAAAATGCAGATGCGCCGGCCGGACCAGATCGTGGTCTGCCGGCCGAGGGTTCACAATTGTTTAAGATAAACGGGAAATATTACCTCTTTAATATCGACTGGCCCCGCGGCGGTATGCGAACCGTTCTTATTCATTGCGCCGATAAAATCACCGGTCCATATGAGGGCCGGGTGGCTTTACAGGATAAGGGCGTGGCACAAGGCGGCCTGATCAGCACACCGAAAGGCGACTGGTATGCGTACCTGTTCAGGGATTATGGGTCTGTCGGGCGAGTACCGTACATGGTTCCGGTGAAATGGGAAAATGACTGGCCTGTACTGGGAGTGAACGGTAAAGCTCCTGACACAATCGCTTTACCGGCGAGCAAAGGAATTATTGGGAGTATCGTCCAGCCGGATGAATTTAGCCGACATAAAGGAGAACCCGCACTTACCCTCGCCTGGCAATGGAACCATAACCAGGTTGATTCGCTCTGGTCGCTTACTAAACGGCCGGGATACCTGCGACTAACGACCGGGCGAGTTGATACGTCCCTGTTTTTTGTAAAGAATATACTGACACAGCGCACATTCGGACCGCAATGTTCCGCGTCCACATCCATGGATGTCACGAACATGAAAGACGGCGATATGGCCGGCATCACCCTTTTTCAAAAGAAATTTGGCTGGGTCGGTGTAAAAGCTGGGGCTGGAAAAAAATCGATCGTAATGGTAAGCGCAGAAAAGGGAGCGCCTGAAGAACTTCAAACTGTTCCGCTTTCCCAAAAAATCATATACCTAAAGGTTGACTGCGACTTTAGAAATCTGACCGATAAAGGCAATTTCTATTACAGTCTTGACGGCAAGAACTGGACAAAGATTGGACAGCCCTTACAGATGGCATATACCCTGCCGCACTTTATCGGTTACCGGTTTGGATTATTTAATTACGCTTCAAAATCTGAAGGAGGCTTTGTCGATTTTGACTATTTCCATATCAGCGACCAGTTAAAATGAGTCGGGAGTAAAAAATCGGCAAGAAAAGATTCGATGATTCAGCTATCTCAAAACCGTCAACTTGGCTCTACAAGTTGCGTCATTGTTAAAAATTTAAAATATTCAACTTTAAATATTCACATTAGCTTAATTAATTATTACTTTCATTGGCCTTGCAAATGCGGGAGTAACCAATGAAAACGAAAAATCGTTAATGAGAAAATACATTTTCTTCGTGATCTTAATTTTGCCGGTTTTGGCGTTTCGCTGCTATTCACAAACAATTGACGATAAACCGGCGCTAAAAAGCCAAACGACAGGAGCTGAAAAAATCTATATCCATTACAACCAAAACTTTTACCAGGCCGCTGATACGATCTGGTTTAAGGCTTACCTGTTCGATAATTCAGGAAGGTCAAGGCAAAGCAAGTCGTTTTACCTGGAATTGCTTAATGAAAGCGGACAAGCAATTGCGAGGGTTACCGCTCCAATTTTCGAATCCACAGCTTCCGGCAGCGTAGTCATACCTGACAGCTTGCCCGGGAAAATATACTGCCGGGCATACACCGCTTCGATCCTCCGTAACTCTCCGGATTTTGTCTATCTCAAGCCAATTAATGTTATTAGCCGAAAGCCGACTGCCGACAAAGAAGCACCCGGGCGATCGCTTATCCGTTTTTTTCCGGAAGGAGGCGATATGGTTGCAGGCTTGCCTTCAATTGTTGCCTTTAAGATCGCAAATCCCAATGGACTTCCGGTTGATGGACACGGAACAATCATAAGCGGTACAGACTCAGTGGCGGCAAAATTCTCAACCACTCACGATGGAATGGGAATATTTGCGCTAACGCCCAAAGATGGGGAAACATACAAAGCATCATGGTATGATAAGGCCGGGTTCAGGTACGAAACCGCATTACCGCTTGTAAAGCCGGCGGGAATTGTACTGCATGTAAACGACATAGACAAAGGCAAAAAGTTCTTTTTATTCCGTTCAGAAAAACAAGAGGGGTCTGATAATCATTTCATGCTTGTTGCTACGCTAAATGGTTCGGTTGTTTATAAAGCAGACGCTGACCTAACCAATGATTTAGCTATCAACGGCGTGGTTCCGACACAAAATTTACCAACCGGAATTCTTACAATCACGGTATTGGATCGTTCCTCAAAACCTGTTGCCGAACGGATCACTTTTGTAAATAACGATAATTACAAATCGGATGTTACGATTAATTCCCAACCGATCAACACCAGAAAGCGAGCTTTAAACGCGTTGAGCATCACAACAACTGACTCTGTCCGAACTAATTTGTCAGTCTCAATAGTTGATGCTGGGCAGGATAAATACCACCCCTTGCAGGACAATATTGTATCCGGCTTGCTGTTAACCGGCGATCTGAGAGGCAAAATAGTGAACCCTTATTATTACTTCGTCAACCGGTCTGACAGCGTAACAAAAAATCTCGACCTGTTAATGCTAACGCATGGCTGGAGAAAATATGACCGATTTGCAAATCCTGATAAAAGCAATTCGCTTATTGAGGACGATTTTTTAGACGTTACAGGCAACATTACTTCGGCAAAAAAGCCGCTTGCCGACCAGACGCTCAGCATGATAATCTCAACACCCGACTCCAATTCGACCTTCGTACCGGTGCAGTTAAAAAACGGAAAGTTTCAAAAAAGCGGACTCATATTTTACGGAGATGCGAGTTTCTTCTTTAAACCGGACAGGAAGTTCACACCTCCGGATAAAATACAAGCAACTTTAACCAACGGACTGATAACTGGCTACAATCAACCCGATTTCAATAATGCGGTAGCAAATTCAATTTATGCGCCCAGTCGATTTCCTAAAATCGACTCGATACGCCTTACTGAAGATAAGACGCGAAGAAAGACGGGCAGCATGTTAAAAGAAGTAAAAGTAACTGCTAAAGCGCCGACGTTAATAGAAAAACTTGACAAGGAATATGCCGCAGGGCTACCCGATGCCGGTGTATCGACGAGCTTTATTATCAGCCAGGATCCGCAACGGATAAATTATCTTTCCGCATTAGAATACGTTCGTGGAAAAATGCCGGGAATAAAAATAATAAATGGTTCAATATCTTGGCGGCAATATGGTGTTCGGATTTTTCTCGATAATTTTCAATCGTCTTTTAGCGATGTAAGCAGCATTCCGATATCAGATTTTGAATATGTGAAAATCTATCCACCGCCATTTGGTTCCTTTTTTAGTCCCGGAGGCAGCGTAGAAGGTGGTGCCATTGCTTTTTATACAAAAAGAGGAAAAGGGTATGATTTTGATTCAGGAAACAAAAAACCTGACGCAATTTTGCAGGGATACACTCCGGCAAAAGAATTTTTCTCACCGGACTATGCAACAGCTGTCGACTTAAAAACGGTTGACAACCGAACAACGCTTTATTGGAATCCAAACATTATCCTGGATAAAAATAGCCGGACTTTTGATGTTCATTTTTATAACAACGATTCCGCCCGGGAGTTCAGGCTGGTACTTGAAGGGATTAACAACGACGGAAAGCTGGTGCACATTGAAAAGCTCTATTAAGATTTGTAAGCAAATTCTTGGTCATTATCTTAAAACTGTCAAACTTCCCGTCAGCGATTTACAATCTTTCTTTAAGTCGATGATATAATAATAAACGCCAGCCGAAAGCGGCTGTCCGTTCCGCGAACCATCAAATGGTGTCTTATATCCTGTCGAACTAAAAACGACGGAACCATAACGGTTAAACACCTTGACATTAATGCCGGGATAATTCTCGATATGAGCGATCATCCAGGTATCATTAATTCCGTCGCCGTTCGGCGTGATGGTATTAGGTATTTTGACGTCAGAACTTACGGAAACGTTAACCTGCACCGTCGCACTTTCACAGCTTCCGTCAACGGCGCGAAGGTAAAATTTCGTACTGCTTTTTACATCAACAAGGAAGGTTCCTGTCGTATTTTCATCCAGTAGTTTGCCACTCTCCTTTGCATCATACAAGCGGTACGAACCAGCGGTAGGAGCATTTACCGCGATCACTGCAGTACCGGCTGAACAGATCTGCGTATCATTCGCAGAAGGCGCCGGAACTACGCTTTGTGAATTTTTCACCTGGAATTGTATTCCCAACTGGCAAGCTCTTCTGCTGTCTGTGATCATCAGATTGTAAGCACCTTCCTTCAGGCCGCTTATATCCGCTGAAGAGGCCGATGTCGAGATTAATTGCTGGTCGGCATCAAGCCAGGTAAAAGAATATGGGGGCTGCCCTCCTGTTACTTCGAGGCCCTTTATAGATCCCGATGAATGTCCGCATTCGTCGTCCTGTTTCTTTAAATGCCTCACAACAAGTTCAAGCGGTTCTAAAATCTCATAAACATCGCTGACAGCATCGCAATATTGATTGGAGGCTTTCAAATAGTATTTCCCCGGATTAACATTATACAGGTTCGGCGTCGGTGTAATAATTGAGGTACCGTTCTGATCTATCCATTCATATTTTGTGGCGCCGGTAATAGCCAGCCCGTTTATTGCACCGGATGGGTGATTGCAATCGGGATGCTGCAATTGAACATTCGATGATGAAATTGCAATACTTCCGAGGTCCGGAATTTCAATAGCAGCACTTTGCAAAGGCGGACAAGAACTTTGGTCTTTGACCTCAAGGATATATTTACCCGGACTTGCATTCAATAGTTCCGCAACGGTGTTCGTGCTTACAATAGTTCCGTCTTCTCTTTTCCAGGTATATGTTATTGCACCTTTTCCGGTTGCCCGGATACTCCTGATCGACCCATTTTTGCCGCATCGGGCTGTTTGCACAAGCATTGATGAAAGATCGATACCTGGCCTATAGTTTGATACCGCGAACGTTGCGTTGACCGGGCAACTTCCACCTGCGTCGGACACGGTTAAGGTGTAAGTACCGGCGCTGAGAGAATTAACATTAGGTGAGTTAGGCCTGTTTAAGAGAGCCCCCGAAGCATCTGTCCATTTGAATGTAAATGGTGGCTTTCCGCCTGTGACATTGATGCCACTGATCAAGCCGACAGAGTTGCCGCATTCATCATCTTTAATTGTAACCGCCGACTGGTCAATAGCGATCGGAGCGTATATTTCGTACTCCCCGCTGAACGCCTCGCAATACGCGTTTGAAGCTTTGAGATGATATTTGCCAGGTGCAGCATGGACGAGGTCCGCCGATGACGTAATTATAGATTGTCCATTCGCAGAGATCCACTCGTAGCGATCTGCTCCGCTAACGGCAAATCCTGTAATTGATCCTAAGGCCCCATCGCATTGCGCCTGCCGTAATTGTGCGGCAGATTCGGTTATCGTGATTGTACCCAGCTCAGGAACCTCGATCGGCGACGACAATTTTGGAGAACAAATACTTTGATCACTCACCTGCAGGATATACTTCCCTGCCAAAGCATTAGTCAGATCAGTATTGGTCGCGCCTGCGATATTTGTTCCGTCTTCGTGCTTCCATTGATAAGCCAAAGTACCTGTCCCCCTGGTTGAAACACCCGTAATAGAACCGGTAGCATTTCCGCAGAGGCCGGGCAATATACGAACATTTGAAACATCAATTTCCGGGCCCGGAATATTTTGGAGAACAACAGGGCCGTATGGAACGGTACAACCTTTAGCCGAAGCGTAGAGTGTATATTGCCCCGCGCCGACTTGCGTGAGATTAGCGGTATTTCCTACGACATTGCCGTCCTGGTCTTTCCAGCTATAAGTTACAATATCCGCCTGGAAATTACTTGCCGTCAATCCGTTGATCGAGCCGCTACTCAACGAGCAAGAAGGCTGAGTTACCGTTAACGAATTTGCGGATATTGCAGGAGTGACATTGGTGAGCGTATAGGAAGGACTTCGAATCTGGCAAGCTCCGTTGTGGAGTTTTGCAAAATAGGTTCCGGGACCTACGTTTTGAAGTTCTTCTCCTGTAGCGATTACGGTATTTTGCGAATTGTTATTATACCATTCGACCAGCAAAACGTTATGCAAATTATCAAGCCGGATGCTTCCATTATTCAAACCGCAGGTGGGCTGACTGATCACCTGGTAAACCGGATCATTGTCTATCCGCGGCTGAGTGAATTCTGACGAGTTATTGTTAAAAGTCGCGTTTGCTACGAAACGCTTGGTTGCGAAACTGCCTGTGATCTTCCAGTTTCCGCTGGCGTCGGCGATTACCTGCTGGTAAAAGGCCACGGGGTTGCAAATGGAACAGTTTGAATTGTCTTCGTAAATATTAACGATCGAGCCGGGCGTGGCGGTACCGGAAAATTCGGTGGTGGAATGGATGAGGACTTTGATTTCCGGAGTAGAAATATTATTAGTTATCTGATAGGCATTTGTAGTACAAATAATACTGTTATGAAGCACTTGGATATTTTTGCTGTTTGTGTTTAATATTCCAGGACCATAGTTAATAATATTTTCTTCATTAACACTGCTGCCCCCTATAATTCCATAATTAGAATTAAACACAGAAATAAATCCGTTATTTGAAAGTTTGTTACCAACCACATTGAAATTAGTTGTATAACCCAGATAAATGAAATTAAGGGTATTATCTTTAAATGTAATATTACTACCGCCATTAATATAAATACGCGGATCGTAATTAAGGTTCATAAAAGTAAGCGGCAAAGTGAATGGAGGGATTTTATTAATGTTTTTTATAATAACATTATCCCCTGATATCCCGATCCATTTGCTTAGAATATTTTGATCTTCTGGCAGATCACCACCGAAATTTAAATCAGAAAATGTAAAGGTTGAATTTGCTTTACTTGGTACTACTTGTCCTAAAATATCGAATCCCAGAAGATTAGATTTTACAACTACATTTCTGGCACCTCCTATTACAGAGTAATCATTATCGCCAAATACGTTACCCTTATGTCCCGAATTTCCTAAAAAGAGATTGGTAACAGACTGAACATAGAGTCCTGCAATGATATTTGTACCGCGGCTACCCATATTTGATTGGTTAAAGCCCCTAAAATAAAGACTGTAAAGTTCAATATCGTTAACGTTATAAATTCTGATACCCGTTACGACGTTAGATATTGCTGATGAAATGAAGTTTGGAGCAGCTTTTAATTCGATTCTTGCATCTGTTATACCTAAAGCTACGCCAGGCTGTGTCGAACCATCGATTACTAAATTTGATGAAATATTATCCAGTTCAGAAAGAAGTACAATCGTTCTGTCCGCTTCCGTACTTCCTGGTAAATTGAAATTAATATAATCCTTAACCGCCGAACCGTTAGCAGCTGCCAGCGTCAGGGCTTCACGCAAAGTTCCGGGACCGGAGTCGGCATTGCTGGTCACGACGAACGTATCCGCATGCGCAGAACAAAAAAACAGGAAAAACGCCGCCAGCAGATAAAGCGGCTTCAGGTTCAAATTCATTAAAATTCCCGGGCTACTCCCTAAGAAAGAGCCCTGTGATAAGGTTTGGTATTAAAAGAGTCCTAACTGGCCCGAATCATCTATTTCGATATCGTCAGGATTGGTGATTTCAAAATCAACTTTTTTAGCGGGCTTTTCGGAAGCTTCTGCTGCCGGATCTTGCTTTTCTTCATCTTTCTGCGGTACATCCTGCTCGGCTTTTTCATCCTGCAGTTCCGATTCGACAGCCTCCTCTAACGAAACTTCCGCTACAGGGTCCGGCACGTCCTCCGCGTCGTCATGTTCGGTTAACAACTCAATCGTCTGCACCTCGTGCTGCGAAAGGCGATTCCCCATAGCTTTCATGCCTTTTACGTCGATCAGGTCGGCCAGGTTCAGTTCAACATTTTCCGGCGTTTGAGTTTTTCCTTTTAGCTGATCCACTTTTACTACGGGTTGCGATGCGCCGGAGATTAATACAAGCTTTGATCCTGCCTCATCGCTGATCAGGCTCGTCTGTTTTCCGATCGCCGTATTCTCAAACAGGAAGCGTTTAACGAAATAATTCTTCGCCTTCCCTTCAAAATGTATGATCGTGTATACTTTTTCCGGATTATACTTTTCAATGAGGATCATCTTGTCGTCAAAGTGATTCGAGAGATCGAAACTGCTCAGTTCATAACTGCCGTTTGACAGAACTGTCAGAATTTTATCGTCCCCGTCAAACTCGCCAAGGTATTTGCCGCGGCCGTCGACATTGAGACGTTTCAGGATTTCATCATACCATATTTTCCGGCCTGATAGTGTTGAGACGCCCTTCGATTTTAAGGTTATCTTCTTAAGCGGGTACTTGCTTACGATATTACCCATTGAGCCACGACCCTTAATGGCGATCTCAGCGAAATCGATATCCATTTGCAGCTTGCGAAGCTTGGAATGCGGCTTCAAGGCAATGCTGACAACCTCAGCCTCACCATTTGGATTAGCCGTAAAATAGAGCACTTTCGAACCTTTTCCGCCTTTTGTTAAATCATACTCCTTATCCCTTGTTACCCCGACAACCGAAAATCGTTTGATATAGGAGGTCCCGCTCGGACCATCTTTGTAGATCATATTGTAAACCGTGCGCTCGTCGTTTTTCTTAAACACCGCCACGTGAATAATATCTTTACCAACGAAGGTTTTATCCTGCACCCGGGTGATGATACAGCGACCATCCTCCCTGAAAACGATGATTTCGTCCAGGTCTGAGCAATCACACACAAACTCATCCTTGCGCAAACCGGAACCAATAAACCCGTCGGTGCGGTTCACATAGAGTTTTACGTTTGCCAGGGCAACCTGTGCGGCCTCTACCCTGTCGAAGGTACGAAGCTCCGTTTTCCGCTGCCGGCCTTCGCCGAATTTCTTTTTCAGCATTTCGAACCAGTCGATCGCATAATCGGTAAGATGCCGCAGGTGGTGTTTTACTTCTTTGATCTCATTTTCAAGATTTTTCATAACCTCATCCGCTTTTTTTACATCGAAGCGGGTGATGCTGCTCATAGGTTTATCGATGAGCTTTTTGTAATCTTCAGGAAGGATCTGCCGGTAAAACTGCGTGAAGAAAGGTTCGAAGAGGCCGTTCAGCACCTCCACTACGTTGTCGAAGTTGCCTGACGTTTCATAATCAGGATGCTTGTACATGCCTTCCTGGATGAATATTTTTAACAATGAACTGAAGAAGATTTTCTCTTTCAATTCATCAAGCCTGATCTGCAGCTCCTGCCTTAATAATTCGCGGGTATTGTTTGTACTCTCGACCAGGATATCGTTCACACTCATAAAATGAGGCTTCTCATCGCGGATCACGCAGGTATTGGGAGAGATTGACAGCTCGCAATCCGTAAAGGCATATAATGCGTCAATAGTCACATCCGGCGAAATCCCGGGAGCCAGGTGCACAATAATTTCAACGTCTCTTGCTGTATTATCCTCGATCTTTTTGATCTTGATCTTCCCTTTGTCGTTAGCGGCAACGATGCTGTCCATCAGTCCGCCGGTGGTTGTGGAAAAAGGGATTTCGGTGATAGCCAGGGTCTTTTTGTCGCGCTCAACGATTTTCGCCCTGACGCGAATTTTTCCACCACGTAAGCCTTCGTTATAAGCCGAGCAATCGGCCATACCGCCCGTAGGAAAATCAGGCAGTAAAGAAGGACGATTGCCTCTCAGTATTTCGATGGACCCGTCGATAAGTTCGATAAAGTTATGCGGCATGATCTTGGTCGCAAGGCCCACCGCGATACCTTCCGCGCCTTGTGCAAGCAATAATGGAAATTTAACCGGGAGCGTTACCGGTTCACGGTTCCGGCCGTCGTAGCTAAGCTGCCATTCGGTTGTATCCGGATTAAATACCACCTCGTTAGCGAACTTCGAGAGTCTGGCTTCAATATAACGCGGTGCGGCCGCCGAATCGCCGGTTATCGGGTCGCCCCAGTTTCCCTGCGTATCGATCAAAAGATTTTTCTGCCCGATCTGTACCATCGCATCGCCAATAGAAGCGTCGCCATGCGGGTGATACTTCATGGTATTGCCGATCACGTTAGCTGCTTTATTAAAGCGGCCGTCGTCCATTTCCTTTAATGAATGAAGAATCCGGCGCTGAACCGGCTTTAAACCATCGTGAATATGTGGTACAGCACGGTCAAGGATAACATAAGATGCATAGTCCAGGAACCAGTTCTCATATAAACCGTTTAGCGGTGTGACATTATGGAGGGTTTCCTTTTCCGGGGATTGATCTTGACTTAAATCTTCGCTCATCTGGTTGAAAAAACTTAGGATGGGTAAAGATATAAGATAGGTTTAAAATATGCCTAAGGGAGTTTTTAACAATTAGCAAAGAGGGGTAGGTTTTGTATCGGCTTTTAATAAGTAACCCGTTAACATGGCTTGTTCTGAACATCTGAATAAGAGTGAGAATCTTTAAGAAACCCGGTTAGTTTTCGTTAACATAAATTTGAAAATGAACGGTATATACAACTATCAGTAGCAGGTCCCGTGTTCCGCTTCTACTCCTCGCTCTATTGCATATGCCAACGCTTCGCTCGGGGTAACCGCTTTACCCGGGTTTATAATCTATGGTTCTCACACAAACAAATAGCACAACATAAATCGCTGACCGATTAAATTATCGTTGCATTTTAAATTGGCGGCAGAAGCAAATTTCGTAAAATTGAGGCTTCTACAGATTACACCGACGGGACGCAAATCGCTTCGCTTTTTACCCATCAAAGGAAATGACACACCGGCGCCAGGCCTTTCCAAAAAAAAAATTAATATTTTTTCTTTTTTTGTCGAAATGCATTTCAACGCCCAACAGGCTATTATTACCGACCAACTCCTTATTAAAACAGGCGAACTGCTGATCAGTCATTTACCCGCTTAAACGTTAACGAAAATTTAACATTTCAAGGTGTAACGTTCGGTAAAATGCCTGCGTCTATTAGTCAAACAATCAGAAAAAAACCAAAAAACTATAACCATGAAAACTTTAAAATTCACATTTGTCGCTATCGCTTTGGCAGCTTGCAGTTTTGTTGTAAAAGCAGATGAAAAAACTAAATCAGCAGAAAAGTTAACCATGAGGTATGCAGCAAACACTTATGTCAATGCCTTTGCTCATGGCCAAATTAAGGACCTTGCCGATGTGATAGACGACGATGCAAAGTTCACCATCTCACAAGGCAAAAAAGTGGTAACACACGACAAATCTGAGATCGTATCAGCGTTGAAAAACATCCAGGGAGTTGAACAAAATTGCGATTTAAAAACATCGATGATCGAATCATTGCCAGACCAGGTGATCGTAAAAGTAACGATGAAGTATACCGATTTTGAGCGCATTGACTATGTAACGATGTCTCAAACAGACAAGGGATGGAAAATAACTAACGTTTCAAGCGCCTTCCAATAGTTGATTTTTGATAAAGTGTCAACCCGGGCCGTTTCATCCGAAACGGCCTATCTTTTTTCCAGTCCGTTCTCGTAAAACATAAAGGGCAGCAAACTTTTTACGCCTTCCGCTTTGATAACATCCTTCCCCAGGCTGTAAAAAAGAATACTGAACGGCGTGCCCTGTTTTTTTTCGTATTCAGCCATCACCTGCAAACAAGCACCGCAGGAGGTGACAGGAGTTTTAAGCTCGAAAAGATCTGTGTGAGCGGTTATCGCCATCGCTACGATATCGTCACCCGGATAACTAGAACCAGCCATGAACAAAGCCACACGTTCAGCACAAAGCCCGGAAGGATAAGCGACGTTTTCCTGGTTACTTCCATAAATGATCCTGCCGCTTTTAAGCTTAACAGCAGTGCCAACCCTGAATTTGGAGTAAGGAGAGTGCGAGGTCTCTAATGCTTTCTCTGCTTCCTGGCAAAGCAGCTTTTCGTCAGCAGGCAGCTCATCGACAGAAGGATAATGCCTGTATTTTATCTTAATTTCTTGTTCGGTCATGAAAGCGTTAACCCGCCGGATAAAAGCGGGGAAACAAGATAGAAATTAAAATGGATTTATCCACAAAGACTTATAAATCGATATTGAGATGACTGGATTCTAAACTTCTGTGGCCTTAAACCGCTTCCGCCAATACCGGTTTTTCTTCTTCAATGATATCAAGCTCCACACGCAGGTTGCCGATGATATGTTGCTGCCGGTCTGGTGTATTTTTTCCCATATAGTACTCCAGCAAGCTTTTTATGCTTTGTTCTTTCGACAGGATTACTGGGTCAAGGCGAATATCCTTACCTATAAACAGACCAAACTCGTCAGGCGAAATCTCGCCTAATCCTTTGAAGCGTGTTATTTCCGGCTTAGATCCGAGCTTGTTTACCGCCGCGCGTTTTTCTTCTTCGCTGTAGCAATAGATCGTTTCCTTTTTGTTACGCACCCTGAATAAAGGAGTTTGCAGAATCGAAACATGCCCCGCTTTTACAAGGTCCGGGAAGAACTGCAGGAAGAATGTCATAAGCAGCAGGCGGATGTGCATTCCGTCAACGTCGGCATCGGTAGCGATCACGATATTATTATAACGTAATGCATCGAGGCCATCTTCAATATTCAACGCGTGCTGCAGCAGGTTAAATTCTTCGTTTTCGTAAACAACTTTCTTTGTAAGACCGAAACAATTCAGTGGCTTTCCTTTTAGGCTGAACACCGCCTGGGTCATCACGTCGCGTGACTTTGTAATTGATCCGCTCGCCGAATCTCCCTCCGTTATAAAAAGAGTTGTATCCTGTTTCCGCTCGTGATTATCCTCAAAATGGATCTTGCAATCACGCAGCTTGCGGTTATGAAGCGACGCTTTTTTGGCACGCTCGTTTGCAAGTTTCTTAATTCCTGCAATGTCTTTACGTTCACGCTCCGATTGCAAAATCCGCTTTAGCATTGCGTCGGCAGCTTCAGGATGCTTGTGCAGATAGTCATCCAGCGCTTTTTTCACAAAATCGTTTATAAATCCGCGAACCGAAGGCCCATCAGGACCAATATTCTGTGAGCCGAGCTTGGTTTTAGTTTGCGACTCAAATACAGGTTCCTGCACTTTAATAGCCACAGCCGCCACGATAGACGCCCGGACATCCGAAGCGTCGAATTCTTTTTTATAAAATTCACGGATCGTTTTTACTACTGCTTCACGAAAAGCGGCCTGGTGCGTTCCTCCTTGTGTTGTATGCTGTCCGTTTACGAACGAGTAATATTCTTCGCCATACTGCTGGCCGTGTGTCATAGCGATCTCAATATCTTCACCTTTTAAATGAATGATCGGATAGCGGTTTGTTTCGGCATCGGTGTTTCGCTGAAGCAGGTCGTGAAGACCCTTTTCGGAGAAATATTTCTGCCCGTTAAAGTTTATTGTAAGACCTGAATTAAGAAAGACATAGTTCCAGATCATGTTTTCCACGAACTCCGGTATAAAACGGTAGTGCCTGAAAATCGAGTCGTCCGGAAAAAAGTTTATCGACGTACCGTTTCGCTGTGTGGTTTCCTTTTCTGGTTCGTCCCTGATGATCTCTCCTTTCTCGAATTCCGCAATCTTGGTTTTGCCATCACGGTAGGACTGCACGGTAAAACTGGTAGATAAAGCGTTTACAGCCTTCGTTCCCACCCCGTTCAAACCAACAGATTTTTGAAAAGCCTTGCTGTCATATTTACCGCCAGTATTGATCTTGGATACACAGTCTATCACTTTACCCAAGGGAATTCCACGGCCATAATCCCTCACGGTTACTTTATGGTCGCTTAAGTTGATATCAATAGTGCGGCCGGCGCCCATAACAAATTCATCGATCGAATTATCGACGATTTCTTTAAGCAAAACGTAAATACCGTCGTCGTAGGCAGATCCGTCGCCCAATTTGCCGATGTACATCCCGGGACGCAAGCGTATATGTTCTTTCCAATCCAGCGATCGGATACTGTCTTCACTATAATCAATGTTTTCGGCCATAAAAAAGTGTTTGCACAAAACTAATTCTTTAAGTGAAATCAGGGTGTCAAAAATTTCAACATATCAACTGTGTGTTATTTCATACGATTGTAGTTAGCTGCATACAAGGTTTATTAAAAATAAGTCACATAAAAGATTCGCTTTTCCTCCGTAAAAAAAACATGATTTTTAAAATTCAACCTGCAAATCAGGCATTTATACCAGAATTAAAAACGGTTTAAATCCAATATCGCAATCTGGCACATTGTTGGACATGATCTAATCAAACGAAGCAATATGATTTCGCCCGATAAAGACAACAATGAACAAGAAGTTCAATCCGAAGAGCAAAGCTGGGATAACCCGGTTAACCCGGAGGGAGCATCGGATACACGAGATCTGGAACAGCTTGTAAGACAAAAAGAAGAGGCGGAACGTCGAAAAGATAATTTAACAACTGAAGAAAACGATTAATTAGATTAATATAAAAGCATTATGAAAAAGCAACTGAATACACGATCAATTAAATTGATGGAAATTTTTGATTCACAATTACGTGACATGCTGCAAAAGGACTTACAGGAAGTTCAGTTGTCAAACAAGCAATCTGTCGCGGCCTTTAACAAAGCGAATAAGTTAATGGTTGCGTAGTCTATCATATCTCTCATTTTTCTATCTATGTAAAACTTAAGGTTTCCGGCGCTGCCGGAAACCTTTTTTATTTGCGTTCTTTATCTTTGGCCGTGGATTTCATTAATTCGGTTAACAACTTTCTTACGCAAACTGGCCTTACTTTTCATAAGGAAAATCCACTTCAAACACCTTTTAACGGCTTTTATATTCCCGCAAAAAAAATCCTGATAAACTGTGTTGATCTTTCTACTGCTGCCCGGATTTGTGTGCCTGCATCTTACTTTTCAGATTTAAACGTTCAGGCAGCAGAATACAACCTTAAAATTATTCAGCTTTGGGAGGATCAATGGGAGCAGCAGCAGCCCAAAGTAATATCCCGCCTGTCGGCATTATTAGGGCTCAGTAACCGGATTCATGGCAGGCAAACAACTATCGTCAGGTTAGCAATGGCCGAAACCGCGACGTTTCTAAACGAAAATCATTTACAGGGCGCAACTTCCGCTTACTATAAATTCGGACTTGTGAAAGAGAACCAGTTGCTGGCCATAGCGACATTCGGAAAGAGCAGGACGATGTATGATGGCCCTGTTTATTACCGTTCCTACGAACTTGAAAGGTACACAAGCAAATTAGGCAGCACTGTAGTTGGAGGATTAAGCAAACTGCTCGGCCACTTCATCTCCTCATATTCGCCGGCACATATTATGACCTATGCCGACCGCGACTGGGGAGAAGGCGATAGTTATTCTAAACTTGGCTTTGCTAACCAGGGAATTATCGAACCGCAACCCTTCTTTATTGATCTTTCGTCGAATTGCCGTTATAATTCCAATCAGCTTAAAAAGCTTCCGCCAGAAAGCAAGATTCAGAAATTTCATAATTCTGGCAGCCGGAAGTGGGTGCTCGATCGTCGTGAGCTGACCTAAATTTCGTAATCCACCACAAATCGTTCGTCCCTTGCTTCAGCAATATATGGCATCACCGCTTTATGCAATGGATGCTGCTGATAAAAGTCGAGCGCCTCGCGGCTTTCAAATTCCGAATAAAGCGCTACATGCGCCGAGTCTGGCGACTGCACAAAATCCAGTCCTACCTCCAGTTTAACAAGTCCGGCAATTTTCCCGTTAAGATCTTCCAGCATCGTTTTTATAGCGATAGCATTCTCCGTCCTGTCTTTTCCGTGCGCCTCCTCTTTCAGTTTCCAGAATACAATATGTTTGATCATAAGCTTGAATTTTGGCGGTAAATGTAAAGATCATTTTAACTTTGCAGCAAACATGCCGGAGAATTTAACCCCTTCTTTTAACCTTATTGTTATACTTGGACCTACGGCCAGTGGTAAGACGCGACTGGCGGCCCAACTGGCTTATCAACTCCAAACCGAAATTATCAGCGCTGATTCCAGGCAGGTATACCGTGATATGAATATCGGAACGGGGAAAGATTACGAAGATTATGTTGTAAATGGTATAGCGGTACCCTACCACCTCATAGATATAGCTGATGCAGGCAGTAACTATCATATCCACCAGTTTATGAAGGACTTTGAAAGAATATTTCGGCAGATTTATTCATCTGGCAAAATCCCGGTTTTGTGCGGCGGAAGCGGACTCTATATCGATGCTATTTTGAACGGTTATCAATTTACCGCCATACCTGTAAACAACACGCTGCGGGAACAATTGGAAAAGAAATCAAGAGACGAGTTGAAAGTTATTTTCGATGGAATGCCGGAGAATGCTTATACTTCACTTGCTGATGTTTCGACAGCCAAGCGCTTGATACGCGCCATTGAAATTTCCAAATACCTGGCGGCAAACGATTTTAAACCTTCTGAAACTGCACAGATCAGGCCTTTGGTTTTCGGGCTGAACCCTGACCGTGAAAACCGGCGTGAAAACATCAGGATGCGCCTCGAAAAACGCCTTAGTGAAGGGCTTATCGAAGAAGTGAGATCGCTGATGTTACATGTTCCGGCAGCTCAATTGATTCGTTACGGTCTTGAATACAAATTTGTCGTAATGCACCTTACCGGCGAAATCAGTTTCGAACAGCTGAAGGAACAACTAACCATAGCCATTCAGCAGTTTGCAAAACGGCAGATGACTTACTTCCGGAAAATGGAGCGGGATGGATTAAAAATCACCTGGCTGCCCGGCGGCTTATCGCCGGATGATCAGCAAAGATTTATTTTATCTGTAATTAACTGTTCGTCATTCAGTTGAGGCAAATAGCGGTGAAATAGTGAAAATGCGAGAAGAAAATGTATTTTTATGCGCAACAAAGGTGATTACAGAATAATAAAATTTCAGACAGGCTTTCCGGTTCATGCCAATCTTCAGATATTTACTTGCCGTTTTTCTTCTGATTTTCTTGTCAATCTGCACTGTTTATTCCTTTGGTTTTCCTCCGGATTCTAAAGCGCAGCCATTAACAATTGATCAGTACGATCATCTGGTGAACGATCTCCGGTATAAAAACCCTGATTCTGCGCTCTACTATGCTAAAGAAGGATTAGCGCTTGCACAACGTACTAAAGATCAAAACGGCACGGCAAAAATGCTGAACCAGATCGGAATGATCCATGACAATATGGGCCAGTATGATGATTCAAGAAAAAATTACCTGCAGGCAATGTCGCTCTACCGGCAATCCGGCAACCAAAAAGGGATTGCCTCAGAAATAATCAGGCTTGGGGTCGTAGAACTACGCAAAGGGAATTTCGATAAATCCATTGGTTTTTTTTTAAATGCGCTCAAAGTAAGTGAGCTAAGTAAAAACGAACCGGGCCAAATGGAAGCGTACTGTACATTGGGCGAGGGATATATGGGTCAGCACAAATATGACACTGCTCTCGTTTACTTGAAAATTGCGCAATCTTTTAGCGACCGTCTTCCTTTTTGGAGCATTTCACTCAATGTCTACAATAATTTCGGCGTCGCATACCGCGAACTTGGCGATTATCAAAGAGCTAAATACTACCTTAAAAAAGGTATTTCTTTGAGCAGCGAACCGAAATACCAGGGATTGTACATTACTCTTAATAACAATCTTGCATCGGTTTATAACCGACAGGGGCAGAAACAAAAAGCAAACAATTTGCTTTTAATCTCGCTAAAAAAAGCGCGCGAAATCCATAATTATTTGAGGGAACTGCAAACTTTAACCATCCTCGCCGAAATCCTTTCACAAACAAACACCAAAGCTTCCATAAGCTATTATGAGCAAGCTTTACAATTGGCTTTCAAAAAAAAGGCCTATAAACAACAAACGGAGATTTTAAGCAATCTCTCCTCGCTGTATGCCAGCCAGGGCAATTTCAAAAAGGCATACGCAACGACTAAACAACAAAACACGATTAGCGATAGCATTTTCTACAAAAGAATGGCCAGGCAGATCAGCAACCTGCAGTCGCAATACGAACTATACCGTTCAAAAGAAAATGTCCGTAAACTTCAATTCATCAACGCCCGGCAGATGCTGAAACAAAACATCATTCTTGGTATTACCGGCGCAATTGTGATCATCCTTTTCTTTATAGGATTTTTAGCTTACAGGACCAAACACCTCAACGGCATGTTAAACATTGCCAATAAGGAACTGAAGGAGTCAAACAACGTAAAGGACAAACTTTTTTCTGTACTTGCCCATGATCTCCGCTCTCCGCTGGCATCTGTGATCAGCCTGCTTTACCTGTTGGAAGATGACGACCTCAATGCCTTGCAAAAAAAGGTGTTCATTCAAAAGCTGTCGGATACCTGCAATGCCTCCCTCGAAACACTTAACAACCTGTTAAAATGGGGTGAAATGCAATTAAAAGGTGTCAGACTAAATATTACGCCGTTTAATCCCTCAGAAATTATCAGGCGAAACATTATGTTGCTTGCCGGTGCCGCAGAAGAGAAATCTATTGTAATAGAAAACTCAACTTGTAACGGTGTCATGGTCAAAGCAGACTCAGACCATTTTGATTTCATTGTCCGCAACCTGCTTTCCAACGCAATAAAATTCACTCCGGCGAATGGAAAAATTTGGATCGATATTGAAAAAGCTGAAAATTATATCGGCTTTACGGTAAAAGATAACGGTATCGGCATAGAAAATGACCGTCTGAATGAAATTTTCAATATGAATAATGTTAGTACCAACGGAACTAACAATGAACGCGGTACAAGCCTGGGTCTGTTTATGTGCAAGGAATTTGCAGAAGCAAATGAGGGAACGATTTCAGTAGAAAGTTCGCCTGGAAAGGGCTCTGCTTTTAGAGTAACACTGCCACGCGTATAAGATCATCAATATCTCGCTTTCTTAAACTAGCTTATCCAGGTCTTCAGACTCGAGATTCCAAATAACAAAGAATCCTTACATCTGGAGCCAGTCGAAAAGACGTCTTGTTTATTAATCTTATTTGATATAAGTTTGATATCAAAATAATATCAAACTTCATGGAAAAAGTATTTAAACCTATGTCTGGCTTTGTAATCCTGATACTCGGACTTATCGGATTGGGTTTGGCTGGTTATTTTATTGTCAACGGAGGAATAACGCAAACAACCTTTATCGTCGTATTGGGGGTAATTTTAGCAGTACTCTCTGTTTTCTTTTTAAAAGGATTAAGGGTGATCAATCCAAATTATGCTTGCGTATGTGTTTTTTTTGGAAAATATGTTGGAACTATTAAAACGAATGGATTAGTATGGGTAAATCCACTTTACCAGACAACCCGGATGTCGTTTCGCTCGCAGAATCTAAATGGGCAGCAGCTTAAAGTGAACGACAAAATGGGAAATCCGATTGAAATAGCCACTGTAATCGTATGGCAGGTAAGAGACACATATAAGTCGACTTTTGACGTGGCGAATTACACACAGTATGTACAAATCCAAAGTGAAGCGGCGGTAAGACATCTTGCTTCGACCTGTCCGTATGACAATATGGAAGACGAACACGCCGACATTACGCTGCGTGACGGAGGTGAAAAGGTTTCCGCCTTGCTGGAACAGGAATTAAATGAGCGGTTGGCAGCAGCCGGAATAATTATCCAGGAAGCACGTATCAGCCATCTCGCCTATGCTCCTGAAATTGCCGGAGCGATGTTACAGCGCCAGCAAGCGACGGCAATTGTTGCAGCCCGGACCAAAATTGTGGAAGGAGCGGTAGGTATGGTCGAACTAGCTCTAGAACAGCTTTCAAAAAAACAAATTGTAGAGCTTGATGAAGAGAAAAAAGCTGCCATGGTAAGCAACCTGATGGTTGTACTTTGCGGAGAAAAAGCAGCAACGCCAATATTAAATACCGGTACGCTTTACCAGTAAGGTATTATGTTAAAGACCGGATGAGACATCCCAACACCTAAAATGTTGTAATGGCGGCAGAGAAAAAATCATTTGTATTGAGAATAGACGGGCAAACTTTTGCCGCCCTGGAAAAGTGGGCGTCAGATGATTTCCGAAGTGTAAACGGGCAGCTTGAATGGCTGATCGATAAAGCCCTTAAAGATGCCGGCAGGAAAAAGGCAAATACAAATGGCAAGAAAGGCGAAGAGAAACCCTGAGTTTCTCGTTAGAATAATACACTAGTATTCATCTGATAGAGGTTTAAATATAAAGCGGCAGATATGCAAGTCTTAAGAACCGATCGCCTTATTTCAGGAAATCGACTACTGCGGCTGCAAATTCTTTTGTTTTTCCCGCGTGATCATGGTCGCCGGGAACTACTCTCATCTGCGATCCTGGAATCATTGCAGCCAGTTTATCAACTGAGCCATTATCCGGATCGTTGTCGCCGGAAACCAATAAAACCGGAATCTTAATTTGAGAAAGCTCCGCAGGAGACGTACTTGGCTGGGCACCTTGCTGAAATGCAAGCTGTTGCCGGTCGAGGCCGCGCTTATTGATTGATTCAATAAATCCGTTCAGTTCAGGTGCAGGCTCACCGCTTAATGCTTTATAAAACATCACTCTTCTCGGCCAGGCAGGATCTGTAAAACCATCGCCCATTCCTCCCATGACAGCCTTTTTTACGTGTTTATCCAGCACTAACAATCTCGCCGCGATGATCGAGCCGCGGGAATAACCGATCAGGTCATACTGCTTTAACGCCAGCTTCTTTGCAAGTAACATAACATCCTTTGCCTCCGAGTCGTGCTGATAGCCATTTAGAGATGATGGCTTACCCGACTTGCCATTTCCCCTCAAATCAAGACTTATTACCTGGTAACCATTTTCCAAAAGTGAATTATAAAGTTCCGTACTCTTCCATCCCTGGCTAGTCCCGGTAAAACCATGAAGGAGGACAACAGGAAAGCCTGTTCCCGCGATCTCGTAATAAATCTTAGTTCCATCAAATGAAGTGAGAAACTCAGAAGATGCCTTACGAGAAATTGTATCTGTCGAAGCAACCTGGGCAGAGGCCCCGGAATACATCGCAACCCAGGCAATTAAGCAGCAAATTTTTTTTGAGATGTGAAGCATACGTAAATGTATAAAACTGTGAGATGATATCAGCATTTCCATCCGGACTTTGATTGTTCACTTAAAGGTCTTGATATTGCTGGTCGAGTATCCTATTTTGCGCTTGTCAATTACATCTGATTAATTATCCGTCCGAAAATGTTCAATCTTACAGGAAAAACAGCGCTCATTACAGGAGGAGGAAGCGGAATAGGCAAATCTGCCGCGACATTATTTGCTAAGCAGGGCGCCGAAGTCCTAATCCTTGATTTAAACCCGGAAAACGCCGGAAATGTTGCCGGGGAAATTAATTCGTCCGGAGGAAAGGCATCTGTTCATGTTTGCGATGTAAGTGACCAGCAGCAGGTTAAAACGCTGGTTGAGCAGTTTGAAAAGATCGACATCCTGATCAACAACGCAGGGATTGCTCATGTAGGCAAGGCTCACACAACTGATGAAGCAGACTTCGATCGCGTTTATAATATTAATGTGAAAGGGGCGTACAACCTGTTACACGTCGTTTTGCCAATGATGATAAAAAACAATGGCGGTGTCATTTTAAATCTTTCATCAATAGCCGCGGTTGTCGGAATTACTGATCGCTTTGCGTATTCGATGAGCAAAGGTGCTGTCCAGGCAATGACCTTATCTGTGGCCCGCGACTACCTCAGCAGTAATATCCGGTGTAATTGTATATGTCCGGCAAGGGTCCACACTCCTTTCGTAGATGGTTTTATCGCCAAAAATTATCCCGGACAGGAAAAAGAAATGTTTGAAAAACTGTCTGCCTCACAACCTATTGGCCGAATGGGAACAACTGAAGAAATCGCGACCCTGATGCTATATCTTTGTTCAGACGAGGCGTCATTTATAACAGGCTGTGATTATCATATTGATGGTGGCTTTGTTAAACTTAATAACTAAATCAAATGAAATTAATACGTTACGGAAAACCAGGCCGGGAAAAGCCGGGAATTGTACTGGATGGAATAAAATATGACGTTTCGGCCATTGGCAATGACTATAACGAATCTTTTTTTGAAGAAGACGGCCTCCAGAAACTTGCGGAGTTTATCACGCAAAATAAAGGTGAGCTTACAAAGATCGGTGAGGAAGATCGCTTAGGATCGCCTGTAGCACGGCCTTCAAAAATTGTTTGCATAGGCTTAAATTATGCCGACCATGCCAAAGAGACGAATGCCCAGATACCGTCTGAACCGGTGATCTTCATGAAAAGTACTACGGCACTTACAGGACCATATGATGAGATCATCATACCCAAAAACTCTGAAAAAACTGATTGGGAAGTTGAACTCGCCGTGGTTATCAATAAAAAGGCAAGCTACGTAACGGAAGAAGAGGCAAGCAGTTTCATTGCAGGTTATGTGCTTCATAACGATGTATCAGAACGCGCTTTTCAGATGGAGCGCAACGGTACCTGGGACAAGGGTAAAGGCTGCGACACTTTTGCGCCGGTAGGGCCTTACCTGGTAACACCTGATGAAATTCCCGACCTTAACAACCTCAGATTATGGCTGGATGTTAACGGAAAAAGAATGCAGGACGGAACCACTGCAAACTTGATATTTAAAATTCCATTCCTGGTTTCTTACGTCTCTCAGTTTATGACTTTATTACCGGGGGATATCATTTCAACCGGAACACCAGCCGGCGTAGGACTTGGCTTTAACCCGCCGGTTTATTTAAAGGCTGGAGACGTAGTAGAACTCGGAATTGAACATTTGGGAGAAGCACGGCAGGAAGTTAAGGCCTATGTTAAAAGCTAATTTGAATACAACAGGGTGTAACTAAATTTTATAAATACGCTACAGGCGATAATGGCCGGTAGCGTATTTTAACGAAACGGTTAGCCGGCAGCAACTATCCTATTCGTTGTTCGGCGTGTTTTCCTTTGATCCTTGTAACAAAGTAATTCCCCTTCGACTCTGCCTGAAGCAGGCGTTTATAGTCAGCTTTAGAAACGTTCAGATATTGCCATACTGCTCCCTCCTCTCTAAATTCGACCTCAAGTATTTTTCGCTTTTCATCATAACCCAGAGTTTTTAAGGCCGATGATTCTACGTAATATCGCTTCATATACACTTTACAACCGGTGCATTTTACTGTTTTAAGAATGTAGCAAAAAGTGTATTATCCGGCGGGTACTTTATGGCTATTTTTGGAAATGCATACCGCTAAAATCATTGTTATTCCACTCCCGGATTCTTTCAGTTTTGATGAGTGCCTTTGGTTCCTCGACAGGAACTATGACGACTGCCTGCATAAAATTGGTAACAGGGAGATTTCGAAGGTGGTTGTAATAGATCAAAGTCAATTCTTATTAAGGATCAGCGAAAAACAACAAGAACTTTTAGTCGAAATATTAGCGGGACCGGATGACGGGGAAAGTGTTCAGGCAATTAAGGAATATATTACTGAGTGGTTTGACCTCTCACACGATATACAGCCATTTTATGATCTATTAGCCAGCGATGAAACATTCCGATACATGCCTGAAAGGTTCCGCGGTCTTCGGCTTATTGCTATCCCCGATTTATTTGAAGCACTTTGCTGGAGTATTATCGGGCAGCAAATAAACCTGTCATTCGCTTACAAGCTAAAACGCAGGCTGGTAGAGAAATATGGCGGAACAATAACATGCGAAGATTCTGTTTATTATACTTTTCCGCTTCCGCAAGTTTTGGAACTGGCGACCGTTGATGAGTTTAAAGGCATGCAGTTTTCAGGGAAAAAGGCCGAGTATATTATTGAACTGGCAAAAAGATTTTCGAACGGCGATTTGAACAAAGAGGTCATAAAATCATTACCATCACTTGCCGAACGACAAAAAACACTTCTGAACATTCGTGGAATCGGTATATGGACGGCTAACTACGCGCTGATGAAGTCGCTTAAAGAGCGGTCATGCATCCCTCACGGTGATGTTGGACTGCTGAACGCCTTAACTACTCATGGTGTTATAGCTAACCGAACTGAGCTCGAAAAGATAAAGGAATTTTTCGACCGGTATAAAGGCTGGGAAAGTTACCTTGTTTTCTATTTATGGAGAAGCCTCGCCTAATCTTCCCGGTTCTTTTTCCAAAGAATGTATTCTGACTTTAAACAATGTCCGCATGGCCGGTAACCAAGGCTTAATGCTTCTTCTTTATTGCGAAAGAATACCCGGTTTTTTACTTTCATCCGCTTGCCGGAATCGCATTTCAGCCCGCCAAATATTTTCAGGTTTCGATTGCCGGCGAAAGTTACTTCGCCGTTGTCCATCATCACTTTGAGGTTTCTTGCCCTTTCAAGTTTGGCTATTCCCAGTGCAATATGCTCTATCATGTTACAGCATCATGAAAAATGATCCCCAGGGAATACCTGTTTCCATTTAAAACTTCACTAACTCCATGTTTCATATTCGCCCTGTAAAATCCGTGATTACCTTTAACAGGCCGGAAATTGGTTGTAAAGATCAATGCATCACCCTTCCCTGGCCGCAAAACGATGGCTTTTGACTGCGCCCTGGGAACCTGTTCTGTAAGGACAAATTCGCCGCCTTCATAATCTGTACCTGGTTCATTTAAAAAAAGCACGAGCTGAAAGGGAAAGAAAATGTCGCCGTACAAGTCCTGGTGCAAAGTATTAAATCCGCCCTGCTTATAATTAAGTATTAGAACCGTCGGTTCATGTTGATTGTGCGCTCTGCAAAGGCTTTGCAAATCACTAAGTGAAGCCGGATATTGCCGATCGATATGAAGAACGTTCATCCAGCTATTTGCAGCAGGCGCCAGCTTTTCATATACATTTTCCCGTATCAGATGAATAAGCTCGGGCAGCGGATAATTATAATACCTGTACTCGCCCTTGCCGAAACGGTAGCGCTCCATTGTAATCGTTTTACGGAATAACTGCTGATCTCCATATTGATTCCTGAGAACATCACAATCGTGTGGTGTTACAAGTCCTTTTATCTGCGAATAACCCTTGTCATTGAGCTGACTGCACACAAGCTGCCAGTCGACCGTTTCCAGCCGTTCAATTATATTATCCATCTTGCATTATTGAAAATTAACCCGTGCCGCTTCCCAACCGATCATTGCTGTTTTTCGGTTAGTTCCCCAGTGATATCCGCCGAGGGCTCCGTCTGACCTGATCACCCTGTGGCATGGAATCAGGAACGCGACGGGATTATCACCCACTGCCGAACCCACTGCCCGGCATGCATTAGGATTCTGTATGTTTCCGGCAAGAGTAGAATAAGTTACTAAGCCTCCCATCGGCACTTTCAGCAGTGTTTCCCAAACTTTTAACTGGAACGGTGTTCCCTTCAAATGGAGCTTGATATCATCAATTTTTGTCCAGTCGCGGCTAAAAATGTTAAGCGCATTTTCCTGTTTCTTGTCGAACAGCTGTTGATACCTGGCATTAGGAAACCGCTTCCTCAAGTCATCAGATGCATGTAATTCATCTTCAGCAAAAGCCATATAGCAAATCCCTTTAGCGGTTGAAGCGACGAGCAACGTTCCAAACGGGCTTTCAGCAAAACTGTAATTAATCGACAGCTGTTCGCCGCCATTTTTGTACTCGCCCGGTGTCATTCCCTCGATATTAATGAACAGGTCGTGAAGACGGCTGGTTCCTGATAGCCCTGTTTCAAATGCGGCGTCAAACAAGGTGGCCTGTTTCTCCTTCAGAATGCTTTTGGCATATTCTAAGCTCAGGTATTGAACAAATTTCTTCGGACTTATACCAGCCCATTCAGTAAACATGCGCTGAAAATGAAAGGGACTTAAATGGACTTTTTCAGCTATTTCGTCCAGTTCCGGCTGTTCCCTGAAATTAGATTTCAAGTAGTCGATTGCCTGTGCAATTCGTCTGTAATCTGTTTTTTCCTGCGTTTCCATCCGATTTAAATTATACTCAAAATTAGGCGGCAGCGCAAACCGGATGAACCCGAAACTTGCTTAGTTAATTAAAAAAAATGCATTATTTAATAATCCGTTTTGCTAGTCTTGTTATTACCGGCGGTGTCAAATCGGACAATACACTTTTCAATGTTATTGGTTCTTTCACGGTATCGTTTTTTATTCCCGCCCGATCTACGAATAACGTTGAATGCGGCTTTTTATCTATTTCGCTTTTTGGTCGGCCGTTACTATAATAATATAACGCCAAAGATCTCCGGCTTCGGTCAGCAGGGCATGTTAGCGGATCCGGATGGCCATGAAATGAAAAATCCGTCGTGGAAAATATCGCTACCCGGTTAAAAACAGGTAAGATCTTCTTGTATGCTTTCGTCATATTTTTATCCCATAGCTCGAAATGTCCTCCATAAGCCTCTTCCCAGTCATGATTCAGGTACACCAGGAGATTGATCCTGCGGTCAAGTTTAGTAAACTCATGTTTATTAAAGTCGGCGTGAACCTTTAATAATCCTCCTGGCTTAATTTCATGGTAACCGCCACCTGTAAGATAAGGGTCAGGCAATAGGGTTTCGTTAATACCGGTGAGTTCCTGTAAAAATTCCAGAAACGGCTGGGAGTTTAAATAATGAACCAGAAGCTTTGTCGTATCGCTAAAATGTTTCTCACCTTTTGCTTCGAATTTTTTTTCGTTATGATTATCGTAGCTTATAACATCACTTTTTTTTGAAAGATCGGGGAAGTCCTGGGCAACCTGGTTTAAGATTTGTGGATCAAAAAAATTTTCAAACACAATGTTCGGAAAGGGTTCGGCACTTAGGTATTCCTGTTTTTTATCTTTTGCCAGCTGTAGAAGGTCGATTATAGATGCATTTAGTATATTCATAGTAAAATTATTCGCCTTAAATTTAATTATTACGGCATAAACTTCGGTTAAAAAGCGCCCCTTATCAAACTAAAAATTTCCTTATCATACAGCTCTCTCAAAGCTATATGAGTGTTGTTATTTAACGGCTGTAACTCTGACGCCCTTACGTTATGCTGAACCTGCGATAATTTACTTGCTCCGGGAATGACAGTTGTTATTTGCGGATGATCGAGAATCCACCGAAGTGACAATTCTGCCAGGTTTCCTTCAGGCATAATTTGTTTAATCTTGCCGGCTAATTCAACGCCCTTGTTAAATTCAATCCCCGAAAACGTTTCTCCAACATTAAATTGCTCACCATTTGCGTTATAATTCCGGTGATCATTTTCTGAAAAAACTGTTTGGCTGCCAAACTTTCCTGCTAGCAGTCCGCTCGCCAATGGGACCCTTGCTATCAGCGCGATTTCATTTTCTGCTGCCTTCTGAAACACTTCATCCGCGATATGCTGACGAAACAAATTAAAAATAATTTGTAAGGACGCGATGCCCGTTTGTTCGAGACAAATTAACGCTTCCTCAGAAGTTTCAACACTCGCACCCCAATACCTGATCAAGCCTTCGGACTGCAACCTGCGCAAATGCTCAAAAACTTCCGCTTTACGAAGCTCTTCAGTTGGGATGCAATGTAACTGAATTAAAAATAACTGATCGAGCTGCAGGTGTTTAAGTGAATCCTGTACATGCTTCTTCATGGATTCATAAGTGAAATTTTGCGGCCAGCCATTCGGTGAATCATGCCTACGGCCCAGTTTGCTCGCCACATATATTTCTTTGCCGGGTATGGTTTTTAAAAATTTACCGATGATACTTTCACTTACACCCATGCCGTAAACGTCGGCTGTATCAATGAAATTTCCGCCGGCTTCTAAGTAGGCGTTTAATATTTTGAAAGCATAATCTTCATCAACAATGCCCCAATCGGCACTGCCGAGTTGCCAGGTACCCAAGCCGACTTCGGCCACTTTTACATCCTTAAATGATCGGTAATTCATAGCGCTAAAATACAACAATGCATCGCCGACTTAAGAAAAATGATCAAATTGAAAGCAATGCCGCCCAGCTTTGGTTAATAAAATATATTTGATTTTAAAAGCTCACCATGCCATATAATGAACAACTAGCCGCCCGGGTGAGGGAAGGCCTCGCCAGCCGCGTCGAAGACGTAACCGAAAAGAACATGTTCGGCGGAATTTGTTTTATGGTAAACGATAAAATGTGCGTTTGCATCAGCCGCGATGATCTTTTATGCCGTATCGGTGCTAAGCGGGTCGCTGAAATGGCCGGGCGCATGGGCGTAAAACAGATGACCATGGGCGAGAGACCTATGAAAGATTTCGTATACGTGGAAAAGGAACAAATTCAATCGGCTAAAGAACTTGATTACTGGGTCGGCCTTGCCCTCGAATTTAACCTGATCGCGAAGGCTTCGAAAAAAAGATGAATACTGTAAAAGATCTTATTTCTTTGCGACTGCAAAACCAGCAGATAAGCTCCACCGCTTTTAAAAAACCAGAGGAAATTGTTTCGTGGATGCTGGCGATGCAGTCCCAGGAATATGCAATGGCGAAATGGGCTATTGGCTTGCGCCTTCCGGACTCGACTGACAATCTCGTTGAGCAAGCTTTTAATGAAGGTAAAATTCTGCGGACACACCTGATGAGGCCCACCTGGCATTTTGTTACTCCGGAAGACATCAGGTGGCTTGTCGCCTTAACCGCCCCGCGTGTTCAGGCATTTAACGCGTTTATGTATCGAAAAACGGAACTGGATAGCAAAATATTAAATAGTTGCAATGACCTGCTTATCCGGAATCTTGAAAACAGACGGTATCGAACACGCAACGAACTAAAAGAGAAACTAAGCACCATTACGAACGTTACGGATGGAATGAGATTGGCCTACATCGTAATGAATGCTGAGCTGCAAAATCTGATCTGCAGCGGCCCCAGACGAGGCAAGCAATTCACCTACGCGTTGACCGACGAACGTGCGCCGTCGGCACCGCCGCTGACGAATGATGAAGCGCTATTTCAACTGTGCCGCCGGTATTTTAGCAGTCGCGGCCCGGCCACGGTACATGATCTTTCATGGTGGAGCGGGTTAAGCATAACTGACTGCAAAAAAGGTATTGCAAGTCTTGATAAAACATTTATCACGGAAACGATTGAGGGGAAAAGTTATGTTTTTAGCTCCAACGAAATAGTGTCTTCATCCTTGACGAAACGTACTTTTTTGCTGCCCGACTACGATGAATACGGCATTAGCTACAAAGACAGGAGTGTGTTATCCAGCAATTCGACAGTGGACAACCATCCGGCAACCTCTACTTTTTTTCATATAATTGTTATTGATGGTTTAATGGGCGGCTGGTGGAAGCAAAATGACAATGGAAAAGTAATATCGATGAAACTTCCTTATCTTGATAAACTTAGCCAGTTAAAGAAAAAAGCAGTTTTAAGAGCAGCAAAAGCGTATACTGATTTTTTTGGCAGAAGACTTCAATTAACCGAATAACCATGCAATCAAAAGCCAATTCAGCCGTAGAGTATATATCGGAATTACCTGCCGACCGAAAAGAGGTGATCGCTGCCATTCGCGAGGTGATTATAAAAAACCTGCCAGCCGGTTTTGAGGAAATAATGAATTACGGGATGCTGTGTTATGTTGTGCCTCATAAAATCTATCCGCCGGGCTATCATTGTAATCCAAAAGATCCACTACCTTTTATATCGCTCGCATCGCAGAAAAACTACATTTCATTTTACTATTCGGGATTTTACGACAACGATTTGTTAAACTGGTTGACTGAACAGTACACGATACTTACAGGTAAAAAGCCCGATATAGGTAAATGTTGCATCCGGTTTAAAAAGCCCGCAGAAATTCCTGTTGCTTTGTTAGGTGAACTTTGTACAAAAATAACTCCGGATGAATGGATCGCCCATTATGAGAAGCATGTAAAACGCTAACGCAGCTACTATTTTTTTGCAAAAATCCCGCTGATATTTGATTTGATACCTACGAAGACCGGCACAGCGCTGAATCGTTTGTCTTCAATTTTCTTGGTGCCGGTTTGATAACTGCCTTCTGCAAAAAGCTTTATTTGCCCGATAGCATACTCAGCGCCGAACCCACCTTCAAAACCGGGTGTCCAGATAGTAACCGATTCAAGGATCGCCTGGTTATTCGCATCTACCCGTATTCTTGGTGCGATGATCATTCCGCCTCCCGCTCCAAGAAAAGGATAAAAAGTAAACTTATCTTGAGACAATCGATACCCGGCCGCAACGTTTACCAGATAAGTTGTCGCCCTTCCCTTCTGAATTGCGTAGTTATAACCTGGCTCACTAATCTGCTGGTCATACCTAAAAACTTGCAGGTTTAATTTCGGATATAAGAACCAACCTTTTTTTCCAAGATTAATATTCAATCCCAAACTGGTTGAAAACTTAGGTTTCAATACATCGCTTCCACCAACAGGGAAACTAAACCCGATGCCATTAGAAGTGTAAAGAAATGCTTTTTTTTTAGTCGAGTCACTTTGCGCAACTGATGATAACGCTGTTAACATCAAACAAATTACGAGTAGATAAGTAATTTTCATGCTTTATTAATAAGCGGAGTAACCCTTTTGTTTCAAAGCGATGTATTTACCTTTTGTCATTTTAAATTACATTCACATCACTATATTCGCTGATCTTATTCATTTTATCATGAAGAAACTATCCTTTGTACCCCTCCTATTTCTGATTTCTGCGGCTGTTGCGCAAACAAGCAGCCCCGTAGATCTGATTAACCCGCTAATGGGAACCCAGTCAAAACCCGATTTATCGAACGGCAATACATATCCGGCAATAGGATTGCCCTGGGGGATGAATTTCTGGACACCCCAAACCGGGAATATGGGAAATGGATGGGCATACACTTACGATGCGGATAAGATTGTGGGTTTCAAACAGACTCATCAACCCTCTCCATGGATGAACGATTACGGTCAGTTTTCCCTGATGCCAATCACCGGCAAGTTACAATTGAAAGAAAAGGAGCGCGCAAGCTGGTTTTCACATAAAGCTGAGACGTCAAATCCCTACTATTACAAAGTCTACCTCGCAGATCACAACATTACCACGGAAATCGCACCAACCGAAAGGGCTGCGAGTTTTCAGTTCACTTTCCCGAAAAGTGACAGCTCGTACGTGATAATCGATGCTTTCGACAAAGGGTCATACGTTAAAATTATTCCGTCTGAAAATAAGATCATTGGCTACACAACCCGTAACAGCGGCGGTGTTTCCAAAGATTTTAAAAACTATTTCGTTATCCAGTTCAGTAAGCCATTTACTTACCAGGATGTGTGGGACAAAGATTATAAGCTGACAGGTAAAACAGAACTAACCGACCAGCACGCGGGAGCTGTAGTTGGATTTAAAACAAGCATCAATGAAAAAGTTACCGCCAGGGTCGCATCTTCATTTATCAGTGTTGAACAGGCCGAACAGAATCTGAAAGAAATTGGCAATGATTCATTCGAAACAGTCAAAACAAAAGCTAAGGCGGTCTGGAATAAACAACTGAGCCGCATCAGCGTAAACGGCGGTTCACCTGAACAGATTCAAACGTTTTACTCATGCCTGTACCGCACAATGTTGTTTCCGCAAAAGCATTATGAAATAAACAACAATGGAAAAATCGTGCATTACAGTCCATATAACGGAAAAACAGAAGCCGGTTACCTGTTTGCCGGAACTGGCTTTTGGGATACGTTTCGTGCGGAATATCCGCTGCTGAACTTGCTGTTTCCGTCAATTTGCAAAGAAATGCAGGAAGGACTTATCAACGATTATAAAGAAGGTGGCTGGCTGCCGGAATGGTCAAGTCCTGGTTACCGGGATGTGATGGTTGGTAATAACTCCGCGTCCGTTGCCGCTGAGGCTTACTTAAAGGGATTAAGAGGTTACGATATAGAAACACTTTACAAAGCTCTGATCAAGGATGCAAATAATGAGGGCCCGCTTGAGGCTGTCGGAAGAAAAGGTGTCGAGTATTATAATTCATTAGGTTACGTACCGTACGATGTAAAGATCAACGAAAATGCAGCAAGAACGCTTGAATATGCCTATGATGATTTCGCGATCTATGAATTAGGGAAAGCCTTGGGCAAGCCCGAGTCGGAAATTGGTATTTATAAAAAGCGGGCGATGAACTATAAAAACCTGTTCGATCCCTCTACCGGCCTGATGCGCGGAAAAAATAAGGACGGAAGTTTCCAGTCGCCGTTCAATCCATTTAAGTGGGGCGACGCGTTCACCGAAGGAAACAGCTGGCATTATACATGGAGCGTGTTTCATGATATACAAGGTTTGGTTAACCTGATGGGTGGAAAAGAGAAATTCGCCAATAAACTTGATTCTGTTTTCTTGCTTCCGCCTGTGTTTGATGATAGCTATTACGGCAGCGTTATCCATGAGATCCGGGAAATGCAAATTGCCAATATGGGCCAGTACGCTCATGGGAATCAGCCGATCCAGCACATGATCTATTTGTACAATTACGCTAACCAGCCCTGGAAAACCCAGTATTGGGTACGCGAGGCGATCAACCGTTTGTACAAAGCTACACCCGACGGATATTGCGGCGATGAAGATAATGGACAAACATCGGCATGGTATGTATTTTCGGCCTTGGGATTTTATCCTGTAACGCCGGCCTCAGATCAATATGTTCTGGGAGCGCCGCTATTTAAAAACGTAACTATCAAACTCGAAAATGGTAAAACGCTTAACATACAGGCGGCACAAAATTCGGAAGCGAACCGCTATGTTAGTCAACTAAAAGTTAACAATGCAGTTTATTCCCCGAGCTGGATCAGCCATTCAGGAATTATGAAAGGTATAACACTTGATTTCGGCATGTCGTCTCAACCTAATAAACAGCGTGGCATTAAGGCGTCAGACGTTCCGTTTTCGTTATCAGGAACGAATTAAAAGCTTACCAATTGTAAGCATTAAGAGTTTATGCGGCAATTATTCAGAGAATCCGAGCCTGCTGACATTGCAGGAATGCAGATCGTAAGGAACAGCGTGAAGGAAAACCAACTGTCCGATCCGTCTGTGGTACCTGATAGCGACGTTGCCGACTACATAAGTCGCCGAGGAAAGGGCTGGGTATGCGAAATCGATAAAAAGATTGTCGGTTTTTCAATCGCCGACCTTGAGGGTCATAGTGTTTGGGCGCTTTTCGTCCACCCTAATTATGAAAAGTCAGGCATCGGATCGAAACTTCTCAGCATGATGCTCAACTGGTACTTCGGCGAAACAACCGAAACTATCTGGCTTAGCACGGCACCGGGCACACGCGCCGAGTTGTTTTATCACAAAAAAGGCTGGATCCAAACCGGATTACATCCTAACGGCGAAACTCGTTTTGAGTTAAGCTATGAAGAATACCAATCAGGATCTCTCTGACAATTCTCATTTTGTATTTTTACAGCAAATATTCTCACCATGCCGCAAAACATTGCTCCAGAAACCGCTTATACTCCTGCATCCGCTTTTGAGCGACTGCTTACAATCATGAATACTTTGCGCGAGCAATGCCCATGGGATAAAAAGCAAACCATGGAAAGCTTAAGGCATCTCACCATAGAAGAAACTTATGAACTTTCCGACTCCATCCTGGAAGGTGATCTGCAGGAGGTTAAAAAAGAGATCGGCGACATTATGCTGCACCTCGTCTTTTACGCGAGGATTGCTTCTGAAACCGGCGAATTTACTATTATAGACGTATTAAACGGCATCTGCGATAAGCTTGTCCACAGGCATCCACATATTTACGGTGACGTAGAAGTTGCCGATGAAACCGATGTTAAACGAAACTGGGAGCAACTGAAACTAAAGGAAGGAAACCGGTCGGTGCTGGAAGGCGTACCAGGCTCACTACCGGCATTAGTAAAGGCTTCCCGCATACAGGAAAAAGCCCGGGGCGTAGGTTTCGACTGGGAGGAAAAAAGCCAGGTTTGGGAAAAGGTTGAAGAAGAAATGCGTGAATTCAGAGATGAGTTTAATGTTACAGATGATAAAGACATTGATAAAGAAAAAGCGGAAGGCGAGTTCGGCGACCTCCTGTTCTCTTTAATCAACTATGCTCGCTTTGTTAACATCAATCCGGAAGACGCACTCGAAAAAACAAATAAAAAATTCATCAAACGATTCCAATATCTCGAAAGCAAAGCCGGCCAGCTTGGGAAAAGTCTCAAAGATATGACGCTCGCTGAGATGGATGTTTTCTGGAACGAAGCTAAAGGACTATAGTTAATCAGGGATATTCAAAACCCTGGTTTGTTTCCGGCCCCCATTGGTCATTTAAAGTTACACGAAACCCCTGACCCAGAGAGAAAAACTTTCCTGAAAATGTTACCATAGTATTTTTCTTGAGACTGACACCGTTGCTTACGAATTTATGATCAATTTCTTCGCCCGCTGCATTGTAGATGTAAAGATTTACAGAAACACCGGCTTCCCAGAAATAAGTACTTAGGGTCAGATCTTTTTTACCTATATCTTCGGGTTTTATCAAATATTCAATTGTTCTAAATGGTATTGAACCAGAATGATAAATCCCGTTACCGGAACCAAGATCGAACAGAAAGCTTCCGGTGCCAAAGCAGACTTTCACTTTTGAAATACCCTGGGGAATTGCGTCTAACGCCTTAACATTAACTTTTCCAACAAGGCGATCCAGCTTAACTTCATTTGGAGAAGCCTGAGTAACCGTCAAATGCAACTTTTTATAAAAGTTGTCTCCAATATCATTGGTTTCATCCCAGTTTGTAAAATCCAGGTAAACTCCCGGCGGTGTGTAGATTTGTTCTTCTTTGATAAAATAAACGTCTGCATCAGGCCTGTTGGACCCTATTATATAAATCTGGTATTTGCCTGCAGGCAGCGTATCCTGTAAAAAACCAAAGTCGTAATTATCGGGAGAATCCGGGTTTGTAGAATAAACCTGCTTAATGCTTTTAAGCATGGTCAATGAATCACTCTCCTTCGCTACGTAATAATAAAGGTATTTGATTTGGTCACTCAGGCCGGACACTTTTTGCCCTTTATGATTGCCTTGGGCCGGAAATGGGCTTACGTTTGATGAAAATTCCGACACCTTAAATGACACCGGAAATTTTTGACCGGTCGCTGTTCCGTCCGGCTTATTTTCTAGTTTACCTGAATCTTTTTTACAAGCAGCTGCGATCATAACACAGACTACAAGAAGTGATAGTATTTTTTTCATAAGTAAAAGTTTAACAGATAGTTACAATTAAATTTAACAGTAAATGTCAAAAAGTAAATGATCAGGAAACAGTCTGTGTAAAATTTGTACTTATTGAGAAATTTGATAAATCAACATACTTTCCTGCCTGATAAACGCAATGGCCTTTACCGGCTAGATGTTACTAACAAGCATAGATGATGGCAAAAGCATTTCAGATGTCAATGTACGGAGACTAAGCAGTAGCAGTCGCCGAGTAGAGATTAATTTAAGCAAAGTTTATAGGATAAAAACTATTGTCCTAATATTCCAATACTGTTTTTTAAGGATATTCAAATCCCTGGTTTGTTTCCGGTCCCCATTGGTTGTTTACATTTATGTTAAATGCCTGGTCAATTGAAAAAAACTTTCCTGAAAATGTCACAATACTGTTCTTCGCCAGCTTAAAGCCGGTACTTACAAATTTTTCCTCAATTTCATCACCCGCGGAATTGTATGTATAAAGTTCAATTCCGCCACCGTCCCAATAATAAAAACTCAAGGTCAGATCTTTTTTACCGACGTCCTCGGGTTTGATAATGTATTCAATAGTTCGAACAGGCTGGCTACCACCAGGATAATTTACCCCTTTGCCTGAGTTTAAATTATATGAATACTCATTCGTGCTGAAATTAACTTTTACTTTAGAAACACCTTCAGGAATTGCATCCAAAGCTTTAACGTTCACCTTCCCAACGAACCGATTAAGTGTTACATTGGTGACTGCAGCCTCGTTAACAGTTAAATAAATTTTTTTATAAAAGTTATCTCCCATATCTTCGGTAACGGGTCTTTTGGTAAAATCTAAATAAACGCCCGGCCGCAAATAAGGGTCCTCACCTTCTATAAACGCTACATCTACATCTGAGCGGTTTGAACCTATTAAATATACCTGATATTTGCCTGCAGGTAGAGTATCCAGTAAAAGCCCAAAATTATCCGGATCTGAAGAATATGATTGTTTGACCATATTAAACAATTTTAAGGAATCGTTATCCTTTGATACATAGCAATAAAGATACTTGATATCATCACTTAAGTCTGAAACAGTCTGCCCCTTTCTTACTCCTTGTGCAGGAAACGTCCCAACATCAGACGTGAAACCAGACAATTTAAATGACACCGGAAATTTTTTAACGGTCGCTGTTTCGTCCGGCTTATTTTCTAGTTTACCTGAATCTTTTTTACAAGCAGCTGCGATCATAGCGCAGACCACAAGAAGTGATAATATTTTTTTCATAAGTAAAAGTTTAACAGATAATTACAATCAAATTTAACAGTAATGTCAAATAGCAGATGACCAGGAAACAGTTTGTGTAAAATTTGTACTTATTGGGAAATTTGATAAATCGACGTAATTTATCCTACTTAAACGCAATCGCCTTAACCGGCGATATCCGGCTTACCAGTACGGATGGAAGCAATAGCGCGAGCATACAGAAAATCAGCGTACCGATATTTAAAAGCAGCACGTCGGTAAGATCCAGTTCAACGGGAACAAAGTTCATGTAATACGAAGCTTCATCCAGTTTAAATAGGTGAGTCTTCGCCTGAAGGAGACAAAATCCAAGCCCCAGCGCATTGCCAAGGATCATTCCCAGGCTTATCAGGTAAGCGGCGTTATACAGAAATATCTGCCGTATTTTCCAGTTAGAGGACCCGAGCGCTTTTAAAATACCGATCATATTGGTTCGTTCGAGAATAATAATGAGCAGCGCTGAAATCATATTGATAACTGCCACAGCAAGCATTAATACCAGGATCACCTGGGTATTCACATCGAGAAGGGAAAGCCATTGAAAGATCGTTGGGTAATATTCGGTTACCGGGTACGATTTAATATTAAACGGAAGGTTATCAGCCACGCTGGCAGACACTTTTTCAAGCTTGTTAAAATCATGTATCCGGATCTCATACCCGCCAACTTCGTTGTCTTGCCAGTTATTAAGACGCTGGATAAGCGATAGATCGCCGATCACGTACATACGGTCCACATCTTCTACTCCCAGATCATAAATGCCGACAATGGTAAACTTTCGTTTCCGTAAGGGCTGCTGCACGAAATACATCAGGAAATCGTCGCCGGTTTTAAGCTTAAGCCGGTTAGCGGTGTATTGTGAGATAAGTATTTCCTGCTTTGATTTTTCGGGATCGGAGAAATTAATTGCCCGGCCGTTGACCATGATACTTTTGAAATACTGCCAGTTATAATTCTTGTCGACGCCTTTCAATACCACCCCTTCTACTTCGTTATTCACATTGATAATACCCGGCTTACTGGCATAGGGCTGCACCAATTCAACTCCCCGTAAATGCTGTAAATTTTGAAGTGTATCGGCTGTTAAATGAATCTTGCTGTTCTCCTGCGAGGTGTTTAGATCAAATTTATTAATGATGATATCTCCGGCAAACCCGCGAATTTTAGATGTGATCTCACCCTTAAAGCCTTTAACAATGGCTACGGATATGATCATTACGCCTAATCCCAGCATGATGCCCAATATGGCAATGCGGACACTGAGTTTTGAGAACGAACGCTGGCTTTTAAACGTTATTCGACCGGCAATAAATGAAGGCAGATTCAAGCTGAACGGTATTTTTGTACTTTAGCAAATATAACCGAATAAGCGAACAATACATTTTGGCATGAAAAAAATCGGCGTCCTTCTTCTTACCGCGCTTAGTTTCAAATCATTAAACGCGCAGGTCGTTTTGGGTACAGGTGTCCCCGACCCGCGTAAAGTAAACGTTAACGCGATAGACAAGCCCGCTATTAAAGGAAAGATCATTACCGGCGCGGACCAGACAGCAAGCTATCTTCCACTATTAAAAGGAAAAAAAATCGGCATGGTTGTGAACCCAACTTCGATCATAGGCAGTAAGCCAAGTGTCGACAGCCTGGTTGCCCTTGGTGTTTCTGTCGTTAAGATTTTCGGTCCGGAGCATGGTTTTCGCGGAAATGCCAGTAACGGCGCTAAAGTTGATAACAGTGTTGATGAAAAAACCGGGATCCCGGTTATATCGCTTTACGGGAAACATGAAAAACCGACAAAAGAAGAACTTGCCGATGTTGATCTGATGATCTTTGATGTTCAGGATGTTGGTGCCCGTTTCTATACTTACATCAATACCCTGGCGCGGGTTATGGAAGCTTGCGCCGAAAACAACAAAGAACTGATCATTTTTGACCGGCCCAATCCAAATGGTTTCAGTGTCGACGGACCAATACTTGACATGTCGCTGAAGTCAGGAATCGGGCAGTTCCCGATACCGATTACGCACGGGCTAACGATCGGAGAATTCGCGCAAATGCTAAACGGAGAAGGATGGCTGACAAATAAGGCTCAGTGTAAAATCAGGGTGATAAAGGTCGCCAACTATGCGCATAATATGCACTATACTTTACCAGTAAAACCCTCACCTAACCTTAATTCACAGCAATCAATCATTCTTTATCCAACCTTATGTTTGTTTGAGGGAACCGTTATCAGCCAGGGACGCGGCACGCAGTTCCCGTTTACCGTGTTGGGAAACCCGGAACTAAAAGGAAAATATAAATTCAGCTTTACCCCCGTAAGTTTGCCGGGCATGAGCGAAACACCGCTGCACCAGGATAAAGCTTGCTATGGTATCGACTACCGGAAATATAATCTTAACAATATTTATAAAAGCGGTAAGATCAACATTCAGTGGATGATTGATTTCTATAAGGCTTATCCGTATAAAGAGAAATTCTTTGATTACAAACAGAGCAACCAGATGGGAAATATTGATAAGCTTGCCGGAACCAAAGATTTTAAAGAACAGATCATTGCCGGTAAAACCGAAGCGCAGATCAGGGAAAGCTGGGAGCCGGGCTTGTCGCGGTATAAACTAATGAGAAAGAAGTATTTGCTTTATCAGTAATTAGTAGATAGTAGTTAGTAGCCTTTAAGTATATGAAAGTAATATTCATGGGTACGCCCGAATTTGCCGTCGCTTCTTTAGACGCCTTAGTTAAAGCCGGATTTGATATTGCAGCTGTCGTTACGGCGCCGGACAAACCTGCAGGCCGCGGGCAAAAGATGAACGAGTCGGCTGTTAAGATATACGCTATTGAGAACAGCCTGAAAATCCTGCAGCCCGTTAAATTAAAGGATCCGGATTTTATCAGTGAGCTGCAGTCGCTTAATGCAGAGTTGCAGGTCGTGGTTGCTTTCCGCATGCTGCCGGAAGTTGTCTGGAACATGCCGCCGAAAGGAACCGTTAATCTTCATGCATCATTGCTGCCGCAATACAGGGGTGCCGCTCCTATAAACTGGTCGGTGATCAACGGAGAGACCGAAACCGGCGTAACAACTTTTTTGCTGAAGCACGAAATCGATACCGGCGACATCCTGCTGGCAGAAACCGTTGCCATTGAAGATAACGATACTGCAGGGACTGTCCACGACAAGCTGATGAATACAGGGTCGGCCCTGCTCGTTAAAACCGTGCAGGCTATCGCCGATGGAGATTATGAAGAAACTCCCCAATCCGAGTACATCGAGGGTGAGCTGAAACATGCGCCCAAAATTTTTAAAGAGGATTGCGAGATCAGCTGGATGAACCCCGTAAAAAAGGTTTACGACCAGATCCGGGGATTAAGCCCTTATCCTACCGCTTATACAACGTTCCAGGAAAAGAACTTTAAAATATTTAAGGCGGAAATGGAAGTTAAAGAGCCTGGAATTTTGCCGGGAGGATTTCTAAGTGATGGAAAGAACCATCTGAAGTTTGCCTGCAATGATGGCTTTATATGTGTACTGGAAGTACAGATGGAAGGCAAAAAACGAATGGGCATTGAAGAGTTTTTGAGGGGAATCCGACTTTAAAATTATTGTAAGTGTCTTCTTCAAAGATGTTCGGAAGATTGGGTTTAACTAAATCGCTCCAAATTCTGCAGATACGATATGACACTGGTTTTGCCTTTTTAGTGAATAACTAATATCTTCCGAACAGCTCGGGTGTCTGCACCAAAAATTAAACATTATTTTTCAGCGAAATTTCGTGTGAGAATTTGCGTTTATTCCCGTTACCCGCTGATATCTGCCATAGCAGGCAGGCTGTACAGGCGTTAGTTTCAGACCGGCATAAGCTAATGAAACCAAAATCACGGGCAGGGGTTTATTGTAAAACTAATCACAATGAAATCCTGGTACTTTATTTTCTTATCTGTAATCCTGGTTTCCTGCGCTAGCAAAGGAAAAGTAGGAAAAGCCTTCAACACCAGCATAGACTCGTCACAAAATAAAGAAGCCGGCGAACCGGTAAATAAACAGGCATTCTTTATGAAGAAACAGGCTGAAGGAGTCACATTCCTGGCCTCAGGAACAGAGCCGTTCTGGTCACTTGAAATTATTCGTGAGGAGTCGGTCAAACTTAAGCAGCTGGGAAAGGACTCATTGCTTTTTCTATTTAAACAACCGGAACGGGCGATGGATGCGGATATCCGCCGTTACCATGTTCAGTCTGATCGTGATGAAATGATATTTACTGTTAGCCGTGACAGTTGTGTCAACGCCATGTCGGGCGAAAAATCCCCTTTCAAGGTGACCGTACAGGTAAAAAAGAAAACTGAGCGCGAATTCCTTACACTGAGCGGCTGCGGAACATTTATACCGGACTACCGGCTTAATGATATCTGGACGATTGAAACGATCCAGGGAAAACAGGTGCTTGAAAATGAATACTCGCGAAACCGTCCCGGCCTGGAAATTCACATTGACAAAAGCGAGTTCGGTGGAAACAGCGGGTGCAATGGCATCGGCGGAACTATTGTAAATGAAGCTAACGGAATCTTGTTTACAAGGATGATCGGCACCATGATGGCCTGCCCGGGTGACTTAGAAAGCAGGTTTAAAAATACCTTAACAATTTCCAGAACTTATAAGATCGAAAATAACCGGTTGTATCTGTATGACTCAGCGAAAGAAGAGCTCGCTGTTTTTAGAAAAATTGATTAAAAATTGTCTGAACGTTATACTTTTACTACTTTTAAAATATAACTAATTACATACTATGAGATTTATTTTACTTTCAACAGTTTTATTTTTTGCTTTGTCCGCATGTAAAAAGGAAGAGAGTTCTTCCAGCTTAACCGGAACATGGGAACTACGCCAGGTAAACGGCCTCCAGGTGAAGGGAGCCTCACCGGATATTCCCGCCGGCCAGGGAAATATTGTCAAGATTTCAGATAATTATTTTGAAAAATATTACGGCGATAAACTTGTTCAAAAAAGCACTTATAAGGTAGAAAAAGTTAACTTGTCGGTTAATAATGATGTCGCCGAATATAAAATAACGTTTGACGACGATTCTTACATGCCGTCTTATCTCCTTAACGTAGAAAAAAAGAAATTAACGATCTATATTGGTGCGATAGCTTCTGATGGTGTTGAGGAAATCTATTTGAGGAAATAATGACATTTGCCTCATTATTGGTGTCCTTGCTAATGATGAGGTATTTCTTTTTGGAGCGCAGTGTCTTTTTAAGGATTAACGTTTGCTCCTGCTTATACTCCGCAGGCATATTCAAAAGGCGTTATTCCAATATCATTAGTTAAGCAAATACGGTCAGCCTGAGGCCGTCGAAGAATAGTAATTTTCTTAATTCATACAAAAAATGCCACGCTTCGAGCGCCTCAGCGTGACATTTTTTGCCCCAACACTTCATTCCGGGGTAACCGTAGCTATCGGGGCTAAAAAGCAAAGCTGTTTCCTGATTTTTGGCACTTACCAGGCAAACTGAAGATGGGTGGTTTATACCATCGTTAAACTCAATTACAGTTATAGCCTCCGATTCAACGAAAACCTAACTCTTCATTTATTTAAAAAGCTTGCAAGTGTTTGCAGCTTGAACTGTAACTGCTATCTTTAACGGTAGCCAGTACCTATAGCAAACAATTCATAATGAAATCAAGACGCTTCTTTCAATCCATTATTCTAACGTTTCTTTTAGCCGGTTTTAGTTGTGCTATTGCCAGACCAAGCAGTACACCTAAGCAAAACGGGGAATTCTATGAGCTCAGAGTTTATACATTTAAGAACACGGACCAGCAAAAACTTACTGAAGATTATTTGGAGAAAGCGGCGATCCCGGCACTGAACAGGTTAGGAAGTAAGACAATCGGTGTTTTCACAGAACAACAGCCTGAAGGACAGACGAAAATTTATGTGATTATTCCTTATAAGAGTATGGAAGAGTTTATTGGCGCAACACAAAAACTTAAGGCCGATAAGCAATACCTGCACGCGGCAGCGCCTTACCTGGAAGCTTCGGCACAAGCCACTGCTTACGATCATTTCGAAAGCTCTTTCCTTAAATCGTTTACCGGTTTCTCCCAAATTGTTGTACCTGAGAAAAAGGATCGCATATTTGAGTTACGCTGCTACGAAAGCCCCACAGAAAGCGCCGGGAAGAAAAAGATCAGTATGTTTAACGACATGGGCGAAATTGATATCTTCAAACGAACCGGCCTGACGCCCGTGTTCTTTGGCGAAACGCTGATCGGGAACAAATTGCCCAACCTCACCTATATGCTGGTATTTGACGACATGAAAGACCACGATGAAAGCTGGGGTAAATTTGGCAAAGATCCAGACTGGAAACGTATCAGCGCCCTGCCTGATTATACAGACGCGAAGATCATCCGTAAGATAACGCGAACGTTCCTGGTGCCGACAAGGTATTCGCAGATTTAGCGGTTAGTACTGGTCATCTTCCTATCAGGATTAAGCAATTCATTTACAAAGGATAAAATTTATCTTATCTTTGCCGCCCATGAGGGCAGATACATTTTTATCTACAAAAGTTTACTCCGGCAGACTCGCTTCGGGTAAAAGGAAAGCCCTTCAATTCCTTTAACGATCACGCATTTTATTTTTATATGGATCTCAGTCCCGAAATTGAAAAACGGAAAACCTTTGCTATTATCAGTCACCCGGATGCAGGTAAAACGACTTTAACCGAAAAGTTCCTGTTGTTTGGTGGTGCGATTAACACGGCGGGAGCCATTAAGCGCAACAAAGCCAATCAGAACACCACTTCCGATTTTATGGAAATTGAGAAGCAGCGTGGAATTTCGGTCGCGACTTCCGTGATGGGATTCGAGTATCGCGGAAAACGCATAAACATCCTGGATACGCCGGGCCACAAGGATTTCGCGGAAGATACTTACCGGACGCTCTCGGCTGTCGATAGTGTTATCCTTGTTGTGGACAGCGTTAAGGGAGTTGAGGAACAGACCGAAAAGCTCATGCAGGTTTGCCGGATGCGGAACACACCGGTGATCATTTTTATCAATAAAATGGACCGCGAAGGTAAAGACGCCTTCGACCTGCTCGACGAAATAGAGAATAAACTGAGCATCAGCCTCTGCCCTCTTTCATGGCCGATCGGGCAAGGCTACACATTCAAGGGGGTTTATAACCGTTATCATAAAGAGCTGAACCTGTTCGAAGCCAGCAAAACCAAAGTTGCCGAGTCGATCGTCAAAGTGAACAACCTGGATGACGAGGCAATTGCGGAGCACCTGAAAGAATCAGATATCAAGCAATTAAAAAACGACCTGGAGCTGGTTGAAGGAATTTACGGAGACGTCGACAAAGAGCTCTATCTCGAGGGCCTGCTCGCGCCGGTCTTCTTCGGAAGTGCTATCAATAATTTCGGTGTACGAGAACTGCTCGACACTTTCATCGACATTGCTCCAAGTCCAAAAAGCCGGGAAGCTGAGGAACGTGACGTAAAAGCCAGCGATTCGAAGTTCACAGGCTTTGTATTTAAGATCCACGCGAACCTCGACCCGAATCACCGTGACCGTATCGCCTTTTTGCGTATATGTTCAGGCAAATTCGAGAGAAACACTTTTTATTACCATACCCGGTTAAAGAAAAAGCTAAAATTCGCCAACCCGATGGACTTTATGGCGAATGAGAAAAGCCTGGTTGAAACCGCATATCCCGGCGACGTGGTCGGCCTCTACGACAGCGGTAACTTCAAGATCGGCGATACACTTACTGAGGGCGAACAACTGCAGTTCAAAGGTATTCCCAGTTTCTCACCGGAGATCTTTAAGGAACTGGAAAACCGCGATCCGTTCAAGACCAAACAGCTGGAGAAAGGGATACAACAATTAACCGAAGAAGGGGTTGCGCAGTTATTCATCCAGCAGCCGGGTAACCGGAAGCTTGTCGGTGCTGTTGGCGAACTGCAATTCGAGGTAATCAGTTTCCGCCTCGAGCATGAATACGGCGCGAAGGCGGCCTTCCGCATGCTTAACTACCGGAAATCAAGCTGGGTCACGTCGACGAATAAAAACCAACTGACCGACATGGAGCGTCGCAGGGCCTCAAATATCGCTTATGATAAAGAAGGAAATACCGTTTTCCTTGCGGAGAATGACTGGGTGATCAACCTGGCGAAACAGGATTTCCCGGAGGTGAGTTTCCATACGACGTCGGAGTTTAAGTGAGGGGAATAGGAAATGGAAAATGGTGAGTACCTGACATCGCTTGCCGCTACACCAGGATCAGAACGATGCAACGGGACAGGCAGACTTTCCGAACCAAGTAGATTTATTACCGTGTAGTCTTCGAATTAGAATATTAAGATGCTGAATTAAGTTCAGCAGGACGAACGTAAAGAAAGTCATCACAATTCCCCGGTGCGTGTCCTCACGCAACGGAATATACTGTTAAGTCTTAAGTGTGGATCCTTCGTTCCTCAGGATGACAAACATAATCGCGTAATTGGGTTGCGACTGTATGCCTTCCGGCATGATAAGATGCTGAATCAAGTTCAGCAAGACGAACGGGTAGATTTAACGTTTGGCTTGAAAATGATCACCCACCTAACCGCCCTCAAACGCTGGATAGATTTTGCTAAATGCTAAAGCGGAACGTTGATCATTCGAATGGCGCTTATTTGTTTGAGACCTCTCCTTTCCACGCTTACGCCGTGACGTGCGGTGAGCTTGGAGACTGCTTCTTGCCTCGCCGTGATGAATTGGAAGGATGATGTGCGATAAGGGGGACTGCTTTGTGCCTCGCAGTGACGAAAACGCAGGGCATAAAAAAACCTGCCGGGCACCCAGCAGGTTAACTATGACAAGTTTAGTTAAATATCTTAGATAATGCGTTTTAGTTTATAAAAACCAAAGCCAGCAGCAATTACAACCAGGATGTAGATATAATTGTCAAGAGGAACACTTGTTTCAGGACAAGGTTCAAAATTTGCGGGTCCAGTAGGAGTTCCATCGGCATCGGCATTAGTATTATGATAACCAGAAGGAGGACAATCAGCTACAATGTCCATGTATGACCAACTAGCTCCCACTCTTTTGCGATATGTATAATAGGTACATCCAGTTCCTGTCCCATCGCAAGGATTTCCATCGACAAAACTTGCATAATAAACGTAGCCATCAGGTGCGGGAGGAGGGGTTTGCGAAAACCCTTTTTCACTCAGCAATACTAAAAAGAAAAGAATGAATACCGATAGAAATCTTTTCATAAGCTCGCCCACTTCCTGCATTTTTTATGCCATCGTGGAAATATTTCGCAAAAATCAGTTAACAAACTGATTAAGGCAAATCAACATAGTCGTCTTAAATTTTATCGCTAAAGAGCTTTTATCGAAAGGGGAAACTTCTAATCAATTTGAGAAAATAATTCACAGTTCTACACAATTCCCGTAATTAAAAGAGTGCATCCGAATAAGGTTTGATTTTTGTTCCGCTCCAAGAAATTAAATTTTTAAACACTTAATTTTAAAATTTTAAGCATCTTAGCGGGGGGAATTTTTGTATTTAGATGGTTCGGTTAAAGGTTAAGACGACATTATTATTATTCAGCATTATCACAGTTTTTCTCAGTTCCTGTGCTGTCAGGAAAAAACAGGCGCTTTTCACCGCGCCCAGTGACCTCGTCACGGATACCATTAAACATGTTTATGTAGTTAACGATCACGGAGAAAGCGACAGCTGGTATAAAATAAAAGCCAATGACCTGCTTGCAATCCAAAACCTGCAGAACCAGGAATTCGGAAGTACAGGAGCTGCTACCACTACAGCGAGTGCTACTCCTGGCAATAACTCCAACTCAGTCACTTATCCCGTTGAACAGGACGGAAGCGTTAATTTACCGGCGATCGGAAAAGTTGAAGTAGCCGGACTCAGCCGCAGGCAGGCGACCATGAAGATTCAGGACCTCTATGAGAAAAAGCTATTAAAAAATCCTATCATCCAGCTAACTGTAGTCAACCTTAAAGTAACCCTGCTGGGCGAGTTCAGCAAACAGGGAAACTACCTTTTAACTAAAGACAATACTACTTTAATAGACATTATCGGCGAAGCCGGCGGAATCAGCGCCACTGCCGACCCGAAGACGGTAAAGATCATACGCGGCGACCGTGCCAACCCTGAAATTATTTACGTGAACCTGAACGATATCAACAGCCTGGCCAGCAAGAAACTGGTTTTGCAAAATGACGATATCGTTTATATACAGCCTACCAAGTCGGCGGCCTTAAATTCGAAAGTACAGAACATCAATACCATTGTTCAGCCTCTGCTGACGATTGTCAATCTTGCCTTAGTTATTTTAACATTTTCACGCCTGTAAGCATGGATCAAACTACTGAAACGGTAAAAAAGACCGCCAGCCAGAGTATTGATTTCTGGAAGATTATCAAGGTGTTCCTCAGCCGCTGGTACTGGATCGCCGGATGTTTAGTCATTTCACTGGTTATAGCCTGGCTTTATATCTGGTATACACCGCCGGTATATATGACCTTCGCGTCTTTGAAATTCGATGATAAACAAGGCGCTTTATCTAATGCCGTTCGTACCAGTCCCGATTACTCGTCGATGGGCAATTTTACCGATAAGATCAAGGCGGAAAGTTATGTGATCAAATCGAATGATGTAATATTAAACGCAATAGGCAGGCTGAATTACAAAGTTTCTTATTTTCTTAAGGGGCGGGTACGGACAACGGAACTTTATCCAACCGTACCGTTTACAGTTGACATCGCCAAACAGGATTCGGTAAACTTCAGCCGCGCAATATATGACATCAGTTCTGTGAGCAGTACGAGCTTTAAGCTCGGTGTATCGGGATCAAAAAGCTATAAAACCTATCGTTACGGGCAGGATATCAGCGAGGGAAACATGATCTTCCGGGTTACTACGCCGGTTCCCTCATCCGGGCAATACAGCTTCAAGTTCAATTCCAAATACGATTTCATGGGCCGGGCATTCGGCATCAATACCATGGAAGCAGCGAAGTTCACCAATGTGATGAACCTAAGCAATACCGACCAGAACCCGGTGTTTGCAGCTGACATCCTTAACGCTGTGATGAAGGAATACGTCACTTACGATGCCAGCCAACGGCGCAAGGGAGCACAGCAGACCATCGACTTTATAGACAGCCAACTGGAATTTTTGAATGAACAGGTCGCGGCTTCCGGTACAGACCTGGCACGCTATAAAACACAAAATAATGTCGTTGACCTGAACACCAATACACAAATGGCAGTCGGCAAACTAGGCGACTTTGAAAAGCAAAAAACAGAGTTGAATATCGCCGAGCTTGGCATTCGTCAACTGGAGACACAGATCGCCGGTAACAAGCAGCGCATACAGATCAATTTTGACCTTGAAGGTGAAATAGGCTCCCTGCTCGGAGGCCTTGTGACTCAATTAAATTCTCTTATCGCCAACCGCGAACAGAAACTGACGCAGTTCAACCCGGAGTCGGCCCCTATAAAGGACCTTGACCGGCAAATTAACGAGATCAAACAAGCCATACGCAATAATATCAATTCGCTGCACGAGCGAAATCAAAAGACCATCAGGTATATTGATGCCCAGATTGCCCAGGTTAATCAAAACCTGAACCGGCTGCCCGGAACACAAAAAGAGTTTGCAACCCTGCAATCCAAATTTGATATCAACCAGAAGGTCTACTCCTATCTTTCAGAGAAAAAACTGGAATCACAGATCAGCGCGGCGGCAATTGTTCCCGGCGCAACGATCGTAAACCTTGCACAACCTTCATTCTTCCCAATTTCACCTGTGCCACGGCAGATCTATATTTCGGCTTTACTAGCGGGACTGGCAGCAGGTGCCGGACTGATATTACTAATCCGTATTCTCAATCCATACATCTATGATAAGGAAGCAGTTGAAGGATTGACCACCACACCTATTATTGGAGTGATCAGGAAATTCCCGGAATATATCGACCAGAACAGCAAGCAGGTTCTATCAGTAGAGAAACCGAAATCGGTATTTGCGGAATCAGTACGTTCAGTGCGCACAAATCTTAGTTTTATGGCAAGCCATAAAAAAAGCAAGATCATCTGCGTAACATCCGAAATCTCCGGTGAGGGAAAATCATTTATCACCCTTAATCTTGCCGTAACGCTTGCACTTATCGATAAAAAAGTATTACTGGTTGCAGCGGATCTGCGAAAATCAAAACTGCATAAGGCTTTCGATACAGACAATAAAAAAGGCTTGAGCAATTACCTGTCGGGTAAATACGGATTGGATGAAATTATCGAACACAATACTTCACATGGTATTGATTTCATCTCCTCGGGGCCAATTCCGCCGAATCCTTCGGAGCTATTACACAGCGATAAAATGGTTGAATTATTCGCGATCCTGCAGGACCGTTATGATTACGTATTGTTCGACACAGCTCCGGTGGGACTGGTTTCTGACGCGGTACCGATGATCCGGAATTCTGACATTAACCTGTTCGTGCTTCGCTCAGGTATTTCGCAAAACCGGGCAGCTTCTGTACCGGAAAGAATTTCCCGGGAATACGGCCTGACGAACGTCGCGATTGTATTGAATGCATTTGGCGATGATGCGTTACACGCGAACATCTACACGACTGATTACTCACGTGGAAGCGGCAATACGTATTACTATTCTGATTACTCGGGATATTCGGGAGCCGGCTATTATGAGGATGATAAGAAGTGGTGGGAGTTTTGGAAGAGGGGGAGCAGAGGATAGGGAAATGGTTGATAGACCGTAAATCATAGTTGATGGTTCATGGTTGATGGTTCATAGCTCATGGCTGATAGCTCAAAGCTGACAACTGATAACTAAAAAAAGTGGAAGAGAAAAAGTGGTATCCTGTATATACAAACCCGCGAGCGGAAAAAAGGGCACATGAATTGCTTAGTGCGAAGGGAATCGAGAGTTATCTCCCGCTGAGGAAAACATTAAAGCAATGGAGCGACCGGAAAAAATGGATTGATGAGCCATTAATTCCTTCCTACTTATTTGTGAATATAAATGCTAAGCAACACGCCGAAGTGCTGATGACAAACGGGGTATGTCGTTTCCTGTACTTTTCGGGGAAAATTGCCTCGATGCCGGAGCGGCAGATCGAAGCCTTGAAATTATTACTGGCGAGCGAAGAAGATATCGAACTGACAGACAGAGAGTTCGAAAAAGGGGAAGAAATAATCATCAATGCAGGCCCTTTAAAAGGCTTAAAAGGTGAACTTATCAGCCGTTCTTCACGTAAGAAGCTGCTTATCCGCATCGACCATGTGGGACAGAGTGTGGTTGTGCAGTTGCCGGCGGCGTTTGTAGAATAGGCGGTAAATTTGGAAGTCCGAAAGTCGGGAAGCTGAAAGTCCGGAAGACGAGAAGGTCCGAAAGTCCGAAAGCTGAAAAAAGTCGGGAAGACGAGAGGTCCGGAAGTCGGAAAGCTGAAAGTCAGGAAGACGAGAAAGTCCGAAAGACAGGAAGTTGGGAAGCTGAAAGTCCGGAAGACGAGAGGTCCGGAAGCAATGAGACCGGAGACCGAAAGAAATGCAACATGAGGTTTTCGAGAGTGAGGCTTTCGAATGCATCTTCGTCATTTCGAGGAGGTACGACGAGAAATCTATCCAGGCTAAGCCAGATTTCTCCTGTCGTCGAAATGACGAATAATACTTCGTTCTGATTTGATTCAGAATTCTAAAAAGTCAGAAATGGGACTGACGCGGCGAAGCTGTGCCCGGACCGCGTGATTGGTCACTCTGAGGTTCTCGAAGAGTGGTGCGTGAGGAGTTAGGGAATGATTAGTCTTTACGGGGCCTGACGTCTACCCTTCGAGTGCCTCAGGGTGACATCGGCGACGAGGAATCTACCTAAACTAAGGCAGATTTCTCCTAAGGTCGAAATGACGGGTCGTCGAAATGACACAACGAAATAAAAAACAATATGTGCAGAATTGCCGGAATAGTTTCTAAAAAATATTCGAAAGAGCAGCTTTACGAGTTTGTTAAAGCTATGGCGGATATCCAGGCACACGGCGGTCCGGACGATGCCGGTTATTATTCGGACGAAGAACTCCCGGTTGCTCTTAGTCATAGGCGCCTGTCGCTGCTCGATCTATCGCCGGCCGGACATCAACCGATGTTTGCTCCCGATGAGAGAATAGCTATCGTATTTAACGGAGAGATCTACAATTTTCCTGAACTGAAAAGTGAACTGGTAAAAATCGGGCATCAATTCAAAAGCACCTCGGATACAGAGGTGATCCTGCATGCCTACCAGGAATGGGGAAACTCTTGTTTTGCGATGTTCAAAGGTATGTTTGCCTTCGGATTGCTTGATAAAAATCAACAATGCCTTTATCTCGTGCGTGATCAGCAAGGTATCAAGCCATTATATTACTATCAGAAAGACCAGGAACTGGTATTCGCTTCCGAAGTGAAAGCTTTTAAAAAAGCACCAATTCACCTGGAACCGAGTGAATGGAAAACCGCGTTCTTAAGCTGCGGCCATCTTCCCGCTCCAATGACAACGCTGAAAGATGTATTTATGCTTTCGAAAGGGCATTTCCTCAAATATAATTTCAGATCGGGCGAAACAGTTTTACGCAGTTACAAGGAAGAAAGCCATACTAAGTTACATACGGACCTGGCTGAAACTCAGCAACTGGTTGACGATTACCTTGACCGCGCCATACGGCGGCAACTTGTCTCAGATGCCTCGATCGGTGTTTTTTTAAGCGGCGGAATCGACAGTTCGCTCCTGGCCTTGCAAGCTGCTAAATACCAGGGGAATAATTTACTGACTGTTTCGCTCCATTTTCCAGAGGCTCGCTTTTCCGAAAAGAGTTATCAAAAATTGGTAAGTGATAAACTGCCAGGACAACATATATCCTCGGAAATTACGAAGAAAGATTTTCACCGCTATCTTCAGCAGATTTTAGATGGAATGGATCAGCCTACTACGGACGGAATCAATTCCTGGTTCGTGTCAAAGGCTGCTCATGACGCGGGACTCACAGCCGTATTATCGGGTATCGGTGCCGACGAACTTTTCGGCGGCTACCCTTCATTTAAACGTGTCCAGAAAATCCCGATGGCACGTTCATGGCGTAAATCGATTCAATTTGCCGCTGCATTAACAGGCAAAGACGCTTTAAAAAGAGCTGGGTATTTAAAAAATACGACGAATAGTATCTACGAATATCTATTCCTGAGAGGACTTTTCAATCCGCAGCAAATTAAGAACATAGCAGGAATCAATGGCTGCACACAGGAAAAAGTTCTGGATGGATTGCCTGAACCGGTAAGCCTGAAACCTGGATGCTGGAACGGACAGCTTGCCGCCTGGTACGAGCAGAATTATTTCATGCAAAACCAATTGCTGAAAGACGCTGATTTTATGAGCATGCAGCACGGACTTGAAATACGTGTTCCCTTCCTTGATGACAATTTAGTCGAAATCGCAAACAACCTGGACGAAAAGGTTGTGTTTGATCCGGCAAAACCCGCAAAGCATCTCCTAATCAACGCTTTCGGAAATCTTCTTCCCGAGCAGGTTTGGAACCGGCCGAAGATGGGTTTTACCTTCCCTTTCCAGGAATGGCTGCAGGAGAATGACGCCTATAGACAGTTGAAGAATAGTTATAAAAACAACGCAGAAGTCGAATCAATGCTCCGTGGTTTTGAAGCTGGTAAAATTCACTGGTCGAAACCCATGAGTTTACTGGTAATGAGAAAGTTTGAAGAAAACGCTGCTTGAAAAAGGTCCTGTATGTGGGGTTAAGCTGTTTCAGCCAGACAGGAGGTATCGAGAAAGTGAATCGCGCCTGGTTGAAAGTACTAGATAATCTTCATATCGACAATAAGATTAAGGTAAAAGCGAACGTGCTGCTCGATAAATCCGCAAACGAAAAATACATTGCTACTAATAGGTTTGAAGGCTTTAAAGGAAAGAAACTGTTGTTCACGATAAAAAGTATCAGCCAGGCACTGAAAAAAGACATTTTGGTATTAAGCCATATAAATTTGGCAGTAATCTCAGTTATCGCCAAATGGCTGAAGCCTTCGCTTAAAGTGATCATCCATGCGCATGGAATAGAGGTTTGGCGGCCCCTAAGCAGCATACAAAAAAAAACCTTAGCTGACGCAAACGTGATTTTGGCGGTCAGCAGATTCACCAAACAACAGCTTATTGAAAAACATAAGGTCGAATCTCGGAAAATTATCGTTTTTCCAAATTGCCTTGATCCATTTTTTCCGAAGGTCGAACTGAATTCAAAACCTCAATATTTAAAGGAAAGATATCAGCTTCGCGATCAACCGGTCTTATTCACCCTGGCTCGTTTGTCATCTTCGGAACAATATAAAGGTTACGATAAGGTTATTGAAATCCTACCTGCTCTTTTGGAAAAGCATCCCGATCTACATTACCTGATTGGGGGAAAAGCTGACGAAGCTGAAAAAGAACGTATTGAAAAATTGATCAAAGAAACCGGCGTTCAGAAGCATGTTACGCTAACCGGGTTCGTTACCGATGAAGAATTGAGCGACCATTATCAATTAGCCGATGCTTTTGTAATGCCCAGCGAAGGCGAAGGATTCGGTATTTCTTTTATTGAAGCGGGTGCTTGTGGAACTCCATCCCTGGCCGGAAACCGGGACGGAAGCGCCGATGCTGTTATTGAAAATCAAACAGGCATGCTTTGCGATAACCGCGATCCCAAAAGTATCGAAGAAATAACTTCAAAACTGCTAAGCCGACAATTAAATCCGGTCGATATACAAGCAGCAATTTTCGAAAAATATGGTTTTGAGCAGTACAGGGAAAAGATTTCCGATTTACTGGTTGCATGAATCGTCCGTCATTGCGAGGTACAAAGCAATCTGAATTATCACCTGATTTAAACAACAAATGCAAACCGCAGAAAACATAAAAACACAAGAAGAACACTGGGACCTGGAGATAAAACCCAAAACCAACCTTCTCGACCTGCATCTTCAAGATGTTTGGCATTATCGAGACCTGATGTGGTTATTTGTCCGCCGGGATTTCGTAGCCCAATACAAGCAAACTGTCTTAGGGCCGGTGTGGCACTTCATTCAGCCGATCCTGACAACGATCATGTTTTTACTTGTCTTCGGTAAGATTGCGAAAATACCAACCGACGGTATTAACCCTACACTTTTTTACATGTCAGGCATTACCATCTGGAATTATTTTTCGACCTGTCTGACAAGTACTTCTAACACATTCACATCCAATGCCGCTATATTTGGAAAAGTTTATTTCCCAAGGCTGGTTATTCCCTTATCGGTTGTGATATCCAATATCGTAAAATTTGGCATCCAGTTTTTACTGTTGCTGGTCGTGATGATCTATATGCAGTTTAACGGTTACCCGATTCATTTAAGCTGGTATTGGTTAACGATTCCTTTAATACTTGCGTTAATGGCTGGCATAGGCCTCGGCATGGGAATCATCATTTCGTCCGTTACCACCAAGTATCGTGACTTCACCGTTCTTTTAGGATTTGCCGTGCAGTTGGGCATGTATATCACACCTATCGCCTACCCGCTTTCTTATTTACGGAATAAGAGCTATAAATGGGTGATCGACCTGAATCCTTTAACCGCAGTGACAGAAGCGTTTCGTTTTGCATTATTTGGTAAAGGAACTGTTGACCCTAATGCCATGATTTACAGTATTGCGTTTATGTTTGTTGTTCTGTTTGTCGGAGCTATCCTTTTTAATAAGGTGGAAAAAACGTTCATGGATACTGTTTAATGTCATGCTGAGCGGAGTCTAAGCATTGACAGCGAAATAGATTAAAAATATCACTCTCTTAAAGTATTTGAGAGAACAAATAACCGATTAATAAGTGAGTAATACCGTCATCAAAGTAGAAAACCTAAGCAAGCAATACCGCCTCGGCCAAATCGGCACTGGTTCGCTGTCGCATGACATTAATCGTTGGTGGCACACCGTTCGTGGGAAAGAAAATCCCTATTTAAAAATCGGCGAAGCGAACGACCGTACCAGCAAAGGCGAAAGCGAATACGTTTGGAGTCTTCGGGATATTAACTTTGATATCCAGCAAGGTGATGCGGTAGGAATCATCGGACGCAATGGCGCAGGAAAAAGTACCTTACTCAAAATCCTGAGCCGGGTTACATCCCCTACTACCGGCGCCGTAAAAGTTAAAGGACGTGTAGCAAGTTTATTGGAAGTGGGTACCGGCTTTCACCCCGACCTGAGCGGACGGGAAAATATTTTTTTGAACGGCGCTATCCTGGGCATGCGCAAAGAAGAGATTAAACGAAAGTTCGATGAGATTGTCGATTTTGCTGGTGTGGAACGTTACATCGATACACCTGTAAAACGCTATTCTTCCGGAATGTATGTACGCCTGGCCTTCGCTGTTGCTGCACACCTTGAATCGGAAATACTGATTGTAGACGAGGTGTTAGCTGTTGGAGATGCAGAATTCCAGAAAAAATGTTTAGGAAAAATGGGTGATGTGAGTAAGGGAGAAGGACGGACAGTTTTGTTTGTAAGTCATAATATGGCAGCTGTAAAGCAGCTTTGTACAAAAGGAATTGTCTTAAAAAATGGTGGACTTACTTTTTCAGGAAACCACCTGGAGGCCATTAATTATTACCAAAGCCTTAATAATTCTATTTCCTCATTCCACCATACCGGTAAGTTAGAAGAAGCTCCTGGAAATGACGATATTCGTATTCTTTCATTTTCTGTTTTGCCGTTAAACGGAAATGAAATTTCAATTTCATCGGGTTTTAGCTTTAAAATAAAATTTTATAACTCAAAATCCGGCATTAACCTAGACACTACTTTTGAGCTTCGCACCATTGATGATGTTGCTGTATTTCATCACGCTAAACTTATAACCATACATAAGGATTCGAAACAAGGATATTATGTTGTTGAGGGGGTTATTCCCTCAAATTTGATAAATGCAGGAATTTACAAATTCAATCTGATTTTCGGAGAAGATCAACGTTACGCATTATTTACCGTTGATGATTTTATACAATTTGAAATACTTAATGAAAGTTTCGGCTCAAATAACAACATATTACCTGGTGTTATACGGCCTGAGATAAAATACAATTTGGAATATTCTGAAAACAATTATGAGCCAGCCTTACCTCATTCAATTTGAGTCGATAGGATCATCCGAGCTTGGCTTCATTTCAGTTGGCCAGGAATTTGAAAACATACCTTTCTCTATTAAGAGAACCTATTGGACCTACTATACCCCGCAAAGTATTAAAAGAGGCGGACATGCTAACATTGACAAAGAACTTGTTTTGGTGGCTGTCTCAGGAAATATTCGAATTACGACTGAATTGATAGATGGTTCAAGAGCGGAATTCAAACTTGAAAGCCCGGACGTGGGCTTATATTTACCTAAACTTTGCTGGCACACTATGCAATATTCGCACAGCGCTGTCCAGTTAGTAATTGCTTCAAATGAATACGACGAGGCGGATTATATTCGCGATTACAATCAGTTTATAAACTATTTTGCGATAGAAAAATGACAATCTGCGTAGCCGGGAAAAATTTGATAGCGGTTGAAGTCTTGCAATATATTCAATCAAATTTCCCTGACCTAGAAGTAATCGCAATAGCTAATTCTACTGATGATGGTGTAAATAACTGGCAGCCTTCTTTACGTCATTATTGTAAAAAAAATAATATACCCGTTGTTCAACTAACAGATGTTTATGAAATTGCTAACCTTCTTTTTCTTTCACTTGAATTTGATAAAATAATACAACCGGAGTTTTTTAAAACCGACAAGCTTTTTAACATTCATTTTTCTAAACTACCCGCTTACAAAGGCATGTTTACATCGATTTTGCCAATACGTAATGGCGAAATTGAGACCGGTGTTACATTACATAAAATCGATTCTGGCATTGATACCGGTGATATCATTGATCAACAAATCATCCCCATAAATTTAGAGCTAACAGCAAGGCAGCTTTATGAAAAATACTTACAGGCGGGAATTGACTTAATAAAAAAACAATTCGCAGCTCTAGTTTCCGAAAACAGGGATTGTTTTACCCAATCAATAATTGGCAGCAGCTATTATTCAAAGAAAACTATTGATTTCGGCAATTTAAAAATCAACTTAAATAAAACGGCCTTTGAAATTCATAATCAAATAAGATCATTAATATTTAGAGATTACCAATTGCCGATAGTACATGACCGAAAAATTTACAAGTCGATATTGCTGTCCGTGCCTACAAAAGGAAAACCGGGGACTGTTGATCAGGAAGACGACTTTTACAAAGTTCTTAATACCATTGATTACCAGGTAGGGTTATACGTTGATAAAGAAGATGAGTTATGGAACGCAGCCAAAACCGGTGACATTGACCAAATCGAATATTTGAGCCAAAATGGTTACCCTTTGAATATTCGCTCCAAGCAAGGCTGGGATGCGCTAATCATAGCATGCTACCATCTTCAAACAGATTTTGTAAAGTATTTACTAAATAACGACTGGGATATTAACACAGCTAATTACAAAGGTACCACAGCCGCGATGTATACGATGACTGCTGCAAGCAAAACTAATAATCTAGAGCTCTTGAGTTTTATACTAACTCAAAGTCCTGAGTTGCAGAAGCCAGATGACTCGGGGAAGAATATTTTTGATTATGCTGTAGAATACGGTAACTCCGCCGTTATTGAACTCTTAAACAGCTACTATTAACGTGAATATACCATTCCTTTCATTCGACCATATTAATAAGCGTATTAAATCTGAGATAACAGCTGCTTTCGAGGATTTTTTTGACGATGCCTGGTACATTTTGGGCAATCGGGTAAAAACATTTGAAGAACAATACGCAAACTTCAACCAAACGGGGTATTGCGTTGGGTTAAGTAACGGCCTTGACGCACTTCATATTGCGTTAAAGACGTTAAATATCGGCTTTGGCGATGAGGTGATCGTGCCATCAAACACATACATTGCTACAGTTTTAGCCGTATCTTACGTAGGTGCAACACCCGTTTTCGTTGAACCGGATATAAAAACCTATAATCTCGACCCGTCACTGATCGAGGCTGCGATAACGCCAAAAACAAAAGCGATCATGCCGGTCCACTTATATGGACAAGCCTGCGAAATGGAAAGTATCAAGACAATCGCCGAAAAACATAATTTGTTTGTGATTGAAGACAACGCTCAGTCGCAGGGTGCAGCATTTAAGGGAAAGTTAACTGGAAGTTGGGGTAATATTAACGGCACCAGCTTTTACCCCGGAAAAAATCTTGGCGCTTTTGGCGATGCCGGAGCTATAACTACGGATGACAAAGAACTTGCTGAAAAAGCAATGTCTTTGAGAAATTACGGATCAAATAAGAAGTATGTCAATGATATAATCGGCCACAACATGAGGTTGGATGAATGTCAGGCCGGATTTCTTTCCATTAAGTTAAAATACCTTAGAGAATGGACCACGCAACGGCAACAAATCGCGGCTTGGTACAATGAATATTTAAAAGACGTCCCGGGAATTACCTTGCCTGAAATTCATAAGCACGCTACACATGTTTATCACTTATATGTGATTAGAACTAATAAACGCGATGAACTTCAACACCGTTTGGCGGATCATGGCATTGGCACGTTAATACATTACCCAATCCCGCCACATTTGCAGAAGGCTTATCAATATCTTGGTTTTATAAAAGGTGATTTTCCAATCTCGGAAGAGTTAGCAGATACTTGTCTAAGTTTACCAATTTGGCCTGGAATGACTGAAAGACAGGTTGAGTTTATCTGTAGCAAAACTTGCAGTTTTTGCAATGAGTAAAGAGTACATATTTCGAAATAAAATTTATTTTGATAATTGCCTAAAATCGGCTGAACGGTTGATAGATCGAGGTAAATTTTCTTCAGCCACACATTTATTAAAAGATTTGGCAACGTTTGCATATGGCAATTGCACTGGTTATTATACAAACTGGAAATTAGAAAGCCTACTTATTCAAATTGGCAAGAACTTAACAAATGAAAAGGAAGATTTTGTTTTTGTAAATGATATCGATAAAAGTAACGGTTTAAAAATATTACATATAGCTACTACAATTTACGAAACTGGTGGGCATACCAGGCTGTTAACAAATTGGATAAAAAATGATCCCGAAAACACTCATGGTTTGGTTCTTACATCACAAGTTGATCCCTTACCATCGCTTTTACATGAGACTAATCATTTGCTTTTTAAATTTCATTGCCTAGACGTAGAGTCATCTATTTTAAGCAGGGCAGAATCTTTAAGAGTAATTTCAAAAAGCTTCGACTTGATAATATTACATATACATCCTGACGATATAATTCCAGTCATTGCATATTCAGTTGACGACTTGCCACCGATTGCTTTTATGAATCATGCCGATCACATTTTTTCAGTTGGCATGTCGGTTTCAGATATAACATTACAGATAAGACCATCCTGCATCGAAGTTGACGAAGAACGCCGAGGTAGTAGAAACCAATGTTTTATTCCTATTCCTGTTGAAATAACCTCTAACGAGAGGAAATATGATACATCAACTGCTAGGAATATTCTTGGTCTAAGCTCGAATGAAAAAATACTTTTGTCTACAGGCGCTGCTTATAAGTTTACCCCCAGCGAACGCCATAATTTTTTTGCATGTGCAATCACGGTGCTCGATAAAAATCCAGTTGCCAGGCTGGTAATAGCTGGTATTGGCAAGGAAGATGAGCTTGCAGTTAGATATGACCACCCTCGAATCACATATTTAGGTTTAGTTAGCAAAGATGATCTTGCCATATATGAGCAAGCTTGTGATTTATACATTGAAAGCTTTCCCTTTGCATCATTTACAGCAATGCTGCAAGCTGGCTTATTGGGGAAGACAATCCATTTAATGCCTTCGCCATTCTTTCTTTCAAAATTTTTCAAGAGCAGGTATCCGTTTGAGTACGCTTCCGATGCAAATGAATGGATTAACAAGCTTGACAATTTATTAAAAGATGATGTCGCATTTAAAGACATTCAGGACGATCAATATTCCCTGCTATCAGTTGAATATACAAAAGCAAATTGGCAAAAATGGGTTTCAAGCTTTTATTGTAAAGCTAGAAATATAAAGCACATAACAACAATATCAAAAAAGTCAAAACATTACTTTGGATCTAACGAGACAGCATTAAGCTTACTTGATTTTCACTACAGTATTCCTCCGCTAATAAGATATGTTGATCTGAATTTCATAAATCGCTTAAAGCAGGTATTTTATTTTATTCAAACAGGTAGAAGCCTTAAAGAGATCGGAAGAAAGAAGATTTTAGATTTTCTTTTTTTACCTACACGAATTCGTCTAATTAATCTCTTTTAATCTTCCTATAAATTTGAAATTTATGTTTCGCGCTCTAGCATATTACCTTCCCCAATATCACCCTATTCCGGAAAACGATAATTGGTGGGGAAAAGGTTTTACCGAGTGGACAAATGTAACTAAAGCCAAACCACTTTTTCAGGATCATTATCAACCTCGTTTTCCAACTGAACTTGGTTATTATGATTTAAGAGTGCAGGAAGTTCAGAGACAGCAGGCGGAATTGGCGGCTGATTACGGAATTGAAGGCTTCATTTATTACCACTATTGGTTTGGTAACGGAAAAACTTTACTAGAGCGCCCCCTTCAAAACATATTAAATTCAAATGAGCCCGATTTTCCTTTCTGTTTATGCTGGGCAAATGAAACATGGAAAGGTATATGGTTTGGAAATACAAACCCGGGTGTATTAATTGAACAGACTTATCCGGGAAAGGACGATTACGTTTCTCATTTCGACTACTTGCTGTCCGCCTTCCAGGATCCAAGGTATATTTGCATAGAAGGAAAGCCAGTATTTAATGTATATATGCCGGGCTCCATACCTGATTTAAAGTTGTTTACGGACACGATACGAGATTGCGCTCATAAAGCCGGGTTGCCGGGTATCTACCTGTTGGCCTCAAGATGCCCTGCAGATTGGAATCCGGATAAAAATGGTTTTGACGGTGTAATTGGCTCTGAATTTTCTACTATGAGGTACTATACGGCAAAGTATTACGAGTCTGCCAATCCCGTTGAGAAAGTTTATAAAAAAATTAAAAATAAAGTTTTTGGCCATCCTGAAATCAATCTTGAAGTTCGTAAGAAACCAATAATTGTTGAATATGAAAAGGCAATTAATTACTTGCTTCCAAAAGAAAAGTTCGATTATGATTATTTCCCATGTGTCATTCCAAATTGGGATAACACGGCGCGGTCAGGAACAAAAGGTCTCGTTTTCCACAATTCAACCCCTGATTTATGGAAAAGGCACTTACGACAAGCTGCAGACTATGTAAAAGCAAATAACGAGGATAAAAGAATTCTCATTATTAAATCATGGAACGAATGGGCGGAAGGTAATTATCTTGAACCTGACGCAAAGTTTGGAAGGCAGTATCTTGAAAAGTTAAAGGAAGTGGTCGGTTGAAAAAAGAGCCTATAGTATCTGTTATTATGCCTGCCTACAATGCCGAACGTTATATCCGGGAGAGTATCAATAGTGTAATAGTGCAAACCTATGAGAATTGGGAACTAATTATAATTGACGATGGATCTTCCGATACAACAGCGGATATTGTAAAAAAGATCGCCGCCACTGATGATCGAATTCGATATTATTTCCAGGAAAATGGAAAACAAGGTAAAGCGAGAAACCTGGGGATTGAAAATAGTAATGGATCTTACCTCGCATTTTTGGACGCCGACGACTTATGGAATCCTGAAAAGCTTAAAATTCAAACAGACTTTCTTGCGAATCATCCTGAAACAGATCTTGTTTTTTCACAAGGATATGCGCTACAAGAAAAAGTTGCAACCGACTTTAACGTACTCGTGAAAAATGAATGGAGTCAAAATGATATTGGTCTATTTATCAGCGGTAACCAAATTCCAATTTTATCAGTCCTTGTAAAAAAAGAGGCGATATTAACGGTTAATGGATTTGAAGAGAATCCTACTATCCAGAATGTCGAAGATTATCATTTGTGGCTGAAGCTTTTATTGTCTGGAAAAAGATTCGCTTCTATCGACGCCAGGTTATTTTATTATCGCATCCACACTCTCCAAAGTACTTTCTCGAATGAGAACATTGCTGTTCCTACAATAAAAATGTTTGAGTTATTACGAACTACAAGCAACTTATCTAAGTGGGGTCATCAGATTATCCAAAGGATTAAATGGGGAATTTTCAATAAGGATACCGCCAGCTTGGTATTCGTTATAGTACTAGAGCTTTCAAAAAAAATAAATACTCCTATTCATAAAATATTGGGCCTTCTTCAAAATTTGCCTAACACAAAACTGAAATACAAACTGGCTTTTAAGTTAGCTTCTTTTTTATGAGTCCTGACTTTTCAATTATCGTACCTTGCTATAATCAGGCACAATTCCTATCTGAAACATTGCAATCGGTACTTAGTCAAACTCACTTCAATTGGGAATGCATAATAGTAGATGACGGTTCACCCGATAACACCGAGAAGATAGCACTTGAATGGGTTAAAAAAGATCGACGTTTTGTATATCTGAAAAAAGAAAATGGTGGGTTAAGTTCCGCAAGGAATGCCGGTATTAAGATTGCAAAAGGAGAGTTTATTTTGCCACTTGACGCAGATGATTACATAAGCAGTTCATATCTTGGAAGTGCAAAAAAAGTACTGTTTGCGAATGATCACATTAAACTTGTATATGGCAATGCAATTAAATTTGGCGCGGTTAACTGCAAATGGGAACTCGAAACATATTCATATCATGGCTTACTTGAAGGGAATTTAATCTACTGTTCAGCTATCTATCGAAAGAAAGATTTTGATAATACCAACGGCTATGATGAAAGCATGAAATCAGGTTACGAGGATTGGGATTTTTGGCTGCAATTACTAACCGAACAAGATAAAGTTCATTTTTTAGAGGAGACAGTTTTTTTTTATAGGATAAAAAACGAGTCGATGCTCCAAGCCATAAAGGATGAACATTCAAGAGAGCTTAGAAATTATATTTATAACAAATACAAAAGCCTCTACGAAAAATATTGGGATGACCCGATACTCGTAAAGCGCAAAAACTCACAGTTGACTAGAATGTACAAGAATTCACTGGATTACAAATTGGGGAATTTTTTGATTAACCCTTTGCGTCGGATAGTTAAATAAATACCTATGAGCACAATTGCATTTACTATTTGTTCCAATAATTACCTGAATAAAGCACTTGTTTTATTAAAGTCCATTAAAAGCCAGAATGCAGTTCCGGTTTATCTATTTCTTGCTGATGAAAAATCAGATCAGATTAATTATGCTGGATTGGGCTTTGAAAAGGTTATCACTCCAGATGAATTAGATATTCCTAACCTGCAGTGGCAACTGGAAAACTATAATGTTGTAGAGTTTAACACAGCTATCAAAGGTGTCGCTTTTAAATACTTGTTTAAACACACCGGTGCCAGCACTGTATATTATTTTGACCCTGATATTAAAGTATATCGGCCGATTAATGCCTTCGAACAATTTTGGGAAAATACTTCTATACTTTTAACTCCTCACATTTTAGAGCCGATCCCGTTTGACGGTTTATTTCCCGGCGAGAATCTCTTTTTGAATCATGGCATTTATAATCTAGGGTTTCTTGGACTAAAAAGATCTGGATCTTCCGATAAATTTCTGAACTGGTGGTGTGAGCGATTGGCAGAAAAATGCGTCATCGATCTTAAAGAAGGTTACTTCACTGATCAGATATGGTTTAATCTTGTACCCTTGCTTTTTAAAGATGTGACTGTTGCTGAACATCCAGGGTTAAACGCAGCATACTGGAATCTTCACGACCGTTCAATCAAACTCATCGGTGGAAATTTCAAAGTAAATGATACTGAAGATTTATTCTTTTATCATTTCAGTAGTTTTGATAAATTTTTAAAGCAACTTATGCCAAGAGCGGATGGGCGGTTTACATTTGAAAACAGGCCAGAAATGATAAAACTGTATACAGATTACCTTTATGATCTTCAAAAAGAGAACAGTCATGACTATAACAGCATAAATTATTATAATTCTAAATATCCTTTTCAAATACCGAGTGTTTCATTGGCAAAACGGATTACTAACAAAATTATCAGGGAAATAAAGAACTGAGATCAAATTCAGGATTTAAAATGAACATCCTCTTTATTTCTGAAATGCTTCCGTTAGATACTTACGCTAGTGAGGTTGTTTTTTTCAGGCACTTTAAAAAGTTGGTAGATGAAGGACACAGCATTCATGTTGTAACTGACCATAATTCGTATCAACGAAGAAAAAAAAAGTTAGACAACAACTTTACCGTTCATTTACTTCCGAACAGAAAATGGTATTATCCCCCATACCATGCAACCGGCGTTTCGCAAAAAATAAGATTTTGGGATTATTTTAACAACCATGTTAAACAAATCATAGAAGAATATCAGATAACAAATTTGGTTGGATATGTATACGGAGATTTTTTAGCGCCATTTTGCGCGTTTGTTCAGGAAAAGACACAAATTCCATTGATAAGTTTTTTTCACGATGATACTCTTGAATTGCATAACCATAAGTCATCGTATTTAATGAAACTAAATACTGAAAAGATATTGGATGCAAGTAAGAAAGTTTTTATCGCTTCAGAAGCCTTCAAAGATAACTGGCCAGAGTATTCGCAAAAATTCGAAATACTATACCCTATTCCGGGTGAGATCGTTGCATTGACTCAAGCTTCTCTAAGAAAGCAGTCAAAAATTTTATCTATTGGATACTCCGGTTCCTTATATACTGAGATTATTCCTTACCTCGACAAATTATCTGCATTATTAGAGGAAATGGCTATTTCATTGCATTTAATTGGCAATAACGAACAAGCCAGATTTTTATGTACCAAATACAAAAATGTCACATACAGAGAGCTGTTTGAAACCGCTGATGAATCTAATCAATATCTTCTAGAAAATTGCGATGCATGCATTATTCCTTATCCCGAAAAGATTGACGAAATGCCATGGATAAAAACCTGTTTCCCAAGTAAATTTATTCAATATACTCGATTAGGTATTGCTACAATTACTATTGCACCAAAAGAGTCTGCTTTAGGAAATTGGAGTATCAAAAATAAATGGCCATTGTATATTGAAAGCTACGAATTGGAAAGCTTAAAGCATATTATTGATAATTCTGACATTTTTGAAAAAGCTAATGTCAAAATCACAGAGTTCAACAATTATTTTAATCCAGAAACAATACATTTGAAGCTTTTATCAGAATTGCTATTTACCTATGATTCTATAAAATGTTCCAAAAATTAGTAGATAAAATCTATCGGGAACCAAAGTTTCGTTGGCAGGAAATGAATCGTTTTGGAGGAAAAAAAGCTTACGAGCAAATGCTGGCTGGTAAAACAGAAATGGAAAGCGCAAGTTATTCTTTTTCCCCAATAAAATGCTTTCATGATGGTTTACCGATTTACTTTTTAACAGGAAAAAAATATTTATATCAAACCTTATTCTGTTTAAAGTCGCTTTCAAAATACTGTAACGAAAAATTCTGCATATATCTGGTAGACGATGGCAGTTTTGATGCAGAATTAATTTCTCGGGTAAAACGCCAGTTGCCCGGAGCCATCATTATTGATAGTAAGACAATTGAAAATAAGATCGCTAACTATCTGCCTAAAACAACGTTCCCGGTTTTGAATCGTAAGCGAGCTGAATATCCTCATATAAAAAAGCTTACAGATGTACATTTATTCGACGGCGGGCCGGAGTTCAAACTGGTACTTGATTCCGATATGCTATTTTGGGCTGAACCCGAGGAACTAATTGCATGGCTAAAAAACCCTCAGCTTACACTACATATGGTAGACTGCATGGAATCTTACGGCTATCCAAAAGCAAAACTTGAAGCAATCTGTAATACCGTAATTCCCGATCTTGTAAATGTTGGCGCCATCGGTTTAAAAAGTAATAATATTAATTGGGAAAAGCTTGAATACTGGGTTGATGAACTCGAAAATAGTGAAGGTAAATCGTATTATTTGGAGCAGGCCCTCTCAGCTATGATTATAGGAAGTACACCTTCTGTTGTCTTAAATTCAAATGATTATATCGTTAATCCATCTGAAAAAGATGTTAACACCTGTAAAGGTACGCTGCAACATTATGTTGATCTATCAAAAAAGGATTATTTCAATATCGCATGGAAAAAAGTCTGACTTGTGAAGAGAATTCAGTTTCCATCTGCATCCCATGCTACAATGCATCCTCCTATATTGAAACGACTCTCGATAGCCTCTTAAATCAGTCGCATAGCAACATCGAGATAATAATTGTCGACGACTCGTCGACCGATGATAGCTGGGAGAAGATTTCGAAATTTAAGGACTCCAGGCTGAAGATTTTCAAGGCATTAAGAAAAGGCGCGTCGGCAGCCAGGAATCAAGCTTATCAAGAAAGCAGTGGGAAATATATTGTATTTTTCGACGCGGATGACTATGTGCAACCAGATTTTATACAATCTCAAGTCAACATGATTAGCGGTTCAACCGACGATGTTGTAGTTTCCTCATGGGGAAGATTTTACAACAATAAAATAGAATCGTTTACTAAGGATCAGTTCATTATAAAAGAAAATTTAACTTTTTATCAGTGGATAGCCGATTATTGGATGTTTTCTAGACATATGACACCGCCGGGGCGAGTATTTGTCCCACGCAAACTTATCGCCAGCGCTGGTTTGTGGAATGAAGATCTGACTCTAAATGACGATTTCGATTTTTATTGCAGGATTTTCGCAGATGCTGGTCATATTTTATACAATGATAAAGCTACATTTTTTTACAGGTCCGGTATTGGAGGGCTGTCTTCCAGAATAATTGGTTGGCAGTATCAGCGTTCAAATTTATCATCATTAATATCTGGTATAGACCAGGCCCTAAAACTTTTCCCCGAGGATCAAAAAGTAAAATTGTCATGTGCAAACATGCTTCAAAATTTCATATACGAAAATTACCCAGCTAATTCAGACTTGATCAATATTGCATCAGAGAAGATTAACAAGCTGACCAAACCCACCATAGGTTTTCAAGCTGGCGGCATTACTAAAAAAATGGTACGTTTACTTGGCTGGAAACTAACCAAACAAATAAAAAACATTATCAATTAATTTTGAAAAAACACTGTTCTCTTAAATAAATGTATAACTGGTTAAAAACAAAATACTATAACCTCATTCGAAGATTTTACATAAGACGTTTCAATGTTCAACTGGCAAATACTATCTCATATAAACTTGACGAATCTGAATTGTTGACGATTTCTGTACTTACAAGTCACAATTCAATAAATATGGCCCTAGCTACGTTGAAGAGTCTTTACAGGTTTCTTTCTATCAAATATCCGTTGGAAATACATGATGACGGCTCATTGACTGCATCTGATATTAAGTTATTAGAAACATCTTTTTTAGGAGTCAAAATCATAGTTAGACAAGAAGCTGACCGAATTATTAATGAATATTATTTACAAAATAATTTTTCTAACCTAAAAAAATTCAGAGAAAAAGCAAATGTTAACTTGCAATCGACTGACCTGGCTTTTTTTTGCAAAACACGCTATTGTCTTCAGGTCGACACCGACATTTTATTTTTTAATAATCCATATTTTCTTGAACCTGATTTCATAGAGCAACTGATCAAAAATGGAAGCGTTAATAGTTTTTACAACGTTGATCGGGGTCCAGCATATTCATATTCCAGTGAAGATATGGAACGCTACCTAAATAAATCAATACCATATCAATTCAACGCAGGGTTGGTACTGTTTCCCAACAAAAAAATAGTCTTCAAGTACTTGGAAGAGATACTATCCCATGGTCTAATATCAAAAAACAACTGGACACAAAGTCAAACCGTCCAATGTATGGCACTTCAAAAACTAGGAGATTGCTTTCCAATGCTCGATACAGTTGATGTGTCTTACAGGATGCATACACAGCATCCAACCTTTGACGCTAACCTTTACAGTTCTCTAGTTGCGGAGCACTATTGTGCATGGGCCAGGAATTTATATTATCTAGATTATATTGAGAAAGTCCATCCTTTTGTAAAAGTTCACTCTGGGTACAGAGAATATTTCTATAATTTGATAAATCATTAAAAATTTCTTGGTATTTAAATTAGGCTTATAGGAATTATCCGATAAATTTTATTGAATGCGATTTTATTCATAATCTAAAAATTACTGCCTATTTACTCCAACATGAAAAAATGCTATTTCATCACTGACCAAAGATATATCAGCTCCAACAATGCCGAAGGCGGTGTAAAACTTTGTACAGTTGAATTTTTAAACCTTTTCAAAGTCGGTTATGATGTAGAGGTTATAGAAGTAAAATTCCGAAAAGACTTTGCTTTTAAAATTACTGCAAAATTAGGAGTCGATGCATATAACTTATATTCAGAAAAAGAGTTTTTGGCTAAGATTGAGAAAATCCAGGTATTGGAACCTACAGTTTTTGCCTTCAATATGACCCAAACGATGAATTTGACCAAAATTGTCAAGCAACGATTTGGAAATCTAGCGAAAGTTATCATGCTTTCCCATGGAAACGATTCCGGGGACTTTGTTCATAATTTTACACGTTTTAACTCCAGTCAACCATTACTCAAACGGATAACCTCATCTTACAAGCTTGGAAACTTGCTAAAAAAAGAGGCGAGTTATAAAAAGGACTATATCGATCTAGTTTTAACTGTTTCTCCGGTTGAAGATGCTATAGAAAAATGGCTGAATGCTAAGCAAACAATGATGATCCCACGTGTCATCACAGCAACAACCATCAAACATACCCCTAAAAGAGGCAGAATCGGCTTTATTGGCGATATGACGCATCATCCAAATTATTACGCAATAGAGGCAATTGCAAATAAACTACAACAAGAAAATATTGCCGTAGATTTTGTATTGATTGGAGGTGGAGGTGAAACCCTGCCAGTCAAGTATCCATTTATTCGTTACCTCGGGTTTTTAGAAGAAGATGACCTTCGCGCGGAGGTCGGAACCTGGTCGTTCTTTTTAAATCTTGCATTTTACTATTCCAGGGGAGTAAGCACAAAATTAGGCAAGGCCTTGGGACTAGGTTTGCCCATAATTTCAACTGCTATAGGTACTCGTGGATACGAATGGAAAGAAGGCCAGATTTTAGTCGGTAACAACCCGTCAGAAATCGTTGAGCTGATAAAATCAGAAGCATTTGATCAGCAAAAAATTGACGAAGCAATACGACAGACTGAATTGATCGCTAAATCTTCTCCCACTCATTCACAAATACTCAATAAATTAACCCCCCTTATTGATTCGCTTTAATATTGAAAAAAGTAATCATCGTTTCCCCTCATTTTCCACCATCTAATCTTGCGGCAGTACACCGCAGCCGCTTATTTGCTAAGCATCTGCCTGAATTCGGCTGGGAACCGATTATCGTTACTGTGGACGAAGCTTATTATGAAGAGGCTTTAGATCCTAATCTTGTAAAATTATTACCAGCCAGCCTGCGTATTGAAAAAGTCGCCGCTAGCAGCACAAAGAATATCCGTTTGATTGGCGATATTGGCATTCGTGGCTTCAGACAAATGCTTAAAAGAATTCTTTTCCTTTGCAGCAGCGAAAAAATAGATTTCTTATACATTCCGATTCCGTCCAATTTTGCCGCTCTACTTGGCCCGATAATATCACGTAAGACCGGTATTCCATATGGCATTGATTATATCGACCCATGGGTGCACCGGTGGCCAGGAACTGAAAAGAAGATCAGCAAAGCCTATGGCAGTATGAAATTAGGCGAATGGCTTGAACCCCTGGCGGTAAAAAAAGTAAGCCTGATTACCGGAGTGGCTCCGGGATATTACGAGGCGGTGCTTGAACGCAACCCGCATTTAAAAAATAAAGTAGTCACTGCGTCTATGCCTTATGGCGGCGAAGCAGAAGATCACTTAATGGTTGAACGGTTGGGCTTAAAACCTTATCTCTTCAAAAAGGAACCCGGCACCTTCGACTTCGTGTATGCCGGTGCTATGTTACCAAAAGCCTATAAACCACTTGAAGAAGTCCTTAAAGTATTAGCTGCCAACCTGAAACATTTCGAAAATATACGAATCCATTTTATTGGAAGTGGTTATTCACCCAATGATGCTCAATCATATAATATTAAAGCGCTGGCTTCGAAATACGGACTTTGGGAAAGCGTTATTTTTGAATACCCAAAACGTATTCCTTATTTAGAGGTACTTACACATTTAAATGCTTCCGATGGAGCGTTTATCATTGGGAGTACCGAAGCGCATTATACCCCTTCAAAAGTTTATCAGGCGGTATTAAGTCAAAAACCTGTTTTTGCTGTGCTTCACCAGGCTAGTTCGGCATGTAAAGTAATTGAAAGTACCGGAGCTGGCCTCACACTTACGTTTGATGGGGAAGCAGGTTTAGATAAGATTGGTAAATTTTTATTAAATAAGTGGACAAGCTTCCTAGCCTTTAGGGAAACGTTTGATGCCAGTCAAATCAATCAGAAAGCTTTTGATGCTTATTCGGCGAAAAATGTGACTAGTATTCTCGCAGATGCGCTGGCTAAAGCTATATCAAATAAACCAAGTTAAATTAAACCATAAACTTTTATGAGCGATTTAATCAACCAACACTTCGGTTTTGGTTGTGTAGCCTTGGCAAGCCAAAAAGATTTGCGCTCTGCGTTGACTATTTTGGATAAAGCCTATATCTCGGGGATACGTTATTTCGATACTGCACCGGTGTACAGTAAAGGATATTCTGAACGCATTCTTGGAACATTTATAAAAAACAAGCGCAGTGAAGTAATAGTAACGACAAAATTTGGTTTAAGCGAAATAAAGCCTTCGCGTTTGCCCCTCAATCTAATGCTTTGGCTTAAGTACAAATTGAAAGGAGTCAATCATGCGTCTGCCGGTAGTTTGGATCTGAAACCGGAACAACACGACCTCCTCCCGAGAATAATAGAACGTAAAGAAATAGAAAAGAGCTTTAAGCAAAGCCTTGAAAATCTTCAAACGGATTATATCGATTGTTTTTTACTCCATGAAGGACTGAGTGAATTTTTAACGGAAGATGCATTAGCTTTTTTAATTTCGCTAAAGGAAGACGGAAGAATTGCGAAACTTGGTTTAGCAACAAATTTCCATAATACAGCCAGAGAAAAGAATCTTAATATTTGGGATGTCATACAATATGAAAACAGCCCTCATGATACCAGGTCAGATGATTTTGTATTACAGCATCCTGACAAAACTCACATCTACCATAGCGTATTAAAAGGTTTATCTCAGATAAATACCAACGATAAATTTACCAAACCCGAGCTTGCCGGCATTATATTGTCGCACGAACACAGAAAAAATCCATCCGGAAAAATTCTGTTCTCTACCACATCGCCGATACACCTGGAAGAAAATCTAAAGCAATTGACACGGTTCGAAACCTGGAGCAAGGTTGATTTAAAACAAGAGATTGATTATGCCTTTTCATAGGTTTGAAGATTCGTTAACACTAAATATTCCCGAAAATTTCGACTATACAATAGTTGGCGCAGGCGCAGCAGGAATATTTTTAGCTGTAAACTTGTCCAACTCTGGATATAAAGTTCTCCTAATTGAAAGTGGATTGTTTGATTTAGAAGAACGTTATCAGGCGCTTAATGATGTAATCTCTACAGGTTTACCGATGGGAGGCATTAGCTGGGGTAGAAAACGTGCGGTAGGCGGAACAACATTGGCTTGGGGCGGTCAGTCGCTTCCTTTTTCCGCAATTGATTTCAGTCATCCATCTAGAGAAGATGTAGATTCCTGGCCAATTGAATTGGCAGATCTTGAACCACATTATAAAGCCGCGAATGCTTTTATGGGTATCCACGACAATGACTATTATGGGCCAGAAATTCTGTCAAGAATTAAATTGCGGGACCCTGGTTTTAATGACACCCTAATAAGCTATCATGTTTCTAAATGGGCCAAAGAACCCAACTTCAAAAAACTTTATCAAAAGCATCTTGAAAAGCATGTGTTTGTGTTGTACAATGCTACTGTATCTAATCTCTGTCATAGCGGAGAAAGCGTTCAAAAGATCGAACTCATAAACTTCGATGGATTCCGAAAGACGCTTGACGTTAAAAATCTAATTTTGGCAGGCGGAGCAGTAGAATGTAACCGGCTTTTGTTAAATCACTCTAATCTATTCGCTAAACATAATAATTTCCAGTTACTTGGAAAAGGTTTCATGGATCATCCATGCATTACTGTTGGTTATGTTGAAACAGAAAAACAATTCAAATTACAGCGGTATTTTAACACACATCATATTAATCATCAAAAAATATCGCTAAGATTAAGTCTGGCTGAGAAAACGAGATTAAAATCAAGCTTATTAAACTGCTCTGTAAGTATCTTGTTTAGTCCACCATCTGATTTTGATCTATATGAAAAGGTTAAAGCTCTTTTGAAGAAATTTGATCTAAAAAAAGCCTTATCACTGGTACCTTTTTTACCAAAATTTGCTTTAAGCGCATATGCTTATAGTTTACAATCTTTTTTCTATAAGATTAAAACTACTCCTGAAATTTCGCTGATGGTTGAACAGAATGCTATTGACACAAGCTATTTACGTTTAAGCGATATTTCTGATGAAATGGGATTGCCAAAATTGGAAGTACATTGGGACATTAGTAGACCTACCTGGAACACTGTTTTAGCTGCTACCTCAATTGTAAAGGAAGAATTAGAACGATTAGGCTTCGGAAAAGTAATTATAAGGCCGGAGATCGATCCTGATAATTCGGGATGGAAGTTGCTGCTTTCAGACGTAAACCATCATATGGGTGGTTGCAAGATGAGCAAAAAAGCTGAAAATGGCATTGTAGACCAGAATCTAAAAGTTTGGGATACTCAAAACTTATTTGTAGCGAGTACTGCTGTGTTTCCAACAGGTTCGCACTCTAATCCCACTCTCACCTTACTCGCATTATGCAATAGGTTGGCAGACCATCTTAAACAAAATAATTAAACAATAGCTTTAAAGAATTGATCAACACCAACCTAATCCCGTTACACGCTCATGCTACAAAGAAACCAAAGTCTTGATTTTTTAAGATTTATCGCCATTTTAATTGTATTATTAAGTCATTCGGATATTAAGTGCGAACGCCCTTATTATAACTTGATTAGCCCTGGGTATTTAGGTGTAGAATTATTCTTTGTGTTAAGTGGATTTTTGGTATCGGGCTTAATTATTAATGAGTATACCAAATACAAATCTTTTAATCCCAAACTTTTTTTGATCAGAAGGGGTTTTAAGATCTACCCTTCCTATTATATTTTCTTAACAATCGCCTGTGTATATCAATATTTTACACATCGTTTTTCCTGGAAAGGCATGCTTAGTGATGCTTTTTTCTTATCGAATTACACCTCTTATTCAAGTAGGGTCTGGTTTTGGTCGCTAAGTTTTGAAGAACATTTTTATATTTTGCTCTGCATATTGTCTGTGATTCTAATCTATTATAAAAAATTTGACTTTAAATGGATCTTAGTTATATACTCAGCATTGCTAATTTTTAGTATCTGTTTTAGGTTTTATAATTATACTCATTATCAAGAAGACTGGAAACGAGATTTTCAAATGACGCACGGGCGATTGGATTCAATATTTTTCGGTGTGGTAATTTATTTAAGCTTTTTCACTCAAAATAAACTTTTCAAGTTTTTGATGAGATATAAGAAAATCATCTTAACGACAAGTTTGCTGATAATTATTTCAAATTATATCTTCTTAAGAGATTACAGAATATTGAATTTGATTTATTTAAGCTTAAACTCAATAGCTTTTGGCTTTGTGATTCTGATTTTAATGAATGGAAAATATTTGGAACACAACAAAATGATTCGAAGATTAGCCTATCTGGGACAATTTTCATATTCAATCTATCTCATACATCCAGCGCTCGGCGTTATTGCACAACGTATCCATCTAATTTTTAAAAGCGAGATTTTGTACTTACCTATCTACCTTTTAATTTGTTTTATCACCGGTATTGCTTTTAGTAAAATCGTTGAATATCCATTTTTAAGTTTGAGAGATAGGTATTTCCCAAGCCGAAGTAAAATAACGTTGTCCAACTAGTTGATCGTAGGTTGAAGAAATTAGCAATAGTCACAACTCATCCAATTCAATACTACGCACCGGTATTCCGTTTTCTTGCTAAAAAAGCGAACATAAAGGTATTCTATACTTGGGGAGAAGAAGGCAATAAACCAAAGCACGATCCGGATTTCGGTAAAACCATTGCCTGGGATCTGCCTTTATTAGATGGCTATGCTTACGAGTTTTTAAAAAACACCGCAGCGGATCCGGGCAGCCACCATTTTAAGGGGATACAAAATCCGGAGATCATTCATCGGCTAAAAGATTTCAAACCCGATGCGATCCTTGTTTATGGCTGGAGTTATGCGTCCCATCTCAAAGTCATGCGATATTTTAAAGGAAAAGTCCCGGTTTGGTTTCGCGGCGATTCGACTTTACTGGATGAAAGCAGTGGGCTAAAAAATATCGCAAAAAGCCTTTTACTTCGCTGGGTGTACCAGCATGTAGATAAAGTATTTTATGTAGGTACCGCGAATAAAGCTTACTACCTGAAATACGGATTAAAGGAATCGCGGCTGGTTTTTGCTCCGCATGCCATCGACAATAATCGGTTTTCAAAGAACAGAAACGATGAAGCAAGAAAGCTTCGTGAAAACCTGGATATTAAAGAGGAAGACATTTTGATCCTGTTTGCCGGAAAACTCGAGCCAAAAAAAGATCCGGAATTGTTGATGGAAGCGTTCATTAAACTTGGGAATGGTAGTTTGTCTCCGCTTAGCATGACATTCACTTCGCGATTGATGGGTGCGACAAAAGAAATTGAGGTTGGCGCTTCGACTCCGCTCAGCGAGACAAGAAGTATTCGCCTGCTGTTTGTGGGTAATGGGATTTTAGAAGAAAGCTTAAAGCAGAAAGCAGCAAATAGCCCACAGAAATCAACTATACATTTCATGGATTTCCAAAACCAGACACAAATGCCCGTAGTTTACCAGGCCTGTGATCTTTTTTGCTTGCCGTCTAAGGGCCCGGGCGAAACATGGGGATTAGCTGTTAATGAGGCTATGGCGGCAGGGAAAGCGGTACTTGTATCCGATAAAGTCGGCTGTTCCGTTGATCTTGTGAAGAATGCCGAAAATGGATATATATTCAGGAATGGAGATTTGGCTGACCTCATAGATAAATTGGCTTTATTATCTAACAAGAAAGTGTTGCAACAAATGGGGCGCGTTTCAAATAAGATTATCGGCGACTGGAGTTTTAAAAAACAAGTACAAGTTTTCGTTAAAGAATTGAATGAACAAGGATAATAGCAATCCACTTAAGTATTTAATCCTGTACTTTCCATTTATATTGGCGCTGCTGCTTATGGATTTCCCAAATGCATCCTACCTGACAGCATGGATGGGATCTTTTTATATATTTTATATCTCGTTTACCGGTAAACTGAAAAAACTTCCAACTGACCTGCCTGCGGAACAGCAACTGTTAAGACCGTTTCTGTTAACGCATATTATATTTGCCGGGTACATGGCCTGCACCTCTATATTCTACTACATGAATACATTGGGCTACGAGTATTTTACCTATGTAGGTACAGAATATGATACAACGGGTGCGCTTGCAGACATTGCGCGCTGTCAACGTTACTACGTATTGGGGCATGCAGCGCTGGCGCACGGCCTTATCAGCGCGATGAGTTACCCAATAGAAAACAAATATTCTCTTCACGTCGATTCAATGAGCAATTTCCTGCTTAAAATGGCGTTGCTTAGCCTTCCTTTAAGTTATGTGTTCAGATCGGTGGGCGCCCTGTCACAGTTCAGTGTGCAGGCAACAGGTTTGAGTTTTGTAGCCGGCACATTATCGCTTGCTTACTCACTCCGAGAAAACCGAAAAGGAAATACGGTAGTCAGCGCCGGTTTGTTTGTTTTAAACTTCTTACAGGCCCTTATCTCTGGTTTTAAGGAACCAATCATTGTAAGCGTGTTACTACTAGGAATCTTTTTGATACCGCTTTACGGGAAAAAAGTATACCCTGTTTTCGGCGCCGCATTGATTGCGCTTTTTGTTGTGCTGCCAACATTCATAGCAGTTTTTCGTCAAAGCGCTTTTTCAGGTGAATCGTCACAGCTTGCAAGGGATAAGGCATTAGATGCCGTTTTTAACAATGAAAATTTGCAGCAAGATATCAGAAAAGATAACTGGGCTTTCCTGACCAGCCGTATCTCCGAAATCGAGATGTTTACTCAGTTTGCGAAATCCACACCTCAACAAGTCCCTTTTTATCACTTCAGCCTTTTAAAGCAATCAGCAGAAGCGATCATACCACGAGCTATATGGCTTTCTAAACCGGTTACAGAAGAACTCGTTATGCAACGCGTATATGCTGCCGGTGTTGTAAGCGAAGACGCTGTTGTTTCCGCAAAGCCAGCCTACATAGTTGATTGCTACCTATCCGGGGGCATGATCGGTGTATGGGTTGGACTTTTTTTATATGGGTTCCTTGCACAGAAGATATCTATTAAAGCCGAATCGATTTTCGGAGGATACTTTCTAGGTACGGCAGTAATGTTTACCGGCCTTTTTCAAATATTCTGGCGGGGCAATAGCTTTGAATTTATTTTTAACGCTATTTTCTGGAGTTATATTAGCATGTTCCTGGTATTTTACGCCCTCAAGTCTTTTGGCATCATTGTAAAAAGATAAGTTGATCTTTAATAACACACTGCCTGTCCTTGCACCATAAATGAAAATCTTCCAAATTTCCGCTTCCTACAAGCCTGCTTACATATATGGTGGGCCAACGATGTCGGTATCGAAATTATGTGAAGAGTTGGTTAAGGCTGGCACTTTGACTGCGCTCAGTGTGACATCCACCTTGACTCCCACGCCAGAGGACGAACAAGCGCTCAGTCCGGTGACGGTTGAGGTCCTGACCTCGACCGCAAACGGCCTGCAGGAGCTGAACGTTGAGCCAGGGAAAACCACATATGTAGATGGCGTTCCTGTTACCTATTTTAAACGCTTAACGAAAGACCATACGCATTTTAGCCCGGCTTTATATTGGGGTTTATGGAAGAAGCTTAAGCAACCCAAAATTTATAAAAAAAAGATTAGAGAGAGAGACTGCTTCATGCCTCGCAGTGACGGCACTCCGGCCAAACCGATCGTTCACATTCACGCTTGGTGGAACCTTGTTTCAATCTTCTCCTGTCTGATTGCGAAATGGAAAAATACGCCGGTTATTCTTAGTCCAAGAGGAACGTTAAGCGGATATTCATTCGGCAATCGCAACGCGGGCGTCAAGGATAACATCCACCGGTTTCTCGGGAAGACTTTACTTGAATACTGCCATTTTCATGTGACCAGTGAAAAGGAAAAAGGAGACATCCTGCATCTCGTAGAACATCCGAAAAGTATTACCATCATTCCGAACTTTGTTAAGATACCTCGTGTTCGAAACGAGCAAGTACCATCTATTAGTTATGAATCAGAGGAACAACCTTTAAGGCTATTATTTCTTTCACGCATAGAAGAAAAAAAAGGGCTTGATCTATTGTTTGATGCTCTTAGCGAACTGCAAATCAGCTGGATTCTTACTGTCGCGGGCTCAGGAGATGAGAGCTACGTTGAGACATTAAAAAGCAAGAGTAAATCATCAGGTCTCGAACCGCGTATCCATTGGATAGGTCAGGTTGATCAGGATGAGAAATGGGACATACTTAAAAATCATGACCTATTAATACTGCCCTCCTACGACGAAAACTTCGCGAATGTGGTCATCGAAAGCCTTGCGATGGGCACAGCTGTATTAGTGAGCAATCGGGTGGGTCTATCCGACTATGTGAAAGAAAATGACTTCGGATGGGTCAGTTCAGTCAACGTTCAAAATATTCGTGAGACGCTTTTAGATGTCAATAAAAATCGTGAGAAACTTCAAGAAATTCGGAAAGCGGCGCCATCAAAAATCAAGTCAGATTTTGAAGAAAAAGCATTAACCAGCAAATATCTTCAACTGTATAATTCGGTTAACAATTACGCGCAGTAAATATCCCGATGAATCTACACTTTTCCTTCGTTATATTAACCTTCAACGAACAGCTTCACCTCCCCCGCCTCCTTAAATCGATCAAAGGGCTGGAAGCTCACGTTTATATACTCGATTCTGGCAGCACCGATGAAACATTAACTATATGTGAAGAGTACGGAGCGCAAGTCGCTTATCATCCTTTTGAAAATCATCCCAAGCAGTGGGCCGCGGCATTGAAACAGTTTAATATTGAAACGCCATGGACAATCGGTTTGGATGCGGATCAGATCGTTACACCAGAACTATTTGAACGGCTGCAAAATTTCAATGACGCTGATTACAGGGATACAGACGGCATTTACTTCAACCGTAAAAACTTCTTTAAGGGGAAATGGCTGCGGTTCGGAGGTTATTACCCAAAATATCTTTTGAAGATGTTTCGTACCGGTGTCGGCAAATCCGACCTGAACGAAAACATGGATCACCGGTTTATTGTGCCGGGGAAAACTGTGACCTGGAAAGACGGGCATATCCTGGAAGAAAACCTGAAGGAGAACGAGATCAGTTTCTGGATCTCTAAACACAACCGCTACAGCGACCTGGTAGCCCATGAAGAAATCGAGCGAATGAACGCCGTTCGGGCGCAATCGGTTAAGCGAAATTTGTTTGGCAACCCGGATGAACGCATCGCTTTTCTTAAAAATATCTGGTGGAAGCTCCCCCTGTATGTCCGCCCGTTTTTTTACCTGTTCTACAGGATGATCATTAAACTTGGCATACTTGATGGTAAGAATGGCGTGTTATTTCATTTCCTGCAAGGCTTCTGGTTTCGGCTTATCGTGGATGTGAAGATTGATGAGCTGTTAAATAAAAAGAGTCATATTGACGATGTTAAGAAATAAGTGGTTCAAGGATCCTGCAACCCGCTTTGCTGTTTTATTCCTGATACTGTTTGCCGGATTATACTGGTTCAACCTGTTATATATCGGAATCACGGCAAAAGGAGGATTATATTTTCCTTTTCTAGATGAGCACCTGAACTATATCCGTTGGTTCAGACATATTCTGCTGTTTTTATCTGCTAAGATACTCAGCCTATTGGGTTATTCGTCGATGACGACAGATACAGTTCTGAGTGTTCCCGGACATGGAGGAATTATTCTCATTTATTCATGCCTTGGTTACGGGGTTATGAGTTTTTTTACCGCGTTTGTGCTGGCCTGGCCAAAGCCGTTTAAAGATAAGTGGCTGTTTCTTGTACTTGGATTGATCCTGATCCAGGTTTTGAATATTATTCGTTTTGTGCTTTTGTCGCTTTACTGGAACAAGGTTTCGCTGGGGATGGACCATCATACGCTGTTTAATATCGTGCTTTATGTGATTTTGCTTGGGGTGATGTATTGGTGGATCGTGAGGAAGGATGCGCGGATTAAAAAGACGGTGGAGTAAGAAACGAAGAACTGGGAATTGGAAATGGAGAATAGAAACGAAACGGACCTGAATAAAGTTCAATTACGAAAAGATTTCGAAACCGGTGATTACGACCGGGGAGCATCATCCGTCAAAATATTCTTATGGTATCTTGTTAGTGTGGTTTTTATACGCTCGGGTATTATTCCATTCAGCGTGATTATTGAAGCAATACTAAAACTTTTCGGCGCGAAGATCGGCCGGGACGTACGTATAAAACCCGGTATTTATATCAAGGCACCGTGGAAATTGAGCATTGATGATCATTCGTGGCTTGCCGACTGCTATATCGAGAACCTGGCATATGTCCGCATCGGAAAGAATGTCTGTGTTTCCCAGGATGCTATGCTCTTAACTGGAAATCATAACTATAAATCTGTCAATTTCGATCTGATCACAAAGGAAATCGTTTTAGAAGAAGGGTCCTGGATCGGAGCCCGCGCGGTTGTTTGTCCGGGGGTCACGGCCGGATCACACTCGATCTTAACTGTCGGCTCTATTGCTACTAAGAACCTGGACGCTTTCGGGATATACCAGGGCAATCCTGCGGTGAGAGTCAGGGAGAGAGTTTTGAGTAGTAAGTAGTAAGTGGTTAGTAGTTAGTATCAGGCGGTTGAGGCTTCAGAACTTTGACATACCATTTCTGGCCATTGCTATTTATAATCTCTTTTTCGTCTAATAAAGTGTAACTTTTTTCAAGCTGCTCCCAGATGATGGAATGATTTGAAAAATCACACATTGATATTATAAAAACGCCATTAGCATTCAGATTACTAGCTTCACATTCTTTCAATTTAGCCAAAGGCCTGTTGAAATAATAGAGCGTTTCATTGAAAATAATGACATCCGCTGTTTCATTGAGCCGCTGATGTTCAAAGTCGGCTTGCCGGAAGAAAACTCCAGGATATTGTTTTTGAGCCGCTGATACTGCATTCTGAGATATATCGATACCAATATATTTTTCCGCTAAAAGATCTTTTTCCAGGTAATTGTAAAGAACGCCTTTTCCACATCCTATATCCAACACATTTCCAGAGTCCCCATATTTCCTATAAAACTCAACGATCTGCAGGTAGTGTCTCGCTTCTTCAGGATCATTCAGATAATCCCAGGCTGTTCCCGCAAATTGCTTTTCCCAGATACTGCGGGACACCCTGTTCCCGAATCCCATTTTACCCAGTACCAGCCTATGCAATAATGAACGAATTTTACCTAAAGACCTATCGATAAACAGTTGTTTCATAGCCGTTAAAAATAATATAAAAGCCCTTAACCAAGGTAATGTCTTTCCGAAATCGGCTTAATTCCTAAACCGGGAATCCAAATCCACAAAACGCGCACTATTCTCCCTTTCACCCGCTATCGTGCAAGCGGACTCTTTTAGCGTAACAATATTTTGACCCTTTAATTTTGGCGGGGGAAATTTCTATACGATAATATTAGGTAAAACATCGGCCCTTGGGGATGAAATCTCAGGCCTGGTTTAGTCGCCCGCTTCAATTCTGTTTTATGAACATTCCAATTCTGATGCTGCATCATGTAGGTAAAAATCCCGATCCATCGGGAAAACTCATGTGCATTGATAATGCAAAATTCAAACTACTGCTCGACTGCATTGAAAGCCAGGGCTATACAACTATCGTTTTTGAAGATCTTATTCGTAAAAACGCCGATAACGCCATATTAAAAAAATCCGTTATAATTAGTTTTGACGACTGCAGCGCAGCCTTATTTGATTTTGCGATTCCCGAATTAATAAGACGCAAAATGCGGGGAGTATTTTACATGCCTGTGTTCCACATGGGCAACAATAACTCCTGGGATATCGACGAGTTCAATACAGCCGAAGTGAAGCTCATGGACCAGGGACAGTTAGAAACGCTTGCAAAGGCGGGGATGGAAATTGGCAGTCATTCTTATCATCATATCCGGCTTGCGGAGGAAAGCGAAGTTAAATGTCTTGAGGAACTTGTCACTTCTAAAACTATACTTGAAGGCATTTTACAAAAACCGGTTTATTCAATAGCGTATCCTTACTCGTCGGTGCCGCAAAATTATCGCAAGCTAATGAAGTCGGCAGGTTATTTGTATGGTTTGTGCATCTACCGGGCGTTTCAAAACCGTTACACGCTTAGACGTATAGGAATACATCAATCGGATACTAAAGAGTCGATGATAAGGAAATTATCAAAAACCTATTCGTGGTTCAGATGCTTTTATGATGCTATAAAGAGATAGAATTTGAAGAAGCTTTTAATCATCACACCACACTTTGCCCCCATCAATGCTCCCGACATGCATCGTGTCCGCATGAGTTTACCTTATTACAGGGATAAAGGCTGGGAACCGGTGATTATGTGTGTTGACGAAAAATATGTGTCGGGTTACCGTGACAACCTTCTTGAAAATACCATTCCGGAAAATATCCGAATAATTAAAGTGAAGGCCTTGCCATCAAAACTCACGCGTTTAATCGGCCTGGGAAGTCTCGCACTGAGATCTCTTTATTATTTTAAAAGAGCCGGAGATAAGTTATTAAAAACAGAACAGTTTGATCTCATACTATTTTCTACATCGCTGTTCCAGGTTTGCACATTAGGGCGCCATTGGAAAAAACAGTATGGAGTTCCTTTTATCCTTGACATGCAGGATCCGTGGAGAAATGATTTCCATTTGAACAAGCCTAAAAGTAACAGGCCTGCAAAATTCTGGTTTTCCTATAAATTGGATAAGTTTCTTGAAGCGTATACCGCGCCTCATCTTGACGGAATATTGTCTGTATCGCAGGCTTATATCGATACGCTTAACGAGCGTTACCCGGAAACCGCAGGAAAGCCCAACCTCCTTCTGCCTTTCGGAGCATCGCGAAATGACTTTAAGGTGGTGAGTGACGAAAACGTTCCTTATTCGATTATCGATAAAACGAAGGGCAAAATCAATGTGGTTTATATTGGTGTTCTTAATCAATATTTTCTACCGGTTATCCAGGCGTTTTTCTTCGCGTTCATTAAGTCCATTGAAAATCACGACGAGTATCATTTTTACTTTATTGGCACCAGTTATAGCCAAGGAGCCAGCCTAAAGCCGGTTCAGACGTTAGCAAGGAAGTTAGGCATTGAAAAAAATGTAACTGAAATTCCGCAACGCATACCTTATCTTTCTGCACTTTCTACTTTACAGAATGCCGATATCTTGTTTATTCCCGGCTCCATAGATATCGATTATAACGCTTCGAAGATCTACAATAATATATTTTCGGGTACACCAATATTTTCAGTCTTCAGCAACAAAAGCCTTGTTAAAAAGATCATTGAAGAAAGTAAAGCCGGAATAGTTGTCGGCATCGACAAGTCTGACTCACTTGGCGATATGACTCATAAAATCATCAGCCGTATGGATGGTTTCAAAACACTTCATTTAAAGCGAAACGTTATACCCGAGTCCATCCTTGCCAACTATGACAGTAAAGAGATGGTGGACAAGCAAACGGCTCTTTTCCATAAAGTTATAAAAGTATCAAAACAACAAGCGCGAGGCTCTAATCACGTTGAAAGTTATATTGTAAAAACAGTTTTGGCATTTATCCTTATTTACAGCTTTGTAAAAACGATCATTTAAAATCTTAATTGATCCGTCTTTAGCTTATCAATATTTTCACGGAAGTTTTATACTTTAGGACACAGAAGATCAATTACCATGAATGATTTACCGGCCGTATCACCGAAGATTTTAAAAGAAATCCAGCGCAGATCATCAGAATTAAATTTCTCCATGCCTTCCGACCTTCAAACAGGAAGCCTTTTACGAACCCTGGCAGCGTCGAAACCTGGAGGGTCAATACTTGAAATCGGCACCGGCACCGGACTTTCACTTAGCTGGCTCATTGAGGGAATGGACCAGGATTCAACGATCATTTCCATTGACAATAGTCCGGAGTTCCAGCAGGTAGCGCAGGACATGTTTGCGGACGATCATCGCCTGACATTTGTCTGTGAAGACGCAAAAAACTGGATCCTTAACAACCAGGACAAACGTTTCGACCTGATATTCGCTGATGCCTGGCCGGGAAAGTATGAAATCCTGGAGGAGACGCTTAGTCTTTTAAAAAAGGGCGGCCTATACATTATAGATGATATGCTGCCTCAGCCAAACTGGCCGGCAGGCCATGATGAGAATGCGGAACAACTTGTTGAAAAGCTGGCTGCAATCCAAGGCATTCAACAAACCAGGTTGAACTGGTCGACAGGGCTGATTGTTATCAGTAAAGTATAATCTACCGAGGGGTAAGTAACTGCTGAGGTATTAAATCTTGTGAAATAGCTTTATGACCGCAAAGAAAGTTATGACTAGTTTGGAAGCAAGCGCAAATACCAAATGGTGCGTGCGGACACGCACCATGGCAATAGCATCCTAAGATCAACCTGAATTACGTTACTTGATGGTGCGTGCGGACACACCATGGCGACAGATTTGAGGGACCGCTCTACGCCGCGAGGCACCCACTTTTATTCAGGTTATTAATTGTTTTTCAAAGGCTTTCATGAGCTCCCTTTGGTCGGTTTCCTTGACGAAAAAGTGGGCAAAAAGTCAAGAAAAGAAATAAGCTTCAGCCGCAAAGTCAAACGCGTGGCCCGCATTTCTTTTCGACCCACCGCTCGCCGGATTTCATGCCGACCTGCAAAATGCCAACAAACTTTATCCGTGTATCCATAATGCCAAAAATTTGCCTGCCTACTGGTCAAGCAGGTAGGCCGTCAGCGAGCTATCAACGGATTGTAAAGCATAATTTATCACCAGAGAACAGTATGGAATCTTTTGAAAACAAAACTTATACAGGCAATTCAAAACCGCTGGTTAAGGGAGAATATGAAAAATGCAGGTTCGACGGTTGCCAGCTAAGCAATTATGACCTGTCGGGTTTCTATTTTACTGATTGCATATTCGAAAACTGCGACCTGAGCATGGCTAAACTAAGGGGTGCCGCGTTCAGGGAAGTAAGCTTTAAAAATTGCAAGCTTCTCGGCCTGCATTTTCAACATTGCCATACTTTCCTTCTTTCATTTATGTTCAGCAATTGCATGCTAAGCTATTCCTCGTTTTATAGACTTAAACTAAAAAACACTTCGTTCAATGACTGCAAACTGGTCGACGTGGATTTTTCAGAAAGCGACATGAGCGGTTCGATATTCGGAAACTGCGATCTTTCGGGAGCAATTTTTGACCAGTCTGTTCTGGACGGCTGTGATTTCCGGAGCGCAGTACATTTCTCGATCGATCCGGGTAAAAATTCTATAACGAAGGCCAGGTTTTCAAATAATAACCTTTCGGGATTGCTTGACACGTTTAATATTTTGATCGACTGAAGAAGTGATGCATCGATAATTATCGGGCCGCAAACCCAGTTATGCACTTTTCGGGAAACGAATCCGATAGAAATTAAAACGATTTACAGATGCCGGACCGCGTCCGGCAAAACGAATGTACATAAGGATCGATAAGGATTGCTTACCATACTAAACATCTATCTTTTTTAGCACATTTATTACCTGGTCGATCATTTCGCTGTTTACATCCAGATGCGTTACAAAACGAATCATCTGATGGCCAAACGTGTTACATTTTACATTTTGCTCATTCAGTTTGATCACGAATTCTTCAGCCGGGAACGTATCATCCAATTCGAAAATGACGATGTTCGTATCCACCGGCATTACTGATTTAATAAAAGGCAATCCGGTAAGGACCTCGCCCAGCATTTTAGCATGCCGGTGATCTTCTTTGAGTCTGTCGATATGATTGTCTAAAGCATAAATTCCCGCTGCAGCCAGAAACCCGGCCTGGCGCATGCCTCCGCCCAATACTTTTCGTACTCTCCGGGCATATTTTATCGTTTCCTTACTTCCTAACAGCAACGAGCCTACCGGAGCGCCGAGCCCTTTCGAAAGGCAGATAGAAATCCCATCAAATAGTTTACCGTATTCTTTAGGATCGTCATTTGTCTCAACCAATGCATTAAAAAGTCGCGCGCCATCGAGATGCAGTTTCAAGCCTTCGGCTTTGCACAGATCAGCGACAGGCTTTATTTGTCCGATGGTATAAATACTGCCGCCGCCCCGGTTAACCGTATTTTCAAGGACCACCAGGCTCGACTTTGGATGATGCACATTATCCGGGTTGATATGAGATTTGATAAGTTCAGGATTAAGCCTTCCGCGATCACCATTAAGCAGCCGCACGGAAGCTGAAGAGTTGAAAGCGATCCCGCCTCCCTCATACCGATATACATGAGCGGTTTCATCTGCAATCACTTCGTCAAGCGGCTGTGTGAAGCATTTAATAGCAATCTGATTGGTCATTGTTCCGGAAGGACAGAACATAGCGGAGTCCATTCCAAACATGCTCGCCGCTTTATCCTCCAGCGCATTAACTGCCTCATCTTCCCCGAAAACATCGTCGCCTACCTTCGCCGAAAACATCGCATCGAGCATGCCACTGGTTGGCCTTGTCACCGTATCGCTTCGTAAATCAATGATCATTTTATAAAGTTTTCAGAAATAATTTTAGCTTTACAATTATAAATAACACGGCACCAATTAACCGTAACATTTTTGACTTATATTACTTAGTGTTATTTGTACAATTAGCTTTAATTTTTACCTTCGCAAAAATTTTTAGATATGATCCTCATTGCTGATGGCGGCTCAACCAAAACTAACTGGTGCCTGCTAAATGATAACGGACAAAAAGATTACTTCAACACAGAAGGCTATAATCCCTTTTTCGTTAGTACCGAATACATCATCGATTCGTTAAGAAAAAACCTGCCACAGGATATCGAATCGTCAAAAGTAACAGAAGTAAACTTTTACGGCGCCGGCGTTCACAATGAGGAGAAAGCTCATATCATTGAAAAGGCACTGAAAGTAATCTTCCCAGCCAGCAAAGTTTTCGTAAGCCACGACTTACTTGCAGCAGCGCGCGCACTTCTTGGAAAAGAAAAAGGATTCGCGGCGATCTTAGGAACCGGAACCAATACCTGCGTTTACGACGGTGAAGATATCGCTCATAATATCGACTCGGCATCATACATTTTAGGTGATGAAGGAAGCGGCTGTTACATTGGCAAGAAACTTCTGACAGATTACCTTCGTGGTTATATGCCTGAGCCTGTTCGTCAGAATTTCTGGGAAACATATAAGCTTACTCCTGATGAAGTAAACGACCGGGTTTATACCCAGCCGCTCGCAAACCGCTTTTGCGCAAGCTTCAGCAAATTTGCTTATGATAACAATGTTCATATCGAATATACCCGCAACGTTGTAAAATCATCTTTTGAAGATTTTTTCAGAAACCTCGTAAGTCATTATCCAAACTACCAAAGCTATACTTTTAACTGTATTGGTTCTGTTGGATATAACTTCCGCAATATTTTACAGGAGGTAGCGGAAGAGTATGGCATGCAAATAGGGAAGATCATGCGTTCGCCGATCGACGACTTGGTTCAGTTCCACGTTGACGAAGCCCTGGCGAAACAATAAACATACTATCAAAAGTAAAAAAGCCCTTTCATGATAATTATGAAAGGGCTTTTTTGTGGATGCTTAAGCTGACGCGATAAGGGCGGATTAAAAATCCGCTTTCTATATCAGGATTACAAACCTGATGAGCGTCTAGTAAATATTTGTGCTTGCCGAGATTTGCAATCTTGGCACATTTAAAAGCGGATTTGTAATCCGCAATGTCCACCGCACTTCCTTTATGGGTTTCCAAAAGTTTAAAGACCTTTTTGAAATATCGACTTTATCCGATCTTAATAGCATGGGGATCAATAACAAAATCAACCAAGGCTATTTGTACTTCTTAACACTGACCGTTATTGACTGGGTTGATGTATTTACCAGACCAGTTTATAAGCATATAATCGTTGATGCACTAAAGCATTGTCAACAAATTAAGGGACTTGAAATTTACGCATGGTGTTTAATGAGTAACCATTTGCATTTTATTGCAGGAGTAAAAGAAGACAATGAATTTACGTTGTCTGATATCCTTCGTGACTTTAAAAAAATTACAAACAAAAAAATAATTGAGAAGATAAATACAGAAACTGAAAGCCGGAAAAAATGGATGCTGAACCAATTTGAGTTCGCAGGGCGATACAATCCAAAAATTAAAGATTATAAATTCTGGCAAGACGGCAATGAGGCTAAAGAAATTCATACTCCTGAATTTTGCAGCAAAAGATCGACTATATCCATATGAACCCGGTTACTGCCGAATACGTGGACAAACCACACCATTATCGCTACAGTTCAGCTATAGATTACGCCGAAGGTAAGGGATTGCTTGATGTAGTCTTAGTTTAATGGATATTAGCGGGATAATGTGTAGACGGAAATCGGGATAATGCCTGATATTGTCGGGGGATGATTGCGGGATTTATGCTTGTCGGGATTTGTAATCCCGGCACATTCAAGAGCGGATTTTTAATCCGCATAAAAAATCAATCTTGTATGCGGATTAAAAATCTGCGGTTATTACATCGGGATTGCAAATCCCGACGAGCAGCGGTCATCCGATCACTACACTACCTGCTAAACGACAGCTCCTTCTGAAACAACTTCATATATTTCTTGCGGTCGAATTTATACAGCTTAGCCGCCCTGTATGATACTCCACGCTGTTTCTCGTTGAGCTCCCGTAAAATTCCATAGTTAAGCATCTTTTTACGGAAGTTGCGTTTATCGAGCTTCTTGTTTAAAATCACTTCATACAAATGCTGCAACTGCGTAAGCGTGAATTTTTCGGGCAGCAGTTCAAAAGCAATCGGCTGATAGCTGATCTTCCTCCTAACCTTTTCCAGGCTTTTCTTAAATATCTGGGAGTGATCGTATGCGAGTTCCGGCAATTCATTTACAGGTGCCCAAAATGCTTTACGTGCGTAATTTGTAACGGGCTTCAGGTCCTTTTGCCCGTTAAGCCGGATCATCGCGTAATAAGCCACCGTGATCACACGCCCATTAGGGTGGCGGTGTACATCTCCGAACGTGTAGAGTTGCTCCATATAAATATCTCGCAGGCCTGTCAGTTCATAAAGAATACGCTCAGCAGCATGGTCAATGCCCTCGTCCTGTCCTACATAGTAACCAGGCAATGCCCACCAGTTCTTATAAGGCTCTTCATTTCTCTCGATCATGAGGATTTTAAGTTCACCCTCATCAAAGCCGAAAATGACACAATCTATCGTAAATACGGAATCTATTTTATGCAGGACTTCTATCACCAGTATTCTTTAAAATGTTAAATATAGTGATTAGGCATAGTTGGAAAAAATTATTGAAAAATATTCCCTTAGTGTAAAAATTACACACTATATTCGTAGTCTAAATAAACCTCAAACACACGTGACAGCCATAAAAAAAATAGGAGTTTATACATCGGGGGGCGACGCTCCGGGAATGAATGCTGCCATAAGGGCCGTTGTTCGTACCGGTATTTACATGGGCAAGGAAATGGTGGGCATCATGCAGGGTTACCAAGGCATGATGGAAAAGAACTTTATTGATATGGGTGCCCGTTCAGTTTGCAATATTATCCAGAAAGGCGGAACGGTTTTAAAAACCGCGCGCTGTATGGAGTTCCGCACGCCTGAGGGACGGAAGCTTGCTTACGAAAACTTAAAAGAAAAGGGCATCGATGCACTTGTTGCCATTGGCGGCGACGGTACATTCACAGGAGCCGAGCTATTATCAAAAGAATACAATATTCCGGTTATCGGAATACCAGGAACGATAGACAACGACCTATCCGGCACTGATTATACGATCGGTTATGATACCGCGAATAATACGGTAATTGAAGCGATTGATAAAATCCGTGATACGGCGGCTTCGCATGACCGCCTGTTCTTCGTTGAAGTGATGGGGCGCGATTCGGGCTGTATTGCTTTACAAGCCGGAATCGCCGGAGGCGCGGAGGCAGTATTGCTACCGGAAAAAGATACCGGCATCGACGACCTGATCGGTAAACTTGAGCAGGGTGTTGATTGTAATAAAACTTCCAGTATTGTTATTATCGCTGAAGGCGATAAGAACGGCGGCGCTTATAACGTAGCCAAACACGTTAAAGAAAAATTAGGCGACAGCTTTGATATTAAAGTAACCATTCTCGGACACCTGCAACGCGGGGGCAGTCCAACCAGTTTTGACAGAGTACTGGCGAGCCGTATGGGCTACGCGGCTGTTAACGCACTTCTGGTTGGTGAAACCAGGAAAATGACTGGCCTGAAGGGCAACGAAATCGTATTAACAAACCTCGAAATTGCTATTAATCACAGTGAATTCAAGCTGGAAGAAGACCTGCTTGAAATGTCACATGTGCTTACTATTTGATGATAGCGGTTGTTTATAGCGGATCTAGATATGCAACCTGGGAACTGGCTGACAGAGGCAAGCTTGTTTCTGAATTCAGAACAGTTGGCATTAATCCTTATTTCGACAACGAGCAGCTAATTATCAGTTTAATGAATAAAACCAACGAGCTGATAACACATGCAGAGCGTATCAAAAGAATCTATTTTTTTGGTGCAGGCGCATCATCCAAAGAGCGCAGACAGGTAATCGCCAATGCGTTAAAAACGTTTTTCAGAAACGCCAAAGTGAGCATTCAGCATGACCTGAAAGCCGCTGCGCTGGCAACTTGCGGAGACACTACCGGCATTGTAGGCATTATCGGCAGTGGCTCAAATGCTGCATATTATGACGGAAAAAAGATAGAAAAAAACAACTACGGCCTGGGTTTTGTGCTTAGTGATGAGGGTTCGTCGAACTGGTTAGGACGTAAATTGCTTAAGAATTTTCTGACTCAAACCATGCCAATGGACTTCCGGGAGAAATTTCATCAAAAATATGGGCTTGACCGCAAGCAAATTTTAGAAAAAGTGTACCGAAATCCTCAGCCTGTGTTATTTTTGAGCTCTTTTTCAGGCTTCCTGAGAGATAACAAAGACAATAAGTATGTAAGACAGATTGTCACAGAGGGCTTTAACTCTTTTCTGAACAAATGTATTGTTCCATTAAGTGAAAAGCACCCGGGCGAAAAAATACATTTTGCAGGAACAGTAGCTTTTACTTTTGAAAATCTGCTGAAGGACACCGCGCAAAAGCATGGACTTCAGGTTTCAACGGTATTAAAAGCACCTATTAACAACGTTTTAAATTATTACATCAATAAAAATTAATCAGATATGAAAATTGGAATCAACGGTTTCGGCCGTATCGGACGCCTGGCTTTCAGAGCTGCCATCGAAAGAAGTGATATCGAAGTGGTAGGAATCAACGACTTGGTTGATCCGGAATATATGGCATATATGCTAAAATACGATTCAACTCATGGCATTTTTAAAGGCGAAGTGAGCGTTGACGGCGGACATTTGGTTGTTAACGGAAAAAACATCCGCGTTACTGCAGAAAAAGATCCGGCTAACCTTAAATGGAATGAAGTTGGTGCCGAAGTTGTAATCGAATCAACAGGCTTATTCCTTACACAGGCCGATGCTCAAAAACACATTGATGCCGGTGCTAAAAAAGTTGTTATGTCAGCTCCCGCGAAAGATGATACTCCTACTTTCGTGATGGGTGTTAACCACAAAGAACTGAAAGCCGATCAGCATATCGTATCAAACGCTTCATGCACTACAAACTGTTTAGCTCCGGTAGCTAAAGTATTGAACGATAAATGGGGAATTGCTGAAGGTTTAATGAGTACCATCCACGCCGTTACCGCTACGCAAAAAACAGTTGACGGCCCATCTCACAAAGACTGGAGAGGCGGGCGCGGTGCTTACCAGAACATTATCCCTTCCTCGACAGGTGCCGCTAAAGCAGTAGGCCTGGTAATCCCTGAACTGAAAGGCAAACTTACAGGCATGTCATTCCGTGTACCGGTTCCTGACGTTTCTGTGGTAGATTTAACAGCGCGTTTAGCGAAACCTGCTACTTACGAAGAAATCAAAGCAGCAATGAAAGAAGCTTCAGAAGGCGAAATGAAAGGCATTTTGGGATACACTGAAGACGAAGTGGTTTCCCAGGATTTCCTTGGTGATGCACGTACTTCCATCTTCGACGCGAAAGCTGGTATTGCTATCAGCGACACTTTCGTGAAAGTTGTTTCATGGTACGATAACGAGTGGGGTTATTCAAACAAACTGATCGACCTGGTTCAGCTGGTTGGATCTAAATAATTTAACAATTAACAAACGTGAGTAATTATAAACGACTAATGGATCAGTGAGGCTTATGGAAATATAAGTTTAATTTACTATCAAATGTAGCCCTGCTTTTCATTCATACTGCACAGGCATTAGCCACATGCCGGTATCCATTTCAATCAGGTTTATAATCAGCGTTCAAACATAAAGACCTTGCCTTGCGGTAAGGTTTTTTTGTTTATCTTTTCTTTGAATCTTCGCATGTTCTGATAAAATCGTATTGCAGGCATAACCATTTCCTGAGTAAATTGGCTTAACCAATCATTCTAAACCAATACGATGTTATGCAACGCAGAAACTTTATTAAAACAGCAGGCTTGGTTTCGCTTGCCGCAGGCTTATCCGAACTAACATACGGAACAGAGAATTTTTTGCTTCCTCCGCAAAATCCGCTGCCTGCATGGAAAGGGTTTAACCTGCTGGATTACTTCTCCCCTAACGTGCCCTCAGGAAAACAAAAAACTACCGCAGAACACTTAAAATGGATGCAGGATTGGGGATTTGATTTTGTTCGTATACCAATTGCTTATCCCTGCTATTTGAAATTTGACCGCAGCAGGAACATTACCGCCGAAGAGGTTTACCATATTGATGAACAAGTTGTCGACCAGATAAGCGAACTGGTTACCACGGCTCAAAAATACGGTATGCATGTAAGCCTGAATCTTCATCGTGCACCCGGATATTGCATTAACGCAGGCTTCCATGAGCCTTATAACCTGTGGACAGACGAAGAAGCTCAGAAAGCCTTTTACTATCACTGGACAATGTGGGCAAAGCGATTCAAGAACGTCTCAGATAAGAAGATAAGTTTTGATTTACTGAATGAACCAAGCATGCGCGAAGATATGAACGATCAGCATTCAAAGCAGAGTGCAGTACCTGGCGACATATACCGAAAAGTTGCCAAAGCAGCTGCAGAGGCTATCAGAAAAGAAAATCCAAAGCACCTGGTGATAGCAGACGGGAATAATGTAGGTAACTCAGTAATTCCGGAAATCGTCGATCTGAATATCGCGCAAAGCTGCAGGGGATATTACCCTCACGCAATATCACACTATAAAGCGCCCTGGGCGAATAAAGATATTGACAACCTGCCGTTGCCCAAATGGCCGGGACAAGTGGGCGACAAATACTTAAGCCGACAGATGCTGGAAGAATATTATCAGCCATGGATTAATCTTTCGAAGCAGGGCGTCGGCGTACATTGCGGTGAATGCGGGTGCTGGAATAAAACACCACATGATGTTTTCATTGCCTGGTTCAGTGACGTAACTGATATTCTGTCTAAGAATAAAATCGGTTTCGCAATATGGAATTTTATCGGCGATTTTGGGGTATTGGATTCGGGAAGAAGCGATGTAGATTACGAAAACTGGTACGGGCACAAGCTTGACAGGACATTTCTAAACCTGCTCACCAAAGCCTGACGGCAGATTGTTTGCTACATAAATATGACCGAAATCTTCCTTACGTAATGCCACGAGTGCTTTATTTTTGCAGGATAATTGCAAGGAAATGACGTCAGAACATATCAGCAGACTTAAACACGAGATTGAACCATTAAGACAGCAGCTAATTAATCACCCGGTTTATTCATCGATAAAAACGGTGGCGGATCTGCAGATTTTCATGGAGCATCACATTTTTGCTGTTTGGGATTTCATGTCGCTATTGAAAACGTTACAACGAGAACTTACCTGCGTTAATGTTCCCTGGATACCGGTCGGTGATGCTGAAACCCGTTACCTGATCAACGAGATAGTTGCAGGGGAGGAAAGCGATATCGATGAGGAAGGAAACCGAAGCAGTCATTTCGAACTTTATATCAAGGCGATGGAACAGGCCGGCGCATCAGTAAACACAATTAACCAGTTTATCGATAGTCTGAAAAATGGACAATCCGTAGCGGAAGCTCTTACAGCTTGCTTAGTTCCGGAACACACGGCGGCTTTCGTTAATAAGACCTTTGAAATCATTTCAACTAAAAAAGTTCATATACAAGCTGCTGCTTTCACTTTCGGACGTGAAGACCTGATTCCGGGTATGTTCATATCATTTGTAAATAAGCTAAGCCGGCAGTCGGACGACGTTAATATTTTAAATTACTACCTGCATCGTCATATCGAAGTTGACGGCGACCATCACTCACATCTTGGTTACCGGATGACCGAAAAACTCTGCGGTCAGGACGGAAATAAATGGAACGAGGCTATAAAGTATGTAAAAGAATCCCTGCAGGCCCGGATTGAACTCTGGAATGCCATTTATCATTCCGTTTGCCAGGAGTCGATAGCAAATTAATTTTTCAAACCGCTGAAGACTTGTGAGAGAAGTTGTAGATTTAGTAACCAACTGACGATAAACAAGTTAAATGAAACAGTTAGAAAACTTTAAAGCTATCATCTACCATTTGTATCCCGGCTTACTGATCACTGCCGGGTTTGTCATTTTTGCCCCGCTCGCGATTAAGTACGGGTTTCCGCCTCAATTTGGAATGCTGTTATCCATTATCGTGGTCGCCGTTCCAATCCTGTTTTTTCATATGCGGGCGGCAAAGCGGTTAGAAGAAAAATCCCATATATCCGACCTCAATGGTTTTAAAGAAAAGCTGCCGTTAGTGAGATTGATTTTATATTCTTCAGGACTGGTGATTTTCGCTTTTATTATTTGGGGAATAACTCAGCGTGTAAGCAATCTGATTACCGCCAAACTTTCAAACTGGCTTCCTTCATGGTATACGGTCCAGGATTTCCACGGCTACTCTCATGATAAGATCGTTGTTACGCTGATATTTAATTTAGTGCTGAACGGCTTTATGGCACCCTATATCGAAGAATTATATTTCCGAGGCTATCTGCTCCCGCGGATGCAAGGTTTTGGAAAATATGCTTTCCTGGTAAACTGTTTACTTTTTTCGCTTTACCATTTCTGGCAGCCCTATATTTACCTGACGTTGTTTCTGGCACTGTTACCAATGATCTATCTTGTCGTTAAAACCCGCGACCTGCGGCTTTCAATACTCACTCACTCGCTGCTGAACCTGATCGGCGCCATTTTATCATTTGGAATGGTGGCAAAACATTAAAGCACTCATTGATGAAGCATGACCTAAAGACAATCGAAGACATAAAAATCCTAATCGATTCCTTTTATACAAAGGTTCAGGCGGATGAAACACTAGGCCCTGTTTTCAATAAGGCCGAAAATTTCAACTGGGATACTCACATTCCCATAATGTACAATTTTTGGGAAACGCTTCTATTTGCCAAAACAGGTTACAAAGGCAATCCAGTACGTACGCATATTGAGCTGAACCGGCGCGTCCCACTTACCGATAGCCATTTCTCACGATGGAAAGAATTGTTTTTCATGACACTTGATGAGCTTTTTTCCGGTCCAAAAGTAAATGAAGCAAAAGCGAAGGTCGAATCTATGGAGGTGTTAATGAAGATCAAGATAAAGGCCAGCGAAAACCCCGGGTTCATACTTTGATTCGTGAACTCAGGCCTTTTTTAATATAATCCCTCCCAAAGGCGGCAAATTAACTGTCATGGAATGAACCTTATTCATCCAGGGAATACTGTCGGCAGCCGACGATTCTTTCAGATCGGCCCCACTGCCGTAATATTTCTTATCATCGCTGTTAAAAATCACCTTCCAGTTTCCACCTGATGGCAAGCCAAAGCGATAGTCAGCCCTCACAACAGGCGTCATGTTTAAAACAATAACCAGTTCGTCCGACTCTTCGTTACCTTTCCTCGCGTAAACCAGGACAGAATTTTCAGCGTCATTTACATCAAGCCATTCAAAGCCATCTGCAGAAAATGACCGCTCGTATAAGGCGGGCTCTGTACGATACAATTTATTTAACCCTTTTACCAGTTCCTGGATTCCAAGGTGCGGCTCAAATTCAAGCAAATGCCAGTCGAGAGAATTGGAGAAATTCCATTCACTGCTCTGCCCGAATTCATCGCCCATAAAAAGCAACTTTGTTCCGGGATGGGTGAACATGTAGCTAAACAGCAACCTTAAATTGGCGTACTGTTGCCATTCATCCCCTGGCATTTTATAAAGAAGTGATTTTTTCCCATGCACCACTTCGTCATGGGACAAAGGGAGCATGAAATTTTCTGTAAACGCGTAAACGGTACTGAAAGTAATGCTGCGGTGATGGTATTTCCGGTGCAGCGGATCTTCGCTGAAATAGTCCAGGGTATCATTCATCCAACCCATCATCCACTTCATGCCAAAGCCCAACCCGCTCTGGAACGTTGGTTTGCTTACCCCTCCCCATGCCGTCGACTCTTCGGCAATAGTCTGCACATCAGGGAAATTACCATAAACGGCTATATTCAACTCCTTCAAAAAGCTTATTGCTTCCAGGTTTTCACGTCCTCCATATTCGTTAGGTATCCACTCCCCTTCTTTACGCGAGTAGTCGAGATATAACATGGAAGCCACGGCATCTACCCTCAAACCGTCAGTATGATAACGATCCAGCCAGAAAAGTGCATTGCTGATAAGAAAAGACCGCACTTCGCTGCGTCCGTAATTAAAGATATATGATTTCCAATCGGGGTGGAATCCCTTACGAACATCAGCATGTTCATAAAGATGTGTACCATCAAAGTTATACAAGCCGTGCGCGTCTCCAGGAAAATGCGACGGCACCCAGTCCATAATTACGCCGATACCGTTTAAATGGAACTGTTCAATGAGGTACATCAGATCCTGCGGACTACCGTAACGGGCAGATGCCGCAAAATACCCTGTTATCTGGTAACCCCAGGAAGGGTAATACGGATGTTCCATTAATGGCAGAAATTCGACGTGTGTAAAACCCATTTCCTTTACATACGGAACGAGTTTATCCGCCATTAAGCGATAACTAAAAAACTGGTCAGGCGATTCAGGACTACGTGCCCAAGAACCAAAATGCACCTCATAAACGGAAAAAGGCTTGTTCAGCGCGTTAACTTCATAACGCGTGTCCATCCATTCTTTATCCTTCCACTCATACCATGTATCCCAAACAATTGATGCAGTAGCAGGAGCCTCCTCCCACTTCAAAGCGAAAGGATCACCTTTTTCGTGGCCAGTGCCATCAAAGGAAGTAATATAATATTTATAAACTTCGCCGTTTCCTACATTCGGCACGAACCCTTCCCAAATACCCGATCCATCCCAACGGACAAATAACTGGTGTTCAGCCTTATTCCAACCGTTGAAATTGCCCATCACGGAAACGATTTTCGCATTGGGCGCCCATACGGCAAAATACGTACCCGTTACACCTTCATGCGCAATTACATGCGATCCAAACTTTTCATAAAGTTTAAAATGCTTGCCGCTTTTAAACAAGTCGACATCAAAATCGCTGAAGCGTGAAACCGGCTCAACAGGTTTGGAGGCCTTTACAGCCTGGTTTTTTTTAAGGTTCATTTAGAGGTTTTACTGGCTATTAATGGAATAGTGTTTTACCGTAAAATGTTTGTCGGTAACCATATTTTAAGCCAATATCTGAATATTCCTGAAATTTTTACTCGCCTGAATCCGAATACGATGCAAGTCGTCAACTTCCAATGACCCTGTATAATCGCGGTTGTCAATTATCACGCGAGAAGGCGTAAAAGGAAGACTGATGATTTTCAAATCATAAGTTTCATATCTTGGCGTGAACAGACCTTCGATAGATTGCTTGATGGTCATTGAGGTAGCGTCTCCATTGACAAGGAATTTCTTTTCCATGTAGATATCCTGCTCGTATGCAAACGTATCGCCATGGTCCTCGTAATAAAAAGACCTGACTTCGTAATCAGAGTAATAAACCTGGAACATAAACTCATCAACCTCAAATTCGTTGACGTATTGCATAAGCGGTGATTCAGGAATTACAGATCCCGCTTTTACGAAGATTGGCAAACTGTCCAGCGGAGTTGCAACAGTTATTTCCCGGCCACCCTCAATCAGTTCGTGTGTCCAGTAATCATACCATTTTCCTTTCGGCAGATATACAACCATCTGCTGAATGCCTGGCTCAGTAACAGGTGCTACAAGTATTTTGTCGCCGAATGTAAATTCATTTTCCCGGTAATGATTGGTTTTATCCTCCTGCTCAAGCATTACTACTGGACGTAAAATCGGAAAACCGTATTTGTGATGCTCCCAGAAAGCAGAATAAATATAGGGAAGAAGGCGATAGCGCAGCTCGATAAATTTCCTGTTTATCGCTTCGTATACCTCGCCAAAACTCCATGGTTCGCGTTCGCGGGTGTCTCCGGCCGAATGTGCGCGCATGAAGGGCGAGAACACTCCGAACTGTATCCAACGTGTAAAAAGCTCGGCATCGGGCTCGCCGCTGAAACCGCCGATATCAGTTCCGCAGAATGATATTCCTGAGACGGAAAGACGCTGCAACTGAACGCTTCCTAACTTCAGGTGTTCCCAGGAAGCAACATTGTCACCAGTCCAAACTGATGAATATCGCTGCACTCCCGAATAACCGGCGCGTGTTATTGTGAAAGGCCGTTTGTTTTTATATAGTTTTTTCAAGCCATTATAGGTCGCCCTAACCATTTGCATGCCGTACACGTTGTGCGCTTTACGATGTGATCCGCGATGGCCGTCAAAGTTATGGCGAACATCAACCGGGAAGGTTCCTGAACCAAAAACGGCCGGCTCATTCATATCGTTCCATACACCCGCAACACCGGCGTCAACCAATCCTTCAAACAATGTTCCCCACCAATCGCGAACTTCAGGATTTGTAAAATCCGGAAACTGACATCGTCCGGGCCATACATAGCCTTCCATAAAGTAATCGTCACAGCGGCGGCAGAAATATTTCTTCTCCTTTCCTTCGCGGAAAACCCAGTAATTATCATCCACTTTAATTCCCGGGTCAATAATAACGACCGTTCTAAAACCGTCGTCTGCCAGTTCCTTAACCATTCGTTTAGGATCCGGGAAGTATTTTTTATTCCAGGTAAAACACCTGTAGCCATCCATGTAATCGATATCCAGGTAAATGGCATCACAAGGAATCTTGCGTTCCCTAAAATTGCGTGCCAGGTCTTTTATTTTACTTTCCGGATAGTAGCTCCAGCGACATTGGTGAAATCCAAGGGCCCATAACGGCGGCATTGGATGTGTACCTGTCAACGAATGATAACGTTTAACTACGTCCATCATTTTCGGACCATGGATATAATAGTACTGCAGCTCCCCGCCGTCTGCCCAGAAACTCGTTTTACCGTTGTCTTCATGAGCAAAATCAAAGTAAGATTTAAATGTATTGTCGAAGAAAATGCCGTACGCGGTTTCATCGCTAAGGCCTATGTAAAAAGGTATCGACCGGTATAAGGGATCCTGGTCTTTAGCGAATGAATAGGTATCCGAATTCCAGTTGACAAGGCGCTTTCCACGTAAATTGAAGTTGGCAGTTTTATCCCCCAGCCCAAAAAAGCTTTCCTCAGCGCTCGCCTTTTTTGTAGCGTACACGTAATAACCACCAAAATCACTGTTTTCTTCCCAGTGCATCGGAGCCTGATCCTGGTTAATTATCACGTCCTGGTTATCGGCGAACGAGATCAGGCACGTCTCTTTGTCGATGATACAGGTTACCGTATTGGTAGATACGCGGTAATTTTTCTCGTCTTCCCGAAATGAAAATACGGTGACGCGCTTGGTGTTCTCGGGGACTGCATAAGAGAATTCTTCCAAAAAAGCACCGTGCGGAGCGAGCCTGATCCTGATTATTTCATCGCTTACCACTCTAACTTCTACTTTAGCTACGCCATCAGAAAAATAGAAATTGTTATTATTTTGAGAGTATTCAACAATTTTAGTAAGGTATTTCTTTTCGATCGCTGTTAAGCCGACAATCGGGTTATTTACGTGCTGAATACCGTCATCTAGTTGATCGATTGTTAATTCGGGATTTACATCAGGTGCTGCAGGTGGGTTCAATTCATCCATAGTCAATTCTTTACGCTACAATTTTATCAATTTTTGTGACTTTAATTGATATTAGCTTATAAATTTAAGCTTTTCGATAACAATCTGACTGCCAAGTTTTTGAATCCCTGAAAGAAACAGCCTTTCAATTTAATGGCTATGACATACTAAATGTTTTAAATATCTTAACACAAATTATCAGTATGAAAATCGTCAAAGCCGCTGCTTTCTTTGTTTTTGCATTGATTTTGGTAATCGTTTTAAATACAAAATTTGGCAAAATCCCCCCGCTTCTGCGTTTTCTTGACCCATTTGCAGGTTTCTGGCAAAATGCTGAACCAGGAGAAATTAACGGTTCCGAAAATTTAGCAATGAAAGGGCTTAAAGAAAATGTCGAAATTGTTTTCGATGAACATCTTGTTCCGCACATATTTGCGCAAAACGACTATGATGCTTATTACGCGCAAGGTTACATTACAGCGAAATATCGCCTGTGGCAAATGGATTTTCAGACGCGTTTTGCAGCCGGAAGACTTAGTGAAGTTGTTGGGCCCGCGGCGATAGAACTCGACAAATATCAGCGAAGAATGGGTATGGGTTACGGAGCCGAAAATTTGATGAAAGCTCTTGAAAAGAACCCTGAAATGAAGGCTATAATAAACGCCTACGCAGACGGTGTGAATAGTTATATACGTTCGTTGAGCCCCAAGAATTATCCAATTGAATTTAAAATACTCGATTACAATCCAGAGCTGTGGAAACCAATAAACACTGCCTACCTTCTTAAGATGATGTCGGCAACACTGGCGGGAGGTTCTGATGAATTTTACATGAGCAATATCCTGAAAAAATTCGGCAAAGATGTTACAACAAATCTTTTCCCCGATGTAACGTTCCAGGACGATCCGATCATTCCAAAAGGTATTAAATGGGATTTCAAACCGATCAAATCACCTGTTGTGCCGGCCGGTTATCCCTTAAATACGACTGATGTTCATACTGCGGAACGTCGTGAAGGCATTGGCAGTAATAACTGGGCAATCTCTGGAGAAAAGTCAGCGAGCGGATTACCAATTCTTTGCAACGACCCGCACCTCGATCTGAGCCTTCCATCGATCTGGTTCCAGGTTCAGTTACATACTCCGCAAATGAATGTCTACGGCGTTTCATTGCCGGGGTCGCCCTGCGTAGTGATTGGATTCAACCAGGATGTGGCCTGGGGCGTTACGAATACCGGTTCGGATGTGTTAGACTGGTACAGCGTAACGTTTAAGGATGCCAGCCAAAACCAGTACAAATATGACAACAAATGGCTTAATGTAAAAAGGCGGATCGAAACGATTGCAGTTCGTGGAGGAAAAACGATTAAGGACACTGTTATTTATACAAACCACGGGCCGGTGGTTTATCTCGATAAGCAAAAACCAAAACAGCTCCGCCGGGCACAAAATGTTCCGACGGGTTATGCTCTGCGCTGGATCGCTCACGACGCTCCAAACATCGACGTGGCAACCTTCTATTACCTCAACCGCGCCAAAAATTATGAAGATTACAGGAAGGCCTTAACTTATTACTCGTCGCCCGCACAAAATTTCGCTTTCGCGGATAACAAAAACGATATCGCCATCACTTCCAATGGCTACTTTCCCATTAAATGGAAAGAGCAGGGAAAATTCCTGCTCGACGGCTCAAACCCGGTTAACGACTGGCAGGGGCGTATTCCGGTAGAGCAAAACCCGACTGTTAAAAATCCGAAACGGAAGTTCGTCAGCTCGGCGAACCAGGTTTTAACTGATCAAACTTATCCCTATTACCTGGGGTGGGAATATGCGCCAAATGACCGGGCACAGCGAATAAACCGAAAGCTGACCGTTATGGACAAGGCGACCATCGACTCAATGAGATTGATGCAGGATGACAATTACAGCGTTCTTGCTGAAAATATGATGCCTGTACTCCTATCGAACGTAAACCGGGAGAATCTTTCTGCCAGCGAAGGCGAAGCTTTTTATCGCGTGAGAAAATGGAATAAATTTTATAACAGCGGAGAGATCGGCGCCAGCATTTTTGAAATATGGCAAGCGGCTTTGAAACTGGAAATATGGAAAGATGATTTTGACGACACGGATCTGCCCATGCGTTTTCCTTTGCGTGCGAGAATGGTTCAGCTCCTGTTGAAGGAACCGAATTCCAAATGGTTCGACAATATTCATACCCCGCAAAAAGAAACTATGCAGGATGATATCGAAAAATCATTCAAGTTCGCCGTTGACAGTCTTGAGCGAAAATTTGGGCCGATCGGAAAGTCCTGGGAATGGGGTAATGTCAAATCCCGGCCAATAAATCATCTTGCGGCGATGCCAGGATTCGGTTCGAAAAAAATACTGAATGGAGGTTCTTCCGCTTCAATCAACGCGATGAGTGATAATCATGGCCCTTCGTGGCGGATGGTTGTGGCGTTAGGAAAAACTTCAACCGGTTATGGCGTTTACCCGGGCGGACAATCGGGCAATCCGGGCAGTTTTTATTATGACGATATGGTGAACACCTGGATGACAGGGAAACTAAATACCTTACATTTCATGCAAACACCAGGCGAAAAGTCTGTAAAAATAATTCGAACTGTAAATCTAAAAAGCAAATGAAACTATTTGTTCTGATACTGGCATCCTCATTTTTATTACAGCTGTTTTTACCCTGGTGGATGATCGCCATCGTTAGCTTTATTTTGTCTGCGTGGCTGGCTACAAGCTCAAAAATTGCTTTTCGAGCCGCGTTTTGGGCCATATTTATCCTTTGGCTGGCCGTTTGCCTGTATCAGACACTTCCCAATCAAAATATACTGGCCAACAGAGTTGCGCAGCTATTTATGTTGCCCGACACTAAATTTAGCTGGATAGCGATATTGTTAGTAAGCTGTTTATTGGGCGCTTTGGTCGCCGGATTTTCCGGATTGGCCGGGTATTATGCTGGCCAGCTTTTACCTAAACAAACTGCTTCGAATAAAGCCTAACAATTATCTTTGCAGGGTGAACACGATCACTCAGGAAGAAATTTTTTCAATCAAATCTCATAAAGAATTCGAAAAACTCGCCTTGCGGGTATTTTTTCACCAGTATAAACATTGCAAGGTTTACAGCGACTTCGTAACTAACCTGGGAATTAAACCTCAAATGATTAAGTCGATCGGGGACATTCCGTTTCTGCCTATCGAGTTTTTCAAGAATCACCAGGTTGTATCAACTAATAATTCTGCGGAAGTCATCTTTACCAGCTCCGGCACTACGGGCACGTCGCAAAGCCGCCATCTTGTGTCGGATGTTTCCTGGTATATTAAGAGCTTCAGACAAGGATTTAAGCAATTTTACGGCAACATTAAAGATTTTGCGTTCCTGGCGCTGTTGCCTTCGTACCTGGAGCGTGAGGGATCGTCGTTGATATACATGATTGATGATCTGATAAGGGAAAGCGGCCATTCGCAAAGCGGATATTTCTTATATAATCACCAGGAGCTTTTTGAGATTCTACAGTCGCTGAAAAACTCAAAAACGCCAACTATTCTTATGGGCGTAACATTTGCCCTGCTGGATTTTATTGAAACCTATTCGATCGATTTTCCTGAACTTGTAATTATGGAAACCGGCGGAATGAAAGGACGGAGAAAAGAAATGATCCGGGAAGAGCTGCACGCAATTTTGTGCGAAGGCTTTGGCGTTCCTTCTATACACTCGGAATACGGAATGACAGAACTTCTATCACAGGCATATTCATTGGGTGATGGGATATTTCATTGCCCGGCCTGGATGAAGGTCCTGGTACGTGACACAAATGATCCGTTAAGTATTCTTGGCACCGGCGCTACGGGTGGAATAAATGTAATCGACCTGGCAAATATTAACTCGTGTTCCTTTATCGCCACACAGGACTTAGGAAAACTGCGTGAAGACGGCCGCTTTGAAGTTTTGGGCCGCTTTGATAACAGCGATATACGCGGTTGTAATTTGCTGGTACAATAAAGGCAGCCTTTCCGACTGCCTTATTCATTAGTTATTGACGCTTTACGAATTTGTGAAAGGTACTTTCTTCGCCGTCAGCTTTCTTATCCTGGTAAAGAAAATCCAGTTTGTTGTCGTCAAAGTTCTGGAAAAAATCATCCCAGTCTATCTTTTCAAAATTATCATCGTCACTGCTTTTATCAGGAAAATGAATACGCAGTACGCCTTCATCTTCATCCTTACCAGTGCCTTTAATTTTTGCAGGAACGCCGCCACGCTCCTCCGCCCAGGCTTTGATCTTGTTATGATCGTGCGTTTGATTTGATGTGCTCATAGCTGTATTGTTAGATGTACAGCTAATAACATCTGGCGGGATTGATTGTTTATCAGGCAATTAGTCGGCTATTAATAAAAAATAATTTTTCTTACCCTTTTGTGCGACAATAAATCGGCCGTTGATCAGGTCATCTGTGTTGTACAGTTGATCAGGTCCGGTTACTTTTTCTTTATTTACCGAAACGCCACCACCCTGGATCATTTTTTTTGCTTCGCCCTTTGAGGCAAATACTGCCGACTTTTCAGCGAGCAGATCTACGACATTGATACCATCGGCCAAGTCAGATTTTGCATAAGAATATTGCGGAATGCCGTCGAACACTTCTAAAACCTCTTCATTATCCAGGTCTTTTAAGAACTCGAGGGATCCATTTCCAAACAAAAAATCGGATGTTTTCAAGGCCGTTTTCAACGCCTCCTCAGAGTGAGTACGAACGGTTATCTCTTCGGCTAATGCCTTTTGCAAAGCACGCTGGTGTGGCGCCACGGTATGTCCGGCTTCGATTGCTTCGATTTCCTCCTTAGTTTTTAACGAGAATATCCGGATCCAGTTTTTTGCATCGTCATCACTGGCATTTAACCAAAACTGGTAGAATTTATACGGTGATGTCTTTTTTGGATCCAGCCAAACCGCACCGCTTTCAGTTTTACCGAATTTCGTACCGTCGGCTTTTTTGATAAGCTGTGTAGTAATGGCGAAAGCAGTTCCCGAATCTTTACGACGAATCAGTTCCGTACCGGTCACGATATTTCCCCATTGGTCGGAACCGCCCATCTGAACTTTACAATCCTTATTTTTCCAGAGCCAGTAAAAATCATAACCCTGAACCAACTGGTAAGAAAACTCGGTAAATGACATGCCCGTTTCGCCCTCCAGGCGCTTTTTAACGGAGTCTTTTGCCATCATGTAATTTACAGTAATATGCTTTCCCACGTCGCGGATAAAGTCAAGGAAATTAAATGATTTAAACCAATCGTAATTATTGACCATTTCGGCGCTGTTGGTATCACAATTAAAATCGAGGAATTTCTTAAGCTGATCTTCCAGGCGCGCCACATTGTGATTAAGCACGTCTTCTGAAAGCAAATTACGCTCGGCAGATTTCCCTGACGGGTCGCCCACCATTCCGGTAGCACCTCCCACTAAAGCGTAAGGCTTATGGCCGGCGCGCTGAAAGTGGATCAGCGTCATAATCTGTGTTAAATGCCCTACATGTAATGAATCAGCTGTTGGATCGAACCCGATATAACCGGAAACCATTCCTTTATTCAGTTCGTCTTCCGTTCCGGGCATGATATCCTGTAACATGCCTCTCCAGCGTAATTCTTCAACAAAATTCATACGATATAATTGCTTTTAAGGCTGCAAAGATAGGAGAATCAATTAAAACCCCATACCGTTCGTTTACGTTATAAAGTCATGGCCGGAATTGAAATAACTGATACCAAAACGCTAAGTGATAAAAAGTACAAGCTCGAGGAAGTTTCATTTAAAAGAACAAATTCCAAGGGCAAGGAAATAAGCCAGAAACGGGAAGTTTACCGGCGCGGAGCCAGTACAAGTATTTTGCTTTATGATGAATCCCGTAAGACCGTTCTTTTTACCAAGCAGTTCAGGTTGCCGGTATACCTGCGTCAGCACAATGATGGAACGCTGATCGAAGCTTGTGCGGGATTAATCGATGAAGGCGAGCTTCCGGAACAAACCATTATCCGTGAAGTAGAAGAAGAAACCGGTTACCGTATTTCTGAAATCAGGAAGATATACGAAGCATACTTGTCGCCTGCGTCATTGACCGAACTAATGCATTTTTATGTGGGGCGGTATAGCCCTGATTTAAACGTTTCTGCCGGCGGTGGACTGGAGAATGAAGGTGAAGATGTTGAAACGCTCGAACTAACATTTGAGGATGCAAAAAAAGCGCTTGAAAGCGGTAAAATTAACGATGCAAAAACCATCATACTTTTACAATACGCTATGTTACAGGGCATTATAGCTATATAATTCGTATATTGCAGCTAATGAACTTTTTGTCGCATTACTATTTTGATCGCGAAGTGACCAATCCCGAAAGGATACTGGGAATGGTACTGCCTGACCTTCTAAAAAATGCGAACAAAAAATGGGTCATCCACCCCAACCGTCATCATGCAGCTCTGCGGGCAGATAAGGATCTGAATAACATTTTAGAAGGATGGAACCGGCACCTAGCCGTAGACGCTTACTTCCATTCTTCGGATTTTTTCTACAGGCACACGCAGCAAATACGAACGGCAATCGCGCCGTTAATTACCGACTCTCCCGTTCGCCCCTCATTCCTGGCGCATATAGGTTTGGAACTCATGCTTGATAGTCTATTAATCACACAAAATCAACTGGATGCACATAACTTTTACACATTAATCGCTTCCGTAAACAGCAAGAAAGTCGACAATTTTTTAAAGGTTAACCAGATTTTTCACACGAACAGTTTTTTTGACTTTTTTGAAGAGTTTATTTCCTCAGCCTATCTTCATTCTTACAGTGACTATGAAAGTATCACCTACGCGCTTGAAAAGATATGCATGCGCCTTTGGAACAAGCCATTTACGATTGCTCAGAAATCACAATTAACGGATACTTTTAATGCTTACCAGGAGGTCTTGTTAAAAGATTACCAGTTAATTTTCGACCAGATAGAATCGGAGATTAATGATTAATGTCCCACCATCTCTTGTTGGGATAAGATTCGTGAAGTGTTACAATTTCGCCAATTAAAGGTGTAGTAGTTTTTAGATTCTTCCTTTTTGCCTCAGCCGTTACACGATCAGCGGAATCATGCCAGGAATGAAGCGCCAGTGTAAATTTCGCCCAGTGTACAGGCATCAAAACCTGTGCCTTTAAGTCGATGGCTGCCTGAACGGTTTCTTCCGGCGTCATGTGGATATAGGGCCAGCTATCCCCGTATTGCCCGCATTCGAGCAAAGCAATATCGAACGGTCCATACTTTTCGCCAACCTGCTTAAAAGTGTCATCATAGCCAGAATCGCCTCCAAGAAAGATTTTTGAATCCCCGGCTTTCAAGATAAAAGACGACCAGAGCGTTTGAAACCGTTTTATCCCACGACCTGAAAAATGCCTGGCTGGTGCCGCTGTAAGCTCGATAGAATGAGTAATTTTTACACTTTCCCACCAATCCAGTTCGGTTATCGAAGCCGGTTTTATTCCCCAATATTCCAAATGAGAACCAACGCCAAGTGAGGTAAAAAAATGCCTGGTCCTGGATTTAAGCTTTAAAATTGTCTCATAGTCCAGGTGGTCATAATGATCATGCGTTAAAATAACGGCGTCCAGATCAGGCATGTCATCAGCCTGGTAAGTATTGCTTCCGGGAAAAGCTTTTCCAAAAAAATCAAACGGTGACGCATGCCCGCTAAAAACCGGATCGATAAGCAATTTTATGCCATTTACATCGAGCAGATAAGAAGAATGCCCAAACCAAACGATATTGATTTTGCCGTTCTCAAGCTTTCTTAAATCTGTGTTAACGGATGGAAGTTCGGCCGATGGCTGTGTATTTTTCGGCTTGTTTAAAAAATCAAGCATTACTTTGAAAAACGATGCGGTTTTCAGCATCACATCCGTTGGTTCCTGATTTTGAAACGCACCTGACCTATAATGAGGCGATCTTTTAATACGGCTTAACCTGGAACCGGATGGCAATTGCCCAAAGGCTTTAAACATAAAAGTTTGTGCTAGACGATAAATTTACTGCCGGCAAAGATATTCAAAGTGGAAATGCAATTTACCATGCGAATCTAAGAAGTGATGAACTATATATTTGAACTGGCACTAGACGCGAATTAAAAACAAACGAATAATTACCTTTCTTCCGATTTATTGCCGAACGGTTCGTTTTCATCGGCATTGCAAACGTTTTAAGTGGGTTTCCAGAACTGCTAAATTCAAGTTTACATCACACAATCATAACGAAATATTTATCTTCGTTGCATGTCGATTTCTGATATTAAAGACCGCATGGAAGCGCTGGTTATTGAACTTAATCAGCATAACTACAATTACTATGTACTTGCCCAGCCAACAATTTCTGACTTTGAATTCGACCAGAAACTGAAGCAACTGGCTGAGCTTGAAAAAAATCATCCCGAATTTCAGAATGAGGATTCGCCAACGCAAAAAGTTGGCGGCGAGATTACCAAAGAGTTTAAAACAGTCAAACATCGGTGGCCCATGCTATCGCTGGGAAACACTTACAGCGAACAAGATTTAAAGGATTTTGATGAACGGGTACGTAAAGCCATCGGCAACGACTTTGAGTATGTTTGTGAGTTAAAGTTCGATGGCCTGTCGATGAGTCTTACTTACCAGGATGGGAAACTAGCTAGAGCGGTAACCAGGGGCGACGGTTCGAAAGGCGACGATGTAACAACCAATATCAAGACCATCAACAAAATTCCCAAGCAGCTAAAAGGCAGCGGTTATTCATATGAATTTGAAATCCGGGGCGAAGTGTTTATGCACCGTGCGGCTTTTGAACGGTTAAATAATGAGCGAATCGAAAAAGGTGAAATTCCATACGCTAATCCACGAAACTTTGCCGCTGGCACCGTGAAACTGCAGGATTCGAAGGAAGTTGCCCGTCGACCACTTGACTGCTTTTTATACTTCCTTTATACCGAAAAGCAATTGTTTAAAACACACTGGGAAAGCCTTAATACAGTTAAGAATTGGGGATTTCATGTCTGCGAACACAACAAGCTTTGTAAAAACATTGATGAGGTATTAGACTTTATTCATTACTGGGACAAGAATCGTTTTAATCTTAGCTATGATATTGACGGGATTGTTTTAAAAGTAAACAGCTACGCGCAGCAACATGAACTTGGGTTTACGGCTAAGTCGCCAAGATGGGCTATTTCCTACAAATACAAAGCCGAGCAGGTAGAAACAGTTTTGGAAAGCGTTACCTACCAGGTCGGCAGAACCGGTGCTGTAACTCCGGTTGCCAACCTGAAGCCGGTTTTGTTAGCCGGAACAACCGTAAAACGCGCTACCTTACATAATGCTAACGAAATTGAAAGACTCGATCTTCACGAGAAGGACACCGTATTTGTTGAAAAAGGTGGTGAAATAATTCCGAAGATCATCAGTGTGAATACACTGAAACGAACTGACGGAGCAACTAAAATGGTCTATCCATCCTGTTGCCCGGAATGCGGAACAGACCTCATCCGCAAAGAAGGCGAAGCAGTTCATTATTGCCCAAACGATGAAGCCTGTCCGCCTCAGATCGTTGGAAAAATACAGCATTTCATAAGCCGTAAGGCAATGAATATCGACGGTTTAGGTAATGAGACCATCGAAGCCTTTTATCGCAACGGCCTTATCGAGCATATCAGTGACTTGTACACGCTTTATGAACGGCGTGATGATCTAAAGAACGTGGAACGGTTCGGTGAGAAATCCATCAGTAACATGCTGGAAGGTATCGAAACTTCCAAGCAAATGCCTTTTGAAAAAGTTCTTTTCGGACTGGGTATCCGTTACGTCGGCGAAACCGTAGCTAAAAAGATCGCTTCTTATTTCAGGAATATCGATAGTCTGATCAATTCCAGTTTTGAGGAACTTACATCCGTTGACGAGATCGGAGATCGGATCGCAGAAAGTATCATTGAGTATTTTAAAGATGTCAAACATCTCCAGCAGGTTGAAAAATTAAGGCAGGCAGGACTGCAATTTGAATCGGATGATCAACCGGTGGTGCTGGCGAGCGATAAGCTGGAAGGAAAATCATTTATTATATCCGGTGTATTTGAAAGTTTCAGCAGAGAAGAACTTACTGAACTGATCCAATCGAATGGCGGAAAAATTCTTAGCAGTATCTCAGGCAAATTAAACTACGTTGTAGCAGGCGATAACATGGGCCCATCAAAGCTTGAAAAAGCAAATAAATTAAACATTCCTATTATCTCCGAGCAGGATGTTTTAGAGATGATTAAATAATACTTTAAATTTGCGCGCCGATTTTCAGTTCGGCTATAATTGAATAAACCAAATGAACAAATTTTATGGAACCGGAGTCGCACTAGTTACTCCGTTCAACGAAAATGGCTCCGTTGATTACCAGGGGCTTAAAAAACTTATCGACTTCCAGATTGACGGGGGTGTAAACTATTTGGTGTCATTAGGCACAACCGGCGAAACCGCTACCTTAACTAAGGAAGAAAAGAAGGACATTTGGGATTTTACTTCAGAAACAGTTGCGGGCCGTGTTCCCATTGTCGCCGGAATTGGTGGAAATAACACAACCGAAATCATTGACGCTATTAAAGGCTTTGACAGCGCTGGCTTTGACGCGGTGCTTTCTGTAAGCCCTTATTATAACAAGCCAACGCAGGAAGGCATTTACCAGCATTATAAGGCAATAGCCGAGGCATCAGAGCTTCCTGTCATACTTTATAATGTGCCGGGACGAACAGGCTCAAATATGACATCGCAAACAACCTTACGCCTTGCTCATGACTTTGACAACATCATCGCCATAAAAGAGGCTGCTGGAAATTTCGAACAGTTCAGTGAGATTCTTAGAGATAAGCCAGAGGATTTCCTGTTTATTTCGGGTGATGACCCGGTGACGTTGCCCCTGATAGCTATGGGAGCAGCGGGAATTATCTCGGTTGTCGGCAATGCTTTACCTAAAGTACTTTCTGATATGGTTAATTTATGCCTGGACGGAAAATTTGCTGAAGCAAGGCAGGCACATTTCGACTTACTTGAAATTACCCGTTTGTGTTTTGTGGAAGGAAATCCGGCTGGTGTAAAAGCTGCATTACAGCAACGGGAAATATGTAAAAATTTCGTACGTCTGCCGTTGGTACCGGCTAGCGATCAAACTTCCCAGCTCATTGCGAAGGAACTTGTAAAATTCTTATAAAAGTAAATGCCCGCAATAACGGGCATTTTACTTTTATATCTGATACTGGCTATTTCTTTGCAGTTTCTTTGTTTTTTGATTCCTGAACTTCAAGTCTGATAGACTGAGCCAAGTTTTTTAAATCCTGCATGCCTTTTCGTACACGCGTTCCTGCTGCACTGTTACCTTTGTTGTAAAATTTGTCGGCATCAGCTTCAAGGCTGGCAATCAGGCTTTTCACTTCATTAAATTTTTTCATTTTCAGTTACTCTTTAGTTTGATGAGGTTTTGTTAATTAATGCTTTAAGCTAATGTAAAGGCTTTTTTTGTAAAAAGAAATAGTTCCTTTTATAAAATAAAGTCCCATTATCAATTATTTTTCCACATTTTTTATCAACCGAAAACAAAAAAACCCGGCCTGGACCGGGTTCTGTATCTTTATTCAGATTACACGCTTAACGCAGGATTCATCTCTTTATAAAAGCCCTGATTTAATTTCTCTTTTACCTCTGAGAACGCGCTTACTGTACGTTCAACGTCTTCCAGCGTGTGCATAGCTGTTGGAATTATTCTAAGCTCAATCAGGCCTTTAGGAATTACAGGATAAACTACTATTGAACAAAATATACCGTAATTTTCACGTAGATCCATAGTGATCGCTGTGGCTTCACTCAATTCGCCTTTCACGAATACCGGAGTCACCATCGAATTCGTAGCGCCAAGATCGAAACCTTTTTCACGTAATCCTTTCTGTAATGCCATAGCTACCGTCCACAACCGCTCTCTAAGCTCCGGACGACCTTTCAATAGTTCCAAACGCTTACGTAATCCCAATACCATTGGCATTGGCAATGATTTAGCGAAGGTTTGAGAACGCATATTATAACGAAGGTAATTAACAGTATCTTCTGTCGACGCGACAAACGCGCCAATCCCGGCCATTGCTTTTGCGAACGTTCCAAAATAAACGTCAACGCCGTCAATACAATCCTGGGCTTCGTGTGTACCGGCTCCTGTTTTTCCCATTGTACCGAATCCATGCGCGTCGTCAACAAGCAAACGGAAATTGAATTCATTTTTCAGATCGACAATTTCTTTCAATTTCCCCTGCGCTCCTGACATTCCAAAAACACCTTCGGTGATTACAAGGATACCGCCCCCAGTTTGTTCAACAAGTTTTGTAGCCCTTTCAAGCTGTTTGCGGCAGCTGTCGATATCGTTGTGCTGATAAACAAAACGTTTACCCATATGCAGACGAACGCCGTCTATGATACATGCGTGCGACTCAGCGTCATATACAACTACATCATTGCGATCAACCAGCGTATCAATGATAGAAACCATTCCCTGGTAACCATAGTTCAATAGAAACGCATCCTGTTTACCTACAAATTCGGCAAGATCTTTCTCAAGCGCCTCATGGTGGTTTGAGTTACCCGACATCATGCGCGCACCCATTGGATAAGCCATCCCGAATTCTGCAGCGGCTTTAGCATCCGCTTCGCGCACTTCCGGATCGTTTGCTAAACCAAGGTAATTATTCAGGCTCCATACCAAATGTTCTTTTCCCCGAAATTTCATATGAGGGGCTATATCACCTTCTAACTTAGGAAATGAAAAATATCCATGAGACCATTTAAGGTGCTGGCCGAGAGGGCCCATATTTTTAGAAATCTTTTCGAATAAATCCAACGCTCTGTTATTTAAGTTAATAAAAAAGGAATGCAAATTTACGATTTATTACTTTACATAAAAATAAACCGTTTTCAAAACTGGTTCACAATCCTAGATATAAATACTAAAAAAGCCCTTACAATGTTTGTAAAGGCTTCTTCTTTGTTGTGATAATTAGTCTACATTATCATGCAGAAAAGAGTTATTAGGGCGGATTTCGGTAATCCCTTCTTCGTTAGACAAAGTAAAACGTGAAACCTGCGATTCCGATGAATGCGGCACCTGCTGTAATGACATTTGCTTGCGTTTATATGCTGGCTCATTTTCAAGCTCCTGCAAGCCATTTGCAGAACGTAACTTCATGCTCAAATCTTTCAGGCGAAGAATACGTTCCTTAGATTTCCGAAGCTGTTCTTCGATCGATTCGTCAGTTTTATTTTCGTCAGGATTATATGCCTGCGGTGTTGGCAATTCCGGCTCGGGTTGCTGGAACTCGAATCCTGGAGTTTCGACTTCCTTTACTTCGTTTATAGTCTCGCTGAACGAAAACTCTGATTCAGTAATTTTCAAACCAAATTCAAACACTGGTTCAACCGGCGCGACAGGCTCTTTTTCTTCCTCTATAAGATTATGCTTTACTACCCGCTCGTTATCAGCTTTTACCGGCTCTGGCTGTGAAGTATAACCGCCACCAAATAGATCCGCCTGAGGTTCACGAACCTGGGGTTTCAATACCGGCTCGGCTGCCTTCTCCGGCTGTGCTTCTTCAATAAATGAATTGTGCACCGGTTTAATAAGCGGCGTATTATCCGGTGTCAGCATCGAAACTTTACGCTGCTGGCTCTTTTCAACTTCACGCTCTTCCTTGGTTTGAAATCCGGTAGCGATAATCGTTACAGATATCTTTTCACCCAGATTTTCATCAATACAGTTTCCCCAGATCAGATCAGCAGCTAAACCTGCCTCCTGCTGGATATAATCTGTTATGATGCTCACTTCGTCCATCGAAACTTCTTTCGACCCTGAACTGATATTTAATAAAATATAACGAGCGCCTTCAATTTCATTATCCTTCAACAACGGTGAAGCAAGCGCTCCTTCAACCGCACGCAAGGCACGGCTTTCACCCTCAGCCGAGTAGCTACCCATTATAGCAACTCCGCTTTCCTGCATCACGGTACGAACATCTTTAAAGTCGACGTTTATATAACCGGGAATGGTGATGATCTCTGCGATTCCTTTCGCGGCCGTAGTTAAAATGTTATCAGCTTCAGCAAACGCGGAACTAAGCGTAAGATTTCCAAAAATTTCACGCAACCTGTCATTTGAAATTACCAGATATGAATCCACATATTTCTTGAATTCATTTAAGCCTTCCTCCGCTTGTAGTTTACGGCGCTTTCCTTCAAATGAAAACGGGGTGGTTATAATTCCGACGGTTAATATATCAAGTTCTTTAGCTGCTTTAGCTATAATAGGGCTTGCACCGGTTCCTGTTCCACCGCCCATTCCGGCAGTGATAAACAACATTTTCGTGTTGTTCCCAAGCATCTGCTTAATATCATCAATATTCTCAATAGCAGAGTTTTTCCCAACCTCAGGTATAGATCCGGCACCCATTCCTTCTGTTAAACTTGCACCTAACTGAACTTTATTAGGTATCGGGCTTAACTCAAGAGCCTGGGCATCGGTGTTACAAATTATAAAGTCGACACCGGTAATCCCCTGCCTGTACATATGATTAACGGCATTGCCACCGCCACCACCAACACCGATCACTTTGATGATCGATGATTTTTCTTTGAGCATTTCAAACTGCATATCGTTAATAATGAATTAAGTAGATTTCGTTCATGTGTACTATCTTCCAAACGTAATATTAGAGAATTTTGCACAAGGGTTTTCCACAATTGTTAAGAATGTTGAAAACTTTCCTGTTGTTGAAAATTATCGGATATAATCCTCATCCTTGATATCGTCCTTGATAAATTTGGCACCGCTTTGGAGTAATTTATCAAACAAGCCAAACGATTTTTTACTCTTTTCAACAGGCTTTTGCTTCTCCATATAAACACCCGGCTGTTTCAGCATTTCTTCCACTTCCTCAGCTTTTTGTATCCCCTTAATGAGCAAACCGATACCGGTTGCAAACATCGGGCTTCTCAAATCTTCATAAATATTTTTTGGCAAGGTTTCATTCTTTGCGAGGTGTTCATTTGGGTAACCGACGCGGCAATCTAATCCCGTAACATATTCAACAAGTTGTGGTAAATGCTTTAGTTGTGAGCCTCCACCAGTGATCACGATACCCGCAATCAATTTCTTCTCGTAACCTGATGCTTTGATTTCGTAATAAACGTGTTCGATGATTTCCTCCATCCGTGCCTGGATAACGTAGGCAAGGTTTTTTACAGAGATTTCCTTTGGTTCGCGGCCACGCAATCCCGGAACGCAGATAATTTCATTTTCCTTATTTTCATCGGCCAAAGCTGAACCAAAGCGAGTTTTCAGCAATTCAGCCTGGTTACGCATTACTGAACAACCTTCGCGAATATCTTCCGTTACACTGTTTCCACCGAACGGAATAACGGCCGTATGACGAATAATGCCTTCGTGGAAAATGGCTAAATCAGTTGTGCCACCACCAATATCAACCAATACAACGCCAGCTTCCTTTTCTTCGTCGCTTAATACCGACTCGGAGGAGGCCAGAGGCTCAAGGATCAGCTCCTGGGTTTCCAATCCCGCATTGCTTACGCATTTCAGGATGTTTTTAACAGCACTTACATGCCCCGAAATGATATGAAAGTTAGCCTCAAGACGTACGCCTGCCATCCCGATCGGATCTTTAATTCCCGGCTCATTGTCCACGGTAAATTCCTGCGGCAAAACATGGATGATCTCTTCTCCAGGAGGCATCACCAGTTTATACATGTCCTCGATCAGCTTTTCAATATCTTTCCGCTGGATCTCATTCTGAAGGTCCTTCCTTGTCAGAATTCCACGATGCTGCAAGCTTTTGATATGCTGTCCTGCAATACCAACATTTACAATTTTCACGTCTACATTCGATTGCGAGCTGGCATCATCAACTGCTTGGGAAATACCCTGAACAGTTTTTTGAATATTTGACACAACACCACGTGTAACGCCGGCCGATTCCGCCTTTCCTATTCCTAAAATCTCAATTTTTCCGTGCGAACTTCTGCGTCCAACGGTTACACAAATTTTGGTTGTTCCTATATCCAATCCAACTACAATTGGGGAACTTTTGGCCTGTGTAGATGCACCTTTTTCCATAATTAATGCGTTATATTACTTGTTGAATCTTTTTTCTCGTTTAAACTGTCAGCGGCATTTGCCTTTTTAAGCTGATCGATAATTATATTGGCTGCCATGCTGTCCATCCTGGCGCTATCAGCCGCCGTATTTTTCACGCAAACAATCTGGTCAGCATATTTTATGCTGATCGTTTTATATGCATCCCATCCCACTTTTGGAAGCGCTTTTTTGTAAAATGCCATAAGGTTCCGGAATTTATTTTCCAATGAATCAGCATCACCTAAAATGATGCGGTGATTGCCAACTCTCGGGATCATCTCTATTTCCTTTTTATCATTTACGTACAGCTGCTCTATCTGGCTGTTCCAAAGCGAATCCTTTTCTATGAAAACTGCCGTTGCGAACAGACCACGGGCTATTTTAGTTTTAAGCGTATCAACTTTTCCGGAAAAATCTTCCATAATGCTTCCGTTTGCAACCAGCACAGGTACAGTGAAATTTGGTGAGACAGGCATTTTTAATCCGTTTTTATCAATATAAAAATCCTGGTTTGTGTAATTTAAAATTCGCAGAACCGGCACGCGCTGACTTACCTGCACGCTAATCACCCCGTTCATATCGGCGTAAACCCGGGCGTTTTCAATAAACGGATTTGATCTCAGCGCCTTTTCCAGTTGCTGAATGTTTATTTTTTCAAGCAGCCTTCCCACGAGCGGCCCCTGATTCTCAAGCAAAATTTTGTCAACCTCGGTGCGTTCAACCAGGTTTCCACTACCCGGTATCAGCACTTTAAGATCGGTACATCTCACTTCGTTCTTTTTAGCATTGACGAAACTCATGAGTACAACAAGTCCGCTTAGGCTAACGAGCCAGATAAAACCAAATAAAATCGCTTTCCAGTTAATCCGCTTAAGCATGATTCAGAATGTCTCTTAAAGGTTTAACCAATGTATCAATGTCTCCGGCACCAACCGTAAGAAGCAATTCCGGCCTTGCGTCACGGACATATTCCAATACGCCTTCCTTACTTTGCAAGCTCTTGTCAGCCAGGTTAATCTTATTCAGCAGCATTTCCGACGTGACGCCTTCAATCGGAAGTTCCCTTGCGGGATAAATATCAAGTAAGATCAGTTCGTCGGTCATTGCCAGCACTTCTGCAAAACCACCAACAAAATCACGCGTGCGGCTAAACAAATGCGGTTGAAAAATCGTGGTAAGCTTCTTATCAGGATATAAGCTTTTCACTGCAGTGATGCAAGCTCTCAGTTCTTCCGGATGATGCGCATAGTCATCAATGTAGATATGTTTGTCTGTCTTAACGATATATTCAAAACGGCGATTGACCCCTTTAAAACTGCCCAATGCCTCTTTGATTCCCGCCGGTTCGATTTTCAAAAACAAAGCCGCTTGTATAGCCGCGGTTGCATTTTCGATATTATGAATTCCCGGCAAGCCTATATGAATATTTTCTATAAGCACACCATTACTTACAAAATCGAAGTAAAAGCTACCGTTTTCAATGCGTATATTCTTTGCTTTTATATCGGCATTGCCTTCTGAAGAATAAGTGAGCCCATTCACTAATGGCAGGCTTGAGTGGTTAATCAAATCGCCGTCCTCCTTTATTTGAGAAACAAACAATTTGAAGGATTCTTCCAGGTGATTTACATCGCCATAAATATCCAGGTGATCGGCGTCCATGCTTGTTACAATGGCAATATCCGGGTGAAGTGTCAAAAAAGACCGATCATATTCATCCGCTTCAACAACCATTACATTGTTGCTTCCGATTAAAAAGTTGGTTTTATAATTCGCTGCAATGCCCCCCAGGAATGCTGTGCAATCATTTCCATTACTACGAAGCAAATGAGCGACCATGCTGGAGGTCGTGGTTTTTCCATGAGTTCCGGCTACAGCGATTGTAAACATTCCCTCACTTATGATACCCAGCACCTGCGAACGTTTTTTCAGGTCAAAGCCGGCGTTTTTAAAATGATTTAAAATCGGCGAACTGCCAGGTATTGCCGGCGTGTAAATAATAAGAACGCGCTCGTTATCGGCAATTTTAAAAGCGTCCGGAATGCTTTTTGCCGAATCAACGAAACTGATATCCATACCTTCATCAATCAGTCGATCTGTCAAAGGCGTTGCGGTACGGTCGTAACCGGCAACAAAGCAGCCACGGTTTTTAAAATACCGTGCCAGTCCGCTCATCCCGATACCACCGATGCCGATTAAATATACCTTTTCAATATTATCCAGTTTCATTACGCTTCGGCTAATCAACTTTTCTTTCCGCTATTTTTAGTACTTCTTTTGCAATAATTATATCAGCTTCCGGCAAAGCAAGTGACTTTAGGTTGTCGCTCAGCACCTCTCCTTTTTTTTCGTTTAAAATCAGATCCAGCGCCAGGTCAATAATCTCCGATTCAGCATTCGCATCCTTTACCAATATTGCTGCGTTTTTACTGACCAGCGACATTGCATTTTTAGTTTGATGATCTTCCGCGACATTCGGCGAAGGAACCAGTACCAATGGTTTTGCGACCATACAAAGCTCAGCAATGCTTCCGGCGCCCGCTCTTGAAATAATAACGTCTGCAGCGGCGTAAGCAAGATCCATTCTGTTTAAAAATTCAACGATCCTTATTCCCAGATCCTTTGGCTGATTTCCATACTGTTCAATGATTCCTTTGTAATACACTTTGCCCGTTTGCCAGATCAACTGCACTCCAGCTTCTATTAACCTCGCAAGGCCGGCCTGCATAGTTTTGTTCAATGTTCCGGCTCCAAGACTGCCGCCCATGACAAGAATTGTTTTTTTCTCCGCGGAAAGTTCAAAAAACTGCAAGGCCTCTTCCTTCTTACCTTCAAAATCAACCGAATCTTTCCTTACGGGATTTCCTGTCAGGATCAGTTTGTCAGCCGGAAAAAACTTTTCCATGCCATCAAAAGCGACACATATTTTTTCGGCCTTTTTCCCCAGCAACTTATTCGTAACTCCCGCATAGGAATTTTGCTCCTGGATTAGGTACGGAATTTTTAACCCGGAAGCTGCATAAAGCAATGGCCCGGAAGCATATCCTCCCACGCCGACAGCCGCATCGGGTTTGAAATTTTTTATAACAGAGCGGGCCTTTAATAAGCTCTTCACGATTTTTATTGGAAGAAGCAAATTCTTCAATAAAGATTTCCGTTGAAATCCCTGGATATCCAAACCGATGATCTGGTAACCGGCCGCGGGAACTTTCTCCATTTCCATTCGTCCGTTGGCGCCAACAAAAAGCAATTCAATGTCGGGCTGCAAACGCTTTAAAGCATTCGCAATTGCAACCGCCGGAAAAATATGTCCGCCAGTACCTCCACCGCTTATGATTACTTTTAGTGCCATATATCAATTAAGCCATCGCTGGAATTTCTCCAATGATTACTTTTTTCTCTTTATTCTTTTCTTTATCAGATGTTGTGCTGTCCGCTTTTTTCTCATCAATATCGCGGCTAACGCTAAGAATAATTCCGAATGCCACGCTAGTGAAAAGGATCGAAGTTCCTCCCATACTTACTAAAGGCAGCGGAACACCCGTTACAGGTCCTAAACCCACGGCAACCGCCATATTGGCAAATGCCTGTATGGTGAGACTAAAACTTAGTCCTGCCGCAAGGAGTGCACCGAATGCTTTCGGACTTTGTGTGACAATCAATATGCAACGCCACAAAAACAACAGGTACAAAACAACGAGTGCCAGACCGCCGACAAGTCCGTATTCTTCGATAATCAGTGCATAAACAAAGTCGGAGTACGGATGCGGTAAAAAATTACGTTGAGTACTATTGCCTGGCCCTTTACCCATAATACCGCCGGTAGCAATCGCAATTTTCGACTGGTTTGCCTGGAACGATTTATCAGGATCTGCCTTTTCGGGATGCATAAATACCTCGATACGGGATACGTAAGTCTTACGTCGCGGCCCTAAAAAAACCACTGCCGTAAGCAACACCAAGCCACCCAGACAGACAATCGCAATTTGCTTTACGCTGATACGTCCGATGATCAGCAGCAAAATACTTACGCCGAACAGCATCAGAGCCGTTGAAAGGTTAGCTAATGCGATCAAAATAAATACCACGCAAACCGAACCCATAATCGGCAAAAAGGCTTTTTTTACATCCTTGATATTTTCCTGTTTCCGGGTTAAGGTCCTGGCAAGAAAAGTAATCAGCGCCAGTTTAGCCATATCGGAAGTCTGGAACGTTTGGTTAATCAACGGAATAGTAACCCAGCGGCTCGCTTCATTCACGTTAGCGCCAAAAAGCAAAGTATACAGCAGCAATGGGATCGTAATTACCATTAGCAGCTTAGAAATTCCGGCGTAATACTTGTAATCAAGCAAATGCGAAAAATACATCAACGCTAAACCGCCCACTACAAACATTAAGTGCTTCATCAGGATAGCCTCCGTACCTACACCGCGTTTATAAGCCAGCGTTCCTGTAGCACTGTAAACTGCCAGCAACGACCAAATGGAAAGAAGGATCACGATAAGCCATATCCAGCGATCGCCCTTGGTCTTATTAAGCATGTTTTGTATAAGCTGATTCATAGTTTATACGTTTAGAGTTCCATTACTGCTTTTTTAAACTGGTTGCCGCGATCTTCGTAATTTCTGAAAAGATCGAAGCTTGCACATGCCGGCGAAAGTAAAACAGTGTCGCCTTTACGGGCCATATGGTAGGCCATATTTACGGCCTCATGAGCTGAAAACGTATTTACGATTACATCTACGTCGTCTTCAAATGCATCGTGAATACGCTTGTTATCTTTGCCAAGGCAAACGATGGAGCGAACTTTACTCTTTACCAGGTCTTTCAGCATGTTGTAATCGTTCCCTTTATCCACTCCGCCAAGAATCAAGACAACATCTGTCGTCATACTTTCAAGAGCGTACCAGGTTGAATTGACATTCGTGGCTTTAGAGTCGTTTATAAAATCGATACCTGAAATCCGGGCAACATGCTCCAGCCGGTGTTCAATATTTTTAAAATTCCCCATGCTTTCGCGGATGGATTCGTTGCGCAGCTCAAGCACCTTTGCTACAATTCCTGAAGCCATTGAATTGTAAATGTTGTGCTTGCCCTGTAAAGCTAGTTCGTTGATTGACATGGTGAATTGATTTTGATTTTTCAGGTTAATGATTAATTGGTTATTATCCAGATAAGCTCCTTCAACAGGCTTGCTCTGTATGCTAAATGGATAGTCTTTTGATTTAAGATTGCAATGCTTAAGCGCTGCTACCGTTTCAGGATCATCTTCACAGTAAATAAAAACGTCATCAGCTTGCTGATTTTGAACAATACGCAATTTGGAAGCAATGTAATTTTCCATTTTGTAATCGTATCGGTCAAGGTGATCGGGGGTAATGTTTAGTAAAACCGCAACGTCGGCTTTAAACTGGTACATGTTATCGAGCATGAAGCTGCTAATCTCCAGAACGTAACATTCGAAATTTTCATGCGCGACCTGCCTGGCAAAGCTTTTACCGATATTTCCAGCCAAACCGACATTTAATCCGGCATTTTTTAGAATGTGATAGGTAAGCAATGTCGTGGTTGATTTACCGTTCGAACCAGTTATGCAGATCATTTTAGCCTGGGTATATCTGCCTGCAAATTCAATTTCCGAGATCACAGGAATATTTCTGGCCTGCAATTTTTTTATTATCGGCGCCTTGTCTGCGATACCTGGACTTTTTATTACTTCAACAGCCTGGAATATGGTATCCTCCGAATGCTTTTTCTCTTCAAACTGGATAGAATTCTCAGAAAGCTCCCGCTTGTACACCTCCGCAATTTCTCCAAAATCAGATACGAAAACTTCATAGCCCTGCTTTTTAGCAAGAATAGCAGCACCCGTTCCGCTTTCGCCGGCGCCTATTATAGCTATGAGTTTCTTCTCGTTCATTAACGTAGTTTAAGCGTTACAATCGTGATAACTGCCAGGATAATTCCGACGATCCAAAAACGGGTAACGATCTTGGACTCGTGATAACCCTTTTTTTGATAATGGTGATGCAGCGGCGACATCAGAAATATTCTTCTTCCCTCCCCAAATTTCTTTTTAGTGTATTTGAAATATGATACCTGTATAATGACAGACAAATTTTCGATCAGGAAAATTCCGCAAAGAATCGGAATCAGCAATTCTTTACGAATCATGATCGCGAACGCGGCAATAATCCCGCCGATCGCTAAGCTTCCCGTATCGCCCATAAAAACCTGGGCCGGATAAGAGTTATACCATAAAAAGCCGACGCATGCACCAACGAACGCGCCCGCAAAAACCACCAGTTCACCCGAATTTGGGATATACATAATGTTCAGGTAATCGGCTATTACAGTATTGCCGGATACATACGCTAGTATTGCCAGGGTAATCCCTATTATCGCCGATGTTCCCGTGGCCAGGCCATCAATTCCATCCGTTATGTTTGCACCGTTTGAAACAGCGGTAATGATCACGATTACAAAAATGAGAAATACAAGCAAGGCATATTTCTCATAACCAGGACCGATAAACTTCAGCACCTTGGCGTAATCGAACTCATTATTTTTATAAAATGGAATGTTTGTTTTGGTCGACTTGACGTTCTGCGTGAAGTAATAATCGGTTCCGCGCTGCTGCACTTCAAGCGGCGCGGTATTGGTTGTCGGCAAGGTCACCTGTTGGCGGACTACGATATCAGGATGAAAATACATTGTCCAGCCGATGATAAGGGCTAGACCAACCTGCCCCATAATCTTAAAACGTCCCGCTAAGCCTTCTTTGTCTTTCTTAAAAACCTTAATATAATCATCAACAAAGCCGATTATACCTGTCCATACCGTGGTTACGATCATCAGGATAACATAGATATTATCCAGCTTGGCGAACAATAACGTCGGCACCAGGATACCGAGCAAAATAATTAGTCCACCCATTGTTGGGGTGCCTTGTTTTTGCATCTGGCCTTCCAGCCCGAGGTTACGAACCGTTTCACCGACCTGCTGGGCTCTCAAAAATCTGATCAACCTGCTTCCGTAAACGGTAGTTATGAACAATGAGAAGATAACCGCCATCGCTGTGCGGAATGATATATATTGAAATACTCCCGATCCCGGAAGATGAAATTCTTTATTGAGATATGTGAAAAGGTAATATAGCATCGCTTAGTTTTCCTGATGGGTAATTAGGTTTAACTGTTCACTTAATATCTTTTTATCGTCGAAAGGGTGTTTAACTCCTTTTATTTCCTGGTATTTTTCATGTCCCTTACCGGCAAGAAGAATTATATCCCCAGGCTTGGCAAGGTGAACAGCTGTTCGAATAGCTTCTTTACGATCGGTAATATGAAGAACCTTCCGCTTGTTGTTAGGAGTTACTCCTTCCTCCATATCGGCAAGAATTGCTTCCGGATCTTCAGTTCGTGGATTATCAGATGTCAGGATAACCTTGTCGCTCCAGTCGCAGGCAGTTTGCGCCATAACCGGACGTTTGGTTTTATCACGGTCGCCGCCACAGCCTATAATGGTAATCAATTGCTCATTTCCCTTGCGGATATCGTGAATCGTGCTCAGAACATTCTGAACGGCATCCGGAGTATGTGCGTAATCGACAATGCCAATTATTCCGCTTCCCGAGGAGACATAGTCAAATCGGCCTTCCGCCCCGCTTAAACGACTAAGAATTGTCAAAACCTTGTTCCTGTCCTGTTCCAGCAGCATACTTGCACCGTAAACAGCCAGTAAGTTATAGGCATTAAAACTTCCTACCAGTTTAAACCAGACTTCTTCGCCGTCGATATTTAAAAGCAGCCCGCTAAAATGATTTTCAACCAGCTTTCCCTTAAAGTCGGCAAGATTTTTCAAGCCGTATGTTTTTTTATGCGCCCTTGTATTTTGCAGCATGACCGCCCCGTTTTTGTCGTCGGCATTCGTTAAAGCAAAAGCCGAACGGTCTAGGCCATCGAAAAAAGCTTTTTTTGCTTTCAGGTATTCACTGAAAGTTTTATGAAAATCGAGATGATCATGTGTAAGATTTGAAAACACCGCACCTGTAAAATACAATCCCTCGATGCGTGATTGAGCTACGGCATGGGAGCTTACTTCCATAAAGCAGTAATCGCAACCTGCGGTCACCATGTCATGAAGTAAGGCATTCAAAGCGATTTGATCCGGCGTCGTATGCGTTGACGGGATAATTACTCCGTTAATCTGGTTTTCTACCGTTGAAAGGAGACCAGTTTTATAACCCAGCTCAATAAAAAGCTTGTAGAGCAGGGTTGCAATTGTCGTTTTCCCGTTGGTTCCGGTAACACCAACAAGTTTCAGTTTCGCCGATGGCTGGTCATAGAAGTTCGATGCCATTACCCCCAGCGCCTTAGCGGAATTTGATACCAGCACATAGGTAATTTCAGGCTGTATATCGCCAGGTGCGCTTTCACAAACTATAGCCTTAACACCCTCATTTATAACCTGACCGATATATTGATGTCCATCTGTAACCGTACCTCTTACAGCTACAAACAAAACTCCATGTGTCGCTTTACGCGAATCGAAAATGATCTCAGATATTTCAGCTGACTCGGGCCCCAGAATTTCCAGCACATTAACTCCGAACAATATGTCTTTCAGCAGCTTCATTGTAACTCAATTTGTAAGGGGTAATGCATTCCAACTCTCATCCCGGGAGCTACCGACTGGCTCACAACTTTTCCACTTCCTTTTACAACAGGCTTTAGTCCGGCATTGCCTATTGCGAATAAGGCGTCCCGCAATCCCATACCCACAACATTTGGCACACTACCTTCCCTGTAATCAACATCCTTAATGTAAACGCCATTGTTAGTATCTATCGAGTTGGTATTATTGGAAGCGTAAAAAGCTTTAATTCCAAAAGCGCTGTAAACCTGCTGGGTAGCGTGCTTTGACCCAAGTTTCGATGACGGCATCTTGGTATTTCCGACGAACTTTTCCCGCACAGGTGATTCATACAGGTCCAGATCGCTGGCATAAACTTTATCAGCTATCTCGCGGAAAGGAGGACCTGCTACCAATGCGGCGTAGTATTCATTTTTAGGGTCGTTGATCACAACGATCAACGAATATTTCGGCTTGTCGGCAGGAAAATAGCCGCAAAATGATGCTTGGTATTGTTTCTTTGCTTTATAACCCTTGTTAGCGTCTGCAACCTGCGCGGTACCAGTTTTGCCCGCGATTTTATACGCCGGATTGTAAATAATTCCTTTTCCCGTTCCTTCCGTAATAACGCCTTCAAGCATCTCCTTCATTTTCTTTAACGTCACATCAGAGCATATTTTATCATTTATGACCCTGGCTTTGAATTGCTCAACGGTATTACCCAACCTTCGAATTTCGCGGACAAATATAGGGGAGACATATTTACCGTTATTAGCAATCGCATTATAAAATGTTAACATTTTGAGTGGCGTAAGCTGCATCTCATAACCATAAGCCATTTGCGGCAATGTCATATTTTTATTCCAGCTCCGGTTTTTGGGATTTTTAACAACTGGTTGCGCTTCCCCGGGTATTTGAAGGCCTAACTTCTCGTTCAAACCCCACTCATACAGGTGGTCAGTAAACTGTGATTGATTATCATGATATGCCGTATTAATCAGTTTTGCAACCGCCGAATTTGACGACTCCTCAAAGGCTCTTTTCACCGACACAACGCCGATGCTTCCGTGCGAATCTTTGATAAGGTGCCCTGGTATTTTGTAATTACCAGTTTCGACACGGGTATTTGTATCAACCTTGTGATCTTCTAGCAACGACATATACGATGCGACCTTAAAAGTTGACCCAGGATCCTGGTTGCCGGCAATGGCGTAATTAAATTTTTCCTTATAATCGCCGTCAACAGTTCTTGTATAATTCGCTATAGCCCTGATCTCGCCGGTAGCCACTTCCATCATCACCACACAACCGTGATCAGCCTGACTTTTTTCTAATTGCTTCAACAATGCATTTTGCGCGACATCCTGCATATTGATATCAATTGTCGAAATAATATCCGCTCCGTCTTTCGGCGCAATTTCGATGTCCCGATTTACCGGCATCCAGATTCCACCAGCAATACGCTGCATCAGGCGCTTACCTGTTTCACCATCAATATAACGGCCGTAAGCGCCTTCCAAACCGACAGGTTGAACATTTTCGTTTTTATACCCGATCGTTCTGGCCGCCAAAGTTTGAAATGGCAGTATTCGCTTGTTCATCTGAACAGTGATCAACCCGCCTTTATATCTTCCCAAATTGAAAATCGGGAATTTCTTAATTTTTGAAAGCTCGTTATGCGTTACCTTGCGCCTGATCAGAAAATACCTCGAGCGTTCGCGGCGCGCCTCGCGAAGCATACGGGAATATTGCCTTGCAGATTTATCACCAAAGAAAGCCGACATTTTATAGGCAAGTGAATCAACTTTCTCATAAAAAACATCGTCCTTTTCAATACCTCCGGCAAGAAGATCCATTCTTAATTCGTACTCTGGCACCGATGTAGCCAGCAAACTTCCATCAACAGAATAAATGTTACCCCGAACAGCTTCGACATTTACATATTTTGTTGAAAGGCTGTCGGCCATTGCCGTCCATTTTTTCCCCTGGACAAACTGTACATGGAACAGTTTCGCCACTACGGCAAACGCAAACAAAACAATCAACCCGAAGGCGATGTATACACGCAACAATATGTCGGTACGAATATTCATTATTGCTCCTGTTCGTTTAAAACAATCTTTACCGGCGGTTCAACCGGCTCTTTTAATCCCAGAGTATCCACACGCCTGGCAACTTCTGTCTGCGTGCTTTTAAGCATTAGTTCGGCCTTCAGCGTTTTGAAATCCCAACTCAGCTCCTTCACCTCTTTACTAACCTTGTCGATATTCCTGATATTGGTTTCGGCGAAATGCCTGTTACCGATATATATCATACACAAGAAGGCCAGAAAAATGATAAAAGGCAGCATCTGCGTAGCGTAATCTTTAGAAATGAAACCGTCAGAAAAAAAATTCGTCACGAAGTTTCGCGGAAGTTCAGTCTTTTCATTTTTCAACTCAGACTGAACTTCCTGCTCCACTTCCCCCTCAAATAATTCGTTTTTAAAACGATTACTCATACCTTAAAAATTAGTCTCTCCGACTGTTTATTATTTTTTCAGCAACTCTGAGCTTCGCACTCCGTGCCCTGTTATTTAACTTAATTTCTTCTTCACCTGCTGTAATGGCTTTTCGCGATACTGCAACAAGTGGCTTTATTTCGTTGCCAAAAAAGTCCTTTTCCACCTCTCCGCGAAATTTCCCTTTAGCAATAAAATTTTTTACCAGCCTGTCTTCAAGAGAATGATAAGACATTACCACCAATCTCCCGCCCGGCTTCAAAACATCCACCGACTGGCTTAAAAAATCCTGCAAAGCCTCGAGTTCCTGATTTACTTCGATACGAAGCGCCTGAAAAACCTGCGCCAGATATTTGTTTTCTTTTCCCTTGGGAATATGATTAACAATTGCCGATTTCAAATCCACTATCGTATCAATTGACTGATTCAGCCGCGCTGTTACAATAGAACGGGCGAGGCTTTTTGCATTTTGAATCTCGCCGTAAATACCAAAAATCTTATGAAGCTGATCTTCTCCGTAATTATTAACAACTTCCCTGGCAGTCAAAGCCGATTGCTGATCCATCCGCATATCCAGGTCTGCATCAAAACGCGTAGAAAACCCCCGCTCTGGCTGATCAAACTGGTGTGACGAAACACCAAGATCAGCCAGAATACCATCAACGGTTGGAGCCCCGTGTAAACGGCAGTTGTTTTTCAAATAGCGGAAGTTCTGATCTATAAAGGTTAACCGATCATCGTTTGGAATATTCTGCTGGGCATCTACGTCCTGGTCAAAAGCCAGCAATCTGCCCTTTTCAGTTAAGTGTTTTAAAATTTCACGTGAATGACCGCCGCCGCCAAAAGTCACATCAACATACACACCATCCGGCTTAATAGCCAGCGCATCAATACATTCACGCAACATAACCGGGGTATGGTAATTACTCATCGATCCTCCTTCCCAGATTACCCATCACCTCCTCGGCCAGGTTAGCAAAATTTTCAGGTTCGTTATCCATCTGGCTATCGTAGGCGTTTTTATCCCACACCTCTATCTTGTTAAATTGACAAGATAGAACTACTTCAGAACCGATTCCAGCATAATCCAATAAAGCCTTGGGGAACAAAACGCGATTTGAGGCGTCAAGCGAAAGCTCAGTAGCGCCACGAGTGAAATACCTTATAAATTCCCTGGTTTTCTTTTCATATTGATTCAATTTGGACAAATCATCAACGATCTTATCCCATTCCTTGCGGGTATAAACCACCAGGTGCTTCTCAAAACCACGGTTCACTACAAGCCCATCCTTCTCTGCATCAGGAAGTTGCTTTTTCAGGTTTGATGGTATCATCAACCTGCCTTTAGCATCAAGCTTACAATCAAACTCTCCTAAGAAGTGGGACATGTATAGTTTTATCCATTAAATCTTATGTAAAAATAAATATATTATTTCCACATACTACCACTTTTCCCCACAAAAAGTTTTCAACAAGATTATTTTTCCCACTTCACCTTAAAAACGACAAAAGCCGGCATACTGGCCGGCTTTTGTGTATGTATTGCTAACTCACTAATTCAGTGTTCGTACAGTAAGAAAACTTGGCTGTGTTTTCGTGCTGTAAACGCGATTGGTGGATTTTTTAAAGTCAGACGTTTTTGCTTTTGGTATATCAAGAAATTGCTGTGGATTCCGGTCGGTTAGCGGGAACCAGGTGCTTTGTATCTGCACCATAATCCGGTGACCTTTTTTAAAAGTGTGAAGCACATCCTGCAGTTCAAAATTTACCGGCGTTACCTTTCCAGGAATAAACGGTTCTGGTTTGGAAAAACTGTTTCTGAACTTTCCGCGCATCGCTTCACTGCGTACCATTTGCTGGTAGCCCGACATGTATACATCTTTTCCGGTATACTGATTATTTTTGGCTGAATCCGGGTAAACGTCGATCACTTTCACGTCAAAATCAGCATCGGTTCCAGTAATCGACACCTTCAGATTTGCCCAGATGTCACCTGCAATTGTAATATTATGATCTAAAACTTCCGTTTGATAAGTAAGCACATCGGGCCTTGATGAAGCAAAGCGTTGATCGGCTGTCATATATTCCCGTTTCATATCCATATCTGTCGAATTAATAAATGGCACCGGTTTATTGGGGTCCGAAATATATTCGTCAAATGCTGCCGTTTGGGTTGGAGCGGAGAATGACAACTTTCCGCCAGGAATCAGAAACAGTTTCTCTTCTTTGGCTTCTGCGGGCGGCCATGTGTCATACTTCTTCCACTGATTTGTTCCAGTTTCAAACATGATTGCCTTTGGAAGATCTAAAGCCGCCGTCCCCTTTAAATAGTGGCTGAAAAATTTAAACTCAATATCCTGGCGGTAAAATGGCCCGGTTTTTTGGCCGAAGTCAACATCTCCAAGATGGTCACCGTCTCCCCTCGCCCAACCCCCGTGTACCCATGGCCCCATAACAAAATAGGCTGGTGTGGCAGGGTTGTTTTTTGCAATAGTTTTGTAGGTTTTAATCGCTCCATACAGATCTTCAGCATCATACCACCCACCAGTCACCAGAACGGCTGTTTTAATATTTTTCAAATGATTCAGCACATTACGTTTTTGCCAGTGTTCATCGTAATTCGGATGATCAACCATCTCGTTCCACAAACGAATACTGTCTTTGTAATACGTTGTGTTAAGATCTTTTAGATTATTTGCACGCAGGTAGAAGGAATAACCGTCTTCCGTTCCCGGATCGAAAGACGAGCCTCGCCGCTGTGTTGGTATGCTATCTTGCCTGTTGGTAAAAAAAGGATAAAAACCAAAATTAGCGGCAAGCATGAAAGCGCCGTTATGATAAGCGTCGTCGCGGTATAAATCGGCGATTGGTGCCTGCGGCGAAGCGCAAACCAGGGCAGGATGCCGGCTTATCAATGATGTTGTGGTATAAAAACCGGGATATGAAATCCCCCACACACCTACTTTTCCGCTATTGTTGGGAAGGTTTTTGACAAGCCAATCGATGGTGTCGTAAGTATCTGTACTTTCGTCTACATCTTTCAGAGAGTTGTAGGCAGGTTTTTGCGGCGTCATCTCCTCATATATCCCTTCGGACATCCAACGGCCGCGAACATCCTGGTAAACAAAAATAAATTTGTCATGCAAAAACAGCTCGGACGGCCCGAGGGATCGCTTGTAAACATCTTTTCCATAAGGCGCAACACTATAAGGTGTGCGATCCATCATGATGGGATATTTCTGCGACCTGTCTTTCGGTACATATACTGAGGTAAATAACTTTTTCCCGTCGCGCATCGGTATTTGGTATTCGAACTTTTGGTAATTCTCTTTTACGAAAGCCGCATCGTCAGTTTGGGAAAAGGCCGGCCGTAATTGAGCGGCGATAATTAATATAAAAAGGAATAGATTTTTTTTCATTGAATGTATTTGCAGCTTGTTTGATTCTTTTTGAAATAACGCGAAAGATAAGATAATTTTAAAAATGGCAGGCGCGGCAGAAATCAACAAGCGGTTACGTTTTGCTCTGAAAGTGTTGCGGTTTTTTCGGCACGTCCGATAATTTATCGGATAAGGTTTAAAATATTAGTACACCAACGCAATGCGCGTAAACAAGAATCGCCTGCTTAAATTAAGCCGGCGATTCTGATGCTTTATTGATTTATTACTTAGTCGTTTATTGCCTTAACTCCCGGAAGTTCTTTTCCTTCCATGTATTCCAGCAGCGCACCGCCACCGGTTGATACGTAACTCACTTCATCTTCAAATCCAAATTTCGCCACTGCTGCAGCAGAATCGCCGCCACCGATCAATGAGAATGCACCATCTTTTGTCGCTTTTACAACTGCTTCGGCTACTGATTTTGTTCCCGATTCGAACTTGCTCATTTCGAAAACGCCCATCGGACCGTTCCATAAGATCGTTTTTGAACTTGCGATCACCGATTCATATTGCTCAACGGCTTCCGGACCGATATCCAATCCCATCCAGCCATCTTTTATATCATCGTTTTTGGCGATATCTGTGGCCGCGTCGTTCGAAAATTTATCTGCAACAATCGAATCAACCGGAAGGATCAGTTTCACACCTTTTGCCTTCGCTTTTTCAATCAGGCTTGACGCCAGGTCGAGTTTGTCAGCTTCTACCAGTGAATTGCCAATTTTTCCACCTTGCGCTTTAAAGAACGTGTAAGCCATACCGCCGCCGATAAGCAGATTATCAACTTTCCCAAGCAATTGCTCGATTAACTCAATTTTATCAGAAACCTTTGCGCCACCCATGATCGCTGTGAAAGGCTTTTCGGCACCGTTTAATACCTTTTCTGCATTATTCAATTCAGCGGCCATCAGGTAGCCGAAATATTTTGCGTCAGGGAAGAATTTGGCGATAACTGCTGTAGAAGCATGAGCGCGGTGAGCGGTACCAAAAGCGTCATTCACATAAACTTCGCCTAATTTGGAAAGCTTTTCAGCGAACGCTTCATCTCCTTTTTCTTCTTCTTTATAAAAGCGAAGATTCTCCAATAACAGAACTTCACCCGCTTTCAGATTGGCAGCTTTTTCTTTCGCCTGCTCACCAATGCAATCGTCTGCAAACTGCACGTCAACGCCCAGTACATCCGATAAATGTTTCACAATATGCTTTAACGAATATTTTTCGGTCGGTCCGTCTTTTGGCCGGCCTAAATGCGACATCAGGATAACAGAACCGCCGTCTTTTAATATCTTTTTAATTGTTGGCAAAGCGCCCTGAATCCGGTTGTCATCGGTAATATTATAGTTTTCATCCAACGGAACGTTGAAATCAACGCGTATCAAAGCTTTTTTTCCAGAGAAGTTAAGATTGTCGATTGTTTTCATTTTGAAAGTGTAATTATTGAATTTTCAGATACATTACTTTATGCGGGCCGATATTCGGGATTTCGAATTCCTCGGAGATGAATTCGAAGCCCAGGCTTTTGTAAAACCGGTAAGCAACTTTTCGGGCGTCGCACCACAAATCGTTTACTTTTTGGCCGCGTAAATATACAATTGCAAAATTAACTAATTGGTTTCCGATTCCTTTTCCACGATACTCCGGCAGCGTTGCCATTCCCCGTAAACGGTAAACGTTTTTATTGTCATTATTTAAATGACTGGAAACCTGAGGAAACAATTCGGGACGTTCAACTATATTCTGCTTGTGGAATGTTGCGATGCAAACCAGTTTTTCATCATCAAAATAACCGAGATGGAATGATCCGGCTTCATCATCCCCCGAAAAAATGCATTCCTGTGGCGTTAATAAGTTGTTCCGTAATACCTGATTCCGAATGTGAAGAGTATCTTCTCCTGAAATAAATTTTATCATTTTATATGCGATTCTTCCAGTGTGGAAGCGGCTTTATGGTTAGCGATTTTCTGTACCAGGTCGGCCAGGCGATTGGAATACCCCGATTCATTGTCATACCATCCTACAACCTTTACCAGGTCGCCGACTACCGATGTCAATAATGAATCAAATGTGCATGAATACGGATTATCAATTATATCCACAGATACGATTGGATCTTCCGTATATTTTAAGATACCTTTCAGACTCGTTTCCGATGCTGTTTTGAAAGCTGCGTTAATCTCTTCAACGGTCGGTTGATGTTCAAGTATACAGGTAAAGTCGGTTAATGAGCCGTTTAACACCGGAACGCGGATTCCCGCACCGCCAAGTTTTCCTTCCAATTGCGGAAATATTGCTGTGATGGCCTTTGCAGCGCCAGTTGTTGTTGGAATAATCGATGCCGAAGCCGCCCTTGCTCTTCTTAAATCTTTATGCGGGGCGTCATGCAGGCTCTGATCGCCGGTCATTGAATGAACGGTTGTAATATATCCGTCGATAATCTTCCAGTTCTCATGGAGCACTTTTACCATTGGAGCAACATTATTCGTCGTACATGACGCATTTGATAAAATGGATTCCGTGAGATCGATATCCTTATCATTTACACCCAGAACAACTGTTGGGATGCTTTTATCTGTCGGAGGGGCTGAAATAATTACCTGATGCGCGCCTGCTGCGAGGTGTTTTGACGCAAGATCCCTGCTAAGGAATTTACCGGTTGATTCGATGACAATGTCGATATCAAGCTGCAACCATGGCAGTTTGGCGGGATCTTTTTCTGCAAATACCCGGATGGCTTTTCCGTTTACAAAAAGCGACTGGTCATCAGAAAATACCTCGCCGTTAAATATTCCATGAACAGAATCATATTTAAAAAGGTGTGCGAGCGTCCGGGTATCGGAAAGATCATTTACAGCGATAACATCCACACCTTTTTTCTCCAAAAGAGCTCTCAGTGCATTCCGCCCGATCCGTCCAAACCCATTAATAGCGACTCTCATTATACTATATTCAATGAGGCAAAGCTATTACTTTTTCAGCGATCGCTGGTCAGGAAAACGTATATTTTACTTCAACGACGAAGCGTTGCAACAGTTTATAGGAAGCAAACATTTTCCGCCACAGCAAGTTTGTAAAAGAAAAACGATGATCAATAATCAAAGCGATAAACCAGAAAAATTCGAACCAAAAGATTCAGGCGAAAAGAAAATAAAACACCCGCAAGACGATAACGAAGCTGTTGTTAAACCCGACGATAAAACTTATGACCAGGATAACGCGAACTTCGGCAACGTTGCTAAACGGCATGAGACGGAAGAACAGCCGGTAAAACCTGGTGATCAAAATTCTAAACCTAAAGACGTTTAATGTTACGCAGCTTTTTTCTTTTGCTCTGATCTGAGGAAACTTAACAAGACTTTTTCATCAGCATTTAACCCCACATCAGCAGTGAGGCGCGAATTGTTTCGAATCTTCTTCAGAAAAGGTTCAAGATCGCCGTGCTCATACGCTTCTGTGAGTGCCGGAAAAACATAGTATTTTTTACAGACACTGCGGGTATTACCAAGCTTTTTCGCGACTTCATCCAATACGGCGACAGTTACTTTTTTGCGCTTCGTTTCGTTTTCCGGGTACTCGTAAACAGCATAATTACGTAATGCTTCCATTGTTCCAGACCAGGTTCTGAAATCTTTGGCAGTAAAGTCACAGCCGGTTATCTCCCTGATATAATTGTTCACCATACCAGAATCGATAGAACGGTGTTCACCTGCCGCGGTGTAATATTGAAAAAGTTCCTGCCCGGGAATATCCCGGCATTTCTTTACAAGATTAGCAAGGCGCTTATCTTTCAGGTCGATATCATGCATCACTCCTTTTTTTCCTTTAAATGATATCTTCAAATTAGAACCCGAAATTTTAACATGCTTATCTCGGAGTGTGCTTAGTCCATAGCTTCCGTAAAGCTGCTTATATGATTCATTGCCTATTCTGACAAGTGTTTTTGCCATAAAACTCACGGAAATAGCCAGCACTTTCCTTTCATCGAACGATTTCCTTTTTATATCCGATTCGAGCGTCCGGCGTATATCGGGCAGGTTTTTTCCAAATTCGAGCAGGTGAAAAAACTTGTTTTCATTTCGCGACTGGCACCAGGATTGGTGATATCGGTATTGTTTCCGGCCTGCCTGGTCAATCCCCGTTGCCTGCAAATGCGCATTCGCCTTGGGCGCAATCCACACATTTGTCCATGCGGGAGGCAAAACGAGGCTTTTTATACGCTTAAGCAGTTTTTCATCGGTTATTTTTTCGCCTTTTTTATCGAGATAGATGAACTCAGCCCCTTTTTTTACCCGGCTGATTCCAGGTGCAGAATCAGTGAGATAAACCAGCTTATTTTCATCAAGCAATTGTTCAATACTAGTCATACTGCCAATAACAATTTTCATAAGAATTGTTTTATCCGGATGCCAGTAGAAAATTTTTGCTTAAGAAGTTCGCTACTGCACTGTTAAAGGCCCTGGCATTTTCAAGGTTGGGCAAGTGACCCGCAGAAGGAATTATAACCAATTCAGAGCCGCCAATCTTTTCGTGCAGATCATTCGCCTGTTCAGATTTTATGATTTGATCTTCTTCACCCCGCATAATCAAAGTGGGCACTGTAATTCGTTCAAGCACATCCGTGGTATCGGTTCTTGAAGCCAGCGCAAGCAATGTTGCGCACATACCGTCCACCGAATTTCTAAAGATAGCTTCCCTGATTTTTGATACCGCTCCTGGTTGCGAATCGAAAGTAGATTTTGCAAAAAGGTTTTTAAGTGAATTTTCCGCATAAACCTCCGTTCCGCTGTTTTGCAAAGTTTCAATACCTGCAAAACGATTAAGCTTCGACTCGTTCGTATCAGCAAAAGAAGTCGTATCCGAAAGGATTATCGCCTTAAACCATTTTGGCTCAAGCTGCAATGTCCTTAGAATAATATAACCGCCCATGGAAATACCACAAACCACCACATTTGTTAAATTGAGCGCTTTAATAAAACCAATCAGATCTTCAGCAAGGACGTTCATATTTACAAACTTGCTCCCCGATTCTGATTCACCAAGTCCTCTTACATCATATGCGATACCCTGGACATTAACGGGAAGGTTGGCAAGCTGATCATGCCACATTGATTTATCAAACGGAAAACCGTGGACAAAAACCAAAGAAAAAGCCGGCTCTATAACCGGCTTCACTATATACTTAACGAGAATATCATTAACTTTTACTTCAGCAGATTTCATAACTTACAAACTGCCTCCGCTCAAAAAAGTTTACCAAAGGAAGTTATTGAATGAATAGCTGTTTCGTTCTTTCGACCGCACAAAAAAAGTCAAAAACAAATTGAACAGCACACAGATAAAAAACAGCAGGGCTATTAACCAAAAGTTGCCGATGTCCCGGAATCCGAGCGCGATGAAAATCATTAAAACATTAAATCCGCCGAGTATACCTGTTGTTTGAAGATGATTAAAACCGATGTTAAGCATGCGATGATGAACATGGTTACGATCCGCTGAAAACGGAGATTTTCTTTTAAGGAGACGAATCGAAAACACTCTGAATGCATCGAATATCGGGCCGATTAAAACTGCCATTGCAATTGCCGGGGCAGATTTATAAACAAACGCATGGTTAACACCGGTTTTATTAAGCTCTATAAATTTGATGCAAAGTACCGCAGATACAAATCCAAGCAACAACGAGCCTGTATCACCCATAAATATTTTAGCCGGTGTGAGGTTATAACGTAAAAAACCGATACACGCTCCCGCCAGTGAAAAGGCGATACAGGCAAGACTAATCTCCCCCATCCGTGCGAACATCAATCCCAGCGTTGCGTTAACGATAAGTCCAGTAGTGCCTGCAAGGCCATCAATCCCGTCAATCAGGTTAAAGGCATTGGTAAGAAACATGATAACCAGCATAGAGAACACCACGCTGGGTACATACGGCAAGTCCTGAATAAAAAAGATATTGTAAAAACTTGTCAGGCGTACATTCGCCAGAATCACAATTATCGCCGCGATGATAAACTGCATCCCGAATTTTGTGCTTGGATTAACACCCCACATATCATCCTTTAAACCAACAACAAATAATACCATTGAAGCTGTAAGTAGATAATTAACATCACTCAATCCGTTGATATTTGAGATGAGGAGGCAGGTGATCATGAAGCTGCAAAAAATCGCTACCCCGCCTAACCTTGCAATACCATGGCTATGATTTTTTCTTTCGACATCAATATCGTCAAAGATCGAACGTTGTTGCGCAACGTGGATAATAGACGGGATTGAAAGAAATACCAGCACCATTGAAAACAAAACAATTGTAATGTATTTGAAGGTTTCAGACGAGGAGATGTATTGTAGCATAAAAATTATATGTCGACTTTATTCTAAAACCGCGCCAAAGCTGATTCAAAATGAAGGGCGCATTTTAGCTTTAAATAACTTGCAATAAGTTCTCAGTCCTGTGAAAAAAATTCCCCGTAATTCACACAAATTCACAATAACTAAGGCTAGTACGTGCTAATTAATCAAGAAGTTGCCTTTAATTTTTAAAAGCCGATAAATTGAGGAACTTTCCGAAGCGGTTTCATAATGGCTGCTAATAGAGGAAATTGTATCTGGTTGACTTTCATTGCCAAAAGATCTTTTTTATTTGCCTTTATCCTGTTACCGAGAGAACTGTTACTCATACCGCCGTTTCGCATTTTTACCAATACTTCCTGTAAAAAAACCGATTTAACCTTGAACTTATGCATATAACGAAGCATCAGCTCGTAATCCGCGGCGCTCCCGAATTGTGGATTATAAGCACCATAATTTTCGAACAGGGATTTTTTTGCGTAAAAAGTTGGATGAGCAGGCATCCATCCCCATTGAAAAGCACCCTTGAAATAGCGTTTGGTGCGCCATTTTCTCAATATTTTATTTGTATCGAACTGATCAACGTAATCCAGATCACCGTAAAGCACCTCTGCCCCGCTTTTTTCAAAACTCTGCACAATTTTTTCCACAACATCATCTGATGCAAAAAAATCGTCTGCGTTTAAAATACCAATTATATCTCCCTGTGCAAGACTGATTCCCTTGTTAAGCGCGTCATACATGCCGTCATCCTTTTCTGAAATAACTTTTGGTATATGGCTACGAAATGGCTCAATGACGGACAATGTAGAATCGGTAGATTCTCCATCAATTATAATATACTCAATATTCTGATAAGATTGCGATAAAACACTTTTAATACACTTTTCAAGAAACCGTTCAGCATTGTAGGTTACGGTTATAATGGAGACCTTCATTAATAATTCAGAATTAAGGCAGCCTCAATTATAGGAGAAATTATTAGAATACTAAGTATGTAGAAGGAAATTAATGATACGGCTAATTGACAAAAGCGGTGAGACTAGCAATAAAAACGGACGCTAAAATCATTACTATAAATACAGTATTGAATTTTTCAGAAATTTCTGAATCCTCCCGCGGCCGTCCCTGCTCTAAGTCTGTAAAAGTTTTCATAGTGCTCAGCTTGATTATACTAAAATACAGAGAAACTTATAAAGTTTGCAAAAGAACGGTTTCTCATTATGATACACATTATAATTTGCAACATCATTTCTCTTGCTTTTACTTTTGGCTATGGTTAAATTTAGCTAACCTAATATCCTGCCTCACAACCTACCACATCTTACATTATAAACTGTATCACTTTGGGAAGCATTTTTTACAAAAGTCTTGTCAGGTTTATATTGGGCTTAATGATTGTCGGATCTTTGCCCGGAATAAGTACGGCCCAAAGTTCCTCTAACGAAGGCGACGAGTTTTATGCAGTTTTCCCAACCCATGTCCCAAGTCAGAACAGGCTCGCGGACTATTCATTGTTTGTCACCAGCCGGGAAGCTTCATCAGGAAAAATCCAGGTAGGCAGTTACACACGTCCATTTTCTGTTCAGGCGAACACGGTTACCGAAATACCAATTCCCAGGTACGCAGCATATATTGATGAAAGCGAGGCGGGCCAGGTTTTAAACCGGGGGATTCATATCACAGTAGATCCGGGGCAGCCAAAAATTGTCGTTTACGGTCACATCTTCGCGGGTGCCCGGTCCGCCGCCTCTTTGATTCTACCGGTTGAGGCGATGGGACAGCAATATTTCAGCATGAACTATTATAATTTCCCCAACCGTGACGGCGGCTCAAATTATCTTATCGTTGTGGCAACGGAACCAGATACGCGCATAAGAATCAGGAAAGGCGGTTCTGACCTGGTGAGCGGCGGCGTATTATTAAACAAGGCTGGCGATGTTTACGAATTAACTTCTTATAATGATTTAACCGGTACGGAAGTGGTTGTAGATTCAACTACCTCTTCCTGTAAACGATTTGCATTATTTAGTGGCCATACAAATGTTTTGATAGGTTCCTGCGCCGGAGAACCGTCGTCGGATCCGTTGTACCAGCAAAATTACCCGGTTGAAAGCTGGGGTTCAACTTATGGATTTATTCCGTTCAGCGATAAAAGCTCCGGCGGGCTTAATGCCCGTATATTCGGAGATTATTACCGTGTACTCGCCAGGGAAAATGGTACAGAAGTTCGTGTTAACGGCAATCTCGTTGGCACCTTAAACAGCGGTAACTTTTATGAGCCGAACCAGCCGAGCAACGTACCACTATTTATAACAAGCAGCAAACCAGTTGCCGTTGCCCAATATTCATTGACGCAATCCTGCGCGGGCGGAGGGTTAAGTGACCCCGACATGGTAATTCTTAACCCAATCGAATACAACATTAAAGATATCACTGTTTACTCATCGCGGCGTGAAAATATAGAGGAGCAATATCTCAATGTTCTGATAAAGACCGCCGCAGCTGCCAGTTTTAAAATCAACGGCGCGCCCCCGACGGCAGGCTTTACACCGGTTGCAGCCAACCCCGCTTACTCCTACTTAAAGCTCAACCTGAACCGTTATGGCACTAATAATTTCAACCTGACAGCCGACGATGGTTTCAACGCTATAGCTTATGGATTCGGAACATTCGAATCGTATGCATACTCGGCAGGGACTAATTTAGCATCAATTCAATCTATCACCGCGATAAGACCCAATACAGAGATTGAATTAACCAATGCTTGTACCAGGGAAGACTTTAACTTTAAGCTCATCCTGCCCGACGAAGCGGCGGAATTAACCTGGAGGTTTGATGAAAATGATCCTGGAGTGGTGCAAACAAATCCAAGAGCACTGCCAATTACCCGCGGCGACCGTATTCTTTACCAATACTTGTTTCCCAAAACCAAAGTTTTCGAAACTCCCGGAAAGCGAACGATACGAATCGCGGCTAAATATCTTGATGCAAATCAATGCAACCAGGGCGGGCAGGAACTCTCTTTTGACTTCGACGTATACGATCCGCCCGTCGTTGCTTTTGAACAGCCGCTGGCAACTTGTCCAAATACACCTATTGATTTTATCGACAAAACCGTATCTAACGGAAAGCCTATCCTTGGCTGGCTTTGGGATTTTGGCGATGGCGAAGTATCAACGGATCAAAATCCTAAACACAGCTTCAAAATTTCGGGAGACTACCAGGTAAAATTAATCGTCGATAATGGCACCGGTTGCTCTGGTGATCCAGCAATAAGAACTGCACACATCAAAGACCCGCCAAAAGCAATGTTCATGGCAGCAGATGGCACCTGCACCAGCAATACGGTAACTTTCAGCGACCAGTCAACAACACCCGAAGGAGCCATTACTTCCTGGATCTGGGATCTGGGAGATACGATCTTAACACGTAATTCGGGCGAGCCGTTTCAGCACACTTATTCGCAAATAGGTACGTATAATGCGCAGCTTAGCATTGTTAATTCAACAGGCTGCCAGAGCGACTTATATGGCCAACAGGTGAAAGTTTTCGCACCGCAACTCAAAGCAGGCGGCATACTTTACATCTTAAAGGGAGGACAAAAAACCTTTGATATAACCGCCGAAGGAAACAACCTTGTTTATCGCTGGTCGCCCGCAACGGGGCTCGACAGAACTGACATAAAAAATCCAACCGCCTCACCGACTGAAGACGTTACTTATACCGTTACCATCACTACTGCTGAAGGCTGTACGCTTTCTGACCAGATCGTGGTTAAGGTTCTACCCGATGTGATAATTCCGAACACATTTACACCTAATGGTGACAACGTAAACGATGTCTGGACTATTAATTACCTAGATTCATACCCCGGTGTAACCGTTAACATTTATAACCGTTACGGTATGCAGGTATTTAGCTCAACCGGCTATTCGCAACCCTGGGATGGAAAAAAGAATTCCGAACAAGTTCCTGTAGGTACTTATTATTATGTCATCAATCCCCGCAATGGAAAAAACACACTTTCAGGCTGGGTAATGGTAGCGAGATAGGTCTTAAATCTCTCCTTTCTTCGGATTTTCTTCGGATAAACATCGGATTACATACAGATATTTAATGAAAAATTACCGGAGAAAATCTCTGATATCTTACTACAGATAAAAAAATTACCGCCGAAATAAGCCCTTTTTCAGGCGCAGAATGGAAGAATGTCAACCCACTGATGTAAACATTATAAGGGCCTGCCAAGGCTTGGATGCCTAAGAGCGCAAACTCAGACCAGGCAACAATGTAACAGAGACCGTCTCTTTCGAAACAGTCTCTCTACCTATTATTTACTGCTTGTTTTAGACCGAAGCTCACTTTTTAAAGCTTCGATCTGCTTCTGCTGATCCTGGATCGCACCAACAAGAACAGGAATTAAAGCCTGAAGATTGACCTCATCTACCTGGACATTTTTAAAGGAGTTCTTCCCCGCAGGTACCATGTGTGCGGTTTTCTTTACCAGGTTCGCGTCCAGAGCACTCAGGTTCTCTGTTAAAAATCCTGTTTGCTTTCCCTTTGGTAAATTCATCTTCGGATACTCGTCTACATTATATTGATAGATAACCGGATTGATCCGGCTAATTACTGATAATGGATTCTCTATTGGTACAATATTTTGTTTCAGCTGAGAGTCATTTAACGTTTGGGCTGAAAGATGGTTGAATGAAAATAAAGCAATGGCCAACAAAGTGACCTTTATAAACTTAGTCATAAGAAAAAATTAATATTGATAAAATGAAAATTAATGATCTTGAAGGGTCAGATCATCCGGTTGGGCGGCGGAGTTGGAACTGCCGGGAAATACGAAGGACTGCGGTGCTGATCGTTTGAAACAGAATGAATATTAATTACCCGGTAAACAGGCAGGCGTAATTTCAGCAAATCGGTATGCAGATAAAGCTCGCGTATTTCCTTTCCTGCCTCCGAGTCCTCAGTCTTGTTGCCGGCGTTCACATCCTTTTCAAAAGATTGTTTTAACTCACTCCCCTCTACCACCATTACTGTCAACGCAGGAAGGAGCACCTGCAAGCTAAAGGCAAGAAGAAATAAGAATGATACGATGTATGACAGGCGTCTTCGCATGTCTTACAAAAATAAAAAAATAGCCGTAGAGTTGAAAGACGAAAACGCCTTAAGTAGGTGTTTCACGAATCAAATTCAGTTTAAAAAATTAGAATATAGGAAGAGTTTAATCGATTTATTGAAACTGAAAAACGCAACTCACACCAACCTTTTGAATATTAGTCGCATTAAAAAAATATTTTTTGAATCAAAACAATAGGTTTTAACGTATATTGTTTTGTGAATATTGTATCGATTCATGTGCAATTGTGAGAAATTACTTCATAGCACATAATCGCACAATTTGAATAACGCCTTAAAACCACACTTATCACAATTAAATGAGACATTGCAAAAGCATTGCCTTTAGTTTATTAGGGATTATATTTTTATTTTTTGGCGATTGCGTTTCTACGGCAGGTCCCCTAATAGTAAAATCAACGCGAATTTCGGATAAATCAGACGCTTTTTACTTGATAAAGCCAAAAGGTTTTTCACCTAAACACTGGTTTTTTGCAACACCGACCGTTTCTTTCGATATAATTCAGACGAATGTTATGGAGATTGCTGAGCCCAATCTAGTCAACATAGCCCTGACATTAAGCGAACCGTCTGCATCTTCCGTAGTCGTTCCTTATACTCTATCAGGAACGGCAGACGGGGCTGATTACTCAATTTCAAGTGGTACCAGCCCTGTTGTATTTAACCCTGGAGAGACTAAAAAAATTATTACAGTTAGTATAAAAAATAATCTACCGTATCAAGAGCCTGATGAAAATCTTAAACTCTCTTTAGGGACACCGACAAATGCGACACTCGGTGCTATTACTACACATACAATTAACATCTTCGAAGATTACAGCAGTACCGGAAAGCAGAAGGCATCCTTTGCCGTGTCATCAAACGTTCAATTTGAGAGTATTACTACCTCCAGGGTAAAAGTGATTTTATTCCGAAACCTCACAAATTTAACAGGTGTAGATATCGATTATACAATTGGAGGGACCGCTACAAGGGGAGTCGATTACGAGATAACCAATGAGCCTCCTGGTAAGAAAATTAGATTTAACGGGATTTTGCCAGCCTCGGCCGAATTTGAATTTAATCTGATAATATTTAATGACAATCTGAAGGAAAACGATGAAACCATTGTTTTTAATCTTACTAATGCAAACGGCAACATTACTGATTTAGGCCCGATAACCCAATTCATTTACACAATAGCGGATGACGATAACGACCCTCTATTAACAAGTCCCCTAACCGCTTCCATTTGTAGTGGCCAAACATTTAATTATTTCGCTACTAGCCGCGCTGGAACCACCTTTACCTGGAAACGGGATGCTGTGGCCGGAATAACCAATCCTGCGACAACGGGTATAGGACCGTCTATCAATGAATCGCTTGTTAACACAACAAATTCGCCGGTTACTTTAAACTATGAATTTACATTAACCAATCTGACTAAAGTAAACAAACAAAATGTCGCGGTCACTATAAACCCAATTCCTAAACTAACAAGTTCCGTAAGTCCTCCTAACACTGCAAGTAATGCCGTTTTTAATTATACGCCGGTTAGCTCTGTATCTGGAACAACATTTACATGGACAAGGGCAGCTGTTGCAGGAATTAGTAACACTGCAGGGGCCGGATCTGGAAGTATAAGTGAAACGTTAGTGAATACCACTACAGCGCCGATAAACGTTACGTATAAATATACTTTAACTGCAAATGGTTGTGCGAGCGCGGTTTATGATGTGGTCGTAACCGTAAATCCTCCGCCAATTGTAAATCAACCGCCTCAAGCCACTGATGTTTTCAATTTTCCTATTCAAAATATTTCGGGATTGGTAAGTATTCTTCCTCTTTCCGGGTATGACAGTGATGGTTCAATTAGTTCATTTAAAATTACCCAATTGCCGACAGCGGGGAAATTATACCTTAACGGTTCTTTAGTTCTTTTAAATCAAGTTCTTACACCAGCTGATGCAAAAAACCTGAAATATGACGTAACCGGTGCATCTCCCGGCAACGTTGTTTTTAAGTTTTCGGTAAAAGACAATCAAGGTCTATCTTCCGCGTCGTCAGCGATATATACCATACCGGTTAAAACTAACAGCACATCTTCAATATGTCAAAACTCACAATTAGGTCCAAATTTATTAGGTGCGTCAGGTACTTTTAGTCAGCCATACATCGTTCCCAGTACAACAGTAAATTGTATTAATAACGGAAGTAATGTAGCGTCCCCCCCACAAAACTTAGGCAATCCTCATCCCGAATTAACAGGATATACTTATGCATCGGCAAGTGGAGGTTTAGGTCCGGAGGGCACATATACGTTTCTTAAAACAATTGGTGTGCCTTTTACATCACAAAAAAATTGTTTAAAAAACGATTGGATTGCCTCTGATCATACCGGAGATGGTGGCTATTTCATGGTTGTTAATGGTGCTTCACCGTCTACTTCTGTCGGAGCCACTTTTTATCGAGCCAATTCCATTGCTGTTTGTCCTAATACCATGTATGAATTTTCGGCTTGGGTTATTAATGTTCTCCCCGGTAATACATATGCAGCACAAAACAATCCGGGCTCAGAACCAAACATAAGTTTTTTCATTAACGGAGAACACGTCGCAACTTCCGGGAAGATTGCCTATTCAACTGCGGCAACTAATAACGTTCCTCAGTGGGTTAAAGTTGGTGGCTTATGGTATTCAGGTCCAAATCCCCCGGCAACTATTGATCTGCGAATTGACAATGCAACTAGTATACCAACGGGCAATGACCTTGGACTGGATGATATTTCTATGGCTATATGTGGTTTGGATATAACTTATCCTGCAACTGGATTAGATCCTCCTTTCTGCAGTTATGGAACCTTGCCTTTGGAGGCACAAATAAAATCCTCTATCAATACCTATTCTTACTACATCTTTCAACGCAAAAAAGCAGGAGAAACTACCTGGACAGATATATCCGCGCCCAAACAGGGAAATCCACAATACGATAGTCAGAATCAAAACTATGTGTATACCGCGGTTTATGGAAATATTCCTATAAATCTCACTATGGACGGTGATAAATACCGGGTAAAAATAGCGACTGATCCAACTAATTTAATAGGTGAAGATTGTAGTATATCCGCGGAAAAAGAGATAACAGTACATGCGTTTGAACAAACTGTTGCACCTCCTAATGTTTCGATTTGTAATGGTTCGACCACAACAGATATTGCTGCTGCTAAACCATCTGAGAGTTGGCGCTTTTTATCAGGGCCGGCAAACGCAACAATTAACAATGCTGGTCACATCACTGGAATGACCGCGCGCGGTGTTTATGTTTTTGAGCTTTACAACGCCGCAGGATGTAAATCAACCACATCTGTTACCCGTGATCAGATTGGTAATGCCGGCAATGATGCATCGATCTGCTCATTTCAAACCACCTACGATCTGGGTGATGCCGGCACTGGCTATCATTGGGAGGCAAAACCCGGTAACCCCGTTAATGTCGGACTTAATGCAACCTCCGGTGACATTTCCGGTATGATTGTAAATGGCGATTATTATTTTTTACTAAAATCAGATTATGCCGGATGTACTGACGAAGTTAAAGTAACGAGAGGAATTTGCCCGGGAATAAGTATCAACATAAAACCGTTGGATGCTGTGAAGGCTGAAGGAACAGGCGGCTCTACCACTCCATTCTATTTTCGAGTGAGTCGCGACCCAGGGCCAAGCGGAACAATAGACAAAACGACAGCCCTTACTTTTACCTATAATGTTATTAGTCAGTCTGCAGCTTCAACCGTAGCCAATACCCAAGATTTCCCTTCTAACAGTTATCCCACTGGCTCGTCGACTATTCAAGTTGGAGACGAATATGTCGATATTTTTATACCCATATTGCAGGATAATATCGCAGAATATGACGAAGCTTTCAGCGTACAAATTCACACATCCGGAATTAACATAAGCACGGATAAGGCAGATGGCTTGATCATCGATGATGACACACCTATTCCTTCGGTTACATTTGAATTAGCGGCCTCCCAGAAAAGAGAAAACGAGACAACGACCGCAGAAATCAAAATAAAACTTTCCGCACCGGCAGCTACATATACGAAGGTTAATTTTTCCACATCGCCCGGAACGGCAGTTATCAATGGTGACTACACTTTTCCTTCAGGAAGCGCTGGTACATCAGGTTATGTTGAATTTTTTCCAGGCCAATCAGAAGCAACTGTATTGCTTAACATGGTAAATGATGCGATCGTAGAAAACACCGAAACCGTCACTTTTAAACTAATAAGTGTCGATAACAATAAAGCTATTATCGGCGCGATACCGCAACATATTTTAACCATACTGGACGATGATAACACACCCGTTGCAGTTGATGATGTTTATGAAATTACCGAATGCGCGACATCATTATCTGGCAGTGTGGCAGGGCCGGTAGGTAATCCGGATAGCGATGCAGACAACGATCCATTAACTTTTAAAATAAAAGGAGGATATAATACAGCGAAAGGAACTGTAACAATACAGTCAAACGGTGATTTTACATTTATCCCGACGGCTGGCCAGCGTTTTGAAGGTCCGCTATATATTACCTATGAAGTGAGTGACGGCAATCAAACAGACGAGGGCTTATTGACAATAAAGAATAAATACCCGTTTTTATTAGTTGCCAACACAGTAAACGACCAACAATGTTTTGGCGCCAGAAACGGGACGATCAGTGTGAATCCTACAGGTGGCAGCGGCAATTACTCTTACCAGTGGCAAGACGATGTGTCCAACATATTGCCAGTAAGAAATTCATTGGGAGCTGGGGTTTATTATGTAAATGTCACCGATGCGATACAAGGTTGTAGCACAGGATGGGTACCTATTGTTATAACAGAAAAACCTTTAATTGTATTTGATTATGTCCAGGAAGACGTGAGTTGTTATCAAGGCAGCGATGGCGCTATCCTTTCGAACGTAAGTGGAGGAAGTGGCACTTTTACTTATTCCTGGACAGGACCTAATGGATTTACTTCTAATCTCCCAAATCCTGCAGGTTTAAAGGCTGGAACGTATCAATTAGAGCTTCATGACGCCGAGGTGGATTGCGGACCTATTATTAATACCGTCATAATTAATGATTTTCCCGAGATCAAGAATAACAGGATATCTGGCACATCATCATCGTGCGGTGCAGCAGCGAGTGAGCTTTTAACTGGATCTATTCCAACAGGTGGCAATGGCAGTTATTCCTATCAATGGCAAGTATCTATAGATGGAATAAATTATTCTGATCTTCAGGGTGAAACAAACCAAGATTATACACATCCCATATTAACTTCTACTACTTACTACCAACGATTGGTTTATTCGGGAAGTTGTATTGATCCTTCAATAAGTAATACATTTACTTTTATAGTTCATACTGTTCCGGATGTTTCTGCCGACCATATTAGCCAATCGGTATGTAGTGGACAAGCCACAAGCGTTAATTTAGTTAACCCCAATAATGTTGCAGGAACCACTTTTAGCTGGGTGGTATCTCCTAACCAAAATGTAACGGGTCATTCCGATGGGAGTGGCGTTGTGATTGCACAGCCGTTACTTAATCTTACGAATACTCCTCAAATTGTTGAATATACGGTTACACCGCGGACAAGCACATGTGACGGAGCACCTACAGTGGTAAAGATCACCGTCAACCCCCTGCCCACAGC
>NZ_WVHT01000001.1 GCF_009834875.1 Hufsiella arboris | reverse complement strand
GGGAGTAAGCGGCGGATTTCTAACCGGAACTTTAGACGAAAATGCAGTTAATTCTCTTACAACCGCGTTCCAATTTAAAGCCGACCAATTGCATCAGGTCAAATCAAATCCTTTCAACGGCTATTTTTTAGCGGGCCCTTCTGTACGTTTCGGCAAGAGGGTTGAAGTAACCGCTTCGGTTCAGGGAGGTATGTTTCTAAATAATCCCGGTTCCATGACCATCGGTTTGAGGGGAGTTGAGCGTTCTTTTTACAGCTATTCCGGCTCCGGCAGCAATTTGTACCCGGGATTTTCCGGAAGTGTCAGCATCGCTTACCCGGTCACCACTTCCACAAGATTTTTTATCGGTACCGATTACCTGCAGTCGAAATCAACGATCAACTCTTACGATCCGCAGAATGGTCAGAACATCGCAACCATGCAAACAAAGGATTTAAAACTTGTGAGTGTTAGCCTGGGCATCAGCAAAAGTTTCGGTTCAAAAAACACAAAAGACAGCGAGGAAAATCTCCGTAAAAAACATATCGGCAACGTAAAGTATGAAGACTTTGCCGTTATTGCCGATCCGACAACCGGACAAGAGATTACTGTACCCCTACAGGCACATGCCATTAACACCAAGGGTACCGGCGCCACTGCCAACGGCCGGAAAAAAAATGAGAACTGCGGTGCTGTTACGATAAAAAGTAAAAATCCGGATGGGAGTTCGCAAGAAACGACATTTGCCTGCCCGGACGATGCGTTAACATATACTTCGAAAAGAGGAATTATTCACAAGGATTTAGCAGCCCGCAATATTATTTCAGGAAGATTAAGCTGGGCGAATAACAGTAATAACAGTGGAATAATAACCAACAAAACGCCGGCTTCTTCCAATTTTAATTCAGTAAATCGAACACCAGATTCAGGTTTTGGAGATCATGTTCGCATAGCTGTTCGGGAATCAGCTAACGGGAACGGGCGTGAGTTAAAAAAATATGGACTTATTTTCGCCGATCAGGGCAGCCAAAGATACAAAGCGAACGGTCCAAGCATTCAGGAAAATCCTCTGTACAGCCAAAAGGGTTCAAATCCTTTGTACCATGGTTCCGGTTCTACTGGCAGCAATCCATTGTATGAAGGAAAGATGCAGTCGGTGAAAAACAATCCATTGTACCAGGGTTCCGGTTCCTCTGCCAGTAATCCGATGCATGAAAATAAAACACAGCCGATATCTGATAATCCTTTATACGAAGGTGTCGCCGACATTTCCGTATCATTAGTCGATCTTGAAAGCGGAGCTGAGATTACCAATACCCAGACGGAAGCAAGTGGTGATTTCTTCTTTGCCAATGTTCCCGACGGCCGGTATGCCGTAAAGTTAAATGGTGCGGTGGGCGGTAAAAAAGGATACGATTACTACGCCAGCACAAGAACTGACCTTGTTGGAATTGTCGACCAAAGCGATGAACAATTATCGCTGATGTTGTCCACGAGGGAAATGAGTGATGAGAACCTGAGAATAGTTAAAACGAAATCCAACGTTAAAAACAATCGTATGGCAGCCGGTGATTTAGATCCGAATGCATCGAATGATCCAGTTTTTAAAAGCGTTGATCCCTTAAAAATCAAAACCAAATCAAATATTAAAAATGATCGCCTCGCTGAAAATACTGGTGATCAGAACACGCCGGATGAATCTAATCTGAGAAGCGACGATCCGTTGAAGATTAAAACGAAATCCAATATTAAAAATGATCGCCTCGCTGGAAATACTGGTGATCAGAACACGCCGGATGAATCTAATCTGAGAAGCGACGATCCGTTGAAGATCAAAACCAAATCCAATATTAAAAACGACCGGCTTGCCGCAGGCACTACTCAAGACACTCCGGATGGATATAGTCTGAGAAGCGACGATCCATTGAAAATCAAAACGAAATCCAATATCAAAAACGACCGGCTTGCTTCCGGAAATTCAACAGGAATCGGATCTTTTTTTAAACTTCTGACAATACAAAGTAATGATCTGGATGGCGACGGGATACCGGAAACCATTGCCGGAGGTCCCGCGACAGACGCTGCTTTAAGGCCCGGCCAACCAATAGGAGGAATTGTAGTTAAAGGCGGAAGAAATCCCGGTGGCAGTTTGCGTACAGTTACAACTAACGAAAGTGGCGTTTTCGAATTGAACGGACTGGATGCCGGAAACTATATCATCACGTTGGAGCGAAATATATTAATTGACGATGAAACGGTTGTGGTATTGGATCGAAATGACGAATAAATGTTAGGACCTTTTGTGGTTAAAAAAACACGTCGTTTTTGAAGGACGTGTTTTTTTTATGATGGATGGGAATCAATAAAATGAAGCGTAAATGGGAGATGTTACCGCCGAAAATACTTAAGAAAGCAAGTGAGAATGTATACCGGAGTCAGAAGACTCCTCTTTATTCGTTAATCCGAAGTGACGCTGCGCTGAACACTTCGGACAGCGTGAAATTAGAATAGCATTGATCGTAGCGCGGCGCTACGATCAGTCAAAAGGCTAATTAATTTAAGTAAAGCTCTTTATAATGCTTTAAATGCCCATCAATAAATATGATTCCATATTTATAACATACAGTTTTAAAAACCTCTTTGACAACTTGCAGCAACTTATCATCGATTTTGATGTTACCATAAAATTCAATCCAGTAAATCCCGTTATTTTTTTTAAGCTCATAAGAATAATCTTTCAAATGAAATTCTTTATCGAACAAAGTGACTAAAATGGATTTCGCTGACCATTCAAAATCTTCTAGTAAGGCTTCTTCTATTTCACTCTCTTTTTCAAGTTCAGCTAAGATTTCTTCGATATAAAATCTCTCCTTGTTTCCAATGTCTTTATCAAGCTTTTGAAGCATTGACTCAACTTTTTTTAAAATTGGAATAGCTGCTTGGAATTCGCCAATTGATACTTCAGAACGACAAATCTTAAGTCTTTAACTAATTTACCTAAGATAAAATTGTAAGAGCCTTCTGGTGAATCAATAAATTCATATTTTAATAAGTCCATAATTTTTAGGTTTTTATAGTAAAATGGAGTTAACGGTTGCTTTTAGAGTCGATTAATCGCTGTAAATTCAAAAGGATTATAAGTTCGACAATCTCAAAAAAAGCTGCCCTCATCTCTGAAAGCAGCTTTCCCTCTTCTAAAATATAAATCAAAAAACTAAGAACATCCTCCCTGCGTGCCGCAATTCAAACACTTGTAACAAGTGCCGGAACGTACCGTGATATGTCCGCAATTGGTACAGGCAGGCGCGTCGCTTTGGCCGCCGCCGGAAATGTCGAGTACCGGTTTCAATATTTTATTTCCGATTACTTTTTCAGCTTTAGGAGCTTCGGCAAAATGATTATCGTGCGGATTCTGATCTTCGTCGGCCATTTGCGGATTTCCTAATACTGCATTTTGTTCGGTCACGATGTGAACCAAATCAGTGCGGTTCAGGTATTCGTACCCCAGCAGACGGAAGATATAGTCGACTATCGAAGTAGAGCTTTTGATATTGTCGTGGCCCGATACCATGCCCGATGGCTCGAAACGTGTGAACGTAAACTTATCTACAAACTCTTCCAGCGGAACGCCGTATTGCAAACCAACCGAAATCGCGATAGCAAAACAGTTCATCAGTGATCGGAAAGTCGCACCTTCTTTATGCATATCCACGAAGATTTCGCCCAAGGTTCCGTCTTCGTATTCTCCGGTACGAACAAACACATTCTGTCCGCCTATGGCTGCTTTTTGTGTAAAACCACGACGTTTGTGCGGTAAAGCTTTCTTCTGTACAACAGATGACAGTTGTCTTTTGAACGTAGTGTCAGTTGATCTGTCAAGTATTGCACGGGCAGCTTCCAGAACCTGTTCAGGTGTCAGGTCGCTGAGTTTCACATTGGCGGCTTCGCCCAATACTTCTTCAACTGTATCCAGCTTATCTTCTTTCGTATCTGAGGATTTGGTCGACAACGGCTGCGACAATTTACAACCGTCGCGGTAAAGCGCGTTTGCTTTCAGCGCCAGTTTCCACGACAGTTCGTAACAGTCTTTTATTTCCTCAATAGTTGCTTCGTTTGGAAGGTTAATTGTTTTTGAGATCGCACCAGAAAGGAATGGCTGCGCACTGGCCATCATTTTGATATGGCCATGAGCATGAATGTAACGCTCACCTTTTGATCCGCATTTGTTTGCGCAATCAAAAATCGCGTAATGCTCCTGTTTTAAATATGGAGCGCCTTCCAATGTCATCGTTCCGCAGATGTATTCGTTCGCGTCAGCGATTTGCTGGCGACTGAAGCCGATAGAACGAAGCAAATTAAAATCAGGCGAATTGTATTGTTCCGACTTAAAGCCTAAACGTTTCAGGCAATCCTCGCCCAGCGTCCATTGATTGAACACAAAACCTATTTCGAACGCAGCAAGTAATGATTTGTCGATCTTCTCTAATTCATTTTGAGTAAATCCTTTCGCTGCTAAGGAATCAAAATTGATATGCGGAGCTCCTTCTAACGTCGCGGCGCCTTTCGCGTAATTGATGATCTTTTCTACTTCGTGCTCCTGGTAACCGAGATTTTTAAGCGCGGTTGGAACTGCCTGGTTAATGATCTTAAAGTAACCTCCGCCAGAAAGCTTTTTAAACTTTACTAAAGCAAAATCAGGCTCGATACCGGTCGTATCGCAATCCATTACCAAACCGATCGTTCCGGTCGGCGCGATCACAGTAGTTTGCGCATTGCGGTAACCGTATTTCTCGCCCAATTCAACGGCCTTATCCCAAGCGTTGCAGGCCGCAGACAATAAATAATCAGGACAGAACTTAGGATCAATTCCCGGAGGAGCGATTTCCAGTCCTTCGTAATTTTCAGTTGAGTTGTATGCCGCAAAGCGATGATTGCGCATCACGCGAAGCATGTGTTGCTTGTTCTTTTCGTATTCACGGAAGGCACCTAGTTCTTTGGCCATTTCGGCTGAAGTTGCGTAAGCTGTTCCGGTCATGATCGCGGTAATTGCACCGCCGATTGCACGGGCTTTGTCACTGTCGTACGGTATTCCGGCAACCATCAGCATCGAACCAAGATTCGCGTAACCTAAACCCAATGTGCGGTAATCATATGACAATTGAGCTACTTCCTTAGACGGGAACTGAGCCATTAAAACGGAAATTTCCAGAACGGTTGTCCATACACGACACGCGTGTTCGAATCCTTTTACATCAAACGTCAGTTTTTCAGGATCGAAGAAATGAGCAAGATTGATGGAAGCCAGGTTACAAGCTGTGTTATCCAGGAACATGTATTCCGAGCACGGATTGGATGCGTTGATTCGTCCGCCTTCCGGGCAAGTGTGCCATTCGTTGATAGTTGTATCGTATTGAACGCCCGGATCAGCGCAAGCCCAGGCAGCAAATGTGATGTCGTTCCACAGTTTTTCCGAGGAAATCGATTTTAATACTTTCCCATTTGTCCGGCCAATCAGGTTCCATGGTTTTCCAGATTCAAGAGCATGGAAGAAACTATTTGGTATACGAACCGAGTTATTTGAATTTTGTCCTGCAACAGTTCTGTAGGCTTCACCTTCGTAATCAGAAGAATAACCGGCGGCGATTAAAGCGGCAACTTTTTTCTCTTCTTCGACTTTCCAGTTTACGAATCCTTCAATTTCAGGGTGGTCCAGGTCCAGGCAAACCATTTTAGCGGCACGACGTGTTGTTCCGCCGGATTTAATAGCTCCCGCAGCCCTGTCGCCGATTTTCAGGAACGACATTAATCCAGACGAGTAACCTCCGCCGGAAAGCTTTTCACTCTCCCCACGGATGGCGGAGAAATTGGTCCCAACACCCGAACCGTATTTGAAGATACGGGCTTCACGAACCCAAAGGTCCATGATACCACCATCGTTTACCAGGTCGTCATTCACCGAAAGGATGAAGCAGGCATGTGGCTGCGGACGCTCGTAAGCTGAAGTAGATTTCGAAAGCACTTCGGTCACAGGGTCAACAAAATAATGCCCCTGCGGCTTTCCTGTGATGCCATACGAGGAATGCAGTCCGGTATTGAACCATTGCGGTGAATTTGGCGCAGCCAATTGCCCAACGATGGTATAAACCAACTCGTCATAAAAGATATTTGCATCCTCTTTAGACGCGAAGTAATTGTATTTCTCGCCCCACTGTTTCCAGCAGTTCGCCATACGGTGAGCAACCTGTTTAATGCTTTTTTCAGAGCCGGTCGAACCATCAGCTTGCGGCACGCCGGCTTTACGGAAATACTTCTGGGCAAGAATATCCGTCGCTACCTGGCTCCAGCTTCCCGGAACTTCCACATCGTTCATTTCAAAAACCGCGTCCCCGGAAGGATTCCTGATTACAGATGACCTTTTCTCATACGAGAACAAATCGTAAACATTTACACCATCCTTGGTAAAATAGCGATTAAAATGAAGGCCTTTGCCTTGGGTTGATTTTTTGTCATTTATTTTGCCCATAATATTGTGTTTTAAATGTGAAAAAGTGTAAGCAGAAAACCTTAAGGGGTTTTTAATCAAATTTATCTTTCAGATAGTTCCAACTGAACTTATCTTTTCCACAAGTTGATAGTGTAAATAGCGAATTGAGTGCGAATTAACGCGCAATTGATTCTCATTAAGCTGTTTGTCATGTGGAAAACTAACCTGAACTCAAATTTTAACGTGTTTCGAGTACACTATTAAGTGTAAACAACGAATCAATTTATATCGGCAAGTGTCCTATTAGACCTACTTCAATTTTCAAGTGCTGTAAGACTTTTTAAAATTTGCATAATAACCATTTTTAAAAACCGATGATAATTAGAAAATGAAAGTTAAATTCTCTTGGCGGTCGGTAGTCCCGCTTTTCCCTCCAAATCCTCAGTCGTACCTCCTTTCGGGTTTTCTGGTACAATCGGGTTTAAAATCAATGGACATTCGCCGGAACCGCGCCGTAGCCCGCGTTAAGGATTGAAGTGGAAATCCTTTTTCGTCCCGTAGGGCGGAAAAGATTGAAACGGAAAGCCCGGCCGAAGGCAACGCCAAAAAAACCATCGAAAATGTAAAGCGCTTCCGCAAAACAAATCGTTTACTTCAACGGTCCTGGCACTTTGTGACTTAAATGTCGCTCCAGCTCCGTAAAAACAAAAAGCTCCGGTTTCCCGAAGCTTTGCATTGTCTTTTATATCCCTGATCTTATCTCAACTTATAAGACAGTCACCCGGATCATATTGGTTTTGCCTTTTTGTTCAATCGGCATTGACGCAGTATTGATTACAACCTCTCCCGGTTCAACCAGGTTTTCCGACAGCAAAATAGAATTTACATCGCTGATCGATTCGTCGGTACTTACATATTTATCGTAGTAAAAACCTCTTACTCCCCAAAGCAGGCTCAGTGAATTGAGTAGCGTTTTATTGCTTGTAAAAATAAAGGTAGTGGCTTTTGGCCTGTGGCTGGAAATTTCAAACGCTGTATATCCGGATGAAGTCATCGATACAATACCCACGGCGCTTGATTTTTCCGAAAGATAAACAGCAGAACCACAAACGGCGTCAGCCATGTAGGTTGGCGATTCAACGTTTAACTTTTTCGGTGTGTGATAAGGATATGCTGTCTCCTCGATATTTTTAATGATCTTCGACATTGTTTCGATAACGATCAGCGGAAATTCACCCACCGAAGTTTCACCGCTTAGCATTACTGCATCAGCTCCGTCCAATACGGAGTTTGCAACGTCATTAACCTCAGCACGTGTTGGCCGCGGAGTAGTGATCATACTCTCGAGCATTTGTGTTGCAACGATAACCGGTTTTGACGCTTCGCGGCATTTTCTTGCGATCATTTTTTGCAATACAGGAACTTGCTCCATCGGCATTTCAACACCCAGGTCGCCACGCGCAACCATTACACCGTCCGTTACAGCGATGATAGCGTCGATGTTATCGATTGCTTCCGGCTTTTCAATCTTCGCAATTACTTTGGCAGTTTTTCCGCTTTGGGAGATGATACGTTTTAATTGAACGATATCATCTGCTGTACGCACAAATGACATCCCGATCCATTCAACGTCGTTTTTAAGCGCCAGATCCAGATTTGAAAGATCCTCATCCGTTAGTGATGGAATAGAAACTTTGGTGTTCGGCAGGTTTACGCCTTTCCGCGACGTTAAAATTCCACCGTGAACAATCTCACAGGTAACCGTGTCCTTTTTATTTGTGCTGATTACACGCATCTGAATTTTCCCGTCATCTAACAGGATTATCTCATTGGCCTGTACATCATTAGGAAAAGTATCGTAAGTGATGTAAATTTCTTTATCGTTGCCGATGAGTTCGCGGGTTGTAATATCAATCTGAGTTCCGTTGATAAGATTTATACCACCATCCTGAACCATTCCGATACGAATCTTCGGTCCCTGCAAATCGGCTAAAATGCCGACATGGGTTTTGTACTGCTCATTGATTTCACGGATCGTATTGATCACTTGCTGGTGAACTTCCTGGCTGCCGTGCGAAAAGTTAAGGCGGCAAACATTTACACCGGCTTTAATCATGCTCAGCAACATTTCCTTTTTTGCCGATGCTGGTCCGAGAGTTGCAACGATCTTAGTTCGTTTGTGCGTGTGTTTCATTAATAATATTTTTTAATAACTGGCGTTATGCTTTTTTCTATTTACAAAGTGTAAAAAATACACTACCATTTCGGGCTGCTAAAATATGAGATTTTCTTTAGATTTCAATTTCCTGGGATTAACTTCTACAGCGGAAACCACTTCATTTAGTTTATTAACGCTGCCTAAAAACTTTTCACGGTCCTCGTCATCTATATAATTACGTATCAAAATAAAGTAATCTGTTCCTTTCATTTCTGGAATTAACCAGCCTTCATTTCCTTTATTGGCAATAAGATAAAATTCAACTTCCGTTTGCGGCTCCTGGTAATAATAACGCGAAAAAAACTGAATTTCCGGACCTGACCCGAACTGAAGCTCTAAATCATCAATCCGCGAAAACTGAATCCGAAGTTCCTTGTTGAGCTTAAAACAAAAGCGGTAATCTTTTAATGGAGCCGTAATAGCTATTAAAATAAAATCAAGGTCTGGCTCGTATTTTAAAATCAGTTTATTCAAAACAGTTCTACGGGTTCAAAGTTAGTAAACAATCAGTTATGACCATTATTCTACGCCAAAACAAAAAGGTTTGATATTTAATAGAATTTATTTTTCTTTGCACAGAATTTTAACCATTAAATCATAAAAAATATGTCTGATATCGCTTCAAGAGTAAAAGCAATTATCGTTGAAAAATTAGGTGTTGATGAAAGTGAAGTTACACCGGAAGCATCTTTCACAAACGATCTTGGTGCCGATTCTTTAGACACCGTGGAACTAATCATGGAGTTTGAAAAAGAATTTAACGTTGCTATTCCTGATGACCAGGCTGAAACAATCGGAACAGTTGGTCAAGCTATTGCTTATTTAGAGAAAAACGTAAAGTAATTTACGCCGCACATATTAAATGGAGCTTAAAAGAGTTGTTGTTACAGGACTTGGTGCGCTTACTCCACTTGGAAATACCGTTGCTGAATATTGGGATGGTCTGATCAATGGGGTAAGCGGTGCCGCTCCTATTACCAGGTTTGATGCTACAAACTTCAAAACCAAATTTGCCTGCGAGGTAAAAAATTTCAATCCGGAAGATTTCATGGACCGCAAGGAAGCACGTAAGGTTGACCCTTTTGTGCATTATGCTCTTGCGTCCACCGATGAAGCCGTTAAGGATTCAGGCCTTGATTTCACTAAGTTTGACACAAACCGTATTGGTGTTATCTGGGGTTCGGGAATCGGCGGTTTAAAAACATTTTTGGACGAGGTTACCAATTTTGCCAAGGGCGATGGCAATCCGCGATTCAATCCATTCTTCATTCCTAAAATGATCCTGGACATCGCTCCGGGTCATATTTCTATTAAATATGGGTTGCGAGGACCTAATTTTGCAACGGTTTCGGCCTGCGCATCCTCAACCAATGCATTGATCGATTCATTTAACTATCTCCGTTTAGGGATGGCTGATGTGATCATTTCAGGCGGATCGGAAGCCATTATTAACGAAGCCGGCATGGGCGGATTCAACGCAATGCATGCTTTATCTACACGAAATGATGATCCGGCTACGGCTTCACGCCCGTTTGACAAAGACCGTGACGGATTTGTAGCGGGAGAGGGTTCCGGAACGATTATTCTGGAAGAACTGGAGCATGCAAAAGCTCGCGGAGCGAAAATTTATGCTGAGCTTGTCGGCGGCGGTATGAGTGCCGATGCTAATCATATCACAGCACCACACCCGGAAGGCCTTGGAGCACGCCTCGTAATGACTAATGCACTGAAAGATGCAGGCATGACTGTGGATGATATAGATTATATCAATGTTCACGGCACTTCGACACCTCTTGGCGACATTAGTGAGTCAACAGCGATTCTGAACCTCTTTGGCGAGAATGCTTATAAATTGAACATTAGTTCGACGAAATCAATGACCGGTCACTTGTTAGGAGCTGCCGGAGCTATTGAATCGATCGCATCGATACTTGCGGTACAAAATGATATCATTCCTCCAACTATCAATCATTTTACCGACGATCCTGATATTGATCCTAAATTAAATTTTACGTTTAACAAAGCGCAAAAACGCGTGGTACGTGCTGCTCAAAGCAATACCTTTGGATTTGGCGGTCACAATGCTTCCGTAATATTTAAAAAATATGAAGGATAAAACATTTCAGAGGATTTGCTTATATACTTTCTAACACTGTATCTTTAAATCCTCTGAAATTTGTTAAATGCCTTTAGCCAGGATATACAAACTACACTTTTCTTCTCAGCGCAAATACGTAAAAACCCTGAACAACCTGCTTGGTTTTGTTCCGGGGAATCTCTCGCTGTACAGAATGGCATTTCGCCATAAATCTGTAGCAGTACCTCTGAAACATGGAACGAAAAACAGCAATGAGCGCCTGGAATTTTTAGGTGATGCTGTTTTAGGTTCAGTGGTTGCCGAATTACTGTTTAAACTTTACCCTTATAAAGAAGAAGGCTTCCTGACAGAAATGCGCTCGAAGATCGTAAGCCGGGCAAACCTCAATCAACTCGCCCGAAAAATGGGCTTTAATGAGCTTATCGAATTCGACAACCGGATGGTTAACCTGTCGAACAAACAAGGATCCATGATGGGCGATGCATTCGAAGCGTTAATAGGAGCTGTTTATCTTGATAAGGGATATAATTTTACTAAAAATTTTATACTTAGCAGGATCATTAAACCACATGTTGACATTCACAAGCTTGAGTTAACCGAAACAAATTTTAAAAGCAAACTCATCGAATGGTGTCAGCGGCACGGGAAAGACGTTCTTTTTGAGCTCGTTGCAAACGACGACGGAGAAAGCGTCAAACTTTTTACTGTATGTGCAGTAGTTGACGGTGAGAATTTGGGCGTGGGCCGCGATTACAATAAAAAGAATGCTGAGAAACTCGCTGCAGAAAAAGCCTGCGATGCATTAGCCATTTAATTTCCAAGCTTCGGTAAAGGTTCTACAGCCGGTTCACCTTTTTTCTTATAATCTTCCGAAGACTTTTTAATATATGTGATTACATCATACTCGTTCCAGTATTGTGCAGTTTCATACGAGGGACGGTACAGGGTCATAAAATCACTTATTTTTTCATCCGGCAAATTTGCGTATTGCATCACAACCGACTTGTTAAATTTCCGGTCGATTTCGGTCTGCTGCAGCTCAGTTCCATAATATTTGTTAAATCGCCTGGCTTGGCCCGGAGTTTTTCCAATCAGCTCGTAAAGAGCAGTAAGCGGTTTAAACAGGTAAGATAAAAAAGGTGGTTTACCGTTATAATAAACGCCTTTTTTACGGTAATCATCCAACACCTCCTGCATCTCCTGTTTTTTCGACTTCGCTGTCACTGTTACTTCGTTAAGCATTATACCAGGTGCCATTTGCACAACCATGTCTTTGGTTGATGTGACGGCAACTTTCTGATCTGCATAATCTTTCTTCCTGAAAAGAAGCGTATCTCTCACGGAGACGTTAATTCTGAATATTCCAAAATCATTGGTTAACGCATATTGCCCGGTACGTAAATTTCTTACACTTACCTCCGCAAGCCGCGTCCCGGAACCTTTGGCCATTACGGCGCCAGCCTGTTCAAAATCCTGTGCATGTAAACTCAGCGACAATGAAAATAACCAGCCCGTTATGACATATTTTAGATACTTCATGTCAGGTAAATTTACGAAATCATAAATTAGTGACTTAGTAATTTATGTTAAAAAGCTGTCAATTTGGTCGTGCGCGGTTTTTTAACTTATCTTTGCCCATGATCAAGTCAATGACGGGCTACGGCCTTGCGGCAAATGATTTTAAGCAGGTTAAATATACGGTTGAAATAAAATCGTTAAACAGCAAATTCCTCGAACTTATTTTAAAGCTTCCAAAAGCGTTTTCTGAAAAGGAGTTGCTTATCCGTAACGAATGCAGCAAACAGATAGAACGCGGTAAAGTTAGCCTGATAATCAACGCCGAATACCCGGAAGGATTATCAAAAGCAGCTTCAATTAATAAAACATTATTAAAACATTACTACAACCAATTGCAAGAGACCGCAACTGAACTGGGTGACACCAGTACCAGCCTAATGCAATTGGCCGTTAATTTTCCCGAAGTAATCAGTTACGAAGAAGGAACAGTAAGTGAAGAGGAATGGGATAACCTGTTGGCAACGTTTAACCAGGCAATGCAAGCCTTCCAGACATTTCGTGCTGATGAAGGATCTGTTTTGCAGCAGGACATCGAATTCCGCATAAAAAATATATTGGCTGCTTTAGAACAGGTAAAAATACATGAGCCGAACCGAATTAACGTCATTAAGGAACGGATCAACCTGGCACTAGAAGAGTTTGTAGGGAAAGAGAAAATTGATCAGAACCGTTTTGAGCAGGAGCTCATATTTTACATTGATAAATTGGATATCACAGAAGAAAAAATCAGGCTTAAGAGCCATTGCGATTATTTCCTGGAAGCTTTAAAATCTCCCGATGCAAATGGCAAAAAACTGGGATTCATTTCGCAGGAGATTGGGCGTGAAATAAATACCATGGGTTCAAAAGCTAATGACGCTGCCATACAAAAAATTGTAGTAGGCATGAAAGAGGAGCTCGAAAAAATTAAAGAACAATTATTAAACGTGCTTTAAAAGGCTTGCGTAAAAAGAACTTGTGATACCTTTTACAATCTGAAATGGACGGTAAACTTATAATATTCTCGGCACCGTCGGGTGCTGGCAAAACAACCATTGTACACCATCTTTTAAACAAATATCCTGATCTGATACAATTTTCAGTTTCCGCAACAACGCGCCAGTCGCGCGGTACTGAAATCCATGGGAAGGATTATTATTTTATATCCAAAGAAGAGTTCCTGCACCGCATTGCTCAAAAGGATTTCGTTGAATTTGAAGAAGTTTATACCGGAACGTTTTACGGCACATTGCGCTCCGAAATAGAGCGAATATGGAAAACCGGCAAAAATGTGATTTTCGATATCGATGTAGAAGGAGGTTTACACCTGAAACGGAAATATGGAAAAGATGCACTCGCAGTATTCGTTCAGCCACCTTCGCTGGAAGTGCTCATTGAACGCTTGCGAAGCCGTGGTACCGACAGTGAACTAAAATTAAAAGAACGTATTGCAAAAGCCAGCAAAGAGCTTACCTATGCGGACAAGTTCGACGTAATTCTGAAAAACTATGAACTTGACGAAGCCTGCGAAAATGCTGAAAAGCTTTTAAAAGACTTTATGATTCAATCATAGCCAGTTCCTGACATGAAGATCGGTTTATTTTTCGGTTCATTTAATCCAATTCATACCGGCCACCTTATCATTGCCAACTACCTGGCAAATTACACGGCGCTCGATGAGGTGTGGCTGGTGGTTTCGCCACATAACCCGCTGAAATCAAAAAGCGACTTGATTAACATGTACGACAGGCTGGAAATGGCCAAACTAGCTACAGAAAACTCGCAAAAACTCAAAGTTAGCGACATTGAATTTGGGTTGCCACAGCCGTCTTACACCATCGATACCCTGACATTTCTTAAAGAGAAATACCCGGAAAAACAGTTTTGCCTAATAATGGGATCAGATAACCTGGTTTCATTTAAAAAGTGGAAAAATCACGAAATGCTTCTGCGCGATTACGAACTCTTTGTCTATCCAAGGCCCGGATTTTCAGGATCGGAATTTGATAATCATCCTTCCGTTAAAATCACCGATACTCCTTTGATGGAAATATCTGCTACGTTTATAAGAAAGGCATTTAAAGAACAGAAGAACACGCAATATTTTCTGCCGGATAATGTGATCGAGTTTATTGAGAGTAAGAATTTGTATAGGTAGGGATATTTTAAAGATATTCTTTAAAGCGCAAAGCCTTTTCTTCGATTGATAGTTTGTTTCCGTTTTCCGCTTTTACTTCTCACGCAGCCGATAAGCCACGCTAAAACTGAAACAGCGGTTACACCAACTGCACATATTTGCTTTATCCCGTTTATTGACCTGGGTCTTGTAAAACAATAATAAATCTACTGTCATTGCCGGTTAAACATGGCTGCAATGGATACCGACCATGAGCCTAAAGCCTGAAGGCGTATGAATGGAAGACAGGACTGAGTAAACCGAAAGGCGCTGCACATGATCTCCAAATTAATATTTAATGTCAATCAATGGCGGCCATTTCAATGATCATATCGATTCCATTCTCGAACAAACAATCATTCAAACATCCATGTTAATTAATCCTTCTCAATTAACGAATACAACTTATTTTTCTTTTCCGTCTTCCGATGAATAATGCACAGCGGCCGGTATTCATCGGCTGACTTGACTATATCTTCCTAAAACATTTTCCTAATTTTACTCCCGTGAGCGAGAAAACCATTTTAAAGCTTCAACTGCCTACAGATCCGTTATGGGTTAAGAATGTGGTTGAAAGCAATATTGAAGAGATTTTAACTGATCACGCTTTTTGCGAGCAGAAGGCTGCCAGTAATGCCATTACTTTAATAGTTCAAAATCCCAATCTGTCTGACATGGTGCAGGCAATGGCTTTACTTGTCCAGGAAGAAATGGACCACTTTAAACGTGTTCACGATATCATTTTGCAACGCGGATTTACACTGGGCCGCGAGCGAAAAGATAACTATGTGAACGAACTGGCGAAATTCATTATAAAAGGCGGCGGCCGGGAAGCGCAATTGGTCGACAGATTGCTTTTTTCTGCAATGATCGAAGCGCGAAGCTGCGAGCGTTTCAAAGTGCTTTCAGATAATATAAACGATGATGAACTGTCGGTATTCTATCATGAATTAATGGTTAGCGAAGCATCACACTACACTATGTTTTTAAAATTCGCCAAACAGTATGCCGACACGATTGACGTAGACAAACGCTGGAATGAATTCCTCGCTCACGAAGCGACAGTAATTCAAAATTACGGCAAAAGCGAAACTATTCACGGTTAGCTTGCAGTTTTCAGATATAATCTTAAACTTTGATTATTAGTTTGTTACAATCTTAAAATCATCCGTTATGGCAAATCTGATTAATTGGTTAGAGATTCCCGTTTCAGACATGGAACGAGCTAAAAAATTCTACGAACAGGTGCTAAATGCTAAAATTGAAATCGACGAGCAAATGGCGCCGGGCTTTAAAATGGGAATGATAAACACCGAAGGCATGACGCTTAAGGATTTGGGCGGCTCCCTTGTTCAGGGAGCGGGATATGAACCTGGCCAAAGCAATACGTTAGTCTACTTAAACGCAAATGAAACAGGCGGCTGCGATGCTTTCCTCGAACGCGTTCAGCAGGCAGGTGGAAAAGTTACCGGGCCTACTATGCAGATTTCGCCTGATATTGGTTTTTGCGCTTTTTTTACAGACACAGAGGGAAACCGGATGGCGGTTCACAGCCAGAACAAGTAGCAATTAGCCGCTTTTTTTCCAGCCGATAATATTCTTTAAATAGTTACCGATTATCTCAAGGTCAACTACATCATTCATGTAGCCGATATACATGTCCGGCCGGACTATTAAGAGTTTTTTTTGTCCGTATGAAATGTGGAACTGATGAAAAAAAGCGATGTTCCGTTTGCTATAAGGCAGGTAAAAAAAGTTTAGTCCTTGCGGATAATTCAATGTAATCCATTGCGCTATCGAAAATAAAAATCGTTCATCAAAGGTTCCGAGAACCAGGATCGTAAATCCCGTTTTATTAAACCAGCTGTGCAGATCAGTAGTTTCCTCTTTTTTCTCATCGTAAAATTCCAGATAAGGCAACCTGTCGCCAGCCTTTACGCTCGAGAGATGGCTATGATGTACATTGACAGAACTGTGCCGGTAACTGATTCCAATTTGCGACACCATCTTAAAAAACCGTCCCCTGATTTTATCGTTACTCCATATTTTCGGAATAATTAATGGAACCAGGAAATTACGCAGTTTTATAGAGAGCCAATTTTTCGAGATGATGATAGTAAACAGCTTATCCGTCGTCTTAAGAAGCTGCTTTGCAACGGGCATTCTTTCTTCCTGATACGAGTTCAGGATTTTGGAATGATATTGACCGTTAATGACACCGACAAGTTTCCACGATAAATTATAAGCATCCTGTAAGCCGGTATTCATCCCCTGGCCGCCAACCGGCGAATGAATATGCGCTGCATCGCCAATTAAAAAGCATCGCTGCAGATGAAAACTTTCCGCCATGCGATGATGAAGCTTATACGACGTAAACCATTCGCAATTCGACACCTCGACCCTCGCGCCAACGGCTTGTTCCAGGTAAGGCCGCACGTCATCAAAACTCAGGTCATCAACAGATTTCATATTTTCAGGTAACGCGCCAATAAATCTAAAACGACCTTCATCACGCATCGGGAATGCAGCTGCAAGACTGTGCCCTCGCGTAAAAACCTGCACGACTTGTTTTTTAAAACCTTCCCGCAGCGTCAAATCAGCGAGGTAATAATATTGAGGATAAGTGGATCCCTTAAATTCGATATTCAAAAGCTTCCTGACGATACTGTGAGCTCCGTCTGCACCAACAACCCATTCGAAATTTACCGTTGATTCACCATTTTCTGTTACTAAAACAGCTTCTACTTCCCGGTCATTTTGTTTTAATGATTTAAGTGTGGTTCGCCAGGAAACCGCACAAACGTGGTTAGTGAGATAGTTAAGCAAAACCCGCTCGTTTTTGCTTTGCTCAAGCATAAAAATATAGGGAAACTCGGTTTGCCCGTTGCCTGCACCCTCGAGATTAAGTTCAAAAACTTTGTCTTCCTGATGAAATTTGAGTCCTTTTGCTTCATCGCCGCGGGAAAGCACATCGTCAATTACACCCAGCTGCCGGTAAATCTCTAACGATCTGGCTTGTAAGGCTAATGCTTTAGATTGATTCGTCGGCCCGTCCTTTTGATCGATGATTACTGGCTGGATTCCATAGCGCAATAGTTGAGCAGCCATCATCAAACCAGACGGGCCGGCGCCCACTATTAAAACTTGTTTTTTATCGGTTGAAGTAATCACTTACCTCGAAATAACAAAAAAATAGCCGGCTTTTTATGCAGATCAGGTTTTTTGTTTTTGAGCTCAGCAACTGTCGTTGAGATGATTAGCTCATCGGATGATGTTAAATTACAGGCAATGCAAATCCTGGTCTGGGGTTTGCAGCTTTTTAACACGTCCTCCAAAAGCTGATTATTTCGAAAGGGCGTTTCGATAAAAAGCTGAGTTTGGTTAAACCGCTCGGAATTATGTTCAAGCTCCTTTAATTTCCTTGTGCGCTCATTTTTGTCAATCGGCAGATATCCATGGAACGTAAAACTCTGCCCGTTGAATCCTGAAGCCATGAGCGACAGAACAATCGAACTCGGACCAACCAGCGGAACAACTTTTATTCCGCGGCGATGGGCCTCCGCAACAATATCCGAGCCCGGATCGGCAATTGCCGGACAGCCGGCTTCGCTCATTAAGCCGACATCCTTTCCTGCCTCCAGCCCGGCAAAGAAGTACGTCAGAATTCCATCACGGTTATGTTTGCCATAGTCGTGAAGCAGCAATTCACTTTGGGGCGTTTTCAAGCCGGCTTCTTTCAGAAACCGGCGCGCTGTTTTTTCATTTTCAACGATGTATTCGCTAATCTGATTGACGATATCACCGGCGAAAGCAGTAAATGATTTTACGGCACTTTCGTCTGCTAATGGCACGGGAATCAGAAATAACGTTCCTTTAGGCATAAATCAGCTGAGTTTTTTAATTGCCTCGCCAATTCTTGGAATCAAGCTCTCTATTTCTTCGTAGGAACAAGCACCTACTGATGTACGGAACCATGCCAGATCTTCATCAGTTCCAAAAGCTGAGAACGGCACCAATGCGCCTTTTGCTTCCTGGATCAAGTAAAAGTTTATGTCAGACGGGCTTCGAAGCACTTTGCCGTCTGGCGTTACTTTTCCTTTCAGATCGATCTTCACTGTCAGGTAAATTGCTCCCATTGGTTCAATGGCATCAACGGGGAAGCCTTGTGCTTTAAGATGCTTGATACCCTTATAAAGCGCCTCTAAACTCTGTTGTATCCGCTGTTTAAACTCCGCTAAGTAATTCTGCACCGCCGGTGAATTTTTCAGAAAATGTGATGTTGCTACCTGCTCGGCCTTCGGAGCCCATGCGCCCATATGCCCTATGATCGCTTTCATGTTATCGATAATGTGAGCCGGACCGAAGCCCCAACCAACGCGTACGCCGGTTGCAGCGAAGCATTTTGAAGCGCCATCAATAAATACCGTGTAATCCCGCAATTCGGGACGTAACGAAACCGGGTTATAATGTTGATGATCGCCAAATGTGAGCTGCGAGTAAATCTGGTCGTATAATAGGTAAAGCGGCTTTTCACCTTCTTTACGTGATTTGTTTTCCTCAATCACCAGGTCGCAGATCTCTTCCAGATTTTCTTTTGAGAACATGGTACCAGTTGGATTTAACGGCGAACAAAGCGCCAATAATGTTGCACCTTTAATGTACTCACTTAACTCGGCCGCCGTTGGCATAAAATTATTATGTGGGTGAGTTGGCACCGCCACGCCGTCTGCAGAAGTCAGATCGCAATAATGGTTGTTATTCCATGATGGCGCAGGATAAACAACTTTATCACCCGGATCAACCAAAGCCAGATAGGTTGCATATATCAGCGGACGGGAGCCTCCGGATATGAGAATTTCATTCGAAGCATAATCAAGGTTAAAATTTTCTTTCAAAAACCCTGAAACTGTCTGCCGCAAATCAAGAACTCCATCTGCCGGCGGATAATTTGTCTGGTTATGATTGTAAGCGTCGATAATTTCGCTTTTTAATTCGCCGGGAATAGGATAGATGTTTGAATCAAAATCACCTATAGTCAAATTAGCAATGTTCTGACCGGCTTTCTTAAGTTCATTAATTTCTCCGGCAATTTTTATAATCTCAGACCCTTTGAGATTTTGGGCCAGTTTAGAAATACTCATTTTAATTAGTTTATGCGCCAAAGATAGGAAGTCGGAGGTGGGCAGACAAAAGTGAGTGGATATTTTACGATGAAGTATGAAGTTGATGCGATTATTCGCCCGACGAATTCTTAATCGCTTGCAATGATCATCGAAAGAATTAGGACAGAATGGCGGATATGTTGATACAAGATTTTCAGTTTTAAAAGCAGGTTCAGCAATAAGGAAACAGGATCAAGCAGTTATGAATGTCAAGTGCTAATGTGACTTTTGATTTGAAAAGCAGCGCTTGGTGTGATATATTTTCGGATAGTCCCGTTATCCGCTATAGTTTTGCCGTGAAAGTTCCTGGTCATTTGAAATTTTAATACCGGCAAAAGCTGCCGCTGCTACCGGGTTCAAAATGCAGGGGCATTGCATCTTGGCACGAACAAAACGCAAATAGTATCACTGCAATGCGTACAATGAACGGGATAGAAGCGGATACCGGCCCGTGGCTAAGGCTTGTGCAGTATAAGCGTATAGCCCGGCTAACTGTAATTGAATTACTTCATTTGCTTCTCAATATCCTTTAAATAATCAGCCACATGAACGTTACAGAATCACTAACTCTCGCACTATTTATATACGTTCGTTTGCACTAAAAATTTAATCAAGCAAAGCGTTAATCGCCTTTTGAATTTTACCAAACCCAAATTCACCCTGAACTTTATTAAAAGCTGCTTTTATCTGCTCATTCATCAAATTTCCAATGCTGCCTTCATGTGTGTGATTTACCGTTTTCAATGGCTTAAAACTTCCATTTTCAATGGCCATGCCGATGTTTTTATAAGCTTCACGGAACGGAACACCTTTCAAAACTTCATCGTTCACAACCTCCACACTGAACAGGTAATCATACTTTGGGTCGTTTAAAATATCATCTTTAACGGTAATATTTTGCAGCATGAATGTGCATATTTCCAGGCACTCGTTTAAGGATGTAAACGCTGGGAAAAGATTTTCTTTAAGTAATTGAAGATCGCGGTGATAGCCAACGGGAAGATTCGTCGTCATCATAGCAATCTCGTTCGGCAGTGCCTGAATCTTATTGCATCTTGAGCGGATCAGTTCAAATACATCCGGATTTTTTTTATGCGGCATGATGCTCGAGCCGGTGGTCAGTTCATCCGGGAAACTGATAAAGTCGAAATTCTGGTTAATGAACAGCGTTACATCCATTGCAAACTTAGCCAATGTTGCCGCTACAGACGACATCGCCTGGGCGAGAATCCTTTCCGTTTTTCCACGGCCCATTTGCGCGTAGACAACGTTGTAGTTTAACGACTCAAATCCAAGTAATTCAGTTGTCATGGTACGGTTAAGCGGAAACGAGGATCCATAGCCAGCCGCTGAACCCAACGGATTTTTGTTGCAAACCTTCCAGGCGGCAAGCATAACTTCCAAATCATCAACCAGGCTTTCTGCATAAGCTCCAAACCACAAACCGAATGACGAAGGCATCGCGATTTGCAGGTGCGTGTAACCCGGCATCAATTTCTCTTTATGTGTTTCGCTTAGTGAAATCAACTGATCGAAAAGTGCTTGTGTATTTTTTACGATCGCTTCGATCTGGCTGCGGAAGAAAAGCTTAAGATCAACTAAAACCTGATCATTGCGGGAGCGGCCAGAATGAATTTTTTTCCCGGCTTCACCAATACGCTCGGTCAATAAAAATTCCACTTGTGAATGAACGTCTTCGACGTTATCAGCAATTGAAAAGAATCCTGCTTCGATTTCCTTGTAAATATTTTTTAACTCTTTTTGTACCGTTTGTAAATCTTCTGAAGAAAGCAAACCTATGCTTTCAAGCATACGTGTATGGGCCAACGATCCGAGTACATCAAACGCGGCCATTTCCCGGTCGAGCTCGCGGTCTTTACCAACAGTAAATGTTTCTACGGATTTAAGAGTTTCTTTATCTTTTTGCCAGAGTTTCATGTGGAGTTCGTCATTGCGAGGCACGAAGCAATCTCGCCCGTTTAATAATTAAATTATTTTTGTTCTAACTAAGCACTTTAGGACTGCTTCGTACCTCGCAGTGACGCAGTGGCTTTCGTCTTTGCGAGCACGAAGCAATCTTTTATCATTAGAAGTCTGAGCAGTAGCATCTTTAAATCAAAATTCGTAAATCAAAACACAATCCTTTCCAGCATCCTGACATACAAATCTATTCCTTCGCGGATCTCATTCACATAAATAAATTCATCAGCCATGTGTGAACGTGCGGAATCACCCGGGCCAAGTTTCAACGATGGAATATCCAGCAACGCCTGATCGCTCGTTGTTGGTGAACCGTAAGTTGTTCTGCCTAAAGCAATGCCGGCTTGAACGATGGGATGTTCTTTATCTATCGACGATGGTTTCAATCTAACAGATCGTGCTTTTACCTCGCAGGAAACATGCTGGTGGATAATGTCTAAAACTTCCTCATTTCTGTAAGCATCCGTCACACGCACATCAACCACAAAATCGCATTGTGCAGGAACCACGTTATGTTGTGAGCCGGCGTTAATTACGGTTACCGACATTTTCAGCGGGCCAAAAACTTCGGAAACTTTCGGAAATTTATAGTTGCGGAACCATTCGATATCTTTCAACGCTTTGTAAATAGCGTTATCGCCTTCCTCCCGTGCAGCATGTCCGGCTTTGCCATGCGCAGTACAATCGAGCACCATTAAACCACGTTCGGCTACCGCGAGATTCATTAATGTCGGTTCGCCAACAATCGCAAAATCGAGCGGGCCTAAATCCGGGATAACCAGTTCCAGTCCGTTATTACCCGATATTTCTTCTTCAGCTGTCGTCGCCAGACAAAAGTTATATTTCAGATTTTCCTGAGGATAAAAATGAAGAAATGTGGCAATCAACGATACAAGGCAACCGCCAGCGTCATTGCTTCCCAAACCGAAAAGCTTATCTCCTTCGATATCCGCTGCAAACGGATTTCGCTGGTAGCCGGTGTTCGGCTTTACCGTATCGTGATGCGAGTTTAGGAGTATCGTAGGTTTAGCACCGTCAAAATATTTATTGTACGCCCAGATGTTGTTTAATTTTCGATGAGTACGAACGCCGCGCTGCTGTAAAAACAGCTCAATTGCTGCCGCAGTATGGTTTTCTTCCTTGCTGAACGAAGGAATTCGTATCAGTTTGCGAAGCAGGTCGATACTATCGTTTTGTAGTTTCTCTAACATAAATGAGATTTACGAATTACGGCCCGAGAATTACCGGGATTTGATTTACGATTGTTAGCGCAAATCTGCCGTAATTATTCATTTGTCTTATATAAACCGCCGGCTTTTGTGGCGGAAAGTTTAATTCCTTTAATCAGCGAGGAGCTAAATCCATGGTGTTCCATTTCATTTAGTCCTGCAATTGTGCAGCCTTTTGGCGATGTCACTTTATCGATTTCCGGCTCAGGATGCGAATGGTTCAGAAGCAACAAATCGGCCGCGCCTTTTGCTGTTTGTACTGCCATCTTTAAGGCTTCATCTGCATGAAACCCGATTTCAACGCCACCTTGAGAAGCTGCACGGATCGCTCTCAAAAAGAACGCGATTCCGCAAGCGCAAAGTGCAGTTGCCGATGTCATTAAGTCTTCATTGATGGTTACAACCGATCCAACAGTTTCAAACATGGCGGTTACTTCATCCAGGTTCTCGGGAGTTGCATTATCGGTAGCAATACATGTCATCGATTGCCCGATAGCGATAGCAGTGTTAGGCATGGCACGTACAACCTGAACGTTGTTGCCAAGTTTTTCCCGAACGTCCTGGCAGGATACGCCTGAAACTACCGAAATCACCAGGTGCTTTTCAGGATCAATGGCGCCGGCAATTTCTTCAAGCAGGTTATTAAGCTGCTGAGGAAGCACGGCGATAATAACAATTGACGCTCCGAAAACGGCACGATAATTCTGATCGCTCACCTGAAACCCTTTCGCGGTTTGCTCGGTCATGTGCTGAAGATTCCGCCGCGTAAGCGTAATGCTGGCCGCATCCGTGTAATTGGCTTTGACTAATCCTTTCGCGAGCGACATTCCGATATTGCCACTGCCAAGAATGGCGATTTTACTTGTTATATCCATGGTTTAGTTGATTAATCGTGTTCCAAATGTTTGTTTGCTTAACTGATCCAGCTCATCGGCTTTCCCGATAAAAACTTCACTTACGCCGCTTTTGATCGCTTCAAAGGCGTTGTGAAGCTTAGGGATCATTCCGCCAGCCACAATTCCATCACTTTTTAACTGTTCAAAGTCTCCTGAAGGGATTTCACGAACAACAGAATCATCATCATCCACATCTTTCAAAACTCCCTTTTTCTCGAAACAATAGATCAAACTTGTTTCGTAGTGTTTCGACATAGCTACCGCGATGGCAGAGGCAATCGTATCGGCATTGGTATTCAAAAGTTGTCCTTCACCGTCGTGTGTGATAGCTGAAAAAACCGGGATCAACCCGTCTTCCAGAATTTTAGACAGCATATGTGAGGCAACCGAAGTTTCATGTAAATCTCCGACAAAGCCGTAATCAATTTCTTTAACCGGACGTTTCTGAGCCCGGATAAGGTTGCCATCGGCACCAGTAAGGCCAATTGCGTTGCAGCCACGGAATTGTAACTGCGCTACGATGTTTTTGTTAATGAGGCCGGCATAAACCATCGTCACGATTCGCAGCGTTTCTACATCTGTGATACGGCGACCGTCGATCATTTTTGGTTCGACGCCCAGGTCTTTTCCCAGCTCAGTTGCAACTTTTCCACCGCCATGAACCAGGATTTTGAATCCCTCCAGGTCATGGAAATCTTTCAAAAATTCATGGAGATTCCTCGAATTATCGATTACGTTACCGCCGATTTTAATGATGTACAGTTTGTCCTGTTTTGCCATTTTAACATTTATTCAATTGTGTCATCGCTGCTGACACAATTAATAATTTACTTCGATTTCAAAAACTCGTTAATAACCGGAAACTCCTTTTCCGGCTCTTCGACCTGTGGATTATGCCCGGATTTTTCGAACATTACAAACTTTGCCTGCGGACAATATTCTTTATACTTCACCATCATCCATGGCGTTGCCACGCGATCAAATCGGCCACCAATAATAAGAACCGGCATTTTTATATTTTTTAGCTGTTTACGGTAATCGAATGTGCCGATGTCGCTTCCAACTATAAAGTCGCCATCCTTGCCAACCATTTGATAATACAATTTGGCGTTCATCGAATTCGGATAAGGTTTGCCGCCGCCGCGAGATTCAAACCGTGCCGGATTGTAAGCATACAAAAATCCGTAAGGCACTTTTCCGTAAACTTCCTGGTGATCTGCATCACTCGAAACGCCACCTTTCTCTCGGATAGCCATCAACTCAGCCCAAACCTCGGGATAATTAGTCTTGATTTCGTGGTTCGAGTTATCATCATTTTCCTGCCACATCACGAAGCTGTGAAACGTATCAGCTAAAATCAGGTGACTTAAATGTTCCGGATATTTTACAGCATAGCCCTGTGCAACAACGCCGCCGTACGAGTGGCCAAGCACGGTTATCTTATCCAGTTTTAAAGCTTTTCGTAAGCCTTCAATATCTTCAATATCGCGAGCCAGCGTATATTCTGAAACGACTTTCGCAGTGTCAGACTTTCCTCTTCCGAATGCATCAAAATATATAAGCTGATGGCGTTCGGCTGCTAAGGGGTCAAAACTTCTTAATCCACGATGCGCGCCGCCCGGACCGCCGGCAATGAATATAATCGGGTCGCCTTCGCCAACAGTTACCACCCAAAGTTTTGCGCCATTAACCGTGACATATTTTCCATCAGTAAAGCTATCAACCGTTTTTTGTTGGGCGTTTACAACAATGAAAGATAGGAGGATGAACGATAAGAGGATTGACTTTTTCATAATTAGGATCTATGTCTGTTCATGTAATCTGCGATCAGATTTTCATTCTGATCGAAACTTTTCGAGAATTCAGAAATGATTTTTTGTTGTTCATCTGAAGTTTTGTTCTGGCTTAGTTTCTTTTTAAACTGAAGATCGGTAACAGTAATCTCAAAAGCCACGATGCCTTTAAGCATTTTTGTTTTATACTCGCCAGAAAGCGAATTCCATTGGTCCAGGTAGCCCTGTTCGTAATTTTTAATGGTACGTTCAAGCAAGGCGAATTTCTCCGATTCTGCTTTAATTATTTTTGCCTTTCCATAAGCATGAACGGCCAGGTAATTCCAGGTTGGGACACTCTGTTCCTTCTCATAGAATTTAGGCGAAATATAGGCATGCGGTTCCGTGAAAATTACAAGTACCTGATCATCGAGCTGCAGTGCCTGCGGATTAGCTACCGCGAAATGTGAAGCTATATTGATGTCATTTTCACGTTGAGTTACGAGAAACGGCAAATGCGTAGCAATCGGAAGATTTCCGGAAGACGTAACAATTGTACCAAAGCTGTAACGCTGCATAAAAGCAATCGCTTCATTCAAATTTTCGCTTTTAAAATGCCTTGGTATGTACATGATCTACGAATTTTTGAGCATTTCCTTTAACACGGTTTGTGCCGCCCAAACGCGGTTTCCTGCTTCCTGAATTACGAGTGAATTTGGTCCGTCCAACACTTCGGCTGCCAACTCCAAATCACGCCGAACGGGAAGGCAATGCATCACTTTTGCGCTATTTGTCGGTGACAGTTTTTCATTGTTCAGCATCCAGCCGTCCGGGTAGGTTAGTACTTTGCCATATTCCTTGTAGCTCGACCAGTTTTTTACATACACATAATCTGCGCCTTGTAATGCTTCCTCTAAATTATGGTTAATCTTCGCGCCGTCGGTAAATTGCTCCGCAAGTTCATAACCTTCGGGATGTGCAATCGTGAAATCAAGCATGCCTTCTTTTTGCGCCCGGCTCATCCATTCGGCAAATGAATTCGGAACCGCCTGAGGAAGAGCTTTGACATGAGGCGCCCAGGCAAGAACAACTTTTGGAAGCCCCTCCCCAACCCTTCCCGAAAGGGACGAAGTTTTCCATGTTTCCTGAATCGTGATAAGATCTGTAAAGCTTTGTAGCGGATGCAGCGTAGCGCTTTCCAGGCTTACAACCGGCACACCGCAAAACTTCACAAACTTGTTAAACAAACCTTCGCTGTAATCTTCTTCGCGGCTGTGTAACTTCGGAAAACTTCGCAACCCCAGAATATCGCAATATTCGCCCATTACCGCAGCTGCCTCGCGGATATGCTCAACGGTGCTCCCATTCATTACCACGCCATCTTCAGTTTCCAAAGCCCAACCCTCTTTATCCATGTTCATGATCATGACATTCATGCCCAGGTTAAGCGCAGCTTTTTGAGTGCTTAAACGTGTTCTTAAACTTGGATTCAGAAACACTAATCCCAGCGTTTTATTTTTACCGAGACTTTGGTAAGCAAATGGGTTTTGTTTTAATGCAAGCGCATCATCAACAAATTGCTGCAGGTTATTTACGTCTTTTACAGATGAGAATAGTTTCATTTTTCTAGTATTTTGTCATCCTGAGGAACGAAGGATCTGTTTCATTCATTCAGATGCTTCCTTCGTCAGCATGACAGTAATAATGAACGGAACGCTTCCAAAAAATGATCAGCATGCGATTTCGTTAAATTCAACGCAGGCAATAACCTGATCACATTGGGTTTCGCTTCGCCGGTAAATATTTTATGTTTGAACAATAAATCCTTTTTAACAGACACCAGTTCTTCAGGCAAATCGATTCCAATCATCAGGCCGCGACCGCGAACTTCCTTAATCGACTCAAATTTCTTCAATTCTGAAATCAGGTAATTTCCAACTGTTTCGGCATTTGTCATCAGGTTATCCTGCTCCATTACTTCCAGTACAGCAAGCGCTGCGGCGCAAGCAAGATGATTGCCGCCGAAAGTAGTTCCCAGCATCCCATGCCATGGCTTAAATTTCGGAGAAATTGAAATTCCACCCACAGGAAAACCATTACCCATTCCTTTCGCCATCGAATAAATATCGGCATCAACATCCGCGAAATCATGTGAGTAAAATTTACCAGTTCTGCCATAACCGCACTGAACAGAATCTGCAATGAACACAGCATTATACTGATCGCATAATGAACGGATCTTTTGCAGAAAACTTTCTGAAGCTACCTTAATCCCGCCGACGCCCTGAATGCCTTCTATAATTACTGATGAAATTTCGCCTCCAAAATCAGTGAAAGCCTTTTCTAACGCCTGTTCATCGTTATGGGGAAGAAAGATAATATTGTCAGTTTCGTTAACGGGAGCAATGATTTTCGGATTGTCGGTAGCCGAAACGGCCAGCGAAGTTCGTCCATGGAATGCTCCTTTAAAAGCAATAACCTTACTGCGGCCGTTATAAAACGATGCAAGTTTTAACGCATTCTCGTTCGCTTCTGCGCCGGAATTACATAGGAAGAGCTGATAATCAGTCTTACCTGAAACTTTACCAAGCTTCTCTGCCAGTTGTTGTTGAATCGGGATTTTTACAGAGTTCGAGTAAAACCCAACTTTGTTCAACTGGTCAGTTAATCGCTTAACATAGTGCGGATGCGTGTGGCCAATTGAGATCACGGCATGGCCGCCGTACAAGTCTAAATATTCCGTGCCATCTGCATCCCAAACGTTAGAACCTCTGGCTTTGGTGATTTCTATGTTGTTTAATGGGTATACGTCGAATAAGTTCATTTTTTTGTTGTTTTGTCATCCTGAGGAACGAAGGATCTGTTTCAACGCGCAGATGCTTCCTTCGTCAGCATGACAGTAATTAAAATCCTACACCTTTCAGCCTCAACCCCGCCGTTTCCTCAATTTCAAACATCAAATTCATATTTTGCACTGCCTGGCCGCTGGCGCCTTTTAATAGATTATCCATGATGCTGATGATAAAAAGTTTGTTATCGTGTTTTTCTAAATGGATAATGCATTTGTTGGTATTCACCACTTGCTTCAAATCAATGTTCTTTTTGCTGATATGTGTGAATGCCGCCTCTGCATAAAATTCTTCATATAAATCCTGCGCTTGCTCCAGGCTTAAGTCACAGTCAGTGTATATGGCTGCAAATATTCCCCGTGTAAAATCTCCGCGTTGAGGTATAAAGTTTAACGGCGATTGAACATCTTTTGAATGAAGCGGGAACTCCGGCTGCAACTGCTTTATCGATTGGCTGATCTCATTTAAATGCTGATGTCCGAACGCTTTGTAAACGGATAAGTTATTATTTCTCCATGTGAAGTGAGAGGTCTGCGATAAACTTTGTCCTGCGCCGGTTGATCCTGTGATCGCGTTTATATGCACTTCAGCTGTTAATAGACCTTTTGATGCCAGCGGCAACAAACCCAATTGAATGCAAGTTGCAAAACAACCCGGATTGGCAATGTTTTCAGCTGATTTGACTGCGTCTTTATTTAACTCAGGTAATCCGTAAACGAATTTTCGGTTAACAGATTGATCATTAGGGATTGCAGCTAATCTAAAATCCTGGCTTAAATCAATTACCTTGATTTTTTGATCGATTGGATTTGCCTGCAAAAACTTAACCGCATCTCCGTGACCGACGCATAAAAAAAGTACATCGATATCCTGCGATATTTCACTGCTAAATTTCAAATCGGTATCGCCAAAAAGATCGGTATGGACATCTGAAATATAATTACCGGCGTTGCTGCTGCTGTTAACAAAAGCGATATCAACATAAGGGTGATTAATCAGAATACGTAAAAGTTCACCACCGGTATATCCGGCACCGCCAACGATTCCTGTTTTGATCTTACTTGCCATAGCTGCGTACGTTAATATGGTAAGTTAAAAACTCGGTAGATGCTCCCTGTTTTTCAAACCCTGTGGCTTCATAAAGGCTTTGCGCTTTGAAGTTATCAACTGCTGTCTCGATTTTTACTATCGATGCGCCATGATCCCTTGCAAATTTTATTGAAGTATTTAACAGACTTCGTCCGATACCTGCTTTGCGATATTCTTCCTGAACAAAAAAATCATTTAAAATCCAGTTCTTCACTGCGAAGCGGGATGAATACATCGGGTAAAGCTGCGTAAAACCGACAGGCCTTTTTGTTCCGTCTTCGTTAACCGCCAAAGCAACGAAAATGATTGACTCGTTATGTTGTAAGCGGGTTTTTATAAATTGTTTGGCCAGCTTCTTATCAGATGGCTGCTTGTAAAAAACGCGATATTGATCAAACAGATCCACAACAAGATCTGCCTCCTGAGCATGAAGCCATTTGATTTCAAAATCAATATTAGTCGCAGTTGATACGGTCATTTTTAGTTGAAGGATGAGAGTATAAAATAAATTCCAGGTCTGCCTCGCTATGATTGCTGATCCGGTGTTTTTGTTTGGGATGAACTTCTATTCCTTGTCCGGCGTTGAGCATCTGGATGCTGCCATCGATGTAAAACATCGCACTGCCTTTCAGGATATAAAAAAACTGTGTGGCGAACTGATGATAGTGGAACTGCTCATTGGCATTTGGAGGCATTAACTCCTGCTTCACTGATCGTTCGTCGGTATCTACCAACACCCATCCATCGCAGTTATCGCCCCATTTATAATGTTCACAGTTTTCTTTAGAAATTGTGTTCATAGCTAATCTTCGCCGTTCACTTTATGGTAAATCATTACCTGGTTGCCAAATATTTTTGAAAATCCTTTTACATCTTCGCCAGTCCAGGCGTTATTCATTTCGCCGTAGCTGCCGAACTTGCTGCTCATTAAATCATGTTTTGATTCAATGCCAATAATCTGAAAACGGTAAGGATTCAATTCCACAAACACTTTACCGCTAACGGTTTTTTGAGTGTCGGTTAAAAACGCTTCAATGTTTCGCATAATCGGATCATGAAATTGCCCTTCATGCAGCCAGTTTCCGTAAAACGAAGACAACTGATCTTTCCAGCTTAATTGCCATTTCGTTAACGTATGTTTTTCCAGCATATGGTGCGCCTTGATAATGATAACCGGAGCCGCTGCTTCAAAGCCAACGCGACCTTTTATTCCGATAATGGTGTCACCTACGTGAATATCACGACCTATTCCGTATGGCTGGGCGATTGCCTGAAGCCTTTGTATCGCAGCAGTCGGTTTTATTTTTTCGCCGTCCAAAGCCACTAATTCGCCCTTTTCGAAAGTCAGTTCAATACGTTTCGAATCAGTTGACGTAACCTGCGTTGGCCAGGCCTCTTCAGGAAGTGTATCATGAGAAGTTAATGTTTCTTTTCCACCAACAGACGTACCCCAAATGCCTTTGTTGATCGAGTACCTGGCTTTTTCAGCGCTATACTCCACGCCATGATTGTTTAAATATTCAATTTCCGCTTCGCGGGACAATTTCAGATCGCGAATAGGGGTGATAATTTCGACACCCGGAATCAGGATATTAAAGATCATATCAAAACGAACCTGGTCGTTACCTGCTCCAGTTGATCCGTGCGCCACATAATCAGCACCTATCTTCTTTACGTAATTGGCAATCGCGGTAGCCTGGCTCACCCGTTCAGCACTTACAGACAGTGGATAGGTCGCATTTTTCAACACGTTTCCGAAAACCAGGTATTTAATACAGCTTTCGTAATAGTTCTCGGTTTCGTCAACTACCGCATGTGATGCAACGCCTAAAGCATAAGCGCGTTCTTCGATAGTTTTTAGTTCTTCGTCTGAAAAACCGCCTGTGTTCACGATGACCGAATGAACTTCCAGGTCGCGATCTTTTGAAAGATAAATACAACAAAACGAGGTATCCAATCCTCCGCTGAACGCTAAAACTACTTTTTTCTTTGCCATTTCTTAGTATTGAGTAGCGAGTATTTAGTATTGAGACTGACTCATACCTTACTCAAGTTATTTAATGTTGAATTATTTTAATTAGTAACGCAGATATACCAAGCATCATTTTAAGCGAACCCCGTAATTTAGCTTCAATACGTTCCAGCAAGGTGGCCTTCCTTGAAACTTTAGTCATCTGTTCGGTTTTTTCTTTTTCTTCCTGTTCTTTCGCCAGGCGCATTTTTTCCTCAATTTCCTTCGCTTTTTCTTCCGGATCCCAAAGCATGGCTGTACACATGCAGTTTTTCCGTTCCTTCATCGTCAGGATGTCGAAGTTTACGCAGCTCTGGCAGCCTTTCCAGAAATTTTCATCCTGTGTTAACTCGGAATAGGTCACAGGTTCGTAACCTAGCTCAGAATTGATTTTCATTACAGCCAGGCCGGTTGTTAACCCAAAGATTTTTGCTTTTGGATATTTCTCGCGTGATAATTCGAAAATGCGTTTTTTGATCGCCTTTGCCAGTCCGGCTTTCCGATAGATAGGATTGACTATTAAGCCTGAATTGGCCACAAAATCGCCGTGGCTCCAGGTTTCGATGTAACAAAATCCTGCCCATGTGCCGTCTTTATGCAAAGCTATTACGGCTTTCCCTTCCAGCATTTTCTGAGCTACGTAATCAGGCGAGCGGCGGGCAATTCCCGTCCCTCGTGCCTTGGCAGATTCCTCCATCTCGTCTACGATCTGAAGGGCGTAATTTGTATGTTTATCTGTTGCAGGGATTACAACAAAATCGGTTATTTCCATTGTAACTAAACAAACCGTTTTAAAACGGATAGACTTTTTCCAGTCTGGTTGTTAAAATTAGTTGATTGATTGTTTAACCGCCCGATGCGATTATTGTTGAGAGGTAAGGCCAAGTCAAACTCTTGGCATAAACGGTCGTCGGTGCCTTAAAACTAACTTTTGGTTTGTAGTTTTCTCGGCAATGCAAATTACATAACCAGTCTGGTTTTCAATGTCATTTGCAGATATGTAAGTAGATACGTTCATCCCGGTGTCTTTTGACTTACAGTGAATTACTCGTTTAAATCGCTGCAAAAGTTCTAATAAAATTTATTTAATGCAACAGTTTTTTTGATTTTAATAGAAATATAACAATTGGCTTAGATATTAACGTGTTGTTACAGACAGGTTTTTATACTTTAGATGAAAGTGGTTCACGTTATATTCGCTACTAACAAACAAGCGATTATGGCTGCTATCCAGCAATAATGCTTTTATCAAAATAATCGATGATCTGGGAAAGGTCGGATAACACCTATCAGTAATCAGGCCAGCTGTCCACTGTAACACTCATGCCTCGGGGTTGCCTTTACCATCGCGTTTAAAATGAAGGGGGTATACAAACCTGGAATAACCGCATTTTCATCAACATTCTTGCTGGTTTTTTCAAAGACGTTTAAATTTGGATTGTTATAAGCTTAATAAAACTATCGTTCAGATTTACTAATGATCCAGTATCAAACCATCATAAACCAGTTTAACGAGCAGGGAGAAAAAACCGGCTGGAGTTACATAGATGTACCGGCAGATATTGCCGAACAACTATGTTCCGGTCGGAAAACATCTTTTCGCGTGAAAGGAAAAATCGACCATTTACTAATTAAACAAGTAAGTTTGTTGCCGATGGGGGAGGGAAACTTCATCATTCCATTAAAAGCGGATATACGCAAAGCTCTCAGAAAGGAAAGGGGAGCAACCGTTTCACTGGAATTCGAATTGGACGAATCTGTACTTGAAATAGACGCCGATCTGATCGCCTGTCTTGAAGAAGAGCCCGTAGCTTTTGAAAAGTTTAACAAAATGCCGCGTTCGCACCAGCACTATTACAGCAAATGGATCCTGACAGCTAAAACGGAAGCAACCAAAGCCAAACGAATAGCCATGACGTTGAACGCAATGCTCCGCGGCATGGATTATGGCGAAATGATTCGTGCCGAACGGGATAATCGGTTATAAAAATGTCTTTGCCAATAATTTATACGATTGCAGACGATCGTCGAAATCTTCCGTTATAGTAACAGCCATCAGCTCACTTACATCATAGTGATGGAGCAAAGCGATTAGCTTTAGTTTCACCTCGTCAGGCGTTCCTACAATTGTCCGTCGCCGGTTATATTGAATGCGTTCCAATTCTGCTGGACTATATGAAAGATCTTTCACATCTTCGTAGGACAAGGGCATTAAGCTACCGCCACGTTCCAACTGGATAAACCTGAAATCCATGACCGCCTGCTGCCGCTTAATCTTTTCTTCATCTTCCGAAACGAAAATAAAAATAGCGAGCAGCTCTTGTGGTGAAGAAAGATCTGCCGAAGGCTTAAACCTATCGCGATACATCTTTACTGCTTCCGGACCACCATTCGGATTAATGAAATGAGCAAATGCCATTCCCATCCCAAAGTGCGCGGCGAACAAGCCGCTTTGGCCACTGGAAGTCAACAGCCACATAGGCGGAATCGTTTCGGCTTTCGGGATAGCGAAAATCTTTTCCTGAATGGTACCAGGTTCAGCAGTATCGTTCAGGTAATGCTGCAGGTCAACCAACTGTTCGATAAAGTCTTGTTCAGCCCAGCGGTTCGAAGGATTTAGCAATGATGCGGTAATGCGGTCGGTGCCGGGAGCCCGGCCCAAACCTAAATCAATCCTTCCGGGGAACAGGGCCTCAAGCATGCGAAAATTTTCGGCCACCTTTAATGAACTGTGATTAGGCAGCATAACACCCCCTGATCCAAGGCGAAGATTTTTTGTTTGGCCGGCCAAATGTGCGATTAGAACCTCCGGTGTTGATCCGGCCAAACTCGTTGTATTATGGTGCTCAGATACCCAAAACCGTGTATAGCCAAGCTTATCGGTAAATTTTGCCAGTTCTACTGTTTCCTGTAAAGCCTGATTCGCTGTTACGCCTTTTCTAACAGGCGACTGATCGAGTACGCTCAGTTTGACTTGTGATAAATCCATATTTCCTGAACGCAAAACTAAAGTATGCGTTTTCGGGATTTATCTGTTGGGCCGTTTTATGGCAGAAGGATTACTAAACGATTTTCTCGCGCTTACCAGATTGAAGGCTTCGGTAAATCGCGTCAACCACCTTCATATCTTTCATCCCCTCCTCGCCGGGAACTCTCGTTTGTTTCTTATTTAAAACACATTGCGCGAAATCATCCATTTGTGCGGCTTGCTGAACGATGTGCGGAAAGTTAAACTCTCCTTTACTGGTTCCGCCCGCCTGTCCGCCATAGGCATAGGCCGGCTCCAGCCAGAATTTTCCATTTTGGGCTTTGGCTTCCAACCTTCCCCAATTATTGTTGTAGCTGGATTTTCCATTTGAAACGGCACCAGACGGAAACTCAAGTTTCCAGAAAATCGTTTCGTCAACATCCTTGAACAGCTCTGGTTTTGTCTTTTCCTGGCGGGCTGTAACGTAAAGCGGTTCCTCCCCGGTAACATAGCGTGCTCCCTGGATGGCGTAAACTCCCATATCCATTAAAGCGCCGCCGCCAGATAGGGCTTTTTTTAGGCGCCAAGCATTCGGATCTCCGCCGTATACAAATCCGTTTTCAGCTTCGATAGTTTGCACTTTACCAAAAACTTGTTTCTGCCCCAGGCGCATCATCTCCATATTATAAGGCTCAAAATGCAGCCGGTATCCGATAGAAAGCATTCGGTCTGCTTTTTTGCAGGCATCGATCATTAATTGGCAGTCCGCTGCATTGAGTGCCATAGGCTTTTCACAAATTACATGTTTGCCTGCCTTGGCACCCCGAATAGTAAACTCCTTGTGCATTGAAACGGGCAGCACAATGTAAACGATGTCAATGTCTTTGTTTTTCGCAATTTCATCGAAGTTCCCGTAATTATATATGTTCTTCTGCGGAATGTTATACTGCTGAGACCATGTCGCTTCTTTGGAAGGCGTTCCTGTTACGATACCGGCCAAGTAGCAATTTTTAGTTTTCTGAAGGGCTGGAGCAAGCTGGCCACCGGCATAACCGCCCAACCCAATCAATGCGATTCCAAGCTTTTTGTTCTCTACAGTTGAAGCGCAGGCTTCAAGAAAGGAGAGATTTGGCGCGAGGGCTGCAGCTCCCACTCCAACCGAAATATTTTTAATAAATGACCGCCTGGTATTGTCGTTGCTTTTCATGCCGGATAGTTTTTTATTAGCAACTACACTGATTGATAAATGTTTAGAGAATTTAAGATTTGTGGTTTGCCTGTGGGATAAGATCCGTAGTTACTGGTTTGACTAGGTTATTTTTTTGAGGTATAACTCGCTATTGTTTTTGCGGTGATAGAAAATGATGATAGCAAGTAAAGCCAAAATGTTTTAAACGGGATGGAAGCGGCATCCTTTTTTATCAACGATAGGTTAAAGTCCGGGAATAAAAAAGATACAGCGTACAGCCCGGCTAACGTTAATTGGAACCCTGCAACTGCTTTCCAAAACCTGAATAGTAATTTAGTTGAGAAGCAATGGCAGATTTTCATGCAGTTGTAAGACGCTACGAATAGTTATAAGGCGCGGCAAACCTAAGATCTTTGACCGCTACCAAAAGATTGCACCGGTCCTTATCCGATTAAATAACGGCCTGTGTTAAATAAACCCACTCGTCGTGGAAAGCTTTTTTGCGGAATAGGCCTTCAATACGCAGAAGCGTTCACAAAAAACTTGCAACCAAAGCAGGACTGCAAATGCAAAGAATGATGCCGTTCGTTTTCAAAAGTGAATTATTAAAACGCTTTCTTTAAAGCAAGGGCCCTGTTGAACAAGTTTAATATAACCAACTTGTGTCATCCTTTGCTTTCATTTAAATTGAATCCCATTTAAACTTGGGCGACATTGCTTAAAACGCCCTTCTTGCCCAAATGCATTAACAAGTCTACGTACCCAAACTTTTTCTTCCCAACCATTTGACAGTTAAACAATTTCCCCTATCTTTGCAGTCCCGAATTTATGGGGTATAGTATATTGTTTAATTAATTTAATATCAAGCAAGTGAATACGTTAAGTTACAAAACTGTCTCTGCCAACAAGAAGACCGTTAACAAGGAATGGATCGTTGTTGACGCTGAAGGCGAGATCTTGGGGCGCTTGTCATCGAAGATCGCTATGATCATTCGTGGAAAACACAAGCCAACATTTACCCCAAACGTAGACTGTGGAGATAACGTAATCGTTATTAACGCAGACAAGGTAAAACTGACCGGAAACAAATTGTCTGAAAAGACTTATGTTTCTTACACTGGTTATCCAGGTGGTCAGCGTTTCATTTCTCCTAAAGAGTTATTGGAAAAGCATCCTACCCGTATCATTGAAAAAGCAGTACGTGGTATGTTACCTAAAAATCGTTTGGGCCGTGCGTTATACAAAAACCTGTTTGTTTATGCAGGTTCAGAGCATCCACACGAAGCTCAGACTCCAAAAACCGTTAAACTTTAAGGAAGAAAAGAAATGTCAACAACAAACACTTCAGGAAGAAGAAAAACTGCAGTTGCCCGCATTTACTTAAATGATGGCAGCGGCAACATTACCGTAAACGGTAAAGATTACAAAGAATATTTCCCAACGTTACCGCTTCAGTACATTGTTAACCAATCGTTAGAAGTTTCTGAAAACGGCGGTAAATTTGATGTAAATGTGAACGTAGCGGGTGGTGGCGTTAAAGGACAGGCAGAAGCCGTTCGTTTAGCTATCGCGAAAGCTATTGTTGAGTTAGATCCGGAGAAAAAATCTGCATTACGTGCAAAAGGTATCATGACCCGCGACGACAGAATGGTTGAGCGTAAAAAACCAGGACGCCGCAAAGCTCGTAGAAGATTTCAATTCAGTAAACGTTAATTTAAGGAGGATCAAACAATGGCTAGAACAACATATCAGGATTTACTTGATGCAGGTGTACACTTTGGTCACCTTACCCGTAAATGGGACCCGAAAATGTCACAGTACATTTTCATGGAGCGTAATGGCATCCACATTATCGATTTAAATAAAACTTTAACCAAAGTAGAAGAAGCTGCCGCTGCGATTAAACAGATCGTAAAATCAGGCCGTAAAGTATTATTCGTTGCTACTAAGAAGCAAGCGAAAGATATTGTAGCTGAGCAGGCAAAAAATGTAAACATGCCTTTCGTAACCGAGCGTTGGTTAGGTGGTATGTTAACAAACTTCGCTACAGTACGTAAGTCGATCAAAAAAATGTCGAACATCGACAAAATGACGAAAGACGGAACTTACGATGTATTGTCTAAGAAAGAAAAGCTGATGATTCAGCGTGAACGTATCAAATTGGAAACTCTTTTAGGAGGTATCTCTGATCTGAACCGTTTACCTGCAGCTTTGTTCCTTATCGATGTTAAGAAAGAGCATATCGCTGTTACTGAAGCGTTGAAATTGAACATCCCGACTTTCGCGATGGTTGATACAAACTCAGATCCTTCAAATATCGATTTTCCTATCCCGGCGAATGACGATGCTACTAAATCAATCTCTTTAATCACCAATATCATTATTGAAGCTATTAAAGAAGGTTTAGATGAGCGTAAACGCGATAAGGAAGATGAGGCAGAAAAAGAAGCGGCAGCATCTAAAGCTAAAATCGACAGCGGCGCTGAACAAGCACCTGCAGCCGAAGAAGTTTCAGGAAAACGCGAACGTAAGGTAGCGGCTGAAGCTCAAACTGAAGGCCAGTCAGAAGAATAATATCCAGTTACGGGTTACGGGTTATAAGTTGTGTGTGTCCACGTAACTCATAACTCCTAACCCTTAACTTTTTTACACGTAAAATCTTAAAAAAGAAATAAACATGTCTACAGTACAAATTTCTGCTTCAGACGTAAATAAACTGCGCCAGCAAACAGGTGCGGGAATGATGGATTGCAAGAAAGCTTTAACGGAAGCTAACGGCGATTTCGAAGCTGCTATCGATTACCTTCGTAAAAAAGGTGCAAAGGTTGCTGCTAGCCGTCAGGATCGTGATTCAAACGAAGGTGTTGTTATTGCAAAAACTACAGCTGATGCTAAAACAGGTATCGTTGTTGAAGTGAACTGCGAAACTGACTTCGTTGCGAAAAATGCTGATTTCATCTCTTTTGCTAACAGCATCGCTGATTTGGCTATTGAGAAAAATCCTGCAACAACAGAAGAATTATTAGCACTTGAATTAAACGGGTCAAAAATCTCTGATCTTTTATTAGATCAAACTGGTAAGATCGGTGAAAAAATCGGTGTTTCTAAATTTGAGAAGGTATCAGGTGAGAAAGTAATTGCTTACATCCACGGTAACTACCGTTTAGGTGTATTAGTTGCGTTAAGTGCTGATGCAGCTGGAGCTGACGAAGCAGGCAAAGACGTTTCAATGCAAATTGCTGCGATGAATCCGGTTGCTATTGATAAAGGCGACGTAGATTCAAAAACTATCGAGCGTGAGCTTGAAATCGCAAAAGAACAAATCCGTGCAGAAGGTAAACCAGAAGAAATGGTTGAAAAAATCGCTGCAGGAAAATTGAATAAATTCTACAAAGAGTCGACCCTGTTAAACCAGGAGTTTGTGAAAGATTCGTCGAAATCAATCGCACAATTCCTTGACAGTGTGTCAAAACGATTAACGGTAACCGCCTTCAAGCGGGTTCAGTTAGGAGCTTAATTTTCAAAGCCTCACTTTAAAAGTGAGGCTTTTTTTTGCTTTAACTTTTTTGAGCTATTTTGCGTGAGCATTCAACCTATGAAAATTGCGTATACGAATTGTATCGTTGTTACCAACGGCAGTGAGCTGCATGGCAAAGCCGTCATCACGGAAGGGAATATTATTTCGGATATAGTTTCTGAAAACAACATTCCTCAAGATTGCCGGCAGCATGATTTAGACGGTGCATTTATTTCGCCCGGTTTTATCGATCTGCAGATATATGGGAGCGGCGGCAAACTTTTTGGCGGCGTTCCAACAGCAGACGCCTTAGCACAAATGGAAGCGGACCTCCTTTCGCAAGGCACGACAGGTTTTCTGGGGGCGGTAGCTACTAATACTCCAGCAATTGTTCAACAAGCTGTCGATGCGGCAAAGGACTTCCGCAATCGATCGCAAGACATCTTCATTGGGCTCCATCTCGAAGGACCTTACTTAAATCCCAAACGAAAAGGCGCACATCCCGCTGACCTGATCAAAAAAGGATCACTTGAAGAACTAAAAAGTTGGGTGGAATCTGCTAAAGGGGAGATTAAAATGATGACAATCGCCCCGGAATTGCAGGATCAGGAACTGATCGACTATCTCAAGGAACAACAAATTATTATTTCGGCCGGGCACTCGGATGCTGACTATCGGCAAGCTTGTTCTGCTTTTTCAAATGGCGTCGCAGCGGCTACCCATCTTTATAACGCCATGCCGCAACTTCATCATAGAGAACCAGGGCTGGTTGCGGGCATTTTCCATTCGAAGCCGTTTACCAGTATAGTTGCTGATGGCGTCCACGTTAGTTTTCCAATGATTGAAATCGCCAAGAGGCAACTTCAAGAAAAGCTCTATCTCATAACTGATGCCGTAACTGAAACCAATGAAGGCATTTATCAGCATGTTTTAAATGGCGACAGGTACACAATGCCAGACGGAACGCTGTCTGGATCAAGCTTAACGATGCTGAAGGCAGTACAAAATTGTGTTACCGAGGTAAACATTGACTTACCGGAAGCCGTAAACATGGCAAGCCTCTATCCCGCAACAGTTATTGGATTGAACGAATCTCTGGGAACTATTGAGCATGGAAAACAAGCCAATATGGCCATTTTTGATCAGAATTTTAAAATTAAAGGCACAGTGTTTCAGGGAAATTACATTGAAAACGCCGGATAATTTTTTACAGTAACATTTATTAAATATTTTTGAAAAACCTTCTCTGTAATGAAATACAAAAGAGTTCTTCTTAAGCTGAGTGGCGAATCACTCATGGGCGACAAGCAATATGGCATTGACAGTGAACGTGTTGCGCAATATGCAAGTGACATTCGTGATGTCTATAAAAAGGGCTTGCAAATAGCCATAGTAATCGGAGGAGGAAACATTTTCCGCGGATTAAGTGCCGAAAAATCAGGGATGGACCGGGTTCAGGCCGACTACATGGGTATGTTGGCTACAGTTATCAACAGCATGGCTCTGCAAGATGCTCTGGAAAAAGTAGGGATGAAAACCCGCTTGATGACAGCTATTAAAATGGAACAGATTTGCGAACCCTTTATCAGGCGCCGCGCTGTCCGTCACCTTGAAAAAGGCAGAATTGTCATATTTGGCGCAGGAACAGGAAATCCATACTTCACAACCGATACTGCCGCATCGCTGCGTGCTATCGAAATCCAGGCTGACGCTGTTCTTAAGGGCACACGTGTCGACGGTATATACACCGCTGATCCGGAAAAAGATCCATTAGCTACACGCTACAATGAAATAACTTTCCAGGAAGTATACGACAAAGGATTAAATGTAATGGACTTAACCGCCATAACTCTTTGCCAGGAAAATAAGCTGCCAATTATCGTTTTTGACATGAACAAAGCCGGGAACTTTATGCGCGTCGCCGACGGTGAACCTTTAGGCACATTGGTTACCGGTTAATCAAATCGAAAAAGAATTGTAATTTTACACTCTCGAAAAACGCTTAATATGAGTGAACTGATAAAAAAACAATTAACTGAAGCACAATCAAGCATGGACAAGGCTGTTGAGCATTGTGAATATGAATTGACGAAAATACGCGCGGGAAAAGCAAGTCCTGGTATGCTTGATGGTATCATGGTTGAATATTATGGAACGCCTACCGCGATTAGCCAGGTTGGAACAATTAATACACCAGACCCCAGAACACTGGTGGTAACCCCATGGGAAAAGAATCTTTTAACCAGTATCGAACGGGCAATCCATGAAGCGAACATCGGTCTTAATCCACAGAATGACGGTCAGGTTATACGTTTAAACGTACCTCCCTTAACGGAAGAACGCCGCTTGGGTTTGGTGAAAAAAGTAAAAGAAGAAGCTGAACGCGGAAGGATCACCATTCGCAACATTCGCAAAGATGCTAACGAGCGCATAAAAAAATTAAAATCGGAAGGTGTATCCGAAGATGAAATAAAAACAGGTGAAGCCGAGGTGCAAAAGTTAACAGACAGCTATATAGTTAAAGTTGATAAACACGCCGAAGTGAAAGAAAAAGATATCATGACAGTTTAAGTTCGTAAGTCTTATGTCATTTGAAAGGGAATGAGGTGCATGCTTCATTCCCTTTGTTATTTTTGTTCAAGATGAATCTGTTAATCAATTATTTAAAGAAATATAAGTGGATCGTCCTGCTGGCCTTGGTGCTAGCCGGCTTCAATATGGGATTTTCGCTTCTTGACCCATACATAACCGGCCGCATAGTAGATCGCTTTATAGAAAAAAGAGACGTATTAGAACGCAGCCAATTTGTTTGGGGGGTTCTTGGCTTTGTCGGACTGGCAATTGGAGCGGCAATGGTTTCCAGAATCGCTAAAAATTTCCAGGATTATTTTACGAATATCATCATCCAAAAGGTCGGCGCTAATATGTATGCCGACGGACTAAAACATTCGCTTAAAATGCCTTATCAAGTTTTTGAGGATCAGCGTAGCGGGGAAACGTTGGGCATTTTACAAAAGGTAAGAACGGATTCAGAAAAATTCATTACATCCTTCATCAGTGTTTTATTTGTTTCGCTTATCGGCATCATTTTCGTGATTGTTTATTCCATTTCGGTAAGCTATAAAGTTACGTTGGTTTATTTCGCAGCCATCCCGATCATTGCTTTTCTTAGTATGTTCTTGAGTCGGAAAATCAAAGTGATACAAAAAACGATTGTTAAAGAAACCACGGCTTTGGCAGGATCAACGACCGAATCTCTTCGAAATATAGAACTTGTTAAAAGCCTTGGCCTGGCTGATCAGGAAATTGAAAGACTTAATAAAACAACTTTTAAGATTCTTGACCTGGAGCTAAAAAAAGTTAAATATGTTCGAAGCATGAGCTTTGTTCAGGGGACAACTGTAAACCTGGTTCGCAGTAGTATGATAGTAATCTTATTGCTACTTATTTTTGAAAAGACCATTTCACCCGGCCAGTATTTTTCCTTTTTATTTTATTCCTTCTTTTTGTTTAATCCTTTACAGGAATTAGGAAATGTGATCCTTACCTGGCGCGAAGCGGAAGTATCACTCGGAAATTTCCATAAGATCCTAAAAATGCCTGTAGAGCAAAAGCCTGTAAGCCCAAAGTCGTTTTCAAGGATTTCAGAACTTGAATTCGAGAACGTTACTTTCAAGCATCTTACCGCTAATAGAAATGCCCTTAACGGGATCAGTTTTGATGTACAAACAGGCGAGACAATAGCTTTTGTCGGCCCTTCGGGTTCCGGCAAAACGACGCTTGTTAAGCTGCTTGTAGGCCTATATAATCCCATTGAAGGTGAAGTTCTATACAACGGCATACCCTCTGATGAAATCGATCTGGACCACCTGCGTGAAAAAATTGGGTTTGTCACCCAGGACACTCAGCTCTTTTCAGGAACCATACGTGAAAATTTGCTTTTCGTACGGCCAAATGCAAGTGATGAAGAATGCCTGGAGGTATTAAGAAAGGCTGCGTGTCAGACCCTTATGGCGCGCGCCGTAAACGGATTGGATACCGTCATCGGTGAAGGTGGAGTAAAGGTCAGCGGTGGCGAAAAACAGCGACTGTCGATTGCCCGGGCTTTGCTGCGCCGGCCAAATATCTTGGTGTTTGATGAAGCTACTTCATCCCTTGATTCGATAACGGAGGAAGAGATTACACGAACAATTCGTGACGTTTCCGACATGGAGGACCATATCACAATCCTGATCGCTCACAGGCTTTCGACCATCATGCATGCAGATAAAATATTTGTACTCGAAAAAGGAAACATTATTGAATCCGGCAAACATCATGATCTGCTTGAAGAAAAAGGACTTTACTACGCGATGTGGCGCCAGCAAATAGGCGAGAGAACATTTGAGCTAAACTAGTGTTACTCAAGTTAAACATCACTATGAACCTTTTATTTATAAGCGGCCTTTTTAGTGGAATAGTCGGTTTGTTATGGCTGATCTTAATTATCTATGCTCTGTACGACATCATAAAAAGCAACATGCCGCAAAACACCAAGTTGCTTTGGATTATTATCGTTCTGGTTGCACCAATACTAGGATCAATTATTTACCTGATTTGGGGGAAAAACCAGACGATAAATATTTAAGCAGCCTCTTTCTCCGGCGGATGAATTTCATTTAAGCCTAACGGGATTAATTTTTTTGTTTTTAAAAAAGTAATCGTTACCACACTTAAAGTCATAAATCCTCCGAACAAAACAGCTGGGATTGTCCCCATCAGCTTTGCTGTAAGCCCCGATTCAAACGCACCCAGTTCATTAGAAGAGCCAATGAACATGGAATTTACGGCAGAAACCCTGCCTCTCATTTCATCTGGCGTAAGCAACTGAGAAATCGTTGATCGAATTATAACGCTCACGCTATCGAAAGCTCCTTCGCAGAAAAGGAAGAAGAGCGTGAGATAAAAGTTTCGGGAAAGGCCGTAGCAAATTATTGACAATCCAAAGCCGGTAACAGCGAATAGCAGGTTTCTCCATGGCTTATCCATGGGCGAGTGGCGCGTCATGAAAATCATAGTCAAAACAGCCCCTAATGCCGGCGCAGCGCGCATCATTCCAAATTGTTCAGCTCCAACATGCAAGACCTCAGTCGCGATAACCGGAATCAGAGCAACAGCGCCACCGAAAAACACCGAAAAAAGATCAAGGCTAAAAGCGCCAAGAAGCATCCTGCTTTTAAAAACAAAATGGATTCCTTCAGTAAGGCTTTTCACAATACTTTCCTTTGGGACATATTGAGGTGGACGGCTCTTGATGAAAAACAAACTTACAAACGAAAGAAAAATGAAGCCTATAATTACACTGAAAGTGACTGTAACGCCTGCAAATCCATAAATCAGTCCGCCTAAAGCCGGGCCAGCAATAGATGCAATCTGCCAGCTTGTGCTATTCCACGTCGAGGAGTTCGGATATAGCTCCCGGGGGACAATCTGGGCCATCAGTGAAAAAACCGTAGGCGACAAAAATCCTCGTCCAATTCCGATACAAAATATCATCAGATAAATTATCCATACAATATGTCCGTGATTTATTCGGTCTTTGATAGAAGGGATTGTTACCAGCAACAAAACTACAGAGCACAAAAACATTCCGAGTATAATCCGGCGAAGCAGCTTAGTTTTATCGGATTTATCAGCAACATAACCGCCGTAAAGCGAAATGCCAATTGACGGTATTGCTTCGGCAAGGCCGATCATTCCAAGCGAAAGCGGGCTTTTAGTTAAATGGTAAATATACCAGCCGATAACCACTGCTTGTATCTGGTAGCCAAACGTCAGAAAAAAACGCATGGCCAGGAATGCCCTGAATTCCGGGAATCGCAGCGCCGCGTAAGGGTCGGCTTTGGGTGTAGATGCTTGTGTTTCCAATAGAGGTTATTTTGCCGGCAAAGTTAAGCAACGAATGTGTTCGCTGGCTAACTGAATCGTATTTTAAGCGTATTTATTGACGAATGCCGTGCTGGTCTATTAAATAAACCAAAGAAGCCATTGCGGCGCCGCCTAATTCTAACTCTCGCCTGTTAACGTTTTCAAAAACATCATTCGGCGTGTGATGGATATCAAAGTAACGCTGTGAATCGGGCCTGAAACCGATCAGCGTTATTTCCGGAACTGTTCTCTTTAGCGGAGCAATATCGGTACCGCCGCCACCAACAGTTAGTTTGTCGGCTTCGTAAGGCTCAAGGAGTTTTTTCCAATCCGCGTTTGCGTTTGCAACTATGGCGCCGCTTGTCTGGAAGCTAAAACCGCGTGGAGTGAAACCACCCTCGTCTGATTCGATCGCAGCAATATGTTTCTCTTTATTTTCTGCGGCGAGTTCAGCATACTTCCTGCCTCCGCGGGCACCATTTTCTTCATTCATAAACATAACAGCGCGCACTGAATGTCTGGGCCGATAATTAAGCGATTTAAATATTCTCAATACCTCAACAGATTGCATCACGCCAGTTCCGTCGTCATGTGCTCCTTCTGCCATATCCCATGAATCAAGATGGCCACCGACTGTAATAAATTCATTTGGTTTTTCGGTTCCGGTTAACTCTCCAACAACATTGTATGATTTGATATCCGGAAGCATTTGGCAGTTTTGCTTCAAGAAAAATTTCACAGAGCCTGGTTTAGATGTTTTGAGTACCTGACTTAACTGATTTGCTGCAACGGTCGACAATGCAGCCGCTGGAATCTTTACGCCTAATGAGTCATATTGTGTTCCACCTGTATGAGGATAATTGTCTATTGCATGCGTTAAGGAACGAATAATAACCGCTACAGCACCGTATTTTGCCGCGACAGCCGGACCAGAGCGTCGTTGATCGCCGGCAGTACCATAGGAAATACCCGTTTCAATTGGCGTTGGATCAAATGGACGGTTGTAAAAAACAATCTTTCCTTTAACTCCCGCTTCGCCAAGCAACTTAACTTCATCCAACGTTTTTACTTCTACCACCTCGGCTGTCACGCCTGTTGCCGAAGTTGCTACAGAACCGCCAAGTGCACAGAGCGCTACGTTGATAGATTTTCCATTTGCAATGATTTTTCCAACTTCTTTTTCACCGCGCACCCAATGCGGAACCATCACTTCCTGTAAAAAAACTTTATCGAAACCATAAGATTGCATTAGCTGCTTTGTCCAGTCTACGGCTTTTTCGGCGTTTGCTGATCCACTTAATCGTGGGCCAATGTTTTTACACAGATAACGTAAGTTTTCATAACTTTTGCCGTTAATCAGTGCCTCATCATAAATTTTACGGAGTTGAATGGAATCTGTCGTCTGAGCTGATACCGCGGTAAAGAGGGTTATTGCCGCAAAAAGAGAAGTAAGTTTTTTCATGAAGGATCGGGTTAAGAAGCAAATATATAAAATACGTGTATTAAGAAATTTTATTCCACCCAATGCCATCGTGTTTAGTCATGAAATAAGCCGCTAATAGTTGATTTTTAGGATTGGCCAATTGAGGATCGTCTTCAAAAATCTTTATAACCGATTCCCGCGCTTCCTGTAAAATAGCCTGGTCGTTTGCCAGATCGGCAAGTTTTAAATCAAGGGTACCGCTCTGCTGAGTCCCTTCAATATTTCCTGGACCACGAAGCTGCATATCTATCTCAGAGATCTCAAAGCCATCATTCGTTCTGACCATCGTTTCGATGCGAATTTTTGCCTCACGGCTGAGCTTATTGCCCGACATCAGCACACAAAAGGATTGCTCCGCTCCTCGGCCAACGCGCCCTCTCAACTGGTGAAGCTGTGATAAGCCAAAGCGCTCCGAGTTTTCAATAATCATAACGCTGGCGTTTGGTACATTAACACCAACTTCGATAACTGTCGTTGCAACCATAATATGAGTCTCTCCCCGTACGAAGCGCTGCATCTCGTACTCTTTATCTTTAACAGGCATTTTTCCATGGACCACGCTGATGCGATACTTTGGAAGCGGAAAGACTTTTGCAATATGCTCCGCCCCGGCCTCCAAATGAAGTAAATCTAATTTTTCACTTTCCTTGATCAATGGATACACGACATAAATCTGTCGCCCTTTGTCAATCTCCTGTTTCATAAAGCCGAACATCCGTAAACGCTGACTTTCATAAAGATGCAGCGTTTGAATTGGTTTTCGTCCTGCCGGGAGCTCATCAATGACCGAGACATCCAAGTCGCCATACAGAGTCATAGCAAGTGTTCGGGGAATCGGCGTCGCAGTCATCACCAGCACATGCGGAGGAATGATATTTTTCTTCCATAATTTAGCACGTTGTTCAACACCAAAGCGGTGTTGCTCGTCAATAACTACAAGGCCCAGATTCTTAAACTGAACAACATCTTCAATAAGAGCATGCGTGCCTATTAAAATATCAATTCCCCCGGAAAGCAATTTCGCGAGCAGCGTTCTCCGCTTTTTGGCAGGTGTGGATCCAGTTAGAATCTCAACATTGATGAAGTCTGCTAGAACTAGCGACGTAATGGACTGATAGTGCTGCTGAGCCAGTATTTCGGTTGGAGCCATCATACATGCCTGAAAATCATTATCGATCGCCAGAAGCATGCTCATCAACGCTACGGCGGTCTTGCCGGATCCCACATCGCCCTGAATAAGCCGATTCATTTGAACGCCATTCTGGGTGTTCGTACGAATCTCTTTTATTACCTTTTTTTGCGCGTTCGTAAGTTCGAATGGTAGCAGCTCATTATAAAACGTATTGAATTTCTGGCCAACATTAGCGAAAACAGCTCCTTTAAATTTTGCCGTTTGCAGTAACTTGTTTCTAAGGAGTTTTAACTGAATGAAGAATAACTCTTCAAATTTAAGCCGGAATTGAGCCTGAGCCAGGTCAGACTGATTGGCGGGAAAATGGATAAACTGGTAGGCTTGTCTTCTGCTGATAAGCTTATGCTTTTCAAGCAAATATCCAGGCAGTATTTCTTCCACCTGATTTAAGATAAGCTCAAGCAGGCTAAATTGAACTTTTTGGATTCCCTTAGTATCCAGCGAAAATTGCTTGAGTTTTTCTGTTGAATTATAAACCGGTTGAAGTGTCAGGTTACCAGCTTTCTTTGAACTCGGGTCATATAGTTCAATTTCCGGGTGAGACATGGATATGCGCCCGTTAAATTCATTAGGCTTACTAAATGCAATGTAAACAGATCCAACCTGAATAACCTTATCGATCCATTTCAGGCTTTGAAACCATACGAGTTCAATAACACCTGTATCATCTTTAAATTGAGCTACAAGTCGCTTGGCCCTTTTATCACCTATAACTTCCTTCGAAACGATTCTTCCAAGAACTTGCACCTGCTGAAGATCTGCAGTAAGATCTCTGATTTTATAAAATCTCGTACGGTCGACATACCGGAAAGGAAAATAGTTAAGGAGATCAACGTAGCAAAAAACCCCTAACTCTTTTTTAATAACGTCACCCCGCTGGGGCCCAACGCCTTTTAAATATTCAATAGGTGTCGATAACGAATATTGAACCAATCAATTATGATTTATAGGCGATAACCGAAATTTCAACATTTACTCCTTTAGGTAATCCGGCAACTGCAACAGTTTCCCGCGCCGGAAAATCAGTGGTAAAATAGGAACTGTAAATCTCATTCACCTCAGCGAAGAGAGCCATGTCTTTCAAGAAAATCGTTGTTTTTACAACGTTACTGAAATCATAATCAGCTTCGTTCAGTATCGCTTTTAAATTGTTAAGAACCAATTGAGTTTCGGAAGAAATCGAATCAAGCACTAAATCATTTGTTTGCGGATCTATTGCTATCTGTCCCGAAATATATAAAAAGTTTCCTGCCTTTATCGCTTGGTTATAGGGGCCAATTGGAGCGGGCGCATTTGCTGTTTTGACGATTGATTTCATTTCTTAAAAAATAGCCATTCAATAAGTTTGTAAAGAAGCCCCCCAATAAAAACCAGTATCGCCGTAGCGTTAATGATATGCATTACCTTTAAATTGAAACTGGTCGGTCGATTAGGATCTTTTTTACGGAAAAAGTACATAGAACAAAAATAAAAAAGGCTCCGGGGTTCCGGAGCCTTTTTTTAAATAATATGCTTAATTACATTATTATTTGAATTCAACACGACGGTTTAAGATACGTCCTTCTTCAGTGCTGTTATCAGCAACAGGATTTTTCTCGCCGTAAGCTTTAACTGTGATTTTGCTTGCAGCAACACCAGAGTTTACTAAGTAAGTTTTTACTGAGTTAGCACGGTCTTTAGATAATTTCATGTTGTAAGAATCAGTACCTTCAGCTGAAGCATAACCTGACAAAGTCAAAGTTTTGCTTGCATCACCTCTTAAATCAGAAGAAACTCTGTCTAAAGTTGGGTATGAAGATGTTTTCAACACTGAGCTATCAAATTCGAACTGGATGTTTTCGTAAGCGCCAGTTGCAGCTACAGTATCTTTAGGGAACTGAATTGGGCAACCAGAACCATCAACAACAGTACCAGCTGGAGTTCCTGGGCATTTGTCAAATTTATCAGATACTCCGTCACCATCAGCATCAGCAGCTAATTGGTTAACAGTACCTTCTAAAGTAGATACACGTCCTTTTAAAGCTTCAACTTCCTGACGTAATGTAGGATCTTTTAATTCATCATACATTAAAGCAACAGGGTTAACCCAATCCAAGTTAGGTTTAGCGCTTGAACCTAATGAGAATTCAAGACCTCCGTAACCATAAGAATATTTGTCTTTTGTTGGGTGATCAGCTTTAATACCGTCAAGGTTATCTCCGTCTAAGAAATACATATTGTATCCCAAGTCAAAGTTAACACGATCAGATAATTTAAATTTGATACCTACACCAACCGGAATGAATTGCTCGTGAATGTATTTGTTATCTCCGTCATCACCAGCGCGATCTTTGTAATCATAAACTTGTCCGGTATTAAACGTAGTTTTTGGAGCGTATGCTGCAATACCGTAACCAGCTTTAACTAAGAAATTAACAGAGTTTTCACGACGTAAAAAGTCAACTGTTGCAACATTTACAACACCCATTAAAGATGCCTGCCATCCGAGTTCCGTTTTAAACTCTTTCGCGCCAGCTTTACCAGCTGTACCAACATCATCGTTATTACCTGACAAATCGCCACGTAAACCGGCAAGTTCTAAACCAAATGCATGGCCTAGTTGCTTGCGGATAGTTAAACCGTAGCCTAAATTAACGTCCCAGTTAGAGAAGTCATTAGATCCGCCAAGAACAGTAACCGGAGCTAAAACACCGGCGTTTACTCCGATATTCCAGGTTCTGTACTGACCTCTTCCACCAAATACCTTGGCAGAAGAACTGGTTGTTGACATTGCGGTCGACGTTGAGTCCTGCGCGTTAGCTGCTGTTACAGCCAGGGCAGAAATCATCGAACATGCAACAACCTTTTTAATTGTAGAATAATTCATGTTTCTGTTTTTAAGGTTAAACAATTTTAATTGTGTAATTTTTACAAAAGTAATTATAACTTTTATTTTGCCAAATTAACAACTATTGTTCCATTTTTACATCTCATTAACGTTTTCGCCACAAAAGGGTTTTACTTTTGTTTAAATAGATTTATATTATGAAGTATCGCACTATTGATAATTCCCTTTTTAAAAGCAACCGCCAAAAGTTTTATAACCTCCTGAAAAATAATTCTATAGCTATTCTTAATTCGAATGATGAATTTCCGAGGAGCGGCGACCAAACATTCACTTTTAAACAGAATCCCGACCTTTTTTATTTAAGTGGAATTGATCAGGAGCAAACTATATTGCTTCTTTACCCGGAGTGTCCTAATCCGCAATACAGAGAAGTACTGTTTTTAAGACAGACCAGCGACCTGATTGCTATTTGGGAAGGACATAAATACACAAAAGAAGAGGCTCGAAAGGCATCCGGCATACAGGCAGTTTATTGGCTGGACGACTTTCAAAATATCCTTCAAAGTATCATTTATTATTCTGACCATATATATCTGAATACGAATGAGAACGATCGCTATGCTCATACCGTTCCTTATAGAGATCTCCGTTTCATAAACGATCTGAAAGATAAATTTCCGCTTCATTCTTTTGAAAGAATGGCGCCTTTATTCAGAAAACTTCGTCCGGTTAAATCATCGATTGAAGTTGAACTGACCAAAAAAGCATGCAGTATTACACGTGATGCGTTTGTCAGAGTGCTTAAGTTTGTTAAACCGGGCGTAAAGGAATATGAGATAGAAGCAGAAATCATTCACGAATTCATAAGGCAGGGCGGAACGGGGCATGCCTATAACCCGATCATAGCATCCGGAAAAAATGCTATAGTTCTGCACTATAATGATAACAATCAAATTTGCAACGACGGCGATGTAATACTTTTCGATTTCGGCGCTGAGTATGCAAATTACAATGCCGACTTAAGTCGCTCCATCCCGGTAAACGGCCGATTTACAAAACGTCAGAAAGATGTTTATAATGCAGTGCATCATGTGATGAAAGAAGCTAAAAAGCTAATTGTGGCGGGTACTATATGGAATGAATACCAGGAAGAAGTTGGCAAAATCACAGAATCGGAGTTGATTAAACTTGGATTGATTGACAAGCATGACGTCGAAAAGCAAGACAAAAACTTCCCGTTATATAAAAAATATTTTATGCATGGCGTTTCACATCATCTCGGCATCGATGTCCACGACTTCGCGGGCAGATATGATCCATTCCAGGTTGGAAATATCCTTACTTGCGAACCGGGCATTTATATCCAGGAAGAAGGCTTGGGAATTCGCCTCGAAAATAACATTCTTATAACCGAGGGCGGAAATATTGATTTAATGGCAGATATTCCGCTTGATGCTGAAGAAATAGAAGACATTATGAACTCCTGATCCAGCGTTCAGAAAATTTATAAACGTTAAATTCTTTGGAAAAAAAAGCTTCTGCAAGTTCCTGCCGGAGCTTTTTTTTATCCAATGATTTTACAGCAAGGTTTCCTATGATATTAAAAATACGGTTTTCAAGTAACAGAAGCTTTTTATCGTTTTCCCCTGGTTTGTGATGAGTAATTTCATTAATTAGCTCAACAACGCCTTTTCCACTAATAGCTTCTGTTAAATAAACGGGTTTTAAAACTTCCTTTTTCAGATTATTGGCAAAAAGCGATGCATCTGGCCTGTCTGCTTTATTTACAACGAACAGATCAGCAATTTCAATGATTCCCGATTTAATGTTTTGTATATCGTCTCCCGCTTCGGGAACCAGTACCAGCACGGTGATATCAGCAAGGGCGGCTATTTCTATTTCTGACTGCCCCACACCGGCGGTTTCAATAATGACATAATCGAAGTTTGCAGCCTTCAGCACGTCGGCCATTTCAAAGGTCTTTTCGGATATGCCGCCCAAATAACCTCGTGTGGCAACAGACCGGATGTAAACGCCGGGATTATTAAACTGCTTGTTCATTCTTATCCGGTCGCCAAGCAAACTGCCCTTGCTGAACGCCGAAGTCGGATCCACAGCCAGGATTGCAACTCGTTTGTTATCCCTTGCTAATTCGGAAACTAACGAATTAATTAAGGTGCTTTTCCCCGCTCCCGGCGGGCCGGTTATCCCCAGAACAGGCGGATATTTATTGGGAAGTTTTTTTAGAATCTCTATGTAATCTCCAAGTTCATTTTCCACCATTGTTAAACATCTGGCTACCGCTTTAAAATCACCTGAAGTTAAACGATCGATTAATGATTGATCTGCCATTTAGATTACCTTTGCAAGATAATATGATTTTTTCTAGTTTAAGCTGCTTAATTTTTTAAATCATTCATGCCAGATTCTTCCGAAAGACCTTATAAGCATATTCTGGTTTGCAGAACAGATGCTGTGGGCGACGTTATTTTGGTGATGCCTCTGTGCGGAATGATTAAGAAATATTATCCTGATGCAAAAGTTTCGCTTTTAGGAAGAACTTATACGAAGCCTGTTGCCGCTTGCTGTATCCATATTGACGGATTTGTGAATATGGATGACTGGAATGGAAAAAGCGATGCAGAGATCGCGGAAATACTTAATGACCTTTCAATTGATACCGTGCTTTTGCTTCCTGCATACAAGCGTCTGGCATATATCATGAAATTTGCCGGGATTAAATTTCGGGTTGGCACCGCTACAAGATGGTTCCATTGGTTGTATTGCAATCGCTTGGTGTGGCTTAGTCGAAAAAATTCGCCGCTGCATGAAGCGCAGCTGCATTTTAAGTTATTGAAAGGAATCGGGATCAATGAATCACCATCAAAAGAGGAACTTTTTCAATATTACGGATTAAGCAATATTGAGCAGTTGGAAGATCGCTATAAAGAACTGCTCTCTGAATCGAAGTTCAACCTGGTCCTTCATCCGAAGTCTGGTCAGAACGCCCCGGAATGGAGCCTGGATCATTATTCGGCATTTATTGAACTGGCAGACAAAAATAAGTTCAACATTTTAATCAGCGGATCAGTAAAAGAGAAGGATGAGCTCGCATCCTGGCTAAAAAAACACAAAAACCAGGTAACTGATATAACCGGGATATTCTCCTTGAGTCAGTTTATCGCTTTTGTAAGTAACTGCGATGGGTTGCTGGCTTGCAGCACAGGGCCCGTTCATATTGCTGCCGCAACAGGAATACATGCGATGGGCTTGTATCCGACTGAACCATTCAGAAACGCAATCCGTTGGGCGCCTATTGGTGCGAAGGCTGAGCATATAAGTAGCTCCGGAAGCAATTTAAGTGATATCGAACCTCAATTAGTTTATAGTAAGATTAGAAGCTGGGAAAAATAATGTATGAAAGTAAGCGGCTTTACGTTTATCAGGAACGCGGTAAAAAATGACTACCCCATCGTCGAAGCAATTACATCGATCCTTCCTCTTTGCGACGAATTCATTGTTGCGCACGGAAACTCAGAGGATAATACCAGGGAATTGATCGAGGCGATTGGTTCACCAAAAATAAAGATCGTTGAGACAGTTTGGAATGATGATGTGAGAGATGGTGGCAAAACCTTCGCACTCGAAACAGACAAAGCCTTCGCCGCAATTTCAAAAGATAGTAATTGGGCTTTTTATATACAAGGTGATGAATGCGTTCACGAACAATATCTTCCTCTTATAAAAAGCGAGATGGAACAAACTTTGAATGATCCTAAGATTGAAGGCTTGCTTTTTCGGTATAAACACTTTTACGGCTCTTACGACTATTTCGCCTTTTCCAGGCGCTGGTACCGGAAAGAAATACGTATCGTGAAAAACTTACCCGGTGTTCATTCCTATCGGGACGCCCAGGGTTTCAGAATTGATGATCGGAAAATCCGTGTTAAGGAGATCGACGCATATATCTATCACTATGGATGGGTAAAACCTCCATCTAGTCTTAACCACAAAGTCAGAAATTTTAATAAGTTTTATCAGGAGGATCAGTGGATTGAAAACAATTATCCGGTATCTGATACGTTTGACTATGGAAATGCCGACAGGTTAATAAAGTTTGAAGAAAGCTATCCACAGGTAATGTCTGCAAGGATTGAAAAGAGTAATTGGAAATTCAGCTTTGATCCAACTACTTCTAAAAACAAAAATTCTTTTCGGAGAAGGTTACTCGAGAAGATTTTCGTTTGGACGGGCATAAGAATTGGAGAGTATAAGAATTACGAAAAAGTGAAATGAGAAAGTGTGGAACACGAATAAGAATAATTAATTTTGTAACATGCGTGTGACGTGTGCGTTATTGATATCTACTTATAATTGGCCGGAAGCGTTGGAACTCGTGCTACGAAGTGTGTTACAACAAAGCAGGATGCCTGACGAAATTTTAATTGCTGATGATGGATCTGGCCGGCCTACAATCGACCTGGTTAATAAATACCGGGATGCATTTCCTGTTCCCTTAAAACATGCGTGGATTGAAGATATAGGATTTAGAAAAAGCTTAGCGCTAAATAAGGCCATTAAAATGGCTCATTCAGATTATATTATTGAAGTTGACGGCGATATCATCTTGCATCCAAGATTCGTAGAAGATCATATGAAAGCCGCAAAAAAGGGCTTTTTCGTGCAAGGTAGCAGGACCATGCTTAATCAAAAGAAATCTGAAGAAATACTTCAAACAAAACAAGTTAAATTCTCGCCGTTTACTAAAGGAATTTACAGCCGGTTTAATTCATTTCGTATTCCTTTTTTATCGATTCTGTTTCAACCCGATCCAAAAGATTCTTATAACGCTAAAGCATGTAACATAGCTTTCTGGAGAAAAGATTATGTGCAAATAAATGGTTATTACAACGATTTTGAAGGTTGGGGCTGCGAAGATTATGAATTTGCTGCGCGCCTGATAAATAGCGGAATTTATAAAAAACGTTTAAAGATGGCTGCTATAGGCTACCACATTTTTCACAAGCATTATTCCAGACATAATCTACAGTCCAACGATGTAATTTACCAGCGTACATTGAAGGAAAAATTGACTTACTGTATAAACGGTTATCAGGAAGCGGAATAGATCAGATATATTATTACAAGGCCGTATAAGGAAAGCTTAATAATTTTGTATTTGTTTAAAGCAAAGCCAGAACGTTTAAAGCTTCCGTCATCTCTAAAACGTTCGCCGATGCCTGTAAACCGCAAACGCGAAAGGTTTTCGTAAAGAATGCCAAACTCATAGGCATTTCTAACCGTCATAAGTTCATAAATAAGTTCAAAATTGATTTTTCGTGTTTTCAAGTAAACCCTTAACATGTTGGCAATAAATTCTATCAAAATAATCAGCAATACGACTAGTCCGATTGCCTGGAGTTTTAAATGATTTAATATCAAGAAAACGACAGAAATAATCAGCCAGGCAAACATGGTTTCGCTGGTGTTTAAGAAGTCATAAAACTTATATTGTGGATTAAACTGTGGCAAATAACTGTTACCCCTTCCATAATAAAACTGTTTATAGTTTCTCTTTCCGTTGTGCCACCATGGGTGCGTAACTGCCGCGCCTGGTAGCGATTTATAATTTTTAAATCCATTCTTCTCACGTACCCTGAGAAAGAAGTCGACCTCTTCACCGCCGCCAAACTTAGGATAGTTTTCAGAAAAACGCAGGTCTTTTATCGCTGAACGGCGAATTATCATATTGGCTGTGGCTCCCCAGGCGTAGCTTTCTTTCGCTTTTGCCACGCTAAAGATTCCGGTTGCGCCCATCAATTCTAAAGCCTTTGCAAAAGTTGTTGGTGGTGACGGCATATTGACCAGGCCAATAAACCCAATCTCCTCCTGGTAATTCTGAATGGCGGCGGTATAGTTTAACAACAGATCATCTTGTACTTCGATATCATCGTCAAGAAATAGAATCCAGGTTCCGTCGCCCGCGTCGATTCCACGATTACGGGTAGCCGCTGCACCCAAATTAGAAGAATTGACAATTAAGATAACATCCTCATTATTAATTCTATTTGTTAAAGCTTCGCTAAGTACGATAGTTGGATTATCCGATATGAGGTAGTATTTTATTTGCACCTCTCCAGGTTTTTTCAGATCTAAAATTGGAAGTAAATACTGTTCCTGAAGCCTGAATGAGGGGATAATTATATCAATACTGAACGCCATAATGACTTGAAGTGGTCAAAAGTAAGCTATTATTTTTAATTTAGTCGCTCGCTAAAAATGATGCAAAAACATATACCTGGTAAAGAAACAGCTAACGGGCAACCACTAGTAAGCATAATTATCGCAACTTTTAACGCGGAAGAGCATCTCGAGAATTGCCTCTCATCAATCAGCGAACAAAAGGAAAAAAATATTCAACTGATCATCGTTGACGGAGGGAGCAGCGATCAAACCCTGGATATTATAAAAAAGTGGGAATCTACTATTTCTGCGTGGACGTCTGAAAGGGACAATGGAATTTATGACGCCCTAAACAAAGGCGTCGCTTTGGCAACTGGCAGGTGGGTATATTTCTTAGGTTCCGATGATTATCTGTTGCCTGGATTCAGCGATCTGACATCCCTGCTAAATGACGAGCAGACGGTATATTACGGCAACAGCGAGCCGGCAGACCTGCTAAGCGGTGCATTCAGCGCTTACCGGCTGGCAAAATATTCCATGAATCATCAATCGATTATTTATCCCGCCGCTGTATTTAAAAAATATCACTATGAGCTAAAATACCCGGTATTTGCCGATCATGTGTTAAATATTAAAGTTTGGGGAGACCGGCAATTTAAAAAACAATTTTACCCGATTACAATCGCCCATTATAATATGCATGGATTTTCCTCAATGACAGAGGATCCTGTGTTTAAAAAAGATAAAGCCGCACTTATAAGACGTCATTTTGGCCTCTCAATTTATCTAAGGTTCATCTTTAAACGATTCCGAAAGCAAAAGGAGAAGAACAGCAAATTTTACTAATTGACATGCTGCTGTTAAGCATTCTTCGTTTAATGAGTACTTTTGTTCAATTATAAATTGATGAAGACTTATTTTCGGCTACTGTCTTTTGCCAAACCCATAGAAAAATTTGCTATACCATATATCCTATTCACTCTTTTAGCAATTATTTTCAATACCCTAAACCTGGCGCTTCTTGCGCCATTGCTTGACACGCTTTTTTCGAGCACGAAGGTTTTAAAAACACCTACCGAGGTTCCGGCCGCATGGGATATCATGGGAAACTTTAATTATTATGTTAACTATTATCTGAAAGTTTATGGCGCGTGGACAACATTAAAAATCGTATGCTCTGTTATTGTTGTGTCGGTATTCCTTGCTAATATTTTCGCTTACCTTTCGCAGCGAATCATGGAAAATCTCAGGGCACATACTTTATTGAATCTCCGCAAATCCGTGTTTAATAACATGATTGATTTACACCTGGGATATTTCAGTAACGAACGTAAGGGAGACATCATGTCAAAAATCACCAATGATGTTCAGGTGGTTCAATATTCAGTTACGGGCACGTTACAGGTTATTTTTAAAGAACCTCTGCAAATAATCGCCTACCTGGTCATCTTATTAAATATTTCAGTTAAGCTTACGCTGATATCGCTGTTAGTAGTTCCCATTGCCGGCTTTGTTGTTGCCCGGATTGTAAAAAACTTAAAGCAGCAAGCCATCAATTTGCAGCAGTCATTTGGATTGATGATCAGTTATCTTGATGAAGCGCTTACCGGCATAAAGATCGTAAAGGCTTTTAACGCAAGTTTCCGGATGAAAGATCGCTTTAACAGTGAGAATCGCACATACACTAACATTGTTAAAGCAATGGCCCGCAGGCAACAACTTGCTTCTCCGACATCGCAGTTTCTCAGCGTTCTGATGATCTCAGGGATTGTGCTTTACGGAGGCTACCTTATTCTAAACAAGCAGTCGGAGCTAACATCTGCTCAATTTATAGTTTATATAGGCATTTTCTCACAATTAACCCGCCCGGTTAAATCAATCAGCGATTCTTTCAGCAACATACACCAGGGTATAGCGGCGGGAGAGCGGGTATTGGAATTAATCGATACAAAGCCTGCCATTACCGATCAGCCGGACGCGAAAGTTGTTGACGGTTTTAATGACAAAATTGAATTTCGCAATGTCGACTTCGCTTATGGCGATAAAATTGTCTTGAAAGACATTACAGCAGTAATTCCTAAAGGCAAAACAATTGCACTGGTGGGGCCGTCGGGCGGTGGCAAATCGACTTTGATGGATCTCCTTCCGCGATTTACCGAGCCTAAGTCGGGAAGCATTTTATTCGACGGTATCGATACCAAAACAATTAAAGCCGAATCACTCCGCGCGCAGATGGGATTCGTGAACCAGGAATCCATCTTATTTAACGATTCGATTTTTAATAATATAGCGTTTGGAAAACCGGATGCTACATTGGAAGAGGTAGAAGCAGCGGCCAAAATTGCCAACGCTCATGATTTCATTACCCAGACGGAAAATGGATATTTTACAAATATCGGCGACCGGGGAATGAAATTATCAGGTGGTCAAAAACAGCGGATAAATATTGCAAGGGCCGTTCTTTCCAATCCGTCCATTATGTTGCTTGACGAAGCAACATCTGCACTCGATACTGAATCGGAAAAACTAGTTCAGGATGCATTGAATAATCTGATGCAAAATCGTACAACTTTAGTTATCGCCCACCGTTTAAGTACGATTCAAAATGCGGATGAAATAATGGTGCTTGAAGGTGGAAGGATAGTCGAGCACGGAACGCACACTGACCTGATCAGCAAGAACGGCTTATACAGCAAGCTTGTTAATATGCAGACATTCGAATAAGAGCACCGGAAGCGTTTGTAATGGAGATTAAGAACAGAAATAAGTTTCGCTTTACGAGATTCGTTTTACTGAAACTCCCGTATCTCTTGAAGTTAATTTCCGTTCTGCGAAAATCGAGAAAGCGTATTCTTATTATTAAAATCGACGCTGTCGGCGACTATATTCTATTCAGGAACTTTATACAAGCCGTTAAAACATCCGATAAGTACAAAAACTACGAGATTGATTTGTGCGGAAATACGGCATGGAAAGATATTACCGTTGAATACGATTCAGAATGGATTGGCGAGGCTTTTTTCGTCGAACTAAATGACATATATGAAAGGCCTATCGATCTCCTGAAACTTGGCTGGCAGCTTTTTAAACGCCGGTATGAAGTTGTGCTGCAGCCAACATATACGCGAACATTGCTCAACGATGGCCTGGCCGCGTTGGCGTGCAGCGATCATCTTACAGGCTTTCAAAGCGATAATGAAAGAATACTACCCCGATACAAGAAAAAAATGGATCTCTTTTACACCGACCTGCTATTACTTCCTCCGGATATACATTTTGAGTTCTACAGGAACAAATTCTTTTTCGAAACGGCGCTCTCCCAAAAAATCGAGCTCATAAAACCTGTAATAGCAACAGCAAAACAAAAAGGCAATTACGTCGCTATTGTACCGGGTGCCGGTTCGGTCAAAAGGGAATGGGGTGCAGAGAACTTCAGTGTAGTGATCAGGCAGATATTAGCCCGGACAAACTACGATGTTATTATTTTAGGAAGCCAAAGCGAACGAAATTTGGCACAAGTAATTGTTGCCATGACTGGCGATAACAGGGTAACAAGCATCGCCGGAAAAACAACTTTACCTGAAGTCATCCATACTATTTCAGCCGCAGAATGTGTAATAACGAATGATACAAGTGCAATTCATATAGCGGCGGCTTGTAATACACCTGCTGTTTGCATTCACGGCGTAGCTCACTACAAACGTTTTATTCCTTATCCGGAAGAACTAAGCCGGAATTTACGTTTTGTGTACACCATGATGCCATGCTATAATTGTAACTGGTACTGTATTTATGAAACAAAAAAAGAAGAACCATATCCATGTATCTCGGTAAATACAGTCGATCAGGCGCAAAGTGCATTTTTTGAAATAATGTCTCACAACCCTGTCGTAAATAATTAATAAATCATGCCTTACCAAACGTCATCTCCGCTACTTTTCATCATTTTCAATCGGCCAGATACGACGTTGACGGTTTTTGAAAGGATCAGGGAAGCAAAGCCGAAGCGTCTGTATATTGCAGCTGACGGGCCGCGGACAAGTAGGGAAGACGAAGAACATCTTTGCAGCGAAGCGCGCAAAGTTATTGAGCAGGTTGATTGGGATTGCAGTGTAGAAACGTTGTTCCGTGAGAAAAATCTTGGCTGTAAGTATGCTGTTTCATCTGCGGTCGACTGGTTTTTTTCCAAAGAAGAAGAAGGTATTATTTTAGAAGACGACTGCCTTCCCTCAAATGACTTTTTTCGCTTTTGCGACGAGATGCTTGTCAAATACAGGTACGATTCCAGGATTAGGCATATAACCGGTTGCAACCTCCAATACGGGAAAAAATGGGGTGACGCCACTTATTACTTTTCCCGGAATGTGCACGTTTGGGGCTGGGCTAGCTGGAAACGTGTATGGAATTCTTATGATGTTGAACTGTCAAAATATCAGCGGCCCGAAGCTGAAAGGCAATTCTCTAATGTTTTTTCCGAACAATTGCTGATACAAAGCTGGGTTGATATCTTCCAGCAGCTAAAAGATGGTAAGATAGATACATGGGACTACCAGGTAGGAATCATTAATTTTTTTGAAAACGGACTTTGTGTAATTCCGAATTGCAACCTCGTTTCCAATATAGGTTTTGGGCAAAATGCAACACACACCTTTAACGAAGTTGATCGTAATGCTAATATTCCGCACGAAGATCTACCGGCTGAAGTAATTCATCCCGAGTATATCTTAGCGGAAACAAAGGCTGATTCACTACTACTAAATCGCGACTTTGATATCGAGAACAGGTTAAAAAAACTTCGCAAAAAAGAGCGAAAGATGCAAATAAAAAGACTTCTTGGCTTTAAGTGATGTTAGGTTTATTCAGCATATCTTTTATCATATCGTGATCTTGCATCGTTAAACTTTCCAATGTGACAAGCCGCTTATCAAAACGGCTGACAAGTTTTCGGGCTTTCCGTATGATGAAAGGCTCTTTCTTTTCAAAAAAGGGATTCTGCTCAAACTTCGTTTTTGAAAATAAATGTAGGTTAAGACCGTAATTTTTTAGGCTCTCGCTGTCGGTATAATAATATAGGCCAAACATATTTCCTAATACTCTTAATGACTCTTGTGTATAGAAAGCAACATGCTGACCGGTTTGTGGTGAAAAATACCACCAGTCATCACATGAGTCAATCGGCTTCTCGGGAATCAACTCCGTTGTAAAAATTATGTTATTTGAAAAATCGACAATTTCGCGCATAAACCCAATCGGATCAACAAGATGCTCTAAGACTTCAAACGCCGTTAACGCGGTAAACTGTTCCGTGCCTTTCACGTCAGCAAGGTCAAAATGCTTTGCAAACAAATTGTCACAATATTTATCTGTCGTATAAAAATTAAACCCACGATCTCTCATCAACCTGGTGAATAATCCGTATCCACCTGCATAATCGAGGAAAACACCTTTGGAATTAAAATTTCTATAAAGAAATTTAGTTAAATTATTTGCCAGGCTCAGATTTCGCCAAACAAGGCCGACATCCAGATCAGTTATTGCAGATGCGTAAGCTTCTCCAAGCCAATATGGTTCCTCCGTTTGTATAAATCCTGTTTCGACACACTGATAATATCTCACCACATACTTATTTAAAACCGTGGTTTCAAAAAGTAATCGGGTATCTCCTCCTGTAATTTTGCTTTTCATAAATGCGTGCACAATTTGTCAAAATAATTTGAAACTGCTCTGCCAACAATAAAAAAGGCTGCCTTATAAAAGACAGCCTTGTATTATCGTAATATTTTCTTACAATTTCCTCTTCACTTCAACCTGCTCGTATGCTTCAACGATATCGCCAACTTCGATGTTATTAAAGTTATTAATGTTCAATCCGCATTCATAACCGGCCGAAACTTCTTTCACATCATCTTTATAACGTTTCAATGAAGCAAGCTCACCTGTGTAAACTACCACGCCGTCGCGAACGATACGGATCTTGCTGTTCCTGGTGATCTTACCGTCAAGAACCATACAACCTGCAATCGTTCCAACTTTTGTGATCTTAAATGTCTCACGGATCTCGACGTTGGCAACGATCTTCTCTTCGAATTCCGGTGCAAGCATGCCTTCCATAGCCGCTTTTACTTCATTGATCGCATCGTAAATGATCGAGTACAAGCGGATATCAATTTCTTCCTGCTCAGCAAGCTTACGTGCGCCTGATGATGGACGAACCTGGAAGCCGATGATGATTGCATCTGATGCCGACGCTAACAATACGTCTGATTCTGAAATCTGGCCAACCGATTTATGAATGATATTAACCTGTATTTCCTGCGTTGAAAGTTTAAGCAATGAATCTGAAAGAGCTTCGATCGATCCATCCACGTCACCTTTAACGATGATATTCAATTCCTTGAAGTTACCGATAGCCAAACGTCTGCCGATCTCATCAAGCGTAATATGTTTTTGTGTTCGTAAACCTTGTTCACGTTGTAACTGAAGGCGCTTGTTAGCGATTTCACGAGCTTCTGGTTCGCTTTCCATTGCGTTAAACTTGTCACCCGCGGTTGGCGCTCCCTGCATACCTAACACCTGTACAGGAGTTGAAGGTCCGGCCTGGTCAACTTTCTGTCCGCGCTCATTACTTAGCGCTTTTACCCGCCCGCTGTAACATCCCGCAAGGATCGGATCACCGACACGCAAAGTACCAGCCTGTATCAATACTGTAGTTACAATACCACGTCCTTTATCAAGTGCCGCTTCGATAACAGTACCAACAGCACGTTTATTTGGATTCGCTTTCAGGTCAAGTATTTCCGCTTCCAGCAATACTTTCTCTAAAAGAAGGTCGATGTTTAAACCGCTCTTCGCGGAGATTTCCTGGGTCTGGTATTTTCCGCCCCACTCTTCAACAAGAATATTCATTGCCGAAAGTTGCTCACGAACTTTATCCGGATTAGCCCCTGGTTTATCAATTTTATTGAATGCAAAAACTATCGGAACACCGGCCGCCTGCGCGTGGTTGATAGCTTCACGTGTTTGAGGCATGACACTGTCGTCTGCCGCAATTACGATGATGGCTATATCTGTTGCCTGGGCACCACGGGCACGCATTGCGGTAAACGCTTCGTGACCAGGTGTATCCAGGAAGGTGATCTTACGTCCATCTTCCAGTTTAACCTCGTATGCACCAATATGCTGCGTGATACCTCCGGCTTCGCCAGAGATCACATTCGTTTTACGTATAAAGTCAAGCAATGAGGTTTTACCGTGATCGACGTGACCCATTACGGTAACGATCGGAGCACGAGGCAGCAAGTCATCGTCTTCATCTTCCTCTTCAAGGTTTATCTCTTCCTCTGTTGGTTTAACGAAGTCGACCTGGTAGCCAAACTCATCTGCTACAATAGTTAATGTTTCAGCATCAAGTCGTTGGTTGATCGACACAAACATTCCCAAACTCATACAAGTGGAAATGATTTGCGTTACGGAAACGTCCATCATGCTTGCGAGCTCGTTAGCGGTAACAAACTCGGTAACTTTCAGAACCTTCGACTGCATTTCTCTTTCTAATGCAGCTTCTTCCGCAGACTGTGCAACGTCATCACGTTTCTGGCGGCGTAACTTCGCACGCTGCGCAAATTTTCCGGATTTACCTGCGCCGCTTAAACGGGCAAGTGTTGCTTTGATCTGATCTTGTATTTCTTTTTCTGATGGTTCCTCTTTCGGACCACTGTCGGGACGTGCGCTTCTGTTTCTGAAATCAGGCCTTGCAGAATTTCCCTGCTGGCCCCCGCCTTGCTGGCTTCTGTTCCGGAAATCAGGACGGTTGCCCGACTGTTGATTTCCACCCGGTTGAAATGGCTTGTTTCCAGGCTGGAATGGCCTGTTATTTCCCGGCTGTGGTGTCTGTTGCTGTCCCTGCTGATTAGCCGGCCCGTCAAGTTGATCCTTACGTTTTCTTTTGCGCTTGTGATCATTGGCGGCAGCATTTGACGAAGACGAGGCAACAGGCTGATCTTTACGACGCGGCGGATTTACCGGAAGGGTAATTCGCCCAACAACGTTCGGGCCGCTTAAGCGCTCAGCTCTCGCACGGATAACATCCTCCTCATCATTTTTTTCTGCAACTGGTTGCTCCGGAGCTTTAACAGGCTCAGGTGTCGGAGCTGGTGCTGCCGGCGGTTGAACTGCCTCCGGTTTGGCTTCAGCTTCCGCGATAACTTCAACCGGCTTAACTGGCTCTGGCTCTTGAACAGGTGCCGGAATATCTTCCTTTACCGCTTCAACGGGCTTTTCTTCCACAACAGGCTTTTCAGCTTCCGCAGGTTTTTCCGGGCGCCGTGGATGCAAATTGTTAAGATCTATCTTACCAACAACCTTTACACCAGGTAATGTAGATTCGTCGTTCTCTTTATTTTCAGGCTGATCGGCAACAACTGGTGTAGGAACCGGTTTTGGTTTTTCGGTCTGAGATGCGAAGGTTCCTGCATTTTTAATCAGGATTTCATCCTGATCGAATTCATTAGAACGGCGATTTTCAGGTCGTTCTGCTGTTACAGGAGGCGAGTCATCACGACGGATCTTGCCAATACTGATCTGTTTAGCTTCTTCCCTCACAATTTTATCACCCTGGAATTCCTTTAAAAGAACATCGTACATGTCCTCCGTCAGTTTGGTATTAGGTTTAGGTTCAACTTTATGACCTTTTTTACCTAAAAACTCAACTGCAGTAGAGAGGCCAATATTCAGCTCTTTCGCCGCTTTTAATAAATTAATGCTTTTTCCTTCTGACATCTAAAAATATAATCTCACTAAAATTTGAACAAAAATACGGATTTTAGTTCATTAACTAATGAACGATCCTGCTTTAGGTTTTATTCAAACTCAGCTTTTAAAATTTCAATAACTTCTTTAACGGTACTTTCTTCCAGATCTGTACGTTTTACCAGCTCATCTACTGAAAGTTCCAGCACCGATTTTGCAGTATCCAGGCCGATTCTTTTGAACTCGTCGAGAATCCAGCCATCGATTTCATCTGAAAACTCTTCGATATCCACATCTTCATCGTTTTCATCTGCTTCACGATACACATCAATCTCATAACCAGTCAGTTTACCAGCCAACTTGATGTTATGCCCGCCACGACCTATAGCCAGGGATACCTGGTCAGGTTTTAAATACACTGCTGCACGTTTTTCTTCGTCATCCAGTTTGATACTTGATATTTTAGCCGGACTAAGTGCACGCTGTATGTACAAAGAAATATTGTTCGTAAAATTAATAACGTCAATATTTTCATTTTTCAATTCGCGGACAATACCATGGATACGGGAGCCTTTCATACCAACGCACGCGCCAACCGGATCAATACGATCATCATAGGATTCAACGGCAACTTTGGCGCGTTCGCCAGGTTCACGGACAATTTTTTTAATGGTGATCAAACCATCGAAAATTTCAGGAACTTCCAGCTCAAATAAGCGCTGTAAAAATTCCGGCGCTGTACGCGAAATGATGATTTTAGGATTGCTGTTCATCATATCCACCTTTAAAATCACGGCACGAACAGAATCTCCTTTTTTGAAGTAATCTGCGGGGATTTGTTCAGTTTTTGGCAGGAGCAGCTCATTCCCTTCATCATCCAGAACGAGTGTTTCTTTTTTCCAAACCTGGTAAACTTCGCCTGTAACTATTTCGCCTGTACGGTCCTTATACTTACGGAAAATTTCATCTTTTTCAAGTTCCAGAATCTTAGATACTAAAGTTTGGCGAGCCGCCAAAATAGCGCGACGGCCGAAACTTTCGAGCGTAATCTGCTCGATAAAATCATCGCCAACTTCCAGGTCGGCATCTATTTTATGCGCATCGGCAAGCTCTATTTCTAAATCATCATCTTCCGAGAAGCCATCTTCCATAACTGTACGCGTACGCCAGATCTCCAAGTCTCCGTTATCCGGATTCACGATGACGTCGCAATTCTCATCAGTACCATACTTTTTGCGGATCATGCTGCGGAACACTTCTTCCAAAACACTGATTACTGTAGGTCGGTCGATATTTTTGAAGTCTTTAAACTCCTGAAATGAATCGATTAAGTTAATACTGCTCATTTTTATTTAAATGAAATTAAAACCTTTGTTTCTGTTATTTCTCCAAACGGTACGAAGACTTCTTTTAATTCAGCCTTCTTCCCTTTTACTTTAATTTGCTGTTCTATATTAATTCCCTCCGGCTCTACCGATAATAAATTACCTTCCAACTGAGAGCCATCGGTTTTTTTTACGCTTAACAATCTGCCCACATTTTTCTGATACTGCCTGGTCGACTTTAGCGGAGTATCAATGCCAGGTGATGAAACCTCCAAATTATATGCAGTTTCAATGGCATTTTCTTCTTCTAAATGAAACCCGACATGGCGGCTGATTGCTACGCAATCTTTAATATCCACGCCGTTGTCGCCATCAATTAAAATCAGCAGCTTATTGCCGGGCGCCATCTTAATATCAACAAGAAAAAGATCGTCCCGGTCTGCAATTTTTTCTTCAACAAGTTCAGTTACTCGTTTTTCAACATTCATCTCACTGGTATTTATGCAAATGCAGGTCAAAAAAAAGAGGGGACAAACAGGTCCCCTCTTTTCAGATTGCTGCAAATATACAAATTATTTATAAATCAATAAACAAGACACTTATTTATTTCATTAACAAGCGCTTACTAAATGAGCTAGAAAGAAAATGTTTTGCTGACGATCTTAATCTTTCCTGGGAGAGCCGGGTCTTTGAATACCTGCATTGCAGAATAGTACGCCGGTGCATGGAATTCTGCCCTGTAAGTGTTCCTGCGGACAAATCCTTTAGCGGGAATAAATTCCACCAATCCGTTAGTAACTTGGTAATTCCCTGGTTCCAGCTTTTCAAAGCCAATTAACGATTCATCAGCCGATTGTAAATACACCGGAAAAACCTTCTCAAGCAATTGTTTTAAATTTGAATCAGCTTTAAATGTTTGAATCAGATCGTAATCAAGTCCGGCTAAAACAATTTGAGTACTATCTTTATTTAAAGAAAAATTAACTGATTCAGCCTGGCGTTGCACACATGCTGGAAAAGCGTACATCAAAACAAATAGTAAACCTGCACTGATTATGAAATTAATTATCGAATTTTTACTGATGGGCGTAGCCGTCATCCTTGCTTCGTTTGTTGTTCCCGGCGTTGAAGTAAGCGGTTTTGGAAGCGCGTTACTTGCCGGCATTTTAATCGCACTGGCAAATGCCACGGTAGGGCTAATCTTACGAATCTTTACATTCCCATTAAACATTTTAACATTAGGGCTAATGTCATTTATCATCACAGTTTTGATGGTGTTGTTAGTTGACAGGCTAATGGATGGCTTTAACACCAGCGGCTTTTTATCGGCAGCAATCTTCGCAATCGTACTAGCCATTATTAAAATGATATTTGCGGGCTTAAATAAAGATAAATAATCGCGATCCCTGCTTAGGATTTCGGCTCAGTGATTAACTGATTTATCAGGCTTTCGAATTCATTCATGAATTCTGTATAATGATTGCCGGTTCCCGGCCCGCTGAAGCCCGTATGTATTTTTCTTACCAAGCCTTTTTTGTCGATAATGATCGTCGTCGGAAAAGCAACAAAATTACTTAGCATTGGCAAACTCCTGGCCACTTCTTTTTTGTCGTTAACAAAGCCCGTGATCAAAAGCGGGTACGCTACATCAAATCGTTTTTTAAATGATTCCACATTCCTTTTTGATTTGTTAAAATCCGTCGTCCGTTCATACGCCAGTCCAACAACCTCTACACCCTTACTTTTGAACTTATTATAAAACGGCGAAAGATAGGCGGTTTCGTCCATACAGTTCGGGCACCAGGATCCCATAAATTGCACAACGACAACCTTATCATGAAAGCGAGGATCATTAAGAGAAACCTTCTTTCCGTTAAGGTCGGGAAACGAAAAATTTATTTTATCATAGCCTGGCTTCAACGCTGTAAGCGAATAAGCATCAGGAAGCATCGCCTTTTCATCCTTCTTCGCTGTCCAGTTATCTATCGATGAGTAACCACCATAAAATTTGCCCTCGCTGATTGTATTGTCGGGATTTATTTTTCCTGTAAACAGAAAAGCGTGCGAGCCATCAAAACAGGAAAGGGAAAGTTTATCCTCTGTAACGGTACCTTCCAAAAATCGATAATCCCCGGTTGTTGTCAGAAAAGTTCCGGTTACCTTCGCATCTTTTTGCTTGAATTCACCAACCGCAACGGTTGTGTCCTGGCCATCGGCGCTAACAAAAACAGTCGACCATCTGCCTGTTACATTGTATTTAGGCGCATCATCTGTTTTAAAAAAACGTGATGCATTGCCGGGCTCGGCATTGAATGCCATGTAAGAATCTTTTGCAGCAAGATGTTTAATCCAGCGACCGCTCAAATTTCCGTCGGTAAATTTTGTCCTGATCTCTGAATCAAATAAAGGCATCCGGATAAACACCGAATCGTCTTTTACGGAGATATCGCTTACTTTGAAGCGTTCAGCGCCGTTGATTATATGTATTATTTTCTTTCCGGCCGAATCAGCCAGCTCAAAATTAAATGGAATTTCTGCGCCAGATTCGGTAGTCAAAGCTGCTCGCCATATGCCATCTTTCAATTCAACCTTTTCACTGTTCGAACATGAAACAGTAACTAATGATAATGCAGCCAGTAACAAAACAACAACCTTCATGCAACTCGTATATAGTTAAGCCGAAATATAGGAATTTGTGTTGAAAACTGCTTTAAACGAACGTGAATTAACTTAACAATTCACGTGAAATTACAATTTTTTGAATTTCGGAGGTTCCTTCGTAAATCTGCGTGATTTTAGCATCACGCATTAACCGCTCAACATGAAACTCTTTTACAAAACCATATCCTCCGTGGATCTGTACGGCCTCAATAGTTGTTTTCATGGCAACTTCCGACGCGAAGAGTTTCGCCATAGAACTGGCCTGCGAATACGGTAAGCCCTGGTCTTTAAGCCACGCGGCTTTAAGGCAAAGCATTCTGGCGGCTTCAATTTCGGTAGCCATATCGGCGAGCTTGAACTGTATTGATTGATGATTTGATATCGGCTTTCCAAAAGTGGTTCTTTCTTTCGAGTATTGAACAGCAAGTTCGTAAGCTCCTGACGCAATACCTAAAGCCTGTGCCGCAATACCAATACGGCCACCTTCCAATGTTTTCATGGCGAATGTGAAGCCAAATCCATCCTCCCCAATGCGATTCTCTTTTGGAACTTTAACATCGGTAAACATTAACGAATGAGTGTCCGACCCCCTGATGCCCAGTTTATTTTCTTTCGGGCCAACAGTAAATCCTTCCCAGCCCTTTTCTACAATAAATACATTGATTCCCTTATGCCCCTTTTCGGGATGTGTTTGAGCTATCACTAAACAAACGGACGATGTACTACCATTCGTTATCCAGTTTTTTGTACCGTTTAGAAGGTAGTGATCCCCCATGTCTATCGCTGTAGTTTTCTGCGACGTTGCATCGGAGCCAGCCTCAGGTTCGGAGAGGCAGAAAGCACCGAGCATTTCGCCGGAGGCGAGTGGCTTCAAATATTTTTCCTTTTGATAATCGCTTCCAAAAGCCTCCAATCCATAACAAACAAGCGAGTTATTAACTGAAACAACTACTGATGCGGAAGCATCTACTTTTGATAGTTCTTCCATGGCTAACACATAGGAAACGGTATCAAGGCCCGCGCCGTTATAATCCGGGCTAACCATCATCCCAAGAAACCCGAGCTCAGCCAGTTTCTTAACCTGTTCTGCAGGAAATTTTTGGTGCTCGTCCCGCTCGATAACTCCGGGTTTTAATTCAGTTTGTGCGAAATCTCTTGCGGCCTGTCTGATTAGTTTATGCTCTTCGGATAATTCAAAATTCATTGGGTTAGAATTGGATTATCCAAAGCTATCATAAATAGATTTACTATGCAAGCATAGTATTGCTTTGTTTCTTTATGAATTTTTAATTTTTTTCTCGATGGCCGTAGTGGAATAGCCTTCTATAAATTCGATAGTTTCTACTTTGCCTCCGTTTGAAATAACTAAATCAGCGCCCACAATCTTGTCGATAGTGTAATCAGCGCCTTTTACCAGGACATCGGGTTTAACAAAGTTAATCAGATCAAAGGGAGTGCTTTCGTCAAATAATACGACCGCGCTCACAAAGAAGAGTGAGGCAAGTATATGAGCCCGTGATCTTTCATCGGTAATTGGCCTGTTTGGCCCTTTAAGTGAGGAAGTGGATGCGTCGGAGTTAAGCCCGATAACTAATTCATCGCCAAGATCGGCTGCTTTTGATAAATAATCCACGTGACCTAAATGCAGTAAGTCAAAACAGCCATTAGTGAAAACGATCTCTCTTCCTTGAAATCTCCACATATTTAACAATGGAGCGAGTTTCGCGGGCGTAAGGATCTTATTTTCAATGATACTCAACTTACTGATCATGGCATTATATGGCTCTATTTAATCAGTTTATTGTTATCATCAGGAAAAACCAAAATCGGCGAATAAACTTTCGCTTCTTCAAACTCCATGTGGGCATATGACATGACGATCAGGATGTCGCCGACCTGCGCAAGCCTTGCACAAGAGCCATTCAGGCAAATTGTCCCTGACCCTCGTTCGCCTTTTATTACATAAGTTTCAAATCGGGCGCCGTTATTATTGTTAACAACCTGCACTTTTTCATTGGGTATGATATTGGACGCGTCGAGCAGATCCTCATCAATCGTTATACTCCCCACGTAATTCAGTTCAGCCTGAGTTACTTTCACCCGGTGGATCTTTGACTTTAAAATATCAATAATCATGACTGCAAAATTAACAAAACTTTCATTCAACGAATTGTATGCTACCGATTAGCAATTATCAGGCCCTTAAGTTTACTTCAGGATGAGATTGTCAATAAGGCGTGTTTTACCAACCCAGGCTGCCACAAGTGCAACCAAACTGGCAGGTTCCTTTGTTTTTACCCGTTCCAGCGAACCTCCGTCGCAGATTTCAAAATACTCAAGCTTTACATCATCAGTTCCGTTAATTAATTCACGCCCTTCTTCCTCCAACTGCTCAATTGTTTCCGCAGTGAAGTGATCCTTTGTATTTGAAAGTGATTTATAGAGCACTAAAGCTTTTTCCCGTTCATCGGCGGATAAGCGAACATTGCGCGAACTCATGGCAAGACCAGTCATTTCCCGTTCTATCGGACACATAATGATTTTAACCGGCATCTGGAAAATTTCGACCATCCGTTGAACAACTTTGACCTGCTGATAATCCTTTTGCCCAAAAAAAGCGAAATCAGGCTTTACCGCATCAAAAAGTTTCTTCACAATTTGTGTTACTCCCTGATAGTGGCCGGGCCGAAACTTTCCTTCCAGGATATTTTCCAGGTCACCCAGCTCAATGTGCCAGGCCTCATCTTCATCAGGATACATTTCCTTTACATCCGGCATAAAAAGCACGTCGCATCCTTCGCTTTCCAGAAGAGCGATGTCTTTTTCAACCGGCCTCGGATATAATTCCAGATCCTTCGGATCGTTAAACTGAGTAGGATTTACAAAAATACTGCAAACGGAAATATCTGATTGCTGACGCGCCAGTCTGATCAGAGAAAGGTGGCCGTTGTGCAAAGCACCCATCGTAGGCACAAAGCCTACGGTTTTTGACTGGCTCAAAGGCATGAGGTAATTTTCAACTTCCGCCTTTGTCTTAAAAATTTTCAAAATTTAAATTTTATAAAGCCGGTAAAGGTGAGTATTTGCTTAAAAAATTACAAGAGCTATTTCGTAAATGGTTGATATATCATAAGATAATGCGTATATTTGCAGTCCGAAATTCTATTCTTAACAAAAAATCAATATTGGAGATGGCTAAAACGAAGTTATTGTTTATTACCCACGAGATGTCGCCTTTCCTCGAACTTTCCAAAATTTCAGAAATCACCCGTCAGCTTCCGCAGGCTATGCAGGACAAGGGTTACGAAATCCGTATCCTGATGCCACGCTTCGGAAACATAAACGAACGAAGGAACCGCCTTCATGAAGTTATCCGTTTATCGGGGATGAATATTATTATTGATGACAATGATAATCCTTTGATTATCAAAGTAGCATCAATCCCTTCGGCTCGTATGCAGGTTTATTTCCTGGATAACGAGGAGTATTTTCAGCGCAAGCATGTGTTTAGAGATGGAAGTGAGAAGTTTTATGAGGATAATGATGAGCGCATGATTTTCTTTTGCAAAGGAGCATTAGAAACGGTTAAAAAATTAGGTTGGGCTCCAGACGTAGTACATTGCCATGGCTGGATGACCGCATTGGTGCCTACGTACCTTAAAACGACGTACAAAGACGATCCGACATTCAAAAATTCTAAAGTTGTTTACTCGATTTATGATGACTGTTTTACAGAAAAACTAAACGATCGGTTTGCAGAAAAAGCTACATTAAATGGTGTTAACGAAAGTGACACGGAGGTATTCAAACCGGCTACCTGCAATGCCTTGCATTTTGGCGCAATTAACTTAGCTGATGCTGTTGTTTATGGCAGCGCGACCATCGATAAAGATGTGTTAAATTATGTTAAAAAAGCCAACAAGCAGGTTTTAGAATATGATTCTACTTCAGATTTCGAAAATTATTACAACCTTTACGAAGAAATTGCAAACGAAGAAATCGTTTCTTTAGCTTAATAAGGAATATACATGAGATACATCAAAATAGACTTATTAACTCTGTTGATAAGTCTTTTTCTTTTAAATGCGTGCAAGAGCCCTGATGAAATTGGCCTGGACGTTGATCCGGCAAATCAAATTGATGCAAGCAGTACTGATACTATAACTGTCAGAGCAAGTACCGTGAGGGATGATTCAACCTTAACAACTGCAATCAACACTAGTGCGCAAACTTATCCCGTCCCTCAACATCCTTTTGGTTACCAGGATGATCCTATTATGGGGAAAACTGAGTCGTCGCTTGCCTTCCGCCTGCTTTTTCCATCCGACAGCTCGTCTGTTTCATTCGGAAATAAACCGCTTCTTGATTCTGCGGTTTTAGTGATGCGTTATGGAGATGAATTTTATGGCGACTCTGTCAGTTCAACTTATTCATTAAACGTCCACCGCTTGCAGGAAACTTTTAATGGAGGTTACTATAATACAAAAACATGGGCTTACGAGGCTGGTTCCGTTGGTGGAAAAAAGGTTAAAAAGTTCGCCATACGTGACAGTATTCTTGTAAATCAGATCAGAGATGGAAAAGCGGACACGACGATTAAATCTGCGCCGCAACTCCGCATCCCGGTAAGCTCGTCTTTTATCACCTCTGATTTTTTTAACGCCGCCAGCTCGAATTTTAAAGACGGCACAGCTTTCTCTAAATATTTTAAAGGTTTATATCTGAACCTTGATAAGTCACAGATAGGAGGGAGGGGCGGCATCGTGCAGTTTAATGCAGACAGTTCCCGCCTGGTATTATATTACAGAAATGTAAACGGGTCGACTATAGACACCAATGTTGTTTCGTTTAACCTTAGCAGCACCGGAACTGCTGCGAATATAAAACACGATTATACTGGAACACCGGTTCAAGCCCAGCTAAGCGCGCCAAACCAACTATTCAATACGGTTTATACGCAACCTCTGGCAGGCCTTCGGACACGTGTAATTTTTCCTTATCTCAACAAGTTAAAGGAATTAGGTTCATTTAATATTAATAAAGCAGAACTTGTCGTTTCTATTGATGGCGATGTCAATACAGATCTTCCGCCTGCATTGCGTTTAGGATTTTACCGATCAGACATTGCTGAACAACGCCAGCCAATTCCTGATAACAATGCCGGACAAACTAATACGGCAACACCGGGTCGACTTCTCCCTGATGGTGCATACGGCGGTTTCTATGATTCAAGTAAAAAGAGATATGTTTTTGTCATTACTTCTTACATCCAGGATTTACTCGATGGCAAATTAACGCAGTATAATTCTTACCTGGCGCCTGTTAAATACAATTATCAACGGGCACAGGGTTTCACAAATGATTTATTCTCACCAGTTACAACTGCCGGCAGATCAGTGATCGGCGGCAATACCGGAAACTATAAAATCAAACTAGTATTAACTTATACCAAGCTTAACTAAGCTGGTATAAGTTCTTCACTTTTTCCTCATCAAATATTCTTAGTTTCGCACTACCTTATTTAATTCAATTTAATAATTTATGTGTGGAATTGTTGGCTACATCGGGCAGCGTAATGCCTGGGAAGTTATCATTAAAGGCCTGCACCGACTGGAATATCGTGGATATGACAGTGCCGGCGTTGCTTTAATTAATCAGGATCAGTTAAATATTTACAAAAAAGCTGGCAAAGTAAGTGACCTTGAAAATTTTTCTGACGGAAAGAACATAAAAGGCGCAATCGGAATGGGGCATACCCGCTGGGCAACCCATGGCGCGCCTTCAGACAGAAATTCTCACCCTCACACTTCAGGCGATGGAAAACTCGCGATAATCCATAACGGCATCATTGAAAACTATGCCACGCTCAAGGAGGAACTCATCTCAAGAGGGCATCATTTTAACAGCGACACTGACACGGAAGTTTTGATACACCTGATCGAAGAGATTCAACAACAAGAGCAAGTAGATCTTTTGGAAGCTGTTCGTTTGTCACTTAATGAAGTTATTGGCGCCTATGCCATCGTTGTCATGAGCGAAGATCACCCTGACCAGCTTATCGCAGCCAGAAAAGGAAGTCCGATGGTTATTGGTGTCGGCGACGGCGAGTATTTCATCGCTTCAGATGCTTCTCCTATTGTTGAATACACGAAAAATGTAATATATCTTAAAGACAAAGAAATTGCGTTTTTAAAACGTGACGAACTGCTTATTAAGACTATCGACAACGTAGTTCATTCGCCTTATATTCAGGAACTCGAATTAAAGCTCGAGATGCTTGAAAAAGGCGGTTTCGATCATTTCATGCTCAAGGAAATCTTCGAGCAACCGCGGTCAATTTATGATTGCATGAGAGGTAGGATCTATCCAAACGAAGGAAAGGTCCAATTGGGCGGCGTGAAAGAATATGTTGAGAAGCTCAAAAATGTAGACAGGATTATCATCGTTGCCTGCGGAACATCCTGGCATGCCGGATTGGTAGGCGAATACCTTATCGAAGAATACGCCCGTATACCTGTTGAAGTCGAATATGCTTCCGAATTCAGATATCGCAACCCGATCATATCAGAAAAAGATATTGTTATAGCCATTTCTCAATCAGGCGAAACAGCCGATACAATGGCCGCCATAGAACTTGCAAAGGAAAAAGGTGCGACTATTTTTGGGATTTGCAATGTCGTTGGCTCGTCGATTCCACGAATTTCGCATGCCGGTATTTATACCCACGCAGGACCGGAAATTGGCGTTGCGTCAACTAAAGCATTTACAGCACAGGTAACAGCTCTCACTTTATTTGCGTTTTATGTAGCGCAGCAGCGTGGCAAAATTACCGAGTCACAGTTAATAACCTATCTCACCGAACTGGAGACAATTCCATCGCTGGTTGAAACGGCCCTTAAATCAAATGAGCTGATAAAAAAGATCGCTGAGCATTTTATCGATTCACGTAACTGCCTGTTTCTGGGTCGGGGGAGTGGTTTCCCGGTAGCGTTAGAAGGCGCGTTAAAACTTAAAGAAATTTCATACATCCACGCAGAAGGATATCCCGCAGCAGAAATGAAACACGGGCCAATAGCTTTAATTGACGAAGAAATGCCGGTAATTTTTATCGCTACTAAAAACTCTTCTTATGAAAAAGTTATCAGCAACATCCAGGAAGTAAAAGCCAGAAAGGGAGTGGTTATTGCAATTGTTACCGAAGGCGATATTACCGTTAAAAACATGGTAGATTACAGCATCGAAATACCTGATACTAACGAAGCCTTTCTTCCATTAATCGCGACTATTCCGTTACAGCTATTATCATATCACATCGCTGTTATGAGGGGTTGTAATGTCGATCAGCCCCGCAATCTTGCTAAATCAGTAACAGTAGAATAAACTTTAGTTAAAATAATGAAACGAGCTTGTCACATAACGCGACAAGCTCGTTTCATTTTACACAAAAATCAAACTGCAATTACATTGCGTCAAAAACTAACTGTCAACAGCAAGCATCGCTTTTAAGCGATATAGAAGAAATCAATATTTATTATATTTGCTTATCAATATTTTATATATGACACTTGTTCAGTTAGAGTACATTGTAGCAGTTGACCTTTACAGAAGTTTTGTACTGGCTGCCGAAAAATGTTTTGTCACACAGCCCACCTTAAGTATGCAGATCCAGAAATTGGAAGAAACATTAGGGGCAAAACTTTTCGACAGAAGCAGGCAACCCGTTACACCAACAGAAATAGGCATTCAGATAATCGAACAGGCAAAAAACATACTTGCTGAAAGCGCAAAATTAAAAGAGCTTATCAGTATCCAAAAAGGTGAAATAAAAGGCGAATTAAAAGTCGGGATTATACCCACAATTGCCCCGTATCTGTTGCCGAAGCTAATACCTGTATTTACTAACAAATATCCGGAACTTAAGCTACAGGTGTGGGAGCTGACAACCGAACAGATCGTTCAGCAGCTCAAAACCGGCTTACTTAATTGCGGCGTACTGTCAACTCCGCTCGAAGAATCTTCACTATCAGAGACACCTTTGTTTTACGAAAATTTTGTAGCCTATTTGTGTAAAGGAAGCCCTCATTTAAAAAAGAAATCCATTGTTGCTGAAGATATTGATCCCGCAGAATTGTGGTTGCTTAACGAAGGACACTGCATGCGGAACCAGGTGATGAACATGTGCAATTTAAAACGAACTGTTAACGAGGAACGCAATTTTGAATATAACACCGGCAGCATTGAAACGCTGAAGCGGATGGTCGATCTTAACCAGGGTATAACAATCCTTCCGGAGCTAAGCCTGGCCGATTTTTCATCCAGGCAACTGGACCGGGTCAGGTATTTTAAAAATCCTGAACCGGTAAGAGAGATTAGTATTATAACTCATCGCAATTTCTTGAAACAATCGGCTATAAAAGCATTTCAGGATGAAATCTTATCGATTATTCCAAAGCAAATGCGCAGCACAAAGAAAAAAGAAGTGATGGAAATCTATCGTTAACCTTTTTTTCTGAAAGCGGATACAATCCAAAAGATCACGATCAAAATTACCACAACGACGATGATACCAACGTAGTATCCGGCTTTGAAAAGGCCTTTGGCAAGTTCGCAGCTGCTTAGGAAACTGATAGCAGCAAAAAGGGCTATCAGGTAGGAGGTTTTTAATTTTGTCATAAAATAAAAAAGTAGTGTACGTAAATACACTACTTTCAATTAAAAGGTTTTAATGCCTCTTACTTTTTAGCTTTTGAGTAACGGTTAGCTACTTCATCCCAGTTGATAACATTCCAGATCGCTGCTAAATAATCAGGGCGCTTGTTTTGATATTTTAAGTAATAAGCGTGCTCCCATACGTCGATTCCCAGGATTGGAGTTCCCTTAACTTCTGCAATATCCATTAACGGATTATCCTGGTTGGGAGTTGATGAAACCTGTAATTTTCCGTCAGCGCCAACAGTCAACCACGCCCAGCCTGATCCAAAGCGCGTTGCTCCGGCTTCTGACATTTTTTTCTTTAACTCGTCAAACGATCCGAACGCTGAATTGATTGCCGAAGACAATTCTCCTGATGGTTCACCACCTTTGTGCGGACCAAGAATTGTCCAGAAAAGGCTGTGATTAAAATGGCCGCCACCGTTATTGCGAACCGCCGCCGGATACTTGGAAATATTTTTGACAATTTCCTCGATCGATAGTTTTTCAGCGTCTGTTCCCGCAATCGCTTTGTTCAGATTATCCACATAAGCCTGGTGATGCTTTCCGTGGTGGATCTCCATAGTTTGTTTATCGATATGCGGTTCAAGTGCGTCTGTTGCGTATGGTAACGCAGGTAATACGAATGCCATGATTTATAAATTTAAGTGAAAATTAAGTTTTGATTCAACGCAAATATAACGGCTTAGGCTAAAAAATTGTTCGACTGTTTGCATTAAGTTTTGTTGCGCTTACGTAAAAAGAACTCCTTCACCATCATACTGCATTCATTTTCCTTAATGCCTCCCACAATCTCAGTTTTTGGATGCGTGATACGCTGGTTTACCCTCATAAAACCCCGGTGAGGGTCGTAAGCACCGAAAACGATCCGGCTTATTTGAGTCCAGTATGAGGCTCCGGCACACATTACACAAGGCTCTACCGATACATATAAAGTGCAATCTTTTAAATACTTTCCGCCAAGGAAATTAGCCGCTGCAGTAAAGGCCTGCATTTCGGCATGTGCTGTAACATCATTGAGTCGTTCTGTTAAGTTATGTCCCCGACCGATTATTTTTCCCCTGCAAACAACTACCGCACCGATAGGAACTTCATCAGCCTCCAGAGCGAGCTTGGCCTCCTTAAGCGCTTCATTCATGAAAAACTCATCGGGTGTAATTGTTGGCTCGTCGCTAAAAGTTACGTATCTCATCTTCTAAATTAGTTTTGAGCCGTTAGGAACAGCTTTATCAATTGATGAAAGAATAATGTCGCCGTTTTCATCAGCGAAACCTGTAACAAGAAACTCAGACATAAATTTGCCGATCTGTTTTTGAGGAAAGTTGATAACTCCAATTATCTGCCGTCCGATCAGTTCGTGCGTTGTATAATGTTTAGTGATTTGGGCGCTGCTCCACTTAATGCCAAAGTCGCCGAAGTCGGCTTTAATTTTGAAAGCGGGCTTCCTTGCTTCAGGATATTCGAGCGCTTCAAGAATGGTGCCCACCCTTAATTCGACTTTTTCAAAATCGCTCCAGCTGATTTGATCCATGCGTCAAAAATCAAAATTTAAAAGTCAAATTTCAAAAATGTCACGCTTTTAAAAAGTGTATTTTTGCCAGATGTTTACTGTTCGTTTAAGAAAGGGAAAGGAAAAGGCTGTTCGCCAATTACATCCATGGGTATTTTCGGGTGCTATTGAAAACGTAAAAGGCCGGCCTGAAAATGGCGACCTCGTTAGCGTTACTGATAATTCCGGCGAGTTCCTGGCCTATGGCTTTTATAACTCGCAATCCAGGGTGGCGGTACGTTTGCTGGAATGGAACCCCGAACAGGAAATTAATGATGAATGGTGGCGAAACCGGATCAGGAAGTCGATTAATTCACGAAGAGAGCTATTAAATGATTCAACCGATACATGTCGGCTTATCTTTAGTGAGGCCGATTATTTGCCCGGCCTGATAGTCGACCAGTATGCCGATTTTTTATCTGTTCAGATATTAACCTCCGGGATAGAAAAGGTGAAAGATATATTGCTTGATGAACTAAACAAGCTTGTTAAACCGAAAGGTATATTCGACAAGAGTGACGCATCTGCACGCAGCCACGAAGGTCTTGAAGCATCGCATGGAAAGTTATCAGGCATTAATCCGCCCGAGTTTGTAACGGTTAAAGAAAACGGCGTCTCCTATAACGTGAATATTTCAGAAGGGCAGAAATCAGGATTTTACTGCGATCAGCGAGACAACAGGCGCATCGTTGCCGGGCACGCTGTTGGAAAACGAGTGCTTGACTGTTTCTGCTATTCCGGCGGATTTACACTGAACGCCCTGAAAAATAACGCCAGCGAAGTGATGAGCGTCGATAGTTCCGCTTTGGCAATCGAGACTTTAAAGCAAAACGTTTTGCTTAACGACCTTGATTCAATCAAACATATCGCCGTACAATCGGACGTTAATAAACAGCTCCGGAAACTCAAAGAAGAGGGTGAAAAGTTCGACGTTATCGTGCTCGATCCACCGAAGTATGCACCCTCACGTTCTGCGCTGACTAAAGCTTCAAGAGCTTACAAAGACCTGAACCGTTTAGGAATGCAATTATTGAATGAGGGTGGCCTTCTTGCTACGTTTTCCTGTTCGGGGGCGGTAGATATCGCGTCGTTTAAGCAAATACTCGCCTGGGCTGCGCTCGACGCAGGTAAAGAAGTCCAGTTTATCGATCAGCTTTGCCAGCCCGAAGATCATCCTGTACGGGCATCATTTCCGGAAGGAGAATATTTAAAGGGCTTGCTATGCAGAGTTTGGTAAAAATTGTGGTCAATTATTTTTCTTTTTAACGGTTAACCGCTATAGTCGTAAATCAGCTAAAAGCCCTAACTTTAATTATCCAATTAACCAAAATTTATGCGATGAGGTGGGTATATTATCTTCGTCACAAGATTAAGTCTGTGCTTATTCTTTCGTGCATTATGTCAATACTGATCCTGGGAAACTTGTGGTATAAAAAAACTTTTTCCACCCTGGGCGACAATGTGACATCAATCCTGAACGACAGGCTGAAACCTTCCAATTACCTGTATCAAATCAGCAATAAATTACACGATAAGCGATTCCTGCTCCAGGAACCGCGCAGGACCGATGCCCTAGATCAATCGAAGGAGATGGATTATGAGATAAAATCTCTGACAAAAGCCTATGAGCTTACGACTTTAACCTCGGTCGAGAAAAAGGAATGGCAGCTGTTCAAGCAACACCTGAACGAATATAATTCACTGGAAAAAAATGTTTATAGTCATCCCGCGCAAGCAGATGATACGAAAGAGCTTGACCTGCATTACCGGCAAACCCTGGCACAGCTCGATAAGCTCAGCAATATCCAGTTAGGTGTAGGTAACGAGCTGATGCGCGACAGCCACTCGGTTCTTAGTGATTCTGTATTTTTATCAAAAATCGAACTGGTCGCGCTTATCGCCCTGGGGCTGTTGTCGCTGATCATTTTAAGCGCTTCCGACAAGCGGCTGTTCCGCCAGGAGAAGTATCATTTAAACTGATTATTGAGGTACTCCTTTATTATTTCACTTTCTCCAGCAACTTCTTCTTCCTGAATTCTGTCATCCGTAAAATTAAATCCATCGGAAAAGGTTCGCTTAAAGGAAATTGTACCGAGCCTTTTGCATTTTGATATTGCGACAGTTCCTGCTCAAACTCTTTGATTCCATCTGGCGTCGGGTAAAACCCGATGTGATTTTTAAAAGCGCCGAAGTGCACGAGGTTTTTGCCATTAAGTTTGAAGGTCGGGATTCCATAACCGATTGTTTCGGTCGCTTCAGGAACGGCAGCTTTGATGGATGCTCTTATTCGCTCCAGCAACTGCTGAACTTCCGCCGGAAATTCAGCAAAGTATTCCTGCATGGTAGTTGGCTTTGCTGAGTTCATATACTTATTGCTGATAGATACCTATAATATTTCCGGCCGGATCGGTAAACCGGGCTGTTGTTTCGGGAGATTCCATTCCTACAGGCACAACAATTTGCCCGCCGTGAATGATGATCAGATCTACTGTTACTTCGATGAAATCCACCATCAGGTAAATCATTACGCTCTTTCCGTCGATCGGTTCCAGGCCCGTGTCCCACGTTCCGCTTACCTCGTTTACCGAATCGTCAAAAGCTGTGGATCCGTCGCTCCGTGTACGAATATTCCATCCAAAAACATTCCTGTAAAATTCCGCCGAAGCTTTAATATCCTTTGCAGGTAAAACGATATAACAGATTTTGCCATTTCCGAAAGTAGGATGCGTTTGCTCTTCCATAAAATGTTTTTGTTTTATACAAGTTACGGAAAACCTCGTTCGCACAAAATTTATGCTTAATTTGCTTTAATAAAACTCTCTCTAGTATAGATCATTCAGCTCCATTTGAGCTTACTCCCGGACCTCTCCGGGTCAGCTATTTTTTTGTTTAATTTTTAAAAGAAGAGATGAAAAAACACTCTAAAATCGCCATCATCGGCGGTACCGGTAAAGCCGGAAAATACCTTGTAAAACAATTGCTCGCCCAAAATTTCCCGGTTAAGCTGTTACTCCGGGAGCCAGGAAAATTCGATTTTCATCATCCATCCATTGAACTGCTTGCCGGCGATGCCAGGAACCCGCAGGCTATTAAATCGCTCGTGGAAGGTTGCGGCGCTGTAATCAGCACACTTGGGCAGCCCGCGAACGAACCGTCAATTTTCAGCACAGCAACGAAAAATGTCCTTGATGCGATGAAACACTTTGGTATCAGACGTTATGTCCTGATTACGGGCCTTAATGTCGATACCACATACGACAAAAAAAGCGAGAAAGTGCTTGCCGCCACCGAATGGATGCTGAAACATTATGCTGAAACGAGCCTTGACAAGCAGGCTGAGTACCAGCTGCTACTTAACAGTGCAGTGGATTGGACGTTGGTAAGACTTCCGCTTATCGAGCAAACAGAGCTCAAGGGAAGCCTGGTAGCCGACCTCGAAAACTGTCCCGGTGAAAAGGTCTCGTCAACAGATCTGGCACTTTTCCTGGTACAACAGCTCAGCGATAAGCGCTTTGTTAAAGCAGCTCCTTTTGTGGCAACCGTTTAGTTTTTCGGAAAGGGGGTAACCCCTTCCTTACTATTCGCTGTCCTCGTTCTTAATTCCTTTTAACAGCGCATAGATCGCCATGGCATGCCCATGTCCCAGATCATAATCTTCCTTGAGCCATGTTACCACATCGCCGGCTTTCGTCGATGCTTTCAGTTCACTGTTTTCGGTTAAGCCTTTTTCCTCGGCCAGTCTCCTGAATTCTTCCGGTCCTTTGCCTGTTTTTTCTTTGATCGTTTTAAGATATCCCTGGAATGACATGATAGTTTTTTTATTGAATCTAAGATAGCAATGATATCAATCTTGCGTTATCCCTAAAGTCGTCAAAGTGCAGGGGAAATTGCGACAAGAAGATTTCATGTTTGCGGCCATCTGAATTATTGTGTTATTTTTAAACAATAATTTCAAATGAAAAAATTGCTTTTAATTTGCGGCTTTGCGCTGCTGTTCGTTGCAGAAATTCTCCGCGTATATTTCATTATGCCTTTTCCCGGAAGCCAGAAGGCTAATACCATAGACTTTGCTTATTGGCTAAGCAATAATATCGTTTGGATTCGGATTGTCGGATTGCTTATGATCACCTATCCGCTGTTCGTTATATTCAGGCGGGGAACACTCCGTGACAAGATCATAGCATCTGCGACATTTGCAATTTTCGTTGTGGTGTTCTGCTTGCTTAACTTCTATATGCAGGCTGATAAAATGTTTTATCAGCCCCGGAATATGCATGAGTCTGCTGCGGGCCATAATAAAATAGGAAAAGATAAACTTGTTATCGGTGTGATGATTGGCGGCAAAACCAAAGCCTATCCTATCCAATTTATTGGATATCATCACCAGGTTAGGGATACAGTTGGCGGAGAATTAGTGATGGTGACCTATTGTACAGTTTGCCGCACCGGAAGGGTTTATAGCCCGATTGTAAAGGGCAAGGCAGAAACCTTCAGGCTGGTTGGAATGGATCATTATAATGCGATGTTCGAAGACGCGACAACCGGAAGCTGGTGGCAGCAGGCAAACGGAAAAGCAATAACCGGCCCGCTCAAAGGGTATACTTTGAAAGAGATCCCGTCACGGCAAACGACGCTGGCTTCCTGGCTAAGGCAACATCCGGATTCTAAGATCATGCAGCCTGACACCGTTTTTAAAGATGAATATAAGGCTATGGCAAAATACGATAAAGGTTCAGGCAAAAGTGATCTGACCAGGAGAGACAAAAAATCATGGAAAGACAAGTCATGGATTTTAGGTGTCGCACAAAATAACGTCGCAAAGGCATACGATTGGAATTCGTTGGTGAAACATAAATTTATCTCGGATTCTTTGGAGAATTTACCCCTGGCTATTTACCTGGAAAAAGATAACGCGTCGTTTCATGTATGGAGCCGTGAATTGGACGGCCGGGCTATCCGGTTAAAATTAAACGATGGCAAGATAACGGACCAGGCTACCGGTTCTGTGATGAGTGTCGATGGTTCGTTTGTCTCTGGTCCAATGACCGGGAAGAAATTGACAGAAATACAGGGTTACCAGGAGTTTTGGCATTCATGGAAGACGTTCCATCCTCAAACGTTAGCCGACCAATAGCCGTAAGGTGTCAATTTTTTAGCACAAGATTTTAAGACTTCATCTGTGTACCGGTAGAGTATATAGTTCATTTAATGCTTCTTTTAGAGACGCACGCATTGGTGATTGACGTCTAAAATTAACATCCTATAAATTTTACAATCAGTACGTTTTATCGGTTTCTCATCCGGTTGCATTATACACTTTAAGCCTTATATTTGCCTTCCGAAATTGAATTATATAAAATGAGAGAAATACAATTCAGAGAAGCCCTTCGTGAAGCGATGAACGAAGAAATGCGCAAAGACGATACGATATTCCTGATGGGCGAAGAAGTAGCAGAATATAATGGTGCTTACAAAGTTAGCCAGGGAATGCTCGACGAATTTGGCGCTAAGCGTGTAATTGACACTCCTATCGCGGAACTTGGCTTTGCCGGTATCGCAACAGGCGCAGCAATGAACGGATTACGTCCCATCGTTGAATTCATGACCTTCAATTTTTCTCTTGTTGCAATTGACCAGGTTATTAACGGCGCGGCAAAAATTCATTCGATGAGTGGCGGCCAGTTTACCTGTCCTATCGTATTTCGCGGTCCAACCGGAAACGCCGGACAATTAGCTGCACAGCACTCGCAAAATTTTGAAAACTGGTATGCGAACTGCCCTGGGTTAAAGGTTGTCGTTCCATCTACTCCATACGAAGCGAAAGGACTGTTAAAGTCGTCAATAATCGATCCGGATCCAGTGATTTTCATGGAATCTGAAGTAATGTATGGTGATAAGGGCGAGGTTCCTGAAGAGACTTATTACATCGAATTGGGTAAAGCAAATGTGGTTAAAGAAGGTACAGATGTTACCATCGTAACATTTGGAAAAATGCTAACCCGCGTTGTAAATCCTGCGGTTGAAGAGTTAAGCAAAGAAGGTATTAATGCTGAAGTAATCGATTTGCGCTCAGTCCGCCCGATTGATTATGATACGATAATTAATTCAATTAAGAAAACGAACCGTTTAGTAATCGTTGAAGAGGCATGGCCGCTTGGCTCAATCGCTACCGAGATTACTTACAAAGTTCAAAGTGAAGCTTTTGATTATTTAGATGCTCCGATTCGCCGCGTAGTGTCTGCAGACGTTCCGCTCCCTTATGCTCCGACATTAATCCAGGCTGCATTGCCGAATGCAGAGCGTGTAGTGAAAGCAGTTAAAAGCGTTTTGTACGTAGAGAACTAAAAATTAAAGAAGATAAAATAAAAAAGCATCTGCCATAAGTAGATGCTTTTTTTATGCTAGTCCAGCCCTTCAGTCAACAATCCGGGGTTGACGTTTCCCTTATTGGATTTTTCTATTTTACTGAGATTGTAGACAAAGTGATTATCTGAGAGATGACCTTTTATCAATCCCTTTTTGAAATGATCTTTCAGAATTGACTCAGAGCAATTTTCAACTTCACTGCGGGTTTGTTCCGAGTCTATTTCGATCAATTTATCAGCTACTTCCAAGGCCGTCGCCTGGCCCAGTTGCGCAAGGGCATAGAATATTTTATCATCCCATGTATGGCAGTCGGCAAAATGTGCCGGCACATGCACTGGTTTAAATTCATCTTTAAAATCCTGGTCGTTCATTTTTCTGTCAGTCAGCAAAAACAACAGCACAACCCTGGAAATGTTTAACAGAGCAATATAGCCTGGTAAAATTATTATTCGCTAATCCAGATTATCTAAACTGATTTGACGCTTAATGCTTTCTTCGAGTGATATAAACGTTTCGGTACGTTGAACGCCTTCTACTGCCTGGATCGACTCGTTAAGCACATGACGCAGGTGAGCTGTATCACGGCAAATGATCTTTGCAAACATACTGTATGCACCAGTGCAATAATGAAGCTCAACAATTTCCTTTACCTTTTTAAGTTGTTCAACAGCGTCTTTGTAAGCCGATCCTTTTTCAAGAAAAATTCCTAAAAAGGCACACACGTCATATCCTATTTTTTGAGCGTCGACAATCAGGTTTGAGCCTTTAATAATACCCATATCCTGCATTTTCTTCATTCTGACGTGAATTGTACCTCCTGAGACGATTAATCTTTTAGCAATTTCGGTGTAAGCAATTGTTGCATCCTCAAGCAAGTATGATAAAATCTGCATGTCGAGATTATCAATTTCTAAATTTGGCGACCGTTTTTCCATGTAATTTTTTAAGGATTCTAATTAATGATCTAAGTAAATAAAAAAATTACAAAAATTAAAATAATTCCTTATAAAATTTGCAATAAATAAATCAATTGCCTTACATTTGTATTAATCAATCAGCTAATAAGATTGATCGATCTTTGTAGGGTGGTGAAATTGGCAGACACACCTCCTTGTCTCGGTGGCGGAGATTCTGGGAAATTCGTTTCGGCGAACTAACCACTCCTTGTAGGTTCGACTCCTACCCCTACAGCAACCTTTCGTTTAATTTAGGTTTATAATTGGTTAGTTTGAAGCTTCTGCCCATCAGAAGCTTCTTTTTTTTGTTTTATATTATTCCTAATCACTGGTAATAAATCCTTCTGTTTCAATGCGATTCAAGGCTGACTTTGAAATAAAAGTCTTTTCTGCAAAGCAAGCCACCTGGCAGAGCTTTTTACGACTGGTAGAGCCGGCAATTATGTCTGGTCACTGGGTAACTTCGGAAGTTTTTCAATGAATTGTTTGCGAAGTTTTCATGATAATCATCATTCTTCTGGATGTAATTTCTGGCATTATTTCAATCCTCCAATATCCATCCATGTTCTGAAACATCTGGACAATAACTTATGAGAAATTTTAGAGTGTGAAAAAAGTGAGAAATTTCGTGAAACATCGTGCCGAGTCAAAATTGTTTTAAAAATTTAATTTTTTATAAATTCGTAATTTTAAGGATTTTAATTGAAACATTTAAAATTTTTTGACCGTATAAGCCGATAATTTTAAAATATATTAATAAATGTTTAAATATTCTTACTTGCAAAAAACAGTGATTATTAGTCTTGTTGCTGTTTCAATTTTCACACAATCATGTAAAAAAGGCGAAATTATTTCAACCCCTACCTTATCCGATCAAAATAAATTATCCGCAGCAGCACTAGAAAGCACAAGCACATCTCCAATTCTGGCTGGATCAAGTTTGCAGCTAGGAATAAATGGGCACCCGTTGGATGGAACAGGTGCTTATAGTTACTTAACGGCCGCAAAACAGGTCGAACTTCTTAAAAGTATGGGGATGACTTGGTATAGGGTAGATGTTACAACAATGTCGGATGGTTCCATTACTGTTCCATATCTGTACAATCCATTAAAGGAAGCTGCAATTGCAGGCAAAGTAAATATTTTGCCGGTTCTGTACACGAGAACTCTTAATATGAGTGCAACCGAGTCTGCGTCATACGAAGCGGGAAAAAAAATAGGCGGCAATTTTGCGGCAAAATATGGTGCTTACTTTAATTATTATGAACTTGGAAATGAACTGGATTTAAAAATTCTTTTAGCAGGAAAGAGCGGACAAAGCCAGTCACATTATGACACCGCAAAATTTAAAATTATTGCAGCATATTTAAAAGGAATGGACGTCGGGATTAAAGAAATGGATCCCGGCGCAAAAACAATGGTTGATGCAAGCTGGTTGCATTATGCGTTTTTTTGGCTGCTCGATAATTATGGTGTAAAGTATGATATTATTGCTTATCACTGGTATTCAGAAATGGAATCAGCTGCTGCAGGCACTACCTATAAAATTGATGACATTACAAAAAAATTATCAGGTACGTTCAGTAAACCAATCTGGTTTACTGAATTCGGACAACGATTTAAAAATAATGGTGTTGACGAAGAGAACCAGCAAAAGTTCATCACGAGCTTTTTAGAAAAGTGCAAAAAAAATCCAAGAGTTCAAGTAGTTATGGGCTATGAGTTGCTTGATGAGCCACAAAAGAATAGCTTGTTGGAATCAAATTATGGATTTTTAAAATGGCAGGCATATCCAAATAGCTGGTCTAAAAAACTGGTGGCCGAAACTTTAACGATAAAATAAGCTTTGCCGAGGCAAATTGAAAGGATGGATAAATTCCATCCTTTTTTGTTTATAAGATGGTGACGATACCCTCTTATCGTAATTACAAGCGAACGATGTCGCTTAGTCTGGAAAACTGTCTGGAAATATATTCAAAATCCAATCTGTATAAATGTGCTATTTAATGTTAAAACACATTTGACATAGCATTTCCGTGTTTGGCATTGTTTTTTCTATACACCAGAATAACAAAGAAAGAAACATCATGAAAAAGATACTATGCGTGATTGCAGCGGTTGGAATTTTAGCTGCATGTAATAACAACAGGGAACAAGACAGACAGGCCGCTGTAAAAGCAGTAAAAGACAGCATGAGATTAGATAGCTTTAAGAGAGCGGAAGCAAGTGTTGCTGCTGCTAAAGCAAGACAACGCTCAATAGATAGTGCACAGGCTATTGCCACAGCAAGGGCGAGAGCATCATCGCGTACTGGTGGTAGCCGGGTTGCAGGTTATTCACAGTCGTACACAAATGATCAACCTGCTCAACAGAAAAAAGGCTGGAGTTCTGCCGCTAAAGGCGCCGCTATTGGTGCTGGTGCCGGTGCGATAACTGGTATTGCCGTAGATAAAAAAGATGGCCGGGGAGCTATTGTTGGTGGTTTGGTAGGCGCAGGTACAGGTTACCTTATCGGACGAAGTAAAGATAAAAAGACTGGCCGCGCACAATAATTAGTATACTTAGGCCGTAGAATTATCTACGGCCTTTTTTATTAACCACAAAAATGACATCAGCAATCTCACTTACCTTTATATTAAGCTTGCTGAGCATTAATCTCAGCCTGGCGCAAAAAACGTCGGGAGAGGATCGTATACTCGGCAGGTGGATTTCTGAGAAAAAAAACCTTATCGTTCAAGTTTATAAAGATCCACAGGATGATGAATACAAGGCAAAGATCGTTTGGTTCGATGACAGGGATGATCCGTCACGGCCAATGAATACGCGCTTAGATGACCAAAATCCAGATCCTAAACTTAGAAAACGCCGAATTGCAGGAATGCAAGTACTTCGAAACCTAAAATATGATCCTGAGGGCAATATATGGGATGACGGATTAATCTACGATGCTATTAGCGGCCGGGAATGGAGTTCGTATGCATATTTTACCGACAAAGGAATTTTAAAAGTAAAAGGATACTGGCATTTCAAATTTATCGGGCAGTCGATCGCATTTTCCCGCTATACTTCACCAGATCTTCCGGACTTTGCAAATAAATGAAACAAGCTGTCAGCGAAAATAAGCTTTATTGGGTAGAACGCGCATCGAAATTGATGGATGAAGAATTCCGACTCCCGGGAACTAATTTTCGTTTTGGCATCGACCCAATTCTTAACCTCATTCCTGTAGCCGGAGACATCTCCGGTTTCCTGATCTCCATCCTGCTGGTTCTTACCATGGCGAGGCATGGGGCCAGTAGAAAAATAGTCATTTTAATGACCCTCAATGTTTTGCTCGATGCGACGATCGGAGCTATTCCGCTTATTGGCCAGTTGTTTGATTTTGTATACAAGGCAAACACCAAAAATATCCGCCTACTTAAAGAGCATTACATAGAAGGAAAACATCAGGGTAGCGGAACGGGCATTATCATAACAGTCCTGGTTGTTGCTATTGCGTTTCTGATTTTTATCGCTTACCTGTCATACAAGCTGATGGCATATTTGATACATCTGTTTTAAAGAGTTCTATAAAAATCACCTAGGTTATTGCGACTAAAAGAATTAAAGTAAATTTGGCGGAAACCCTTCGCTGATGAGTGTTCTTGTCCTCACGTTAATTATTCTTCTTGGCGCCTTTTTAGCAGGCTTGATCGGATCTTTAACTGGCCTCGGCGGCGGTGTAATAATCATTCCATTACTTACATTGGTTTTGAAGGTTGATATCCACTATGCAATCGGAGCATCATTGGTTTCGGTAATTGCTACATCGTCCGGATCAGCCGCCGCCTACGTGAAAGAAGGAATTTCAAACATCCGGGTTGGTATGTTTTTGGAGATCGCAACCACTGTCGGCGCAGTAATCGGGGCATTTATAGCAGTCTACGCCGAAACTAACATGATTGCCGTAATATTTGGATTGGTTTTGGTGCTTTCCGCTGCCCTTTCCTTTAAAAAACATGCGGAGATAATCGCCAGCAAGCCTAACAGGCTGGCGGCGTTGTTAAAACTGAACAGCAGCTATCCTACTGCCGCTGGCGAAATAAATTATACCGTTCAGCACGTGCCTGGCGGTTTTTTTATGATGATGATTGCAGGCGTGCTTTCGGGGTTGCTCGGCATAGGATCCGGTGCACTAAAAGTGCTGGCAATGGACAACATCATGAAACTGCCCTTTAAAGTTTCAACCACAACCAGCAATTTCATGATAGGCGTTACCGCGGCGGCCAGCGCGGGCGTTTATTTCGAACGGGGATATATTGATCCTGGTTTGGCGATGCCGGTAATGCTGGGCGTTTTGGCCGGTGCATTTGCCGGATCTAAAATTTTGGTGAAAGCGCAGACGAAATCGCTTCGTGTTGTATTTGCCATCGTGATTACTTTTTTGGCAATTCAGATGATATACAACGGGTTAAACGGGAAAATATGAAGCAAGGTCAGCATGTTAAAGATTCCGACCTGGAAACGATAATGGGTTCACTCCTTCGGATCGGGGTTTTGATAGCTGCAACTGTCGTGCTCATTGGCGGCATTTTATATCTATTTCAACATGGCAGGGCCGAACCTCATTATCATACTTTCTCCGGAGAGCCAAAAGACCTCAAAAATATTAAGTCGATTTTTACGGAGGTTTTTAAATTACAAAGCACGGCAATTATTCAGCTGGGAGTGCTGGTGCTGATTGCAACTCCAATCGCAAGAATTATTTTTTCTATCGTCGGCTTTGTTCTTGAAAAGGATTACCTATATGTTGTTATAACATTTATCGTCCTTGGTATTATTGCATTTAGTATGTTAAGCGGGCTTGCCGGATAAGACACTAAGCAAAAACGGCATGATAAATAACCATGCCGTTTTCCTTTTATCGAAATTTAAGTTTATTCTGCTTTAACTCCGTACTTGTCAGCGTATCGTTTATAAAGCTGTTTGTGAAGATTGTCAAGATTGATCTTTCTACCCTGAATAAAAGCCTCTTCAACGTTTAATGTAAGCATATCCAGCGCATCGCCTTTAGAAATAAAAAGAGTTGCATCTTTTCCAACTTCCAGGCTTCCCGTAGTTTTATCGATACCCAGGATTTTCGCGTTATTTAAGGTGATCATCGAAAGAGCTTGCTCTTTTGTCAACCCATAAGGAACGGCGTTGCCGGCTTCGAAAGGAAGATTACGTTGCCGCCAGAAACCAATTCCGGTTAAACCATAAGTAACACCCGCTTTTTGTAATAAGCCAGGAAGTTTGTATGGAAGGTAGACGTCGTCATCCTCTTTATCCGGCAACGTTTGCGTCTCACGTAAAATAACGGGAATGTTATTATCTTTTAGTGCATCGGCAACCAGGTATGACTCGGCGCCGCCTGTGATCACAGCTTTAACATTGTATTTTTTTGAAAAATTTATTGCCTGTAGAATGTCTTTCGCCTTGTTTGCTTCAATAAACAGTTTTTTATTTCCATCAAACAGGCCTTTCATAGCCTCAAAACGGGTGTTAATAACTGCCGGTTTGGCCAGCTCGCTGTAACCTTTTGCCTGGGAAAACAACTCGTTCAATACATCGATCGATTTTTGAATGCGATCTTTTTGCAATTCTAAAAACTGGGGACCTGAAGTCTGCCCGAATCTTTGCTGTGCTATCACCGGCCAGTTTACATGCATGGCAATGTCTGTTTTGTAAGCTGCGTCCTGCCAGTTCCAGGCATCCAAGACTACAACAGATGATTGCCCCGAAATCAGACCGCCTTCAGGTGTGATTTGCGCCATCAAAACGCCGTTTGATCGTACGGTTGGAATAACTTTCGAATCTGTATTGTAGGCTACGATCGAACGGACATGTGTATTTAAATCTCCTGTTTCTTCATTGTCGACACTGGCTTTTACAGCTTCAAATTCCACCAGGCCAAGGTCAGTCAGGGGGCAAATAAAACCCGGATAAACGTGTTTTCCCTGTGCGTTGATTATTTCAGCGCCGGTTGTAACAGGAGCACTGCCCTCACCCATAGCTGTTATTTTCCCTTGAGCAAGAATTAAATATCCGTTATTGATTACCTGGTTATTACCGGTATGTATAGTCGCTCCGTTGATAATGACAGGAGCCGTTTGTGACTTTGCGGGTACGATATTCGCCTGTCCGAACGCTAATGCCGGAAGTAAGGCAGACAAAAAGTTAACTATAATTTTTTTCATGTTGGTTCGGGTTACTTAGTGAAATCCTTAAAAGCATCTTCTTCCAATGTTTCACATTCATATAATCTCGGTCGTTGAAATGCCGGACGCTGAGCCGCGGATCCGTTGCCTTTGGCTTCGAGCATGCGCTGAATGATCCGGCCTTCTTCGGCCTTCATATCCTTTTCTCTTATTGCATTTTCATCAATGTCCCAGTATGCGATTCCATCTACGAAAGTTTTTTCGGCTTTTGCATAGATGGATAGAGGATTGTCTGACCAGAGAACAAGGTCGGCGTCTTTTCCTGCTTTGATACTTCCAATCCGGTTGTCTACGTGCAGCATTTTTGCCGGGTTCAATGTTACCAGCTTCAGCGCGTCTTCCTGTGAAAGGTTTCCGTAAGTAACTGCTTTTGCGGCTTCCTGGTTAAGACGCCGCGCCATCTCGGCATCATCTGAATTAAATCCGGTTAATACGCCAACTTCATGCATTAGCTTTCCATTATAAGGAATTGCTTCGGCGACCTCCATTTTGTAAGCCCACCAATCGGAAAATGTTGATCCCGCTATATGGTGTTCTTTCATCTTATCGGCCAGCTTATAGCCTTCCAAAATGTGAGTAAATGTGTTGATTTTGAAACCCATCGAATCGGCAACATGCATCAGCATATTGATTTCAGACTGTACGTAAGAATGGCAGGTTATGAATCGTTTTTTGTCCAGAATCTCGGCGATTGCATCAAGTTCCAGGTCTCTTCTTACCGTATTTCCTTTTACAGAACGCGCGGCTTTATACTCTTTGGCCCGGGTAAATTCATCGATGTAAACTTGCTCCACGCCCATACGTGTTTGCGGGAAACGCATTGGTCCGGTAATGAAAGCACCGGAATTGCTTTGCTTCACATTTTCGCCCAAAGCGAATTTGATAAAACCATCGCTTCCTTCAAATTTTAACTGTTCAGGTGTTTTGCCCCATCTAAGTTTGATCAGTTGCGTTTGGCCTCCAATAGGGTTAGCGGAGCCATGCAGAATGTGTGAAGTAGTAACTCCTCCTGCAAGTTGCCGGTAAATATTAATGTCATCCGAATTCAGAACATCTGCTATCCGAACTTCAGCTGAGACGGCCTGGGTTCCTTCGTTGATGCCTCCGGTTGCCGCAATGTGCGAGTGTTCATCCACGATCCCCGGTGATAAGTGCTTGCCGGTTGCGTCGATCACCTTCGCGTTTCCGGCAGAAAGGTTCTTGCCTACGGCTTTGATTTTTCCGCCTTCGATCAATACGTCGGCATTTTGCAGAATTCCATCCTTTTCATTAGTCCACACCGTGGCATTTTTGAAAAGGATGGCCTCTTGCTTAGGAGCAGCGCTGTAACCGTTAGCGGTAAACGGATAAATAACAGGTCCGTGAGTAACGCTGGCCTTGGCAAGCTCCGGTTTTGCGGACTCGCTGATAGCCTGCTTAAATATTGCCGCCCATTTGCCGGAACTGCCATCAGCGAAAACAGCATCGCCTTTAATCGTAACCGGATTTAATGATGTAATGGCTCCGCTTAAACGAACTGAAACAGGCGGGGTCTTTTTCAGATCGAAGTTCATGCTCACCATATCGCCGCTGCGTGAGAAGTTTGCTTTGGCCTTCGCGCTATCGGCAGCCCGTTCAACCGTAACTTCATAACTTGACGCTGATCCTGCAATTTTTAACGTTAGGTTAGATGTGCCGTCAATATTGAGCGCATAGTTGCCACGTAAGTCGCGGACATCCATTTTGTTCGCGACATACTGCTTACCATCGATCCAGTTCTCATAAATAATCGTTTCTTTTTTAAACAGATTGCCTGAGGTTATAATGAAATCGGCATTTTTTCCTTTTGCCAGGCTACCGGTTTTAGATGATATTCCGAGGAGTTCGGCCGGCGTTTCTGTGAGTGATTTCAGCGCTTGTTTCTCGCTCAGCCCGTTTTCGATCGCCGTACGTATGTTCGTCCAAAAATCTGCGGGTTTGTCCAATCCATAGGAAGTGATAGCGAATTTTACGCCTGCCTTTTCCAATACCGCCGGGTTGGTCGGGGCCAGATCCCAATCTTTTAACTGGCTATAACTAATATCCCGTGCATCATAAGGATCTTCGACGTCGTAAGGCTTTGGAAAGCTTACAGGGATGATAAAACTACCGCCCGTTGCCTTAACAGCGTCAATGCGCTGATATTCTTTTCCATCCGTTTTGAAAACATATTGTTTGGCAAACTCATCGCCAATTTTATCTGCGCGTAAAACATTCAGTACGTCCCCGGTTTCGAAAAACTGCGGCAGATTTTGGAGACGATTAAATTCTGCAAGCGAGATATTGTATTCCTTGTTCTGCGATTTATACCATTGAGCATCATAATAGGTTTGGCGTAACAAAGCGATCGACCCCATAAGTGATGAGGGATAATTTGTCGCCGCGGTGCCTTTGCTGAATGAGTACTGAGCTCCGGCCTCATCTTTTAAAACTACTTTCTGTGCTGCATCATCAACAAGTGAAACTACCATCGAACTGCCGCGTGCAATCCCGTCCCTGATCAACGTTTGCACTATACCAAAACCGTTCTTCTTGAAATCTTCAGCAGACTTTTGGTTCACGCTGAAAACGGCTTTAGCGTTCATTTCCGGCCTGATGGCTTCATTCCATGCGTAAGCGCCGGGTTTTGTAGTTGTGAAAACCTGCTGACGCACGGTGCGGCCGCCTCCGGCGTTGAAAGCTTGCCGTGGCGCTTCGGGCATGCCGTAGGTGCTGAACGCGTCAATCAACGAGGGGTAAATATATTTACCTTTTAAGTCGACCGAAACATAACCTTTCGGTACAGTAACCTGCGTTCCTACCGATTCAATAACGCCGTCTTTAATTAATAAAGTGCCGTTTTGAATAGTTTGATCGGCGTTAATTACGATCGTTGCATTAGTAAATGCAAATAATCCGGGACGGATATCGTATGATCCGTTAACGGGAAATGTTTCCTGGGCATGGTTTTCCAGAAAACACCCTGACAAAAACAAGATGAGTAACAGTTTTTTCATTCGCTAATTATAAAAGATTAAATATAGAGCGATTTTTCGTTGGGAAAATCCGGTAACGAGAATTTTATAAACTTTTGCAGTGAAAATGCGGGGTGAAAAAACGAAAAGCCTGCATTTTTTATAGTTACTTAAATAGACCTGGAATCATATACTCCTGCAAGATATGATTATCAGCATGAATCATCTATGAACCGTTAACCAACGAACGTCAACCTTTTGAAAACGAACAGATGCTGTTGCTATTTGCCGCCGGTCCGGCTATCAACTTATACGCCTCCGGGCATTGCGCACCAGGCCGGTATCCCAATGTCATTAAGTAAAGAGAATACCCAATAAAAATGTCACATTGAGGCACTCGAAATGCGACATTTTTTAAAACGAAGCAAGCAAATTACAGGACTTCGAGCACCTAAGCCCGACCGTAATTTGCTTTACTTAATGACATTGGCCGGTAGCCGTTTTTATCGGTTTTCGATGAACGGACGTCTCACGGAAACCGCCGCCAATTGGTTCGGCCCGCGTTAGGGATTGCAGTGAAAATCCTTTTTCGTCCCGGAGGGCGGAAAAGATTGCAACGAAAAGCCCGGGCCGCAGGCAACGCCCAAAACAACCTGGAAAATTTATTAAGTTAAGACAGGTACATTGTAGCTAATAGCCTGAAATATGCAAACGAAACTATCAACTCTACGCAGTTCCACTGCTTACCGTATCCGTTATTTCAAGTATTTTTATGGCGGTGCAACGTTGTGAAAAACGCTGCGTCTGATGAATGAAAGCTTAAAAATTTGGAAGCCGTTTTTGTAGATCAGCATTACAACCTGGTGGTTGAATGCAAGCATGGAAGCCGTAAGGCACAATACGAACTGTACAAGCTGTATTCAAAGGCTATGTACAACGTTGCTATGCGAATTGTAAATGATACGGCTGAAGCTGCAGATGTATTGCAGGATGCTTTCGTAGACGCTTTCGGCCGGATTTTGGATTTCCGGCAGGAAACGACATTCGGATTGTGGATGAAGCAGATTGTAATTAATAAATCAATCAGCCAGCTGCGAAAGAGGAAAATGGAATTGGTTGCCCTGGATGAAACGAACGTAGAAGATGTTGCAGATGAAGAACAGTCGGACGATACGGAAATACAGTACCAGGTTCAGCAAGTGAAAAAGGCAATACAAATGCTGCCGGATGGTTACAGGGTCGTGCTTTCGTTGTATTTACTGGAGGGATATGATCATGAAGAAATCGCTCATATTTTAAAGATCAGCGAGAACACATCACGAACCCAGTTTATGCGGGCCAAACGTAAATTAATAGAAATGCTCAAGCATTATGGTATCAGTTATAATTAATAAAGGAAAAGGATTATGAGCGACAGATTAGAAAGTTTTATTAAGAAAAATCGACGGGAACTCGACGAATTTGAGCCGCCTGCTGATTTGTGGAACAAAATTGAAAAGAAGCTTGACGAACAAAAAGCCTCTGCAAAAAAAAATAAAGTAGTCCGCTTAAGTTTTGTTTTGAGCATTGCCGCTTCCCTGCTTATTGCGATAACCGCGGGAATCCTGTTTTTCAATTATCAGAAAAAAGAAGCTGCAGATATCAGCAATATTAGTCCCGGCCTGGCAAAGCAACAGGTTCATTACGCATCGATGATTGAAACCAAGCGAAATGAGCTAAAGCAGATCGAAAAAGAAAATCCGCAGCTGTACAGCGAATTCTCGTCGGAGATTAAAAAGATGGAATTGAATTATCAACGCCTTAAAAGTGATTTACCAACCAGTCCCAACCAGGAAGAAACAGTGAAAGCAATGATCCGGAACTTGCAATCACAAATTCAGGTGTTAAATCAGCAGTTATCCATTATACAACAAATAAATCAGATTAAACAAGAACAAAAAAATGATACGCACAGTATATAAAACGCTCGCCTTTTTACTGGCTTTTAACGCTGCAAATGCGCAGGTTAAAGTACAGCCTGCACCTCCGGCTCCACCGGTAGCGCCTGATGCTACGGTTATAGCGCCCGAGCCTCCGGAAAAATTCATTGACGACAAGGAACTGCAAAAAGTGCTGAATGATGCAAATCTAAAAGCGCAGGATGCACTGAAAATATCAAAAGAGCAGCTGAAAATCTCGCAAAAACAACTCGAGTATATTAACAGCAAAGAGTTCAAACTGAAGATAAAAGATGTCAGCGACAAAGCCGCGCTTGCTTCGAAAAAGGCACTGTCGCAGCTTAATGTTTCTCAAAAGAGTCTTGATCTTGTAAATTCAAAGCTGGCTGCTATTGATTGGAATAAAATCAATAATAATATCAACGTAGATCTTCAGGATTTAAAGGTTGAAAATTTTGGTAAAAGCTTTGAAGGGTTAGATCCCGATTACAAAGGAATCGAAAAATCAAAAACGATCAGCAAGTCATACTCGGTAGATAAAAACGATAAATTATCAATCGATAACCAGTACGGAAAAGTTGTCATTAACACCTGGGCGAAAAACGAAGTCCGTGTTGATGTAGACATCAAGGCCTACGACAGTTCTGACAGCCGCGCCCAAGAAATGCTCGACGGCGTAGTTATTAACGAATCTAAAACCAGCAACCTTATTAGTTTTAAAACAGCTATTACCAAAAGTAACAATGGCTGGTGGGGCGTTCGCCGGAGTAACGGAAACGAAGAGCGACGTGGCGTCTGGATCAATTATACCGTTTACATGCCTGCAAAAAATCCACTGGACGTGACAAACAGATACGGCAGTACAGAAGTTCCAGATTTTGAAGGTCCTCTTAACATAGTTTCAGGTTATGGAAGTTTTAGCGGCAAGACGTTGAGCAATGCAGCCAATAATATTAAAGTTTCTTATGGATCTGCGAATATTGAAAGCCTACGTTCTGGCAGCTTGAGTGTGAAATATGGCAGTTTAAACCTTGGCGCAGCTGAAAAACTGAATGCCGATGTGAGCTATTCTTCAGCTAAGATCGGGAAGTTAAGCGGAGATGGCGATATCACATTGCGTTATACCGGTGGGTTTAAAGTTGGTGAGATCGACAGGAATGTTAAAAACCTGAATGTTGATGCTTCATACTCTTCAGTATCACTGGGCTTTGACACTTCATCAAGCTTTAATTTTGACGTAACCGTTAATTACGCAGGGTTTAAATATGACGACGGTAAAGTGAACATTGTTAGCAAAACGCCTGATGACAGCGCCAAAGGTTTTAGCCCAAGTAAAAATTACAAGGGTACTTACGGAAAAGGATCAGATTCCAGGGTTATTATCCGCTCGAACTACGGCTCAGTTAACTTCTTATAGATCAACTATTATTAACCATACACAAAAACCTTCTCCGGAAGGTTTTTTTATTCGAATGCTTCCCCTATTTTCGGGAACTATACGTAACCGGAAATTATGGAATGGCTTAGTCAACCCGAAGCGTGGATATCGCTTATCACTTTAACGGTGCTCGAAATTGTTTTGGGTATCGACAACATCATTTTTATTTCGATCCTTTCGGGAAAACTTCCTCAAAACCAACAGAAGAAATCGCGCCAGCTTGGCCTGGGTTTGGCGATGATCACACGCGTATTGCTATTATTATCGCTAAGCTGGATCATGACACTTACTACGCCGTTATTTAACATGGGCGAATGGGTGGGAGTTACAAACCCTGAAATCCTGGAAAAGGCAGCTATCTCGGGGCGTGATCTAATTTTACTTATCGGGGGGTTATTCCTGATTTATAAAAGTACTGCCGAGATTCATGATAAATTAGAAGGGGAAGATCACGAAAATACTGCCAAGGCGCCGATGTCTTTCTGGGGAACGATAACCCAAATTTTGCTACTCGACATTGTTTTCTCGCTCGACTCGGTAATTACAGCCGTGGGTATGGCGCAGCATATTGAGGTGATGATCGCAGCTGTTATTATCGCGGTAATTATTATGATGTTCTCGGCCGGAGGCATAAGCAACTTCGTTAACAATCATCCGACTGTGAAGATGCTGGCGCTGTCGTTCCTGTTGCTGATCGGTGTTTCCTTACTTGCCGAAGCATTTGAGCAGCATATCCCGAAGGGATACATTTACTTCGCTATGGCGTTCTCGGTACTGGTCGAAATGCTCAACCTTAAAATGAAATCGAAAAGCGAAAAGCCGGTGCATTTGCATAATGAGCCGTTGGAAGAGAAATAAGATATTCTTTATTGCGTCACTGCGAGGTACGAAGCAGTCTTAAAACGTTTTTTAAACCGAGTGTTTGAAAGCGGTCATTGTTACATACGTCGAAGAAAAAGGACGCGTCCTTTTTCTTAATTGGCCGCGTCCTCTTTAGTAAAACGACGTGTCGTTTTTTATGAGCCCTGTTAATTTGCCTTCCAGCTGTTATCCGCCGGCTTCGCATCCATAAATATTTCACCATCCAAAACCACTGAAGCGATCTTTTTCGACGACTTTAAAGTGACCGTTGCTGCTTTTTCATTAGCCTTCCAAACTGCCGGAGTTTGATGGAATGTTTCCTTGCTGCCGTCGGCGTACTCCACATTTACGTTAAAAGGAACAGCAAAACCTCCAATGTTTTTTACAACGACGGTGTTTCCGTTTACCTTTTCAACTGCAAGATCGATATAGTTGTTACTGAAGAACCAATTTTGGAAAAACCAATTAAGATTTTGCCCAGATCCGCTGTTCATGGAGTTGAAATAATCCCATGGAATCGGGTGTTTGCCGTTCCAGTTATCCATGTATGTGTGAAGCGCTTTTTTGAACAAGTCATCGCCAAGCATATCTTTCAACGCAAGGTATGATAACGACGCTTTAACATAGGCGTTATTCCCATATCCGGCACCCGATAATTGCGTAGACATAGCGATAACAGGCTGATCTTCTTCCGTTGAAGGGTCATTAATCCAGCGATTTACGCGGAATGCTTTGTAAGCTTTAACAGCAGCATCTTTGCCGATCTGGTCGATACCAATCAGGTATTCCAGTGTTGTCGCCCAGCCTTCGTCCATGTACGCGTAGCGGGTTTCATTGATACCCATGTAAAACGGAAAATAGGTGTGGGCGATCTCGTGGTTCTGCACAAATTGCGAGAATTTTGGATCCGGGGTCGACGAGTCATTTACCATCATTGGGTATTCCATATCTGCAAATCCCTGGAAAGCGGTCATCTTTGAAAACGGGTACGCTACTCCGGGCCAGTTTGTTGAAAACCATGCCAGGGCTTTATTGCTCCAGTCAACGGAACCAGGAAAATCGGCCGCTTTCTCATCATAAGCAGCTTGTGTACTTGTACGACGGTTGGCTTTACTGTCGACTATCACACTTGAAGCGTCCCAAACGTAGTGATTGCTTAGCCCGAAACATACATCAGAAATGTTATTTACCGAGAACTTCCAGGTATTCCATTCATTTTGTTTGGTAACCTTTCCGCTGCGCATTTCTTCAGCGTTCGCTACGTGGATAATTTCGCCTGATTTGTATGATTTTTTTAAACGATCCGCGAAAGTCGGCTGCAAAACTTCATCAGGATTCAGGAAATCGCCCGTTCCGTAAACAACGTAATTCTTTGGCGCCTTAACCGAATAGACATAATCATTAAAATCATTATAAAACTCCTGCCTGTCGGTGTGCGGAAGACGATCCCAACCGTTATAGTCGTCGTACACCGAAACACGCGGGTATGAATAAGCTACATAAAACGTTGTGCTGTCAATCTGCCCTTCACGGCCGCTTTCTTTTGATAAAGGGTAGTTCCAGTCGATTTTAACAGTAGCTGATGTTTTTGGAAGCAGCGCTTTTTTTAAACGGACATCGCCTGTTGTTCCCCAGTTTTTGGCATCAACGTTATACGTTTCACCGTTTACCGAGAATGAAGTTATTTCAAGGCCCCTTGTTAAAAAATCCTGGCTGGCCTGGCCGCCGCGTGGCGATTCAGGTTTATGTAAATTATTTACAAAGCGGATAACCAAACCCTTCAACGTATCCTGGCTGTTATTGGTGTATTGAATTGTTTCCGATCCGCTAACCATCTTCGTTTTCGCGTCGACGGTAATCGCCATATCGTACTTGCCGTGGTTCTGCCAGTAATTTTTCCCTGGCTTTCCATCAGCCGAGCGGGTGTTCTTTTGATAGGCCGCTTTAATATTTCGCGGCATATAGAGTTCCTGCGCTTTTAAAAGAGGCGACGCCGCGCAGAGCATCAGCAAGCTTAAAGTAACATGTTTTCTCATCATCAGTTTGATCTTAATCAGCGAATATAAACGAAAATTATACGGCTGTCTAAACAAGACGAAAAACCAGTCAGAATGTTACTGGATTCTTGTATAAGTAAGCGGATCAAACCAGGCTATTTACGAAGTATAAGTAACCCGACCTTCATTTTATAAGATTTTGAAAAGCAGGTTTCTGTACCAATCGGCCGCGATAGTCCCGTCAATGCTGCAAGCTTAATTGATCGGTGGCAACGATCGAGCGGCGGTACAGCTTTAAGGCTTTACGCGAATGCCGGGTTTACTACCGGAAGGATATTGCTGCCATTAACGTAAACCCTGCTCAAACTCCACCGTCAAAACTCATCCAAACTTTCCTTACTTTTGCAGGCATGCCTGGAAAGCAAAACATTTACTTCGCTTCTGATTTTCATTTGGGTGCGCCTTCCTATGCGTCAAGCCGCGAACGCGAAGACAGGATCGTACGCTGGCTGGATATGATAAGCCGCGACGCCGCCGAGATTTACCTGCTTGGCGATATCTTCGATTTCTGGTTTGAATATAAGCACGCCATCCCGAAAGGTTATATACGTTTCCTAGGCAAGCTTGCCGAGCTTGCCGACTCCGGCATTAAAATCGTTTTATTCCGTGGAAATCACGACATGTGGATGTTCGATTACTTTACGAAAGAACTGGGTGTAGAGATCTGTTCCGATGAACTGGTGATCGAGCTTAACGGCCGAAAATTTTTCCTGCACCATGGCGATGGCCTTGGCCCGGGAGACGCCAAGTATAAATTCCTGAAAAAGTTTTTCCGGAGCCGCGTATGTCAATGGCTCTTCGCCCGTGTTCATCCGAACCTGGGAATCGGTATAGCCAACTATTGGTCGCTCAACAGCCGCATCGCAGGAAAAAAGCGGCCCCATGAATTTAAAAGTGATGAACAGGAGTGGCTGGTGATATACTGCAGGGAAATATTGCAAAAGACATTTTACGACTATATGATTTTCGGGCATCGCCATATCCCGCTTGATATCCCCATCGGCAACAGCCGTTACCTAAACCTGGGCGAGTGGGTGAACTATACTTCCTATGCCGTTTTTAACGGGAAGGATCTTGAGTTAAAATACTTCGAAGAGGATTCGGCGATGGAAATGTCAAAACCAGCTCTCAGCGCTGAAAATTAGGCTGAAATACTGTATTTTTGTGCGTTTTTAGCAATGCTCCAACTATGGGTTGCGATGTAAAGCAGGACTGTTATGATAGTACTGCCATTGCTTTTAAAAATGATATCATGTTAGAAAAATTAGAAGCAATAAAGGAACGCTGGGAAGAGGTAGAACGTGAACTGAGCAATCCCGAAACGATGAGCGATATGAAGCGGTTCGCCAAGCTCAATAAGGAGTATAAGGACCTTGGTAAGATCGTCGACGAATATAAGATCTACGCCAACGTGGTAAGCAATATCGACGCGAACCGTGAAATCCTGGCCGAAGAAAGTGATGCCGAGCTGCGCGAAATGGCAAAGGCAGACCTTGACGAACTTTTAGAGAAAAAGGACAAGATGGAAGCCGACATCCGCCTGATGCTGATTCCGAAGGATCCGGAGGATGCCAAAAACGCCATGTTCGAGATTCGTGGCGGTACCGGCGGTGATGAGGCTGCGCTTTTTGCCGGCGACCTGTACCGCATGTATACCCGCTACTTCGAAACCCGTGGCTGGAAAGTCGAAGTGATCGATGTGACCGAAGGCACAGCCGGCGGCTATAAGGAGGTGATCCTGAAAGTAAGCGGCGAAGATGTTTACGGCACCTTAAAATATGAATCGGGTGTTCACCGTGTACAGCGTGTACCCGACACCGAAACCCAGGGTCGTGTGCACACTTCTGCAGCCTCGGTAGCGGTATTGCCCGAAGCGGAGGAGGTAGACGTGTACCTGAATCCTGCCGATATCGACCTGCAGACATCCCGCTCAGGCGGCGCCGGCGGTCAGAACGTGAACAAGGTGGAAACAAAAGTGCAGCTTACCCACCGCCCATCAGGTATCGTAGTGGTATGCCAGATCGAACGCTCCCAGCTGGGTAACCGCGAACGTGCTATGGAAATGCTGCGTAACAAATTGTACGACCTGGAACTGCAGAAGCATAACGGCGATATCGCCGCCAAGCGTAAAACCATGGTTTCTACCGGCGACCGTTCAGCAAAGATCCGTACCTATAACTACCCCCAGGGCCGTGTTACCGAACATCGCATCGGCTTAACGCTGTATAACCTGCCGGCGATCATGGATGGCGACATACAGGAAATCATCGATGCCCTGCAATTTGCGGAAAACGCGGAGAAGATGAAAGAAGGATCGATAGCGTAGATAAAATTTTATAGTGCATATTATAAAGAAAGCCGTTCCAGTGGAGCGGCTTTTATGTTTTATAAATGGCAGTGCAGTCACTTTTCGAATTTTCGGGTAAGCTGTCGCATGATAAGCGTTACAAAAAAACTTACCAACGCGCCGATACCGGCAAATATGGCTGTTTTGATAGCATCTGCCACACTAAAGTTAACCAGTGTGCTTACCAAGGTGCCGCAGGCTACACTCGCAATAAAATCTTTGTTTCTCATTACTGAAATTTAAAAAGCAGCAGGCGTGCCCACCTGCCGCTTTGGTTTAAAATTAATTAATGGTTACTGTTCCGGCGTAAACGCTTGTTGAAAGTGTTTTGCCGTCCTGTGAGATGAAGGCCAGCCAGACATGAGCAACAGCGCCCATGAAAGCCGGTACATCCAGCACTTGCCCGCCACTACCGCGTGTACCCCCATTGGTTTCTGTCTGGTATTTGCGCTGCTCCGGATTAAAGATCATGACCAGCGCTTTATCGGTCCCGGCTGCAATACCTGCGGCAGAGTTATCGGCCCAGGTAAGCTGCAGCTTTCCGCTTTCCGGAGAACTTAACTGCACACCGGCTGGAATGCTCAGCGGACCGCGACTGATCAGAACGTTGCCATAATCGACTTCCAGGTCCGGGTAAACACCGGTAATGGAATTTTTCAGAAAAAGCGAGGTCGCTACGTTGTAGGGTGTCTGCTTGCTGGCATCGTTCTTAAAGCCGATGGTCAGCAATGCGCTTACAGGTTTTAAAAATGTTGAGGCTAAGGCGAACTTCGCCCGCTGAATGATCTGATCATTCGATGCCGTGCGTGAGCCCGGCTTGGCGAGGCTACGCATGTAATCGATACCTTTCCAGCTCGCGCCGATAACGGTACCTACTTTTCCGCTAAAGGATCCCAGGATCCCTTTGTTGTATTTTCCCATTTTCTGAGATTTTTAAATGTTAATGAATCTGTTAATTATGGCGGCTCGTTTGTACCGGTACGATGCTGCTGCCGGAACGAATGTAAAGCGGGTTTTGTGATAATTTTCATTTTTGGGAGGCCGTGACAGCGTTTGACCGGGTTTGACGTTGTTTGACGGCGTTTGACGTTTCCCTCTTTTTGACGACAGGAGAAATCTGCATTGATACAACCGTCAGCCTGAGCGGAGTCGAAGGCTTCATCCTGGCATAAAGTACATCGCCGGTTTTCTATTCGGCTTAAGCTAACGATTCAGTATGCGCCGGTCTTAAATAAGCCTTTCCAATAGTGAGTCGAAAGTACAAGCGGCATCTGCCAACAGCACTGCATTATAAAATCACCGGTGGTTTGAATTTTTGCACTATTCGGTTCCTCCTTTGAGGGAGGTTAGGTGGGTGATTGGGAATTACCCGTCTGACGGCTCAGGCAGCTTGCAGATTTGCCGTCTGACGGGTTGTGCCGTCTGGAAAAGTTTACACATTTTTTAATAATCCTGTTATAAATTTACAGGTTCAATTACCGGCATCAGCACCAGTCGATACGCACTGCCTTACTATTCATTGTCAATCTGACGCGTGAAGGCTATGCGCGAAAAAGAAGAATCTTTGCGTTTATAAGTTTGCTCGAAAAATTTTTAAATTTATAGTAATCAAAAGATAACGTAAAAAGGAGAAATTATGGGAATTAAACCAGGTCCAAAAAGAATTGCTAAATCAACGGGAAAACCAGACAAACGTCAACACGATAACAAAGAAAGTCCCGGAAATACACCGTCACTAAAGCCTCATAAGCACAAGAAAGGAGATTAATTTAAATAAGCCCTGAAGGAAAGAATTTCGCTGTGACCGGTGTTTCACTGTCGTTAGTAAGGAAGTTCCATGTGCCAGCTAAATCTCCTTCCGTCCTAGCGTCTTGCGAGGATGTCAGATTTTTGCTTTTTTACGTAACTCCATTGCGCACTGCCTTACTACCCTATTGTCACTCTGACGTGCAGAAGGCTATGTGAGAGAAGAGGAAGAATCTCCGCGTTTGTTGGCAGTTGTGAAGTTTTAGCAGAGCCAGCTTCTGATTAATCTGTGATGAAAAAATACGAGCTGCAAGCTCGCATTAACGATGGAGAAAATTTTGTTTTTGATAAGAATGCCGTTGAAATTAATCGCGAAGCCATTTCATGGTTAATCATTGGTAAATAATTTTATTTCTAAACTGGCATTTCAATTTCAATATTCCGTAATCCTCTGTCAATATATGATAAACACGATGATGCTGGTAACCGCAAATCATCGCAGAATATAAATACTTCTTTACCCTTATAAACAGTTGAAGCATTGTATTGCAAATCATAAAGGAAAAGTCTTCGTTGATTATAAAGTGATATAATTTCTTCCGCTCCATCATAAGACAACACCCATTTTTGATTTACTCGTTGCTGGATGACGTCCGATAACCTTGAATGATCCTGTTTCTTATAAAAATCCAAATAAAGTCCACTTGCTTTTTCATAGTAGGGAGGGTCGAAATATATAAGTGTATTAGCAGGCATTTGATTTCCGTAATCTCTCAAATAAACTTCAGTATCGAGGTTACTTAATGAAATGGACGTAGCGTTAATAGCGATTGCCTCAACTCGTTTAATCAAATCATTTCTTGAAAACCGCGCATCCATTTTCCATTTACCACTTTGGTCATTTCCACCAATAAGCCCCGCTGTTAAAACCCCGGATCTATTACATCGATTAAGATAAAAAGTACTAAAACCAACCTCAAATTCATCAAATTCATTGTGGTTTTTGATTATATATTTGTGCTTTTGCCATTCTTCTACAGTTAAAGATGCAGACCTTATCTGCCTACAAAATTCTTCTGTTCTATTAAGAATTGAACGCCAAAAAGCATAAACGGCAAAACTTGAGTCATTTAAATGAACACTATCAACTTTTCCGCTCAACAGTAAATCCATAGCTGCTCCTGCTCCGCCAGCGTATGGCTCAACATAATGGCCGCCAACCAGATCATTTTCTTTTAAAAGCTCGAAAATAAACGGTGATAACTTTTGTTTTCCGCCGGGATATCTTAAGGGAGTTCTACTTTGCCCCATTTATTATTCAGATTAATTTAAAGCTTTTAATAATGGAAATACCTGTACGAATAAAGTACAAATATCCGATTCGGTTACTGAAAATGTGGAGTTATGAACCAATTGATTCATCGAGGTTACAGATAAAATCCCCTCTGACTTGTTTAATTCCGTTATTGCGCCATGCAGTTCCTTAATCAGAGTACTGTTTTGTCCGTTGTTGGTTAAATGGGTTTTAGCCTCGTTTAGCATTTCTTTTAGCGTTTTATCCTTGCCATTTGTCTTTGTGGTCGGAAAGCTTTGATCTGTAAAATAAGCTTTTACAGATATTTCAAACATAGACCGTAATAAAAAACAGAAAGCTATTGGGTTTTTATCAAGCTTGAGGTTAAGCGCTTCGTTTTTTAATGTAACCACTTTTTGTCTGTTAAGACCGGAAGGACTAAAGCCTTTCAATAATTTGGTAACGCCTTTGGGGTCATTTATTGCGTAAGCTTTTCCGGCTGAATTATTGGTGGTCGAATTTGTGTTAGATGTAGTGATTCCCGTTTGTCCACCATTTGTTTGATTTGAAGATGATTGACTGTTGGAATTTGTATTAGAACTTCTTGTACCTGTTGCTGTGTTTTGATTAGTATTAGCAGTATTACTGTTATTTATAGTGTTATTGGAAGACGATGTCCCAGAAGAAGTGCCAGCTGTATTAGTAGCTGCCGTTGGTGGTAATGACGGCAATCCATACTTCTCACAAAAGTCTTCAACTGTATTTCTTACATCTTTAAAGCCAATATTGCCTACACCAATATTGGAAAGTATCTTCTCTACTGCGTCCCTGTATTTGACAGCAGGATATTTTTTAGCAACATCAACCGCATTTGCTTCCTCAACACGAGGCGCTATTTTTTTCAATGCTTCATCCAGAACAGTTATTGGGTAATCACCTGACCATGTATCTTTCTGATCAGAGGTTATATTTTTACCGCTTAAAAAATATTTTTCGAGTAAGTCAAGACCAGGTTCTGAAGCCTTGTTCATATTACGATTATGACGGGCTGTTGCAACCGAAGTCCATTTATCGCGACTCGCTTTATCACCTTTACCGTGTGTTAGATTGATAATTTTATCGACCTTTCCACTATCCGTTTCTTCATAAACTGTACATGGAACTTGAGAATTTTCATTTTTCCATTCTTGAGAAATTGTAGAAATTTTAGTTGCAATATTAGTTGGCAAATTAAATGAACCCGCATTAAGATACCCATGAATTAGTTTTAAACCGGCTATGCGCCTGTTTCCTTCTTTGACAGTAATCTCCTTCTGTTCAGTGGCAGATTTGATTGCAATTATATTTTCGGTCGGTATATACCCATCTTCAATTAAACTCAACATCAGTGCCCAAAAACGATCGGGGCTTATCATAATCATTGCATTAACTGCATCAGTTTCATCCTTTTGCGGGATGGTTCTAAAATTTTTTAAATCAAGTTTTAAATCCTTGACATCTATTTGAGTGGTTTTCGACATAGGATATTGGTAAGGTTTTAATCGGTAATGAAATATGGACTATTATTACCGGAATAGCTTAGAAAATACTTAATATAATTTATATGATTCGCTTTCGTCTAAATGCTGAACGATTTCAGGATTGGTTGCTTTATTGTACTATATACTCTATTGCTTGTGTGTTATTGAAAAATTTGTATTCACTCCTAGCGATATAAATAAGGGAATTCCCACCTGATGTATAAAAACTCCATTGATTAATTTATTTTCGCAAACGATTTATTTTCTATCTTCTAGCAACTTCTCCAAATACCCCACTTTATCCTTTTCCGCCTGCACCAGCCGCTCATAAAGCTCAACAACTTTACTAATTGGATTAAACTCACATTGATAGTTGTATTGATAGGCAGTCGACTGATCGTGCATATTTTGGATATGAAAAATCAAAACTTCTTCACTGAAATTATGGATAGCTTCAGCGGAAACCCCCAACACATCTGCAATCTTCTTCAGCATATCCTCCTCAACCGTCTCACTTGCCTCAATCCTCGACACCGTCTGCTGACTTACGCCAAGCTCCGTTGCCAGGTAATCCTGTTTCATCCCGCGCAGTTCACGGATGCGACTGATCTTTCTTCCGATATGAGGTTTAGCTGTTGTTTCCATAGTTCAAATATATGCGATTTAGCGGCGAGTAAAACAGTGATGAAGATAAGTAAAATACTTATGCTTTGAGTAGGATACCGGCGTTTGCCCGGCCAATTTTGAATGAACGAATTCAAAGTCCGGCTTATGAATGCTCACCCGCTTACACTCAGCATCCTGCAGTACAAAGGCTTATAGTCGCTGGTCGCTTCACTAGTTATGCGCTGGCATTCGGAGGCGATCTTTTGTTTTGGTTTTAAAAGCCGGGAAGTTCGGTCGGCCGCGGCTTTGTCAATGCGGCAGAGCATCGCGGACTGCATATAACCATCAAACCTGATAGGAATAACTTTCTTCAATTCAACTGATTACAAGATCACTAAAATGCGGAAGGCTTTTTAATAAAGCAAGAAATAAATTCCGACTAAACATATAGTTTTTCAGGACGAGACAGTACACATTTTCTTCGGCGGTTCTTTGGTTCTTCTTTGGTTCTCCTTCGCTTCTGCTTCGGCTCGAACAGTGTTTCCGCCAAACAAACGCCCAGTAAGGGGCGAGCAAGACCCCTTTCAGACCCCTTTCAGGCCCAATAAAAGTGAGATGATAAATTATACAATCGAAGCTCCTTTGTCCAGCAATTCGTCTAAGTCTGCAGGGCGATAATAGATCTTACCCTTTATGCGAAAATAAGGCAGCTTGCCTTGCCTGCGTAGCCGAAGCAACGTGCTTTCGCTGATGTGCAGCTTTTGCATGACATCCTGTTTGTCGTACCACACGTCCCCGACCGGCAAGTGTGATAATTGCTGTTGCTGGTATACAATCAGCAAATTGTGGATCTGGCAGAGTGTCGTGTCAATTCTGACTACGGCGATGATCAGTTTTTTTAACAGATACATGTGAATTCAGGTTGATAGTTCAGGATTTCATCAAGTCATTTGGCTATCATGACCGGGCTAAAATTCGGGATAGTATAGGGACGTTTACCAAAACCTGTGGTTGTAAATTACCAACACAGGTTTTAGTGTGATTAGACGATGCAACGTAATTTAGCCGCCTTATCTAACTCCATGAGTTACCAAACCGGAAGAAAACTGGATTACCTGCTCGATCTTGTACGCAAAGGACGGGCGCAATCGCCGTCGCAATTGGCGGAGGTGTTTGGTTGCAGCCCGGGGACGGCAAAAAGGATGATTGGAAAGCTTAGAACAGTCGGACATCGCATTCACTTTTCTAAGCTGCTTAACAGGTATATTTTGAAATAGAACATAACAAATTGTTGCAATTTTCCGCCTCTGTTTGAATTTTGTATAATTCTATAGGATTTTTCAAAGAAAACGTTCAAAAATTGAGATGAATTAATTGAAATTACAATTCAATTTTGGGCAAAAAAAAGTAATAACTAAGATCTTTTTACAATTATGTGGCGAAATATGTCTGTTTGCATTTGAATTTCATTTCGAGAAAGTTTTATTCCGAAAATTAGAAATAAAAACAACCCACTCATTTAGTTAAAGTGACAATTTTAAATTCTTAAAACAGATATGAAAAGAAATTATTTAGCTTTTTTTATACTAAGTGTTATTTTAACATCTCAGTTTTATTGCAAAAAGGAAAAGAGCTTCAATAAATACGTTGCAAGTAAGCAGATAAATCAAAAAGATATAAGTTTTATCGATTCTAGCATATCGAAGTCAGACATTTCATTGCACATCGACAAGAGCCAGTCTAGACAAATAGATATAGATAAATTTTCATATCTGGTCGTCATAAACGTATCAGGTTCTTTGCGGTCACCCTTTATCGGTGTTGAGCACAAACGTATCGTATTATTAAATCGTTCTGGCATTAGAACTATTTATATTAACAATTTTATAAGTAAAGATATAACTGAATCAAAAAAAGTTGACCTAGCAATTGCCAATGCTTACATTCATTCGTTAGGTAATAAGGTGGTAGATAGTATATCTGGAGTAGACGGCTATCTGGCTTATTATAATTTAGCAGGAAAAAATGTTCTGAATGAATGCATTAGAAATGGTTTGTTTACAGCACCCGTGGCAACATCCGTTGGATGGTCAACTTCCAATATAAATACAGTTAGCGTTTGTAGAGATTGGTATTGGGTTACCTACTATCCGTCAGGCCTTGTAACAGAAGATCTGCTTTTTTCAGATTGTGATCCTCCGGCCGGCGGTGATTTGCCTGGCGGTGGATCGAGCTCTGGAGGCGGCAGTAGCGGAAATCCAAGGTCGAACATTAGCTCAAACTTGTCATCCAACGTCCTGTTGTGCGCTTCGTCTTTTAATTTGAAAGCGACCGCTTCCAATTGGCAGGCGGCTTATGTGACAAATTATCGGTATATATTCGTAGGAGTACTGGGCGGTGGAACTCAAAAAGGCACAATTGTCGATTATGAAGTGAACTTCTCTTTCGAGGTTGGTCTTCCCTTTAAGATTAAAAATGGCACTCAGGATGTTTATAACCCAAGGAGGCTGATCACAAATGCCTGGAATTATGCAGAGCAAGTTGTCGCAGAAAAGATTACTGCAGGCGGCTATTCTAGTATGACCAGAATAGCCGCCCAAGTTCAAATTAAAAAAGACCTAATGAGCTTTGCACAAACAAACATAAATAGAAATTTGGGCGTAAATGCCGCAACCGTTGGCTCTTTGAATACATTAACTGTAGCTGATGGTGTAAATGCTGTCTATATAGGGCCCAACGATTGTCCATAACAATTCACGAATAAATGACTCAACAAATAATTGATCAAATAATTGATGTAATTCGTGAATACTACCCTGATATTCAGGAATATGATTTCGAAATATATCCGGGGAATAAATCACTAAAAAAATTAACGGAAGTTTGTCAATATCATGAATCTAACCAAGAATCATGGCTACGGTTTAAAGGACAGTTGTTGATCAAATTCTTTGGAATTTCTTTAATAGAAAATACACTTTTGATAGGTAATGAACCATCGTACAGGGTGTCCATAGTATTCGAGAAAAAAAAATTTGCTTATTTTTTATTACAGCTGAGCGTGATTGTTAATTGTTACAATCTGGTTCTCGTAGATCCCGGAAGCTTGACGCATCAAGAAATCGCAGATATCAAAAACGACATCGAAATGTTAGTAGCCGAATATTCTCCAGGATTTATGCATATAGAAAATCCATATTCCTATAAATTGAATGATATAGTCGTCCCCAATAATCACGATAGCTTATATGTTCCGTCTATCGGCGACTTCATATTTAGTCTTCGAACCTTGCTTTAACGAATTTAGCTCTATTTCTTTTCAATTTTGTTATAAATGACATCCATCTAATTCGTCGCGTCAGCTATGTAAGGTTAAGTTAAGGTGTGTCAGGTTTTAAAATTTATCGCAATACCACACTTGTCTCCATTTCGATAATCTCATCCTCCGAACGGTAATCAGCTAATCCGAGCTCATGAACATATTTACAATTGCCGGGGTGTTCGGGCGCAAGAAATACCGGCATGTCAAAGCCAAGGTTGGTATAGTATTGCGTAATGAAAACTGTGACCGGCAGCTCATTGGCGGTTTTCATGATCTCAGGGGTTAATTTAGACAAGGGCTTAAGCAAAAGCTTCAGCTCATAGTAAGGAAGTTCATCCAGGTGCATCCAGGTAAGCTGCTTGCCTATTGCGACTTGCACGGCATTACTCTTGACGCCCATCAGGATGCCGAACTGGTGCTCCGGCTCCCTGTTGTGCAGATGACCCTGTAAACTTCTTACCCAGATTTTCTGGCCGATGAATTTCGATATTATCCTGAGTTTTTCTGCCGGCGTAAGAAGATTCGTCATAAAGCAAATATAAAAATGCTAAATTAATTAGCAAACATTCAGGGCGAGATTCGATCATAATTTTTCGGAGAACCTTTCATATGCATTCACAATTCCAGAGAAAATAGCTAACTTAAACCCCTAATAACCAGTTATATTTCTGAACCCCTATGATATCATTAGATTCTCTTGATCTGAAGATACTTACTTTACTTCAGCAGGATGCCCGTCAAACCAGCAAGGAAATTGGCGCTAAAGTTCATAAGTCGATCACGGCCATTTACGAGCGTATCAAGCGGATGGAGCAGCATGGCGTCATTAAACGATATGTGGCTATCCTCGACAATAAACAGCTGAACCGCCAGCTTATCGCCTTTACCAATGTGCAGCTGAAAGATCATTCCAAAGAGGGTATGCAGTGCTTTGAGTCGACCATTACAACCTACGAGGAAGTGATGGAATGCTACCATATATCGGGCACCTATGATTTTATCTTAAAGGTAGCGGCATGCGATCTTGCTGCTTATCACCAGTTCCTGATGGATAAAATATTCAGCTCGGGAGCCATTGCTCATGTTGAGAGCAGTTTCGTGATGAAAGAATCGAAGATGGAAACGGCGATTCCCCTGCATCGGGAAAGCGCCGCGGTTTAATTGAACTATTTATGAATGCTGGTTCTCTGAAAAAATGGTATATGGCAAACTTTCCCTCAGGCGATTGTTGCCAGTAACTCATCCATTTGCCTCGTAAACATCTCCGCCAGTTTGAACGCCGCCGGGTAGTAGGCATCTTTATCAGCCCAGGTATCGGCCGGGTTCAGCAGGCTTGCCGGTATTCCCGGACAGCTTTTCGGTATCATCAGGTTGAAAACGGGCAGCTGCTCATATCTTGCTTTTTTCAGTTCGCCGGTAAATATTGCCTGCAATATCGCGCGGGTGTATTCCAGCTTGATCCGGCTACCGGTGCCATACGCCCCGCCGCACCAGCCGGTATTTATCAGCCAGATGCTGGGTTTATATTTTTCGATCTTATCATTCAATAACCTTGCATAAACCGAGGGATGCAGCGGCATGAATGCTTTGCCGAAGCATGCTGAGAATGTTGCCTGGGGCTCGTTTATTCCAAACTCCGTTCCGGCAACCTTAGCGGTATAACCCAGGGTAAAGTAATAGATCGCCTGCTGCTGCGTAAGCCTGGCAACGGGTGGAAGTACGCCGAATGCGTCCGCAGTAAGAAAAAAGATGTTTTCCGGAGGAGGCCCAACGGGAGGTGTCAGCGCGTTTTCAATGTAATCAAGCGGGTAGGAAACACGTGTGTTTTCGGTTTTGCAGGTGTTACGGTAATTCACTTTGTCCGATCCCGGGAAAAAAGCCGTATTTTCCAGTAAGGAACCTTGCCGTATTGCCCGGTAGATCTGTGGCTCATTTTCTTTGCAAAGGTTTACCGTTTTTGCATAGCATCCTCCTTCGAAATTAAACACTGAAGAATCGTCCCAGCCGTGTTCGTCGTCGCCGATAAGCATACGCGCCGGGTCGGCGGATAGGGTTGTTTTCCCCGTACCGGATAGTCCGAAGAAGATCGCGGCATCTCCATTCTTGCCGCGGTTGGCCGCACAATGCATCGGCAGGATTCCCTTTTGCGGAAGAAGAAAATTCAGCACGGAAAAAACGGCTTTCTTTATCTCGCCGGTATAGGCGGTGCCGCCGATCAGGATCGTCTTCCGGCTGAAGCTGATGATCGAAAAGTTAGGCTGCCGCGTTTGCTCGACGGCAGGATCGGCCCGGAAACCCGGAGCGGCAATGACCGTCCATTCCGGCTCAACATGTTGCGACTGTTCCGGCCTTATGAACAGGTTATAGGCAAAGAGATCCTGGCTGGCCTGCTCGGTAATGATGCGAAGCGAAATCCGGCTGTCTTCGTTGTAGCCGGCAAAAGCATTTCGTACAAAAAATGCTTTCCCTGATAAATAGGCGGTCATTTTCCGGTGCAGCCGGTCAAATGCATTCTCCTCGAACGGAATATTAATCTCACCCCAGTTTACCGGGCCGGAGCTTAGTTCGTCATGAACGATGTAACGGTCTTTCGGCGAGCGCCCGGTAAATATTCCCGTGTTGATTACGAGTGCGCCGGAGCTGCTGGTAGTTCCTTCGTTTTTTAGTAAAGCCAATTTCACAAGATCTGCAGGCGGCAGCTGGAAATAACATTTTTGCGGTTCGTTAAAGCCAGGCAGAACACCCGGGCTTATTGTTGTCGTCTTCATAGTTTATAATTGCTTAGCGATTGTTTTGAATGCGGATGTGCACCAGCTATGAGGCTTTCTGCCAGCGATACGAGTATCGGCGAGCCGATAAAAACAGGAGTACGCTGGTGAAGACGGCATGCTTCAATATCCATTAGCCGCCGGTAACCGTCGGACGCTTTTCCACCTGCCTGCTCGATGATGAAAGCCATAGGCCGGCACTCATAAAGTAAACGAAGCTTGCCTTCCGGGAAGGCTGGCAAAAGAGCGGGATATATAAAGATGCCGCCATGAAATAAAATACGGTGTATATCGGCCACCATGGTCCCGGTATAGCGACTGCTGTATCGGGCGGAGCAGGCGGCCTTACCCGGCCGGCAGTGGCGAATAAAATCTTTTACCCCGGAAGGAAATAAGCTGTAATTGCCCTCGTTAACCGAGTACGAGTAACCACTGGCAGGTATATGTATGCCAGGATGAGACAAGAGAAAATTGCCGCTTGCCGGGTCAAGTGTAAAGCCGTTCAGTCCATCGCCGGTGGTATAAACCAGAACGGTCGCCGGGCCGTATAAAATGTAGCCCGCGGCAAGCTGCCCTGTGCTATCGGAAAGACTGCCCGGCACCGGTGTTTCGCCGATATTATTCCGGTAGATCGAGAAAATACTCCCAAGTGACATGTTGACGCCGGTATTGGAAGATCCATCGAGCGGGTCGATTGCCGCAAGGTACTGGCCTCCGGGATTTAACACGAGTATATCGTCGCACTCTTCCGATACCAGGGCGGCACATTCGCCGCAGTTTGTTAGTGAGGCGATAAATTGTTCGTTGGCGTATATATCCAAAGCATGCTGAATTTCTCCCGAACTGTTACACGTATTGCGACCTGCACCGGTAAAATCTCCCCGCCTCAGCGTATCGCTGATGTTTTTTGCCGCCGTGCAAATGGCCTGCACGATTACAGGAATTTCCTTTTCTTCCGGGCCATGTTCTGCCTGTTCATTCTTTAAATACGGGCCGGCAACCGAAAGGCTTAGTGTAGAACTGACAATATGTGTCATAATGCGCTGGGTTTATTCAGCTAAACTATATTATGTATTAGCTTATGCTAAATGGCTTTTATGAAAAATATTTTGAATCCGTATAGAAAATTCCAGGCGCTTAGTGTAAATATTAATTAAGGTACTGGAGGGAGATAAGAATTTTTATCGGCTCACAGCCACTCTCCCGGTATAAAAAAGAAAAATTGTCGGCCACCGTCTTTTAAAAAGAAAAATTGTCTGATTGTATGCAACTTGTAGCATGAGGACAGGCATATCCTCACTTTTGGAGACTAACCAATTCTTTTTTTATGAGAAACCTGCAGGTCTCCCAGCGCATTACCAACCGGGAAACGCATGTTACAGACCGTTACCTGAATGAAATTTCCAGGATCCCTCTTTTGTCGCAGGAGGACGAGATTGAGCTGGCCCGCAAAATCAGAAAGGGCGACAAAGTCGCTGCAGATAATATGATCAGGGGAAACCTGCGCTTCGTGGTCTCTATCGCTAAGAAATACCAGAACCTCGGTATGCCGCTGAGCGACCTTATCAATGAGGGGAACATCGGACTGATCCGCGCGGCCTATAAATTTGATGATACCCGCGGCTTTAAATTTATTTCTGTTGCCGTATGGTGGATCCGGCAGGCGATACTGGCTGCACTTGCCGACCAGAAAAGAGTGATCCGCCTCCCGGTGAATAAGCAAAGCCTCTTGTTCAAGACCAGGCAAGCTTCTGACCAGCTGGAGATGCGGCTAGAACGTCAGCCTTCGCAAAACGAACTGGCGGAATTTATGGAAGTCGATGAATCCTGGCTGTTCGAGGGCCTGTATGATACGGGACAGACTTTCAGCTATGATGCTCCTCTCGCAAATTCCGATGGCGACTTCACTTTGCTCGACAAGCTTGGCGACAAGGAACGCGGCGTATCTGAGCGGCTGTCAGACGAGTCCGACCGTTACCTGATCAATCGCCTGCTGGCGAAACTTACCACGCGCGAGCACACCATCATCGAACTGAACTTCGGACTTTCGGGCAAAGAACCGCTCGCTCCGAAAGATATCGGTGAATGCCTGGGAATTTCCACTGAACGGGTCAGGCAGCTGAGAAAAAGCGCGTTAAGCAGGATGGCGGGGATGACCTCGGATAAGGAGGGACTGTTTTATTAGATCGCAGGTTGGCATGAGCAGGAGGCCCGGAGAATTTTGACTTATACCGGATCTGGTTTGATGAACTAAAATGGCTACAAATCGTCATTTCCGGAATTAGAAGAAACGATTAACTTCCATTATGTAATTGCACGCCGCACAACGCTTTGAATGGTTAGTTTCAGGCACTCATGCCATGGAAATGATTCAGCAAACGCATAAGGAGATGCATTCAGCCCGCAGAATATGACAATTCCTGTTTAAAGGGAAACTATGAGGATTACAAAAGATACGTAAAGGTATGGATACTCATGTAGTTATATTGATCAGCATTATGATTGTCGCCGGCGGATTCGGTGGGTTTTTAAATTACCTCCACGGCTTTGACACAATCTCTGTGGATAAAAAAGGGATGCCCGCTGGCCTGCGCTATACTCTTTTGGGGATCGGTTCAGCATTTCTCGTACCTGCTTTCCTGAAAATGATCGCGAGTGACCTGGTAAACAGGCATTCTTCCGACGTTGACTATCTGATATTTGCTGGTTTTTGCCTGATCGCCGCAATATTTTCAAGGCGCTTTATCGGCACAATTGGCGAAAAAGTCCTGGAAGCAGCAAACAGTGCCAAAAAAGCGGCAGAGGAAGCAAAAAAAGGTCTTGAAGCAACACAAAATCAAGTTTCGTCAAATGCGGAAAGAATTGAGACCGTTAAACTCGCCGTGGATCTGAATACAATCCAGAAAGATTCCTTTCAGGCAAATTCCTCCCGGGAAGATGCCTTACAGGAATTAGTCGACACTTTTATTTCGAGAACAAGTATCCCCGACTATGCTAAAAGGCTGAAAGTAAAAGCCGAGCTTGGAAGAAAGATGGGTGAGATCATCGTCAGGAACAATTTGCCGGCAACTGACCTTCTCGCCAGGAATCAATCGGAAGGAATGTTGCTGGCGCTGGCTTATGCAGTGCAGTTAAGGCCCGATGAAAACAGTTTATCCATTCTGAAGAATATTTCAGGACTGGCTACGCAGCTTTATACCAGGTATTCCATTCTTGTCTCTTTCGATACGCTTGCGAGAAACAATTTTATCACTAAAAGCGAGGCACAGGAGATTGAGAATATTATCAAAGGTTTCCATAAAGGGGCTGACGACTCGCTGCTCAGAAAAATTGAGGATTCCCTGAATATTTTACGATTTATTCTGGCTTAAGGCTTGTATCGGAACGGGACCAATTATTTCACTGGTCGTAACGTGCCGCCACGTCACTTCCTGGACCTTGCTTCAGGTTATTTAAATCGTAGCGTGATGCTACGACCTGGTGGAAATTGCAGTTTTAATTAGCTGCGCCATTCTTCCAGCACCAGCCATTTTTCCCATTTCCCTTTATTAAAAAGATAAACTGCTACACTGCCATGTCCACAGAGATTGCCGCAGTGGTAGCCGGCATAGAAGAAACAAATTGTCTCATTCCTGATAAATACCGGTTTTGATAAGGTATAGAATCCAGTTTTATACTTTTTATAGTAATTGTCATTCCAGCCAAGTCCTTGAGGGCCGATAATCCCTTTTAGACTATCCAGGCTTAGTTTTGATGAATGCTGAATTATCCCATCAGGCCATCTTTGTTCGGAAATTTTAGCCAATTCTGTTTGAATGTCTTCTTTTTCAGATTTTGTAAGAATCAAATATTTATTTTTCTTGGCAAAATCAAAAAGGGTGTCTTTTTTCACTGCTACCGCAAAAGCAGTTACTTCTCCATTATACAAGGCATCCGCATAAAGAATCTCTTTTTTTTCATTTACAGTGTTTTCAGACACATTTAAGTATTGACTTATAAATTGTTGCTCTTTACCTGCCTTTAATTTGTTTTGAGCCCACACCTGGGAGGAAAGGCAACTAACTAACCCACATAAAAATATCAGTAAAAATTTCATTGCAGGCTGGAGTTTATTGGCTTTTGTTATGAACTTGAACCGTTCCCTAATAGCCTCTTTGATTAAAGATTCCGGGAATAAGGGACGCTTGGTCAACTTGGCTTAAATTTAGCACGGGTAAACGACTGCGTATGTAAGCTTCTCCGAAAATGTCTGTAATTTGTATCTCTTAAAATCTTGTTCACTGAACAGAATGGTAGGTGATTATTTCGATTTCCGGGCGAAAAAAACATTTTTCGCTAATTGCTTTTCCGGAAAACTTATTAAAATTTTCAAAAGCCGTCAACTCCTTGTTGAAACAAGCATATTGATCAACTGCTGGCTTTATTATAACCGGAAATATAAAGGTTACACTGTTATTTCCGGCAATGCCCTTAAGTTCTGCATAGTCTAACTTGCTTTTTATCCGATTCAACTCTTTCTTTAAAAGTGAATCAGCACTGTCAGAAAATACGATACCAGGAATTTTTGATTGTTTGGTAAATAATACTTTTAGTAACGTTATTAGAGAAATGCAACTATCGGATGTTTCAGCAGGCACCCATAATCGCCTGACAAAACTTTTTTCAAACGCTTTAGTGTCGGTTTGTTGCTGGGCAATGATTGCACCTGATAATAACATTAATAAAAATGTTGTCAGTATTGCTAATGTAACGGACTTATTTGCACATAGCATCATTCTATGTTTATGGTTATTATTTGTTATTGCAATCCTGTCAATTTGTTGTCTTAATAGAATAATCACTGCCGAAGAAAAAACTGATCTTTATTTATTCACCTCCCCGGATCGATTTTGACAAGGTTGCATTATAAAGATTTTTAAAAGAAGAAAGCTCAATATTATTAACAGACTTTATTTTAAAATGAATTGAATCCTGGCAGCATTCCCCGAAGTTCTTTTTCCAATTTTCATTTAAATAAAAGTCTAACGTACAATTGACGACGCCTATCTTTTCTAAAAAAAGAAAACTGCCTAAGCCTGGATGTGAACTGCTAATCGTTCTGTTTTTAATCGAAAATTGCCAAGGGCCCGCCCCGGGGTATTCCCAGTAATGGTAGACAGGTGCCGAAGATATATCCTTAAGAATATCAATCTTTTCAAGATATATGCGGCCCTTTAATTCATTTGCAATATAACCAGCGTAAGTTTGGTTGATAATTTTTTTCAAATCACTAAATGAATAAGCTTTTAAATAGTTAGCCTCGGCTATATTTAATACCCCATCCTTAAATTGATTTGGGAAATACCATGGCTCAGAGCAGGTCACAAAAAAAGTTGTTAATGGGATTTGTTCAATCAAGTGATAAGCATTCCCATCCTTAATAATGAGATTGAATTCTAAGGTTTTCAGCGATGGTCTGGAATAGTTCCTGTCATCTATTGACTTAGTTAACCTGGCTATCGCCATTGTTAAAAGTTCTTCAGGCTTTATAGCTTTTAGCTTTTGAAGCTCTTTATACGTCAAGTTTTTAATTCGAAGCGTTTCGCCTGGTTTTATTAAAGGAACAATTGATACCAGCACATCATTTTGCAGATAATCGATACCGGATTTGCTTTTTGTAAGTCCTTCCTTATCAAACCCTGTTTTTTTAAAATTATTAGTAGTGAAATAAAAATTAAATATCGACAATGTAGTATCTGCTGCTTGCAGTTCAATTACATTTTCTGATACACTTACCCGTTCGCTGATCTTTTTAAGGTTTATCCCTTTGTTGACCTCAAAAATCATGTAAGATTGTCCCGATGCTTCAAATGAAATAATAGCAAAGAATAGAATATTTAAAGTTGTCTTAAGGTTCATAGTTAAATAGTTAAGGACAATTTGTAGGTAATCGCTTATCTGTCGTTGCATGCAAATTAGTATTGTAAAAGGAATTCATTTCTGAAGCACTTAAGTTATATCTGTTCATTAGTTGTGAATATAAATTATTTAACAAATTTACTTGGGAACTTGTAGCATTAGATCCTGGATTATTTAACCCGAACATCATTGCCATCCGATATTCGTCAGTCGAATGTTGATTATTATCCCATGCCGATAAAGTTTGCACCATTGAGTCAAAGGAATTTGCGATAAATGAGAAATGATCAATGTAATTTGGATTAGCATTATGAAGCGAGTCTAATAAATGAAAAGTAAACATTGATTCCACCCATCCGTAATCTTCGAGATATTGGGCATTATACCCATTTATCTTAATTGCATAATTAGAATAAGCATGTGAAGTTTCATGAATTGCAGTTGCGGCAAGCAGTAAAAGCGACGAGTTATTTAGTGCAGAATTATTAAATTTAATCGTAGAACTTAATCCCAAACCAGAAGGATCGCTTTCTGTATTTCCAAGTGAATAAATATTATTATTGCCATAATCCTGAACGCTGTGATTCCATATAATATTGGGCCTATTCACTGTATTAAAAGGGCTAATCAAATTTTGGTATTGTGCTATAGTTTCAAGTTTTTTGATTATTAATTTAACAGCGCAAGGATAGTCTTTTTTTAGACTATCATATTTCAAATCATATTCCGATCCTCCTCCAGCGGGACTACATGGCAATGTAGAGACATGGACACTACCTGTCATAGGCGGCCCGCAAGGATCATATCCCGGCGGAGGATAATCTCCCGGATCCCCTCCACCGCCGCCACCTCCACTGCCTGACCCATCATCTTCGCAAATTGTCTCACTGTAAAGTGTACTGCAATACCAGACATTTCCTCCATCGGACGACGAACAAGAATACCAGGTAACCAATACACATTGCAACATCGAGGTATGAACATCGGTTCCTGTATAAGTATCCGCAGAAACGTTTTTAACCTCACCATTGCCTAAATACTTATAACCTTTGATAAATTTACCCTGCCAGTCGTCGATTAGAATAACTCCTTTAAAAGCCAGTTTTTTCTTATTCTTTTTATCCCAAAAGTCGTTATCGGGAATCCATGTAACCACTTCTGTCCGCATCTTATGATCCTTACCCTCATAGATCATTAAGTAACTTAAATTATCTAAAGATAAAGACGATTGGGCTTCGCCGCGCCTGGTATATATTGTTTTATCATAATGCAAGGGAACAACTACGGCTTTACCAAGTGAAATATCTTTTACATATGCCTCATTCCATAAAGCATTTTTAAAAATGGATTGCCGTTTTAGTCTGGAGCCGGAAGAAGCTGAGCCGTCGGTCTGAAAACGCTGGATGTCCTTTTCAAAGTATTGACGTGCACTGGTTATTCGGTCAGTATCCGATAATGCAGCTGGCTCATTTTTTTTACAACTGCTGATAAAAATAATAAGGCTAAACAAAAAACAGATATAGTAAATATTTCTCATGCAACTTTTATTTTGTTTTACGAAACTAACTTTACGAAAGTTTCGACATGGTAAATAAGTTTAATTTTTAATGTGTTGTTTTCTTTGGCCAGGGTATACCGAACAGGACATGCTCTAACTGCTTACACTATTTCAATTTCTTAATCCCTATGCTGTAATTTATTAATGGTTTAATCATCTAAAGGACGGTTATTACGATCAGGCGCATTTCATAAAAGAGTTTAAAAAGTTTACCGCGATCACACCATCAGAAGCAAGGCTTTCACTCGTAAAGAACGGGCAGGATTTTCAGCAAGCCGTTAACATTGGCTTTTGATAGTCAGAAACGCCTGATACCTCAGCTTTTTGCTTTCATGTTACTGCTAAACATGTCGCGGTACATTTTCCAGCCGGCGCCGGTTTTTTTCCAGATCACGATTACTTTTCCCTCGTCAATTTTATTACCGCTCATATCTGCCATCTCATAAAAACTTTCTTCTGTTACAAAACTTTTCGGATCACCATACAAATGCTGGATCGTAAATTTGACATGCACTTTCGGTCCGCTTTTAAAAAAGGCAAGCATATTTTTGCCTCCGCAAACAGGCGCCGAATTGGGTGGATATAAGCAGGCATCATCTGTATATCGTGTTAAAATGGAACCGTCGTTTTTATTAGCCAGTTCAGCATAAATAGCATTACTGGCTTCAATTGTTTTTCTTACTTCCGCAAACTGACTGTTGTTTGATTGTGCTTGTGCTATACAAACTATTGTTAGCAGCACAGTTGTGATGATTATTCTTTTCATGGTTATTTTTTTTCAAAAAGAATAATTTGCCAGCCGGTAAAATTGTAAAATTCCGCACACTTTAAAAATGAGTGTTTAGCAGGTATTGTTATATCCGAATAGCTTAAGGTCGTTTATCGTAAAATCGTACATTATTATTTTGCAATTATAATCAGATTTGATTTTAAAAGCACGTTTCAGAGTGAGAACAATGGATGCGAACAAAATCAAGAACATTTACTGAAAACGAACGTGATATACCTTAATAAAAAGCCTTTTTACTAGCATTACGCCCTTTCAGATAAAACACCCGGCTAGTTTTGCGGGTTTCACGGGTATAAAATTGGGTGTTTTGCATTGGTATATTTTGACATCGTATTTCCATATTTGTGAACCTTCTTATCAAAAACATGCCTTTTGGCTGGCTTAAAAACTAACCAAATGGATTTCAAAGATCAGATTTCACAACTTGCCTCACGGGTAGAAAAACTTTTACCCCAGATACAGACAGAGGAAGCAACCAAGAATGCACTCGTACTGCCGTTTATCCAGATACTCGGATATGATGTGTTTAATCCCTTCGAGGTGAACCCGGAATTCGTGGCGGATATTGGCATAAAAAAGGGAGAGAAGGTTGATTATGCAATTATGAAGGACGGTGAGGCAATTCTTATTATAGAGTGTAAACATCATAAAGAGCAGCTCGATCCGCATAATTCCCAGTTATTCCGCTACTTTCATGTTTCGAAGGCTCGCTTCAGTTTGCTAACCAACGGGCTAAACTATCGCTTTTATACCGATTTGAAGGATCCGAATAAGATGGACGACAAGCCATTCTTTGAATTCAATATCACTGAGATGAAAGACGCGCAGATCGAAGAATTGAAAAAATTTCATAAATCATATTTCGATGTTGAAAATATATCGAATACAGCTCTTGATCTGAAATACACCAGTGAGTTAAAAACGATTATTACTTCTGAGCTTACCAATCCTTCACCGGTATTTGTCAAGCATTTTGCCGGGCAGGTATATACAGGCGGAAAACTGACGGAAAAGATATTGAACCAGTTTTCGGAACTCGTAAAGCGCTCGTCTAACCAGGTGCTGAACGATGCAATAACAAGCAGGCTAAAGACAGCTTTAACCAAAGAAGAAGCGAACAGTGTGGCAACGGATAGTAAAGTTACTGCGGATCCGGTAATGGGTACCGAGAACGGCGTCACGACAACAGAAGAAGAATTGGAGGGATATCATATTGTAAAATCAATCATTCGTAAAAAAGTTGAAGCCAAGCGTATAGTTGCCCGCGACGTTCAATCTTACTTCGGTATTCTACTGGATGATAATAATCGGAAGCCGATATGCCGCTTATATTTTAATACCCTTAGCCGGAAATGCATTGGAATTTTTGGGGAAGATCGTAAAGAAACGAAATACGATTTAACGAGTTTGGATGATATTTATAATTATAGCAGGCAGCTGGAAGAGGCGGTGGAAAATTACAAGTAAGAAGATAGTTGCTATTTAGCTTACATTATCAGAATGAGTATGTAGTTAAACTGAGATTGTCGTATTTGATACTCAAGTTTCGTTTATCTTTGTAAATTTAAGATTGCGTTGTTTAATATTTTGTACTAGGCATCACTCATCCTCATTAATCCCCAGCTTCTCTTCCAGTATTTTCTGATAACGCTCAACTACAGCATTATACTTGTCTGAAAGGGTAATGTATTTTTCTTTCCACTTGTCCCGGTCGGCCATTAGCGCATCGTAACCCATTTTTTCAGAATATTTCGACCCGGGTTCGCTCAGAATGATGTCGGCCATTTCCGGAAACTCATTGGAAAAATCATGATTAAGGGCTTTGCCATAACGAGCCAGGGTTTCGAATGGCAGATCGTCCCGCTTGATGTGTATATAAAACGTGGGATATTTATAGCCGGCTTTATCTGCGAGGTCCTTGATGCTCAGATTGCTTTGTTTGGCAATTTTGTGTAATACTTTTCCCCGGCTTAACTTCTTCTTGTCTTTATTCAATGCTATAAATTATAGCTTTAAATATAGTATGAACAATATTCTAAAAAAGTTGCTAAAAATATTTGCAATAATGTATAATATATTATATTATTGTATAGTAAATTATATTTTAAAATCTAAAATCAGGAAACAGGATAATTTGAGAGTAATTTTGTTAATTACGATGTATTAGTATTTTTGTGAATACTTCACTAAGAAGCATTCGCACTTAGGTTCTCGTCTTAGAAACGTAGGAAATTTCAACAGGAAACGAGAGATAAGTCCAAGTGCTCACGCCGCAGGCGTGGGCCTTGCTTATTCGTTTCCGGGCCTCCTACGGCCTCTAAGACGTTTAGTAGGGTTACCACGCCTGCGGTGTTTTTTTTCGCAGGCATCCCCTTTACAATGTCTTATGGATGCTAAAAATTATAACAACCTACAGTCTGACGGCAAGATCAACGATTTTTTTGATCTTCACACGCTTGCAGAAAGCAAGAAACTCTTATGGCAATTGCTTAACGCAGCTGCCTGCGGCAACTTTGCGGAGCTCAGCTCTATCGAGAAAGACAACCTGTTCACATTTTATTCTCAGCTAAATGAGCTGCTTGATGCTGTTCACCACTTAAACGATTGCGCAGAAGGAGGAGCCGGTGAATAGACCCTGGACCTTATTAATTTGCCCGCCTGAATAAACCGGTGAAAGCCGGCGGCCGCTTGTTCATACGCTAATACAAGGCCGCCGCTTTCCACGCAAACAATCAACCTTCTTTAACCAAACCTAAAAGCAAAAAAACATGAGAAATTGCTTAACGGGCATGCTATGGCCTGTTTATAAGATCTTTTATATCCCTTATTACGCTTTACTAAACACTCATGGAACTGCAGCCCGCGGTTCCTTTTTTAAAAATGCAGGTGCTTTCTTTTTATACCTGGCCTTGTCTGCAACCATCCCATCAGTGTATGCACAGGAAAAATCACCGCCGGGAACGGTTCGGGGTATCGTTACAGATGAAAAGAATGAGCCGCTTGCAGGTGCTACGTTACAGTTAGAGAACAATACCATCCGGACACGCAGCAATGGCAAAGGGGAATTCAGCTTACAGGGTGTTTCCGATGGGGCAGTGCTTGACATATCCTTTATCGGTTATAAAACTCAGCAGACAGTACTAAATGTAGGTGCCGATCTCCGGATCACGTTGCAACCTGATGTCGCACAACTGAGAGAGGTAACCGTAAATACAGGCTACCAGGAGCTGCCGAAGGAGCGGGCCACCGGTTCTTTTTCCAAAGTGGATAATGAATTGTTTAACCGCAGGGTGAGTACGGATGTGATCAGCAGGCTGCAGGATAATGTTCCTGGGCTGATTGTAAACACAGGCAAGGGAGCTGCCGCCGGGCTGGTGATCCGCGGGCAGAGCACCATATTTTCCAATGCGAGTCCACTGATTGTCGTCGACAATTTTCCTTACGAGGGTGATGTCAATAACATCAACCCCAATGATGTAGAAAGCGTAACGGTACTGAAGGATGCGGCCGCCGCTTCGATCTGGGGTGCAAGGGCAGGTAATGGCGTGATTGTGATAACCACGAAGCGAGGCCGTTATGATAAGCCTGTACAATTATCGTTTAATACGAATTTTACGCTTGGCGCGAAGCCCGACATCTACTATCAGCCAAAGATTTCGAGCGCCGATTTTATCGGGAAGGAACAGGATCTTTTTAACCAGGGCTATTATACAGGTTTTGAAGAAGCTTATAATCATCCGCCTTTCACGCCGGCTGTTGAATTAATGATCGATGCCCGCGATGGTAAAATTTCGGAATCGCAGCTGGAGGAACAACTCGGTATTTTGAAACAGCAGGATGTACGGAAGGACTATGACCGATACTTGTACAGGAACAGTTTCAACCAGCAGTACGCCTTCAATTTGCAGGGAGGCGGAACGAAACAGAGCTATTTCTTGTCAGCCGGTTACGATCATAACAAGGATAATGCAGTAGGCAACGCCTTCGGGCGCATGAGTTTCACGGCCGGCAACCGTTATAAGTTCCTGGGCGAAAAGCTCGAACTTTCTGCGGCGGTGTATTATACGCATCAGAAAAGCCAGTTAAACAGCCTAGGTATACCAACCTACAGCAGTCCGGACGGCTATAATCCGTCAGTTGAATTATATCCCTATGCGCAGCTGGCAGATTGGCGGGGTAATTACCTGGATGTAATTAAAAACTATCGGCTGTCATTCACGCAGGCAGCCGCACAGCAAGGATTGTTAAACTGGAACTATAATCCGCTGGCTGAACTCCAGATGGCGGATAACACTGGCACCGGGGACGACTACCGGATTAACACGGGCCTCAGCTATAAGATCATTCAGGGCTTACAGGCGCAGATATTATATCAGTATGGAAAGAGCACACAGAACAATGGAAACCTGTACCACGAAAACTCCTATTATGCGCGTGACCTTGTTAACCAGTATACACAGGTTGATGCCGTTTCAGGCCTCCTTACGCGGCCGGTTCCGACAGGCGGCATACGCGATGAGGCACTTATGGCGACATCTTATTATAATGTACGGGGCCAACTGAATTACGTCAGGAACTGGCAGGACAAGCATGACGTTTCTGTGCTGGGCGGCATGGAGGTGCGGAACCTGAATACCCTTGGAAGCTATTCCCGTTTATATGGTTACGATGCAGTTCACGCATCGGCAAAGGCTGTTGATTACGTAAACCCATACCCTCTCTACCTGTATGGCTACGGTAGTAATATTCCTTATGCCGACCGGACAACAGAATTGAGCGATCGTTATCTTTCTTATTTTACAAACGGCGCTTATACCTATGATCGCCGCTATACATTATCTGCCAGTCTGCGTTTTGATCAGAGTAATTTGTTTGGAGTAAAGACAAATCAGAAAGGCGTTCCGCTATATTCAATCGGTGCGGCCTGGGCGGTTTCAAACGAATCATTTTACAATGCTGAATGGCTGCCCTATCTCAGGCTTAGAGCTACTTACGGGTATAGCGGCAATGTCAATAAAAGTCTTTCTGCTTATACTACCGCTTACTATAATCCGAACGATGACATCACCCGGTTGCCTTATGCAAACATCGTAAACCCTCCAAACCCCGATCTGAGGTGGGAGAAATACAAGATATCGAACGCAGGTCTGGATTTCGCTTCGCATAATAACAGGATCAGCGGTACCTTGGAGTTTTACCTGAAAAAAGGTTACGACATTATCGGGAATACCGCGTATCCGGGATCATCGGGAGTTAGGACCTTTACCGGCAATTATGCGAATACGAGTGGCAACGGTTATGATATAAGTCTCAACAGCCTCAACCTTACGGGCGCTTTCGGGTGGACGAGCAACCTGATACTGAGCCATGCGGTCGACAAGGTAACACATTATACGGTGACAGATTATGTAACCAGTTACCTGAATTCGGCCGATGGTACAATGACCGTGCCGCTGGAAGGCAAGCCCTTGTATTCGGTTTACAGCCTGCCCTGGGCTGGCCTTGATCCGCAAACCGGCGATCCGCAAGGGTATTTTAATGGGGAGCTAAGTAAGGATTACAGCGCGATAATAGGAGCTGCAACGCCCGTCAATATCGTGTACAATGGGCCTGCCCGCCCCACTTACTTTGGATCGTTCCGGAACTCTTTTTCTTACAAAAGTTTTTCCTTATCGGCTACGATCAATTACCGCTTTGGCTATTATTTCCGGAATAACTCAATATCCTATGTTTCCCTGTTGCAGGGAACCGGCGGACACGGCGACTACAGCTTTCGCTGGCGTCAGCCCGGCGATGAGAAGGTCACCAATGTGCCTTCTACTCCGGCCTTTGTGGATTATGACAGGGATTTTTTTTATGCCAGTTCATCGGTGCTGGTTGAAAAAGGCGATCACATACGCCTGCAGGATATCACATTTAGCTACGACTTGCTGAAAGCGAAGATGCCTGGCCTGCCTTTTAACAGCGCACAGGTATATCTATACGCCAATAACCTGGGTATCATCTGGAAATCGGCAGGCGGCGGCATTGACCCTGACTACGCTGTCAGCAACTTTCCGCCTGTGCGTACCATTGCGGCAGGCGTACGAATAAATTTTAACTGAACGACAAATGAATAACAGATTGACACAATTAAAACCCGGCCGCCTGATAGCCTGGCGCGGCTACCTTTCCATATTACTTCTTAGCTGTATAAGTTATTCCTGCCAGAAGGACTTCTTAGACACGGTACCGGATAAGGGATTGCTGGTGCCTGAGAAACTGGACGATTTCCAGGCATTGCTGGATAACAGCAGCGAGGTGATGAATGTCGTGCCTTTTTACAATACTATTTCCGACGGCGACTTTGTAATGAGTGATGAGGGCCTGGACGGACAACTACCGCAATACCGGAATTTATATACCTGGGCAAGCGATATTTATGACGTAACAACGGTTGTCGACGACTGGTACCGGCCCTACAAGCAGGTGTTTTATGCCAACGTAGTGTTAGACGGATTAAAGGAGTTGAATACTGACGGCGCAGATGTACAACGGTATCAGGCCATTAAAGGGAGTGCCTTGTATTACCGGGCATTAGCTTTTTATAACCTGGCGCAGGAATTCGCACAACCTTATGATGCTGCGACAGCCGATAAAACGCCGGGGATCCCGGTGCGGCTTGAGTCAGACGTGAACATCAAATCAGTCAGGGGGACGCTTGCTAATACTTATACACGTATAGTGGACGATTTGCAAGAGGCAGAGACCTTGCTGCCCGATAAAGGAGTTGCGCTCACTCGGCCCGGTAAATCGGCCGCCCGTGCACTGCTGGCAAGGGTTTATCAAGCCATGGAGAATTATGAGCAGGCGGCGAAGTTTGCCACTTCGGCACTGGAGCTTGCACATGAATTGGTCGATTATAACGACCTCGATACGGCGGCGGCAAGACCATTTCCTATTCCTTTGACAGACGGCAACCCTGAAATGATCTATTATAGTCGTGTGAACACGGCCTTTTTGAACCAGCTGACCGTCACTGCCGAACCTGCCTTATACAACTCTTATGATGACAATGACCTGCGCAAGCGTCTCTATTTTACTGAAGGCGGAAATTACAAAGGAACCTACCTGGCCTCCGCGTATCCATTTGGCGGCCTGGCGGTAGACGAACTTTACCTGATCCGCGCGGAATGTTCGGCAAGAAAAAATGATGCGGACAACGCTTTGGCCGACATTAATACTGTATTAATTAAGAGGTGGAAGACCGGAACCTATGTTCCTTATACCGTAACAGATCCCGCAGCGGTGCTACAGATCGTTTTGAATGAGCAGCGCAAAGAATTGGTGGCCCGGGGGTTACGTTGGACATATCTGCGCCGCTTGAATAAAGACAGCCGCTTCGCAGTAGCTCTTACCCGCAGCTATAAAGGCTCCAAGTTTACACTCCCTGCTAATGATTTAAAATACACGTTCGCTGTTCCCGACGACGAGATCAGCGGAAGCGGCATTGAACAAAATAAAAGATAAGCGCATGATTACTTGTAAAATATTCAAAAAGCTAATGACCGTTTCATTACTGACATTGCTGTTTAGCAATAATATAACGGCTCAGAAACCACCGGTACTTTCAAACCTGAAGGTCGGCGATACGGTGCCTGATGTTGAAATTTTAAATATCCACAATTATAAAAGTAACAGTGCCAAACTTTCAGATTTTAGAGGGAAGTTACTGATCATTGATTTTTGGGGTACCTGGTGCGCCAGTTGTGTGAGCATGATACCGGAGATGGAAAAGCTGCAAAAGCAGTTCAATGGTAAGGTTCAGTTTCTGCCGGTTACGGGGCAAAAAGCTGAAGTGGTTTTACCGTTCCTTGAGAAGTTGGGCCGCCAGAACGGAAGTAATTTCAAATTCCCGGAAGTGGTACAGGATACGATTCTTTTTAACATGTTTCCTCACAACCTATATCCGCATTATGTGTGGATCAGTCCGGCAGGTAAAGTATTAGCTATTACGGGGTACGATGAGATTAACTCGAAATCAATCTCCCGGGTACTGGATAATAATGTTAAAGAATTAGAGCAGAAGAGCGACTATCGCCAATTTGATTATGATCTTGCCAACCCGCTGGTAGAGCTTTTATATGGGGCTCCAAAAAACATAACGCTTTCTCAAAAACGCTACAGTTTTTTTTCAAATTATGTGCCGGGGTTGCCCGCCGGATACCATTTGGAAAATAATGATTCACTCAGGTTGAATGATTGGCGGATAACCTGTACAAACATGTCTCCTTTCTGGTTATTCAGGCTGGCATATGGAGGAAGCCATTACATACCCAATGCCTGCATTGATATTAAAGTCCGGGATACTGTAAAAGTAAGAGATACCAAAGCAATATTTGGTAAGCGATGGCTTGAGCATTACACTTATTGTTATGAATTATCTCTGCCCTCAGAGCTAAAACAGGAAGCCTGGGAGATCATGCAAAAGGATCTGGAATATAATTTACCCGATTTAAACGCCAGCATTGGTAAACAGCAAAGATTATGCTACGTGTTGGTCCGGACTTCTCAAAAAGATAAAATAGTGTCCAAAGGCGGTACTCCGATTGCTGATATGAATGAGTTTGGATACAAGTTGGGAAATGTAAAACTCAAACGACTTTTAAGTGACTTGAATTTCTGGTATTATGATATAAGCCCGTATTGTTTGATCGACGAAACTGGTTACTCTTTGCCGGCAGATCTTGTTCTTAATGGAAATATCTCAGATATGGATCATTTAAATAAGGAGCTCAATAAATACGATTTGAAATTTATAAAAAAAGAGGCAGAAGTAATGGTATTGACAATAAGTGAAAAAAATAAAAGCATGGCAAATTGACCATGCTTTTATGATATTAATTCCTGTTACCCAGAACTACGTCAGTTGGTATTTCACTTGGATTAGAAGGGTTGTTTTTATGGCCCTTGCATTGTCTTTGCGTAGCAGCGTCACACGCGCCGGTACCCGCACCTCCGGAAATAGGCGCCCAATTGGGTGCGCTGAAGTCGGAATTGGCTTTTGTATTGTAAACGTTGAGCGTTTGAAATTTGCCGGCACCTGCAAAAGCAGCGCCTCCGCCCAACAATACAGCAATAACCGCCAAATTAATTTTTAACTTTTTCATAACAAGCAGGCTTTTATAAATCAAAAAGCAGGAAAAACTTTAGGTGATTTAAATTTTAATTGATCGTATCAGGCTCCCCGGGCTGCCCGGAGATGCGCGTTGCTTGGTTACCTTTTTTCCGTTGCCTCCTTTCTGTGCTGGTTCGTAAATAATGAAAGTGCCGTGAGAAGGAGGAAGATGATGTTGAAGGCCAGGTGCTGTTGCCAGTTCAGTTTAGCGATGACGCCTCCGCAGCTGCAGGGAATGCGGCCGAAAGTATTGAGTTTGATTAGGGTGATATAGGCCGTAAATGCGAGCAGGAGCGAGAGAGAAGCAAGCAAACCGTAATAGCGAGTGCTGGTAAACAATAGCAATGCCGCTGTAAATAGCTCGGAGACAGGCACCATCCAGGTGAGGAGCTTCGCCATGTTCGCCGAAAAAACCTGGTTCATCATTTGCTGCCGGCTGTATTCATAGTTCAGCAGTTTACTGCCAGCAGCATAAACCCATAATAAGATTAGCAATGCAACGGTCGCATCCTGCCATACTATCCTTTTCATTATCTGTGTTGGTTGACAGCCCAAAATTGGATAAGCACGGGATCGCTTTTAACAACCGCCGAAACTAAATTACTCCTAGATGTTTTATAAACTGTGACCGACAGACTCTAAGCTGGCAATTATCCGAATAAGACAGCCAATCGCTTCCAGCCTGTAACGATAGTTTTTCGTAAGCCTGCCGTATTGATCATTCTGCCATGTTTAGGTTTAGGAAGGAATGTAAAAGGCGAAACTTCCAGTATTTCGGCAATTTCATAAAGGCGCTCAACGGAAAGCTCCGTTTCGCCGCGTTCAATCTTCGAATAAGCAGCCTGGGAGATATCCATACAGTTGGCCACATATTCCTGGCTATACTGTTTGATGACCCGTTGAATACGGATTTTTTCGCCAATATCTTTCTTATTCATAATAAAGCATTTAAGAGTTGGTACAACCTACAGTTATAAATTACAATGATGGGTTTTAGCATCGGCCAGGGCACTTTTGAAGATTTACATTAATTCCCAATAGAGGGAAGGAACCAAAATTTTTCACAATGAATGTAATTACTGATGAAGAGTTAAAAGAGCTTGAAGGCGGCTCAACACCTTGCGCTGTATCGATTGCCGTATCAACTTCTGTTGGAAGTTTGTTCGGCGGAGTCGGCGCAGTTATCGGCGGAATATCCGCCGCAACCGGACCTAATTGCCTTGAATGGTGGTAACAGGCGGCCGGGTTTATCCCGGCCTTTTCGTTATCTTTTCCATTTATCTGATAACTGAGCAGCATCGTTATCAGCAAGCCTGCCAAGGCTCCGGAAAGATGCATCAGGTCATCCACCCGGGAAGTTTTATATTTCTTCAATAACCTCAGCATCAACAATGACCAAAGCGGAATTGTTATAAAATTCGGAAGGACAACAAACATGATAGTGAGCGCCTTCTCAAAAGGATGCAGGTAGAGATAGGCATACATACAGCCCATGATTGCACCGCTCGCCCCACAGCTGCTGTAATAAAAATCCTTCCGGTTATATAAATAACATAGCAAATTCGCGGCAACACAGCTGCCTAGATAAATCAACAGCCATTCCAGGGTTCCCGGTATTCCGTTAGGTAGGCTTTTCCGCAAAAATGGCCCGGTAAAAATCAGGGTCAACGAATTTATCAACAATTGCGCATAATCGTTATGTACAAAACCTGCAGTGATCAAGCGATGAAATTCCTTTTTCTTTTCGATACTGTATGGGTGCAGAAGTAAGCGGTAGATGCTATTATTTCGCAGTGCATAAATACTTGCCATGCAAAGAATCATTACAAACAGCAGCGTTTCCGGAGATAAAAAGCTTTTTACGAAATTCATATTTAAGAAAGCAATAACTATAGGTTATAATTTAAAATTCTGAGTAATAGCAATTAAGGTTTTGGTTCGCCAATTTTACGGCATTGTTAAATAACCGTTAACTAATATATGAAACTTAGCCTTAAATTTCTTTTAATTTTAAATTGTATCATTCAGTTATCATTAATGCTGATTTCTGATAAATGGATTTTGACAAACAGCTTCTATGCAAGCGCGATAGCTGAATGGAATGCAGGCAGTATAGAAAATATTTTTCCGGATGAGCAGTTGAAATGGCTCATTTATTCCGTTGCCATTCTGTTAAATCTTGCAAAATGCCTGTTGCTGGCAGCGCTCTTCTATTCTGGATTTAAGCTAGCCGGCTGCCGCATCAGTTTCCGGCAGGGTACAGAGGCGGTGCTGCTGGCCGACATGATTTTCCTGGTGCCGGCCGCACTCAAAGTCGCCTGGTTCCTGATCCATCCGCCGTCCGGCTTTAATGAATGGCAAAATTCTTACCCGCTATCGTTGCTGTCCCTGGTTGACCCGGCTCGGCTGGACATGATGTGGTTGTACCCTTTAAGGATTCTTAACGCATTCGAATTATTATACCTCCTTGTGCTCGCATTTTTGTTCAAACGCGATACTATGAGCGATTACAATACTTCGCTGCGTATTATTTTGAAAACATACCTGCCTCTATTAATACTGTGGACGGGCATGACTATGATTTATACGGTAAAAGTAAGCACGCTTTGAATTCTGCTGTCATGTCACTTAATTATTGGAAGATTTACAAAAGCTTCGCTAAACAGCAAAGCTTGAATGACTGTGGCCCTGCCTGCTTGCAATCACTGGTGTCTTACTATGGAGTTGCTGTTCACCCGCTGGAAATAGCCGACCTTTGTCAGATAAGGCGTGACTCGGGATGTACACTTTTCGATATTAAGCAAGCTGCCATTTTACTGAACTTCAATACAAGCGCCTGCCGGCTTGAAACTTATGACTTGAGGGAGCATGAGCCGGTGCTTTTACATACGCAAGGGTCTGCCGGAAATCATTTTGCTGTTTGTTATGGCTATAGCGTTTTTCTGAAAAAATTCCTTATCGGAGATCCGGCTAAAGGCTTACTGTTGTTAAACGATACTCAATTGCAGGATATATGGGTTAGTAGGGCCGCGTTAATAATCAATCCTTGCAAGGTCAGTATATACCACGCAACCGCTGTTGGCAAATGGCGTTGGTTATTGCGTCTTCTCGGAGGTGGCACTGCATTATGGTTATTAAGCGTGATTCTTGGTTTGGCGCTGACCTTTACCAGCTTGGGTATTATGATCAATTTTCAAACTCTTGCCGACAAGATCCACAGGGCTGCCCGCTTTGAAACTTACCTGTTATACATGTTTCTGATGGCAGTGATGATCGCCGGCAGATACTGGTTGTCGGTCACCCGGCAAAGTATACTTGCAGAACTGCTGAACGATGCAAATGCAAGGCTGCTGGACTCGTTTGCCGGGGCCTTTAAAAAGTTTACAGCTGCCTCAAGTCATTTTTTCAGCCGGCAAGATATTGTTACACGGTTTCATGATATATCAAAACTTTTGTCAGGTTTGCAGAGCGTTTTCCCGCAATTGCTGAATGATGCCTTATTGATAATTATATTTTTTGCCGGCCTTTGCTATTACTCCTTTATTACCGCGCTTGTGCTGTGCACTGGTATGCTAGTGGCAATTAGCTTAGCCGTAAAGGCTGAATGGATTTTGAGTGAAAAACGATTGAACGTTTCCTTTTTATATAAGCAGGTGGAGAATGTAATTCAATTTGAGGCTTTTCAAGGGCATCTTAATTTAACTGAACTTAATCATGCAATATTAAATTATCACCAGCTAAGTAGAAAGTTCGCATTGCGGCTTGAGATGTTATGCGGCGGTTTTCTGTTTATCGCGGCGGCGAATTTAAGCTACGAGTGTATGAATAATACGATTACTTTAGCAACACTGATGCCTGCCTTTATGCTGACATTGGCGGTTAGCGCAACGACGCAGAAAATTTACCAGCACATCCTGCAATTGCGCGATCATACAGATGCCCTTAACCGGTTGTATGGCCTGATGGGCAAAGAACATGGCTGATGTGTATTGCTTTTGGGGAAAGTAGAACACCTTGAGCAGGAAAAGGCCTACCCTCAACCACCCTTACGAAAACGATTCCGTAATTTTCAGCACCAGGTGAATCAGGTATATTTCACCGATGATAGAAATCAGGCAGATGCTATAGGGAAACAAATCGATGTATTCAAACTCCTTGATAAAGCGAAACCTGCTTTTGTGGCCATGTGGTATTGGAATGTCCATACTGTTAGTTGATTTGCCGGTTATAACAAATCTACAAATTTTACAGGATATTTCCGCGGCGATCAGAATTGTGAGTCCTTGAAAATGTGAGCCTTAGCTGCCCGGAAAAGAAGCCTGGTTTTTAGCGGGACTTTCGTGACAAATCTTATTTTTACGGCAAATCTTATTTGCATGCTGAAAAATATTGTTGCTCTATTAGTTTCTGGAAGCTGTACAGTGTTTGCTGTCGCCCAGGAAAAACCCTTAAAATCAGTATATGATCCGCAGGCACTGTTTGCGCCTTTATTTTATACGCAAAACGGAGGCACTGTACGTTCGGCTAATGGTTTACCGGGCGTTTATTACTGGCAGAACCGTGCAGATTACAAGCTGAGCGCAAGTATCGATACCGCCAGTAACCAATTAAGCGGCAATGAAATAATTTCGTACACGAATAACAGTCCCGATCCGCTGAACTCCCTTTGGCTGCAGCTGGATCAGAATACCTACCAGAAAGGTGCCCGGTCCAACTATTTTACCGGCCGGCAACCGGCGGATTTCACTTCCGGTTACCAGGTCGAGTCGGTGGAAGCAGGGTATAACGGAAATGTATCAAAAGCTGATTTTATAATTACAGATACCCGTATGCAGGTTCGGCTGCCGAAAGCTTTGTCGGCGAAAGGCGGCAGGATCACGCTGGCAATAAAATATCATTATACCATTCCTGGCGATTTCGGCGGGCGAACGGATTTCGCAAAAACGAAGAATGGCAAGATCTTCGAGATCGCGCAGTGGTACCCGCGCATGTGTGTTTATGATGATATGAGTGGCTGGGATACCCTGCCCTTTCTTGGCAGCGGTGAGTTTTACCTGGAGTACGGGGATTTCGACTATAGCGTAACGGTACCATGGGATATGATCGTGGCGGGGCCGGGCACGCTGCAGAATCCGCAGGAAGTACTTACCCCGAAACAGCTCGAACGTCTTACGCGTGCCAGGAACAGCGACAAAACTATTATGATCCGCACGCCGGAAGAAGTGACGCAGGCCTCATCAAGGCCTGTTCAAAAAGGCAATTTAACCTGGCATTACAAAATGTACAATACCCGCGACGTGGCCTTCGGCGCCTCGAAAGCTTATATGTGGGATGCTGCACGGGTAAACCTTCCGGAAGGAAAGCAGTCGCTGGCTATGTCGGTTTACCCGGTTGAAAGCGCAGGAAATGAGGCCTGGGGACGGGCTACCGAGTATCTGAAAGAATCGATCGAAATATTTTCTAAGAAATGGTTCGTATATCCTTATCCGACGGCAATCAATGAAGCCGGTGTCGCCGGCGGCATGGAGTACCCTGGTATCGTATTCGACGGTATTAATGACAAGGGAAAGGAACTTTTCTGGGTAACTGCGCATGAGATTGGCCACAACTGGTTTCCGATGATCGTCGGCTCGAACGAGCGGCGTTTTGCCTGGATGGATGAGGGCTTCAATACCTTTATCGATATTTTCGCGTCTGATGAATTTAACAAAGGCGAATACTCACCTAAACGCGACAGCGAGTATGCACCCGGCGGCGGTAATCCCGCGGATGAGATCGTTGCAGCAATGGCCGATCCAAATACGCCGGTGATCATGACCAACCCCGACCAGGTTGCTGAAAAATACCGGCATACTATCACTTACTTTAAACCGGCCTTCGCTATGGTGCTGCTGCGCGAGCAGATTCTTGGTTCCGAGCGCTTTGACTACGCCTTTAAGCAGTATACCGAGCAATGGGCTTATAAGCATCCGTATCCAATGGATTTCTTTCATGCTATGGAAAACGGCGCAGGTGAAGACCTGGCCTGGTTCTGGCGCGGCTTCTATTTCAACAACTGGAAATTCGATGTGGCTGTACAGGACGCCAGGTATGACGCGGCGAAGAAAAATCTGCAGTACACGCTGGTGAATCTTGATAAAATGGCTTTCCCGGTAATGGTGCAAGTGGAATTTAAAGATGGAAGCAGCCAGCGGGTAAAACTCCCGGTTGAAACCTGGATGCAAAACGCGTCGGTTACATTGAGTCTCGCGGTAGATAAGGAAGTGAGCGCTGTGTCGGTTGATCCGGATGCAGGCTTGCCTGATACGAATCGTGCAAATAATGTGTTTAAGGTTAGATAGTTTCCGGTTATACGATCAGTTAAGCAATATGAGTTCTTATTTTATTATTCCCGGACTAGGCAACTCCGGGCCTCTTCATTGGCAAACCTATTTTGAAGAATCAGCGGCCAACTTCACCCGTATTGACCAGAAAGAATGGGATGCGCCGGTGTGCTCCGACTGGCTGTTGTCGGTTGATGAAGCGCTGAAAGACGCAGATCTAAGCGAAGTGATCCTGATCGGACACAGCCTGGGGTGCGCAACCATCGCTCACTGGGCGAAGCATTCGGGTAAACGGATTAAAGGCGCGATGCTTGTTGCGCCAAGCGATGTAGAGGCGCTTAATTACACATTTCCCGCTATCGGCTTCGCACCAATGCCGTTGGACCGGTTCGATTTCAAAACGCTGGTGGTGGCAAGTGTGAACGATGAGTGGGTAAGCATTGAACGCGCCAAATACTTTGCAGATTGCTGGGGCAGCAGATTCGTTGATATTGGTGAAGCCGGGCACATCAACGCCGCCTCGGGATTTTATAAATGGAACGAGGGCCTGGAATTTCTTAAAAAACTGGATTGAGGTCATGAAAACGGAAAAGGAAAAAATGCTTGCCGGCGAGTTATACAATGCGCTGGACGAACAGCTGAGCAATGACCGGCTACGGACGAGATTGCTGCTGAAAGAGCTGAATGAAAGCCGGGAAGATGAAACCCTTAAGAAGTCGGAAATATTCGACGAGCTTATCCCGGATAAGGGGAGCGAATTATGGATACAAACGCCTTTTTATTGCGATTACGGCTATAATATAAAAACAGGCGATAAAGTATATTTCAACTTTAATTGCGTGGTACTGGACGTATGCCAGGTAAGTATCGGCAGCCGGACAATGTTTGGCCCGGCGGTACAGATCTATACTGCCACACATCCGCTGGATCACCAGGAGCGTGCTTCCGGCTTGGAATACGCTAAGCCGATTACAATCGGCGAAGATGTGTGGGTTGGAGGGGGTGCTATTATTTGTCCGGGTGTAACGATCGGCAACCGGACTGTGATCGGAGCCGGCAGTGTGGTGACAAAAGATATTCCGGACGACGTTTTTGCCGCTGGAAATCCCTGTAAGGTTATAAGAAAGCTTAAGAGAGACTAGTTCTGGCTAATCATATTTTGATAAAAAGGAGCGCCCTTTTATTGGAATCGCCGCATCTATTTAAGCACCTCGGTGATCGGCTTGCCGATACAACCACTAGGTGCCTGTATTCTAAGCAATCCAGCGAGCGTAGCCGAAATATCCGTCATGTGTGTTATTTCATTGGTTTTGCCATGCTTAATGCCCCAACCCATAAAGACCAGTGGAATATGAGCATCATAAGGATTCCAGGTGCCGTGCGTAGTGCCAGTTTTGCTCGAACCGCTGTACCATCCCGGTTTGAGAATAATTTGCACAACGCCGCTTCGGTCTTTATTATAACCGTTTACAATTTGATTCGACAAGCCGGCTGGAACCGTAGCGGAAGCTGCATCTTTCATGTCGACTACATACTGCACCCCATCCTGGTTTTTAAGATAATCCACACAATCTTTCCGAATGGCGTCTTCATTCAGCTTTTTTGAAGCGATAAGCTGGTTGTTCAGGTTCACCTGGTAGTTTCCCAGGTTCAAAACGATTTTATCCTGGCCATATTTTTCTTTTAGAAAAGCATTCAGGCCGGCGGAAACTTGTCCGATTGGCCATAGGCCGGCCGGAATTCCGTGGTCAATTAAAAATTGTGGATTATGCGCTGCTCCGTGATCAGCAGACAGAAATACTGTATAATTTCCCTTACCCACCTTAGAATCCAGGTAACTAAAAAAAGAAGCGAGATCTTTATCGAGACGGAGATAAGTATCTTCAGCCTCGATCGAATTAGGGCCAAACTGATGACCAACATAATCGGTTGACGAAAGGCTTACAGCCAGAAAATCGGTAAATCCCGAGCCTCCCATGTTTTCACTTTGCACCGCCGCTTTAGCAAAATCAAGTGTAAACGTGTTTCCAAAGGGCGTTGAACGCAAAATTCCGGAATCCATAGTTTTTAGAGAAGAAATGTCATGAGGGAAGGCTGTGGTTTTCTCGCCGCGGAACGGGCCTTCATACGGGCTGTTGTCTGCTGTGCTTTGCTGATAGCTGGCTACAGGATACAACGTTGTCCAGGGCTGTGACATATATTTCTTCCCTATTGCCTGGCCGTTGAATGCATCAACCCAGGCCGGCAGATTTTTCATGTAATACGTGCTGCTGATCCAGTTCCCGGTTTGATCATCATACCAGTAAGCCGCATTTGGCGTATGACCCGCAGGCAGAATACCTCCCCGGTCTTTTAATGCTATGCCAATAACTTTCGACCGGAAATTTGTAGCAAGCTTTAACTCATCAGTAATGGTGCTGGCGAGCAAGTTCTTTGGTGACATCTCACCTGCCTTTGATGTACTTCCTACGGTTTGAACAGTCGTGTCTTCCGTGCAATACATCATTTTTCCGGTCGCTTGTATAGTCCAATCGTTACCAGCAATGCCGTGAATGGCCGGCACAGAACCTGTATAAATGCAGCTATGGCCAATTGCCGTAACCGTTGGAACGTAATCTATGAATGTATTCTCACAACTAAACCCGTCATTCAGCAAACGTTTGAATCCTCCGGCAGAGTAACGATCATAATAGCGGTACAGGTAATCCCAACGCATTTGATCCACAACAATACCGACCACCAGTTTCGGACGCGGTAAACTTTGTATGTTGGCTGTATTTGTTTTTTGTGCCAGAGCCGATGCGGAAAATAAGGTAAAGGCTAATAAAATTTTGTTCCTCAATTTCATTACTGAATTGTTTTGAAGCCGTAAATATCGGAATGACTAATTAAGAAATTGTAAACTTAACAATGTAAATGCGTTTGGTAAGAAACTTGTTACCAGAGTTCCCGGTGAATTTTAATCGTAAAATATAACCTGAGAAACTCCAGTAACACCACCAGGCGAAACAGCCAGTCGAAAACAGTTTCAGATGAGCTGTACTGAGCAAGCAACGTTAAAAATCCAAATGAAAATATCCATACTATAAATCGCAGGGGAAACTGTACATAATAGATTATCGCACCGGCTCTTTTTGCGAAGAACAGGAAATACGCTGATCCAAACAGGGAAATGAACACCAGTAAAACAATCAATATTTTTAATTGCGATAAGGTTTCGTGGGGAATCTGGCTCCAATTGGTAAAAATACCAACTACCTGCCGGCTCAGTAAAGCAATGCTTAATATATCCAGGAAGGCAAAAAGTTTGAGGGAATTTCTCATCGAATTAGTTGCAGTATTGGCTGCGGAGTTTATCGGCTTTATCGCTGCCGATGTAATGGATAAAATTAAAATCTTCACAGGCACTTTCTTTATCGCCTTGTTTCAGCTTTGTTTGTGCTTCGCGAAGTTTCTGGTCAATGTAACGGTCGTCATAGCCTAACTGTGCCTTTAGGTCAAGAATCGTCATTTCATCTGCTGCGTTATCCGTTCCTTTTTCCTTGTTGCGGTAAAAATTCACAACAGCTTTCGAGAGATCCTGCCTTGAACGGTAATTTTCAATCGCTTTATTAATATCGTCTTTTGAACGTGTATTGCATTGATAGTCTTGCAGGGCAAAGTTAATAGGCAATATCACCGAATAAGTGGTATCGTAACTGGCCGGTACGATCCATTTTCCGGAAGTCAGGCGGACAACCCGAAGCGCTTCGGCATCCAGATCCAGGCCAAAACCTTTGTTAATTTTAGAACTTACGATTTTACCCTGGTGATCAAGCAAAAAACTTACCTGCACCGTTCCCTGGATACAGTTTTGCTTGGAAAATTCGGGATAGACAATCGAATTACCAATAAAGGTATTAAGCCTGTCGTTACCGCCTTTAAACTCAGGATTCCCAGGCTGGTTAAAAATTATCGAAATGATTGAAAATATCCAGTAGAGCATTTTATAAAAATAACATTATGCTTTTTTAGTTAAACGTATATTTCAAAATCATTTGCGGATCGGGTGAATTTTTCAACCACATCTCCTTTTCCGAAAACCTGCAGACACCAGGATAGTCTCCATGATAATTTCCGATATCGGAGATGAGCTGAAAATGAAGATGCGGGGGCCAGCCGCCATTCTCCGCAGGCGGGCCAAGTGTTGCCAATTTATCACGCGCAGCAAAAACCTGCCCCTCAGTTAGACCGTCAAGGCTTTTTAAAGAAAGATGGCCATACAGCGTGTAAAAAGTGCAGTTTGCCAAATCATGCTTTAAAATGATAGTCGCGCCGTAATCGCCCCGGTTGTCGTTGAAAGCGAAACTATGTACGGTTGATGCCAGGGGAGCATAAATAACAGTACCAGCGCCGGACCAGATATCAACACCCAGATGCAGCCTTCGTGGTTCCTCTCCGGCATCAAAATGAGGGCTTACACTATAAATTGTGCGATGCTCGGTGTAGCCTCCGATTCCATAACGGCAATGCCGACTTTCTATCGACTGTTTAACCCAGGTGGAAAAGGCGTTTACGTCGTTTAAAATTTCCTTTGTAAGATCCTTATTGGCGGCAGTGAAATCCAGTACAAGTAGCCGATCTGCGTCCTTATTAAAGTCAACTATCGGACAAACTTTTGTTTCTGATAAATAAATTTCCAGGCTTTGAGAACTGCAGACGGACATTAATTCTCTTCTTCGGTATCAGGCTGACGCGGTTCCTTACTGATTTTTTCGAACAATTTATCCATCCGCTCAACGTATTCATTTGTATCATCCACAAAAAATTCGAGTTGCGGCACTACACGCACCTGGTCCTTGATCCGGGCACCAAGTTTATAACGGATTTCGCCGGCATGTGCCTTAACCGTATTTAATGCCAGCGTTGTATTGGTGTTATTGAAAAAACTTAAAAAGACACGCGCGAGAGCCAAATCCGGCGTGACGCGCACTTTTGTAATAGTAACTAGTGTGTTGGGCAAAAAGCTCATCCCTTCACGCTGGAATATTTGTGCCAGATCCTTCTGTATTACTCCCGCAAATTTCTGTTGACGTTTTGATTCCATTGTACTTAATTGAGATGTCTTACAAATAAACGTAAAAGTGGGCGTAAATCATATTCGATACATTTTAGGGTGGCGTAATATTGATACACTATTGCTGTTGGGGTAGGCAACCTATTGCTTTAAAATGGAATAAATTAAAATTTTGGAAAGCACTGTTCTGTACATTTCGCCTCCGATAGTCCTGCTAATGCTGCAAGCTTAAAGTGAAGCGAATTGGGTATAGAAAACGGTTGCAACTTTAAGCTTTCCGCGTATATCAGGTTTATAACCGTTCATGCATTGCTGCTATTTCAAGATCCCGACGCAGGCTTTAATCCGATGGAAAACAGGATTTTGTGCAATAAACCTGATCGTCGTGAAAAGCTTTTTTGTTTCACTTCCACTCATAATTACAAACCGTTCACAAAAAAACTTGCAACAAAGAGCAGGGCTGAAGTTGCGAAGAAACGCTACCGTTCGTTTTCAAAAATCAACTTTACGATTAAAGCTGATAATTTTAGCCCAGACCTTAAACTGATAATTTTGAACACACCTTCTTACTTGCTAATACAGCAACTGATCGTACGGATAACGCTCCGTGTGAATGGCCTTCACCCGCTCATACAACATCGAGCGAAACTCTTCAATGTTATCTTTCTTTAAAGCCGAAATAAAAATCGCCGGACTATTATGTTTCGCCATCCAGCTGTTTTTAAAATCAGCAAGGGTGACAGGCTGCTCGTCTTCACCAGGATGTGTTTCCGGTTTGTAGGCATCAATTTTATTGAAAACGGTAATCATCGGCTTATCAATTGCGCCAAGATCTTTCAATGTTTCATTTACCGTGTTGATCTGATCCTCAAAATTAGGATGCGATACATCGACAACATGAATAAGGATATCCGCTTCACGAACCTCGTCCAAAGTTGATTTAAAGCACTCTACCAGGTGGTGAGGCAGTTTCCGGATAAACCCTACGGTATCGGAAAGCAGGAACGGCAGATTCTCAATAACGACCTTTCTTACCGTAGTATCAAGTGTTGCGAACAGCTTGTTTTCGGCAAATACCTCCGATTTTGAAATCATATTCATAATCGTTGATTTACCCACGTTGGTGTATCCAACTAAGGCAACCCGCACCAATTCGACACGATTTTTTCGCTGCGTTTCATTCTGTCTGTCGATATGTTTTAAACGCTCTTTAAGCAATGAGATCTTGTTTAAAATCAAACGCCTGTCGGTTTCAATCTGTGATTCACCTGGCCCGCGCATACCGATACCGCCCTTTTGACGCTCAAGGTGGGTCCATAAACGTGTCAATCGCGGAAGCAGGTATTGCAGTTGCGCTAACTCGACCTGTGTTTTCGCCTGCGACGTTTGCGCGCGTTTTGCAAAAATGTCGAGGATAAGGTTACTCCGATCCAAAATCTTGATCTGCAGTTCATTTTCTATATTCCGCAATTGCGACGGACTAAGTTCATCGTCAAAAACGGCGATATCGATCTCTTCTGAATCGATAAATGCTTTGATTTCTTCGAGCTTGCCCGTACCCACAAAAGTTGCCCTATCAGGCTTCTGCATGCGCTGGGTAAAGGACTTTACGGTTTCACCACCAGCCGTATCGACCAGGAACTTAAGTTCTTCAAGGTATTCTTCCGTTTGTTGCTCGGTTTGTCCGGGCGTAACAATCCCAATTAAAACAGCTTTTTCAGGCTGTACCGCGGTATCATAAAATTTTTGTCTTGGCATTCAATTATCTCCAATGTGCAAAGATAACCCTTTCAAGTTACAGATGTTTTTGATTGCTAAAATCTGTGTTCACGGCTTCAGATGTTACTGTTAAAACTAAATGGTTAAACAAACGTTAATAGTTGTAAATAAGCAATTTAAACATCAAACTATGAAAAAAGTACTTTTTATCCTGCTGGCTGCAAGCTTGAGTTATGCAGGATGTTCAACCAGTAAACAGGGGCAAAATAGCTCTGATTCAACAGCTACGTCAGACAGTGTTGCGACCAACGGCTCGATGACTGATACAACAAAAACCGGCACTTCCGGAACTACCACTGATACTACCAAAACCGGCACATCAACATCAGATACAACTGCTAAACCACCACAGCGCCCATAATACCGGCCCTGTCAGCACAAGACAAATAACTCCTTACACCGGGCGAGACCTGGGCATATCGCCTCAGTTAACTTGTTTGGCGTAAGGAGTTTCATTGTAACAGCTTTGTTTTCGTAAAACAATTTTGCCATTGTTTAGTACTTTTGCAGCGGCTCAGCCTGATAAATTATGCGAAAAATATCTGTTACAGCTTTCCTGTTTTCCTTTGTTTCTTCCGTTTGCTACTCCCAAAATAAAACATCGTTTATTGAATCTCTTCAGCAGAACAATGCATGGGTAGATTCAACGTTTAAGCACATGAAACGCCGTGAGCGCATCGCCCAGTTGTTTTTTGTAAGAGCGCATACCGATAAAGGAAAAGCTTATGAGGATTCAGTCGCTGATTTGATTGAAGATACCCGCGTTGGCGGACTCGTATTTTTCCAGGGAGGGCCAGTACGGCAGGCGGCCTTGATTAACCGCTATCAAAAGCTGGTTGATGTTCCTATGCTGATTTCCCAGGATGCTGAATGGGGTTTAGGGATGCGCCTCGACAGTACAATTTCATTTCCATACCAAATGACGCTAGGTGCCATCCAGGACAATAATCTTATCTATCGGATGGGCCAGGAAGTTGGCCGCGAATTTATCCGGATGGGTATGCAGGTTAATTTCGCGCCAGACGCTGATATCAATAACAATCCAAAAAACCCGGTGATCGGCTACCGTTCATTCGGTGATAATAAAGCTAACGTCGCTGCAAAAGCCGGCGCGTATATGAAGGGCATGCAGGACGCCGGAATCCTCGTAAGCCTGAAACACTTCCCGGGCCATGGGGATACTGACGTAGATTCTCATTTTGATCTCCCGCAGCTGAACTTCACGAAAGAAAGGCTTGATTCATTGGAGATGTATCCATTCAGGGAATTGGTTAAACAGGGCGCTTCCGGCGTAATGGTAGCGCATATGAACATTCCGGCCCTTGACAATACACCGCACCTGCCATCAACACTTTCTGAACCTATCGTAACCGGTATCCTTAAAAAAGAGATTGGCTTTAAGGGCTTAATATTTTCGGATGCAATGGAAATGAAAGGAGTGGTAAAATATTTTCCTAACGGCGAAGCGGATGTTCGTGCTGTAATTGCCGGAAACGATGTGATCGAGCTTTCCGAGAATACTGATCGTGCTATTCATCTTATCAGGAAAGCCATACGCAATCATCGTCTTACCTGGGACCGCGTGAATGAAAGCGTTAAAAAAATCCTCACGGCAAAATACTGGACCGGATTAAACAACTACCAGGCAACCAATCTGCAAAACCTAACCGCCGATGTGAACCGGCCCGAAGCATTAACACTAAAACAGCAATTAAGCGATGCTGCTGTAACCGTTTTGAACAGCGACAGCCTGCTGCAAAATGTAAATTACAATGCAAAAACTGCTATAATCAGCATTGGAGTAACTGACATCACACCTTTCCAGGCAGATTTGAAAGCCAAGTTCAGCAACTCCATGAACTTCGTCATGTCAAAAACTGCTACGGCTGCCGATATGAACGCAATGCTGAAGCAGCTGAAGACCTATGATCAGATTGTATTATCCGTTCATGATACACGCAAACGGCCACAAAGCACACTTGACTATTCGGCCGGACTGAAAGTTTTTATTGCCGAGCTTTCCAGGCTGAATACCATTACATGCGTGTTTGCAAATCCTTACACAATAGCTGGATTACCGGGAATTGAAAAAAGCAAAACGTTGGTAATGAATTATGAGAACAACGAGATGGGGCAGCGGAGCAATGTAAAACTCATCAGCCACATGATGACGGCGAATGGCAAACTGCCTGTTAGCATCAACTCATTCTACAAAAACGGAGATGGCCTGCAGGTTACTTTGCAGCCGGCCCAAATGACAGGTAACGCTCAATAATTAAGAGGACGAGTTAATCAAAATACCCGCACAATTGCCAGGAACCTGCTTTTGAAATAGCTGTCGCTCAACGTAGAAGTAGTAACGGAATGTGTTAAGCCTGAAGAAGCATGGACGAATTGTATATCCTTGCTTTTTGCAGTAATTATCCCCATGTGGCCGGGAATCTTTTGTGTTTGATCTGATCCGGTAAAAAGAATAATATCGCCAGCCTGTGCCTCTGATATAGAAATTTTCTTCTCCGCATTTTTAAAATCGAAAGTCCTTCTTGGTACGGAGATGTTAAAATGGTTAAAAACATGCGTTATGAAGCCCGAGCAGTCAAGCCCGTATTGCGGATCAATCGAACCAGGAACATACGGCGTTCCTTTAAGCGTCAAAGCATAGGAAACAAAATCCTTTGGTGTAATTGCTGAAGTGTTGAAATGATAAACGGTGTCGATTCCGTTTATAAGCGTATCTGTTTTGATCATCGAATTAACGATAGCCGAATTTGAAGATTTCGGTTCACCCGCACCTTGGGTTGAACCAGCATTGGTGCCTGACGAACTTTCCTGGCCTGGCGCATCGTTCTGCGGCGGCTTTTGTTCGAGTGCCTTGTCGGCCGCTTTATTTATGGCTTGTTCGGTAATTTGCTGGGCTTTTTGCTTCAATCTTCCTAAAATGCCTTGCGCAAAGCTATCCTTGCAGATAAACAGTAATGAACATAAGCAAATGAAGCAGGTTTTCATGACATAAACATTTCGCATTTAAGGCAATTGCGCCGAAATTACTAACAGGAGCTTGCAAAACCTTGATCAATTTATGATCATTTTTTTAAGCTTAATTCACAGTAAGGTATGGCTTATGACTACTCCCTAAGTATTCGTTAATTTTATCTTAGCCTTTCCACAAGTAATACACAGATTGCTTTAATTATCTTTAATTTTGTTATCCGCTCCTATAATAAGCCGAAACTCCGCGCTTCCGATTTTTTAAATTTCATTCTGTATATTTTGTGTTTTAATAAAAGTTGCTGACAAATTATTTGATTTTTTATATAAATTGTCGCCTTTGTTTGCAAAAGGGAAAAAATTACAATTAATGAGTCTCGAAAAATTATCAAGAAGAGATTTTTTACAAAAAAGCGGCGCTTTAACCGGCGGAACTTTACCAATAATGCTGGCTTTGGGTATGCTAAAGTCGGCACCTGCCCTTGCTTTTGACTTAACGGGCAACGGAAATGGAAAGTCCATCGTGATATTAGGCGGGGGAATTGCCGGAATGACCGCGGCTTATGAATTAAATAAGTTAGGGTACACCTGCACAATCCTTGAAACACGCGAACGTTCTGGCGGCCGTTGCTGGAGTGTACGCAATGGCAGCCTGTCAACAGAAATAACCAACGGTAAGCAGCAGGCAAAATTTGACAATGATCTCTATTTTAACGCTGGTCCGTCACGGATTCCACACCACCATCAGCTAACCCTTCATTACTGCAAAGAGCTCGGCGTTCCGCTACAGATATATAATAATGTAAATGAAAACGCCTATTATTTCAGCGAAGGCAAAGGAGCGCTGTCAAATAAAAAGATAAGGGTAAGGGAAATCCACAATGATTTGCGAGGTTATACCACCGAGTTGCTTGCTAAGGCTATAGATCAAAACAAGCTGGACACAGGCTTTACCAAAGAGGATAGCGAAAAGGTAATCTCCTGGTTAATGGCAGAAGGCGGTTTGGATCCGGATAAGCTTTACAAAGCATCGGCAAGACGCGGATATATCGAACAACCGGGACCAAAAAATCGCTCCGGTAAGATCTCTGATCCATACACGCTTTCCGAGATCTTAGGCTCCGGTTTGATGGAACCCGACTTTTATAACGTGGCGGAGTATACCTATGAATTGCAGATGACCATGTTCCAGGCAGTAGGAGGCATGGACCAGATCGCTAAAGCGCTGGAAAAGAAAGTTGCGGCAAACCTGAAACTCAACGCGAAGGTCGATTCGATTACCAATCTCGATCAGGGTGTAAAAGTTACTTATACCGAAAAAGGAGTAAGCAAATCAATTACAGCTGATCTGTGTATTTGCACGATTCCTTTGCCGGTTCTCAGCAATATCAATCATAATTTTTCGGGCGACGTTTCCCGGTCGATCGACTTCGCCAGTTATATCCAGACAAGCAAAATGGGCCTGCAATTTAAGCGCCGTTTCTGGGAGGAAGACGAAGCTATATATGGTGGCATCACTCACACAAATAACGAATTGACGCAGATCTTTTATCCGTCAAACGACTACCAGGGCAAAAAAGGAATACTGCTGGGATACTATAACTTTAATGACAAGGCCAAAGCGGTTGGCGATCTTTCTTACCAGGACAGGCTGACACTGGCACTGAGCAAAGGTTCACTGATCCATCCGCAATATGCGAACGAATTTGAAAATGCATTTTCGGTAAGCTGGCACAAGGTTCCTGAAAACCTGGGAGGGTGGGCAGTTTACACCAGCGAAACACGCAAGACGCAATACCAGGCATTACTAAAACCGGATAAGCAAACCTATTTCGCGGGAGAACACCTTACTTATCTGAATGCGTGGATGGCCGGGGCTTTTGAATCGGCAAGAAGCGTAGTCGCTGACGTACATGCCCGGTTAAGTGAACAGCGAATAGCATACCCAACAACTGAATCAAAAGGTTAAACTAAACTATAAAATTATGGCAAACGAAATTACAAGACGCACCTGGATTAAATCCGGAGCTCTGCTCGCCGGAAGCTTCGCTTTTATTTCCGGAGCGGCCGAAAAACTTTTAGCTGCACCCGTATTTCGTGCTTTTAAATCAACTGCATTAACGGATAAGGCAGCAGTATTATCATCCATGCCTGAGCTGAAGGCCCGCTTACTGGCAAATGAAAACCCTTTCGGCCCATCCGATAAAGCAAAAAAGGCAATCCAGGATGCAATTGCGAATAGTTATCAGTATCCCTTCCTGCATTTTTCGGAACTTACTTCTAAAATTGCTGCTTACGAAGGTTTAAATGAAGATCAGATCGCCCTGGATGCTGGCTCCACACCCGTACTTCATGCTGCGGCAATGTATTTCTCTAAAGATGGCGGCAGCATCATTTGCGGCGATCCAACCTACGATGACCTGATCCGCTGTGCGGCAGATTTTGGCGGTAAAATTGTTAAAGTTCCATTAACGTCGGAATATAAACTTGATCTGGATGCAATGGAGAAAAAGATAGATAGCGGCACAAAGCTGATTTACATCTGTAATCCCAACAATCCCACTGCAACCGTTTTAGATACCACAAAATTGAAGGATTTTGTAGAAAGGGTTTCAAAAAAAGTAACCGTGTTTATCGATGAGGCGTACATAGATTATCTACCGGACCCAAAATCAAGTACATTATTCGATGCCGTTAAAAAAGGGCAAAATGTATTGGTTGCCCGTACTTTCTCAAAACTCTACGGTTTTGCCGGACTGCGTGTTGGTTATGTTGCTTCATCAAAAGAAATGCTTCAGAAATTATCTATATACACGGTTGGCGACCAGTCTATTTCCGCTCCCGCTATAATGGCGGCACTAGCGGCCTACCAGGACCAGGCATTTTTGCAGGAAGCTTTCAAAAAAACAATGGCCTCCAAGGAGTTTTTATACAAAACACTAAAAGCTGAAGGCTACGATTATATTCCATCTTCAACCAACTTTGTGATGTTCCAGTTGAAAATGGATGGCCGGAAGTTCAGTGATGAAATGATGAAACGGGGAGTCGGGATCCGCTACTGGAAATTTAACGACAAAGACTGGTGCCGCGTGAGCATCGGCCGTATGGATGAGATGCAGGCCTTCGCCGAAGCTTTTAAACAATTATCTTAAACAACTCATGACATTCAATATCAAACGATTTTTACTGGCAACAACGTTCATTCTAATTGTAATTAAAGGCCATGCCCAGGACGCTAAAACGCCGCGCCCGCTTACAATGGATGAGTATAAAAAAGCAAAAACCTTCACCATCAAAGATCTGGATAACGAAACCTACGTGAAATTTGAAAACACGTATGTCCTTGACCGTTACCAGGCTAAAAAACCCTACTTTATAACCGGCGACGATGGCTTAAAAAAACGCATTGACCTATATAAGCTCATCGCAAAAGAAGGTATGCAGGAACTAGGCCTGATGATTTTTTACACCGACGAGAAAGGCAAAGTTTACCAGGCACTTTTGCCGAATGCAAGCGCCGATCCGAAAGTGTGGGAAGCCTATTTTGAAGACATTCACGGCATTGACAAAATGGAAAAGAACTTCGTGCTGAAATTGTCTTATGTTCTTTCGAAGGAAGTTGCCTCGCTGGAATATTCTGTGCTAAACGGCGGCAAGGAAATGAAAGACGAGCATGCCACTTATGGCAACGATATCTGCTTCCCCGGCTCACAGGAAGTAACCATGTTAAATGGCAGTAAAAAATTGCTGAAAGATCTAAAACCTGGCGATGAAGTATTAACACTGAACGAATCGACAAAAAAACAGGAAGCGATAAAGGTTAAATCACTTATCGTACACGAGGCAAAGAACTATGCCATTACCAGCCTGACATTGGTCGATGCTGTTGAGTCGGCTAACGACCAGGGAATAGTAGTGAAACTTTCGGGGAAACTTCTTAAAGCAACGCCCAACCATCCGATGAAAACCTCGGAAGGATTAAAAAAAGCAGGCGAAATAAAGTCCGGCGATAAAGTGTACTGCTTTGATGAACTGACGAAATCCTACGAACTTTATACAGTGTTAAATAAAACTGAAGCCGGCGAAGGTTCTCAGAAAGTTTACAATATCGAAGCTGAGGAAGGAAATACTTTGCTGCTGAATGGCGTGATGGTTATGCAGAAATAATGATTTACTGATGGCGGGTGAATATAATATCTCACCCATTTCATTGCTAAAACAACTACGGCGCTGTCCAGAATACGTCCGGATTATTTGTTCGATAAATATTCAACGAGGTTTTCGTATCATTATCAATAATCTTTGAAGTTTCCAGCGACTTGTTAAAATAGTCGAGTGGAACTAATTGCAGATAATTTATTGTTTTTCCCTGCTGCCGGGTTTCAGCATCGTATTCACTGTTCAATGGGCACTCTAGCAGATAAAGGTTTTTGGCCATGTAATTGTATAAATAATCTTCTTTCTTTATAGAGGCTTTATGATTCCAGTTCGCTTCAGGAGTTAGTATAACTGGCTTATCGGCTATAATTCGTTCTCTAACTTCGGCAATGCTTAAAAGTTCGCCATTTTCATTCATTACGTAGGCGTCATTAGTAGGATCGATCCACAGCCATTTTTTAAGTTCATTAGAATAAACCATGTTGATAACATGGCAATCGTTGTCAACCTTTAAACTGTCCTTCGGCAAACAAGTGACGAACCTGGATTTTATGCCAATTGACAAGTAACATTCGTTAAGCACAGTCGCAAGCCCACGGCAGTTTAATCCTCTTTTTTCGCTTTTGCAAACGCTGATCGTACTCAACGCATTTTTTACAGCGGGATTATTGTGATTACCGTCATGGGGAATAAGATTGTGAACCCAATGCATTAAATTCAGAATTTTGGAAACCTCACTGCCCTGGCCTGCTATAGAATCTAACTTGAAAGATTTACGTAAAGAAATCAAATTCGAATCTCTGCGTGACTGGTAAGTAAATTTAGGCAACTCGCGGTTTTCGGTTGGGTTATATTTGGTCGCCCCTTTCAGAATATAAAGATAATCGGATGTCCTTCGTAGTTTTTCAAAAATATCTTTATAGCCCTGTTCATTCCTGATATTATCAAGGTCTGTATCCTCTTGAATATGATTGTAATTCGTGTATCCCGCATTAATCGACCGTTCCAAACTTTCTATAGCCATCCTCTTGTCATTGAGCAATGAATAGGTACAACTTAAGTTATAGAGAAAGTTGATATCGTACCCTTTGAAGTATTGTTGATCCTCTTTTGATAATTTTTGATAGCTAGATAAAAAGCGGTTCAAAACGGTATTGTAAGACTTAATATCTCTCTTTACGTAAGCGACGTGAAGCAAACTATCCTGCATATGAGCAAATTGTCGAAACTTAATATTTGTATTTGCTGGATTTTGAGCTTTAAGTGATAAACTGACAAAAATGAAAGCGAGTAACAAGTATCTTTTGTATTGCATAAAGAAGCATCTGATAACCAAATATAAAAATTGCCTTCAAGAGTCAATAGACTTTCTTAAGCCGGCAAGTGACTGTAATTTTTCTGAAATCAATTTTCTATCTTCTTTAGATTTGGCAAGTAATAAAGCCGCATCAAAAAAACTTTTAGCTTTTTCAGAATCGATATCCATATAAAGCTCTCCAAGTAATGAAAAATAAAACCGGTTATTTATGAGTTTAAGCTTTTCCGCTTCAACAATCGCAATCTGCTTACTATGCACTTTTGATAGCGCAAATGTTCTGTTCAGCGCCGCAACGGGCGAATACTCGAGCTGAAGCAGATGATTATATAGCTGCAGTATATTTTCCCATTTCTCGGCGGTGTCAGCTTTTTTTGTATGCCAAAAGGCGATCCCAGCCTCCAGGTGATATTTTGAGATTTCCGTTCCGCGAGATGCTTCCTTTAGATGAAATACTCCCTGTGCTATCAACGCCTGATCCCACAAAGATTCATCCTGATCATTGTAGAGGATCATTTCACCATGCTCATTTTGCCGCGCTTTGAAACGCGAGGAATGAAAACACATCAATGAAAACAACGCGTTGACTGTCGGTTGATTGGTTTTTTCATTTTCAATCAGCATAAAAGCCAGGCGCATCGCTTCCAGGCATAAATCCTCCCGCAACAATGCGTCCTGGCTTTCAGAATAATATCCTTCATTATAAAGCAGGTAAATTGTTCGCAAAACCGTTTGCAATCGTTTGTCTACTTCCTCATCACCTGGAAACGCTATTGGAATGTTTTCCTCCCGAAGCTTTTGCCGTGCTCGGAAAAGCCGCTTGTTTATCGTTTCCTTATTGGTTAAGAAAGCATTGGCAATTTCCTCAATTCCGAATCCGCAGAGAATGCGCAATGCCAGGCCGACCTGCGACTCTGGTGGAATAACGGGGTGGCAAATTGCGAAGAGCATCTGCAACTGACTGTCGCGGATATTTTGACTTGACAGATCGATGTCAGGCTGACTGCTCTCCGAAAATTGGCCGCTAACGTAAGGAGACACCTTATTGGAGAAAACAGCATGTCGCGCTATGTGGTTTCGGGCTTTGTTTTTAGCAACCGAATAAAGCCATGCAACCGGGTTTTCGGGCATGCCTTTATATGGCCAGGTTTCCAGCGCTGATGTAAACGTTTCGCTGGCGATATCTTCTGCAGTTTCGATATCAGCAGCGCCGAAAACCTTACACAACACCGCGGTTATTTTCCTGAACTCGGTCCGGAATAAATGAGGTAATAGTTCTTCCTGTTCCAAAGGTTTGTTAATTACACTTCGTATTTACCCAGTTTTTGCACTGTCTTATCGGTCTTAAACCCGGTGGAAGCGGCAGCCCGAAGGCACGAGGGTTACAGCCTACGACGGAGTTACCGGAACCAATGATATTATGGCCTTGCTTTCTAAATCTTATCAATTTCTATCTGTGATTAAATGCTATACTTATTGAACGGAATTAAAGCCTGGATAACAAATTGAACGGATTTTCAGGGATTATAAAATTTTTGGAAACCGCAGTTTCACCTTACTATTCGCTGCAGTCCCGCCATACGGTACAAGTCCTCATCCGGAACGCATGGACACCGCTTCGTTGCGGGCTTTTCCCTTCTGTCGGGTTTAAAATGCAATGTCATTCGCAATTTCTGACAGATCACCGGTTGAACAAATCACTTAATGCGTCCCATCGTTTTTTGCAATTTTCCGAACTTCCATCGTGTTGCCTTCCCCCTGCAAAACGGGGCAGCCTTTGGCAAATTCGACTGCTTCCTCAACAGATTCGGCGCGTACGGTGATAAAACCGCCAATTGTTTCTTTAATATCGCCAAACGGACCATTAGTTACCATTTTATCCGACGACACAACGCGTGCGCCATCAAACGGCAAACCCGTGCCTGATACAAACTTGTTTTGTGCGGCAATCCCGCCGATCCAGTCCATTGTTTGCTTCATCCATTCCTGCATTTGCTCCGGCGACGCGATCTTGCTGCCATCTTCGTGTCTCATAATTAAAACATACTCATCCATTGTCTTTTTAATTTAGTGCCTGGTTGTTACCAGTCAAGTTAATGATTTTGATTTATAACATCATAACAAGCGTGACCAGCAGGATTGGACAACTACTTCAATTTTTGCTAATAAAACATTTAGACTGATTTTGAATTATTTTTAATGAGAATCCCGCTTAGATTTATTTCTTAATTTAACTTTTCAAAAGTCGTCTTTTATGAAACCTGAAGATACTTCTAACGAGAAGCCGCATCGGCACATAAAGCATACTGAGAGGCGCGACTTTCTTAAAAAGTCTTCTCTTCTCACCGCTATTTCCCTTGCACCCGGAAGTCTGATTAAAGCTGCAGAAGCCGAACTTGACGAAAAGTTCGCGTCGGCGCTCGAACAACTTCCCTTAAGCATCGAAGTAAACGGAAAAATGCAACAGGTAAATGTTGAACCGCGAGTTACTTTACTTGATTTTCTACGCGAGCAACTACAACTTACCGGCACCAAGAAAGGTTGTGACCATGGGCAATGCGGAGCATGCACCGTACATGTTGACGGCAAACGGGTTAATTCCTGCCTTTCATTAGCTGTAATGCATCAGGGTAAAAAGATCACCACGATCGAGGGTCTGGCCAACGGCGATGAACTGCATCCTATGCAGGAAGCTTTCATCAAACATGACGGTTTCCAGTGTGGCTATTGTACCCCAGGGCAAATTATGTCGGCAGTTGCTTGTATCAATGAAGGGCATGCAAATTCAAAAGATGAAATCCGTGAATTTATGAGCGGCAACATTTGCCGGTGTGGCGCTTATCCCAATATAGTCGATGCGATCGCAGATGTAAAGAACGGAGGGCAAAAGGCATGATCAATTTTCAGTATGTGCGTGCCTCCACGGTTAAAGAGGCAATCGGCACTTTAGCAAAAGCCGGCGACGGACAATTCATTGCAGGGGGCACCAACCTGGTGGATCTGATGAAACGCGGAGTTACCGCTCCGCAGAAATTGATCGACATCAATAACCTGCCGCTAAAGGACGTAAAATCGGATAAAACATCAATAACTATTGGCGCACTGGCGCTTAATTCTGATGTTTCTGAAAATGAGCTGATCATAAAACAGCAGCCGTTGCTTTCGATGGCGCTGAAATCAGGAGCCTCCCCGCAGTTGAGGAATATGGCTACCGTTGGCGGCAACATGATGCAGCGAACACGCTGTCCGTATTTTTACGATACGGCGATGCCGTGTAACAAGCGTAAGCCAGGTTCGGGATGCGGCGCGATCGGCGGCTACAACCGCATGCATGCCATTTTCGGAACCAGTAACCAGTGTATCGCTGTGCACCCGAGCGATATGTGTGTTGCTTTGACAGCTCTTGAAGCAACTGTTACGGTTAGCGGTCCGAAAGGATCGAGGAAGATTCCTTTTGGAGATTTCCACAAGCTGCCCGGTCAGAATCCCGAGAAAGATAACATACTGCAGAAAGGTGAGCTGATTGAATCGGTTTCGATACCGGAAAATGATTTTGCTAAAAATTCTTACTACCTGAAGTTAAGGGACCGTGCCTCATACGCTTTTGCTCTTGTATCGGTAGCGGCGGCTTTATCCCTTGATGGACAAACGATCAAAGCTTGCCGCCTGGCAATGGGAGGAGTTGCACATAAGCCATGGCGCCTTTCGGAAGCTGAAAAATTCCTTGCGGGAAAAAAAGCTTCCGCGGAGAATTTCGAACAAGCTGCAAAACTGTCCATGGCGGGTGCAAAATCATTCGGTTATAACGATTTCAAGCTGAAGATGGCTCCTGCTGCTATTGTCGAAGCTTTAAGTAAGGCGTCAGGTTTAAGCTAAGTAAAAATGAAAGATCTCTCTTCTAATAATAAAAGTATCGTCGACGGACCAAGCCGTGTTGACGGAAAACATAAAGTTACCGGAAAAGCCCGATATGCGGCTGAACATCCGATCGACGGAATGCTTTACGGCGTGCTGGTTGATAGTACGATTGCGAAAGGAACCATTGCCTCTATTGACAGTAAGGCCGCCGAGTGGGCGCCGGGAGTGAAAGCAGTTATCTCGCATTTAAATTCACCAAAAATTCCCGGGTACGACGATAAATTCTACGGCCTGAAAGTATTTTTCAACAACAAGGTTCTGTTTTATGGCCAGCCTGTGGCGCTCGTAGTTGCCGATTCGTTTGAACGTGCTTTACACGCTGCTACACTCGTGAAGGTAACCTACAATAAAGACAAGTCTGAAACCAGCGTGGATAAGAATCTGGCGAACGCCAAGCTGCCGGGAAATCCCCGCATGAAAGATTATGTTCGTGGTGAGGCTGATGCCTATAAGAAAGCGGAGGTTAGTCTGGAAGAAGAATACCTGATGCCACTCGAAGTACACAATCCGATGGAGCTTCATGCAATCATCGCTCATTGGTTAGCCGATGACAAAGTAAAAGTTTACGATAAAACACAAGGCATAAAAGACACGCAGGAAAGCATCAGTAAAACCTTCAAACTGCCACAGGAAAATGTGCAGGTGATTGCCGAATATGTTGGCGGTGGTTTCGGCTCAGCGCTTCGAACCTGGCCGCATGAGATCGCGGCACTTCTCGGCGCGAAGAAAACAGGCAGGCCCGTAAAGCTTGTATTAAACCGGATGCAGATGTTCACCATGGTGGGTTATCGGCCTTATACCAGGATGAAAATGGGATTGGGCGCCACTAAGGATGGAAAACTAACCGGCATTACACATGAAGCAACCGCTCAAACATCGCGGTACGAAGAGTTCACCGAAGCGACGGTAAACATGTCAAAGTTCATGTATAAATGCGCCAATGCCAATACCCGGTATCGCCTTGTGCAGATGGATGTCAGCGTGCCAACCTGGATGCGTGGTCCGGGTGAAGCGACAGGCTCCTTTGCATTGGAATGTGCTATGGATGAGCTGGCCTACAAACTTGATCTCGATCCATTGGAATTCCGGATGAAAAACTACGCGGAGGTGGATCCCGAGAACGGCAAGCCTTTTTCAAGTAAACACCTTGATGAAGCTTATAAGCTGGGCGCAGAAAAGATTGGATGGTATGATCGCAATCGCAAGCCGGCTTCAATGAAGGAAGACGGTATGCTGGTAGGTTACGGAATGAGCAGCGGGACTTTTGGTGCTTTTCGCTGGGAAGCAACAGCCAGTGCCAGGATCAATGCAGACGGAACGCTGGTTGTACAGAGTGCTGTAAGCGATTGTGGTCCGGGTACTGCTACTTCAATGGTTCAAATTGCTTCCGAAAGCTTTGGAATTGACGCTTCAAAGACTTCGTTTATTCTTGGCGATTCGGCCTTACCGCCGGGACCTACCCAGGGCGGATCGGGAACGACTTCAGCACTTGGTTCAGCCGTTTTTGACACCTGCCTCGCTTTAAAAAAGCAACTGCACGAAATTGCAGCTGCCGAGCAGGACTCACCTTTATATCAATCCAAATTTGAAGATGTCAAGTTCGAGGATGGAGATATCTTACTTTCCCGATCTAAGAAAGTAGCGATAACAGACTTGCTGAAAAAGAAAAATGTTCCGTCAATTGCCGTAACCCTTGAATCGAAAGGCAACGAGGAATTGCAAAAATATTCTATGTATTCTTTCTCGGTACATTTTGCGAAGGTGCATGTCCATCCTTTAACCGGCGTTGTTCGCGTTGTCCAGGTGGCTACTGTTGCAGATTCAGGAAAGATCATAAGCGAAAAAACGGCTGCGGGTCAAATGATTGGAGGTGTAACAGGCGGTATCGGAATGGCGCTGACAGAAGAAGGTGTTTTCGACGATCGCTTCGGTAAGTTCATTAACAATAACCTGGCGGATTATCATGTTCCTGTCCACGCCGATGTTCCACACATTGATACGATTTTTATCAATAAGCCTGATCCTATAATCAACCCGATGGGTGCAAAGGGAATGGGTGAAATCGCGCTGATCGGTTTCGCTGCGGCTATAGCAAATGCCGTTTATCATGCAACAGGAAAAAGGATACGGGAGTTGCCGATTACGCCGGATAAGGTGATGGGAGCAGAAGTTTAATTTTTAAAATACTAGACAGAAAAATATAAAGCGGATACTTATCGAACGTCAGTCCGCCTCATTGCCGGCGGCTGGCTAGGCACTTTTTCTTGATAAAAAGTACCCAAAAATCAAGAAAAGAAATGAGCTTCCTCCCACCGTCTAACGCGTGGCCCGAATGCTGAGCGGCAAGCCGAAGCATCTTTAAGCCCGCCGCTCACAGAATTTCACGCCAACCTGCGTAGCGCTGAATGATGCAATGCCACGATGGAATGTGACAATCATTCATCGACGGTAGGATGCAAAGTTTCATGTTTTGTTCCATTGATCGAAGCACCCGGCCTCTGAAGATTTGGAAGTAAAGACCAATAAATTGCATGAACAGTCGCTCCGTTTTCACAGGCATCAGCATTTTCTGCAAATATTTTATAAGCGTTCTTAAACGATGTTCCCAATCTTTAATCAACTTTCTTATCTTGCTCCCGCCATTTATATCAATCAAATGAAAAATTTTCGACTTGCCGCATTTCTGTCATTTGCACTGTTAATATGCACAACTGCATTTTCACAAAATAAAAAACCTGCCGCCAAATCCGGCAACCCCATCTTCCCCGGTTGGTATGCTGATCCTGAAGCCAGAATTTTTGGAAAGTCGTATTGGGTTTATCCAACTTATTCTGACGACTATGGCGACAAAGTGCCAGCCCGTTCAAAGGACCTAACGGACGTGCAGAAGAAGCTCCAGGCCAATACCATAAATAAGGATTACCTCAAGCAAACTTTCCTGGATGCGTTTTCGTCAGCCGATCTGGTTCACTGGACCAAACATCCGCATGTGCTGGATATCAAAGACGTGAAATGGGCAGCTTACTCTGTTTGGGCGCCATCTATCACGGAAAAAGACGGGAAGTATTATTTGTTTTTCGGGGCTAATGACATTCAGAATGACAATCAGCCTGGTGGTATTGGTATAGCGGTTTCTGATAAACCGGGAGGCCCATTTAAGGATTACTTAGGAAAGCCTCTGATCAACAAGTTTTACAACGGTGCGCAACCGATCGACCAATTCATTTTTAAAGATACCGACGGCCAATATTATCTTATTTACGGTGGCTGGCAGCATTGTAACATCGGTAAGATGAAAGCCGATTTTACAGGTTTTGTGCCGTTTGAAAATGGTGAACTATTTAAATCAATTACTCCCGAGCATTATGTGGAAGGCCCATTTATGTTTGTGCGTAATAAAAAGTATTACCTGATGTGGTCGGAAGGCGGCTGGACCGGGCCGGATTATAGCGTGGCTTATGCGGTAAGTGATTCTCCGTTCGGACCGTTCAAACGTGTAGCTAAAATTCTGCAGCAAGATCCTAAAATCGCAAAAGGTGCCGGTCACCATTCGGTTATCAACATTCCCGGAACTGACGACTGGTACATCATTTACCATCGCAGGCCGTTAACAACCACAAATGGCAACCATCGCGAAACTTGTATAGAACATATGTACTTCGACAAGGACGGAAATATTTTACCGGTAAAGATTACGAACGAAGGTGTTGAAGCAAGGAAGATTGCTAAATAGCCGACGAAATTAACGTTGATGAATTTTAAGGCCCGGATATATAGAGTTGAGATAAATTTGTGTGTTGATGTTCCCCGAGAGGTAACTGACACCATGAAACCAACGAAAGGATATATTCGGATTAAGGGAACTATCAACGGCTTTAATTTTATACAAACGCTGGTGCCCGTTAAGAACGGCCCTTATCGGTTGTTTGTGAACTTTATTATGTTGAAAGGCGGCAAAGCGGTCGAGGGAGATGAAGTGTCGTTTAATATTAAACAGAATTTTACAGCGATAGAAAAACAATACCCGATGCCCGCGCAACTGCTTGACCAGTTGCAATCGACTAATTTAGTCGACGAGTTTGAAGGTTTATCGCCAACCCGAAAAAAGGATATTCTGAAATACCTGAGTTACGTCAAAACCGAGGAAACGCTTCAAAAAAATATCAACAAAGTCCTGGATCAACTTCGAAATAATGTGAAGAATGTGAGAATACCTTAACTAAGCCACGCAGTTACATAATTTAAGCTTTATTGTAAAACTCTATAAGCGCTGAAGGAATGTTGGTTTAGCAGTTAGAATTTATGTGAAAAGCAGCCGCAGTAATCCTGTCAATGGATAGCCGCGCTTTCCGCTCATACTGCACAGGCCTTAGCCACCTGGCCGGTATACGCTGCAATCACGTTTATTGTACTTCTGTTCATCCTTTGAAATTATGGCGCCGGTCGAACAATAATAGATGTACCTGCCCTGCAATTCAAACCCGGCTGAAATGGATACCGGCCTGAGCTTAAGGCCTGAAGGCGTATGAATGAAAGACGGGACTGAATCATCCTAATTTGGTTGAACCCTGCTTTTCAAAACAATACTCTTTTAGCAAATATTTATGCTTTGATGATGCCACTTTGCAATCCAATCGCTAATTCTTAAGTTAGTTGAAACGAACCACTTATGATAAAGCCATTGATAAACACCTTAATATTCAGTCTCGGACTGTTCACTTGTTGCGCTCAAAAATCACCGAAAATTTCGTTGGCCAATAACCTTGCCCAAACGGCAAATGGTACTGTGCAAGGGGCAAAAGAACCATCGGGCGTGCGAAGCTTTAAGGGAATTCCTTTTGCGGCACCGCCAGTAGGCGATTTTAGATGGAAAGAGCCTCAGCCTGCCGCGAATTGGACGGGTATCCGCCAGGCAGATAAGTTTGGTCCGCGCGCGATGCAATTGCCAATTTTTGGTGATATGAATTTTCGCTCGAACGGTATGAGTGAGGATTGTTTGTACCTGAATGTGTGGAGCCCGGCAAAATCGGCAAAAGAAAAACTTCCTGTTCTCGTGTACTTTTATGGTGGAGGATTTGCCGCCGGCGACGGCTCAGAACCCCGTTACGATGGTGAAAGCATGGCGACAAAAGGCATTGTTTCCGTTACTGTGAATTACCGGTTAGGAGTTTTTGGTTTCCTGGTCTATTCGGGATTGTCTAAAGAATCGGGACACAACGGCTCGGGAAATTATGGTTTGCTTGATCAGTATTCGGCGCTGAAATGGGTGCAGCAGAACATCGCTGCGTTTGGCGGAGACCCGGCGAAAGTGACCATTGCTGGTGAATCGGCCGGCTCTATCGCGGTATCAGGATTAATGGCCTCGCCTTTATCAAGGCATCTGTTTGCGCAGGCAATAGGCGAAAGTGGTTCTATATTGGGTGCGTTGCCTGCCAATTCGCTTAGTGAAGAAGAGAAAAAAGGAGAAAAATTTGCAAGCACGGCCGGTGCCGCTTCCTTGTCGGAGCTGCGCGCGATGCCCGCGGAAAAAATTCTAGATGCAGCGGGTAAATCAAACGTGTGGTTCAACCCTACGGTAGACAATTACTTTTTCCCTGAATCGCCATACAAGATCTACGAATCCGGAGGACAGTCAAAAATTCCTCTGCTGCTTGGCTGGAATTCGGAGGAAGGTTCTGCCGGCAATATATTGGCCGGCCAGGCTCCAACCCCCGAAAATTATACGGCGGCGATTAAAAAGTTGTACCCGGAATATGCTTCTGACATTCTGAGCCAATACCCGGGAATGTCGACAGCTGATATTCTAAAGTCGGGCCGCGAACTAGCCAGCGACCGGTTTATCGCCCACAGCACCTGGAAATGGTATGATGAGCAATTAAAAACGGGTAAGCCGGTTTACCGCTACTATTATATGCGTCCGCGTCCGGCAATGACCGCGGCGATGGGTAACGCTAAAGCCGGACTGGCGGGCGGCGTTGTTAAAGATGATAAAACACCGGCCGCTCCTCCCGCAAGCGGAGCAGTTCACTCGGCGGAAATAGAGTATGCGCTGGGAAATTTGCCGGGAAATAAAGTTTTCGCCTGGACTCCCGACGATTATGCGGTTTCGAAAATCATGCAGGATTACTTTGCGAATTTCATCAAAGCCGGCAACCCGAATGGGAAAGGTCTGCCGCAATGGGATGCTTCAAAAAAGAACTCAGAAAAAGTTATGGAGATCGATGTGAAAACGCAGCAGGTAACGGATGAGACGAGGGTAAGGTATGAGTTGTTGGATAAGATTAATAAGAAGTGAGGTCGTTAACAGCTTATAGACAATAGTCCATAGACGGGAAGTCCGGAAGACCGAAAGATAATAGTCGCGAAACCGATCTGCCTTATGCTAACTGATAGTTACCTATTAGTGACTACTTTATACTATCTACTTGCTAGTCGTCTGATACGTTTTCGGATCCACCGCCTTTGGCGTCCAGCTTTCTAAAAATTCAAGGACTTTCGCTGAGCTGTGGCCTTTTCCTTCTTCCAGGTAACCACTGTTTTGGATATGAATTACCTTGCCTTTTCCGTCGAGGATGACGAACACCGGGAAACCAAAGCGCTGCGGGTAGCCCAGCGATGCCAGTACCGCTTCGTTCTTGTTTTCCTTGCTATAATTAACATGGACAACTTCGTAGTTGGATGCAATCTCATTTCGAAGAGTGTCGTTCTCCGTCACCAGCTTGTTGAAGCGCAAACACCATACACACCAGTTGCCGCCGATCTGTAAAAGGACATGCTTGCCTTCTTTCGACGCCTTATCGACAGCGTTTTTGATGTCGGCTTTAGCATCGGCTTCCGGGTGGTACAACTTAGGCTCGTTTTGCTGAGCAAAAACGGAGGCGCTTAAAAATAAGAAGGCAAAAGCCAGGATCTTTTTCATACTCTATTAAAATGGTAGACAAATATAGTATGATATATCAAATCATCGAAATCACATGGTTAAATTGAATATGATGTAACAATCTAATTCCGGCACTGTTGTTTATGAAACATCATATCATGGAAAACGGAAAAGATTTAACAATCGAAATCTCTCAAAACTTCGAAGTTTCAAAAGAATATCTTTACAAGGCATGGACTGTCGAGGATGATTTAAAACAATGGTGGAAGCCCTTTGAATGCCTGTTGGCTCACGCTTCGGCCGACATCCGCAAAGGTGGAAAAGTTCAATATGAATTTAACGACAAAACGGGCAATAAGGCGTTTGACATTTCCGGAGAATATAAGGAAGTAAAAGAAAACGAAGCGCTGGTTTATTCGTGGAACTGGAATGTTGCCGCCGATGAGGTTGGTAAGGGTGAGTTTGAACTATCGATTCATTTTTCCGTATCAGACAATGGGAGCAGTCTGCAGATCAAGCAAAACAATTTTATCAGTGAAGAGGCGCTACTTCCTCATCGGGAAGGCTGGGAAAAGCAACTGGCTAACCTGAAAGATTACCTGGAAAATAAAGACAGCGGTTCGACTGCTGAGCAACCCAATGATAAGGAAAACGATGAGAAAAAAGACGCGCAGGAAACCGGTGAAAAAAATGAAAAGGAAGTTAGTGGGTATAACGAAACGCCAGAGCAGGATAAAGTTGCTGAATAGTTAGACGCATGATAATCGTGATTTTTGAGATACTTGGCCAGTCCGTTAATCGTATCAGATAGTTTCGGACTGGTACAGGTAAAATCCCTAAACAGAATTATTACGTCGGCTAACCAATAATCGTCGACAGCCTGAGACTAACCTTGGCGTCATTGGTTAAGTCCTGGTCTGGAAATTATAATCTTGCTTCGAATCAATCGTATTGAAGATTTTTTACTCCTGATGCAGCGTCATACTATTCCCATCCGGATCATGGAACGTTGCAAACTTACCCCAGGGCGTTGGGTCGATGTCCTTAACATTCACACCTTTCGCTTTCAGTTCAGCGACTTCCTTTTTGATATCGTCACTTTTTAAAACAAGACCGTGCATACTGCCGGCAGGCATTTGCGAGAACCAGTTCACTAAAGTGATAGAAGTTTTCTGATCGGGCAAACCCAGTTGCACCCAGTTGTTGCCGTCGCCAATAGGCGCTTCAACGATCAGGTTAAAACCTATCTTCTGGTAAAACTCTTTGGCGGCCTGCTGGTCGCTTACGGGGATGGAAATGATTTCGATGGATTTCATGTTGTTGTTATTTGGTTTAATTGATTGGTATCGTCGGTGATAGATTGCGTGATTGGTCTATCTAAATTACAATTTTAGTTTTATAACAAGTGATGAATCTGCTCTAGGTTACATTTTCAATAACGCCCGTATTAATGATTATAAACCTAACAGCCATGAAAAAAATCTTTTTAATTACTATTCTTTCAGGAGCAGCACTTCTTTTTTCCTGCAATGCCAATAAAACCGAAAGTGAAGCAACTGCCGAAGCTTCCGATTCTGTAACAACTAATTACTCAGCAAATGATTCTGTGAAACTTGTTAAGTCGGCTACGATAGACTTCAAAGTGAAAGATGTGTACAATAGCGCCAATGCACTTAAGAAAGCCGTTGCAGAACAACGCGGCTTAGTTACTAACCAGACGATAGATTCCTATGAGGACGGCAGCAAGACACTTCAAGTCAGCAACGACTCGATGCAGGTAATCACCTCTTATGTAACCAAAGCCAATATGCTGGTTCGGGTTCCGGCGGAAAATCTCGACCATTTTCTGGAACAGGTTTCCGTTAACGCGGATTATATCAAGAGCCTGAATGTGCTGGTGGAAGATAAAAGCTTTCAATACCTCTCCTCCCGGCTAAAGCAGCAAAACCGCGACCGGCTATATGAAAATGAATTAAACAAAAAACATAAAACCGGCGAAGCGATCGATCTGATCGGGCAGAAAGATCAGGCCATAGATAATCTGGTTTCGAACCGGCAGATCAACCGGGATGTGCAATACAGCACGATAGAACTTTCATTCTACCAGGATGCCGCTATCCGGAAAGAAATTGTTGCTAATACTGACCTGTCATATTACCAGCTTCCGTTCAGCAGGAGTATGAGCGATGCGTTTGCGAATGGCTGGAATTATTTTCTACGGATCGTTATCGCGATCATGAATTTGTGGGTGTTTATTTTGGTGGGTGTTGGAGTGTGGGTTTGGTACAGGTATTACAGAGTTAGGAAAATAAGCGGGGTATAAGTGATCTTATCGGATTGGTCGAACAAAAACCGATAAGCACTTTAGTTATATTCGCACATGCAACCGGCGCTGCTTGACAAATATCTCCATGGACTTTCCAAAGTTAAGAGGGCGCCAACGCGTTATGGGACAGCGCCGCATAAGCTGGTATTGCTGATCACAATTACAGAGCTTTTTGAGAAGGGGCTGGTATCCGGAAACAGGATCTGTATCGACGAAAGCCTGGTGGGCTTATTCCTGGAAAACTGGAAGCTCTTAGTTCGCACCGATCACCAGCCGGACTTTAAGCAGCCCTTTTGGTATATGCAGAACGATCGGATTGGTGGGCAACCGTTCTGGTTTTTGACACAAAAACCGGGTTATGATCTGGATCCTAAAACAAGCAGTATTAATAAGATCGCTGTGTTAACGGATCACGCCAGCTTATCGGAAGATCTTTATTCTCTTATGCTCAATCCGGTAAGCCGTAATACGATAAGGAAGTTTTTACTTAATACCGTTTTCCCGGAAAGCGAAACCCTGTTTGATATCAGCAAGCAAACGGAAGGTGGTTACCTGCATGAACTGGAAGCGTACCTGTTGAATGAACCTAAAGTACGATACAGGCGGGTTGAGCCGCAAACGGAAGAAGATGTGTTTGTACGTAACCGGATGTTTAAAAAACTAGTGCCTAAAGTTTATGATCAGACATGCAGCTTTACCGGAATGAAATTGCAAACCACATTTGGTCATACGTTAATCGACGCATGCCACATTGTGCCGTTCAGCATTTCACAGGACGATAAGATGAGTAACGGGATTGCACTCTGTCCAAATATGCACCGGGCGTTTGACCGTGGACTGGTTACTCTTGATACAGATTACCGTATAATTATTTCGCAACATGTTTTTGAGGTTGCCGACCATGCGTATAGCCTGAAACAGTTGGAAGGGAAACCGATGCATTTACCGTCTTCAGCGCGTTGTTATCCGGCGGCGGAAAATGTAAGGTGGCATAGGGAGAATGTGTTTAAAGGGTGATGGAAAGATTGGATTGTAAATAATATGGATGTATATGAGCGAGACGCTCGGGCCGACTGTGGAGTTAGATTCCTTTATAAATCACTATATTCAATTTTCCTAATTCGACAATGTGGCGCGAGTTAAAGTTAAAACCCCAATAGTTCAGCAGGTAATGGATTTTGAAAATCCACCACCCCCACTGGTCGTGTGGCCAGACAATCATGCTTTTCCTTTAAATCTTAAAGATCTTGTAAGTAGACGTACTGTATTGGATGTAGTGCTCGAAGATATTGCAGCAAGTGAAAATTATTTGGTGGTAACCGGCTTTACGTCTTTAGCACACATCATAGAGTTGTTTGGCGGTAAAATCCGTTTTGGCCGCTTAAAAAATGTACGGATAGTACTAGGTTTTGAACCGGAATTGCGCGAGCGTAAGTTGTGGAAGAGTGCGGAATTAGATAAAGATATTAAAGAATATTGGGCGACTCAACACTATTCTCTGTTGAATGGTGGTGTTGTGATCAAGGTGATAGAATTGATCAAGGAAGATCGTGTTAGTTTCCGTTTATCCGATGGTCTTCATGCTAAAATCTATGTAGGTGACTTGCATGTAATTCTTGGATCGGCTAATTTCAGTAAGAACGGCTTAACATTGCAGCATGAGGCAAATATCAGGATAGTGAATGATCCATTAAACCCGGTTGAGGAAGGACAGTACCTTCAGATTAAACAGATCGCTGAAAATTATTACTGCTTGGGTAAGCCTTATAATGAAACTATTATTGAGTTATTAAAAGCACTGCTTAAACTTGTCACTTGGCAGGAAGCATTGGCTCGTGCGATAGCCGAGCTATTGGATAAACCTTGGCTGAATGATATTCCGGAGCTTTACAATAAGTTGAACAGCCTGAAGTTATGGCCTTCCCAGCGTTTGGGACTGGGCCAGGCAATGTATATCCTCCAAACCCAAGGTTGTGTGTTGATTGCCGATCCGACAGGATCGGGCAAAACTAAAATGGTCAGCACATTGCAATTAGTATTATATCATTGGCTTTGGGAAACTGGTCGACGAAACAGATCTTATGCGGTCACGATTTGTCCGCCGTTGGTTAAAGATAGTTGGCACAAAGAGTTTGTTGATATCGAATTTTCGCAAAGTGGACAGATATCTATGGGCGCATTGAGCTATACTAAAGGGCATAACCACGGGACACATCTAAAAGAAATCCGGAACGCCAATATTTTGGTTGTTGATGAAGCACATAATTTTTTAAACCTGCATTCATTTCGAAGTATGAGCGTGGCGGAGCATACTTCGGACAATATTATTTTAGCGACCGCTACACCGATCAATAAAAAACCGAAAGACCTAATGCGGCTGATCGAGTTATTAGGAGTAGACAACTTAGGTGATCAGGAGCTGGAAGATTTCAAAGCACTTAAAAAGCAGAGACATATCAAAAGCAATTCACCAGAGTTCGCCGCGCTCAAAACTTATATCGAGAAATTTATCGTTCGTAGAACAAAAACACAATTAAATAAACTGATTGACCGCGAGCCAGAATTGTATTTAAACCGACAGGGCGAACGCTGCCGTTATCCTGAAAATTCGCCAAAGATTTATAAGACGGGAGAAACAAAGGACGACCAGAGCATCGCCCGGGAGATCAATCGGCTCGCCGACGAGTTGAAAGGACTAGTTTATTTACAAAGCATTATAAAGCCAGACGACCTGGAGGGTAAAGACGAATCATACTACGTGGATTTGCGTTTACGGGCGGGTAAGGCGTTATCCAAGTACAATATCCAAGCGAAAATGCGTTCTTCTAAAGCCGCACTATTGGAGCATCTGAAAGGCACAGACGCAGCCTTGAAAGAATATAAGTTTAAATCCGGCAAAGATAAGTCAGGTAATATAATCGGCACCATCCGCAAACTCAGCGAAGCGCTGCCAAAAAATCAGCTAAAATCGGTTTGTCCAGAATGGCTAACCGACTTAGCAACCTATCAACAAGCCTGCCGTGAGGAGATAGCTATTTACGAACAAATAGCGTTATTGTCGATTAATTTAAGCCTGTCAAGAGAGCTTAAAAAGATCAGTGAGCTACTCAAATTATTTAAAGAGAATGCTTTAGTATTGGCTTTCGACAGTACAGTTCTGACGCTCGACTTCCTAGGTAAACTGATAAGTACTCATCATTCAGATAAGGGTATTGACCATTACATCGGCACCGGCGCATCCTCTAAAACTGCTATTGCCAGCATTCTTAAAAAATTTGATCTCGGTTCAACCAGTCAAAATGTGTTGGCTTTATGCTCAGATTCAATGTCAGAGGGTGTAAATCTTCAGCAGGCATCAGCATTAATGTTCTTGGATATGCCCAGTGTACTACGTATTGCCGAGCAGCGTATCGGCCGCATTGACCGGTTAGATAGCCCGCATACCAAAATCAAAATATATTGGCCGATGGATAGTGAAGAATTTGCCTTACGTTCAGACGAACGGCTTATCAAAACCTCTTTTGACACAGAAAGCTTAATTGGATCTAATTTTACTATACCCGATGAAATCTTGGGACAACACTTGGATCATGTGATTAGGCCAGAGGAGATGATAAAAGCCATGAAAGAGAATAAGGACCAAGAGTATTTATGGGCCGGGGTACAAGATGCTTTTAACAGTGTTCATGAACTATATGAGGGTGAAAATACACTAATTGATCCAGAAACTTACGAAACCTGGAAAGATGTAGATGCCAGCGTTAAAGTGAAACTCAGTATCGGGCGATCAGCAAATCCTTGGATATTTCTGGCCGTTAAAGGAACCAGAGCTATTTCGCCTAGGTGGTATTTTGTTGATGCCAATCAAAAAATATCCGTGGAACTTACCGAGGTTTGTCAGCAGTTAAGGCATCATATTGCGAGTACCCAACACTGGGAAATGAAATGGTCAGACTCAGTTCAGCAAGAACTCGACCGCTATATAAAACTTCTGTTATACAATGAAATAAATATGCTACCTAGCAAGCGTAAAAGGGCAATCGAGGTTGCCAAAGTGATTCTTGAGAAGCAGCTTAAATTTTCAGAAAAGGATCCCATTCGCAAAAAACTGATCAAGCGAGTACTGGATATGTTTGAACCCCGCATCATTGATGAGGAATATAATATCGACTATTACCATTTTTCGCAGCAATGGTTAGATATTTTTACGCCTATTCTTGCCCAAAAAAAACGCGCTCAAAAGAAAAAGGATAAAAAAGTTTTATCCTTGCTCGATTTGCGAAAAGAGAAATCGATCGAACTAACAAATGAAATGCTTCAAAAAATCTATATCGAAGCTCCACTAATTGTCAATATGTGGAGTAGGGTTGCCTCCTGTATTATTGGTTTGCCTGATCATTCCAACTCTCAACCCCGCCAGTAGGATTAGACAAGTATAATTTTATTTAACTGCCTGTATGATGCTGTTAGCATACCTTTTTCAGAAAAGGTTTTTAGTCCACCTCTTTGATATTAACTTAATCGCCTTCTCCGGCATACGCGCTGATCGTGAACCTTTTCTCCATTTCAATGATTAAACCAGGTTCTTTAACGAAGAGCTACCGCCCTTGCATTCTAAACGGGATTGAAATGGATACCGGCCCGTGACTAATGCCTGCAGGCGTATGAATGTAAAGCCCGGCTAACGCAGCCGATATAAAACAGACTTTGCTTTTCAAAAGAAGCTAATGTTTGGATCATGCCTGGATACTCGTTCGCCAAAACGGCACAGTTTAGTAAGATTGCCACACTCCATCGCTACTTTTCCTTTACTTCGCTCGCAATGACGATTTGCGTTTTATGACACCTAAAACACCAACCCTTTCCCCTATTTTTGTATTTTCATAAAACATGCAACTGCTTTCCAAATACAACCAGAACTTCCAGGAAGCTTTACAACGCCTGAATGAAAACCAGCTTAAAGCGGTGAACCAGATCGAAGGGCCGGTGCTGGTGATCGCTGGTCCGGGGACAGGTAAAACGCAAATCCTGGCGGCGCGGATTGGAAAGATATTGCTGGATACGGACACGCAGCCGCACAACATTTTGTGTTTAACTTACACGGATGCCGGCGCCGTGGCGATGCGGAAAAGGTTGTTTGATTTTATTGGTCCGGAGGCGCACCGGGTGAACATTTATACTTTCCACGCTTTTTGTAACGACATCATCCAGGAAAACCTGGATTACTTCGGCAAGCTGGATCTTGATCCGATTTCTGATTTGGAACGTATCGATGTGTTCCGCACACTGGTGGATAGTTTTTCACCTAACCATCCGCTGAAGCGTTTTCGGGGAGATGTGTATTTTGAGATCAGGCGCTTGCAGGAATTGTTTTCCACGATGAAGCGCGAGGACTGGTCGCCGGAATATATCAGTGCTAAAATTGATGAATTTAAGGATTTGGTGGAAGTTTGTGAGCCGGATTCGCCTTACTATAAAGATTATAAATACACCCGGAAATACCTCGACAAACCGGCGGGATCGCTTAAGCCGGCTTACACCACATTTTGTGAAAACCTGGAGAAACTTCGGGCGGCCGTAAATGAATTCCCGGCTTACCAGAAGCTGATGTTGGATGCCGGCCGGTACGATTATGACGACATGATCCTGTGGGTGCTGAACGCGTTTAAAAATGATGAGAATCTGCTGCTCAATTACCAAGAAAAATATCAGTATGTGCTGGTAGATGAGTACCAGGATACCAGCGGTTCGCAGAATGAACTGATTAACCTACTGATTAGCTACTGGGAAAAGCCGAATATCTTTGTGGTAGGCGATGACGATCAATCGATCTTCCGTTTCCAGGGAGCGAACGTGCAAAACATCGAAGCTTACAACTCAAAATATTCGGCGGATCTGTACCGCATCATGCTGACGGATAATTATCGCTCCGCACAGGAAATCCTGGACATTTCGCGGGAGCTGATCGGGCATAACATGGAACGAGTGAACCTGCCGGGATTGAGTAAGCATCTGCTGGCAAAAAACGACCGTTACCTGGGTGCAAAATATCATCCCCAGTTGCGTTCGTACCAATCGCAGTTTCATGAATTTGCGGCAGTAACGCACGAGGTTGGCAGATTGATACAAGGTGGCATTGCGCCGGAAGAAATTGCTGTCATTTATAAAGAACACCGTTCCGGGCAGGAACTTGGAAAGTACTTTCAGCTGAAAGGAATTCCGGTTCACACGAAACGAAAGGTGAATATCCTGACCGAACCGTTCGGGCAAAAGCTCATCAATATTCTGCGTTATATCGCGGCAGAAAATGAGTTTGCTTTCAGTGGCGACGAGCTGTTGTTCGAGATCATGCATTACGATTTTTACGAGATCGCCCCCATCGATATCGCAAAGATCAGCGTGGAGGTAAGTGAGTACAATCGTTCGCACCGCGACAAGGTTTCGATCCGTTCCAAAATACAGGAGATCGCATTCAAAACCGGTCAGACTTTATTTGATTCGGAAAGCCGAAAATCGATTAAGCGCTTAAGCGACGACCTGGAATACTGGATCAAAGAAAGCCATAACCTAACGCTGCAAAACCTGTTCGAAAAGATCATGGTGCGCGGCGGAATTCTCGCTTACATTCTGCGATCATCCGAAAAAACCTGGTACATGCAGGTGCTCGCCTCGCTGTTTAATTTCCTGAAGGATGAAAGCAGGAAAGATCCATCGCTGAATTTGCATGAGTTTGTTTTGAGGCTTGATCTTTTAAAAGAGAATGATCTATCGCTCGATCTGAATCAAACCATCTTTAACCAGCAGGGCGTTAACTTCCTGACCTGTCACGGTTCAAAGGGTTTGGAATTTGAGTACGTATTTTTCATTGGCTGCAACAAAAAAGTCTGGGAGGGAAAACGCAAAATGTCGTCGGGTTATAAATTCCCTGATACCATATTTTCATCTTTGCCGAATTCAAGTGATGAAGAAGAACTCAGGCGGTTATTTTATGTGGCCATTACGCGAGCAAAAAAACATTTATACATCTCCTATCCGGAATACGATAATAAGGGAAAGGACCTGGAACCAACTGTTTTTATCGGCGAGATACTTTCAAAAACGGATCTAACTGTTCAACGCCAGGAAGTTTCCGATGATGTGCTGACCGATTTCTTTATTCTCCAGTTTACCGAGCAGGATAAGCCTGATCTTGGATTGATCGACAAAGACTACGTGGATCAGCTGCTGGAGAAATATGTGCTCAGCGTGACTCATTTGAACAACTACCTGGATTGCCCGCTGAAATTCTATTTCCAAAATCTCATCCAGGTGCCATGCGGAAAAAACGAAACGATGACCTTCGGTTCGGCGGTGCACTGGGCGCTCAATAAGTTGTTCCGTTCGCTTCCCGACAACGGAAATGAATTTGGAAGCATCGAGCAGTTGCTGAATGATTTCTACTGGTACATGAACCGTAACCGCGAGGCTTTTACTTCCGAGCAATTTAAGCGCCGGATGGATTACGGAAACAAGATCCTCCCTGAATACTACAACAAATACATCAACACCTGGGAAAAGGTAACCGTTACCGAGTACCCGATCAAGAATGTAGAAGTACAGGGGATTCCGATCAAAGGAATGATCGATAAGCTGGAGTTTCACGGTAACCAGGTGAACGTAGTCGATTACAAAACCGGGAGCTTCGAAAAAGCAAAACCGAAGTTCAAGCGCCCGGATGAGAAAACGCCGCTTGGCGGAGACTACTGGCGGCAGGCTATTTTTTATAAGATTTTGGTCGACAATGACCGTCGGAAAGACTGGCAGGTAGTGAGCTCAGAATTTGATTTTATTGAGCCGGACAAGGATGAATATGTGAAGGAAAAAGTAATAATCCGGCCGGAGGATATCCTGGTGGTAACGGAACAGATCATCGATACTTATTCGCGCATCAAAAATCATGAGTTCACTGGCTGTGGCAAAGAGGACTGTACCTGGTGCCAGTTTGTGCGAAGTAATTTCCAGAAGCCGCAGGATATTTTGGAGCAGGCGGGAAGTGAGGAAGCGGAAGAGCTTTAACTGTATGAATGCCAATTGAGGTTTGTGAAGACACAAACCTCGGCGTGGGATCTTTAAACGTCAATAGATGAATGGTCACTGCATTTTAAACCTGATTGAAATGGAAAGCCCGCAAGCGAGGTACGAGTGCGGACTTGGAATGTAAAGCAGGGCTAAACTAACCGTTGAAAACCAAAACCTCCTTTTCAAAAACTTATCGCTTTAACCCTTTACATGAAGGGATTGAACACGAAGATTCGGAGTATCCAAGCTTTTCTAAATTTACCGGTTATAAATTCCGCTTTGAAATAAATCTGTAAGGGGTTTGATACCTGCAGTATTCGCTTTTGCCAAAGATCATCATTCCACCTACCTTTGTATTTCATAACAACTATGTCCTCACATCACATCGTCCGCGAAAAACAGGAACCTGCACTTCTAATTATCGATCCCACGGGTTTTGACCCGGAAAACTTGGGACAGTTACTTGAATGGAGCCCAACCGTGCTTGTCTCGGATGACGCTGTTGACTATGTCGAGTCACTGGGAATTAAAATCGATTTCATGATCACAGGGAAGGAAATGGCTCTGCAGCCCGCCACCAGGCTAATTCCGACTGAAAGTGACGTACTGGGAGATGGTTTAAAATACCTGGTTGGCGAACAATATCCTTCCGTAAATATCATTGATACCTCCTTTAAATTGAAAGATTATGCCTTGTATGCGGACAAGATAAACCTCGTTATTTATACACCGAAACTGAAAATATTTCCGGTAACCAGCGGCTTCAGCAAATGGAAGCAATCCGGCGAAACCATCCATTTGTTATCGGAAATCAGCGAATTAAAAAGTACCGGCCTGAAACCGGTAAATGAATCGATATTTGAAACCGAAAAGGACGGATTTTACTCATTAGTATTCAACCAGATCCTCGCTTTTATCGCCGAAGAAATTTAACATGATATTTGAGACTGCAACCGTAAACGATTTACCTACCATTCATAAGCTTGCCCACGAAATTTGGTGGCCTACCTACAGCGAAGTCATTTCGGCTGAACAAATAAGCTTTATGCTTGAAAACATGTATTCTGAAGAAGCTTTACTTCAGCAGATGAATGAAGGCATGCAGTTTCTTCTGGTAAACGATGAAGACGGACCAATAGCTTTTGCGGGGCACTGCGCCGAAGAATCAGCATATAAACTTCACAAAATCTACCTGCTGCCGCGCGCTCAGGGAAAAGGCCTGGGCAAAAAGATCATTGATCATGTTGCTGATATTGCCAGAGCCAACTATTTCCAATGCTTAGAATTGAACGTAAACCGCAATAACCCAGCTTTTGAATTTTATAAAAAGCTGGGCTTTGAAGTTTATCAAACGGTTGATATACCGTATTACGAATTCGTGTTAAACGATTACGTGATGAGAAAAGCTTTGTAACTATCGCTTTTGGTCCGTTAGCGGTGGAATTCTTTTTGGGGTATCTGTGCCGGAAACAATGCTTCGTGAGCTTAGGGCGATCGCTTTAATTGTCGCGATAATATTCTGAACATCCAGCGTTTCAAACTCATCGTCAACCGTATGATAAAATTTATCAACATCGATCTGATCGGTCGAGATGGTATGCGCCGGTACGCCTAAAGCCGCGAGCGTGGCATTGTCACTGCGGTAAAATAAATTTTGAGATGGATATGGATCCGGATAGAACTTGAAATCAGTGCCTTCAAGGTTTTTTTGAAGAATTTGCCCGAAGTCGGATTTCTCATAGCCGGTGATAAACGCCGTATTCTTTCCGAACTTTGAGTCTTTTCCGATCATCTCAATATTGAACATCGCGGTCACACTATCCGGATTTAGCTTTTCAGAAAAATAATGAGAGCCGTAACCACCTATTTCCTCTGCTGTAAACGCCACGAAGATTAAGGTCCGCTCATTGTTATTCAGCGCCTTGTAATACTTCGCCAACGAGATAACTGCAGTAACGCCCGAAGCGTCATCGTCGGCGCCATTTGCGATTGAATCGCCGTTTACGGGTTTTATTATACCTAAATGATCATAATGGCCCGAAAAAACAACTATCTGCGAAGCCTTTGATTTTCCTGGGATCATTCCGGCAACGTTATTTAATTGCTTTTCTTCAATTTTATTAGTGGCATTTACGCGGAACGATTTTGCATCGTTAATTCCTAAAATAAATACCGACGAACCCGAATTTCCGGGACCTTGTTTGATATGACCGGATATCGTGTATTCTCTTATCCGCTTGAACGCATCTGAAAAACTTTCGTCGACATACACGATTGTTTTCTTTCCCGATCGCGTTATGGTGCGATACCGGTTAAAGAACGTTTCACCCGCTTTTATATGCTGAACTTCAACTGACGGATCTGTATTCCAGTCCAGCCCTGCCTGATCAGAAACCACAATTACATTTCCATCGGCGATTTTACTTCCGTCTATAATAACTTCGGATGAGGCGGGAGCGATCTGAGTAACCGTAAAGCTTTGGGCAAACCCCGATTCGCCTTTCAATGGCTCTAAACCGATATTCTTGAATTCCTTTTCAATAAAAGATGATGCCTTTGCTATTCCGGGAGTAAATGTGCCACGGCCCTGCATATCGTCAGAGGTAAGCGTTTTGATAATTCGCGACACATCGTTATCGCTTACTTGTGTCGACTGCTTTTTAACAGCGCAGGATGTTGTCAGAGCTAATAATGACAGGAAGGCTAGGTTCTTATTTTTCATGGTGCTAATTTGACGACTAAAATAACAATTAGCAACAGTCCGGCAAGTTAGTCCCAGGGATAGTTCTCCAGCTCACGTGCTGAGCGCCCCCTGATGATCTGCTTTTGCTTATCAATCTCGGTATCGATTTTCGTTTCCTGTACACCATCCGTTACAGACATTTCGTAATCACGGTTTTTGAAAGAGCCGTGAACAGATGATTCCTCTGCATTTTGCAAAGCGATGTCATAGGGACCGCGGTTGCTCATCAGTTTCACAAAAACCGGCAAGCATTCAAATAAAATAAACAATAAACCGATAAAACTGATGGCGAGATAGGTGTCAAGGTCACGCGAGCCGTCTTCCTTGAAGGATAACTGTCCAAGCGCCCAATTCCGGTCGGCAAAACCTGCAACATTCGACAAGCTGTCGAGTTGCTTCCCGCTGAACATTCTTTGAGAGGACAATCCATCGAAATCTTTCCGCTGGTTGATGAAATTTTCTAAACGCTGCAATTCCGCGCGTACATAATTTAAACGCTCTTCCTTTTGGCCAATAATTCCTTGTTTTTGCTTTGCATATGTCCCAAAGCCCGTTAGCCCGGATGTTTGATTGGTTTTATCGCCGAAAACTTCCTGATTCAAAACGTATTGTGACTGCTTGATTTCTCTTACCAAAGAATCCTGTTCGGCCTTTAACTCTTTCGTTTTACCAAGCTCAATAGAATATTTTTTGGAGAATGTGTTGTTGAGGGTATCGATTTTTGAACGCTGGCCATTCAGGTAGCTGGTTTTTAGCTTATTCCTTATTTCCTTATCGAATATTTTAAGTTCTAGCGGCCGCGAAATAACCACGCCGATCATAATCGCCAGTAAAATACGCGGCGTCGCCTGCATGATCTGCCTGTTTGTCGAGCCACTTTTATCGATACTCGAGACAATGTACCGGTCCATATTAAAAATGGCGAGTCCCCAGATCGCGCCAAATATGATAGCGAAAATCACAGCTGCGGCGTTGCCGGAGAACACGAAGTACATCGCATATCCACCTGATAATGAGGCGAACAATGCAGTAAAAAAAATAGTAGCGCCTACGCCGACATATTTGTTATGATCTGTAGGAAATTTTTTTAATGTATCAACATGGGCTCCGGAACAGAACCAGAAAAAGTCAGTGATTTTCTTCATGGAAAACAAACATCGCTAAAATGCTTATGTTTTATAAACGCCCGGCTAATCAAGTTGTTACATCGCCATAAAAATATTTATATGCCCTTGACAGTCAGCTGCGTTTTGTTGTTGCTCATTTTTAAATACTTTTGAAAAAACTTTAGCCATGAAGGAAATAACCGTTCAGGAATTAAAACAGAAAATTGACAATCGGGAAGATTTTCAGCTGATTGACGTACGCGAGCCCTTTGAGTATGAAATGTCAAACTTAAATGGTCTTAACATTCCACTTGCCGGCATTTTGATAGAAACCGATAAAATTGCACGCGACAAACCTGTTATCATGCAGTGCCGTAGTGGAGCACGCAGCGCAGCAGCCGTTAACCAGGTAGAACAGCAATTAGGTCTGCAAAATCTGTATAACTTAAAAGGCGGGATCCTGGCATGGAAAGCCGAATTTGAGCCTGAAATGCAGGTTTACTAAAACTTATCCTGTTCCAACAAAATGGGCAAAAGAATTGCTTTAAATATTTTCTACAATATAGCTCTCATAATTATGGGAGCTATACTGCTTTGGGCCGTAAATCATCAGCATTATGCGCTGATTGCCGGAATCGTTTTTATTGTAATTATGCTGGTTTATCTTAAAATCCGGCTGGTGAAAGAGGTGAAACAATACGTAAGAAACCGCAAATAGATTTGTACTATTCCTGATACCAGGATTATCTTATTGCAATCATATCTCCGGAACGCCCAAGCCCGGAACGTCGGGCAAAAGCCATTTTCCATTCTCAAATCCGGGATTTGGAAACGGATTATTGCTGGTTAAAAATGGTCCATCCAAATCCGCCCAATCGCATAAAGGCGCTAAAGCGGCGGCCGCCATCGTGGCTATGCTGGTTTCGCTCATACAGCCAATCAAAATTTTCAGGTTCAATTCTTTGGCTCTTTTTATCATAAGATACGCCTCGTGCATACCAGCACTTTTCATCAGCTTTACGTTGATGCCGTGATAAATCCCTGCAGCCTTATCAACATCTTCAAGCCTTTGAACCGCCTCATCACCGATTATAGCTATCGGACTTCGTTCCGTAATCCATTTATTGTCCTCGAAATTGGTTTTATCCATCGGCTGTTCGATTAACGCCACATTTTTCGCTGCCAGCCATTGAACTTTATCTAAAGCCTCATATTTATCCGTCCATCCCTGGTTTGCATCAACAAACAAAGGTTTATCCGTTATGCTCCTGATCGTGTTAATCAATTCTCTGTCATTGTCGCGGCCAAGTTTCACTTTAATAATCTTTGCCGGTCCCGCATCCGACAGCTTTTGTGCAATAATCTCAGGAACATCAATGCCAATGGTTACCGACGTTTCGGGCATTAGTAGTTTTTCAGATTCGAAGAATTTATAACAAGGGGTTCCGGTTAATTTTCCTTCAAGGTCATGCAAGGCGATATCAACCGCGGCCTTTATTGCTGGCAATCCCGCCGAAAGTCCGCCGAGATATTTACGAATTTCATCGTAATTAAACGGGTAAGCGATCTTACTCCAATCAATCTTCTTTAGAAAAGCTGCCGCGGATTCGTAATCTTCACCCATATACGGAACCATGCTCGCCTCGCCTAAACCAGTAAAACCTTCGTAATGCAGTTCAATTAACATGATCGGAGTATATGTCCTCGAAAACTTGGCAATAGTAAAGGGATATTTAAGGTTTAGCTGAAATGGCTTATAGCTCAGTTGAATCATAAGCAAATATGAGTTTTGTCAATTACATTTCAATTCAAAGGTCAAATCAAAAATTACGATTTCAATTTGACAAATGAACCCTACCTTTGCCCGATGGACCAAATCTTCAGGCCTTTTGAACGGTTAAATTTTAGTGATAAAATTTGTTTTTTAAGCGGAGAACAACTGCTGGAAAAGCATAAAATAACGGTTTTCGGCCAATGGCTGCTCGACGAATTCAACTTACGCGACAAGCCGTTTAAGCTACTCGATGAAAGCATTATCACTTACCAGGATATAAAGGTTCCATGTTCCCAAAACAGTTTCGAAGCGATAAAAAAGCTCGAAAATACTATTGAAAAAGCTTTTAAAGAAGGATATGACGCTGTTAAACAACTGGATGAATTGTTGTTATTTCAATGGATGGCAAAAATCGTATACGGACTTATCTACCATGAAACAATTACCGGTATCCGACAGCAGGCAGCAATAGGAGAGCGGTTCAACTTTTCTCAGAGCCTGGTTCATAAGTTCAGCAATTTTCACCTGATGCTGCAGTCTTTGGCCCGGCCGGTGGAGTTTGAAGGACAATTACCCTGGTCAATCAGCGTTTTTCCTGTTAATAATGCAGGGCAGACATTCAGCTACCGCGATGAAATAAATACCCTTACATTCTCTATCAGGATGAATGACTTTGGGATCATTGCAAATCTCCAGGACAATGGCGCTAACAAGAAGTTTCATCAGCAAATTTTAAAAGAGTCGGCAGGTAAAACATTGCATCCTATCCAGTTTGAAGAATTATGCGCGAGGTTTTATTATTCTGCCTATCTTTTTAACCGCCTTCCGGATTATACGATCCTGCCAACAGCCGACACGATATTTATCGAATCAATGCCTTTGCAAAGTATCAGCAGCAAGCCGGTTTTTGACACATGGCAGGTAAAAACATACGGACAGGTATTGGAAAACTTCTGGAAACCCTGGGGCTATTCCTTATTCGAAATAATTAAAGATCCAGAGGCGCCGATGAGTTTTATAACCTCACACGAAGCGACTTTCAACGACTGCAAAAATCTGGCGCTGGCTTAGTGGGATAATCCAAGTTTTGAAAAAAACATTCCAATAACCTGCGGATAAAAAACGATCGTAATTATTATTCCGCTTAAGGCGCCGTAAAAATGTGCATCATGATTTATGCTGCTTGACTGCCTCGATGCATACACACTATATGCCAGGTATAAAACACCAAAAATTACCGCTGGGATTGGGATTGGCAGCGGGAATATGATGAACTTTGTAAGCGGATCAAATAAGATATAGCTGAAAACAACGGCAGAAACTGCTCCCGAAGCGCCCAGGCTGTGATATGCGTAGTGATCTTTGTATTTAATTACCGTGCTGATGTCTGACAATACCAAACTTGCCATATATAAAACACCAAATTGCCAACTTCCGATTATTCCTTCCAGCGTAAAAGCGAAGAAATAATAGGAAAGCATATTCATAAACAAATGACCCCAGTCACGATGAATAAGCCCGCTGGTAATGAACGTATATAAACTCTTTCCCCGGCTTACGCTGTAAGGATGCAGCATAAACTTCCCGTAAACACCTTCGTTATAAAAGGCGTAAAGACTTGTTACGATTGTGATCAGAAAAATGAAGGAAGAAACGGGGGAATTACGAAGAAGCTCTTCCATTTAGTATATTATGAGTAATAATAGTATCAGAAAATCCCTTCAGGACCAAACGAATACTTAACGCCAACTGTAAAATTGTGATAAGTGTCATAATAGTGATTCTCGAACTTCGACGGTGGATCGTCATAGCCATCCATATCTTCTCCCAGCGAGTAATTGAACTGGTAATTTACATTGAGTGTTACACGGGTATATCCCCAGTGATCCTGAAACGGGAAATTGAAGCCGATATTGGCTGGTATAAGCAAGTTTGTCGCTTTATCTTTCCCCGGAAATTTATACTGCCCGCCTTCACCGTTATCTGTATATCTGTTTATTTCTTTCATGTTATTCATCATGAAACCAACACCAGTACCTAAATAAAATCCTTTAACTGCTGTAAGAAATTTGTTGTTATCCGTATTCACCACCTGGCCAAGTCCAACTTTTCCACCTATTATGATAGTTGTATAGCTATTTTTAAAATACCTTTGGTGAGGATCTTTGATGCTGTCGCCGGCTGATAGCGTTCCTTTTTGAATTTCCAGTCCCACTGAGCTGAATGGCGTGATATTAAAATCTCCTGTCAGCGCTATGGTTGGCTTGAATTTTGGCTCGTAGGTTATATCTCCGATATATCGGTTTATTCCGCCGTTAAGGCCTACCGAAAGCTTATAAAAATTAATTTGCGCTGATGCTGATAGAGAAACAATACTTATGATGAATAAGAATACAATTTTTTTCAACGCGATAAAGTTTGGTTCAAGTAATCGTAAAGTAACTGAATATTTATCAAATAACAAACTAAGGCACTTTAACTTTATAAAAATTTTAACAAACAACGGATAATTCTCATGCCAGATTTCTCAAATTATAAGTTTACTGTTTCTGACAGATTTCTAAATTACGTACAAATAGATACGCAATCTGATCCACAGTTTGAAACTTACCCATCGACATCAAAGCAAAAAAATCTTGGAAATGTTTTGGTGAACGAACTAAAAAAAATCGGGATCAGTGACGCTGAACTCGACGAGTTCGGTTACGTCTATGCAACGATTCCGGCTAACAGCAGCAAAACAGTCCCGGTAGTATGTTTCTGCTCGCATATGGATACGTCTCCGGATTGCAGCGGTGAAAATGTAAAACCCATCATTCATAAAAATTACCAGGGCGGGGATATAGTACTGCCGGATGACCCTTCACAGATTTTAAAAATGGCAGACCATGCCGACCTCAGGAACCAGCTGGGCAACGACATCATTACCGCAAGCGGAACTACCTTACTTGGCGCAGATAATAAAGCGGGTTTGGCAGAAATCATGGAAGCGGCCAATTTTCTTATAAGTCACCCGGAAATCAAACATGGAACCATAAAAATTTTGTTTACCCCCGATGAAGAAATCGGCAGGGGAGTTGATAAAGTTGACTTGAAAAGACTGGCGGCAGATTTTGCGTACACGATTGACGGAGAAACATTAGGTTCAGTCGAAAATGAAACTTTTTCAGCAGATGGCGCCAAAATAAAAATTTCCGGTGTTAGCACGCATCCAGGGTTTGCGAAAGGAAAAATGCAAAGTGCCATTAAAATTGCTTCTGAAATTGTAGCGGCATTGCCCGCAGATCTTTCTCCCGAAAACACTAATCAAAAACAAGGCTTTATGCACCCGGTATCAATCAGCGGCCATGTTGAAGAAGCTACTGTTGAACTGATTTTACGTGACTTCGATAACGACAACCTCGCGGAACTTGGTTTGAGATTAAACGCTATTTGTCGGGATGTTCTGACCGATTATCCGGACTCTTCTTTTAAACTCGAAATAAAAGAGCAATATCGCAACATGAAGTCGGTTCTTGACCAATACCCGAAGGTTACGGAATTCGCTGTTAAAGCTATTGAAAAATCAGGCTTGGATGTCAAACTGCAAAGTATCAGGGGAGGAACAGACGGTTCACGATTGTCGTTTATGGGATTGCCCTGCCCAAACATTTTTGCCGGCGAACATGCCTTTCACAGCAGGCTGGAATGGGTGTCTGTTCAGGATATGCAAAAGGCTGTTGAAACTATTATAAATCTGGCATGCATATGGCATGACGAATCCTAATAAACCTTTGTTTGTTAATTACGTCAAACCGACTCAGCTGAACATAGAATGCCGCTGAAGCAGTTTGATTTAAAAAAAACGTATCAGAACTTTTACAGATGATATTTTAAATTAATTGTTACTTACCCAATAAAGAAATGAAAACGAAACTTCAACTGTTTTCCATAATATTTTTCAGCTTCATTGCAACGAAAGGATTTTCGCAAAAAATCGCATCGGATGTTATCGTAAACAGTACCGCACCACAACAGGTCAAAGTTGACGGGAAATCCACCGAGTGGGGCGATTCCTTGAAATACTATAATCCGCAAAGTAAAATTTCATACGACCTGGCCAATGATGATCAGAATATTTACCTGGTTATTAAGTCGTCGGATAAACAGACAACAACTAAAATATTGGTTGGCGGCATAAGTTTTAGCGTGAACATTAACGGCAAAAAGAAATTAGGGCCGACAGTAACCTTTCCAATATTAGACAAAGCTGCATTACGAGCCAATCCCCCGCAAAAATCAAAACCGGATTCCGTACAGCTACGCAACCAAATCTTGTCGAATATTAAGGAAATTAAGGTATCCGGTATGAAGGAAATTGTTGATGGAAGCATTTCACTACAAAATGAATATGGCATCCGGGCTGCGGTTGGTTATGATGAAAAGAATAATTTAATTTACGAACTCGCGGTGCCATTACAGCAATTCGAGCTTGAGTCGTCATCGGAAAACGTACTCGCCTGCAATATTAAAATAAACGGCTTTACCGGCCCACAAGTTCCAAATCAAAATAATAACAATCCTAATTACGGCAACAGAGGCATGTATGGTGGAATGTACGGCAATGGCATGAGATATCCATCAGGCTATTCAAACAGAAATCCTTTATTTCAAGCTACTGATTTCTGGATAAAAGCTACTCTTATCAAACAAAACAAATGATCCAACGCAAAACCTTATTACTCTTATCTCTTATATTTTTCATCGCAACCAACATATTTGCACAGGGCCGAATTGTCAGCGGAATAGTGCGCGATTCGACCGGAAATAGTGTTATTGCAGCAACTGTTAAACTTACATCTCCCTCTGATTCTTTATTTACCAGAAGTAATGCCGACGGTGAGTTTAGCTTTAGTAATGTTAAATCTTCCCAATTCACCGTCAGTATCTCCAGCCTGGGTTTCAGAACCTTAAATAAGCGTTTTCTTTATAATAATGGCACCGAAAAGTTAACACTGGATCCAATAGTTTTGAAAACGGAAACCAACATGCTTAAGGAGGTGGTAGTGAAAGGTGCGCCTTCCGTTGTGATGAAAGAAGATACGGTTGAGTATAAGGCCAGCGATTACACCTTACATGATAATGCAGTTACCGAAGACCTGTTAAAAAAACTTCCTGGCGTAGAAGTTGACAAAGATGGAAATGTTACGGCTCAGGGGAAAAGCGTCACTAAAGTGCGTGTAAACGGGAAGGATTTCTTCGGCGGCGATGTTAAAACCGCCACGCAGAATCTACCGGCGGACCTGATAGAAAAAATTCAGATCGTTGACGACTACGGTGACCAGGCGAATTTAACCGGCTCAAAAACCGGCGATCCTGACAAGGTTTTAAACATTCAGATCCGGCCCGATAAAAATAAAGGTTATTTCGCCAATGCAACCGCAGGCCTCGGCAATGAAGACCGCTATCAACTCACCGGCGTTGGAAACTATTTTAACAATAGCCAGCAGATCGCCTTTTTAGGAAATTTGAATAATACAAACGCCTCACTGTTTAATTTCGGCGGCTCCACCGGCGGCAATAGCGGCGGTGGAGGTGGAAATCGCGGTGGCGGCGGTGGCAATTTTGGAGGTGGAGGAACCCGGGGAGGTGGCGGTGGTTTTGGCGGCGGTGGAAACTTCGGTTCATCGACAGGCAATACGGGCGTCACTTCAGTTGGATCTATCGGTTTTAATTACCGGGATGACTGGAGTAAAAAACTAACGTCTTACGGAAGTTACAGTTACTTTAACCGCGATAACGATGTGGTTTCACAAATCCACCAGGAAAATTTCTATCCCGGCCAGGCAACAGCGTTAATCGATCAGAGTACTAATTCAAATAATATAAGCAACAATCACCGGTTCAACTGGAATTTTGAATATAAACCGGATACCGTTAACTACCTGAAAGTAAGTCCGAGTTTTACCTTCAGCAATGTTGACGCGCAGAGTAACTCGTCCATTTCCCAAAATTTTAGTCCGCAAATGCAATTGTCGACAGGCACCTCGTCGACACAAAATCCAACTTTAGGAGCTAATGTGTTGTATAACCACAGGTTTAGCAAACCAAGGCGAAATGTGTCGTTGAATGCTTCCTTAAATCATACAGACACAAAAGCAGAGCAGCTGGCTAATAATGAATTGCGTTACATGGAAAACGACATTCTGACCAAAGACTCTCTTCAAAATCAACGATTGACGACAGATAACAGTAGTTTCAATACAACTTCCAGATTTTTATTTATCGAGCCGGTATCTAAAAGAGGCACACTGGAACTTAACTGGAATTATACACGCACCGCTTATGATAACGACCGGGAAACCTTCGATTTGCTGAAAGGCGATGTCAGGGTTGACTCGTTGAGCAATATCTTCAACTACGCATTTACAACAAACAATATCGGCCTGACCTATCGTTTCAGCGATACAAAATATAATTACTCATTAGGATTAAGTGCCCAGCCAACGTTATTATCCGGTCAATCAGTTTCCGGTAACGCAGGCATCCATCGAACAGGTTTCAACTTTGTTCCCGTTGCACGCTTCAGCTATAAGTTTTCACGTACTAAGGAATTTAATTTTAACTATTCGGGCCGCAGTACGGAACCAAGTTATACGCAAATTCAGCCGATCACTGATCGTACAAACCCGCTGTATCCTGTTGTTGGAAACCCTGCCCTGAATGCGGAGTTCAATCATACGCTCAATATGCGTTATAACAATTTTGATTTTAAAACCGGTAAAACTTTATTCACCAACATTTCAGCTACCTTCACCCAGGATAAGATCGTTGCCAACACTGTCGCTACACGCGATGCTTCTGGCGCGATCATCCAGGAAACACGTTATGTAAACACCGATGGCTATTACACTCTTAACGGTTTTTATTCCTGGAATATTCCTGTCGCCGAACGTAAATATCAATTCGGTTTTTCGGGATCTGCCAACTATACGAACAACGTTACTTTTACCAACAGCGAGAAAAATATTGGAAAGAACTTAGTTCTGACGCAACGCCTGCGTACACAGGTAAACCCGGCCGACTGGATCGAATTATACCCTTCAGTAGGTTATACCTATAATAAAAACAGCTATTCTCTTTCCGAGCAAAATTCAAGCGAAGTACAGACCTGGACACTCAATGCCGACGGAAAATTCTATTTCCTGAAAACGTTTATTTTCGGTGCTGATATCAGCAAGAATTATAACATTGGCTACACCGGATCCGTGGCAACCAATCCATTGATCTTAAACACCTATCTGGAAAAACAACTGCTAAAAAAGAAAGCGTCTTTAAAAATTCAGGGATACAACCTCTTTGACGAGAATACTAATGTCGGCCGTACGGTGACCAATAACTCACAAATTGATACCCGCAGTAACAGTATCGGACGGTATTTTATGCTGAGTTTTACCATGCGACTTCAAAAATTTGCCGGTAAACAACCTGATAACATGATGATGCCGGGAAGAGACCGCTTTAGAAGAGACGGAGGAATGCCGGGTGGAGGACCTGGGCCGGGCGGGCCGCCGATTGGTGGGTAATTTTCGTCTATTGTTAGAAATATCTAAACTGACATCAGCAATGAAAATAACACCGAAGTTTTTTCTTTTGATAACAAAGACAACGGATACCGTCAGATTAATGACGATCAACTATTATTATAATAGGGGGATAATATCTTGTTTCAGCCAGTGAAGCGACCAGTTTATTCGTGCATCTGTTCAAGGTTTTATCTTAAACAACTAACGGAACCAAGTATTTACTAACCGGGCAACAACTTAAGCTCTCTATTATCTTGTAAAGACAGAAACCGATTAAGCGCAAAAAAGAAAAGAAATCTTTCTAAATACTTTAAGCACCAGGACAATAGATCTGGACAACTTTATCAAAGATCAACAGCTGGGAAAAATAATTACGGGCTAAACACTGTCTGGCCCGTAATTATATCAGAGTAGAAACTAGCTTCTATTGTTCATTATTTTAACAACTGATTCAGCTCTGATACCAAATCAATCAGCTGTCCTTCGTTTTTATAAGATATGTCTTTCTCTTTAATATATTCACTGACTTTGCCTTTTTGATCTCCGTCAAAAGATGAAACCAAACTTTTCTCATTCGAAATTTTATACAGTTTATTTGACCTGATTATAAAATATTGATCACGGGAAGCAAAAGTCCTATCAGTTGTCGCGTTACTAAACTTACGGGTGTCTTCAATAACTTTCTTGTTAAGTTTCGCAAGAACAATCGTCCCGTCAAATAAAATTTGGTAATACGTATTGTAATTCTCGTTATCAGGCAATGTCAAATGATTCTTAAAAATTTGCACACCAGAGCTATCCTGGAATTTAAATCCATTTACCGGCTCATCAAACTCAAGCACCTCATACGACGCTTGGGAAAAGATAGGTTTGCCTAATACCTCGTCGAAATTCAATTTCTTAATAGCCAAAGTTTTGCCACCTTCAAATGTTACAATTCCATCTGTCCAGGCGGGCTTAAGATAAGGGCTGCCTTCAATATTTATATATTTTTTTTCCTGGGGTGTTTCCCTATTAACTTCTCTAACCAGTTGTGCGTTTGCTGACAAAGAAATACAGCTCACTAAGATTATTAAAAATGTTTTCATAGCTACTTTAAATAAAAACGGGCTTTAGTAAACTAAAGCCCGTCCAATGTAATGTGATTATTGTTCCCAAAATATCTTGGTTGAAAAAATATCGACCTGAGGCACATTGGCAGAATTCGCGCCAATTTCATCCTGCACATATGGTATACGTAGTGGATGTTTTCCACCGCTGATGTTATTTAGAGGCATTGGAGTATTTACAGGATAACCTGTTCTTCTAAACTCGCTCCATGCTTCAAAGCCATCAACACCATTCAATGCTAGCCATTTTTGAGTTATTACAGCCTCAAACTGTCGATTCGCAGCAGTGGCCGCAGTCCAGTTAACTAAAGGATTGGCTGATGTACTGTAAAAAGCTTGTGCAGCCGCAGAAGTTGATCCAAGCAGCTTAAATGATTCTTCGATACCTGTTTGATAGGCAGTTTGTGCCGCAGCCACACCACCCGGCAAAAATCCTTTCAGATAAGCTTCGGCCTGTAAAAAGTAACTTTCGGTAGCTGTTATTAAATAAGCCGGCTTTGCAAAACCATTATTTGCCGAGGCAGGTAAAATACCGGGCCCAACAGCTGAATAGTCTGCATTTTTTGTTGTTGGTGTTGCTGTAGTACCAGGATAAACACCGACATAATTACCGCTATTTTTAGCAGGCCTGAAAAGCAATGAAACACGAGGATCTGCAGTTGCATTTACGAAATCAACAGAATATTTATTCCCCCTTGTAGCGGTAAAGTTTGAGGTCTCCGCACCGGTTACAGTAAAGCCAATTGCTCCGTAAAGCGGACTGAATTTTCCTGTTTGATTTGCATACCCGGGATTTGTACCCGCATTTTCCCCGGCGCCTAAAAAGGTTGCCCCAGTGAGTGTAGCAAATCCCGCTGTAACCTGAGATGCTCTGGACGCAGTTAGCGATTGACGTAATAAAACACGAAGTTTTAACGTATTTGCAAATCGTTTCCATTTATCCATATTACCAGCAAAAACGATATCGTTAGTTCCTGGCTTATCGGCCGTAGCTGACACGTCAATACTTGCCAATCCCGCATCGATGAGTTTTAGTATCCCATCATAAACAGTAGTAGCTGCTTCGTATTTTGGAGCGAGGTTACCTGTACCCTGCAATGATTCACTAAAGGGAACATCACCCCATGCATCAACTAATAACTGATAGTTATAAGCTTGCATGATTTTAGCGATTGCCGATAAGTTTTTCTTACCTGATTTAGTAGCCTCTGCGTCAACATACTGATAATCTTCTAACCCGCCTGAGTAAAGGGAAACCCAGGTAGCATTATAAGTGCTTGGAGTAAATTGATATGTTTCCTGAGCATTGTAAAATAGATAATCAGGTGACTGAGCCCAATGCCCGGACAATAGATTACCTAAGATATTTAGATCATTATTGGTCACCGAACCGGTATTCGCTAAAGCGGATGGTAATACAAGCTCCGGCGTAGAGGATGTTGGTAAGTTAGGATTAGTGTTTATATCCAGGAAATCCTTTTCACAACTTGCCATAAATAGTGGCAATGAAACAAGGGCTACCTTTTTTAATATATTTTTTGCTTTCATCTTTTCTCTTGTTAATTGTTAAAAAGTAGCATTTAAAGTAATTCCGTAGCTCGCGGTCGATGGTGTATTTGTTATCTCTCTTCCCTGAGAATTTGAAGTACCAAAAATATTCGCTTCAGGGTCAATATACATATTGGATTTAGGTGTCCACAATAAGATATTTGCACCGGTCAAAGCAAGGCTAGCTCTACCAAATGGTGTTTTAGAAAGCCATTGCTTTGGAAACTGGTATTGAAAAGACACATCCCTTAATTTAATAAATGCTGCATCTATAATACTTGACTCTGCGAATTGGTTATAGTTGCTATACCAGAAATCAAAGTTTCCGCTACGGGTTTTAACTGTAGTATTTGGCGTAAATACCCCTGGTGACGTTTCGATTACTGAATTTGGCCAGATAAAACGTTCCCGGCCGTATTGTGTTGTTTCTAATGTCGAACCTGTAAATGTCAACGTATTCTTTGTTCCTGAATAAATTACGTTTCCTGTACGGTAATCAAACGTAGTCGACAACGAAAACCCTTTATATGAAAAAGTATTAGCTAAACCAAATATATGCTTTGGATTTACCTGCCCAAAAGTTCTTTGCGTTGGATCGGTTTTTATGTAACCCGTTGTGGCGTCTACAACAACATTTCCTTGCGGATCTCTCAAATAGGCTGTTCCTTTTAAGAGCGGCCACGGCTGCCCAACAATTGCTACCGGCACAGGATTTCCTGATCCAAATGGAAATTCTTTAGAATCCTGATACAGTGATTCCACAGTACTTGTATTGTGGGTATAATTAAAGTTTAAATTCCAGGAAAACGGCCCCCTGAACGGATTAATACGCAAAGCGACCTCGATACCTTTGTTTAAAATATTTCCAGCGTTAACAGTAGCTCTTGTAAAACCAGTTGAAGGAGCAACAGATACCGGAATAATTTGATTATCCGTAGAAGTACGATAATAAGTGAAATCCAGTCCAAGTTTGTCCTGCAAGAATGACAATTCTGTTCCTGCTTCATAAGAAGTCGTAAACTCTGGCTTCAAATCAGGGTTGTTTGTTGTATTTGAAAGCGTAAACGAAGCTAACGATCCAAAAGGAAATCCAGATCCAGCGCCGAATGTATTAAGCAACACATACGGATCTGCAGTGCTTCCAACTTTGGCAACACCACCTCTCAATTTAGCATAAGAAAGAATGTTGTTATCTTTCAGTGCAGATATCGCGTCAGTCACAACAAAGCTAAGGTTAACGGACGGATACCAGTATGAGCGATTTTCTTTCGGCAACGTTGAAGATACATCATTTCTGATAGTACCATTCAGGAACAAATAGTCGCGGAAGCCGATGTTCAAATCACCAGCAAAACCAACCAAACGTGATTTGAATGATTGTTCGGGTTGTGTACCGTCACTGTTCAACTCACCAACCCGGTTTGATAAATTAAAAAAGCCAGGAATTGAGATTGCGGTAGCTTTTGCAGTTAACTGCCTGTTATCATCCTGACGGATATTATTTAACAAAGTAAGTGACGTTGTAAAATCAGTGCCAAAATCTTTTTTAAATGTTACTAATAGATCTGAGTTCAAGATACGTCTGGTAATAGCATCATCTGTAATACCACCTGTTGTACTGCTTGGACGCTGATAAGCGGTTGTATAGCTGGTTTTTTCAAAAGTCTGGTGACGGCGGTCTGAACTAAAATCAGTTCCCAAACGATAGGTAATATTTAACCATTTGTATGGATCAAATCCAACTTGGATGTTACCTAAAACCCTGTCAAGGTTACTATTAAAGCGGTTGTTATCCAAAGCATAATATGGATTTGGATAGTAACCATCAAAATAACCGTTTGGTGCAGCAAATTTATAATTTCTCCAATCCTTGAAATCAGATAGATTTATCTGGCGGCTGGTATTAATCACTGCGTTATAAACACCTGAAGCACCGCCTCCACCTTGAAAAGAAGTATTAGTTAAGTTTTTGTTATAAGATACTTTTCCGCTTATTGTAAAATGATTAGCTAGCTTAGCATTACCACTTAAGTTGACAGTGTTTCTTCTAAACTTATCACCTGGAATTACCCCTCTAACTTCATTATCCGAAAAAGAGCCATAAAAAGAACCCTTTTCACCGCCGCCTGAAAAAGAAATGGAATTTTGGATGTTATGCCCTTTATCGAAAAAATTCTTTGTGTTATCCGGAACGGCGCTGTAAGGGATCATCAGTTTAGAGCCGTCCGCCAAAGTTGGACCAGACTGAACCATTGATCCGTCAAATTTAGGACCCCAGTTAGTGTTTTCTATTTCATCATAAACTGAAGGATTGCCGGTCCCGTTTTCATAACCTGACCCATACTCATTTTGCAGGGTAGGTAACTTTTGAACCTGATCCAAAAGAAACGCTGAATTATAAGACACTTCAAATTTCTTGCCACGACTCGCTGCGTCTTTTCCACTTTTAGTGGTAATGACAATAGCGCCGTTGGTTGCCTGCGATCCATATAACGCGGCTGCGTTAGGGCCTTTTAAAACTGTCACCGATTCAATATCGTCAGGGTTGATGTCACCAATACGATTTCCAACGTCTACCTGGTTGGATGAAGTTGAAGATGGCTGAATACTTGAGTTATCAACGGGAATACCGTCAATTACAAACAATGGTTGATTGTTTCCATTTAAAGATCGCTGTCCACGTAAGGTGATCCTTGTTGCTGTATTAACACCTCCGCTTGAACGACCAATCTGTAAACCGGGAACCTTTCCAGTCAATCCGTTAATCATATTGGTCTGGCGACCTTCCGTTAACTCTTGATTAGAAACGTTGTCTGCTGAGTATCCTAAATTCTTTTTGTCTTTTTTTATACCGGCCGCTGTTACAACAACTTCTGTCAACTGCTTGGCATCAGTAGTCAAAGAAGCGTTTACTGTTGTTTTGCTGCCAACCGCAAGTTCCTGAGAACCATAACCGATATAAGTAAAGACTAAGGTAGAGTTAGCAGGAACTGAAATGGAATAACGTCCATTTGCAGCTGTCTGAGTTCCTGTATTAGAACCCTTCACTTTAACACTCACACCTGGAAGAGGTCCACCATCTTCCTTTGCCGTTACGGTTCCTGTAACGGTTCGTTCTTGTGCCAGTACACTTAGTACTAACACAAATGAGGCGAATAAACTTAATAAAAGTTTTTTCATACGCTAATTTTTGTTGTTTAATGATTAATAATGAAGGGTAAAAATGTGTATCAGAATGTTACAATCAAAATTTTTTTTAACATTTTTTAACATTTTTTTAATGTTGACATGCTTTAAAGACACGTAATTAAAAAATTTGCAATTAAGCATGAGATAAAATTTCTCACATAAACAACTGATAAACAGCAATTTTAAAAATTGGCACGTAAAATGCTATGAAGAAAAAAACACTCTAACGATAGAGCTGATTGACTTTAAATAGAAAATTTATTATTTAACGAAATCCCACTTAGCGGTTAAAGTCCAGATGTACACGTGTCGTTTATCTATTTATAACGAGGTTTTCAGGAACAGAGCTTGGTTGGAAACCTTAAAGCAGGAGTAAAACTGTTGCTATCCATCTCAACTATTATCAAACGTCAAGATAAAATATAGCGTTTCCCGATTATTTTGTAAAGCCGAAAGGCATTTGAGTATAAATAAAAAGGGCTTGTTTTGCAAGCCCTTTTTAAAATTTCAGAAATATTTTTGGTTATTGTCTTTCTTCAATAAACTTCCATACTTCTTGCCATGTCACTCTGATGTTCGGAGGAGTCGTAACAACACTCGGCTGCAACATATTATAAGTAACACTCATTGTTCTGCTTTCAGCATCAAATTGATTAATGCCAGACGGGTCTAATTTCGCAGATCTGGTATTAGGTGCCGGTTGTCCGTAATAGTTTGTCACAGAGATAATTTTATCCGTAGCAGGATCAAACTCAAATACCGGGCAGAAAGCTCCATAATAAGATCCACTTCCGTTAGCATTAAAGCCTACAAAATAGCCTCCAATATAGTAATCATCATACAATACGCATTTGGTTGGCGATATTGTCCGTAATTGTAAATGCGTTGGGGCATCAGCGCCTAAAACGTCATTCACATGTGTATATGCCGGATTTGTGACATCAATCATTGTTCCGGTCACTTCGTACACGCCGTCATATTTATTCTTAATGCTGAACAGTACGATTATACTATCACTGGTTGCGGCAGTTGGAGTAAGTCCGTTATAATCAGTTATTCTGAACGCCAATGAATACTTCTTACTTAAATCGACCCACTTACTTCCATCTAACTTAATTTTGAAGTTTTTAGAAAACTCACCAGAGCTAAATAAAAAATCATAGCCGGTACTGGTTTTATTAATCCCTGCATCTGATGCCAGTGTGTAAAAACTGGCCGGCAATTCCTCAAAAGATTCATCATTATCCTCATTGTATTTTTCAATGATCCCTGCATTTGATTCCAATTTAATTGTATTGGTTTTATTCAGATCAGCGTTGTTAGCAGCGTCTCTTCGAAGGCTAAATAAATGGGCTAGTTTTATGTCTGTGAACGGTCCAAAAAACTGTTTAATTTCTCCCCCTTCTTCAACCTTGATATGGGTGGTTCCTGAGTCTCCTGTTTCAGTTCCTTCAAAAGCATCCTTTCGGCAACTGAAACTAATCAGTAAGGCAAATGCACCAAAGAACGTGTATTTTAAAATATTTTTCATTTTCTACGATTTGAGATTTTAAATTTATTGATCCCACCAAACTTTTGCATCCTGTGAATCAACACCACCTGGTATCCTGGAAATTGCTTCCTTAAGGCTTGCACCATTTGTACTGGCTTCTGTTGGTGCATAGGTGAATCTCCGGACAATTTGCTTACTGCTGTTAGTTGCTGCCGGAGCAGGTGTTAAAGCGGGAAATCCGGATTTTCTCCAAACATTCCATCCTTTATGGCCATCCGGGTAAGCAGCAAGATATCTTTGAACGGAGATATTTTTGATATTTGCTCCGGTACCAGGGGCCGCTGATACGGCTACATTGCTTTGATTTAGATAACCTGATGAAGGTGCTGCTATGCCCCATTGTTCAAAAGACAAAGCTATACCGCCTTGATAAACCGATGTCAGGTTTTCTGACGTCCATCCGCGGTCAGCTGCTTCCGCGCGGGCAAGTGCAACATCTGCGGCGCCAATCATTACAACTGTTCCATTTGTATTTCTCAGATCACCTCTTAAAACTCTTGCCCAATTTGTATTGGCATCAGTGAATGCAGTGGCGCCTGTTCTGTCAAGACCATAGGGAATACCAACATTCGAAGTACCTGTTGATCCTGGAACTTCACTTGAGCCACCGAACGCGTTTTGGCGGCCATCTCCCAACGATCCCGTTAAGTCAGTAACTGTTTTGCTTTCGGCGTAATCTTTACGACCGTCATATAAACTCCACCAGTTGCTTTTATAATTTGAGCCTTCATAATTGATGTCAAAGTTTTGAGCGTTTGATGTTATATAACCACCGGCATCAGTCAATGCCTTGCTGAATTCAGTTCCGGCATAGTCGCTTGCATTTGGATAGCGTTTAGACAGTTGTATAACTGCCATCATACGAAGCGAGTTAGCCATTCTTTTCCAGGAAGCAACATCACCGTTGTAAATTATATCGCCTGTGATTGGTGAATTATCAAAGGCAGAGACAGTCGCTGTCAGAGTAGAAATAATTCCCTTATAAACTTGCTCCTGTGTATCATATTTTGGAGTTACTTTTTCAATTCCTTTTAAGGCTTCGCTGTATGGAATATCTCCCCAAGAATCGGTCATCACCCAGAAAATATATTGCTGCAGTATAGTCGCAACATTATTCATGTTTTTGCTCTGATTCAGATTGATGATATTCTGCAAATCATACAAGTTACCGCTATAATATCCGGCAAAGCTTATTTGAGGCAATGCATATAACGATGTGGAAGGATATTGCGTCTCTGTAAAATATTGAGCGTATTGGGCTCCATTAATTGCAGGAGTGCCGTTTGACGCAAAGGAGCCTATTCCGCCAGCCTCTACATTGGTTAATAATGCGGAGATATTTGGAATAGTCGTTCCATCCGGACTTGTATTGGTATCACCAAAGTCCTTTATTTTCTCACAACTTGTTACAATGAATGCAAATGCCGTGAAAAGCGCGTATTTAAAAATCTTTTTCATATAATTCTTTTATCACTTAAATGATTAAAAACCAACTCTTAAATTAAATCCAAAACCTCTGGTACCTGGCAATTGAGCTGTTTCACCATATATATAACTCACTTCTGACGGATCAAAATCTTTGGTTGTTGAATACAATAACCACAAGTTTCTACCGGTTAACGAAACGGTTGCATTTTTCACATATTTATTGATATTCAGCTTTTTAACTGGAATTTTATATCCTATTGAAAGCTCACGAAGTTTAATAAAACTTAAATCGTAGATATAATCATCAAACGTTTTGTTGTTGTAAAGATTCTGGTAGTATGTTTTTGCATCTACGTAGTAATCTGCGGGACTTCCAGTGGTTTGATCAACTCCAAAGACGTGAACGCCTCCGCCATCTGCTACTGCATCACGAACAGGAACTCCTTTGTCGTTTAATGCTGCAGTACGTGCAGTTAATCCACTATATGATCCCCACATATTCGAGAGCGAAACAAATTTACCGCCATACTGATAATCAATATTTACGTTGACTACGAAATCTTTCATTACAGTAAATGAGTTCTGAAGACCGCCTGTATACATCGGCAAAACACTTCCGAAATAAACATTTGGATCGTTGATATACGCACCTGAAGACGTTAACAATGGAACTCCATTTTCATTACGCTTGATACCGTTACCATAAATCTGGCCCCAACGTTTACCTTCTTCATGCACAAGATAAGGCATAGTCGATCCCCAAACCTGCGCACCGGAAGGAGTAATTCGGGTTACATCATATTTTTTACTAACCTCTTCTACGTCGTTCTTAAGAAGGCGGGAAAAAGTAGCGTTGATATTCCACTGGAAGTTTGGAGATTTAACCGGAGTACCTCCCAATGTCAATTCCAATCCAGTTCTTTTAATCAAACCTATATTTGTTAAAATAGTAGAATAACCACTTGCTCCGTTAACACCTAATGATTGAGGAATATTTTTATCCTTACCTGTGTAGTATGTTCCTTCCACATTCAACCTGTTGTTCAGGAAAGATAATTCTAACCCGAATTCAGTAGATGCAGTTACTGTTCCCTGGATACTTGGATCGACAAACTGATCAGGAGTTGACATTAAAATGTTCGTTCCGTATTTATACTGACTTACACCGTACAAACCACCCGGGTAGCGATAGGCTCCGAATGTGGTAGTGGATGTGCCTAGTGCCTGTGGAATTTCACCATATGAAACGCGGGCTTTACCATAACTTAACCATGGTTTGGTTGACGGCAATAAGTCACTGAATACAAATGAGCCCCCGAATGACTTCGATAAGATACTGTTGTTATCTGCAGGCAGTGTTGAGAACCAGTCATTTCTCAATGTAGCATTTAAGAACAAAAAGTTTTTGTAGCCAACTGACGCTGTTCCAAGAACAGCACGGTACTTCTCCTGAACACGTCCGTTGCCGATAGCCGGTTGATCCACTGAGTTTCCAACGGTGAATAAGTCATCTACACTTAATCCGTTAACAGTACTTGCTGCGTTATCTTTGTAATCCCAGCTGAAAATATCTGTTCCCGCATTTACGCCGATGGTGAAGTCTTGAATCTGTTTATTATAAGATGCAAGAAACTCATAGTTCTGACGATTTGAATAAGTTTCTGCTGTGCCATAGAATCCTTTAGCAGTAGGATTATTACCGGTAGTTTGAAGACCACTATAATTTAGCTGTGAGCTGTATTTTGCTTCACCCAATGTGGTTGTCAAATTTTTACGATAAGTAGCTGTGAACTTCAAATCGTTATTTACTTTATATGTGAAAGCAACATCACCATATAAACGGTCGCGTTGGTTTACTACATTAGCTAAGTCGTAATAAGTGTAGAAATTGTACCAATAATTTCCTGCATAAAACGCTCTTGGATTTGACGGATCATAAGAAGACGGATTCGCGTGATTCCAACTTCCATATAAACCAACGGGTGTGGTTGCGTCAGGAACCGTCAGACCACGTAACTCATTCATGATATTCATATCTAAATCCCGATGGAACCACTGGTTGAACGAACCTGACGACTGACTTGAATACGCATCATAATCATTGCTTCCATCGCCGCCCTCACCGCCTACTTTTTGCGTAACGTAGTTTATATTGGCAGAAGCGGTAAAATATTTGTTCAAATCGTAGCTGGTGTTAAAATTTAACACATTCTTTTTAAGGTCGCTATTTGGTATTAAACCACGAACATATTGATTATTGTAAGATAACTTATAAGCAAAATTATCTGCCGCCTTCGAAATGATGAGACCGTTATTTAAAGTAACACCAGTATTGAAATAATCCTTTGCATTATCTTTTTGGGGGTTAAGGCTTGCGGTTTTATAAGAATATTTGGTTCCGGGATACCAAGCATACCATGGAACGTACTCCTGGCCAACCATTTTTGGTCCCCAGCTGCTATCGTCCGAATAATCATGATAATATTTGCCGTCTAATGCTTTCCATTCTTCAGGATCACCTTGCTTCCAATTATACTGCATTAAGTCGCCAGCTGCTCCGCCTGCATAAGTATTCTGGTAATTTGGTAAAACATAAGCATTATCAAAATTCGCACCGAGGTTTAAAGTGATACCTACGCCGTCGGCCTTTTTACCCCTCGAGGTGGTTATTACAATCGCACCATTTGCGCCCTGAGAACCAAACTGAGCTGATGAAGCAGGCCCCTGTAAAACTGACACATTATCAATGTCATCAAGGTTGATGTCGTCAATATTAGGAACAATTGTACCGTCCACAACATACAAAGCACCACTTCCAGTTCCAAACCCTGAGGCCCCACGTAAACGGATTTCTGTGTTTCTACCCAGGGTTGCTGCTGATTGGCTACGTACCTGGATACCGGCAACCTTACCAGCCAGGCCATTGTTTAAATTTGTCTGACGAATTGGATTTAATTGTTCTTGTGAGACAACCTGCGCGTCGGATGAGGCTGCCCGGGACGATTGCTTTAATCCATAGGCGCCAGTTACAATCACCTCAGTCAATTGTTTTGCATCTGTAGCTAAGGCAATACTAACGTTTTCGGATGCTCCGACCGGAATTTCACGTTGTGTAAATCCAATGTAAGAAAATACCAAAACTGCATTTGCTGGTACTGACAAGCTATACCGGCCGTTTGGTCCTGTTTGGGTACCATTAGAGGAACCTTTCACCTTAACACTCACTCCTGGGAGTGGCTGTCCATCGTCCTTTGCTGTTACCGTACCGGTAACAGTTCGATTTTGCGCCAGAACGGTTAGAACGAGCACAAAAGAGGCGAATAAACTTAATAAAAGTTTTTTCATACGCTAATTTTTTCTTTTGTTAATGATTGATAATTAGTAAATATGCGTATGAAGTTTATGAAATCAAAATTTTTAAACCATTTTGTTGGAAATATTGATAGATTTTTGAGCAAAATTTGCCATTTAAATGGCTCATTGCAAATATCGGCTCAAAAAAAAGGTCGCAATCTTCCTGATCGCGACCTTTAAAAAAACATTTACGCCTTTATCGAATAACTATATTATAAAATACGGTATTATAGTTACTGATTTTTTCCCCGCTTGCGTCAATAAGCGTCACCGGAAGAACATAATTCGTAGTTGTTCCTACAATAGCTGTATTAATTTGGAAGGTAATTGTAGCTGTTCGTTGCCCTGAAGGAATAGTTGCCGACAGACTCGAGACAGTGTAAGCGGTGGCAGGAAGTAAAACATAGGCGGTTTTATTCGCCGTGTTAAATGCTGTTAAAGCGTCGTTAGCGTTAATGCCCAGAGTAACCGCCAGATCTTTCTTTAACGGCTCCGGTGACGCAACGTTTATAACCACGGGCAAGGTAGCGGCATCGGCAGCTGTATAGGTTTGTACTTTTACCTTAACGCTAGTTTCCTGGTTCAATGCAGCCAACGGGAGCTCAACGGTTGTGCCGACTTTCGTAAAATCGACATATGTATCCTCGTTTTCTTTTAGGCAGGAGCTGAAACTTAACGTAAGAACAGCAAGCAGGCCGGGTATAAATTTATATAGCGCATTTTTCATGATTCTGATTATTTAGCCCAAAATATTTTGGATGAAAACTGATTGATTGTTCCTTCTGCTGTGGCATTTTCACCGTTCTGTTGATATTCGGATTGTGGATAAAATAAACGGGTGGGAATGACCGGCTGAGCCGACTGGGTTGACACAGGAACATCTAATGGAAAGCCGGTTCTTCGGTATTCGTTGTAAGCCTCCATATTGCCATAACCATTTAAGGCGGTCCATTTTTGGTTGATGATAGCCTGTAATTTATCGTCGGACGCGGCCCAGCCGACATTTACAATAGGCTGAGCATAATATGCCGCTGCTGCGGTTACTGCGTCAGCCACACCAAGGGTAACAAATGACGCCGTTATTCCGCGTTCATAAAACGACTGTGCGCTTCCTGCTATCAAACCTTTATCGGCTGCTTCAGCCTGCAGGAACAATGACTCGGAAGAGGAGAGCAACACCGCATCCATATTAAACCCTTTCAGTAAACCAGGCCCGATGCTGCTTGTTCCGGCGTTATTTTTTGGTGCTGACGATCCATAAATATTACCAAAGAAGTCGTTAGGTGTTCCCGGAGCTGAACCTGCGGGCGGCGCTCCTACAGACGGGTGAGTATATAATCTCTCGATACGCGGATCATTAGTCGCTTTTAGCTTACTAATCACATACGCATTTGCTTTGTAATAGTCACCTGGTAATGATATCGCTCCGGCTGCATTGAACGCATAAGCTACATAAAATGGGCTTTGACGAAGTCCGTTCGCATCATCATTGGTATATCCGGGATTAACAATGGCCTGGAAAGTATCATCAATATATCCATCACCTGAAGTGGACGCTATCGCCGAGGCTAATGCAGCCTGTTTAGCGGGTAAAGCCAGCCATTGCCGCAGCACGATACGAAGTTTTAAAGTATTTGCAAATTTAATCCACTTTGTCATATCGCCTTTAAAGCTGACATCCGCAGTTTTAAACGCGGCGGAAACACTGGCGGAAGAGCCTTTTATCCGGGCAATCGACGCATCGAGCTGCTTTAACAAGTCGTCATAAATAGCCTCACCTTTGTCGTAAGCCGGCGTAATATCTTCCAGGCCCTTAAATGCTTCTGTATAAGGTACATTATTATAGGTATCGACCAATTCCTGGAACACATAGGCCTTCATAATATTGGCGACCGACACGTAATAATCAGCCGAAGGGTCGGATCCGGCAGTATTTGCAAGATTGTTGTAGTTTGTCGCGTTTAGGAAAAAAGGCGTAAAAATCTGGTAATTGGCATTGGTAAAATTATTGGTATTCAATACGGAACTGGGCACGTAATTGCCACTACTTGTCCAATAGCCCATCCAAACTCCCGTCGTCGAAACGTATGATTGAGTGGTAAGACTTATTGCGCCGGTGTTTGTTGTAGGAACATTAAACAAGTTGGCCGTGGTTACCAATGCACCCGATAAAAGCAATTGCGGGCTAGCCGTAGAGGGCGTATTTGGATTTGTCTCTAGATCCAAAAAATCTTTTTTACAACCAGCCACGCCGATCGTTAAAGACAATGCTATGATAGAAATTATTTTTTTCATGGTAATCGATTAAAAAGTAACCTGAAGATTTGCTCCGTAAACCCGTAACGGAGGCAATTGATTCGCATTTGTAACACCTACTGCATTCGTAGCATCCAGGTTGTACTCGGGATCAGTCCAAACATTATCTTTAGGTCTGAACATCAGCAGATTTCTACCAGTAAGCGCAAAGGTTAATCCCTTAATTGCTTTAGATTTTGTTACGAATTTATCCAGGTTAAATGAAAGATTAACTTCTCTTAATTTCCAGAATGCTGCGCTGTTAACAAATGGTGTGATGGCACTGTTAAATTGCGATGATTGCCAGAATCCGTAATTACCATCTACAACAGCAACGCTTGTGTTAGGCTCGTAAACGCCAGGAGATGTTTGAATTACAGAATTCGGATAAATGAAGCGCTGGCGTCCTGCGGAAGCGCTCATCGCCGAAAGACCGCCAAAATTCATTGTTGAGCCGATGGCGTTATAAATTACATATCCGCTTTTATATTCTGCAACGGCAGAGAGCGTAACGAACTTGTAACTAGCCTGTAAATTTAGTCCCAGCACATATTTTGGAGTAGTTCTGCCGTAATTCCGCTGTGTTGAACTCACCGTTGGGTATCCCGCTGTAGAACCTGTCGCATTTACGACGACACGACCCTGCGGATCACGATTAAAATCGGTGCCGATGAGAGAGGGGTATGGTTGACCAACTACCGCGTAAATTGAAGTGGAGGTTCCTGCGATTTGAAATTGGTCGCTTCCGGGAATAAGCGAAATTACTTCCGAATCATAAATAGCGAAATTACCGCCCAGAGTCAATCCAAAGTTACTCTTTGATTGCTGAAGGACCTCTCCTCTCAAATCCAACTCCCAGCCAGTATTTTCAATTTCCCCGGCATTAACGGTAGCCGCAGTGAATCCGGCTGAAGCCGAGGTTAAAACTTGTAGTGTTTGATTTCGGCTGTTAGCTTTGTAATAAGCGGCCGAACCATTTATACGGTTTGAAAACAATCCGTATTCAAGGCCGAATTCAATCTCTTTTACTTTCTCCGGTTTCAGATTTGGATTATTGTTGATAATGCCTAAGCTGAAGCCGCCCAAACCTCCGTAGGGAAATCCAGAAGCAGCAGTGTAAGTGTTATTGATCGAATATGGAGGCGCGCTCACCTGCCCAACCTGCGCATATGAGGCTCTTATTTTTCCATAAGAAAAAATGCGATTGCTTTTCAATGCTTCGAAAGCATTGGTAAATACAAAGGCACCGTTAACCGAAGGATAGAAGAAAGAGCGGTTATCCTTTGAAAGCCGCGAATCCCAGTCGTTACGACCGGTTGCCTGCACTGAAAGGAAATCCTTGTAGCTTAAGTTCAATGATCCATAAGCGCCTATCTGCCTGATCAGATATTCAGACTGATTCACCGTTGGATTTCCAGCGATTGCGTTAATATTATAATAACCGGGAATTAACAGGTTACCACTTTGATCATTCTGAGTGCGGACTTTTGCCTGCCAGATGGTATTACCAAGCAGCAAACCTGCCTTTAAATCATTGTTCAGAAAAGTATGATTAAAGTTTAACAGAATATCTTGCTGCAAACGCGACATTCCGGAGTTCGTATTGAAATTTAAATTGGTTGTGCCATCGCCATACTGCGTATAGTCCTGCACGAATCCCGGAGCCTTCGCTGCTGCGCCATAGCGCGACGGAATATTACTCACGCCCAGCGGATCGGATGCGGCGTACTGTGAAAACTGCTGTTCTTTGCGTGTGGATTTCAGGTTATTCACGCCAAAATTTTGCGATAAACGGTATGTTGCATCAAACCAATCGGTTGGTTTTAAATTTAAGTTCAGATTACCCAAAAAGGTATCGCCAATCCTGTTTACTCGTGAATTGAGAATTTGCCAGTATGGATTGACATTATAGGCGCTGTAATAATCGTTAGGATTATAAAACTTACTGTTATTCGCATCCTTCAGATCGTTGATATTAATAAACGCCGGCAACTGAAACAAGTTGGCGTACATTATCTGCGTAGTAGCATTGGTGGAGTAATTGATGCCAAATGTGCTGATGTTGCTCCGTGCGTAGTCCACCGAGAGATCAGCTTTAAAGATTCCATATTTTTTAGTGCCTGCCAGCCTTACAGATGTTCGTTTGTTCCGGTCATCCTGCACTACACCGGTTGTATAAACGTTCTGAGCAGAAAAATAGAATGCATTGTCATTATCGCCGGTTTGATAAGAAAAATCATTTTGCTCAGTAATACCCGTTTCGAAGAACGCTTTGATCGGATTTTCATTTTGTGGTGAATAGGTAATGATGTTTACTTCGCCGCTTTCTGTAGGCGCTCCCAACTGAAATTGTGCACCGTTATAAGCCGGGCCGTAAAGCTGATTTTCGTATGGTGTAAATAGCGAAAAACCCGTTAGCGGATCCCGAAACCCGTCGGCTACAGTTTCACCACCATATGGACCATAGCTACTTTGGATTTCCGGAAAATATGACACCTGGTTCAACTGAAAAGAATTTGCATACTTAATGATCGGCTTGCCCGAACGTGTGCCTTTTTTAGTGGTAATTATAATCGCACCGTTAGACGCCTCCGATCCATACAAGGCCGATGCACCGGCGCCTTTCAGAATATTAATATCTTCGATATCATTAGGATTGACTGAATTAAGGCTTCCGTTTGGAATCGGAACGCCATCGACCACAATCAACGCATTGTTATTACCGTTAATCGATCGTGCACCGCGAAGAGTTACACGCACTTGCGGATCGATGCCGTTATTAATTGTACTTACCTGCAAACCTGCAGCTTTTCCGGTGAGGCCATTGGCAATATTGGTCACGTTAGTTTGAGTAAGCTCTTTTGAGGAGACCCTGGTTGTCGAATAACCAATTTCCCGCGCTTGCCGTTTAATACCCAAAGCTCCGGTTACCACTACTTCGCCAAGTTGTTTAGTATCCGAAGTAAGCGATACAGCTAAGTTGTTACTGTTGCCAACTGCCACCTCCTGACTGGCGTAACCAATATAAGTGAATACCAGGACGGCACCCGCAGGTACGCTGATTGAGAATCTGCCATCCGGCGATGTTTGTGTACCGGTTGCGCCGCCCTTGATCTTTACGCTTACACCAGGGAGTGGTAAGCCATCCTCTTTCGCGGTAACTGTACCTGTTACAGTCCGGGTTTGTGCATGTACGTAAAAAGCCAGCACAAACAACGCGAATAAACTCAGTAAAAGTTTTTTCATTGTTAAATTGTTAAGTAGAAATGAAGAATGCTAAGGTGTATTAGGATAAGTCGAATCCGTTCGGCTCGTGACTTGGCAGGTTAATCAAATTTAACATTTTTTAACACTTCTTTAACATAATAGAGTACAGGTTATCATTTTGTGTATTTTTTTGACCAAATACGTGTAAAACAAAAAGCGGCTTGCCCGTTTCCGAGCAAGCCGCTTTTAAAGAATTTGTTAATATGCTAACCTGTGGCGAAACTCTGTTTGGCCAGACCAGCAACGCTTAATATTACTAACTTATGGAAGGTCTTCCATAAAGCCGGTTTTATGATATCCGCTAACCCGATATTGAGTGCTGTTTATCTTCAGATCAAAATAGATTGAGTCTGTTGGTGTCCCGGATTTGAAACCCTTAGTCCCGTTAGCAATAATTTTTCCAGCCACATCAAATACTGGAATCGTTGTTTTTGTTGCTGCAATATTTTGAACACCGGTAGCCGACATTACTTTGCTTGAATAATCTATCGATACCTTGCCTTTAATACCTATTGCTGTTGAACCAGACTTTAATCCTGTAGACTGTACCCACATTAAATTGGGTGCATTATCCGACGTATTAAATGTAGAGAGAGCGATATATGGTCCAGTTTCATTAACTCGAACAAACCAATCACCCGACATATCCTGCACAGCTGTGCCGCCAACTTCGGGATCTTTTTTACATGACGCCATGCTTACAACAATAATTGCAGCCATAACGCATTTAATTATATTTTTTGTCATTTTACTTCTTCTTTATAAATTATTTACCCCACCAAACTTTCGTATAAATCGGAACTTGCGCCGGTGTGTTAGTATTTCTGCTTTTCTCAAAGTCCGGGAAAACAAATCTCCTTGGGAAATTTCCACTGCCTGTTACGCCGTTAGGAGTATAAACAATTTGTCCAGGCTGATAAGACGCGTCTGTTGAGTAAACGGGACTTGTTCTAGGATATCCAGTTCTGTTTTGCTCAAAAAATGCCTCTAAAGCGTGAGATCCGAAAAGAGAAGCCCATTTTTGTACTATAATAGCTTCTACCTTGTTTTCTAACGTTCCTGTTTGAGGGTACGCGTAAGCTGTTGTTAATAATGAGCCCGGTGTTAATGAAACCTGCGCAAATGCAGTCTGAACACCTTTGTCATAGAAATCCTTCGCTCCGGCACCGCCAAAGTAACGCTCTAATGCTTCCGCTTGCATGAAATATGATTCAGCTTCGCTTATAAACCAAACCGGGTCTGTAGCTTTCACTATCGGATTTACGGCGCTATTATATTCCGGGTGCGCGGAACCTCCAAGATAATCTCCCTGGTTAATTGATGTAACGGGATTATCCTTACCAAAATAAGCTTTGGCTCTGGGATCTTTGTTAAGATTCAACCAGCTAGATAAGGTTTTACTAGCCTTTAGGTTATCAGGAGTATTTAACCTGCGGAAATTATACTCATAGAAAGGGTTACTGGAGTTAGGCACGTCTACGAAATTGTCGACTCCTGCGCTTATGTCAAGGAACTGGACTTTGTCCTGATACAGCTTCTTTATTCCAGCTTCAGCTTCGGCCGGTTTTGCATTTATCATACGCAAATACATTTTCAATTTTAATGTATTTGCGAACTTAACCCAGTTAGACATCTCATTTGAAAACCCGGCATTGCCATGATCTCCGAACACGAAGTCGGTTTTAGTTTGAGCAGCACTAAACTCAGCGCTTTTAAAATCTTTCGCTAAAGCCGCATCAATTTCTGAGATCAGTGAAGTGTAAATAGTATATCCGTCATCAAATTTTGGCTGAAGGATTGTTTCAGGTTGCAGCGCTTCAGAATAAGGAACCTTATCGAACAAATCCACAAGAACCTGGTATGTATAGGCCTTCATAACCGTGTTCATCAGGTTATATCTCCAGTCGCCTGCGGCAACTGATTTTTTTATACCTAATTGGTAATCAGTTAACGCCCCTGCAAAAAGTTCCGAATAAGGACCAGTAACAAAATTCGATGTATTTGCAACATCATAAGCGTCAACTGTACGAAACTGACTTGAATTATTATTTTGAGTCCAGTATTGCGCCCACAGACCACCAATTATTGAAAGATCGCCACCTGTTCTTCCTGCCGTGGACATAACTGCCGACGGAAAGAGCGTTTCAACCGTTGCCGCGTCTAAAGACGGATTATTCGGACTTGTGTTTATATCAAGTTTTTTACAGCCTGCAACCAAAACAAGGGTTGAAAGTGCTGCTACTTGTGTTATTTTAAATATTTTCTTCATTTTCAATTTCTCTAGAACGTTAGATTTAATGATAATCCGAAGTTGCGAGTTGACGGACCAGTTCTGAATTCACCGAATTCGCTGGTTAGGTCATTTCCGAAGTTGGATACTTCCGGATCGATAGTGCGGTTTGAACGCGGAAGCCACGTCAATAAGTTTCTTCCGTAAGCAGTAAGGGTCGCCCGATCAGCTTTAATTTTTGATGCAAAACTTTTTGGAAGAGCATAAGTAAGCGTTACATCTCTTAGCTTAAAGTATGACTTATCTAAAATTCTGTTTTGGTATGCAACAGCTTTACCTTGGCTGGTGTAATAATAAGAACTTACATTAGCCTCGGAGATAGCAGTAGTGTTTTCTGCATATCCAGTAACCTTGCCGGCAGCATCTTTTACTTCTACTACAGAATTAGGAACAATAAATGTTCTCCTGTCGTTATATAATGTTTTGTAATCGTTTCCGACAAAGTTTAGTAAGTCAGCAGTTCCTGAATAGAAGAGACCGCCCTCTCTGTAATCAAGAGTGAAAGCAAGGGTAAAGTCTTTAACACGAAGTGTATTAACTAATCCCATAATATAGTCTCTCTGTGAACTTCCATAGCTACCAAGATTGTCAGCAACAACCGGGAAGCCATTACTTGCAACGATAATATGCCCTTGCGGATCCAGTTTAGGAACAGGAGCCTGGAAAACACCTAATGGTTGACCTACCTGCGCAACGAACTGAGCATCATAAGCACTGTTCAAAACAACTTTATCAAGGCCGTTTGGCAACTCGAGCACCTTGTTTCTATTCCTACTGAATGTGTATCCAAGATCCCATGTTACATTTTGAGTCTTCACAGGAGTTCCGTTTAGCGCTAGTTCAACGCCTCGATTTCTAATCTTGCCAAAGTTTACAATTCGAGATGTAACACCAGTTGAAGGAGGTGTAACGATCGGCAGAATTTGGTTATCGGTAACACGATTATAATATGAAGCATCCAAACCTACACGATTGTTAAAAAATCTGATTTCACCACCTACTTCTGTTTCGGTGCTAATTTCAGGCTTTAAGCTACTGTTATTAAGCACATTCGATACCGAATATCCGGGTACGCCATCAATCGGGAAGGTGATATTTCCATATCCTAACGCAACGCTGGTACGTGATAATGTATTAAAAATCCGATAAGGATCTGTATCACTACCAGTTTTTCCGTAAGCTCCTCTTAATTTCAACAAGCTAATCTTAGCAGATGATAAGTCCAAAGCTTCCGATACAATCAGCGACAGGTTGGCACCTGGATAAAAGTAACTTCTGTTAGCTTCTGGTAAAGTTGAGCTCCAATCGTTACGGGCATTCAGCGTTAAATAGGCCCATGTTTTATATCCGAACGTTGCAGAAGCATAAACGCCGAACAACCTTCTTTCACTTTCAAGGCCGGTACTTACGGGATTATTCGCAGTGTTGTTAATTTGATAAAATCCAGGAATGGCTAAATTTTCAACTCCTGTATACGATGATCTTAATCCGCGATCGTTGAAGTTAGCACCAGCCAAACCATTGAATTGGAAATCATTACTGATTTTTTTGTTGAATATCGCGTTAAACTTGGAATCAAATTCGTAATATCTCTCTGATCCCTCTATAACGTTTCCTACACTTTCCTGGCGGGCATATCCTTCGTCATTGCCACCACCAGCCCAGCTTCCCGGAGCAGGATTGTTTTTAGCATTCCAAATTTTATCAGCCACATTATTAACATCGGCGCCTTGCTGGAATTGTAAGCTCAACCAGTCAGTAGCTTTTAGTTTCAAATCAACATTTCCATAAAAGCGATCACTCTTAAATCTCGATCCATTCTCATAAATTGAGTAGTACGGATTCTGTGCGTATGGAGTGAAGTAATTGTCAATATTATAAAACTTGTTATTGTAATCCTTCAGATCAGCAAACGGATAGCTTATTGGTATTTGCAGAACATCTTCATAGAACGACGAACCAACACCTGATACAGCTTGCCCAGTTTGCACAGCTCTGGTGTTCTTACCAACATAGTTTGCAGAGGCGCTTAAGGTTAATGCTTTATATTTCGTCGACCCATTTAAAGTAAGTGTGTTTCGTTTATATAAATCATTGTCGCCTGGCAAAATACCATTGCTATTGATATTACCGTAAGAAAAATGGAATGTAGAGGATTCATTGCCACCGCTAAATGCGATGTTATTATTAAATTCCTTTCCAGTATCAAAGGCATTTCTAAAGTTATCATTTACTGCAGAAAATGGCCGTGATAATTGTTCACCGTCTACGATAGACCCGTAAGGACGGACTTGGCCGTCAAGTTTTGGGCCCCAGCTACCGTTCTCAGCGATCCAGTTTTCTTTGCCCCATCCCTGACCAAATACGTCCTGAAGATTTGGAACAATAGAAACGTTTGTAAATGAAGCTGCGCTTGAGAAATCAATCTTAAATTTTCCTGCTTTTCCCTTTTTAGTAGTAATTAATATAACGCCGTTTGACGCACGTGATCCGTAAAGCGAGCTGGCTGCTGCGCCTTTCAAAATACTGATACTTTCGATATCGTTCGGGTTAATATCGTTTGCAGCATTTCCGAAATCATAGTTTTCGGAAAGATCCCCAATACTGCCGACAGGTGATGCATCACCAGGTCTGCTATTATTAACCGGAACACCGTCGATTACATACAAAGGTTGATTATTTCCTCCGATGGATGAGAAACCTCTCAATATTACTTTACTTGATCCGCCTGGTGAACCAGATGTCGAAGATATATCAACACCTGCAACCTTACCCTGTATACCAGAAACGATATTTGTAGGGGCTGCTCTGTTAATTTCTTCAGAGTTCACTTGCGTGGACGAGTACCCTAAAGTTTTCTTCTCCCTTGACATACCCAGCGCAGTTACAACAACCTCTCCCAGTTGCTTTGCATCCGTGCCTAAAACCACGTCGATTGAACTTTGGGTTCCAACTGCTATTTCCTGGCTGCCATAGCCAATGTAAGTAAATACTAAGGTCGCGTTGTCGCTTACTCGAATACTGAACTTTCCGTCAACATTCGTTTGAGTTCCTACCGATGTTCCTTTAATTTTTACGCTCACCCCCGGTAAAGGAGATTTGTCTGCCCTGTCTGTTACTCTACCGGTAACAGCTCGTTCCTGTGCAAATACAGAAAGCGATAATGCGAGCAGAGCAAATAAACTCGATAAAAGTTTTTTCATTCTGTTTGTTTGTTAATGATTTAATTATGAGGGCGTAAATCTGCAAAATGAAATTCAAAAAATCTTAACAAATTTTAACAAAATGGCAACGCAACTGCTTTGTTACGATTGGTTTATATGATTTTTACGTACTTAAATTATGAATTTGGCAAATTGTTGAAAATTATTTAATCGCTATCTTCAAGATAATCAATATGTTAAACCGCAAAACTACTATGCTAGCATAGTATTTAAGAAAATAAGTTTCAGTCATAAAAAAATTACAAACAAAAATCTGCCTTTCAACGTAGCAAATGTATTTTTTGGACCGAAATTGAATATGGTATTTGACAGGGCTCACCTGGGAATGGCCAAAAATAAAAAAGCCGCTTCAATGGAAGCGGCTTCAACTAAATTTATCAATTACCATTATCCTCCCCAACCGGCATTTTGCTGTATGCCGGGATTTGCGTCTTTCTCGCTTTGAGGAATTGGAAATACGCGCCGGTAATCCCCGTAAGGAACACTGGTTGGATTGTGCACACGACCTGTTATCGGAAGCTTCAACCGGTTTAGTTCGTGAAACCAATCGCCTTCAAATGCCATTTCTTTTCTACGTTCAAGAAGGATATCAGTTACCAATTGAGCCCCTGATGATTCATATACCAGAGACGGATCTCTCTGAGACACTAACGTATTGAGCAATGTCAGCGCCTGAGTTTCATCTCCCGTGCGGGCTGCAGCTTCGGCCGCAATTAAAAACACTTCGGACAACCTCAGGACTTTTGTATCGTCGACGTCTCCTGAAACATTCGGGAATTTACTTATTATATATGCAGGATCTTCACCTCCAGAACGCGCACCTTCCTCAATCAGGCCTTTTCTGGCGTCATCATCCGAATACAAATTATAAACTGCCGGGTTGGAAAGGATGTCTCCATAACCATCCTGGCTGAACATGTAGGAGAATCCATCAGTTCCTAAGTTGTCGACTTCATCAGAAACAACTTCAAACAATGTTTCCAATTTTACACTCTGAGGTTTAGGATCTGACCAATATGCCTGAACACGCTCGGCTGGCAGCAACAAAAATCCCCCGTTTGCAATTACGTCGTCGGCATATTCCAGCGCCAGCGCGTTTGAGGCTGTCGTACCTTTAAATAGATTTACTTTTGCTGCAAGTGCGCGCGCTGAATATTTAGATAATCTGGAACTACCGTTATAATCAGCCGTCATGGTATAAGCCTTATCCAGATCCGACAAAATTTGCGTATATACCTCCTCAACCGAACTCCTTGCGGGCTTCAGCGAGTAATCGAAAGTTAATACAATAGGAACTCCCGGAGAAGAAGGGTCATCAGTATAAGGCTTAGCGAAAAACCGAACAAGTTCAAAGTACATCAAAGCACGAATCGCATAAGCTTCCCCTTTGTATTGGTCAATGGTTGCCTGGTCGCCCGTTGGTGTTGAATTGATAATGTTATTAGCTCTTAAAATTACAGCGTAAGCGCTGTTCCACATCCCCGCCGCATCTGTGTTACTTACTGTGTAACTATACCGGTCGAAACCGGTATATCTTCCTGAGTTCCGCTGGGAAACAAACGTATTATTGGCTAATAAATCTCCTGAAACCGGTATTGTTCTTCCATAAAGATTTACGGACCGCAAACCTGCATATGCACCGGTTAATGCAGTCAGAACATCATTATCAGTGTTTAAGGCTTCGCCTGTTGGAGCCGCGTTTGAAGGAGTTTGATCCAAAAAGTCATCTTTGCACGCATTTAAAAAAACGACTCCGATAAACGTTATTATGATATATAAAATTTTCCTTTTCATGATGATCGTATTACTATAAACCTACATTTAAACCGAAGGCCCAGGTTCTGGGAACATCGATATCAAAATCCGTTAATCCGCTAGCTCCGCCTGCCTCCGGATCGTAAGGAAGGTTTTTATCACGTGTAAATGTCACAAGATTCGTTCCTCTTACAAAAATCCGCAAATTGTTTAGTTTGGCTTTTTGAACCAGGGCTTTTGGGAAATCATATCCCAACGTTACATCACGCAAACGAATGTAATCGCCACGCGTAAGTATTCTGTCGGAAACCTGGTAGGAGTTAGTGCCATCATAGTCAATGCGCGGAACAGGAGCTAAGTCACCTGGTTTTTGCCAGCGGTTTAACTCAGTCGCACGTTGATTATAACTGCCATTATAGTAACCGCCGCTATTTAAATACTGGTAATAGGGATCATAAAGCCAGCTGCCATAGCTGTAGTAAAACATAGCATCTAAGGAAATTCCTTTGTAGCTTACATTGGTACCAAAACTTCCAAAGCCTGCGGGCGACGCTTTTTTGCCGGTGAGAGCCCGCTGCGCTGCGTTATAATTGTTGGTTGTCGCGCTGCGGGTTCCATCCGTATACCATAACGGATCGCCATTTGCCGGATCAACACCAGCCCATAACCTCAGGTAGTATGACTGGTAGTCTTCACCAACCTGGCGGATAAATGGCGTTGAGATTTGTTTATCATTTACCAGCGATGTGACCTCATTCTTGTTATAGCTGTAATTTATGTAAAGTTCCAGTTTAAGGTCCTTTGTTTGAACCGGCACACCTGTCAGGCTAACTTCGATTCCCTGATTTTTCATGGCTCCGATATTATCAAGATAACTTGTGAAGCCTGTCGTAGCAGAAATTGGCGTGTAAGATAGCAGGTTGGTAGACTTCCGGGTGTACCAATCAACAGTTGTCGTAATTCGGCTTTTCAAAAATGCAGCGTCGATTGCAACGTCGAAAGCTTTATTCTTTTCCCAGGTGAGGTTTTCATTTCCAATCTGGGCCGGACCGCTTCCTACATTCCCATTATAAACAAAGTTGATGGTCGAACCTGCGTTAGGAGCACCTGTAGGAATTAAATATCTTGTATAACCATACAGCGGCTGCCAGCTGTAATTTCCGATACCAGCGTTTCCATTTATACCATACGATCCGCGTAGCTTAAGTTGGGTTATCCAGTCAACATCTTTTAAAAAGCTTTCCTGCTCTGCATTCCAGCTTGCACCAACCGACCAGAAATTTCCATAACGATTATTTGATCCAAACCGTGATGATCCGTCACGCCGGAAACTTCCGGATACTACGTAGCGGTCCTTATAGGATACATTGGCCAATGACAATAAGGATGAAAAGCTGTAACCTTCGTGGCCGCCCGACGAAATCAATGGCGTTGCACCAATGCCCGGATCGGTATAATTACCATTTAAGGGTGTTTTCGAGGCTTGTGCAGTAGATGTATATAATTTAGACTTTTGCGCTTCGTAACCAACTTTCACATTTGCACTCAATTCTTTATCAGCTGTTATATTGAAATTATAGTCAAGGAGGTTAGTCCAGACCCAGTTAAAATAGCGCGAGTAATCGCGTTGAGTTAAACCTTGGTAAGTATAACCATCGCCATATAAAGGCGAGTTATAACCATCTTCTTCAAGGGCGTTATAGTCTATCCCGTATTTGGTTGAAAATTTCAGATTAGGCAAAAATTTGTATTCGCCGTAAATACTGCCGAGGCTTTTCAGCGTACTGTTGTGGTTCTTGTCCAGCTCAAGAATTGCGGCCGGATTGAAAAGACCTGCACCGTTGGCCAGATTACCGCTTGTGTTCGGTTCGCCATTGGCATCATACGCTTCGAGGTTGGGCATTAAAAATAAATTACTTAATACCGGGTTGGCGAAGTTTCCAGAGTTAAGCGGACCGACCTGCGTTGATGATGAAGCTAGCAGATTGGCCTGGAACATCAACTTCGAATTATACTGGTGCTTGAGATTAACATTTCCGCTAAACCTATCATACTTACTTGTCCTGATGGTTCCTTCCTGTTTAAAATAGCCGCCGGAAAGGTGGAACTGAGTTTTTTCATTTCCGCCATCGGCAGAGAGATTATACTGCTGGTAAGTACCGGTTTGTTTTACAACATCGTACCAGGTTGTATTGACGTTCGGATCATATCCGAAATAATCAATTACAAAGTCGCGGATGTTGTCAGGGGTCAGGTCATACTCTTGAACATAAAACGGATTGTTTAAAAATCCTTCTTCGGATAAAGTGATATTTTCTTCCGTTGTAATCGGGCGGGTATTTTCGTTGAAGTAAGCCCTGTTTGAAAATCCCCCCTCGGCATCTGCTCTAATTTTAGTTTTGCCGGCTTTTCCACTTTTTGTTGTAACCAATATAACGCCATTGGCGGCGCGAGATCCGTAAACCGATGCGGCAGATGCATCTTTAAGTACAGAAATGCTTTCTATGTCATTGGGATTGATGCCGGACAAAGCATTTGCAGTGGTTGTGTTCCGCGACAAATCTCCGGAATTTACCGGTATTCCATCTATCACATAAAGAGGCGATGAACTTGCTGAAAAAGATCCGTTTCCACGGATCCTCACATCCTGGGAAGCTCCGGGCTGCCCCGATGCGCCGATCGATTGCAAACCTGGCACGCGTCCCTGAAGCGCTTGATCAAACGATGCCTGCGGCCTGTTCTCAATTGCAGATGACGAAACCTGGGCAACTGCACCGGTTTGCTTTACTTTACTCTGTGTACCGTATGCTACTACTACCACTTCGCCAAGCTGCCGGGCATTCGTAGTGAGAGAAACATTTAGTGTTGATGCATTTGCCTGGAGTTCCTGGGTATCGTAACCGATATAACTAAAAACCAGCGTTGCACCTTGATCAACCGAAATCCTGTAATTACCGGAAGCATCAGATTGCGTTCCAAGGGATGTTCCCTTCACCTTGATGCTTACTCCCGGTAAGGTTGTTCCATCTGATCGGTCCGTAACAGTGCCTGTTACGGTTTGTGACTGTCCATATCCCTTCAAAAAGAATAGAAGCAGAAATAAACTGGGTAAGAGTTTTTTCATAATTAAAAGATTAAGTGTATTGATGTAGTCAGGCGGGCGCCTTTTCAAAATTAATGATTTTTTTAGGCAAAAAATGTTTTTAGTAAAAAAGGGAGTGCTGAAAAACACTCCCTTTTTGGTAACAAGTTTATTATTAATATTTATCCCAGAAAATTTTGCTTTCAACAACATCGCCACCCATTGCTGAAGCCGCCTGGTTGTAATTACCGGTATTTACATTTTGCTCGGTTACCGGGTAGGTAAACCGTTGCGGATAATCACTTTGGGCATCCTCCGGAGCTTCAAGCTTTGGATAATCCAATCTCCTCACTTCTGTCCAGGCATCAAAACCCTGGTTATAAAGCGCGAGCCATTTTTGAATTCCAATTTTTTCTTTCCAGTCGCCCGCTGCTGTTGCATAATTAACCTCTGGCATTGCGAGGTAAGCCGCTGCGGTAGCTGTTGATCCTGTCCACCACTCTATAGACGCCGTTATGGCGGCATCATAGTGAGATTGGGCGGTTCCTGCTCCGATATTGAAACCTCTTTCAACCGCTTCAGCTCTTAAAAATTCAATTTGAGAGTAATCCAATATCACACTCGGGAAGTCAGGGTTGGTGATCTTTCCAACAGATCCGGCAACCAGGAGTGGGCCCGCAGGTTTTGAATAAGTTGCATAATTATTACTTGCGCCATATTCGCCCCCGGTATAAACGCCTGTCGCATCAAAGGTGAAATAATATGGCCTGCGCGGATCATCAAGCCCGTTCATTACATCAACAACGGTATTGGCTGCGACAAAGTCTTTACGGCCGCTCTGCACCAGGTCAGTCCAAACCGGATTTGTATTTGGCGGTGCCTGCGTATAATTTACTTTCGCATTATCAGCATTTGATGTAAATGCTCCTGGTGCCGCCTGCTCAATGGCAGTTCTGGCCGTTTGCGGATCATCATCAGCAATCGTCATAGCCAATTTTAATTTAATGCTGTTGGCGAATTTTAACCAGGCGGCCATATCGCCTCCATAAATTAAATCACTGCTTCCGTAACCTTCATCAACCGGGCTGATCGCAGCTATATCAGCATTCAGCCTTTTAAGTAAATCTTCATAAATAGCTTTTCCATCGTCGTACTTAGGAAAAACATTGGCAATGTTCAACGATTCTGAGTAAGGGACATTCCCGAAGGTGTTTACCAATACTGAATAGGTATAAACCTGCATGATATCGATTGCTGCAAGCTGATTGGCCTGAACAGCAGCACTCTGACCTTCGGATGGAACGAGTGTTTTGGCCTGATTGAGGTCTTCCAGCACATCCCGGTATAAACGATTCCACCAGTTATCGGGAATCGCCCGTGTATTCAGGTCGTAGTTGCTTTCGTCTGTATAAGTTGTTTCGGTCCATTGCTGGGCAAGCAATCTGAAAATGCCAATATTGACATTAGAACTCGCTAAAGCGTCGGAAAAATTTCGCTGCCCACTTGCAAATAGTGAAGCTGACGGAACTACCGCCGGCCTTTTTTGATCAACATTTAAACTGGTTAAATCTTTCTTACAAGAAGTTCCCAGGGCGATCAGTGTTATGATGATTAAAATCTTTTTCATTGGAATAATTTTTCGTTAATAGCACTTACCTGTTATCTGCACCACCTTAAAATCTAAATCTGGCATTGAAACCATACGTCCTGGTTGTCGGGTAACTTCCCACCTGATAACCCTGAGCGTTACCTGAGCTAACCCCGTCTTCCGGATCAGCATAAGGAAGATTCTTATGAATGATCCATAGATTCCTTCCGATCAGTGATAAGTCGACTCCTTTAACAGGTCCTAACTTGGCTATTACTTTTGCAGGTAATGAATAGGTTAAGGCAACCTCTCTGAGTTTCACGAAACTCGCATCATAAATAAACGCTGCCGCCGGATTCCTCACATAACCGTAGAGGCCATAATTTGTAGCGCTCACACGTTTTGCATTAGTTGATCCATCGGCAAGCACCCCTGGAAGAACCACGCCGCCTCCATCGGCAAGTGTATTTCTTTGAGGGTTACCTAAATCGTTTAATCCAGCAGTCGATGGATACAATCCTGTCGCAAGCCCATAGTATTGGTCGAGCGAGAAAATGTCACCGCCATGCCTTACATCTATCAAGAAGCTCAGATTGAAATCCCTGTATTTAAATGCGTTGTTTACGCCACCAATCCAATCCGGATTTACATTCCCAATTACCTCGTTAGACGTCGCAGACTGCTGATAATAACCATTTGCACCAATAATCTTTCGCCCCTGGTTATCATATACAAAATTTGATCCTCTGATGGTGCCGTATGGCTGCCCGAGCGTGGCATTAACTGTTACACCCCCCTGGTACGATTGAAGAACCAGGTTATCTGCTCCTTCAAAAAGTTCGGTGACTTCACTTACATTGCGTGAGAAATTCAGATTGATGTTCCAGGAAAAATCCTTCACCTTAACCGGAGTTCCGTAAAGCGATAGTTCAAAACCTTTATTTTTTACTTCGCCGGAGTTAATGTATTTAAAGCTATAACCGGTTGAACGCGAAACAGGCGCTGCAACGATTTGGTCTACAGACCGTGCATTATAGTAAGTTGCATCGAAACCTAACCTGTCTTGTAAAAAACCCATTTCTAAACCGATTTCATAGGTTTTAGTTTTTTCAGGCTTCAGCTCAGGATTGTTTTTTGTGCCTGCAACTGAAAAAATTGGCGTAGAACCAAACAGGGGGTTAGGATCAAGATTCGTGTTAATGTTATCGTAAGTGTCAGCAGTTGTCAAAGCCGGTGCGCTGTTACCAACTTCAGCATAGTTTAGCCGGAATTTACCGTTTGTAAGCCATTTCGAATCAGGTATTAACTTCGAAAACAAGAAACTGACGGCTGCTGAAGGATAATAATAAGTATTGTTATCCTTTGGCAAAGTAGATGACTGATCGCGTCTTCCGGTCAGATCGAGCGTTACGAAATCTTTATAAGTGAAAGTGGCACCGGCAAAAATACCATCAACCTCAATCTCAGTCAGTCTCTCAACTGGATAAACAGAGCTTACCGAATTTCCGAGCGAATAAATTCCGGGTACAATTAATCCACCTACAGTGGCAGCGCGGGTCGAATTAAACCTTGTCCGACGGATATTCGAACCTAGCAGACCCTTAAAGTTTATATTATCGCTAATATTAGCGTTAAAATTAAGTAGTAAATCAAAGTTGATTTCCCGGAAACCATTATCGAAACGCGCGTACTGAGGCACATTCACGTCGCCAACGGCAATCCGTTCCTGCTGATTTTCCTGGTAAGTATCCAGTGCAACCCGGCCTAAAGCTGTTAGCCATTTTGTTGCCACCCAGTTTACATTGAAATTGCCGATATAACGATTACGTTCATCGTCTTCGTAGCTTTGATACCTTACAAAATAAGGATTATCCCAGTAAATAGTACTCAGATCCGAAGGGTCGGTACGGTTCCAGGTGTTATTCTGCAGCGTCCGGAAATAAGCGTCCTTTTGCTCTTTTATATCAACATTTGTCTGCCACCATTCACGGGCATTTGTTGCGAAGTTATTTACATCATAGCCTGTTCCATATCGTCCCAAACCTTTTATGCGGCTATAGTTTATCGCAGCATTGGCTGTTAACTTACTGGTGATATTGAATGAAGCAGCCAGGTTCGCCAAATCCTTGTTTATCTTACTGTTTGGCAAGATCCCCTTGTCGCCCGAGCGGGTATAACCAAATTTAAAAGTTGCTTTATCACCGCCGCCACTTAACAGGATGTTTTCATTGTAGGAAACGGGATCTTCAAAATAGGAAGTCGGGTCATTCTTGGCTGCCACCCAAGGTGTCGCTTTTCCATAATTAGCAGATGTAGGATCAAAGGCATCCCACTGATACACCATTTGATTTGGATTAAATTTTCCTCCGTACGATGCATCCTCGCTCAATGGTGTAACCAAGTCTTCAGCTCCATCACCATTTATGTCCCTATAAAGGAAATATCCATCGGGAGATTCGTAATAAGCGCCATAACCGCCGCCATATTCCTTTTGGTATTTAGGAAATGTGCTTTTATCGATATTGCCAATGGTAAGGCCGGAGTTGATAGTGATTCCCAGGCTTTTTGTGCCTTTTTTAGTAGTTATCACGATTACGCCGTTGGCGGCCCGTGATCCATATAAAGCGGAAGCCGCCGCACCTTTTAAGACACTTATAGAAGCGATGTCATCAGGGTTAACATCGGCGGCTGCATTACCATAGTCATATCCGGCAGCACCACGCATTTGATCCACTGTATTCGTATTGTTGTTATCAATCGGAACCCCGTCGATTACAAACAAGGCCTGGTTCGACTGAGTGAAAGATTTGTTACCGCGTAATACCACATTTGTCGATCCGCCAAGCGTATTGTTTTGCCGGATTTCTAATCCTGACACCTTACCTGACAATCCGTTAACAAAATTGGAATTCCTGGTTTTGCTCACCTCTGTTCCCGAAACTTGTTGCTGTGCATAAGGAAGCTGGTTCTTATTCCGCTCAATACCCAGGGCGGTTACCACAACTTCGCCCAGTTGTTTTGAATCGGTTACCAGGCTCACGTTCATCGAATTGCTGCTCGTAACAGCAATCTCCTTTGTCACATAACCAATATAGGTAAACTGCAATGTGCTGCCGCTCGGAACAGCAATGGTAAACCGGCCATCGGCATTGGTCACCGTACCCGAGGTAGTGCCTTTAATTTTAATACTAACGCCGGGCAGTGGGGAAGCATCAGCCTGGTCGGTAACGGTTCCCGTAATAGTTCTGTCTTGTGCCATTAACCGAAAGGAAAAGACAAGCAAGACGAAGAAACTTGATAAAAGTTTTTTCATAACGATAATTTGAATGATTAAAAAGGTAAATGTGTGATTGGGCAGGTAATACCAAATTTAACATTTTTTAACGCAAATACATTTTTTTTGAGTTTTTTTTTATTTATAACCACCTGACGTTCAAATAATACCAATGTTGCACGGAAGATAAATTCTGAGTAAAATAAAATTTAACAAAATCAGTAACATGTATTGCATAGTACGGTCTAAAGCATATATCTTTGTTATATGATCGTAGAAAATACTCAAATCCAAATGCGGAAAGGTATTCTGGAATACTGCATCCTTTCTATTATATCAAAAGGTGAAATTTATGCATCAGATATAATAGCTGAACTCAAGAAAGCGAAACTGCTCGTGGTGGAAGGGACATTGTACCCATTGCTTACCCGCCTGAAAAATAACGGGCTGCTGTCTTACCAATGGGTGGAATCAAATTCGGGGCCGCCAAGAAAATATTATCTGCTCACTCCCTCCGGCCGCGAAGTGCTTTTACAGCTTGATACAACCTGGCAGGAACTAGCGTATGCTGTTAACATTTCTATCCAAAACAATCAACCTAAATAACTCAGAATCATGAATAAGACTATCATAATCAACATCAACGGCATTGTGTTTCATATTGAAGAAGATGCCTACGAAACCCTGCGACAATATATGATCAATGTCAAAAAGCATTTCGCTTACAGCCGCGACTGCGATGAGATTGTAACAGACATAGAAAACAGGATTGCGGAAATGTTTACTGAGCGACTGGCTGAGGAAAAGAAACAGGTAATTGTAGCTGCCGATGTAAACTTTGTTATTGAGCAGATGGGGCAGGTTAACGAGTTTGAAGAGGGCCATGCGGACGATGCCGAGCAAGCTGAATACGGAACTTCAAAGAAACTCTACCGGGATTTAGATGATCGTATAGTTGGCGGCGTTTGCTCGGGCATAGCCCATTATTTTAATATTGAGCCCAAATGGGTTAGAATAATTGCCGTACTTATCATTTTTCTTGGAGGTTCTGGTTTATTGATTTACGCTCTTTTATGGATCATTATCCCCAAAGCGAGAACAAGAAGTGAAAAAATGGCTATGAAAGGTGAGCCGGTAAATCTTTACAATCTGAAAAAGAACTTCGATGAAGAAGTTGATGCGCTCCGCACAAACCTGAACCGTGCACACCGGGAAGCATCACCCGCATTAAGGCGAGCCGGAGGATTTTTTGAGGAAGTTTTTCGAAGCATCGGCCGACTGATAAGTGGCGCCGGAAAAATAGTGATTAAACTTATTGGGATTTTTATCATCATTTTCGGAACAGCAGCATTTATTGCGTTCTTATGTGCAACAGTTGGGCTGGTCGGTTTTTGGGACGCTACGCAGATGTCATTTTTCCCTTTCAATGTTATCAATCCGGAATATGAGACGCCAATATATTTCAGCGCGTTTGTTCTCATTGCAATTCCCCTCATTGCGCTCACATTGTTTGCATTGCGAATTGTACTTAACCGCCAGATTGTAACCAGAACCGGCTCCTTTACTTTATTGATTATCTGGCTAACCGGTTTGATTGTAGCAATTTATTATGGCACACGCCTTGGATCTGAATTTAACCAGGAAGCTACATTTTCACAGGTTACTAACGTTAAACCAAGTAAGGTGTATTACATAAAACTGAACAATGAAAAGTATTTCACACACGATGATAGCGTTCAGCTTGATTTAAACAGCCTGAACCGTAGGAAAATCATTGTCAACGAAGATTTCGATCAATTTGATTCGCCGAGAAAATTACACTTCGTTATCGACAAAAGTGAAACAGAGTTTCCAACCATTACCCAGCTTTTCACTGCTCGTGGAAAAGATTATAAGGCCGCGCTGGCAAATGCCCAGGACATTGATTACCGTTATACGCAAAAAGATTCCGTTATTGAGTTATCAAGTGAGGTCTATTTAAAAGGTAAGTCGCTTTACCGCGGGCAGGAAGTGAGAGTGACGTTAAAACTGCCTGTAAATAGTCGCGTGATAGTAGACGGCCGGCTTAACAGCTTCCTTGAGAATCATAACCTCTGGGATTGCAAACCGGAAAACTCTTCGTACGATGAACCATCCGAATGGATCATGAGCAATGATGGCTTAAAGTGCAAGGACGACTCACTTTACAGAAAACGACATCCGGAGGAATAAAATTTAGCCCTTCTATTCGCATATTAACAAGGGTTCTCCAAGGGTTCTTCTTTGGTTATCCTACGTTTTTTATGCCTTTTTTACGAACAAGGTACGAAGATGAACGCACTGAGGTTCCTTCCAATATTCTATAATAACAATTAATCCAATCGCCTGATCAAGCCGGTGAAATTTTTACCGGTAAAATCAGGCGATTCACGGAAAATTCCCTGCCGCTGGTCCGGTTTTGTATTGCTGACTCTTTGCATGCATCATACTTTTGGTTAAACAATGAATCAAATAAATTTTAATACATGTAACCATTCGTATTCTTTCAGCGTCATAATGACGAAAACACAAAGCTTCGATACCGGGCTTTAAACAACAGACTTTAATAAAATCATTAAAAAAAAGCACAAGCAGCTTTTTACAGGAATGCTACGTGCTTTTCAAACGGGAAAAACCACAACTATGAAACAAACCCTAACATACCTCATCGCACTTGTTTGCTCGGCTACCATGTCTATTGCTCAAAACAAACTGGATGGCAGCAAAATAACCGGGAAAGTTGTTGACTCACAGCAAAAAACGCTTGATTTCGCAACCGTGAGTTTACTAAGAGCGAAAGACTCATCACTCGTCAAAACCGCATTAACCAATGAAAACGGAATTTACGAATTCACTAACCAAATAGCCGGAAATTATCTTGTTTCTTCAACCGTTGTAGGAATGAAAAAATCCTATAGCAATGTTTTTACATTGGATGAAAGTCACCAGCAAATTACTCTTCCCGCACTAACGTTAGCGTCCGAAAGCAAGAATTTGAAAGAAGTAAGTGTGACGGCAAAAAAGCCCTTTGTTGAACGGAAGCCAGATCGGATGGTAGTAAATGTAGAGGGAAGTACTGTAGCCAGCGGAAACAATGCGCTAGAAGTTCTTCAAAAATCGCCAGGAGTTACAGTAGATAATGATGACAATATCGCCTTACAGGGAAAAAAGGGTGTACTGGTAATGATTGACGGCAAACAAACGTACATGAGCAATGCCGACCTGGCAAATATGCTTCGGAATATGCAAAGTTCACAAATCGAATCCATTGAACTGATAACCAATCCTTCATCGAAATACGACGCGTCAGGAACCGCAGGCATCATTAATATCAAACTTAAAAAAGACAAAAAAATCGGCACAAACGGCACATTGACCGCTGGCGTTGGGTACGGTAAAAATCACCGGGCCAATACCGGGCTTTCTCTAAATCATCGCAATAAAAAATTCAATGCCTTTGGCGACTATAACTACAGCAATAACAGACGGGAAAACAACTTACAGATAGACCGTATTACACCTTCAAATAACCAGCCACTATATTTTGGCCAGGACGGAACGTTTGACAACCATAACCAGGGCAATAATTTCAAGGTAGGAGCCGACTATTTCATTAATAAGAATAATACACTGGGAGTATTGGTTAATGGTTACATAAACAACAGTACCGAACTATACAACAACCGCACGTTCATCGGCAATTCCTTTGCCAAGGCCGATTCGTCTATCATCGCGTTAAATGACGGCGACCATCATTACAATAACATGTCGTATAACATGAATTACAAGTCTGTTTTGGATACTGCCGGACAGGAGCTGACTGTCGATCTGGATTATTCACATTATAAAGGAAATGATGTGATGACATACGACAATAATTATTTCAATTATGCAACCGGTGCTTCGCCTGTTAATTCGTTAACGCAAAACGGCACCCCGTCCGCAATTGACATAAAAGCTTATAAAATTGATTATACGCTCCCGTTTAATAAAACACTGAAAATGGAAGCGGGAGTAAAAAGCAGCTGGGTTAAAACCGATAATAACTTTATTTCCCAAATTTGGGAAGACTCGCAGTGGGAGAATGGCCGGAACAGCAATCACTTCGTTTACGACGAAAATGTCAACGCCGGCTATTTAAATCTAAGCAAGCAGTTTAAGAAAACGAGTGTTCAGTTGGGTCTGCGCGCCGAACAAACTAATTCAAAAGGCAATTCAATTACCGAGTCGAAAGTTGTAAACCGTCATTATCTTGATCTCTTTCCAACGCTTTTTGTTAACCAGTCGCTCGGCAAAAACCATGACCTGGCATTCTCTTACAGCCGGAGGATCGACCGCCCTAGCTACGACGCGTTAAATCCGTTTGTTTTTTATCTCGATCAGTATACCTATAACCAAGGCAACCCTTATCTGAATCCCCAGTACACTAATTCATTCGAGCTAAATTACACGTTTAAGAAAACTTATACTGTCGGCTTTAATTACAGCATTATTCATGACGTAATTACCGAAGTACTTTTGCCTGACTATGAGAAAAAAGCGCTTTATCAAACCAATGCGAACTTAGATAAGCAAATCAACTACAATGTAAATCTGAATGCGCCGATTAATTTCGCCAGCTGGTGGAAGTCGACCAACAATGTAACGGTGTTTTATATGGGCTTCAGAGCAGCCGATCTAAATGGTGAAGTACTCGACAACGGTAAAGTAGCGGTGCAACTTTATAGCAATCAGAATTTTTCTATTACCAAAACATTCTCGGGTGAGCTTTCCGGAAATTACCAGTCGCCCTTATATTACGGCACACTCAAAATTCAAACTCAATACAGTATTGATGCGGGAGTTAATAAATCCTTCATGAATAAAAAACTGAATTTAAAATTTGCAGTAAGTGATATTTTCAACACCCGGAACAGCAGGATATCAAGTGCTTACAACGGACTCAATTATAGCCTTTATCAAAAGAACGAAACCCGGGTTGCACGCCTTACGCTGACTTACCGCTTTGGAAGTAATGACATTAAACCCGAGCGCAAACGCTCTACCGGCTTAGAAGCGGAGCAAAACCGGATGAAAAATTAAAAATAATCCAGCTGTATTAATCTTTCTTAAATAGAAAATAAATTTTTTACTAACTTTCAGGCTTTGATACGTCAAAGCCTGTGGTTAAATATCTGGTTACCTTTATATTTCTATCTTATTTTTTATCAAATCAGACGTTTGCGCAAAAAAACTCTGTTAATGGTAAAGTGATAGATACTTTTGGCAACGAAATCGAGGGGGCGACTATTTATCTACTACAATTACCCGATTCTGTTACGGTAAAACTTGGCGTTACTAATGAAAAAGGGAATTTTATTTTTTCCAATCTGAAAGTAAACGTCAAATATATCTTATCTGTCAGGTCTCTTGGCTTCGAAAAGACGACCAAGGGGCCTTTTTCTTTTTCTTCTGCCACTACGAGCGTTCAAACAGGAAACATCTTTCTGTTACCTTCTTTACAACAACTCAGAGAGGTGCAAGTTGAAGAGCGCCATATGCCTATAGAGAGCAAGCCCGGCAAAATAGTCCTCAACGTCGCCTCTTCACCACTGTTCAGTGGAAGCAATGCTTACGAAATACTACAAAAGGCGCCTGCAACCCATGTTACAGAAAACGGCATCAGCCTAAATGGCAAGTCGGTGCATGTAAACATAGATGGGAAATCAACTTATACTTCTGTGAGCGATCTCATCAATTTTCTTCAGGGTTTACCAGCGTCATCTGTTGATGCCATTGACCTTGTTTCAAATCCATCGTCAAATTTTGATGCCTTGGGAGCGGGTGGAATAATTAATATTCACTTGAAAAAAGATCAAAATGTAGGAACTAATTTTTCAGTGACGGCTGTTGGTGGCTTTAGCAATATAAACAGTTCATTCGATCCGAATTACCGTGACGGCGCAGGTTTTAGTATAAATAATCGCACAAAAAAATTAAACGTCTTTGCCAGTTACAATTATAATTACTCCGGACAGTATCGAACCGGTGGTGTCGACCGTAAATCGATTTATAATAACTCTTTAACAGCAATTGACCTGGCTGTTATAAACAATGTTGACAGGACAGGCAATACTTACCGCGTTGGAGTTGATTATTATATGAATTCGAAAAGCACCCTTGGATTCAATATGGGCGGCTTTTATAATATATTCAACTTCGATAAAAGCAACCGCTCCGGCTTCCGTTCTTCAACGGAAATTGATTCTGTCATAATCGGCAGTGGAATGCAAAAGCGTAAATTGGGAAACATCAATTTCGACGCCAATTATCACGCGGTATTTGACGAGATTAAAGGCGATCTGACAATCAGCGCTGATTATCTTAAATACAAAAAAACATCGAATGAAAATATTATCAACCAGTTTATCAATGGCGATGGCATTTCCTATCGAAATAATATCGACCTGATAAACTCCGCACCGGTTAATTATAACATCAAAGCGGCAGCGGTAGATTATATTCAGCCCTTAGGTAAAAAAACGAAAATAAGCGGAGGACTAAAAACCAGCCTGTTAAACAACCGCAGTAGCATGGCATTGATAAGCGTTAAGAGTAGTTCTTTCGTTCCAAACCCTGATTTCACAAGTAGTTTTCGTTACCGCGAAGATATTTATGCCGGATATGCTATGTTAAGCCATTCGCTGAAAATGCTCGACCTACAATTCGGCGTGAGAGTTGAAAAAACGATCAGCGCTGGTTTTTACGATAACAAGGACCAGGTAATAGACCGTAATTACACTGATTTTTTTCCATCTCTGACCGCAACGTACGCTTCCGGTGAAAAAGCCAATTTAACGTTTTCTTATAACCGCCGCATAAGCAGACCGGACTATGAGGACTTGGGGGTTTTTATCGCATACATTGACCAATACACATACCGTGCTGGAAATCCTTATCTCAATCCTGAATATACCAGCAATTTCGACCTATCCCATTTTTGGCCCAATAAAATATCAGCCTCTCTGAAATACTCGCAAGGAAACGATGTTTTGCTTAATGTTTTAAAGCAAGACGATCAATCAAAAACACTTACCCAGATCAGATCCAATATTGATAAAAGGTATGTGTACGGACTAAATGTAAATATGCCTTTACAGTTAGAACAGTGGTGGGATTTAACGTTAAACTTCGACGGCTTATACATGAAGTATATCGATCATTCAACTGTAGATAATTACAGTAATGCCAGTCCGGATGTTACGGTAACAGCATTGCAAAACTTCAGGCTGAAAAACAATTATTCAATTGATTTATTCGGAAGCTACGAAACGGCCAGTGTATCCGGAATTTTTTCGTTCAAGCCGATTTATTACCTGGATATCGCGTTTGCAAAATCATTTATGAATAAAAATGCGAGTTTGAAGTTAAAAGTAGATGATATTTTTAATACCCGGAAGTACAAGTACGCATCTGACTATGAAAACCTTGCACTGTCACAGTTTGAAAAATACGATTCCCGAATAGCAACGCTATCATTCAGCATGCTTATCGGTAAAAGCACCATCAAATCTGTAAAAAAGCCGGCATCAGGCATTGATGCCGACCAGCAAAAAAGATTAGGGCAACAATAATTATTGTCCAACCATAAATACGGCGTTGCTGAACAGAAGCTTGCCATTTTCCCAGAAAGACCTGAACAGCAAATCATCTGCCAGGTAAATCATGTTTCCACGGCCAATGTCTTCAGCTCCGAACAGCATCCCGTCGGTGAGTTTTTTTATCACGTTAGTTCCAACAAAACCGCTTACGAGTTCATTCCTTTTCAACACACCGACGTTCCATCCATTATCCAGGAATTTATAAATATGACTGTCGAGCTTTAACGTGTAATAGTATTTAGGGAAGCCAAAAGCCAGCGGATGCGTATTGTCCAGCTCAACCTTGTAGATCGCTCCGGGTATGCCGGAGCGGACATCGTCACGTTCCCGGTTTTGATAAGGTTTAAGGCTTGCATACAGTTCCTTTGTTTTAGTGTCCTTTTCTTCTGGCTGATCCTTTTCCTTCAATGTCAGTCCTTTCTTGCCGGCCAGCGAGGCAACAGCGTCGCCCATCGCGATCAATCTTCCGCCGCTACGCACCCATTGCATAACACGGTCGGACGCGACTTCATCGTAAGAACCGTCAGGAAAAATGAGCACGTTAATAGAACCCAGATCAGCACGTTCCAGATCGCTGTACTTAATAACGGTTGACGAGAACTTTAGCTGCTGATCAAAAAACTGCCAAACCTCTCCAAAAGCCAGGGAAGAAGTTTCTTCGCCGCTGATTATGGCAACTCTTGGCTTTTTAATGAAGCGGATGTTAGGCGATCCCAGGTCGGACCCTTTATCTACAAAACCTGAAGATATTGCCTGTATTGTCACTCCGGAAGCTTTAGCAATGTCCGCGATCGTACTGCCAAATGTATTACCCAAACTCTCATTACTTGTTTTCGCGATAAGCAGGGAGCCGGCGTTGAACGATTTGCCGCCTTGCTGAAAAGGGATTTCACTATATCGAACCTTAATATTCCTGTTAAGCAATGCTACCAGGAATTTTACATCGGCAAGTGAATTCCAATTCGCAACATATGCAACGGGATCAGACACGTTATTTGTCACGATTTCATACTCCACGGTTTTTGCTAAAGGCTGCAGATTGCTTGTAGTAGCAAATGCCTTTAAACCGTAAGCATATGGCAAAGACCATGCGGTGATATCATAGGTAATAGAATCCGACACAAATGTGCGTGGTTCAAATAAAACGTTAACAAGGACTGCTTTAGGCTGGTAAGCGTTGACGACTAAGTCGTTCTTATCGATTGAAAAATTCTCATCTTTTCCGCTAAGATAATTGAACCCATGAGCACTTTTAGAACTCCCATAACCATATTCAATCCGGTTTCTGTCAAGAAGCTCTGTAAGCGCTTTAACTTTTTCAGGGTTATCATTTTTGATAATAAAGGTTTTATACTTTCCCGGAGGAGAATTTTTGCTGTTTATAAAGTATGTCTTGAATTCGCTGATTAATTTTTCGGCGTTTTTCGAGGCAACCTCAACGGTAGACAAGCCGGTTGTATAATGATGCTGAATACGATCCTTCAAAGTTAAGGTATCGCCGGTGCGAGTAACTACTGCGAGGCCGGCGCTAATTCCGCCTTGCTCATATGTCATACCTATCGAGCCGTTGTAAATAGGATAGGTGTCTCCGTACGAAGGATATAATAAATCAAATCGCTCGCGCGTAAAATACATCCAACCGTTCTGATCGAAATACTTCGCGTTATTCTTTCCCACAACAACCTGGAATTCCCGTTGCCATTTGGTGATATTTTGGTGAAACGGCTCTGCCGCCGGAGCAAAATAATATGGCTGATCATATCCCTGCTCGTGAAAATCCACATGAATTTCGGGAAGCCACTGATTAAATAAAGCGACGCGCTGTTTACTTTCAACCTGAGTTTGCCACGCCCAGTCGCGATTTAAATCAAAGTAATAATGATTGGCTCTTCCACCCGGCCATGGTTCCCGATGTTCGCGTGAAAAAGGAGTAGCGTCCGGCTGTGAGCCACGGACAGAGTTATAAAAATTTGCGTAACGGTCGCGGCCATCAGGATTTAAACAAGGGTCGATAACCACCAAGGTATTTTTTAACCACTCTTTAGTCTGTTGATTAGCCGGATCAAGTAACGCGAAAGCTGTTTTCATTGATGCTTCCGACGAAGTAGGCTCGTTACCATGAACATTATAACTTAGCCAGGTGATAACAGGCTGTGCAGCAGCGGCACCACTTTCGATGCCTGTTAATTTTAAATTATTGTGCCGGATTTCTTCCAGCCTGTTTATATTTTCATCAGAACCAATAAAAGCAACCATCAATGGTCTGCCTTCGTTTGTTTTGCCGTACTCCTGAACCTTAATATTTTTCGATACCGAAGCGAGATATTTAAAGTATTCAACAATCTTGTAATGCGGTGTAAACTGATCGCCAAGTTTATAACCTAAAAAATCGTCGGGAGATTTGACAGATTGTGCAAAGGAGGAGGCCGAAATCAAAAAGACGGTGCAAAAAAATAGAATTTTCTTCATGTATTGTGCTTTTGAACAGTTAAATATCCACGGAACTGCTAAATAAATTACCAATTTTCTAATCTACGGTTTGAAACGCAATCGTCAAACCTCAAAACTTCACTAGAACAATTTTGTTACGCTTGGATAAATAGCTAAAACTATGGGATTTGATCAATATCACGAGCCTGCTAATGAGCTTTCAGAAGAAACCAGAACTTTTGCGCGAATGATGGCTTCGCTCGGAGAAGAAGCGGAAGCGATTAACTGGTACGAGCAGCGTATCTCGATCGAAAAGAACAAAGACGCAAAAGCAATTATGCAAAATGCGCAAAAAGAAGAATTTAAACACTTCGGCATGGACCTCGAATTCCTGCTCCGGCAAAAGCCGTTGTGGCGTGAAATTTTGCAGGGAATATTATTTAAGAATGGTGACATAGTTGAACATGGCGAGGATGCCGAAGAGTCTGCGGATTAATTAATAAAACTCTAAAGTGCTATACTTGCAGCATTGTATTATCATATGACAACAGATCATCTTTACCAGTTATTCTTGCAGAATCCTGTAATATCAACCGATACCCGGAAAATTGAAAAAGATTGCATTTTTTTTGCGTTAAAAGGCGACAACTTCGATGGCAACTTATTTGCAGGGCAGGCGATTGGTGATGGTGCTGCTTATGCAGTTATCGATGATCCATCACAAAAAAAGTCCGATCGATTTATCCTGGTTGAAGATACGCTGACCACACTGCAGAACTTAGCAAGATACCATCGTAAAAAATTAAATATCCCTTTTATCGGAATAACCGGCACGAACGGAAAAACCACTTCCAAAGAATTGATTAACGCTGTTTTAAGCGAACGGTATAAAACGTACGCAACGAAGGGAAATCTCAACAATCATATCGGCGTTCCGCTTACCATTTTGTCAATAACTAACGATATTGAAATGGCGGTGATCGAAATGGGTGCCAATCACCAGAAAGAAATTGAATTTCTGTGTTCTATATCACAGCCGACACATGGGCTTATTACCAATGTAGGAAAGGCGCACCTGGAAGGCTTCGGAAGTTTTGAAGGCGTCAAAAAAACAAAGGGCGAGTTGTATGAATTTCTGGCTGCTAACAATGGAATCGCTTTTATTAACCGCGACAACCATGAGCTGGTTGCGATGAGCCGAAAGACATCGCTTGAAAAGATTATTTATTACGGCGCCGGTGCCGACAGCTATATTAATGGTAAGATAATGTCTGCCGATCCTTGCCTGAAAATCAAATGGGGTAAAGAGTTGCAGGAGTTCGATGACAAAGGAAATGAGGTATCTTCCAATTTGACGGGAACTTATAATCTTGAAAACTTACTGGCGGCGATCACTATCGGCACCTTTTTCAATATGTATCCCGCAGAAATTAATAAGGGTATCTCATCCTATAAGCCAGCTAATAACCGGTCGCAGATTGTGAAAACGGCTAGTAATACGTTGATTTGCGATTATTATAACGCTAATCCAAGCAGTATGATTGTGGCTCTTGAAAATCTTGCGGCGATTAAGGCAGAAACAAAAGCTCTAATATTGGGTGACATGTTTGAGCTTGGTGAGGAATCGGCGTCAGAGCACCAGCTAATCCTGGAAAAAGCAATATCTGTTGATGCTGAAAGAAGAATATTTATCGGGCAACAGTTTTTCCAGCTGAGATCAGATGCCGCCGAATTTTTTGAAACAACCGAGGCAGCTCACAAAGCGTTAGCCGAAAATACCATTGAAAACTCCACAGTGCTAATTAAAGGCTCCCGGGGAATGAAACTCGAATCGCTTATTGAACTTCTTTAGCATGAGTCGTTTTTAACGACATCAAAAAAAATTGTGAGTGTCAGGCAACCTTTCTATCTTTTACTACGTGATGGTATAAAAGAAGCAGGTGACAAGCTACATTGACGAAGCAAAGGTTAAGCAATTAGTAAAGAATTGCATTGAAAAGGAACCCAATAGCCAAAAAATGCTGTACAGCTTCCTTTATTCCTTTGCTATGGGTAAATGCTTACGTTATGCCGAAAATCAATATGATGCCGCGGAAATTCTGAACGACAGTTTTTTAAAGGCATTTAAAAATATTGAAAAGTACAAATACACGATGCCCTTTCATTCGTGGTTTGGAAAAATCATTTCCAATACGGCTATCGACCGATATCGTGCCGAACTAAAACATAACAGAACAGAAGAGATAAGTTTTGCAAACGAGGTTCTGGAAGAAAGCACCGTGTTTGATTCTATCGAATATAAGGAGCTTCTCAAATTAGTGCAGCAACTTCCGGTAGCATACCGAACGGTATTTAACCTCTACGCCATTGACGGCTATTCTCACGATGAAATTTCGAAAATGCTTGGTATTTCTATCGGTACATCAAAATCAAACTTATTTAAGGCCCGGCACCGATTGCAAAAATCGGTACTCCAGCTCAGGCAAAATGAATCAAATCGCTTCGATTCCGATAACATTATCCCGATTAAGCCTATCACCAGCGTCACTTTATCAATTAACGGAGGAGGGTTAGGAAAATGAGCGATTTAAAAAGAAAAAAAATTGACGACCTGTTTCGGGAGAGCCTGGGCAATCCGAAAATTGAATTTGACGAAACACATTGGTGGGAAATGGAAAACAAGCTGCGCAATGACAAGAAGCGCCGCAGGTTTTTCTACTTCACCATAGCAACTGTAAGCGGTATTGCAGCTACGGTTTTAATAGCTTTACTTTTTTGGCCAGGAGATACTCAGGTAACAAAGAATACTATTAAGGTAAGTAAGATCCAGAAACCAACGCCTGACAAAAAAGAAGGTAACTCAATTTCGAAAGTGACCGTCGATTCTATCGAAAGTGATATACTGAAAAAACTAAAAGGCGACTATTCCACCCCGTTTTCAAAAAATAACGTTTCGTTAAAAACTGCGCGGGGTTTCAGGAATGTCGATACAGCTGCTACAAATCAAAATCCGATTAGCGAAACCACACATCTTGCGCAAAGTAACAATGAACAAAAATCATCCGGACAAGCAGCTCAACAACCTGTAGCCGGCCAACAAATACAGAAACTTACCGACAGCAGTACGCTCTCAAACAACACGAACAACACTATAAAAAAAGCAGATTCAAGTAGTTCCAGACTTGCGAAAACAGTAAAGAAATTTAAGCCTTCAATTATTTTAAGCGCAACCGCCGCACCTGGCGTCAGTTCTGTAAACTCATTTCAAAGCGGCAACTTGGACTTTGGCGGGGGCCTTTTGTTAACTGTAAGCGTTGCTCCTAAATTAAGCTTTACAACCGGCGTTACGCTCGCCAGGAAAAAATACGATTCAGGATTTGAATATTACAATCCAAACTCATCATATAAATTTCCGGTAGACCCGCAGGATGTTTCGGCAGATTGCCAGGTGATAGATATTCCGTTGAATGCTAATTATACGCTTTACAACAAGAAAAGAAATTCATTGCAGCTATCCGCCGGCCTGTCAAGCTATTTGATGCTTAAAGAGAAATATGATTATTCATACGCCGACCCGAACGTTAAGTGGCCGGCTAGCTATCAGGTCAGGAACAAAAACCAGCATTTCTTTGGCATCGGGAACCTTTCTGTTATCTACCAGCGCCAGATAAATCCTGTCACGAGCATCGGCATACAGCCATATGTAAAATTGCCGCTTACAGATATTGGCTATGGCAATGTCAAACTCCTTTCAACCGGGGCGGCTATAAATCTGAACATTAACATTTCAAAGCTCAGTACAGGCAAAAAATGAAACACTTCATAGCAATCTTATTTTGCTTTGTTTTTACACAAAGCCAGCCACCGCTTTACACTTGCCGAAGCGTGACAACCACGATTTTCTCAGAGGCACCTCTTGAAAATATCGATGCGACCTCGACAAAAGGAGTATCTGTTTTGAACCCGGCAACCGGCGAACTACAATTCAGCATTCCGATTAATTCTTACCAATTCCAAAAAAGCCTGATGCAGGAACATTTCAATGAAAATTACATGGAGAGCGACAAGTTTCCTTTTGCAAGGTTCAAAGGAAAAATAAACGAAAAAATCGACTGGAAAACTCCCGGGAATTACCAGGTTACAGTTAACGGAGACCTTGAAGTGCACGGCGTGAAACAAGCCAGATCAATTAATGGAACTGTTTCAATTACAAATAGCTCCGTGACTGTTCAATCCAAATTTACGGTACTGTGCAAAGACCACCATATCGACATCCCCAAAATTGTGTTCAAAAATATTGCCGAGAGTATCCAGGTAACAGTTAAAGCAAATTATACGCCCAGCACTGCTTCAAAATAATTCCCATGAAAACTAAACTATTAATCGCATTATGCTTCTTCTGCTATACAGCCAAGGCTCAAACCGACTCCTTGTTGGCCACCATGGAGAACAGCGAAACGAAGACGGAACCTGTAACTGCTACGTTTAAGTCGAGCCATCTCATTCTGTCACAAACTACGGCGATGGTAAAAAAGTACAACCTGGATTTTCAGGTTGGACATCGATTTGGCGATATAGGAGGAGTGGATGGGGGGTCAAAAACATTTTGGGGATTTGACAACTCAAGTGACATCTATATCGGATTCGAATATGGAATTACAGACAGATTGAATATTGGTTTTGGACGCAGCAAATATGAACAGCTGCTTGACCTTCAACTGAAGTACGCCGCCCTCCGGCAAACAACCGATGATAAAATACCGCTTTCTATGAGCCTGATTGCGAAAACAGGATTTACGCCGTATGAGGTTACCACCGATGTATTCGATAATTACGCCGACCGCTTTTCTTACTTCGTCGAAGTTCTGCTGGCGCGAAAGTTTTCACCAAGGTTTTCACTACAACTATCTCCTAATGTTTTATTCAGGAACGTAACGCTGAGCCCTGATGATGAAAAAACACTATTCTCACTTGGAGGAGCATTCCGATATAAATTCACTAAGCGTTTTGGAGTGGTGGTTGATTATAATCACGTATTTTCTCAATACCGGAAAAATAACCCCAATACCAATTATTACGATCCGCTTGGTATAGGAATTGAAATTGAAACGGGAGGCCATGTATTTACGATGAATTTCGTTAATGCTCCTGCGATCGTTGAAAACAACTTTATTCCGAATTCTACATCGTCCTGGCTTGATGGTGAGTTCCGTTTCGGATTCACTATCTCCAGGATGTTCACCTTCCATCGCACTAAAACAAATCCTAGTAATTATGAAAAGAGATGAATTTATTAAAGCATTCGGCATCGGCGTGGCGGCAGCGTGCACCGGTTGCCTGGCAGCGTGCAAAAAAAGTGGCAGCGATTCAGATGGCGGACCTCAACCTCCAACGCCTCCCGCAAATATTAATTTCTCAATTGATTTGAATAGCGAGATAAAAAATATTGGCGAATCAAAGGTTTCTAATGGTGTAATTGTTGTTCGAACTGGGCCAACAAACGATGTTTCTTCGTTCACGGCGGTCCAGGTCGCCTGCACGCATGAGGGAACATCCATTAATTACAATGCCAACCAGGCAAGATTTATTTGTCCGAATCACGGCAGCCAGTTTGCAACAACCGGAGCCGTTCTTTTGGGGCCCGCCGCTACAAGCCTGAAAGTTTATAACATCAGCATTCAAGGCAGTACTTTAACTGTCAAAAGTTAAAGACAAGAGGGTTTTGAGCGAAATAGGTTAACACGGGTTGAAATAAGTAGGTGCAAATAGCTCAAACCCTCTTTTTACTTTACTGCTAATTAGTTGGAACGACTTTTAAGCCAATGTCGCTAACCTCACGCAAAGGGTTATCTCGCATGTTTTGCTCAAATTCTATCAGGTAATTGCCCTTCTGGCTGAAATGATGATTCTTAAATATCTGGAATTGGTAACTATACAAATTTCCGGAACCCTTGCCAAGCCATTGCCCATCCGGATATGCCAGTTGAAATTCCTTCCGAACAGCCTTTGTCTTTTTGTCCGGACCAATTTCGCGGATAATTACGTAGATATTTGAATATTTATAGTTAGCCGTATGCCTCAGATTCATAAACAGGTTATAAGCTTTACCAGCATCCGTAATAGTTACAGGAATCCTGATTTTGTTATTGTATAGCCAGTTATGATTTTCAATCTCCTTGTTGCTGTCAACCAGCGTATTCTCATTGCATGAAATAAGCAGGCATGTAACGAAAAGAAGAATTATTCCTTGCGATAAATGCTTAAACCTGTGGATTGGCGTCATTATTACCTTGTGGCCTATTATTGCGATTTCTGTTGCGGTTACGATTTCTGTTGCGGCTGCGGCTTGTTCGCTCCTCATTTTCGGGCGCATTCTTAGCCGCAGCTTGTTGAGGAACTGTCCTTTGAGGCTGCTGATTTCCTGGCTTGTTCGCGGAAGTACCTGAAGCTTGCTGCCCTTGCGGCGATTGGTTCCTTTGATCCCTGCCTCCACTCTTTTGTTTGTTCCGGTTACGATTCTTGTTAATACGGCCCCGGTCGTCCAACCGCGTAAGGCTGTCCTGGCCAACTACATTTTCATAATCCAGCACTTTTTCAACCTTAACTGGTTCAATTTCCGCTGACTCATCTTTAAGATCATCAGGCTTTATTCCTTCCTTGTTAAGCTGCTGTATTTCTTTAACGCGATCAATTTCCAGCGGAATCCAGGTATCATCGTTAGGATAGCTGAACCACATCAATTTTTTAAAGATATCGGTCTTTTGTAAACGTGCGTAGCCCTTTCCGGTTTCCAGCCTATCCACATTATCCGGGATATCTTTCAGCGCATCCATATAAGTATCCAACTCATAGTTCAGGCAGCACTTAAGCTTACCGCACTGCCCGGCGAGTTTGAGGGTATTAAGAGACAGGTTTTGATAACGTGCCGCAGCGGTTGAAACCGTTTTGAAGTCGGTTAACCAGGTTGAACAGCATAATTCCCTGCCGCATGAGCCAATTCCGCCGAGCCTGCTTGCTTCCTGGCGCATACCGATCTGGCGCATTTCGATACGAATCCTGAATGCTTCTGCCATTCGCTTGATCAGTTCGCGGAAATCGACACGCCCTTCTGCAGTGTAATAAAATGTAGCTTTGGTTTTATCGCCTTGGTAATCAACGTCGCTTAACTTCATCGACAGGCCAAGCTCAAGCGCAAGTTTCCGCGCCCTGTGCATTGTTTCCCATTCCAGGTCTTTCGCCGCTTTCCATTTGTCGACATCGGCAGGCGTGGCTTTGCGATAGATTTTCTTTACCACATCTTCCACCTTCAGATGCTTCTTGTTAAGCTGCATCCTAACGAGCTCGCCGGTAACAGAAACATGCCCGATATCGTATCCGCCGGTAGCGGTTTCTACAACAACAAGTTCGCCGTTTTCCAGATAAAGGTGCTCATGGTTAATATAAAAATCTTTCCTGGACCCTTTAAATTTGACTTCGATTATATTGAAGGCTTTATAATTTGATGGCATGTCCATATCCGACAGCCAGTCGTAAACATCTAATTTGCTGCAACCATTTGTAAGGCATGAGCCATTACTTTTGCAGCCAGCAGGTGTACATCCTCCACCTGTTGAGCAGCTTCCGCATCCCATATTTATGTGAGTATATAGTGAGTCCCTTTCGGGAACGTATTAAACTTCAGAACTTTTATAAATTGTAAAGATACATCTAAAAATAAGATTTTAGGATTTGCATTTCTTTCCACGTGATAATGAGCCTTTTCCAGCTCTTCAATAATTACTTCGGCTTTCCTGAGACTTATCAGTTTACTGAATTTTGACACAAAATCCATTTCAAGAGGCGGCAAATGCACCAGGTCTGGGATGCCCGAAATCATCAGGATGCATTCACGCATCAACTTGATGCCGTACATCAACAAGTTCTTCTGATTTTCTCTGCCCAGTTTTGCTAATACTTCCACGTGTTCGGCAACTTCCAGGCCTTTATTCTGGTAAGTGTAAAGCATCAGGTTCCGAAAGTTTTCCAGATTATTGCTGCCGGTTTCCGCGAGCAGGCTTTTTGCGTTGTATAAATTTCCCTCACTCAGATAAGCTGTTCGTGCGGCCAGCGTTTCAGTTGCCTGGTTGCTATCGATTAAATACTTTTCTATGTCTTTATCCTCTAACCTGTTGATTTTAACCAGTTGTGTACGCGATAAAATTGTATTTAAAATCTGATCCTGGTTTTGAGCAACCAGCAGGAATAGTGTTTTTTGCGGCGGCTCTTCAATGATCTTCAAAAGCGCGTTACCTGTTTTGTCAAGGTATTCGGGCAGCCACATAATTAAAACCTTGTATTCGGCTTCAAACGGCTTAAGGCTTAATTTTTGAATAATCTGGTGGCATTCCGCAACATTAATATTTGCTTGTTTATTTTCAGCATCAAGCTGCCCGCGCCAGAAATCCAGGCTCAGATATGGATTTTCAAGAAATGCCTGGCGCCACTCGTTTAAAAAAGTTAACGCGGTATCGTCTTTATGTTTGGCAAAAAACGGGTAGGAAAAGTGAAGATCCGGGTGTATTAATCTCTCGTATTTCCGACAAGAGCTACATTCTCCACAGCTATCTTCGGCTTGCTTATTTTCACATGATATAAATTGGGCATATGCCAGCGCGAGCGACAAACTTCCCGAGCCTTGGGGGCCTAAAAATAATTGCGCATGGCTGATCCTGTTCTCGTGCACTGTTTGCACCAACTGCTTTTTAACTTCTTCCTGTCCTACAATGTCGCTGAAACGCATAGCCTGCAAAGTAACAAATTTGGCGAACAACTAAAATGCGCCACAGGTATTGTGACATTTATTAGCTTTGCACTATGGCGCGGATAATGGCTTTTGACTATGGAACCAAGCGTGTTGGAATAGCCGTTACCGATCCGCTTCAGATTATCGCAACCGGCCTGGAAACAATTCATCCAAAAGACTTGGTAGACTACCTGAAGAAATATATTCAAACAGAGCCGGTAGAACTCTTCGTCGTGGGCGAGCCAAAACAACTGGACGGAACAGAATCCCAATCCGCTCAGCACGTACGTGGATTTGTCCGGATCCTGAAAAAGATCTTCCCCGAAATCCCTGTGGAAATGATCGACGAACGGTTCACTTCTAAAATGGCGTCTTCCACTATCGCACAAAGCGGATTAAAAAAATCCGACAGACAAAAAAAAGAACTTATCGATACCATTTCCGCTACTATCATTTTACAATCCTATTTAAACACAACCCGCTTCTAACTGCCTGTGAGGCGGTTGCACCGTCAAAAACAAAATTCCTATCTTTGCGGCCATGGAAATCGTAAACGATGCGATCCAGGTTTATCTGGACAAACATTGTGAAGAGGAACCTGCGTTACTCAAACACATCAACCGGGAAACGCATTTAAAGGTGCCGATGCCACGCATGCTTTCTGGTCATTACCAGGGGCGCGTGTTGAGTATGCTAAGCAAAATGCTTGCACCCGAGCGCATACTCGAGATCGGAACATTTACGGGCTATGCTACCATTTGCCTGGCCGAAGGTTTGGGTCAAAATGGCCAGTTAATCACTATCGACATCAACGAAGAGCTCGAAGACAGGGTTAAAGAGTATTTTTCTGATGCCGGATTCTCGGATAAAATCAACTACATTATCGGCAACGCTGTTGATATAATTCCTACGCTTGGTGGTACCTTCGATTTAATTTTTATCGATGCCGATAAGAAAAATAATAAAACTTATTACGATCTTGTTATAGATATGCTCCGGCCAGGGGGGATTATTATCGTAGATAATGTTTTATGGAGCGGCAAAGTTATCGCCGAAAGCGACAAAGACACACAGGTTATAAATACATTTAACGACTATATAATTAACGATCCACGCGTCGAAAAGGTGATGTTACCAGTACGCGACGGATTATTTTTGATTAGAAAAAAATAAGTATGCTCAAACGATTGATCACAGTTTGCCTGATAGCAATTTCAGGCGCAACCTTCGGGCAGTCGGCAGCACAGCGGTATATTGAATTATACAAGCAGGATGCCGTAAAAAAAATGAACGAATATGGTGTTCCGGCAAGCATCATTTTGGGTGTTGCCATGCATGAATCAGGCAGCGGCACCAGTAAAATTGCCAAATATCTAAATAATCACTTTGGAGTTAAGGGGCGAAACGATAGTAAAGACATCCGATCAGCATATAAAGGATACGATTCCGTAAGCCAGTCCTATGACGACTTTATCGGAATATTAAAAAGTCATGTTCAGTTTAGCCGTTTATTTGAAAAGTACAACGACTACGATTACAAAAGCTGGGCGAGGGGCATTCAGCGCGGCGGCTATGCCCACAGCTCGACATGGGCAAGCCAGGTTATGGCGATCATAAAAAAATATAACCTCTGGCAATATGATAACAGGCCCGACAGCAGCGAACTTGCATATCTGAAGCCTGCTCAAAACCTAGTTTCTGAAAATGAAATACCCGAGACTTACAGGGTAAAAAGCGGCGACACGTTAAATATCATAGCGAAACGATTTGGGACTACCGCCCAGGCAATTAAAAATAAAAACGGCTTACGTTCAAATATTTTGCAAATTGGCCAACGGTTAAGCCTCTGATTTAATGAAACGATCTGTCTGTTTTTTACTTGGCTGTGTTGCTTTTGCATCCTGCAGCAGCAAAAAGGTTTTGGTAAAAAATTCAGCTTCTCCCCAAAAACCTCAGCAAGTTATCACAGACAATGTCCTGGTAAAAAAATATCCCACCGCGGTTGATTATATCAATCGTTTTAAGGCTATTGCTGTTGCTGAAATGAACCAGTACGGCATTCCCGCGAGTATAACACTGGCCCAGGGATTACTTGAATCCGGAAATGGAAACGGAACGTTAGCAAGGGTGGCAAATAATCATTTCGGCATCAAATGCAATACAAACTGGAAGGGTAAAACCATTTTACAGGATGATGACCAGCTCGGCGAGTGCTTCAGGGTTTACAATACTCCTGAGGAATCCTTCCGTGACCACTCAATATTTCTTCAGCGGAAACGCTACGCATCGTTGTTTCAGCTTGATAAAAACGACTACCAGGGATGGGCGTATGGACTTAAGCAAGCCGGATATGCCACCAATCCACAATATCCGCAGCTACTGATTAATTTAATAGACCGGTATCAATTAACCCAGTATGACAGGCCAGATGCCCCGGCAGATAAATCGGTGCGAGAAGAAAAAGTACTGACAGCCATTAGCCAAACCACACCGGCGGAACAAAAAAAGGAACCTGAAAAAGCGCCTGTTACGATGAAAATTTATGAAGTTCGGTCGGGCGACACGCTTTATAATATCAGCAAACGCTTTTCCATCAGTGTTGACGATTTGAAGATACTTAATAACATCCAGGGAGCGGACATCAAACTCGGGCAGCTTTTACTTGTTTCAAAATAAGTGTTAATTGGTGTTAAAGCGTTGATCGCGGTGTTATTAAAGTTGTAGTTTTAGGCCTTGAAAAAAACAATCCTTACAGTTTTACCGATTTTATTCATACTTCTCAGGGCTTATTCGCAAAGCCATGAGGTGGCAGGATTGATATATGACAGGGATTCTAAACAACGACTTACGCGCGTAAAAATCACCAATTTAAAAACCAATCAAAGCTTTTATAACAACGTAAAGGGTGAATTCACTACGAATGCATCAACCGGTGATTCTTTATCTTTCAGCTTGCCAGGCTACATTACGGAAAAAGTGGCGGTTCAATCACAACGGTCGCTGTTCGTCTATCTGCGCAGGAATAGCATTCAGCTAAGAGAAGTCGTTGTTACCGAAAACGCGATAACACCGGTAATTAAACACGATCAAAACAAGCGTGATTACAAGGATATCTATCGCCGCGGAAGTTCGAAAGACATACTTACAGTAGGCGGCGCTAATGGACTAGGTGGCGCCGGTTTGGGAATCGACGCACTTTACAATCTCATCAGTAAACAGGGCAAGGACGCACGATATCTCCAGGGAATCATTGAACGTGATTACAGAAACTCAATGATCGATTACAGGTATAATAAAACACTGGTAAATCTAACTACCGGCTTATCCGGCGAAAAATTGAACGATTTTATGCAGCAATACCGTCCATCTTATCAATTTATTTTACAGGCAACCGATTACCAGTTGATTGACTATATCAAGAACAATTATCAACGCTATCTGCTGAATCCTTCAGCCTTTAAGTTGCAGCCTTTAGTTGTCGATCCAAGATGATTTGTTTTATCAAGGTAATTCGTTGGCTTCCTGCGCAGGGAATGGCAATTTTTCCGTTGATCCTTATCAAAGAGGATAGTGATTATAAAAATGAGCAGTTGATTAATCACGAAAAAATACATTTGCAACAACAACTCGAATTATTGATTCTGCCATTTTATTTACTGTATCTGGGAAATTATCTGGTGAATCTAATTATTTATAAAAGCCATAACCAAGCGTATAGAAACATCGTTTTCGAGCGTGAGGCATTTGTAAACGACGACACCAAAAACTATCTGGAGACAAGAAGATTTTATTCATGGTTGCAGTACATCTGACTTGTTACTTTTAAAAAATGCCATTTTTCAGTTTCTTTGTTATCGATGGCTAAAAAGTGTACCTACCTGCTTCTGCTAATTTTTTGTACAATAACGGTGTCTGCGCAAGTAGATACCAGCAAAATAAAAGACCTTAAACTGTATCCGCGAAAAAATCTGCTGAGAGTGCGAAAGCCGGTCATTCAGCTTGAGCCTGTCACGATTCCCGTCTCAGATCTGGAATTAAAAATCAATTACTGGAAAACCTGGATAACTTTGGGCGCTAATTTAAATCAGGCTACCTTTAGCGATAACTGGAGCGGGGGCGGAGTAAATTCTGTGGCAGTTGGAACCTCTTTCAATTATAAAACGGATTATACAAAAGGCGATAAGAACTTCACATCCGAACTGATATTGCTTTATGGAAAATTGAAAAACAAGGATCAGCTGCAAAAGAAAACCAATGACCGGATTTTCTGGGACAATAAAGTAGCTCTAAAACTTTCGAAGAGCTGGTATTTTTTTGGATCGCTCAGTTTTGAATCGCAATTTGACGACGGATTTAATTACACAAGAGACTCGCAAGGAAATGAAGTAGCAAGCAGAATTTCCAAATTCATGGCTCCAGGTTATCTTACTGAATCGGTAGGCTTTGAGTTTAAGCCCGTTAAATACTTCAATTTGAGAATTGGTACCGGCACAGCGCGGCAAACCTTTGTACTGGATACAACTTTGTATCATAATAATGAAGGAAAAAATTATGGCGTGCCTATCGGCAACACTTTTAAAAATGAGCTTGCTTTTCAGCTTGTTGCCAATCTGGACAAAGATATTTTCGAAAATGTGAACCTGAAAAGCCGCTATATGATGTTTATTCCCTACAAGGATCCATTAAAAATTGACCACCGGCTTGATGTAACGCTGACAGCCAAGGTCAATCGTTTTATGAATGTAACATTAACGGGCATCGGTTTGTATGATGATGACGCAAGCACCCGGATCCAGGCTAGTGAAGCGCTCGCTTTGGGGTTGGTTTACAAAATACCAAAATAAAAAAGCTACCTGATACCAGATAGCTTTTCACTTCATCTTTTGAATTAATTGGGTAATTCAGTATTTAAAATTAGCGTATGAAAAAACTGAATGAAAAGAACGACTTTGTTTTCCCAGTGTTAAAACAAGATCAAGGCTCTTATTATTTAAGCGCTGCAAATGTAGCAGCCCCGGATATTTTTTTTTGTAACTTGTTTATAACAATGATTAGACGTTTTAGTTATCAGAATGTTGCAAAAAAAATTATTTTTTTTCAATTCGTTTTAGACTGCTTTTTACCCTTTAAACTCAGGTAGTCGATGTAGTAAAGCAGTTTTACCGAAAAATTATTGTTTTGCGGCGACTCAATAACTTCATTGACATTTCTGAAATAGTTATCCCGATAAAGATTCTCATTTATCAACGAAGCATTTTTCCAGGCAATGCTTAGTTCGCTGCCGGGAGAAAATACCCACGAATAAATCATATCAATATTAAACGAGTTAAAATTTCGATCGTCATCCTGTTTAATATAAGCCGGATTTGGCATCAATTCACCATCGTTAAGCAGCGTATAAAAATCCTTATTATACAGATTTGACCAGTAATGTCTAACACGCAAAGTGATTCCCATTTTATTGCTGAAGGTATATTTTGAGTTCAATGTATTAGTTATTGTCTGCCTGTCTCTGCGCGAGAAAATTATATTACCGGTTGTTTCATCTTGTCTTACATAACCTGAGTAATCAAGCCGTGGTTGTGTCATTACATCCATCCCGACGGAAAATTTATTATTTATTTGAAAATTACCCCACGTTTCAAAATCATAACCATGAGCGTCAAAGCGGTCAACCCATCGGTAATATCCAAACATTCCGCCACTGATTTTCTTAGATTTATTGGTATTGACACTTCCTCCGATACCTTTCGTTTCCGAGGCATGAAACACGCGACCGGCTACTCTCGGTTCGTAGAAATCATTTTGCTGGGGCTGCCAATCGACGTCCACTTCAGCCGACCAAAAGTTTTTGAATCTTGTCCAGAACCATCCATATAAACCGAAGCTTTGGTAAGCCCTTGGCTTATAACGTTGCGAATAAATGGCCTGAAATCCCGATTGAATTTCGTTGTACCATTTACCCGGCTTGTAAACTCCGTAAAATGCGTTAAATGTATTATCGAAAAAGTTATTATTTAACAAAATACCCAAATCGTTTGGATCATATTTTTCGTCGGTTAAGTTCGAAATGACGTTAAATGTGAAGTTACCGCTTACTTTACCTGCCTGCAGCGTATAATTCAATCCGTTTGAAGGCTCCATTCCGCCGCCCTGCAGATGGCTTAATTTCGCCCCTCCGTTTATATTATATTTATTCGTTTTATTGTTAAGATTAAACAGGAAGCCTGTTACATTGGCATCGTATGCGGACCCCTGGCGCAATACATTAGTGTTAATTAATGTAACCGAAGAATTATGCTTTAGGGACTGATCCAATACCAAAATGTTGTAATTAGTGAGCGGCTGAGCTTGCAAATTGGACTTGTAATGAGTGAGAGTATCTTCAACTACAGCATCCATCGCCTTCGTCACGGCATTAAATACACCTATTCCAAGGCCTTTTGCCGTCCTGCCCGAAACCTTGGTTGCATTGATCAGCTTACTTTCAACCGGATTTTTAAGTACCGTTTCATTGCTTTTCAGTTCAGTGCTTACATCCCTGATAAAATTAGGATTTGCGCCAACCCGTCGCGAATAAAACAAGTTTCCCTTATTGAAAAGCTCAGTACCTTCTGTAAAAAACTGGCGGTTCTCGTTATACTTTACCTCGAAAGGACTAAGGTTTAAAACTGTGTTATCTGATTGCACCTGCCCGAAGTCCGGGACCAGCGTCATATCTAGAGTAAAACTTTGATTGATACCGTATTTCACATCCATTCCGCCATTAAACGAACTCGTGGTATTTTTTAATCCCGGCTGGTTATAGGGATAGTTATTAACGTAAGAAGAAATATACGGTGAAAAAGAAAGCCTCAAGGGTGGTTTGATATCCTTAATTTCAGATAAAACGCCTTCCTGGTTAATAAACCCATTTACTTTGGGGTCCACAAAGTTCCAGAACAATTGCTCCTGTGCCTTTTGCCGCTTACGCGTAATGTTTAAACCCCAGGTTTGAACATCATGCTTGGCAAAACGTAAAGCGGAATAAGGGATTTTAAATTCGGCGGTCCATCCTTGTTTATCGATCTTCACTTCGCTTAGCCAAACAGCGTTCCATGCCGGATCTTCATTTCCGCCCAAGGAATACTTGGCATCAAACTGCACGCCGGCCGCGGTAACGAAAAAACCGCTCGCGTTAATTTTATCGTAATAAGTGTCAAAAATCACACCGATAAAGTCAGAGTTTCCTACGTTATCACGGGCCACCAATTCACGCGCAATACTGTCAGGAGTAGTTTCATACATCCGGGCGCCGATGTAAATGGCGGTATTGTCATACAAAAAACGAATCTCCGTTTTTTGCTTCGCACCCTCATGTCTTCCTGGAACCGGCCTTATGTCTATAAAATCCGTAGCAGCGGGCGCAGTTCGCCACTCCGGTTCATCCAGCGATCCATCAATTTTGATTGTGCCGCCCGATTTGACAGCGGCAACTTTCTTAGGTAATGGCTGAGCCGATGAAGAGATATAGAACAGGAACAGTATAAACGATATAAGGACGGTCAGTTTCATTCTACGCTAAGTGCTGATTAGACGCAAGTCACTACGAAATGTTGCAGGCTTTGCCGTTTTTAATCAGGAGCGCGAAGGTAGCATTAAGAAAACTTATAAATACTGATAAATAACTAATAAATTTGCGGGCTCTTACAAGCTGAAAATTACGATGTTTGAAAATTTACAGGATAAGCTCGACCGTGCCTTCAAGGTTCTTAAAGGTCAGGGAAGTATAACAGAAATCAACGTTGCCGAAACCATGAAGGAGATCCGCAAGGCTCTTTTGGATGCGGATGTTAACTATAAAACGGCCAAAGCTTTTACTGATGATGTAAAAGAAAAAGCGCTTGGACAAAACGTACTGACGAGTATATCGCCAGGTCAGCTTCTTACAAAAATCATGAATGATGAGCTGGCCGAGCTCATGGGTGGAACAACTGCAGAACTTAATATTTCTGATAACCCAACCATTATTCTGATTGCAGGATTAAACGGAGCTGGTAAGACAACCTTTTCGGGAAAGCTCGCAAACTTTCTTAAAACACAAAAAGGGAAAAAGCCTTTGCTGGTTGCCGGCGACGTTTACCGTCCCGCGGCGATTGATCAACTCCAGGTTTTAGGTCAGCAGATTGGTGTGCCGGTTTACGCCAATATCGAGTCGAAGGATCCGATCGGTATTGCACAGGAAGGTATTGCTGAAGGAAAAAAGAACGGAAACAATATTATCATCATCGATACCGCCGGCCGTTTAGCCATTGACGAGGAAATGATGAACGAGATTGCGGCTGTTAAAGCGAGTACCAATCCTCAGGAAATTTTATTTGTGGTCGACTCAATGACCGGCCAGGACGCGGTAAATACCGCCAAAGCTTTTAATGATCGCCTGGATTTTACCGGCGTGGTACTTACCAAGTTGGATGGCGATACACGCGGCGGAGCTGCCCTGTCTATTAAATCGGTTGTTGATAAACCAATCAAATTTATCGGTACCGGCGAAAAAATGGAAGCTCTGGACGTTTTCCACCCCGACCGCATGGCGTCCCGTATCCTCGGTATGGGCGACGTGGTTTCCCTGGTAGAACGTGCACAGCAGCAATTTGATGAAAAGGAAGCGGCGGAACTTCAAAAGAAGATCCGTAAAAACAAGTTCGACTTTAACGACTTTGTCAGTCAAATCCAGCAGATCAAAAAAATGGGTAATATGAAAGATCTGATGGGGATGATTCCAGGAGTAGGAAAGGCGATCAAAGATGTAGATATCGACAATAATGCTTTTACTCCGATTGAAGCGATAATCGGTTCTATGACGCCTTACGAACGTGAGAACCCGGACTCAATTAATCAAAGTCGCCGCGCGCGAATCGCTAAGGGTTCGGGAACCAATATCACTGAAGTGAACAAACTGATCAAGCAATTTGAAGATATGCGTAAGGTCATGAAACAATTTTCAAATCCGGCAGCCGCCGCGAAAATGATGCGCGGAATGCCGAAAATGCCGTTCGGAAAAAGGTAGAAGATTGTAGAATATAAGAAACCCGCCAGATAACCGGCGGGTTTTTTTGTGCCGTATAATGTTTTTTGCGTCGCATCGTTTGTGTCACAGGTTTTCTTTCTTGAAGCGCAATGTCTCAGTTCAATAATTAATCTTTGTTCCCGCTATATGCTTTTACTCCTCACTCCAACGCTACAATTCAACCCTTCGTTGTGGGGTAACCGCTACTATCGGGGCTAAAATGCAGGGGCTGTACCTTTGCTTAGCAGCTCTCCGGATAAGCTAAACTCTGGGAATTACATCGTCCCGTTAAATGAGAATCAAACCTGCTTTTCATATCCGTTCAACACATTTAAAGAAATTTTTGAAGCACAGATACAACTACGTTTATTCTTTTATCTTTACTGAGCAACCTAAACTATGCTCATAAAAACCTATGCAAGTGCCGTTTATGGCATCGAAGCGACCACTATTACTGTAGAAGTCAATATTTCTGCAGGCACTAAATACTATCTCGTCGGCTTACCGGACAATGCCGTTAAAGAAAGCTTGCAACGCGTGGAAAGCGCTATTCATGCTGCAGGCTACCGTATGCCCCGACAGAAGATTGTTGTTAACCTGGCGCCGGCCGATATCAGAAAGGAAGGTTCATCATTCGACCTGGCAATTGCCGCAGGTATATTGGCGGCCTCAGGACAAATCGAAGCAGAAAAGCTTAACGAATATATAATCATGGGCGAGCTGTCGCTTGACGGAGGCCTTCAGCCCATAAAAGGCGCTCTGCCCGTTTCCATCCAGGCAAGAAAGGAAGGATTTAAAGGAATATTCCTTCCGCGGGAAAATGCCAGGGAAGCCGGCATTGTCAGCGATTTTGAAGTTTACGGGATTGATAACATTCGTCAGGTGATCGATTTTTTTAACGGAAGCGCCGCTCCGGAAAGAACCACCATTAACACGCGCGACGAATTCCTCACAAATATCAACAAATACGACAGCGACTTTTCGGATGTAAAAGGCCAGGAAAACATAAAGCGTGCGTTAGAGATTGCCGCCGCTGGAGGACACAACGTTATCCTGATAGGCCCGCCGGGAGCAGGAAAAACAATGCTTGCCAAGCGGTTGCCAACAATACTGCCGCCGCTAAATCTTTACGAAGCGCTTGAAACGACAAAAATCCACTCGGTCGCCGGAAAGCTTGCCGCCAGTGATTCATTGATGACGATTCGGCCTTTCCGTTCGCCGCATCACACTGTAAGCGATGTAGCGCTGGTTGGAGGAGGTGCAAACCCACAACCCGGAGAGATATCACTATCTCACAACGGAGTGCTATTTTTAGATGAACTGCCTGAATTTAAACGAACGGTTTTGGAAGTTATGCGCCAGCCCCTGGAGGAGCGTCGTATTACCATTTCCAGGGCGCGGTTTACTGTCGATTATCCGGCGAGCTTTATGCTTATTGCGTCGATGAACCCTTGTCCATGCGGCTACTACAATCATCCCGAACGTGAATGCGCCTGTCCGCCCGGCGTGGTTCAAAAATATTTAAATAAAATCTCGGGACCACTGCTTGACAGGATAGACTTACATGTAGAAGTAACGCCGGTTAATTTTACTGAACTTTCATCAGAACGATTATCGGAAAAAAGTGAGGCGATACGTGACCGGGTGATCCAGGCGCGTGAAATTCAAAACACTCGTTTTGAGAAAACACCGGGATTGCACAGCAATGCCATGATGAGTCCAAAGGCGGTTCGTGATATTTGTAGGATTGACGATTCCGGACACATACTTTTAAAGAAAGCTATGGAAAAGTTAGGGCTATCTGCCCGAGCCTATGACCGGATTCTGAAAGTTGCCCGCACAATTGCAGATCTCGCCGGAAGCGAGGATATCGCTATCGAACATCTTGCCGAAGCAATCCATTACCGCAGCCTCGACCGTGAAAACTGGGCTGGTTAGTTATTTACAATCAGATTACAAGAGAGGCAAACTATCCGTACATCGTAAACGTATCTAAAGCATGAAAACAATGATTCAGTGGGCTTCCGCCCTGATTTTAATGATATCCGTTTCCTCGTGCAACGGGCAGTCGAAAACTGAAAGCGTTAAACTAAAAGCTCCTGCAAAGAAAGCAATGGCAGCTTTTGCCGAAGGTTGTTTCTGGTGCTCTGAGCATATATATGAAAGCATTCCGGGGGTTGATTCGGTAGTTTCGGGCTATGCAGGCGGCGATGTAGAACATCCAAGCTACGAGCAGGTGAGCAGCGAAACGACCGGGCATGCAGAAACCATTTTAGTTTATTACGATCCGGCAAAGGTATCCTATTCACAGTTGCTTAAGGCTTTCTTTGCTTCGCACGATCCCACAACCTTAAATCGGCAAGGCCCGGATGAAGGCACTTCTTACCGATCGGTAATTTTTTATAGCAGCCCCCAAGAGAAACTTGATGCAGAGCAAGCTGTACGAGATATAACATTGTCCGGGAGATTCAGCAAACCCATCGTGACAGAAATTTTGCCGCTTAAGAAATTTTGGAGAGCCGAAGACTATCATCAGGATTATGAAAAAAACAATCCCAATAATCCCTACATTCAATCAGTGTCAAAATCCAGGTATGAACAATTCAAGAAAAATTATAAAGGGAAGATTAAGGACAATGAGTAGACTTCCAGGGGCTTAACTGACTCATTAATCGTATCTTTGCCCCTTATGGATCACCAGATTTTTACGCTGGGAAATGGCATCAGAATACTTTTTAATCCTTTTCCATCAAATATATCACATGCCTGCGTCGTAATAAACGCCGGTTCCAGAGACGAGAAAAACACCGAAACGGGGCTTGCACATTTTATTGAACATCTTTTATTTAAACGCACCGAAAAACGGAACACCAATCAAATTTTAAACAGGCTCGAACTGGTTGGGGCGGATCTTAACGCGTATACTACCAAGGAATACACCTGTATACACGCGTCCTTTTTGAATCCTTTTCTTGACAGAACGCTGGATTTGTTTGAAGACATCCTGTTCCATTCTACTTTTCCGGAAGAAGAGATGGAAAAAGAAAAGAGTGTCATTCTGGATGAGATAGCTTCTTATCAGGATCAACCCGAAGATGCTATCAATGATGATTTTGAAGAGCTGATTTTCAAAGATCACCCTTTGGGAAAAAACATTTTAGGAACACCGGAAAGTGTGCAATCGCTGAATCAGTCAAATATCTTTGAGTTTTTAAAAAACAATTATAACACACACGAGATCATTATCGCTATCTCGGGAAATTACCCAGTCAAAAAAATAAAGACTGTTTCGGAGAAATTTTTCGGAAAGCTTGCAGAAAACAATTCTGTCAAAGATCGTGAAAAGTTAACCTCATTTATACCGGCAGAAACAACGTTGGCAAAGCCAATCTCCCAGACGCATTGTGTAATTGGAACACAAGCCTACAGTTTATACGATCCGAACCGTGTCGCCCTTTTGCTGTTAAATAACTTGTTAGGCGGACCGGGAATGAGCTCCAGGTTAAATTTGGAAATCCGTGAGAAACACGGAATCGCTTATACTATCGACTCTAACTATATTCCCTTAAGCGATACCGGGATTTTTTCAATCTACTTCGGTACAGACCAGGAAAAAACAGCAAAAGCGCTTAAACTTATTCACAGGGAGCTTCGCAAATTGCGTGAAAACAAACTGGGAAGCCTGCAACTTCACCAGGCAAAACAACGCTTTATGGGGCAGATTGCTTTAGCTGAAGAAAACAGAATGGGTTTGATTATGTCGATGGCAAAAAGCTTATTTGATTATGGCAAAGTCGATACTTTGGAAGAAGTGTTTCAAAAAATAAACGGTGTGACCACAGATCAACTAGGAGATGCCGCTAATGATATTTTTAATCCCATGAGGTTGTCTGTTTTGACGTTCGAACCTGAAAATTGACAAGAAATCGGTATTTTTGCAGCTTAGCACTTTTTATGAAACTCCCTATAATAGCATACGGCGATCCAATTTTGAGAAAAAAAGCGTCAGACATTTCACAGGATTATCCGGAATTGTCGCAATTGTTAGCAAACATGTTCGAAACCATGTATAATGCACATGGAGTCGGATTAGCTGCGCCACAAATCGGACTCTCAATTCGTTTGTTCGTAATAGACGCTAATCCGTTTGCCGAAGACGACGCAAAACTAAAAGGATTCAAAAAGGTGTTTATAAATCCACAAATCACATCTGAAAGCGGTGAAAAATGGCCATTCAATGAAGGCTGTTTAAGCATTCCGGAAATCAGGGAAGATATTAGCAGGAACGAAACGTTGACGATAACCTATTTTGATGAAAACTGGCAAAAGCACGAAGAAACTTATTCGGGCCTTGCAGCCAGGGTCATTCAACATGAATATGATCATATCGAAGGAATTTTATTTACTGACAAATTAAGTCCGCTCCGTAAAACGATGTTAAAAAGCCGGCTTGACGCCATTTCCAAAGGCCAGATAAAAGTGGAATACAGGATGAAGTTTCCTAACAAAAAAGGGAAATAAGAGGATTACTGATCGCCGTTACGGCTTTTATCACCCTGTGTAATCTGCTGAATCAACGCACCCCAGGCAAACGGATTGAATAACGGGTTAGCTCCGCGCTGATTTATGTTCTTGTTCGTTAAAGCAACGTGATTGTTTTGGAAATTGATGTTGTTCATCTCCGTAGCATCCATCGGAAGAGTTTTCGAAACGGCTAACAGTGACGCTTTGGATGTGTTCTTTTTCGCAATCTCTAAATCGTCATCCGCGATTTTCATAGTCATAAATTCGCGATTGAACTGATCCAGACTTGCCCAGGGATACACTCTTACCACCGGCAGATTTACTACTTCCGGCTTTAGTCTCACCATAACTGTATAACTATGATCCTTAATATTTGAAGGAATAACCAGGGCCTCCTTGCTATAGCCTACTGAACTAAAGATGATGGTGTCTCCCTGATGGGCGACGAATGAAAAATATCCCTGGTAATTTGAAGCCTTAACGTCGTTTCGCTGCGTTTTATTAATGATGGTAACATATGGAACAACTGAGTTACTGTCAAGGTTATACACAACTCCAGAGAACTGCACCAGGTTATCCGGTTGTTTATTCTGCGTAAATGCAGATAAGCAAGCCAATAAAAAAAGTGCAGTAAATAAGGATTTCATCATGTTTATAAACGTACAAAAATCAGGGAATGTTTTCTGTTAAAATATGTTAACCCGCCTGCTGCGGCATCACTGCGTTAGGATCATTAATGTCGGTTAGATTAATTGCCTCCACTCCTGAAACTTCAGGAACCGCTTTTTTAATAGCTTCTTCAATACCCGCTTTCAACGTCATAATACTCATCGGGCAAGATCCGCAGGCACCGAGTAAGCGCAATCTCACAAAATTTTCAGCTGTAATTTCCTCAACAGAAACATTGCCTCCATCAGCCTCCAAATAGGGCCTGATCGTATCCAATGCTTCTTCAACTTTTTGCAACAAATCCATAATTACAATTTTGATAAAGATACAAAAAATATCATTTGCTATAAACCGGCTCGCGCTGCAGGTTCACAATGGAAACCTGTTGAGCTACCTTCTGCGCTATCTCGAAAAAGGTTTTGCCGGCAGCATTTCCTTCTTCTAAAATAACCGGCAACCCGCTATCGCCGGCATCACTTATTCCTTTAACCAGTGGTATCTCACCTAAAAAGGGAGCATCGTATTGTTCTGCCAGGTGTTTGCCTCCGTCTTTTCCGAAAATATAATATTTATTTTCGGGCAGCTCGGCTGGTGTAAAGTACGACATGTTTTCAATAACGCCGAGCAGGGGAACATTGATCGTGTTCATCATAAACATTCCGATTCCCTTTTTAGCATCAGCTAGCGCAACCTGCTGTGGCGTTGTTACGATTACAGCTCCGGCAACTGGAAAATTCTGTACAAGGGTTATGTGGATGTCGCCGGTTCCCGGCGGAAGATCAACTACCAGATAATCCAATTCACCCCAATCGGCATCATTAAATAACTGCTTTACGGCGGTTGAAACCATTGGCCCGCGCCATGGAACTGGTTGGCCGGGATCAGTGAAAAATCCTATGGAAAGAATTTTAATTCCATATTTTTCGATGGGTTCGATTCTCGTTTTCCCGTCCGGCGTTTGTGTAGCCATCGGTCTGGCACCTTCTAATCCAAACATCATAGGAATTGACGGGCCATAAATATCCGCGTCTATCAATCCTACCTTAGCTCCATTTTTTGCGAGCCCGAGCGCCAGATTGGCTGATACGGTTGATTTTCCAACGCCGCCTTTACCAGATGCCACAGCAATAATATTTTTAATATTGTGCATCGTCTGGTTCTTTTGAGTGGTTACACGCGATGTCATGTTAATCGAAATCTCCGCATCCTTACTAACAAAATGGAGTATAGCGTTGCGGCAGGCATTTTCAATTAAGTTCTTCAGCGGGCATGCAGGAGTTGTTAATATAACTGAAAAGCTTACCTTGTTTTCATCAACCTTAATATCTTCTATCATGTTTAACGTAACAAGATCTTTTTTAAGATCAGGCTCTTCAACATGTCTCAGCGCATCTAATATTTGCTCACGTGTAATCATCGGCTTTCTAATTGTTGCAAATTTACGAAACCACCTGCGTTAAACACTTGTTTGATATTGGTTTTTACAGATATTTACACTCTGGAAATAAATAGACGATTTAACCGTTTTTGTGCCGTAACCTGTAATCAATGAACATCAAAAACCTGCGAATAAACATTTCGAAAAAGCATTTGAAAATAGCCGGAGTTATCGTTGCGGGAATCATCCTGTTAATGGTTATTGGTGGAGTTATCGCATATAAAAAACGTGAGGCGATTTTACAGGTTGAAATAACAAAGGCAATCGCAAAAGCAAAACGAGATTATCATCTTGACGTTAAAATACAATCCGCACATTTCGATGGGTTAAAATCTGTTCTTTTTAAAGACATTTCTATTGTACCGGAAAACCGCGACAGCCTGGCCAGCATTCAAACACTTCATGTTGGCGTTAAATTTTTTCCTTTGTTATTTGGCAACGTTTCGCTCTCTGAGGTAAAGCTATACAATGGAAAAATCACACTTATAAAAAAAGACAGCATTCGGAATTATGATTTCTTATTCCGGAACAAGAAAGATACAACTGCTCAAAAACCCAAAACCGACCTATCCGAATTAGCCGACAACCTGTTGAACCGGATGCTTAACAAAGTGCCCGACAACATGGATGTTAAAAATTTCGAGATTAGTTACCGGGGAAATAAGGGTGGCATAAGATTTTTTACACCAACAGCTACAATAGATGGCGGAGAATTAAAGTCGACGATTGACATCAATGACAAGGAATCTGTCTGGCATATTGACGGCAGCGTTGATCCAGGTGACAAGCAGTTCGATGTAAAACTCTATGCTGAAGGCAAAAAAATTGAACTACCTTTTATCGAAAAAAAGTACAATCTGAAACTGAATTTCGACACCGCACATGCCGAATTAAAAAAAATCACGCACAGTGGCGACGGACTGGTGATAACCGGATCGTGTGCGATTAAAAATCTGTTGATCAATCATCCGAAAATTGCCGCTAATGATGTCGTTGTTCCCGATGGATCCATTGATGCAGATTTGTTGATCGGTGAGAATTTTGTGTCCATTGAAAAGTCGTCGGTGATACATCTCAAAAAGATTACGGCGAATCCCTTCATGCGATATACGTTGTTTCCAAAAAAAGTATACGAAGTTAAACTGCATACCGATGAAATGGATGCCCAGCAATTGTTCGATTCCTTTCCACAGGGAATGTTTGAAAGCCTGGAAGGCGTAAAAGTAGCGGGAAAGCTCCAATATGATCTGAATTTTTACCTCGATACCACCGATCCGGACAATGTTCAGTTCGATTCACGAATGAATCAAAAAGGCTTCAGAGTGGTAAGCTATGGCAAAACCGATCTATCAAAAATTAACGGCACATTTGTTTACACGCCTTATGAATATGGCAAACCGATGCGCGATATTACGATCGGGCCGTCAAATCGCGACTTTACACCAATCGGGAATATTTCGTCAAACCTGAAAAATGCACTTCTAACTGCTGAAGACCCGTCGTTCTTTTCGCATCACGGTTTCGTAGAGGAATCAATCCGGAAATCAATCGCTACCGACTTTAAAGAGAAATCTTTTAAGCGCGGAGCGAGTACTATTTCCATGCAGTTGGTAAAGAATGTGTACCTCAACAGGCAAAAAACCATGGCGCGTAAAATCGAGGAGATATTAATTACCTGGATGATAGAAAACGGCCGTTTATCAAACAAGCAGCGCATGTTTGAGGTGTACCTAAATTTGATTGAATGGGGAAGGAACGTTTACGGCATTGGTGAGGCCTCGAGATATTATTTTGGGAAATCACCATCAGAATTAACCCAGGGCGAAGGTATATTTTTGGCAAGCATTGTTCCCCGCCCGAAAAAAGGCTTGTATTTTTTTGAGCCCGACGGCAGCCTTAGAACTGGTCTACGTGGTTACTTCAAGCTCATTGGTAATCTCATGGCGAAAAAGGGCCTCACCGAGCGCGACACCAACGCATATGGATTTTATTCGGTCCGCTTAAAAGAAAGCCTGAGGCAGCAAATTGCGCCGGCCGATACGGCAGTATCTGACTCGACGTTAATGCTTGACGACGAAGATTCACAATCATTTTTAGAGCGAATATTTACAGGTAAAAAGGAACACAAGGCTGACAGCCTTTCGAACGAAAAAACAAAGTCCCAGCCCGATACCTCGCAAACCAAGGTTGAAGAGACCCGCCAGCAACGACGTGAACGGCGCAAACTTGAAAAGGAAGAACGCAAAAAGGCACAGGAGCAAGGACACTTTTAGTCCCGGCTCGATTAGCTGTAGTCGGCTTCCAAAGCCTGCCAGTTGCGATTCCTGTAATAGTGAAACAGAGCCCAGCAAGTTCCTGCTGACAACAGGGTCATAATGTTTATCGCCCATTCCCAGCGGCTTAAGCCGTAATGAACAAAGCCAATAATGGCGATCAGAATCATTACAAGGAAATTCGCCATGAATTTTCCACCCTGCGCCTGTACATTGACCGGCTGCGAGAAAGGCAGATATTTAATGGTAAACAAAGCCATTATAATACCATAGCCGCTGATATTGAAAAACGCAAGTACTAAATCATTGATTACTTCGCTACCCCAGGTGTAAATGCAAAATGCACTGATCACAAGGAAAAACGGCAGAAGGTACTTAATCAGCAGCGCCTTATACATGCCGGCCATGATTTTACCGGGGCTATTATGTGGCGTCGAAAACATAACCCAGGCCGCCTTGTAACGCTCAGAAATCGGAACCTGGTTTAGTGTAGTCATCAAAACAAAACTCGACAAATAGACGAGAAATAGGTAAGCTTTTCCTTGAACCATGTTGTCAAAACCCGACGATTTGCGTGATATGAAAAAATAAACAAAATAAACCGGTACATAAGCAAAGGCCGGATAAACCTTCACCTTAAAATCGCGATAGCGCGACGTTAGCCACCAGGTAAGTTTAAAACCGGCGTATTCCACTGGGTCATTGGTTACTTTTTTTGCAAGATCCGATATCCAGGATTTCCCGCTTTGAGAACCACCTTTCTTTAGCAGCTTTTCGTCTGTACTGCCGGATATTTCGCTGAGCTTTTTGTTAAACCCAGGAGCAAATACTTTCACGACAAGAAACAACCCGATAAACGGCGATATCAATCCAATAATTGATAAACCAAGTTTCAGGTAACTGAAAGTTTGGGGATAAATGAGTATATCGTAAAAAGAAGCAAACCAAACCGGCGGAAGAAAACACGTCCATTTATAACTCAAAACATCGATATGTACCAGCCGAAACTGGTTCATCATGCGTGGCAGGAGTTGGTATGCAGCAAACACTACAATTGCGAAAATTATCTGAAAGTAGGAGATAAAGTCTTTAAACCGGTTAGGGCTTGTAACCTTTAACACAAGCAGGTAAACCATATTAACAAGTAAGATGGTTATAGAGGACGCGGAAAAAATTTCTATTAGAAACGCCAACAGTGCGATAAATCCTTTTGTGAAGACGACATAAAGAAGCGCTGGCAGAGTAAGGCTTATCACAAGTTTCGCTATATGGATGCCGATATGCAGTATCCGGGAAAGCGTAATGGTAACATCGTTTATGGGCCGCGGCAGAAGTATATAATTATCCCGGACATCGATTAACACACTGGTAAAATCAGCGATCAGCGTCAGGCTGATAATTGCCATGAACATCGCGAAGTAAAATGCCTGGCCGATAAGCGCACCTTGTAATGTTGCAAGGATAATGGTCATGAAAAGCCCCAAAAGTAAAAGCATGAGCATAGCCATGAAACTGCTGTTCTTAGGCTCTTTCTTTTGACGCTGCCTATTGCCCATATACATATTCGGCCGACGGTCGTCCATTTTTAATTTAACTTCCAGAATAGTATAAAGCTGGTCGGCATCAGCGCCGAAGCGCTCAAAAACGGGCCGGAAAAGAAATACGAAACGCAGTATAAGCTTGTTCATAGTTAATCAAATGCGTTTATAAAAGCCCCCGCCGCATCGCCAATATTTCCTTTTCCTGTCAGTTTGGCAAAAATTTGCTCCAGCGTTCCGCCCGAATTATTTTGAAGCTCAGTAAATGAACCGTCGGCAACGATTTCGCCGTCATTTATCAGAATAATGCGATCCGAAACTTTTTCAACCACATCCATCATATGCGAACAGTAAAAAATCGTTTTGCCTTCCTGCGCCAACCTGGAAATGATCTCCTTAACAAGGATAACTGCATTAGCGTCAAGCCCGGAAAGAGGTTCGTCGAGTATGATAATCTGCGGATTATGGATCATACCGGAAATAAGCAACACTTTCTGGCGCATACCTTTGGAGAAGGTGTCCATGCGTTGGTTCATCACATCTTTAAGGCCAAACTGCGAAAGCATAGCTTGAGAACGGTGATTGATTTGCTCCTGTTCCATTCCCTGTAGTTTACCTACGAACTCCAGATATTCCATCGGCGTCAACACCTCATACAGCTCGGCATTCTCAGGAACATAGCCGATCACTCGCTTAATGTCCAGTAAATTGTCATGAAGGCGCTGTCCGCCTATTATTATTTCACCTTCAAAATCCGGGATCAGGCCAATTAAAATTTTAACCGTGGTTGATTTTCCGGCACCATTAGGGCCGATATAACCTATAACCTGGCCGGCATTAATCTGGAGATCAATGCCTTTTAATACTTGTTTTTCACCGTAATTCTTTCGAAGATTCTTAATTGAGATTATAGGCTCACTCATTGTTCTTTCTTAGTTTGCGTATAGGGAATCGTATCAATATTACGAAAACAATCTTTTCTATTTCTTAAGCAGTTATTCTATTTTTACCGCCGCAGTTACACGATTATAATTAACGGCTAATGAAAATTCAGATCAACGATAAGGAATTTGAGGAAATGATATCTCATGACCAGATTCAAAAACGGATAAGGCTGATTGGCATCCAGATGAACGTGGATTATGAAAATAAAGTTCCGGTATTTATTGGTGTTTTAAATGGATGCTTCATCTTTATGGCCGACCTAATGAAGGAAATTACGGTATCATCTGAAGTGAATTTTATTCGTGTGTCGTCTTACGCCGGCGATTCAACAACCGGCGTAGTAAAGGAGGTTATTGGTTTGCAAAAATCTTTAAAAAACAGAGATGTTGTATTGGTAGAAGATATTGTCGATACAGGCATTACCATGGAGCATTTACTTAAAGAAGTTTATAAACACGAGCCCGCCTCCGTAAAAATTTGCACACTTCTTTTAAAACCCGATGCTTTACAGAAGCAGTTCGACGAACTTACCTACATTGCTTTTGAAATACCAAATGACTTCGTTGTAGGCTACGGACTTGATTATGATGAACTCGGCAGAAATTTGCGGGATATATACAGAGCTATAAAGGCGCCTACCGAAACATAAAATCCGGCTTAAATTAGTAATTTTGCGACGGCAACCACACTTTGGCAGCCATGTATTAATATGAAATTTCACAAAGAAGGTTATACTTCACTGGCACTTTGCATTCTTTTTATTTTTGTACTTAACGCATTCGTGCATTATTACTGGTCGGAGATAACCTGGCTAAAATGGCTCATCTACATTGTATCATTCCTCCTATTCGTTACAATCGTTCAGTTTTTCAGAAGCCCAAACAGGGCTGTTGCGCTGCATGATGATCATGTAATTTGCCCTGCCGACGGGAAAGTTGTGGTAATAGAAGAAACCGAAGAAACCGAGTATTTGAAAGACAAACGTATTCAAATCTCGATTTTTATGTCTCCGGTAAATGTTCACGTTAACCGCAACCCGGTTTCAGGAATTGTTAAATATTTCAAATACCATCCCGGAAAATATTTGGTTGCCTGGCATCCTAAATCATCTACAGAAAACGAACGCACAACCGTCGTTACTGAAACTGCAGCCGGAACTCCAGTGCTGTTCAGACAAATTGCCGGAGCGCTCGCCCGCCGGATTGTATGGTATGTAAAAGAAGGTGATAAAGTTGAGCAGGGAAATCAATTTGGTTTTATTAAATTTGGTTCCAGGGTTGACGTGTTTTTACCTCTTGGAACTAAAGTCAATGTCAATATAGGCGATGTTGTAAAAGGGGGCGTAACCGTTCTTGCTGAATTTAATCAATCAAAAAATATAAGTTAAACAAATGAAAAAATTATTTGCCATGCTGGCGCTTGCAGCTTTTGTAAGCGCTGCTTCAGCTCAAACATCGCAGCCAACGGCGAAAGCTAAAGAAACCAAAAAAGAATGCTGCAAAAAAGGTGGAAAATGCTGCAGCAAAGAAAAGAAGGAAGCTTCGGTAGCTCCTAAAAAAACCGCCGAGAAAAAAGGGTAAGTCCAGGTTATCGGCATTTTGTCACCCTGAACGGAGTCGAAATTATTCATCGACTCCGCTTTGGGTGACATTGTTATTTTACAAGGTTTTAATCGGTAAAGCCCTGGTCGCCTTCAGTGTCCTGCGTTTGATGGTGAATTACCTTACTCGTTGGATAAGCAAAGTCAGCTCCATTGGCCTGCACAATTTCCATAATCTTATAATTGATCTCTTCCCGGATTTTCAGATATTCATTAAAATCCATCATTTCTACCAGGTAGAGCACCTGCAGGTTCAGTGACCAGTCTCCGAAGCTTTCAAAAATTACTGTTACATCGTTATTGGTCAGCTCACGCTGGTTAATATAATCCGATATTTCATTATTTATTTTACGCAAGGTCTCGGGCTTCGTATCATAAGTAAGACCGATATTAAATTTAACACGACGGTAATTCCGTAACGTCATGTTTTCAAGCGCACCGTCGATCATTTTCTTGTTAGGCAGGGTAACGATCGTTTTATCTGTTGTGCGAAGCTTGGTACTTCTGAAACCAACTTTTTCAACGGTTCCCTCAATGGAATCAACCCGAATTAAATCGCCTACTACGAAGGGCCTGTCCATAAAAATCGTAAAAGAGCCCAGTAAATTCTCAAGACTTTCTTTTGCTGCAAGGGCGATGGCGATACCACCAATTCCGAGCCCGGCAATTATTGTTGCCACATTCAAGTCGAAAACCGAGCCCATTATTACAAACACACCGATGATGCCGGTAATTATTTTACTAAGTTCTTTCAAAAAGGAAACAACCTGGTCGTCGGCCTTTGATTCGGTAAGACTCGCCTTGTATGCAAAAACGTGTGAAATAAAGTCAATGATGCGAAGCAAAACCCAGAATAAGGTGATGATGATAAAGAAGAGAAACACCTTATCAACTACATCAATTAGTTTTATATGAGTGTCCCGGCGACTGAAAATAACTTCATCAAGAGGGTAGTCGAGCTGGTTAATCGACAAATAAAGCGCCGTAAGCAGAATTAAAATCTCCAGCGGTTTAATAAGAAGGTTAATAAACACTTCGGCATTTACCGACGAACCGAACTTGCCGAAAAGCTTAAGCAGTAATTTGCTCAGCAATCGCGAAACCAACCGTTTAAATGTTAAACCGGCGATTATGATCAGGGCAAATAAAACATAGTTCTTTATCTCGTTTCCGAGGAAAGTTGTATTCAAGTATGCTGAGTAGTCCATAAACAAAAAAACCTCCCTCGGATAACCGGGGAGGCCGTAATATTATGAAAAATATTAAACTCTTTTAGATTTGATACGGGCTGCTTTACCAGTAAGTTCACGCAGGTAAAACAATTTAGCGCGACGAACTTTACCGTAGCTGTTCACCTGGATTTTCTCAATATTTGGTGAGTTAACAGGAAAAATACGCTCTACACCAATACCGTTAGAAACTTTACGTACTGTGAAAGTCTCAGTTGCGCCTACACCATTACGCTGGATAACAACGCCCTGATAAATCTGCACACGTTCTTTATTTCCTTCGCGAATTTTATAGTGAACACTGATAGTATCGCCAGCTTTAAACGCAGGAATTTCCTTCTTCTCTATCGCCTGCTCTTCTACAAATTTTACTAAATCCATGATTTTAAGTAATTAAACTGATTTTTAACCCGTAAAAATCGGATTGCAATATTAGCAATTATTTTTGGGAATTAAAAGTTGTTTTTAAATTTTTCAACATTTTTATATTAATCCACATTTCGGCTTATTTCAAAAGATCGGGCCGGCGCTTTTTTGTCCTTTCCAAAGCTTGTTCATAACGCCAGTTGTCGATAAGTGATTGATTTCCGCTCAGCAATACATCAGGAACTTTTTGGCCGTTCCAGTCCGCAGGACGCGTATAAACCGGCGCATCAAGTAATTCCCCCTGGAATGAATCGGAGAGGGCGGAGGTTTCATCGGAAAGAACTCCCGGAATCAGCCGAACAACTGTGTCAACCAAAACAGCTGCCGGTAATTCTCCGCCTGAAAGCACGTAGTCGCCAATAGAAATTTCGCGGGTTACAAAAAGATCCCGGATACGCTGATCAATCCCTTTATAATGGCCGCATAGAATAATCACATTATTTTTCAGCGAAAGCTCATTGGCGATGCCCTGGTTTAAAGTTTCGCCGTCAGGCGTCATGAAAATGATCTCATCATATTCATTCTGGCCCTTTAAAGTTGTAATGCATGCTGCAAATGGCTCTACGCTCATCACCATACCGCTTCCGCCGCCATAAGGATAATCGTCGACACTTTTATGCTTATTGTTGGCATAATCGCGCAAGTTGTGAACATGTATTTCGGCAATTCCTTTTTTCTGCGCCCGTTGTAAAATAGAATGAGCAAAAGGGCTTTCCAGCAATCCGGGTAAAACTGTTATGATATCAAAGCGCATTGTTCCTATTCGTTAAGATATACATCCAATAAGCCTTCGGGCAAATCCAGTTTCACCGTTCCTTCCTCTTCATCAATTTCCACGATAAAGTCATCGTTCAAAGGAAACATTACTTCTCTGAATTTATAGGGAACAACGGCAACATATTGCTGCGGGTATTCGTGAATTTCGATGATTTCACCCAACTCGCCATGTGTTACATCGTGTGCAATGAAGCCTTTCAGGTCGGTGATAAGAAATTCGTCATCATGGCGTTCCGGCTTTTTCGAGTTTGGCAGGTAAACTTTCTTCTTTACCAATGCTGCCGCTTTTTCAATAGTATCAACATCGTCGAAAAAGAAATAGCCGGTTTGATTGTTCTGGAGTTTATAAGTGTTTACGAAATACGGAACAAGTTTTCCGTTCAGCTCGACGAATACCGAATCGAACTCAATTTCATCATACTCGCCAAATTCGAAAAACAATTGCAGTTCGCCTTTTAATCCCTTGGTTTTAGTAATGTAGCCAAGGTAGAAACAATCATCTATTTTCATAAATCGCTATAAACAACGAAAGCGAAAGCCTCTGAGAGAACCTTCGCTTTCTGTAATGTTGTATTGAATTACTCTGCAGCGGTTTCTTCTGCTGATCCTTCTTCTGTTGCCGGAGCTTCAGTTTCGTTTTCAGCCTCAACTTCTGCAACCGGAGCTTCTTCCACTTCCTCTACCGGAGGAGTGTTTTTAGCTGCGATAGCGGCTGCTCTTTCTTCTTTCTTTTTAGCTTCTGCTTCCAAAGCGGCTTTTCTAGCCTCTTCTTTAGTTTTTACTAATCCTTCTTTTTTGCCGCTTACTTTGCCTTCTTTGCCTTGTAACCACTCAGCAAATTTAGTTTCAGCTTGTTCAGCAGTTAAAGCGCCTTTTTTAACACCACCTTCTAAATGTTTTTTGTATAAAACACCTTTGTAAGAAAGGATAGCGCGGCAAGTATCGGTTGGTTGTGCACCTTTATTAACCCAGTCTAAAGTTTTATCGAAGTTGATTTCGATAGTTGCCGGGTTGGTGTTAGGATTGTATGAGCCAATACGCTCAATAAAACGTCCATCTCTTGGAGCACGTGAATCCGCCACCACGATGTGGAAAAAAGGCTTGCCTTTTTTACCGAATCTTTGCAATCTGATTTTAGTTGCCATTCTTTTGTTTTTAATTTATGTATTCAACATAGTTCCCGGAGTCTCCTGCTGCGGGGCTGCAAAGATAGGATGAATTTGTTTAAGTATCAAATGCCTGAAAAAGAAAAGTTTGGTGTTGATTATAACGCTGCGGTATAACTGAAGGGGCTCTCTGAGTTAGGATTTATTTTTAAGCTGATTTGACTTATAATATTCAATAGATTTGAAAACGAACGGAAATCTTTCTTGGCAGATGTAGATCCCGTGCTTTGCTCATACTGCACGGGCATTAGCCACAAGGCCGGTATCCGCGCCGCCCGGGTTTATAGTACTCAGGGCAGTTTTTCATCGCTACACGACAATCGCCGTACTTAGCTTTCGGCGGCTAGTGTACAGCCCATTCATTTTAAACCGGATAAAAACGGATACCGGCCTGAGCGAAATGCCTGCAGGCGTATGAGTGAATAGCCGGGCTATTTACCGATAGCAGCACTGTACGTTCATTTTCAAATAAATCAACCCGGCACATTCTCAAAAATCTGGCTTGTTAGCTTGTTTCCTCTTTCTTTGGTTTAAATCCAAATCTTTGACTGCTTTTTTATGTCTATTCCCAAAATCCCCCTTCGCCATTTCCCGCAATTCCTTACTTTTATCGCATGTCTGAAAAACTACTCCGCCTTGCCATCGACATGGACGAGGTTATCGCCGACGTTATCCCCAAATTTTTGAAACTTTATAACCGCGATTTTGGAACAGCCCTGGATATTGAGCAAACCCCGGGAAAGGAAGTGTTTGAACTGATCCCGGAGGATGTTAACCGGAAATGGTATGAGTACATTAACGAGCCAGGCTTTTTCCGGGACCTTGAACCAATTGCCGACAGCCGCGAAGTTGTAAAAAAACTTCACGAAAAGTACGACCTCTACATTGTATCCGCGGCAATGGAATTCAGAAACTCATTACAGGATAAATACGATTGGCTGAGGGATCACTTCCCGTTTATCGATTGGAAACACATCATCTTCTGCGGCAATAAAATCGTCAATGTCGACATTCTGATCGACGACCGCATTAGAAACTTCGTTGATTTTGACGGCCGTAAGCTGCTGTTTTCGTCGCCGCACAACCTGCTGATAACAGAATACGAACGGGTGAATAACTGGAAAGAAGTCGCTGAAAAGCTACTTTAATCTATATTTCGCTCTACGTAATCAATAAGCGAATGAATTACTTTAATGTGGATCTCCTGCGCCCGGTCGGCATAATTTGATTTGGGCGCGCGAACTTCTACGTCGCACAAGCCGGCCATTTTACCGCCATCTTTGCCGGTAAGCCCAATAACTTTCATCCCTTTTGCTTTTGCAGCCTGGATCGCGTTTAGTACGTTAGCTGAATTTCCGCTCGTGCTGATTCCAAAAAGGACGTCACCAGGTTGCCCAATAGCTTCTACCATCCTGGAAAAGATAAAATCATACCCATAATCATTTCCAACGCAGGAAATATGCGATGGGTCGGAGATGGACATAGCCGCCAACGCCGGCCTGTCATTGCGGTAACGGCCAGACAGTTCTTCAGCGAAATGCATTGCGTCACACATGGAGCCGCCGTTCCCGCACGAAATGATTTTCTTTCCATCCTTTAGCGCTGAGACAAGCAACTGACCGGCTTGTTCTATCGTCCGGAAATTTCCGTCGTCTGCCAAAAACGCTGCAAGCGTGTCATGGGCTTCTGTAAAATGCTTTTTAATATGTTCCATTGGTTATTATAGAGACAGGATCTCAACGATTTTGAGCAATCCCTGGTTCACCTCGCTGATATGTTTAATGGCGTGTTTGAACGGCGTGAAGGCGATCTGTCCGTTAACCAGGCCAACCATTTCGCCTTTTTGTCCAGCCATCAAAGATTCAACAGCGGCTACCCCTAAACGACTCGCTAAAACCCTGTCGCCACAGGTTGGGCTTCCGCCACGTTGAATATGCCCCAGGATTGAAACACGGGTATCATAATTAGGGAATTTTTCTTTAACCCGCTCGGCGATCTCAAAAACGTCCCCGGAATCATCGCCTTCGGCAACGATGACAATTTTTGACGCCTTATCTTTTCGGCCTTCTTCCAGCCGTTTAAACAAATGTCCGGCATCGGTTTTTGATTCCGGAATAAGAATAGCTTCCGCTCCAACCCCAATACCACTTCTTAAAGCAATTAGGCCCGAATCTCGTCCCATTACTTCAACAAAGAATAAACGGTCGTGAGACTCTGCCGTATCTCGTATTTTGTCAACGGCATTGACAACGGTATTGATCGCAGTATCGTAACCGATAGTATAATCGGTGCCAGCCAAATCATTATCTATAGTCCCGGGAAGGCCCAGAATAGGCACGTCAAACTCGTCGAGGAAAACACTTGCCCCGGTAAAAGTGCCATCGCCGCCGATTACAACCAGGGCGTCAACATTAAATTTTTTTAGCTGCTCGTATGCACGTTCTCTTCCCTCTTTCGTTCTGAAATCATCACTACGAGCCGTCTTTAAAATTGTTCCGCCACGTTGTATAATGTTGGCTACAGACTTTCTGTCCATTTTAAACATGTCACCAGTTATCATGCCTTCGTAGCCACGCATAATTCCGGTTATTTCCAGATTGTAGTATAAAGCAGTACGCACAACCGCACGAATTGCCGCGTTCATACCGGGCGAATCGCCACCCGAAGTTAAAACTCCAATATTCTTAATCGTTTCAGCCATGCTATTGGTTAAAAGCAGTTATCCCGCTTTTCAAAAAGTTTAAGTAGTTGTCAGCATTATAGTCGGCTCCCTGCGCGGGGACAAGTAAGTCGCCGTTACTATTTACAATTGCGTACAAAGGTTGTGAATTACTTCCAAATCGCGAAGCTTCAAAATCACTGTTTTTCTTACCAATTGTCGATATCTCCTTGCCGCTGTACTTCGATGTGTAACGTTCCTTTTCTGGCAACTCTGATTTGTCATCCACATAAAGTTCGGCCAGTACAAATTCTTCCTGCAACATTTTTAACACTCGCGGATCTGACCAAACATTGCTTTCCATCTTACGGCAGTTTACGCAGTTCCATCCTGTAAAATCCAGCAATACTGGTTTTTTCTGTTGCTGGGAGATTTTTAAAGCCTCCTCATAATCGAAATAAGCGTCCAAACCCAGGGCATGAGATGTGGCACGTGTAAAGATCTCTTCATTTTTCTTTTTACCGCTACCGATATGCTGAGAAGGAGCGAGGCTTCGATTAGAATATAAATCAAAATCCTGCGTGGTGGCGGGTGGCAAAAATGCACTGATAGATTTCAACGGTGCTCCCCAAAGTCCCGGTATCATGTACACGACAAATGAAAAGACAATGATCGCCAGGAACGTTCGCGCTACTGACAAATATGGCAAATCGCTATCATGCGAAAATTTAAGTTTGCCTAAAAGGTATAAACCCATAAGAGCAAAAATAATGATCCAGAGAGACAGGAAAACTTCACGGTCAAACCAATTCCAGTGATATGCTAAATCAACATTCGATAAAAACTTTAATGCGAAGGCAAGCTCCAGAAAGCCCAGCACTACCTTTACGCTGTTGAGCCATCCGCCGGATTTTGGCAAAGCCTTTAGCCATGAAGGGAACAGAGCGAACAATGTAAACGGCAAAGCTAAGGCCAGCGAGAACCCAAACATCCCCATGATCGGCGCCAGTCGCTCGCCTTTGGACGCTGCATCAACCAGCAATGTTCCGATAATCGGCCCGGTGCACGAAAACGACACTAGAGCCAATGTAAAAGCCATAAAAAATATGCCGGCAATACCGCGTGAGTCGGACTTTTCGTCCATCTTGTTTACCAGGCTGCTTGGCAGGGTGATCTCGAATGCGCCCAGAAACGAAGCGCCAAAAACAACCAGTAACAGGAAGAAAAAGAAGTTAAAGATACCGTTAGTTGACAGGTCATTTAACGCATCGGACCCAAAGATCAGTGAAACGGTAAATCCTAACAGGACATAAATAATAATGATCGATAATCCATAAAGTACAGCCTGTGATACACCCTTAGCTTTTGAACCACCCCGTTTGGTAAAAAACGATACTGTTAATGGAAGCATAGGAAAAATGCACGGCATTATAAGCGCTGCAAATCCTCCTAAAAATCCTTCCAGAAATATTGCCCAGAGAGTTTTATGCTTTTCGGAATTCTGGATTGGTTTCGCTGCAACAGCCTCGGCTTTTGGTTTAGCCGTATCTTTTTTGACCGAATCTTTTGCCGGTTCCGCACCTGAGGTTATGTCGGTAAACTCAAGACCTGCCGTCGAAGTATCATCTTGCGCAAAAAGCTTAACAGACGATATTGTTAAAAGAAAACCTACCAGTAATATAATTTGTCTGAGTTTCATGTTATTTTTAAAACGCCCGATAAGGCTACGAGCTAATCTCTGGGATCAGAAAATTTATCAAACTATTTTACCGGAACGCTAAACTTGATCTCTTCTGGCGGAAGACATTGCTTATCATTGCAAGCCATAAATTCCAAAGAGCCGCTCACGATTGCAGTCGTTGATTTTAATTTAACTTTCTGCTGAAAGATTACCGCGTTCTCAAAATAACTTACGTTCATTTTGAAAGTCTGCTCGTATTTGGTTATCGGTTTAGGCTCAATCGTTTTGCCGGCTAACAAATATGATTTTGACGGATTGAAAGTAAACGACGTTTTTATAGGCCCGCCGTCGGCGATATTCTGTGAATAGATATGCCATCCAGATTGGATAGTCGCTTTTATATAAATCGTTGCTTCTGTGGCGCTGGTTTTCTTGGCCGCATAACTCCATTTTACAGGATCAAGTATTTGCGAAAAAGACGCAACATAAAACAACATGGCGATAGCCAATAAACTCAGTTTCTTCATAATCAATTGATAAATTCTACTTCTTTAAATGTATACGTACTTATTTTCTCTCCAGTTTTAATATGCAGCAAACCCTGGTCGTCCACATCAACAATTGTTCCTTCGAATAATTTGTCATTTGCTTTAAACATGGCAAGTTCATTAAATCTGTAAAGCCTTTCCAAATATGATTCAGAAAGACCGCTAAAGTTTAATGTTCTTAATTTTAGATAACTCGCCTCTATAGCGCAGCAAATTTCAGCTAATAAACGTTCCAAATCATAATCCTCTTGTAAGATTTTCTTAATTGATGAAACTGGCCTTTCCAGGTCGGGAAATTCGATCTGATTGACGTTTAAACCAATGCCAATAATGGCATATTTCCATTGATTACCCTGAATAATATTTTCGATTAGAATTCCGCCTGATTTGCTGTTTTTAAAATAAACGTCATTGGGCCATTTTATTTTTACCTCATTGCCAATAATTTGACGCAAAACATCGTTTATACTTGTACTGATGGCTTTATTAAGAAGAAACTGTTGACCAACACTTAGAAAGCGGGGATTTAAAAGCAGGCTAACCGTTAAATTTTTTCCAGGCTCGGAGTACCAGCTGTTGGTTGATTGACCGCGGCCGGCAAACTGCTCGTCTGCCATAATTACAGTTCCTTCCGGTACTGGCGCAGAATTTGACAGAATTTCCTTTAGGTAACTATTAGTGGAATCAATTTTAGATAACCTGACAACATTTTGACCTAGAAATAATCTTGAAAAAGTGTTATTTTGCAATATTTAAAAGCTTATTAATTTTCAAAACTAAATTTTTTTAATGGCAAAAAACAAAATCCTGAAAGATTCAGCTTACATTACAGAATTGGCAATACATGGGATGCAGGAGAAAAAGGGTAATGAAATAGTAAGGCTGGACCTCAGAAACATTCATAGCTCTGTAGCAGACTACTTTGTTATTTGCCATGCTGAATCAGGCACACAAGTAAAAGCTCTCGCATTAAGTGTCGAAGAAGAAATATATAAAGCTTTGAAACAGGAGCCCGTACATAAAGAGGGTCTTGCGAATGCTGATTGGATTATATTGGATTATATAGATGTTGTTATTCATGTCTTCCGAACAGAAAAAAGGCAATTTTATGGAATCGAGGAATTGTGGGGAGATGCTGAAATGAAATATTTCCAAAGTGCCTGATCATTTATTTAAAAACGTTTTTACAATCCTGTTTGGAATTACTTAAAATGAAAGAAATTACATCCGATAAAAAGAGAAAAACCATCAAAAAGATCCCCGGTAAAAAGATAGTTCCCAAACCACCGCGCTTCAACATCATGTGGCTGTATGCGGCTATTATCATTGGTTTATTCGCCGTTCAGTACTTATTTAACAGCAACAGTGCACAGCAGATCGATTATCAGCGGTTTGAAAGCAATATGTTGCGGTCGGGAGATGTTCAAAAATTGGTTGCTTATAAAAACAACGACCTGATAGTTGTTGAGGTTTATATCAAAAAAGATAGTCTTAGCCTGCCGAAATACAGCGAAGTAAGCAAAAAGAGCAATTTCAGTATGTCATCGCAAGGGCCTCAGTTTACATTTACTGATGGTTCTTTTGATGCTTTACAAGCTAAATTGAAGGATTCAGAAAAAGATATGCCGGCTGAGATGCGGCCGCCCCTCAGCATCGAATCAAGGGAGAGCTTCTTTGGAAACTGGTTCCTGCAGGTAATTGTTCCGGTATTATTATTCATCGGCTTCTGGATATTCATCATGCGCCGTATGGGCGGAGCAGCTGGCGGTGGCGCTGGCGGACAGATATTCAGCATTGGAAAATCAAAAGCGACGCTTTTTGATAAAGAATCGCAGGTTAACGTAACTTTTAACGACGTTGCCGGCCTAGAGGAAGCAAAACAGGAAGTAATGGAAATCGTTGACTTCTTGAAAAATCCAAAAAAATACACCAACCTGGGAGGTAAAATTCCGAAGGGAGCTTTACTTGTCGGTTCGCCGGGTACGGGTAAAACATTGCTTGCAAAAGCCGTTGCCGGCGAAGCGCAGGTTCCGTTCTTCTCTCTGTCAGGTTCGGATTTCGTTGAGATGTTTGTCGGAGTCGGAGCGTCACGTGTTCGTGATTTGTTTAAACAAGCTAAGGACAAAGCACCGTGTATTATTTTCATTGATGAGATTGATGCCATTGGCCGTGCCCGTGGAAAAAACAATATTGTTGGTGGAAACGACGAGCGTGAGAACACATTGAACCAGTTATTGGTTGAAATGGATGGTTTCGGAACCGACTCGGGTATTATTATCCTGGCCGCAACCAACCGTCCGGATGTGCTGGATTCGGCATTACTTCGCCCAGGCCGCTTTGACCGCCAGATATCGATCGACAAACCGGATTTGAATGGCCGTGAGCAAATTTTCAAAGTTCACCTTCAGCCGTTAAAATTACAGGCAGACGTTGACGCGAAAAAACTTTCTGCACAAACCCCGGGATTTGCCGGAGCCGAGATTGCCAACGTTTGTAACGAGGCTGCTTTAATTGCCGCACGTAAAGATAAACAGGCTGTCGATATGCAGGATTTCCAGGACGCGATCGACCGTGTGATCGGAGGCTTGGAAAAGAAAAATAAGATTATATCTCCTGAAGAAAAACGCATTGTGGCTTATCACGAAGCGGGACATGCTATTTCTGGCTGGTTTTTGGAACACGCTGATCCATTGGTTAAGGTTTCGATTGTTCCGCGTGGCGTTGCCGCATTAGGCTATGCGCAATATCTGCCAAAAGAACAATTTCTGCATACAACGGAGCAATTACACGACGAGATGTGCGTATCCATGGGCGGCCGTGTTGCGGAAGATATCGTATTCGGTAAAATTTCTACAGGAGCGCTCAGCGATCTGGAACGTATTACCAAACTTGCTTATGCCATGACAAAAATTTATGGCATGAACGAAAAGGTCGGAAATATTTCGTTTTACGATCCGCAGGGCGAATACCAGTTTAACAAGCCGTATTCTGATACCACTGCAGAGATCATCGACGAAGAAGTTCGAAAACTGGTTGACGAAGTTTATCAACGTACCAAGGTCTTGTTAAATTCGAAACGCGACGGGCTTGAAAAACTTGCTGCCAAGCTTCTCGAAAAAGAGGTTCTGTTCCAAAGTGATCTTGAAGAGATTTTAGGGAAACGTCCATTTGACAAGCAAACGACTTACGAAAAATTCGTTAATGGCGAAGCGGTAATGAATCCGGACCACGACAATAACGCAATTCCAAAAGAGGTGGCAGAGCCGATTACCGGCGATGCTATTGAAGATAACAGCCCGACAGAGGCCACCAAGTAAAATTTTAAACATGCCACGGGGTTGAATGACTTCGTGGCTTGTTTTTTCTATGAAAGACAACACCACTCCGAAAGAGAAGCTTCTAAAGAAAATCCGCAAAGCTTTATTAGAGAAAAGGGATAACCCCTATCCTAACCTGGAAGATTTGCCCATTTATGAACCCAGTGACGAAATCCTGGAAGTTCAGTTCGCCGAGCAATTCACGGCAGTTTCGGGTAAATTTGTTTTTTGTGAAGACGAAATCCAGTTTATTGAAAACCTGCTTGCATTAGCAGATGAACGTTCCTGGCGAAAAATATATTGTTGGGAGCCTGATCTGCAGGAAATCCTTGCCCGCTACGAATTTCCTTTTTATAGTACAGATACCGATTTTCTGCAAGCCGAGGTCGGGATTACCTTATGCGAATCATTGGTAGCCCGAAATGGCAGTATAATGGTGTCCAATGGCAATGCCGCCGGCCGCCGTTTAAGTATTTATCCGCATCAACATATTGTACTGGCTTATACGTCTCAATTAGTCCCCGATTTGAAAGATGCGTTTAAGCGCATAAAAGATAAATACCAGGGAGACCTGCCTTCGATGATTTCAACTATAACGGGACCAAGCAGGACGGCAGATATTGAGAAGACGCTTGTTTTGGGAGCTCATGGACCGAAGGAGTTATTTGTATTTTTAATAGAGGCCTGAGACGGAAAATTTATTATGCCGCTTGCTATGTTATTCAAGCAAATCGGTCAAAGCGGCCTGCACCAAGACTTCACGTTGAGCCAAGCCTTTGACACGTTTCCATTTAACAAGTAAGATGTTTCCATCTGCAATTTCAATTCCGGTTATGTCTCCATCGTCGTAACAACAGCATCCGCTATTAAAATAGCTCGGCTTATACACAGGGAAATCCGGAATTAAATCGCCCTGGCCAGTAAGCAAATCTATCTTTTTCATTAATTGCTTCGACAGCTGGGAGTCGTTTGCTTTTTTAGCAGCACTTAAATCGCGATAAAGCATTTCAAGGTGAGTAAGCGAAGCAAAAACCGGTTGATGTGTATGACCGGTAATTAAAACGAGATTTTTATATCGGGCACTCCACTCATACATAAAGCGGTTGTGAAGAGTTTTTAACTGGTTATTGTTTGCCGGCGTATTTGGATTTATCCGCAAGTACGATTGAAAGGGAGCCCAAACCGTCGACACGAACCATTTACTGAACCAGTTTCCGTCACTCTGCGAATCGCCCTGATGGCCGTGCGTGAGAAAGATTTCGAGTTTGCTGCCATTAATCTCTGTTTGCAGAATCAACCCTTCGCTAATTTTAACCGGTTGCCCGTAAATTAAATTTAAACTTACAGGGGCAAGCGGATCATTGCCCCAGTAAAGATCATGATTGCCAAATATTTTAATAAAGGCACCACGTTCCAGGAATTGCTTCTCAGCTTCAAACGACTTTTTGTTATGCCGTGACACCTGTAGCAAGGTGTTTTCCCAAAGCTCTTCACTATCACCAAGACATACATAGGTGAATCCGTTTTTATTATAAAAATCCAGGGCGCTCAAAAAGTTGTGCTCCGAGCATTTGAAGTCGTCCGCACCATCTTTGGCCCCTTTGTGGTGATCCGAAAAAATGATGAATTTATCTTCAGCACTAAAGTTAACCACAAAACCCTTTCCACCTGGCTTGTTTATGATACTATGATACAACCTTGTCAGGGATCCATGCACCCGTCTTTTTACCGGATGGCTTGAAAGGCGGTTTGATAGTTTAATAACAGGGTTTCTGAAACTGCGCTGGAGAATTTTCCTTATTCCCATTAATCTTCGGAAGATAAACCCCGACCGGTTTTATGCTGCAGTTCGTCAATTCGTTTTGACGCTTCGGCCTTTGTAAGCTTATCATCAAAGGGCTCGCCGGCTTCGTCAGAAAGTGTTTTTAAATAGGAAGCTTGCGCTCCTGTCATTTGTTCGTCTCCTGTTGTCCAATCATCGGGATCTTTAATAGCATTTGATGCCTTCTGTTTGTTATTATCTGAGTTTTCCATTGTTCCTTTTCAGGAATTAACTAGCCGGACATTCGGTTTGTTTGCAATTTTTGTCAGGTATCGGTTTTCTTGTCAAAAACGGAAAATAGCTTAAGTAAGGTAGGCACACCTGCAGCAAATGCGGTAATGTAAGTGATTACCCGCGAATAGGTTTGTTGCTGTGACGCGAGCAAAAATCCTAAAATCGCTATCACAACTACAATAAGCGGCGTTTTTAGCTTATTCCAATTGCCGTTATCCAGCATTAGTTTTTTAATTTTTGCAGCCTCCGAATTTCCGATTGCAGTAAGAATAAAATTTCTGAATCCCTTGTTGAAAACCCTTAAGGTGCCCTCAACCCTTATTACAACACCTTTTGAGATCAGCATACTTAAGTTATAGTCGTCGAAAGAGTTCACGAGGCCGTCCTCCGCCAAATCATATAAAAGGAATTTTTCTTCCTTAGTCAGCGACTGCCAGATATACATGTAAAAGTAATGGGCGTTAAACTGTAATTTAAACGCCAGCTCATCAATTTGTTGCAATTCTCCGTTGGGATGCATATCGGTTGCCGCTTTTAAAACGGCAGGACGGAGATCATTTAAAAAGTGAGTGTATTCGGTTTCGCGGAAAATGACTTTTTCCCAATTTTCTTCACTTTCGATATAATCTGTTTTTAGCGGGATAAGCATGGTATGAAAATGTCCAAACAAAACATGCCAGCGCTCAAGGTCATTACCGGCAAATGACCCGGCTATAGCAGCCTGCTCATTAACGGAATCCAGGAAGGCGATAGGATGAACCGTCGACAGGATAATAACCTTTCCTATGTTGCTGAGCATTAACTGTTCCAGGATATTCAGCTTAACGCGATTGGTTGCGGCGTCCTGAATATTGTATTCAAAATGATTGAGGATAATCATTTTATTTTTGTTACTGAAAAGCTTTTTTAGCAAATCAATCCACGACCGGCTGCCTTTACGCTCTTCTTCAGAATCAGGAATATTAATCACATCGAATATGAAAACATTCTGGTTTTCGTCTCCATTAAGCCTCAGGTCTTCGCCCGAAGGGCCTTTGATAGTTCCGTTGCTTATGTGATCTGTCAGGTATTTCAATTTCCCGGAGCCCGGCAGGCCGATAATAAACATCAGCTTATTCAGACGGTTGTCCTTCAGCACCTGCTCGTCTATATCGTTCCAACGTTCGAGCTTTGGCAGGTTGTAAGCAAAAAGCTGCTGCAACACACTATAAACGAAAACATAAAAACCACATAAGGCGATGAGCAATAAGGTCCAGTACAAAAACCCTTTCAGGCTAACCATTGGCTTCAGGCTAAAGAATGTCGGCAACTTATAACTCAAATCAAATGAACTTATTCGCAGCAGCGTATCGCCGATTCCTGTTTTATAATAAGTCACCGTGCCTCCATTACCCGTTAACGCACTTTTAAAAATCCGGTTAAAAACATACGAGGAATCTGATGAAGCGGAAGTATTAAAATGTGCAATATTCGCAGCCTGATCATTTTGATAAAAGCGGAACAAGTTCAGGAAATTACTTGTTCGCAAATCTTCCAGTGAATCTCCCTGGTTGTTTTCAGATCGAATATCTTTCGCGATAACCGGCCTAACTGTCTTTATCCAGGAGTTATCTGTGAAAACCTGTTTTCCTATTTTTCCTTCCAGCGACTGGTTCATTAGCCCAGCGGCTTTTAGTTTTTCAGCGAATTGAACGTGCCTATAACGTGTGCTTAAATTTTGCTCATAATTGTATGCAATGATGTAAAAAAAGAAAACCGGAATACCGCTGGTGATTATCAACCGAAGCAACGACATCAGTGCGAAACTGCCTGTATATGAGACCCCGCTCACAATGCGCTCACCGAAAACTCTTCTCAGATCATCCGCAATTGTAAGCCGCCATCTCAATAGCACGATAAGTGAAAGCGCCGATATAGCTTCAAACACAAGCATCACCGCAAAATGCCAGACAGTTAGTTGCGTCAGCGCGATGATATCCATCACCACTACAAAAACGATGAGCCACCTTAGCGATAAAACCTTATAGGCATAATTCGTCAGGTTTTGAAGCTGCTTATACCTGGCAGCAAAAAGGCTGTTTAAAATTATGCCGACAAATGTCACCGTGAACAAAAGAATAAACAGGTAGGTAAGCACGCTCGCAATACGGCTAAACAGGCCTAACATAATTATCAGAAACAGGTAAGCCAGGCTGGCAAGTACATATTCCAAATGAGAATTTATTTTAGGCCCAACCCAGCTTGTGTCAAATAACTGCTTCTTAAAGAAAGACCGGCGTGAGGAAATAACAAAAATTGCGATGAGCTGTAAGGATAGGAAAAGGAACGCGCTAAACATTAAAGCTGTTGTAAAGCAGTAAACCTCCATATCGCGGGTTTCTTTATGAACGGTATCACCCATGATAACCAGGTAAAAGGGCAAATTTTTCAGGGGCCTGAATAAAATATTGTATTCGTTATTAAAATATTGAGTCGTGAAATCATCCTGGTTGTTAGCCTGCAAACTACTTAACAGGCGCTTGCTTTCCGAAAACTCATCAAGAAGGTTTTCATTTAAATTTTTTGACGGATCCGAGTGATACTGAACTTTTCCATTCCGGTCAATTACGGCGTACTGATATCCCAGCGGTAAAACAGCCTTTTCTAGATCGGTCATTTTAAACGACATGGCTACTACAACCGGATTCCTGTCTGTACCAAAGGCCGAACGGGTCGATATAACCGTAGTAAAAGTACCGGTAGTCCGTGAAACGACCGGTTCAATAAAAAACCGCTTATTTTTATAAGCAATCGGCGGTTGCTGTATATCCGAAATAACCTCTTTAAAATATTCCCGGTTCGCAAAATTGTTTAACGGCGCATTCATTGTGGCCGCGTTCCAGTTGGAAATCTCGTCACCTTTTTTATTCAGCCAAAAGATCTGGGCAATTTTGACTTTCGCCGTCTCTTTTTTTACCGACTGAAGAAAAGCATCTGTTACGGTATCTTTTTTACGGTAATAAGCGGTGCCCGGAGAAATACTGTCAGAACGGATATTCCGCAAGTTAAATGTTGAATGGTTATGAAGTTGATCGAGCGCAAGCATCGTTTCATAAGCTTTTTTCAATTCATAATCAAAGGCCGAACTAAGACCATTGGCAATGTTTTCCTTTGAGTTTGGAGCAATGTCTGGCCGCAGACGTACGTTGTATTTGATGAACGCAAAAAACACAAGCGACATCAATAGCATCGCTACTACGATTGCCGATACGCCATCACGAACGGTAAGCCTGTCATTGCTTCCCATCTGGTAAAGCTTCAATACAGGGAAAAATAACAGCATACCAACCGCCAGGGTCAGCATTGCCAAAACCAGTCCCGACGGCAACTGACTTTTTTCATGCTGATAGCGCCGCTCATCCACCAGGCCGGTGATCACCCACTTTTTTCCGAAACCCAGGTCAACCTCCTGTACAAACATTTTATATTCAAGGCCATTAATGGACAAGGCTTTTATCCCCTGGCTGTTTATTCCATTTTTCACGGCCTGCACCGAATCGGGATTTACGGCGTTTATGCCTGAGGGGAATGTCTGATAAACAACTTTTCCTTTGCTGTAAATGATGTATTGGTCAAAAATGGACGGGGGCAGCAGATCTGATATAAACTGGCTGAAACTGAACTTCATTCCCATTTTATACCAGGCTAAATTAGGCGACTGTTTAATTAAGGAAAGATCAAAACGATTTGTTACCGTATCAACCTGTACAACAGCGACACTGTCTGAAAGTACAGAACTGCCGGGTTTATTCGTAGGCGAGATCTGGTAAAGCCTGAAATTTTTAGACGGATACGTTTTAATGTAATGGTTGATTTGCGAGGTATCAATATCCCGCCTGAAATAAGCTGAGAGCAGATTATTCAACAGCGCAACATTATTATCAATCTTTGAATGGATATTTACATCAACATTTTGAAGCGTGCGGAAACGTTGTTTTTGAATCGTTAGTTCATTTCCCGGAAGATAGATGAAGAAATAGCTGGCCGCTAAAAAAATAACAACCAATAGTGTGATAAGCACAACTATCTGATTCCGGTCTAATGAAAATCGTTTCATTACATAACTTTAGCTTGGTTCACTATCAATCCACGAGGCTAATTTTACTTTCGGCTTAATTTGAGGTACTCCGTTAAATGCCGTTACGAGCTCGTCCCTTTTCGACGGCGTATCGTTAAGGTCGCGGGTAAATTTGTTTTTTATCATGATGTATTCAACCATTGCCTGCCCGATTTCTGTCAGAAGGTCAAACTTTGATACATCGTCCATTTGTATGGCACTCAATTCCTCCATAGTCAGCTCGCTTAACCAATCGGCATTGGTAATATTAAGCGCTTTAATATCCCTGTCGGGGATTTTATGGATCGCAAATGTATCCAGCGAAATCTGGAACCGCCTGAAATCGGTTTTCAAAAAGCCGCTTCTGAAAATATCCGACTGCATTGAGCTGGCGTCCTGGCCGGATTCGTCCATCACATACATCAGCCAGAAGTAAGCGTCTAATCCTTTGGGTTCGGCTGCTCTTTCAGGTGTAACAGACTGCACTTTTCTGCCTGTGCCCATGCTGAAAATTGTCATGTTATCCGCCACATACTTTCCGGAACCGCTGTAGCAAACCGCTTCAAGGAAGGCTGCCGTGGTTGGATTGTTGTAGGTAGTGGTGCCGCCGTCTATAAAACGTTCCAGCGGATGAAAATATGTCGGAGCAGACATGGTAGCTTCCATAACCGTCCGCAGCAGCGCATCTTTGTAAGTTCCGTTAATCGTTCCGTTGTTTTCGAAACAGGTGAAAAACGTTTCCTCGTTATCCGTTACGTCCTTCGCTGTGATCAGCAGATCGACGCCGGTAGTTTTGTGTGCTTCCTCGAGCGTAATATTTCCAATCAATGCCTTAAGCGCCGACCGGAAATTCTTTTTATCATATGCTGGCGGATTAAGAAACTGGTTAGCCAGAATTCCTCTTTTAAGAAACACTTTCGACACGAATTGCTTATACAAGCTTTCTATCTCAACGGCAGTTTTTCCGGAGCTGATCAGGCCGGCAATAATGCCCCCGGTGGACGTACCCGCTACCAGGTCGAAAAGTTCAAAACAGGGTATGCCGGCAATTTCTTCTATTTTTTTCAGCAGCTGCAGGGTTAAAATTCCGCGTACGCCGCCTCCGTCAAGGCTTAAAACCAGTCGGTTGTTTTTGTCAACTTTCAGGTTATCGTATGCCTGTTGCTGCTGAGGGGTTAATTGTTTCGGTGTCATAATCACGCTTTAATCAAAAATTTACTTGATACCCAGCCCTCCAGGTCCATAATCCCGTGAACCGTTTCCATAACTTCGACAAAGCTCCAGGTTCCTTCACTTTTGAGCAGTGATACCTTGGTTCCTTTCGGCAGCGGATCAGACAAGGTGCTGAATGCCGTGCCTGCGCCCGAGCGGATGTTCAGATCTTCCGCAGTGATAAATTCGCCGATAGTTTCATCTTTCCGCCCCATCACTTTCGACCGGAAACTGCCCGTCGGAAATGCCGGCCCGGGGTCTGACTTTCGGATAGGCGATATATCATCATGACCGACAACATCTTTCAGGCCATACGTTTTAACCAGCAGCGCTGCAATCTCTATAGCTACTTCCAGCTGTTTTCCTGAATATTGCTGCCAGGCAGCCGGAGTATTTTCATTTTTATGGGTAGCGATGATGACCTCGTCGTCGGCCACATGCTGTTGGTCGACCGGGCAAATCCACTTGTCGCCGCTTTTTTGTAAACGCCCTGCATTAACCAGCTCAATACCGATTGAAAACTGGTTCATACCAACCAGCCCGTTCCACTGACTTTTACCGGCGTGCCAGCAAATGATGTTGAAGGCGGCAAATTGTGTAACCGTGCCATCGCGGTCGATCAGCAAATGCGCCGAAGCCTGGGCAATGGGGGTCATGAACCAGCTGATAGCTGATTCGGCCGTTGTTGCCGCCGTGTAATGCATCACCAGGTATTGCGGTGTGTACCTTCCGCCTTTATTAGGGGTTGGTTTAAAGCTAACCTGTTTGCCTTCATTGTCAAAAAGTAAGTGGTTTGAGATTTTCATTATATGGAGGTTTAAATGATTGTCCAGCCAACTGCTGTATTTACAACGGCCCGAACCGCATCTAACGCGGCGTTTAATGTGTGCTCCACGATCAGCAAGCCGACCGTTTCCTGAGCCAGCAGCATCATCTTAAAAGCGTTCTTCTGCATTTCGATCAGCAGTTTCGACTGTTCTTCGGTTATCGTTCCCTTCAACTTCATCAGCTCGATCTGCACCAGGTTTTGCGAGATATTTTTGAACGACAGCGTAGCGAGATCCTTCATCACCGGCCATTTTTCCGCTGCGCTTTCCTTCGCCGCGCCGAGCATCGTATTTAACAGGTCAGAAACATTCAGTATAGCCATGGATTATTTAATTTTTTCACGTTTGAGTGCATTTTGAACCACGATCATAGAGCGGAACGAAACAACCATAGTTCGCTTTAGCAAGCCGATCGTCAACGTGTCAGTGATCCCGGCCGAGCGGTGAAATTTTTCCATCAAATGCATATTGCTGTCGAGCAGGTTTACCTGCTTCAATACCTGGTTGTATTTGGGCAAGGCGCCGCAACGGATCTGCAAACTTTCAATCTGTCCGTCAATCTGGTTGTAAGTATTCTTAAAGTTGTTGTATGAATTACTCTGCAAGTCGTTAGTAAGGATATTCTTTTCCAGCGTGACGAACAGGGATGAAACCTCGCCCTGGACCTGCTGAATGCCGAGATCTGTTACTTCATCATAAGCGCCAACCAGACGGATCTCCGAACAGGCAACCAACAGCATTGACAACAGGAACAGTCGCAAATAGCCGGAAATGAAACGCAGAGGCTCAGCAGTTCTCAAATGATTCCACATATATTTTTTACCAAAAGGCTTTTTATCGAAAGAAAATGGTGGTAAAACAGGGCTGGGGGCACGTGTGACGCTCTGTGAACCGGTTTATAATTAAGGCGACGTTAATATACACTTTATCCGCCGTTTGTTATAATTTTCAAATTTTGTTAAAAATGCAAAGCGGAAGAGGATTTTTGAGAAGTGATAACACGCTTTTTAGCTGCGTTAAAACACGGCAATTCAGGGTGGGAATTTATCCCGTGTTCGGCGGCTCTTCTGCTCTTTCGGGGTTCTGCTTCGGCTCTGATGAGCAAAACGAGCCTTTCCGCCTAACAACCGCCAAAGAAAGTACGGAGAAGAGCCCTTGCGGGTACCTTAAAAGGCAGGATAAGACATATCACATTGTCTTGTCAAAAACCGGTGATGTTTACAGGTATGAGTTTATCAACGCAGAACACCCTCTCTTACACCCGTAAAAACACGGTATTAAAAAGGGTGATTTTTTATCGTGGAAATATCTTCAGCCGAATATCTTTGGCAAAAATTAATTATGCCAGGGAAAAAAATTACGCTCGACGAAGCGAAAAAGTTGATTAAAAATTATCAGGGAGATAACACTAAAGATAAGTTGTTATCATTAACCATTGATGCGGACATGATCCGGGCAGTGATCGACCAGAAAGATTGTCAATATGTGCGCTTTTACATCGCTAAAAATACAGCCGAAGTCGCGGAAACATTTGATCCGACACATACTTTGGTTATTATAGGTGCGGACGGTGAAGAAAAAAGTATAACTGAATCCGGCGAAATCTATGAAGATCTCGGCGCATGCCCGCCAATCTGCCCAAAAGACGATTTTTAGATGACTATACTGCTTGGGATAACCTATTTTGTATTGGTATGCTCATTTATAATTGGAGTTGCTAAGTTTAGTTATATGGACCCGTTGCTAAGGCGGGTTTTTCTTATCGTGCTGATTTCTGCGATTGTTGAGCTGGGAGTTTGGGTTTCTCCTTTATTATGGAATAAAAATTATTTCATGTTCTTCTATAATCAGATAGAATTCACCACTTTTGCCTTCTTTTATTATGCGTTGCTAGACAACAAAGCGATTAGAAAAAGCATCATACTTGTCACAGTTTTATTTATTTTATTTGCTTTTTTTAATACTTTATATATCCAACGGCCTCCATATACACCGTCTTATACGGTTATATTTAAGTCGGCTTTTGTGGTTATTTGCGGCTTAACTTACATCGCCCGGTTATTTCTGCAAAAAAACATTGTCAATCCGATCAACTATCCCGTTTTTATTTCAAACACCGGTTTGCTGATATATTACTCTTTCAGCCTGGTGTTCTTCAGCATATTCAGCTATCTTGTTAAATTTCCGGAAAAACTCATGTCGCTCATACATTTAAGCCCGGTGCAATATATCATGAATATTATTATGGATATCTGCATTATTATCGCCTTTTTGCTTGTAAAAAAGAAGCTTCACCTTCTTCAATCTATTTGAAAAACCAGCTTTTTTAATACGTGAAAATTGGAATGTTTTTATAGCGACCTCCAGGTTGAAGCATGAAATAGTATCATAATTTAAAATAAAAACGCACGTTGATGGGTGCGTTTTTTTATTTAATTGCCACTTTATTCGCATTTTTGCCTGTACCTAAACACAGCAAAAATGGCCGCGGGTTCAGCCTCACCCAATAATGATCCGGATTTCCTTCTGATACTGTTGGTTACAACGGTCGTGATATTCGTGTTCGTCGCGTTTATCGTTACCATTCTTTTTCTTTACCAGCGCCGTTATTTTACCCATCAGAAAGCCATCAGCCAGCTTAAGCAGAATTTTCAGCAGGAACTGCTTCAAACCCAGCTCGAAATCCAGGAAGAAACCTTTCGTAACATCAGCGAGGAATTGCATGATAATATTGGCCAGGTATTATCTTTTGTTAAACTCACACTGAACAGCTACTCGGTTACGAAAGCTGAGCAGCGTGAAGGAAAAGTACAGGAGTGCAGCGATTTGGTGGCCAATGTGATCACCGATGTACGTGACCTGTCAAAAAGCCTCAGCACCGATTTCATTTCCAGGCTTGGCCTGGGCGGAATGATCGAACGGGAAGCTGAAAGGCTCAACAGAAGCGGCCTCATCCACACTTCTGTTACAACCGAAGGCGAGGTGTTTGAACTCAACCAGCAAAGCGAACTGATCCTTTTCAGGGTATTCCAGGAAGCCATCAATAATACACTGAAACATGCGCGTGCAAAAAGATTGACCATCGCATTGAAATATTCCCCGGATTTGTTTACTTTGACCGTTGGCGATGATGGGAAAGGATTCGATACCGCGACAGAAACGCTGGGTTCGGGCCTGACCAATATCCGCAACAGGGCCGCTCTCATAGGCGCCGAAACACACATTATTAGTCAGGTTAATCAGGGTTGCATTATCGAAATCCTGTTTAATCCACAAAAACATCAGTTGTACGCTCAATGAGTATTACGAAAATCGCGCTGGTTGACGACCATCGCCTGTTCAGAAGTGGAATAGCTACGCTGCTTAGCAACTTTGAGCGCTACCAGGTCATCCTGGAAGCCTCGAACGGACTCGACTTTAGCGATCATCTTGATCCGGAGAATAAACCGGACGTAGTGCTGCTGGACATCAACATGCCCATTATGGATGGTTTTGAAACGGCAGACTGGCTAAAGAAAAATCACCCGAAAATCAAGATCATCATCCTTTCAATGTTTGAAGACAGCGATAAAGTCATCCGCCTGTTAAAAAGTGGCATTAAAGGTTATTTGCTGAAAGATTCGGACCCGCGGGAGTTTAAGCAGGCGCTGGATCATGTTTCTTCAGGAGACGTGTACTATCCTGACTTTGTGACCAAACGGTTGGTAAATAACCTGCAGGAGCCTAATGACAGGATCTCTCTAACAGAGCGCGAAATAGAATTTTTGGAACTGGCCGGAACCGACTTATCTTACAAGGAAATCGCAGAGGAAATGTGTGTAAGTAACCGCACCATCGATGGGTACAGGGACCAGCTTTTTGAAAAATTTGGCGTTAAAACCCGTGTGGCATTGGTTCTTCATGCAGTAAAATTTAACTTCATTCAACTTTGAATTTGCTAAAAATATTAGCAAATTTGTGAATGCCATTTGAAGATAACAGTGAGTATTTTAAGGGTCGCGGCGCCCAGGTAAACACGCATAACAGGTTCCTGAAAAACCGTTATGTGACGGAACATATTGAAGGGCTGGATGAAGAGCTTCATGAAAATGTTGCCACCGAACTGATTGAGGAGCGCGCCAAAAAAATAGTCAGCATATCTGACAGCCCCGATCTTCCTTTCATGTATTCTATTAATCCTTACCAGGGATGCGAACATGGCTGTATTTACTGTTATGCCCGCAACGCTCACGAATATTGGGGATTCAGCGCAGGGCTCGACTTTGAACGCAAAATAATTTATAAGCCAAACGCGGCGTCTCTGCTTGAGGATTTCTTTAATAAAAAAAATTATGAGCCCAATCCCATCATGCTTTCCGGCAATACAGATTGCTACCAGCCAGTTGAGCGTAAACTTAAAATCACGAGATCGCTTCTTGAAGTCTTTTTTAAATACCGGCATCCGGTAAGTATTATCAGCAAGAATAACCTGGTTGTCCGGGATCTGGATATTTTAAAAGAGCTGGCCGCTCTGAACCTCGTTCATGTAACGGTCACGATCAATTCATTGAATGAAAGTCTGCGGCAACAGATGGAACCGCGTACCGTAACCGCAAGAAGCCGGCTGATGGTAATTAATAAGCTTGCTTCTGAAAATATTCCTGTTCGGTTGATGATGGCGCCGATCGTCCCAGGCCTTAACAGCAATGAAATTCCGGAATTAATGAAAGCTGCAGCAGACGAAGGTATACAAGCCGCAATTTTTACTATTGTCCGGCTTAACGGGGCTATCTCCGAAATTTTTAAAGACTGGGTACACAAAGCCTATCCCGATCGTGCGGATAAGGTACTGCATATGATTGCCGATTGTCATGGCGGCAAATTGAACGACAGCCGCTGGGGCAACCGCATGCGAGGCGACGGTAAAATAGCCGAAAGCATTCACCAGCTTTTCCGTATTTCGGTAAACAGGTTTTTAAAAGGTCGCTCATTGCCCTCGTTTGATCTGAGTCATTTTACACCGGCAGGAGGGAAGCAGCTAGGGTTGTTTTAAGATGTTTTCCAAGCTTATCAGCAAAGCTAATTGTCGCCGAAGTCCATAATCTTAATAAAAGTGTTAACCTTTATTAATTCTCTTTAAACCATCCTTTGCTTTACTTTCTATACTGCTTTGGTAATCATGATCTTTCATACTGATCGCCTGGTTATAAAAGGAGGTAGCTTTATATTTGTCCTTTTTCTGTTCATAGATCATTCCAATATGCAGTGCTGAGTTTGCGGCGAAATAATAACGCTCATTCTTGCCCATATCAAGAGAAAACTGGTAGAACTTGATGGCCGAATCATCTTTTCCCAGCGCGTCATAAATCCGGCCTAAACGATAGCAATACTCTATCTTATCGCGGTTAAGCTTGAAAGAACTTGCTTTCCTGTTGTCGAGCACGTTTAAGGCTTTTGCATAGTAACCGCCGTCAAAAAGCAACCGGGCTTTAAGTAAATCGATATCGGGTGCCGCGTCATCAACCTCCTTAATCGCCTGTTTATCCTTTTCCTGGATATCTTCACCTTTTGATTTTACCAGTGCGGCATACGTTTTATACTGATCGGAATTTCCCGATAATAAACCTAACCATGCGAGGTTGAGGTATGTATCTTTTATGAAATTGATTCCCTTGTAATTTTTAATGTACCTGTTTAAATAGTTTGCCGCAGAATTATCCAGTCGATGCATATACGCTATGCCCAGCAGGTAATCCATATACGGATAATCCTGGTAAGCGTCTCCATCGGGCCGGTTTTGAAGCGTAGTTATCGCCTGATCATTGTGAGCCGTTTTCATTCCGGCATAAGCCCTTATATAACTTTTTAACAGGCTCAGCGAATCGATTTTATTCGTATTGCTGATGATGCCATCGTATGCCTGGTAGTTATTTAAAATATCGATCTGTATGTACGACAGGTAAAAAACAACTTCATCATAGTATTGTGAATAAGCCGACTGCGGTAGAACTTTAACAAGCCTGTTGAGCATGGCGATGCCGTTATCTGTATTTCCCTTAACGCCAAAAGTTCCGAGGGTACGTTTTAAGCCATCTGGTAAAGATCCTAGAAGCGCGTTAACCAGGCCGAGACATTTTTGATTTGGCAAAAAATCCGGATACTTTTTGGCATTCTGCTGAAGCATATTAAATGCCTTGTTAATCTCAAGCCCGGCTGCGAAAAATTCTTCAAACTTTCCTCTCGTAAGCGCCCATTGAAGGTTGATTTCTGCCTGGCAGTACAGATAATAAGGGGAGTTTCTATTTTCCTTTTCAATCCGGCTTAAACGAGGCGCCTTATTGGCTTTCAACTTATTAAAGTCGGCTTTGCTTTCTGTGGTTACTAAAACGAAATAATCGACATAATTATCAAGCAGAACGGTTATCGCGTTTTCCGGATTTGTATTTTTCTCTTTGCTGATAAGGGCTCGGGCTTCATTTAGCCGGAGCTGCATGATTTTCTGGTACGCGCTAATGCAGTTTTGGTTGAAATCAAAACTGGCTTTTACCTGTAAATTTAGCAACAGCAATACCCCCAGAAAAAATGCGTATCTGAACATCCATTAAGGTTTTGGGTGTTAACGCAAAAAAAGCGACCTGGTTTTCCAAATCGCTTTTTGTTAGCTTAAAATGATATTTTTTATTGCTGCACTTCCTGCGCTTCATGAGACAAGGCCTCATCAATAAGGATACGGCCGCAATGCTCACAAACAATAACTTTTTTGTGCTGACGAATGTCCATTTGGCGCTGTGGCGGAATCTGGTTGAAACATCCTGAGCATGAATCACGCTGAATGGTTACAACAGCTAAACCGTTTTTAGCGTTATGGCGAAGTCTTTTATAAGCTATTAATAATCGCTCGTCAATACCTTGTTCTGCTTTTTCGGCACGATCAGTTAAATCCTCTTCTTCCTTTTGAGTTTCAGCAGTGATCGTGTCTAATTCAGCTTTTTTAATTTCAAGATCTTTCCGGCGCTCTTCGAGGTTGGCAAGAGCCTTTTCGTAAACTTCCGTTTTATTTGTGATCTCGAAACCAAATTCGCGGATCTTTTTCTCAGACACCTGGATGTCTAGTCCCTGAATTTCAATTTCCTTGTTGATAGCGTCGTATTCACGATTGTTCTTCACATCGTTTAGCTGAGTCTCATATTTCTTGATAGCAGCCTGAGCTTCTTTAATGGTATTTTTACGAGTTACGATAGCATCTTCTGTATCGTCGAGCTCATTTTTTATTTTCTGAATACGTGTTTCAAGCCCTGCAACTTCATCTTCCAGGTCTGCAACCTCCATTGGAAGCTCGCCGCGTGTCTGGCGAATCTTATCAACCTGGGTGTGAATGGTTTGAAGTTCGTATAAGGCTTTAAGTTTTTGCTCTACCGTTTGTTCCATTAAATCAAATAATTTATTGGGTTTGTATTTTGTTCCGTTAAATGGAGTGCAAAGTTAGGAAATTTTTTCCGAATAATTTCCAATAACAATTCTTGCGTAAATTGCTCACTTTCAAAATGTCCCACATCGGCAATAAGGGTTTTTTTATCGGCATCAAAAAACTCATGATATTTGTAATCGGCGGTGATAAAAACGTCGGCGCCGGCACTAATTGCCTGCTTCAATAAAAAGCCTCCGGCGCCGCCGCAAACTGCAACGCGTTTCACTTTTTTCCCGTTAAGCGCGGTATGCCGGATAACTTTCGCTTTGAGCTGCAGCTTAACATGGGTCAGGAAACTCATTTCATCCGTTTCCCTTTCAAGGTTGCCAATCATACCCGAACCTACCTGCTGATGCGCGTTGTCGAGCGGATAAATGTCATAAGCAACTTCTTCATAAGGATGCGACTCAAACAAGGCGATCAAAACCTGCCGTTGCTGATTAGCGGCAAATATTGTCTCGATACGAATTTCATTTTCATGATGCTGCGCGAATCTTTCGCCAACAAAAGGATTGGCTCCTTCACCCGCAGTAAATGTTCCGGTACCGTTGGCATTAAAACTGCATTCCGAATAATTGCCGATTTGCCCGGCTCCGCCATTAAACAACGCCTGTCTTACTTTTTCTGCCTGATCGACCGGGCAGAACGTTATCAGTTTCTTTAAAATATTGCCTTTGGGCATCAAAATTGTCGGATTCTTAATACCTAAGACATCACAAATTTTTTTATTTACTCCCTGCGACACATTGTCCAGATTGGTATGAATGGCATAAAGCGCGATGTTATGCTTTATAGCTTTCATGACCACCCGCTCGACATAGCTGCTGCCATTAAACTTTTTGAGCCCGCGAAAAACGATCGGGTGATGAGAGATGATCAACTGACATCCCTTACTTATGGCTTCTTCTACAACGGATTCAATACAATCCAGAGAAATAAGAGCGGCGGAGATTTCCTGATTCCTGTCACCGACGATCAGCCCTGCGTTATCATAATCTTCCTGGTAAGAAAGCGGCGCAAATGATTCGAGGTGCGCAATTAGTTCATCAAGCCTCATAGTTCCTCTGTTTTTTCCTGGTCGGCGTCATCTTTCAGTATTCTTTTATACCAGTTTATTTTCAACCAATATTGAATGAAAAAAATAAGCCCTGCTATACCGAAGACAAACTGAAGCAGCGCCGGAAAAGGGAAGATCATAATCAGCGAGGTCACTGCATAACTCATGCCGATAATATAAGCTGGTTTCTCATCCACTTCGAAATTCCGTTCGTGCAGTTCTGCCTCGATTGATTGGGAAACGCGTTGTACAACTATGAAAATCCAGATAAGGCTAAAAACGGGTATAAGAAGTAACCAGACAGTTGCCATTGGTAAGGCACGATTTTCTTCCTGAACTTGTAATAACGCATTGCGAATAGCCAGGCAGAAAAAAAAGCCAATTATGAAATTAAGCGCGAGGGCAATATAAATGGCCGTTTGTAAATTTTGCATGAAGTGCAAAATTACAGATAAGTTATGAGGATGATATTTTTGAGAAACATTTTTATCGGAAAAGCTTAACTAACCATTGCGCGGGCCATTTTTGAACACTCAACAGCCTGGCCATAATTATAGTCGTTGGCCATTGACCGGTAATTTATCAGATCCACTATTGTACCAATTAAGCAAAGGCCGCCAGTTACCAGGTATAAAATTCCCATTCCTATCTGCCCGGTCACGAAACGCTGGATGCCATTAATTCCGAGGAATCCAAGCAGGGTGAACAACAGGAGATCTTGCGGTGTTTTTCGCTTGCCCGAATAGAATAAAATAAATCTGGAGGCTTGCTGCTCACTCATTCCCTCCATAACATGTTGGAGCATTGCAAACTCTTCAGGAGAAATTCCTCTCAGATTTGATAACAGTTCCTGATACATCATTTCGTTTTATTATTTGAATATGATTTTCGGAAATTGTTACTTAAAATCCAAATTCTGTGAGTCAGTATTATTACAGCCGGCAAACCAAACCAGTGCTGTTGAAATGACTGGCGAATATTTCCGTGAAGCAAGCTGACGATTGAATGGCCTAAACCGCAACCCGGGCACCACGAAAACCCCAAATTTTTAAGAAGACATAAGTCGAGGTTTAAATGCTGGAATGGAGAGATTGCAAAAAAAAGTAAGGCGCTTAACCAGATCAATAATTCAACCGGAAACGCCCTGGTATTCACTTATAATGCTTTTTGTTTGTTCATTAAAATTAAAGAGCTGGCTAAGTTAAATAACATACCAACTATCAGCGCGCCGCCAATGCGGCCCATATAATCGCCTTTAAGAACTGAAGGAACATATGAAATATAAATCACGGCAAAAAAAGACACGATAACGCCGCTAACCACCATAATTTTAAATCCTTCGAACAATCCTTCAAAGAACTCCATTTTACCGCCATTTTCTCCGTCGCGAAAAGATTTAATGCCGGTGTATAATCCAATTAGCGGTATAATTATAGACACGTATTCTAACCAGGAAATATTTCCGGTGGGGTTTTTCTCCGGATTAAAAACTCCGGCAAAGTGCATAATCAATAGCCAGATGCCGCTTACAATTCCGATTATCAGTCCATATTTAATAAAATTGCTCATTTTAGTTTTAGTTTAAGGTTGATAAATTCTGCTTTCTTAACATAACAAACTCAAAAATTGTTCAACAGAATTCAAACAAAGCCGTTTATAATTCAGCTGGAATTTTTAGAGTAAGGCGTATATTTGTTACTAATTCAGGGCAGTGAACGTTAGAGATATTTTAGATACTTACAAGTCAGATAACCGGATTTTATCGTTAGCCAAAGCGTTAAACGTCGTTAAAAATCCAAGAATTCATCTTAAAGGCCTCGTCGGATCGAGTGATGCCATGGCGGCGCTTGCCTTATACTTTTTAAATCACCAGCATTTTGTTTTTATCCTTCCCGACAGGGAGGAAGCCGCGTTCTTCCAGAGCGACCTTGAAAGCTTGCTGGATAAGGAAATTCTTTTTTTTCCTTCGTCATATCGCAAGCCGTTTGAGTTTACCCAGCCAGACAACAGTCACGTGCTTCAGAGGGCGGAGGTTCTAAACGAGTTAAATCACTCCTCGGAATTTGGAAAGCTGATTGTAACCTATCCGGAAGCTCTTGCGGAAAAGGTTATCGACCGGAAACAGCTTGAGAAAAACACACTTGAAATAGCGGTAAGCAACAAGCTTGATATCGATTTTATCAATGATTTTTTAATTGAATACGATTTTGAGCGGGTTGATTTTGTTTACGAGCCGGGACAGTTTTCCATACGAGGCGGAATAGTCGACATTTTCTCTTTTTCACATACGCTGCCGTATCGTATCGAGTTTTTTGCTGATTTCATCGAAAGTATCCGAACATTTGAAATAGACAGCCAGCTGTCTGCCGAGTCGGTAAAAAGCATCACGATCGTTCCGAATGTCCAGTCGAAATTCCTTACTGAAAATAACATTTCGCTGCTTGAATATATCGATGCGGACTCCGTTCTTTGGTTCAAAGACGTGCAGTTTACGCTTGATATTATCAAAACAGGATACAAAAAATCGACTGAATTTTGGAAAGCCTTACCTGCTGCAGATAAGGCACAAAACCCGGAATGGATTGATCCGAAATTCAGTTTCAGTGATGAGAAGCTTCTTGCTGACCAGTTGCGCGACTTCCCCGTTATTGAATTCGGAAAGCAGTTTTTCTATTCGCCAAACGAAGCTATTCATTTTGATATAAAGCCTCAGCCTTCATTCAACAAGGATTTTAACCTGCTTATCCACAATATCAGGTTGAATGAAGCGGCAAAAATCAATAACTTCATTTTCACAGATTCATCTAAACAGGTTGAACGCCTGTACAGCATTTTTGAAGATATTGACAAAACCGTCCGGTTTACACCCGTCAATGTTTCTCTTCGCGAAGGGTTTGTAGATCACGAACAAAATATTGCTTGTTATACCGATCACCAGATTTTCGACCGCTATTACAAATACAAGCTTAAAAAAGGTTACCAACGTTCGCAGGCAATTACGCTGAAGGAACTCCGGGAGCTTAAGCCGGGCGATTTCATTACACATATTGATCACGGTGTCGGAAAATATGCCGGCCTGGAAAAAGTGGAAGTGAACGGGAAAGTTCAGGAAATGATCCGGTTGGTTTACGCCGATAATGACCTGCTGTATGTGAACATCAATTCGCTTAACAGGATTGCCAAATTTTCGGGCAAAGAGGGCGCTGTCCCTAAAATGAACAAGCTCGGATCGGACGCCTGGGACAAGCTGAAAAAAACGACGAAAAAAAAAGTTAAAGACATTGCCCGCGACCTGATCAAACTTTACGCCGTAAGAAAGGCGCAAACGGGAAATGCGTTTAACCCCGACACTTACCTGCAAACAGAACTTGAGGCGTCTTTTATCTATGAAGATACGCCCGACCAGGTAAAATCAACCGCCGACGTTAAAAAGGACATGGAGTCGCCGCATCCGATGGATCGGTTGATCTGCGGTGACGTGGGTTTCGGCAAAACTGAAATTGCGGTTCGTGCAGCATTTAAAGCAGTTGCAGATAGTAAACAGGTCGCTATTTTAGTGCCGACAACAATTCTGGCGCTGCAGCATTTTAAAACCTTCGCATCACGGTTGAAAGGATTCCCTTGTAATATCGATTACATAAACCGTTTCAAAACATCCGCACAAATCAAGGAAACGCTGCAAAAGCTGGCAGACGGAAAAGTTGATGTTATTATTGGGACCCACCGCCTTGTCAGTAAAGATGTTAAGTTTAAAGATCTTGGTTTACTGATAATAGATGAGGAACAAAAATTTGGCGTTGGGGTAAAGGAAAAATTGAAGCAGCTCCGCGCGAATGTCGATACGTTAACATTGACGGCAACGCCTATTCCCCGGACATTGCATTTTTCACTAATGGGAGCAAGGGACTTGAGCATTATCAGCACGCCACCACCGAATCGCCAGCCCGTGGTTACCGAGCTGCATGTGTTCAACGAAAAATTAATTAAAGAAGCCGTTGAATATGAATTGGATCGTGGCGGACAGGTTTTCTTAATACACAACCGCGTTGCAGATCTGCCTCAGTTAGGCGGTATGATCCAAAGGCTTGTGCCAAAAAGCAGGATTGGCATTGCCCACGGGCAGCTTGAAGGCGATGCGCTCGAAGACGTGATGCTGCAATTTATCAACGGTGAAAAAGATGTGCTGGTGGCAACCACTATCATTGAGGCAGGGCTTGATATTCCAAATGCAAATACCATTATCATCAATCATGCCCACATGTTTGGTTTAAGTGACCTGCATCAGATGCGCGGCAGGGTAGGAAGATCCAATAAAAAGGCATTCTGTTACCTACTAAGCCCACCGTTATCAACACTTACACCCGAAGCACGGAAAAGACTAAGCGCTATTGAAGAGTTTTCTGACCTTGGAAGCGGGTTCAACGTGGCGATGCGGGATCTGGACATCCGCGGAAGCGGGAACCTTTTAGGGGCCGAACAAAGCGGATTCATCGCGGAAATTGGTTTCGAAATGTATCATAAAATACTTGACGAAGCGATACAGGAACTTAAAGAGGATGAGTTTAAAGATCTGTTTAAAGACGAAAAACCTCGTTCGTTCATATCCTTTACACAAGTTGATACCGACCTGGAGGTTCTGATACCTGACCATTATGTAACCAGCGTGACGGAACGGTACAATCTGTATACCGAACTTTCTAAATTGAACAACGAAACAGAACTGGAACTTTTCTCAAAACAGCTTGTCGACCGCTTTGGCCCTCTACCGAAACAAGTGGCCGAATTGTTGAATATTATGCGGCTGCAATGGTTGGGAAAAGATATCGGATTTGAAAAGATATCGTTCAAAAAAAATTCGCTCAAAGGGTTTTTTGTATCCAACCAGCAATCGCCATATTTTGAAAGCGAACAATTTAGCAGGGTTTTACAATTCGTTCAATCTAATATGCGTAGCTGTAATTTAAAGGAAGTGAAAAACACTCTTCGCATCGCTTTTGACAATGTCCAAAGTGTCGAAGAAGCTATTTGGCTTTTATCTCAGCTAACTGAAAAAGTTCCGGCGTAATTTAGCGGCTTTAATATTGACCGTTACCGCTTTGCGATATTCGGTTTAATATCAATTATGGGAGTTTGATCTAAGAGCTCTAATGCTGAAACCTGAAATTCATTTTTACTTAAAACCGTCAGCACTTTCACAAAGTGAATACCAATGGGGTTAGGCCTGTCGGGAGAACGGGTTGAAAAAACTCCCGTGAGTGCTGCCTGACGGTTATTGCGGGGATGAGTTTTTAAAACAGACCGATTGGCCCGATGCAGCCAGCTGAATAAGATAAGTTCCAAACCTGGTTGGATATCGCTTGTACCCTCGATAAAATCATCAAACACTTCGATTGTTGCAACCGGGCTTTCTTCGTTTTCCTGCAACGGGCAGTCTTCCAGTTTCATCAATGGCGAATGAACGATACCAATGAACTGAAGATGATTTTTCATATTGGATAACTTTGCTTAAAGACGTCTGAAGCCTTACTAAGCCCATTAAAACCGTCAGAATTCAATAGGTAACACATATGATACGCGAACCGGCTTGCCTCCAATTGTTCCGGGATTCCATGATGGCGACGATCTTACAACTCTTAAAGCTTCCTCGTCAGCGCCTCCGCCAACTCCGCGGACAACATGAATATCCTTCAACTGCCCGTTTTTTTCTACCGTAAATCCAACGAAAACCTTTTCTCCTGTTACGCCGACATTTCTATTCAAATTTTTTCTAACGAACCGCGCCAGTTTTCGCTGTCCTCCGTCAAATTCAGGCGCCGCTTCTACAGACCCTAAATTGTAAACTTTGTTATCGACAACATTGCTGGCTGCATTGGTTGCTGCAGGTTCTGAAGGTACGGTTACCGGCGGAGTGCTTACTGGCGCACTCGGCTGAACGACCTGAGAAGAATCAACCAAGGAATCGGGTTCAGCCTGAATAGGCGTGGCGTCAAAATTTCGTTGGTTAAGCTCCATTAGCGATACGATTTTTCCATTTTCATCAATCGTCATTTGTACTTGAAAATCGCCGCTTTCCAATTGATTTTTTGATGGCCTCAGGTAACTTTCCTTAACCCAGTAAGTAGCCTCGATACGCTGGCCGACACGCTGGAAATCCAGGCTAGAAACAATCCAGTTCGATTTGAGATTCTCCATATCAGCCTTGCGTTTCCAGTATAGGTTTTTTAACCGCTCGTACGTCAGATTATGGAAATTATAAAACGTTTCGGTAATTGGAGCAAAATAACTAGGCGGATCGAAATAACCCCGCCGCTGGTCAAAGTAAAATGCTTCGATAAACTTGATGAGCGATTTCCGAACCTGCTCATCACTCATCTCTTCAGTTTTTTCAAGCAATTTTGAGTTATCGTCTATAACTGTTATAGGCTTATCATCGCCTCTGAATATTTTCCAGGGATCATCAACAAACAATGTTAAATAACCCATTACCATGATGATAGTACCCAAAATAATTCCCATGTATAAAAGGGATTTATCCTTTTTTAAACCGGAATTTTGAGGTTGAAATTCGTTTTCGTCGTTGATTTGTTCCATTCAGTTGAGCTTATGCATAACGCACTTTTGCAGATATGGTTTAAACCATCGTGATAAAATATAAGTAAGTAAAAACTACCGGCGCAGATAGGAATAATCCGTCGAAGCGATCAAGCAAACCGCCGTGGCCAGGAAGAATGCTGCCCGAGTCTTTTATATTCATACTTCGTTTCAACATTGATTCGGTTAAGTCGCCTATTGTTCCGAAAACTACGATTATCACCGAAACAACTGCCCAGTGAACGAAAGCAAGTTCTTTAAAATATAAACTTAAAATAAAGGCAACAACAAGGCTTGTGAGCAAGCCGCCGAAAAATCCTTCCCAAGTCTTTTTTGGCGAATGCCGTTCGAAAAGCTTATTCTTTCCCAATTTTACGCCAAAAAGGTAAGCGCCGGTATCACTTGACCAAAGCAGCAATAAAAAGCCTAAGGGCAGATGATATTCAAACGATCCATCCAAAAATGCAAGCAGCGCGAAAAAGCAAAATGGTATAACACAAAATACAATTCCGGTAAAGGTAAAAGCGATGTTAATAAATGGATTATCTTTTTTTCGATAAAGTTCTGCGATATAAATCAATGTAAGCAGGGGTACGGCCGCAAGGAAATAATGTGCCGGAAAATCAAAAACATGCCAAAATACGACAGTTACAAAAAGTGCTCCGCCAAGCAGCAATCCATTGATACGTTGTGGGCTTATCCTTTCGTTTTTAACAAGGCTATAAAACTCATTAAGGTTCAGTACACTTAAGACCAAAAAGAAGAAGGCAAAAGCATAAACACCCAAAAGCTCGGACGCCAGCATAACCACCACGAAAAAAAAACCTGTAATTGCCCTTGTCTTCATTAATAATCGTTTTTTATAATCAGCTCTATAGCCTGATGAAAGTTTTCCTGGTGAATATACACTTCTACCTCACCATGCCTGTATGGAAACCCTTGTTTGTTCATCAGCACCGCCTCCATTTCATGATCGGCAAGCAACTGCCGTATTAGTTCTGATTTGTAAAAATCATGCGAGGTATAAATTTTAATCCAATCGTTCTCCATCAGACGATAAAGCTTTTTTAGTAACCGCAAGCTGGTAAAACGCAAATAAAATCGCCCCCGTAAAAATGGCGCTGAGTAAGTAATGATACCAGTGAAACTGCGCTACCTGATCCATGTGTTCAATATCCGCACCTTTTTTCTGGTTATAATACGCCGCTAAAACACTAACCGCATTATTGGTAAAATGTGCTGCCACAGGCAACCATATGCTTTTACCCCAAACGAATAAATATCCCAGGATTGCGCCCAGAAGCATTCTGGGTATAAACCCCAGGAACTGCATATGGATGGCGCTAAAAATTATTGCAGTAACCCAAACAGCAGCATGCGTATTTTTAAACCAGCGTAATAATGTGGTTTGTAAACATCCCCTGAAAAAAAATTCTTCGCCGATAGCCGGAATAATGGCGATCATAAATAGATTAATGATGAGCTCGCCAGGTGTATGCATTACAAGCAACGCCTTAACCTGGTCATCCATCTTATCTTCCTGCGCCCGCATCCAGTTTTCCAGCCATTTTAATGAGACGGGAAAATGTATGTTTTCGTTATATGTGATGGCCCACTCAAGCAAAGGAACGGAAGCGATAATTACCAGTGCCGACAATAAAAACAGCGTTAATGGTTGTGAAAAATTAAACTTCAAATATCCAGGAATATCTTGTTCTTCAATCTTTGCAAAGATCATTGCCGGAACAATGAACGTTCCGATAGTTGACAAAACCTGAATAACTTTAAAGGCATTTAATATTTCGGAATTCTGCGCATTCAGCGGTTCGCTCAGATCAGACAATCTGAGATTGAAGAAAGCAAAACCCAACACAATACCAATAATAGCAAACACGATGGCTCCTGCGAACATCAATAAAAGCAGGTAAATCAAAGACTTTAAAGGATGGCGCTGATATGACGTATGCACAGGCATTTGATTTTTAATAATTTGTAAATTTGCAGCTGTAATTTAATGCCCTGAAAATTAAGCGTTGAAGATAGGTAATGTCTGTTAAGATAGGAAATATTGATCTGGGGAAATTCCCGCTCCTGCTCGCACCGATGGAAGATGTGAGCGATCCGCCGTTTCGTTATGTGTGTAAACAAAATGGCGTTGATATGATGTATACAGAATTTATCTCTTCCGAAGGTCTGATTCGTGACGCGGCCAAGAGCCGCCAGAAACTGGATATTTTCGAATACGAGCGCCCGATAGGCATCCAGATATTTGGAAGCAATATTGAAAGTATGCGCGAGGCAACGCGTATCGCTACCCTTGCAAACCCTGATCTGATTGACATCAATTACGGATGCCCGGTTAAAAATGTGGCGTGCAGAGGCGCCGGCGCCAGCTTACTTCAGGATATCGATAAGATGACCGCTATGACAAAAGCTGTTGTAGAATCAACCCATCTACCCGTTACTGTTAAAACCCGCCTTGGCTGGGATGATAATACAAAGAACGTTGACCAGGTGGCCGAAAGGTTGCAGGACGTCGGCATTCAAGCGCTGACTATTCATGGGCGTACACGTTCACAAATGTATAAAGGCCAGGCGGACTGGAGCATGATCCGCGATATTAAGCGTAATCCACGTATCGGCATACCGATTTTCGGAAACGGTGATGTAGACAGTATTGAAAAAGCTGCAAACTGGCGTTTAGAATACGAGGTAGACGGAATAATGATCGGTCGTGCTGCTATTGGGTATCCCTGGATATTCAGAGAAATAAAACATTTTTTCGAAACAGGTGAAACGCTTGCCGGCCCCACAATTGCAGAACGTGTTGATGTTTGCCTTACGCATCTTAACAAATCAATCGAATGGAAAGGTGAAAAAACCGGCATTTTTGAAATGCGCAGACACTATTCAAACTACTTCAAGGGAATCCCTAACTTTAAGGAGTTCCGTATGAAGCTGGTATCATCGGAAAATGTTGCAGATATTCGATCGGTGTTAGATGAAATTACTGAGACCTTTGAAGCCGAAATGGCTTGATTTTTGATAAATAAGCGTTACCCGTTTACCCAAAAATATTTTTTATGATAGCACAAATTACCAGCGGCGTAAAAGTATCTGTGGAAACCCTTTATCAGCCAGAATATTCAAATCCGGAAAACGAGCATTTTATGTTCGCCTATAAAATAAAAATTGAAAATTTAACTGATTACAGCGTACAGTTAATGCGCCGCCACTGGGATATTTTTGATTCAAACGGATCTCGCAGAGAAGTCGATGGAGAGGGCGTTGTTGGACAACAACCTGTTATTGAACCTGGTGAGAGCCATATGTATGTTTCCGGTTGTAATCTTAAATCGGATATGGGCAGCATGAAGGGAAATTATCAAATGACAAGGCTGCTTGATAATGAGAATTTTGTTGTAAAAATTCCGGAATTCCACTTAATCGCGCCTTATCGCTTAAATTAATAAGTTTTAAAAGAAAGGCCCGTCGAAAATCGACGGGCCTTTCTTTTGCATTTATATTGCTAAATCTAATCTCTTCTGCCTCCGAATAACATCATTGCCAGATAAAGCAGCTGCGCCAGTGAACCTAAAGCGGCAACTACGTAAGTCATGGCAGCCCACCATAAAGCATCCTTAGCCTGCTCATTTTCCAATCCGGTTTGCATAATACCGCGATTGGTTTGCAGCCAGGCGAGCGCACGGTTACTTGCGTCAAATTCTACCGGAAGAGTAATTAAGCTGAACAAAGTCACTACGACCATCGCACCAAAAGCGATTAGGAGCATATAATAGCCCATGCTCGAAAATGCCATAATTAAACCGAGCATAAATACCCACTGCAAAAGGTTTGAAGCTACACTCACCACAGGAACCATCGCTGTCCTAAAGCGCAGGAAACTATATGCTTTTGCATGCTGAACAGCGTGACCGCATTCGTGCGCAGCAACCGCAGCTGATGCAACACTTCGTCCGCTATAAACCTCCGGGCTTAAATTAACCGTTTTGTCTGCCGGATTATAGTGGTCGCCCAGCTGGCCGTTTACTGAAGCTACCCGAACATCAAAAATTCCATTGTCATGAAGCATTTTTTCAGCAATCTCTTTTCCGCTTAAGCCGGAAAGTATAGGTGTTTCAGAATATGTTTTGAATTTATTTTTAAAGCGCCATTGAACAGCAAAACTGGCAACAGCTATAACTACAAAAATTAATAATCCCATTTTTTTAATCTTTAGAATAAAGATATTCAAAAAGTATTCCGTTAAAAATTTAGTTAAACAGGGCCTGACATACTTGCAGTTTATTGTCACAACACTTCCACCAAAAACAGTTCATTTATAACTATTTACTTTCTGAGTAAATCGATTTTAATAATGTTCAAGGTATTCTGGGAGGAAGTTTACATTTGACATTTCTAACACTTTAAAAGTTAAATCAAATTCGTCATCAATAAATATTCATTCAAATAGCATCAAATTACTACCTTCGTTTGATAATATTTTTAGCAAAATGGATCCTGTTATTTTAGCTGTAGCTGTTATTATTTTAATCGTTGCAGTAGTGTTATTTGTGAAGAGGCCGCAACCAATCGGTTTAATTTCAGCAGAAGAGTTTAATCAACTGAAGCTTGACAATGAATCGCTAAAAATCAATCTCGCCAAGGCGGAAGAACGCGCCAGCAGTTTAAATGCCGAAAGAGAAAATATTACCGCGCTCCTGAAAGAGGAACAGGAAAGAATTTTAGCTGAGCTGAATAACGAACGTTTAAAACTAGCTGAAGCAAACAAATCCCTGGAAAGTGCCCGTTCATTTTTCCAGGCTCAAAAAGAGAAAATCGCAGAACAAAAGGAAGATATACAACGTAACCAGGAAAAATTTAACAAGGATTTTGAACTGATCGCCAATAAGATCCTTGATGAAAAAACGCAGAAATTTACTGAAGCTAACCGTAGTAACCTGGATATCCTGCTAAATCCCCTGAAAGAAAATATCAAGGCCTTTGAAGAAAAGGTTGAAAAGGTTTATAAATCCGAATCCGATGAACGCAACGTGCTGAAAGGTGAAATATCTAAACTGATGGAACTTAACAAGCAAATCAGCGAGGAAGCCAATAATTTAACCAAAGCCCTAAAAGCAGATAGTAAAAAGCAAGGAAACTGGGGAGAAGTTGTTTTAGACAGGATACTCGAAGCCTCCGGACTTATTGAAGGCGAAAGTTACAGCAAACAATCAAGCTTCACCGATGAAAACGGCAATCGCCTGCAGCCTGATGTTGTTATTTCATTGCCTGATAACAAACATGTAATTATTGATTCAAAAGTATCACTGATTGCTTACGAGCGATTGGTTAACTGCGAGACCGAGGATGATCGCGTTTTACATTTAAAAGGCCATTTAACCTCGATACGTAGTCATATCGGCGGTCTCGGTTCAAAAAATTACCAGGACCTTTACGGCATCAACTCGCCGGATTTTGTGTTACTGTTTGTACCTATCGAATCTTCTTTTGCAATCGCAATTCAAAACGATATTGACCTTTTTGATTTCGCATGGAACAAACGAGTGGTTATTGTAACACCTTCTACTTTGCTCGCGACTTTAAGAACAATAGCCTCTATCTGGAAACAGGAGCAGCAAACACGCAATGCCATTGAGATCGCTACTAAAGCGGGTGCTCTTTACGATAAATTCGTGTTGTTTACGGAGGACCTTCGCAAAGTTGGAGATTCCATTGAACGAACTGATAAATCTTACAAAGACGCAATGAACAAGCTTAGAGACGGCTCTGGAAATCTTGTTGGTCGCGTGGAAAACCTGCGTAAGCTTGGCGCAAAAGCCACTAAGCAAATTGATCAGAAGCTATTAGGCGAAGAGGAGTAGCCCATTTATTTAATAAACTTTAATTCCTTAACATTCTGTGTTTCGACCTGATTTTTTAAGGCCTCAACTTCTGCGTTTTCCCCGCCCTTAAGCGATATTATTTTCAGCGATGGATTTGACGGCGATGAAGTTCCTTTAAAATTTTTTAGCTGGAGATCCTCAAAGTTTTTAATAGTAAACGCGTTTGTAAAATAGCTTTCTTTTATAGACTTATCCCAGCTTACGTTTACATTATCCAACTGAATTCCGTTAACCTGCTGAGCATATATCGCGGATATATCGCTTTTAAAAATCTGGTTTTGTTCTCCGTTGACGCCGCGCAAATCAATATTTCCGCCGGCTACATTATTCAATTTCCCAGCCGTCATTTGTAAATTGAGACGGTTAAACGACACATCTTTTATTATACTTTCATCCGTGCCGTATATTAAAATTCCGTTTTCGCTTTTACAGCTGACGTTATCAAATGTAATGTTTCTGATCGTTCCTAATTTAACGCCTTCATTTCCTCTGATTGCAGAAATATGGATTGGTTCTCCGTTACCCCACCAGTCGCCGGTTCTCAGTCTAGTTTCGATATAAATATTTGAAAAATTTATGTTTTCCAATGATCCTTCGTCCCTCAGGAAAATTCCAATGCCCCGGGTTGAATTAGTAATATTGATATTGCTTACCTGGATATTTCTTACAGAATTCTGATCCAGAAAGCCTATACGAATCCCGCTGCTTGCAGACTGAAGATTGCAATTTGTAATAGTAAAGTTTTCCGAAATATGCCTTAAATGCTTAAATCCTGGTATTTCAAAATGATGATTATATCCACTAATTACCAATGCATCGTCTCCGGCGCGTATATCACAATCAGACACGCGAACATTATTGCAGCTTGTAAAATCGACGCCGTCGGCATTTGGTACAAGTAAATTCGACCATAATTTAATACCGTTAACTAGTATCGCGTCACAGTCGGCAAAATGGAGTGTCCAAAAAGGAGAATTTATTAAAGAAACGTCCCTTACCTGCACATTTTTACATTCCGTGAAAACGACCATTTGCCGCGGTCTGTCCTTAGGAACTACAGGGCCATCCCCGATACCGCTCTCAACTTTCCGGTAATTTTCCTTTTGCCTGGTATAGCTTTTAGTTTTATCATCAATAACTTTGGCTTTATCCCAATCGAAAAAAACAGCGCTATTTCCATCTATCGTTCCCATTCCCGTTATTGAAACATTTTCAGCGCCGGAAGTATAGATCATGCCATAATGGTTAACTCCATATTCGGGCATAGTATATTCAAAATAATCTTTAAGGTTCGGACTACCTTTTAGTATCGAACCGTTTTCGAGATGAAAATTAATATTGCTTTTTAAATTGATTGTTCCGCTTAGAAACTCGCCTGCAGGTATTAAAACTGTACCGCCGCCTGCGGCATTGCAGGCGTCAATAGCTTTTTGAATAGCTTTTGTGCTGACGGTTTTCCCATCCGGTACAGCTCCAAAATTTTTAATATTGAATTCCTGCGAAATGGCAGGTTTAAAAATAGCCAGCAAAAACGGCAGGCAAATTAAAAGTTTCTTCATTTCAGGATTTTAAACTCTGGACGAGTATTTCAACATCCGAAATTATGCCTTTATAAAGCCGTTTTCTTAATGATTATTTCGCAAATACTTGTCTGATCTTATCCTAATTTTTAAAAGCGTTCCATCCCTGCGCTTTAAGCTGATGAACATTTCCTGATTTTGATACCAGGTGGGTTCCGGCTGAACTTTCGGTTATATGGCCGATTATTGTTATGTCCGGCGAATTTTTTATCTTATCGTAATCAGATTGTTTGACTGTGAAAAGTAATTCATAATCTTCGCCGCCGCTTAATGCACAAACCGTTGGATCGAGATTAAATTCACGCGCTGTATCATAGGTCATCGGATCGATCGGAATTTTTTCTTCATACACCACACAGCCTTTATCCGAGTTTTTGCATAGATGTAAAACTTCAGATGCCAATCCGTCAGAAACATCGATCATACTGGTCGGCTTAATTTTCATTTCTTTAAGAAGATTTATCACATCAACTCGCGCATCCGGCTTAAGCTGCCTCTCCACAATGTAGTCCTTACCTTCGAGATCCGGCTGAATATTTGGATTCTCCAAGAATACTAATTTTTCACGTTCAAGCAGCTGTAATCCTACATAAGCCGCTCCTAAATCACCCGATACACATAAGAGATCGTTTTCCTGGGCGCCATTACGATAACAGATGTCCTCTTCTTTAGCATGACCGATACTTGTTACGCTTATTATTAATCCTTGCTTAGAAGCGCTTGTATCGCCTCCAATTAAATCGATTTTATAACGGTCGCACGCCAGCAGCATTCCGCTGTAAAGTTCTTCAACCGCCTCTAATGGAAATTTGCTTGATATACCAATAGAAACAGTCACCTGCGACGCTTCGCCGTTCATCGCATAAATATCACTTAAATTAACTTGTATGGATTTATAGCCAAGATGTTTTAAAGGCGTATAAGCCAGGTCAAAATGAATTCCTTCCAGTAAAAGGTCGGTTGAAACGAGTGTTCGGCGTCCAGAAAAATCAAGAACAGCTGCATCATCACCAACACCTTTTACCGTTGTTTTGTCATGAAGCTGTATATTCTTAGTCAGATGATCAATTAAACCGAATTCTCCTAGTTTATCAAGATCCGTGCGCTCGTTATTTTCAAACATAATACTCGAATGTTTTGCAAAATTGCGAAAACTTAAGGCAAGATGTATGTTTTACCGAGCTTTTTATATTCGTTGGCAGGCAACTGGATGAGCAAAGGATTCTTATTTTTATCCAGAAAACTAATGAGTTTGATGATGTTTTCTTCCGTCATAGCTGTACAGCCAGACGTAGGATTCTCACTGTTTTTCCATATATGCATAAAGATACATGAGCCCTTTCCGGGTTCAATCTCTGACGTATTGTAGGCTACAAAAACTCCGTACTTATATTCATCATCTTTTAATTTCATCGTTTCGGCAGAATTCCATTCCTTTTTAACCGTATCAGTTTTAACAATTCGGTTGTAGTATTTTGACTTGAGATCATCTACACAATAAGTTGCCGTGTCCACTTTCAACGAATTCATTTTTGAATCAAAATCATTATACCCAAATAGACCTGTTAGCTTGAAAATACCCGCTGGTGAGTTTCCGTCGCCTTCTTTCTTTTGTTTCCCTTCCGTATTCTGTGTTTTTAACAGGCTCTTTCCCCATGCCAAACCGCTTCTTCCAACAATAACAGGAATATCTTTTAACACTTCTTTCCACTTCGAATCATTCCATTCATAAGCTGTTAGACGGCCGTGTATATCGTTCCAACCGATGGTTTTTACTATCACAAGTTGTTGAGAATTATAGGTACCGCCAATTTGTACCGGCTGTGCTGTGGACAAATTATAAGTCAGAATCGAAATAATAATGAAAACTAATTTTCTTGAAATCATGAAGTAACAGTTTTAGAAAGCCAGTTTTTACCTTCCATAATCCTGGTTATAAGCATACCTGCAGCAGTGTCTCCAGTAACATTCAAAAGCGTCGCCATCGGATCAACTAGTGTTCCGATAATCATGGCCGGAGGCAATGCTTCAGGTGGTAAATGATAAGCGGATATCATCAATAATTCTCCTATATAACCGCCGTTTGGTATTCCTCCTTCAACAACACTTACAAGCACGGTTATTCCCAGAGCTAGCAAAACTGTATCCACATGCGCTAGGTCTTTTCCAAAAATGGCAAACACAACCGCTATTTTGATTACCGAACTGATACTGGAGCCGTCTTTATGTAATGTGCCACCCAGCGGCATTGTTACGTTTGCGATGTATGAAGGAATGCCCATTTTAACAGAGGCGTCGAGATTAGCCGGAATACTCGCGATGCTGCTACATGTACCAACTGAAGTTAGCGATGGGATAATATTATTTTTCCAATATCTCTTAACAGCGCTGTAGCCTCCAGCCACAAAAGCGTACAAGCTGAAAAAGACTATAAAGTAAAAAAGTCCCAAACCATAATACAAACCTAAAGCTCGGGCGTAAGTACCAAAAAGCTGCGGCCCTAAAACTCCCACCTGGTAAGCAAAATAAGCTCCTAAACCGATCGGCGCTAGCTTCATGATGATTACCACCAGTTTCTTCATCACTTCTGTTCCTGAAGTAAGAAACTTTCGGAACGATTCTCCACTTTCACCTGAATGTAATGAAGCGAAGCCAACCAGTACGGAAAAAATTATTAAAGCGAGCATGCTTTTTCTGGAAAGCAGATCCGAAAACTCGCCGACTGTCAATAGTTGGGTTAATTCTTCTCCAACTGTTTTTACTTCGTGATTTTCTATCGCTTGCTTAACAATGCTGCTGTGCTGGTTTATAGGGAACAGCCAAGTACCAACAATCGTAATAATCGCTGATATTAGTACAGTTAACAGAAAAACCGAAAACATTACGGTCATCAGTTTACCGATTTTTGTCGATCTGTCGAGGCCGGAAATTGCCGAAGAAACTGCAAAAAAGACTAACGGAATAACCGCTGTGAAAAGAAGATTTAGAAAAATATCACCAAGTGGTTTTAATACAGTGACCTTATCGCCCAGGAAAAAACCAGCTATGCTTCCAATAGTTATCCCAGTTAATAAAAGCAGTATTCCTGCGTAATTTCTAAGTATATTTTTAGGATTGTCCATTTTTAACAAGCGGACAAGTTAATAAAATATGTAAGTAAATATTCTTACAATAAAAAAGGCCGGTAAAAACCAGCCTTTTACTATAATCCTAAACGCTCAGATATTTCGAGCATGCGTTCAATCGGTTTTCTTGCTTTTTCAATCACATTCATTGGAACTGTAACTTCCGGAAGTTCATTTTTCAGGCAGAGATAAAGTTTTTCGAGCGTATTTCTCTTCATATGAGGACAATCATTACATGCGCAAGCGTTATTTGGAGGCGCGGGAATGAACACTTTATCAGGATTTGCCTTTTCCATTTGGTGGATTATTCCGCTTTCCGTTGCAACGATAAATTCCTTTGCCGGGTTATCAACAGTGTATTTCAATAAACCGGTCGTTGATCCAACGTAATCGGCCATTTTTAAAACAACGTCTTCACACTCGGGATGCGCGATAAAACGGGCATTTGGATGGCGTTCTTTTAATTTAACAATCCGCTGCTCTGAAAATATTTCATGAACCATGCACGCTCCATTCCACAAAACCATATCCCTGCCAGTTTTCTTTATCACATAAGCGCCCAGGTTTTTGTCTGGCCCGAATATAATTTTCTGGTCTTTTGGTAAGCTTTCTACAATCTGTACGGCATTGCTCGAGGTACAAACAATGTCACTTAAAGCTTTAAGTTCGGCAGTGCAGTTTACATAAGTTATTACCAGGTGATCTGGATATTTCTCTTTAAATTTTGCAAATAGATGCGGCGGGCAACTATCTGATAATGAGCATCCAGCTTTCACATCCGGCAACAGAACTGTTTTTGAGGGAGACAAAATTTTTGCTGTTTCAGCCATGAAGTGCACCCCTGCAAAAACAATAATATCCGCATCGGTTTTAGCAGCCTGCTGTGATAACCCGAGGCTATCGCCTATATAATCCGCAATATCCTGAATATCCGGTTCCTGGTAATAGTGCGCAAGTATAACAGCATTTTTTTCCTTTTTAAGTCGTTCAATTTCTTCAAACAAATCAAGTGTTGGATCGATCGGCTCATCAACAAAACCCTTGATATTTATTTCTTCTAAAATATTCATTTATCTACACTTCAATAAATACTAATTATTTAATTTAAAATATTCTTATTGTTTATTAGCATGTTGGTATTGTTAGAAAGTCGCTAAACTTTTTTAAAGGAATTTGGTTTTAAATTTCTTTTCAACAAGTTATCAACGTTATCAACTACTTAATCGATTGATAAATAATATATTATAAGTAGCAAAGAAAATTCAATTTCTTTCTGCCGTTAATTAGTAGCTGTCGGTTCTTTGTTAATATCAGACGTAACTATGCTTATAATTTAACGATAACTAGGCGACGATCAGCGATACTTAACATGTATCAGGAATCTTTAAAAATTAATTCACCTGATTTAATGCAAAATTAACATCTTTCAGCCGCTTATTAACATCTTTGTGTTTGGCTCATTAAAACATTTAAAAATTTTCCATGAGGAATGTTGATTTCTTAATTGTAGGTTCAGGAATAGCTGGTTTAAGTTTTGCACTAAAGGCGGCAAAACATGGTAAGGTACTGATAGTTACAAAAGCAAATGCCGACGAATCCAACACTAAATATGCCCAGGGTGGGGTAGCTGTAGTTGTGGATAAAGAAGATTCTTTCGACAAACATATAGAAGATACTCTTATTGCCGGTGATGGATTATGTGATAAACATATTGTGGAAGTGGTTGTAAAAGAAGGACCGGAGCGCATTCAGGAGATTATAGATTACGGCACTCACTTTGATATGACGAATCAGGGAATCTATGATTTAGCCAAAGAAGGTGGTCATTCTGAACACAGAGTGCTTCATTATAAGGATATTACGGGTTTTGAAATTGAACGTGCCTTGCTTGAAAAAGTTAAGGAGGAACCAAATATTGAGTTATTAACACATTTTTTTTCGATAGAGCTCATTACGCAGCATCATTTAGGAGATTTTGTAAGCCGTAATTCAGGAGACATTGAATGTTATGGAATTTATGCGTTAAATACGGTAACAAATGCCGTTGAGAAAATTCTGGCTCGTGTTACTGTAATGGCGACTGGAGGTGCCGGACATATTTATATGCATACAACTAATCCTGTAATTGCTACTGGTGATGGAATAGCGATGGTCTACCGTGCAAAAGGGAAAGTTCGGAATATGGAGTTCATTCAGTTTCATCCAACAGCGTTATACAATCCAGGCGAATATCCATCATTTCTTATTTCTGAAGCGGTTAGAGGATTTGGCGGTATATTAAAAACCAGGGATGGGAATGAGTTCATGCAAAATTACGATGCGCGGAAATCACTAGCGCCCAGAGATATAACAGCCCGTGCGGTCGATGCGGAAATGAAGAAATCGGGAGACGACTATGTATATTTAGATATCAGGCATCGTTCCAAGGAAGACATTCTGAAGCATTTTCCTAATATTTATGCAAAGTGTTTAAGTATAGGTATTGATATGACTAAAGATATGATACCTGTTACGCCGGCGGCTCATTACATGTGTGGTGGTATAATGGTTAATGAATATGGACAATCATCTATAGGAAGATTGTATGCTTGCGGTGAATGTTCGTCAACCGGTTTGCACGGAGCGAACAGGCTGGCTTCTAATTCGTTGCTCGAAGCAACGGTGTTTGCTCATCGTATTTATGAGGATAGCATCAGAAAGTTTAGAGATTATAATGTTCCTGATAATATACCTGAATGGGACGAAACAAATACGCAGTTATCAAACGAAGACATATTAGTAACTCATAATCTGCGTGAAACTCAACGTGTAATGAGCGATTACGTGGGAATTGTCAGGTCCGATTTCAGGCTTGAACGGGCGTTGCGCCGACTTGGTTTATTGTATGACGAAACAGAAAGTTTTTACAAAAAAACCAAGCTGTCTGTAAAGTTATGCGAACTTCGTAATGTTATTCAAACGGCTTACATAGTAATTAAATCGGCAAAATTACGTAAGGAAAGCAGGGGACTACACTACACCACAGATTACCCGGAACATCAGAAAACTTTGGAGGATACAATTTTTTAATTATGCCAGTTATTTTACCTGTAAAAGGAGTTGAGCCAAGTTTTGGAGAGAATTGTTTTATAGCAGAAAACGCAACTGTTGTTGGAAGCGTAGTTATTGGAAAAAACTGCTCGGTATGGTTCAACGCTGTGGTTAGGGGAGATGTTAACAGTATTACTATCGGAGATAATACCAATATTCAGGATGGCGCTGTGATCCATTGTACTTATTTGAAAGCGGCGACTTTTATTGGCAACAATGTATCTGTCGGCCATTTGGCGATAGTTCACGGCTGTATTATTAATGATAACGTATTAATAGGTATGCGCGCTGTAGTGATGGATCATGCCGTTATAGAACCTTATTGTATAATCGCCGCAGGTTCAGTTGTTCTTGAAAATACCCTTTGTGAGAGCGGTTATTTATATGCTGGTACGCCAGCAAAAAAGATTAAACCGATCACAGAAGAACAGCGTGAGTTGTTGAACAAATTACCTGAAAATTATAAGCTTTATTCCTCCTGGTTTACGGAACCGGCGGGATAGTTAAAACATCTTCTAGATCCCAGCTTGGGCGAAGGCTGAACTCCTTATCATTGTTCATAATAGGTTCTGGTTGTATTTGTTTGATAACATTTCCTGTGTCCCATTTACCGTTATTATTTAAATCATAAACGATCCTGGCTTTATATTTACCTGCGGGTAGCCCGATATACTGAATTTTGCCGGATTTTTTAATTAGGTTTTCTTTAACGACATCGTCTGAATTTCCCAAAAGCTGGACAATGTATTGTTTAGATGAATCAGGTACAGTAACATTTAAAAGAAGGTTTCCGAAGTTATCATCTATATAGGCGGAGAGTGATTTAGCATATGACTTATTTTTTCCGTTCATTATACTGGTAACCGCGTTGTCGGCTATTTTTAAATCATATTGCCTCTTTGAGCGCCATGGGTATGAAAGTTTATACCTTCTTTGAGATGTAGTATCTTTTGTAATTCGGAAGTTTTTTACAGGTATTGAATCTTCGGTAAGTTGAACTTTAGATTGGTCTATAGCAGATAAAGGTACAGACATAGTAAGCAATATGTCACCTTTAGTTTTGACCCGCTGGCCAGATAAGTTATCATATATCTGAACTGTTGAGTTATAAGTGTCCCGTTTATTTCTTTTAATTACAATCGTATCCAGGGGCACGCCGGCATCTGATATACTGGTAGTTAAGCTATCGAATTTTATTTCCGGAACCCAGACAAGTACTGAATCTCCTGCTTTATTAAATTCCGTTATTTTCCTGGAATCAAAATCCTGCGGATCGAGTATTTTAAAAGAGGGTTTCTCTATTGGCCTGTTAAAGGTATAGAGCAAATGCCCATCGTTAAATAACTTTCGCTCGACGGTTCTAAAGACTGAAGCAGGCTGTTTAAATGTTTGAAGTTTAATATTACTTATATTGCCCTTTAGGTTAATAGTATCTTTAAGAAACGCTACATCTTCATTTGGTGAGTTATAAATTCTATCTCCGCCACCGGTTTCTTTAACAGCATAAATTTTATACTGATTTGCTCGTAAATTATGAAGGGCAAAATTCCCTGATGAATCGGTAGTGGTAAATATACTTGCCTTGCGTTTACCGAATATGGTATCTTGTTTTACCGGTACAATAAATACCGTCGTTTCCATTTCAGGCGTTTTTGTAATCGAGTTAATAACATTACCTGAGATACTTAAGGAGTCGATGGTATTTCCCGTCGAGAAAACATAGCTGTAATTTTTAAGGATATTGCCTTCATTATAGTCAACTATAGCTTTTCCGAAATTTATTGTATAGGTAGTATTTTTCATAAGCGTGTCCTGGAACTTAATCTCAAGCACCTTTTTTACTACTTTAAATATCGGAAGCTTCTCCATCTCCGGAGAAATACTAATCTCTTTAAATTCATTACTAAGTTTTACAAATTCATCAAACTGAATATTGATCTGCTTTGCGTTGAAATTTCTTGTTTGATTCTTTGGGGCTTCACGTAAAATTTTAGGAGGAGTTTTATCTCTTGGCCCCCCTGTTGGTGATTGTATACTTGCGCACCCAAAACAGATTAAAATGCTAATAAATAAGATTAAATAAATTTCGTTAAAGTAGGTCTTCCGAAAATAAGGCATTTATAAGCTGTTTAAACGATTTTTGTTATTTTGTAAAGATTATCATTCGAAATGAAAAATAATCGATTATAATTAATTTTTTATAAAATATTGATTTTCAGTTATTTAGATACATGAACCATTAAAACTGTGATATCAGATGGTGAGACTCCGGAAATTCGTGAAGCTTGACCCAAAGTTCGGGGTTTGATTTTCATTAACTTCTCTCTTGCCTCTTTTGAAAGAGACACTAACTTATGGTAGTCAAAATCAGGATTGATTGTTTGATCTTCCATTTTTTTCATACGTGTCACGATTTCTTGTTCTTTCTCAAAATAGCTTTCGTATTTAACTTTTATCTCAGCTTCTTCAATGGTTTCTTTTTTATATCCTTCAAGCAACTGATCCAGTTCATTGCTGATTTTTCTTATATCAGAAACGGAAAGTTGAGGGCGCGATAAAAGTTGAAAAAGCTTTACATTTTGAGTAATGGGCGATGTACCAAGATTTTCCAATAAGGCGTTTACCTGGCTTGGTGAAACAGATGCCGATTTAACAAAATCAACGATACGCTGTGCGTCGGTTATTTTGCTATTTACTTTTTCAAGCCGTTCGTTATTAACTAATCCTAGTTTGTGGGCGATGGGTGTTAAGCGAATGTCGGCATTATCCTGGCGTAATAGCAATCGGTGTTCTGCTCTTGAAGTAAACATTCTATAAGGTTCTTCAGTTCCCTTCGTTACCAAATCATCAATTAATACACCAATGTAGGATTCAGATCGTTTCATGATAAGCTCATGTTGATCTGTTATTTTTTGATGGGCATTTATTCCTGCAATAAAGCCTTGACAAGCTGCTTCTTCGTAACCGGTTGTACCGTTGATCTGGCCAGCGAAAAATAGATTTGATATTAGCTTTGTTTCAAGCGTCAACGAAAGTTGGGTAGGAGGAAAGTAATCATATTCTATCGCGTACCCCGGTCTGAACATTTTAGCATTCTCGAAACCTGGTATTTTTGTTAATGCTTTATACTGCACGTCTTCAGGAAGGGAGGTAGAGAACCCGTTTACGTAAATTTCAACTGTGTTAAGTCCTTCCGGTTCTACAAATATCTGATGCCTTTCACGTTCAGCAAAGCGGTTAATTTTATCTTCGATAGATGGGCAATAGCGGGGTCCAAGGCCTTTAATCCTGCCGGTAAACATGGGCGATTTTTCAAAACCCTCCTTTAACGTCTCATGAACAGATGCATTTGTATAAGTAATCCAACAGCATCGTTGTTGTTCGATCATTTCAACCTCTGTAAAGGAAAATCTGCCTCTTTCCTCATCTCCCCACTGTTCTTCCATCTTAGTGTAATCGAGACTTCTTCCATCGATTCTGGGAGGTGTTCCTGTCTTCATTCGACCTGCTTCAAAACCCAGGTCAGTTAGCTGCTCGGTTAAACCGGTAGCCGCTTTTTCTGCGGTCCTGCCACCCCCGAATTTCTTTTCACCAATATGAATAAGGCCGTTTAAAAAAGTACCGTTTGTTAGAACAACAGCTTTAGATGCGATTTCAATTCCAAGAGATGTTCTTATACCGCGAATTGTATTTCCCTTGACCAAGACCGACGATACAGTATCCTGCCAAAAATCGATATTCGGGATCCTTTCAAGCGTTAAGCGCCATTCTTCAGCAAATCTCATTCGATCGCTTTGAGCGCGAGGGCTCCACATCGCCGGACCCTTTGATTGATTCAGCATTCGGAATTGTATACTTGTCTTATCGGTAACAATACCTGAGTAGCCACCCATTGCGTCGATTTCTCTAACAATTTGTCCCTTTGCTACTCCCCCCATTGCTGGATTGCAGCTCATTTGGGCGATCGTATTCATATTCATTGTGATCAATAACACACTCGATCCCAAATTTGCAGCAGCGGCAGCGGCCTCACATCCAGCATGGCCGGCACCAACTACTATTACATCGTATTCTTTAAACATATCAATGTTCCACGTGGAACGTGTCCACTTTGTTTTTATTAATGTTCCACGTGGAACATTAAGATTCACTTAACTCGGTTAACTCTAGCCAGCGCTCGCTTTTAACTTCAACCTCTTCTTTTAATTCGGTTATTTCCGCTGTTATTTTAGATAGTTCTTGATGATCAACAGTATTGTTCATACTTTGATGAAGAGAGGCTATTTTAGACTCCAATTCAGCCACTTCGATATCCAGGGTTTCAAGTTCTTTTTGTTCCTTATATGATAGCTTCGTTTTGCTTGCACTTGATTTGGCCTGATTAGGTTCAACTTTTTTCTCTTTACTAATCAAATCAGCGGTTTGTTTATCCGTTCTATAGCTGGTATAGTTACCTGAATAAATTTTAAGTTGAGCATTGTCTTCAAAAATGAAAAGCTGATCAGATAATTTATCCATTAAATATCTGTCGTGAGATACTAATAGAAGTACACCTTTATAAGATTCTAAAAAATCCTCGAGAACATTTAACGTATCGATATCAAGGTCGTTGGTAGGCTCATCCAGAATTAAAAAGTTTGGATTTTTCATTAAAACGCGCATAAGTTGCAGGCGTTTTTTCTCACCGCCACTTAATTTACTTACGAATTCAAATTGCCTTGCAGGCGGAAATAAAAACTGGGTAAGCAATTGGGATGCCGTAATAGTCTTTCCATCAGCCATCGGTATGAAATCAGCTATTTCTTTTACAACGTCAATAACCCGACTGTCGCTTTTTAAATTAAGGCCGCTTTGATTGTAGTATCCGAATACCGTCGTTTCTCCGATGACTATGCTACCTGAATCGGGAGACAAGCCGCCTGTTATAAGATTTAACAGTGTGGATTTTCCTGAGCCATTTCTCCCGGCAACGCCAATCCTATCACCTTTTTTGAAAACATAGGAGAAATTGGTTATAATAAGATGATCGTTAAAAGATTTTTTTACGTGTTCAAGCTCCACGATCTTGTTTCCCTGGCGGGCCACTTTCATGCTAAGCTCTACCTTTTCGTTTTTTGGCTTCGCTTTACTTTTTTCTTCCAGAGCATAAAAAGAATCTATACGGGCCTGTGATTTAGTTCCGCGTGCTTGTGGCTGCCGCCGCATCCACTCGAGTTCCTTTTTTAATAGCTGGTTGTTTTTATGATAGGCGATCTGATCAAGTTCTGCCCGTTCAGCTTTTTTCTCAAGGAAATAATTGTATTTGCCATTATAAGTAAAGAGCTTCCCGAAATCCAGTTCCAGTATTTTATTGCAGATGTTATCCAGGAAATACCTGTCGTGTGTAACCAGCAGAACAGTTTTATTTCCAGTGGTGAAATAGCTTTCCAGCCATTCTATCATCTCAATATCCAAATGGTTGGTAGGCTCATCTAATATGTAAACATCCGGTTCGTCAATTAATAACTTAGCAAGAGCTAAACGCTTTTTCTGGCCTCCAGACAAACTGGAGATCTTTTGATCCATGCGCGTTATGGACAGCCTGGAAATAATTGTCTTTATCTGATTTTCATATTCCCAAGCATTCGTTTCGCTAATTTGATTTATCAGGTCATTTAGTTTGTCCTCATCAAGGGTATCTGAATCTATCGCTTCCTCGTATTGCCGGATGAGTTGCTGTTGCAGGTTGTCCTGAGAAAAAACAAAATCCGCGACAGTGTCATAGTCTTTAAAATCCGGATCCTGATCCAGGTATCCGATATTGAGATCTTTTTCCTTTACAACTTTTCCGTTATCCGGTTTAAGCCGTTCAGCGATAATTTTCAGCAAGGTTGATTTGCCCGCACCATTATAACCCACCAAAGCAACGCGTTGACCTTTGGCAAGTCCGAAAGTAATTTCCTTAAAAAGCCATTTGTCATGAAACGAATGTCCAACCTGTTCTACCGATAGAATGCTCATGCTAATTTTTGTATTTCGTTTGAAGGGTAAATAAATACGCCCTTCAGATTTTTTAATGATTGGTTTATCATTGCTGCAGCAACTGCTTCAGCTTTTATTGGTTTGTATTTTCTTAATGATCCGATTAAAAAGACGCTCATAAGAGGCATTAGTACTTGAGCCAGACGTTCACCTACTCTAAATTCAGGCCGTTTTCCAAGCAACAACGACGGCTGGTAAATATGAGTGCTTTTGAAGCTAATCTTCTTTACACGGTCCTCTATCTCGCCCTTTAATTTTAAATAGAAGTTTGAAGAGTGCGCGTCGGCTCCAATTGACGATATAACATGAAAATCTTCCACACCATTTTGTTTTGCTATTTCAGCAATACTAAGGGTATAGTCAAGATCTACTTTTTTATAAAGGGCCTTATCGGGCGTTTTGCTGTTGGTGGAACCAAGGCATGAGAATAAAACATCCCCCTTTATAAAACTGCTATAATCTTGTATATGATCAAAATCGATAATATGCTGCGTGGTTTTAGCAGATAAACAACCGATATCCCTCCTGGCAAAAAGAATTATCTGGGCAAAATCGTCCGATGCTACCAACTGCTTAAGCAACTGACTGCCAATTAGTCCGGTTGCACCAACAATAATCGCTGTCTTTGTCATTCGTAATGGATAAAAGAAGGCAAAAATACGCAAATTAAATTACGGTATAAGAATTGTGTGTTTAAACATGTATTTAAATGAGATTAAAATGATCTCAGTTTTTAAAATCAAAAAAGATGAAAAAAATAGTTCACAAAGCAATTGAAAGGGGAATCCAGGACCATGGCTGGCTCAAAGCGGCTCACTCGTTTAGTTTTGGAGGTTTCTTTGATCCACAGAAGGTCCACTTCGGCCTACTAAGGGTTCTAAACGATGATATAGTGTCTCCTGGGATGGGATTTGGAACTCACGGGCACGACAATATGGAGATCGTTACAATCCCGCTAAAAGGAACTCTTGCGCACAAAGACAGTACCGGCTCTGAAGGCAATATTGTTCCAGGTGAAGTACAGATAATGTCGGCCGGAAGCGGCATCAGGCACTCTGAGTTTAACGCATCATCAACGGACGATGTAAATCTGCTTCAAATATGGGTATTCCCAAAGGAGCGAAATATAACTCCCCGGTATGATCAAAAGAAATACAGCGCAGACGAAACATATAACAAGTTTAAGACAGTTGTGTCACCAGACGATCAGCAGGGAGCGATGTGGATAAACCAGGATGCACATTTCTCAATAGGAGATTTCGAACCAGGCCAACAAACGTCTTATACAATCAAATTCCCCGGCAATGGCGCTTATATATTCGTTATAGAAGGAAATATATCTGTTGACGGTACAGAACTTGGAAGGAGGGACGCTGTCGGTGTATATGATGCCGAATCGTTTGATATCAAGATTAGTGAAAAGGCAAAAGTCTTAATTATCGAAATTCCGATGGAATAAAGTTTTGCTAAACAGAACTTCGAGCCGACAGGTATTGATCTTCTTTTTGAGTCATCAATGCTTTGTCGGCTTTGCTTTTGTCTTTATAGCCAATGAGATGTAAGGTTCCGTGTATGACAATTCTGCAAACCTCGTCAAATTCGGATACGCCAAATTTTACAGCATTTTCTTTTACCCGCTCAATGCTAATAAAGATATCTCCTGAAATCTCCTTTTTTTCTTCGCTGGTATCAAAGGTTATGATATCCGTGTATGTATCATGGTTGAGGTACTGGCGATTTATATTTAAAAGATAGCTGTCGCTGCAGAAAATAAAATTCAGCATCCCGGTATGTTTGCCTTCGTGCCTGATTGTTGTGTCAAGCCATTGGCGGATTTTGCCCTTGTTTTTTAAAATAAACGGAATGTCTTCAGAGAAAAATTGAATGGAACTTTTTGGCATTAAATCTTAAAGTGTAATTCAATTTCATTGCCTTGAGTATTAAAGATACACTGGTCAGCAAGATGCTTGATAATGAACACGCCTCTTCCTGAAAGATTTTCTAAATTTTCAGGTGCGGTGGGGTCCGGAAGAAGACTATAGTCAAAACCCTCACCTTCGTCGCTTATCGTGAATATCAGTTTCCTGTTTTCGACTACTTCGAGGTTGATAAATACTTTTTTCGATTTGTCCTCTTTGTTTCCGTGTAATATCGCGTTGATAGTTGCCTCGCTCAAACAAGTCAGTATATTGGCATATGTATCCTCCTGGACGTCGTATTCATCTTTTATCTTGTCAACGAAATTTTCTACTGAAGTGAGGCTTTCAAGAGTTGAGGGTAGTTGCAATGTGTAAAGAACCGTTTTCACATTGCTATCAGCACGGTTATCGATCATATTATTTACCCGAATTTAAGAATTTAAAATAATCTTCAACTTTAATTTTATAAAATGTGTTCATAGAGGGCGTTACTGTTTTAAGAAACTCTGTTTCTGACTGTTTGTTTTTTTTGTATTCCTCCAGAACTGCTTTGTAATTATAAGCATTTTGCGTGCCTTGCTTACTTTCCCTTTTTTGATCCTGATCCCGCTCTCTTTCAGCTTTTTCCGCGTCCAATAACTTGGTCAGTATATCCTGCTGGCGTTTTATTGTTTCCTGCTGTATGCGTTTGTTTACGAGATCAGTCTCGGTTTGTTCCATTTGTTTTGTTAAATCACCCAAATTACCTAGTCCACCCTTACCATCTTTATTCATTTCACGATTAATATCCTGAAGTGATTGCCGTATCATTTGCTGCTGCTGCGCCATCCTCGAAAATTGTTCGCTCATTCCTTTTCCCTGGCTACCAGGCATTTTTCCTTGTTGCTGCATTTGCTGCCGTGCCTTCTCCATATTCTTATTTAGCTGATTTTGCATTTGGCTCAGCTGTGATAATGACGGTTGTTTCCCGCTGCTTCCCGGTTTTGAATTTTTCATTGCCTGCTGCAACTTGTTTTCAACTTCACTTAACATCAACGCCAGGTTGTTTATGGCTGTCATCGCATATTGCTGGCTGCTATTTGCTTCGGCGGTTTTTCTTTCGCCCAGCAGCTCCAAGGCTTTATCCATATTGCTGTTAATAGCAGTTATTTCTTTGTTGACAACCGATTCGATTTGTGGAACCCGTTTGCTAAGCTGATATAAGCTATCCTGAACACTTTTAAGATTATCTTTCAAATCGCGCTGGCGCTCTGTTAGTTTGATATAATTCGGATCAACAGGTTTAGTTGTCCTGACCGTTTGCATAACATTTTCCTGCTGAAATGATGCCGTTAACAGCTTGCTTAATATCTGACGCAGGTTTTGAAGATTTATTTGATTCTCCTGCGACTCCTGTTTTTGTTGCATCGACTGCAGCTTTTGACTAAGCTGCTGCATTTGTTGTGCCGCTTTTTTCTGGCTTTGTGATGCCTTGCCAGCATTGTTATTGTCAAGTTCTTTTGAACTTTGCTGCTGCTGTTGCTCTATTTGCTGCTGTTCATTTTTCTGCTCATCAAAATTGTTTTTATCGCCAAGTTCATTGTCTTTTTTTTCCAAATCACTCAATTGATCTTTTAAATCTTTGAAATCCTTATTTAAGGATTCCTGTTGTAGTTTAAGATCATTAGTATTCGGATTTTTTTTGGCAGACTTATCCGATAATTGCTGCTGATCTTTTGAAAGATCGTTAAGTTTATCAATTGTTTGAGATAGTTTCTGATCAAACTCCAGTTGTTTGTATAAATCAAGAATACGATCCAATTCTTTTTGAAGTGACTTATTTTCCAGCTGCATTTTCGACAATTCCTCACGAGTTTGACTTTTGTTATTGTCATCCAGCAGCTTTTGGATATTCTTTAAAATTTCTTTCGTTTTCTCGTCCAGTACATTATTAAACAGATCCTCAATTTGTTTCTGACGTTCAACGATCTGTTGCCTTTCCTGCTGTGATTCCTGGCGCTCAAATAAATTCTGCTTGTTTTCCTTTTGAATGTCTTTTACCAGATCTTCTAATTGTTTTTGCTTCGATAACAGGTTCTCAACTTGCTTTTTGTCGTCGAAAGAAAGCTCTTTTTTATTAAGAAGTTGCTGATTTACCTTTTTCGCTTGCGACTCGACCTGGGATGCAATTGTTATCGCACGATCCATTTTTTGCTTAACCGATTCGGAGCCTTCATCCAACTTTTTCTGTGTTTCTGCAGTTGTTGGTACACTGAAAGTCCTTATTTCCGAACGGCTCATTTTCGGTCCATGTACGCCGTCATTGTCAAAAACCTCGAAATAATATTCGATGCTTTCCCCTGGTTTGGCATTCGCTGATTTAAAATCAAAAAAATGAAAAAATGAACTTTGGATATTTCCTCGATCAAAAGGGATGATTAGCTGTTTATCTCTGCCAGACTGGCCGTTGCTAACTGTCCTGTAATGAAATGTGAGACGGCTGAATCCATAATCATCTGAAATATTGCCTACGAAATACCTTACGTTAGTGTTTACAGAATCAGGTTTTTCATTTACAGAGATTACCGGGTTTAAATCGGGGATAACATCAATTTTGTAACTGATCGGCTGTTGTTTCTTTACTTCATTTTTACGGGGAATTACGTCGTAACGACTACTTTGCAAAGCTCTGAATGAATAAGATAAGTCGCCAGGCGAGATATGAGCAATGTTTTTTCCATCGTTGATATCAACCATATCAATATTCTGAGCGGCTATTTTCCAACTGATTAATGTGCCGCAAGGAACGGTTATGTCGCTAAAACTTTGGACATGTTCGCTTTTTTTATTCAGATATGATGGATATCTGAGCTCAGCTTCAATATTTATGAGGGATGGTTTTTTCTGAACGTTTAATGTATACTTCTCCGAAGTAAAATCACCGCCCTCAAGCTTAAACTCTTGTGTCTGCTGCACATTTTTAAAAGCATACTCGAAATGGATAACATCTTTTTTGTCCAATTTAAACGTATTCGGGCCGTCCTGTAAATAGATATCCTGAGGAATCTCATTTCCCGTCATTTTAACCTTCAGTACGAAATCATCACCTTGTACAGATTTTAAGGAGTTGTTCTCTATAATAAAATCGAAGGGAGCTTTTTTTACAAACACCCGATTGTAACCAATAAGCCGGGTAGTACTCTCACTGAAAATAGCAGGTGCAGTGAATGCGATAATCACAATAACGATGAGCGGCGCAACCGCGTACTTCAAATATTTTCTGTTTTCATTAATGCGAACTGCGGATGCGAAAGGAACCGGCCGTAATTCGGATACGCGCTGATTAATGCTAGCGGATATCAGTGAAACTTGTTCTGGGTTTTGTTCCGCGAGTTTTTTAAGCTGAAGAGTATTTAACAGTTTGTCACTAACATCACTGAAATGATCGCCGATAATCAGGGCTGCTTGCTCGGCTGAGATAACTTTTCCTAAGTTAAAGTACGACAAAAGCGGCCTTAGCAGTAGCAGAACGAAAATCAACAAATTGATGATGATATATCCGTAGAAAAGAAACGTTCGGACAATTGGGCTAAAGTTCCCGTAAAACTCGGTAAACGTCACCAGCAGATAAGATATAAAAAGCGACGCCGCTAAATAAATGCAGCCTCTTACAACCTGGTTGAGGTAGTATTTACGAATAAACGCATCGATTTTGATTAATAGATTCTGGTAGTTTCCTCCGAGCTCCATTGCCGAAATTTAAGAACAATGAAAATAGCGAAATTATTAATCAGTTCGGTATGTCCGCCCAATTTTCTAATGCAGCATGCAGCCCGCGACGGTTGTAAAGGCTGTTTCATCAATTAAAATAGCACCGCCATTAGCCCGGAGCGATTCATAACTGTCAAACACGATAGGAGAAGCTGTTTTTATCGTAACCTGCACTACGTCATTCAACGAAACCTGTTGAACATCCGTTAGCTTTTCCAGCGAATTGACATCAAGTTTGTAATGAATGTCACGCACAACACAGCGTACGGTTTTGCTTTGAACCTGGAGAAGATATTTGTTTCCGGCAACAAGCGGCCTGCTATCCATCCAGCATATTGTAGCGTCAAATTCCTGTTCAACTTTAGGCTGGTTTCTTGCTGTTGAAATTACGTTTCCACGATTTACGTCAATGTCGTCCTTTAATCGAATAACGGCGCTTTGGGGAGCATAAGCTTCATCCACTTCCTTCCCATGAACTTCCACGGCTTCAATTTCCGACTCAATGCCTTCAGGTAATATGGTAACCTTATCGCCCTTTTTATAAATTCCACTAACTATTTTACCGGCATAACCGCGGTAATCATGCAGATCATCCGATTGCGGACGTATTACGTATTGAACGGGAAAGCGTCCATCGGTATGATTTATATCGTTTACTAAACTGATGTTTTCAAGAAAATGCAGTAAAGTCTGGCCTTTATACCAGGGCATATAAACCGAATCGTTTACGATATTATCACCAACCAGGGCACTTATCGGAATAAACGTAACATCTTTAATATTCAACTGATTTGCCATAGATGAATAGTCAGACTTAATTGCGTTGAAGACCTCTTCTGAATAGTCAACCATGTCCATCTTGTTGATAGCAACGACCACATGCGGAATCTGCAACAGCGAAGCGATGATACTGTGCCGGCGGGTTTGTTCAACAACTCCCTGGCGGGCATCGATCAAAATGATGATCAGATCAGAATTTGATGCGCCGGTAACCATATTTCGTGTATACTGAATATGCCCCGGAGCATCAGCAATAATGAATTTACGTTTATCGGTGGAAAAATATTTATAAGCAACATCGATAGTAATTCCCTGTTCGCGCTCGGCACGCAATCCATCGGTAAAAAGTGCGAGGTCAATTTCACCTTCGCCTTTATTTTTACTCTGTTTTAGTATCGCTTGCAGCTGGTCGACCTTGATAGAGTCAGTGTCATATAGCAATCGCCCGATAAGGGTACTCTTTCCATCGTCAACGCTTCCAGCTGTTATAAATCGAAGTAAATCCATGTTGGTATTTAGTAGCAAGTATTTAGTATCAAGACTAATACTTACCGGGTTATTTTATTGTGTTGATAAGCGATATCAGTAATGTCTTGTTACTGATATCTTGCTACTGTTAAAAATATCCGTTCTTTTTACGGTCTTCCATCGCCGCTTCCGATACCTGGTCGTCGATGCGGGTTTCACCCCGTTCGCTGATTTGAGTGAGGTTGATTTCGGCTACAATATCATCTATGTTACCAGCGGTTGATTCGACGGCAGCGGTACAAGTCATGTCGCCTACCGTACGATAACGCACCTTTTTTGTAACGATGACGTCATCTTCATCAATGCGGATGAACGGCGACGTGGCAACGAGGTGTTCTCCATGAACAAGCACTTCGCGATCGTGCGAAAAATAAATGGAAGGTAAGCCGATTCCTTCGCGCTTGATATAATTCCAAACGTCAAGTTCCACCCAGTTGCTTATAGGGAAAACGCGAACGTTTTCACCTTTGTGGATTTTACCATTATAAAGATTCCAAAGTTCCGGACGTTGCTTCTTGGGATCCCACTGGCCGAACTCATCCCGCACCGAAAAAATACGCTCTTTAGCACGTGCCTTTTCTTCGTCGCGGCGGGCTCCGCCGATGCAAGCATCAAATCCGAATTCCTCAATTGTATCCAGCAAAGTAAAAGCCTGTAGTGCATTTCTGGATGCGAATTTCCCGGTAGGCTCTTTCAGTCCTTTTGCCTTAATGGTGTCTTCAACGTAACGGACGATTAATTTCGCACCTGTTTCTTCAGCGAGTTTATCGCGGTAAGCAATTGCCTCCGGAAAATTATGCCCGGTGTCGATATGCACTAATGGAAAAGGGATTTTCCCGGGCTTAAAAGCCTTAAGCGCAAGCTGTACCAATGTTATCGAATCCTTGCCACCTGAAAAAAGTAAAGCAGGACGCTCAAATTGTCCGGCAACCTCACGCATAATGTGGATTGATTCGGATTCAAGTTGATCAAGGTAATCTAATTTGTATGCAGACATAGTCAATTATATCGGATTAAGAATGTGAATGCAAGCCGCATTCTTTTGTTTCGCGATTTTCCCACCACCAGCGTCCGGCGCGAAAATCCTCGCCTTCACGAATCGCCCTTGTACATGGAGCGCAACCAATACTAATAAATCCCTTATCGTGTAATGTATTGTAAGGAATTCCGTTTTCGTGAACAAAATTTTTAACGTCTTCGGTTGTCCAGTTAAGTATCGGATGGTATTTTAAAATATGATTTGTTTCATCCCACTCAAGTTGAGGCAAGCCGGTGCGCTCTGGCGAATGTTCTGCCCGCAGTCCAGTTACCCAAACCTCATTTCCATCGAGTGCGCGCTGCAAGGGTTCAACTTTCCGGATGTAGCAGCAACCCTTCCTGTTTTCCAGGCTTTGATAAAATGAATTTGGCCCCTTGCTAGTCAAAAATTCCTCAAGCAAATTTTTATCAGGATAATAAGCCTCGATTGACGCATTATATTGTTCGTTAGTGCGGCTCCAAACATAATAGGTTTCTTCAAATAGCCGGCCTGTGTCAAGTGTAAATATTTTAACAGGGATTTTTTCTGAAAGAATAAAATGGGCAATTATCTGGTCTTCCCAGCTAAAACTTGTCGAAAAGATCACTTTCCCGGGATACTGCGCGGCTAATTTTTTTAATGCGTCAATTGACTCAAGTTGAGCCATGTCCTGAGAAAGCGTAGAATATCTATCCGGCAACATAGTTTAGTCTATAGAAAAAGTAGGCAAATTTAAAACATCCCCGGCAAGTATTAAAGTTTGTGTGTCATTTTATTGAAATACTGAAAACAAGGGCCTGTTTTTTAAGGTTTTAATTGGAGGCTGATGCAAAGTAATCTGCCGTTACATCTACAAAAATTTACTTATGAAAAAATTCAGTTTATTATTCCTATTGTTTGCAGGGCTTTCAGTAGGTTATGCTTCGGCTCAGGTAAAGACGAAAAAAGATACGTCGAAAACCTCATTGCCGACCTCAAGCGACACAAGCAAAACAAGGTTACCGAACCCGACTCCAACACCAGTTCCTAACCCCAATCCAAATCCAACGCCAACGCCAAACCCAAATCCAAACCCCAGTCCGACTCCAACACCCAATCCGACTCCAACGCCACCTTCAAGCCCAACACCACCGTCTACCACCCCGCCATCGACAAGTCCAACTCCTCCTCCGGGAAAGAGCTGATAAAAGAAAGGCCCCACAATTTGCGGGGCCTTTTTCATTTCATTTGGTTCGAATCAGTAAAATAAATTTGATAGCACATTGGACGGACTATCGGTCTTTGGCTTTAAAGATAAAAATTTAGTAAGCTGACCAGAGGTAAGTGCACCGCCAAGCTGTGACTTTAGTGACCCAAAAAGACTTCCGAACTTAGATTTGTAGGATGTAGGATTGCTGGCTTTAAGAGGTAAAATATCAGCCTTCTTTGTTAAAAATCCGCTTACGATATCTGTAATACCGGGCTTTTGAGTGCTTGTCAAATTTAGCGATGGCACTAGAGTTTGCATGACACTGTTGGTGATGCTTTTAACATCAAATCCAGCGGAAGACGCAGCTTTAACCGCTTTGTCTAACTTAACTTGCGATTGCGCATGGCCAACAATGACAAGCAATGAGGCCAGAATAAAAAATGTACGTTTCATAGAGGTATTTGTTAGTTAATTAAAGCTAGGCAAAAACCATGGTGTCGGCAAGTGTTATTTAATTGCTCCAAACGCAGCCATGCTTGAGTTTTTATGCAAAATTTCCACCTCTTTAAATCCAGTTTTCCGAAGCAAATCGAGCTGATATATTAATGATCGCGGAGTGTCTTCATATTCGACATAGTCGAGTACTTTTTTTCGGTATCCGGGTCCGCCAATAGAATCTAGATAAGCAGCATACCTGTCTTCAAACAATTGCTTTAATTGTTGATTGCCATGAGTAATCAAATCCGATATCCAGATACTTCCGCCAGGTTTCAAGAACCTGTACATCTTCTTAAATACATTTTCCCAGTCCGCATCGTCACGAAGATGATGAAACGTAGCAGCCGCGAAGATTGCATCAAACGACTCCTCGGGGAAGTCCAGATCCCGCATATCCTGCTGAATGATTTTAACAGTTCCCTTGGTTTCAGCAGAAACGCGACTTTGCGCTCTTTCCAGCATAGGCATACTTAAATCAACCAATGTGCAATTCAGATCGTTGATTTTTCTGAGCATTTTTAAAGTATAATTACCAGCCCCACAACCAATATCCAGGAGATCTTTGGCGTTGGGGTTAACGTATTTTGCCGCCTCGGTGCAAAGGTCCATAGTTAACGGCGCGTCGATCGTGGTTTGCTGTCCGGTATCAAGATTTGAAAAGCGCTCAACGTCATTGTCAAAACGTTCTCGGATCTCGTCGACGGTTGATTTGCGGGAATAATCGGGTTTCATATTGAACTTGTTTTTGTCAAAGCTAAATCGATTAATGATATTTGGAAAATATCAAATTCATCAATAAACGATAGCCAAAAGGTATCAATGGAATTGCGACACTTGCTGTATTTTAAAACGGTATCTGAAGAACTTCATTTTCGGAACGCTGCTACTAAACTATTTATTTCGCAACCACCCCTAAGCAGGCAGATTAAAGAGCTGGAGCAGGAGCTTGGGGTTAAGTTATTTGAAAGGAATAACAAACGGGTGTTATTAACCGATGCCGGCCGGTATTTCAAAAAGCAGGTAGACGAGCTTTTTGCAACTCTTGAAGAAAGCAAATCAATAGCCAAACAGATCCATGAAAATGAAAGCGGTGAATTGAACATCGGCTATATAAGTTCGGTTTATCAATCGAGGTTGGCGGATGTATTAAAACAGCTACAGCCGGTTTTTCCTTTTGTTAAGACAGGTTTGTATGAACGCCCGACCGTTAAACAGATTGAGGCACTTGAATGCGGACAGTTGGACGTAGGTATTTTGCGGGCGCCTGTTAAATCTGACAAGCTTGTAGTAAAAACATTATTCTTTGATCCATTCATGGTAGTTACACCTGCGATTGATACAATCGATTCGAGTAACCTGGCTGCAGAAATAAAAAGCAAGCCGTTTATTTTTTTTAATCAGCAATACGCACCGGATTATTTTGATAAACTGTTGGAAATTTGTCTACGACTAGGTTTTCGGCCGGATATTCGTCACGAAGCGAATAATGTGCACTCAATCATACGGCTTGTTGAAGCCGGACTTGGGGTTTCAATTTTGCCGGCTTCGATTAAGGAACAGTATAAAAATCTTAAAATTTCTTGTTTTGAACTGAGCCAAGTTCCTGTGAGAACAGAGGTGGTGCTCGCTTTTCGTAAAGAAAATAAAAACCCGGTTGTCGACTGGTTTATTGAAAAATATACCGGTTGATACAAGTCAAACGATATAGTAGGACCTAATGGTGCTTATGTTAGTAAACTGCCGGCAAGTTCCGTCTATAGCGTATTTTCTCCTGCCGGCAGTTTAATATCTTGTTAGGTTATTACCCAAGGAATCGTTTTTCTGTTTACCATTGATAAGCCGATTGATAAAATTATAGGACTTAATCAGGTTACAAATGTTTAAAGAAGAGATGAAGTTTTAATGAAGGAATACAGGTACCAAACCAAACCTCTTTTAAAGCAGGTGGAAGAGCTCCTTTATTTTTTTAGTATCGATTTTATTTCGCTTTCATCCTCTTCCTTAATTTTTGAGTTGAAAAAATTAAAAAACAGAACCAGGAACGAAAGAGAGGTAATTCCCTGACTCATGGTTAATATCTTCCCGATAGTTGTAACAGGGTGAATATCACCATATCCGATGGTAACGCCAGTCATGAGGCTAAAGTAAACGGCGTCCATATTATTTAGCGTTTCATTAAAATAATTGCCGGACCTGTAAAGTACTGCGAATGAAAATATTACCTCGAGAAAATTAATGAATAACAAAAGGAGTGAGCGCCGGTAACCATTAGATGAATAATGTTCGGAAACAAAAATCCGGTTAAAAATGATAATGAAGGTTTCAAGTAAAAAGTACACATTAATGACCTGAAAAGAAATCAGCGACTCCAGATTAAAGTGTAGTATTACGAGCGGGAGTACAGCTTTAAGTACCACATAAATTTCATCTGTAAGCTTTTTCAGGACGATACTTACACGCCCGCTTACATGAGAAAGGTAAATTCCGGGAAATAAAAACCTGGCAGTTATAAGAAATAAACGAAAGATCCGCTCAATTCCGAAATCGTCGTAATCGTTTCCGTCCCATACTTTCCGGACCTTTTTGAGGTTTCCGCCCAATATATTTACGGCGTGATTATCTGCGGGAGATACCTTTCCGAAAAATAACTTTCTTAGTCTGTGATACATTTAAGTACATAAACAAAAAAAGGCATAATGGTTTTAAGGATGGGTATAAAAGGCCGATTCCGGCCGTCAGGCAGCTAAATAGCTAGAAACCTTGTCGATTAAAATATTAATATCAAAAGGCTTGGCTATAAAATCATCGGGTGATCCGTTTTGGTTCATAGCGTCTTCAAGCTTGTGGGAAGCCGAAATTAGTATAACGGGTATATCATGTGTAGTTTCATCAGTTTTAATAGCCTGGCATATGTCGCGTCCGTCAAGGCCGTCGAGCATAATATCCAACAATATTAAATCCGGGTGGTAGGAGGCAATGCTTTCAAATACTGCGTTACCATCGGGAAGCGTCTCTACTTCATAACCATAAAATTCAAGTATGTCATGCAATGCCTGCAAAATGTCCTTGTTATCATCAACTGCTAAAATTCTCTTCGACATAGGATTGTGTATCTTCATTGTTACTTACCAATTAACATGCCAGTTATCAACATTTTAGCTAATGAAAATATATTATTCGATCACAGGCGCGGCTTCTGAAGAATCTCCGTAAACCATCGGGGCAACTTTAACAGTCAGAGCTCTTAAATTTTCAGGAGCTTCTTCGTCAGCGTTTCCGTAAATCATAGGCGCAACCGGCACGCGTTTCAAATTGACTAACTCTTCGGGTGCTGTTTCTGATGCGTCGCCATAAATCATTGGCGCAACCTTAACAGTCAAAGCTTTTAGATTTTCAGGGGCAGCCTCATCTGGATTTCCGAAACTAAACGGAGCAACAGCGATACTTTTGTTTAATGATGTTTTAGATTTAGCTGGTGTTTTTTCACTTGCAAAAGCGTTTACTGATGTGATGATTAATAAAGCTGCTGCGATGTTTTTTAAAGTTTTCATGATATAATTTTTTGTTTTTTCTTATTTGTTGACTCAAAATTATAGCTGAAAAGGCTGTGCGAAAACAAGGAATTGGCAGGTGTGGAAATAGTTCCGGTAAGCGATGGAAAATTTCCGGTGAAAAAGGATCGCTAAATTTTCACCGAAGGAAAGATTATAAACAGTCCATAGCCAGCTCAAAAACCGGCAATAACCAAACTATCATTCCTTTGCAGTATTTATCCCAGTAAGCTTTAAAAATCTTATTGGCATAAAACGACGAGCAATTACCTACTAAGGGTGTTGGGGAGAATTCACCGAATACCGCGCCTTTGCTGGTTGCATAAAAATCAATCCGAACAAAAATCTCATAAGCTTTGCTTAACCGTTTCACAGCGTTAATCATTTCATCCAGACAATTGGGTGGTGGCTGAGTTGGTCCCAGATCATGTACTCTTACCAGGCGTTTGGTCGGCTTCCAGTCTTCAGTGTACGCGGTTTGAAATCCACTCGTTGGGCTAAAACGGTTGATAACACCTACTCCGGCGATATTTCCATTAAACGTGAAAAATTTGTAGTCATTTAAAATCTCATGTCGCCCGGCTTCATTGATTAAAAATTCTTCTACCATGAATTCGAGGAAGGGGTTTGCGGCGAGTTCGCGTTTTAAGCTTGTTTTTATTTCTGAAGGGGTATGGCGCTTTTTATCAAAAAGATTAAAGCCATGTGCCATCATGTATACAGAGTTACATGAATGACCGATTGTTGGCCTGATAATATAATGATCAGGGAGAGTTTCAAAATCCAGGCTGTCGAGATTTCGGCCGTGCCAGTAAAGATCGGCAACTTTGCAACCGTGCATTTTCGCAAACTCACGTGCATTATATTTATTGCTCAGTTTCCGCTGCCAATGAACGGCGTCCGTCCACTTATGTAAAGGGTCCTGGAAATCCATCTGTGTATTTCGGATTTTTTCAGCGTCCGGATTGTTCCAAAAGGTTTTATATCTATGCCGTATACGTTTTGAATAAGCGCTGTTTCTGCTAAGCGTATTAACCAGTGTTTCAACCACCTGTTTCATATGAAGAATAATAGTGTCGAAAAATGAAGGCGGGCTTTTGTATTAGTATCATGAAACAATCATGAATACATAGTTTTTTGATAAAAATATTTATTTGCCGTCACGTTGTCAATCACAAAAAGCAGAAGTTTCAAATACTTTTGGGCGGATAAATTGTAGTTTTATATTTGCAGAATAATCAGCGGGATGTAGCGTAGCCCGGTATCGCGCCAGCATGGGGTGCTGGAGGTCGTCGGTTCAAATCCGGCCATCCCGACTAAAATTCCCTAAAAGCAGAAATATCATTCAGGACGAATAAGATTTACATTGTGCCGAGATCAGCAGTTGTTCGGTAGTTCAATGCGACGGTTGTTCCAGCTGTAATATCAATGGTAACTCCAGTTATTTTTGCAGCCATACCCGAGGCCAGAAAAACGGCGGTTGAAGCAATGTCGTTCATCGACGGGAGATCTTTTAGCATGGTATCATTTTTCATTTTTTCGATGACTTGCTCCATTCCAGGTCCATTGGCTGCGACGGCTTCTTTAAATGGCCGTGAATCAAGAGATCCTGCCGAGCGAATATTAACAACCCGAACTCCTGAAGGCCCGGTTTCAGTGGCAAGATTTTTCGAAAAGGTTTCGATAGCGCTGCATGCCGGTCCGAAGCCAGCTACTTTTGGATAGCCAATTCCACCCGGCGTCGCCGTTAAAGTTAATATTACGCCACCGCCTTGCCTGATCATAATTTTTGCCGCGGCGATTGCTGTTATGAAGTGTGTGCGCATAGCCATGGCGACGGGATCTACAAAATCGTTAACATTGATCTCGGTCAAAGAAATGTTTTGTATAACCGGAATCCCGACAAGGTTAAAAGAGATATCGACGGAACCAGCCGTTTGTGAAATTTCATCAAGATGTGTTTGAACGGACGCTTCATCCAACGCGTCGACCTGTGCGGCCTGGGCATTTCCTCCGTCTGATCTTATTTGCCGTGCTACTTCTTCAGCAAGTTCAATTCGGCGGTTGGTTACAAATAACCTGGCGCCGGCACGCGCCATTTCCCTGGCAACGGCGCCACCGAGAGAAGGACTCGCGCCGTAGATCACTGCATTTTTATTGTTCAGCATCAAATTACTGGTTAGTGGATATGATCAAGTAAAATTAGGTCAAACAAATAGGTACGCAACCGCTTTTTGCGACATTTAAGGGAGTGTTTCCGTATTACCAACCAACCAGTTTAAAAAGTAATTTGGCAACTGTTGCCTACAAAAGAGATATTTCCATCACCGTAAATTCGATGCCATCTTTGAAAAATTTTTTTCCGGTTTCGGCCAGGCCGAACTTTTCGTAAAAACCTTTTTTGTTTACCCTCGCATTGCACCAAAGCGTTTTAGCCGATTGCTGCCGGGAGTTTTCAAGCAGGAATTTCATCATAAACGATCCTAATCCCAACCCTTGTTTATCATTTAACGTAGCCAGCTTTCTAAATTGCATGCGATCATTTTCCATAAAGCAGGATACGACTGTGCATAGTTCGCCTTGGTCAAGAACACCGTAATGAAGCCCATTTCCGTCATCTTTCAATTTTATGAAATTCAAAGGCTTATCCGGCCACATAACTACCTGACGTATTTGCCAGGCTTCTTCTTTAGTTATTTGTTGTACTAACATTTATGCAAAACTAACAAAGCATAAGCAATGACGACGAGCACAAAAAGGTGAACAGATTTTTTTATTTAGATTGAAAGCTGTAAATATGCATCTGCCAATTAGAAACATTACCCACCCCAACATTTCATCGCAGAAATTGCTGCAACATGAATAAAATGGACTATCAAACTTTATCACAAAGAATGCCCAATCGGAATAAATGATTCTTGTGAATGGTAGTTTGGAGGAAAATAAGTTAAAGGGATATCGCAACCGAAGTATTTAAATAAAATCATATCAATTGAAACGCAGAACATTTATTAAGAACACAGGGATATTTGGAAGCAGTATCCTTTTTGGTAAAAACCTGGCCTTGGCCACAACCGCTCCTGAATTTAAAATAGTTAGAATAGATCCTTCCAAAAGAAAATTTACGAGCGCAGCTATCGAAAAGGCAATTTCTGACTTTAATAAAAATGTCAAGAATAAAGAGCTGGCCTGGTTATTCAACAATTGTTTCCCTAACACATTAGATACAACGGTTACTTATTCAGAAAATGGTGGTAAACCAGACACTTATGTAATCACTGGCGATATTGACGCCATGTGGCTTCGCGATAGCACGGCGCAGGTTTGGCCTTATATGCCATTTATTGAGAAAGATCCGAAACTTAAAAGCTTAATCGCAGGAGTAATATTTCGCCAGGCAAAGTGTATAAACAAAGACCCCTATGCTAACGCGTTTTATGACGATGATTCCAAAGTGGGTGAATGGAAAAACGACCTGACGGATATGAGACCAGGATTGCATGAACGCAAATGGGAGATCGACTCGCTTTGTTACCCGATACGCTTATCTTACCATTATTGGAAACATACTGGCGATGTAAAACCCTTTGATGCACACTGGCAACAAGCGGTAAAAGCGATCTTAAAGACGTTCAAAGAGCAGCAGCGAAAAAATGGTGACGGTCCCTATCATTTTCAACGAAATACTGCATGGGCAACAGATGGTGTACCGATGAACGGATATGGTTATCCCGTGAAGCCTGTCGGGCTGATTTGTTCGGCTTTCAGACCCAGTGACGACGCAACTATTTATTCGTTTTTAATTCCCTCTAATTTTTTTGCGGTAGTAAGCTTAAAGCAGGCGGCCGAGATGATGACAGTAATTGCAAATGATTCCGCCACTGCAGCTGAACTTACAGCCTTGTCAAACGAGGTTGCATCGGCTCTAAAGGAGCACGCTACAGTTACTCATAGTAAATACGGAAAAGTTTACGCTTATGAGGTAAATGGTTTTGGCAGTTATAATCTGATGGACGATGCAAATATTCCAAGTTTACTGGCAATGCCATATTTGGGAGCGGTTGAGGCCAGTGACGAAGTTTACCAAAACACTCGTAAGCTATTACTGTCGGAAGACAACCCGTTTTATTTTAAAGGAACTGCGGCCGAAGGAATAGGAGGACCGCACATCGGTAAAGATATGATATGGCCGCTTAGCCTAATAGCCCGAGGCCTGACAAGTAGTGACGATCAGGAAATCAGGTATTGCATACAAACGCTGCAGAAAACGCATGGAGGCACTGGTTTTATGCATGAATCTTTTCATAAGGATGATCCAGCGAAATTCACCCGTAGCTGGTTCGCATGGGCGAATACAATTTTCGGCGAATTTTTATGGAAGACTTATCAGACTAAGCCTCAGTTGTTATCATGATGATGCTTTCGGCACAAGTAGTGTTTAAAACGATATTGTTCGAGGGGTAATTCCGATTGATATTCTTTTTGTTATTTTTTTGAACAAGTTATAACTCGCTGAATATCAAAAAATTTATATACAAATTCCTAAAAATGAAATTTTAAATCTAAATGGGCAAATCAATATCGGGAAGGTCGTCACCTTTTTAGTTTAACAACACCTAAATAGTTCATAATTTTTATTATAAAATATGTGGCGTCAAATTCAAACCATCTGATAGCATTATTTGCTCTTGCGGGATATTTGTGATGATTGTTATGGTAAGCCTCACCTACAAACAATAAGTCGATCGGGAGGATATTTTTCGATGTGTTACCAGTATCAAAATTCTCGTAACCGAATTTGTGCGCCCACCAGTTTACCGCCAGTCCCTGTAATGCTCCCATAGCCAGGCTCAATGGAAGAAAAAGATACATCCACCACTGCGTTGCAAGGGCAACATAAATCGCGACATAAACTACTGCCCATAAAACACGGCTTTGCCAGTTGTGCACCAATTTATCGAAGGTGTCCCACTCGGGCAGATCCTTGTAATATTTCTGCTCGATATCGGTTCTTCCTACATATATGTCATTATAACTATTACGTGTTTTCCATAATAACATGAAAACATTGGTTGTGTAATGCGGAGAATGTGGATCATGTTCTGTGTCGGTGTGAGCATGATGGAGGCGGTGCATCAATCCATAAGTTTTTGCGCTTATATAAGATGAGCCTTGCGTAACGAAGCAACAAATGTGAAAAGCTTTTTCCCAGGCTTTGCTCATCGTAAATAAGCCATGAGCAGCATAACGGTGATGAAAAAACGATTGGAAAAACAATGAGGCGTACCAATGGCACACGATAAAAGTTAACAAGAGCATATTTAAATTACGTAATTAGTACGACTGTAGATTTTTAGCCGTAACAAATTGCGTTACTCAAAATGCCGCGCACATATCTCGCTCGCTCAAAAACCTGCTGCAATATAGTGTTTATTATCGGTCCGCCTGCGAATATCGTTGATACTGCTATCCTTAACGAGTTATTTAAAATGCTACGGAGGCATGGATCAGAAACCTGTCGCCAGCCTTTACGCTGCCGCCGGCAAGGTTTTGTGAAGCCACATTTTGGTAGTTTCCGCCAACTGAAAAGCGGTTAAAACTAGCTTCAAGGCCCCCGATGAGTGATAATGAATAGCCACCGGAAACGTCAATTTTATATATTTTTTCTTCGGTATCCTGAGCAGATGTTTCGTAAAGCACTCCCGCGTTTGGTGCAATTGTTAACGTTTTCGCGACACGAAACTTGTAATATGCAAGTGCGTTAGTTGTGAACTTGTTGCCATACCGGTAGTCATATCTGTTGTTAGTGTTAATTTTGTAATTAAGATTTACGTCGACCCCGAAATCCATTAAGCGGATATCATATGCCGCGTTTAAAGTAAAATCCGTGCTGCCGGTACCTAACTGGAAATTATTTGGTGATTCGTCAACCAGATCTTTTTCAAGAGGCTCGTATTTCCCGGTCGGCAATTTTATCCCTGCACCCACCCAGAGAGATTGCACAAGCAGGCTACTGCCGAGAGTTTGTTTCTTATCCAGCAGATTGTAATATCCCATAAAGGCGACATCGCCCAATCCGTTTTTACTACCGCTTAACTCAATGCTTTGCCGTTCATTAAAGTTGTAAGGAATGAAATATAAAAGGCGAAACTTGCTGCCGAAATTAAATCCTCCCCAAAGCTCCGCTGTCTGATATTTTTCGTCGGAAGTGAGATAGCTGGTTTGTCCGTCCGGGCTGATGTGGGTGGTTAGTGTTTTATATTGATAGCGGAGGCCGATAAATCGTTTATTAAACTGAGGTAGAATGCCCAGATAATAACTCCCAACGCCGCAACCGCAAATGTCGCAAGCGAAAGTCGAAGCAAAACTAAAGCTTAATATGATAGTAAAAATCCATTTCTTTTTCATCTGTATCATTGTTCTGACAAATCTTTTCTACTGACAAAATCAGGATCGTCAAGTGTTTTTAAAAAGGAGAGGAGTTTGATTTTGTCGTCATCACTTAAAGCGACCCCCGGTTTATTACCTGTGTTTAAAAGAGGGTCTAATGTCGGGGATACCTTAACTTCATTGGCGTAGTGGTCAAGCACTGCATTAATAGTTAAAAAACGGCCGTCGTGCATATATGGCGCCGTATAACTCAGGTTCCGCAAACTTGGCACTTTAAATTTATAGCGGTCGTCCGGATTGAGTGTAACTGCGTAACGGCCTTCATCATTATTTGGCCCAGCCCCAATTCCGTTATTTCTGAACGAGCCGTCGGTAAATAATGGTTCGGCGTGACAACTGCTGCATCGTGACTTAAAAATGGTGTACCCTGCCTGTTCCTCTGCCGTGAAGCTTTCGCCCTCGTTGCGTGTAACCTTATCGTATTTTGAATTGGCACTAACGCACATGACCATAAACTGGGATAGCGCTTTAAAAATCCGTATACCGTTTATTTCTTCCGTTCCGAAAGCCTTTTTAAATAATTCATTGTACTTAGGAAGCTGTTTAAGTTTACTGATCACGCTCTCCATTTTTTCATCCATCTCAACCGGGTTGGTGATTGGATTTATTGGCTGAAGATCCAGGTCAAATACGCCGCCGTCCCAGAAAAATGTTTTATTCCAGGCAAGGTTCATAATAGGAGGCGAATTCCGGCTACCAAGTTTGTCGTCAATACCGTGACTCACATCGTGCCCATGCTGAGTGAATCCCGAAGACTGGATATGGCAAGACCCGCAGGAAATAGTATTATCCCGTGATAATCTTGGTTCATAAAACAAAGTTCGCCCGAGCAAAAATCCGGCTTCATTAACGGGATTGTTTGACAACTTATAAACCGGCTCCGGAAAATTAGCCGGTTGCTGGAAGCCTAAAAATTCGGAAACAGTTTTCTGAATATCATCTTCCTTTTTACAAGCGTAAATGAATAAGCAGAAACCAGCAAGAACAGTCCAAAATGCTTTATTCCTCATTAATTTTCTGTGTGATCATGCCTGAACATGCCAGCAAAGTTGTTGGCAACATTTACACTAAATGCGCTGAACATCACCTGGGGATTAGCTGCAATACTGATAGTAGATGGGCCGCTAAACATTTTAAGCGCATCGACCATCAGGTGAATATTGCTTTCCCGTCCTGCACGGACACGCGCCACACCGGCTTTAGAAAGATCGAGTGTTACGGTTTTAATATTGTTAATGGTTGGAGCCGAGTAACCGCCGAATCCGCCGATGTGATAGCGGAATTTATTAGCCCCAGTTGGATCAACAGGAGCCTGCGGAGATGTCCCCTCCATTTTGAAGAAAATATAGCCGCTGTTCCAGCCCCAGTACATGCCATCGTCCATGCTTCCGGATGGATCAAGAACGCCTGTTCTTTTCGAAATATCCATCGTATTTCTCAAGCTGTCTACGCCAATGGTAAAGGTCAGCGACTTGTAATCTGCTTCCGGCACCTGAACTTTACATTCCTGTGTTTCGGGTTTGCTCTCATCAACAAGGAAATAACTGCTGTCTTGTGGCACAACATATTCCACGCCTTCCGCGTTGGTTACTTTAATGTTTGAGATAAAATATTTCAACGTCTGAATCGTCAGTTGTTCACCCGATGAATTTGTATAGGTTCCGGTGCCTAACTGCAAGTTTCTGTCGCCGGCAATGTTATCAAATTCAACGCTAAGAGTCGCTTTTTTGGATGTTTGAGGCTTATTGTCGTCCTTTTTTGAACATGATTGTAAAGAGAAAATCAGCGCACAGCCGATAGCTATATGTTGAAGAGACAGTTTCATAATAAATTAATTGTAACGGAGATAATCCGGTAATTCAAGTTCAGCAAGGGCTATCGACTGATGCGTGCATAAGTTGAAACTAGCCGTTGCAATAAATTTTTAAGGAAGTGGATGATCTGCGTTAACAGGGCGGCTGTAAAATAGCCGAAACTATTTGGGGGAGAAATAGGGATTTCTCAAAAGTATTGCGGTTTGGTAAATCAAAAGAAGATATGGACAACATGATCTTTGTGGTAATCATCGCTTCCTGAAAATTCGTTTTTTGACCGGATTTCTCCTGGCTTTTTTCCCGCTCTTCTGATTGCTTAATTTTTTTGGCGTAATAACACTTTCCATTACACATCAAAATCGGTTTGCTGCGGTTTTCACAAAGTTTTTGGCTGATGTAATTTTTATTGAGTTCGAATCCCGCATATATAAACAATCTGCTGAAGTTAGCAGCGAGCATTGTTATAATAAGTAATATAGCGGTAATCCTTCTTCGCATAAATCACCGCAAAGGTATACCACAGAGTTTAAGTAAGCAATTTATTTTGAGATTCTTAAAATCAGTGTGTTGAATGCCTGGCAAATTAGCTATTAATCAGATTTCTTTTCGGAATGGCCCAAATCTTTTCCGGGATTCACCTGATCGCGAATTAATTGTTTTAACTCTTTAATTTCCGGGAAGCGTCCTTCACGCTTCCTGTCAAAAACTGTGTCGTCATTTACCCGGATCGAATAACGACCGCTTACCTCACTTGGCTGTAGGGTCACGCTGTGTAAATCATCAGCAAAGGTGGTCAATAACTCCTGAGCCATATAAGCTGCTCGCAACATCCAGCCACATTTCGGGCAATATTCTATTGTGATCGAGGGTTTCATGTTACTGTGAATACAGATGCTTGTCCGGATCTCCTGTAATTTCCGCGCAATTGCAGTTATTTCCCCAACTGTATTCGCCGTTTGTATAATATTCGCATTTCCAGATCGGCGTTTCATGTTTAATACGATCAATTATGTAACGGTTCGCGACGAATGCTTCCGATCTGTGGGCAGAAGCCGTTATAACAACAACTGCGCTTTCCAATATAGCCACTTTGCCTAGCCGGTGCTGTGCTGCCGCGATATTCAATGGCCATTTTTCCTTTGCGTCCTCTAAAATTTTCCGGATGGATTTTTCTGCAAGTTCGTTATGCGCTTCATATTCCAGATAAGAAACTTCGCGACCAATGTTATGATTTCGGACATCGCCGCTAAATAAAACAACAGCCCCGGCCTGTTCGTGGTGTGATGATGCAAGCAGGCCCGGAAGGTCAATCGGTTTATCGGTAAGAACTTCAACCGCCGCTGCTTGGTGGGATAACGCTGATAATGTCATGATCTGTTAATAAGTAATCATTTGCAACAAACTCATCTTTTACGGCAAAACGGCAGCTTTTAAGCAAACTTGCCGATTGCGGGTTTTGGGTTTCAAGAAATTGCCGCAATGATTCGACACTTGAAATGGATTGGTCGATATCGAGCTCTTTTCCAAAAAAATCTTTAAGTGATGCAAAGAGTTGAATCTTCATAAGTATAGATGTTTAAAGCTAGCCGCCGATATGGAGCATGCTCATGTCACTGCCTGTAAATCTGAAAGTTTGTTTTTGGTTCATTGCCAGTTGCAGGTTTTGACGTAATGTTTCATCGTTTTCATCACCTGAGAAGGAGATGGGATGATTTGAACTGAGACAACCAAATAAGTTTCCAAATGAATCCATTCGTAGCCGGTTACAATCGCCGCAAAACGGGTGACTGTTGTTAGCTATAATTCCAAATGTGTTCCCATGCGATGTTTTCCAATAATTTGCCGTCGATGATGATTTGCGAGGCATTGGAGTAATCTGATAATACATGCTGATTTTTTCCAACATATCAGTTTGCGAGAAAAAATACTTTTCAGATTGGTTGTAAAGATGCCCCATAGCCATAATCTCAAGAAAACGGATAGCAATATTTCTTTCAAAAGCAAAGTCTAGTAATGGAAGGAGCTGATCATCATTCATCCCGCGCATAATTACCGAATTGATTTTTACATCTAAACCGCAGTCTAGAGCGCTATCAATGCCGTCAAGAGTTTGCTTCAAATTTTTACGTTTACTCACCTTGAAAAAAGCGGCGTCCTCCACAGCATCCAGCGAGACGTTTATGCACTGAAGTCCGGCATGCTTTAAATCGGCAGCCTTTTGTTTCAGAAGCGTGCCGTTGCTGGTCATTTTAATTTGTGGAATGCCAAGATTTTTTAACGATTTAATCAAGGGAATGATTTCGCGAAAAAGGAGAGGTTCACCGCCTGTTAGCCGGATAGTTTCAAAGTTCAAATGCCCGTGCAGTTTACCGATCAACTTTGCAAAGTGACTTGCTGATTGTTGCGGCGATCTGTTAATTTTTTCCTGCTCATCGCCGCCCATCGTGCAATACACGCATGCCAGATTGCAAACGTCCAACAGGCTAACCCGCAGAGTTTTAAATTTCCGTTGAAATGTATCTTCCAGCAACATTATCGTCTTCAGTTAAAAGCAACAACCACCAATATTCAAATATACACCGAATAAAATTTACTATAAAGCCAGCCCGGTCTAGAACTTGGGCAGATTGAATGAAAGCAGCCATAAACCTAACTTTGTGCCGCGGGAAATGTTTTGACGCTTTCGCCGATAAAACCTGACGTGAAATATGCTTTATGTAAAGAGCGAAAAGTAGCTAACGCTTTCTCCGCTTTCAACTTGTTTCCGGTCTGCCGGATGTAAAGCGATAGAATTTGCATGGAGACCGAGTTTAATATCTCCGGAACTGTTGATAGCAATTTGCTCCAGCGATTTGCCGTCTTTGGCAAGTTTCGTCGGAAAAAATTCATCGAAGGGCACTTTCTTTGTTCTGCCGCCAGTCAAGGGCAGGGTAAAAACGGCGCGCGGAGAAAATCCAAGGCATTTTCTTAAATACTCTTCAATGAAAATCTTAAAGGTTATCAGGCAGGAAAAAGGATTTCCGGGCAATGCAAAAACCATTGTTCCTGTTGGAGAAATCCCGCACCAGATAGGTTTCCCGGGCTTAATAGCAACTTTATGGAATAACTTTTTAACGCCAAGCTTTTCTAAAGTTTCCGGCACATAATCAGCATCACCGGCTGATACGCCGCCACATAAAATCATTACATCACAATCAAGTCCGGATTCTATTGCTGAATATAAGTCTTCTCTACTATCGCTGATATGTTCCGACCGCTGAACATCAATACCTAATTTTTTTAAAAGAGATGTTAAGAGCCATTTATTGCTATTCCTTATTTCTACTGGTCCGGGAATTGAATCGATTGATTTAACTTCGTTTCCGGTAGTAAAAAGAACAACATCGGGTAAGCGTTTCACTTTCACTTTACCTTTTCCGAGACTGGCTAAAATGCTGATAACATTCGGCTGGCAAATCAAGCCTTGTCCCAGAATTAAATCTCCCTTTTTAGCGTCTTCTCCCTGCTTCGATATATTTTGCTGTTCCTCAATATTTTCGACGTTTATTGTTACGGAGCCACTATCTTCAAAAACATCTTCACGCCGTATAACAGCACTGGCGCTTTTCGGAACAGAAGCACCTGTCATAATTTTATAACATTGGCCGGAGGCCAACGCAACTTCGGAGACATTTCCGGCAAAAATGGTTTCGGCGATTCGGTAATTTTTAAGGCCGGCCCGCCATTCCTCAATGTTTATTGCATAACCGTCAACTGTTGAACGATTGAACGGCGGATAGTCGCGGTCGGCAAAGATGTCTTCTGCCAATACCCGGCCATCAGCGTTTTCAAGAAGCACAGTTTCGTCTCCGAAAGAACGGGCATGAGACAGAATAATTTGCAGTGCTTCCTGGTAGGTTATCAATGGCCGCCTCCTTTCATCATCTTTCTCGCGTGAAAAATTGCCGGAAGGATTGCTTCCAGTGATTCCCTGGCGCCATCTGAACTTCCCGGAAGTGTAACTATTAATGTTTCCGCAATAGAACCGGCAACGCCGCGGCTCATCATCGCAAACGGCGTACGTTGCTGACCATAACTTCGCATAGCTTCCGTAATACCGTCAGCATCTCGCTCAAGAATTTCCTTAACCGCGCTGATGGTGTTATCCCTTGGCCCAAGGCCGGTGCCGCCAGTTGTGAAAATGAAATGAATGTCTTCCGAAACCCAGTCTTTGATATACTGCTGTATTTTTTCCTTCTCGTCAGGGACAACTGCGTAATGAACAACCTGTGCATTGACATCTTTAAGCATCTGGCTGATAATTTTTCCGCTTTTATCTTCACGTTCGCCTTTCGCTGTTGAATCAGAGCAGACTAAAACAGCGCAGGTTGGCATATTGTCGAGAAATTTCTGTCGATCGCTTTTACCGCCTTTCTTGTCGAGAAGCTTAATATGGCCAATTTCCAGGATTTTATCAACGGGCTTCAACATGTCATAAAGCTCAAGCGCTGCGATGGAAACAGCCGTAAGCGTTTCAATTTCTATCCCGGTTCGCCCGATCGATTTAGTGTCAGCAGTGATTACTATACCTGATCTTTGAAAATCAATCTCTGGAAAAACTCCCGAATGGGCCTCACTTTCCAGGAAGTTAAACTGAATATCCATACCGTCAATTGCTACGGGATGGCAATGGGGCAGGAGCTGAGGCGTTAGTTTTGCTCCGATAAATCCGGCTGCCCTGGCGACATCAAAAAGGTTGCCTTTGGGTAACTCGTTGTTTTGTATAAGACGGATTGTTTCTGCCGAACAGAAAACGATGCCGGTGGCTTTCGCGGTTCTGAGAGTATTGGTTTTATGAGTAATATCCCGCATTAATTAGCCTTTTTGACCTCAATCCTGTTCAGCCATTTTACAAAACGTAAGCCATTGATTTTATCTTTCAGGCAGAGAAGCGCAAATTTTCCGTCTTTGTTCAACGGTTGCCCGTCCTCTTCGGTGACTACAAAAACCTGGTCACTTGCTGAATTAAACACCTCTGACCAAGAGCATAAAACGTTGTAATCGTCGGTAGCAGAAGCGATGAAATAAATCATGCCGTTCTCTTTAAAATTTGGCTCGGCAATGCCTGCCATGTTAATAATGTCTTTTAACAAATATCCTTTTAGAGATGGGATGGTCCGTTTAACGTCACCGCCTTTTCCGATAATCTTAACATTTTTTAGTTCCACCGTTTTTAATTCTTTCAGATCAGATAATGTCAGCGATAATTGCTTGTTGACCAATCCAGAGATGGCAAGCTTTTCACTGATTTTCCCTTCGGGATGATCCTGGCTAAAGGCGAAATGGCTTATGAGTAGCAGGATGAATAAAACGTATATCTTCATATGTTAGGCAAAACGGGTTCTTTTTCTTTGACAATGGCGATTTGATCGGCAACGGCAATCTTTCCCAGTCCGCCATGTAGAAGATTTTGGCCAAAAAGAATTTTATGACCTTTTAACCGGTAAGACGAAAGTGTCTTCAAAGGCTCCTTCCCTTTCTGAGCATTGTCCTGATTGATGGTGGTAACAATGCAGCGGGCGCATGGCTTTACGCCAAAAAATGAAATACCGTTAATTGAAAACTCTTCCATTTCGTCTTCCTGAAATGGGAATGCGCCTTTGATCACAATGTTGGGCCTGAAACGGTCCATGGGTAATTTTTCAGCCAGCTTATTATTGAGATCTTCGAGCGAGGCTTCGCTGATCAGCAAAAACGGGTAAGCATCAGAAAGAGACGTGATTTCATCGTAGTTAATAGCATAACGCTCATCGACAGCGCGATGTGTCTCATCGGGCATATAAACCAATCTGCAATCAAAGCCAAGCATCATGGAAAACCATTTATCCGCTTCAGGGTCGACACGGATGGTTTCAAACTGATCATCCCACACGCTAGCAAAAATACTTTGGTTTGTTTTCGGTACGATTGGAATGTTTAGTTTCTTTTGTAACTCATGCTTATGGGAAACAACCAACTCGTTATCGTTTATTTCTACAGTCAATAGCGCCATTTGAGCAAACTCACGCTGAGATAAAAATCGATCATTCTTATCAATCAGCATCCAGCGGCGGTCGTGCTTAAAGCCGCGGTCCGTTATTTCAGCTTCGGAAACCGAAATCCCGCCCAGTGACTTAATCGGATAAATAAACAACTGGCTTACCTGTAACATGCAACGCTAAATTACGTGCTTTTTACGGCTTATGCCATGTCGTTATATAGTTTTATCATCCGCGGAATTTAAACATCGTTGTTTGGTACTCTTGTTAGACTTAAATGATGTTTATCCAGTTTGACATTGAACCGCGGAGACAGAACGTTTTATTAAATCCGAGTTTTCGTAAGAATTTAACGGCTTCGTAGCTTCTGAATCCCTGTTGGCAGTAAAAAATCGCGGTGGCTTTAGGGTCGAAATCTAAAACTTTGCCAGATATTAAATCATCGAAGGGAATATTGGTGCCGCCTAGGTTAAATGTATCGTGTTCGGTCTCCGTGCGGACATCGATGAGTTGGTAACTTGTGTTTTTAAGCTTTGACGTGAAAGCTTCATTCGAAAGAACAAATAGCGCAGGATTTTCGGAAAAGCGTTTGATACTTTCCGTTAAACTTTCATTATTTTTTTTATAATTTATTTTAGTGAATGTACCGTCTAACGAATCTAAAGTTAGCAGCGTACCTGACAGAACGTTGGGATTTTCCAATGCAATCTTCAGTGTCTCGTTTGCCATCATCGTTCCAATAAGCGCGGTGGTAACATTGTAGGCGCCAATGTCAGCACAACTTTGAATTGCTCCATGCTCCGGCTCGGGAAACAAGCACCTTAATGTTCCAGAATTTTCATAATTGAAAACCGTTAAGTGGCCTTCCGCCTGATGAATGGCTCCATAAACCAGTGGCTTATCCATATAAACACATGCATCGTTGATCAGGTACCTGGCAAGAAAATTATCGGTACAATCAACAACAATGTCGTACGGATCGATCAGATCAAGAACGTTATCCTGCCCGACAATGATCGAATGGTTAACAAAAAGTGTTTCAGGATTATGAGATTTTAACCGCTCGATAGCTGCCCCCGTTTTAAGTCGGCCGGAATCATTGATGGTGAAAAGAGTTTGCCGGTGCAAGTTTGAAATGCTGACAATATCAAAGTCTGCGATACCAATAGTTCCGATTCCGCTGGTGGTTAAATTTAAAAGACAAGGGCAGCCAAGTCCGCCGGCTCCAATAACCAACACTTTCGCATCCTTTAGCTTTTGCTGGCCATGATAACCGATAAAACTTAACTTGCTATGACTAGAATAATATTCGCGGCTGTTAAAGTCCATAAACAAATTTAGCTATTTAGAGTGAACGGTGATTTCAATAGCGACCGGCAGAAGAGTCTTCGAAAAAATAGTTACCAGAAATAGTCATGATAGAAAACATCGGTTATTTTAGCGATATGAATAAGCCCAAAGCCATACTTTTCGACCTTGACGGAACCCTGATCGACTCAGAACGCTTTCATATGGAATGCTGGAACGAAATTTTGAGAGAACATGGAAATCAATTAACGTATGCTGACTGGTTAAAATCATATTCAGGAATTCCTCTGCCAACAAACGCTAAAAACATCATCGAACAATTTAATTTGCCGTATGAAAGCGGGGAATTGATCAGTCGCCGCGAGACTTTGACGCTCGAACGATTAAAAACAACTAAAGTAGCGCTAATGCCCTATGCAGAAGATATTTTAGAGTTTTTTACAGAAAAAGGATTGATACTAGCATTGGTAACAGGCAGCCCGAGATATGATGTCGATGCAACCTTCGAGCATAATAACCTTAAAAAATATTTCCGAGTAATTGTTACCAGAAGTGACGTAACAAACAGCAAACCAGATCCGGAAAGCTATAACTTGTGCGTAGATAGATTAGGACTATCTAAAGAAAATTGTATCGTTTTTGAAGATACCGTTAACGGTATAAGATCAGCTAAAGCTGCCGGACTAATGTGTTACGCCATTCAAAGTAACCTGGACGAGCACCACAAACTAAGTATAGCCGATAACTTATTCCTTGATTTTAACGCGGCGAAATTATTTATGCTTGAAAATGATTTGATTGACTAACGACGTTTTATCACTCGCCAGTGTAAAAATCAATCAGGTCGCCGAAATATGTGGTGTTCCAGCCGTCGACCATGTCCTCATAGTCCGCATCCGGAATGTTTGTGTGATGAAGTTCGGCTGAGGTGCCCTGTTTATGCGGATGTAGTTTGATCGTTACGATAGAGGCTGTATCCTGATCTCCGAAATACCATTGCTGAACGATTTTCTTACCTTCTTCAAATTCCAGGTTTTTTCCGACAATGCTGCCGTCCCAAAGTGAAAATTCTGATCCTGGCTCGGTTGACATTTCTACCTCATCGCCAGTCCACAGATGCAAAGTTGCCGGGTTGGTAAGCGCCAGGTAAACTTCTTCCGGCGCAGCAGGTATGGTATAATATTTTTTGAAATCCTTCATATTTTATACGAAGGTAGATATTTCTCTGTCAAATTATTTAAGATCCGAAGGTGCAGCGTCATTAGGGTTTCCGTAAACCATTGGAGCAACCGGAACTGTTTGCAATCTTAAGTCTTCAGGTGCTTCTTCATTTGGATTTCCATAAACCATTGGAGCAACTTTTACTGTCATGAGTCTTAAATCCTCAGGCGCTTTTTCGTCAGGATTTCCATAAGTCATTGGCGCTACTTTTACAGCCATTAATCTTAACTCTTCAGGCGCCTTTTCGTTAGGATTACCCCAAATCATAGGAGCCGTGGCAACAGATAAACGGTGTTTCGCATTTTTTCCAAAAGCTTTGTTTTTTTCGTCAGCTCTGCTTGCTGTAGAAATTGTTATCAGAATTGCTGCGGTGATGATGCTTAAAGTTTTCATTTTGAGTATGTTTTAGTTTAGTTTTTGTTATTTGTTGACTCAAAACTACCTCAGATTTCAAGGCTTGTAAATGACTTTTGGGCTAGCGAAGGAAAGATTTCGGTAAACGAGCTTTTCATGTCGGCGAAAATCTAATTTGAACTTTTCACCGGTTAGGCGGCCTGTCAAACTGTTTAGGAATCCGGCAAAACTTGCCAGAAAAGATTTTGTTGATCAAGCATGATCTCATTTAAACAAACAGCTGCCTGTTTAGGGTTTGCCATGATATTGGCGATATCGTGTTCACAGCCGGCAAAACATGAGCGTGCTGGGCAAGATTCCTTAACAGCCACAACTTCAATTGAGTCGGGGCCAGCCGATGATTCAATACCTCCAAGCCGTTCCATAATTCCGGGAGATAGAATCGGCCTTACCAGGTTAAATGATCGCGCCGATTCAATAGTTAATAATCTCGGTAAGCCCGATTCGGGAGATGCTGCAATGGGGAAATCAGTTTCGTATTGGTTTTCGAAACCCAGGAAAGAAGTTACAATGGTTTACTTTACAACAAATATGGGCGCCCCCAATGCAGTACCAAGGGCAAAGCAGGTAAGTGTTACATCCAGTTTCTTTACAACAAAAAGTAAGGTATCAACTGGAGCATCGCTTGATTTTATAAAAAAGAAATTTCCTCTATTGAAAATTCTGGGTGAGTACAGCGATAAGGCCAGAAAGATTTCAGTTTACAATGACCCGTCAGGTATTGCTTTTAACGTGGATGATAGCGGCCGATGCATTGCAATTACGATTTATGAAGCGGGCAAAGACCCTTCACAAACTTATCTAAGCATTCATCCGGGTTGGAAGAAGCAAGGCTAGATCCTCCGTCTTAAAGTTAAAATAACGTGTACACGATTTTTTTGCCCATGCGGTAAAACGTCCATTATAAAACTACGATCGTTACGAGATCGGAACATAGCGTCAATTTCTTCCATGGTCATCTCTTTAACAGGTTTGAAGTTGATACTTAATATCTCGTCGTCATTTTCAAGGCCGGCGTCAACTGCGGCAGAACCGGGTTCAACCCTGCTTACGATGATGCGATTGAAGTCGTCGCCAGCGGCCATTAGCTCAAGTCCGCTCATATCATGTTCAAACGGCTCTGAATAAGATGACGTGCGTCTCAGATACATGCATTGTCTTTCGTAATCAAATACAAGTTCAAAGCGCTTGAGCACATTATTTCCGATATTTCCGTTCCTCGTTTGTGAATTTACTTTTGCGCCAACATCGTTGTAGTTCGGAAATGCGCTTATTATGTTATCAAGCTGAAACTTGCCAAGCTTTATTGACTTAAGGCGTGCCAGATAGCCATTAATTGGTCCGGAAAGCCCGATACCGAGATTTGCCGGAATATTAACAGCAGGCACTACGATTGGCTGACCGTTGTCCGACTCGAGCGATAACGGATGCCCGGCGCCGGTATCAATTATAAGTTTGGCCATCATTTTCCTGTTATAGTCGAGATCTATAGCCGCCGTAACATAAGGCTTATGTTCCTCGATTGTTATAGGAACCTTAAATCCTTTTTTAGGAATGTACCCAACCTTTGAGTCATATGCTACAATGGTCTTTTGGGCGTAATTTATCCGTACAATAAAGCTGCTGAAGAATTCGTAGCCTATTAGTCCGTGAATCGGCATGCCTGTATATTCTGATAGATTAAAGCGATCCTTTTTCAAAATTGCAGCGGCACAGTTTCCGGATATCGAATTGCCGATGTCGATTTGTATGGAAGGGCTGATATATGCTGAGAGATCGCCGCCTTCGCCAAAACCATTGATGTTGATGCTGCGCAAATTGTTGATGCCGACGCTATCAACAAGCTTAGGATCTGTTATGATAAAGAGGCCAACGCCGGTATCTAGAACAAAGTTGAACGGTCCCTGTCCGTTAATTTCCAAGGGAATTACGATGAGATTTTTTATGAATTTGAAGTCGATGGTTTCTCTTTTGCGGTTGTTTTTAAACTGCAGGGACTGCGCCTCCAATGATGAATTCAGAAAAGAAAAAAGCATGGACATAAACAGCCATAGCGTTCTTCTGCGGTTTTTAAAAATCATCATTTTATAATTGGTGGCCGGTGATCAGTTCACCGCTTTTATTAGATTTACACATGAAATTAAGAAGAATTTATTTCTATATACTCATCCTCTGCGCATTTTTTAACCAGTACAATGCTGTTGCCGGCCCGGGTAAGTTGAGGCGGATGATACGTAAATCATCAATTCTTAAAAGTCAACACACCGGTTTCGCTTTGTACAATATCGGTGATAAAAAATGGCTTAAGGGATATCAGGACGACAAATATTTTCAACCAGCTTCTAATACCAAATTATATACGTTTTATGGCGGGTTGTGTATTTTAAAAGATTCTGTTCCCGCGCTGAAATACATTATTCGTAATGATTCATTGATTTTTTGGGGAACCGGCGATCCCAGTTTATTAAACCGGGCCTATAAAACCGAGGAGGTTTTTAACTTCCTGAAAAGCACCAAGCAAAAGCTGTTTTTTGCCGACGGGCAGTATACAGGTAAAAAGTTCGGGCCGGGGTGGGCGTGGGATGATTATAACGATGACTATCAGTCTGAAATAAACGAATTTCCATTGTATGGAAATGGTGTTTGGTTTAATGCCGGAACAGATGGTCGTATATCGATGGTTCCGGATATGTTTTCGCTAATTAAAACTAACAAAAAAGGACCATTTGAGATCAGGCGGGATGTGGATCAAAATGTATTTTTTTATCCTCGTGACACAACGGGGTACAAGCAGTTTGTTCCATTTGAAACGGATGAAGCCGAAATCGCTTGTTTATTACAAGATACTCTTAAAAGAGCTGTCGGGTTTTTACATGAGCCAATTCCGCAAAATGTGAAAGCAATAAATAGCTTGCCGGCCGATTCATTATATAAGTATATGCTGCATGTGAGCGATAATTTCACTGCCGAGCAATTGCATTTAGTTTATGCGGCGCGATTGGGCATAGAAATGAATACGGCCCAAACAATTGCTTATATTATAAAAAACTATTTGCCAGATCTGCCGGACAAGCCGAGTTGGGTTGATGGCTCCGGACTTTCACGGTATAACTTATTTACTCCGAGAGATAATGTTAAACTTCTTGAAAAAATATATGAAAAGGTGAATGACCAAAGCCGGCTGTTCGCTTTGCTGCCAAACGGTGGAAAAAGCGGAACGTTGAAAAACTACTTCAAAAGTGAAATTCCTTATGTATTTGCAAAAACCGGAAGTTTCTCGAACAATTACAACCTTGCAGGCTATTTAGTTTCAAAGCGGGGTAAGATCTACGCTTTTAGCTTTATGAACAATAACTTCACGCTTCCATCAAATCAAATCCGACAGGAGGTTGAGCGTATTTTATCTTATCTGCATACTCACGGATAACTCCGGCTTATTAATTGTCATTTGATTTTGCAATATCAGGATGCTTGGGAGTTAACGTATCGACATCTTTTTCCCGTTCAACCTGGTCAATGTGTACAGCATAGTCTTCCGGTTCGATACTATCGCAAGTACTTTCAGCGTAAACCTGGGTAAATTCAGCGCCAAAATATAATATTGCTGAAGTATAGTAAATCCACAAAAGGATAACAATAATGGAGCCGGCGGCGCCATACGTTGAGGCTGTTCCCGTATTTTGTATGTAAAGCCCGATTGCATATCTTCCGAGCATAAACAGAATCGCTGTGAAGAAGGCGCCGGCCCTCACTGTTTTCCATTTTATTTTTACATCTGGTAAAAACTTGAAAATTATGCCGAAAAGAAATGAGATGACAAAAAAGGTGATAGCGAGATTGACGATATCGGTAACTATAACCGTCATCCCGGGAAACAATCGTGTCAATTTATTTTGAAGCGCAAGTATTATCGCATTAATAAGTAAGGATACCAGCAACAAAAAGCCCAGGCTAATTATCAACGAGAACGATAAAAACCTGTTTTTAAGCATTTGCAGCCAACCCTTTTTTGGTTTTGCTTTTACACGCCAGATCATATTTAGTGAGTCTTGTATTTCGAGAAAAACACTGGTGGCGCCCAAAACCAGGGTTACTATACCAATAACTAAAGCGAATGAAGTTTTTCCCGAAAGTTCCTGGCTTTTTATAATGCTTTGAATTTGTGCCGCTGCGCCGGGGCCAACGAAAGATTTAATTTGAGGATATAGTTCACCTTCAATCGCCTCTCTGCCGTAAACGGCACTAACCAGCGATATGATGATTATGAAAAGCGGGCCGATTGAAAATATCGTATAGTACGCCAAAGACGCACTTAATTTAAGTCCTTTATCATTTGAAAAACCCGTGAAGGTTGTTTGCAGGATTTTCCATACATCTTTCCAGTATTCTTTGGTAAAAAACTTTTTCATAGCAGTAGTTTGTTTGTTAGCAACAACCTACCGTTACATTTCGTTTCAATTAGTTTTAGATCATAGATTGTTAAATGGAATATCCATTAAAGCGAATTTTTCCCAACCGGTAAAATCAAAATGCCACCATTCGTTATCGATCACCTTAAAGCCGTGGGATTCCATTACGCTTCGAAGCATATCGCGGTTAGCTTTTTGAACAGCCGGCAGGTCGCTGTAATCCGGACTTGCTTTTTCAGAAAAGCTGTCATAGCCGGTTGGCATATCTATTTCCTTTCCGGTTTTTAGATCAATAATGGTCAGATCAACAGCGCAGCCGCGGTTATGGCGTGATCCGTTTTTCGGATTGGCGACAAATTCCTTTTTATCTGTAGCGTTCCAGAATTTAATCGTAATCGCATAAGGGCGATATCCGTCAAATATTTTCAAACCAAGACCTTTTTTCTGTAACTCTGCCTGGACTTGCTTTAAGGCCTTTACTACCGGCATTCGCGCAAACGCCCTCGGCGCATCATACATTACCTTTCCTGTGAAATTGTTGGTCGTTGCATAGCGTATATCCAACCGGATTGATGGAATTGCCTTTTTTATTTCAACCAAGCGATTGGCTGGGTTTTCTTTCAGAGATTGATTGTATAGCTGTAACGAGTTGTCGATTGGTAGATTATAAGGATTATTTGCTTGAGAAAACGATTTTTGGCTGACACCGCATAAGAATAATACCACTACAGCACGGGTAAATACTCTCATCTTTATCTCTGTGAAACAATCAATAGGTCAAGGTCTTTAGGAACTAAGTTGAATCTTACAGCCAAGTCTTTGTTTGTTAATTGGCCCTGGTAAAGGTATATAGCGTTACGAACTCCCGGTTTCTCCCAGATTACGTTCATGATTCCGCCCATTTCGCCAATGTCTACCAGGATTGGCGTGAAGATATTTGTCAGCGCATAGGTTGCGGTCCTCGCCACGCGAGATGCAATGTTAGGAACGCAATAATGAATCACATCATACTTTCTGAAAACGGGATGTGTATGATTGGTGACCTTTGATGTTTCAAAACAGCCACCCTGATCAATGCTTACATCGATAACTACTGAGTGGGCTTTCATTTTGCTAACGGTTTCTTCTGAAACAATACAAGGGCTGCGGCCGTTCGTTGCGCGAATTGCCCCGATTACCACATCGCAGGTTGTAATGGCTTTATGTAACACGATTGGCTGAATAACTGAGGTGAAAACTCTTGCTCCGATATTAGTTTGAAGCCGGCGAAGTCGATAGATAGAGCTGTCAAAAACTTTTACTTCCGCGCCAAGAGCAATAGCAGTTCTGGCGGCGTATTCACCAACGGTCCCTGCCCCAAGAATAACGATTTCTGTGGGAGGAACTCCTGTGATACCGCCAAGCATCAAACCTTTCCCTTCAAAAACGTTGCTTAAATACTCGGCTGCAATTAATATGGAAGTTGCTCCAACGATCTCGCTCATAGCCCTCACAACGCTTAGTGATCCGCCTTCATCGCGAAGATATTCAAAAGATAAGGCTGTGATTTTTTTCTTCATCATCGCTTCGAGCAGATCCGTTTTCATCGACGACATCTGCAAAGTAGAGAAGAGTACTTGGCCGGATTTCATCATACTGACCTCATCCATGGTCGGTGGTCCGATTTTAATAATGATATCGGCCTGGAAAACCTCTTTTCGGTCGTGGATGATCCGTGCCCCCTGTTCGCTGTAATCGCTATCGGTAAAGTTAGCTGCAAGCCCGGCGTTCGACTCGATAAAAACCTGGTGGCCGTTATTAACCAGTAAAGCGACCGATAAAGGGGTTAACGCGATGCGGTTTTCCTGGAAGGATGTCTCTTTAGGTATACCGATAAATAACGAATTCTTCCTGGCACGTGTTTCCAGCATAGCCTCCTGTGGCTGTAGCATAGCTTGCCTGGCAATGTCAGATAGTTCACTTATCATGTTTCCGGTTAAGTCAAAGGTGGGTGAAGATAGAAAATTACCATGTATTTTAAAAGAGCTTAAACCTCATCAGCTTTAATTAACCTAGAACTGTCAGGCTGGATAGTAATCGTAACCTTCACGGCACCGGCAGGAATTAAGTCGGGGATTTTTTCCGGCCACTCAACGAAGCAGTAATGACTCGAATAGAAATACTCTTCGATACCTATATCTAAAGCTTCTTCCTGCGTCTTTATCCGGTAAAAATCAAAATGATATACAGGCCCGGCTTCAGATGGATATTCATTGACAATGGAAAAGGTAGGGCTGGAAACAGAAGCCTGTACTCCCAGGCTTTGGCAAAGAGCTTTTATGAAAGTGGTTTTACCTGCGCCCATATCCCCGTAAAAAAGGAACACCCGTTCGGATGGAAATTTATTCAGCAATGAAGCGGCAGCGACCGGTAAATCTTCCGGTGCCGGCGCCAGAAATTCTGTATTCATTAACTGCAAAATAAAGTGAAAATCACACTAAGTTCAACTAAATGTATTACTGCTATTTTGAGCTGTAAATAGCAAACGGGATAATCATTTCTTCAAGAGAGATTCCGCCATGCTGAAACGTTTCGTTGAAGTAGTTAACAAACTGATTATAGTTATTGGGGTAAACAAAGTAGGTGTCTTCTTTTGCAAAAATGAAGCTTGAACTTACATGAAGCTTTGGCAACATGGCGTCGTGCGGATTTTTTATCAGAAATACATCTTTACCGATATAATTAAGATTCTTCCCTTGCTTGTAACGAAGATTCGTGTTTGTGTTCCTGTCGCCGATAACTTTACTTGGGTGCTTTACCCGGATGGTGCCGTGATCGGTTGTGACGATGATTTTTACATTTTTCTGCGACAGCTTTTTTAGGGTGTCCAGCAGTGGAGAATGTTCAAACCACGACAGTGTAAGTGAACGATAGGCAGCTTCATCATTGGCCAGCTCCCTGATCATCGCCATATCTGTACGCGCATGCGACAGCATATCCACAAAGTTGTAAACGAGCACATTCAGATCGTTGCCCAAAAGATTGTTTACAGTGTCTGTAATGTCGCGGCCTTGTTCATAAGTAAGGATTTTATTGTATGAAACTTTGCAGTCTTTTCTAAGCCCCCGCTGAACCTGGTCGAGCAGGAACTGCTCTTCAAATAAATTCTTGCCACCTTCATCTTCATCATTTTGCCACATAGAAGGAAAGCGTTTTTCCATGTCAAGCGGCATTAACCCCGAAAAAATAGCGTTACGTGCGTATTGCGTAGCTGTTGGAAGAATACTGTAATAGTTGTCTTCTTCATCCATTCTGAAATAGTCGGTAATGATAGAATTTATCATTTTCCATTGGTCATATCGCAGGTTATCTATCAGGATGAAAAATACCGGTTTATTCGTCTCAAGAGCTGGAAAAACCTTCCGCTTAAAAAGCTGGTGCGACATCACCGGAGCCGTTGCGTTATCCTTTAGCCAGCCGAGATAGCTTTTTTCAATAAACTTTGAAAATTGCATGTTGGCTTCGGCTTTTTGCATAGTTAATATTTCATGCATGCCTTCATCTTCAAGTTTTTCAAGCGAAAGCTCCCAATAGATCAGCTTCTTGTATACGTCCACCCATTCCTGGTGAGAGAGGTTGTCGTTAAGGGTCATTCCCAGGTTTCTGAAATCCTGCTGATAGGCCATAGTGGTTTTCTCACTGACAAGCCGCTTATTGTCGGTCAGCTTTTTGATGGTCAATAAAACTTGTTTTGGATTCACAGGTTTTATCAGATAGTCGTCGATTTTTGAACCGATGGCATCTTCCATCAAATGTTCCTCTTCGTTCTTGGTAATTAATACGATAGGTATTTCAGGGTTGACGTTTTTAATTTCGGCGAGTGTTTCAAGACCGGTTAGTCCCGGCATGTTTTCATCTAAAAAAACAAGATCAAAGTGGCCGGATTTAAAAGTTTCGAGTGCATCATTGCCGTTGGTCACCGTTTTCACGGTATAACCTTTGTCATTTAAAAATAAAATATGCGGTTTTAATAAGTCGATTTCGTCATCGGCCCATAAAATTATAGTTTCCTGCATTCTAAAGCTTTTTACAATAAGTCATATATAACAATAAAAGCTCACTTTTGTATTGTTAAAAAATGCTAAATTTTTGAATACGAAAAACTTTCCGACCCTAAACAAGAAAAAAATCATCAACGATCCGGTTTATGGTTTTATAAGCATTCCTTCGGATCTGATATATGATCTTATTCAGCACCCTTATTTTCAACGGCTTCGCAATATTAAACAGCTCGGATTAACTTATTTGGTATATCCCGGAGCAATTCACAGTCGTTTTCATCATGCATTAGGTGCCCTGCACTTGATGTGCCTTGCAATCGAAACATTGCGCAACAAGGGGCATGTTATCACCGAAGAAGAGGAAAGAGGGGTGACCGCTGCGATTCTGCTTCATGACATTGGCCATGGACCGTATTCGCATGCCCTCGAACATACAATTGTTGAAGGTGTATCTCACGAAGATATTTCCATCATGTTGATGGACGAGCTGAATAAAGAGTTTAAGGGACAATTAGACATTGCCATTCAAATATTCAAAAAAGAGTATCCGAAGAAATTCCTTTCGCAGTTAGTGTCCGGACAACTGGATATAGACAGGATGGACTACCTGAACCGGGATAGCTTTTTTACCGGCGTTTCCGAAGGCGTGATCAGCTTCGACCGGATTATCAAAATGCTGGATGTGGTTAATGACGAGCTTGTTGTGGAAGAAAAGGGAATCTATTCGGTAGAAAAGTTTCTTATTGCGCGCAGGCTGATGTACTGGCAGGTTTACCTTCATAAAACCGTTTTGGCAGCCGAATTACTACTGGTAAAAATTCTTGAAAGAGCGCGGGAGCTTGCTTTGCAGGGAACGGAGTTGTTCGCCACACCTGATTTTAAATATTTCCTGTATCAAAATATATCGACAGGGGATTTCCGCTTAGAGAATCTAAACCGTTTCTCAACGCTGGATGATTTTGACATTTACACATCGGTTAAAGTCTGGGCTAACCATGAAGATAAAATCCTTGCTATACTTTGCAGTAAACTACTAAACCGTAATTTATATCAGGTTGAGCTTTCCAGTATACCACCTCCTGTCGAGCTGGTTGAGCAGCTTGCAACAAAGGCGAAAAAGAAATATAAACTAACGGACGAGGAAACTACGTATTTCGTTTTTATGGAGACAGTACAAAACAACGCGTATAAACCGGGTGATGGAAATATCAATATTTTAAAGAAAAACGGCATCATTGAAGATATTGCCGCGGCCTCTGATAACTCAAACCTGGAGGCTTTAGGCAAGACGGTTGAGAAATTTATACTTTGTTATGATAAGGACTTGAAACTTTTCGCGTGATCAATAGTCAAATGTTAAGCTCTTGTTAAATCAATTTGTGCATTCACTTTTAACCTATAAATTTGCCGCATGCAATTTACTGCACATCAGATTGGAATTTTGTTAAATGGTACCGTCGAGGGGAATCCGGATGTTACAGTAAACAAATTAGCCAGGATCGAAGAAGCTAAGGCAGGTTCACTGTCGTTTCTTGCCAATCCAAAGTATGAGCCCTTCCTTTATCAAACGGAGGCGTCGGTTGTTATTGTGAACGAAGATTTTACGCCTTCGCAAACAATACAGTCAACCCTGGTAAAAGTAGCTGATCCTTATAGCGCGTTTTCGGTTTTGCTGGAAAAATATAATACGATCCGGCTGGACAAAAAAGGAATTGAAACACCGTCTTTTATACACCCCGAAGCCCAGATTGGCGCTAATGTATTTATCGGCGCCTTCGCGTACATCAGTGCAGGAGCTGTGATCGGCGATAACAGCAAAATTTATCCGCAAGCTTTTGTCGGTGATAATGTTCAGATTGGATCCGACTGTACATTATTTCCGGGTGTAAAGATCTATTCGGATTGTGTACTGGGAAATCGCATAGTTATCCACTCAAACGCGGTGATAGGCAGTGACGGTTTTGGCTTTGCTCCGCAACCTGACGGGAGCTATTCAAAAGTAAGCCAGATTGGAAATGTGGTCATTGAAGATGATGTGGAGGTTGGTTCAAACACATCAATCGATCGTGCAACAATGGGTTCTACGTTCATCCGGAAAGGAGTGAAGCTTGATAATCTTATTCAAATAGCCCACAACGCGGAAATTGGCGCAAATACCGTTATCGCATCCCAAACTGGAATTTCAGGGAGTTCAAAAATCGGAGAAAATGCCGTGATTGGCGGCCAGGTTGGTGTCGTTGGCCATATCTCGATAGCCAAAGGATCTCAAATACAGGCAAAATCCGGTATAAACCGATCTATCGAAGAAGAGGGTAAGAAATGGGCAGGAGCCCCGGCTACCTCGTATCATAATAATCTCCGCTCACAGGTGGTATTGCAGCGTTTGCCAGATCTGGAAAGAAAAATTGAAGAATTAAACCGCGCCATTGCGGAATTGAAAAATAATAAATCATAGCTGCTATCGTGCCTATTTATATGGAAGTAAAACAAAGAACGATCAAGTCTGACGTTGTAGTATCAGGTGTCGGGTTACATACCGGCGAAGCTGTTACTATGACCTTTAAACCGGCGCCGGAAAATCATGGATACAAGTTCAGGCGTGTTGATGTTGAAGGCCAGCCTGTTATTGATGCTGATGTTGACAATGTTACCGATACTTCACGCGGCACAACTATCTCACAAAATGGGGCAAGTGTAAGCACTGTCGAACATGTCTTGGCTGCGTTAGTGGGATTGGAAGTTGATAACGTGATGATTGAACTTGACGGCCCCGAAACGCCTATAATGGACGGCAGCTCGATTAAGTTTATCGATGCTTTGGAAGATATTGGCTTCCGTGAGCAGGATGCGAACCGTGAATATTATAACATACCATATAACATCCATTATTCCGAGGCCGACAGAAAGGTAGAGATGGTAGCTATGCCATTAGAAGGTGATTACCGCTTTACCTGCATGATCGATTATAATTCGCCGATTTTAGGCAGCCAGCATGCAGCTATTTCGTCACTGGCAGATTTCAAACGCGAAATAAGTTCAAGCCGTACTTTTTGTTTTCTTCATGAACTGGAGATGTTGCTGAAACATAACCTGATCAAAGGCGGTGATCTAAATAATGCGATCGTTGTAGTCGATAAAGAGGTTAGCAAAGATGAATTAAAGCATCTGGCCAAGCTTTTTAACAGGGAAGATATCGATGTTGCCCGCGAGGGAATCCTAAATAATATAGAACTTCGTCATCAGAACGAACCGGCAAGACACAAGTTGCTTGATATGATCGGCGACCTTGCTTTGGTCGGCGTTCCGCTGCGCGGGCATATTATGGCGGCTCGTCCGGGACACGCGGCAAACGTTGCTTTTGCGAAAAAAATTAAGGCGCAAATCAAGAAAGAGAAGAGCAAAAAAAGTTTGCACATCTATAATCCAAACACCAAGCCGGTATATGATACGGTACAGATAATGGAAATACTGCCGCACCGGCAACCATTTCTCATGATCGATAAGATCCTGGAGCTTACCAAAACTCACGTGGTTGGTGTGAAGAATGTAACCATGAACGAAGACCTTTTTCAGGGACATTTCCCTGGTTCTCCCATTTTTCCCGGTGTTCTGCAAATTGAGGCGATGGCCCAAACAGGTGGCATTTTAGTTTTAAATACGGTTCCTGATCCAGAAAATTATCTGACACTTTTCCTTAAAATAGAGAATGCCAGGTTTAAAGATAAAGTCGTTCCCGGAGACACCATTATTTTCGTATGTGATCTTTTAGCGCCGATACGTCGCGGAATTGCCCAGATGAAAGGTGTTGGCATGGTTGGCGAACGGATAGTTGTTGAAGCTGAATTGATGGCACAGATTGTAAAAGTAAAAAATAACGAAGCATGATTCAGCCACTAGCATACATTCATCCACAGGCAAAGATTGCGGATAATGTTGTCATCGAGCCCTTCTCGACCATTCAAGGCGATGTAATTATCGGCGAAGGAACATGGATTGGCCCGAATGTGACAATTATGAACGGTGCGCGGATCGGAAAAAACTGCAAAATATTCCCGGGGTCTGTTATATCCGGAGTTCCTCAGGATCTGAAATTTGCCGGCGAAGAGACGACCGTTGAGATTGGCGATAATACAACTATCCGCGAGTGCTGCACAATTAACCGTGGAACAAAAGACCGCTGGAAAACTGTTGTTGGAAAAAACTGCCTGATCCAGGCTTATTGCCATATTGCTCACGACTGCTTTGTTGGAGATAACTGTATTTTTTCGAACAGCACTACACTGGCCGGCCACATCACCATTGGCGATTATGTCGTTTTAGCAGGATTAGTAGCGATACATCAATTTGTACACGTTGGTTCACACGCTTTTGTAACCGGTGGTTCATTAGTTCGCAAGGATGTTCCACCTTACGTAAAAGCAGCACGTGAGCCGCTTTCATATGTTGGAATTAACTCTGTTGGGTTGCGGAGGAGAGGTTTTTCTTCAGATCAGATCAACGAAATACAGGATATTTACCGCACCATTTTTGTGAAAAAGCATAATATTACTACTGCTTTGGATATCATTGAGGCGGAAAAACAACCGACCGAAATCCGCGATGAGATCCTGGATTTTATCAGGGATTCAAACCGTGGAATTATGCGGGGATTTGCCAGCTCCTAACTGGAATGGAAATCGTTCTGGAAAATATCGGCAGGAGATTCAACCGTGAATGGATATTCCGCGGGATTAGCCAAACCTTTATTCAGGGCGATTCTTATGCAATTTTGGGTCCTAACGGATCGGGTAAGTCAACTTTTCTGCAGGTACTTTCAGGTAGTTTAAGCGAATCCGAGGGAAAAATAACTTATCGTAGAAATGATGTAGAAATTTCGACAGATCATATTTTTCATTCGCTTAGTATAGCTGCACCATATCTCGAACTGATCGAAGAGTTCACGCTTTCAGAGCTCATTGATTTTCATTTTAAGTTTAAGGCTTATGTCCCCGGATTTGACAGAGGCAGATTAATTGAATTGCTTGGTTTTGAACGTGCAAAAAACAAAAATATCCGGTTTTTTTCTTCCGGAATGAAGCAACGGACTAAGCTTGCCCTTGCAATGGCGTCCGACACCCCGGTTTTGCTGTTAGATGAGCCGACGTCAAATCTTGACAAAGAAGGACTAAAGTGGTACCACATGCTAATCCAGCAATTCACAGCAAACCGTTTACTAATAATCTGCTCCAACCAGGAAAATGAGTATGATTTCTGCGGCAGCTGTTTGAATATTGCTGATTATAAGTGATATTGCGGCTGATAATAAACCAGTTAAAATAATTTATTTTTTCACTTGCGAGTTCGTGCAAATGTTTTTACCTTTGCGGCTCGAAAAACCTATCCATTATGGCTAAGGCATCAGATATTAAAAACGGAAACATATTACGCTTTAACGGCGATTTGGTGAACGTAGAAGAGTTTATCCACCGTACACCCGGGAACCTTCGTGCTTTTTACCAGGCTCGCATGCGTAATATTAAATCAGGAAAATTGGTTGAATATCGTTTCCGTACTGATGAAGAAGTTGAAATATGCCGCGTAGAAACAAACGATTACCAGTATTTATATGAAGACGGTGATTATTACGTAGTAATGGATAATAATAGTTATGAGCAGTTCAATGTTCCGAAATCATTGTTTGGCAATGCAACCAAATTTATGAAAGAGGGAATGAATGTAATCGTAGCGTTCGAAAGTGATGAGCCGATCATGGGACAAGCCCCTGCCAGCGTTGAGTTAGAAATAACTTATACAGAGCCGGCGGTAAAAGGCGACACTTCAACAAACGCGTTAAAAAATGCGACTGTTGAAACCGGTGTCGAAATTAAAGTTCCTATGTTCATCAACCAGGGTGACAAAGTAAAAGTTGATACACGTACCGGTGACTACATCGAGCGTGTGAAATAATAAAGATCTTTTTTTCATACATTAAGTTTAAGGTTTAGGTTGATTATGAAACGGCTCCAATTGGAGCCGTTTTTTTTATTTTAGCTAATCCAACAATGAATAAAGCAGAACTACGAAAATCCTACCTTGAAAAGCGTCGAGCCTTATCCGAAATGGAACGTGGCGCATTGAGCGTTCAAATCCTGGCTAATTTTAAAACGCTTGATTTTACAGTGATCAGATATTTTCATACGTATTACCCAATGATAGGGCGATCCGAGTTTGATACCCTTATTTTAACAGACTGGCTAAAGAAGTCATATCCCGAAGTTATACTTGTTCTTCCGCAAAGCAATTTAGAAACAGGAACCATGCAGCATGTTGTGTGGAATAGCGAAACGCGCCTTGCGATGAATAGCTGGGGAATAACTGAGCCTGAAAACGGCCGTGTCGTTGATCCTGTGAAAATTGATGCCGTTTTAATTCCCCTGCTCGCTTATGACAAAAAAGGCAATCGTGTTGGTTATGGAAAGGGTTTTTACGATCGGTTTTTAATAGAGTGCCGGACCGGTGTTTTAAAAATTGGCGTATCTTTTTTCGGATCCGAGGATGAAATCCAGGATGCGGATGACCATGACATTCCGTTAGATCTGTGTATTACTCCTTATGAAATCAGGAAGTTCTAATGCATTAGTCATCCAATTACTTAAGCCATTGGATGGGTGACCAATGAGCTTTCGTTAAAACGCCAGCTCCAGCAATACCGGGCAATGGTCCGAGTGTTTTGCTTCGGGCAAAATAACCGCCCGCTTAAGATTATCTTTCAGATCGCTTGATGCCAGGTTATAATCGATGCGCCAGCCCAGATTTTTAGCCCTGGAATTCGCTCTGAAACTCCACCAGGTATAATTATGCGGTTCCGGATTGAAATGCCGGAAGGTGTCAATATATCCGGAGTTCAAAAATTCTTCCATCCATTCCCGCTCTGCCGGTAAAAATCCGGATGAATTGGCATTAGATTTCGGATTATGGATGTCAATAGCGCGATGGCAAATGTTAAGGTCGCCGGAGATTATCAATTTCGGAAACTCAATTTTCAGATGGTCGATGTATTCCTGGAAATCGTCAAGAAAGCGGTATTTAAATGCCTGCCGTTCGTCGCCGCTTGAGCCGGAAGGAAAATACGTGCTCATCACGGAGAAGTTGTCGAAATCTGCGCGAAGGACACGGCCTTCACGGTCGTAATCGCCGATCCCACAGCCATATTCAACCCGGTTTGGTGATTTTTTCGTAAAGATCGCCGTTCCGCTGTACCCTTTCTTTTCAGCCGGATTCCAGTAATGTTCATAGCCCATTTGCTCAATCAGAAGAATATCCATTAGCTGATCCGGCGAACACTTAATCTCCTGCAGGCAAACAATATCTGCATCAACTGCCTGCAGCCAGCTTAGCCAGTTTTTATTAATTGCCGAACGGATTCCATTGACATTATAGGTAACAATCTTCATAAGCTAGCTAGATTATTTCTTCGAATCCATAATCAGATTCTTTTTGAACGAGCTTTGAACCAGTTCCTTTTCAAGTTGCTTTACCTCTTTCTTTTTTAGCACGGAAACCTCCATTTTAACGTCTTGCAGCGGACGGTTATTTTCATCTGTCGGAACAACCGCAATAGCGTCGACCATTTCAATGCCTTTCACAACTTCGCCGAATACAGTGTAATTTTGATCGAGCCATGGCGTTCCGCCAGCAGTTTTGTAAACATCGCGTTGCCATACTGGAATTTTTCGTCCTTTTAAACGTGTTTGTTCAAGCCGATCCAACTCTTCGTCGGTATATTTTTTCCCCTGAACAATGTAGAATTGAGTAGAGCTCGACTCTTTTCCGGGGTTATCATCGCGGGCAGCTGCCAGCGCACCTTTTTTGTGGAATAAGCTGTCGCGGAATTCAGCAGGAATGGTGTATTTCAATCCACCTTCTCCCAAAGCCTGCTTTGGTTTGGCTGTTTTTGAATCAGGGTCTCCGCCCTGAATCATAAAGTTTTTAATAACACGGTGAAACAATGTTCCGTCGTAAAAGCTGGGCTTTGGCTTGCTTAAAAAGCTGAAAATTCCGGTGCTTTTGCGTTCAGACAGCTTTAAAAAGTTATCCCGATGCAGGGGCGTTTCGTTGTAAAGCAATAGGGTACATTCGCCTTTTGATGTTGTTATACGGACATATTGGTGTGACTGGCTTTGCGCAGAAGCAACCACCACCGCGAACAGAAGAAAAGATGTTAAAACAAGCTTGGTAATGCGAATCATGAACAGAAATTATAGGGTTTCAAAATACGTAATAATTAAGGATTTCATAAGCATTTCCTGCTCAAGCAGGGTGTAGTTCGGAAGTGTTTTAACACGTTTCCAATGTGGCCAACCATCCTGGTCAAGGCCTTCCAGTTCATAAAATCCCAGCTCGCTGAACAACCTGCAAGTAGCAATATGCATAAGCTCTTCCTTTTGACGCTTGCTGAATTTCCTTGGTCCCTGGCCCAGTTCCTGTACGCCAATTAAGAAAAGGAACACCTTAATATCCGGCGTGTCCGTGTCGAAATCGGTCGCTATTTTAGTTTGGAGTTCTTTCCATTTCGTATTGATTTCCGCTGGCGTCATAGCTGCAAAGGTAACAGCATCATCGTTATTGTTACACTGAGCCGACGAAATTACTTTCAGTTTATCTATTTTTGTGCAACAAAATGCTTCGGTTAAAAAAATCGTTTGGAACAGGCATAAGCGCGTTATTGCTGCTGATTTTTTCGGTAACAATTTTGCCGCTCGATTTTTTGCATAATCATAAGCAAGAGCAGTTATGCCGTGAGGCAAGAGCAACCGGAACCTGCCATCATAAACTACACGTTTCAGACAGAGGCTCATTTTGCTGGGTATGTGCCATCCACGTTGATAAAACATTCAATAAGGCTGATACAAAGTATTCGATTGAAAACATTCCCGTTGTAAGTTTTTTCAAGGAGTTGAAAATTACGGCTCCAATCGTTGAACTTCTTCTAAGCACACTTCGCGGACCTCCCGGAAATCCTTAAACGTCAAGGGTTAATTATTAGAATTTCTTATCAGGATGCCTCATGCATCTGCATTAAATTTTTATGAAGAATAAGATATTATTCAGCATTTTACTTTTATTATTCAGCTCCTATTCAGTTTTTCCGAACGTAATTTCCATCAAAGGTAAAGTTGTTGACGCAAATTCAAATGACCCGTTGCCTGGTGCGACGGTTTCGGTTCCAGATTTGCGCACTTCTGCAATAACCAACTCCAATGGAGAGTTCCTGCTGACTAATATTCCGGCGAAAGGAACTTATTTGGTGGAGATCAAATATATCGGTTATAAGGTATTCACTCAGGTGGTTGATCTTGCAAATGTCTCGGAGCTGCAGTTTAAACTTCAGCCAACATCCATCGAAACAAAAGAAGTTGTTGTTACAGGAACCGCTGTAAGTGGTAGTAATAAACGTACTAGCACATCGGCAACAGTGTTAAATAGAGCGGAGTTGCTGCAACCGTCTACCAATCTCGTCGACGCGTTGGCAAAACAAGTTCCGGGTGTTTCGCAAATTTCTACCGGGTTGGCTATTTCAAAACCTGTCATCCGTGGTTTGGGATATAACCGTATCGTAACGCTGGATAATGGCGTGAAGCAGCAAGGGCAGCAATGGGGCGACGAGCATGGAATCGAAATAGATCAGTTTAAAGCCGAACGCGTTGAGGTTTTGCGTGGCGCGGCGTCATTGCAATATGGGTCGGATGCATTGGGTGGTGTTATCAATTTGCTTGAGCCGCTTCCGGCACCGGAAGGCCAGGTCAAAGGCGAAGTCATTACAAATTATTCGGGTAATAATGGTTTAAGCGCCAACTCCGTCATGCTTGAAGGCAACCAAAATGGTTTTGTATGGCAGGGCCGGGGTTCTTACAAAAATGCTTATTCCTTCAAAACGCCAACCGGTTATTTTCCTAATTCCGGGTATAACGAAACCGACGTAAATGGAATGGTTGGGCTGAACAAAAGTTGGGGATATTCACATCTGAATGTTTCAAGTTTCCGAAATAACATCGGATTTTACGATCCTGTTGTTAACGCGGATGGAAGTTTTGTAAATGAAGATGGCGAAGTGTACACGAATACACAATTTAAAGATCGCTCCCTGGATTTTCCGCGACAGGACATTCGCCATTTCAAAATCTCGCTGAATAACAATTTTGCGCTCGGATCATCCGGCAATTTGAAAGCGGATTTCGGTTACCAGGATAATCAGCGGCGCGAACTGGAAGACGGGCCGACGCCTTCTTTGTTCTTTGATTTGAAAACTTATAGCGCCGACCTTAAATATTATCTCCACGAAACCAGCGGCTGGCAACCAGTTTTCGGCTTAAGCGGAGATGCCGGCCACAGTGAAAACAAAGGTGTAGAGTTATTAATTCCGGCTTACGATACCTATGGTTTTGGGGCTTTCGCTTATGCTAAGAAAAGCTGGGAAAAAAGTACGCTCAGTTTAGGTGCGCGTTATGATTTTAGAAAAAATGACGGTAAGCAAGCGTTTGATGATGACGGAAATTCGAAATTTCCGTTGTTCAGCAACCAGTTTTCAAACGTCAGCGGAGCGCTGGGTTTTACTCACCAATTTACTGATGCTCTCAACTTTAAGGCAAACGCGGGAACTGCTTTTCGTTCACCCAATCCTGCTGAGCTTGGCTCAAATGGCGTCCATGAAGGTACATTCCGTTACGAGGTAGGCAATCCGAACCTCACTCCTGAGCGGAGTTATCAGGCTGATTTAAACCTGGAATACGACGGGAAATTTGTTACAGCGAACATCGGTGTTTACGAAAATTATGTTCATAACTACATTTATGCATCCAATATGGCTGGAGATAATATTGATGTAACAGACGAAGATGGAAACGTGAGTAATTATCCTGTTTATAGATATGGCCAGGTAAATGCCAACTTATATGGAGCCGAAGCCAGCCTGACTATTCATCCGGTAGCGTTTATCCATTTTGAGAACACGTTAGGCTATACCCACGCTCAAAATCTAACGATGGATAAACCGCTGCCTTTTATTCCCGCTGCAAATATCAAGAACGAGCTTCGTTTCGAGCCGAAGATTAAAGATACCCGTGATTCCTATTTTTCTGTCGGGGTAAACAGCGCGTTTCAGCAAAATCGTGTTGACTCGGAATTCGAAACCCGAACAAGTGGTTATACCTTATTGAATGCGGGTATTGGAACAACATTATTATTTGGCAAGCAACCATTGAAATTATCCGTTTCGGCAAACAACTTACTTGATCAGAAATACTATGACGCTCTTAGTAGGCTAAAACCCGGCAGACTTGACCAAAACGACCCAACATTCGGAATTTACAATCCCGGAAGAAATGTAACTTTTGGATTATATCTTCCATTTGTATTAAAAAAATAAGGACCCGAATAGTCCCTTATGATTGAAAGCTATCTGCCGTTTGGGGGATGGCTTTCTTTTTTAGAGATTAAAATTAAGACGATCAAGCTTTATCTTTATTGCATGGTTGATGACAAAACAATTATACGCTGCGGCTGGTGTGGCACCGATCCGCTATACATAAAATATCATGACGAGGAGTGGGGTAAAGAAGTTCATGATGATAAAACCCTGTTTGAATTTCTGATTCTTGAAGCAGCACAGGCCGGCCTTAGCTGGATTACTATCTTAAAACGGCGCGAAAATTATCGCAAAGCATTCGCTGATTTCGATGCTGAAAAAGTTGCTGCTTTCACAGAGAAGGATGTTGAACGACTTATGAACGATTCAGGGATTATCCGTAACCGTTTAAAAATTACAGGTGCAATTACCAACGCCAAATTATTCCTTAAAATACAGAAAGAGTTCGGATCGTTCGATAAATATTTGTATTCATTCATGCCAGACGGAAAACCGATTAAAAATGAACTGACTGATTACAAGAGCGCGCCTGCAACGACGGAAATTTCAGATATCATCTCAAAGGACATGAAAAAGCGCGGATTCAAATTTTTTGGGTCAACCATTTGTTATGCGCATATGCAGGCAACTGGTATGGTAAATGATCATATTAGTGGTTGTAGGTTTCGATAATAGCTTGCAGTCTTAATTTTAAAATATTTATATATTGCGACAGGAAAAAACTAAACCTTTTTATGAAAAAGTCGCAATTCTCTTTAATTGCCCTTCTTGGGCTTTTTGCAATCGTTTCTTCTTGTAAAAAAGATGATTCGAGTCCCGATGACAAACGAAAACTTTTAATTGGCGTCTGGCACGGCGTAACACTTCAGTATAAAGTTTACGAAAATGGCAACCTTGATAATTCAGCCAGCGGAACAGAAGATTTATCAGATGAGACAATCGAGCTAAAAGAAAATGGCTCTTACATATCCCGGTATGAAACTGGTACATGGACGTTGAGCGGAGATAAAATCACAGTAGATAACGGAACTCCAGATGAGCATACAGCTACAATTACTAAATTGACTTCGTCTGATCTGGTATTATACGAGTCAGATGAAGCGACGGTTAGCGGCGTCAAATATAAATATGAAGACATTCAAACATACAAACGTTAATACTACCAAATTTGATTAAGGGCCGGATAAAACGTTTATCCGGCCCTTTTTATTTAGTTGGTTAATAATAAACTTTTAACCTCTGATCCGTATTTTTGACCGAGCCGGTTAACACCACGTACATGAAAAAACTTTTTTTATTAGACGGAATGGCGCTCATTTACCGGGCGCATTTTGCATTAAGTAAGAATCCGCGGTTTGCATCAAATGGATTGAATACATCCGCAGTGATGGGTTTTGCCAACACGCTGATGGAAGTTATCCGCAAGGAGAATCCGACGCATATGGCCGTGGTTTTTGATACTGATGCTCCAACCGAACGGCATATTGATTTTACAGATTACAAAGCACATCGCGAAGCAATGCCGGAAGATCTTTCCGCTGCTTTGCCCTACGTTGTTAAACTTATCGAAGGTTTCCGCATTCCGGTGATAACATCAGATGGTTACGAAGCTGACGATATTATCGGAACGCTTGCTAAAAAGGCTGAACAGGTTGGTTTTACAGTGTACTGTATGACACCGGACAAAGATTTCGCGCAGTTGGTTTCCGACAATATTTTTATTTACAAGCCAGCTCGCATGGGCAACGACATGGAGATTTTGGGTGTTAAAGAAGTTTTGGCTAAATGGGAAATCGATCGTGTTGATCAGGTTGTAGACATCCTGGGACTTTGGGGCGATGCTGTTGACAACATTCCCGGGATTCCCGGCATTGGTGAAAAAACAGCCAAATCATTGATCAAAACTTATGGATCAGTCGAAAATATTATTGCCAACAGTCATGAACTAAAAGGGAAACAGCGTGAAAATGTCGAAACGTTTGCCGAGCAGGGGCTGATCTCAAAAAAGCTGGCCAGAATACTTTTAAATGCTCCGGTTGAACTTGATGAAGAGGCGTTAAAAATGGAGCAACCAAGCCGCGAGCTTCTTGAGCCGTTATTTGCCGAACTTGAATTCCGTACTATCGGCCGCCGTGTTTTTGGCGAGGAGTTCAATGTTACCGATGTAAGAGTTTCGCACGTTAGCGGGCAGATGGATTTATTCGGTCAGCCGGTCGAAGTCGACATCACTACAGAAACTGCTGTTATTGAAGAAGTAGTTCCCGGGAAAAATATAGAGAATACACCGCATACTTATCATTTATTGACCACGTCTGACCAGCGTGCGGAGCTTATCAAATTATTAAATGAGCAAACCGTTATCTGCTTTGATACCGAGACTACCGGGATGGATGCTAACAGCTCGGAGCTGGTTGGCTTGTCGTTTTCTATAAAGCCGGGAGAGGGTTGGTACATTCCTGTGCCGGCTGATCAGAACCAATGCAGCGAAATCGTTAAAGAGTTTAAGCAGGTTCTGGAAAATGAAAACATAAAAAAGATCGGCCAGAATCTGAAGTATGATATCCTGATGCTGAGCTGGTGCGGCGTTGAAGTGAAGGGTGAATTATTTGATACCATGCTGGCTCATTACCTGCTGGAGCCTGATTCGCGACATAACATGGACCTGTTATCGCAAAACTATCTCAATTATATTCCCGTTTCAATTACAACGTTGATTGGCGCGAAAGGAAAGAACCAGGGAACAATGCGCGATGTAGAGCTGGAAAAGATAAAGGAATACGCAGCTGAGGACGCCGATATCACACTTCAGCTTGCTCATACTTTTACGCCGCTTTTAAAAAACGCGCAGGCAGATCAGCTTGCGGCGGAAATAGAAAATCCGCTGATTTATGTTCTAGCCGGAATGGAACGTGAAGGTGTACGTATAGACGAACCGACCTTACGCGATTTCTCCAAACAACTCGAAACAGACCTGGTACAGTTAGAGAAAACAGTATATGAAAAAGCCGGTGTACGTTTCAATATCGCGTCGCCCAAGCAGTTAGGTGAAGTGTTGTTCGATAAGCTCCAGCTGGATCCGAAAGCCAAAAAAACAAAAACCGGCCAATATCAAACCGGGGAAGATGTGTTGATGGCCCTGGCAAATAAAAGTGATATCGTAAAAGATATCCTGGATTTTCGCCAGTTACAGAAGCTTAAATCGACTTATGTAGATGCTTTGCCTACGATGATCAATCCAAAGACAGGACGTGTTCATACATCTTACAATCAGGCAGTAGCATCAACCGGAAGATTAAGTTCAAATAACCCGAACCTGCAAAACATTCCTATAAGAACTGAACGCGGCCGGGAAGTGCGTAAAGCTTTTATCCCGCGGGATGAAAATCACATATTGCTTTCGGCGGATTATTCACAGATCGAATTGAGATTGATCGCCGAGATCAGTAAAGACGAAAACATGATGGATGCTTTTGCAAAAGGGCTTGATATTCACACCGCCACTGCTGCGAAAGTGTATGGTAAATCCCTGGATGAAGTCACATCAGATATGCGTCGAAATGCCAAGGCTGTAAACTTTGGTATTATTTACGGACAGTCGGCTTTCGGATTGTCGCAAAGTTTGGGTATCCCGCGAAAAGAAGCGGGGGAAATTATCGAAAGTTATTTTGAGCAATATTCAGGAATCAAACGTTATATGGCCGATACGATGAATTTTGCCCGCGAAAATGGTTTCGTGGAAACTATTAAAAAACGCCGGCGCTATTTACGTGATATTAACTCCGCTAACGCAACGGTCCGGGGCTTTGCAGAACGAAACGCGATCAATGCACCAATCCAGGGGTCGGCTGCAGATATGATTAAAATCGCGATGATCGATATTCATAAAGACATTATCAGCCAAAATTTGTTAGCCAGAATGACTATGCAGGTGCATGATGAGTTGGTGTTCGATGTTCCAGTAGGCGAAGTTGAAATCATGAAAGAGATCATTGAGAACCGAATGAAGCATGCGATAAAGACAGAAGTGCCAATTCTTGTAGAAATCGGGCAGGGATTAAACTGGCTGGAAGCGCATTAGAAAGAACTCACTTAAAGTATTGACTGTACTTTTCAGGAATGCCTGTGATCGGCCTGATCTTCACATCTTTGAAATATACTTCGCCAGCCTCGCTTTGTAACTGAATTTTACCTTTGGAAAGCGGTTTTAGTTGGCCGGTCTCATTATAAACCAGATTTGAAAGCGCCATCACCACTTTGCCGTTTACTATGTGCAGGCTTTTGTCGCCAAAGCAGATCAGCTCAAGTTGGTTCCATTCACCGTACGGCTTTTCAGAATTCGAATTGCGCTGGCAGTAATAGTCCGGCGCGCCGGCGCCCATTTTTACCAACGGCGCTTTGGGGTTGAAAATATAGTTTGTAGAATCTTTTCGCTTTTCGGCATGAACAGATACCCCTGCGCTGGCAATCGGCCACCAATCGCCCGTTCCGTTTTCCATAATCTGAAACTCCTGGCCTAACAGCCAGGATCTGAAATAATCAACTCCGGCTTCACCCTGCGAATGATATAGAATTCCTGAATCCATGGGTTCGTTTAAGCGTGGCTCCCATTTCTTTGTCCCCCATTTTACCTGAGCCGTCAAATGGTAATTTTCAAAGTCTTGTTTCGTGAAAATGCACCCGTAAATCTCTCCGCTGATATGCAGTATCGGTTGCCCGTCCTCAATTTTTACAGTAAAAACATTAGCTTCATTTTTACCATAGCCTATTGGTTTAATGGGTTGGCCTTGCTCATCAGTCGGCATTTTGCCGGAATATCCGTTTTTGTGCCGGTAACTTTGGTACATCGACCACTTGCTTAAATTTTTATCTAAAAGATTTTCCCAAGCATCGTCAGGTTTAAAAGATGTTGAAATAGAAAACAGCAATGCAGACAGGCTGAACAAAACAAGGCTTTTCATAGATGCTTTTTAGTAAATGTAATAAAAAACATTTCGTTTTATTTAAGCAACACAACATTGCGCAAACGATGTTTTGTAATAATAAATATGTTTTAGGATATTACACAAGAAACGATTTTGTATGCAGGTTATTCATCTTAGTGCGGAATGTTATCCGGTTGCCAAGGTAGGCGGATTAGGCGACGTGGTTGGGGCATTGCCGAAATATCAGCGTTTTGCAGGCGTCGAAGCATCGGTAGTTATTCCTTACTATGATAGAAAATTTGTTCAGGAGCACAGCTTCGAAACCGTTTTTGAAGGCAGTGAGCTGTTGGGGAACCGCCCATTTCAGTTCAAAATATTGCGGGAGGAAACACAAGTCCTTGGATTTGATTTGTACCTGGTTTATAGTGCCGGGCTTTTAGACCGCCCCGAAATTTATAGCTACAATGATGAAACAGAACAATTTGTAGCCTATCAGCTGGCTGTTTTAAACTGGCTGTCACAGCGTGAAGTTAAGCCAGACGTAATTCACTGCCACGATCATCACAGTGGCCTGGTGCCGTTTCTGGTCAGCCACTCGGCCAAATACAAAGCGCTTTCGACGATACCAACAATTTGCACGATTCATAACGGGCAATACCAGGGCTGGTTCGGGTGGGAAAAACTGAGCTATCTTCCGCAGATTGATTTGTCGAAAACGGGGCTTTTGGACTGGGGTGGTACCATTAATCCACTTGCTGCCGCCATTAAGTGTTGCTGGGCGTTTACCACTGTTTCCCCATCGTATCTTAAAGAGCTGTCCGTAAACTCCAACGGCCTTGAGTACCTTTTCGAAATGGAAAAAGCTAAGGGCTACGGAATTATCAATGGCATTGACACGGAAGTTTGGGATCCCTCTACTGACCCGATGATTTTTACATCGTTTAATAGTATTACAGCAAAAATTGGAAAGCTTGGGAACAAAAGGAAGCTATGTGAAGAGTTTAATCTTGATCCTAAAAAGCCATTGCTTACATTTATTGGACGTTTAGTGGGTGAAAAAGGGGCGGATCTGCTCCCCGCTGCATTGCGGTTAAGTCTAGAAAAGTATAAGAAGCAACTAAACGTTATTGTTTTGGGGTCGGGGGAGCCGGAGACCGAGAGTGAACTGAAAGCGTTGAAAAGTGAATTTGAAGGATATTACAATGTTTTTATAGGATATAACGAAATGTTGGCGCATCGGATTTACGCGGGTGCCGATTTCCTTTTGATGCCATCGCGTGTTGAGCCTTGCGGTTTAAATCAGTTATATTCATTGCGATATGCTACGGTTCCGGTTGTAAGGAAAACGGGTGGGTTGATCGATACCGTGATCGATTATTCGGAAAGCGAGGGATACGGAATCACATTCGATCAAACTACTGTTGAAGATATTTGTTCAGCAATAGACCGTTCTGTTACGTTATTTAAAAACAGCAAACTCTTACAATTGTTAACGAAGAGAATGATGGCTCTTGATTTTTCATGGGACCGGTCAGCCGAATTATATATAAACCTGTATAAGACTTTAAATTCAAAATAGCATATGACGTCAAAAGTTATTGCCGTGATACTGGGCGGTGGTGCCGGCACCCGCCTGCATCCGCTTACAGCAACCCGCTCAAAGCCAGCAGTTCCCATAGCCGGGAACTATCGTTTGGTTGACATTCCTATTTCAAATTGTCTTAATTCGGGCATTGACCGAATATTTGTCTTAACGCAGTTTAATTCGGCGTCATTAAACAAGCACATTAAAAACACGTATCACTTTAACGTTTTTAGCAGTGCTTTTGTTGACATTCTGGCCGCAGAACAAACGCCGCACAATACAACCTGGTACCAAGGAACCGCCGATGCCGTCAGGCAGTCAATGAGGCACCTGGAACCGTTTGAATATGAGTACATTCTTATTCTTTCCGGAGATCAGCTTTACCAGATGGATTTTGATGATATGATAAGGAATCATCAGGACGCCGGCGCTGACGTTACTGTAGCAACTATTCCGGTTAATGCTAAAGATGCTACAAGTTTCGGCATAATGAAATCGGATGAGAATCAAAATATTACCTCATTTATTGAAAAGCCCAAATCGGAGCTGTTGAAAGACTGGCCATCAGAAGTTGGTGACGAGATGAAGGCGCAGGGTCGCGTTTACCAGGCGTCGATGGGGATTTATATTTTCGGTAAAAAGGTTTTGACCGACATTCTTAACAATGATCCGCATACTGATTTCGGCAAAGAAATTATTCCGGATGCGATAAATACCTACAAGGTTATCAGTTACCAATACGATGGATATTGGACAGATATCGGTACGATACCATCGTTTTTCGAAGCCAACCTCGGATTGACTGATGATATACCGAGCTTTAATTTATTCGATAAGCGCAGTATTTATTCGAGGGCACGAATGCTTCCACCCTCTAAAATATCCGGCACTACGTTAGAGAAAACGATCATCGCTGAAGGCTGCATAATTAACGCGAGCCGTATCGAGCGTTCGGTTATTGGTATCCGTACCAGGATTGGCCGTGGAACAACCATCATTTGCAGTTATATTATGGGAAGCGATTATTATCAAACCCTGGAACAGCTTGAAGAAGCGAAAGCAACGGGAACACCGATCATGGGAATCGGCGACCGCTGTTACATTAACAATGCCATACTCGATAAAAACTGTATGATCGGCAGCGATGTTCGCATCAACGGCGGCCCCCATCTTCCAAATGGTGATTATGAAAAATATACTGTCCAGGACGGTATCGTCGTTATAAAAAAGATGGCTGTTATTCCAAACGGTACGGTGATATAGTCATCCGAGTTAGTGATATTCACACGTTTTTCTAAGGAGCTTTTTATGAGCTCCTTTTTGTTATAATATGATTATCGTTTTCCGAATTTTTATTCCTGTGAGTGCTGCGTGACCCTGAGATCGACGAAATCGTAAGTACTCAATTCGTATTGACCAGGAATTTCAATCGAAAGAAAACAGATATCCAGAAATTCATCAATCTCGCTTTCCGGGATGTGAAACTCACGGGGATGTTCCAGTTTATTTCTTTCGAGTATCCGTTCCCGCAAAACTTCACGGGGTGCATCGAGATAGTAAAATCTCACCATTGCTCCAACAGACTTCGCTTCATCCCTCAGTTTTTCACGTTCGTTCTGCCACCATGTTCCCCACTCAATAATAACATCGATTCCTTGCTTAAGAATGCTTTTCGCCAATTCCCATTGTAATTGCTCGATGTTTGATCTGAACGTGTTTCCTTCTGTTTCGGCGGTTTCTTTCCAGATCGTTTTTATCCATTCATCGGGGCAAAACCTGATGGCATTATATTCTCTCGCTATTTCTTTCGCTAAAGTGCTTTTGCCCGAACCTGGTAATCCGCAGATTAAGTGTAAAGCGGATTTATCGCCTGCTGCCTCTGGCATGTTAAAAAATTATAAGGGAATATAAGAATTCGAATCGTGCTTTTAAACGAGTAAAATAAAATAGCTAAAAATCATTGTTGAATAGATGGCTGGATAATGTAAACAGAGTTGATCGTTTGCTGTTACCTGTTTAATGATCTGACAATCCTAAGGTTGGCAGAATTCATTTGTTCTTCATGTTCAAAAACTAGCTTTAATCAATAAATTAAATGAATGTATTATGAAAAAATTAATGTCAATCGTTGCAATAGCAGCAATTTCAATGAGCTCGCTATTCGCTGTTGCTCAAACAACGCCAGCTAAAAAGACAACCACTACAAAAACAACCAAATCGGCTACCACACATTTAAAAAGCGACGGTACGCCAGACAAACGTTACAAAGAAAATAAAACGAGTTCGACCACCACTACTGCTGGTCCGAAGAAAAAAGACGGCACACCAGATATGCGTTACAAAGAGAATAAAAAAACGACCACTACAACTAAGTCGACAAAGGCTGTAAAAAAACCTTAGAAAAAAAAGAGCCGGAATTTCGGTTCCGGCTCTTTTTTAAAGTTCGATTATTTGGCCGAGTTCCGGTAAAACTAAATTTAAGCCGGCATCAGCAAATTTTTTCCGGGCTTCTTCATGATCTATTTTGATAGCAGGAAATGTATCGAAATGTATCCCGATAATGTTTTTGCAGTTTATAAATTTCGCAGCCTTGACCGCATCGTCAATGCCCATGGTATAATAATCGCCAATCGGAAGGAAAGCCCAATCGAGGTTTTCATCTTCCAACAGCTTCATGTCCATTGTTAAAGCGGTGTCACCCGCGAAATAAACCTTCTTTTCATTAGTGGTAATTACATAACCCGCCGGGTTGCCTCCGTATGAACCATCTGGCAATGCGCTTGAATGAATGGCATTTACCATTTTCACCTTTCCGAAATCCAGTTTAAGGGACCCACCAATATTCATACCTTCAGCTTTGTCAACGCCATTTTGAGAAAGCCACCTGGTAATATCGGCAATACAAATGACGGTCGCATCGGAATTTTTTTGAATAGGGATCAGGTCGGCAACATGATCTCCATGTGCATGTGAAACCAGGATGTAATCAGGTTTCAGCGAATAGATATCGATGTGTTTTGCTGCTGGATTCGGCGTTATAAACGGGTCAAATAGTAGCTTTTTACCGTCAGCCAGTTGGAGCTCAACGGTTGATTGTCCATAATAAGTTGCTTTCATAAATTATTGATTTCCGAAAAGGCCCTCCAATCCGCCAAACATATCACGTGTTGCAGCCTGCATTTCGCTTTGGCTGATGTTTTCGGCCTGTTCCATCGCCTTGTTAACAGCTACGGTAACTAGTTCTTCGAGTTCTTCGCGATCGGAATTTGCATAAAAATCAGGATCGATCTGTATTGATCGAATGGTTTTATTTGCAGTAGCGGTTACGGTTATTTTGCCGCCTTCTGCAGTTCCCGTTACAGTAATCGCATCCAGCCGCTTTTTTATCTCATCGGCTTTTTGTTGTGCCTGAAAAAGTTTGTCGAACATAATATTTACATTTTGTACAAATGTATAAACATCCCGCCTGGCGAAAAGTTCAGAGCGTACTTCTGATAATATCTGGCGACAATGGCTTAGAAATAAAGCCGTTTACGAAGGGGTAATTTTTAGAACGGAGCTTATCTTTCTCATCAATCGACGAACTGACGATAAAAATTCTCACTTTTTTTTGCAGCAGGTTTATAAATTTTTCAATGCCTGAAAGAAAATCCCACCCATCAAAAACCGGCATATTCAAATCCAGCAAAATAACGTCAGGCAATATGGCCGCTTCATGCTTGTTCTCTTCCAGGAATTCAAGCGCTTTTACCGGCTCGGTAAAACTCCGGTAATCGTTGAAGATCGCATGCTTTTCAATCATTATCTGGGCAATTCTCTGATGTATCGGATCGTCATCTATAATAAATACCTTACTCATAATATTGCCTTTGGTGGCTGGGTGCATTGTTCGCGATCTAAATTACTGTAAAGAATAAAGAAATAAATTAGCCAATCGGAAAATGTGCTGAAACAGTGAAAATGTTACATTAATCAATCTTCGGCCGTTTCGCCCGATCCGGTATAAGCACTTTTTCTTACAACAGGCATGCCAACAATGTTAAAAAGTCCGTCGAGTTTTAACAAACTTCCATTTGAAAGGTTAGTTAATAGTACAATCGTTACGTCATTTTTCAAGTCGCGGAGATAGATATGTCTGAAACCATGCCACCAACCGGTATGATAAACAACTTTTTCCCCCGGCGAATCAAATATTCTCCAACCATAGCCATAGTTGAAATGGCCGCGAATGGCCGGATTGTGTCCGGTATAAGCAGAATCAAGAGTTTGCTGTTTTAATAGCCTGCCTGTTTTTAGCGCGTGATCAAAAAGATACAGATCGTTGACCGTGCTATAAACGCCTTTATCGCCAACCGGCCCGTCTAAAAAGTTTTGAACAACAGAATACCTCCATTGTCCGCGATCGTGACCAACAACATCAACCGGTATTTTGTCATAAACGGCTTTAGAATAGACCGCGGTGTGTTTCATTCCTGCTGGATTAAAAACGTTTTCCTTCATAAATTCAGCATAGGATTTTCCTGTCACCTTTTCGATGATAGCTCCCAAAATCATGAAATTGGAATTATTGTAGTGAAAAACGCGGTTTGGCTGTGTGTAAGGTGCCGGTTTATATTCGGCTATCAGATTCATTACATCCATATTAGTGATGCCTTTGCGCTCATCTTTGTGGTTTTTCTTCCAGATGTTATCTACGAAATAAACATAGTTCATCAGCCCCGAGCGGTGCGTTAAAAGAAGCTTTATAGTTATACCATCATATGGAAAATCCGGGAAAAAGTCCTTTACATTTTGGTCGAGTTTTAGCTTTCCACGTTCCATCAGCATGAGTATGGCTGTGGCGGTCATGGTTTTTGATACAGAAGCAAGCTCGAATTGTGAGCCAAGTTTCAAACTGTCGCGATGCAGATAATCGGCCCAGCCGATAGCATTTTCATATAATATTTTGCCCTTTTTGGCTACCAGTACATTGCCGTTAAAAGCACGGGTGCGATGGAGTTCTTTCATAAACGCATCAATGCGTTGATCGGCTTTCGCAGGATCGTAAACCAGCAATAAACTGTCAGTTTTGTCGTCGGTTGGTTTCCTTGCAAAATTTGTGTCTTGTTTTGAATTATTTTGACATGCTGTGAACATGCTGATTAGCAAACAAATAGGTAGAATGGATTTTAAAATACGCGTCATATCTCGGCCTCATAAAAGAAAGGCTGAAAATAGAAATTATTGCTTGGTCATATAAAAAGAGTTTTAAACAATATTCGGGTGAAATTAATCCGTGTTTTCAGTGACTAAACGCCAATGTAACAGGTTCGACAAAGACTTTCCTGCTTGTACAGAATAATATAACTTTGCGCATAATTAAACGATGAACAATGGCTTACAGAATTGAACACGATACTATGGGAGAAGTGCAGGTACCAGCCGATAAATACTGGGGCGCACAGACAGAAAGATCACGTAATAACTTTAAAATAGGGCCCGAGGCTTCGATGCCTAAAGAGATTATAGAAGCTTTCGCTTATCTTAAAAAGGCGGCGGCTTATACAAATACAGACTGTGGCGTGTTGCCGGCAGAAAAGCGGGATTTAATCGCCCAGGTTTGTGACGAAATTCTGGCAGGCGGCTTAGCGGAAGAATTCCCTCTCGTGATCTGGCAGACAGGTTCCGGAACCCAGTCAAACATGAATGTAAACGAGGTCGTTGCAAACCGTTCGCATGTTCTGCAGGGAGATAAGCTTGGTGAGGGCAAAACGTTTATCCATCCAAATGATGATGTAAACAAGTCGCAATCGTCTAACGACACGTATCCAACTGCTATGCATATCGCTGCATATAAGATGGTCATCGGCACCACAATCCCAGGCGTTGAAAAATTAAGAGACACTTTAAAAGCCAAATCCGATGCATTTAAAGACGTAGTTAAAATTGGCCGTACTCATTTAATGGATGCAACTCCGCTAACACTTGGCCAGGAGTTTTCAGGATATGTCTCACAACTTAATCACGGATTAAAGGCACTGCGCAATACGCTTGATCATTTATCAGAACTTGCTCTTGGGGGAACCGCCGTTGGAACCGGAATTAACACACCAAAAGGTTATGACGTGAAAGTTGCAGAATATATTGCTCAGTTCACTGCGTTGCCATTCCGTACAGCCGAAAATAAATTTGAAGCGCTTGCATCTCACGATGCCATCGTTGAAACCCACGGCGCCTTAAAGCAACTTGCCGTTTCGTTAATGAAAATTGCCAACGATATCAGGATGCTTGCATCTGGCCCACGTTCAGGAATCGGCGAGATTTTTATCCCGGAAAATGAACCCGGCTCGTCGATCATGCCCGGGAAAGTAAACCCTACGCAAAATGAGGCGATGACAATGGTCGCTGCCCAGGTTATGGGTAATGACGTGACCATTTCCATCGGTGGATCAAACGGCCATTACGAATTGAACGTGTTTAAGCCGGTTATGGCGGCAAACTTTCTCCAGTCGGCGCGCTTGTTAGGCGATGCTTGTGTTTCATTTAACGATCATTGTGCCGTAGGTATCGAGCCTAATTACGAAGGTATTAAGAAGCATGTTGAAAATTCGTTAATGCTTGTAACAGCTCTTAATCCGCATATAGGGTATGAAAATGCTGCTAAAATCGCTAAAACAGCCCATAAGCAAAATAAATCATTACGTGAAGTCGCCGTTGAACTTGGACTGCTTACCAGCGAGCAGTTTGACCAATGGGTAAAGCCGGAAGATATGATCGGAGGTTTGAAATAGTACATACATTTCAAACAGGCACCGGGTTTATGAAGCCGTTAGATAAGTTAGGGAAGTTTCCTTTTTTGCTGTTTGTATTGCTAGGAGCAACACAGGCTTGTACGTTCAATAAAAACGTTCAGGGAAGAGGTGACCAGGCATTGCAGGGGATTTGGGTTCAGCAAACAATACCTTATAAGGAGCAGCTTATGGAGTATACGGAAACTAGCTATACCTTTACCTGTGATTCATTTTATGCAAGTTTTGTAACACACGGAAAACACAATCGTTATGAAGATCAGTGTTTTAACGAGGGTATCTGGAAAGAATACGCCAGGGGAACTTATGCTGCAAGCCACGATACCGTATACCTCAACGGAACCTTTACAAAACCCAACTGGAAACAAAAAATAACCGGTTGCTACCGGATCGGGCAATATTTGGATGCCTTGCATATAATAAAAAATGATGGCGACACACTTTCATTTCAAAGCGCTCAAAGTCACGTTCCTGTTTCGCTAATTTTAAAAAAAAGGATTACCTGTGATCCTAAACCAATAGAATGAATATGAAAAAAAGAATTTTTAAGCTAATCCTAATCGTCACATTATTTTACGTACCATCAAAATCTATGGCCTGGGGCATGCTGGGCCATCGCATCGTGGGACAAATTGCAGAAAGCTACCTGACAGACAAAGCACGCTTGCAGATAAAGCAAATCCTGGGCAATGAATCTATGGCAATGGCAAGCAACTGGCCCGACTTTATTAAATCTGATAAAGCTTACAGTTACCTGAGTCCCTGGCACTATGTTGATTTCGACAAGCAGTACTCGTACCCTGAAATGCAACAGTATTTACAAAGGGATACTGCTACAGACGCCTATACGAAGCTTAATTTCCTGGTGGCAGAATTAAAAAAGAAAAATCTTCCCCAGGATAAAAAAGTAATGTATCTGCGATTAGTAATCCATATCGTAGGCGATATTCATCAGCCAATGCATACAGGTCACACAGAAGATAAAGGCGGAAACGATATCAAAGTTACCTGGTTTGGCCAGCCAAGCAATCTTCATTCGGTTTGGGATTCAGGGTTAATTGAATACCAGCAGTTAAGTTACACAGAGTATGTAAAGGCCATAAATTTCCCGACCCAGCTCCAACTAAAAGAATGGAAAAAAGTCAATGTGAGTAAATGGCTTTATGATTCGAGTCTTGAAGCTGACAAAATTTATAAAGGAGTAAAGGATGGAGATAAGTTAAGTTACCGCTACAATTTTGACTATGTGGAAACGTTGAACAGGCAATTACTAAAAGGCGGGGTTCATTTAGCCGCAATCCTGAACCAGATTTTCGCTTAGGATGAAAATCTTAATGGTTTGCCTGGGGAACATATGCCGCTCACCGTTGGCGCATGGTATTATGGAAAGTCTTGTTGAAAAGCATGGCTTAAACTGGGAGGTGGATTCGGCCGGTACAGGAAATTGGCATATTGGGGAAGCTCCGGATTCCCGGTCTATTGCTATAGCAAAGAAATATGGCGTAGATATTTCCAAGCAGTGCTGTCGCCAGTTCCGCGTTAGCGATTTCGATTACTACGACAGGATATACGTGATGGATAAGAGTAATCTGGCAGACGTGCTAAATCTCGCCAGAAACATGGCTGATGAGGAAAAAGTAAAGTTATTATTAGATACGGAAGTTGTACCAGACCCTTATTATGATCACAAATTATTTGATCCGGTGTATCAAATGATAAAAAGAGGATGTGAAAGAATCATTCCAGGTAATTAACTAAGGTGTAAATTCGAAAAAGGGTCAATATTTTAAATATTGGCCCTTTTTATTTTTACTAATACAAAATGTTGCATCGTATTGTAAAAAACTATTAAAAAAAACTTGGATTTGCATTTTCTTAATTTCATATTTACGATTCAAACAAAAATAAGATTAGCGTATGAAAAGAATTTTACAAAGCTTAATGCTTTTTATGAGCATTTTGCTGTCACAAGCTTTTGCCCAGGAGCGTGTGATAACAGGAACTGTTACCGACCAGGCTGACGGAACTCCACTGCCTGGAGTCAGCGTCGTAATTAAAGGCACCAAAACCGGCACCCAGACAAATGCGGATGGTAAATTTTCGATCACTTTGCCGCGTGGTCAGGAGTCATTGACATTTTCTTACATCGGTTATACAGCTCAAACCGTTGCGGTAAAAGGAAGTATTCTAAATGTTGAATTAGGAGGTGATGCAAAGCAACTTGGCGAGGTTATCGTGACAGGCTACGGCACTCAGTCGAGAAGAGACGTTACCGGATCTGTTGCCAGTGTAAGTGGTGAAAAATTAAGAAACCAACCTGTACAGAGCTTCGAGCAGGCTTTACAGGGTAAAGCGACCGGCGTTAGCGTAATACAGCCCAATGGTGTATTGAATAATCCTCCTGTCTTCAGAGTAAGAGGATTCAATTCAATTTCTCTTGGTTCTTACCCGTTAATTGTTGTGGATGGCTTGCCGGTATTTACAGGAGATCAATCTCAGACAAATGCGCCAAGTAATCCGCTGGGTGATATTAACCCTGAAGATATTCAATCTATTGATATTCTAAAGGATGCAGCTTCGACAGCTATTTATGGTTCAAGAGCTGCAAACGGAGTAGTGGTAATAACCACGAAAAAAGGAACGCAGGGGAAAGTAAAAGTAAATTACGACGGCTGGGTTGGTATCTCAAATACTCAACGGCTTCCCGAACTTCTTAATGCCGAACAATATGTGACACTTAAAAACGAAGCGCGGACTAACGCCGGCCAAAGTCAGGCATTTGCACTGCAGAAGCTAGACGACGGCAGCACATTAAATACTGACTGGTACGATTTCGCTTATCGTACAGGTGTTTCGCAAAACCACAATTTAAACTTTGCGGGTGCTTCATCCTCAACCAGCTATTATATCTCGGTAGGTTATACAGATCAGCAAGGTATTATCCGGAAAAACGACTATAAACGTATGATCGGCCGGGCTAATCTTGATCATAACATTACAGATAAAATCAAAGTTGGAACGAATTTCAATTTTAGCAATAGTTTTAACCAGGCACCTTCGACAGGATCGCTTCCTGGACAGGCTTTTAACACTGGCGGTTTAGGACGTTTGGCAATAGTATTGCCACCTAACGTTGCCGCATATAACGCCGATGGTTCTTATAACGTATCCGGATCAGCAATTGGTTATGGTGCAAACAGCTCAGCTGTGGCGCCGAGCTATCCAAATGCCGCAGTATTGGTTAATGAGGATAAGTTTACTTCTGAAAATAACAACTTAATTGCAACGCTTTACGGCCAATATGAGATATTAAAAGGACTTACATTTAAAACGAACTACGGTTTAAATAATTTAAATGTAGAAAGTATTGGCTTTAACAACCGTATAAATGGTGACGGATATGCATCTAACGGTATTTCAACTAATGGAACTGTAAAAAGTAAGAGGTGGGATTGGTTTAATACTTTATCCTACAATGGAACCATCGGAAAGGATCATAGTATCAACGCATATGTTGGTTACGAAGAACAACATACATCAGTTGATGGTTGGGGCGCGCAGCGTTCAAATGTAATTGACCCTTTTATTGATGTTTTCCAGGGATCATATGGAACAATCGTTCCCGCAAACCTTGTACAGGGCGAAAACTCTTTCAGATCGTTTTTTACCAATCTTAATTACGATTATAAAAAGAGATATTTTATCAGCGGAAGTTTCCGTCGCGACGGCTTATCGGCATTAGCAGAAGGAAACAAGTATGGTAATTTCGGGGGTGCATCTGCCGGATGGGCTATTTCTGAGGAAAACTTTTTCAAAAATTCGGGAATAAGCAAGCTCGTTAGCATGTTGAAAATCCGGGGAAGTTTTGGTAAGGTTGGTAACGCTGGTTTAAGCGATTTTGCGGCACTTTATTTATATAACCCAGGATTGTATGGAACAAGTGCTGCGCTGGCATTTAACCAAGCCGGCAATCCGAATCTAAAATGGGAAACCAGTAAAAAGTATGATGGTGGCTTAACTATTGGCTTTCTGGATGGTCGTATTAATTTTGATGCGGATTATTATCGTAACAATATTGATGGCCTCATATTAAATTCACCACAATCTCCATCGAAAGGTATTCCTAATAACTCGATTGCAGCGAACATTGGTTCAATGTACAACCAAGGATTCGAATTCTCGGTAAATTCGACCAATATCCGTAAAGGTTCTTTCACATGGTCTTCAACTCTTTCATTTAGCACTAATAAAAATAGGGTTACAGCTTTGGCAAACAACAATGCTGATTTATTTGGACCAAGTGGGCTTGAGACTGCAAATATTACACGTGTAGGCTATTCTTTAGGATCAATTTTTACAGTTCCGACAGCGGGCGTTGACCCTGCTACTGGCGAGCGTATATTTATTAACAGGAACGGAGATAAAGTGCGATTCAGTTTCGCACGTCCCACAGCTTCCAGATGGTTATATTTAGAAGGTGCAAATGCAGGTGCCGTCGCTCCTGCGATTGATGCAACACTCGATGGAAAAATTACAGGTAATGCAATTCCAACCTGGTATGGCGGTTTTGACAATAACTTCCGTTATAAAGCATTTGACATGAATCTTGGAATAACCTTTTCAGGCGGCAACAAGGTTTATTACGGAACGCTCGCCGGACTTCGTGACCAACGTTTCTGGAACAATGAAGTTGGAATGTTAGACAGGTGGACTACACCAGGCCAGGTTACCGATATCCCGAAAGTGGTTTATGGTGATAATACTTCTAACGGATCTGCACTTCCAGAATCACAAAACGTTTTCAGCGGAGACTTTCTTAAGCTTAGAAATATTGCTTTCGGCTATAGCTTTCCTAAAAGCTTATTACCAGCAAAGGGCTTAAGTTCTGTAAGAGTGTATGCGCAGGCCACCAATTTGGTAATAATAACAAAATATCCAGGACCGGATCCTGAAGTATCAGTAAACGGTAACGCAACCGCAAGTGGTAACAGCGGAAACCTTGCTCCAAGTGTTGACAGAAATGCTACACCATCAGGAAGAGTTTTCACGTTTGGTCTCAATGTTGGTTTTTAATGGAACTATGAAAATGAAAAAGAATAATTTAAATAAAATTGTAATAGGAAGCATCGCCATTTTACCCTTATTTATGGAGATGTCGTGTAAGAAGGATTTTTTGGATATTACGCCTAAAACCCAACTTGCGCAAGCCGATGCATTCGCTACTCCGGCGCGCGTTGAATCACAAGTAAATAGCGTTTATAATGGTTTGAAAAGCGGTCAGTTCCTCGGCGGAAGATATCAGATTTACATGGATATCAGAGGAGAGGAGTTTATTAATAATTTAAGCAATGGGGTGACCGGGCTTGATACCTGGCGCTTTAACGTAAACTCTAATACCAATGAGGTTGTGAACTTATGGTCCGCAGCATATACAGCAATCAATCGTGCGAATTTACTTATCGATGGGTTAGTAGCCAATCCCAATTCTGTTAGCGCCGATTTAGCGAAACAATATACTGCAGAAGCTAAGTTTTGCCGCGCATTAGCATATTTCGAGTTAATTCAATTGTATGCTAAACCATTCTTAGCGGATAACGGCGCAAGCCCAGCTGTTCCTCTTCGTCTGAAAGGCGAATTGACTGCTGAAAACAACGATCTTAAGCGAAGTACTGTCGCCGAAATTTATACACAGATCCTTAAAGATCTAAATGAGGCTGAAGCTGATCTCCCTTTGACAGCTATTCCAACTCGAGCTCATCGGAATGCCGCTATAGCTCTGAAAACAAGGGTTTATCTTGCGCAGGGAAATTATGCGCAGGTTGTTACTGAAGCAAATAAGATTGTAAGTGCTGCTGCACCTTTTACTGCCGCAACAGGCAATATAAATACTCTTGAGGCAAAAATTTCCGCGGTCTTCGAAGGATCTTATGTCGGATCGGAAGCAATATTATCATTGCCAATGACCGATCTTAGCGCACCGGGAACTCAGAATCAACTTGCCTATTATTATAATGTTGCAGCAGGGGGTGGCAATGAGGAATATTATTTCAACACTGCTGCGAACGGAATTTATTCTAATCCGGCTTTAAGCGGTGCTACGTCATTAGATGCCAGGAAGGGTTTTGTGGGCATAAGTAAAACGAAATTCTTCCTTACAAAATTCAAAAAGCCGTCACCTTATACCGATTATGTCCCAGTAATTCGATACGCTGAAGTATTACTTAACCTTGCTGAGGCGTCGGTCCGTACTGGTGATGTTGTTAGGGCAACAGCGCTGTTGAATGCAGTTAGACATAGATCTGATCCTGCATATACTTTTTCTGCAGCTGAGACGAGCACGCCAGCTACTTTGTTAATCACCATTTCAACAGAAAAGAGATTAGAACTACTAGGCGAGGGCTTTCGATCGTTTGACATTACCCGGCTAAATCTGCCGTTTCCTGCTAAAGGAGCTGCTCCTGCTGTGGAATCTACGTCGCCAGCATATATATGGCCGATATCTTCAGGAGAAATTCAAAATAATAAATCACTCTAAGGGTTTACCGGTGATTTAATTATGAGCCTTGGAACTATGTTCCAGGGCTCTTCTTTTTAGTGTCATTTCCGTTCTAACTCGACCTCTACCCTCAAGTTCTTCATTCCTGCTACCGGATCTTTTGTTTGGATTAACGGCGTTTTTCCACCTACACCTAGGCAGGTGATCCTTGTCTCAGGAATCGCATTACGGACGAGATATTGTTTCACGGCTACAGCCCTTTCAAAAGAGAGTTTTTGCAGGTACTTGTTATCGGCAAAAACGTTGTTGTTGGTATGGCCGGTGAGTTTTACTTCCCATTCGGGTTTAGTTTGAAGAAAGTTCTTCAGGCGTATAAGTTCTGTTTCTGAATTTGGCAAAATTTCATTGCTGTTTGGCAAAAAGTGAATGTTAAACAGAACCATTTTGCTGCCGGCCGCTATTGTATCAAGCAACAGATTAACGGTTTTTGTGTCAACGGTATCCAGCATGACCTTGTCTGAAGCAAAAATATACCTTTTGCTATCTGCAATAACGTTTAAAGGTCTGGCGAGTGGTGCGCTGATTCTATAGTTGCCCCTGGAATCTGTTTTAGCTTTGCTCAGCACAAATCCGGTCGAGTCGTCTTCTAATGTTACATCTGCTTTTAATGGTAGACCGGACAACTTTGATTTAACAGAACCAATTAATTGACCGGTCAAACTGAAAGACGGCTTGAGATTGACAGTTATGTCGAAGCCATCGCCCAAATCATAAATATTGTCAACCAATAAGGCAAGCCTCTCACCGCTTTTCACTTCCAGTGGTTTAGAGAAACTTTTTCCAGGTCCGGGATTTTCAAACAAATTTCTAATTCCTTCTTTTAGCCCGGTTTTACTCGCTGAACTTTTATTGTTTCGTGCGTTATTGGTTCTTACGGGCTTTGCGGTTCCGTTACTGATTTGCGATTTCAGCAAAGGGGTATAATTGAAAAGCATCCAGTCATAATCGTCGTTGATATTTTTTGGGCTAATTTCAAATGTTAGCGTGCCACTAATCGGAATCGATATAGAAAACCATATGGTATTTCTTTCTTTTTCAAAATAGATATTGCTTCGTGTTTGATTTAAAGGAAACTCCTGGATATTTCCAAATCCCGCAGGAGATTTGTCGAAATGATAGGTTTTATTTAAGCTGATTGCCTGCGCGCCATCCAAATCGGCCGGCGAAGTTTTATTTTGTGCCGAACAAATTTTCGCAAGCAGTAAAAGGCCGATTACGACGGGCCGATTCATATCATTTTTTGTCTACACTGTATTTTCCCGGGCCAACGAAGGTCAGGCCAAGAAAAACAATACCCGCTTCAATAGCATGTGAAGCGCCTGACAAACCATCGCCGGAGGCCAGGTGGTTAAGGCATGCGATAAGCATCACAAATGTTAGCAATAAACAAACCGGCCTGAAAAAAAGACCGATTAAAAGCAAAAATCCGCCGAATGTTTCGGTCACTGCAGCCATTAAGCCCCAAAAAACCGGGAGGAAGTCAATGTGTATGTTCTTCATAGATCCTCCAATTGCCGTCCACTTATCCGGGCCGCCGAGTAATTTAGGGTAACCATGATAAATAAACATGATTCCCAGTCCAATACGGATTATTAACAGGCCCGTGTTTTTATAGTTTCCTAATTTAGATAATGCCGCCATTAGCTGTATTTAAGTGATGTTTCGGTTAAGTTAACTGTTAAATTTACTATTTTCCCTAATATCAAAGCATGGTTGTCGGAAATATGGCCAGCAGGGAAATCAAAACAAACCGGATACTCATAATCCTTTACATGTTCATGAATGATTTGCTGAGGTGTTTTTCCGAAGGGAATATCGTTGTCTTTGCTATCGGTAAAAGCTCCGACAATTAAACCGGCTAACCGGGCTAATTTCCCTGACCGTTTCAAATTCCACAACATCCGGTCGATAGAATATAAGTATTCACCGACATCTTCGATGAAAAGAATTTTTCCGTCGAAATTCATTTCTGAAACAGAGCCACTTAACATGGTTAATAGCGTTAGATTCCCGCCAATAAGAATTCCCTCGCCGTATCCGGGTTTATTTAGCGGTGATGTACTTACAGAATACCCTATGTTTTCACCAAAAAGTGCTTTTTTAAGTGTTACTAACGACGTGCCTGTCGCATCCGGAACATTTAAAGGCATTTGGCCATGTATCGTTGCGATTTCAAAATTGGCATGAACATGACTATGAAGCACGGTAATATCGCTGAACCCGGCGATCCATTTTGGCTGCTTAATGTAAGATGAAAAGTCCAGTCGGTCAATTATGCGGATGGAACCATAACCTCCACGCGCAGCAATGATCGCTTTAATTTCCGGATCGTCTAAAAAGCGCTGGAAATCGTGTGTTCTTAAATCATCGGTTCCGGCATATTGGTGAAAACTTGCTCCAACCGTTTTACCCAGAACAACTTCCAAACCCCATGACTCCAATAAGCTTACAGCATCATCAATCGGATGGGGAAGACTTTTTGCCGGACAAGTAATTGCTATTTTATCGCCTTTTTGTAAATAAGGAGGTGTTATCATGTTCAAACTGATCCGATAATTTCGGATCTCATATCTATGTTTATCTTTGCAAATTAAAGAATATCCCCTCTAATAATTTGGAAACTAAGAATTTTAAAAGATATACTATCACTTCAGCTCTTCCGTATGCGAACGGGCCTTTACACATAGGTCATCTGGCCGGTGCCTATATTCCGGCTGACATCTTCGTGCGCTTTCTCCGGTTGAAGAAAAAGGACGTGGTGTATGTTTGCGGATCCGATGAACACGGCGCTGCGATAACTATCAAAGCAAAAAAGGAAGGTATAACTCCGCAGGAAATTATAGATAAGTACCATACCCAGATAAAAGACAGTTTCGAGAAATTTGGTATTTCATTTGATATTTATCACCGCACTTCATCACCGATTCATCACGAGCTTTCACAGGAATTTTTCCTGAACCTGTATAACAAGGGTGAGTTTATTGAAAAGTACTCGGAACAATACTATGATGAGGACTTCGATCAGTTTCTTGCAGACAGGTATATCGTTGGAACCTGCCCTGTTTGCGGAAATGAGAACGCTTATGGCGACCAGTGCGAGAAATGCGGAAGCTCTCTTAACCCGACAGACCTGATTAACCCAAAATCGACACTTAGCGGAAAATCGCCTGTTCTGCGGGAAACCAAGCACTGGTATCTGCCATTGGATAAATACCAACCCTGGCTTGAAAAATGGTTGTTGGAAGGCAAAAAGGACATCCTGAAAGCCAACGTTTACGGCCAATGCAGTTCATGGCTGAAGCAGGGGCTGCAGCCCCGTTCGATGACACGCGACCTTGACTGGGGTATCGATGTTCCGCTGGCGGAGGCGAAAGGCAAAAAGTTGTATGTGTGGCTGGATGCACCTATCGGATATATTTCTGCTACCAAACAATGGGCAATTGATCAGGGTAAAGACTGGGAAAAATACTGGAAAAAGCAGGCAAATTCTGACGACGATGCATGTCTGATTCACTTCATAGGCAAGGATAACATCGTGTTCCATTGCATAACGTTCCCCTCGATCCTGAATGCTCACGGCGACTATATTTTACCGGAAAATATCCCGGCTAATGAATTTTTAAACTTGGAAGGCGACAAACTTTCCACATCGCGCAATCATGCGGTCTGGCTGCATGAATACCTTGATGAATTACCAAACAAGCAGGATGAGCTTCGTTACGTATTAACGTCTATTTTGCCGGAAACCAGTGATAGTGAGTTTACATGGAAAGATTACCAGGCGCGGGTGAACAATGAGCTGGTTGCCATTCTTGGTAATTTTGTTAACCGCGTGATGGTTTTGATGCATAAGTTTTTCGACGGTAAAATTGAAACAGGAGGAGCGCAATTAATGTTGAAAGACGAGAGCCTAAACGACGAAATTGGACGAATATATGATGAGCTTGATTCAAACGTTTCAGATTACCGATTCCGCCAGGCTTTGCAAAACGTAATCGATCTCGCCCGTCTCGGTAATAAATATTTGACGGAAAAAGAACCCTGGAAAACTATTAAATCTGACCCCGATGCGGCACGGGAAGCTTTGCACAATTGTGTTGTCCTCATTGGGCACCTGGCAACCTGTATGCAGCCGTTCCTTCCGGTATCTGCAAAAAAGATATTTGGAATGCTGAACCTTGAAAAAGATGTGGTAACGTTTGATGAAGAAATGACCTTTGAGAACGGTCACCAGCTCGGCGCGGTAAGTTTATTGTTTGAAAAGGTCGAGGACGATGTAATTGAAAAGCAATTGCAAAAACTTGCTGATAAAAAGCATGCTACCGCACAAACTGAAAAGCAGGTTTCGGTCGCTCCGGCGAAACCCAATATAAGCTTTGACGAGTTTGCAGGCATGGATATCCGTGTGGGAACGATCCTGGAAGCGGAAAAAGTGGCTAAAACAAAAAAGCTGATGAAGCTTAAAATTGATACCGGGATCGATCAGCGAACTGTTGTTTCTGGTATCGCGGAATATTTTGAACCCGAAAATATCATTGGTAAACAGGTAAGCATCCTGGTCAATCTAGAGCCAAGGGAAATTAAAGGAATCCTTTCACAGGGAATGATTTTGATGGCCGAAAATTCGGATGGAAAGTTAACTTTTGTAAAACCGGAAGAAGGATTTAATAACGGAAGTGGTATTAAATAATTATGGGCACTCGTAGCTGAATGAATATTTCCGCATCCTATCGTCTACTGTTTCGTTGATAGTCAAAACGTTGGATTTTGAATCTTTTTCGTAATTAAACAGAATATCCTGAGGTGTGATGGGCAAATATGTAATTCCGTCAAAACGGAAATAAGGGTCATAATTTGTAGATCTGTTAATTTTAGCAATTAGTTTTTTGGATTTCTTGCCGAAATATTTTCCTAGAAAAGTGTTGCCGACAAGATCTACACTAATGAGCTTCCATAAATAAAACTCGTCAATTAAATCATTATTAAAGTCATCATTTGAATACTCGATTTCGGTTGTAAACGACGAAGTTTTGTTGTATACGTAGTAAACTTTGTTTCTATTTTATTAAGGTTGCCATTATTGTATTTAAAAGAATGAAATGTAACAGTTTGATAAGGTACATCGCCGGATTTAATCGTTACTGAAATTAAATACCCGCTGGCGTCGTAGTCAAAAAAATACTCGTCATAAAGACCAGAAAGTCTCTGTATTTGCCCGCTATTATCAAGATAGACAGTATCTCGGAAAGTGTTTAAATAACCGTTTTGGCGAAGTTCTTCAAAATAGGTAGTGATTTTATCACTATCATATTTGATTGTTTTGAATGATGTTGAATTCGCTTTATTATAATCAATTCTTGTAATTCGTTCTTTACTATCATATTTAAAGAATTCTTTTACTCCAGAATCGTAGTCTCTTACAAAAGGCTGAAATGTATTTACTTTACAAGACTCCGTTTCAATTATTGCACCTTCTTTATTTTTTTTACAGGCAACAATTAGTAAAGCAGAGGCTAAGCAAATAGAAACTGGTTTCATTTAATTTGTGATTAAGAGGTAAATCTCTAAGATATATCTAAATGATGGAATACCAGTGCTGATTAAATAATTCTTCCTTGAAAGAAAGGCTGGGTAAAATTGAATAATTGCGTTATTTTTGAAATCTTTGCACCAGATATCCGGCCCTGTAGTTCAACGGATAGAATAGGCGTTTCCTAAACTCTAGATGTGGGTTCGATTCCCGCCGGGGCTACCAAACAAGAAGCATAAGAAATCTGGTGCTTTTTTGTTTTAACCTGTCTAACAGATTGTTAATTTACTAGATAGCGCTAGCAGTTTGCTGATTAGCGGATAGTTGTTCAGCCAAAGCACAAATTTGTACTACGATATTTGTATTTGTTGTTAGGTTAATGGGTTTATATCTAACCGGATAAATTTAGTCCACCTGACAGCGGATAATCAAATTAACTTATTTGTAAAGAAGTATTGTTCAAACATCAAGCGGACGATCGCTTCATTCAACTTCCGGCTTTGGGAAAATCGAACGTTTCTTGAGCATATTTTTGGACGAACGAAATATAATTCTTTTATTTGTCTACTTAATCGATAGACAATATAGATTTATGAAACAATGCCTCTTTTATACGGCCCGATCGCTTGATATGCTAATTTCAAAGCCGGAAAGCGTCTTTAAATCTGCCGCCGAAAAACTCATCCATGTACTTCCAATGTACATGTTCGGTAGTTGTTGTTGCTGATTGCATCGTATTGATTGCAGGTATATATCAGTCTGAATTTTCCCTATCTCGTGTGCACCGCGTTGGAGCACATGGTTTTTAGCTCAAATAATCAAATTATCATGAAACACCTTTACAAAAGAGTCGTTCTGTTGTTGCTTTGGGTAATTATTACCAAAGTTGTGACCGCACAGCCCGGTAGCCAGGCGACAGTTAAATCTAAGCTGGTTGGCGTAGTTACCGACGCCGCTAACAAACAGCCCGTTGCCGGCGCTTCCGTTAAAATCAAAGGAACAACACATGCTGTTTCGACAGATTCCGACGGAAAATTCAGCTTTGTTACCGGCCAAAGCTTTCCTTATACGTTAATCATCAGCTCTATCGGGTATGTTGAGCAAGAGGTCAGAGTAGATGGCAGCCCTGTCGAAATTCAATTAAAAGAAAACGTCAGCCAGCTGAGTGAGGTCGTGATTACCGGTTACACTACACAGGAACGCAGATATGTGGCAAGTGCTATCACCAGTGTGAAGGGCGATGTGATTAAAGATCAACCCGCGGCAGGCTTTAACCAATTATTGCAAGGTAAAGCAACCGGCGTGCAGGTGCTGGCGAGCAACGGCGTTCCGGGCGGTGGCATCACATTAAGGGTTAGAGGTAACAATTCTATAAACGCCTCGGTTGATCCCCTGTATATTATTGACGGGGTTTTTGTGAGCAATGCCGATCCGATACAAACCAGCCTGGGCAATCAGCAGGGATCCAATCCACTCGCTGATCTTAATCCCAATGATATTGAAAGCATCCAGATATTAAAAGATGCCAATGCGACGGCCATCTATGGTTCTTTAGGCGCTAATGGTGTTGTGATTGTTACAACTAAACGTGGACGGCGCAATACGACGGCAAATATCAGTTTAAATACTTATCAAGGTTGGTCAGCGGCAATCAATAAGTTCAACGTTGCAAGCGGTCCTGAAACGGCTTTATTAACTAATGAGTCGCGCCTGAATACCGTTAAAGATAATCCGGCGCTACCTGCGCCCGTACTTCTTCCTGATCCTTCAACACAACCTACTTACGACCGCTTTGCCGATCTTTTTCGAACCGGGCGTACTCAAAACTATGAATTGGCTGCCCAGGGCGGTGGCGAGAAAAGCAATTATTATATTGGTTTAGGTTATTTAAGCCAGGATGCGGTAGTAAAGCCGTCTGGCTATTCGCGATACACAGGGCGATTGAATTATGATACCTATCTGACTAACAAATTGAAGATAGGTACCAGCGTCAATATCAGCCGTTCGGACCGCAACTTAAGCGGAAGCGATAATAACCCCACCGGTGTAATCAATTCGGCTTTATTCCCCAGATCATATCTGCCTATTTACAATGCAGATGGCAGCTATGCCCGCTATGGTAGTTTTGATAACCACATTGCCCTCATTGAAAACCTGGACAATGACGCGGTCGGATGGCGAACTATCGGAAATATTTATGGTGAGTTTACCTTCATCCCTGGTTTGAAACTACGCAGCAGCTGGAGCCTGGATAATGGAAGTGAATACGAGAACAACTATGCCAATACGCTGATCAGCGCAGGCATAGCATCCAACGGTTCCGCAGCATCGTATGAAACCAAAAATCTGGTGCTAACCAATGAACAAGTCCTGAACTACATTAAAACCTTCGGGTCAACCGGCAAGCATAATGTCAACGCATTAATTGGCAATACCATCAATACCGTATTATCTCAAAACACCACAGCTACCGGAACAGGCTTTGCTGCAAACAGCTTAAAGTCTGTAGCGGTGGCGGCTACGCGATCGGGCTCATCTTCGCGGACAGAATCAACGCTTTTATCATTCTTCAGCAAGGTAAGCTACACCTACGATAACAAGTACACGATAGACGGAAGCATCCGGGCCGATGGCTCTTCCAAATTTGGTGTAAATAAAAAATGGGGATATTTTCCGTCGGGAGGTGTTGCATGGAGAGCAGGGCAGGAAGAGTTTATTAAAAAACTGAATGTATTTGATGAACTGAAATTCCGTGCCAGCATCGGATTATCAGGTAACCAAAATGGTATTGGCGCTTATGCGGCGCAAGGGCTGTGGGCATCGGGTTCGAACTATCTCGAACTGCCTGGTACGGCGCCGTCACAACTGGCTAATCCGGATCTGACCTGGGAAACAACCCGCCAGGTGGACTTTGGAGCTGAATTTGGCTTCCTGAAAAACAGGCTGAACATTGAGGTTGATTATTATAACAAATATACCTATGACCTGTTGCTGAACGTTCCGGTTCCGTCACGTTCAGGCTTCACTTCTTACCTTCAAAACTATGGTGCGGTTCGTAACAAGGGTGTTGAACTAGCTGTCAATTCCTCTAACATCCAGTCGACGGCTTTTAAATGGACGACCAATTTTAATATTTCGTTCAATAAAAATAAAATTGAAAAACTGGCATCAGATATTGCCCTGGGTGCTTCTGGCCGAAATATTTCGATCCTGAGACAAGGATTTGAGGTTAATTCGTTCCAGTTGTATAAACAATTATATGTTGATCCGCAGACAGGTAACGCTGTTTACCAGGATGTCAACAACGACGGGCTGATCACCTCGGCGGACCGCCAAATCGTTGGCAATGCGCTGCCTAAGTTTACGGGAGGCCTTACAAATAATCTGAGCTACAGAAATGTCGATCTGAGCTTCTTCTTTTATTTCCAGCAGGGAAATAAGATCATGAACATGAACGACTTCTTTATGGTTCATGGCGGGCTCCAGGCAAATATCGGTTTCCTTCCGAGACAACTGGAGCGTTGGCAAAAACCGGGCGACGAAACTGATATTCCCCGTTTAACCGCTGATAGCCGAAATCCTGCAGTTAATGGAGGTCCGGCTAACAATTACGGAGGTAATGTCGCTAACCTGAGTTCTCGTTATCTAGAAGATGGTTCATTCATCAGATTAAAAACTCTCACGCTTGGCTACAACCTGCCGGCGTCTGTGGTACAAAAGATTAAGATAAGCAAGATCAGACTTTATGCACAGGCGACTAACCTGATCACATTTACTGACTATGGTGGCCTTGATCCTGAGGTAAGCTCACAAAGCAATAACCAGAATACCGCAGGGTACGACTGGGCGACGGTACCGCAGCCCAAAACATTTCAGATCGGTGCTAATGTAACTTTCTAACCCTTTAAAAGAGTATCATGAAAACTTCATATATCAAAAATATATTTCTTGCTGCTGTGGTAGTTGTAACGACCTCCTGCAAAAAATATCTGGAAGAAACACCCAATAATGCGCTTCCCGCCGAAAGTGCCATAACCGACGCCGTTACAGCGAGGGCGGCGATAGCAGGCGCTTATGATCGTGTACAGGGATATTATGCTTCAAGTTATCCAACTTTGGGTACCATCACTACAGATAATGTGGCTTTTAACGGCACACTAAGCGAATATCTGCAATTAGATCAGAACGCAGTTCCCACAGATAATGTCATTACGGTGGCCGTCTACCAGGGCATATACCGTGCAATTAACTCGGCTAACAGCGTAATCGCCTATGTGCCAGCTGTAACCGATGTCCAGTTAACTGCTGCGGAAAAAAATAAAATACTGGGTGAGGCTTACTTTATCAGGGCGTTGGGTTACTTTGATCTGGCGCGAGGCTGGGGAGGTGTGCAATTACAACTAAAGCCGACTACCGACCTTTCGGTACTAAAAGGCATAAAACGCAGCACTCTCGATCAAACGTATGATCAGGTGCTGGCCGATCTGACACAGGCGGAACAATTGTTACCTGAGGACGCAACTACACGGAACCGGGCTCAGAAGAGTGCCGCCCGTGCACTTAGAGCAAGGTTACACTTATATCGCCGCCAGTGGGTTGATGCGGAGAATTATGCCACCCAGGTGATCAGTAATGCTAAATATTCTTTGGTAAAGCCGTATAAAACTTTTTTCACAGCGCCATTTCAAACTGCCGAATCCGTGTTGGAGCTGGCGTATTCAGTAAACGATCGTAATACCTATTGGAACCTTTGGTACCCGAGTTCTGCAGGCGGACAATACACCTTGAAACCATCCGATGCTTTGGTGACCAAGCTCAACAATCCAGCTATAGGTGGCACCCGCAACACGTTGATCGCAGGTACAGGCAGCTCCGTATACGGAGTGTTGTACAACACTACAGCGACGGGTACCGATCCGTCTTACCTGATCCGTATAGCTGAATTGTACTTGATACGCGCTGAAGCAAGGGCACAACAAAACAAGCTGGCTGAAGCTGCGGGAGACCTGAATACAATAAGGGCAAGAGCAGATGTTGGCGCCACAACGGCAATCACACAAGCACAACTCTTGCAAGCCATCGAAGATGAAAACGGCATCGAGTTTGCCTTTGAGGCGCACCGCTGGTTTGATCTGGTGCGCACGGAACGTGCAGGAGCCGTTCTGGGCCTTACAAACCGCAATTATTGGCTGTTTCCCATCCCATATTCTGACATTTTATCTGACCCGGACGTTACACAAAATCCTGGTTATTAATCGAGTTAAACTTTATTTATTTTTTCTAGAAGTTATGAAAATATTACGACAGATTTTCCCTTTGCTTGCTGCTTTTCTGCTGATATCTACACAGCAAGTATCGGCGCAAAACAATTATTATTTTCCTAAAGCTACCGCATTGGATAGTAAAATACCTACGCCTGAACAGTTTTTGGGTTATCCTATAGGATCTTACTTTACACGTATAGAGCAGGTGCATGCCTATTTCCGGGAGCTTGCCCGGCTGAGCGACCGTGTGCATGTACAAACAATTGGCAGAACGTATGAGCAGCGTGAGCAAATTATTGTCACTATTACTTCTCCAACTAATTATGGCAGACTGGAACAAATCAGGCAGGAGCACCTGAACCAAATTGACCCGGCTAAACCTGTATTAAGCAGCAGTGCGCCGATCATCATTAACCTGGGCTATGGTGTGCATGGCAACGAAACATCAAGTACCGAGGTGAGTTTGCTGACCGGGTACTACCTGGCTGCCAGCCAGGATGCCGAAACACAGAAATGGCTGAATGAATCGGTGATATTTATCGATCCATGTTTGAACCCGGATGGCCGCGACCGTGCCGCTAACTGGCATAATGCGTACCACTCTTTTCCACCCGTGGGCGACCCTGTGGATAAAGAACATGTTGAAGGCTGGCCTGCCGGACGTACCAACCATTATTTTACCGATTTGAACCGCGACTGGCTGAACCTGGTACAAGTTGAAAGCCGTAACCGTATTGAGTTCTTTCACAAATGGTACCCAAATGTGCAGATCGATTTTCATGAACAGGGAACTAATGCCACTTATTACTTTGAACCAACTCCTAAACGCCACGAGAGTCCTATTGTACCGCAGTTTCTATACGATTATCAGGCTATTCTGGCGAAGTATCATGCGCAGGCTCTGGATGATATCGGGTCGTTTTATTTTACAAAAGAGAACTATGATAACCTTTCGCCGATATATGGTTCAACGTATCCAAAGTTTTTTGGGTCTGTGGCGGCTACCTTTGAGCAGGCCAGTTCAAGAGGAATTCAGCAGGAATCAACCAACGGACTGGTTACGTTCGCATTTACTATTCGTAATCACTTAGCAACCAGTTTTTCTACCATCAGGGGTGCCGTTGCTGAAAAAGGCGGATTATTTAAAGTACAAAAGGATTTTTTTAAATATGCTTTAGAGCAGGGGCAGAAGAATCCGGTCAAATCCTATGTCTTTGGCGATAGTAGAGATGTAAACCTCACCCAGCGTTTCCTTGGACTTTTACTTCAGCACCGAATTAAGGTTTATGAGTTGAACAGTAACTACACCCAGGATGGCAAAACTTTTGAAAAAGGAAAAGCTTATGTAGTACCCGCAGGGCAACCGAACTTTTTGCTGGTGCATTCTTTATTTGAAGAAAATATTTTAAAGGACAGTGTTTATTACGATAACACCGGCTGGAGCGTTATTCATGCATATGGTTTGAAATATGTCAAAGCTGTCGCACCGGTAGCTAAAGCGGCCGAGATAAACAGTTTAAACCTGCCCAAAGGTGAAATTGAGGGAGGTAAATCAGCGTATGCTTACCTGCTCAATTACAGCGACTATAATGCCAGCAGGGCGTTGTATAAGCTACTTACTAAAAATATATTGGTAAAAACAGCTTTCAAATCATTTACCGTAAATACTGCCGCAGGCAAGCGTGTTTACAGCTCGGGGTCGTTGGTTGTACCGGTTGTCGGACAAACTATTTCTGCCGATTCACTCTACAAAGCTGTTAGCGAAATAGCCGGAGATACGCATATCAATGTCTTGTCAGTGAACGGCGGTTTCAGTGCTGAAGGTATTGACTTGGGAAGCAGTAACATAAAAGCTATTCGCAAGCCGGAAGTAGCACTTGCATTCGGACAGGGAGTAACAGCTTCCGAAGCCGGACAGGTTTGGTTCCTTCTTAACCAGCAGCTGGATCTGCCGGTTGTCAAAATCGATCTAAGCAACTTTGCACGGGCCTCATTGAAAAAATACACCGTACTGGTGCTTCCCGCCGGAAATTACAGTGTATGGGATAATACTGTAATAGAAAAACTCAAAGGCTGGGTAAACGATGGGGGAACCTTAATCACTTTCCAAACCGCAACGGCCTGGGCTATTCAGCAAGGTTTAGTGAAAGAAAAACTGGTCGAAGCTGATTTTGCCAATCGTGCTGGTCGTAGCGATATTCCGGCCTCGGCTCCTGAACAAAATAGCACAGCTAAATCTGGCAGCCCTGCACAAACAGCCGCGGCAACTCGCCGCTCGAACACACCGGCCTCAATTGGCGGTGAGGAGGCTCTTGTTAAAAAAGAAATACCAAACCGTTTAGACTATGCCCGTCAGGAGGATGTTGAGGGCTCGAGAAGAATAAACGGTGCAATATTCCAGGCGGATTTAGATATTACAAATCCCATTGCTTTTGGAGTTAACAGCCGCAAATTATACATCAATAAAAACGGGCCGACTATCCTGGTTCCAAGCACAAATAAATATGCGACGATAGCCCAATACACTGGTAAACCGTTCGTTAACGGTTATTCGTCAAAAACAAATATCAACAAAGTGGCTAATTCGGCGGCTATTATCGCCACCACCAGTGGTACCGGCGAGGTGGTGCTTTTTGCAGATGATCCAACTTATCGTGGCTACTGGTTAGGTACGAACCGCTTGTTTTTGAATGCCATTTTTTTCGCTAATCTGCTGAATAACGGGGGTGGATTTAGTGGCGAGTAAGGTTAATTGCATCTCCTGAAAACAGATGCAGCCTTCAGGCGGAGTGGCCGAGGGGCTAGGCGGAGGTCTGCAAAACCTTTTACGACGGTTCGAGTCCGTCCTCACGCCTCGAATAAAAATTTGTTTTATAAAAACCTGGACATGTGAAGTTCAGCTAAAAATATTCAGCTAAAAATTTACCTTTACATTCTCTATTAAATTTATAGACTATAATGAGCAAGATTGTTATATCACATGAACATCCAGACTGGTTTAAGCCTCTTTTTGCTGAACTTGAAGCTAGAGAAATAGTATATGAAACGGTTGACCCTACCCGGCACCATTTTTCTATTGATGACGAAACGCCCGGCATAACGTTGTTTTTTAACCGCATGAGTCCCTCCGCTTATTTACGAGACGGAGTACAGGGAACTTTTTACACGTTAAATTACCTGAAGTATCTGGAAGACCATGGCGTCAGGGTAATTAATGGTTACCGTGCCTTTACATACGAAACTTCGAAAGCCCTTCAGCTAATGCTATTGCAAAAGCTAGGTATTAAATATCCTAAATCAAGAGTGGTCAATCACCCATCGCAAATAGAAGCAGCCGCCGAAGGTTTGCGCTTCCCGATCGTGGTAAAAGCTAATATTGGCGGGAGCGGGGCGGGTATTGAGAAATTTGATACTATCGAAGAAGTTCGCGAAGCCATAAAAAGCAACCAGGTTGATTTAGGTATCGACCATACAGCGTTGGTACAGGAATTTATTCCGGCCCGTGGCGGATTTATCACCCGCGTTGAAACCTTGGGAGGAAAATATTTATATGCCATCAAAGTATTTACCAGCGGCGAAAGCTTCAACCTTTGCCCTGCAGATATTTGCCAAACCACCACGGGTCAGGATTTAGTGCGTAACGCTTGCGCTGTTGATGCGCCTAAAAACGGTCTGAAGGTGGAAGCTTATAGTCCTCCTGATGAGGTAATTCAAAAGATTGAAACTATTGTACAGCGAAGCGGAATAGAGGTGGGAGGGGTTGAATATATCATTGATGACCGGGACGGGGAAATATTATATTACGATGTAAATGCGCTATCTAACTTCGTAGCCGATGCTGTCAATGTCATCGGCTTTAACCCGCACGAACGCCTTGTTGACTACCTTGAACAGCAGGCCGTTCAGGAGGGTGAAAATATTACGGTCATTTAACATCCTTTAATCTGAAAATACCAAATTATGAACTATGGATATTGGCTGCCGGTATTCGGTGGCTGGCTGCGAAACGTTGAAGATGAGCACATGCCCACAACCTGGGATTATGTTAAAAAACTTGCTATCCGAAGTGAGGAAATAGGTTTTGACCTGGCATTGATTGCCGAGTTGTATCTGAATGACATTAAAGGTGAAGAGGAGCCCTCGCTTGACGCCTGGTCCACAGCAGCAGCATTAGCCGCGGTAACTCATAGGCAGGAATTAATGGTCGCAGTAAGGCCGACATTTCACAATCCTGCCCAGCTTGCCAAACAAGCTGCAAACATTGATCACATCAGTAACGGTCGTATTTCGCTTAACGTAGTATCATCATGGTGGAAGGATGAGGCTGAAAAATACGGTATTCAGTTCGAGCAGCACGACGACCGTTATGCCAGATCCGCCGAATGGCTGGAAATTGTAGATAAAGTTTGGAAACATGATCATTTTAGCTTTGAAGGAAGGTATTATAAAGTAAAAGACAACGTGCTGCGGCCTAAGCCGGTTCCAAACAGGCCGCGTCCTAAAATTTATGCTGGCGGTGAATCAGAAGCTGCAAAAGATTTAATTTCATCCACCTGCGATGGCTATGTGATGCATGGCGATTCGCCCGAACTAGTAGGCCGACGCATTGCCGATTTGCGTGAACGGCGCGAAAGGAAAGGGTTACCGCCAATGTCGTTTGGTGTAGCGGCATACAGCATAGTTCGCGATAATGAAGCGGACGTCAAAAAGGAACTTGACCGTATCACCGACGTTAAAGAGGGTTCATCGGGATATAAAAACTATCAGCAATGGCTGTCTGGCACTCAACTCGAGCAGCAGGTGTCGTTGCAGGATTATTCGGTATCGAACCGGGGATTACGTTCGGGGCTCATCGGGACACCCTGGCAAGTGCAAGACAGAATCGCCGAATTTGAAAAAGTCGGCGTAGATTTCTTTTTGCTTCAGTGCAGCCCTCAGTTGGAAGAAATGGAACGATTTTCAGATCACGTTATCGCGGCTAAAGTTCAAGGGTGAAAGGCTCAATCTTTATGTTTTTGATACACCCGCAACGGTTTTGAAGTTTGCATTTTTTTCTTCGGTTTTAGTTTTACGGTTTGGCAATGAATCCCAGTTTGTTCTATCTATTAATTAGGATAATCAAAACGCCTAACATTCGTTATCTTTCATAATGCAGCACCAAGAATTTGAACCTCCAGCAGATCTGAGAGATACCATAAAATGCTTTTGGTATAACAGAAGAGGACATGACGAAGATGAATCAACCTTTGAGGTAATTCCTGACGGTTACGCTGAAATTATTTTTTATTTCGGACGCCTTTGCGGCGTATCTTATGATGGAAGCTGGCAGCAATTACCGTCGCCGTTTATGATAGGACTGCTCAATCAGCCAGCCAATTTTTATGCGGAAAGTAATTTAGAGATCATTGGTATCAGGTGTTTCCCCTGGACTGTGTTCAATTTGCTCGGATTGCCATCCGGTAAAGGTGGAGTCCGCATTTCTGAGCATCCGATCGCAGGGCTTCACGCTGCCCTGGAAGAGTTTATCAATGCTGGCAAAATAGAGGATGCTCTGGCTCAGGTGAAACGGTATTTTCTTACGGTGCGGTCGAAAATTGCAACTGATAGCATAATATCTAAAGCTGGGTTTGCCATGAGGGAATCGAATGGCACCATGCCGGTAAGTCTGGTAGCGAATGCGGCTCATTCCACCGTTCGTACACTGGAAAGAAAGTTCAGGCAATCTTCTGGCTATAGCGTTAAAGACGTGTCGGGGCTGATGCGCTTTGAGCAAGTACGAAATAAATTATGGCATTATCCGGAATCCAACCTTGTCAGTTTGGCCCATGAGCTGGGCTATGCCGATCAATCCCACTTAAGCAAAGAATTCAAACGTTACAGCGGAACTACGCCGGCAGCATTCGCACGAAAAGCAAAGAAGTCGGCATAAGACAGCGCGTGAGGGATTGCAGCGAAAATCCTTTTTGTCCCGGAGGGCAAAAAGATTGCAGCGGAAAGCCCGACCCAAAGGGGCACGCCCAATATATCTACACCTATTAATTGAAATACTCACACTTTAAATTATTCGGACCTAGGCAATGATTTTGTCGCGTTTATACAAGCCTGTTGAACGAGGATTGCGGAATTTTGTGTTTGGTAACCAGAATACAAATCATGTTATTAAAAAATAAGAAAGTAGCCATTATCGGCGCAGGACCAGTTGGCCTGACGATGGCAAAATTACTACAACAAAAAGGAGCGGACGTAACCGTTTACGAAAGAGACAAAGACGCACATGCGAGAATCTGGGGTGGTACCCTTGACCTGCATAAAGGGTCGGGCCAGGACGCCTTAAAAAAAGCGGGACTGCTTGAAAGTTACTATAACATTGCCACACCTATGGGAATAATCATTGCCGACGAACAAGGCAAGGTATTGCTCACTAAAAAACCCACACCCGAAGACCAGTACGACAATCCGGAGATCAACAGAAATGATTTAAGGAAAATGCTGCTTGGCAGTTTAATAAACGATACAGTTGTATGGGACAGAAAATGCACAGGGCTTGAACCGCAGGGCGAAAAATGGCTGTTACATTTTGAAAATGGGATGCAGGGGACTGCAGACCTGGTTATCGCAGCGAATGGCGGAATGTCCAAATTACGGAATTATGTAACGAATACGGAAGCTGAAGACACCGGAACGTTTATTATTCAGGGAGATGTTCCCCAGCCTGAAATAAACTGCCCGGAATTTTATCAGTTATGCGATGGTAACCGGCTAATGGCTGCTAAACAGGGTAATTTATTAGTTGCAAATCCTTACAACAACGGCGTATTAAGCTATGGTATAATTTTTAAAAAGCCTGAAGAATGGGCACATCACAACGGACTGGACTATCAAAATACTAACAGTGTTGTTACTTTCCTTTCAAATAGGTTTGTTAATTGGGATGAACGATACAAACTGTTATTCCGTTCAACGTCTTCTTTTTGGGGATTGCAGACGAGAAAACTTCCTTTAAATGAAGCCTGGAAAAGCAATCGCCCTTTGCCCATAACGCTCATCGGAGATGCCGCTCATCTGATGCCGCCTTTTGCAGGTAAGGGTGTGAATACCGGATTGATGGACGCAATGATCTTATCTGAAAGCTTTACTAACGAAAAACATGAAACCTTGCACGATGCCATCGAATATTACGAACAGCAAATGTTTGTTTATGCAGCTGAAGCGCAAAGTGAATCAAGCAGGAACGAGATTGAAATGCGTCATCCGGACTTTTCTTTCCGGAAGTTTATTCAGTAAAATAATCAATGATTTTTTACTGAACATCGTTTAAATAACGTTGGCATTTCCTGTAGCTGCTATAAGCCATTTCACAGGCGATACGATCGCGGTAACTTCCTCGATTAGTATCATCTTGTCGATTTTTTTTCTCAAGGTACCGCATATACTGGATTGAGAAAAATGCTTTTCTATTTTTGCCGGATGATTAAAGAAACAGGGGCAGATCTTTTAAAAACGAAGCAGCATTTTGAAATTTTAGATGGACTGAGAGGTGTTGCCGCAGTTGCGGTGGTGATCTTTCATTTTATGGAAATTGCCGTTCCGGATTATACCAAAAGTTTTATCGCGCATGCTTACCTGGCCGTCGATTTTTTCTTTTGCTTATCGGGTTTTGTAATTGCTTACGCTTATGACACCAGGCTAAAAAAAATAGGTGTTTTGGCATTTCTTAAACTAAGACTTATCCGGTTACATCCACTGGTCATTATCGGGTCTGTTATTGGCTTACTGGCATTTTATTTGACCCTTTCAGTAATCTTTACCAGGCCTATTCCGGGAAAATCGTAGCCATGTTCATAGCGTCCTGCCTGATGATCCCTTACCCGATCGTGCCTGAACGGTACTACAATCTTTTTCATCTTAATCCGCCAGCGTGGTCATTGTTTTGGGAGTACGTGGCCAATATTGTTTATGCGCTGGTGCTTGTTAAATTGCGAAATAAAGCCTTGTGGATTTTAACAGTGATTGCTGCGCTTGCAATTTGCTATGAGGCTCATAAGTCGGGAAACCTGGGTGTGGGATGGAGCGGAGAAAATATAACAGGTGGAGGTATACGGGTGTTTTACTCTTTTCTGATAGGAATGCTGGTTTACCGTTCCAACTGGATTATTAAAAATAGCCTCGGTTTTCTTTCTGTAGGAGTTTTGCTGATCATTGCTTTTTTAATCCCTTATTCCGATAAAACCAACTGGATTGCAGATCCGTTAATTGTACTTTTCTATTTTCCTTTTTTGGTTGCCCTTGGTTCGGGGGCACGTTTAAGGCCGGTGCTTGCAAAGCTTTGTCGTTTCTCAGGCGAAATATCCTATCCTTTATATATGGTTCATTATCCGTTTATATGGATTTTTATGAGCTATGTAGAGAAAACGAAGCCTTCGATGAATTTAATGACGTTAATTATGTTAGCAGGCGCTGTCCTGCTGATCGGGCTGGCATATTTTACAATGATATTTTTAGACATCCCAATTCGGAAATACCTGAAAAACAGGATGGCAAAAAGTGTATAGGGTTGAATCCAAACAAAAAAAGCGGACTGCTAGCACCCGCTTTTTTTATTAAAAAACACTGTTATTTAATCTTCGTTGAAGTTTCCCCTTCAATTTCGGTAAGAAGGGAAGATTTTGTTAACAGGATGTTATTCTGTTTGCGGGCTTTCGTCCAGCGGCCGAGAGCCGGGTTATACTCACCGCCGAGCTGATTAAAGAATCCTGCATCAGCAGGTGTGGTATAGTCGAGATGCAGAGTGTTTGTACCGCTGCTGTAAAACGGCTGATCTGTTAAAGTGATTGGATTCTTGACATCATACCAGTCGTTATTGGTAATCCGGTAGCCAACCGCCGGCGGACCTGCGGTAAATAAGCTGCCACCTGTTGCTACGAAAATCACATCGACAGGCTTAGTGGCTGCGTTCACCTGCGTTCCCTGGAAGACAGCCACCCCCGACGCGTTTCCGCTATTGGCAAATAAACCCGAGGTTTTCGTACCAACCCCGTCATCTCCGTTTGTGGTTGAGTAGTTAAAGGACCGGATCCAGTTGGATGATGCCATGCTCGTCGAATTTGCACCGTTAATCATTAATCCCGTGCCTCCGACGTAGAAGAAAGTTCCTTTTTTAGCGGTACCCGATGTCAGATTAAATTTATAAGTACGAAGGCCGCCTGTTGCCCATCCGTTAGCCGGGTAACCGGTCGGAGTAGAGGCATTTGCATTATTTGTTACAAACACTGAAAACGGTGTCGCCGCAAAGTTTATATCACGGGTTGCCATCAATTGTATGTATTCGTAATTGCCGTCGGCACCCTGTAAGTCGGCCATAAAGCCAGAAATAACCACGGGGGCAATTTCAATAGTGGAGCTCAGTACGGCTAAGTCTTTAATGGTACGGAGGCGCTGTTGTGGTACTAGTGCTCCATTTTCTCCGGTCGTGGTGAAAATTATTCCGTAATAATTTGCTAAAACCGGCAAAGGGGTACTGGCGAAAGACGCCTTCGCCTCGGTATGCAACGTAATGTTTCCAAACCCATCGTTGATGATCTTGTTTCCTGACAATACATCCTCAGGAGAAGGCAGCGGATTAAAACCGGCTTTTACAATTGCTACAAAGGTGCTTTCGTAAGCATCAGGGTTAGCGAGAATAGCATTTTCCGTTACCTTATTTACTGGTATAGACTTTCCAGAAGCTACTTTGCTGATAGCTCCTGATTTAACATTTGACACTTGCAGCGTACCATTCTCTCTTTTTAGAACAGCACCGACAATATCAACGATAATTGAGTCGCCGGGAACGTATTTAGTCGCTTCGTCTCCAACGGAAAGCGCGATGCCCCTGATCTTTCCGAGCCTGCGGCTATCCTGCATAATAAGCAGGTTGGCAGGTAAATTTCCGCCTGAATGATCGGATGTTACCACGCCGGTTAACTTGCTGCATCCATACATATTATCTTCATTCAGTGTAATATCCGTGCCTTTATAAAGTGCGCGCAAATCAAATATTCCCAGGTAAGGGCTGACAGCTCCGCCGGGATAATTTCCTTTTTTACACCCGGTTTGGCAAAGTGCCGCCGCCAGTAAAAATATGATAAGTGATAGTTTATTTTTCATTTCGAATCTCCTTTGCTATTAGCTTATGGCTTTTGCCACCAAACTTGTGTTGCTATATCGTCGGTTCCCTGTGCTGAGACCGCTGTTTTATAATTTGTAGGGTTGGATGACTGAACATATATCGGGTAGTTCAGGCGGGCGGGCATTACGCCATTATTCTTTAGGCCGGCACCTTTTGGCAATACCGGATGTCCGGTTCGCCGGTATTCAAACCATTGTTCCAGATCTTCTAAAAATGTAGCGTAATATTTTTGCAGATGAATTTTCTCCATTTTCCGATCAATTGTTTCCGACTCAACCCACTGGATGTCTGCATTGGCAAGAAAGGTATTAATGTCTTCTGGCCAGGTTGGAATCCATTGCGTGATACTGCTTTTAGCACCATTTGTATAGTAAGAAGCGGCTGAACCAGATATCCATCCCTTGGCAGCGGCTTCCGCGAGGATCAATTGGAGTTCGGCATAGTTCATGATCATTCCGGTCATCGGATCTACCTGTAAGGATTGCGGATATTGATCTGATGAATAAAAATAAGATTGTTTAGCCGGAGCATTGTTCGGCGCATAGCCGCTTGGAACACCCAGAAACTGGCCGCTAATCGGCGCAATTGACCAGCGGTTTACTGTACCGTTTCCGTAAGGCAGCGGAATACTGATACGAGGATCATTCCAGGCTACCAGGTGGTCGATGAAGAAATCTGCAATAGCGATAGCTCTAAAATCCTGTACGCGCACGCCAACGTATGGTGATGTGTACGGCGCTGTACCTGTCCATTTTAAGATCGCCGACTCGTCGTTGCTGGCCATGATAGGATAATTAGCAGCATTTGTGTCGACGATTTCTTTAATCTTGGCGATCATATCTGCAGAAACTTCTTTTTTTCCGGATAATCTCAGAAGGAGACGCAGATACAAAGAATTGCCGAATTTGCGCCATTTAGTAACATTGCCGCCATAAACAGGATCAGAATTAGCTGTAACATTCGTCGCCGCTGTTAACAAAGTATTTGCAGTTTCAAGCTGTTTGAAGATGTCCAGGTAGATGTCTTTCTGTTTGTCAAACTTGGGCTCGAAATTTAAATCAGATCTGCCTTTTATAGCCTCGGAATATGGAATGTCGCCATAGGTATCCGTTAGCATCGAGAATATCCATGACTGCAAAATCAGTGAGATACCCATATACGATTTATCATTTACTTCAGGCCTGCTTGCTGAAGCATATAGATCTTTTAAATTGGTTAGCTGACTATACCATCCGTTCCAAAGATAATCGGCCTGGTTTTTCCGGATATCGTAACGAAAGTTGGCACCTTCCGCATCGGTCATATCAACGGTCACCTGCATCAGCTCATTGTTGAAATTCCGGTTACGGATCATGTTATAGGTTAACGTATTTACCAATGCAGGAGCAAGCAACTGCGAAGGAAGTGCATTTGGTGTCCCGTTGGGATCCGTATTGATTTCTGTGAAATCCTTTTTACACGAGCTCATTGCAGCAGCAGCCAACATCGCCGTGGATAGAATTACTTTATATAGTGTTCTTTTCATTGTTTTTGAGATTAAAGGCCGACAACTAAATTGAATCCAAAAGTTCTGGTTGAAGGAAACTGGGCAGTTTCGAATCCTCTTACGATATCGCTTCCTGCGAGTGTTCCAAATTCAGGATCAAAGATTGGCCACTTTGTCCAGATATACAGATCGCGGCCGTAAACGCCGATCGTGGCGCGCGAAAGCCCCAGTTTTTTGGTTAGTTTGTTACCTAGTGTATAGTCGAAACGCGCCTCTCTGAACTTGATAAAGTCGGTCGAGAATGTATTACCTTCTGCATTGTCAATACCGTAATGAGAACGATAATAGTTATCGATATCGGTTGCGGTCACATCGTTGGGGCGGTATGAGCCGTCTTCGTTCATTATAACTCCGTTTCCGATGATGCCATTGTACCTTCCGGGAAGCGTGTTCGTTGTTTTACCCTGTTCGGCGAGTTTATAATTAGTCAGGGAATAGGCAACAGCTCCGAACTGTGCATCAAACAGCAGGTTTAAACGGAATTGTTTATACCCAAATGAACTGTTTATACCGCCGCGCCATTTCGGTGTGGTATTGCCAAGGTAAACCAGATCATCCGAAAGTTTTGCGAACCCGGTTTTCGAGTCGTAAATAATCTGGCCGTCTGGCGAGCGCAGGTAGCCTCTTCCATACATGTCGCCCATGCTGCCGCCAACTTTTGCAACAATCTGTCCGTTACCTGTTGGTCCGTATTGAAGTACCAATGTAGAGTCGCTCAGCTCTTCAATTTTATTTTTGTTTGCCGAGAACGTCAGGTTAAGGTTCCAATTGAAGCCATTTTTTGTCTTGATCGGTGTTCCGTTAACGGCGAGCTCAATTCCTTTATTATTAACTTTGCCAGCATTGATAACGGCCTTTTCATAGCCAGAGGACCGGTCGACAACGCGATTAAGTATCTGATCTTTGGTGGTACCCGAATACAGTGCAAGATCGAAACCTAACCTGCTTTGAAAAAAGCGTACATCTGCACCAACTTCCACCGAGCTGGTTCTTAGCGGACTGAGGTTAACGTTTGGAAGAAGTGTCGGATTGACCAATGCGCCGGAATAAACACTTCCGGGAGAAACATAATTGAATGAGGTAGTGTACGGGTTCAAACCTCCGCTGCCCACGCTGGCGTATGATGCTCTCAACTTGGCATAGGAAATCGCCTTTGGTAATGTAAAGATTGATGAGGGAATAAAGCTGGCGCTGAACGAGGGGTAAAAGAAACCGGCTTCATCGGTACGTGTCGGCGTCGCTAAAACACTGTTCCAGTCCTGGCGACCAGTTGCATCAAAAAATAAGTAATCACGATAATTTAACGATAGTAGTCCGTAAAAGCTGTTTAACGAATATTTTGATTTATAAGGTACAGTTGCCAGAGGACCGGCAGCATTCGAAAAGATATAAGAACCCGGATATACCAGAGAATCCGCTCTCGTCTCGTCGCGATTATAATTGTTTTTAAGCATGCTCCCACCAGCGGTAGCAGTCAGCGTTAGATCATGGGTGATCTGTTTGTTATAACGCAACAGGAAATCGCTGCTCGCCTCCTGTGAGTAAATGTTTTGAGTTCTGTATGAGCCTTTAGGTAGTTTAGATCCCGAGTCGTAAGGCCGCTGTTGCGAACGCTGGTCGTAAGAAAAATCGAGTGATGTTCTGACCTGGAGGCTTAAATCTTTTGTAAAGTTATAGCTTGCCTGAACGTTCCCCGTTACACCATTGCGGTTTGTTTTGTTCAGGAACTGGTAGGCAACGGCGTATGGATTTTCCGGGAAGGTGCTGTATGGATAGAATATTTGCCTGTCTTCTTTTCCGTTTACCCAATAATTCTTCAGCCAGTCAAGGTCCGCATTTGGCTGCCAGAAGATAAACCAGTACATGATGGATTGATTTCCGTAACCGGCACCGGGAAGATTGTCGGCCCATTTATTGGTATAATCAACCTTCGCGGCAATATTAAGCTTATCGCTGATCTTAGAGTTAACCGACATTGATACCGAGTTCCGGTTATAGCCGGTGTTAGGGGTGATCCATTTATTGGTTACGTTAGTTGCTGAGAAACGTGCGCTGGTTTTGTCGGTTCCGCCATCAACGCTGATGGAGTTCGTATAGGTTTGTCCGGTTTGAAAATAGTCGTGAATTTTGTCAGTGTAAGGAACCCATGGCGTCCGTGTTGCCCCGGTGGTTTGAGTAGCTGGATCAAGCTGGTAAAACATCTGGCCGTCGAATTTAGGACCGTAAGCCGAGCTTGTTCCTTTAGTACTTACCCCATCTTCGGTATTGTTGAACGAGTAATAATCGGCTCCCGCGAGGCCCTGGCCGTATTCAAATTGCAGGTCCGGCCAGCGGTTTACACTTTCAAAGGACGCATTAGAGTTGAACGTTATGCCCAAACCTTTGTGTTTGCTTCCGGATTTAGTTGTGATGATGATTGCGCCATTAGCTCCACGCTGCCCATACAGCGCTGCCGCCGCCGGACCTTTTAACACGTTTACGCTTTCGATATCTTCCGCGTTGATATCGTTAATGCCGCTTCCGTAATCGGCCGGCATGTTGTCGCTGCCGGTTCCATAAGCTTTATCGCTGTCATTTGCTGAGCGACGGCCGCTGCCGTTGTTAATCACAACACCGTCGACAACAATCAGGGCTTCGTTCTCACCGGTTAGGTTATTTTCTCCGCGCAGAATGATTTTGTTTGATCCGGTTGGACCGCTGTTCGAGCGGATCATGTTCAGCCCGGCAACTTTACCCGACAGAGCGTCCGTCCAGTTTGCCGATGGTGCATCCGTTAGTTGTTGGCCGTTGACAACGGTGTTGGCATAGCCAAGCGATTTTTCATCACGCTTAATACCTAGGGCAGTTACTACGACTTCAGTGAGTTCACTTGATTTCGGCTTCAGACGTATAATCACTTTTTCCTGAGCGGAAACGAAGTTTTTTGACAGCGCATTGTAACCGAGATAGCTGAAAGTTATCTCCGAACCTTTGCTGGTTCTTATGGTAAATTCGCCATTGGAATTAGTGGTTCCAAGATTTTTTTTCTGAGCATCAGCGATACTCACTCCGGGCAGCGGATCATTGCTAAGGTCGTCAACCACAACGCCTTTAACGGTTAGTACATCGGTTTGTGCATTCACATTTTTCGGCAGCAGTGCAGTAAATGTGATCGCCATTAGGGAAAAGAGAAGCGAAATCCCAGGCCGTTTTAGCCTTTTGAAATGACTTTTCTTTGAGAAGTAAGTAAAATTAATCTCCATATTTTTTTGTTTTTTACCGGCTGATTGACGGTATGGGCATTTAAAATCGGGCGCAAGTTTTAAACTGCATATTAACTGCAGTTTAAGTGCATGTTATGAAAATGAACACTGCGAGGGAGGTAAAGTAACTGATGGGACTAATCAATGATAAATGACTGATTAGTGGCTGCTAAGCAGATTAATGATTTAATCGACTTAAAGAATGGTAACAAAAAAATTACCAGGCGCCATCGGCGAAACGTTGGATAATAAAAGCAGTTAGGCGGCGGAGATATCGGCTCGGAAAATTTGTTATCTTGCTTGCAGTATTAACCTGTTAAACTCGCCGGGTGCAGTCTAAACTTAAATCAAAACGAACGCTGATAAAGCTTGTAAGTAAGGTTTTATTTGTTTTTCTGTCTTCTCAGTACTGCTTCGGACAGGCATCAAAATCGCTGTTATCGGTCATTCCTCAGCCCGTCAGTATTACTGTAGGCTCAGGGAGTTTTACGATAAACAGGTCGACCGTCATCAATCTTCAACCCGGAGTTAACAGGCAGAGTCTTGTTTTTTTCCAACGTTATGTCGAATCCTATGCGGGATATAGTTTAACAGTATCAAATGCATTTTCTGGTAAGAATGTCATCTCCCTGCGAATAGACAGCAACCTGGCTGCTCAAAAAGAAGGCTATCGGTTGACAGTTACCCCGCAGCTTATTGAATTAACAGGTCATGACGAAGCCGGCGTTTTTTATGGATTACAAACGCTGATACAATTAATCCATGTTTCAACAAATAAAATGGTATCTGTACCAGGATGCTCGATAACGGATTATCCACGCTTTTCATATCGTGGGATGCACCTGGATGTTAGCCGCAATATGTTTCCGGTAAGTGCCATAAAAAAATGGATAGACGTTCTGGCACTGTATAAGATCAACACGTTTCACTGGCATTTGACCGATGACCAGGGATGGCGGATTGAAATCAAGCGGTTTCCGAAACTGCAGACAATTTCCGCCTACCGGGATGAAACCCTGATCGGGCACAAAAAAGAATTGCCTCGTCAGTTCGACGGGAAACGCTATGGCGGATATTACACACAGGAAGATGCCCGCGAAATTGTAAGATACGCGAAGGAACGACATATTACGGTGATTCCGGAAATTGAGATGCCCGGCCATGCATCGGCTGCATTAACCGCCTATCCAAATCTGGGATGCAACGGCGGCCCTTATCAAACCGCAAAATTCTGGGGAATATTTGACGATGTCTTTTGTGCCGGCAACGATGACACCTTTAACTTTTTAGAACAGGTTTTGGACGAAGTGATAGCGATTTTTCCTTCGGAATACATTCACATAGGCGGCGATGAATGCCCTAAAACAAGATGGAAATCCTGCCCAAAATGCCAAAAGAGAATTTCCGACCAGCATTTAAAAGATGAGCATGAACTTCAAAGCTATTTTATACAGCGCATCAGTAACTACCTACTAAGCAAAAACAGAAAAATTATCGGCTGGGACGAAATCCGGGAAGGCGGATTAACTACCGGAGCGACAGTTATGAGCTGGACCGGCGAAGAAGGAGGCATCGCTGCTGCCAGGCTGAAGCATGATGTGGTGATGACACCGGAAAAATATGTTTACCTAGACTATTATCAATCATTAAATCCCAACGAGCCGCTCGCCGCTGGCGGGTATCTGCCCTTAAGTAAGATTTATAGCTACGAACCTGTACCGGCTGTGTTGAGCAGCGAAGATGCTAAGTACATTAAAGGGGTACAGGCTAATGTATGGACAGAATATATGTCAACTATCGAGCACGCGGAATACATGATCTTTCCACGTCTTCTTGCACTGGCGGAATTGGGATGGACATCGAAAGCAAATCGTTCTCTTCCTGATTTTTTAAAACGTGTGCGGGTAAACGAGCCGCTTTTAAAGAAGCTGGCTGTTAATTATTCGACTAATTATGATGAAATAACTGACAGCATAATTCAATCGCCTAATAACATTCCGCTGGTGAAATTACAAAGTACAAGTCCAAACGCGGAAATACACTACACCTTAGACGGAAGCGAGCCTGCTATTGAAAGTGCCATTTACCAAATCCCGGTTAAAATAGCTGAATCGTGTATATTGAAGGCATCACTTTTCGAAGGAGGCTTAAAAGTACAGCGAGCCTATCAGCGTCAATTTGTAATACATAAAGCCACGGGTAAACCAGTTAAACTAAAATACGAAGCCTCCGGCAACTTCAATCCAGGGAATACCCTTGCTTTGACCAATGGTGTTTCTGGAACTAACAGATATAATGATAGCCAATGGTATGGCTTTAGTGGCAGCGATTTTGAGGCGGTGGTCGATTTAGGAACAATCCAGCCAGTGACTTTGGTTGGAACAAATATCCTAAAGTATCATTGGCAGAAAATGTGGGAACCTTCCGAACTCGTGTTTTATTTATCTCAGGATGGAAAAGATTATAAGCCGGTGTATCGCCAAAAGGAATTCCCGGTAAACGGTATAAATAAGATCAGGTCAACTATTCCAGCCACTGAAGCCAGATTTGTTAAAGTAAGGGCGGTTAACAAAGGAATTATTCCCGAAGGTGAATATGGCGCGGGCGGCAAAGCCTGGTTATTGGTGGATGAACTGATTGTAAACTAAGATTATGACTATACTGATTGTTGTTATCGCGATTATCGCTTTGATCATTCTGATCTCGACCTTTAAGGTAAATGCTTTTCTTTCGTTTCTGATCGTTTCCATTTTAGCCGGATTAGCGCTGGGCGTGCCGGCAGACCAGGTGACAAAATCCGTTGAAAAGGGTTTGGGCGATACGCTTGGCTCACTTGTCATCATACTCTGTACAGGTGCTATGCTTGGAAAATTGATTGCGGAAAGCGGAGCCGCCAGGCAGCTTGCAAATGCTATGATGAATGTTTTTGGCGTGAAATACATCCAGTGGGCAATGGTTGTAACCGGTTTCATTATCGGAATCCCCCTTTTTTATGGCATCGGTTTCGTATTAATGGTGCCATTGATCTTTTCGATCACTTATCAGTATAAGCTTCACCCCATTTTTATCGGCTTGCCAATGCTAGCTGCTTTGTCTGTCACTCACGGTTTTTTGCCGCCACACCCATCGCCTTCTGCATTGGTAGTTCAATTTAACGCAAACATGGGGTTGACGTTAATTTATGGGATTATCGTCGCTATACCCACAATTATACTGGCAGGGCCGATCTTCGCAAAATCGTTAAAAGGAATACAGTCTCACCCACTCGAAACTTTTATTCCAGTACAATCAACGGAATTCAAAACACCTTCGGTAGCCGTGAGTTTCGCTACGGCGCTTTTGCCCGTTGTATTGCTTATGCTGGAAACGGCGCTACCTTATCTGATTACCGGTAGTTCTTTTAAAAATATCATTACGCTGATAGGACAGCCATCGATCGTTATGATCATTGCGCTGATCGTAGCGACGATTTCTTTAGGATTGAACACCGGTAGAAACATGACTAAAATTATGTCGATCTACGTCGACGCCGTTAAAGATATCGGTATGATCTTGTTAATCATCGCCGGTTCGGGAGCGTTGAAGCAAGTGCTGACAGACAGCGGGGCCAGCAACGCGATTGCCGCAAGTTTGCAGCATGTAAGCTTGCCACCATTGGTTTTGGGCTGGCTGATTGCGGCAATCATAAGGGCATGTGTCGGTTCGGCCACTGTTGCCGGCCTTACAACAGCAGGTATTATTGCACCTTTAATGCAACAAACTCATACGGACCCCAATCTAATGGTTTTGGCAGTCGGAGCCGGCAGTTTAATGTTTTCACATGTCAACGATTCCGGCTTTTGGTTGTTTAAAGAATACTTTAATATCAGTGTAAAGGATACCGTCAAATCCTGGTCGGTTATGGAATCGCTAGTTTCGGTTATTGGTATTCTGTGTGTGTTACTTTTGAATTTTGTAATTAAATAACGATATGAGTTCTGCAGACGAAAATTTTGAAAAACTTGGTTTATCACTTCCGCCCGCGCCTTCACCTTTAGGTGTATACAAGCCATTTCTGATAGATGGAAAGTATCTGTACGTGTCGGGACATGGCCCGGTACAGGACGATAAAAGCCTGATTATTGGCCGTATTGGTGATTCAATCGATATGGAAAACGGAAAGCTCGCTGCAAGGCAGGTTGGGCTTACAATCTTGTCTACCATTAAAACGAATCTGGGTTCCTTCAATAAAGTTAAACGGGTTATCAAGGTTCTCGGGATGGTTAACTGTACGCCCGATTTTGAGAAGCATCCTTATATCATCAACGGCTGCAGCGAACTTTTTGCTTCAGTCTGGGGACCTGAAAATGGAGTTGGTGTTAGAAGTGCTGTTGGCTTCGGATCGCTTCCCGATAATATTCCGGTTGAAATCGAGGCTTTGTTCGAATTAGAATAACATGGAGGCATCTGAATCGTCCTGGTTTTCAATCGCTGATGTTGACAAATTAGATACGCCGGCATTAGTAGTTTTTCCTGAAAGGATTAAACACAATATCAATCTGTTAAAAACGATGATCGGCGATGTCAATCGCCTGAGGCCGCATGTCAAAACCCATAAAAGTCAAAGCGCAACTGAACTGTGTCTCGCAGTGGGAATCAATAAGTTTAAATGCGCTACTATTGCCGAAGCAGAGATGCTGGGAATGAGTAAGGCCAACGATGTGCTTCTGGCATATCAGCCCGCTGGTCCAAAACTCGAACGATTCATTGCGCTTATAAAAAACTATCATGGTACAATGTTTTCCTGTTTGATCGATAACAAAGAGACCGCCGCTCATATCTCGGATGTAGCCTATAAAAATGGCATCAAGATCCCGGTGTTTATCGACTTGAACGTTGGGATGAACAGAACCGGAATTGCGCCCGACGAGCGTGCACTCGAGCTGTTTTTAGCTGTCAGAGGCTTTCCGGGAATAATTGTCAAGGGCCTCCATGCTTATGACGGACATATTCACGATGCCGATTGCGAAATCAGAAAATTTAAATATTTGCAGGCTTTTAGCCCGGTTGAAAAATTGGTTGCGGAGTTAAAGGCGAATAACATATTCCCAATAATTATTGCCGGAGGAACGCCAACGTTTCCGTTTTTCGCCGCGAGAAACGATGTCGAATGCAGCCCGGGTACTTTTATTTACTGGGATGCAGGTTATGAGCAGGCATTCAGCGAGCAGACTTTTTTGCCTTCGGCGGTATTGGTTAGCCGGATAATTTCGTTGCCCGATTCAACGAAGATATGTCTCGACTTAGGTCATAAATCTGTCGCCTCAGAAAATGTGCTGGAAAAGCGGGTTGTGTTTTTAAACGCCGGCAATTTGAAATTCGTCGGGCATAGTGAAGAACACCTGATTTTAGATGCCGGTGAAGGCCATTCTTTTAAAACAGGCGATGTCTTGTACGGAATACCCTATCATGTTTGCCCGACTGTTGCCTTATATGAGCGGGCAGTTATTATAGAAAATCATCAAATTTTGGGAGAATGGCCAACCATTGCCCGCGATCGTAAAATTAATTTTTGACGAATGTTTATAGTAGATGCCCATCTCGATTTAAGCATGAATGCGCTCGAATGGAACCGTGATCTAACCCGGCCAATTGAAGAAATTAATAAACGGGAAGAGGGGCTGTCTGACAAACCCGATCGAGCCAAGGCTGTCGTGTCGTTACCTGATCTGCGAAAAGGAAATATCGGCCTGGTAGTGGCGACGCAGATCGCACGATATGTCGCGCCCGGAAATCCGCTTCCCGGCTGGCACTCCGCCGAACAAGCATGGGCGCAGACTCAAGGCCAGCTCGCCTGGTATAAAGCGATGGAAGATGTCGGGGAAATGGTGCAGATCATTGATCTGGCAAGCCTGGATAAACATCTTGGCTTGTGGTTCGGCCAGACAGATAATTCCAAAAATCCGGTTGGTTATATTTTAAGCCTCGAAGGAGCAGATTCACTCGTTAATGTGTCGTATCTCGAAAGAGCTTATAAGTACGGACTTCGTGCTGTTGGCCCAGCTCATTACGGACCGGGACGATACGCACAGGGAACTGATGCAACAGGTTTTATGGGAACAAAAGGTCATGAACTTCTAAAAGAAATGGAACGGCTGAATATTATCCTTGACGCCACTCATCTTTGCGACGATAGTTTTTGGGAAGCTCTTGATCACTTTAATGGCCATGTTTGGGCCAGTCATAACAATTGTCGTGCGTTGGTGAATCACAACCGGCAGTATAGTGATGAGCAAATCAAAGCGCTGATAGATCGCGGCGCCGTTATCGGAGCTGCATTGGATGCGTGGATGATGGTGCCAAACTGGGTTCGTGGTAAATCGACACCCCAAGGAATGAATTGTAACCTGGAAGTGATGATAAACCACATTGATCATATTTGCCAGCTGGCTGGAAACACGCTGCATGTTGGCATTGGATCTGATCTGGATGGCGCATTTGGAAAAGAGCAATGCCCGTATGACCTGGAAACAATAGCAGATATTCAGAAAGTAAAAATGTCACTTAACAACCGGGGTTATTCCGAAGCCGATATAGAAAACATTATGCACAGAAACTGGATACGTTTTTTAAGAAAGGCCTGGGCATAAAAAAACCGGATATGACCTCCACATATCCGGCTCCATAGGTAGATGGAAAAAAAACTTAATAACCTTTCGAATTTACGATGAAGAAATGCTTTCATCTTATTCTATTTGGAACAACAAGCCTTGCTGCCTTGGGTTCTATGGAAAAATACCTGTTTTGGCCGGAATTAATACCTGTTCTTCATCGGCTGAACTGGATGGCGCCGTTAATTAGCAGAGAACAGGCTAGGTAAACGTAAAAGTCGATTCTTTGTCAATTTCCCTATCCACCCAAAGCTACCCACTGTGCTTCCGTATTATTTCATGTGATATGAAAAGCCCTGGCCCAACTCCTGGTATATTTTTTCGGTAACAGCGTCTGTGCAGCCCACCAGGCTTATCCGGGCAAATAAACTTTCAATAATGGTATTTGATAATTTTTTCTGTACCAATCTATTGCTGCAATCAGTTCTTGTTTTTGCACCGAATTGTTGCTGATATTTTCAAAAATATACATACAATGGTTAGCGACGCCACAAATTAACTTCGACCGAAGCAATGAAAGCTTAATTTCATTAATGCGGCTTACCTTTATCCGTAACTCACCCTGATTTTCACAAATAAATTCCGTGTCAGGCATGCTTGAATAAGATAAAAGCAAGAAATTTTTTAAACTGGTCCTCATGACAAATCGTAATGTGAGATGTAAAAGAACAATTAATTAAAGAAATCAAACAGGGATTAAATACCTGTTTAGTACGATATAACTACCTGTTTTATAAGGTGTACCAGTCGGAGCTTCTTAAAAAATGGCAGGTAAATATTAGATATTAATTAAACCAGGATTGAAATTGATCAATATCATTTTAGGGCAGCCGGATAATACTTAATTTTAGTCAATGCAATCAGTAGGTGTTTCGTGGCTCGGAAAAATTGAAATACTTAAGGATGTTCCTTATGAACAACTTCAGTGGTTTTTAGATAATAGTGTGTATCGCGAGTTTCGTGCCGGTGAATTTTTGTTCGAACCGGGTGATACTATCCTGGGAACCCACATCATGATAACCGGTAAAGTGCGCTTGTACATTTATCAGGGTAACAACAAAAGAGAATTGGTTACTTATGAGGCCGGAAGTATTTCTGGTTATCTCCCATATTCCCGTGGGAAAATCGCTGCTGCTTACGGCGAATTTATTACTGACGGTGCGCTGATGACTTTTCCGATCGAAAAAATCCCGGAGCTGGTAAAGTTTCATTTCGAGCTTACGCAGGCACTGGTGCATATGATGACAAATCGTGTAAGAGAATATACCGCTTTCCAGCAGCAAAATGAAAAAATGATGGCGTTGGGAAAACTCTCAGCCGGACTTGCCCACGAACTCAATAATCCTGCAGCTGCCATTGTTCGTGATTCGCATACCTTGAAGAAACATCTGCGGCTACAGCCGGAAGCGTTTAAAGATGTGATTTCAATCCGGATGGATGCTGCACAGGTTGACGCCGTAAATAATGAGTTGTTCAAAATTCTTAACAAGGAAAAGCCGGCGCCACTTACTTTGATGCAGCGAAGCCGCAAGGAAGATGAACTCGATGATTGGTTTGAAGACCATGCGGTTGCTAACGCTGAGGAACTTGCCGGAAACTTCGTTGAGTTTGGTTTTAATCTCGACGATCTCGAAGGATTTAGTCGTAGAATTCCGGCCGCTCATTTAAGCCCGATATTAAACTGGATGAACAATAATCTGGTCACAGAAAAAATCGTGATGGACATCGAGGAAGCTTCGAACCGCATTTCGCAGCTGGTTAGTTCTGTTAAAACGTTTACCCATATGGATCAGGCTTCCGATAAGCAGCTAACCGATATCCATACCGGGATAAAAAACACCATCACCATGCTCAGCCATAAGCTGAGGAAAAATAATATCTCACTGGTTGAAGACTACGGGCAGGAGGTGCCCAAAATAATGGCTCTTGTCGGCGAACTTAACCAGGTCTGGACAAACATCATCGATAATGCTATCGACGCATTGGAGCCGAACAAAAAAGGAACGATAACTATTAAAACCCGTCTGGACGGAGAGTTTATTGAGATCACCATTACTGATGACGGCCCCGGCATTCCGGCTGAGATTCAGTCAAGGATTTACGATCCGTTTTTCACCACAAAAGAAATTGGCAAAGGAACTGGTATGGGGCTCGAGGTCGTCCATCGTATAATCAATCAGCACCGGGGAACGATTAAGTTTAAATCTATTCCGGGACAAACGAGTTTTATCATTTGCCTCCCTGTAAATTCTGAAAAGTTAAACTGACAATATGTATCTGCCATGAACAAACCAATTCTTTTATCAATAGATGACGATCCGCAGGTATTACGGGCAATTAGCCGCGACCTTAAAGCGCATTTTAACAATAACTATAAAATTATCAGCACCACCTCAGCTAACGAAGCGCTTGAAAGCCTGACGGAATTTAAAAATTCGGGTGAAGTAGTTGCGATGTTTCTCTGCGACCAGCGCATGCCCGATATGGAAGGCGTAGATTTTTTAGCTAAAGCAATTGCATTTTATCCGGACGCCAGGCGTGTTCTGTTAACGGCATATTCAGATACGGAAGCGGCGATTAAAGCAATAAACGACGTTCGGCTTGACTATTATTTAATGAAGCCATGGAATCCGCCGGAAGAAAAGCTTTATCCGGTACTGGAGGATCTTTTGAACGAATGGCAAAGCGGCTACGTTCCGGATATTAGCAGAATCAAGCTTATCGGGTTTCAGTTTTCGCCAAAATCTCATACGATTAAAGATTTCCTCGCGGGTAACCTGATCCCGTATAAATGGCTCGATATAGAAAAAAGCGATGAAGCGTCGCAGTTGCTAAGCATTAATAATCTAACGAATGAAGATCTTCCGGTTGTAATTTTTGAAGATGGCGATGTGATAAGCCAGCCATCAATACGCGCTATCGCTCAAAAGACAGGGTTAAATCCGCAGGCGAAAAATGAAGTTTATGATGTGGTGATTATCGGTGCCGGTCCGGCGGGATTAGCTGCTGCCGTATACGGAGCTTCGGAAGGATTGAAAACGTTATTGATTGAGCGTAAAGCGCCGGGCGGGCAAGCTGGAACAAGTTCGCGGATTGAAAATTACCTGGGTTTCCCATCGGGATTGAGCGGCGCTGATCTTACACGCCGAGCAATAAGCCAGGCAGTAAGGCTGGGCGCAGAATTTCTTTCGCCTACCGGCGTAAAAGACATCAAACAAAAAGACGGCTATAAAACGATCATATTGGATGACGGGCCGGAGGTAATAAGCCGTGCGATAGTCATTACGACGGGCGTTGATTACCGCAAACTCGATGTGCCGGGAATAGAGAATTTTACCGGCGCAGGTGTTTATTATGGCGCTGCTGTTACCGAAGCTTCGGAATGTAAAGACAAACAGGTATATGTTATTGGCGGTGGCAACTCGGCCGGGCAAGCGGCGATGTATCTTTCAAAATTTGCCAAAAGCGTTTACATCCTCATCAGAAAGAATAGCCTTCAAAGCACCATGTCGGCCTATCTGATCAAGCAGATCAGTGACACGGAGAACATCGAAATAATTCCTGAGACCGAGGTTGTGGAAGTTTGCGGAACTAAATCGCTTGAGCGTATCTCGATTTCAAATATCGTTACAAAGAACACTGAAGTTAGAGCGGCCGACGCGCTTTATATTTTCATCGGCGCCAAACCTTATACCGATTGGATTGAACTGGATATTATAAAGGATAAGCGTGAATTTATCGAAACGGGACGCGAACTTATCAACTACGATGAATTTGGAAAAACCTGGAAGCTGACCCGGGATCCGTATCTGCTCGAAACAAGCTGTCCGGGGATATTTGCGGCTGGCGACGTTAGGGCAGGAGCAATGAACCGCGTGGCATCAGCCGTAGGCGAAGGTTCAATGGCAATTAGTTTTGTACATAAATATTTAGCGGAAGTATAACATCATCTACTATGAACCAGGAAATATGCGATCACATAAAATCTCTTACCGAAGTTAATGTTGGTGAGAACTACGTTTGTGAAGAATGTGTTAAAATAAACGGAAACTGGGTTCATTTACGAACCTGCCAGGAATGCGGAGCGACTTTATGCTGTGACGATTCACCATCTACACACATGACCAAACATTTTCATAAAACAGGTCATCCGGTTGTGGCATCTGCAGAGCCGGGAGAACGCTGGCTTTGGTGCTATAAAGACGAGGCTTTCGCGGAATATTAAGCACATAAAAAAATCCGGCCAATCGACCGGATTTTTTTATGGTGATTGCTCAACGCTTACGAAAGCGTCGCTTCCGAAGTTATTTCTGTATCGAGTAATTTGGAAATAGGGCAATTCTCTTCGGCATCTTTAACCGCTTCCTGGAACTGCTCTTGGCTGATGCCCGGCACGCTTGCAGTAACAATTAAATGCGATTTTGTTATAGCGCCATTTTCAAAAGTTATCTCACATCTGGTGTTTAGGTTATCGGCGGTGAAGCCCTTTTCATTTAAAACAAAGCTTAGTTTCATGGTAAAACAGCCGGCATGTGCTGCGGCCACGAGCTCTTCAGGGTTTGTGCCTACGCCGTCAGCAAAACGTGTATTAAACGAGTACTGCGTTTTGTTTAGTACGGTGCTTTGGGTTGTTAAATTACCTTTACCTTCTTTACCTGAACCTTGCCATTCGGCCGTTGCATTTCTGATCATGATTATGAGTTTAATTTTCTGATTTTATAAACAGATAGCTTGTCATTGAGTTTGAACGAAGTTATAAAGCCGGCAGGGTATGTTCAAATGAAATTAGTCAAAATGGCTAAAAATAGCTATTGCAATACAAGCCAAGGATGCTGAATTTAGACAAAAGCAAAAGTATCCATCAACGATTTTTGATTGCCCTAACAAAATTGGTACTTGCTGTTACGGTACTAAACCGGATCTAAAACCTCTCAAATTTCAAGCTTTATTACAACCTCTCCGAGGGTGAAATGAAGTTTAAAAAATTAGGTCGATTAAATCTTTACGGTAATGCAAGCTGAACTTAAAAGTAACTGGTATATTATTTATACATTCCCAAACCTTGAAAAACGGATATACAATGAACTGGTAAAAAAATGTATACATGCATACTTGCCTATGCAACGTGTTATCAGGCAATGGAGCGATCGGAAAAAAGAGTTGCAGATTCCACTATTTCCGAATTATGTTTTCATCAACACTACTGAAAAAGAAAGATTTAAGCTTTTTAATATCAGCGGTATACTTAAATTTATTTCTTTTGAAGGCAAGCCCGCAGTAGTTTCCGAGGATGAAATTCTTCAGATCAAACAATTTGAAAATACAGAGTTTGAGGTAGAGCCGCACCTCGTTCAGGGCGATGATGTAATGATTGTTAAAGGGCCGTTTACAGGGATGCGTGGGAAACTATTTTCTAAAAGAGGAAAAGAGCGGTTCGGTATTCGGCTGAATTCCATTAATCAGTCGTTATCACTGGAAATCAGCACAGCCAACGTCAGGAAAGTTTAAGATTTTAAACCAGGCTTTCTTTACTTAACTGGCTCCATTCCTCGTAACCTTTCCTGAAAACGAATTCGTTTGTATTTTCCAAAATAGCTGAAGGGAAAAGATATTGAAGTGACTCGCCGTATCGAGCTTCCGATTCTCTCGGGGCCCAGGGCTTGGTTGCGCCGGCTACAAAAACCGGATTCAGCAGATCGTAAAGTTTAACCATCACCTGTGACAGCGTTTCCGCGTCCAGCGTTTGGATGAATTTGTCTTTCAAAAAAACAGCGAACAAGCCGTCGTAACGGGTTTCGTCACCGGAAGATTTTATGTAAGCCTTGATAACCATATCCGGAGTTGATTTCGACGCTTTAAATTTCGATGGTCCTGGGAAAAACGCTTCAACATTTTCAAATTGAAAATTATCGGACGATTGTTCTTTACCAGCCCATTTTTTTAAATCATCGTTGTTCCATTGCAGGCTTTTAAATTCAATCCAGTCTTTTCTTTGTTTATCGTAAACTGACGGATGAACGGCACTATCGGAACCTGCTTTAGCAGTTAATGGCTCAATTGTTTTCACGATATTTTCCCAAAAGGACAATGATTTCAATTGTTCGCCTTTGAAAAAGAACACACGAAGCTTAAATTCTGAATCGTAATCTGTTTGCATTTTTATGGTATTGCTGATTCTTCTACAAGTTTTACAAGCGAAACCTTAAATTTACTCATATCAGGCCAAACTTGTGCAGCTTTGTCGCCGATAGCTTCTAACAACTCTGTTTTTTCCTGCGCCATCAATTCATAAACTTTTTTCTGTGCGGGTGAAAGAACCGCATCGCCTGACTTAAATTCCCTGAATAGAATACTTCCGTTGTCTTTAATAACAGCATCAATAACGGCTTCTGTATCGGTTCCTTTTATCCTAATGGTAACCTGGGTAATAACATTGTCTTTTCCGTAAACCTTTTTGAAGGCTGCGACATTGGTTTTATCCCACATTTCGCCCAGGATGTGATTCCTGATAGGACCAGGCAAATCCGTTTTGTCGATGGTCTTTCTGAATATTTTCCATTTAGTAGAATCCAGATTGCCTGAACTGTCAAGCAAGGCGCTGATAATGTCATCGGACTTACCTTTAATGTAAGCAATTGCCCTGCTGCCGGAAACTTTTCCACTTGCCTCATCAATAAACATTTTACCAACCTGCCACTTGTCGCCGGTTCTCGAAGCACCCCAAATGGCGTCGCCCATGTTGTCGCCCGCAGCGGCGATCCTTTCCGCCAGCTGTTGAGCTTCGACGATGCGCGCTTCCACCGCCGCAACCGAGTGACTGCCCTTCGGCATGCCATCTACAATAGAAGCCAGCTTTACAATATCAGCTTCTGATCCTCCGCCAGCCTTTGTTGCTAGTCGGATTATATCTTCGCTCGAGCCGTTGATTTTATTAACAAGTGTTCCAAACAACTCGATCCCCGCCACCGAAACATCGCCTGTTGCTTTTGCAACATCGGCTGAAAGTTTTGCAGACGATCCGTAGCGCAGCTTGGTAATTTCATTGATATCAAATACAGAAAATATCTTTTCAACCATATCCACGCCGGCCCCGGACGAGTAATCGCCGATTCGGCGCATAAAGTGATAGGCTGTTTCAAATTTCTGCGGATTGGTACTCGATAATCCGTTTAGAATTCCACTGATGTTGTCGAGCGGGCGTGCACCGAGCTTGTTGGACGCGCGGCTCAGTTGTTCCATAAACTCGTTGGCATCTATTTTATTGATATTTGCCTGAACGAGAATGTCTTCCAGTTGCTTCGGAGCAAATCCGCGTTTTATCAACACATCAAGCTTGCGGGCGGCATCTTTAAGCGGAGTCGCGCCGCCGAGCTGGAATCGCGGAGGCAGACTGATATCGGCGCCTTTAGGCATTTCAACACCTTTCATGGTTCCTTTGAAATCGTTTGCCAGGTTATCAATGGACGATTTCCACTTGGCCATTTCCGCGGCGGTGGCGTTGCGCGGCCTGTTCACATACATATATTGGTTCAAGCGCGAGAAGTCGACCGAGCCGCCGTTGTCTTGAATAGCTTTTAGAATTTTTTCGATGTCTTCCGGGTCAGCATGTATCGGGAAACACGGCGAAGCACATTTCTTGAGCGCCCGCACCAGCACCGGATTATCGGCAATCAGTTTGCGGATCTTGTTATTTCCAAGCAGCCATTTAAAGGTATCATCATCAGTAAACGGACCGATCTTCAGGAAGTCGTCCATGATTTTTGAATCGGCGGAAAGCTCTTTGCTGTATTTCGTAAACAGAGCCACGTATTCTTCGTGGCCGGCAATGCTGGTGGCTTTTTCAAAGAATGCCATTTTTCCCTCCGTGCTTTTTATCATACGGATGAGCAATTGGTATTCGGCCTGGCTTTCAACACTTGCTCCCAACAGCCTGAGCGAAGCTTTCATCCGTTGCTGTGCACGCGCCAGGTTTATCGTTTCGCCGATAAGGTCTGATTCAAGTATTTTGGTGAGAGTATCCTGGATCTTCTTCGGCAAATTACCCTCGATAAAGGCATTGGCTAGTTCCGGTTCAATCGTACGGAGGATTTGCTGATTTTTAGTGAGCATTGATTTGCCGGCAAACTCGGCACCCAGTTCAGCTGCAATTGTCTTTGTCGGTTTAAGCTCAGTTACGAAGCCTTTTGCTTTAAGGTGTTCGGCGAAGGTTGGCGCTTTTCCTGCAGCTTTCAGTGCGCTCCATTCTTCCCAAAGTTTGAGGAACTGATCCTGGTTCTCACCAAAATCAAGCATTACTTTTTGGGATTTCGGATTTTTGAGAAGTTCCTTGAGCAATTCAGGCTTTGCCGACATCTCGGCTTTCTCTGCCAAGCGCATAAACTCAGGCAGTTCGGCAACGAAGTCATTTCCCGGACCGGCATAAAATTTCAGGATATCCTTGTAAACGTCGTCGGCGTGACCGGCCTTTTTCAGCACGGCTCCCATGGACTCGAACGCTTTTAATATTTCAGGATGATCAAGCGATTCGGATAAACGCACAACGGCTTGCGGCACATCGTTCAGATGTTTAAGTACATTGATTTGCTTAGCGAGCTTAGTTGCGTCAACGGCAGTTATTGCGGCGTTGAGTTTTTGAAGTTTTGTAGTCAGCTCGGCAATATTGTCGCCGCCTTGCGCGATCAGTTCCTGCAAGGCTTTCTTATCCTCGTTCATCGCGTTGATAAGTTTAGTAGCAAGCTGCGCACCTTCTTCTGTTGCTTTGGCAGCTTTCGCGGCAGCGGCAATCGCTTTGAAGCCCTGGAACACATCGAGGCCAACAAATACAACGCTAACGTAAAACCAGAAATATCCGGGTTCAACATCAGAAAGCGCTTTCGCCGGATCAAAGGCGGTGTTATATGCGGTGCGGCGGAACTTAATGTCCTGGTACTGCATATAAGCGTCAACGCTTCCAACTACGATGCTGCCGGCCAGCGCAGCCCAACCAACTGGTCCGCTCAGAAGTGCCAGCAAGCCTAAGCCAAGTCCCAAGGCGGCCATCCCGATATTTTTCCAGAATTCCCTGTCTTCGAAATCTTTTAACGCTTTAGCCACCAGTCCCTCCTGAATCGTATCCGGGAAAATTCCCATCTGGAACTTGGCGAGTTCAATAACCGGTTTAAGCTTGTAAACGTTCATCGGATCGTCAGCAATAGCTTTTCTCGTTTTTTGAACGTTTTCGCGGACATTCTCAGCCGTAGCATACAGTTTTTCTTCAATTGCTGCAGGAGAAAGCTCTTTGAATTTGGATATGTTGGCTCGGAGTTCAAGCTTTGGATAAGCCAATACGCGATGATCTTTTGCCGATTCGGTGAGGTACTTGTGGGCCTCCATATTTGAATCATACGCCTTGACGAAATAGCTGTTGCCTTCCCGTTTCTGGAACTTCACATTTTCATAGGCCGGTAACACCAGGTCAGACGGTTCGGTACATTCACCTTTGAAACAATGAGATCGTTGTCCTTTCTTTTCTTTAAGATATTTATTCAATGAACCTTCACTGGTTATTTCGCCAGGCGCTGCGCCTTGGGCTACACTCAGGCCTTCCCACCATTCCTTCTCGGCCCGGTTCCATAATTCATCCAGGTGAACGAAAATGTTTTTAATTTCTATTCCCTGTTCGAGTGCGTTGGGATCACTACTTTTTTTGTAGTGAATCATTTCCAGCGATGCCTCTTTTTCATTGGAATCGAGCATTTGCATGGCTACCCTCACCGCGTATGATGCAAAAAGCCTTTTAAATTCTTCGCCCTTGGCAGTGTAAATATCCTCCGTAATATTCAGCCGGGAAAGTTCAGCAGCGCGCTCGGCTTTCTTCACTTTGATCTGTGCATCGAGCCCGGCATTAGTAATTGCCGATCCCATCGGATCAACAGCCTGTTTAATAATGCCTTTTTTCTTGTCTTCCAGCTCCTCAATTTCCTTGCTTAGCTGGTATACCTTTTCAAATCCGCTTAGCTCAATCGACAGTTCTTTCAATCTTGGTTCAACTGGGTCACCGTAGCTCGGCTTCTTTTTAATGGTTGTAATAATGGAATCATAATCCTTCACCGGAACACCGATATATTCGTAACCGCGATTTAGTTCCGCTTCAGTTGTTTCATGGAAACCGTCTTTAAGCCAGTTCCATTTATTTTCACTGTCTTTATTATTAACCAGGTCAAGCGCGTCTTTCTCGGAAATACCGAAAATTTCAGTTATAGAATGCACCAACTTCTCTTCCCTGGTCATCATCCGCGGGATGGAAACTTTGAACATTCGCACGTCACCGTTGGGCACTGAGATGAAAAAGTCAGTGCTAGCAGTTGACATCCGTTTATCCAGCGCGCGAAGTGTTTTGTAACCAAAGTTGCCGTCGGCTTCCCATTTTTTCATTCCGGATTCGATCTGGAATGCCTTAAGTGCCTTAACGGTATCATCGCCGTAAACACCATCCGGGCCTTTTTCGCCAATGTTATAATTCAGCCGCATCAATACGCGCTGCAATATTTGAACAGCGCCATTCTGGTCTCCTTTCGTTAACAGGAAAGTTGCGTTGATGTTAATCAGGTGAAAAAGCTCGTGATTGTTAAAGTCGCGGGAGAGGAGGGGTTCGTCGCCAACATTTTTCGAGGCAATCTTCGCGAATTTTTCCAGGATCTCTTTGTCGATGCCATATTTGATAAACAGGCTTTTTGAGTCAGCATCAGTTTCTGATTCACCACCGAAATCTGTTAGCCAGTTGATGGTGCTCATACCAAGCGCGCCGTTTGGTGTTAACGGGTACTTTTGCCTGTCGGCCTCCGGTATGATGTTGAGTATTGCTTCCTGGATTTTAAATACTTCATTGGCATAGGCGTTCGGCGTGTCAAAAGGATTTAATTCCTTGTGTTTGAAGAGATTGATGTAGTTGAAGCCGAATTCCTTCCAATTACCCTTATTGATTTCTATAACCTCCGGATATTTGATATTTACGTTGTCTCCTGATTGGTCCTTGGGTGGTTTTCTTCGTATTATATCACCCGAGCCGACTGCGCTGCCGACCTGGAGTTTGCGCTGCACATGTTCATGCTTTTTTTCCTCTTCTTCACAATGCGCACATTTTCGCTGCAGGAAAGATTGGGTTCGATTGGTGTTATTTCCGCTGATCTTTCTCTGCAAAGTGCCGCCGCTTTGCTGCAGGGTGTGAGTTAGTTCGTGAGCCAGCAGCTGTTTTCCTTCGGAAGTAGAAGGTTGATATTGACCATGATTAAAATAAATATCGTTGCCAACAGTAAAAGCTTTCGCATTTAAATCACGGCTTAGCTGGACTGCGCTTGAATCTGTGTGAATATTAACATTGCTGAAATCACTGCCAAACCGATCGGACATGAAGGTGTTCGTTTGATGATCGATTGAATCTCCACGGCCCCTGGATGAATCAATTGCCTGTGAAACGGAGTCAGACGCGGACGATGGCGATTCGCTTTTCGTTTGTATTAAGGGCGTTATTGAATCGGCCAGAGGTTTCCTGTTAAGCTTTTGTTCTTTCTCCTCTTCTTCACAATGCGCACATTTTCGCTGAATGAAGCTATCGGCTGAACGGGTAGTAGTATCGAGCGCTTTTGGTTGCAGAAATGGGAGGGGGCGCCAATTTCTAAATCCGGCATCAAAATCAAATAGCGGAACAGTTCCAACAATTGATGAAGTGTTTAGCTGTCTGTCCGTCACTTCCCACCATGTTGGATTACTGGCTTTCAGCTGCGAATCGATAAATAAAGGTGTTGTAAAGTTAGCTGCTTTGCCCGACAGGTCGTCGCTTAAGCCAAGTCTCCGAAAGAAATTCTGGTTGTAATTCCAAACGCCGAGCGCCGAGTCAGGATCCCATAATTGTAAAGCATTTCTTTGAAAGAAAGGGCCACGCATGCTCAGAAAATCAGGTCGCGTTAATTGCAGATTAAACCTGCTGGAGTCGTTACCGGCGGGCTGATCGGCTGGTGCCGGCGCCGGCGTTGGACTTTCGCCCTCATTAGTAGCTGTTGGCGTATCTTCATCGCGTTGAATATGTTCTTCGCATTTACGCTGAACGAAGGAAGCCTCCGGCATACGCATAACCCGGTCGGCCATGTCGTCAGCTTCTTTTTCAAGCGGATCATCGGGTGCACCCACACTTAATTTAGCCTGATAAAATAAACCGGAGCTTCTTTCGTCAGGCAATATTTCGCTTTGTTGATTGCCTTGCTGCTGAATTTGTGCAGCAGGGGATGCAACGGCAGATTCTGAGACTACAGTTTCCTTCACAAAAAGAGTTGATGAATTTATTTAAAATCTATATCTTAAATCTGCTTGCGCGGATCCGAAAACGGGAAGGTTTGTGCCGTCGCCAACGGTCAGATACGTCATTAATTCCAGGTTTGAAACAATCCGGTAGGAAACCCAACCATTAAGTTCACTATAAAAGAATGTTTGCGAGGCCGGGCGTGTTTGAATAGGGTTTCTCAGGGATGCTGTTCCAAAACCAAGACCGACCTGACGAGATACTGGGTTACGATTATTTAACCGAGAAATACTGATCGGTCTTCGGTAGCCGCATTGTTAGATCTTTATTTAAAATTGAGGATTGTCTTATCACACCAGGTTTTGTTTTACATTCCGAACGCTGAAGTAGCCGGCGCTGGAACTATTTTACCCCACAGCTGAACATACTTGTAAAGCTCAAATGCAGGCTGATCATTAAACAACGATGATTCTATAGCTGACGGATCGTCAGTAAGATCGAATAAATGATTACCTGAGGGAGTGTTTTCCGGTTCATACATCTTAATATGGCTGTTCGCCGCGTCTTTGTAAATAAGCATCTGATGTCCGGATTTACGATCCCTGTTTAGGTCAATCTGGCTTGCCCTGGGCTTACGGCTCGCATCGATCCGTCTGATCGTAACCTGCCGGGGATGATGCCCTTCTTCATCAGTAAGTTCAATCGTACCAGAGCGCTGAGTGAGCGGAAATCCGGCTTCATCGAAATTAAAGTTGAAACTGACACTCCAGGTATTTAACATCAACTGCTCTCCGGCATTTAATCTTGAAGCCTGGGCCAAAAGCTCCGCCCGGTCGGCGCACCAAACATCCATATTCACCATACTTTGCGATAGATCCATTGAAGGTGTTATCTGGGCCCGCACCGGATCTGCAGTGCCTGCCGGGGTTCCGCTGGTATCGTTTAAAAACAAATCATGGACAGCTTCCATCGCCCAATACATATTTCCGTAGGTAGCTTGCCTGTTTTCGATTCTGCGCCTGACAAAATAGATTACCTGTCTCGCTGTTCTTTTCCTGTTTTCGGGTTGACTGGATTGCAAAAGCCCCTGCAACGCGATAGCATTTAGATAGGCATTTGCTGCAGAAGGCCCAATTAAAATGTGACTCATAAGAGCTACCGATTGAACGCACCTCACAGCATCACTGTCGGTTCCTGGTATGCGGTCATACTGGCCGAGTTTACTGGCAATGTCGTTTCCATCCCAGCCGCTTGCTGTGAATGGCAAGGGCGTTTCTGGCAATTGTGTGTTCGCCGGATTCGCGGTAATAGTGGCAGACATCCCGCCTGCGGGAACCGGCGTGCTCAGCGGAGCTGTATCTGGCATTCCAGCGGTCACAGTCAGAGGCGGCATGTTCACAACATCCGTATCCCGTTGCACTGACTGCACAGAGCCGCTTTGCTGAATAGTATGTGTCAATTCATGCGCGAGCAATTTTCTTCCTTCGGCAGAGCCTGGATTATAATTCCCTTCTTTAAAATAGATATCGTCGCCAACCGTAAAGGCCTTTGCGTTAAGCGATCTTGCAAGTTGACCGGAATTGGTATCTGTATGGACATGAACATTATCGAAGCTCTCGCCAAAACGGTGTTGCATAAAACTTTTTGTTTCATGGTCTATTGTTTGTCCGGATCCACGGCTCGACTCAATTTGATTGTCAATACTATCGGTTACAGGCGTAGCCGAATGCTCGCTCTTTCTTTGAATGAACGAAGAGACTGCAGGCGTTTTTGCGGTATTTTCGCTTTCCGAATCGGACAATTGGTTCGATTCACCGACATGTAATGCGGTTTGCACTGAAGCAAGTTTTTCTGATTGATTTATTGTTCTTTGCTCAGATGAACCCGCAGGAGCAGTTTGATTCTCCAACGGTTTTGATGTGTTTTTGGTAATGCGCATAGATCGGTTAAGCGTATCTGGTATCTCCGGAAGGCACCGGGAAATCGCCTTGTGGCGGTCTGATGTAAGCCGGTGCAGTTTGCCTCATCCGGTTTGCCCAGGCAGCCATGTTACTGTTTATGAAATTATACCTGGCCGGCGACCGTTGCTGCAACGACGACGGGTTTGTTATATAGGCAGCTATGGCTTCCGCGAAATCTTCCCCGGGGCCGCCGGCTACCGAATACCGTGACATTGGCTGATCGATAACTGTCGGGTCGGACCAACGCCGCGGCGTGATTATATACTGGGCCGGAGGAGTGGTCGAATTACTGATAGCGTCGATCACATCCTGCTGCCCTATATCGTACAAAACAGGCGGACTACCAACCCATCCAACTGCTGCCCGGTACTGGTTAAACATTTGCGGACCGCCATTGGACGCGGCCTCACCGATTCCGTGTCCTAATTCATGTGTAATGATATAACCAATGTTTTCACTGCGGCTTTGAGATCTTAGCGGTGTGCCCGCACTGGTGCTTCTGCCAGTCGCCGGATCGGTTGTGCCGTTAAAAGCTTCATAAATGACCAGCTCGCCAGCGCCAAATGAAGCGCCGGTGTCGGTACGGGGTGTTCCTACTCCGGTTGCAGGGTCTGGTTCATAATCCATCTGGAAAAATATGATCCTGTTTATTTGTGGCATGGCGCCAACGGATACCAATATATTTTCCATCGCATCGACGATGCTGGTATAATCGTCAGAAGCGGTACCAGGATCCCAAGATTGCCAGTTGGGGATAGTTGGTGCGGGTACTCCATGCCGTGTAAGTCTGCCTTCCTGTTCTGTTTGTGTTCCTGTATGAACATCTGCTACACCATAATAGGTTTTCACATAGTCATCAAACTGCCTGCGCGTCATAACGCCGGTTGGTCGAAACCTGATCTGCGATGCGATCGAACTGGTAGCGCCGGACGTAGTTACTTGCTGGCGCTGAATAAAAGAAGTGGTTAATTGAGGCGCAGATGCAACAGTTGTCGTTGTAGATGCAAAATTGTCTGACTTGTTTCTGATAAAATTCGAATCAGGCATACGCATAACCCGGTCGGCGATATCATTTGCCTCATGTTCAAGCGGATCATCGGGTGAACCAACGGTTAACTTACATTGTATCGCCGACGGCTGTGTCTTTAAGAAGTCAGAAATGTCAGTTGCTGGCGCCTTCTGGCTTACGGGGCCGGTATGTTGCGTGTCAGGTAAAGCGGCTTCCATCAATTACAATTGCTTACCGTTAATGCCTCGGTATAATAAGCCGTGTTCCGGTAGTTATCGTTGAAGAAGTAAGATTATTTGCTCTCATTATTTCATACGGCGTCACGCCGTTTTGTACGGCAATTGAAATTAAAGAATCATCGTTGTGGATATAAACATGTCTTACCCCTGGAATTTTAACCGTGGCCGGAAGTGCCTCTCCCGGTGCGAGAACAACGTTGTTTAAACGCCTTATTTCTGTTCCGTTTGTTCTTAAAAGAAGCTGTTCACGGGTTTCACCGGCTATGACATTCACCTGGTCCATGTTAGCTGCGTCGGAGGTGGTATAAAATGAAGACGTGGCTAATGAGCCTCCCGGCGAAAGTGTAGATCCTGTACCCAGGCCGAGATATTCTGTTTGTCCAAGGAAGTAGGCTAGTTTAATATTCTGACGGCCGACAGTCGATACAATCCGTTCGGCATCCGGCAAATTATCATAGTAACCGTGGCTGCAAACTTGCGCCGTGTTCAACGGAAAAGTACCGCCTTCGATAACTGTTCGGTTTGCCGTTCCTGAAGTTGAAATTAAACGGTTTTTTAGGTTGCCGGTTCCTTCCCATAATTCTTTTCTTAAAACATCGTCCAGGCCTTCCTTTAGCGTTTCCATTGCATTGTTAGGCAAGGCATTTCTGGCTGTTTCAAAATTTGGATGGGCGAGCAGATGGATAAATTCGTGAATAATTGTTGTGAACGTATCCCAGCGGCTGCATACCAAATTACTCGCATCCAGGTAAGGCTGAATGTTAATGCCTCCCGTAGCCTCCGCCGGCCAGCTTTGCACGTAGTCGTCGATCAATGGAATCAGGGTAGTGTCCCTTGCCATCGGCGTTAACGCTGCTGTTATCTGGGCATCATCGCAATGCAATGTATCATTCAAATTTCCGGTAAGATGATCGTACCAGTATTTTAGCCAGCCGAGCCTGCCGCCTTCGGTTTGCCAACGGGTTGTCGTCGACTGATCTCTTAACAGCGAGCTTGCCCTTGTTCCGCCACCTAAACTATATGATCCGGCTGCCCCCGACCTGGACGCCCGCGCCAAAAAAGGCCGGAAGTAGCTTTCAACTTCCGCTTGCGCGAGATCCGCCATTGTATTAGCCTGGCTTATTGGAAATGTGGCAGGCGCGGCGCGGCGCGCTCTGAAAGCCGTAACGTTGGTCCTGATAATCGGTTCGAGTACCCCTCTAATGCGTGTGGTAAATGCTGTCGCGTTGGAGCATACCGGAGCTACGGTTGGCGGCGTTACAGTTATTGTTCCCGTTGAGGATACACTAGTGGTAGCGCCCGGATTAAATATGGTTTCGATTGAAGCTTGTTCAGCCGCAGTTGGAATGTGTGATCCTGTGTATAAATCCTGTGAAACAGCCGACCGGTGTGTGGTTATGTATGTTTGTATGGCCTGCTGTTGTTGTAGAGGCAATGCCGTGATGTTTGTAGCCAAATCCTGCAGTTCGGCTGCCGACATGTCATTTTGATAACGAGCATTTTTAAATCCGAGAAAATAAACCCTGAGGCGGGTTACGCCAACGGGGCCGGTGGCGCTGCCGAGGTTTGAAAGAAGCGAAAAAACTGACCTGGGATTCCTTCTTTCCAGTTCATCCAGCGTGTCGATAATGTCTGTCGAATTTAACGGACTTAGAATGGTATACGCTCCCGCAAAATCTGTTATCCCGGTGGCGGAGCCTCCGGTTACTTGCGGATAATACGATGCCCTTTGGATTTTTTTATTCAGTTGATTATTTCCCTGCTGAATCGTGTGAGTTAGTTCATGCGCCAGCAGTTTTTTTCCTTCTGAAGAGTTTGACTGATACTGACCGCTGTTGAAATAAATGTCTGATCCGGTTGTAAACGCTTTGGCGTTAAGGCTTTGACTTAGTTGGGCGGACTGATAATCGTTATGAATTTGAACGTCCGAAAAGCTGGTGTTAAAACGACTTTCCATAAAACTTCGGGTATCCTTGTCAATGGATGTTCCTCTGCCTTTTTCGGCTTGAATTTGCTGTGAGACAGCTTCAGGCGCCGTTGAGCCATTTGCATCAGTTTTTCGTTGGATAAATTCCGGCATAATTTTCCGCTGAGCTTTTTCCTCCTCCTCGCAGTGCGAACATTTACGTTGGATAAACCCGTTTTCGGGCATTCGCATCACCTGGTCGGCAACGGCGTCGGCTTCGCGTTCAAGAGGGTCGTCTGGCGCGCCAACAGTAAGTTTGTACTGAACAGGATTTATGCCGCATATGGTTGGACGGTCTAACGTATCGATTGTAGGCGAAAAACGCGAAACGCTTTGGTCTTCCGTTTTAGCGACAGGATTGCTTGTTTCCGGCTGATGCATGACAGATCAGGGATTGGGAATGGTGAAAGGAAAGACCACCGGTGAGAATTCAACCGTGAAGGGAACGTCGCCTGATATGCCGGTTGCTTCGAACTGTGACATTGGCACTGTTGCCAACTGTTCAGCTGAGGTTCCACAATTACCGGGACAAAGGTCTATAGTATCTTTTACGGTGTAGTTAATGATTGGTATGACGGTAATTTCGCCAGGTTTGCTTTTCACAAGCGTAACAGCACCAGTGGCGAGACGCATATCATTGAACGGTGATGGCTGCGCACCAGATTTACAGGCTGTTTGATTATCGCCGATACCGCCAGCCAGGTTGCCGGCAATGTCTTTAGGAATGTTAAAATTCATTTCATTGGCATCTCCCGATGTGTTGATCGCGGCAAGTTCGGTGGGAATAAGGGTTAAAATGTCGACCGTGGTTACCATGGAGCCGGCAGGGAATGTTGGAACAGAAGCTGTCAATTTGTTTTTAAGAGCTCCCAACAAAAAATTAGTAGTGGCTTTTGTTGTAGGCGAAGCGGCAAAGTCGGCGCCAAATTTGGCGCTTAAGTTCTGCGGTGGCGAGCCGCCTAACAAATACTCGCTCCAAAGAGGCATTACCCGGGAATCGACCACTGCGCCTATACCCGCCAGCAGGAAGAACATTGTTTTATCACGTTGGCTTCTTGCCAGGTTTTCGCTTTTAAATGGCTGGCAAAAAGTCGCTGGACAGTTTGATGGCGGGGCACATGATTTCGCTTTTGGAGCACCGTCGCGCTGATCGACGTAATCGATATTTCCTGGATCTGAAGCCAATTGCCTTTGTACAACAGGCGCATGCGAAGAACTTTGCTGCAACACGTGCGTTAGCTCATGTGCCAATAGTTTTTGTCCGTCCGGTGATTGTGGACGATATTGACCTTCGCCAAAATAAATATCAGAGCCGGTGGTAAATGCCCGGGCGTTGAGATTCCGGCTTAGTTGTACAGCCTGTTGATCGGTGTGGATTGTTACGTTTGAAAAATCACTGCCAAAACGATCAGACATGAACGATTGAGTTCTATTGTCGATTGATGTGCCATTTCCTTTTGATGAACTGATAGAACCGGCAATGCTTTCAGTGGCAACCTGTTCTGAGCCGGATTGATTCGACTCTTTACGCTGAAGTTTTTCCTCTTCCTCGCAGTGAGCACATTTACGCTGAACGAAGTTTGATCCGGATCCGCTCACAACCTGTTCGGCTATCGAATCCGCTTCGCGTTCGTATTGGTCGTCTGGTGAGCCGACTGTTAACTTCCGCTGAATGTTCAGCACTCCTGGTGAACACTTTCCTGTTACAGAAGGTCCTTCCGGATTATTGTTTTCCGAATGTTTTTCTAATGCAAACATTGGTCCTGATTCTATTATTCAAGATGCTTAAACCTTATACGGTTTTGCCTTCTTTTCTAAATTCTTTTCGAATTCCCTCTAAAATATCCGACTGGCGGATGATATTCTCATTGCGGCTTAGGGCCATCAGCGAGGCGTACTGCACCACGTTTATAATTGAGCCCCCGGCCAGTTCAAATTTTTCAGCAATCAGATCAAGATTAACATCTTCTGAAAAGCTACTTTGCGTACTGAAAGATTGCTGCCAGAGCAAGGTTCGTTCATGGCTTTTAGGAACAGGGAAATGAATAACCGACTGGAGCCTTCGGCCGAATGCTTCGTCAACATTGCTGCGCATATTAGAAGATAAAATCACTAGTCCGTTATAATCTTCAAGCCGCTGCAGCAGGTAGGCTATTTCCTGGTTGGCATATTTGTCGTGTGCGTCTGAAATGGAAGTCCGCTTGCCAAACAAGGCATCCGCTTCATCAAAAAACAGGATCCAGCTTTTGTGCTCCGCTTTAGTGAAGACTTTTTCAAGATTTTTTTCCGTTTCGCCGATGTATTTCGAAACGACCATGGAGAGATCAACCCGATAAACGTCAACACCTGCAAGTTTGCCGAATAACGCCGCGGTAAGTGTTTTGCCTGTGCCCGGCGGGCCATGGAAAAGAGCTTTGTAGCCGGGCTTCAGCTGCTTCTTCATTCCCCATTCGTTCATCAGCTTGCTGCCATGCTCCAACCAGATTTTTATTTCAGCCAGCTGCTGAGATGTGTGCCTGTCAAGAACCAGATCCTCCCAATCTAAGGTCGTCGTTATCCGCTTTGCCGGGAAATCCATGCTGAAGGAAGGCTTGCGAAGTTTCCCCCCGGTAAACAGGTCGACGTATTCATCATTGATCAACAGCTGGCCGCTAAAAACTGGTTCATTTGCCGGCGAGCTTCCCAGCCAAAGGATGTTGTGGATTTTAAATAAATGTTCTGTATCAAAGAGCTGCTGCACTTTAAACCGCTTGCCCAGATCATTGCCCGCCAGTAAAAACAAAACGGTTTCGCCTGTTGGGAGGAAACCGCTATGAGATGTGCCTTTTAAGCCCCCGAATTCTGTGTTTCCGCGATCTTTAAGCTGCCCTTTATTAAAGAAAACGTCCAGTATCTGCGGAAAAATGTGAGGCAGCATAGCCAATATCAACACCAGCCGTTCAGAAGATGTTAACTGGTAAAAGCGGATGAATTCAAAATAGACAGATTCCCTGTCTGAATAATCGGGTGGCAGAATCTGGTTGATGGATTCAAAATCAGTTTCCTCGCCATAGTGAAGCTTAAGCCGTGTTTGCAACACCTTCTCAAACCAATTGATTTCATCCAACAGGTCGAGCGCGTTTAAATGGTATGCTTCTTTTACTAGTTGTCCATTGGTCACCATTCGGTGTAAATTAATTCGTCGAGCCAGGGGAGTTTGACCGTCCCGATGCCCCAGGGTAATCGTTCTAACAAAATATCTACGCCGCTTCGCTCAACGTTCAGCAGCCAGTGATCATCTTTAAAGGAAATTTTTCCTTCGCGTAGAAGGAATGTGTTTTGGAGTGCTTCAATGCTTGATCCTTTCAATGCCTCCCAGTAATCAACAACGGCTTTTAACAGCAAGAGCGATTCTGTTTGTTCCTGTTCTGTCAATTCTATTCCGTTCGGTATTAAATCAGTTGTGGCTAAACCGCATAGGATTTTATTCAAAGCCATGTCCCATTCCTGGTATTGCCGGCTGCCACATTGTAAAAAATAAAGCAAAACTGAAGCCCGGATCTTTGCTTCGGCAGAGATAAACAGGTTCGTGTCATCTGTAAGATTCAAGCCACGGAAGTAAGCAGGCAAAAAGGGGTGAAGTAAGATAAGGCCGGCATTTTCTATATAAATTCCTTCCTGCTCGCTTGCAGAATAATTTATAGACTTTTTTGTTTTTTTATCATCAACTGATTTATCCTGCGTTTTCGAATCTTCGGTTTGGATATCTACACCATCGTAAATCACTTCGCTATATAAAAAGTCGCCCGTCTGAAGTGACTGTGCTTTCTCTTTTAATTCGTCTGTAGAAAGTGATGAGATTTGCCGAAGCTCTTTGAAAAATGCTTGAAGAAAGCTTTCTTCTGTGCTGTTTAACAGGATGAAATTAAGGCTGCGTTGTAAGTATTTTTTTTCGGAGATACCGAACAGGTTTGCTATTTCAGTTTTATGGTTGATTAATGTAGTAATGTTTTTCCTGGTTGATTCGTCAGAAAGCAATTCCTGCAGATGATGAATAAAGTTTGCAGTAGATGATTCATCTGAATGACTCAGCAGGCGTTGAATAAATTGATTCGTTTGCGCTGAAAACCTGTTAACCCGTGCCAGCGACAGAACCTTTAAAATCAAATTTTTTTGCTCACCAACGTCCAATAACGACAATAATTCCGCCGGCGTTTTTCGCAGGTTTTTTTTAAACCACCAGGGGAAAGATCCGCTTTCCAAAAAGTAAATCAGCGCGGTGTAATTTTGCTGCTTTACTGATGTGTATTTTATAACAGCAGGTAAGTCGTCTGAGTCAAATGAGCTGTCGGTATCGTTATTAGATTTTTTGTTTGGCGTGACCTGCGAATCTTCAAATTGTTTTGCCAGTTCGGCAACGAGTTTTCTTTCGACTAACTCAAAAAAGTGATTTTTAAATTCAGCTGTTGAAATAACTCCAAGATCTATTTTCAGCGAGTTTATTGTCACGAACTGATCCTCGGAAACTTCCTGGTAAAAGATGTTCCCGTAAGTTTTTTTCAACCCGTCTTCAACAGTTTCATTTATGAAGCGCTGACAATCAAACGCAATTTTTTCATTTTCGGCTTTTATGCTGATTTGTTGCTTGCGGATGATCACATCGTTATTCACTACCTGCGCAGATTAAAGCTTTTGATAGCATTCAGAGCTTTTTCAGAGACCTGGCCTGCCTGATCTTTCAAAGCGGGATTTTGTACGAATGTAGATGCGCTTTGAACGTCGGCTAAAATGCTTTTTGCACCGATGGCGCTGGTCGGATCCTGTAAAACTGCCGGTTGATTAAGTTTATCTGTTAGATCATTCATTGATTGCAGCAGTTCATTTTCTTTGACCTGCCGGTCTGGTGCGTCAGGGGCAAGATTTTGAATAATCGATTGTTTTTCATGCAAAGCATTGAGATCAGCCGTGAAATCCCGGCCGCCTAAATTGAGACCTGCCGAAGGAAGTGCTACTTTTGATAGATCTTTAGACAAAACGCTGTTAAAGAGGGAAGAATTGTCTTTCAAGCGTTGATCGAAACTAGCGATCTGCGGTGTTAATCCATCGATTTTTGCATTTGTTACTGCGAGTTTAAGATCGACGGTTGAGGCTACTTTAGTATCTATGTCAGCGATTTTTACGTACGGTGCAATCCGGTCATCAAAATTTTTCACGTAGTAAGGTTTTATTTCAAATACGTTTCTGATCGGGAACTTCGGAATGATCGGTGTTCCTTCCGGCAATGGCAGCGGAAGTGGTTTATAAACCGGTGGATCTGGGACAACGTCCTTATCAATACTGGCATAGGGTAGCATAAAATCTGCTACTACCTTTTTATCATCGGCGGTATAAACCAATACAAAAGTTCCGCCGCGTAATGATCCCCCTACATGCTCCAGGCCCGGATTATCTTTCATAAAATTTCCAAGCGTAAGACCAGCTTTTTTCTTATTGAGGGTTTCCTGGAAAATCCCTGAAATAACATCAGTTTTTCGCAGAATGTCTGAATTAAGAATAAAATCGTGCGGGATCGCCGTATTTGAAAAAGTATATTGCTTGGTTTGGGCCTTTACGTTGGATGCGGCGGTGAACATGTTTGATACTGCCGACCGGTAATTAACAAAATTAAACTGCGGATCGCCTACATCTCTCGCATTGTCAAGGACATTCTGTTTAGCTGTTTTAAACTCACTTACGGGAATAACCGGATTGTCATTTGCGGTATCCTGAACCAACTCATCGTTCACGGTATCGGCGTCATTCATACGGTCGATAAACGTGCTTTTTACCGATTTTTCATACATATACAGGTGCGGGAAGAACCAAGGTTTGATAGGGATCGTTTCAATTTTCTTTTCCACCTGAACAGATTGAATATTTATCGGCAGGTTATTGTCAAGAATGATTTTATTAAGCGCTGCTTCCACTGCAGAGAGTGTAAAACCAATATGTCCCTCGATCCTGAAAAAGTTAAACGGCAAAATATTATACAAAAGCGGAGTAAGTGTGGCGGGATTGTTTGAATACAAGTTCGCATTGTATGATAAAATCTGGTTCTCTTTTTTGCGGGTATTGGCATTAAAGTTCCAGTAAAGGTTTAGCGGAAACGTTGCGTTGTAACGATAGTAAAACGGAATACTGCGTTGACCGAGCGGAGAATCTTCCTGGTATCCGGGTATAATTTTTAAGGCCGTATCGATATTTTGTAATTCGTCGGATGTCGGTACATGAAAATTGGTAATCATGCTGTGTATACGCATAAAGCAGAACCGGGTAAGTTCATCTGCTTCATTGTTATTATTTAGGATCGGCGATTCATAAAAATGATGCCGGTATTCCAGGTCGATATGAATCGGGTTAAAGCGTTTGATCAGTGTGCCCAGGTTAAACCGAATGTTACTGAACAGGTTGATTCGTGGATTGATCAAACGGTCAATTGTTCTGGTCGGGATGATCGGGATATCTCTTCCGGGTAAAATCCGGATGTCCGGAAAGGGGATGATCGGATTTTTCAATGAAGCGTCACGTATCAGGCCAAGCAGCACATGTTTAGGAAACAAATCAACATCCGGCAAACTCAGCATGTCGTCAGAAAAAAGACTTTCACGCATTTCATTATACGCGTAGCTCAAATCCCTTGCGAAGTCGTAAACGTACTGTGTTGTGGTGCTTACGCCCGCGGTAAAATGCTGATCAAGCAGGGTGTTCCAGCCGGAAGTCGGATCGCCGGCTTCAAACTCATCTTCGACAATCAGCTGGCAGGTTTGATAGGCTTTGGCCAGCTTGGCTTTAATGTCATCTTTGATTGCAAGCGCATTATTGAACGATGCATTTAATTCGGCATACGTGTCTATCGCTGTGCTAACGGTAACTCTCGGGATGTTCAGGTCATCGAGTGCGAAATAATCCTTGTTTAACGAAGGCATACTTTGCAGCAACGTATTTACGTTGTTTTTATGAACTAGTAAAACCTTAAGTTCTTTAACAGCGATGATACCCTTATTGTCGCAATCGGTGCCGGTACACAGATCTTCATCATTGTCATAATCTTCCAGGTAAAGAATGCCGACATAATCCTTAAAAGCGGTGCCGGTGGTATCTTCCAGCGTTGCAAGGTCTTTGCCGGGAACTGCGCCTACGAGCTGACTATTTCGCAACTCGAAAAGGGGAATGGGCTGATCGGTGTCTAAATGGAAGTAAGAATATTTAGCGTTGGCATCTTCAAACACGTCATACTGGTCAAATTCCTGATCATTTGCAAATTGCACGAGATCGCCGTCGGTAGTGATGGCTGCGCCTTTAGAGACTACCACGTGCTTATTGTCCAGCAAGCCGATTTCGAGGCCGGTAATAATACCTACACCAATTGCCTGCGTCCTGGTGAGCCTTGACTGGACATCGAGGTAATTGACCAGATCGTTCAAATGATCAGCAGTTAATACCTGGTCGTTTTCAAAAATAGTAAAGCGGGTATTGTCTTTACTGATGTGATCGAGTACGTTACCCATGATTTTATGTTTTAAGTGTTCCCAATGCGTTTTGATTTAACAGGAAGAGTGTACGTTCTTCGCTGCTTGAGCAATCTTCCAGTCTTGATACCGGGTAAATTGATCGTAGAGCCGTAAAAATGGTAATGAAGCGGTTTAAAATTAAATTACCGTTATCGGTAGCGGCGCCGGTTTTTACTGCGAGCCATGCCCGGTAGGCATCCTGGAATTCTGCCAGCTGCTCGTTGCTCACCCAGCAAATCTTTGCGAAAATATGTGCGGGCGATTCCATCCGGATAGTACGTTCGATATATTGACGAAAGCCCTGATTTAAAAGCCGCGGTGCATAAGCGGGTAAAACAACGCTTATTCTGAATGAGTAAGGGTCTTTATCCTCGCAATCCTTGCAGCTTGAGTCGACACAGATAGGCAGAAATCCATCTAAATTATCGGGTGGAGATTGTGGCGCATCAGGCGGGCTTTCAGGTGCTGATTCATCTCTTTGTGGAAATAGTAGCGAATGTTCGATCAGGAACATTCCTTCATCCGCCCTCGACTGGGTAACCAGAGTTGTTAACTGCGCCAACGCCGCATTTGCATCCTCCTGTGTGGCGTAAGTTTCGCCGCTTGTGCCGAGTATGTCTTCCTCATTTAAAACCTGGTAAGAAAATGTGCCGTCGCCATTAGCTACAACCCTCAGATTAACCGGATTATAAATTAATGTCAGCGCATCTTCCAGGTCGAATGCGGCCTCTTCGCTGCCCGGATATTTAGCCGCGCCTTCTAAGAGTATTTTGCTATTGCGGTGGTCGGAAATCCGGAACCAGAACTCATCGTTGTTAAATTCATTAACTCCATGCTCAACGGATGTAAGCAAATTAACCAGGTCGTGCCTGTTCAAATTATCAAATCCCAGCAAACGTTCCAGCCGTTTTTCAAGTCCGCTTACATTCGGAGTGTCCCATATTTGCGGGTTGGTATAATCATATGCTCCGAACCGCTGGCCGCTGTATTCGGGATAGTTCTTTAAAAAAGCCGCCTTGTCCTTAATAATGTCATCCTGGTTGATCGGAAATGGAATAATTACGTCTTTTGGGTTGGATGTAAAACCCGAATAAAGAACATTCACATAGTCAAAGAATGATTCTGAAAAACGCGAAAGAAGGTGGTCAAGAAACAGGTTTCTGCGTTTGTAAAACTGGCCTTTATTTTCTGCTGCGGCCTGAAATGCCGTGTCGGCTGTTGCCGGGTCGACAAACAGATCGTCGGCGTCTTTAAAAGATCTTACCGCGGCAGTGAAATACGTTATCGTTTCGTCGTTTGCGGAAAATAGATTTTGCAAATGAGAAAGCTGGGCGAAGTAATTAGCGAGATGCTGGTCGAAAATATATAGATAGCCCTGAAGCTGTTTCGCCTGTGCCCTGCGTTCGTCGGTTGCGTCATTAGGCAATCCCCAATGGCTGATTCCGTAAGTTTTTGGATAATGGTTTTGAAAGGAATAATAATCACCGGTATTGGTAAATGAGCCGGTATCAAATGTGATATCTTCAGTGCTTACCAGATCATTTCCGGTGATATATTCGCCCATCATTTGCTCGAACCGGGCTTTTATAATATTCATATCCGGCCTGAGAGGCATGCCGTTTTTATAAACCAGGATATTCGACTCAAGAATATTGACAACGGGCTGTTTGCCTTTAGCGACCGGAATTATCCATTTGTTAATAAGCTCCTTTTGCTGATCAACCGGGTTAAAAACAATATCAAGGATATTGCTGATACCGTCGATATTTAAAATCTGCTGCATCACGTCGGAAAGATGAATTTCCGTTTTAAGGTCAGACGCGATCAGTTCCTCTTCTTTTATAAAACCATGGTCGAGTAACGGGCCTTCAAAAATCTTATCGCTGGTATATCCCTGGGCAAACAGGTCCTTTAGCCAGTAAAATTTAATTAGCGGGGTTAGATATAACTGTATGTTAAAAAATAGCCTTGCGACAGCATCGAACGGATCGGCGCCTGACTTTATTTCCAGCTCGCTGCAAAGACGAAATTCCTGTTTGTTTACCTCGCCGATAGCCAGAAAATCTTCACATAAATTACGCTGCTGGTTAAGTGTTTCTCTTACTTCGTTTATTATTCCCGACCGGTTTTCAATAGCAACATTTGTATCAAACTCCAGCAGAACATCATAGTAACCTTTGATTTCTACCGGCTCCCACTGTTTGCTTGTTGGTTGGGTAAACTGTAGTTTTTTGTGCGATATGTCGGCGAAAACCGGAATCGATCTTTTAGTCAGCCAGGCATTTTTAACACCCACTGTGTCGATAATCAATTTTCTGTAATCGTTAATAGTAACCGCCCGGTTTGGGAATATCTTTTTAGCCGAAAAAAAGTGACTGAGAATATTTGTTTTAGCGTTGGTTGATGTTGCCAGTAAATCGGGTATGCTGTTATTGATACGATAACTTAAATCGGTGATGACATAACACAACAATTCGAGGGTAGTAATTCCCGGGTCATGAACGTTATAATCGGTCCATATGGCTGATGCGGTTTTCTCAATATGGCTGATACCAAGTTTTCGCAGTTCTTCATAGTCAAAAGCACTGTTTAGCGGCTTTTCGGTTGAAATAGTTAATACGTCGCTCATGAGGATCAGTCGTTTATTATCACATGATGAGGCGCCGAAACCAAAATAGATGCCGGGTTGGAAGCTTCGGCCACTTCCGTATTTTTACCAAAGGAAAATTTGGTTGGAGAGAACTTGTAAAGGGAAAAATCTGTGAGGTAATCTACAAACTCCAGGTCTTCCAGGAATTTGATAATCATCGATTTGGTCACTTTTCCGCCAAAATGAATGTCGCTGCCGGTATTGGTTATCCAGGGCGATAAAAACTCCTGTATTTTCTGATCAATTATCTTCTCATAATAATTGAATTCATAACCTTTTTTTAGTTTCACCCGTATGGAAACTTTTACCTGCTCATACAAAGGATTTATCACTTTAAACTGCGACCATGCAGATGAATGCTCCGACAGAAATGTTGCTATCTGATCAAGGGTGTTTTTGTCAACCTTTGGCCGTAACGGATCCACCGCATTCCGGTTAGTTAAATCGGGCACCACCACAATCAACGTATTGCCAGGCGAATAAAATGAAGTAGTTGAAGCGTGATTTATACATTTCACTTTGTGTACACCGGGGAAATGCTGCAGGATGAGGCGCTCATAATCCCATATTGCAATGCTTCGCTCTTTGTGCCTTAGCCGCTCACTTACACGAATGTAGTAGGAACGGTCGTCTTCCTTCATCCGGCCACCGAACGAAGCATAAGGCTGTGATACTTTTTTGATATATGCGACATCGGTTTTTAACTTACTAATGGTTTGAGCTGGCATCGCATTAGCGAGATACTGCGGATCATTATCCTGGTTGTCAAATACAACGATCGCCGCGTTGCTTTGAACATCGAGCAGGCTGCAAACGCCGTCTGTATCTTTTTGTATAGATGCTTTCAGCCAAAGTAATCCCGCAGGAAGAATGGTATTGAGAGTAGTCGCTTCTTTCGGAATAACAATATTTATTACGCCGCTTGTCAGTAAGCCATTTGTTGTATCGAAAATAAAATCTTCATTGCTCAACGATTTCCAGTAGTTATCACAAAGAACACTCCAGGCAATTGATATTTTAGGTTTTTCAGGATTGGCGCTACCTTCGGCTACCTGAAAGAGTAACGAAACAGAATCCTCAGCATATAAATCGCTTAAGCCAATCATCAACGATCCTTCCGAACTGTATTCGGGCAATAGTTTTACCAGGTTGTTTCCAAGGAAACTAAGTTTGCTTCGTGTGTATGCGTGTTCGCGCATCTGGCCGAAAGCGCCATATTGAAAAAACTCGATCTCTTCGTCGACATAATCATTTAAGGCGGTACTGTTAAAAGCGATTTTGGCGGTTGTAGTGGTATAATTCAGTGTTAACGATTGTATTTCCGGCGTAAAGGGTTCGGCAGGTAATTTTAGCGTTCCGCCTTCACGGCTGAAGCGCATAATTTCGGCGGTATATTTATCGCGATAATCTTTAAACAGGAAGCTATGTTCCAGGCGAAGCTGAAGCTGACCTTTGCGAATATCTTTATAAACATTAAATAAAGCCTGCAATACCGGCTTGTATATCTGTAAGGTCATGGCCGATTTAGCCTGCACGAACTGGGTTTTATTTTGCAATGTCGAGAAGCCGGGAACCAGGTATGATAATTTGCTGGTTACAGCTTGCTGAACAGATTGTCCAGGATTGATTGAATATTGCCCCGGATCAACGTAGTACGGAATGGTAAATTGAGGGAGGATATAAAAAGGGAATAAAACCGGGAATGCCGGGTTGGTAAATTTCCATGTCGTAGTAAGTTGTGCGTTTGATGCATTAAACAGCTGAACTGATTTAAATCGTTCCTGCCAGGTGAAGCCATCTTTAAAGGCGGCAGTTGCAGTGAAGTTTGCATTGCCGTTGTTCGACTGGTTATAATTAACGAAATAGTTAGCGAGGTTCGAATCCGGAATATTTTTCCAATCAACATCCAGCCAAAATTCTTTCAGTCGCTTGGAGAAAGTTTCTTCATGACGTACATAGAAATTTGAGTTTTTATCAGATTGTGAGCCAAATGGGGCAAACGGTTTTTTAGGATTCAACGTGCCGGAATCATTTTCAAGTTCCATCGAAGTAATTTCCTTAACATCCACTTCGATGGTCGCATCAATCAGTTCGGCATTCATGAGATTCTGGTAACCAAAATCGGATTTTTCGTTATTTATTAGTAGCTGTAATACAGGACGAATTGTATCGAAGTCGCCACCATGAATGCCTTTATCATAAGCGATTACCGCCGGCTCGTCCTTAGTTATATTGACGACAATCGTCATGTTAAAAGTCAGGTTATCGGATGAGCTGATAGTTGCAGAAGTAAGTTTTGGACCTATCCAGCCTTTTTCGCCGGTGAGGCTAACGCGAAACAGATTAGTGGTTAAAAGGTTGTTTTTCGCCGATTGGTCCAGGTTTTTTAATGTAAGATTCAGGGTAACGGTCCTCGTTCCTTCTTTCATTTTTAAAACATCGCTGGCCAGGCAGAAGCCGACTTGTGCTGCCGGCATTATCGAGTTACCGAATCCGCTCCATTTAGGATTTGACGGATCTAAGACTGCACCGACACCATCTGCAGAATTAGCGATTGGTGCCTGATGTAAATAATTTTTGTTGTAGGGATTTACAAACAGCGACTTTAGCTGAGATACTTTTGATGCGTTTACAATAATGTTATGCGTCAGTTTGTAATTCAGGTCTTTCTTTGTCTTGTCCTTGCCCGCCAGCAATGCCGATCCCGCAGTGAGGAGGGTGTTTTCAGCATTTTTTTTCAGCTCAAAGATTACATGAGCGCTATCGGCAACCGGCGCATTTCTGTTGAGTTTTAAAGCGTCCTGGTAATAGAAATCCAAGTGACGTTTAGTGAGTGTATTAATAAGGTCTTTAGGCTTTTCCAGCAGTTCAACAAAACTGTTCCAAAGGCCGATATGTGGCGGGAGGGAGGCGCTTTCTGCCAATTCATTTAATTGAGTAATATCCAGCTCATAAAAACTTTCCCAGGTTCCATTTTCAATCAGCTTTTTGTTCTGGTCAACGTCAAAAAACTTCAGCTGTTTGGATACTTCCTGAACATACTTTAGCAGGTCTTCCTTGCTCCGCTGGTCGACAGGAACAAGAGAAGGATCCAGCCAATCGGGCATTCGCTGTTCCTGCGTTTGTCCGTCGCGTTTCAGGATTACCTTATAATCGATTGCTTTTGCACTCATGCCGACTTGTTATTAGCCTCATTGAGGTAGAAAGGATAAACCAGGTTGAACCGTGTATTGGTATTGATTACTTCATAGTCGACGGAAATATCTATCCGGCCTTCGTAAATAAAGTCAGTAAGCAGTTCAATGGTTAATAGTTTTATTCGCGGTTCAAATAGCAGCACCGCATTTTTTACGGTTATTTTAATTGCCGTTTGGGTGGATGCGCTTAGTCCTTCAAAAACATAGTTATCAAGATTGCAGCCGTATGAAGGTTGGAGAAAGCGTTCACCGATAGTTGTTGAAAGCAATATTTCCAGGCTTTTATTAATATCTTCTTCGTCTGCTGTCATCACAACCTGCCCCGTTTGTTTGGAAAATGCTGGAGGAAAACTCCAACCGCGACCCAGAAACGAGCGTTCGGTTATATCGTTAATATTTGCCATGAGTAAGAATAATTTAAGATCACTGAATTTCAACGGTTGCGTTGTACAGTGTTCCGTCGCCAAATTTTGTTTTAATTACAAATGCTTCCGGATGTGCCTTCAGGTGGTTAATTACCCCTTCGGCAACGGCAATGCATAAAAGCTGCATCTGTTTATTGTCGGGCGGAGGCGGCTGCCCCATTATTTCGTTATAGTGATTATTAAAAGCAGTTTGAATAGCTTCTGCCATGCTGCTCGAAAAATCTGATTTTGTACCTGCTTTAAGCGCCATAAAACTATCCTGTTTTAACTTTGACTGACAATAATGCCGGCGTTGGAGGGCTCATTGGTTGCGCCGGAATCATAGGGCTTACCGGTAATCCCAAAGCTGTTTGGCCTACGTGAGTATGGGTTGTATAAGTCTTAACAATATCGGTTAAATAAGTCAGCAGATCATCGCCAAAAACCAGGGGATGAGCAGCGCCGTCAACAAGTTCAATTTGCGGTGCATCTACAACTACTTTGGAGTTGCCTTTGATTTTTATAATACCACCGTTTACATCGATATGAATTTGATTATCCTTCGAATCTTTAATCGTTACTGAAGCCGGTTCAGTAGTGATTTTGTGTCCGCTTTGATCTTCCAGGCTAATTCCTTTCTTATCATCACTGATAAAAGCTTTATTCTCTCCGGGAGTTTCTATTAAAATTTCTTTGATCTCATCGTCAAACGTGAGTTTCAGTTTTTCGCGCGAGGTATAGCCTTTCTTAAAATTATCATTAGTCGGATCTATCGGCGATACTTTATTGGAACTATGCAACATCCCCAGAATAACAGGGTATCTTGGGTCGTCAAACAAAAAGCCTAACACTACTTCGTCACCAACGTCTGGCCTGAAAAACAGGCCGCGTTCGTTTCCGGCATCCGCTAACGCGATTCGTGCCCAAACTCCATCATCGTCAGCGTTTATGAAGGGCATTTTCACTCGTACGCGCTGTTCATTTTCCGGATCCTCATTGTCGGTAACAATGCCGGTATGGAGACCGATCACTCCGGGTAATAATCCGCCGGCTTTTGGTGCGGTTACCTGGGTTTCTTCGATGAACCAATCTGGTGTGTGACCAAACTGAGCATGTGTTTTCCAACCATCGGTAAGGGTATATTCCTGCCTTACGCCGCTAACAAAGGCTTTTCCATTGAAGCGATCGCCAAGGCTTGTAAGTTGTATTACATCGCCGGGATTGATGGTTGCGATGCCCTGAAATTTCGCTTTGCCCCGTATTTTTGCCAGGCGTGATTTAAGCAGTTGCGCATCGGCCCAAGCCTGGCGCTCGTCTGGAGCAAGGGTTGCTGAATGACTCAGGATAAATTCTTCTGGCCCTGCAACCGCCGCAAGATCGGTATTGGGTAGAATTCCCTCTTCTTCGAGATCGGAAGGATCGTTTGCGGTCGATTCGGCAATTTCCTGGTTTGCCATATCCCAGGCTTTGCTTTTCACCGCAGCAAACTGATTGCGGCTATCCATTTCGGCGTCGAGCTCAATAAGCGTATCACCATGATTGAGGGAAAGTGTCGCATCGCCGGTTACCGTCGGTGTTTTGGTTTCAATCTTTCCGTCGTTTGTCAATATCACTTTACCGGTTGCTTCCGCGCGGCTTAAAATAAAATCCCAGTCGGTTGTATTGTACTGGACCATTTCCTTGTGGGTAAGATCGCTTGTTTCGATATCCACATCGTTAAAACCGTCCGCTTGTAAAATCTGGCTGATGATATCGGAATCCGTAGAGTCATGAAAATATGCGTTCTTCCGGCCGATGGTAGTTTTAATTGCTTTATGCCGGCATTCAACGATCAGTTGAGGAGCCGAGGCACTGCGCACTTTGATCGACTGCTTAATCACAATTCCGGTAAAGATGCTGGTTGATTTCTCCGGATCGCCGGCTTCAATTACTATTTCATTGCCCGGGGTAAATAAGTCGCCGTCGGTTAAAGGGAACTTTCCATCCGACGCATCACCATCCTGGAATATTAAAGTCGCCGAAGATATTTTATTAACGACCTTGGTGATGTGGACTCCAAGTTTGGCAACAGTTGCCGGTATCTCCGTTCCGCTTATTTTGATCCGGAATTCGGCGACGGATTCTACCGCGGGAATGAGCCTTTCTTCAGACATTTTTAGATTGCTTTACAGTTTTATCGAATGGCGGAAAAATCAACTTTTGACCGGGTTGCAAGTCTCTGAAATTTTGGAGTTTATTGATCCTGGCAACTTCCAGGTAATATTTAAAGTCGCCATAGATTTTTTCAACCATTCCAGGAAGTGTATCTCCTTCTTTAACAATACGAACATGTGTGAGATCCGGCGACTCTTTTCTGTCTTCCGCAAGCTGTTTTTCAGCAGCAACTTTTTCCGCAAACGTTGCGCTAATAATCACGCGGAGCGGCGTTCCATCAAACTTAAACAGCTTATATTGAATGGAAGTCGTTTTTAGCTCACAGTCAAACTCGTACTGATTGGTACGTAACCAGGTAAGATGTCCCCAGGTAATACGCAGAAATGATGTTCTGTGAACTTTTCCGTCGTAACCTATAGTTTCATAAAACTCCCGGATTTTAGAGGGTACATCCAGTTTAACCCCGTTTGCATTGGTCCCGTCGAGAAAGAACTTTAAAGAAACTTCAAGCGGTTTTGTTCCGAGAAATCCTCCGGCGCTTCCGTTTGCTCCCGCCGCATTGGTGCTTTCGGTTAAAACCGAGTAGTTTAAGGTAAACTCATCCGGGTTAATGAATGCCGTGAAAGTTTTACTTGCCGTCCCTTTTCTTTTAATATCCGGCCAGGATTCGATTTTAAGTTTATCGGCCGACTTTCCGGGCAATAAACCACTGATTATATCCATTGTCAGCGTTCATTTTTTTGTTTGATGATTTCCATGACCTGTTCCACGCATTCCTTGATGATCTCTTCTTTCGTAGAGGGATTAGCTGTGGAAGAACCGCCTGCCGGATTATTGTCGGCAACGGTTACTGATATTGCAATTTCCTGAATGATTAGTGGCATAACTAGAAGCTTACAGAGCCTGAAATTCCGCCGCTTACCGCACCGGCGACGGCTCCAATAGCGCCGGTTACAAGATCGCCGATGCCCATCGGTTTAAAGTACTGGTAGGTCAATTCCAAAGTTTCAATCACCAGGGTGTTTTGCTCGGCATTGAATTCAGAAACATCAATTTTTGTCGGATAGGCGTTAAAAACATGCCATACATTAAGCGGAATATGGCTGTCATTGAGCAGGCTGATCAGAACATTTTTGGGTTCAAATTCAAAGTTTTCTATCGCATTTTTGCACCAGTTGGTGATAAATGAACCGATAAACATGCCACGCTTCAGAACCAGTTTGTTGAATTGTGGAACGTTCGGAAACTGGTGTTTAAACCGGTTTTCGCCACCTTCGGCCACGGTTTCAGTTGCGATGTTGACACTCAGGCCACTTACGCTTTGAAAACGAATATCCTGCGGAGTTTGCGGAAACATTTCAATCACTACCAGGAAATGAAACCCGGGAGGCGGATAAATTAACCCGTCGATAATACCACTGATCAGACTCATAGCCGTTTGTTAATCACCGTTATTGATAGTGAGGCCTTCGTGCGCCAGGTCTAGCTGCTCGATGGCAACTTCGCTGCCGTCTGCCTTCAGATCTGTACTCTGTATCTTAACAGGAAAAGCATTTTTAATTTTCCATACCACAACAGGGTCGTGGTTTTCATTCAGCAATGAGATTGTCAGATCACGTCTCTCAACGGCATTAAGCTGGATGGTATTGAGCCAGCTGTAAAATTCATTATCGCCGGCAAAAACACCCCGTTTTAAGGTGATGTTGCTAAACTCCCGCATTCCGGGCATTTTAATTTTACTATACTCGGGCGAGGCGCCGTCTCTGTATTCAATCAGTTTATTTTCAATATTTAGTCCGCTAACTTCAGAGAAGCCAATTTTCGTTCCACCCCAAGCAACGGAGAAGTGGAACTTCGGAAGAGGATATGTTGCCATTTGATTTTTATTTGTGCTATTAGTTTGAGTAACTTTTAAGCTGGTTAATTAAGATTCCTGGAGTTTGTGAGAGAATTTCAGAATAATAAATTCTGCCGGGCGAACAACCGCCATGCCGATTTCGATGTTCATCCTTCCTTCCAGGATGTCTAATGCTGTCATGGTGGTTCCTAGGCCAACCCTTACAAAGAATGCCTGTTCCGGTTTAGCACCAGCCAGCGCTCCGGCCCGCCATTGCTTGATAAGGAAATTTTCGATCATGGCTCTTACCCGAACCCAGGTGTTAGCATCGTTAGGTTCAAAAACAACCCATTCAGTGCCTTTTTTAATTGATTCTTCCGCGAAGATGAAAAAGCGGCGCACCGGAACATACCGCCATTCATTGTCATTTCCAGCAAGTGTTCTGGATCCCCATACTATGACGCCTTTGCCGGTAAAATACCTGATGGCGTTAATTGATTTTCCGGAGGTTGGGTCGACATTTAACGACATCTGATCTTCGTGCGATATTTTCAGCGAAGCAGCATTTACATAGGCCAGTGAGACGTTAGCCGGTGCTTTCCAAACACCGCGCGAACTATCGACGGCGGCGTAAACTCCCGCAATGGCCGAAGATGGTGGCAAAACGATATTTAGTTTTTGAAGCTGAAGTTTTATCTGGTTGTAAAGTTCAGTGTTCCCTGCAACAACGGGCGGATCAACCGGAGAAGAAAGCGATCCCGAAACCTTTTGAAGATTCAACCCGGAGCGCACAGACGCTTTCAGGGTTGTTGGGGGATTTAAAATTGATCCGAGATTAATGAGGCCTGTGGTAGTATCAGTTTCTTCGGTACCATTTAGATTGTAAACGATATTTACCGCGGCATCATCATACCGGTAAGTAAGCGTGGTTTCCAGATAAGGGAAATACGCCGCTCCATACTTCATTAAATCGAGGTTGCTGCCTAACGTAGCGGTGTTCCTGAAATCGTCGGCAGAACTGTTGATGTCGTTAAATGTTCCGGTGCTTTGTTTTACATCGATAATTGTAAAACGATCCTGTAGTGTGAAACACTGGCTTAACGCCTCGTTTATCAGCGTATAATAAGTTGATGAATCTAGTGAAGGTCCGTCAGGAAAAAGTAGCAGAGTCGGTTCGTCAACCTTGGCAATTTCTGCGAGCCCATCGCTCAATTTATCAGCGCTTAAAGTGCCAGCGCTATATTTATCTGCAGAAACGATATAACAAGGGCCGCCACCATTGGCAAAATACATTTGCAAAGCATAATACATTTTGAATTGCGACTTATCATCTTGGTCGATAGATGCATTGATGGTCCGGGTGGTCGATCCGGCATCGTCGGTATCAGTAATGGTTATTGTAATGGCGGTTTCTTTTTCAGCCAACCCGTAAAGTTGTTCATACTCAAGGAGCGAAGTAATGCGCTGGGGCTTATTGCCAAAGTCGTTGCCATTAAATTCTGATTTCTCGGTATAACCAATGAAAGCAGGAATTGCGGTTTCCACTTCCGCTACCGAAGGTGGAAACGTAGGGATCTCCTTGATGTAGACCCCCGGTGTTTTAAATACATCAGCCATGGTGGTATTTTAGTTTAAATTGTTATTAAAATATCTGAGAAGGTATCTGCGCCTTCCGTTTTTATTAGATTTAAAGGAGGGTTGGGCAGATTAGCAATAATGACTTTGTTGGTATTGTCGCTTAATTTGATTCCGGTGACAGGTTCTTCCGTTAGCGGAAGCGCATTGTTTGAAGATGCGATAAACACGCCTTCTGGTGTGCCGCCTGCTAAACTGAAATTGATGGGCGAGCCATTCGTTTTACCAACGGTTACCGAAGTAATTGCGGGGTTGAATTTGCGCGTAATGATATAGCGCCATTTTGTGGCCCGGTTGGTAAAAGGAATCTCGTAGTTTTTAGTGGTGATCGAATGGTCGGTTGCCTGGAATTGATATTCTGCGGGCAAGCTGTTCTTATAAAAAATTTCGATGATCCCGAATGTATCGGCTTGCTCGCCAGCGTCGATTGAATAAAATAGTGCTTTTTCTGCGCCGTCAACAAGGAATCGGGTTCTACCTCCCGAAAACTTATGCAGATCGAAAGAGTGGTTGAAAATATTGTTCGAGTTACTCAGCTCCTGCTGGAAGCTTTCGCCGCTGTCGAGAAATTCGAGCCTGCCGGTTTGAGTGGCGGCTGTATTGCTTTGTGCCGATGAAAAACTTCCGCTCGCAAAGGGCAGCAAGTCCGCATCAGATACAATTTTGCTGGTGGCGTTTGAGACAAGCAGCGGCTTATTTGCGGTAGAAAGATTATTGACCAGGTTGTTAAAATAATAATGATTTCCAAGAGGCTTAAGCAGGTTCAGATTTGAGATATTCTGGAAAAAACTGTTTTTAAGTTTCAATAAAAAAGTAAACTTCAGCCCCTCTGCCAGTGGGTTTTGGATAAAATCTTTATTGGCCTGGGTTTTTACCTTCGCATATAACTTTCCGCCAAATTCCGTCTGCAAGAAATGCAAGCCCATGGTACTAATAAGTTTCTGACTGCTTTTTGTAGGTTGTACAATTAAGTCCGGGCTCTTACCCGATTTATAGAAAGTGTGTGGAAACTCGATGCTGAACAGCGGTTTATATTTGATCTGGATCATTTCAAGCACTTATTTATCTGTAATTGTAACCTCTGTAATTGGCGGAGCTGACATTTTAGGTTCAAAGTCAATAAAGCTCATTGTGCGTATTTTATAAACCACGTTAGGCATGTATTTGGCACCAAGCGCGGCCCAAAGATTGTTTTGCTGCTCAAAAGTGGTGGAGTGGAGGGTAATTAACAGGCGCCCAACTTTTTGCCAGGGTTTATCGGCGTCGACCTTTGCATTGATTTGCGGGTATTGTCCGCTGTCAAAAACCTGGTTGCCCTGGAAAAATGAAATCACATAGGATAAGAGTCGCAGCGCAGTCGAATAGTTATTGGCGAATACCGAAAACAATACAAATGCATTGATATTAACAGGTGGATTTATCACCTCGATTCGATCGTCAAACTTTTGGTAATTGTATTGGGAATCTGCAATCCTGTCTTCTTCAATATTTATAAGAGTAATGATGATTTTGGATACGTCGGCACCATCTGTCGATACCGCGAATGTTCCGTCCGGATTCATTAACGACGAGATTACAGCGATATCATCGTTACCAAAATTGGTTGGATCTTTTCGTTTGAGATACGAGTTAAGCTCGTCGGATAAAAACTCAAATGCGGTGCGTAGCATGATGCTATTGTTTATATGTGATTTTAAGCTTGAACCGGTTGCAGCAGCTCCGTTGGATTGAATATTAAATTAAACCGCGCCAATAATCGGGTACCATCTCGATTTCGATAGGAGTATTGGAGCAACTATCTTCATAAAACCATTTCTCGAATTGCTGGTCGTCAATAATCCGGTTTTGATAACCCCAGTTCTCGTCGACATCCCGTTGATTCCATGGGCCGGAAGCGCGTTGTTTGTGGCGGTCGTGGCAAAGATCATAATCAACCCGATGAAGGTGTAAAAGATATAAGGACGGATCAACAGAAGTTTTGCCATCAACTCTTACATGCAAGCCTCCATGCCACTGCATTGGAACGGTGGCAAGCAGGGGTTTTGAATATGAAGGGTTATGGTACCAATGGAACCGTTGCTCTAAAATCGGCTGTTGAAGATTTAGCTGTTTTTCGCTGTTTTTGATATGTATGATTTCGTATCCGCGGCAGTTTACAAACTCGCCTTCAAACCGGTCGATATAATCACCTAAAGTTCCTGTGCGAGGATCCGGAGCCACAATTTCATCTACATCGGTACAAAGAACCACGTCATACCGGGCTATCAGTTTGTTTTGATTTTCCTGGAGCCGGTCGCGGTGCCAGCCCCAGTCAACAACCGGGTGGCTTACTGGTATCCGTACAAAACCGGGGCCTGATGTAGAGCCGTCCGTTGTATCATGATCGATGATATAAATGTCCTCCGGGTGAAAAAATTGCGAGTAATAATGCCACCAGATTGGAAGAAACACTGATTCATTCTTCGCCATTGTGACTACTGCACGAGATTTTTTCTGGTCAGACATTGACATAATTGTAGAAAAATGCTTTACCGGCTGCTTATTTATTCTTTTGAATAACCATCATGCTGTCTTCATGCTGCACCTTCCGGTATCTGCCGGTAGCCAAAACTTCATCGACGAATTTGACTACGCCAGGATAATACGGTGAATAATCATGAAATGCGATGTATCCTCCCGCGCTTACCCAATCGGAAAAATGTCCGAAGTCTCTTGCAACGTTGAAGTGGTCATGCAAACCGTCAATAAAAAGCAGCGAGATCGGCTTATTCCAAACCACGTGATAGGAAACGTCCTTTATCAGTTCTACTTGTGCGGCAACACCCGAAGCTTGTATGTTTTTCAGAAAAGTATCAAGCGTAGGCGCGACAGTATGCATACTTTGGCCCTGAGCACCTATTTGGCCTTCGTGTGGGTCAATCGCATATACTTTTGCTTCCGGAAAGTACGATTTTATCGTGCTGCCAAGAAGCACCGTCGACTTGCCTTTATAGCTTCCCACTTCTACCAGGTTATGAGGCGGCGGCAGATCGATACAGCTTTTCAAAGTAACTGATAACAGAAGATCAGCCTCTTTTTCTGAAAGCCAACCGTCTATGGCCTGAATTTTCTTTAATAATGGCAGTGTTAACATGATTTGAGTTTTATCTGGGCTGGCTGGAATCATTTACTGTTTTTGCAGCACCACAAGTGAATCGGAAAGATGTATTTTCTGATAGCTGTTTTCCAGGATAAGCTCGTCGGCGAAAGCCTTTACATCCGGAAAATAATCGGCATAATCATGAAATGCCAGGTATCCGCCTTTTTTTACGAATGAATTAAAGTGATTAAAATCATTGCTGATGCTGAGGTAGTCATGCAGGCCGTCAATAAGCAACAATGAAATTGGCTGGCTCCATTTTACGTCAGTTGATTTCGACACAACAGAAATAATTGTTTCCGAAAGGCCAGCCTCGCCGATGTTTTTTTTGAAGCTGTCAAGCGATGGCTTGAATGTATATAATCCCTGGTCTGCGGAGCCCAATATGCCGTTGTGTTCATCAATTGCATAAACTTTTATCTTGTCAGAGGCCGACCGGGCGACGCTTCCAAGCAGAACAGTAGCTTTGCCATGATAGCAGCCAACTTCTACCACTTGCGAGTCTGGAAATTTGCAGCAGGCTTTAAGTGCACAGGCTATCAAAAGCTCAGCTTCTCTATCAGTTAGCCAGCCTTCAATTTTTTTAATGCTATTTATAGCTTCAGTTTGCAGGAATAACGATTTGTTGGAGGCATGGTTAACTGCATCTTGAGTCTGTGGAATATAATTGTTTAAATGCTTGCGTGCGTGTTTTCGTAAAACGTCGTCATAATTGCGGCTTACCGGATGCACCCAAAAGGCATATGGATCGTTTAACGCACAGTCGATATCTTGTGTTGAATACGATTTTTGATAGTTTACAAAATCGTGGCAGCATGGGTTTTTTTCAATGTTGTAACCAAGCAGACTAACCAGCGTTGGAAAAATGATTTCCTCTGTCGCCCATATTTTAGTGCGCTGCATAATATGCTGAAGCTGAGTGTTTGTATCAAAAAGTTTGAGCATATCTTTGGCCGCATCGTGTGTAAAAACAGTTGAGGGCCAGAAGGTCCAGTGAACAAACTTTTCTTCACCTTTCGGAAATTTTTTGAGAAAGGGTTTCCACAAGTTGTATTCCTTGAACGGCTGAATTGATGTCCAAACCTCGGTGTTTTTTGCAGTTAAACGTTCAGGCCTGTTTGACAATAATCCAATATTGCTTTTGCCTGCAAGGAATTCCGATATAAAACCGGAGTATCCGGGTTGCATGCTTAACTGGTCGGAATCGACAATGGTAAATATGTCGAATGAGAAATTCTGGAGAGCGAACCTCATGCTTTCTAAAGCAAAGCCATGCAAATAACCGTGCTTAACAGGAAATGAATTGGGATGGATTATCGCACCATATTTTTTGAAATCGAACGAGGATTCGTTTAGCTTGAAATTGGTCCCGCCGTTAAATAAAATAATGATGGAAGATGGGTCGTGATAATGCAGGTTGCGAACCATATCCACCACACAGTCGAGCTTTTCATGAACAAGGCACGCGTAGATGTTTTTTAGTTGTTTCGCAGGTGCTTTAACCGGGGTGCGATCAGTTACAAGTGCTCTTGGCTGCCTGTCCTCGTAATAGTAATCAAAATCCCTTTGCATAATTTTTTCAATATCTTTCACCGGATAGGGATGCCACCAGTCACCAGTTGTCCGTTTCGGGCAGACATTTTGATTGTGGATCATGTGAACTGACATGGTAGGATCGGGTAGCACCGTAACCTGGCTGGATGACGTGCGCCAAACGAATAAACCATCCATGCCTACATTGATTTTTTCGAAAGGGTTTGCCTGCCAGTGTGATCGATAATAACATAAAGAACTTCCCAGCAGCCATTTGCGGTGGTCCGCCGGATAGATGTATTCAAAAGCTTGTTTACATCCCAGGTCGAAATAGAGAAGATTGTTAATTCCGCAAACTTGCGTTTGATGTTTTGCTAACTCTGCAACCTGGTACTTCAGGCGGCGGGGAGCGTACCAGTCATCATCATCCCAGTTGGCAATAATGCTTCCCTCGGCTTTATTGCAAGCAATATTTAGTTTTTCGCCTAGTGTGACCTTTTTTTTAAGACGAATATATTTTATGTTTTCGTTGTTTGGAATAAGATCTTCAATGCTGTCTGATCCGTCGTCAACAATGATGAGTTCTTTATTTGGATGTTCCTGCCGCATGAAATACCGTATAGCATGCGGTATAAATTTTCTGCGGTTGTATGTTGGCATCACACAGGAAACAAGGGGTTGCTGATCCATTAATTCTTTTTAGAAATTATACAGTTTAGCACAGTTCGGATATCAACTCGCGACAGACCTGAGCTTCGCTGAAGGATTGTCACAATGACATCCTGATTTGAAAATTTTGCTGTAATTAATTAAACTGGGCTTGTTTAATTACAGATTATAATCGGGGTTTGCGGGAATCTAAATTATTCCCGGCAGATAAAAGTGAGCACTTTTTTTGCACAGAGCAATAGCTAGAACTAGCTATTTTGAATATTCAGTATCAGCCTGTGAAATTTTAGGTAAAACCCGAACAAAATTGTGCGTGATAACAACGTATTTGGACAATTAAAAAGAACTTTTATGTTTTTATTATATATTTGATTTAACTGATAATCACCCGGCTATGAAAGAAATCAGGCAGTTTTCATACAATGATTTTTTACATTTTTCGTCAAAAAGGAAATCGGTTCAAATACCCGAAACTAATGATCTCGTAAGGGACTTTAATCATCATGCGCTTTTAAACAATCTTTACCCTTCGGCTATATATCTTATAGATTACACGGATAATACCTATTCATCCCTCGATACAAACAACAACAGTTTTCTCGGATATTCAACCCGGTTTTTGATTAATGCAGGACCATCATTTTTTTATAGTCTCTGGAATCCGGAGGATTTTAAGATTTACAATGGACAGATCTTTCCCGAACAAATGGAATTTCTAAAAGACAATGTCAGGGATGATTGCAGCGAATTTACCTTTACAACTAATTATAGGATAAAAAACAAAGACGGATCATGGTCGTCAGTGATCCAACGTGCTTGTTATTTATGCGGTGCAGACGATTGTATCCCGGTCGCATCATTGGGTTCGCTAACTGATATAACACATTTTAAAAATGATTCGAAAATCATTCATATTATTGAGCGAATGAGCGATCAGCACGTGATCGTATTGAAAAACAAGAGCTATTTTCCACACGAATACTATAGCACACTAAGTAAAAGAGAAGTAGATGTTTTAAAACTTGTTTGCAATGGTCTCTGCAGTAAGGAAATCGCCGACAGGCTAAATATCAGTATTCATACAATCAATCACCACCGGCGCAATATGCTCGATAAATCCAACTGCAAAAATCTTTCGGAATTAGTAAACCGTGCGGTAAAAAGCGGAATGCTATAATCAGGGTTCACTCACCCGCAAGCTTCACGTTATTGAAACGACTTCTTCGTGTTGTTACTAATTTTACTCCTGTTTCAGCTTTTGATTTTTTCTTTCTTCTGCCAAGCCACACAATAAACCCTGTTACCGGCAGGCTTGTCGCAATAAGGCTGGCAATAAACGCGATTATTTTTCCAAACAGTCCCAGTATCTGCCCGGTGTGAATAGCATAATTCATCTCGTTAAGCTTCATGCCGACACTTTTGCTTTTATAGGGTTGCGATTTGAGTAACTGAGCAGAAACCGGGTCGAAATGGTAATTGTTTTGCTGATGATAAACCAGAGATTTGGCATAAGCACCGGTTTCGAAGGATTCAGAGGTCTTTTCTGGAAAAGTGACGAAATACATTTCGGAAGCTGGAGACAATTTGAATGTCTGAGCCATGGCTACGTCAATAACCGGGCGGTTTATCGGTTTGTGGTTAATGGTATCAATAACCGGGTGCTTGTCTTCATCGGGATATTGAGCGCCAAGATTAGCGGTGTAAGTGAATGTTTTACGCATCCATTCGTAGTCAATCGCCAGGCCTGTTAGTGCCAGAACCAACGCGATGCTTGCAGCATAAAATCCGAGAACGTTATGAAGATCATAGTTAACACGCCTCCATTTGCTATTCCATTTTATTTTGAAGCTCCGCTTATGGTCTGATTTGCGCTTCGGCCACCACAGAATTATTCCACTAATCAGCATTACAACAAATACAATAGTTGAAATACCTACAATCTGTCTTCCGATTTCGGCCGGTAACAATAAATAGAGGTGGATATACTCAACAATAATGAAGAAGTCGGTTTTTAAATCTTCAGTTTTTAAATGCTTTCCGGTGTACGGGTCGAGATAAACATAATAGGTGCTCGTACTATTGGTGGTGTAAGCCAGCGCGGGACGATCCTTCCCAACATAGCTCAAAAACGAAATTTTACCGTCAGGCACGGCTTTCTGCGCGTTCTCCTTTAAAACTGATGGAGGCAGGTATGGCTGATTACGCGCTTCGACATGTCGATGCGGCTTAGTGATATCTTCAATTTCATCGTGGAAGCAAAACAGGCAGCCTGTAAGGCTTACTATAAAAACAACAAGCCCGCTTGTCAAGCCGAGCCATAAATGAATTCTGCCGATCCAGTACTTTAGGTTCCGTTTCTTTTTCATCCGGTTAAATTGAAACTCCTCCCGGCAAGGCCGGAAGGAGTAATCACACCACTAACAATTAAAATTTGTAGGCTACGCTACCTACAACACTTCTTAATTTCTGAGCGTTCATGGTTGTATAACCAATCCAGTATTTTTCATTCGTCAGGTTGTCAACTTTCGCTGAAAGCCTGAATTTTTTATAATCATAAAATGCTGAAGCGTTTAATACGGTGTAAGATGGAAGTGTGAAAACGCCGTAAGTTATGCTGTTTACGATTTTGTTATCGCTGGCGTAGTTTCCGCCAAATCCAAATCCTAAACCTTTAATTGCAGTTTCGGGTAAGCGGTAACTTATCCATAAATTTGCAAGGTATGGAGATGATGCTGTAGCCGGGCGGCGTCCTTCTACGTCCGCATCAGCTTTTTCGTATTTTGAATCGTTGTAAGTAAAACCTCCCACGATGTTTAATCCTCTGGCCGGATTGGCAATTAATTCAAACTCGATTCCTTTGCTGATCTGTGTTCCATCCTGTATTTGTGCATTTAACGCTCTTGGATCTGATCGCAACATGTTTTCAACCTTGATATTATAGTAGCTCGCGGTTCCGCTAAGTTTTCCTTTCAATGCATCAAACTTAATACCGCCTTCAATCTGATTTGCATGTTCCAGATCTGCATGCTGAGATATTAGATTATTTGTAGCGCTTTCACTGTACGCTGAGAATGTCCCGTGGTTCTTAAAGCTGTTTTGATAATTCGCAAACACAGACAACTGATCTTTTATTGGTTGATAAACAATTCCAAATTTAGGTGACCACGCCGATTGGGTATATCCATCGTAAGGAGATCCAACAATACCGCCTTTGTCATCATAATGATCGTAACGAATCGCTGCCAATACACTGAGTTTTTCAGTAAGATTTAAAACATCCGAAGCAAATGCAGAATAAGTGATTATTTCATTAATTATCGGATAGGTAAAATCAACCGCTCCTGAGGAATATTTTTCTTCCAAATTGACGCCATTGAACTGGCTGTAATCTGTATTCGGAGTAGTAAACGAAACGTTATCGAAGTAACTTCCGAAAAAATGCTGGTCCGAATTTACCCGAAGATAATCAAGCCCAAATACGACCCTGTTGCGCAGTGAAGCAATTTTGAAGTCACCGTTGAAGTTTTGTTGGATTTCAAATATCCTGTTCTTACTGTTATCTGTTGATTGGTCGGCACGGGCAATAGAATCTGATTTACCGGAACTCCCGGGAACCATATAAAAATATGGTGACATTCCATTCGAATAACTATTACTTGCAGTGATATTGGTAGATGATGTAAAAGTTTCCGAGATCTTATAGTTCACCTGTCCAAAAAGGTTTGTACTTCTTGATTTTTGCGCCAATCCATCTCCCATATACGAATTTCGATAGTCGATCGGGACATCCTTTGCATTGCTGTAACCTAACTGGGCAACAGGATAATAAAAGAATATACCTTGCTTGCCAACATTGTGGCCATATGTCAGCTCAGCGTCGAGGCTAATTGACAAACGATCGGTAGGTTTATAAACCAGGCTTGGCGCTACAGTAGATGCATCAGTAAAGCCTACAGTTTGAAATGTTCCCTCATGATTGAACGCCGTATTAAGACGGAATAGTAATTTTTTGTCATTACTTATTGGCTGATTTAAATCAACGCTAATACGTTGAAAATCGAAATTTCCAGCCGAAAACTCCACTTGTCCGCCAAAAGTGTCATACGGTTTTTTTGTGACACGGTTAATCATGCCTCCATATGAAGTTAATGAACTGCCGAATAGTGTCGCAGATGGACCTTTAATAACTTCAAGTCTCTCCAGGTTTACAGCATCGATCTGGTTTGTCACAAGTCCGGCAATACCATTACGCAACGAACTCTGTGTAATGAAGCCTCGTGTGCTATAAAATGAGCCGCCATCACCGCCGCGTCCGGTTGCTTCCCACATTTTTTGAATACCGGTAGCATTACGCATGGCATCATCTACAGTGTAGACTAGTTGATCGTTTAACAATTCCTTGCTCACGGTTGTATATACCTGCGGGTTTTCAATGCGGCTTAGGGGCATTTTGGCAACGTAATCACTCGATTTTTTATCAAATTTATTTACACGCCCGCCGTTGATAACTACTTCATCTAACTCGGCTGAATTTTCAGTAAGAGAAAAGTTGACGGTTTGCGTTGAGTTTGAAGTTACAGAAACCTGCTTTTCCTGACTTCGTAAACCAAGAGCTGATACACGAATCGTGTAATTTCCAGGTTTAAGGCCGCTCAATGTGTATGCGCCTGATTCTTCCGTAGTTGTTCCTGTTTTTGTCCCGACGAGGTTTACTGAAACGTCTGGGGCCGCCTTACCATCAGCAGTTGTTACTTGCCCTTTAATTTTTCCGGACTGAGCAAATGCCGTTATGACAGAAAGGCAAAATGCGAATGTTAGGTATATGGATTTTCTTAAAGGATAAGGTACGTTCATTTTATTTGGATTAATTCTAAACTGCAGCAAATGTATAACGCAACGCGCATAAACCAAAATTATTTTGAATTATTCTAAATAGATGTTCATAAAATGTGAATTACGTACTTTTGCGCCCATGGCTAATTTTAAACCATCAGTTCCAAAAGGCACCCGAGATTTTTCACCAACAGAAATGGTGAAACGCAACTATATTTTTGATACAATTAAATCCGTTTTTAAAAAATATGGCTACCAGGAGATCCAAACGCCGAGTATGGAAAACCTGGACACTTTGACCGGAAAGTATGGTGATGAAGGGGATAAGCTGATCTTTAAAATTCTGAACAGTGGTGAATATTTGAACGAGCCAAAAAAGAAGTTATTTGATTTCGGTGCAGAGGAAAATAGTGCCAGGCTCGTGTCTTTAATTTCTGAAAAGGCATTACGCTACGATTTAACGGTGCCCTTCGCCCGTTATGTGGTGATGCATCAAAATGATATCTCCTTTCCTTTCAAACGCTTTCAGGTGCAGCCCGTATGGCGTGCAGATCGTCCGCAAAAAGGCCGCTACCGCGAATTTTATCAATGTGATGCGGATGTTGTTGGTTCTGAAAGTTTATTGAATGAGGCCGAGTTCGTTCTTATTTATGATGAAGCTTTACGGAAACTTGGCTTAACTAACTTCACCATAAAATTAAATAACCGAAAAATACTGTCGGGAATCGCTGAGATCATCGGTAAGCCGGAGCTGATTGTCGACATGACCGTCGCGATTGACAAGCTGGATAAAATCGGATTGGATGGCGTTATAAAAGAGTTGTTGGATCGCGGTTTTAATGACACTGATATTGACAAGCTAAAGCCGGTGATTCTGCTGGAAGGGTCGAATGAAGAGAAGCTGAGAAGTTTAAAGCAGGTTTTAGCTTCGTCGGAAACAGGCTTAAAAGGAATAGGAGAAATCGAACAGATATTTGGGTACGTTCACCAGCTTTCGGCTTCGGGTATTGGCCCTTCAGCTTTAAACCTCCAGCTTGACATCACACTGGCTCGCGGCCTGAATTACTATACCGGAGCTATTTTCGAAGTGAAAGCAAACAATGTATCTATCGGCAGCATTGGTGGCGGTGGCCGCTATGACGACCTTACCGGCATGTTTGGGTTAAAGGGTTTGACCGGTGTTGGGATTTCATTTGGTGCCGATCGAATTTACGACGTACTGGAAGAATTGAAACTGTTCCCTGAAAGTACTGAAGAAACTACGAAAGTGTTGATTACCAATTTTGATTCAGAAGCGGAAAAGTTTGCTTTACCTATACTTGCCCAATTGCGCGCACAAAATATTTCAGCAGAGTTATATCCGGCGTCTGCCAAACTTAAAAAGCAAATGAGTTATGCCGATGGGAAAAATATTCCTTACGTAATCCTGATTGGGAGCGAAGAAATTCAATCAGGTTTGCTGACATTAAAAAATATGAAATCCGGTGACCAGGAAAAATTGACGATAAATTCGATTGTAGAAAAGCTGGCTTAATAGTCAATAAGGCCAACAAAAAGTTCGTCAAGCTGAAGTTCAAGCCCGTAAAGTACTGAAGAGCTTACTACATCTCCGAGCGTAAAAAGTCGCGAAGGCTGATAGCTTCCATGGACAAGAAGGTACTTCATGAATGTTTTTTCAACTGGATGAATAATCCAGTATTCTTTTACGCCTGCCTGTTCGTAAACTTCATATTTGTTTTTTAGTTCTTTTGAATTGTTAGAATGGGGAGAGAATTTCAACGACAATATCTAGCGCGCCAATGCAACCGCGCTCGTCGATCTTTCCTGGATCGCAAACAAAGCAAATGTCAGGTTGTAAAACTGTTATGATATCTTCATCTAGCTTTGACTTGCCTGGTAGACGAACATCGTAAGGCGCGGAAAAAACTTTACAAGCTTCTCCTTTAAGTAATTCCAAAGAAAGGCATGTGTATATTGCCGGCTACCGTTTGATGTACTGTATTGGGGCCCGGGCTCATCTTGAAGATCTTTCCCTTAATCAGCTCGATTCGTTCCTCAAACCGCCATTTCCTATAGTCGGCATAAGTGTATGTTCTGCTTAAATCTATGTCAGATAGCAGTCATTCTTCTTTTTCCATACCTAAAATACTTAAATCTTGATTACAGGTTTTGAAGCAGGGATACAATAAATTGTTCAGGAGTTTGGATATGAGGAATGTGGCCAACGCCATCAAATTCAATCAGCTTACAAGCTGGTATTTTTTTCGCAGTCTCTTTTCCGAGCATTTGATATTGCCCGTGCTGGCTTTGCTGCTCCTTCGATAGAAGGGCCTTTCCAACAATGGTTCGATCTTCCTTGCCAATAAACAAAACTACGGGAACCCTCAAATCCTTAAACTCGTAGACCACCGGCTGCTCGTAAATCATGGTAAACGTCATCGCCGATACTTTAGCGTATCTGGGGAAATCAGCACTTTTTGCAACTCCGGCACCTATTTTTACGAGGTAATCGTAATCTGGCTTCCATTGCGGAAAATAGGACGACTGATAATATTTCTTGACGCTTTCCGGAGTGGTTTTTAATTCCGTTTTGTACTGCTCTTCGGTTGTGACATACGGAACAAATTCCCTGTAATCTTCCAACCCGATTGGATCTTCAAGAAATAATTTTTCTACTTTTTCAGGATACATCAGAGCGAATCGGGTTGCAAGCATTCCACCCATAGAATGTCCTAAGATGTTTGCCTTAGTTATTCCTAATGTATCTAGTAACTGTTTGTTCCACTTTGCCAGTTGTTGAAAGCTATAGTGAATAAATGGTTTGGATGATTTACCGAATCCGACCTGGTCGGGAACAATGACTCGATAACCCTTAACGGATAGCGCTTTGATAACGTCCGTCCAGTAGTATCCGCCAAAATTTTTTCCATGAAAAAGAACAACCGACTTCCCGTTAGACTGAGCAGGAATTATATCCATGTAAGCCATTCGAAAATCCTGGCCTTCTACCGTTAAATTCAGAAACTTTACCGGATAAGGATATTGTACATTTTCAAGCGTTATCGAAAGGGTATCCGGCTGTGAAAATGCAGAAACTGAAAAAAGCACAAAAATGAGTGCGTGGAAAATCTTCTTCATGACTTTAGTACAGCGTAGAACAACTAAAGTTTGTGATACACTAGCAGAATAGAGTTCAGGCGGCAAAAGCGCCAATGATATCCATGGTTTCCGGCGATTATTGTGCGTTTAGCTCATCCCAATATTCAACAGCCCTGCGATAATGCGGAATAACAATTGATCCACCAACCAGGTTGGCAATCATAAATATCTCATTCATTTCAGCAGTGTTCACACCGGCTTCATGGCATTTACCTAAATGATATTTAATGCAGTCATCACATCGTAAAACCATCGATGCGACCAAGCCAAGCATTTCTTTGGTTTTAACATCTAGAGCACCATCAGCATATGTTGTTGTGTCTAAGGCAAAAAAGCGTTTAATATTGGTGTTAGCCGATTCCATAATCCGGTCGTTCATGCGGGTACGGTAATCATTAAATTCGTTAACTAGTTTTCCCATGTGTTTTATTTTTCGAGATCGAGTTCTACTGCCGGATCCCAGAATAGTTCTTTGAAATTTTGAACCTGGTCATCAATAACAGTGATTCCTTCACTTTCGAGAAGTTGCTGCATCAGGTTTTCGCTGCCGAAATAATGTTTGCCGCTAAGCATTCCGGCCCTGTTTACAACGCGGTGAGCCGGTACGGGTGGCTGAATTCCCGAGCAGCCATTCATTGCATAGCCAACCATTCGCGAAGAACCTTTTGTTCCCAGGTAAGCGGCAATGGCCCCGTAAGAGGTTATTCTTCCTTTTGGGATTAACCTGACAACCTGGTAAACCTGCTCAAAAAAGTTATCCTTGTCCATTTGTACCGAAACTGAATTTCAGGTAATTAATGTTTTTGTCGTAAACAAGATATTTCTTTTCGTAATACGTTTTAATAGAGAGAACTTCATTTACCAGATCCGAATTGTAAAGATCTTCGGTTTTCGCATGGAGTTCAAGCCCTAACTCGCCGATTTTTTCGTGAGTAAACTCGTGCAATGCGTCATTATCTGTTTTTAAATGGATTATGCCGTTTTTTATTAGGATCGATTGATACTTTTCAAGAAAGCGGTTGTGCGTTAGTCGTTTCTTTTCGCGGCTTACTTGCGGCTGCGGGTCGGGAAAGGTGATCCAGATTTCAGATACCTCGCCATTAGCAAAATAGTCAAGAATGTTTTCTATCCGAATTCTTAAGAAAGCAACGTTATTAATGCCTTCTTCCAACGCTGTTTTGGCGCCTCTCCATATCCTGTTTCCTTTATAGTCAATGCCGATAAAGTTTTTTTCCGGGAATAGGCGTGCGAGGTTAACTGTATATTCACCTTTTCCGCAGGCTAATTCCAATATCACAGGGTTGGTGTTACCGAAGTGTTTTTCGGCCCATTGCCCTTTCATTACTTTGCCCTCATCAAGTTGCAGAACGTTGCTAAATGTATCAACTTCTGCGAATCTTCGTAGTTTGTCTTTGCCCATGTTTGTTTACCGGCACAAAAATAAGTTTTTATATTTGGGGCTTAAGTCATTTATCTGTGGAAAAAAGCGCTAAAATTTATGTTGCCGGTCATAATGGAATGGTTGGTTCAGCCATCGTTCGTAAATTAGAAAAAGAAGGTTTTACATCCATTATAAAAAAATCGTCGAAAGAACTTGATCTTCGTAATCAACAAGCCGTTGCTGATTTTATGGCAGAGGAAAAGCCGGATTATGTTTTTCTTGCTGCTGCTAAAGTTGGTGGAATTATAGCCAATAATACTTACCGTGCTGATTTTTTATATGAAAATCTTTGCATACAAAATAACATCATTCATGGCGCCTATGTTAACGGGGTTAGAAAACTGATGTTTCTCGGGTCGAGTTGCATTTACCCTAAAATGGCTCCGCAGCCATTAAAAGAAGAATACTTACTCACCGGCCCGCTTGAATATACCAATGAGCCTTATGCCATCGCGAAAATTGCCGGCATAAAAATGTGTGATGCCTATCGTGAGCAATATGGATGTAACTTCATATCGGTCATGCCGACTAATCTTTACGGCTATAACGATAATTACCATCCCCAAAATTCCCATGTGCTGCCGGCCTTGATCCGTAAATTTCATGAAGCAAAAACGAATAATGATAAGACAGTGACTATTTGGGGCACAGGAACACCAAAGCGGGAATTTCTTTTTGCCGACGATTTAGCCGAAGCTTGTTATTACCTGATGCTGAATTACAATGAATCCGGGTTGGTAAATGTGGGCACGGGTGAAGATGTAAGCATTAAAGATTTAGCTTTGCTTATTAAGGATGTTATAGATTTTAAAGGCGAGCTTGTTTTTGATTCATCGAAGCCGGATGGAACGCCACGAAAACTGATGGATGTATCAAAACTTCACGCACAGGGCTGGAAACACAATATTGAACTTCGCGAAGGTATCGAAATGGCTTACCACGATTTTCTGAAAAGTTATGTAGAGCGATAAAAAAAAGAGCGATGAATTTCATCGCTCTCTTGACTAATATGTTTCGCTGTAAGGCGGGATTCCGTAATCCTTTCCAGCTGAGATTTTAACTGATTGCGGCTTCTGATCTTTCTTGCTCGTAAACTTGCTAAAAAGTCCCTTCGCTTTTTCAACGAGATTGTTTAATGTGTGAGAATCGACATTTTTTGCCGCGCGCTGCGATACAAATGCTACTATCGCTTTGGTAATAAAGTTGGATTTTCTGAATATAAAACTGTTCATAAAAACCGGCAGAACCAGTCTGCTGATACTCGTTATAAAATCCTGGCTTATCAGATCCGATATAAAATTTGAACCTTTACCCGGCGATCGTTTAAAAAGCGATGTCACTGTTGAGAGTATAGCACCAGGGCTTTTAAACTTCTCTTTAATCTGTTCTTCCTGCTCGAGCTTTTTTACTTTAAGGAGGACAATTTCGGCTTGCATCTCAGCAAAAGTCGTAAACACTTTTCCCATTATTTTTTCTTTCGATAAATGCGTTTAACCATAAAATTATGGAGGCCTCTTTCTAAAATACCATCTTTAATGAAGTAAACAATTATAGCGATGGTAAGAAAAATCAGACTGACAATCCCAAAGCCGGCAGCATTAGAATTTAACACCTCTCCCAAATAAAAGCCAAGTGTTATGCAGGCAAACAAAAAAGTTATCAAAAGACTGATAACCATTGCAGTATCGGTGATAGCATTTGCTATCGCGATGATAAGTTTCTCTTTAATGGTCAATTTACCAAGTTCAATGTTGGTTTCAACATATTCCTTAAGCAAGCTAATGATATCCTGGTTGTTTTCCGTTATCTCTGGCATGATGTGGGTTTCTGTTAGATTTGATCAGTTACACCGGTGTATTCCTCTTCGGGTTTATTCAATTTTGATTTAATTGTTTCAACCACTTTGTCTTTAAACTCAGCCAGCTTTTCAATTTCTTCAGCGGCGGTGTCCTTAATTGAATCGCCCAGATTTTTTAAGGCGTCGTTTAATTTATCTCTTGTTTCAGTACCTTTTTCAGGTGCGAATAAAATTCCTAGTGCAGCACCGGCGGCCAGTCCGGCTAATAAGGCAATTACTACTTTCGAATTGTCGTTCATGATTGTTATATTTTAGCTTATAATTTATACAGTGAAAAGTTATAAAGTGTTTTCTGAAATGTTCTTTTCTTCGGCCGCACGGATTTTTTCTAATCGTTCAGTTGCCAGTTGACTGGTTTCATAAATGCGGACAGTAAGAATAAAATAGGAAAGGAGCAGGGGTCCGAAAACAAGTCCAAGGATTCCAAATATCGGGATGCCTATAATTACGCCTATTACTGTGATCAATGGATGAGTGTCGGCCACCTTTTTTGCTATTATAAAGCGTATTACATTGTCGATATTAGTAATGATAAGTATTCCGAAAAGAAGCAATCCTACGCCGTTAAAAGTATCTCCCTGCATAATCATAATGATTGCCGCCGGCAAAAAAACAACTGGAGCGCCGATCACTGGCAAAAAAGATAAAAACGTTGCAATTACGCCCCAGAAAATCGGATCGCTCACGCCAAAGATGAAAAATGCAATGCTTACCAGTGCACCCTGTACAAACGCGATAAAACCCTGCCCAAGAACGTTCGAATAAGTCGTATTCCTGAGTTCGACTCCGAATTTCTTCGAGTTATGTTCCTGGAAAGGCGAATATTTAAGCAGAGCTTTTTCAAACTCTTCAGTACAGGTAAGCATAAAATATAAAATAAAATACATGACTGTTACGCCAAGCAAAATGTCAGCTGCGCCACCTAATATCGAAGGAAAGAGATCGCCGATGAAGGCCTTACCTTTAGTTGTCATCTGGTCCATTAAATCAGGCTGTCTTAACTTTGATCCGAAGAAATCGTCAATTTTTCCCATTAAAACCCGGATTTTAAAAGCATCGCGCTGAAAATCGGTGATCTTATTAATTACCATCACCGTAAGCGTTAGTACTGGTAATACAATGATGATAAACGAACCTAGTATTACCGCGGCTGCCGCAGCTACAGAATGCCATTTCCATTTGTCGCGTATGGCAATAAATACTGGTTTGAAAATAGTATACATCACCACTGTCGACAAAAGACATCCGGCAATCGTTCGTAACGAGTAAAGGATTAAGCACCCCAGAATAATGAGGATGACAAGAACAATGTTATTACGTTGTTTATAATTGAATTGTGACATGAAAGTAAAGGTCTAAAATAAAAAACTTCCCACTGTTAACCACAGGGGAAGTTGATTGTTTAACCAAAACGAGCGTTATTTAATTTGTTCTGTTGTTATAAAGCTATCAGATAGTATGCCAGCTGTTAATTTGCTGATACGTCCGCAGCTTTCTTTCACGATATCGATATAAGCTTTTAGGTCATGAGCGTCGTTGCCAACGTTCTGACTCATTTCATGTAAGGCGAAATTGACAGTAGATAGCGGGTTTTGAATTTTTTCCGCGAGGCTCATTGCTAGCTGCTTCGAAACTTCCCGCTTCTGTTTTGCCATGATTTCCATAACCTTATTTCTGCGGCTTGTTAAATCATGTATGATCGAATGATACACCTCAGTACTTCCACGCTGTGTAATTTGAACAAAAGATGATAGCGTGCAGAATCGTAATGTATCATCGCCGGCTTTCAGAAACGTTTCAAAATCAGAAACTGAACCTTCTCCCTCAATTAGCTGTTGGAATCTTTTTAATTCGTCAGGGTCGGAAAAAAGTGTGCTAACAGGCGTTTTAAGCAACTGATCCTTGGATATCTTAAAAAAATCTATTGCAGATTTATTGCAGTCACAAATCTCTCCTTCTTTATTGCTGATAATTATCGGCTCTTTGCAGCGTTCGAAAATATCCCGAAGCATAGCGCCGTCTGTTTTAAGTTTTTTTATAGTGCTGCTATGTTCAACAGCATAGCGAATAACTGTTTCCAGTGCAGCCGGCTTGAGTGTTTTTACTGATAGGGAATCAAATGCCCCACCTTCCAAAGCCTGACTATAAATCTCATTATCCGGGCTCAGCATGATAATAGGATCATTGCAATTAGAGCATACGGCTTCATGAAGCAGGTCGAGCCCACTCCATTTCCCCAAGTCACTACTAACCAGATAAAGGTCGTAATGTTGCTTTAAAATTGAATTAATAGCTATTTTATAATCATTGCACCAGGCAAGCTCGTAGCTGTTTTCTGAATCACGGTTTTGTAAAAGTGATTGAATATGAAGGAACGCTTCATAATTTAAATCGACATATAAAACCTTAATATACTTCATAAACCTATCGGCTACTTGTGTTTAGCTGCGAATGGCAAATGATACAATAGCCGTGCCTTTGGCTGATGAAGTCAATTATAGGTAAGAGGGAGTTTGTCTGTTACAAATGTTCCACAAGATGTGAATCGTAATTCACATGCGCTATTTTAAATTTATAGCCTTCATTTTATTGTAAAGAGTCTTACGATCGATGTTTAGTATTTTAGCGGCTTTGGTTTTGTTAAAATTGACGTCTTTCAAAACTTTCAGAATTGTTTCGTATTCTGCCTCAAGGGCTACATTTTTAAGGCCGGTTTTAGCTGGTTGGCTCACACCGTTTGTTGTGGTGCCGTCGTACGATGAAATATGAGCATAAGTGGCAATCTCCAGAGGCAGCGATTTCAGCGTTATCAGCGAACCTTCACTAAGCAGCGTCGCACGGCGAATAAAATTCTTCATTTCGCGAACGTTCCCGGGCCAGTTATATGTTAGCAGGCATTCAACTACTTCTTCGGAAAACCCTGTGACGTTTCTGTTTAGCTCCTGATTGGCAATTTTCAGGAAGTTTTCGGCGAAAAGAATAATGTCTTTACCGCGCTCGCGCAATGGAGGCAAATGAATACTAAACTCATTAAAACGATGATAAAGGTCCTCGCGGAAGCGCCCGTTTTGTATCGCTTGCTGGAAGTTCTCATTCGTTGCTACGATAATACGAACATCCAGGTCGATTTCTTTTGTGCTGCCAATGCGCTTCACTTTTCTCTCCTGAACAGTTCTCAGTAAGGCAGCTTGTATTTCATAGGATAAATTACCAACCTCGTCGAGAAATAAAGTTCCTCCATTTGCCATTTCGAAATGGCCGATTTTAGTGTATAAAGCACCTGTGAATGAACCTTTTTCGTGACCGAAAAATTCGCTGGCAGCCAGTTCTTTCGTTAAAGAGCCGCAATCCATCGCAATAAATGGCTTATCCTTCCGCGGACTTTGCAAGTGAATAGATTGAGCTACTGATTCTTTTCCGGTTCCGCTTTCGCCGGTTAAAATCACGCTGTAATTAGTCGGCGCGATTAATTGAATCTGTCTAACCAATTCTTTTGATGTGGTGCTTTGACCAATGACAAAACCATCAGGGAGGGAACTTCCATTTTTTGATGTATTTGATTCGCTGACAGGAAGAGGTTCATGTGAATTTTTTGAAAGCGCTTCCTGTGTTTCAATGGCTTTGTTTATGGTATTTAAAATTTCATCAGGATAAAGCGGCTTAGTTATATAATCGTACGCGCCAAGCTTAATAAGCTCTACGGCCAATTTTATATCAGAATATCCTGTTATAATAATTACACCGGTGTTCGGATATAGTTGCTTGATCTTTTTTAGGATTTCCCGTCCATCGGTGTCTTCCAGTCTAAAATCACAAAGCACAAGGACGTACTCGTTTTCGCTGAGTTTTTCCATCGCGCTGTTGCCGTTCGTAGCAGTGTCAACTACAAATCCATTACGGTTCAGGAAACGCGATAATAGCAGACCAATGTTGATCTCGTCATCAATGATTAAAATTCTTTTCATAAAAGGTTCAGGCGGCCTCGTTAAACAACATAAACGCGACTAATATATACTAATTCGCGGGTACTTGTGTAAAAATTCCCCAATTAGTTTCCACAAAATTTAGGAACCCGCTTTTCTAAAAAAGCTGAAACTCCTTCTTTGATGTCGTTTGTTGTAAAACATCCGCCAAATTGTTCTATTTCTGTTTGAAAACCATTAATTCCATCTGTGTATCCAGCGTTTATTGCGCGTATAGCCGCGGCAACCGCTAAAGGAGCCCGGCTTAAAACAACTGTTAATAACTCGGCTGATTTAGGCAGTAATTCTTCCAGTGTGACAACCTGGTTGGCTAATCCGATTCTGAAGGCCTCGTTTGCGTCGATCATTTGCGCGGATAAGATCATTTCAATAGCCTTTCCTTTGCCAACCAGTTGTGGAAGGCGTTGTGTTCCGCCATATCCCGGAATTAAACCCAACGTTACTTCGGGTAAACCAAAACGGGCGTTATCAGACACGATGCGAATATGGCAAGCCATCGCAAGTTCCAGTCCACCGCCCAAAGCGAATCCGTTTACAGCAGCAATAACAGGCTTCGGGCCGTTTTCGATAAGATCAAATACTTTCGTGTGTCCCGATTTTGATAAATTGCTGGCTTCTTCTGCATTTAAACCCTGGAACTCTGCTATATCGGCACCGGCAACAAATGACTTTTTTCCGGCACCGGTAATAATTATACCGCCGACCGCTTCATTACTAAATGCTTCATTCAGGCATTTATGCAATTCATCAAGCGTTTCCTTATTGAGTGCGTTCAACTTATTCTCGCGATTAATCGTAACCGTTAAAATGCGATTATTCAGACTAGTAATTAATGTGTTGTAAATCATAGGTTACAATTTACGATTATTCAGCACCCAATTTTTTATATAAACGGCAATTTCATTCGTGCTTGATCCAGGGGCGAAAAGCTTTCCGACTCCCAGTTCATTTAGCTTTTCGACATCTTTATCAGGAATGATTCCTCCGCCTGTTATCAATACATCGTTCAACTCATTGTCTTTTAGCAACTGCATGACTTTTGGAAAAACCGTCATATGCGCCCCGGAAAGAATTGATATTCCAATCGCATCAACATCTTCCTGGATAGCCGTATTAATTACCATTTCGGGAGTTTGGCGCAAGCCGGTATAAATAACCTCCATTCCGGCATCCCGAAGGCTGGTAGCAATAATTTTAGCTCCTCTGTCGTGCCCGTCAAGTCCTATCTTCGCAACCAGAACACGTATCGGGCGTTCAAAATCATCGTTTAGCATCTCTAAAGCTAAAAAAGTCTGATAAGATTTGGTAAAATGTTGTGATAATTTCACAATATTTTACATGAATAACATAACTTACGATAATTGGTTCATCTTAGTTTTATGTAGCTTAAATAACATAAAGTGAGTGAAACCTTTGCCTGTCAATTATAATCGCCTCGATTTTTATTATTTTTGCGCCTTATATAACATATGATCACAAACGAAGAGCGCTCTCTGAATTTTATAGAAGAGATTATAGAAGAAGATTTAAAGGAGGGGAAATACGAGAAAATAGTAACCCGTTTCCCTCCGGAGCCTAATGGTTATCTGCATATAGGACATGCATCCAGTATTTGCCTAAACTTTGGATTAACTCAGAAATATAACGGCTATACCAATCTCCGGTTTGATGATACGAATCCAACCACCGAGGAAACGGAGTATGTGGAAAGTATTAAAGACGACATCAGATGGCTTGGCTTTACCTGGAAAGAGGAGCTTTATACGTCCGATTATTTCGAAACTCTTTACGGTTACGCCGTCAAGCTTATAGAAAAAGGACTTGCTTACGTCGATGATATTTCAGCGGAAGAGATGGCTGAACTTAAAGGTACACCTACTGAACCCGGAAAAGATAGTCCATTCAGAAACCGCTCAGTTGAAGAGAATATCGACCTTTTTTCACGAATGAGGGATGGTGAGTTTGAAGATGGCAGGCGGACGTTACGTGCAAAAATTGATATGGCGCACATTAATATGTTAATGCGCGACCCGATTTTATACCGCATCAAACATGCCCACCATCATCGTACCGGTAACAAATGGTGCATTTATCCAATGTATGATTTCGCACACGGGCAAAGCGATTCAATTGAGAATATTACGCATTCGATATGTACGCTTGAGTTTGTCCCTCATCGCGAGTTGTACGACTGGCTGATAGAGAAGCTCGAAATTTATCCGTCAAAGCAATATGAGTTCGCCCGTCGGAATGTTGATTTTACTGTTACAAGCAAAAGAAAGCTACTTCAGCTTGTAACCGAAGGGTTTGTTGAAGGATGGGACGATCCGCGTATGCCAACGATCAGCGGGCTTCGCCGCAGAGGATTTACACCCGCTTCAATCAGGAATTTTTGTGATAGGATAGGTATTGCAAAACGCGATAATCTTGTAGAGTACAGCCTTCTGGAGTTTTTTATACGTGAAGATTTGAATAAATCTGCATGGCGCCGTATGGCTGTGCTTGATCCGGTAAAACTCGTTATAACCAATTATCCCGGAGGCCAGGATGAGATGCTGGAAGGCGAAAACAATCCGGAAGTTGAAGGCGGTGAAGGAAGTCGCCAAATTCCTTTTAGCCGCGAGCTCTGGGTCGAACGCGAGGATTTCATGGAAAATCCACCGAAGAAATTTTTCCGTTTAGGACCCGGTTTAAGTGTTCGTTTAAAACATGCCTATATAGTTAAATGCGAGGATTTTGTTAAAGATGAAGCGGGTAATGTGACCGAAATTCATTGTACATACATCCCAGAGTCCAAAAGCGGGCACGACACAAGTGGGATACATGTTAAAGGAACGATTCATTGGGTGAGTGTCCCGCATGCGAAAACTGCAGAAGTTCGCCTTTATGATCGTTTATTTAAAGTAGAAGATCCGGGAAACGAAGAGCGCGATTTTAAAGAATACATCAATACAGAAAGTTTGCAGGTAATTCCAAACGCATTTATAGAAGCGGATTTAGCAAATGCAGAGCACGGGAAAGGCTATCAATTTATTCGCAAAGGCTATTTTACAATTGATAAGGATTCAACGTCTGGAATGCTGGTTTTTAATCGCACGGTGACATTGAAGGATGCCTGGGCGAAAGAGATAAAAAAGGGTTAAGCATTTGCTTAACCTTTTTTGTTTCCTTGCCTTTAGACCTTGACCAATATCGAAAAGGCTAATATCGCCTCGTAAGGTTGGTACTATGGCTGCTGATTGCAAATCCAGCTAAAAGCGAAATCCCGCTCATTGCCAGGACTACAAACAGACTTGTCCACTCAGTTTCTGTATGTAAGCTTGCTATAACTCTTGGCAAATGCAATATCCAAAACCAAAGGAAAAACATTAAGCTGAGAAGTATCGAAGAAATCAGAACGAGCTTGTTAATAATTATACTGACTGCACAGGCTAAAAATATCACACCGACGAAATATGCCCAGAATAGCCGGCCGGGAATCCAGCCCGGTATCAATGTAGCTATAAACTCTGCATATATATAATGCAGCACTGCAAAGGCGATTAAGGATACTGCGAAAAAGTATGCACTAAACAGACTTAGTTTTGAGTTTTTTCGATGATTTTGCAGCCTGTTGCCATGATAATAATTGTCAATTAAAATAACAGCACCGCAAATAAGCGGAACTACTTCAAAAACGACTGTCCATTCGCCAGCATCTTTCATGTTATTAAATAGCTTAGGCAAATGAATCAGTAGAAATAAAATAAACCAGACAATTGCTGCAAGTATCGCACCTTGAAACGTCCATTTTTTTGATACGATCAAAATTCCGGAAGCAGTTAACAATACGCCTGTAAGTGCTGAAAAAAGCCTTTGACCGGGCATTGCCGGAGGAACGGGTAGCAAGCCATTCGGAAAATGACCCGAGGCTATGTGAATGATACCTATCGCAGCTATGGCGATTCCTAAAAATAGTCGCCCGGTTTTTAGATATAGATCTTCCTTCATAAGCTATTTGATTGTAGTTAATTATTTAATTGCGGGTGCATTGCAGTCTTTCGCATCGTAATATGTTTGGTTAGTATAACTAAGATCGCAATAAAAATTTTAAATAATTGATTATCTGTGAGTTGATTTTGTTTTTGCTATTCGTATGTTAAGGGTTCGCAAAGCAACCTTATCTTTTTGTTTTTAAGACAGACGAAAATGGCAATCGAACATTATACTTATCCGAATACTTTTAAAAATCAATTCAAATCTGTGTTAGGAGGCTCGGTAGGAAACCTTGTTGAGTGGTACGACTGGTACGCGTACTCGGTGTTTTCGCTTTACTTTGCCTCTGCCTTTTTTCCTGAAGGCGATCAAACGGCACAGCTGCTTAATACGGCGGGAATTTTTGCCATTGGATTTTTAATGCGCCCGTTTGGCGGATGGCTTATGGGTATGTATGCCGATAGAAAAGGGCGTAAGGCAGCACTTACCTTATCAGTGCTTTTAATGAGCGCCGGCTCGCTGGTTATCACGTTTGTACCGGGATATAAGCAAATTGGAATCGTAGCACCTATTATTCTGGTTTTAGCAAGGATGCTGCAAGGAATCAGTATCGGCGGCGAATATGGTACTGCTGCAACTTATTTAAGCGAGATAGCGCCGTCAAATCGCCGGGGCTTTTATTCAAGTTTCCAATATGTAACGACGATTCTGGGGCAGCTTATCGCATTGTCGATTTTATTGGTTTTACAACGCTACTTGTTATCGCCGGAACAATTGTCTGATTGGGGATGGAGAATACCTTTCGCCGTAGGGGCAATCCTGGCGTTGTCGGCAATTTACCTTCGTCGGAATCTTTCGGAAACCCATTCGTTTAGAAGTGAAACGGCAACAGAAAAAACTAAAGGGTCTATGTCGGAAATGTTCAAATTTAGCCGCGAGCTTCGTGTAATCGTTGGCTTAACCATTGGCTCAACAGTCGCCTTTTATACATTCACCGCTTACATGCAGAAGTTTTTAGTTAATACTAGCGGATTCAGTAAAAATGATGCGACCACCATTACAATCATTGCGCTTGTAGCCTTTATGTTTGCTCAACTTATATCCGGTGTGTTAAGCGATAAGTATGGTCGGAAAAATATGATGATTTGCTATGGGGTACTCGGAATGCTGACCACGGTTCCAATACTGACAAATCTGGAACATGCCAATCATATCTGGCTTGCAACTTCGCTGATAATAATATCGTTGTTTATTTTGAGTATGTGCACTTCAATTTCGGCAATTATTAAAGCCGAACAATTTCCCGCTAACATACGATCATTGGGCGTGAGTTTCCCTTATGCCACTACCGTAGCTCTTTTTGGAGGAACAGCCGAGTACGTAGCCCTACTTTGTAAGCAAAGCGGACATGCTAATTATTTTTATTGGTATCTTACCGCTTGCATTGGTGTTTCTCTGATTGTAAGTATAACTATGCGTGATACCGAGAAATTTTCAAGGATGAACGAATAAAAATGCTCAATGAGATAAAAGTTAAAACAATAGAAGCGCTTACGGTTTATATCTATAAATTCTAACGATATGATACCGGAAAATAACTCTTCATCTCCGGACGAAGAAACTCCCCAAAACTCCTCTAAAAACCCTCTTAACGATCCAGCTAGCGGACGCGTTGAAAATAAGAACTCGGCCGAATATGACGAACTGGAACGAGCGTATGATGCTGCAGTCCCGTCTTTTGAATTAGATACTGAAAGTACCCGGTCTGCGGATGGGGACGATGCGTCTGAGCAATAAAGAAATCCTATCTTGCTAAGATATTGATAGCGTAAGGACATAATCTGTAATGGTTAAAGCAATGGCTAATCCATAGTCGCATAGCTTGGTTATAAAACATTCGCAGTGCGTGTGATAATATTCCAAATCAAATTTTGCAATAGGCTGAAATCGCCAGATTGATTTTTTACGGAATTTAAAACTTTTCGTCAATAAACTGCCGTATATGTATTCAAGGATATGCAGCTCAGGCACGTCTTTGAGAATGTGTTTTTAACAATGATTTATTACTGGTTCAATGTGTCAAAAATCTGAGCTTCTTAAACCGGATCTTACATGTACGATATTTCCGACCCTCCGCTAGCGAAAAAAGTCAGCCACGGCTTTGATATGAAACATTTCAATAATGCTACTCAGGCAATGAATGAAGCCTGGGAAACACAACGCGACGAACGGTATCTTTTTTATTTATTGGAAAATGGCAATGCCTCGTTAATGCTGGATTTTCAGCAAGTCAGTATCAGCGCTCCATCAATTTGTTATATTTTCCCTGGCCAGATTTATAGTCGCCTGATGGAAGAAAAGGGAAGCGGATGGCTTATTGCGGTCGAGGCTTATTTAATTCCCCGTGAATACCGAATGGTTTTTGACAGCCAGTTTTCCCTGAATCAGCCTTTTTGCTTAAGCGATAATTTGATATCACAGTGCAATCGGCTATTAAACCTGTTAAAGGAAAAAACGGCCGAATCTCCGGAGTCACCCTTTTTTCAAGGGGTGGTTCATTCAATCCTTCATGCTTTTTTAGGTATAGCTGCTTCGTGTTTTAATCAGCCGATTAACGGCGCGTTGACAGCAAAACGGCCTAAAGAACTGGCGTTGCAGTTTAAGCATCTCCTGCTTGAAAAAGTTAAGACGTTGAAAAGTCCCGCAGCTTATGCAGCAATTTTAAATGTTTCTGAAAGCTACCTTAATGAATCACTGAAGAAAGCAACGGGATATTCGGTAAGCTATTGGATACAGTATCATGTATTGCTCGAAGCGAAGCGTTTGCTTTATTATAGCTCGCTCAATGTCAAGGAAATCGCGAATGAACTTGGCTATGACGACCATACCTATTTTTCTAAGCTCTTTAAAAAATCGGAAGGGACGACGCCGTTAACTTTCAGAATGCAGTACCGGAAATAACCAGGCAACTTTAGTATTTCTGATATAAGTTATAAATCACGTTCATGTCCAGCTGCGTAAGGTGCGGCCTTACATCGGTTTGTATAAAGTGCTTTTTGAAAGCAACGATCGCTGCATTGTAGTCGCTGACATCGTAACCAATGGTATGCAAAGCTTTGCGGTAATCGAAAGTAACTGGCGGCAGCTCAAGAATATCATCGTACCATAATCCGAAACCTTTCCTGGCCAGATCTTTCCATGGAAAAAGCACACCCGGATCAGGCTTGCGTTTCGGAGCGATGTCAGCATGGCCGATAAAATTCGCGGCTGGGATATTATAGTTTTTTTTCAGGTTACCTAACAGTTTAGTGAGGCTGGCGATTTGTGGCGTTGTAAATGGTTCGGTACCATTGTTATCAATTTCAATACCGATAGAAGAGGAGTTGATGTCTGCATCGTTGGCCCACTTTCCAACACCTGCATGCCAGGCTCTCATATAATCATTCAGCATGTGATAAATTTTACCGTCTTTGGCAACAACATAATGAGCGCTGACCTGCGTTCTTGTTAATGTAAACGTTTTGAGGGTTTGTGCAACGGAATCCTGAGCCGTATAATGAATAATGACAAAATTAGGTTTCCGTAAATTAAAATTAATGGTTCCTACAAAGTCCTTCGCCAGGTCAAGCGAATCCTGGCCTGGAGTAGCAGGTGGATATTGACCAACGGTTTGTGCAAACGATTTTGCCTGCTGTTTATATATTTTATTTGTTGGCGCATAAATGCTTTTGGAGCACGCCGCAAGCAAAAGTCCGCTTGCCGATAGCACGTATTTGAGCTTCTTCATATGATGTATGACGCGAATATCTGTAATCTAATTCAAAAACATACCGTCTCAAAACTTATAGATTAATTTGTTACATGTTGTTAAAGTTTGTGTAACTTTAATTCACCCGCCCGCAATATCGGATGCTTCATTACGGCAACTGATCTAATCAATCTTTTTAAGATAATGAAAAAGTTGACGCCATATAATTGGGTTGTTATTTCGCTGGTTGGATTCATCGTCTTCCTTGCTTTTTTCTATTTTATCATCAGGTTTACAAATCAGATCAATCTTTCGCCGCCAGTTTATTTTATGCTGGTTATTTTTATCGATCTTATAGCAACGGCTTTTATTGGGGGCGCTTTGCGGTCGGTGGCTAAATACAACATGCAGATGCAAAATAAATAGCTGCAGCTAGCGGGGCCTGTTGTTATCTTTTTGATCATCCTTTACATTGCTTACCAATACAAACCTGGAAACAGGGAGCCTTTGAGTTTATCGTTCACTTTCAACGGTCCACAGGGCGCTAACGAGCTGGTCACCACCGGAACAGTTCGGGTTTCGATCAAGGAATACCGTGCAAGCAGAAAAATTGATGAGGATGGGAATGTTTTGTTTACGGGTATCGATGCAAACTATCACGGGGAGAAAATTAATTTGTCTCTTGACATACCAGAGTATTTTTTGAAATCCCCAGCGAGCTACAAACTAAGTGACTCGTCGCGTTTTACCGAATTCACTGTCGCCCTGGATAAAGCAACTGACTCTGTGAACGTCCAGGGACGGGTGTTCGAACTGTCCAGTAAAGAAGGAATTTCTAATGCAGAAATTCGATTTCAGGGCAGCAGCTCAATTTATAAATCCGATAGTCTCGGAAACTTTTCATTTGTGCTTCCTTTTAAGAACGGATATGAAACACGAGTAGTTGTTACAAAGGGGAAAAAGGAACTATATAACAGTTTAAGAACTATTTCAAAAGCTGATTTTCTAAGCATAGCGGTCGACTGATCATGATAAAATACCTCTTTTTTTTACTTATCTCTGGTGCTGTCTTTAACGCAAGCGCACAAAATATGCCTTACAAATTCCGGATCAGGTTTGAAGACTACAGTGCTTTGAGTAATTCAAAATTTTTGATAACCGGGCAGGAGCTGGTTACCGATCGTCAGGGAATAATAAATCTGAGTTTGCCCGCTCTGGCCACATATGTGAACATAGGTTCGTCGGACCTGAAAAGTTACGTCGTTCGTTACCCGCTTGAAGGGCGCGCAATATTGCCAAAAGATCCTGCAACGTTTATTGACATATATATTTCAAAGCCAAATCCGGATAAAATGGAGTTGGTTTCAGCTAAGCTGACTGCACAAAGTACCGCCATCGCGAAATTGGAGAAGAAAACTACAACAGGGTACAATGAAATATTACGCTTGTTAAAAGAGAACCAGCGCAAAGGGTTAAGCGCTGCGGCGCAGATGAAGGGGCGAACAGAATTTCTACCCCTGATAACGGAATCAATGAATACTTACTTGCGGACGGCTAAAGATTTGAGCGCGTCACTCACTATGCTTTCATCAGCGATGCAAACTGTGAAAAATTATCAGCGTGTTGGCAACCAAACGGTCGCGCAGGTAAGCGAAAAGATAGTCGACTATAACGAAGCATTTAGTTTTACGGATAAATATAAAGACACTTATAAACAGGCGATTGCCGTTTATTGGAACAGCCAGGAGCTGGCTACTAAATACTCGAATCTTATTGATGTGTTAATTTACGATTTCCATAAGCCCTATATTCTTGGTTTAAATAATTTTATCATTCGTCTTTATTCCATAAATCAGCTTGATGCCGGAAAGCAGAAAGGCGAACTAAAAAATCTATCAAACGACCTAAAAACACATGCCGACGCGATGTCGACAAAACTCAATGATCTAAGTGAGCGCATAACGACGTTTAATGCGATCATAGGAACAGCGGGCACAAATTAATTTAAAACGATTGTTATGAAAGCGAAAAATTTAGTCATTGTATTTTTAATCACATTTATGGCTTCCTGCGGAGCAGAAGTTGTGGCTATTTTTATTCCCCTGCTTTCCGCAGTGCGGTGGGATAGTGACAGGAACTCACAGTTCTTCTTTTTTACCGTCGCCAATGAAGGAAAAAATGAATCAGACTTTAGCGGGAACGAAGTTGACGATGGAGGAAGTGTTAGAAGTTTCGAGGGGCATTATAAAAATTACGATGTCAATTTTACTTTTACCAGTGGTCCTGAAGAGACAGTAAAGTACACAGGCAAATTTATTAAAGATGCTAACCCGCAACGAATGGAAGTTACCGGAACAAACGGTGTAAAGCTTAAAATAACCCGTTCGCAATAATTATAATGATGAGGCATTAAATGTATCACCCTGGTTAATATCACCCGTGTCAAATCCTTTTTTGAACCAGCGCATTCGCTGAGCTGACGTCCCGTGGGTAAAAGCGTCAGGAACTACCTGGCCCTGGCTTTCCTGCTGCAGGCGGTCATCACCGATAGCGTTAGCCGCGTTAAGAGCTTCTTCAATATCTCCCGGCTCTATAACCGCTTCTCCATTTTCGCTTTTCATCTGGTTTAAATAATGCGCCCAAACACCAGCGAAAAAATCTGCTTGCAGTTCCATGCGTACCGAAAGTTTATTTGATTCAACTTCGTCCGACTGGCGTCGAAGGCGATCAACTTTTTCGGAAATTCCAAGCAGATTTTGAACGTGATGGCCCACCTCGTGTGCTATCACATAATTCTGTGCAAAATCGCCGGCAGCGCCAAAGCGATCCTGAAGCTCTTTATAAAATGATAGATCGATATAAACTTTTCTGTCCGCCGGACAATAGAACGGTCCGACTGCGCTGCTGGCTATACCACATCCGGCGGCACTCACCTGGTCGGTAAACAGAACCAACGTAGGTTCTTCATAAGTTCTTCCCTGATCCTGGAATATTTTTTCCCAAACTACTTCTGTTGATTTAAGCGCTTCGGAAACCGCCTGCCCTTCAGCATCAGTTGGCTCGCCTTTTTTACCTTGTTGTTCGGTTGGTGCCGCACCGCCCATTTGGCTCAAGAGCTCGTTAGGATTCTTACCAAATAACAAGCCTAGTATTACAACGATAATTGTTGCACCGCCTCCAAGGGCAACTTTGCCACCGCCGCTCATGCCGCGACGATCTTCAATATTATCACTTCCTCCGCCAAACCAGCGCATAATAAAACCTCCTGTTTAATTTTGATTCTTAAACAGGAGGCTAATGCGTTTGTTTTATTCTAAGATTGATTTAAGCAGTAAAGGCTTCCAGCGCTTTGATAATACGGCTTTTGGTTTCTGCTACGCCCAGCAAGGCGGCTATCTCAAAAACCTGCGGACCGAACTTGCCACCAACCAGCATAATGCGGAAAGGCAGCATAACTTCACCTATTTTTAGGTTTTGTTGTTCTGCCAATTGTTTGAATTTAGCTTCAAAATCCAAGGCATCGATTTGATTTTTGCTATCAAGTACAGCCGTTAAACTGTTAAAGAAGTTCGTTTTGGCATCGGTCCATTTCGGTTTTACAGATGGCAGGTCGTATTCCTGAGGTGGTACAAAAAAGAATGAGGCCTGCTCCCAGAAATCGTTTAGGAATACCAACCTGTCTTTTACTAAACTTATTACTTTGTTTACATCGATAGGTGTTGATGAGACGCCTTTTTCCTGCAACAAAGGATTTATTAAATTAAGCAATTCATTGTTTGGCGTTTGTTTAATCCACTCGGCATTGAACCATTTAGCTTTTTCAAAATCGAACTTGGCTCCGGCTTTGCTAACGCGATCAATGGAAAACTTTTGTATTAATTCCTCGAGAGAGAAAATCTCCTGTTCGGTGCCGTCATTCCAGCCCAGTAGCGCAAGCATGTTTACAAATGCTTCCGGAAGAAAACCGAGTTCGCGGAAACCCTTTGTCAAATCGCCGGTTTTTGGGTCGGTCCAGTTCATTGCATAAACCGGGAATCCCAGACGGTCGCCATCGCGCTTGCTTAATTTGCCATTTCCATCCGGTTTTAATATTAACGGCAAATGTGCCCATTGAGGCATTTCTTCTTTCCAACCAAGGTATTCCCAAAGGAGTAAGTGAACCGGTGCGGAAGGAAGCCACTCTTCACCACGGAAAGCATGCGTGATCTTCATCAGGTAATCATCAACTACTACGGCTAAATGATAAGTCGGCATGCCATCGGCTTTAAGCAAAACTTTATCATCAACCTGCGATGTTTCGAAACTTACCGCTCCACGGATCATATCCGTAAATGATAAAGTCTCATCTTCAGGCATTCGAATGCGCACAACATGAGAAGTTCCTGATTGAATAAGCCGGTCAACTTCCTCTGTTGAAAGTGACAGCGAATTATTCATGCTTAAGCGGTTGCTATGATCGTATCTGAAATTAGGAACTTCCGTACGTTTTTGTTCGAGATCTTCTGACGTATCAAATGCATAATAGGCATACCCGTCTTTTACAAGCTGTTCGGCGTATTGTTTATACAGTAATTTCCGTTCGCTCTGGCGATAGGGAGCATATGGCCCTCCAACATTAGGCCCCTCGTCAGGATTTAAGCCACACCAGCTGAGGCAGTCGATAATATATTGTTCCGCGCCTTCAACGAAACGGTTTTGGTCGGTATCTTCAATGCGCAGAATAAACTCGCCGTTATGGTGGCGTGCAAAAAGGTAATTGAAAAGAACTGTGCGCACTCCGCCAAGATGTAAACCTCCGGTGGGGCTGGGAGCAAATCGTACTCTTACTTTTTTATCACTCATAATGCTTATTTGGGCAGCAAAGATAAAACTTATGAATAGCATCTTTTTTAATACCGTCAGATAGTTTATAATTCTACGCCGGGCAAACAATTCATTTATTTGTTTATCGTTAGCAAATTGCCATCTTAGCAAATTATCAATCCTGATGAATCCATATATTCAGAAACGTCGCTGGAAATTCCTTCTTCTCGCTTTTGCAACGGTAATCGCCGGAGCGTCACTCTGGTATACTAATTATCTCGTAAAAAACATCTCGAAGGCTGAGCGTACCAAGGCCGAAGTGTGGGCGATGAGTAACAAGAACATCGTAGAGATGCCCGACGTAAATGACGAGTTCATTACGTTTATTTATTCAATCCGTGACAGTTTGACGGTTCCGGCAATTGTTACCGACGAAGTGGGCGAAATAAAATTTGTTCGGGGCCTGGACAGTACAAAAACCTACATCAACCTGCCGGATGAGGGAACCAATTCATTAAATCCAAAATTGACATACGATCCTCAATATTATAAACAACAGCTTGGTGAGATGCGTAGCCAGCATACTCCAATAAAGGTTTCGTTGACAAGCGGCGAAGTGCAGTATGTGTACTACAAGGATTCTTTACTGCTTACTCAATTACGGGCATTTCCATATATCCAGCTTTCGGTTATTACGATATTTTTGGTGATTGCCTACTCGGTTTTCAGCTCGTCGCGGCGGAACGAACAAAACCAGGTGTGGGTTGGGATGGCGAAAGAAACCGCGCACCAGCTCGGAACGCCCATCTCATCATTGATGGCATGGATTGAGCTGATGAAGTCGAAATTTAATGCGGACGATGATCCACTTATCCTGGAAATGGAAAATGATATACGCCGGTTGGAGATCGTAGCCGACAGATTTTCTAAGATAGGCTCAAAACCGGCCTTGAATAACCAGGTTGTTTATGATATTATAAAGGATTATGTTGATTATTTTAAGGTAAGAGTAAGCGATAAAATCGAGTTCGCTGTTTCCGGCGATCAGCAGGTCGAGGCTTTAATGAGCATTCCACTGTTTGACTGGGTGCTGGAGAACCTGTTAAAAAATGCTGTAAACGCCATCGGCGGCCCCGGCAAAATAAACGTGTCGATCAGCGAAAATCTGGCTAAGGAACAGGTGTATATCGATATCAGTGATAGCGGCAAAGGAATACCAAGATTAAAGTTTGAAACAATTTTTCAGCCGGGATACACCACGAGAAAACGGGGATGGGGACTGGGCTTATCTTTAACGAAACGGATTATAGAGGCTTATCACAAAGGGCAGATCTTCGTTAAAGATTCGGAGCTTGGCAAAGGAACGACATTTAGAATTATATTAAAAAGCAATTTGAAATATGAACCGACCACAGCCTAATGACTACGACACTTATTGTGAGAACTATATAAAACATGTTAAAGATGATGTTTTAGCAGACCTCGAACATCAGGTAACGGAATTTCCGGATTTTTTGAAACAGCTGCCTGACGAAAAAGTGAATTATGCATATGCTGAGGGAAAATGGACGATTAAACAAATGCTTGGACATATTCTTGATACTGAGCGTATCCTTACTTATCGGTTGGTAAGCATATCGCGTAATGAACAGCAGCAATTACCTGGTTTCGATGAAGACAGTTACGAAGCAAATGCTGAATCCGGGGCACGTAACTTCGATGAATTAATCCAGGAATTTGTTTATTTACGCAAGGCTAACTTGTTTTTGTATAAAAGCCTCAGTGAAATACAGCTTAACCGCCGCGGTGTTGCCAATGGAGCTGGAGTGACGGCAAGAGCGCTTTTATTTATTATTGCCGGACATTTACTTCATCACGTCGCGATCATCAAGGAGCGTTACCTTTAAACATAAAGCGGCCCGGGTGAAGTTTCAAACGGGCCGCTTCAATTAACCTAATTATTTAGTATCCAGTGTTTTCTTTTCCATTGCGAAGGAAACAATCAAACCAAGGCCTCCGAAGATGGCAAGTAAAGAAAAGTACATGAATACGGATTCCGGACGGTGATCGCCCCATTTGTTTCTTAAATCAAAAACAAAGTTGTCTAAAACGAAGGCCAAAAACAGGCCAACTCCTGATCCCATAAGAAGTAACCCCCATTTAAGATTTTTGTAGGGTTGAGACTGCGGTTGTGGCCTGTTTATTTTCGGATCCATTCCGTTTTGGATCATGGCCATGTTTTCTTTGTTGTTCAGGTAGCGTAATCCAAAAATCATGGCAAACAAACCAAGTAAGATTAAAATAGGAATTAATTCTCCAGGCATAATATTTAAATTTAATGTTAAACGATGTTGTTATTAATTATTGACCAACTGATCTGAAAGCTATGACAACATGAAAAATAGCGAGGTTACACTTCCGTTAAAAAAATAATAAAGACTTTTCGGTAAATGATTACCATAAAGTGTAACCTGTATTAAGGTTATGTGGTCATAGTTGTTGAACAATGCAGATATACCGCAGCGATACCGAGTTAATTGAAGAAGTGTTGGCAGGCAAACAGCAGGCTTATGCGGAGCTTGTGGGCCGTCACCAACGATTTGTTTTCACACTGGCCATGCGTTTTACAAAAAGCAGGGAAAGCGCCGAAGAAATTGCGCAGGATTGTTTTGTAAAGGCATACCGTTCGCTAAATTCGTTTCAGCGTACTGCAAAATTCAGCACCTGGCTCTATAGTATCGTTTATACGACCTCTATGACATATCTACGAAAGAAGCAGTTGTTAACGGATTCGATAGATGATGAAACGGTAAGTGTGGAACTTGAAAGTTACGCATCACCTGCAAATGGTTATGCGGAGAACAGATCACGATCATTTTATGTAAATAAATGTATCGAAATGCTGCTTCCGGATGATTCGGCTATAATTACGATGTTTTACAAGGGCGAACAATCGCTTGAGGAGATCGGCAAGGCCCTGCATATGGACCCGCAGACGGTAAAAGTGAAGTTACACAGGGCGCGGCAGCGTTTAAAACAAAAGTTAGAAATTATGCTTAAGCATGAAGTAAAGGAGTTGTTATGAGCCAGTTAATTGAGCAACGTGTTTGGGATTATATCGACCGCACTCTTCCTGAAAATGAGCATCAGGCAGTCAAAGCTTTAATTGAAAATGATGAGCAATACTCTGAGATATACGCTCAACTGATAGAACTGCAGCAAAGTTTAAATGTGCTTGATCTCGAGGAACCATCCATGCGTTTTACCGCAAATGTAATGGAGCAGGTGAAAATTAGTCCTGCACCAGGCTCGGTATCGTCAATTGTAAATAAGAATATCGTAAGGGGAATCGGGTTGTTTTTTATACTGACAATTTCCGCCTTGCTGGTAATGTTGTTTGCTAATTTACAATGGCAAAGCGATTCGGGATTTGAAGTGCCAGAGTTTAAATTGCCGGCTATAACACTATTTTCTAAAATCAATAAATCCGTTTTATGGGGATTTTTGTTTGCAGATGTGATTCTGGGACTGTATCTGGTTGATGGGTGGCTACGGAAAAGACTTTTTCACAAATAATTTATTTTTAGGAAAACATTTATGAAATACCAGCGTTAAAGTAAAAGATCGACGCGAGTTGATCTATTGTGATAAGGTTTAGGTTGAAGCGTCACGGCACCGTCTGTGACGCTTTATTTTTTTCCAGAAAACACGAAAGGGACTTCCACGATAGTGTTATCCCATCCCATCATCATTTTCGCACCAGAATCTGTCGGAATAAAAGTGATTGAAAAGGCCTCGATAGTTTTAGAGGATTTAATTACAGGAACTTCGATTCTCGCCACATCAGCTGATTGATCGTAAGTAAACGCTCCCCATTTATCAGTAATCTTATTAATTATAATAATCCATTTATCGGAATTAGGTATAGCAAACAAACTATACGTTCCGTGCTTGATTTTTTTATCGCCCAGTTTAACGGTTTCAAAAAATTTGATTTCCGTTGATTCATTTGCGCCCACGCGCCACACTTTGCCAAACTGTTCAAGCACTCCAAAAATTTCACGACCATTTTTTTGCGGTCGCGAATAAATGACTTTAATAATTGGTTTAACCTCCGGATCTTTACTTGAGGGTGCCTTTAAAGGAAAATAGATGATATCTGCCGGACTTTTATCGAGCAAAGGAAATTGTTGAGCGCGGGTTGTTAGTGCCGCCAAAAATAACAACACAATTATAACGAACGCTTTTCTCATTAAGCTTCGTCGCTTTTATTAACCAGAACGTTTACAAAAAAACCAGCTGTAAGCAAGCCTAAAACGGCACCTATAATAACCCATAAAATAGATCCGGTTACGATCCAAGCGGTAAGCATACCAAATACCAATGCTAAAATGTAATAGATTGAGTCGTTAGATTTCGTTTTAATTTCTGGATGATTTGACATAAACCTTGATTTAATTGCGCCAAAGGTATAAAATTTCGTGCAACTCTCTATCGCCGATTCGTATGTCATAGAATCATCATTAAAAAATATATAGAATTTAATCTTTTAATTAATCAATCGATTGATTAATTTTGCACTCGATTTATGACAGCTGAAAAAACAGATAAAAAGAAAGAAGCCATATTGGATGCGGCGGAATTGCTGTTTTCACAATTTGGATATGAAGGCGCTTCAACTCGTCTGATCGCCTCAGAGGCTGGGGTGAATATGGCCATGCTCAGTTATTACTTTGGTTCAAAAGATGGGGTCTATAAAGCGGTAATCGAACGCCGGTTGTTGTCATCGCGGCAGCAGCTTAATTCAATCAATAATCTTTCAATTTCATCATGGGAAAAGTTGAAAGTATTTATCGACTCGTATGCCGATAAGCTTATGACTAACAATTGTTTTCATAAGATCGTTCAGCGGGAGTTATCCTTAAAACATAAAAATGAGCTAACGGATTATATTTCAGACAGCGTGTACAAAAACGCTCTGGAAATAATGAAAATAATCCAGGATGGCATTGATAATGGTTCTTTCAGGAAAGTAAACGTTGAAATGCTGATCGCCACCATTTTCGGAACTAAGTACTACATAGTTAACTCCACTCATATTTCTTCGCGCCTTTTAGGCAAAGACCTGCAGGACGATAGAGTAATGCAAGAAGAAGTAAAACCTCAAGTGAAAGAATACTTATATGATCTCCTGAAAACTTATCTAACAAAACATGAAACAGAAGTTTAACAAATATATGAACATGCAAAACTCGCGATATGCGATTAAAGCGGTTAGTTTCCTGATCTTATTTTTTATTTACGGGGCAGCTAACGCGCAAGAGAAACGACAGATCAGCTTGAACGAAGCCGTACAATTGGGGATTGAAAACAGCAAGCAGCTAAAATTGTCACGCGCAAAAGTTGACGAAGCTATTACCCAATACGAACAGGCAAAAGATGCAGCCTTGCCTACCGGGAAAGTAAGTTATGCTTATAATCACGCTGAAATCCCTGAAAATAAGCTGACAGCCGGACCGACAACTATCGAGTTACCTAAGCGTGCTGATGCCTGGCTTGGAACTTTTTCATTGCAGCAACTAATATTTGCCGGCAATAAATTAAAATATGCAAAAGAGTCAACCGACCTGCTAACCAAAGTTGCATTGCTTGACGTTGACAGGGACAAAGACGACATCGTTTACAATGTTATAAATGCATATTATAATTTATATAAAGTTCAGCAAAGCAGGAAAGTTGTTGATCAGAACCTTCAGGCAATTGATAAACAAATTAAACAGTCGCAGCGCTTTTTTGAACAAGGGATTGTAACGAAGAATGACGTATTGCGTTTCCAATTGCAGCGGAGCAACATCGAAATTACCGGTATGGACCTTGATGCAAACCGGAAAATCATCAACTACAACCTTAACGTTTTATTGGGATTACCTGAAAATACCCAGTTGGAGGCTACACAGGTAGCTGCAGGTGCCAATCAATCAGTTGCCTTAAATAATCTTATTGATTCTGCCTTGACTAATCGCTCTGAGTTAAAAGCTTATGATTTGCGCGGTGAGGTTGCTGATAAGAATATAAAATCGGTGAAGGCAAATATGCTGCCGACCTTTGGTGTAGGAGTAAGTGCCTATTACTTAAACGCTGGAAGTTTATTCATTCCGCCTGCCGAAAGATTTATTACTCCAATATCGGCAGCAGCATCCTTATCGTGGAACTTTGATCAACTTTGGACGAATAAAAACAAAGTTGCCGAGGCCAGGATTCAGAAAACTCAGCTTGCGATAGGAAAGGATTTAACGGTAGACCGCGTTAAAACTGATGTAAATCAAAGCTTCCAAAACTATCTGAACGCTGTTGATAAAATCAAGGTATTGCAAACAGCGGTAGATCAGGCGAGAGAGAATGACAAGATCTTAGAATCAAAATATCAAAATAACATCGCTTCGGCAACCGATCGCGTTGATGCCGAATCTCAATTATTCTTACAACTCATAAATATCGAACTAGCAAAAGCTGACGCAGGTTTGGCTTACTATTCATTAATCAAATCAACTGGAACAATCACAAATATCAATTTTTAAATACGATGGAAAGCAACGAAAAGAAACCAAAAAATAAAGTAATTCCTATTATACTAGCTGTAGTAATAATTGTTGGATCGATTTTCGGTATCAGGGAATATATCTATTACTCCAAGCATGAGGATACTGACGACGCTCAGATTGATGGCGACATCAGCCCGGTAGTTTCGCGTGTTGGCGGTTATGTTGACTCTATCTTATTTGAAGAGAACCAACATGTAAACCAGGGACAGGTATTAGTTAAGCTAGATGACCGCGATTATAAAATAAAATTAGAACAAGCTTTGGCTGGCCAGCGTGGTGCAGCTGCAGGAATCGGTGTTAACCAGGCTCAGATCACTGCTGTTGCGGCAAATACGTCAACTGCCAAAGCAAACATTGAGGCCGCCCGTGTAAAACTTGATCTTGCCAATAAAGATTACGCTCGCTACGCAAATCTGGTAAAGGACGGTTCGGTCACACAGCAACAATTTGATCAGGCTAAAGCTAATAAAGAATCTGCCCAGGCAGCTTACCAGGCAGCTAAAGATCAATACAACGCGGCAGTTCAGCAAGTCGGTTCTACACGTTCACAGCTTGCAGTAACAAATACCGGCGTTGATCAGCGGCAGGCCGACGTTGATTTTGCGAAATTACAGGTATCGTATACTACTGTGTATTCTCCGGCAAGCGGAATCGTTTCTAAGAAAAATATTCAGAAAGGCCAGCTTGTGCAAGCCGGACAGACCTTGTTCTCGGTAGTAAATGACAATAGCTTATACATTACGGCTAACTTTAAAGAAACTCAGCTCGAAAAAATCCACACCGGAGCTCACGTAGACATAGATATCGACGCTTTTCCGGACGAAAAAGTAGAAGGAGAGGTTTATAATTTTTCTCCGGCTACGGGTGCTAAGTTTTCACTTCTTCCGCCTGATAATGCTACAGGTAACTTCGTAAAGGTGATTCAGCGTGTACCTGTGAAGATTAAAATTAAAGCTAATAAAGAGTTAATGGAAAGATTGCGTCCAGGAATGAGCGTAAATGTTTCCGTGTCAACAGAAAAATAAAATGGCCGAAAAAGGTTTAAAAAAGTGGGTTATCACTATAACAGTAATTACTGCATCGCTGTTAGAATTGATTGACACCACAATTGTGAATGTTTCAATGCCCCAGATACAGGGAAACCTCGGGGCAACTCTTGAAAACGTGGCATGGCTGTCAACTGGTTACGCTGTTGCAAACGTAATTATATTGCCGATGTCGGGCTGGTTGGGAAGCCGTTTCGGGCGGAAAAATTATTTCCTGACATCCATCATCATTTTTACTATCGCCTCATTTTTGTGCGGTAACGCCACAGGCTTAAGCGAGCTGGTCATTTTCCGGATATTACAAGGTCTGGCCGGAGGAGGATTGATTTCCAACGCTCAGGCGATTTTGCTGGAAACATGGCCTAAAGAAGAAGTTGGTACAGCGACTGCGCTGTTTGGTTTGGGAGCCGTTGTTGGCCCTACATTTGGCCCGACTATCGGTGGATACATCCTTGAACACGCGAACTGGCCGTGGATATTTTATGTAAATATCCCGGTTGGTATCCTTGCAGCGATATTTACGTACTTATTCGTTGTCAAAACGCCGCAGGACGCCAAAGGGAAGCCCGTCGACTGGTGGGGAATTGTGTTATTGGCCGTGGCTGTTGGCAGTTTGCAAACGGTGCTTGAAAAAGGGGAAAGTGAAGACTGGTTTTCGACTCCTTACATTACCGCTCTTGCTGTCGCCGCAGTGCTTGGCACGCTGTTATTTATTTGGCGGGAATTCAGTACAGACCATCCGATCGTAAACTTCAAGATTATGAGACACCGAAGCTTTAGCGTCGGTATGTTTACCTCGTTTGTACTAGGGTTTGGATTGTACGGTTCCGTATTCGTGTTCCCAATATTTTGCCAGAACTTACTGGGGTTTTCGGCTTTGCAAACTGGCGAGGTGTTGGTTCCCGGAGGGCTTGTAACAATCGCGATGATGCCGTTTATTGGTAAGATGCTTCAGAAAGGTATTCCGGCGCAGTTTATGGCTACCGGAGGAATGTTATTGTTCTTCTTATTCTGTAAAATGTTAAGCAATTCTACTTTGCTATCAGGAACCAGCGACTTTTTCTGGCCGCTGATCATTCGTGGTATTGGAATGGCGCTACTGTTTGTACCTCTTACTACTTTGGCAATTCAGGATTTGAAAGGGCCGGAAATTGGTCAGGGAACAGGCTTGAACAACATGATGCGTCAGCTAGGCGGATCGTTTGGTATTGCATTCCTTACAACCATGATCCACGTTCGTCAGGGTTTCCATAGGAGTGTATTGATAGATCACATCAATCCGTATAACCAGGCTTACCTGGATCGCTTTAATATGCTTGTAAGAGGGTTTATGGCTAAGGGTTACGGCTTGCTTGATGCTCAGAGTATCGCGACTAAAGCAATTGAGGGGACTGTTATAAGGCAGACGATGCTGCTTACATATGTTGATGCATATTGGGTTGCCGGAATGATTATGCTTTGTTCGATTCCTCTGCTTTATCTGCAGAAATTTAAAAAGAATGCAAACGTACCAGTTGATGTACATTAATTGTTAAAAACAAGAACGCCGTTATGGCTCCACATAACGGCGTTCAAAAATTAACAATTAAAACCTTTATCCCCGAATCAATCTGAATAATTGTGTAAGTTTTTTATGAAATCAAAATTAAAAGAGAACGTTCCGGGGTGGTCAACCTTAAGGTTTAAAGCTACATATAAAAATATTTTTATCAAATAAAAAGTGAGCTTTTTGGATAAAAAAACCATTAGATAAATAATGGTCGTAAAAAAAAAATAAAAGGCACGAAGGTTAAGAAACCGAGTGCCTTTGTTATTTTTTAAAGCTTAGAAAATAATTTTTCCGGTCGCTGTTATCAACGATGCTATACGTACTGCGTCGAAAATGCGCTCTTCCTTTGTGCCTAACTTTATTAAAGAATCCTCGTGAGCGTTTACACACATCTCACAACCATTAACTGCCGATATGGCCAGGCTAAGCAATTCAAAAAACTCTTTGCCAGTTACCGGTTTAACCATGATCTGCATTCTGATGCGTGCTGGAATCTGCGCATATTTATCCTTTTGAGTAAAATGCCGGAACCGGTAAAATACATTATTCGAGGCCAGCAGGGAAGCGCATGCCGCAGCTTCCGCGATTTCTTCCGCCGTACATTCTGACTTTTCTGCAAAAGAGGTGAAAAAATCGGTTAAAGGCTTGTTGTTATTGTTTACAGCAATACTTAACGCAACCAGTGCAATCTCTTTTTGCGAAAGCTGCTCTGATGACAAAATGCTGTTAAAGTTTACTTTAAAATCACGCAGGTAACGTGATTCGCCTTTTTCAAGCAAGGTTAAACTTTCTGTTCTATACTGCGTATCTAAACCGATACTTTCTAAAAATTCATTAATTGTTTCTGTTGCTTCGCTCATATTATTGTTCATAAAAAAGGCCGTACCATTGATACAGCCTTTGATTTTTTGATATAAAAATTAAACTGTTAATGTCTCCTGGCCTTTTTCCCAGTTACAAGGGCAAAGTTCGTCAGTTTGTAAGCCATCTAATACACGTAAAACTTCTTTGACATTACGGCCAACATTTAAATCGTTAACTGAAACCCAGCGAACGATTCCCTGAGGATCAATAATGAATGTGGCGCGGTATGCTATCTTTTCTTTTGGTTCTAAAATTCCAAGGTCTTCAGCAAGCGACTTCGAAGTATCAGCAAGCATTGGAAATTTTAATCCGCGAAGATCATCGTGATTGTTTCTCCATGCAAGGTGAACAAATTCTGAATCGGTTGAAGCGCCTACTAAACGTGTATCGCGGTCGCGGAACTCGCCGTATGCTTTATTAAATTCAGCAATTTCGGTAGGGCAAACGAAGGTAAAGTCTTTTGGCCACCAGAAAAATACTGTCCATGTACTGTCATCAGATGTTAATGTCTCGGAAGAAAGTGTCTCGAATTCTTTTCCCTTTTCAAGGCTAACAACGATAGTTTTCTCAAACGAAGGGAATTTTTGTCCTATGCTAATCATAATTCTATTGTTTCTTAAAATACGGCGCAAAGGTAACTTCACGGTAGTAATCTGACAACCTCAATAGCTGAAATCTTTATTCTTTTTCTTGATAGATAAATAGAGGTAGTCTATATATGTATGGTGTCGATATAGGTTTGTCTTATTAAAATTTCAAATTTAACGACAATAGAAAATTGCGTGTTGCTTGTGGAAAGTAATAGTTTTCAGTCGCTTGTGCGCCAGCATAAATATAACTGAACGAGTATCCGTTTGATTCATAAAGTTCTCCGAATACATTGTTTACAAGCAGCGAAAGGCCGATATTTTTTATCCCTTTTACGCCAAGATTGTATCTTAACCGACAGTCGTTAACAAAAAACGATTGCAATTTTCGGGCTTCGTTTTCTGTATTGTCAAGATATTGGTCGCCAACATACTTGCTAATGAAGCTTAAATCGGCGTGTTTTAATAATTGATATGTCAGTTCGCTGGAAGCGATAAAGTTTGGCGAATAGGCAATGTCCGGATCTTTATAAATATTCTCAGTCTGGCTGCCATCGTCGTAATTGGGAATAAATTCAGTAAACGTTTTAATTTTATTCTTACTTAGCGAGGCAGTAGCAGCCCACGTAAAATTGCGAAAAGGTTTCCATCTGAGATCTGCTTCCAAACCAATACGGTAACTCGATGGAACATTTTGACGAATTGATTCTCCCACGTCGTTAATTCTGCCGGTTAAAATCAGCTGATCTTTGTAAAACATCCCGTAAGCATTGACACCGGCGTTAAAATTTGATTGATTGTGACGATAGCCGACTTCAATATCCTGCAATTTTTCAGGCTTTGGATTCGTCTCCGCGGTGTTATTGTTTATGTAATCATCCCGATTTGGTTCTTTGTGTGCAACAGCGTATGACGCGTAAACATTGTTTGCATCATTCAGCTGATAACTAAACCCGACTTTTGGATTGAAGAAATTTAAATTATGTCGCTGGTCAAGCGGATTTCGGTTTTTGTCAAGACCATTGATGATATAATTTAAATTGCGGTATTGCAGGTCGCCAAAAATAGTTGCAGCACCAAACGTATAGCTGGCTTTTAAATAAGTATTGAAATCCTTCTTATAGCCGTGTCCGTCGTAATAGTGATCGGCATTTGAATTTTCATTTCCCTCGTTGGTTGGGGATGGATATTGCGACCAGATAACCTGTCCGTAGTGCTTTCCATCATATTCGTTCCACGCACCACCTAACGTAAAATTCAAGTTTTTGGAAGGATTGTAATTAAAAGAGTAAGTCGCTCCATAAAAATCATTGTCAAGCCAACGGCGTCTGATGAGGTTTGTTGCGTCGATCGTTTCGCCATTGACAACTGCCGGCAGGAGGCCATAATCTGCAAAATTCTGATCGTCTTTGTATTCCTCATAATAACCCCGGCCATAGGTGTAATGAATGGCCGCGTTAGCGAAGAACTTCGTTGAAAAAGTGTGAGAGTATAGCAGCTGGTAATGATCCTGCCAGTAGTTATCGGTCTGGTCATTATACGTGAAGCCGTTATAAGTTCGATCAGTTTGTAATAACGTCTCAGGCACGCCATTCCATGCCTGGTAAGTTTTTTCGTAGCCAGAAAACACATTGGCTCTCAAAAGGTCGTTTTTACCGTACCATGCGCCGCTTAAAAAGTATGATTTAAGATCAGAAGAAGCGCGATCGATATAGCCCTCAGACTTAATTCGCGACAAACGGCCGTCTACCGTGAATTTTCCATTGATCAATCCCGTGCCGACGTTTACCGTATTTTTCCAGGTATCATACGAACCGTAAGTATTGTTTAATTCAGCATAAGCACTGTCATGGCGGGTATTTGTCTGGATGTTGATGCTCGCTCCGAAAGCGCCCGCACCATTAGTGGAAGTACCAACGCCGCGCTGCACCTGGATGTTGTCAATTGATGAAGCAAAATCGGGTACGTCTACAAAAAAACTTCCCTGGCTTTCTGCATCGTTAAATGGGATTCCATTGACGGTCACGTTGGTTCTGGTCGGATCACTGCCGCGTATCCGGATACCGGTATAACCAACGCCGGCTCCGGCATCGGATGACACGACAACGGATGGCGTTTGGTTGAGTATGTAAGGAAGATCTTGTCCCTGGTTATATTTTTCAATCGTTGCTTTATCCAGGTTCGTATACGTAGTGGCAGAGTTTTTTCCGGCTCGTGTTGCACTTACAATAACTTCATCAGTAATTAAAGAAGCAGGTTCAAGTGACAAATCGAGTTCTGTATTCCTGGTCAGCTCAATGGTTTGTGTATTGGTTTTATAACCAAGATAGGACACTTGCAACTGATATCGACCCTCCTTGATGTTTTCAAAATGAAACGATCCATCAGGGCCGGTTTGGGTTCTTCCAATGTTTGAAAGTGAAATACTTGCGCCTGCTAAGGGCTGCTTGGTGAGTTTCGCCGAAATTTTTCCGGTTACTGAAAATTGCGCCAGTGCAAGGAATGGCAAAAGCATGATCCAAAGGACGGCTAATGAAAATTTTTTCACGTTAAAATGAATACTTAGTTAAACATGCTGCATGCAGGGGAACGTGCAGATCCGTTAACTTTTACCTCCCTACGCCGGCATTATCCGGATCAGGTGCTCATTGAAGTTGCAAGTATCAAGTGGTTAGTTGCAAGTAAATCTTACAACTATGAACCTTTCTCTTTCAACTCAATGATGGGTATAATCTCAGCCTGTTTTTGTGTTTGAAGCAGATTTTTAGCTAGCATGGTCTGATCTTAACAAACAAGGCACCCCTTATTGATGTGCAAAAATAGCGCAATTTATCAATAATGAAAATTCTTTTAAGAAAAGTCTATATACTTAATAGGTTTTTCTTGTTAATGATTTAATTTATCGTTAGGTTTACAATTTTTTTAAAGCAGACATCTACCTTGAAATAATTTTGCTTTACCTATATGTTACGCGTTGATAGTTCCAAACCCTGCAAGCTGGTTTACTCGATATGTAAACACGAGTATCTTGGTTATTTGATTGAGCCACATGTTGTTCAGTTAAATCCGGATGGCGATTTTTCGCTTACCTATCAGCGATTGTTCACCGCAACCGCACAGGAATTTTCAAAAATTCTTGATGATACCGATTGGAAGCTGATCAAATTGCTGGAAGAAACCGAGCAGGGTAACATAATCAAGCGTTACTATAAAAAACCTATCAGGCCGGTCGAGTTTTTTACAAAAATTTTTGATGACAAGTTATTTGAAGTCATCCGTCCGAAGATTGAAAAAAGGATGAGTGACGCTTTCGCGTTGCTGAAAGCCAAAGAAATTTATTTAATGAGCAAGGAGGGATGGCCCGTGGAGCGCAGGTTGTACCTTGCTGAAGAAGCCGCATCGGTTCTTTTCCACTTTCGGCGTGATGAGAATGAAACCAGGTATTTCCCAACTATCAAATACCAATCGATGCGTATAGAGTTTATGTTTAAAGATGCGCAGGTTATCAGCAATCAGCCCGCCTGGCTTTTGCTGGACGATACGCTCTACTTTTTCGAACAAAATATAGAAGGTAAAAAGCTTCAGCCATTTTTAAACAAGCGATACATTTCCATACCAAAAACCTCTGAGAAAGCGTATTTCGAGAAGTTTGTAAGTCCCCTTATTGAGAAATATCATGTTTACGCCGAAGGCTTTGAGATTCGTACTGAAAAGTATGAAGCTGTGCCTGTTTTAAAGATGATCTATGTTCCCGGTGGCGTATCGCAGCTGCAGCTTTATTTCAAATATGGAAACTATGCTTTTGCAGCAGCGAGCGACAAGCAGGTGTCAGTCCGTACTGAAAAAATTGGCGACGACTATATCTTTCATCGTGTTAAACGTTCCTTAAAGTGGGAATCGAATAAATTAAATGAATTGATAGGCCTGGGTTTGGTTTCATCAGGTACCTTGTTTTCAAATCTCGAAATTGATCGTGCCGATCTTTCTGAAGACACTGACGCTTCGTTTAGCATCATAAATTGGGTGAATGATCACCACACAGAACTCGTTGAAAAAGGATTTGTATTTGAACAGCCGGACGGTAATAAGAAATTTCTATTCGGGAAAAGTAAGATAGATCTCGATATCAAGGAAACCAACGACTGGTTCGACCTTCACGCCATCGTGTATTTCGGGCCGTATCAAATACCTTTTATTGAATTAAAAAATCATATCCTCAATAAAATACATGAGTTTGTTTTGCCTTCCGGCGAAATTGCAGTAATACCAGATAAATGGTTCTCTCAATATGCCAACCTGCTGCATTTCACAGAAGGGACGAACTCGCTTAAGCTGCAGAAACATCATATCGGTTTAATTAATGATTTCGCGAATAGTGAACTGGCGAGCATTACCATAGACAGAAAGCTTCAGCGTTTGTCTGACTTTAACGAAATTGAAGACATTGGCGTGCCTCTTCGCTTTAAAGGCACACTTCGCTCTTACCAGAAAGCCGGTTACAATTGGTTTCATTTCTTACGGAAATACAATTTTGGTGGCTGCCTGGCAGATGATATGGGATTAGGGAAAACTGTTCAAACCCTTGCTTTGCTTCAAAAAGTTAAGGAAGAAAATGCTGGAGAGCATTCGCCCTCATTAATCATCATGCCTACGTCGCTGGTTTATAATTGGCAAAAGGAGGCGGAGAAATTTGCACCTGATTTGAAAGTCCTGGCCCATACTGGCAGCTTTCGTAATAAGGATATTGAACGATTTATTGATTATGACGTTGTGTTCACCACGTATGGCGTTGTTCGCGTCGATATCGATTTGCTCAAAGGTTTATATTTCAATTATATCATCTTAGACGAGAGTCAGAATATTAAAAATCCGGCGTCTAAAGCGTATCATGCTGTTAAACTGTTGAAATCAAAGCACAGATTGATTCTGAGTGGCACACCGGTAGAAAATTCAGTAAATGATTTATGGACACAAATGTCGTTCATCAATCCTGGACTGCTTGGAAATCAGCATTTCTTCCAAAACGATTTTGCTACGCCAATCGAAAAAAAGAAAGATGAAGACAAGGCACGAAGACTCCAGGCATTAATCAAGCCCTTTGTTTTAAGGCGGACGAAAACGCAGGTTGCCACCGAACTGCCGCCTAAAACTGAAAAAGTTTTTTATTGCCAGATGAGTGACGAACAGGCTGAGTTTTATGAAAAAACAAAATCCGAATACCGTAACCAGCTTTTACAAGGAATAGAGGACGGAACGTATGCGCAAACTCAGATTAAAGTTCTTCAAGGACTGATAAAACTTCGGCAGATAGCAAACCACCCGGCAATGGTCGACGAAACTTATACCGGCGACTCAGGCAAGTTTGAAACGGTTATCGAAACATTGCAAAACGTGTTATCGCGAGGTCACAAGGTTTTGGTTTTTTCCCAATTCGTAAAGCAGCTGCAGATCTATCGCGATCATCTTGATAAAGAAGAAATATCATATTTATACCTTGACGGCGCAACGCGAAATCGGGGCGAAATAGTAACCGAGTTCCAGGAAAATGATGATATCCGGTTATTCCTGATATCAATTAAAGCAGGCGGTGTTGGCTTGAACCTAACCGGTGCCGATTATGTTTTTATCCTTGATCCATGGTGGAATCCGGCAATCGAACAGCAAGCAATCGACCGTACACACCGTATCGGGCAAACGAAAAATGTGTTCATTTATAAGTTCATTACCCGCGACAGTGTGGAGGAAAAAATACTCGCGCTCCAAAACCGCAAACAGGTTGTGGCAGACTCGCTGATCACGACAGAGGAAAGCTTCGTTAAATCACTTTCTGCTGATGATATCAGGGAACTTTTAAACTAAGTTCTTAATTGTCTTTTAGCAACAGAACCGGGATACTTAGATGATCCGCCAATTGCTCAGTAAGGCTTGTATGTAGCAGACCGGTGAAAAAGCTGTACTTTTTAGGTAGTGCAATAACTATTTGCGCGTGCTGCTCCTTGGTAAATTCAACAATCCCTTGCAGTACATTAGTATGCTCCCTGAAAAAATATTGTGGATTAAATTCAGCAAGTATTTCCTGTAACGCAGAATGTTCAGACTCATCCAGATTTTGGCTGTCTTTGCAGATGTTCAATACCAGAAGCTGAACAGGTGATGAGGTGTCAAATATTTTCTTTAAGCTTTTCAACGGAATAACTTCTTTAACTTTTTTCAGGTCGCATGCTAACACAACGCGTTTAATTTGCTGCCAGCGCACTTGTGGTGGTACTACCAAAACAGGTATGGGGCTCGTTTTCGAAATTACCAAAGCGTTGCTGCCCAAATCACTATTGTCGAGATCTCCGCCATTTGTTCCGATGACTACCAACGTCGGTTCGTAATCACTGATAGCGTTGTGTACCGCCCGGATTACTGGGAATGCGCTGATATGCGTTTCGACAATGCAATTGACTCCCGCCAGCTCCGATATTGTTACTTTTAGGTCTTCGAGTGTTTTTCCTCTTTTTTCTGTTTCTGCAATTATATACTCCGGTGTTGTTATGGTGAAATCCGCTGATGGAAGCAGCGTTTCGTACTCCGAAACATAGTAGGAATGCAGTAATATTATTTTTGATGGAGATGTTTGTGTGGATTGCTGCGCCGCGTATTTGGCGGCGTTGATAGAAGTTTGTGAGAAGTCGGTGGGCACAAGGTAAATTTCCATAACGTCTTAAAATAAATAAGTAAAGTTACAAAGCTTAATTAAGTGATAAGACTTTAATTGTTAATGTGACAAGAATGTTATCTAATCGTATTAAGTATATTTAAGTATTCTTCCCGCATAATCATTTCGGCACCGAGGCTGCTCAGGTGATCGGTATGTACCTGGCAGTCAATTAAATTATAATTCTTGTTTTGGCAAAGCCATATAAGTGCAGCTTTTGAGGCATTGCTTACTTTGCTGAACATGCTTTCGCCGCAAAATATGTTGTTTACCTGCACCCCATACAATCCACCAACCAGTTCGCCGTTATGCCAAACTTCTACCGAATGCGCGAATCCTGTTTGATGGAGATCAATATAAGCTTTCTTCATTTCCATGGTTATCCAGGTTCCGTCCTGACCTTCTCTCGGAACTTCCGAACAGGCCTCGATAACTTCTTCAAAACATCGATTCTGGGTAATACTGAACTGATTCGATTCCATGACCTTTCGCATACTTTTACTGACTTTCAATCTCTCAGGAAAAAGAACAAATCGCTCATGAGGTGAGTACCAAAGGATGGGGGTATCATCCGAATACCAGGGGAAAATACCATGTTCGTAAGCAAGTTTTAATCGATCAAGACCTAAGTCGCCGCCTACGGCTAGCAGGCCGTCATCTTCTGCCAGTTCGGGATCCGGAAACCAAAGGTCATTATCAAGTTGGAAAATCATTAGAATATTGGAAAGGCCGGACAAATTTAAACCATTAGGCGTTAAAGTGGTCATAAGTTAAATTTGCTTACATGGCACTTACTTCAAATCAGTTGAAGATTAAACATCTTTATTCAAGAGCCGGATTCGGTATCAGCTACAATGACCTCGAAGCTAAAAAGCATCATAGTATTTCCAAGGCAGTCGACGATCTATTTTCAGAATCTAAAAAATGGGAACCACTTGAGCTTGACCAGGAATACGTTCCCAAAAGTTCGATCAAGGCTATGGCTCAACTGACGCCGGACGAAAAGAAACAATTGATTAAAGATACCCGCAGCCTCACAAAAGACATGAATCTCATTTGGTATGATAAAATGTCGACAGAGCGCGGACAGCTGCGTGAGAAAATGACTCTCTTTTGGCATGGGCATTTCGCTTGCCGCGGGTTTTTCCCCGGCCCGTTAAAACAACTGAATAACATACACCGCGAATATGCTTTTGGTAATTTCAAAGACATGCTGCTTGCCGTTTCACGCTCGCCGGCCATGCTGCAATTCCTAAACAATCAGCAAAACAAAAAAGGACATCCCAACGAAAATTTCGCCCGTGAACTGATGGAGCTTTTTACACTTGGAAGGGGAAATTATACCGAACAAGACATTAAAGAATCAGCGAGGGCATTTACCGGATGGGGTTATAATCGCGATGGCGAATATATCAACCGGCCGTTTGTACATGATGACGGCGTAAAGACATTCTTTGGGAAAACAGGAAACTTCGACGGAAACGACATTATAAATATAATTTTGGAAAGGCCCGAAGCTGCGCAGTTTATCACCCGCAAGCTGTATGTATTCTTTGTAAATGATACACCTGACGAGAATCGGGTAAAAGAACTTGCGGACTATTTTTATCAACGCAAATATAACATCGGTGATCTTCTTCACATGATGTTTACTTCGGATTGGTTCTACAATTCTGCCAATATGGGCAATAAGATAAAGTCTCCCGCAGAATTAATCGTTGGCCTTAACAGGCAGTTTTCCATCGATTATAAAATTCCAGAGGTACAACTGAAGTTCCAGTCGGCGCTTGGGCAGACTCTGTTCTACCCGCCTAATGTGGCTGGCTGGCCGGGAGGTAAAAACTGGATCGACAGCTCGTCATTAATGCTGCGTCTCAAAATTCCGTCGCTGATACTAAACGATGGCGAGATCGAATTTAGCGGTAAAGCCGACCCGGAAGATGAAGCCGCGATTGCATTAAAGAAAGGAATCCAGAAGCAGACAACTTCGCGCAAGCTGCAGACGTTTGCAAACTGGGATAAATTCCTGGCACAGTTCCCTGCTAGTGCCGACCCTTCACTCATGGCAGAGTTTCTATTGCAGCCCAAGCCGGTGTCACAAATAATGAATACGCTTAAACAAAGCGGTGGCCTTAAAAATGCGGCTATAGAAGCAGTAAGCACTCCGGAGTACCAGCTTTGTTAAATTCAGACTATGAAAAGAAGAGATTTTTTAAGACATACGGCCCTTGCTTCAGGCGCTTTCATGATACCATCATTCCTGAAGCCATTTGAAGCACTTGCTTTCGATGAACTTTCCGGACACAAAAACCTGGTAATTATCCAGCTTTCCGGGGGAAACGATGGACTGAATACAATCGTTCCTTACGGTAATGATATCTATTATCAGAAGCGCCGCACTATAGGCATTAAACCCGAGCAGATCGTAAAGCTGACCGATATGCAGGGATTGAATCCCAACATGGCAGCGTTAAAAGAGCTTTACGACCAGGGATGGATGTCGGTAATCAATTCGGTGGGTTATCCCAATCCCGACAGGTCGCATTTTCGCTCAATGGATATCTGGCAAACTGCCAGCGATTCTAATCAGTTTCTTTCAACCGGTTGGATAGGCCGTTATCTGGATTCCAATTGTCAGAGCTGCAAATATCCTTACACAGCGATAGAGGTTGATGATACACTTTCACTGGCCATGAAAGGCGTTAGCAAAAAGGGAATTGCCGTTCAGGATGCGAACAAGCTGTTTCAAAACACCCGTGAGCCGTTTTTCAAGGACCTTCTCGATAACCACGACGAGCACCTGAACGAAGATAATCTAGGATACCTGTATAAAACAATGATCGAGACTTACTCGTCAGCTTCTTACATACAACAAACCTCAAAAACTTATAAAGTAGCGGCCGAATATCCGCAAACACCTTTTGCAAATGAACTCAAAACCGTTTCAAAGTTTATTAATTCGGGGTTGAATACGCGGGTTTATTACGTTTCGCTTAGCGGATTCGATACTCACGTAGGGCAACAGAATCAGCAAGGCCGCCAATTGAAAATATACTCGGAAGGTGTGGCGGCTTTCATTAAAGACCTGAAACAAACAGGCAAGCTGAATGACACCCTGGTGATGACATTTTCGGAATTTGGACGTCGTGTGGAGCAGAACGCAAGCAATGGCACCGATCATGGAACTGCCAACAACGTATTGCTTTTCGGTGGAAAACTTAATAAAGCCGGGATATTCAACAACGCGCCGGATCTTCAAAATCTGGATAACGGCGACTTAAAGTACCAGGTTGATTTCAGGGATGTTTACGCTACCGTTCTGGATAAATGGCTGGATGTGAATAATGAACAGGTGCTTAATAAGAAGTTCCGGGGCTTAGGGTTTGTATAAAATTTCGATTCCTGCAGGTGCTCATGTCAGCAACAATTGCCGTAGTTCGTCGAACGCGGCAATTGTTATTTCCGGGCGATTGGCTTTTCCAAAACCATACGCCGCATAAATAAAAGGAACGTTACTTTTTCCTGCCGCTTCCTGGTCCCAAACCGTATCGCCGATGTAAACCGGGTAATGTAATTCATTGCGCTCTATAATGAGGTTAATATTATCACTTTTCGCCAAACCGGTATTACCCGACGATTCGAAATCAGTAAACAATCCATCCAGTTGGTTGAAACTGATAAAGTTTTCGATATATCCCGCGAGGCAGTTACTCACTATAAAAAGTTTAAAGGATTCGCTTAATTCTCTCAGCACATCTTTCACGCCAGGAAACAGTTCCCCGCCATATCGTTTCATAAAAAGGGATTCCTGGTGTTTATAGCGTTCAAGAACTTCCTCCTGGCTACTTTTAGGAATGAAATCCAGGTACTGATCAAATATCTTTTCAACTTTCATTCCCGACCAGGAGCGGATTGTCGCATCGTCCAGCACGTGATCGCCATGCCCGGATTCTTTAAATGTTTGGTTCCACGCCTGGGTGCAGGTGTTCGATGCATCCCACAGCGTTCCGTCCAGGTCGAAAATTAAGCCGTCGATAGCTTTGGGAAGGTGCTGATTCATTAGGTAAAAGTTATTGAGTTAAACAGAATTCAAGATACTTAAAACAGGCAAATTAGTTGAAGCGCTGAGTTGTGAAATGATTCGGGTCATGAAGCACGAACGTGTGGAATAAAAGTTTACAATTTATGAAATATGAACCGCGGTAAGAGTTAACAGGTTTCAGTTTTCTTTTTGAAAAGCACTTGCATTGCCACTTTGGTTACGATAGCCCCGCCATTCGCTATAGTTTTGCCGGGGAAAGGTTGTGCTTGGTTATAATTTCTTTTACCCGGCAAAAGCTGCCGCTGCTGTTGGGTTTAAAACCGTTGGGACATACTTTTATCGGAAAAAACGTGGCGCCGGTTTGTTGCATAACCATTCATTTTAAACCCGCACCGGAAAACCCGGAAGGAGGTACGACTGAGGATTTGGAGGGAAAAGCGGGGCTGCTCACTGATAGTAATAAGAACTGTTCATTTCCAGATTTAATTGAAGGTCGATTGTTTCGTAGAAGATATCTGCAGACTCAGCCAGCTGACCGTCGGCTACCAATAGGCGAAATTGCCATGCCCTTTGGCGATCTTATAACGTTTCTTTGCTAAATGCTGTAAGTCGCGACTTTCAATTTTCTCTATAATAAAACTCAAGACGTGTTTTCCTTCCGAGCCTTCAGCAGTTCGCCCTATGCTATTTGCTGAATCGATTTGCAGGTTCCGACATTCAGTTGTCGTCAAACTGTCAATGAATTTATGATCTTCTAAAGTTAAAATTGGTTCAGTAAAACCACTCTTGTCCTCGTTCAAAATTTCCTGAATACTTATGGAGTTGTTAAAGGATTTTTTCAGCACACTTTCAACATAAACCAATTTGAACTCGCTAACATAAATCTTTTTAACTTGATTCTTCGAGCGATAAATTTCAGTTTTACAGCTGCTCGTTAAAAATGATGTCCAGGCGGCAATTGCCAGAAAGCCTGAAATAGATATTTTAATATGTTCCGATATCTTTTTCATCTTTCGCTGCTTAATAGATCCAATTGCCTGGTGCACGACTTCGTAATCTTCTCGCTTATTCCAGGTTCGTGTCCTCACTAACTTGGATAGCTCCGAAATCGCGTGAATAAATACTTTATTTATGCTGATACAATAGTTAAAAGCCAGTTATCCTTTCAAATATAATTCGGGGCTTAAGACAGCCAAACTGCTTTTTTCATAGTCTTTAATATTCCTTGTTAAAATAATACTGATCTCGCCGTGATTGATAGCTGCAAAATTTTGCAATGCGTCTTCAAAATCTCCAAACTTTGAATTCAGAGCCTCTATAGCAATCTCTTTATTTCATGTCAGCAATCTCGATTATGCCAAAAGCTGTTCTAATTTTTCAATGATCACTTCGTGCTTTGCTACTTTGTTTAGGATATAATAAACGTTGCTGATTATGACGGGTGTTGTGAATCCCTTCATTTCTTGACTTTCACAACGTTGGAATATTTCGGTAGCAAATTCAGCGAACGGCTCGCGGTCAAAGAATAAATCAAGTATTACATCTGTGTCGATAAGCACGTGGTCCATCACAGGTGCTTTTCCTGAAGGCCTTTTCTCAGTTCTTCGTTGTAATCAAAATCGATTGGCATGTTAAATGAACCTTTAAATGATTTAACGACGGGAGAAAGCTGGGTCTTCTTGTTTTTGCTATCTTCTTTGGTCAGACTTTTAAGATAATTTTCTATAATGCCGGAAAGACTGCTATTTTTTTGTTTCGCATAGCTTTTTGCCTTTTGAATGACATTGCGTTCAATCGTCAGAGTTAGTTTGGTATTCATAGCTGCCGTTTAATAAAAATAAGAAATAATATACGTGCATGTATCTATTTTATTGCACGTGCTTTTTGTTGTTCGTCAATACATGCTTGTCAGGGTTTTGTACTTCTACTTCACTTCAACGTCTCCTCGAACAACTTAATATTCCCGTCGCTGGCAAATCTTTGACGCAAAGGCAAAAACACGGAAATCGTATTAGGCCAGTTTAAGGAATATACGTCCAAGCTAAGCCGGGGCTGCTCACTAATAGTAATGCGAATTGTTCATTTCCAGATTTAAAGATTGAATGGTTTGTGAAAAGATTATAAACACATAGAGGAGCTAATCATTCAATTTCTTTGGCGTATTTATAAAATATGTTTGCATAAGGCGAGTCTATCCTGAAAAATGTAATTTCTTTATATCTAGCGGTTGTTGGTTTCAGATCAAATTCACCTGAAGCATTGAAGTGCTTTAGCTTTACTTTTTTCTCATCTACTTCGCAAATCGGCCCAATCTGGAATCTATCATCTTTTCCATATTTACATTCGATTATGATGGGCAATTTCAAATACATTAGTTGTATAAACATTTCTTTGAAGGCACTTAGCGTAACATTTATGGCCAGACGTTTTTTTGTTATTGAGTTTGTGATTCGTTCATTGTCGATAATTTGTTTAAAGATCTTTTCATTTTCAGTGCACTTTATCTCGGAGATATCAGATTTTCTTAACACAATAAACCCATCAAAATTGAAATCAAATGTGTCGCACATTAAAATGAATTTGTCATTTTGCTCATAAATAATCCCGTTAAAGTGGTCTATCTCGTAATCATCCGTATTTGTTATATACACTTTAACAAAATCCTGATTTTTAATATGCTTTGCTATTCTTTTCTTCATTGGATTCTTTTCTTCAACGTCTCCTCAAACAACTTAAATATCCGCTTATACTCATCCGTCCAACTGCTGGGCTGTACAAAACCATGATCCTCCACAGGGTAAACTGCTAACTCCCAGTTGTCCTTTTTTAATTCGATAAGCTTCTGGCTCAGCCGAACAATGTCCTGGAAGTTTACATTTTGGTCTACCATGCCGTGGCACATAAGGAGATGCCCTTTTAATCCACTGGCGAAATTGATCGGCGAGCTTTGCTGGTAAGCCTTTTCATCTGTAAACGGTTCGTTTAAGATATTGGAAGTATAGCCATGATTGTAATGCGCCCAGTCGGTTCCGAACGCAGAGCCGCGCCTGAAGCAAATACATCGGGTTGCGTAAATAATGCCATCAGCGTCATAAACCCGCCATAAGAGCCACCGTATAAACCGATTCGTTTAGGGTCTACGCCGTAATTTTCAATCAGCAGTTTGGCGCCGTCGACCTGGTCGGTTAAATCTTTACCGCCCATGTGGCGGTAGATTCCTGTGCGGTGATCGCGTCCATAGCCTGAGCTTGCCGTGTAATCGATATCTAAAACCGTGTACCCGTTATCGGCAAGGAAGTTGTTAAACATATACTCCCTGAAATAGCTGCTCCACCAGTAATGAACGTTTTGCAGGTAGCCTGCGCCATGCACAAATATTACCGCCGGCTTTGTTGGCGCTTGCGTTTTAGGCTGATAGATCCGCGCGTAAACATCCGAGCCATAACGGTTTTGAAACTTAATCACCTCGGGCTCGCGCCATGCGTAGGAGTTAAATTCTGCGGTTGTTGAACGGGTAATCTGAATTGATTTTGCTCCCGGTTTATTGGCTTGCAAATAAAGCTCCCACGGTTTGTTTGAGTACGAATAACGGATCGCCAGCCATTTTTCGTCGGGTGAGACGCTCACCTGGTTGCCGCCCTTCATCGAAGTAAGTTTTACCGGCGCGCCGCCAGTAACGGGGATCTTATAAAAATGGGTAATGCCCGGATGTTCGATATTGGCAGTAAAGTAAAACCACTTTTTATTGCGCGACAGGTAGAGGCTCTGTACTTCCCATTTTCCGCTTGTGAGCTGTTTTTTGTTTTTATCGATTACGTCGACGAGGTAGAGATGCGAATAACCGCTTTGTTCGCTTTGGTAATAGAAATGTGTGTTATCTGTCCAGCCGGCTTCACCACCATTATAACCGCCGATGCCTGGCCCGCCGATCCATGCTTCATCCCGCTGTCGGTCGAGCAAAGCAAGTTTGCCGCTTGCAGGGTCAAGTTTCATGATCCATCGGTCCTTATTGTCTCTTGAAAGAACTATTACTACAGCGTTCTTGCCGTCTTCGCTCCAAAACGGCCCGCTTGTCACTACAGAACGATCGGCGTTTAGCTTTTTCTTTTCTTCCAGCAGTTTCGGATAATCCTTCAGGTAGTCGGGCAAATCTTTGATTCCCGGAATTTCTTTAGTTGAGATTTTATAGACAGAATCACGGACGGTATCATAAATAAAGGACTCAAAGGTCGATTGATTGGCGCCGACTTTTGTGCGGTTGGGAATATCTTCGGTGAAACCTGATTCAGTTACATAATTCGGAACAATGGCTGAGCGCGAATCCTCAGCGGGAGTGATCAGGCGATATGTAATAAAACGGCTATCCGGACTGATCTGTAAATAACTCAAAGATTTGTTCCCGAGGGAAATCTCTTTTGGCCTTTTAACAAGGTTTTCCTTTTTCTCGATTGAATCAAGTTTTGCATCCTTTGCTTTTTCCTTAAGTACGTCGAACAGATCAAGCTGCTCTTTTTTGAGCCATTTGACTTGCTCGTTTTCTTTTTCGGTTGTTGATTTAGTACGGTTATTTCCCTGGCGAATGAAATTCGTTAACTGCGTTAACTCTGCGCCGTTTAACTTCATCGAATACAGGTTGTCGTTTTTCATGAAAAGGATTTTGCTGCCATCAGCATTGAAGCGCGAATTATATTCGGATTCGAGTGTATTGGTAAGACGGGTTATTTTGTTGTCGTTAACATTCAGCAGGTAAATATCTCCATCCTTGTCGTACACTTTTTGGGTGTATAGCTTATTAAATTCTCCGTCTTCGGAGGGCAGGTTCTTTTTTTCCGGCGCACTCAGTTTGGTCGGTTTACGATTTCCATTTACTGTTATTGAGAACAACTGGCTTCTTTTGGCCGAATCGGGATTCCAGTCGAAGTAGATCTTACGACTGTCGTCGCTCCAGCGGATATTATCAGGTGACACACCCATCCATTTAGGGTCCCGCATGATTTTATCAACCGTAAGCGAAGTAAGTTTTTGAGCATTCGAAGTATGGAAAAGAGCTAACAAGGAAATTATAATGAGAATTCTTTTCATGGAAATTGATAATGAGTAAGCTGAAACAAGCGTACAAGATATGAGTAAGCATGGGAAATCGAAAGAAAGAGAGATAAACTTGAATGAATCTACTGCCTGATGGCAAAGTACGTTGGCCAATTCTTAATTTTAATTTCATGATTGAAATCCGGCCATACCTTCGTTCTGATGTTGCGGATCTGCAGCGCCTCGCCAATAACGCAATGATCCCGCATTTCACCCGCGATCGCTTTCCTCACCCGTACACTATGAATGACGCTGAATTATGGATCGAGGTAAACGAAAATGCTAGTCCGGTTTTGAATTTCGCTATCGCTGTTGATGGCAATTTTGCCGGAGGTATCGGTTTAATGCCGCAGTATGATATTAACCGGTTCAATGCAGAAGTCGGCTATTGGCTGGGTGAGCCGTATCACGGTAGGGGCATCATGACCGCGGCTTTGACGCTGTTGATTGATCACGCCTTTAATAAGCTAACTTATGTGAGATTGTACGCAAACGTATTTGAGCACAATGCCGCTTCTATGCGTGTGCTTGAAAAGGCCGGCTTTTATAAAGAATCTATTCAAAGGAAAGCTGCTTACAAAAATGGAAATTTCATTGACGAGCATGTTTACGCGCTTTTGAAACCAGGCATCTTATAAAAGGTGTTAAACGGTAAAGCAAAAAAGCCAAGGCGTCGCCCTGGCTTATACTTGTAAATAAAGAGGGGGGAAAAATTTAACGGTTTGTAATTGGTTAGTTTGATTACGTAATAAAGATATAGAACTCTTTCATTTGAAGAAATCTATTGCAGGGCTTGTATTAAAAACCGTGAAAATGTGAGAAAACGTTACACATTTTTTGACTAATCAAACGATGCGTACAATAATTAACTTCCTAATCGGCCGGTGAGATCAATCCTTACGGTGAAAGGCTTCAGATAACTTTCAGATAAAACCACAAACTCGCGGCGTGTCAATATATGTTTGAGATCGAATTTTCCTTTGAAGTTAAAAGACCCGGCCCAGCCGCGCTCAACTTCGCGATTCAACTCATCGCCGCGGTTAGCCGTATACTTAATCAGGCTAAGCATATCGCCCAGCGTCATCTTTTCGATTTTTTTATCCAGGAACCAGATCTGGCTGCGTGATACATATTCCTTAAATACCAGCCGGATTTCTTCAGTCGAAACGGTGCTATCAGGATTGAACTTAAATTCTGCACCGCTTTTTTTGCCCTGGAGAGCGCCGGATAACGATATATGTTGAATGGCTGTAAAATCCGGATCGCTGGTTTGAATATCTGTAAATGGAACGGCTAATGATTTATAGCTAAACAGTTCTGACTGTATCGTCCTTACATTTAAAGTTTCTGTAGTAGTTTTAAAAAATGAGCAGAAAGCTCCGGAAGCTCCTGCTGCCTGCCCGCTTAACATGGCATCTGCCGACGATTGTTGCGCTGCTATCTTACCAACGGCCACCAGGTTCACTTGCCCTTTTATAATTAACGCCGCAAGGGGAACGAAATAAGGCTCACCGCTTTGCTGATCATGCCCAACACTTACGCTGGTGCGGTAAAGTTTATTGCTATAAAAGTCTTTTACAAACGGCGTGGCGATGATTGGCTGATTTCCTCCCGTTGCAGAAACGACCTCGTTGGAGCTAGTTGCGTCAATCAGCACATCGGTGTGTACGGTCGTGCCATCGCTTAACTTAATCTCCCAGCCCTTTCCCGATTTCTTTATTGATTTATACGTTGTGTTGAGCTGTAGCTTGAGATTCTTCACAGTATCGGCCATTGTTTTCAGTATTGTTGAAGCGGCTGCCGCATTGATTGATGATGTGCTGTCCTTACGGAGCTTGTAAATGTTTTTCACCAACTCCTGGTAAAGCCCGGCTTTATAAAATGCGACAGGTTGGGTGAAATCAGCCCCGAGCTGTGTGGACTTTTCGATGAGCAATGTTTTAACACCGGAACGCGATGCCTGGAAGGCTGAAGCCGTGCCTGCACAATTACCGCCAATCACTACAACGCCGGGTTTAAAGGTTTCTGAAAATGCACTTAGGCTTAATAAGCCGAAAAATACTAACGCGAAAAATCTTTTTGTCATATCTTAGTTCGTGTGAATTTACAGCGGTATGCAGTTAATTACAACACCTTCAGGTATAAAGATGTGTCCAAGGTAGGTATTTAACAAAATTTAACAAGCGCAGTGCTTAAATACGGTAGATCAGCAGTGAACAATATGCTAATTAACAAAGTACATCCACGATTAAATTTTTAATTATGAAAAGTCTGAACGATAATCTGCGGTATCCAATTGGAAAATTTGTTCTGCCTGAAAATATTAGTAAGGTTCAGCTTGATGAATGGATAGATCAAATTTCAGCTCTTCCTGCAAAGATACGAGAGGCTGCAGCCGGGCTGTCTGACAAGCAGCTAGATACACCATATCGCCCGGGTGGCTGGACACTTAGGCAAGTGATCCATCATTTACCGGATAGTCATATGAACGCCTACATTCGTTTTAAGCTGGCCTATACGGAAGATCACCCAACTGTAAGGCCATATTACGAAGAAATATGGGCCGAATGCGGTGAGGCTAAGAATGGCCCGATTGAAGTTTCGATCAACCTTTTAGACGCATTGCATAAACGCTGGGTGTTTTTCTTAAAGACATTAAATGTAGAAGATTTTGACAGAAGCTACCAGCATGCCGAACATGGCGAATCTAACCTGAAGAAAATGCTTGGGCTTTATGTTTGGCACGGAAACCATCATCTGAATCATATAATCAATACCAGAAAATTGAATAAATGGTAATGCCGGAAGTGCAACATTCAACTAATTGGTGAGTGTTGCACCAGATGCCATGCAATTAACCTTTAATCAATAAACGTTAAAAAAATTGTATTCGAGCCTGACCAGGTACATGTTTTTAGCTGTACGCTGCATATTGTTCCATAGCTGTATGCGTTGTGAAAGGTCAATACGAAACGTGCTGTTGATGATGAACTGAATGGCCGGCGCCAGATCCATCAGATTTTGTCCTTTGCCCGGATTGGTCTTTCCTAATAACTCGATATATAGATTCACGTTTGTTTGCTTATAGCTTGTATAAGTTTTAGGAAACAAAAGATATCCGCCCGAAAGCGTGTAACCAATTGATTGGCGTGCCTGTCCCGGCCTGAAATCATAATTTTGATTGTCAAAAGCGTAGGTGTAATTTCCGGAACCTGAAACGGCGAGCTTATGAAGCAACTTGGTGAATACAACACCACCCTGTATACCGCTATTGTCACCTTCCAGGCTTATCTCATCATTTACCAATGGATCATTGCTAAATGAATACTTTGCAAAAAAAGCGCCACGAAAGTGTTTTTTTACGCTGTCAATACTCAGGAAACGGTACTTACCATAGAATGAGAGTCCTTCAAACTTCTGCTTGTCCTGGTAGAAATCAGAAAAATAAGCATTGCCATGGAGCATCAGATTTTTAGAAACACCAGTCATAACTTCAAGATTGGTGCGATTCTTAAATCCGTTATTTATCATTCCTTCGTTAGCCAGCCGAATGCCGACAGATCGACTCGCCATATTACTGGCCGGCTCGGTCGAAACATATAATTCCTGCGCATAGGAATTATCCAGCGATAGCAAAAAAGCTATCGCAAAAAAAATAATTTGATACACCGCTTAAATCGTTACGTGATACACCCGCTCTTTCCCCATATACCCGCTTTTGTAGCAGGGGTAAGTGGTTTGCGCAGCAATCTTTTTAAACTCAGCAGATGGAACAAAGTCTTTGTCCAGCAAGCTCAACTTAACCTGGCCGTCGAGTGTCCGAGCCGGCACATTCATAAAATGATAAATATTCCCGCCGTATTTGAAATGATAGTTATTCTCGATTTTTTGGTTTTCAAAATTAAAAACGACTGCCAAATCGCTCACTGAAAACCCTGCGCCTTTTATCTTGCTTTTGATCTGGTCCAATTCCACAGGCTGATCTTTTTTAAACGTTACTACGTAGATGTTTTTGTTAAGATCCGGCTTGATGTCGCTTATAAACGGAATTGTTTTCAAGGCTTTCTGAGTTGCCAGCTGGCACATTGAGCAGGTAAGGCCGCTTACCTGAATTTCAGCTTTTAAAAATTGTGCGCGAGCGGATAATGATATGAAAGGGAGGGTGGCAATAGCCATCCAAAATTTTAGTGATTTCATGATTCTGATTTTAATAAAAATTGTCCGAGTTACCGATAGGGAAGCCGGTCAGAATCAAATACGGAAAACGCAGTTTATAACGCAGGCGGAAATGTGCGACGTTGGAGGTGCCCGCATTCCTTGCGATGTTTCCTGTTCTGTTATATTAGATTGGAACAAATCAGCGAAACCGGGTAACCGGAATAAAAGAATTTCAGACGAGGCAGGTGCTTTAGAAGTGCCACTTTTCTGTTGTTTGTCTGTTATCTTAACTTTTACTTGTTTGTCTTTACAGCATTTCATGGACTTAACGGCCTTGCTGCAGCAGGATTTGGCTGGTTTGTTAACAGATATGGCAGATACCTTTTTGCCGCAGAGATGCATATTCATGCTGAATCCTGCCGTTGCAACGATATAAAGTAAAAGTAAAGTTAAAACTGATGCTTTTTTCACCACAACACAAAGATAATCAAGGTTTTCGAAAGGGCAAGATTAAAATAAAAAAACCGCCCAAGAGCGGTTTTTTTATTTTAATACCAATTATGTTAATTGCCGGCTTGTTTTGCCTGTTCTTTCATTTGATCGTTAGCGACAATAACAATTTCAACCCGGCGGTTAGCTGCGCGACCGGCATCTGTTGTATTATCACCTATTGGTTCTGATTCGCCCTTACCTTCAGTTTTTAAACGTGCCGAACTTACGCCTTGTGCTACAGCATAGTCACGAACAGAATTAGCTCTCCGTTCAGATAATCCCTGGTTGTACGTGTCACTGCCGACATCGTCAGTATGGCCAATAATCAGGATGTTTGTCTCAGGATTATTTTTCATCGATGTTGCAAGGTTGGATATGTTTGTTTTTCCGGCATCTTTAACATCTGACTTGTTAAAATCAAACAGGATACCCGAATCAAATTTTACGATGATACCTTCGCCCTGGCGAATAACTGTTGCTCCGGGAACTGTATTCTGAATTTCGGCTGCCTGGCGATCCATTTTTCTTCCAATGAAAGCACCCGCAGTACCACCGACTGCTCCGCCTATGATCGCGCCTAGTGCGGTATTTCCTGCTGCTTTACCGATTAAAGCTCCAACTGTACCGCCTGCGCCAGCGCCAATAGCCGCTCCTTTTTGTGTTTTAGTTAGGGAGTTACAACTGCTGATAACAAGGGAAGATGCGGCAAATGCAACCGATAAAGTGGCTATTTTAATGTTCATAGTTTTCATAAATTTTATTTTAAATAGTTAATAATAAGCTTAGGTACACGTAACTTCGTCAGGATATTAGATGAAATTACCGTTTATAAACGTTTTTGGCTGCGGATGGTTTGGCTTCGCGCTAGCAAAATTTTTAGTAAGCAATGGATATTCAGTAAAAGGTTCCACCACGACTGAAGCTAAACTTGCTCTATTGGCTGACAATGAGATCGATGCTTACTTGTTAAAGTTGGAGCCAAAACCAATTGGTGACTATCATAAATTTTTCTCGCAGTCTGAAATACTGATAATAGCTATTCCACCAGGGCCAGACACTGAGAATTATGCCGCGAAAATATCCGGTCTGATTAATTTCATAAACAGGTACAGGATAAAACAAGTGATTTTCATCAGTTCGACATCGGTTTATCGTAATGCTAACACCGAAGCAGATGATTACACTGTTCCTCAACCAGAAACTGATTCTGGCAGAGCCTTACTTGAGGCCGAAAATATGTTACTTGAGGATGGGTCATTTACGTTAACCGTTTTGAGATTTGCTGGTTTAGTCGGACCGGGAAGGCATCCGGGAAGGTTTTTCGCCGGGAAAAAGAATATTCCAAACGGTAAGTCGCCGGTTAACCTGCTTCATCTGGACGACTGTATACAGGTTGTCTACGAAATCATCAAGCAACATAAGTTCGGCGGTATTTACAATGTTTGCAGCCCCGATCATCCCGAAAAGCAACAGTTTTACTATGAAGCAGCGACGGTCAGGAATTTAGAAGCGCCGCAATTTACAGATGAACTAAACAGCTGGAAAAAAATAAATGGTTCCCGTATCGCAAGGCTGCTTGATATCAGTTATCAAACACATGACTTACTGAGCTGGCTCAAAACGTCTGCCGACTAAAGGGACGGAGTTCTGCCGCCATCCACCGGTAGATTGATGCCGTTTATGTATCCTGCTGAGGGAGAAGTGAGAAAAGCGATCGCAATGGCTACATCTTCGGCGGTGCCAATACGTCCGGCAGGAATCTGGCTGATCATGTCCTGCTGGATTTCTTCAGGTGATTTGCTTTCTTTCTCAGAGCGTGATTTAATAAGTGATTCAAGACGCCCCGTCATCGATGTGCTTGGTAAAACATTATTCACTGTAATACCAAATGGGCCCAATTCAGATGCAAGAGTTTTTGCCCAGCTTGCTACCGCTCCCCGAATAGTATTTGAAACGCCTAAACCTTTCAATGGAGTTTTGACCGATGTTGAAATAACATTAACGATTCGTCCCCAGGCGCTTTTTTTCATATAAGGAGTTATTGCCTGCACCAAAAGCTGGTTGCAAACCAGGTGATTGTTAAATGCCTGAATATAATCAGCTGCAGCTGCGTCAAGTGCGGGACCCGCCGGAGGTCCACCTGTATTATTTATCAGGATATCAACGTTATGGTCTTTCAGGTACTTTTCAACCACCGCTTTCACTTCATCAGGCTTACTAAAATCAGCTACCAGATAATCATGCGACTCAGTATCATCTGCAGGCAAATGCTGTAAGGTGTCTTTAAGTGCGTCTTCGTTACGCGCAAGCAACGTTATGCTTGCGCCAAGTAAAGCCAGTTCAACTGCAGCAGCTTTTCCAATGCCCTGCGTGCTTCCGCATACCAGTGCGCGCTTTCCTGTTAAATCTAAGTTCATGGCAAATAGGTTTCAGCAAATATAAAAAGGTTGTTAAGGATTACATATAACTTATGCCTGTAAGTGTTTTAGAATCGTAATAGAAAGGCTCGAAGTTATTGTCCGCAAATTCGCTGTTTATCGCCATCGACAGAAAACTTACTTCGCCATAAATAGTGGCAATAGCGGTATCAGCGGCATCGCGACCGGTTGCTATTTTAACCAGGCCATTTAAAGGAGCTAATTTGGTAGCGTCAAACAATACCCATTGGCCGCCAATGAACGCTTCGAAACAAGCATGGAAATCTGGCGGTGAAAGCTTGTATGCGTACCCGGTAAAGTAGCGGGCCGGTATACTAAGCGCCCGGCAAAGCGCAATTCCTAAATGAGCGAAGTCCCTGCATACGCCGGCTAATTCTGTTACCGTATCAAATGCGGATGTTTGTGAGTTCGTTGAGCCGCTTAAGTATTGTACATTTTCATGAATCCAGTCTGTTAATGCGGCCACTTTTTCGAAAGTATTATTCAGCATGCCGAAATGGTGCATAGCGAATCTGTATAATTTGTCTGACTGGCAATATCTGCTTGGATACAGGTACGGAAATATTTCAGGATCGAGGTCGCAAATTGCCACTTCAGGCTGATCGGTAAAATCGATAAGTTTGGTGTTGTTGTCAACGATGGCGCTATACTTTACTTCTACAGTACCTTGCTGCGGAAGATCGAACCTGATAAAACGATTCTCGCCGTGGGCAGACGTTAGCTCCTCAAACTTCGAATAGGGCGTAATAGTAAATTTTTCTTCCGTGATCGTCTGACCCGGTGTGTGCAAAGCATGAATATTTAAAATGATAGTACCGGGGGTTACTACCTGGTATAGCAATTTTGCCGTGATGTTAAACTTCATTTTGCTTCGGTGGATGTAGATATTTCAGGTTTTGCTGGCATTTTGTTGAAGGCTGCATCTATCCAGTCCTCACTTATATGATTAAGCGCTTCTTTTAGTTCTTCAGCCCATTGAGCCGATATGTTGGCGAGATCCCTTTGTTCGTAACGATGTTCAGTAAGGCAAAAGCTGTCTTTTTTATACAGCACTACATCAATTGGGAAATCAACATTATTAGCACTTACGCGAGTTGAGTCAAAAGAAAGAAAGCCCGTTTTCAAGGCTAGCTTCATGCTTGAGGCTGCCTCGAGCGTACGATTGAGTATCGCCTTGCCATGGCCCGAATTGCCGATAATAACAAAAGGAGCGCCCTGGCCGAGTTCGACCCAGTTTCCTTCGGGGTAGAGTAAAAATAGTTTGTGCTCCTCATCGTCTTTTAACTGGCCGCCAATAATGGTATTAAGGTCAAATCGGAATCCCGATTTTTCAAGGTACTGCTGATCCTCTTTAGCGACTCTTCGTACCTGTTCGCCAAAAGCGTTAACAACTTTATACAGCTTATTATACTCATCACGCTGAACAAGTTCTTTAAAATAAACTACTGCTTTATCGCGAACAGAGCGCAGTCCGCTTGTCATAATAAATATGGAATAGTTTTCACGCTGTTCGGTGAATATCTTTTTTTTAACTGTCGTATCCGTTCCGGATGTTATTCGTGTATCCGCTAATGCAACCAGGCCTTCATTTACTTTTATGCCTAAACAATATGTCATTGTAATAAAATTAGTGGTGTAAGATATAAAAGCAGGCGATCAATAATTGTATTTTTCTTTCCATAAACGCTTTAGATTTTCACGGAGTTTCAATTCAGAAGCGTTGTTGCCTGGTTCATATAATGTTGTGCCGCTAAGCTGATCGGGAAAGAATTCCTGTTCAATAAAATTACTTTCGTATGAATGGGCGTATTTATAGTCTTTTCCATAGCCGATATTTTTCATGAGTTTGGTTGGCGCGTTACGGATATGCAGCGGGACGGGAAGATCTCCGGTTCTCGATACCAGTTCCTGCGCTTTGCCGATAGCCTGATAGCTGGCATTACTTTTTGCCGAAGAGGCAAGATACGTAACAGTTTGCGACAGGATAATCCGCGATTCAGGCCAGCCGATAACGTTAACCGCCTGAAAGCAATTATTGGCAAGCAGCAAAGCATTCGGATTGGCGTTTCCAATGTCTTCAGAAGCGAGTATAAGCAATCGCCGGGCAATGAAAAGCGGATCTTCGCCGCCGGCAATCATTCGTGCGAGCCAGTAAACCGCCGCGTTAGGATCGCTTCCACGTATAGATTTTATAAAAGCCGAAATGATATCGTAATGCTGTTCACCTGCTTTATCATACAATGCTAAATTTTGCTGCACATTCTGCAAAACAAGCTCGTTAGTTAGCGGCTTATCTGCAACGGCATTTACTACCAGTTCAAGTATATTTAACAATTTTCGAGCATCGCCGCCAGATAGTCTCAAAAGAGCTTCATACTCCTGGATGATTATTTTTTTCGACTTTAAATATTCGTCCTCAGTCACCGCATAGTTCAAAAGATAAATCAAATCCTCTTCCTCAAGTGGTTTAAGGATATAAACCTGGCAACGGGAAAGCAAAGCTGATATCACTTCGAATGATGGATTTTCTGTTGTGGCGCCTATTAGCGTAACCAAGCCGCGCTCAACCGCACCCAGTAATGAATCTTGCTGAGATTTTGAAAACCTGTGAATTTCATCGATAAATAAAATCGGAAGATCGCCGCCTTCTTCCTTCAGTTTGGCAGCTTTGTCAATTACATCCCGAACATCTTTTACTCCTGAATTAATAGCGCTCAGATTAAAGTAAGGGCGGTTCAGCTGTTTGGAGACGATATATGCAAGGGTTGTTTTTCCCACGCCAGGTGGCCCCCACAAAATTATTGAAGGAAGGTTTCCGCTTTCTATGGCGCGTCGTAAAATGGCATTTTTTCCAACAAGATGTTGCTGCCCGACATATTCATCAAGGTTAGTAGGGCGCATTCTTTCTGCTAAAGGAGGTAATGTTGCCATTGTACAAATATCCGATTTTTAATATGCGCAGCTTTATTAGCTGCATTGCTTTATAATAATTCCTGTTAAAACACTTTCATAAACTGTATGTTCATACATTTCATTATTATTCCTCTATATACTAAATGAAATTTTTATACGCGCTTTTTTTGTTTTTAGCCCCATGCTTGCTGATGGCGCAAATTTCTGCTTCAGACAGCGTTTTCCTGCAAAATAACCAAAAGGCAAACAGATATTACCTTACATCCAGGCAGTACTTCTCTCAAAAGCGACCCGATGACGCTTTTGCCGAACTGTTGAAGGCGGAGAGCTTATACAGGAAAATAGGTAATCAAATTGGCTTAGCCAGTGTTAACGAAAGCTACGCTGACTTTTATGCTGCAAATAAAATGAGTGATGACGCCCTGCGCTATTATGAGAAGGGTTTATTATTGCTCACCAGCACAGAAAGTGATTCTTTGGCAGGTGAGCTGGCGTTTAAGATAGCCAGGCTCAACTATCGTAAAAATGATACTGACGAAGCAATTAAATACTTCGCTTATTCGATAAGCCGGTTTGAAAAGGCGGCCATTAAAAATGGTCAGGCGAAAAACTATGTACAGATAGCTTCTATCAGAAGACAACAAAAAAAGTACATTGATGCCGAATCGATTATTTTGAAAGATGCCTTGCCGAAGTTCCGCAACGGTGAAGATAACACCGGCAGAATAGGCTGCTTTAATGTACTTGCGGGTACTTACCAGGATCAAAAACGGTATTCGGAAGCTAAATGGTTTTACCTGCAGGGTAATGAACTTGCCCGTACTATTGGAGATACTTCAATGATCATCACTTCCTTAACTAAACTTGCGCAGGTTAAGATCTCAATAAATGATTACGACTTAGCCCTTCGCGATTTAAAAGAGGCCCAACAGCTTGCCGAAAAAACCAAATCGGTACGCCTTTTAAGCGATGTGAAGCTGGCTATGAGCCAGCTATACGCCAAAATGGGTCAAAAAAAAAAGCAAGATCTTAAAGGAAAACTACTTATCGCTGGTTGATTCCGCTAGACGATTAGAGGCATTGGATTCAGCCAATGCACTTGAATTTGTCCACAATCTCTTTAAAAAACAGGAAGTGCAATTGAAAAGACCTGTTGTAGTTAATCCTTATAAAATCAACTGGATTTGGGTTGTGTTTCCACTTTCGCTTATCGTCATAGCCTTTATCATTATACTTTCAAAAAAAATCTTAACGAAGTGATAATCATATAGTAATTGAAAAAATGTAGTTTTGTAGTTATATTGGTGAGTTGGATAATTACAAAGCTGATTTTAAAAAGGGGATGATTAACAAATATTGGGTTATTGCGGTGTTGGTTTCGGTTACTGCATTGAAGAGTTACGGTGCAGACAACTATTTGCCTGGCGCTGACAGCGTTTACGCGCAGCAAAAAACAAAATTATATAAAACAGTAAAAGTCGGACCGGAAGCGTTTTTTCTGCCGCCGCCAGTTGATTCGGCAACTTTACGGAAACAAGCTGTTGACAGTTGGTTTAAAAACTACGCGACAAGCAGCTATTTCAAGACAGCAACCGAGCTCCAAACCATTAATAGTTTGTTTTCGCCAATAAATCTCTACCAGGAGCCGGATGGAAAAAATATTGCCTCATTGATTCAAATGGATGAATCATTCAGACGTGCAAATGACTACCGTAACCGGATTTTAAGTCTTAATAGCCTGGCTTGTTATTATAGCAGAAAGGCAGATTACGAAAAGGCGCTTGGTTATTTGCAGCAATCAGTAGCTCTTTCGGAAGCGATGGCAGATAAAGAGCAGCTGAGTTATCTGGTTACAGCCGCGGCAGTGGTAGCAAATAAAGCAGGGAAATATAACGATGCCTTAAATATGAGTGATTATGCTACACGGTTGAACATGAATTTGCACCGGGCGATCCCATTAGCCGAAGATTACCTGCGCATTGCTGAAACAAAATCGTTACAACAAAATTATTCAGAGGCTGAGACGTATATTATTCATAAAGCGCTTCCTCTTTTCAGGAGGATGGGAAGCAAAGTCGGTAAGATGCATAGCTTTGAATGTCTTGCTAAGGTTTACGAACGGCAGGCAAAATATACCGAATCGAAATGGTATTACTTGCAGGCGCTTCAAATGGCTGATATTCAAAACGATATATTGTCAAGAATTAACCTGTTAACCGAACTTGCCCAGCTAAAAAGCAGCGCGGGTGATCACAAATTGGCCCTGGAGGATTTTAAATTAGCGGAAAACCTTGCATCTCAAAATAAATACCTTTCAAATCTCGTTGAAATAAAAGGTGGAATGGGCGAAACTTATCGCCAGATGGGCGACTATACTGCTGCAAGTAATGTAATAACAGAGTACGGTCATTTACAGAGTAACCTGTCGTTTTTATCTAAATAGCCTGTAACAAAAACAGTTTTTTTGAGTTAAACAGAAAGCGTTTTTTGGTAAAGAATTTACCATGAGGCAGTAACAAGCTGCCTCTTTTTATTGAATAGTTTGTCATTTTTATTTTGTTAGTTCGCATATCAATGAATCTTAAAACTTGTAAGGATATGTTAAAGAAAATATTTTTATCAGCTTGTATAGCAGCCACGTTGGCCTGCCAGGCCAGTCCTCGGGTCAACCTCGATGATACCGGCGATGCTTCCGGATTGAAACCGGATATACAGCAATCTATCGTCACAAAAAACCTGGTGGCCCTGCTTGAAAAATATCACTATAAAAAAGTTCCTCTTAATGATTCCCTGTCAGGAGTAATACTTGATCGATTTATCAAAAGCCTGGACCAGAATAAGAACTATTTTCTTGCCAGCGATATTAAGGATTTTAACCAGTACAGAACAACTTTGGACGACGATTTAAAGGACGGCGATCTGACATCACTTTTCCGAATCTTTAATGTTTTCCAGCAACGTTACACAGGCCGAATTAATTATTCTATTTCACAGCTGAACAAGCCGTTCACTTTTAATTCAGGAACATATTCTTACAATAGGGAAGATTTACCATGGCTGGCATCACAAGCGGCTTCAGATTCTTTATGGACTTCCCGGGTTGAATACGACCTGTTAAATCTTCGGCTGGCAAACACAGATAAAGGAACAAATAAAAATATTCCGATTGGTACCAAAAGTCCCGATGCTACTGACACCAAAGCGTCATCAGACGAAACCAAGAACATTCAGACGCTAAAAAAACGTTACGAAAACCTATTGGCTCAGTCAAAAAAAATAAATAACCAGGATGCATTTCAGATCATGATGGATGCCTTTACGGAGTCAATCGATCCGCATACTAATTATTTTGTTCCCGTGCGTGCGCAGGAGTTTAATGAAGAGATGGCTCGTACGTTTGAAGGTATCGGCGCCCGTCTTCAGTTAGATAACGAAGTGGTGAAAATCGCTGAAATAATCCCCGGCGGACCTGCGTTCAAAGCGAAAACTATACAGGCAAACGACCGGATTATCGGTGTTGCGCAAGGTAAGGACGGCGAGTTTGAAGATGTGATTGGCTGGAGGCTTGATAACGTGGTTTCTAAAATAAAAGGGCCTAAAGGCACAACGGTGCGGCTAAAAGTGATTCCCGCTGGACAGGAATTGACATCGTCGCCTAAAATAATAAGCCTGGTTCGCGACAAAATTGTATTACAAGACCAGTCTGCTAAAAAGACAATTAAAACAGTTAATTCTGATGGTAAAACTTACCGTATAGGAGTAATTACCATCCCTGGATTCTACGCTGACTGGAAAGCAGCACAGGCTGGCGATCCGAATTATAAAAGTACAACCCGCGACGTGAAGTTATTGCTCGATACTTTAAAGCAGCAAAAGGTTGACGCGGTGCTGGTAGATCTTCGCCAGAATGGCGGTGGTTCTTTACCTGAGGCGATTTCGCTAACCGGGTTATTTATTCCGAAAGGACCGGTTGTTCAAACGCGCGATACCCGCAATGCGGTAGAAGTAGATGAAGACGAAGATCCGTCAATAACCTGGAACGGCCCGTTGGGAGTGATGGTTGACCGATTCAGTGCGTCGGCATCAGAGATTTTTGCAGGAGCCATTCAGGATTATGGACGGGGCCTGATTATCGGAACACAAACCTATGGTAAGGGATCGGTACAATCTGCAGTGAACATGAACCGTGTATTGAGCGCCACCGACAAGTTAATGCTTTTGGCAGCCCGCAAGGATCCAAAAAACAAAAACATGGTTGTTGGATCCGATGATGCTCCGTATGGACAGATTAATTTCACAACCGCTAAGTTTTACCGTATCAATGGAAGCAGCACTCAACACAAAGGCGTAATGCCGGATATCCAGTTCCCAATGATATTTCCAGCGGATAAGTTCGGTGAAAGTTCTGAGCCTTCGGCGATGCCGTGGGATACTATTCAGTCAAGTACTTTTACACCGTATGCTAATCTTTCAGGAGTAATTCCATCACTGGAATCAATGCATGAAAAACGTATGAAAGCATCGCCTGAGTACCAGTATTTACTTGATGACATTTCTGAGTTTAACAAACGCGAAAAAGAAACTTCCGTTACATTAAATCAGTCACAGCTTAAAAAAGAGCGCGAAGAGCAGGACGAAAAGACACTTGCAAGAGACAATGCGCGCCGGAAATTAAAAGGATTGCCACCATTGAAAAAAGGTGAAGCCCGGCCCAAAAATGATATCGATTTCGTTGAAGACGAAAGTTTAAATGTAATGGCTGATTTTATTAAGGCTTCTGCGAATAACCAGCTAACAAATAAGCCAGCTCAGAAATTTTAATTCCAAAAAATTAGACCAGGAAGCGGCGGGGAAACTCGTCGCTTTTTTTATTTGCAAAACTTAGTTGTCAGCTGTTGCAGGGCTGATACCTTTTATGTAACGAATAGTGTCTCTATCCAGGTTTTCTTTATTTCTCGTTAGTACATTAAGAATGGTCAGCGGTGCGACGTTTAAATACTTGAAATCACCCGACTTATGGATTAAACATTTATACACATAAGATGAATCGATTTTAATATCGCTGGTGTCCCGTACGAATTGGCCGTCAACCATGTAAATTAGAGATTTTGCATGAATGCCATAATTTTTCGCTATCTGATCCAGCGTTAACAAATTCAATGATTTTGAATTCTTTAACTTAAAATACATCTCTCCATTAACATACACTTTGCTACCCTCTTTATACCCAACTATTTGTAAATCAGCAATTTTGTCAACCGCGAAAAACGGCAATACTTTAAATTTGACTGAGTCGATAAAGAAAAGCGGCATCCCTTCCGCCGTGTTGTAGGTAAAAATTTGCGCTTTAGCATCTAATGTGCAAACAACTATGAAAAATAACAACCAGTATTTCATAATCGACTTATTAGTTAGTTTAAGGTATTTGAAGATCAAGATTCATTCGCAGAATAAATTTAAGTGTTTAAAATCACAGCCCAACTATAAGCATTTCTTTTTTTCGGATTTTAGTTTCGTCGTTTGATATGCTATCAATCGTTTTTGGCCAAGCCAGCGTCGAACAAACTATTCCGCCGTCTTCAGGTTAATTGGATATGCCTCGTAAACCTCTGCTAGAATTTAACGATTGCGGAATCTACTGCTCCGCCGGCGAGTTTTACATCGACCCCTGGAAGCCGGTTGATAAAGCATTAATTACCCATGCGCATTCGGACCACGCCCGCCCGGGAAGTAAAAAATACCTGGCGCATAACTTGTCGGAGGAAATTTTAAAATACAGGTTAGGCGATATCGATTTGGAAACTATTTCTTATAACGAACCTGTCACTATTAACGGTGTGAAAATTTCGTTTCATCCGGCTGGTCACATCATCGGGTCATCACAAATTCGTGTTGAATATAAAGGCGAGATTTGGGTTGTTTCCGGCGATTACAAACTGGAAGATGACGGTGTTTGTGCGCCATTCGAACCTGTCAAATGTCATTCGTTTATTTCAGAATGTACGTTCGGAATGCCGGTTTATAAATGGAAGCCGCAAAAGGAAATTCATGATGGAATCAACAGCTGGTGGAAGCAAAACCTTGAGGAGGGTAAAGCGACAGTCATTGTAGGCTATTCGCTTGGCAAAGCACAGCGCATTTTGCAGCACCTGGATCATTCATTAGGGAAAGTTTATGCACATGGGGTCATTCAAAATACGCAAGAGGCCTTGCTTCGTAACGGTTTGAATTTGCACGCAACGTACCGTATTACTCCTGAAACAAACAAAGAAGAGATACGGAAAGGAATTGTCCTGGCTCCGCCATCGTCGGTTGGAACACCCTGGATGCGGAAATTTCAGCCCTACGGATTTGGTTACTGTTCCGGCTGGATGGCTTTACGGGGAGCAAAACGCCGCATGGCCGCTGATCGTGGCTTTGTGCTTTCTGACCATGCAGACTGGGATGGCCTGGTACAGGCGATTGAAGCAACGGAATGCGAAACGGTTTACCTCACGCATGGTTACACGGCGTCGTTTTCCCGGTACCTTTCCGAAATTGGCTATGACGCGCGCGAGGCCAAAACACTCTATGGCGGCGATGAAGCCACCGAAGCCGATGAAGCACCGGTTGAAATTGTAGATGAAGAAGGTGATGTTATAAAGGACAAAGAAGCAGTAGCCGAAAGCGGAGGGGGAGAATTATGAGAGCCTTCGCTAAGCTTTTCGCCGACCTGGATGAAACGAACAAAACAAACGAAAAGGTCAGGATACTTAAAGACTACTTTACAGCCGTTTCTGACAGCGATAAGATCCAAACGTTGGCGCTGTTCACGGGTAGGAAACCAAAACGACAAATCAACTCAACATTCGTTCGTAACTGGGCGATGGAAATGACAGGCATTCCGCAGTGGCTGTTCGAGGAAAGCTATCATGTGGTTGGCGATTTGGGTGAAACCATCTCATTGCTGCTTCCGCAAAATACTTCTACGCAGGATAAATCCTTAAGCGAATGGATCGATGAAATAAATGAACTTGGCGACCTTAACGAAGAACAACGCAAAAAATGGCTAACCGAAGCCTGGTCAGTGATGGACCAACAGGAGCGCTTTGTTTTTAATAAAGTGCTTACGGGAAGTTTTCGCGTGGGCGTTTCACAAAACTTAATCATCAAAGCGCTCGCGGAAATATCCGGATTGGATTCAGCGACTTTAACTCACCGCATCATGGGGAATTGGGATCCGCAAAGCTTCAATTATCCGCAATTGATGCAGGAGCAGGATGCTTCGGATGATATTTCCCGGCCGTATCCTTTTTACCTGGCTTACGCGATACAGGAGACTTCCGATAAAGCCAAATCCGCTGAGGAAATGGAAGAAGCTTTGGGTGATCCTGCGAACTGGCAAGCCGAGTGGAAGTGGGACGGCATACGTGCTGAAGCCATTCATCGCGATGGCAAAAATTTTGTATGGACACGCGGCGAAGACCTGGCTACCGACAAGTTTCCCGAACTGCACGACTTTTTAGATGAACTGCCGGACGGAACTGTATTGGACGGTGAAGCGATCTGTTTTTCGGGCAACTGCCCGCTTCCGTTCAACGTTTTGCAAACACGTATTGGACGAAAGAATCTGACCAAAAAAATCCTGGCCGATAGTCCGATGGCGTTTATCGCGTACGATTGCCTGGAATATAATGGTGAGGATATTCGCTACAAACCTTTGCACGAGCGCCGGAAGATTCTCGAGCAATTGCAGCAGTCCAGCTCACATCAAGAAGTTTTCAGGTTGTCGCCGGTTGTAAACTTTAAAACGTGGCAGGAGCTTTATGATCTTCGCCTAACCGCCCGAGAAAACGTCGCCGAAGGCTTCATGCTCAAACGTAAAGATTCTTCCTACCAAACCGGCCGCAAACGTGGCGACTGGTGGAAATGGAAAGTTGATCCTTTGTCCGTAGACGCGGTTATGATATACGCTCAAAAGGGCCACGGCCGGCGGGCGGATATGTACACCGATTATACTTTCGCCGTTTGGGATGCCGATAAATTGGTGCCTTTTGCAAAAGCCTATTCCGGTTTAACTGACAAAGAGATCGCGCAGGTCGACAACTTCATCAAGCGCAATACGATCGAGAAATTCGGCCCTGTGCGCACAGTAAAACCTCAATTAGTTTTTGAGATAGGTTTCGAAGGAATTAATCAATCGAACAGGCACAAATCGGGTGTTGCGTTGCGGTTTCCGAGAATATTAAGATGGCGACATGATAAGAAAATAGAGGAAGCGGATACGATTGAAAGTTTGAAGGAGTTGCTTTAACAGGATTGAAGGGCAACTTACCATCTTCACAAAATTGAACATAATCGTTCACAAACATCAATCCATCCGGTTTAAAATAAACGGATAGTATCCCGCACCTACACTCGATCGGCGATCATGTGAACGACAGCCATGAGGCCCAAACAACAGTTCCGATAACAAACCGGCCAGCGTAAAGTAAACCCGGGCGAAGCGGATACCGGCAATGTGGCTAAGGCCTCGTGAAGTATGAGCGAAGCACGGGAGGAAAGAAGCTAAGAACTACCGCCACTGTTTTTCAAGTAAATACATACTACGACCATAAAATTGCGCTGATAGTGAGTCTTAACCTCATCTTCGCCGGCGCGAACTTTCAGCCCATATCTTATGATTTTTCAGATTAGTTTCCCCTTCGTTGGTTTGACCTCCGTTCAGCAACGATAGTAAGGCCGGGAGTTGGCCGAATTGCACAACTTTTACTCGATTATCTTAAACATGTCTTTTCGTGCCAGATTATTGATAATTTTAAGTCAACCAGTTAACCTTTGTTATGAAAGCAAATGTTATCAAAATGATTCCGCTTGGCGTGTTAGCATTCGGAATACTATCGTTACAAAACTGTAAGAAAGACGCTGAATTATCAGAAAATCCTGTTCAGGAAAATAATGCTTTAGCCACTGCAAAAACGAGCGTGTCAATGCCATCCTATGTGGTGAGTACGGTAGGTGGCAGAAATCCCGATTACAACTTTCCTAAAGGAGATTATCCGTACAACATATGCAGTGATGCCGACGGGGTAATGTATGTAACCTCTCCAGATATCAATACGATTTATAAAGTCACCGCCCAGGGCAGTTACACTTTTTTTCTAAATTATGAACATCCGTACGGCATCAAAGCGGGAGCGAACGGAAGTGTCTATTTTATAAGTTCACATCCTGATTATGGCACCGGCAATAGTTCTGAAGTTATTGTTAAAGCAGACAAGAACAAAAAAACCACTATCCTGCCTGTGACGGAACCTCTTTCTGGTGTTCGTGACTTAGCAATAGGACCTGATAGCAGCATCTACATTCCCGATCCCTCCAACAATCGAATCATTAAACGTACCAAAGCAGGAGTTACGAGCATACTGGCAGGGAAAAAAGGAACGTGGGGCGATAAAGACGGGCTAGGGGAACAAGCGCGTTTTAACAACCCGGGTTTTGTCAAATTTGGAGCAGACGGTAATCTTTGGGTCGTAGATGACCTTCGGAACTTTGTTACTGGAATACCAAGTTCCATAAGGAAAATAAGCATGAAAGGCCAGGTAACAACTTTCTTTAAGTGGAAAAATGATGTAAATGATAGTATACCTGATACTCATATCATTTGTTTTGCCGTGACCAAAAGGGATAAAAACTTTAAACTGACTCCGTACGAAAACGTCATTCTGTTCGTTTCAACTGATCGTTATAAGGAATCATATCAGTTGTTCCATCTTTCCTATGACAAGGTTCTAACTCCTCTCACAGGAAACTTAGCTATACCCGTTCATGAACAATACAAGGATGGTCCCGCCTTACAGGCAACCTTTGAGGCTCCCCGGGGATTAACGGTAAATCCAAATGGCATATTTGTGGCAGAAGCAATTAGTGGTGCCATCAGGAAAATAGCAAGGCATTGATGCTGTTCCTGTTAATAAAACGATAAACAGACTGCTTCCATTAACAGTTCCGACCGTGAGCGGCTTACCGAATTGAAATCAATCGATGTTTTTGATCAAATAAAACTTTGAATTTTTCAATTACCTTTCCGGAATTTTGCTCAAAAAAAAACTTTCGAAAGCAATTCTGTTTACAATCTAATAATGACTGCCGGCCAAAAGATTATATCCACCTGGTTTAAAACTAAAAAATGGAGACAATTTCCGTTTCAAAAGGAAATGGAGGAGGTTTATCTTGCCGGATACTCGGGCCTTTTAAATGCACCAACGGGCAGCGGTAAAACATTCGCTATGTTTTTGCCATTTCTGATTGATTATATCGACAGGTATCCAACAGATTATCAGACACGGAAAGATAACGGCCTGCTCATGCTGTGGATTACGCCCCTGCGTGCTTTGACCAACGATATCCGCAAAGCAATGCAAACGGTGGTCGACGACCTTGGAATTCCCTGGAAAATAGGTACACGTACTGGTGACACACCCGCCAAAGAAAAGCAGGAGTTAAAAAAGAAACAGCCCGAGGTGCTGCTCACCACACCGGAGAGCCTTCACCTGATGCTTGCATTAAAAGATTACCCCAAGCTTTTCGAAAATCTGCAGGTAATAGTTGCCGACGAATGGCATGAGTTGTTGGGAACTAAGCGGGGTGTGCAGTTGGAGCTCGGATTGTCCAGGGTCAAGGCTTTAAAAATCAAGCCGCTTTCAATCCCTACAACCAACAACCAGCAACTAACAACTCACAACCAACACCTCCGCATCTGGGGCATTAGCGCAACCATTGGTAATTTAGAACAGGCGGCAGAGGTACTTTTGGGAAATAATTTCGATCCTGAAAAGGTAAAACTGGTCCGGGCCAATATCGACAAGAAAATAATCATCGAATCGGTTATTCCACCAAATATCGAGGAGTTTAGCTGGGCAGGGCACCTAGGCATTAAGCTTTTGCCCGAGGTGATGCAGATCGTGGAGAAAAGTAAGACCACACTGATCTTCACCAACACGCGTTCGCAAACGGAAATCTGGTACATGGCGATCCTGGAAAAGTATCCGGAATATGCCGGCATTATGGCCATGCACCACGGGTCGCTGGATAACGAGCTGCGGCAATGGGTGGAAGAAGCTCTGCACAATGAAATTTTAAAATTGGTAGTATGTACCTCGAGCCTAGATCTCGGTGTAGATTTCCGCCCGGTTGATACCGTGGTCCAGATCGGCAGTCCCAAAGGCGTTGCCCGCTTTATGCAGCGTGCGGGTAGGAGCGGCCACCACCCTGGTGCGACCTCGAAAGCGTATTTCGTTCCGACACATTCCATGGAACTGCTTGAAGGCGCCGCTTTGAAACAAGCCATTAAGGAAGGCGTGTTTGAAAGTCGTGACCCGATCTTACTCGCAATGGATGTGTTGATGCAATATCTTGTGACGCTCGCAGTTTCCGACGGCTTCCGCCCCGAAATGATTTTTAAGGAAGTGAAAACCTGTTACGCATATGCTGACCTTGAATATCACGATTATCAGCAGATACTAGATTTCATTACCAAAGGTGGGAAGACGCTGTCGGCCTATGATGAATTTTTGAAGGTAGAGGTTGAAAATGGTATTTATAAAGTCACCAGCCGGCGCGTAGCCATGCGCCATCGTTTGAGTATGGGGACGATAGTAGGGGACGTAAACATCCGGATCAAATTTCTAAGCGGTGGTTACCTGGGTTCTATCGAGGAATACTTTATCTCAAAACTCAAAGTTGGCGACGTTTTCTGGTTTGCAGGGCGCAGTCTAGAGCTGGTGAAGGTAAAGGATATGACAGCATATGTTAAAAAATCCAACAAGAAAAAGGGAATCATTCCTAGCTGGATGGGCGGGCGTATGCCGCTGTCGTCTCAGCTTTCTGCCATGTTCCGCGAGAAATTGGATGAGGTGGTTCTGGGCGTAGAAGAGGATATTGAAATAAAAACCCTCCGCCCCCTGTTCAACCTGCAGATGGAGCTTTCCGTATTGCCCGCTAAAACTGACTTTCTGATCGAAAAGTTTACGTCCCGGGATGGCTACCATCTTTTCTTTTATCCTTTCGACGGCAGGCTGGTACACGAAGGAATGGGATCATTATTCGCTTACCGGATATCGAAAATCAAAAAAGGAACGTATTCCATTGCCATGAATGATTACGGATTCGAATTGCTTACTGATGAAGAAATTCCGATTGAAGAAGCTATTGCCAATGATTTATTTACAACCGACAACCTGATTGAAGATATTGAACATAGCCTGAACGCCAATGAAATGGCACGGCGACGTTTCCGTGATATCGCTCATATTGCCGGCCTGATCTTTACCGGTTTCCCCGGAAAGGAAATGAAGAGCAAGCATCTCCAGGCCTCTACTTCGTTGCTTTTTGAGGTATTCAGTGAATATGAAAGTGATAACGTTTTGGTTCGACAGGCCTATAATGAAGCATTGCAATTTCAGCTGGAGGAATTTCGATTGCGGCAAGCATTACAGCGGATACAGGGCTTGAACGTTATTATCACCGAAAGCGAGCGTCCCACACCTTTTTCTTTTCCTATTATGGTCGACAGGTTGAGCCGCGAGAAATTAACCACGGAAAGTCTGGAAGAACGTGTGGCTAAAATGAGTTTAAAATACGAGGATCTTTCATAAACTTTTACCGGATTTCGCGACTAAGTGCGTCCGGATAAAAATTATAAGGCTTGCAGGTTTTCTCCATAAGGCTTTCATAAAGTCCGGATAAGGCTTCCATATTTTCTCCATAAGGCTTGGAGATTTTCTCCGTAAGGCTTCCATTAATTTCGGAAGGTCTATTGGTTGTGTTCTGTTTGTCGTTTAATATCGCCGTTTGCATAAAAAACTTATTATCAGTCGATTTCTCCTTATTTTAGTATAAAGGCTAACCGGTGAAGACTCTAAGAGATTTTTTGACAAAAGGCGGAACGACCCAGGTTTACAGGCATCTGTTGTTTTGGCTGATATTCTATATCTACGATGGCCCTATCGCAGCCGCCATAGAGGTTAATCCAATAACCAGGATGCAAACATCGCTGATTGCGCTTCCCGTAAAACTTATCGCCACCTATTTTACGTTGTTTATTTTAACCCACATCGCCGATGAAAAGAAGGACGTCGGCAAGTCGCTGGTTTACCTTTTTATCTCCATACCACTATTTGGAATACTTCAGCGAACAGTGAGCTACGAACTTATTTATCCATCCTACTATCCGGAAGGTTTGACCCGCCCTCTGTTGTATCCTCCAAAAGTAATTATCGAAACGTTTGGCGTTTACTCTGTCGCCGCGATTGTCGCTGCCATCTATTTCACCAAAACCTGGTATTTCGGTCAGCAGGAAAAGCAGCAGCTGTCTAATGAAAAGTTGCAATCCGAACTGAAATTTCTAAAGGGGCAGATTCATCCACATTTTTTATTCAACACGCTGAACAACTTATATACATTGACGCTGGCTAAATCAAATAAAGCACCGGAGGTGGTGGATAAACTCTCGCAGCTGATGAGTTATATGCTTTATGACAGCAACAAAACCCGGGTACCATTAAAAATGGAGCTGGATCATATCACTAATTACATTTCACTTGAGAAAATAAGGTATTGTGAGCGGCTGGATGTTTCGCTGGATGTGCTCTCAGATATCGATGATATTGAGATTGAACCACTGCTGATTCTGCCGCTTGTTGAGAACAGCTTTAAACACGGATTTAAAAACGAAACCGGCAAAGTTTGGGTGCATATTTCAGTGCTTACGAACGAGGAGCAACTGATCATCAAGGTAGAAAACAGCATGGGCGATGAGGCACCGGTAAACGGTAATGGCTATCACGGCGTCGGGCTCAGTAATGTTGAGAAGCGGCTTGAACTGATCTACAAGGATCGGTATTCCTTCCAGGTATTTAAGGAAGATACTTTCATCGTCATCCTTCGTTTAACGCCAGACCGGCGGCAACCAGTAAAACAAGAAAACAAATACCATGAGATGCTTAATAGTTGATGATGAGCCGCTGGCAGTCCAGTTGCTTAGCAGCCATGTTGCCCGTGTTGATAACCTGGTGTTAGAAAAAACCTGCAGCAACGCTATGGAGGCACTGCTCTATTTGCGGCAGCATCCGGTCGATTTAATGCTGCTGGATATTTCAATGCCCAAGATCAGCGGCATCAGTTTATTGCAAGCCTTGCACAACCGGCCCAAAGTGATCATTACAACCGCTTACCGGGAATACGCTTTCAACGCTTATGACCTGGATGTGATAGATTACCTGCTAAAACCAATTTCGTTCGAACGCTTCCTCCGGGCCATCAGCAAAGTTGCCGGCACATCTTTAATTAATGACGCAGAAGATCAACATTCGCATTTGCTCCATGATTTTGACCATGCCTACATCTATTTTAAAAAGGATCGAGAAATGGTGAAAGTATTCTTAAAAGACATCCAATACATTGAAGGGTTGCGCGATTATGTTCGTGTGGTTACCGTAAATGGCAGTATTATCACCTACAACAAACTAAGCTATCTGGAGCAAAAGCTGCCAGAAAATAAGTTTATCCGGCTTCACCGCTCGTTTATTGTTGCGCTGGACCGGATTCATAAATTTGACACAACGCATGTCAAACTGGACGATTATTCGATTCCCATTGGCCGGAACTATAAAAATGAGGCGATCAAGGCAATTACGAGGAATGATGTTATCAGCCTGAAGGGTTTTGGCTAGTCAGCCACACTGTGTTTTGAAAACGAATGTGTACTCAACTATCACAGACTTGTCCCCCGGCGCATAGAAATCTTGGTAATCTTTTTTACAAATAGTAGGTTAATTTCACAATCAGGCTTTGATCCTTCCGCTGCCAGGTGGTTGTGTTCTGATTATTTCCATAGATCATAAAAATATCTGATAGGGGTTTGAACCGATACTGGATCCGGAAAAAATAATTAAGATTTTTATTTAGCGAAGTGTATTGAACATTAGCATTGAAGAAAAATTTCCTGCTGAATGAAATGTCTGCTTTGGGCCCGATAGCATAAATATTATTGTCGCTGTATGGCTCAGGTAAACGAATGAAGTTTAAATTATAAACAACGCCAAGCGTTCCGAATGGCTGAATTTTAGTTGACAGGTAACCGCTGAATTGCGAAAAGTTCCCATTGAAATACTTTCCGGCCTGCAGGTACAGCTCCCCGAATACATTTTTCCTGGCGTCGGATAGATAGTAAAATGCAATGTTCTTGTAGTAATAGTCTGTGCCGGCGGCGAGCAGCTTGCCTTCGTTAAGAGATGGGTTGAAAGGCGTCAATAATTTAGTGTAGTAGCCCAACAGCAAAAGGTATAAAAGGCCGGTATCTTTAAAATTTATCACACCACCCAGTTTGTACAGGTAATCTGTTTTACGAAACGCAGAATCCTGATAAACGCTGTAGTGGATGATCGGACCCCAGTTATTGATAATTTTCGATTTCGGATAGATTAGGTAATCCCACTCTGTATAAAGGTTCGTAAAATTAGTTCGGGGTATAAAGCCAATCGCCGGACTGAAATTTTTCCCGGAACGCGTGATACCCGCCCAGGCAATCAATTTTTTTGAATTGTAGTTGAGCCAGCCGCCTTCCCCGGATGATGTATGCTCTTCGTCGAACATGACATGCTCGTATAGCTTTCCGGTCCATTTCCCGTCTTTCGAAATCAGGTTGTAATCAATTCCCGCAAGACGGTTATAATTTTTATTGTTCCAGCCAAATTTGGACGAGCTGTCGCTGCCGAATGCCTGACGGTTGGTAAAAATAAAGCCTATGTTGGAGCTGGAAAATACTTTTTGCTGCACGGCGACCACGCTGTAATTCTGGCTTGGATAGTGTGTAACCTTATTCTCAAATGAAGACGACGACGAAGCGGTTTGAATGCTCATCAATCCGATTCGAAGGTCTTTCGTGAGTTTGCCATTAATTCTTGCGCCGGCAATGATCGATGCTTGCTCAAACTGGCCGGTGTTTTCATTGTAAGTCAGGCCGATTCGCCGCGAATAAAACGGTCGGAGAGTGGTGGTTCCAACTTTGCTCACTCCGAACTCAGAAAAAAGATCGCTGTTCTCAATAAAGAAAAAGCGCTTCTCTGGGAAGGACAATTCATATTGTGTCAGATTAACCTGTGCCTGATCAACTTCAGCCTGCGAAAAATCCGGATTTAATGTCAGGTCGAGATTGAGAGATGTTGTCAATGCAATTTTTGCATCCAGCGAAGGTTTCTCTTTAAAATGAAAAGCATTCTGACTCACCTGATATGCATTGGAGGTGAAACTAGGCAACAGATGAACGGTGTGCGCTTTTGGCTTAGGGATCTTACCCCAAGCCAGCGTTCCTTCAAAAGTTAAATTGGGGAAAGTGAAATTTCTTGGTGTTGGAAACCAGGACGATATCTCATTTTTGCCGATGTCATTACGGATGAAGTTGATACCAATCGCGTCAATCTTCTGGCTGAAACGAATGTCAGCTAAGGGAATCGCCATTTCAACAATCCAACCGTCGTTGGCAGACTTTACTTCACTAAGCCATTTGATATCCCAGCTGGCGTCGACCATATTGCCGTTAAAAATCTGTTCTTCACGTTGTACGCCCAGTGCGCTTATGTAGAATCCGTAACCAGTACTGTGATCGTTAAACGGATTCAATATGACAGCAAAGGCATCATTTTCGATAAACGGAAAATCTCGTTTAAGGGAGGAAACCGTCGGCTTGCGATTTGCGGCGTTATGTAGTTCTGCTGAAATATATAAGAAGGAAGAATTGTAAAGCACTCGTACTATCGTTGCGGAGCTGGCCTTTGCTGTATCTGAGGGAAAATTAAGCTGGAATTTCGTGACAGGTGTCGCATCCCGCCATTCTTCCTCGTTTAATATACCATCAACCGTCACATAGTTTTCGATGGCGATAGCGTTGATGGTATGGTTCTCGCCCTGCTGTGCAAGACAATTGAAACTGGTCAGTAAAATAAAAACAGCCTGAATGGTTCGCATGTTCAATCGTTTTTACCGAATGTCTAAAATCGATTCACCGGGCAAAAAAATCTTCGACAAAGAGCAGGAAGGATATAGGTAGGCTGTTTTTGAGAAGTTATCGGTTTTTATATTAACTATTTGATGTTCGTCGAAGAGATCTGTTGTTTGCATAATGGAAAAGTGAAAAAGCCTCCGGGAGGAGGCTTTCAAATAGAAAAACAGGCAACTCCAATCACCTTAGTTCTTACCATGATCTCCAAGCGAATACACCACAGCGATTTTCCACCCCGTATTCTCCTTTTTCATCAGCCGCGTTTCGTAGTTAGTAAACAGCTTTCCGTCGGTCATCGTTGTTTTTTGGATGAAATTCACCCACATCCAATCCGGGCTCAATGCTTTGAAATACCAATTGTTGCGCTCAATTTTAGGTTCGGCAGCTGGCTCAGGATTCTTTTTGAAAAAATCACTATAGTTTTTCCTGATCTGCGCTAATCCCTTAAATGAGCCATATGTACCGTTGAGATTATTCCAAAGGCATTGGGTGATGTCGTCACTGATATAATAGCTGAACATCAGTAAGCTGTCCCTCTTAACGTATGCTTCGGTTTCGCCGGTTATGACTTTCTTTACCGCGTTTTCTTCTGAAGAATTTTCCAATGCTTGTGCTCTGAGTTCAAAAGATATGATAGCCAAACAACCTGCAATAATGCCCGATAATTTTTTCATAATTAATTTGGGTTTACTTGTGCACAGGAAGCAAATTCGCACTTGCCTTTTAGGTATACGAAGTTTTTAGACAAGCAGCTTTTTTTTTCGACTAAAGAATGGAAGAAAGATTCCAATGACTTTTAAATCGCCGGCTTTAAAAAGATATAGTTGCAAAAATGACGTTACGTTTCTAAAGTTTTTGCGCTTCTCAGGAAATAAATTCGTCATCTTTATATTCTAAATCTAAAGTATGTTTAATTGTAAATATTGCGCATTGCTGGCAGCTCCCCTCTTTTTTGCAGCCTGTAACAGCGACAAGAAAACATCCGGTTCAGAATCGGATGTTCCGAAACGAACCGTTTTCTTTGACAAGGCCGGCATGGACACAACCGTCAGTCCCGGAGAGAATTTCTTCCAATATGCCAACGGCGCGTGGACAAAGAAAACAGAGATTCCGCCTTCAGAAACCGGCTGGGGATCATTCTATACTTTGTACGAAGACAATCAGAAAAATCTGAGAAAGATACTTGACGCGGTTTCGTCCAAAGATCGGAGCGAAGGAACTACCGAACAGAAAGTAGGTGATTTATATCAAAGCGGGCTGGACACAGCGACAATTGATAAACGCGGGTTCGAGCCGGTGAAACCGTTGCTTGCTAAAATCGATGCGGTTAAAGATTATAAAGAGTTGATCAATCTCGCCGCCGATGGTTTTAAAAATGGTGATGGCTTCCTGTTTAGCTTTGCTGTACAGCCAGATGATCGCATCAGCTCGAAAAATGCCGTAAATTTCTTTCAATCCGGTTTAAATCTGCCAAATCGTGATTACTATTTCAATAGCGATTCGGCCACAAAAAATATTCGGGCACAGTATGTAAAATATATTGCAAAGCTTTTCACTTTAACCGGAACGGATCAAGCTACGGCTTCAAAAAAAGCCGATGCAATTCTTAAGCTGGAAACAGAGATCGCGAAATCGCATTTCACTCCAACGGAACTTCGCGACCCGGTTAAGAATTACAATAAGTATTCGGTAGCGACGCTGCAAAAACAAATCCCGGATATTGATTTTACAAATGTTTTAAACCGCCTGGAAATAAAAACTGACACGTTGCTTGTGAGCCAACCGAAGTATTATGTTGCTTTGGATCAGCTATTGAAATCACAGCCAATTGATGTCTGGAAAACCAAACTGAAGTTCGAAGCGCTTAATGGCGCCGCTTCATTAATGAGTAAACCCTTTCGCGACGCAAGGTTTGACTTTTACGGACGTACGTTAAATGGTCAAAAGCAGCAGCAGGAACGCTGGAAGCAGATGGTAGATCGCGTTGACGGCAGTTTAGGTGAGTTGCTGGGCCAGCTATACGTGGAGAAATATTTCACTTCGGATGCAAAAGACCGTATGCTGAAACTGGTTAATAACTTGCAGACCGTTTATCACGATCGTATCGAGAAACTTGACTGGATGAGCGATGTGACGAAAAAGAAAGCGGAGGATAAGCTGACTGCATTTATGAAGAAAATAGGCTATCCCGACAAGTGGAAAAAGTATGACGATGTGAATATTGTTCGGGGTAAATATTACGAGAATCTCGAATCTGTTGCCCGCCACAACTATAAGGAGATGACCGGTAAGTTGGGAAAGCCGGTTGACAGGAGCGAGTGGGGAATGACGCCGCCGACAGTTAACGCTTACTATAATCCTAGTTTTAACGAGATCGTTTTTCCTGCTGGAATACTGCAGTTTCCTTTCTTTGACAATGACGCGGATGACGCGATAAACTATGGTGCGATCGGCGCTGTAATCGGCCACGAGATGACACATGGTTTTGACGATCAGGGAAGCCAGTATGATAAAGACGGCAACCTGAACAATTGGTGGACTAAAGAGGACAACGCCAAATTCAGGGCTAAAACTAAAATGGTTGCCGATCAGTATGATAAATTTACTGTACTCAACAATTTGCATGTAAACGGCAACTTGACACTGGGAGAAAATATTGCCGATATAGGTGGTCTTGCAATTGCCTACCAGGCTTTTAAAAATACTGCTCAAGGGAAAAGTAATGATAAGATCGATGGGTTAACGCCCGATCAGCGTTTCTTCCTTTCTTTCGCACAGGTCTGGCGAATTAAGAACCGCGATGAAACGATGCGTCTCCGCATCAGCTCAGATCCGCATTCGCCTGAAATGTATCGTGTAAATGGTCCTTTGTCAAACATGACTGAATTTTATAAAGCATTCAATATTAAGCCGGGAGATAAAATGTACCGCGCCGATAACGAACGTGTTAAGATCTGGTAGAATCTTTTGGCCGGGAATTGTTGTTTCCGGCCTTTTATATATAGCTATGCGAAGTTTTAAAATTTTAGTGCTTTTATTTTTGTTTTCAGTTCTCGCAACCGCGAATGCTTCGGCCCAACGACGCAGGGGGTATAGTTATACAGAAATCGGATACCTGGCAAATATTAATGGTTCGACACCATATGGCCGGTTAAATGCATTTCGCATAAGTACCGGTCTCGGAAAAATGGTAACAGATAAAGTTAGTCTTGGATTTGCCATAACGAGTGATTCTTATAGCGAGGGAAGTTCGCAGAGTGATTTCCAGGATTACCGCAGCCGCACGTACTTCAATGTTTTACCTATAACATTAAATGCGGCCTATTTTATTAATCCGGATCTTTCTGGCGTTCATCTCGATTTATATGGCGGCTACGCGCCAGCTATCTTCAGAAGTTACAACCAGGGTTTTAATGCGGGGGCTGGTGTAGCTTACGGCTTTCGCATATCTCCAGGGTTTATTATCAATGCGCAAACCGGTTATAACTATCAACAACTCGATACCGGAGGCTCTGGCCCAGCGTCAATCGGTGATGCAAACGTAAGCACAATTAGAATTTCTGTAGGATTAATGTTCCATTGAATTCACTTTGGCAGGTGATTTGTTTTATACCGGATATAAATAAAATTATCACTATGAATGTTAAAAGAATATTTGGAACGATACTGACAATACTGGGTATTGTCGGGTTAATCTACGCTGCTGTAGGATTTGTACAAGGAACCGGTGAAGCAAAAGCTTTAATAGTGTATGCAATACTGGGCATTATATTTTTCTTCGCAGGAATTGGCTTAGTAAGAAATACTCAGGACGTAGCGAAAGCTTAGAAAATACGAAAGCCGTTCAAATTGATCGGCTTTCATTTATTTAGGCTTGGAGAATTAGTTCTTTCGTTAATTGTTATCCGTGTCAAGTTTCTCACGGATAGATTCGATAAGGCGACCACCTTTGTAATAATAACGTTGCCAGTACGGTTCGTTCAGGTTGCTGATCATTACGCCTCGGCTGCTTGATGAGTGTGCGAATTTATTATCGCCAATGTAAACTCCTACGTGTGAAATTGCCCGGCTATGGATTTTAAAGAAGACGAGATCGCCTACCTTTAATTCAGTTTTATCAACCGGGTTAACCATACTGAATATATTACGCGAGTTGTTTGCAATAACTGTATTAAAAACCTTGTCATATAACTGGTAAGCGAAGCCAGAGCAATCGACGCCTTTTTTCGTATCGCCACCTAAGCGGTACGGAGTGCCTATCCAGTCGTATATAAATTGATAAAGCTTTACATTTTGAGTTGCCGAAACAGCTATTCCCATTATTTGTGAGAAATAATCTTTAGCAAGATTATCCGGATCTTCCGTTTCCGTTTTTGTTTCTTTCTTTATTGTTTGTGCATTTGCCGACACAAATGTGCCCACTAATAGCATAGCTACTATTAATTTTTTCCCCATTCTAAAATCGTCTCTAGTTAATTGTTTAACAGACTATAAACGCCTCATCGAACCCCTTCGTTATTAAAGCATTGCAAACCTAAAATAAATAATTTAGTAATGCAACTGTCAATTTCACTAAGCTACAGGCTTTAACGGATTTTTAACAGTTGTAGTGTAAAACTTTTTGATTTTCTTTTTTTTAGGATGATATGATTAGATTTGCCTTCCCAAAAACAGAGTTTATTCGAATGAGTTCAGTAGAAATAACTAAAGATACCTATTTACATTGGTATGAATCGATGCTCCTGATGCGCAAGTTTGAGGAGAAGTCAGGTCAGCTTTACGGACAGCAAAAAATCAGAGGATTTTGCCATTTATATATCGGTCAGGAAGCGGTTCTAGCCGGAGCCATGTCTGTGTTAGGTGAAGGAGATTCAATGATTACGGCTTACCGTGACCATGCACATGCATTAGCGCGTGGTATGGGAGCAAATGAAATTATGGCCGAGTTGTATGGAAAAGTGACCGGATGTTCGAAAGGAAAAGGCGGATCGATGCACATGTTCAGCAAAGAGAAAAAATTCTTTGGCGGACACGGAATCGTTGGCGGACAAATACCATTAGGTGCAGGCGTTGCTTTTGCTGAAAAATATTTAGGAACAACCAATGTAAACGTTTGTTACATGGGTGATGGAGCTGTTCGTCAGGGTGCACTAAACGAAACTTTCAACATGGCGATGCTTTGGAAGCTGCCGGTAATTTTCGTTTGTGAAAACAATGGTTACGCAATGGGTACTTCCGTAGCGCGTACAACAAACATGACGGATATTTACAAAATCGGTTTAGGTTTTGATATGCCTTGCGCGCCGGTTGACGGAATGGATCCTGTTGCAGTGCATAATGCTATGGATGAAGCTGTTCAGCGCGCTCGCAGAGGTGAAGGCCCAACATTCCTTGAAATGCGTACGTACCGCTACAAAGGCCACTCGATGTCCGATCCCGCGAAGTATCGTACAAAAGAGGAGTTGGAGTCATACAAAATGAAAGATCCGATCGAAATTACAAAAAAGGCGATCGTAGATAATAATTATGCTGATGAAGCATGGTTCGCAGAAATCGATCAAAAAATTAAGGATATAGTGGATGAGTCGGTAAAATTTTCTGAAGAATCACCATGGCCGGATGCGTCTGAGTTATATGATGATGTATATGTTCAGCAGGACTATCCGTTTATCCGCAATTAATTTCTGTTAAACGCTAAATCTGAATAAAAAAGATGGCTGAAGTAGTACGTATGCCAAAAATGAGCGACACCATGACTGAAGGTGTTATTGCGAAATGGCATAAAAAAGTAGGTGATAAAGTAAATTCCGGTGATTTGGTTGCCGAAGTTGAAACCGATAAAGCGACAATGGATTTTGAATCTTTCCAAGAAGGAACCATTTTATACATTGGAGCCGAGGAAGGACAGGCCGTGCCCGTAGATTCTGTAATTGCAGTTTTAGGCGAGGAAGGCGAGGACTATAAATCCGTTTTGAATGGCGCGGAAACCCCGTCTGCTGAAAAAAAGGAAGATACATCTGGAAACGAAGCTAAAAGTGAGAAGCCGCAAGCGGCCGCTGAAGACAAACCTGCGGCTAGTAGTGTAACTCCTGAGTCGTTGGGTGCTACCGTAATCAGAATGCCTTTGTTGAGTGATACTATGACTGAAGGCGTTATCGCTGAATGGCATAAAAAAGTTGGCGACAAAGTTAAAAGTGATGATACACTGGCGGATGTTGAAACCGATAAGGCTACGATGGAGGTTACAGCTTATGCTGAAGGAACTTTACTTTACATAGGCGTTGAAAAAGGTCAGGCTGCAAAGGTTAATGATATCATTGCAATTGTTGGTAAGGAAGGAACCGATGTTTCTGCTTTGTTAAATGCTCCGTCTGCTGATTCGAATAAGACGGAAGGGAAAGCAAGCGATGAAACAAGCGCGGCTCCGCAGACTGCTCAAAAAACGGATGCTACTCCGGGGGACGAGCAGAAAGAGAAAGCTCAGTCAGACAGTGATTCACGTGTTAAAGCTTCGCCGTTAGCAAAAAAAATTGCCAAAGATAAGGGTATTAATTTATCTGATGTTCAGGGTTCTGCAGAAGGCGGAAGAATAGTTAAGAAAGATGTTGAAGGATTTACTCCGTCAACAAAGCAAGTTGCAGAAGCTGCGCCGAAAGCTGCACAGCCATCCGCGGCAAGCCAAAGCGTAACAATTCCGCAATATATCGGAGAAGAAAAATATACGGAAAAGCCGGTTACTCAAATGCGCAAAACTATTGCGAAACGTTTGTCTGACAGCTTGTTCACTGCGCCGCATTTTTATGTTACTATGTCTATCGACATGGATAACGCAATAACAGCGCGGTCAAAAATGAATGAATTTGCTCCGGTAAAGATTTCATTTAACGACATGGTTCTTAAAGCTGTTGCCGTTGCTTTAAAACAACATCCTAATGTGAACTCATCATGGCTTAATGATAAAATTCGCTATAATGAGCATGTAAACATTGGTGTTGCGGTAGCTGTTGACGAAGGATTACTGGTTCCCGTAGTAAGATTTGCTGATGGTAAATCCCTATCTCATATCTCTGCGGAAGTAAAAGATTTTGCACAACGTGCAAAGACAAAAAAACTTCAGCCGTCTGACTGGGAAGGATCAACTTTTACCATTTCAAACCTTGGAATGTTTGGTGTTGACGAGTTTACAGCAATCATTAACCCGCCAGACTCATGTATACTAGCCGTTGGCGGAATACAACAGGTTCCGGTTGTGAAAAATGGTGCTGTTGTTCCTGGTAATATCATGAAAGTAACGTTAAGCTGCGACCATCGCACAGTCGACGGCGCTACCGGCGCTGCATTTTTGCAAACACTTAAAGCGTTGTTGGAAGAGCCTGTTCGGTTACTGGTTTAAAAATTAATAGAAATATTACAAAAAAGGGATTTGGCAACGAATCCCTTTTTTGTTTTTTATGGTTTACTTTGCGGGAAAGCCTTTGCTATGATATCGAGGAAGTTGTTGGTCACTGTATTTCTTTTTGCCTTTTTTAAAAGTTATTCGCAAGTTGATACCAGCCAGCATATTGTTGCGGGCCGGGTAAACAGCAAGGAACAGCAAAAGAAACCATACCTGGTACTGATTTCAGCGGATGGATTTCGATATGATTATGACGAGAAGTTCAACGCGGATTTCTTACTTAATATTAAAAAACAGGGCGTGCATGCAAAGTCGATGCAACCTAGTTTTCCATCTTTAACTTTTCCAAATCACTACACGCTGGTAACGGGGCTTTATCCCGCACATAGCGGCATTCCGGGAAACGTGTTCTTCGATAAGAAGCGCAAGGAAGTGTATAACATGGGTGATAAAGACGTCGTCAAAGATGGTTCATGGTATAAGGGTACGCCGCTATGGGTGCTGGCTGAAGAGCAAAAAATGTTAAGTGCGAGTCTTTTCTGGGTAGGATCGGAGGCGGCTATTAAAGGTATCTTGCCTACTTACTACTATAGCTTTAATGAAAATATGGGCATTGATCAGCGGATCGCGGCTGTTGTTAACTGGCTTAAGCTTCCTGAAGAAAAGCGCCCGCACATTATAACTTTTTACCTGCCGGAAGTAGATCATGCTGGACACGATTTCGGGCCCGATGCGGATCAAACAAAGCGAGCTGTATTGTTTGTTGACTCCGCTTTAGCAAAGCTTTCTAAAGATGTGAAGGCTTTAGGCTTGCCTGTAAGTTTTGTTTTTCTGGCTGATCATGGAATGATTAAAATTGACTCGGCGGTGCAGACGCCGCCATCAGATTCGACAAAATATCGCGTAAGTGGTAGCGGTTCAATGGCAGAGGTAAGACTAAGCGATTCCTCACTTTTGGAAAGTACCTATCAAACTTTGTCGGGAAATAGTAAGGGATACAAGGTGATTAAAAGTACAGAAACCCTATCTTATTGGCATTATTCTAAATCCGAAGACTGGTACGGCCGCATTGCAGATATATTACTGATACCGGATTCTTCATACGTTTTCGGGAGCCGCAATTTTAAGCCACGGGGATATCATGGATTTGATCCGCTAAAGGTTAAGGAGATGCATGCTTATTTCAGTGCCTGGGGGCCGGCATTTAAAAGTAATATAACTATCCCAACGTTTGAGAACGTAAACGTCTATCCGATGATAGCAAAAATTCTCGGATTGAAAATTACGGAACGTATTGACGGCAACGAAACAGTACTGGATCCGATTCTGGTAAAATAGTTTAATACTTCTTAAAGAGTTCTTCGATTTTTTCCAAGTCCTCTTTAATGCGAATTTTTTGCACTGAAACCAGATTTCGGGTGTCAGCTGGAAGAAGCGCTTTTTGCAAAACATCGTCAAATGCGGATAAAGCCGCTTTTTCACCAGTAATACAAGCTTCTAATATTACTTTATCGTCTTTTTCGCCTGGAGCCAGCGTAGTTTTAATTCCAATCCATGTCCGGTGAATCAAACCGAGCGTGCCCCCGCTTTTGTCCGGACTACCGCCTGCTTTCCTTACCTCGTGTTTTAAGGCTTCAGCAAATTGATGTTTGTCATGGCTTAAACTGAAAAAAATGGTTTTCAGATCCTCTGCTTTTGCATTTTTCGCCGAAACGTCATATCCCGACTGCCCGTCAAGACAGATAGATACCAGGTGATTTAAATGATCGATCAGCTTTTGATTGGTGCTTTCCATCGTTAGGAAGTTTCCTATAAAAATAAAACTCCTCTGCGTAAATTAGCTACCAATAATTAGATAGATGAAAAAAATTCTGTTTTTATTTTCTCTCGCAGCGATGGTAACCTGCTGCAATAATGTTCAGAATAAGTCGACCGGAACAGCAAATGATGCAGAATCTGACGCTAAGTTTAACTCGCTTTTAAGCAATTACTGGGAGACGCGATCCCGACTTTTTCCGTTGGATGCGACGCAGCAAGGTGATAACCGCTATAATAATATTTTACCCAATGATCAGACTCAGTCATTTCGTGATTCGGTGGCTGCTTTCTACCAGGAATATGCCGACAGGTTAAAAACGTTCCGTCGTGCAGAGCTTAATTCAAACGATCAGCTGAGTTACGATATTTTAAATTACGAGCTAGATATGAAGATCAAAGCTGCAAAACTTGGACTGGTAGATAGTAACGGCGGGATTCAAACATCATATATGATTCCCTTTCAGCAATTCTGGGGTTTACCTCTTACGATGGGTCAACTTGGATCTGGAGAAGCGTTTCAGCCATTTAAAACGGTTAAGGACTATGAAAATTGGATTGGGCGAATGCGTGGGTTTAAATCATGGAGTGATTCGGCAGTCGTAAATTTCAGTAAAGGAATGAAGCAAGGAATCGTGCTTCCGAAAGCCCTGGTTGTAAAAATGATTCCGCAAATGGACGCGATGGTAGTAACGGCTCCCGAAAAAAGTTTGTTCTATGGACCGGTCAATAGATTTCCAAAAGAATTTACCGCCGAAGAGAAAGCAAGATTAACAGCTTTATACAAAGACGCCATTATGACGCAAGTTGTGCCGGCATATAAAAATCTCGGCGACTTTTTGAAAACAGAGTATTTGCCGGCGGCGCGAAATTCAACTGGCATTTCGGCTGTTCCGAATGGAGGGGTGCTTTATACATACCTGGTCAAATACTGGACAACTACCGATAAAACACCTGACGAAATATATCAGACAGGATTAAATGAGGTAAAACGGATCCACAACATAATGGACAGTGTGAAAAACTCCGTAGCATTTAAAGGCGATCTAAAAGCGTTTTTCAATTACATGCGAAGTGACAAACGTTTTTATCCTTATAAGACCCCGGAAGAAGTATTGGCTGCCTTTGAAGCAATTCATCAGAAAATGAAGCCAAACCTGGAAAAGATGTATGGCCGGGTTCCTAAAACTCCTTTTGAAATACGCCAGACAGAAGCTTTCCGAGCGGCCAGTGCGAGCGCTGAGTACAACCAGGGATCGCCAGACGGAACACGGCCTGGTATATTTTATATCCCAATTGTAGACGCAAAAAAATTCAATACTACATCCGGAATGGAATCGCTGTTTTTGCATGAAGCCATTCCTGGGCATCATTATCAGATCTCCCTTCAGCAGGAGAATACTTCTCTTCCACAATTCAGAAGATTCGCCTGGTACGGAGCGTATGGAGAAGGTTACGCATTGTATTCCGAGTCACTTGGAAAAGAGCTGGGTTTGTATACTGATCCTTACCAGTACATGGGCGCTCTCGGTGACGAAATACACCGTGCTATCAGGCTCGTTGTTGACGTAGGTATGCATACGAAAAACATGACACGTGAACAGGCGATTAAATACATGATGGACAATGAAGCGTTAGACGAAGCGGGTACGACCGCTGAGATTGAGCGTTATATGGCTGTGCCTGCCCAGGCTTTGTCATACAAGATCGGCGCCTTAAAGATTCGCGAGTTAAGACATAAGTACGAAAAAGAGCTGGGAAACAAATTTAAGATTTCGTCTTTCCATGACGAGTTCCTAAAGGATGGTTGTATGCCGCTTTCAATCCTCGAGAAGAAAATGGACGATTGGGCACGAAGCGAAAAATAAAAGTATTGGATAAAGGGAAGACTAAATCTTCCCTTTGTTTTTGTCGGCAAAACCAAACACTTTTTGTAGAAGACCGGTGCTTCTTGCAGAAAAGTTAGTTCTTATTTTTAGTTCTTCACCGGCAATCTCATGAAATAATCCATCGATTGCTTTCTGGGTAACATACGCATCCAGATCTGGATTTATTTTTGACGTTAGTGGGATCTTGTTGTAGCTTGTTACCGCAGTCGACCAGTATTTAGTTGCACCAGTTTTGCTTAAACTCGCTTCAATTATCGGATTGAACTTCGCCTGTAATTGCGAGCTGGTAACACGTTTAAAATATTGAGTTGCAGCATCCTGTTGGCCGCTTAATAAAATATTTGACGCGTCAGTAATTGTCATTTGTTTTATTGCATCGATAAAAATCGGTTTGGCTTCCTTTGCTGCATCCTCTGCTGCACGGTTAACACTCAAAATAACATTATCGCAAAGTTGGTTCAGTCCTACGGAACGTAAGGTTTTTTCAATTTTCTGTGCTTCGGGTGGGAAAAGGATCTTTATAGCCATGTTTCCAAAAAATCCGTCGGTAGCGGAAAGTTTTTCAGAACTCTCAGTTGTACCAACTTCCAGTGCCTGTTTTAAGCCGGATGCTATCTCGGCTGTAGTTGGGTTCGCGGTAGTTTGTGCTAAAACCTGAGAGGCTTGATTTAAAGTATCGCAGCTGCTAAAAATTAAGAAAGCTCCCGTTAAGGTAGCTAAGGTTATTGATCGTTTCATCCAAGTTTTCATCATCATTTGCAAAAATTTTGCCACAAATGCCGTGGTATTCGTATGTTAGCCCTTATTCTTCTTTATAACGATTAAGATACAATCTCAAACCGGGACTTTGAAATTTATAAAAAATAATCAGGCAGGATCGCAGGAAGAGCAGTTATTAATTGACCGTTACCGGCAAACGGGCGACCTGGATGTGCTTGGCCAGCTGTATTCTCCATATATGCACTTGATCTATGGTGTGTGCCTTAAATACCTTCGGGATGAAGATCAAAGCAAGGATGCGGTGATGCAGATTTTCGAAGAACTGATTAAAAAGCTACGGGCGCATCAGGTTAGTAATTTCAAAGGCTGGTTGTATACACTGGCCCGAAACTACTGTTTAATGTCGCTTCGCAGTTCAGGAAGGCATGAATTTGTAACTCTTGACGCAGGCGTTATGGAATCAGGCGATTCTGAGCATCTTGATTTGGGTGAGTTACGCGAACAGCAGCTTTCCGCAATGGAAAAGTGTATGGAGTTGCTTCCTGAGGAGCAAAAAAAGAGCGTTGAACTATTCTATTTGCAGCAAAAATGCTATAAAGATATTTCTGAAATAACTGGCTTTGATATTAATAAGGTTAAAAGCTATATTCAGAACGGGAAGAGGAATTTAAAGATTTGTATAGAAAAGAGAAGTGGAAGCTAATTCAATAAATCAACATACTATAAATTTATACTTGCAAGGCAAGCTTGATCCGGAAACGGCACATGCGGTAGAAAAAGCTGCATTAGATGACCCCTTTCTTGCCGACGCAATTGAGGGTTTCAGTGAAAACGGCCAGTTTGCCGATCATAGTGATCTAAGTCTGCTTCAAAAAAGGCTTGAAAACCGGATTGCACAAAACCATCATATCAGGAATGTACAGGGATTTACCTGGCAGCGTATAAGTATCGCCGCTACTGCAGGTTTACTTTTTTTGGTTGCAAGTGTTTTGTATTTGATGAACTCGCAAAAAAACCGCGACAGGCAGCTTGCTGCTACTCAAAAGCAAGTCGATGTAACTCTTACTCATCCGGATAGCTTAGATGAATCTGTTGCGGCGATAGAACCAGAAGAGAAAATTAATACTGCCCCGCAAACTGACGTCCGTATCGCGGTTACAGAGAAAAACAGGCTGCCGAAAATTAAGAATGATGATATAACGAAGCCTGTTGCCACGATTACGTCGACCGACTCTGTGATAAACAATTCACCGCAGGTTGCAGTGGCTGAAAAAAAGCCAGAAACGACACTTAGAGCGTTTTCAAAAGCTGCGGTTGTAAGCGATTCTGTTATTAGTAAGCCGGTTCCTGTGATAGGGTGGGATAAGTATTCTGACTACCTCGCGGAAAGTAAAAAACTTCCGGCTGCTGAAACAGCGAAGGGAAAAGTAACAATTGGTTTTACCGTTAACTCGAGCGGATTGCTCGACGATTTTACCATCATCCAGGGAGTTAATGATGTGCTGAATAATGAAGCTTTGCGTTTGATAAAAGAAGGACCGGCATGGAAACCATCTTCGGCAAACGCAAAGGATTCAAAAGTGATGGTTACAGTAACCTTTTAATCTTATTTGTTGAACAGGTGAATAACCAGGTAAACCAGCGCCGCTAGAACTGCTGAAACGGGGATCGTTAGTATCCATGCCCAGATCAGATTTATTGTTACCCCCCAGCGAACCGCTGAAACCCGTTTTGTCAAACCAACTCCGATAATCGATCCGGTAATTGTATGTGTTGTTGAAACCGGTATTGCAAAATGCTCTGTCAAACCCAGGGTAAAAGCACCGGCAGTTTCTGCCGCTACTCCTTCAAGCGGGGTAACCTTAGTAATACGAGAGCCCATAGTTTTAACAATCCTCCAGCCTCCTGTCATGGTTCCAATCGAAATTGCCGAATAACAAACAAGCGGTATCCATTCGGGCATCGGGGCTCCCGGAGCAATCACTTTTGAAGCAACAATCGCAACGTAAATAATGCCCATTACTTTCTGAGCGTCGTTACCGCCGTGAGCAAAGCTCAAAGCTGCGGAAGAAACCAACTGTAATCTTTTAAACCATTTTTCGGCGGTAGCCGGCCGGGCTTTCCTGCAAATATTGATAATGATCAGTGTAATAATTACCGAGATGATCATACCAATAACCGGTGCAAGCACGATGAATGAAATAATGGTTATGACATATTTAGCGTTAATAGCACTTAAGGCCGTCGCTCCTGAAAGCATCGCGTTAGCCATTCCGGCACCACCGAAACCGCCTATCAGTGTATGCGATGAACTTGATGGAATTCCATAGTACCAGGTGAATAAGTTCCACGTTATTGCCGCAACTAAGCCTGCAAGTATCACGTGAAGTGTAATGTATTGCTCTACTACAGTTTTAGCAACGGTGTTGGCCACCTTATGGTCGGTGAAGTAAAAGTACGCGGCGAAATTAAATATGGCTGCCCATAAAACCGCCTGAAAAGGGCTTAAGACCTTTGTGGATACAATCGTAGCGATAGAGTTCGCTGCATCGTGAAATCCGTTGATATAGTCAAACCCGATGGCGAGAATGACAACAATGACCAGGAGGGAAGTAACCATTCCTTGTTTATTAAGGTTTAAGCGTTTTTGACAAGTATTGACTCAAGCACGTTGGCTACATCCTCACATTTATCCGTAGCCGTTTCCAGTGCCGACAATATTTCCTTGTATTTGATAATTTCTTTGGCATCAGCTTCATATTCGAACAATTGTGCTACAGCTTTATCGAAAATATAATCGGCCTGATTTTCCATGCTGTTAATACGAACGCATGAATCGGTGATTGTGCGAATGTTTTTCAGATTCTTCAACTCCCGCACAGCCTTGTCAACATCTATACAGCCCTGTAAAATCAAATCGGTGATCTTCATGATAGGCTCAGTCATTGTTGTGACATTGTAAAGGGCCATCCGGTTAGCTGATCCATGGATATAATCCGCGATATCATCTATTGCCGAGGCAAGTGAGTGGATATCTTCACGGTCGAAAGGTGTAATAAAGTTTTTTCCAAGTTCGAGGTAGATCTGGTGAGTGATATCATCTCCCTTATGCTCCAAATCATCGATAACCTTGATTAAATCAGTGCGGCGACTATCATCTTTGGTATTGACAGCTTCCTGTAAAGCTTCTCCGAGTTTTATCAGATTACCACTTGCCTGTTCAAATAGAGGGAAAAATACGCGGTCTTTTGGAACAAAGTATTGAAATATATTATTTAACGACATTGCGCTTTCATTAATGTTGGGCAAAGGTACTAACACAATGTTAAGTTAATGTTAACTTATGTGTCAGTTAACGGGAAAGGCTGTTTCACTTTTTCGAGAGTGAAGCCAAATGTTGAGCCAATTCCTTCTGTGCTGCGAACGGTAATAGTTTGCTGGTGCGCCTCGACGATATGTTTTACAATAGCCAGACCAAGTCCGGAGCCCCCGATTTGACGCGACCGGCTTTTATCGGTTCTGAAAAACCGTTCAAACAACCGAGGAAGATACTTCTCTTCAATTCCTGAGCCGTCATCTGTCACTTCAACCAGTATCTGGTCGTGGAGTTCGAATGTTTTAATATAGGTATTGCCATGCTCTTTGCCATATTTTATTGAATTATCAATAAGATTTACCAATACCTGCCGAATTTTTTCCCTATCGGCGTGCACCGTTGTTGAATGATCGTACTTTTCCTTAAACCAAAGGGTTATTTTGTGTTCAGTAGCCTTTTTTTCAAGCGATTCGATGACTTCTTTTACCAAGCCACCTAAGTTGAATTTTTGATAATTAACCGGAACCTCGCCACTTTCAAGTTTTGAAATAGCGTCGAGGTCAACAATCAGATAATTTAGCCTGTCAAGATTTCTCTGTGCTTTCCTTAAAAACTGCTGAGCCATTTCCTGGTCTTCAAAATTATCTTCCTGCACGGCCTCTATGTAGCCCTGTATTGCAAAAAGGGGTGTTTTGAACTCATGGGAAATGTTCGACAGAAACTCTCGCCTGAATTGTTCCTGTTTTCTGAGTGTCTCAATCTCGCTTTTTTTGTCCCGCGCCCATTCTTTTACTTCAAATTCCACGTCATTGATCGGATCTGTTGATACATATTCGCCGATTGCATCTTTCAGATCCTTGCCCAGCTTAAGGTTGTGTATTAACTTGTAAATGAGCTTGATTTTACTGTAAATGTATTTTTCGAGCAAATAATAAAATACGATGAAGCTGGTAATTAGTGAAATTGAAAAAGTGATCAGCAGGTAATACCAGCTATGTTGAAAATAGAAATTGACGATAGCAAGTGACAGAGCAACAGCTAAGGCGTTTATAAAAACGACAACTGAAAGTTTCATCGTAAATGTGGTTTGTAGTTGCCAAGTTACAAATTAAATGGTTTGCCATGTGTTTTTTTAACCAGTAAACGGCCTACGGAAGGAACGCCGTTAACAAACGATATAACGCCATTACTTATTGATCTGCTGCCAAATAGTTTTTGTAAAAAGCGACCGGTAGCCAGTCTTGCACTGAAGTTATTTCGCCACGCCTGAGTCCAGGCATTTTCAAGGTTTCGCCTTTGATTTGGCTTTTCGAAATCAGGGCAGCCAGAAATAATTTTGGTGAGGAGTATTGCGGAACGCAGCGCTATGGCCATCCCATTTCCGCATAAAGGAGTAATCATGCCCGCGGAATCGCCGCAAAACAGAAGATGATCCTGAACAGCCGGCTTTTTGTCAAAGGAAATTTCATTGATCACTTCAGGCTTCTCAAACAGAAAGTCGGAATTTAGAAAATGATGTTTTAAAATTGGGTTTTGCTGAAGAACCTCGTGTTCAAGCGCATCAATAGATCCATGCTTTTTTAACAGTCGATTTTCTGAAAGATAGCAAAGGCAATACTTGTCGCCTTCGATTTTCGAAAGCCCACAATAGCCTCCTTCAAAGTTGCTTAACTGTATAACGTTATCAGGATGATCAGTTCGGATATGATATTTAATTCCCACATACGGACTGCGCTGATAGAAAACGTTTGGCCTAAGTTTCTGATCGAGATTTGAGCGTTTTCCATAGCTGGCAATAACCAGGTCAGCTGATATCAACTGATCATTGGCTAGTAAAATGGAAAAATTGCCCTGGTCGAACTTTATATCAACTACACGCTTGCCAAGTTCAAATTTGACGCCTTCTGCAAGAGCTTTTTTGTAAAACAAATAATCAAACTGGTAGCGGCTGATGCCAAAACCACCAAGGTCAAGATTTGTAGTGAACAGCTTCCCGGAAGGTGAACTCACTTCCAGTTTTGTAATATTAGCTGGCTGATTATCACTAAAAACGATACCTATATCGTTTAAAAGCGGAAGCACTTCATTAGAAATGTATTCGCCACAGACTCTGTGAAACGGGTATTGGTTTTTTTCAATCACGAGTACTTGGAAGCCTTGACGCCTTAACAGTATTGCGCTTGTCAAACCAGCCAATCCGCCGCCAACCACCGCGATTTTTTTTCCCATTATTTGTAGATGATTAACTGCCACCGAAAGGCCCACATCCAGCGAAGCTGATAGTTGCTTATACCAGCTTCTGCAAGTAAACTCGTAAGTTCTGATTTCTTGAAGCTGCGCAGGACGGAAATTTTCGAATCGTTTTTTACCATATAGGATTTCGAGAAAAGGCCGGTTAAAAATCCTATTGAATAGTATGCAAACCAGTGGCGATGCAAATCATTTACAACTACGGCTTTTTTTGCAGAAGCAACCATTTTTTTAATCAGGTTTATCCAATCCGCATCGCGGAAGTGATGCGTGAACAAACTTGATATTATAACATCATACTGATTCGGTTGAATATCATCAGTCAAAACATTTGCGAGTTCAAAGCTAATTTCAGGGCGGGCAACCGCTTTTCTACGTGCATAATCAATTGCAGCAGGAGTTGCGTCAAGTCCGGAAAGCTGCAGGTTTATTGATTTTCTTTTTGCCCATATAGCTATTTGTCGTAAGGAATCGCCGCCACCGCATCCCCAATCGCTTATTGAATATTGATCTTTCAAGCCGATTTTTTTGAAAGCGTTAAAAAATACCGAATATCCGCCGAGCCGAAGGTTTATTACTTCGAGCTCATCCATAATTGGGTCTATAATCTCGCGGCTGAGGGCGAAATCGTCCATAAGCTCATCTTCTGTACATCTTTTGCTGAAATCAGGCATGTCAAATAGTTTGCAGTAACATGCTTTCGATGGTGAGGCCAGGGCCAAATGCAAATCCCATGACATAACTTCCTTTCTTGCTTTCTGCTAATAATTGCTGCAAGACAAATAAGATTGTCGCGGAAGACATATTGCCAAATTTTCTAAGCACGTCAAACGAATGTTTTAAACAGAAACCGTCAAGCTTTTCCTGGCAAACTTCGAGTATGCGCCGGCCGCCGGGGTGAATAGCCGCCGACGATATTTTGCTGGGATCAACTTTTGACTTTTCCAGGAGGCTGTCGATAACGCCGTTGATTTTTTTACTGATATGTTTTGCGATATGTGATGACAACCGCATTTCGAAACCCGTATTTCCAATTCGCCAGGCCATCTCATTTTTGCTTTCAAGTTGCAACTCGCTAAAAAAGGATGCAAGGTTAAAGCCAACAGCAGTTGACCGATGACTTTCATTTTCGACAAGGACTGCGGCAGCTCCGTCGCCGAAAAGGGAATTGGCCAGCCAGTTTTCGAGCGTGTTTTCACGTTGAAAGTGAATGGTACAAAGCTCGATATCGACAATTAGTACTTTGGCTTGCGATTCCGCGCGACAAATATAATCTGCCGTTTTTAGCGCGTTGAATGCTCCGTAACATCCCATAAAATTAATGCAGGTACGCTCGACAGTCGGGTTCATTGAAAGTTTTTCAATTAAATCAATGTCAATGCCGGGAGCGTATAGTCCGGTGCAGCTTACGGTGATCAGGTGGGTAATTTGATCTATGGAAAAATCTGGAATTTGTTCATGCAAGTTTTTAACAGCAGCCAGGCAAACATCAATTGCTTTACGTTCAAACAAAGAGGAACGGCATTGTGTGGTTGGATAAGGTTCCAACAAAACATCATTTCCGAAAAATTTGTAACTTCCTCTCTGTAAACCGAAGTCATCAATTACCGAATGCCGGTATTCAATGCCGGATAATTCATAAAGCTTTTTCAGTCGCGACCTGTCGTTTGCAGAAAGCTGATGGGCATCCGCCATAAATTCGAGTATTTGACTTTGGGCAAAACGATTAGGAGGGTTGGCTGTACCAATGGCGGAGATAATGCTTCTCATGAATGTAGTTGTTATCTTACAACGGAATAAATTATACGAAGTTTGAATGAAGATAATCTTTTCAAAAGCAACATGGCTGCATTTTCGGTTTCCTTTTTCATTGTTCCTGCTTCCGGTTTTTGTATTCTCAATAAGCCAGGCACCAGATATTAATACGTACAAAGCGTGGCTCGCGTTAATAGTCTGGCATTTATTTGTATATCCAGCCAGCAATGGCTATAACAGTTATTTTGATAAGGACGAGGGTAGTATTGCTTTACTGAAAAATCCGCCAAAAGTAAGTTCTGAGCTTTATTATGGATCAATTGCCCTTGATATAATTGGATTGATACTGGCGGGTTTTGTTGGATGGAATTTTATGCTGGCAGTTTTTGTATACGGTTTACTTTCTAAAGCTTACAGCCATCCGTCCGTCAGACTGAAAAAATATCCCTTTTTAAGTTTCTTCGTCGTATTTCTGTTCCAGGGCGCTTTTGTTTACTGGACTACATTTTCTGCGGTATCAGAATCGGATTTTCTGTATTTATGGTCGTATGATTTTATGCTCGCAGGTTTAATTTGTTCATGTTTGATAGGCGCTTCCTATCCGTTGACACAGGTTTATCAGCATGATGAGGATCAGAAACGTGGTGACAGGACTCTGAGTATTGTTTTAGGTATCCGCGGTTCTTTTGTGTTTTCGGCAATGTTATTTTCGGCTGCTTCGCTGATAATGTTCATTTACTGGAAGGATCGCGGCGAGATATTCAACTTCTGGTTATTCCTAACATTGGTTTTTCCGGCTTTTGCTTTTTTTTCAAATTGGTTTTATAAGGTTTGGAATGATGAAAAACAAGCAAATTTTATAAATATGAGCCGGATGACATTTGTTAGCGGGTTATTGATTTTGGTTTATTTCGTGGTAGTGTGGCATTTGAAGTGATAGCTCTGTTAGCTTGTGTAGCTAATATACTCACTTGCTCGCGTAAACCTGACTAGTATACGGCATCACTGTATTTGCTTTTCAAAAAATGAGTTTTACTACAATTCACCTTCCCACTCCGCATAAAACTGCTGAAGATATTGCTCCATAAAAGCATGCCTTTCCCTGGCAAGTTTTTTACCAGTTTCAGTATTCATTTTATCCTTTAAAAGAAGGAGCTTTTCATAAAAGTGATTAATAGTAGGCGCTGAGCTGTTCTTGTATTCTTCCTTACTCATCGTCAGGTTTGGCTTAATTTCCGGATTATAAATTTCACGGTTTTTAAAGCCGCCGTAAGTAAAAGCCCTCGCAATACCAATCGCACCAATAGCATCCAGGCGGTCGGCATCCTGAACTACTGCCAATTCTTTCGAATGAAATTCAACCGTTCCCAAACTTGCTTTGAAAGACATGTTAAGGATTATTTTCTGTACATGCTGAATCACATCTTCATTAACATGAATGGCATTTAGAAACTCACCGGCTTTCCGTGGTCCGATTTCTTCATTGCCTCCATTAAACTTACTGTCGGCAATGTCATGCAGAAGGGCGGCCAATTCGACGATCAGCATATCGGCATTTTCGAGTTCTGCCAGATGTTTTGAAGTATTCCAAACGCGTTGAATATGCCACCAATCATGGCCCGATTCCGCATGCTTGAGTGTTTCTTTGACGAACCCGACAGTTTTAGAAATGACTTCCTGGCTATCCATCTGTCCGTCTGGTTCCTTCATATAATTCGTATTCGAGAAGACGGCAATCCAATTTGCCATTATAAAATTCAATTTTTCTCGAAGCTTTTAAGCCAATCTTTTTTGCCAGGTCTGGATTGCCGGTAAAAATATAGCCGGAGTAGCCCTTACAGCTTTGTTTCATAAAGTCGCCGATACGCTTATAAGTTGCTTCAAGTTTTGTGTGAACGCCAAGCCGTTCACCATATTCGGGATTAAAGAAAACGACGCCTTTTTCACCTTCAGGAACTGGTGTTTCTGCGAAATCACATACCTGGAACTCTATAAGATGATCAACACCGGCAGTTTTCGCGTTTCGCTGAGCTACGTCAACCGCGTCGGCCGAAAGGTCGGAGGCTACGATTTTAAAATCGAGTGTTTTTGTTGCCTGATCCTTAAGTTTTCTTCGTTCGGTAAAGAATATCTCTTCTTCATATCCGAGAACATGCATAAAACCATAGTTCATTCTGAAGAAGCCGGGGCTTTTATTGGTTGCGAGTAAGGCCGCTTCTATAGCCAGGGTTCCGGAACCGCACATAGGATTAATGAAGGGGCTTTTCCTGTCCCATTTCGTAGCCATGATCGTTCCGGCAGCAAGCGCTTCGAGCATTGGCGCTTTTCCAGGGATTTTGCGGTAGCTGTGTTTCGCCAGCGTTTCGCCTGAGGTGTCTATAAAAATTTCTGCAAAATCATCCTTCCAATATAAATGGATAACGCTTTTATTTTGTTCTGCACCAGAATTCGGGCGAAGTTCTTTCTTCTCCTTTATACGGTCGACAATGGCGTCTTTTACTTTGACATTGGCAAAAAGGGGCGTGGTAATATGTTCGTTATCCACATTGCTGGTTACAGAAAAATAGCCGGTAAAATCGATCAGTTCCTCCCAGGCAATTTCCAATAATTCCTTATAAAGCCTTGCCGGGTTATCGGCAGTAAAGCTCTTTATTGAATATAATATTTGACTCGCGCATCGGAGATTCAGATTTAGCGGAATGCACTCATTGATGCTGGCTTCAAGTTCAACACCTGTGCTGAACGTCCTTTTTATCTCATAGCCAAGGCCTTTTACCTCCTGTTCCAGGTAGGGTGACAGGCGCTTGTTGCACGTGATGATAACTTTGCTTCTATTGTGGAAAACTTGCATAATTTTTTGCGAAGTTAATCAATTAAAATTGTCAGATTTGCTTCAACAACGATTTGAATAGTATGGAAATTAAAGGAAAAGTGCACGAAGTTTCTCCGATACAAAATGTAACCGAGACCTTCAAAAAGCGTGAACTTATTGTTGAATATGCTGAAAATCCACAGTATCCTGAATATATAAAATTTGAGGCGCTACAGGACAAGGTAAACTTGTTTGATACGGTTAAAGCTGGCGATCAGGTGGAAGTGTTTTTTAACCTTCGCGGTCGTCCATGGACTGACCGTAACGGAAAAACAGCTTACTTCAATACACTTGTTGTGTGGCGCATAAATGTATTGAGCGGTGCTCAGCCTGCAGGTCAGCCTGAATATGCTCCGCCGGTTGATATCAGTTCAACTCCAGGCGAGGATGACGACCTTCCATTCTAACCAATTATAATTCTAATGTCGAACCCGCATCTTGCGGGTTTTCGTTTTTATGGGTTTTAAGTCTGTCGCTAGTTGCCGTTTTCGGTGTTTAATGATAAAAGGTTAGTTTGATGGCCTTGTTAACATTTTTACTCCATTTGTAAACAATTGATGCTACTCCGCTTCGATTTAATCAACTAATTTCACTTCCTGGAAATCTGTACCTCAGCAGATCCTTTCTATTTATAAATATTATGGCTAAAAAAATACTTGTCGGGATACTCTTTTTTGCTTCCCTTGGCTTTGCCAAACACTCTTTTTCACAACAAACTTATTCGAAGCTTAATAATGGAGTAGAATTGAGATTATCGTCGGCAAAAATAACTTTGCGGTTAGAAGTGGTAAACGATGATATTATTCACGTTATCAAAAGCCCTGACGGTAAATTTCAAAATGCCAGTTTAATGGTATCTATCAGCAAGGGCCCAAAGCAGTTTTCCGTGACGGAGGCAAAAGGTGAGCTGAATTTAAAAACTGCTAAGTTGTGGGCTGTAGTTTCATTAACAGATGGCAAGATTGCTTTCCGCGATTTAAGTGGCAAAGCTTATACGGTAGCGGCAAATTCGCCAGAAGAGTTTAAACGTACGTCTAATGGTGGAGAGGTGTCGTGGAAGCTCAAACAAAGTTTTACAACTACACCCGACGAGGCTTTTTACGGACTCGGCCAGCACCAGGATGGCTTGATGAACTACAAAGGCTACCAGGTTACGTTGCTCCAGTACAATACCGATGTGGCCGTTCCTTTTTTGGTATCAAATAAGAATTACGGTATATTATGGGATAACTATTCCATAACTAAAGTTGGCGATACAAGAGATTACCAGCCAATTTCAGCGCTAAAACTAATATCTAAAAATGGAGACGAAGGCTGGCTCACCGCGACATACTCATCCTTGAGTGATTCAACTAAAATATTTGCGCAAAGACCCGAATCCGATATTGATTATTCATTTTTAAAAGATCAGCGTAAATTTCCCGATAGTGTAAAGCTGGCTCAAAGCCGGGTTAACTATGAAGGAGACATCGAGTCAGGTTATGATGGTACGCATAAATTTCATATCAAATATTCAGGATATGTTAAGGTTTGGATAGCCGGAAAACTAGTGGTTGATAAATGGCGCCAAGCCTGGAATCCCGGTTCACAGATTTTTGACGTAAACCTGCAAAAGGGAAAAAGACAACCCATCCGTATCGAGTGGATACCAGATGGCTCTGAAGCTTATTTAGCGATAAACTGGTTATCGCCGCAAACAGCCGCGGAGCAGGGTGAATTTGCTTTTGCATCCGAAGCTGGCGACGCGATCGACTATTACTTTGTGGCTGGTAAAAATGCCGATGAAATCATCCATGGCTACCGGGAGCTAACGGGTAAGGCGACGATGCTTCCTGGGTGGGCTTTTGGTTTCTGGCAAAGCCGCGAGCGTTATAAAACGCAGGACGAAATCATTTCAACTATTCGCGAATTTCGAAAACGGCAGATACCGATAGATAATATTGTGCTCGACTGGTCTTACTGGAAACAAGATCAGTGGGGCAGCCAGGAATTTGATGAATCGCGATTTCCCGACCCGGTTGGAATGATTAAAAGTGTGCACGACGATTACCATGCGCATTTTATGATTTCAGTTTGGCCGAAATTTTATCCAGGCATACCGAACTATGATTTCATGAATAAAAATGGCTGGCTATACAAGCGGAATATTGCTGATGGCCGTCGGGACTGGATTGCGCAGGGCTATCATAACACTTTTTACGACGCTTATAATCCCGGTGCTCGGAAGGCAATGTGGGATTTGATGAATAAAAACTTGTACAGCAAGGGCATTGACGCCTGGTGGATGGATGCCTCCGAGCCTGATATTCATTCAAATCTGGATGTTGAAGCACGTAAATCAATTTTTACTCCGACGTATCTTGGCTCTTCAACAAAATATTTCAATGCCTTTGCTTTAGAAAATGCGCACGGAATATACGAGGGCCAACGACAAACAAATCCAAACAGCCGGGTATTTACGCTCACCCGTTCCGCTTACGGCGGTTTGCAACGCTATGCAGCCGCAACATGGAGCGGTGACATTGCTTCCCGCTGGGAAGATTTTAAAGCGCAAATACCTGCCGGAATAAACTTTTCATTGTCAGGAATTCCTTACTGGACAATGGATATTGGTGGCTTTTCCGTGGAGCGTCGCTATGAAAAGCCCTCGGAAAAAGATTTGGATGAATGGCGTGAGTTAAATGCACGCTGGTATCAATTCGGCGCATTTGTTCCATTGTTCAGGCAACATGGGCAGTACCCGTATCGTGAAATTTACAATATAGCGCCTGATAATCATCCAGCGTATAAGAGCATGTTGTTTTATAATAAGCTTCGCTATCGCCTGATGCCATACATTTATTCGCTTGCCGGCAAAGTTTACCAGGACGATTATACGATGATGCGCGGACTTGTAATGGATTTCGGCGAGGATGCTGCCGTGAAAAATATTGCAGATCAATATATGTTTGGCCCGTCATTACTGATCAACCCGGTTACTGATTATCATGCAGCATCACGTAAGGTTTATTTACCTAAAGGATCAAACTGGTACGACTTGTATACAGGAAAGGTAAATGCCGGAGGAACGACAATTACAGCTGATGCACCATATGAGCGTATGCCTGTATATGTTAAGGAAGGTTCCATCATTCCTTTCGGCCCGGCGGTACAATATACAGGAGAAAAGCCGGCTGATCCAATCACCATTTACGTGTATACCGGTAAAAATGCATCATTTGACCTTTATGAAGACGAAGGTATTAACTACAACTACGAAAAAGGTAAATATTCAGTTATTCCTCTACGCTATAATGACGCCAGCAAGCAATTAGTAATTGGCGACCGAAAAGGAAGCTTTGACGGAATGCTCCAGAGCCGGAAGTTCCGTATTGTGTGGATTGGTAAAACTTCGGGGTCGTCACTGGACATAGATCAGCAAAAAGCGCAGACTGTAACGTATCAGGGTAAGTTTATCAATGTCAAATCAGACCAATAGTCAATTCAAGGATTGATTTAAGGCTGCCAACACTATGTTTACTTGAAGTCTTTAAATTGCCTTAGTTTTTCACGACGAAGAAGCAAAATTATATGAAAACAAATCGACTCCGATTGCCAGTTATACTAATCTTGTGTTTAATCGCTCAGTTTTCATTTGGACAGACAGGCGCCAGGGCAACAGAAAAATTCAATTCAGGCTGGAGGTTCAATCCTGGTGATAGTCCGAAAGCGAAAGACGCTTCATTTAATGATGCAAGCTGGCGGCAGCTTGATCTTCCGCACGATTGGAGCATTGAGGGTAAGTTTAGTAAGAATAATCCAGCCGGAATTGGTGGCGGTGCTTTACCTGGCGGAATCGGCTGGTATAGGAAAAATTTTACAGTGGCGGCAAGTGACCAGCAGAAAAATATTTTTATCGACTTCGATGGAGTTTATTGTAATAGTGAAGTATGGATAAACGGCCACTATCTTGGTAAGCGGCCAAATGGATACATCTCGTTCCGATACGACCTTACACCTTTCATTGCTTTTGGAAAACAAAATGTTATATCGGTTAAGGTCGACAATTCTCAACAGCCAAATTCCCGCTGGTATTCCGGCTCTGGGATTTATCGAAACGTGTGGCTTGTCAAAACGCGCAAAGTATATGTCGATAATTGGGGTACTTACATAACCACACCAAAGGTTTCCGCGCAAAGCGCGACAGTAAACATCAATATAACGGTACGAAAGAAAAGTGTCGCAAAAGTACCTGTTGTAGTGAGCACAATTATTTATGATCCGCAGGGCAAAGTCGTAGCAAAAAGCGATAACACCTCGGCCGGATCCGATTCGTCGGTAACTGCGCAATCTTTTGAAATTGCTTCGCCCGAACTATGGAACACCGATCATCCGAAATTGTATAAGGCAGTTAGCCAATTAAAGTCCGGGAACCAGGTTTTAGACAGCTACAGCACAACTTTCGGTATCCGGTCGTTTGAGTTTGATGCGGATAGGGGATTTTTCCTGAACGGAAAGCCATTCAAGATATTAGGAGTTTGCGATCACCACGATCTTGGCTGCCTTGGCGCCGCTGTCAATACCAGGGCACTTGAGCGGCAATTAGAAATTTTAAAGGAAATGGGTTGCAACGGAATTCGTACATCTCACAATCCGCCAGCCCCGGAATTGCTCGATCTGTGTGACAAAATGGGTTTCATCGTAATGGACGAGGCTTTTGATATGTGGAAACAGCAAAAAAACAAGTTTGATTATCACCTGGCTTGGGATAAGTGGCACGTGCGCGATCTGGAGGACCAATTGAAACGGGACCGTAATCATCCAAGTGTTTTTATTTGGAGTATAGGAAATGAGATTCCTGAGCAATACAGTAAAAATGATACCAGCGGTAGAAATATCGCCAGGGAGCTGGCGTCGATCGTACGGAAGTTCGACAATCGCCCGATAACATCAGCCTGTAACGAGCCGAATCCCGATAATAATATCATTGTTTCAGGCGCGCTTGATCTGATCGGGTACAACTATCACCATCAGGATTACGCAAGCTTCCATGAACGTTTTCCGGGCAAAAAGTTTATAGCTACAGAATCAACTTCTGCTTTAGAAACGCGCGGCTTTTACGATATGCCATCAGACAGCATTCGCCGCTGGCCAATAAAATGGGATGAAGAATTTAAGGGAGGAAACCAGGAACAAATGGTTTCCGCGTACGACAACGTTTCGGCACCCTGGGGATCAACCCATGAAGAAACCTGGAAGGTGATGAAAAAACACCCATTTCTTTCCGGAATGTATATATGGACCGGATTCGATTATATAGGTGAACCTACCCCGTATTCCTGGCCGTCCAGAAGTTCATACTTCGGTATCATTGACCTGGCGGGCTTCCCTAAGGATGTTTATTACATGTACCAAAGCGAGTGGACAAATAAGCCTGTGCTGCATATTTTTCCTCATTGGAACTGGCCGGCCGGCAAAGTGGTCGATGTTTGGGCTTACTACAATAATGCCGATGAGGTGGAGTTGTTTCTCAATGGCAAGTCACTGGGTGTAAAAAAGAAGACGGGTGACGACCTCCATATTCAATGGCGCGTAAACTTTGAACCTGGAACGCTAAAGGCGATATCCCGTAAAGACGGGAAAATTGTACTGGAAAGAGAAATTCACACAGCGGGAAAAGCCAGTTCGATAAATCTTACTGCTGATCGCAAAACAATTTCGGCTGATGGTGAAGATTTGTCGTTCGTGACGGTAAATATTGTTGATGAAAGAGGTAACCTGGTGCCTGATGCGGATAACCTGGTGACGTTTAAAATTAAAGGAGATGCAAAGATCGCCGGCGTGGACAACGGGTTGCAAACCAGCATGGAGCCATTTAAGGCTAATGATCGTAAAGCTTTTAATGGGAAATGTTTAGCGGTTATTCAATCCGGTAAAACTCCTGGAAAGGTTACACTTGTAGCAAGTTCGGTTGGCTTGCCAGATGCCGAGCTAGTAATCGATTTAAAATAATCTTTTCCTATGATTACAATGAAGAATAGTTTGTTGTTCATCGCGGTATTCACCGGATCGATCAACGTTTTCGCGCAGCAAAATATTCGGCTTAACCAGGTTGGTTTTTACCCTTCCTCCGAAAAAATCGCCGTGGATGTAGCTGATACTTCCGGCTCTTTCGAGGTCCTTGACAAGAATAGCTCACTGGTTCTAAAATCTAAAATAGCGATTTCAACGCGGCCGGCACTTTCGGGCAAGAGAACGGGAATTCTTGATTTTTCGGTACTCAAAAAGCCGGGAACTTACACGCTGAAAACGGCATCGGGCCAATCCTATCCGTTTACAATTAGCAAAGATGTTTATATGAATGCCGGAAAGGCGGCGATCAAAGCTTTCTATTATCAACGGGCATCGATCGAATTAACCAGCCAATATGCCGGAAAATGGGCAAGAAAAACGGGACATCCGGACAACAAAGTTTTAATTCATTCGTCCGCAGCCGATGCAAAGCGCCCGGAAGGAACGGTTGTTAGTGCTTCCCGCGGTTGGTACGATGCCGGAGATTACAACAAGTATATTGTGAACTCTGGTATTACGATGGGGACACTGTTATCTCTTTACGAAGATTTTCCTGCTTATTTTAAGCATCTTGACTTAAATATTCCGGAAAGCAAAAACCAGCTTCCCGATATCCTTGACGAAGTATTATGGAATTTGCGGTGGATGCTGGCAATGCAGGATCCGAATGACGGTGGTGTATATCATAAACTCACAAATGCAAAGTTTGATGCGATGGTTATGCCTGACAAGTCGCAAGCTGAACCGCGTTATATTGTGCAAAAAGGAACTGCCGCAACACTCGACTTTGCTGCTGTTTGCGCTCAGGCTGCAAGGATCTTAAAGAATTTTGACAAAGAACTTCCTGGTCTTTCAGATTCGTGTCTTAATGCTTCCGAAAGAGCGTGGCTATGGGCGCAAAGTAATCGTGATGTGGTTTACGACCAGGACAAAATGAATAAGACATTTCAGCCGCCGATTGTTACCGGCGCCTATGGGGATCATTCATTCTCTGATGAATTTAATTGGGCAGCCGCTGAATTATATGTCACTACAAAAAAACAGGAATACATTTCAGCAATTAACTTAAACGCCGATTTGTCGCTTCCCAATTGGGCGCAGGTAAACATGTTGGCAGTATATTCATTGCTTCGCGCAGGTGCTAAGGTAAAACCGGGGGTAAAAGAAAAATTCCTGCAGTTTGCATCAAACCTTATCAAAGAGGCAGATCAAACCGCTTACAAAACAGTTATGGGCCAAACAGCACGTGATTTTAACTGGGGAAGCAGTTCAAATGCTGCCAACCAGGGAATCGCTTGTATCAATGCATTTCTGATAAGCAAAGACAGGAAGTACCTGGCTTATGCCCAATCAAACGTAGATTATCTTTTAGGAAGAAATGGAACCGGGTACAGTTATGAAACCGGTGTTGGAAGCAAGCCGGTTATGCACCCGCACCACCGACCTTCGGTAGCCGACGACATAATAGAGCCAATACCTGGCTTACTGTCCGGCGGGCCAAATCCCGGTATGCAGGACGGCGTTAAAGTACCATCCTTAATCCCGGATGAAGCTTTCATTGATGATGACAGAGCTTATGCCTGCAACGAAATAGCCATAAACTGGAATGCGCCGTTGGTTTATCTGGTTAACGCTTTACAGGTTTTGCAAAAACAGATTAAATAAAAAGCCTCCGAAACGGAGGCTAAATGGAGCAATACTTAATTATTTAATGTTTTTGTGGCCTGCTCGCTAGTCTTTTATAAATCGCTTGACAAACCAGTCTTTTCCCTGCTTAACCGCCAGGTAATAAACGCCGTTTTTTGGCAGAGCTACTTGCTTAAAATAATTGCCGGAAAATGTTGATGTATGACTGAAAAGCGGCTTGTAATCACTGTTAAGAACTTTAACCGTGGTACTGCCTTTACTGGTTGAAATGAATGAAATGTTTAGCTTGTCACTTGAAAAGTCTGGTGAAAAGTTAAGATTTTCGATTTCCAGCGCTGTTTCAGTTGATGATAGTCCTGTAATCTGTTTCCATTGATCTTTACTAGCATCGCTCACGCTGATATTTACGTGCGTGATAATGCCATCTTTATCCGTGTTTCTGAAGCTATAATTCTGAGTGTTTTTTCCACTGGAAAACATATCGGAGTTTATGTCACGATTTCTGTACATCCGAACCATCGGCCTGTTCATTGTACCGCTCCTTGTAATAATTCGCGTATTAAGATTTGTATCTAAATTGACCTTGAAATCCATATTTTTCAAAACAGAATCTATCTTCATAGCAACAAAAATGCTGTCGGATTTTAAACGAAAAGCTTTATGATCGCCAGGCAAATTTTCAAAACGGAAGTTTCGCCCAGAGCCGATGTAAACGTTTGGCCCATCAACGTCAAAAATATCTTCGGGTATTTCTGGCCCGTCTGCGGAAGTTATAGTTTCTCTTTTGGTAATGGTCCGCTTGCCCCTGGCAAAAGAACCAGCTTCTGCGTCTCGTTTGTCGATCTCTTTCTTGAGCTTTGAATGTTCAGCGGCCGACACATCTTTCAAATTTTTTCCGTTGACAATTGTGTCACCATTGTTAATAATAACACTGCTTGTTTCCTTAATATTTTGGGCTTTGACAGTTAATGTGCTGGCGATCAGCAAGCAGCAAATGGTAGGTTTTAAGTGATTAAACATGAGTAGTTTAGATTTGATTTGATCAAATTTAAATCTGCCTGCAAAGCAATTTTGTTAAGGCTTTGTTAAAAAGTGTTAAATGAATCAGGCCTTTTTACAGGTTATGTATTTTTGTTAGAGATGAAAAAGAAAAGTATTAGCCTGATTGTTGGATTGATGAGTTTTGCTTTGCTGGGGGTGATGGCTATGCAATATTATTTCATACGCGAATCTTACGGCCTGAAATCGCAACTTTTTGACCAGTCGGTTAGCGAGGCCTTAAATGCTGTAAGTAAAAAAGTAGAGAAAAAGGATCAGATGGGTTTTCTCAAAAATCAGGTTGCGAAAAAGAAACGTGTGATGATGAACGGCATTCCTGATCATGTTGAACGCGGTCCACATATACATATGCGGAGTGTTGCCGAAAGATTAAAACTGCGCAACCAGAAAATAGATCGCGATTTTAGAAGACGTGATAGTTTATTGCAGGCCCGTTATAACAACATCGTACGGATCGATGATGATTTTTACGAAACATATTTTAAAAGCGCAGAGGATCGGAACAAAGTGCGGATTGCCGGTCAGCAGCACCAAATGGTTGATAATTCCGGCCATTTCTACATCCAGGGAAATGTAGAACTTTATGTAGACCAGGCCGATGAAAAAAAGCTTGTAAAATCAAAAGGAGACAGCGTTCATTACCTGGTAGCTGATTCTCAGCTAGGCCTGCAGGTAATTGGATTGCCCCGCATAAACAAAAAACTCTACGACGATATACAGGCATCCGAAGAAAAAGAACTAAAGAAAGTTACCCAGCTTATCGATTCCGTCAAAACCGTTAAGCAAAGTGCCTCTGTTTTTGAGGATCTGGCTCATGAATATCAGCGGGATACAATCCCTTTAAAAAAGCGACTGGATATCCACTTTGTCGATAACTCTTTGAAATCAGAACTTCAAAATCGCGGGATAAATCTTCCTTATGGTTATAAAGTTAGCATGGCCGACCCTGACTCGGTTTTGTTTATAAAAGCAGCCGAAAAGCAAGGCGACATAGCAACCGCTAATAGCTACAGCACTAAACTATTCCCGCGTGAGTTAAAAGAAACAGGTGTACTTACAGTTTACTTTCCAACCAGGGCAACTTTGCTTGTTCAAAATATGAAGGCGGTTTTGCTGTCATCGGCGGCCCTGCTGTTCATCCTCGCTACCTGCTTTGGTTATACTATTTCGATAATTCTGCGTCAGAAAAAAATATCTGAAATGAAAACTGATTTCATTAACAATATGACCCATGAGTTCAAAACGCCCGTAGCCACAATTATGATTGCAAGTGAGGCGCTTAAAGATCCCGAGGTGATTGAGGAGAAAAGCAGGATAAAACGGCTTGCCGGGATTATTTATGATGAAAATGTCCGGCTCGGGCAGCATATCGAACGTGTGCTTAATATCGCGAAAATCGACAGGGATGATCTTAAGCTGGAAAGCCGACCTGTTGATGTCAACGACCTGATCACAACTGTTGTCGATAGCATGGAGCTTCAACTCCAAAAGAGAAATTCGAAAATTAATCTGATGCTGGACGCAAAAGAACCGATAATAAACGGCGACGAGCTGCATTTAAGCAACGTGATCTTTAATCTGATCGATAATGCGAATAAATACAGCCAGGAAGATCCGGAAATAACTATTCAGACTGCAAACCAAGGTAATAGCCTTGTAATCCGCATTGCCGACAAAGGAATTGGCATGACGCGTGACCAGTTATCTAAAATTTTTGACCAGTTTTACAGGGTGCCAACCGGCAACCTTCATGATGTAAAAGGATTTGGACTGGGTTTGAGCTATGTTCATAACATCGTAAAACGTCTCGAAGGAACCGTTAAAGTGAAAAGCGAAAAAGACAAAGGTTCGGAATTTGAAATCGTTTTTCAATCCGCATAACAACAATTTGTATGAAAAGAATTTTATTAGTTGAAGACGACCCGAACCTTGGAATGCTTTTGCAGGACTACTTGCAGCTTAAAGGAAAGTTCGATGTAGTGCTGAGTAAAGATGGCGACGAAGGGCTTAGAGCTTTTACCAACGGATTGTTTGATCTCTGTATTTTCGATGTGATGATGCCAAAAAAGGACGGCTTCACCCTGGCAAAAGATGTAAGAAAAATAAATCCGCAAGTGCCTATTATATTTGCTACCGCGAAAGGGATGATGGAGGATAAAACGGAGGCGTTTAGTCTGGGCGGCGATGATTATATAACCAAACCATTTCGCATAGAAGAGCTGCTTTTACGGATTAATGCCTTATTAAAACGTGTGGCAAACCAGGAAAAATCAGTTGAAGAAACGCAAAGCAAATTCACTATTGGCGACTATCAGTTTGATTCTACCCAACAGATGATCACACATAATGGCCAGCAGCAAAAAGTTTCAACAAAAGAGGCAGAATTACTCCGATTGCTATGTCTTAAGAAAAATGAGGTTCTTACCAGGGAAGAGGCACTGTTAAGTATCTGGCACGATGATAATTACTTTAATGGCCGTAGTATGGATGTCTTCCTAAGCAAGTTGCGTAAGTATTTGAAAGACGATCCATCTGTTGAAATCGTGAACGTGCATGGAAGAGGCTACAAATTGCTGGTAAGTTAGTATCGCTGTTTAAGCGAAAAGCGAAAATGGAGTGTTTGCTGGCAAACACTCCAAAAAATTGCTAAGCAAAAGTAGCGACTTGCTTTCCTCTCACTAGCAGCTCATTATACTTTTCAAGTAACGTAATATATTTCGTTTTCCAGTTTTCACTGGCTTGTAAATCGCTGCAAAAGAAACCCTGGTAGGGCTTATTCATTGAACTGAAATCTTCGCTGACAAAAAATTCCGGGAAATCCTGCGAAAAATCATGGCGGATGGCGCAACCAATTCGATAAATAATGTCTGTCTTTAAATAGCGTTGATTGAACCAATTATAAATCGATCTGCGGTTAACCCCCATTGTTTTAGCAAGATCGGTAATACTGTAACCGTTCTTTCTGATACGGTATTCAACCAGTTGTCCATAGTGTTTTTCCATGTTTTAAGATTTGAGCGTTTAACGAGTCATTTAAGCGCAGAAATTATGCCCTCTTTGAGGTTGCGAAATTTAAAGCAGTAATTCGAGAAAAAATTGAGCAGGTATGAGAAACAATGTGTGCGGTTATCAAAAATATGTTGACCTTTTTTCGAGAATAATTGTATTGCAAATAGCACAGACTGTATAGATATCCGTGCATTTTATTAAGTAATCTGAGTAAATGTATTGAAATTGCTCAGTGTGCAAATTTAATTCCGAGATATAAATACATTGTAGTATGCAGTTTTTAGAGCAAAACATGAGAGACATAACCTATATTTAGTGACCAATTTGCAAATCCATGAAATTTATTCTGTTGATTTTATTGAACACGTACTTTTCTGTTAAAGCATTTAGCCAAACAGGTACCGACGAAAAAGCAGCCATTAAGAAATTGCTGGAAACCGAATCATCCACATGGCGTTCAGGAAACCTTCAAGCTCATGCCGCATGCTGGCAGATTCGACCCTATTCGCGCATTTTAGCTTCAACACCTGAGGGAAAAACGTTTGATATAAATCCGGAAATTATGATAAACCCGCCGGCTGGTATGATGGGCAAAGGCGGCAATGCAGTTAACAGTAATTATCGGTTCAGTATAAATGGAAGTAGTGCATGGGTCAGCCACGATGAAATATCCACCGCTGCTGACGGCAAGAAATCGTATTCGTATGAGATCAGAATGCTCGAGAAGGTGAACGGCAGCTGGAAACTAGTAGGACAGTCGATCCATGTTTACAAAGCCGAATAAATAACACGCTTTTAAAATCTTCTCATTTTCCACTCATACTGATCAGTTTCGTTTAAAAACGTCCAGGCAACCGCCCGGCTAACTTTTTGGCCCTGTGACATATTGATAGTTCTTACATCCAGCGCTTTAATGTTTTCCAGCGCTTTATAAATTACAGGAAGCGTCTCCTTTTTGGAAACCAGGCTCGAGAACCATAAACACTGATTTTTTATACCGGCACTTTCATCAATCATTTTACCTATGAATGCCGATTCGCCGCCAGCGTACCAAAGTTCGGAATTCGTGCCACCAAAATTTAACACTGCTTTTTGAGTTTTTCCGCTCCCGAGATTAGTCCATTTTTTAATTGTTCCGGCTTGCGCCTCTTTTTTGGAAGCATGGAAAGGGGGGTTACACATCACCAGGTCGAAAATTTCTTTGTCTTTAACTATTCCTTTAAGAATATGCGAGCGATCAGCTTGTAGACGGCACTCGATTAAATTTTTAAGATGATGATTTTTTGAAATAATATTTCTGGCAGAACGAATTGCGCCGGCATCAACATCAGATCCTACAAATGACCAGCCATAAACGCTACTACCAATCAATGGATAAATACAATTGGCGCCGGTTCCAATGTCTAAAACCTTGATTTCGGCACCCGTTGGAATAATGCCTTTATTAGTTTCGCCTAGCAAATCGGCAAGGTAATGCAGGTAATCGGCCCGACCGGGAATGGGAGGACAGAGGTAACCATTAGGGATGGTCCAATATTCAACTCCATAATAAGTTGTAAGCAAGGCAGCGTTTAGCGCTTTAACGGCGTCAGGCTCGCTAAAGTCAATTGATTCACCACCGAATTGGTTGATCGATACAAACTGTTTTAATTGCTGGCTGCTTCTACAAAGTTGTTGAAAATCATACCTGCCTCGGTGTAAATTTCGTGGATGCAGCTGCTCTTTCTCTGCGGTTTTTGCTTTGGCTTTTTGTTGCACTGTCGAGGCTTAGAATACAAAGGTAATAAGTAATGACGGCTGCATTCGACCGACAATACTCGTAATGCTTATAAATCGAATTTAATTCCCTGTGCCAGCGGTAGTTCCGTCGAATAATTTATCGTGTTCGTCTGCCTGCGCATATATGCTTTCCATGCATCAGAACCACTTTCTCTTCCGCCTCCGGTATCTTTTTCGCCGCCAAAAGCGCCGCCAATTTCTGCGCCTGAAGTGCCGATATTAACATTAGCAATTCCACAGTCTGAGCCTGAAACCGATAAAAAGCGCTCGGCTTCACGAAGATTATTTGTTATCACCGCTGAAGATAATCCCTGCGGTACATTGTTTTGAATATAGATCGCCTCGTCGAATTCCCTGTATTTGATCAGGTATAGAATCGGCGCGAAAGTTTCATGTTTGACAATTTCAAAGTCTGCGGAAACCTCCGCTACGCATGGTTTTACGTAACAACCCGACGAATATTGTTCGCCTTCAAGTTTTCCACCGTCTACAACGAATTTTCCGCCTTCTGCTATGCATTTTTCGATTGATGACAAGTACATCTCAACGGCGCTTTCATCAATCAGCGGGCCGACATGGTTAGACGCGTCGAGCGGATTTCCTATTTTCAACTGCTTGTATGCATTGATCAGCTTCTCTTTAAAAGCCTCATAAACGCTTTCGTGAATAATCAGGCGGCGGGTAGAGGTACATCGTTGTCCTGCGGTTCCAACGGCGCCGAAAATGCTTCCAATCAATGCCATATTCAAGTCAGAGTCAGGAGTAATGATGATGGCGTTGTTGCCACCCAACTCCAGGATGCTTTTTCCGAGACGCGCGCCCACAGCAGCACCTACGGCCTTACCCATACGTGTTGAACCGGTTGCGGATACCAATGGAATTCTCGTATCGTTACTCATTAATTCACCAGTATTGCGGTCGCCGATTACGAGACAGGAAATACCTGCAGGCAACCCGTTTTTCTCTAATACTTCACTAATAATATTTTGGCAAGCTACCGCAGTAACGGGGGTCTTTTCGGATGGTTTCCAGATACATACATTACCGCAAACCCAGGCAAGTGCCGCATTCCAGCTCCATACTGCAACCGGAAAGTTAAAAGCAGAGATTATTCCTACAATACCAAGCGGATGCCATTGTTCATACATACGATGCAGCGGACGCTCAGAGTGCATCGTCAGGCCGTGCAGCTGCCGCGATAATCCAACCGCAAAATCGCAGATGTCAATCATCTCCTGCACTTCGCCAAGGCCTTCCTGCAGGCTTTTGCCCATTTCGTAGGATACTAGTGCGCCGAGGTCATCTTTACTTTCACGCAATCGTTCTGCAAACTGGCGGACGATCTCCCCGCGTTTTGGTGCGGGAATGAATTTCCATTGCTCAAATGCTTTCTTTGCTATTTCTACAACGTCATTATAATGTTCCTCGTCGATAAGATCGAAAACAGCAATGGTTTGCCCGTCAACAGGAGAAATGCTTTGGGCTGATCCATGTTTTTTTGTTTCGCTATGTTTCGCTCCTGTGTAAAATGGCATAAGATATTGATCTACACCAAGTCTGCTAAGAATGGATTGAATATTTATCGACATTTTTTGTATTTTTGACAAAGTTAAGCATTTCCCGACAGGTGGTTTTTGTGAGTGAGATTCTGTGGTTTTCTACATAAAATAAATATTTATCCCATTATTTCACAGTAGTTTACATCTTTCTTTACTCTGATGTGGAAAACTATAGCCTTATCATTGTTGTTTTTTAACTAATTTGATGTGATTGATAAGTCAATTGGATTGTAATCCTAAAGGCTTCGTTCTTAACACCTTATTTAATTGAATGGAAGAAGACTTTGAATTTGAATTTACCGAGGATCCGCGTTTCTCGGTAGAGCGGTATGAAGAGATGATCCGCAACCATGATCAATATTTTTTTGACGCTCTCGCTTTCGAAAATATCATTGATTATTATATTGAAAAAAACGATCCTGTAAAGGCGCTACAGGTTGTTGAATATGCAGTTAGTCAGCATCCTTTTGCTGTGGTCTTTTTAGTTAAGCAGGCGCAGTTGTACGTTGTGATCAATAAAGTTGAAAGAGCTTTTGAATCATTAACCAAGGCTGAAATTCTTGAACCATCCGAAGCAGATATTTACACGATCAGAGGAAATATTTACGAGGGGCTGGAACGCTCTGAAGAAGCGCTCGAGAATTACGAAAAGGCCTTGTCACTTGCCGAAGTAACTGACGATATATTATTGCACATAGCATACGTTTACCAGGGAATGGGCGATTATTATGCTGCCATAAATTACCTGAAACTTTGCCTGGAGCAAAATATGGAAAACCAGGACGCCTTGTATGAGCTGGCATTTTGCTATGATGTGCTCGACAAGGCCGAGGAAAGTACTCAGTTTTACCAGCAATATATCGACAATGAGCCTTATTCGTTTGCAGCCTGGTACAACCTGGGCAATGCGTTCAATAAGCAGGCGTTGTATGAAAAAGCTATTGACGCTTACGATTATGCAATTCTGATTAAAGAGAATTTCGCCTCAGCTTATTTTAACAAGGGCAATTCGCTGGTTCATCTGGATAAATTCAATGAAGCTATTGACGTTTATAAACAGACATTTGAATATGAGCAACCTAACGGCGATACCTATTGCGCGATAGGCGAATGTTATGAAAAGCTTGAGCAAATGGAAGAAGCGCGATCATATTACAAAAAAGCCGTAAAAATGGACCCCAAATTGGGTGATGGTTGGTTTGGAATAGGTGTCACGCTTGATTCGGAGGAAAGGCACTTCGAGGCGCTTCATTTTTATAAAAAGGCATTAGGGCTGGACGACAATAATCCTGATTATTGGTTCGCTATCGCCGACGCTCATTACAAGTTAAAACAACTGGAAGATTCAGAGAAGGCTTACTCAAAAGTGCTGGAACTTAATCCCGTAGATGTAGAAGCGTGGTTAGATTATTCATCAATATTGTATGAACAGGAAAAACTGACTAACGCAATTGAAACGATTGCTGAGGGAATAAAGAATAACCCTGATTCGGCCGATCTGTATTATCGCATGGTTGCATATTTATTTGCCGATGGACAGTACAATGAAGCGTTAACTACCCTGGAAATTGCCCTAAAAACAGACCCGGAAAAATATCACATTCTTTTTGAGTATTTACCCCAGTTGCAGCAAAATAAAGTGATCATTGATATTATCAGCCGTTACACGGTTTAGATAATACGTTTGTAAAAATTTAAATCCAATGTCGTTAATTAGCGAGTATTGGATTTTTTTTTGAGATTTGCAGCACGGTTTAAACCCGTTTGAACCCGAACTCGCACACTTTAGCGTGTTCAAAGTCTTTAAATGATACTTTCTTAATGAATTATACGCTTAATAATATTCCGGAACGAACACAAAAACCCAGACAAAGCGGGTTGACCATGATGATGGATAAGGGTCTGAGCTTACGCGAAACAGAGGACTTTTTAGAAATAGCAGGCCCGCATACCGATATCGTTAAATTAGGTTGGGCGACATCTTACGTCACCCCAAATCTTAAAGAAAAATTAAAATTGTACCGTGACGCAGGGATGCCTACATATTTCGGCGGCACCTTGTTTGAAGCGTTTGTTATTCGCGATCAGTTCGAAGATTACCGGAAAGTGCTGGATGAGTTTGGAATGGAGTACGCGGAGGTTTCCGACGGGTCTATTGACATCCCGCATGAGGAAAAATGTAAATTTATTAATGAATTGAGCAAACAGGTGACGGTGATTTCGGAAGTTGGATCAAAGGACGCTGAAAAAATATTCGCCCCCTACAAATGGATCGCCTTAATGAAGGCCGAACTGGAAGCAGGTTCATGGAAGTTAATTGCCGAAGCGCGTGAAGGCGGAAATGTTGGCATTTACCGTGACTCGGGCGAGGTACGGCAAGGATTAATCGATGAGATTTTAACCCAGATCCCGGAAGAAAAAATAATTTGGGAAGCACCGTTGAAAAACCAACAGGTTTGGTTTATAAAGTTGATTGGCAGCAATGTAAATCTTGGAAACATTTCTCACTCCGAAGTTATTCCATTAGAAACGATACGGCTGGGACTTCGCGGAGATACGTTTGATTATTTCCTGAAATAATATAAATAATCTATGAAAAAGTTTGGGTTGATTGGCTACCCTTTATCTCATTCGTTCTCCAAAGGCTACTTTACCGAGAAGTTTGAGAAAGAAGGTTTAGACGACTATTCCTATGAATTGTTTCCTTTAAAGGATATAAGTGATTTACCCGAACTGCTTAAAAAAGAACATCATTTATGCGGACTTAACGTTACAATACCGCATAAGATTGGTGTAATGTTCTATTTGAATAAGATCGACGAGGCTGCCCGTGATATTGACGCAGTAAACTGTATCAAGATTGTAAACAGCCGGCCGGTCGACGATTTCTTTTCCGGGGAGATATCTTCTATGGATGTTCGGCTGGAAGGTTATAACACAGATGCTTACGGATTTGAAGAATCGCTAAAGCCGCTTCTTAACAATAACCATAAACAGGCGCTTGTTTTAGGCAATGGTGGAGCAGCCCGCGCGGTGGTTTACGTTTTGAAAAAGTTAGGAATCAGCTTCAAAGTTGTTTCAAGGCGATCAACAAGGAATCAGTTTTCCTATAGTGAAATAGATGAAAACGTCATCAGCGACTATAAGCTGATTATTAATACAACTCCTTTGGGTATGTCTCCCCAAACAGGCGAATATCCAGATATTCCCTACCAGTATTTAACCGACAAACATTTACTTTACGATCTTATTTATAACCCCGAGGAAACGCTTTTTTTGAAAAAGGGGAAAGAACGAGGCGCGTCTGTAAAAAATGGTCTAGAGATGCTTCATTTGCAAGCCGAAAAATCGTGGGAGATTTGGAATGATTAATAAAGGGTTTTCCGTTTTCCTTGGCGTTTTAGCGCTGCTTGTTATAGCTGCCTGCCACGATAACGACTATTCTCCGAAGCCGCGAGGTTACTTTCGGATAGAATTGCCCAAGAAGTCATACCAGTCATATCGTGCTAACTGCCCGTATACTTTTGATTTTCCGGTATATGCAAGAGTTGTTGCTGATAGTTCTCGTGGCGCAAAGCCTTGTTGGAATGACGTTGTATTTCCACAATTCAACGGACGGATTCACCTAAGCTACCAGCCGATAATATCTAAAGCTGAATTCAATGAGCTGGTCGAAGATGCCAGGACTTTTGCTTTTAAGCATACCGTTAAAGCCACTTCTATTGACGAGGGCAGGATAAGTATACCGAAAAATAAGGTTTACGGTATTTATTATACAATCGAAGGAAATACTGCGTCATCTCTGCAGTTTTTTTTGACTGACAGCAATAAACATTATTTGCGCGGCGCATTGTACTTCAATGAGGAGCCAAGGGTTGATTCAATCAGGCCCGTTCTTGACTTTATAAAAAAAGATGTCGATGTCATGATCCACACTTTTAAATGGATTGATTAAACCTCTTAAAGCATTTTAAACACGTATGTTTACATTTGCTTTATGTTACAAATCAAGTCCTTTGTTTGCAATGCTTTTCAGGAGAATACTTATATCGTTTATGATGATACGAAAGAATGTGTAATCATCGACCCCGGTATGAGCACTGGAAGTGAAGAAAATGAGCTACTGCGCTTTATTGCCCATCATAAATTAAAACCTGTTTTATCGCTTAACACCCATTGCCATCTCGATCATGTATTTGGCAATAAGTTCGTTTTTGATACCTACGGATTATTGCCCCAATTTCATGAAGGAGAGATGTTTATTTTATCAGCAATGCCGGCATATTCTCAATCAGTTGGAATGAAATATGACTTATCTCCCCTGCCTGAAGTTTACCTACCAGAAAGCGGGGCAGTAACGTTTGGCAACACGGCTTTCGATCTGCTTTTTGTACCTGGCCATTCACCGGCACATTTGTGTTTCTATAGCAAGGCGGATAAGGTTTTATTATCGGGTGATGCATTGTTTTACGGCAGCATAGGACGTACAGATCAGCCCGGCGGAAATCATCAGCAATTGCTAACTAACATTAAAGAGAAATTATTTACTTTACCGGAGGATGTAACCGTTTATCCCGGACACGGGCAAAGCACCACGATCGGCTTTGAAAAATACAACAATCCTTTTTTTTGACATTAAATCAGCCTGAACAGAAACCCAGAGGAAAAGTATGAACGTTTCGTATTATATCGCCAGGCGCTACCTGCTTTCAAAAAAATCTTTAAACGCTATCAATATCATATCAGGTATTTCGATGCTTGGCGTATTTGTGGGAAGTGCAGCGCTGGTAATTATACTTTCTGTTTTTAACGGATTCGAAAAGCTGGTTCTTTCTATGTATAACACCTTCACTCCGGAATTGAGGATTGAACCGGCACTCGGCAAATCGTTTGCAGATAGCGGAAAGGTATTTGAAGAACTGAAGCGAAATCCAGCAGTTGCCCTATACACCGAAGTGTTGCAGGAAAAATCGCTGGTACGCTATGGAAACGGACAATATATAGGCCTTGTAAAAGGTGTTAGCGACAACTTTATAAAAGATAAAAACGTTGACAGTAATATGGTCCATGGTAAATTTATGTTACATGATGGCGAAGAGAATTTCGCGATTATCGGTTCGGTGGCGCAATCCTATTTGGGTGTTAACGTGGACAATGATTTTAACCGCCTCCAGTTTTTTTCTCCGAAAAAGAATGCCGGCAATTCAATCAATCCGGCGGATGAATTTACCGCACAAACAATCCGGGTTTCGGGCATATTTGAGATACAAAAGGATTTTGACGAAATGATCATTGTTCCGATCAATTTTGCGAGATCCTTATTTGATGAGGAAAAAAATATTTCGGCGGTTGAGATCAGCCTTAAGCCGGGCGAAAATGAGAACTCCGTACAAAAAGAAATCTCACGACAACTAGGCAAAAAATTCCTGGTAAAAAATCGCATGCAGCAAAACGCGCTGCTTTATAAAGTTCTCAATTCCGAGAAATGGGCAATTTTTATCATTCTCACTTTTGTGTTAATCATCGCCATTTTTAATATCATTGGATCATTGACAATGCTGGTGATTGACAAGCGAAAGGATATTGCCATTTTAAGCAGCATGGGTGCCGGAAGCAACCTGATTAAAAACGTTTTTCTGATTGAAGGAATGCTTATATCGGTTTCGGGATGTATTGCCGGAATTATTACCGGATTGATTTTTTGCATACTTCAGCAGCGGTACGGCTTTATAAAAATGGCCGGTGCAAATATGGTAGTCGATTCGTATCCTATAGGCCTTAAAGCGACCGATTTTTTGCTGGTCTTTTGTACAGTTATGATCATCTCACTTATTGCATCGCTGGTTTCATCAAGGTTAAGTATCAAGCATGCGCTCAATGTAACGGAAGCTATCTGATAAATTTATTCAAGGTGATTTAAATACTCTTACAGGCACATGGGCAAAAAATGTACTGCTATTAACAGTTCACTGCAATGCTCAAATTTTTGACGTTTTGCTGCTTCCCAAAAGGTATGCGCCGGAGGGCTAACCCTTGTGCAGTGGCATCTATTCGTTTTAAGGCTTAGGAAATACTTTTACCGTTTCGTCGCTATCGGCAGATCATTCCTTGACCATTCGCTCCACGAACCAACATAGAGCTTTGGAATATCTAAACCAGCATAATCCATAGCCAAAAGGGTATGACAGGCCGTAACGCCCGAGCCGCAGTGTACGATAACACGGCCGGGAGGCAAGCCCCGTAGTGCTTCAGAATATTTTTTATTAAGTACGGATGGATCAAGGAAAAAGCCTTCGGAATCGAGGTTTGATCCGAAAGGAATATTTTCGGCTCCGGGAATATGGCCGGCAATCAAATCTATCGGTTCGCTTTCTCCGTTGTAGCGGAAAGCATCGCGCACGTCGATAACTAATGAATTTTTGTCAAGAGCGGCCGTTCCGGTTTCTTCGATATTTGCTATTGGCAACTGCCAGTTTTGAGCAGGATAATCAGCGTGTTTTAAATGGTTTTCTTCTCCAGAGTTTAAAGGAAAATTGGCTTCAAGCGCCGCTTTGAATCCTCCATCAAGTACTTGTACTTTTTCATGACCGAAAGCTTTCAACATCCACCACAGCCGCGCGGCAGCATTAGCGCCATTTTTATCGTCATAAATGATGACATGACTGTCGGTTGATATCCCCAGATTACCTAATACCCGTGCAAATTTAGCCGTATCCGGCAAGGGATGCCGTCCTCCGTTAGCAGCATTTTGCGGTACTTCAGCGAGTTGTTTCTCTAAGTCGGCGTATAACGCTCCTTTAAGATGCTTTTTTAGATAATTATCCCTTGCCCCCGGACCTGCACTTGCATCAATCAGAATAAGGCTTGGTGCTTCTATTAGGTGTAGTAATTCTTGCGCCTTAATAACAGGAGACATTTTGTGATCCATAATACTGCTATGTAGAGCTGAAATTATGAATTTCACAGAATATGAAATAAAAAAAGTGATTTCTTTTCGAACGAGATGCGTTTTAATGCCAAGATAGCTTTGATTTTGAGTATCTTAACCCTTAAAAAAAGTGGTATGTTAAAAAGGTGCCAATTTAAACTTTTGACAACTTGCCTGATCTGCCTTAGCAGCTTTACGCAATGCCAATCTCAAAATAAAAAGCAATCTGTATCGTCGGACACATTAGAGGCACAAAACCTCTCTGTAAAGGGAAGCTTTGATGCCAATACCAATTTAACATTTGATCGATCGTCAATCGGTAAGTTTTATAAATCATACCCCCGGTTAAAAGTTTACGAGCCCAATACAGTTGAATTTTATAAGCAACGGGAGCAATACGTGTGGTTCAATAAAAACGGGCTTATCGAACAAACCCACAATCTCGTAAACCGCATTTTAAATCTCAAAAATGAAGGAATTGATGAACAAGTGCCTTACGAAACGGAGATGAAGCGGATGGTTGGCCTCGACAGTACGTCCAATTCAAACGAGAAGGTTGCAATCAATGCCGCCACCGAGCTAATGCTTACTAACATGTATTTCTTCTTTGCTGATAAAGTTTGGAGCGCAAGCAGAAGCTCGGATATTAAAGGCTGGTACCTTCCACGAAAAAAATTAGCGTATTCGTCCTTCCTGGATTCGGCCCTTAACAGAAGCCCGGATTTGAAAGAACCGGTTATTTCACAATATATGCTATTGAAGAAATGGCTGGCGAAATACGATAGCATTGAAGAAAGCGGAAGCTGGAAGCCCATTGCCGTTAAAAACAACTCATTTGGATTCCTGCCGGGCGACACAAGTGCTATCATAGGCCAGGTCAAAAAATATCTCCACACATTCGGCGATTTGGAAGCTGACAATCATACAAACAAGTACGATGCAGACATGGCAGAGGCGGTAAAGAATTTTAAAGCCCGGTTCGGGTTAACCGAAAGCTCTATGATCGATAAGGCGGTGATAAACAAAATGAATATTCCGGTGGCCGATCTGATCAAAAAAATGATCGTTAACATGGAACGTTGCCGCTGGGTTCCTATTGATTACGAGACGCAACGCTATATCCTGGTAAATATCCCCGAGTTTAAACTTCACTATTTCGAAAACAAGAAGCTAACGTTTGCTTGTAATGTTGTAGTAGGTAAAGTGATGACCAAGACGGTAATTTTTGCTGGTGACATGAAAAACATTGTTTTCAGTCCTTATTGGTACGTTCCACCCAGCATTATCGCGAAAGAAATAAAACCAGGTATGGCCCGGAATCCTAATTACCTGGCAGCTCATCGCATGGAATGGAATGGAGGCAACGTCCGGCAGAAACCGGGTGCAAACAATTCGCTGGGACTGGTAAAGTTTTTGTTTCCAAATTCCAACAATATTTATCTCCACGATTCACCAGCCAAAGAATTGTTTAATGAGCCGGCCAGGGCATTTAGCCATGGATGTATAAGAGTGGCTAAGCCCAAACAGCTTGCTGTTGAGCTTTTAAAAGACGACCCAAACTGGACTGAAGCGAAGATCGATGCAGCTATGCACGCCGGATCGGAAAGATATTACGCGTTTAAATATCCTGTGAAAGTTTATATCGGTTATTTCACCGCGTGGGTTGACCACACAGGAAAGCTTAATTTCCGGAATGACGTTTATAGCCGGGATAATGAACTTGAAAAAATGCTTTTAGCAAGCAATACCCCGGCTAAAAATTAGAAGTATTTGCCTGGGATAAGATAGTTTTTAACGTAATCATTAATACCCTCTTCAAGTGAATGAAAAGGCTTGTGATAACCTATCGAAGCCAGCTTGTCCATTTTTGCTTCTGTGAAATACTGGTATTTGTCGCGAATATCTTCAGGCGTTGGAACGAAACTGATTTCAGGTTCTTTTCCTGCCGATTTAAACGTATTGGTTGCGAGGTCAAGGAACGTGCGTGCATGACCCGATCCCAAATTGTAGATTCCTGAATCTTTGCGGTGATGCATAAAGAAATATAGCACTTCGACGACGTCTTTTACATAAACGAAATCGCGTCTTTGTTCGCCGTCTTTTACGTCGTCACGATGAGATTGGAACAACTTCATACTGCCGGTTTTCTGAACCTGGTTATACGTATGAAAAATTACCGAAGCCATGCGTCCCTTATGGTATTCATTGGGTCCGTAAACGTTGAAAAATTTAATTCCCGCCCAGAAATATGGTTTTTTTTCCTGCGCGAGTGCCCAGATGTCGAAATCGTTCTTTGAATCACCGTAAGGATTGAGCGGCTTTAACTGTGATATTTTACTTTCATCGTCTTCATAGCCAAATTCTCCCAGGCCGTAAGTTGCAGCAGATGAGGCGTATAGTAACGGAAGCCCGAATTCAACACAGATGTTCCATACTTCTTTGGTATAATCCAGGTTAAGGCGATTCAATAGTTCGTAATCAAACTCAGTGGTATCTGTACGTGCTCCAAGATGAAAAATGAATTGTACGTGCAGCTGATTATCCCGAAGCCATTGCGGAAAATCTTCTCTGTTTACCTGTTGTGAATAGCGTTTGCCTTCGAAGTTTTTGTTTTGTTCTACACTGGAAAAGTCATCTACCAACACCAGGTCGTTATAACCTTCATCATTTAATTTTTGAACGAGGCAGCTTCCTATAAAGCCCGCGGCACCTGTAACTATGATCATATTATCGTACTAAGATTGGGTTAAAAACAGCTCTTTATTCACAGCCGGAATGATTCCGCTTTGTACGGCTGTGTCAAAAAGCAATTTGATGGCATGTTTTCCATCATCGCCCAAATCTACGGAGTATTTGTTAACATACAATTCAATGTGTTTATACATCACCTCAACGCTCATTTCCTGGGCATGTGAGCGAATAAAATTCAAGCCTGATTTTGGATTTTGAAAGGCGAAATCAACGCTTCTTCGTAACACCCGGTTAACCTTTTGAATCACGTCTTCCGGCAGGCTTCTTTTCATGACAATCCCGCCAAGTGGTATTGGACATCCGGTTTTTTTCTCCCAGAAGTCGCCAAGGTCGATGATTTTTTTCAGGCCTTTATCCTGGTAAGTAAACCGGTTTTCATGTATGATAAGGCCCAAATCTATTTTTTCATTGAGCAACGCATTTTCAATATCTGAAAAAAGCATTTCCTGTTTATTTTGTAAACCTGGAAACGCAACGCCAAGCAGGAAATTAGCGGTGGTATATTTCCCGGGAATTCCAACCTTCAGGTTTTTATCCGATTCAGGATCAATTCCTTTTTTTGAAATGAGCAGTGGCCCAACGCCAAAACCGAGCGCGCTTCCTGCATCAAGCAAAATGTAATTGTCGACAGCGTAAGCATAAGCGTGGTAGCTTAGTTTAGTAATGTCGAGTATGCTCTGAAATGCGTTTTGATTAAGCGTTTCGACATCTTCATAAACTACTTTAAAGGTAAGGCCTTCGGTGTCTATTTTATGGTGAATCAGCGCATCGAAAATAAACGTGTCGTTCGGGCAAGGTGAAAATCCAAGTGTAAGTTCCATGTTTTACTTACCTCCCAGATTAGTGGAGGATTTGGGTTAAAAATTTCGTCGCAAATATATTGAGGTTTTTAACGGCTAAACCTATTTTCCAATTGTCGCGATTGCGTTTTTCTACATAATTTGATATTGCCCTGACCTGTAAGCAATCTATGCCGGCTTTATCGCAGGCATAAAAGAAAGCGGCCCCTTCCATGCTTTCAATTTGCGGATGTAAACGGGTGAGGGTCTGTTCAATGCTTTGGTCGTTTCCGTGTACCTTATTTACTGTTATCGATTTCACTGGCACGGGAGCAAAATCTTGAATGTTCGCAGGTAATTTTTCGCGATAGACGCTTTGGCCAAATCCTAACTTATCGATGGAAATAAACGTGGCGTCATTTTCAGCGCCCAATTCGGCAAAACAATCTTCGGCAACCCGAACCACCTTGCCCAGCTCAACCGACTGGTCAAAACTTCCGGCAATGCCAAGGTTGATCGCTAAGTCGTAAGACGCTCCGGCGAATTCGGTGCCCAGGGCAAATGCAGTAGCTGTCATTCCGACGCCAGTAATTAATACGCCGATTTTGTTACCGCGACAATTATTCGTTCCGGCTTGTAGCTTAAATTCGCTCAGCAGGGGCGTTATTTCTTCGATAGTTGCTGCTACGATAAGAATAGTCATAGGCATATTTATTTAACAAATGTGTGAAAGAATATTCAGCTGGCAATCATCAAATTTTACAAGCCTGTGAAAGCTGGCATTAAACGCCAAATCCAAATGACTTATATTTGCGTCATATTTTGACAGGGAATGATTTATATTACACGCAGAGAACGATTCAGTGCCGCACATAAGCTTGCCCGAAAGGAGTGGAGCGATGACAAGAATTTTGATACGTTCGGCAAATGCGCCAATCCAAACTGGCATGGCCATAACTATGAGCTTTTTGTAACTGTTAAGGGTGAAATAGATCCTGACACAGGTTTTGTAATGGATCTCAAAGTTTTAAAAGATGTTATTCAAAGCCGTGTTACCGATAAGCTTGATCATAAAAATATCAACCTGGATGTTGACTTCATGAAGGATAAAATGGCATCGACCGAAATTTTGGCTATCGAAATCTTTAATCAGCTGAAACAACCTGTTGAAGAGTACGGCGCACAGCTTCACAGCATAAAGCTGCATGAAACAGAGAACAATTTTGTAGAATACTTTGGTGAGTAAAATGACCCAGCTTAGCGATAAAATATTAAACGACATCTCGGAAGAATCCGAGTTCGAAGGCTATGTAAAGATTGATCGTTACAATAGCGAGAAAATAGAAAGCATTGCCGCCCATTATCACGATATTTTGGGCAAGCTGGGTGAAGATCCGTCTCGCGAAGGCCTGCTTAAAACTCCCGAGCGTGTAGCTAAATCTTTGCAGTTTTTAACTCACGGGTATGACATGAAGCCGGCGGAAATATTGAAAAGCGCCATGTTCAAGGAAGATTACAGTCAGATGGTTGTGGTTAAAGACATTGAAGTTTATTCGATGTGCGAGCACCATATGCTGCCTTTTTTTGGCAAAGCGCATATCGCCTATATTCCTAACGGACATATTGTAGGACTTAGTAAAATTCCACGCGTTGTTGATGCCTTTGCCAGGCGTCTGCAAGTCCAGGAGCGGTTAACCAATGAGATTCGCGATTGTATACAGGATACATTAAAACCTGCTGGTGTTGCTGTGGTTATCGAATGCAAGCATCTTTGCATGGCGATGCGCGGAGCCCAGAAACAAAACTCGGTTACAACAACTTCGGCTTTCACCGGCGAGTTTGTTAACGAAAAAACACGGGCTGAGTTTTTAAGATTGATTACTGCCAGTTTAGATTAACCTAATTAGATAAAGATTTATGAAAGCATATGTTTTCCCTGGCCAGGGTGCGCAGTTTACAGGAATGGGTAAGGACTTATACGACAGATCCGCAGAGGCAAAAGCGCTGTTTGAAAAAGCAAACGACATTCTTGGATTCCGTATCACTGATATCATGTTTAATGGTACAGAAGAAGAACTTAAACAAACCAATGTTACACAACCGGCGATTTTCCTCCATTCAGTTATTCTGGCAAAAACGTTAGGAAATGACTTTCAACCTGATATGGTTGCCGGACATTCGCTGGGCGAATTCTCCGCTTTGGTAGCTGCAGGGGCACTATCATTTGAAGACGGCTTACGCTTGGTCGCAATTCGTGCGAACGCTATGCAAAAAGCTTGCGAAATCAGGCCGTCAACTATGGCTGCAATCCTGGGCCTTGACGATTTTACCGTAGAAGATACCTGCCAGATGATCGCCGAGATTGTTGTTCCCGCTAACTATAACTGTCCCGGGCAGCTCGTTATCTCCGGAACAATTGAAGGCATCGATAAAGCCTGTGAAAAATTGCTTGAAAAAGGAGCTAAACGTGCATTGAAGTTGAATGTCGGCGGAGCTTTTCATTCGCCTTTAATGGAACTTGCACGCGTAGAATTGCAGGCCGCAATTGAGGAAACCAACATCCAGGAGCCGGTATGCCCTGTTTACCAGAATATTGACGCACATCCATATAAAGATGTGGCAAGCATCAAGCATAACCTCATCGCCCAATTAACCGGAGCCGTAAGGTGGACGCAGACTATTGAAGCCATGATACATGACGGCGCGACGTCGTTTACCGAAGTCGGCCCGGGAAATGTGTTGCAGGGACTTGTTAAGAAAGTTAACCGTTCGATTGAAACAAATAGCGCTACAGTTGCTTAATAGTAGACGAAATTTTATAAGAGGCTCAAATTTTTGAGCCTCTGCTGTTTTATGGTAACTTAGTTTAAAGCATTACGCGTGAATACCCCTTTTAAAATTCGCTTACTCATATTCATTTTAAGTCTTTGTTTCGTTGCAACCGCGGTTACAATTAATCTTACCTCGCGTAAGGAGGAGGTGCTTAATTACGACGCCCGGATTCTTGAATCGAACCTCCACAATAAGGAAAATATTGTAAAGGAATTCTTAGCGAACCCGGTTAATATTTCAATGCTTAAAAATCTGCATAAGGATGGAAAGCTTGCTGCGTATTTTATTAACGACTTTATTGAACAAAATGGCATTTACGTATTCACCTACCACAAACAAAGCCTTTTGTTCTGGGGAACCAATATGGTGGTGCCCGAAACTGACGCGGGTTTAAGCGAAGGTTCAAGAATGATCGAATGGCAGAATGGATGGTATGAATCAATTAAACAAACCAGCGGAGATTTTTCGGTAGTTTTTTATATACCGGTAAAAGCACAATATGCAGTTGAAAACCGGTATTTAAAAAATCAATTCTCGACTGATTTGCTTAGATCCAACAATCTTGATATTGCCGGATTGAATGATAAAGATGATTATAACATCCGGAATGCAGATGGTAAATACCTCTTTTCTGTTAAGCTAAGACATGCGACAAATAACTCCATTTATTCATTAGTGGAGTTTTGGATGTGGCTGCTGGCCGCGGTATTCGGTTGTGTGTTTTTTACCTCTTTTTGCAGCCGAATTGTTGCGCAGGGCTTTCCCAAAACAGCTGTAGTGGTGCTGTTCTCTATTTTATTAACGTTAAGGCTTTTCAGCCTGCAATATAATTGGCTGGGCAGTCATTTTGATTTGCCGATTTTTGATCCACGCCTCTATGCCGATAATTTCTTCTTTCCTTCCATTGGCGATCTGCTTTTAAATGTCATTGCCACCACCTGGTTCCTGGTGTTTGTGTATTATAACCGGTTCAAAATCCGGCTATCTGATTTTCAGTTAAGCAAATGGGTCAGCATCGTAATCTTTGTCCTTTTAGGACTGGTTATATCGCTGGTTGCTATGCAGCTTAACAACGTGTTTTTTGGGATGATTACCAATTCAAAAATCAATTTTGACCTGAGTAACATTTTAAACCTGAACGCTTACAGTTGGCTGGGGATTCTCATTTTATGCATCACCGTATTAAATCTCTACCTGATCGTTGAGATTATTATTGTTTTAAGCACTACGCTAAATCTGTCCAATAAATTACGCTCCACGCTCTTTATTGGCGGTTTGCTGGTAGTCACCATCTGTAAATTAATCATCGCAGATTATAGCTTTTATTACCTGTTGTTCAGCCTGATCATATTCATTCGCGGCTTTCATATTTATAAAACGGACGCCTCATTTAACCTCGGCATATTTGTATTTACTGTGTTGGTACTGGCAGTAATTGCTTCATTAAAATTATCAGAATTTAATCTGATCAGGGAGCATGAAGAGCGGAAGGTAATTGTACAAAGACTTGAATCGTCAGACGATCCAAATGCTATTGTGCTTTTCTCCAATCTGGAAAAAAGTATTTTAAAAGACGAGCTAATTGCAGAATATTTTAAATCGCCGGAAAGAGATTATAGCACATTTAATAATCGCCTTCAGCGTTCATATTTTGATGGCTATCTCTCGAGGTTCGACTTTAAAACGTTCGAATATGAATATAACGGTAAGCGGTTTGAAAACGAAACATCGTCATTGAACCATTACCGCGATCTGGTTGTGCATGGTGCAATTAAGGTCACCGATTATTTCTATCGCATAAACAACACTTTTGGGTATCAAAACTATTTTGCTTTGCTGCCAATTGTCGAAAACGGCAAAACGCTGGGAACACTGATCATCGATTTGAAATCAAAACCTTTTGCCGACGTTAACAATTTTCCGGGAGTACTTGAAGACAGCAAAATGAACTCGAGGGATAATTTCTCTAATTATTCATTCGCTTTTTATCATAGCAACCGTCTTATCGCACAAAGCGGCCGTTACGTTTATTCGCTTAGTAATTTAGATTTCAGCGGAAAACTCAAATCTTTTATATTCAAGAATCGCAATGGCTACAATCATCTTATTTATCAAACGAACGATAGCAGGTTGATTATTGTGAGCAAACCCAGGGTTACATGGGTTATGCAACTGGCTTCGATTTCATTTCTATTTTTGGTTTTGCTGGTGTTTTCATTCATGCTGGTTATGATTGGCTGGATTGTCAATGCCGTGGATAATTACGACCTAAGCAGCAACGGCTTAAGTTTGAAAGCTTTTATGCGTCAGAACCGGATATTGTATAAAACACGGATCCAGGCATCAATGGTTGCCGCTGTTGTGTTGACGCTGCTTCTTGTTGGAGCTGTTACTTACATCAGCACAAGTGTACAATACCAGGAACAGCAGAAAGAAAATGTAGTCGGCCAGATCAACAAGGTGATAGCGGCTTTTCAAAAGCAAATGTTCAGTAATGGTGAATTGATCATTAATGAGCAAACATTTAACATCTTCGCCGAAAGTAACTCTACCGACCTGAATTATTATGATTCATCCGGCAAACTGGTTTATACAACACAGCCGAAATTGTTCGACTATGGCTTGATTTCAAACCGAATTAACCCGCTGGTTTATATCAATATGCATGAATTCGAGCGATCCGAGTTTATCGGCAGTGAGCATATCGGCGGAATGAAATATCTCGCAGCCTATAAACCAATAACGAACCGGAACAATGAAACAATTGCTTATATCGGGCTTCCATACTTTTCAAACGTACACGATTATGAGGCCCGCATCGGCCAATTTTTGAATACACTGATCAACGTATATGCGCTCGTTTTTGTGGCGATAGGTTTTTTTGCTGTTTTTATTGCCAACCGGATTACGTATCCCTTAACAATGATAGAAAAGAGTTTCAGGGAAATGAAGATCGGCCATAAAAATGAAAAGCTTGAATGGAAACGGAACGATGAGATTGGCAGCCTGATCAAAGAGTATAATAACATGCTTACCGCTCTTGATGATAGTGCACAGAAACTTGCCCGTAGCGAACGAGAAATTGCCTGGAAGGAGATGGCGAAGCAGGTTGCTCATGAAATTAAAAATCCGCTTACTCCGCTGAAACTAGGTGTTCAGCTACTTGAAAGATCCTACCGTGAGAAAGACCCGAACTTTAACAAGAAATTTGAAAAATTCAGCAAATCCTTCATTGAACAGATCGAGAGCCTTTCTTTAATAGCGTCGGAGTTCTCAAACTTTGCCAAAATGCCCGAAACAACTCTCGGCGACGTAAATTTGCGCGAAGTGATCGATAAATCAATAGAGGTTTATAAAAACTCGGAACATTTAGTTATTAATTTAAATGATGAGTTGGGAGGCACTTTTATTCAGGGCGACCCCGAGCAGCTGTTAAGATGCTTTAACAACCTCATTAAAAATGCAATAGAAGCCATTCCTGCCGATCGCCCCGGCTTAATTCAAATCAACATGCAGAAAAAGGATCGCAGAGCAGCGGTCTCTATAAGTGATAACGGGCGCGGTATCCCTGACGGGTTAAAAGACCGGATCTTTAACCCGAATTTTACAACAAAAAGCTCGGGCACCGGCCTTGGGCTCGCATTTGTAAAGCAGGCGATCGAGAATATGCAGGGAACAATCAGTTTTAAGACATCTCATGACGAAGGGACTGAATTCTATATCACGCTCCCGCTAGTTGGATAATTTAAGCGTAATACTACTGTTTAAGGGATGCAGAAAAAGGACACGTCCAATTGGTAAAAGGACACGTCCTTTTTTTAAATAGACACGTCCAAATAAAAAACGAACGCGTCTGTTTTTAATTGAAGATAACTCACAAAAAAAGCCCTGCTGTATCGGCAGGGCTTTCGTATATGTGATTAAGTAATTAACGAAGGCTAACAGTTGTTTTGCCCATCGCGTAGCCGTCTGCGTAAAGCATAACGTTATATGTTCCTTTTTGAAATGCCGCAGGATTGGTCCAGTCAACGTTATAAACCTTGCCGTCGTTTGCAAACTCTATAGCAGTTTTATAAGTGTACTGCATGTCTTCATTGTCTGCGTTAAACATGGTGGTGTTATCAGAAACAATCAGGTTGCCGCTTGGGTCAATTATTCTGAGATAAATATCATGCATTCCTTTTTCAGCAATTGCGTTGTCAGCAACATTGAAAGTAATGCGTAGTTTCTTTGCCGTGCTGGCACGTGTTACATCAGTTTCTTTTCCGCTGTTTTTAACCTTTAAAGGAGTTACTGAAATAGTGGCAACTTTTATAGCCGCTGCCGCCTTTACTTTGGTATTTAATTCTTCATTCTGTTTTTCAAGATCAGTAGCTTTAGCAGTTACATCGTTAACGGTTGTGCGTAAGCTGTCGCGCTCTGTGCGTAAAGTGGCGTTTTGCTTTTTTAGTTCGTCAATATCCGCAGTATACTTTGTAACAAAGTAGCGCAATTGTTTAATGTCTTCCTGAGCTTTAGCTAACTGGCCTTGTGATAACTGACCTTTTTTGAGCTGTTCGCGAAGCTGGGTAATTTTCTGACGGGCAATTTCCTGTTCCTTCTTCATATCATCTGACAGCTTCAGGTTGGAGTTATTGGCTTTGTCAAGCTCCGCTTCGATCTTGTCGATCTCGGTTTCCATTCTCGATTTCTCGTCGCTTAATGTAACGATACGATCGTTGGCCTTTTTATCTTTAAAAAACAGGTAGGCATTCGTACCAAGCAGCGCCAGGATCACAATAATGAGAAAATAGATCTTGTTTGAATCCTTTTTGGGTGATTTGTCCTGGTAAGTTGTTTCCATTCTGATTAGTTAAGAGAGGTTGTTTATATTGATTTTTGATTATTAACAAACGTAATAGCTTATTAAATGTTGTGCGTTAAACTTAATTGACAAATATAAAATTTAAATAAAACGATGCAATAAAGGGAAACTAATCGGGTTTAAGTACTTAAAGTATTCCTTTCGTGCAGATAAAAGCATTCTTATCTTTGCCGGATATTCCAAAGTTAATGCTGAAAAATAAATCTACAATATACATCGTTAGCCTCTTGCTAACTTCACTGAGCTGCTTTAGCGCATTTGCGCAGGCGCCTTATGAAAGTCCAAAATACGAATTCAGGGGTGTTTGGATAGCCACGGTAGGCAATATAGACTGGCCATCGCGAAGAGATCTTTCGGCCGAAGCACAAAAAGCGGAACTATCAAAGATCCTGGACAGCCATCAACGCACAGGAATAAATGCAGTTATGTTTCAGATACGGCCGGCTGCCGACGCTTTATATGCAAAAAGCAATGAACCATGGAGTCGTTTTTTAACCGGAAAGCCGGGTCGTGCGCCTGTTCCTTTTTACGATCCGCTGGAGTTTGCTATCAATGAGTGCCACAAGCGAGGCATGGAACTACATGCCTGGTTTAACCCCTACCGAGCTGCAACTGATATGGACCCGGCTAACACAACTTCTGATCACATCACCAAAACACATCCCGGCTGGTTTTTTAACTATGCTGGTAAAAAGCTGTTTAATCCCGGAATTCCGCAGGTGCGCGATTATATTATCCAAATTATTATGAATGTGCTTCGTCAGTACGATGTCGACGGAATTCATTTTGATGATTATTTCTACCCTTATCCCGAGGGCGGAGAGCAATTGCCTGATACGGCCACTTTCCGCTTATTTAACATGGATAATTTTGCGGATATCGAAGACTGGCGGAGACATAACGTAGATACCTTGATCCATAACTTATCTGATAGTATTCACAAAGAAAAGCGATTCGTGAAATTCGGAATAAGCCCCTTTGGTATCTGGCGGAATAACAAACGTGATGCCGAGGGCTCCGAAACAAGTGGATTGGAAGGTTACAGTGCATTATACGCGGATGCCCGCAAATGGGTAAAAATGGGCTGGGTGGATTATGTCAATCCGCAAATTTACTTCCCTTTTAACTATCCTGCAGCCGCTTTTGAAAAGCTCGTCGACTGGTGGTCGGTTAACACTTACAATAAACATCTGTATGTGGGGCAGGCTCCATACCGCACCACCGAAAGAAAGGCAGCCTGGCAGGACAAGACACAATTGCCGCGACAGGTACGTTATATCAGGCAAAACCCACGGGTGCAGGGAAGTGTTTACTTCAGCTCCAAATCGATAACAAGCAACCTGGCGGGTTTCCGTGATTCTTTGCAATATGATCTTTATAAATATCCTGCTTTGCAGCCTTCGATGTTATGGCTTGATAATGTTCCGCCGCGTCCGCCAATTGAACTTTCCGCTAAGGCGACCACCGGCAAGCAAATCGTATTAAACTGGCATGAGCCGCTGCGGGCTGAAGATGGCGAAGCTGCCTATGGCTACGTGATTTATCGCTTTAACGAAGGCGAAGATGTGGATATCCAAAACTCAAGAAACATCATCAAGATATCATTCGATTCTAAGATCACCACTTTTACAGATGAGTCGGTAAGGCCTGGCGTCCGGTATACGTATGCTGTTACGGCGATAGACAGGTTAAAGAATGAAAGTCTTCCCTCTAACCTGGTAGTTGAAAAGATGATTGCTTCTTTTTAAGAAATTCCCTAATGAAAAAAGCCACATAGAACGATTTCTCTATGTGGCTTTTCTGTATAAAGAATTCTTGGGTGTTACTTTTTCTCTGGCATTAAAACCAGTTGAATAAAGTTGCTCCCGCTTAAATAAGTATTAGCCGCTTCTTTCAAGTTCTGAGGACTCAGCTTCTTTAAGTAATCAGAATAACTCAGAATATACTCCGGATTTTCGTTGGTTTCGTATTGGTTGGAAAGATAGCCAAGCCAGAAATCATTTTCTTTTAATTGTGTTTCCGTGGTGCGTGTTTCTTCAGCAATATATTTATTAATGTCTGTTTGTTGCGCGCCATTTTGTTTGATCTTATTGATCTCATCCAATGTAGCTGCAATCAGCTTATCAACGTTTTCAGGCCCGCAGCTGAATGAAACAATAAATGAATAGCGATTAGTTGGATACTTAGCGTACGATTCATGAATGCTTGGACTGTAAACGCCGCTCTCTTCTTCCCGTAACCGCTCTATAAGTTTAATTTGAAGAACCTCGCTCAATGCGCTTAGCAAGTTGTTATTCGTTTCATTGAACTGGTACTCACCGCTGAATACAAGGCGTACAGTTGCTTTTGCTTCCTGGCCTTTGTAGACTGTTTTGCTGATTTTTCCGGCTGGAATATGGATTCCAAGATTCTTTGCCTCCTCTTTTTTGCCTGAAGGGAGTGACCCTAAGTACATTTCAAGCAATGGCTTAATCTTTTCAGGATCAAAACTACCGACAAATGTGAAGGTAAAATCTCCGGCGTCAGCGAAACGCTCTTTGTAAATGCTGTAAGCCTTATTCAGATCAATATTTTCGATCTTCTGCAAACTTGGCCCGGTACTGCGAATGTTATAGTTACCTAAAACAGCGGAAACGGTATCCGAGAAAACACTGTTTGGATCGTCACTGCGGTTTTGCAGGCCGGCTTTAGCTTTAGTTATTGTACTTAAAAATATGCTCGAATCTTTACGCGGAGCGGTAAAATAAAGGTTAACCAGCTGAAGTGCCGTTTCGAAGTCTTTTGGTGTCGCGAAGCCATTGATTCCTTCTGTTCGCTCGCCGATATATGGAGATACGAAAGCCTGTTTACCTGCCAGGTATTTAGTAAGCTGTACGGCATTGTAATCGCCAAGGCCGCTTCGCGCAATAATGCCTGATGCGTTATCCGCCGATTGAAAATCTGCATCACTGTATAATGATGTTCCACCCGGGCTGAATGCATTGAACTGGATCTCGTCGTTTTTAAAGTCTGTTGGCTTCAGGTAAACCTGCACGCCGTTGCTTAGGGTTAGCTTTGTGGTTCCAAGTTTCGGGTCTTTTACTTCGGCTACTATTTTACCTGGCGTCGGTTTAGCAGCCATAAGCGGCTTCGTATTTACGTCGTCAACATAAGCTTTCAAACTGTCTTTCTGAACGTCGCTAAACCATTTATTTATAGTAGCTTCTGTTGGTAAGTTAGCGGCATCCTTTTCCGGCGCCATAATGATCACATCGCGGTTCGTGTCAATGAAATAGCTTTTATCATAGGTGTTTACATCGGCAAGGGTTATGGAACTAATCGCTTTTTTATTGAAATCGTACTCATAAGCAATGCCGGGGCTTGCTTCTCCATTCAAAAATAATTGTACATATTCCTGTACGTAGCTTTCCGACTTGGTTTTGTCTCTTTCGCGATAAGCGTTTTCCAGGTTCGTCATATACGCCTCTTTTGCGCGGTCGAGCTCAGACTGAGTAAAGCCGTATTTTTTTATGCGTTCAATTTCTGTTACCGCAGCTTTAAATCCTTTTTCGAGTTCGCCCGGACGTGCAACTACAAAGGTGCTGGCAATATCCAGTCCTGCCATAAAATCGCCAATGCTGCTTCCACCCTGGATAAATGGAGGGTTTGCCTGTTTGCTCAGTTCACTGTAGCGTGCAGAAATCATCTGGTTGCCTAATGTACGGATGATGCTGTTTCGCATATCCGTGGTTGTTTTGATAGTTACCGACGGATGCTTTATAAGTATTTGCGCTACGGTTACCGGGAACTCCTTATCGGTAACAGCCATAAATTGGTTTTTATCGATTAATGGAATACTGTATTTAGTTCGCTGCTGCTCTTTGGCCGGAGTTTTCAGGTCGGAAAACTTCTGTTTGATCATTTGTTCAACCTGAGCTACGTTGATGTCGCCGACAACAATCAGCGCTTCCAGATCCGGACGATACCAGGTTTGGTAAAACTGGCGGATAGTTTCAGGCTTAAAATTCTTAAGTACTTCCTCTGTGCCGATCGGAATACGCGTTGAATATCTCGATCCGTTGAAGATCATCGGAAGATACTTGTTTTGCATCCTTTGCTGAGCGCCTTTTCCTAGTCGTTTTTCTTCCAGCACAACGCCGCGTTCCTTATCAATTTCGGAAGGATCGAGTGAGGCATCTTGTGCCCAGTCGCGCATGATCTGGATACCATTTTTAAACACATCCGCGCTGTCAGTTGGCAAAGGAAGCTGATAAACGGTTTCATCAAAACTGGTGTAAGCGTTCAGATCGGCACCAAAACGGATACCCGATTTTTGCAGGTAATTAACCAGTTCGTTCTTTGGATAATGCCTGGTGCCGTTGAAGCTCATGTGCTCCATGAAATGCGCCAGACCCTGCTGTTGGTCGGTTTCAAGAATTGAACCCGCTTTAACAACCAGGTATAGCTGCGCCCTGTTTTTCGGTTCAGTATTTTTACGGATATAGTACGTAAAGCCATTGGCTAATTTCCCTGTTTTAATGGCCGGGTCCATTGGCAGAAGCACGCCGGGCTTCGCCGTTGCTGCCGCAGGTTTTTTTACTTGGGCAAACGCGCTGTTGGAAGCTGGTAAAATGCTTCCTGCCAGCAAAAGGATATAAATATTAATTTTCATGTTATTTTTCATAATAAGACAGCTTTCAACACAAATCGGGTAGTTATATCTTGATAATAATTTTCTTTTTTAGCATCCACCATAAAATAAGCAGCCAAAACAGGACGAAAAATATCGCCCAGGCCAGGGAAGCATTAATGGGGGAAAAGTTCGGCGCAAAAAAATGCGCATACATCCAGGACTGTGCGTTTAGCTGTCCGGGGCCGGCTGGTCCGATCTTGATGAGCCATAATGTTTTAACTATAACGGCAGAAAGTACGAAAACAGTAATGGCATTGACTCCGTATGCCACAAAAGGTTTTGTCCACCTGTTGTAACCCTGTATATCAATTAACCAGTAGCTGAATGCAAGGGCAATCGATGCAAGTCCGCCCGCGTAAAGGACATAAGAACTGGTCCACATCGCCTTGTTAATCGGAAATTCCAGATCCCACAGCAAGCCAAGGATAACGGCAGCGGCGCCAACTGTAAATAGCCAGGCAACCTTTTCGGCGGCAGCCTTATCTTTTCGGCGCAGGAATGTTCCCACCAATACGCCAAACAGTCCGGTTGAAATTGCCGGGATCGTGCTGAAAATGCCCTCCGGATCCCAGGTTCTCGATGATGACCACAAATGGTTTTCGCCAAGCAGTGTGCGATCTATCCAGGCGCCGATACTGGTTTCTTTTTCCATATTGGGATAACCCGCTCCTGGAGCCGGAACAAACAGGATCATCGCCCAGTAAAAGATTAAAATGCCCCAAAAAATCCGGATCTGCGTTCGGCTCGATGTTTTCATAAATAATACCGCGCAGATAAAAAATACCACCCCGATACGCTGTAAAACTCCGGGAATGCGCACATGTTTAAAAGCTTCAACTGGTTCAGTAAATACTTTTGGATAAAGCGAAAGAAATACCCCTAGTCCGAAAAGAATAAGTCCCCTCTTGAAAGCTGTAAAAAGTATTTTTCCCTGAGGTTCATTCTTTTCTTTTTTTGTACCAAGCGCATAGGCTATTGAAACGCCTACAATAAAAAGGAAGAACGGGAATATGAGGTCGGTAGGCGTACAGCCGTTCCATTCAGCATGTTCCAGCGGCGCATAAATGTGGCCCCAGTCGCCCGGGTTATTAACAAGTATCATAGCTGCAACAGTGATACCGCGGAAAACATCCAGTGAAAGTAGGCGATGGGATTGAACGATCGAAGGTTGAGACATTTGTGCTATTGAGAGTTAAGATTTAATTTGCCGGCATATCAATCAAACATAATATTTTTTTATTATCGTTGGCACATTCAATTATGGCAAAATCTGATATTGACCGCTTGTATAAAATCTTGCAAAAGCCGGAGAGGTTGATTGTCGGTCTGATGTCGGGAACATCACTTGATGGCCTTGATATCGCCTTATGCCGAATTGCTAACAACGGAATTCAAACCGAAGCCAGTGTACTCAAGTTTGAATCTGTCTCTTATGATGAACCCTTCAAAAAAGAGATCAGGAAGATATTTGCAAAAAAAGAAGGAAGCATTGAAGAACTGTGCCTTCTGAATGCAGAGATTGGCATTATCCACGCGGATCTAGTTCTCAAAACATTAACTAAATGGAGCTTCCCGAAAGAGAATGTTGACCTTATAGCGAGCCACGGGCAAACAATTTTCCATTCGCCGAAACGGCTTCATCAATTAAAAGACTATCCGGATGCGACCTTGCAAATCGGCGACGGTGACCATGTCGCTTACCGAACAGGAATTATTACGGTGAGCGACTTCCGGCAAAAACACGTTGCTGCCGGAGGGGAGGGGGCGCCGCTTGCTCATATCGGCGACTATCTTCTGTTCTCGTCGGTTGATGAAAACAGAGTCATGCTTAATATAGGAGGTATCTCCAATTTTACCTTTCTGCCCAAAAACGGCGATGTGAATAAAGTGGTTTCCACGGATTGCGGTCCAGGAAATACGCTGATCGATGCGTTAACCCGACGTGATTTCAACGTTGCCTTCGATCGCGATGCCAAACTCGCGCTAAGCGGAAAATTAGTGGACGCATTATTGGAAAAAATGTTGGCTCACCCTTTCTTTACCGAAAATCCACCAAAAACCACCGGGCCCGAATTATTTAATATCAGTTTTATTGAGGAAAGCCTGAGAAAATTTAACCAACCTGTTTCAAGCCTTGATCTATTGGCCACCGTAACAATGTTAAGCGCCAGGTCAATAGCTGATGCTATAAAGAAAATCTGCAAAGAAGGGGCGGTATATGTAAGTGGCGGCGGTGCCAGCAATCCTTTGATTATGGATTCCCTTAGAAAATTATTACCCGGGCTGGCTGTGTCCAATTTGAGTAGTCTTGGCTACAATGCCGATGCAAAGGAAGCACTGCTTTTCGCGATACTTGCCAATGAAGCTGTTGCCGGTGAAAGTTTTTCGTCAACAATTCCTACTATGGGAAAAATATCATTCCCAGCTTAAAGGACATTAATTCCGTTGTCGATATAGGGTTGCAGCTCGGCGGCTGAACTTTCCATGTCAGTTACCAGGTAGGAGACCGACCCTGCGGGGCAAACCTTTAACTTCTGCACGGAATTGAGCTTTTCGGCAATGCTGATAACAGCCAGTTTAGACGAAGCTTTAATCATGGCCTTCTTAATCTGCACAACCTCCCAATCCGAATCGGTCATTCCTTCCTGCCAGTCAATCCCATTGGCACCTAAAAAACAAAGATCTACACGTATTTCATTCAGCTCGCTTACCGTTTTTGAGCCGAGGTTTACCTGGGCGTCCTTGCTAAGCTGTCCGCCGATAAGGATAACCGTCAATTGCGGATGTTCAGCTAATTGTATGGCAACAGTTGGACTGATAGTAAAAAAAGTTGCCTTAAGGCTGTCAGGAATTGCACGTGCCAGTTCATTCATCGTGGTTCCACCGCCCGTTAACACGCTCATGCCATCATGTAATAGAGAAATAGATTTTTGCGCAATTGCTTTTTTTGACTGGTGCGCGTAAATCTCATTTTGAAGATAAGGCGAATGGAAGGATTTCGATAGGGCTCCACCATGAACTTTTAAGATTTTATCGTCCTCGGATAATTCGTTGAGATCTCTTCTGATCGTATCCTCCGACACATTTAACTGAATACTAAGATCGGATGAGAGAACCTTATTATGAAGATTGATTTGCTTGATAATAAAAGCATGGCGTTCCCTTTTCAACATATTGAAGCGTTAAGTCTTCCAAATATAAAAAAGTACTGCAATTAAGTAATGCATGTTTTTGCATGATTATTAAAAAATGTTTGAGAAAATTGCGTTTTTTGGATGTAAATTTATATACCTTTATGGTTGCTTAGGCGGTTTTATACTTTTTTCTGCATGTTTATGCGTATTTAACTTATAGACTATTTTCGATTATAGACTAAATATTCGTCGGGCCTTCATTTTTTTAAGATTTTATAATTTTTTAGATCAACTATCGCACACCCTTTACCATTAACAATAATTAGCGTATGAGAAAACGATTACTTGTATTAATTCTGGTTATGATAACGGCCGTTGTACAAAGCTGGGCTCAGCAACGGACGGTAACCGGAAAAGTAACATCGGCAGAAGATGGCCAGCCATTGCCCGGTGTTTCAGTGAAAATCAAAGGTTCGCAATCGGGTACATCCACCGGCGGCGACGGAACCTATTCTATCAGTGCCGCAAATGGGCAGGTGCTGGTGTTTACTTCGATAGGCACTACGCCACAGGACGTAACGGTTGGTGCCTCCGGAGCCGTAAACGTTACTTTGAAAAGTGACGCAAAAAGCTTAAACGAGGTGGTTGTTGTCGGATTTGGAACGCAAAAGAAGGCAAACCTGACGGGAGCCGTTACGACGGTTGATGTAGCAAAGACTTTTCCAAACAGACCCTTAAACGATCCTGCCAAAGCGCTTCAAGGCGTGGTCCCGGGATTGACCATTACGCAGGGTAACGGCGGTATTGTTGCCAGCCCAAAGATTAACATTCGCGGTGTCGGATCAATAAACGGCAACAGCTCGCCTTTAATTATGGTTGATAACGTCGAAACCCCGGATCTGTCTGTAATCAATCCGAACGACATAGAAAGTGTATCAGTATTAAAAGATGCTGCTTCCACATCTATTTACGGTGCACGTGCTGCATTTGGTGTTATCCTGATCAAAACAAAATCCGGAAAAAAAAATCAGCCAACAAGTATCAGTTATACCAATAACTTTTCCTGGAACAAACCAACTGTCATGCCTGACTTTGCTGACCCGGTTCCCGAGCTTACCGCGCTGAATAATGCATCAATCAGAGCGGGAACTACCTCTCCGGAAATTTTTGGTATGCAGTTAACAACCCTGCGTGACGGTATAGCAAACTGGCAAAAGAATTATGCCTCAACTAATACCGGTTCGGAAATGATCCTCGGGCAGGATTTCGATTATATCGGCGGCCGCGTTTACTTTTTCAAGGAATGGGATCCGAAAGAAGTGATGCTTGAAAAGTATACCAACGAACAAAATCATAGCCTGAGTTTACGTGGCGGAAGTGAAAAAATCGGCTACTATTTATCTGCGGGATATGCTAACGAAAATGGCATATTAAAGATGAATCCCGATCAGTTTGGTAAATACAATATTACAGGATCATTAAATGTTTCCGCAACAAAATGGCTGGACGTAGATGCTAAATTCTTATACCGAAATTTTAAATATGAGTATCCTTACAGCTATCAAAACTACTGGTACTATTTCTGGCGTTGGGGATCTTACTTTCCGTATGGAACATACAACGGTCAGTATTTTCGCCATACACCCGCGTATTTAGCACAGGCACAACAGGCAAACGTGGCTGATAATTATTCGCGTATCGACCTGGGTGCAACATTTAAGTTAACGAAGGATCTGAGTATCCGCGCAGATTATACGATTGGTCGTGATAATGCACTAAGACATGAAACAGGGGGGCCTATCATGGCCTGGGATTTCTGGAGCGCAGGCACTCCGCCGGCTTTGGCAAATATCGCCACAGCCTCACAGGATGTTGTAAATTATACCGACGGAAGGTATTTGGTGAATACATTAAATGCCTATGCAACCTATCAGAAAACTTTAGCTGAAAGTCATAATTTAAAAGTGACTGCCGGTGTAAATACTGAGAATTATGAAAATATAAACTTTACCGCGTCCCGCCAGGGCGTTTTAGATCCAAATTACGGCGAGCTACCGTTGACAGTTGGAAATCAGTTAGCCGTTGGGGGAAATGCTAGTAATGGGATACCGGCACATGCTCTTGGCGCATACGCCGGATATTTTGGCCGTATCAACTATGACTATAAAGGAAAATACTTGTTAGAACTGAATGGCCGTTACGACGGATCTTCTGCTTTTTCGCAAGATCAGCGCTGGGGCTTTTTCCCATCAGCCTCTGCAGGTTACCGATTGAGCGAAGAAAGTTTTATGCAATTCATAAAGCCAGCCGTGGACGATGTTAAATTGAGAGCTTCTTTCGGTTCGGTAGGCAACCAGAACGTAGGTGGCCAATATTATCTTTCTTCTATGTCTCCGTCAAGCTCCTTCACTGGAACTGCCCCTGACCGCTCGCCAATTAATTGGGTTACACCAACAGGAACATCCGTTGTTACCGGTATCAGTGCTCCAATTCCTGTGGCACAGTCGCTCACCTGGGAGAAAATCCAGACGCTTGATTTCGGTACCGATATCCGTTTCTGGAAGAATTATCTGGGGATGACGTTCGATTGGTATCAGCGTGACACTAAAGGAATGCTGCAAAATGCCAGTGTTCCCGCAACGTTTGGTTCCGCTGGTCCGAAGATCAATGCCGGTAATTTCAGAAACAAAGGCTGGGAGTTAAGTATTGACGTAAATTATCCCGTTACAAGTAAGCTGAGTTTATATGGTATATTCACTCTGGCTGACAATAAAACCAAATTCACCAAATGGGATAATCCTAATCAGCTGATCTCACAGATAGATAACGGTATTTATTATGTAGGGCAGACATATGGCGAAATATGGGGCTTTGAAACTAACGGGTTCTTCCAGTCGGCCGATGATGTTAAAAATTCGCCGAGCCAGGCGACGCTTCAGAACGGAAACTTCGTTTACGGTGCCGGTGATATCAAATATAAGGATCTGAACGGTGATGGTGTTATCAACACCGGAAAAACTACTGCTACAGATCATGGCGATTTGAAAGTAATCGGAAATACGCAGCCTCGTTATCAATACGGTGCTCGTTTGGGTGGTACGTTCAAAGGATTTGACCTCGATGTATTTGTTCAGGGAGTTGGCAAACGCGATTACTGGGGACTTGGTAATATGATTATCCCGGCTTACCAGGGAGCGGATATTTTCTACGCGAACCAGCTTAACTACTGGACACCTGAAAACACCAACGCTTTTTATCCGAGTCCTTATATCGGAAACAATTCAACAAAAATCTCAAATTTCCCAACCAGCGGCAATAACTTTTATCCGCAAACGCGTTACCTGCTCGACCTGGCTTATTGCCGTTTGAAGAATGTGACATTTGGTTATACAATTCCTCAGCAGTTGCTGAAGAAATATGGTGTGCAGAAGTTGCGGGTATATGTTAGCGGCCAGAATCTGGCGGAAATTTCAAATGTTGGAGTTTCGATCGATCCGGAAATGACCGATGGCGAATCAGGATTTACCGGTCGTACTTTCCCTTTTAACAGAATGTATTCATTCGGACTTAATCTGACATTTTAAGATATAGAAAAGACAGTCATGAAATTATATAAATCAATAGCCGGTATTTGTTTAGCGCTGTCAATCTTCAGCAGCTGTACGAAAGATCTCGATAAAGACACACCGGATCAGTTTACTGATGATAACTTCTGGACGAGCGAGAACAACGTTCGTACTTACAACTGGAGTTTTTATTCGCTGTTTACCGGCTTCGGAACTGGTACCACAGGCGACTTTTATTTCTCTTCCTTTACAGACGATCAGGCGGCTTCGACATTCCAGAACTTCGCGCTAACGGCACCGACAACGTCGTCAGACTGGAACTGGACTTACATCCGCAAGGCTAATATTATGCTTGAGCGTATTGACCAGGTGCCTATGAGCGATGAGGCGAAAAGACACTGGAAAGGTGTTGCCCATTTTTTCAGAGCGATGGATTATTTTAATAAGGTAAAAACGTTTGGCGATGTGCCTTTTATTAATAAATCGCTCGATGTTTCGGAAACTGATCAGATATATAAGGCACGTGATCCGAGAACATTGGTAATGGACAGCGTGCTTTCCGATATCAACTACGCGGTTGCAAATCTTCGGGTAAAAGACCAGGATAATACAGTAAACCAGGATGTTGCTTTGGCGTTAAAGGCACGCATTTGTTTATATGAAGGTTCATACCGGGTTTATCATACTGAACTTGGCCTGCCGGATGCCGAGAAATTTTTAACACAGGCTAAAGATGCCAGCGAAAAGTTGATGACGGGAAAATACCTGTTAGGCGATTATAAAGCGCTATACAGTTCGATGGATCTTGCAGGCAACAAGGAGATCCTTTTGTATAAGAGGTATGTAACAGCCATTTTAACGCACTCAGTTATCGGTTATACCAATAGTACAACACAAATGAGTGGTTTGACAAAGTCGGCTGTAGATTCTTACACAACCACCGACGGGTTACCTATCAGTCAGTCGCCGCTTTATAAAGGTGATGCAACCATTACCGATGTGCGTACAAACAGAGATAACCGTTTGTTAGTAACAGTAGATAACTTCTTGGCATATAACGGGAACCTGGTGAATGGGTTAAGCTCAAGCACCGGATACCGTCCCGCTAAATTTTTACAGCCTGCATCAAATCAGCTCGCGCCGTATAATGAAACAGACGCGCCGATTTTATGGTACGCGGAAGTGCTCCTGAACTACGCTGAAACCTGTGCGATCCTTGAGAAGATCGGTAAATATGTTGTTACGCAAACAGATCTGGATAAATCTGTCAACCTTTTAAGAAAACGTGGTGGAATTGCAGCTCTTACGCTCAACGGGGCAGGAAGCGTTTCCGCAAGCGGAACAATCATTAACGACCCTAAGCGGGATGCAGACATATCACCGCTAATGTGGGAGATCCGCCGTGAGCGACGCGTGGAATTTATGATGGACGGCTTCAGGTATACAGATCTTATGCGATGGAAAAAAGGCGAATATCTTGATAAAGCGAAAAATCCGGAGGCGTTTTTAGGTGCGAAGGTGCCTGCGAACGGAAAAGTTCAGCTTGATGCTAATGGATATATTAAGCCTTATTCGGATGCCTTGACACGTACCTTCGTCGATCCTAAAAACTATCTGTCAGCAATCCCTACAGGACAAATTTCATTATATCCACCCGGAGTCCTGACTCAAAATCCAGGGTGGTAAGTTGGTTTGGATTAAGCCGGATTCGTCCGGCTTTTTTATTAATGCTATGCGAAAGAATCTGCTTCTGATCTGTTTACTACTGCTTTCGGTTTGTGCAGGTGCCCAAAGTTTCAAATTTGCTCACGTGTCTGACACGCATATCGGCAGTAATAATGCTGCAGACGATTTGCGAAGGACGGTTAATGACATCAATGCGAATGATTCGTTGAAGTTCGTTGTCATCACGGGCGACATTACCGATTTTGGTGCCGATACGGAAATTCGTCTTGCGAAGCAAATTCTCGACAGCCTGAATAAACCCTGGTATATTATCCCGGGAAATCATGATGCCAACTGGTCGGAGAGCGGAAGTAATACTTTTAAGAAAGTGTTTGGCGCTGAGACTTTCGTGTTCACGTACGGAGGGTATCTGTTTGCCGGTACTGGCTCCGGTCCGAACATGCGTATGGGGCCCGGTCAGGTTCCCCGCGAAAATATCGTTTGGTTGGACTCAGTACTTAATCGAATGAAGCAGCCCGGTATGCCGTTGATTTATCTTAATCACTATCCGCAGGACTCTTCGCAAAACAATTGGTACGAAGCCGTCGACCGGCTGAAAAAGCGAAACGTTCAGTTGATCCTTTGCGGCCACGGACACCAGAATCATACCTATTCTTTCGACGGCATTCCGGCAGTAATGGGCCGGTCTAATCTGCGGGCAAAGGATAGTGTTGGCGGTTATAACATCGTAACAATTAACAATGGTGAAGCGCTTTTCGAACTGCGTCGCCCGCTTACTGCAATCCGGCAGCAGTGGACGCAAGTGAAACTTTACAATCATCACTTTAATACAGATCCTACTCGATATTTCAGGCCATCCTACGCTGTTAATAAAAGTTTTCCAAGAGTTAAAGTTAAATGGGCTTTCCAGAATAAAAGTGATGTTGGCGCGGGAATGGGAATTTATGGTGGACTGCTGATCACTGCTAACACGGCTGGCGAAATCTATGCATTGAACGTCGCTTCTGGCAAAAAAGCCTGGGTGTATAAAACACACGGTAAGATCTATTCCACACCGGCCGTAAGCGGCAGTTTAGCGGTTGCCGGTTCAAGCGACGGAAACGTTTATTGCTTGTCTGCTCAAACAGGTAAATTGAAATGGAGGGTGGCGGCGGCTAAAGCGATCGTCGGTTCACCGCTGATTAAAAATAATGTTGTGTATATCGGCGCAAGTGACAGCCTTTTCAGGGCGATTGATCTTGTGACGGGAAAATCCCTGTGGAGCTTTAACCAGGTGAAAGGTTTTGTTGTTGATAAACCGCTTAGCTATCAGCAAAAGCTCTACTTCGGCTGTTGGGCAAACGACTTTTATGCGCTGAATGAACAAACGGGAGAGCTAGCATGGAAGTGGAGCAATGGGTCAACCAATCGAATGTTTTCGCCTGCCGCGTGTTATCCGGCAGGTACTAACAACCGGGTTTTTATTGTAGCGCCCGATCGTTATATGACTTGCCTTGATGCTGCTTCCGGAAACGTTATCTGGCGTAAACAGGATCCGAAATACCGGGTACGCGAGTCAATGGGTTTGTCAGCGGATAGTTCGCTGATTTATGTTAAGACAATGGACGGTGATCTGCTGGGCGTATCAACTAAAGCAGACTCTATGGAAATTGCCTGGAAATCCAAATTTAAATTGCCTTACGAACTTTGTCCATCGCAAATTATTGAAAAAGGTGGGATCATTTATGTACCGACGCACTCCGGTATGGTATGCGCCGTCGACCGCCGCTCGGGCAGTGTTTTATGGAAGCATAAAGTTTCGAACGCACTGGTGAACCCGATGCTCCCATTGGGCAATCAAGCTTTGGTTGTCAGCACTATGGATGGGAAGATTGAATTTCTGCAGTATAAATAAAATGGCCGTCTAAATGCTGACGGCCATTTTTATTGAGCTTTTTGGTTTTAAAAGATCTTGTATCCCAACGTGAAATGCCACAAGTTGGCTTTCTGATCATACTTCTCACTTTCGCTGATATTGCTTAAACCCGCCTCGTAGCGGATGTCAAGCGTGATTTTACTGATGTCGACTCCCGCGCCGGCGAGCAATCCCCATGCATTGTTCTTGTAGTTTTTAAAGTCAGAAAGATCGTCGTAAGCCGCGGAAAAAGGCGCATCCTTGTCAAGATTGAAAGAAACAACTGGTCCTGCGTTTAAACGAATACCAATACCAGGTAAACCGATTTTAGTTCCTAAAAGAACAGGGAAATCCAGTGTTGTAAATTTCACCTTTTGGCTGGCGTTTACCTCGGTGCCATTTTCATCAGCTTTTACGCTAGTGAAGTTAGTTCCTTTGCTGCCCAGGTAAAGTTCTGGCTGTACATAGAGGCCCAATCCGCCTAAACGGGCGAATACACCAACGTCATAGCCAGTGAGATTATTTTCATCAGTAAAATCCGATGTCAGCTTTGACGTGTTCACGCCAGCCTTTATCCCAAAATTGAACGACTGCGCAAAAGCGGGGGCACTGAGTAAGGCTATTGCGCATATAAAAATGATTTTTTTCATGAGTGAGCATTAATTTTTGTCAAGTTTACCATATTAAACTCATTTCGATTAAATAGGTTTATTTTTATTTTTGCAGCTTTACAAATTATGGCAGAGATTACAATCAGCAAAGCAGACTGGGACCGTCTAAAAATCAAAGTTCGTCGCAAGTACAATCACTTAACCGACGAGGACTTGAAATATGAGCCAGGACAAGAGGAGCAACTTATCAGTCATTTAATGGAGCGTGTAAAACGCAGCCGGGATTATGTCCTTTTCACTCTAAAAAAAGGCCTCGCCAATATCGATAATAACCGCCTGTAATATCGCAGCGATCGCAATTCGTTTGCCTTATCGTCCTTAGCTGATCAAGTTATGACTTACAACACTGCTTTCTGCTTTGCATTTTAAATGATGTGGCTGGCTAGTGTGACGGTAAGTAAAGATTTCTGCGTTTTATTATAGCTTTATTGTTTTTGCAGATGTCCTGCAATCAGTCTTCGCCGAAAAATCACCTCCTTGTTGCAGGCACAATAAAATCTGTAAACTTTTTTCGTACATTTAATTCCCTTATTTAATGTGAGATGAAGCTGAGTAAGACATTATTCCCTCCCCTGAAAAAGACGATCCTGTTTGCTTGTATCCTGGTAAGTATAACGGCACTTGCTTTCCGCGACGACTTGTTTCAGGCATCTAAAAACCTGGAGATTTTTGCGTCGGTCTACAAGGAGTTAAACATCAATTATGTTGATGAAATTAACTCGTCCAAAATGATGCGTGCCGGTATTGACGCTATGCTCGATGATCTGGATCCTTACACAGAATACGTGCCTGAATCAGACGTGGAAGACTACCGGATGAAATATGTAAGCACCCAGTATGGCGGTGTCGGCGCTACGATCATGTCGCGGAACGGGCGCATCTACATCTCCGATCCATACCAGGGATTTCCAGCGCAAAAAGCTGATATCCGTGCCGGCGATGAACTGGTTCAGATCAACGGCATAACACTTAAGGGAAAACCCAATGATGAGGTAAGTACGCTGCTGAAGGGCCCAAAAAGTACGCCGATAAAATTGCTGATTAACCGCCCCGGCGAAACAAAAACGATTGAAAAGAATATCGCGCGAGAGGAAATCACTCAGCCAAATGTTTCTTACTACGGTGTGGTCGGCGGAAATGTAGGCTATATTAAGCTCGACAAATTCCTTGAAAATTCTGCCCAGGAAGTAAAGGATGCACTGGTGAACCTGCGGAAAAATAACATAAACAGCCTCGTGCTGGATTTGCGGTATAACGGTGGCGGTATTTTACAGGAAGCGGTAAAAATCGTTAATCTATTTGTAAATAAAGATATCCTGGTGGTAACACAAAAAGGAAGGAACGCCGAAAAGACAATTCCCTACCGCACATTCCAGGCCGCGGCAGAACCGACTTTACCTTTGGTTGTACTCGTTAACAACCGTTCAGCCTCGGCTTCAGAGATAGTTGCCGGTTCCCTGCAGGATCTGGACCGCGCCGTGATCATCGGGCAGCGTAGTTTTGGAAAAGGTCTGGTTCAGCAAACGTTCAGCCTGCCTTATAACAGTTTGGTAAAAGTTACCGTAGCAAAATACTACACGCCTTCCGGAAGATGTATCCAGGCATTGGATTACACGCACCGCACCACCGAAGGCAATGTTGAGAAAGTAGCCGATTCGCTTATCACTGAATACAAAACTGCTGATGGCCGCTCGGTTTATGATGGCAGCGGCATCTATCCGGACCTGGTTATACCTGCTCCGAAATACAGCCAAATCACGCAAACGCTGGTTAGCAAGTATTACATTTTCGATTATGCAACCAAATTCCGAAACGCTAATCCTTCGATAACCGAACCCAAAACATTTAAGCTGACAGATGCACAATACGCGGAATTTGTAAGCTACCTTTCTGATAAGGATTATAACTACAGCACACAAACTGAAAAAATGCTGACAACCTTGCAAAAGGAAGCTGAAAAGGACCGCAAAATGACTGAGATCAAGCCGGAATTTGACGCCTTGAAAAGCAAAGTGTTTTACAGTAAAAAGAATGATCTGACCCAGTTTAAAGGCGAAATCAGACAGGTGTTGGAAAACGAGATCGTATCCCGCTATTACTTTCAGAAAGGCCGGCTGGAAACAGGATTTAAATATGATAACGACCTGAAAAAGGCAATCAACGTTCTATCGGATAAAGTGATGATAGCTTCCATTTTGAAAGGCGAAGGAACTTATAAAACTATCGGCAAACCCGGAGAAGATTTCTCTGCGAATGCTGGAAAATAGCAATTATCATTTTAATTTGTCGCGCAGTAACAAGTTATTGGGTGAAAGCCCGTACTTCTTTTTGAATGCATTGCTAAAGTGCTGTACTGAGGAATAACCAAGCTCGAAAGAAATCTCGCTCGTGCTTTTTATTTTTTGAAGCAACTGGCTCTTTCCAATTTCCAGCCTGGCATCAGCCAGATATCCAAAAACAGTGGTGCCAAAGACTTCCTTAAATCCGCGTTTTAATTTGTATTCATTTATCCCGGCTATTTTAGCCAGTTGGAAAAGGCTTGGCGGCGCTTCAATATGATTCAATAGATATTCACGGGCATAGCGAATACATTCCTGGTCATACCTTGATTTTATATAGGTATATGACTGACTTAAGTTTTTATTGCAGACCTCTGCCTGGAGTACAAGAAACTCGATGCTTTTTGAAAGCAAGTACATTTTCTTTAATCCATCCCGGTAAGCACAATTTACGATGCTGTCGATTAAATTGATCATTTCAGCATCCATCGGGAGATTTTCAGGCGATAAAAGGCTTGTGCGTCCGTTTAGTACATTTTCGCTAAAACGGCTAAGTGCATCATTCGCGTTTGCAGTAAGTCGCAAAAAGATCTCTTTGGGAAACTGTATGAAAAACATAGAGCTCCGCAGGCGTTCGCTTTTTAATAAGCCTTCGCCGGCATTATCGGTATCGGTATAAAACAGGTTGTGCTGATAATTCCCAAATAACTTCGTACCGTTTCTTGTGTTGCTTCCGGCAAAAACAGAACCCCGAAGGTTCGCCTGGAGAGTGACCAGGCCGACGTCGATGCTATAGTTCCATTTCAGATCGACCGGTTCTTTATAATGCCAGTCGGAAAATCCCATTCTCAGACCGTCGAAATACCAGTCGGTCGCATGCCCCTCAACATCAGAGTGCTCTATTTTTTGCGATTGCTCGATTAACGCATCACTTTGGAGGCTGTTTGAAAAAAACTGACTGAGCGTTTCAAAATGGTTGCTTGAAATATCAGACATCTCAAATGACATTGCTCCCGATTTTATAAGTTTTACTCCTTCTAATATAACCATTCCTAGCCCGAAAGCGGATATACTTGCTGTAGTTAAAAGCAAGCTTATGAAAAACACTGCCGTAAATCTTAGCACCGGAATTTCTGGAATCGTTATGTACTTATTAGTGTTGCTGGAAATACCGTTTTATTTTTTTTACACGCCAGCGGCGGATGGAACCACGCCGGTTAATATTGTATTAATCAGGATTTTGATCGACCTGTTTATTTGCATTGGTCTGATCGGATTTTTTTCAGGCTTCAGAACGATTGTAGCTTGCGCGAAGCCGGAGGTTGAATGGATTGCGGCCCTGATGTCGGCTCTTGGAATGGCTTTTTCAATCGTAGCCCTGGTAGCCGATTCTATACAGGTCGGAAGTGTGTGGGCTGCCGGCACAAAGACGATAAATCCTACCTGGGTAGGCGCTGGTGCTGAAGGTGCGCTGCTCATTTACGGGCCGATTAATCGCCTGCTGAATTCCCTGATACTTTTTGCCGGAAGCACGTTGGTATTAAAAAGCCGGCTATTTCCAAAATGGACGGCTGGCTTTGGTTACTTTTCCTGTTTGTACAATTTACTGTTTATTCCAACCATGTTTTACATGACGACGCCACTTGATTTTTACAGCACTAATGGCTGGAACATACCGATTGCCGCAAGTTTCTTCTTCCTGTGGATTTTTATAATAAGCATATACCTGCTAAGAAATAAACCGGCAAGTCAGCAATCGCCTTCTCCTGCGGTCTAGAACTTCAATCCCATGTTGTAAAACAGGAAGGCCCATTTATCTGCCTGTTCGCTGATGACCTGCGCCGTTGATTTTCCGGCTCCATGACCAGCTTTCGTCTCGATGCGAATCAAGACCGGCGCCTTGCCCGACTGGTATTCCTGCAAACGAGCGGCGAATTTAAATGAATGCGCGGGCACCACACGGTCGTCATGATCGGCGGTTGTAACAAGTGTTGCCGGATAAGCTGTTCCCTTTTTTAAGGCTTGATAAGGCGAATATTTATACAAGTACTCAAACATTTCCTTCGAATCTTCGGCGGTTCCATAATCGTATGCCCATCCTGCGCCGGCCGTGAATTTATTGTAGCGCAACATATCCATTACACCCACAGCCGGAAAGGCAACTTTAAACAGGTCGGGCCGCTGTGTCATGGCGGCGCCTACCAGCAATCCGCCGTTTGAACCGCCCGAAATCGCCAGGTAATCCTTCGACGCGTATTTGTTTGCGATAAGGTATTCGGCCGCTGCAATGAAGTCGTCGAATACGTTCTGCTTATTCATTTTCGTTCCGGCGCTGTGCCATTTTTCGCCGTACTCGCCGCCACCACGCAGATTCGGTACTGCATAAATTCCTCCATGCTCCATCAAAATAATATTTGATACACTGAAAGCCGGCGTGAGGCTCACATTAAAGCCGCCGTACCCATACAAAATGGTCGGGTTATGTCCATCCAGTTTCAACCCCTTTTTATAGGTAATGATCATAGGCACTTTTGTTCCGTCTTTCGAATTAAAAAACACCTGTTTGGATTCGTATTTCGAAGGATCAAATTTTACACCCGCTTTTTTAAAGGCGGTTGATTTTCCCGATGTGATGTCATATTTGAATATGGTGGCGGGATATACATAAGAGGTAAAAGTATAATATGTTTCCTTTTCATGCTTTTTGGCATTGAATCCGGAAGCGGTGCCTAATCCCGGCAGTTTAATGGCGTGTTCCAATTTACCTTCCATATTATATTGTTTAACCAGCGAAGTTGCGTCTTTCAGGTATTCCGCAAAGATCTTTCCGCCTCCGGTACTAACCTGCAATACATTTTCAGTTTCGGGGATCAGGTCCTTCCAGTTAGCAGTGCCCGGGTTAGACACATCGACCGTTACAAGGCGATAGTTCGGTGCATTCAGGTTAGTGAAGATATAAAGCTTGCTGCCCACATTATCGATAACGCCATGTTCGTTGTTGAAATCCGAAACGATCGGTATGATCGCTGAGCCGGGTGTACCCAGATCCTGGAAATATAATTCATTGCCTGTCGTAGAGTTTGCCGCTGAAATGATCAGGAAGCGCTCATCTTCCGTAAGGTAAGCGCCGATATAGCGGCGCGGCGTCTGCTCTCCGCCAAATATAAGTTTATCATCGCTTTGCGAAGTGCCGAGCTTATGGAAGTATAATTTGTGGTACTGGGTCAAGCCCGATAACTGGCTGCCTGCTTTAGGTTTATCATAACTGCTGTAATAAAATCCTTCTTTGCCTTTCCAGGCCAGGCCACTGAACTTGATGTCTGTTAATGTATCACCCACAATCGTCTTATCAGCGGTTTGCAAAACGATCACTTTACGCCAGTCAGAACCGCCTTCCGAAATCTGGTAAGCTGCCAGGCTGCCATCCTTGCTGAAATCGATCCCCGCCAGCGAAGTAGTGCCGTCGGCAGAAAATTTATTCGGATCGAGAAAAACCTCCGGCTCGCCCTTTTCTGTCTGCCGGTACAAAACCGATTGATTCTGTAGTCCGTTGTTTTTATAGAAATAGGTATATGCGCCTTCCTTAAAAGGTGCGCTGTATTTTTCGTAGTTCCATAGTTCCTGCAAGTGGTTTTTAATTGCATCGCGGTAAGGTATTTTCGAAAGATAAGCCTGGGTAACTTTATTTTCTTCTTTAACCCATGCTTTGGTATCTGCCGCCTGGTCGTCTTCCAGCCAGCGGTAAGGATCGCCTACGGATGTTCCAAAATAGGTATCGGCAACATCGCCCTTCTTCGTTTGCGGATAAATCATGTTTTCTTGTGTTTGTGCAGAAGCGCCGGCTATGCAAGCGGCACCCATAAATGACAAATAAAGGTTTTTTATGCTCATGTCGCTTAAGGTGAAGGGTAAATATAAAAAATGGGGATGAGATTGAGAGCCGGCTAATGAGTGTGCTTCAAAATTCGTTCAGAATTCCGTTTTATCTTTGTGAGTATGAAGATACTAGCCGTTGAAGACAATAAGGAGCTGGCTGCAAGTATGCTGGAATTTTTATCGCAGGATAATAATATTTGCGAGCACGCAGAAAATTATGAGCAGGCTGTCGATAAACTTTCGCAGTACACCTACGACTGTATTTTGCTGGATATCATGCTTCCCGATGGCAACGGCCTGGAAATCCTGAAATTCATACGGACTAAAAATATCAGCAGCGGCGTGTTGATCATCTCAGCCAAAGATTCACTGGACGACAAAATCGTGGGCCTGGAGCGAGGCGCCGACGATTACATCACCAAACCTTTCCACTTGTCAGAGTTGCAGGCAAGACTTCGTGCTATCTACCGCCGTAAGCAGTTAAATGGCGATCATGTCATCACGTTTAACGAAATTGCGTTGAATACCGACACGCTGGAAGCAACTGTGAACAGTAAATTTCTTGACATTACACGTAAAGAATTTGAACTACTTTTGTACTTTCTTGTAAACAAAAACAGGGTTTTATCGCGGCAGGCCATCGCCGAACATTTATGGGGTGATTATACCGACAACCTGGCGAACCTGGATTTTGTGTATCAGCACGTAAAAAACCTGCGCAGGAAAATCAGTTCATTAAACGGTGTAGATTATATCGACACGGTTTACGGGCTTGGATACAGATTTAAATCGACAGCGATATGAGGTTAGTGGACAAATTTACCATCTGGTTCATCATAATTTTTGTGTTGGTTACCCCGGTCAGCATGTTCATCTCGTACCGCAGCATCAAGGAAAGGATGGATACGTCAGAAACGGTTCGGCTTACTGATCTGAACAATCATATTGCCATGCAGCTAAAGAGCGGTGCTGCTCCTCAGCAGTTCACCATCAGTCATCCCATTACAATTGAACGGGTGGCAGCGCTGCCGGTAAATAAGGTCGAGGTAAGTGAAGAACAGCGGTTTAACCGCAATAGAAATCAAAACGAATGCAAGCTGACGGTAAGCTCTTTTTATAACATAAATGATAGCTACTATAAAATATCATCGTATAACGATGTTACCAAAAGTAAGGAAATATTAAATGGCATGCTGCGGGCTGTTTTCTGGAAAATGGCCTTAATTATTTTATTGATCGTTATAACTACTCGCCTGGTTTCTAAATACATACTTTCATCCTTTCAAAAAACGCTCGATACTATACAAGTTTTCAGCCTGCGGCAGCGCGAAAAGCTGGAGCTGCCTGAAACGAATACCAAAGAGTTCAGGCAATTGAACAGTTTCCTGAAAAAGATGACGGATAAAGCTGCTGATGATTATTCAAAAATGAAGGAGTTTAGTGAGAACGCGTCGCATGAACTGCAAACTCCGCTGGCAATCATCAGGAGTAAACTTGAGCTGTTTGCTGAAACAGACATTAGTGCCGAGCAGGCTGACCTGATCGGCGATATGCAAAATGCGATCGAGAAACTAGTCAGGATTAACCGCTCACTGCTGCTGCTTACCAAGCTGGAAAACCTTGAATATGAAGCGGCCGAAGATCTTCGCTTCTGCAAAATAACCAATAGTGTATTGGCTTCTTTCGAAAACTGGATTCAACTCAAAAATATCAGCCTCGTTAAAAACGTCGACAAGAAAGTTTCGCTACGCATTCATCCCTCGCTTGCCGAAATTCTGCTGACTAACCTGTTGAGTAATGCCATTCGTTATAATTGGGAGAACGGCTCTATAGTCGTGACTCTTACTTCACACTCATTAACGATTAAGAATACAGGGTCACCACTGGAAATTCCCGCGGAGCAGTTATTTCAGCGGTTTAAGAAAAGCAACCAGTGCGCGGAGAGCGTTGGTCTCGGACTGGCTATCGTCAAACAGATTTGCAACGTAAACGGGTTTCATATTTCCTATAACTATCTTGAAGGCTATCATATTCTTCAGGTGGAGTTTACTAAATCGCCCGCTATTGCTGAAGCCTTTGAAGAAAAGCAGGTCGGAATTTTATTGGATTCGCCGGCTATTGTTTAATCAATCGTCATTTTTTTATACAGTTTTCTATTTTGTATCAAGACTTCAAAATTGCTTCAAAATGATCGGATAGTTTTGCGGCATTACGTCACGCGTACACGCAAAAATTGTCTTACATGAAGATAATCAGAACGACACTATTCCTTTCGATTTTTTTATATGCCGGTTTTGTAAACGCTCAGCAACAGCTTTCGATGAAAGAAGCCCTTCAGCTTGCGGTAGATAATTACAAAACGATCAAGGCCAAGTCATATTATGCAGAGGCTTCCAAAGCGGGTGTAACTCAGGCCAAACGCGATTACCTGCCTAATCTTAGTATCGGCGCCCAGCAGGACTATGGCACTATTAACGGACAAAATGGTCCTTTATACAGTTTTGGCGGTCTCGGTGTGGCGTCTTCAGGACTGCCGCTCGATCATCAGAACTGGAATGCATCCTTTGGTGCATTGTATCTAACCAATGTCAACTGGGATTTTTTTGCATTTGGGCGTGCGAAGGCCAGGATAAAAACGGCTGAGGCGGTTTATGAGCGTGACAACAACGATCTGCAGCAGGAGATATTTCAGCAAAAGGTAAAAGTGGCTTCTGCTTATCTCAATCTTTTGGCAGCGCAAAAGCTTACTGAATCTTACCGCAAAAACCTAAGCCGGGCCGATACTTTCAGGCATATCGTAGTTACACGCGTAAAAAACGGTCTGATTGCAGGCGTAGATTCTTCCCAGGCCAGCGCCGAAGTTTCTGGCGCAAGAATTACTCTTACAAAAGCAGTGGATTACGAACAGGAGCAGGCAAAAAATCTGGCTGTTCTGCTGAATATGCAGCCCCAGGAGTTCAGGCTCGACAGTGTGTTTTTGTCATCTATCCCAAAAGATATCCTGGTATCTGCCGGCTCAACGGAAAATCATCCCTTGCTTAAATATTATAAAAGTCTTGTTGAGATCAGCCAGAACCAAACGAGTTATTATCGAAGTTTCAACTATCCCGCTTTTACCTTCGTAGGTGTTCTGCAAACACGTGGTTCAGGGTTTAATAATAACTACGCGGCCGATCAAACATCGTTTACGCAAAATTACTTTGACGGAGTAAACCCCACGCGTACAAATTACCTGGTAGGTATCGGGCTTACATGGAACCTAACACAGCCTCTGCGGATTTCACAACAGGTGAAGGCGCAGCGCTATATCAGTCAGGGTTTGCAGCAGGAATACGACCTGACTAACCAGGAGCTTAACGCACAGCTGACCCTTTCCGATACGAAAATTAGGAATGCTTTACAGAATTATAACGAAGCTCCCGTGCAGCTCAAAGCTGCATCAGAAGCCTGGATACAAAAGTCTGTGCTTTATAAAAATGGCTTAACCAACCTTGTGGACGTAAGCCAGGCGCGATATACGTTGATACGTGCAGAAACTGATCGTGATATCGCCTATAACAATATCTGGCAGGCCTTACTCTTGCGTGCGGCAGCTTCCGGCGATTTCAATTTATTTGCTAACGAACTTTAACCCGCGATATGAATTTAATACGCTTCGCCCTTCGTAAACCTGTAACGATCATGGTGCTGGTTGCCGGTTTGCTTTTCTTCGGGATCAAGTCGGCGACTACGATCAAGGTGGATATTTTCCCGAAACTTGATCTGCCGGTAATTTATCTTTCCCATCCATTCGCTGGTTATACGCCCTCGCAGATGGAAACCATGTTCGGAAAACAGTATATCAATATCCTGCTTTTCGTTAACGGTGTTAAGAGCATAGAAACCAAGAATATCCAGGGATTGACACTGATGAAAATCAATTTTTATCCGGGCACCAACATGGCACAGGCGGCTGCTGAGGTTTCGGCGTTTTCAAACCGGATCCAGGCTATCTTTCCGCCAGGGTCCAATCCACCTTTTATTATTCGCTTTGATGCCTCCACGCTCCCTGTGGGCCAGCTCGTGCTGAGTAGCGCCACGCGAAGTAACAATGAATTGCTCGATCTGGCCAATGTGTATGTCAGAGCTTCTTTCACCTCGATTCCAGGCCTCGTTTCCGCGCCTCCGTTTGGTGGAAATGTACGGACTGTTTTGGTGAAAGTAGACCCGGAGCAGCTTCGCTCGCATAATTTATCACCCGATCAACTGGTGGAAGCATTGCGGTTGAACAATCTTACTGCTCCTTCGGGGAATGTGCGGATTGGCGATAAAAACTACATCACGCCAACGAACACAACAGTACATAATATTAAGGACTTCGAAAATATTCCCTTGTTCAAAGGAGGTGTCCAGAACCTGTACCTGCGGGATGTGGCAAAAATTGAAGATGGTGCCGACGTGACTGTGGGCTACGGACTAGTAAACGGCAAGCGCTCAGTTTACCTGAGTGTCGCGAAAAGTGCATCCGCTTCTACCTGGGAAGTGGTGCAGAGTTTGAAAAAAGCGCTTCCGAAAATGCAGAGCCAGTTGCCTGATGATGTTAAGCTAAGTTATGAGTTCGACCAGTCGGCTTATGTAATGAACTCAGTAAAGAGCTTGATAAGTGAAGGTGTTATCGGAGCCATATTAACCGGATTAATGGTATTCCTGTTCCTGGGAGATTTACGTGGAGCACTGATTGTAATCCTGACGATTCCTGTCGCGATTATATCGTCGGTGTTGTTTTTAAGTTTATTCGGTCAGACGATAAACATCATGACCCTTAGCGGCCTTGCTCTTGCCATAGGAATTTTGGTTGACGAAAGTACGGTGACAATTGAAAATATCCACCAGCACCTCGATATGAATAAGCCCAAGGCGCTGGCAATTTGGGATGCATGTAAGGAAATTGCCTTTCCAAAATTGCTGATCCTGTTCTGTATCCTGGCGGTGTTCGCACCGGCCTTTACGATGGGGGGCATTCCCGGATCGCTTTTTCTTCCATTGGCGCTTGCTATCGGCTTTAGTATGGTCGCTTCCTATTTTCTGGCGCAAACCTTTGTTCCGGTGATGGCCAACTGGATCATGAAAGTGCATCATCATAAAAATGCCAAAGGGGAGAACCTGAGCGATGCAGAGGAATATGCGGCGGCTGGTTTAGATCCGAAAGAAGAGCATGATACCTGGGCTCAGAAGAGAGCGCTTGTTGAAAAAGCCGACAGCGATAATAATGGAAAGATCAGCCGGTTTGAGAAATTAAGGCGCCGTTATATGGCGTTCATCGACCGAATGATGCCTTATCGTAGAATCATCGTTTCGGTTTACCTGGTCGCCACATGCCTGCTGGCATTCCTGTTGATGAGTACAATCGGCCGCGATGTATTGCCAAAAGTTAACGGATCTCAGTTCCAACTCCGCTTACGCGCGCCGGAAGGAACACGAATTGAGCTGACGGAAAAAAGAACTTTAACCGCTATCAATGAAATAAAGAAAATAACTGGTCCTGAAAATATTTCGATTACCTCCGCGTATGTCGGAACACACCCTCCTTTGTTTTCAACCAGCCCGATATTTTTATGGATGGCTCAGCCGCACGAGGCAGTTATCCAGGTTGGTTTGTCGGAAGGCTATAAAACAGATCTTGACGGTTTAAAAGAAAAAATTCGCAAAGACCTGAAAGAGAAACTTCCGTATACAAAAGTGTCGTTTGAGCCCATCGAATTAACCGACAAGATCCTTAGCCAGGGCTCACCGACACCAGTTGAAGTGCGTGTCTCAGGAAGAAATAAGAAGCTGAATGAGCAATATGCGCAAAAGCTGATCGGAGAGCTGAATAAAATAAGTTACCTGCGTGATGTGCAAATGTCACAGTCTACAAAATATCCGGCTGTTAACGTGGAAGTAGATCGCGTACGAGCTGCACAGCTTGGCGTTGACATGAACGACATTTCGCGTTCGCTGATCGCAAGTACATCGTCTTCCCGGTATACGGAAAAAAATATCTGGATCGATGAAAAGGGTGGATACAGCTATGCAGTGCAGTTACAGGTGCCCGAAAGTAAGATGAGCAGTATAAACGATATGAGCGAAATTCCGTTATCAAGAAATTCGGCCCGTCCGGTTTTGGGAGATGTGGCGACGCTTACTCCCGGAACTACTTATGGTGAAAACGATAATCTCGGGGCCACGCCCTTGTTGTCGGTAACAGCGAATCTAAATAACCATGATCTTGGATCGGCATCAAAAGACATTCAGGCCGCGATAAAAAATCTTGGAAAGCTGCCGCGCGGTTTAAACGTGGAACAGATCGGTTTGAGTAACACACTTACCGATACAATGGATAGCCTTGAAAGCGGGTTACTCGTCGCTATTATAGTTATATTCCTGATGCTGGCAGCCAACTTCCAGTCGTTTAAAGTTTCTGGAATTGTACTGGCGACGGTGCCTGCGGTAATTCTCGGATCGTTAACTTTACTCGTAATAACCGGTTCAACGCTCAATCTGCAGTCATATATGGGTATGATCATGTCTGTCGGTGTGTCCATTTCCAACGCCGTATTGCTGATTACAAACGCAGAGGAAATACGGATGCAGAATGCGAACGCGGTACTGTCGGCAAAAGAAGCTGCGGCCTTGCGGATGCGTCCGATCCTGATGACGGCGCTTGCGATGGTAGTAGGCATGATTCCAATGGCAAGTGGTTTGGGTGAGGCGGGCGATCAGTCTTCGCCATTGGGTCGGGCCGTTGTTGGCGGTTTGATCGCTTCCACCTTCGCCGCATTGTTTATTTTACCTTTGGTTTTCGCCTGGGGACAGGGTAAGGCTAGCGTAAAAAGTATTTCCCTTGATCCGGAAGATGAAGAAAGCCTGCATTATATCAACCTTAAAAATTAGCTAATTACAATATGAATAAGTTTGCGATAAAAAATATACTGAGCATCTTGTCGGCGGCCATATTACTTCAAGCTTGCGGATCATCTGAAAGCAAGGATCAGGAAAAAACAGATACTACACAGGCTCCGGTTACAGAAGTGGTGGCTGTAAGCAGCGGAAAACTGGCTTCATCTGTAAAGATTCCTGGTGAGCTTGTCGCGTATCAACAGGTGGATCTGTATGCGAAGGTCAGCAGTTTTATAAAGAAAATGAAGGCAGATATTGGCAGCCAGGTGCATACCGGGCAGGTTTTGGCAGTCCTGGAAGCGCCGGAGTATACGGCTCAGCTTTCAGGAGCAGAATCGAGACTGAAGTCGCAGGAAGCAATATATCTCGCAAGCAAAGCGACATACAACCGATTACTTGAAACAAGCAAAACGCCGGGAACCGTTTCGGCGAATGACCTGGAAGTCGCATTGGCTAAACAAAAGTCCGATCAGGCGCAGTTAGACGCTGCACGTGCGGCCTACCGGGAAGTAAGTGATACTAAAAATTACCTTCAGATACGTGCGCCGTTTGATGGCATTATTACTTCAAGGAATGTGAGCGCGGGCGCTTATGTCGGTCCTTCGGGAAAAGGATCTGAGATGCCTGTGTTTACATTGCAGGAACAAAGTAAACTGCGTTTGGCGGTAAGCGTTCCCGAATTATACTCCGGCGAACTTAGTAATAAAACAGAGGTTAAGTTCACCGTAAAATCGTTACCCGGACAGGAATTTACGGCAAAAGTCGCACGGTTGGCTGGCGCTCTCGATAGTAAACTGCGTTCTCAACGTATTGAAATGGACGTACTGAATAAGGATAAAACGCTTTTACCCGGAATGGTTGCCGAAGTGAATATTCCCCTGCAGGGCAGCATACCCACTTTTATTGTTCCCTCTTCGGCAGTTTTAAATTCAACGACAGGCATTTATGTGATCCGGGTGTCGGGCAGTAAAGCTTTTTGGGTGCCTGTTAAAACCGGAACAACGGCGGAAGACAAGACGGAAGTTTATGGCGACCTGAAGGATGGCGAGCAACTTGTCAAAACCGCTTCAGAAGAAATTCGTGACAGCTCGGAGGTGAAGAACGTAAAGCCGGCGGCCGGAAATTAGTTACCGCCGCCTCACTTTAACATAACTTCTGTTGCGCCATAACCGAATTTCTCCTTTCGGGCGTCCATGAATGTTTTTACTTGCTGATGTTTGCCCAGCGCTTTATGAATCTCCTGTTTCAGCGTGCCATTTCCGGTGCCATGAATAAAGATGATGGAAGGAAGCTTATGTACAATGGCCGCATCGAGTGACGTTTGAAATTGCTTGATCTGGACTTCAAGTATCTGACGGTTGCTTAAAAATTGGTGATCATCGCGAAGTTTTTCAATATGAAGGTCCACCTCTTTTGAAGGTTTTTCTATTTGTTGCTTCTCAGTTGTAGGCTTAAAGAAACTTTCCTTTAACTTTTCGGGGTCGATTTTTGGCTCCGGTTCATCCATCTCGATGATCCATGCTTGCTGGTTAATAATATCAGTTTTTGATTTTGACCCAGAAAAATCTTTCCCTTTAAACTTTTTAGTCAGCTGAAGCGGTTTTAACGGCGCAACAGATTGTTTCGTAAAATACAGGGCGCTGAATATAAAAGACGGCCACAATTCTATCTCGCCTAAATTAGCAGCATAAATTTTTGTTGCTGAGCGCGGTCCAAGAAGCCCTGCGTATTCACCTTTATACTGATGGTTTTTTTCGGTTGACAATGAAAGAAGTAACTGCCAGGAAGTTTGATTAATCACAAAAAAAGTAACCGCTGAGCTTTTGCTTAAATCTGGTACTACGGCCAGCTGAATTCCATGCGTTTTGAATTCACCCGATTGAGGCGTCTCATCCGTAGTTTCATGAACCTCTTTGCGGTCGGGCTCGCGGCCATGGACGTAGGTGATTTTTGATACCTGCACCGGAATTTCAAAGTCGTCGTCGCCGGTTACACCAACCATGTCATCACTGATGATCTTGGTAATAATCCCCTCATACTTCTCTTCTACAAAACGAACAAACTCACCCAACTGAAATTTCATGCGGTAAATTTAGCTGTAAAGATTTACAATTATTGGCAGCCAGTTAGTCAAAAGATATCATTGCTTTAATAACGTTGTTTTCAGGCGCTAAAAAACCTTTAAACGAATCTTTTGCTTTGTCAAAGGAAACCTTATGAGTTATATATGTTGAGGGTTTAACAAGATTGTTTTTCATAGAAGCGATTACATGGTCGAAGTCTGAGCGAAGTGCGTTTCGACTGCTCATCAATGTCCCTTCGCGTTTATGAAACTCCGGGTGGCTAAAGGAAATATCGCCTTTCTGCAAACCGATTAACAAATATCTCGCTCCATGAGCCATGTACTGGAAAGAATTGTTTATAGCGGCCTGGCTTCCTGTGGCATCAATAATCACGGTAGGCATATCTCCATTCGTTATATTGGCAAGCTGGCCGGAAATGTCCGCCGATTTGGCATCGATCGTATAATCGATGCCCAGCGTTGTTTTACAAAACTGAAGCCTTGACTCATTAACATCCAATGCAATAACATTAGCTCCGGTGATTTTCGCAAACTCCATAGCGCCTAATCCGATTGGCCCGGCTCCAACAACAAGAATGAATTCTCCAGGTTTTAAGTTCGTCCGGCTTATTCCGTGAGCACCTATAGCAAGCGGTTCAACCAAAGCGAGTTCATCAAGGCTTAAGCCCTGGCTGTGTACCAGCGAATTGGACGGCACTGAAAGATATTCCGCCATACCTCCATCTGTGTGCACTCCGCAAACTTTGATTCTTACGCAACAATTAGGTTTTCCATTCCGGCATGAAATACAATTTCCGCAGCTGAAATAAGGTATGATAGTAACTGTTTCACCCAGTTCAAAGCCTGGTGCATTATCCATTTCAACGATCTCGCCGGCAAGCTCATGCCCGAGTACACGCGGGTATTCGAAGAAAGGTTGTTTACCTTCGAAAGCATGCAGATCGGTTCCGCAAATTCCTACCCGTTTAATCTTGAGTATCGTATGATCTTTTTTTAAATCGGGCTGTTTCCTACCGATATAATCAAGTGTTCCGGGTGTTGTACAGCTAAGCGTTTTCATCGATCGTCAAAATACTTGTGGTGCTTGTATTTCTTCTTTTTCCGATTCGCTGTTTTCCTTGTGTCCTGTCAGACCAAACAACGCAACCACAATAAAGCAGATGAGCGGCACAACATATCCATATTGAATATTGCCTGTAGCGTCGCTTATTATTCCAAAAAAACGTGGCAAAACGGCACCTCCGACGATTGACATAATCAGGAGGCTGCTGCCGAATTCCGTATCACCCTTCAGGCCTTTTATTCCCAGTGAGAAAATAGTTGGAAACATGATGGACATAAAGAAGCAAATAGCAATTACAGCATAAATGGTAATTATTCCATGTGCAAAAATTGCGACAACGCACAACAGGGTGTTTATGACCGAATAAGTCAGCAGCAGATTAGGCGACTTAAAATATTGCATTAAGAATGTCCCTACAAACCGGCCGATTAAAAACGCGATGCCGCAGGCGCCCAGGTAATAGGAAGCGTTTACGTCGGTTATACCTGCCGCCTCGGTTGCATACAAAATGAATAAGCTAAACACGCAGACCTGCGCTCCGACATAGAAAAACTGTGCAGCTACCCCCCAACGCAATTGTTTATATTTAAATGCGTGAAGGATATTCTTACTTGCGATGTGCCCATCCGTTTGTTGGATTTTTGGCAAATTGGTAAATGCAAAAACGAGTGCTATCAATACCAGTACACTTCCTAATACAAAATACGGCATTTTCACGGATGATGCTTCAGCCGCCAGGGCCAACTTTCGTGCGCCTTCCGTCATAGTGTTTAACTGGCTTTCGCTGTATCCCTTTGTTAAAATGATTTTCGCTCCGATTATAGGTGCCAAAGCTGCGGCCAGCCCGTTAAAAGATTGAGCAAAGTTTAATCGCTGGGTCGATGTGTCAGGATTTCCCAAAGCGGCCGCGTAAGGGTTTGCCGCGGTTTCAAGAACTGTTAAACCACAAGCTATTATGAATAGTGCGATAAGGAAGAAATTATATTGCTGGGTGTTCGCAGCCGGAATGAACAGGAAACATCCCAGTGCGAATAGTAATAATCCGGTGATGATCCCGTTTTTGTAGCCGTATTTTTTCATGATAAACCCAGCAGGAAGCGCCATCAGGAAATAAGCAATAAAAACAGCGGAATCAACAAGCGTAGCCTGAACGGTGGTCAGGGTAAATGACTTCTTGAGATGCGGGATGAGTATCGGATCAAGATTGTGCGCAAAACCCCAAAGAAAAAATAAACTCGTAATTAGGATAAAGGCAAATGAAAAAGAGCTCTTAGGCATATTGTTCCGAGTTGATAAACGGTAATTGGATAATTGGTTATTCAAATAAAAGGCATTTTTGAAAAATCAGGTAACATTTAGCAGGTTATTTTTGATGTGTTGTGGGAAATGGAGTAATAGGGTAGATGCCGGTTCCAACAGTGTCTGAGGTTATTAGCATGAAAAATTTCCAAAAGACGGACTCCTCCACCGAATTTCAACACGGGCTAAAAACGCTGGGATGAGATTTTTTTTAAATAATTATTGACAAATAGATCAAAGACGCTATATTTGCAGTCCCAAACGCAAGCAGCTACTGCAAGCGAGGGAAAAGGTCCGGTAGTTCAGCTGGTTAGAATACATGCCTGTCACGCATGGGGTCGCGGGTTCGAGTCCCGTCCGGACCGCTGAAAAACAAATAAAAGCCCTGTAAGTCAATCACTTACGGGGCTTTTTGTTTAGATGCTGTCAATATAGCTGTCAAATAACTAGTTTATATTTCTTTTTCAATTATTTATCTTAACGATAAAAATACAGTCAAATTGATTTTAGTCGAAGCAAATACGAATTTTATCATAATATATTCTTTCTAAGTCATTCTTCGGTAATTCTTCTTGTTTATTTAATCAGTATGTTTGGTGTACAATCGAGTATATATGGACGTTCGAAAGGCTAAATTTGATAGCATTTCTAAAAAGCTGACGTACCTTCAGCAAAGGGTAACTAATAACAATTCTCTGAATTTGACCGATGTCAATATTCACGCAGAAAATTTTTTCCGTGATTTACTTAAGTTATTGGGGTATACATTCACAAATTCAAATTTCGATGATCAAAACTCCGCATATATAGATCTTATAGACTATGAGCGGAAAATCGCAATTCAAATTACTGCCCAAAATGATAGTGGTAAGATTACCGAATCATTGAATGGCTTTTATAAAAACCCTAAGTATTATGATTTTAAATTACAAGTTCTGTTGATATCAAAGGATGCGAAGGATTATACAACGAAATTTGGAAATAACTTTAATCACAAAGAAGACGTTATAGATATTAAAAGATTGCTTGCGATAATCCATAACAAAACTACACCTGAGCTTTTAGAAATAGAAAGATTTTTGGATAAAGAAGTCCAAACGGAGCGACTGAAAACGGAATCTACGGAAGTCGAAACTATTATGGCTTTAATTAATTATTTAAGCAAGCCTGAAAATCGTTCTCTTGCAGAGAAAAAAGACAATATTGATCCGGAGTATAAAATTAATAAAAGGTTCTCGGAGCATGCAACATACCTAATAGGAAAATATAGCGAATTAATGCCAGTTTACTATTCCGCGTTGCAGGTTGCAAGGAGGGGCCTCGACGATGTAATGTCCCTTATTATTTCTAGTTATTTAAAAGATGAAAGCGACGTTCTTTTAAACAAGCATAATAACAATCCTAGGGAAGCATTAGACGACTTAGTTAACTTTTTTCATGGTAAACTATCTGAGAATGGGTTCAAGACTTTTGATAAACAGGCAATCAGATTTTATCTTTTAGAGGAGATGATAAAATGCAATGTTTTCCCCAATAATTAATTATGCTAGTTAGTAAAGACGAAAATTTAAGAACTTCATCCGTTTATGTTGCCTCATTGATTTTAAAGGAATTTAAAAATCAGAAACAGAACAGATTATCAATTTTTCAGATCGCTACAGCTTTGAAAAAAAATAATATAACGCAGTATAGGCAATTATTTTTCGGTTTGTCATTTTTATTTGCGACAGGTGTTATCGATTTTCAAGAGCCATTTATATACGTTGTCAATGATTAAGTTATTAAAGTTATATAGTCACCCTGAGATATTTTTGCCTATTCAATTTGAATCTGGCCTTAATCTTATTGTTGGTGAAAAATCTGAAGGAAGTAACAAAACAAATGGAGTTGGAAAATCGATTTGCATAGAATTTCTTAATTATTGTCTTCTTAAAAAGTATTCTGATAGCAGAGTATCTCTAATCCCGAAAAATTTAATTGCTTCCAATGTAATCGTTTTACTTGATTTTGAATTTAACGGAGTTAAAACTACCATTTCACGTGGCTTAAGCACGCCCGAAAAAATATCGATTTCAAGATTTGGGAGGGAAATACATTTTGAAAGTTTAGAAGCAGCTTCTGAATATTTGAGTAATATTTATTTCGAAAAGTATCCAGCACATACAGAACGAATTAGTTTCAGAAATTTGCTCGCTCCGATTATTAGAGATGAACGATCAGAATTTAAGGACATTATAAAAACATATGACACTGATTCGCTTATTCCGCGGGATTTTAAACCTCACTTATTTTATTTAGGCTTCGGCTTAGAACTGTATTTTGAGATCAGCAAAATAATATTGGAATTGCAACAAAAAACCAAATACTTAACGGAGATTACTAAGCTTTTAACTCAAGACAGACAAATCAAGGTTTCTGATGCAAAAGCTCGTTTGAATGAACTAGAAAGTGAGGTTTCTAAGATTAATGCATCATTGGAACAATTGAGAAATAATGACTCCTTTGAACTAGTGCAAAATGAACTTATATCTCTTGATGCTCAATTAAAAGAAATTCGGGAACAACAAAATGCTATTAAGTTTAATATTAAGCAGATCGACATATTACCACAACCTGAAAATATTAATGAATTTGAAATGTCCATCTTGTTTAATCAGTTCAAAGATGGCTTGGGAGACATGGTCAAAAAATCATTGGAGGAGGTAAAGCAATTTCGTGATAAAATTGACAATTTTCGTAATACGATCGTTCACGATAATCTAGTTAAACTTCGAACTGAATTACAGGTCTTAAATGAAAAGGCGCGGAAATTAGATGAAAATTATAGTCAAAAACTCTCTTTACTTGATAATGGGGAGCTTTTAGGTAATTTGAAATCTGCCATTAAGATTTTTAATGAAAAAAATATTGAATTGAGTACATTGAGGACACTTATTGATCAATATAATCAGGCTGATAAAGCCAAAAAGCAATTAACAACAAAAAAAAGCAGTAAAATTTCGGAGTTTGATCTTGCAATTACCACACATGAAATGGTTCTTAATAGTTTTGAGCAAACGATCTTAGATATACATGAAAAGATTATAGGAAATCGTCAAGCGCATTTTGAGATAACGACTAAAAGCAACTCCCAATCAAAGGAATTTTTAACTTTTGATTTACGAACTGATGATGATCATAGTTGGAGTACTGAGCGAATAAAAGTTTTTATTTACGACACATCCTTAATGTTTAATGAATTCACGAGGACTTACCATCCTTTATTCTTAGTTCATGACAATTTATTTAATGTTGACAATGATTCGCTGGAGAAAAGTCTAAATTTTATGTATCATCAGGAGTTGAATAGAGCGGATGAATTTCAGTATATATTAACGATAAATAGAGATATGGTTGAAGCGATGGAAGAAAAAAGGGTTTTAAACTTTAATGTGAAAAATCATATCAGAGCCCGTTTTACTAAAGCTGATAGATTTCTAAAGGTTACAAAATACAATGAGGTCTCTAAAAGGAAATACTAATAACAAACTAACGATTATTTGCTAAAATAAATTTACCCAACTTCTTCGTTACTAATTTGCTCAATACAATAATTGAAAAAAGAGATTGTATTTTCGTGCTTATTGTAGGCTTCCGCTGGAATGGGATATCTTCCTAAAATAGATTTAACCCTAATTAAAGGAGCGGGATCACCTAAAGGTTTAAAAGCTTTATAAGTACTTAGTGGCCAATTCACATTGTAAAGGTCGTAGATAGTATTGTTTTTAAATGGAGTCTTGTATTTAATGGCATGCTGTCGGTAATCGTGGTCTTCATGATGATTTTTTTCGATATATTCTATTCCTGAATCATATAGCAGAGTTGTATTTGGTGTAAGGACACATCCAATCAGTTGCGCTTTATCATGCCAGTAAGCGGCATCATCAATGGCTGGACCAATTATAATATTATCTTCTTTTATAAATTTCCCAAATGATAAGGCTCCTCTCATTAATAAATTTTCCGCCAGGCAAGTGGATAATACACCGTCAATCAGTCTTACAACGTAAGGAATTAGTGTTTCATCTTCAAATTTGTTCCATTGCAGAGTAATTATTATAGTATCCGAGAATGTAAGGTAGTCGACGATAAACGGATAACCCTGATTGATAACATAATTTTTAACATCAAAGATTGAGTTATGTACTCTTTTTAATTTTTGAAGATAGGTCGCTGGTTCATCAATACTCCATACGCCTTTAGTTGCGAGAGCATCTAATATGCATACTATTCCTGTGTTCATACTGCTAATTTTCATATGTCTGATTTTTAGTCATAATCTTTTAAAGGTGTAATATTTGCTGATTTCAAATAGTACCAGCTTAAGTTTTCAATAATTATCTTTAAAAAATAAACCAAAATGGAAATTTCCAAAGACTCGAAAGATATTATTCAACTTGGAAGTGGCGTTCTAGGTGGTGTAGCAAGTAACATTATAAGTCAGATTAATGGAATCGATCAAGTTAGCAGCGTTGGTTGTGGCATTTTGATTACAAAAGTTCTTAATGATTTGTCATCGAGAGTACTTTCAAATAAGGAAAGAGCTAGAGTTGGAGCCGCTACAATTGCCTGTATCAATAAAATAAGTTCGAATTTAGATCAAGGTAAAATAATAAATGAAAATTTCTACAATTCAGTACATGAGGATTACAAGAGTTCTTCTGAAGAATTGTATGAAGGAATAATGATTAAAGCTAAAAATGAGTATGAAGAAAGAAAAATTAGACACATCGGCGCCATTTTATGGCAATGCATTATTTGTAGAAGATATTGATTGGCAGGATGTAAATCAACTTCTCTCACTAGTGACCGGCTTAACTTATCGAAAATTATGTATTCTTTCTTTGGCGGGTAGAAAAACTTTAAAAGGCGAGCCTGAACTTATGAAAGATCCTTTTAGTTGGTATCCGGCAATAAACTTAGATATTAAGACAAGCGGTATTTTAAATGATATTTTGGAACTAACCGCATTAAACTTTGTCGATTTTCAGGAGATATTATTAGGATGGAAATCCATTAGAGGGAATAATTTAATGTTGACATCTTTAGGTCAAAAGTATTTTGAACTTTTGAGCCTTGACGAAATCGAAGCAAAAGATTATGAAGATGTCGTTATAGCATTATCTTATAAAAAAGAATATGGAGATAGCTTTCAAAATACTTCAAACGGAATTCATCTAAACTTTTAAAATGACGATAAAAAAAAGCAAATTTAAGCAGGCGAACAAGTATATGCTAAGTCTCCGAAATTAGGTGGATATACCGTGATTCTAAAACTGATAAAGTACAACCCAAATTATGAATGGTACGGCGAATTTCTTCATCCTGTCAGTGGTGAGATAGTATACGATTACTTTGATGAAAGAGAATTTGATTAATTAAAGTTTACCTTATGTATGATTTTCAAGTTTCAATAAATAAAGTAAACTTATTAAACAAGCTGTTTAAAATTGTAAGTATTTAATAGGGTTACGATCTACTGGTTTAATTATTCCATTTATATCTTGATACCATTTAATAAGTAATTCTGCGTTATTCTACCTATCGCCATTTCTTTAATATTGACTTTGCCTGACTTATCACTCACTTCAAACGGAAAGAATGGTACAGGATCTATACTATGCTTCACTTCTCCATCGAAGGATTGACCCTCTAAATTTACCATAGTATCGATTATGTGATTAAATAAATTTGTAAGGTTTTGAAAATGATAATTAAAAAAATCTTCGTTGGCCCATTTTTCACCTTGGAATATGTTAGCTTTAGAAAGAGCTAACGGTATAGGAAGAGAGCCTTTAACACTTGGAGGATAAACCATTATTATCCAAGGGTTACTTTGGTGAATCCAAAAATCACGCAAAGATATTATACTGTCTGATTTTCCTCTATTCGGTTCAAGCCAAACACTCAACGTATTTAGTATTGTGCCAAAACTATTATTAGCTTCAATGAGTTTTTTTCGGAACTTCGCCTTTTTGAAATCAATATCTCCTCCATTAAAACCTAGGTTAAACCTTTTATTAACAAATGTTGCCATAGCATCTAAAGACGATTTGCCATAAAAAATAAATTCGCATACCGATCGTTCATGTTCCATTTGGAGCATTCCATCAATAATTAGAATTTCGCTTTGATATTGATCGGTAAGTTCTTTATCATACGCTATTGCTTTTAATCCAGATATTTTAGACCATACGACTTTAATCAACGCTTCTCTTAGCTCAATGTAATTGAAGCCTGTATTCTTCGAAAATTGGCTTAGCGTTTCTAATTTTGTGTAACTGATTTCTGGGATTAACTCAAACTGGACATTTGTAAAAAAGTGCGTAGCCTCAGGGGGAAGATTCATTATCGTTTTTATTTAAAAATATAAATTGATTTCCATAAATATCGATTCAATGAAAGCTTCTAAAAAAGCATCCTCAATACTTAATTAGATAACTTTTTCTATAAAAGCGGTACTAACCATGAACTTTTTAAAACCTCTTCTACTTCATAAAAAAGTCAACATATTCATTCCTGCCGAGAAAGTAAAAAACAAGCTTAATCATTATTCCCAAACTGAATTTACAATAAGAAAGATAAATGATGATGATTATAAATTCATATCTGTTCTATCTGTAGGAACAGCCAGAATCAATATGTTTAATATAGAAGGCATAAATGTAAATGCAAAAATAGAGCCTGTCGATAAAAATAAAACAAACGTTATACTACAAACAAAGCTGCGGATTGAATTAATAATAATTGCGCTATTAGGTATCATTTGGCTTTTAGCGCATTTCATAGGCAATACGGAAATGCCTGCATGGGGAATCATTTTTTATCTTATAGTGCTTGGCTGGTTTGGGTATATTTATAGGGTACAGGAAGAAATATTATTAAAAGATGCGGAACGCTTTTTTAAAGCCCTGTAAAGTACAAATTCATTCCTCAACGACCTTCGGACAATAAAGCCTACGAAACGATCTATCGGCTTTAAATTGGGTTACTACATCTAACGACCTTTCATCAATTATTTAGGCAAGCTTTCATATTCAAATATTCAATCGAAAATCAGATGGATTAAAGTGAGAGTGGTGTATTCTCCAATAAATTACAAACTAACAAATTAACAAAACGGAGAATGGTGCATGTATATAACATGCACCAACCACTCTCACATGTGAGCATAACTTATCACATCTCTGAACATATTGTTAAGTTATTCTCGAATCTCAAAAGCCTGTCAATCTAACTGACCGTAGGACTTAAAAATACTTTTCGTTATACTCACACAATCTCTCGTTCCATCTAAAATTAGCTTGCTTAAAGCGCTCAGCATATAGTTACCGGAATTCAGACGTGTATCCTTGCTCTTTAGCGCTCTTGTTTTCTGAGCGATGAAAAATTTAGGATTTACAGATACAAAGAAGGCTGGTTTAGTTGGATTTAAATCATAATCAAAACTCGATTCGGATACTGAGTAATATCCTCCGATACCGCCGCTGCACTGAATCGTTAGCTGGTTTAACAACTTTGGTTCATAAGACAAGCCAATCCCTTCAAACCCAATATCTGCTTTGAGCTGACTGGCTAAACTTTCAGTTGGTTTGGTTTGGCCGAAACTGATCAAACCAATAAACAGAAAAAAAATTGTAAAGTGATGTTTCATAAAGGTTTGTTTCGTATAAATGTCAATGCTTAAACCTTAAATAAGTTAAGGGGGTTACACATTTAACGATTTTTAACTTTTTTAAGTCTAATGGCTGGTTATTTTCAAATAAATCGTTAAAATCTGTTAAAATTACACTTCGGTTAAATAGCTCCACTATTTTAGAGCAAATTAATCCACTAATGCCTAATCTTTACAGAAAGTCAATATTTCTTTTTATCTGCCATCTTCCTTTTTCAGTTTTTGCACAAATCGACGATTCGCAAAATGAAATTCGTGGTAAGATTGTTAACGAAAAAAAACAAGCATTGAGTTTTGTAACCGTTCGCTTGTATTATTCAAAAGACTCTGTGCTCCTAAAAACTTCGCAAACAGACCTGGAAGGTGTTTTCTTATTCAAAAAAATTCCTCTTGGATCCTATTATTTGTCCGTTGACGCCACAGGATACAAAAAATACCAATACGAGGGAATCGAGATGAAGGATAATTAATTCGTAAAAACTGACACTATCCGGCTGATCCCGGATGTGCAAGAATTAAACTCTGTTTTGGTAACAGGGAAAAAGCCTCTAATAGAGAAACGGGACAATATACTTATCATGAATATTGCCGGGAGTATATTGGCCGCTGGAAATTCCGCTTTGGAAATTTTGTCCAAGGCACCTGGTGTTACCGTAGATAATGATGGTAACATTAGCTTTCGAGGCAAAACCGGTGTGACGGTTATGCTCGATGGAAAATTAACTCATTTATCTGCTTCCCAATTAAAGGATCTTTTAAGTTCTACTTCCGGAAGCGCTATCCAAAGTATAGAAATTGTTGCCAATCCGTCAGCTAAATATGATGCCGAGGGTTCAGGAGGGATTATAAATATAAAATTAAAGAAAAATGCCGCCTACGGTACAAACGGCTCGCTTCTTGGAGGGCTGGGCTATGGAAGTTATTATAAATCTGAGGCAGGTTTAACTTTAAATCACCGCGTCAGACAATTAAATATTTTCGGCAACTATAATTACGGAAATAATGAATTGGGTGAAAACCTCACTATTGACCGGAGTATTACTTCAAAAAATCAAGTGACGTTTCTAGACCAGGACGGAAACCAGGTCGAGCATAAAATCAATAACACACTAAAGGCAGGCGTTGATTATAACCTAAGTAAGAAGAGCATAGTAGGCTTTACATTCAACGGTTACCGCAATTCCAATTCGTTTCAAACGAACATCGTCACGTTGGTTACAAACAATCAAAGACAAGCGGACACTACCATCAAAGGATTGAATACAAGTCACGGCTTATTCAGCAACCAGACTTATAACTTAAACTACTCAAATGTTTTAGATACTGCCGGGCAGGAATTAGTTGCTGATCTGGATTATGCAAAGTTTCACAATACCGAGGAAACCATTTACAATAATTACTTCTTTGATCGGGAATCAAATAGTATTCAGGAGCCTGTTATTTTTAAAAACAGAACTCCGTCAGATATCAAAATATATGCAGGTAAGTTAGACTACAGCTACCCCATTAACTCAAATACTAAACTAGAAACCGGCGTGAAAAGCAGTTTGGTGCTCACAGACAATGATTTTCAATCAGAAATACTGGAACAGAATGAGTGGAGAAATAATGCAGCATTAAGCAACCATTTTAAATATAAAGAGCAAATAACTGCCGGCTATATAGCTTTGAACGAGGCCCTTAAATCAACCAACTTAAAACTGGGTCTTAGGGTAGAAAACACGAATTCCGAAGGCACTTCCAATACATCATCAAACAGTGTCAAAAGAAACTATATAGATTTCTTTCCAAACGTTACGATCAATCAAATTTTATCTAAAGATCATGAGCTCGGTATTTCATTCAACAGACGCATAGACCGTCCGGATTATCAATCTTTAAATCCATTTTTATATTATGCTGATCTGTACACTTCGGTAAAAGGCAATCCTTACCTGAAACCGGAGTATTCGAATAACTTTGAACTGTCCTACGGCTTCAAGAAAACCACCAATGTGACGCTTAATTATTCGCGTACTAAAGATGTAATTACAACCACGCTGCTTACAGATACCGTTAACAAAACGCTTACGCTGTTTGATCAAAACCTGGCATCAAGGGATATTTTAAGTGCCAATATCAATCAACCCATATCGATTGCTGATTGGTGGAAAACAAACAATGACGCAACGATTTATTACAATCGTTATAAGTCGCCTAATCTGATGGGTGCGCCATTTGAAAATCAAAAAGTAACTTTAATCTTAAACTCGGTACAAACATTTACGCTGAGCCCTACTGTTAGTACAGAGCTATCTGTAAACTACACCTCAGCCCAGGCTTATGGAACCTACCTTGCAAAACCAATTTACGGCGTTGATCTGGGCGTAAGTAAGTCATTTGCAAAAAATAGAATTAACTTAAAGATGGCGGGTAACGATTTGTTTAATCAACGAATTATTAAGATTAAAAGCGCAATACCATCGCAGGATTACCGGTTATCTCAAAAGCAGGAAAGCCGGGTGTTCAGGCTGACAGCTACTTATAACTTCGGTCGTACCAGTGTAAGCGCTGCCCGAGATCGATCGTCCGGTTCCCTGGGGGAACAACAGCGGGTAAGGAATGGAAACTAAGACGTCACCGCTTTCGGGAATTAAATAACAGGCTTATATCGTCCGATGTCGGAGCCCAATTTTTGGTAATCCACGGGCGTTTTTGAATAATTATTGCCGCTAATTACAAATCGTTAATTAACTCACAATAAAACTTTAGATAAAGCTATATTAGGACTAATTTATTTAGTTAAAAAAATGCCGTCTAACAGCAAAGAAATATGATTAAATTAAATTTTACGTCTTTTATTTTTATGTCTATAATTTGTTGCGCCTGCACTCATTTTGAAGACATACAAATAAACAAACCCCGTGATAAGAAGCTTGCTGTGTTCAGTATCATTTATCCCAGCGACAGTGTATTTGTCTCTGTTAACCCTGTCTCGATCATAGGAATGTCCGATAACAAGACCCTTTTTTCCAACGACAGCGTCGTAGTCAAGATAAGCAACCTCAAAACGAACAGCTCCTGCCTGCTTACACTCAAAGATTCCATCCGGAATATCTATGCAATTTCTCAACAAAAATTTCCGGTGACAAAAGGAGAAACTTATCAATTAACTGTGTCAGCTCCAGGTTTTCAGGAAGTGTCAGCACAAACCCAGGTTCCCCCGGCAGCGTTAGAGCCGGACACAATTCCTGTACCCACTCCTTATTACAACAATTCCTACGGCGGTTATATGTATAGTTTAACCGGCAGATGGAGCTCTCCGGGAAATGATCGTTTCGGTTATAAAATCCTCGTTTTAGATTACGGCTCATATTACACGACAACCACTTTCATTTCGGGTTCTGATGTAACTCAATCAAATAATGACTATACGTTTAAGTACGAGGGACACTTTCATTCCGTGCGTGGTGGATCAAAACTAGCGGATAGCAAGCTCGATGTTTTCCTCATCACTACTGACTCCGTTTTTAAATCATTTTACCAGGCAAACGATGTTTTCCTTAATATTCATGACTATATAACAGATGGTTTCGGACTTGCCGTGTTATCCGGTTTTAAAGGAATCATTCCTCCTTTTAGCAATATCGATAATGGATTTGGAGTTTTCGGCAGCTGTGTTTTTTCACAGAAAAAGACCATAACAGTCAATCATCCCCAGTAGTATGCGTCTGACTGTTATTATAGCTTGTTTTCTTTTGAGGCTTACAGCATCTGCACAGCAGATAGGAATAAGCGTTGTTGCCAAGGACTCAGTTTCAGGTACTCCGATCGAATCTCTTATCATTCAGAATGCAGAAAAAAAAGTAATTCACCAGGTTTCTCCAGGCAAAATAGAACGCCAGGCCGGAATGCAAATGCTGATTATAAGTAGCCCGCTTTACAATACCAGGACAGTTTCGATTCAGGTAAAAAGCGACACTTCAATAATTGTTGACCTGAGTGCAAAAAATTATATATTAAAACAGGTAGTGGTTAATGGTACATCGCTCAATAAAGTGAAAGATGTCCAGATAGGACGGGAACGACTTATGCAGGATGATATTAATAAACTACCAATGCTGTTAGGTCAGAAAGATGTCCTCAAATCTTTTCAGACATTGGCAGGTGTTAACCCGACCTCAGAAGGTGCAGCCGACCTCAATGTCAGAGGAGGCACTCCTGATCAAAATCTTGTTTTACAGGATGGAATAACACTGTACAGCAGTTCACAATTACTTGGCTTGGTTTCTACCTTTAATCCTTCGCTAATCCGTTCGGCTGATTTGTACAAAACGGGCTTTCCGGCACGGTACGGAGGTCGGATAGCTTCTGTACTTGATGTTACAACCTTGTCTCCTGAAACAGACCATTTTGTTGGCAACGCTTCCCTGGGCGTTATCAGCAGTTCTATGATGGTTAACGTTCCAATTGAAAAAAACAAATCCGGTTTATTGATGTCAGCGAGAAGGTCCATGTTTGATTTGCTGAAACGTCTTGCCGATCCTCAGGGAGAGCAGTTTTATTTTTATGATGGATACGCAAAGTTTAGCTCCAGCGTAAGCGAAACTAAGACCATTAGCTTCACCGGATATCACAATGAAGATGGTTATTCATTCCGGCAAATTGATGATCACGACAGTCAGCGATATAATAAGTCTTCTTTAAACAAAGCACAGTCCTATGCCATGGCTGAGCTGAAAAACGCAGCTTCAATACATACTGAATCTTATCAGTTGTTCTACAATGAATATCACTTAAAGCTTGAGGATATTGGCCACCTGAATCTGCCCTTTTACCAGGATTACACCTCGAGAAGTAAAATAAGAGATCTCGGGTTGAAATTCATTAACCAGACCAGACTAAGTAATTCAAACAAATTCAACGCGGGTGCTGATGTGATTTTTCATGATTTCAGCCCTGGCAGCACGACCCAAAATATCGACGGCAATGTTATAAAGCTTCACATCCTCCCAAGTGGAAAAGCTAGGGATGCAGCTGTATATGCTGAGGACGAATGGACTATTTTCAGAAAAATAATCCTGAGATATGGCCTTCGGGCCAACTGGTATTCCACAAGTGACACGACTTACCAGTTTATTGAACCAAGGATAGTTGCAAATTATATGCTGAATTCCAGAACTTCAATAAAGCTTTCCTATACCAAAGCCTATCAGCCTATACAGGCACTGGTAAATAACGGCCTCGGTCTGCCGGTCGACATTATTTTATCAGCCGACAAATTGATTAAGCCACAGTCCTCAAAACAATATTCAGCTTCCATAAACAGATCAGCCAGTATCTTTAAAAATAACTTCACTTTCACGCTTGAAGGCTATTATAACAGACAGAACAACCTGATAACTTATCGTGATGGGTATGATTCCAGGAGTTTTACTATTGGTTCAGTAATCAGTACTAGCAACTGGCATGATGGTGTGGCTGCCGGTAAGGGAAAAAGCTTCGGCGTGGAACTTTCCGCTGAAAAACGTTCGGGAATTCTTCAGGGGTGGGTCAATTATACATGGTCAAAGGTCAGGCATAGCTTCGCGGAGCTTGACGCAGGGAAACCTTTCTTTCCACTTCAGGACCGTAGGAATGTCCTGAATATTTATCAATCTGTTGTCTTGTCTGATAAATGGCAAATTTCCTGTACGTTCAATTACGCCAGCGGCCAGGCGATTACGGTTCCAACCTATTTCGTAAATGCCAGTGAAGTGCCTTTCCCGAAAGCTGGAAATTCCAATAATAATGGCTCTAAATATTTTGTCTATGAAGGCGGAGACCGTGGAATGTCCAGAATGAAGCCGTTTCATAAGCTTGACATTGCAGCCCAAAGGAATTTGAAGTTACTGAAAAAGTATCCCGGAAAGCTGGAGTTAGGCATCTATAACCTCTATAACAGGCGAAACTCTTATTTTTATACAGTAGGTGTAAAAAAAGATCCGCAAGGAAATTTGGTGCCCCGTATCCAGTCGGTTTCATTGCTTCCAATTATTCCATCTGCTTCGCTCAATGTGTCCTTTGATTAATTTATTTGCACTATACTCAGAATCGTCAATGAAACATATCTGCCTCCAACAAAAAATCGGTTGAAGAGATCGCCAAAGAATTAGGCATTAGCCGGGCAACTTGTTACCGGTATATTGAGATTGCTCAACAAACTTAGTCTGATTAACATGGCAATAACCGAAACTAACAGCATCGACTTGATTGGAACAGACAAGCGAAAAGGTTTAGTAATTCTTACTATATCAGACCACCTTGATTGGGAGGATTATGAAATCCACTGCCACCAGTTGCAATGTAAATTGAACGACTATCGCCAATTCATTGAAAGTGGCCAACTGTATGAGACTTACCCATCGAAGGCAAGCCCATTGCATTGAACTGGTTGCTCAATTTCCTATTCCGTCACAAGCCGTCAAATTCCTTGAAAAGGTCAAGCTGATGCTTAAAAATGAAAATATTCATTTTTATTTTAGCACTTTGACAAGCTAGACCTCCGTTCGAAACGGGCCGATTACGGCACGTATCTAATCAAACAACTTTCCGAGCAGTTACAGCCGGAGTTCGGCAGTGGCTTTGGACATCGTCAATTAGAATTGTTGCGGCGGTTTCATCGCACATTTACAATTGCGAACGCACTGCGTTCGCAATTGAGTTGGACGCAATATCGACTACTGGTTCGGGTGGAAGATCCGGACAAACGTGAATTTTATGAAGCGGAAGCCGTCAAAAACAAAGTTAAGCCAATTGATTTTTTGACGTTTTGCCTGCTCGTTCAAAATCTTCTACCTTTGAAATATGCAAAGCGAATATTTTCAGTACGAAAATGAATCAACCTGGACAGATCTAGGCGCCGGCGTTCAACGGAAGATCATGGGATTCAACGCCGATCTTATGATGGTTAAAGTGAAATTTGAAAGCGGTGCTATTGGCGTTATGCATCATCATCCGCATACGCAGGTCTCGTTCATAGAGAGCGGAGTCTTTGAAGCAACGATAGGTGAGCAAGTAACAACGTTAAAAAGCGGTGATGGCTATTTCGTTCCGCCAAATGTATTACATGGAGTTGTTTGCAGGCAGGCTGGGGTGTTGGTCGATAGCTTTAATCCTGTAAGAGAGGATTTTTTAGGATAAGGGTTGCTAGGCCATAATTTCCTGATTTTTTAAGATCAGCTCGGTTTGTAACGTACGGGTTTCAAAATCGATTTCACTAAGAGGACGTTTACTTTCAATTAGTTGTATCAGGAGTTTTGTTGCGATTTGTCCCATTTCAAAGGCTGGCTGTCGCACTGTCGTGAGAGAAAATTCAAAAAGTTCAACGAGGTTTGAATTAGTAAACCCTGCGATTGACAAGCCATCAACAACTTTTCGGCTGAAGGTTCTGAGAGCCTTCAGACAGCCGGTGGTTAATTTGTCGCTTGCAATAAAAATCGCCTCCGGAGGGTTTTCGGACGTTAGAAGCTCACGTACCGCTGCAAGTATCTCATTGTAATCCTGTCCGCCTTGCTCACAATATTTAATGTACTGTTCATTTACAACAAGGCCGTTCTTTGTTAACGCCGCCTTATAACCATCCAGCCTTTGACGGGTTATGGATAAATGCGGCGAGTTAGTGAGATGTGCTATTTTGGTTTTGCCGTTTTTTATTAAGTATTCGGTAGCGTCGAAAGCGCCCTGGAAATTATTTGCTATAACCTTGTGTGTATCTATTTCATCCGTTGTTCGATCAAAAAATACGATTGGTAAACCTTTTTGATTCAGTGATTTAAGGTATGAAACGTCATTGGTCTCAGAGGCTAGTGAAATCAATAACCCGTCTACTGATCGTGATGCAAGGTGCTCTACGTTTAATTTTTCCTGCTTGTGTAATTCATGACTTTGCGTGATGATAACATGATAGCCTGCGTCATAAGCAATCGATTCGATGCCATTGATCACCTGAGAGAAAAAATTATTGGCAATCTCACTTACAACAACGCCAATTGAATAAGTTCTTCTTTCTTTTAAACTTAACGCAATAGGGTTTGGGTGATAATTTATTTTCTCCGCATATTCCAGCACAATCCTTTTTGTTTCCTCACTTATTTCATACCCTCCTCTTAAGGCACGGGACACCGTTGAGGTCGAAAAACCCAGCGCCTTCGCAATATCTTTAATGGTGATCGGCTCAAATTTCATTGGGTGGTTAAGATAATAAAAAACACAGTTGCTATACCTTCTAAATTCAAATCTACAGCATTTTATGTTTCCCGATAACGTTGCCGGGAACGATTGCACAAATTTATTTAACCGGGACGTTTGCATTGTGAATTAAAGCGGTTAGACTTGCCGCTAACTAACTAAATTTTCGACAAGAAACCGGTTCCAGATCAATCCCTTTAAGAATCAGGGCATTATCCGAACAGCTCTTAAAACAAACTAACAGTCATAATGAAGAAAGTTCTACTCTTTTTTTCAGCCATCGTATTGTTTATTTTTCAGGTTGCCGCACAATCTCGCGTGGTAACCGGTAAAGTGACGGATAAAAACGACGGCGCACCCATCATCGGAGCCAATGTTACGCTAAAAGGCAGCACACGAGGCTCAAGTACCGACGTTAATGGCGATTTTAAAATGAGCGTACCGGAAAGTGCGATTATCGTTATTAAATACGTAGGCTATAAAACACAAGAAATTGCAGTTGGCTCAAAAACCAGCCTGGCAGTTAAGTTAGAGGCCGACTCCAAACAACTCGACGAAGTTGTCGTAAACATTGGTTATGGTACGGTTAAGAAAGAAGCGCTGACCGGATCTGTTTCATCGGTTGGATCGAAAGAACTGAAAGATTTTCCAGTGAGCACCGCGGCGGAAGCCCTTGCGGGAAAATTGGCAGGCGTCCAGGTAACTACTACCGAAGGAAGGCCGGGAGCTGATATTCAGATACGTGTGCGTGGCGGTGGTTCTATCACACAGGATAACTCGCCGTTGTATATCGTTGACGGAGTGCAGGTTGAAAATGCACTGTCTATCCTGTCTCCGCAGGAAATTCAGTCGATCGATGTTTTAAAAGACGTAGCGTCCACCTCCATTTATGGTGCAAGGGGCGCTAACGGCGTTGTGCTGATCACCACAAAAGGTGGCCGGGATATGCGCACCACCGTGTCATTTGATGCTTATGCAGGTTCACGCACGATCGTAAACGAACTGGAAGTAATGAATCCATACGATTTTGTTCAGTATCAATATGAGCTTTACAACAAAGCAACCGATGGATTATCTTCTTTCGAAAATCGTTATGGCAAATACAGCGATATCGACATTTATAAAAATATGCCTTTCAAAGATTGGCAAAATGAAGTGTTCGGGCGTAATGCGTTTTCCAACACGGAAAACCTGGGCATTATGGGTGGTACCAAAAATACCACATTCAACTTTAGCGTAAATAACACGGATGAAGATGGGATCATGCTTAATTCTGGCTTCAGAAGAACCTTTGCAAGTTTCCGTTTCGACCACAAAGCATCCGACCGGTTTAAAATGGGTTTTAGTGCACGCTATAGCCGTCAGTGTATAGACGGTGTCGGAACATCAAATACCGGAAGTCAGAGCACTAACAGGTTGCGCAACGCAGTTCGTTATCAACCGTTTGAGGCTCCCGGGCAGCAAAGCTTTATTGATGAATTTGATCCGGATTACGCCAACCTGACCAATCTTACAAGCCCGGTGTTGTTAGCCAACAACGAACTGAAATACGACTATCGTAATGACGCGATCATAAACAGTTACCTGAGCTACGACTTTATAAAGAATCTGACACTGAAAACCTTGTTCGGTATTACAGCAACGGATGCCCGGACAAATACCTTCAACGGCGCGATTACGAGCGTTGCGCGGCAAAATTCAAACATGCCTGTTGCCGTGATAGCTACCGGGAATAATTTTACTTTCACCAACTCTAACACGCTGGCTTACCATAAAACTTTCAAGAGCAATCATAACCTTGATCTGGTTGTCGGCGAAGAGATGTATCAGTATAAGTCGAAAACCTTCAACAATACCACGAAATATTTGCCGGTAGATATTTCAGCTGAGGAGGCTTTCGCCGGAATTCAAAAGGCGGTTCCACCCTCAGGGCTTATTCAGGATGCTCCGACAACATCTGAATCAATGAACAGGTTGCTGTCGTTCTTTGGCCGGGCGATGTATAATTATAAAGGAAAATACCTGGCCAGCTTCTCACTCCGTTCGGACGGTTCGTCTAAATTTGCTCCGGAAAATCGCTTTGGATATTTTCCCTCCGGACAGCTTGCCTGGAGAATTTCTGAAGAGGATTTCATGAAAAATACTCAGAACTGGTTGTCAAACCTGAAGCTTCGTCTGAGCTATGGTACAGCAGGAAATAACCGTATCGGTGATGACTTGTTCAACACCATGTTTGGAATCAGCACATCAAGCTATGCTTTTGAAGAAGCTGTTACCGCGGGTTCAGGGCCAGTGGCACTCTCAAATCCAAATGTGCAGTGGGAAACAACCATTTCAAGAAACGCAGGTCTTGATTTTTCTTTCCTTAACAACAGGTTCAACGCGTCGGTAGATTATTACGTAAATAATACTAAGGGACTTTTGCTTAACGCGCAAATTCCGCCGTACCTCGGTTATGCCACGCAGATTCAGAACATTGGTAAGACGCAGAATAAAGGCCTCGAAGTTCAGCTTGATGGCGGAATCATCAATTCGAAAAACTTTAGGTGGAACGCCAACTTTAATATCGCGTTTAACCGGAATAAGATTGTAAACCTTGGCTACAGCCCTGACGGATCACTTAAGAAATCATATTATGAAAATTCCGGTTGGATAGCCAGCTCATCACAAGATTTTCTTGTGGAAGTTGGTAAGCCTATCGGCCAGTTTTATGGCTACGTAACAGACGGCTTTTACACCGTCGATGATTTCAACTATGACCCATCAACAAAAAAATACACTATTAAGGCTGATGTTCCCAATAGCAGTGTGATTGCGCTCGGAAGCAAAGACCCTCAGCCCGGAGATTTGAAGTTGAAAAAGCTGTCTAACTCAAGTAGTATGATGATCAGTGCTGATGACCGTACCGTTCTTGGTAACGCGCAGCCTGATTTCACCGGAGGCTTATCACAACAGTTCGCTTACAAAAATTTCGACATGAGCATTTCAATGAATTTCTCTTACGGAAATGATGTTTACAACGCGAATAATATTGAAAACACCACGGCCTACCTGTATAAGGATAACAACATGCTTGCGCTGATGAGTAACCGTTGGAAAAACTATGATGAAAATGGCGTGAAAGTTACTGATCCGGCCCAACTGGCCGCAATGAACGCAGGCGCGCAATATTGGAGCCCATCTGCAGGACAGTACTTCTTACATTCATTCGCTATTGAAGACGGATCGTTCCTGAGAATAAATAACGTAACCCTGGGATATTCACTGCCGCAAAAATTACTGCAACGCACCAAAGTTTTCTCGCGTTTCCGGGTGTACGGTACCGTCAATAACTTATGGACAATCACCGGTTATTCGGGCTTTGATCCTGAAGCGAATACGCGAAGAAGCAACCCGCTTACCCCAAGCGTAGATTATGCTGCTTATCCTCGCAGCAGATACATCCTGGCAGGTATAAATGTTGGTTTTTAATTCGATCGAAACATGAACACAAAGAAATTAAAATATATAATTCCGGTAGTTGTCGCATTGAGTATGTCGGCTACATCGTGTAAAAAATATCTTGAGCTGGAAAATCCTTCGACTACTTCGCAGGATGCACAATTCAGCAGCGTCTCATATGCGAACTCAGCGGTGGTAGGAGTATATTCACAACTGATTGGCGACAATGGTTATGGTAACCGTATCAGCTGTCTGTATCCGCAGTCGGCAGACGATTTCAAAACTTCCGGCGACCTGGATGATGCCCGCCGCGGGATCAGTATGTATAACGCCACGCCAACGAACAGCGAATTGCTGGCGCCTTTCAATCAATTATATAAAGGGATCGAAAGGGCTAACATCTGTATAAAATACATTCCCCTTTCTGATGTGTATCTGAATGGGTCGGCGTCAGATAAGGCTGCTATGGCAAAACTGTATGGAGAGGCATTGACATTGCGTGCTCAATTTTATTATGAACTAGTTCGCAACTGGGGAGATCTGCCGTTTTTAACAGTTCCTGCAGCAGATCAGACTGATCCTTACCTGGAAAAAACAAATACAGACGTGATTTACGATCAGCTACTTGAGGATTTAAAAACAGCGGAGGAGCTTGTTCCATGGCTTTCACAGGCTGGAGGATTTGATACGCGCGTATCAAAAGCATTTACGAAGGGCTTGCGGGCTCGCATCGCTCTGGCACGTGGCGGATATTCTTTGCGCAGGACGAATAAAATGGAAAGAGGTACGGATTACAACAAATATTACCAGATCGCCTATGACGAATGCTGGGATATTATCCAGCAGCGGGGTGAGCATGATTTAAATCCAAGTTATGAGAATTTGTTTAAAACATTGCATACGGCATCAAGACTGGATTCTAAACACGAATGGATCTTTGAAGTGGGAGCTTTTGGCGGAAATGCCAGTACCGATAGTAAACTAGGTTATTATAACGGATTGAAACTCGACGCAGCTTCAATTTACGGCGCAGGTGGAGGAGGGATAAACGCTACACCGACTTATTTCTATGAGTTTGATCAAACCGGCGCAGACGCTCGTCGCGATGTGACGCTGGCATATTTCGAAATAGATAAAAATACACAGAAGATATTACGGGGTGCAACCGATATGTGCGACGGTAAATTCCGCCGCTCATGGACAACTATTACCGGAACTGCTCAAAACCTTGCCATCAATTGGCCTATTATGCGTTTTGCCGATGTTCTTTTAATGTACGCTGAAGCTTACAATGAAATAAATAACGGTCCAACTGGTAGCGCAGATGGTCGCGAAAATGCTGTAACTGCATTAGAGGAAGTTAGAAAAAGAGCTTTTTCCAGCGATTTGACACGTGTGGGAACAACACCAACCGATAAGGATGGCTTCTTTAAATACCTGGTTCAGGAGAGACTGCTGGAATTCGGCGGTGAAGGAATACGGAAATATGACCTGATCAGGTGGAATTTGCTAAATACCAAATTGCAGGAAACACGGGATAAATTAACCGCATTTATGAATGCTGATGCTACCGCGTTTGGAGGGAAATATAAAGACGTTCCATTGTACATCTATGCTAAGGCCGCAGCTTTTGCTAACGGGGCAGCGGGGCAGGAGGCCAAAACCCTGGATCTTGTTGGCGGTGCAAATGCATTTTTCGTGCCGGGCAGCGGAAGCAGTACAGCACCAACCGGGTATACCGTAAAAAACTGGCGAAAAGCTGTCGATGCGGAATACATTTCCGGCGATAAGCGTGGGTGGGCCAGGTATTTTAGGGCGGACCATTCAGAGGTTTTCCCGATTAACGTTACCAACCTGAACACAAATTATAAATGGCAGCAGGACTATGGCTATTAACCGATTAACGCAGATCAGTAAAATGAAACTATTCAAACATAACCTGAAACTTATCACAGCTGCTTTATTGAGCATGATCATTCTGCAATGCTGTGAAAAAGCAGATCAGTCGACAGATGGCGGCCCATTGAGGCAGTTCACGCCAGTCGGAACAGTGAAGGCAACAAGTAGTGAAACAAGCGTTAAGCTGGAATGGCAGCGGGCGCTTTATACCACCGGTACTGTGAAGTACTCTGTGCAAATTTCGAAAGATTCCCTATTCAATACAGTAGAACGCCGTTACCTGACTGATACCACCGGCGTAGTAATAACCGATGACAGCATTCCATCACGGACGAAATATTATGCCCGTGTACAAACAAAAGGCACGGCCAGCGATCTTGATTCCAAATGGCTGGTAAGCTCAGCATTTACGATACAGGGAGTTCAGATATTTTTGCCCGTTCGTGATCTGGAAGTGAAAGAGACAGCGGTGACACTTCGATGGAAAAAAACAACGGGTGTAAATTCGGTTGTTTTTACGCCAGCTTCGGGTGCTGCAACCAAAGTTGATTTATCCGAGGCAGACAATTCTGCCGGGATGAAAGTATTCTCTGGGCTTGCGGCAGCCACTACCTATAAAGCTGAAATTTTCGCTGGAACGAAAAGCAAAGGTATTCTTACGTTTACAACGATTGCCGCAACAACTTATTCCGTTATCTTAAAACCTGGTGACGACATTGCAGCGGCTATTTCAACGGCGTCAAACAATGCGGTTATAGGTTTGATGCCGGGTTCATATTCCCTGCTGGCGGCTACCCCAATTGTTCAAAAAATGATTACGTTGAAATCGACGTCCGGAAATCCGTCAGACACCAAGGTAAACTTCAAAGAACTGACGTTGAAAGGTAATGGCGCAGGTGTAAACCTTTCCGGCATTGAATTCGACGGCGCTGCACCAGCAAGCTCTTCATATTTTATCAATCTTGTCGGTAATGCTTCAGACGCGGAAGCTGCTACTTTCTCATCCGTTACAGTCGACAATTGCATTATTCATAACACACTGAATTGTATGATCAGGGCTAATCGCGGTGCGCTTGGCGGTCATAAGATTGATTTTGTGAAGATATCCAATACCGTTGTGTACGATAATGGCGGATCTTATGATTTCTTTACGTTCGATAAACTAGCCTTTAATCGTTTGGAAATTACGAAATCGACGTTTTACAATATCGGGCGTGCATTCATAAACTGCACCAGCACACTTACAGGAATCAGTCCGGTTATTTTAATCGACCAGTGCACATTCAACAATTTTGGCTCAGATACCAAGTATCCGATCCTCGATGCCAAGGCAAATCCGGTTACGTTCACGATGCAAAATTCGATCGTTGGCAACGTGGCCAAAAGCGGGGCAACAACACAAACGGCTGCTATAAACGCGACTGCGGCTACGATTACCTTTGCAAATAACAATCTGTTTAATTTTACCACTGGTGGTGCAGGTACAGGCGCTGCTTTGACATTGCCGGCAACTGCCATTGGTAATAGTACCGTTAATATGGGATGGGTGGCTGCAACGAATGACTTTACGCTTCCTGCAGGGTCTCTATTAAGAACATCGAGCAAAACCGGAGGAGCCATAGGTGATCCCCGTTGGGCTTACTAAAAAAACAGATGCTGGCTGAAAACAGTTAAGCGCTTGAGATGAACGTCTGAAGTTTTATCTTGCCCGGGATAGATCTTTACAGAAAGGATTTCAACTCAGGCCTTAGTTTTCAGCCAGCATCTTGCTTAGATTTAAAAGTTAACAAGACATTAAGTATGCGGGTAAGGAACAATTCTTTTACTTTTATCATCCTCTTGATTACGTGTTTCGTTCCAATACACCATTTGTTTGGAAAGACGCGGGTCAAGCCTGATATCGTTGTAGCGCAGGACGGCAGCGGCGACTATAAGACCGTCCAGGAAGCGGTAAATGCGGTGCCCGACTACCGGAAACTAAAGACTGTTATTTTTATTAAAAACGGAGTTTATAAGGAAAAACTAATTATCGCCGGCTCAAAAAAGGATGTTAGTTTTATCGGTGAGGATGTAAACAAAACGATTATTACATTCAACGATTTTGCCTCAAAGAAAAATCGTTTCGGTGAAGAGATGGGAACGTCCGGATCGTCCAGCGTTTATATTTACGGCGACGGCTTCAACGCTGAGAATATTACATTTGAGAATAGCTCAGGACCAGTAGGTCAGGCTGTGGCGTTGTGGGTGGCAGGCGACAAGACAGTGTTCAAAAACTGCCGTATGCTTGGATTTCAGGATACGCTTTACACATATGGTTATGGTAGCCGCGAATATTTTTATAAGTGCTACATCGAAGGAACTGTGGACTTTATTTTCGGTTCGGCGACTGCGGTATTTGACGATTGTGATATTTTCTGCAAAAACAACGGCTATGTAACAGCAGCTTCTACACCGGATTCTGTGACATTCGGTTACGTATTTATGAATTGCCGGGTAAAGGGCAGTGCCGCGGAAAACACTTTTTATCTTGGCCGTCCGTGGAGGCCATTCGCGAAAGTCGCGTTTTTAAAGTGCGAGTTAGGCAATATGATAACGCCATCAGGCTGGAACAATTGGGGAAAGGAAAGCAATGAAAAAACTGCGTTTTTCGCCGAATATAAAAATACCGGACAAGGGGCAAATCCAACCAAACGGGTCGCATGGTCTCATCAGCTAAGTGAAAGTGAAGCTGCAAATTATAACCTAACAGCAATTCTCAGAGGTTGGAAACCGGAACTAGATTTTTAAGATGCGTTTTAACAGATTTTTGATTTTTTTACTGGCTTTTTCTTCACTGGCTGGAGTTGCCCAACAAGCTCAATACGTATCGAAGGTCTGGTCACCTGATTTAGGAAATGGCACCTACAAAAACCCGATTCTACACGCCGATTATTCCGATCCTGACGCCATCCGCGTTAATGATGATTTTTATCTTGTTTCGTCCAGCTTTGAAGATATCCCCGGCTTGCCGATCCTGCATTCAAAGGACCTGGTGAACTGGTCAATCATTGGATATGCCCTAAAACGACAACCGCCGGTTGATTACTATTCGAAAGTGCAGCACGGTGCGGGTGTTTGGGCACCATCCATGCGGTTCCATAATAACGAGTTTTACATATACTATCCCGATCCTGATTTTGGGATTTACATGGTAAAAGCACCGAAACCTGAAGGTCCCTGGAGCGAACCGGTTTTAGTGGAAGCCGGCAAAGGATTAATTGATCCTTGCCCTTTATGGGATGATGACGGGAAAGTATACCTGGTACACGCATTTGCTGGTAGCCGGGCGGGGATTAAAAGTGTGCTTGCTGTTAAGCGAATGAACCCGGCAGGCACAAAAGTTACCGAGGCCGGACGGCTGGTGATTGATGGCCATGAAAAAGATCCGACATTAGAAGGCCCGAAATTTTATAAACGAAATGGATTTTACTACATTTTTGCTCCTGCCGGCGGCGTGTCGACCGGCTGGCAAGTGGTGTTCCGGTCTAAAAACATTTACGGCCCTTACGAGCGAAAAGTTGTGATGGAACAGGGTAAAACAAGCGTCAATGGTCCGCATCAGGGTGCATGGGTTACTACTCAAACAGGCGAAGACTGGTTTTTGCATTTCCAGGATAAGGAGGCTTATGGCCGTATCGTTCATTTGCAGCCAATGGCATGGAAAGACAACTGGCCGGTGATTGGATCAGATCCAGATCACGATGGCATTGGTAATCCCGTTATGACCTATAAAAAGCCGAACGTTGGAAAAGCTTATCCGGTGGTAAATCCTGCCGAGAGCGATGAATTTAACGGACCGCAGCTTGGTTTACAGTGGCAATGGATGGCTAACCCAAAAGCGACCTGGTCATTTCTAACAGCTGAAGGAAAACTGCGGTTATACACCGATAAAATTCCGGATAGTGCAGTTAATTTATGGCAGTCGCCAAATATGCTTCTTCAAAAATTTCCTGCCGAAAGTTTCACGGTAACCACTAAGGTGACTTTCCATCCGAACGCTAAAAATGTAAATGAAAGCACTGGTTTGACCGTTATGGGTTTTAGTTACGCAGGTTTATCCCTGAAGAAAAATGCTGATAAAATGCAGCTGGTTTTTACTTTGTGTAACGATGCGAGGAAAGGAAAAAAGCCGGAAGATAAGATCATTGAAACAGCAAAGCAAAACGCCGTCTATTTTCGCGTAAAGGTGATAGATGCCGCCAAATGTAAATTCAGCTACAGTTATGACGGAATTGATTTCACTGATGCCGGCGATGAGTTTCAGGCCGAAGTCGGCCAGTGGATCGGTGCTAAAGTGGGCATCTATAGTGTTCGCGAATCACAGACAAACGACTCTGGTTACGCGGATTACGACTGGTTTCGGGTTGAGCCGGTTAAGTAAACATTTTATCGTGGATTCCATCCGCTGAATATTGCTGGCAAGGTGTAAGCAGCGATGTCTCTTTTTTTCAATTGTTTTGACCATTTTACGCGATTAGCGAGTGCGACGCCCGCCCCCTTGCTTTGATACTCCGCGTAAAAAACAGTTTTTTCATTTTCCGGATCGCGCCAATTATCCCATCCTTCAGGCTGGATATGCTGGCCATTGTCACAGCGTATAAAAACCGTTTTGGCATTAGGTCTCCATGGCCGGCCAAGAAATACTTTATGTGCCGAGGTATCAGCTATTAGATTGCAATCAAAAAAAACATAGCCAAATTTTTGTGATGGCGTTGTTGCGGCAGCGGTGATATATGAATTAATGAGACTTTTAATCGTACAATACTGGAAAACGGCGGTTGCTTCTCCAAAAATAAAGTCGGTGGTACCTTCAATATAGCAGTTAAGATAATATTGCCGGCTGTTCCCCGTAGCGGTATAAAGTGTATCCTGGTTGCTGAGCAGTCTGCAATTTTTAATAATGCTTCTGTCGCCCTCCACATGCAAGGCAACTGCCTGGCCCACGCGTCCTGCAGTATTTTCAATGGTCAGGTTTTCGGCGATAAAATCATTCCCTTGCACCAAAACGGTATATGAAGTGTAAGTGCTGATCAAGTCCTTCCCGTAAGGGTCTTTGCCATTTTCGTATTTCTTTCCGGAGAAATCGTTGTTCGTGATAACCGTCTTCTCTTTGTCTTCTCCAACCAGGGAAATGTGGGTTTTCCAGGAAGGGATCACTAACTTTTCGTGATAAATACCATTTTTTAAAAAGATCGTTACCTGCACCTGAGCCAAATCTCTCACTGCGTTAACCGCTTCCTGAATGGTTTTGAAATCACCCGAACCATCCTGCGCCACTGTATACTTAGCCGGAAAGTTGTAAGATGTCTGGCTGAATACCGTGCCGCTGAAAAACAAGATATAAATTAATATTGCTGGGAGGATTTTCATAGCGATTACTTACATTTTACAATGTGGTTTTCCAGACCGGGATGCAGATTTATAAGATCTTTCAAAACAATCTCGGCCATTTTACGGGCGCCGAGTTCATTGAAATGTGTGTTATCTTCTTTTCCCTGCGGGTAGTTCGGATGTTCGCCTGCAGCCAGGTGATTGAACAAAAATTCAGATTTCTCCGCACCTAAGTTTTGAAGCAACTCACGGCTTTCAGCATCCAGATCGATAAATGCCACGCCGGTCTTTTTTGCTACCTCGCGAACCAGGTTAGCATATTGCGGGTGGGTGTCGATAAGTTTTCCGTCTGCATCAAAGCTCCTGCGCGCAACGGGACTTAGCAAAACGGGAGTCGCTTTTTTTTCACGCGTTTCGGCAATAAAGCGAACCAGGTTTTTGCTAAAATCTTCAGGTGCAGTATAGCTTTTTTTCGTGGGCACTTCATCATTATGGCCGAATTGTATAAAAACATAATCACCTGCTTTGAGATTATCATAAACCGGCTGCCAGAGTTTTTCGGCGATGAAAGTTTTAGTACTTCGTCCGTTTTTAGCGCGATTGTCCAAAACAACAGTCGAGTCGAAAAATATTTTAAAAGGCATTCCCCAGCCAGTTTCAGGATAAGTTGAAACCGCTTTATCGGCCATTGTGGAATCGCCGATCAGGTAAACTGTTGTTTTTCCTGGCTCTGGTTTGAATGCGAATAATAATAAAACACTAAAAAGGAAGATCGCTCCTGCAGGTTTAAATTTCATCGTCGATTTGGAATTGGTTATTGACAAGATTACAAATCGCACGAACTTTACTCAAATTTTGGAAGCGATTTATTTGTGCAAACGTTCCCGACATCTCCGGTAACGTTTGCGTAGTTTTTTACAAGCGTCCTTTGTCTTTTGAAGCAAATAATAGCTACACTTGCCCGAAACTAATCAGATTGTGCCAGTGAGTGCATCGCGAATCAAACTCAAACTGCTCTTTTGGATATGTGTACTGCCTTTATTTACGACAGCTCAAAAGCAGTATAATGTGTTGAATTGGAAGGCTGATTATTCACTGAACACCTACCTGGTTCAGAAGATGCACCGGCAATATGATAAACGAAGAGCAGACTTTGCAGTCGCCTTGCAATCAGCCGAACTCATGCAAGTTTATCAGGATAGCTGCAGAACAAGATACCTGGAAATTTTAGGGCAGATGCCTCCGAAAACATCACTTGAACCTGTCATTACAGGCGTCATAAAAAGTGATGGGTACCGTATTGAAAAGGTTATTTACGAAAGCTTTCCGCAGCACCATGTTACGGCCAATCTTTACATCCCCGAGGGAAACGGAAAGTATCCTGCGGCATTGTTGTTTTGCGGTCATGAAGCAGAATCCAAAGCGACAGAATCCTATCAGGAAACCGCCATTTTGTTTGCAAAGAATGGTTTTGTTGTATTAGTTGTCGATCCGATCTCGCAGGGTGAAAGATACCAGCTTACCGATGAAAAGGGCAAAGCTTTAACTCGCGGCGGAACGACAGAACATACACTTTTAAACGAATCGTCGAATTTGCTGGGATACAGCACACCGAAGGATGAGCTGTTTGACAACGTTCGAAGTCTGGATTATCTTGAAAGCCGGCCGGAAGTAGACAAGAACCGTATCGGGTGCCTTGGTAACTCGGGTGGGGGTATGCAAACAGCCTATTTCTGGGCTTTCGACAAACGGGTTAAAGTTGCTGCTCCCTGCAGTTATATCGCCAGCCGAGAACGGACATTGGAATTATCAGGGCCGGCCGATGGCTGCGCACAAATTCCAGGCGAAGGTTTCGCCCGCCTTGAAATGGCAGACTATCTTATTATGGCAGCACCTAAACCTTTGCTCGTGCTTGCCGGCCGCTATGATTTTATTGATTATAACAGCACACTCGAAACGTGTAGTGAGCTGCAACTGGTCTATAAATTGATGAACCAGGATGATAAACTTTCGTTGTTTACTGTTGATGACGGGCACGGCATATCAAAGCTGAAACGCGAAGCAGCGGTTAGCTGGTTCAGAAAATGGTTGTGTAATGATTCAATTCAGATTAAGGAACCTGGAAACCTGGCAATTCACAAGCAAAGCGAACTGAACTGTACAAAGTCCGGGCAGGTTGCAACAGACTTTCCAAACGAAATAAATCTTACAAAACGAAACAGGCAGCTTTATAGCGCTTATAATTTGCAACAGAAAGTAGAGCTGGCTGCACCTTCAAAGCTCAGAAACCAACTTGTTAAATTATTGCGGATTGATACGCTGGACAAACCTGTAACCGTTGAGCAAAACGGCGATGTGCTTATTGAACGAAATACAGCGAAGAAGTTCATTCTGCGAAAAGAAGACGAGGTTCCACTACCATTACTTGCTGTTATTCCTGACAAGCCAAGAGCGGTAGTTATTGTATTGGATGACCGGGGTAAAGGTAAACTGGCTGACAGTGCCGGATTAATCAGTTCGTATGCCGAAAAATCCACGGCGGTGATTCTGGCCGACCTGCGTGGAATGGGTGAAACTGCGGACAGGCCAGAATTTAACGACCCTAAATATTCTAATGCCGACTATCGAAACCTGATGCTTGCCCTGCATGTCGGAAAACCTTTGATGGGTCAGCGGGTTACAGATATTCGGACTATTCTTGATTTCTTAGCGACCGATAATCGCTTGAAACAGCTTCCTGTTGAGATAAAAGCGTCGGGGAAATCAGCAATCGCCGCGTTGCATGCTGCAGCGCTTGATAAGCGCATTACGAATTTGACGATAACTGGAAATAGCTTGAAAAGTTATGCGACCATAATCGAAAACCCGGTTCAAAAAGACTTGTATGCTTATGTTGTTCCCGGTGCCCTTGAATATTATGATTTGCCGGCACTCGTAAGAGTTACTGGCAAAAGAGTTTCCTTTTTATAAATATGAAATATTACATATATGAGTATAAACACTTTATTTGACTTAAGCGGTAAAACGGCACTCGTAACTGGCTGCAACCGCGGAATAGGCAAAGCGATGGCTATCGCGCTGGCAGAAGCTGGCGCAAATATTTTAGGGGTGTCTTCGTCTATCGCTACCAGCGGAAGTGAAACGGAGAATGAAGTGAAAGCGTTGGGCCGCAATTTTAAAGCATACCAGAGTGATTTAAACGATCGCGAATCGGTGAAAAGCTTTCTCGAAAAAGTACTCGCTGAGAATGCCCGGATCGATATTTTGGTTAATAATGCGGGAACTATTATGCGCGCGCCGGCTGCCGAACACAGCGACGAATACTGGGACAAGGTGATCAATATCAATCTGAACAGCCAGTTTATCATCACCCGGGAAATCGGTAAACGGATGATCGAACAGGGTTCCGGAAAGGTCATTTTTACGGCTTCGCTGTTAACATTTCAAGGCGGGATCAATGTTCCTGGTTATGCTGCCAGCAAAGGCGCTATAGGGAGTTTGGTTAAGGCTTTTTCAAACGAATGGGCCGCAAAAGGTATTAACGTAAATGCCATTGCACCAGGTTATATAGCGACGGATAATACCGAAGCTTTACGTGCTGATGCGGTTCGCAGTAAATCGATCCTTGACCGGATCCCGGCCGGGCGCTGGGGTGAGCCGGAGGACTTTAAAGGCATAACTATTTTCCTGGCCTCAAAGGCATCGGATTACGTTAACGGAACAATCATCACCGTAGATGGTGGTTGGATGGGCAGGTAAAAAAACTGCGTTACTACATAAGAATTTTACGGATCTAACTTAGAAATAGCTATATGGATATGAATCAAAGATATGCTCAAAGCCCGAAAGAGGTGATGGGATTGAATACCGGGGAACTTCGTGAAAGTTTTCTCATTGACGACCTGATGCAGGACGATGCATTCAGTTTTACTTATTCGCATTACGACCGTGCGATTGTTGGCAGTGCTAAACCGGTGTCGAAGAAACTTGAGCTGCCGGTTTATGGCAATCTTCGAGCAGACTATTTTCTTGAACGCCGCGAGCTGGGCATTATTAACGTGGGTGGTAACGGAAACATCAACGTGGATGGCACAGATTACCAGTTAAGCAAACTTGATGCACTGTATGTCGGAAAAGGCTCGAAGCAGGTAACTTTTTCCAGTGCGTCTTCAGCCAAACCGGCCCTGTTTTATTTGTATTCGGTGCCGGCACATAAAGAATACCCGGTACAACTGGTAAAGAAGGAAAATGCCAGCCCGACTACCGTAGGAAGTAAAGACACTGCCAACGAGCGTACGATTTATAAGTACATCCACCTCGAAGGTGCGAAAAGCTGCCAATTGGTAATGGGACTAACTATTTTGAGTACAGGTTGTGTTTGGAACACAATGCCGGCTCACACACACGATCGCCGCATGGAAGCTTATTTTTATTTCGATGTGCCGGATAGCCAGGTGGTTTTTCATTTTATGGGTCAGCCACAGGAAACCCGCCATCTCGTAATGAAAACTAATCAGGCGGTGATCTCCCCACCATGGTCGATACACTCCGGTGCCGGAACTTCCAATTACGGTTTTATCTGGGCGATGGCTGGTGAGAACTTGGTTTATTCAGATATGGATGCTGTTAGCATTACCGATCTGAAGTAAGTCCTTTTAAGGGATTAGAAAGGGAGGTCGGGAGGCCTCCCTTTTTTGTTTGTAGCGGTACTCGCCGACTGACTTTGAATCACCCGGTGAGTATAAGAAACCCTGCAGAGCAGTCTATCCTAACGCCTCCTGTAACAATCTTTTAGTCAGGTTTTGTGAAGCTCGTTCGATCGGTTTTATGCGCAATCGTTCCCGGTAACGATTGCGTAGAATTAGTTCCCGCTTTTCTTTATTTAACCTTTTATAGTTTTTAGATTGCTTGTAACTAACTGTAAATAAGCAGTCCGGGAGATCCCAATGCCCGGCAGAAACCTATTCTAACTAACCTAAAGATGAAAAAATTTTATTATTTTCTGGGAATCCTGTTTTTGTTCTCAAACTTAATTCAGGCACAAACAAGACAGGTAAAGGGCATTGTTTCAGCAGAGACAGGCGAAACACTTCCTGGCGTAAGTGTAAAGCTAAAGGGTAACGCCTCGGGCACAAGCACTGATGCAAAGGGCAACTTTAGCTTGACCGTTCCTGACAACAATGCCGCTATTCTGATATTTTCCTATGTGGGATTTAAAGAACAGGAGGTGGCGGTCAATAAGCGATCGCAAATCACTGTTGTTCTTAGTTCGGATACCAAATCCTTAAATGAGGTTGTTGTTGTCGGTTACGGAACGGTTCGAAAGCGCGATCTAACAGGCTCTGTTGCATCGGTTAAAGGTGAAGAGATCAACAAAGTTCCTTCTACCAGCGTGATGGAATCGGTTCAGGGAAAAATTCCGGGAGTTGATGTCACCCGTACCAGCGGAGCAGCCGGAGCCAATTCAACGGTTACAATTCGGGGTAATCGCTCAATTACGGCGAGCAATGGCCCCTTATACATTATTGACGGCGTTCAATACCTCGGTGCGGGGGCAAATCCTCAACAGGATATAAGTCCGAACGACATCGAGTCAATGGAAGTATTGAAAGATGCTTCTTCAACCGCGATCTATGGCGCGCGAGGCGCAAACGGCGTTATCATTATTACTACAAAAAAGGGTGCTATCGGCCAGGCGAAAATTTCTTTTAACAGTTACGTCGGTGTTTCTCATGTTGCAGATTATCCAGAAGTATTAGATGCACAGGGTTATGTTGATTTGAAGCGTGAAGCAAACCGTACAAATAACCGATGGAACAGCGAGGCCGATGACAAAGTGATATTTAACAGCAGTGAGCTGGCAAACATTGCCAGCGGCGCAGTTACAAATTTTCCAGATCTGTTGCTACATAATGGTTTACAGCAAGATTATGAGCTGGGCGTACAAGCCGGAACGGATAAAACAAGCATTTATCTTTCTGCGGATTATTACAATGAAAAAGGTTTGTTTAAGCTGGACAACCTCGACAGATATTCCGGTCGTTTTAATATTGATTACACGTTCAATAAATATTTTAAGATTGGTGCGCAAAACCAGATCACCTATTATGACCAGGATACAAGGCGAGATCCTTTGAATCTTGCCACTAAAATCGACCCGCTGACTCCGGCTTATAATCCCGACGGCTCGTTAATCATTTATCCAAATCAAGGTAAAGACATCAGCCCTTTAGCAGATGAACAGCCGGACGCTTATCAAAATAATTCGCTGACCTCACGCTTGTTCTCAGTTGGCTATATCGAGCTGAAACCGGTGACTGGATTAACATTGAGGTCAAACGTAGGGATAACTTTAACTGGTTTCAGAAGAGGAATCTATGCATCGCCCAATACAATTGACAGGAATGGCTCTGCATCCCAGGCAAGCCAGTTAAATGCTAATAACCGTTACATCAGCTGGGAAAACATTATTACCTACCAAAAGCAGATTAAGCAGCATTCATTTACCCTAACAGGCGTTACAAGTTACCTGACTAACAAAGCCGATTCAAGCTCGGCCCAGGGACGAAACCAGTTGCTATCCTCACAATTATATTACGGACTCGCAAATGCGCCTGACAATGTTGCAATAGCAAGCAGTTACGGTAAAGAAACGACCATTTCGTTTGCCGGCCGGCTTAACTACAATTTTAAAGGTAAATATCTTTTAACCTTGACAGGGCGCGGTGATGGTTCTTCAAAGCTCGCCGAAGGTAATAAATGGGCCTTTTTCCCATCGGCCGCCGCAGCCTGGCGTGTGTCTGACGAGGCTTTTATGCAAAAGCAAAAGGTTTTCAGCGATCTGAAGTTAAGAGTGAGCTACGGGCTTGCAGGAAATGATGCGGTTCCGAAATATGCAACGCAGGGTGTCCTGTCGAAAATACCAATGTCATTCGGCGAAGCTTCCGCTTCCGGTTACGGATATAATCCAAAAGCAAAAAATCCGGACCTGCAATGGGAATATTCCAAAACCTTCGACCTCGGATTTGACGTGGGGTTTGTTGATAACCGCATCTCGCTAACGATGGATTATTATAATACCTCAACCGATCGCCTGTTGCTACTTCGCTCGCTTCCTCAAAGCAGCGGCTACGACAACATTGTTCAGAATGTAGGTAAAACGCATAATCGTGGCTTTGAATTAAGCTTAAGTACAACAAACATAGCTAGCAAGAATTTACGCTGGACATCAAATATCTATTATTACAGGAATAAGGAAGAAGTAACAGACCTGGTTGGAGGGGTGCAGAACCTGAATATCGGGTCAGCCTCAAATCCGCGGTTCCTTGTTGTAGGTTACCCGGTTAACAGTTTTTACGATTATCAGAAAACCGGCATCTGGCAAACTAACCAGGCAGATGCCGCCGCCGCGTTTGGACAAAAGCCCGGTGATATCAGTGTGAAAGACCAGAATGGCGACGGTAAGATTACTGCACTTGATGACAGGGTGGTTGTTGGGTCGCAGGTTCCGGTTTGGAGTGGTGGTTTTAACAATGATCTGCGATACAAGGGGTTTGATTTTAATATTTACTTCTACGCCCGTATCGGACAAACGATCAACTCCGAGTATTACGGAAAATATGATCCGCAGGGTATTGAAAATAGTGCGAATATTCATTACTGGACTCCTGAAAATCCAAGCAACGAGTATCCGCGCCCCAATTCAAATCTTTCGAAGGCAACAATGCTATACACATCTACGCTCGGTTATAGTAAGGCATCGTTTGTTAAACTGCGCAGTGCTTCGATCGGTTACACAATACCGTCAGCTCTTCTTAAAAAGATCTATGTAAGAAATTTAAGGGTTTATGTTACCGGAAAAAACCTTGGATACTTTAGCAAGATAAAGGATTTTGATCCGGAAACTTTGGGAGCATTCGCTAATCCGCTGCCCCGCACCTTTATGGCAGGAATCAATTTAGGATTTTAATAACCACGACAATGAAACGTACGAAATTATATATATCAATCTTTTTCCTCTTTCTAACCTTGTTTTCTTGTAAAAAGCAACTGGAGGAATATAATCCAAGTGGTTTAACAGATAATGCGGTCTTCTCAACACCAGCAGGCTTCGAAACACTCGTAAATGCGACGTACTCTTATGCCCGCTGGTGGTACGGTAAAGAGTATGGATACAGTATTGCGGAGATGGGAACCGACTTGTGGGCTAGCGGCGCCGGCGATGTTTACCCGGACCTGACCAAATATGTTAATCTTCAGTCCGGTCAGGAAGCTTTAGGTGTAGAATGGAAGCAGCTTTACGCAGCTATTAATTTATGTAACACGGGAATAAATAACATCGATAAGGTAGGATATCCGGCTGATAAATTAGCCATCAGAAAAGCCGAACTCTCGTTTTTGCGGGCATTTTACTACTGGCATATCGTAGAAACCTGGGGCGACGTGAATTTCACAACTCAGGAAACTGTCGGTGTTTTAACAACGGCCAACCGAACTCCCGTCGACAAGTTCTACGAGCAGATATTTGCCGATTTGAATTTCGCGGTAGCAAATTTGCCTGCAACCACAGCAGACTATGGCCGTGTGACCAAGCCGGCAGCAGAGGCCTTTCTGGCACGAATGTATTTAACACGTGGAAAAAATCAGGAAGCTGCTGATTTAGCCAAGAAAGTCATTACATCTTATGGTTTTGCGCTTCAGCCAAAGTACGCCGATTTATGGCGCATGGATAACCTGCAAAATAAGGAGGTGATCTGGGCGGTTAACTATTCGGCTAATCTGGCGTTGGATGACCGCACTGATCCTGTTTTGTACCCGACCGGGCACCCAAGAGGCGCTCATAACGGTCATCTTCTTTTTATAATGAAGTATGATGACCAACGTGGAATGGTACGCGACATTCCCAACGGCCGACCATTTAACCGGTATATGCCGACACTCTTTTACCTGAACTTATTTAATACAGCCGATGATTCAAGATATACCGGGAGCTTTAAACAGGCATGGATCGCCAACAAGGTCGATGCGACCTATGGTTTGAAAATTGGAGATACGGCGGTTGTGTGTTCGCGCGACGTGTTGAGCGGGACCGGTAAAAAATATATCGTTTACGATCGCAATACCGTTTATGATGCTGCTGGCCTGCCAAAAGACCGTCAGCATTATGTCTCACTCAATAAATTTGATGATCCGACACGACCAACTGTCCAGGAAGAGGAAAGTGCCCGCGACGCCTTTGTAATTCGGCTGGCCGAAATGTATCTCATTGTAGCAGAAGCTGATTTGAATCTCAATAATACCACTGAGGCGGCAACATATATCAATACAATTCGTACGCGGGCGGCCATACCCGGGCACGAGGCCGTTATGCAGGTCTCTCGGGCGCAAATTACACTCGACTTTATTCTGGATGAACGCGCGAGGGAACTCGGGGGCGAACAACTCCGTTGGTTCGACTTGAAACGCACAGGAAAATTGATTGAACGTATCAAAGCGTATAATCCAGACGCTGCAGCAATTCAGCCATTTCACCTTGTCAGGCCGATACCGCAATCGCAAATCGATGCTGTTACGAACAAAGATGAGTTTAAACAAAATCCCGGATATCAATAGCAGATGCATAATAACTCCCGCCCGCAAAAGCGGGAGTTTATTGTATTGTAAACGCCGTTTCCGGCAACGTTTGCGTAAATTTTTAAGCCTCTTAAGTCTTTATTTCGTTTTAAACGATGTAGAATTGTTTCGTAAAGCTAACCAGCTTATATAACCTCTGTTTAATAATGGTGAAAAAAAGATCACTTCTTTTTATTGGTTTGTTTGCAGCGTTCACAATTGCCAACGTCAGCGCGCAAAACAAACAGGAAGTTTATTCCTGGAATAATCTTCCCAAAATTCAGTCGCCGGTTTTTAAAACCGATACGTTCAATATCGTAAAATTTGGTGCCGTTCCTGACGGAATAACCTTGAATACCAAAAGTATAAACGCGGCAATCGCAGCCTGTAATGCAAAAGGAGGGGGCGTAGTACTTATTCCGGGCGGCCTTTGGAGCACCGGCCCGGTTGAACTAAAAAGTAATGTAAATCTGCACATTGTTCGCGACGCCATTTTACAGTTCACGGATGATTTTTCTCAATATCCGTTGGTTGAAGGAAATTGGGAGGGCTTACCGCAAATGCGGAATCAATCGCCTTTGTATGCCAATAATGCCGAAAACATCGCTGTTACAGGTTCAGGTATCGTTGACGGTAACGGTAATGCATGGCGCATGGTAAAAAAAGATAAGCTTACGGAATCGCAATGGAAGAAACTTGTGGCTTCCGGTGGCGTAGTCGGTGAAGATCAGCGCACCTGGTATCCGTCAGAAGAAACGTTAAAAGGCTCGAAGCTTAAAAATCCGGGTGCTATTTCTCCCGAAAAGGACGCAGCTTTCTTCGCGTCTATCAAAGATTTTCTTCGTCCGAATCTACTGGTGTTTAGCAATTGCAAAAAAGTGTTGCTTGAGGGCGTAACTTTTCAGAATTCACCGGCCTGGTGCCTGCATCCAATATTATGCACGGACCTGACAGTTAAGAATGTTTATGCAAAAAATCCCTGGTATGCCCAGAATGGCGATGGCATTGATGTGGAATCGTGCAGAAATGTGCTTATTGAGAATAGCACGTTTGATGTTGGTGACGACGGCATCTGTATCAAATCAGGGCGTGATGAAGCTGGAAGGAAACGCGGCGTTCCTACGGAAAACTTAATTGCACGCAATAATGTCGTCTATCATGCGCATGGCGGATTTGTGATAGGAAGTGAAATGAGTGGCGGAGCACGCAATTTGTTCGTATCAGATTGTTCGTTTATTGGAACCGACATAGGTTTACGGTTTAAAACAACCCGTGGCCGTGGTGGGGTAGTCGAAAAGATCTTTGCGAAAAATATCAATATGAAGGATATCACCGGAGAAGCAATACTTTTTGATATGTATTATATGGCACAAGATCCTATTGCCCTTGCAGGCGAAAAGCGAACGAATCCAAAGGTGCAGTTATACCCTGTAACAGAAGCGACACCTGTATTCAGAGAATTTACTATCAGCGATATTACTTGCAATGGCGCCAGTAAAGCGGTGTTTGTTCGCGGTCTGCCCGAAATGAGTATCAGCAATATTTCTTTTGAAAATATGGTGATCAAATCCGAAAAAGGCATCGACCTGCAGGAGGCGAAAAATATCAGTTTCAAAAATATACACCTGATTTCAGCCAGCTCACAGCCGTTGGTGAACGTACAAAATACCAGTGACCTGAAAGTTGATAAATTGCAGTTCTCTTCGGCAGAAACGTTGTTTAAGATTTCGGGTATTAAAAGTAAAAATCTGCTTGTGAGCAATACGGATACGAATAAGGCGAAATCAAAAACGGAGTTTGCTGACGATGCATCCAATAAATCATTAACGATCAAATGAAGTTTCATCTGTTTAGGAAAAGAACGCAGCTGACCTTGGCGTTGTCAGCAATGATATCGGGGGCGTTTGCCCAGCCGCTTTCTGAAAAACTTGCCACTACGGTAATGAGAGTTTGGCCTGATTCGGCGAGTATGCCCGCAAAGTGGTCGTATGACCATGGTGTAATGCTTGAAGGGGTCGATGCTGTTTGGAAAAACACTGCCGATGGAAAATACTTTGCTTACATGCAAAAAAGCATGGATGCTTATGTAGGCGCTGACGGTTCTATCAGAAGCTATAAAGCGGAAGATTATAATATTGACAACGTGAAAAACGGGCGTACGCTGCTTACCCTGTATAAAGTAACGGGCCAGAAGAAATATTTCAATGCAGCCACACTGCTTTGGAACCAGTTAAAAAAGCAACCCCGCACTAATGAGGGTGGTTTTTGGCATAAGAAGATTTATCCTAACCAAATGTGGCTCGACGGTCTGTATATGGGAGAGCCTTTTTACGCGGAATATGCCGCCTATATTCATGAAGATAAAGCTTTCGACGACATAGCAAACCAGTTCATCTGGATGGAGAAGCACTCACGCGACCCAAAAACTGGTTTGTTATACCATGGCTGGGACGAATTAAAGGAGCAGCAGTGGGCAAACAAAACAACCGGTATGTCGCCTAATTTCTGGGGTAGGGCCATGGGCTGGTACGGAATGGCTATTGTTGACGTTCTGGACTACTTTCCGGCCGATCATCCAAAACGGGCGGAATTACTTGCAATTTTGAATCGATTTGCGGCCGCTGTAAAAACCGTTCAGGATACTAAAAGTGGATTGTGGTATGACCTGCTGAATATGCCGAACCTGAAAGGTAATTATCACGAGGCCTCAGCCTCAGCAATGTTTGTATACGCTCTTGCCAAGGGAGTTCGGAATGGCTATTTGCCAGCTTCCTATCTATCTGTTGCTAACAAAGGGTTTAACGGAATAAAAAAGGAATTTATAAAAACGGATGCATCTGGTCAAACCGATTTCGAGGGGACGGTTAGCGTGTCAGGGCTCGGTGGAAAGCCTTACCGCGATGGCAGCGTTGCTTATTACCTGAAGGAAAAAGTTGTATCCAATGATGGTAAAGGATTAGGTGCGGCAATAGTTGCTGCTGCGGAAATGGAACTGGCAGCCGCTCCAAAGCCTGGCGCTGGCAAAACCGTGTTACTCGACAATTATTTCAATAACGAATTTTACAAGGAGCCTTTAACAGGAAATACAGAGCCGTTTCATTATCTATGGCACGAGCGTGATAACAATGGATTTCAGCTATTAGGAAGTTTCTTCACACGTATAGGCGCTAAGCTCGAAACGTTGAAAGGTGCTCCCACGGCTGCCACGTTAAAAAATGCCAGCATCTATATTATCGTAGATCCCGACAGTAAGAAAGAAACCGAAAATCCTAATTACGTTCAGCCGGAAAATATTAAACCAATTGCCGACTGGGTTAAAAACGGCGGCGTTTTGTTACTCATGGGCAACGATTCGCTTAACTGCGAGCTGCCGCATTTCAACAAGCTTGCGGAAACATTCGGCATTCATTTCGATCAGACGAAAATCACTAACCACGTGGTCGGTAACGACTTCGCCGCCGGAACCATCGATATAGCTCCGGGTAACGACATTTTTAAAGAAACCCGTAAAGTGTATCTGAAAGATATCGCTGCACTCGAATTAAAAAAGCCGGCAAAGCCCATGCTTACATCAAAAGGAAACGTGATTGTCGCCAGCGCAAAGTATGGCAAAGGAACTGTTTTGGCCGTAGGCGATCCCTGGTTATATAATGAATACACCGATGGCCGAAGAGACCACGATTACGATAATTCAAAGGCTGCAAAAGAAATTACATTATGGCTGGTAAAACAAGTGCCCTTAAAAAAATGAAGATCTGTCGATATTTAATATATAGCCTGTTACTGCTGCCGTTTGGCCTGAAATCACAGGTAAAAAGAGATTCAATAGCGGATAGAATGCTTGTTTACCAGTTGAGCAATGGTGGCTGGCCTAAACAGTTGGACAATAAAAGCGCGGTGAATTACGATCTGCCATTAACCGAAACTCTTAAAACAGAGATTAAAAATACAGGCTATCTGCACGCCACTATCGACAACCGTGCTACCAGCCGTGAAATTAACTATCTTGTTAAGGCTTATCAGGAAACTGGCAATAAAGATTACCTCGCAGCGGCCGAAAAGGGAATTGACTTTATTCTGAAGGCTCAATATGATAACGGCGGCTGGCCGCAGTATTTTCCTGATAAAAGCATCTACCGTGCCGAAATTACCTATAACGATGATGCGATGATAAATGTGCTGACCATCCTTCAGAATATTGCGACGCAAAAAAACGGTTTTGACGCTGTTGAGAAATCTTATGTGCCGAAAGCGCAGGCAGCGGTACAAAAAGGGATCGACTGTATTTTAAAGACACAGGTCGTTCAAAACGGTACCAAAACTATCTGGGCGGCTCAATACAATCAGGAAACACTGCAGCCGGCAAAGGCGCGCGCGTTTGAGCCAGCCTCACTGAGTACTTCAGAATCCGTTGGAGTTGTGCACTTTCTGATGAAGATAAAAAAGCCTACACCCGAAATCTGCGAAGCAATTAAATGTGCAGTAGCCTGGTTCGATAAAAATAAGATCGCAGGTTATAACTTTGAGCGCGTGGCCGACAGTTCAATGCCCAAAGGTTTTGATGTAAAATTGGTGCCGAACGCTGACGGAGTAGTGTGGGCCCGATTTTATGATTTAAACTCTAATCAGCCGATATTTGGTGATCGCGATAATACGATAAAAACGAATCTGGATGATCTGATTTATGAGCGTCGAACGGGCTACGCCTGGTACGGCAGCTGGGCTAAAAAGCTGATCAGAACCGAATATTCAGAATGGAAGCTTAAATACAATTAACAGCAGTAACATGAAATTGTCACAAGAAAACCTTCAAAATATATCAAATCCCGGGATTACCGTGCCGGAGGTAAAGCTGTTCGAACTGCCTGAAAAAGTGCTGCAGTTTGGTACTGGAGTTCTGCTTCGCGGTCTGCCGGATTACTTTATCGATAAAGCTAATCGCCAGGGAATTTTTAACGGACGGATTGTTGTTGTTAAATCAACCGGGAATGGCTCGTCCGATGCTTTTTCGGAGCAGGATTGCCTGTATACACTTTGCGTCCGGGGAGTTGTGAATGGAGAAAAGGTGGAAGAAAATATTATAAATTCTTCCATCAGCCGCGTGCTTGCAGCGAAGGATCAGTGGAATGAAATTGTAGAAGTTGCTAAAAGCGCCGATCTACAGGTCGTTATATCAAATACCACAGAAGTAGGAATAACGTACTTGGAAGAAGATGTAAAAAGCGGTCAGGCCCCTATTTCATTCCCGGGCAAACTGCTTGCGGTTTTATTTAACCGGTACCAGGCATTTAATGGAATTGAAAGCCAGGGGTTAATTATCATCCCAACCGAGCTTATCCCCGGTAACGGAAAAAAATTGAAAGGCATAGTACTGGAACTGGCTCGTTTCAACCAGTTCGACCAGGAATTTATTGACTGGCTTAGCACTGCAAATACATTTTGTGATTCATTAGTTGATCGGATTGTTCCCGGAAAACCGGATCCCGCTTCATTAGCTAAGCTAACAGCAGAACTTGGTTACGAGGATAACTTGCTGAGTATGGCCGAAGTTTACCGCTTATGGGCTATCGAAGGTAACGAAAAGGTGAAGAACGTTTTGAGTTTCGCGCAAGCCGACGATGGTGTAATCATAGCTCCCGACATTGAAATCTACCGGGAGCTGAAATTGCGCTTGTTAAACGGAACACATACGCTAAGCTGCGGCCTGGCTTTTCTGGCAGGTTTCAAAACTGTTAAAGATGCAATGGATGACGAGTTGATGAGCAGTTTTATTTCGAAATTAATGCTTGAGGAAATCGCTTCAGCGATACCTTATGAAATGAGCGCGGAAGAATCAAGAAGCTTTGCATCAAAAGTGCTTGACCGTTTTCGCAATCCGGAGATAAAACATGAATGGATTGCTATAACCATGCAGTACAGCATGAAAATTAAAATGCGTATTGTGCCGGTGTTGCTGAACCATTATCGGAAATCTGCTTCGGTGCCCGTCAAAATTGCATTTGGATTTGCCGCATATCTGCTATTTATGAAAGGCGTAATTAAAACCGGCGATGATAAGTTTTATGGTGAATTTAATGGTGAACGTTATTTGATAAATGATGATCAGGCTGAGTATTTTTACGAGCAATGGGAATATCTGAACGAATCGGAGCTTGTCTACGGAATACTGTCCAACGTTAGTTTATGGGGCGAAGATTTATCTGCATTGCCGGGTTTTGAGGCAGCTGTGGCCGAAAATCTTAAAGCATTTCAGGAAGGTGGGGTTTTAACCGCGCTGAAGGGATTAAGTGCGGAAATCGAAAGTTAAAAATGGGAAATAAGATGTTAAAACTGCATCCTGACGATAACGTGTTGGTTGCGTTGCAGGATTTAAGAAGCGGGGAAACAGTATCGCTTACAGGGATAACGTACACGCTGGTGGAAGACGTGCCGGCGAAGCATAAGTTTTTTATGCAGGATATGAAAGCTGGTGATGGGATCACGATGTACGGAGTATTAGTGGGTAAAGCACAATTTGACATTCCGGCCGGGTCGCGCATGTCAACAGAAAATACCAAACATGCAGCCGAGCCCTTCACTTTCCGGCCTTCAACGTATCAATGGAAGGCTCCGGATATTTCAAAGTTCGCTGGCCGGACATTTAATGGTTATCTGCGAAGCGATGGGCGCGTTGGAACAGCTAATTACTGGTTGTTTATTCCAACCGTTTTTTGCGAGAATAGAAATCTTGATGTGATTCGGGAAGCTTTACATAACGAATTAGGCTATGCGGTAACTGATAAATATAAATCATATACCCATCACCTGGTTGAAGCATATAAGGAACGTGGCAATTTGGCCGATGAGAATATTTCTTTTCCATCTGCTTTGGCTAACCGTGAGAGCCGTGTTTTTAAAAATATCGATGGAATTAAATTTTTAAACCACCAGGGCGGCTGCGGCGGTACAAGACAGGATGCTGCAATTTTAGGTAAATTGCTGGCTGCTTACGCAGATCATCCCAATGTAGCTGGAATCACAGTATTGAGTTTGGGCTGCCAAAACCTTCAGGTTCAGGATTTTCAGAACGATCTGTACGCGCGGAATCCTCATTTCAACAAGCCGCTTTTTATCTTTGAACAACAATCGTCGCGCAGCGAGGAACAACTCATTCAGGATGCGATCCGTAAAACTTTCGAAGGCCTGATTGAAGCCAATAAAATCGAACGTCAGCCGGCGCCTCTCAGTCAGTTGTCATTAGGCGTGAAATGCGGAGGAAGCGACGGTTTTAGCGGTATAAGCGCCAATCCCGCTGTTGGTTATACAGCCGATCTGCTGGTCGCGTTAGGCGGTAAAGTTTTGCTGGCAGAGTTCCCGGAGTTGTGCGGTGCGGAGCAAGGACTTATTGACCGAACAAAAGATGAAGCAGCGGCCAAAAAATTCATTCATTTAATGACCGCTTACAACAAAGCCGCGCACGAAGTTGGGTCCGGCTTTGAAAATAATCCTTCACCGGGAAATATTAAAGACGGCTTAATTACGGATGCTATTAAAAGTGCCGGAGCTGCAAAAAAAGGCGGCACATCACCTGTTGAAGATGTGCTTGATTATACGGAACCCGCTACAAAAACCGGGCTTAACCTTGTCTGCACTCCCGGAAATGATGTTGAAGCGACTACGGGTAAAGCTGCTGCCGGAGCAACACTGATCCTGTTTACGACCGGACTAGGCACTCCGACAGGAAATCCGGTTTGTCCGGTAATAAAAGTTGCCACGAACAATGCATTGGCAAAACGGATGGCCGATATTATTGACATTAATACCGGCCCTGTCATTGAAGGTGAAAAGACCATTGAGCAAATGGGAGAAGAAATTCTTGAATATTGCATCAAAGCTGCAAGTGGCGAAGTAATACCGAAAGCGGTTCTGCTTAATCAGGATGATTTTATCCCCTGGAAACGTGGTGTAAGCTTGTAAATGTTAATCTCAAATCTAATATCTAACATCCCTAATCTATATTGATGAAGACTTTTTTAGACGAAAATTTTCTCCTGCAAAATAAAACAGCAGAGCGATTATACCATGAGTATGCAAAGTCATTGCCGATAATTGACTACCACAATCACCTGATTCCCGAGCAGATTGCCAACGATATCAACTTTGAAAATCTTACTCAAGCCTGGCTTTACGGAGATCACTATAAATGGCGCGCAATGCGTGCGAACGGCATCAATGAAAATTTTATAACCGGTTCTGCGAGTGACGTTGAAAAGTTTCAGAAATGGGCTGAAACAGTGCCTTATACGATGCGTAACCCTCTTTATCACTGGACGCATCTTGAATTGCAGCGATATTTCGGTATCAGCGAATTGCTTTCGGGGAAATCCGCTTCTGCGATCTATGAAAATGCAACCGAAAAACTTAAATCGCCCGCATACTCAATAAAGGGCCTTATACGCAAAATGAACGTAGCCGCCTTGTGTACAACTGATGATCCGCTTGACACACTTGAGTATCATCAGCAAATCGCTGGCGACGGTTTTGAAGTAAAGGTATTGCCAGCGTTCAGACCGGACAAGGCAATGAATGCTGACGATGTATATGCGCTGAATACTTATATCAACAAGTTAGAAGAAGTGGCGGATGCGTCAATTTCAAACTTCGCCGAATATTTAGCGGCATTGAAAAGTCGTCATGATTATTTTGCTGCTAATGGCTGTTCAGTTTCTGATCACGGGTTGGAACAGATTTACGCGGAAGATTATACAGATGAAGAAATAGAAACAATTTTTAGCAAAATACGAAGCGGACAAAGCATCTCGACATACGAAACACTGCAATTTAAGTCGGCGATGCTTGTTTATTTCGCCTGGTGGGATCATGAGAAAGGCTGGGTTCAACAATACCATTTGGGTGCCCTGCGCAACAACAACCGACGTATGCTGAGCTTGTTAGGCACGGATACCGGCTGGGACTCGATCGGCGACTTTAGCCAGGCGAGCCAGTTGTCGAAGTTTCTTAATAAACTGGATTCTACAGACCAACTCGCGAAGACGATTATTTATAACCTTAATCCCGCCGATAATGAGTTGATCGCCACAATGATTGGCAATTATAACGACGGCTCTGTTGCGGGAAAAGTGCAGTTCGGCTCCGCCTGGTGGTTCCTGGATCAAAAAGATGGAATGATCAAGCAACTGAATGCTCTTTCGAACATGGGCCTGATCAGCCGCTTTGTTGGTATGCTGACAGACTCCCGCAGTTTCCTGTCGTTTCCGCGGCACGAATATTTCCGGCGCATAGTTTGCAATCTGTTTGGCGAGGAAGTTGAGAATGGCGAGTTGCCTAACGACATCGAATGGATTGGTAAATTGATCGGTGATATATGTTATAACAATGCCAGCAATTATTTCAACTTTTCAAGGGCTTCGTCGGGAGAACTGTTAACTTCGGTGAACAATGGATAAAGGAAAGGGGAAAATTCTTTCATTCGGGGAGTTATTATTGAGGTTTACGCCTGATGCAAGCGGCAATTGGCTTAAGGAAAATCGCCTGCCATTCTTTGTCGGAGGTGCCGAAGCAAACGTTGCAACGGCCCTGGCTTTATGGAATATTCCATCTGCATACCTCACGGCGGTACCCGAAAATGCTGTTACTGAACAACTTATCAGTTACCTGGATGAGCTGAAAATAGATACCTCACCGATTGTCAAACAGGGTGAACGTTTGGGTACTTTCTATCTCACAAAAGGAAAAGATATGAAGAATGCAGGCGTCGTATACGACAGGGCTTATTCTTCTTATTCACAATTGCAGTCCGGACAGATCGATTGGAATGAAGTATTCGCGGATGTTGAGTGGTTTCATTTCAGCGCTATTTGCCCGGCTCTTACGCAAAATGTCGCCGATGTTTGCATGGAGGCTTTACAGGCCGCAAAAAAGAATGGTGTAAAGGTTTCTCTTGATCTTAATTATCGCGAGAAGCTATGGAAGTATGGAAAGCAGCCGATAGAAATTATGCCTCAGCTGGCGCAGTACTGCACACTCATCATGGGTAATATCTGGGCGGCGAATAAAATGCTCGGAATTGAAATCGATGAGCAAAAGATTACCTCTGGCAGCCGGGAAGGCTATCTCGCGCAGGCGGAGCAGACCTCGAAAGACATTATAGAAAAGTTCCCTCTGGTCAGGATTGTCGCCAATACATTTCGCTTCGATAAAGAAAGCAGCGTAAATTATTATTCGGCAATGTACGCCGATAGTAAGCTCGTGGTATCGGCTGAATATAACTCCGACAACATCCTGGACAAGGTAGGCAGCGGCGATTGTTTCATGGCCGGCTTGCTTTACGGCGATTACAATGGACTTTCGAAAGAGGACACACTCGCGTTTGCGACAGCAGCGGCTTTCGACAAGTTGTTCATCCCAAGCGACGCGACAACCAGTTCGGTAGAAGATATTAAAAATAGAATGCAATGAAAGATCAGATAGTTGAAGCCATTATCAAACAGGGCATGCTACCTTTATTTTACCAGGACAGTGGAGAAGATAGCGTTGAAATACTTAGAGCTTTATACAAAGCTGGCGTTCGTGTATTCGAATATACCAACCGCGGAACTAAAGCACTCGAGAATTTTTCGCTGCTGAAAAAAGTACGTGATGCCGAGATGACCGATTTATTCCTGGGTATCGGAACGATAAAAAGTAAGCAGGAGGCGCTTGATTTTATAGCAGCCGGAGTTGATTTCATCGTTGCCCCGATCATTAATCCTGAGGTTGGCGAACTTTGTAACCAGAGAGGTATGTTATGGATCCCGGGCTGTATGACACCTTCGGAAATATTTTTAGCACAGCAACATCAGGCGGCTATTATCAAAATTTTCCCTGCTAATATTTTAGGCGCTGAATTTATATCTTCGATTCGTGAACTTTTTATCGGGCAAAAATTTATACCAACCGGCGGCGTGGAAGTCGAAGCGCAAAATATCAGCAAATGGTTTAAAGCGGGAGTTTGTGCGGTGGGCATGGGAAGCAAGCTGATCAGCAAGGACGTGATAGAAAACAAAAAATACGACGAGCTTTATCAAAATACTAAACTTGCGCTTCAGCTTGTGAGCGAAAACAGAAACTAAACCAAACTCCCAACCTAATTATGAATCAAGAAAAGATAGGTAAATACCGCTGGACGATTTGTGCGTTGCTGTTCTTTGCCACCACTGTCAATTACCTGGATCGCCAGGTCTTAAGCCTTTTAAAGCCATCGCTGGAAAAAGAGTTTAACTGGACAAACAGCGATTACGCGGATATAGCGGCCATGTTTCAGTTTGTGTATGCGATATCCATGCTTTTTGCGGGTCGTATCATCGATAGGCTGGGAACAAAAAAGGGATACGCTTTGGCTATTATAATCTGGTCGCTGGGCGCGATAATTCATGCTTTTTCGGTGCCTATCGGCAATACACTGTCAAACTTACTGGGAGTTTTAGGTTTCACGGGACTCTCTGCATCTATCCTGGGTTTTATGTTTTCGCGTGCTGTTCTGGGATTTGGAGAATCCGGAAATTTTCCGGCAGCGATTAAAGCTACGGCGGATTATTTTCCCAAAAAGGAACGCTCGCTGGCTACAGGGATTTTTAATTCGGGAGCGAACGTTGGAGCTGTTCTCGCGCCGATTAGTGTTCCTTACATTGCCGAGGCCTGGGGTTGGGAGATCGCTTTTCTTATCATTGGCGCGATCGGTTTTATATGGCTGATTTTCTGGGTAATTTTTTATGAGAAACCGGAAGAGCAAAAGCGTATGTCAAAGGCCGAGCTCGACTATATTAACAGCGATGCTGAAAATCAACCCTTGCCAATTGCAGATATCGAACCTGAGAAAGTTTCGTGGTTTAAGTTACTTGGCTATCGGCAGACATGGGCCTTTACTATCGGTAAATTCCTGACCGACGGTGTTTGGTGGTTTTTTCTGTTCTGGCTACCTGCTTATCTGAACGATCAATATGGCATGTCGGGAACTGCAGTAACAATACCGCTGGCAATTCTCTACAGTATGACCATGGTTGGCAGTATCGGTGGTGGGTATTTTCCTGTATATTTTATCAAAAAAGGCTATCTAGTTTATGATGGCCGGATGAAAGCTATGCTTATAATTGCATTGTTCCCGGTTGTCGTTTTAGGAGCACAGCCTTTGGGTCATATTAGTTTTTGGTGGCCGCTATTTCTGATAGGAATTGGTGCCGCGGCGCACCAGGCATGGTCAGCAAATATTTTTACGACAGTATCGGATATGTTTCCGCGAAAAGCTGTAGGATCGGTAGTTGGGATTGGTGGAATGGCTGGTGGTATTGGAGGCGTTTTGATCACTAAGATCGGGGGTGCGCTGTTCGATCATTACAAGGCGCTTGGCCACATCGAGACCGGTTACACCATCATGTTTACCTATTGTGCGCTGGCATATTTAATCGCCTGGGCGATTATGAAATTGCTGGTGCCAAAAATGAAGCTGATACATTTATAACACGGGAATTTCCGTACAAACCAATTCAATATATAAAAGTTATAGCATCATGAGTTTTTCTGATCAGTTGATGGCGTCTTTCGTGCAAGAAAGCCAGATTCCGCAGGAATTTCTTTTGGAACAAGAAATTCATCAAAAAGAATATTTATGCGACGGAGAAATGCGAAAGTGGGAAGGTGGAGTTAGTGAAGTGTTTTCGCCGATTTACGTACAAACCGCTGACGGGCTTAAACGAAAGTTTATCGGATCATACCCGGTATGTACCGAAACAGAAGCGATGGAAGCTCTTGAAGCTGCAACCAAGGCTTATGATAGCGGTCGCGGCGAATGGCCAACCATGAGCATCGATCAGCGCATTAAATGTCTTGAGAAATTCACCTACAAAATGATCGAACAAAAAGATCTGGTAGTGAAACTCATCATGTGGGAGATCGGTAAATCGTTTGCTGATTCAACCAAGGAGTTTGACCGGACAGTCGAATATATTCACTCAACGATCGATGCACTGAAAGATATGGACCGTGAGTCATCGCGGTTTGAGATCCACGAAAATGTAGTTGCCCAGATCCGCCGCTCTCCGCTGGGAGTTGTACTTTGCATGGGGCCATTCAATTATCCGTTAAATGAAACATATACTACGCTGATTCCTGCAATCATAATGGGAAACACGGTATTATTTAAACCGCCAAAACACGGTACATTACTTCACTATCCGTTGCTGAAAGCTTTTCAGGAAGCGTTCCCAAAAGGAGTAGTGAACAGTATTTACGGGCGGGGGGCTAATATTATTCCTGGGTTAATGAAATCGGGCAAGATCAATGTGCTCACACTGATCGGCTCGAGTAAGGTTGCAAACGATTTAAAAAAATTGCATCCTAAAGTGAACCGACTTCGGGCGGTGTTAAGCTTAGATGCAAAAAATGCTGCTATCATTACGCCCAATGCGGACCTGAAAGTTGCCGTGGAAGAAACAATTCTGGGCGCTTTGTCCTTCAATGGACAGCGTTGCACAGCTTTAAAGATAATCTTTGTGCATAAACAGGTTGCTGATGAGTTTTTGAAAAAATTGAGTGATGCCGTTGCTGCTTTGAAAATGGATATGCCTTGGGTGAAAGGCGTTAATATCACGCCGGTTGCCGAACCTGACAAACCGGCTTACATACAGGAATGCATTGATGACGCGATCGCCAACGGTGCTGCTGTTGTTAATGAACATGGTGGTGAGATGGCCGAATCGCTGATATTTCCTGCAATCGTTTATCCTGTAAACGAGAGGATGAAACTTTATCGCGAGGAGCAGTTTGGTCCGGTCATCCCGGTAATTCCTTACGAATCGATCGAGGAACCGATCGAGTATCAGATTAACTCGGCACATGGCATGCAGGTGAGTATTTTCAGTAATGATCCTGAAGAGGTTTCGTCTTTGATCGATCCGTTTGTGAACCTGGTAAGCAGGGTTAATATCAACAGCCAGTGCCAGCGTGGTCCGGATGTTTATCCGTTCACCGGCAGGAAAGATAGTGCTGAAGGAACCCTGTCTGTGGTAGATGGATTGCGTTCGTTTTCTATCCGCTCACTTGTCACGACAAAAATGAACGACGCCAATAAACATCTGTTTAACGAGATCGTGAGTGATGGCGATTCAAAATTTTTGAGCACCAAGTTTATTTTCTGATTTGAATTAATTTATAACCGGCGATAGAAATTGCCGGTTTTTTTATGCTTTTTTCCTTCGGGACGACTCCCGCGCAAGCAAAATCGGATCAAGCACAATGGTGTTCGGAGCGCTGGCGTAGCGTTTTTCTTTATCGGCTAATTCCAGGAACAGGCGGGCTGCTTCTTCACCCATTTTTATCGTTTGCTGCTCAATTGTCGACAGGGACGGCGTTACATACTGACTGAAACTTTCATTAGCGAAGCCGATTATGCCAATTTTGCCAGGCACATCGACACCGCTTTCTTTGAGCTTCTGCAGCGCGCCTAAAGCTGTAAAATCTTCCACCGCGAATATGGCGTCGGGTTTTTTTGAAAGCAGCAAAGCGGTACATTCTTTCCCGGATTCGAGCGAAACGTCACCATAGGCGATTAAGTCCTCATTTACGGCAATGCCATAGGCTTTCAATGCATCTTTATATCCACGAAGCCGGTCTTCGAAAATCTTTATCCGTTGCTTGGCCGAGATATGTGCAATGCGCCGGTATCCTTGTTTGATCAGGTGTTCAGTCGCGATATATCCGCCTTTATAATCGTCGATAGTAACCGACGGAACTTTCAGTTCGCTGTTTGAACGGTCGAAGAATACAAGCGGCTTGTTCTGCTTTTTTATTTCCAGGAAATGGTCGAAGTTTTTAGTTTCAAACGCGATTGAAGCAATTATTCCATCAACCTGCGATTGTAAGAAAGTCTGTACGCCTTTTACTTCCTGGTTATATTGCTCACCCGATTGATACAATAAAATGTTATAACCGTTCTCATTAAGCACTTTCTCAATGCCGTGTACCACCGAGCCGAAAAAATGAAGCTCGGCGCTAGGTATCAGGATGCCGATATTGTAAGTTTTCCCGGAGCGCAGTGATGAGGCCAGTCTGTTTTGGCTATAATTCAGCTTTTTCGCCATGTCACGCACCAGCGTTTTTGTATTTGTACTGATCGCAGGATGATCATTCAGCGCTCTGGACACCGTTGAAACCGTGGTGTTAAGTTCACGGGCAATATCATGTATGGTTACTTTTCTGCTCAAGGGAGTTATTTCTGCACAATTTTTAATAAAAATTTGACAAAACCAAATTTTGGCCTACTTTTATGCAAACGATTGCACAACTAGCCACTTATTAAAAACTCATGCTGTTATTAGGAATTGATGTCGGTACATCCTCAATCAAAGTTTCAGTGGTTGACTCTGGTACTCAAAAAACAATAGTTTCTGCTCAATATCCGGAAAAGGAAACGGAAATTAAATCACTTAAAACCGGGTGGGCCGAGCAGTCGCCTGAAATGTGGTGGGAACATGTGCAGCAAGCTATTTTAAAAGCTAATGCCTACGGTCTGTATAATCCACATGAAATTGCAGCTATTGGTATAGCTTATCAGATGCACGGCCTGGTTGTAGTCGATAAAGCTCAGGCAGTTTTGCGTGATTCGATTATCTGGTGCGACAGCCGTGCAGTCGAGATCGGCGAGAATGCTTTTGACAGCATCGGACACGAGAAATGCCTGACTCATCTGCTTAATTCTCCGGGAAATTTTACCGCATCGAAGCTGGCATGGGTTAAACAGAATGAACCGGAATTATACGAAAAGATCGATAAAATAATGCTTCCGGGCGATTTTATTGCTATGAAACTGACCGGCAATATAACAAGTTCTGTATCCTCCTTATCAGAAGGCGTATTTTGGGATTTTCAGGAAAAAAGCCTTTCGGAGGATGTCTTTAACACTTATGCGTTTGACAAAAAGCTTATCCCGGAAGTTAAACCTGTGTTTTCCGAACATGGCTATGTTACAGCGGAAATAGCCGCCTCTCTTGGCCTGAAGGCCGGTATCCCGGTTACTTATAAGTCGGGTGATCAGCCTAATAATGCGCTTTCGTTGAATGTTCTAAAACCTGGGGAGGTGGCGGCGACAGCTGGAACATCAGGCGTGATTTACGGAGTTAGCGATCAGCTTACTTATGACAAGGAATCGCGGGTGAATTCTTTCGCACATGTCAATTATTCAACGGAAAAACCAAGTATCGGGGTGCTTCTTTGCATAAACGGAACAGGTATTTTGAATCGCTGGGCAAAAAATATATTTGGCGCCAACATCTCCTACCACCAAATGAACGAGGAGGGCCAAACGATCCCGGTAGGCAGCAAAGGTTTAAGAATACTGCCTTTCGGTAATGGTGCAGAGCGTATGCTGAACAACCGGCAGGTTGGAGTCCATTTTCATAACATCGACCTGAATACACACACGCATGCGCATATTTTCCGCGCTGTGCAGGAGGGAATTGCATTTGCATTTCGTTACGGATTGGACATAATGCGTGAAAACGGTATGAGTCCGGCCGTTATAAAAGCCGGAAGAGCGAACCTTTTTTTAAGCGACCTTTTTACAGAGGCTTTCGTCAATTCAACTGGAGTTCCGGTAGAGTTGTATGAGAACGACGGCAGCGTCGGCGCAGCATTTGGTGCAGGTATAGGGGCGGGTTTATTATCTGAATCGACCGCTTTTGACAATACGAAGTGCCTGAAGATTATCGAACCAACAATTACCGGCGAATACGAACCGGTTTACCAGGAATGGAAGGCGTTGTTACTTAAGCAGTTGGATGCTGGGTAGAGTTGGGGAAGGGGAATTGGGGAGTTTGGAATACAGGAAGTCGGTAAGTCCGAAAGACGAAAATAGAGGTTAAAAAAGTCGGTAAGTTAGGGAGTGCAATGATGCAGAGAAAACAGGTTGACGAGCGTAATTTGGATGTCCTCTGTGAGATAAACGGGATTGAAGCGGATACCGGCCCGGTGATTAATGCCTGAGCAGTATGAGCGTAAAGCCCGGCTAAAGATCCAATGAAATGCTGCAGGTGCTTTTCAAATTAATATTCTTTTCATAGGTGAAAGAGCTATAAATTTTAATTATTGAACTGTGGAGACCGTTAATCACGCTGTTCAAGCCAAAAGCTAAATCATAATCTACAAATCAAAAAAATAAATCAACATACTATGTCAAAAATTGTAACCGGAGAGACTGAATATTTTAAAGGCATCTCTCAAATTCAATTCGAAGGATTGGAAAGCAACAATCCGCTTGCTTTTCGCTGGTACGATGAAAACCGGGTGATAGCCGGAAAAACGATGAAGGAACACTTCAGGTTCGCCTGTGCTTACTGGCATTCGTTCTGTGGAAACGGGTCAGATCCGTTTGGCGGGCCAACCCATATTTTTCCATGGGATACGAAAGCTGACGCGGTAGAGCGTGCGAAAGATAAGATGGACGCGGCGTTTGAATTCATCACCAAGATGAACATCCCGTTTTATTGTTTCCATGATGTGGACGTAGTTGACTACGGAAACGATGTTGTAGAAAACGAGCGCCGCCTGCAGGCTTTAGTTGACTATGCAAAGCAAAAACAAGCTGACAGCGGCGTAAAGCTGCTGTGGGGCACGGCAAATCTCTTCTCTCATCGCCGGTATATGAATGGCGCTTCAACAAATCCTGATTTTCATGTGCTGGCACACGGCGCGGCGCAGGTTAAAGCAGCATTAGATGCGACGATTGCCTTAGGCGGCGAAAATTATGTCTTCTGGGGTGGTCGCGAAGGCTATATGAGTTTGCTGAACACTAACATGAAACGCGAGCAGGAGCACCTTGCGAAATTTTTACACGCAGCGAAGGATTATGCCCGCAAGCAAGGGTTCAAAGGGACATTCTTTATCGAGCCAAAACCATGTGAGCCAACGAAGCATCAATATGATTATGACGCTGCGACGGTGATCGGCTTCTTAAGGCAATATGAATTATTGAACGATTTTAAACTAAACCTCGAGGTAAACCATGCTACTTTGGCTGGTCATACATTCCAGCATGAGTTGCAGGTAGCAGTTGATGCCGGCTTACTGGGTTCGATCGACGCAAACCGCGGAGATAATCAGAATGGCTGGGATACCGATCAGTTCCCGAATGATTTGAACGAACTGGTTGAATCGCAACTGATCATCCTTGAAGGCGGCGGCTTGCAAGGCGGTGGTGTGAATTTCGACGCTAAGATTCGCAGAAATTCAACTGATCCGGCTGACCTGTTCTATGCGCATGTTGGTGGAATGGATAATTTCGCGCGTTCGTTGGTAATTGCCGACAATATCCTGCAACAATCCGATTACAGAAAGATTCGCGAAGAACGTTATTCATCGTTCGACAGTGGTAAAGGGAAAGAGTTTGAAGACGGTAAATTGTCATTAGAACACTTAAGGGACTACGCAATTGAAAAAGGCGAACCAGCGGTAATCAGCGGCAAACAGGAGTACCTCGAAAATCTTATTAACAGATTTATTTGATAATAAATAGATTTGGTTATTTTAGGACGGTTTTTCAAACCCCGTTAAACCTAAATCTAAAAAACTAATTATAAATGAAGACTCTTGACACGAAAGACTACATTGTTTTCCTGATCTATTTCCTCATCGTTTCGTTCTACGGACTGTGGATTTATAACAAGAAAAAATCGCAGGCCAGCGGTTCCCACGATTATTTCCTTGCAGAAGGATCATTAACCTGGTGGGCTATCGGCGCATCACTTATCGCTTCAAACATTTCAGCCGAGCAATTTATCGGGATGAGTGGTTCGGGCTTTAAAATGGGCCTTGCCATCGCAACCTACGAATGGATGGCAGCGGCAACGCTGGTTATCGTTGCGGTGTTTTTTATTCCCGTTTATTTAAAGAATAAGATATACACCATGCCACAGTTTCTTAGCCAACGCTATAACGGAACTGTCGCGATGATCATGGCTGTTTTCTGGTTACTGCTTTACGTAGTGGTCAACCTGACGTCTATTTTATATTTAGGTGCGCTTGCGGTGAGTGCGATTTCGGGCTTTAATCTTACTTTCTGTATGTATGCGATTGCAATTTTTGCGATCATCATTACACTGGGAGGTATGAAGGTTATCGGTTATACCGACGTTATCCAGGTGTTCTTCTTAATACTTGGAGGTTTAGCTACAACTTACCTGGCATTAAACCTTGTTGCGGAACATTACGGGACAACAGGCGTGTTAAATGGATTTAGCCTGATGACAACGCATGCCAATGAGCATTTCCACATGATTTTCAAAAAGGATAATCCTAACTATATTGATCTTCCGGGTTTAACCCTGCTGGTTGGTGGTATGTGGATCGTGAACTTAAACTACTGGGGTTGTAACCAGTACATCACACAACGGGCATTGGGTGCAGATTTACCAACCGCTCGCGGAGGTATTTTATTTGCTGCTTTCCTGAAGCTCCTGATGCCGATCATCGTGGTAATCCCTGGTATCGCTGCTTACGTTCTGTACAAAGAAGGCGGATTCCAGAGCGAAATGATACAGGGTGGCGAAGTAAATCCGGACAGGGCATACCCGGTTCTGCTGAACTTACTGCCTGCCGGATTGAAAGGCTTATCATTTGCTGCTTTAACCGCAGCGGTGGTAGCATCACTTGCCGGTAAGGCGAACAGTATCGCGACGATCTTTACCTTAGATATTTTCAAAAAAGTGATCAAGCCGGATGCAAATGAGAAGGCCCTCGTTAATACAGGAAAAATTTCAGTTGTTGTAGCAATGATTTTAGGAGTTGTAATCGCGCCTCACCTGGGTATCGATAAAAAAGGTGGTTTCCAATATATCCAGGAGTATACCGGATTCGTTTCTCCTGGTATTTTCGCGATGTTCATTCTGGGTTTCTTCTGGAAAAAAGCTACTTCGAACGCAGCGTTGTTCGCAACTATCGGCGGTTTTATCGCTTCGCTTTTCCTGAAATTCCTGCCTGGCATGATGGATCTGTCTTTCCTTGCACCATTCGGATTTGCCGTGCCGGTTAACGGAGTTTATGAAATACCTTTCCTTGACCGCATGGGCTTCGTATTTGTTTTCTGTATCATTGGTATGTATATCATTAGTATGATCGAAAACAGTAAAGGAACCCGCTCACATGGTTTGGAGGTTGACACTAAAATGTTCAAGACAACCCCTGGCTTCGCGATTGGCGCCATTGTTATTGGCGTGTTACTAACTGTTTTATATACAATTTACTGGTAAGCACTTTAATTCTCCACTTATACCTCGAAAGCATCCCGATAGGGATGCTTTTATTTTTTGTACAAAGCCGGAATCATTTTAAAATCGTATTCTTAATTTAAGTTCTTATTTTCAGTTTAATATGAAGACAATTTACCTTTCCTTATTCACATTGTTTACTTCACTAATTGCTTACTCGCAGGATAAGCTTTATAAAAAAGGTGGCGAAGTTGTAGAAGTAAAAGTTTTGGAGGTCGGCACCGGAGAAGTTAAGTACAAGCTATTTTCTGATCCGGACGGCCCTGCTTACGCTGTAGATAGAGACCAGTTAATTAAGATTGTTTACAAAGACGGACGGACGGAGATTTACCAAAGTAGTCTCAAAGACCCCGCTCTCTATGCGGATCAGGCGAAGAGCGCGATTAAAATTAATTTCCTGTCGCCGCTTTTGGGCTATACTCAGCTCAATTTCGAACACAGTATAAGACCGGGAAGATCATATGAGATTGGCCTTGGAATTATTGGTTTAGGAAAACAGGAGAAGATTGAATATTATGATCCGGCGACTAATAGCTCCCAAACGATTCATAAAAACGCAGCAGGCGTTTATCTCAACGGCGGGTACAAATTTATGCGATTGCCAGACTTCGTCCGCGGCGGCACCAAATACACGCACGTTTTACAGGGATTTTATGCGAAGCCTGAAATCATTTCCGGCGTATATAGCCAAAACGTTATTGCATACCTTAACAAAGACGCTACTTCATCTATCGGACCAACTAAAGAAACGGTAGCATTTGGCGGCTTGATCTTAAATCTCGGGAAGCAGTGGATTTTAGGCGAGCTGCTTACGCTTGATATTTATGGAGGTGTTGGTTACGCGATTGATAACCAGGATTCCAATACCGACAACGAATATTACTCGGAACCCGGTTATCATTACGGACTTATTACCAATGAAAACAGCGGACTTGGTATAACCGGCGGCATAAAGCTCGGTCTTTTAATCAATAAGAAGCATAAGGTCAATTGATTTTACAGGTATTTACCAATTCCGTTTCCTGCACGTTATTGAGTTAACTATTTTTGTACAGTATCTCAATAGAATATGAATTGGATTATCCTGATAATTGCCGGATTTTTTGAAACCGGATTTGCAGCTTGCCTGGGTAAGGCAAAGGAAACATCCGGTGCCGCGGCAACCGGATGGATGATTGGATTTTTTGTTTGTTTGGCGATAAGTATGTTCCTGCTATATAAAGCAACGCAAACATTGCCTATTGGTACGGCTTATGCTGTGTGGACGGGCATCGGTGCTGTGGGAACTGTAATAGTCGGAATCCTGATCTTTAAAGAACCGGCCGAGTTCTGGAGGCTTTTTTTTCTCGTGATGCTGATTGGTTCAATTATTGGGTTGAAGGCCGTTTCATCCCACTAATTAAGTTGCGATGGTGAAGTAGCAAACCCTAATGCTGTCTCCGCTAGCGACTGTGCATTTATTAAGCCCTTCGTTTAAAAAGCGACATTTGAATCCGTTTTATTACCTAAAGCAACATTTAAGGAATCAACGTTTTCGTAGCTTTTTAACTGATGGTAAGATATGTACGAGGTAATTAGTATTCCCATCACTATCAGCGGCATGATGGTCTGAAATCCAAAACCATCAACTGCGGCATGGCTTATGCACGCGAATATGAAATCAAAAGCAAAGCCGGCATAAGCCCACTCCTTAACTCGTGGCGATACTTTTGGAATGATCAGCGCAAGTGCTCCCAGCACTTTAAAAACTGTAAACGCGGTTCCGAAATATTCCGGGTAACCCAAATGGCGAATACCTTCTTTAGCTAATTCTGTTTGCGAGGTTAATGCCGGCATTACACCTTCCATCAGAAAGATGATAATTGTCGATGTCCAGAAGACGATCTTAGTTGTTTTAGTTGTCATGGTTTTAATGTTTTGTATACCAAAGATAAACTGTAAACTATCATCACGTAAGGGAGCATTGAGGCATAATTAAGGGGTAATTACGACATGCTATTTTTAAATATGGACAAAAAAAGCCGGAATTTTTGATAGCCCGGCTTCTGTTTGATGTTACTTTCCGCCTCCTCCGTAATCTTCAGGAGAGGATTGCTGTTGCTGGTCCTGGTCCCTTTTCTTTCGCTGCTGATTATTAAAATCGCTTTTGCCAAAACGGTAGCTGAATGTCAGCATGCCCATTTGGCCTTGTCTTCTACGTTCGAAATCTTGTATTAATTCGGGTGTTTCGGTCGTTTGTCCAAACCGTCGGGTATTGAATATATCCCGCATATTGAACGAAAGACTGCCGGCCCGGTTTTTCAAAAAGTCGTATCGTATGCCGGCATCTGTGCCGAACATTTCTTTCATTGTGCCCTGAGCTGTGTTTCGAGGAGCTGAATAGTTCATATTGAATTGAGCCGAGATGTTTTTGGGCAACTTAAAGTTTCCAATTAGGTTTGCGTTCCAATTATAACCATCGCTGCTCTGAAGATTATATTGTTCGTTTCCTTCAAGCCTGTTGTAAAATAAGTTCACGTTTCCCGTCAAACTGATGGCTTTGTTAATATCTGCTTTCGAAATAAGCTCCAGCCCGATTGCGTTACTGCTTGTCAGGTTGTAAAAATTTGTCAAGGTAATCAGATTATTGGTTGGCAGGATAGAACGTACCGGCTGAATGACATCGTTCACCTGCCGGTAGTAAACAGAAGAGGTAAAGTTGACTGCATCCCAGAATTTCGAATAACCTAGCTCAAATGAGTGAATGTCTTCTGGTTTTAACGAAGGATTTCCTGCGCGAAAGTTGCTCGGATCGGTACGATCTAGAAAAGGATTGACCATCCATCCCTGAGGACGATTAACACGACGAGTGTAGCTTAGTTGTAACTGTTGCTCGCCACCAAATTTTTTGGTAAAGAAAATACTTGGGTAAACCCGGAAGTAATCAAGGTTTGATTGGGAATTCTTGGGCTCCAACGGATTTTTACCGATATATTCGGTGTTCAAATACGCCTGCTCTGCACGCAAGCCTATCTGCATCCCAAATGTTTTCGTAAACTGGTTTTGGTAATTCGTGTAGAGCGCATGAACAATATCCTCCAATTTAAAATCATTCGTTTGATCGTATTCGATGTTGTATATACCATCCTGGTTGGTCTCAAAAAGCTGCGTGTCAAACTCGTTACGGATGGTAGAGCGGTAACCAGCTTCCCATTTCACTTTATCGTTTACTGGCAGGGTGTAGTCAACCTGGATATTGTAATTTTTTCCAGCTTCTGTGTCTGTTTGTCGGTTTGACGTAAGAGAATCCCTTTTTGATGCATCTCCCTGATACGTTTGATTAAAGTTCTGTAAATCGTTATCGTTGCCTTTGCCGTATGAAAAATTCGCTGTTAATTCTTCACCTTTCTTTTTGAATTTTTGCGTGTAATCAAGGCTCCAGTCATATGTTTTGTCTTTGCTGTTACGATCTGAATTACGAATACTGGTAGTGTACCTGGATAGGTCATCATAAAAATAATTTAAATCTTCATCGCGATCGCCGTTTCGAAAATTAGCGTTTCCAGAAATTCCCAAAGTTGCGCGCTGGCTTAAATAGTAATCTAAACCAAGCTTTAAATTATTACCGATATTTTTTCCGCTGGAAATCGAATTATTATTTACAAGAGATGTTTGGCCCTCGTAGGTGGTTGTATTCGTAAATCCGCTTCCTTTTTGATAACCATTGCGGTAGCTGTAGTTTCCATACAGGTTTATTTTTTTATCGCGGTAGCTAAGATTAGTGCTGGCGTTGTAGTTGTCGAGATTTCCGGCACCCCCACTTACCATTCCGTTTAAGCCAACTTTTTGATTCTTTTTCAGGACAATATTGATGATCCCCGATTGTCCATCTGCCTGGTATTTGGATGATGGGTTGGTGATCAGTTCAATACTTTCGATAGAGCTGGCAGGTAATGATTGCAAAACGTCGGCTATGTTACCGCCCGCTAATGCAGATGGCTTTCCGTCGATCAGGATCTTAACATTTGAAGTTCCCCGCAGGCTCACATTTCCATCGATATCTACTGCAACGGTCGGAACGTTTGTAAGGAGGTCTGTTGCAGAACCACCCTGGCTTACAAGGCTCTGATCCACGTTGAAAATCTTTTTGTCGATACCAATCTGCATGGCGTTCTTTTGACCCTGTACTACAACTTCTTTAAGTACGTTGGTCTTTCCAGTCGTCATTTTAACAGAACCTAAGGCGATGTCGGTATTCTGGGCGCTAACGGTTATGGCGTTATTCGCGTATGGCTGATAGCCAACGAAGCTGATCTTTAAGATGTAATCAGCGAACGGAACATTGGCGATTTTGAAATTTCCCTGCGGATCGGTCTGCGTTGAGCGCAGCGTTTGATTGTCGGATTTTTTAACAAGCGCAACGCTGGCGAAGTCGATGGCTTTGCCGGTTTCGTCAACAAGCTTTCCCGAAACCGTACCGGTACCGGCGGTTTGCGAAAATAGTTTAACAGAAAACAACACTGTTAATATGGCGGCGAGGGCTAAGGCCCTTGATAGTGATTTCATGGATAATAATTATCTGAAAAGTTAATGCAAAGGAAAGACCACAAACTGAGTGTTAGGGCCTGGTAACCGCATTATTACAGTAACAAATTTGTGTGAATGTTAGTCGATGCTCACGGTCAGGCCTTCCTGCTGCAAAATTTTGCGATAAACTTCCAGTTCAGTAAAGGAACCTTCCAATATATTGCATTTACCGTCGTTGTGAACTTTCCAGGCAATTTTCTCAGCCTGGGAATCGCTGTAATCGAGGTATTTTATAAGGCAGTAAATCACATGTTCAAAAGTGTTTACTTCATCGTTCCAAAGTATAAGCCGGTGGTTGACCTTAAGGCCGGCAAGTAGTTCTTCAAAAGTAAATGTCTGCTCCTGTGTCTGAGTTTCGCCAAAGCGGATATTCATATGGCAAAAATACGCAAACTACAGGCAAAAACGGTTTAAAATCGGTACTGTAAACAATCCGTTACACGCCGATATCTTCGTTCCAGAGCGTAGGTTTTTCGGCGATAAACTTTTGCATAAGCTCATGGCATCTTTCGTCGTTTACAACAATAACTTCCACCTGGTTTGAACGAAGCAGTTCTTCCGCTCCCATAAATGTTTGGTTCTCCGCTACGATGACTTTAGGTATACCGTAAAGCAAAATTGTACCGGAACACATCGGGCAGGGGGAGAGAGTGGTGTAAAGCTCACATTCCCGGTAAACGGAGGCTGGCTGCCGTCCCGCGTTCTCCAAAGCATCCATCTCGCCGTGCAGGATAACGCTGCCTTTTTGCACGCGTTTGTTGTGGCCGGCTCCTATTACTTTGCCTTTATGAACAAGCACCGAGCCGATCGGAATCCCGCCTTCATTATAACCTTTGAGGGCTTCTTCGTAGGCGAGTGTCATAAATTCCGGGTTATATTGCATAAATGTGTTGTTATTTTTTAGTGATCTGTTATTGTTGGCTGGTGTGAGCTTTCATCCATTAACTATCGGCAATCAACCATCTACTATCGAACATGTACTATTAACCATCAACCAATCAACTTTCCTTCTTTTTGGGCGTTGCCCGCCGGCAGGCGTGCCGGGCTTTCCACTGCAAGTCCCCTGCGCCTTCGGCACATGCGGGCTTTTCGTTTCAATCCCTAACGCTGGGCACTGCAATTAACGATTTGCTGCCGGCAATCAGCGTCAGCTTTGGCCTTCCGCATGAACGCTAGCCTAACGATTTATGAACAACTTTCCCGTCTCCTATCCATTCCCCATTCCCTGTTACCCATTCTCCATCATCCATCAGCCATCAGCCATGGTCCATTCCCCAACAACCATTTTCCATTCCCCATCAACCATCAACCATCTCAGCTTCCCTTCGCCGATCTCGTCATCTTCTCCAGTTCATCCCACATCTCATTCGGTATAGCTTCCAGTCCGTTAAACTGTCCTGCACCCTGCAGCCATTCGCCGCCGTCAATAGTTATTACTTCCCCGTTTACGTAAGCCGAAAAATCAGAGAGCAGAAAGGCCGCCAGGTTCGCGAGTTCCTGGTTATGGCCCACGCGCTTTAAGGGTACACGATTTTTAAAATCGAATTTTTCAGCAAGATCACCCGGCAGCAAGCGCTCCCATGCGCCCTTGGTTGGAAATGGCCCCGGGGCGATAGCATTCGTACGGATATTATATTTGCCCCACTCAGCAGCCAATGAACGCGTCATAGCCAGAACGCCACCCTTTGCGCAGGCCGAAGGTACGACGTAACCGGATCCGGTAAAAGCATAAGTGGTTACAATGTTCAGAATTGTTCCCGGCTGTTTTTTGTCTATCCAGGATTTTCCGGCCGCCAGCGTACAGTTTACCGTTCCTTTTAAAACGATATCAATGATAGTTGAAAATGCGTTAGCCGAAAGACGCTCGGTAGGAGAGATGAAATTTCCCGCCGCGTTATTTACCAGGCCGTCGATACGGCCGAATTTATCTTGAGCTGCTTCAATTACCTTTTCAACCTCATCGTAATTCCGTACGTCGCAGGCAAGCGCTAAAACAGCATTACCGGTTTGTTGCTCAATCTCGAAAGCAGTTTTTTGCAGCACATCCAGTTTGCGGCTGGTTATAACGGTATTGGCGCCAAGTTTTGAAAAATAGGTAACCATCGCTTTTCCTAAGCCTGTGCCGCCGCCGGTTACGATAAACGTCTTTCCCTTAAAAGCGTTATCCCTTAACATTTCCGAAGCAAATTGATTATCCATTTTTTGCGGATTTTCCTTTAAGATTTTCAATGATCACCTGCAGAGCTGCCCTGGTTTGCGGCGCCCACCATTGTTTAAGCATTTCGTCGAGCATGGGACTGAAATCGGCCGATAATTTTGCGACCAGGTCCTGCCGGATATTCGTTTTACTTTGCTGCCAGGTTTTCCAGCTTAACTGGAGATATTTCTTCATCTGCCGCTCGGCGGAAGTAATGATCGATTCGGGCCTCACCAGCTCATCAACTAAGCCGCAATCGCGCGCTTCTTCGCCGGTTAACAATTTTCCTTCCAGCAAAAACCGATGCGCGTTTGCCGTCCCAACCCAAAAGGAGTAAAGGCTGAAAATACTGTTCGGCACAATGATGCCAACGGGCACTTCATTCAGCCCGATGATGTACTTTCCTTCGGCCATAACGCGGTAATCAGCACATAAGGCCATTACGCAGCCGCCTGCCGGACTGTGGCCATTTATAGCAGCTACAAGAGGTTTTTTAAAAGCCGCTAACCTGGCCGTAAGTTGCAGAAAAGTCGTCCAGAAGTTGCGAACTTCTTCTTCATTATAATCATATAGCTCGATGAGATCCGCCCCGGCTGAAAAAAATCCCTCTCCGCCCGCTAAAATCAATCCCCCGATGTTTTCATCTGATTCGATATCACGGATAGCCCGTAACAGCTCATTACACAATTCTGTATTTATCGGGTTTGAGCGCCCCCTGTTTAGTGTAAGATAAGCAATCTTGTCACGAACGCTTAGCTGAATAGTATTCATAAAGTGGTCTGTTAAAGGGCGTAAGTTATTACAATTTTTTATGCATGCATAATAATATTGCAGATGCAATCCGAATAATTAAGGCAATCAGCAAGACTTATAATATAATGAGTTACGGGGCAAATTAAAACAGGGGCTTATTTAGATGATAATCGAAACGGTGTTGAATTCCATGTACAAGTAATGGGCACTGTTTTAAGGCTTATGGAATATTTGAAAACCAACGGCATCTTGCATGGCATTTGCAGCCCTGCTGTTGCTACAAGTTTTTTGGGGCCTCATCCCCCGCCTTCTCCGAAGGAGAAGGAGCCAAGCCGCAAAAAAGCTTTCCGCGCCCATCAGGTTTATTGTACCGCGGTCTGTGTTTCATGGCTAGATGGGGCAGCGAAATGAGGCGCGGGACTATTTGTCTGTTTCTTGTTTTCTAAGACACTCCTCAGGCATCTTGCACCAACCGCAGGTGGAATGGATTCAGAAGAATTAATACCATTAATGCAGCTATTTCCTAAATTTGGTTATTGACGTCAAATCTATCACTATGAAAAGCTATCTCAAGAAAATTATTCCCTCAATACTATTTGCACTATTGATTCAAACGCCGGGATTTTCACAGCAGAAGGGCAATGAACAAATGAATCAAATGCTGGATTATTCCCGACCAGGCAATAACCACGCGCTGCTTAACCAACTCGTCGGAACCTGGAATTTCCAGGATGCTAAATTGAGTTTTGTAAAAGGAACGCTTGTGCGTAAACCTATTTATGATGGTCGTTTCTACAGCGTAGAAATCACCGGCGGTAAATTGCCACTGCCAATTGCTAATGGAAAAATGAAGGAAGATAATTATAAAAGTATGCAGATAGAAGGGTATGATAATACCCGAATGAAATTTTATACCACATCCATTAATAATCACATTGGGAGCGATATTCAGATGCAGATAGGCGATTATGATGCAACCAAGAAAGAATTTACGTATGACTGGGATAGTGAACTGATCAAAGGCCAGCCTAAAAAGAACAGAAGGGTAGTTAAGATTTTAGATAGCAGTCATTATGTCGAATTGTATTATGAAGAGCAAGCCAACCAATATATAAAAGTACGTGAACTCGATTACTCCAAATCAGGGGAGTAACGTTAATTATTTACCAGGCGGTTGGTGTTGTCCTTTAGGCACGTAAAACAACTCATTAAAATTAGCAATAGCTGCTGATATCGAAAAGTGCAAACTGGCCGACCGGCCATGTTTTGACTCAAAATCATATAACTGTAATTCGCCCCAGGTACTGACTGTTCGACAGCTCTTCACGTTCTTCCGTGATAAACGCCATATATACGTCCGCCTCTTTTCCAGAGAAGCCGGCATCAAGCTTCAGCGTGTCTCCTCCCTTGCTTCGCCGGGCGCCGCAAAGATCAAAAGCCGCCAGCTTAGCTTCCGGTATATAGGCTAATAACATGACATGGTCGTTTTGAAAATTGGTGCCACGATATTCGTTGGCATCCCATTGAAAAGAGAGGTTACCCGAGGCGTCCAGGCTGACAGAAGCACCTGTTGCTTGCGGGAGCTTGCCCCAGGCAACCATCACCATCGCCGGGTCAACTGAGACCTCCGGGTGCGTCCCGGTGAGCGCATAATGCATCAAATAGGATTTAGCGGCGATAAAGCCCCGGCCTGAGCTGCCGTAATTTTTGCACCCAATCCTGACGAAAGGAGTCAGGGGCTTTAACCAGTTCTGAGCCAGCGCAAAACGCTGCCGCATGGCCAATTGTGCTGCGCTTGGCTTTTGCTCGCTCTTGCGTGGTGCGCTGCGAACATAAGCCTTCCCATTCATAACGTAGCCAACTACGGTGCCGACTTTTCCGCTGATACCGCCAAGAATTCCGTTTGGAAGTTTTCCCATAATGATTGTTATAAGGTTTTGGTATTTTAAATATAAAAAAATAATCCGAAACGATAATCCGATGGATAATCATCACATAATGTTTATAGAATATGCGAAGGCAATCCGTATATCATCCGAAGAAGATCCGAAGAAAAATGGGATTTGTACCCTGTTTGGCTTGGCCTTGTTCCGTCCTGAAATACTTTACATCTTGGGTTGATAATCCTGGATTAGCTATACAATGGTTGCTGGTAATCCTAACATAGCTATCTATCTCGTCCTGAAATTGCCTGGCAGATGCGAATGATTGACTGTATAGACTTCACGATTTTAAGCGCAAACATAAACCACAGCGAAAATTACGAACGCGCGTTCGCAATTGTTTCGTGGCCGCTACCGATGTCTCTTATTCCCGTCTCATTTTATTAAATTGGTATTGAGTTTTTGAGATGCCCATTTGAGATGGATTTTTAAGGGATACGCGGGGTTGTGAGGTTGGTTTTGGTTGTATCATAAAAGGAGGGTTTTGTGAGACGGGGTGGAACCGATGCAAGTTCACAACTACACAAAACCCTCCATTGCGAAGACTTTTTTGTTTCAAGTGCTTCCGAATATTTTCCGCTAAGTATCACCGAGTCTGACTGGATGCTGCATGGAGTTGGTTGAATGGGGCATCGAAACTATCGTTCCTGTGTGGAGGAGATTTTTCTCATAGCTGAGGTTTAAATTGTATAAAGGATCGGAATGAAAAGGATTATTATGTGGGTTAAAGAAATTATATTTGAAAGAGGTTGCAAGATGGCGTAATCAGCCACAGGAGTTCCATAAGAACGGCCTTATCATCCTTATTAATAATAAGTTAAAGTGAGGTTAAAACGGGTAAAAACCGAGTTCAAAATATGGAAAAGGAAGTTTTTGTAAAAGCATTAATAGACAACTTTAATAGTAATTTTCAAAGTCGTTCCAAATATTTTGATTTTGAATGTGACGTATTCAGTGAATTAGGGGGTACTGTATTTGAAATTAACAAATGCCTATACTCGAATTTTACAGAGCATCGATCACTTTGACAAATAATTTACTCGAAAGACTTTTGAAGTTATCGTTAATTTATAACGAAGCAGGAATCGGACAAAAACCAGTTCGAGACTGGGATTCTACGTTTGAGGAACCGAATAAAAAATACAGCTCAATTCCATTAGGAAACTCTATTGAAAAATGCGGAAAGCTTGACTTAATAACTGAGAATGAGAAAGAATTTTTATTCAACACGATTCGAGAATTAATGAGAAATGGTTTTTCTCACGCAGACTCAACAAAAATTTTAAATGGGCTACCTAACGAAACGACGATGTTTCAAGGCGGTTTTTCACAATCGACAGAAATTAAACCTGTAACTGTGAATCAGAAGATAATTCCGTTCATGCAAGCTTTACATATAGAAAACTTCGCAAAAGAAAATGCTGCAGACTATTTTGAATACGTGTACGAACTAACAAAGAAAATAGACCAACGACTAATTGATAAAAACGGAAAAACCAGCGTATAACACCACATTTACAAAAGGTTAGGTTCGTGCTCGCACACAGTTTTGTCGTTGATGGTGGTTTAGGTGGTCGCATTAATGTTTGTGGTTACAAACCCGCCATCGCAAACCTGCAAATCGTTATATGTTATTATAAACTTCGATAGGAATGATAAAAGAAATTATTAAGCTATTATCTGATGATGAAAAGTCGCTTACAACTCCGTTGTTAAAAACGCAAGTATTCGCAAGTAGAATTGGGAATGTTCCACTTTATGAATGGGTGAATAAAGAATTAAATGGTTTTAATTATTCAGATGAAATTCCTGAATATAGAATAGCTAAAGCAAGCCCAATTGGAACTATTTCAGACGGGTACAATTATCAACAAAATACAATGCTGCCAGTATCAATTTTCGGGGATAAAATAGCGAAAGAATTGATAAAGTTTAAAATCGATGATGGAGTAAAATCTTTAGAAGACACTTCGACTGGTAAATATGGCGACACCATCATCAAGCCAATGGGTGCGGATTTCTGCGCAATGTTAACGAGAGAGGCGCAGAAAAATGGTGCAGAAATCCAAATTATCGAAGGGAGAATACAAGTACATATTGGCGAATTTGTTAATTCGATTTCAAAGATAAGAGCAAAATTTCTTGACTTAATACTCAAACTAGAACAACAATTCCCTGAAATCGACGAATATTCTATTGACAAAAATGAATTAAATAAATCAGTAACGCATATTATGACACAAATTAATATTCACTCTTCAGGAGAAGGCAATATTATAACTTCGGGAAATCACAACACAATCACTGCAAATGTAAATGTAACTAAAGGAGATATTTCGGGCCTAAAAGACGAACTTATTAAGAATAAAGTGAACATAGATGACACTAACGAAATTGCCGATATTGTTGCTGTCGAAAGCTTGGAAAACAACCAATTCGGACCTAATGTAAAAAAATGGCTATCTAAGATGGTTAATAAATCGATAGAGGGTTCTTGGGAGGTCGGTGTGGCGGCAGCTGGTGGCTTGCTAGTAGAGTTGTTGAAAAAATACTATGGTATATAAATTATACGATATAGCTATAGGTTTTATCTTCTGTTGGGGTTAACACCATACCGTGGATTTTTATTCATTAAAGGAACATATTAATAGTCTGGAATAACATCTACCATAGGACAAATCGCCCAAATCAATAGATAGTGAAAATATTAAATCATATGAGTTTTCAATCACTTGTAACATGGTCTCAGGTTTTTACATTGATTGGATTGGTAATGGCCGCTTTAGGTGGTTTTGGCTCTTATTACTTTCAAAAAAGGATTAAAGAGGAAGAAAATCCGATCACTCGGCCGGTTATAGATATTTGTCATAGAGGTATATCAGTAACAAAAATCAACGACTCAACTACATCATTTGATATTCCATACTGTTCAGGTAAAAGTGCTAACGCTTATGATGTTAAATTGGAATCAGCTGTGTTACTAAATACTCCCAGAGGTTTACATATGCTAAATACTTTTAGCCATCCTTTCCCAGATGGCATTCATTTAACTTACGAAACAGGAAAGTCTATTGAATTTGTTTTAGAGCCTTTTAATTATAGCCTGAATTCTGTTTATATATGTATTAAAGGTTCCTACACAAATGAAAAAAAAGACGCTATTTTTCCTGTTTTTGATATTTTTAAATTTAATTCAAAGACGGGCCGATGGATAAGAACGCTTGGAAAGGAAGATGAAGAAATACGAAAATTTCTAAATCTGTAACCGTTAAATCAACTATTTTTAATCAATTAGCATATTAAAATGATTAATAACATCCTAAAAATTCTATTTTTAATCGTAGCGGTTTTTGCAACCTATTTACTTTTTAAGATTAGTGAGGGGTTTGAAAAAGGAAGGTATACTATGGCGATTAATCAGGAGGGTTATACAAGAATATTAGACACAAAAACAGGAGAACTTTTTTACGTTGATGAGGATGGCAATTACAATCAGGTTAAGAATGGGAAATTTATAATAATAAAGGTTTTGCCGAAGTAGTGATCAATTGATTACAAACTCTGTGCTTTTATAAAAATAAATATATTAATTTCTTCTAAGAAGTGGAAACTTTCAAAGTTGAGTAGATAATTAGATAAATATAACCAATTAGCTCATGAATAAAAGTGTTAAAATGTTGCTTATGCTTCTGATAGCTTTTGGAACTCCAATCGCGATGAACTTTTTCTTGAGATATGTTTATGACTGGGGACTTACTTTCAATTTATTTGTTGCGTGTCTTTGTGCATTTGTATTCATACTTTTTTCTTCCGTGTTACTAGGAACTTTTTTTGTCTACTATTGCGGCAGAGATTACAAATTGCTGAAGCTTACCGTGGGTCCAATATTTATATGTAGCTTATACTATGTAATATTCGTCTATGGCTTTTCCTGGTTGAGTTTGTTCATCATTTTGTTTCCCTTTATGTATACAGGTGGATTGAAGAACTCTTTAAAAGATGATCTTTCATATCAAATGCGGCAAGTAAGAGAAAAATAACTGCGGCAACATCCTAAGCTGTACTCGACGAATTACCTTATTTATCATGGAGCAACGGCTTTAAGATTTAATTAGATTTTTTCTGGCATGACTCACGAAGAGAAGGAAGAGATACAAAATGCGTTTGACAACGCAAACGATGCTATAAAGCAATTGGAATTAATAATAAAAAAACACGTTAATACACCACATGTAAATATCAACCCCAACTCTTTCAATTTAGTTAATATTCCAGATAACTACATTAGAAAACGACAATATTTTACAGAGCTTTTTGATTTAGACGTTAATGTCTCAGATCCTAATTTGCGCGCTAGCATAGCTTACGCTCTGATGCAGAATGATTTGCATACTTTCGTTTTATACAGAATAAACCTTTTTGGTATTGTAAAAAAATTGTTTGTTAAACAGGCCATAATAAATCTAACATCCATTATAGAGGCTTTATTAATTTCGAAACTTAGCGCACTTCATGCTTATTGCGTTCGAGAAAGTGGTATTTGTAAATATAATTCATCCTGCCCGGTATACATCAACAGTACACGGCACATTAAAGGAAAACAGGCCATTAATCTATTCCACGAGCGACTTGGTTTGCCTGAAAAATTTTTCGATCAGATAAATAAGTTATTTGACATTCGCAATAATATCCACCTATCGATCATAGCATCTCATGAATATAATTTATCGGATTATTCCCATGACAATTTTATACTCGGGATGAAAATCTTGGCTTATCTTAAAGAGAACCTTAAAAAAACCTCTGTTGCATTTGAAGATAGAAGAATACAAGGATGCCGAAATCTTCCCATTCCTGTAAACAAGAGCGACGCTGTACCTAATTTTTAGAATCCGCATCGGACTACGAATTAATAAATAGGATGAACATATTATACAACTTAGCTAAGGCATGATCTGTTATTATCTTGACTTTATTTATTTGGGTAACAGGTCTTGATTATATTCGCATTTTGATTAAAAAATTTCTCTAATTAATGAAAATACTTTTACCTACCGCAGCCTTATCTTTTTTAATAGCGTGCCAGCCAAACCAGCCGAAATCAGTTTTGGATGCACAAAATCGAATTCCTTTAGAACTAAAGGTTAGGCATTTTATTGAAAGCCACCCCGAATGGTCAACCAATGAAGTGGTAGAAGCTAGCGTAGATAAGATATTTGTCGACAGCGTACGGATGTGGTCGAAGAGGGCTGATTTTTTAGAAAATTTACCTTTAAATGCAGAGGAGGTTCAAAAGGTAGATGATAACGGTAAAACCGTTTATTTGGTGACATTTAAAACTTTCAATGACCCGGAACGAGCAGAGCCAAGCGTTTTAAATAAAATAAACGTTCGTTTATTAGGAGATGTAACGGAGGCCCAAATGAAAAAAATAAAAACAGGCGCTCATTACACAATAGATGCTAAGTTAAAAAAGATCTTGTCCTTACAGGGAGGAGGGCTTTTAATTGATGAGTATGAATTAGGTGCCTATAGGTTCAAGGTGACTGATTTTAGAAAATTAGAATAAAAATCTTTTTTTAGCTTATTAGTGGCCCTTGCTTTATTGTCCGATAACTAAACGTTATGTTAAGCATTTCCATCAAATTTCGAATAGTTCCTCAAAAACTGCTCGTTTAGATTTTTGAGACGGGAAATGAGACAAATCTTATTTGGCGGGCGCGCTTCCATAGTCCTGGATTAGTAACGGACAAACAGGCGGTGTTATGTTTAGATTTCTCAGTCAATCCCTGTGTCCGTTTCGTTGAAATGACGTTCAGGTAGATTTCCTCGCCGGGATTCATTAACGAATCATTTGTACACAAAGGAGATAGCTTATCAAAAACTTCATTATATTCATTATTATAATCTAATTGCGGAACACTGGCAATAGCAAAACATCTTTGTGATTATGAATACTCGCCGGCGGCATATTATGAACAGGATATTGTTAATTTTAAGTGTTTGAAAGACCTGACAAAAGAGATTTAATTAGTCCTGAAGACATGAACCCTGGCGGTGATGTAAAACGTTTTCAGGCCGAAGCATCGGCTAGACGATAAATATGCTAACTACAGCCAGAGATCAAATTGTTGCCAAAGCCATCAGCGCTGAAAAGGTCTGGGATGCAATTATTATCGGTGGAGGAGCTACCGGGCTCGGCGCGGCTGTGGACGCCGCTTCACGTGGATTGCAAACACTTTTACTGGAACAAGCCGACTTTGCAAAAGGCACTTCAAGCCGAAGCACTAAATTAGTACATGGCGGCGTGCGTTACCTGGCCCAGGGCGATATCGGTTTGGTTATGGAAGCCTTATACGAACGTGGGCTGCTTCTTAAAAATGCAGGCCACCTGGTAAAGAATGAATCGTTTATTATACCAGATTATAAGTGGTGGTCAGGCACTTTTTACACCATCGGCCTAACGCTGTATAATTTATTGGCAGGAAAGCTAAGTTTTGGGAGAGTGAAACATATTTCCAAACAAGAAGTGATAAACAGGTTAAGCAACATTCAGCAAAAAAATTTGCTCGGAGGTGTCGTTTATCACGATGGCCAGTTTGACGATGCAAGGCTTGCCATAAACCTGGCCCAAACCGCCATGGAGCAGGGTGCAACAGTGCTTAACTATTTTAAAGTAATAAACCTGGCAAAATCAGGCGATAATAAAATAACCGGAGTTGTGGTTTGCGATGCCGAAAGCAATTTGATGTATACGTTTAAAGCTAAAACGGTAATTAATGCCACTGGTGTGTTTGTCGACGACATCTTAAATTTTGATAAACCCGGTAGAAAACCATTGGTAAAGCCAAGTCAGGGTATTCATATAGTGATCGACAGATCATTTATGCCAGGTGAAGATGCGCTGATGATTCCAAAAACGGATGATGGAAGGGTGCTTTTTGCAGTCCCCTGGCATGATAAGCTGGTACTAGGCACTACGGATACCGCTATTGATCACCATAGCATGGAGCCGGTAGCACTGCAGGAAGAAATCGACTTCATATTGCGCACAGCTTCACAATACCTCACAAAACCGCCTGGATTTAAAGATGTACTCAGTGTGTTTGCCGGCTTGAGGCCTTTGGCGGCAATTGAAAAAGGATCGTCAAAAACGAAAGAGATCTCGCGACGTCACAAGCTTATTGTTTCAGAATCAGGACTGATCACTATTACAGGCGGTAAATGGACAACTTATCGCCGTATGGCAGAAGATACGATTGACAAAGCCATTGCTGTGGGAAACCTTAACTATTCAAAAAGTAGAACTAAATTATTATCGATTCATGGCAACACAAAAACTGTAGACTTTAATAATCATCTTCATATTTATGGAAGTGACGAGGCCTCATTACTTGAGCTTGCCCAGGAGAACCCAGCCTGGAAAGAAAAGCTGCACAGCCGCCTGCCATATACAAAGGTGGAAGTTATTTGGGGTGTAAGACATGAAATGGCCCGTACCGTTGAAGATATTTTAGCCAGAAGGGTAAGAGCGTTATTTTTAGATGCACGGGCAGCAGTAGATATGGCGCCAGTGGTAGCAAAACTAATGGCCGGTGAACTTCAAAAAAGCCCTGAATGGGAAGAAGAAGAAGTAAAGAAATTTGTAAAACTGGCCCAGACATACTTGCTTGAGCCATATCAACCCAATACCTGAACCAGTTATCTTTTTTATAAACCAATAGTATTTTTAAATATGGAAGAATACATATTAGCTTTAGATCAGGGTACCACCAGTTCCCGGGCCATTGTTTTTGATCACGATGGGAAAGTAAGGTCAGTAGCGCAAAAGGAATTCACACAAATATTTCCGCAATCGGGCTGGGTTGAACACGATCCCAACGAAATTTGGTCGACACAAGCCGGAGTTGCGGCCGAGGCGACGGTTAAGATGGGCATCAATGGTAAAAATATCAAAGCCATCGGTATTACCAATCAGCGCGAAACAACAATAGTTTGGGATCGTGAAACCGGGGAACCGGTTTATAACGCCATCGTATGGCAGGACAGAAGAACCGCTCCATTTTGCAACCAGCTAAAAAACGAGGGTAAAACAGATTTAATCCGCTCCAAAACTGGCTTGGTGATAGATTCCTACTTCTCGGGTACTAAAATAAAATGGATACTCGATAACGTTGAAGATGCCCGCGACAAAGCGAATGCCGGCAAGCTGGCTTTTGGTACAGTAGACAGCTGGCTGGTGTGGAAGTTTACAAGGGGAAAGGTACATGTTACCGACATAACCAATGCCAGCCGTACTATGCTGTTCAATATACGCACTCAGCAATGGGATGACGAACTGTTAGCCTTACTGGATATCCCGAAAAGTATGCTTCCGGAAGTAAAACAGTCGAGTGAAATATATGGAGAAACGACAACAACAATATTCGCTTCAAAAATACCCATCGCGGGTATGGCCGGCGATCAGCATGCGGCGCTTTTTGGCCAGATGTGTATTGAGAAGGCCATGGTTAAAAATACCTACGGCACTGGTTGCTTTATGCTGATGAATATTGGCAACGAGTTTATAGCATCAAAAAACAACCTGCTGACTACTATAGCATGGAAAATTAATGGCGAAGTGCAGTACGCATTCGAAGGCAGCATATTTATCGGTGGCGCGGTAGTACAATGGCTGCGCGACGGCCTTGGCATCATTAAAACATCCGCCGATATCGAAAAGCTCGCGTTAAGCGTGGCTGATACCGGGGGAGTATTTTTTGTACCCGCGTTTGCGGGCCTGGGTGCACCCTACTGGAAGCCCGATGTTCGCGGCACTATTGTCGGTTTAAGCCGCGGTACAACAGCCGGCCACATAGCCAGGGCGGCAATTGAGTCGATAGCCTACCAGACTATGGATGTACTAAGGGCGATGGAGGCCGATGCTGGAATGAAGATCAAAGAGTTAAGAGTTGATGGCGGCGCTACCGCCAACGATCTGCTGATGCAGTTTCAGGCAAATCTGCTGAACTGTAAAGTAATAAGGCCCACCATTGTTGAGACAACAGCATTAGGTGCCGCTTATCTTGCCGGGCTTGCCGTAGGTTACTGGAAAAATGTGGAAGAAATCCAGCAGCTTTGGCAGGCAGAAAAAGAATTTATCGCGGGCGGCGACCAGCCGGTAATACAGGCAGGCATCCAGGGATGGGAAAAAGCCATTTATACCGCACAGTGCTCCGCTGATGACACTCAGCAAAGTGAACAAGTTTAGTTAATAACTTAAATTTATACTAGATGTCTCCATTTACAGCAGAACTAATAGGTACTATGTTAATCATTCTTTTAGGCGATGGCGTAGTTGCCAACGTACTCTTAAAGGATACCAAGGGAAACAATAGCGGCTGGCTGGTGATCACCACTGCCTGGGCACTGGCCGTTTTTACAGGTGTAACAGTTGCAGGGCCGTATAGTGGCGCTCACTTAAACCCGGCGGTTACTATCGGACTGGCCGTTGCCGGAAAATTTCCCTGGGATGGCGTTTTGCCCTATATTCTCGCTCAATTCATAGGTGCGTTTTTGGGCGCCTTTGTGGTTTGGTTGATGTATTTCGATCATTTTAAACGCACCAATGAACCTGGCGCTATCTTATCCGTTTTTTGTACGGGGCCCGCGGTTCGCAACTATGTATCGAATATCGCCAGTGAAATTATCGGGGCTTTTGTATTGATATTCGTTATCTTCTATATTACCGGCGCCGAAATAACAGCTACAAAAACGCCTGTCGGCCTGGGTTCTGTTGGCGCTATCCCGGTTGCATTTCTGGTATGGGTGATAGGTTTGTCATTAGGTGGTACAACGGGCTATGCAATTAACCCGGCGCGGGATTTGGGCCCGCGGATGGTACACGCCTTACTTCCTATAAAAAACAAAGGCGGCAGCGATTGGAGATACGCCTGGATACCGGTAGTGGGGCCAATTATAGGGGCTGTATGCGCCGCTCTTTTATTCAAATACTTGCTTAGTTAATTACGCCGGTTGAGATAAACACTCACGGTGACGAGTTGTATTAGTTTACAGAATATACTATTTCCTGGTGTGCCAGTCTCCCATCCAGGTCGAGGCCTTCGATAATAACTCTCATATTACCGCTGCCGTCAGAATTATAAAACTCCACTTTCGCTTTCCCTTTTTCATCCGTTACGATGTTTGGCCGCCAGTATACGGTTGTCCGTAGGTCAGGCATTTCACTTACCGCCGGTTTGTCGTATTTCGGGCTGTAAAACTCTTTTGTGATCGTGTAACCTTTAGGCGAGTACGAAGTTATTCCCGGAACCGGCCGGCTCATCGAAGATCCGCCATCGCCGCGTTTGGTATTTATAACCAATACGCCGCCACCACCACGGGAACCATAAATTGCCGTGTTTCCCACGCTTTTTAAAACCTCGATACTTTCTACGTCCTGCACATTGATGCTTGTAAGGAAACCGGCATCCATGTACATGCCGTCCAGGATGAGCTGCATGGGTGTGTTGTAGCTGCGCATCAGGTAAGGGATGCCGCCGCGGATAATCAGGCCGGCAACCCGTCCCTGCAGGGCCTGCGCCAGGTCTGTATAGTTTTGAAGCTGGTCGGCTTTTACGATTGCATCGGCGAAGCCTGCGCCATTCAGATTACTGGAGTTTTTAAGAATGGGTTTTTTCTCAACGATCTTTACTTCGCTGAGTAAAATAGAACGGTTCAGAACGCCGTATTTTTTCAGTTCAGCAAATTGCTTCTGGCTGTTTTGTAAATAGGTAATGAAGTCGCGGCCAAGATTAATCTCCGCGTCGGCAGCGTTTTTGTTTTTTGATATGAGAGCCGCGGGCATCTGGTCGACAGTGATCTCTACGTTTTTCTTCCCTTTTTCATTTCGTGCCTGGACGACAAAACGCGTCTCGTCAGTAAATACAAGATTTTCAAATTTGAAACGGCCGTCCTTATCGGTTAGCGTATCGAGTGCAGTACCGTTTCCGTTCGTCGCAAATAAGGTTACTTTGCCCCCGGGTACAGGCGCACCGCCTAATGATTTGACTGTGCCGCTGATAGTAATTCCTTGTTCGGGTTTATAATTTATCGCCGTGTAGTTATTGGCAAGCAGGTTTTTCCAGTTGAAACGGGTCCATCCCTGGGTTAACAGCAAATTATCCAGCTGCCGGTCCTTGTCGGTAGTTACCTTTGTGAAATAGTAATTTGGGTTTTGGATATATCCTTTCAGATCGCTGCTTAAAAGCAGGCTGGAAAATATCGTTGTCCGCTTGTCATCGTCGAAAGGAACTTTACTCTCGTCAGTAACCGCTAAGGAAAACGCGCCTTGTACCGGTTTGCCGTTTTCATCCGATACGGATATTTCGAGCTTCGTGTTCTCTCGTTTCGCGTATGATTTTTTGCCAGGGCTAACGGCGACTTTCAGGTGCTCATTTGGATGCCTGATAAAAACGATCCGTTCTGCTACAGGTTTTTGTTCGCTGTCGAAAACCGTGAAATGCGTTATGCCTTCCGGGAATTTGCCTTTAGGGATCCTGGCGGTCAGCCCGCCGTTACTTTGCATGACGCTTTTTGCTATGTATGTAACTTCGGCGTTTGACTGGCCAAGAACGATGATTTCTTTTCCGCTTGCTGTGAGGGAAGGCGAGGCCGTAACGCGCAGGTAAAGTGAATCGGAGCTATTGTTCGATACCGATAATACGTAACCGTCCTGAGCTACTTTGGGCAGATCGAAGGTTTTCTCCGAACCATCCGGTAGTTTAGCAACAGCGGTATAGCTTTTTCCTTGTTCAGGTGAAAGGGCGAATGATCCGATACCGGCGTAGTCAGATTTAAAGTCTGTAATTTTATTTTTGTCCTGGTCGATAACATAACCGCTGATATCTGCACCCAAACCATCGGCTGACACGGCCTTGAATCCGACTTTACTCCGTAAGCCCTTTACCAGTTGTCCGCTTTCCGGCATAAACTGCAGGTCAATATCCGAAGAGGTGTTTTTTACTGGTAGAATTTTATTTGCACTTTTCCCGTTTCCGAGCGCAACATTGAGATTGATTTTGCCGGTCTTAAGTACAAAAGGCTGGGTATTTATAAATGATAATTTAGCATGCCCCTGCGGATCGGTCTTTGTTTTTCCCCGGGCAATGCTTTTATATCCGAGCACAACATTGTATGAAACGTCTTTATCCGGTAATGCCTGTCCTGCCAGGTTAGTAAAGGCGATATCCGCGTCAACCCTCTCTTTAATTCCTTCTTTTGAGAACGAAAAAGTAGTGTTCGTTATAACGTCGTTTGAAAAGGCGTTTCCAATCTGGATCGTTTTGTCGAAGAAGAACTCGTCGTCAAAGTTTCTCATCCAGTTTGTATACGCCCTGATACGGTAATTACCTTCGGTTAACGAATCGGTCAGCGAGAAATTTCCATCCGCCATACCGGCGTTAAGCGGTAACTTCAGCGTTTTTTTGATGGAGTCTTTTTCGCTGATCAGGTCCACGTAAATTATCTTATTTAAGGCAGAAAGCATATGGCCGTTGGCGTTAACGGTATACGCTTTAAACCAGATCGTATCGCCGATAGAGTAATAGGGTTTATCGAGGTGGAGGTAAACTTTTTCCTGGGGATATTCCGACCGGAACTTATCGAGTTTTGAAAACAGGTTTTTTATCGGGTCATCATCGCCTGTGAAACTGACAAGCAGGAGAATACAGGCGACGATGCCGCCTAAACTAAGAATTCGCTTTTTCATTTAATAACAATCCCCGAACTAATTTGGGTTTTATTATTGACTATAACAACGGGGAAAGGTTAAAAGTTATTTTTCCACATCATGCTTTCAACGGGCCTTGTGGTTTTGTTGTTATACTTGGCGTTGCCCTTTGAGTTGTAGAATATTTCAATATCGCCTTCCACGGAGAAATAAATGAGCTGGCCGATCGGCATGCCCGCGTAGATTTTCACAGGCTGCGCGACGGAAATTTCCAGTGTCCATGTATTGCAAAAGCCAACGTCGCCTTTGCCGGCCGTTGCATGAATGTCGATACCGAGGCGCCCGGTGCTTGATTTGCCTTCCAGGAAGGGCACATGTTTATGCGTTTCAGTATACTCTACGGTAACACCCAGGTACAGCGTGTTGGGTTGCAGTATAAATCCATCTTTCGGAATTTCAAAATGATCGATCTCGTTATGCTGTTTGGCATCCAGGACACGGCTGCGATAGGTTGCCAGGTATTTACCAAGATGTACGTCGTAGGAATTAGTGCCGAGACATTCGCGTTTAAAAGGTTCAATTATTATACTTCCCTGTTCTATTTCCTCGAGAATGCGCTTGTCAGAGAGAATCATAAGTTTGCCGGTGATTTATATGTATAGATTTCCAGGATTTAAAAGACGGAAAGTTATCCGCTTACCCTCATGCAATTATAATTTATTTACAATAATTTTGCATGCGATTTAAAAATTTAAAATGGGCCTGGTATATAGCAAGGCACTTGACGGTAAAACGTCGTTTGCGTTATGGAAAATTGAAGAAACTCCGGAACAACTTTACAGCAAGCTGCAGTTAAAGGCTCATGAAAAGGACTACCTTGAAAAATTAAGCCATAATAAGCGAAACCTGCATTGGTTGAGCACCCGTGTATTATTACGTGAGATGCTCAATACCACTAAGTATATCGATTGCCAGGTAGATACTCATGGCAAGCCGTATCTGGTTAACTTTCCGCAGCACATTTCTTTGAGTCATTCATACGATTATGCCGCGGTAATGATCAGTGAAGATAAGCCTGTTGGCATAGACATCGAGCTGATTAAAACCAAGATTACGATAGTTGCTCCGAAATTCATGAATGAAGATGAGCTGGCGTTTATTGATCAGGAAAACCGCATAGATCATCTTTATATCTGCTGGTGCGCGAAAGAGGCTATTTATAAACTGCACGGAAAAAATAACGTCTCTTTTCTGCAAAATATCAGGCTGAGGCCTTTCGTTATTTCTGCAAGCGGCACGTTTGCCGCGTCATTAGAATTAGAAGGCTACCGCCAGGATTTCACAATCTATTTTGAAAAGTTTAATGATTATATGATCGGCTATGTTGCCGGATGAAGATATGAAGAACAAGCAGGTTATCTTTCAGGATTGGGGGTTAGTTGATTATCAGCGGGCCTGGGACAAGCAGGAAGAACTGTTTGCAAAAACTGTTTCTCAAAAAATGCTAAACAGGGATTCAGGCGTAGACCTGCCAACAGACAATTACCTGGTTTTTGTGGAACATCCGCACGTATATACTTTAGGTAAAAGCGGCAAACCGGAAAATCTGCATCTTGACGAACAAGGTTTAAAAGAAAAGCAAGCATCCTATTATAAGATTAACCGCGGAGGAGACATTACTTATCACGGCCCGGGTCAGCTCGTTGGTTATCCTATTCTTGATCTGGATAATTTCTTTACCGATATACATTTATACCTTCGAACTTTGGAAGAGGCCGTTATCCAGATGCTGGCTCATTTCGGTATTGAAGGGGGTCGCTATCCCGGTTATACTGGTGTCTGGATAGATCCTGATAAAGCCGACGCGAGAAAGATATGTGCAATGGGTGTGCGTTGCAGCAGATGGGTCACCATGCATGGCTTCGCGCTAAATGTTAATACAGATCTCGACTACTTCAAAAATATCGTTCCCTGCGGCATAGATGATAAGGACGTCACTTCGATTAAGCAGGAGCTCGGAAAAGGAGCAGATATAAATGAGGTAAAGGAAATCCTAAAGGATAAAATTTCCGTATTATTCGATATGCAGCTTTTTTAAAGGCTGTGATCGAAAATGAAAGTTGCTTTAGCGTGTTTTATTGTATTGAATCTTTTTTGCAGATGTTCAAAAAAGAGCAATGATCCTGTTCTGACAAGACCCTTAAGCCATAAACCTGATACTGCGATTACAGCAAAGCAGATAAGTTACCTGGCACTCGGAGACTCATATACCTTCGGGCAATCGGTGCAGCAATCTGAATCATTTCCTTTCCAGCTATCAGCTAAATTAAAGAACCACAATGTTGAAGTAGTCGATTTACAGGTTATCGCCCGAAGCGGATGGACGACAGGTGAGTTGCAGCAGGTGATTAACACCAATAAGCCGGCAAAGACTTTTGATATCGTTACGCTTCTGATTGGCGTTAACAATCAATACAGGGGCTACAGCAAAGATACTTACCGGAAGGAATTTGCCCGTTTGCTAAAGCAGGCCGTCGAATTCGCTGGAGGCAAGAAAAACCGCGTATTTGTGTTATCAATTCCTGATTGGGGTGTTACGCCCTTCGGTGGAAGTGGTACAAATAAACTCATCAGTGCCGAAATCGATGCTTTCAATCAAATTAATAGAGCAGAGTCTGAGAAGGAATCTGTAACATATATTGATATTACGGCCGGATCACGCTCCGCTTTAAACGACGCTTCACTGGTTGCGTCCGACGGTTTGCACCCCTCCGCTAAAATGTACAGCTACTGGGCAGATGCATTGTATAACGCCATTCTCAACGTAATATAAAAATTACATTCCCGTTTTTGTGCACATATGCGCGTTTAAACGTGTATTCAACACTTATTTAGTTAATCTTTACATATATTCGAAAATTCAGAGACTGAGAATTTGGTTATTTCGTTATTTTACTAACTTTAACACGCTAACCTAATTACAAAAATAAGTCACTACTAACATTTAAATATTATGGCCGAAAATGTCTATGATGCAATCGTTGTAGGTTCGGGGATTTCGGGTGGATGGGCTGCGAAGGAACTTACTGAGAAAGGTTTAAAAACTATTATGCTTGAGAGGGGGGAAAACATTGAGCATATAAAGGACTATGTCAATGCTAGCAAAAACCCCTGGGAGTTTCCTCACCGCGGCGGTAAAACGCAGAAAATGATTGAAGATTATCCGGTGCTTAACCGTGATTACACTTTGACCGAAGTTAACCTGAATTACTGGACAAATGAAAAAGACTGTCCGTACGTTGAAACAAAGCCTTTTTCCTGGTTTCGTGGGTATCACGTAGGTGGCCGCTCGCTGATGTGGGGGCGCCAAAGCTACCGTATTGGTGATATTGATTTTGAAGCGAATCTGAAAGATGGAATCGCAGTTGACTGGCCAATAAGATACAAAGATCTCGAGCCATGGTATGGCTATGTGGAGCGCTTTATAGGCGTAAACGGCTCGATCGAGAATCTTCCTGCACTGCCTGATGGCGATTTCCTTCCTCCGATGGAAATGACCTGCGTAGAAAAGGATGTTGCGGCCAGGATTAAAGCTCATTACAAAGGTGCGCGGCACATGATAATGGGACGGAGCGCCAACTTAACCGTTCCGCATAAAGGTCGTACAAATTGCCAGTACAGAAACAAATGCTGGCTGGGTTGCCCTTTCGGAGCGTATTTCAGTACGCAATCATCAACTTTGCCAGCTGCCGTAGCGACAGGTAATTTAACGTTGCGCCCGTTCTCAATTGTAAAAAGTATTATTTACGATAAGGATACCAAGCTAGCTAAAGGAGTTGAAATCATTGACGCGGAAACAAATAAAACTTATGAGTATTTCGCGAAAGTGATTTTTGTGAACGCTTCAGCACTAAACTCAGCCTGGTTATTAATGAACTCGGCAACTGATGTTTGGGACGGCGGATTAGGAAGCAGCAGCGGAGAACTCGGCCACAATCTGATCGACCACCATTTCCGCTGCGGCGCAGCCGGACGGGTTGAAGGTTATGATGATAAATATTACTATGGCCGACGCCCGAATGGCGTGTATGTTCCGCGCTTCAGAAATCTTAACGGCGAAAAACGCGACTATATCCGCGGTTTCGGATATCAAGGCGGTTCCAGCAGAGAAAACTGGAGTCGTGACATCGCTGAGATGAATATCGGCGGCGAGTTTAAGGATGCACTGACAGAACCCGGTCACTGGTCGATGGGACTTGGTGCCTTCGGGGAAACACTTCCTTATCACGATAATAAGATCACTTTAGATAAGACTAAAAAAGATAAATGGGGTCTCCCTGTTCTCAACATCGATTGCGAAATCAGAGATAACGAGCACAAAATGCGTAAGGATATGATGGCCGATGCTGCGGAAATGCTTGAAGCAGCGGGTGTTAAAGATGTTCATACTTACGATGGAGGTTATACCATGGGAATGGGTATCCATGAAATGGGAACGGCACGTATGGGACGTGATCCAAAGACCTCGGTTTTGAACGAGTTTAACCAGGTTTGGGATGCGAAAAATGTTTATGTAACCGATGGTGCCGCGATGACTTCTTCAGCGTGTCAAAATCCTTCCTTAACCTATATGGCCTTGACAGCACGTGCTGTTGACCATGCGGTGAAAGAATTGAAAAAAATGAACTTCTCTTAATCTTTGGATCTATGGAAGACAAAAAGATCTCTCATGGAGACGGTACATCCAGAAGAGAGTTTGTAAAATCTGCAGCCATAGCGGCTGCTGGTTTTATGATAGTCCCGCGCTATGTTTTAGGCGGCAAGGGTTACACAGCCCCGAGCGATAAACTGATTATCGCCGGAGTAGGCGTAGGCGGAAAAGGGCAGAGCGATATCGCAAATTTTTACAAGAGCGGTAAAGCTGAAATTGCATTCCTTTGCGATGTCGACGATCGCCGTGCGGCAGCTTCCGTTAAAGCATTTCCACAGGCTAAATATTATAAGGACTGGCGCAAAATGTTTGATAAGGAACACAAGCACTTTGATGCTGTCTCTGTTTCAACGCCTGATCATAACCATGCCATTATCACGCTGGCTGCCATGCAACAGAAAAAGCATGTATACGTTCAAAAGCCGTTAACACATGATATTTACGAAGCGAGAGCCTTAACCGAAGCTGCAAAAAAGTACAAGGTTGTCACCCAGATGGGTAACCAGGGGGCATCGAACGACGGTCCGCGTAAAATGAAAGAATGGTATGACGCCGGCCTCATCGGCGATGTTCATACGGTATATGCCTGGACCGACCGTCCCGTTTGGCCGCAGGGTATTCCATGGCCTGGAACAAAAGGCAGTGTTCCTGCCGAACTCGATTGGGATTTATGGCTCGGTACAGCGCCTTATAAGGAGTACGTCGACAAACTGGTTCCGTTTAACTGGCGTGGCTGGTGGGATTATGGAACCGGAGCACTCGGCGATATGGGCTGTCACCTGATTGAAGCCCCGTTTAGTGTTTTGAACTTAAAGTACGCTACAGACGTGCAAGCCAGTGTTGGTTCCGTTTATGTGGATGAGTTTAAGCGCGGATATTTCCCTGAAAGCTGCCCGCCGTCAAGTCACGTTACCCTGACTTTCCCTAAGACAGATAAAACAAAAGGACCTGTTACTCTCCACTGGATGGATGGAGGTATCCAACCTGAAAGACCAGAAGAGTTAGGTGCAAACGACGTTTTTGGAGATGGAGGAAACGGTACTTTATTTATTGGCACAAAAGGCAAACTGATGTGTAGTACTTATAGTGACAACCCAAGATTGCTGCCACTCAGCCGAAATGAAAACATCCAGGTCGCAGAAAAATATAAACGTGTTCCCGGACAGGCCGAAGGTCATTACGGACAATGGGTAGAGGCTTGTATTGCCGGCTATGGCAAGAATGAACTAAGCTCTCCGTTTGAAATCGCCGGCCCGCTAACGGAAGCGTTGTTGATGGCTAACCTGGCAATACGCGGTTTCGATGTTAAAAAGCCACGTCCGCAAGGCGGCTTTGACTATCCTGGCCGATACATTAAATTATTATGGGATAACGCTAATATGCGCGTTACCAATTTTGACGAAGCTAACCAATATGTTAAACGCGAATACCGCAAAGGCTGGAGCCTCGGTGTTTAATTTCAACTAATGAAATAATTATGGACAGAAGAGAAGCCGTAACAAAAGTAGCCTGGTTACTTGGCGGAACCGTATTAGGTGCCAACTTGTTTGTTGATATGAGTTGCAAGCCTAAAGCTAAAAAGTTCAACAACGAATTCGATGTAGACCAGGTAGCGTTCCTGGATGAAGTTGCTGACACAATTTTACCAACAACAAGCACTCCGGGTGCAAAGGCAGCGAAAGTAGGCGCGTTTATGGCGCTTATGGTTCAGGATTGCTATACGCCGGAGGATCAAAAAGTATTCGAAAAAGGCATTAAGGAGCTTGACAATGCATCGGATAAAAAGTTCTCGAAGAAATTCGTGGAATTGGATCCGAAGCAAAAAACTGAGCTGTTAGTCCAGTTGGATAAAGAGCAAAAAGATTATCAGTCGAAAAAGAAACCCGAAGAAGCAAATCACTATTTCCGTATGATGAAGGAATTAACCTTGCTGGGTTACTTCACGTCGGAAATTGGCTGTACACAGGCGCTTCGCTATTCGGCAGTTCCTGGAAGATACGATGGTTGTATGCCTTACAAAAAAGGAGATAAGGCCTGGGCTACCTAAGAATTGCTATGAAGAAAAAGCTAAAATTAGGAATGATCGGCGGTGGGAAAGGTGCATTTATAGGTGCCGTTCATCGTATTGCCGCCAGAATTGACGATGAGTACGAGCTGGTTTGCGGTGCATTTAGCAGTGATCCGGCGAAATCCCGCGAAAGCGGTTCTTCATTAGGTTTGAATCCATCCCGTGTTTATGAGTCTTATGAACAAATGTTTGATACTGAAAGCAAACTTCCTGAATCAGAAAGAATGGAGGTTGTCAGTATCGTTACACCAAACCATGTTCATTTCGACCCTGCTGCACAAGCGATGCGTAAAGGCTTTGATGTTATCCTGGATAAGCCGATGACCCTTACACTTCAGCAAGCTTTGGATTTGAAGAAGGTTGCTGAAGAAACCGGTCGCCTGTTATGCCTGACCCATACTTATACCGGGTACCCGATGGTTAAAGAAGCGCGTCAAATCGTCGCTTCGGGAAAATTAGGTGCTATCCGTAAAGTGTATGTTGAATACCCGCAGGGCTGGTTAAGTACGTTTGAAGAAGATAAGGACAATAAACAAGCTGCCTGGCGCACCGATCCGTCGAAAAGCGGCAAAGCAGGCGCTATGGGAGATATCGGAACACACGCATTCAACCTGGCCGAGTATGTCAGCGGATTGCAGGTTACAAAGTTATGCGCTGATATCAATATTGTTGTAAAAGGCCGGAAGCTGGATGATGACGGAGCTGCGCTGCTGAAATTCAACAATGGCGCGAGTGGCGTTCTTTTTGCAACGCAGATTGCCGCCGGGGAAGAGAATAACGTTAAAGTACGGGTTTTTGGTGAAAAAGGCGGAATCGAGTGGCAACAGGTTGATGCAAATACTTTGCAGCTGAAATGGCTGGATAAACCTGCGGAAATATGGCGGACCGGTACCGGGTATGTGAGCGCGTTCGCTGCTCATAATTCACGCACACCATCCGGACACCCTGAAGGTTACCTGGAAGCATTTGCTAACCTGTATCGCAATTTCGCGTTAACGCTTAATGCGAGAAAAGAAAATAAGCAGCCCGAAGCACAATGGCTGGATTATCCAGGCATTGAAGAGGGAATCAGAGGAATGACCTTTATTGAAAAAGTAATAGAATCCGGCGAATCGGATAATAAATGGACAGACTTTTAATACTACCGTATGACAACACTAAAAGGCCCGGGAATTTTTTTAGCACAATTTGTAAGTGACCAGGCACCATTTAATACTATCGAGTCGATTTGCAAATGGGCAAAAGACCTTGGATTTGCAGGCATCCAGATCCCGACAAACGATACTTCTTATTTCGATATCCAGAAAGCTGCAGAAAGCAAAACTTATGCAGATGACTACAAGGGTCTGATCAATAGCTACGGTCTGGAAATTACCGAACTATCTACTCACCTTCAGGGTCAGCTGGTCGCTGTAAATCCAGCTTATGATAAGTTATTTGACGCTTTCGCACCTGACGCGGTAAAAAATAATCCCAAGGCGAGACAGGAATGGGCTGTTCAGCAGCTAAAATATGCAGCGAAAGCATCCCGAAACCTGGGATTAGACGCGCATGTTACTTTTAGCGGAGCGCTGATGTGGCATACTGTTTACCCGTGGCCACAGCGTCCGGCAGGTCTTGTAGACGATTGCTTTACCGAATTAGCTAACAGGTGGACGCCTATATTGAATGAATTTGATGAAGTGGGCGTCGATCTGTGTTATGAAATTCATGCTGGTGAGGATCTCCATGACGGCATCACCTACGAGATGTTTCTGGAGAAGGTGAACAATCATTCACGTGCCTGTCTGTTATATGACCCGTCGCATTTTATTTTGCAATGCCTGGATTACCTCGAATACATCGACTTTTATCATGAGCGAATTAAAATGTTCCATGTTAAAGATGCCGAATTTAATCCCACCGGTAAACAAGGTGTTTATGGAGGCTACCAGGATTGGCTGAAAAGAGCCGGACGGTTCCGTTCCTTAGGCGACGGACAAGTAGATTTTAACGCAATATTCAGCAAGATGGCCGAATATGATTATAAAGGGTGGGCCGTTTTAGAATGGGAGTGTGCAATAAAACATCCGGAAGACGGCGCTCGGGAAGGCGCCCGGTTTATTAAGGATCACATTATCAGGGTAACAGAAAAAGCCTTTGATGATTTTGCATCTGCCGGTTCTGATAAGGATTTAAACGCTCAAATACTAGGATTAAAATAAATTAAAATATGAAAAAACTATTCGTCATTGCAGGCTTTTGTATGGTTGTTTGGGCTTGTAACAACAATTCGTCAGAACAAAGTTCAGGAACTGACAGCAGCTACTCACAAGACCAAAGTGCCAAATCGCAACAATCAGACGCTGATACGACAGCAAATAATATCGGAACCGACAGGCATGAAGATGCTGGTGTAACCTCTTCAGGCAGTGAAGCCGGCAAAGCACTGATCGAAAAATCGGATTGTTTGACCTGCCACCGCGAACACGACAAACTGGTCGGACCAGCGTATGCAGACGTTGCAAAAAAATATACAAACAACGAGGACAATATTGGCTTGCTCGCCAAGAAGATTATTGAGGGTGGAAAAGGCGTTTGGGGCGAGGTTCCAATGACAGCACACCCACAGGTAAGCGAGGCTGATGCGAAGGAAATGGTTCGTTATGTGTTATCAATTAAATAGTTAGGTATGATTCAGAATATTTTTTCTGCCGTCTCAATAGCAGCGGTGGTTGGATTAGTAAGTAGTAGTTTTTCCGTAAATAAGCCTGCAAATCATCCGGCTAAGCAAAAGGCAGAATGGGTAAAGTTATTTGATGGCAAGTCGACTGCAGGCTGGCACACCTATGGAAAAGAAAATGCCGGAAGCGCGTGGAAAGTCCAGGACGGTATTATTTATCTTGATGGCAGCTCAAAGGAAGGTCGCGGCGATCTCGTTACAAACAAGGAATATTCCAATTTTGATTTTAAGTATGAGTGGAAAATTTCAGAAAAAGGTAACAGTGGTCTGATATTCTACGTTCATGAAGATCCGGCGAAGTTTCACAGCACATATAGTAGCGGCCCCGAAATGCAGGTAGTTGACAATGAAGGCCATCCTGACGGTAAAATTTTCAAGCACCAGGCTGCGGATTTATACGATTTGGTTCCCTGCAGCAAAAAAACTGTGAAGCCGGTAGGCGAGTGGAATAAAGCTGAAATAATTTCAAATAATGGGAAACTGGAATTCTTTCTAAATGGTACCAAGGTAGTTTCGACAACCATGTGGGATGCTAGCTGGGAAAAGTTGGTTGCCGGAAGTAAATTCAAAGACATGCCAGGCTTCGGTACCTTCAAGTCCGGAAAATTTGCTTTGCAGGATCATGGTGATACTGTATGGTTCCGCAATATTATGATCAAAGAATTATAAACCAACCAATAACCTTAAACTAATCAATGACAACAACTAACCGCTTCAAGCTTTCTACCATGATGTTCCTGGAGTTTTTCATCTGGGGCGCCTGGTTTGTAACCTTAGGTACTTTCCTCGACAAAAATTTATCTGCATCTGGTTCACAAAGTGCCTCAGTATTTTCAACGCAGTCATGGGGCGCTATTATTGCTCCGTTCATTATCGGGCTTATTGCCGACAGGTTTTTCAACGCTGAGAAAATTCTGGCTGTGCTGCATTTAATTGGCGCTGTTTTAATGTACCAGATGTATAATGCTACGGATGTTTCCGTTTTCTATCCTTACGTGTTAAGTTACATGATCTTATTCATGCCGACTCTGGCTCTGGTTAATTCGGTTTCTTTTAACCAGATGAAAGATCCGGAAAAGGAATTTTCAAATATCCGTGTTTGGGGTACCATTGGTTGGATTGTTGCCGGATTGGCCATCAGCTATCTTTTTCATTGGGATTCTCCTGAAGCATTGGCAAAAGGAATGTTAAAGAATACATTTATGTTAGCCGCAATTGCTTCATTGGCATTGGGCTTACTAAGCTTTGCTTTGCCTAAAACTCCGCCGAAAGTATCTTCTTCAGAAAAGGTAAATGTTAAAGAGATGCTGGGATTAGACGCTTTGAACCTTTTGAAGGATAAAAACTTCGCTATATTTTTCATTTCGTCTGTCCTTATTTGTATTCCGTTGGCATTTTACTATCAGAATGCACATCCGTTTTTGTCGAGTATCGGGGTAGAGAATCCAACCGGCAAAATGGCGATCGGACAGATTTCGGAAGCTTTGTTCATATTACTGATTCCGGTATTTTTCAAACGCTACGGATTTAAAACAACGATCCTGGTAGGTATGCTTGCATGGGCTGTTCGTTACGTTTTGTTCGCATTTGGCAATTCGGGAGAATTAAGTTTTATGTTACTGATCGGAATCGCGCTTCATGGCGTTTGCTATGACTTCTTCTTTGTGTCCGGACAGATCTATACCAACGCTAAAGCAGGTGAACGTTACAAAAGTTCAGCTCAGGGGCTGATCACGCTGGCAACTTATGGTGTAGGGATGCTCATCGGGTTTGAAGTTGCTGGTTGGATAACCGATACTTATAAAACATCAGAAACTACTATCGACTGGAAGATGGTTTGGCTGATTCCGTCGATCATTGCTGCAGCGGTATTCTTGTTATTTAGCGTGTTATTCAAACAGGAGAAAGTTAAGGATACCGAAACAGTCGTAGCCTAATAAACAACATTAGTATGCAAAAGCAAAATCGCAGAGATGCAGTGAAAAGTATGCTTACTGGTGCGGCGGCCATTACTACAAGCACTATGTTATCATCATTCACAGGTTCTGAAAAGGAGTTAGGATATAAATTGCAGGGAAATATCAGGCAGTCGGTTTGCCGCTGGTGCTTCAATGATTTGTCTGTTGACGAGCTGTGCAAATACGCAAAATCGATCGGAATAAAAGGAATTGACCTTGTCGGTCCAAAGGACTGGCCTACACTGCAGAAATACGGGCTTGATTCTCCGATGTGTAATGGTGCTGAGATAAACCTGACTGACGGCTTCAGCCATCCTGAATATCATGATCAGCTTATCAAGAATTATTCGGAAATGATTCCACTGGTCGCAAAAAATGGTTACACAAACCTGATCTGTTTTAGTGGAAGCCGAAAAGGGCTTGATGACGAAACAGGTTGGAAGAACTGCGTTACAGGCTTGAAAAAGCTTCTCCCGCTTGCCGAAAAACATAAGGTCGTGCTGGTGATGGAATTGCTTAACAGTAAAATCGACCATAAAGATTACCAGTGCGATCGTACCTGGTGGGGCGCGGAACTTGCAAAACGCCTGGGTTCTGAAAACTTCAAACTTCTTTACGATATCTACCACATGCAAATTGATGAGGGAGATGTAATTCGGAATATCAACGATTATCATCAATACATCGCTCATTATCATACTGCAGGTGTTCCCGGCAGGCATGAAATCGATGATACGCAGGAATTATTCTATCCCGCTATTATGAAGGCTATTCTTAAAACCGGATTTAAGGGATATGTAGCTCAGGAATTTATACCTGTACAGAAGGACAAACTGGCTTCGCTAAAAAAGGCCGTCCAGATTTGTGACATTTAAAGTTCGCTGATGAGTCTTAATAGAAGAAAGTTTTTAGCAAACGGTTCAATTTATCTTGCGGGCTTAGGACTATCTTCCGTTTTTCCGCTGGAAGCTTTGGCGAGCCTCCGGAAGACGGTTTCTCCGAATGACCGGATTAACGTTGGCTTAATAGGTTGTAACGGAATGGGGTTTTCAGATCTAACCTCGATCCTGAAAAATAGCGAAGTATCTGTTGTTGCTTTATGTGACGTTGATGAGCGTGTTTTAGCGACAAAAACCGCCGACCTGGAAAAGGCCGGGATAAAAAAGCCCGTTTGGTACACAGATTACCGAAAGCTTCTGGAAAATAAGGACATTGACGCCGTTATTATCGGTACGCCTGATCACTGGCATTGCCTCATACTAATAGATGCCCTGGAAGCAGGCAAAGACGTGTATTGTGAAAAGCCGATTGCAAATTCCGTAGAGGAAGCGAATATTATGCTAAACGCGGTAAAACGGCACAAACAAGTTGTGCAGGTCGGGCAATGGCAGCGCAGCATGAAGCATTTTAATGATGCAGTAGCCTTTGTTCATTCCGGAAAGTTAGGTAACATCCGCCTGGTGAAAGCATGGTCATACATCGGCTGGAAAAAATCTATTCCTGTTGCACCTGATGAACCTGTTCCGGCAGGCGTTGACTATAACATGTGGCTTGGTCCGGCACAAAAACGGCCGTTTAATATTAATCGCTTCCACTTTAATTTCCGATGGTTTTGGGATTATGCCGGCGGCCTCATGACCGATTGGGGTGTGCATTTACTTGATTACGCCATCTATGGGATGAATGTTAAAGATCCGAAGTCAATAGTTGCATTAGGCGGAAAATATGCTTACCCGAATGACGCACAGGAAACGCCGGATACTTTGCAGACGATATATGATTTCGGTGGCTTTTCCATTTTATGGGAGCATGCAATGGGAATCGGCGGTGGCAACTACGGCAGAGATCACGGTATTGCATACATCGGCGATAATGGAACGCTCATTCTCAATAGGGGCGGCTGGGAAGTAATTCCTGAAGCTAAAAAGATGGAAGCGGTAAGTCTGATAAAGCCAAGTGACAACGGCCTGGATTTAAACACAACGAATTTTATCGATGTGATGAAATCGCGGGATTTATCGAAACTTAACTGCCCGATTGAAATTGGATACAATGCTGCATTGATTTCGCACCTTGGCAATATCGCCTATAAAACGGGTGAACGTATTTACTGGGATGCGGGTAAACAAAAATTTAATAATTCAAAAGCCAACGATTATTTGAAGGCTCAATATCATAACAGTTGGAAACTACCAAAGTCTTAACAGGACAGCTATGAGAAAATATTTAAGTGTGATTATTTGTTTAATGGCAATGGGAGCAAGCGCACAGGAAAATCATAAACCGGAAGATACTGAATATTTGACACCTGTTCCGAACGTGGTTACACCGGGAAAAGGGACAGCCGCGCCGTCTGATGCAGTTGTGTTATTCGACGGTACCGATTTAAAAAACTGGGAAACTAAAGACGGAAAGCCAGCTGCATGGGCCATGGCAGATAAGGCTGTAACCGTATCAAAAGGCGACATCCAGACCAAACAAAAGTTTACCAATTTTCAATTGCATATTGAGTGGCGCACTCCAGCAGAAGTAAAAGGAGAAAGCCAGCAACGTGGTAACAGCGGTATATTCCTACAGGATCGGTATGAGTTGCAGGTGCTCGACAATTACAACAACAAAACATATACTAACGGACAAGCAGGAAGCATATATAAACAATCCAGGCCATTAGTAAATGCTTGTCTTCCTCCGGGTGAGTGGCAAATCTACGACGTGATTTACACCGCGCCTGTTTTTGGAAAAAATGGTGATTTGATTGTGAAGGCCCGTGTAACTGTTCTGCAAAATGGCGTTTTGGTTCAAAACGGAACAGAGATCAGGGGAACAACAGAATACATCGGACAGCCGAAAGTTGAGGCTCATGGTGCTGCGCCAATTCGCCTGCAGGATCATGGCAATCCGGTAAGCTATCGCAATATATGGATTAGGGAATTATAAATTTTGGTATGACTACAAGAAGAAAATTTTTACAGCAGGCCGGACTTTTGTCGGCGGCTGTTGTTATCGGCCCTAAATTGGGTTGGGCAAAACCTTTAGGTAAGGCTGGGTTACAGCTTTATTCATTGCGTGAATACATCGGAAAAGATGTGAAAGGGGTTTTAAGTAAAGTGTCAAAAGCCGGCTACCAGCAGGTAGAAACTTATGGTTACAGTCCGAAAGATAAATTTTGGGGCTTGGAGCCGGCAGCATTCGCCAAGGTTTTGAAGGATAATGGACTTTCATCTTTTAGCGGCCATTATGGTCTGGATGATTATTTGTTAAAGAACAACGCAGATAATCTCAAATGGTGCATTGATGCTGCAAAAGCTGTTGGACAGAAATATATCACCATTCCATATTCGGGAGTTAAGACGGAAAGTGATTTCAAGGCACTTGCCGCCAAAATGAACGAGGCCGCTGCAATCTGCGGTAAATCTGGTTTAAAACTCTCTTATCATAATCATAACCACGAGTTTGCGAAGTTTGGTGATACAAGCGGTTATGAAATTTTACTAAGTGAAACCAACAAGGACCTTGTTAAGTTTGAGATGGATATTTACTGGGTTGTACGGGGTGGTAATGATCCTGTAGCACTTTTCAAGAAACATCCCGGCAGGTTTGCAATGTGGCATGTGAAAGATATGGACAGGGCCAATAAGGAGTTAAATACAGAAATTGGAAACGGCTCAATCGATTTTGTGTCGATTTTCAAAAACGCGAAACTGGCCGGGCTGGAACAAGCTTTCGTTGAGCAGGAAAATTTCAAAAATATCGATGCTTACGAGAGTATTACAAAAAGTGCAGGTTATTTAAAAACGAAACTGTTAAGTCTTACCTGATCAGGTACCAGGGAGCTTAATTCCTGCGCTCTTTAAGTCATTCATGAGCTTTTCCTGGATAGCTAATTTGCTGTCCTGGAAGCCATGAGCATTTACCCAAACGTTTACACCCAACCGGAACCCGTCTGGCTCAAGAGTTAAGACACCGACGCGTGGCTCAGGCTTCTTCATACATAATTTCATATCAGAAAGCGATTTTAAAATGATCGTTTTCACGTTTTCTGAGCTTTCTCCGAAACTAAACTTGAATTCGATATCTAACCTTCGCTTCCCCTGGCGACTGATATTAATAATCACTTCGTTAGATAATTTGCTGTTAGGAAAGATAACGGTCTTATTATCGTAAGTAGTTACTACTGTATAAAAAATTTGTATTGTTGTGACGGTTCCTTCCTGGCCCTGCGCGATGATATTATCGCCAACTCTGAACGGTTTTAAAATCAGTATAAGAACTCCGCTGGCAAAGTTTTGCAATGTGCCTGACAGTGCAAGGCCTGCTGCAACACCAAACGCGCCAATAATAGTTGTAAAAATGGTTAGTTGCAGACCGAGTATCTGCATTACTGCCAGCACAAGCATTACTTGAAGCGCAATTATCAAAATGCTTTGTAAAAAAGGCCTTAAAGATGGGTCAAATTCATGGTGATGCATTCGCCCGCCAAGCCATTTTTTTATTAGCCTGATAACCCATAAGCCAACGATTAAAACGAAAAAGGCCAGAATGATGTTCGGGCCATGAGCTAAAATCCAGTCGTAGCTCTTGTCGTAAAATTTGTTCAGGTTCATATCAAACGATTAGTGATGCAAGCAATTTAGGTGCTTCCAAGACCATCCATTCAAATAAGTGCGTTCGTGTTAACTGATAATGCCTCTTCATAATGACCTGTTAATAGTAAAAATTATGCCATCAACATGAATCACCGTTATTGCTGCTTAAAACAAGATCTAACAAAAAACCCTGTCCATTTTACTGAACAGGGTTTAAAAATATTAATGGTTGAAATTACATCATTCCACCCATACCGCCGCCCATTGGAGGCATACCTGCACCAGCAGGAGCATCATCAGGATCGTCGGCTAATACACATTCTGTAGTTAATAACATCGCAGAAATAGAAGCTGCGTTTTCTAAAGCTACACGACCAACTTTTGTCGGATCGATTACACCTGCACCGATTAAGTTTTCGTAAACATCAGTACGGGCATTATAACCATAGTCTCCAGTTCCTTCTTTCACTTTCTGAACAACGATGGATCCTTCGATACCAGCGTTCTCACAAATCTGGCGAAGAGGCTCTTCGATTGCGCGTTTAACGATCTGGATACCGGTAGTCTCGTCTTCATTAGCGCCTTTAAGGCCTTCTAAAGCTTCAATAGCGCGGATGAAAGCAACACCACCACCAGCAACGATACCTTCTTCAACCGCAGCGCGTGTAGCATGTAAAGCATCGTCAACACGATCCTTTTTCTCTTTCATTTCAACTTCAGTAGCAGCACCAACATAAAGAACCGCAACACCGCCAGCTAATTTTGCCAAACGCTCTTGTAGTTTTTCTTTATCGTAGTCAGAGGTAGTAGTTTCAATCTGAGCTTTGATCTGGTTAACGCGAGCTTTAATTGCTTCGCTATCACCTGAACCGTTGATTACTGTTGTGTTGTCTTTATCAACAACGATTTTTTCAGCCTGACCAAGGTATGAAAGATCAGCGTTCTCTAATTTGTAGCCTCTTTCTTCAGAAATTACAGTACCGCCAGTAAGGATAGCGATATCTTCAAGCATTGCCTTACGACGATCACCAAAGCCTGGAGCCTTAACCGCAGCAACTTTCAATGAACCACGGATTTTGTTTACTACCAATGTAGCTAAAGCTTCACCATCAAGATCTTCAGAGATGATCAATAATGGTTTGCCAGTTTGAACTTGTTTCTCCAGAACCGGAAGCAATTCTTTCATGCTGCTGATCTTTTTATCGTAGATCAGGATGTAAGCATTTTCCAATTCAGCTTCCATTTTATCAGAGTTGGTTACAAAGTATGGAGACAAGTAACCACGGTCAAACTGCATACCTTCTACAGTTTTAACTTCAGTTTCAGTTCCTTTAGCTTCTTCAACAGTGATTACACCGTCTTTGCCAACTTTGCCCATTGCTTCGGCAATTAATGAACCGATTACTTCGTCATTATTTGCTGAGATAGAAGCAACTTGTTTAATCTTATTATTGTCTTCGCCAACTGTTTGTGACTGGCTTTTCAGGTTTTCAACAACAGCAGCAACTGCTTTGTCAATACCACGTTTCAAATCCATTGGGTTCGCACCAGCGGCAACGTTTTTAATGCCGGCTGTCACAATAGCCTGAGCTAATACAGTAGCAGTTGTAGTTCCGTCACCTGCAATATCAGCAGTTTTAGAAGCAACTTCCTTAACCATCTGGGCGCCCATGTTTTCCAAAGGATCTTTTAACTCGATTTCCTTGGCAACAGTAACACCATCTTTAGTGATAGAAGGTGAACCGAATTTTTTATCGATGATCACATTACGACCTTTTGGACCCAATGTTACTTTTACGGCATTAGCAAGTGTGTCAACACCTTTTTTTAAGGCGTCGCGTGCTTCTACGTTGTATTTAACTTGTTTTGACATGTTTTAATAGAATTTTAAATTTTAATGATCAGATCATTGATGAGAATCGAAGCGTCCGCTTCAATCAATTGGTTTATAATACAGCGTAAATATCTGATTCACGCATAATCAAATACTCTTTACCTTCATAGGTAATTTCTGTACCTGAGTATTTTCCGTATAATACCTGGTCGCCAACTTTAACGGTAAGAGGCTCGTCTTTTTTACCTTCGCCAACGGCTACTACAGTTCCACTTTGAGGTTTTTCTTTAGCAGTATCAGGAATGTAAAGGCCTGAAGCTGTTTTCTCTTCAGCAGGAGCGGCTTCAACTACCACTCTGTCTGCAATAGGTTTAATATTCAATGCCATAGTATGGATTTATTAGTTTTTAATTTGCTAGTTATTCTCAGTAATTATGCCAATCAGCTCATTCTGCTGTAACTGGCCGGTTCATTGTCAAATTTTCACTTAATATGTCTTGGAGTTAACACTAACTTAATATATCGGTGTCATCGTGTCAGTGTGGACAGGTTAGGCTTAAAATAACAAAAGCTCCCGGAAGGAGCTTTTGACAATCTTAAAACTGATTTATTTTTTAGTGGTGTCTTTCGAAGCTGGCAGCGACATGATCGGAGCCGAAGCAGCTGGCTTATTAATCTGCTTTTGAATTTCGTCATTTTCGTTATTACGGTCACCACCTTTTGGGATGCTTACGTTAATTAGCAGGCAGATAACCATTAATGCGATCGTTAATACCCAGGTTCCTTTTTCAAGAAAATCACCGGTACGCTGAACGCCCATAACATTGTTTGATCCCGCAAAACCGGAAGCCAGGCCACCGCCTTTTGGATTCTGGATTAATACAAACAGTCCCAGCAAAAAACACACAATAATGGCCAGAATAACAAGTGCGATATACATATCTTAATTTTTCTTAATTTATTTTCTTTTCAATTTCCGAAATTCGGTCGGCAAAGTAAGGTTTTTTTTCCGGGAATTTCAAACTTAATTTTTTGTAAGTATCAATGGCTTTGTGATATAGCATCTGATCGGTATAAATCTGCGCGAGCGTTTCCGATATGATATCACCTGAATCCTCAGAACTCTTTCTTGCTTTGTTCTCCGTGTCGATTTTTTCCGGTTTGGGTGGTTTAATCTGGGGTTCTTCCGTTATAAATTTTTCTATAATCGCCTGCTCTTTATGTTTCGTTTCAAATTGTACGGTTTGTGTGTTGTTTTCGGGCGAATCTTCCGTGAGATGGGGTTCCTGAAGGTGGAATATGTTTTCAATGATCTGCTGGTTCAGTTCAGTAGCAGAGTTTTTTTTTACTGTAACACTTGCCGGTGAAAACGTTGGATTGGCATATGGCTGATAAGTATCAGCATGTTCATTACGGGTTTTTTGAAGCCACCATAAAAAAGTATAGGGCATCTTCTCGTCATGATATTTGGTTACCGGCTCTGAAACTTTCTGTTCGGCAGGAAGGTTTCTGGTTTCTTTTAACGGGTCTACGGCCGATCGGTCAAAAACAAAGTAATCAGCTCCTGCAATATTGTCGAATACCAACGGACTCTTTTCTACCTCTATGACATTTGGAATTTCCTGTTTTTCCGCTTCCTCAGTTTTTTCGGTAACCTGATTTTCAACATGCGAGAGATATTTCTCTTCCAGTTCCGCATCGCTGTTTTCCTCTACCTCGAGTTCCAGGTCTGGAATTACAGTTTCTGGTAAATATTCCGTGGTGTCAGACACAACCTCAGTTGCAGCCAGGTCGGGATCTTCTTCCGGTGGTAAACTAACTTCCAACGTTGCCGCTTCCATAACTTCAGACGAAAATATATCTTCCTCCGACTCGGTGTTTGGTTTAGCATTTTCATTCTCAGCCACAAATAAAGAGCTGTCCTGGATTTCGGTTGATTCAACCTCTTCGTCTATAGCATCTTCAACTGCGGCTGGTATCTCAGAGGTTTGTTCATATAGATCTTCCAGCGTCTCGCCAATTTGCTCTTGTGGCTCAATATGGTTGTCAGCAACTATTTCGAAATCATGATTGTCAACCGGAAGATTTGAGCCTGATAATATTTCGGCGGAAACACTTTCGGTAGATGCCTGATTGAAAAAGAATTCCGGTTGTTCAATTAACCGTTTTAGCAGCTTACGGTCAGGACTATAAATAGCTGCTAAAGGTAAAATTTCGTTATAGCCGTTACCTGTTGATTTGCTGGCGGCCGCCCGGATCATTTTCAGGGGCTGGCAATATGGATATTGGTTAACCAGTTCCTCCAATTCTGTCGGATCGATTTCAGGCTTGTTGACATTATCTGCGAAAGCGGATAATATCTTAGTAAACTGGTCTTTTCTGGTTAGCTGCTCCAAATCTTTTTCTTCAGGTTTTGAAACTACGAAATCATTACCAATTGGCAAAAGCACGATTGAAAATATCTTCGGTAAGCATTTGATTTATCGCCCGTATCAACGGTTGTTCCTGGGTTTGTACAGAACCGTCGTTTAACGAGAAATCTTTAAAACGCGAAAAAGTTTGTTCAAAACTATCCTCCTGTTTTAAAGTATTGGTATATTTTACGCTGACCGTGATGGTCAGCCTGTTTTGTGCTGCAGTAGAATTCCCGGTGATGGAAACAGGCTTGATATTATAATCAGTGATACGGCCTTCGAAGTTGGCATCGGCATCACCACGTACCAGGCTTAGTCTCGATTGATTCCTTACACGCTCTTTCAGTGCTTCTGTAAACGATTGGCTTAGATTCGGAACAACCAAAGGCGCATTGTTTTCAAAAAACTGAATAGAAACAGTTTTCATGTTTTCGGGAATGGATCCCCCGGTAAAATTGTATACGCCGCAGCTTTGTGCAATAAAAAGTAATGGCAAAAGTGCCAGGTATATTTTCTTTGAAATGGCAGTCATTATCAAACGTTAATTTAAATTCAGCTCTTTGATTTTACGATAAAGAGTACGCTCTGAAATCCCGAGTTCCTGCGCTGCCAGTTTCCGTTTGCCACGATGTTTTTTCAGCGCCTTTTTTATAAGGTCAGATTCTTTATCTATTAATGACAGGGATTCCTCAAATTCCTCGGCGTGATGCGTAATGTCAAAATTTGTTGTCGTTGGCTGACTTGGCTGATGAATAGTGAGCGTTGGCTGAGGAGTTTCTGTCGAAGGAAGTTCTATGTCGCGATAAAGCTGGTTGATCAATTGAGGATTAGAAATCTCGGCAGCATTTCCGCCACTTTGAATAATTTCTGCGACCAATTTTTTCAGCTCAACCATGTCGCGTTTCATATCGAACAGCACTTTGTAAAGTATATCCCGTTCAGACAAATCTTCAGCATGTGAACCGGGCTGGCTAATACGCATGGGCAGGTTGGAGCGTCCGTCAGTCGGAATATAATTTGCCAATATCTGCGCGGTAATATTCCTTTCACGCTCTAACACTGCGATTTGTTCGGCGATGTTTTTCAGTTGCCTCACATTTCCCGGCCAGTTGTAATTCATTAAAACCTGCTGCGCAGATTCGTCGAGCTGAACGTTTGGGCTGCGATATTTATCAGTAAAGTCAGCGATGAATTTCCTGAAGATCAGGTAAATGTCTTCCTTCCTGTCGCGAAGAGCCGGAATGCGTAACGGAACGGTGTTCAGCCGGTAATACAAATCTTCCCTGAATTTTCCGTCCTTAACAGCATCGTAAACATCAACGTTTGTTGCGGCGATAACCCTTACATTAGTTTTTTGCACTTTTGAAGACCCCACACGTAAGTATTCGCCGGTTTCTAAAACACGCAGGAGCCGGGCTTGTGTACCCAAAGGAAGCTCGGCAACTTCGTCGAGAAAGATAGTGCCTCCGTCAACAACTTCAAAATAGCCTTTACGTGCCTCATGAGCGCCGGTAAATGAACCTTTTTCATGACCGAAAAGCTCGGAGTCAATAGTTCCTTCCGGAATTGCACCGCAGTTTACCGCGATAAAAGGCCCATGTTTTCGTGAGCTTAATGAATGAATAATGTGCGAAAAAACTTCTTTACCACTGCCGCTTTCACCGGTTATTAATACTGAAATATCCGTTGGTGCAACCTGGCGCGCAATATCAATTGCCCTGTTTAATAAGGGCGAGTTTCCTATAATGCCGAACCGGTTTTTGATATCCTGAATATCCATTAAAAATCAAGTATTTTTAAGAATCCAGATGACGACCGGCAAAGCCGCATCTGATAAATTGGTTTAAATAATTCTGCCGATCAGCGTTGCAGTAGTGCAATACTCAGCAAGTACCGTAACATAATCGCCTGGTTTAAATTCACCTGCTTTCGGAAATACAACCATCGCATTCTGATCGTTTCTTCCGCAGAAGTCCTGATCTGATTTTTTTGATAAGCCTTCGATCAAAACAACATGTTCTTTGCCAACTTGCTGTTGCAGGCGATAGTGTGAATGTTCGCGCTGAAGATTCATTACCTCGGTGTGACGGCGTTTTTTTACCTCTTCCGGAATATCGTCCGGGTACCGTTTTGCAGCTAATGTGCCCGGTCGTTCAGAGTAAGCGAACATATATGCGTAATCGTATTTTACGAACTCCATCATGCTTAACGTTTCCTGATGTTCCTCTTCGGTTTCGGTACAAAAACCAGAAATAACGTCCGTTGAAATTGCGCAGTTCGGAATAATCCGCCTGATTGCATTAACCCGATCCATATACCAATCACGGTCGTATGTACGGTTCATTATATCCAGTACACGGCTGCTTCCCGATTGTACCGGCAGGTGAATATAGTTACAGATATTGTCGTATTTGGCAATCACATAAAGAACTTCGTCAGTAATATCTTTCGGATGTGAGGTTGAAAACCGTACCCTGAGCTTAGGATCAACAAGTGCTACCAACTCCAGTAAACGGGCGAAGTTTACATGTTCGCCGGTTGTTTCGTCCGTCCATTTGTATGAATCAACATTCTGTCCCAGTAACGTCACCTCTTTGTAGCCTTCTGCAAATAACTGGCGTGCTTCGTCAAGTATAGAATGCACATCGCGGCTACGCTCGCGGCCACGTGTAAAAGGAACTACGCAGAACGAGCACATATTATCGCAGCCACGCATGATCGATATAAATGCTGTGATGCCGTTAGAATTTAAGCGGACGGGACTGATGTCAGCATATGTTTCCTCTCTTGAAAGAAGAACGTTAACGGCACGCGCGCCATCATCAACCTGGTCGATAAGGTTTGGTAGATCGCGGTAAGCATCCGGTCCAACAACCACATCAACAAGCTTTTCTTCTTCCAAAAATTTCGATTTCAGGCGTTCGGCCATACAACCGAGCACTCCGATGGTCATACCTGGGTTGGATTTTTTTGCGGCGCCAAATTCTTTTAACCGGTTGCGAACACGCTGTTCCGCATTTTCGCGGATCGAGCAGGTATTTATAAAAACAACATCGGCCTGCTTATAATCTTTCGTGGTTTCAAAGCCATTGTCCAACATGATAGAAGCCACGATTTCACTGTCTGAAAAGTTCATCTGGCAACCATAACTTTCTATGTACAATTTGCGGCTAACAGTCTTTTCAGCGTCGATTTCAAGCATTAACGCTTCTCCCTGACGCGCTTCATCGTGCTCTTTTTCACTAATCCCGGTATTAAACATCTCGATAAATTTGGATGGCAAAAATACTAAAATTTAAACAAAATGACAGTTTGTCAGCTTTATAAATATATTTTTTAAAATGCAGTTGACAAATAACAAGAAACCTGTTAGCAGGATCTGGAAATGGCTGGCGGGTATGCTGTTAGTTATAATCGCAATCTTAGGCGGAATTTATTTTTATATTAACATTCATTGGAAGCCGATCATTACTGAAAAGATCAAATCAACGGTCAAGATCGCAAGCAAAGGCTTGTATGATGTAGCTTACCAGGATGTATCAATTAACATTTTCACTGGAAATGTTGGTTTCAGCAAACTTACTTTGAAGCCCAATTACCAGGTTTATGAAAAATTAAGGGCCCAAATGGAAGCGCCTAAACATATTTTCGAGCTCGATCTTTACGGGCTTTTGCTTAATAACATCCATCCATGGAATATCTATAAAAACAAGGAGCTAGATATCAAATCTATCGTGATTGAAAAGCCGGTAGTTAAAATGATCTATCGCGATGTCAAAGTAAAGGGCGATTCACTTAAAGATAGTCAAACTCTCTATCAACGTATTTCTAAAACGCTGAAATCGATTAAAATCGGGTCCATTGTTATTGATGAGGCCGACTTTAACTATATCGACAGAACGCAAAAAACTGCCAGGCAAAGAGGATTGAAAAACCTCTCAATAAAAATTACAGACATCTTGGTTGATTCGGCCGCAGATAAAGATAAAAGCCGGATTTATTACACAAAAGACATTTTTTTATCACTAAAAAACCACCAGTTTAATACCAAAAATGGGCTTTATACCATCAGGGTTGGCGAAGTTACATCATCGATAAAAGATCAATATGTGAGATTGAAAAACTTGCGCGTTAAGCCTAGGTACCAGGAACTGCAATTTGCAAGGAAATTTAAATTTCAGCATGATCGCTATGATATGTTCTTTAAAGACGTCATTTTTAACCATGTCGATGTCGCCAAAATAAATTTTGAAGAAAAAATCCATGCAGGAGCGTTGATCATTAACGGGGCAAGTATTAAAGTGTTTATGAGCCGTGAGTTACCCCCGGTTACGTTTGATAAAGGCCGTAATTACCCGCATATGGCTTTGCGGCGATTGAAGATTGACACCAAAGTCGATACAGTTTTAATCAGAAATACTGCAATCAGTTACTCCGAATATAACCCGAAGTCGGGCAGAGTAGGAACTGTTTCATTCAAAAACTTTAAGGCACAGATCTTAAACGTGACCAATGATCCTGCCAGTTTAAAAAAGAACCACTGGGCAAGGGCGCAGATTTCAACCATGTTAATGGGCAAAGCACTGCTAAACGTGAACTTGAATTTAAATCTTATTGCAAAAGACGCTGCCTTTAATTTCAACGGAGTACTGGGAAAAATGGACATGACTGATCTAAATTCACTTACCAGGAACATGTCATTGGCAGAAATTCAATCCGGCGTTATTCAAAAAGCGCTGTTCAACGTTTCCGGAAATTTACGTACATCTACAGGTGAGCTAAGATTGTATTACAACAATCTGAAGGTTAATATCCTTAAAAAAGATGAGGAAACGAATAAGATTGAGAAAAAGGGATTTCTTTCAACGCTGGCTAACGCGCTGTTGGTAAAAAACGATAATCCTGATAAAGACGGCAAACTTAGAATTGGCAAAACCATTGCAACACGCGATAATTCCGGCTCCTTTTTTAACCTGATGTGGAAGAGTGTTTTTAACGGAGTAAAGGAAAGCGTCGGCGTTACATTGGACGATGTCGATAAAGTGCAGGTTAAGGAAAGTAGAAAGGAAAAGCGTAAAGAAGAAAGAAAACAGCGCAGGGAGGAACGCAGGATGAAAAAGGCAAACAAATAAAAAGAGCATGCTTAAACAGGCATGCTCCTATAAATTATTAAAAAAACTAAATGATATAATTCCAGCCAAACTGATCCTCAGTCAGGCCGCTTCGAATATCGTTTAATGCTTTATTCATTCTGTTAGAAAATTCGCGAGGCGAAGATTCATTCAATTTATACAACTTTTCGTTATAGCCTATTTCAGCAATCGGAATAATGGTGGCGGCGGTTCCCACGCCGAAAGCCTCGGTAACTCTTCCGGATTCTATTCCTTCAACAACTTCAGATACGGAAATACGTCGTTCTTCAACGGGGATGTTCCAGCTTTTAGCGAGCTGAATAACACTGTCGCGGGTAATCCCTTTTAAGATCGTATCACGTGTTGATGGAGTGACCAATTTACCTTCAATGATGAACATGATATTCGCGGCGCCTAATTCTTCGATATACGCATGTTCTTTCGAATCTGTCCAGATTAATTGGTCGTAACCTTGTTTCGCCGCTTCTCTGGCAGGTAAAAGTGAACCGGCGTAATTGCCGGCTGCTTTTGCATAGCCGAAGCCTCCTTCGCAGGCACGAGAAAAATCAGTCTCAATTTTAACCTTCAATGGTTTTGCAAAGAACGGCCCAACCGGACTGGTAAGCACCATGAATTTATATGTTTTGGATGGTTGAACACCCAAAGCAGGATCTGTTGCAAACATAAACGGCCGGATATATAAAGCATGATTGGGCTTGCTTGGAATCCATGCGCGGTCGATATCTACCAAAGCAGCTATCGCCTGTACAAAAATATCTTCCGGTAAGTGAGGCATACTTAAACGCTCGGCTGATTTATTCGATCGTTCTGCGTTTTTGTCGGGGCGGAAAATTCCGACTTTGCCGTTTGGAAAGTTATATGCTTTTAAGCCTTCAAAAAAAGCCTGGCCATAATGTAATGCAGAGATAGCCGGGCTTAAAGGCAATTCACCATAGGGAAGGATCTGGAAGTTTTTCCATTCACCATCCTCGTAGTCAGCGCAAAACATATGGTCTGTAAAGATTTTTCCAAAAACAAGGTTTTCAAAACTGGTTTCTGATAATCTTGAATGCTCAACTTTCGTTATCTGTATGTCCAGGGTGTCTGTTGCGTTCATCGGTTTGTATATTGAGGAATTACAAAAATAGAAGATTTGATGCAATTAGAGGCATTTATTAATATAAAATCCTGAATTTCACCGTGTGTTCTATTTGCTTCAGCTCCTTTAAAATTTGCTTGTCATATTCCGTATTTACATCAGTAATTGCATATCCGATGAACGAATTTGTCATCAAAAACTGACTGACAATATTGATATTATTTTTTGCGAATACCTGGTTGATCTTCGCCATAATTCCCGGTACGTTCTGATGAATATGGATAAGCCGGTGTGCATTGTCCACTTTTGGAAGCTGCAGGTTGGGAAAGTTGCAGCTTAGATAAGTATCCCCATTGTTGATGAAAGAAGCTACACGTTTCGGAATAAATTCCGTGTTTCTCGGGTTGTTTTTTGTATCATCGAAAACGACGATGCCTTGTTTTGTACATAATTCATGCGAAAACTTATTACGGCTGTTACCTAAATAACCAATCGTTTTAAGTTTAGCGGCCCGTTGCAGCTGGTCATCTGTGATGATCTCTCCATTCGCAAGGATTATCATGCCAGCATCAGCCACATATTTCTCTTCAAATGACTGTTTATGACGAATAGAGAAGCCATCGCGTTTTAAAATCTGGATTGCTTGCTCCGAAACATCGCCGATCAGCAGGCAAAGAATGCGGTTTTTGGGATAGGAAATCGCGCGCGGCAAATTATTAAGATACAGGAACTCGTCAAAACTCGGGGTAACATGATCCGCTTTTGCCGCCACTGTTTTACGCTCAATGTTTTCAGTATAAGCGAAAAATTTTTTGATCATTCCAAATTCCTTCAGCTGGAAATCCGAATGTCCGTCGCCGATGCCGTAAATGTCACCGGGAAGCTGAAGCTCCTTTAATAGCTTAACCTTTCCGCCTTCCTGAGAAAGTGGATTGCTGTCATCGTAGCCTATTATTTTGCCTTCGTCGTTAAAAACAAAGGTATTGGCATAAATATTTTCCTTTTTGATATGATAGTCGAGTACCACCGGCGTGATGAATTCTTTAAAACCACCCGAGACGATCAACACATCGTCAGCATGTTTTTTGAAGAATGTTTTATTGCGCGAAAACGAAGCGGAAACTTTTTTCTTAAGATGTTTAACCAAAAGATCAAGGTGCTCGCGGGTTGCATCGAGTAATTGAACGCGGCCAGTCAAACTTTCGCGAAAAGAGAGCTTGCCCTCCATTGCTGCGTTAGTTAAATCTTCAATTTTTTTATAGATTTCATCGCGCTGAGGATGTTTTTTTAGCGAAATCCTGGCTAACTCATCAAGAGCTTCTACTTGAGTGAAAGTGCTGTCAAAATCAATGATATAGTAGTTCTTCACGTTAAGCGGTTATTTTTTCGGTTGCAAAGTTGCGCATATTTCCTTGATGGAGCGTGACAAAGGTTTGAATTCAAAGCCCGGCAAAGCCGACTTGATTTTAGCATTTGAATAATTCTGATGTTTAAAAGCGCTTCGGGCAGTGTCTTTGGTTAGGCCAAGCGTTTTGCCGGACAGCAGAGAGGTCAGCTTCGAGAAGCGCCAGGCCAGGCCAAGCATCCAGGGCTTAGCTTCGATAGGCGGCGGCTTCATAGAAAATCCACGCGCCGTTTCCGAGAAAAGTTCCTTGTAGGATAAATTTTCAGAATTCACGATAAAGCGTTCGGAGGTAACGTCACTTTCCATTAAGCTTATCATGATTGACGCAACATCTTCCACGTCCACCAATCCGCACGAGCCATCAGTATAAAATTTGAGGCCGTCACGTACTGTCGTGAAAAGCTGCCCACTTCCCTTTTCTCCCGCAGCGCTTCCAATTATCAATGACGGATTTACAATCACCGCGTTTAAGCCTTCGGCGATGCCGCGCCAGACTTCCATTTCGGCTTCGTATTTTGAAATGGCGTAAGCGTTTTGACTATTATTAAATTCCCAATAATCGTTTTCGGTTATCAACTGACCAGGTTTTCCATCGCTAATAGCGGCTATCGAACTGACATGGACGAGCTTTACCTGTCCATGCTCGAGGCAGGCATTTACTATGTTTGCGGTTCCGGTTGCGTTAATTTTAACCAGTTTTTTTTTGTCTGAAGGATCAAACGAGATAAAAGCCGCACAATGGTATATCTTGTCAATACCGTCAAGGGCAAGTGCCAGCGAATCGTAATCCAGTATGTCTGCGTCCAGCCATTCGATATTCTTTTCGGAAAGCGATGCTGGGATTTGTGAGGTGTTTCTTTTGATGGCACGGATAGGATAGCCTTTTTTCAGCAACTGGCTAATTAATTCTGAACCAAGAAATCCTGTACCTCCGGTAACTAAAACCATGGAATTTTAAAATGCTTTCAAAAGTAAATTTTTAAAGTGGATATTTGGTGCAAAAGATGAGCTTGCCGGAGGGTGAAATGTTGCCGGCAAATTAAAACAAATACATGTCGTTAGCAGATTTCTTTAGTCCGGTTAATCTGGATAAACTAACTCCCAAAGCAGGCTTTTATTCAAGCCAGTTAGGTAATTTAATTGATATACATAGTGCCAGTTTTCCGGATATCGAAGGTCAGACACCGGACATAGCGTTAATAGGAATACTCGACGACCGGCATGCTCAAAATAACCAGGGTTGTGCACTGAGTCCTGATTATATCCGTGAAAAATTCTATTCATTGTATTCCGGGCCTTACCAGGTAAAAATTGCAGACCTCGGAAATATAAAAGCCGGCGAAAAGGTGTCGGATACGTATGCGGCTGTGAAACTTGTGGTTTCAGACCTAGTAAGAAAAAATATCATGCCCGTCATTTTAGGTGGAGGCCAGGATATCACCTATGCGCAATACCTGGCATATGAAAAGCTGGAGCAGAAAGTCGACCTGGTAGTTATTGATTCGCATTTTGATCTCGATGAAACCGATGAAGACTCAATTGAGGCGACATCTGGAAATTACCTGAATAAAATATTTCTGCATCAGCCTAACTACTTGTTTAATTACAGTAATATCGGTTATCAAACTTATTTCGTTAACCAGGACAGCCTCCGGGTAATGGAGAAGTTGTATTTTGACGTTCACAGGCTTGGGGATTTTAGCGGAAAAGTTCACATTGCGGAGCCAATCATCCGAAATGCCAACCTGATCAGTTTCGATATATCGGCCATCCGTTCTTCGGATGCTTGTGCGAACGGCAATGCGACACCGAATGGTTTTTATGGCGAAGAAGCCTGTCAAATAATGCGTTATGCCGGCATGAGCGATAAATTGTCCTCTATTGGCCTCTATGAATTTAATCCGGCATTTGATCAAAACGGGCAAACGGCGACATTGCTCGCACAAATGCTTTGGTACCTGACAGACGGTTACTATAATAGGAAGAAAGACTTTCCGCTGCAGCCTAAGTCGCAGTATCTTATTTATAAAACATCACTAAAAAATAACCAGCATGAACTGGTGTTTGTAAAGAGCAAAAAATCGGATCGATGGTGGATGCAGGTACCTTACCCGGTGGGTGTGTCAAAAAACGAGCGATTCCATTTGGTGCCCTGCCAATATGAAGATTATCAGGTCGCCGTGTCAGGTGAGATGCCGGATTTGTGGTGGCGTACGTATCAAAAATTAGTGTAACTTCGTGTAAATTTCAATGTGTTTATGAATGTTTTCAAAGTATTAGTTCCTGCCTTAGTGCTCGTTCCATCTGTTTTGCTGGCCCAGCAGAACTACGTTCTTAAGGGTAAGGTCGGAAAGCTAAATTCTCCGTCGAAGCTTTTTCTGACCTATAGCGAAAGTGGCGAACGCCAAGTTGATTCGGCATTATTAAAAGATGGGTCTTTTGAGTTTAAGGGAACTGTTCAAAATATTACTCAGGCTGCTTTAGTGGTCGATTATAAAGGTGTCGGTATAGCTAATCTGGATAGAAAAGCTAAGCAAGACGTGCTTTCAGTATATCTTGCTAATGGTACCACGTCTGTAACATCGGCTGATTCATTGTTGAACGCAAAAATTTCAGGTACTAAAGTTAACGAAGACGGGCAGCAATACCAGGCTTTGTTAAAGCCTGCAACTGCTAAAATCCAGGCGATTAACCAGGAGTATATGAGTGCGACTCCGGAGCAAAAGCAGTCGAAAGAATTTTCTGATAAACTGGAAAAGCGTTATAATGAAGCGGTCGATCAGCTAAAGGCATCGTCAAAAGCGTTTATTCAAAAAAATCCGTCTAGCTATGTAAGCCTTGTTGCCTTAGCTAGTATTGCCGGCGGCCAGCCAGATGTTGCCGAAATTGGTCCGTTATTTAAAAGCTTGTCCGCCGATCTTAAGTCAACGGATTTAGGTAAGCAGTTTGCAACGTTAATTGACGCTGAAGCAAAAACAGGAGTAGGAGCGGTAGCAATGGATTTTACTCAGAACGATAGTAATGGAAAGCCTGTAAAACTTTCAGATTTCAAAGGCAAATATGTTCTGGTCGATTTTTGGGCATCCTGGTGCGGACCTTGCCGACAGGAAAATCCTAACGTGGTGAAAGCTTATAACCGATTTAAGGACAAAAATTTCACTGTTCTGGGTATATCGCTTGACAGGCCGAACGGCAAAGAAGCCTGGCTGAAAGCCATTAAAGATGATGGCCTCGCCTGGACTCAGGTATCAGACCTGAAATTCTGGAATAATGAAGTAGCGGTAATGTATGGGGTCCGTTCAATTCCTCAGAATTACCTTATCGATCCAGCAGGTAAGATAATTGGAAAAAACCTTCGCGGCGAGGAATTGGAGGCCAAGCTGGAAGAGGTGACAAAGAATATGTAGAAAGATAATATTGCTAACAAGAAAAGCCGGTGGATAGCCGGCTTTTCTTGTTTAAGAGTTACAGTAAATCAAATCCGATATCATTTCTAAAGTATCGGGCGTCGAAATAGATTCTGCCGGCATCGGCGACAGCCTGCTGGACAGCATTAAACATGGTATCCTGTAAAGATGTCACCGCTAGTACTCTTCCGCCGGCTGTTTTAACGATTCCGTTTTCGGATTCCGTTCCGGCATGAAATAAAAACGATTCATGAACATTTTCCAGGCCTGTTATGGTTTTGCCCTTCAAATACTCGCCGGGGTATCCACCTGCTACCAGCATAATGGTGGCTGCAGTTTTGTCTGATATTTTCAATTCGAGCTGATCCAATGTTTCGTTGGCGACTGCTTCGAGCAGCTCAACAAAATCGGATTCAATACGAGGCATAACGCTCTCGGTCTCCGGGTCGCCCATGCGGACGTTATACTCGATAACATGCGGCTCGCCGGCATCATTCATCAGCCCGATAAAAATGAAACCTTTATAAGGAATTTCATCCTTTTTTAAACCGTTTATCGTGGGTATAACAATCCGTTCTTCTACCTTTTTCATGAAAGCTTCATCCGCGAAAGGAACAGGTGAAATAGAGCCCATTCCACCAGTATTTAGCCCGGTATCGCCTTCGCCGATGCGTTTGTAGTCTTTTGCTTCAGGTAAAATTTTATAGGATTTTCCATCTGTCAGCACAAAAACAGAAAGCTCAATTCCTTTTAGGAACTGCTCAATGACAACAGTATTGCTGGCTTCGCCAAATTTAGAATCTTCAAGCATTGCTTTTAATTCCGTTTGCGCTTCGTCAAGACTTTGGCAAATTAATACGCCTTTGCCAGCGGCCAGGCCGTCGGCTTTTAATACAACAGGTAAGGAATGATTTTCCAAATATTCAATTCCCTGGCTAAGAGTTCCCCTGGTAAATGATTTGTAAGAGGCCGTCGGTATTTGATGGCGCAGCATAAATTCTTTCGAAAAATCTTTGCTTCCTTCGAGCGTGGCGCCAAGTTTTTGTGGCCCTATTACCGGTATGTGTTGTATTTCTTCATCCTCAAGAAAGAAGTCGTGAATACCTCTTACAAGGGGTTCTTCAGGACCTACCAAAATCAGGTTGATATCGTTATTAAGCGCAAATGTTTTTATAGCTGCGAAGTCGGTAGCTTTTATATTTACATTCTTGCCAAACGCAGATGTACCGGCATTGCCCGGTGCGATAAACAATTGCGAGCATTTTTCACTTTGGGATAGTTTCCACGCGAATGCGCTTTCACGCCCGCCCGAACCAAGTAACAGGATATTCATGAGGCAAAGATAGAACATTCAGAAGATGTGGCATGAAATGAGATAATCTTTAAAAGGTATTTTTTTGTTTTATAGATTTATTTAGTTTAGCCGCTTAAACCATATCACAACACAATGAAAAAATTTCTATTATTATCTTTTGTATTGTTTTCATTTTATGCAAAAGCTCAAAAGCAAACCTTTGAAAGTCCAAATTTAAAAGAAGCAGTTTCTAAACAAAAATTAGTAGCAATCATTCCTTTCGATGCCAAGATTACTTACAAAAAGCAACCTAAAAACTTCAGTGCTGAGGCTAACCGGGATCAGGAAAAAACTTTGTCTAAATCAATACAATCCAGCCTCTATACTTTTTTGTTGAGAAAAAGAGATGACTATCGTGTGCAAATACAAGATGTAGATAAGACAAACATTTTGTTAAAAAAGGCAGGGATAGTAGATAAGTTAGATGAGATGACTAAAGACGAGCTTGCTAAAATACTTGGAGTAGACGCTGTTCTCGGAGGAAAGTATGAGGTCGAACAAACGAAATCAGAAGCTGGCGCAATCGCTTCCACTATTATTATGGGAGGTTTTGGAGGCAAAACAGGAACGGGCACACTTACTCTTACATTAAATGATGGTGCTACCGGAGACCTGCTTTGGAGATTCTTCAAAACACTGGACGATAATATTACCACATCATCTGATGATTTAGTTGAGCACATGATGAGAAAAGTCTCTCGTAATTTTCCCTATTCAAAATAAGTTAATAACTTATCGATTAGTAAGCCGGCTATTAAGCCGGCTTCTTTATTTAATGACATTTTGTTCAGTCAGGTCCCTCGCTAGAGGTGTTCTTGTAATAAGTCCTTATAATTTTTCTTAGCTTTGCGCCGCGTTTGTGTCAATTTGGCTTATGGTATTCCCATGGCTTAATTGTTGAGTAAGTAGGGTTTTATTTTAACCAATTAACATGTTAGGTTTTTTAAGTAAATTATTCGGAAGTAAGTCGGAACGAGATATAAAAATAATTCAGCCGCTGGTTGAAAAAACGAAAGAAGAGTATGCCAAGTTATCATCATTATCTCATGATGAACTTCGCGCAAAAACCATAGATTTTAAAACGAGGATTAAAGAAGCGCTTGCTGAAATCGATTCGGAAATTTCAGACTTGAAATCAAAGGCTGAAACGCCGGATATGGATATCCACGAAAAAACTGAGCTTTACGATCAGATAGATAAATTAGGAAAAGATCGCGATAAAGAACTTGAAACGGTTTTATTGGCCATTTTACCCGAAGCGTTTGCGGTGGTGAAAGAAACGGCCCGTCGTTTCAGTGAAAATAAAGCGATTGAAGTTACAGCTTCTTCATTTGACCGTGAACTTGCGGCAAGAAAGCCAAACGTTATTATCAACGGCGATAAGGCTATTCACCATAATACATGGCTTGCCGCCGGTACAGAAGTTACCTGGAACATGGTTCATTACGATGTTCAGTTAATCGGTGGTGCGGTTTTACACCAGGGTAAAATTTCCGAAATGGCAACCGGTGAGGGTAAAACTTTAGTGGGTACACTTCCTGCATATTTAAATGCACTTTCCGGCCAGGGTGTCCATATCGTAACGGTGAACGACTATCTTGCACGTCGTGACTCGGAGTGGAATGGCCCGTTGTTCGAATTCCATGGATTAAGCGTTGATTGTATCGATAAACATGAGCCGAATTCAGAGGCTCGTCGTAAAGCTTATCTGGCAGATATTACATTTGGAACAAACAACGAGTTCGGATTTGACTACCTGCGTGACAATATGACTCAGTCGCCTGAGCACCTGGTGCAGCGTAAATTGCATTTCGCAATGGTGGATGAGGTTGACTCAGTGTTGGTTGACGACGCACGTACGCCGCTGATTATTTCTGGTCCGATTCCAAAAGGAGACGAACACGAATTTTATGAGCTTAAGCCGCGCATCGAACGATTGGTAACTGCGCAGAAGAATTTCATAACCGGAGTTCTAAATGAAGCAAAGAAGCAAATTAACGACGGTAAATCCGGCCCTAACGAAGGCGGTCTGGCTTTATTAAGAGCACACCGTGGTTTGCCAAAAAATAAAGCCTTAATAAAATTCCTAAGTGAAACTGGCGTAAAGCAAATTCTTACGAAAAATGAGAATTACTATATGCAGGATCAAAGCAAGGAAATGCCAAAAGTTGATGAAGAGCTATTCTTTGTTATCGACGAAAAAAATAACCAGGTTGAGCTTACAGAAAAAGGTATTGAGCTGATCACTGCGTCTGGAGAAGATCCTCATTTCTTTGTAATGCCCGACGTTGGTACTGAAATCGCTGAATTAGAAAAATCTTCGTTAAGCACTGATGAAAAGATTGCGAAGAAAGACGAATTAATGCGTGATTTTTCAATTAAATCTGAGCGTATCCATTCGGTAAACCAGTTGCTTAAAGCTTACACGCTTTTTGAAAAGGACGTTGAATACATTATCGACGAAGGAAAAGTAAAGATCGTAGATGAGCAAACCGGCCGTATCATGGAAGGCCGCCGTTATTCGGATGGTTTGCACCAGGCGATCGAAGCGAAGGAGAATGTAAAAGTTGAGGATGCAACTCAAACTTATGCGACTATCACGCTTCAGAACTATTTCAGAATGTATCATAAGCTTGCCGGTATGACCGGTACGGCGACTACCGAAGCCGGTGAACTTTGGGAAATATATAAACTTGACGTTGTTGAAATTCCAACCAACGTTCAGACACAGCGTAAGGATATGGAAGACATGGTTTACAGAACCATGCGCGAAAAATATAATGCTGTTGCTGATGAAATCGTTAAGCTCACCCAAGCCGGACGCCCGGTTCTGGTTGGTACAACTTCAGTTGAAATATCCGAATTATTGAGCCGTATGCTTAAGCTTCGCGGAATCAAGCATAACGTTTTAAATGCTAAACTTCACCAGAAGGAAGCAGATATTGTTGCGGAAGCAGGTCAGTCAGGAACAGTAACGATCGCCACAAACATGGCTGGTCGGGGTACTGACATTAAGCTGGGTGCCGGAGTAAAAGAAGCCGGAGGTTTGGCAATCGTTGGTACAGAAAGACATGAATCGCGGCGTGTTGACCGCCAGTTGCGCGGACGTGCCGGACGGCAGGGAGATCCGGGTTCTTCCCAGTTCTTTGTGTCGCTTGAAGATGATCTGATGCGCTTGTTCGGATCTGAACGTATCGCCAATATTATGGTTCGCATGGGCATCGAGGAGGGTGAAGTAATTCAGCACTCGATGATCACGAAATCGATTGAACGTGCACAGAAGAAAGTTGAGGAAAATAACTTTGGTATTCGTAAGCGTTTGCTCGAATATGATGACGTAATGAACTCTCAGCGTACGGTGATTTACGCGAAACGTAAGAATGCTTTATTCGGAGAGCGCCTCGACGTTGATTTGAACAACACAATTTTCGATGTTGTTGAAGACGTTGTAACTGAGTATAAAACAGAAGCGAACTTCGAAGGCTTCCAGTTAGAAGTAATCAGGTTGTTCTCGGTTGATCCGGAAATAGCAGAAGACGAGTTTAACAGCTCATCAGTCGTTAAACTTACCGACAAGCTATTTCACGAGGTTACAGAATTTTACCATCGTAAATCCGAAGCTATTGCCCGTCAAACGTTGCCAGTGCTGAAAGATGTGCTGCACGAACGCGGCGAATATATCGAACAGATCGTTGTACCGTTTACAGACGGCATTCGCGGCATCCAGGTTGCTGCAAATCTTAAAAAAGCTGTAGAAACAGAGGGTCGCGAAGTATTTAAGACTTTCGAAAAGACAGTGATACTTGCGCTGATCGACGAAGCCTGGAAAGAGCATTTGCGCGAAATGGATGAATTGAAACAGTCAGTTCAAAACGCCGTTTACGAGCAAAAAGATCCGCTTATCGTTTACAAGATTGAGGCGTTTGAATTGTTTAAACAAATGCTGGCAACGGTGAATAAAGACGTTGTAAGCTTTCTGTTTAAAGGCGGAATTCCAAATCAACAAGCAGAAGAAGTGCGTGAAGCCAAACCTCAACCACAGCAGGATCTTAGTAAGTTGAAGGTTTCAAAACCAGAGCTTGCACATGCTACTAATGGAGCTCCTGTTGAAGATACACGTGAAATTCAAAAGACGCAGCCTGTACGGGTTGAGAACAAAATCGGAAGAAACGACCCTTGCCCGTGTGGAAGTGGTAAGAAGTATAAAAATTGCCATGGAGTTGGCTTAGTTTAACATATCAAACAAGTTACATTGTTTTTGACATAATTTTTTCTCATATTTGATATAACTGCTTTATCCTATAAGTTAATAGAAAGCAATATTGCTTAGGCAATTGATGAGTATACAGGAAGTGAAAATTAAGGGCAAAAAGATCCTTGTTGCTGACGATGATCCGGCAATACTGGAAGTTGTGTCTATTATTCTGGAAGATGCCGGTTATGAAGTGGAAACATCAACGGGTGAAACCTTATTGAGCACTTCCGGGGCATTGCCAGATTTGTACATGATCGACATCTGGATGCTTGGAAAAGATGGCCGCGAGATTTGCCGCCATCTAAAAAGCCAGGAGCAAACTAAAAACATTCCTATTCTCATCGTCTCCGCTAATCGCGATATAGAGCAGATCGCTCAGGAAGTTGGCGTAGACGCTTATTTGTCAAAACCTTTTGAGATAGATCAACTGATCGAGCTTATTCAAAAACACATCAATTAATCGCTTCGCCTCCGGCTCATTATCCGTAGATTGGCAGCGATTTTTGTTCCGAACATTATGCTTAAAGAAAAAGTAAAGCAACTGGCTTCTCAAATTCAGGAAGAAGTTATTGCTATCCGCCGACATTTGCACGCAAATCCCGAGCTGTCATTCCATGAATATGAAACTTCAAAGTTCGTGAAATCTGAACTCGATAAGCTTGGAATCTCCTACGAAGCGAAAGCTGACACGGGAATTCTGGCGATAATTAAAGGCGATAAGCCATCGGATTCTGTTATCGCTTTGCGGGGCGACATGGATGCGTTGCCGATTCTCGAAGCAAATGATGTTCCTTACAAATCAAAAAATGAAGGTGTGATGCATGCATGCGGACATGATGTCCATACATCATCGTTACTCGGCGCCGCTTTAATTTTAAGTAAGGTGAAATCACAGTTTGGCGGAACGGTCAAGTTACTTTTTCAGCCCGCTGAGGAAAAATTACCCGGAGGTGCTAGCTTAATGATAAAGGAAGGCGTGCTGGAAAATCCGAAGCCCAATGCCGTAATCGGCCAACATGTAATGCCACTTATTGATGCTGGAAAAGTCGGCTTCCGTGCAGGTAAATACATGGCTTCTACAGATGAACTTTATGTAACGGTTAAAGGCAAAGGTGGGCACGGCGCGCAACCTCAGCAAAATATTGATCCGGTTGTTATTACAGCGCATATCATTGTAGCCCTGCAACAAATAGTCAGCCGCATAGCTGATCCTAAACTTCCGTCAGTTTTATCATTCGGAAAGGTAATTGCCAACGGAGCGACGAATGTGATTCCGAATGAAGTTTATATGGAAGGCACATTCCGGACGCTTGACGAAACCTGGCGTGCAGAAGCGCATAAGCGGATGAAGAAAATGGCTGAAGGCATAGCCGAAAGCATGGGCGGAAGCTGTGACTTTAACATCATGAATGGTTATCCATTTTTAATTAACGAAGAAAATCTTACCAATCAGGTTCGCGGTTTTGCCGAAGATTATCTGGGTGAAGAAAACGTATTAGACCTGGATATATGGATGGCAGCCGAAGATTTTGCCTATTACTCGCAGGTTGCCGATGCATGTTTTTATCGCCTTGGTATCAGGAACGAGGAACGCGGCATCACTTCTTCTGTACATACTCCAACATTCGATATTGATGAAAAGGCGCTGGAAACGTCGACTGGTTTGATGGCTTATATTGCCTTGAAACGATTAGGTAATTAAGTTTAAAAACGAGCGTTTATAGCGAATGATAAAACCACGTTGTTTTACCAGGATTTTCTCTCTGGCAGTTTTCCTTCTTTTCTTTGTCAACGGATTTGCGCAGCAGATTCCGAGATTTAATCCCGATACAGTTTTAACGGTCGTAATTGACTCGGCCATTAATATCAAAGCCAAAAAGCTAAGCTCCGAAATGTTTATCCAGGAAATTATCCAGGATACCAGTTTCTACGAAGCTTTCCGGCAAATGAAAAAATACGACTTCGTTGCCGAGAATCAGTTTTACACTTACGATAAGAAAAACAAAGTAATCGGTAAGCTTTACCGAAAATTGATTCATCACGACAAAGGTGATAAAATTCAGTTCCTGGCAAAAAGAGACAGCGGGAATTTATTTAAGAAGAACGGCAAATACCAGCTATATACCATGGAAATGTTCGATTACGTTTTCATGAATGCCTATAAATCGAATTATATCGAGGGTGGAAAATCTCCCGTCGGTGGTGGAAGCAACGAATCATATAAAGACAAGTTAAAAACGCTCATTTTCAGTCCGGGGCGACCGGTTCCTGGCATTCCATTTATCGGAAGTAAGACGGAGATATTCAGCGCTAATATGCGGCAATATTATGATTACAACTTTTATTCCGGCACTTATCTCGATTCGATACCGGTTTATCGGTTTAAGGTAACCGAGAAAAAAGACCTCTCAGGTTGGTCGAAAGACGGTATAATGATTAAAGAGCTGACAACAATCTTTGATAAACGGAATATGCAGATACTGGGTCGTTATGTCGACATGAAGTATAGTAATATGATGTTTGATTTCGACGTCCAGATGAACATCGAACTGCAGTATGTTGGTGACAGCGAAACCTTGGTTCCGGCAAAAGTTTCTTATCAGGGAAACTGGAATGTGCCGTTTAAAAAAGAAGAGCGATCAAGCTTCTTGGTGCTTCAAAAACAATATAAATGATTTCTATTGGTTAATAACAGGTCAGCATTTAACTTTAAGAAATGATTTTAAAAGAAACCGTCGACAAGATTTTAGAAGCTGCTCGTATTGAGGAAGTCGTCGGCGATTTCGTGCATTTGAAACGGCGTGGAACCAGTCTGATCGGTTTATGCCCGTTCCATAATGAAAAAACACCCTCATTCAACGTTTCTGTAAACAAGGGAATTTTCAAATGCTTCGGATGTGGTAAAGGTGGCGACAGTGTCAACTTTATCATGGAGCATGAAAAGTATTCCTACCCGGAAGCTTTAAAATATCTTGCCAATAAGTACAATATTGAAGTTGAGGAAAAGGAGCTTTCTCCTGAGCAGCAGATAGCCGACAGCAAACGCGAAAGCCTGTTTATAATTTCCGAGTGGGCGGCGAAATTTTTTCAGCAGTCAATGTTCGACACGCAGGAAGGTCAGTCGATAGGACTTAGCTATTTTCGTGAACGCGGTTTCCGTGAAGACATCATCAGGAAATTTGGATTAGGATATTCACCGGAAGGATGGGATGCCTTAACTGCCAAAGCGATTGAAGAAGGTTACAAGGAGCAGTTCCTGGAGGAGACTGGTTTGGCTATCCGGAACGATAAAGGCAAGTTGTACGATCGTTTCCGCGGCCGGGTGATGTTTCCGATACATAGTTTTACAGGCCGTCTGATTGGATTTGGCGGACGTACGCTTAAAACTGAAAAGAGCGTTCCAAAATATGTTAATTCGCCCGAAAGCGAAATTTATCATAAGTCGAACGTTTTGTATGGCTTGTTTTTCGCTAAAAAATCCATTCGCGATGAAGACAACTGCTATCTGGTTGAAGGTTATGCCGATGTGCTTTCTGTTAACCAGGCCGGCATTGAAAACGTCGTAGCATCATCCGGAACTTCGCTTACAACGGAACAAATAAGGCTGATTGCCCGCTTTACTAAGAACATCACGATTTTATATGATGGCGATCAGGCCGGTATAAAGGCCTCGTTGCGCGGCTTAGATATGATTTTGGAGGAAGGGCTTAATGTAAAAGTTGTTCTGTTTCCCGATGGTCACGATCCTGATTCTTACGCTAAATTGGTTGGAGCATCAGATTTCAAAACGTACATCGATAAAAGCCAGAAGGATTTCATTCTTTATAAGACCTCAATTCTATTAAAGGATGCAGGCAATGATCCGATTAAAAAGGCAGGTTTAATTCGTGAAGTGGTCGAAAGCATCGCCAAAATTCCTGATCAGATTAAAGCTTCGGTGTTCGTCAGGGAATGTAGTTCGCTGATGCAGATCGATGAGCGCGCTCTAATTTCCGAGTTAAATAAAATCAGGTTAGGAAAACAAAAAAAGGAACCTCAGCAAGTTCAGTCAGCGCCAGAAGAGTTGCCGCCACCCGACTTGTTTGCTGATGAAACAGCTGCCGCAACCGATGAAAACCAGGAAAAGGAAATTGTTCGGTTGCTCCTTAATTATGGACATGAACTCGTTCACTGGGATGGCATTACTGATACTTACATAGCGCCTTATGTCATTGCTAATTTGAGTGACGTGGAATTTGATCATCCCGGAAGTAAGGCCATTATTGAAGAATACAAAAAGCGTCTCGAACAAGGTGAGTTGCCTTCCGAACAGGAATTCATTAAGCACTCAGACAGGCAAATCGCTGATCTAGCCGTCTCATTAATCTCTTCGCCATACATTTTGAGCGAAAACTGGTACGCCAAGCGGAAAATTTATGTAAAAAACGAATCGGAAAATCTAAGGTCCACCATCCTCGGAGGGATTTTCCACCTGAAAAAACGCAAGGTTGAACGCATTCTACAAAATATCCGGAATGAAATTCAGCATGAAACGGATAATGATAACCAAATGATTTTGATGCAACGATATCTTCGGGTAAAAGAAGTTGAAAAAGGTATTTCCGGGTTCCTGGGTTCGGTTATCGTAAAATAGAATCTGTTTAATGGCACAGCACAATATCTTCGGACAAACGGGCGAGGCCATAGCAAAACAATTTATCGAGGCATCCGGCTACGAAATTATGGACGAGAACTGGGTTTCAGGAAAAGCTGAAGTCGACCTGATTGCCTATCGCGATAGTAAGATCGTCTTTATTGAAGTTAAGACAAGGAGTAGCTCAGGATTCGGCCAGCCAGAAGATTTTGTAAACCCTTCCAAACAACGCCTGATGAGGCAGGCCGCAGACGAATACATTTACCTGATGAATTTTCAAGGCGAGATCCGTTTCGACATTATCGCTATTTTGTTTGATAAGAACGGAAGTTATAAATTGCGGCACATTGAAGATGCCTTTTGGTTTGATTAAACACAATGAATAGAAAATTTATAATTCCTTTAGCGGCTCTGTTTTCATTGGCCGCATGCAAAACGAATAAAAACCTGTCGGTATCTTTTGTCAGCCCCGAGGCGGGAAGCGTTATAAAGGCCGATACGACATTTAAAGCCGAGCTGGACCTTGCCGGGAAGAAGCCCGATTCAGTTGTTTATTTCATGGATTTGGCGAAGGTTGGAAAAACAAGTGGCGAAACGGCGTCTGCCGATCTAAAAACCACTGATTTAAAGCTTGGCAATCATTTGCTTACTGCGAAGGTTTTCGCTGACGGAACAACTGAAGAGGCAGGATCTAATATTGTTGTAGTTGCATCAAAAGCGCCTGTCGAATATTCTTTTAAGGTCGTTAACATTTTTCCGCATGATACCGCGTCATTTACCGAGGGCCTTGAATACCATGACGGGTTTTTGTATGAAAGTACTGGCGAATATGGCGAATCCACCCTTCAAAAAGTTGATTTAACTACCGGAAAAGCTATTAAAAAAATTGATCTCGATTCTAAATATTTTGGCGAGGGTATCACCATTATCGGCGATAAAATTATTCAGCTTACATACCAGGAACATGTTGGGTTTGTGTATGACAAAAACACCTTTAAAAAACTATCCGAGTTCAATTACCAGGCCGGCGCCGAGGGCTGGGGAATGTATTTTGACGGAGACCAAATTCTTACAAACGGTGGCTCAAACGAAATTCATATTTTAAATAAAGACTCCTATCAAAAAGTTGGCGACCTTGATGTTTATGATGATAAAGGACCTGTTAATCAACTCAACGAAATGGAAATGATCGACGGGAAAATCTATGCAAACATCTGGCAGACTAACCGCATCGTGATCATCGATCCAAAAACGGGAGCTGTTGAAGGGAATATTGATTTGAGCGATCTGTATCCACTGGAAAAAAGAAATATCAATGCTGATGTATTGAACGGAATCGCGTATGACAAGGTGGGTAAGCGCTTGTTTGTAACTGGAAAAAAATGGGATAAGTTATTCGAAATCAAAGTCACACCGAAAGAGGCGACTGCAGCAAAATAACAAAGAAGGCGCCGATTAGGCGCCTTTCTAATTTAACTTTATTCTTTCCAGTTTTTGTATTGATTAATCAGCCCGTTGGTTGATGAATCATGACCGGAAACCGGTTCTTTTCCCTTAAGTTCAGGAAGAATGTTTCCGGCAAGCTGCTTACCTAATTCAACTCCCCACTGATCGAAACTGTAAATATTCCAGATTACGCCTTGTGTGAAAATTTTGTGTTCGTACATGGCAATTAGTGATCCGAGCACTTTTGGTGTGATTTTCTTTACTAGGATTGAATTTGTCGGCCTGTTACCTTCAAACTCCTTGAATGGCGCAAGGCTATCAATTTCTTCGTCTGATTTTCCGGAAGCTTTCAATTCTTCGACAACTTCATCAATCGTTTTACCGTTCATTAAGGCCTCGGTTTGTGCAAAGAAGTTTGACAGCAGGAACGTATGATGTTGCCCGATCGGGTTGTGGCTTTGTGCCGGCGCAATGAAATCGCAAGGAATTAATTTAGTTCCCTGGTGAATTAACTGATAAAATGCATGCTGTCCATTAGTTCCCGGTTCGCCCCATATAATTGGTCCGGTTTGATAGTTAACAATCTCACCATTGCGATCCACATGCTTTCCGTTGCTTTCCATATCTCCCTGCTGAAAATAAGCCGCAAAGCGGTGGAGGTATTGGTCGTAAGGTAAAATGGCGTTTGTTTCAGCTTCGAAAAAGTTGTTGTACCAAACGCCGATCAGCCCGAGAATAACCGGAATATTTTGTTCGAACTCAGTATTTCTGAAGTGATTGTCCATTTCGTGTGCGCCGGAAAGCAGTTCCGCAAAGCTGTCAAATCCTACCGAGAGACAGATCGACAAGCCGATTGCGCTCCATAACGAATATCGTCCGCCAACCCAATCCCAGAATTCAAACATGTTTTTAGGATCTATGCCGAACTCTTTAACAGCTTTTTCATTGGTGGATAATGCGGCAAAATGCTTGGCAACATCTTCTTCCTTGCCGTTATGGCCCAAAAACCAATTACGGGCGGTATGAGCATTTGCCATAGTTTCCTGTGTCGTAAAAGTCTTTGAAGCAATTAGGAATAACGTTGTTTCAGGATTCAGTCCCTTAAGTGTTTCGTGGATATGTGTACCATCAACGTTTGAAACGAAATGAGCGTTCAATCGGGTTTTATAAGGTTTTAACGCTTCAGTAACCATAACCGGGCCCAAGTCGGAACCACCAATTCCAATATTTACAATATCCGTGATTTCCTTTCCTGTGTAACCTTTCCATTCGCCTGATATGATGGCTTCCGAAAATTGTTCCATATGCGCAAGTACCTTATTAACGTCTGGCATCACATCTTTGCCGTCAACCAAAACAGGTGTGTTGCTTTGATTGCGTAAGGCGGTATGCAAAACAGCCCTGTTTTCTGTAGCATTTATTTTTTCGCCATTAAACATCGCTTCGATAGCCTCTTTTAAGCCGCATTCGTTCGCCAACTGGATAAGCAATGCCATTGTTTTATCGGTGATCCGGTTTTTCGAGTAATCAACCAAAATGTCGTTAAACTGTATAGAAAATTTGGCGAAACGTTCCGTATCTTTATTAAACATGCTTCGCAAATGCTGATCGGCAATTTCTACTAAGTGGTCACTTAAATAATTGTAAGCCTTGGTTTGAGTGAAGTTTGTTTTTGGAAACATTGTAGTAGGATTATGTATGCTGCAAATAAACAGATAAAAACTTATGCTCGAAAATTTAAAAAACTTGGTGGAAGAAAATGCCGGCGATGCTATCGTAAACAATCCGGCAATTCCGAATGAAAGGAACGGCGAGGCTGTTTCGGCGGCGTCCGGATCAATTGTTGACGTATTAAAAGAACACCTGTCGTCGGGAAATTTTGGCGATGTTACCGATCTTTTTCAAGGTGGCGTAGATGGAAATCCGGTTGTCAATCAGATTAAGAGTGCGTTTGCCGGGAAGCTTCAAAATATGAATGTGGATAGCGAAACGGCGCAGAATACGTCGTCGAGCTTGATTCCAAATGTTTTAAGCCAACTGGTAAACAAAACAAATGATCCGAATAACAGCCAGTTCAATTTGCAGGACATGTTAAAGCAATTCGGCGGCGACGATGGTAAGTTTGATGTCGGCGACGTTATGAACTTATTCAAAGGTAAGGGCGGCGGTATAGGAGACGTTTTGAAGGGGCTTTTTTAGTCGACAGCTTTGTAAGTCATTCGATGGCTCTAGCAAGTTAAGCATTTGACAAATTGCAAAAATCAGGTGATCTGTAGATAGAGATAAACTGATTTTTTGAAACGAACGTTTTAATCTTTTGGCACCTGCAGCCCTGCTCTTCTTTACAAGTTTTTTGTGAGAGCATCTGCAATATCATCTGATTGTATCGCAAAAAAGCTTTTCAATTCGATCAGGTTTATTGCACTCGAACTTATGTTACATCGGCGAAAGCGACCGTGCTATCCTATAAATAGCAGCAATATCTTAACGGATTAAACCCGATATGAGTGAAAAGCCTTAAAGCTGTAGAATCGATCGAGAACTACTGACGTTCACTTTAAGCTTGTAACGTTAGCGGGACTATCGGCACCGATTGTTACAGGAACTTGCTTTGCAAATCTCTTATACCTTTGATTCCAACGCAATCTTCCTTCAGTTATTAATCGTTTGCCTCGTTTTTCAATATACCACTTAAACCTTTTCATCTTTAACAGGTCACTTTTAGTTTCAACCGTAAAATAACAATCATCCAGCTTGCTACTTGCCGCCGCTTTACTATCTTTGCCCGCATGACCAAAGAACAACTGCAGGATTTAAGAGACAGGTTAACGTCTCTGAGGAGGTATCTTTGACATCGATAAAAAACTCGATGAATTAGATTACGAACAACGTTTAACGCTTGAACCCACATTTTGGGACGATTCTAAAGCCGCTGAGAAGGCACTTCACGCAATTAAAATCAAAAAAAATTGGACCGACGCTTATGCTGAGGCTACTTCGGCCGTTGATGATGCCGGTGTTATGTTTGAATTTATCCAATCCGGAGACGCTTCTGAGGATGAAATGGACGAACAATACCAGGCAGCATCTTCGAAAGTTGAAGAGCTTGAGTTAAAGAATATGCTCAGCTCAGAGGAGGATCAGCTTAATGCGGTGTTGCAAATTACGGCAGGGGCCGGAGGAACAGAAAGCTGCGATTGGGCTTCTATGCTCATGCGAATGTATATTATGTGGGGCGAGAAGAATGGCTATAAAGTCACGGAGCAGGATTCGCAGGAAGGAGATGTTGCGGGAATTAAATCGGTAACACTTCAATTTGAAGGCGATTTTGCTTATGGCTATCTGAAAGGGGAGAATGGCGTTCACCGACTGGTGCGTATTTCTCCGTTCGATTCGAATGCTAAACGCCATACTTCATTTGCTTCAGTTTATGTATACCCTTTGATTGATGATACAATAAATATTGAAGTTAATCCGGCGGATATTGAGTTTGAAACGTTCCGTTCTGGCGGTGCCGGCGGACAAAATGTGAATAAGGTTGAAACAGCGGTACGTTTATATCACAAGCCGTCTGGTATCATTATCAAAAACCAGGAATCACGCTCTCAGCTTCAGAATAAAGAAAATGCCATTAAGTTGCTTAAATCGCAGCTTTATGAAATAGAGCTGAGAAAAAGGCAGGAGACCACAGCCGCTATTGAAGGAAATAAGAAAAAGATCGAGTGGGGTTCGCAGATCCGGAATTATGTTTTACATCCGTATAAACTCGTAAAAGATATCCGGACGAATTACGAAACATCGAACGCGCAGGCCGTGCTTGATGGTGACCTGAATGAGTTTCTGAAGGCTTATCTTATGGAATTTTAACGGGTAAAAAGGAGGAAAGATAAAGGGCAGGGATTTACATCTTATGCCTTTGTCTTTTTGTCTCTTATCCTACTCCGAATGAAAAATATCTAACAAATCTTTTAATTCATTAACTTTTTCTTCCGCCCCGAGTTTTTCGTATGAACTTATCAGATTGCGTAAAATCCGTTTGATAATTTCTGAATTGCTGCAAGGTTCATAAAACTGTTTGTCGGGAGATAAATTCAGTTGTTTCAAAAACGAATCCACATCGCGCCGGCCGAATATAAATCCCTTATTAAAGGCATTTATATAAAATAAAACGCCACCGGTAAATTCGGTTTCCTCACTTTCGTCCACATAAGCCAGGATGAAGTGCTGTGGCAGGTTGACACCGTAAACAGGAATATCAAGCTTTTGCGCAATTACTGAGTAGATGGTCGCTAGTAATATTTGGTTACCTTTCTTGCTTGATAAAACGTTATTTAGATATGAATTTTGCGGATCCTGGTGGTTTTGAGTATTTCCCGAAAATCCATGGATGCCATAAAAAACATGATTTAAAAGTTTTACTTTTTCGATGGCGCTCATGTCATAAACCAGCTGCAGCCATACTTCTCGTTTTATGTCCTCAATCTGGTTGATAAGTTTTTGTTCGTCGAGATCCGGATATTGATATTTATTAATAATCAGTACGCCCTGCAGCAAATCAAATGCTCCGCTCAGCTGCCAGAGATTAAGCTCCTGTTTAACATTTTCGAACTGGATACGGTGTATCAGGTTTTCTATCCGCTGCTGCAATATCGCATCAAATGAATTTTCCCAGGCACTTTCTAAATAAGTTATCACCTCGTTTCCGTAAGAAAAAAGCTTGTCTTCTACATGTCCAAAAATCTCATGGTCGGGGTCATCCAGTAATTTTATGAGTGAATTTATTTCGTTAGTGTCAATCATGTATTGCTAATTTACTATTTATAACAAATTTCATTCTTGAATTATTGTCAAACTATTCAAAAACAAGCTGGTTTAACCGGGTAATAATTTTAATACTTTTGCCCGCATGATAGATTTCCGGTTCGTTGCAGATTACATTAAGCATCGTTTTACGTCAAAAACCAGGCATGGAGTTCATTCTCCATTTGTGTATAAGCTTGTTGATGAAGTAATTTATGCTGATGCCGATGCCGACATTTGTCTTGAGGTTGAAAGTCTTAGAAATAAGCTTAAAGGCGATACGAGAAAAATAACAGTAACCGATCTGGGCGCTGGTTCGCATCTTAACAGCAACCTTGAAAAGTCAGTTGGTACGATTGCTAAAAATGCATTGAAATCACCGAAGCTGGCTCAATTACTTTTCAGGTTGGTAAGGTATTTTAAACCCAGGAATGTTATTGAACTGGGAACATGCCTTGGTACAACATCCGTTTACCTTTCGAAAGCTGCTCCGGATGCGCAGGTTACAACCATCGAAGGTTGCCCTCGAACAGCAGGTATCGCTTCAGAAACGTTAAAAAATGCTGATGCAAAGAATGTGAAGCAACTAGTCGGAAATTTCGACCAGCTTTTTCCGGTACTTGTTGATGAAAGCGAGTTCCTGGATTTTGTTTTTATCGATGGAAATCACCGTAAAGACGCAACGTTGAACTACTTCAACGCGTGCCTGCCAAAAGTCAACGAAAACTCTGTACTGATATTTGATGATATTTACTGGAGCGAAGGTATGAAGCAGGCCTGGACTGAAGTTAAAAACAATCCACAGGTAACTGTGACTGTCGATCTGTTTTGGATCGGACTGGTGTTTTTTAAAGGCCGCCAGCGAAAGGAACATTTTAAAATTCGATTTTAGCTTAGAAAGCCTCTCCAAACGAAAAATAAAACCCAGTCTGACGTTTTTCGTTTTCGCGTTTTTCGCCAACACCATAGTCAAAACGAACGCTCAGGTTTCTTGCCAGGTCAAAAAAGTATCTTAGCCCACCGCCATAAGACGGCTTTAAATTGTCAAAATCCAGGCTCTTGTCGGCATATACTGTCCCTAAACCTGCAAACCCAACGATTCCAATTCGCTGAGATAACTTATAGCGTAATTCAGTTTGTGCAGCTAGAAGATTTTCGTCACGATAGCGGCCGCCGTAATAACCGCGCATAATCTGGTCATTACCTAATTGTGGCAGCAAATAAAATGGTGGGTTTTTTCCTGGCAGCGCCTGGAAATTTGCGTTTAAGCCTAGTACTAAATTCCGGGCAATTGTGTTAAAGTTCCTTAAATCCGCTTCAATTTTACTTCCCGAGTAGTTTTCACCGCCCCAAAAATCGGGAGCGTATGAATAGTTTAATTTTAAATAAAATCCTTTTGTGGTGTATGTATTCGTATTTCGTGTATCCAGAATTTGAGATATACCAGCAAAAATCACGTTGCCTCCACTGCGTCCGGTAAAGGCTGGATCTGGTGCGTCATAAATGCCGCCAGCTTCTTTATCTCTATACCGGTAGTTTTCATAACTAAGATTTAGGCCGCCGTAATAATGTTTCGCAAATCTCTTTTCAACCGAGCCTTCGAGCCTGAACAGTTTTTGGACAAGCACATCCTTATCGGCCTCATTGGTTTCGTCGCCGATTCCGTAGAAATTAAAAGGGAAATTACGGTAGCGCAATTCGCCCATGTAGTGATATTTATTTCCTTTGGTCCAGATGTCAGGCTGAATTTTAAAATTAAACTGGCCTTTTGTAGTTACCGAAACACCGCCCAAAAGAGTCGAGTTCCGTGTTGTAGTATCTGATTTATCGGCGTAAAAGGAATATATTGAACCAACTCCGAATTCAAAGCCGGTTTCTTGTGCGTAGCCCAGCGCCGGAAGTATTAAAAAAGATGATGAGCGGGTTGTATCTTTTTGATTCGATAAGAGCTTTTCGATCATTTTTTTCTGGCCGTAACAAGTTGTGGCAAATAGAAAAAGCGAGAGGAGTGAGGTTGCGGTAAGTGTTTTCTTCATAAAAGTTTGCTAAGATGCGCATAATCATTTTAGATCGGCAAATCTGCTGCCCGTAAACGAGGCTGGAAAGCAGCAATCCACATAATTGCTTTGTCGTTCTTTTTGTTTTAACATGTAAACGAATAAATTTACAACCACAATTATAAACGCTGTGACCGATATGACGCTTTAATAGCGTTTTACAGCAAGGGGAATATCTAATAGTTTAACGATCATATTGGAAAAATACTTTTTTCAGGCATTGCTTACGCTTTGTCTGACTCACATATTTTGTCTAATGTGATTTGGTTAGTAAAAAGAATAATTGGTTATGGAGGGGTCCTAAGGTATATTCCAAAAACATAAAAGTCAATAAGAGATTTTGCATCGTTTAAATAGCAATATTGCCCAAGTGTAAATAGTTGATTTACAGATAGGTTTTGCGTTTACGCGAAAAGCACGTGATACGGAATATTAACAAGGCGATTTTTTTTTGAATCCTTTCGTCTACCTAACCTTTTCGTCGCCTTATTATAGTTTCTTATATAGTTTAGTTTACACTGTGATTTCTGGTTAGTGTTTTATTGTCTATTTTTGCCGTTCTAATTTTAAAGTAATGAGCAACAGGGGCCCAATCTCTCAGTTTATCGAGAAGAATTATTTGCATTTTAACGGCGCAGCTTTGGTTGACGCTGCCAAAGGATACGAAACTCACCTGGATGAAGGTGGAAAAATGATGATAACACTGGCTGGCGCAATGAGTACGGCTGAGTTAGGAATTTCACTTGCGGAAATGATCCGGCAGGATAAAGTTTCGATAATATCGTGCACCGGAGCGAATCTTGAAGAGGATATCATGAACCTGGTCGCCCATTCGCATTACAAAAGGGTGCCGAATTATCGCGATCTAAGTCCGCAGGACGAATGGGATTTGTTAGAAAATCATTATAACCGTGTAACGGATACCTGTATTCCCGAAGAAGAAGCTTTTCGCAGATTGCAAAAACACATTTATAAAATCTGGAAAGATGCTGACACTGCTGGCGAACGTTTCTTCCCACATGAGTTCATGTATAAGATTCTCTTGAGCGGAGAGCTCGAGCAGTATTATGAAATCGACCCCAAAAACTCCTGGATGCTTGCAGCTGCCGAAAAGAACTTGCCGATCGTGGTTCCGGGCTGGGAGGACTCAACAATGGGCAACATCTTTGCTTCTTACGTAATTAAGAACGAAATAAAAGCTACAACCATGAAGAGTGGCATCGAATATATGGCTTGGTTAGCTGATTGGTATGTTAAAAATTCAGAGGGAAAAGGAATCGGGTTTTTCCAGATTGGCGGGGGCATTGCCGGCGACTTCCCGATTTGCGTGGTTCCTATGCTTTATCAGGATATGGAGATGGAAAATATACCTTTTTGGAGCTATTTCTGTCAAATCTCTGATTCTACCACATCCTACGGATCATACTCAGGGGCCGTTCCAAACGAAAAAATTACCTGGGGCAAGTTGGATGTTAATACGCCAAAGTTTATCGTAGAATCTGACGCGACAATCGTAGCACCACTGATCTTTGCGTGGGTATTAAGACAATAAGAAATTGATTTCGATTTTGCAAAATAGGTTATAACACTTTTCTTGTGAGAAGCTTCTAAAAAGCCTTCTGAATAAGTCAAATCAACGATTTTTGATTTATTTAGAACGATTATAAATTGATTTTAACAGTCATTTAATTGTCAGCCATAGCTGAATTAATTATACTTTTGCCAATCGAAAATGATGAGCAGTGGTACACTGGGCAAATTTTTCATGTTTTACATTCAAAATATAGCATAAAATACTCAATATGAGGAGAATCTCATTGACTTTTAAAAGTTTTGTTAAATCTTCACTCCTATTTCTCTCTTTAAGTTTTGCATGCTCATCTGTGTCATATGCTCAGAGTGCGGCTGAGGGGGTTACGCTTTTTAAACAAAAATGTACTTCTTGCCATGCATTAAACCAAAAGGTGGTTGGCCCGGCGCTAAAAGGTGTAAATGACCGTCACAAAGAAGAGTTTTTGTTAAAATGGATTAAAAACTCCCAGGCGTTGGTTGCTGCCGGAAATCCAGAAGCTGTTAAGCTTTTTAACGAGAATAACAAGGTGGCGATGACGCCATTTCCTGAGCTGACTGATGACAATATCAAGAGCATTCTTGCTTACATCAAAGAAGGTGATAAGCCTGCTGCGGGTGCTGCTGGCGGTGTCGAAGGCGGACAAGGGGCTCAAGCCAAAGACGAGGTTAGTGATGTAATGCTTGGAAGCATAGTTGTCATTATTCTTATTGCTTTGGGTGTTGTGTTGGTTTTAAACCGCGTTATCAAATCACTTGAAAAGGTATCGTTAAAAAAACAGGGGCTTCTTGAGGAGGAAGAAATAGTAGCAGCAGAACCTGGTGTTCCTGCTTATAAAAAGCTTCTTAAGAACAAGAAATTCGTGTTCTTCGTAGTGTTGTTGCTGGTGATCTTCCTTGGTTCAGCAGGCTGGATGGGAATGTGGAATACTGGCGTTCATACAGGTTATCAGCCTGAGCAGCCAATTAAATTTTCACACCAATTACATGCCGGAATTAATAAAATCGACTGTCAGTATTGCCACAGTGGTGCTTATAAATCGAAGAACGCGTCTATCCCGTCATTGAATGTTTGTATGAACTGCCACAACTATGTAACAGCTTCAGATAAATATAACGGGCAGACTTCTCCGGAGATCATGAAGATTTATAAAGCGCTTGATTACAATCCTGACACTAAAAAGTATGGAGATAATCCTAAGCCGGTAGAGTGGGTTCGTATTCACAATCTTCCTGACTTTGCTTATTTTAATCACTCACAGCACGTAAAAGTAGCTGGCGTAGCATGTCAAAAATGTCACGGTCCGGTTCAAACAATGCAGGAAATTTATCAGTATTCGCCTTTAACGATGAAGTGGTGTATCAATTGCCACCGTGAAACAGAAGTTAAGTACAAAGGCAATGCATATTATGATAACATGATCGCAGCGCACGACAAGATTAAAAAAGGTGAAAAAGTTACTGCCGCGGTAATGGGTGGTACCGAGTGCGGTAAATGCCACTATTAATATATTAAGTAAAAACTCACACAGAAATACAGTTATATAAAGCTTAAATGGAAAGCAATAAAAAATACTGGAAAGGTTTAGAAGAGCTACAGAAAACGCCTGAGTTTGTTGAAAATAACAAAAACGAATTTTCAGAGGACCTTCCTATCGAGGAAGTTCTGAATGGAGCGGGCTTAAGTACTGCTACTCCTCGACGCGACTTTTTAAAGGCCCTTGGTTTTGGATTAGGTGCCGTAAGTTTAGCTGCGTGCCAAAAAGCTCCGGTAATCAAATCAATTCCTTATTTAGTAAAACCTGAAGAGGTTGTTCCCGGTATTCCCAATTATTACGTATCAACTTTTAACGGCCAAAGTATTTTAGTTAAAACACGCGAAGGCCGTCCTATTAAAATTGAAGGTAATCCGGCAGGATTATTAGGAAATGGTGGTACTGATGCTCAGGCTCAGGCTTCTGTTCTTGATTTATATGATGTTTCAAAATTAAGAGGGCCAAAACTGAATGGCGCTAATGCAAGATGGAGCAGTGTTGACAGTTTTGTTCGTGGTGAGCTGAACAAAATTCAAGCTGGCGGGAAAAAGATACGTATCGTATCTTCTACCGTTAATAGCCCTTCGACAAAAAGTGTAGTTGCGGACTTTGTTGCTAAATATCCTAATACTAAACACATTAATATCGATGCTGTATCTTATACAGGCATCATAAAAGCAAACGGAAATAGTTTTGGTAAAGCTGTGCTTCCTCGCTACCGGTTTGATAACGCTGATGTTATAGTAAGCTTTGACGCCGACTTTTTAGGCACTTGGATTACTCCGGAAGAATATACGAAGCAGTGGGTTAGCAATCGTAACGCGAAATCACTAGCCAGCAAAAAAATGTCACGTCATATCCAGTTTGAAACTGGTATGAGTTTAACAGGAACTAACGCAGATTCGCGTATTCCGGTAAAGCCGTCAGAGGCTGGATTAGCTGTGGTTGCTTTATATAATGCAATTACCGGAACTGTGTTGCCTGGAACGCAGCCGCTTTCGAATAATGTAATAGCCGATAAAGCAGTTAAACTCGCTGCAAAAGAGCTTGTTGCTGCAAAAGGCCGTGCATTAGTTGTTGCAGGTTCAAACGATGTGTCGACACAAATAATTGTAAATGCGATCAATTCTGCATTAGGAAGCTACGGAACTACAATAGATCTTGACAATCCGTCAAACCAATATCTTGGTAATGACGCCGAAATTGTTGAGTTCGTTGCCGAGATGAACCGCGGCGAAGTTGATGCGGTTTTCTTCCTAAATACAAATCCTGCGTACGATTATATCAACCCGAAAGCATTTACTGACGCATTGGCGAAGGTTAAATTAAAAGTTTCTTTCTCTGACAGAGAAGATGAAACCGCTTCATTGTGTAATGTGATCGCGATCAACCATAACTATCTTGAATCATGGGGTGATCAGAATGCCTTTGAAGGTTATTATTCAGTTGTACAGCCAACGATCAATCCTGTAAATGATTCACGTCAGGCAGAGGAAAGCTTATTGACATGGATTGATGCTCCGGTAAAGGATTATTATCAATACGTGCGTACAGGCTGGGAAAAAACAGTTCTGGCAGCTACTGGTAAGACTTGGAAAGACGTTCTTCAAACAGGATTTATCTTTACAGGCGCGAAACCTGCCAGTGCTTATACGTTTAATTTTGATTTAAGCCCGGTTGTTGCGAGCGTGGTAAATCAAAGCAAAACCCTGGCTAAAGATATCGAACTTCAGGTATACGAAAGCGTGTCAATGCGTGATGGCAAGCATGCCAATAACGCGTTCCTGCAGGAGCTTCCTGATCCGGTTTCTAAAGTAACCTGGGATAATTACGTTTCTATCGCTCCGAAGTTTGCTGAAAAGATCGGCGTAACGGAATTTGACTTGGTCGAAGTAAAAGCAGCTAATGGTTACTCAGTGGTTCTTCCGGTTCTTGTTCAGCCTGGACAAGCACAAGGCACTGTATCAATAGCCGTTGGATACGGCCGTACTAAAGCAGGTAAGGCTGGTAATAACGTGGGTAAAAACGCTTATCCGTTTATTACTTTAAGCAACGGAACCAAACAATATACCTCAACGGTTACGATATCGAAAACCGGCGACACCTACGAACTTGCCCAGACACAAACTCACCACTCATTCGAAGGGCGTAATATCATCCGCGAAACTACTTTCAAGGAATATGCGAAAAACCCGGGAGCAGGTTCAGGTAAAAAGATAGATTCAAAAGAATACGATCTTTGGAATGATCATGACAAACCTGGTCACAACTGGGTTATGGCAATTGATCTAAATGCCTGTACAGGTTGCGGATCATGTATCGTAGCTTGTAATGTCGAAAATAACGTTCCGGTTGTGGGCCGTGACGAAGTACGCCGCCGCCGCGAAATGCATTGGTTGCGTATTGACCGCTATTACAGTTTTGTTGAAGAAGGAAAATCATTATCAGAAGAATCTGAGATCAATAATCTTGAGAATCTTGATAATGTAACAGTTGTTCACCAGCCGATGCTTTGTCAGCATTGCGATCACGCGCCATGTGAAACAGTTTGTCCGGTACTTGCTACCGTTCACTCTTCCGATGGCTTAAACCATATGGCTTACAACCGTTGCGTAGGAACACGTTATTGCGCGAACAACTGTCCATATAAAGTACGTCGCTTTAACTGGTTTAATTACTGGAACGATTCACGTTTTGATAACTATTTGAATAACGAATTCACGCAATTAGTGTTGAATCCTGATGTAACAACACGTTTCCGTGGTGTTATGGAAAAATGCTCTATGTGTATTCAACGTATTCAGGCAGGAAGACTTACTGCCAAGATTGAAAAACGTAAGTTGAAAGACGGTGAAATTAAAATGGCTTGCCAGCAGGCTTGTACAGCAAATGCAATCATTTTCGGCGATGCGAACGATCCGGATTCAGAAGTATCAAAAGCATTGAAGAACGAGCGTACTTACTACGTACTTGAAGAATTAAATGTACAGCCAGGAGTTGGTTACCAGGTTAAAGTTAGAAATACAGTTGAGGCTTAATCATAAGAATTAATACAAGATATGTCATCTCATCACGAATCGATATTAAGGGAACCATTAGTTACCGGCGAGAATATGACCTACGCCAGGGTAACGAATGAAGTATTAGTTCCTGTTGAAAAGAAACCTAATAAAGCATGGTGGATAGGGTTCACTATCGCTTCCCTTGGTGCTTTATTGTGGGTTGGGGCTGTTGGTTATACGTTTTGGACGGGAATCGGAGCATGGGGCCTGAACAAAACAGTTGGCTGGGCATGGGACATTACCGGTTTCGTGTGGTGGGTAGGTATCGGTCACGCCGGAACACTAATTTCGGCGGTATTGTTGCTGTTCCGTCAGAACTGGCGTAACTCAATTAACCGGTCTGCGGAAGCAATGACCATTTTCGCGGTAATTTGTGCGGCAACTTACGTTGTATCACACATGGGCCGTCCCTGGTTAGCTTACTGGCCGTTACCGCTTCCAAACCAATTCGGATCACTTTGGGTTAACTTTAACTCTCCGCTGGTTTGGGACGTATTCGCGATCTCAACATATTTCTCGGTATCATTGGTTTTCTGGTATACTGGTTTGCTGCCGGATATCGCGTCTATCCGCGACCGTGCAACTGGTTTACGCCGTAAAATATATTCTACCCTTTCTTTCGGTTGGAACGGATCGGTTAAAACATGGCAACGGTTTGAGGCTGTATCGTTGATACTTGCGGGTGTTTCGACCCCATTAGTATTGTCTGTACACACCATCGTATCTATGGACTTTGCTACGTCGTTAGAGCCGGGATGGCATACAACTATTTTTCCTCCATACTTCGTTGCGGGTGCAATTTTCTCAGGTTTCGCGATGGTACAAACGCTTTTATTGGTTGTACGTAAGGTAATGGGTTTTGAAAATTACATCACGATGTTCCATATCGAGTCGATGAATAAAATCATCACTTTAACAGGATCAATTGTGGGTGTAGCGTATTTAACAGAGCTTTTCATCGCCTGGTATTCAGGTGCCGAATATGAGCAATATGCTTTCCTTAACCGTGTAAGCGGACCATACTGGTGGGCTTACTGGAGCATGATGACTTGTAACGTAATTTCTCCTCAGTTATTCTGGTTTAAAAGAATCCGTACAAGCATACCAGCTTCATGGGTATTGTCTATCGTAGTGAATATCGGTATGTGGTTTGAACGATTTGTAATTATCGTGACCTCCCTGCACCGTGATTTTCTTCCATCGAGCTGGGTGATGTTTTACCCGTCGGTAGTAGATGTTTGCGTGTTCATCGGTTCAATTGGCTTGTTCTTTACCTTATTCTTATTGTTCCTTCGTGTTTTACCGGCAATTGCAATGGCAGAGGTGAAGCTGTTGCTGAAGAGCTCAAGTGATCAGGCTAAACAAAAGCTGATCCGTGAAGGAAAAGTTAAGCCGGAACAAGCAGAGTTTTACCTTGAATCATTAGAAAAGTACGATAGCGTCGCGGAGGTTGAAGCTGTTAATTAATAGAAAATGAGCAATACAAAATATATTTTAGGTCATTTTGAAGATCCTGATGATATGATGCACGGGATCGATAAACTGCAGGAAAATAACATTGGCATCTACGATGTATTTACTCCGATGCCTATCCATGGTATAGAGTCGAAACTCGGATACAAACGTTCACGCCTGCCAATTGCTGCTTTTTGTTTTGGATTAACAGGAACAATTACAGCCTTTAGCTTACTATACTTTTGCCTTGTGTATGACTGGCCAATGAACATTGGTGGTAAGCCAGCATTTGCAATGCCGGATTTTGTGCCGATTATGTTTGAGTTAACGGTGCTGTTTGGATCATATGGTATGTGTTTTACGTTCTTCTTTAAGAACCACCTGTTCCCGGGGCGTGCACCGAGGGTAATGGATTTAAGGGCAACAGATGATCGCTTTGTAATTGCGATTGACGCACATAAAAATCCTTATCCGGAAAAAATTGATAACCTTTTAAAAGAAGCTGGTGCTGTAGAAATTAAGCACAACGAAAGGAAATATGTTAGTTATGAATAAGCTCAGAATAGTAGGTGCCGTTTTGGTTACGGTTGCAGCTGCAGCAGTGATATCTTCATGTTCTGATAAACGCAGTACAGGCATTGAATACGCCCGTAATATGTATGATCCGATTGCTTATAACCCGGATCAACCAAATAAAAATTTCAGAAACGGGCAAACGGCTCAAACGCCGCCGGCTCACACGATGCCAGTAGGTTTTGACGAACCGGAAACTGAATACCCGAATACACTTGAAGGTTACGAAACAGCAAGCAAGAATATGAGAAATCCTGTTCCGGCAAGCCAGGCAAACTTAGAGGAAGGAAAAATGCTTTTCCTGCGCATGTGTACACAATGCCATGGATTAACCGGGCAAGGTGACGGATCAATAGTTGCTATGGGCAAGTTCCCTGCTCCTCCGTCATACTCAAAGGGAAATTCTTCCCGGGGTGGTGCAATGAGAGACTTAACAGACGGAAAGATTTTTCATACAATTACCTATGGTGTAAACCTGATGGGCCCACACCGTTACCAGTTAACACCTTCGGAGCGTTGGAAAATTGTTCTGTACGTACATGAATTACAAAAATTACAGTAGAAAATTGCTATAACCAGATGGGAACTCATAATCATACACATAATTTCTCAGAACGATTTTACTTTACAGGAAAACCTAAATCCTGGAGTCTGATCGCCATCGTTATCGGCGTTTTGGCTATTGCCTATGGTTTTTTAACAAACCATGCAGAGCGCACTTTCGCCAACTTGTTATTGATGGGATATTACTTTACCTGTGTTTGCGCGGCAGGATTGTTCTTTTGCGCCGTGCAATATATGGCACAAGCCGGATGGTCAGCAGGCTTACTTCGTATTCCGCAGGCATTTGCAAAGGTTTTGCCTATTGCAGCTTTGATACTAATCATTATATGCGCTTCAGGTTTATTCACGCATAACTTATATCATCACTGGCACAGTGAAGAAGCAGCTCATGATCCGGTTATCATAGGAAAATCAAGCTTTTTGAATGTTCCGTTCTTTTTAACCCGTTTAGTAGTTTTCCTGGGTGCTTATTGCATTTTTGGTTATTTCCTTACAAAATATTCTAACAATGAGGATTTAGAGGGAGGTATGAAAAATTACAACAAAAGCTTCGCATTGTCTGCAGCATTTTTAGTTGTATTTGGCTTTACGACACCGATCTGGGCATTTGACACGATTATGTCACTAGAAGCTCATTGGTTCTCTACTATGTTCGGTTGGTATAATTTTGCAGCGATGTGGGTTAGCGGTTTAAGTGCAATTACTATTACCGTAATCCTGTTAAAACGTTCTGGTCATCTAACCTGGATCAATGACAACCATTTACATGATCTTGGTAAATTTATGTTCGCTTTTTCAATCTTCTGGACATACGTTTGGTTCTCACAGTTCCTGTTGATCTACTACGCTAACATGCCGGAAGAAACCGTGTATTTTTATAAGCGCTGGGAGCCGGAATATAAGCCATGGTTTTGGTTAAATATTATTATCAATTTTGTATCGCCTGTTTTAATCTTAATGACCAGGGATGCAAAACGTAAAGAAGGTATGTTGTTGTTCGTTGCCATCCTGTTATTGTGTGGTCACTGGTTAGATTATTATATGATGATCATGCCTGGAACTGTAGCATCTGAACGCACTTTCGGAATCGTTGAAATAGGTACAGCTATAGGTTTTGTTGGATTATTCTCATTCCTGATGCTTAACGCTTTGAGCAAAAAGTCATTAGTGCCTGTTAATCATCCGTTCCTGGACGAAAGCTTGCATCATCATATTTAAATAGAGCAAAGATAAATTACGGTAATACGTATTCGATAATAAAGAAATGGGTTTAAGTAAAGTTTTAAATATCAAGCCAATTTTTACGCTGCTGGTAATTTGTGCAATTGCCACAAGTAAACCGGCATATTCTCAGCAAGCTGATTCTACTGCCAAGGCCTCAACAAGCGGCGCCATAGCAGCAGCTACTGACTCTGTACAAAAGGCACCTATGTCTGCTCCATTAATAAGTACAGATGTTGATACAACAATGTTATCATGGACAGGTGGTGGCGTAGACGCTCCAAGGCCGGAAGTTGATAACTCAGATGTTTACAAATCGGCAGGTTATTATTTCCTTTTATTCTTTTTATTCTGTGTGTTCCTTGGCATCGTAGGAAAAGTGCTCAGAGTTTATGAGCTAACGGGTGATATCAATAACAAACCTTCAAAGATTAATTGGAACCGTATACAGGGAACTTTGTTCGCGGTAATGCTGATAGCAGGATTATATGGCGCCTACTGGTCGTTTAAAGTGCAAGGTGCGATGAGTATCCACGAAACTGCATCGGTTCATGGCGCACGTCTTGACAGCATGTTTAACATCACGGCAATTATTACAGGTATTGTTTTCGTGTTAACACATATTTTGCTGTTCGGATTCTCATATAAATATAAAGGATCAGATAAACGTAATGCATATTATTACCCGCATAACAATGCCATCGAGCGTATCTGGACAATTGTTCCTGCAATCGTACTCGCGGTTTTAGTACTTTACGGATTCATTACCTGGAGAAGTATCACCAATATTTCTGAGGCTGATCAGAAAAAAGCAATCAGCATAGAAGTAACAGGTGAGCAATTCAAATGGAACATTCGTTACGCAGGTGCCGATAATAAACTGGGTATTAAAAATTATAAACTGATCAAGGCTACAAATAACCTCGGTATTGACTACAAAGATAAGAATAGCTGGGATGATAAATTAGGTGGCGAAATTGTGCTTCCGGTTAACAGACCTGTTCGCTTTACTATCAATTCCAAAGATATTTTGCATAGTTTTTATATTCCTGACATGAAGGCGCAGATCAATGCTGTTCCGGGTATGCCAACTTACTTCCAGTTTACTCCTCGTTTCACCACGGAAGAAATTAGGATCAAACGTAACAACCCTACTTACAATTACACGTTACTGTGTGCTAAAATTTGTGGAGCAGGTCACTACAACATGCAGGTCAAAGTTACGGTGGTTAGCGAAAAGGAATATGAAGCATGGTTAACAAAGCAATCATTATTCTATAATGATGATGTTAAGAAGGAGCTTCAAATGGCAGCTGCTAAATCAGCGGCCGGGTCTGAAAATAAAATTGCATTAAAAAATTAATACAGGAGAGATTATGTCAAGCACAACAATGCAACATCAACATACATTAGAGCATCATGGTCATCATGATGATCATGGCCACCATAAAGAGACATTTATAACCAAATACATCTTTAGCCAGGATCACAAAATGATTGCCAAGCAGTTCCTGATCACAGGGATTATCATGGCACTTATCGGAATGTTTTTATCGATCCTGTTCCGTATCCAGTTAGGCTGGCCTGATAAAACTTTTCCTTTATTAGAAACATTTTTAGGTAAATGGGCTGAAGGCGGGCGTATAAAGCCGGATTTCTATTTAGCATTGGTTACTATTCACGGTACCATCATGGTTTTCTTCGTATTGACAACCGGTCTAAGTGGTACATTTAGTAATTTGCTAATTCCGTTGCAACTTGGCGCCCGTGATATGGCGTCGCCGTTTTTGAATATGCTTTCATACTGGTTATTCTTTATTTCCAGTGTGATTATGATTTCGTCATTTTTCGTGCAAAGCGGGCCAGCGAGTGCGGGTTGGACGATTTATCCGCCACTTTCTGCATTGCCAAAAGCGATATCCGGGTCAGGAACAGGTATGACCCTTTGGCTGGTTAGTATGGTTCTGTTTATAGCTTCATCCCTGATTGGATCTTTGAACTATATCAGTACTGTATTAAACATGCGTACAAAAGGTATGGATATGTGGAAGATGCCGCTTACAATCTGGGCGTTTTTCCTGACTGCGGTATTAGGCGTATTATCATTCCCGGTTTTAGTTGCCGGTGTGGTATTGTTAATATTCGACCGTAGCTTTGGTACCAGCTTCTATTTATCAGATATCGTGCTTTCCGGGCAGGTACTGCCAAATCAAGGTGGTAGTCCGATCTTGTTCCAGCACTTGTTCTGGTTCTTAGGGCACCCCGAGGTTTATATCATTATTATGCCTGCATTGGGTATTACATCAGAGGTTATTGCTACAAATTCACGTAAGCCGATCTTTGGTTACCACGCGATGGTTTATTCGTTAATTGGTATTGCGGTATTATCCTTTATCGTTTGGGGTCACCATATGTTCGTTACAGGGATGAATCCATTCCTGGGCGGAGTATTTATGATTACAACATTGATTATTGCGGTTCCTTCTGCGGTTAAAACCTTTAACTACCTTGCTACGCTCTGGCGCGGAAACATTCGTTTCACACCAGCGATGATGTTCGGTATTGGTTTAGTGTCGTTCTTTATCTCTGGTGGTTTGACAGGTATTTTCCTTGGAAACGCCGCGTTAGATATTCCATTGCATGATACTTATTTTGTGGTTGCTCACTTTCACCTTGTAATGGGATCGGCTGCGATCTTCGGTATGCTTTGCGGAGTTTATCATTGGTTCCCTAAAATGTTTGGGAGAATGATGGACGAGAAGCTTGGATACCTGCATTTTTGGGTAACGTTTATTGGAGCTTATCTTGTTTTCTTCCCAATGCACTTTATGGGATTAGATGGCGTACCGCGTCGTTACTATGCTTTCACTGAATTTGAATTCATGAAGGAGTGGTTAACGGTGAATAAATTTATATCATGGGCTGCTATCGTTGCAGGTTTGGGCCAGATAGCATTTCTATGGAACTTCTTTTACTCAATCTTCTATGGTAAAAAGGCGTCACAAAATCCATGGCAGTCGAATACATTGGAATGGACTACTCCAGTAGAACACCTTCATGGCAACTGGCCTGGAGAGATTCCAACAGTTTATCGCTGGCCGTATGATTACAGCAAGCCTGGACATTATGAAGATTTTATTCCTCAAACAACGCCTTTCTCTGAAACTATGAGTTCCAACTTACCTCATGATTTCGAAGGTAACACTGAAGCTGAACGTATTCAACTTGAGTGGGAAAAGGAACATGTGGCAGAGCGGATTAACTAAATTATTATAAAACAATTCATGGGGTATCTGCCGTAAGTTTTTACTTACAGATACCCCATTTTATTAAAAATATGTATCCATCAAGTGAAAAGAGGTTTTTGATAGTTAATATGCTGGCTATCATTTCTCTTTTTTTGGTGATTTTAGCTGGCGGAATTGTACGAAGTTCAGGGTCTGGTATGGGTTGTCCGGACTGGCCTAAATGTTTTGACCGGTATGTTCCGCCAACATCAATCGAACAGCTGCCCGAAGGATACAAAGAACGGTATGTTGCGAAGAGGGTCGCAAAGAACAATCGCTTTGCCAAGATGCTAGACATGTTTGGATACCGGGAACTTGCTCAACGAATAAGAGATGACAAGAGTATTCTCGAGCCGGAAGCTTTTAATGCTGGTAAAACCTGGACGGAATATGTGAATCGATTAGTGGGAGCGTTAAGCGGTCTATTTTTAATTGCTTGTCTGATATTTTCGGTAACCTATCTTAAATCAAGAAAACGAATATTTCTTTTAAGCTTCGCAAACCTGATTTTGGTAGGCTTTCAGGGATGGTTGGGTTCCATCGTAGTTTCAACAAATTTGCTTGCCTGGGTTGTAACGGTGCATATGCTGCTGGCTTTGTTAATTATCGGCATAAGTATTTATACGTTTTTTCAGGCACGCATGCTTCGCGACAGGAACTTACTGGCTAGCAAACCAGCTAAAAATGTACGGGTATTTGCTATAGCAGCATTTGCTGTGACGATTATTCAGATTATTTTAGGGTCAGAAGTGAGGGAAAGTATCGATGCGATTGCAGATTCAATGGGGCAGTTTAACCGATCCGAATGGGTAGCTAAGGTGGGAACGGTTTTTAATGTGCATCGTGATTTAGCGCTACTGGTTTTTATACTAAATAGCGTAACATTTTTTATGATCAGGGGAAGGTATGTGTTGAATGGGATGCAGTTCAGGTATGCGTCGGTTATTATGCTTGTTCTACTATTGCAAATAATTACAGGTATCGTGTTAGCATATCTTGCTTTGCCGGCAGTCGCACAGGCAATACATATTTTTTTAGCAACGTTGCTTTTCGGGGCACAGCTGTATTTGTTGCTTTTGTTAAAGCGAAACAAACTTTACAGGAAATTAGCGAGATAAGGGTGAAAGATTTTATATCAGATTTTAAAAAATTAATAAAGCTGAGGCTTACTTTCCTGGTAGTATTTTCTGCATCAGTGTCCTTTCTTATTGGAAGCAGGGAACAAGGCGCAATCAATTGGATAAATTGGGTTATTCTTACCGTTGGCGGGTTTCTGGTTACTGGGGCGGCAAACGGATTTAATGAGATCATTGAAAAAGATCTGGATAAGTTAATGACGCGGACCAGCGACAGACCAATTCCTTCCGGAAGAATGAAAACAGGCCAAGCCTTGGTACTTAGTTTATTCATGGGATTGGCGGGCACCTTAATTTTAGTAAAATTGAACTTCCTGACGGGAGTGCTTTCGGTATTTTCGATTTTTCTTTACGCGTTTCTTTATACACCGATGAAACGAAAATCGCCTATCGCGGTGTTTATAGGCGCCTTCCCGGGAGCTTTGCCCCCTCTTATCGGGTACTTTGCTGCGTTTGATAATCCAAGAATATCCTGGATTCCGATTATTCTATTTTTGATCCAATTTGTATGGCAGTTTCCGCATTTTTGGGGTATTGCTTGGGTACTTGACGATGACTATAAAAAAGCTGGTTTCCGTTTGTTGCCAACTACGAAAAGAGACCGAATAAGTGCGGTAATGACTTTTTTGGCAACAATTATCCTGATTCCGGTGAGTTTACTGCCAACTATCATGGGTTTCGGCGGTTATGTTTTAGGCGGTCTTTCATTAATCCTGGGACTGGTCTTTTGTTTTTTTGCTTATCAGCTTGTTGTTAAGCTTGATATTAAATCTGCACAAAAAGTTATGTTCGGTTCGTTTTTTTACTTGCCGGTAGTGCAGCTTGCTTTATTATTTGATTTTATTGTAAAATGATTTTAACGATGGCACAATCTTCTGCAGAGCAGGATCGGACAAATTTGAAGGCGAAGAAGTTTCTGGTGTGGTTATTTATTGTATCCTCATTTATTCTGTTCGCCGGATTAACAAGCGGGTTTATTGTATACACAGCTGGTAATCCAAATCGCGGCATTAAAACGTTATTGCCGCACGTCTTTATTTACAGCACTGCTGTGATAATTCTTAGCAGCGTAACAATGCATATGGCGTATCTGAGCGGTAAGCGTTTAAAGTTTAAGCAGGAAAAGATCTATCTGATCTTAACAATGGCCCTTGGAATATTATTTTTCATTCTGCAATTGCAGGCATGGAAGACTTTCGTCGATCAGGGTGTATATTTTATAAATAATAACGCGTCTCAATCTTTTCTTTATGTCTTTACAGGATTTCATCTTGTGCACATTTTTGCGGGTTTGATGATGGTTTTAGGAGCTCTGCTTGGCAACATCCGGAATATCGCCCAAGTACGCAATATGTTCAGGCTGGAGACAACTTCTATATTCTGGCATTTTATCGATATCCTATGGATTTATTTATATGTTTTCTTACTTTTGAACCAATAATTTCACTTAAATGAGTACTACCACTGTATCACAATTAGATGAGGTAAAAACCGGAGCCTGGGATGGCGGAAGATCTCCGTTCGAGATTGAGTACGGCAAGATTATGATGTGGTTTTTCCTGTTATCTGATGCATTCACATTCTCTGCTTTTTTGATTTATTACGGAGCGCAGCGGTTCAGTAAAATGAGCTGGCCTGATCCGGATGAAGTTTTTCAATCAATACCTGGAATTGCTGATCATGGATACCCGCTTGTATTTGTTGGTATTATGACATTTATCCTGATCCTGAGTTCGGTTACAATGGTGCTAGCCGTTGAAGCTGGTCACCGGATGGCGAAAAAAGAAGTGGTTATCTGGATGATTTTTACCATCATTGGAGGTTTAACATTTTTAGGCTGCCAGGCGGGAGAGTGGAGCCATTTGCATCACGAAGGTTACTGGTGGGGAAGTATTCCATCATTTTATTCCGGTGTGGACGTAATCGGAGCGACGCAATTTGCTAACCTGTTTTTTACGATAACCGGCTTTCACGGGTTCCACGTATTTAGTGGCGTACTCATCAATATCATAATTTTATTGATGACGGTATTTAATGTATTCCAGAAACGCGGAAGTTATTTGATGGTTGAAAAAGTTGGCTTGTACTGGCACTTTGTAGACCTTGTTTGGGTATTTGTATTTACTTTCTTTTACTTAGTTTAATCAGACCACATGGCTACTGAACAATATACAACAGATCATGCTGCTCATGCCGAAGAGCATGAGACAATGACGAAGTCAAAAATTTGGAGAGTATTTTTTATCCTTTTAGGAATTACTGCGGTAGAGTTTTTTATTGCGTTATACTTGTTGCCAAAAGGAATATTGAATCACGGAATTGGTAACTTTTCATACATTATTTTAACACTTGTGAAAGCATTTTACATTGTGGCTTATTTTATGCACCTCAAATTTGAACGTGTGGCATTCAAGACGTCAATTGTTGTTGCATTGATATTCATTGTTTATTTTATCGTTTTGCTACTTACCGAAGGGTCATATTTGCATATACATATGGCGAATTAATGAAACAAAAATTTTCATTAAAAAAATTAGTGATCCTGGTTGTCGTTTTAGCGCTGCCAGGATTTTGTTATTATTTACTAACCGAAAAGGGTAAAAATAGGTACAGGCCGTTAAGCTATTTCGGTCCGAAAAAAGTTGCGCCAACGTTTCATAAAGTCCGAGGCAAGCTTGTGTCTGACACCATTTACCACCAGGTACGCGAATTTCAGCTGACTAATCAAGCAGGCAACCAGCTGAAATTTGCGGCAGACACGAGTAAGATTACTGTTGTAAATTTCTTTTACACCCGTTGTCCGTCGTTTTGCCGTAACATGAACCAGCAACTTAAACGCGTTGTAGATACTTACAGCCGTAATCATTTACTTACTTTTTTGTCAATCAGCGTCGACCCCGACTATGATTCGCCAGCCGTCTTAAAAAAATACGCTGATAGTTATCAGGCGAAGGCCGGTAAATGGGATTTTGTAACGGGCGACAAGTCACTTATCTATTCGTTGGCCAAAGATGACTTTTTGCTTGATGCTGTAAAAGACACTCTTACGGAAAATAATATTATTCATTCACCGATGCTGGTACTAATCGACCCGAAACGAAGGATTCGCGGTTATTATGATTCGAATCTTCCTGAACAGGTTGACAAACTTACAGATGAAATTAAGGTCCTTATCGCCGAAGAGCTTCGGAATATAAAGGAACCGGTAACTATCAGGTAATTCCTGGTGTTTTATTAAACGCATGAACGATAAACTCATATTCAGGCTCGTAACTATTATCTCAATTGTAGTTTTTTTAGTGGTTGTGATACTTAACAGGAAAGTTATACCTGCGCCAACGGTCCTGCCGTCATTTACATTTTTTCTTCCAAAGCTCAACGCTATTATCAATGGAACTTGCAGCGTATTGTTGCTGGTGTCACTTTACTTTATTAAACAGAAAAACATTACGGTTCATAAGCGGATCAACGTTATTACGTTTTTTCTTTCCTCGCTTTTTCTGATTTCCTATATTTTGTTTCACTACCTGGCGCCTGAAACCCGTTATGGCGACTTAGATCATAATGGTGAGCTTTCAGCACAGGAAATCGCAGTGGCCGGTTCGATCCGGTACATTTACTACGTTATTTTAATAACCCATATCGTACTTGCAGCCGGAGTTTTGCCGTTAATATTATTAAGTTTCTATCGCGGATTACAAATGCAGGTTGAGAAGCATAGGAAGCTGGTTAGGTGGAGTTTTCCGATCTGGTTATATGTAACCGTTACCGGAGTTATCGTATACCTGATGATTTCTCCGTACTATAATTTCTAGTCAATTTAACCGAAATTAAGAGTTAAACTCTTGACAATCGGCGTTATCTTTGCATTATGAAAGCACTGAGAATTTTGATTTTGCTCGTAGGATTAACTGCTTTTTCACAGCACAGGCTGCAGGCTCAATGTGCTATGTGTACATTAAATGCAGATGCTTCCGTTGCTAACGGGAACACAGAGGGCAGGGGATTGAACGACGGAGTTCTTTTACTGCTTGCAGCTCCATATATTGCTGTTGGAGTAGTTGGCTATCTCTGGTACAAAAAATATCGTCGCAAAAACGTAAATATTGACATTAAACCGGAGAAGATCAACTTAAACTAATCCTAATGGCAACTACCAAATTCAACGCAATTTTACATGCTAAGTGCCCCCGTTGCAGGCGCGGCGATCTGTTCGCTACCTCGATGTACGGTTTTAAAGTCCAGCATATGCATGAGCATTGTCCGCATTGCGGCTTGCGTTATGAAATCGAACCCGGATACTTTTACGCTGCGATGTATGTAAGTTATGCGCTTAACGTTGCCGAAATGGTGACCCTTGGTGTGGCTACTTATGTTTTATCCGGTAAAATAGATTTTGATAATTTTTGGCTTTATATAGCGACGGTAATTGGGGGGAGTATTGTGCTGGCGCCGTTTAACTACCGATACTCCAGGGTGTTGCTTTTACATTTGTTGTCGCCAAAAGTTCATTACAATGCTGCTTACGATACTGAATGATTTCAAAAAGTACTTTCGAATTTTTACGGCTGCTCGCCGAAAATAATAACCGTGAGTGGTTCGCGGAAAATAAGCCGTCATACGAAGACGCAAAGCAAAATGTAGAGGATTTTGCCAGCTCGCTAATCCGCGTCCTTTCAAAAATTGATCCTGTCATTCCTGCAGATCTTGATCCTGCTAAGTCGGTTTTCAGGATCTATCGCGACATCAGGTTCAGTAAAGATAAAACTCCTTACAAAAATAACTTCGGCATCGGTATATCACCCAAGGGCAAAAGCTTTGATGGCGCTTCCTATTATATCCAGGTGCAACCGGGAAATTCATTTATCGCTGCCGGAGATTGGCAACCGCCTACCGATAGATTGAAAGCAATACGCCAGGAAATCGATTATAACGGCTCTGATTTCGACGAGATCATCAACAAACCGTTGTTTAAAAAATATTACGGTACATTATCCACGGAGGATAAGCTTAAGACGATGCCAAAAGGATATCCTGTTGATCACTCACACATAGAATTCTTGAAACTTAAAAGCTTCATCGTACTTCATGAAATAAAGGAAGAAATGTTTCAAAATAAAAAATTTGAACAACATCTTTCTTCAGTATTTGAAAGCGTGCAGCCATTTATGCTATTTTTACACAACGCCACAGCCTGAGGCGTGTTATTCCAAACCTAACCTTGTATGATGAATAAGTTTTTTTTTATTCCCCTCTTGTTTGTTATTGCCTCTTTAAATTCCTGTATTGTTCTTTCGACTAAAAAGTATAATGCATTGTTAGCTCAAAAGGACTCGCTGGGGACAAGTCTTGATAAAGCGACCTTGAAAATTGGAAGCCTGGAGGACGAAATTGAAAAGTTGCGTGCAGATACTGCCCGCCTTAATTCGCGGATAGCCGATCTGACAGACAAAATTACGGGGCTTGACAAAAATTACAGTTCGCTTCGAAAGAACAGTTCATCTGAGATTAACAAGCTGTCGGACAATTTGAAAGCACGCGAAGCGAGATTGAAAGAAGTAGAAGATATACTACGCAAACGTGATGAGGCAACGAATGCCTTAAAGGAAAAGCTGCAGCAGGCCTTACTGGGCTTTCAGAAAAGCGGCTTAAGCGTCGATATCCGTAATGGAAAAGTTTATGTATCATTGACCGATAAGCTGTTATTTGATACTGGAAGCATTATTATCGATGAAAAAGGAAAACAGGCACTGACAGAATTAGCGAAGGTGTTAAAAACACAGCCAGATATCAACATCGCGGTAGAAGGACACACCGACAATCAGCGTGTGCTAAATCTTGGCCAAATTAAGGACAATTGGGATTTGAGCGTTCTTCGTGCTACATCAGTAGTCAGATTTTTGACGGACGAGCAGAAAGTTCCTGCAGAGCGTTTAACAGCTACTGGAAAAGGTCAGTATCAGCCAATAGATAAAGCTGGCAATGCGGAAGCGAGGAGCCATAACCGGCGTATAGAGATTGTTTTATCGCCCAAGCTCGATGAACTTTATAACCTCATTAAATAAATAAAAAGAAGGGATATCATGTTGATACCCCTTCTTTTTTAAAACGGACTTTTCAGGTCTGCAAAGCGGGAAAGCAATTTATCTTTTTCGGATAAAATCACTTCATCAAGCGCTATTCCCCAATCGATATTTAAGTCGGTGTCGTTCCATAAAACGCCAATTTCTGATGCTTTATCGTACAGATTTGTCACCTTATAGGTAAAAATTGTATTGTCTTCAAGAGTTACAAATCCGTGCAGAAAGCCAGGCGGCACCCAAAACATTTTAAAGTTATCACCACTTAGTTCAACGCTGAAATGCTGTCCGTAGGTCGGCGAATTTTTTCGGATATCAACAGCAACGTCAATTACCTTTCCCTGGATAACCCGAACCAGTTTTCCCTGCGCAAATGGATTTGCCTGTGCATGTAATCCTCTTAAAGTGCCTTTTTGCGAAAATGACTGATTGTCCTGTACGAAATTGGCTTCAATGCCGGCTTCCTGAAATAGCTTTTTGTTATAACTTTCGTAAAAATAGCCGCGATCATCTTTCCAGATCTTAGGCTCGATTATAAGCAGATCTTTAATAGGAGTTTCTAAAAAATTCATTCGTAATTTATGTATTCCATTAATGTAGTAAACAGCACGTGCTTGTTGGTGAAAAGGTCCGCATGCGCCTGCATAAGATTTTTTTCGTGAAGAGTTACATACGATTCGTACGCTTCATGGGTTTCAAAAACAAACTGAATACAATAGGTAATACCTTCGTTTGGCGAATTGAGAACCTTAAGCAGCCGGTTTGATGTTACAAAGCCCAAATCCATAACAGCAGGCAGGTGCTCATTATTTATCCATGTAAGCCATTGGGACTCGATATCGTAATCGACGATTACTGTGATGTTGTACAAAAACATGCGGCGAATTTACTAATAGATACGTTACTTTCTATCCAATATTATCACCGCGAAGGTTGCGGAATCTTTTACGGGCTTCGCTGATAAACATACTGCCCGGATAGTCTGTAATGATTTTCTGATATAATTCCTTTGCTTTTGCCGGATCGTTAAGCTGATTCTCGTACAGATCGGCGAGCGTGAAAACAGCGTCATCGGCCCACAGATCATAACTGTAGTTTGCAATGATCTGTTGTAACTGAACGGCCGCTTGTTGCCAGTTTGCCTGCTTGATTAATATTTTAGCTTTCGACATTAAAATATCATCAACTAAGGAATTGCCCGGAAACTGCTTGTCTATGCTGTCCAAAATGGTGATTGCCTCGGGTAGCTTGTTTTTGAAGATCGCCATGTCCGCTCTTGAATACATTTTCAACGCATTGCTATCTGCCTGCGTGTCCGAGTTCTCAGAAATCAATAAACTTAGATTTAGGGCATCGTTTGCTATCAATTGGGATGTGGAACTTTTTAATACGTCTAGCTGTGCTTTGGCCCAACTAAAGTCGCCCTGATAATAAGAAAGACGCGCGTTGCGGAACTTCGCTTCCTGGCCGGTTGGTTCGTCGGCAAACTGCTTTTCCACCTGCCCGTAAACCAACGATGACTCCCAAAGCTCGCCGGTCAAAATGTAAATATCGCCCAATTCGAGTTTTGTTTGGCCGATGACAGAAGGTGTGATGCGAACCATTTTAACGGCCTCTTCCAGGAGTGCTTCAGCTTCTTTGGGTTTGTTAAGATAAAAAGCCTGTAAACTGGCCAGTTGTCGCATGGCAAAAACGGTGCTGCTGCTTTTTCCAAATTCGGCAAGCAAATTTTTATAGTCCGTTTCAAGTTGTATGATATCGCCTTGAGCAAATTTGCCGCTCGTCAGCATTTGATTTTTTGCATTCAACAACTGAATTTTCGCCGGGATATAATATTGACTGTCCTTGCCCATTTCAATAAGATATTGCAATCCGTCAATAGCGGTAGTATAGGCCTTATTCGAAATAAGCGTAAATGATAACTCATAGATCCGCTCGCCATTTTCTCTTAGCCGCTTATCAAGTGCTATCGACTGGCGTAATGCCAGATCATATTCTTTTTGCTGCATATATTGCCATTGCAGCATTTCGGTTAGGGGAATGCTTTGCGGATCTTTTTGTAATCGTTTTAACAACGCTATTTTAAATGAATCGTAATCTGCGCGGTCTTCAAATACCGAAGAAAGAATATTAAGGGCTTGTGTTTGAACCTGAGGGTTATCTTCAATGACATTCAGGTATTCCTGTACAAGCAAAGACTTGTTTTTCTGGAAACGGTACAGCGAGATCAGATCAAAGGCAAATGCCTTTTCGTCTTTTATCAGCCGCCGCCCGTAGAGAAAAGTTTTAATCGAATAATCGTAAAGTTCGGCCCTGTAAAATTCTGTTGCAAGGTTTCTTATCGCGGTTTCATTTTTCGGTAAGGCAGTAATCAGATTATTATACCATTCGGCAGCCTTTTGTTCCTGGCCCTGTTCCGCAGTTACCCGTCCGATGTCAACACCATAGGAATAGTTATCAGGTGATTCTTTATAGAGCTTTTTTACAACTTTTTCGGCCTCCGAATAATTGCGCTGCTTTAAAAGTGTGTTGAAATAGCCGTCATAAAACAATTCCGGGTTTTGACTGAAGAGTTTTTTGTAAGCAACCGACGCTTTGTCGTAATCGCCATTTTGGTAATACTGCCTTGCCAATAAGGCTTCGGTTTCGGATTGCGCAAAACTTGACGCAGCCAAAAAGCTGCTGACCAAAAAAATGAATATTTTCAATATCGAACGCACTTTTAAAATTAACAATTAGATTTAAAGCGCTAAACACTTTAAGCATAAATATCTAACGTAAAAATGTGGTTGCATTAGGTTTTTGTCGGCTTTAATAAGTTTTTAAAGATTATAATTACGTTAAGTTTCAGAACTATTACCTATCAATGTTTAACATAAAACCGATTTACGGGATTATACTTTTAATGGCTTTTGTTGGATGCCGCCGGCCTGAGAGGGCTAAGCGTGTCCCGCTGGAGGTATTCTTTCGTAATCCCGTAAAAACGTCATTTTTGATATCGCCCGATGGAAAATGCATTTCATATTTACAGCCCTATAACAACAGGTTAAATATTTATGTGCAGGATTCTGCTGGCAAAACCTGCCGGCTTACTAATGAAACAGATCGTAATATTGCTTCTTACTTTTGGGTGGATAACGATAAACTGTTTTATATGAAGGATCGCGCGGGTAAAGAAAATGTGCGGCTATACGCCGTTGACAAAAATACTGCGTCGCTCATGGACTTTATGCCCCAGGGCGATTATAAGATCAAGATCTTAAACAATTACCGTGTTATTGACAATCAACTTCTTATCGCGTTAAATATCAGAGATTCATCCTTGTTTGATGTTTACCGGCTCGATATTAAAACCTATAAACTTAAACAAGCCGCCAAAAATCCTGGTAATATCACTGAATGGTATGCGGATGAAAAAGGAAAAATCCGCTTAGCGGAGGCCAGCGACGGGGTTAATGAAACGTTACTTTTCAGGCTGGACGAGACCAAAAAGTTTTCGCCGGTTTTAACCAACAATTTTAAAACATCGATTGCACCTATTGGCTTCTGTTTTTCCGACAAAGACCGTGCGTGTATTTACGCCTTGTCTAATCAGAATCGCGATAAAACGGCTTTAGTCCAGTTCAATTGCAAAACGGGTAAGGAAGAAAGAACATTATTCAGCCATAAAGACGTGGATGTTTCTGAAGGCTCTTATTCGTCGAAACTAATGAAGGTTACTTACGCCGTTTATGAGAATTTCAAAAAACAGCGCCACTACCTTGACGATAGCGTTAAAGCTATTTTTCAGGACCTTGAAGCTAAACTTCCGGGCTCAGAGGTGCGAATAGTATCACGCGACTCAACTGATCGCAAGCTAATTGTCAGAACATTTAATGACAAAACTCCCGGAGCTTACTATAAGTATACATTGAACGATAAGAACCTCGTAAAGCTAAGCGACGTGAATCCTTCACTCCCGGAAAGTGAAATGAGTGAAATGAAGCCGGTGCAATTTACATCACGCGACGGTCTAATCATAAACGGTTATTTGACGCTACCAAAATCCTCTGATGGCAAAAACCTGCCGGTTGTGGTAATTCCGCATGGCGGCCCTGCTTCTCGCACTTCCTGGGGATACAATTCCGAAGTGCAATTCCTGGCAAACAGGGGTTACGCCGTCTTTCAAATTAATTATCGTGGTTCAACCGGGTATGGGAAAAACTTTTGGAAATCAGGTTTCAAAAGCTGGGGTACAACCATTCAGAATGACATCACGGATGGCGTAAAATGGCTCATCAGCCAGGATATTGCTAATCCTAAAAGAATAGCAGTTTATGGTTCTGGATTTGGAGGCTATGCGGCATTATCCGGCCTGTGTTTTCAACCCGGTTTATATTCCTGCGGCGCTTCATATTCGGGTATTACTAATATGTTTACTTATATAAAGGGCATTCCCCCTTATTATAAACCTTACCTGCAAATGTTTTATGAGATGGTCGGGAATCCCGAAAAAGATGCCGATTACTTCAGGACCTATTCCCCTGTATTTCATACGGATAAAATTAATGTTCCGGTACTATTGGCGCAGGGAGCAAAAGATCCGCGCGCTAACGTGAATGAAACAAATCAATTTGTTAAAGAGTTAAAAAAGAAAGGTGTTCCTATTACGTACATTCTTAAAGAGAACGAGGGACATATTTTCAACAACCAGGAAAACCGCGAGGAATTTTACCGGAAGCTTGAAAAGTTCCTTTCAGACAACATGAATAAATAGCCATGAAGGCTGACCAGCAGGTTTACCGGAAAAATTTCGTCCTTGTTGTAGCATTTCTGGTGCTTATTTCGCTTTCGCTGATTGCTGCATTGTTGCTGGGATTCAATCTCACAAAGAAATATGTCGAGAATGAGTTTTATTCCGCAAAAATTAATGTACAGGAGGAAATTGTAAAACCTTACGAGGACTTTTTCCAAAATAAAATTCCGGAAATTTCTTTTTACCAGGGTTATCTCGATTCGGTTTCAGTTGTAAAATATGTTGATACCGTACTAAAGAGATTTGATTTTGTAACTAAGGTAGTGTTTTATGACACAGAAATAAGCAACCATCAGATCAGCGATGGGTTGAAAATGGGCAACATGGCGGTTAGCCCGAGATCGGTGCTTCAGTTCAAACGCAATATCAAGCCTGATTCGGTTGTGTTATACAAAAGTTCCCTGCCGAATACCCTAAGTATTAAAAACTCTGATGAGTTCAACAAGATGGCAATTCGTTTTGCCAGTTTTATTGAAGCTGTTGATACGGCGAAAGCATTGTCGAATGACGATATTTTCTATAACATCTCGCCCAGCAAAATTACTTACATGAATATTCCGAGACGAGAGGAGCTGAAAATATTCAAAGACCTGATGAAAAAATCGGTTCCGGTATCGCCGCTCTACCAGGAGGATATTCTTACTTTTTATCTCGAACCACAGTTACTTAAAATAAAGAATACTCATCCTGAACTTTATCAGAAGATTTCTATTAAGCCGTTGGTTTATGAATCCATCGATACAAATCCAAATTTAATCGCCACTGATATTGCTTTGCCAGGTGCACTGGCTGATTATAAATTATACTTTAGCTCATACCGGGATTATTTGAATAAGGAAATAGCAAGAAGATTTTTGCCGATTGCTATTGCTTTGATATTGATTTACGGCGTCTTAGTAACTGTTGCTTATCTGATATTCCGCAATCTGAACATTAACAGTAAAATGTTTAAGCTTCAATATGATTTCATCAACAATCTTACTCACGAATTTAAAACGCCCGTAAGCGTCATAAAAATTGCCGGCAATAACATTCGTAGCAGTCATGAACTGACCAATGTTGAACGTAAACACTATGGGAAAATCCTTGACGAGGAAGCTGATAAGCTGAATGATTTAATGAACAAACTTCTGTCTTTTACGCAAATTGAAAATAGATCGATCAAGCTTAAGTATGAGGAAATCTCGCTGGAAGTTTTTATACAAAATGTTATTGATACTTATCAGTTAAAACACCCTGATTTTGATATTGATTGTGCTATCGATGACGTAGGATATTTTAAAAGCGACCCGGTGCTGCTTGCCAGTGTTTTCAGTAATCTAATCGACAATGCTTATAAATATTCCCCTGCAGACCGAAAACAGCTGGATATTCGTGTACGCAAAGCGAAACGAAATATCGAATTTGTTTTCACCGATAGTGGAATAGGAATTCCTGCCAGCGAAATAAACAATATATTTAGAAAATTTTACAGGGTTCAGAGCCAATACAATCAACAGGGAAGCGTAGGGCTCGGATTGGCATTTTGCAAAGAACTGCTTAATTTTATGAACGGCGATATATTCGTAACCAGTGTTGTAAATAAAGGTTCGGTTTTCACTGTAACCTTGCCATTTGAAGTATAATGAATAAGACATTTAAAATAGCAGTAATTGAGGATGATGAGAACCTGAGGTTTTTATTGACGCACCGCTTGAAAGCAGAGGGTTATGATGTTATTGAAACGTCAGACGGTGCCGCCGCCGAGACTCTTATCAATGAAAACCAACCGGATATTGTATTGCTTGACTGGATGCTGCCGGGTAAACAAGGTTCAGATATTTGTAATGATCTGCGGGTCAATGGATTCGAGAACATGATTATCATGATGACAGCGAAAGCTCAGGACGTTGATAAAATTGAGGCCTACAATCTTGGCGTTTCTGATTATGTTACCAAGCCATTTAACATGGATGTATTGGTTGCAATGCTTGACAATAAGGTTAAATTTCTGTCGAATAGTAATACTGGTTCCGATATTCAACGGTTCGGCGACATGGAGCATCATCCAAATACCCATTCATTGATAAAAAACGGTAAAAAAATAGAACTTACCATACTTGAAAACAGGATCCTTTTGTACTTCCTTAAAAACGTGAATCAGGTCATAAACCGTGATGATTTGATGATGGTGGTTTGGGGCTACAATTCGGACGTGAATACCCGCACGTTGGATATGCACATCGTAAGGCTTCGCAAAAAAATCGAAGACAATCCGGACGGGCCAAAATATCTTCAAACTGTTCGTGGAATCGGCTATAAGTTTGTTGTTGATTAACAGATCAGCGACTTGCCAAACTGGTTAAAGAAAGAAACAGGAATTGTAAAATCAATACGCCGTCAAGATAAAAGAAATAATAGTATTCGTCTTTTTTGCGGTCGGATTTAAAGATCAGCCAACCCGCCAGGAATATCGTGATAGCTAAACCCCAGAAATTCGCGTCAAAGCCGTTGTTAAAAAGGAAAAGAAGGATCAGGTAAAAAAGTAACAAAACCAGGCAAAACAAGTAAGCTTTCTTTTCTCCTAATACAACGGGAATGGTTTTCAGGTCATAATTTCTATCCTGGAACAGATCCCGTATATCAAACGGAACAGCTAGTGCTGCGATGAAAAGAAAGCGCTTGGTGAGTAAGAGTATCGTGTCTCTGGAAGAAACCGATATGATTCCATGACTTTCCAGCTCTACAATAGGAAGGCTAACGCAGCTTAACGACCAGACAAGAGCAATCAAAAAAAGCTTTATCCCTGGTATATTCCTCAGGCCGAATTTCTTTTCGTGGAAGCTAAAAAGCGGCAAATTGTACGATACAGAAAGAACGCCCAGGAATCCTAATAAAATTATAGACGTTGTAGTAAGAAAAAGCACTAGCGGAATTAAGGCAAGTACCGCGATGATGGTAATAGATATCATTAGCCGGTAATGATCAAAAAACCAGCGAACACGTTTAAATTGGGATTGCGATGGATCTGCCGGTTTTGCAAGCAGTATGCTAAAATTATATAAAGCCAGTGTCGCGGCAAAAAGTAAACCCAAAACGTATTTATCGGGCTGGGCGTTAAGTAGCTGATATGTAACCATTCCCTGCGCCACAGCGCAAAGGGCCATAAAAATATTGCTGAACAAGATAAAGTCCAGAACCTGGTAGAAGAGTTTCTTCATTAAAGTTAAGGGCCTAAGCCTGAATTGAACCTCGTGTTAATTCAAATATCGTAATTTCAGGCAAAACTCCAACTCGTCCGGGATATCCCAGAAAGCCGTAGCCGACATTTACGTAAAGCTGCTGGTTCATTTCCCGGTAAAATCCGGCCCATTCTTTATAAATGTATTGCACCGGGCTCCACTGATAATGCTCTGTAATTACTCCGAACTGCATTCCATGTGTATGTCCGCTAAACATGGCATCAATTTGCGGATATTTTGGAAGTACTTCAGCTCTCCAATGCGACGGATCATGTGATAGCAGGAGTTTTACAGGAGCTTCTTCAGTTCCCTTAACGGCCAGGTCCATGCGTCCATATTTCGGGAAACGGCCGGTGCCCCAGTTTTCAATTCCAAGAATAGCGATATCGGCGCCGTCTACTTTTAAGCGGCGATTTTCATTCATCAGCAAATCCCAGTTCAGATGCTTATGTGTTTTAATTACGTCCTGCAGATTTTTTGCTTTCGCGGCAGACGGTCCCCTGCCGAAATAATAATCGCCGTAATCATGGTTTCCTAAGGTTGAAAACACGCCGAGCGGTGCTTTTACTTTGGCGAACAAATCCTGGTAATCACGCATTTCGTTTGCGAGATTGTTCACTATATCGCCCGTAAAGAAAATGACATCCGGCTTTTCGGCAAGCAGCATTTCAACACCACCTAACACAGCTTTTTTGTTGTAAAAACTTCCTGAGTGGATATCTGAGATCTGTCCGAGTTTAATGCCATCGAACTCCTTCGGGAGATTAGGTAAATAGAGTTTCCGCCGTTTAATTTGGTAGTCATAAGCGCTCGAAACAATACCCCAGGTTAACGATGCTAAAGGTACAGCAGCAACTGCTATCCCCGCTTTTATGATAAATTGAGAGCGCGATATCTTTTCATCTTCCGAACGTTTTTCTGGTATTGTATCCGCCTTCTTTTTTGAAAAAGCCTTTCGCTTAAGCCAGATGATTGCTCTTCGTAGATCATCAATCAATACAAAAGGAAGTAAAAAAATCTTCGTGACAATAGTTAAAAAAAATGCAACCAGTATAATTGCTCTAGGAGTAAGTTGCAGATTGAAAAAGATGCTGATAAAAACACCGATGATTAAAAGGACTGAGAAGCCCCACCATGCATATGTGAAGGCCTGGTGTTTAGCTGGGCCCCATTTTTTTTTGATGGATACTACTGCACGATAAATGTAAAAATCTATAACAAGCAGCAAGATGCTGATAAAGATTAGTGGAATAAGCCTGTCTGACATGAAAAATTAATTGGGACTAATACCGTTCATCACGTTCATCGTAGTCATCATCTTCGTCAAACTCTGCATTAAACAAACTTTTAAACATGTCGGTAAACGCGAAGCCATTATCGAGATAAGATTTGCTTAATTGTGAAAACTCGGCCAGTCCGTGTAATAAAAATTCCATCAGCAAGTATTGCTGATTTTCTGTTAGACGAGGATGGAATTGTTTAATTACAGCTTTCAATCCCGGAACCGAAGATAGCTTATCTTTATAACTTTGTTCTGACAAATCATCAAGCAAGTTAACCGAGTTTCCTGAGCCAAACCAATTGATTATTTCAGAGTATGGGTTGGAAGTTTTAGATTTTTTAAGCTTTTCAGGATCTGGAAAGAACTGGCCCATAAGGGTTTTAATGGCTTTTCCAACTAGAATATTTGCGACTTTCGCGGGGCCTTCCTGCTCGCCTTCGTAAACCAGCTCAATTTTACCGGTAATAGCAGGAATCACGCCAAGGAAATCTGCTATACGAACAACTGTGCGCTTTTCGTCGTTTATCAGCATGCGGCGCTCTGCATTACTGATCAGATTTTCATAAGCGCTAATTGTGAGTCTTGCGGAAACGCCTGATTTTTTATCTACGTATTCGGAGTTGCGGGCCTCAAACGCAATTTGTTCAATTAAATCTTTTACCAATCCGTCTGATTCAACACATTCAACCTGGGCCGGAGTTAAAACTGCTTCCTGTTGTGTAATCTTTCTGGAAACATCAATCGTACGCGGATAATGGGTTAAAATCTGGCTTTCAATCCGGTCTTTTAACGGCGTAACAATGCTTCCGCGATTGGTATAATCTTCCGGATTCGCCGTAAATACAAATTGAATATCTAAAGGAAGGCGCAGTTTAAACCCACGGATCTGAATATCTTTTTCCTGCAGAATGTTAAACAGCGCGACCTGAATACGGGCTTGCAAATCTGGCAACTCATTAATGACGAAAATGCCGCGATGTGCCCGCGGAATCAATCCAAAGTGAATTACACGCTCGTCAGAATAGGTTAGTTTCAAGGTCGCAGCTTTAATTGGGTCCACATCTCCGATTAGATCGGCGACGGTTACATCGGGTGTTGCGAGCTTTTCGGTATACCTTTCGGAGCGATGAAGCCAGCCGATTGGCGTTTCATCTCCCTGCTCGTGAAGTCGGGTGCGGGCAAACCATGAAATTGGATGGAACGGATCGTCAAATAGCTCTGATCCTTCAACATACGGCACATATTCATCCAAAAGATTTACCATTAAGCGGGCAATCCTGGTTTTTGCCTGGCCACGCAGGCCAAGCAACAATATATTGTGCTGAGACAGAATAGCCGTTTGCAGATCGGGTATAACTGTATCTTCGAAACCAATTATCCCTTCAAATCCTGCTTCTTTATTTTTTAATTGACTAATCAGGTTTTCACGCAGTTCCTGTTTAACACTTCTCGATCGGTAACCTGATTTTTTGAGTTCGCCAAAAGTCTTTATTTCGAGTTGATTCATTGTTATCTTACTGTTCTTCGTCTGTTACGGATGTAGTCTTCAAAAATATACTCACCGAGTCCTTTCAGTGAGCTGTAAAAAGCTTTGCCGCCATTTGTTTCGGTAAATTTTCTTACAAATTGTTGCAGATATGGGTCGCGGGCAATCATGAACGTTGTAATTGGAATATTTAACCGTTTGCACTGTGCCGCCATATTCAACGTTTTATTGACCACTTTACGGTCAAGGCCGATGCTGTTTTTATAATATTTATTTCCCTCTTTCAGGCAGGTTGGCTTGCCATCGGTTATCATAAATATTTGTTTATTATGAGTTTTCCGGCGACGAAGTATATCGGTGGCAAGTTCCAACCCTGCATAGGTATTAGTGTGGTAGGGTCCAACCTGGAGATATGGTAGGTCTTTCAAAGCAATGGGCCATGCATCATTGCCGAAAACAACAATGTCCAGGGTGTCTTTCGGATATTTCCGTTGGATGAGCTCGGAAAGGGCCATCGCTACTTTTTTGGCCGGCGTTATGCGATCCTCACCATACAAAATCATCGAGTGCGATATGTCGATCATCAGAACCGTTGAGGTAAGCGTTTTATAATCTTTCTCTTCGACCTCGAGATCGCGCTCCGTCATGGTAAAATCGTTTATACCATGATTGATCTGTGCGTTGTGAATCGACGTTGTCATATCAATCTGGTCTAAAGCGTCACCAAATTCATATTCCCGCCTGTCCGCATTTTTTTCTTCACCCTGCCCGGATTGGGTGGTGCTGTGGTTGCCTTTTCCTGACTTTTTGAGTTTTCCGAATATCTCCTCTAATGCCGATTGCCGGATGCTTTGCTCCGTTCGCGCCGTTATTTTAAATCCGCCCGGATTATTTTGATCATCGTCTAAATACCCTTTCTTTTTCAGATCCTCGATAAAATCACCCATTCCGTATTCATCATTGGTAAGATTATATTGCTTATCCAACTCGTTCATCCATGCCAGCGCTTCGTTGGCATCACCGGAAGTGTAATTCAGAAGTTCAAGAAAAAGTTTAAGCAATTCATCAAAACCGCCTTTCGGGATTTCGGAAGGAGTGAATTTTGAGAAATTATGTCCCCGCATGCTATGCCTTTCAATTCTAAGTAACGAATAATCTAAGTTAAAAGTTTACGAGGCTAAAACTTGTTATTAGGATGTAATATTATTGTTTACGTTGTTTTTAATCAATGTTTCGGATAATCAGAGCCGGAACCTCGCTGGGATTGTAAGCCGGGTTTGCGCCGCTTTTAGAAGCGACATAAGCTCCAACAGCGCAGGCTGTCCGCAGGTATTCGAATGCCGGTCTTCCCTGTAAAATTTCGTTGATCAAAGCGGCTAAGAAAGCGTCTCCGGCACCTACGGTATCGGCCACCTTTATCATAAATCCAGGATGCGAATAAAATTTGTCATCAAATAAAAGGGCGGCCCCTTTGTCGCCAAGGGTAACGCAAATGTTATCCGCTTTAATCTGCGAAGCGAGATTCCTTATTTGTGTCTCGATAGCAATATTACCGTCTTTCTGTCCGAATAAACGGGATAAATACAGTAGTTCATCTTCATTTATTTTAACAAGATCTGCCTTATCTAAAAGCTGCCTGATTAATTCATCGTCGACGAAAGGCGCACGTAAGTTTAAATCGAGAACTTTTAAGCGGGCGGAAGGCAAGAGCTTAAATAATGTATCGCGACTGGTTTTTGATCGGCAAGCCAGCGTGCCGAATACGAATGCGTCCGCTTCGGAAACTTTCCTCGCCGCTTCATCTGAAAATTGAATTTCATCCCAGGCAACAGGTTGTTTAATTGTATAGGTTGCATGTTTATCAGCATTGAGATGTACGGTAACTACGCCGGTTTCCAGTGAGTGGTTCGTTTGTATAAAACCTGTATTTAGTTCGGTCGAGTCACAATAATCAATTAGATTTCTGCCATTCTCATCAACGCCGGCCGCACTGATTATGTAACTTTCTACGCCATGTTTTTTTAAATGAAGAGCAACATTTAACGGCGCGCCGCCAATTCGTTTTTCGTCTTCAAATTCGTCCCACAAAATTTCTCCAAAACAAACTGCTGATTTCATTTAGTTATTAGGTATTTTGATCAATTAAAATGTAGAATGAAATTAACGATTTTTTTAGCCGCCGGTTTGTTTTTCGTCAATTCCCTTTTTGCACAAGATAATCAAAAGGAGATTAAAGATGTGCTGGAAGCTCAGCGCCAGGCTTGGAACCGTGGCGATATCGTTCATTATATGGATGGGTACTGGCAATCAGACTCACTTGTATTTATCGGTAGGAGCGGTCCTCATTATGGATGGAGTAACACCTTAGAAAATTACAAAAAGTCTTATCCGGATAAGGCCGCAATGGGGCTTTTGACTTTCGATGTCAAAGAGATCCGACTACTCGACACTGCAAATGCTTTTGTCATCGGTGCCTGGCATCTAAAACGTTCAAAAGATGAGCCTCACGGATATTTCACGCTTTTGTTCAGAAAGACTAAGCAGGGTTGGAAAATCATCGCCGACCATAGTAGTAGTTCATAAAAAAAGCGGCATGATTTACAGGCCGCTCTTCTATCAAACTAAAAAAACTAAAACTATCTTGGTTCACCGTTAGCAAGCGCTTTCTCAGCTCGCTTAACAGCAATTTTTTCTTTCCAGCTCATGTATTTTGTGCTGAACTTCTTCTTCATCAGGTCATCAAACTTGCGCTGTATGGTTAAATTATAAAGGCTATTTGCCTTTGTCAACCACGATTTATCCCACGCTCTTAAAGATATAGAAAACGATCCGTCCAGATATTTCATCCAATGCCACATTCCTGTTGGCATAAATAAGGTGTCGCCGTGCTCCAATATGATTTCCATTCCTTCGATGCCGTCCAAAGCCGGAAACTTTTTAAAGTCAGGATGCTCAACTTTATAGTCTTCGAGTGCATAAGTTGCAAAAGGGAGGCAGTACAAACGTTCCTTCCATTTGTAATCAAACAATATCACATGTTTCCTTCCGTGGAAATGCGTATGGAAAATATGGGGTAGGTCAATGTCATAATGCAGAAATGTCTCTGAGCCTTCTCCACCAAAAAACATTCCCGGAAATTTGTCAAGAAATCCGCCCATCAGATCTTTCGGGGCGATAAAATCGTTAACCAGTTCGGGAGCCGATTTGATCGGGTCGAAAAAGAAGATTCGCAGATCGGTAGGTTCGCGTCGAATTAAATCGATATAATCAGCGAATTTCATCTCCGCGGCTGACGAATTGAGGGGCTTAGATGGATCTGCTTTGGAACTGTCATAAAGCGGAACGGTTTTGTCACCCACCACTTCTTTTAAGTATTCAAACGTCCATTTTTCAAATCCGGGCCACTTTTTAGCCATATTTCGGATAACCAAAGGTTTACGCGGCTCAAGATAGTTTTTCACAAAATCCTCTTTTGTGATATCATCAACGACGTCTATTGGTTTTAATTTAAATCCCATTTACAAAAAATTAACATTGCAAAAGTATATATTTTACCATTTTGTCAATATGCCCTAAGTGATTATGATAAAGAACTGACGGTTTCAATCAATTGATTAACTTTCTGCAAACGTTTGTAAATAAAAAATCCCGGCAATTCTATACCGGGACTATCAAAGCTAAAAGAGAGCGCTATGATTTTGGCGTAACTACATGGTCAATAACATGGATAACACCATTCTTTTGATTTACATCGGCAATCGTCACTTTCGCCGTTCCACCATTTTCATCTTTTAGAACAATGTCTTTGCCTTTCATCATGGCCCAAAGCTTGCCTCCGCTTACCGTTTTGAATTCAGCGCTGCCTTTTCCTTCTTTGATTTTTGCAGCGATATCAGCCGAGCTGAATTTACCAGCCAATACATGATAAGTTAAAATTTTTGTCAGCATGGCTTTGTTTTCCGGTTTTAACAGAGTTTCCACAGTTCCTGCAGGAAGCATGTCGAAAGCTTCATTAGTCGGTGCAAAAACAGTGAACGGCCCGGCGCTTTTCAAGGTTTCCACTAGTCCCGCAGCTTTAACTGCGGCTACCAATGTGGTATGATCTTTTGAGTTTACCGCATTGTCAACGATGTCTTTTGATGGATACATTGCTGCACCTCCAACCATTTTAGTTTTTTGTGCGAATGTTTGAGAGCCAATTACAGAAGCTGCTAATGCAACGGCCAGAAATACGATTTTCTTCATTTGTTGTGATTAAGATAATTTGTGAAGATTTACGCGTTTTCGAAGCAGCCGGATTTTTTGAAGCAAAAAATTAAAGAAAAGAACTTTCATCCACGAAAAGCTCTGCAGCTATACGATCTGCAAAAAGCTTTCCTTCAGAGCTTAGGGTAATTAATTCGCCGTTTTTTAGAAGCCACTTTTTTTCTGTAAACTGATTTATGTCAGATTTGATAAGTTGTAACGCTTCCTTCCCAAAATCGATTTCGATTTTGTTAAGATCCATTCCCCAAATAGTTCTTAACGACGTCATGATGTATTCATTAAGCCTGTTTGCATTACTAAGGATTTCAATTTCCGCAGGAACGTTGTTTTGCGAAAGGCTTTCTACGTACCTCGAATTGTTAGCGATGTTCCACTGCCTTGATTTCCCGTTAAATGAATGCGCTGACGGGCCGATCCCCAGATAACTTATTCCGTTCCAGTAATTTGAATTATGCTTTGAATAGTTTCCGGGCTTAGCAAAGTTCGATATCTCATAATGTTCGAAATTCGCGCTTGCCAGCTTGTCTATCAGTATTATAAACTGGGCAGAACTTTGCACCTCATCCATTGGTATTTGTTTTCCCCTGCGAATAAATGAAGCGAGTGCAGTTTTTGGCTCTACCGTCATGGAATAAGCGGAAATATGTGGTATGTCGAATTGGATAAGCTGATCAATATTGTGCGTCCATTTATCATCCGTTAGCAAGGGATATCCGTAAATTAAATCGGCGGTTATATTTTCAAAACCAGCATCTTGCACGCGTTTTACAGAGGTCTCCGCTTCCACCGCTAAATGTGCGCGATTCATCCAGATCAGGTCTTCGTTAAAAAAGGATTGGATTCCGATACTGAACCTGTTAACCTGTGTTTGCCTTAACGATTTAATTTTCTCTGCATCCAGATCGTCCGGATTAGCTTCCATCGTAATCTCGGCATCCGGGTCTACATCATGAAAGTGGCTGATCTCATCTAATAGTTTTTGGATTTCGTCAGCACGCAAAATTGACGGTGTGCCTCCTCCAAAATAAATAGTTTGAATTTTTTGATTAGCTAAATAATGTTTTTGCAGCATTATTTCACGTTTCATCGCTTCCAATAGTTCATCCTTTAATTTCAAGGAAGTGCTGAAGTGAAAGTCACAATAGTGACACGCTCTTTTACAGAAAGGAATATGGAAATAGATACCAGCCATCGATGCAAAAATACTAAAGCAGAATTTAACAAGTTTCTATAGCATAATCGAAGGAGTTATAATTCAAAAAACTAACTTAGTAATAGTATTAATGCGATAAACCATGAAAAAATTCAATCTCTTTAACAACGCTGGCGGATTCGTCCTGCTCCTTTTTGCATTTATTGTATATTTTAAAACGATGCAGCAATCAGTGAGTTTTTGGGATTGTGGTGAATTTATTTCCGCCGCTTACCGCCAGCAGGTAGGGCATCAGCCTGGAGCACCTTTGTTTATTATGATTGCAAAGATGTTTTCATTGCTTGCATCGAACCCGAATATGGTTGCATTTTGGGTGAATTTAAGCGCGGTAATGGCGAGCGCAGCAACTATCATGTTTCTGTTCTGGACAATAACCGCATTGGCTCTTAAATATTTTAAAAGTAAAAGCAGTGAACTTTCTAATGAGCAATTTGTCTTAATTCTGGCAGCAGGAACAATTGGAGCTGTCGCTTACACTTTTTCGGATTCTTTTTGGTTTTCAGCGGTGGAGGCGGAAGTTTATGCTTTGTCTGCCCTTTTTACGGCTATAACGTTTTGGGCCGCGTTAAAATGGGACGCGACGGCAGAAAATCCTACTTCTAATAAGTGGCTTGTTTTTATTGCCTTCATGGTCGGATTGTCAATAGGTGTTCACTTGTTAAGCCTTCTTGCTATTCCAACTATTGTATTGCTTATCTACTTCAAAAAATACCAGAAAATCACCTTTAAGGGAGTCGCTCTAGCTTTGCTTATTGGCGTGGCAATTTTGGGTTTTGTTCAATACGGAATCATTCAATACCTGGTTTATTTCGCTTCAAGGGTAGACTTGTTGTTCGTAAATGATTTAGGAATCGGTTTTGGTTATGGCGCTGGTGTATTTCTGATCGTGGTCATATCAGGATTAGTCTGGGGGATTTTATATTCGATAAAAAAGGGAAAAGCTAATTTGAACCTCGGGCTTTTATGCCTTTCGTTCCTTTTACTTGGATATTCTTCTTATACGATGATTCTAATACGTGCGAACGCGAAAACCTTTGTTAATGTTAGTAACCCTGACAACATGATGTCGTTGTTTGGTTATTTAAGCCGCGAGCAGTATGCTGACAAGCCATTAATTTACGGACAGTACTTTGATGCAAATCCAACGAGCTTAGAGAATGGTGCGCCTACTTACCGCAAAGGGAAGGAGAAGTATGAAATTTCTGGCCATAAGTTTTCACGTGACTATGATCATAATTCGTTACTTCCCAGGATTTACAGTGATAAACCAGAACATATTGCTTTTTACAGATCATGGTTGGGGTTAAATGAAAATGACAAACCTACGTTTAATGACAACATCAGATTCCTCTCGAATTATCAGCTAGGCTATATGTACTGGAGATATTTTTTCTGGAATTTCGCCGGCCGGCAGGATGATAATCAGGGCGACGGAAGCAATCGTTTTGGAAACTGGCTTACAGGCATAAAGCCGGTTGATGCGATGCACCTGGGTAACCAGGCAGATCTTCCCCAAAGTATTATATCGAACCCTGGTTATAATCGTTTATTTGCGCTGCCACTGATACTGGGACTTTTCGGATTGACATTTTTATTATACAAACGGAGAACTGATGCCTGGGTGACTCTTACCTTGTTCTTCTTCACTGGTATCGCTATCATATTGTACCTTAATCAAACACCGGTTGAGCCCCGAGAGCGTGACTATGCTTACGCGGGATCATTTTATGTTTTCGCTATATGGATAGGATTTGGAGTGTTGGCGGTTGAGGAGTTTTTAAGACGCGCCTCAATAAAGAAAGCGTCAGCCATTTTGGCGCCGGCACTTTGCCTTGTTGTTCCTTTTATAATGGGAAAAGAAGGATGGGATGATCATAACCGGTCCGACCAGAACGTTGCCCATGACATGGCAATTAATTACTTAGAGTCCTGTGCTCCAAACGCGATATTGTTTACAAATGCCGATAACGATACTTATCCTTTGTGGTATGCACAAAGTGTGGAAGGTGTTCGTACCGATGTTCGTGTAGTTTGCCTGCAGCTTTTGTACAACGATTCTTACATAAATCAAATGAAAACACAGGTTTTTAAGTCGGCGCCATTGCCAATTACGATGCCTGAAGAAAAATACGTCGAAGGTGTGAGAGATGTAATGCCTTATGTCGATTATGGATTTAAGGATTCAGTTGAGTTAAAAGACGTTCTATCTGTTATGTTGTCTGACGATAACAGCGATAAAGTAGAAATGCAGGACGGATCACGTGAAAATTTTTTACCGACAAAAAAATTGAGATTAACAGTTGATCCACTGCAGGTGATCAAAACCGGAACAATAAGTTCTGCTCAGAAAGGTCACATTACAGATAAAGTCGAATGGGAATATGGCAAAAACTATGTAAGCAGAGCCGATCTCGCTGTGTTTGATATTTTAGCGAATAACAATTGGAAACGGCCTATTTACTTTTCCAAAGGCGTTTCTCCGGATAGTTACGCTGGTCTGGACAATTATTTATATACCGAAGGCTACGCTTACCGCCTATTGCCTTTAAAGCGCGAAAAAGGCGACACCCGTCAAAAGGAGGAGTTGGCCAATAATAGCGCGATGTACGACCATTTAATGAATAGATTTCATGTCGGATCGTTTGCAAAAGCTCATAGTCTTGATCCCGAATCCAGAAGGATCGCTAACATAACCTGGGATAATTTCAACACACTGGCATTGAATTTATATGATGCAGGCAGTATTTCACAGTCAAAAAAAGTAATGGAAAAAGCGATGCAGAATCTCCCGCTTCGTAACTATGATGTCACTGATACGGTAAATAAATACCGGGCTGCATATAATTTTTATAAACTGGATGACACTAAGACGGCTAATAATTTATTGATAAATGCGACAAGCTTTTTAGCTAATGAACTTAACTATTATGCTAGTCTCTCCCCGGAAAATCAGCGTTCGTCAGTTCAGGACGTACAGCGGATAGTATCAATTTTAGAAGCTTGCAAACAATTAGCTGTTAGTAACGGCCAGCAAAATTTAGCGAATAAGGTCAACGGCATTTATAATAAGGTTAGCGGCCGGTTAATTTTTTCGTTAGAAGGTTGATCCTCACTCGTTAAATTGAAAATATAACTTGTAGCTTTGCTGAAATTGATTGCCCGCAATTTCCAGATGAAATTTTTTTTAACTGCTCTGTTTTCTGTTTTCAGTATATGGGCTTTTGCTCAGACGGATTCTGCCGGCGAAAATCAATTATATAAGCCGCAACCAGTAGTAAAAAAACGATTTGTAGATTCAACAGCTCTAGCGAGATGGCGCTTTAAAAGCGACTCTGTTCAATCGGTAAAAGATTCAATAAAACATATCGGGGATTCATTAAGCCTGGTGTGGATTAAACCACCCAATCCGCGCAGGAAAAATCAATTTGTCGACAGTCTTGTCAACGTTTATACTGTAAGAAATCTGAATTTCGGTGCATGGTCTAAACGGTTTATACCGAAAGTAAACCACATAAATGAAGGGAAATCACTACCGAAAGGCGAAACATGGCTGCTGGGTTTCGTGGTATTATTGCTCCTGTTTTTTGCCGTTCTGAAAAATGCTTTTTCAAAGGACCTTACAATCATTATTCAAGGTCTGTGGAACAACAGGATTTTAAGTCAGATTACTAAGGATGATAATATTTTTAGTTCCTGGCCATTTGTTTTCTTGTATATTCTTTTCGGTTTTACCATTGGCACCTTTCTATATTTATGTGGAAGATTTTTCCAATTAACTTATCTTTTTGAAGGTTTTCAATGGCTATTGGCATTGTCTATTGCAATTATTGCACTATTTACGCTTAAAATCGTATTGTTAAGATTGCTTGGTTTTATTTTTAGCTTTCAGAAACTTGTTAATGAATATGTCTCAGTTTTGTACCTGAGTTATTTCAATACCGCCATCCTTTATCTTCCTCTAATTTTTGCATTTTGTTTAACGCCTGGTAAATATGCGGAAGTATATATATATGTGGCATTCTTTGTGTTTATAGTTACATTTTTATTTCAGTTTATCCGTATTGCGGCAAATATTATATCATCATACAGGTTCTCAAAAGTATATTTAATTATATATCTTTGTGCCCTCGAAATTTGTCCTTTATTGATACTAGTAAAAGCTTTGAGATTTTAGCAAAAAATTATAAATGGAGATAACACCAAACGAGAGAAAAAAGAAAGTAAAAAGTATTTTAGTAACGCTCCCAAAACCCGATTCAGACAAGTCTCCATACTACGATCTGGCAAAAAAGTTTAATCTGAAAGTTGATTTCAGATCATTCATTCATGTTGAGGGAGTGCCTGCAAAGGATTTCAGAAAGGAAAAGATTACTCTTTCTGATTTTACTGCAGTAATTTTTACAAGCCGAAATGCCGCGGATCATTTTTTTCGTATTTGCGAGGAGATGCGCTATGAAGTTCCGGCGGAGATGAAATATTTCTGTTTGTCTGAAACCATTGCGCTTTATCTGCAGAAATATATACAATACCGCAAAAGGAAAATATTTTTTGGTAAACAAACCGCTGCGGATCTTGCTGAGGTGCTGAAAAAGCATTCCAATGAGAAGTTTTTGTATCCATGCTCAGATGTAGCTGCAGAAGAAACACAAAAGTTTTTGCAGGAAAATGGGTATAACTTTACACCGGCAGTGTTGTTTCGCACCGTTTGCAGCGACCTTTCTGATCTTGCTGACGTGTTTTATGACGTTATAGTATTCTTCAGTCCGTCAAGTATTCAGTCACTTTATAAAAACTTTCCTGGATTTGAGCAAAATTTTACTCGTATTGCGGCATTTGGTGCAAGTACCCACAAGGCGGTAAATGAGCGTAATCTAATACTCGATATTCCGGCGCCAACGCCGAACTCGCCAAGTATGACCATGGCCATCGAACAGTATATAAAGCAGGTAAACAAATAATTGACATTACTTACAATAATTGCTAAAATAAGCAGTTATTGTAAGTAACTGATTGTTTTCAGCTTTTTATCAAAACCTTTCTAACTGACCTTACGTAAGAAGCCTTATCTGTAAAAGATTGCTTTTAAGAATAACGATGAAATAGTTCTTAGTAGTTGCAGTTTTTTTACTAAAATCAATTCATTGCGCTCTTATTAAAAAGAATGAATGTATCTTTTAGTATATTCGGATCGAAATTTGTAATTTAGGTTTAATACGCTATAGTTAACGATGAAAAAACTTTACCTTATCGCTCTTGCTATTTTACCCTTCATTGTAAGCAGTTGTGGTAGAAATGCTGGTGGCGAACTTGTTGGTGTAAAAAACAAAAAATTAAATAATAAACGCATTCCGCTCGGGATGGTTTATATACCTGCAGGTACGTTTATCATGGGTCAGACTGACCAGGATATTACCTTCGCTCAAATTGCTCAGAATAAGCAAGTTACTGTACAGGCGTTTTACATGGATCAAACAGAAATTACAAACAGTGAGTATCGTCAGTTTGTAAACTGGGTACGGGATTCAATCGCTATCACAAACTACCTTCAGGACGATAAATTCTATCTCAAGTCAAAAAACGCTGCCAACACTGGTGGTCAGAAATATATCGACTGGAAAAAGGTAGGAAACGGATCGGCTTTATGGAGCAGCAAAAAAGGCGGTGCAGCGAACGCAAACAAACTTCAGGGAATGTATTACCAGGGAGAGGATAAGATTTTCGACCGTAATGAAGTTGATGTACGCTTGCTTAAGTACAATTTCGCGATAATGAACCAGCGGGCTGCTGCAAACTCTCGCGGAGATCTGACAAAAAAGCGTTCTGATTTTATTTACAGAGACACTGTCGCAATTTATCCTGATACATTGGTGTGGTTAGCAGACTTTGCATATGCGCAAAATGAACCACTTGTTGAAGGATATTTTTCGCATCCGGCTTTTGATAATTACCCGGTCGTAGGCGTTACATGGCGCCAGGCACGTGCTTTTACCGTTTGGCGTACCCGCTTGTATGAAGGATATGCCCAGGCTCATAAAATGCCGCGTTTAAGCCGTCTGCCATATGAATTGCCTACCGAGGCTGAATTTGAATATGCCGCTCGTGGCGGAAGGGTTGGTAACGATTATCCATGGGGTGGTCCTTACATACGTAATGCAAAAGGATGTCTGATGGCTAACTTTAAACCTGGCAGAGGTAATTATATAGACGATGGAGGAGCGTTTACGGTTAACGTAAAATCGTATTTCCCTAATGATTTTGGTTTGTATAACATGGCTGGAAATGTGGCAGAGTGGACTGCTTCCGCTTACGATGAGTCCGCTTCTACATTTGTCCATGATATGAACCCAACATTTAGCTATGAAGCAAAATCAAATGATCCTGAGGTGCTGAAGAGAAAGGTGATCAGAGGAGGTTCATGGAAAGATATAGGCTATTTTCTGCAAAACTCTTCCCGCAGTTTTGAGTATCAGGATACCGCAAAATCTTACATTGGTTTCCGTTGCGTAACCAAATTCGCCGGACGCGATATCAAAGACAAACATTAATCAACTTAACTTTTATTATTAATTCTAAACTAGATCAGTAAAATTATGGCTGGCAAAAAAAAATTTGATTTCCTGCATGTAGCGATTTCTTGGGGAGCGAGCATTGTAATCGTAGGTGCACTTTTTAAAATTCTTCACCTTGGAGGGGTATTTGGTAACTATATGATTGGTATTGGATTGGGTGTAGAGGCTTGCCTTTTCTTTCTTACAGGCTTTGTTCCGCCGGCGAAAGATCCGGAATGGCACAAAGTTTATCCTGAGTTACATCCAGATTTTGAGGGAGACTTGCCGGTCGCTTCTTCTCCGAGAGCTGTGGCCGCAGCGCCGTCTTCAACAGCAGCATTAGATAAGATGCTTGCAGAAGCAAACATAACTCCTGATTTAATAGGAACATTGGGCGATGGCCTTCGTACTTTCGGTGATAAAGTAGCGACAATTTCCAATGTTACCGACGCTGCAACTGCAACTAACGAATTTACTGGCAAACTAAAAACAGCGTCATCAAGTTTTGATACTCTTAACGCGTCATTTGAAAAAGCATCAGCAAGCCTCGTCGAAATGGCTAATACAAATGTTGATTCAAAAGCTTATCATACACAAGTTGGAAATCTTACTAAAAATTTATCTGCGCTAAATGCGGTATACGAACTTGAGTTGCAAGATTCGACCACTCATATGAAATCAATGAGCCAGTTCTATCAAAACATCGCAGGAACTATGCAAAACTTCAATGAATCTATGGAAGATTCCAAAGTGTTTAAAGATGAAGTTGGACGTCTTGCGAAAAACCTTGCTTCACTCAATGCAATTTATGGCAACATGCTTTCTGCTATGAACCAGCCACGTGCTTAATTAATCGAACTTAACTACATTTTTTTAGAAAGACCCATTTAGAATGGCAGGCGGCAAAGAAACAACAAGGCAGAAGATGATCAATATCATGTATTTGGTATTGCTCGCAATGTTAGCCTTAAACGTGTCAGATACAATATTAAATGCATTTAAAAACATAAATGACAGTTTAAACACTTCTAAAGTAAACGTTAATACAAGTGTAGGACAGTTATTTACAGCTTTTGAAAACACTAAACTAAAAGATGAGCCAGAGCGTGCCAAGCCGATTTATGCAAAGGCTGTGCAGGCAAGGAATTTGGCTGATGACTTAAATAACTATATCGATCAGCTGAAGAAAGAGTTCGAGAAAGAAGGTCAGGGTTATAGCGAAGAAACAGGAGATTTGGTGGAACGTGCGAATATGGACATTGCACAAGGTATTATGATCAACAAAAAGAAAGGGATTGAGCTGAAAAATAAAATCAACCAGACCCGTGAAAAATTAATCGCTCTTGTTGATGAAAAAGACCGTTCAAGCTTAACATTTTCGCTCGAAGCTAATGACCCTAAAAAGCGGATTGAAGGTAAAAAAACCTGGGAAGATGTCAACTTTGGCGAAGGAACACCTTTGACTGCGGCTATGACAATCTTAACGAAAATCCAGGCCGATACGAAAAATGCCGAGTCGGATGTTATCAAAAAGATATTTGGTAAAATGGATCAGGCATTGGTTACACTTGATCAGTTCGCAGCGGTTGCGGTAGCTCCGACTTCTTATGTTTTAAGAGGCCAGCCTTATACGGCAGAAGTGTTTCTTACAGCGTCCGATTCAAAATCAAGTCCGAACATTACTGTAAACGGTTCAGCTTTGGCTGTTAAAGATGGTAAAGGCCAATATTCAGTATCAACCGGGAAAGAAGGTGTTTACTCATGGGTTGGAACGATCCGTGTTAAACAAACTGATGGTACGGTTAAGGAATATAAAACTCCTGAACAAAAGTACCAGGTTGCAGAGCCTTCGGCTGTTGTGTCTCCTGATAAGATGAATGTGTTCTATATTGGTGTTCCAAACCCGGTTTCTGTTTCAGCTCCTGGTATACCAAAAGAAAATCTACGGGTGAGTATGACGGGAGGAAGTATTTCTGGATCGAATGGAAAATACACGGTACGTGTTACAACCCCGGGTGAAGCTAAGGTTGCGGTTTCTGCAGAGCTGGCTCCCGGAAAGATGCAAAACATAGGAACAACCACATTTCGCGTAAAAAGAATACCTCCGCCAAAAGCGAAATTTGCCGGCAAAACAGGTGGATCGCTTAGTTCTGTTGTTATTAAATCTCAAAATAGAGTATTCGCCACGTTGGATAATTTTGATTTTGATGCTAAATTTGAAGTAACTCGATTTACATTGATTATAGCAAGACCACGTGCAGACGCCGTTGTCCTGTCAACAACCGGTGGCGAATTAAGTGGAGCAATGCGTGCGGCAATGGCTGGCGTTATTCCCGGAACAAGGGTGATCTTTGACAATATTACAGCAGTTGGTCCTGACGGCGTTCAGCAAGCGCTCGATCCAATCGCTTTATCAGCAAATTAACGTTATGAAACGGATTTTATTAATCGGAGGTTTTGTAGTTATCTGTTCAACAGTATTTGGTCAGCAGCCAAATCTTAGCAACAGTACAAAACCTGTTAAACCGGCACCGGATAAACCGCTTGATGGATATTACAAGAAAAGTAATATTCTCGATGCCAAGGTTACGCCTTACGCGAATCTACGGGAGGCAGATGTAATGTATTCTAAGCGTGTATGGAGAGAAATTGATCTTCGGGACAAAATGAACCGCGCATATGCATCTCCTAAAGGTCGTTTAATAGACGTAATCATGAGCGCCGTAACGGCAGGAGAGCTTACTGCTTATGATGCATTGAGTACTAAAGATGATCCCAATGGCGATGAGTTCACAACTATTCTGAAGCCAGAGCAGGCGATGTCAAAGTTTGCTGATAGCGTAGTAGTTCCGGAATTTGATGCCAATGGTAACCAAACCGGCTCGCATATTCAGGCTGGTGAATTTAACCCTGACAGCGTCGTGAAATTCCGTATAAAAGAGGATTGGATTTTCGATAAGCAGCGTTCGATTTTTGAACCACGGATAATTGGTATCGCACCGCTTGTGAAAATTAAAGCTGCCGGGCAGGATTTGGGTGAACAACCCGCTTTCTGGATTTATTTTCCCGAGGCAAGGCAAATATTTGTAACTAAAGAAGTGGTAAATCGTGCGAACGATGCAACGGGTTTAAGTTATGATGATATCTTTATGAAGCGAATTTTTGCAAGTTATATCGTTAAAGAATCAAATCCTGACGATCTCAGAATTAAGGATTATGCACAAGGAATTGACAAGCTTTATGAATCAGAGCGTGTTAAGAAAGAGCTTGTGGATTACGAGCATGATTTATGGTCATATTAATGACTCACATTTATAATAAAAAAATAAAAAGGCTTCAGAAATGAAGCCTTTTTTAATTTTCAAAGTATTCGTTAAGAGCCTTGAGCTGTTTGGTGTTAATAAATTGAAGCAATTGCTCGGGCGAAGCTTCCTTTACTTTCTTAACAGATTTAAAGTGCTTCAGTAACTTTTCAGCAGATGTTTTGCCTATGCCGGGAACTTTTTCAATTTCGGTAACCAGCGTTCCTTTATTGCGCTTCTTTCTATGGAATGTTATCCCGAAACGATGTGCTTCGTCACGAAGCTGTTGAATAATTTTTAGTGATTCCGACTTTTTATCAAGATACAAAGGGTATTGATCGCCAGGGTAAAATATTTCTTCGAGTCTTTTAGCAATGCCAATAACTGTTACCTGAGTTTCAATGCCCAATAGTCTGAGGCTTTTTAGAGCGGATGATAACTGGCCTTTACCGCCGTCGATAATAATTAGCTGCGGCAATGGTTCGCCTTCTTCTAAAAGCCGTCTATAACGTCTGTAAACCGCCTCTTCCATGGTGGCGAAGTCGTTAGGGCCTTCTACTGTTTTTACGTTAAAATGCCTGTAATCCTTTTTGGACGGCCTCCCATCTTTAAAAACAACAATCGCCGAGACAGGATATTTTCCCTGAAAATTCGAGTTGTCAAAGCACTCGATATGTCTTGGCTGTTGGTTCATGCGCAGATCCTTCATCATCTGCTCCATGATGCGGTCCGTTCTATGATCCGGATTCAGTTTTTCATATTGCTCCAGTTTGTCACGTTTAAAGAAAGTGACATTCTTTTGGGAAAGGTCAAGCAGCTTTTTCTTTTCTCCCAATTTAGGAACAGTGAATTTGATCCCGGGATCTTCAAGCTCCAGTTCAAAGGGTACGATAATTTCTTTCGATTGGCTTTTAAACCGGCTTCTGAATTCTGAGATCGCGATGCTTAAAAGTTCTTCGTCTGATTCGTCGAGCTTTTTCCTGATTTCGATGGTTTGCGTTTGAATAACCGTTCCGTTCATTATCTTCAGAAAATTCACAAACGCATGTTTCTCATCACTAGCAATACTGAATACATCAACATCTGTAATGGATGAATTGACTATCGTAGATTTACTTTGATATCTTTCAAGCAAATCAAACTGCCGCTTTAAACGGTGAGCAAGTTCGAAGTTCATCTCAGAAACAGCCTGATCCAGATCAGATTTTAGTTTCTTCATAACTCCGCCGATTTTACCGTTTAATATATCTTTGATACTCTCTATACTGTCATTATAGTCAAACTCACTTTGGTACGACTGGCAGGGGCCTTTACAGTTTCCAATCTGGTATTCTAAGCAAACCTTAAACTTTCCGGCTTTAATGTTTTCTTCGGTGAGAGGCAGATTACATGTTCGCAATGGATATATTTCACGAACCATATCAAGCATGGTATGCATCATGCTAACCGATGCATAAGGGCCTAGATATTTTGAACCATCGCGAATAATACGCCTGGTCCAGTAAATTCTCGGAAAATTTTCGTTTTTAATGACAATCCATGGATAGGTCTTATCATCCTTCAGCATTACATTGTATCGTGGCTGATGCTTTTTAATCAAGCTGTTTTCCAGCAGCCAGGCATCAATCTCCGTATCAACGATAGTGAAAGTTATGTTATTTATCTTACCTACCAGCGCACGTGTTTTGGCGTTAATCCTGTAATTATCCTTAATAAAATAACTGGTAACGCGGTTCTTTAAGTTTTTCGCCTTACCAATATATATTAACTCATTGTCACTGTTCCAGAACTGGTAAACACCGGGCCTCTTAGGGATTTTTTTTAACGCTTCACGATAATCGAACTTTTCCATAAACTAAAATCCACGACCTTAAAATCTTGTATCATCTTTTAGTTCTTCAGTTTGTGGCTCGGTTTGGGTTGAGTCGGTCTTAGCTGGTCCGTACGCGTCGCAATCCAATGTTATTTTGACCCCGCCTTTGGGAGGTTCAAAATCACCTTTTGTATATTTTAACGATGGATCAGCATAAACTTTTTTCATGTATAACGCAAAAACCGGTAGAGCTGAATTTGCGCCTTCACCTTTGTCCGTAGAAAAGAAATGCAAAGCGCGGTCCTCACAGCCTGTCCAAACGCCTGTTACGAGTTCAGGTGTAATCCCGATAAACCAACCGTCGGAATTATTTTGCGTTGTGCCTGTTTTTCCACCGATGGGGTTTTTAAAGTTGTATTTATAACGGAGCCTAACGCCTGTACCTTCGTTCACAACGCTTTTTAGCATGCTTGTCATTACATAAGCCGTTTGCGGATCCAGGGCTACTTTAACCTGTGGTTTGCGGTCGTAAAGTACATTTCCATTTTTATCCTCAATCCGAAGCAGGTAAATTGGTTCTGTCCAAAGACCGTGATTAACAAATGTTGAGTAAGCCCCGACCATGTCATAAAGTGTGGCGTCAAATGTGCCAAGGCAAATGGACGGATAAGCGGGGACATCTGTCGATATGCCCATCTTTTTAATTTGAGTTGATACAGCCGTGGCACCAACTTGTTTCATTACCCAAGCCGTGACATAGTTCTGTGAGTTTGCAAGCGCTTTTCGTAAAGTCAAATATCCTGGAATCGGCTTATAGGCTTTAGGAGTCCAGCCTTCAACGGTCACGGGCTCGTTTGGCACCTGGTAACATGGCGAAAAGCCCTGACTGCCGATTGCAACTGCGTAGGTAAAGGGTTTTGCGGTAGAACCTACCTGCCTGGCGCCCATTTTTACCTGATCATATTTAAAATATTCAAAGTTGTTCCCGCCAACCCATGCTCTTACATACCCTGTTTGGGGCTCCATCGACATAACCGCGTTACGTAGCATTAATTTGTAATACTTTATCGAATCGATCGGGCGCATCAATGTATCGATATCTCCCCGCCAGCTGAAGATGGTCATCTTTGCAGGTTTTCTGAAATCAGCCCAAATTTCGTCGTTGCTTTTATCTTCAGCTTTGAGTTGTTTATATCTGTCTGATCGTTTCATTCCTGTAAAAAGCAGGTCCTGCATCATCTTGTCAGATTTAAACGGATCCCGCCCGCCCCATTGCTGATTGAACTGGTTCTGTAAGCTTTTCAAATACTCCCGCTGAGCTTGTTCAGCATAGGTTTGCATTTTAGAATTAATCGATGTGAATATTTTTAAACCGTCGCGGTCGAGGTCGTAAGGTGTTCCGTCAGCTTTTGTGATGGACTGTTCCTCGAAAATCCTTTGAATATCTCTTTTAAGGACCGCTCTAAAATATGCTGCGGAACCTTCGCTATAATCCGTTGGATTAATCGAAAGCTTAATTGGTTTTTCTTTTACCTCTTCAAATTCAGAATTTGTGAGAAATCCTGCCTGATACATGTTATTCAAAACAGTGTTTCTGCGGCGCAATGCGTTGTCGGGGTTGCGGATAGGGGAATATAAAGATGGTCCCTTTAACATCCCAATCAGCATAGCTGCCTGTTCCGGTTTCAACTTATCAGGTGTGGTATTAAAGAATGTACGGGCGGCTGCCTTGATCCCGAAACTGTTATAAGTTCCGAAATCTACAGTATTCAGGTACATGGTGATAATCTCTTCCTTGGTGTATTGCCGCTCAAGTTTTACAGCCACGATCCATTCCTGAAGTTTTTGGATACTTCGTTTTAATGTATTCCGTGAGCGGCCTTCCTTTGAAAAAAGATTTAAGGCGAGCTGTTGGGTAATGGTACTTGCACCTTCTTTCTTACCAATAAGGTTTTTAAATATAATTGAAAACGTACGCTTGAAGTCCAATCCTGAATGGCTGTAAAACCGTTTATCTTCTGTTGAAACCAGTGCGTTAATAACATTGGGTGAAATTTGATCATAGCGTACAGGAGTTCGGTTCTGCACGTAATATGTTCCCAGGATATTGCCGTCATCAGATATAACTTCAGATGCGATATTGCTTTTCGGATTCTCAAGGTCCCTAAAGGATGGTAATTTCCCAAATAAACCTAATCCGATACTAAAAAGCAATATTACCCCAAAGGCAATAAAGCCTATTACGATCTTCCATAGGTTTACTGTATATCTGTTTATTTCTTGTTGTGAGAGCTGTTTAGTTCGGCGCTGCATATTAAGGTTGCTGCTTGTAAAAATCAATATATAAGTTAATCATGTTACGATCTGTAAGTTTATTCAAACCGTCATTCGTAATCACAAAGGTATTGTATTTGTCCGGAGCGATCTTCATGATATCCCGTATAAGAGGTAAAATGTTTCGCTCGTAATCTTTAACGGTGCTAAGGCTTAAAAATTTGCCGACAAATATCAGTTGATTTTCATTATTTACATCTTTTAGCTGGTGTTTAATTTGGTTTCCTGAAAAATTAGCCCTGTTAAATTGCCCGATTCCAAAGCGTGACGAACTAAGATTGACACCTGCATCGAGCACATTAATTGCAAAGTAATATTCAGCAGAATCCGGTAAACTAAACATTTTGTTAGCTGCCGGCTTAGGTAAATCCGCCGGTTTTTGTTCTGCTTTTGCTGGCGGTAAATTTGCCGGCTGCGCTTGCGCAGGAATATTATTGGCTTGCTGTTTTACTTGCGCTGTGGCGGGTTGGGCAGTCGGTTCTTCAACGAATCGCGGCTCATTTGGGTCAAAATCAACTAAAGCAACTGGCCTTTTGCCAATCTCATCACGGTTTTTATCTAAAAATTGAAGATGCTCCGCAACAAGAGGTGTAATTATTTTATCGTCGGGAAATTCGGTAGCTATCTGTCTGAACGCCTCTTCCAGTGCAGGCAGCCTTTGGGTATGGCCGATTGCCAAAGCTTTCAAATAGCCAAGTTGGGGCGAGAATTGATTTTTGCCATCTTGTTGAATAATAGTAACTCCACTTATAACATCGACATATTTTTTTTGAAGATAGAGGTTGTAAACTGCATTGTAATCAGCCAATAGTTTTGCTGTTTTCTCATTCGCTTTTTGACTGTAGTCAGGATCGGTTATAATTTTCGCGAAAGGTGAATCTGGAAATTCTCTCAGCAGTAGCTCTTTATAATGATTTGACTTTTCCGGATCCTTTGTCTGATACAAGCGATATAAATTGTATAAAACGGAAGATCTGTAGGAGCTTTGCGGAAAACGTCTCAATATCTCCTGATAAGTATTTATTGCCTCAGCGTCGTCCTTTAGCTCATCACGGTAAAAGTTGCCAATATCAAAATATGCGGTAGCTATTTTTTGATTTGACTGTTCGAGTTGAACAGGCGTTAATGGCAGTGCATCCCGGTAAGACTTTATAAGACTGGCTTCATCCTGAGGAACAGGGATATTCCCGGTAGGCAGGCCCTGGTTGGGAGCGCTTGCTGCCGTTGCGGTTGACTCCTGTGAACTTTTGTCTCCTATGCGCCAGTTGTCGCCAAGTTTCCGGTTGCCCCAGCGTCGTTTGAAATCTGAAAAACCCTGGCTTAACGCGGTAGTGTTGTTAAAATAGAATTTCCCCTCGGTGATCGCGTTGCCGGTAGTGCTGGTCGGATTATCTATTGCAGCTATAAAAACATCAGGCGTGGCGGTGCCCGGCGAGTTTACTTTTCCTATTTGTTCGCGGACTAAAGCGCCGATGCGTAAATCTCTAAGCGCTTCGGGCATTTGAGCAAAAGCCTGTAACGTATCTTCCCTGGATATAACGCTATACCTGTCGGCCAGCAGATCAAGATTTTTGCTCTTTACTTCAATAAGCGTATAGCCTGGGTAGGTTGGCGGCAAGTTAGCTAACGTACTATCGTAATAGGATTTTGCTTCGGAATACCTGGTGTTTTTAAAATTGATCTCCGCTAAGCGGTAGTAAGCTAAACCCTTTTGAGTTTGATTTTTGACGCTGTTTTTAACTGCCAGGTTGTAATTTTCTATCGCGTCAGAAGTTTCATTATTTTGAAGATACACGTCGCCGATCCGGTAATAGATCTGATCCTTAAAATCCTCATTTTTGTCCGCCCGGAGCAACGCCTTCAAGTGCTGAACTTTGTTTCCAGCCTGTTTGTTGTCGGCATCTTCTATCCTTATCCGGTTAAGTTGAGCATTAAAGGCCAACTCAAATGAGGCGTTACTTTTAACAACCGCAGAATAATTTTCGTAAGCCTCTTTAAGTTGATTGTTTTTTTCCTGCAACTGAGCCAGGATAAATTTCCAGCGAACGGTCTTAGGGCCAGTTGTGCCGGCTTTCAACGCTTTCTGAAGCATTTCTATCGCATACAACTCGTTCCCGGTTTTTATGTTGAATTGAGCTTCGGTGGCAAAAACATCCGCGGCGTTCTTTTTGGCAAGTGAAACATTCCGCAACGCGCTGTCGAGCACCGGCGCTGCTTCATCTTTATTATCCAGGTTAAGCAATGAATGCCCGAGCCAGAGCCAGGAGATTTCCCGTTGTTCAGGGTCATCCCGGTAGGTTTTATTTACATACCTGAAATATTCGGCAGCATTGAAATAATTGGCCTTAAAATAATTGGCTTTACCGATAAGCATATATGCATCATCAACATAATTACCCTGGCTTTTATCCGAAATGATAACATTTGCCTTTTTTATAATGGAATCCAGGTTTTTAAATTCTGACTGGGCGATTTCCTCAGTAGGTACTTTATAGACAGGCAAAATATTGTCGTAATTGTCGGCCGTTGATGTCTCAATATTTGTCACGCTCTCCTTTAACAACTCGTTAGCATTATAGATTATATTGTAACGAGATGTTAAATTTTGCATGCTCCTGCTTGTTACGGTATCTTTATTAGTGCCGCATGCCGATAAGATTAAACAAACAATAAAGATGAATTGCTGATGGATTGATTTCAAGCCGTGAACGTTATATAAATACAACAAGGTAATACAAAAATATAATCTTCAATTAAAACCTTCGGTCTAAAAGTATCATTTAACCATTGATTTCTATTATTAATTTTGACTATGGAACCTGGAGAGAATTTTAAGCAAGAAAAGAAGGAGCTAAACGCTTATGCGAAATATAGCGCACTTGCCTTTCAAATGATTGGCATTATCGGGTTATTCACTTTTGCAGGCTATAAAATTGATGAAAATAGAAACTCAAAACAACCTATCTTTACAGCCATTTTAAGTTTAGCCGGAGTATTTATTTCCTTATACCTGGTTATCCGATCAATTAAAACACCTAAAAATTGAATCTTAATAAAAGCATCGCTTACTTTTTAGTCTATACCGGAATTTTAGTTTGCCTAACTGTTCTGGTTTCAAAGCTCGTTCAACCAGCGCAAATTCTGATTCCCGGATTCTGGATTATTTTTTTATCTGTAGCAATCCTGACTTTTATTTCGTACATGCTGGCCTTAAGCGGAATTAAAAAAGGGGGCGAAATGTCAATTAATATGATCATGGCCGCTATCGGAATGAAATTGATATTCTGTTTGGCTCTTGTAGTAGTTTACTTGCTGAAATTCAAGGTGAACGGCCTTCTTTTTGCTGCTGATTTTTTTTCTGTTTATTTATTATTTACAGCCTTTGAAGTTTATACTTTGTTGCGTAACTTGCGCCACCAAAATAAAACGTAAAAATCACGCAATAAATGTATTTCAACTGCATTTTCAATTTCAAAAAAATCTCTCTAAGTGCTGTTTTCGCGCTTTTTTTCGCGTTTTTCACACTTCAAGCACAAGCTCAGGATAGCATTGATTCTGCAAGTTCAGTTGAGAAGATGGTTGTTAAGGAAGATCATCCTGAGCATCATGAAGAGAAGTTCGATCCTACGGTAACTATTCTGGAGCACATTAGCGACACGCACGACTGGCATTTGTGGGGACATACTTCGATTCATCTCCCTGTAATCCTTTATACACCTGCTGGCTTAGAGTTTTTTTCTTCAGGCAATTTTTTGAATGAACATCACGAAAGTGTTGATTATACCGGAAAGTACAACACCTACCGGAATGAAGAGGAGCATATTCGTGTAATAGGTGCAGATGGAAAAGTTGATGAGCAAGCCAGCGCGAAAGTGATTGACTTCTCAATTACAAAGAATGTCGCTGCCCTATTTATCGCAGTATTTATCATTCTTGTAATGTTTATTGGGGTGGCAAAAACCTATAAAAAACGTGTTGGTAAAGCGCCAAAAGGATTTCAATCGGTTGTTGAGCCGTTTATCGTGTTTGTTCGCGACGATATCGCCCGCCCGAATATTGGTTACAAGTATGAGCGATTCATGCCTTTATTGCTGACCATTTTCTTTTTCATCTGGATTAACAACTTGTTAGGATTGATCCCGATTTTCCCGGGAGGAGCTAATGTGACAGGAAATATTGCGGTAACGTTTGTTCTTTCGGCAATGGTGCTGATTGTAGTGAATGTAAAAGGTAACAAATACTACTGGAGTCACATCTTTAAACCGGATGTTCCTTTCTGGTTGCTGCCTATTATGTGGGTGGTTGAGATTATTGGTATTATATCAAAGCCGTTTGCGTTAATGATTCGTTTATTTGCGAATATCACCGCGGGACACATTATCGTGCTGAGTTTGATCTCGTTGATCTTTATATTCAAAACGTTGGCTATTGCGCCGGTTTCAATTGCATTTGTATTGTTTATGGATGTGCTTGAGCTGCTGGTAGCATTTTTACAGGCCTTTATATTTACCATGCTTACAGCGCTGTTCATAGGTTCGGCGGTTGAGGAGCATCATTAATTAATTAGAAACATCAGTTTAAATAAATAAATAAAACAATTATGGTAGGTTCAATTGCTGCAATAGGTGCAGGTTTAGCTGTAATCGGTGCTGGTATCGGTATCGGTCAGGTTGGTGGTAAAGCTATGGAAGGTATAGCTCGTCAGCCAGAAGCTGCTTCAAAAATTCAAACTGCTATGATCATCGCTGCAGCCCTTGTAGAAGGTGTTGCTTTGTTCGGTGTGGTAGTTGCGTTGTTAGGTAACAACGTAGGAGCATAAGGAATTGCTTAATTAAGCCGGAAGTATTTGCGGTTGGCAGCACTTCCGGTTTTACTAAACTGATTAAAAAGACAATTTAATAAGAGATGGAATTAGTAACCCCGAGTATCGGCTTAGTTTTTTGGACAGTTATTGCGTTTTTATTTCTACTGTTATTACTGAAGAAATTCGCATGGTCGCCAATATTGAATTTAATTCACGACCGTGAACGTTCAATTGAATCGGCTTTGACTGCCGCCGAAAATGCAAAGGATGAATTAAAACGTTTAACAAACGAAAATGAGCAGCTTTTAAAGGAAGCACGTGCAGAGCGTGACCTGATTTTAAAAGAAGCCCGCGAGCTGAAAGAGCAGATCGTTAACGATGCTAAGAAAACCGCACAGGTTGAAGGCGCTAAAATGATCGCGAAAGCAAAACAGGAAATCAACAGCCAGAAAGCGGCTGCATTAGATGAAGTGAAAAACCAGGTTTCACACTTGTCACTTGCTATTGCAGAGCGCGTTCTTCGCAAGGAATTCTCTGATAAAGCTAAACAGGAAGAATTGGTATCTGACCTGATCAAGGAAGTAAAATTAAATTAATTGGAAAGGATGATTTCAGAATCTGAAATCGTTTGCTAATCGGAGATAGAGAATGTCTGAATTACAAGTAGCATCAAGATACGCCAAATCACTTCTGGACCTGGCAAAGGAACAGAATGCAGTTGACGCGATCAAAACTGATATGGAAAGCTTCATCAAGGTTTGCAAAGCCAATCACGAGCTTGTTGCGGTTTTGAAGAATCCTGTTGTCCCTCATGCGAAGAAGATTGCCATCTTATCAGAGATATTTGGCAAAGAAGTACATCCCGTAGTTATCTCTTTTTTTAAAATCGTTACCAATAAAGGCCGCGGCGAAATTCTTTATGCAACAGCTAAAGAGTTCATTAATGAATTTAACCGCCAAAAAGGAATCGTAAAGGCACGGGTTGTTTCTGCTGAATCTTTGAGTGACGAAAACAAGAAGGAAATAATCGATGTCGTTAAACAAAACACTTCTGCAAACGAGGTGATTTTGGAGACAAAGATTGACCCGGATTTGATCGGGGGCTTTGTGTTAACAGTTGGTGATAAGCAATTTGACGCCAGTATATCAAACCAGCTGAATACGCTTAAAAAATCATTTGCGCAAAAAGTAGTTGCGTAACAACTAATCAGAATAACGGATAATAAATAAAAACTCTTAAATAAAATTATGGTAGAGGTAAGACCAGACGAAGTATCGGCAATACTCAGACAGCAACTGTCGGGTTTTCAATCAGCGGCCGAACTTGAAGAAGTTGGTACCGTGTTGCAAATCGGTGACGGTATTGCTCGTGTTTACGGCTTAACACAGGTTCAGTCAGGTGAGCTGGTTGAGTTTCAAAACGGCCTTCAGGGAATTGTATTGAATCTTGAGGAAGATAATGTGGGTGTTGTATTGTTGGGCCCTTTCGATGAGATTAAAGAAGGTGATACAGTAAAGCGTACCAAAAAAATCGGATCAATTAATGTTGGTGATGGATTGCTTGGCCGTGTAGTTAACACGCTTGGTCAGCCTATTGATGGCAAAGGCCCTGTTACTGGTCAAACGTATGAAATGCCATTAGAGCGTAAAGCTCCTGGCGTAATTTATCGTCAGCCGGTTACCGAGCCTTTACAAACAGGTATTAAAGCTATCGATGCGATGATTCCAATCGGCCGCGGACAACGCGAGCTTGTAATTGGCGATCGTCAAACTGGTAAAACTGCCGTTTGTATCGATACCATTATCAATCAAAAAGAATTTTACGATGCAGGCCAGCCTGTATTCTGTATATATGTTGCAATCGGACAGAAAAACTCTACTGTAGCAGGTATTGTTCGTACCCTTGAGGAGAACGGAGCGATGCCTTATACCGTGGTTGTAGCAGCTTCTGCTTCTGATCCTGCTCCGATGCAATTCTTCGCGCCTTTTGCAGGTGCTGCTATTGGAGAGTTCTTCCGTGACACCGGCCGTCCGGCATTAATCATTTATGATGATTTGTCTAAACAGGCTGTTGCTTACCGCGAAGTATCCTTATTGCTTCGTCGTCCACCGGGCCGTGAGGCTTATCCTGGAGATGTATTTTATCTTCACAGCCGTTTATTAGAGCGTGCTGCTAAGATCAATGCATCTGATGAAATCGCTAAGAACATGAACGATCTTCCTGAGTCAATCAGGGGAATCGTTAAAGGTGGTGGTTCATTAACTGCGCTTCCGATCATTGAAACACAAGCTGGCGACGTTTCTGCGTATATCCCGACAAACGTAATTTCGATTACGGATGGTCAGATCTTCCTTGAGTCTAACTTGTTCAACTCAGGTGTTCGTCCGGCGATCAACGTAGGTATTTCGGTATCACGTGTAGGTGGTAACGCTCAGATCAAATCGATGAAGAAAGTTGCAGGTACCTTGAAACTTGACCAGGCTCAGTACCGTGAATTGGAGGCTTTCTCTAAATTCGGATCTGACCTTGATGCTGCTACTAAAGCGGTTCTTGATAAAGGTGTCCGTAACGTGGAGATCCTGAAACAAGGACAGTTCTCACCGGTATCGGTTGAGAAACAAGTTGCCATCATCTACATCGGTACGAAAGGTTTGTTACGTAACGTTCCGGTAAATAAAGTGAAGGAATTTGAAACAGAATACACTCAACAGTTGGAACTGCGTCATCCGGAAGTTTTACAAGCTTTAAAAGCCGGTAAATTTGATGATCAGTTAACAGGTGTTCTGGAAACTGTAGCGAAAGAACTTTCAGGTAAGTATTAATTTAGATATGAGACAATAGATATGAGATATGAGATTGGGCACTATATAGTTCTCATGTCTCACATTTCACATCTCACATCCAATATAAATGGCTAATTTAAAAGAAGTAAGAAACCGTATCGCGTCAGTAAGTTCGACACAGCAGATCACTAAGGCCATGAAGATGGTTTCGGCTGCCAAGTTGAAGCGTGCTACTAATGCAATTGTTCAGTTAAGGCCTTATGCCAACAAACTGAAGGATATACTTTCAAATCTTTCAGCTTCGTTGGAAGCTTCGCACTCGCCATTTATCCAGGAACGCGAGCCTAAACGTGTCTTGATAGTTGCGGTTACTTCAAATCGTGGTTTGGCCGGAGCTTTTAACATGAACGTTATTAAGGCTACGAACCAGCTTATATCTGAAAAATACGCTGCACAATATCGCGAAGGAAATGTTTCGCTTGTCGCCATCGGTAAGAAGGCGCAGGATTTTTATGAGAAACGTAAATACCAGGTTATTGGTAACAACAACGAGCTTTACAGCGCTTTAACTTTTGAGAACGCGTCGGTTATTGCCGAATCGATTATGAAGGGATTTGTTGATGGTGATTATGACCGAGTTGAGGTTGTTTACAATCATTTCCGTAACGCGGCTATGCAATTTGTTTTCACAGAACAATTGCTGCCAGTGTCACGACCTGAGCCAACTGCAGAAGACAAAACCAGTAAAGTAGATTATATACTTGAGCCTTCACGTGAGGAGATAGTTGATCAATTAATTCCTAAGTCTATTAAAATTCAGCTTTACAAAGCGATTTTAGATTCACATGCATCAGAACACGGTGCGCGTATGACGGCTATGGATAAAGCGACAGACAACGCCGGGGAGCTATTAAAAGCCTTAAAGCTTTCATATAACCAGGCACGTCAGGCTGCTATTACAACCGAACTTTCGGAGATTGTTAGCGGTGCCGCAGCATTGACACAAGGTTAAACCAACCGTTAAAATATTGAAAAGTCTGGCTTTTGCCGGACTTTTTTGTTTTTTAGACAAATTTTTCTGAGATGAGATTTCAATTGGGCTTTATCACTTCACTTCTTCTTTTTAGTAAATCGCTTTTCGCACAGGCTGATTCGGTTCAAATTGTACAATCCGGCTGGAATAAAAGCAAACTTGCCGGTGGCGTTCATTTGTTCCAAAAAAATTTCAAAGGGAGCTTATTCAAATCAAATCAATATGTGAGCATAGTTGAAGTAAAAACGCGTAAACGAAATAAATTCAAACTGGCTTATGAAAGGCAATTATTACGGCACACCAGTGATTTTGGCGAGAGCAGTAAAGCTACAGCCGCCATTAACGGAAGTTTTTTTGATGTGAAGAATGGCGGTTCAGTCGATTACATTAAGGCAAATGATTCCATTATTTCCGGAAATCGTTTAGAGAAAGATTCAACTCGCGCAAGACATCAGAAAGCAGCGATTATAATTGATCATAACCGACTGGATATTGCGAAATGGGACGGGTCCGCAGAGTGGGAGCAGGGCCTGAAAGCAAGTAATATCCTGTTAAGCGGACCGTTGTTAATCTACCATGATAGCTTAACACTTGCAGACACTTCTGCTTTTGCAAGACTAAGACATCCGCGTACAGCGATTGCAAAAAAGGGCAACAAAACTTATCTCATCACAGTTGATGGCAGGAACGACAATGCGGCCGGCATGAGCTTATACGAGCTGGAGAAATTTCTAAAATGGTTTGGTGCGAATAACGCGATCAACCTTGATGGCGGCGGATCAACAACCTTGTGGGTGAATGCCAGAAAACAAAAGGGAATTGTCAACCATCCCAGCGACAATAAAAAATGGGATCACGAAGGGGAGAGAAAGGTTGCTAACGCGATTTTGCTGATAAGAAACTAATGGCTAAATGGGCCAAACTAAAATAAGGTAAAGTCACGGACACTTTAACTTAAAGTCAGAATGGTTTCTAATATTGGCGGACAACTTTGCCGCCAATACTGAAAACAATTATTCGCAAAAAGAAACGGCCGCTTACACCGTTGTTGGTGTCTCACCGACAATAATATTTCAATAGCTACATCTATCCCTGGAGGGTGGTAGGTGAGACGCCAAAAAGGGTTAGTGATATTCTGAAATTAAATTTAGCTTTTAATTGGTGTGTCCTTTATTAGTCCCGAATTCCTTTAATCCAATCCTGGAATTTACCAAACTGTTCTGCTAAAAAGGATTCGTGTGTTTTTTCTTCTTCTCCAGGCGGCAGAATATGTTCAAAGTAGGTCCCTTTTAATATGCGCCGCAATATCCCCTCGCCTAAAAATGAATTGTTATCATTTAACGATTTAGTTGCTTTGAGAAGATGCCGGATGTCATACTGTAATGGATTGATATCAGGAACTTGTTTGTTCAGATTCAGCAATTCGTAGACGGCTACTCTGGCGGTTCTTACAGAACTTTCCATAGTGAATACAACATCATTATTGGTTTCGACAAACTGGCCGATTAAGCCTAAGTTTTTACAGCCTTCCGGAACAACCCGAGGGCGGTCGCCTTTCGCCCTTGGCATAAACATCGATGTGATATACGGCATGAAAGCTGTTCTGATTATAGTATTTTTCAATACATCATCAACCTGATCGATAATTCCTAAATGATAACAAAGCTCAGATAAAATTTCGTCACCGGTACATTCAGGCATTGTTTTTTTTATGTAGTTGCCTGCCTTGTCCATGTATAAGGCATAAACCCATACCACCAGGATATTATCTGGCTGCGTTGGATAGTGCGGCTGTCTGTTGCAGGTGAAACTCATAAGCCACTCCGAATCAGTGATTGTTATAATACCGCCGGTTGCGATTTTTCCGGAGTAAGGGTCATTAACGGAATATCCGGTTAGCTTTTTCGTAAACGCAGAAGGGCGGCAAGTGAGCGTTGCAGATTCCCATGCCGATTTTTTTATATCGCTGCAAAATTTTTCCGGGTTGCCAAAAACTGCCGATTTTGCAGCAAGGTTTTTCCAAAGCTTCCATCCAGAGCTTTGCCCGCTATTACTGTTGTCTATTTTTATAAGCGGTGCGGTTTTGTTATTGCCATAAAAAGTATCTTCCGTCATGGAACCCGTGGTTACGATAACGAAATCGTCCTTGCCGACGGGAATTTCCACTTCTTTTCCATCTTGGTCCGCTATAATCCCTTCAACCACTTTCCCGTCGGTGTTGATATGGATGTTGAGGTCTTTCACAAGCGTATTCAAATGAATTTGCACACCTTTCGACTGGAGAAATTTCCTTAGCGGAGTAACAAACGTATCATACTGATTGTATTTAGGAAAAACCAGGCACGAGAAATCTTTCATTCCGTCAATGGCGTGCAGGAAACGGTGCATATAAAGTTTCAGTTCCAACAAACTGTGCCAGTTCTCAAATGCAAACATAGTTCGCCAGAAGAACCAGAAATTGCTATTTAAAAAGGATTCGCTGAAATAGTCTTCGATAGTCAGATCGTCCAGGTCTTCTTTTTTCTTTAGCAATAACTTTACCATGGCCAACTGGTCCTTTTTCTCCAGGCCGAATTTGCTAAAATCTTTAATTTCTCCCTGATTGTGAATTAATCTTGCTTTCGAATAATTCGGGTCGTTGTCATTAACTAAACGATATTCGTCTAATACACTGTAAGGTGCAGGCATTTCTAATGCGGGAATATCCTGGAACATATCCCACAAGTTTTCATAGGTCATGTCCATTTCACGTCCGCCGCGGATAATGTATCCGTCAGTTGCGTTTCCAGCTCCATCCAAAGAGCCGCCATCTATATGCAGCTGGTCCAGGAACACAATGTTTTTCCCGGGTACATGGCCATCGCGAATAAAGTAATAAGCAGTAGCCATTCCGCCGATTCCGCTTCCAACAATGTAAATTTTGCTGTTGTCGAATGATTTGGACGGAATACCTTTATTGCGCTGGTAGTTGCCGATCTGATCTGAAAAAGGCATCGTTTTTCCGGGAGTATTTCGCTGTACTTCTTTACTTGAGTCTGGCTCATGAATAACTTTTACCTTGTCGTTTGAACGCCCGGTTTCGTCATTAACATTAGATTTTATGCTGTTCATCTTCGTCTATTTTTAAATCACTGAGAGGTAATTTATGATTCTGAATGTGTTTCTAATCTGTTTTTTGTTGAGTTGCTTCGTGTTAGATAGTAAAGGAGAACTCAAACTGGTATGTGCCATTAAGAAAAATGGACAGTTACCATTTTATGGAAGTTGGGCGGACTTACCAGGATAAACATGGATTTTTAACAGGCAGACTGATTTCTTGTTTTAAATCGTAAAGTTCAATTTAATATATCGGCGGTTAAGGCTTGTGAAGTGTCAGTGAGCGTAGATATAAACGAAAAAAGCGGCCTCAAGTATCGGAGCCGCTTTTCATTATGTGTTCTATGTTACTTCAATTCAAACACCGTACGCATCTGGTAATTCAGCTTGATCTTTTTAAAATCAATATCCGGCATCGGCGCTGCTTCCGCAGACATTGCATCTGATTTCATCATTACATTCGCACGATAATAAGGTTGTGGATACGATTCATTATTTATCTCTTGAATCTCAAGCGCTTTGCCAACCTGGTCGCCTACGGCTGAAGCCAGGTAAGTCGCTTTATCCTTGGCGGCCTGCAATGCTTTAATCTTCAGGTCTTTTTTAAGGCTTTCAATTTTCGAGTAATCGTAGCTTTCGATATTTGTGTAAGCTATCCCTTTCGAATCTACCGAATTGATGATCTGGTTGTATTTCGTCAGATCAGTGATCTTTATACGATATTGTTTCGATGCCAGGTAATTTGGATCTTTCTTTTTGTTCCAGTAATCGGTGTACGATGAAACGTTGTTAATGGTAAAATTCTCTTTTGAAATCCCGGCGTTTAATACCGCTGTTTGCAGTTGCCTTTCCAGCTCATCAATGCTTACTTTCTTTTTATTTGCATTGTCTTTGAAATATTCTTTTAGCGAAACGGCCACGTAAATAATATCCGGCGTTACTTCTGTCTCGGCTGTGCCGGTTACTTCTATTTTACGACGTGTATCAACTGTTTGTGAAAAACCTGAAATGGTAAGTAAACTAAGTACTACTGCTGCAAAAATTCTCTTCATATTCATGTATTTAATTTCCTATAAGATGTGAAGGATATGTAAATTCCATAAACCCGGTTTATGCATCTTTGTTTAGCAGCTTCTCCAATTCATCTAAACCGACGTTCATCTTTACACGGCCCTGTTTGGCGTACGCTATTTCTCCGGTTTCTTCGGATACGATAACAGCGACCGCATCGCTCATTTCGGAAATGCCGATTCCGGCACGGTGCCTTAACCCAAACTGAGGCGGAAGGGTTTCATTGTCAGTTAACGGCAGGATACAACTCGCCACCTTAATTTTGCCATCGGCAACAATGACAGCGCCATCGTGAAGAGGGCTATATTTTTGGAAAATACTTTCCAGCAGTCGTTTAGAAATTAACGCCTCCATGGTTTCGCCGCTATTTTGATAATACTGTTCATCAAAATATTTAGCGAATATGATTAAGGCGCCGGTCTTCGATTTTTTCATGCTTTTGCAGGCATCAATAACCGGCTTGATAAAAGTAAGAGTTGTTTGAGAGCTGTCCTTTTTGCCGAATACATAATCCCACCAGGTAATATGACGCATCGATGCATTCTTTCCGATGAGTAACAAGAATCGCCTTATCTCCTGCTGAAAAACGATAATGACAGCTAAAAACCCAACGCTTACAAAACCTCCCAATATTTGGGATAGAAGGCTCATGTTTAATTGTTTAACGATTAGAAACAGCAGGTAAATAATTACCAGTCCGACGAGGATGTTCACTGCGATAGTTCCTCTTATGAGGCTGTATATATAGTAGAATATAACTGCTACAAGTACAATATCTATAATGTCTAAAAAGCGAATATTCAGAAAACTGAAATCGAAGTTATTCATGTAACATGGTTTTGACGACAAGTTAATAAGAAGGCAACATACTCACAATCTTAATTGCTTCTACAGCTTGCTTTACATCGTGTGCACGTAAAATAGATGAACCCTTTAAAAGGGCGATCGTGTGAAGCGCCGTAGTGCCATTCAGTGCCTCATCAGCGCTAATTTCAAGAGGTTTGTAGATCATCGATTTTCGTGAAACTGCCGTCAGTACGGGTAATTCCAATATTTTGAATTGATCAGATCGTGAGAGCAATTCGTAATTCTGTTCGGTGGTTTTGGCAAAGCCGTAACCGGGATCTATAATGATGTCTTTTACGCCCAGCGATCGTAAGTCGGAGATTCTGGAAATAAAATATTCAAGGATTTCCTGCACCATGTTGTTGTAGCTTGTAAGTTTTTGCATGGTTTTTGGAGTACCGCGCATATGCATGAGAATATAAGGAACCTTTAACTCAGCAATGGTTTCAAACATTCTCTCGTCGAGCGAGCCGCCTGAAATATCATTGATAATATGAGCGCCCTCGTTTACGGCGGCTGTTGCAACCTCCGATCTGAAAGTATCAATTGAAAGTATGGCCTCAGGAAAGCGTTTTGCGATCGCTTGGAGCACTGGCCGCAACCTGTCAATTTCATCTTTCACAGATATGTCGGCGGCGGATGGGCGCGATGAATAGGCTCCGATATCAATTATCGCCGCTCCCTCCGACAGGTGCTTTTCAGTATGACGCAAAGCCTGATCGATGTTGTTATGAACACCGCCGTCGTAAAACGAATCGGGCGTTATATTCAGAATGCCCATAACCTTCGGAACAGTAAGGTCAAGCAGTTTTCCGTTAATATTAAGGGTCGACTTTTGCTTAAAAAATGTATTTTTATCGCTCATAAAAACAACAAAATACCAACTATTTCATTGTTCAACCAAATAAAATCAAGGTTTGTCAGCAAAAACTTCATCAGAATACGAATCAGTAATTAAAGTGTGTCGTGAACTTTTTCTAAAGAAGACGCGGGATTATGGGACAGCGTGGCGCATACTTCGTTTAAGCTCAATCACCGATCAAATTTTTATTAAAGCGCAGCGCATACGTACACTCGAAGAAAAGAAAATTTCGAAGGTGGGGGAAGGCATTACTTCTGAATATATTGGAATAGTTAACTACTGCCTGATTGCCATGATGCAACTCGATCTGACCGACGATGACAGTAAGGAACTTTCTCCCGAGCGGGTCGAAGTTTTATTTGACCAAAAGGCAATGGAAACTAAAGAGTTAATGTTCGCTAAAAATCACGACTATGGTGAAGCATGGCGCGATATGCGCATTAGTTCGTTAACCGATCTGATATTGATGAAACTGCTGCGCGTTAAGCAAATCGAAGATAACGAGGGACAAACAGAAGCTTCTGAAGGCGTAAAAGCAAATTACCAGGATATGCTTAACTATTCAGTTTTTGCATTAATTAAACTTGGAGTTCAATAGAATGAAAAAGACTGTATTGACGATAAGCCGGTTGCTGGTTGGGTTCTTATTTATTTTTTCGGGATTAATTAAAGCGAACGATCCCCTGGGCTTTGGATATAAACTCCAGGAATACTTTGAAGTTTTTCATATAACCTTCCTTAATGATGCCGCAACAGGAATCGCTATTTTTCTATGCGCCCTCGAAATGATTTTGGGTGCCGCTTTGTTGCTTGGTATCAAACCTAAAAAGGTTGCATGGGGGCTTTTGTTGCTTATTGTTTTCTTTACGTTCCTTACTTTCTATTCTGCCGCCTTCGATGTTGTGCGTACCTGCGGCTGCTTTGGCGATGCAATTCCATTGACGCCCTGGCAATCGTTCAGTAAGGATTTGATCCTGCTGGTGCTTATTGTTATAATTTTCATCTACCGGGGTTTAATCAAGCCTTTGATTCATTCCAAAAAGGCAGAACAGCTGGCACTGCTGGTAATTGTTTTCGTTTCATTTGGTGTTGGAATTTATACATACAATTACCTGCCGGTTATGGATTTCCTGCCTTATAAGGTCAATGCGAATCTTTTAAAAGAAATGGAAATTCCAAAAGACGCAGCACCGGATGAATTCCAGACCACCTATACGCTGAAAAACAAGAAGACCAGTGAAACTAAAAAGATGACCGATAAGGAATATCTTAAAACAGAAATATGGAAGGATGACAACTGGGAGATCGTTGGGCAGCCCGAAACTGTGCTTCTGAAGAAAGGCTTTGAACCAAAGATCAGGGATTTGAAAATTACGGATTCCCAAGGGACAGATTATACGCATGAGCTGCTCGAAAACCCCTATTATAATTTAGTTATCGTAGCATACGACTTGAATCATACAGATGCGGAAGCTGTAAGAAAAATGAATGCCCTTGCAATTAACGCGGTGGATGGTTACAATATTCGCACAGTGCTGCTCACTTCAAATTCCGCACAAAGTGCGGACGCTTTCGCAAAAGAGAATAAGCTGGTTACCGAAATTTTCTACGCAGATGGCGTTCCGCTGAAGTCGATGGTACGTGCCAACCCCGGCCTGATGCTAATGAAAAACGGTGTTGTGATTAACAAATGGCACTATCATTCGTTACCATCTTATAACGATTTGGAATCAAAATATTTCCGGGAAAAGTAAAAGAGCCATGGACATATCAAAGTCAATGCTTGCCAATTTGCTGCAATACACATCAGTTGCAGACCAGTTATTTATTGACACATTCAGCACTGCAAATGTCCAATTGGAAAAAGCGCAGTATCTTTTCAGCCATATACTCAACGCCCAGCATATTTGGAGCAGCCGTATTTTTAACCAGTTGCCTTTGTACGACCGATTTTACGTTCACCCGGTTGAGTTTTTTCAAAATTATCATAACGAAAATACAAACCGGCTTAAGCAGATCCTCGAAGATTTCGGCTTGTCGGCCAATATCTTTTATGCCACTTCCATAGGCGAAAAATTTACGAATAGGGTCGGCGATATTTTATTGCACGTAGTGAATCATTCTACTTATCACAGAGGGCAGGTTGCCATGGAGTTAAAGCTGGCAGGTTTGCAGCCGCCTGCTACCGATTTCGTGTTAATGAAACGGGAGGGAACAATTTAATGGACTCTTTCGGTAAATTATTCCTGATTGGCTTTATGGGTTGTGGCAAAACGACGCTTGGCAAAAAGCTGGCGTCGAGGCTGGGTTGTGATTTTTTTGATTTAGATCATATCCTCGAAAAGAAAGTGGGGATGACTATTCCGCAGTTTTTTTTAGCGAATGGGGAAGATGCTTTTCGACAACTCGAGCGTGAGGTTTTAACTACAACAGAGTTGCCTGATAACGCAGTTATTTCGACGGGCGGAGGCTTGCCCTGCTACTTCGATAATATGAACTGGATGAATTCTAACGGCACTACGATCTATATTTTTATGCCGCCCGCGGCCTTAGCCGTACGTTTAGACAATGACCAGATTCACGGCCGCCCGGCTTTGCAGGGAAAAAGAGGAACGGATCTCATCGCTTTTATTGCCGACAAATTAAAAGAGCGGGAATCTTTTTATAACAAGGCTAACCTGATTATTCGCGGAATAGATATTACAGCAGAAAAGCTGGTCGGAATACTGCAGGCGAACAAAAAATCATCGTAGATATACCGAGTCGGAACCGCTCTCTTCGCCCAGGGAAACGTCTACATGTTCTTTTAACACAGTTGCAAGTTCAATGCCTGTAAAATCTGTGGTAACCGGGAAAATGCGGTGACTGCGATCTACTAAAACAAGTGTACGAAGCTTTTTAAGAGGAACATTCAGGAAAACGCCAAGGCCATAAGCTAGTGTACGCCCGCTGTTCAGCACATCATCTACTAAAATTACCACCTTGTTACTGCAATCAGGCACTGGAAAGTCTGTATCTGCTTTTAGATGTGTGCTGCTTTTATCGAGGGTGATTTTCATCAAATCCACCTTTATGCCCGATATGTTGGCGAGTACCTGTTTAACCCGCTTGGCCAGTACATAACCACATTCGGCAATACCGGCAATCACAATTTCTTTTTCACCCAGATTGTCTTCCCAGATCTGATACGCCATCCGGTCGATTTTTTGCTGAATCTGCTTGTTATTAAGAATAGGAACCTGTGTATCCGACATGATGAAAAACGTTTAATACAAATCTATAAGCTAAATGTGAAACAGCAAATCTTTTAGCTTTTGTAGGGAAAGAAAACAAAGTTTGCCCCCTCAGGCACGATTACAAACAAGCACATGAAATAATGAGCATTCTTAAACTGCTTGATAAACTTTTCTTTCCTGCTTTCCTGGATAATACCTTTTTCAACAAACTCTTCGAGAGTGGATGCATGGATTGACCAGTTGGTGTTAAGTTCATCTTTATCTAGAATTGGTTCCCCGAGTTTAACCTCGTGTTGGTGTGCGACAAATATTGGATAGGCCGAAATACCTTCAACCATAATTTCAACTGCAACCTCTTTAATCGAGTCGTTATAAAATTTCAAATCAGCTTCCAGGCTTTTTAATGGAGTCTCTTTTTTCGGCTGATTCTCTTCGCTTTGTTCGTTTAATAAATCCTGTAAATCCATAAATAAAGCAATAATTCAAACATACACTAGTTCTTTAATTGATATTGAAGCAGGAACAATAGTTGTAAAAAACGCTTCCGTATTCGACTGTGTTTTATATACGTTTTTGAAATGAAAGCAACTTCTACTATCAGCTTTAGTCCGGCTTTTCATTCATACGCCTTCGGGCTTTAAACACTGGCCGGTATCCATTTCAATCCGGTTTAGACCGAACAGACAATGCACTAATTACTTACCGCAATGTCACTGCAGACATAAAAGTAAAAGACCATCTTTTCAGTTGCGATGGAAATGTCTCCGATATAAACTGATATCTTTCAGCGATTATTTTAAAACCAGCAATGCCACATTTTCCACGTGCTGTGTATGCGGAAACATGTCAACCGGCCGTATCCTTGCCACATCATATTTTTCCTTTAACAGAGCGATATCACGAGCTTGCGTGGCAGCGTTGCAGCTTACATAAACAATCTTCGGCGATTCCATTTCAAGCAAGCGGCTGACAACATCCGCGTGCATGCCGGCGCGCGGAGGATCGGTAATTACTACGTCCGGTTTGCCATGGCTTTGAATAAACTCCGGTGTCAGCACATCTTTCATGTCGCCTGCATAAAAGGTGGTGTTTTTTATATCGTTGATTTGTGAATTAATCCACGCATCTTCAATCGCCGAGGGCACGTATTCCACGCCAATTACCTGTTTTACATCGCGGGCTACAAAATTGGCGATGGTTCCAGCGCCGGTATATAAATCGTAAACTAACTCATCGCCTTTCAAACCGGCAAATTCTTTTGTTATCCTGTAAAGCTCGTAAGCCTGGTCTGAATTTGTCTGATAAAAGGATTTAGCCCCTATTTTAAATTTCAGATTGCCGCCTGATGCCGGCATTTCTTCAAAAATGTGGTCGCGGCCAGAGTATGTAATAATCTCCTGGTCAAAAATTGTATCGTTTTTCTTTTGATTGACAATGTATAGCAACGAAGTGATTGCCGGAAAGTTTAGCTTAAGGAACTCCATCATTCGGTCTATTTGTTCCTGTTCCGTATAGGCAAAAACAACGATTACCATCAGCTCGCCGATTGATGTAGTACGGATGATCAGGTTACGCAAGGCGCCACTATGTTCGCGTAAATCGTAAAAGCTCAGATTGTTTTGTAATGCATATTCTCTAACAGAATTGCGTATAGTATTTGACGGATCTGCCTGCAAATAGCAGGTTTCGATATCAAGTATTTTATCAAATCGTAACGGCACATGGAAACCCAAGGCGTCCATCGAAAGATTTTCTGAATTATCAGCTTCGCCGGTTACCAGCCATCGTTTATTGGAAAAGGTAAATTCCAGTTTGTTCCGGTAAAAACGGGTTTTATCGGATGGGAGAATTGGTTCAGCGTTGCTCGTGTCAATTTTCGCCAGGCGCTGCAAAGCATCTGTTACGGCCTTCTGCTTGTATTGTAGCTGGGCCTCATAAGTCATGTGCTGCCATTTACAGCCGCCACACACGCCAAAGTGCTGACAAAACGGTTCGGTACGAAGTTCCGAATATTTTAGAACCTGCTGAATTTTGGCTTCGGCGAAGTTTTTTTTCTTGCGGTAAATTTCAGCATTAACAATATCGCCCGGAACGCCTTTCTCGATAAAAACAACCAGCTCGTCTGTTTTTCCGACACCTTTTCCTTCTTCAGCAATATCTATTATTTCAATGTTTTCGATCAGTCGTTTCTCTGCCGGAATCTTTTTCATTAGCGGCAAAATTAACGTTATTTTTTGATTCAGGCCGGGCAAAGCCAACAGGATTCAGCCGTGCTGATCTCAGGAAAACCGAAAGGAGTATAAATCAGTGGAAAAAATTCGATACAAAACCAAACCAACCGAGCTGCCGCTTTTTTACACGATCAAACCTTTCGTCAATCAAAACCGAAAATTCGAATATTTCACGACTCATGGGTAAATACGTTTAAGGCTTAAAATTAACTTATTTAAACCGAAAACCAAAACGGTTCAATGTTAAATTACCGTAAAGCCGCTTTTACAAGGTAAGGGAGGATTTCTTTTTGAAAGGATACAAAGTTTTTGCGAACGTCCGAGTCGCTGACAGCGGTGAACGCAAACGAAAACACAATACTTTTGCTGGATTTAATGAGAAATTTCAGGCCGTCTTCAGAAATTGCTTCATCATTTTTAAACTCGTCTATATCGTTAAACGATTCGATCAGAAGCTTTTCCAGGTCATCAGATAATATTTTCAGAAACTCCTGCGCATTAGTTGATTCACGGATAAAATCCCAGCCGATAAACTCATTGCAGATGGTATAAGAAATCCGGCTGGTCTTTAAAATCAGGTTGCTTAGGTAAATATCTCTGCTTTGTTCTTCGTGGTCGGAATGTAACAGATCATGCACGCTTGAACGTATATAGTCCATTAAAATCGAATGAAGCAAAAGCTCCTTGCTATCGAAGTACTTGTAAATTGTCGCTTTGGCAAGTTTGGCTTTTTTTGCTATCTCGTTAACACTGGTTTTGTGGTACCCGTATTTTCTGAATAAGTCCTGCGATGCCCGTTTAATACTTTCTCTGATTTTCTCGGCTTCCATAAATTAGTTGACCACATTAAGCGTGTAACCGCTAATATAAACATCGTATTGTCTCAGAGAGACTTTTGCAGGCGCTTTTACCGGAGAACCGTCATAAAGAGAAAATTTAGCTCCGCTGCAGGGGTCTGTTGCCGTTAAATTCGGATCATCAATTGTTACCGTGCATCTTTTCTCAGGATTAACGGTGCTGCAGGCGTCATAAGCAGCGTAAGAATTATCGGGTTTATGATAGATGATCAATCCCGCCACACCATAACCAGTAATTTGCACCGCACCGCCAATAGCGCCAAGCTGTAACAACCGCGGATCATTTATCGGGGCGTGAAAATTCACAACAACAGTCGGAATGTTATCCTGCTGTTTTCCGCAGCCCGTCAGCATGAAAAAAATCGCTAGTATGGCAATGAATCTCATTTAGACTATTTCCGTTTTAAACTGTTTTAAAAAGCGTATATCATTTTCTGAGAACAAGCGAAGGTCACGTATTTCATACTTCAGATTGGTAATCCGTTCAATTCCCATTCCGAACGCGTAGCCGGTATATTTAGAACTGTCTATGCCGCAATTCTCCAAAACATTCGGATCGACCATCCCGCATCCTAAAATCTCAACCCATCCGGAATACTTGCACATCTGGCAGCCGGCGCCTTTACAAATAGTACATGAGATATCCATTTCTGCAGACGGTTCAGTGAACGGAAAATATGAAGGACGGAACCGAACCTTTGTTCCCTCTCCATATAATTCCTGAACAAACGTGAACAGCGTTTGCTTAAGGTCGGCAAACGAAACGTTTTCATCTACATACAGTCCTTCAACCTGGTGGAAGAAACAATGCGCTCGCGCTGAAATCGCCTCATTGCGGTAAACTCGGCCGGGCATAATGGCACGAAACGGGGGTTGCCCCTGTTCCATCATACGCACCTGTACCGACGAAGTATGTGTGCGAAGTGCGATATCACCTTTTTCACCGCCTTTTTTTATGAAGAAGGTGTCTTGCATGTCCCGCGCCGGGTGTTCTTCCGGGAAATTCAGGGCAGAGAAGTTGTGCCAGTCGTCTTCAATTTCCGGGCCTTCGGCAACATTGAAGCCAAGTTTTTTGAAAATCTCGATAATCTCTTTGCGGACAAGCATCAGCGGGTGCCGCGATCCTAACGCAAAACCTTCGCCCGGTAAAGTAAGGTCTTGTTTGTCCGACTGTGTATCGGTTGACGTTTCAGACTGTTCCTTTAGCAACTGGTATTTTTCCTCGGCGAATTTTTTAAATTCGTTAAGCGTTTTGCCAAGCGTACGCTTTTCTTCCGGACTAACTGTTTTGAATTCGTCGAATAAGTCTTTCAGTAAGCCTTTGGTTCCTAAATATTTTATACGGAAAGTCTCCAGTTCATCGGCATTAGCTGGACTGAAAGCGCTGATTTCGGCAGTATATTGATCTATCTTGCTTTGCATTTTATCGCAATGAATGTTGAAATGAGCCTTTGGCCTGCGTTATCGGCCAAAGGCATTATCTTGCAAAATTAACTAAATCAGCCGGATTTATTTAATTACACCAAGCTCTTTACCCACTTTTGTAAAAGCGGCAATCGCTTTATCCAGATGCTCCCTTGTATGAGCCGCCGAAAGCTGCACCCGTATCCGGGCTTTGTTTTGCGGAACGACCGGGTAATAGAATCCAATTACATAAATTCCTTCATCGAGCATCCGGGCAGCAAATTCCTGCGAAAGTTTGGCGTCATATAACATAACAGGAACGATTGGATGCACTCCTGGCTTAATATCAAAGCCTGCTTCGGTCATTTTATCGCGGAAATATTTAGTGTTAGATTCCAGGGTATCCCGCAGTTCGGTAGTTTCCGACAGCATATCTAATACAGCTATAGAAGCGCCGGTAATTGAAGGCGCCAACGTATTCGAAAACAGGTAAGGCCGCGAGCGCTGGCGAAGGAGATCAATAATTTCTTTTTTGCCCGATGTAAATCCGCCGGATGCGCCACCCAGGGCCTTTCCTAAAGTTCCTGTTATAATGTCGATCTTATCAATTACATTAAAATGCTCATGCGTTCCACGACCGGTTTTTCCCATAAAGCCCGAGCAATGCGACTCATCGATCATCACCAACGCGCGGTATTTTTCCGCCAAAGCGCAAATTTTATCCAGCTGGGCAATCGTACCGTCCATTGAGAAAGCGCCGTCGGTTACGACAATGCGGTGCCTTAGATTTTGCGTTTCCTGGAGTTTTGCTTCCAGGTCAGCCATGTCATCATGTTTGTAACGGTAGCGCTGCGCTTTACACAACCTCACTCCGTCAATAATGGAGGCATGATTCAATTCGTCGGATATGATTGCATCCTGCTCGTTAAACAAGGGTTCGAAAACTCCTCCATTTGCATCGAATGCCGCAGCATATAAAATGGTATCTTCAGTGCCCAAGAATTCCGAAATCTTTTTTTCAAGTTCCTTATGCTGATCCTGCGTTCCACATATAAAACGAACAGACGACATGCCATAGCCATGGCTGTCAACCGCTTTTTTTGCGGCTTCAATTACTCTCGGATGCGATGAAAGTCCCAGGTAATTGTTAGCGCAAAAATTTATTACCTGTTTTCCGCCTTCAATGGTGATGTCAGCGCCTTGCGGAGACGTTATTATCCGCTCCGTTTTGTATAAGCCGGCTTCTTTAATTTTACTTAATTCTTCCTCGAGAACTGGCTTCAGTGTATCGTACATAACATTGATTTTATGATAATCTGTAAAAATATGAATAAGGTTCTTAAATTCAGGATTTCTGAACTGGTCACACTTAAACAATAAAACATTTTAATAGCGGTATTTATTATTGCTATCACATTGATGAAGAATTTTACGCTGCTTATTTTGTTTTTTCTGGTTTTTCGTGCGAATGCGCAGCAATTTACAGTATCAGGAAAGATAACCGATACACACGGCAACGTTGTGCCATTTGCTGCCATTTCCGACGAGAGATCAGGTTTGCGTATTGCCACAAACGCGTTCGGTTTATATAGCATGCGCTTAAATGCCGGTGTAAGCAGACTCGACGTAGGATATATTGGTTACGAAACGGTTACCCGCGATTTTGAACTTCGGGCAGATACTGTGATTGATGTCGTTTTAAGTCAGACTGCATATAAAATGTCCGATTCTGCATCCAATGTTGCTTATCAGAAAAAGCATGCGAAACAAATTATGGACAATGTTATCGCCGGTAGAAAAAAACATCTCGAACAGATCAGCGACTATTCGATGGATGTTTATACCAAAGGCGAACAATGGCTGTTAAAGGCTCCAAAAAAATTCCTGGGACAGGATGTGTCAAAAATCCTGCAGCTCGGATCAGCCGGAAAGGGGATCATCTACCTGTCGGAAGCACATTCGAAAGTATATTATAAAGCTCCCGATCATTTTCATATAGAAATGGAGGCCAGCAGGGCGGCCGGGCGAAACGGGTCTTTCAGTATTAACAAAACGGCCGACCTGGTCATAAATTTTTATAATAATATCATCCAGTTCGATAGCCTTGCCGTCCGTGGATTTGTGTCTCCGCTAGCCGATTTCGCCGACATGTATTACCGGTATCGCTATCTGGGGTCGGCGCAGGAAAATGGCAAAACCATCGATAAGATCCAGGTAATCCCCCGCCGGAAATACGATCCCGTTTTCCGCGGCGTATTATACATTGTTGAAGATTCCTGGCAGCTGCACAGCCTGGATCTGTATCTCACAAAAGCTTCACGCATTAATTTTATTGATACGCTCAAAATCAAGCAGCAGTTGAAGCCGGTGAAAGACGATATCTGGATGCAGTCGTTTGTTGAAATGGATTTTGCGAGCAAGCTTTTGGGTTTTCAATTCTCCGGGAGCTTCCTGGGCGTTTGCCAGAACCAGCAGGTTAATATACCGTTGCCTGCTGATTTGTTTAATGGGGAAACATTAAAGGTCCCTGTTAATAATCTAACGAAAAGTCGCGAATACCTGAATGCTAAACGCCCTGTTATGCTTACACCGGAGGAGATAAGCAATTTCAGTGTTCAGGACAGTATGCAGCAACTTCTTGCAATTAAAGCCAAAAAGGATTCGCTAATTAAGCAGACAAACAAAATTACGTTTATGAAAGTGGCCGCAGGTGGTTACGTATGGCGCGATAATACCACAAAACGGCTGATAAAATTCGATGCGATCTTGCCTGATATATTTTATAATACGGTTGAAGGTTTTGGATTTCAGTATAACGCAACTTTTCGTAAAGAATACAATCTAAAGAACTGGATAGAGATTACACCTCAGATACGTTACGGCTTTTCAAACGGACATTTCAACCCACGTATTGAAGGGCGGTATTATTACGATCCGATCAACAAAGGATACCTGCGCCTGGTTGCAGGCAAAGAAGTGTTAGACCTTACAGGGCTGCAGTCGTCAAAAAGTATAACCAACTCGATTAATACCTTGATTTATGAAACAAACTGGCGTAAGTTTTATGAGCGTTCAGTTTTAGGGTTCAGCGGCAGCTACGAGGCTTTTGCAGGGTTTTTCTTTAAAGGTGATATGGAATATAGCCGGCGGTTTACCCTTAAAAACACCTCCGATTTTGTATTGATCGATCGTCCTGGCAAAGAGTTTACATCCAATAACCCGTTTACTCCTGCGTATGAAATTGCACTTTTCCCTGAGCACACGGCCTTTATATTAAAGGGTGAGATCGACTACGGGCCGGCTGCCCGTTATGTAACCCGGCCCGAAGGTCGCTTTTATGAAAATTTCAAATACCCGCGACTGTCTGTTACCTACCGTAAAGCTTTAAACGTTTTCAATGCGAACTCGAAATTCGATTTCGGCTCATTTGAAGTTTACCAGAACAGCCTCAAAATGGGTTTGTGGGGCAAAGTGTCGTACACTTTTAAGTTAGGTAAGTTCTTTAACAGGGATGTGCTCTATTATCCTGATTACTATCACTTCCGGGGTAACAACTCCCTTTTGTTCGAGCAAAGCCTTCGTAATTTCCATTACCTGGATATTTACCGATTCAGTGCAGATAAACAATTTTTTGAAGCTCACTTAGAGCAAAACTTCGGTGGATTTATTACCAATAAAATACCATTGCTGCGGCTGTTAAAACTTGATGAAATCGTGGGTGGGGCATATCTTGATCAGCCGTCGACGAAAAACTATTATGAGATATTCTTCGGTTTACAGCGTCTTATTTTCCGCGTCGACTATGCAATGGCATACAGCATGAATCAGCGGGTTTACTCAGGCTTTAAGTTTACTTATAATATTCATTGACGGTTTGTTAATGAACGAGGTGGAATAATGGAACAATGTTCATTTGGAGAACTGAACTTCCCCTAACCACAAAACTGTCCACGAAGGACGAAACCCTGACTATTGCAAAAGTGCTTTTATGTGCCGGCATTCTCGAGCCCTTTATAGCCGCGACTCCAATTTAGATTCCTGTCCAAAATAATTAACATAATACCGGTCGAAATTGAAGATATCGTGAATGATATAATGTCTTTCTGAACAAAGCCAAAGTAGACAAGAGACGCCAAAACAAATATGTTTATGATAAAGGAAATAATAGATGGACTAAGTTTGGATGAAAAAATATAAAACCCTACAATATAAGGAACTATAGTCAACAACATTCGAATAAAAAAATAGAATAATATTCCTTCATAATTTAAGAGAGACGAATGCCGTATCCAAATTATAATATAGGCTAAGTTTGCTTCAATCAATGCCTGTCCTGTGCAAAACAAAAGTGCGAATACAAATGATTTAAATGTGATGGCTTTCATGTCTGATAAGCTTGCACATAACGGTTGCAAGTTTAAGTTAATGTAGAAAATTTCGAGAATCACGTCACCAGCATTTTTGCAAAACCTATGTTATATGCTGGCATGTTTCTTTTTTCGCGTCCGTCAATGGAGTATTAAATAACTTTTTCAGGTCCTTTTTTAAATTTAGATGTGAAGTCAACGTTGGTAAGTTCAACTTAAACCTGTCTTGGACAATTGAATACATCACTAAATTGTCCTCAACTAAAAATATTCTGGATTTTTTGTATTCTGGATTCAAGGCACTTGTAGATTCATTAAAGATTAAGCATCTGTTTGACTTTCGGTAAACTTCGTAGGACTTAGTGATCGCATATTCAAGCAAAATCTCATGATTTTTTTTCCTGTTATATGCAGTAATGATTTTAAATAAACGTTTTTCAGTTGCTTTTCTATAAATCACGTAAATACCGAATAGAAATGGGATTGTGAAAACTATCACATAGAAAAAGTCGTAATCAGTATCTAGTCTATACGGGTCAAAAAGAATTAAGAAAGGAAGCACTACTACCCAGCTGAAGAAGAAATAAATTACAAGCCGGTCAAATACGTCATACCAATTCTCTTCAAACACAAGATATCCTTTGGTTTCACTTTCATTTATATTTAATTTGGTAAGACGTCGCATTTATGTTTGAATATAACGTTTCCGGGCTTTGCGTTCGGGCGGGTTTCGGAGCACAAAGCCCCGGGTTTGCACGTCAGCCTGCCTGATGCAAAACTCGTGTTATGTATAGCTTTTCTTTCGTCTCTCTTTTGTTATTAGAATCAATGCTCCATAATTCAGTGTCAAAACTAAAAGTCCAACAAATATTGTCGTAAGTGAATTGTCAAAGGACAACATAAGTCCAAGCCCAATTGAAGTCAGTAGTAAACAAGCGGTAAAATGTGCCGGGAAGTGCCATTCCTTGTAAACTAAGTCACGTCTGAATTTTAAAATGCCTAAGCTAATAAATGTTAATGTCAGTTGAATAAGGATGAAAGGTAAATACCAAAGTTTTGCGTTACTGCTGCTCTGAACTTGCTGTTTAATCAAAAATTCTTGAAAGGCTATTTCTTCTGCCTTTCTGTTTTCGGATAAGTCGTCTAATTTTAAGTCTTGCATACCTATTGCAGAATGAAAGTTCACTTTGAATGTTGGTCGGTATTTAGTGAACAAATTCTGTTCGTAAAATTCATCGTCTCGATAAATCCCAACAAACAGCCAAGTCAGTAAAATAAATACTGTCCCAAGTAGAATGTATACGTTCGGTCTTGCTGTCATTTAAAGTTACACATAACGGTTTGGGGCTTTACGAAGAAGCGGTATTACATGTTCTATCGCTTCCCTTAGCAAACATCAATTTTATCGTCTATTGATAGTTATGTCTTAGGCATAAATTTAAATTGCACGATCGTTGTTCAGGTTGCCTATAACGGTTTGCAGCTTGCCGAAGGCGGGGATTTTGGAACATCAGCCTCAAGCGGTAGTTAATGTTTATTAATAGCCAAAAAATTTCCGCCACCACGATCGCTCCGCTTTTGGCAAGGTGCTGTTAGCACCAGTTTTTCTCACTGATTTCGGCTCAGTTGTCAATAGTTTTTGTTGTTCCTCTATGTCCAAATATTTTTGAATTTCCTCTTCTTCATAGTCCCATTCATGTTCCGTTTGTTTGTTACAAAGAAATCCTTCAAATAATTTTGACGAAATAATTTTATTCATTTTCTCCTGTCCTATGGCAATTAGAAAAAAGAAGCTGTCCCATTCAATTGTGAACAGGAGTTCCTTGTCCGAGGAATAGATGAAATAGTCTTTAAAACCTACTTTTTCTGCAAAGTCAAAAGCTGTTAGTTTGTTAAGTTCTAAAATTGAAGTGGTTTCATAAAATTCATCTGTTACTAGAATTTCATTCTTATCAAGAAGCTTGAATGTTCTATAAATTGCAATTTTTGAAAGTATATCAAAACCCCCTTCTGTCGGATGCCAAATACTTTGATCACTTGTGTAGCTATTCAACTTCTCGGTCAACTCTGGCCTTCGGAAAACCTGTCTTAATGCACCGATTGAAGTCCGTAATGCTTTGTTTAGTTCCGAAACGTCTTTAATGCCTGAACCTTTAACTATTTCGTTCCAAGATATAGCTTGTCCGCATTCGAAAATTTCTTTGTCTGTTGGATAGTCTTTGTTTGAATAGCTAAAAATGTCAGCATTAAATGGCGGAATGTCTTTGAGAGTATCAATTTCTTGCTTTGCTTCTTCGTAAGATATTTGTTTTGATTTCTTAAAATTTACATTGTCTGTGGTTTGTCTGTCAACTTTAAAGAAGGGCAAGAAAGCAATAAACACAGTTTCATAAAAGTCCTTGAAGTGGTCTTTTATTTTTCCTTCATGGGGATAGATTTTATAGTCTGTGAATATGTCTGCCATAAAATTGGTGC